>NZ_CM174506.1:0-4784290 GCF_057840185.1 Pseudarthrobacter sp. KH_020_B
ATGACAGTAGACGAAGCCAACCACGCCAATACTGTCGGAAGTTCCTGGCGTCGGGTTGTGAGCCTGCTCGAGCAGGACGACCGCGTTTCACCACGGCAGCGGGGCTTTGTCATCCTGGCGCAGGCCCAGGGCCTGATCGGATCCACCCTCTTGGTGGCCGTTCCCAACGAACTGACCCGTGAAGTCCTTCAGACCCAGGTCAAGGACGCCCTGGACGACGCCCTGCATAACGTCTTCTCCGAAGACATCCGCTGTGCGATCGACGTTGACACCGACCTGGTGCCTATCCACGCAGAGCCGGAACCCGTCGTCGAGCCTTCCTACTCGCCGGACCAGCTCATCGAACAGAAGCCGCAGCCCATGCTGCCGAGCACTTCCCACGAATTCGGCCGGCTGAACCCCAAGTACGTCTTCGATACTTTTGTGATCGGTTCGTCCAACCGCTTTGCCCACGCAGCAGCCGTGGCCGTGGCCGAAGCACCCGCCAAGGCCTACAACCCGCTGTTCATCTACGGCGATTCCGGGCTGGGCAAGACCCACCTCCTGCACGCCATCGGCCACTATGCCCGCCGCCTGTACAGCGGAATCCGGGTCCGGTACGTGAACTCCGAAGAGTTCACCAACGACTTCATCAACTCCATCCGCGACGACGAAGGCGCCAGCTTCAAGACCACATACCGCAACGTGGATGTGCTGCTGATCGATGACATCCAGTTCCTGGCCGGCAAGGACCGGACGCTGGAGGAGTTCTTCCACACGTTCAACTCGCTGCACAACAACAACAAGCAGGTGGTCATCACCTCGGATCTGCCGCCCAAGCAGCTGGCAGGATTCGAGGACCGGATGAAGTCCCGCTTCGAGTGGGGCCTCCTCACCGACATCCAGCCGCCCGAGCTCGAGACCCGCATCGCCATCCTTCGGAAGAAGGCCCTCAGCGAAGGCCTCTCCGCCCCGGACGATGCCTTGGAATACATCGCTTCCAAGATCTCCAGCAATATCCGCGAGCTCGAAGGCGCACTGATCCGGGTGACGGCCTTCGCCAGCCTGAACCGCCAGCCGGTCGATGTTGCCTTGGCGGAGATGGTCCTGAAGGACCTCATCACGGACGACGGCGCCCAGGAAATCACGTCGAGCCAGATCCTGATCCAGACGGCCGAGTACTTCAAGCTCACCATGGAGGAACTCTGCAGCAAGTCCCGGACGCGCACGCTGGTCACCGCCCGGCAGATCGCCATGTACCTCTGCCGCGAGCTCACGGACATGTCCCTGCCGAAGATCGGCCAGGAGCTCGGCGGCCGCGACCACACCACGGTGATCCACGCAGACCGCAAGATCCGTGAGCTGATGGCTGAGCGTCGTGTGATCTACAACCAGGTCACCGAACTCACCAACCGGATCAAGCAGCAGCAGCGCAACTCCTGAGCCGCCGCCTCTATACCTTATTAACAGGTGCATGTGGATAACCCTGTGGATACTTAAGGGGACAACCGAGCTTAATGGGCTTAAAACCCTTAAGGCGCCTGTGGATCAGCGAAAACCCAAAAATTGTTATCCCCATCCACAGCCTGTTTAAAACCTGCATCGCCCACAATCCATGAACAGGGCTTAACCGCTGGATTCTGCGGCCGGATCGAGTTATCCACAGTATCCACAGCAGTTATTAACACTACTAATCCCAAGAAATTGATTTCCCTCAAATAACAATCTCGATCCCCACCCCGAACCGGCCCAGGCCCAAGGGCCTCCGGACCCCAGGCGTCCTGGCCGGGGATGGGTTAATCAGCGATCTTCCGGCTAAGCTGTCAGCAGCGCTCCCATCCTCGGGTTTCTTTGTGGTTCAGCACTCGACGAACCATGCAGGTTCCGTAGTTGGGGCGCCACTACTTTCGGGCTCCCTGTGGGAGTTTTCGGTTCAGACAAGGCAGCAGCAATGAAAGGCGGCACCCTTCCGTGAAGTTCAGAGTCGAACGGGACGTCCTGGCAGAAGCCGTCACCTGGACAGCCCGGTCGTTGTCTCCGCGGCCGCCGGTTCCCGTGCTGTCCGGCCTGCTCCTCAAGGCTGAAGCCGGCACGGTCAGCCTCTCAAGCTTTGACTACGAGACCTCCGCACGGCTGGAAATCCCCGCGGACATAACGGCTGAGGGAACCATCCTCGTTTCCGGCCGCCTCCTGGCGGACATTTGCCGAAGCCTTCCTTCCGCTCCGGTGGTCGTGGAGACCGATGGCAACAAAGTCACGCTCACCTGCCGCCGGAGCAGCTTCCACCTGGCCACCATGCCCGAGGCCGAATACCCGCCGCTGCCTGCGTTGCCCGCCATCAGCGGCACCGTCCCGGGCGACGCTTTTGCCCAGGCTGTGTCCCAGGTGATCATTGCGGCCAGCAAGGATGACACCCTTCCCATCCTGACCGGCGTCCGGATGGAGATCGAGGACGACCTCATCACGCTTCTGGCCACCGACCGCTACCGCCTGGCCATGCGCGAAGTGCCGTGGAAGCCCACCACCCCAGGGATTTCCACCAGTGCACTGGTCAAGGCAAAAACCCTCAACGAAGTGGCCAAAACCCTTGGCAACAGCGGCGACATCAACCTCGCCCTTGCCGACGATGACAGCCGCCTGATCGGATTCGAAAGCGGCGGCCGCACCACCACGTCGCTGCTCGTCGATGGCGATTACCCCAAGATCCGCTCGCTGTTCCCGGATTCCACACCCATCCACGCCACCGTCCAGACGCAGGAACTTGTGGAAGCCGTCCGCCGTGTGTCGCTGGTGGCCGAGCGCAACACACCGGTCCGCCTCGCCTTCACCGAAGGACTGTTGCACCTGGACGCCGGCACCGGCGAAGATGCCCAGGCCTCCGAAGAGCTCGAAGCCCAGCTCTCCGGTGAAGACATCACCGTCGCCTTCAACCCGCACTACCTGGTGGAGGGCCTGAGCGTCATCGAAACGAAGTACGTCAGGTTCTCCTTCACCACGGCGCCGAAGCCTGCGATGATCACGGCCCAAGCAGACGCCGACGGTGAGGATCAGGACGACTACCGTTACCTGGTCATGCCCGTCCGCCTCCCCAACTAGGTAGCAGAAAGTGTCGTTATGAGCGCTCATAGCGACAGTTAGTGCGACCTAGTTGGGCTGCCCCGTCCAGCAACAGCCAACCCCGCGCAGAAAAGAGACCCCGTGCACATTGGACTGATCGGCCTTGGCAAAATGGGTTTCAACATGCGCGAACGCCTGCGCAAAGGTGGCATTGAGGTCACGGGTTTTGACCGCAACCCGGAGGTCACCGACGTTGCCTCCGTGGATGAGCTCATCGCTGCCGTTCCGGCCCCGCGGCTCATCTGGGTCATGGTCCCGTCAGGCGCTATCACCGATGACGTCATCACCGAACTCGGGGACAAGCTCGACGCCGGCGACCTGGTGATCGACGGCGGCAACTCCCGCTTCACGGAAGACCAGAAACATGGTGCCGCGCTGGCAGGGAAGGGCATCCGTTTCGCGGACTGCGGTGTTTCCGGCGGAGTGTGGGGTCTCCAGAACGGCTATGGGCTGATGGCCGGCGGCGACGCTGCCGATATTGAGCGGGCCCTGCCGGTTTTTGACGTGCTCCGTCCTGAAGGCGAGCGGGCGGACAGCTTTGTCCACGTCGGTGGGATCGGTGCCGGACACTACGCCAAGATGGTCCATAACGGCATCGAATACGGCCTGATGCAGGCTTACGCCGAAGGCTACGAACTGCTGGCCGCCAAGGATATTGTTGACGACCTCCCCGGTACGTTCCGCGCCTGGCAAAAGGGCACCGTGGTCCGGTCCTGGCTGCTGGACCTGATGGTCAAGGCGCTGGACGAGGACCCAGGACTGGAATCCATCGATGACTATGTCGAAGACTCCGGTGAGGGACGCTGGACCGTTGAGGAAGCCATCGCCAACGCTGTTCCGGCACCGGCCATCACGGCTGCACTTTTCGCACGCTTTTCCTCCCGCGAAGAAAACTCGCCCGCGATGAAGATGGTTTCAGCGTTGCGCCACCAGTTCGGCGGGCATGCCACCCGTCCCGCCAAGTAACACCCACCCCGGGACCTGCGGGTTCCGAGAATTGTCGAACACCGCGTGTACCTAGAACACCTTTCGCTCACTGACTTCCGCAGCTACGCCCAGGTTGACCTTCCCCTCGAACCGGGTGTCACCGTGCTCGTCGGGGCAAACGGTATCGGCAAAACCAACCTCATGGAGGCCATCGGGTACCTGGCCACCCTCAGCTCGCACCGGGTCAGTTCCGACGCTCCGCTGCTGCGGTTCGGCACGGACCGTGCGCTGGTCCGGGCCCGCCTGGTCCGCGGCCGGCAGACCACGGTGTTGGAACTTGAGATCAACGCCAGCCGCGCCAACCGGGGGCGGATCAACCGCAGCAATCCCGTCCGCGCCAGGGATCTCCTGGGAATCTGCCAGACGGTGCTTTTCGCCCCGGAGGACCTGGCGCTGGTCAAGGGAGATCCGTCCAACCGCCGCCGGTTCCTCGACGAGCTGCTGGTCAGCCTCATGCCCCGGCACTCGGCGACGCGCACGGACTATGACCGTGTCCTGAAGCAGCGCAACGCCCTGCTCAAATCCGCCCGAACCGGAAAATTCACTGCCGGACACGAGGCCACGCTCGATGTTTGGGACCAGCACATGGCCCGGGCGGGCGCCGAGCTGCTGCACGCGCGGCTGGAATTGGTTGAACTGCTGCGCCCGCATCTGGCCAAGGCTTATGCCCAGCTGACGGATGGCTCCAAGGAAGCCAACGCCGTCTACCGGTCCACACTGCAAAACCTGATGGACGACGACGGCGGCGCGGCACCGGGTGCCGGCGGCGGTTCGTTGACGGATGGGTCCGCCGCTGCCGAAGATCTGCGGAACCTCACCGTTGAGGACCTCACCGGGCGCTATGTCCAGGCCTTTGCGGCCTCCCGCCGCAAGGAACTTGAGCGCGGAATTTCCTTGGTGGGGCCGCACCGGGATGAGCTGGAACTGATCCTCGGAGAAGCGCCCGCCAAAGGGTACGCCTCGCATGGCGAAACCTGGTCCATGTGCCTCTCCCTCCGGCTCGCTTCCTACTACGTCATGCTCGACGACTCGATGACCGGCGGGTCTGCCCCGATCCTTATCCTCGACGACGTTTTCGCCGAGCTGGATGTGCAACGGCGGCGTAAACTGGCGGCAATAGTCTCCGGCGCGGAACAGGTCCTGGTGACCGCCGCCGTCGACGCCGATATCCCGGAGGAACTCTCCGGCCGGCGGGTGAAGGTCATTCCGGGAGGAATCGATGAATAAGGATGAAAAGGGCGGGCTGCAGCCCGGCCGGGATCCTGACAACATCGACGCGCCGCAGGCTGCGCTGAACCGCATGCGTGAGGCCGCGGCCGCACGCGGCGAAATCCGCCGAAAGGCACCCCCCAAGGCCGGCGCCGCCAAGACAAAGGGCGGGATCCGGGATACCCGGGGCTTCAGCCAGTTCCACTCCACCGGCCGTGACCCGCTGGGGCTCGGCAAAGTGGTGGGACGCCTCGTGGCCGAACGTGGCTGGAGCTCGCCGGTAGCGGTGGGTTCGGTTATGGCAGAGTGGGCCACGCTGGTTGGCCCGGAGATTTCGGCGCACTGCACCCCGGAGAGCTTCACCGACACCACCCTTCACGTCCGCTGCGACTCCACGGCCTGGTCCACCCAGCTGCGTCTGCTCAGCAACAGCCTGCTGGAGAAATTCCGCACGGAGCTGGGCGATGGCGTGGTCACCAGCATCCAGGTACTCGGACCGTCGGCACCCAGCTGGCGCAAGGGCGGACGTACCGTCAACGGCCGCGGGCCGCGCGATACGTACGGCTAGCCGCCGCCGTCGGCTCTTGAATATTGGTCCGGGGGCGTGTAGGGCGGTCTAACGCCCTTGGGGCGTATAGGCACCCGGAGGCGGGACCACGAGGGCGCCCAAGGCGGGGTCAATGGCCTCGCATCGGCACATCCCGGTCCCGCGACGCCTGCCGGAATGCGGGTTTGCAGCCCTTTTCACGATAGAATCACATCAGATAACTGGGCGCCGGTGAAACGTTGACTGAGTCCGTTTTCCGCACGCTCTCCGCAGGCGGACTTCGGTCCCGCACGTCGACGTGTCCGTTGGCGCCATCAGCTTGTGCCTGTTGGCGGATGCTTTCCCCTGGAAGGTCGCCGCCGGCCATCATCGAAAAAGAGGAGTCGACAGCACCTGTGGCTAACGACAATACAGATACCCAGGCAGTGGAACGCGCAGCGGAGGATGTCCCTACCCCCGACACGCCGGCGGAAGCCGTGACACCCCGGGAATACGGCGCAAGCGACATCACCGTACTTGAAGGCCTCGAGGCTGTCCGGAAACGCCCGGGCATGTACATCGGCTCCACCGGGCCTCGCGGCCTGCACCACCTGGTTTATGAAGTGGTGGACAACTCTGTTGACGAGGCGCTGGCCGGGTACTGCACGCACATTGAGGTGGTCCTGCAGGCCGACGGCGGTGTCAAGGTTGTTGATGATGGCCGCGGAATCCCGGTAGACATGCATCCCACCGAGCACAAGCCCACCGTTGAAGTTGTTATGACCATCCTGCACGCCGGCGGCAAGTTCGGCGGCGGCGGGTACGCCGTCTCGGGCGGCCTCCACGGCGTGGGTATCTCCGTGGTGAACGCGCTCTCCAGCAGGGTGGACACCGAAGTACGGCGCCAGGGCAGCGTGTGGCGGATGTCCTTCGCCGACGGCGGCAAGCCCCAGGGCAGCCTGGTCAAGGGTGAAGAAAGCTCAACGACCGGCACCACCCAGACCTTCTATCCGGACGCCGGAATTTTCGAATCCACGGAATTTGATTTCGAAACCCTGCGGGCACGCTTCCAGCAGATGGCGTTCCTGAACAAGGGCCTGCGCATCACCCTCACGGACGAGCGCGCCGCAGCGGGAAGCGCGGACGCCGACGACGATCTTAACCTTGATGTTGTGGTCACCGAAGGTGAAGTCACCGCTGAGCACCGCACCGTGGTGTACCAGTACAACGACGGCCTCCTGGACTACGTGAAGCACCTTAATTCGGGCAAAAAGGTTGATGTTGTCCACGAGGACGTCATCTCCTTCGAAACCGAGGACACGGAACGGCACATCGCGCTGGAAATGGCCATGCAGTGGACCAACGCGTATTCCGAGAGCGTGCATACCTACGCCAACACCATCAACACCCACGAGGGCGGAACCCACGAAGAGGGTTTCCGCGCCGCGATGACCTCCCTCATCAACCGCTACGCGCGGGAGAAGAGCATCATCAAGGAAAAGGACGACAACCTCACCGGTGACGATATCCGTGAAGGCCTCACGGCGGTCATCTCGGTGAAGCTGGCCGAGCCGCAGTTCGAGGGCCAGACCAAGACCAAGCTCGGCAACTCCGAGGTCAAGGGCTTCGTCCAGCGCGTTGTCACCGACGGCCTGGGCGACTGGCTGGAACGCAACCCCGGCCCCGCCCGCGACGTCATCCGCAAGGCCATTTCCGCGGCCCAGGCCCGCATGGCCGCCCGGAAGGCCCGTGACAACGCACGCCGCAAGAGCCCGCTGGAGTCCTTCGGCATGCCCGGCAAGCTCTCGGACTGCTCCTCGAAGGACCCCGCCCGTTGCGAGGTGTACATCGTGGAGGGCGACTCCGCCGGCGGCTCCGCCAAGCGCGGCCGCAACCCTGAAACGCAGGCCATCCTGCCGCTCCGCGGCAAGATCCTGAACGTGGAGCGGGCCCGGCTGGACAAGGCCCTGGGCAACGCCGAGGTCCAGTCCATGATCACCGCGTTCGGCACCGGCATTGGCGAGGACTTCGACCTCGCCAAGCTCCGGTACCACAAGATCGTGCTGATGGCCGATGCTGACGTTGACGGCCAGCACATCACCACGCTGCTCATGACGCTTCTGTTCCGCTACATGCGCCCGCTGATCGAAAACGGCTACGTATACCTGGCACAGCCCCCGCTGTACCGGATCAAGTGGTCCAACGCGCCGCACGACTACGTCTTCAGTGACAAGCAGCGCGATGCCAAGCTCCTTTCCGGGCAGGCCGCCGGCCGCCGTATCCCCAAGGACAACGGCATCCAGCGCTACAAGGGCCTGGGCGAGATGGACTACTCCGAGCTCTGGGACACCACCATGGACCCGGACCACCGGACCCTCCTGCAGGTCACCATGGACGATGCCCTGGCAGCGGACCAGACCTTCTCCACCCTGATGGGCGAAGACGTGGAATCCCGCCGAAATTTCATCCAGCAGAACGCCAAGGACGTCAGGTTCCTGGATATCTGACCGGTTCACCGAGTAGATATTCCAAACCTGACATATACCTGAAACGGAAAATATAAACGATGAGTGACGAGACACCCGAGAACCCGGCGGAATCCGCCGATCTTCCGGAAACCGTTCTTGAAGGCGATGTGCTGGTTGACCGTGTGGAGCAGGTGGACCTGCAGACCGAAATGCAGCGATCGTACCTGGACTACGCCATGGCCGTTATTGTGGGCCGCGCCCTGCCCGACGTGCGTGACGGCCTCAAGCCCGTGCACCGCCGTGTGCTGTACGCGATGTTTGACGGCGGCTACCGGCCGGACCGTTCCTTCAACAAGTGCGCCCGTGTGGTGGGCGAGGTTATGGGCCAGTACCACCCGCACGGCGACACCGCGATCTACGATGCGCTGGTCCGCCTGATCCAGGACTGGACCATGCGCTACCCGCTCGCCCTGGGCCAGGGCAACTTCGGTTCGCCGGGCAACGACGGTGCCGCAGCCCCGCGGTACACCGAAACCAAAATGGCCCAGCTGGCCATGGAGATGGTCCGGGACATCGATGAGGAAACCGTCGACTTCCAGGACAACTACGATGGCAAGAACCAGGAACCCACCATCCTGCCGGCGCGGTTCCCCAACCTGCTGGTCAATGGCTCCTCAGGCATCGCCGTGGGCATGGCGACGAACATCCCGCCGCACAACCTGCGCGAAGTGGCCGACGGCGTCCAGTGGTACCTGGCCAACCCCGCAGCCAGCCGCGAGGAACTCCTCGAAGAGCTCCTGCTGCGCATCAAAGGCCCGGATTTCCCCACCGGCGCCACCATCCTGGGCCATAAGGGCATCGAGGATGCCTACCGCACGGGCCGTGGCTCCATCACGATGCGCGCCGTGGTCAACGTCGAGGAACTCCAGGGCCGCACCTGCCTGGTGGTCACCGAGCTGCCCTACCAGGCGAACCCGGACAACCTGGCCATCAAGATCGCCGAACTCGTCAAGGATGGCAAGATCTCGGGCATCGCCGACCTCCGGGATGAGACCTCCGGCCGCACCGGCCAGCGCCTGGTGATTGTGCTCAAGCGCGACGCCGTGGCAAAGGTGGTGCTGAACAACCTCTACAAGCACACGCAGCTGCAGGACAACTTCGCGGCCAACATGCTGGCAATCGTCGACGGTGTGCCCCGCACCCTGAGCCTTGATGCGTTCATCCGCCACTGGGTGACCCACCAGATGGACGTCATCGCACGCCGGACCCGCTACCGCCTCCGCAAGGCCGAGGAAGAGGCGCACATCCTGCGTGCGCTCCTGAAGGCACTGGATGCCCTGGATGAAGTCATTGCGCTCATCCGCGCGTCCAACACCACCGAAGCCGCGCGCGACGGCCTGATGCAGCTGCTTGACATCGATGAGCTGCAGGCACGGGCCATCCTGGACATGCAGCTGCGCCGTCTGGCCGCCTTGGAACGCCAGAAAATCCAGGACCGGCACGCCGAACTCGAGGCCCTGATCGCAGAGTACAACTCGATCCTCGCCTCCGAGCAGCGCCAACGCGAAATCATCAGCACCGAACTGGCCGAGATCGTGGCCAAGCACGGCGATGACCGCCGCACCAAGATCCTGATGGGCTTCGACGGCGACATGTCCATCGAAGACCTGATCCCCGAAGAGGAAATGGTTGTCACCATCACCCGCGGCGGCTACGTCAAACGCACCCGCAGCGACAACTACCGCTCGCAACAGCGCGGAGGCAAGGGCATCAAGGGCGCCCAGCTCCGCGGCGATGACGTGGTGGAGCACTTCTTCGTGACCACCACCCACCACTGGCTCCTGTTCTTCACCAACCTCGGCCGGGTCTACCGGGCGAAAGCATACGAACTGGTGGAGGCCGGCCGTGATGCCAAGGGCCAACACGTCGCCAACCTGCTGGCCTTCCAGCCGGACGAGCACATCGCCCAGGTTCTGGACATCACGGACTACGAGCAGGCTCCTTACCTGGTGCTGGCCACCAAGCGGGGCCTGGTCAAGAAGACCCGGCTGGAGGACTACGACACCAACCGCTCCGCCGGCGTCATCGCGATCAACCTGCGCGACGAGGACGAACTGGTTTCCGCCCAGCTGGTCTCCGAAACGGATGACCTCATGCTGGTCTCCCGCATGGGCCAGTCCATCCGCTTCACCGCCACCGACGATGCCCTGCGTCCCATGGGCCGGGCCACGTCCGGTGTCACGGGCATGAAGTTCCGCGAGGACGATCAACTGCTGGCGGCCGACGTCGTCACGGACGGTTCGTTCGTCTTTATCGTCACCGAGGGCGGGTACGCCAAACGGACCGCGGTGGAGGAATACCGCCTGCAGGGCCGCGGCGGCCTCGGCATCAAGGTGGGCAAGTACCAGGAGGAGCGGGGTCACCTCGTGGGAGCCCTGATCGTCCAGGAAGAGGACGAGGTCCTGGTGGTCATGGAAGGCGGCAAGGTGGTCCGTTCATCAGTGGCCGGCGTACCTGCCAAGGGCCGAGACACCATGGGCGTTATCTTCGCGAAGCCGGACAAGAACGACCGCATCATTGAAGTGGCCAGGAACAGCGAACGCGGCCTCGAGGGCGAAGAATCCGTGGACGATGACGTAACGTTGGCTGAAGAGGCCGGGTTCCCCGAGGGATCCGCAGGGTCAGCAACAACGGCAGAAACATCACCGGCTGTTGAGTCAGAGGACGCCTCCGGCGACGCTGAGCCGAACGAAGACTACACCGGAGGTAACGAGTGAGTAATCCCGACTCATATCCCACACCGAGCAGCAACGTCCCCGGCGGAACGCCGCCACCCGCGGCCGCACCCCGGGTCAACGCCCCCGTCCGTCCGCAGCAGCGCCCGTCCGTTCCCGGCCAGCGCCCCGCGCAGGATCGGGTTGCCGCAGGCCAGACCGGCCAGCGTGCCGGGCAGGGCAGGCTTCCGGCCGCACAGACCAGCCAGCGTCCAGTGCAGGGCCGGTCTGCGCAGGGCCAGCCCGGCCTGGTGAAGCCTGCGCCCAAGGCCAAGGTCCGGCGTGCACGGCTGCTGGTCAGCAAGGTGGATCCCTGGTCGGTCCTGAAAATGGCCTTCCTCCTGTCGGTGGCGCTCGGAATCGTCACCGTCGTGGCCGCCATCGTCCTATGGACTGTTCTGGACCTCACCGGAATCTTTGACCAGGTGGACAGCCTTCTGGGCACACTCGCAGGCTCCGAAGGCGGCGGGTTCGAACTGAAGAAGGTCGCATCCCTGGGCCAGGTAGCCTCATTTGCCACGATTATCGCCGTGGTGAACGTTGTCCTGCTGACGGCGCTGTCCATGCTGTCTGCGGTGCTTTACAACATCTCCGCGACGCTTGTTGGCGGCATCGGCGTCACCCTCACGGACGACTGAAAACCCATGATTTCACCGGAAATTCTCCGGCGAAATGCCTCGATTTGAGATCGGGCCGGGATGTGCTGTAAAGTCATGTCTCGGCCCGATGAGGCATCGGGGCGTATAGCTCAGGCGGTTAGAGCGCTTCGCTGATAACGAAGAGGTCCCAGGTTCAAGTCCTGGTACGCCCACGGAACCTGTGCAGGTTCTATGGAAGGTGAGGTTTGCTGAGAGGCAGACGGAGCCGGAACGGGGTGCATGTGAAGAAGTTGCTGGTACTTGCAGCTGCGATCGCAGGCGTCTTGCTCTACAGGAAAGCACAGGAATCCGAGGCCCGGAAAACAGTCTGGAGCCAGTCGACCGACAAGGTCGAATAGGCCGGATTCCCGGACCGGAGCTGGCAAAAGGCTCCATGGTTCTAGGGTATGATTGACGGGTTGCTTCTTATGGGGGCATGGCGCAATTGGTAGCGCACCTGCTTTGCAAGCAGGGGGTTCGGGGTTCGAGTCCCCGTGCCTCCACCATAAGAAAGTCCCGGACAGCCGAAAAGCTGTCCGGGATTTTTTCGTTAAGGCGACACAGTGTTAAAGCAGAACAGTAGGGTTGAACGGTGAACTTCCTTCTTGCCGCCGTTGGCGTCATGGGCGTGGCATCGTCCGGGCCGTTGATCGCCGCGACCCTCGGTGCCACCACCGTCAGTGCCCTCGCCATCGCCTTCTGGCGCAACGCCATCGGGGCTGCCGTGATGGCCACCCCTACCCTGGTCCGCGAACCCCGGCAGTTCGGCCGGATCACCGGACCCGAGTTCCGCTGGTCACTGCTCGCCGCCGTCGCCCTGGCCCTGCACTTTGCCTGCTTCATCACGTCCCTCCAGCTCACGTCCGTGGCTGCCGCCACCGCCCTGGTCTGCCTCCAGTCGGCCTGGATCGCGATCTTCCAGCTCTTCCGTGGCACCAGGCACCGCTGGCAGGTGCTGGCAGGGCTGGGGATCGCCTTCGGTGGCGTTGTCACCATCACCGGGTTCGACATGGGATCCTCGCCCGACGCGCTTCTGGGCGACCTGCTGGCCGTGGCCGGCGGGGCCCTGGCCGGCCTTTACACGCTTGCCGGCGGCAAGGCCCGCCAGACCATGACCACGGGAACGTACACCACGCTCTGCTACGGGATGTGCGCGGCTATTGTGGCGGTGCTGGCGCTCTTCAGCGGCCAGCCGCTGGTAGGGTTCGACGCCGTTGGCTGGGTTGGGATCCTGGCCATCACCGTGTGTGCCCAACTGGTGGGCCACACAGCCTTTAATCACCTGCTGGCCACGATGAGCCCGCTCTTGGTGTCGATGATCATCCTGCTGGAGATCCCCGGCGCAGCCGTGCTGGCCGCGGTCTTCCTGCACGAGACGCTGCCCGCCGGCACGTACGGCGGGCTGGGGCTCATCCTGGTGGGCCTCGCCGTCGTGGTTCTGGGACAGCGGTCAGGCTTCGGGAAGCGGCGCGAAGGCACCGGCGCGCGTGCGGATGAACCGCCGTCGGACCGTCTGGCTGAACTCGGAACCGACTGACGCCGGGCCGTGAGGCGGGCTTATTGTCCGCCGCGGCGGACAGGCTGGACGGTGTTGACCGTGTGGATCGCCCGCAGGAGTTTCGCCGGGAAGTAAACCGAGAAGAACACCACCATGGGTGCCTTGAGGGCCATTTTCTTGACGTTGTGCGCCTTGTACGTACGGTCGAAGCGGGTCACGTAATACCGGTAGTCCCGCGGTGAATCCTCGAGCCGGCGCGCGGACATCCCGGACACCATCTGGGGCCAGTACTGGACTTTGAGTTCGTGGTCGGCGAGGTGCAGGGAGAGATCGATGTCCTCGTGCATCTCGTCCTTCTCGTCACGGCAGGATTCATCCCGGATGGTTTCCCATGCCGTAGCGCGCAGGGCCATGTTGGAACCGAACAGGAAGTGGTACTGGTGCTTGGCGAGCTTGAGCATCAGCTGGCGCATCTTGTCGTCTGCCTTGAGCCCGAACCGCCGCATCGGCATGTCGTAGTAGACCACCGGTCCGGTGGCTGCCTGCACTGACGGGTCAAGAAAGGCCTTCTGGACCTGCTCCACCCAGTCCGGCTCGACAACCGAATCGGCGTCGATGCGTCCTAGGACGTCGCCGGTGGCGTGGTTGAGGCCAAAGTTTCGGGTGGGAATCAGGCCCTGGTCCCGGTCCTGGCTGAGCAGGATGATGGGGCTTTCCGGATACTCCAGCTGCATCTGCGCCACGATGGCGGCGGTGCGGTCAGTGGAGAGGTTGTCCACCACGATGATCTCGTGGGCCGGCACCGACTGGTACACCGCGGCGATGAGACACTGCCGGATGACACTTTCCTCGTTGTAAGCCGGAATGACAATGGACACGCACGGCAGCTGTGCTGCGTCGTTCAAGGCATCCCCAGAGGATTTATCGGCTGACATCAGTCCAAATTTAGCACCGATCGGGATTTGTCCTGCCCGCGACTGGGCCCCGTCCGGACAAACACTGGGAAAACATTGAAGGGGCCCCGCGCCAGGCGGAGCCCCTTCAATGCACGGCGCGACGGCGCCGGAAAATGCTAGCTGTTGCCCTTGTCCGCGGAACCGTTCATGTTGGCCGCTATGTTCTTGATGGCGGTCTTGGCATCGGTGCCCGACTTGGCTGCGGCGTCTGCCGATCCCTCGGCGACGTGCTTGGCCTTCTCGGCTGCGTCCTCCGCAGTGTCCTTCGCGTCCGCGGCAACATCTTCTGCCTGGTCAGCCGCAGCGTCAGCGGCCGAAGCTGTGGTGGCTGCAGCCTTGGTGGCTGCGTCCTCGGCCGTGTCCTTGGCGTCGTTCACGGTGGTGGCAGGAACGGGCGCCGGAGTGGGCGTGACAGGTGAGGGAGTCTTCCACGGATCCTCCACGGGCTTGGAGGCCTTCCATGCGGCGACGGCGGCGGCGACGGCTGCAGCGATGATGCCGAACACGAGCCAGCCGCGCTTCTTGGGCTTCTTCGGCTGGGCGATCTGGACCCCTACAGCCTTACCCGCCTCGTGCGCGGCGGCCTTGAGCTGCGTGCCGGCCGTCTGTGCCTGCTCCTGGAGGGAATGCACTACGCCGGAATCGGCAAGCCGCTGGGCGACGGCGTCAACGTGGGACGGCGCGTTCTCCAAGGTGCGGTGCACGGCGTCGGACGCGTGGCCGATCTGGTCCGAAAGGCGCGGCAGGTATTCCACCACCACGCGGTCCCGGGCGTTCTGGATGACCGGAGTGGCCTTGTCCAGGGCTTCGTGCAGGCGCGGAGTGGCGACCTCAACGGCGTCGTGGATTTTCGGGGCGAGCTGGGCCAACCCTTCCTGGATGCGCGGTGTCACTATTGCGACGCCGTCGGCAAGGTTGTGGGCCGCGGTCTTGAGCCCTTCCTGAATCCTGGGAGAAGCGGTGTCCAGGCCGTGCTGCAGGCGGGGAACTGCCCAATCCACGGCTGCTTCCACGCGGGGGGATGCCCAGTCCTTGGCGTTCTCAACCGCGCTGTTGACTGACTGTTCAAGGTCACGGGCAATACGATCCGATTTCTTCACAACTACCTCCCGATTAATGTGACGGTTCTGGTGTTAGCCTACGTGCCTTGACCTGCACCGGCTATTCTTCCCGCGGAATTCCAGCTGATTTCACCCAGCGCGGAACTGCCGGTCCAGCCCCTTCCACGTTGACCTGCCGTGGAAGAATGGGCGGTATGACTGCAATCGCAACTGCAAAAGCAACCATCCACACCAGCCTCGGCGACATCGTCGTTAGTCTCTTCGGCAACCATGCGCCGAAGACGGTCAAGAACTTCGTTGGCCTGGCCACCGGTGAGCAGGCCTGGACCCACCCCGAGACCGGTGAGGACAAGACTGGCACGCCGCTGTACGACGGCACCATCTTCCACCGCATCATCAAGGACTTCATGATCCAGGCCGGCGATCCGCTGGGCCGCGGCGTGGGCGGACCTGGCTACAAGTTCGACGACGAGATCCACCCCGAACTCAGCTTCAACGCACCCTACAAGCTGGCCATGGCCAACGCCGGCATCCAGGCGGGCAAGGGCACCAACGGCTCACAGTTCTTCATCACCACCATCCCCACCGACTGGCTGCAGGGCAAGCACAGCATCTTCGGCGAGGTCGCTGACGAGGACTCCAAGAAGGTCGTGGACGCCATCGAGGGCGTCCGCACCGGCATGGGCGACCGCCCGGTTGAGGACGTCACCATCAACAGCATCGACATCGAGCAGCTCTAACCCATCACATGAGCTACGGAATTCCGGCGGCTGAGCCGTCCGCGCAGGTTCCCGTGTGCCCCAGGCACCCGGACCGGCCCTCCTATGTGCGCTGCCAGCGCTGCGGGCGCCCGGCGTGCCCGGACTGCCAGCGGGCGGCCGCCGTCGGATTCCAGTGTGTTGACTGCGTCAACGAAACAAAGCGGACGACGCCGGCAGTCAAGACTGTCTACGGCGGCGCCGTGGCAACCGGCAAACCCGTGGTGACGTTTGGAATTATCGCCCTGTGTGCGGTGATGTACGTTCTGCAATGGGTGGTTCCCGGCGAGTGGATCTACCAGAACCTGGCGTTCGCCAATGTTTTTGCCACTCCCGAATTTGGTGAGTTCGAACCGTGGCGGATGCTGACGGCGGCTTTCCTGCACTCCCAGGGATTCATCCTCCACATTGTGCTGAACATGTACATGCTGTGGATTTTCGGCCAGGCACTCGAACCACTCCTGGGCCGGGTCCGCTTCCTGGCGTTGTACCTCATCTCTGCCATCGGCGGCTCCGTCGGCTACCTCTTGCTGACCCCCGGTTATGTGCCCGGCGTGCCTCTTGCCGGAGTGGTGGGTGCCTCGGGTGCGATCTTTGGACTCTTCGGGGCGATGCTGCTGGTCCAGCGGCACCGCGGCGGGGATACGCGGCAACTGTGGGTCCTGATCGCCATCAACGGCGTGATCGGATTTGTGGTTCCCCAGATCGCCTGGCAGGCGCACCTGGGCGGACTCGTCACGGGCGCCCTCTGCGCTGCCGTGATTGCTTACACGCCCCGGGGCCCACGGCAGAGCCTGCTTCACGCGGCCGGACTGGCCGCCGTCGTTCTCCTGCTGGCCCTTGCGAGCTGGCTCCGCGTCACGGCCGGCTGACCGCCCCGCTGGTGCGCTGACACCGGTACGGCTCAGCCACCGTCCGGACGCCAGTACCGCAGCCCGCCGCTTGTGGCGCCGTCGCGGGCGACGTCGACCACGGCGTACGGGAACGCCCGACGGTCCGACTGGTCAGGTCCGCGACCGCGGACGTCCGAACACCACGTGCCGGTGTTGACGTATCGGGTGGGGCACGCCTCGAGCGCCGACTCGAGGGCCCGGTGGGTGTGGCCCGAGACGTACCAGGCCACTCCGGAACCGTGCGCCTCGAGGGTACGTGCAAACCGGCCCGCTGCAGCAGGAGCCTTCTCGCCGGTGACCCTGCGCCCGGTGGCCGAGAGTACTATGCGCGTCGCGGCGACCGGGAGCGCCGACACCGTCCGGAACCGGGACAGGCGCGCCAGGTCCCGAACGGCCACCCCGTCGAGCGCGAGCCGCAGTGACTCGGTCTGCAACAGCTCGTCGTACGCGAGCTCCCGGACGCGGCGTTCCGCCCGCTCGGACGCCAGGCAGGCCCGGGCAACTGCCCCGGCACGGCTCAGGTGCGACCTCGATGGATCGGCGTTCCAGGCGGCGAGCGGTGGTAGGTCCAGCTCGTCGGTGCCGTTGACCGCCGCGCGGAGGACTTCGGGCATCCGGTGCAGCGCGTGGTGCTGGTGCCCGTGCTCGGCCACGAGCACGTGGGGCACGTGCAGGAACCACGGGTGCACCCGGACCCGCGTTGGGTCGGCGGGTGACAGCAGCGCCGACAGGCGGGCGGCAACCGAGGGCCGGGCCAGCTCCACGTCGTGGTTGCCGCACACGAAGTGCAGCTGCACGCCGCGCGCCGCACAGGCCTTCAGCGCCCGGAACGTGTCGGGGTGGCGGGCGAGGATGGACTCGAGCCGGGCCAGGCTCTCGTCCTCGGCGAACCCGACCAGCTCGAACGTGTCACCGACGAAGGCGACGTGCTGCTGCGGACCGGAGGCTGCGAGCACTTCGCGGCGCAGGAACTCGGGCAGCACGCTGCCGGGACACCGGGGGTCGTCGTCCAACACGCCCAGGTGGAGGTCGCTGAGGAGCCACCACCGCGCCGCGTGGCTCACACGAGTAGTCCCAGCACTCGTGGAACGAAGAGGAGCAGGTACATCGTCCACATGACGGCGACGACCCAGCGGCTCACAGTTCGGCTGAGGAGCCTCGGGCGTGTGGGCTGCCCGGTGTCTGGTCCGGCGCGCCGGACCTCGAGCGCGACGAGGGTGACCAGCAGGGCGGCAGTCGCGAGCAATCCCGCCAGATCGATCATGATGCGGCCTCCTGCCGTGCGCGTGCCATGCATGCGAGGATGGTGATAACGCCCATCGTGACGACGCACGCCTGCCAGGACCACACAGCGAGGTAGAACATCGCCGTGGACACCGCCGTGAGCGTGGCGAGGCCGAGCGCCAGGACGAGCAGCGCGCCGAGCGCGAGGTCGGTCACCTGCGTGAGTCGGGCCAGTGCCTGCCCCGGGAGCAGGACCAGGACAGCTATGGCGGCGACCGTCTGCAGCGGTGTCGGCAGCCCGACGAGCGTCACCACAGACAGCGCGACGGCCGCGAGACCGAGCGCCACGGTGAGCCGGCTGACGCCGCCGCCGCTCATGGCGTCACCCGGTACACGCGTGCGTCGACGTTGCTGAAAGCGAGCTCCACGCCGTCCTGCACGCTCAGCCACTTCTCCAGCTCGGCGAAGCCGCCCGCGCTGCTGGCGCCCTGCACCACGAGACTCGCCTCCGACGAGCGCGTGAGCAACACGACGGCACCGCCAGGGCTGTGTCGGGCGTAGTCGTAAACAAGTGGGCCGCACGTCGCCGTCGACAAGTCGGACCGGCACATGTCGTCGATCGTCCGGGCCCGGTGTTCGAGGTAGGCCTCGCTGCGCCACGGCGTCGGGTGGGCAGCCGAGATGATCGTCGAGCCGGGGGGTGCGAGACGCTGCACGGCGGCGACAGCGGCGATCTCATCGTCGGTAAAGACGTCATACTGGGCGTTCCCGAACCGGCCCGTCACGGTCAGCACGGCCAGCAGGAAGCAGGTGAGCGCAAGTCCCCCCGCGGCGCGGAAGGAGGGGCGTGTGCTGCTGTCCGTGGGAAGCAGGATCGAGCACGCCTGCACAGCGATGAAGGGCAGCGCGAACAGCGAGACGCGGATGAGCATCTCCCCGCCGTACAACTGCGCGGGGAAGAGCAGCAGTGGCGTGATGGCCAGGAGGACCACCCGGATGTCGAGACGTCCTCTGCGCCAGTCGCGCACCGCCCCCGCCGCGGCAAGCGCCCACAGCACGAGGGTGAGAACGATCCGGACCTGCACCACCAGCACGTGCCCAGCGGTCCCGTCGAGGCGGTCGATGACGTTCGCCTCGGTCGCGGCCTGCAGTCCTGCTTCCGCCAGGGGTGGGTTCCCGATGAGGTATGCACTCGCGGGGTAGGCGAGCCAGAGCGTCAGCACGACTACTGTGATCAGGGGCAGCCGGCTGGGCCAGACACGTCCGCTCAGGGTGAGAGCGGTGATGGCGATAAGCACCATGAACGGCGTCAGCTGATGGCTCGCGCAGATGACCGTGACGAGCAATAGGGTCAACACGAGCGCGCTCACCCGGTGCCCCGACCGGGGCTCGGCGGGCGACCGCCCTCGCCACCACGCCACCAGGTCGGCGCGTCGGTAGCCGCGGATCTCGGGAGCCCGCGCGGCCAACGGGCCGACGAGCAGCGCGACCACGACGAGGTACAGGAAGAAGCCGAAGGCCTGGGGAGACAGGTAGTCTTGGTCCTGCCAGCTGCCGAGGCAGAAGACCCAGAGCACGAGCCAGCGCCGTCGCGGATCGCGCGTCAGGTAGCCGGTCAGCACGCCCAGGGCAGCGAGCCACAGACCCATGTTGAGCACCGGTGCCCACAGGGCAACGGCCACCGGGTCAAGACCGGTCGCCCGGAGCAGCGTCGCCAGGAGCGCGAAGAAACCCGGCCAGTTGAAGTACCCGTCGATGTCCGGGTCGATCCCCTGGGTGCGCGAGAGGGCGTCGGCGACGCCGAGGTGACGGAACGCGACCTCACCCCGCGGTACGTCCGTCACGAAGGCTGCGGTCCCGAAGAGCACAAGCACGAGCACCACGACGAGCCATATCATGACCGGGCGGCGCGCCGGGCCCGCGGTATCCCCCCGCAGCGCCACGACGAAGGCGACGTTTAGAATCAGGACCCCCGCCCAGAACGGGTAGGGCAGCACGGCGACTAGCCCCAGGTCGCTGTTCACGGGCACGGTCACCGTGGAGGCGGCCCCCACGGCAAGCGCCAGCGACACGACTCCCGCCAGCGCGCACCACACGTCACGGGGCTTCCAGCGTGCCTCGGTGCGGCTGGCCGCTTCGAGCGCCCTGGTCATCGCGCGTCCCGCGTGACGCGCCGGAGAACGGCGACCAGCCGGAGGCCGACCGCCGCGGCTCCGATGGAGAGCACCACCAGCCACGCAAGGGCCATGGCGCTTGGGCCCCTGTCGGCGGCCAACAGCGCTGCGGCGCAGAGGGTGACTCCGAGCGTCACGCCGACTACGATCGCCTCCGCGTAGCGACCGCGCGCCCGGCACACGGCGTTGTAGGCCTGCAGCACCGCGTACGGCACTAGTCCGGCCGCCAACCACCGCAGAGCGTCGGCGGACGAGTCGGCGTACCGCTCCCCCAGCAGACTGAGCAGCGGGTGGGCGAGGAGGACGAGGACGGCGGCAGCCAGACCTCCTACGGCGAGCGACAAACGGAGACTCGCCCAAGTGGTCGACACCAGGCGGCCCGGGTCGCGGACACCCTCGGAGAACTGGACGATGCCCATCAGCATCGGAGCGGAGTAGGCGGCCCAGGCCATCATCCATGCGGGATACCAGTAGGCAGCTGCCTCCGGCGCCACCATGTGCGCGAGAAGGAGCGGCAGCACCAGCCCGGGGGCGCGCTCGGTGAGGGTGAGGAGCTGGTATGGAATGCCCAACGCCAGCAGTGGACGGCCGCGCGCGGAGCGCAACGACGGTCGCGGCCGGTAGCCGACCAGTCTTCGCAGCTGGACCGCACCGACAACGCACGCGACGGTCGTCCCGAGGGTCCAGCAGGCCATCAGCAAGTCGGCGGAGGCGCCGTGTGCCAGCCAGAACACGAGCGCTGCAGCCCCGAGTGAGACGCCTCCGCCCAACGCGTACCTCAAGGTCGCGCTGGAACCACGTCCCAACGCCACGAGCGCCTGGTCCAGCACGATGACCAGGGTGCCGGTGACGGCAGCCATGAGGAACGTGAGCCAGAAGAGAACCGATGCCGTGCCCGGCATCACGGCCGACTGCAGCACGAGGTAGCCGAGGGCCAGCACGGTGCCGGCGACCCCGACGATGGCGATCGCCGCGTCCAGCACCCGCGCGGGCGGCTCCCCTCGCCCCACCGCGACGATCACGGCTGACCCGGCGCCCAGCACCGCGAGCTGCGTGCAGATCATCACCGCCGCGACCGCGGCCATGGTGAGCCCGACCTCACGGTCGGACGTCGCGCGCGCGGCCACGACCCAAAAAGCGAAACCCGCGCCCGTCTGGGCGGCCTTGGCCACGACGAGGCCGAGCGAGCTGCGCAGCGGGGAGTGCCGCACGGTCGAAGCGTCCGTGACAGCGGTCCCTCGATCAGTGCTCATGACGCGACACCCCTTGCCAGGCCCACGTAGTTGTACCAGCAGAAGGCGACGTAGTAGCGCAGCCACTGAGGCTGGCCCGCGGCGAGGCTCAAGGCGCTGCCCCGGACTGCCGCGGCGGCGGGCAGCAGCGCCAACCTCGCACCGCGCCAGCCGTGCTTGCGGATCATCCGTCCCAGTCCCGTTCCGTCCATGAGGAACTGGTCGAGCGCGAATTCGAAGTCGTCTGCGGCGAAACGATGTTCGACGACGACCCGGCGTGACACCGCCGTTCGCAGCCCTGACTCCCGCATCCGCCAACGCAGTTCGATGTCCTCCCCCGACTTGAACGAGTCGTCGAAACCCACACCCAGCATCAGGTCCCGGTCGACGAGCGTCGCCACGAGCCCGAACCAGTTGCGGCTGCGGCCGGTGCGATGGTGATGTGCCAGCGCCTGCCCCCAGTAGCCGGGTCCAGCGACACTCTCCAGACCGGCCTGGAGGGCGTCGTAGCCGCCCTCGTCCAGCTCCGTGAGCAGGTCGGCGACCCCCCCGGGGCCGAACACAACGTCGGCGTCGACGAGGAGGACCCAAGGGGTGCTGCTGCTCTGCACACCGAGCGTTCGAGCCCATGGCAGGCCGCGCCCCTCGTCACTCAGGACCCGGGCACCGGCCGCGAGGGCGAAGTCGACGGTGCGGTCGGTGGAGCATCCGTCCACCACGATGATCTCGGCGACACCGGACTGGCGCAGGGCCTCCAGACAGCGCGGGAGCAGGTGCTCCGCGTTGCGGGCCGGAACGACCGCGGTGACCTCGCCAGTGCTGTGACTCACTGTGTCCGCCCCTCAGGCCTGCTCGTCGAGGACCGACGGCAGCAGCTGCTCAAGATACCGAACGATGTCGTCCGACGCCTCGTCCGCCGTGTACGCGGAGGGCACCTGCAGCAAGTGGCAGGGACGTCCGTCGAGCGCTTTGCTCAGCACGACCCCCTTCGCCGCGAAGTGCTCGCGCCACGGGACGACGGACGTGGCCGCCAGGCCGGTCACGACCCGCTGCGAGAAGCCTGCCATCTCGATGTGGAAGTTGCCGATCATGCGGTCGACCATCCACTCGGTCGTCCGCTCGACGATCCGAGACCGCGTGCCCTCGAAGCGCTCGATGTAGACGGCGGCCGCGAGCGGGGCCGAGGTTGTCACTTCTCGCCCCGGGAACGCGGTCCCCGCCTCGACCATGCGGTGCTCCGGCGACCATCGGCGGGAGAAGTCCGCGAGCCGCGGATAACGGATTACGTACGGGTGCACCACCGTGGTGAGACGGCCAACGCTCTGCGAGAGCCGCGAGGGGACGAGGGGCTTCCGGACACCTTCGAACAGGTGCGGGTAGATGGCACGGTGGTGCGGCTTGATGAACATCGGCTTCGCGTAGCCGAGCAGCGTGGCGTCCTCGGCCAGGAAGGCCCAGTCGTCGCCCATGAACGACCACCCCTCGCGCCGCATCAGCTTGGCGGCGGTGCTTGTCTTACCGGTCCCTCCGGCGGCGGGAAGCGCGATCGCGTGACCCCGGTACGCCATCGTTGCCGCGTGGATCATGGCGGCTCCACGACCGACCATCGCGGCATCGAGAACAGGGACCACGGAGGTCAACAGCTCGCCCGCCCCGTGAATGCGCCACTGCTCTGCGTCCCTCACGACCTGGACCCGATCGTCTTGGAAACGCACACTGTTCTCCGTGTACGCGAGCTCGTGCTCTAGCAGACCCGCATCCGGCATCGGCTCCGGCCGGTCATCGACGACGATGTCGGCCGGCCGTTCGGTGTCGGTGGCGAAACACGCCAACATGCTCTGGAGCTGGGTCGCAGCCGGTGCCTTTGCGTCGACGCGGAGCGTGACGCGGCCGTGGATGTCGAAGTGCAGTGCCTGGGTCTGCCAGGTGCGCATAGTCGTCCCCTGTCTTGGTGGTGTCGGCCGGATGGTGTCTCGGCCCCGGCGACCAATCCAGCCAGTGCCCCTAGACGGATTCGAAACCCCCGGCCGAGTGACCCTGCCCGTGAAGTGAGCATAGGGCCAGCCCGGCCACGTAAACACCAGTAATGAGTACTCGCTTTTGCAGCGCGTCCTACGTAGGGAATTTCGTGCTCCCGCCAGAACTAGGGTGGAGGGGCAGCGCCGAGTGCTCTGTTAGGTACATTGGGGGACTTATCCCATACGCGCGTCAGGTGGCAGGGGTACCCCTCCTGCGGTGAGCAGTCTCGACCAACGCCCGTGACCCAGGTGTAGTTATCCACAGGTGTTATCCACACTGTTGGTAACTTACACACGTGTAGTTCAGGAGTTCGATGTGCCCCTGCTCCCGCATGTCGGCCCTTTTCCCGGATCTGATGACTCCTGTTGTCCACAATTGTGGAAAACATCTGGGGATGCGCCTGTGGTTAAGTGGAAAAACACGCCATTGGAGCCCGTCCTGTGGATATCTTGGCCATTTCCCGCGTCAGGGGCCCACAGGAGGAGATCCTGGCTGCCCGTATCAACAGGGTTATTCACAGTGTTAATAACTTACAGACATGTAGTTAACCTTCACTGTTTCCCGGACTGGGGCAGCTGAGGGGTCCTCCTTGGCCGCCCTGTGGATTGTTGTCCACAACTGTGGATAAGTTGTGGGTAGTCCGGTGTTAGTAAGTGGAAAACCCTCGTGTATGCGAGGGTGTTCGTAGGCAGTACCGGACCCAACAATGCTTCCAGCCAGGAGGACCGCCTTGAGCGCCGCCGCAACAACCCAGCACATCTACCTCGACAAGCAGCACCCCGCCGTATGGCGTGCTCTCAACGGTCTGGGGCTGAAAGTGCGCGAAGCCGCTGACGCGGCGGGGATTGACCGCAAGATCATTGAGCTGCTCAACGTGCGGATCTCCCAGATCAACGGCTGCGCCTATTGCCTCGACGTGCACGTGCGGGACGCCGTGGAGACCGGGGTGAGCCACCAGCGGCTTGCTGTCCTGCCGGCATGGCGGGAGACCGCCCTGTTCACGAACAAGGAGCGGGCGGCCCTGGCCCTGGCCGAATGCATCACCGAATTACCGGACCACCGGGCCCGCGAGGTTGAAGAAGGATATGCCCGCCAGCACCTCAGCGCCGATGAATTTTCGGCGGTCAGCTGGCTGGTGATCACCATGAATGCCTTTAACCGGGTGTCCATCACCAGCCACCATCCGGTCCGCCGGGACCGCTGAGCGAGCCATTCCGTTCGGGTCGGTGTGAATTATCCACAGCCAATCCACACTGTTAATAAGTGTCCGTCTGAGCGCTTTGGATCCGGTCCCGTGCACTATGGCCTGCACGGGTGGCTGTCGCTTCCGGCGCCGGGAAAGTTATGCACATTGTGGATAACTTTCCCAACAGCTGTGGACAACCTGCCCGGGCGGAGCAGCCGGTCAGCTCCCCCCGGAGCACCCGGTCAGCCGGTCCAGACGCCTGAGGATCCGCGCCGGTGGCTGTCCAGAAGATGGGTGTCCACCATGCCGACGGCTTCCATCAGCGCGAACATGGTGGTGGGGCCAACGAACGAGAATCCCTGCTTCCGCAGTGCCTTGGACAGCGCCACCGATTCCGGTGACTGCGTGGGGATCTCCGCGTGCGTGACCGGCAGGGGAGTGGTTCGGGGCTGGAACCGCCAAACGAAGTCAACCAGGCCTTCCCGCTCGCGCATCGCGATGGTGGCCCGGGCATTGGCGATTGCGGCGCGGATCTTGAGCCGGTTGCGGACGATGCCGGGATCCTGGAGCAGGCGCTCAACATCCGCTTCCGTAAAAGCGGCAACAGCGTCCGGCTGGAAGTCGAGGAACGCCTGGCGGAAGGCAGGGCGCTTTCGGAGGATCGTTGCCCAGGAGAGACCTGCCTGGAAGCCCTCAAGGCAGATGCGCTCGTAGAGGCCCTGTTCGTCCCGGACAGGGAGGCCCCATTCGGTGTCGTAGTACTCGCGCAACAGCGGATCCACTGCCGCCCAGGGCGGGCGGGCTAAGCCGTCGTCGCCCAGAACGGTGTCGCCCAGGACGGTGTCGCCACGAATGATCCCCTCCACACCATGGTTCAGGGGCTGGGCGGCGGCCGCGGGAGTCATACGGGTCCCGAAACCGGGATCAGGAACGCCAGCGCGTGGTCATCAGGAAGCCGATGATGGCAATGCCGAAGCCGGCCACGATGTTCCACGACTCCCAGGCCTGGACAGGGAACCGGCCCTCGCTGATGTAGAACGTGATGATCCAGAAGAGCCCGATGATCATCAGGCCGAACATCACCGGCTTGAACCAGACAGCATTGGGCTTATACGTCTGCGCCCCGGAAGCGGGCTGCGCGGCGCTGGAAGTCTTCTTGCGAGGCTTTGACTCGGGCACGTGCTCTCCTTGGCGGACTGGAGCAAGCTCGGCGCCGCGGGCTTGATATCCTGCAAGAAGGAAGTTGCCAGCGGTCTGCGCGATCTTGGTCAAATCTGGATTCTTACTAGCAGTCAATTCTAGCCGTAGTTCTGGGCACTCAAACGCCCAGCGCGGCCACCCCGGGGGAGAACGCGTGGTAGTGCAGGAGAAGGCAAGGCGCGCCGCCAGGCGGCCCGCCCGTGTGGCGCCCGCCCGCGCTTCCATTCTGCGTGGGACCGTGCAGGTGATCGGCGAACTGCTCATTACGGCCGGCATTATTCTCCTGCTCTTTGTGGGCTGGCAGCTGTGGTGGACCAACATCGAATCCGACGCCAAGCAGAGCGCCGTCATCAAGGAATTCGCCCAAGGGCTGGGCGGTTCGGTGCCTGCAAGCCCGGGGCCGGACCCCACAGCAGCGCCCGTGGATTACGGCACGCCAGCCGTTTCCGCGGCACCAGGCCATGCCGGCACCATCGGCATTATGTACATCCCGCGGTTTGGCCCCAACTACACCCGGCCCATCGTGCAGGGAACCACCGGGGACGTCCTGGATACGCTGGGGCTCGGCCATTACGCCAACACGGCCATGCCCGGCGCCGTCGGGAACTTCGCGGTGGCCGGTCACCGGCAAACGCACGGTGCCGTCCTGGACAACATCCACACCCTTGTCCCGGGGGACAAGATCTACGTCCAGACCAAGGACGGCTACTACATCTACGTCTTCCGCAACAACCAGATTGTGATGCCGTCCCGGACCGATGTCCTGGAACCGGTCCCCACCCGCCCCGGTGTCACTCCCACCGAAAGTTTCCTCACCATGACCAGTTGCAATCCGCGCTTCGGCGCCGAGGAACGCATCATCGCTTATGCGCTGCTGGACAGTTGGCGGCCTGCTTCGGCGGGCCCGCCGGCAGAAATCGCCGCCCAGGTGGCCGCAGCGGTGGAAGGAAACTGAGTATGTACGGTTGGATTTTCCGCCACCTGCCGGGCCCCCTCTGGCTTCGGATTTTCACCTCGCTGGTGCTCATTGCCGGCGCACTGATCCTGATGGTTCAGTTCCTGTTCCCCTGGATGTCCGGGTTCACCGCATTCACCGACTCAACGATTGGTTCTGCAAGCCAGCCATGACCACAACCAAAATCCTGGTCGTAGACAACTACGACAGCTTCGTTTACACCCTGGTGGGCTACCTCCAGGAACTCGGCGCCGAGACCACCGTTGTCCGCAACGACGACGTGACCCTCGCTGAAGCCATCGAGCTGGCACAAACGCGCGACGGCGTCCTCATCTCACCCGGTCCGGGAAACCCCGCCGAGGCGGGGGTGTGCATTGAACTGATCAAGTGGTGCGGCGCGAACAACAAGCCGATGTTCGGTGTGTGCCTGGGTCATCAGGCCCTGGCCGAAGCCTATGGCGGCACAGTGACCCACGCGCCGGAGCTGATGCACGGCAAGACGTCGCTGGTGGAGCACAACGGCACCAGCGTCTTCGCCGGACTCCCCTCCCCTGTGACGGCGACGCGCTACCACTCGCTGGCAGCGGTAAGGGACACCATCCCCGACGTCCTGGAGATCACTGCCGAAACCGCGACCGGCGTCGTGATGGGCCTGCAGCACCGTACTGCACCGCTGTGCGGGGTGCAGTTCCACCCGGAGTCGGTCCTGACCGAAGGCGGCTACCAGATGCTGGGCAACTGGCTCGAGTCCCTGGGAATGGCGGGAGCCGCCGCCCGGGCGGCCACGCTGAGCCCGCTCATCCAGCACTGACGCTTATTAAGCGTTCACCGCAGGCTCAGCCCTTTGCTGGGTGAGGCACTGGGTGAGGCACTTGGTGTCGGCGACGGCGGCGGGGCCGGTTCCTTGGCCACCACAATATTGATCGTCTTGCCCTGATCGACGGCGGCGTTCACGGGGTCACTTTGATCCGTGACCCGGCCCGCCTCCACCTGGGAGTTCTCCACTTCCTGGACGTTCGGGACCAGGCCCAGCTCCTTCAGCGCCGTTTCCGCCTCGGCACGCGTGCGGCCGCGGAGTTCTGGCATGGCCACCTTGCCGGTGGAAACAACGATCTCCACGGTGGTGCCCACACCCACCATCTGGCCAGGCGCCGGGCTGGTGGTGATGACCCTGCCGCGGGGCACCGTGGCGCTGTTGGCTTCGGTTGTGGAGGGGGCTCCCACGAGTCCGGCCTGGCGCAGGATGTCCCGGGCCGCTGCCTCCGTCTGGCCCGGAAGGTTTTCCGGAATCTTGACGGCGCTGGGGCCTTCAGAGATGTTCAGGATCACCTCCGCATTGGGATCCAGTGACGCTCCGGCGGCCGGGTCTGTGCCGATGGCTATCCCCTTGGGCACGGTCTCGTGATTGTTGCGTTTGATCGCCGGACGGAGGTTGGCGCCCCACAGCTCCTGCAGGGCTGCTGACTCCGTCAGGGTCGCCACCGCCGGGACCTCCACCTTGGGTGGCGCGGCAGGGGGCTGGTTCATGATGTTGTAAAGCCAGAGACCGCCGCCGCCAAGGACCAGCAGTGTGAAGATCACCAGCGTGGCAATCCACGTACGACGACGGGACTTCTGCCGTGCGGTCCGCTCACGTTCCGGCGGGAGGCCGAGGGGCAGTTCGTCCCCGACCGACGGCACGCGGGCGGCCGCCGCCGTGATGGGTACGATCCCGTCAGTGCGGGTGTCGTCCGCGTCGCCCTGCCAGCTGGCAGGGGCATCGTCCAGGAAACCGGCACCCGTGATTCCGAACGCCTCGGTTACCGGCGGGCGTTCCGGCGTCGGGACGTGGTCGTTGGGATCGGTGGGGGCTTCGGCTGCGGCCAGCGCGGGCACGGAGACGCCCGCCCGGGCGGCGCGCAGTGCCCGCCGGAAGGCGGCCGCGTCCTGGAAACGGTCCGTCCGGTTTTTCTGCAAAGCCTTTGCCAGGACACTGTCCAGGGCGGCCGAGACCTCCGGGTTCACGCTGCTCGCGGGCTCCGGGATTTCCCGGACGTGCTGGTAAGCCACGGACACGGGACTGTCACCAATGAAGGGCGGGCGGGCGGTGAGCATTTCGTACAGCAGGCACGCTGCGGAGTACAGGTCGCTGCGCGCGTCCACTGTTTCGCCCCGGGCTTGCTCGGGCGAGAGGTACTGGGCGGTGCCCACCACCGCCTGGGTCTGCGTCATAGTGGCGGACGAATCGGCGATGGCCCGGGCAATCCCGAAGTCCATGACCTTCACGGAATTGGAGCCTTCGCAGTACATCACGTTGGCGGGTTTAATGTCCCGGTGGACGATGCCTGCCTTGTGGCTGTATTCAAGGGCAGAGAGCACACCCAGGCAGAAGTCGATGGCCTGGTCAATGCTGACTTCCTTGGCCCGGATCAGGTCGCGGATGGTCCTGCCCTCAACAAACTCCATCACGATGTAGGGCACCCGGACACTGTCCTCCGAGCCATCCGTAACCGTATGTTCGCCAGTGTCGTAGATGGCGACGATGGACGGGTGGTTCAGCGCCGCGACGGACTGTGCTTCCCGTTTGAAGCGAGCCTGGAACTGCGGATCCCTGGCCATGTCCGGGCGGAGAAGCTTGATAGCAACGGTCCGGCCGAGCCGGGTATCGACTCCGCGGTGGACATCCGCCATCCCCCCGCGGCCGATGATTCCACCGAGTTCGTAGCGGCCATTCAGGACACGCTGGTTATCCACCGGGAGGCTGTCCTCCCGGTGCAGAGGGGTGCGGGGCGAATCACTCACTGTCAATCCTGACCGCTACGGCTTGCAGGTAGCAGGCAGGCCCGGCAGCTGGCCGGGGTTGCAGTTGGGCAGGGCGGATCCGCCCGGCGCGGTCGGGGAGGTTGTCGGGGTCGGTGCGACCGAGGTCTGTGTGGGCGTGGGGGCAGGGGGTGCCACGGCGTAGGTAATGACCACTGGGGACCCAACCTCCACTCTCCCCGTCCGGGACAAAGCGATGACCGTGTTCGGCGCGGAGTTCGCGTCCACCTGCGATTGGATGGTGACATCAAGGTTCATGGCGGAGAGCTCCGACTGGACCGCCCGGTAGTCCTTGCCGAGATAAGCCTCTGGAATGATCGTCACCGTTTGGGTGGTCGGAGTGGGGGTGGCCCTGGGCTGTGTGGGCGTAGGCGTAGCGGATTCCGAGGTCCTTGTCGGGCTGGCGCTGGTGGACGGCGGGGTGCTGGACGCCGAGTCGGTGACGGTGCCGGCGGGGTTAAAAATCCCCTGCTGCGTCAGAAAGAACCCCACCAGCGCGAACAGGACCAGCACGATCAGCGCGACCAGAGGCCAGGTCCAGGGGCTGCGGCCGCGACGTTCGGGCTCGTCGGCCGGCTCGTCGTCGTACTTCTCTTCCTCCTGCACCCAGCTGCGCTCCGCAGCCAGGGCGTCCGCACGCGAAAGCGTGCTCCCGGCTCCAGTGGCTGCGCCCGCGGCTGCGGCGCCGGCTGCAGCTCCACCGGCAGCGGCACCCAGCACGGGCAGTGCGGACGTCGACGTCGTGTGGCTGTCCTTATGGGCGATAACGCCGGTGGGTGCCGTGGCAATGTCCACCGGCGCAGTGATGGGGCCGGTGGTCGCCTCGAAGAGCAGCATGCCGGGAACCGCCGCGTGCGCGGCGTCAATATCGCCGTTGCGGATGGCCTCGGCGGCTTCGGACAGCTTGATGGCGTTGGCCGGGCGGTTCTTGGGGTCCTTGGCCAGCATGGACATCAGGAGCGCGCGGACCGGTTTGGGCAGCGTGTCCGGAAGCGGCGGCGGGGCGTCGTTGACCTGGGCCAGTGCAATGGCGATCTGGGACTCGCCGGAGAAGGGCCGGTGCCCGGTGAGGCACTCGTAGCCGATCACGCCGAGTGAGTAGATGTCCGAGGCGCCGGTAGCGGTCTGGCCAGTGGCCTGCTCGGGGGCGAGGTACTGGGCGGTGCCCATTACCTGGCCCGTCTGGGTCAACGGGACCTGGTCGGCCAGGCGGGCGATGCCGAAGTCGGTGACCTTGACCCGGCCGTCGGGGGTGATCAGCAGGTTGCCCGGCTTGATGTCGCGGTGGACCAGCCCCTGGGCGTGGGCGACGGAAAGTGCGCGCGCGGTCTGCGCCATCATGGACAGCGTCCGGTCCGGGGACAGCACCTGCTCGTGCTCGATGATGCTGCTCAGCGGCTGGCCCGGAACGAGCTCCATGACCAGGTACGCGGACCCCTCCTCCTCGCCGTAGTCAAAGACGTTGGCGATGCCCACATGGTTCAGCAGTGCGGTGTGGCGTGCCTCGGCGCGGAACCTCTGGAGGAAACCGGGGTCCCCGGTGTATTCCTCCTTGAGCACCTTGATGGCGACAATGCGGCCCAGGACCTGGTCCTTGGCCTTCCAGACCTCTCCCATCCCGCCGATCGCGATCCGCGTGGTCAGCTGGAATCTGCCGCCGAGGGTGATTCCCGTTGTAGGCCTCACTTATTCAACACCGCCTCAAAAATCTTCTTCGCGTTCGGACTGGTTAGCTGTGCGCCGGTGGTGATGTCCACGCCCTCCATGACGATGGTGACACTCACCTCCGGGTTGTTCGCCGGGGCAAACCCGGTGAACCAGGAGTTGTTCAGGCCGTTGCCCAGTTCAGCGGTTCCGGTCTTGCCGGCCACCTGCACACCGGGGACAGCCGCGCCGCGGGCGATGCCCTGGCTCACCGCACTGGTCATCCATTCGGTGATCTGACGGGCAATCTCCGGGGTGGTGGACGTCCGGAGCGCTTCCGGCTGGGGCTCGTCAATAACCCGAAGGTCCGGGGACCGTACGGTCTTGACCAGGCTGGGGCTCATCTGGACGCCGTTGTTGGCGATGGCCGAGGTCATCAGGGCGATTTGCAGCGGAGTGGCGCGCACGTCCTTCTGGCCGATCGCCGACTGGGCCAGGCCTGGCCCGTCCAGGTCATCGGGGAAGCCGCTGCCTCTGGCGTAGGCGAGCTTCAGTTGGCCGCCCAGATCCTCGCCGAAGCCGAACTTTGCCGCCTGCTCGGCGATGGCGTCCCTGCCGAGATCCAGGGCAATGCTGGCGAACGGCGTATTGCAGGATTGCTGCAGGGCGAAGGCAAAACTGGCCGTGTTCTGGGTGTAGCATTTGCCCCCGGCGTAGTTCGGCAGTTTGTACTGGATCCCCGGGAAGGGCATTTCGGCCGGGTTGGGGAGCACGCTGTCCTTGTTGTACTTCCCGGAGGCGAGGGCCGCGGCGGTATCCACTAGCTTGAACACCGATCCCGGCGCGAGCAGCTCTCCCGTGGGGCCGCTGACATTCTGGTTCAGGTTGATCCCGGGGACCTTGACCAGCTCATTGATGTTGGTGGTTTCGGCGTCGCGGTCCTGGGTGGCGACGAGGTTGGGGTCATAGGACGGCTTGGACACCATGGCCAGGACGGCGCCGGTCCTGGGGTTGGTGACCACAATGGATCCCCGCTGGCCATCCGGGATGAGGTCGTAGGCGAGCCTCTGGATGGCCGGATCGATGGTGAGTTCCACCGAGGCACCCTTCGGCTGGTTGCCCAGGAACAGCTGTCCGATCCGGTCAAAGAACTGCTGGTCTGAGCTGCCGGTCAGCTGGTCGTTCATAGCCACTTCCAGGCCGGTGGCACCGTAGCTCTGCGAGAAGTAGCCGGTGAGGCCTGCATAAAGTGCGGGCTGTGGGTAGGTCCGCTGGAACTGGCAGACCTCCGAGGTGCCTTCCACGGATTCGGCCACAGGGTCCCCGCCCACGATGATGGAGCCGCGGTCGTTGCAGTAATTCTGCAAAATGGCGCGCTGGTTCAGGGGGTTGTCCTGGAGGTCATCTGCACCCACCACCTGAACGAAGCTGATTGCGCCGAAGATCAAGGCAAACATGGCGATCGCTGCCACCCAGGAATTACGGATTGCTTGGTTCACGCTTGTTTCACCGCCTCGGTGGGAGTATCAATTCCTGCAGGTTCCGCAGCGCCGCCGGGAGGAAGTGGGGTGGTGTCCACCGGTCCCCGCGCCGTGTGGGAGATCAGCAGGAGCAGGCCCACAATGATCCAGTTGGCCAGCAGCGACGAACCGCCGGCGGCGAGGAACGGTGTGGTCAAACCGGTCAGCGGGATAAGTCGTGTGACTCCACCGATCACCACGAAGCACTGAAGGGCGATGGCGAAGGAAAGCCCGCAGGCAAGCAGTTTCCCAAAGGCATCCCGGGTGCCGAGGGCCGCCCGGAAACCGCGGGTGAACAGCAGCAGGTACAACATAACGACGGCGAACAGTCCGATCAGGCCCAGCTCCTCGCCGATGGACGCGATGATCATGTCGCTGTTGGCGAAGGGGACCAGGTCCGGCCGGCCCTGGCCCAGGCCGGTACCCACCAGGCCGCCGTTGGCCATGCCGAAGAGTCCCTCGATGACCTGCCGGCTGCCGGTCTCGTACACGTCTGGGCTGAAGGCGTTCAGCCAGCCGTAGATGCGGACTTCGACATGGGAAAACACCTGGGCTGCCACGAAGCCGCCACCCAGGATGAGGCCCACGCCGATCACCACCCAGCTGATACGGCTGGTGGCCACGTAGATCATCACGATGAACAGGCCAAAGAACAGCACGGAAGACCCGAGGTCGCGCTGGAAGATCAACACGCCGATGCTCACCAGCCAGGCGGTGATCATCGGCCCCATGTCCTTGAACCGGGGGAACTGCAGCGGGCCGATCTTGCGGCCGGCCAGCAGAATGAGGTCGCGGTTGGAGGAAAGATACCCGGCGAAGAATATAGCGAGGGTGATCTTGGCGATCTCACCCGGCTGGAACGTCATGGGACCCACCCGGATCCAGACCCGGGCGCCCAGGATTTCGCCGGCCGAGATGCCGGGCACCAGCGGAAGAATCAGCAGGAGCGCGCTCACAGCCAGCGAGATGTAGGTGAAGCGGCGCAGCACCCGGTGGTCCTTGAGGAACCAGATCACGCCAATGGCCACGGCCATGGCGATCAGGGTCCAGCGCAGCTGGTTGTTGCCGGTGTCCTCCCCGGGGGCGTCAAGGCGGTGGATCATGGCAAGACCCAAGCCGTTAAGGGCAACGACCAAGGGAAGTATTACCGGATCGGCATATTTAGCCCGGATCCGCAGGACCACGTGAAAGACCAGGGCGGCCACCGCGAGGAGGCTGGACTGGAACCAGAAATCGGAGTCGAACGCCTTCGCCTGGTCAACGCCCACCAGCATGTTGGCGCCGATGCCCACAGACAGGGCGAGGATCAGCAGCAACAGTTCCACGTTGCGCCGGGGCTTGGGGATGGTGCTGAGCTGGCTCACTGGCCCCCCTCACAGACCGCAGTGGGGGTGGGTGAGGCGGCCGGGGCAGGTGCTGCCGCCGGAGCGGCTGGGTCCGGCGATGGGGCAGGCGCGGTGGGTGTTGCAGCGGGCGCAGTTGTTGGCGCCGGAGTGGGCGAGGGGGTCAAGCACTCATCCGGCGGAGCAATGGTGCCGGTGCCTTCGAGGTTCTTCACGATCCGCTGGGCGTCGTAGAGGTCACGCGCGGGAACTGTCTGCCGGACGCGCTGCTGGGAGAACTGGGGCAAGGAATCCATCCGGATCTCTGTTACGGCTTCGAGGGTTGAAAGCTGGAGGGGACCAAGCCGTTGCGACACACCGTTGAAGATGGCCACTCGGGAATCGAATTCCCCGATGTAGTATCGGGTCTGGGTCCAGGCATAGCCGAGCCAGAGGCCCACCGTCAGGACCAGCAGCACGGACGCGGCGATGGACATGGTGACCCAGCGGCGGGGTTTGGGCCGCCCCAGGACGTCATCTGCCTCCGCAACGGGCGCGTCGGCCTTGTGTGTCAGGACGGTGGCGGCCCGCCGGGCCACAGTGCGGCCAGCGATGGTGGGAATCGAGCCCGACTCGGCCGCGGTGGCCGCAGCGCCGACAAGTTCGTGCGGGCGCGATGCGAGTTCCTGCCGCAGGACTTCTGCCGAAAGGTGCTCGCCGAGGTGGGGGTCCGTGGACGGCGGCGGTTCCGCGGCAACTGGCTTTTCGGGGGCTTTGTCGGCGGCGGGCTTTTTGGCGCTGGGTTTTGTTTCGTCGGCCGCCTCGGGGTCCGGTGAAGCGCTGGCGGCGTCGCTGGCCGCGGCGCCGCCTGCGGCAGGGGCTGTGGTGACCGGCGGGGGATGGATGATGTCGACGGCGGCGGTACTGACGTCGTCGGGCGTTTCCTCGGTAATTTCCACCATGACCACGGTGACGTTGTCCGGTGAGCCGGCTTCAAGCGTGAGGTTGACCAGGGTTTCGACGCATTCGCGCAGGTCCTTGGTCTCGCGGACGGTCCGCTCCACCACATGCCCGGCCACATAATTGAGGCCGTCCGAGCACAGGAGCCAGCGCTCCCCGGGCTTGACGTCCAGGGTGTCCAGATCCAGCTCGGGGCTGGCGTCAACGTCGCCCAGGACGCGCATCAGGACGTTCTTGTGCGGGTGGGTTTCGGCCTCTTCGGGACGGAGCCGGCCCTCATCGATCAGCCGCTGGACAAACGTGTGGTCCACGCTGATCTGCTCAAACACGCCGTCGCGCAGGCGGTAGGCCCGGGAGTCGCCGATGTGCGCGAAGTGCAGCTTGCCCTCGGCGAGCAGCAGGGATGTGACGGTGGTGCCCATGCCGGCGAGCTTGGGGTTGATGTGCACCAGCTCGGAGAGCAGGGAGTTGGCCGTCTGGATTTCGTCGGCCAGGACGGTGCCGGCGTCGCCGTCGTAGTCGCCGTGGTCCAGGTGCAGCATGTCCAGCACGGTGGCGGCGGAGGCCACATCGCCGCCCGCGTGGCCGCCCATTCCGTCCGCGACCACTGCCAAATGGCGGCCGACGTACGCCGAGTCATCATTTTTGGCCCGGATGCGTCCTACATCCGACCGCGCCGCATAGCGCATGATGAGGGGCCGCTGGACGGGTGTGGCCCCGCCGGCGGGAAGGTCAGCGGCCATGGCTACGGCCTCAATTCGATGACCGTCTTGCCGATTCTCACGGGTACGCCAAGCTCAACGGGCAGTGCCCGGGTCAGTTGCTGGTCCGCCAGGTAGGTGCCGTTGGTGGAGCCAAGGTCCTCGATGAACCACCGGCTGCCTTGCGGGAACAGCCGCGCGTGCCGGCCCGAGGCGTAGTCGTCCTCCAGAACCAGCGTGGCTTCCTGGGCGCGGCCCAGCAGGATGGGGCTGGCGGCCAGGGGGACGGTGGTTCCCTTGAGGGGGCCTTCGGTGACCACCAGTTGGTGGGCCTGCTGCTTGAGGGGCGGCGGGGCAGCCTCGGCCAGTTCCGGGTTTTTGCGGACCTGCCGGGCGGTCGGGGTGCCGGCGGCGGCTTTGCGGCCCACCATGAGGTCCCGGCGCATGGCCGAAACGATGCTGAAGATGAGGACCCAGAGCAGGATCAGGAAGCCAAACCGCAGGGCAGTGATGGTCAGGTCGCTCATGGGCGGCCCCCAGGGTTGGCGGGAAGCAGGCGGAAGATGATCTTTGTCCGTCCCATCGTGATGGTGGAGCCGTCGGTCAGTTCGGTGCTGCCTGCCACTTTGTGGCCGTTGACGTAACTGCCGTTGGTGGAGCCGAGGTCCACAGCGCTGGTGACGCCGTTGGCGGTGCGGATCTCGAGGTGGCGGCGCGAGACGCCGGTGTCGTCAACCAGGATGTCGGCCTCGGAGGACCGGCCCAGGACGACGGAGGGGGCATTGAGGGAGTATCGCTGGCCGTCGATGTCCAGGACGGGCTGCAGCCGCACGGGAGGGCGGCTGGGGGCTGCCGGCATGTTGGGCCTGGCCGATGCGACACCGGGGCCGGCTTTGGACTTCTCGGTGGAGGAGACGATCTCGAAGTCGCCGGCGCGCAGCTCCTCGGACCGGCGGAAGGAGATCCGCACCGAGCCCTGCAGGGTGTAGCCCTGGCTGCGGACATGGTTGATGACGACGTCGCAGAGTTCTTCGGCCAGGGGAGTGCCCCAGTCCTGCGCCCTCCTGAAGTCGTCGTCACTGAGTTGGACGTCGAAGACATTGGGCGCCAGCGTGCGGCCGGCGGCAATGGTGAGGGCTTTGTTGTCCACCTCGCGGCGGAGCCGGCTGGCGATTTCCACCGGTTCTACCTGGGCGCGCGAACCGGTGGAGAAGACACCGCGGACGGCCTTTTCGATGCCGCGCTCGACCTTGTCCAGCAATCCCATGGTGCTTCTCCTTTCCCCCCGGCTGCGGGGCAGTTTTCGTTCCGGAACTCAACCAACAACGCAGTTCGGAACCCAGCGGCCTGCCTGGCAGTGGCAGGCACTACTACATCAGATACTACTGGGCAGGCCTGTGAATGACCTTAATCCACAACGGCCGGGCCCCCGGAAAAGTTCGCTGCGCGCTCCCCGCCGGCCCCCTCCCGGCGGGGAATTTGACCGCGTCCGGGGCTCAATTGGTGTTTTGCCGTCGATGTCCGTTATGCTTGATCTCGCTGCTTTTACAAGGTTGCGGATCCGGGAAACCGGCCGTAAATCATGGAAAAGAAGTTGCGCGCGAGTGGCGGAACGGCAGACGCGCTGGCTTCAGGTGCCAGTGTCCGAAAGGGCGTGGGGGTTCAAATCCCCCCTCGCGCACGCAATCAAGGGAACCCCGGTCTTCGGACCGGGGTTCCTTTCTTTAACACTGGGACTCTTTGACGCTGGGCCGGCCGAATCCGGTGTGCCCCTGCCGTCAGGGGCTTGTTCGCGATTCCTTGCCTTTAAGATCAGGTTTCGCCAACAAGCCTAGGACGGCGCTGAACAATGTGGGTGGGTTGAGGCGCGCCTGCTGGACTTCGGGTCGTGGTCGTTAAGACTGGGTACATGCAAGGTATTGAGGCGGCCCAGCGCGGGTATTTGGATGTGGAGGCACTGGCCGGGGAGTTGTTGGCTCCGGGCGGTGCCTACGCTTTTTTGGCGGAGCATCGGGGCCGGCTGTTTCCGGATTCGATGATGGAGGACCTGTTTCCCTCCCGGCGGGGCCGGCCCTCGATCCCGGCCTCGGTGATCGGCACGGTCCTGGTCCTGCAGGCCCTGGAAGGCTTGTCGGACCGGGCGGCCGCGGAGGCGTTGACGTACGATCTGCGCTGGAAGGCCGCCTGCGGGTACGGGCTGACGGAGGCCGCGTTCCACCCCACCGCCCTGGTCCATTGGCGCAACCGGCTGCGGACCAGCGAGAACCCGCACCGGATCATGGAGGCTGTCGCCCAGGTCATTACCGCCACCGGGGTCCTGGCCGGGCGGCACCGCCGGGCGGTGGACTCGACGGTCTTCCAGGACGCGGTGGCCCGCCAGGACACCATCACCCAGCTCATTGCCGTGATCCGGCGCTTCGGCAAGGCCATGGAGCACGGCGCGACACTCATGGCCGTCCACGCGACCTCCTATGACTACACGCGGGTGGGGAAGCCGGATATCGCCTGGGATGACAAGGAAGCAAAAGACGAACTGATTTCCGGGCTGGTCACTGACGCGCTGGCGCTGCTGGCCGCGGTGGACCCCGCCACCCTGGATGACAGGTCCCCGGAGTATCAGGCGTACGTGCTGCTGGCGCTGGTGGCGGGGCAGGACGTGGAGCCGGCCGAGGGCTCCGACGGCACCGACGGGAGGTGGCGGATCGCCCGGAAGGTCGCCCCGGACCGGATCGTTTCCACGGTGGACACCGAGGCCCGGCACGCGCACAAGTCCCGCTCGGTGATGATGGACGGCTTCAAGGGCCACATCGTCGCGGAGCCGGAGACCGGGCTGTACACCTCCGCGGTGATGACCCGGGCCGCCGGGCCCGGCTCCAGTGACGCGGACGCCGGAATCGTCCTGCTCGGCACGGACCCGACCATGAAAGACGACGCCGTGGACTACCAGGTGCTCGGGGACTCGGCCTACGGTTCCGGTCCCATGCTCGAGACCCTCGATACGGCCGGGCACCAGGGCCTGGTCAAGCCCAAGCCGTTGCGCCCGGCCGTGCCAGGCGGGTACGACCTGGACGACTTCACCCACGACGAAGCAAAGAACACGCTCAGCTGCCCGGCCGGGGAGGTCCGCACGATCAGCCCCCGGGGCAACGTGAACTTCGGCACCGCCTGCAAGGCGTGCCCGCTGCGGGATCAATGCACGAAGGCCAAGGGCGGGCGGAAAGTCGTTATCACCGTCCACCACGCCCGCCAGCGCGCCCACCGCGCCGCCGCCCGCCAGGAAGCATTCAGGCACGACTACCGGGCCTACCGGCCCCTGGTGGAAAGATCCATCGGCTGGCTGGTCGCCGGAGGCAACCGGCGCCTGCGATACCGGGGCGTGGAAAAGAACAACGCCTGGCTGCAGGTCCGCACAGCCGCACTGAACCTTCGGCGACTGCTGAAACTAGGCCTCACCGGCGAAAACGGGGCCTGGGCCCTGGGATAGCACCCAAAATGGGGGGCCGCCCCGGCCCCCGGCCCCGATCCGCGCCGACGGGAGCTATGGACGGCCCGGCAAGGCCCGCAAAATTCATGACCGGAATTCCGGCGCCCGGAATCGATGCCCCCAACGAGCCGCCCAAGGCCCCGGAACGAGTCCAAAAGCGAAACCTGCCGCTCCGAATTGTCCCTTGTTCAGCGCCGTCCTAGGATCCGTGCCGGGCGGCGGGTCAATGCTCGATTCCCGTCGGCTCTACTCCCGTAACGCCCCGAAGCCCGCAATAAGCGCCTCAAGCCCCAGGCTGAACGCCACGTCCGCAGGTTTCGCGTGTCCCTGCGCGGCCAGGCTCCGGACTGCACCCGTGAAGCTCGGCGTTGACTCCGCCATGCCGCCGGAATCGAAAATGTCGGCCGGGGCGGTGACGTCGTAAGCGGATCCGAAGATGAAGGATTCCAGGGCCACGATGGCGGACACGATCCGCTCCTCCGGGAATCCCGCCGCCCGGAATCCGGCGCTGACGGTCTCATACATGGCGAGGGTCTGCGGTGCGTCAGTCACAGGAAGGACTGCGATGACGGGAATCAGGGGCGTGTGCTCCGCGAAGACGTCCCGGTAACTCCAGGCCCACTTCCGCACCGCGGACTCCCAGGGTTCCGCCGCGAAGGCGGTCACGTCCACCAGGGCAGTCAAGTGGTCTTCCACGAGCAGGAGCACGTCCCGCTTGGATTCCACATGGTTGTAGAGGGCCGACGGCGCTACGTTCAGTGAGCGGGCCAGTGCGGCCATGGTGAGTCCGTCGTAGCCGTTCTTGCCGATGAGCCACAGGGCCGCTGCCGTGATGCCTGCCTGGTCCAGGATGGCAGCGGCGGGCCGCCCCGCGCGGCGACGTGCCGCACCGGTTTTTGGCGCGGGGTCACGCTGCCTGGTGCTGGGTGTATCGGCTGGTGATGCCGGCATTGCTGGCCTTTCTGCGGGCAGTATCCCCAGCATTATTCCACCGGCCTCTTCCTCGCGGGCCGCGGAAGAGCTATAGTTCTACTAAATGAACGGCATTCATTTAGTGGTTTGCATCACTTGAATGGCCACAGAGAGGACATCATGCTGAATCTTGACCGCGACGTTGTAATCGTTGGCGCCGGACCCTCCGGGCTCACCGCTGCCCGCGAGCTGACGAAGGCCGGCCTGAGCGTGGCAGTGCTGGAAGCGCGGGACCGCGTGGGCGGCCGAACCTGGACCGACACCATTGACGGGGCCATGCTGGAAATCGGTGGCCAGTGGGTCTCGCCGGACCAGACCGCGCTGCTGGAGCTCCTGGACGAGCTCGGCCTGAAGACCTACTCCCGCTACCGTGAGGGTGAATCCGTCTATGTCGGCGCCGACGGCAAGAAGACCCGCTACACCGGTGATTCCTTCCCGGTGAGTGCAGCCACCGGGGCGGAAATGGACAAGCTGATCGGCATTCTGGACGGCCTCGCCGCTGAAATCGGCGCCACCGAGCCCTGGGCGCACCCCAAAGCCCGTGAGCTGGACACCGTCTCCTTCCACCACTGGCTGCGCCGGAACTCCAGCGACGAGGAGGCCTGCAACAATATCGGCCTGTTCATCGCCGGCGGCATGCTCACCAAGCCAGCGCACGCGTTTTCGGCGCTGCAGGCGGTCCTCATGGCAGCCTCCGCCGGGTCCTTCAGCCACCTCACCGACGAGGACTTCATCCTGGACAAGCGGGTCATCGGCGGGATGCAGCAGGTGTCCCTGCTGCAGGCAGCGGAACTGGGTGCCGACGTCGTACTTAACAGTCCGGTGCGCACCATCCACTGGGAGGATGGCGGTGAAGGCGGGCACGGCGTCAGTGTTGTTTCGGAGCGTGCCACGGTGAACGCGCGTTTTGTGATCATGGCCGTGCCGCCGAACCTCTACTCGCGCGTCTCCTTTAACCCGCCGCTTCCGCGGCGCCAGCACCAGATGCACCAGCACCAGTCGCTGGGCCTGGTGATCAAAGTCCACGCTGTCTACAGCACGCCGTTCTGGCGTGAAGCCGGATTGTCCGGAACCGGTTTCGGTGCCGGGTCGCTGGTCCAGGAGGTCTACGACAACACCAACCACGGTGATTCACGTGGAACCCTGGTGGGCTTCGTGTCCGATGAAAAGGCCGACGCCGTCTTCGAGCTGGGTGCCGAGGACCGCCGCCGCGCCATCCTGGAATCGATCGCCGGGTTCCTGGGGGACACGGCCCTGGAGCCCGAGGTCTACTACGAATCCGACTGGGGCTCCGAGGAGTGGACCCGGGGCGCCTACGCGGCCAGTTACGATCTGGGCGGCCTGCACCGTTACGGCAAGGACCAGCACGCCCCTGTAGGCCCGATCTACTGGTGCTCCTCAGACCTCGCCGCCGAAGGCTACCAGCATGTTGACGGAGCCGTCCGCATGGGCCAGCGCACCGCGGCGCGCATCGTGGCTGCGGCGGGCATTGTGGCTGCGGCGGGCGAGGCCGCGGCCGCCGTCGGCTGAGCGCACCGGTCCAACCCCTTCAGCGTCGAATGAAAGAGAGGCAAGGCCATGAGTCCCAAAGAAGTGACAGCACAGCCACCCAGCGCCCCGGGCAATGGCCTGGCTGAAAAGGGCCTGAGCGGGAAGGGCCTGAAGGCCGGCGCGGTGGGGTTGCTGGGCGCCGTCGTGATCGGTGTCTCCTGCATCGCGCCGGCGTACACGCTGACCGCGGCGCTGGGGCCAACGGTTTCGGAAGTGGGCGTTCAGCTGCCGGCGATCTTCCTGGTGGGCTTTATCCCCATGATTCTGGTGGCGTTCGGCTACCGCGAACTGAACAATGCCATGCCCGACGCCGGCACCTCGTTTACGTGGGCATCGCGTGCCTTTGGTCCGTGGATCGGCTGGATGGGTGGCTGGGGGCTGATTGCGGCCACCATTATTGTGCTGTCCAACCTGGCGGCCGTCGCCGTCGACTTCTTCTACCTCATGCTTGCCCAGCTTTTCGGGAACCCGGACCTGGGCGAGCTGAGCAAGAACCTGCCGCTGAACATCGCAACCACCCTGGTGTTCATCGCCCTGGCTTGCTGGATTTCCTATCGGGGCATGGAGGCCACCAAAGGCGTGCAGTATGTATTGGTGGCGTTCCAGTTGCTCGTGCTGGGCTGGTTTGCCGTTGCGGCCTTCAGTCACGTGGCCAACGGCACCGCATTTGATGCGGCTGCCATTTCACCGGACTGGTTCAACCCGTTCGCGGTTGGATCCTTCTCAGCCTTTGCTGCCGGGGTTTCCCTCTCCATCTTCATTTACTGGGGCTGGGACGTCACTCTGACCATGAACGAGGAAACCAGGAATCCGGAGAAGACTCCGGGCCGGGCGGCGACCGTCACCGTAATCGTGATTGTGGCGATCTACATGACCGTTGCGCTGGCAACCCTGTCCTTTGCGGGCGTGGGCGAAACCGGCCTGGGCGCCGGGAATCCTGACAACCAGTCGAGCATCTTTGCTGTCCTTTCCGGGCCGGTCATGGGACCGTTCGCCATCTTGATGTCCCTCGCCATCCTCAGCAGTTCGGCCGCGTCGCTGCAGTCCACGTTTGTCTCACCCGCGCGGACCATGCTGTCGATGGGCCACTACAAGGCACTCCCGGGCCGCTTCGGAAAGGTCAGCCCGCGCTTCAAATCCCCGAGCTACGCCACGATCGCCGCGGGCGTTGCCGCCGCGGCCTTCTACGTGATCACCCGGACCACCTCCGAAAACGCGCTCTGGGACACCATCACGGCGCTGGGCATGATGATCTGCTTCTACTACGGCATCACCGCCCTGGCCTGCGTCTGGTTCTTCCGGGCACAGGCGTTCAGCAATGGCCGCGCCTTCTTCTTCAAGTTCCTGGCGCCACTGCTGGGCGGAGTCATCCTGCTGGTGATGTTCTTCAAGACCGCCGCCGATTCCATGGACCCCGAGTACGGCTCCGGATCATCGGTGGGCGGACTGGGGATGGTGTTCATCCTGGGCATGGGCGTGATCATGCTGGGCGTGGTGATCATGCTGGTGATGTCCCGGCTGCGGCCCGAGTTCTTCAAAGGGCAGGTGCTGGCCCGCGGGAACTGAGCGCCCTTGGGTGGCGCGGCGGGGCGGACGGCGTTCCGAGCGACTGCTTTTCCCCGCCCCGTGGTCTGATCCCCGGGTAACGCGGCGGGGAGAAGACCACCAAGTGGGGAAAACCTCGCTGGGCTGGTGTGTGGCTGGTTCCTAGCGACAGGCGGCCGGCTCCATGTGCTCCGCTGCGACCGGGGCCGCCGTCGGATCCAGGTCCGCCTCCCGATCAGGCCCAGGCGTGCTGCGCCGTTCCTTCAGGAAGTAAACCAGCCCCGCCGCCAGCGTGGATGCGGCGGCCAAAGCGAACAGGCCGGGCATCACACTGCCGGTGCCCTCCTTGATGAGGCCGAACCCGAAGGGGGCCACAAAGCCGCCCAGGTTGCCCAGCGAGTTGATGATGGCGATGGCCGGGGCAAGCACGAGCGGGTGGAGGCCGGACTGCGGGATGGTCCAGAACAGGGGCGAGGCGCTCTTGAACCCCATGGCGGCGATGGCCAGGAACACGAGAGCCAGCGCCGGCGTGGCAACGGCAGCAGCCAACGTGCCAAGTGCGGCGACCAGGAGGGCCACCACCAGCAGTGGCCGCCTGGACTTCGCCTTGTCCTGCATCTTGGCGGCGAAATACATCGCGACGACGGCGCACACCCACGGGATGGCGGACAGGAAGCCGACGCTCAAGTCGGTGGTGCCGGGGATCTGCCTCACGATAGTGGGAAGCCAGAACGTGTTGGCGTAAATGGAGAGCTGGATGGAGAAGTAGATGCCGCAGAGCAGCAGGATCTGCGGGTTCTGCAGCATCTTCCACCGGTTGATCTTCCCGCCGGACGTCGTGGCGTGCTGGGCGTCCTCCGCGGCAATGGCGTCCGCCAGTGCGGCCTTTTCGCCGGCGGAGAGCCACTTGGCATCCTGGATTTTCGCGTCCAGCAGGAAGAAGACCACGATGCCGACCACCACGGAGAGCAGGCCCTCAAAGCCGAACAGCCACTGCCAGCCGCGGATTCCGAGGACGTTGTGGAGGCTCAGCAGGATTCCGGCGATGGGTCCGGACAGCGCCGCCGCAATCGACGAGCCCGCAATGAAAATGGCAGTCGCCTTGCCGCGCTGGCCAGCGGGAACCCAGCGGGCGAAGTAGAAAATGACCGCCGGGAAGAACCCGGCTTCGGCGGCGCCCAGCAGGAACCGGAGCACGTAGAACATCGTGTCGTTCTGGACGAAAGCCATCAGGAACGAGACGAGGCCCCAGCTGACCATGATGCGGGACAGCCACACCTTGGCACCGCATTTCTCCATCATCATGTTGCTGGGAAGCTCGAAGATGGCGTACGCGATGAAGAAGAGCCCAGCTCCGAAGCCGTAAGCGGCAGCGCCGGTGCCCACGTCCGCCTCAAGATGCTCGTGAGCGTAGCCGATGTTGGAGCGGTTCAGCTGGTTGCACACCAGCATGACCAGCATGATGGGCAGCACCCGCTTGAAAAACTTCGTCGTGGCGAGGGCCACATCCGTGACGGCGGTGTCAGCAGACGGCATGGGGTTCCTTTTAAATCGGCGGGAGGGGCTTAAGCGGGCGGGCGTACCGAAGCCTTGAACCGCCGTCGGGAATTTGCGAGGTGGCTGCGCATGGCGGCCGACGCGGCGGTCTCATCGCCGTCGGCGATGGCGGCGGCGATGGAGCGGTGTTCGTGCACCACCTGGTCAAAGTGGTCGCGGGCGTAATGTTCGACGCCGGTGAGCAGCCGGGTGCGCGGCATCGCGATCATCGTCTGGCCGAGTGCGGCGAGGCAATCTGAGTAGAAAGGGTTGCCGGAGGCGGCCGCGATGGCCCGGTGGAACTCGAAGTCGGACTTCATGGCGTGGCCGGGGTGGTCAGCGCTGGCGGCGAACTGTTCCAGGGCAGCGTTGACCGCCCTGAGTTGGCGGTCGGAGTGGTTGCGGGCGGCCAGGGCCGCAGCCTCGGCCTCTACACCCATCCGGAATTCCAGCAGGTGGAGGCGGTCTTCGACGCTGGCCACGGGGCGGCTGCCGGGGACTGGCTGCGGGCCGTCGTCGGGCGGGGTCAGCGCGAAACTGCCCCGCCCGCGTTCGGTTTCCACGAGCCCTTCGGCCTGGAGGCGCGTCAGCGCCGAGCGCACCACGGTGCGGCTGACACCGAAGTCGCCCATCAGCGCGTTTTCGCTGGGAAGCTTGTCGCCGGGCTGGATGACGCCGTCAACGATGCGCGTGCGAAGCTCTGCGGTGAGGTCCGCGGTCAGGTTCCGGGTCATGCGTTCAAGATTACGCGCCGAACTCCACTGTCTCGGTGGTCCAGGCGCGCGCCTGGTCACTGAGGGTCACGCCCAGGCCCGGGCGGTCCGGGACCAGCATGCGGCCGTTTTTGGTTTCGAGGCGTTCGTTGAAGAGCGGATCCAGCCAGTCGAAGTGCTCCACCCACGGCTCCCGCGGATACGCAGCGGCGAGGTGCAGGTGGATCTCCATGGCGAAGTGCGGCGCCAGGCCAAGTCCGCGCTCGTCCGCGAGGGCGGCGAGGCGCAGGAACTGGGTGATGCCGCCGACACGCGGTGCGTCCGGCTGGATGATGTCGCAGCCGTTGGCGTTGATAAGGCCCTTGTGCTCGGCCACGGACGCCAGCATCTCGCCGGTGGCGATTGGCGTGTCCAGCACATTGGCCAGGTGCGCGTGACCCTCAAAGTCGTAGGCATCGAGCGGCTCTTCGATCCAGATGAGGTTGTACTGCTCCAGCTGGCGGCCCATGCGCAGGGCGGTGGCCCGGTCCCACTGCTGGTTGGCGTCCACCATCAGGGGAACATCCCAGCCGATGTGCTCGCGGATACCGGCGACGCGGCGCAGGTCCTCTTTGCTGTCGGGAAGGCCCACCTTGATTTTGATGCCTCCTATGCCTTCCTCCAGGAGGACGGTGGCCCGGGCCTTGACCTCTTCAAGGGAGGCGTTGAGGAAGCCGCCGGAGGTGTTGTAGGTCTGGACTGAATCCCGGTAGGCGCCCAGGAACTTGGCCAGGGATAGGCCGGCGCGCTTGGACTTGAGGTCGTACAGGGCGACGTCGATCGCGGCCAGGGCCTGCGTGGCTACGCCCGAGCGGCCAACGGATGCTCCGGCCCAGAGCAGCTTGGTGTAGATCTTGCCGATATCGTTGGGGTCCTCGCCGATGAGGCCCTGGGCAACCTCCTTGGCGTGCGCGTACTGGGCGGGACCGCCGGCGCGCTTCGAGTAGCTGAAGCCCAGGCCAGTGTGGCCGAGTTCGGTGGTGATCTCCGCGAACAGGAACACCACTTCGGTCATCGGCTTCTGGCGGCCGGTGAACACCTTTGCGTCACTGATGGGGACGGCCAGCGGGAGCCGTGCGGTGGAAAGTTTGACGTGCCGGATGAAGTCGACGGTACTCATTGATGCTCCTCAAAAGCGGGCTGTCCGGGCTGCATCGCCCTCCTACTTAGGATACAAGCAAGTAACTTGTATTACAAGCGGCTTCAGTGGCGCCGCTGTGGGGCAAGGATCGTGCGGTCGCCCAATTTTGGCGTGGCGCAGGTATCGGCCATGGGGGAAGCCCTCGCCCGTGAAGACCAGGCGCTCTTCGACACACTCCACGCGCAACTTTTGCTGGTAAGAGTTTGGACGAGTGAGCGCAGGCCATCCAAGGCTTCGGGCGAGCCGGTCCATGCTTTGGACCACCACAGCGTCTTCGACCCGCAGTTCGGCCAGTTGTGGCCTGGCAATGTCCCGGCCGGAGGCCGTGTCGCTGAAGGCCCTATCCAGGGCCTCACTGTCGAGCTGGCGCTTGTCGTTCTGGTCCAGGGTGCTGACCCTTGTATAACCGATCCTTTGACCTGCCGCTGAAATCTCGTGTGCCGAAGGTGTCGGGATGATGGCTCGAATAGTTCGAAATCGAATATGCACGCGTACCAGTAATCGCCGCGGCGGCCACGGACTTGGCGGCCGTGGCCGATAGGGGAGCGATTCACATCGGCTTGGCACAGCGAAGGTACTGGCATGTGGTCTCCGTGCTGACCTTTGATACGGGCTAGGAGGGCTTTCGGAGCACCCTGCCGGCGCGCCTTTCCCGGTCGGCCCGCCCGTGTTCCGGCTGGAGGTCTTTTGCGCCCTTTGCAGGCCCTGCGCGGCTTGGCCAGGGCGATTCCTTCCGCTGGTGTTCCCTAATGAAGCTTGAGACTGCCATGGGGGAGTCCTCTCCCGTAAGGACCGGGGGCAACACTGGCGAATTGCTGACCTAAGTGCAGAATCCCCGTAAGTCTCCTCGTCTGACGGGAAGAATTATGGGATAACCCTTGACTTGTTGCTACTACAGGAAATAAGTTGTTGTATGACCAACGGTGATCTGGATCATATGTGCGACGCATTGCCCCAGTGGCTAGGCTGAAAGTGAAGCACCTCGCGGTCTTGGCGCCATCCCCTGAATGGAGACAACATGGAACGCGACCTTGCAGATAATTCCCTGGAGAAGGTGAGTCCTGAGCGCCTGCGTAAGGTGGTGCGGGCCTCTTTTGCGGGGACGGTGGTGGAGTGGTTTGACTTTGCCATCTACGGCTACATGGCAACACATATTGCCGCGACCTTCTTCTCGTCCACGGATCCGGTAACGGGTCTGCTGGAGACGTTCGCCGTGTTCGCTGTCGCGTTCGCGCTGCGGCCCTTAGGCGGGATCTTCTTCGGACGCTTGGGCGATCGCCTTGGACGTAAAAAGATCCTGGTGCTGACCGTCCTGCTCATGTCCGGGTCTACGGCCGCAATCGGACTCATCCCAAGCCACGAGACGATCGGCATCTGGGCCGCCGTTCTGCTGGTGCTTGCCCGGTGTTTGCAGGGCTTTTCTGCCGGCGGCGAATACGCGGGCGCTACCATCTACGTCGTCGAGCACAGCCCCGACGGCCATAGGGCCCGCTACTCGTCCGCCATGTCCGCGGCGACGTTCTCCTCATTCGCCCTCGCCGCTGGACTCGGAGCGCTGCTCAGCTTCTTCCTGCCGGCGGCGGCCATGGGCGATTGGGGCTGGCGCATCCTCTTCCTGCTGTCAGTACCGATGGGCCTGATTGCCTTCTACATTCGCGCCAAACTCCACGAGTCCCCCGAGTTCCAAGCGATGATCGATGATTCCGCCGCCCGCCCCGCCCCGTCTTTGGGAGCCGTCTTCCGCACCCAGTGGCCCGCGATGCTGCGCCTGGGCGGGTTCGTGATGCTCACGGCGCTCTCCTTTTACATTTACTCCACGTACATGTCGACCTTCTTGATCAAGGTGGTCGGCCTGCCCCCGCACCTTGCCCTGTTCTCGAGCTTGATCTCGCTGACCCTTGCAACGGCGCTGGCCCCCGTCATGGGCCGTGTCTCGGATCGCATAGGGCGCCGCCGCACCATGCAGACCGCCGCCGGTCTCCTGGCCATCCTCACCATTCCGGCGTACATGATCGCCGAACAGGGAACGTTCGCAACCGCCGTTGTCAGCCAACTGCTCATAGGACTCGGCGCCGTGACCGCTAACGTGGTGACCTCGGTCCTGATGTCGGAAATGTTCTCGACCGACGTGCGCTTCGCGGCATCAGGCGCCTGTTACAACATCACCTACGCGGTATTCGGCGGTACCGCACCCTTCCTGGCAACGTGGCTTGTCGCGGGAACCGGATACTCGCTCTCCCCGGCGATCTACGTCGCAACCATCGCCGTCGCATCATTCCTCGTCGCCACCTTCCTCATGCCCGAGACCGCAGGACGGCCTCTGCGCCGCTACCACGACGACCCCGTGCCCGCAAAACGTGCGCACGCCGTGGCCTCAAGATCGTTGCCCGGCGCCTGAGGCCCCAGGGCAAGTAAAATGCTCGGCCGCCGTCCGGACCTGTGTAGGTCCGGACAGTGGCTGGCCATGCCGCGGCCGATCGCGATGGCACAGATCCGCCGGTGGATGAAAGGGACGGTTTGAGGAAACCTGGCCTTCCTCATTGCCGCCTTATTCAACTCTCTCGGGCCCCTTAGAGGCCCTGCTCTGGCAACCGTGAACCGACGGGCGTAGCGTTCGAATAGAACGACGGCGGCGGTCGCAGCCTGACCAAGGACCGGCACGCAGCCGTACTGTGCCAATCCGCTCAAGGAGCCGGAAATGGCTGGATGGAACTCCGATACGGAGGCCGGGCCGCTGGGCGCCGGGACAATCACGTTGGTGGAAGGTTCATCCTTCTGCATCTCGCTGCCGAATGGGGACATCCAACCCGAACTCCCGCACGGGGTCTTCTTCCAGGACACGCGCATCCTGTCCCGCTGGAACCTCACCGTCAACGGCCAGCTGCTGGAGCCGTTGGCGGCGGAAACGAAGGAACCCTACCGGGCGTTGTTTGCCGGCCGTGTTGCCCGTTCTGACGGGTATGCGGACAGCCCGCTGCTGGTGGAGCGGCTGCGCGAGGTGGGTGTCGGCATCACAGAGAAGATTACGGTACGAAACTACTCGCTGGGACGAAACCCGGCAGCGGGACGCGGGTTCGCTGACGATCCGGGGCACTTGGCAGGATGCCCGCAAGGGGATCGTCATCAACGCCGACGGCGCCGATCATGTTGGTGTGGACGCCTTGACATATCGCACAGTTGTCCCGCCGCATGGCCACTGGAGCACCGTGCTGAGCGTGGTGCCTGCCGTGGACGGAACCGGCCCGGCTGCACCGTTTGTTCATCCGGCACCGGGAGATATGTCTCCGCGGGACCGGCGCCGGATGGAGTGGGTGGCGAGGATTCCGGTGCTGCAGATGGGAAACCGTTCCATCGAACGGACCCTGCAGCGCAGCTACGACGATCTGGGCGCGCTCAGGATCGAGGACCCGGCACATCCGGACAGGGTGGTGGTCGCCGCCGGGGCGCCGTGGTTCATGACCCTGTTCGGCCGCGATTCACTCTGGGCCTCGGAGATGGCTCTGCCGGTGGACCCGTCCCTGGCCCTGGGCACGCTGCAGACGCTGGCCGACCGCCAGGGCCAGGTCTTGGACCCGATGAGCGAGGAGGAACCGGGGAAGATCCTGCACGAGGTCCGGCTCGGCGTCTCCAGCGGTCTGTCCTTGGGCGGTAAGCCGGAATATTATGGCAGCGTCGATGCGACCCCGCTGTTTGTGAGTGTGCTCGGGGCCGTCAGCCGCTGGGGGTTCGACAAGGGGACCATTGCCGCCCTGCTGCCCAACGCGGACCGGGCACTGGACTGGGTCCGGGACTACGGGGACCGCGACGGCGATGGCTTCGTCGAATATGGCCGCCTGAATGATCAGGGGCTGATCAACCAGGGGTGGAAGGATTCCTGGGACGGGATCAACTTCGCGGACGGCACCCTGGCGGAATCGCCGATCGCCCTGTGCGAGGTCCAAGCCTACGTCTACGCAGCGTACATGGCGCGCGCGTGGATGGCCTACGACACCGGCGACATGGCAGTGGGTGACGAGCTCACCGACCGGGCGGCAGAGCTGAAAAAACGGTTCAACGAACAGTTCTGGCTGCCCGATCGCGGGTACTACGCGATCGCGTTGGATAAGGATAAGCGCCCGGTGGACGCGTGCGCCTCTAATATGGGCCACTGCCTCTGGTTCGGTCTCGTGGATGAGGACAAGGCGCCGCTGGTAGCCGAGAAGCTGATGTCCCCGCAGATGTTCTCCGGCTGGGGCGTTCGCACCCTGGCTTCCGACATGGGGGCTTACAACCCTGCGAGCTACCATAACGGCTCGGTGTGGCCGCACGACAACGCCATTATTGCGGCCGGCCTGGTGCGCTACGGTTTCGTGGAAGAAGCCCAGCGGATCGCCACGGCCCTGCTGGAGGCCGCACAGTACTCGGACGGCCGGCTGCCCGAGCTGTTCTGCGGCTTTGACCGGGAACGGTTCAGCCAGCCCGTGCCGTACCCGACGGCGTGTTCGCCGCAGGCCTGGGCGGCGACGGCGCCGATCCTGCTGGTGACCAGCCTGATGCGCTACGACGCGCATGTATCCCGTGGTGGTCTGTGGCTGGACCCGGTACTGCCGGAGGCCTACGGCGACCTGCACATCACCAACGCCCCCATGGCCGGCGGCCGGATTACCATCGACATTTCCGGTTCCACCACCTCCGTCCAAGGGCTGCCCGAGGGCATGGTGCTCCACCGCGGGCACCGGCCGTGGATGACCGAGCTGGTGGAGCAGGCCAAGCTGCGCAAGGAAGCTTAGCGGAACGAGCGGCCCGTCAGCCCTCTTCGGCAACCTCGGCATGCCCACCTCCTGCTCAGCCAGACGGGGAAGAGGTGCAGCAGCAAACCCGCTGTAGCGGTAGATGACGGGGGTGCATTCATGGTTCAGGCGGTGTCAGCGCCAGTGCTTGAGGGCGGTGAGGACCTGCCTTATTAAAGTCATCGGCACGGCGGGAACTCTCTGATGTTCAGGGAGTTCCCGCCGTGCCGATGGTGTTGTGGTGCGGGTTCGTCCTTGTCAGTCCGTGCGGACCTTGCTGGGGTCCACGTTCCGGGCGGCAAAGATCAGCAGGCCGGAGGCCAGGATAGGGATGACACCCCACCAGAGGGTGGCGTTGATCCAGCCGGCGCCGGCGGCGAGCGTGGCGGTGATCAGCAGGCCGCCGATGATCGCCCCGACCTGACCGGAGGCGTTGATGATGGAGGCGCCCGTTGCCCGGGTGTGGACGGGGAAGCTTTCGCCGGTGAAGAACAGCAGGGCCGAGAAGGGGCCGATGAGGAAGAACAGTCCAGCGCTGTACAGCCCGATGATGAGCGGGAAGTTCCCGTTCGGTGCCTGGAGCATGGTGAAGAAGGAGACGGCGCACAGGATCCAGCCGATTCCGATCGCGTTGCGGCGCCCGATCCGGTCGCCGAGCCAGCCGTGGAACAGGTAGCCGGCGAAGGCCGTGGCGTTGGAGATGATGAGGACCAGCAGTGCGTTGTCGAACTCGATGTTCTTGCCATCCGGTGCCGTAAGCAGCGACGTGCCGAGGATCGCGAATGCAAGGACGCCGAGCCAGTTCAGGAGGAAGGCTCCGCCGATCGTCAGGGTGGACCTCAGCGATTCCCCGCGGAAGACGGAGACGAGTGGGCTGGCTTTCTCCGAGACGTCGATTCCGTATTTGTTACCGAGTTGCTGTGCCTCTTCCACCCGACCGTCCTTGATCATCTTGTCGATCTGGTGACGGTGGGCGAACTGGGGGCTCTCCTTGAGCCAACGTCCGGCGAGGACGATGAAGATGGCGGGGAGGGCGGCCACGACGAAGCAGAGCGCCCACCCGCCGATGGGGAACAGCAGGTAGACGGACCCGGCAGCCAGGACGGAGCCCACCGGCCAGCCGGATTGGACGAGTGAGTAGATGAGACCGCGGCGGCGGGCCTTGGCGGGATCGCTCTGGTGGGCAAACATCTCGTTGAGATACGCCGCGTTGATGGCTTGCTCGGCGTAGCCGAGGCCGGCCAGTGAACGCACGAGGATCAGGAAGACGATTCCCAGGCCGGCAGCGATGCCCACAACCCAGCCGACAGTGGCGGTCAGCAGGGAGGCGACGGCGGCACCGACGACGGCGATCAGGATCCCCTTGCGGCGGCCGATCCGGTCCACGATCGGGCCGATCGCGAAGGCCACGAGGGCAGTGCCGGCGGTCACCCAGGTATTGATCCCCGTGGACTGGGCCGCGCTCCAGCCCAGGTCTGCGGCCAGCACCGGCAGGAGGTTGCCAAACAGGACGAAGTCATAGACGGCGAAGGTCCAGGCGAAGAAGCATATCCAGGTGGCCAGCCGGACGTCTTTGGGGGTGACGTCTGACTCGACGAATCTGGAGAGTGGGGCAGTGGACATAGCGGTTCCTAATTCACGGGGATGGGTGGGTGGTGTGATGAGGATGTAATGCGTACTGAAAGAGGGGACGGTCTGCAGGCCAGATTCGCAAACCTGGCCTGCAGACGCCCCCTCAATGCAGGTGTTCGTAGATCAGCTCACGGTGCTGAGCTCGGAAACCGAGATCTCACGGCGTCCGGCGGTGGCCTCCAGGTCGACCGTGAGCTTGCCGTTTACCTCTTTGAGGACCACGCCGTAGTCCCGGTCGGCTGCCTCGGCGGTTGTGAAACCGTCCAAAACGTCCTCGAGGACCTTCAACGGGTCCCGCTTGTGCGGGTCACCGAAGCCGCCACCGCTTGGCACGGTGATCTGGAGGGAGTCGCCGGCCAGCAGCTGACGACCGGTGACCTTGGACGGCCAGGACTCCTCCCCCGCCCGGCCGACGTTCTTCACCAGCGAGCCGTTGAGGCCCTCATGGCCGCCGAAGGCGCCCCACGGAACGTCCGACTCGTGGCGTTCACCCTCACAGGTGATCGCGGTGTCGGTCAGGAACGTGTTCTCCCGGACGATGCCGATGCCGCCGCGGAACTCGCCGGCCGCCCCCGGCTCGGAACGCAATTCGTAACGGTCCGTGCGCATCGGGAACCGCCACTCGAGTTCCTCGATCGGGTTGTTGCGGGTGTTGGCGATGAGGTTGTCCACTGAGTCCGGCCCGTCGCTGGTGGCGCGGGCGCCGTAGGCGCCCTCGTTGACCTCGAGGTAGACCCAGTACTCGCCCTGTTTCTCGTCCCATCCTGAGTAGGAGATGAAGTGAATGTGGGCGGAGTTGCCGGCCGTGACGCGTTCGGGGATGACGGGGGCGAGGGCCCGCAGGGCCAGGTCGACGGCCCGCTGTACCTGGGAGAACCGCGAGAAGGTCGCCGCCGGGTACTTCGGGTTGAAGATGGTGCCCTCCGGTGCGATCACCTTCAGCGGCTTGAGCATGCCCTCGTTCTGGGGTACGAACACCGGGAAGGCGACCTCATCCAGGAACATCATGCGCGTGATGAACGTGAACGCCGAGACTGTCGTTCCCTCGAAAGCGCAGTTGTAGGCGGTGGGTACTTGTTCGGACGACCCGGTGAGGTCGTAGGTGATCTCGTCACCCTCGACGATCACCTTCACAACGATTGGCAGCTTCTTGCCGTAGTTGCGTCCATCGTCATCCAGGTAGCCGACCTCCGTCTCGTAGACGCCGTCGGGGATCTTGGCGATCTCCTGGCGCAGCATCCGCTCCGAGTAATCGATCCAGCTCTGGCCGGCGTCGCGCACCGCGCCGAAACCGTACCGCTCGATGAGGGCGGTGTAGCGCGTTTTGGCCAGCTCGCAGGCGGCGATCATGGCCTGGAAGTCGCCCTCGTTGGAAGTGGGTGTCCGGGTGTTGTTGAGGATGTGCCGGATCAGCGATTCCTGGCGGACGCCTTTCTCGTAGACCTTCACCGCCCGGAAAATGGTGCCTTCGGACTGGATGTCCTGGATGTCAACCATCAACCCGGAGTATGCCCCGCCGTTGTCGATCAGCTGGCCGGAGGCGCCGGCGAAGCCGACGAGTTCCCCGTCGTGGAAGATCGGTTCGATGATCGCCACGTCGGGAGAGTGCGTGGCGCCCAGATACGGGTCATTGTGCAGGATGACGTCACCGTCGTGGATGTCATCGCCGAGGACCGAGATCACGCCCTTGACGATCTTGGGCATGGAGCCCATGAACATTGGTGTGGAGTCGGACTCGGCCAGCACGTTGCCGTCCTTGTCGAACAGGCCTGCACCGAGGTCCTCGGACTCGCGGATGATCGAGGAGTAGGCCATCCGGAACAGCACCGAAGCCATTTCCTTGGCTGCGGAGTTCAGGGCACCGCCGATCACGCGCATCAGGATCGGGGTGGCCAGTTTCTCGGCGCTCTGGGCGGCGGCCGGGCAGTCGACGACGAGGTTGCCGGCCGGGTCCACCGTTCCGGAGAATCCCGGCGGAATGACGACGGTGGAGTCGTACTGCTCGATGATGGCGGGGCCGGCGAAGGTGGTTCCCACGCCCATCCTGTCGCGGTCATAGAAGCCGGTGTCCAGGGTGACCGGCTTGCCATCCTGTTCGAAGGTCACCGGGCGGGTTTCGACCAGGGCGTCCTTGAGGGAACCGGACTTGATCGCTTCCGGCGTGGGCAGGTCATCCATCACCGCGCTGGCCTCGACACGGATGTTGATGACCTCCACGGTGCCGTTCTTGAAGCGGTGGCCGTACTCCTCAAAGTGGGCGTCGTGGAAGGCTGCCTCGGCCTTTTCCAGCCAGACCTGGTTGACCGGTCCGGCGGGGGCGGTGAAGCGAATCTCGTATCCCTGGCCCTCGTAGCGGGCGTCGGCGAGCCAGTCAAGCTTGCGGCGTTCGGCCGGGACGTCCTCGGCATCGAGCTGGGCGTTGGCCTCGCGCTCCAGCTGTTCGTAGGAGCCCTGGATGGCGGCAGGGTCCGCGTTGGCGAACGTGAACCGCCGGGTCGCGACGAACTCATACTTCTCGTCGGTAGCCAGCAGGCCGGTGGCGGCCATGATGCCGGGGTGGGCCGGGATCAGCACCTTCGGGACCTCCAGCTCCGCAGCGATCTCGCAGGCGAACAGTGCGCCGGCGCCGCCGGCGGCGACGAGGGTGAAGTCGCGCGGGTCGTAGCCGCGGCGTACGGAGTTCTGCTCGATCGCCTGGGTCATGCCGAACTTCTGGATCTGCAGCGCGCCGAGGGCTGCCTGGTCCACGGACATGCTGAGCTTTTCTGCGAGCCCTTCCATGGCCTTTCGGGCGCCCTCGAGATCCATGTCCATTCCTGAGCCTGCCAGGACGCGGTCAGGGCGCATGCGGCCCAGCAGCACCTGGGCGTCAGTTGATGTCGGCTCCGTGCCGCCGCGGCCGTAGCAGACCGGTCCAGGGACGGCGCCGGCCGACTGGGGACCGACGCGGAAGACCCCGCCGGCGTCGACGTAGGCGATGGAGCCGCCGCCGGCACCAATGGTGTCGATGTCCACCATGGGGACCATGGCCTGGTGATCGCCGATCTTGGTATCCAGCAGGTGACGCATGCGCAGCTCACCCTGGTAGGCCACACCGATGTCCGCCGAGGTACCACCGATATCCAGGGTGACGACGTTCTCGAATCCGGACTGGCGACCGGCCCACATGCCGCCGATCAGACCGCCGACTGGTCCGGACATCATCAAGGTGACGGGCCGCTTGGCAGCCTCCTTGATCGGAACCATGCCGCCGGAGGACTGCATCAGCAGGATCTCCCGCTTGTATCCCAATCCTTCTGCCTGCTCCTGCAGACGGTATAGGTATTTCGAGACCCGGGGCCCGACATAGGCATTCAGCGCGGTGGTGGAGAATCGCTCATACTCCCGGTACAGGGGCACGATTTCGCTGGACAGGGACAGGTACGCCTCGGGGAATTCTTCCGCGACGATCTCCCCGATCCGCTTCTCGTGGGCCGGGTTCAGGTACGAGTGCAGCAGGCAGACCGCGATGGCCTCGACTCCGGCCGCCTTCAGCTCGAGGACGCGCTCACGGACCTCGTCCTCGTTCAGGGCAACCAGCACGTCGCCGTTCGGAGCAGTGATGCGCTCCTTGACCGTGAGCCGATGACGGCGCTTGATCAGAGGCTTGGTCTGCCACGGCAGCTCCTGCTGGAGGGAGAAGTTGTACGGCTTCTTATGACGGGCGATGTGCAGGATATCCCGGAAACCCTCGGTAGTGATCATCCCGACCTCCGCACCTGTATGCGTCAGCGCGGTATTCGTAGCCACCGTGGTCCCGTGCACCAGCTGGTCGATCTCCGCAAGCGAGACACCGGCCTTCTCACAGAGCTTCTTGATGCCGTTGATCACGGCCTCAGACGGGTCGTGCGGGGTGGACGGAACCTTCTCCACAACGGCGATGCGCTGGGCGTCGTCTGAAAAATACAAGTCGGTAAAGGTGCCGCCGACGTCTACTCCGATGCGCTTCATACTGGGGTCCTTTCGGAAGTGAGGCTCAGGACTGCGTTGAAGGGGAAAGCCTGCGTGGGCCTCGCGGCCATTCGGCCACCCCCATCTGGAGTCCGCTGGGGTTAGACCGCAAATCTATGTGCCATAGGTCACAAAGTTGCTTAGTAAGCAATGTAGTTCCCGTGGAAGCAACGCGCAATGGCTAGCGGCTCTTTTTTTCAGGCGCCCCCCCTTCCCCGGCAGACCGGATGCTGCAAGTAGTCAAAGGTTGACCCCCACCCGCTTTTGGATAAACCGCCTTGCTCCGAGTTCATGCTTTCTGGAAGACGGCCCTGGATCACTCGGGTGACGCGGGGCCTGGAAGCGAATTCCGGCAAACCTCAGAAAAAAGGTTGTGCGTTGCGCAAACAGCAACTACTGTGATGGGACAGCAACAAAATGCGGACAGGAAAAAGCCCGGTCCCCGAGAGAGTGGAGACAGCCATGACCACAGAGACGTTCAACGACATCGAAGCCCGTCTTGCAGCAGTGCTTGAGGAGGCGTTCGAAGCCGGAACCAGCATCTACAACGAGCGAGGCTTCAAGCGTCGGATCGGCTACGGCAACCGCCCCGCCGTCATCCACATTGACCTCGCGAACGCTTGGACCCGTCCGGGCCACCCGTTCAGCTGCCCGGGCATGGAGACCATCATCCCGAACGTCCAGCGGATCAACGAGGCCGCGCGCGCCAAGGGCGTCCCGGTCTTCTACACCACGAACGTGTACCGCAACCGCGACGCCACCTCCGGGACGAACGACATGGGCCTGTGGTACTCAAAGATCCCCACGGAGACCCTTCCGGCAGATTCCTACTGGGCGCAGATCGACGACCGCATTGCACCCGCAGAGGGCGAGGTCGTGATTCAGAAGAATCGCGCCTCGGCGTTCCCCGGGACGAACCTCGAACTCTTCCTGACCTCCAACCGCATCGACACCCTGATCGTGACCGGCGCGACCGCGGCCGGGTGCGTGCGCCACACCGTCGAGGACGCGATCGCGAAGGGCTTCCGCCCGATCATCCCCCGGGAGACCATCGGCGACCGCGTCCCGGGCGTCGTGCAGTGGAACCTCTACGACATCGACAACAAGTTCGGTGACGTGGAGTCCACGGATTCGGTGGTGGAGTACCTGAACAACCTCCCGCAGTTCGAGGACACGGTCCCGAAGACCCTCTCCGATCCCCAGCCCGAGGTGGCGTGCCCCGCGGATCCGGCCTGAGCCGCACCACACGCTCGGATCCCCGCGGCCCGGCATCCCCAGGCCGACCCGACGACAGCCGGCACCCCTCAGCGGGTGCCGGCTGTCGCCGTGGACGTCGAGCCGCTGGAGAACGTCATCCAGTACCTCAACAACCTGCCCAACTTCGCCGACACTGTTCCGACCTCGGCGATCCCGGTCAAGACCCCGTGAGCTAAGCGGATCCTCTCACCACGGCGCGGTCCCGGATCTCCTGGGCCGTGCCGCGGCGGGCCCGCAGCGGCCGGCGGCCAGGCCTCCGGCCAGAGGCGGAAAGGGCATCGTACGATGACTGATACGGGTGACTTCCACTAGCGCCCGAAAAGGGAGAACTCATGCTGGAGCCACAAACCACCGCCGACAAACCGCAAGGGGCGGCAGCATCGCTGCTCAACGGTCTTACCGTGCTCGAAGCCTTCTCCGTCGCCAAGCGGTCGCTCCTGGGCGTCACGGAGATCTCCGAACTCGTCGGCCTGCATAAGAGCACCGTCTCCCGGATGCTCACCGGCCTGGACGAAGCCGGATACGTGCAGCGCGACGAAGACACGGGACGATACCGCCTCGGACTCGGGATGATCGGCCTGGCAGGACCGCTGCTGGCCGAACTCGGCGTCCGCCGTGCCGCCCTGCCCCACCTCGAAGAACTCACACAGGCCACCGGCGAGACGGCCGCGATCGCCGTCTGGAACGGCACTAACGCGATCGTTGTGGAACAGACGGCGAGCCCCCACCAGGTCAAGCACAGCGCGGCGATCGGCACGCGCTATAACAAGCTCGCCAGTTCCTCGGTCCGTGTGTTCCTCGCCGAACTGCCGCCCGAGGAGACGGACCGCCTTCTGGCCGGCCGGACAGTGCTGCAAGACGGCTATCGGGGACTCGAGGACCGTGCCCACGAACAACTGGCCGAGGTCCGGGACCAGGGCTTCGCCGTCAACGACGGCGAGACCACGTACGAGGAATACGGCGTATCCGCCCCCGTGCGGGATTACCGGGGTGCAGTCGTCGGCTGCATCACAGCCAGCGCACCCCGGGCCCGAGTGCAGCACCAGCAGAGTCAGTCGATCCTGCGCGAAGCTGTGGTACAGGCCGCCGAGCGCGTATCGACACGGCTGGGAAGCCTGCCGGGGGAAACAAACCCAGTGCGCTGACGGCCCAACCAGCTCCTCCGGGCAGGACCCGATGGCTCTGCGCGCCGTTTTCTTCTTGGATTGCCAGAACACCGACCGGACTTCAAGCAGGGCCACCCCCGGCAGGTGACAGCTGCTCCCTCACGGAATACTTCTTCCCCAGGCAACAGCGCGGTCGCCTCTCGACCCGAAATGCCGTCGGGTACCCGATGTTGCTGACGCTCGCCTAGCTGCATGGATGAATCAGCCAGGAAGCGAAGCCGACCAGCCCAAGCGGGTGGATACTTCCGAGGCAGCAAGCTGTACGGCCTGAACCAGAGCGTCCCTTGTGGCGTGCTTGTGCACCCGGGAACGCGGAGCGGATGCAGTAATGCAACCCACCACCTTGCCCCGGTAATCCCGAACCGGAGCGGAGACCCCGAACTCCTCCTCCGTCGTCGAACCATCGTTAACGGCGTATGCCAGACGGGCGACTTCCTGCAGGTGGGCAGTGTGGTCCAACGGCAAACCATCTCCCGCCGTGCGTAGTATCTTCCCGGATCCGATCAATTCGGTCGCGAGAGCCGGCGCCAGCTCCGCCAGGAAGACCCGCACCGAAGAGCTCTCGAATTTGTTGTACCGGGTTCCGATGGTGGCAGTATGTTTGACCTGATATGGGCTGGCCACCTGCTCCACGACGATCGCCTCGTGACCATTCCAGACCGAGATAGCGCTGGTCTCCTGGGTACTCTCGGTCAACTGCTCCAAATACGGAACCGCAGCACGGCGGACATCCAGATCCGCCAGCAAAGGAGCGGACAACGCCAGGAGGCCCAGCCCGAGCCGATACCGTCCCGTCTCCTCATCCCGCTGGACATATCCAGCTTCCGTCAAACCTCCAAGAATGCGCGAGACCGTGCTCTTGTGAAGGCCAACACGCTGAGCAACCTCGGTCACACCCAGAACCGGATTTTGAACGGAAAAGGCTTCTAATACAGCAAGCCCATTCAACAGCGACGCCGCAGCTCCCTGAACCTGCCCGTTCTCCTGCCTCGGCCTGCCTGCCACCTTCATCCTTCCGCATTGCGTGGCTAACCCGCCACTCTTTTGGCCATCATATGCCGCAATCCAGGCGCGGATACGGAAGATGCGGTCGCATGGGCGCGCCTGCTCAAATCAGGTGTGGACGCGGGCTCGCAGACGAAACCCGCTCGGAAACGGTGGTGAGCCACTCGGCAGCCGCGAAATGAGTCCACACGACGGAGATCGCGACGGTAGCGCTTGTTGTCGGGTGAGAGGGTGGGATGCCGCACCGGCGGTGAACCGGGCTTGAGGTAGCACTGGGCGCGGCAATGGCGTTTGTCGCTCGGCTGACTCTATGGTCACGAGTCCTAAAGAGGACAGCAGCGCGAACGCGGTTCAGGCACGTAGAAGCCCGCCGATGGGGGAGCGGCAGGGCTGTCAGACCCCCCACACTACTTGGCGGCGCTGGACACCTCAGCGGGAAGGCCTGCCAGCCTATGCCTTGGCGATGAAAAGAGATGCACGAAGGTCAGTATGGCGTCGACTCCGAATTGGCCCCTATAGTGCCCTGCCGCACAGGCATCAGGAAGACTCTAAAAACTGATATGGACGAACCGGCGATTCCCTTTCTGTACTTTCTGACATGGCTGGACCGGAACTCGGTTCGCCACCAGCCCGTTAGGGACCGTCGGCCTTCCCGTGAGCTGGGAGTTTCTAGCTCGCACGCATACCTCGCGGAAAACATGCCGGAAAAGTCCAGGTCGAAGTCATTCTTCTGGGTGTTCCTCGCGCATTGACGAAAGGCCGATAAAGGACCTTCCGTCACGTTACGGCCGGCCCGGCTACGAAACATTGGCGAGGCCGGCAGGGGAGCGGTTCACTCCAGCTTGGCGTGGCGTAGGTACTGATAGACGGTCTCCCGGCTGATCCCGTAGTCGCGGGCACGGACGGCTTTCGGACTCCGCTGCCGGCGCTCTGGACCAGTTCGGCGGCCCGTTCCGGTGTGAGGGTCTTTTTCCGTCCTTTGTAGGCGCCGCGTTGCTTGGCCAAGGCGATGCCTTCGCTTTGGCGTTCCCGGAAAGAGGGAACGTTCGAATTCGGCGAAGGCACACATGACGGAGCACATCAGACTGGCCATGGGGGAGTCCTCCCCGCTGAACTCCAGGCTCACCTTGACGAACTCCACCCGCACCCCTTCGGGTCAGGCCCTGGTCGAAAGCGCGCAGGTCATCGAGGTTCCGCGTTCGTCCTTTCGTTGTTAAGTCGGGGAGCCTACGGCTTCCTTAACAGCGGCCAGAAGAGTTTGGACATCGGTTTCCGTGGTGTCCCAGGAGCACATCCACCGGACTTCGCCGCGTGCTTGGTCCCAGTCATAGAAGCGGAAAGATTCCCGGACTTTCGCGGCTGCGTGGGGTGGAAGGACGGCAAAGACGCCATTCGATTGTGTGGCTTGCGTCAGGGATACACCGTCAATGGCGGAGATCCCTGCGCTGAGACGTTTCGCCATCTCGTTGGCGTGGCTGGCGGAGCGCAGCCACAACCCATCTGTTAGCAGGGCTATCAGTTGCGCAGAGACAAACCGCATTTTTGAGGCCAGCTGCATGTTCATCTTGCGCAGGTAGCTCATTCCCGGGTCCGACTGTGGGTTGAGCCAGATGACGGCTTCGCCGAACAGCAGCCCGTTTTTAGTGCCACCAAAGGACAGGACGTCGACACCGACGTCGGTGGTGAACGCCCGCAAAGGAAGCCCGAGATGTGCGGCAGCGTTGGCCAGTCTTGCCCCGTCCAGGTGCAGTTTCATGCCCTTGGCATGGACGTGTTCAGCGATCCGTTGAATTTCACCGGGCGTGTAACAGGTCCCGAGTTCGGTGGTCTGGGTGATCGATACGACCAGCGGTTGCGCCCGATGCTCGTCTCCCCACCCCCAGGCTTCGGCGTCGATCAATTCAGGGGTGAGTTTGCCATCGGGTGTGGGGATCGAGAGGAGCTTTATACCGCCGATGCGTTCCGGGGCGCCGTTTTCGTCCGTATTGATGTGCGCTGTTGCTGCGCAGATGACAGCGCCCCAGCGGGGGAGCAGGGCTTGCAGGGCAAGGACGTTGGCCCCGGTGCCATTGAAGACTGGGTATGCGGTGGCAGCTGTCCCGAAGTGGGACCGGACGAGCTCTTGAAGCGCGGCTGTATAAACATCTTCGCCGTATGCGGTGACATGGCCCTCGTTGGCTGCCTGAACTGCTTCGATGACTTCGGGGTGAGCCCCGGCGTAGTTGTCCGAAGCAAAGCCCCGGTAGGCCGGGTCGTGCAGGCGCGCCGACAGTCCCTGCGGGAGGCCTGTTTTGGAATCAACGCTGACGCTCATGCCGGTAAACCCACGAGCTGGCCGGCAGCGAGGGACAAGCGCTGCCCGTTGATCTGCTCTGCCTCTACGTCGAAGATCTGCTGAACAGCGTCGGCAAGGACACTGACATCGGTGAAACCCGGGAATTTCCGTTCCGGCTGCGCTGCTCGCATCCGGTCATCGACGAGAGCCTTGACGACGAAGATCAGGGCGGCCGAGTGCTGCGCGGAGGGAGGGCTTTCCTTTCCGCCCTGCAGGTGCCGGAAGCCGTCAGCCACGGCCAGGGTCCATGCCTCCGCCGCGGACTTGACGGCGGCATAAGCGGCGCCGTCCGCTGTCGGGGAGGAAGCGGACTGTGCGGAAACGATGGCCAGGCGTCCCACAGGGGAGATAGCTAAGTCATCGTAGAACGCGCGGCTGGTGTTCCTCAGGGTGGTGAGGACGCTGGTGTGCAGGAAGGCCCAGTCTTCATCCGCCTGGCCACTAATGCCGGCGCCGCCTCGCCACCCTCCTACAAGGTGGATAAGGCCGTCAACGGGACCCAGATCGTTCCGGACCGAGGTTGCCAAGTCCTCAACGGCCTGCAGGTCCGCGAGGTTGCAGACATAGCCCGCGACGTTCGCGTACGCTCCCGAGAGCTCCTGCACCCGGTCCTCAAGAATGTCCACCGCGGCTACGCGTGCCCCTGCCTGCGAAAGGGTGCGGACTACTGCGACGCCGGCTGCGCTTGTCGAACCGGCGACAACGACCGTACGCCCCGAGAGATCCCGACTCATTCGCCCGCCTCGCCCTCAGTCTTGACAGGGCTCTTACCGGTGATTCCTGCTGTTGAGTCAATAACAGGGCGCATCTTCTTCTCCAGTGCCTCGTAGAACATCGACAGGGGGAATTCGTCATCAAGGATCTGGTCCGTTAGACCCCGGGGCGGGCCGTCCAGCGGAAGGGCCTCTGGTCCCTTGGCCCATACGGAGGCCGGGTGGGGGGTGAGGGTTTCCGAGACGAGCTCGTAGGCAGCCAGCCAGTGTGCCGTCTTCGGCCGGTCGATTGAACGCCAGTAGAGTTCCTCGATGCGGAGACCCAGCTCGACGACCACGCCGGCGACGTCCTTCCAGTCGATGCTCAACTTTCCATCGGTCCAGTGCAGGACCCGGTGCTGGTGCATCCAGGCGAACAGCAATTGGCCGCCCACGGCGTCGTAGTTACGGACCCGGTTCCCGGTAATCGCGAAGCGGAAAATGCGGTCGAAGATCACGGCGTACTGGACCAGCTTGGCGTGCTTGCGGGCGTCCTCGGAAGCCGTTTCGTCCCGCTCGATGAGGACTGATTCGCGGAAGGCGGTCAGGTCACAGCGGAGCTCCTCCAGGGAGTACAGGAAATACGGCATCCGCTGCTTGATCATGAACGGGTCAAAGGGCAGGTCACCGCGCATGTGGGTCCGGTCATGGATCAGATCCCACATCACGAAGGTCTTCTCCGTGAGGTGCTGGTCTTCGATGAATTCCGCGGCGTCAGCCGGCAGGTCCAAGGAAGTGATGTCGGCAGCAGCTTTCAGGACGCGACGGAACCGGGCAGCTTCGCGGTCCGCGAAAATGCCTCCCCAAGTGAAGGAGGGGGTGCTCCGGACCGCTACGCTCTCGGGGAAGAGAACTGCGGAGTTCGTGTCATAGCCGGGCGTGAAATCGACGAAGCTGATGGGGACGAACAGCTTGTTGGAGTAGTTTGCTGCCTCCAGTTCAGCGACGAAAGAAGGCCAAATGACCTCGATGAGGACGGCCTCGAAGTAGCGGTTGGTGCTGCCGTTCTGCGTGTACATGGGGAACACAACCAGGTGCGCCAACCCATCGATGCGCCACTGCTCGGGGTGGAAGGCTACCAATGAGTCGAGGAAATCCGGTACGACGAAGCCCTCGGACGCCCACCGCTGGAAGTCCTGCACGAGCAGTTCCAGGTATTCGCTGTCGTGGGGAAGGTGAGCGCGCAGGTCGTTGATGGAGTCAGTGATGATGCTGACATTCTGGCGGGCCTGGTCACGGTCAACGGGTTCCGGAACGGAACCGTCCTGGACCTGAACCTGCTGCAGCCCGATGACGGCGGCCTTCAGAGCCTGCCATGCCGGGAGCGTCTTAAGGTCTTCTGCCTGGGTGGCTGTCACTTCGAGGTTTGCAATTACAGACATGCTCGTTCCTTCCGTTCAGGGATTCCTGAAGAACGTAGCAATGCATAAGCAGGGGTGAAAGCCGGATCCCTTATGCGTAAGGGATTCTGTTGCTAGGCGAGGTTCCTTCGCCGCTATGCATGAGAAGGGCCTTACTGTCGCATATCTCAAGGCATTCCAGAAACGTCGGCCTCGCGGTTCCAATAGAACCGAATTCCCGCCGATACTGCCAGCGCGGCCACAGCGTCCACCCGTTCGTGACCCATGCTCACGCCCCGCGTAAGGAGAGGCTCAGTGCGTTTAGTCATGCAGTGATCCTGAAAATTGCTGTGACACTTCTTGCTGCGTCTTACCCCCCCGGCTTTTTCGTTTGATGCCAATCGCCTGCCGTAGCAGCCCATCAGCGCTGCTTACTCACTGTGCGAGCCAAATCAGCAATTCTTACGCTCAGCGCGGGTAATGCCTGCCTTTTCGTAAGGACTTGGCGCGTTCGACGTGCAACATTCGCCTCGCCAGAGGTCGCCTCCTTCTCATGTGTTAGCTTGATCACCTTCCTTCCCGGCCCGGGGCGCCGGAAAGCTTTTCTTAACCGCAGCTACCTTTTCGGAGGCATCATGGGACTTGGCTCCCACACGCAAACAAATGATCGGGCCTTTGCTCCCGGCACCCCTGTAAACGGTCTGTGTTCCCGTTCAGGCCTGTACCTCAGCGCGGGGCCCACCGCGCAGGCAGGACCCCGAGGGAACGGTTCGGCCTACCCGCTCGGAACGGCAAGCGAAGATGCCTGCACCGGTCGAGCCACTGGCAGTACGGGGAACCTGAGCCGGAGCGCGCTGATGCCCTTCGGGGGTGTTGCATGACGCTAACGAACGGAACTTCCGCAGATATCAAGCCAGATAAAGTGGCGCAACATGGTTCTTCCCTTGCGACAGGGGCAGATCGTAGCTCCGGCGAAACCGCCAACGAGCTCAAGCGCGGATTAAGCAGCCGCCACCTGCAGATGATTGCCATTGGCGGTGCGATCGGTACCGGGCTGTTTGTTGCCTCGGGCGGCACCATTTCACAGGCGGGTCCCGGCGGTGCGTTAGCCGCCTACGCGCTGGTCGGGCTGATGGTATTCCTGCTGATGCAGTCACTGGGCGAAATGTCGGCCAAAATCCCGGTCGCCGGTTCCTTCCAGTCCTTTGCCACCCGTTTCGTCTCCCCGTCCTTTGGGTTCGCGATCGGCTGGAACTATTGGTTCAACTGGGCCATCACCGTGGCCGCCGAGCTGGTCGCGGCCGGAATCATCATGGATTTCTGGTTCCCGGGGGTTCCCGGCTGGGTATGGGCCGGGATCTTCCTGCTGGTGTTGACCGGGCTCAACGCCCTCTCAGCGAAGGCCTTCGGTGAGTCGGAGTTCTGGCTTTCCCTGATCAAGGTCAGCGCAGTGGTGATCTTCCTGATCGCCGGCGTGCTGATGATCTTCGGCATCCTCGGCAATTCCTCCCCAGGACTAAGCAACTGGGAAAACCGCGAAGATGTATTCCACGGGGGTTGGGTCTCGATCATCTCGGTCTTCATGATTGCCGGGTTCTCGTTCCAAGGCACCGAGCTGGTGGGTGTCGCAGCAGGCGAAGCCAAGAACCCACGACGCGAAGTGCCAAAGGCTATCCGCACTGTCTTCTGGCGCATAATGCTTTTCTACATCGGTGCCATCTTCATCATCGGCTGCCTGATCCCATTCACCGATCCGAGCCTGCTGGCATCCGGCGAAGCCGATATCGCAACATCCCCGTTCACCCTGGTCTTCTCACGCGCAGGGATCGCCTTTGCAGCGGCCTTGATGAACGCGGTGATCCTGACCGCCATCCTGTCCGCTGGCAACTCCGGACTATATGCCTCCACCCGGATGCTTTACGCCATGGCCCATGACGGCATGGCCCCGAAGATCTTCGGCCGAACCAATACGCGTGGAGTGCCGATCCCGGCCCTGCTGGCTACCGCGTCCGTGGGACTCTTCGGGTTCCTCTCCGCGATCATCGGCCAGGGCGCGGCTTACTCCTGGCTGCTGAACATGTCAGGCCTGTGCGGCTTCATCGTCTGGGCGGGAATCGCCATCTCCCACTACCGTTTCAGGCGCGGCTTCCTCGCCCAGGGAAATAAAGTCAGCGACCTGCCGTACAAAGCATCCCTGTTCCCCGTCGGCCCACTGTTGGCCTTCGCCTTGCTGATCCTGGTAATCGCAGGACAGAACTACGAGGCAGTGCTTGCCGGACGGACTCTGGAGGTGCTTTCCTCCTACATCGGACTGCCGATCTTCATCGCCCTATGGCTGACTCACCGCTTCATCACCAAATCAAAAGTCGTGCCGCTGCTCGAGATGGACCTCACAGGACCAAAGGACCTCGAGGACGAACCTCGGGGCGGCACCCAATAACCATGCTGCTGCGCGGCTACCCTTTACAGCGCAAGGGCCGCGCGGCAGGGCGGTGCCTTCCCTCTGGCTTTCCCTGATGAGGGAGCGTTCGAATTCGGCGAAGGCACCCATGACGGAGAGCATGAGGTTGGCCATGGGGGAGTCCTCCCCAGTGAAGACCAAGCCCTCCTTGACGAACTCCACCCGCACGCCCTTGCGCGTCAGGCCCTGCACCAGGTTGGTCCGGGTTGCAATTTCGTATCGCAGCGCACAATGGGGCGACACATTCGGCGCGGGGAAGCTTGCCTTGAATGATTTTCCCAGCCTCTTCCAGCCCCGTCTTAGTTCTTCGCGTTGCAGGGGGCCCGGGCACTGTCCCGGCACCCGCCTTAGGCGGTTACTTGGCCAGCGTGGCCGCACAACTCCGCGAGGTTGAGGACACCGAAGATCCGTTCTTTGCCTTCCTGGTGTGTGCGGCGTCGCCTGGACTTGCAGACGGAGCCAGCGCCTTTCTCAAAATCCTTGGGATTGAACTGGTGGAGGGAATGCGTGGCCACCTTGTTGCCGGTGACATTGATGGGCACGTTCCGGGTGGCGTCGCGGCGCCGCTCGCGTACGCCGTGTGGGATAATCCGTACTAGTGGTCATTACCGGACCGCTCCACGATTAGAGGGGCCGCATTGCGAGCGACAGCGACAGCCGGAAGCGCTCGGCAGGCTATTGGTGCCATCAGCAACTCTCAGGTTCCCAAGCACGAGCAGCTGCGGGTGATTATCCTCAAGTTGGTCAAGGAGGAACTGGAGCCGGGGGCGCGGCTTCCCAGTGAGCGAACGCTCATGGATTCTTATGGCGTCAGCCGGATTACGGTCCGCGCGGCCATTGGCCGCCTTGTCCATGAAGGGCATTTGGTGCGGGTTCCGGCCAAGGGTACCTTCGTGGCGGATTCCCCTGTTCAATCCACCCTGCATTTGGCCTCCTTCACGCAGGAGATGGAGGCCATGGGTCATGTTCCCAGCACTGTGGTGCTGGTGGCTGAGGCCGCTGACGCTCCCGATGCCATCGTTGAGGCATTGGGTCTGGGGCCGGGGTCCGAAGCCATCCATCTGCGTCGGCTTCGTCTGGCGGACGGTCGGCCGGTGAGCGTTGATGACGCCTGGTATAACCCTGACTATGCGGGTGGCCTGCTGGACATTGACTTGACCGGTTCTGTCTATAGGGCCCTTGCCGCACAGTTCGGCTACCAGATCGACCGGGCCCGGCAAAGCGTCCGCTCGGAGGGCGCGCCAGCGGATGTGGGGGCGCTTCTGGGCACAGGCACGGGGGCACCGGTGCTGGTGTTTGACCGTGTTTCATTCTCGGGAAACCTGGCGATCGAGCATTCCCGCTCGTGGTATCGGTCCGACCGGTACTCACTGACCATGGAAGTGCGGCTTTAGGGCCGCACTTCCACAACCGGGCATTAGTCCATGGAGAACAGGCCGACGCCGGCAGTCACCGCTCCGGAGGCCATGAGTGTGGCTGTGTCCGGCTTGGTGTCCAACACGACGACGGGACTCACCATTGAGTAACCGGCTGCAAGGGCAGCCGTAGGGTCCACGTGCATGATCGGAGCACCGGCACTCACGGTGTCACCTTGGGTGACCAACAGCGTGAAGCCTTCGCCCTTGAGCTTCACGGTGTCGATGCCTACGTGCGTCAGGACGCCACGGCCGGAATCCTCCACCACCACGAAGGCGTGCGGCAGGAGCTTGACCAACTTCCCGGCCACGGGCGAGACAACGTCGAAAGCTTCCCCTGCGGACGGCTCCACTGCTGCGCCCGACCCCACCATCTGACCGGCAAAAACGGGGTCCGGCACCTGATTGAGGGGAATGACAGATCCGCTCAGTGGCGCGTGGACAACTAACTGCCTCGCCACTAGAGGAGGTCCTCGATATCCTCGGCGAGAGTGTCAGCTTCAGGGCCGACGACCACCTGGACGGCGGTGCCTGACGAGAACACTCCGTGCGCTCCGGCAGCCTTCAGTGAGGCTTCGTTCACGAGCGAGGAATCCTTCACTTCCGTGCGGAGGCGGGTAATGCACGCTTCCACCTCGACGATGTTCCCGGCTCCGCCAAGCCCTTCTACGATCTTTTCTGCTTTGGACATAACACTGCCCTTCCTGACGGTGCCTCCAGAGGCACGTTCCTGAACACCCCGGTCGGCGACCACGGTGGGACTAATTCTGCGCGTCATCGTCGGCACTTTCACCGCCTGGCCGGGCGGATTCCTACCTTGACAGGCGGTCGTGGGATGAATCACACTGAACTGGTCATAACCAGACAGTACCGGTTGGAGCCGTCACTCCACAAGCCCCACTCAATCCGCAGAGGTGCAAACATGTCATCATCCGAGATCGCCGCCCTGGCTCCAGAGAAGAAGCCGAACAGGGCCTTTGCCAACCTGCAGCGCCTTGGCCGCTGCCTGATGCTTCCCATCGCAGTACTTCCCGCAGCTGGCCTCCTCCTGCGCATCGGACAGGCTGACCTGCTGGGCGCCATTCCCGGATTCGAAGGAGGCGCTGCCGTGATCTCCGCCGCCGGCAACGCCGTCTTCACGTGGCTGCCGCTGATCTTCGCAGTGGGCATTGCCATCGGCTGGGCAAAAAAGTCAGACGGATCCACGGCACTGGCAGCCGTGGTGGGATACATGGTGATTGACGGCGTGTTCAAAGCCATGTCCCCGCTGGTACTGGCAGGCCAGGTTGACCCTGCCGGAAAACCCGCGCTGATCAACTACGGCGTCCTGGCCGGCATAGTGGTAGGCCTGCTTTCCGCAAATCTGTGGCAGCGGTTCTACCGCACGAAGTTGCCGGACTTCCTGGGATTCTTCAGCGGCCGACGCCTGGTGCCCATACTGACGTCCGCTTCCAGCCTCGTGGCCGGCGTCGTCCTTGCCCTCGTTTACCCCTTCTTCAACGCGGGACTCTCCGCCGTAGGCGAGGCAGTAGCCGGTAACGCCGTGGCCGGCGGCGGCATTTACGGTTTCGCCAACCGCATGCTCATCCCAGCAGGCCTGCACCACATCCTGAACTCCGCTGTCTGGTTCCTGATCGGCGACTACACCGACGCTTCGGGGCAGTTGGTCCGCGGCGACCTCAACCGGTTCTTCGCCGGCGATCCCACTGCAGGCGTGTTCATGACCGGCTTCTTCCCCATCATGATGTTCGGACTTCCCGCCGCCGCCCTGGCCATCTGGCGCCACGCTAAGCCGTCCCAGAAGAAGGTGGTGGGCGGCATCATGCTCTCCACAGCCCTCACCGCATTTTTCACCGGCATCACCGAACCGCTCGAGTACTCCTTCATGTTCGTTGCCTTCCCGCTCTACATCGTCCACGCGGCACTGACCGGAAGCTCCATGGCGCTGGTAAATGCTCTGGACATCCACCACGGCTTCACGTTCTCGGCCGGGCTGATCGACTTCATCCTGAACTTCGGCAAAGCCCAGAACGCCTGGTTGCTTATTCCCATCGGACTGGGCTATGCGGTGATCTACTACTTCCTCTTCTCCTTCGTGATCAAGCGCTGGAACCTGCGCACCCCGGGCCGGGAGGACGACGAAGTCACGGTCGAAACCGACGCAGCAAAATAACACCGCACCTCCCTTTCCCACCCCACAACTGCAACCGAAAGCATTCCTTCCCTATGGAAATCGTTATCCTTCCCACGGGCGCCGACGTGGCCCGCACGGCAGCAGACGCCATTGAGCAACAAGTCCGCATCGGCCCCTCGATCCTTGGCCTGGCCACCGGGTCCACTCCCTTGGGCACGTACCGGGAACTAATAAAGCGCCACCGCAGCGGCGGGCTGAGCTTCGCCACAGTACAGGCCTTCCTCCTCGATGAATACTTGGGCCTGGCCAGCACCCACCCGCAGTCCTACCATTCGGTGATACGTGCGGAGTTCACGGACAGTGTGGACTTCGGGGCGGATGCGGTGCACGGCCTGGACGGGACGGCAAAAGATCCGGGCACTGAGGCCCTGCGCTATGAGGCCAGCATCGAGGCAGCGGGAGGAGTGGATGTCCAGATCCTGGGGATTGGGACCGACGGCCATATCGGTTTCAACGAGCCGATGTCCTCCCTGGCCTCCCGGACCCGGATCAAGACGCTGACCCGGCAGACCCGACAGGACAACGCGCGCTTCTTCGAGAATCCGGCGGACGTTCCGGACCATGTGCTGACTCAGGGGCTGGGCACCATCGGTGAGGCACGGCACATCCTGCTGCTGGCCATGGGTGAGTCCAAAGCTGAGTCCATTACGGCAGCCGTGGAGGGTCCCGTGGCGGCGATGTGCCCTGCCTCAGCCCTCCAGCTCCACCCCCATGTCACGGTTTTGGTGGACGAAGCGGCTGCCTCCAAACTGGCCCACCGGGACTATTATCACGACACGTTCGGGCGGAAACCTGAGTGGCAGGGACTCTAAGCGTGGCGGAGAAGCGGGTCATGGCAGGCAGGCACAGTGTGGGGCATGGTTTCCAGCGGGCCTCCACCTCCATGTCGCCGCAGCTCGAACTGGCGGTGGAAGATGGCAGCGGCGTTCGCCTTGCAGCATCCGTGGGCGCTGCAAGGGTGGAACTCTGCGCGGCCCTGGCCGAAACGGATGGCATCACGCCAAGCATCGGAACCATTGAGCAGGCATGCCAGATGGACCTGCCGGTCCACGTACTGATCCGCCCCCGCCCGGGAAACTTCACCTACACCGGTGAGGAGATTGAGGTGCTGGAGCGCGACGTCGTTGCGGCCTTGGATGCCGGGGCCGCCGGCGTCGTGGTGGGCATACTGGCGGCCGACGGCGGCCCGGACGTTGTAGCGCTGCGCCGGATTTCCGGGATCGCCCGCCAACAGCATCCCTCCGCGGAGGTAACGTTCCACCGGGCCTTCGATGCTGCTTTGGCCGCGGGCATAGATCCCGCTGAGGCCCTGGCCAGGCTCGAACACGCAGGGGTTGACCGGGTGCTGACCAGCGGAGGCAGACCCGACTGCACCGCCGGCCTGCAGATGCTGATCCGGTTGGTGGAAATGGGACGGACCCACGCTCCCTCTGTACAGATCATGGCGGGAGGCGGTGTAAGGCTTGAACTCGTGCCCGCGCTCCTGAAAAGTGGGGTCCACGCTGTCCATTCCTCTGCCCGGACGCAAGACCCTACCACTGGGACCAAGGCAAGCGCGGCCGATCCCCTGCTCGCTGCCAGCATGGCCGCGGCACTGGCAGCGGGAGGCTAACGAATGATGGACAAGGCACAGGTACTGCGAGGCCGGATCGTGTCCAGCACCATGGACATCAATGACGGGCTCATCGCCGTGGACGGGGGCCACATCACGTACGCCGGACCGGCATCAGGGTTTCGCGGGGACCCAGATGCTGGTGACATCTCCAGTGCTGGCGTCAAATCTGGTCCAGCCGGCCGCATCCTGCTTCCGGGCCTGGTGGACCTGCACTGCCACGGCGCCAATGGCTCGGATTTCTCCGAAGGTTCGGTGGAGGGCGCCCGTTCTGCTGCCCGCTACCTTCACAGCCGCGGAACGACCACGCTTCTCGCCAGCCTGGTCACTGCAGCGCCGACGGATTTGCTGCGGAACCTCAAAGCGCTGCGGTCGGTGGAGGAGGAAGGGCTGATTGCAGGCTCACACTTGGAAGGCCCCTTTCTCTCGGCCGGACAGTGCGGCGCGCACGACCCTGCGTTGTTGCTGGAACCGGACACCGGTCTGATGGGCGAACTGTTCGAAGCGGCCGGCCCGTCCCTGGCCTCCATGACTCTGGCCGCAGAACTCCCGGGCGCGCCCAGGCTCGTGGACCTGCTCACCGCCCAAGGGGCACTTCCCTCATTGGGACATACGGCAGCGGATCACCCAGCCGCCGCCGCGTTTTTGGAACGTGCCGCTGCGGGACTTGCCAAAGCCCCGAACGCCCTGATGGGGCGGCGCCCAACGGTGACCCATCTGTTCAATGCAATGCCCGGACTGCACCACCGCTCTCCCGGCCCCGTCTCGGCCTGCCTCAGCGCAGCACGCGCCGGGAACGCCGTAGTGGAGCTGATTGCCGACGGGGTCCATCTCGCCCCGGAAACGGTCAAAACAGTTTTCGAACTGGTGGGAGCGGAAAACATCGCGCTTGCCACGGATTCCATGGCTGCGACCGGCCTGCGGGATGGCCAATACCGGCTGGGCGCACTGGCAGTGACCGTGGATAGAGGCGTAGCCCGTGTGGACGACACCGGGGCCATCGCCGGTGGAACAGCCACATTGCTGGACGTCGTCCGTGCCGCCGTCGCTGCAGGTGTTTCCTTGGGCGACGCCGTCACCTCCGCGAGTGCCGTGCCGGCAGCAGTCCTTGGACGTTCATCGCAGGCGGGCGACCTCCGTGCAGGGATGCCTGCCGACATCGTCGTGGTTGATCCGGACCTGAACCTCGCTGGCGTGCTGCGGGGCGGAGAATGGATGGCACCACCCCGACAGAACTGCTCCTAACCGGTGCGTAAGGAATACTGAAGCGAACCGGGCGAGGATGTCACAGGCGAGGCCACCGGCGGCTTATCCCACCAGCCAGGCAACAACCACCAGCGCGCCCACGCTTAGCACCGTGGTGCACAGGATGACGTCGCGGGCCACGGTCATGCCGCGGCCGTAGGGGGAGGCGAAGAGGAAGACGTTCTGGGCGGTGGGGAGCGCGGCCATGATCACGCTGGCCAGCAGGTGCTGCCCTTCGAGCCCAAAGACAAACCGGCCCAGCACCCACACAATGACCGGCATGCCGGCAATCTTGAGGAACGTGGCCACAAAGGTTTCGGTGCGGCCATCGCCCTTTTGCAGGGGAGCCCGGCCGGCGAGGGACAATCCGAAGGCCAGCAGGACCATGGGCACGGCCCCGGCGGCGAGCATGTCGATGGGTTTCTGCACCAGGTCCGGCGCGTTCCAGCCGGTCAGTGCGACGGTGGCTCCCAGTGCCGAGGCGATGATCATGGGATTCGCGAACGGCGTGAGCAGCATCTTCTTCCACGAGACTTTGGACCCGGAGGCCAACCCCATCACCGTGAGGTAGAACGGCGCCATCACCAGGAGCTGGACCAGCAGCACCGGGGCTACGTGCTGTGCCGTGCCCACGGCGTACAGCGAGACCGGGATGCCGATGTTGTTGGCATTGGCGTAGCTGCTGGCCATGGCCCCGACGGCGGTCTCCGCCACTGGACGCCGGAAGAAGAGGAAGCTCGCCAGGCAATAGAGAAGCCCCACTATCGCTGCTGAAAGCAGCGCCAGAGGGGCATCGGTTCCGAGCGCGGCACGGATATCACTGCCGGCCACCACGGTGAACAGCAATGCCGGGTTGGTGATGTAGTAGGCGGTACGCGTCAGGGCGCCCTGGACTTCCGGCCCCAGGATCCGCAGCCGGGCGGCGACGTAGCCTACGGCAATGACGGCGGAGACGATCAGGATTCCGGAAACAACGCCGCCCACAGATGTGCCCTTCTATTTAGCTGTCTGGCTGTTAACTATCGGGCATGGGATTCCGCACGGCCGTCTCCTGTTGCGGGAAAAGACGGCCGGGCGGAAGCTGAGTGCCCGGCCCTACCGGACCAGGCAGGGCCGCTTCGGGTCGAAGGACCAGCCGTCGACGTAGTACTGCATGCCGACGCTGTCGTCCCGGGCGTCGAGCCCGTACTTCAGGTACAGCTCATGGGCCTTGTCCAGGGCTGCGCGGTCCAGCTCAATGCCGAGGCCGGGCGCATCGGGCACCGAAATAGCCCCGTCGCGGATCTGCAGCGGGTTCTTGGTGAGCCCCTGCCCGTCCTGCCAGATCCAGTGCGTGTCCAGCGCGGTGATCTCACCCGGAGCAGCAGCACCGGTATGCGTGAACATGGCCAGGGAAATATCGAAGTGGTTGTTCGAGTGCGATCCCCAGGTCAGGCCGAATTCCTTGCACAGCTGCGCCACACGGACCGAGCCGGACATGGTCCAGAAGTGGGGGTCCGCCAGGGGAATGTCCACGGCGTTGCTGCGGATGGCGTGGGACATTTCCCGCCAGTCGGTGGCGATCATGTTGGTGGCGGTTTTCAGGCCGGTGGCGCGGCGGAACTCGGCCATCACCTCCCGGCCGGAGAACCGGCCTTCCGCGCCACACGGATCTTCGGCGTAGGCCACCACGCCCTGCATCCGTTTGCCCAGGCGGATAGCCTCCTCCAGGGGCCAGCCGCCGTTCGGGTCCAGGGTTACCCGCGCCTCGGGGAAACGCTTGTGCAGCGCGGTGACCACATCCACTTCGTCATCCCCGGACAGCACACCGCCCTTGAGCTTGAAGTCGGTGAAGCCGTAGCGTTCCTGCGCGGCTTCGGCCAGGGCAACCACTGCCTCGGGGGTCATGGCCTCCTGCCGGCGCAGCTTCTCCCAGCGGTCCGACGGCGCGTCCTCCACCAGGTAGGGAAGGTCCGTGCGCGCATGGTCGCCAATAAAGAACAGGTACCCGAGCATGGGCACCGACGTGCGCTGCTGCCCGTCGCCGAGCAGTTCGGCCACGGGAACGCCGAGGAACTGGCCGTGCAGGTCCAGCAAGGCGGATTCGACGGCGGTGACAGCGTGGACCGTGGTGCGCAGGTCGAAGGTCTGCAGGCCCCGGCCACCGGCGTCGCGGTCCGCGAACTCTGCCGCAATCTCCCGCAGCATGGAGCGGTACCGGGCCACGGGCTGTCCGGCGATAAGCGTCCCGGCTTCCTCGATGGTGGCCTTGATTTTCTCGCCGCCGGGAACCTCGCCCAGGCCCGTGCGGCCATCAGAGTCTGTCACGATGACCACGTTGCGGGTAAAGAACGGGCCGTGCGCGCCGCTGAGATTCATCAGCATGCTGTCGTGCCCGGCTACCGGCACCACTTCCACGCGGGCAATGGTTGGCTGGTTAGTCATGCGTTGACCCTATCTTTTGCGTCGGTTGCGGCTTCAACGGTGCCGTCGACCCGCCGGTTGAGCTGCCACGGGTTGCTGTCCTGCAGTGCGGCGGGCAACAGTTCCTGGGGCAGGTTCTGGTACGCGACCGGCCGCAGGAACCTGTTGATGGCGAGGGTTCCCACCGAGGTGGTCCGTGAATCCGAGGTGGCTGGGAACGGTCCGCCGTGGACCATGGCGTAGCCTACTTCGACGCCGGTGGGCCAGCCGTTGACGATGATGCGTCCCACCTTCTGTTCGAGGGCGGGGAGCAGCTGCGCCGCCGTCGGGTAGTCCTCTTCGGTGAGCTGCAGTGACGCGGTGAGCTGGCCCTCGAGCCGGCCGATGGCTTCGAGGAGTTCCCCGGTGGAGGCGTAGCGGATCACCAGGGACGCGGCACCGAAGATTTCCTCGTGCAGCACGTGGTTGGTCACGAAATCCCTGACCTGCGTACCGAAGATGGTGGGGGCGGGGGCGTTTTCAGTGGGCCCAACGGTGCCCTGCCCGACGACGGTGACGCCGTCCGCGGAGCCCAGCGCCTCGGCGCCGGCGTTCCAGGACCCGGCGATGCCCTCGGTGAGCATCGTCTGTCCCGCGCAGGTGGAGATGGCGCGGCCGACGGCGGCGGCGAGTTTGTCGCCTAGCTCGCCTGCCGGGGCGAAGAGGAGCCCGGGGGAGGTGCAGAGCTGTCCTGAGCTGCCCGTGACCGCGGTGACGTAGGCGGCGGCGAGGGCGTCGACGTCACCCTTGAGCGCGCCCTGGAAGACGAACACCGGGTTCAACGAGGACATTTCGGCGTAGACGGGGATGGGTTCCGGGCGCCCCGCGGCGGTGCGCATCAGCGCGATGCCCGCGGCCTGGGAGCCGGTGAAGCCCACGGCCTTGATGGCGGGATCGGCCACAAGAGCCTGGCCAATGCTGGATCCGGGACCGTAAATCAGCGAGAAGACACCGGGGTGGAGGCCGGCATCGGCCACTGCCTTGGCAATCGCCTGGCCCACCAGTTCGCTGGTGCCGGGGTGGGCGTTGTGGGCCTTGAAAACCACGGGGCAACCGGCGGCGAGGGCCGAGGCGGTGTCTCCGCCCGCCGTCGAGAACGCCAGCGGGAAGTTGCTGGCACCGAAGACGGCAACTGGGCCGAGCGGGATCTGGCGCTGGCGGATGTCAGTGCGCGGCAGGGGAGCGCGGTCCGGGATGGCGGGGTCGATGCGGACGCCGCGGAAGTCGCCCTGGCGGACAACATTCGCGAAGAGGCGCAGCTGACCGGTGGTGCGGGCACGTTCGCCCTGCAGCCGCGCCGCGGGCAGGCCGGTTTCCAGGCCCGCGCGGATGATCAGCTCCTCGCCGATGGCCTCGATATTGTCCGCGATGGCGTCCAGGAACGCCGCATGGGCTGCGGGGTCCAGCGTGCTGAAGGATGGATAGGCTGCCGCGGCGGCGGAGGTCGCCGTCGTCAACTGCTCTTCGGTGATCAGCGAATACGCGGGATCGAGCTGTTCGTTCGTGGCGGGGTTGAAGCCAAAGGCTGTTTTACCGCCGCCGCCGACGGGCCGGCCGGCGATCAGGGAATGTCCGGTGAGTGTCACTGTGGTTACTCCTTGGAGAGGGTGGGTCAGGAGATGCTGGCGATGAGGGCTTTGAGGTCAGCAAGGTCCTGGGGTGCCAGGTTCTGCAGCGGGGGGCGGACTCCGCCGACCGAGCGGCCGATCGCGTCCAGGCCACCCTTGACGATGGAAACAGAGTAGCCCTTCACGCGGTCGCGGATGTCCAGGTAGGGGATGACGAACTCATTGAGCTTCTTGTTCACGGCGACGCGGTCGTTGTTGCGGACGTCCTGGTAGAAGTCCAGCGCGAACTGCGGGACGAAGTTGTACATGGCGCTCGAGTACGTGCTCATCCCGAGCTGCAGCAGCGGGAGGGCGAAGGTTTCGGCCGTGGGGAGGCCGCCGAGGTAGAACAGGCGGTCGCCGAGCTTGGCGTAGACGCGGGCATCGTGTTCGAGGTCGCCCACGCCGTCTTTGAAGCCGATGAGGTTTTCGTGGCGGTCGGCAAGGGTGGCCACCGTGGTGTCTTTGTAGATGGCGTTGGCGCGGTTGTAGATGATGACGCCGAGTGAGGTGGAGCTACAGATGGCGCTGACGTGGTCAACGAGGCCGTCCTGGTCTGCTTCGGTCAGGTACGGCGGGAGGAGCAGGAGGCCGTCGGCGCCGGCTGCTTCGGCAGCCTGCGCGTTCTCGATGGCCTGGGCCGTGGAGCCTCCGGCCGAGGCTAGGACGGGGACAATGCTGCCTACTTCATCGACGGCGGCGCGGACCACGCGCTCTGATTCCGCCGGCGTGAGGGAGAAGCCCTCGCCGGTGCCGCCTGCTGCAAAGAGGCCGGCTACCGGGAAGCTGGCCTGCCAGGCGAGGTGCTTGCGGTAGCTTTCCTCGTCGAACTGCAGGTTGGCGTCGAAAGCGGTCACCGGGAAGGACAGCAGGCCTTCCTTGAGGGTGTCTGCCAGTTCCTGCGGGGTGTACTTTGCCACGATGTTGTCCTCTGTGTGAGCGCCGCGTGGTGCATGCCGCGGGCGGCTGGTGTTGGTTCCCGTTCAGAGTAGGCAGGCCGCGTGATGCCTGTCTAAGGCCCTTTTCGTATTGATTGATGCTCTGAAGGCATCGTCGGCACACGCGTCTCGACGGGCTCGACCACCGAGGCTACTCCGTCCTGAATTCCAGGTCCTGCAGGAGCCGCCGCAGGGCCGGGTTGGCCACCTTGCGTTTCCAGATGGCGTGGAGTTCAACCGGGTCCTCGCTGCTGGGGCCGGCCAGCGGCAGGAATTCGACCCCCTTGATCGCCAGGAGCGTGGCTGAATGCGGGACAAACGCCACACCCCGCTTGGCCGCAACCAGGGAGACCATGGTGAGGATCTGGCTCACGGTATGCACGACGTTCCCGTGGTGGATGGCGTGCAGGCGGACCACCAGGTCGTAGAAGTAGGCGGCTTTCGACGGCGAATGCATGATCAGCGGTTCGTCCCGGATATCGGCGTCCTCCACGGGCCGGGTCAGGTCCGCCAAACTGTGGCCTGTTGGCACGGCCAGCGCCAGGGATTCCCGGTACAGCAGGTGCGAATCGAAGATGGCGCGGTCAAAGGGCGGCCGGGCCAGGCCAAGGTCGAGTTCACCCGTCAGCAGTCCCTGGATCTGTTCGCCGGTGACGAGCTCCTGCAGGTCGATGTCGACGTCGGGAAGGATTGACGCGATCTCCTCCAGGAGCGGACCCAGGATGCTGAACCCGCTGGCCGCGGTAAAGCCCACCCGGAGGACGCCTGAGCGGCCGGTGGCGATCCGGCGGGCCGTCACCGGCGCCCGGTTGGCCAGGGCCATAAGCCTCTTGGCCTCGTCGAGGAACGCGCGCCCGGCCGGCGTGAGCTCCACCTTGCGGTTGTCGCGCTCCAGCAGCTCCGTGCCGATGCTCTTCTCCAGTTTCTGGATCTGGCGGCTGAGCGGCGGCTGGGTCATGTTCAGCTTTTCCGCGGCCCGTCCGAAGTGGAGTTCCTCCGCGACCGCGATGAATCCGGCCAGTTGGTCGAAAGTGAACATGATGCCTTTCGGGTATTACTCGATGCATATTCGGGCTTAGACATGCATCATAGCTCCTCCCTATAGTCGTTGAGCGAGCCAGAAGTGATTCGGTTCACAGCGACGACCGGGCCTCGCCCCGAATCTCTACGAGGAGTTCCAATGATGCACTTCCCCACACGCCGCACGATCCTGGGAGCGGCTTCCGCCGTCACGCTGCTGGCACTGACTGCCTGCGGCAACGTCGCAGGCGGCGCCACCGATTCAGCGAAATACCCCAACGGGCCGGTCAACCTCACGGTGGGGCAGGCCGCCGGCGGCAGCACGGACCTGATCGCCAGGGCCCTCGCTGAAGGTGCTTCCAAGACCCTAGGCCAGCCTGTGCCTGTTGTGAACAAGCCGGGTGCCAACGGCGCCCTTGCCACCAAGGAAGTTGCCGGCAAGCCCGCCGATGGCCAGGAACTGGTCCTGCTCACCGCATCCCTGATCACCATTACTCCGCTCGCTGTCACCAAGGACGAAGCCGTGAACATCGATGACCTGGACATCATTGCCGGGTTGTCCCAGGACGACTACGTCCTGGTGGCCAGCCCCGGGTCCGGCTTCAAGACCTTCAAGGACGTGACCGGCGCGGGCCGCAACGTCACGTTCGGAACGACGGGCGTCGGTACCGGCAGCCAGCTCGCCCAGACCGTGCTCTTCAAGCAGGCAGAGGTCAAGGGCACCGACATTCCCTTTGACAGCGGCAAGCCCGCCCTGACGGCAGTCCTCGGCAACCAGGTGGAACTGGCCACCATCCAGCTCGGCGAAGCGATGCCGCAGATCACGGCCGGAAAGGTCACGCCGCTCCTGGTCTTCTCCGGGGACAGGAACAGCTTCCTGCCGGACACCCCCACTGCCAAGGAAGCCGGTTACGACGTTCCGGTGGCGCAGTACCGTGCAGTCGCGGCGCCCAAGGGCACCTCGCAGGCAGCCAAGGACAAGCTGCTCGCTGCATTCCAGGAGACATTCAAGTCGGAGGCCTACAAGGAGTTCAACAAAAAGAACATGCTGACGCCCAAGGAGATCTCCGGTGCGGAAGTCGTCACCGAGTGGAAGGCTTACGCAGCGAAATACAAGGAGCTGGTGGAGAAGTACGACATCAGCCTCAGCGGAACAAAGTGACTCCGTGAAGGAAGCGTCAACGGACCCGATCTCGACAAGCTCGATCACCGGCGATGACCTGACCCCGGAACAGCTCGCGGCCCAGTGGGAGGAGGACAAGTCTCCTGCGGCCGGAGCCCTGGCCAACGCGGCCTCGTCCCTGGTGGTCATGGGGGTGGGCCTCGGCGCGGTGATCCTGTCCCTGGCGATGGGACTGGGAACCCCTGACAAACCGCAGCCCGGGCTGTGGCCGTTCATGATCAGCTGTGTCATGGCGGCTCTCGGGCTGTTCCAGCTGATCGCCGGCCGGCACAACCGGGACGCGGAGAAGTTCACCCGTATGTCGAGTGCGCCGCTGACCGGCCTGGTGACCCTGGCCGCCATGGTGGCCCTCATGCCGCTCATCGGCTTTGAGCTGCCGGCCCTGGTGCTGTGCATCGTCTGGATGCGCTTCCTGGGCGGCGAAACGTGGCGCTCCACGCTGGTGGTCAGTGCCGCCGTCGTGATTGCCTTCTACGCCATCTTCGTCCTCGCGCTCCAAACCTCCATCCCCCATCTCTTCTAGGAGACCCCCGTGGATTTTCTGAATCCCGTCATCAACGGATTTGCCGTTGTCCTGGAGCCGACCAACCTCCTGTACTGCCTGCTCGGGGTGGTGATCGGCATGCTGATCGGTGTGCTGCCCGGCCTGGGGCCCGCGGCAACCATCGCCATCCTGCTTCCGCTCACCTACAACGTGGAGCCCGTCACCGCGATCATCATGCTTGCCGGTATCTTCTACGGCGCCCAGTACGGCGGCACCATCACCTCGGTGCTCCTGCGGCTCCCCGGCGAGGCGTCCTCCGTGGTGACCGTGTTCGACGGCTACCAAATGGCGAAACAGGGCAAGGCCGGCACGGCGCTGGGCCTGGCGTCCATCGGCTCGTTCATCGGCGGAACCGCCGCCATCATCGGCCTGACGTTCCTGGCACCCCTCGTGGCGAGCTTCGCGCTGGACTTCGGCCCGCCCGAATACACCGCCCTGGCGATGCTCGGCATCCTCCTGGTGGCCACCATCAGCAGCGGATCGAAAGCCAAAGCGCTCATCGCCGCGGCCCTTGGACTCCTGCTCGCCACCGTTGGCCGGGACATCTTCACCGGCGAAAGCCGCTTCACGTTCGGCAGCCTGCAACTGGCCGACGGCATCGACTTTGTGCCGATCGCCATGGGCATCTTTGGCCTCGGTGAGATCCTCTACAACCTGGAGGAACGGCACCGGGCCGCGAAGGCGCCGTCGAAGGTCACCAACGTCTGGCCCTCCCGGCAGGACCTGAAGCAGGCCTCCGGTGCGATCGGCCGCGGCTCTGTCCTGGGCTTCTTCCTCGGTATCCTCCCGGGCGGGGGCGCCACCATCGCCTCGATGGCTTCCTACGCCATGGAGAAAAAGCGGGCCAAGCAGCCCGAACGCTTCGGCAAGGGCGCACCCGAAGGTGTGGCCGGACCGGAAACAGCGAACAACGCGGCCGCCACCTCGTCCTTTATCCCGCTGCTGACCCTCGGGATCCCCGCCAACGCCACCATGGCGCTGATGTTCGGCGCGCTGCTGATCCAGGGCGTAACCCCCGGCCCGCAGCTGGTGGAACAGAACCCGGAGCTGTTCTGGGGCGTGGTGAACTCCATGTACATCGGCAACATCCTGCTGCTGATCATGAGCCTGCCGCTGGTGGGAATCTTCGTGAAGATCCTCCGCGTCCGCGCCGCCATCCTGGCACCTGTCACTGCCCTGATCACGCTGCTGGGTGCGTACACCATCAACAACAGCATGTTCGATGTCACCCTGGTGGTTGTCTTCGGCATCGTCGGCTATCTGATGAAGAAGTTCGGCTTCGAACCTGGCCCCTTGGTGCTGGCGTTTGTGCTGGGTGAACTGCTGGAAAGCTCCATGCGCCGCTCGCTGCTGGTTTTCGGCGGCGATCCGACAGGCTTCTTCGGCCGCCCGATTTCGGCCACGCTGCTGCTGGTCTTTGTCCTGGTAGCGGTTCTCCCGGCCATCCGCGGTGGCATCGCCAAGCGCAAGTCCCTGGCCGTCCCGGCTGCCACGCCGTCTATCAAGGAGAAAGTATGAGCATCGTCGTCGGATTCGTCCCAACACCCGCAGGAGAGGCCGCGCTGACGGCCGGCATCGCCGAAGCCAGGCTCCGCAACGAGAACCTGGTGATCGTCAACTCCGCGAGGGAGGGTGCGTTGGTGGACAAGTCCGTGGCACCGGACGACGTCCTTGCACAGGCTGCCCGACGGGCCACCGAAGCCGGCGTGGAGGCCACCGTCATCCAGCCGCCGTACCTGAACGATCTTGCCGACGAGTTCCTGGAATTCGCCCGGGAGGCCGATGCGTCCCTGATCGTTATCGGCCTGCGCCACCGTACGCAGGTGGGCAAGTTCATCCTGGGCAGCCACGCGCAACGGATCCTGATGCAGGCGGACCGGCCGGTCCTTGCGGTCAAGGCCGGTACCTCAGGGTTCTAAATACTAGCGTGCTACTGTGCGGGTTTCAGCGCGGCCAGGACGGCCGGCAGCAGCACGTCGTTGCGGCCCCAGACCGGATCCAGGATTTCCACGTACCAGGAGTCGGCAAGCAGGAGCGCCAGCGTTTCGTTGGTTTCCTCCGCCCAGTCCTGGATCTGCGCTTCCTGCACCGGAGTCTCGCTGGAGCCGAGGACGGTAACTACCTCGCCGCCGTCGAGCGTTACCGGGATGGCGGCGCTGCTGGCCTCGCCCGGGGCATGGGCCACCGTCACCAGCTCAGTCCGGGTGGAGAGGGCCAGGAGTTCCGCGGCCGCCTCCGCACTGCAGAAGCCGGTCACGTACTGGCGCTGGACGTTGCCGGTGTCCCGCAGTCCTGGCTGGGATTCCTTGGTGAACAGGCCGTTCCGGTTTAACGCGGCCAGCTCGGCGGCGATGGGTCCGGTTTCGGCGTCGTAGCGGACCGTAAAGGTAGCCGCCTGGTACTCGCTTTTGCCCTCCAGCCAGCGCGCCGTCAGCTCCCCGGCCGCTGCAAGGGTGATGGCCTGCCGCCAGGCCCCCTTATCCTCCAGGCCCCTGCCGAACTGGTCACGGATTTCCGCTTCTGTGGGTTCCATCCTCGGATGCTACGGCGCCCCGCCGCCGGACTCCAGCGGCGGCGACACAGCAGTTAACGTCCGACGGCGGGAAGTCCGGCAGGGATCCCGGCAGCCCGTTCCGCCTCTGCGAGGGCAAGGCCAAAGCGGGCGACGGCGGGAGCGTAGCCTTGGTGCGGCACTGCCCGGAGCTGTTCCGCCTCCCTCATGGCCCGGATCAGCGCGGACGTCTCGGGCCGCCGGACGTCCGTCATGGCCGGGTAGTCGATGCAGCAGGCAGGATCCAGTTCGTAGCGGCTCCACCGGGTCAGGAGTGCGTCATGTTCGGCCTGCGCCGCGGCGTGAACGGGCCGGTCCTGCCGCAGCTGCCGGCGGCGTTCCTGCCAGGCCAGGATCCGCGGACTGCCACGGTAGGCGGCCACGCCAGCACCTGTGCCCAGCGCGGTGAGGACCACACCAAGCCAGGGCGACGCGAGTGTGGGAATAAGGATCGCCGGGAGGGCCACGGCAGATCCCATAAACACGTCCCAGAACACAGGGTCCGGGGCGCGGACGGCGGGGTCCGGCGTCGAATGGTGGCGGACAGCCAGGACTGTGGCAGCGACTGCGCACATCAGCACCGCACCCCAGAACAGCAGCTGCAACGCTCCAAACAGGACGGATTCTGCAAATGCCGGCACTGCGGCACCTCCCCGCGTCAGGCCCCGGCCCAGGATTCCGGGTTGCTACTTCCATTGCAACCCCTCCGCGCACTGGGGTCAATGACGGGACCGGCTGCACCGGCTCGGCTTCCGGCTTGGAGGTTCCCGCGCCGGCTGCGGGCCGGGTAGCTTGGGACCATGAGACTGAAAATGTGCAGCATCCATGTCCAGGATCCGGCCGCCGCCCACACGTTCTACACCGGGACCCTCGGGTTCGAGACGCTGATGGCGATGCCCGAACACAACCTTTTCATCATCAAGGATCCGGGCGCCGACGCCGGGTCCGTGGGGCTGCTGCTGGAGCCCAGCGACAACCCGATCGGTGCCAATTACATGAACGCCCTGCACGAAGCCGGTCTCCCGGCCATCGTGTTCGGCGTACCGGATGTGCGGGCCGAGTATGAGCGGCTGGTGGCTGCCGGCGTCCAGTTCAAGGGCGAGCCGTCAGAGGATCCGTCCGGGATCAGTGCAGTGTTCGACGACGGTTGCGGCAATTTCGTGCAGCTGCACCAGGACTGAGTTCCTCAGCAGCCTACTCCGAGAATTTCCACCACATCGTCGACCAACTCGAAATCCCTGGCGTTGCGTGTCATCAACGGGATGCCGAGCGAGTGGGCTTGGGCGGCGATCATGATGTCCTTACTTCTGGCGTGCTGGGGCCGCAATCGCTTGACCCGCGCGGCCAGCTCGCCATAGCTCTCGGCGGCATGCTCGTCAAAGAGAATCCAGTCCATTAGCTCCCGCCAGACGGCAAGTCGGTGCACCCTGTTGCGGCGGATCTCCTCAGATGCTGAGGATCTGATGCCGAATTGGAGCTCCGCCAGCGAGATGATGCTCGAGCCGAGCACGGCGCCGGCCGGCCAGACGGCAGGTGGTGTAATTAGGACATTGGTGTCAAGCAGGATCACGGCCTAGTCCACGGATCAACCACAGGATCGGTATCCCTGGATTCTTCGTGTTCCTCGAGCCACCCGGTCTGGTCTGGGCCGAGCCCGGCAAGCTTGAGGGCAATTGCCACTTCAGCGGCTGAACTCCACTTCTTACGATGCGTTACAGGTGATATCACTGCAACCGCACGGCCCTGGAGGGTTATCTCCAGAGTGGCTCCGTGCTCGACCCGCTCAAGGACCGCTCTCGGATTTTGTTTGAGTTCCCGAACCCCTACCTTGTCCATGGATTAATTCTACGCTTGATGTAGCCCTTGTTCTACGGATGGCATGCCCGGAAACAACAGAGGCTTGTCCGTGGATCCGAACCTTCAAGGTTCGGATCCACGGACAAGCCTATGAAGAGCGCAGGTAACTCTGAAGGCGGAGGCTACTCGGCCTGGGCGCGGGCTTTCTTGGCGTCCTTCTTGGCGGCTTCTTCTTTGACGCGCTGGGCTTCGGTGCGGACGGCGGCATGGGTGGACCGCTCGGTGACCAGCCACGCCGGGGGAGCCTGCAGCAGCGCGGTGATTTCCGCCGTCGTCAGCGCTTCCTCAACACCGCCGCGGGCCAGGCCGCTGATGGAGACGTTCAGCTTCTGGGCCACCACCGGGCGGGGGTGCGGGCCGTTGCGGCGGAGTTCCGCGAGCCACTCCGGCGGGTTGGCCTGGAGTTCGGCGAAATCGGCGCGGCTGATGGTTGAATCCTGGAACTCCTGCGGTGTTGCCGGCAGGTAGATGCCGAGTTTCTTGGCAACGGTGGCCGGCTTCATGGACTGGGAGTTTGCAGAGGTCATGGTTCAAGGGTATCCGGCTGCTTGCCCGAAGGGCACCAATACAGCACCAGCTCCGTGCCAGTTCCGGCATCGCGGGGCCGTGCGGGCGGTACTGTGAAGACGTGCCCGCAGACAATGAATCCCCCCAGAACGCCAGCCCCGACGAATCGCCGGAGCATGAGGCGCCCCGTGTGCTCCGCTTCGCCTACGTGGCCGGTGTGACCCCGGGCAAGTGGATCCGCCGCTGGGAAGAGCGTGTGCTGGACATCCCGCTGGAGTCGTTTATGTCCGACGACGGCGCGCAGCTGTCCGTGCTGAGCGACGGTTCCGCGGACCTCAGCTTCGTCCGGCTTCCGGTGGAGCGTGAAGGCCTCAACGTGATCCCCCTGTATGAGGAGCAGCCCGTGGTGGTGGCGCCGAAGGGGCACGAGATTTCGGTGTTTGAGGAAGTGGCGCTGGAGGACCTGGCCGCAGAGACGTTCCTGGACGTCGCCGAACTGGGCGGTCCGGAAACGGCCATGCAGGTGGTGGCGTCCGGCGCGGGCCTGGTGGTCCTGCCGATGTCCGTGGCCCGGCACTTCAACGTCAAGGACACCGTGGCCCGTCGTCTGACAGGGGCCCCGGCCACGGAGATCGCGCTCGCCTGGCCCAACGATTCCACGGACGACATCATTGAGGAGTTCATCGGGATTGTCCGCGGCCGCACCGCGGCGAGTTCCCGGCAGCCGTCGGCCCAGCAGGAAAAGCCCAAAAGGGAACCGAAGCCGGACCGGCGCGGCCCCGCGGTCAAGAAGCCGAAGGTGGCCCAGCGCTACGCCCCGAATCCGGACAAGGGCCGAGGCAAGGGCTCACGAAAAAAGGGCAACCGCTAGGCCTGGGCGGTCCTGGCCTCGGATTGTGACGACGCGAATGCTGCACGGTTCAGCGCCGCTCTTGGTTTGCCGGAGCTGTCCCTCACACTGCGCCGACCTCCACGTCTGGCGGGCAGGCCGTGCTCGGTGCTGTGAGATATTGTCGCGCGCGTTGGCAACGCGAAGAAGGCCTGAGGTTGGCGCGCTGAACCGCCATTCAGCCCTCCTCTCAAAAGTGTCAGCTAGGAATTAAAGGGCTTTCACAAGCGTGTGTCCAGAGTACGCACAACGGACCCTATTCTGACGCACCAATTGACCGCAACCCTGACGTCAGGTTTGGGTGTGCTTCATCTGCACGGGAGGGCCGAGCACCAATTGACAGCCAACAAACCTAACGCGAGGTAATTCAGCTCAACACAGTGAGGTTGTTCGCCGAACTGCTGGCCCAGCCTTAGGTCCGCGGAGTCGACGAACGCGCTGCTTACGCTTGGAGCGGGCAGTGGTATAAGGGGTGGCTTGTGAAAAAGTGAAATATCCGACGCTAAGGTTTGCCGAGCACTTTCCGACAGACGCGTTCCTCGTACAGCGTCTGGTGGTGTGCCGCGTTGATCCTGGGAGGTGTCGGATCCGCCGCCCACCTCTTCGACGGAAACCATTCACCCAACGACGGGCCAAGCCATTGGGAAGCGCCTTGCTCGTGATGGGTCCGCCGCCGTGTGGGCCGGTGCACGGTCGTTGAGGACGGTACGCCTGAAGGAGTGGCTGCTGACGGCCGGTCCGGGCATTACCGTCGTGGCTTCCCTTCTGGGCCATCCGGCCTCCAACGAACTGTGGCTCATGGAACCCAGCTCCTCCCGGATCCAACGGCCGATGGCCGTCCCCTCAGGACTCCTCGCCGCCTCCTACTCCTGCCGCTGGATAGTGTTCGTGGCCGAGGGCCCCGGAGCCCGTATTCGCCTACGTTGGTTTGGCCGTTACCACTCTGGACATCATGGCGCTTCCGGTGGTTGTGTCCTTCAGCATGGCTGCGCTGAGCAACGAACAGCTCACCAGTGACCTCAGCGCGCCACTCGGGACGGCCTGACGGGGCTCCTCAACCGCGCCGAGTTCCTCCGTCAGGCAACCGCTGAGCTGCGCCGCCACAGCCGCGGAGGAGCAAAACCCAAGGGCCGAAACCGCGCAGTCTGGTGGACCAGTGGCTTCGATATGGAACCGCAGCCCGGGGAAATACCCCTCTACTAGCGGCTGACCAAGGCCCGCAACAGTTTGACCGCAACGGACAATGCTGCAATGTCCACCGGGCCCGGCTTGATGGCCTCCTTGATGGTTTCCTGGATCCTGCCGAGTTGTTCGATGTTTTCGCGCTCCCAGGCGATGATGCGCTCCACTGGATCGGCTCCGCGGGCGGGACGTGGGGTATTCCGCACCACAGCCTTCGTCATGCCTGCAAGGACCAAATACAAGTCGTCCCGAAGTGCCGCCCGCGCGAGGGCCTGCCAGTGGGTTTCCCGCGGCAACGCCGTGATGTGTTCAAGAATGGGGACCGCCGAGATCCGCTCGAAGACGGCAAAGTACACTTCGGCCACGGTGTCCGCGGGCTCTTGGAGTTCTTCCGATATGGCGGAGATGTCCAGAAGACCGTAGCTGACCAGGATCTCGGCGGCGCGCACGCCCAATTCATGGGGCAGGCCGACGGCGTCGTTGTGGGCCAGGCGGGTCACCGTATGCTGCAGATTCACGCCGTGAAGGAAGCTGCTGAACTTTGGGCGCAGAAGCGACATGGGGGGCTCGAGCCGGGCCATTGCTTCGGTGATTGGCTTGTCCCGGAACTCGTGGTTGACATACCACCGTGTCGAGCGGTCCAGCGTGCGGCGCATGTCCAGCGCCACGGCACACCCGTGCTCGCTGGGGATGCTTGCCGGCAGCTGTGCGAGGGCTTCGGTGATTGAGTCAAAGTCCCAGATCTTGCGCATGACCACGAACCCGCGGGCCACGGCGGCCGCCGATACCGTGGTCTCCTCCATTGCCCGGAAGGCGAAGGCAATGCCCCCCAGATTGATCATGTCGTTGGCAACAACAGTGGCCACGATCTGCCGCCGCAGCGGATGCGTGAACAGCTCCTCCCCGAACCGCTCCGATAGCTGGCGCGGAAAGTAGTCACGCAGCGTCTGGGAGAACCAAGGGTCATCGGCCAGTCCGCTTAGTGTGAGTTCCCTGGCCAGCGCGATCTTGGCATACGCGGCCAGCACGGAGAGCTCCGGAGATGTCAGCCCGACTCCGGCCTGCAGACGGGTGTGCAGTTGCTCCGTGCTGGGCAGGCATTCAAGGTTCCTGTCCAGGTCCGTCACGGCGTCCAGCCAGTCCATGGTCCGCTCAAAGCTCGGGCTCCAGTGAAGCACCAGCTGGCGGTCGTTGAGGAGGAGCACGTTCTGGTCCACATTGGTTTTCAAGACCAAGCGTCCGACTTCCTCCTGAAGGGAGTGCAGGAAGCCTGTCCTTTCGTCCGGGGACATCCTTCCCGCGGCGATCATCCGGTCGAGGAAGATCTTGATGTTCACCTCGTGGTCCGAACAGTCCACACCGGCGGAGTTGTCGATTGCGTCGGTGTTCAGCAGCACCCCACCCAGCGCCGCCTCTATCCTGCCTCGCTGGGTGACGCCCAGGTTGCCGCCCTCGGCGATGATCCTGGTCCTCAGCTGAATGGCGTTGACACGGATGGCATCGTTGGCCTTGTCTCCCACGTCCCCGTGGGTCTCGGTGGAGGCCTTGACGTACGTGCCGATGCCTCCGTTGTAGAGCAGGTCCACAGGGGCCAGGAGGACGGCCCTGAGCAGCTCCGGTGGGCTCATCGCCGTCGTTCCCGGCTCCAGCCCCAGTGCAAGGCGCACCGCCTCAGTGATCTCGATCGACTTCTCCAGCCGCGAGAACACGCCGCCGCCCGCGCTGATTTTCGAGACGTCGTAGTCGGCCCAGGAGGAACGGGGAAGCCCGAACAGCCGCTGCCGCTCCGCATAGGAGGCGGCCGGATCGGGGGTTGGATCGAGGAAGATGTGTCGGTGGTCGAACGCCGCCACCAGCAGGATGTGGCGGGAGAGCAGCATTCCGTTGCCGAACACGTCACCGCTCATGTCGCCGATGCCCACTACCGTGAAGTCCTGGGCCGTGGAGTCGATGAGCAGCTCGCTGAAATGGTGCCGGACCGACTCCCAGGCCCCGCGTGCCGTGATGCCCATCTGCTTGTGGTCATAGCCCACCGAGCCGCCCGAGGCGAAGGCATCGCCGAGCCAGAATCCGTACTTGAGGGCCAAGGCATTGGCGATGTCCGAGAACGCGGCCGTCCCCTTGTCGGCGGCAACAACCAGATAGTAGTCATCGCCGTCGTGCCGGACCACCCGCTCGGGCGGTACAACCAGCTCGGTGGACCCGTGGGCGCCGTCGAGGGATGTGAGTAGATTGTCGGTGATGTCCAGCATGCCGCGGATGAAGATCCGGTAGCTCTCCTGGCCTTCCGCCAGCCAGGCTGCACGGTCCGTGGCGGCGTTGGGCAGCCGCTTCGGATAGAAACCACCCTTGGCACCCGTTGGCACGATGACGGCGTTCTTGACAGTCTGCGCTTTCACCAGTCCCAGGATCTCCGTCCGGAAGTCCTCCCGGCGGTCGGACCAGCGAAGCCCGCCTCGGGCAATGGCGCCAAAGCGCAGATGCACCCCTTCGACCCGGGGCGAATAGACCCAGATTTCGTATTTTGGCCGCGGGGCAGGTGCGACGGGGACGCCGGAGAGGTTGAGCTTGAAGCTGAGGTAGGGCTTGTCCAGGAAGTAATTGGTGCGCAGGGTGGCCTCGACAAGACTCGCGAAGGAACGCAGCAGCCGGTCGGCGTCCAGGACCGGCACGGCGTCGATGGCAGCCGTCAGCTCGCTTCTGGCGGAGTCCATGTCACGGAGGCGGGTTGGCTGGTCGAGATCCGGATCAAACTTTGCCTCGAACAATGCAAGGAGTGCGCGCGTGGCCCGGACATTCGCCCGCAGCGTGTCCGCCATGAAGCCGTAGGAGTTGGTGGTCCCGAGCTGCTGCAGGTATTTCGCGTAGCCGCGCAGGATGGCCGTCTGACGCCATCCGATTCCTTCCCTGATCACCAGTGCGTCAAAGGTGTCGGACTCGATGTCTCCTCTCATGGCGGCGCAAAACGAGTCGGCAAGCAGCTCGCTGGTGCCCAGGGGGTCCACGCCGGAGGGGTATTTCAGCCCGAGGTCGTACAGGAAGAAGGTGCGGCCATCGGCCCGCCGGACGTCGAAGGGCCGTTGGTCGAGTACCTCGAGCCCCAGGTTGTGGAAGAACGGCAGAATCTGCGTCAGGCTCTGCGGCCGTGTCAGATAGAGGCGGATCCGGGCGTCCTCGGCCAGCACCGCAGTCCCCGGGCGTGCGTAGACGGAAAGCAGCGGGTCATCGCGGTTCCTGCCGCCCGGTCCGTCAAGGCTTTCGAATTTGATGATGTCCTCGACGGCATCCTCCACCTCGTAGTCAGCCTTGTAGCTTGCCGGAAACGCCCGGGCCCACTGCATGGACAGCCGGGCTGCGTCGCCAGCGGGGAATCTGGCCTGCAGCGCCTCGTCCAAGCCCTCGGCCCATGACCTCGTGGCAGCAATGATGCGCAGTTCTAGTGCTGAGGCGTCGACGGCGGCACGTCCTCCGCCCGGAAGCAGGATCCGGAAAAACACGCGGGCCATGGCCGACTCGCTGAGCCGAAGTTCGAACTCGACGGCTTTCGAGTTGAAGGCCTCGCGCAGTTCCCGCTCGATGTTGAGCCTGACCGCCGTGCTGTAGCGGCGGCGGGGGAGGAAAACCAAGGCGGACATGAAGCGTCCATAGGAATCGGGCCTGAGGAACAGCCGGGTGCTGTGGCGTTCCTGGAGGCGCAGGATTTCGCGTGCCTGGCTGGCCAGATCGTCCGCGTCGATGTGGAATAGCTCGTCACGCGGATAGGCCTCGATGGCGGCCAGCAGTTCCTTGCCGGCATGGGACCGGGGCGGGAATCCGAAGCGGTCCAGCACCGAGGCCACCTTGTCCCGGATGACCGGGGTCTGTTGCACGGACCGGCTTGCAGCGCTGGGGGCGAAAAGGCCAACAAAGCACGCTTCGCCGGTGGGGTTGCCGGCCATGTCAAACGTCAGGACGCTGACTTCGTCCAAGTAGGCGTCCCGGAGGACTGTGGAACGGATGCCGGCCTTCGTGAGGGCCAGGGCCGGACCCGGGACCCCCGGCATGGCGGAACCCTGCAGCGGCCGGCTCTGCTCCCGGTGCCGGAGGAGCCCGAGCCCGGACCCCGGCCGCGCCGCGAGGACCGGCAGACCATGGTCGTCGGCCAGGCCATAGCCGCGGTACCCGAGAAACACGAAGTTGCCGTCGTCCAGCCAGAGCAGCAAGTCCTTGGTCTCCTGCACGATTGCGTCGGCAGCCGCAGCGGCATTGGCATCCAGGACGGCAACTTCCGCGGCCAGGTGCCGATGGATGGCTGCGGAATCCTCGGCGGCCGCCCGAACATCGGCCAGGACCGCCTGGAGATTCAGAATGAGCCGGTCGGCGCTGGGCTGATCCGGCAGACTGGCGATTTCGACGGCGATCCACGCCTCCGTGCGGCTCAAATCTCCATTGGATTCAGGCCGCGACGGCATCGCGGAAGGCTCGTTCCCCACCGGCAAAGCAGTGCGCAGCGGTACCGGCTGGATGTCCACGAGGTTGTTCGTCCCGGGGGCCCTGGCAACGGTGAAGGTGGGGTGGACCAGCAAGCGTATGGCGGCATGGTCACGGGCCAGTGCCGCCGTGATGGAGGGAAGCAGATAGGGCATGTCCTCAGCCACGATTGCCACTATGCTGGCGTCCGTTTCACTCTGCACTCCGACGACGGCCTGGCCCGGGCCCCGGGTTGCGGCCAGCGAGCGATGGTATTGTGCACGGTTCAGGAGCGATTCGGCAGTGTAGTTCCGCAGGTCGTCGTCGGACACATGCTCGTAGTAGTCCGTCAGGAACGTGTCCGTGTCAGCGGAGGGGTCCGCCGGGGCGTGGTCTGCAGGGCCGGTTCTTGGGGACATTGCGCTGCGCCTCCATCGCGCAAGGAGTGGCCGTGTTGCTGCGGTCGCCGGAACCTCGCGCCTGCTTTCATGATGGCTTGCGCGGGGGAGGCAGTCCACCCTGCGGGGACAAGCAAACGCGCCAGAACAGCGGCATGAACACCCATCACGGCAGAAAATTCACCACGAACCGTGAAGAGATACAAGCCGATTAACGTCCTGAAGGGTACCGCGGTCGGATCGGGGGAGAGGCAAGTTTCTACCCGCATAATAATCAGGAGAAATTTTTTAGTGCAGCGGTCAAGAGTTTTGCGGGGGAGCCGAGACGAAGGTGAAAGCCGGCTGCTGCCACTGGCTCTCCGTTGATTACTACCTTGGTGACGTCGGCTGCTGTTGCGGTCATGGGCAGTTGGCCGGGTGCTGATCCGGCGGTGCGGACCGAGGCGGAATTGATGGCAACGAGGTCGCAGACAGCGCCGACCTGAATTGACGCAGGTGCGATGGGTGTGGCCATTGAGCTGGTGGCTCCTTCGGTTGCTGCGAGAAGCATTTCATCGGGGGAGAACCGTCCTCGTTTTCCAGAGTGAAGCCGCTCACCGTATTCCAGTGCGCGCATTTCCAGCCACGGGTCTATGACTGCGTGTTGGTCCGTTCCGAGCGCGATGCAAGCACCGGCGTCGGCCAAGGCCCGGGCAGGACCGATGCCGTCTGCCAGGTCGGCTTCCGTGGTGGGGCACATAACTATCGTTGCGGCTGCACTCCCCAGCGCCGAGATGTCCTCCTCTGTGAGGTGAGTGCAATGAACTGCCGAGAGGCGGGGGCTGAGGAGTCCGTGTCGCGCCAGGAGGCCTGTGGGAGTCAAACCGTAAGCGTCATGGCACGCCGCGTTCTCGGCGGGCTGTTCACTCAAATGGATGTGCAGCGGTATGTCCAGCGGCAGTTTCTGGGCCACTACGGCGAGGTCTGCTTCAGGCACCCCGCGGACGGAGTGTAGGGCTGCGCCGACGTTGACCATGTCGCTGGGGAAGGTCTTGTTGATTTCCTGCCGCAGGGAGTCCAGCCTGTCGAGCCAGGTGTGGACGTCGGGGTCGCCAAAGCGGGTTTGTTCCGGTCCGAGGGGCTGGCCGATCCCTCCGGCGAGGTAGAGAGTGTCAAGGAGGGTTAATCTGATCCCCGCAGCTTGGGCGGCCCGGGCAAGGGCGAGTTCCATGGCGTGCCGTTGCGGATACGGGGCGCCTCCGGGCTGGTGGTGCACATAGTGGAACTCGGCCACGCTGCCGAACCCGGAAACTACCATTTCCGTGAAGACAGCTGTGGCCAGCTGCTCGTACGCGTCGGGTGTCAGCTCGGAGGCGCTCCTGTACATGTGCTCCCGCCAGACCCAGAAGTCACCGCGGTCATGATGAGTGCGCCCGCGCAGGATTCGGTGGAACGCGTGCGAGTGCGCGTTTGCCGCCGCCGGAAAGACCACGCCCTGCAGAACATGCGCATCGGGCGCGGCCTCCACGCCGAGGGTGATTTCGGTGATCCTGCCTTCCGTGGTTCGGATTTCCACACCCTCGGCCATTACCGGACTGTGCGGGCGGCCGTTAACAAGCGCGGCCTCACACCAATAGAGCTTCACAGCAGGCCTGCCAGAACGTCGGCGAGTGCAAGGGCGCCGGCGTCGGCGTCCTGGTCGGTCACATGTTCCTCCGGAGAGTGGGAGATCCCGCTGGGGTTGCGCACGAAAAGCATGGCAGAGGGCACGAACCCGGCCAGCACGCCGGCGTCATGGCCAGCACCGGTGGCCAGCATGGGTGCGTCCGGCAGCATCGCCCCGATCCGCGCGGTCAGCGACGCATCGAAGTGCACGGTGTTGCTGAACGATTCTTCGGTGAGCGTGACCGTGCACCCTTCTTCAGCAGCTACCCGCTGCGCCCGGCCGTGGATTTCTTCTACCAGATGTGCGGTGACCGCGTCGTCGGGATGACGGGCATCCAGCCACATGTCCACACGGGAGGCGATGACGTTTGTACCGCCGGGGACCGGGATGATGCGTCCAACGGTGGCACGTGCATCTGGTTGCCGCGCTGCGGTGTTACGGACGGCCATGATGATCTGGGCAGCTGCGACCATGGGGTCCGCTCGGTCTGACATCAGTGTGGTGCCGGCGTGATTGCCCTGGCCGTGGATGCTCAGTTTCCAGCGGCCGTGCCCCAGAACCGAACTGCCAACAGCGATACCCGGGCCCTCGGCCCCCATGCCTATACCCTGTTCCACGTGCAGCTCCACAAAGTCACCGATCCTTGCCAGCGCGTCCGGATCGGGGCCGACGTGACGGGGGTCAAGTCCGTTGGAGCGCGCAACGTCCGCGAAGGTGTCCCCGTCACTGTCCCTGAGGCGAAGCGCCCTGTCCGCTTCGATGGCCCCTGTCAGGAGCCGCGACCCCAGGCAGGCCACGCCGAACCTTGATCCTTCCTCCTCGGGAAACACGGTTATGGCCAGTGACCGGGCGGGCTTGATACCGCGGGCCTTGAGGAGATCGACGGCAGCCAGGGCGGAGGCCACTCCGAGCGGCCCGTCATATGCCCCTCCTCCGGGCACGGAGTCCAGATGGCTGCCGGTCACCAGGGCTCCATCTTGCTGAGGCCCCCACCAGGCCCAGATAATGCCGTTGCGGTCTGTTTCAACTTCAAGTCCCCGCCGCTGGGCCTGCTCTCTGAACCAGGTCCGCAGATCGAGTTCAGCAGTTGAGTAGACCGGCCGTGAGTAGCCTCCTCGGACGGGGTCCTGCCCCACGTGGGTGAGTGAGCGCAACATCTGACTGACAGTTTCCAACAGGAACCTCCAAAGGTGAAGAACCAGCACTATGTCCTGGCGTAGCGGACTGGGGCTGTTCGTTTAGGGGCAGCCGGGAAGAAGGCACTGGCACCAACCAGCGGCGATCAGATCGCCGCAATCCTGTGGGGTTGATGCGATGCGCGCATACCTCTCGACGCCCCGCCAAGATGCTGGCTTTGCGCTCGACGCATCCTTGGTGTGTTGCACAAAACGGGCGGAACATCTGTTAGTCCGTTTCCGGTCCATTGCAGTAGGGGCAGTTTTCGGGACAACTGGGTTGGGTGGCATCCGCGCGTGCAGGGACCTGCAGGAAAACGTGTGAAGGCAGCCTACGAGTCGCGGACCGGGACTCAGCGCGGCCCGGATATCGTGCGGATCGTGTTTTCGCATTTGGCAGGGTTCCGGAGTGAACCCGTCCTCGATGCGGAGACCGTGTGAGGTTTCGCTGCATATCTTTCTCCTTGTTTCGGCTAGAAGTGCGTTGGGGTGGATTGAGACTCAAGGGTTGTCAGTCGAGGGTTGGATCGGCTGAGGTGGTGAAGTCGTGGGTTTGCCCTGGCCCTGTCCACTCCCATCGAGGTGAGACGTGCGTTGGCGAGTGGACAGGTCCAATCGCACACCGTTTCCTTGGATCACTGTGATGAGTCGCTGCATGCCCACGAATCTCGAGAATGGGCCGTCGACACCGATGTCGGCCACAGAAAGACGCCAGACGTACTCTTCTCTTGGTCCGCCGCGGAGTAGTTCTGTTGTCTGCCCGCCACCGTTCTTCCACGGCATTCGGGTAAAGTCCGTGGGCGCATAGCTGACTGTTCGGAGCATGACTTGTCACTCCTGAGGGTGGGGGATGCCGTAGGGAATCGCGTAGCAACCCCTACGGCATCTCCTGGCAGTCGCTGGACTCAATCTTGTTTGGATTCAGTCATGGGGATGCGGACGCCGCGTTCTTTGGCGACGTCGAGGGCGCGGTCGTAGCCGGCGTCGGCGTGGCGGATGACGCCCATGCCGGGGTCGTTGGTGAGGAGGCGTTCGAGCTTCTGCGCGGCGAGGTCGGTGCCGTCCGCGACGGAAACCTGGCCCGCGTGGATGGAGCGGCCGATGCCGACCCCGCCGCCGTGGTGGAGGGAAACCCAGGTGGCGCCGGATGCTGTGTTGAGCAGCGCGTTGAGCAGCGGCCAGTCGGCGATCGCGTCCGAGCCGTCGGCCATGGCCTCGGTCTCGCGGTACGGGGAGGCGACCGAGCCGGAGTCCAGGTGGTCGCGGCCGATCACGATGGGGGCTTTGACCTTGCCTTCCTTGACGAGCTGGTTGAAGAGCAGGCCTGCTTTGGCGCGGTCGCCGTAGCCCAGCCAGCAGATCCGGGCCGGCAGGCCTTCGAACTCCACGCGTTCCTGCGCGGCGTCGATCCAGCGGTGCAGGTGCTTGTTCTCGGGGAAGAGTTCCTTGATGGCCTCATCGGTGACGCGGATGTCCTCCGGGTCGCCGGAGAGCGCCACCCAGCGGAACGGTCCGAGGCCCTCGCAGAACAGCGGCCGGATGTAGGCCGGGACGAAGCCCGGGAATTCGAAGGCGCGGGTGTAGCCGCCCTTGCGGGCCTCGTCGCGGATGGAGTTGCCGTAGTCAAAGACTTCGGCGCCGGCGTCCTGGAACTCGACCATGGCCTGGACGTGCCGGGCCATCGAGGCCTGGGCCTTCTTGGTGAAGCCTTCCGGGTCCGCGGCGGCCTCTGCGTGCCATTCCTCGACCGTGATGCCCTCGGGGAGGTAGGACAGCGGATCGTGGGCGGAGGTCTGGTCCGTGACGATGTCCACCGTCAGCTCCCCGGCGTTGTGGCGGCGCAGGATCTCGGGGAACACCTCGGCGGCGTTGCCGACGTAGCCCACGGACCAGCCGCGGCGCTCTTCCCTGGCTTTGAGTACTTTGGCGATGGCGGTGTCGAGGTCGGTTTCGACCTCGTCGAGGTAGCGTTTGCCGGCGCGGCGGCGCAGGCGGGTCTCGTCGACGTCAACGATCAGGCAGGCGCCGTCGTTCAGGGTGACGGCCAGCGGCTGGGCCCCGCCCATGCCGCCGCAGCCGCCGGTGAGGGTCAGGGTGCCGGCGAGGGTGCCGTTCTCGTCCCCGGTGAGCTTGCGGGCGATCGCGGCGAAGGTCTCGAAGGTGCCCTGCAGGATGCCCTGGGTGCCGATGTAGATCCACGATCCGGCGGTCATCTGGCCGTACATCATCAGGCCCTCGGCCTCGAGCCGGCGGAATTCGGGCCAGTTCGCCCAGTCCCCCACAAGGTTGGAGTTCGCCAGCAGCACCCGCGGCGCCCACTCGTTCGTACGGAACACGCCCACCGGCTTGCCGGACTGGACCAGGAGGGTCTCGTCCTTTTCCATGGTCTCGAGGGTGCGGGTGATGGCGTCGAACGCGGCCCAGGACCGGACGGCACGGCCGGTGCCGCCGTAGACCACCAGGTCATCGGGGCGTTCAGCCACCTCGGGGTCCAGGTTGTTCATCAGCATGCGCAGCGGGGCTTCGGTCTGCCAGCTCTTGGCGGTGAGCTCGGTGCCGCGGGCTGCTTTGACCGGGCGGGCACCGGTGGTGAAATCGGCGGGTGCCATGGGGGCTCCTTCGTGGGTTTGCAGTATTTAGGGCTTGCTTGGTGTTTACCTTGCGGCGGCTGCGGGGCGGTGGCCTGCCTTCGCCAGCTGGATTTGCTCGTATACGTGGTGGCGCAGTTCGGTGAAGCGGGGCAGGGACCGGGTGTTAAGCTGGTCGCGTTCGGCGGGGAGGTCGATGACCAGGTCCTCCTGGATGACCGTTGGTGAGGACGAGAGGATGATGACCCGCTCCCCGAGGTAGACGGATTCGTCGATGTCGTGGGTGACAAACAGGATGGTGACCCCGAGCTTTTTCCATACCGTGCGGATCAGATCTTCCAGGTCTGCGCGGGTCTGGGCGTCGACGGCGGCGAACGGTTCGTCCATCAGCAGGACTTCCGGCTGGTAGGCAACGGCGCGGGCGATGGCTACGCGTTGTTGCATGCCGCCGGAGAGCTGCCAGGGGTAGGACATTGGAACGTGGGAAAGGCCCACAGCTTCGAGCGCTTCATCCACGAGCCTGTCGCGTTCAGCCTTCGGTACACGCTGGTTCTTCAGGGGCAGTTCCACGTTCTCACGCACCCGCATCCAAGGAAACAGGGAGCGGCCGTACTCCTGGAAGACTACGGCCATCTTCTTGGGCGGACCGGAAACCTCCACCCCGTCCAGCATCACCTGCCCCTCGGTCGGAGCCATCAACCCTGAGATGCACTTGAGGAGCGTCGTCTTGCCCGACCCGGACGGGCCAACCAGGCATGCAAGCTCTCCTGCGCGGAGATCGAAGGTCAGGTTCCGGACCGCTTCAATGGGTCCCCCGTCGGTTTGGTAGACCTTCTTCAGGCCACGGACCGAAAGCATGGCGTCATTGCTTTGCGGGGTTTTTCCGGCCGTGGCATGGTGGGCCAAAGTGTTCTTATCGGTGGTTTCAGACGGCATTTTCTACCTCTCGCAGGCCGTGGTACCAGCGCAGAATACGGCGCTCGGTGAATTGGAAGATGAATGACATTGCAACTCCGATCAGACCCAGGATCACGATGCCGGACCACATTTCGGGGATGGCGAAGGAGCGCTGGAACTGAACGATAGTGAAGCCCAGCCCGGAGGAGGAGGCGAACATTTCGGAGATGACCATCAGGATCAGCCCGATGGACAGGCACTGGCGAACTCCCGCCATGATCTGCGGGCCAGCGCTGGGTAGCACAAGGTGGCGGATCCGGGCGCGCCCGGTGATCCCGTAGGTGTGTGCGGAATCGGACAGTACCCCGTCGATGGCCCGTACCCCTTCGATGGTGTTCAGCAGCACCGGCCAGATGCAGCCGGAGATGATGACCACCACTTTCATGGAGTCCGTGATGCCCATGAGCAGCATGAGCACGGGCACCAGGACCGGCGGCGGGATGGCCCGGAAGAACTCCAGGACCGGTTCCGTCAGGTCCCGAAGCCACTTCACGGAGCCAATCAGCAATCCCGCCCCGATCCCAATGATGATGGCGGCGGTCACGCCGACGATGAGCCTGCCGATGCTGGGCAGCACATCGGAGAGGATCCTGTCCCCGAACCAGGTCTCTGCAAAGGTGGCCAACAGCGTGCCTGGCGTGGGGACGAAGAAGTTCGTCTCCCCGGCGGTGGCCACCGCCCAAAACAGGACCAGGATTGTAGGCAAACCGACCGCATAGCCGATACCTTTCAGAATTTTCATACGATCACTTCCGCACGGACCGAGGAGTGCCAGGACAGGGTCTTGCGCTCCACGAAGCGCATGACGAGGTTGATCAAAACCCCGATGAGGCCGGTGGCCAGCACCAGGGCGTACATGCCTGCGATGGCTCCACCGGATTGGGCCAGTGCAATTTCACGGCCCAACCCTGGGGAGCCGATCACCAGTTCGGCAGTGATCGCCAGAATCAACGCGACTGACGCTGCCAGACGGACCCCGGTCATCAGGTAGGGCAGCGCTGTTGGAAAGACCACATAGCGGATCCTCGCCAACTGTCCCAGTCCATAGCTCTTGGCTGTATTCATGGCGACGTTATCCACATCGGCGACTCCGTATAGAACTTGGATGAAGACCTGCCAGAACGAGGCGTAGATGATGAGCATCAGTGATGACTCCATCTTGACGCCGAACAGCAGAACAGCCAGGGGGATCAGCGCCACCGAAGGGATGGGCCGGAGGAACTCCACTGTGGAGTTGGTGAAGCTGCGCAGGAAGGCGGAGGAACCTATGATGAAGCCCAACAGGGTCGCGGCAAGAACCGCAATGACCAAGCCGATGAGCCACGCGAGCATTGTTTCACCAACGGCTAGCCAGAACGCCGACAAGCCGAAGTCACGGACCAAGGCCAGGATCACCTCCGATGCCGGCGACAGGAACCGGGCGTCCACGATGCCGACACTGGGAATCACTTCCCAGACCAGCAGAAATCCTATGATCCCGGCGATGCCCAGCAACTCCTTGGTCGGCCGTCGTCGGGCCGTCGTTGTGTTGTCCATTTTTCTTCCTGAAGGATCGAGTGCAGGAACTGCCATGAGGTTTTTGAAGGGCTACTTGGCGATCAGTGCGTCGTAGTCCGGGTCCTTCTTCAGGACGTCATATTTCTGAGCGGCAGTGCCCAGCTTCGTGAGGGCGTCCATGTTGACATCCTTGTACCACTTGGACATCACGATACTTTCGGCGAGTTCCGGTGTGACTTTGGCGTAGTCCTGGATGATGGTGCGGACTTTGTCCTCGTTCTTCATGGCGAAATCAAACGATTTCTCCAGGGCCCGGCGGAAGCGCTCCACGAGTTCGGGGTTCTTTTCCAGGGTCTGCTTAGACGTGAAATAGAAGGCCGAGTCAAAGTTTTCGGCCATGTCCGTCATAGGGCTGGTAACAATTTTTCCGCCTGCTTGAAGGATCTGGGTGCGGAAGGGCTCGGTTGTCCACGCTGCATCCACATCTCCGCGTTCCAGGGCGGCCGGCATGTTCGGGTATGGCATCTCCACGAATTTCACGCCCTTGGGGTCCCCGCCTGCCTGTTCGATGGAGTTGCGGATGGTGATGTCGGCGAAGTTGTTCAGGGCATTGACTGCAACTGTCTTGCCCACCAGGTCGGCTGCGTTCCCGATGCCGCTGTCCGGCATGGCTGCCACCTCTGTCGTGTCGCTCCCGGGCTCGTTTGTTGAGGTGGAGCCGTTGGACACCACTGTTATAGGGAGACCCTTGTCCTGGGCAACCAGCAGCGAGACGACGTTTGAGTATCCGAACTGGTAGTCCCCGGTCATCACTGCAGGGACGATGGCCGCGCCGCCCTGCGCCAGCTGGACGTCAAGCTCCAGGCCCTCCTCTTCGAAGTAACCCTCCTGCACGCCCAGGTAAACGGGGGCGACGTCGGTGATTGGAATCAAACCAACACTTACCTTTTCCAGGTTGCCGCCCGCCTTGTCACCCTGGGGCGTTGCGGCCGTTCCTGACGAGGACGGGCTGCCCGCACCGCACCCGGTCAAGGTAAGTATTCCGGCAAGTACTGCCGATGCGGCTGTGACAACAGCCCGCCGGCCAGGAACGGATACGGGAAGGGATTTTGCTGACATGGGGATTCTCCAGGAGGTTCCGGACTCAGATGATTTCGAACAGTAAAATGTAACTGCCGTCACATGAAACTACGCCATGCTGCGGGCTGGAGTCAATGGTTTTTGCGCACTAATTTGCCGTAGAGTGAAATGTGAGTTTCAGAGTTGCGCCGTCCCGCCCTTACTGCACGAATGAGGAACAATGACAGTTCGCCCCACCCAGGACCCTACGACCCGGGCCGCGGACCGAGCGCTGGGGTTGTTGCGCGCCGTGTGTGAAAACGATGGCGTAAAGCTCGTCGACGCCGCCAAGGCTGTCGACCTGTCCGCCAGCACAGCACTGCGCCTCCTTCGCACCCTTGAAGCCAACGGTTTCGCGGCGAAAACGGAGGACGGCCTTTACCGCCCGGGATTCCGGATGGTCCAGCTCGGGGTCCAGGCACTGAGCCATGAGTCCCTCGTAGCTACGAGCCGCTCCGCACTGCAGGTCCTCGTCGAGCAGACAGGCGAATCCGCGTACTTGAGCGTCCCGGTAGGCAACAACGTGCATGGGTTGTATTTGGCGATCGAGGAGGGAACTCACACCGTGCGCCATATCAACTGGGTGGGCAGGACGTTCCCACTTCAAGGAAGCGCCGCCGGTGCGGTCTTGCTGGGGCAAGTGGAGCCCGGATCGTTTACCGTCGTTGCCGACGGCGTGGAGCCGGATGTAACTGCCGTTGCAGCACCGGTCATGGTGGGCTCAAAAGTCGCTGCAGCCCTCAGTATTGTGGCGCCCAGCTATCGGACCACGGCGGAGGCTGCCCAGGAGCTGGGCGCCCTGATTGCCGGCGAGGCCACAAGGCTCTTTGCGACACCCGGAAGCGGGGCGGCCGTCCTGGCCTCCCCGCAAGCTTCTTAGCGCTACTCGCAGCCCACTTCACCCAGCATCCGCGGCCTGGCGTGTTGCCGATTGCCCATAGCCCATTGCCAGGAGTTTGAAGGGGTTTTCCCGCTACAGATGCTGGTCGATTCCTGCTGATGGTCAGAATCAGCGATTCGGCGCGGCTACCTGCGACACAAGACGGGCAACGCGTCAGCGCAGGCCCGCCCGCCTACGACAGTACGCGGAGTCCATCCACGGCTGCTGACTGAAGAGCGACTCCCGGGCTGGACCGCCTGAACATGCAAAAAGGGGACGTGATCCGTCAGGATCACGTCCCCTTTTTGCATGCTCGTAAGCGGACCAGTTGAGGTTGTTAGGCCCCGTGGACGAGGCTGTTGTTCTTGGTCTCGCGCATGAGTATGCCGGTGACGAGCGTTATCCCGGCAACTGCCACCAGGTAGAAGAGGAACCAGTCCTGGTGCCCAGCCTGTCCCAGCGCGGCATTCACGTAGGGAGCAGTTCCGCCGAAAATTGCGGTGGCGAAGGACAGGGGCCCGGCTACGCCTGCTGCCCGGACTCTAGTGGGAAATACTTCTGCCCAGACTGCGCCGTTGACGCCGAACAGCAGCGCCAATGCTGTCAGTGCGGCGAGCATGGCCACGAGCAAGGTTCCGAAGGTTCCGTCCACCAGGTTGTAGATCGGGATGGTCAGGAGGACAAATGCGACTCCGAAGGCGATGACCATGGGCTTGCGTCCGATGCGGTCGCCCAGCCACCCTGCGCCCAGGACGGCTCCGAGGAAGAAGACCTGCGCGATCAGGCTGGCCACCAGCGTGCTGGATGGATCCTGCTTGAAATGAAGTTGGGCATACGTGGGCATGAAGATCAGCCACGTGTAGAACATCACCGAACCGCCGGCCGACAGGCCGAACACGATCAGCACTGACCGCCAGTAATGCAGCAGCCCTCGTTTTGCAGGAAGGGCGGAGACGTGTTGGGTGGGGTGATGTTCGGCGGCAGCAGTCTGGGGTTCGTCCGTGTGTGTGGCTTGTTCGAATGCGTCGGTTTCAGTGAGGCGCCGCCGGAGGTAGAGGGCGTAAAGGCCGAGGACGCCGCCGATGCCGAAGGCGATGCGCCATCCCCAGGCTTTCATGTCCTCGGAGGGAAGGCTGGATGTCAGGATGAGGCCGGTAACGGTGGCGAGGATGGTTCCGAGGACGACGCTGACCCAGGATGTGCTGCCGAAGAGTGCGCGGCGGCCGTGGGGGGCGCGTTCGACCAGGTAGGTGACTGAGGTGCCCATTTCGCCGCCGTGTGCCAGGCCCTGCAGCAGGCGGGCGGTGAGAAGGAGTACCGATGCCAGGACGCCGACAGAGCCGTAAGTTGGCGCAATGGCGATGGCAATACTGCCGAAGGCTGTGAGCATCATGGCGACGGTGAGGCTCTTGCGGCGGCCCGCCCTGTCCGCATAAGCCCCGAACAGGAAGCCGCCCAGCGGGCGGGTGACGAACCCTACGGCGAAGACGGCCAGGGTCGAGAGGAGCGCGGACGTTGGGTTATCCGGCTTGAAGAACTGGACGGCGAAGTAGGGGGCGAAGATCGAGTAGATGGTCCAGTCGTACCATTCCAGGGTGTTGCCGAAGTTTACTGCGATGAGGTCCCGGATCCTCTTGCTCTTGTCGGCTGCGTTATTTTTCGCTGGTGCCGTCGTCGTGGTTTGGGCTGCGTTGTGGTTGCTCATGCTGCTCGTCCTTCCAGACCCATCTGGGCGTCTTCGTCGGCGCCAGGTACCCGCATTTCAAATGTCTCACGCACCACGGTGTAATCGAAGTAGCCAAGTCGCGCGATGGGTTCGATCTTCTTGATGTCCAGCCGCCCATCGACGGTGATGACTTCGTCATCGATATGCACTGTCTCTACGGTCGCGAAGATGATGTCCACAGTCCCCACTGCAGAAGCCCCGGGAATGCGGTGAGTGGAATGGTACTTGCATTCGAACTTGACCGGACTTTCCTGCACCATCGGTACCGGGAAGTTCTCAGCGTAGGCGCGCGTGAGTCCCAGATGCTCAAACTCACTTTCCTCCGGCCCCAACGCCATGGCGCTCTTGTTCACCGCTTCGCGCAGCGGGTAAGTGGCCATGTTCCAGACGAACCAGCCAGTGGACTCGGCGTTGATGACCGTGTCCTTCCTGCGCCCGTCAGGGTACTGGTTCGCGGAGAACATCACCATCGGCGGGTCGAAGGTCAGGTTCTGCCACTGGCTGTAAGGGGCGATGTTTTCCACGCCGCTGGTGCTCACGCTGGACAGCTGTTAGGCGTCGCGTTATTTGACGATGGCGGCGTCGGTTTTTGTGACGATGGGCCGTGCACGAAAACGCCCCGCGGGCTGTTTCCGGCGGGGCGTTCGTCGTCGGCCTGACGTGGTGGCCGTCATTGGTGACGGCGGGTTTTACTCGCTGTTCTCGGTGATCGCGGACTGCGTGGCGGAGAGGTCCACGATGGCCTTGTTGCCGGCATAGGTCGCGATCAGGGCGGAAACGGCGAGGTTGTTGACCGCCCGCGGGTAGCCGCGTGATGCCTGGTGGATCGCGGCGACGGCGTCGTCGGAGAACAGGGTGTCGGATCTGCCGGCGAATTTGAGGTGGTGGCGGATGTAGTCCGCGGTCTCGGCCAGGTCCATGCCGTTGATCGCGAACCTGGTGGAGATCCTTTGGTCCAGGGCGGCCAGGACCGCGAGTTTGAGCCGGCGGCGCAGGGTGGGCTGGCCGACGAGCAGCAGCGCGAAGTGCGAGCCGGTGTCCATCCCGGTATTGGTGAGCATCCGCAGGGACTCCAGCTCGGTGTTGCCGAGCAGGTGCGCCTCGTCGATCACGACCACGGGCAGGCGGGCGCGTTCGTCCAGTTCCCCGGCGAGCAGGGACGCGGTCTGGTGCGCGAGGACTCCGGAGTAGAACGCTGGCTGCCCGCCCAGGGCGGTGACGATCTGGGACTGGATGCCGCGCATGCCGATCGTGGGGTCCGCGATGTAGATGACCTGGTGGCGGGATGCTTCGAGTTGTGCCAGGGCTGCTCTGACGGCGACGGTCTTGCCGGCGCCGACCTCGCCGGTGACCACGCCCATCTGGCGCTGGGCGACGCACCATTGGATCCGGGCGACCGCCTCGCGGTGCCCGGGGTGGGGGTGCAGTGCCTGGACCGGGATGGAGCGGCCGAAGGGCATGGCTGTGAAGCCGTAGTGGGATTGCAGGTTTGAGATGCTCATTGGGGTCCTCCATTGGTTCCGGTCGCGCCGACGCCGGCGGCCATTTTCTCGAAGCTGATCGGGGCGCCGGTCAGGGTGGTTTTGTGGCGGGTTTCGACCAGGCGCAGGTAGTCGATCCCGGAGCCTGCGTTCCTCGCGCCGGTGTCGGCGTCTTTGGCGGCGTTGACGGCTTTGGGGTGGACGTGTCGGCGGATCTCGAGCAGGACCGCTTCCCCGGCAGGGATCCCGCCGGCGGCGGTCACCGCGACCGGGCCGGTCAGATCGAACGGGTCATAGACCAGCTCGATGCGGGTGCCGGCGAGCATGGGGTCGACCTGGTAGGTGTTGCCCTGCAGGGACACCGTCGCGGTCTTGGTGACCTTGCGGGTCACGGACCAGCGGAACGCTTCGGCGATCACGTCCGGATCCCGGCGGTCCGGGCGCCGGTTTTCCCAGCCCGCGTCCCAGCGGGCCAGCGGCGTCATTCCGGTGGTGGAGTGAACGGTGCGGTGGTAGACCATCTGCACCCAGGAGATGAATAAGGCGTTCAGCTCCGCCAACGAGGTGATCGCGGTCCCGTCGGGATCCTCTCCGGGGTTCCCGACCGGGCCGGTGCCCGGAACTTTCGTCTGGACCGGGGCGTCGATCACGGTGATCTCGGAGAGGAACTGGGAGCTCACGGTGTTGAAGAAGCGCTCGATCTTGCCCCTGCCCTGGGGCCGGTAAGGCCGGGAATGGATCAGCTTCATGCCCAGCCGGGCGCAGATCCTCGCCAGTGACGCGTCGACAAAGGCAGACCCGTTGTCGACATTGTGCCGACGTCGGCACAATGTCGATTATGCCGACCTTCGCGTTATGCCAACGTTTTCTCGTTGTCCCTGTTCAGCGAGGTGAGAGGGGCGGATTTGTCGGCATAATCAGAGGGCCTCGAGGAAGGCCAGGATCGGGTCCGGAGGACGATAGCGGCCCGGGGCGGTGTCCGCTGGCGTGACGCGGGCGATGGCTCGTTCCTTTTGCGACATGTCCGCGTGCAGGTAGGCGTTGGTCGAGGAGACTTGCGAGTGGCCCAGCCAGAGCGCTATGACCGTGACGTCCACCCCGGCGAGGAGAAGCCGCATGGCCGCCGTATGGCGCAGGGTGTGGGCGCTCACGTGCTTCGTCCTCATCGATAGGCAAGTTGTTCCTGCCGTGGCGGCGTAACGGGTGATCCGATGTTCGATGGCGTCACGGCTGAGTTTCCTGCCGGTGCTTGCGGGGAAGAGCGGATCCGCAGGCGACCCTCCGCGTTCACGCAGCCACGCCCGAAGAACACTAACGGTGGAGGGCACGAGCGGGGTGCGCCGCTCTTTCCGTCCCTTCCCGATGCAGTGGATGTTCGCCCCGGCACCCAGAGACGCATCGGCGCAGGTGAGCCCGGCGAGTTCCGAGATCCGCAACCCGGTCTGGATGGCCAGCAGGATCATGGCGTGGTCGCGCCGCCCGGTCCAGGTGTCCTTGCTGCACGAGTCCAGGAGTGCGTCGACCTCGGCTTCGTTGAGGAAGGTCACCAGGTTCCGGTCGAAGCGTTTGGGCCCGATAGCGAGCACACGTTGGATTGAGGCTGCGTGCTCCGGGTGCCGCAGGGCCGCATAGGTGAAGAGCGAATGGATGGCGGCCAACCGGTTGTTGCGGGTCCGCACGCTGTTGTGCCGGTCCGCTTCCAGATGGGTCAGGAAGGCGGCCACGAGAGGGGCGTCGAGGTCGCCGATATCGAGTCCGCTGGGTGGTTTATGTAGCTTATCGCTGGCGTAGCGGAGCAGGAGCCGGAAGCTCGTTCGGTAGGCATCAATGGTGTGGGGGCTGGCGCCACGCTGGCCAAGGAGCCGGTCGGTGAAGAAGGCCTGCAGGGTGGGGGCCAGCGCGGTCATGACCGCGCCCCGAATCGTCGGTCCAGCCGTTCGGCGGCCAACACCATCAGTTCCGGGGCGGCTGAGAGGTACCAGTAGGTCCCCGCTGGGCTGACATGGCCGAGATAGGTCGACAAAACAGCCATGCCGGCGCCAACATCGGCTCCGGCCCGGTGCCAATCGATCAGGGTTTGGACGGCGAAACTGTGCCTTAGATCGTGGATGCGTGGCTTCACGGTGGCGGTACGCAGCCCGATCCCGGTCATGATGTCGTTGAAGGTGTGCTCAACGCTGCTTGTGCTCAGACCGGTTCCCGCCGGCGTGAGGAAGAATGCCGCGGTCCGGGGCGTGGGGCAGAGCCTGTCCCGGCGTTGGGCGTAGGAGGCCAGAGCTGCCGTGGTGCTCGGATGCAGCGGAACCAGCCTTGCCCATTCGAATTTGGCATGCCTGATCGTGAGCACGCCGGTGCTGAGGTTGACGTCCTCGCGGTTGAGCCCGAGCGCTTCCCCGAGCCGTATCCCCGTCACGGCAATGAGACCGAACAGGGTTTCGTGCGTAACGGCCCGCAGTTCCGGGCGGAGCTGCCCCGCCCCGTCCAGCAGGGCACCAATCTCCTCGGCTGACCAAAGGTATGGGGTGGGCCGTTGCTGGCGGGCACCGAACACATCCAGTGGCGGGATTTCCGTTGCAGGGTCGATGCTTTTCAAGTAGCGAGCGAACCCGCGGACAGAGCCGAGCCGGTGGGCCCAGGTGATGGGCTGGACGCCCTGGCAGTCCCGCGCCCAGGCAATGGCCAACTCGCTCGTTAACACGGTGGCGCCGGACGCCTCGAGGAAGGCCACGAACCGGGGCAGGTCATAGCCTTCCTGCCTGAGCTTGTAGCCCAGATCCCGCCGGAGTCTGAGGTAGTCATTGGCATGGCCGAGGAGCTCTCCCATCACCGTTCACCTCCCGGCCATGGCCGGGCCAGGGCCCGGAGCCCATCAATATCCAGACGGGCGTAGAGGGCGGTGCTCGTCAGGCTCCCATGCCGGAGCACCTGGGCGATCTCGGGCAGGGGAACGCCGGAGTTGACCATCTCACAGGCCAGGGTATGGCGCAGACGGTGTGAACCGACCGGGGCGAGTCCGGCCCGGTGGCAGGCTCGGCGCACAACCAACGAGATCCCGCCCCGGCCCAGGGCCTCAACGGGCGCCAACGATCGCAGGAAGACCGCCCGATGAGAGGTTCGCGGGCGTCCCCGCCGGAGATAGCAGGTAATCGCCTGGCCCACATCAACGGGGATCGGGAGCCGGTCATCACGGCGGCCCTTTCCATGGACCACGACCAGCCCCGCGCGCCAGTCGATGTCCTCGAGGCTCAGCGCGGCGACCTCACTGGCCCGCAGGCCCAGGCGGAGGAGGATGACCAGGATGGCATAGTCCCGCCGGCCCTCGTTTTCCCGCCGGTCACAGGAATCCAGGAGCCTTCGGGCATCCGCGGCGCTGATTCCCGCAGCCAACGGTGAACGGCGGCGTCCGGTAATGGCAAGGGCAGCTCCCGAGAGGTCGGTGGAGACCAGTCCTTCGGTGAAACAAAAGCGCAGGAACGAGCGCACGGCCACTACGAAGAACTGGGTGGAACCGACCGAGACCTTCGCGGCTTCGGTGCGCACGGCATCGGTCACATCCTTGGTCCTCAGATCGGCCAGGGCGCCCGCTGGCGTCTGCTGGGCTAGGAATCGGCGGGCCCGCAGCACGTAGGCGGCCGCCGTGCACTGGGCCAGTCCCCGCTCGGAGAGCAGGAACTTCTCGAACGAGGACAGGAGCACATCGATCGGCGATCCCGGCACAGGCGCCTCGATCTCGGCCTGGACCACGCCTTGTTCAACGAGGACCTCGATCATGGTGTTGAAAACGCGGGGCGGATACGGCGAAATGCGCCCCGCGAAGTGTCTGGCCGCGACGAACTGGCGGACGCACCCGCCCGTCACATCCACAGCTGTCATTGACCGTTCCTGAAGCCAGCGGCTCCAGTCGGCCACCATCCTCAGTTCACTGGCGATCGTTAACGGCGTGTAGCCCAGGTCCTTCAACTTGGATCTGAAAGCAGACGCGAACGGGGCCAACGGCCCCGTCATTCGGACCTTGCTGACCTTGGTTGCAGGCATGGCCATGACTTCCTCCTTCATCCGGATATCGATGCAAGAAGGATCGCGCAGACCTCGCGATTATGCCGACAATTCCCGAAATCTCACCCCGCTGAACAGGGACAACGAGAAAACATCGGCATAACGCGAAGGTCGGCATAATCGACATAGGCCGCGTCGGGGATTCCGTGGGTCTGCAGGGCCGGGCGCAGCGCGGCCGAGAGCCGGACGGCGTCTTCGGCGAACGCCCAGCGGGCCGCGGTGACCAGGCGGGAGTGGTCGTCCAGGAACGCGAACAGGTAGGTTTTCCGGCCTCCGATCCGGGGCCCGTGGAGCCCGTCACCGACCCAGATCTCGTTCGGCCGGGTTGCTTCGAACCGGCCGGTGGCCTGCGCGGGCGTGCCGGTGGGGATCTCCAGGGTGCGGAAGTGGCGCAGCAGTGTCGACTCGGACGGCGCGTCGCCGAGGGTCTCGGTCATGATCCGCCGCACCTGGGCCGCGGTGCGGTGCGGACGCTCCAGCTTCAGCGTCGCTGCCAGTGACAGCACGGTCTCCGGGGTCACCGGGCCGGCGGCCCTTTCCCGCGGCTTGAGTCCGTCGAATCCCTCGCGCTGCCAGGCGCTGATCCACCGGTCCAGGGTCTCGCGGGAGTAGCGCACGGCCTGCCCGGACGGGCCGGTGTGCTCTGCGGCGGCCAGGGCACGGACCATGGGCCCGCGCTGGCGGGAAGTCAGCGACGTGTCCGCGGCATCGCGGATGAGCTGATAGCGGAACAACGCGATCTTTTCCGCCCGGTCCTTGCGGGCCAGGGGACCGCGCTGCGGCTCGGATTCCGTCATGGGTCATTGTCCTTTTCAAGAGGTCAGGAAACGATGGCCCCGGCAGGATCAGCCGGCGCTCCTCCCACCCTTGCCGCCCGGGGAACCAGGCATAAGGGCCAGCTCGTGTTGCTCCCGGTCCTGCCATCGGCCGGCGCTGAAGAAGAACGGACCCGCAACGGCGAGCCCTGCCGTTTGCCACGCCACGGTGGCGACGGAAAACCGGGCCGCGAGCACGCCCGCATACGCCGCCACCGCAGCCAGCGCCCGGCCGGCCGGTGCCGGGGCGGCCGCGGGCCAGAGTCCGGCCGCGTCCGCGCCGTCACGGTGGGAAAGGGCGGTGAACACTTCGGCGATCGGGCCGGCGGAAGCGGCGAATGCGCGCAGCCAGCCGCGCACCGTGGACGCCGGTCGGCCCAGCCGCGCCGCGATCACCCGGTGCCCTGCCCCGCTGACAGCCTTGGCCTCGATGGCGGAGGCGATCACTTCGGCCGTATCGGCCCGCCGGGCCGCCAGATCCACGCCCAACAGCACATGCGTGGCCGAACAATCCGCGCATCGCCCCCGGCGCGGACGCCCGCGCACCAGGGCCAGGTCCGTGCCGGTGCCGTGCCGGATCAGTCGTTCCCGTGCCCAGCCCCACGGCCGCAGCCTGCCCCTGCACCCCGGACAGGCCAACCGCCCGCCAGCCAGATCCGACTCGACAGAGACAGCCTCATGACTTACCGTGAGCATCGGCGCGGCCTTTACGCGTCAGAACGGCCGGCGTGGTGCTTCGAAACTCCCACACCGGCCGTTCGCCTTATCCGGACATCGTCAGCCTGACGCCGCCGACGGCACTAAATCAAGACACCACCGGAAAAACCTGCATCGTCATCGCCAGAGACGCCCCCACCGCCAAACACTGCGACGCGCAACAGACAGCCAGCCGATGGGGCGGGGGACGGTGCAGCTCTTAAATGGCGAGTAGGGCAAGGGGCTGGGCTCGGTTGCTGGGTTGTACTTCACGACATTCTCCATGTGGTGGGGATCACTGCGACATGCTCAGCGTAAAGCATATACGCAGAATATATCAAGGGTATGCGGCCATCTATTGTGTAGCCTGTACTCGAAGGGAAGTGGAATGACTAAGGCTGACGAGGCGTATCTGTTACTCGCCGAGATGATTGAAACGGGGCGGCTGGAGCCGGGGACCTTTCTCACAGAGGTTGGCCTCGTCGAGGAGGTGGGACTGGGACGGACGCCGTTGCGGGAAGCCGTCCAGCGCCTGGACCGTGATCACCTGGTCCGCATCAGGCCCGGTCGCGGGATCGAAATCCCCTCAAACTCTGTGGATGAACAGCTGCGGCGGCTGGAAGTGCGGCGGGCAATGGAGGCTCTTGCTGTGGCTTTGGCCTGCGAAAGGGCAACGGCAGGGCAGCTTGCCGGCATCCAGGCGCTCAGCGAAGAGCTCGAAGACATCACCGAGTTGGAAGATTACGTTCGGGCGGTACGCGAGACGCACGGCATATTATGCGAGGCAGCGCACAATGAGTATCTGGCCGACGCGATGACACCGCTGCAGGGCCTGTCCCGGCGGTTTTGGCTGGCGCATGTCATCGACCCCGCTGAAGAGGTCCGATCGGGTAAAAACCTGCATTTGCAGCTCTTACGGTCTATTTTGACCCGCGACTCCGAGACCGCCCAACAGGCGTCGATTCAGCTCAACGACTACCTGGTCCGCTTTGCGCTAGGTGTCGCGACCCGAAGTGCGAGGTTGGGACGTCTGGGGGCACCCCAGTACTAGACGATATGACCCAGTGCTGGGGCGGACGACGTCGCCCCAGCCCCACCTAGTGATTGTCCTGGCAGGGAGTTGGGGCTTCACAATCATATGAACTGGAAGAGAAGCGTGACGAAGCCCTGTCGGTGTTCCGGCGCACATTCATCATTCCCGAAGGTGGGGTCACCGCCGAGGGCTTAACCCCGGGATATTTCACGGGCACAACGACTCACGTCCGGAATCCATACACGCGCCAGGTCTTCAATGCGTATAGCCCGTTCCTCGGGTGTTTCATCCACTTGGTTCTGGCGCGCCCCACCGGAAGGGAACGCGCGGTTGGACACTTTCAACGCCACGCTGGCTACCGGGTACTGTCGATCTGAACGCTTGGAACCTGCCATTTCTTGACATCACGCAAGGCTGCCGCCAGCGAGCGGCCAGCCGCACGCTGCGCGGCTGGCCAGCGAAGCCTAAGCCGCGCACGCATCCTTCAGCGCCGTGACTGACCCGGCCGGCACCTGGTCTCCGGCCTCGGCGATCTGGCCCAGCGGCGTCGTAATTTCGGCAGGCACGCCGGCGGCGTCCGCAGCGGACACGAGTCCGCCCAGCAGGGCCTTGTCCGAGACGCTGACCAGGCCGTCCTCAACTACGGTGCAGACCTGCTTCCGGACCTCGTCGGCGGCTGCGGTGGCCACCTTCGAGGCGGCGTCGTTCGCGGCGTTTTCGGCGACTTCCTGGACTGAGCCACAGCCGGCAATAAAGAGAAGTAGGGGGACGGCGGACAGGGCGGCAAGGCGGCGTTTCATCACTTCACCCTACCGGCTCAGTCTGTTCCGGTTTCCCCATGGACTTCACTGAGGTTGTCCTCGGAGCGGTCCAGATACGCCAGGAGAAGGTCAGCCGCACGGTCCAGTTCCCCGGCTTCCAGGGCCAGGCAGATCGCCTCGTTGTCCGGCAGGTAGTGCTGGTAAAACTGCGCGTCCACGGTGGCTTTGTGGAAGAACAGGCGCATCTCGGCCAGGACCTGGCCCATGATGCTGTTCAGCCGAGGGCTTCCGGCCATGGCCACAATGGCGCCGTGGAAGTGCTGGTTGGCGGTGCCCAGGGCTTCGTCGTCGCCGGTTGCCGCGGCGCGCTTTCCTTCGTCGACGGCGGCCCTGACGGCGGCCACATCCTCCGGGCTGCCTCCGGCGCGCAGGGCGCTGACCTCGATGGCACGGCGGACCGTATAGACGTCGTGGACGTCCCCCGCCTCCAGGCTTGCCACAAAGACGCCGCGGTTGGGATGGCGGACCACCAGGCGTTCGCTGGCAAGTTCAACGAAGGCCTCGCGCACCGTGTTGCGGGAGACGCCCAAATCCTCGGCGATGGTGGATTCGGTGAGCCGCGTTCCCGGGAGCAGTGCCCCTTCCGCCAGCTGCTGGCGGAGATCATCCGCCACCCGTTCCGCCACGGACGGAACCGCCACGCGCAGGCGGCCGGCAGCGGTCCGGGCCGCGGTGCCATTCAAAGGAACGCGGGATGAGGAGAAGAGCGGGTCTGAAGAGGCCATACTCGAGAATTTACACGATCGTCACATTGTCGAATCGAAGGATCGTTGAACAATCTGTAAATTTAGTGCATCCTAGTAGGACCACTCCATGAGACGGGAATCACAAATGGCAACGATTGACCTGAACAGCGACGTCGGCGAATCGTTCGGACGCTGGAGCCTCGGCGATGACCTGGCGATGTTCGGCTCGGTTTCGAGCGCGAACGTGGCCTGCGGATTCCACGCCGGCGATCCCAGTGTCATCCGCTACACCTGCAAAAAAGCAGCTGCTGCAGGCGTTGTCATCGGTGCCCACGTCGGCTACCGCGACCTCGCCGGGTTCGGCCGCCGTTTTATTGACATCAGCCCCACGGAACTGGCCGACGATGTGGTGTACCAGATCGGCGCCCTGCAGGCTTTGGCCGCTGCCGAGGGAACGAAGGTCCGCTACGTGAAGCCGCACGGCGGACTGTACAACGCCATCGTGACGCATACCGCGCAGGCCCAGGCCGTCGTCGACGCCGTGAAATCGGTTGACCCCAACCTGCCGATCCTCGGCCTCCCGGGCTCGGAAGTCCTGCGGCTTGCAGAAGAAGCCGGCCTCCGGGCCGTCACGGAAGCGTTCGCGGACCGGGCCTACAACCCGGACGGTACGCTCGTCCCGCGCTCCCAACCGGGCGCAGTCCTTGAGGATCCAGAACAAGTGGCGGAACATGTCCTGCGGATGGCCACGGAATCCGCCGTCCGCACAATCGACGGGTCCACCCGCAAAATCCGCGCAGAAAGCATCTGCGTGCATGGTGACTCACCGGGGGCAGTAGCAATGGCCACCGCAGTGAAGTCCGCTCTCGGCGACGCCGGTGTCAGCATCGGCTCGTTCCTCTAGTCCCACCCCATGGCCGCACACCGGCCCCCGCAGCACCCCTCATCCCCCGGAGGAAAACCATGACCAGCACAAACAAGGCAGCAAAGACGGCGGCAAGGAAGCCCCCGCCCGGTGCCCTGAAGGCGTATATCGCCAGCCTCACCGGCACCTCGCTCGAGTACTACGACTTCGCCATCTACTCGGTGGCCTCGGCCCTCGTCTTCCCCAAGATCTTCTTCCCCTCGGACGATGAATTCGTGGGCCTCCTCCTGTCCTTTTCCGCCTTTGCGGTGGGCTACCTCGCCCGCCCGATCGGTGGCGTGATCTTCGGCCGCCTGGGCGACAAGATCGGCCGCAAGTACGTCCTGGTCTTCACCCTGGTGCTGATCGGCGTCGCCACCGTCATCATCGGAGCGCTGCCTGACTACTCCGTGATCGGCATCTGGGCGCCCATCATCCTGGTGCTCCTGCGCCTGGCCCAGGGCATCGGCGTCGGCGGCGAATGGGGCGGCGCTGTGCTGCTGTCCAGCGAATTCGGCGACCCCAACAAGCGCGGTTTCTGGTCCTCCGCGGCCCAGATCGGCCCGCCCGCCGGCAACCTCATGGCCAACGGCGTCCTGGCCGTCCTCGCCGCCTCCCTCAGCACCGAAGCATTCCTCTCGTGGGGCTGGCGCGTAGCCTTCCTGGCCTCGGCCCTCCTGGTGGTCTTCGGCCTGATCATCCGCCTCAAGCTTGAGGAAACCCCGGTCTTCAAGGCCATCGCAGCCCACGGCGACCAGCCGAAGGCGCCCATCAAGGAAGTCTTCACCACCCAGCCCCGCGCCTTGATCTCCGCAGCCCTGTCGCGGGTCTGCCCGGACGTCCTGTACGCGCTTTTCACCGTTTTTGTGGCCGTCTACGCCACCAAGGAACTGGGCATGACCACCGGCAACGTGCTGGCCGCCATCCTGATCGGCTCCGCGTTCCAGCTCTTCCTGATCCCGCTCGCCGGCGCCCTGACCGACCGGTTCAACCGCCGCTGGGTTTATGGCATTGCCGCTGCCGCCACCGCCGTCTACATTCCCCTCTTCTTCCTGATGATCGCGGGCAAGTCCGTGATGATGCTGATCCTCGGCGTGGTGATCGGACTGGCCCTGCACGCCTTTATGTACGGCCCGCAGGCGGCCTTCATCACCGAGCAGTTCCCGGCCCGCCTCCGCTACGCCGGGAGCTCCCTGGCCTACACCCTTGCCGGCGTCATCGGCGGCGCTGTGGCTCCGTTGATCTTCACCGCCCTCTACGCAGCAGCGTCCGGCGGCTGGTACCTGATCGCCGGGTACATCCTCCTGACGGCCATCATCACGATCGTGGGCATGCGCCTTGGCCGCGACCCGCAGCCCGAAGAAGACCTCCGCCTGCTGCACCGCGACGACGCGCAGGGGAGCCGCGCCTAAGCGGCGCGGCCTGATCCCATGGAAACAGTCAGCAAGCCCGCCGCCGCGGCCCGGGTGCTCGCCGTCAGGCCGGTAGGTACGACGGCGGTGCTCGCCGAACTCTCCGGGCTCCACGATGTGCTGGCCCTGCAGGCCCTCCTGCTGGAGCACCCGCTGCCCGGCCAGGTGGACGTCCTGGCCGCCGCCGAAACCGTGATGGTCAAGGCGGATTCACCCGCTGCGGCGCGCAGGATGGTGGCCCGGCTGCAGGAGATGGACCTGACGGTCCAGTCCCACGCCGAAGGCAAGCTGGTGCAGATTGAGACCGTGTACGACGGCGACGACCTCGCCGAAGTGGGGCGGCTCACCGGGCTGGGCGCCGACGGCGTCATCGCGGCCCACACCGGGCAGGTCTGGACAGTGGCCTTCGGCGGCTTCGCGCCGGGCTTCAGCTACATGGTGGGGGAGAACCAGGTACTTGAAGTCCCGCGCCGGAGTTCGCCCCGGACCGCCGTCCCCGCAGGTTCCGTGGCCCTGGCGGGCAACTATTCGGCCGTGTACCCACGGAAATCCCCGGGCGGCTGGCAGCTGATCGGCCGCACCGCGGCCCCCATGTGGGACCTCAGCCGGGAGCAGCCGGCCCTGGCTGCTCCCGGTGACCGCGTGCAGTTCCAGGCGGTGCGCGAGCTCATTGAAGTCGCGGCACCGCGTGTCGCTGCCGCGGATTCCGAAGCCTTGGCTGCCCGGGAACCGGAGATTCAGTCCGGCCTCCGGATCCTGTCGCCCGGACTCCAGAGCCTGATCCAGGACCTCGGCCGCCCCGGTCACGCCGGGCGCGGGGTGTCCTCAGCCGGGGCACTCGACCGCTCCTCCCTGCGCCGCGCCAACCGGATCGTGGGCAACCACCCCTCGGCCGCCGGCGTCGAATCCGTTGCCGGCGGGCTGCGGGTGCAGGCCGTGGGGGACCAGGTGCTGGCAGTCGCCGGCGCGCCGTCGGCACTGACTGTTGTGACGCCGTCGTACGCTCCCGATCCGGAGGCTGATGACGAAGGCGACCGGTCCGAGCAGGTGCGCGAGGTGCCCATGGCCACGGCGTTTGCCCTGCTGGACGGCGAGATCCTGACCATCGGCGCGCCCGAGCGCGGCTTCCGCAGCTACCTGGCCATCCGCGGCGGGGCAGCAGTGGACGCGGTGCTGGGGAGCCGGTCCACGGACACCATGTCCGGGATCGGGCCTGCGCCGCTGGCCGCCGGGCAGCTGCTGGGCGCCGGCGCCGCCACGTCCTCCAACGTGGTGGGCAACCCGGAACTGCAGCCCGACTTCCCGGACACGGGCGTCACTGTCCTGGACATCGTGCCCGGACCCCGCGATGACTGGTTCGACGCCGCCGCGCTCGATTCGCTCTGCGCCCAGGACTGGGCGGTGACGCCCCGCTCCAACCGCGTGGGCATGCGCCTGGACGGTGAGCCGCTGGGGCGGAGCCGGGACGGGGAGCTGCCCAGCGAGGGAACTATGGCGGGCGCGCTCCAGATCCCGCCCGAAGGCCAGCCAGTCCTCTTCCTGGCTGACCACCCCATCACCGGCGGCTACCCCGTGATCGGTGTGGTGGTGGACCACCAGCTGGACCTGGCCGCCCAGGTCCCCATCGGCGGGTCCATCCGGTTCCGCTGGGCTCCCGGCTACGGGCTGCCCACGCATTCTTCCCCTGACATTTCCCAGACAAAGTGAGCAACTGATGCGCAAGGTCCTGATCGCCAACCGCGGAGAAATCGCCGTCCGCATCGCCCGTGCGTGCGAGGACGCCGGACTGGAGTCCGTGGCTGTCTACGCGGACGTTGATGCCGACGCCATGCACGTGGGCGCCGCCACCGAGGCCTACAGCCTGGGCGGCAACGCGCCGTCGGAAACGTACCTCGATATCCCCAATCTCCTGCGCGTGGCCGCGGAGTCCGGGGCGGACGCCGTGCACCCCGGCTACGGCTTCCTGTCCGAGAACGCCGGCTTTGCCCAGGCGGTCCTGGATGCCGGCCTGACCTGGATCGGGCCCAACCCGGAGGCCATCCGGCAGCTGGGCAACAAGATCACGGCGCGCGAAATCGCCGTCCGCGCCGGCGCCCCCTTGGTGGCCGGTAGCGACGGTCCGGTGGCTTCGGCCGCGGAGGTCCGCGAATTCGCCGAACAGCATGGCCTGCCGATCGCCATCAAGGCGGCCTTCGGCGGCGGCGGGCGCGGGCTGAAGGTGGTCCGCGAGATGGACCAGATCGAGGAGTCCTTCGATTCCGCGGTCCGTGAAGCGGTGGTGGCCTTCGGCCGTGGCGAGTGCTTTGTGGAGCGGTACCTGGACCGGCCCCGGCACGTGGAGGCGCAGGTCCTGGCGGACCAGCACGGCAACGTGGTGGTGGTGGGCACCCGCGACTGCTCGCTGCAGCGCCGGCACCAGAAACTGGTGGAAGAGGCCCCCGCGCCGTTCCTGACCGAAGCCCAGACCAAGCAGATTTACGACGCCGCCAAGGCAGTGTGCCGCGAGGCCTCCTATTCAGGGGCCGGGACGGTGGAGTTCCTCGTGGCCGCCGACGGCACCGTCGCGTTCCTTGAGGTGAACACGCGCCTCCAGGTGGAGCACCCCATCACGGAGGAGACCACCGGTGTGGACCTGGTCCAGGAACAGTTCCGGATCGCCGCCGGCGAGGTGCTGCGCTTCACCGCCGATCCCACACCTCGCGGGCATTCCTTCGAGTTCCGGCTCAACGCGGAGGATGTGGGCCGGGGCTTCCTGCCGTCACCCGGAACCATCGCCACGTTCAGCGGCCCGACGGGACCCGGCATCCGGCTCGACTCCGGGGTGCGCTCCGGCTCCATTGTGGCGCCGCAGTTCGACTCTCTGCTGGCCAAGCTGATCGTCACCGGCGCCGACCGCCAGCAGGCGCTTCGCCGTGCCCGCCGTGCCCTCGCGGAAATGGAAATCACCGGCGTGGCCACTGTCCTGCCGTTCCACCGGGCCGTGGTCCAGGCGCCGGACTTCACCTCCGAGACCGCGCTCGGCATCCACACGCGCTGGATCGAGACTGACTTCGCGGATTCCATCGCGGCGGATCCGGAGTTCGGCACGTCCGTTCCGGACGGTGAGCGACGCACCATTACTGTGGACGTCGACGGCCGGCGCCTCGCCGTCGGCCTTCCCGCTGACCTGTTGGATGGCTGGGCGCGGTCGGGTGGCGCTGTTCCCGCGGGGGTTTCCCTTGACGGGACGGCTTTGGACGGCGCGGCCGACGGCGGTGCTGCCGCCGGTTCCGCGCATCCGGGTGAGTTGCGCGCGGACATGGCCGGGACCGTGGTGAAGTGGCTCGTCGAGCCGGGCGCCGAAGTGGCGGCGGGGGACGCCGTCGTCGTGCTTGAGGCGATGAAGATGGAGACCCAGGTGACCGCCCACCGCGCCGGTACGGTGACCGGTGTCAGGACCCAGCCCGGTGGGGTTGTGAACGTAGGAGCCGTGCTGGCGCTGATCGGCTGATGCCTCAAGGCCCTCGATCTCGACGGTAACCGTGTCACCGGGTGCGGGGAAGAGCTGCGGATCGCCCAGCGTTTCATCCAGGCCTGTTCCCTTGCGCTTCGGGGCGCTCACAGTGCACCATCCTGTGGCAGGCGGGAGCGTTTCGGCCCGTGCGTTGCAGCGCTTGTTCGTGTCGTTCAGGGGACGACTCAATGGAGGTGAGGCCGCTGTGGTGCCCCAAAATCTTCACTGAGAGAGCGTCCGGGGAGAGCGGCCCAAAGGTGAGAGAGCGTCCTGCCTACGCCGCCGTGATCCGCAGCGGCAGCGAACGCCAGCCGCGCAGGGTGTTGTGCAGGTACGGCACGGGCTCGCCGGCGAGTTCGATGCTCTTGACCCGTTTGGCCAGGGCCGTGAACAGCACGTCCATTTCGAGGCGGGAAATCGGCTGGCCCACGCACTGGTGGATGCCCATGCCGAACGCCAGGTGTCCGCCGGCGTTGCGGCCGATCACGTACTCGTCCGCAGTGTCGCCCCAGTGCCGGGCATCCCGGTTGGCCGAGCCCATGAAGAGCAGCACCTTGGTCCCGGCGGGCAGCGGGATGCCACGGAACAGGGTGTCCGACCCGGTGGTGCGGAAGAAGGATTGGAACGGGGATTCGAAGCGGAGGGCCTCGTCGATGGCGAACTTCGCCAGACGGGGGTTGGCGTGCAGCTCGGCCCACTGTTCCGGGTGGGCTGCCAGGGCCTGGAGCGTGTTGCCGATGGAAAATACCGTGGTGTCCAAGCCCGCCGAGAGCATGGCACGCACCAGTAGCGCCGCCTGCCCGGCCGTGATCTCGCCGCGGTCCGCGAACTCCCAGATCTGGGCGCCCATGCCGTCGGGGGAGAGGTTTTCGCGCGCGCAGTTGTTCATGACCCACTCGTGCGTCCCCGCGCCTTTCTCGAAGAACTCTTTCGAACGCTCGTCGTCCGGGCCGAAAGCACTGAAGTTCATGGCGCCATGCGGGAGCAGGTTCGCTTCGCGTCCCTCGCGGGGGATCCCGACGGCGTCTCCGAAGACCCGGATGGGGAAGAGTTCGGCGAGGTCCGCGACGCCGTCGAACGTTCCCCTTGCGATCAGCGCGTCCACCAGCTCGTCGGCAAACGCCTCAAACCCGGCGCGCAGGGACCGGACCCCGCGGGGCGAGATGACGGCGGCCATGGCGTTGCGCATGGGACCGTGCACCGGCGGATCGGATTCCAGGATGCCCTGGGGCCGCCAGGCGGGTTCGCTGTGCAGGTTCTTGGGGCCGACGCCGGCACTGGAAATGAAGGTCCGGTAGTCGTCCAGGATGTCCTTGCATTCCTCGAAACCGGCGAAGGCCAGCACCTGGTACTTCTCAAGCCACACGGCCGGCCCGGCCTCCCGCATGCGTTCGAACAAGGGGTACGGGTCGCGCAGGTTCTCGTCGGAGTAGGGATCGTCCGTCATTACCGGGATGGTCTGCGGGGGCATGGTCACTGACATCTGGGGCCTCGTTTGCGTCGATGGGGGGCTGCCGCTCAGCGGGTTCGTGGCCTCAACGTACCGGTCACAAAGTGCAGCCGGTAAACGATGTTCTCACCCTGTGAGAATAGGGTTTGTCGCAATGGCCTGGCGTCCTGCACGATCATTCCGTGGTGGCGATCCGTGAGGGATCCGCCCGGCACACCCGTCCGGCACAGAGCACTTCAGAAAGGGGCAGGCCCATGGCAGGAACAACATCCTTCGAACGCGGTCTCATGATCCTGTCCGAAATCGCCGACGGCGGTGACACCACAGTGGAGAGCGTGGCCCTGAAGCTGGGCATCCCCGTCAGCACCACCTACCGCTACTTCCGGCAGCTCCGCGAACACGGCTTCGTGCAGGAGGACGACGGGAGCTACAGGCCTGGGCGTGCGCTGTTGGCGCTGTCCGGCAGGCACCTCACGCAGAGCCACCTCGCGGAAGTTGGCACGGCTGTGCTGAAAAGTATCGTCGACGCCGTGGGGGAGACCGCGGTGATGGTGATCCGGGTGGGGACGCAGGCCATGTGCCTGCGCCGCGCCGAACCGGACAAAGGCTTCAAGTACACCTTCGCCGTCAACGAACTCCTGCCCCTGTCCGCGGGAGCAGGCCCGCGGACGCTGCTCGCCTGGGCGCCCGCCGACGTCGTACGCCAAGTGCTCGACGGCGAGCTTCCGCGCTTTACGGACAACTCGCCATCGGCCGAGCAGATCCTGGCAACGCTGTCCCAGATCCGGGCGAACGGCTGGGTGGTCTCGCGCGGCGAGCTTGATCCCGGAGCGGTCTCGGTGGCCGTCCCGGTGATCTTCGACGGCGAGGCAGTCTGCGCCATCAACGTGGCCGGACCGGAGAGCCGCTGCGGCTCGCGGGCCTGGCTCAATTCGACTTTGAAAACCATGAACGAGGCAGCGGAGAACCTGGCGGCGTCGCTGGGTTCCCTCGCCAGCCAAAAAACAACACGAGAGGCAAGCGATGACGCTCGACACTCTGCTTGAAACCGAAACGGTGGTCCTGGGGATCCACCGGGCAACGTTGGAGGATCTGGTGCAGGTGGCCAGGCACCGCAGGCCCGTGGTGGTGGACCAGGCCGCCCTGGCCCGGATGAAGCCCAGCGAGGACTGGCTCAACGGCGTCATGGATGACATGAAGGCCGGCAAGGACACCGCGCCGATTTACAGCATTAACACCGGCTTCGGATCGCTGGCCGGCCGCAAGGCTTTCGACGAACCGTCCGACGCCGCCGAGCTCTCGCGCCGCCTGGTTCTCTCCAACGCCGCCGGCGTGGGCCGGTACGTGGACGAGGAAGTCGTCCGGGCCACCATGTTCATCCGCATCGTCAGCCTCACCCAGGGCTATTCCGGTGTGCGCGCGGACATTGTGAAGACCCTTGCCGAGATGCTCAACCGCGGCGTGTACCCGGCCATCCCCGAATACGGCTCCCTTGGCGCCTCGGGTGACCTCATACCGCTGGCCCACGTGGCCATAGTGATGTCCCGCTCGCACACCGGCGAGGACGAGGAACTGGACTCCGGCGAGGCCTTCGTGGACGGTGCCGTAGTCTCCGGGATTGCAGCCATGGCCCACGCCGGCATCGAGCGCCTCCCGCTGGGAGCCAAGGACGGACTGGCCCTCCTCAACGGAACCTCGTTCTCCTGCGCCCAGGCCGCACTGGCCCTCTACGACGCGCAGAACCTGCTGGAAACAGCGCAGATCACCGCGGCCATGAGCATCGAGGCACTGATGGGCTTCGGCGATGCGTTCATCGACGAGCTCCACCAGGCCCGCGGCCAGCGCGGGCAGATCGAAGTGGCCGCACGGCTCCGTGAGTTGCTCGCCGGCAGCGGTTTGGTGGACGGCGATGCGGACCGCGACCCTGTCCGGCAGCCCCCGCAGGACGCCTATTCGCTGCGTTGCATCCCGCAGGTCTTCGGCCCGGTCAAGGACACCCTGGAGTTCGCGGCCGGCATCATCGATAACGAGATCAACGCTGCCACCGACAACCCGCTGATCTTCCCCACGCTGCCCGCCAGCCGTACCCTGAAGGCCGTCTCCGGCGGCAACTTCCACGCCGAATACGTCGCCTTCGCGGCCGACTTCATCTCGATTGTGGTCACCGAAATCGGCAACATCACCGAGCGCCGGCTCTTCAGGCTCGACGACGGCACCCTGAACCGCGGGCTGCCGGACATGCTGGTGGCCAGCGAACAGATCGGCATGGACTGCGGGTACATGCTGCCCCAGTACCTCGCAGCCGCGCTGGTGTCGGACTGCAAGACCCTGGCGCACCCGGACAGTGTTGACTCCATCCCCACCTGCGCCAACCAGGAGGACCACGTGTCCATGGCCAACAACGCAGGCCGGCACACCCGGCAGATCGTGGCGAACATCGAATCCGTGGTGGCCATCGAGCTGCTCATGGCCGCCCAGGCCCTGGAGCTGCGGATGCGCATGCCGGCCCCGGGCGGCGCCGAGCAGAGTGCCAAGCCCGGCGCCGCGAGCCTGGCCGCCCTGGCCTACCTGCGCTCCACCGCGTCCGCGGACGGCCGACCCATCGACCACCTCACGGAGGACGTGGTGATGTACCCGCGGCTCCGCAAGGCCGGCGAACTCGTCCATGACGGTTCCGTGGTGGCCGCCGTGAACGCCGCGATCGGCGGAGGCAGCCATGACGCTGCAGGCCGCTGATTCCGCCGTCCTCGCGGCTCCCCTGAAGGGGTTCACGCGCCTTGCGGTGGGCGCCATCCGCCGCGAGGCCGACGCCGTCGTCTCCTTGCTGCTTAGCGACCCCGACGGCGGTGCGCTGCCGGCCTGGGTGCCCGGCGCGCACGTGGACATCCTGTTCGCCAACGGCATCCTGCGGCAGTACTCGCTCTGCTCGGATCCGGCCGACCGGACTGCCTGGCGCGTGGCCGTGCTGAGCGAGCAGGCCAGCCGCGGCGGCTCCAGCTACGTCCACGAGGCCCTGCGGGCCGGGGACACTGTGGAGGTCCGCGGCCCGAAGGACAACTTCCGAGGCGCGTCCGGCGCGGGGGAGAAGGTGTTCATCGCCGGCGGCATCGGCATCACCCCTCTGCTGCCGATGATCCGTGAAGCCCATGCGGCAGGGGAGCCCTGGCGGCTGCTGTACCTGGGTGCCGGCGCGCGGTCCATGGCCTTCCTTGCCGAGATCGCAGCTCTGGATCCTGCCGGCGAAAGGGTCCGGATCCATGCCAAGGACCAGCACGGCAGCCTGGACCTGGCGGACTACCTCGGCGGCGCCGTTGCGGCGGACGCCACGGTGTATGCCTGCGGTCCGTCCCGGCTCCTGGCCGAGCTCCGCGCGGCCCATGCCGCGGGCACGCTGCCGCACCTGAGGTTTGAGGACTTCGGCGCCACGGTATCCGCTCTTGATTCCGATGGCGGTGATTCCGGCGGCGGGCCTGCTTCCGGCGGGGACAACTCGCCTTTTGTCGTGGAAACGGCGGACGGACAGGAAATAGATGTCGCATCCGGTGAAACAATTCTGGACGCCCTGCAAAGATCGGGCGTTCCGGCATTGAATTCCTGCAGGAAAGGCACTTGCGGCACCTGTGAGACGGTTGTTCTGGAAGGAATTCCGGACCACCGCGATGACATTCTCAGCGACGAGGAGCGCGCATTGAATGAAACAATAATGATTTGTGTTTCCCGCTGCCTCGGGGAAAGGCTCGTGCTCGACATCTAAGCGGTGCCGGGCCTGATGGATCGGTGGACTTGGCCGCCGCGCAGCTGGCGCAGGACCGTCTCTGCCCCTGCGACTTTCCGAATGGTTAATCCTTGAATTGCGGTGCTTCATGTCCTTTTTCAAATGCCGGATCCGGCCATTCCGGATCCGGCATTTGCATTTTGGTAATACTTTGAATTTTGCACAGATTAACTATTGTGGGTTGTGATATTCATCTCTAGGCTGATCAAAACCCACGCTGATTTTTGAAAGGAATTACCGCACCCCAAGCGGCAGTTCTTCGGCGGTTCGCACGAAGCGTTAGAACAACAAGGAGCATAAACATGAGCATTTCAGCAATTTCCCTCCGCAAGCCGGCCATCGCCGCCCTGGCGCTTGCCGCCGTCGTCGGCCTCACCGCCTGCGGTGGATCAGCAACGGCCGGCAACCCTGCAACGGCCGACGCGGCAAAGGCGCCGCTGTTCAGCCAACTGCCCCAGGACATCCAGAGCGCCGGGACCATCAAGGTGGCCAGCAACGTTGAATACCCGCCGTTCGAGTCCTTTGACAAGGACGGCAAGACGATCATCGGAATCGACCGTGAATTGGCGGACGCCATCGAGAAGAAGCTCGGCGTCACGCTGGCCTTCGACAACATCGCGTTCGACGCCATCATCCCGGGCCTGGCCTCCGGCCGGTACAACATGGGCATGTCCGCCATGTCGGACACCAAGGAACGGCAGAAGCAGGTCAGCTTCCTGGACTACTTCCAGGCCGGCGGCGGCATCATGACCACCAAGACCAAGGCGGACAAGCTGAAGTCCCTGGACGATCTCTGCGGAACCAAGGTGGGAATCGTCAAGGGGACAACCGAGGACGCCGACGCCACCGCACAATCGGGCAAATGCGAGGCCGCCGGCAAAGCCCCGCTGGCCGTGACCATCTACGCCGGACAGAACCAGGCCGTGCTGGCCCTGCAGAGCGAGCGCGTGGACGCGTTCCTGGTGGACTCGACGTCGGGTTCCGTGGTCGCCGCCGAAAGCAACGGCGAACTGACCATGGGCAAGGCCTACGAGGCAGCAGCCTTCGGCATCGTGTTCCCCAAGGAAAGCACCCAGCTGATGACGGCTGTCCAGAAGGCCCTTGAGCAGCTCAAGACCGACGGCAGCTACGACGCGATCCTGGCCAAGTACAAGATGGATGATCACGCCGTGGACACGTTCACTGTCAACGGGGCCACCAAGTGACGCTGTACCACGCGACGGAGGACGAGCAGACGCTCTCAATCGTTCCCGCCCGCTACACCGGGCGGTGGGTCATGGCAGGTTTCGTGGTATTGGGCGTGGTCCTGCTGGGCTACGGCATGATCACCAACCAGCGCTTCCAGTGGGAAGTAGTGGGGGAGTACCTCTTCGCCGCACCAGTGATGTCCGGGCTCGCCAACACGCTGCTGCTAACCGCCGTGTCCATGGCCATCGGGATTGTCCTGGGAATCGGGGTGGCCGTTTGCCGCCTCTCCCCGAACCCCATCCTGTCCTCGGCCGCCTGGGCCTACTCCTGGTTCTTCCGCGGCACCCCGCTCATGGTGCAGTTGCTGTTCTGGTTCTTCATGGCGGCGCTGGTCCCCAAGCTGGTGCTGGGTGTGCCGTTCGGCCCCAGCTTCTTCGAGATCTCCACCAACACGCTGATCTCGCCGTTCACGGCAGCCCTCCTCGGCCTGGCCCTCAACGAAGGCGCCTACATGGGCGAGATTGTCCGCTCCGGCATCCGTGCCATCCCCGTGGGCCAGACCGAGGCCGCCAAGGCCATGGGCATGTCCCGCCTGCAGACCATGCGGCGCGTCATCCTGCCCCAGGCCATGCGCGTCATCATCCCACCCACGGGCAACGAGACCATCGGCATGCTCAAGTACACCTCGCTGGTGATTGTGATCGGCTACAGCGAGCTGCTCACCTCGGTCTCGATCATCTACTCGCGCACGTTCCAGACCATCCCGCTGCTGATCGTGGCGGCCCTCTGGTACCTCGCTGTCACGGCGGTCCTGTCCGTGGGCCAGTACTACGTGGAGCGCCACTTCGAACGCGGCTTCACCCCGCACAAGGCCACCAAGCCGTCCGCAGAGAAAGGCGTGCCGAAGGCCTCGCCCGTGCGTCCATCCGCCGTCGCCCTGGCCAGTGGCCCCGAGGCAGAACTGGAGAACGTCAAGTGAAAGAACCCATCGTGCGGGCCCGGGACATCCGAAAGTCCTTCGGCAACGTGGAAGTGCTCAAAGGCATCAGCCTGGACATCAACGCCGGCCAGGTCGCCTGCCTGCTGGGCCCCTCCGGCTCGGGCAAGAGCACGTTCCTGCGCTGCATCAACCACCTCGAGAAGATCGACGGCGGTCAGCTCTGGGTGCAGGGTGAGCGGATCGGATACCGGCGCTCGGGCAACAAGCTGCACGAGCTCAAGGAACACGAAACCGCCAGGCAGCGCGCCCACGTCGGCATGGTTTTCCAGCAGTTCAACCTCTTCCCGCACCGCACGGCCCTAGAAAACGTCATCGAGGGTCCCACCGTGGTCCAGCGCATCCCCAAGGAACAGGCCGTCGAGGAAGGCCGCCAGCTGCTGGCCCGGGTGGGCCTGGCGGACAAGGCCAACCACTATCCTAGCCAGCTCTCCGGTGGCCAGCAGCAGCGCGTGGCGATTGCCCGCTCCCTGGCGCTCAAGCCGTCCGTGATGCTGTTCGACGAGCCCACCTCCGCCCTGGACCCGGAACTCGTGGGCGAGGTGCTGGACGTGATGCGCTCCCTGGCGGATTCGGGCATGACCATGATCGTGGTGACACACGAGATGGGCTTCGCGAAGGAAGTGGGCAACGTGGTCCACTTCATGGCGGACGGCCAGCTCGTGGAGAGCGGCGACCCCCACCAGGTCCTGGAGGATCCGCGCGAGCCCCGTACCCAGGCCTTCCTGTCCAAGGTGCTTGCATGAGCAGTTCGGGCCAGCTGGCGGCGTTCCTCGACGGCGCGGCGGATTCCCGGCCGGAGCCCCCGACGGCGGTAGCGGCCGTCGTCGGGGAGCTCCAGCAGGCGCTCGGCGGCAAGGTCGCCGTCGACGTCCCCACCCGGACGGCCCGCTCCCACGACCGTTCGCACCTGCCCGCGGGGCTGCCCGCCGCCGTCGTGCGCCCTGCCTGCACGGAGGACGTCGCGACGGCAGTGCGGATCTGCGCCGCGCACGGCGTTGCCGTGGTGCCGATCGGCGCCGGGACGGGGCTCGAGGGCGGCGCCAATGCGCGGGCCGGGATAGTCACGATCGACCTGTCCGCCATGGCCGGGATCCTGCGGCTCAGCCCGGCGGACCTGGATGCCACCTTGCAGGCCGGCGTCATGAAGAGCGCGCTCAACGCGGCGCTGGACCCGTACGGACTGGTCTTCCCCGTGGGGCCGGGCGTCGATGCGAGCGTCGGCGGCATGTGCTCCACCCGGGCCAGCGGCACCACCGCCGTCCGCTACGGCACCATGCGCGAGAACGTCCTGGGGCTCACCGTGGTGCTGGCCAGCGGCGAGATCGTCCGCACGGGCGGGCGGGCCCGGAAGTCCGCCGCAGGCTACGACCTCACCCACCTGTTCGTCGGCGCCGAAGGGACTCTGGGGATCATCACCGAGGTGACGCTGCGCCTGTACGGACAGCCGCAGGCGGTCTCGGCCGCCGTCTGCGGCTTCCCGTCACTGGGCGCGGCTTCGCTGGTGGTACAGGAAGCCATCCAAGCGGGGATTCCCGTGGCGCGGGTGGAGCTCCTGGACGACACCACCATCGCGGCCGTGGGCGCCTACTCCGCCCTGGAGCTGCCCGGACGCGCGACCCTGCTGTTCGAATTCCACGGCACCAGGCGGGCTGTGGAGGAACAGACGGAGCAGATCCGGCAGATCGCCGCCCGGCATGGCGGCAGCGGCTTCGAATCCGCCACGGAGGCCGGGGAACGGGAGCGGCTGTGGCAGGCCAGGCACGACGTCCTGCCCGCCTGCCAGGCCCTCGTGGAAGGGTCCCATACCTGGTCCACGGATGTGTGCGTGCCCATTTCCCGGCTGGCCGAGTGCATCGCCGCCACCAAGGAGGACATCGTCGCTTCCGGGCTGGTGGCCCCGATCGCCGGGCACGCCGGCGACGGCAACTTCCACCTCGCCATCGTGCTCAAGCCCGGCGACGACGAAGCGTTCGCCGCGGCGTCGGCCCTCAACCAGCGGCTCGTGGCCCGTGCGCTCGCCATGGGCGGCACCTGCACGGGCGAGCACGGCATCGGCGCCGGCAAGATGGATTCCCTCCGGGCCGAACACCCCGCTGGTGTGGGCGTCATGGCCGCCATCAAGGCAGCCCTGGATCCGCGGAACCTCATGAACCCCGGCAAGGTGCTGGCGGCCGGGAACGCGGCCCCGGTGCGACCCGCTGCCCGTCCGGCGCCAAGGCCCGAAATCGCAGCCCTTCCCCGCTATTCCCGGGCGTCCGGGCTGGCGAGCGTCACCTGGGTGGCGTCGTCGAACGAATCCTCCGTGCCGCCGTCGCCCGCTGTCCGGAAAGCCATGGCCGAGGCCGCTGCGGGAGTGAACCGCTACCCGAGCCCCTTCGGGGATGAGCTGGTGGCCGGCATTGCGGCCCGGCTGGGACTCACCGGCGAGCAAGTGGCGGTGGGCGGGGGCTCCTTATCGATCCTGCAGCAACTGCTGACCGCCTACACGGGGCCCGGCACCGAGGTGGTGCATGCCTGGCGCAGCTACGAGGCGTACCCGATCACTGTGGGCGTGGCGGGGGCGTCGAGCGTCCGTGTGCCGCTCGACGCCGGGTACCGGCACCAGCTCGATGCCATGGCGGCGGCCATCACCGAGCGGACCAGAGCGGTGATTGTCTGCAACCCCAACAACCCCACGGGAACGGTGCTGGGGTATGGTGAACTGCTCCGCTTCCTGCGCCGGGTGCCGGACCATGTGCTGGTGGTACTGGATGAGGCCTACCGGGAATTCACGCAGCCCGGGCAGGATGACGTGGCGCTGCTGGACCTGTTCCCGAACCTGGCCGTCCTCCGGACGTTTTCCAAGGCCTACGGACTCGCCGGGGCACGGGTGGGCTACCTGGCTGCTTGCCCGGATATCATTGGGAACGTGCGGGCCTCGGCGCCGCCGTTCGGGCTCAGCCGCGTGGCCGAGGCAGGGGCAGTCGCGGCCTGGGCCGAGCAGGATCTCATGGAAGCCGCCATGGCCGATGTGGTGGCGGAACGGCGCTTCCTGGCCGACTCGCTGCTGGGCCGGGGACTGGACGTGCCGGAGAGCGGCGGCAATTTCGTGTGGATCGCCCTTGAGCAGGCACGCGAGCTGGAACAGGAGTGCGTGCGCCACGGCGTTTCGGTGCGCACGTTCGACGGCGAAGGCGTCCGCGTGACCATCGGCGGCCGCGAGGCCTCCCTGGCCGTGCTGGCCGCGGTGGACGCGTTCCTCCAAAAGTGAGAGAGCGTTGGCCGGAAGGGCCGCAAGGGTGAGAGAGCGTTGGGTCCCCTTGGACGCTCTCTCGCTTTTGTGGCCAGAATACGGAACCCTCTCGCAGATCATATGCAAGAGGTCGTCTACCTGGCGACGCACAAGCTCAGCCCGCTGTCCCGCTCCAAAGACACGCCGGCCACGACCCTCCCCGGCGCCCAACTCCAAGAGTCCAAGGCCCGTGTTTCCGCGGAGGAAACCGCATGAACGCCGCGACTTCGTCCACGCTGGTGGTCATCGACATGCAGAACGCCTTCCGCGAAAGCACCAGCCAGTGGGCCGTTCCACGGTATGACGAGATTGTGCCAGTAATCGAGGCCCTGCTCCTGCCATCTACACGAAGTTCGCGGCAGATGGCCAGAAGCCCGGCGCCTGGCAGGCGTACTACCGCCGCTGGCATGAGATGTGCCTGCCCGAGGACGCCGCCGAGTGGCACATCACCATTGACGTCCCGGCCGCAGCGAGACCATCTCCGCGCCCACGTTCCCTGCCCTTCGGCTTCATGGCGGCGATGACGCTGTGCGGCACGGTGAACGGCGTCGCGATGATGAAGATGTACCGAAGCGCCGTTGTGGACCCCCGGCGCCGTATCGGCTTCAACGTGGTCATCACAGGCGTCTCCGCAGCCTCAGCCCTGTTCATCTCGGTCATCACCATCGCAGGCGTACTGCACGGGATGCTCGGACTCACCGACCCGGTGACCACCTTCCTGGCCGAACTCGACCTCGGCCATGCCGGACTGGTCCTCGTGGCGCTGCTGCTGTTCATCTGGGCCGCGCATACCTGGGTGCGCCGCGCGGGCGAAGCTGCCTCCGCCACAACGGGCGGAAACCCGCAGGGATAGGGCTGGACGCTGCTACTCGGCTGACGGCCGCTGCCGTTGCCGTTTCGTCGCCGACCGCTGTTCCTTGGCGGCGAGGCGACGGCGGTTCGAACCCCGGGTGGGTTTGGTCGCCCGGCGGCGGGGGCCTTCGGGTGCCAGGCCTTCAGCCACGAGATCGGCGAGCTTGGCCAAGGCGGTCTCGCGGTTGCGCAGCTGGGAGCGCTGCTCGGAGGAGGCCACGGTGATCACTCCGGTGACGAGGCGTGGTCCGAGACGCGTGAGCAGCATCAGCCGCTGGTCATCCGTGAGCGCGGCGGAGCCGGCGATGTTCCACGAAAGTTCCGCGCGGCTGTCCGTCGTGTTGACGTGCTGACCGCCTGGCCCGGACGAACGCGAGAACCGCCAGCGGAGTTCCGACGCCGGAATCGTGAGCGCGGGCGACACCTCCAGATCCATGCAACCAGCCTAGTGCTCGTAGATGTCGCGCCGGTGGCCCATGGCGAGAACCAGGACGATCAGCTGTGCGTCCCGGATCTCGTAGATGATCCGGTAATCGCCGGTACGGACACGCCAGTCGCCGCTGCCTCCGGAGAGTTTCCTGGCTCCTGGGGGACGCGGCGTCTCGGCGAGCAGTTCGATGGCGGCTTGGATGCGTCGGCGCGCGTCGGGCGGAAGTTTGCGCAACTGCCGGACAGCGGCAGGAGCGAGCTGCACGGCATAGCTCACGCCAGACCCAGTTCCGCCTTGACTTCCTCCCAGGGCACCGGGCCTTCGCCCGTATCGGCCATTTCTGTCCGCGCCGCGCTCGCCGCGCGGAGATCCTCCAGGTCCTCGGCAGCCTCGATCAAGCGGGCCAGATCCTCCGCGTCGATCAGCGCGGCCACGCGGCGTCCCCGGCGCAGCAGGTACACCGGTTCATGGTTCACCCGCGCGGTATCGACCGCTTCCGAGAGCCGGCTCCGTGCGTCGGACACAGTCATCTCACTCATGACTCTATTTTAGTCCTAACCTGCTGAAACGTACATAAGCGCCAAAAAAGCGGAAATGACGTTCATGCTACGCCCGTCGGGCGCAGCGGAGGGAGGTACTGGCAGACCCCTGATAGGCAGGGCCCTCGCTAGGACCGGGATGACCGCGTTGTATTGAACGTGAACCCCAGTCTTGCCCCTACCCATAGAACGGAGCCAGCGTGACCGCCGTCGACACCACAATTCCCGCACGCGAGCAGGCGGTGGGCCGGCCCCTGGCGATTGTGCTTGGCCTGCTGACCATCTTCGGTCCCATCTCCATGGACCTCTACCTTCCGGTGCTCCCAGCCCTCACGGCTGAGCTGCAAAGCACGACGTCGGTGGCCCAGTTGACCATCACGGCCTGTCTGCTGGGCCTCGCCATCGGCCAATTGGTGGCCGGGCCGCTCTCGGACCGCCTGGGCCGGCGGACGCCGCTGCTGATCGGCGTTGTTGCCTACACGGTCACGTCGGTCCTGTGTGCGCTGAGCCCGACCGTCGAGACGCTCATCGTCGCTAGGTTTGTCCAGGGCCTGGCCGGCGCCGTGGGCATCGTTATTGCGCAGGCCGCCGGGCGGGACGTCTACTCGGGCGCCAAGCTGATCCGCTACTACGGCCGCCTCACGGTTCTCGGCGGACTGGCCGCCATCATCGGCCCGGTCATTGGCGGGCAACTGGCCACCGTTACGGACTGGCGGGGAGTGTTCCTGTTCCTCGCAGCCGTCGGGGTCGCGGTCCTGCTGGCGTCATTGGTGATCTTCAAGGAGACCCTGCCCGCGGAGCGGCGGGTGATCGGAGGTCTCTCGCACACCCTCCAGGATTTCCGCAGACTCCTCGCCGACCCGGTGTTCGTCGGCGCCGTGCTGATCACCGGTTTCACGTATTCTGCGGTCTTCGCCTATCTGAGCGGGGCAACGTACATACTACAAGGCATGTATGGGCTCTCCCCGCAGGGCTACTCGTTTGCCTTTGGCCTGAATTCACTGGGCTTTGTGGTTTTCGGTTTCGTCGCGGGCCGCCTCGCTGAACGGTGGTCCGAGCGGGGGACGCTCACCGTGGGCCTGATCATGACGGCGGCCGGCGCCCTGGGTCTGCTGGCGACGGCGGTCCTGCACCTGCCGCTGATTGCCATTGTCCTGTCCCTGTTCACCATGGTCAGCGGCGTGGCCGTCACCAGCCCGCCGGCCACCTCACTCGCACTCAAGGATTATCCCGATATCGCCGGGACGGCCTCCTCATTGCTGGGGCTGGCCCGGTACGCCTTCGGAGGGATCGCCGCCCCTTTGGTGGGCATCGGCGGCGCCAACGACGCCGTTCCGTTCGGGATCGTCGCGGCCGTTTCCGCGGCAGCGGCCGTCCTGTGTCTGGGGCTGGTCAGGAGCCGGCGCAGCCCGGATCGAATTCGCTGACCCGGACCACACTCGCACACCCTCTCTGAGGCTTCGTCAGCGAGGCGTGTAGACGTCCGCGCGGTGTTCGATGCGGTGGACATATAAGGTGTGCTCTTCAATATCGAGAGTGAACAACACGCGGTAGTCACCACGGCGTGCGGTGCGCAGGCCCAGGAGTTCACTTGTGAGGGGCTTGCTGAGCCGGCGGGGATGGTCGGCCAGAACTCCAGTAACGAATTCGACAATTGCGGCAGCAGCCTTCTCCGGCAGCCGACGAAACCCCTTCAGCGCGGGGCTGGTGACTTCGATTCTCCAAGGGCCCTGCTCGTTCGATGGCTCCTCCGTCACCTCGGCGGTAGCCCAAACTCGCGGCGCAGGTCATCGCCGCTGACGGTGTTCCCTGCCTCGATGTCGCGCCGGGCCTGTTCCAAATCTGTCCTGATGTCCGGCTGCGATAGCCAGTGGATGGTTTCCTGGAGTGACTCGAGGTCGTCAGCGGACATCAACACCGCTGACGGGTGCCCGTGGCGGGTGATCTGGATGATCTCATGCGTCTTGTCCGCCTCCTCCACGAGTGCGGAAAGCTTGTCCTTGGCTTCGCTAAGAGGCACGGTTTTCATACTGTGATTATAGCCAGAAGTCAGGCCATTTAATGGCCTGACTTTTAGCCGATAATGGAACTCGCGGGAGATCAGCTGATGTCCCTGCTTAGGCCCGCCGCGTCACCCCGTCCGCTCCACCGCCGCCAGGATCGCCTGGCCCAATTCCACAGGTTTGGTGAACTGGGGCCAATGGCCGGTGGGGAGGTCAACGTATTCCACATCGCGGATGCGGGCCAGTTCGGCGGTGAAGGGGTGGCCGGCGTCGATCCATTCGGTGAGGAGCGACGATGGGAACTGGCACGCGATCACAGTCGCCGGAACGTCGTAGCGGCGAACGTCGTGCAGGCGCTGCTTGCCGTAGGCCACGCCCCTGGGCTCGGGGATGGCCCGCGCCCGGAACGACGCGCGCAGGTCGTCGGTAAGGTCCACCAGGTCGGCGTCCTCGAAACCGTCCCACGGTGGCAGCGGCACGTCGTCGCCCTTGGTGGGCAGTTCGTCATTGATGGCGCCGCCCTCGCCGAGCGGTCCGCTGTCCACGTAGATGTTCCGGGCAACGCGGTCCGGCCGCGCGTCCGCCACTCCGTGGATAACCGCGCCACCACCGGAGTGCCCCACCAGGACCACCTTTCCGTTGAGGCCGTCCACAACATTTACGACGGCGGCGATATGGTCCTTGAGGGTGATGCCGCCCCGCCGTGCGTCCACCGACTCAAGGCCGGGCAGAGTCAGAGGGTGGGTCGTGTGCCCCGCCGCCTCCAGGGCAGGCATCACCTCCTCCCACGAGGACGCGTCCAACCAGAAACCGGGTACCAGGATGATGTCCATGACGGAACCCTACTCCGGGGTGCCTGCGGGGGGTAGGCAAGAAACGGTGCCGGCACGGCGCGTGGTAGCCGCAAGCGGGCGCCACCGGGCTCCACAACGATACGTGAGGCCGTGACGATCAACCTTGGCTAGTCAGTTTCCGGCCCGTTGCAGTAGGGACAGTCTGTGGGGCATTGCCCGACGACTGTTTGAACGGGCAGGGCCTCCTCGGACCCGTCCCGGCTCATAGATCCAAGACCAGCCGCTTGCCACGGCACCGGGACACGCAGATCATCATGGTGGTCCCTTCGTCGCGTTCCTCCGGCGACAGCAAGGTGTCCCGGTGATCGATTTCTCCGTGCAGGACGGGAGTCTCGCACGTACCGCAGATGCCTTCGCGGCAGGAGTTGACCGGGTTAACACCAACCGATTCCAGCGCCTCGAGGATGGTCAACTCTGGGGGGACCGGCACTTCTGTCCCGTCGGCCAGTTCGACGACGAACGATGAGTTGGACTCCACAGTGGCTGTTTCGCCGGGGCCAAGTGAAAATCTCTCGCAGTGGAGGGCTGACGGATCGGCCCATCGGTGGGAGGCCGCTTCCAGACCGTCGAGGAGTCTCTGCGGCCCGCAAGCGTAAACCGCCGTGCCGGGAGCGAGTTGGTCAACGAGGTCATTCAACGGATAGGGTCCGGCATTCTGGCTGACATGGATCCGGGCGTTGTCCCCGAATGCGTTGATTTCCTTGACGAAGGCCATTGAGTTCAGGGTGCGGCCGAGGTAGACCAGATCCCATGGGACGTCCTGCTGTATGACGCGCCGGACCATGGAAATGATGGGTGTGAGGCCGATGCCTCCCGCGATGAACAGGTACCGCTCCGCAGGGGTCAGGGGGAAGTTGTTCCGGGGTCCCCGGACCTGGAGTTTTGTGCCCCGTTTCAGTTCGTCGTGGACGTAGGCCGAACCGCCCCTCCCGTCGGGCTCGCGAAGCACGGCAATGCGCCAGCTGCGTGGTTCTTCAGGGTCCGAGCAGAGCGAGTACTGGCGAACCAGGCCGTTGGGAAGCTGAACGTCGACGTGCGCGCCCGGGTGCCAGAGCGGAAGGTCCTGCCCCAGGGGGTGTTCCAAAATCAGCGAAACGACGTGGTCGGACTGGCTGTCCACTGAGTGGACCACCACGTCAAAGAACCCTTTCTCCATGTCAGCTGGTTCCCTCTCCGGACAGGACGGATGCCAGGAAGGCTTTCGTCCGCTCGTTCGCCGGGCTGGTGATCACATCACGGGCAGGGCCTTGTTCGATAACGTGGCCGCCATCCATGAACACGACGCGGTCCGCGACGTCCCGTGCGAAGTTCATCTCATGCGTCACAACAATCATGGTCATCCCTGACAGGGCCAGGTCCTTCATGACCTTAAGTACTTCCCCTACCAGCTCCGGATCGAGGGCCGATGTTGGTTCATCGAACAGCATCAGTTTGGGTTCCATGCACAGCGCCCGGGCAATGGCGACGCGTTGCTGCTGGCCTCCGGAGAGCTGGCGCGGGTACGCGTTAGCTTTATCGCTTAGACCCACCTTTTCCAGGAGGTCCAGGGCACGGGCCGTCACGGTGGCTTTCTTTTCTTTTCGTACCAGACGCGGCGCCTCGATCAGGTTTTCCAAGACGGTCATGTGGGGGAACAGGTTGAATTGCTGGAACACCATCCCGATGTCCATCCGCTGGCGGCACACATCCCGGTGGTTTTGCTCGTGGAGCCTGGTGCCTTTGAGGTCGTAGCCCACGATGGTCCCGTCCACCCACATCCGGCCGCCGTCCACTGTTTCCAGGTGGTTTATACAGCGCAGGAAGGTGCTTTTCCCTGAACCTGACGGACCGATGAGGCAGACCACCTCACCGCGGGCGACTTCCATGTCGATGCCCTTGAGGACTTCGTTGCCCGCGTAGCTTTTGTGGATTGAATTCGCCCTGACCATTGGCTCCGGCGCTGTTTGGACCGTCATCGCGGGCCGCCTTTCAAGGAGATGCTCTTAAGTGACAGGGCATCGTGGGTGCGGAAGAACTTCCGAAGCTGTTGAAACGGCGTGGGCGGCAGGTTGCGCTGGTTACCGCGTGCGTATCTGCGCTCCAGGTAGTACTGGCCGATGGTCAGAATGGACGTGATCAGGAGGTACCAGAGGCTGGCAACGATCAGCATCGGAATGGTCTCAAACGTCCGGGCATAGATGACCTGCGCCGAGTACAAGAGCTCAGGAACTGCAATAACGCTGACGAGCGAGGTGGATTTGAGCATGCCGATGGTCTCATTCCCGGTGGGAGGGATGATGACGCGCATGGCCTGGGGCAGCACGATCCTGCGAATGGTCTGCATGCGGGTGATGCCCAACGCTTCGGCAGCCTCTATCTGCCCGTTGTCGACGGACAGGATTCCGGCCCGAACGATTTCCGACATGTACGCGCCCTGGTTGAGCCCCAGGCCCAGGATGGCGGCAGTGAGTGGGGTGATGAGCTGGTTTGCATCCAGATGGAGTCCTGGGATGCCGAGGGTGATGACGGGGTACAGTGCAGCCAGGTTGAACCAGAAGAGCAGCTGGACGAGCACCGGGGTTCCGCGGAAAAAACTGATGTAAGCGAAGGCAGCGGTACGCACCACGGGGTTGGGTGAGAGCCGCATTACGGCGAAGACCACTCCAAGGATTGCCCCGATGATCATGCTGATCGCGGTCAGTTCAAGGGTGACGAGGATTCCCTGGCCGATGGAGACCTCGCTGAGGTAGGTCATGACCACGTCCCAACCGAAGTTGGCATTTGTTAGCACCGATTGCAGGAGCAGCCCGCCGATGAGCACAATGATGGCGGCGGACGCCCAACGCCCGGGGTGCTTGGCTTTGACGACGGTATATTCGTCGCCGGTAGCCGCTGCGGCGAGCTGGGGTGTTGTTGTTGTCATCAAAGTGTCCACTTACTTTTGCGCCAGTACATCGGCTGTGACCAGGACGCTAGAGGGTACGCCCCACTTCTCGCTGATCGCCGGATAGTGGCCGCTGTTCAGCACATCCCGCACAGCCTCTGTGACCGCTGCCTTCAGTCCGGATTCCTTGTTAAGTGCCAGGCCAATTGGTTCCGGGTTGTAATCCTTGCCTTCAGCCAGTTCGAACTTGTCGTTTGCATGCTTGCCTTGGTAGGCGAGCGTGACACTGTCCGCGACGACGCCATCCACACGCCCGGAGACGAGGGCGAGATTGGCATCGGACTGCGAGGGGAAACTCTGGATGTCGATGCCCGTGTTGCCTGCCTCGGTGCACTTGGCCGAGAACGCAGGCAGAATTTCCATGGACTGAATCGAACCTTTTTGTGCGGCGACGGCCTTGCCGCACATGGTCAGGGGGTCCATGGTGATCTTTTGGGGGTTGCCCGCCAGGACAGCGACTCCTGAGCCGCTGTTGATGTACTGAACGAAATCAACGATTTTTTCCCGCTCGGGTGTTACGGAGAAAAAGGAGGCTGCCATGTCGTACTTGCCTGAGGCGAGTCCGGGAAGGATGGTGTCAAACGTTGCGGGGACGTGCTCGATCTTCAGTCCCAGCGCCGCCCCCACTGCGTCAGTGAAGTCAACATCCCAGCCGATCATGGTCTTGTTGTCGGTATCGAAGTATTCAAAGGGCGCGTAGGTGGGATCCGATGCGACCCTCAGGACACCGGCGGCGCGGATGTTTTCGGGGAGAAGGCCACGGGCTGCTTCATTAATTGGTATAGCGGGGGCGCCGGATGCTGGAGCGTTGCTGGCGGCCGCGGCCGGGCCTTGCGGAGAGGCCTCCGAGACCGCAGTGCAGGAGCTGGCGGACAGGGCCAGGAGCATGGCGCCTGTGAGGATGAGGGGATTGCGGAGGTGGCTCATGGTGATACCTTTCGACGCTGAAACGTATTGGGACCCGGCATATGGCACGACGGTCAGGGGACCCATCGGAGGACTTTGGCACGTGTGGGGGAGAGGGTAATGACCTGCACGGCCGATTCACCGGCGGTCAGGGAGAGGCGAATCGACTCTGGGTCTTCGCCTTCGACAATGAAGGTGTCGCCCGGTCTGAGCCATCGTTGCCATGGCCCATCTTCAGCGGAGACCAGCGCCTCACCGGCAAGGCCAGCCATGACAATCTGCTCACCAGCATCCCGCTTGAAGACGCCGGTGTAGTTGCCTCCGTAGCGGGCGCTGCTGGTGCGGACATAGGCATTGTTGGCCGTGACCGCCGCAAGCGGTTCCGGGGTCGTTTCGTCGATCTCCACCGTCCACCGCCAAGGATCCCCGCGTTCGGCCGAGTCAGGGTTGGCGGCAAGGATCCGGGCCCCGGACGGTGCCCTGACGGCGCCAACGTCGTTGGCCCGGATGAGCATCCACATACCTAGCCCCTTCCTTGGGCGGCGGGTACCCGGGCGATGTCTGCGGACGCTGCCTGCTGCTCCTTACGAAGCAGTGCCGAGAGGATGCGCCGCGCCTTTGCCACACCCCCGTCCTGGGCGATGAGCACATCGTGCTCCCCGGCTGGCCGTGTGATCATGCCAATTTCCTGGGCCTCAAGGGCTGCGGCGTCTTCGTCCAGGACGGTGCTCAGTCCCACCCGGAGATCCTCGGTGGCCTGGGCATTGTCGACTGCGAAGTTGCGGCTGAACGCGTAGTAGTACCAGCTGTTGTGCTCGTCAATGGGTGTGATGCCGTTGAGTACCTTGATCAGGAATCCTTCTTCCCGGGGCCGGCCCTCGCCCGTGATCCCTGAGTGCAGCACGTGCAGGTTGGGTACAAAGAATTCCGTGCAGTGGAACCGGTCGAACAGGCCGCGCGCATCCATGGTCTCCGCATAAAGCGGGGGAGCTGCCACCGAGGGCATAAGGCGGTCTACGCTGACCACATTGCCGTCCACTTCAACCGTGATTCCGTGCTCGTAAATGTAATCGTCGCCGACGGTGGTCTGGTGCAGGAATGATTCGTGCGTCAGGTCCAGCAGGTTGTCGTGAATAAGGTCCGTGCGGCACTTGAAGTGGTAGGAGTGCGTGACGGTTGCCCATTCAGGATCCACCATCCAGTGTGTATCCGGGACCAGCGCCGGATCGGCCAGTTCGGCGTCGCCCGTCCAGACCCAGATCCAGCCGTCTTTTTCGACGAGGGGATACTTGCGTACCCGGGCACGTTCCGGGATGGAGGTCTGCGCCGGAACCCGCGTGCACGCCCCGTCCGGGCCGTACGTGAAGCCGTGGTAGCCGCACTCGACGGAGTCCCCGACAGTCCGCCCTTCCGACAGGGGAAAGGCGCGGTGGGCGCACCTGTCAGCCAGTGCCACGGCTTCGTTGTCCTGAGTGCGGAAAAGGACGATGGGCTGCTTGCAGATGACGCGGCGTACGGGTTTGCGGGACACGTCCGCGGACCACGCTGCCACGTACCAGGTATTCAAAACGAACATCTTTGTTCTCCTCAAAATTGACTGTATACAGTGTATTCAGAGAATTGGATAAGGGTCAAGCATTTCCCGGGGTGATCTCAAGGGCAATAAAGCGGGAATCAGGGGCATTGCCTGAACTTTCACGTCGTGTCATTCGTGTCAAAATTGCAGGAACTGAAAGCAGAGGTCCCATGGCCGTACAACCGAAGGATCTCCGGCCCTTGGCCGAGAAGGTCTACGATTTGATCACCGCTGACATCGCCACGGGACAGATTACGTCAGGCACCGCCCTCGTCCAGGAGCAGGTGGCAGCGCAATACGGGGTCTCCCGGACTCCGGTCCGGGACGTCCTTACCCGCTTGACTCTGGAAGGGCTGACCACGCTCGTTCCTGGCCGCGGCTACATCGTCAACGAACTGGACGAAAGCGAAATCGCGGATGTTTTTGACGTGCGTTACGCCCTCGAAGCGCTGGCGGTCCAACGCGCATGTGGCCATTACACTCCCCAGCAGATGCTGCGCATGAGCAGTCTGACGGAGGAGACTGCAATCATCGACCCCTCGGACAACCTGGAACTGTTCCGGCTGGGCCAGTCCTTTCACATAGCCCTCGTCGAGCCGGCCGGAAACAGCTTCCTGCTGAGTGTGCTCACGTCCGTTTGGAACCATCCCATCCAGAAGCGCATCACCATGACCTATCGGCAAGGTGCTGGCTATCAAAAGAAGGTGGTCCACGATCATCGGCAGATTCTGGAGGCCCTCAAAAACGAGGATGCTGACCGGGCAATAGACCTGCTGCGCCACTGCCATGACGTGGCTGACCCGACGCGCTCCCAGCTGCCAGGCGGCTGAAGCCGGGAAGGTACCGGGGCGCCGGAAAGGCGCCGGCCCAACACCTATGCCGGTACCGCCGGCACCGCCGGCGCCGTCAGACCCCCGTCGCGCATCACGGCGACGGCGTCCGTCAGCGGGACGAATTCGGTTTCGTGTGTGACCATCACGGTGGCGACCTGGAACTCGTCCGTCACCCGGCGCAGCAGCCCCACGATTGACGCGCTGCGCGCGTGGTCCAGCGCCGCCGTCGGCTCATCCACCAGCAGCACTTTCGGGCTGCCCATCAGGGCGCGGGCAATGTTCACCCGCTGCCGCTGACCGCCCGAGAGCTGGTGCGGCCGCTTGTCCGCGGACCCAGCCAAGCCCACCAGATCCAGCAGTTCCGTGGCGCGCGAACGCGCGGCCTTCAGCGGTTTGCCGCGCAGGTGGTGGCCGATCATCAACTGCTCGACGGCGGTCAGGGACGCCAGGAGGTTGGGTTGCTGGAAGATGATGCCCACCTTCTCCCGGCGCAGCGCGGTCAGTTCCCTGTCCTTCAGGCCTGCCGTTGTGATCCCGTCGATCACCACCTGCCCATTACTAGGGCGGACCAGGGTTGCGGCGACGGCCAGGAGGCTGGACTTGCCCGAACCGGACGGCCCCACCAACGAGACCATCCGGCCGGCGGCGACCTGGAGGCTGACGCTGTCCAGGGCTTTGATGGTTCCGCCCCCGTCCGGGTATTCGAGGGTGACATCGCTGAGGGTCAGCGGGTGGGTGAGGGCGGAGCCGGCAGTTGACGCGGCGAAGGATGCGGCAGCAGTAACAGACATGGGAAGTACCTTTCGGGAGATGCGGGGGAAGGGTTAGTTGCCGCCGAGGGCAATCAGCGGATCAACCGTGGTGACCCGCCGGACAGCCAACGCGGCACCGGCCAGGCCGAGGGCAACAATTCCGAGCACGGGAAGCAGCGTGGTGGCGGGAGTGACCAGGAAGGGCGCGGCCTGCGCTGCGGCGAACCCGCCCAGAATGCCGACGGCCCCGCCAAGACCCGCTCCGGCCAGCAGCACGACGGCAGCCTGCGTGATGGCGTCGCGCAGCACGTAACCACCGGACGCGCCCATGGCCTTGAGCACGGCGATATCGCGCGTCCGCTGCAGGGTCCAGACCGTCAGGAACGCCACGATCACCAGCGCCGAAATCCCGTAGAGGAACGCCTGCATCAGCATCAGCGATCCGTTTTCGCTCTTGAAGGAACCCAGCGCCTGGAACGAGCCGGTGCGGCTGGTGCTGACCGTGCGTGCCATCGCGTTGGCCGACGCCTCGTCCACCACGGCCCCGTCCTGGTAAGTGACAGCCACGACGGTCGCCACCGGCCCACTTCCCGGCGAGCTGCCGGCGGCCGGGGCCAGGTGGGCCGTCTCAGCCCAGGTGGACAGTGCCGTCCACACCACACCGGTATGCGAATACCACTGATCATCGACGACGTCGGTGACGGTCACTTCAGTGACACCCACCGTGGCCGTATCGCCGACGTCGAGCGAGAGATCTGCGGCAACGGTCGCGCCGATCACCACCGAGCCCGCCCGGACCGCGGCCGGCGCGAGCAGCCCGTCCTCGGCGACGCCGAACACCGCCACATTGGTAGTGCCGCCGTCGCCGCCCTGGAGGCGTGACTGGCTGATTCCCAGGGGCTCGGCCCTGTCCACCCCGGCGACATGCTTCCAGCTGTCCACCTGCGCGGCCGTCACCTCGCTTTCCGTGTAGGACGCCGTGGGCTGGTTGGTACCCGGGGCGCCGAAAACGATGCTGTCCACCGGTTTCGCCTCAACGCCGGAAGTGCCGGACGCACCGCCAAGCGGGCCGGCGCCCAGCTTCCCGATGGCCGACGTCGACTGGTCGCCCAGCCCGGCGGTGAGGCCAGACAGCAGCACCAGGAGCAGCGTCACCAGGGCCACCACGCCGCCCATCAGGGCGAACCTGCCCTTGGCGAACCGGATGTCGCGAATAGCGAGAAACACGTTGTACTTCCTTCAGTCGGGGTGAAATTCCTTCTGCATCAACTCTCCGGCGCATCGGCCCGGCCCACATCGGGGACTTGGTTGAGCCGGGCGGTTCGAAGGGTTGACGCGCCGGTCAACCTTTTGGTTGATCCGCCCGCCCCCACGGGCGCATAAGCTGGGGGAATGCCTGCCGCGGACCCACAGACCACCCCGTCGGGGGCTGCCATCCTGCGGTTCCTTCGGGTGACGCTGCATGTCGGGTTTGCGGTGCTGCTGCTCGTGGCCATCCTGCGGATGCACCTCGCGGACGGAGCGGCCGACGCGGGCACTCCCGCCGGAGCGCGTCGCTACATTTGGTCCGCGCTCGCCGTCGCCCTGGCCGGGGCATACCTCGCCGGCACCGTCCTGGAGAAGCGCTTCGCCGCCGGCCGCTCCAGCTTCAATCCGCACCCCTACGCCGCCCCGTGGCTGGGCCTGGTCACCGCGCTGTGGGGCGTCCTCCTCGCCGGCAGCGCCGAATTTTCCTGGGTCGCCTTTCCGCTCTTCTTCCTCCACCTGCATGTCCTGCGGCGATGGATTGCGCTGCTCACCATCGCCGCGATGACGGCCGCCGTCGTGGCCTCGCAGTGGGTGGCCAGCGGGCTGCCGTCGCCCTCCCTGCCGATGGTCCTGGGGCCGGGGCTGGGTGCCGTCTTCGCGGTGGTCACCGGGCTGGCATACCGCGCTCTCTACCAGGAGAGTGAGGCGCAGCGCCTGGCCGCGGACGAACTCCGCCGCACCCGGGCCGAACTGGCCCGAACCCAGCACGACGCAGGCGTCGCGGCCGAACGTGAGCGCCTGGCCCGCGAAATCCACGACACCCTCGCGCAGGGCCTGTCCAGCATCGTCCTGGTGGCGCGGGCCGCGGAGAAGTCCCTGGCCAGCGGCGATCTTGCCACCGCCGCCGAGCGGTTCGCACTGGTGCAGCAGACGGCGTCGGAAAACCTCGCGGAGGCCCGCAGCTTTGTCCGCGGGCTCACGGCGCCCCGGCTCCAGGAGTCGTCTCTCCCGGAAAGCCTGCAGCGGCTCTGCGGCGAAACCGAAACCCTGGCCGCCGCGCGCGGCGACGGGCTCCGCTGCCGCTTCGAACTGGTGGGCGATCCCGCGGAGCTGCCGCCGCAGTACAGCGTCACGCTGCTCCGCGCCGCCCAGGCCAGCCTCGCCAACGTGAGGCAGCACGCGAAGGCACGCACCGCCGTCGTCACCCTCGCGTTCCTTGGGGACGAGGTCACCCTGGACGTGTACGACGACGGCACGGGCTTTGTGCCGGAAGCGCCGGGTTCCGGGGTGGCCGGCCGGGTGGACGGCAGCGGGTTTGGGCTGCGCTCGCTAGCTGCCCGGGCGGCCGAACTGGGCGGAACCGTGGACGTGGAGACGGCACCCGGCGAGGGGACCGTCGTCGCCATCCGGCTGCCGCTGAGCGGCGCGGCTGCGACGCCGAAAGGGGAGCGGGACTGATGGGTAATCTCCGCATTCTCCTGGTGGATGACCACCCCGTGGTCCGTGCGGGCCTGCGCGCCATGCTCACCGAATTCGAGGACTTCAGCGTGGCCGCCGAGGCCGCCGACGGCGACGCCGCGCTGCGTGAACTCGCGCGGCTGCGGACGCTGGGGGAGCGCGTGGACGTGGTGCTGATGGACCTGCAGATGGGTGCCGGGATGGATGGCGTCACCGCCACCGCCGCGATCCGGCAACTGGACTCTCCGCCGCCGGTCCTGATCCTGACCACCTACGACACCGAGGCGGACATCCTGGCAGCGGTGGAGGCAGGCGCCAGCGGCTACATGCTCAAGGACGCCCCGCCGGAACAGATCCGGCAGGCAGTGCTGTCGGCCGCGGCCGGCCAGACGGCGCTCGCACCCAAGGTTGCCGCACTGTTGATGTCGCGGATCAGCAGCCCGGAAACCGCCCTCACACCCCGCGAAGTGCAGTTGCTTGAACTGCTGGCAACCGGCCTGACCAACCGCGCCATTGCCCGGCGGCTGTATATTTCCGAGGCCACCGTCAAGACCCATCTGGTGCACATCTACGGCAAGCTCGGCGTGGACAACCGGACCTCAGCCATCGCCCTGGCCGCGCAGCGACGGATTATCCGCACGCACGGCCAGTAACCTCCCGAATTTTTGGGCAGATATCGGCCCCTGGACGGCCTCCAAAGCCGAATAGGTGGACAAAAACTCCGGGGGTGGGCGGGGCTACAATGTCCGACGCCGGTGTAATACTGAGGTTTGCATCACTCGGCGGTCGGGGGGAACTTCTTACATGATCCTGGATACAGCCACGCTGCGGGTCGCCTTCGGCCTGATGGCCCTCCTGATGGCTCTCCTGTTCTACTTCTTCGCCTACCGCACTACGCGCGCTCAATACTGCGGCTTGTGGTGCGCCGCACTGGCGTTTTTCCTCACGGGAGCCCTGGCCTTCCTGCTCGATGGCACGCCCCATCAACGGTGGGCCAATCCATTGGGGAATGTCCTGTTGGTTTCGGGGGCGGTGAGTGTTTGGTCCAGTGCATGTTCACTGCGGCGCGAACTTCCGCGGCCGTGGATGTTGGTGGCCGCGCCCGCCGCGACCCTGCTGGCTTCCGTTCTCGACAGTCCGGCCACGAACACGTGGGCAGGGGGCCCGGTTTTTCTCGCTTCGATGGCGCTGATGTTCGGCCTGGCGACCCGCGAAATGTGGCCGACTGAGCCAGGTTACACCCGCGTCCGCGTCCCCATGACGGCATCTGTCGGGCTGGTGGCCGTCTTCTACACGGGCCGCCTTATTGCGTTTCTTACAGATGGGCCGGGAGGGCCCATCTTCGAGTTGTTCTTTGGTTCCGCGGTCACCACCATGCTCACCATGGTGCTGCTGGTGGTGGTGTCTTTCAGCATGGCCGCGCTCAGCAGCGAACAGCAGACCAGGGCCCTGCATATGGTGGCCACCCGGGACGATTTGACGGGGCTGCTCAACCGCAAAGCCTTCCTGGACCTGGCCGGGACGCTGTTGAAGGACCCGGCCGTGGCTCAGGGGACCGGTGCCGTGATCCTCGCAGACCTCGACCACTTCAAGTCGGTCAACGACACCCACGGCCATGCCGCCGGCGACCTCGCGCTCCAGGCCTTCGCCCGCGCGTGCCGAGACACCGTCCGGTCCACGGACCTGGTGGGACGGTACGGCGGGGAAGAGTTTGTCCTCCTGATCGAAGGCGCTTCCGCCGGTCGTGCGGAGAAAATCACCGGGGAAGTCAGCAGGCGCCTGGCCCAGATACCAACTGCCGGGGGACTTGAGATGCCTACCGTCAGTTATGGCGTGGCGATGTACGACGCCGGGACCTCCGATGTGGAGGACCTCATCGGAGCCGCCGACCGGGCTCTCTACGTGGCCAAGTCGCTGGGCAGGAACCGCACGGTCCACAGCGACCGGATCGGCTAGTTCAGCTTCCCCGCCAGCCGCTCCCGCATGGCCACGCTGGCGGCATTGAGCCCGATCAGCTCCACTTCCCGTCCGTGCCGGCGGTACTTCTCGGTCACGGCGTCCAGCACCGCGATGGTTGACGCGTCCCAGAGGTGCGAAGCGTGCAGGTCCACAATCACCCGGCTGATGCCCGGCTCGGCGTCCAGGGCGTACTCGAACTGCGTGTAGAGGTCGTTGGATGAGGCAAAGAACAATTCGCCGTCCACGGTGTAGGTGGCCACGTTCTCGCCGTTAAGTTCGACGACGGTACGCTCCACCATGACGAAATGCGCCACCCGCCAGGCGAACAGGGCCGTGGCCGCCAGCACACCCGCCCCGACGCCGATGGCCAGGTGTGCGTGGCCGACACCACGGCCACGGTGATCAGCATAACGGCGGTCTCGGACTTGGGCATCCGGCGCAGGGTCCGCGGGGCGATGGAGTGCCAGTCGAAGGTGATGGCCGAAACGAAGATCATCACGGCCACCAGCGCGGCCATCGGGATCATGCCCACCACGTCGCCGAGCGCCATCACGAGGACCAGCAGGAAGACGCCGGCGAGGAACGTGGACACCCGGCTCCGTGCCCCGGATCCCTTGACGTTGATCATGGTCTGGCCGATCACGGCGCAGCCGCCATGCCGCCGAAGAAGCCGGTGACGATGTTCGCCACGCCCTGGCCCCAGGACTCGCGGGACTTGTTGGAGCGGGTGTCGGTGATGTCGTCCACGAGCTTGGCGGTCATCAGCGATTCCAGCAGTCCCACCAGTGCCATCGAGAGGGAGAACGGCGCCAGGATCTGGAACGTCTCCCAGGTAAGGGGAACGCTCGGGATGAATAGGGACGGCAGGCTCTCGGGCAGCTGGCCCTTGTCCTGCACGGTGGGGACGTCCACGCCGGCGAGGACGGCAAACAGGGTGAGCACCACCATGGCCACCAACGGTGAGGGCACCGCCGTCGTAATTCTTGGCAGCCCCACCACAATGACCAGTCCCACCGCCACCAGCGGATAGACCAGCCACGGCACGCCGATCAGTTCGGGCACTTGGGCCATGAACACCAGGATGGCCAGGGCGTTCACAAAGCCCACCATCACCGAGCGCGGGATGAACCGCATCAGCCGGGTCACGCCGAGGACCGCCAGCAGGATCTGGAAGACGCCCGCCAGGCTCACCGCTGCGATCAGGTGGTCCAGGCCGTGGCTGCGCATCAGCGGCGCGATGACCAGGGCTACGGCGCCGGTGGCGGCAGCAATCATGGCGGGATCAGGGCCAGTGCCACCACGAGGCCTGCCAGCGCCTCGGTCTTCAGCCGCCGCGGCGAGCGAAGGGTGGCGCGGACTGATTGGAGCCGCTGAGGCGTGCCGGCCCGGGCTTCGGGGACGCTTCGTACGGCCATGGCTGGGTCCGATCGTGCTGGTGAAGCCGGCAGTGGCGGCTTCATTCATGGGCGGGGATGGGGCGGCGCGACGCCTCGTTGCGAAATAGGGGGCACGTCCGCCGGGAAAGGTCTGGGGCGCGCGCTAGGCCAACTGCTAAAATGGCTGGGTTGTAGACCGGCCTATAGCTAGTCCAGCCAGCGCCGTAACGTAAGTAGGGGACCACACAAGACATGACGGCAGGCGGTTCACACATCAGCACTTCGGAGAGCTTCCCGGGTCCGTCGAAAAAGACTGCGGCGGAACTTCCGAAGTCCGCTGCGCCCGCCGTAGCTCCCCCCACGAAGCGCCGGGTGTACATCGCCACGTGGCAGGGGTTTCTCGGCGCCCTCATGATGTTTGTGGGCTCGATCGGAACGGGCTGGATCGCCAACGGCTCACCCATGATCCGCCAGCCGGTGGTCATCGCCCTGCGGACCGAGGGCTGGGGCGTGACGCTGTCCACCGTGCTCCTGACCGTGGGGGCGATGCTCCTGATGCGGTCCTGGCTCCGGCTGGGCCAGCGGCTGGACGACTGGGGCGAACACTCGCTGCGCTCGGTGGTCATCGCCATCTCCGCCTGGTCCCTGCCGCTCCTGCTGGCCGTCCCCATCTTCTCCCGCGATGTCTACGCCTACACCGGCCAGGGCCGCCTGGTCATGGAAGGCCAGAACCCCTACACCGTAGGCATCTCCACCCTCAACAACTGGTTTGCCCTCGGCGCGGACCCGGCATGGGCCGAGAACCGGACCCCCTACGGGCCCTACTTCCTGTGGCTCGCCCGCGGAGTGGTGGAGCTGACAGGGGCACAGCCGGACGTGTCCGTGCTGCTGTTCCGCCTGCTTGCCGGCGTCGGCGTTCTGCTCTGCGTTATCTACGTGCCCAAGCTGGCCGAACTGCACGGCATCAACGGCGCGCGCGCACTCTGGATCGCGGTGGCCAACCCGCTGTTCCTCATCAGCTTCGTGGCCAGCGCCCACAACGACGCGCTGATGGTGGGCCTCGCCGTCGCCGGTGTCTACTTCGCCGCGACAAAGCATTACCTCACCGGCATACTTCTGGTCACCGCCTCGATCGGGATCAAGCCCATTACGGTTCTGCTGCTCCCGTTCATCGGGGTTATGTGGGCGGGGCCGGCCGCCTCGTGGACACGGAAGTTCCTGATTTGGGGCGCGACGGCGGGAATCAGTTTCGCGGTGCTGGCGCTCAGCGGCATCCCGTACAACCTCGGGCTGGGCTGGGTCTGGGCCATCATGGATCCGACGCCGGGTTACACCGGCTATTCGCCGTCAGGCTTCCTGGGGCAGCAGATTGAGTTCCTCGGCAACGTGCTGGGGCTGCCGGGCGGCACGTTTGCGGACCTGCTGCGCACCGGGATGAAGTGGGCGGCCATCGGGCTGGTGCTGCTGCTGATGTTCCGTGGCGATTACTCGCGGGCGGTGCGCCGGCTGGCCCTGGCGTTTACCGCCGTCGTGATGCTTTCACCCATCATCCAGCCCTGGTACATCCTCTGGTTCCTGCCGTTCCTGGCCGTGACGGGTATCCGGAATGACTGGCAGATCCGGTGCCTCTACGTGGGCATAACGTTCTTTGTGGTGTTCGGCGCGCAGGACCAGCTCTCGGTCTGGTCCTTTGTGGAGCTGCCTATTGACGCGTCGTCCCTGGCGTTCGTGACGGCGCTGCTGTTCACGTTCTACCTGCTGGTGCTGGACATCCACACGCGGAAGCTGCTGATCGAGGGCAAACCGTCAGACTGGGCGCGGCGGGCGTGGGGCTGGGTCCTGGACCAGCGGGCCGGCTCGGCACGCTGAGGGACGGCCCGCCTGCTTCGCGTTGCAGTTTATTGTTCCCCGGCCGGTGTGCGAGGTCGGAGGAGGGTCACCCGGTAGGTTGCGGCAGTTCCACCGGATCTCCGTCGAGCTCGAGCCGGCACCGCAACCCCAAACCGCGGACAGCAGCGCCGGTTTCGAAACTCTCGCAGAGCCGGCGCAGGCTCTCGATCAGCGAGGTTCCCTTGAACGCGGGGAGGACAGACCGCGGACGAAATTCCGGGCCTCCGCCAGGTTCTCCAAGACGGTCTGCTCCACCAACGCGAAGCGTGCGGCGGCGATGGCGGTGTCTCCGTCCGCGAGCGACTTTCGGCGCAGCCTCGATACCGCTGAGCAGGGCATCGCCCGGTTCTAAGGACGCACTGATTATTTAGTTGGTGTGTCGCCTGGTTTGAGGGTGTAGTTCCATTCGGGGTGCCATTCGTGTCTGTTCAGGGTTCCGCTGGTCTCTAGTGAGGTCATTTCGTGGTCTGGTATTTTCACGCCGGTGGGGTACTGTCCTGTGTCGAGTTCGGCCCGGACGGTGAGGCCTGTTTTGGTGGTGGTCGCGGCGATGGAGTTGACGATGACTTCGTGGCTGGACAGAGGCCGGCCGCGCCAGTTCATCGAGATGTGGGAGAAGAGCTTGTGCTCTATTTTGTTCCATTTGCTGGTGCCCGGGGGCAGGTGGCAGACGGTGATTTCCAGGCCGGTCTCGGCGGCCAGGGCGGCGAGTTCGGTCTTCCAGAGCCGGGTGCGGTAGCCGTTGGATCCGCCGCCGTCGGCGGTGATCAGCAGGCGGTTCGCCTGCGGGTGGGCGGGTTGGCCGGCGGTGTTCCACCAGGAGCGGATGGTGTTCACGGCGAAGGCTGCGGTGTCGTGGTCGGTGCCCACCGAGACCCATCCGGTGTTCGTTCCCACGTCGTAGACGCCGTAGGGGTTGGCCTTGCCGAGTTCCTTGTCGATGAAGTCGTGGACCTTGACCTGTTCCGGCTCTCCGGCCGGACGCCATTCGGCGCCGTTGTTCTTGTACTGGCCGACGAGTTCCTTCTTTTTGGTGTCGACGCTGATGACCGGCTGGCCCGCGTCCAGGTGCCCGGCGGCCTGGTCGTTGAGGTAGCCGAATTGGCCGTCGCGGTCCGGGTGTTGGCCGCCTTCGAGAGTCTTGGCGTTTGCCTGCAGGCTGAAGCCGTTGTCCTTGAGCAGTTTCGCCACGGTTTCCGCGCCCGCCGGGTGCCCCCTGCCGGTCAGTTCGGCGGCAAGCTTCGCGGTGGAGAGCGTGGTCCAGGACAGTGCCGATTCGGGGTCCCCGCGGCGGGTGGGCTCCACCAATTCCAGCAGGGCCGGGACCAGGCCCGGGTCCTTCTCCACCAGGGTCTTTCGCCCCGCACCGGGCTTGCGGACACGGCCCAGCGGCGCCTCGCCGGCCTCCAGCTCGGCGACGCCCTGCTGGACCCGGGAACGCGCAGCCCCGGACGCCCGGGCGACCGCGGCAATCCCGCCGTGGCCCAGGGAACGCGCCTCCGCTGCCAACAAAAGACGAGTTGAGCGTTCGTCGAGGTGCGGCAGGATCGCATCGAACTTTGCGCGCAAGGCCTCGACGGCTTCAGTGGAAATAGGCATACACCATCATCCCACCAAAAACCGCTAGTAGACGCACTTATTTATCAGCGTGTCCTAAGGGACCGGTCCGGTCGGGAAGGGAGGGTGCCTCTGCAGGGCATTGGATCAGCTTATACGTTCCCGGTCTGGGACGGATCAACCAAAAGGTTGACCCGAGGATCAACCATTCGTCCGTCCCAGATCAACCCCCTGCACGATGGCGCCGGACCCGGTCCGCGGGACAGTGGATATAAGAGCCCCTCGGCCGCTGCGTCATCCACTGAAAGAAGAGAAAACGTGTTTCTTGCCATCCGCGACATCCGCTTTGCCAAGGGCAGGTTCGCCCTAATGGGCGGCGTCGTCGCCCTGATCACCCTGCTGCTCGTCATGCTCTCGGGACTGACGGCCGGCCTCGGTGATCAGTCGACCTCCGCCATTGACAAACTCGGCACCGTCAACGGCAGCGGCGTCGCCTCCGAGGCCGTGGACAGTATCGTTTTCGGCGCCCCCGGCACCAACGAGCCCAAGGCCTCCTTCACCGAAAGCGAAGTCACCGCCGCGCAGCTCGAGACCTGGAAGAACCGGGCCGGCGTACAGAACGCCGAAGCCCTGGGCATCAGCCAAACCCGCTTCCAGGCCGTGGCCGCAGACACTGGATCGGGCACCGGCACCACCAACGTCGCCGTCTTCGGCGTCGCCCCGGACGGCCGGCTGGCACCCTCCCGGGTCACCGCCGACACCGTCGTGATCGGCAAAACCGTCGCCAAGGCCCTTTCCCTGAACACCGGAGACAAAGCCAGCGTCGGAGGAACCGAACTGACCGTCAGCGCCGTGGTCGAAGACCAGTGGTATTCGCACACCAGCGTCGTCTGGACCGCCCTTCCCACCTGGGCCAAGCTCGCCCACCTGACCGACCCGGAACAGCTCGGAACCGTCGCCGCCATCACCTACAAGGACGGCGCCACCGTTGATGAGGCCGCCGCCAACACCGCCGCCCGCACCGTGAGCGACTCGCGCACCGGATCCTTCCAGGCACTGGGTTCCTACAAAAGCGAGAACGGCTCCCTGACCCTGATGCAGGCATTCCTGTACGGCATCTCCGCCCTCGTGATCGTGGCCTTCCTGACGGTCTGGACCGTCCAGCGGACCCGCGACATCGCGGTCCTGAAAGCCATGGGCGGATCCAGCGCCTATATCCTGCGCGACGCCATCACCCAGGCCGCAATCGTGCTGCTCGCCGGAGCGGGAATCGGCGGCGCGATCGGCGTCCTCGGCGGCTTCTTCGCAGCCCAGGCAGCCCCCTTCCTGGTCACCCCCGCAACAACACTCCTGCCCATCCTGGGAATCATCGCCCTCGGCCTGGCCGGAGCGGCGCTGGCCGTCCGCCGCGTCACCAAGGTCGACGCCCTTATCGCCCTCGGCGGCAACTAAGCCTCCCGAGGGCCTGGCGCGTCCCTTCCGCAGACCCCGCCACCGAATACTCCCGAGCACATCATTACAAGGAAGCAACATCATGTCCTCCAGCCCCCTGAACCTTGTTAACGTCACCCTTGAATACCCGGACGGGGACGGAACCATCAAAGCCCTGGACACCGTGAACCTCACGGTCCAGGCCGGGCAGATGATCTCCCTCGTCGGCCCCTCCGGTTCCGGCAAATCCAGCCTCCTGGCCGCTGCCGCGACCCTGGTCCGCCCCACCCACGGACTGGTGCTCATCGACGGCACGGACGCCACCGCGCTCGGCGACAAGGACCTCACAGCGCTGCGGCGGGAGAAAATCGGCATCATCTTCCAACAACCCAACCTCCTCGCGTCCCTGACCGCCGCCGAACAACTCATCATCGGCGATCACCTGCGAGGAAAATCCGTCAAGGCAGCCCGGGCCAAAGCCGCGGAGCTGCTCGACATCGTCGGACTCACCTCCAGCGCGGACAAACGTCCGCACCAGCTCTCCGGCGGGCAGCGCCAGCGGGTCAACATCGCCCGCGCCCTGATGGGCGACCCCAAGGTCCTGCTCGTGGACGAACCCACCGCTGCCTTGGACCACGAACGCAGCGACTCCATCGTCCGGCTCCTACGCCGCGTCACCGACGACTTCATGGTCGCCACCGTCATGGTCACCCACGACACCGAATTTGTCCCGCTGACCGACTCGGTCGCCACCATGCGCGACGGAAGACTTACCGCCCCCGTGCTGACCAAGGTTTAACGCCCCTCTACCAAACCCCACGCAAGAACCGGGTGCCGTCCCCGGTACCATCCCGGGGAGCTGCCGCCTCCCACCCCATCAAGCCAAGGACCACACCCATGAAAAAGCTCTACTACGCCGCCTTCACCTACATGATCGCCGGACTGGCGTCCGGGCTGTTCTACCGCGGATTCACCAAAGCAAACGACTTCACCGCAGACAGCCAGCTTTCCGTGGTCCACACCCATTTCCTGGCCCTGGGCATGCTCTTCTTCCTTACCGTCCTGGCACTGGATAAAGTCTTCAGCCTTACCGGCACGCGCATGTTCAACGCGTTCTTTTGGACCTACAACTCCGGCCTTGCCCTCACCACGGCGATGATGATCCTCAGCGGCATCCTCACCATCCAGGGCATCACCACGTCCGCTGCGGTCGCCGGCATCTCCGGGCTGGGCCACATCGGCCTCACCGCTGGCCTGATCCTCCTCTTCATCACCCTAGGCAAGCGCGTCTCCGGCAAAGCAACCGCCGAAGCCGAACTCACCCCCGCCAACTGACCCGGCCCATGACCATCAACCACGGCGCCGGCGCCGCAATTGCCACGGAGGAAACGTAAGATGTCGCACCGAGTGCTGCGCGTGACCGTGTGCGACGGACTCGCCGGGGTCAACCGAGTCGTCAGCCTGGTGCGTGTCCGCGGAACCGAACCCCGATCCATCACCGCATGGGTCACGGCCGAGACCGACACCTGGGTCGTCGAGCACACACTCATTGCCAACGAAGAAGGTGCAGCGCTCCTCCAAAGGCAGCTCGAACGGCTGCCTTGCGTAGTAGCTGTCCAGCACGGCTTGGCAGGACCGGCAGTCTCACTTGATGAGCTCCGACAGGGTTCACGAGTGACGAGTCGGCAGCGCTGGGACCTACCAGTGATCTAGGGGTATTTCCGGCTGGGCCTGCCGGTCTCACCGCCGCGGCCAATCAACCCGTTTCTTCGGGGCATCGAACCTAAAACCCACGTCCCACACCAAGGTGACGAGATCAGGAACAGAAAAGCATGGATCCAGGACGAATCATCTTGATTACCGGAATGATCGGGTTGTTGGCACTGATCATGATGCTGCTGGCACTCCTGTCCCGGAGGATCCTGGGTGTACGCATCGGAACGGCCCGCACGGCCATGGCCCTGATCGTTGCGGTCGGGGCGGAATTCCTCTTCGAATCCCAAATCCTGTGGCAGAACCCGGACCGCGGACTCGCCTACATCAGCATCCAGTTCGGCATCGCACTGTTCGCAGCCTTCTTGTTCTTGGTCGTCGCTGAACTCATCGTCCCCCGTGGAGTTCTGCCCCCGCCCCACAGCTGGCTCCCCGCGCTACGAGCGGCGTCCCAGCGGGGGATCCGGTACGCCCAGATCCTGCGTATCGCCGCCAGCCACGGGCTCTTCCCGCTCCGCGCCTCCAACGACCCGGACGTCAACGCCAACGCGCACGGTCCCGGCGCCTCGCCCTGGAAAAAGCAGGTGTGACGTTCGTGAAGTTCGGCCAGATGCTCTCCACCCGGCCGGACTTGCTGCCTCCGGAATACATCACCGAACTATCCCGTCTCCAGCAGCAGGTAGGGTCAGTCCCCTGGCACGAGATCCGACTCATGGTTGAAGCGGACGCCGGCCGCCCCATCGAAGATGCCTTCTGCTACTTCGAGGAAACGCCTCTGGCGGCCGCGTCGATCGGACAGGTCCATCGGGCAACCCTTCACGACGGATCCCGGGTTGCCGTCAAAGTCCAACGACCCCACATCCGGCGCAAGGTGGCACTGGACCTAGACATCGCCGTCCGGCTGGGCAAAATGCTCGAAAAGTCCTCGACCTTCGGCAGGTCCCTGGGTACCGAGGCGCTGGCCCGCGGCTTCGCCGAAAACCTCCGGGAAGAACTCGACTATGAGCAGGAGGCACGCAACATAGTCGCCCTCCGCACCGCCGTGGCCAAGCACCCGGACGCCGTGCGAGTCGTCATACCGTTCCATGTCCCCGAGCTTTGTTCTTCCCGCGTGCTCGTGATGGAGATGCTGGAGGGATGCACGTTCAGTGACCCGGAAACAGCCCGTTCCATGGACGCCGGGACCCGCAGGAACTACGCCAACCAGTTGATGCGCAGCCTCCTGCGGCAGATCATGGTCGACGGGACATTCCATGCCGACCCGCACCCGGGCAACATCATAGTTCTGGGCGACGGCCGGCTGGGCTTGGTTGACTTTGGCTCCGTAGGCCGGCTGGACCATGACCTCCGGGCCAGCATCCAACAAGTCGTACTGGCCATCGACCGGGCCGATGCATCTCTCCTCGTCGACGCCCTCTTTGAGGTTGTCATCAGGCCAGATGAGATCGATGTCCCGGTTCTCAAACGCGCCCTCAGCCAATTTATGGGAACGTCCCTCCAGTCCGGTGTCCCGCTGGACCTAAAAGTCATTAACGAACTGATTCGGATCCTTGCCCGCTTTGATCTCGCCATCCCGCCTGCTCTCGCCGGCGCCTTCCGTGCCATAGCGACCGTCGACGGGACGCTCACCTCGCTTGCTCCGGGCTTCGACATCGTCGCCGAAGCCCGGACATTTGCCGGCGCCCAGATTCAAGAACGACTCAGCATCGCGGGGATCAAGGAGACGGTGCAACAGGAACTGATGGACACCCTCCCGCTCCTGCGTAAATTGCCTCGCCACCTTGACCAGCTCGTGTCATCCCTGCAGGAAGGTCATCTGAGCGTCAACGTCCGGCTCCTCGCGGACCGACGCGACAGGGAAGTGTTGACCCGAATGCTGGGCCAGGCCCTGGTGACACTCATCGCCGGGGTGCTCGGAATCATGGGCGTCGTCATGCTCGCCTTCGGCAACAGCGCCGACGTCGCCCCGGGCCTGCCGCTATTCCACGTCATCGGCTACAACCTCGCCGGCATAGCCGCCGTCCTTATGCTCCGCGTCCTCTACCTGGTCTTCAACACCCGCTCGAATGAATAGGCACCCGCAGGACTCCGTGAGGCATTGAATGAGAACGGACATCTGCGCCCAGCGCCCCCAGGTCAGGCCGTCCGCGCCTCGGGAACCGCCGTCGCCTTCCGGCCGAGCTCCGCGGTCCGCTTGACCGACCACCACAGCAGCACCACCAGGAGCACGTTGCGGGTGGTGAGGATGGCCGCCATGACCGGGTGGGCGTGGATGAGCGGGGTGTAGAACAGCGGGTAGATGACAAAGGTGGTCATGGCGATGCCCATGAGCAGGGCAGCCGGGACCTTCCACCGCTCCCAGTCGTGGGTCAGGCCCGCGATGATCACAGGGGCCAGCCAGATGATGAACTGCGGCGAACCCACCTTGTTGAACACGATGAACGCCGTGGTCATCATCAGTGCGCCTTCGAGGAAGAGTTCCTCCCGTTCGGCACCGCGGTTCAGCGCCCGGACCAGCAGGACGGCAGCTACGACGGCTGCAACGATCAGCAGCGGCTGCATTAGGAACGCGGCCACCTCGGCGCCCGGGCCGTAGACCTCGGTGGAGTTGATGGCCGTGTTGTCCGCCATCTTGGACCCGGCGATGTTGAACACGCTCAGCCAGACCCACGGCGTGGAGAATGTGGCTTCAAGCTGCATGCCGCGCTCGCCCTGGTTGGTGAGGAAGTCCATGATGTGCGGCAGGCCGCCGGACAGGTACGTGCCAACGCCCACCACGGCGGTGACCGCGACGCCGGACGCCAGCACCTGGATCCGCTTCCGGCTGGCGATCACAATCGGCACCAACACGGCCGCCGGCCACACCTTGATCCACGTGGCTACGCTCAGCAGAATCCCCGCCAGTACGGGGCGTTCGGCCGCGTACAACAGGGCAATCAGCACGATCGGGGCGGTGATTCCCTCCACCCGGGCGAAGCTCAGGTAGCCCATAAAGACGGTGAAAAACAGCCACCACCAGGCCGGGGCAATGCCCTTCACCTTCCGCTGCCCGCGGGTCAGGAAAGCAAGCCCGACGGCGTTGAGGGCTGTGATGATCAGGAACCAGCACAGGAGGTAGAGGCTCGGTCCGGCGATGTTCGCGAGGAAGATCGGGATCTGTGCCAGCACCGGGTACACCCAGGGGCTGATCTTGCCGTCCAGGCTGGCCGGGTTGTAGCCGTCTACAGCCCATTGCCGGTACTGCTCGGTGTCACTGAACGTGTCGCCGTTGAGGAAGAACGACGCCATCCAGCCCAGGAAGTACAGGTGGATGACCGCGAAGCCCCACCAGACGCTGGACGGACGGGCGAACCAGTCCACTACGCGGGCAGGCAGGACGATGCTGCGGACGCTGACCAGCCGGTCGAAGAACTTCGTGGAAATCTTAGGACTCCTTGAGCGCGGGGACGGACGCGGGAGTCTTTTTGCCCAGCGAGTACAGGCGCCGGACCGACCACAGGAACAGGACCACCAGGAGGACGTTGCGGATGGTCAGCACACCGGCCATGAGGGGGTTGTTGTGGCTGAGGGCATCATAGAACAGCGGATAGATGAAGAACGTGGCCACCGCGATGGCGATGAGCATGGCCGCGGGGACCCGCCACTCACGCCAGCTGTGCGCCAGGCCCACGGCTACGGCCGGGGCCAGCCACACCATGAACTGGGGTGAGCCGACCTTGTTGAACACCACAAACGCGGTGGCCAGGGTCAGCGCCCCGGCCAGCAGGAGCTCGGTACGGTCAACGCCGCCGTCGACTTTTCCGTTGCCGTGGAGCTTGCCGTTGTGCAGCGCCCAGAACGTCAGGCCGGCCACAAGCAGCGCGGCCAGGATGAGGAGCGGCTGCATCAGCACGGACATCACGGCGGTGCCGGGGCCGTCCACCTGCATGGAGTTGATATCGGTGTTCATGTACATCCGGGAATCACCGATGTTGAGCACAGACAGCCACAGCCACGGGGTGGTGAACGTTGCCTCAAGCTGCATGCCCCTGTCACCCTGCTGCGTCAGGAAGTTCAGCAGCTTGGGCACACTGCCCACGACGGCGGCCAGCGCCACCACAACAGCCGACGTCGCCACCCCTGCCAGCACCACGAGGAGGCGGTTCTTGACCACGGCGAACAGGGCCAGCATCACCGCGGCAGGCCAGACCTTTACCCAGGTGGCGGCAGCGAGGATGACCGAGGCGATAAACGGCCGGCGCACCCCGTAGGCCAGGGCCACCAGGACGATCGGGGCCGTGAGGCCGTCCACGCGTGCGAAGCCCAGCCAGCCCATCAGCAGGGTGAACACCAGCCACCACCAGGCTGCCGGAATCGCGTCCTGCTTGCGGCCGCGCTCCGTGAGCTTGGCCAGGGCCCAGCCGTTGAGGATGGTGGTCATCAGCACCCAAAGGAAGAAGAACGGTCCGGGCCCGGCAAGCCCCGCCAACGCCATGGGGATCAGCGCGAGGATGGGGTACACCCACGGGCTGGGGCCGCCGCTGAGGTTCGCTTCGTCGAAACCCGCCCGGGCCCAGTCGCGGTAAATGAAGGTGTCGCTGAATGCCTCGCCGCGCAGGGACAGCAGTGCCGCGAAGATCAGGAAACCCAGGTGCACCAGGATGAAGCCGGTGAGGAGCCCCCGCGGCGTGTTCAGCCAGGACCGTGCGGCGGCCGGCAGGATGACGTTGCGGATCCGGGTGAGCGTGGCGAAGAATGCGTCCGTGGAAATGGCGGAATCCTTGTCAGAGAGGGGCAAAAACAGGTGCCGGATCTTGCCGCGGGGCTGGAGCCGGGAGCATCGGAGGTCGGTCTACAACAGCCTCCACCATGAGTCAAGGGTAGTTGAATGTCGGTGGTGCCCAATAATCCTGCGGCTCCGTGAGTGGTCTACGCGGGCTTGGTCTGGCGGTAGCGCTCGATCTGTTTGAGCCGCCGCAGGAGGCTGTCGCGCCGCGGGTGCGGGACGGCGTCGGGCGCCTCTGCGGTGAGGTCAATGTGTTTGGTGCCGTACTGCCAGAGCAGGAGGTCATCCAGCAGGCGGTCCGGGCCGGGGGAGTAGCGGTGGTCCAGCGCCTTGCGGACCTCGGTGATCCGCTGGGCGCTGAGCAGGCCAGCCAGCTGGACGGTCTGGTTGAGGCCGTGGGCGGCCATAAGTTCCGCCGCCCAGCCCCAGTCGTCATCTACTTTGCGGTCCACGTGCGGCAGCAGCGTGCGCCAGACGTCGCGGATCCGGTTGGGCGTGAGCTGCGCGGCGCCTTCCCCGTCCACGTCCCAGTAGCTGCGGACTTCCTCATAGCGTTCGTGCAGGTCCGCGAAGGCGCTCTCTACTGTTTCCAGCATGGCGGCGGTGGCCGTGAACTGGCGGTCGAAATGCGGTGTCCAGGCGCGGGGATCCTCGGCCTTGAAACGGATGTCGTGCTCGATCTCGCTCCACGCGTGGGCGAAGACGGTGCGGATCTGGCATTCGAAGAAGTAGCTGCCGTTGGCAGGAATGTCCGCGTTGAAGACCTGCTGGTATTCCTTGACCGCCTCGTTCTGTATGGTGCGCAGAATGAGGTGGCGGCTGGAATAGCCATAGGTGCCCGACTCGATGGAGCCGATGTCCTTCTCCCGGTCACCGCGGCAGTCGAATACCTGGCGCTGGCGCTTGATGATGTTGGCCACCAGCGCATTCTCGGCCGGCAGCTTGGTGATGACGCGCACGCCCACCATGTCGTTGAGCGTGCGGAACGGGTCCGGGAACTTCAGCACCGGGGGTCCGCCGGGCTCCAGCGGTTCCTCAATCCGGGAAATCTTCTCCCGGAACGATTCCACCGACTTGGTGCGCCCGGTGACAAACAGCGGCGTGACCTCGGTGTCCTTCAACATGTCGCGGAGGATGTGGAGAACGTCCTTGGTGACGAGCTTCAGGGCAGGGCGGACGCGCTCGTAGATCTCCACGTTTTCCTGCACGGATTCACGCAGGCTGATGTCCAGGCTGTCCCAGTTACTCGGCATGCTCCCAGCTTACGGCGGGGGTGTGACACCACCCCATCAGGACGCTCTCTCACTTAACGTAAGAAAATCAGCAACGCTCTCTCACTTTCTTAGGGAAAGTGAGAGAAGGTTGATCGAAAACCTGCATTAAGTGAGAGAGCGTTGTCAGGGGCGGGAGGGTCAGTCGGGGTTTGACGTCGAGTTGCGGACCACCAGGGAGCTCTCCAGCGTCAGCTGCGGCTGCTCCAGCCGGTGGCCTTCCATGAGCCGGCGCAGCTGCCCGCCTGCCTGCACTCCCAGGGAGGTTGCCGGCAGGTGCACGCTGGTCAGGCTGGGGTTGCTCGTGGCGGAGTAGGGCAGGTCATCAAAGCCCGCGATGGCCAGCCGGCCCGGGATCTGCACCCCGGCCACCCGTGCTTCCTGCAACACGCCGTAGGCGTGGGTGTCAGTGCAGCAGACGACGGCGGTGACCCCGGACTGCTGCCACGCCGGCCAGGCGGCGGCGAAGGCAGCCGCGGACGCCCCGACGTCGATGGTGGTACTGATGATGCCGTCGGCGGGCACCGATATGCCGCGTGCGCCTGCCGCAGCCAAGAAGGCGCGGCGCCTGACCTCGAACGTTGCTGTGCCGGTGACGCTGTCCACGTAGGCCACCCGGCGGTGCCCGGCATCCGCCAAGTGTGCGGCCAGCTGGCGCGCGCCGTGCGCAACGTCCAGATTGACCGACGGCGCGTAAGCCTCCAGGCCGGGAGCGTCGAGCAGGACCACGGGGCCGGCGGCGGAAAGTTCTTCCAGGAATTCGGCGTTGGGGGCACCCACCAGCAACCCGGCCGGCCGGAGCGCCATCAGCTTCCGGACGTCGGCCGCCTGCGGAAATTCACCCGCGTCGGTGACGGACAGCAGCAGCTGGTAGTCAGACCCGAGTGACTCCCGGACACCGGCGATCACCTTGGCGAAAAACGGGTTGGAGATGTCCGGAGACACGAGGATAACGATGGAGCTGACGCCTTTTGCCAGCGAGCTGCCGATGCCGTCCACCACGTACCCGAGCACGGAAATGGCGTCCCGCACCCTGGCGATGTTGACCTCCGAGACGCGGCCGGCAGTCTTGCCGTTGGCCACCAGGGAAACCGTCGCCGTCGAGACGCCGGCACGGGCCGCGACCATGGCAGCCGTGATCCGCCGAGAGCGGACGGCGTGTTGAACCTGCTCGACGGATTCCATACCCCCGATCGTAGTAGGCGGCGGACATAAAACCGCACACCAAGACATCAAGCGCTTGACGTGCAGCAACGTTAAGCGCTTGACGCATGCCCCGGGCAAGTGCCATGATCGCACTGAATGCTTTCGGCCACTGCTCCGGCAGGCCCCAATGACGTGGAGATTTAACGTGGAATCCAAACCGATGAAACCCGCCCCCAAGAAAATCATTCTTGACTGCGACCCCGGGCATGACGACGCCGTGGCCATCCTGCTGGCGCACGGCAACCCTGACATTGAACTGCTGGCCGTGACCACCGTGGTGGGCAACCAGACGCTCGAGAAGGTCACCAAGAACGCCCTGTCCGTCGGGACCATCGCAGGCATTACCGGGGTGCCTTTCGCCGCCGGCTGCGGCCGGCCCCTGGTCCGCACCATCGAAACCGCGCCGTCCATCCACGGCGAGACGGGCATGGACGGCCCCGCACAGCCCGAGTCCACCATCGAACTGGACCCGCGCCACGCCGTCGACCTCATCATTGACACCGTGATGGCCCACGAACCGGGCACGGTCACCCTGGTCCCCACCGGCGGCCTCACCAACATCGCGCTGGCAGCCCGCAAGGAACCGCGCATTGTGGAACGCGTCAAGGAAGTTGTCCTTATGGGCGGCGGCTACCACGTGGGCAACTGGAGCGCCGTGGCCGAATTCAACATCATCATCGACCCCGAGGCCGCCCACATCGTGTTCAACGAGAAGTGGCCCGTGGTGATGGTGGGCCTGGACCTCACGCACCAGGCCCTGGCTACCCCGGACGTCGTCGAGAAGATCGCGGCCGTGGGCACGGGACCGGCCAAGTTCGTGATGGAACTGATGGAGTTCTTCACCCAGACCTACAAGGACGCCCAAGGCTTTGACTTCCCGCCCGTCCACGATCCGTGCGCCGTGGCCTACGTGATCGATCCCAGCATCGTCACCACGCGCAAGGTTCCGGTGGACATCGAACTGCAGGGCACGCTGACGCTCGGCATGACCGTGGCCGACTTCCGCGCCCCCGCACCGGAAGATTGCACCACTTCCGTGGCCGTTGACCTGGACCACGCCCGTTTCTGGGACCTCGTCACGGATGCCCTGGTTCGGATTGGGGAGCCCGACGCCGGCGCTCCCGCCGCCGCTGCTGAACCCGCCGTCCTCGCAGCAGCCACGGGAGCCAAGTAAATGAGTGCCACCCTCACCGAGGCAAAGACCAGCCGGGGCAACATCACCGCCCTGATGGTCGCCCTGCTGGCGGCGTGCGTCGCCTTCCAGCTCAACGCCTCCATGCTCAGCCCCGCCCTGGTCACCATGGGCAACGAACTCCAGACTGACCAGGCAACCATCGGCCTCTCCCAGACCTGGTTCTTCACCGCGGCCGCCCTGTTCTCCCTCTTCCTGCCCCGCCTGAGCGACATCATCGGCCGGAAGAAGATCCTGATCGGGATGATGCTCCTGATGGCCGTCGGTTCGGTCATTGCGGCCATGGCCCCCGACGTGACCTGGCTCTTTGTAGGCCGCATCATCCAGGGCGTCAGCGGCCCCACCGTGCCGTTGTGCCTGATCATGCTGCGCTCCGCCGTCAGCAACCCGCGCAAATACGGGACGCTCATGGGCCTCATCACCGCAGTCAACGGCGGCGTCGCCGGTGTGGACTCCTTTGTGGGCGGCTATTTCGCCGAGCACTTCGGGTTCCGCAGCATCTTCTGGCTCATGGTGGTCCTGGCCGTCGTCGCCACCGCCCTGATCGCCCTCCTCGCCGGCGAAAGCAAGCCGGCCGCAGGCACCTCCATGGACTGGCTTGGGGTGTTCTTCATAGTCGTCGCCGTGGGTGCGCTGCTCACCGCCCTCAACGAGGGCTCCAAGTTGGTGGGCGCCTTCGCGCCCGGAACGCTCATGCTGGCGATCGGGCTGGTGGTGGTTGCCGCCGTCGCGTTCTACGCCTTCTGGACCGTGGAAAAGCGCGCCAAACAGCCCATGGTGGAAACCGTCCACCTGCGCCAGCGCTCCACCTGGGCGCCGCTGCTGACCACCACGCTGACCATGACCGGCATCTTCGCCGTCATCAACGGGATCGTGCCGGCCTATGTGCAGGCCGCCGACCCCGGATTCGGCATCGGCCCGACGGAAATGTCGCTCATCATCCTCACCCCGTACGCCCTGCTCGGCTGGCTGGTGGGACCCCTGAGCGGCAGGCTCGCGCCCGTTCTCGGCTACACCAAGGTCCTGCGCATCGGCATGCTGGGCAGTGTTGCCGCCCTGGCCATCATCGCGTTCTTCGGCCTCAGCAGCCTGCCCATGATGATCGCCGGCACCGTCTTGCTGGGCATCATGTACGCGGGTACGGTCAACATCATGCTGAACGGACTCGGAGTTGTCCTCTCACCCGCCGGAAACCCGGGATTCCTGCCCGGCATGAACGCGGGCGCCTTCAACCTGGGCGCCGGCCTGAGCTTCCTGGTGCTGCCCGCCGTGCTCGTGGCCACGTCGGCTCTCGGCGACGCCAAGGCGTCCTACCTCACCGTGGTTGTCACCGGCCTGGTCATCACGGTGGCCGCGTTCGCCGCGTCGCTCCTCATCCCCAAGCCCGTCGAGGCTGAGGTGACCGAGTGACCTCCGCAACAGCCGGCACCCAGGGCCGGATCGTCGTCGTCGGTTCCCTGAACGCGGACCTGACCATCTACTGCGAGCGGCTGCCGCTGCCTGGTGAGACGGTGCACGGCAACGGATTCGCAGTGAACCCCGGTGGCAAGAGCGCCAACCAGGCCGTCGCCGCCAGCCTGCTGGGCGGTTCCGTGAGCCTTGTCGGTGCCGTGGGTGACGATTCCAATGGGAAGATGCTGCTGTCCTCCACGGCCGGCGCGGGAGTCGACGTCGGAGATGTCCGGACCGCCCCCACGGAGACGGGCGTCGCCGTCATCGCCGTGGATTCCAACGGCGAGAACAACATCATCATCTCGGCGGGAGCCAACGGCACCCTGTCGCCGGCGGACGTCGCCGCCGCGGCGGAAACGTTCGACGGCGCCGCGGTGGTCTGCCTCTGCCTGGAGGTCAGCCTGGACACGGTTGAGGCCGCCGCCCGGGCAGGGCACGACGTCGGCGCCACAGTTCTGCTGAACCTCTCGCCTTACGCGGAAATCCCGCAGCCGCTGGCTGACCTGGCCGACGTCCTGCTGGTCAACGCCCACGAGGCGTCGCTGTTCCTTGGCTCGGCCGCGATTCCCGGCAGCGACGCGGATGCCGGCGACTGGGAAACCATCCGGCTGCGCTTTGGCGAGCGCGGGCTCCAGCGGGTCCTGGTCACGCTGGGCGCCCACGGCTCCGTGGTGCTGGATTCGCTGGCCCCCGCCGGGCAGCAGCTGGTCCGGGTGGCGCCCACCAAGGTCAATGCCGTGGATACCACCGGCGCCGGCGACGCCTTCACCGGCGCTGTGGCAGCCCGCCTGGCAGCCGGAGCGACCCTGGCTGACGCCGCCGCCTTCGCCTCGGTCGCCGCCGCGCTCGCCACCACCCGCAAGGGAACCCAGGCTGCCTACCCGGAAGCGGCGGACGTGGAGCGTGTGCTCGCCTCGGGAACCGTCTGACGGTCCCACGAAACGCGGGAAACGCCGACGGCGACAGGTGACTGTCGCCGTCGGCGTTCCTTGTATTTGGGGTTGTGGAGCCGGGGTTACCGGCTGTGGCTAGCGGCTCGTTTCTGCTGCCGGACCTCGGCCGGCGTGAACCGGGCACCAGTGTCCGGGAAGGTGGGGACCTCGATCCGGGCGTGGGTGTGGACCTCCTCGACGGTCCTGCGGGTGTGCTCGGCGATCTCCTCCATTGTGGTGACCCACATGCCGTCCATGGATTTCACCCGGTCAATCAGCTGTTCCAGGGCCACGGCCTTGGACGGCCGCCCGGAGATGAACGGGTGGTTGGTCAGGACAAAGCAGCTGCCCTGGGCATGGTGTGCCTCAGCCTCCAGGGTCCACATTTCCAGGACCTTGGCGGGACTTTCGATGACGCCGCTGCCGGTGACGCCGGGGTAGAACGCGTACTGTTCCCAGTCGTCCAGGGTCCAGTCAACCGGGATCTCCACGATGTCCCTGGTATCGCCTTCCGCCACCGCAAAGCGGTACGGTGCGTCGCCGTCGAGCAGGCTCGAATCGTAGAGGAAGCCGCGGTCCGCGAGGAGCGCCGGGGAGTGCCAGTTCAGTTCCCACCACGGGGCCCGGTAGCCCACCGGTTCCACGCCGACCTTGGCGAGGGCCTCCAGCCCGCGGTCGATGTAGCGGGCTTCGGTCCCGGCGTCGATCCCCTGCATGGGTTCGTGCAGGTAACCGTGGTGGGCCACCTCGTGCCCGGCATCCACGATGCGCCGGACCGTGTCCGGGTAGCAGTCTGCCGTGAAGCCGGGAACGAAGAAGGTGGCCCGGATGTCCTGCCGCTGCAGGATCTGAAGCAGGCGCGGCACCGCCACCTTGGGCCCGTACGACTGGTGGGTCATCAGGGACATCCGGCGCGTGCTCTTCGGATCGTGGGCGATGGTGCAGGATTCGGCGTCGACGTCGAACGTGAAGGACGCTGCTGCCTGCTTGCCCTCAGGCCAGGTGATGGGGTGGGCGGAATCCGGGAATGCTTCAAAGGTCATGGTTTGGTTCCTTGGGTATCAGGGTCCGTCAGTGATTCAGGTCCGGGGTGTTCAGAGTCCAGCGGGGGCGCTGGGCCGGGCGGCGAATCCCAGGTCGGCGGACGTCTGGTGAGCGGCGCCATCTGACTGGGCGGAGGCGAGGTATTTGCGGTGGACCTTCGGCCCGAGGATGGCGTAGGTGCCTGCACTGGCGAGGCCGCCGGCGAGCCAGGACAGGTCCCAACCGCCCAGGGCCACGGCCATGGGGCCCTGCATCGCCGGAACAAGTCCGTACATAAACAGCCAGGTGGCGAAGATGCCGACCAGGAGGGCGGTGACGCCTGCCCAGTTGACGCCGGGGAGGCGTTTGGTACCTACGGCGTCGAAGAGCCTCTCCGGGTTGCCCGGCCAGCGCTTCTCGATCCAGAAGTAGTGGACCAGCATGACGCCGCCCCATGCGGCAACCCACGCGACGAGCCCGATGAGCCAGGCGTCGAGGACTGTTGCGAAGTCTTCCTGGAAGATGAAGAACACGACGGCGGCGAGGGAGAAGACGCCGACGAACAGGTTGAGTTTGCGGCGGCTGATGGTGATGTCCAGCGACTGTGTGGCCACCGAGAAGGTGTAGATATTGAGGATGTTGGTGGCGATAGGGCCGTGGAGGACCATCAGCAGGACCGGCAGTGCGAGGACGCCGAAGTTTTGGACGATGAGCTTGCCGGGGTCGATTTCACCGCTGTTGGTGGCCAGGCTTGCGCCGAGGATTCCCAGCCAGACAACCGGGATGAACTGGCCCAGCACGGAAGCCAGGTAGACCTTTTTCTTGGGAACTTCCGTGCTGACAAACCGGGAGTAGTCTGCGGCGTAGGTAAACCAGGTGATGCCCCAGCCGATGCCGATGGCGGTCATCACGGCGCTCATGGCTGCGATCCGTTCGGAGCCTTCCAGGATGTTGCCGGCCGGACCGGCGTATGTCCAGTTGATCTTCATGCCGAACCAGGCAACGGCGGACATGACGGCCAGGATGAGGATGGTGGGCGGCACGGTCCACTTTTCGAAAGCTGCGATGGCCTTGTAGCCGAACCAGGCGATGGCTACCTGCGCGGCCATGATGGCGGTGGCAACGCCGATTTTCCATCCATAGTTCTGTGCTGTGGGATCAACCCAGCCGAGCGTGCCGAAAAGGGCCATGACGAGGTCCAGGATGATCCACGTGTTAACCGCGCACCAGCCGATCACCAGGACCGCCTGGATGGCTGCCGGCAGGTAGTTGCCGCGGCGGCCGAACGCTGCGCGGGCCAGGACCATGCCAGTGGCGCCGGTCTTCTGGCCGAGGAGCACAAAGCAGCCGAAGAGCAGCATGCCGATCAGGTTGCCCAGCACCAGGACGATGACGGTATCGGCGAAACCCAGCCCCAAGTGGATTCCGAGGGCACCCAGTACCCAGTTGATGGGCGCCAGGTTGGCGCCGGCCCAGATCCAGAACTGTCCGGAGACCTTGCGTGTCCGCTGGGATTCGGGGATGGGCTGGAGCCAGGCTTCGCAATCCTCGGCCGGCGTCGTTGCCGGGCCCGACTGCGTGGTGGAGAGGTTGTCTTGCATGGGGGAGAGCCTCCATAAGTGAAAGGGATAGATCCAGATTATGTGGGCCAGGCCACATGCACCACATACAATGTGTCTTGAAGTTAATGAGAAAACGCTACGGAGTGTCATGCCAATACGCCTGCAGGATGTTTTGAAACATTCCACCCTCACCCCCGCGGATCCTGTGATCCGCGCAGCGGCGGCCATTGCGGCGCAAACCCAGCTGCGCTGGATCCACTCCAGTGAGGTTTTGGACATCGCCCCGTTACTTGGCGGCGGCGAACTGCTGCTCACCGGCGGCCAGGCCCTCGTCGCGGCCACGGACAAGCGGAGAATTGGCTACATCTGGGAGCTGGCGGAACGTGGAGTGGCTGCGCTCGCCATCGAGACGGGCACGCAACTGCCGTCCATTCCGTCCTCGATGGTGGCAGCAGCGGAAGCCGCCGGGCTTCCCTTGATAGAGCTCCGCAAAGTGGTGCCCTTTGTGGGCGTCATGGAAGCCATCAACTCGCTGCTGGTGAGCGAGTCAGCTGCCCACTTGCAGCAGGCTGACCAGGCCAGCCATGCCATGGCGGTGGAGCTGGCCCATGGCGGCAGTCTCGACCGGATCCTGGCTGTCCTGGCGGACGCTACCGGCAGGGAAGTTGTCCTGACGTCCATCGCGGGCGCCCCGTTGGCGAGTGCCCTGCCAGCTGATCACACGGAAGAGCCCGAGCCCACAGACTCGATCGACGCGCCGGATCGTGCAGGAACCATCCAGGTTGACGTGTCCGTACGTGGCATCCCTTCGGCCCGCCTCACCCTTCACGCCCGGGAGGGAACGGATGTGAACCTGGCGAGGACCGCGGGGAACCGCTCGGTGGACATTCTGGCGTTGGCCCTGCTGCAGCGCATGCCCCCCGGCCTGAAGGAGATGGCCGGTGCGGCGCTGATCCGCGCCGTCGATTCCGGAACTCAAAACTGGCGGCTCCAGCAGCTCGCTCCGGCAGCCGGGATCCCGTTGTCCGCGCAGCTGGTGGCCGTTGTGGTTCGTTCCCCTGGCTCAAGGCAACCCCGGATGGCCGTGGAGCACCTGCTGGAGCGGGTGGGGCATCACAGTGCAAGCTACGCCGACAACGCGGAACTCCTGGCACTGGCCGTCCTCCGCCCCGGCAAGATGCAGGAAGACCGGGACGCAATCATGGCCGGACTGCAGTCGCTTGCCTTGCCGGAGGGAACCGTCAGCGCCGTCGGACCGGTGGCCACCGGAATCGCCGCGGCGCCATGGTCCCTGACGGAAGCCCGGCTGACGCTGGACCTTGCAGGCGGGGCCGAGCCGCTCAAGGCCGGGCCGCTCAGAGCCGGGCCGGGACAGTCGGGAGTGCTCCTCGACGCCGAGGCGTTCGCGGTGGAGCGGCTCGCCTTCCATTCCTTGGATGATACCCAGCGCACGGACTTTGTCAGCCAGCAGCTCGGTGCCATCCTCGCCCACGATGCCCAACGAAACTCCGCGCTGGTTGAGACGCTGCGGGTCTGGCTGGATTCCGGCTGCAACACCGCCCAGGCTGCGCGCGAACTGCACCTGGAGCGGCAGTCGATGCATCAACGGCTGCAGCGGATCTTCTCCCTCTGCGGCGGCGACCCCCGCGGAACGGGCAGGCTCGCCGCGCTGCACCTGGCCACCCGGCTCGCCGCAATGTAGCCCCGCCCCCCTCAGACGCTCTCTCACTTAATGTGGGTTTTCGGCGAACGCTCGTAACCGAACGCTCTCTCACCTAATGCGGGTTTTCGGCGAACGCTCTCTCACCTCCCGCAGCCAAATGGCCGCCTGTGGATAACTTCTGCAGCGGCATGCCGTTACGGGTCACAATGCCAGCATGCGAAAGCAAGATTTTCTGCCCCAGCCGCATGAGCACACGGTCCCGGACTTGGCTCGATTTGGCACGAACCCTGCCGCTCAAAGACCTGGTGAGCATGGGCGATGAATTGATCCGCATCCCGCGGGTGGATTTCGAGGGAAGGACGCAGCCCTACGACACGATGGCGGGGCTGCGCATGCTGGTGGGCCGCCACCCAAATCTCCAAGGCATCGTCCGGGCCCGTGAAGCGTTGGATCTGATGCGTGTGGGTGCTGACTCGGCGCCAGAGTCGCTGCTTCGGTTGGCAATCGCCGACGCCGGGCTGCCCGAGCCCGAACTCCAGGTGCCATTGCGCGCCGGAGACGCGCGATCGCCGTCGGCCGATCTCGCCTACCGTCATTGCCGGCTCGCCATCCAGTACGACGGCGGACATCACCTTGGTGCCGTGCAGATCCTCAGTGACAGGAGACGGGACATGGCGTTCGAATCAGCTGGCTGGACGGTCTTGGTTTTCGATAAGAGCGATCTTGCCGACGATTTCCAGCAAGCAGTCGTGAAGATCAAAAAGGGGCTTCGCAACGGCTGGCTTGACCACCCCCAAGCGTCTGGTTTTGCCAGCGACTGAGCGTTAAACCCGGGACGCTCCCTCACCAGAGTGAGAGAGCGTCACGCAGAAACCCACATTAAGTGAGAGAGGATCGCCCGAAAACGCGCACTAAGTGAGAGAGCGTCCTGGGGGTGGGGGCGCACGTCTGTTAGCGGAGCACTACCGTCCTGTTCCCCTGCAGGATGACCCGGCCCTCGCAGTGCCAGCGCACCGCGTTGGACAGGGCCTTGCATTCGGTATCCCGGCCGGCAGCGACCAGGTCATCGGGACCGTACGTGTGGTCCACCTCCACCGTCTGCTGCGAGATGATTGGCCCCTCGTCCAGCTCGGCATTCACGTAGTGCGCGGTGGCGCCAACAGTCTTAACCCCGCGCGCGTAGGCCTGGTGGTAAGGCTTGGCGCCCTTGAAGCTGGGCAGGAATGAGTGGTGGATGTTGATCGCCCGGCCGTCCAACCGCCGGGTGAGCTCGTCGCTGAGCACCTGCATATAACGGGCCAGGACCACCAGTTCCACGTCGTATTCGTCCACCAGTTCCAGCAGCCGGGCTTCGGCTTCGGGTTTGGTGGCGGGGGTGACGGGCACGTGGAAGAACGGGATGCCGTGCCACTCCACCAGACCCTGGTGGTCCGTGTGGTTCGAGACCACGGCCGCGATCTCCACCGGAAGCTCGCCGGTCCTGGTGCGGAACAGCAGGTCGTTGAGGCAGTGCCCGAACTTGGACACCATGATCAGCACGCGGCGCTTGGAACCCTGCGGCTCCAGCCGCCAGCGCATCCCGAACCGCTCCGCCACTGGGCCGAAAGCGGCCCGCAGCGTATCCGCGGTGGAGGCGTCGCCGTCGGACGCAAAATGCACGCGCATAAAGAAGTGCCGCTCGGCGCGCTCGCCGAACTGCTTGCTGTCCACGATGTCGCAGCCGTGTTCCAGCAGGAACCCGGACACGGCGTGGACGATGCCGGGCGTCTCTGCGCAGTCGAGCGTCAGGACGTGCTCCACCGAGGTCGGGGCAGTGGACGGGGAGGATTCAGTCTGAATGGCAGTCATGGTTCAGCACTCGATCACGTTGACGGCGAGACCTCCGCGGGAGGTTTCCTTGTATTTGGTTTTCATGTCCGCTCCTGTCTCGCGCATGGTTTTGATGGCTTTGTCGAGGGATACTTTGTGGCTGCCGTCCCCGTGCAGGGACAGCCGTGCGGCGTTGATGGCCTTCACGCTGGCGATGGCGTTCCGTTCGATGCAGGGGATCTGCACCAGGCCGCCCACGGGATCGCAGGTCAGGCCAAGGTTGTGTTCGATGCCCACTTCGGCGGCGTTTTCCACGTGTTCGGGTGTCCCGCCGAGGACCTCGCAGAGGCCGGCGGCCGCCATGGAGCAGGCCGAGCCCACCTCGCCCTGGCAGCCCACTTCGGCGCCTGAGATGGAGGCGTTGATCTTGAAGAGGATTCCGACGGCGGCCGCGGCCAGGAGGAAGCGGACCACTCCGTCGTCGTTCGCGCCCGGAACAAACTTGATGTAGTAGTGCAGGACGGCGGGGACGATGCCCGCCGCGCCGTTGGTGGGGGCGGTGACGATGCGCCCGCCGGCGGCGTTTTCCTCGTTGACCGCCAGGGCGAAGAGGTTCACCCATTCCATCGCACGCAGGGGGTCGGTGACGCCCGTGTCCGCGGTGAGGGTCTGGAATAACGACGGCGCGCGGCGCCTGACGTTTAGCCCGCCGGGAAGGATCCCTTCCGCGGCGCAGCCGTTGTCCACGCATTCGCGCATCACGGCCCAGAGTGCCAGCAGCTTTTCGCGGAGTTCGGCTTCGCTGCGCCACACCAGTTCGTTGGCGAGCATGACGTCGGAGATGGACATGCCTTCGCGGCTGCAGATCTCCAGCAGTTCGTCGGCGGTGGTGAACGGGTAGGGGAGCACGGTGGCGTCGGCCACCACACGGTCGCCGGCGTCGGCGTCGCCGTCCACCACAAAGCCGCCGCCGATGGAGTAGAAGCTCCGTTCGCTCAGGACGGCCCCGGCGTGGTCCAGGGCGCGGAAGGTCATGCCGTTGGGGTGGGCCGGCAGGGACTTGCGCCGGTGCAGCACCACGTCCTCGTCCCAGTTGAAGTCCACCCGGTGGGTCCCGCCGATCATGAGTTCGGCGTCGAGGGCTGCGGCGGCCACCTGGTCATCCGCCGTGGTGGTGTCCACGGTTTCCGGGTCCAGCCCTTTGAAGCCCAGGACCACGGCCTTGTCCGAGCCGTGGCCCCGCCCGGTGGCACCGAGCGAACCGAACAACTCGGCCTGGACGCGTCGGGTGGAGCTCAGGTGGCCGTCGCCCTTGAGCCCGTCGGCGAACAGCTTCGCCGCCCGCATCGGGCCGACCGTGTGTGAGGACGAGGGCCCGATGCCAACGGAGAACAGGTCCAGGACGCTGAGGGCCATTTAGGGGACCTCTGGCGAGGCGTACTCGCGCATTGCATCGAGGAGCCAGCGGCCCAGGAAGTCCGCGAACGAGGCGCGGGGGAAGAGCCGGAAGCTTTCCTCCCCGGTTTTCTGCAGGACCACCGGGATGTTGCCCACCTCGGTGTTCAGCGCGGTTCCCGGGGTGAAGCTGCGGGGGTGCAGGTCCAGGGCGCAGCCCTTTTCCAGGACGGCCCGGGCGCGGGGGCCGGACAGTTCGAACGTGGTGCGGTTGGCGGACAGGTCCACCACCTGGCCCGGGGCGTCACCCAGCGCTTCCGTGAGGGAACCGATGAGATGGCCGCCCAGGGAGTCGTGGGCCTGTTCCGGTGCCACCACGAGGAACTCCGACGGTCCCAGCCAGAGGACGCTGACGCCGTCGGCGCCGCCCACTTCGCCGCAGTGCGCCGGCAGGCCGCCGGTGGCGGCGGCAAGCCGTGCACCTTCCGCAGAGCGCGGGTCTACGCGGACCCCGGCCATGGTCTGGAACGGGCCCTCGTTCAGGACCACTGTCCCCTGGATGGAGCCGGCTTCCAGCGCTGCGGTCAGGTGGGAGGCGGGGCTGCGGCGGATGTCCCGGAGTCCATTGATGCCTTCGAGTGCTGCTGAATTAGCCATCTTTGCGGGTCCCTTCGGGGTCAAATAGTACGGTTTCTGCCACAACAACATCAACCAGCTGGTCGCCGGCTGCGGCCACCAGGGTCTCGCCGATGCGGTTGCGGCCATTCTTGATCAGTGCCAGCCCGAACGAGCGGCCCAGGGCGGCGCTGTGGTAGCTCGAGGTCACGAAGCCCTGCATGGGGACGGGGCCGTAGGCGGGGCTGGTGCTGATGCCCTTTTCCACGAGCTGGGTCCCTTCCGGCAGCCGGATGGAGCCGTCCACGGGCAGGACGCTGACCAGGTGCTTGCGGTCCTCGCGCTGGGCGTCGGCGCGGGCGTAGGAGCGCTTGCCGATGAAGTCCTTGGCCTTGGAAACCACCCATTCCATCCCCGCGTCCTGCGGGGTGACCGTGCCGTCCGTGTCCTGGCCGACGATCGGGTAACCCTTTTCGGCGCGGAGCACGTGCATGGTTTCGGTGCCGTAGGGGGTGATGTTGAATTTGGCCCCGGCGGCGGCCACGGCTTCCCAGGTGTTCAGCCCGTACCAGGACGGCACGTTGATTTCGTAGGCCAGCTCACCGGAGAACGAGATCCGGCAGATCCGGGCCTGCACGCCGGAGGCGAGCGTGGTTTCCCGGAAGGTCATGAACGGGAAGGCTTCGGCTTCGAGCCCGCCGTCCGCTGCCAGTTCCGGTGCCAGTTTGGCGAGCACCGCCCGGGAGTTAGGCCCGACGACGGCAATCGTGGACCACTGTTCGGTCACCGAGGTGCAGTGCACGTCGAGTTCCGGCCATTCGGTCTGCAGCCATTCCTCCAGCCAGTCGAGCACCTTGGCGGCGCCGCCGGTGGTGGTGGTCATGAAGTAGCGGTCCTCGTCCAGGCGCAGGGTCACGCCGTCGTCGAAGATCATGCCGTCCGCCATGCACATCACGCCGTAGCGGGCGGAACCCGGGGCGAGTTTCTTGAACGCGTTGGTGTAGATCCGGTTGAGGAACTCACCGGCGTCCTTGCCGCGGATTTCGATCTTGCCGAGGGTGGTGGCGTCCATGAACCCGACGGAGTCGCGGACGGCGGCGCACTCGCGGAGCACGGCTGCGTCCATGTCCTCCCCGGCCTGCGGGTAGTACCAGGGCCGCTTCCACTGCCCCACGTCCTCGAACAAGGCGCCCTTGGCCTCGTGCCACGGGTTGATGGAGGTGACGCGGGCGGGGTCGAACAGTTCGCCGCGCTGGCGTCCGGCCAGGGCCGCGAAGGCTACCGGCGTGAAGGGTGCCCGGTAGGTGGTGGTGCCGATGTCGCCGATGCCGCGGGACGCTTCGCCGGCGGTCCGGAGCGCGGCGGCGATGACGCCGATCGCGTTGACGCCGGAGGTCTTGCCCTGGTCGTTGGCGGTGCTGATGGAGGTGTAGCGCTTGATGTGCTCCACGGACCGCATACCGGCACCGGTGGAGCGCAGGACGTCGGCCACGGACTGGTCGCGCTGGAAGTCCACAAAGTGGTGGTGCCAGTCATCCGGGGTGCCCGCCTGGCCGGGGACCAGCCACAGCTGGCGGGTCGGGGCGGACGCCTTCGGCTCTTCGATCACGGAAGGCGCGACGGCGGAGCTGAACCCCGCCGCGATGGCCGCGGCGGCACCCGCGGAGATGCCCTCGGCAAGGCAGTCCCCGAGTTCGAAGCTGCCGCGGCCCGAGCCGATGGTCTGCTGGTTCGGAACCACGGTGCTCGGCACAAACGCCGCCAGCTCATCGTCCCAGCGCAGTTTGCCCTGGCGCTGGGAGTGGAGGTGGACCAGCGGGCTCCAGCCGCCGGAGACTGCCAGCAGGTCGCAGGCGATTTCTTCGACGCCGGAGGTGAGTTCGCCGTCGTCGTTAATGCTCCGGACGGTGACGCTCCCAACCCGGCCGTCTGCGCTGTTGGAGGCGGTGTTCGCCACCGCGCTGCCGATCAGCACGCGGGTGCCGGCTTCGACGGCGGCGGCCGCCACCGGCGTGAGGGCCGGACGGGCGTCAACGACGGCCGCGACCTTGACACCGGCGGCGCGCAGGTCCGCGGCGAGGGCGTAGGCGCTGTCGTTGGTGGTGCTGATGACCACGCGCTGCCCGGCGGCGACGGCGTAGCGGTTCAGGTACGTGCGGACGGCGGAGGCCAGCAGGATGCCGGGGCGGTCGTTGTTCTCGAACACCAGCGGGCGTTCGTGGGCGCCGGGAGCCAGCACCACCTGGTTGGCACGCACGTGCCAGATCCGCTGCCGGGAGACGCCGGGGGCGGCCGGGCTGGACAGGTGGTCGGTGCGGTTCTGGACCGCGATCACGTAGTTGGCGTCGTAGGCGCCGAACGCGGTGGTGCGGTTCAGGACGGTGGATTCGGCGCCGGAAACCAGTTCGGCTTCCACGTCCGCCACCCATTCCAGGGCCGGCTTGCCTTCGATGGTCTCGGCCAGGCCGGACGCGGTGGCGCCGGAGAGGAGCGAGCCGCCGAGTTCGGGCTGGTCGTCCATCAGGATCACACGGGCGCCGGTGCGGACCGCTTCGCGGGCAGCGGCCAGGCCGGCGGGGCCGCCGCCGATCACCAGGACGTCGGTGTGGACGTACTTCTTGTCGTACTCAGCACGGTCATCTTCCGGGTCCAGGCGGCCCAGGCCGTTCAGCATGCCTGCGGCGAGGCCGTCCACCAGGGTGACGGTGGTGGCGGGGAGCATGGACTCGGCCACGTGGCCCGGGAACCGTGGTTCAACACGGACCAGCGCGTTGGATTCCTCCACGCCGGCGGACATGATGCCGCGGGGGCGGTCCTCGTAGAGCGAGTTGCCGGCGGCGATGCGGCCGTTGGCGAGCAGGGCCGAGGCGAGGGTGTCGCCAGGGTGGCCCGTGAATTCCTCGCCGTCCACGGTGAAACGCCAGGAGATGGTGCGGTCGATGCGTCCGCCGGCGGCGAGGCGGGCGTTCTGGGAAGTCACTTGGTTGCTCCTTCCGGGGCGGTGGTGCTGGCGGTGATGCTGATAGCGGCTGGGCGCGGCGTGCCCATCGGGTAGACGGCCTGGATGTCGTAGGTGACGGTGTCGCGCAGCATGTTGAACCACTGGCGGCAGCCGGTGCTGTGCAGCCAGCGTTCGGCGAAAATGCCTTTGGTGTTGTCGCGGTAGAACAGGTACTCGGCCCATTCGCGGTCGTTCAGGTCGTTCGGGTTCTCCGGGTAGGCCACGTGGGCCTGGCCGCCGTAGTGGAATTCGGTCTCGTCGCGCGAGCCGCAGTTGGGGCATGAAATGAGGAGCATGTCCGGCCTCTCTTAGTGGGCCACGGCGGCTGCGCCGTGTTCGTCGATCAGTTCGCCGGTTTCGAAGCGTTCCAGCGCAAAGGGCTTGTTCAGCTTGTGCGGGGTGCCCGTGGCGATGTTATGGGCGAACGTCAGTCCGGCGGCAGGGGTGGCCTTGAAGCCGCCGGTGCCCCAGCCGCAGTTCACGAACATGTTCTCCACCGGGGTGTTGCCCACGATGGGGGAGGCGTCCAGTGTCGTGTCCACGATGCCGCCCCAGGTCCGGAGCACGTGGGCCCGGGCGAAGATGGGGAAGAGTTCGACGGCGGCCGCCATCTGGTGCTCGATCACGTGGAAGGAGCCGCGCTGGCCGTAGCCGTTGTAGGAGTCCACGCCGGCGCCCATCACCAGTTCTCCCTTGTGGGCCTGGGAGACGTAGACGTGTACGTGGTTGGACATGACCACGGTGGGGTGGACCGGTTCGTGCAGTTCGGAGACCAGCGCCTGGAGCGGGTGGGACTGGATGGGGAGCCGGAAGCCGGCCATTTCGGCCAGGACCGAGCTGTGCCCTGCGGCCGCGAGGCCCACCTTTTCGGTGTTGATGGTGCCGCGGTTGGTCTTGACACCGGTGACCCGGTTGCCGTCCTTGACGAAGCCCGTGACTTCGCAGTTCTGGATGATGTCCACGCCAAGTTCGTCGCACTTGCGGGCGAAGGCCCAGGCCACGTGGTCGTGCTTGGCGATGCCTGCGCGCGGCTGGTACGTGGCGCCCATGACCGGGTAGCGGATGTTGTCGCTGATGTTCAGGATGGGGCAGAGCTCCTTGACCTGTTTCGGGTCCAGCCATTCAGCGTCCACGCCGTTGAGCTGGTTGGCACCCACGCGCCGGATGCTTTCGCGGACATCGCCCAGGGTGTGGGCGAGGTTCATCACGCCGCGCTGGCTGAACAGGAAGTCGTATTCGAGTTCCTCCGGCAGGATTTCCCAGAGCTTGAGGGCGTGCTCATAGATGGCCGCGCTCTCGTCCCAGAGGTAGTTGGAACGGATGATGGTGGTGTTCCGGGCCATGTTGCCGCCGGCCAGCCAGCCCTTTTCCAGGACGGCGATGTTGGTCATGCCGTGGTTCTTGGCCAGGAAGTAGGCCGTGGCCAGGCCGTGCCCGCCGCCGCCCACGATCACGGCGTCGTAGGACTTCTTCGGGTCCGGGTTCCGCCAGAGGAAATCCGGGTGCTCGGGGAGCTGGTGGGTGCTCACTGGGCTGCTCCAATCAGGTCAGATTCGAAAGCGGCGATGTCGGTGCCGCCATTGAGGTGCGAGTAAAGGGGGAACTGCTCTGCCAGGGCGGTCACGCGGGCACGGAGTTCGACGACAGTCTGGTCGCCGATGGTGCCGTTACCGGCGGCGGCGATCAGCGCCGTCGCGATGATGTCGGCAACCTCTGCGAATTCCACCGCGCCGAAGCCGCGGGTAGCGAGGGCTGGCGTGCCGATCCGGAGGCCGGAGGACACCATCGGCGGGCGGGGGTCGAACGGAACAGCGTTGCGGTTGACCGTGATGCCGATCCGGTGCAGGACGTCTTCTGCCTGCTGGCCGTCCAGTTCCGAGTGGCGCAGGTCCACCAGGACCAGGTGGACGTCGGTGCCGCCGTTGACCACGGAGATTCCGGCCGTGGCAACGTCCTCCTGGAGGAGCCGTTCGGCCAGCAGCCTGGATCCCGCCAGGACGCGTTCCTGGCGTTCCTTGAATTCAGGCGAGCCGGCGAGCTTGAAGGCCACGGCCTTGGCGGCGATGACGTGCTCCAGCGGGCCGCCCTGCTGGCCAGGGAACACGGCGCTGTTGATCTTGCGGGCGTACTGCTCCTTGGCCAGGATGACGCCGCCGCGCGGACCGCCGAGTGTCTTGTGGGTGGTGGTGGTAACGACGTCGGCGTACGGCACCGGGTTCGGGTGCAGCCCCGCGGCGACGAGGCCGGCGAAGTGGGCCATGTCCACCATGAGGTAGGCGCCCACGAGGTCCGCGATCCGGCGGAATTCTGCGAAGTCGAGCTGGCGGGAGTAGGCGGACCAGCCGGCGACGATCAGCTTCGGGCGGTGTTCCAGCGCCAGCGCCTCGACCTCTGCCATATCGATCCGGAGGTCGTCCTCACGCACGTGGTACGGAACCACGTTGTAGAGCTTGCCGGAGAAGTTGATCTTCATGCCGTGGGTGAGGTGGCCGCCGTGGGCCAGGCTCAGGCCCATGATGGTATCGCCCGGGCTCAGGAGGGCGAACATTGCGGCGGCGTTGGCCTGCGCGCCGGAGTGCGGCTGCACGTTGGCGAACTCGGCGCCGAACAGGGCCTTGACCCGGTCAATGGCCAGCTGCTCGATGACGTCAACGTGCTCGCAGCCACCGTAGTAACGCTTGCCCGGGTAGCCCTCCGCGTACTTGTTCGTCAGCACGGAGCCCTGCGCCTCCATGACGGCGGACGGGGCGAAATTCTCCGAGGCGATCATTTCCAGCGTCGACTGCTGGCGGACCAGTTCATTATTGATGGCCTGCTGGACCTCGGGATCGACTGCGGAAAGTCGCTCGTTCAACTGCTCAACCACGGATGCTCCTTTGAAATACCACTGTTGTGATGACTGATATATCAGCGTGAGGTCAATGTTATGATTGAGGTCACACAAGAGTCAATAGCTGGAAGCAAAGTGGCACAAAGCTTCCCGGTTGAAGTCGGAGACTCGGTAGCGAAGAACGGAGCGGCGCCTTGAATGCACTTCCTGTAATGCCTCCCGCCGAGGCTGAAGCGCCGTCCCAGGCGGAGGCGGCCTACCGGCAGCTGCGCGACAAGCTGATCATGCTTGAGATCCGCCCCGGTGAGCCCATCAACGACGGGCAGCTGGCGGCAGAGCTCGGTTTCGGCCGCACTCCCGTGCGCGAGGCCATTAAGCGGCTTGAGGTGGACCATCTGGTGGTGTCCTATCCGCGCCGGGGGACCTTTGCCACCACTGTGGACTTCACGGAACTCGCGGATGTCTCCGAAATCAGGGAGCTCCTGGAGCCGCTCGCAGCGCGCCGCGCTGCCAAAAGGGCCAGCAGCGCGATGCGGCAGGAGCTACTGGAAGTTGCCGAAGCCATTGCCGCCCTGGACCCCAGCCTCGCCGAATCCCGCGACCTCATGCGCTACGACCTGACAGTGCACCGGCTGATTTACAGAGCCGCCGCCAATCCCCATCTGGAAGACACCCTGATCCGCTACGACAACCTCGCCACGCGCATCTGGTGCCTGGTCCTGGACAAAGTCCCGGCGGTCAGCGGCCACATTACAGAACATGTGGACCTTCTCAAGGCCGTCGCGGAGGGTGACGCCGACAAGGCCGCCGAGCTGGCCCTGCACCATGTCACCAGCTTTGAGGAAACCATTCGGAAGGTGCTGTAAGCCCCGCCACAAACCGGAACGCTCTCACCTTCCGCAACGAAAACGCTCTCTCATGCGTGAGAGAGCGTTCCGTAAAAGGGCGCAGGATGTGAGAGAGCGTTCCAACCACCGAAATGCCCGGTGATCCGGAGGCCCACAGCAACGACTTGCACTATTCCCACTTGCGTAACGGAATGCCGGTTTCCTCGCGTCTGGCGGCATAGGATCGAAAGCGTTTGAACTAACCGGGAGGTCGCCATAGGCGCCTTCGCGGTGGGTAAGCAAGCCGCACACTACTTGAGAGTATGGAACATGGCTTCGAACAATGACCGAGACCCCGACGTCGACGCGGAGGCCGGCCAGCACGGCGGCGTCCAGTCAGTGGACCGGGCCATGGCGGTCCTCGAGATCCTGGCGCGGGACGGCCATGCCGGCGTGAGCGACATCGCCGAGGAGATGGGCATCCACAAGTCCACCGTGTCCAGGCTGCTGGGTTCGCTGGTGAGCCGGGAAATGGTCCACCAGAACAGTGAGCGCGGGAAGTACCAGCTGGGCTTCGGCATCCTGCGGCTGGCGAGCTCCATCCCCGGGCGGCTCAGCCTGGTCCGCGAGGCCCGCCCCGTCCTAGAAAGCCTGGCGGAGGAATTCAAGGAGACAGTCAACCTCGCCGTCCTGCGCTCCAACTACGCCGTCAATGTGGACCAGGCCATGGGCCCGTCGACGCTGGCCACCTATGACTGGGTGGGCAGCCTGACGCCGCTGCACGCGACCTCCAGCGGAAAGGTCCTGCTGGCCGCATTGTCCGCAGATGAGCGTGACCGGATCCTGAAGGAGACCGGGCTGCCGGCCCGGACACCCCGGACCATCACCAACCGGAACAAACTCGAAACCCAGCTGATCGACGTCGCCCGCGACGGCTACGGCGTCACCCTGGAGGAATTCGAGATCGGCATCAATTCCATGTCCGTTCCTGTGTACAACCACCTGGGAACGGTCATTGGCGCCGTCAGCATCTCCGGCCCCGCCTTCCGCTTCGACCCCGAAAAGGAGCCCGGACTCGTCGAAGGAATCAAAGAGGCCGGGCTCCAGATCAGCGCGAAGATGGGTTACACCCGGCGCTAGCTGGACGCCGCGCAAGAACACAAACGAACACCCCGGATAAAAGTCCGGGGTGTTCGTTCGTCCTGCGGCCGTTGCGACAACTCAGGAGACGATGCTGGCTGGGGACTCGTTCCGTTCGAGGGTTTCAGCGCGCTCCTCCAGCGGCGGGGTATCGGCGGTGAGGCCCAGCCGCACCTCTCCTGACTGGGCGATGTCGCCCACCTTTTCCTGCACCCAGTCATGGAAGGCGCCGATGTGGTGCTCGCTGGGGACCAGCACACCGCCCTTGGCGTAGGTCTTCGAAGCCATGCCGGGCTGGCAGCGCTCGCAGGCGTCGAAGTCCTGCATGTTCACCCGGTGGAACAGCTCCACCGAGGCGGTGACATCCTTTCCGCTCTCGACCACCGACGGCAGGTACAGCCAGTCGCATTCAACAATGGTGTGGTCCGCGGACATGGGGAACATGCGGTGGATGATCACGTGGTCCGGAACCAGGTTCACAAACACGGTGGGCTTGATGGTGATGGCGTAATAGCGGCGGTCCTGGTCATCCCCGATGCCCGGAATCAGGTCCAGGCCCTCGGAGCCGTCCACGGTGAAGCCCTTGATGTCCTCGCCGAACTCCGCGCCGTGTCCCACGAAGTACTGCGCGGCCAGGCCGTCCGCGAACTCCGGCAGGACCTCGGTCAGTTCCGGGTGGATGGTGGCGCAGTGGTAGCACTCCATGAAGTTCTCGATGATGAGCTTCCAGTTGGCCTTCACGTCGTAGCGGATGCGGCGGCCGAGGCTGAGGTTGGCCACGTCGTAGCCTTCGATCGCCTTCAAATCGCCGAGCCGCTCCTCGATGGCGCCCATCACGTCCTCTTCGAACGACGGCGGCTCGTCGGCCAGGCACACCCACACGTAGCCCAGGTATTCGCGGATGTGGACCTTCACCAGGCCGTACTCGTCCCGGTCGATGTCCGGCATCTTGGTCAGGTTGGGTGCCGCGATGAGCTTGCCCTCGAAGTCGTAGGTCCAGGCGTGGTACGGGCACTGGAAGGAGCGCGCGGCTTCACCCTGCTCCTCCATGCACAGCTTGACGCCGCGGTGCCGGCAGACGTTGTAGAAGGCGCGGATAGCGCCCTTGCGGGTGCGGCTGATCAGCACGCTCTCCCGCCCGATCTGCACGGTCTTCCACGCGCCGGGCTTGTCCAGGTCCGCTGAGCGGATGGCACAGAACCACATCTGCTCGAAGATCCGCTCCTGCTCGGCTCGGAACACGGCCTCATCCACATAGGTGTAGCCGGGCAGGGTGGGGATCAGACTCGGGGCACTTACCTCAACAGACAATTTGTCCTCCTAACGAACAAAAGATCAACAAACAAAAAACTTGGGTGGGAAAGGGGATTCGGGATCAGGGTGCGGACAGTTCTCAATGCACGACGTCGGCAGGCGCGGCGGCCGCCGTCGCAACACCGGCCGGCGCTGAGAGGCTCCGCCGCCACTTGGTGAACAGCCGCGGCTGGTTCATGCCGAGCACGGCCACCGGGACATCCTCGCGGTAGTACACGGCAAGGCAGCTGTGCGAGCGGACTTCGCCCACTTCGATCTCCAGCCGGTCGTAGCCGGCAGAGTGGCCGGCGAACTGCAGCTTGACGCCGTACTGGTCGGACCAGAAGTAGTGCGGCTTGGCCGGCTTCGGCGCGGCATCAGCGTCCAGCAGTGCCTCAACGGCGACGGCGGCACGCTCCAGGGCGCCGGTCCAGTGTTCCATCCGGCGGTGCTTGCCGGCTGCCTGGTCGAACCACGCAGCGCAGTCACCGACGGCCACGATTCCCGGTACACCGGTTCGCCCCATCGCGTCGCACACCACGCCGCCGCTTAGCTCCAGGCCGGAGCCCTCCAGCCACCCGGTGTTGGGCTCGGCTCCAATGCCAACCACCACGACGTCGGCGGCCACGTAGCGCCCGCAGGCCAGCCGGAGTCCGGTCACGTTGCCCTCGCCGCTGTAGAAGTCCTCGATCACGGCCGAGGAAATGAGCTCCACTCCGTTCGCTGCGTGCAGTCCGCCAACCACGCCGCCCATCTCGGTGCCGAGCTGGGCGGCGAACGGCACTGGCTTGGTGTCGATCATGGTCACGTCCATGCCCCGCGACGCGGCTGCTGCGGCCACCTCGGCGCCGATGAAGCCGGCGCCTATCACGGCCATCCTGCTGCCGGGGACCAGTTCCGGGGCGAGGCTCTGTGCGTCCGCGAGGGTGCGGAGCGTAAAGACATTGCTCAGCCCCGCCAGGGTGGGCAGCTGGCGCGCCCTCGCACCGGTGGCAATGACAATGCCGTCCGCTGCTATGGTGCGGCCGTTCCTAAGGAGGATGGTCCGGGAAGCCGCATCCAGGGAAGCCGCGCCGGTACCCAGAACCCATTCCGCCTCCAGCTCGTCGGCATCGGTTTCCAGGTAGAGGTCCTCGGCACTGACCGCTCCGAGCAGGAAGTCCTTTGAGAGCGGGGGACGGTCGTAGGGCCGGTGGGGTTCATCGCCAATGATGACCAACCGGCCGGTAAAGCCCTGGGCGCGGGCCGCCCGGGCGGCGGACAGACCGGCCAGGGAGGCTCCCACAATTGCAAGCGTCTGCATCAATACGGCCTCTTTCAATTGCTTCTTACGCAACAACAATCGCTATATGCAACAGAGTGATCTATGCCACGACGACTGTCAAGCGTTCCGCCGATGGGAAGACGAAGACCCGCAATAGAAGGAGAAAACCTTGACAAGCGGTGTGAGCTACCGCACTCTGTTGCTTATTGCGATTGCTGTTGATCACTACGGAACGGCAGGCATCGCACCCCTAGGATCCCCGAACGAGGAAGAGGTCCCTACATGCACAAGGCATGCCCGCTCAGTGAACTGGCGCCCGGGGAAGCACTGCGGCTGGATACGTCGCCGCCCATCGCCGTCTTCCACACCGAGGACGGCGAGCTCTTTGCCATCGACGACACGTGCACCCACCAGGACGCCTCGCTGGCGGACGGCTGGGTGGAGGACTGCTGGGTGGAATGCCCGCTGCACGCCTCCCGGTTCAACCTCCGCACGGGGAGCGTCGACGCGCCGCCCGCCAAGCTCCCGGTGCGCTCCCACGAAGTAACAGTGATCGACGGCGACATCATGATCACCGAATCCACGGAAGTCCCCAACCTTCCGCCCGGCCTGACAGTGGACGGCCACGTCTAGCACCAGCCCATGCATCCGAACAAAAAGGACTTGCTCATGGCTTTGAACAGCGACACCCGCGCGGTCACCGAAATCCGCGTCGACACCACCCCCCTTCCCCTCGCCGGCCAAGATCAGCTCGCGGAAGCCGAAGACACCGAACAAATCATGCAGGAACTCCGCCAGACCCGGTCCGAGCAGGCCGTGGCCGAACGGCGGAACCGCAAGCTCATTCTCGACAAGGCCACCTTCGGCATTACCGGTGTCCTCGCCCTGGCCTTCGTGGCCTGGGGATTCCTTGGCCGGGACAGCCTGGCCGCCACCTCAACACAGGCACTCAACTGGGTCATGGAGTACACCGGCTGGCTCTTTATGGTCCTGGCCTCGTTGTTCGTGGTCTTCGTGCTCTGGCTGGCGCTCGGAAAATGGGGCAACATCCCGCTGGGCAAAGACGGGGAGAAGCCCGAATTCAAGACGGTCTCCTGGGTCTCCATGATGTTTGCCGCGGGCATGGGCATCGGCCTGATGTTCTACGGCGTTGCCGAGCCGCTCTACCACTACATCTCCCCGCCGCCCGGAACTGTGGACGGACGGACCCCCGCGGCCATCCAGACCGCCATGGCCACCTCCATCTTCCACTGGACCCTCCACCCTTGGGCCATGTACGCAGTCGTAGGCATCGCCATGGCCTACGGCACCTACCGCCTGGGCCGCAAGCAACTCATCTCCGCGGCGTTCACGTCCCTGTTCGGCATCAGAACCGTGGAGGGGCCGGTGGGGAAGTTCATCAACATCCTCGCCATCTTTGCCACGCTCTTCGGCACGGCGGCTTCCCTCGGCCTGGGCGCCCTGCAGATCGGCAGCGGACTGACATCGAACGGCTGGGTGGGCGAGATCGGCACCCCCGTGCTGGTGGCTATTGTGGCCATCCTGACGGCCTGTTTCGTGGCCTCGGCAGTGTCCGGCATCAGCCGCGGCATCCAGTGGCTATCCAACATCAACATGGTCCTTGCCGTGGTCCTGGCGCTCATCGTGTTCATCGCCGGACCCACGCTGTTCATCCTCAACCTCATCCCTGCAGCCGTGGGCGACTACGCCCGGGACCTGGCCGAGATGGCATCCCGCACCGAGGCCGTTGGCGACGAGGCCCTGCGCACCTGGATGTCCGGCTGGACCATCTTCTACTGGGCATGGTGGGTCTCCTGGACACCCTTCGTGGGCATGTTCATCGCCCGGATCAGCCGTGGCCGCACCATCCGTCAGTTCGTCACCGGCGTCCTGCTGGTCCCCAGCATCGTCAGCGTGATCTGGTTCGGGATCTTTGGCGGAACCGCCTTCCACGTCCAGCAGGAAGCAGACAAGGCCAACCAGCCCGGCCTGGTCACCATGACCGACGGAACACCGTCCATATCCTTCGACGGCGCCCTCTTCGACCTGGTGCGGAACCTGTCCATGCCCGCCTGGGTGACCGCAGCCGTCGTCGTCCTCGCCATGGTCCTGGTGGCAATCTTCTTCGTGACGGGGGCAGACTCTGCCTCCCTGATCATGTCGTCCCTGAGTTCAAACGGTTCCGCTGAACCGAAGCGCGGGCTGGTCATCTTCTGGGGCCTCCTCACCGGTGCGGTGGCGGCCGTGATGCTGCTGGCCGGCGGCGATGAGCCCTCGGAAGCACTGTCCGGCCTGCAAAGAATCACCATTGTGGCGGCCCTGCCGTTCGTGCTGGTCATGCTGCTGCTGTGCTTTGCCCTGGTCAAGGACCTGCGCCGGGACCCCCTGTCACTACGACGGCGGCTGGCAACTTCCGTCGTCGAACGCGCCATCCGCGACGGCGTGGACCAGCACGGCGGAGTCCAGTTCGACCTCGTCACCAGGCACGAATGCGATGACCGCTGTTCCGTCGGCGCCCGCTGTCCCGGCGACGCCACCGAAGCCGCCAGGAAATAGGAGAAACCGTGACCGCCATCATTGAAAGCCGCCCCGCCCGCGCCGAAACAGTAGCCGCGACGGCCGCCGTCAAAACCCGGGCAGCCGAATTTGTCCTCACCCTGTCCTGCCCCGAGCAGCCCGGCATCGTCCGGGCGGTGACCGCCTTTCTGGCCGACCGCGGCTTCGACATCGTGGAGCACCAGCAGTTCGACGACCACGTCAGCGGGAACCTCTACCTGCGCACGGCCTTCAGTTTCGACAGGCTCAACCACCAGGACGGGCTCAACCACCGGGAGGTGGAGAGCCTCACCGCCGCCTTCGCGCCGACGGCCAACGAATTCGGCATGGACTTCAGCATCCACGACGGCCGGCCGCAACGGCTGCTGGTGATGGTCTCAAAGTTCGGGCACTGCCTCAACGACCTGATCTTCCGCTGGCAGGCGGGCAGCCTCGGTGCGGAGATCGCCGTCGTCGTTTCCAACCACGAGGACCTGCGCGCCATGGCCGAAGCCGCCGGCTTGCCCTTTGTCCATGTGCCGGTGACGCCCGGCACGAAGCCAGAGGCCGAGGCCCGGCTGCTGGAACTCGTGGCCGAGTACAACGCGGACCTGGTGGTCCTGGCCCGCTACATGCAGGTGCTGTCCGACGGCCTGTGCACCAGCCTGCGCGGCCGGGCCATCAACATCCACCATTCGTTCCTGCCCGGCTTCAAGGGCGCCAAGCCGTATCACCAGGCCTACGACCGCGGCGTGAAGCTGGTCGGGGCCACGGCGCACTACGTGACGCCGGACCTCGACGAAGGCCCGATCATCGAGCAGGAGGTCTTCCGGGTGGACCACAGCCTGGATGCAGAAGCCCTGGTGACCGTGGGACGGGACGCCGAAACGCAGGCCCTGTCCCGCGCCGTGAAGTGGCACTGCCAGCACCGCGTCCTGCTCAACAACACCCGCACCGTCGTCTTCCGCTAACGCGAACGTCCGCCAAGCAAAACCAGGAGAACCACTTATGAGCACCTCACCACGCGTTGTCATCATCGGCGCCGGCATCGTCGGCACCAACCTCGCGGACGAACTCGCCACCCGTGGCTGGACCAACATCACGGTGGTGGAACAGGGGCCGCTGGAACTGGCCGGCGGTTCCACCTCGCACGCCCCCGGCCTCGTGTTCCAGACCAACCCGTCCAAGACCATGACGGAATTCGCCAGCTACACGGTGGACAAGCTGCTCTCCCTTAGCGCAGACGGAGTGTCCTGCTTCAACCAGGTGGGCGGGCTGGAACTGGCCACCACCGAGGCCCGGCTGCAGGACCTCAAGCGCAAGCTCGGCTACGCCGCGTCCTGGGGGATCGAAGGCCGGGTCATCGACGCCGACGAGTGCGAGAAGCACTACCCGCTGCTGAACAGGGGCGTACTTGCCGACGGGCGCCGCATCCTGGGCGGTCTCTATGTCCCCACCGACGGCCTGGCCTCGGCAGCCCGCGCTGTGCAGCTGCTGATCAGCAAGACCCGGGCAGCCGGCGTAACGTACCGTGGCTCCACCACTGTGACCGGCATTGAGCAGGCGGGCGGCAAGGTCACCGGCGTCGAAACGGCCGACGGCGTGATCCCGGCTGACATCGTGGTCTCCTGCGCCGGCTTCTGGGGCCGTGAACTCGGCAAGCTGGTGGGCCTGAAGGTGCCGCTGCTGCCGCTCGCGCACCAGTACGCCAAGACCACCCCGCTGAACGAGCTGCGCGGCGTCAACGAGCTGCCAAGCGGGGCCAGCAAGCCCATCCTGCGCTACCAGGACCGCGACCTGTACTTCCGCGAGCACGGTAACCGGATCGGCATCGGCAGCTACGCACACCAGCCGATGCCCGTGGACATGGAACGGCTGCCCCGCGTCGGCGCGGAGGAGATGTCCGACCACCACATGCCGTCCCGCCTGGACTTCACGCTCGAAGATTTCGCACCGGTCTGGGAGGACTGCCAGGACCTGCTCCCGGCGCTGCATGCAACCCAGATCAATGACGGCTTCAACGGCGTCTTCTCCTTCACTCCCGACGGTGGGCCGCTGATGGGGGAGGCGCCCGACGTCGAGGGCTTCTTCGTGGCCGAGGCTGTGTGGGTCACGCACTCGGCCGGAGTCGCCAAGGCCATGGCCGAACTGCTGATCGAGGGCCAGTCCCGCACCGACCTGCACGGCTGCGAGCTTAACCGCTTCGAAAAGGTGCAGACGTCCGACCAGTACGTCAGCGAAACATCACAGCAGAACTTCGTGGAGATTTACGACATCCTGCACCCGCTGCAGCCCAAGGAATCCCCGCGGGACCTGCGCGTCAGCCCGTTCAACGTCCGGCAGAAGGAACTCGGGGCGTTCTTCCTGGAGTCCGCCGGCTGGGAGCGTCCGCACTGGTTCGAGGCCAACCGCGGCCTGCTCGACGAACTGCCGGCGGAATGGCAGGCGCCCGAGCGGGACGAGTGGGCAGCGATGTTCCATTCCCCGATCTCGGCTGCCGAAGCGTGGAAGACGCGCACCGCCGTCGGGCTTTATGACATGACCCCGCTGAAACGGCTGTCCGTCACCGGTCCCGGTGCGCAGGCGCTGCTGCAGCGGCTCAGCACCGGCAACATCGCCAAGAAGCCCGGTGCCGTGACGTACTGCCTGCTTCTGGAGGACGACGGCGGCATCCGCAGCGACGTGACCGTGGCGCGGTTGGGGGAGGAACAGTTCCAGCTGGGCGTGAACAGCAATGTGGACTTCGACTACCTGCGGGTCGAGGCCCGGAAGCAGTCGACGGCGGATCCCGCCCAGTGGGTGCACGTCGCCGACATCACCGGCAGCACGTGCTGCATCGGACTGTGGGGGCCGCTGGCCCGGAAGGTGATCGGGAAGGTCAGCGGGGACGACCTCACCAATGATGGGCTGAAGTACTTCCGGACCAAGGAAATCTCGGTGGGCGGCATCCCGGTCACGGCCATGCGCCTGTCCTACGTGGGCGAGCTCGGCTGGGAGCTGTACACCACTGCCGAGTACGGTCTGAAGCTCTGGGACCTGCTGTTTGAGGCCGGGCAGGAGCACGGCATCATCGCGGCCGGGCGCGGCGCGTTCAACAGCATGCGGCTCGAGAAGGGCTACCGGCTCTGGGGCACGGACATGACGTCCCAGCACCACCCTTACGAGTCCGGCCTGGGCTTCTCGATCGCCAAGGACAAGGAGGGCTTTGTGGGTTTTGACGCTCTTGCGGCACGCAAGGAGCAGCCTGCCACGCGCGCGCTGCGGTGCCTGACGGTCGACGACGGCACGTCCGTGGTGCTGGGCAAGGAACCGGTGTACGTCAACGGTTCTGCAGTTGGATACGTCACGAGCGCCGCTTACGGCTACTCGGTGCGCAAGCCGATCGCGTACGCCTGGCTGCCGGCGTCGGTGTCCGTGGGTGACGCGGTGGAGGTCGAGTACTTCGGGAAGCGCATTGCCGCCACCGTCACGGCCGAGCCGCTGTTCGATCCCGGCATGGAGCGCCTGCGCGGCTGACGCCCGGCCTGCCGGGCATCGTTGGGGCCCAGCGTCCCGCGCTGAGTGGCCCGCCGGCTTGGGATTCCCAGGCCGGCGGGCTCTTTCGCGCGAACGGACACTTCAGGCCCCGTTCCTTCCCGTGAGGTGGCACTTAACGGCAGTCCCGTCGAACACTGCCGTTAAGTGTCATCTCGCCGGTGGGAGGCGGGCTGGACTGAGCCTGCACGTCAAAATGTCAGACCCTCCCGCGATGATGGATGCATGGGAAGAGAAGCCGTGGCGAAGGCATTTGCGGATATCAATGCCGCCGTTGCTGTGCTGAGTGCCGAGCTTGGCGGGAACGGCTCGGGGGAAGCCGCTGATACCGACCCGATGCAGGGCCTGTCGGATGTTTGCCTGGACATTCTGGCCGGGGTGGCCGGGTCGGAGCCGCGGTTTGCCGCCCTGAAGGCCCAGGCCGCCGTGAAGTTCGCGGACAATATCCGCTCGATGGCACCCCCCGGCGCGCCGACGATGCCGCGGGAGGCGTCGGTGGCTGCGGAGATCGGGTGCGTCCTGAGCATCGGGCCGCGCGCGGCGGGTGCGTTGCTGTCCGAGTCCCACGAGCTCACCACGCGTTTGCCGCTGACCCTGTCCGCACTGGAGGCCGGGACCATGTCCTGGCAGCACGCCCGGGTGATGGTGGACGAAACAGCCAGCCTCGATCCGGCAGGGGCCGCGGCCCTGGAGGCGCACTTCCTGGACCCTGACGCACCAAACCCGGCCAGTGGCTGCCCTGCCGGGGAAATGCCCGCCTCCCGGTTCCGGCACAAAGCCCGCATCTGGCGCGAACGACACCACGCAGAGAGCATCGAGAAGCGCCACGCCAAATCCGTCCTGGACCGGCGGGTGGACTACACGCCGGACAAGGACGGCATGGCCTGGCTCTCGGCCTACCTCCCCGCGGACCAGGCGGCAGCGATCTGGAACCGCACCACCGCCATTTCCCGGGGTCTGCAGGGACCGGACGAGTCCAGGACCCTCACCCAGATCCGGGCCGACGTTTACGCCGCAGCCCTCCTCGGCCGCGGAAACGGCCGCAGTATCGGCCGCGGCGGCGAAGCGGGGGACGGGGAAGCGGGGAACCTGGGAGGAACGGGTCCCGGGCAGGTCCGCACGCCCCGGGCCGAGGTCCTGGTCACGGTACCGGTGTTTTCCCTGCTCGGCGCCACCGAGGAACCGGCCATGCTGGACGGGTACGGCCCGATCCCGGCGTCGATGGCCAGGGACCTGGTCGCCAACGGGGCCGAGTCCTTCTACCGGGTCCTGGTCGACCCGCGGGACGGGGCGTCGCTGGAGATCGGCCGCACGAGGTACCGGCCCACCAACGCGATGCGGCGCTGGCTGCGGATGCGGGACGGCCGATGTCCCTTCCCGGGATGTTCAAACCAGTCCCTGGACAACGAAGCGGACCACCTCGTGGCCTGGCATCGGGGCGGAACCACCGGCGTATCGAATTTGGGCCATCCATGTCCCCGGCACCACCGGCTCAGGCACACCACCGCGTGGAGACCCACGCCAGCCACGAAGAACGAACCACCCGGCTGGATATCACCCAGCGGGCGCCACTACAAAAGCGAACACCAGGACTGGGAACCACCACTCTTGCCTAAAGACCTGCAACCGGAAGTGGCATCCAAGCGGACAGCAATCGAGCACGGGCCACCCCCAGCTCGGCGTGACTCGTTCTGCGGCCACCTGGATTTCGCCCACATCGGGCTCTCCATGGGAGAGGAAGGCCTGGCACGGTTCCTCCACGCCGCCGTCTGACAAGCGCCCGAGAGCAGCGTGTGCGCCCGTCTGCACCTGGTAGCACTATGACGGGCGTGGGAGCCGGGGCGTTGGTGTTTCCCAGGTTCTTTGGCTGCACCCATGGTTGCCGCGGTCCGGAACAGGTACAACTAAGTCATGACGACATCCCTGGTGCTCGGCCCCATGATGCGGTACGTGGATGAGACCTCGGCCAGCATCTGGGTGGAGACCCGGAATGAGTCCCGCGTCACCGTTCGCGCCGGCGGCAGGGACTGGGAGGCCCGGACCTTCGCCGTACACGGCCACCATTACGCACTGGTGGAGGCGGACGGGATTGAGCCAGGATCAGTGCTTGCCTACACCTTGGAAATCGACGGCGTGCAGGTCTGGCCCGAGCCCGCCTCCGGGTTTCCGCCGCCGGTGATCGCGACCCTGAAACCCGGCAAGCCGCTCCGCATGGCCTACGGCTCCTGCCGCACCAGCGTCCCGCACGACGCGACCGGCAACCGGACCCACGGCGTCGACTCGCTCCGCGCCTACGCACTGGCGATGGCATCCGGTGGAGGTGTGGCATGGCCGGACCTGGTGGTTTTCCTCGGCGACCAGGTGTACGCCGACCTGACGAGCGAACAGATGCAGGATTTCATTCGCGCCCGCCGGGACATTGAGGAACCGCCGGGGGAGGAGCTCAAGGACTACGAGGAGTACGCCCACCTCTACAATCTCGCGTGGTCCGACCCGGCGAACAGGTGGCTGCTGTCCACCCCGCCCAGCGCCATGATCTTCGACGACCACGACATCCGCGACGACTGGAACGCCTCGCTTAGCTGGAAGAAGGAGATGGAAGCCACCTCGTGGTGGCACGGGCGGATCGTCTCGGGGCTGGGCTCCTACTGGGTCTACCAGCATCTGGGGAACCTCTCGCCGCAGGAGCGGCTCAACGATGCCATCTGGCAGCACATCGTCCGGCACCAGGGCGAGGCCGAACTCGACGTCAGCGCTGACCTGGACAGCTTCGCGGAACGCGCAGACCAGGACCCGGAATCCTACCGGTGGAGCTACTGCCGGGATTTCGGCGACACCAGGCTGATAGTGGTTGACTCCCGCGCCGCCAGGAACCTGGCACCGGAAGCCCGCGCCCTGCTCGACGACGACGAAATGGCCTGGCTTGACGGCCGGATGCGCGGCGGATTCCGCCACCTGCTCCTGGCCACGTCGCTGCCTTTCCTGCTGCCGATGGGCCTGCACCACGTCGAGTCGTGGAATGAGGCTATATCGGAGGGCGCGTGGGGGAAGCTCGCCGCCCAGGCGGGCGAGAAGCTGCGCCAGACGGTGGACCTGGAACACTGGGGCGCCTTCCAAAATAGCTTCCAGGACGTGGCTGCCATGGCGTCCGAGGTCGCCGATGGCAAGCGCGGCCCGTCACCCGAGACAGTGACCTTCCTGTCCGGGGACGTCCATTTTTCCTACGTCGCGGAGGTGGAACGCTCCTCCGGCAGCCGGATCATACAGGCAGTCTGTTCCCCGATCCGCAACCCCCTTCCCCGGCTGATGAGATACTTCGGGGCCGTCATGGCCTACGGCCTGGCGTCACCGGTCGGTGCCATGGTGGCCCGCTCGGCGCATGTGCCCAACCCGCCGTTCCGCTGGACACGCGTCGAGGGGCCTTGGTTCAACAACAGCCTGGCCAGCCTGGAGGTTGCCCCGGAAGGGTTGAAACTCTGGTGGCAGACAGGCGTCGTGGAAGGCGGCGACAACCTGCACCCACGGCTGGAAACTGTGGCATCCCTTACCGTGGCTCCTCGGAACTCCCAGGAGCGTGCGGCACGAAGCGGACGAACATTGCCGGGGCGCGACTAGGCAGCCAGCCACACACTCCCTTCCAGGTACCGCACGCACGTGCCGGAGAGCAGGGTGCGCTCACCTTCCACTCGGCAGAGCACGGTCCCACCGCGTGCCGAGAGTTGGCTGGCAGCCAGGACCGTGCTGCCCAGCCTGGCGGCCCAGAGTGGGGCCAATTGGGAGTGTGCCGAGCCGGTCACCGGGTCCTCGCTAATGCCGGCCCCGGCACCAAAGAAGCGTGAGACGAAGTCGTGGCCGGTTCGGTTCCCCGCAGCGGTGACGACGACGCCGCGAACCGGCAGCAGCCAAGCAGTCCGACGGCGGCGGCATCAGCTTCGGGATCCACTTTGGTGCACTGCCCTGCCGCCACCAGGGTCTTCTTCGCGAATGCGCCGATGCCCAGCGCCGGCGACAGTTCCGTGCCGTCCTCGAGCGTCATCTCCTGCGTGGCGTTGTGGGTGTTGAAGCAGTACTGCGGCTGGCCCTTGGCGCAGGCGCGGCATTCGCCGCAGGTGAGGATGTCCACCAGCGCCTCACCCGGACCGGGGTCCGGCACCAGGATCCCAAAGGGACGGCTAGTGGGCTGGTTCGAGGTCCTCATCACGCTTGATGGGGTCGCCGGCCACAGCCTTACCGGCCACGGCGCCATCTGCCGCGGGAGCCGCATGCTCGGCCAGGACACCGGTCTGGTGCCGAAGCTTCAGCCGGTACATCAGGACGCCAATGGCGACGACGGCCCCAACGAAGATGACGCCGCCCCACTGCAGGTACCACTCGAACGGGGGCACTGAGTTGTAGATCTCCGGCCGTGGCCAGATCAGGTTCAGGGTCATGCCGCCGCCCCAGAGAACGGCGAGGACATTCACCGGCAGCCCCCACTTGCCGAGGCTGAAGCCGGGTTCGGTGTCGTCGTTGGGCAGCGGCCATTTCTTCACCAGGCGCCTGCGGAGCATGGGCACGGTGACCAGAAGGTAGGACAGGTAGATCAGCACGATGCTGATGCTGGAGAGGATGGTGAAGATTGCGGGCTGGGAGACGTTGACGATCAGCGGGATGACGGCGATGACGCCGATCACGATGGCCGCGACCGTGGGGGTCTTCCGGCCCGGGTGTACCTTGCTGAGCTGGTGGCTGAACGGCAGGTTGTTGTCCCGGGCCATCGCGAACATCATCCGGATGGCGGCGGCGTGGACGGCCAGGGTGCAGACCACCACGGCCACCACGATGCACACCAGGAACGCCTTGCCGAACGGGCCGCCCAACACGGACAGCACGATGTATTGCAGGCCGCCGTCGGCAGCTCCAAGCCTGGGGTCGCCCAGGTCCGGTGCAGCCAGGAGCCCGCCGAGCAGGATCAGTCCGCCCAGCACGAAGGACGCAGTGACCGCACGCAGGATCGCCTTCGGGGCCGTGCGCTTCGGGTCCTTCGTCTCCTCGCCCAGGGAACTTGCGGTATCGAAGCCGTACATCACGTAGCCGGACGCCATGGCCCCGATGAGGAACACGCCGAAGAACCCCAGGGGGTGCTCTTCGCCGAACCCGGCGGTGTCAAAGAGGACCTCGGGACCGCGGACCACATGCCAGCCAAGGGCGAGGATGAGCAGCACGGCCGCGACCAGTTCCACGAACACGCCAATGCTGTTGATCTTGGTCATCAGCTTCACGCCGAAGGCGTTGATGAGCGTGGAGATGCCGATCATGATGCTGGCCAGCACCACGCCGTTGACCGCGAAGTCGGACGGCCCGGTCCCATCACCCACAAGCTGGAATCCGGACCAGATCTGCGGCAGCGTGAGTTGCAGGGCCAGGGCCACTGCCCCAAGCGCCACGATCGAGGAAATGAGCAGCAGCCAGCCGGCCAGCCAGGCGAACGTGCCGGAGGAGAGCCGCTTGGCCCAGTTATAGACCGAGCCGGCCACCGGGTATCGGCCTGCCAGTTCGGCGAAGCACAGCGCCACCATGAGTTGCCCGGCGAAGACCAGCGGCCAGGACCAGGCGTAGGCCGGTCCGGCCATGGAGAAACCAAAGTAGAACAGTTGAAAAACACCGGTGAGGATGGAGATGTAGCTGACTCCGGCGGCAAAACTGGCAAACTTGCCGATGCTGCGGTCCAGGGTCTGGGCATAGCCGAATTCGTCCATGCCGCTTGCGTCAACGCTCTTGCTGGGTTTTAACATCTGAGCTCCTAAATCGAATAGCACGATGGTGATGCCCCGCATCTCGCCGGCGCAGGCGTCATCAACGGCCGGGCACAAAGCGATGCGTGCCGGGCCGGTTCCCCTTGGTTTTGCGTAATTGTTAGTGCGTGGCTGTTGAGCCGGTCCTGCCTGTCCTAGGCCTCCGTCGGTGAGCCGAACCAGCCGCTGGGAGCGGGCCGGGTGTTCTGCCAGATGTGCTTGGTTTCCCGGTATTCGGCCAGGCCGAGCGTTCCCAGTTCCCGGCCGTTGCCGGACTGCCCGAAGCCGCCCCATTCCGCCTGCGGGACGTAGGGGTGGTAGTCGTTGATCCACACCGTGCCGTGCCGCAGAGCCTGCGCCACGCGCTGCGTGCGGGAGGCGTCGCCGGACCAGACAGCTCCGGCGAGGCCGTAGACGGTGTCGTTGGCGATGCGGATTGCCTCGGCCTCGGTGCGGAAGGTTTCCACCGTGAGCACGGGCCCGAAGGATTCTTCCTGCACAACGCGCATGCTGCTCCTGCAGCCGTCCAGGATGGTGGGCGGGTAGTAGCTTCCTGCTGTGAGGTCGGCCCCGGCGGGAGAGACGCCGTCTGGGATGAAACCGCCGCAGACGAGCGTGGCGCCTTCCTCCACCCCTGCCTGTACGTAGGCGTGCACCTTGTCCCGGTGGGCGAAGGAAATCAGCGGCCCGGTCTCGGCCGCTTCATCGAACGGTCCGCCGAGCCGGATATTCCGTGCCCGCCGGGCAACCTCGGCCACGAACTCATCGTGGATCGACTCCTCCACGATCAGGCGCGCCCCGGCCGAGCAGACCTGCCCGGAGTGCAGGAAGATGGCGGTCAGGGCGAAGTCGACGGCGGCTTCCCGGTCGGCGTCGGCGAACACAATGTTGGGGTTCTTTCCGCCCAGCTCCAGCGCCACACGCTTGACCGTGGCGGCAGCTGCTTCCATGATGCGCTTGCCGGTGGACAGGCCGCCGGTGAAGGACACCAGGTCCACCCTGGGATCGGTGCTGAGCACGGCCCCGACTTCCGGCCCGGTGCCGGTCACCAGGTTGGAGACGCCGGCCGGCACCCCGGCCTCGGCCAGGGTCTCCATGAGAAGCACGGCCGTTGACGGCGTCAGTTCGCTGGGCTTGAGGACGAAAGTGTTCCCTGCAAGGAGCGCCGGGGCCACCTTCCACGAGACCTGGAGGAGCGGATAGTTCCAGGGGGTGATGAGCCCGCAGACCCCCACCGGCATGTGCACGATCCGGCTGATCGCCTCGGGGTTGCCGGTCTCGATCACCCGTCCCGCGTCGTTTCCGGCAATCCCTGCGTAGTAGCGGAAGCAGGCAATGACGTCGTCGATGTCGCATTCGGCCTCGACGTAGCGTTTTCCGGTGTCGAGCGCCTCGGCGGTTGCGTAGGCTGCCTTGTCGCGCTCCAGCAGCGCGGCGACGCGCTGGAGGACGCGGCCCCGCTCCTTTTCCCCGGCGCGCGGCCAGTCGCCGTCGTCAAAGGCGCGCCGTGCGCTGGCCACTGCGGCGTCGGCATCCGCTGCCGTCCCTTCGGCGACGACGGCCACCGTGGTTCCGTCGGCAGGGCAGCTGATGGTCCGGGTCCGGTTTCCCGACGACGGCGACCACGCGCCGTCGACATAGACGCCCCGGGCGAGCTGGACTGGTGTGTCAATCGTCATGTCCCCGCCTCAGCCCTGGTTCGTGGCGACAGCGGTACGGTCCAGCGGGCTGATGCCGTGCCGGTAGAACTCCGCGTTCTGCGGTGCGAGCGGCGCCTTGCCGGCGATCAGGTCGGCTGCTTTTTCGGCCAGCATCATCACCGGGGCGTAGATGTTGCCGTTGGTCACGTAGGGCATGGCCGAGGCGTCCACCACCCGGAGGCCGCGGGTGCCGTGGACGGTCATGTCGAGCGGGTTCACCACGGCCATGGGATCGGACTCCGGACCCATTTTCGCGGTGCAGGACGGGTGGAGCGCGGTTTCGGCATCACGGGCAACCCAGTCGAGGATCTCCGCGTCTGTCTGGACGCTGCGGCCCGGCGAAAGCTCACCGCCGTTGAAGGGGCCCATGGCCGATTGGCCGAGGATGTCACGGGCGATATGGATTGCCTCCACCCATTCGCGGCGGTCCTGTTCGGTGGAAAGGTAGTTGAACAGCATCGAGGGGTGGACGGTGGGATCCGTGGACCTGATCCTGAGGCTGCCTCGGGCGTCCGAGTACATGGGGCCAATGTGCACCTGGTAGCCGTGCTTCGCTTCCGCCTTCTGGCCGTCGTACCGCACGGCGACAGGAAGGAAGTGGAACATCAGGTTGGGGTAGTCAACGTCCTCGTTGGAGCGGACGAAGCCGCCGCCTTCGAAGTGGTTGGTGGCGGCGGGTCCCTTGCGTCCCAGGAGCCACTGGAGGCCGATGAGCGGGTAGCGCCACAGGTCCAGGTTCGGCTGCATGGACACGGGCTGCGTGCAGGCGTGCTGGATGTAGACCTCGAGGTGGTCCTGCAGGTTTTCGCCCACGCCGGGCAGGTTGACCACCGGGTTGATGCCGAGGGATTTCAGATGCTGCGCTTCGCCCACACCGGACAGCTGCAGCAGCTGCGGGGTGTTGATGGCGCCGCCGGACAGGATGACCTCGCCGGCTTTTACCTGGTGCGTCTTTCCGTTTCGGCGGAAGGTGACGCCGGTTGCAACGTTGCCCGTGAAGTTGACCTTGGTGACCAGCGCGCGGGTCAGGACGGTGAGAGTGGGCCGTTTGGTGTTGGGACGGAGGTAGGCCCTGGACGCCGACAGGCGCTGGCCTTTGTGCACGTTCCGGTCGAAGGCTGCAAAGCCTTCCTGGCGGTAGCCGTTGACGTCGTCGGTCATCGGGTAGCCGGCCTCCAGGGCGGCTTTGAAGAAGGCCTGGAACAACGGATTTGTGGCGGGGCCGCGCTCCAGGACGAGGGGACCGGAATGGCCGCGCAGCTCATCATCGGGATCTGCGGCGAGGGCGTTTTCCATCCGGTTGAAGTAAGGCAGGCAGTGCGCGAAGTCCCAGGTGTCCATTCCGGCGTCGGCGCCCCAGCGCTCGTAGTCGAGCGGATTTCCGCGCTGGAAGATCATGCCGTTGATGGAGCTCGATCCGCCGAGAACCTTGCCGCGTGCGTGGGCAACTCTCCGGCCGCCCATGTGCGGTTCGGGATCAGACTGGTAGCGCCAGTCGTACAGGGGGTTGCCGCTGGGAAAGGTCAGGGCGGCAGGCATTTGGATGAAAAGGTCCCACGGATAGTCGCTTCTGCCGGCTTCCAGGACAAGGACACTGGAGCCTTCCGCGCTCAGCCGGCCGGCCAGCACAGAGCCGGCGCTTCCCCCTCCGACGATGACGTAGTCGTAGTTCGTGTCTGTCATGTGCAAAGTCTCCTTGTACGTCGTACGGACCCGGCCTGGTGGCACCCGGCCGGCGTCTCGTCGAGAAGCTGGCCAAGTGCCGGCACCGCATCCAAGTCAATTGCGTATTACACAACACGGTGCACATAGCGCGTACTCGAAAATATGACAGCCATCACAAAGGGTGTCAATAGAAGGCGCCACTGTGACTCTCCCCGCGAAACCAGGAGTCACTTTCGGCGCCCGATTCGACGCAACGCGCCATCGCTGGCTGCAACTAATTCTCAGGGCACCCCGACTATCCAGATGGCCCTATCCAGCGCCTTCCCCAAAAATTTTCCCGCTACAAACAAAAAAGGATTGACTGTGCTGCAGGTCACGCATAATCTGATGCAACAGCGTTGCGCTGATTGCAACCCCAAACAACTTGGTGGATACATGAGTAACGAAACTCCCTCCCCCGCTCTTGCGGGAGGCCTTGGCCCGGAACCGCACGGCGTACATGACAGCCCCCGCGCCAGCCGCAGCACCATGAGCGGCCAGAATTTTGAACCGGCTGACAACGGTGTCAGCAAAGAAACGCGCCGCAGAGTCATTGCGGCCAGCTTCATCGGCAACTTCGTTGAATGGTTCGACTACGCCGTTTACGGCTATCTGGCCGTTACCATCGCCACGGTGTTTTTCCCTGAGTCAGATCCCCAGACCGGGCTTCTGCTGACCTTCGCCCTGTTTGCGATTTCGTTCCTTGTACGCCCGCTCGGCGGGTTCGTCTGGGGCCATATCGGAGACAAGGTAGGCCGCCGGACCGCACTGTCGCTGTCCATCCTGATCATGTCCGGGGCAACTTTCTGCATCGCACTGATTCCTGGCTACGACACGATCGGCATCTGGGCTCCCGTCCTGCTTCTGATCATCCGGGTAGTTCAGGGCTTCTCCGCCTCCGGCGAGTACGCCGGAGCATCGGCCTTCCTCGTCGAGTACGCGCCCGCCAATAGGCGCGGCCTGTACGCCGCGGTTGTTCCCGCCAGCACCGCGGCCGGCCTGCTCCTCGGTTCCCTGATGGCAGGCCTGCTGACAGTCCTGCTCAGTTCCGACGCAATGCAAAGCTGGGGCTGGCGCCTGCCGTTCGTGCTGGCAGCCCCGATGGGACTGATCGGCCGCTACATCCGGACAAAGCTCGAAGACACCCCGGTGTTCCGCGAACTCGCAGCCGAGGACGAAACCATCAAGGCACCCGTGTCCAGCCTGTTCCGGAACCACTGGCGGCAGTTGCTGCAGGCCGTCGGCGCCGTGCTGCTCAACGCCGTCGGGTTCTACGTCATCCTCAGCTACATGCCCACTTATTTGTCCGCGGAACTGGGCCTGGGCGAAACAGAATCCTTCCTGGCAACCACCATCGCGCTGCTGACGTACATCGGTTTTATCTTCCTGACCGGAATGCTCTCGGACCGCTATGGCCGCAAGAAGGTCCTCATCAGCGCATCCATCACCTTCATTGTGCTGACCGTGCCCGCCTTCGCGCTGCTGGGAACAGGGAACTTCCTGGTCATCGTCCTCGCCCAGATCCTCCTCGGTGCGATGCTCACCCTCAACGACGGCACGCTCCCCAGCTTCCTGGCCGAAATGTTCCCCACCCGGGTCCGCTACAGCGGCTTCGCGGTCAGCTTCAACCTCTCCAACGCGCTTTTCGGTGGCACCGCTCCGTTCATGGCAACGCTGCTGATCGCGGCCACTGCCAATGACCTGGCTCCGGCCTGGTACCTGGTGGGCGCCGCGGTGATCTCCCTGATCGCCGTTGCCCTCTCCCGCGAAACCTGCAAAGAACCGCTGCGCCACGACTAACAGACTTCTTCTTCCCACTTCAAGTAACTGCACCACAGAAAGGCACCACCACAATGACCACCACAGCATCTGAGAACGCAACCTCCGTTTCCGAACTGGAGCGCCTGAAGGTCCTCAAGAACGGCCAGAAGGTCTCCCTGACCTTCTCCGACACCGAGTTCGAGCGGCGTATCGCCGGGCTTCGCCGGATCATGGCGGAGAAGGACCTGGACGCCGTTGTCCTGACCAGCTACCACTCCATCAAGTACTACTCCGACTTCCTCTTCACCACCTTCGGCCGTTCCTACGCCATGGTGGTCACCAAGGATGACACTGTCACCGTCACCGCCAACATCGACGCCGGCATGCCCTGGCGCCGGAGCTTCGGCGACAACCTGGTCTACACGGACTGGCGCCGGGACAACTACATCTTCGCCATCCAGGAAGTCCTGCGGACCCGCGGGATCAACCCGCGCCGCCTCGGCGTCGAGGACGACTCGCTGCCGCTGGACAACCGCAACAAGATCCAGGCCGCCTTCTCCGGCGCAACCCTGGTGGACGTGGCCCAGGCCGCGATGCGCCAGCGCATGATTAAATCCGCCGAGGAAATCGAGGTCATCAAGCACGGTGCCCGCATCGGCGACCTCGGCGGCGAGGCAATCCGCAACGCCATCACGGCCGGCATCACCGAATACGAGGTGGCCCTGATCGGCACCGAGGCCATGGTGCACGAAATCGCCCGCACGTTCCCGGACTCTGAGATCCGCGACACCTGGGTGTGGTTCCAGTCCGGCATCAACACCGACGGCGCCCACAACTGGGCCACCACCCGCAAGGTCCAGGAACACGACATCCTGTCCCTGAACTGCTTCCCCATGACCAGCGGCTACTACACAGCCCTGGAGCGCACCCTGTTCTACGGCGAACCCGATGCCCGCTCGCTGGAACTGTGGAACATCAACGTGGAGGTCCACAAGCGCGGCCTTGAGCTGATCAAGCCCGGCGCCGTGTGCAAGGACATCGCCGCAGAACTCAACGAGATCTACGTCGGCCACGGACTGCTGGCCAACCGCACCTTCGGCTACGGCCACTCCTTCGGTGTCCTGAGCCACTACTACGGCCGCGAAGCCGGCCTGGAACTCCGCGAGGACATCGACACCGTACTCGAGCCGGGCATGGTGGTCTCCATGGAGCCCATGATCACCGTCCTGGACGGCCAGCCCGGTGCCGGCGGCTACCGCGAACACGACATCCTCGTGGTGGGCGAAGATGGGGCAGAGAACATCACCAAGTTCCCGTTCGGCCCCGAATACAACATCATCGGAGCCTGACCCGGGGCGCTTGAGCTTAACCCCCGGTGGTTGAGCCTGTCGAAACCCGGGTTTCGACAGGCTCGACCACCGACCAGGTATTCGCCGCTTTCGGCTGACTATGCGCAATGATAGTGACCATCATGACCACACCAGATTCCAGTGACACCAACGGCAGCGACACCAACGGCACGGGCGACACCAAGGGTGCCTCGGTCATCCTCAACGCCATCGCCGTCCTACGATCATTCACGGCCGACGAACCCTTGCTTGGCGTGACGGAGATCGCCAACCGGGTAGGCCTGCACAAAAGCACGGTGTCACGGATCCTGGCAACCTTCGAACAGGAAAACCTCGTGGAGCGGGATGCGGACACGCGCCGTTTCCGCCTCGGGCTGGGCCTGATTGCCGTCGCCGGCCCGCTTCTGGCCGACCTGGAGGAACGGCGCGTCGCCTATCCTGTTCTGCAGGAACTCACCGAACTGACCGGCGAAACCAGTGCCTTGATGTTGTGGGAGGGCCACGAGTCGATCTGCGTGGAGCAGATTGCCAGCCGTCACCAGATCAAGCACACAACGCCGTTGGGGGCACGGTACACCGACGCGTTGAGTTCCTCGGTCCAGGTGTTCCTGGCAGCGGAACCGGAGGAGAGGGTCCGGGCCCTCCTGCGCAGCGGAGCCATTACCTACCCCGGGCTGGACGAGGCTTCCCTCGAGGACTATCTGCTCCGCCTCAAAGACGACGCCAGCCGCGGATGGGCCATCAACTACGGCGAGTCCTCCATGGATGAAGTCGGCGTCGCCGCCCCCGTCTACGATCACCGCGGCGACCTTGTGGCAGCAGTCCTCATCCCGGCCCCGCGGTTCCGCGTCTCCAAGGACCGCCTGCAGAACCTCGGCGAATCCTGCCGGGCAGCGGCAGCCAAAGTCACGGCACGGCTGGGCGGCAACGCCCCCGGCCCAATCAAACGCTCTCTCACTTAACGCAGGAAAATCACCAACGCTCTCTCACTTGCCTCAAGAGAGTGAGAGAGCGTTTGGCTTAAAGCCGCATCAAGTGAGAGAGCGTTTGGGCTGGCTGCACGGATTCAGGCTGTTTGGCTATTCGTCGTACGTGGTGGGGAATTCCCGTTCGCCGCCAATTCCGGAAATGATGCCGGCGGCCACATCCTTTAGCTTGATATTGCGGTAACTGGACGCCTTGACCAATATCTGGAATGCCGCCTCGCGGTTGCACCGGTTCTGCGCCATGATGGCCCCAATGGCTGTGTCAATGACAGTGCGGGATTTCAGGGCGGCCGCGAGGTCGTCACGCGCGTCGCGCAACTGTGCGATGTTCAGGGCAAGGTCCAGCGCCTTGGCGGCGATGCCCGTCAGGCCAACAGCCGCATCAATCCCGTGACGCGGGAAGCCATCCGTGTTGGGGGAGTAGAGGGTAACCACCGCCTGAGCAGGAGCATGCAGATGCATTGGTACCGCCACGATGGAGCCGATGCCCAGCAGGCGGGCAGCCTGGGTGTATTTCGGCCAACGGACATCGTCGTCCAGATCCGGGACATGGACCATGCCTTCTGTCCGAAGGGCGGTCAGGCAGGGTCCGTCGCCAATGCTGTTTTGCAGTTCGTCCAGGGTCCGGGCGCGGGTATCGCTGCAGGCCACAGCGACCGGCCGCTTCTGCCGGACGACTGTGATCCCACAGGACAAGTGGTTCCCGGGCTGTGACAGTTGGGTGGCAAGAATCGCGGCCGTGTCCGTCAGGAATTCACGGACGTCGGGGCTTGCCAGGACGAGGTCCTGCAGGTGGAGCACAAACTCGTGCAGGCCGGCGCCGGCGCGTCCAAGCTTGCCGGATTGGGGTTCTCGGATATCAAAGTCCTGGGACATGTGCACTTCCCGGTCCGTCCGCCGTGATCTCCTTGATTGCGGCTTGGATGAGATCCATCTGCAGTGGGGCCAATTCCACCAGTTCGTGCAGATAGGCGTCCACCCCGAGCAGATCGACGTTTCCGCCGATCCCCTAATAGTAGGTCCATAGCCGGGGGAGGCTGATGTTCCCGCTCTGGAACTGGGTGGCCGCAAACTTGCGCTGCTCCGCCTCGAAGGCTGGCTGGGGGGTGCCCAATCCGCCGTCGTCCATCATTTCTTCCCGCCTCCTGTGATGACGGGGATGTCTGACGTGTGGTGCAGGATGTCCTCGGCGATGTCATGCACCCGGCGGTTGCTGCTGCGGGAGGCAAGATGCAGGAGCTTGACGGCGGTCTCATGGCTGCAGCGGTTCTGCACCATGATCAGGGCCACGGCCGAGTCCACAACGGCCCGGGACTGCAACGCAGTTCGTCCGCCTGAAGATCACGGATAAGGACTGTGCGCTGCTCCCGCAGCGCCGTCAGGCAGGGGCCGTCCTCGAAAGCGTACTGGCGTTCGTCCAGGCTCCGGGCTGTCAGTCCAAGGAGGAATTCGGTGAAACCCTGACTCTCAAGAAGCAGGTCCTGTAATTGCTCCGCCGTTGGCAGGGCATCATTCTCGGCCATGCGGCCTCAATTCCAAGCGTCGCCGGGGTCACCCGACCCCGCTGGCGGCTGTGCGCTCTCTGCGCGCGCGGCCCGTATATTCAACCCCGGACCTATATGCCACCCCGAAATCTCCTACTACCGACACTACGCCCTTCCCAGGAGGCCGCTGGTGGTCCCGGCGATGTATTAGTTCGCCACCGCGGCGAGGAGTGGACCCAGCCGTGCGGCCATCAGCCGGTAGCCCGTGTTGTCAGGATGGAGCGTGTCCGGCATCAGTTCGGCGGCCTGGTCGGGAGTGAAGACGGCGGCGCCGTCCAGGCAGTGGAACCCGTGGTCGCCGCGTTCCCGCAGGACACGCACGACGGCGGCTGTTGCGTTCCGGTAGTCCCGAAAGGTCATCCCGACGGCGTTGGGCAGCTCCTCCCGGGGCAGCGACAGCATGGGCGTGATGACGGCGATCGGCGCCAGGGGATGGGCTTTGCGGATGTTCGCCAGGAAGCCCAGGACCTGGCTCGCGTAGCTGCGTTCCGAAAATACGGCTGCGTTATAGGAGTTGATGCCCAGGCAGAGCGAGATGAAATCAGCCGGCAGCTGCTGCAGCGTCGACTCCGCAGCGGGATCCAGCTGGCACTCGCCAGCGAACCCAAGCGAGGTGAGCTGCCAGCCATACCGGTTCGCCACCAGGGCAGGCCAGGTTTCCGACGGGCCATTGGCCTGTTGGCAATGCGTCAGCGAGCTGCCGTACGTCAGCCAGCGTTTGCCGGACTCCGTCACTGATTCCACGCCCTCGCCCTGAGCGATGCTTCCCGGATCCTGACGGTCCCAAACTGGGGGAGCCAAAGCTGCACCGTAGTTCCGGGCTTGAGGGTCCCCAAGGGGAGCTCGTAACTCACCGGGCCTGCCGCGGTGACCCTGTGGGCCAGCTTCCCATCCACCAGAACGTCAAACGGTGAGCTGTCCGCTGTGCCCTCCGCTTCCAGGACAAGCGTCCCGGACGACGCCGTCCAGCTTGCCCGGATGCCGGCGGCCATGGTGGCCCGGTTCTCGAGTCCGTCGGTGGCCGGGGAAATCAGCAGGGCCGGATCGAGCCGCCGGAAGTGTTGCCAGCCTTCGGCGTCCGTGATTACCCGAAAGGCCCCGGTCCAGTGCGCACTGATGGAATTCACGGCACAAATCTACCGGTTTGCTGCTCGACGACTTTGCCGGGAGGCACCACGCTGTAGGCTCGGCACATGGCTGATCTGCGGCGTCGGACGTTTGTCTTCCGCACGCTGGTTGGTGCGGCTGCCGCGGCGGCCGTTGGAACTTTCGGCGCCGCGTGTTCGCCCGGCGCCGAGCGGGACGGTACCGCCGGCGGCGGCGCCAAGGGGGATGCAGTGAAGCGGCACAAGTACCAATACGGCGAGGACGCCAGCCAATGGGGCGAGCTTTTCCTGCCGGAACTGCCGGCCGGCGGCGAGCACCGCGGTGTGGTGGTGGTGATCCACGGCGGCTACTGGCGCTCGCAGTACGGCGCAGAGCTCGGGGAGCCCATCGCCCGGGACCTGGCCGCTCATGGCATGGCCACCTGGAACCTGGAATACCGCCGGGCCGGAAACGGCGGTGGCTGGCCCAACACGTTCATTGACGTCCTCGCTGGAATCGACAAGCTGCAGGACCTCGCGGCCAAGCATGCCCTGAACATTGGCCCGGTGGTGGCGCTGGGTCACTCAGCGGGCGGGCATCTGGCTGCCTGGGCTGCGGGCCGCGGCAAGCTCGCCCAGCTGGGAATGCCGGACGCTGACCGCCAGGTGGCCCGTACCTCGGACGCCTCCGCGGTGCACCTCACCGGTGTGGTCAGCCAGTCCGGCCTGCTCAACCTGGCCGAGGCGGAGAAGCTGAACCTCAGCAACGGTGCGGTGAGCAACCTGCTGGGCGGGTCGTCGTCGAAGTATCCGCACCGCTACAGATACGCGGACCCCATGACCGCACTGCCGCTGGCCGTGCCCGTGATCGCTGTGCATGGATCGGAGGACACCACTGTCCCGCTGGGCCAGTCCGAGTCCTATGTGAACGCCGGAACCACAGCAAACATGGAGACGCGGCTGGTCAGGGTTCCCGGGGACCATTACGCCCTGATCGACCCCAAAACGCCTGGTTACCGGGCGTGCCGCGAGCTAGTCCGGTCCCTTTTGGGTTAGATTCGGCGCTCCTGGGTTAGATTTGGTCACTCGGCGTTGAAAATGCTCAAAAATAGGTTCGTCATTTCTAGACATTGGACGTCCCATCTCCTGTACCCTTGAGAGGTAGGACGAGTCGCGACCCCTAAGCGCGGCAAGGAGGAGACCCCCGTGGCCATCGCATCGCAAGAAGTATCGCCCGCCCGTTTCAGTGCGCAGCTCCGTTCGCATGCCCTGCAGACGCGCATCATGGACCTTATTCTGGAGCGCGGCCTGGATGTCGGTGACGCGCTTCCCACCGAAAGTGAGCTTTCCGCCGAACTCGGCGTGGGCCGCAACACCGTGCGCGAGTCCCTGAAAGTACTGCAAGCGCTGGGCGTCATCGAGATCCGGCACGGCTTTGGCATGTTCGTTGCGCCCAACAACTTCAGCGCCCTAGTGTCCGGCCTGACGTTCCGTGGCCGGCTGTCCCTGCGCCACAAGGGCGAGGAAGCCATGGAGCTCATCGATGTGCGCCAAGCCCTCGAGTCCGGGCTGATCGGACCGGCCATTGACCTGCTCACCGATGAGCACGTGGCTGACCTGCGGTCCACCATGGAAGCCATGGAGAACGCGGCCAAGAAGGGGGAGCCACTGTATGAGCACGACGCCGAATTCCACCGCCGCCTGTACGCCCCCCTGAGCAATGAGCTGCTCATCAACCTCATGGATGTGTTCTGGCAGGTTTACCGCAAGATCCACCTGGCCATCGGTACCGGCCCGGTCAACCTCGAGCAGCAGACGCAGGACCACTGGGACATCTTCGAGGCCGTGGCCAACAAGGACAAGGCCCTTGCGTCCGAACGCCTGCAGCGCCACTTTGACGGTATCCGCCTGAAACTCAAGGACGTCGCGGCCGCCTAGCCTGTTTTTCTCCGCCTTTTCCTTCGACGCCCGCGCCCGGGCGGATTCAGCCCTGCCCTTTTCGTAGAGAGTGCCTTTGACGTGGAAATTTTCGTTGTGCCTACCGCCTCAGCCACCGGTTCCGTCGCCGCCGGGATCCTTGCCGCCGTCATCCGAAGCAAGCCCGACGCCGTCCTGGGCGTGGCCACGGGCGGATCGCCGCTGCCCATCTACGCGGCGCTCGCCAACCACCGGCTTGACATGTCTTCCGTCCGTGCCTTCGCCCTCGACGAGTACGTGGGCCTGTCCGCCGGACACCCCGAAAGCTACGCCGAAGTTGTCCGTCGCGAAGTGACTGAGCGGCTGCATCTGAACCCCGCCAACGTTACGGTGCCAGACGGAAGCGCTGAGGACCCCGAGGCTGCTGCCGCTGACTACGACGCGGCCATTGCCGCCGCCGGCGGGATCGACGTGCAGATCCTCGGCATCGGCCACAACGGTCACCTGGCCTTCAATGAGCCCGGTTCCGCCCTGGACTCCCGGACCCGCGTGGAGGTCCTCACGGAACGCACCCGCGAGGCCAACGCCCGCTACTTCAGCACGCCGGAGGAAGTGCCGCTCCGCTGCATCACGCAGGGCCTGGGCACCATCCTGGAAGCTGGCCACCTCCTGCTGGTGGTCAACGGCGCGGACAAAGCCGGCATCCTGGCTGCCGCGCTCAACGGACCCGTCACCGCGGACTGCCCGGGGTCCGTCCTGCAGCTGCACCCGCACGTGACGGTGGTGGCTGACGAAGCCGCGGCGTCGCAGCTGGCGCAGGGGAGCGGGCAGGTCGCCGTGCGCGTGTCCGAGGCGACCGCCGGGGTCTGAGCCCCGCTGGTTGCCCTGGCATTTCCGCAGGGTTCAATAGTGGTGCCGGGCGGCGATGATGACGAGCTGCGTGGGTTCTGCGGCGTAGACGAGCCGGTGCTCCTCGGTGATTCTTCTGGACCAGTAGCCGGACAGCTGATGCTTGAGGGCTTCAGGCTTGCCGATGCCGTCGAAGGGATCGCGCTGGCAGTCCCTGATCAGCAGATTGATCCGCTTGACCATTGCCTTGTCGGTTGCGGTCCAATAGACGTAGTCGTCCCAGGCCTTGTCCGTGAAAAGGATGTTCAGTCGGCCAGTCCGCGCTGGGCGGCCGTGCCGGCTCGGTGCTGCGCAATGCTTTCAAGCAGATGGGCCGCGTTCGCTGGCGTCCGCAGCAGGTACGCCGTTTCCTGCAAAGCCTCGTAATCTGCCAAGGACATCAGCACGGCGCTGCCCTTTTTTGACACGATTTCAATGGGCGTGTGGTCGGCATTGACCTTTTCAATAAGGGGAAACAGCTCTGCCCTGGCCTGCGAGGCGGTGATCGCCATGACGTGCTCCTTAGTCGCGGAGTGGTACCACATATTGTACCACTCTGGGCCTTTGACGCACGCGGGGCGTCAGTTTCAGCGGACCTCTAAATGGATGCCATCGACGTCGGACCGAGTGGTGAACTGGATCTGGATATGCTGGAGCTCGGAGCGTGGAAGCACTGCAGTTACGACGCCACCGCCTGCCAGTTCTGCGCCGATACCGTATACGAACGGGTCCGTATCGACCTCCGCGGCGAGTACTTCGACTCCGTTAACGAGGACGCTCACCTGATCATTGACCATTCGGTCGGTCACTACACGCGCGGGCTGATCCCAGGGGTTGCCGCTCAGCCTGAGCTCCTTCCGGAACTGGTTCATGAGGACGTAATTAAGGTGGTCGACCAGCACACTGCGGACCGAAGAACGCTCGGAGGAGTCACGGTGCCAGGTGGTTCGTACGGCCTCCCACAGCTGCGGGTATCGCATTCGCTCCACCTGCTCGACCAGCCAGGCGGGTCGCGGCCAGGGCGGAACGTCCTCGATCGCCCTGCGCTTCTGCTCGTCGAGGTCCGCGAGGTTTATCGGGTCTGAGCGGTCAAGCGGGTTTCGCCAGATTGTGTAGGTGACGCTCGCTGTCATTTCCTTGAATCCACGAGCGTCCTGACCGTATCCCAGGCCGACCGTATCCGTGTCCTCCAGCGAGGGCTGGGGCACGAGTCCCATCACCGGGATGGGCATGAGTTTCAGGCGTTCAGCCTGCTCAGCGCGAGGGTCGGGCGCGTCCTCAGGGAGAATTCCAGTCACTCTCATGCCTCGAGTATGAACCCCACACGTGATCGGGGCCCATGCACGGGCACGAGATTGCCGAACCAGTCCGGTGGGCGTTCCGCTTCCTGGGGGCGAGGCACCTCGATGCCCGCCGCCGTCGTCGATGTGCGACGGCGGGCATCTTCAGACGCCTACGGGGCGGTGTCTGAGACAGAGGTTTCTACCGTCGTCCAGGTTCTCGCTGTTCCGGCCGGCATGGTCCCGGAGGGTTCGGTGAGCACTTGACGTTCCCCGGTGGGCAGCCCGTTTTTGGGGTCAATGATGATGTCGTGACGGAAGTGTGAGAAGTCTTCGACCCGTCCGATGGCGATGCCTTTGCGACCATCGAGGGTGGCTTGTTCATCGGTCACGGTCACTCCTGGTATCAGTGCCGCCGCCTTATACAGTGCCGCCCGGAGTTCGCCGGGAACCATTCCCGTGCGCAGGAGATCGGCGATGAATACCAACGCTTCGCCATCAACAGACTGCCCCCTTCCGAGGGTCTTTTGATAGATGTCGTCCAGGAGCACTCGGGGGTCCCGGGAAAAGGAGTCCAGATAGCTGGGGGAAGGGAAAGTGGATTCGCTTCCCGGTCCGTAGAAGGCTCCGTTTGCCCCACGCAATACGTACGCTTCCGTTCCATCTGTTTGCGTGCGCTCTACGTATTCTCTGGATGCTTCATCAAAAAATGTCGTCGGGATCCGGCCTGAACGTTCCCAAACCCATTCGCCCTCCCGGTTGGCCGGGATAGACATGGTCATCTTTTCTGTATCCAGCCACTGATAAGTATTTCCGCTGGCGTCGACCGCGGACGAGGCCCATAAATTCGTGCTTTGAATCTTAAGGTACTGGCCGGGTCCCACAACCGGGTCGGAGGTCTGGATGGTTGCTGCCGCTGCATTGTTCAGGACCTCGGCGGCTTCGGCAGTTGCGCCCGGACCCGTGGGCCTGACTACGTCTGCCACGACGATTCCGCCCACGAGCAGAGCCGCTGCTGCCGAAGCGAGCAGGATCCGGCGCCGGAAGCGGATCGGGCTGACAGTGCCTTTGGTGTCCCTGTCTGTCGACGCCGCAGTGGTGGAAGTCGAATCGATCCTGGCCATGAGTTGGCTGCGACCGCGGGCCAAAGTGGCCGAAGCGGGGGAGCCGATGTCGCTACGCATTTCGCGGAGCAGCTGCAAGTCGTCCATGGTCGTTCTCCGTTTCATCAAGTGTTTCGAGGTTGAGCTGTTTCCGCAGCATCCGGCGGGCGCGGTTAAGGCGGGAACGCACGGTGCCCACCGGGACGTCCATGGCCAGGGCGATGCCCTCGTAGGTCAGGTCCGCCCAGGCATGCAGCAGCAGCGTTTCTCGGTCGATGGCCGGCATGGACTTCAGGGTTCCGGCAACTTGGCTTCAGCACGATGATGCCGCCGGAGCAGATTGGTGGCGATCCCGAACAGCCAGGGCCGGGCATCCTCCCGGTCAAGGTCGTAGGTTTCCAGCTGCCCCCAGGCGACCAGAAAGGTCTCGGACGTGACGTCGTCGGCAGCGAAGTCCCCGGCCCGTCTGGCGGCGTATCTGTAGATGACTGAGGCGTGTCTGTCGTACAGCTCCCCGAAAACTGCGGGGCTGGCCCGGGACCGCCTGATGATGTCGTTATCTGTGCTCACACTATGTATTGCCCCCTGGCCGCAAAAGGGTTCACGGAGCTTCCCCTTCTTCACAGTCAACGGATCTCCATCGAAGCGTACCGGCGTCCCGTAGGCGGATTACTCATGATGCTGGTCCAACCCTGGCCGCTCTACGATGTCACCGCAGTCCTGGCTGCATCGACCTCCATGAAATTATCCGGGGCACGCAGGACGTAAGGGTGTCAAGGTTGCCGATATGCCCCTCCATGGAACGAATCTTGCAGGGCAAAGGAATTGCTTCGCTAAATCATGGAACCGGCGGGGGTGACCGGACACTATGAGGTATGGGCGAGGAATTGGGTGTCTCGGATGAGGTTTTGTGGCATCGAGTTGTCAACGGAGATGGTGACGCCTTCGGGGTGCTTTTCGACCGCCATCACGACCGCGTGTGGCGGCACGCTGTAAAAGTCCTCAGGCTCCCTCACGTGGCTGAGGACGTGGCAGCTGTGGTCTTCTATGAGGCGTGGCGCCGGCGAGCCAATGTCCGCATGGTCAATGACTCCATATTGCCCTGGTTGTTGATTACGACGAACAACACTCTGCGTAACCACGTCCGCCAGCAGCGCCGCTATAGACATTTCCTCAACCAGCTCCCACCGCCGGAAGATGCAGCCGACATTGCCGACAGCATTGCTGATACTGACGAATCTCAGATCAAGGCCTCTGCCCTCCGGACAGCTTTCGCCCAACTAAGACCTCCGGAACGCGACGTTCTCACCTTGTGTGTTGTTGAAGGCATGGGAGCTAGAGAGGCCGGCGCTGCCCTTGGCATCGCGGACGGAACGGTGAAGTCCCGTCTTCACCGCGCCAAATCAAGGCTCGGCGCCTTGTACAGCCAGGTCATGCATGAAGAAGAAATTGATGCCCAGACAACTCTCGGACGGAGAACATCATGAGCACACCCCAGTTCCAAGCCGACCGGCGGGAGGCCTTGCGTCAGCAGCTCGTTGAGCTGCCAACACTGGTCGGCGCTGAGGACCCCATCCGGTACAGACCCGGCAAGGCAACTCCCCGCCGCCGGCTCCGCAGTTCGGGGAATCCGAATTCCCGCTTGCAGCTCAAGGATGCCGCGGCGCCTCGTCCCATCGCCCGGCGTGTGCTACTAACAGCCGCCACGGCTGCTGTCGGGACACTTGTCGTCGGTCAGATCAGCGTCACTGCCCAAAGCGCCCACGCGGCTGAGGTCCTGCGCGCCGCGGCAGAGCAGACAATGACGTTTGTGGATCCGGTAGCAACGCCGGGCGAATACTTGCTGGTCCATACGCACGCCAATTGGAGTGTCACCAGTGCGGACGCATCCGGGAAAATCAGCACCAGGATGAATGCACAAACCATTGACGTCTATGTCCCAGGGAACCGCGACGAGGAATGGGTGCTCGATCGGGACTGGGGAGACGCGGGTCCCGCGCCCATGGATGACGGCGTAATCCGGGCCAAAGACGGACACTTTTATGGAGGTCCATGGACACCGCTAAGTGACGAGGAGCTGGATGGCCTGCCGCGGGACGGGCAGGCTTTGTACGACCACTTCAACGCCCAGTATCAGGGTGGTTCCGCCTCACGGGATGAGGACAATTTCGTCCGGATCACCGACCTTCTCAGGTTGGGACTCGTTCCGGCTGACCTCCGCGCTGGTCTCTACGAGGCCTTGGCCCTGATCCCTGGGGTGACTGCCAGCGAGCAAGCGAACTTCGACGGCAAGGTTGGCATAGCCATAGGCCGCACAGAGCCACTTCGTGCAGGAAAAAGGGCTGAAATGATCATTGACCCTGGCACCGGCTTGGTCATAGGCGAACGAAGCATCATGACTTATGCAGCCTTCGGCTTCGGCTCCAACGAAGTCGTCGGCCACACCGCCATCGACTACCGAATTGTGGATGAAGCCCCTCAATAGAGGTGGGCAAACAAACCTCAGCTTTCACACTGCGGGTCGGTTGCTGAGTTGCTGTGCCAGGCAGAGCATGCTGATAGGAGGAAGCCGTGCCAGACAAGGACCTGAATGATCAGCGAGCCGCGGAGCTCGTCATCGTGCCCGACGTTGTAGGTGAGCGATTCCTCGCAGCTCGGGAGATAGCCCAGTCTGCTGGACTGACATTGGCGAACCCTGACCCGGATGGACCACCAATAAGTGGGATCGCGTGGCCCAACAACCCGCTCGTTGAGCGTCAGTCTCCGGCGCCGGGCAGTCTTCTGTATAGGAACGACTCACTGCGAGTATGGTTGCGCTTGGATCTTGAACCGGACATGGCTCGCAAGCTGGAAGTGCGTCCGCCTTCCGTAGATTGGGCCCACGCCACGCCGGATAAGCCTGTTCAAAGCGTCGAGCTAACCAGCAGCAACCCTGAGGATGAACCGGCTGGCGGGCCGATCAGTTAGGGCGGATTTGGAGTCCTGCGTGGCTTCCCATCGAGGACTACGGCGGCTACGGCCGCGGCCAGGGCTGGGACGTAGAACCAGCCGATGCTCGCGGAGGCGATGACTACGAAGACGACAAGAGCGACAGCAGTCGCGACCGACACTGGCATCCGCGCACGCCCTCGTATCAGGAGCGGTAGCGCGGTCAGGGCCACGGGGATGAGCAACGGCACGAAGATAGACGGCCCTACTGTCTCAAGCAGGGTCGGATGACTGACCTGCTCTGGCCCATCAGACGTTACTTTTACTTGGGTGTACATCGGAACCAGTAAGAGGACCAAGGAAGCAACTATCGCGAGTAAGACAGAAAGGACCTGGCGAACCTTTTTAGAATCCAGATGGCGTTTCATGTGACTCTCCAGTTGATGCTGTATAAGTCAACGAAAGCATGGTTAGTGTGATTCCACGAGAGGACAGTTGGGCTCGAAACGAACGTCCCGTAGGGGGTTCCTCAAACGGGACACTTCAATGGCTCTCTGCGGACCACCCTACGGCGGCGATTGCAGCGGACTATATTGATCACGGTGAACACTCTAAGGAAATCGACACCCGCCGCTGTTGGCAGCCTCCGGAGTTCATGGATAGTTTGGTCAGCAGCCGGAATGGCGTGGCTGCTCGGCTTCATCTCAAACTTTTTGGTTGCTCCGACCAACACCGGGATGGATGTAGGGAGCTCGTATGCCGCATTCCAAGGTGGATCCAACCTCGGCAACCTGGTGGCTCTGGCCGTGTGGTCAGGCGCAGCCCTCGGAGCCGGGTTGCTCGCGTCGCGATTGTCGGGACCCACATGGGTGCGAACCCTTGCGGCCTACGGGGTGCCCGCGGCCACGTCGCTGTATCCGTCTGCGGTGGTTAGCAACGCGGTCGCCCATGTGGTCGCCGTCGGGGACGGATTCGTTTACGACGACTGGTTGGCTGGACCGTTGGTGATATCCGGTCTGGCGGCGCTGGCGGCGGCGTTGACTGGCGGCTTAATTGCCCGGAAGCGCAAGAACGGCATACGCCCTGATCAGGCCTCTTCGACCGGCAGCACCAGCAGGTAGCCGGCCGGCAGGTCGCTGCTCCAGCGTCGCGGTTCTCGGACCACGAACTGCGTCGCCAGCTCCTCGGGGGTGAGTCGGCTGTTGGGGGCAGGCGACGGACCCCACTTACCGCTGCCGTGCGGGTAGAGCGGATCCTGGACGCGGACGCCGGTGACCGAGAACTCCGGAAACTGGTCGGGATCGCCGAGCGACTCGAACCCGCTCATCACCCAGGCGTGGCGGCCGCTCCACATGACCAGCCCGACCGGCCGGTCCGTGTCGGCGATGGCTCGCGCAGCGGTTCGAAGCGCGTCCTCGTAGTCGGCGATGCTGACGACGGCGTATGGCCCCATTCCCACCTCAGTCAGCACCGCAGCCCAACCCAATGGGTTGGCACCGTTGAACGAGTTGGATGACCGCGCCCGGGCCTTCTCCCACAGCTCGTTCTGCTGAGCGCGGTCGGTCCATGTGCCGCCCCCGGTGTCGTCGATGAGGTTGTGCGCGATCTGGATACTCGCCGCAACGCACCAGTCGAAGGTGTACTGCGGCACGAAGTCCCCCTCCTGGTAGAGGTTGACGGCGAACGCCTGGGGTACCGGGGCTGGCGCGGGAACCGCCGTCGGGGTGGGGCTCGGGCTCCGCTGAGGGGCGAGGGCGACGTCGCCTGCGGCCGGCTGGACCGAGGAGGTCGGAATTGGCCGATCGGTGGCGATATCGTCGAGGTCGATCGTCGGAGTGCAGCCCGCGACGAGGGTCGCCAGGAGGACGATCCAAGCCAGAAGACGGGCAGGGGCACCGGTCATGATCGAAAGTCTAGCGCGATGCGGCCAGGTATTGACGGGGAACACAGGCGCCGTTCGCCCGGCGCCTGTCCTCCCGCCGTCGTTCACATTGGACGCCTCCGGAGGGAGAAACGCCCGACGGCGGTGGCCTGGCGGGGTGCCTTGCGCCAGGCCCGGCGGTCCAGCGCCATCGTGGCCAGAACCGCGAGAACGACGACCACGAAGTAGATCAGTTCCGCGCGGTCGGCGCCGGCGACGGTGAAGCCGAAGGAACCCACCGTGAAGGTGCCCTGGCTGCTGTGGAACAGGAGCGTCAGCAGGACGCTGCCGCCTGTGCGGTTGAAAAGCCACACGTAGAGGAAGGTGATGGCGAACGTCGTCGGCAGCCCGATCAGGCTCAGCCCGGCAAACAGGACCAGCGGCAGGTGCCACACAGCCACAAGGATGCCGAGAATTGCTGCGGACGGCAGCGGAGGCAGGGACGCCTGAAGCAGCGGCAGGGCGTAGCCGCGGAACCCGGGTTCTTCGCCCAGTGGTCCGTCCATCGGATTGACCAGCCGGACGGCGAATACGGTTAGCAGCCCGCTCCACGTCAGCTGTGCAAGGCCCGGAGCGGAGGCGCCGAGCGTTATGGTGATGAGCCCCGTGACCAGGACAAGGACGGCGGGCAGGAGAAGTGCGACGGCGTACCAGACCCACCGGACGCGCCACCGGATGAGCCGCCGCCCCCAGGCGAGGAAGCCAGGGCGGCCCTCAGCCAGGGCGATGACGATAATTGCCGCAGCAAGCGGGCCTATCGGCAGGAATTCCATGCGGGGAACCAGCCCAGACGCGGAAGCGGGCCACGATGCCCAGGAAATCGCGTAGGTCAGGACAAAGAATGCCAAAAGCCTGTGGTGTTTTAGCCAGCCAGTGGAACGGCGCATGATGGCTCCAAACAGTCACTGCAAGGTGCTCCAATTGTCCGCCCCCTGCAACGTGCGCGCCAGTGCTGGATGCCCGCCTTTCCGGATGGTCCAGCCCGGGCGCTAAACTCCGACGGCGGGGCGGCCCAGGGTGCGGCCGGCGCGCAGTACCAGAACGCGGCGGAAGTTCCGGTCCACCACCACGACGTCGGCCCGCAGGCCGGCGCGGAGGCTGCCGATTTCCTGCCCCTGGCCGATGATGGCCGCGGGAACCGCGGTGGCTGACAAGACAGCGGCGGCCGGCTCCACGCCGGCGCCAATGGTCCGCCGCACAACGTCCAGCATTGTGGCCGTCCCGCCGGCGAGGGTGCCGTTGCTGAGCCGGGCCACGGCACCGCTGACAGAGACGGCGGCGGGGCCAAGCTCGTAGTCGCCGTCGGGCAGCCCGGTGGCGGCCATCGAGTCGGTCACCAGGACCACGTTTCCGGCCCCCACGAGCTCGAAGACCATCCGGACCGTTTCGGGGTCCAGGTGAGCGCCGTCGGCGATGAGTTCGACGGCAATCGTGCCCGCCCCGGCCAGCCGGAGGCACGCAGCCACGGGACCGGGGCTGCGGTGGTGCAGCGGCGGCATGCCGTTGAAGACGTGCGTAACGGTGGGGCGCGATACGGTCCGCAGTCCGGAGGTTGCCAGCAGCTCGGCTGCCTCGGTGAGGGAGGCCGCCGTCGTCCGCGCGTCCGCGTCGGTGTGGCCCAGCGACGGCGTCACGCCGTGCTCGGCGAGGGTGCGCACCACGGCGTCGGCTCCGGGCAGCTCGGGCGCGTACGTCATGGTCCGCAGGTGGCCGCCAGCCGCAGCCAGCATTTCACCCAGCAGCGGGAGGTCCGGCTCGCGAAGGAACCGGGGGTCCTGGGCGCCGCAGCGGGCGTGGGACAGGAATGGCCCCTCGGAGTGGATACCCGCGATGAGCCCTTCGTCGGCGAGCTGTCGGAGGGTCTCCAAGCCGCGCAACAGGTCCTCGCGCGACGCGGTCACCAGGCTTGCCAGCAGCGTGGTGGTGCCGCTGCGGTGCAGGAAGTCCACGGCGGTGCGGGCCGGATCGCCGTCGCCGCTGGGGAAGTCGCCTCCCACGGCGCCGTGGCAGTGCAGGTCCACGAGGCCGGGCAGAATCATGCTGCCTGGCGGTAATTCGAGTTCTTCAAGACCGGGCAGCGATGACTCATCCAGGCCGGCTCGCGGGCCCACATACGCGATGCGGCCGTCCACGACGGCCACCACTGCATCGTCCTGGGCCGAGCCGTCGGACAGGACCGTGCCGGCCAGCAGGTAGTTCCCGGACTCGGCGGCGTTCGGTCCGGGCGTCACTTCAGGGCCTCGGCGAACCAGCCGGTGATGGTGGCCGGGTGCGTGATCGCGGTACCGACGACGACGGCGAACGCGCCGGCGTCGAGGCACTGGCGGGCCTGTGCGGGGGAGTGGAGGCGGCCTTCGGCGATGAGCGGCACGCCGAAGCCGGCGGCGGCGATCTGTTCCAGCAGTTCCAGGTCCGGGCCGTGCGTCTTGGGTCGCTCGCCGCTGTAACCGGACAGCGTGGTGCCGATCAGGTCAGCCCCGGCCTCGACGGCGGCGGCAGCGTCATCGAAGGAGCCGCAGTCGGCCATCACCAGCGCGTGGGAATCCTGGTGGATGCCCGCCACCGTCTGGGCCAGGGTCAGGCCGTCCGGGCGCTCCCGGCGTGTGCCGTCGACCGCCACCACCTGGGCGCCCGCGTTGGCCACCGCCAAAGCGTGGCGGAGTGTGGGCGTGATGAAGACGCCGTCGTGCCCGTCCTTCCAGAGCCCGATCACCGGAACCTCCACGACCGAACGCGTGAACTGAACATCGGCCAGGCCCTGGACGCGAACAGCGGCGGCGCCACCGATCACCGCGGAGGCGGCAACCTGCCCCGTGGTGCGCGGGTCCCGCATGGGCTCGCCCGGGTACGCCTGGCAGGACACGATCAGTTGGCCGCGCAGGGCTTCGAGGGCTTCGGGGGTTAGGATCACGGTCGGTTTCCTCTGGAAAGTTGGCGGTGCGGGCTGAAGATCGGGTGGGGCGAGGTAGTTGGGACGACGGGTGCTTAGGACGGCGTGGTGAGCACCAGGCGCGCGGCGCCCACCATTGCTGCTGCGTTGCCGAGTTTAGCGGGGAGGACGGGGAGATCGAGCAGTGCCGGCAGGAGTTCGGCGCGCAGGGCGCGTTCCATAGGGCGCCACCAGGGGGCGCCGGCGTCGGAGAGCCCGCCGGAAACCACCACCACTTCGGGGTCCAGGATGTTGGCGAGTCCGCCCACGGCCTGGCCGGCCGCGGCCGCGCCCATGCCCACCGCCTTGATGGCCGTGGCATCGCTGGCGCTGGCGAGGGCAAAGACGCCGCGGGCGTCCGACGCCGGCTCCTGGCCGCCGAGGCGAACATACGCCTCGCGGATGGCGGGCCCGGAGGCGATGGCCTCAACGTGCCCGGCGCCGCCGCAGACACACGGAACAGCCTGGCCCTCGTGGAACGCATACGGGGAAGCGAAGTGGCCCACGTGTCCGCCAACGAAACGGTGCCCCAGGACCGGGTGCCCGGCCAGGACAAAACTGCCGCCGACGCCGGTGCCGAAGGCCACCAGGAGCGAGCTTGCGGTTCCTGCGGCGGAACCCGTCCACGACTCGCCCAGGGCGTGCGCATGGACATCGTTCACGGCCTGGACAGCCTCCGGCGCCAGGCCAAGCCGGGCGGCCAACCCTGCGGTCAGCTCGGTCCCGGCCCACCCGAGGATGGCATCGGTAGCGGACACCACCACACCGCGAACGGCGTCGATGACCCCAGCCGAGCCCACCCCGACCCCCACCACATCCAGGCCCTCTGCTTGAGCCCGTGACATGAGGGAAGAAACCAGCGCCGCAGTAGCGTCCAGGATCGCCTCACCGCCATCCCGGTTCAGCGTAGGAATGGTCTCCGAAAACAAGACCTCCCCAACCTCGGAAACAACCCCGGCAGCAGTCTTAGTACCCCCAAGGTCAACACCGATCGCGTACAGCATTATTGTCCTTCTGCTCTCTGCTTTGGTTGTGCTGTTGTCGGGTTCGTTGTGCTCGGGTCGCGTCTGAGGGGTCATTTTGCCGTCCCTTAGACACCTCCCGCCATGCCACTCCGGTCGCTGAGCGACCTCCGCAGCATTCTGGTCGGCGATGCGGGACTACGCAAAACAACCCCTCAGTCGCTAGGAAAGCCGCTCACCGATCGCGCCACCTACGGAAGGCAGCCATCGCACCTAGCGTCACAAGCTCACCTATTGATCTGTCTCTGCTTCGGGAACCTGAGCCGGACGCCTAAGGTGCCTGGCCGGGGTCTTGCGTAGGCCCGCATCGCCGACCAGAGTCGTCTGCAGGTCGCCCCGCGACCGGAAGATGACGCCGGGAGGTGTCTAAGGGCCGGCAAGGCCTCGGTCTGGCGCCGACCCGACCACGACCCGGCACCCCTGGATTTCGACAGGCTCAATCACCAGGCGCCACAACTAACTAGATCAGGCCGTTGCGTTCCAGGATGACCTTGACCGCTGCGGTCTCGTCCTCGTCCAGGGAGAGCATGGGGGCGCTCATGACGTTGGTCTTGATGACGCCCATGAGCTGCAGGGCGGTCTTGAAGGCGCCCAGGCCCGCGGCGTTGCCGGACATGCGGCCGGCCTTGGGGGTGTAGACGATTTCGAAGACATCGGCCAGGCGGTCCTGCTCGGCTGCAGCGCCGGCCCAGTCGCCGGCAACGGCGGCGTCGTAGAGGCGGCGGTAGCCGGCCGGATCAACGTTGCCCAGGCCCGGAACAACACCCTGGGCGCCGCCGAGGAGGGCGCCGTCCACAACCACTTCGTGGCCGGTGAAGATGTCGAAGTTGGGGATGTCCTTGGCTGCGATGAGCAGCTGGCGGAAGGAGACGTCGTCGCCCGAGGAGTCCTTCACACCGGCAATGACACCGTCGCGGCCCAGCTCGACAAGCAGGTCCGTGGGCAGCTTGAAGTGTGTGCGCACCGGAACGTCGTAGGCAAAGACGGGGACGTCCACGGCGGCGGCGATGGAGCGGAAGTGCGTGTTGTTCTCCTGGGCGTTGGAGATGGCGTAGTACAGGCTGGTGGCCACGATCGAGTCGGCACCCAGCGCGATGACGCGCTTGGCTTCTTCGATGACGCGGTTGGTGGTCTGCTCTACGGCGCCCACGATCACCGGCACCTGGCCGGCGTTCACGCCTGCCACGGTCTGTACAACGAGGTCGCGCTCGGTGTTGGTCATATGGGTGACCTCGCCGGAGGAACCCAGAACAAACAGGCCGCTGACGCCGCCGTCGAGCAGGTGCTTGGTGACGTTTTCCAGCGACGGTACGTCGATGGCGCCATCGGCAGTGCGGGGGGTTACGACGGGCGGGATGACGCCCTGGAAGCGGGAAGCGACAGTAGTCACAGTGTTCTCCAAATATTGATGGTTAGACGAAAAACTTCTTGGGGGAAAGCTAGATGTGGAGCAGGCTCGGGGCGGCGCCCAGCAGCTTCTTGGTGTAGTCGTTGGTGGGGCTGTCGAAGACCTGGGTGGCGGTGCCCTGCTCGACGATCTTGCCGAAGTACATAACGCAGATGCGGTCCGAGACGTAGCGGACGGTCTGGATGTCATGCGAGATGAACACCATGCCGAGGTTCAGTTGCGTCTTCAGGTCCGAGAGCAGGTTCAGCACCTGGGCGCGGACGGATACGTCCAGGGCCGACGTCGGCTCGTCCGCCACAATGATGTCCGGGTCCAGGGCCAGGGCGCGGGCGATCGCCACACGCTGGCGCTGTCCGCCGGAAACTTGCGACGGCGTGACCTCGGCCGCGGACTGCGGCAGGCCCACGAGGGCCAGCAGTTCCTTGACCTTGGCCGCGCGGGTTGCCGCGGTGCCGATGCCGTGGATCTGGAGGGGGTCCGTGAGGATGTCCTGGACGGTCATGCGCGGGTTCAGCGCCGTGGCCGGGTCCTGGAAGACCACGGACACGGAGCGGCCGAATTCCTTGCGCATGTGCGCGTTCCGCTTGATGGCGGGCTTGCCGTGGAACAGGACCTCGCCCGACGTCGGCGTCTGCAGTCCCACAAGCACGGACGCGAGTGTGGACTTGCCGCAGCCGGACTCACCCACGATGCCCACGGTTTCGCCGCGGCTGATGCTGAAGTCGACGCCGTCGACCGCTTTGACGATGTTCGGGCGGAAGAGCCCGCCGCCACGTGCGTGGTGGTGGACCTTGACGTCCTTGAGCTCGATGACCGGCTTGCCGGTGGATTCACTCACTTTGCATCCTCCTTCAGGTGGCTCGCCCAGTAATGGTCAGCGTCCCCGCCGCCGGCGGCTCCGACTGACGTCAGGACCAGCTGCTGGTCGGGGTCGGCGTCGGACCGCAGTGAACGCGGGGCGAAGCGGTCGCCCGGGGCGAAGTCGCGCGGGGACGGGACGGTGCCGGGGATCTGGTGCAGGCGGACGGCGTCGGCCTCGATGGAGAGGACAGCGCCGAGCAGGCCGCGGGTGTACTCGTGCTTGGGGTTCTGCAGCAGCTCCGAAGCCTGTGCGGATTCCACCACCTGGCCGGCGTACATGACCGTGATGCGGTGGGCCAGGGAGGCCACCAGGGCGAGGTCGTGGCTGACGAAGACCATGGCGAAGCCGAGCTGTTCGCGCAGTTCGTTGAGCAGGTCCACCACCTGTTTCTGGACGGTGACGTCCAGGGCGGTGGTGGGCTCATCGGCCACCACGATCTTCGGCGAACGGGACAGCGCCATGGCGATCAGCACGCGCTGGCGCTGGCCGCCGGAGAGCTCGTGCGGGTAGCTGGCGAGCGTCCGGACGGGATCGAGCTTGACCAGTTCCAGCAGCTCGGCCGGGGTCTTCCGGCCGCCGCGCTTGGTCAGCTGCTCCATCTGGTCCTTGATCTTCATGGACGGGTTCAGGGAGCTCAGGGCGTCCTGGTAGACCATGGCGATCTGCTCGCCGCGCAGGCCCTCGTAGGCCTTGACGCTGCTGTGCTTGATGGCCGGATCCAGCAGTTCCTTGCCGTCGAACTTGATGGAACCGGTGACCTGCGCGGTCTTGGGCAGCAGGCCCATGACCGCGAGGGACGTGATGGACTTGCCGCAGCCGGATTCGCCCACCAGGCCCATGGTTTCGCCTTCGCGGACCGTGAAGGAGACATTGTCCACAATCGCGGTGTCGCCGAAGCGGCCCGGGAAGCGGATGGACAGGTTCTTGACCTTGAGGACGTTCCGTGCGCCGGCCGGGACCTGGGGGAGGCGGTCCGTACGCTGGGCCTCGATGGCGGAGAGCAGTTCCAGTTCCTTGTCCAGCAGCAGGTGCGGGTTCGCCGCGGCCAGCTTCGGATCGGTCAGGATGGCCGCTTCGTTGTAGTGCTCCTCGGTGAGGACGTCACCATAGGCGGCGCGCACGCCGTCGAGCTCGTGCTCTTCCACCACGGAGGGCTGGGCCACGGACGTCGCGATCTCGGTATCAACAGCGGCGCCGGCAACGGCGGCGGAGGAGCCGTCGTCGTCCTTTACTACAGGAGCCTTGCGCAGTTTCGGGTTCACCATGGCGTCGGTGAGGCCCTCGGCGAGGATGTTCAGCGAGAGCACGGTGAGCAGGATGGTCACACCGGCGAAGGTGGTGGCCCACCAGCCGCCGGACAGGACCAGGTTGCGGCCGTAGGAGATCACGTTGCCCCATGACGGTGCAGGGTCCTGGACGCCGGCGCCGAGGAATGACAGCGAGGCTTCGAGGATGATGGCGTCAGCCACCATGACCGTGGCGAACACCAGCACGGGGGCGGCGGTGTTGCGGACGATGTGCTTGAGCAGGATGTAGAAGCGACCGGCGCCGATCACACGCTCGGCGCGGACGTAGTCTTCGCCGTACTGGGAGAGCACGTTGGCGCGGACCACGCGGGCCAGCTGGGGTGTGTAGATGATGGCGATCGCGATGATGATGGTGGGAACCGAGTTGCCGAACGCGGCCAGCAGCACTGCCGCCAGGGCGATGCCCGGGAACGCCATCAGGATGTCCATGAGGCGCATGATCAGTTCGTTGACGGCCTTGCTGGATGTCGCGGCGAAGGAGCCCAGCAGGGCGCCCGCCAGGATGGCCAGGATCACGGCGCCGAGGCCGATCATCAGCGAGGACTGGGCGCCGAAGAGCAGGCGGGAGAAGATGTCGCGGCCCAGCCGGTCGGTGCCGAAGAAGTGCTCGGCGCCCGGCGGGGTGGCGGGGATGAAGGTTTCCAGCGGATCGTGCGGGGCGATGACCGGCGCGAAGACGGCTGCGAGGACGATCGTGATGAGGAAGAGGAGGGCGATGCGGGAGCCCCAAGGCAGGGCCTTGAAACGGACGCCCGGGGCACTCAGCCGTTCAGCAAGCTTGCTACGCATGAGCTATACCGTCCTGATTCGGGGGTTGATGAGCAGGTACAGGAGGTCCACCACGATGTTCACCAGAACGAAGGTGACCGAGATGGTGAGCACCACGCCCTGGACCAGGTTGACGTCCAGGTTGGTGATGCCGTTGAGGATCAGCTGGCCCATGCCGGGCAGGGCGAAGATCATTTCAATCACGACGGCGCCGCCGAGCAGGTAGCCCACGCGCAGTCCCAGCACGGTCACCGGAGTCACCAGCGCGTTGCGGAGGACGTTCTTGGAGACCACCTCACGGTAAGGGACACCGTTGCCGATGGCGGTGCGGACGTAGTCGCGGTCCAGCTCCTCCACCATCGAGGTGCGGACCACGCGGATCAGCGAGGCGGAAACCGGGATGCCGAGGGCCAGGGCCGGGAGGGCCATCGAGTTCAGCCAGCCGCCGAAGCCGGATTCCGGCGTCGCGATTCCTCCGGAGGGGAACAGGGGGCTGGCGCCGAGCGCGAACCACTGGATCAGCAGGATGCCCAGCCAGAACGACGGCGTGGCGATCGCGGCGATCGAGAAAACCCGGACCAGCTGGTCCTGCCATTTGTCCCGGTAGAGGGCGCCGAGGATGCCGAAGGCAAGGGACACGACGATCGCGATCAGTACGCCCAGGAAAGTCAGCTGCAGCGTCAGGGGGAACGCTGAGCCGATCATGGAGGCCACCGACTTTGCCGGCGGGGTGGTGACGCCGAGGTCGAACTGCAGCAGCTTTCCGAGGAAGCGGAAGTACTGGAGGACCAGCGGATCGTTCAGGCCGTTTTCCTGGCGGTACTGCTGCTTCGCTTCTTCGCTGGCGCCGTCGCCGAGGGCGGAGCTTGCCTGGTCGCCGGGTGCGGCCTGCAGGACAAGGAAGACGAGCAGGGTGATGCCCAGGATCATCAATGGCAGTGCTGCGAGTCTGCGGCCGAGCAGACGCAATATCGTGACCAATTTGTTCTCCGGTTTTGTTTGGTTGTGCCGCGGGGGGTGCGTCACGGGGTGGTGCTTCTCAGCCCAGAGGGGCCATGGCCAGCGGGCCACAGCCCCTCTGCTGCGTCGAGTTGGTGGTGCCTGATCCCGGGAAGTCCCGGGGGATTCGCTCCTTAGGAGGTGCGTCCGACGTCGATGAACGACATGCCGGTGGTGGGCAGCGGCTTGAAGCCGTTGAGCTTCTTGTCGTCCCAGGCGGAGGGCAGCTGGCGGTGGAAGATCGGGTACAGGGGAAGTTCCTCGGAGACAAGGTCCACAATTTCGCCGGTGATCTTCTTGGCGTCTGCTGCGGCTGCCTGCGAACCCTTGTTCATGAGTTCCTGCAGCTTGGCGCGCTCCGGAGCGGTCCAGTAGGCCCGCTTTTCCATCCAGGTGGCGCCCGAGTAGAACCAGCTCAGGAGCAGGTCCGCGTCGTTGCCGAAGACGGACGGGTCGCCCGGGGCTGCGACCACTGTGTAGTCGCCCGTGCCCACGCGGTCCGTGTACAGCGCGCCGGACTGGATGCTCTTCACGGAGACCTTCACGCCCGGGATCTTGTTCCAGGACTCGAGGATCAGCGGGGCAACGTCCTTGACCCAGGCGGTGTCCGTGGTGAGCAGCTCGAATTCGAGGCTCGTGACGCCGGCCTGCTTCAGCAGGTCTGCAGCCTTGTTGGCGTCGTAGCCGTAGACGTTCTTGGCCTTGACGTAGTCCGGGTGGCCTTCCTGGAAGTAGGAGCTGGCGGCCTTGGCGTTGCCGAACAGGGCCTTCTTGATGATGGCTTCCTTGTCCAGGCCGTAGTGCAGGGCCTGGCGGACCAGCTTGTTGTTGAACGGGGCCTTGTTGCAGTTGAACAACAGGAACATCAGGCCGAAGGACTGGACTGATTCAACCTTGACCTTGGACTTCAGGCCATCGATGTCCAGGTAGGGGACGTCCTCGATGGCCTGGACACGGCCGGACTGGACGGCGGTGACGCGGGCTGCGGCGTCGGAGAGCAGGAGCCAGGTCATGCCCTTGGCCAGTGCCGGCTTGGGGCCGTTGTAGTCGGCGAATGCTTCGAAGACGATCTTGTCGTCCTTGGCAGCGGAGATGAGCTTGTAGGGGCCGGTACCGACGGGCTTGGCGTCGAAGGCCTTGAGGTCGGTGGCGAGGGCCTTGGGGACAATCTTCACCACGGAGATGCGCGGTCCGAAGCCGGGGAAGGCGTACTTGAGGGTGAACTCGACCGTCTTGGCATCAACAGGCTTGACGTCCTGGATGAACGGGATGAACTGCGAGAACAGGGACTTGTTGGCCGGGTCCATCACGCGGGTGAAGGAGAAGGCGACGTCTTCGGTGGTGACCGGGGTACCGTCGTGGAACTTGGCGCCCTCGCGGATGGTCACCTGGTAGGTGGTGTCGCTGACCTTCTTGGGGTCCGATGCCGCCAGCGCGTTGTACGGCACGCGGGTGGCCGGGTGCAGCTCGATGAGGCCTTCGAAGATGTGCAGGTTGGCGGCCATCGGGGTGGCGCCGGAGGAGCTCAGCGGGTCGAAGCCGGTGGAGAGGGCGTAGGAGATGCCCGCCTCGATGGTGAGGTCCTTGTTGACTGCCGCGGCGCTCGCTGTGCCGCCGGTGGTGGTTGTTGCCGGGCTGCCGCAGGCGGCCACAGAGGCGGTGAAGGCTGCGGCGGCGCCCATGGCACCGGTCAGCTTAAGGAAGTTCCGGCGGCTGGCGTCATTGACCAGCGGCAGGTTCTTGGTGATGTTGTTCATGAGGGCCTCGCCATTCCAGAAGGTTTATCGGATGTAGGACGTCCGAGCTCGTATGTCGACTGTAAGCGTCATCACAGGTTCACGTCAAGCGCCAGTTTCCCGGACGCTCTCTCACATAATGTGGGTTTTCCCGAAACGCTCTCTCAGATCCTGTGGGTTATTCCCGGACGCTCTCTCAGTCCGCCGTGCTGACGTCGCCTGTTCGGGTGTCAAACGTGAAAGCACGACGGCGGCGCACGGCAGTGCCGCCGCTCTCGGTGGTCACCTCGTAGGCCACGTCCGCATGGCCCTGAGCCACGTCCGCCTCCGTGACGGTGTACCCGGGCGTGAAATACAAGGTTTCCTGCCCGGCGCCAAGGTCCGCCGCGGGGAACGCGTCCGAGCCGGGACCGGACAGCCGGACCCCGGAAATGGGCAGGGCTCCGTCGTTGCGTGCCCGGCCCGTGAAGGCCAGGATGTCGCCGGCCTTGTAGCCGGGAATGATGGGGCCATAGTTCAGGTCCTGTGCCTCCCGCGTGCCGATGACCTGCGCAGCTTCGGCCGAATAGCCCTGGCCGATTTCCTTCCAGGTGTGCACGCCCCAGTCCTCGCCGCCGGGCTGCAGGACGTGGAACTCGCCGGCGTTCTGCCAGACCTTCGGCCGGCCGGGCGTGATGGAGCGCAGTTCCATGTCGAAGACCAGGCCGGCATTGCCATCAGGTTCGGATCCAGGGTCAGCGGCGGCGGCAGCCGCCCGGCCCGCAGCGGCCACCTGATCAAGAAGCTGTTCCGCGGGCACCGAAACAAACACGATTTCCCGGTAGCCCTGCCGTTCGTAGAGGACGCCGATGTTGCCGTCGGGGAGCCGGGCCGCCGTTGAATAGGCCGAGCTGCCCGGACACAGGACCAGCTTCGCCGGCCAGCTGGTTCCGTTGTCCGTGGACAGGCTGATCACGGTGTTCCGCCGCAGTGCCGTGTCGTGGTTGTTCGTGGCCAGCAGCCACGAGTCGGTGGCCTCGACGGCAACTGAGGCCACGGATGGCAGGCCGTCGAAGCGGACCAACGAGCCGTTGTCACCCGGGTCCGGGAGGTCCTCAACGGGGCGCAGGGCGCTCCAGGTGGCCCCGCCGTCGTCGGACGTTGCGGCAAGACGGCACGGGGTGCCGCGGCTGTGCAGCAGGAGCCGGCCGTCCTGCAGGGCGGCAACCTTGTTTTCGTTGGGGGCGTGGCCGTGCGTCCGGGCGCCGATGAGCTCGCCGAGCGTCCAGGTGTCGCCGTGGTCGTCGCTGTACGCGGAGGCGGCCATGATCTCGCCGCCGGCCAGGACCACAAACTGCTGGACCAGCCGGCCGCGGTAAGGGCCGGTGTGGATCTGGATGCCCTGCCCCGCCGCGGCGAAGATTCCGGTGATGTCCGGCTCGTCCGTCCTTGGCCCACGCGGGTGAGCCGGCGGGCGGAGCTTGAGCTGCGCGGTGATCCTGCGGTGCTGCCAGGTCAGGCCGTCGTCGTCGGAGAAGCTGAGATCGCAGTGCTGGACGTCGTCATCGGGCTCCAGCCCGGCCGCTGCTTCGAAGAATCCGGCGTGCGTTCCGGCGGCGTGGAACATCAAGATGCGGCCGGTCTCCACGTCCACCAGGAGGCTCGGATCGCCGTAGCCGTTGAGGCCGCCGCCGGTCCGCACCACCTGCTGCGCGCCCCAGGTCCGGCCGTTGTCCGTGCTGCGGCGGAGCAGGAGATCGATCGGGTTGGGCAGGTCATCGAGGTTGGGGCGGCCGTCGTAGGCGGCCAGCAGGGTGCCCTGCCGCGAGACCGCGAGGGCGGGGATCCTGTATTGCCGGTAGCCACCGGTGCCGCGGACCGCCAGGACGTGTTCGACGTCGGGCAAGGCAGCCGACATTGGCGGGAGGACATGGGATGTCATATCTCCATGGTATGCGACTCGTAACACGCCTGTGTAGGCGGGCACATCTCTGGCAGAGTATGACCATGCTCACAGTAATTGGCGAGGGCCTTGTTGACGTTGTCCAGCGCGCCTCCGGAATCGAAGCCCACGTGGGCGGCAGTCCCCTAAATGTCGCGGTGGGCCTGGCCCGCCTTGACCACCCCGTGCAGTTCATCGGCCGCTACGGCCTCGACGCCTACGGGGATTCGGTGGCGGCGCACCTGCGCTCCAGCTCGGTCATGCTGCCGCTGGGCCCCGATGAGCTGCCCACCAGCGTGGCCACCGCCGTAATTGACGACGACGGCGCCGCCACCTACACGTTCGACCTCGCCTGGGAGCTTCCCGGACTGGCGGACCGCCTCGCCTTTATGCTGCAGGGAACCACCCTGCTGCATACCGGCTCCATCGCCACGATGCTGGCGCCGGGCGCCGCGGCGGTGCTCGCCGCCGTCGAGCACGCCCACCCCGCCGCGACGATCAGTTTCGATCCCAACTGCCGTCCCAGCATCATCACCGACGTTGATTACGCGCGGACGCAGGCGGAGAAATTTGTCTCCCTTGCGGACGTGGTCAAGGCCTCGGACGAGGACCTGGAGTGGCTGTACTCGGGTGTGGACGCGCGGGAATCGGCGCGCCGCTGGCTGTCGCTGGGCGGTTCCGAGGGGCCGGCCCTGGTGGTGGTCACGCGCGGCGCGGCCGGTCCATGGGGGATTACGGCCGCGGGTGAAGCCGCGGTTGACGCGCCGCGCGTGGAAGTGGCCGACACCGTGGGTGCCGGTGATTCCTTCATGGCTGCGCTGCTTTCGGGGATCGTGGACCGGGGCCTGGACGGTGCGCAGAACCGAAAGGACCTGCGCGAGCTTCCGGCCGAGGGCCTGGCCGAACTCCTGGCCCACGCTGCCCGCGCGGCGGCCGTCACCGTTTCCCGCCCGGGTGCCAACCCGCCCACGCGTGCCGAACTGAACGCGGTCCCGGCGGAGTAAGAAAGCTTTCCTCATCGATTGCTCCTCCCCACCGGCCCCCTCGCCTCGCAAGCTCGGCCAGGGAACCTTGCCGGCGTGGGCCCATGCGCCGTTTTGAGGGGTCAAAAGGGCGTTTACGGAGCAGCCGATTGTTCAAATGTTGGTGGCGCGGGTGAATCGCTCACCCATTCGCGCAGGTACGCCTTGAGTTCTGGCGGGGAGCGCACTTCGAAGTCGGCCCCGATCGTGCCGAGGAAAAGTGCTATCCAGTCAAGGGAGTCCACGTCCGCCCGCATAATGCCTTCCTGGTCGAGTGTTTCTTCGACGACGGCCCACCGGCCAACTTCGGTACTGACTGCAACCGCCGGCGCGTGGATCAATACTTCGACGCGGTACCGCCGCGGAAGGTTCTCGATGCCGGTCCGGACAAACTCTGCAGCGTCACCGCCGGGCAGGTCGCGGGAACGGAACCGCCCTCCGGTTCGCACGGCGTCGGCCAGCCGGTCGAGGCGGAAGCTGCGCCAGTTGTGCCGGGCCAAGTCGTACGCAACCAGGTACCAGCGCCGGCCCAGGGAGACCAGCCGGTGCGGTTCGACGTGTCGCTCACCCTGCTGACCGTCCACGCGGGCGTAGGTGAACCGCAGACGTTCGGCATCCCGGCAAGCCTGTGCGATCAGCGTAAGAACCGCCGATTCGACGTCGCCCGCCGGAATTTTATCTGCCCATATGGCTGGGACCTCAGTAGTGATGGTTGCCGATCGCAAACCGGACTGGCCGTTCACGCCCAGCCTGCTCCAGGTATACGTGGACGATCTCCCCGCAGCCCTCGAACGGGCCCAAGGCCTGGGCGGGACTGTTGTCACCGATCCCACCGACTTGTACGGCACAACGCTCGCCCGAGTGCTGGACCCGTGGCGCAACCTGTGGTGGATCTGGCAACACCGGGAAGCCCCCTCATGGGAGCCGGAAAGAGCAGAGTCCGGCTTGGCCTCGTACGAGGATCCTGAAGAGGGTTGGAGCCAGGACTCGCCTGAGCTCACCTACATTCACGACACGCTGCTCAAAACCATGCGCGAGCTCGGACGGTGACGAGCGGCTGCCCTGATATGGGGTGGCCTGGCTTTCAGGGCTCCGGGCTCCGCAGATGCTCGTGGTGGCCCACCGCGTAGGCCTCGCGGAGCCAGCTGGCAAGTTCGTCGTCGACCTCTGATGCCTCGGTCACACGCACCGTGTAGAGATGCGTGTACGGAGACAATGTTTCGACCCGTCGGAATCTGGGCGACTCAACCCGGCGTGTCAGCCAGAGGTCCACATCAAGCCACTTGCTCGCAGGTTTGACCCCGGCGAACCGGACCCGAACCGTAAAGGCCACACGGTCGCGGTACCGAACCAGCGTCACCGGGCCGATCGTCTCAACCGTCCGGCGCGTCGACGGTGTCCGCGCGTCCTCGAGGAAGCGCGTCAGCTCCCGCCGGTGCGAAACGGGCAGCTGCTCCCATTTGTCCGGCGCTCCCACGGCCGCGTCCAGGGCGGCAGCCAAATCTCCGGGCGGGATGAACTCGTTGGCGTTGAGCGCTAGAACGTCCACGGTGACGGTTTCCCCGACGCGCACGCCCGTTGCCGTCCGCAGGCCGCCAGAAAGATACAGGACGTGCCGGCCGGACTTGCCCGGCATCACCGTGGCGTTGAACTCCGTGCCCCTGAGCTTTCCGGTCACCCTGATCCGGCCATGCTCAGCAAGCGGCAGCAGTTCAGCCACCGCTGTCGTCGGGACGTCCACAAATGTATGGACCCCGCGCAGCTGAACAGTGGCGGTGAAACGGACCATACGGTCATTATCGACCCGGCCGGTCGGCTCGAAAAAGGAATCCTGCGAGTACGCGGGTGACCGCTGCCCCGGCCGAGTACCGGGTTCTGCCGCATCCATTGCTCCGTAACCGCCGTTTTGAGGGGTCAAAAGGGCGCCTACGGAGCAATGGATGGAGTTTGGCTTACTCCTTGCCGAGTCCGGCCGCGGAGGTCTTCTCCCTGGTGACCTGGTTGAGGGCCGCCAGGTCAAAGATGCCGTTGATGTCCGCCTGCTTGGTGGTGCCGGCTTCCACGCCGTCCTTGAGCAGCTTGGGGTACGTTCCGGCGAGCGGATCCACGGTGAAGACGATGTTCTGCAGGGACCGCTCGATCACGTCGGCCTTGAGTTCGGCACCGGCAGCTTCCTTGAGGGCAGCGTTGATGATGGTGGCCTTCTCGCCTGCAGCCGCGCTGTTCAGCCAGTCAACGGACTTGGCGTGGCCCTTGAGCAGGGCCTTCACGGTGTCCGGGTGCGCGGCGGCGAACTTCTGGTTCACGATCAGGATGGTGGTGGGGAACTTGCCGGCCTCGCCGGAGAGTGATCCGTCCCAAAGATCCTTTTCGTCCACCAGGACCTTGGCCCCGGCGGTCAGCACCAGACGGGAGGCCCACGGCTCAGGCAACCACGCGCCGTCGAGCTTCCCATCCTGGAACAGTTTCAGCGTCTGGGCGTTCTCCGTCGGGTTGATGGCCACGTCGCCGCTGCCGTCAACGTTGGTTTTGTAGCCCTGGGCGGAGAGCCACGCGCGGAGCGCCACGTCCTGCGTGCCGCCGAGCTGCGGCGAGGCGAGGGTCTTGCCTTTCAGATCGGCAGCGGAAGTGATCCCAGGACGCACAACCAGCTGCGCGCCACCTGCGGCAGCGCCCGCGATGACGCTGACGGACTCCCCCTCGCTCTTGACAAACGAGTTGATGGCCGGGTTCGGGCCGATGTAGGTGGCGTCGATGGCGCCGGCGTTCAGAGCCTCGATCGCGGCGGGCCCTGCGTTGAAGACCTGTGTGCTCAGCTTGGTGGCGCCCAGTTCTTTGGCGATGTGGCCCTGGCTGACACCCACCAGCGCGGGTGCGTGCGTCACGTTGCCGAAATAGCCGAGCTTGAGCTCTGGTGCCGGGTTGCCGGCCGGTGCGGACGCCGCGGAGGTGCCGGCGTTTTTGCCGGAGAAGGCCGATGCCACGGCCACGCCGCCGCCGACCAGGGCCAGAATGCCTGCCACGATGCCGATCTTCAGGCCGAGCGGACGCTTCGGTGCGGACGTCTGGCCGGCCACGATGCGGGTTGCCGCCGGTTGGTTTTGCGGAGTGTTATCCGGGGGAGTTGTCACGGTATTTCCTTTGCTTGCGGAGATGTTGAAGATGAGATTACGGACGGCCCCCACGCCCCACAACGGCACCGGACACGGACGTTCACGCCACGACGCGCAGGCTCAACAGAACGTAGCGCGGCGTCAAAAAACGTCGCCGGGCGACTCCAGCGGGCCAGCCGCCAGGGATGAAGCTTCACGGCCCGGGAAACCCCGTGCCCCACGTAGACTGGCAGGATGCGGCTGGTAGCAAGTGATATTGACGGAACGATTCTTGGGCACGACGGAAAGATCAGTGACCGCACCGTCCGGGCCTTCCACGCCTGCCGGGACGCCGGGATCGAGCTCGTTTTTGTCACCGGCCGCCCGCCGCGCTGGCTCCACCCGCTGGAGGAACAGCTGGGCCACACCGGCACGGTGATCTGCTCCAACGGCGCCGTGGTGTGGGACCTCGAAGCGGACCGGCTGGTTTCCGCCCGGACGCTTGGCCTGGATGCGGTGCTGGAACTGCGGCGGATCATCAAGGAACTGCGCCCCGCCGCGCTCTTCGCCGCGGAAACGCTGACCGGATTCCACCTTGAGCCCGGTTTCATCGAGAACGGGTCCAGCGAGCTGCTGGCCGAATTTACCCCCGCCCCGCTGGCCGAAACGCTCACCGCGGACGACGCCGTCGTGAAGTTCCTGGCGATTGTCAGGGATGGCACCGCGGACGACTTCCTGGCAGCGGTGCGGCCCGCCGTCGCCCATCTCGCCTCCGCGACGCACTCCGCGCCCGCCGTGGCGATGCTGGAACTGGCGCTCCCCGGGGTCAACAAGGCCGTCACCCTGGCCGAATACGCCAAAGCGCTGTCCATTGACGCGGCCGACGTCGTGGCGTTCGGCGACATGCCCAACGACGTCGAAATGCTGCGTTGGGCTGGCCACGGGTACGCCATGGCCAGCGGCCATCCGGACGCCATCAACGCCGCCGGACAGCAGGCGCCCCACTTTGACGACGACGGCGTGGCCCAGATTCTGGAGGCCAGGCTCGCGGCGCTGGGGGTAGGGCTGTCCTGACCTGACTTTCGCAGCAGGAATTCACAGCTTCCGCTCACCTCCCGTTCACGTTTGCCGCCTACCGTGGGCCACGGATACACATCCGCAGCAAAGGGGGAAGTCATGGCAAGGAACGGCAACCAACGCGCGGCCGAAGCGCCGCTGCGCCCGGCAGAGCCGGCTGCGCACTGGAAGGCACTGAAAGAGGGCGACCGCGTGCGCGTCCGCCTCAGCCAGGGATATGAAACCGGCGGGTTCGTGGATGCCATCACGTGGGACCACACTGCTGTGTGGGTGGACCTCGACAACGGCCATGGCCGCACGCTGCTGCACTGCAGTGACGGCGTGGAGATTGTGCCGCAGGACGCATAGCCCAGCGCCTCGGGTACGCTCACAAGCGTGACTGAGCCGTTTTTTGATGCTTCCGGCGGTGCCGCCTGTCCCATCGCCATGGCCCACCGCGGATTCTCCCGGGAGGGGCTGGAGAACTCGATGGCCGCCTTCCGGGCCGCCGCCGAACTTGGCTATGAGTACCTCGAGACGGACGTGCACACCACCTCCGACGGTGTGCTGCTGCTCGTCCACGACGACACCCTGGACCGGGTCACCGACGGCCGTGGCCGGATTTCCGAGCTGACCGCTGCCGAGGTTTCCACGGCGCGGATCGGCGGGCGAGAACCCGTGGCGCTGTTCGATGACCTGCTGACGGCCTTCCCGGCTGCCCGGCTGAACCTGGACGTCAAAGACTGGAACTCCGTGCAAAGCCTGGCCGCCGGCATCGAACGGCACGGCGCGCATGACCGGGTCCTGGTGGCCAGTTTTTCGGACCGCCGACGCCGGGCGGTGCTGAAGCTGCTGAGCCGTCCGGTGGCGTCGTCGGCAGGGATGGTGACGAATGCGCTGTTTGTCCTGCTGGGCCCGGTCCTCCCGGCTGCCTGGCTGCGCTTTGTGCTGCGGGGTCCGTTGCGGGATGTCCAGGCGCTGCAGGTTCCGGTCCGCTATGGGGCGATCCGCGTGGTGACGCCCGCCTATGTGCGGCGGGCGCACGCCCTGGGCCTGGTGGTCCATGTGTGGACCATCAACCACCCCGCCGAGATGCGCCGGTTGCTTGACCTGGGCGTGGACGGGATCGTGACGGACCGCGCGGATCTGCTGAAGCAGGTTCTGCAGGAACGCGGCGAGTGGCCCGGCAGCTGACCCGTTTTGAGCGTGGCGGTTTTGAGCGTGCCGTCAGCCGCCGCGCGGTCTACCTCAGTCAGAACCGCCGGTTCCGTGAGCGTGATCGGCTGCGGCGGCGAGGTGGCGGAGCCCGTCGGGGTCGAGCGGCGTATTCCACGCCGCCCAGTCCTTCGGCCGCACGGAGGGCCGGCCCAGCAGGTAGCCCTGACCGGCGCTGAAGCCCAGCTCGGTGAGGACCTTCAGTTCTTCGGCGGTTTCAACACCTTCGGCCACCAGAACACTGCCGATCTGCTCCGCGAAGTCCACCAGGCACGCGGCCAGGGCATGTTGGGACGTATCCGTGTCCACGCCGCTGATCACGTTCCTGCCCAGCTTGATGAAGTCGGGCCGCAAATGAAGCATCCGGCTGAGGGCGCCGGCGCTCGGGTGGGAATCATCGATAGCGATGCGCAGCCCGCGTTCGCGGAGCGGCGTAATTGCGGAAATGAAATGCGAGTATTCTTCGTCCTGAATTTCGTCCGTCAATTCGAGCACAATGCGGTCCATTGACAGTTCGATGTGGTCAAACAATTCAGGCAGCCGGGGATCCAGGCATGACCTTGGGGAGATGTTCAGGGACACATAGAGGTGTGGCGGGAGTTTCGCGGCAGCGGCGGCTGCGGAGGCGAGGGCCGAGAATTCCAGGTTGGCGCCCAAGCCAACGGCGGCCGCCTCCGCGAACCAAAGTTCCGCGCTGGCGCCGTCATCGCTGACAAAGCGCGACAACGCCTCTACGCCCACCACGTCCTTGGATTCGAGGCCGTAGATCGGCTGGAATGCGGTCATCAGCATCTGGTTTTCCAGGAGAGCGCTGATCCGGGACAGGCTGCGCAGGGAATCCAACTTCTCGGCCAGGTGTGGCGGCATGGCGCTGAGCGGCTGCGGGAAACGCGCGGTGTCCGGGGTTTCCACGTCTGTAGTGTCCTCTTGCCGGCGTTCCAGAAGATATTCCAGCAGTGCCCGTTCCGGCATGCCGGGGTTTTCCCCCAAGCGGTCGCTAAGGCGCTGACGTACTGCCGCGCCGGCAGGATCGGAATCCCCCAGAACCGCAGCAATAATTCCCCAAGCTTGTACCCGAACCGTCATTAGCAACGCCCCCAGCTGACGAAGTAATGGCTCCTTGGCCCCTTTATTTTCAAATTTCCAGATGCCTTCGGAATGCGTTACTCCTGATTAATGCCGATCTTCCTGGCCTCGAAGAACCGGATACCGCAACTCGATAGTATATCGGGATGAGCAAAAAGCGCAGCCCTTAATCGATCAACCTCTATTACTTTCGGAAGAAGTTTCGGCCAGCAGCGCGGGAATCCGTTCGGGCGGGAGGGGCTTGCTGAAGAAATAGCCCTGTGCGCTGAGGCACCCGAGGTTCCTGAGGTGCTCGGCCTGTTCCGCTGTTTCCACGCCTTCCCACACGGCTTCGAGGCCGCAGGCGCGCACCAGCTGCAGGACTGCAGCCACCAGTGCCGGCTGGCTGGGGTCTGTGCCCAGGCCCTCGATCAGGGACCGGTCCACTTTAACCCGGTCCACCGGGAGCCGGCGCAGGTAGCTGATGGAGGAATATCCGGTACCGAAGTCGTCGATCTCGATCCCGACGCCCAGTCCCCGCAGCCCGCCCAGGGAATACCGGTCCAGTTCGTTGCCCCTGACGATGGCCGCTTCCGTCAGCTCCAGGACCACCTGCTCGGGACGGACGCCTGTCTGCTTGAGCACGGCGCGGACGTCCTCGATGAACTGCAGGCTCTGCAGATCCGTTGCGGAGATGTTGATCCGGACGGAAAACCGGCTGTCCACCACGTCGGCATCAATCCAGCGGCGCAGCTGGCCTACAGCCGTGCTGAGCACCCACAGGCCCAGCTCGGAGATCAGCCCGGCATCTTCTGCCAGCGGGATGAACTCGTCCGGCATGATGCGGCCGCGGGTGGGGTGGTCCCAGCGGATCAGGGCTTCCACCCCTTCAATGCGCCCGGTGCCCAGTTCAACCACGGGCTGGTAGTTCAGCACCAGGCCGTCGCCCTTGATGGCGGCCCGGAGGTCCTCCAGGAGTTGGCTGCGGAGCCTGCGGATGAGCAGGAGCCCGGGTTCGAAGACGTGCAGCCGGTTCTGGCCCTCGGCTTTGGAGGCGTACATGGCCACATCGGCCTCCATCAGCAGGTCCTCGGCCCTCCGCCCGGCCGCCCCGACGCTGAGTCCTACACTCGCCCCGCAGCGGACGGTCCGGTCAGGCAGGTCGATGGGTTCCTTAATGGCTGCCAGGATGCGCTGGCCTACGACGGCGGCCTGGTCGGGGCCCGTGGCCGGCATAACGATGGCGAACTCATCCCCGCCCAACCGGGCAACGACGTCGCTGCTCCGGACGGCGCTGCGGATGCGTTGCGCCACGGTGATCAGGACCTGGTCGCCGGCAGTGTGGCCGAGGGTGTCGTTGATGGATTTGAAGGCGTCAAGGTCAAGAAGGAGGATAACGGGCTGGCTGAGGGCATCGCCGTCGTGGTCCTGGGTGGACTTGAGTGCGGCCAGAAGCGCCGAGCGGTTGGCGAGGCCGGTGAGGGGATCCTGCATGGCCATTATCTGCATTTCGCGGTGCGCTTCGTGCAGCAGCCGCGTGCGGACCTCGACGCGCTGCTCAAGCTCTTCGTAGATGATCTGGAGGTCCTCGGCCAGGAGGTTGGTGCCCATGATGATGGCGTCGAGCTCGTCCCGGGCCGGCGATACTTCGATCCGCGACTGGAGGTCTCCGGAGGCGAGCCGGACGATGCCATCGAGCAGCTGGGAGAGCCTGGGGTCATCGTCAGCGAACATCTGGTGCCTCCTTTCCGGTTCAGGGTTCGTGGGACGCGTGGGCTCCAAGGGGGAGGTTCACGGTAACAGCGGTGCCAACACCCAGCTCCGAGGTTACGTCAATGCGTCCGCCGTGGCGTTGGACGATGTCCTGCGTGATGGCGAGCCCAAGTCCGGTGCCGGGAACCGCCCCGGACATCGCGTTCGAGGCGCGGTAGAAGCGGGTGAAGATGTGGGCTATCTCGTCGCTGGAGATCCCCATCCCGGTATCCGAGACGCTGACCGTCGCCCACCGCGTGCCGTCTGCATCTGTCCGCGTCAGGCTGACGACGTCGATCTGTCCGCCGCCGGGGGTGAACTTGATGGCGTTGGAGACCAGATTCGTGAAAACCTGCTGCAGCTGAACCTCATCTGCCAGGATTTCCGGGTCCTCCGAGGCGAGGGCCATCACAATGGCGACGTTCTGCACTTTCGCGAGCGGCCTGAGTGCAGCGGTGACGATTTCGAGCGTCCGCGCCAGCCGGACAGGGGCCAGATGCAGCGGGCTTTGCTCATGCCCGTTGCGGGAAACGCTCAGCATGTCTTCGATCAGCAACCGCAGCCGTTCGGTGTTCCTGACCACGATGTCCAGCATCTGGTGGACCTCGCTGGACACGGGGTGGGACGTATTCTCCTGGATCATGTCCAGGTACGCCATGATCGATGTCAGCGGCGTGCGGAGCTCATGGTTGACGGTGGCCAGGAAGTCGGTCTTGGCTTTGTCCAGCTGCTGGAGCTGCTTGACCACCTGCTGCTGGCTGGTGATCAGGTGGCTTTGGATCAGGCCGTGGGCGGCATTGCCGGCCACGTGGTGGATGAGTCCGAGCTCGGTCCGCGACCAGTCCCTGGGCGAGTCCATCAGGGCTATCCAGATCAGGCCCAGCGACGAGCCGCCTTCCCCCATGGGAATGGCCAACGAGGCGGCGGCGCCGAGTCTTGCGAGTTCGGCCGGCAGCCCGACGTCGCCGGTGCCGCCGGGCACGAAGGCTCCCTCGACTGTCAGGGCCTCTGCCCGTGCCCACAGGAGATCAGCCGTCCTGCGTGCCGGTTCCTCATCACTGAACAGGCCATCCGGCAGGGGAGTCAGCCTGGACCGGTGCCACTGGGCGGTGATGGGCGGCACCCGGTCGTCGTCGAACGTTGTCAGCCAGACCCGGTCCGCGCCGAAAGTCTCGCCGAAACCCCTGACCACAAAGTCGGCGATCTGCTGCGGATGGTTGGTTCCGCGGACGGCCGCCGATACCTGCCGCAGCCTTTCGCGTAACGTCTCCGCTTCCTGCCGCGCTTCATTCCGGCGGGAGACCAGGTTGATCAGGGCTGTGGCGCGGTGGACAAGTTCCTTGGCAGCAGGCGGTTTGGCGATGGAGTCCCGTACGCCGGCATGCTCCACCGACTTGATCTCTGCCGGACTGTCGAGATCCACGAGGACCAGCACAGGGGCGGTCACGTCGACGTCGGAGAGTGAACTGTCCAGGACCAGGACGGAGGGCTCGCGCTGGTCCAGGAGGGCCGTCAGGCTGGCGGCGTTAGCGGCCGCGGTGACGGTGAAGCCCGCCGCCTCCAGCGTCGTCGTCGTGAATTCCCGGCGCCCGGGGTCGGGGTCCGCAACGACAGCCAGGTATGGCACGGTTGCGAAATGTGGTGTGTCCGCAGGCAATCTGCCCCCTTCGCTCCTGAGTGAGCACCCGTTTGCTCCTGACTGAGTACATTGTAGGGTGACGGAGCACACCTGTTCCTATAAGAATGCGCGGAGGGTAATCGTGACGAGTCAGCCTGCGGAAGCAGCCAAGGCGGACCTGACGCTGGATGAACAGGGTGTTGTCCAGCTGAAGTGGCCGCGGGGTGTGTCCATCGCGGAATCCGACGCCGAGGCCGCCATGCAAAACGTGAACGACCTGTGTGGGGCCCGCCGCCATCCCATGCTGGTGGATATGGCCACGACGGCCCAGGTCAGCCCGGGAGCCCGTGCCGTCTTTGGCCGCCCCTGCCAGGCCTCCCGCATTGCGCTGCTGGGGGCGTCGCCGGTTGACAAAGTACTGGCCAACTTCATCCTGGGCATCAACAAACTGCCCTGCCCCACGCGGTTCTTTACGTCCCGCGACGACGCCATGGCCTGGCTGCTGAAGGAGCCCGCGGCCACAGCCTGAAGGAACCCGCCCGGCCAAACCGCCGGAGCGTGCTTGGGGTCCTATATTTATACGATGCCATCCCCAGCGAAACAGGTGCTCTCCGCCTTGCGGAAGTACCTGATCCTGCCCAAACTGATCAGGCTGTCCTGGTCTGCTCCGAAGAACAGGACTGTGGCGTGGGACCGGTATTGGGCCGGGATCGCCAGGACGGGCGCCCGGGGTGACGTGCTGTGGGACTCCGGCACGGACCACGAAATGCTGGGCTACCGGGACGTCCTGCACCGGCATTTCGATCCCAGCCTTCCCGTGGTGGATGTGGGATGCGGGCACGGCGCCTTCAGCCGCGCGCTGACAGTGTTTTCACCGCGGGTCCTGGGCGTTGACGTGTCTGCGCACGCGGTGGCCCGTGCCCGTGGTGAATCGGCGGGTGTTGAGGGTGTCAGCTACCTGGCGCGTGACATGACCGAGCCAGGGGCGGCTTCCGGGCTGGTGGGATCCACGGATGCCAACGTCTTTGTCCGCGGTGTGCTGCACGTCCTGACCCCGGCCGATCAGGCCGCGCTGCTGGAAAATCTGAGGCAGCTCGTGGGCGCCCGCGGCACAGTATTCCTGGCGGAGACGAACTTCCAGGGCAACCCGGTGGAGTACGTCGCGCATCTGGGTGCTTCACTGCGGAGCATCCCGGCCCCGCTGGAGCTGGCTATCCGGAACCTGCCCATGCCGGGCCGCTTCGGTCCGGAGGAGCTCGCCCGCGTGATGCCCAACGACCGGTGGACGCTGGTGGAGGACGGGGCCGCAACCATCGAGACGAATCCGCTGATGGACGCTGCGGGGAACAGCCGCGTGCCGGGCTACTTTGCGGTGCTCAGGGCCAAGGATCCCGACGCCGGCCGGTAGCGGCCGTCACGTACTGTCCGCATGCCGGATTGGGCAAGCGCTTTCCCGGGCTCGGCTGGCATGATGGACGGCATGCGCATTCTCATTGCTCCGGACAAGTTCAAGGGCTCGCTCACCGCCGCGGAGGCCGCCGCCGCCATCGCCGAGGGTGCGCTGCGCGTCTACCCGGACGCTGTGGCCAACCAGTTTCCGATCGCCGACGGCGGTGAAGGAACCCTGGAGGCTGCCGTTTCGGCCGGCTACGAGGAGCGGCTCAACGCCGTCGTGGGTCCCATCCTCGCCCCCGTGGGAGCCGCCTGGGCCATCCGGAAGAACGCCGACGGCGGTGCTACCGCCGTCATCGAGACGGCGCAGGCCTCCGGCCTGGCTGAGATGGAACCCACCCCCGCCAACGCCCTGCGGGCCCACAGCTACGGCTGCGGACAGCTGATCGCCGCGGCCCTGGACGCGGGAGCCACGGAGATTGTGCTGGGCCTGGGCGGATCGGCCATGACCGACGGCGGCAGCGGCGCCCTGCGTGCGCTGGGCCTCAAGCCGCTGGACGCCGCCGGCAACGTTGTCCCGCTCGGCGGCGGATCACTCGCCGACGTTGCAACCCTCGACACCACCGGACTGGACCCCCGCCTGTCCGCCGCCTCGTTCCGGATCGCCGTGGACGTCCAGAACCCGCTCTATGGAACCACGGGCGCGGCCCACGTCTTCGGGGCCCAGAAGGGCGCCGACGACGAGGCAACCGAACAGCTCGACGCCGGTCTCCGCAACTGGGCGTCCGTCCTCCGGGAGGCCACTGGCCGGGACGTCAACATCCCGGGCGCCGGGGCAGCGGGCGGCTTCCCGGCGTCGTTCCTTGCCTTCACCAACGCCGGGCTGGAAGGCGGGTTCGCGCTCGTCGCAGGGCTCACCGGCCTCGCAGGTCAGCTGGACAACGCGGACCTGGTGATCACCGGCGAAGGTTCCATGGATTCGCAGTCGCTGACCGGCAAGGCCCCCATCGCGCTCGCCGACGCGGCCCGGGACCGCGGGATCCCGGTGATCGTCGTGGCGGGGCGGATCCTGGTCACGCCCGAGGACCTGGCCGGGCACGGCGTGGTAGCCGCCGCGCAGCTGCTGGATGTTGCGGCCAGCCCGGAGGACGCCGTCGCCAACGCCGCAAAATACCTGGCCTGGGCCACCAGCCAGGTCCTGGAAGGCGCCTGAAGGCCGGGGCAGCTCTACCGTTTCGCTGCGCGCTTGTTGAGGTTCAGCGGAACGTAGATCAGCAGGACCAGGAGGACCGCCAGCAGGATTCCGCCGGCCGTCAGGCCGGCGGTGCGGCCAGCCGTCACGTCAAAGACCAGGGCCGCTGTCCCCACACTGAGCATCCCCACGCCGGCCAGGGCGATCTTGGTGATGGTGTCGGCGCTGGAGACCAGGGTTTCCTTGAGCCGTTGGCGGAAAAGCCGGCGGTGGACGCTGACGGGAAGCAGAATAAAGGCCGTTGTCAGGGCCGCGATCACCACATTGACGAGATAGAGGGCCACCTGGAAATCGTCCAGGTCCTCGAACCGCTGCTGGAACGGCAGCGTCAGGAGAAAACCGGCCAGGATCTGGACCCCGGTCTGCAGCACCCTGAGCTCCTGCAGCAGCTCGGCCCAGTTCCGGTCCAGCTGCTCCTCGCGGGTTTCATTCCGTCCGGTGCTGCCGGTGAAGTCCTCGATATCCGACATGTTTCTCCTCGCTTCGGGGCCAGGCGTGTGCTCCAAAACTAAGCTGAAGTTGCGCCAAGGGCAACGCTTAATAAGTTTGCTGATTATTTCCTCCGGGCGGTGGAGCGGCCGTGGCCAGCACGACCGTTGCGGCCAGCGCCGTCCGTGCGGGCCAGGGCCGTTCAATGGAGTTTTATCCCCGGACTGTGATGTCTCCAGACATCGGTGACAGTTCTGCCTCAGGACAATGGTGACACTTGCTGCATCAAGACATCGGTAACAGTCCGCTCCTGCGCGCCACTACTTTCGGAACCGTGCTCGGGCCTTGCCGATCCCGACGTATCCGGTGCCTTCTGGCGGCCAGAAGTACTCCGCGATGACCTCGCCTTCGGTGTTGGCGAACACGACACCGTCCGTGTCCCAGACGGCAGTGACGATTCGTCCGCCCATCCGCTTGGTTACCGAGTACAGGGTCCTGCCGATGTTGACCACGCCGTTGGGATAGACCTTGAGCTTCTGGCTGCCGGTGGCTGCCGGGTGGGCAATGCTGCCGCTGATCTTCTGTGATGCTGTGGCCTCGGAAGAAGCTTCTGCTCGCGGCTCCGTGGTGGTCTGCCCTGCCGCTTCCGTATCGGCGGCCGCCACTGGTTCGGCAGCGCTCGGTGCCCCGGTCACCGGCCCCAACACCTCGGGTTCGGGAAGAACCGGCACTGGTTTGGGCCGGGGTGCTTCGGTAACGGCCGTGGCATCCCAGGACTGCTTCGGAGTGATGCGCCCCGGCAATCCCTGGTGCGGACGCTCGGTGTTGTAGATCAGGTCAAACCGGTCGACCTGGGCCTGGAGCTCTGCGTGGGATTGGGCCAGGGGCTGCTTGTCCAGCCAGCGGAACAACGTCTGATGGAACCGCTCGTTCTTTCCCTGGGTGGTCGGTTTATATGGTTTGCCGGTGATCGGCTCGACGCCGAGCGAGGAGACGTAGGTGACCAGCTGGCCTTCCCACCCCCGGCGTGAAGGATTTAGGGCCATGCCGTTATCCGTGAGCAACCTTTGCGGCACACCGTGGGCGGTGATGCCCTTCTTCACGACCGCCAGGGCCGCCTCACTGGTTTCGCCGGCCGCCACGTGGGTGGCGAGTGCGAGGCGTGAATGATCATCCTGCAGCTGGAAGATCACGCACTTGCGCCCACCGGTGAGCACGTACTCGGTGGCATCCAATTGCCAGCACGCGTTCGGGGCCGGATAGACGAACCTGCGGTAAGCGGCACGGGGCTTCTTCTTCGGCTCCAGCCGGGCCACGTTCTTCTCCCGAAAGATCCGTGCCAGCGAGGCCACGGACGGGGCGCGCATCTTCAGGGACACCATCTTGTCGTGCACGCTGATCGGCCCATGATCCAGCCCCGAGGATTCCAGAGCGGCCCGCACCTTCAACGCGTCTTCCTTGAGGTCCTCGGTGAGCTTGGTGGGTGAGGTTTTCGGGCGGCGTGAGCGTGGCTCCAAGGCTGCGGCCTGGCCTTCATCGCGTGCCCTGGCCCGGATCGCGTAGAACGTCTTGCGGGTGATGCCGTGCTCGTCGCAGAATGTGGTGACGGACCCGCGGGGTGCATCATCGGGCCACTGGGCGATCGCAAGGCGGATACGGGCGTTGATGGGCTCATTCTTATTCACCCGTCATTCTTGGTTTCCCATGCCATGCCGGCCAAAGCCGTGTTAACCCTCGAAAAGTGTCACCACCAAAGCCCGCCGAAGTGTCACCATTGTCCTGAGGCAGAACTGTCACCGATGTCCTGCGACATAACAGTTTTATCCCCGGACTGCGGTTTTTGTGTGGCTGGATCACGCCCTGGGAGCCATCACCGGACGTATCCTAGAAGCAGGTTTTGCAGTGGGCCACGCGTTTCGAACCTAGGCGTGGAACATGGCCGCGGAGACACCGGGGGAGCCGGGCTGGGGATCGCTTCCCGATCCCCAGGATGTGGTGTTCGACAGCACGGATGTTGAAGACTTCCTTGCTGCGGTCACCGGCGAGTTCATGCGCGACATCGACGGCGATTCCCGCGGGATCAGCTGGGCTGTCACTTTCTTCCGCCCCGGCTCTGTCCGGACGGCCGCCGCCGGTACCGTCGAAGCCCGCGCCGCAGACGAAGAACAATGCTCGTTCGCGGACGGACCGGTGCTGGAAGCCGTTCGCGCGGGTGATTTTGTGCACCTGCCCGACGTCGCCCGCGACCGGCGGTGGCCGGGCTATGCCAGTGCTGCCGCGGGCCACGGCGTCAGGTCGCTGCTGTCCACGCCGATTGTGGCCACCCTCGGATGGAGTGCCGCACTGAGCCTCTACGCGTCCACTCCGCATGCCTTCACCAGCGAGGACATCATCAGGACGCGCCGGTATGCGCGGCAGGTGGCCCGGTCGCTGCGGATGGTGGTGCGGGTGGCGGAGCGGGCCGAAGCCGGCGCCCAACTGGCGGTAGCCCAAAGCTCCATGATGCTCATGGACCTGGCAGTCAGTACCCTCAAAACCGATTACGGGCTCGGCCATGAGGCGGCACTGCAGTACCTCCGCACTGTCTCGCGGCACACCAACCAGGGGCTTCGCGAGACAGCCCTGAATATTGTGGCTGCCTCGCGCCCGGACCCGGCGGGACGCGGCCGGGAGAATGCCTCCTTCCAGGGACTCGCTGGAATTGAAACCTCCTCCCTCAGCGAGGGACCCTACAAAACAGGGAGCACGGCATGAACGTCTGGAAACAGGACATTTCAGCCAAGAACACCTCTGTGGAACCGGCGCCCCACCCGTGGCACCGGCTGGTTGCGTTGGGTGACTCCTTTACCGAGGGGATCGGGGATCCGGAGCCGCGCAGCGAGGGTGGTTTGCGCGGCTGGGCAGACCGCGTGGCCGAGGAACTCAGTGCGAACCAGCCTGATTTCGCCTACGCCAACCTGGCCGTCCGGGGCCTGCTCGTGCAGCAGATCCTCGACCACCAGCTTGCCCCTGCACTGGCCCTGAAACCTGACCTGGTCACGCTTTCCGCCGGCGGCAACGACATTGTTTTCCGCCGCAGCGATCCTGACCGGCTCGCCGAAAAGATCGACGACGGCGTGGACCAGCTGGCACGGTCCGGCGCCACCGTGGTCCTCTTTGCCGGGCCGGACTGGGGTGCGACGCCGGTCTTCAGCCAGATCCGCGGCAAAGTGGCCATCTTCAACGAGAACCTCCACGCGGTGGCCGCCCGCCACGACGCGGTCATGGTTGACCTGTGGTTCCTGCGCGAACTGTCGAACCCGGGGATGTGGGATCCGGACCGGTTGCACTTCTCACCGCTGGGGCATCACACCATCGCCGCGGCCGTGCTGAATGCCCTGGGTGTCCCGCACACCCTGGAGCCGTTGGCGCCCAAGCCGCCGCTGCCCCGCAGCTGGAAGGAAGCCAGGACCGAGGACCTCATCTGGGCACGGGAATACCTGGTTCCGTGGGTGATCCGGCAACTGAAACACCCCGCGGAAGCGGAGCTGACCGCCAAGCGTCCCCAGCCGCGGCCGGTCTTCGGCATTGGAACGCCACCAGGACCATTCTTTCGCGGCGGTCACGCAGCCTGACTCCGCAGCAGTCTGAAGCGCCAGCCGGACGCCACTTCGGACGGGTCAGCGCTTCTTGGGCCTGCGTTTCGCTGCCGCGTTGGCGGCTGCCTTCACGGCCGGCGGAAGGCCCGTGTGCTCCGTTTCCGGTTCCGCCACCGAGCCCCGGGCCTTCGCGATGGCTTTCATGCCGTGGTAAATCACCAGGGCGGCGGCTGAGCCGAGGGCGATGCCGGTGAACGTCAGTTCCCCGATGGTCCAGGTGTAATCCGCGATGCCGATGATCAGCGCGACGGCGGCGGTGGTCAGGTTTACCGGGTGGGAGAAGTTCACCTTGTTCTGCACCCAGATCTTGACGCCCAGGATGCCGATCATGCCGTACAGCATGGTGGCGGCGCCGCCCAGTACACCCTGCGGGACCGTGGCAATCAGTTCGCCGAATTTCGGCGAGAAGCTCAGCACAATGGCGAACACGCCGGCAACCCAGTACGCCGCCGTCGAATACACCTTGGTGGCCGCCATAACGCCGATGTTCTCTGCGTAGGTGGTGGTGCCGGAGCCGCCGCCGATGCCTGCGAGAACCGTGGCGGCGCCGTCGGCCATCAGCGCGCGGCCGGAGACGCCGTCGAGGTTCTGGCCGGTCATGGCCGCCACGGACTTCACGTGCCCGATGTTCTCGGCCACGAGGACCAGCACCACAGGGACAAAGAGCCCAAGCACGCCCACATGGAACTCGGGGGTCTGGAAGTGCGGGAGACCGATCCAGGCGGCGGCCTCCATTTTTTCGTAGCTCACTTCGCCGCGCAGCATGGCCACGAGGTAGCCCACCACTACGCCCACCAGGATGCTGAGCCGTCCGACGATTCCGCGGAAAAGAACACTGACCAGAATGATGGTGGCCAGCGTGATGACGGCGGTGACGGGGGCGGCGTCGAAGTTCATTTTCGCCGCGGGGGCGAGGTTCAGGCCGATCAGCGCCACGATGGCGCCGGTGACGATGGGCGGCATCAGCCGGTTGATCCAGTCTGCGCCGAACTTCTGCACGATCGCGCCGATGAGGGCCAGTGCGACGCCGGCAAGCACCACTCCGCCCAGCGCGCCGGGCACGCCGAACTGCTGCTGGGACGCCATGATGGGCGCGATGAACGCGAAGCTGGAGCCGAGGTAGCTGGGGACGCGCCCCTTGGTGATGACCAGGAACAGCAGCGTGCCGATGCCGGAGAAGAAGAGTGTGGTGGCCGGCGGCATCCCGGTGATGATGGGCACCAGGAACGTGGCGCCAAACATGGCCACAACGTGCTGCATGCCAACGCCGATGGTCAGGGGCCAGGCGAGCCGCTCATCCGGAGCAACCACGTGGCCGGGCTTAATCGATTTGCCGGTGCCGTGAAGCTTCCATTTCATTCCGAGCATGCTCATGGTCGGGGCCTTTCAAGGGGTTGCCGCTGGGGCTGGGATCTTCCGGTGCAACAATACCGCGCCGCTTCGCTGTGGTGAACGTCACCTGCGTATTGGGAAGAGGGCGGGCGAGCTTGAAGTTACAACTATGGAAAGCAGACCGCACGCCCATCATTTGCGATGAGCGGCCCAGCGAAAGGTACGCCATGACTATTGCCCACGAAGAAGCTGTCATCGATTCGGCCGCCGTCGACGCCATTTTTGCCGAGGCCCGCACGGCCAACTCCTTCACCGGCGAGGTGACCGAGGACCAGGCCCGCGCCATCTACGAGCTCACCAAGTTCGGCCCCACGGCGTTCAACTCCCAGCCCCTCCGCGTGACCTACGTCCGCTCGGACGAGGCCCGCGCCACGCTCGTTGACACGCTGGCCAACGGCAACAAGGCCAAGACCGCCTCCGCGCCGCTGGTCGCCGTCCTCAGCTACGACACCGCCTGGGCCGAACAGTGGGACAACTTCCTCCCCGAGTACAACGCCCCGAAGGCCATGTACGACGCCGCCCCGGACCTTGCTGCGTCCACCGGCAACAACAACGCGCACCTGCAGGCTGGCTACTTCATCCTGGCCGTCCGGTCCCTCGGCCTCGCAGCAGGCCCGATGACCGGAGCAGATTTCGGCGCCATCGACGCCGCGTTCTTCCCGGCCGGTGACCAGAAGAGCTTCCTGGTGGTCAACATCGGCCAGGCCGGCGCAGACGCCTGGGGCGCCGCGAAGCCCAAGTTCAGCTACGACGATGTTGTCCGCACCGTCTAACGCTCTCTCACTTTCTGCGGCTTAACGACGAACGCTCTCTCACTCTCCTGAGGAAAGTGAGAGAGCGTCGGTCATTTAAGTGCATTTAGTGAGAGAGCGTTGGGTTTGCTCGTGGGCAGGCTAGGCGATGACGCCGTCCACCAGGGCCTTGGCTTCCGCCTGGACCTGCTTGAGGTGCTCCTCGCCCTTGAAGGACTCGGCGTAGATTTTGTAGACGTCCTCGGTCCCGGACGGGCGCGCAGCGAACCAGGCGTTCTCCGTGACCACCTTGAGTCCGCCGATGGACGCTCCGTTGCCGGGCGCCTCGGTCAGCTTGGCGGTGATGGTTTCGCCGGCCAGTTCCGTTGCGGTGACGTCCGACGGCGAGAGCTTGCCGAGTGCCGCCTTCTGCTCCCGCGTGGCCGCGGCATCAATCCGGGCGTAGACGGGGGCGCCGAACTGGTCGGTCAGGCCCTTGTACAGCTGCGACGGCGACTTGCCGGTGACCGCGGTGATCTCCGAGGCCAGCAGCGCCAGCAGGATGCCGTCCTTGTCGGTGGTCCAGACGCTGCCGTCCAGCTTGTTAAAAGAAGCGCCGGCAGACTCTTCGCCGCCGAACGCGCCTTCGCCGGACAGCAGTCCCGGCACAAACCACTTGAAGCCCACGGGGACCTCAACCAGCTTGCGGCCCAGGCTTTCCGCCACACGGTCGATGATCGAGGACGAAACGAGGGTCTTGCCCACCACCGAGTTGGGGTTCCAGCCGCTGCGGTTGCGGTAGAGGTAATCGATGGCGACGGCGAGGTAGTGGTTCGGGTTCATCAGGCCACCGTCGGGGGTCACGATGCCGTGCCGGTCGGCGTCGGCGTCATTTCCGGTGGCGATGTCGAACGCTGCTGAACTGCCGCCGTCGGACATCCGCTTGATCAGCGAGGCCATCGCGGACGGGGAGGAGCAGTCCATCCGGATCTTCTCGTCCCAGTCCAGCGTCATAAAGGCCCACTGGGGATCCACAGTGGGGTTCACCACGGTCAGGTCCAGATGGTGGCGCTCGCCGATCTCGCCCCAGTAATCCACGGCGGCACCGCCCATGGGGTCGGCGCCGATACGGACACCGGCTTCGCGGATCGCGTCCAGGTTCAGCACTGACGGGAGGTCGTCAACGTAGCTGCTGAGGAAATCGAACTTGCCGGTGCTGTCCGCAGCCAGGGCCTCAGCCACGGCAATGCGCTTCACGCCACGCAGGTCGTTTTCGAGGAGTTCGTTGGCACGGTTGGCGATCCAGCCTGTGGCATCGGAATCGGCCGGGCCGCCGTGCGGCGGGTTGTACTTGAAGCCGCCGTCTCCGGGCGGGTTGTGGCTGGGCGTGACCACAATGCCGTCCGCCTCCGGGGTGCCGGGCTGGCGGTTGTTGTTGTACGTGAGGATCGCGTGGCTGAGTGCCGGCGTGGGGGTGTAGCCGTGCCGCGCATCGATCAGCACGTGCACGCCGTTGGCGGCCAGGACTTCCAGCGCCGAGTTCTGCGCCGGCTCGCTGAGGGCGTGGGTGTCCTTTGCCAGGAAAAGCGGGCCGGTGATGCCCTGTCCGGCACGGTATTCCACGATGGCCTGCGTGATCGCGACGATGTGTTTTTCGTTGAACGACGCCTTGAGGCTCGAGCCGCGGTGCCCGGATGTACCGAATGCCACGCGCTGGCCGGGATCACCCAGATCCGGCGAAATGTCGTAGTACGCGTCGAGGAGCGCAGTGATGTCAACAAGGTCCTGGGGTTGGGCGATTGTGCCCGCACGGCTAGCCATGGCACCAGCATGCCAGACCCGGACGGGAGTCAAAACGCCGGGTCCATAATCCGGCCCCTGTGACGCGGAATGTCATGAACAGGTGGTTAAACCTGAGTACTGGGCCCAAAAGTACCTATATACCGGCTCCCTGCGGCGCTGCTACTTTCGGAAAAACTCAGGAAGAATGCCCGACGGCGGGGAGCGCCGCCGTCGGGCAGTGCAGTAGGCCGGGCGGCCCAGCAAGCGTCAGGCACTGCAGTGGGTCGGCACTCGGGAACCGGGGGAAGGTCATGGGGGCAGGAGACGGCGCGGCCGAGCAGTCGAGGCTGGCCGCCGAACGCGTGCAGCGGCTGAAGCGCCAACTCGACCAGGCCGAGCGGGCCACGAAGTCGTGGGACGCCGGTGCGGTGGGCGAGCGGCTCGTGGCGGACCGGCTGAGCCGGCTCATTCCGCACGGCTGGTACCTTCTGAACGATGTGAACTGGCCGGGGCGGCCCAAAGCCAACCTTGACCATGTGCTGGTGGGTCCGGGCGGGGTGGTGGTGGTCGATGCCAAGAACTGGACCGGCGAGGTCCGTGTCTCCGCCGGTGTCCTGTGGCAGGGCCGTTTTGCCAGGACGCAGTCCGTGGAGGGTGCGCTGGCGCAGTGCGCCGCCGTCGCGTCCGTGCTGGCACCGCCCCACCGGCGGTTCGTCCGCCCGTTGATCTGCCTCGCTGGTCAGCCGGACCTCTTCGGGATCACCAATTCAGACGTCGCCGTGGCAGGGGCCGACCGCGTTGTTGCTGCCGTCCTGGCGCTGCCCCCGGTGCTCGACCAGCAGACGGTGGTAGGCCTGCATGCCCTTCTCGGCCAGCAGCTCCCGCAGGAACCGGCCGACAGTGGCACGCTGGTTAGGCCCGCTGTGGTTAAGCCCGCCGTTAGCCGAGGGGTTAGGCCAGGCGTTAGGCCGGCCGTGGCTGGACCTGGTGTGTCTGGACCGACGCGGTCCGGGCAGTCGGCGGGGCGGCCTGGGTCCCGGCAACTCGCCCACGGCAGGAAGTCGAAGGCGCAGCACCACGCAGCCAGTGGAATGACCCGGTTGATGTTCCTGGCTGCCTTTGTATTTTTTGCCGTTTACGTCCTGCCGTATTGGGGGCGGTAGGACTGGGTGAGTGCGGCTGTAGGCCTGTAAAGTAGGCGGCGGTAGGCTGGGAGACGAAGACTTCGAATGGGGAAAACCATGACTGACCAGCAAACTCCGCGCCCTGATTCGCAAGGGTCCGGCACCCAGGGACCGGCCGATTCGCCGGCGGGCTACGAGCCGCCGCAGTTTGTGCCGCCACAGGGCCCCAGCATTCCGGCGCCGCCTCTGTATGACCAGAACCCGTACGGCCAGAGTCAGTACGGCGCAGGCCAGAACAGCCAGCCGGGGCAGTACAGCCAGCCGGGCCAGTACAACCAACCCGGCGCGTACAGCCAACCCGGCGGTCAGTACGGCGCGACCTATGCCCAGCCGGCAAGCCCTTACGGCCAGGGTGCCAGCCCTTACGGCCAGCCGGCGTACGGACAGCCCGCGTATTACGGCATGCCGGCCCAGGAGCCCAAGGGTCTGAGCATCGCCAGCATGGTCTGCGGCATTGCCTCGGTCATCGTTGGCTGGATCATGATTCCGCAGATCGCCGCAATCATCACCGGCCATCTTGCCCTCCGCCGTGAACCCTCCGGCAAGGGCATGTCCATCACCGGACTGGTCCTGGGCTACCTGTGCCTGCTCGGCTACGGAGCGTTCTGGCTGTTGCTCATCATCGGGCTGTCGTACGCCTCGACTTACGGCTACTGACCCGCAGCGGCGTATGTTGTCCGGAGACGCCTACTTGTGCGGAGCAGACACTGCCAAGCAGCGGAAAGGCCCCCGGCAGGGGGCCTTTCTTCAGGTGGGCCTGAACAACAAGATCAGACTCGCTCGCGCCCGCGCTCAGCGGCCGGTTCCTGGGCTTCGTGGGTCCTCCGGCGACGCGGGAACGCCCAGAAGGTGAAGTCCTGGGCCGTGTAATGCGGCTCCGGACGGTCCGGCGGTGTTTCCTGGCGTGCTTCGGGTTTCCGGTCGGCTTCTCTCTTGTTACGCCACCCGAAATCCTCCATCGATGAGTAGCACATCACAGACCTCCTCATAATGACTGCCCCTTAATCGTCCTCCGGATCGGCCCCCGAGTCGACACCCTGGAGCAGTTCAAACGGCCATCAGAAGCCGAGTTGTGCCGCCACCTGGAGCAGGAGCAGTTCCGATCCCGCCGGTCCCACAAGCTGGATGCCCATCGGCAGGCCGCGAGACGGCTCCCCGCCGGTCCAGTACACCGGAATCGTGATGGCCGGCAGGCCGCAGACATTCACCATGGAGGACCATGGCGCGAATTCGCACTGCCGGCGATAGTCGCCGTCGGCGTCCCCGGGCCATTCCGCGGCTGGCCACGGTTCGTCGCCGTGTGTGGCGCCGGTGAACCAGCCCACGGGACGCGGGGTCTGCGCCAGGGCCGGCATCAGCATCAGGTCCCAGCCACCGTACTGCGTGATGGCGTCGCGCTCGAATTGCCGCAGGAACGCCAGCGATTCATTGAGCTTTGCGGCGCTGCGCTGCTGGGCCCGGCGCCTGAACGTACGCGTCAGCGGGGCCAGAAGCGCTTCGCGCTGCGGACTGATCCGGGCAGTTCCAACGGCGGCGGTCCACGCTGTGGTGAAGGCGTCCGGGTAGCGGTTGTCGTACCGGATGGAGGCTTCGCTGACGGCGTGCCCGGCATGCTCCAGCATGTCGGTGCCCGCCTGCAACGCGGCCATGGCCTCTGGTTCGGGCGTGAACGGAAAGGTGGCGAACCAGGGGCTGTCCAGGGTCAGGCCGATGCGCAGCGGGCGCGGTTCGTGTGCCACTGCGTCGAGATAACTGTTGTCACGGGATGGGACCAGGGCATCCATCAGCAGGGCCGCGTCGGCTGCGGTGCGGGCCAGCGGCCCCGCTACGACCAGGCGGGCGGGGTCGCCTGAACTCTCGCCCGACGGCACCACGCCGCGGCCGGGTTTGAGTCCCACCAGGCTGCAGGCGGCGGCCGGGATGCGGACGGAGCCGCCGCCGTCGGTCCCTGGTGCGAACGGAAGCAGGCCGGCGGCCACCGCGGCAGCGCTGCCCCCGGAGGAGCCGCCGGAACTCCGGCTCGGCGCATGCGGATTGCGCGACGGCGGCGCGATGCGGTTTTCGCTGTATGCCGTCAGTCCGAACTCCGGAACCTGCGTCTTCCCCAGTGAGACAACGCCTGCGGCCCTGAGGACAGCGGCCACGGCGCCATCGGTGGGCGCCGGTTTATGGTCAAGCGCAGCGCTTCCGTGGGTGGTCACCACGCCGGCGACGTCGGTCAGGTCCTTGAACGCCACCGGCATGCCGTGCAGGAGCGGCAGGCTGTCCGCGCTGCCTCCGGAGTCCCGCGCGGAGTCGTTCCCAAAGTCCTTTCGGAACCGGACGAACCGGGCATCGGCGGCCCCAGCATCGGCCATCGCCTGATCCGCCGTGACCGTGACAAAGGCGCCCAGCAACGGATTCTTTTCGGCAATTCGCGCCAGGAAATGGGCGGTGGCTTCCCGCGCTGAGAGCTCGCCGGCGTAGAGCACATCCCGGAGTTGGACGGCGGTCAGTTCGTGGATGTCAGCCGTGGAACCGGTTGTCTGCTCAGCGGGCAAAGCTCCTCCTCAGGATCATTTAGAAGCGTAACGTGCGTCGGCTTTCGGCAGGCAGGAAGGGCGGCTCGCGCTAGGCTGGAAGCAGACCCGTGATTCTCCGAAAGAGGACTCCCATGAGCGATTTCAATTCCGTGCCCGTCAACGACGTCCCCGCCGACGCCGTGATCCTGGACGTCCGCGAAGACTACGAATGGGTAGCCGGACATGCTGAGGACGCTCTGCACATTCCCCTGGATCAGCTTCCGGCGCGGCTTGATGAACTGGACCCGGACCAGGATGTCTATGTCATCTGCCGCACGGGCGGGCGGTCTTTCCGCGCCGCGCAATGGCTTACCGGTCAGGGCTATACGGCCATTAATGTGGCCGGCGGAATGGACCAGTGGCTCGAGTCCGGCAAGCCGCTGGTGTCCGATAACGGCCTGAAGCCCCTCGTTCTCTAGTTCAGCCCGAACCTGCGTCCCGTCACCACAGAGGAATCCATGCCCGCGACACCTGTTACGTACACCTTCCTCGGGCCTGAGGGCACATTCACCGAGGCGGCACTGATGCAGGTTCCGGGTGCCGGAGAGGCCACCCGCATCCCGGCCTCCAACGTTAACGCCGCCCTGGACATGGTCCGCGACGGCTCTGCGGACGCAGCGATGGTCCCCATTGAGAATTCGGTGGAAGGCGGGGTCACCGCCACTCTGGACGCTATCGCCGGCGGGCAGGAACTCCGAATCATCCGCGAAATCCTTGTCCCCATCAGCTTTGTGCTGGTGGCCGGACCCGGTGCGCGCACTGAGGATATCCGCCGCATTTCCACTCACGGCCACGCCTGGGCGCAGTGCCGTCTTTGGGTGGAAGCGAATATTCCAGGCGCAGAATATGTTGCCGGCTCCTCCACGGCGGCGGCCGCCATGGGGCTCCTGGGCGGCGACGCCCACTACGACGCCGCGATCTGTGCGCCCATAGTGGCCCAGGAGCAGCCGGGGCTGACCGTCCTGGCGGAAAACATCGGCGACAACCCGGGAGCAGTGACGCGGTTCATCCTGGTCAGCAGGCCCGGCGCGCTGCCCGAACGGACCGGTGCGGATAAGACCACCGTCGTTGTCCCGCTTCCGGAAGACCGCCCGGGTGCGCTGATGGAAATCCTGGACCAATTCGCCACGAGGGGTGTGAACCTCAGCCGGATCGAATCCCGGCCTACGGGTCAGTACCTGGGTCACTACTTTTTCAGCATTGACGCCGACGGGCACATCGCGGACGCCCGAGTGGCCGACGCCCTGGCCGGCCTTCACCGCATCAGCCCGGCCACCCGCTTCCTGGGCTCGTATGGACGGGCGGACGCCCAAAGCTCCAGCGTCGCGCAACACACATCTGACGAGGCATTCCGGGCAGCGCATGAATGGGTCGGGAAGATTCTGCAGGGGGAATGAATGCAGCTTGAAGGCGCTTGAGGCTTCGCCCACAGCGTAGGCCAAGGTACTTCCGCGGGATAGTTACTGTGCGTATGCTTGCTTGATCCACTTGGGGGATGGCCCCTAATGAAGGGAACAGGTCATGAGTACCAGCAGCACAGACAATGACGGCCAGGGCATGATTGTTAATCCGAAGCCCACAGCCGACAATCAGGACTGGGACGGGGATGACGCTGACCGCGCCGACCGCCTGCGCTTCGAAGAGGAGCAGGCCATGATCCGAGAGCAGTCCGAGGCGCGCGCCGCGAAAGCCGCCGCAGAGGCTGGAACTGCCAAGAAGGCAACCGCCTGAGGCCGGACCGGCCTTAGGCCTGCTGTCCTTTCACCCTGATCAGGAGGGACCGCGGTTCCACCCGGACGGTGAGCTTGGTGGCCAACCCGGACGTGTCGCCGTCGATTTGTGTGGGCATGGGCTCTGGGCACTTGATGACGATTCTCCCGGCCCGGTACATCGTCATGATGGGCAGGTTGCGCTTGTGTTTGAAGAGGATTTTCGCGTACATGGCCACCCAGCCGATGGCACTGCGGGGGCTCATGACCACCACGTCCAGCATGCCGTCGTCGATCATGGCCTCCGGGATGAAATCGATCCCTCCCGGTACCAGCCCGCAGTTGGCAAAGAGGACGCTGCGGATGTTCCGGACCTGCTCCGGCTTGTCATCCAGCGCGACTGATACTTTTCGTCGCCGCCCAGGCAGGTGACGCATTCCGGCCTCGGTATAAGCAAGCCAACCCACGGCTTTCTTGAGGCCGGCATTGGTATCGGCGAGTATTTCGGCGTCCATGCCGATCCCGGCGATCACCAGGAACGCGTGTTCGGACGAGTGTCCCGTGCGGGAATTCTCGATGCTCATCCGCGCGGTATCGATGTAGCGTTGGTGGCCGAAAAGCGCTGTATGCACGTTGGCGTGAAGGTCGTTGACATCCAGGTCCACGTTTCGCGCCAGGAGGTTTCCCGTCCCCAGGGGAATCAGGCCCATGGCTACACCCGTTTGTGCAAGGGACTCAGCTACCACCCGGACAGTACCGTCGCCACCGCCCACCAGAACGACGTCGGCCTTGTAGTCCAGCGCCGAGCGGGCCTGGGAGTACCCGGGGTCGTCGGCGGTTGTCTCCAGGAAGAGGGGCTCGTCCCAGCCGGCCGTCAGGCAGGCGCGCTGGATGGCGTCCTTCGCTTCCAGGGCACGGGCCTTGACGGGGTTGAGGATGACCGCCACGCGTTGCTGGGTGAGGCCGGTTTCATGTGGTTCTTCGTGGACCGCGCTGCGGATGTGCAGGGCTTTTAGCTTCCGGACGCCCCACCAGCTGGAGACGGCGAAAGCCAGCGCCGCCGCGCTCAGGACGTAGAGAAGCCAGTCGTTCATGGTGCTCCAACAGTATCCCGGTCGCGGCGCCGCGGTTCCCCCTGTCCGGCCGCGCAGTGTTGGTTCTGCCGGATTCGATACTCTTGTCTGGTGATCGACGTAAAAGACCTCAGCGAAAACCCGGACAAGTTCCGTGCCAGCCAGCGCGCCCGCGGCGCAGACGAATCAGTGGTGGACGCGATCATCGCCGCAGACTCCGCCAGGCGTGCCGCCCTGATCCGGTTTGAAAACCTCCGCGCCGAGCAGAACGTCTTCGGCAAGAAGGTGGCGCAGGCCAAGGGCGATGAGAAGAAAGCCCTGCTGGCCGAGGTCAAGGAGCTCGCCAACTCGGTGAAGGCTGCCTCGGCCGAGGCGGACGCCGCACAGGCCAAGCAGGAGGAGCTGCTCCGCGGCATCCCCAACCTCATTGAGCCCGGCGTCCCCGCAGGCGGCGAGGACGATTACATTGTGGTCAAGACCGTCGGCACGCCCCGCGAATTCCCGGACTTCGAGCCGAAGGACCACCTGGAAATCGGCGAACTGATCGGCGCGATCGACATGGAACGCGGCGCCAAGGTCTCCGGCTCACGCTTCTACTTCCTGCGCGGTGTGGGTGCACGCCTGGAGATGGCGCTGCTGCAGATGGCCATGGACCAGGCCATCGAGGCCGGCTTCATCCCGATGATCACCCCCACCCTGGTCCGGCCGGAAACCATGCAGGGCACCGGCTTTGACGTCAAGCACGACGCCGAGATCTACCGTCTCGCCGAGGACGACCTTTACCTCGTGGGAACCTCCGAGGTTGCCCTGGCCGGCTACCACGCCGACGAGATCCTGGACCTGTCCGCGGGCCCCGTCCGTTACGCCGGGCAAAGCTCGTGCTACCGCCGCGAGGCCGGTTCGCACGGCAAGGACACCCGCGGCATCATCCGCGTGCACCAGTTCAACAAGGTGGAGATGTTCATCTACACCACGGTTGAAGAGGCTGCCGCGGAGCACGAGCGCCTGCTGGCCTGGGAAGAGGAGATGCTGGCCAAGTGCGAGCTTCCCTACCGCGTGATCGACACTGCCGCCGGCGACCTCGGCAACTCGGCAGCCCGCAAGTTCGACTGCGAAGCCTGGGTTCCCACCCAGGGCGCCTACCGTGAGCTCACCTCCACGTCGAACTGCACCACGTTCCAGGCCCGCCGCCTGAACATCCGCGAGCGTGTGTTTGCCCCGGACGGTGCGCCCAAGGGCACCCGCGCCGTGGCCACCCTGAACGGCACGCTGGCCACCACCCGCTGGATTGTGGCCATCCTGGAGCACCACCAGAACCCGGACGGCTCTGTCAACGTCCCGGCCGCTCTGCAGAAGTACCTTGGTGGCCTGGAAGTCTTCCCCGTCCTCTAGGCTCCGGCCGCTTCACTGACAATTCCCCGTCGCGTGGTCCATTCCCCTTGTAACGCGAGGGGGATTAGGCCACGAGGCGGGGATTCTTGCGTATTACTCCGGCACGTTGTAGTTTCCGCAGCAATAAATCCGGGTCGGTTATGGCTTTCCAGTCCCAGCGGACAACCTTGTAGCCAAGCGCCCGGAGCCGATCCTCACGTTTCTTCTCAGCCAGGACGGTTTCCCGTGTGCTGCGGCCGTCCAGGAGGTCGTCGTCGAGATACTTGGCGTCGCCGTCGAACTCCCCAACGACGCCATATTCGGGCCAGAAGAAGTCCGTCCGGGCAATGAAACCTTCATGGTCATAAAAGGAATGCTGGAGGACCGGAGCCGGAAGCCCCAGGATGTGGATGAGTGCCCTGCTCCGGGACTCGCCTACGGATTCCGAGGCCTCGTCAGAAAGTTCGAGCACCTCCAGGACCCGGCGGCGTTTGGCGGCAGATGCAAGGCCGGCCGACGCTTGCTTCAAGTCGATGCGGGTGAGGCCTTCGCCTTCCTTACGCCGGCTTCCCAAGACAGCGTCCGCGATCGCGACAGCCTCGGGAAGTTCCAGCCGGACTACACAGTCCATAACGGTTTGAATCAACGACGTCACACGTAACCCACCGGTCTCGACGAGGTCCGCATGCCAGTGATGCCGGGAGATTCCATAGCCGCGCACGTCTTCCAGCCCCGTGCGGCCGGTCTTCGGGTCCTTTGCCGCCCGCGTGGTTGAAGGAAGCCTGCCAGCCTTGTGCGGTGACGGCGTCAGGATGTGGACGTGGTCAGGAACCCGCGGGCTGGGTAGTCGCCAGACACGTAGGGCGGTCAGGTAGCAGAACCCTGTTTCCGGATCACTGGCCGCCACGGCTGCGACCGTGGCCGCATAACGTTGCCAGGCTTTGAGGGCGATCCAGGCGGGCTTGCTGTAGTAGACGCCGGTTCTGACGCGGACCAGGTCTCCCTTGTTGTAGGCGCGGCTCAAGCCACGGCTGCTTCCGGTGAGGGCGCGCCTGCGGCTGGCGAGGACCAGGGCTGGAGGGGCGGATTCCATGGTCCAATGCTGGGCGGTTCATTCTTACGTAGCCAGACCCGCGCGCCCGGATGTGGATAAGTCCCGGCAAGTCCCCTCAACGTGGACTTTTCCCCGTGTCACGCGGTGGGGAATTGACCACGCGGCGGGGAATCTAGGGCCGGCCGGCGGGAACGGCGTGCCGAAGGTTAACACTCACACCGGGGATAACCCTGTGAGTATTAACCGGCTGTTCATGGCGTGCTGTGGCCTGCGTCCTAGCCGGTGTCAGGGGTCTCTGGTCTACTGGTATGCATGACTACATTGACTGAAAGCACAGTCGCTGGCATCGATGACCAGCGGATCGCAAACGAAAACAGCACCACCAAGTTCATGGTTGCCCTAGATGTGGACGGAACCCTGGTGGACCACGACGGCCACATGTCCGCCCCTGTCCGTGAGGCAGCCCAAGCCGTGGTCGCCGCCGGACACGATGTCCTCATCGCCACCGGCCGCTCCCTGAACGCCACGCTGCCCATCATCGAGCAGATCGGCATCGACCGCGGCTACGCCGTCTGCTGCAACGGCGGCGTGACGCTCCGGCTGGATCCGGACCTGGCTGACGGCTACGAAATCATCCACAAGGCCACCTTCGATCCGGCCCCCGCGCTCCGGGCGCTGCGGCAGAAGCTGCCCACGGCCAAGTACGCGCTGGAGGACGAGGACGGCAACTTCCTGTCCACGGAACGCTTCCAGGACGCCAGCTTCGGCGTGGAGGCGATCGGCGTCGACTTCCAGACTCTGCTCGAAGCCACCGCCGTCCGCCTGGTGGTGTTCAGCACCGAAAACACCCCGGAAGAATTCACCGCAACCATCCAGGAGATCGGACTGGCCGGCGTCACCTATTCGGTCGGCTGGACGGCGTGGCTGGACATCGCCGCGGCCGGAGTCACCAAAGCCAGCGCACTCGAGCGGCTCCGCGACCAGCTGGGGACCGAACCCCACAGCACCGTGGCCATCGGAGACGGCCGGAACGACATCGAAATGCTCGGCTGGGCCGGCCGGGGCGTAGCCATGGGCCAGGCCCCGGAGGAAGTCATCGCCGCCGCGGACGAGGTCACGCTTTCGGTGCTCGACGACGGCGCCGCGCACGTGCTGCGCAGCCTCGTTTAGAGGGCCGGCAGGAGCGGCAAGTGGCTCTTGAGCGGCAACCCTAGACTGGGGCTGTGCACTTCGAGGAGTGCCCGGCGCCGCCCGGGCTGCAGCCGTTCGTCACGGGTTTCTGGTTCATCCGGGCCAGCCCCGCGGCACGCTATGAAAAGATCCTGCCCGGACCCTCGGCCCACCTGGTCCTGAACCTCTCGGATCCGTACCGGCTGATCGACCCCGCCGGCTCCGAGGGGCCGGCGCAAGACGTCGCCACCGGGTTTTACTCGGGACTCCAGCGCACGTACCTCATCAGTGAAAACCCCGCGCAAATTTTCAACGTGGGAGCCGTTCTCGCGCCTTTCGGCGTGGCCGCATTCACGGAGCAGCCGCCGTCGGCCCTGACCGGACGGGTACTGGATGCGGACCGGATCTTCCCTGGATTCGGCCTTCTTCGTGACTCGCTGAGCCGAGGAACGGAAAGCCCGACGCCGGGGCGCGCCTTCGCGGCGCTGGAATCGTTCCTCACGGCGAGGCTCCGCCCCGGTTACCGGTGCGACGAAAGGGCGGCAGCCGCCGTCGGCCTCCTTGCCCGGGACGATATTCCGGTGGCGGACCTTTCGAGGCGGCTGGGACTCAGTACGTCCACGCTGGAACGGATCATGATGCGGGACTGCGGAACGACGCCGAAGGGGTTCTCCGACGTGTGCCGCTTCCACCGTTTCGTCAATGCGGCGGCAGCTTTGCCGCCCGGGGCGGCAGCTCCTGGCCCTGGCCGACTACTACGACCAGCCCCACCTGATCCGCACCTTCCGGCGCTTCAGCGGCTTCACACCGTCGGAGTACCTGAGGATCGTCCGCGAACACGGCGCCGACTACGCCACGTTTGTGCCGGTGGAGGAGCTGCCCGGCCTGAGAACAGGACCTGACACTGCGGCTTTTTTACAAGACCATACGGATTTCCGCCGCTAGCATCGGGCTATCACCCCTTGAAAGGTGGATGCCCCCATGGCCATCAACATCAACTGGCTGGCCGTGCTGCTGGCCGCCCTGGCGAGCTTCATCGTGGGAGGGCTCTGGTACTCGGTGCTCTTCGCTAAGGTATGGCAGCGCGAGGCCGGCGTGACCGATGAGCAGCTGAAGCACGGGACCGTGCGGGTTTTTGTGGGATCGTTCCTGCTCGCAGTGGTGATGGCCGTGGTGCTCGCGGCGTTTATCGGCGACGGCGGTGCCGGATTCGGTGCCCTAGCCGGGCTGGCTACGGGCGCGGCCTGGGTTGCGGCTGCCCTGGGCGTCAACTACCTCTTTGAACGCCGCAGCCTCATGCTGTTCGCCATCAACGCCAGCACAACATCGTGACGTTCACGGCGATGGGGGCGATCATCGGCGCCATGCAGTAACGGCGAGATGAAGGGATCGTTCAGCGCACTTCGAGGATGAGCGCCAGCAACCGCGCGGCGGCGGGGCGGGCAGCGTGTTCCTCGTTCCATTGCGACCTGGCCACTGCCTTGCTGACGGCCTGGGTGGTGATGTTGAGTTCCTGTGCCACCGCTTTTTGCTGTCCGCGGACGCCGGGGGTCATGAGGTCCAGGACGCGCCATTCAGCGCAGGACCTGTCCCTCACAATGTGGCCCAAAAGCCGCAGCACGGCTTCGGCTTCGTGGGCGATGTCCGCCAGCGGTCCTTCCACGGCAACCGGGATGCGTTCCTTGCTGTTCCGGAGCCGGTCCACCGCACGCCGGGCATAGATCAGGCCGTGGCCGGACGCATCCTTGATCTGGTTGGGAAGCGGCTCGTTGACCGGCCCGACGCCGAGCCCCACGTACCAGGAGCCGCAGCGCAGGGCGATCAGCGCAGCCTCCACGGCCTGATGCGGGCAGTCCACAATGCCTTGGACTTCATCCTCCACAGACCGGTCGAAATCCAGGCGCGCGGGTATGTGCCGCAGGTCCTTCAGCAGTTGAGGGACGCGGTCGCCGTCGCGCCGGCTATCGGTCTGGTTGATGGTCAACGTGAACATGTGAAACACAGACTACCGGCTGGCAGCTGGCCCAGGGCAAGTCAGCGAGCAGTTCCTCAGGGGGCAGGCTTGTGCCGCGTACTGATCGGTGTTGCGATGGAGGCATGGCTGCCGACGGCGGCGCAGCTACGTGAGGATGGTCATGGCCGGAAGCATGGGGCAGGACAACCTGGGGCAGGAAACCCTGGATCTTGTGGACCGTTGGTGGCGGGCCGCGAACTACCTTTCCGTGGGACAGATCTACCTGCGCTCCAACCCGCTGCTGCGGGAGCCCCTCGCCGCGGACCATACCAAGTCCAGGCTGCTGGGCCACTGGGGCACCACTCCCGGGCTGAACTTTGTCTACGCACACCTGAACCGCGTGATCCGCCGGGACTCGCAGGAAATGCTCTTCATTGCCGGCCCGGGCCATGGCGGTCCTGCTGTTGTGGCGAACGCCTGGCTCGAGGGTACGTACTCCGAAATCTACGGCCAGGTTGGCCCTGACGAGGCAGGCCTGGCCGAACTCTTCCGTCAGTTTTCCTACCCCGGCGGCATTCCCAGCCACGCGGCGCCGGAGACGCCGGGTTCCATCAGCGAAGGCGGCGAACTCGGGTACGCGCTGGCCCACGCCTACGGGTCCGTGTTCGACAATCCCCAGCTGATCACCGCCGTCGTGATCGGCGACGGCGAGGCAGAAACGGGGCCGCTCGCGGCGAGCTGGCACTCGCACAACTTCCTGGATCCGGCCGCGGATGGTGCCGTGCTGCCCATCCTGCACCTGAACGGCTATAAGATCGCCAACCCCACCATCCTGGCGCGAATGCCGCAGGAACAGTTGGAGCAACTGCTCCGCGGTTACGGCCACGAACCGTACTTCGTGACCGTCCAGGACCCGGACAACACGGAGCAGGCGCACCGGGACTTCGCGGCCGCCGTCGACAACTGCCTGGCCGGGATCCGCGCCATCCAGAACTCCCGCCGGGACGGAGCGGACGGGACGGGCGGGAAAGCGCACGACGGCGCCCCTACAGCCGGTGCCCCTGGAAACGGCGCTGCGCCGCGCTGGCCCATGATTGTGCTGCGCTCGCCCAAGGGCTGGACGGGACCTCGGATAGTGGACGGACTCCAGGTGGAGGGCACCTGGCGCAGCCACCAGGTCCCGCTGGCGGAAGTCCGCACTAACGGCGCACACCTGAAACAGCTGGAGGAGTGGCTGAAGTCTTACCGTCCGGAGGAGCTGTTCGACGCCGAGGGCCTGCTCCGGCCCGACGTAGCCACAAATGCGCCCACAGGGAACCTCCGGATGAGCGCCACCCCGCACGCTAACGGCGGACTCCTTCGCACACCGCTGAAGCTGCCCGCCTACGCCGCCCACGCCGTCGACGTCGCGGCGCCGGGAACGGAACGGATCAGCCCCATGATCACCCTGGGCTCGTGGATGCGGGACGTCGTCTCGCTGAACATGGAGAACTTCCGCCTCTTCGGGCCGGATGAAACGGCATCCAACCGGCTTCAGACCGTCTACGAAGTGACCGACAAGGTCTGGCAGTACCGGATTGACGACGTCGACGAGCACCTCGCCCGCTCCGGCCGGGTTCTGGAGGTGCTCAGCGAGCACCTGTGCCAGGGCTGGCTGGAAGGCTACCTCCTGTCCGGCAGGCACGGGGTGTTCAGCTGTTACGAGGCCTTCATCCACATCGTGGATTCCATGTTCAACCAGCACGCCAAGTGGCTCAAGGTCCACCGGAAGCTGACCTGGCGCCAGCCCGTGGCTTCGCTGAACTACCTGCTCTCGTCCCATGTGTGGCAGCAGGATCACAACGGTTTTTCGCACCAGGATCCCGGCTTCATCGATCACGCGGTGAACAAAAAAGCCGAGGTTATCCGCGTGTACCTGCCGCCGGACGTGAACACGCTGCTGTCGGTCATGGAGCACTGCCTGGCATCCACCGATTACGTGAACATTGTGGTCAGTGGCAAGCAGCCATCGCCCACCTGGCTGGGGCCGGCCGACGCGGCGAACCACTGCCGGCGGGGGCTGGGCATCTGGGAATTCGCGGGTTCGGAGGTGCCAGGGGAAGACCCGGACGTTGTTCTGGCGTGTGCCGGGGATGTGCCCACGGTGGAAACGGTTGCCGCGGCCGAACTACTCAAGCGGGGTGTCCCGGGGCTGAAGGTCCGTGTGGTGAACGTCGTTGATCTGATGCGGCTCCAGGACGCCGGTGAGCACCCCCATGGCCTCCCGGCGTCGGATTTTGACGGGATCTTCACGCCGGACAAACCGATCATCTTCGCCTACCACGGCTATCCGTCGCTGATCCACCGGCTGGCGTACCGCCGGACCAACCAGGAGGGCCTGCACGTGCGTGGCTACAAGGAGGAGGGAACCACCACAACGCCGTTCGACATGGCCATGCTCAACGGCATCGACCGCTTCCAGCTGGCCATCGACGCCATTGACCGCGTACCCGGTCTGGCCGAAAAGCACTCGTTGTTGAGGCAGGCGCTTCAGGACCGCCGGATGCAGGCCCGCGAACACACCCGGAGGCACGGCGAGGACCCCGAGGAGATCCGGAACTGGACGCTCAACGTGGACTGATGGCTTTAGAAGCGGATGGCATCGATGACCTTGACGCGCACAGCCACCAGGGCGGGAATCGCTCCGGCCAGCGCTCCCACCAGCACGGCGGCACCCAGGCCGAGGATCGCGGCCTCCACAGGGAAGGGTGGGAACTCGGTAAGCCCTGACCCAACCCTGGCCTCGATCCACGGATTCTTGACCACGGCTACGGCAATCATCACGCCCACAACGCCAGCCACCGCCGTCGCCACAACAGACTCCATCATCACGCCCACAAAGATGCGTTGCGATGTTGCCCCGAAGCTGCGCCGGATGCCAATCTCCCGCACCCTGTACCGTACGGTGACCATGGATATGTTCAGCATCCCCACGGCGCCAAGGAGCATCACCAGTCCGGCAACGCCCGCCACCCCCAACTGGACCATCGCGAACGGATCGCCATTGCTGGCATAGTCCCTCCGTTCCACGTGGGCCTCCATGCCCGGGAATTGCTCCCGGAGGTCCGCGGCGATGGCTGCCTTGAGCGACTCGGCCTGAGTGTCCTGCACCCAGATCTCAAACTGGCTGGGGCCGCCCATGGACACCACCCCGGCCCGGGCGGCGGCGCCGGTCAGCATATAGGCCGACGGCGGCATCTGCGGATAGAGATCGGGAACCACTCCGATGATCACCGCAGTGGTCTTCTGCGGTCCGGCCAGCGTAACCGCCGGCTGTGTGGTGAGGTTGGGCCGTCCGGCGGCGGTGTAGAAAGCCTCGGAGACCACAAGGGCAGGGGCAAACCGTTGCTCGTCCGTGTCCGCAAACCATGATCCCTGGGACAGGTCCACACGATGGATCACGCCGTAGTCGGGGTCAACCACCTGGACCTGGGCCGACTGGACGCCTCGCGGAAACTGGAAGTTGTGCTGGGTCTGCGACACGTTTGTGGAGTAGGTGATGCCGTAACGCTCGCCAATGCCGCGGTACGCCTGGCTGAGCTTTTCCGGGTCCGGCATCGTCTGGCCGTAGACCCCGAGGCCAAGCGTCGCGGTGCGGCCGCCGCTGCGTTCCGAGGTGGCCTTGTAGCCTTCGCGGACCAGGTTGCCCATGCCCACCACCGAGGTCAGCGCAGCGACGGAGAGCGCCACACCTATCAGGGCCAGCAGGATCCGGGTCTTGTTGATGCGAAGTTCCTGCCAGGCCTCAACTATGGCCGACACGAGGCCGCTCATGACGCCACCCCGGCTGATGCTGCCGCGGAAACTCCCGCTGGAACACTTGGTGCAATGCCCTCGGGATCCGGGTGGGCCGGGATCTCGGCGCCGGCCAGAACACCGGCTTCCAGCCGGTAGCAGGCCCTGGCAAGCGCGGCCACATTGATGTCGTGCGTGATGGTGATCAGGGCGGAGCCGGATTCGGTCGCGACGGTATCCAGGAGCGCCATCACCACCTGGCCGGTTTCGACGTCGAGGGCTCCCGTTGGTTCGTCCGCAAGGATCAGCCGGGGTCTCCGGACCAGGGCGCGGGCAATCGCCACACGCTGCTGTTCGCCGCCGGAAAGCATGTTCGGCATAACGTCCACCCGGGCACTGAGGCCCACCCGGTCCAGCATTTCCATCGCGAGCTCGCGGCGGCGCCAGAAGGCAGTACCGCGGGCATACAGCAGGGGAGTGATCACGTTGTCCAGGGCGCTGCGGCCGGGCAGCAGGTTGAACTGCTGGAACACAAAACCCACGGAAGAGCCTCGAAGCCTGGCCCTGGCGTTGCTGCTCAGGTGGGCCACAGGTTCGCCCTGGAAGCGGACCTCACCGCTTGAGGGCAGGTCCAGCAAGCCGATCAGGTTCAGCAGGGTTGATTTTCCGCCGCCGGACCGCCCGATGACGGCGGTGTGATCGCCGGCGTGGACGGCAAGGTCCACACCCTTGAGGATGTGCAGTTCCTGGTCGTCAGGAAGCCTGACGGTCCGGGTGACGCCCGTCAGCGAAACCAGTTCCTCCACGGTCAGCCTCCGGCCGGGTAGGCCATGCCGGGCTGGAGGCCAGGCTGTACCTGCGCCGGTGCGCCCGGGATGAATTCGAGCACAAATTCGCCCTCGGCCAGTCCGGAAACTACCTCAACCCGGGAACCGTCATTGAGGCCGAGCTGGACTTTCCGCTCTTCCGAAGGGCCCGAGGACACTGATCCGCCTGGAACGCCAGGGCCCGCAGGGCCGGCAGCTGCACTACCTTCGCCCGGCGCTGCCTCGCCCTGTCCGCCTGCCGCTGCGCCGCCGTCGGACGATGAACCATCCGGAGCGGGACCTCCCTGGGCAGGACCTCCCTGGGCAGGACCTCCGGCAGAGACCCACACAGTGCCGTCCGTAACGGTGCCCCGGACCGCGGTGAGCGGAACGGTAACAACATCCGCCGACTGGCCCGCCGTGACGGTCATGGTGGCACCGAGCCCGGCAAAGACCTCCACTCCGCTCGGGACCGCACAACTGATGGTGCCGGTTGGGGTGCCGCCCTCGGCCGGCGTCCCGCCGAGAGGTCCGGCGGACGCGAACGGAACGCCGCGGCTGGCGCCGCCGGCCCCACCGGAAGCGCCGACAGCACCGCCCGAAGTACTTGCCAGGCTCTTCAACGTGACGGCGGGACAAGTGAACGGAGCCGGGCCGCCGACCACCGAGATCACCGCTGAACCCGGCTTGGCCAGGAGCCGGTACTGTTGCGCGGCGTCGATTGAACCGCTGACCGTGAACGTACCGGGATTCACCGTTGCTGTCGTTTCCCCCACGCTGACCTGCTGATCGATCAGGACGCTGAGTGTTTCCACGTTCCCGGAGACCGGTGCGTAGACGTCTGTATACGTGTAAACCGGTGCCGTTCGGACAGGTGCTGCCGGCGCTCCACCTTCGGACTCCCCGGAAACCATGTTCCGGGCTGTCGTGGCCGGATCCGCCTGAACCTCGGTCCGGACCTGGTAGAGCGGGGCTTGTGCGCGAACCTCCTCGCCCGGCGAAACGAACAGGTAGGTGACGGTGCCCGCCTTGGTGTTCTTCACGGCAACGGCGGCGTCACTGTCTACGGTGGCCTGCACTTCAACGGTATTCGTCACGGTTGCCCGGGTGGCCTGGACCACCGGGATTGCGACCTCCGCCGACGGCCCCATGAGGCCTTGCTGCGGCTTCATCCCGTCTACGAAAGCGATCTTCACTAATGCCACGGCGATGACGGCAAAAACTGCCAGCCACGCTACCGGCAACACGATGCGCCTGAAAATCCTCATTACTGCCCCCATCAGTAACTCCCCGCAGACCAGTTCTGCGGAAAGCGTGCTGTCCACACCCTATACTGAGTACGTAGCCAATCCGCGCATCTCCGGCCTACATTTCCCGGTACTCAAGCGCGCCGGGAATCCCGCCCGCCTCACCCAGTCCGTCGCCGCGGGCAAAGGCGGCCCACAGCCGGCGCACTTCGCGGCCCACGGCGTTGATCTCATCCCAGGTTGCGCCCTTGAGCAGCCCGGCGGCGGCCCAGGTCTGTTGGTTTCCGAACAGCAGCGGCAAATCAACGGTGTGTGCGGCGCGGTAGAAGTTTCCGGGTGCGCCCCAGGACAGCAAGTAGCTGTAGGCCTTGCCTCCGGCGCGGGCGTGGCGGCGTGCAAACCTGCGGGCGGATCTGCCGTAGACCGCCTCCGTCACCGCCCAACTAATGGCCCGCACGGCGGCCGCACCCAGGCCCGGGATCTTGCCCAACAGGCCGACCACGGGACTCCGGGGAAGGAACAGCAGGGCCTCATCGGAGGTGTGCCCGATCAGCACTTCGATGCCCGGGGCGGTGGCGTTCCAGGCGGCCTCAACGCGTGATTCAGGGGGCAGCGGGGCGTGCCCATACTGGGTGCCGAACGGCATGGCCGCCATGAGCCCGAACTTCCGGGCCACCTGTGACACGTGGTCTTCGATGGTCACCACGTCCAGCATCGGGGTGTCCTCCGTGACGGCTTCGGCCGCGATGCCCATGGCCCGGCTCATCTTGTGCCGGCCGCGGGTGATCCCCAACGGTGCACTCTGGATGATGGCCCGCTGGAACAGGGACGGCGCTTCGGGCGTCGCCATGAGATGGGCTACGGAGTCGCCGCCCGCTGACTGCCCGAACGCGGTGACCCGCCCCGGGTCCCCACCGAAGGCCGCGATGTTGCGCTGCACCCACCGGAACGCCTCCAGCTGGTCCAGCAGGCCGAGATTCGCGGGCCGGCCGGTGCCGGTAGCCAAATACCCGAACAGGCCCAAGCGGTACGTCACCGAAACGACGATGACCCGGTTCTCTGCTACCAGGGACGTGGCATCAAATATCGCCAGGTCGCCGGAGCCGGACGTGTAGGAGCCGCCGTGCAGCCACACCATGACCGGGACCTGCTCGCCGTCGGCAAGCCCGGCCGGAACGGTGATCGACAGGCGCTGGCAGTCCTCACTTCCGGGGAGCTCGCCGTACCGGGTGCCCAGGACGTCGTCGAGGAACGGAACGGGGCCCTGCGGGCAGGCCGGCGCGAGGGTGGTGGCGGCATACTCGGCAGGCCAGTCGGACGCCGCCACCGGAGGTTGAAAGCGGCCCGCGGTGGCGTACGGGATTCCCGTGGCGCGTACCACCTCACCGTCCCGCCACCCGCAGATCGGACCGCACGGAGGATTAAACGAAGGCTCGGAACTCACAGTGCAACGATTCCACAGTTTCCTGAGACTCCGCTCCCGCGGACCACCCCAACGCGCGAACGGACACTTGAGGCCCCCGAATCCGCAGATTCCAGGGGCCTCAAGTGTCCGTTCGCGCCGGGGAAGGCTGAACGACGACGGCGGGTGCACGGCTCTTGCGAACCCGGCACCCGCCGTCGAACTACAGCTGGGCCCACGCCGTCAGGGTTCCCTGACCGAGCGGAGCGAGGTGAGGGAGACGGTGGGGATTAGTGAGCGGCCGGCACGTAACGCTTGATGGAGGCTTCCAGCTCGGCCTCGGCGGCGGCGCGGTCGCCCCAGCCTTCAGCCTTGACCCACTTGCCCGGCTCCAGGTCCTTGTAGCGGGTGAAGAAGTGCTCGATTTCCTTGATCAGGAAGTCGCTGACATCGCTGATTTCCTGGATGTGATCAAAGCGGGCGTCAACCGGGACGCACAGGACCTTGGCGTCTCCGCCGCCGTCGTCGGTCATGTTGAAAACGCCGATGGGGCGGGACTCCACGATGACGCCGGGGATCAGATCGAAGTCCTGCAGGAGCACCAGTGCATCCAGCGGGTCGCCGTCTTCGCCGAGGGTGTTCTCGAAGAATCCGTAGTGCGTGGGGTACTGCATGGAGGTGAAGAGGACGCGGTCCAGGCGGACGCGGCCGGTCTCGTGGTCAACTTCGTACTTGACGCGCGATCCCTTGGGAATCTCGATGGTCACGTCATGCTTCATGGAATGCTCCTCGGCAATTGCAGGGGGTTCGCGGCACAGGAGACGACCAACAAAAAGGAGTGTCGGTGCCGCCGACTACTATTGAGGATATAGCGAATGGCCCAAGTTTCAGGAACTGTGGGGAATTTTCAGGACTTGAGGACCAGCAGCAGCATGAAGGAAACAGCGGGCCCCGGCGCGTTCCGGCACACCCTCGCGCGCGGGCTGCGTGCCTGGCCCACCGCGTTGCTCCTGGCCGTGATCCTTGCCCTGGCGCTCCCTGCCGTGTGGCTGGTTGCCCCTGCTTTCGTCAGCCCGCCTCCAGTGGCGGCGCCTGTGGTGCCCGCCTGGCAACAGGCCCCCACAGCGCTTTCGGCCCGGCAGGGCCTGGCTCCCCTCACGGATTCGGCGCCCCTCCCGCTGCCCTCGGCCGTCGCCGCGCAGTTGGACGCTTTGTTAAGGCCCGACGGCGACGGCAGCTTCACAGGGCTGGTCCAGGATGCGCTCACTGGCCAGGTCCTGTTTGACCGCCGCGGTTCGGAGAGCCGGATCCCCGCCTCCAATATGAAGCTGCTCACCGCCGTGGCCGCGCTCCGGGCAATCGGCCCGGACCACCGGTTCAGTACCAAGGTCCTGGCCGGCCCAGATGCCAACCGGGTGGTGCTGACCGGCGGCGGCGACGTGCTCCTGGGCGCCGGGGAATCCGCGCCCAACCAGGTGATGGGCCACGCCGGGCTCGCCACCCTTGCCACCGAGACCGTGAACGCGCTCCAAGCCGCAGGAACAACCGGCGAGCTGAGGGTCCTAGTGGACGATTCCCTGTTCACCGGCCCAACGCTGAACCCGGCCTGGGCTGAGGGGGACGTTGCCGCGGGCGAGGTGGCCCCGCTGTACCCGCTTGCACTGAACTCGGCCCGCTTTGACCCGGCCGTCATCAGCGGCCCGCGCCCGCAGGACTCAGCAATCACCGCCGCGGAGGCGTTTGCCGCGCAGCTCAAGACGGCAGGCGCCGCTGCGGGACTCACGGTAGCGGCCGGCGTCGAACGTTACACCGCGCCGGAAGCCGCCGCAGAAGAGCCGGCGGTCCTGGCCGAGGTCCGGTCCGCCACCGTGGCCGAGCAGGTTGACCTTATGCTGCAGACCTCGGACAACTTCCTTGCGGAGGTCCTGGGCCGGATGGCAGCGGCGGCTGCGGGGGAGCCCGCCAGCAACGACGGCGCCACCGTGGCAGTCCGCGCGCAGCTCGCGGACGCGGGGATCTCCACGGACACCATGCGGCTCGCGGACGTGTCCGGGCTGGCGCTGGCCAACCAGGTCTCGGCGCGCCAGTTCGCGGAAGTGGTGCGGGCCATCACGTCCGGGACCGACCCCCGTTTGCGGGCTGCGCTGGATGGATTTCCGGTCGCAGGGCTGACCGGAACACTGGACACCCGCTACGGGGATGGCGCCACGGCCCGCGGCGCCGGCCTGGTCCGGGCCAAGACCGGGACCTTGAACTCGGTGATCGCCCTCAGCGGCTACGTGGTGGACGCCGACGGCCGGCTCCTGGTGTTCTCCTTCATCGGCAACGATCTGAAGCCCGGCGCGGCCGGGAACAGGGAAGCCCTGGACCGGGCTGCCACGGCGATCGCGGCCTGCGGCTGCCGCTAGGACGGCGCTGAACAATGTGGGTGGGTTGAGGCGCGCCTGCTGGACTTCGGGTCGTGGTCGTTAAGACTGGGTACATGCAAGGTATTGAGGCGGCCCAGCGCGGGTATTTGGATGTGGAGGCACTGGCCGGGGAGTTGTTGGCTCCGGGCGGTGCCTACGCTTTTTTGGCGGAGCATCGGGGCCGGCTGTTTCCGGATTCGATGATGGAGGACCTGTTTCCCTCCCGGCGGGGCCGGCCCTCGATCCCGGCCTCGGTGATCGGCACGGTCCTGGTCCTGCAGGCCCTGGAAGGCTTGTCGGACCGGGCGGCCGCGGAGGCGTTGACGTACGATCTGCGCTGGAAGGCCGCCTGCGGGTACGGGCTGACGGAGGCCGCGTTCCACCCCACCGCCCTGGTCCATTGGCGCAACCGGCTGCGGACCAGCGAGAACCCGCACCGGATCATGGAGGCTGTCGCCCAGGTCATTACCGCCACCGGGGTCCTGGCCGGGCGGCACCGCCGGGCGGTGGACTCGACGGTCTTCCAGGACGCGGTGGCCCGCCAGGACACCATCACCCAGCTCATCGCCGTGATCCGGCGCTTCGGCAAGGCCATGGAGCACGGCGCGACACTCATGGCCGTCCACGCGACCTCCTATGACTACACGCGGGTGGGGAAGCCGGATATCGCCTGGGATGACAAGGAAGCAAAAGACGAACTGATTTCCGGGCTGGTCACTGACGCGCTGGCGCTGCTGGCCGCGGTGGACCCCGCCACCCTGGATGACAGGTCCCCGGAGTATCAGGCGTACGTGCTGCTGGCGCTGGTGGCGGGGCAGGACGTGGAGCCGGCCGAGGGCTCCGACGGCACCGACGGGAGGTGGCGGATCGCCCGGAAGGTCGCCCCGGACCGGATCGTTTCCACGGTGGACACCGAGGCCCGGCACGCGCACAAGTCCCGCTCGGTGATGATGGACGGCTTCAAGGGCCACATCGTCGCGGAGCCGGAGACCGGGCTCTACACCTCCGCGGTGATGACCCGGGCCGCCGGGCCCGGCTCCAGTGACGCGGACGCCGGAATCGTCCTGCTCGGCACGGACCCGACCATGAAAGACGACGCCGTGGACTACCAGGTGCTCGGGGACTCGGCCTACGGTTCCGGTCCCATGCTCGAGACCCTCGATACGGCCGGGCACCAGGGCCTGGTCAAGCCCAAGCCGTTGCGCCCGGCCGTGCCAGGCGGGTACGACCTGGACGACTTCACCCACGACGAAGCAAAGAACACGCTCAGCTGCCCGGCCGGGGAGGTCCGCACGATCAGCCCCCGGGGCAACGTGAACTTCGGCACCGCCTGCAAGGCGTGCCCGCTGCGGGATCAATGCACGAAGGCCAAGGGCGGGCGGAAAGTCGTTATCACCGTCCACCATGCCCGCCAGCGCGCCCACCGCGCCGCCGCCCGCCAGGAAGCATTCAGGCACGACTACCGGGCCTACCGGCCCCTGGTGGAAAGATCCATCGGCTGGCTGGTCGCCGGAGGCAACCGGCGCCTGCGATACCGGGGCGTGGAAAAGAACAACGCCTGGCTGCAGGTCCGCACAGCCGCACTGAACCTTCGGCGACTGCTGAAACTAGGCCTCACCGGCGAAAACGGGGCCTGGGCCCTGGGATAGCACCCAAAATGGGGGGCCGCCCCGGCCCCCGGCCCCGATCCGCGCCGACGGGAGCTATGGACGGCCCGGCAAGGCCCGCAAAATTCATGACCGGAATTCCGGCGCCCGGAATCGATGCCCCCAGCGAGCCGCCCAAGGCCCCGGAACGAGTCCAAAAGCGAAACCTGCCGCTCCGAATTGTCCCTTGTTCAGCGCCGTCCTAGGAAGGCTGCCTGACGTTGGCATGTCCCTGACCCCGCAATAGCGGTCCTGCCCCGCAAAAGCGGTGCGGGGCCGCAACGTCCGTGCGGGGCACGGCCGCGGTTGGGCCCCGAGGCCGTTCGCCGGTCAGCGAACTTAAGGACCATCCGCCGTCGGCTGTGATGTGATGGGGACTATGGAGTCCACTGCGCGTGATTCGTCAGCACCGGCATCATCCAGCCCGGCCCAGTCCCTGATCAACTGGGACCTGGCCGCATCCACTGCGGCCCGGCTGGCGTCTGCCGGGCCAACCCTCAACTCGGCGGAAATCGGCGAAGCCGTAGACAGCCTGCGCCGCCTCGCGGACGCCTCCGTCCCGCACGTCCACGAAATCACCGGCCTCGAAGCCGCACGGGACCTCCGCGACTCCTCTGTCCTGGTGGTGGACAGGGCCAACTGGGCCAAGGCCAACACACAGAGCTTCGCCGTGATGCTCAAACCCGCCATGGAAAAAATGCTCGAAAGCCGCCGCGGCAACATCAGCCCGGCGGCGGCCAGCGTCAGCGGCGCCATCACCGGCAGCCAACTCGGCGCTGTCCTGGCGTTCCTGTCCAGCAAGGTCCTGGGCCAGTACGATCCGTTCGCCGCGCTCGCCGAAGGTTCCAAAGCGCCGGCCGCCGGCCGGCTGCTCCTGGTGGCGCCGAACATCGTGGCTGTGGAGCGCGAGCTCAACGTCACGCCGGAGGATTTCCGGCTCTGGGTCTGCCTGCACGAACAGACGCACCGCGTGCAGTTCGCGGCCGCGCCCTGGCTCCGCCATCACATGCTTTCCGAGATCGACAACCTCAGCGGGCACCTGCTGGGCAACGTTGATTCGCTGATGGAGCGGGCGTCCGCCGCCGCGCGTTCCCTCAAGGACCGGACCGCCACCGGCAATGTTCCCGGCCGCGGCGCCATCCTGGACCTGCTGCAGAACCCCGAGGAAAAGGCGTCACTGTCGCACCTGACGGCAGTGATGAGCCTGCTGGAGGGCCACGCCAACGTGGTGATGGACGCCGTCGACGCCAGCATCGTCCCCTCGGTCAGGACCATCCGGCAGCGCTTCACCGACCGTGGCAAGGACCGCGGCGTGATCGAGAAATTCATCCGCAGCCTGCTTGGCCTGGACGCCAAGATGCGCCAGTATTCCGACGGCGCCAAGTTTGTCCGCGCAGTGGTGGACGTGGCCGGGATGGAGGGCTTCAACCGGGTGTGGGAATCCGCGGAGAATCTCCCCACCGAGCCCGAAATCCACGACGCCAAGCTGTGGGTTGACCGGATGGGCCTGTAGGTGCAGCACGCACCAAAGGTGCCGGATGCCCGCACGGCTTCAAGCGGACGACGACGTCCGGGCCGGCTCGCGCCCGTCGTCGGCACAGCGCGCAAGGCGCTCCAGAACGCCTTGGCGGACGCCGGCTATCCGGCGCACGTGCTGGTGGCGTGCAGCGGCGGCCCGGATTCCCTGGCACTCGCGGCGGTGGCAGCCTACTTCGCCCGACGCGGCCACGTTGACGGGCACCCCCTGACGGTCGGCGCCGTGGTTGTTGACCACCAATTGCAGGAGGGCTCGGCCCGGGTGGCTGCGGCCACCGCCCAAGCCTTGAAGGAACTGGGACTCTCACCGGTGGAGGTCCGAACCGTGGACGTTGCCAGCACCGGTATGGGCCCGGAGGCTGCCGCCCGGGATGCCCGCCACGCAGCCTTGGAAGCTGCAGCCCGGGACCAGGGAGCAGCGGCGATACTGCTCGGCCACACGCTGGACGACCAGGCCGAACAGGTCCTGCTGGGCCTGGCCCGCGGCTCCGGCACGCGCTCGCTGGCCGGAATGCGGCCTGCCCGCGGCCTGCTGCTCCGGCCTTTCCTCGGCCTGCGCCGCGCGGACACCCTGGAGATCTGCGACGTTGAGGAGCTCGAGCCCTGGCACGATCCCAGCAATTCGGATCCGTCGTTTGCCCGTTCACGGACGCGGGTGGAAGTGCTGCCGTTGCTGGAGGAAAAACTCGGGCCCGGTGTGGCTGAATCGCTCGCCCGGACGGCGTCCATCCTGCAGTTGGATGCCGACTATCTGGAGGACGTGGCAGATCGCACATTTGCCGCCTTGGCCGAGCGGTCCGGACTGGAGGTAAGCCTCCCGGAGGAGGCCCTGGGGGAACTTTCCCCGGCCATCAGGTTCCGGGTCATCGCCAAGGCAGCGGCCGACGTCGGGGGCCAACAGCCCAGCTACCAGCGCCTACTGGCGGCGGAAGCGCTGCTGCGGCGGCAGGGTTCCGCCGGTCCCGTGGAGCTGCCGGGCGGCGTGAGCGTGTACCGGCTATCACTTGCCGAGCTGGCCCAGCGGGACGCCGCCGGCCAGCGGCAGCGGGCTCAGGACGGGCACGACGGCGGTGCCCCCGTTCCCCGCGAAGCGGCCCGCTGTGGGAAGCTAGTATTCCGGCCTCAAAAACCGCCCCAAGAATAGTCGCACCCCGCATCTACACAGGAGCCATTGGTGGATTCAAACGACGTCCAGGCAGACCTCAAGCACGTTCTCTACACCAAGGAACAAATCCAACAGCGGATCGGCGAGCTCGCTGCGCAGATCGACAAGGACTACGAAGGACGCGAAATCCTTCTGGTCGGTGTGCTCAAGGGTGCTGTGATGGTCATGGCCGACCTCGCCCGCGCCCTCCACAGCCACGTTTCGATGGACTGGATGGCAGTGTCCTCCTACGGCTCCGGCACCCAGTCCTCGGGTGTTGTCCGGATCCTCAAGGACCTGGACACCGACCTGATGGGCAAGGACGTCCTGATCGTCGAAGACATCATCGACTCCGGCCTGACCCTGTCCTGGCTCAAGACCAACCTGGAATCCCGCGGCACCGCGTCCGTGGAGGTCTGCACCGCCTTCCGCAAGCCCACGGCCGCCAAGGTGGAAATCGACGTCAAGTACGTCGGCTACGACATCCCCAACGAGTTCGTGGTGGGCTACGGCCTGGACTACGCCGAGAAGTACCGCAACCTGGACTTCGTGGGCACCCTCGCCCCGCACGTATACGAGTAAACCTCCCGCCGAGATGGCACTTCACGGCAGTCCCACGAACGGACATTGCCGTGAAGTGCCATCTCGGGGCATTAAGCGAACGTGGGAGAGCGTTGAGTAGCAAGAACGCTGGCATCAAAGACGTAGCCGCCGCCGCCGGAGTGTCCGCCACCACCGTCTCGCACGTCCTGAATGATGTCCCGCACGCGCGGATAAGCAGCGAAACCCGGGCGAAGGTGAAGTCTGCAGCGGCGCGGCTCGGCTATGGCCCCAACCGGCTGGCCCAGGCGCTGCGCACTCAACGCTCCGGGATGATCGGGTTCATCAGCGAGGACATCGCCACCACACCCCATGCCGGACGCATCATCCTGGGCGCGGACGAGGCCGCCCGTGCCCGCGGCTACAACCTGATGATCATCAACACGTCCGGGTCCGCGAGCCCTGAATCCAGGGATGCCGACGTCGAAGCCCTCCTGGAGCGCCGGGTTGACGGCATCCTCTACGCCACCATGTACCACCGCCACGTGCAGTTGCCTGTCAACCTTGGCAGCGTACCGGCCGTTCTGGTGGACTCCGTCAGCATCGGCAGCAGCATCACGGCCGTGGTCCCGGACGAGGAGGGCGGCGCCCGCGCCGCCGTCGGAATCCTCCTGGCCGCCGGCCATACCCGTATCGGCTTCCTCAACAACACCGACGACGTCCCCGCCACCCGGGACCGCCTCCGCGGCTTCCGGGCCACGCTGACGGAGGCAGGGCTCGACGGCGGCGCGGCACCTGTCGAGTCGGAGCTGTCCGAAGTGCAGGGAGGCTATGAGGCGGCCCGCCGGATGTTGGGGCGTGAGGACAGGCCCACCGGGCTGTTCTGCTACAACGACCGGATGGCCATGGGCGCCTACCGGGCCGCGGCGGAGCTGGGGCTGTCCATCCCCGGGGACCTGTCCGTGGTGGGCTTCGATGACCAGGAACTCATCGCGGCAAACCTGCACCCGGGCCTGACCACGGTGGCGCTGCCGCACTACGAAATGGGCGTCTGGGCCGCCGAGAACCTGATCGACGCCATCGAGGGCAAGACGGACTTGGCCCTCATGGCGCTCCACCCGACCACCCTGGACTGCCCGCCGGTGACCCGCCGATCTGTGGGACCGCCGCCAGATCCCGCTACGCCCAGAGGGAACTTTTAAGCGAGACCGTGCGTGAATTACTCCGAACGGTGTATAGCTAGTAGCTGAGCACCACACGCGCGCAGACCACTCGCCGTGCAGCACTACCAGGAGGGACGGGGCCAGCCCCCGATCAGATGAAAGCTAAGAGTTTCTTCAAGGGCCCAGGCATCTGGATCGTTGTTGTGATCGCCATGCTCCTTGTGGCTTTTGCAACACTGGCTCCCGGTGGCGCGGCACGGATCGACACCGACAAGGGCCTTGAGCTCCTCGCCGGGAACGGCCAGGTGGAGCAGGCAAAGATCTTCGACGGCGAAAACCGCGTTGACCTGGTCCTGAAAGACAGCCTGCAGGTGGACGGGCAGGACAAGGGCAAGAGCGTCCAGTTCTTCTTCGTTGATGCCCGCGCCATCGACGTCGTCAAGGCCGTCACGGCCGCCAATCCCGCGAACGGCTACACGGACCAGCCCATCGAAAGCAACTGGTTCTCCGGGCTGCTCTCGCTGCTGATCCCTGTCATCCTGCTCGGTGCGCTGTTCTGGTTCCTGATGACCCGGATGCAGGGCGGCGGCTCCAAGATCATGCAGTTCGGCAAGTCCAAGGCCAAGATGGTCAACAAGGACATGCCACAGGTGACCTTCGTGGACGTTGCCGGTGCCGATGAGGCTGTTGAAGAACTCCAGGAGATCAAGGAGTTCCTGCAGGAACCGGCCAAGTTCCAGGCCGTGGGCGCCAAGATTCCCAAGGGTGTGCTGCTGTACGGCCCTCCCGGTACGGGCAAGACCCTGTTGGCCCGCGCCGTCGCCGGCGAGGCCGGCGTGCCGTTCTTCTCCATTTCCGGCTCGGACTTCGTGGAAATGTTCGTTGGCGTGGGCGCGTCCCGTGTCCGCGACCTCTTTGAGCAGGCCAAGGCCAACTCGCCGGCCATCATCTTCGTGGACGAGATCGACGCCGTGGGCCGGCACCGCGGCGCCGGCATCGGCGGCGGCAACGACGAACGCGAGCAGACCCTCAACCAGCTCCTGGTCGAGATGGACGGCTTCGACGTCAAAACCAACGTCATCCTGATCGCGGCCACCAACCGCCCCGACGTCCTGGATCCGGCCCTGCTGCGTCCCGGCCGCTTCGACCGCCAGATTGGTGTGGAAGCGCCGGACCTGATCGGCCGCGACCAGATCCTGCAGGTGCACGCCAAGGGCAAGCCCATGGCACAGGATGTTGACCTGAAGGCGGTGGCAAAGAAGACCCCCGGCTACACCGGTGCAGACCTCGCCAACGTCCTGAACGAGGCCGCCCTACTGACCGCGCGTTCCAACGCCAACCTCATCGACGACCGTGCCCTGGACGAGGCGATCGACCGCGTTATGGCCGGCCCGCAGAAGCGCAGCCGCGTGATGAAGGAACACGAACGCAAGATCACCGCGTACCACGAAGGCGGACACGCCCTGGTGGCGGCTGCCCTGCGGAACTCGGCGCCGGTCACCAAGATCACCATCCTGCCCCGCGGCCGGGCCCTGGGTTACACCATGGTGGTCCCGGAGAACGACAAGTACTCCATCACCCGCAATGAACTGCTGGACCAGATGGCGTACGCGATGGGCGGCCGCGTGGCGGAAGAGATCGTTTTCCACGATCCCTCCACGGGCGCCTCCAACGACATTGAAAAGGCCACCTCCACGGCCCGCAAGATGGTCACCGAATTCGGCATGAGCGAGCGTGTCGGCGCAGTACGCCTGGGCCAGGGCGGTGGCGAACCCTTCCTGGGCCGCGACGCCGGCCACGAGCGCAACTACTCGGACCAGATCGCCTACGTGGTGGATGAGGAAGTGCGCCGCCTGATCGACCAGGCGCATGACGAGGCCTACGCCATCCTCATCGAAAACCGGGACGTCCTGGACCAGCTGGCCCTGGAACTCCTGGAACGGGAGACCCTCAACCAGGCCGAGATCGCGCACATTTTCCAGGACATCCGCAAGCGTGACTTCCGCGAGGTGTGGCTCTCCAAGGAGACCCGCCCGGTCCAGCAGGCCGGCCCCGTGGAATCCCGCCTGGAGAAATCTGAGCGCGAAGCCCACGAGGAAGCCAAGCAGGCCCGCCTTAAGGAACCGCTGGACGCACAGCCGCCGCACGCGCAGGGTGTCGGGGATGACGCCGCATTCCAGGGTGGCATCCCCGACTCGGGGCCTGACGCCACGCACGGCTAAGCTTTCTTCTGTGACTCACTTCGACGACGACGACGCTCCCGCCTCCGCCGGACACCCGGCGGAGGACGGCTCCCACCACAAAAAACACGAGAAAGTGGACCGGCCCCGCATCGAGGCGGCCGTCCGTGAAATCCTCATTGCCATCGGCGAGGACCCGGACCGCGGCGGCCTCCTGGACACCCCCAGGCGGGTAGCCAAGGCCTACGCCGAGGTGTTCGCGGGACTGCACCACGATCCCGCGGACGTCCTCTCCACCAAGTTCGACCTTGACCACGAAGAACTGGTCCTGGTCAAGGACATCCCGTTCTACTCCACATGTGAGCACCACCTCGTGCCGTTCCACGGGGTTGCCCACGTCGGCTACATTCCCTCCCACGACGGCAAAGTGACCGGACTCAGCAAGCTGGCACGCCTCGTGGACATCTACGCCCGGCGCCCCCAGGTGCAGGAGCGGCTCACCACCCAGATCGTCGAAGCAATGGTCAGCCACCTCAAGCCGCGTGGCGCGATTGTCGTTGTCGAATGCGAACACATGTGCATGTCCATGCGCGGTGTCCGCAAGCCCGGAGCAAAGACCGTCACCAGTGCGGTCCGCGGGCAGCTTCATGACCCGGCCACCCGTGCCGAAGCCATGAGCCTCATCCTCGGAAGGTAAGTAACAGACCATGGACTCACTCGCTGCAGCCCCGGGAACCGGGCCCGCAACATCTCCGCTGCCTATCCTGCGCAACCCGCGCCCGGCCGCGAAATTCTCGGACCTGCCCACCGGCCGCACCCTGGTCATGGGCATCCTGAACGTCACGCCGGACTCCTTCAGTGACGGCGGGAAGCACCCGACGGCGGACACCGCCATCGCGGCGGGCCTGCGCATGTTCTACGCCGGAGCGGACATCATCGACGTCGGCGGCGAATCGACGCGCCCCGGCGCGGAGGACGTCAGCCCGGAGGAAGAGCGGCGCCGGGTGATCCCCGTGATCGAAGCCCTGGTCAAGGCGGGCGCCCTGGTCAGCATCGACACCACGCACGCCTCCACGGCCGCTGCTGCACTGAAGGCCGGCGCCGCAATTATCAACGATGTTTCCGGGCTGACCATCGAACCTGAGATGGCCGAGCTCGTAGCCGCATCCAAGGTGCCCTATGTCCTCACGCACCGGCGCGGCGACGCCCGCACCATGAATTCCTTGGCGGAATACCAGGACGTGGCCGGCGAAGTGGTGGCTGAACTGGCCGGAGTCCGCGACAAGCTCTACGCCGCCGGCGTGAGCAAGGAGCAGATCATCGTGGACCCGGGCCTGGGCTTCGCCAAGAACGACGCCCAGAACTGGGAGCTCCTGCAGCACCTGGAGCAGCTGGAAAGCCTGGGGCACAAGGTCCTGGTGGCCGCCTCCCGCAAGCGTTTCCTGGGCACACTCCTGACAGTCGCCGGCAAGTCCGCCGGCCCGGAGGAACGCGACGCCGCCACGGCCGCCATCACCGCGATCAGCGCATTCCGGGGGGCCTGGGCCGTCCGCGTGCACGACGTCGGTCCAAGCCTTGACGCCGTCAAGGTGGCCGCGCGGATGGCCGCCGCCCCTACCACCACCTAGGCCGGGCACCCATGGACAGGATCACGCTGAGCGGAGTCACCGCCGTCGGCCATCACGGCGTCTTCGATTTCGAGCGCCGCGAGGGCCAGCCGTTTGTGGTGGACGCCGTGCTGCACCTGGACTTCGCCAAAGCCGCGGCATCCGACGACGTCCGGGACACCGCCCACTACGGTGAAGTGGCTGAGCGGATCAAGGACTGGATCACGGGGGAGCCGCTGAACCTGATCGAGGCGCTGGCCGTCCGGATCGCCGACGGCCTGCTCGCCGAATTCACCATCCAGGCCGTGGACATCACTGTCCACAAGCCCAAGGCACCCATCGAGGTGCCCTTCGGGGATGTGGCTGTCAGCGTGCACCGGGAGAGGCCATGAGCTCCGGGTACACCAAAGCCGTCCTGGCCCTCGGCAGCAACCTGGGCGAGCGGAACGACACCCTGTCCGAGGCCGTTGCCGACCTGGTGGACCCGCCGGAGGTTCGCCTGCAGGCCGTTTCCCCGGTGGTGCAGACCAAAGCCGTGGGCGGCCCGGCCGGCCAGCCCGACTTCCTGAACATGGTGGTCACCGTGGAAACCACGCTGTCCCCAACGGAGCTGCTGAAGCACTGCCAGGCGGTGGAAAACAAGCACCTCCGCGTGCGTGAAGTGCGCTGGGGGCCCCGGACGCTCGACGTCGACATCATCACCTACGGCGACCTCACCAGCGACGACCCCGTGCTGACCCTGCCGCACCCGCGAGCCGCCGGACGCGCCTTTGTGCTGTATCCGTGGTCGCTGATCGAGCCGGCGGCCACCCTGGGCGGGGAACGCATCAGCGAACTGGCTGCCCGGGCCGCCGACTTTGACGACCTCACCCCGTTCGACGGTTACGGCGACAACGACGGCGTCCCCACAGCCGGGGCGGTCGAGTAACAGGTGAAGCCCATCAACCCTGTCCGCCTGCTGCTGATCGGCCTGGTCCTGACCGTGGCCGGCTGGTCAGCCACCGTGGTGACCACCCGCTACAGCATGGCCACGCCCGTTCTTCCGGCCACGGCGCTGGCCACCATGGGCGTGATCATTGCCATCACATTGATTCTTGGCATCCGGGTACTCCGGTGGCGCAACAGCACCAAACGCAAAAAAGCGCTGGACCCGATCCTGGCCGCCAGGACCCTGGTGCTCGCCCAGGCGTGCGCCTACGCGGGAACCGTCCTGCTGGGCTGGCATGCCGGGATCTTCCTGGACCAGCTGCGGATCTGGAACCTGCGCAGCGACCAGGACATCACCTGGGTGGCCGTCGCCATCGCCGTTGGCGGCCTGGTGATGATCGTCGTCGGCCTGCTGGTGGAGCGGTTCTGCAAGATCCCGCCGGAAGACAGCGATGCGGCCCCCGGTGAGGGGAAACCCGGCCGCGGGGTACGCGGCGAAGCCGCAGGGGAAGGCGAATATGCGTACAGAGGCGATTGATCCGCCGGGCATTACCTGGCAGCGGGTATCCCCGAAATACGTCACGGTGCGGCTGGTGCAGTGGGCCATCGGGAACCTGGTCACGGTGACTGTGCTGACCCTGCCCCTGGTTCTTGTCCTGCTCGGCTGGTGGCGGTGGCCGCCGCTGTGGCTGGCCATCACCGTCCCGGCGGCGACTCTGGTCCTGGCCATCTGGCGGCTGGTGCTGATCCCGCGCCAGGTGCGCGCCATCGGCTATGCCGAGCGCGACGATGACCTCCTGATCCGGGGCGGCATTTTCTTCCAACGGACCATGACGGTTCCCTACGGCCGTATGCAGTACGTGGACATCGGGGTGGGCCCGGTGGAACGCGGGCTGGGACTCTGCACACTCAAACTCCACACCGCCTCACCCGGAACCAACGCCACCATCCCCGGCCTGCCCGCCGCGGAGGGGGCACGCCTGCGCGAGCAGCTCGCCGCCCGCGGTGAAGCGAGGCTGGCAGGGCTGTGACGGCAAACGTTCCGGAGGCCGGCGCGCCGAGTGCGGTTCCGGTAGCGCCCGACGGCGAGTGGCTGCGTGTGCACCCGGCATCCCCGTTTGTGCGCGGCTGGGTGGCCCTGGCGGCCATTGGTTTCGTCTTCGGGCGGGACTATTTCGAACGGTTGCTGCAGGGCCGTCCCCTGTTCGAGGAGGACTTCGCCGGCCGGGCGCCCTGGCTGGTGGCCGGCGGCGGCATCGTTTTGGTGGTGACCGTGCTGGGCTTCATCCTGACCTGGTACTTCACCAAGTACCAGGTCTCCGAAGGGTACGTCAGGGTCAACTCCGGCTTCCTTTTCCGCCAGCAGCGCCAGGCCCGGCTGGACCGAGTCCAGGCCATCGATATCGTGCAGCCCTTCCTGGCCAGGATCTTCGGCCTGGCCGAGCTCAAGTTCGAGGTGGCCGACGCCGGCGAATCGGCCGTCAGGCTGGCCTACCTGCGGATGGACGACGCCCGCCAGCTCCGGGCTACCATCCTGGCACGCGCCGCAGGCGTGGTCCCGGACCCGGCCCGGCCGCACGAGGCCGCACCCGAGGCGCCCGAATATCCGGTCCTGTCCGTGCCGCCGTCGCGCCTTATCGGTTCCCTGCTCCTCAGCGAGCAGAGCTTCTTTGTGGTGCTGGGCGGCATCGCCTCCGTGATCCTGTCCGTCGTGACAGACAACCGGGGCTTCTTCTTCTACCTGATCCCGGCGGTACTGGGCCTTGCCGCCAGCTACTGGGGGTCCTTCAACAAGGGCTACAACTTCACCGCGGCCATTTCGCCGGACGGGATCCGGCTCCGATACGGGCTGCTGGACACACAGGCGCAGACGCTGCCCCCGGGCCGGGTCCAGGCGCTGAGCGTGGCCCAGTCCCCGCTGTGGCGGATCTTCGGCTGGTACCGGATCCAGGTCAACGTGGCCGGATACGGCGCGGCCGGAAGCAACGGCGAGACGGCGTCCCGGACCACGCTGCTGCCCGTGGGCAAGCTGCCCGACGTGATGTCCATGCTCGCCCTCGTGCTGCCGGACCCCGGAACGCCGGAGCCCGGACGCATCTTCGCTGCCGGGATCTCGGGATTGGATTCCGACGGCGGTTTTGTCACCACGCCGCACCGCGGCAGGTTCCTCGCGCCGCTGGGCTGGCGCCGCAATGGCTTTGCCACCACTGACACTGCCCTGCTGATCCGCTCGGGTCGGTGGTGGCGGGAAATGGTGGTGGTCCCGCACCAGCGCACGCAGTCAATGGCACTGCACCAGGGTCCACTCGCACGGCGGTTCGGCGTGGCGGACCTGGTCCTGCACACCACGGCGGGGCCGGTCTCGCCCCGGCTCACCCAGGCCGGGCTTGACGAGGCCCGGGCCCTGTTTGATGCCCAGTCCGCCCGCGCCCGGCTCGCCCGCAAGCGGCAGACCAGCGAGCAATGGCTCGCAACGGTGGTTGAGCCCGCCGAAACCACTGCCCCGGTGATTGAGCCCGCCCCGGTGGTTGAGCCTGCCCCGGTGGTTGAGCCGGTCGAAACCAGTCCCCAACAGGAAGGCCCGCAACGTGGCTAAGCCCGGGCGCCTTGGCGTCGGAATCATCGGTGCCGGGAAGGTGGGTGCCGTCCTTGGTGCGGCATTGCGTTCGGCCGAGCACGCCGTCGTCGGGGTTTCCGCGGTGTCCGATGCCAGCCGCGAGAGGGCGGAAACGCTGCTGCCGGGCGTGCCCATCCTGGAGATCCAGGAGATTGTGGAACGGTCCGAACTGGTGCTCCTGGCCGTGCCCGACGACGCCTTGGCCGGGCTGGTGGACGGACTCGCCAAACTCGGCGCGTGGCAGCCCGGACAGATCGTGGCCCACACCTCAGGCCGATTCGGCGTGGGCGTCCTGCGCCCGGTGCGCGCCGCCGGCGCCATCCCCCTTGCTCTGCACCCTGCCATGACGTTCACGGGCATGAGCCTGGACCTGACACGACTGCTGGACTGCACCTTCGGCGTTACAGCGGACGCCGCGATGCTGCCCATTGCCCAGGCACTGGTGGTGGAGATGGGCGCCGAACCCGTGGCCATCGCCGAGGGGGACCGGACGCTGTACCACACGGCCCTTGCCCATGGCTCGAACCATATGGTCACCCTGGTGGCGCAGGCTTCGCAGCTGCTCCGCGACGTGGGCGTGGACGCGCCGGAGCGGATGCTGGGGCCATTGCTGCGGGCCACGCTGGAGAACGCGCTCGCCTCGGGCGAATCGGCGCTGACCGGGCCGGTGGCCCGCGGTGATGTGGGCACGGTGTCGGCCCACGCCGAGGCGTTGCGGGAGTACGACGCCGGTGCGCACGGCGATGTGCTGGAGGCTTACCTCGCCATGGCCCGCGCCACGGCACGGCGGGCAAGCAGCCGGGGGCTGCTCAAAGCGGATCAAGTGGGGGCCCTTCGCGCGGCCCTGGAAGAGGGAAACTGACATGGCCACGCAATTGGTGACAACTGCCGCAGAGCTCCGGGAGGCGAGTGCCCGGCTGCTGGCGCAGAAGGCCGGCCGGTCCCAGGGCCTAGTGCCCACCATGGGCGCGCTGCACGAAGGGCACGCCCGGCTGGCGCGGACCGCCGTCGAACAGAACGACGTTGTGGTGGCGTCCATTTTTGTGAACCCGCTGCAGTTCGGCGATGCGGTTGATCTGGACCGGTACCCGCGGACGCTCGACGCCGATCTTGCCCTGCTGGAAGAACAGGGCGTGGATCTGGTCTTTGCGCCGCCGGTGGAAGAGGTCTACCCCGGAGGCGAGCCGCTGGTGCGCGTGACCGCCGGATCCCTGGGCGAGAAGTGGGAAGGCGCCTCACGGCCAGGCCATTTCGACGGCGCCCTCACAGTGGTTGCCAAGCTGCTCCACTACGGCATCCCGGGCTCAGGGCTGCCTGCAACCGGGGCCTTCGTCTCCGGGGGCGGCGGGGGGCTGCCGGCGTACCGGGCATATTTCGGGCAAAAGGACGCTCAGCAACTGGCGCTGGTGCGCCGCATGGTGGCGGACCTGAACTTCCCTGTGGAAATTGTTGCCGTTCCCACCGTCCGGTCCGAGGACGGGCTTGCCCTGTCCAGCCGCAACCGGTTCCTGTCCGCGGAGGAGCGCGAGGCCGCCCTGGTGTTGTCACGGGCGCTGCGGCTTCTCGCAGAGCGGGCGAAAGCCCACCAGCCGCTTGATCTGGAATCGGCCCAGGCCCTGGTGGAATCCCAGCCATTGGTGGGACTGGATTACTTCGACGTAGTGGACCCCAGCACCCTTGAGCCGCTGGCCGAGAACTGCCGGAAAGTCCCGTTCCGCGGCGAGGGCCTGGCTCTGATAGCAGCCACGGTGGGGCCGGTCCGGCTGATAGATAACGTGCCGCTCAGCAGCTGAAATGTAGCGCCCGGCGCCGGGCGCATTGTGGACGGCAGCCTCACGCTGTAAGGCCGGCCGTTACAACGTCGATTCACCCTGCGGGTCGCGGTTGAGCATCAGCTGCTGAAGGAGCGCACGTTCGGGCTTGCCGGGGTTCTGGGCAACGCAGCGGCGCAACCTGGCCCGGGCCAGCTCCTCGCCGGGAGCCGTCCCGTGGAGCACTTCATCGATGATTTCCTGCGCCTGCCACCGCAGGGATTCCCGGGCGAAATGCCGGACCTCGGCGGACGCAGCGGTACTTTCTAGCCACGGGTCAGTGTCGTCGCACGGGACAAAATCGTACGTTCGCTCAGCTGACATCGGGGCCTCCTTGCACCAAGTTGACGGGGCCTTTAGGGGGTCCCGTCGGCGTCAAAGCACTGCGTTTGGGAAAACCCTACAGCGAGTAAGACCGGTCTGTCTGCACCTTGAAGTAAACTGTTCCTACGATGACTTCCGATGCAGACCACACTGCAGAACCCGCGCTGTCACCTGCGGATTTACCCGCCGAGGCGGCAGTTTTTCCTGCTGATTCCCGGGGCCGGATACTGGCTGTGGCTTATGAACTGTTCTCCCGCCGCGGTGTGCGGGACGTGGGCGTTAATGAACTGATCGAACGTTCCGGCGTGGCCAAGGCGACTTTTTACCGGCACTTCCCGTCCAAGGACGCACTGGTCCTGGCTTTCCTGGAGCAGCGGGACCAGGTATGGACTGTCGAGGCCATCGTTGGCCAGGCCAAGCTGCGTGGCACTACCCCCACTGAACAGCTCCTGGCCATCTTCGACGTTTTCGGCGACTGGTTCCTGCGCGACGACTTCGAGGCCTGCTCCTTCATCAACATCCTGCTGGAAATGGGGCCGGCGCATCCGCTTGGCCAGGCCAGTATCGACTACCTGGCCAGGATCAGGGGCCATGTGCAGGCCCTCGCGGAGCAGGCCGGACTGGACCGTCCGGAGGATTTCGCCCGGTCGTGGCACATCCTGATGAAGGGGTCCATCGTCTCGGCCACGGAAGGCGACACCCAGGCGGCGAAGCGGGCCCAACAAATGGCCAGCTGGCTGATTGAGCACCACCGCAGCTGACCTCCCCGGCGCGAACGGACACTTAAGCCCCGAACCCCGGACGGCACGGAGTCAACAGCACCTCGCCTAGCGCGTCGGAAAAGAGCTCCGTTACGAACGCCCGCGTCAGATCGTGGATCATTTCCGTGCGTTCGGCCTCGTCGGCGCTATCGGTCCCTTCCGTGAAGATCACCAGCGCATACGCTGCGCCGCCATGTTCCAGGAGGGCCGCGTCATGGAGGTCCCCGCCAAGCTGGCCATATTTGTGATAAACGGTGATGCCGGGCCCCGAGGCGGCGGGGATCAGTTCCTCGTTGTTGGTGTCCCGCATGTACCCCAGCAACTGCGCGGTGTTGCCGGGGTTAAGCAGTTCTCCGGCATACAGCTTCGTCAGGACCAGGGCCACTTCACGGGGAGTCAGCGTGTTGTCTTTTGGATCGTAGGTTACGCCAATCGAGGCAGCATACTGGATCAGCCGCTGGTGGCCGAGCCTGTTCATCAGCAGGAGCCAGGAATCATTGTTGCTGCTATTGATCATGGACTCGAGCTGGAAAGAGGCAGCGTAGTTGCCCAGCGTCTCATCGAGCCGCGCTTCACCGGATTCTACCAGTTTGAGATAGGCCGCTGCGGTGATGACCTTGGCAGTGCTGGCCGCCGTAAAGGCCGCAGTGTCGCCAAAAGTGCGGACCGCTCCATCCGCTGTATCTGCGACGGCCACACCAACGCGGTAGCCGGAGGCCCGGCTGATGATCCTCGCGACACTCCCGTCATCGGCGCCCGTACCAACCTCTGCCATGGTGGCAACCGGCCCGGTCCCGGGGAAGGCGGGAGTTACGGTCCCGGCGAAGGCGGGAGTTGCCGTTCCGGGGACGCCTTCGGCGCGGATCATGGCCGAAGTGACTGCAGCCAGCACAACCACCAAAGCGGCAGCCACCGAAAGTACCAAGGACAAGGGACTTCGGCCAGCGCCGTGGTAGTGGCGGCCTGCCGGATATTCAGGGGAGTACACGTCCAACTGGGGCTCCTGTCTGGCCGCTTGCGCGGTCGAACAATCACAAGAGGCCCCAGCCCCGGCTCATACCTAAGTTCGCTGATTAAATCACACCTGCCGGCCAAGTGACCGCAGCTGACCTCCCCGGCGCGAACGGACACTTGAGCCCCCCCGGATTAGAGGCAATGCCGTTCGGTTAGGCGCCGGAGTTCAGCGTCAAGTCCCGCCGCGTCGGCGTGTTCTCCGGGAAAAGAGGTGTGGCTCCTGTTGAAGTAGTTCGGTCCTCCAAGACTGATCTACCCCACGGGAGCCACGATGTCCGATTCTGCCATTAATCACGCCCCGGAGGTACTCGCCCCCCGGCCACTTGGGTGAGCTGACCCGCGTGGTGCCGTTCGAGATGGTCGATGCCGCCCTCGAGACGGCCGCAGGCATAGAACAACGGGTGCGCAGGCTGCCCTCCCGCGTCGTGGTCTACCTGCTGCTGGCCGGGGTCCTGTTCGCCGACCAGGGCTGGAAACAGGTCTTCTCACGCCTGGACTCCGGACTTCCCACACCCCTGAAGAACCCCACGGCCTCGTCGCTGAGCCAGGCCATGCGCCGGGTGGGCCCGGCGCCGCTGCGCGAACTGTTCACCCTTCTCAAGGGCCCCGCGGCGACCGGGAACCGGCAGGTAACCCGGTTCGCCGGCCGGCTGGTGGTGGCCATCGACGGTACGCAGATCGCCATGGCCGACACCGAGGCCAACCGGGCGAGGTATCCCAAGCCGCGCGGCGGACCCAACGGAGAGGCCGGATACCCCATGCTCCGGATGGTCGCGATCCTCACCGCCGGGACCCGGTCGGTGATCGAGGCGGCCTTCGGCACCGATGCCGTGGGCGAGCTGAGCTACGCCCACCAGATCGTCTCCTGCCTGCACTCGGGCATGGTGCTGCTCGGAGACCGGAATTTCGCCACCTACGCCTTCTGCCGGGACGTGGCCGACACCGGCGCGGACTTCCTCTTCCGGGCCAAATCCGCGGCCACCGCGATGAAACTGCCGGTGCTCCGGCTGCTCCCCGATGGTTCCTACCTCTCCAACGCCGCCGGGCTGCCGGTGCGGGTCATCGATGCCGAACTCACGGTCACCACGGAGAAGGGAACCACCCATGCGGACTACCGCCTGATCACCACCCTCTTGGATCCCCGCCAGGCTCCCGCCCTCGCACTGGTCACGCTCTACCATGAGCGCTGGGAGATCGAAACGGCGTACTGCGAACTGAAGGCCCGGATCCCGGGCGGCCGGGTGCTGCGCGGGCGGCACCCGGGAGCGGTCATCCAGGAAATGTGGACGCTGCTGACCTGCTACCAGGTCCTGCGCATCGCGATGACCGATGTCACCCTGCGGCACCCCGGGGTCGATCCGGACCGACTGTCCTTCGGCATCGGCCTGAGCGCGGCCCGTGACCAGGTCATCCAAGCCCGCGGGATCCTGGCCGGAACCGTGATCGACCTGGTGGGACGCATCGGCGCGGCAGTCCTGGCCGAACCGATGCCCGCCCGCCGGACACGCACCCGGCCCCGGGTGATCAAACGCGCCATCTCCAAGTACCGGGCCAAGGAACGCAACGTCGACCGCCGCACCTACCCCGCGACACTCACCACGAGGATCTTGACACCGGACCCTGCCCTCTAACCGAACGGCATTGGCACTAGGGGAGGCCCTTCACGCTCCACTTGCCGATCTGGCACGGCCGTCAGCAGGGCGGCGGCTACTGAAAGCCCTGAAGACTGCCGTCAGCTTCAAAGCCTCCTATGACCAGAGCGGTACGTGGAACTTCGGCTCGGATCTCACAGGGGCCTCCGGTGGGGGAGCGGACACCGGGGTCCTCGAAACCGACCTCCGCAAGCTCGTCCACGACCTGGCATTGGCTGCGGAAGAGGAGAATGTCGGTCTGGCGATCCTGATTGACGAAGCTCAGGATCTCGATCAGGCCGAGCTCGTGGCGCTCTGCGCAATCGCCCACGCCGCCGCGCAAGATGACTGGCGTGTACTTTTCGCATTTGCTGGTTTGCCGAGCCTGCCCAGAGTGCTCGCCGAAGCGAAGTCCTACGCCGAGCGGTTCAATTACGAAAAGATCGAGGAGCTCCGGGGAGCCGTTGCCTCGGAGGCTTTGACGGTACCGGCAGGCGATGACGGGGTCGAATGGGAGGACGCCGCCGTTGCACTGATCGTCGATGAAAGCGCCGGCTACCCATACTTCCTGCAGCAATTCGGACAGGACACCTGGAATGCCGCAACCGGCGTGAACATCACGTACGACGATGCGCGGGTCGGTGCAGCCAACGGACGTGCGGCTCTGGACAGCGGCTTCTTTCGGGCCCGCTGGGACCGGGCAACCAGGGCCGAACAAAGCTACCTCAGGGCTATGGCCGAAGACGGCGACACGGGAAGCTCATCGGGCGAAATTGCGGCGCGCCTGGGACGAGGCCCGGCCAGTTTCGGCCCGATCCGGGCGAACCTGATTGCAAAAGGTCTTGTCTACGCTCCGGAACACGGTGTCATTGCCTTCACCGTCCCCGGAATGGCGGCCTTCATCCAGCGCCAACCCAAGTGAGCAGTAGATCCTTCACCAACGGCCTTGCGATAGGCTTCCGGAAATTAACGAACGAGTTGCCTGGCACCTGTATCCGCCGTCCTTGGGGCACCATCTGAAAGGGGTCGAAGACGGCTCTGCGCCGTCACAGGTTGTATGCCCTCTGTGGCCGATTGTCACCTTGCCTGATTCGTGCGCTGACCGAACAGGAGACAGACGACTGACCGATAGCCTGAGGTCAGTGCAACCGTGCTGATACGTCTACGGCAAGGATAATTCGCGATGGGTTCCGGCACTATCGAGAAGGATTGGCATACTCGCTCATCGTCCGAGGTTGCAGCGTCCTTGGACGTGGACCCTTCCGTGGGGCTCACGGCCGCGGCCGTGAGTGCCAGACAGGAGAAGTTCGGAGCGAACGTGCTCGCGGACGAGGCTAAAGTGCAGGTCTGGAAGAAGGTTCTGCGGCTGCTTGCAGACAAGATGATTGTGGTGCTCATCATCGCCGCTATTGTCAGTGCGGTCGTCTCCCGGGAATGGGAAACCCCCGTTGTGATCCTGGTTGTGATCGTGCTGAATACAATCCTGAACTATGTTCAGGAGAGCCGGGCTGAGAGCAGTCTCGCAGCTCTGCGGACCATGTCAGTGGACACTTCACGGGTCCGCCGGAACGGCCATGAGGAGGAAGTCTCCAATGAGGAGTTGGTTCCCGGTGACATTGTGGTGCTTGAAGCGGGCGACACGGTTCCGGCGGATGGCCGCCTACTCGAGGCGGCGCGGCTGCAGGTGGCTGAGGCTGCGCTGACCGGTGAATCCCAGCCAGTGGAGAAGACCGGCGTTACCCTGGAAGATCCCGGCCTGCCGCTCGGTGACCGAACGAACATGCTTTTTATGAGCACGGACGTAAGCCGCGGACGGGCCGTCATGGTGGTTACTGGCACCGGCATGTACACCCAGATTGGCAATATAGCGGCACTGCTTGAGGGCTCAGGCGATGAAAGGACGCCACTGCAAAGGCGTATCGGCCAGCTGGCGCAGCTGTTGACCGTCGTTGCACTGGCGGTAGTCGTCGTCGTCTTTGTCTTGGGGCTTGTCCGCGGACAGCCTTGGTCTGAGTTGCTGATCACCGCAGTTTCGCTTGCCGTGGCCACTATCCCGGAGGGCCTGACGGCGGTGGTCGCCTTTACGCTCGCCATGGGCGCCTCGCGAATGGCGCGCCGTGGCGCGATCATCAAACAGCTATCCGCCGTCGAAACCCTCGGCAGCACCACGCATATCGCCACCGACAAGACCGGCACACTGACCCTGAACGAGATGACGGCACGGCGCCTGCACATGATGGGGCGTTCGTTCCGCATCACCGGCCAGGGGTACACGACGGAAGGAAAGATCCTCAGTGGCGACGGCGAGCCACTGCCGGCGATGTCCGACGCCTTGGTTTCCATGGCCCTGTGCAATGATGCCTGGATCCGGGACGGCAAGCTCGTCGGTGATCCCACGGAAGGCGCCCTGGTGGCGCTGGCCGAGAAGGGTGGGATCGATGTTGATGGCGTCCGCGGCAACCACCCCCGGGTGGCGGAAGTGCCGTTTGATTCCGATTACAAGTTCATGGCCACCTTTCACGAACAGAACTTCACCAAGGGAGACAGCACGCCGGCCAGGTTCCGTTGTTTCGCCAAGGGCGCGCCGGGTGTCCTCCTGGAACGGGCGGATTCGATCCTCACGGCCGAGGGCATTCTGCCGCTGACCGACGAGGACCGGACGGCGGTCCATGAGGATGTCGAGGCGATGGCGGCCGAGGGCCTGCGCACGTTGATGATCGCCGGCCGCCGGCTGGACGGCGAGCTGCCCTCAGACGGCGACGAACTGCGTGCCGCTGCGGACCATCTGACCATTTACGCCGTAGTCGGAATTGTTGATCCGCCCCGGGCGGAAGCGGCAGAGGCCATCGCGACTGCCCAGACCGCCGGGATCACCGTGCACATGATCACCGGCGATCATCTGGTCACGGCTTCTTCTATCGCGAGGCAACTGGGTATCCCAGGCGAGGCCGCTTCGGGTTCAGCCCTGGATGATCTGGACGACGCCGAGCTCAACCGGCGTGCCGCTGGATTCGGAGTGCTGGCACGCGTGGCGCCCGAGCACAAGATCCGTGTGGTCAAGGCTCTGCAGCAGGACGGCAATATCGTGGCCATGACCGGCGACGGGGTGAATGACGCGCCGGCGCTGAAGCAGGCGGATATTGGCATTGCCATGGGCATTACGGGCACGGACGTGTCCAAGGGCGCGGCGAAAATGATCCTGACGGACGACAACTTCGCGACGGTTGTTTCAGCCGTCGAGGAGGGCCGCGGGATCTACGCGAATATCATCAAGTTTGTGAAGTTCCAGCTCACAACGGCGTGGGGTTTCGTTCTTATTTTCCTCATTGCCGGGGTGCTCGGTCTCGCCGGCGGGGCGCCGTTCACCGCGTTGCAGATCCTCTGGGTGAACATCATTATGGATGGGCCGCCCGCACTTGCTCTCGGTGTGGATCCAGCCGAGCCGGACATCATGAAACAAAAGCCGCGACCAGCCAACGAGCCGTTGCTGACTCCTAACCGGCTGCTTCGGATCCTGGGACTCGGTGTGGTGATGGCAGCAGGAACCACTGCGGTCCTCGTCCTGGCGCCCGTCCTGTTCCCGGCGAGTTCCACCGATCCGTTGCTGGGGACCACCCTTGCATTCACGACCTTTGTCTTTTTCCAGGTCTTCAATCTGCTCAACGTACGATCGGAATCCGGTTCCGTGTTCGCACTGCAGACCTTCACAAACCGCAGTATCTGGGTAGCCTTGCTGGTTGTGGTGGTCCTGCAGTTCTTAGTCGTTAGCCTCGACGTGTTGCAGCGATTCTTCGGAACTACCGCGCTCAGCTCCACGCAATGGGGACTGGCTCTGCTCGTGGGGTCCTCCGTGCTCTGGGTGGAAGAAATCCGGAAGGCGATTGTCCGGTCCCGGAATCAATAGCTGGATTCTACGCGGGGGTCATTCGCTAGCGTCACTCGGATCCGGCCGATGCGCATTCGATCCATGACGAGCATGGTCAGCGGATGGCCAGATATCTTCACTCTGTCACCGGTTCCGGGCAGGCGACCCAAACGGTCGATGACGAAGCCGGCCACCGTCTCGTAATGGCCGTCTGGCACCTGTATGCCCGACACCGACTCGAATTCCTGCAGGATCAGGCCGCCGTCGACGTCGACAGATCCATCGGTCACTCTCACGCGATCCTCACGTGTGACGATGCCGGCTGTCCCGCCGTACTCGTCCACCACCAGTGCGATGTGGTTGCCCAGTTTGCGCATTCTGGACAGTGAGGGCAGCATCCGATTCGTGCCCGGCAGCGGAAGAAGCTCACGAACAATATCCTTCACCGCCCCTCAAAATGCCCTTCATCCCGGGGCATCATGCCACGGATATTGATCGTCGATGGTCCTGCCAATCACGGGATAGCGCGAATACGGGGAGTCCCTGACCTTGCAGCGGGCATCCGCAACGCTCAGGTTGCCTTCGATGAAGACCACCCTTGGTGCGAGGCCGCATGACCTCCTGCAGCAAACGATCACCGGCTCCAAACACGTCCGTCAGGATGGTGCGGCTACTTTCTTCCAACATCTCGCTCTCGGCGACCATGTCCCAGAGTTCCTCCGAGCTGACGCTCTCCGATTTTGCATTCGGATCGCCGCCAAGCCCGACCATCGCGTTGGTTGAGACGGACAGCAGCCAGATGACCAGTCGCATAATTTACGAGAAGATGATCAACGGCGGAGCCAGAATCTTCGTCAGTCCCACCGCATTCTGCATAGCCAGCCTCTTAGTGCCAGCTCCCCAAGCACCAGGGAAAGGTAGGCCACCAGCAAACGTCATGCCGATAAAGGACACCGGTTCCGACGCGGAGCCCAATCCCAAGCCCTCAAGGAGAGGAGTTACGTCCGGTGCAATGGTGGAGGCACCATAAGCGGCTGAGAAAAAACCGGAAAGTGCCACTCCAATCTGTACGGCTGAGAGGAAACGGTTTGGGCTCCGAGCCAGCTCCGCCGTCCTGGCCCTGACGTATCTGACTATCGCGCAGGGAAACCAGTGCCATTTCCGTGCCGGCGAAGACACCGCCCAACAGCACAAAGAAGAGGATTAACACGAAATTGAGCCGAGTGCCACCAGCCATGAGTCGAAATTACCGAACTCGCGGCACTTTACTGATTGGCGAGCCGGATGAGGTTCGACGGCTACGGCCGTATGAGCCGGATGAGGTTCGACGGCTACGGCCGTATGAGTATGTCAACTAATTGTGGCCCCGGTGGGACGGTTATTTCTGGCCCCGCTCAATGCCGGTGAGGGGCACGTCTCCACTTCATCCCATGGGGATGCCGATCAGATGTAGCGGCAGACCTCGTCAGCGGAGCACGTGTCCGGTTCAGGTTCAGCGGCCTGGGCGTGCAGCTGGGAGATGGTTTCCCTGAGGGCAAGGAGCTCGGCGATCTGGGCATCGAGTTCCCGCAGACGCTCCCCTAGCAGGTCCCGGACGTGCGAGCACGGGGCCTGGCCGTGTTCGCGGATCCTAAGGATCTGCCCGATCTGGGCGAGGGTGAGCCCGGCGGCCTGGCCGCGGTGGATGAACCCGACCCGGCCCACAGCATCGTCGGTGTAGTCCCGGTAGCCGGACGCCATGCGCTCGGCGGGCGGGAGCAGCCCCGACTCCTCGTAGAACCGCAGGGTCTTGGTCGTGGTTCCGGTTGCTTCTGCAAGCTGTCCGATTCTCATGTGCGCTGATTTCTCTTTCGGTAGCCACCCGATTTGACCTTCCACTGTACTGGAAGGTTCATGATGGTTCCATAGGAACTTTCAAGTCACGGGGAAGGACGCCGGGATGGGCAACGAACGGTTCGATCTGGCGATCATTGGTTCCGGTGGCGCGGCGTTTGCGGCCGCGATCCGGGCCAGGGAGCTGGGCAAGCGGGTAGTGATGGTTGAGCGCGGCACCGTGGGCGGGACATGCGTGAACACCGGCTGTGTGCCCTCGAAGGCGCTCCTGGCTGCCGCGGACGCCCGCCACGTGGCGTTGGACTCGGCCCGCTTCCCCGGCGTGATGGCCTCGGCGGGTCCTGTGGACATGCCGGCCCTCATCGGGGGCAAGGCTGCGCTTGTTGACAGCATGCGGACGGAGAAGTACATCGACCTGGCCGCGGACTATGGCTGGTCCATGGTCGAGGGGGACGCAGCGTTCACCGGGACCCAGGACGCGCCGTTGCTCCAGGTCACCTCACCGGGCGGTGCGGTGACAACGATCGAGGCCGGACACTACCTCGTGGCCACAGGCTCCACACCATGGGCGCCGCCCGTTCCGGGACTGGCCGAGGCCGGGTACCTGACCTCGACGACGGCGATGGAACTGGACGAGGTGCCCAAAACAATGCTCATCCTGGGTGGGGGCTATGTTGCCTTGGAGCAGGCGCAGCTGTTCTCCCGGCTTGGCGCCCGGGTCACCATGCTGGTCCGCTCCCGGTTGACCTCGCAGGAGGAACCGGAAGTATCCAAGGCGTTGGCCGGAGTCTTCGCGGATGAGGGGATCCGGGTGGTCCGGCGGGCCACCGTGGATTCCGTGAGCATCGATGAGGCCACCGGCGGGGTCATCGCCACCGGATCCGTGGCCGGAGGCCAGGAAGTGTTCCGGGCCTCCCGGCTGCTCGTGGCCATGGGCCGCCGGCCCGTCACCGACGGGCTGAACCTTGAGGCCGTCGGGGTAAAGACCGGCACGTCCGGCGAGATCGTGGTCGACTCGCGTCTGGCCAGCTCCAACCCGCGGGTCTGGGCCGCCGGGGACGTGACCGGCCACCGCGAGTTCGTCTATGTCGCCGCGGCCCACGGCACCCTGGCCGTGGAGAACGCCTTCACCGGCGCCGTGGCCGAGGTCGACTACCGGTACCTGCCCCGGGTGACCTTCACCAGCCCGGCCGTGGGTGCCGTCGGGATGACTGAGAAGGACGCGGTCGCTGCCGGGATTCGCTGCGACTGCCGGGTCCTGCCCCTGCAATATGTCCCGAGGGCGCTGGTCAACCGCGACACCCGCGGCTTCATCAAGGTCGTCGCCGATCGTGACACCGGCAGGATCCTGGGCCTCACTGCCGTGGCCAAGGACGCCGGGGAACTGGCCGCCGCCGGCGTCTACGTGCTCGAGGCGGGCATGACCACCGCACAGGTCGCCGCCGCTTGGAGCCCCTACCTGACCATGACCGAGGGCATCAGGATCGCCTGCAAAGCCTTCACCACCGACGTCTCCAAACTCTCCTGCTGTGCCTAAAAGCGCGGCCCTGAACCTCAAGAAAGCGAATCCCATGACCACCCTTCCAAGGACCAACTGGTAAAGACCATGAATTTGGCGCTCCCGGCACAGAATCTTTCCATTGGAGAGAATGGTGCGCGAGGGGCTGACCGACATCACCCTCATCTCGACCACCAGCAGGCCCTCGCCGGCGGTGGGGGAGGGGTCTGAGGAGGATCGTTAGGGGATTCACGGTTAAGGGGTCCGGTTTGCACACCGCTGCTCGGCATGTCGGGCCAGGGCTGGCCGAAAGGGTGGAAGGCCGCGGCACGGACCGGACCAGAGCCGGGAACGCCATAGTGGAATGTCTTAGCAGTGCTGGCAGGAGCGTCTGGGAAGGCTGGCCATATAGCGTCGGCAGGTTAATGATGACTGAATGGGGTATTCAGCCAAGGTCGCGTCATCGGTCCTGTTCGTGGCCGAACTGGACAGGTCTGTGACGTTCTACCGTGACCTGTTCGGATGTGAAGTATCCCTCCGCTCCGAGGGGGATCCGGCTCTTCTTCTGGCCGCCGGGGGCTTCCAGCTGTACCTCATCGCGCGAGGCAACCGGGCTGAGCACCACACAGGGGGTCTGGGCTTTCACGTGCTGATGTGGGCCACGGACAGCGTCCAGGGATTGGAATATTTCCAGCAGGCTCTGAAGGAGATGGGGCGATACACGGACACCCACACAGCCGGAGGAGTCACTTTTGTCGAAGGCGTTGACCCCGATGGCCTTCGGGTCATCGTCGCCCACCCAGACCCCTCAGAAAGGCCGCGTTCGGTCTTCGACAGCCGTTTGTACACCTGAGCTCTCTCCAGGCTCGTACAGGCGGCAAGCCGCTGTACCTGAGAATCAGGTGCCGGCTGTTTTAGTCAGATTCCGCTGCCAACTGCAGCCGCAGCTGCTCGGGGTAGTCGTCGTAGCTTGCGATGACGTCGGCCAGATCGAGCATGGGCGGGAAATCGATGACCGGTTGATGGGCGGCCAGAAACACCGCCGTCTGCCTGACCACCTGCCGCTCGTCGGCGCCCTCCAGCTCCAGCTGTTCAAGCGCGCCAGGATCGACTCTGAACCTGGACTCGATCACTTCCCCCTCGGCCTGAGCGCGCACCAGATACTCGTGCTCGATTAACGCCTCAACCTCAAACTGAGCTTCCATGTCAGAAGCGTACGCCCAAGACGGCTGATAGCGGGTCCGGTCATGGGTCGTGCTTTAAGCGCGCCCGTTAAACGACTGACGGGGGTTAGTTCGCGAGCACTGTGCCCATGCGCTGGTAGTCGCGCGGGATAACCAGCATGGGAACGGGCAGTGCGCGCAGGACTTTATTGGCCGTGCTGCCGATGAACAGCTTGTTTTTCTCCGCCAGGCGGGAGGATCCCACGATCAGTATCTCCCCGTCGTCCCATTCCAGGTTATCGATGCACTCCTCGATAGTCCGGCCATGAGCCACCTCAACGGTGACCTTGTGTCCCTCCGGGAGCCGGCGGGACGCTTCGGTGAGTACGGTGTTGGCATGGATGTGCGCTGCGTTGACCACCTCGCCTCTGTCCCCTTCAGCATCCAGCTCCACGAGCGAGACCAGGCGCAGCGGAAGACCGCGCCGTTTGGCGGAATCAACGGCGGAGTCGATGGCGGCATCTGCACCCGCCCGCTGCCCCACGGCGAGGGTTAGCCGGGTCACAGCCTCTGTGCGGCGGTACCCTCGAGGAGCCAGCGCAACCGGGACCGGCGAGGCATGCAGCAGTGCGTTGGCCACGCTGCCCACTGTGTGGCGCTTGAACAACCCATCGTTGGCCGCGCCCACCACAATCATCTCCGCTCCAACCGCGGCGTCGATCAGGCCTGCGGCGAACGAATCGGCGTTCCGCACATGGAACTCGACGCTGACGTCTTCGGGGGTCAGGCTGAGCCCTTTGCGCTGCGCGGTCAGGACGGCCTGCTCTTCGGCGCTGACCTGCTCTTCGGCGCTGACCTGGCCGCCGCCGGGATTCCCTGCAGCGTGCAGCGCGCCGTGGTCCACCACATAGACCAGGTCAAGCCGGGCGCCCTGGGCTCGGGCCATCGCCGAAGCCAAGGCAACGGCGTCGGCGCTGCGTTCGTTTGGTGTGTAGCCAACTACATATCGCATCTGTGAACCCCTTTGGGTCTGGGGCCGAATCCAGCTTCGTACCGGGGTTTCCGGGCGGCGTCGGCCGGCCTGCGTTCCTGAAGTGGTGTTGCTGACTCTAGTCCGGAACAAGAATCCGTGGTGGTTTTGGCGCAGTCGGGTAGGTGGGCCAGGTTGCCTTGGCCCGCCTCTCACACCACCGTATGAGCACGAAACGACGCGCTGTGTCCGCGAGAGACATGCACTTCAGCTGCCGTGCCGCTCACTTCGTGGCGGCGGTCAGCCGGGCGCAGCAGGGTGCGCTCTCGGGGGCGGCCTCGATTCGGTGCTGTGTGTCGTTGCAGCCGTCCAGCGTTCCTTGGAGGAGGGAGGTATTGAGACCGCAGACGAGCCGGGTGTGGTCCTTGGCGAGGCGGTGGAACGGGCAGTTGCCCAGAACCAGTCCCTGCGCGTCGGCCTCGGGTTCATAACCGTTGTCGGCCAGGGCTTTCTCGGTGCTTCCAGCGAGCAGCCCCAGTCTTTGGCCTTCACGGTAGGCGATCGTGCGAAGGGCTTCCTCGACGGGTTCGCCGGTCACCAGGGATGCTTCTATCGCGGAAGCGAGCAGGCGGGCTGCGAGTTCATATTCACGAGCGGGAAAGGAAACGCTGACCTCATCAACTACGGGTTTATACAGCTTGGTCGGTCTTCCGGATCCGGGGCCCGTGCGCGTGCCCAGTTTTCTGCTTTCGGTTTCCAGCAGACCCTCACGGACCATCCTTTCGAGATGGAAGGCTGCGGTGCTCGGAGCGAAGTTCAACATCCTGACCAGCTGATCCCGGGAGAGTGGAACCGGGCTGCGTATGAGCGCCCGGTAAAGAGAGCGCCGTGCCGGATCGGCCAACGCGGCAACGTCGGGGTCTTGCGCGGAAATCGACGAAGGATTCATAAGCAAATTCAACCACCTCTAAGAGGACTTGACGGACCCTATTATACGTTCTAAATTCAATATAACCAACTTTAGAAGGCAATCATGCTATCCCCTCAGTTCCAGGACCGGCAGAGACAGTACGCCGACCCAATTGACGAGCTCGCCCGGCTTGACCTTGAGCAAGAGGGCAGGGCCGGAATCGACGTTGCGGGTGCCCGGGCAGCCGTTGCCGCTTTGCTGGTTGCCCTGGGCCGTGACATCTCGGATCCACATCTGGCGGAAACTCCCCGCCGCGTGGCTAAAGCCTTTGAGGAGATGCTGACTGCCCGGCCTGCTGCGTGGACGACGTTTCCGAATACGGACGGGTACACAGACCTGGTTATCGTGAAAAGCATCCCCTTTCATTCGCTCTGCCAGCACCACCTGTTGCCGTTCCGTGGTGTGGCGCATATCGGCTACATTCCCGGGGACAGGCTGATCGGGCTGTCCAAACTTGCCCGAGGCCTGGAATTGTTCGCCAGAGACCTGCAGGTCCAGGAACGCCTCACGGTGCAGGTGGCGGACTGGCTGATGGAAACACTCGACGCACGGGGCGCCGGCGCAGTCCTGGAAGCCGAACACCTGTGCATGTCGCTGCGGGGAGTGGAGGCGAGCGGCACCCTGACAACGACGTCGGCCTTCCGTGGGGAGCTCAGCATCCCGGGACCGCTCCACGACCGCTTTTTCTCGAAGTGATGGTCCGTTTTTCCCGGGCAAAGTTTGATCCGGAACTGGATGGAGATGGTCATGATGAACAAGATCGTTATCGTCGGAGCCGGCCTTGCCGGGGCGACTGCCGCACAGACCCTGCGGGCTGAAGGGTTCGAGGGCGCAATCACGCTGGTGGGCGCGGAAAAGCACTACCCGTACATCCGTCCGCCTCTGTCCAAAGGCTTCCTGGCCGGGCGGGAGGACGAGCAGTCTCTGCTGCCATACACTCCGGGTGACTATGCGGACAAGCAGATAGGACTGCTGCTGGGTGAAAGTGTGGAATCCGTCGATCCGGCAGCTGGCCTGGTGACTCTGGCAGGAGGCGGCGTCCTGGAGTATGGGCAGCTGCTGCTGACGACAGGGGCCTCGCCCCGCACCCTTCCCGTCCCCGGCGCCACCTTGCCGGGCGTGGATTGCCTGCGCACACTGGAGGACAGCAAGCGGCTGCGGGCATCCCTGAGCCGCTCCGGAGATCACGGCCCGCGGCGCGTCGTTCTCGTCGGCTCGGGCTGGATCGGCATGGAAGTCGCTGCCACTGCCAGAACACTCGGGGCCGAGGTTACGGTCCTGGGACGGGAAAAGGTCCCGCTCGAAGCTGTCATCGGACCGGAACTCGGCACCGTCTTCATGCAGCGGCACGAAGAAGCGGGAGTGTCCTTCCGTACTGAAACGACAGTCGCCGGAATCACCGAAACCAACGGCCGGGCTGCCGGCGTCATCACTGACGCTGGCCACGAACTTCCGGCTGATCTGGTTGTGGCAGCTGTGGGCGTCATCCCCAACACCGCTCTGGCCGAAGCCGCAGGGCTCGTCATCGAAAACGGCATACTCACAGACCAATCAATGCGAACGAGCGATCCAAACATTTTCGCGGCAGGCGACGTGGCCAACGCCTACCATCCCATCACCGGCAGGCATCAGCGAAGCGAACACTGGGCGAACGCCATCAACAGTGGCAAGGTCGCGGCCAGGGCAATGCTCGGGCAGACCGCGGTGCTGGATAACATCCCCTATTTCTACACGGATCAGTTCGACCTGGGCATGGAATACTCCGGCTACGCCTCATTGGCGCGCAACGCCAAGCTGGTCCTGCGCGGGGACCCGTCCTCACGCAAATTCATCGCGTTCTGGGTCACTCCGGTCTCATCCACCAAAGGCAGGGTCGTGGCCGGCATGAACGTCAACGTCTGGGACGTCCAGGACGACATTAAGTCCCTGATCACCAACGCCCACACCGTCCAAACGCAGCAACTTTCAGACCCGGCCGCACCACTGAGCGACTTGTGATGCAGCAGCCAACACCGGAGACGAGAGAACCGCCGGGAGCGACGGCAGCCGCAACGCCTGGGACTACCACGTACGAGCCGGCGCTCCTGCACCCCGTGCACCGGTTCGGGAGCCGGATTATCGATTTCCGCCGCCAGGCAGCACTGATGGCCATCATCAACCGCACCCCGGATTCGTTCTACGACACCGGACGGACCTTCGGACTCGAAGCGGCCATCGACGCATCGATGGCCGCACTGGCAGAAGGCGCGGACTGGGTTGACATCGGCGGGCAGCCGTTCGCACCAGGGACCTGCCTGAGCACACGCGAAGAATCCGACCGTGTCATTCCCGTCATAACAGAAGTGCGCCAACGCAGCGACACCATCATCTCAACTGATACTTTCAACCCGGAAGTTGCTCAACTGAGCATCAAAGCCGGAGCTAATGCCATCAATGACACCTCCGGGCTCCGGAACCCCGACATGGCTGCGGCAGTCGCTGAATCCGCGGCGCACCTGATCATCACCCATAGCCTGGCTCCGCCGCGGTCCGCCTGGCCCCGGCCCGGTTACCATGACGTAGTTGGGGAGGTCCGGGACTTTCTGTGCCGAAAAATAGACGAGGCGCTCCGGCTCGGCGTCAGCGAAGAACAGATCATCATCGATCCCGGGCACGACCTGAACAAGAACACCCTTCATTCGCTGGAACTCACCCGCTGCCTGGGGCGCATCGCGGCATTGGGCTTCCCCGTCCTCGCTGCTGTCTCCAACAAGGACTTCATCGGCGAAACCCTGGGCAAGGCCAAGGATCAGCGGGTGGAAGGCTCACTCGCTGCTGCCGTCATCTGCCTTCTGAACGGAGCGCGTATCCTGCGCATGCACAACATTGCGGCCGCAGCTGCCGCGCTTCACCTGACGGAGGCGGTGCTGGGCTGGCGGAACCCGGTGTCACTGCAGCACAACATGGGGCACCACAAGATGGGCGAACCGGTGCCGCAACCGTCTAGGGTGCTGCTGTGATTGATCGTCTGCTGCCCAGACACGTCGCTGCCGCCACCGATCAGCAACTGGTGGACTGGTATACACATCCGGTAGCAAGCGGGCCCCGGGTCAGTTTCAACTTCGTCTCCAGCCTGGATGGTGCCGCAACGCTCAACGGCCGCTCCGGAGAGCTGGGCAACGCAGCGGATCGGCGAATCATGAAGCTTTTGCGCCGTGCCGCCGACATCATCCTCGTCGGTGCTGGAACGGTCCGGGCAGAAGGCTATTCCGGGGATCTCATCGACCCGGAAGACAGCCGATGGCGCCAGGACCACGGCAAGAGCAGCCGGCCTTCACTCGCCATGGTCTCCGGAAGCCTCAGCGTTGACCCGGGCATGCCCTTCTTCACTGCCGCAGCCGAACGGCCCCTGATTATCACCGCCGAGGAGGCTGATCCCGCCCGAAAAAGGAGACTGGAAAAGGTGGCGGATGTGCTCGTCTGCGGGCAGCGGAGCCTTGATGTGGAGGTCCTGATCCACGAACTCGGGCTGCGTGGATTTTCACGGCTCCACTCCGAGGGAGGGCCACACCTGTTTGGGACGTTCCAGCAGGCGGGCCGCGTCGACGAACTTTGCCTCTCGGTCAGTCCCGTACTTGTGGGAGGGCCAAGGGAGCGTATTGCGGTGAGTTCCACCCAGAATCCCCAGCCGAGCCACATGCACCTTGACCACGTGCTTCGTTCCGGGGATATGCTCTTCCTCCGCTACCTGGCCCGGCAGGACGGCGGCCTTGCAGAACACCGGGCGGCGCCGGGAGTACCGCCGCCGAGCAAAGGATCATGACCATGAACGATCCATTGGCCGCCCTCAACGCGGCTGGAGTCTCAATCTGGCTTGACGACCTGAGCCGGGAACGCCTCGTCTCCGGCAGCCTTACCGACCTGATCGCCCATCGCCGGGTGGTCGGGGTGACAACCAACCCGACGATCTTCGCCAAGGCAATCAGCAACGGCGCTGCCTACGAATCCCAGATCCATGACCTGGCCGTCCGCGGTGTTGCCATCGATGAGGCCCTGCGGGCACTGACCTGTTCTGACGTTAGAGCGGCCTGTGACCTGCTCCTGCCCGTATATGAGGCGACACGCGGCATTGACGGACGTGTCTCAATAGAGGTCGAACCCCGGCAGGCCAGAAGTACAGAGGCGGCCATCGCTGAAGCCCGGGCGCTATGGTGGATGGTCGACCGACCAAATCTTTACATCAAAATCCCGGCCACTCCCGCAGGGATACCGGCGATAGCCCACTGCCTGGCCGAAGGCATCAGCATCAACGTCACCCTGATCTTCTCCCTCGCCCGCTACGAGTCCGTGATGGAATCCTTCCTGGCAGGCATGGAACAGGCCCGTCAGGCAGGGCTGGAACTGTCGAGGATAGGTTCTGTGGCATCTTTTTTTATCTCCAGAGTCGACAGCGCGGCCGATGCCCTGCTCGACACGATCGGCGGGCCGGAGGCAGCCGAACTTCGCGGCAGGCTGGCCACGGCGAACGCGCGGCTGGCCTACCAACGCTACGAAGCCGTCTTCTCGTCCCCGCGCTGGCATGCACTCCGGGCTGCAGGGGCCAACCCGATGCGTCCCCTCTGGGCTTCCAGTTCTACAAAGGATCCCGCGTACAAGGACACCCGCTACATTGTTGATCTCATCGCTCCCGGCGTAGTCATCACCATGCCTGAAGCCACTCTGCGCGCCGTAGAGGACCACGGCACGGTGCCGGAAGACTCCGTTCGGGCCAATTACGTTGACGCAGAGCGTGCCTTGGCCCGCATCCAGGGAGCCGGCGTCGACTACGACGCACTCGCGGCCGGACTTGAGGACGAGGGTGCCGCCGTTTTCGAAACCGCTTGGGAAGCACTTCGGAAGCAGCTGTCTGCGCGGCTTTCATCGTCTCTGGCGAAAGCACCCTGAGGCGGGCTGGGATGGACTGGCAGGGCTGGGCCCTCTTCGGTCTGCTGGCCACCAGCGTGCTGACGGTTGTAATGATTGCAGCACAAATGGCCGGCTGGACGCGTCTTGACCTGCCGTTGGTGCTGGGCACGCTGTTGACCCCGGACCCGGATCGGGCACGCGTCGCGGGTTTCTTCGTCCACCTTGCCGCGGGCCAGGCATTCGCCCTGGGATACGCCGCTACATTTGCCCTGCTGGGCCGGGCCACCTGGTGGATCGGGGCGCTGCTGGGGCTGGTTCACGTCGCCGTCGCCCTGACGGTCATCCTGCCCCTGCTGCCGGGCGTCCACCCCCGCATGGCCTCTACAAGGGCGGGGCCGGCCAACAGGGCTGTCCTTGAACCGCCGGGTCTGCTCGGCCTGAACTACGGCATTCAGACACCTGCGGTCGCCATCGTCGCCCACGTGGTTTACGGCACGGTTCTCGGACTGCTCCTGAGGGCGTCATGAGAACACCGCGGAAAACATACCAGGCCGAAAGAGGCGAAGAGATCCCCCTTGCAGCCCGGCGCTGGCAGCCCTCACCCATCGCGGACTACGGGCTGCTGGGCGACACCCGCACCGCAGCCCTGGTCTCCGCCGATGGTGCAGTGGACTGGCTCTGCGCCCCCGCGTTCGACGGCGAGCCTGTATTCGGTGCGCTCCTGGGCGGCGCCGAGGCAGGGACCTTTGTGGCCGGCCCGGTCCTGCCTGCACGAATGGTCTCCCGCCGTTACCGTCACCACAGCGCAACGTTGGAAACAGTATGGTCATCTGGCGAAGGCCGCCTCATCCTCACCGAAGCCATGGTGGCTGAAGTCGCCGGCCAGCTGCTGCCCACAACGGTTCTCATCAGACGGCTCACCGCGGAGGAATCGCCCATGGCCGCCGTCATTTGCTTTGACCCCAGGCTGGGCGAACAGCATCGTCGCCCGCGCGTGCGCCGTGGGCGCGATCTGGTCTGCGATTGGGGTCCGCTGGCCCTGTCCCTTCGCTGCAGCCCAGAGTTGGAACTGGAGCCCGGCCGCCAGTCATTCCTGACAGTCCGCCCGGGCCAGCCGGTCACCCTCGTACTGGCGCTGGCCTATGGAGAACCACTCATTCACCTCGATCCGGAATCAGCCTGGGATCTCGTCGAGGCCGACGAGGCCCGCTGGCGGGATTGGACGGACGGCATCGATGAAGGCATCCCCTTCCGGGAAGCCGTCCTGCGCAGCCTGCTGACACTCCGGCTGCTGACCTATTCCCCCTCCGGCGCGCCGGTGGCAGCGCCTACCACCTCCCTGCCCGAGTACCCGGGAGGCATACGCAACTGGGATTACAGATACGCCTGGCCGCGGGACGCCAGCATCGGCGTCGGTGCCTTCCTGGGTGTCGGCAAATCCGCTGAGGCACGGAAGTTCCTTGGCTGGCTGCTGCACGCCAGCCGGCTCCAACGACCCCGCCTGCCGGCGCTGCTGACCCTTGCCGGAGGGCATGTGCCCGCGGAACGCACCCTCCACGGCTGGCCCGGGTACGCCGGCAGCACCCCGGTCCGCACCGGCAACGGCGCCGCCCACCAGCACCAGCTCGACGGCTACGGATGGGTCCTTGACGCGGCCTGGGTACTCGTGCAGGGCGGGCACCGGCTGTACTCAGAGACGTGGCGGGCGATGCGGGGTTTCGCTGATCTGGTGGCCCTGCGGTGGCAGGAGCCCGACGCAGGAATATGGGAGCTGCGCGCCGATGCCGCCCAGCACGTGCACTCCAAAATGATGGGCTGGCTCGCCCTGGACCGCGCACTTCGCATCGGACAAACCCACCACCTCAGCGCGCGGCGGCAACAGCTATGGCAGATAGCCAGGGAAAATATCGCCGCCGAGATCAGGGCCAAGGGCTTCGACCCTGCCAGGAACACCTATACCCGCACCTACGGATCCGCTGACCTGGACGCAGCACTGCTTGTCCTGCCCGTCATCGGCCTCGAAGACACCAGCTCGCCCCGTGTCAAGGGAACAGTGGATGCCGTCAGGGAGGATCTGTCCGCCGGCTTCCCCTTCCTCTACCGTTACCCGCCCGGCCGGGACGGGCTGCCCGGAACCGAGGGGGCATTTCTGCCCTGCTCATTCTGGCTCGTGCAAGCCCTGGCCCGCACCGGCAGGCACACCGAAGCCAGCGAACTCTTCGGAGCGCTCGTGGACAAGGCCAATCAACTGGGCCTCTACAGCGAAGAAATCGATCCGGCCACCGGCGTCCTTCTGGGCAACTTTCCACAAGCCCTGACCCATGCCGCACTCGTCCAGGCAGCGCTTGCCCTTCGCGATTCTCCAATGGAAGGCGAAGATGCCACTGACCATGGACAACGATGACCCTCTTGCCAGGGCGGGCACAGCCCTGAAGGCCGCAGATTCCGGCGCATTGTCTTGCCAGGCAATGCCCCGGCCACCCAAACCCGAAACTGTGAAGAGGACCTACCGAACCAGGAACATCGTCGGGACCTCATCGACCGGTTGCGGACAGCCTGATGGCCTGCCGTTCAAGCGAACCAATCAGTCGGTGCACAAGCAAAGCACGGACGAAGCTCAGCCCGTAAGGAAACTCGCGGCCTTCAATATCGAATGTGATTCGGACAAACACCCCTACGCCACCCCAGAGAGGAAACCCCGATGGCCACCCGGCATGAAGTGAAAGTACGGCGCATCTATGAAGAACCCCAGGAAACGGACGGTATGCGTATCCTCGTGGACCGCCTCTGGCCACGAGGCCTAAGCAAGGAAAAGGCGCACTTCGACGAATGGTGCAAGGCGATAGCCCCATCAGCTGAGCTACGCAAGTGGTACGGCCACGACCCCGGCCTCTTCGAAGATTTCAGCCGACGCTATCGCAAAGAGCTCCAAGAACCCGATCCGGCAGCAGCCCTTACCCGACTCCGAAACCTGGCCCATCAGGGTCCGTTGACGCTGTTAACGGCAACCAAGGAGCCCACCATCAGTGAGGCAGCAGTACTCTGCGCAATGATTCAAGAGAGCCGCCAGCCGCCAGTTGCCGGACAAGGCCCTTCCCGCCAAGGAACCGACCACGACCAGACACAGACCAGCCCGCATTGATGAGGGCGACCAGCCACGCCTCAACCAGTAGGAACAATACATAACCCCGCCGCCAAGCACCCAAGCGCGAAAGGATACCGATGGCTAAAGCAAGGCGAAACAGCACAGGAATGCCTGCCGCGCCGGGAACATTTCACAGCACGGGTGCCTCCGAAACGGGTCTCCTTGACTTCCACCAGGAACCCTCCTATGGTCGATAATACTAACATCAAAAATATTAAATTTAGAAGCCGTGCACAGCCGCTGTGAACTGCGAGGCCTCGCCAAAGGTTGAGGAGAGGTATCCCGAGGAGGTTCCCGATGCCGTTGTCGGATAGAGATCGGAAAGTACTTGAAGAACTGGAGCTGGACCTAGCCGCTGACGATCCACGTCTGGCCCAGGAACTCTCGTCCGGTTCTGTGGGGAACAGGTTCAGGGCAAGCTCCTACTTCGGCGCTATAGCGTTCCTGATCGGGGTTGTGCTGCTCATGGCAGGAATCGCCTCACAAGTCGTCGTCGTCGGCGTCGGCGGTTTCCTGCTCATGGGAACAGGCGCCTACCTTCTCGTAGAGAGTCGCTACGCTGGCCACTTTGCCCGGCCTAAGCCAATGAAGCCTCCTTCACGCTGATCCGCCTGCGGCTCTCTCGGATGTCAATAGAAATACAACCAGAACCGGCCGTAGAAAGGTTGTGAAGCATTGGACAGATCAGAGATAGCAACAGACGATATCCGGGTCCACAGCGAGGCCCCGGCTGAAGGGGACACCTCCCGGGAATTTCCCGAGATCCGCTCCCACTCCCAGGACCCCGCTGAAGGATCTGACGACAGCACTGACGCTGACGCCAACAAACAAAGGCAACCGGAACCCTAGCCCCGGTACTCAGCCGGTCCTGGCTGAGTTCATCAGGTCCTTCACTAGACCGACGCTACCCCTAGGATGCAGAGCCGTGACAGGAACATTCGAACTGGCGGAACCCAGCCGTGGAACCTTTGAGTTCAGGCTGCTTTCCAGCACCGGGAAAGTACTGGCCGTGTCCGGAACATACCGCGACAAGGACTCGGCCGTCGCGGCCATCCGCCTCGCACGAGAATGTGCAGCAATGGCCCTCATCCAAGACCACACCACCAGAGCGCCGCATCCCACAACGCCATCGAAGACAAAGTCACGGCACGACCAAGGGGCGCCGTCGCGATGGTTCGGATAAAAAGAGCCGGGACGTAAGCCGTTCGTGCACCCTTCCCTATGCCGGGAACCGGTGAGACATGCTGGCCAGTGATGGAAAGACACGCTCCCAGCTCACTTAATTAGCAACATCAGTACTTAGAAGGAGAGTATCGTGGCTGCCACCTCAATTCCTGTCCCCGCCGACGGCGGGATCAGTCGTGTCCTGCACCGGGCACGCGTGGAACCTGCCTATGGGGCGTTTCTGACGTTGTGGATCGGTTTCGTTGTCCTCCCCGTTGTTTTCGGCCTGGACAAGTTCGCCAACGTCCTCACGAACTGGGAGGGATACCTGGCTCCATGGCTTGTCGGTTTGCTGCCTTTCAGCGCGCATACGGCAATGCTCATCGTGGGCGCCGTGGAGATTGTCGCCGGGATCCTGATTGCCATCAAACCGCGCTACGCAGCGTACGTTGTGGCATTTTGGCTGGCCGGCATCATCATCAACCTGTTGACATACTCAGGTTTTTATGACGTTGCCCTGCGTGATTTTGGGCTCCTCGTCGCTGCATTGGCGCTGGCGCAGCTGGCACGCACCTATGACCACGGGAGCGGCCATCGAGGCCACGCGAACGCTGAGAATCGGTCGAGGTGATACGGGCCCCTCGAAGTTAGAGATGGCTTCGCTTCCACTCCTGTAATTGCGCCGTACTGTTCCATAGACAAATCTGATAGCCACGAGAGGAGAACGCTTAACATGGAGAACTTTAATCTCCTGACCAGATTGATGCAGTGGACACAGCGACTTGCGATGAACGTCTTCGGGCCTGCGGACAGAACTGATGCGGACACGCCGATCATCCACAGAAACGATGACGGGGAAATAGCATCCCAGGAGCAACTTGCTGACATTGAGGTAGAACGCGACAACGAGGGGCATTCCTGGGGGCTCCGGAAAACGACGCATCCGGAGAAATGACCGCCGCATAGTTTCCACGTAGGCCCTGTTCGTCAGTCCGGCTTCCCAAGGGCAGATTATAAAAACGCGCCGGCCGCGAGCACAGCCCCGCAGGGACACAAAGGGAACATTCATGGTCACACGTTCAATCCAGGCATTCGTGGAACAACTCGCTGCAGCGAAAGCCGGCAGGAACAGCGATAATTTCTTCGACTTCACCAGCCCGGAGAACGCCGGCCGCCGACGCAATCTGGAGCTGTATCTGCAGGAGATGTTTCAAAGGAAACCAAAAGTACTCCTCTTAGGGGAAGCGCCGGGTTTTCGAGGGATGCGAATTACAGGAGTCCCGTTTACCAACATGGCCATCCTCCAAGACGGGACCAACCACTTTGGACTGTTTGGGCCCGGGAAGGGCTACACGTTGCCTGCCGGATCCCCGACCATAGCGCCGGAGCCGACAGCGACCGTGATGTGGCGAGTACTTGCGGAACTTGATTTCCTGCCCCTGCTCTGGAGCACCTACCCGCTCCATCCCCACCTTCCAGACCGATGCCTATCAAATCGCACCCCCACTACGGCTGAGGCCCTCGCTGGCCAGCCCTTTTGGTTGGCACTGACCCGCTTGTTCCCCATAACGTCTGTCGTAGCCGTCGGAAACGTCGCCTACCGCAGCGTTCTCGCCAGCGGAAGATCCGGGCCCAAAGTGAGGCATCCCGCCCACGGAGGCAAGGCCCGGTTCCGCCTGGGATTGCAGGAGCTTCTGGAAGCAGGGATTACCACCAACCCCAACGCCCGCAGTGCTGCCCCTGCGAGGACAAGGAATGAAAGGAGCCCCCGGCGAACAGACATGAGCGCCTGCGCTGAGTCGTTTTGACCGCCCCAGCAGAAAACACGCGAGCCCCAGGGCGAGAATCGACCGGCACAGTCGCCGAGGCCATTGCTCTAAATCGGCGAAGCTCATGAAGTAGCGGCGATGTCACCACCCTCCCGTCCCAAGCTGACAGACACTTGGCACACTAATACGGTCTCAAGACAGCTTTAGTGCATTGACACATATGCTGCGATGAGAAAGCATTAGTGCATGAGTTCAATGGAAGCAATGACGACCCGTGAGGCCGGGCAACGCCTCGGCATCACCCAGTCCTCCGTCCGCCAGCTCATCGGCTCTGGCCAGCTGACGGTCGTAGGCAAGGCCGGCAGGGCTTTACTGTTGAATCGCTCTTCAGTGGAACGGCGGGCAGCTGCAGGCACACGGCGCGGCCGTGCCTGGACCCCAAAGGTTGCTTGGGCGGCACTGACCATGCTCTCCGGCGGCAACCCGGGTTGGATTTCAGCGTCGGAGAAGTCACGCCTCAAAAGCAGGCTCCGCGACCGAACCGCCGAGGACGTCGCCGCCCTGGCGCGCCACAAGGACCGGGTCCGCCGCTACAGGGTCACACCGGACGGGCTGCCTATCCTTCAGGATCACCTCATTCCCGGTGGCGTCTCGGCCCTGCGCAGCGAAGCAGTAGCAGCCCGGTTCGGCTTAACTGGCGGCAGTGGACTGGTCGAGGGCTATGTGATGCAAGGCGACGCCGAACAGCTCGCCGCAGCCCTCGGGCTGGTCGACGACCCGGACGGGAACGCCATCATCCGTGAAGTGGGAGTCACCGAGCCGTTCGCTGAGGGCCATGCACCCGTGGCTGCGATCGCAGTAGACCTGATGGGGAGCCTCTCGACCCGTGAACGAAGCGCTGGCCGGCGCGTCATCAACGAGCTCCTCCATGTCTGAGCCGACGATGGAAATACATGCCGAACCCAGCGACGACCGCGAAATCTGGGACGTCCCTGTGCCGCCGGGCGGTTGGGGAACCCCCTGGCCCCAGTGCGTGGAGCTCGCGCGAGAGCTTCCATCAACCCAGTGGACACTCGTTGGCGGTCTCATGGTCCAGCTCCACTCGGCCTCCGCCCTGGCCGTCTCCCGGCCAACAGCAGACGTCGACATCGTTCTGCACATCGAAACCGGGGCGGCGACGACGTCGTCGGTGGCTTCGGTCCTGAACAGGCTGGGATACACCCTGCAGAAATCCATCGACCGGGATGCCCCAGCCCACCGATTCGTGCGGGACAAGCAGCAGATCGATGTGATGGTCGCTGACCACCTGCCTCCGGCCAGGGTCCCGACCCTCGGTGGCCGCAAGCCCTTCCAAATTGCCGGGGGCACGCAGGCGCTGCAGCGCACGGTCAACTGCCCGTCTCGACGTCGACGGCGACCCCGTCCTGATCAGCATCCCCAATGCGCTCGGCGCCCTCGTTCTCAAAGGTGCCGCCTACCGGGAAGACTCACGCGACAAGGACCGCCACCTCGATGACGCCGTTGTCCTCGGCGCGACGATCAGGAACCCCCTCGTCACAGCAGCGCAGATGAAAGGCCAGTGACAGATCCCGGATACTGACCCTGCACAAAGAGCTTTCGGATCCGGGGCACCGCTCCTGGCAACTGCTGGAATCGGCCGACAGGACGCCGGCCATGGACGCCCTCCGAATCCTGGCCACCAACTACAACCTGCCCCCGGTCAACCGCCTCAAGCCCAGCTAACTGCAGCCTGGCCACCACAGCGGCCACCAGCGTGATGATCATGATGACCGCCGGCCCCAATTGTGCATTTTCTGTTCACCGCTGACCGGGCATCGGGAGATGACCGCGGTGTTTGTTTTCAGGCTCCGTCAGGTTGGGGTCTAGACGGTTCACCGGGGGAGCGTAGGAAAGGTCTGCTGGACCCTATTCTGACAGTGTGCGAGGGGCAGCCTGACATCAGGTTGGGGTGTACTTTACCGGACGATTGAAGAGAGAAGTGTCAGCCAGTAGTCACCTGCAATCGCACCCTTTAGCTACTAGCACCAACGTATAATTCCACGATCCCGCGGTGATCGGGATGGTTCGAGACGACCCCGACAATATCGATAGGCAGCTCGCCGATGCGTGCGCGGAACAGCAGATCGTTGAGGCAGTGCTCGAATTTGGACACCATGATCAGGACCCTGCGTTTCGTCCCGTGTTCACGCAGTTGCCATCGCATGCCGAATTTGTCGGCGACGGACGCAAAGGTTTCCCGGAGCGAATCCAGGGTGGCCGGTCCGCCGGGGGAGTCTCCGTCGGGTGCGAAGTGGATCCGCATGAAGAAATGGCCGTCGTCCTGTGAGTCGAATTGTTTGCTGTCGAGGATGTCGCAGCCCTGTTCGAGGAGGAATCCAGACACGGCGTTGACGATTCCGCGGGTTTCCGGGCAATCGAGGCTCAGAACTTATTCAGCGGCGCTGCTATTCAAGGTATCCACGGTTCAGCGCTCGATCACGTTCACGAGGAGGCCTCCTCGGGAGGTGTCCTTGTACTTGGTTTTCATGTCCGCTCCTGTCTCAAGCATTCTCTTGATGGCTTTGCCCAGCGACCTTTTATGGCTTTCGTCCCCGTGCAAGCACAGCCGGGCGGCGCTGAGGGCTTTCACGCTGGCGATGGCATTGCGTTCGATGCGGGGGATCCGCGCCAGGCCTCCTACCGGGCCGCCAGGTCAGCGCGGGGTTGTGTTCGATCCCGATTTCGGCCGCATTCTCGACCTGCGTCGGAGTCCGCATTCGTAGGGATGCCCTTGTCCTGGCTCCATCTCATGCCAGGGCTGCTTGGACGGCGCTGATGACCTCGGGTGAGTCGGGCGCCATTCCAGAGGCAAAGTGCGCTACAACCCCGCCATCGCGGTTCACTAGGAACTTCTCGAAATTCCACTGGACCCGTTCCGGAGGATCGGAGTTCTTGAACTTTGTCAGTTCCGCGTAGAGCGGGTGCTGGTCCTCGCCATGGACGTCTGCCTTGGCAGTCAGTGGGAAGGTCACGCCGAAGTTGGTTTCACAGAACTCGGCGATCTCGGTGTCGGCTCCCGGTTCCTGCCCGGCAAACTGGTTGCACGGGACCCCCAGCACCGCGAAGCCCTGCTCCCGGAACTTGTTGTGCAGCGTCTCAAGCCCTGCATACTGCGGCGTGAACCCGCAATGGGACGCGACGTTTACCACCAGTACCACCTCCCCCTTGAATCGGCCGAAGTCAGCGTCCGTTCCATCGATAAGGGTGAGGGGAATGGAGTGCAGAGCGGTCATGAGGCATCCTCGCAGAGTTGTTGTTCCGTGGCTGCGTCCCTAAAACGGCAATGCAGGGCGCTTGGCATCAACGCGCCCGGAACTTCATATTGCCCCGCGCGCCGAGCGCCTGCGCCTTGCCGCGTCGGAATCCCGACCGGTCGGCCGCCACAGTTCAGCACTCGATCACGTTGACGGCGAGGCCTCCGCGGGAGGTTTCCTTGTATTTGGTTTTCATGTCCGCTCCTGTCTCGCGCATGGTTTTGATGGCTTTGTCGAGGGATACTTTGTGGCTGCCGTCCCCGTGCAGGGACAGCCGTGCGGCGTTAATGGCTTTGACGCTGGCGATGGCGTTCCGTTCGATGCAGGGGATCTGCACCAGGCCGCCCACGGGATCGCAGGTCAGGCCAAGGTTGTGTTCGATGCCCACTTCGGCGGCGTTTTCCACCTGTTCGGGTGTCCCGCCGAGGACCTCGCAGAGGCCGGCGGCCGCCATGGAGCAGGCCGAGCCCACCTCGCCCTGGCAGCCCACTTCGGCGCCTGAGATGGAGGCGTTGATCTTGAAGAGGATTCCGACGGCGGCCGCGGCCAGGAGGAAGCGGACCACTCCGTCGTCGTTCGCGCCCGGAACAAACTTGATGTAGTAGTGCAGGACGGCGGGGACGATGCCCGCCGCGCCGTTGGTGGGGGCGGTGACGATGCGCCCGCCGGCGGCGTTTTCCTCGTTGACCGCCAGGGCGAAGAGGTTCACCCATTCCATCGCACGCAGGGGGTCGGTGACGCCCGTGTCCGCGGTGAGGGTCTGGAATAACGACGGCGCGCGGCGCCTGACGTTTAGCCCGCCGGGAAGGATCCCTTCCGCGGCGCAGCCGTTGTCCACGCATTCGCGCATCACGGCCCAGAGTGCCAGCAGCTTTTCGCGGAGTTCGGCTTCGCTGCGCCACACCAGTTCGTTGGCGAGCATGACGTCGGAGATGGACATGCCTTCGCGCTTGCAGATCTCCAGCAGTTCGTCGGCGGTGGTGAACGGGTAGGGGAGTACGGTGGTGTCGGCCACCACACGGTCGCCGGCGTCGGCGTCGCCGTCCACCACAAAGCCGCCGCCGATGGAGTAGAAGCTCCGTTCGCTCAGGACGGCCCCGGTGTGGTCCAGGGCGCGGAAGGTCATGCCGTTGGGGTGGGCCGGCAGGGACTTGCGCCGGTGCAGCACCACGTCCTCGTCCCAGTTGAAGTCCACCCGGTGGGTCCCGCCGATCATGAGTTCGGCGTCGAGGGCTGCGGCGGCCACCTGGTCATCCGCCGTGGTGGTGTCCACGGTTTCCGGGTCCAGCCCTTTGAAGCCCAGGACCACGGCCTTGTCCGAGCCGTGGCCCCGCCCGGTGGCACCGAGCGAACCGAACAACTCGGCCTGGACGCGTCGGGTGGAGCTCAGGTGGCCGTCGCCCTTGAGTCCGTCGGCGAACAGCTTCGCCGCCCGCATCGGGCCGACCGTGTGTGAGGACGAGGGCCCGATGCCAACGGAGAACAGGTCCAGGACGCTGAGGGCCATTTAGGGGACCTCTGGCGAGGCGTACTCGCGCATTGCATCGAGGAGCCAGCGGCCCAGGAAGTCCGCGAACGAGGCGCGGGGGAAGAGCCGGAAGCTTTCCTCCCCGGTTTTCTGCAGGACCACCGGGATGTTGCCCACCTCGGTGTTCAGCGCGGTTCCCGGGGTGAAGCTGCGGGGGTGCAGGTCCAGGGCGCAGCCCTTTTCCAGGACGGCCCGGGCGCGGGGGCCGGACAGTTCGAACGTGGTGCGGTTGGCGGACAGGTCCACCACCTGGCCCGGGGCGTCACCCAGCGCTTCCGTGAGGGAACCGATGAGATGGCCGCCCAGGGAGTCGTGGGCCTGTTCCGGTGCCACCACGAGGAACTCCGACGGTCCCAGCCAGAGGACGCTGACGCCGTCGGCGCCGCCCACTTCGCCGCAGTGCGCCGGCAGGCCGCCGGTGGCGGCGGCAAGCCGTGCACCTTCCGCAGAGCGCGGGTCTACGCGGACCCCGGCCATGGTCTGGAACGGGCCCTCGTTCAGGACCACTGTCCCCTGGATGGAGCCGGCTTCCAGCGCTGCGGCCAGGTGGGAGGCGGGGCTGCGGCGGATGTCCCGGAGTCCATTGATGCCTTCGAGTGCTGCTGAATTAGCCATCTTTGCGGGTCCCTTCGGGGTCAAATAGTACGGTTTCTGCCACAACAACATCAACCAGCTGGTCGCCGGCTGCGGCCACCAGGGTCTCGCCGATGCGGTTGCGGCCATTCTTGATCAGTGCCAGCCCGAACGAGCGGCCCAGGGCGGCGCTGTGGTAGCTCGAGGTGACGAAGCCCTGCATGGGGACGGGGCCGTAGGCGGGGCTGGTGCTGATGCCCTTTTCCACGAGCTGGGTCCCTTCCGGCAGCCGGATGGAGCCGTCCACGGGCAGGACGCTGACCAGGTGCTTGCGGTCCTCGCGCTGGGCGTCGGCGCGGGCGTAGGAGCGCTTGCCGATGAAGTCCTTGGCCTTGGAAACCACCCATTCCATCCCCGCGTCCTGCGGGGTGACCGTGCCGTCCGTGTCCTGGCCGACGATCGGGTAACCCTTTTCGGCGCGGAGCACGTGCATGGTTTCGGTGCCGTAGGGGGTGATGTTGAATTTGGCCCCGGCGGCGGCCACGGCTTCCCAGGTGTTCAGCCCGTACCAGGACGGCACGTTGATTTCGTAGGCCAGCTCACCGGAGAACGAGATCCGGCAGATCCGGGCCTGCACGCCGGAGGCGAGCGTGGTTTCCCGGAAGGTCATGAACGGGAAGGCTTCGGCTTCGAGCCCGCCGTCCGCTGCCAGTTCCGGTGCCAGTTTGGCGAGCACCGCCCGGGAGTTAGGCCCGACGACGGCAATCGTGGACCACTGTTCGGTCACCGAGGTGCAGTGCACGTCGAGTTCCGGCCATTCGGTCTGCAGCCATTCCTCCAGCCAGTCGAGCACCTTGGCGGCGCCGCCGGTGGTGGTGGTCATGAAGTAGCGGTCCTCGTCCAGGCGCAGGGTCACGCCGTCGTCGAAGATCATGCCGTCCGCCATGCACATCACGCCGTAGCGGGCGGAACCCGGGGCGAGTTTCTTGAACGCGTTGGTGTAGATCCGGTTGAGGAACTCACCGGCGTCCTTGCCGCGGATTTCGATCTTGCCGAGGGTGGTGGCGTCCATGAACCCGACGGAGTCGCGGACGGCGGCGCACTCGCGGAGCACGGCTGCGTCCATGTCCTCCCCGGCCTGCGGGTAGTACCAGGGCCGCTTCCACTGCCCCACGTCCTCGAACAAGGCGCCCTTGGCCTCGTGCCACGGGTTGATGGAGGTGACGCGGGCGGGGTCGAACAGTTCGCCGCGCTGGCGTCCGGCCAGGGCCGCGAAGGCTACCGGCGTGAAGGGTGCCCGGTAGGTGGTGGTGCCGATGTCGCCGATGCCGCGGGACGCTTCGCCGGCGGTCCGGAGCGCGGCGGCGATGACGCCGATCGCGTTGACGCCGGAGGTCTTGCCCTGGTCGTTGGCGGTGCTGATGGAGGTGTAGCGCTTGATGTGCTCCACGGACCGCATACCGGCACCGGTGGAGCGCAGGACGTCGGCCACGGACTGGTCGCGCTGGAAGTCCACAAAGTGGTGGTGCCAGTCATCCGGGGTGCCCGCCTGGCCGGGGACCAGCCACAGCTGGCGGGTCGGGGCGGACGCCTTCGGCTCTTCGATCACGGAAGGCGCGACGGCGGAGCTGAACCCCGCCGCGATGGCCGCGGCGGCACCCGCGGAGATGCCCTCGGCAAGGCAGTCCCCGAGTTCGAAGCTGCCGCGGCCCGAGCCGATGGTCTGCTGGTTCGGAACCACGGTGCTCGGCACAAACGCCGCCAGCTCATCGTCCCAGCGCAGTTTGCCCTGGCGCTGGGAGTGGAGGTGGACCAGCGGGCTCCAGCCGCCGGAGACTGCCAGCAGGTCGCAGGCGATTTCTTCGACGCCGGAGGTGAGTTCGCCGTCGTCGTTAATGCTCCGGACGGTGACGCTCCCAACCCGGCCGTCTGCGCTGTTGGAGGCGGTGTTCGCCACCGCGCTGCCGATCAGCACGCGGGTGCCGGCTTCGACGGCGGCGGCCGCCACCGGCGTGAGGGCCGGACGGGCGTCAACGACGGCCGCGACCTTGACACCGGCGGCGCGCAGGTCCGCGGCGAGGGCGTAGGCGCTGTCGTTGGTGGTGCTGATGACCACGCGCTGCCCGGCGGCGACGGCGTAGCGGTTCAGGTACGTGCGGACGGCGGAGGCCAGCAGGATGCCGGGGCGGTCGTTGTTCTCGAACACCAGCGGGCGTTCGTGGGCGCCGGGAGCCAGCACCACCTGGTTGGCACGCACGTGCCAGATCCGCTGCCGGGAGACGCCGGGGGCGGCCGGGCTGGACAGGTGGTCGGTGCGGTTCTGGACCGCGATCACGTAGTTGGCGTCGTAGGCGCCGAACGCGGTGGTGCGGTTCAGGACGGTGGATTCGGCGCCGGAAACCAGTTCGGCTTCCACGTCCGCCACCCATTCCAGGGCCGGCTTGCCTTCGATGGTCTCGGCCAGGCCGGACGCGGTGGCGCCGGAGAGGAGCGAGCCGCCGAGTTCGGGCTGGTCGTCCATCAGGATCACACGGGCGCCGGTGCGGACCGCTTCGCGGGCAGCGGCCAGGCCGGCGGGGCCGCCGCCGATCACCAGGACGTCGGTGTGGACGTACTTCTTGTCGTACTCAGCACGGTCATCTTCCGGGTCCAGGCGGCCCAGGCCGTTCAGCATGCCTGCGGCGAGGCCGTCCACCAGGGTGACGGTGGTGGCGGGGAGCATGGACTCGGCCACGTGGCCCGGGAACCGTGGTTCAACACGGACCAGCGCGTTGGATTCCTCCACGCCGGCGGACATGATGCCGCGGGGGCGGTCCTCGTAGAGCGAGTTGCCGGCGGCGATGCGGCCGTTGGCGAGCAGGGCCGAGGCGAGGGTGTCGCCAGGGTGGCCCGTGAATTCCTCGCCGTCCACGGTGAAACGCCAGGAGATGGTGCGGTCGATGCGTCCGCCGGCGGCGAGGCGGGCGTTCTGGGAAGTCACTTGGTTGCTCCTTCCGGGGCGGTGGTGCTGGCGGTGATGCTGATAGCGGCTGGGCGCGGCGTGCCCATCGGGTAGACGGCCTGGATGTCGTAGGTGACGGTGTCGCGCAGCATGTTGAACCACTGGCGGCAGCCGGTGCTGTGCAGCCAGCGTTCGGCGAAAATGCCTTTGGTGTTGTCGCGGTAGAACAGGTACTCGGCCCATTCGCGGTCGTTCAGGTCGTTCGGGTTCTCCGGGTAGGCCACGTGGGCCTGGCCGCCGTAGTGGAATTCGGTCTCGTCGCGCGAGCCGCAGTTGGGGCATGAAATGAGGAGCATGTCCGGCCTCTCTTAGTGGGCCACGGCGGCTGCGCCGTGTTCGTCGATCAGTTCGCCGGTTTCGAAGCGTTCCAGCGCAAAGGGCTTGTTCAGCTTGTGCGGGGTGCCCGTGGCGATGTTATGGGCGAACGTCAGTCCGGCGGCAGGGGTGGCCTTGAAGCCGCCGGTGCCCCAGCCGCAGTTCACGAACATGTTCTCCACCGGGGTGTTGCCCACGATGGGGGAGGCGTCCAGTGTCGTGTCCACGATGCCGCCCCAGGTCCGGAGCACGTGGGCCCGGGCGAAGATGGGGAAGAGTTCGACGGCGGCCGCCATCTGGTGCTCGATCACGTGGAAGGAGCCGCGCTGGCCGTAGCCGTTGTAGGAGTCCACGCCGGCGCCCATCACCAGTTCTCCCTTGTGGGCCTGGGAGACGTAGACGTGTACGTGGTTGGACATGACCACGGTGGGGTGGACCGGTTCGTGCAGTTCGGAGACCAGCGCCTGGAGCGGGTGGGACTGGATGGGGAGCCGGAAGCCGGCCATTTCCGCCAGGACCGAGCTGTGCCCTGCGGCCGCGAGGCCCACCTTTTCGGTGTTGATGGTGCCCCGGTTGGTCTTGACACCGGTGACCCGGTTGCCGTCCTTGACGAAGCCCGTGACTTCGCAGTTCTGGATGATGTCCACGCCAAGTTCGTCGCACTTGCGGGCGAAGGCCCAGGCCACGTGGTCGTGCTTGGCGATGCCTGCGCGCGGCTGGTACGTGGCGCCCATGACCGGGTAGCGGATGTTGTCGCTGATGTTCAGGATGGGGCAGAGCTCCTTGACCTGTTTCGGGTCCAGCCATTCAGCGTCCACGCCGTTGAGCTGGTTGGCACCCACGCGCCGGATGCTTTCGCGGACATCGCCCAGGGTGTGGGCGAGGTTCATCACGCCGCGCTGGCTGAACAGGAAGTCGTATTCGAGTTCCTCCGGCAGGATTTCCCAGAGCTTGAGGGCGTGCTCATAGATGGCCGCGCTCTCGTCCCAGAGGTAGTTGGAACGGATGATGGTGGTGTTCCGGGCCATGTTCCCGCCGGCCAGCCAGCCCTTTTCCAGGACGGCGATGTTGGTCATGCCGTGGTTCTTGGCCAGGAAGTAGGCCGTGGCCAGGCCGTGCCCGCCGCCGCCCACGATCACGGCGTCGTAGGACTTCTTCGGGTCCGGGTTCCGCCAGAGGAAATCCGGGTGCTCGGGGAGCTGGTGGGTGCTCACTGGGCTGCTCCAATCAGGTCAGATTCGAAAGCGGCAATGTCGGTGCCGCCATTGAGGTGCGAGTAAAGGGGGAACTGCTCTGCCAGTGCGCTCACGCGGGCACGGAGTTCGACGACAGTCTGGTCGCCGATGGTGCCGTTACCGGCGGCGGCGATCAGCGCCGTCGCGATGATGTCGGCAACCTCTGCGAATTCCACCGCGCCGAAGCCGCGGGTAGCGAGGGCTGGCGTGCCGATCCGGAGGCCGGAGGACACCATCGGCGGGCGGGGGTCGAACGGAACAGCGTTGCGGTTGACCGTGATGCCGATCCGGTGCAGGACGTCTTCTGCCTGCTGGCCGTCCAGTTCCGAGTGGCGCAGGTCCACCAGGACCAGGTGGACGTCGGTGCCGCCGTTGACCACGGAGATTCCTGCCGCGGCAACGTCCTCCTGGAGGAGCCGTTCGGCCAGCAGCCTGGATCCCGCCAGGACGCGTTCCTGGCGTTCCTTGAATTCAGGCGAGCCGGCGAGCTTGAACGCCACGGCCTTGGCGGCGATGACGTGCTCCAGCGGGCCGCCCTGCTGGCCAGGGAACACGGCGCTGTTGATCTTGCGGGCGTACTCCTCCTTGGCCAGGATGACGCCGCCGCGCGGACCGCCGAGTGTCTTGTGGGTGGTGGTGGTAACGACGTCGGCGTACGGCACCGGGTTCGGGTGCAGCCCCGCGGCGACCAGGCCGGCGAAGTGGGCCATGTCCACCATGAGGTAGGCGCCCACGAGGTCCGCGATCCGGCGGAACTCGGCGAAGTCCAGCTGGCGGGAGTAGGCGGACCAGCCGGCGACGATCAGCTTCGGGCGGTGTTCCAGCGCCAGCGCCTCGACCTCTGCCATATCGATCCGGAGGTCGTCCTCACGCACGTGGTACGGAACCACGTTGTAGAGCTTGCCGGAGAAGTTGATCTTCATGCCGTGGGTGAGGTGGCCGCCGTGGGCCAGGCTCAGGCCCATGATGGTATCGCCCGGGCTCAGGAGGGCGAACATTGCGGCGGCGTTGGCCTGCGCGCCGGAGTGCGGCTGCACGTTGGCGAACTCGGCGCCGAACAGGGCCTTGACCCGGTCAATGGCCAGCTGCTCGATGACGTCAACGTGCTCGCAGCCACCGTAGTAACGCTTGCCCGGGTAGCCCTCCGCGTACTTGTTCGTCAGCACGGAGCCCTGCGCCTCCATGACGGCGGACGGGGCGAAATTCTCCGAGGCGATCATTTCCAGCGTCGACTGCTGGCGGACCAGTTCATTATTGATGGCCTGCTGGACCTCGGGATCGACTGCCGCGAGCGGCTGAGTGAGGTTGTTCGTCATAATGACCTCTTTCAAAGGTGCTGATGCAACGCTGTTGTGTCTGTTGCAACAGTAACCGCGAACTACTGTTAGGTCAATCACTTTATAGATCGCAGCCGTTGCTGGAACAGATCGCGTATTTCTTTGAATAACCCCAAAGATGACTCTTGACTGTGGTGGAGCTCACCCCTATTCTGGAGCAACAGCGTTGCATTTATCGCAACCCTATGACTTCAATTGGTGGACACATGAGTAACGAAATATCCTCCTCGCTGCCTCCGAGTGACCAAGTACATCCCGTCAACGGAGACGGCGTCAGCAAAGAAACGCGCCGCAGAGTCATTGCGGCCAGCTTCATCGGCAACTTCGTTGAATGGTTCGACTACGCCGTTTACGGCTACCTTGCCGTCACCATCGCCACTGTGTTTTTCCCAGAGTCAGACCCCCAGACCGGGCTTCTGCTGACCTTCGCCCTGTTTGCGATTTCGTTCCTTGTACGCCCGCTCGGCGGGTTCGTCTGGGGCCATATCGGAGACAAGGTAGGCCGCCGGACCGCACTGTCGCTGTCCATCCTGATCATGTCCGGGGCAACTTTCTGCATCGCACTGATTCCTGGCTACGACACGATCGGCATCTGGGCTCCCGTCCTGCTTCTGATCATCCGGGTAGTTCAGGGCTTCTCCGCCTCCGGCGAGTACGCCGGAGCATCGGCCTTCCTCGTCGAGTACGCGCCCGCCAATAGGCGCGGCCTGTACGCCGCGGTTGTTCCCGCCAGCACCGCGGCCGGCCTGCTCCTCGGTTCCCTGATGGCAGGCCTGCTGACAGTCCTGCTCAGTTCCGACGCAATGCAAAGCTGGGGCTGGCGCCTGCCGTTCGTGCTGGCAGCCCCGATGGGACTGATCGGCCGCTACATCCGGACAAAGCTCGAAGACACCCCGGTGTTCCGCGAACTCGCAGCCGAGGACGAAACCATCAAGGCACCCGTGTCCAGCCTGTTCCGGAACCACTGGCGGCAGTTGCTGCAGGCCGTCGGCGCCGTGCTGCTCAACGCCGTCGGGTTCTACGTCATCCTCAGCTACATGCCCACTTATTTGTCCGCGGAACTGGGCCTGGGCGAAACAGAATCCTTCCTGGCAACCACCATCGCGCTGCTGACGTACATCGGTTTTATCTTCCTGACCGGAATGCTCTCGGACCGCTATGGCCGCAAGAAGGTCCTCATCAGCGCATCCATCACCTTCATTGTGCTGACCGTGCCCGCCTTCGCGCTGCTGGGAACAGGGAACTTCCTGGTCATCGTCCTCGCCCAGATCCTCCTCGGTGCGATGCTCACCCTCAACGACGGCACGCTCCCCAGCTTCCTGGCCGAAATGTTCCCCACCCGGGTCCGCTACAGCGGCTTCGCGGTCAGCTTCAACCTCTCCAACGCGCTTTTCGGTGGCACCGCTCCGTTCATGGCAACGCTGCTGATCGCGGCCACTGCCAATGACCTGGCTCCGGCCTGGTACCTGGTGGGCGCCGCGGTGATCTCCCTGATCGCCGTTGCCCTCTCCCGCGAAACCTGCAAAGAACCGCTGCGCCACGACTAACAGACTTCTTCTTCCCACTTCAAGTAACTGCACCACAGAAAGGCACCACCACAATGACCACCACAGCATCTGAGAACGCAACCTCCGTTTCCGAACTGGAGCGCCTGAAGGTCCTCAAGAACGGCCAGAAGGTCTCCCTGACCTTCTCCGACACCGAGTTCGAGCGGCGTATCGCCGGGCTTCGCCGGATCATGGCGGAGAAGGACCTGGACGCCGTCGTCCTGACCAGCTACCACTCCATCAAGTACTACTCCGACTTCCTCTTCACCACCTTCGGCCGTTCCTACGCCATGGTGGTCACCAAGGATGACACTGTCACCGTCACCGCCAACATCGACGCCGGCATGCCCTGGCGCCGGAGCTTCGGCGACAACCTGGTCTACACGGACTGGCGCCGGGACAACTACATCTTCGCCATCCAGGAAGTCCTGCGGACCCGCGGGATCAACCCGCGCCGCCTCGGCGTCGAGGACGACTCGCTGCCGCTGGACAACCGCAACAAGATCCAGGCCGCCTTCTCCGGCGCAACCCTGGTGGACGTGGCCCAGGCCGCCATGCGCCAGCGCATGATCAAATCCGCCGAGGAAATCGAGGTCATCAAGCACGGTGCCCGCATCGGCGACCTCGGCGGCGAGGCAATCCGCAACGCCATCACGGCCGGCATCACCGAATACGAGGTGGCCCTGATCGGCACCGAGGCCATGGTGCACGAAATCGCCCGCACGTTCCCGGACTCTGAGATCCGCGACACCTGGGTGTGGTTCCAGTCCGGCATCAACACCGACGGCGCCCACAACTGGGCCACCACCCGCAAGATCCAGGAACACGACATCCTGTCCCTGAACTGCTTCCCCATGACCAGCGGCTACTACACAGCCCTGGAGCGCACCCTGTTCTACGGCGAACCCGATGCCCGCTCGCTGGAACTGTGGAACATCAACGTGGAGGTCCACAAGCGCGGCCTTGAGCTGATCAAGCCCGGCGCCGTGTGCAAGGACATCGCCGCAGAACTCAACGAGATCTACGTCGGCCACGGACTGCTGGCCAACCGCACCTTCGGCTACGGCCACTCCTTCGGCGTCCTGAGCCACTACTACGGCCGCGAAGCCGGCCTGGAACTCCGCGAGGACATCGACACCGTACTCGAGCCGGGCATGGTGGTCTCCATGGAGCCCATGATCACCGTCCTGGACGGCCAGCCCGGTGCCGGCGGCTACCGCGAACACGACATCCTCGTGGTGGGCGAAGATGGGGCAGAGAACATCACCAAGTTCCCGTTCGGCCCCGAATACAACATCATCGGAGCCTGACCCGCCGATATGCCCGCCTGGAAGCGGCACAGCCCCTGCAGTGCCGCTTCCAGGCATTCATAGGTAATGATAGGTAGCACCATGAACGCAACAGAACACCCTGACACCAACGGCAACGGCGATGCCAAGGGCACCTCCGTCATCGTCAACGCGATTGCCGTCCTGAGGTCATTCACGGCAGACGAACCGTTGCTTGGAGTTACCGAGATCGCCAGCAGGGTGGGTCTGCACAAGAGCACCGTTTCACGGATACTGGCAACCTTCGAGCAGGAACACTTGGTCGAGCGGGATCCTGACACACGCCGCTTCCGCCTCGGCCTGGGCCTGATCGCCGTCGCAGGTCCGCTCCTGGCCGAGCTGGAAGAACGGCGCGTCGCCTACCCGGTGCTGCGCGAACTCACGGAGCGGACAGGGGAAACCAGCGCACTCATGGTTTGGAACGGCTCAGAATCGATGTGCGTGGAACAGATCGCGAGCCGGCATCAGATAAAACACTCCACGCCGCTGGGCGCACGTTACAAGGACCCCATGAGCTCCTCCGTCCAGGTGTTCCTGTCCGCGGAAACTGCCGAGCGCGTTCGGTCCCTACTCCTTAGTGGAACGATCACCTACCCAGGGCTGGACGACATCAGCCTCGACGCTTACCAAACTAAACTCTGCGACGTAGCCCGGCGTGGCTGGGCCATCAACTACGGGGAATCATCCATCGACGAGGTCGGCGTTGCCGCCCCCGTTCACCACCACCGCGGCGACGTCGTAGCGGCAGTGCTGATCCCGGCCCCCCGGTTCCGCGTCTCCCGCGAACAACTGCAAAGCCTAGGGGAAGCTTGCGCCGCCGCGGCCCAGAAAGTCACGGCACGCCTAGGCGGAAGGAGCCCCGTGTTGGCGCAAGCGGCTTCGCTGGCAGCAAGCTCTTGATTGGAACCGAGGCGGTCTGTCAGCGGCTTGTGCCAAAATGCGGTCCGCCTCTACGGGCAGCCTTACAAGGCCATCTCACCCACGGGTAACCCCCTCCGGTTCTGGAGCGACCTAACGACGGCAACGAAACAGACGCACCAGCACACCTGCTTCAGCTGGGGGAACGCCTCTTCAACACCGTTCTGGCTGCCTCGAGGAATCCAGGAACAAATCTCTGGCCTGCACCGTGCCGCTAAAAGCCCGGTGTGGCACAGAGCTGCTAGTCCCGCATGTGCAGTTCGACTTCGAAATATACGTCCTGGGACCGGGCGACAGCGTCGCCTTTGACTCCATGGTCCCCCACCGCTTTTGGAACAACGGCACCGAAACCGTGCGCGCCGTATGGTGCACCGTCGAATCACGCCCGGGGAATCCTGCGCGTTCTAATCGAGTGAAATGGGCTGCCGGGCGGTTCGCAGGATCGCGTGCGCGTGGAGCCTGGTTCCGGTCTCAAGCGACATGCAATCCGAAGATCGACATTCAGCCGACTACATCGATACCAACTTACATCGCGGGCAAGTTTCGCGCGAGGCGCCGGAGTGTCACAGCGCATTCAATGCCTACACCCTAGGGTGCGCTCATGGTTGCAGAGGCCATGGCGGCGAGCCGGCACAATGGACCTGTGTCCGGATCGCCTGTCAGATCCAGCAGGACACCCACCTGGAAATCCGCAAAGAACTCACTCATCCTTCAACCCGCGCGAAGCTTCTCGTGACGAGTGCAGGTCCGGCTGCGGAGGAGTTGGTGGCCGCATTGCAGTGTCGCAGGCAAGGGCGACTCGGGGAAGCTGCTGCTCACTCAGATTTGTGGGCCCGACGTCGTCCTTCGCCATCAAGCGCTGCCGTGGGTTTTCTGGCAAATGAACCCTGCAACCGGGGGGCACTTCTTGGCACATGTCTACAACTGTTCCCCCTTACGACGCGCGCTGCTGACCGTAGCAAGCAAGCCATCTTTTGACGGGTCAAGGGCGCCGGCCGTCTTCGGGCCGACGTCGGTGTCTTTACCGGCAACCGTCTCCTGCACGAGGAGATCCTTGGCGCAGCCAGCCTGCTGGTCCGGTACAAGGACATTGACGGACTGATCGAAGCCACGAACAAGATGGACGGGCAGCTGACGGCCTCGGTCCACGTGACCGACGAGGACCACGCTTCCGCAGCTGCGCTGCTCCCGGCACTGGAGCGCAAGGTCGGCAGGATCATCATCAACGGATGGCCCACCGGCGTGGAAGTCGGCCACGCCATGGTCCATGGCGGCCCCTTCCCCGCCACCTCCGATTCACGCACCACCTCCGTGGGAACCATGGCAATCAGCCGGTTCCTGCGGCCCATCGCCTACCAGAACTTCCCACAGCCGCTCATTCCGGAACCCCTGCAGGACGCCAATCCCTGGAAGCTGAACCGCCTGATTGACGGAATACCGGAACTTCCGCCCAGTGAATAAAAACACGGCTGCAATCTTTCGCCCGGGATTGACCGGCGGTTGGTTGTTGTATTCACTCAACCACAGCAGACGAACCCGCTTCCGCCGGAGCTGGTGTTATGCGGGCCGCTCGCGGCCGCCCAGTGCCAGGGCTTGGTGACTCCTGGCGCGCTGGGGTTCCTCCTGACGGCCTTGAAAGTCCCCGATGCGAAGGGACGCCCTCGGCCCGAGATCATGTACGGAAGGCGGAAAATGACGCAGTGGCTGCGCCGGAATGGCTTTCCGGAAGCCTCCAAACACACCGTGGACCGGCTCATGCGCGAAGAAGGCATGAACGGTCTCATCAGAGGCCGCAAGACCCGCACCACCATCCCCGGCAAGGACGGCCGCCGCGCCGTCGACCTGCTGAACAGGGATTTCACCGCCCCGGCCCCGAACCAGATCTGGGTCACTGATTTCACCTACGTCCCGGTGTACTCCGGATTCGTCTACGTCGCCCTGGTCATCGACCTGTACTCCCGGGCGATCGTCGGCTGGGAAACCTCAACCCTCAAGGACACCGCGTTCGTCGAACACTGCCTGCGAATGGCCCTGTGGCGGCGCGAACACACCGGCCGCCCGGCACCGGCGGGACTGATTCGCCACAGCGATTATGCCGAGGAAACCGTTAAGCCGAGGTTGCGGCTTCTGCCCTTGTGATTCAGGGGTCCCCGGCCCTTTCCTCGGCTTAACGTTTGGTGCTATTTCAGCGAGTAGAGCAGTTGAAGTTCATCGTCGTTGAGCACCTCGGTGCTCGTTTCGCTGATTGCAGGGGTGGCGGCATTCATCGCTTCCCTCACCATGTCGAGGGTGGCGAAGGCATAGAACGCCGAGGTGGTGCTCATGCTTTCATGGCCGAGCAGCTGCATGATGATCGGCAACGGTATGCCTTGCTTGTAGAGGTCCATGGCCTTGGTCTTTCGCAGCATGTGGCAGTGGAGGTTGCCCGGAATGGAGGGGCATCGTTCACGGGCGATGTCCCCGGCTTTCGTGAGCGCCGCTGCGACAGTGTCACTGGAAAGGGCCACTGGTTGACCGCGGTGGAAACTATAGAACAGAGGCCGCGCCGCGGGCTCGGTGGCGCGTTGCGGGTGGAACTCCTCGAGAAAGACCTTCAGGTGTTCAACGCTCTTCTCTCCCAGAGGGACGATGCGGCTCTTGTCCCTCTTCCCGGTGAGGGTCACGCGGGCAGGTTTTGCCAGCGCCAGGTCCTCAATGGTGAGCGCGGTGATCTCTCCGACCCGTGCACCGCTGTCGTAGAGCAAGATGAGCAGCATGCGGTTCCGGCGTGTTCTCCGGTTCCTGCCGTCGTAGGCGGCGAGAACAGCCGTGGTCTCCTCCTCCTGAAGGTATTCGATGGGTTTGCGCGGTGTGGCCGGCGCCTTGATGTTCTTGGCAGCCTGGTAAACCGCGACCAGGGTGATCTCTTCCGCGGACGCGAAATTCAGGAAGGACTTGACGGCACTTAGGCGCAGGCCGATGGTTGCGGGCCTGTAGTTCTTGGCTTGTCGCATCCAGACCAGCCAATCCTTCAGGATTTGCCTCTCGAAGTGGTCAAAGCAGATCTCCTGGCGGCGGACCTGCTTCTCGGCGACCAGGTAATTGACGTAGCTTTCGAGACTGATCCGGTACGCCTCGATGCTGCGAGGCGCCATCTGCCTGACCTTGGGCAGGAAGTCGTGCAGGTAGTTCCGGGCATAGCCCCAGAAATCAGGGGTCGGTTCTTGCATCGAGCGTTTCATTCGAAGCCCACCTCGGGAAACACACCTTGGCCGTCGTCGGTGAGCGTTGCGTAGCCGTCCATGAAGTCCGGCGAGGTGTGGATGTAGTAGAAGGTGCTGTCCAGCGATGCGTGCCCCATATACCGGGCAAGGTAGGGAAGCATCGCGTTGACGTCGGTGCCGTCGGCCATCCATCGTTCGATGTTGGCATAGGCAAAATGATGGCGCTTATGTGGAATTCCACATAAGCGCCATTAGGCGGACGGCTGGGTTATGTGCCCTGTCGGGGTGTTTTGGCTGGTGGGGGCCGTGCCGGTGGTTGTTTGGGGAGCATAATCCTGGTGGTCTCCGATTATCGTGCCGCCGCCGGTTCCGGTTGGCCGGTAGGGACGGTACGGGCGGGCCGTTAGCGCTGTCGGGGACCGTCCGGCTCGATGGAGAATCGCTTCTGTTCATTGGTGTACCGAATGGAAGTGGTGATTCTCGTGGGAGAAATCAACGTCAGATCCGCTGTCGGCGATGTCGCGGCGGTGTTGCGGCAGTCAGGCAGGGCCGAGGGCACGGTCCGCCGCCAGCAGGCCGTGCTTGACCTGTTTGCGGCCTTCCTGGCCGCGCGCGGCGTGGAAGTGCCCGGCGATGAGGCGTGCCTTGATTTCATCGCGAAGCAGACCGGGGTCAGACTGAGGGCGTTGCGGGAATCTGTCAGGGACAGGAATGTCGCGGCGGTCCGCCGGCCGGTGGTACTGATGGCTGACCTGCTGGCCGGGCGGGCGATCGAAATCGACAAGACGGTGATCCCGGCGAAGGAGGGTTGTCCGGCGAAGTTCCGCCTGCTCCGGAACGACTACCTCGCTTCGTGCCGCCGGCGCGGCAACGCGGAGGCGACGGTTCTCGCCAAAGACAAAACGGTCAGCCGGTTCCTGGCCTACCTGGAAGAAACGGGCGCCGGGGACCTGGCCGCGATCGGGGTCCGGGACTTGTCCGGCTTCCTTCTGCGCCAGCGCCACCTGCGGCGCAAGACCGTCGCGGCCATGAGATCGTCGCTGGCCGACTTCCTGGCTTTCCTGGCCGCCGGGGGCCGGACCCCGCAGAACCTGGCCGAGAGGCTGCCGCCGTACAGACACGTCCGCCACGAGTCCGAGCCGCACCTGTGGACCGCTGATGAGGTTCGTCGACTGCTGGCCGCGATCGACCGTGGCTCGGCCACCGGCAAACGCGACTACGCGATGATCCTGGCCACCGCCCGCCTGGGCCTGCGGATCTCGGATCTGCGCCATCTGGAGTTGGGCGACCTGGACTGGCGGGCGAAGACCATCACGATAGTTCAGCAAAAGACAGGCCGGCCGTTGCGCCTTCCGCTGCTGGAGGACGTGGGATGGGCGGTCATCGACTACATCAGGGGCGGGCGCCCCGAAACCGCCTGCCCGAAGGTGTTCGTCAAGCACAGCCACCCGTTCGACACGTTCGGATCTGCGTCCTCGGTCGCGTCCAGGCTCTCTCGGCACGCTGCCCGCGCCGGGATCGGGTTCCCGCCGGAGCAGGTCTGCGGGATGCACTCCCTGCGCGGCGCGCTGGCTGTTGCCATGATCGGCAACGGCACACCGATACCGGTGGTCTCGGCGGTGTTGGGACACGCCTCGTCCGACACGACCCAGGCGTACTACCTGCGCTTCGACGTCGAGAGGCTGCGAGGCTGCGCGCTGGACGTCGAAGACGTTACCGGCCGGGCCAAGGCCGGTGGCCGTGATGCCTGAGACCACGCTGCCGGACCTGGTCGCCGACCTGGTCGCCACCCGCCACGCCGGCGGGTACAGGTTCAAGGTCCAGGAACGAATCCTGGGCCAGTTCGCCGATCACTGCCGCCGGGAGGGCTACCCGGACGGGTCAATCATCAAAGAGGCGGTCGTCGGTTTTCTTTACGGCCGGCACCTGCGGCAGTCCACGATCCGGCGCAACGAATTGGCGCTGCGCCAGCTGGCCGGCCACGCCCGGGCCTTCGGCTGGCAGGCCTACATGCCGGCCGCGGCCACGCCGGTCCGGGTGCGCCACCAGGCGCCGTATGTGCTCACCGATGAGGAGATGTGCCGTTTGTTCACCGAGATCGATACCCAGCCGATGTCCTCCTACTCGAACAAAGCACTGGTCGACCCGGTCTTGTTCCGGGTGTTGTATGGTGCCGGGCTGAGGGTTTCAGAGGCACTGAACCTGACCCTGAACGACGCCGATACCCGCACCGGGACGCTGCGGATCCGCGACTCGAAGAACGGCGAGAGCAGGACCGTGCCGATCACTCCCCGGCTGGCCGCGACCCTGGATAACTACATCACCGCCGCCCACCCGGCCCCCGAAAGCAGCGACTACGTGTTTTACAGCCTCGCTGCGGGCAGGCCGATCAGCCAGTCAACCGTCTACACGCGGTTCCGCGGCTACCTGGCCGATGCCGGCATCCCCCACTTCGAGGGCGGTCCCCACCCCCATTCGCTACGCCACGGCTTCGCCGTGGCCAACTTGAGAAGATGGGCCGCAGAAGGTGCGGATCTGGCCGTCATGCTGCCCTACCTGGCGTGTTACATGGGCCATGCGGACCTTCGCGGCACCCAGTACTACCTGAGGCTGACCGCCGATGCCCACCCCGAGGTGATAGCCAAAGCCCAAATCCGGTTCGGCTACACCATCCCCGCCCCGGCCGGGGAGGAACCGTGAGACCAACGATCCTGCCATCGGATCTTGCCGGGCACTGGCTGGCGAAGTTCTTCACCGACCACCTGGCCGGGGAACGGGCAGCCTCACCCAGGACCATAACCTCCTACCGTGACGCGATGAAACTGCTGCTCATCTGGTTCAGAGATTCAGAGGCCATCCCGCCCGAGAAGCTGCGCCTGGCCGACATCGACCGAACCCGCATCCTGCGGTTCCTTCACTGGCTGGAGACCGAGCGGAACTGCAGTGCGGCCACCCGCAACCAGCGTCTGGCGGTGATCAAGTCGTTCTGCCGATACACCGCCGTCGAGCAGCCCGACAGACTCGACCAGATCACCCAGGTCCTCGCGATCCGGCAGAAGAAAACCCCGGCCCCCGAGCCGGGATACCTCACGGGCGAGGAAATCAGGGCACTGCTGGCCGAACCCGGCACGGCCGGCCCGCGCGCCGCCAGGGATACCGCCCTGCTGGCCCTGGCCTACGACACCGCCGCCCGCGTCCAGGAACTCTGCGATCTCGACGTTGCCAACATCCGCCGCTCCGCCCCGATGACGATGGCGATCCACGGCAAGGGATCCAAAATCCGGTACGTGCCCGTGATGGACCCAACCGCCCGGCTGCTGACCGACTACCTGGAACACCGCGACCGGCACCCCGGCCTCGGCGCCGACGCGGACCCGCTCTTCCACGGACCCAACCACTCCCGGCTGACGCGCTCCGGAATCGCCAAAATCCTGACCCGCCACGTCGGCGCCGTGCGACAACGCGACCCAGGATGGGCTCCCGGCCTGCGGGTCACCCCGCACACGCTGCGGCGCACCAGAGCGATGCACCTGATCCAGGCCGGCGTCAACCTGATCTACATCCGGGACCTGCTCGGTCACGCCGAAATCTCCACCACCGAGATCTACGCCCGCGCAGATGCCGAGACCAAACGCAAAGCCATCCAGAACGCCTACGAACCGCTGACCCCGGATGACCTGCCGGACTGGACCCTGGACGCCTCCCTGATCGGCTGGCTCGATTCACTGGCACGATAATCGGAGACCACCAGGATTATGCTCCCCAAACAACCACCGGCACGGCCCCCACCAGCCAAAACACCCCGACAGGGCACATAACCCAGCCGTCCGCCTAATGCCTGAAATCGTAGGGTCGGGGCTGTTTGCCACCAACTGCTCGCGGCAACCCGGCCCGGTCCCAGATCCTGTTGAACGTAACCCCGATCGAGGCCGGTGAGACCGGCGCTGGGGTAGAGGAGACAAAAAACCCGGGACGCGCTTGCCCGAACTTCCGGCGGGATATGCGGTCGCAGTCGGCGAGGATATCGATGACCAGGCCGCTGATTGGCAGGCGTCGGCTTCTGTTGCCTTTGGACCACAGCACATCGATTTCCCCTTTGACGAGGTCAACATCCCGGGGCCGCAGCCTGCGGGTTTCACAGGTCCGAAGCCCGCACGAATGCATTAGCCCAAAAAACGCGACGGACTGCCACTTCCACGGCGAAGTGGCTTCCACCTCGGCAGCGGAGCGGAAGAACAACGAGATTTCCTCGCGGCTCAACAAGTACGGCTGGGAGCGGAAGAACCCGCTCCTCCAGGACTCGGCAAGCACATACGCCTCCGGGTTGCCGTGGGTCCGCATCCAACGGCCGAAATCCCTGATGTATGACATCCAAGACGGACTGGAGCCCGGCTGGGAGGACTTCTTGAAGATGACCCAACCTTCGACCGCCTGCTGGTCACAAGATGTCACCCCGTGTTCCGTGCAGTAGGCGTCGAAGCTGCGCAGGTACCAGATGCGCGTTGCCCCGTAGCAGCCCATGCTCTGTTTGAAGGCAAGATACCGCGTCAGTTCCCCGGCAAAAACACTGGTGAACTCGTACATGCTCATCGGATTTCCCTCTCCGGCAGCGGGAGGACGCACGAGAGCAATCGTTCGGTGTCGGCACTCAGATACACATTCGTCGAGTCGCTGTGGGCATGGCCCAAGATCGCCGAAATCGTCGGCAACGCCGTGCCCGCCCGCAACAGCTTGGTCGCCGCGTTGTAGCGAAGGGCACGCGTCCCAACCTTCACATCCTCCACCCCGGACGTACGAAAGACCTTATTGACGATCAGGTAAATCGTTGCATGATCGGCCAAGGCAACATACGGAGCCTTCAGCCTCAGGAACACCTCCTCCTCGGCGGAGACCGGACGCTCGTCAAGTACGTAGCGGGCCAGCTTGTCCAGGATCAGTGGCGGCAGCGGCAGCGTCAGGGGTTTGCCGGTCTTTTGCTGCACGATCCCCAACGTGCCGCCCCGCCAGTCGATGTCCGCCAGCCGCAGGCTGCGGATATCGCACGCACGAAGACCGGTGATCAGCGAGAGGAGCGCAATCGCTGCGTCCCGTGAGGAGACCAATCCTTGCCGGCAGGTATCAACAACTCTCCGTTCAACCTCGGAATCGAGCAGGGCAACAATCTTGTGGTGCCGTCTCGCCCGGGCCAAGGCCAGTGCATCGAGCAGATCCGTACGGGACGTGAACTTCAGGAACGGGCGGAAACTGGCCACCGCCGACCACATGCTCGAATCAGCCCACCGGCTTCGAAGGGACTGAAGAAATGCCAGGACGCTGGATCCGTCGGCGTCCTCCCACAAGGAAATACCGCAAGCCTCCAAGAAGTTCAGGTAATCGCAGACCAATCCGCCAAAACAGTTCTGCGTCGAACGCGCGAGGCCCCGCTGCTCCATGTCATGGGACCAGGCAGACAACAACCCGGAGAATTCAGGACTGATGGGCACTTCCCTCTGCTGCCCTCGGTGCCTCGTGGAAAGATCCACGGCGCCGGTGAGCACATACGAATCGAACAACAACACCACCCGGTTGTAATCGGTGTGGCGCTGGGCGCTGTACCGCCCGGTCCGCGGGCTCGTCGTCATCGAAGCGAACTCCGCACCCAACTCGCATGCATACACCCCATCCTGTTTTTCGGCCAGAACACCCAGCCACTTGATGGACTTGCGGTACTGGTTGATCGTGGATTGCATGTAGCCGGCGTCTTCCAACGCTGCCACAACGGCAACTCCGATGGCCGTGACTGTCGTATCCATTGCCTTGTCCTTCCACTAGGAGCATGGACACACGTCAGATTAGGCCGAAACGTTAAGCCGAGGAATGGGCCGGGGACCCCCGAATCACAAGGGCAGAAGCCGCAACCTCGGCTTAACGGTTTCCTCGGCTTAATCGCTGTTAAGCCGAATTCGGCTTAACAGCGATGCGGGAAGCCAGTACACCTCCATCCGTTACACGGACACCCTGGCTTTGGAGGGCATGCAGCCGTCCATAGGCAGCGTGGGTGATGCTTATGACAATGCAGCCGCCGAGACCGTGATGGGGCTGTTCAAGAACGAGGCCGTCGCGAAGGATTCACCGTTCCGCAGCGGGGGCTTGAAGACCGAAACCGACGTGATGGAGATCGTCTTCGAGTGGGTCCACTGGTACAACAACGAACGCCTGCATTCCGCCCTGGATCACCAGACGCCAGAGGAATTTGAGCAGACATATTATGATCTACGAACCGGCTCGTTACCCGACGACGCCGCCAACAAACAGGCGGCATGATTCCCGGGACGGTTCAGTTGTAGGCTCGTCCCACCAGGATGTCAAGACCAAGGGCGCCACTTGTCAGGTTGGGGTGTACCCTAGCCAGACACTTGGCAGTGTCACAACACAATCCCGGGGTGCCTCACCCCGTCCACCTGCAATCTTCGGGTCGCGTTACCATGACCCGATGCAAGCAGCTTCAGGTCATTGATGGAGAGTCTCGGTCAAGACGGCTTCGGCGATGCGAAGGGACTCCAAAGCGGCAGGGGCACCACAATATGCTAGTCACAATAGAGCCCGTGTGGCTCGGGCTCGTTTCCGCGGCCATGTTAGATCGGATTCGAGAATGGCTTCTACGCGCGTTCAGAATGTGCCCTAACTGATCCGTGCGGACAGAACCCATAAAAAAGCCGGGCAAGGGTAGCGGACGCAGCCCCCCGCTAACGGCAATGCCGTTCGGTTAGAGGGCAGGGTCCGGTGTCAAGATCCTCGTGGTGAGTGTCGCGGGGTAGGTGCGGCGGTCGACGTTGCGTTCCTTGGCCCGGTACTTGGAGATGGCGCGTTTGATCACCCGGGGCCGGGTGCGTGTCCGGCGGGCGGGCATCGGTTCGGCCAGGACTGCCGCGCCGATGCGTCCCACCAGGTCGATCACGGTTCCGGCCAGGATCCCGCGGGCTTGGATGACCTGGTCACGGGCCGCGCTCAGGCCGATGCCGAAGGACAGTCGGTCCGGATCGACCCCGGGGTGCCGCAGGGTGACATCGGTCATCGCGATGCGCAGGACCTGGTAGCAGGTCAGCAGTGCCCACATTTCCTGGATGACCGCTCCCGGGTGCCGCCCGCGCAGCACCCGGCCGCCCGGGATCCGGGCCTTCAGTTCGCAGTACGCCGTTTCGATCTCCCAGCGCTCATGGTCGAGCGTGACCAGTGCGAGGGCGGGAGCCTGGCGGGGATCCAAGAGGGTGGTGATCAGGCGGTAGTCCGCATGGGTGGTTCCCTTCTCCGTGGTGACCGTGAGTTCGGCATCGATGACCCGCACCGGCAGCCCGGCGGCGTTGGAGAGGTAGGAACCATCGGGGAGCAGCCGGAGCACCGGCAGTTTCATCGCGGTGGCCGCGGATTTGGCCCGGAAGAGGAAGTCCGCGCCGGTGTCGGCCACGTCCCGGCAGAAGGCGTAGGTGGCGAAATTCCGGTCTCCGAGCAGCACCATGCCCGAGTGCAGGCAGGAGACGATCTGGTGGGCGTAGCTCAGCTCGCCCACGGCATCGGTGCCGAAGGCCGCCTCGATCACCGACCGGGTCCCGGCGGTGAGGATCGCGACCATCCGGAGCATGGGGTATCCGGCCTCTCCGTTGGGTCCGCCGCGCGGCTTGGGATACCTCGCCCGGTTGGCCTCGGTGTCGGCCATGGCGATCTGCGTACCGTCGATGGCCACCACCAGCCGGCCGGCGAACCGGGTTACCTGCCGGTTCCCGGTCGCCGCGGGGCCCTTGAGAAGGGTGAACAGTTCGCGCAGCGGCGCCGGGCCCACCCGGCGCATGGCCTGGCTCAGCGACGAGGCCGTGGGGTTCTTCAGGGGTGTGGGAAGTCCGGAGTCCAGGCGTGAGAAGACCTGTTTCCAGCCCTGGTCGGCGAACAGGACCCCGGCCAGCAGCAGGTAGACCACGACGCGGGAGGGCAGCCTGCGCACCCGTTGTTCTATGCCTGCGGCCGTCTCGAGGGCGGCATCGACCATCTCGAACGGCACCACGCGGGTCAGCTCACCCAAGTGGCCGGGGGGCGAGTACCTCCGGGGCGTGATTAATGGCAGAATCGGACATCGTGGCTCCCGTGGGGTAGATCAGTCTTGGAGGACCGAACTACTTCAACAGGAGCCACACCTCTTTTCCCGGAGAACACGCCGACGCGGCGGGACTTGACGCTGAACTCCGGCGCCTAACCGAACGGCATTGGGATTAGAGGAGGCTGGCCCCGATGTCCTTGCCGATCTGCCGCAGCAGCGCCGCAGACAGTTCGGGGTCCTTGGACGAATCCCGGTCGGTGTACTCCGCCAGCGTGTACACGCTCGTCAGGGCGAGGCCGGACCAGCGCTCCCGCGGCAGCAGTGAACGGCCGGCGACGGCGATGATGGGCCGCGGGCCGGACCGGCGGGCGACGGCGGCGGGCAGTTTCCCGGCCAGCGTCTGTTCGTCGATGCTTCCCTCGCCGGTGATGACCACGTCGCAACGGTCCTTGCGGGTGTTGAAGTCCAGCAGGTCCAGGAAGTAGTCGGCCCCCGAGACCTGCTTCGCCCCGAGCAGCAAGCAGGCGTAGCCGATGCCGCCGGCACTGCCGGCCCCCTTGTGCTCTGCCAGTGCTGCCGCGTCCGTGAAGCCGGCGTCAGCCAGCACGGCTACAAGGTGAGCGAGTCCGCACTCCAAAGCGGAAACCTCGGCCGGGCCTGCACCCTTCTGCGGTCCGAAAACCCTCGGCGCACCCTGGTCACCAAGCAGAGGGTTGTGGACGTCGCTGGCGACGACGAGCTCGGTGTCGGCCAACTCGGGAACGGGAGACCCCTGGATGGAGTGGATCCGGGCCACATCCGCTCCGCTGCCGTAGAGCAGGCGTCCTTCGGCGTCGTGGAAGGTGTAGCCCAGGGCGGCGAGCATGCCCATGCCGCCGTCGGTGCTGGCGCTGCCGCCGAGCGCCAGCACGATCCGGGCAGGGTTAAGGCTCAGTGCGAACAGGACCGCTTCGCCGAAGCCTCGGCTGGAGGCTTCCAAGGCTTCGAGTTTCCCGCCGGGCAGAAGCCCCAAACCGCAGGTGTTGGCGACTTCCACAACGGCCGTGACGCCGTCGAACGCAATGCTGGCCTGGACGGGCTGGCCGGTTGGTCCGGCCACGGTGTGGCTGCGGCGGCCGAAGCCGGAGGCGATGGCGGCATCAACACTGCCGTCCCCTCCGTCTGCGAGTGGAAGGAGCTCGCAGTGCACCGTCCCGGCCCCGCCGGAAGAACCGCCGGAAGAACCAGTGGCGGAACGCAGTCCGGCTGCCAGGGCGTCCGCTACTTCGCTGGCAGTGAGGCTGCCTTTGAACTTGTCCGGCGCGATGAGGGTCCGGACGGTTTTTGGGGCGGTTGTGTTGGTCATGTCAGACGGATTCCGAGTAGGCGGGGCGGCGGTTGGGTGAGTGGTGGCCGTATTCCGCGAGGTCCTCGTCGGTCTCGGTGACCTCGTCGAGGTGGGTGGGGTCCTCGGCGGGCATGGGCTCCACGGTTTCGCCGTTGAAGACCCGGCGGGCGCGGTCGGCGTCCAGGGTGCGGTCCCACCAGGCGATGAAGAGCGTGGCGACGGCGTTGCCGGTGAAGTTCACCAGGGCGCGGCACTCGGACATGAACTTATCGATGCCGAAGATGAGCATGATGCCGGCAGCCGGGATGGTGCCGATGGTGGTGAGTGTGGCGGTCAGGGCGATGAAACCGCCGCCGGCCACGCCTGCTGCACCCTTGGAGGTCAGCAGCATCACGGCGAGCAGACCCAACTGCTGGCCCAAGGTCAGGTCCGTATTGGTGGCCTGGGCGATGTAGAGGGCAGCGAGGGAGAGGTAAATCGCGGCGCCGTCGAGGTTGAAGCTGTAGCCCGTGGGGACCACCAGGCCCACGGTCTCCTTCTTTACCCCGGCGTGCTCAAGCTTGCGCATCAGGCCGGGGAGGGCTGGCTCGGCGGTGGAGGTGCCCAGGATGAGCATGTACTCCTCCTTCAGGTGGCGGATCATCTTGAAGATGTTCAGCTTCAGGAAGGCCATGACGGAGCCGAGGACCACCACAACGAACAGGATGGAGGTGATGTAGAAGAGCGCGATCAGCCCGCCCATGCTGGTCAGGGAGGACACGCCGTACTTGCCGACGGCAAAGGCCATGGCACCGAAAGCGCCCAGCGGGGCGGCCTTCATGATGAAGCCCAGGATCTTGAACATCACTCCGGTGAGGCGCTGCACGCCGTCCAGGACCGGTGCGCCCACCTTGCCCATGGCGTTCAGGGCGATGCCGAACACCACGGCGATGAAGATGATCTGGAGGATGTCGCCCTCGACGAAGGGCCCCACGATGCTGTTGGGGATGATGTGAGTGAGGAACTGCCACCACTCCTGGTGCTGGCCGGCGTCGATCAGTTTCGCCGCGGATTCGGAGGTTTGGATCGAATCAGCGTCAGCGTTGACGCCGTCGCCGAGGCGGAAGATGTTGATCGCCACGAGGCCGAAGACCATGGCCAGGATGGTGCCCACCTGGAAGTAGGTGAGGGCCTTCAGGCCCGTCATGCCGACCTTCTTCAGGTCCGCGACGCTGGCGATGCCGCCCACAATGGTGAGGAACACGATCGGGCCGATCAGCATCTTCATGGAGTTCACGAAGGTGGTGCCGATGGGTTCCATGGCGATGCCGGCGGTCGGTGCGAGCCAGCCGACGAGAATGCCGAGAACAATGGCGGTGAGTACCCAGAAGTAAAGCTGCCGGTACCAACGGGTCTTGGGGGCCGGCGGTGAATCCGTGCCGGCGGTGCTGATGTGATCCATGATTCCTACCTCGTTGTGGAAAGTCGCTGGAGTTGGGGCAAATAGTGGAATAAGCGGCGTCCCGAGGGCCCCTACGCGAGCATGCGAGCGTTGGGTAGGGACCCCCGCGGGCGGCTGGCGGGCCGCCGTCGAACGTTTCAGTCAGACAGTTGCCAGGGTGTGGGTGAGGGCCTTGACGATGGCCTCGGTGACGTCGTCGGTGGTGGAGTCGCCGCCGACGTCGCGCGTCAGGTGCCCGGCGCCGGTGGTCTGCTCAATGGCGGCTTCAACCTGGCGGGCTTCCTCATGCAGGCCGAAGTGGTCCAGCATAAGAGCGGCGCTGGCGATGGCGCCAATCGGGTTGCTGATGCCCTTGCCGGCGATGTCCGGGGCGGAACCATGGACCGGTTCGAACATGGACGGGAAGCGGCGTTCCGGGTTCAGGTTGGCGCTCGCGGCTAGGCCCAGGCTGCCGGCCAGTGCCGAGCCCAGGTCCGAGAGGATGTCGGCGTTGAGGTTGGAGGCGACCACCACGGAGAGGTCCTCCGGCTTGAGGATGAATTTGGCGCTCATCGCGTCAACCAGCACGCTTTCGGTCTGAACGTCCGGGTAGTCCAATGCCACGCGCTGGAAGGTTTCGTCCCAGAGGACCATGCCGTACTGCTGCGCGTTGGACTTGGTGACCGAGGAGACCTTCTTCACCGTGCGGGTCCGGGCCAGGTCGAAGGCGAAGCGCATGATGCGCTCGCAGCCCTTCTCGGTGAACAATGCGGTCTGCAGGGCCACCTCGTTGCCGGGGCCACGGCCGCTCAGGTTACGTCCGCCCAGGCCGGCGTATTCGCCTTCGCTGTTCTCGCGGACCACAACCCAGTCGAGTTCGGTGTGGTCGGCCTTGCGCAGCGGGGACTGGATGCCGGGAAGGAACTTCACCGGGCGGATGTTGGCCCACTGGTCGAAGTTCTGGGTGATGTTCAGGCGCAGGCCCCAGAGGCTGATGTGGTCCGGGACGTTCTCCCAGCCGACGGCGCCGAAGTAGATGGCGTCGAAGTCCTTCAGCGTTTCAAGGCCGTTGGGGTCCATCATCTGGCCGGTCTTTTCGAAGTAGCCGCAGCCCCACGGGAATTCGGTCCACTCGAAGGCGAACTTGCCGCCGGAGTTCTCCGCGAGGGCGTCCAGGACGCGGCGGCCGGCGGAGACTACTTCCTTGCCGACGCCGTCTGCGGGGATCGAAGCGATGCTGAATTTCTGGGTGGCGCTCATGTGCCTACCTCCTCGTTGAGTTTGTTAGCAGCGTCACGCTGCCCTTCCTCTTCAAGTAGACGGGCTGGATGCATGAGGCGTCCAAGACCAAGATTCGATACGGCAGATAGGCTCAGCCTATCGATCCCCCATCGATTGCTCCCCACCGGCCCCCTCGCCTCACAAGTTCGGCCAGGGAAACCCTGCCGGCGTGGGCCCTGGCCCTTTGAGCGTTCAAAAGGGCGTTATCGGAGCAACGGATGGGGCTGGTGACCCTGCGTGTGCTGCTCGGCCACTTTCAGGAATGCCAGGGCAGCGGGCGTCAGGCCTTCCTTCCGGCTCAGGATGGCTACATCCAGGTAGGACACCGGTTCGATCAGCAGCGTGCGGAGCCCTGCTTTATGCGCGGTGGGCGCCCAGGACAGTGGCATTACTGCGTGCCCGACGCCGGCCAGCACCAGCGGCAGGATGGACGTCCGGTGGGCGACTTCGACGACGATTTCCACGTCCACGCCGTGGGCCAGGGCGTCGTCCACCAGCCAGCGCATGAGCGACCCCCGTTGGCTGGCGATGAGCCGGTGTCCGCCCAGGTCTTCGCGCTGGATCGCCGTCCCGGAGCTGAAGGTATCGGCCTGGGGATTGACAATCAGGATCAGGGGCTGGCGCTCGAGCTCCAGGACGTTGACGCCGGGCACCATGATGGGCGTGGAGGATCCTGCCAGGCCGATCTCCGTGCTGCCGGTCCGGACGGATTCAATGACTTCGTCCGGGGTGAACGCGGCGCTGACGTTGAGCCGGACCGACGGGTGGTGCCGGGTGAAGCCGGCGATCATGGACGTCAGCGGCTCGATGCCGGGGGAGGGCATGGTGACGATGTCCAGCCTTCCGCTGCGCACACCCCGCAGGGCCTGTACCGCCGATTGCGCGGCATCAAGATCCCGCATCACCAACCGGGCCGGTCCCACCAGTTCCTTGCCGGCCTCGCTGAGGACCACGCGCCGACCGATGCGGTGGAAGAGCGGCACGCCCAGTTCCTTTTCCAGTCCTGCGATGGTCTGGGACAGCGACGGCTGGGCGATCAGCAGGTGCTCGGCTGCCCGGTTGAATCCATCATGGTCAACAACGGCCAGGAAGTACTTCAGTTTCCGGGTGTCCACGCCACATAGCCTACGCCGGGGCCAGAAAAAGCCCGTGCCGAAGAAAAAATCCTGCGAGCCGGAATTACTCCGGACGGTAGAGTGTTGGAACCTGCAGCGACGTGCTCGCGCAACACTTCATTCTTACTCCCTGAGGGAACACCCATGTCTACAGAAGTCTCTTCGAACGCCTCCGGGCGGCCCGGGTCGGTTGCGGCGCCGAAGTCCTCCGCGCCGGAGAAGATGTCCCGCGAATCGGTGACCGTCATCGCCACCTTGCTCGTGGCGACGTTTGTGGTGATCCTGAACGAGACCATCATGAACGTTGCCTTGCAGCGGCTCATGGTTGACCTTGGCGTGGACGCGCCCACCGTGCAGTGGCTGGCCACTGGTTTTATGCTCACCATGGCCGTTGTCATCCCCACCACCGGGTTCATCCTCCAGAGCCTGTCCACGCGAGCCGTCTTTATGCTGGCCATGGGACTGTTCGCCGGTGGCACCGCACTGGCGGCAGCGGCGCCCGGTTTTGAGATCCTGCTCCTGGCACGCATTGTCCAGGCCGGTGGAACGGCCATCATGCTTCCGTTGCTGATGACCACCATCCTCACCCTGGTCCCGCTGGCCAAGCGCGGCGCCGTGATGGGGAACGTCAGCATCGCCATTTCCGTGGCGCCCGCCATGGGACCCACCGTCTCCGGGCTGATCCTGGAGCACTTCACTTGGCGCTTTATGTTCGTCTTTGTCTTGCCAGTAGCCTTGGCCGCGCTGGCCATCGGCGCGAAGTACCTGACGAACGTCGGTGAAACCGAGAAGACCAAGCTCGACTTCCTCTCCGTGGTCCTCACCGTGCCTGCCTTCGGCGGCCTGGTCTACGGCCTCAGCCAGATCGGCGGCGGCCACGGCGGGCAAAGCGGTCCGAGCACCCTGGCCATCGCCGCGCTGGTCATCGGCGTCGCCAGCCTGGCGGTCTTTGTGCTCCGCCAGCTCCGGCTGCAGAAAGCCGAAGCCCCGCTGCTGGACCTCCGTGCCTTCAACTTCCGGATGTTCACGGTCTCCGTGCTGCTGATGGTGGTGGCCATGATGGCGCTCTTCGGCGGCGTGATCCTGTTGCCGCTCTACCTGCAGGAAATCCGCGGCCTGGGTTCGCTGGAGACCGGTCTCGCGCTCCTTCCCGGTGGCCTGGCGATGGGCCTGTTGGGCCCGTTCATCGGCCGGCTGTTCGACAAAGTGGGGCCGCTGCCGCTCACCGTTACCGGTTCCGTGCTCATGGTGGCGGCACTGTGGCAGTTCTCAATGCTCGACGCCGGCACTCCGGTCTGGTGGATCGTCACCCTCCACGTGGGGCTGAGTTTCGGCCTGGCGCTGCTGTTCACGCCAGCATTTACCACCGGCCTGAACCCGCTGCCGCCGCATCTCTACTCGCACGGCTCGGCGATCATGAGCACCGCCCAGCAGGTGGCCGGTGCCGCCGGCACGGCGCTGCTGGTGTCCATCTTCGCCGTGGTCTCGGCCGCGTCAGGGCTCGTTGCCGGCATGAGCGCAGCATTCCTGATGGCAACCGCCATAGCACTCGCCGCCGTCGTACTTTCCGCGATGATGCGCAAAACAGAAGGCGCAGCCCCGGGCGGCGCGCACTAAGGACACGAACTGACACCTCCGCCCTCGGACCGGCGCGAACGGACACTTGAGGCCCTGTTTTCCAAGGAAACCAGGGCCTCAAGTGTCCGTTCGCGCGGGAGTGGCGGGCCTTAAGTGTCCGTTCGCGCCGGGGTCGCGCGGGGAACCACCGCGGGCTAGCCGGCGAAGAAGTCACTCAGTTCGGTGATGAGCTTGTCCGGGGCGCGGAGGACGCCGTCGTGGCCGGCCCCATGGAGGATGGTGTAGCTGGAGCCGGTCAGGATGTCGTGGATCTGGCCGCAGGCAACACCGAAGTACGCGGGGCTCTTCTCGCCTACAATAATCAGCGTTTCCAGGGGCAGTTCCAGGAACGGCTCGGCCGGCATGTCCGCGGCGATGATGGCCTTGATTTCCCGGACGCCGGTGCGCATCAGTTCACGCTGCTGCTTGCCCTCGGACGTGCCGGCGGTGAGCTTGTTTGCGATGGTGAGCATGGACAGCGGCATCCGTGAGAGGGCGCCCGCCTCAAGGCCGCGCTGCAGCACGGCCAAAGCGCGGTCGTCGTCCCCGGCGGCCGTGGCGCGTTCGTATTCAGCGGTCCAGCTGGCCGTCACGCTGTGGTTCACGGACACGGCGGGGTCATACACAGCCAGCCGCTCAACGGGAAGGGTCCGGGCCGCGTGCAGGGCCACCGCGCCGCCGAAGCTGTGGCCAAACACGTCCGTGCTGGACGTGTGCTTCATAACGGCGTCCAGGTCCCGGATGTCCGCATCCAGGGTGTAATCCTCGGCCTGCGCCGACGAGGAACCCCGGCCGCGGCGGTTGAAAGTGTGCACCGGGCGGCCCAACGCGGCGCTGAGTTTCTGGGCGAACTTTGTGTAGTCGGCCGCGGTCACCATGGAGGCCGGCACCACGACCACGCCGGAGCCGGCGGAGGCCAGTTCAGCGCCCGTGGAGAAGAGCTCCAGAGTGCCGCCGTCGGGGGTCTTGATGTTCTTGCTCGTCATAATCCGAGCCTAGCCGAGCAACCTGCGGAAAGCCTTAGCCCTTGAAGTATTCGGCGATGTCCGTGACAAGTTCCTTCACCGCGGCCGGAATGGAGCCGTGGAAGCCCTTGGGCGAGAGCTCGAACGTGCTCCCCGGGACGGCCGCATGAAGGCGCTGGGCCGTGACCTTGTAGTAGCTCGGGCTCTTGCCGCCCACCATAAAGTGCGTGTTGGCGGGCAGGACAGCGAAGTTCCGGACATGCTCGGCTTCGTCGTACGCGGCGCGCAGTTCGCCCACGCCCGTGGGCATCAGTTCCCGGAACAACTTGTTCACCTTGGTACGGGACACCACGGCCATCAGCCCTGCCAGGACCGGCTCGGGGACCTTTGACAGCGCGGTACCCGGCTGCATGCCTTTCTTCATCCGGGCCATGGCATGACCCACCTTGCCGGCGTTCACCGCGGCCTCGAAATCGTCCAGCCATGCCATGTCAATGCTGCCCTCGATGTTGACGGCAGCATCGTAGACCGCCAGCTTGTCCGGCTCGTGCGGAGTCCCCACGAACTCCTGGACGGCGTTCAGTGCCACCGAGCCGCCCAGGCTGTGGCCCAGGAGGTTACGGGCGCCCGTCGCATCCATGACCGTGCGGACATCGGCGATCTCCGTGGCCATGGAGTAGTCGGCTGGCTGCTCGGTGGAGTTGCCCCGCCCGCGCCGGTCGTAGACGTCCACAGCCCACCCGTCGCCCAGCCCGTCTGCCAATGCCATCGAGAACGGCCGGTAGATCAAGGCGGTGAGGAACGCCCCGCCGATGACCACCACCCGGCGCTCGCCCGGCGCATCCTCGGTTCCGTAGCTGTACAAAGCCAGCCTGCCGCCGTCGTGCGTGGGGACTTCCCGTTCTTTCACGCTTCCCATCCTAGGCGCGCCCGTAATCGCCCAACCGGCGAAGCATCCTACCGGCGCCTGCCCAGCGTCCGGACCTGGCCGTCGCTGCCGTTGATGAACCGGGCCACCCGTACGGCCAGCCCCTTGCCGGGGCGGATGGGACCCTCATGCAGCTGGCCGGGGACCACCTGGAAGCTGATGGACGGCACGGTGGCGGCCAGTTGCCGGCCGGTCTCGGCAAAGTACGCCGGACTCCAGCCGCCGCTGAGCATCAAGATGGGAGTGGTGAGGGCGGTGAAATGGTCCAGTTCGGCTTCGGCGTCCAGTACTGCGCGCATTTCGGTGACGGCCGTGGGCAGCAGCTGGCGCATCTCCGCGCCCAGATTGGTCCTGGCCGAGAGGATGCTCAGTATCCGCAGCGCGCCGAGCGGGAGGTAGGACAGCGGACCGGCCGTGGCCAGGCCCTGGACCAGGTGCGCCCAGGCGTGATTGAGCTGGCCCGCAGTGACGGCATCTTCAAGCTCCGGCCGCCAGCGGTGGCTCAGGTTTCCGGACACGGACACGGCGGCGTCATAGGTGACCAGCCGGCCGATCGGCAGTGTCCGGGCGGCCTGCAGTGCCACGAAGCCGCCGTAGCTGTGGGCCACCACGTCCGTGGAGCCGGTCTCGCGCATGACCGCGGCCAGGTCGCTGACCTCGGTCTGCACCGAATAGTCCTCCGGCTGCGGGGCTGACCCCGCCCTGCCGCGCCGGTTGTAGCAGTGCACCGGCCGGCCAAGCAGGACGCTGAGCTTCCGGGCAAAAGGCCGGTAGAGGGCGTCGGTGACCAAAGTGCCGTGGATGAGTACGACGCCGGGACGTGCCGCCGTCGTCGGGTCCAGCCCCGCGGGGGTGCGGAACGAGTGCATGTCGAGGCGCCCGCCGTCCTCCGCTTCAACTTTCCACGTCTCCACAGCCCGAGTGTATGCCTCGGTGTCCGCCGGGAGCCGGGGGCGCGAACTCCCGGTAAACTTGGGAATTGTGACTTCCCAAAACACCCCCACCCCCAAAAATGCCCCAGAGCCGCTCGACGCCAGCGAGCAGATGCGCATCCGTATGGACAAGCGCGCGAAGCTGATCGAGCGCGGCACCGAGGCATATCCGGTGGGTGTGGAACGCACGCATTCCCTCACGGAGATCCGCGAAAAGTACGCGCACCTTGAGGCCGACGACACTACCGGCGACGTTGTGGGCGTCACCGGCCGCGTGGTTTTTGTGCGCAATACCGGCAAGCTCTGCTTCGCCACGCTGCAGGAAGGCGGCGTTGACGGCAAGGGCACCCGGCTCCAGGCGATGCTCAGCCTTGCCAACGTGGGCGAGGAAGCGCTCGCGGACTGGAAGGCGCTGGTGGACCTCGGCGACCACGTGTTCATCAAGGGCGAAGTGATCTCCTCCCGCCGCGGCGAGCTGTCCGTGATGGCCGAGTCCTGGTCCATGGCCTCCAAGGCACTCCGGCCGCTACCTGTGCTGCACGCGGAACTGAACGAGGAAACCCGCGTCCGCCAGCGCTACGTGGACCTGATGGTGCGCGACGAAGCCCGGGAAATGGTCTACACCCGCGCCGCGATCACCCGTTCCATCCGTGAAAGCCTGCACCGCCACAGCTATGTCGAGGTGGAAACCCCCATCCTGCAGCTGGTCCACGGCGGCGCCCTGGCCCGCCCCTTCGAGACGCACATGAACGCGTTCGACCAGAAGATGACCCTTCGCATCGCCACCGAGCTGTACCTCAAGCGTGCCGTGGTGGGCGGGATCGACCGCGTCTACGACATGGGCCGCGTTTTCCGCAACGAGGGCGTGGACTCCACCCACAGCCCCGAATTCACCACCCTTGAGTGCTACGAAGCCTGGGCTGACCAGTTCGTCATGGCCGAGCGCATCAAGGAAATCATCCTCGACGCCGCTGACGCCGTGGGCGTGGGCCGCACCCTCCAGACCGACGCCGGCGAGATCAACCTCGACGGCGACTGGGCCTGGATTTCGGTCTACCCGGGACTGTCCGACGCCGTTGGCCAGGAAGTCACGCCGGACACTTCGCTTGAGGTGCTGCGCGAAATCGCGCAAAAGCACGAGGTCAAGATGGACCCGAAGTGGGACACCGAGAAACTGGCCGTGGAACTGTTCGGCGAAATTGTGGAACCCACGCTCCTGAACCCCACCTTTGTGTACGACTACCCGCCGTCTGCCCAGCCGCTTGCCCGCCCGCACCGCGAGGACGGCCGGCTGATCGAAGCCTGGGACCTCATCATCGGCGGCATGGAACGCGGCACGGCCTTCTCCGAGCTGATCGACCCCGTCATCCAGCGCGAGCGGCTGACCGAGCAGTCGCGGCACGCGGCCGCGGGCGATGTCGAGGCCATGCAGCTGGACGAGGACTTCCTGCGGGCCCTGGAATACGGCGCGCCGCCCATGGGAGGCATCGGCCTGGGCATCGACCGGCTGGTCATGCTGTTCACCGGCGCCGGCATCCGCGAAACCATCCTTTTCCCGCTTCTGAAGCCCGAAGGCCACTAATCATGGAATATGTAGCCGTACTCCTGCCCTCGCTGGTGGTTGGCCTGCTTTTTTGGTTTGCCATGAAATCCATCTTCAATGCCGATAAGGCCGAGCGGCAGGCGGAAAAGCGTGCACAAGCCGAGGCGGACGCGCGTTCGGCCGCGCCATTGAACGAACAGAACCCGGAAACGGACAAATAGCTCGAAAGGGCTTTCTGCGGGCTCCTGTGGATATCCACAGGAACGATTCGACGCTTTGACGCGTTGCCATAAAGAGGTTCATACTTTTAATAGGAACATCCTGCTTTTCTGCAGGCCCGAACAGCAAAGAGGAAGTCTCTAAATGGTACAGAAAGTAAACGTAATCCTCGTCGATGATCTGGACGGGGGGTCCGCGGACGAGAATGTCCAGTTTGGGCTCGATGGGATCAGCTACGAAATCGATCTGTCCTCGGCCAACGCAGCCGAGCTCCGGTCTGCCTTGGAGCGCTTTGTTGCCGCCGGACGCAAAAGGACTGCAGGGCGGGCTACCCGCGCGAAAGCGGCTGCGCCGGGACGTGGCAACGACTCCGCGCAGATCCGCCAATGGGCCCGGGATAACGGCTACACGGTTAACAGCCGCGGCCGAATTCAAGCTGAAATCCAGGAAGCCTACCAAAAGGCAAATTCCTGACCTGCCGCCTCTCCGGCTGCATATTAGGCCCTGTCTTCACCTTCGGGTGGGGGCAGGGTTTTTTGATGCCAATTGGGAATGCGCAAGACGGGCTCGGTATGCGCAAAACCCGTGCTCCGGAACGCCCGCGCGAATTCGCCCACTCGAATCTTTGAGGGGCGGGAGCATGAAATGTCCGGAATTAGAGGGTCTCGGCGATTTACGGCAGTCCTGGCCGCACTCCTCTTGTTATTAGCCGCACGGATAGGGGCCTCACGACTGTCCTAAAGCGGCCCAAGCAATGCTGAGCGCTACCAGCGCGGCCAGCGACAGCCACGTGCGGTGGATGTTCCACCGGGTCCACCGACGTTCGAACGATTTTCTGGCTGCCGCGGCGTCTCCCGAGCTGGCCTGGTCGAGACCATTGTTCAGGGGGATGTTCACCCCGAATGTGATGACCAGCGTGGCCGAATAGCAAGCCAGTCCCACAGCGAGGGGGAGTGTGCTGGCAAGCCCATTGGCCCATGAAACGGCAGACGACGCCGCCAAGGCCAGAAACGCGCCAACGAAGCTCAACGCGAATACCGGATTCTGGATCGCGGCGTTGATCCTGGACATGGCACTGACAAACGTCACGTCATCGGTGGCACGCAGACCCGGCATCACTGAACAGGCGTACGAGTAGTAGAGTCCCCCAATCCCGGCGAGGGCGATGGTCGCGGCGGTCATGAGGAGGGTGATGACTTCCATGACGTTCTCCTTGCTTGAGGTCCTTGCATTGATCCAAGCGGTGCAGGGTGACGGGAGGTTGAACACGTCATGTTTCCCCTGTGGCGAACACGCTCCACAAGTCGGGGTCTGCCACGTAGCATCAAAGTACGTTGTAGCTAGGAGTGTGGCGAAATGTTTGAGCGATTTACGGACCGTGCCCGTCGCGTCGTTGTGCTTGCCCAAGAAGAGGCACGCATGCTGAACCACAATTACATTGGTACCGAACACATCCTCTTGGGTCTGATCCATGAGGGTGAGGGTGTTGCCGCCAAGGCCCTTGAGTCCTTGAGCATTTCGCTCGATGGCGTGCGCGAACAGGTGCAGGAGATCATCGGCCAGGGCCAGCAGGCCCCGTCCGGCCACATCCCCTTCACCCCGCGTGCCAAGAAAGTCCTGGAACTTTCGCTGCGCGAAGCCCTGCAGCTAGGCCACAACTACATCGGCACGGAGCACATCCTGCTCGGCCTCATCCGCGAGGGTGAAGGCGTTGCCGCCCAGGTGCTGGTCAAGCTCGGTGCAGACCTCAACCGCGTCCGCCAGCAGGTCATCCAGCTCCTCTCCGGCTACCAGGGCAAGGAAACCACCGGCGCCGGCGTCGGCCCGGGCCAGCCCGAAGGCACTCCCGCCGGATCCGTGGTCCTGGACCAGTTCGGCCGCAACCTGACCCAGGCTGCGCGCGAGAACAAGCTGGACCCGGTGATCGGGCGCGAATCCGAAATGGAACGCGTTATGCAGGTCCTTTCGCGCCGCACCAAGAACAACCCCGTCCTGATCGGTGAGCCGGGCGTCGGCAAGACCGCCGTCGTTGAAGGCCTCGCCCAGGCGATTGTCCGCGGCGACGTCCCGGAAACCATCAAGGACAAGCAGCTGTACACCCTGGACCTCGGTTCCCTGGTGGCCGGGTCACGGTACCGCGGTGACTTCGAAGAGCGACTGAAGAAGGTCCTCAAGGAAATCCGCACCCGCGGCGACATCATCCTCTTCATCGACGAGATCCACACGCTTGTGGGTGCCGGCGCTGCTGAAGGTGCCATCGATGCTGCGTCCATCCTGAAGCCCATGCTGGCCCGCGGTGAACTGCAGACCATCGGTGCCACCACCCTGGATGAGTACCGCAAGCACATCGAGAAGGATGCCGCGCTGGAGCGCCGCTTCCAGCCGATCCAGGTCAAGGAGCCCTCCGTCGCTCACGCGATCGAGATCCTCAAGGGCCTGCGTGACCGCTACGAGGCGCACCACCGCGTCACCATCACCGACGGCGCCCTCGCCTCGGCTGCCAGCCTCGCCGAGCGCTACATCTCGGATCGCTTCCTGCCGGACAAGGCCATCGACCTGATCGACGAGGCCGGTGCCCGCTTGCGCATCCGCCGGATGACGGCCCCGCCGGAGCTAAAGGCCATGGATGAGCGGATCGCCAAGCTGAAGATGGAGAAGGAATCCGCCATTGACGCCCAGGACTTCGAAGGTGCCGCTTCGCTCCGGGACAAGGAGCAGAAGCTCATCACCGAGCGCTCCGAGAAGGAACGCCACTGGAAGTCCGGCGGCATGGATGACATCTCGGAGGTGGATGAGGATCTCATCGCCGAAGTGTTGGCCAACTCCACCGGCATCCCGGTCTTCAAGCTGACCGAGGAAGAGTCCTCGCGCCTGCTGAAGATGGAAGACGAACTGCACAAGCGTGTGGTGGGCCAGAACGAGGCCATCAGGTCCCTGTCCCAGGCAATCCGCCGCACCCGTGCAGGCCTGAAGGACCCCAAGCGTCCGGGCGGCTCGTTCATCTTCGCCGGCCCCACGGGCGTCGGCAAGACCGAACTTGCCAAGGCCCTGGCCGAGTTCCTGTTCGGTGAAGAGGACGCCCTCATCACGCTGGACATGTCCGAGTACTCGGAGAAGCACACGGTCTCGCGTCTCTTCGGTGCCCCTCCGGGCTACGTCGGCTACGAAGAGGGTGGCCAGCTCACCGAGAAGGTCCGCCGTCGTCCGTTCTCCGTGGTCCTGTTCGACGAAGTGGAGAAGGCGCACGCCGACCTCTTCAACTCACTCCTGCAGATCCTGGAAGACGGCCGCCTGACCGACTCCCAGGGCCGTGTGGTGGACTTCAAGAACACCGTGATCATCATGACCACCAACCTGGGCACCCGGGACATCTCCAAGAGTGTTGCCACCGGTTTCCAGTCCGGCACAGACACGCAGACCGGCTACAACCGGATGCGTGCCCGTGTGACAGAAGAGCTCAAGCAGCACTTCCGTCCGGAGTTCCTGAACCGTGTGGATGACGTTGTGGTGTTCCCGCAGCTCACCCAGGACGAGATCATCGAGATCGTGGACATGTTCGTTGGCCGCCTGGAGAAGCGCCTCAAGGACAAGGACATGGGCATCGAGCTCACCACCGCGGCCAAGGTGCTTCTGGCGACCCGCGGCTACGATCCCGCCATGGGTGCCCGGCCACTGCGCCGCACCATCCAGCGCGAGATCGAGGACCAGCTCTCCGAGAAGATCCTGTTCGGCGAGCTCCACGCCGGCGACATCGTTGTAGTGGACGTGGATGGCGAAGGCGACGACGCCAAGTTCACGTTCGCCGGCAACGCCAAGCCGCGCATCCCGGAGATCGCCCCGAGCGTCTAAGCACCAAAACCGAAGGCCCCGCCACTCCCACAAGGAGCGGCGGGGCCTTCGTGCGCCGGTGCGGGAGCGCCCCAACCCAGCCGGGCCGCCCGACCTGGCGTGGTCGCCACCGTAGGATTGTCGGGTGACCGATTCTGACTCTTTCCGTATCCGTTCTGCGCGTACCAGTGACGTGGCGGCCATCAAGCGCCTTGTGGCTCCGCTGGCGGATCAGCGGATTCTGATGGCGAAGGAGACGGTTGCCTATTACGAAAGCCTTCAGGAGTTCCGGATCGCAGAAGCGGACGACGGCGAAGTCATCGGCTGCGGCGCCCTGCACGTTATGTGGGAGGACCTCGCCGAGGTCCGGACGCTGGCCGCATCGGACGCGTGGCGCGGCAAGGGGGTAGGTCACGTGCTGGTGGAAAGCCTGCTGGCAGAGGCCCGTGAACTGGGCGTGGGCCGGGTCTTCTGCCTCACGTTCGAGGTGGATTTTTTCAAGCGCCACGGCTTCGAGGTCATGGCCGACCAGACGGCAATGGACCCCGTGGTCTATTCCGAGCTGCTGCGCTCCCATGACGAAGGCGTTGCCGAGTTCCTGGACCTGGCGCGGGTTAAGCCCAACACCCTGGGCAATACCCGCATGATCAAAATCCTCTAGACACCCCTAATCATCTTGCCCGGGCAACCCCGGGCAAGAAGTCACCCTGTGACACAAATAGCTTTATGTCGAATTGATGGATAAACTGACAGGGTTGCAGTGTGGGGCCTGCCGTAAGGGACAGTCATTGGGGGCTGTCCCTTACTGCTTCCACCGCATCGCCGCAGGCTACCGGACTTCAGGCGACGGTAGTAGGGTCAAAGTGCATCCTCCAGGAAGCACCCACACCCCAGGAGTTCTGCCATGAAAAAGCTCATCAATGATCCCCGTTCCGTGGTTGACGAATCCGTCGAGGGATTCGGTCTGGCCCACGCGGGACTCGTCACCGTCACCGCCGATCCGAAGTACGTCACGCGCAAAGACGCGCCGGTGGCAGGGAAGGTCGGACTCGTTTCCGGCGGGGGAAGCGGCCACGAGCCGCTCCACGCCGGGTTTGTCGGGCTGGGAATGCTCGACGCCGCCGTGCCGGGGGCGGTGTTCACCTCGCCGACGCCGGACCAAATCCTTCCGGCGACGCTCGCCGTTAACTCGGGCGCCGGCGTCGTCCATATCGTGAAAAACTACACCGGCGACGTCCTGAACTTTGAGACCGCAGCGGAACTCGCGCAGGCCGAAGGCGTGGACATCCGTACGGTCCTGGTCAATGACGACGTCGCGGTGGAGGACTCCCTGTACACCGCAGGCCGCCGCGGGGTGGGTGGCACGGTTCTGGTGGAGAAAATCGCCGGCGCCGCGGCTGAGCGGGGCGACAACCTCGATGCCGTGGCCGCGATCGGCGACCGCGTCAACAGCAATGTCCGCACCATGGGGGTTGCACTGTCCGCGTGCACAGTGCCGCATGCGGGAACGCCCAGTTTTGACCTGGCGGATGATGAAATCGAGATCGGCATCGGCATCCACGGCGAACCCGGCCGGCACAAAATCCCCATGGAGAACGCGGACGGCATCACCGACCGCCTGCTGGACCCGGTCCTCAGTGATCTGGGCATCACCGGCGGCGAGAAAGTCCTGCTGTTCGTCAACGGCATGGGCGGCACCCCCCTGAGCGAGCTGTACATCGTCTACCGCCGCGCTGCCCAGGTGATCGCAGAACGTGGAGCCGCCGTCGAACGCTCGCTGGTGGGGAACTACATCACGTCCTTGGAAATGCAGGGCTGCTCAATCTCCGTGCTGCGGCTCGACGATGAACTGACGCAACTGTGGGACGCTCCCGTGCACACCGCCGCCCTGCGTTGGGGCGTGTAACCGTGGTGCTGGACGTGAAATGGGCTGTCAGGTGGCTGACTCTCTGCGCCCAGGCCATGGCTGAAAACCGCGTCTGGCTCATCGAACTGGACCGTGCCATCGGGGACTCGGACCACGGGGAGAACATGGACCGCGGCTTCCAGGCCGTGCTGGAGAAACTCGCCGATGCGCCGCCGGAGACCCCGGGCGCGGCCCTGAAACTGACTGCCATGACCCTGATGTCCAAGGTGGGCGGCGCCGCGGGACCCTTGTACGGAACCGCGTTCCTGCGCGCTTCCACCGCAATGGGCGACGCCGCCGAGATTGATCCGGGCCGCCTCGCCGATGCGCTCGTTGCCGCCCGCGACGGCATCGTGGCCCGGGGTAAGGCCGAGTCCGGCGACAAGACCATGGTGGACGCCTGGACCCCCGCTGCGGAGGCCGCACAGGCTGCCGCCGCGGACGGCGCGGGCACCGTCCTTGGGGTGCTGGTCGCGGCAGCCGAAGCGGCTGAGGCGGGCGCCGTGGCCACAGACCCGCTGGTGGCCCGCAAAGGACGCGCCAGTTACCTGGGGGAGCGGAGCGCGGGCCACCGCGATCCGGGGGCCGCTTCCAGTGCACTGATTCTCCGGGCTGCTGTCGGGGCCGCAGCGTGACAGTACGCCTGGTGGTGGTGTCCCATAGCGAAAAAATTGCCGACGGCGCCGTGGAGCTTGCCGCCCAGATGGCGCCCGACGTCGTAATCCTCGCCGCCGGGGGCACCGCCGACGGCAGGATCGGAACGAGCCTGGAGAAAGTCATGTCTGCCCTGGACAAGGCGGCCGGCGGCGATGGGGTGGTGGTCCTGACGGACCTGGGTTCCGCCGTGATGACGGCGGAATCGGCCCTGGAGCTCGTGGAGGAGCCGGTCGGCGTGCTCCTGGCGGACGCGCCCCTGGTGGAAGGCCTCGTGGCCGCCGCCGTCGCCGCACAAGGCGGCGCCGACGTGAAAGCAGTCAAACGTGCCGCCGAAGCGGTCTACGGATTGGGGCCGGAGGTGGCGGCTGCGTCGCCGGTCCTCGCCGCAAGCACCGTAGCTGTTGGGTCCGTCACCGGTCCGGGGCCGGACTTCACCGGCGACTTCGAACTGGTGAATGAAGCCGGCATGCACGCCCGTCCGGCCGCCAAGATCGCGGGCGGGCTGGCGTCCCTCAACGCCGACGTCACGGTCAACGGCGTGGATGGCGCGTCAATGACATCCCTGATGACCCTGGCGGCAGGCAAGGGATCCGTGCTCCACATCGAGGCTTGGGGGCCCGACGCCGAGCGCGCCCTGAACTACGTCGGCGGCCTGGTGCAGGCGGGCTTCGGCGAGCCGTAGGGCGGGCTGCTATTTGACGCCGTTGCTATTTGACCTGGGGTTGCGGCGTGGGACGAACTTGTGGTTGTCCAGGAGGAGATACGTGCCGGCTCCCATCAGGAGGAAGCCGCCGACGCCGATCACGATGATCTGCGTGCTGACACCGACAATAAGCGACACCAGCCCGATCAGGCACGCGAAGGCACCGAGGTAGGTACGGCGGCCAAACCTCATGCCCACGGAGCCGGACGAGAGTTCCTCGGCGAGCCTCGGATCGTCTGCCGCCAGGCCCGATTCCAACTCCTCGAGCTGTTTCCGCTCCCTATCTGAAAGTGGCACCCTTACCCCTTTCCGGCGGCGAACCTGTTATTAATCCAACGTTGCCGATGCTGGTAATACAGACCGTAGGAGTGTCCTGAGTGGAAGTCAAGAGGTGGTCTGGCGGGGCCAATTTGCCGCCCAGCGAGGGCCCTACGCAGCCTGTCGCAGGCCACCGGCGTCCAGAATCACCGAGGCCGTGATGAACCTCCCGCAATGCTCCCCGTAGGGATACGCGCCGCGGGGCCGGAAATCCAAGGTGCGCACCGGCAGGGCTGATCCGCCAGGAGAAGTGCCCGTGGCGGTCAGTGCCATCGGGGCCTCCGTGAGGGACTCCAGCATCAGCATCCCGATCAGGGTTCCGTCCGGGGAAGCCGTTGCAGAGCAGGCGCCGTCCGGTGTACAACCTTGGTCAATTGATGCCGTTCCTGGGAACAGTTCCACTGGGGCCTCCTTGCAGACGCCGTCCTGGCAGGCCTTGAGGCGCAATGATCCCACCTGCGCCACGTACTCCCGCGCCACAGTCACCGAGACAGCACTGGCCTGGGCAATCATCGGGCAGGGCTCCGGGACGGGGTAGTAGTAGTAGCAGCCGGAGGTGATCACCGCCGTCGTCATCAGTGCCAGAAGTACCCCGGGCTTGCCCATACTTCAGCGTAAATCCGGAGCCGGAAGCCCGCATTGCTACCAGGAAAGTGATGCAAACATTGTTATGGCTGTGGCCCCAAAGATCACCATAATGAGACCTGTGGCCAGCCGGCCTTTGGCAACAACGAAGACCGGCGGCGTGGATTCGGCGGGATTGGCCGGGTTGTAGACCACGGGTAGGCGGGTGCCGATGATCGCCTGGTCCTGGCTGTAGATATCGGACTGCCCCAGCCAGCGTTTGCCCCCGGCGTCCGCGAATTCATACGACGGCGCAAACCGGTTCCGGCCGTTGCTTCCGGGTCCGTCCGCGCCATACAGGTTTCCGGTGACGGTGGCCGAAGCCTCCTGCCACCCCGCCATGGAACGTTTCCGGCGGAAGGACGCGGCCAGGGACAGCCCCATCAGGACGAGGCCCGCGGCAAGGAAAAGCCCGGGCAGGACGATGAACAGCAGTTTCAGGGAGTCCACGGTTCAGCCCAGGGGAAAAGCGCCGGCCACCCAGAACAGCAACAGGGCGAAGAATGCGAAGACCGGCATCAGGCACCCGATCACCATCTTGGACTCGGACGCCACCTGGAACGACTGGTTGGGATTCGCCGGGTTGTAGGCCACCGGCAGGAGCGATCCCGGTGCCTGCTGGTTGGCGTACGAGACCTCGGATTCGCCGGCATACAGGGTCCCGTTGGGGTCCGCGAACTGGTAAGTGGGGTAGAAGCGCCTGCTCCGGGAGGAGCCGCCTCCGCCGTGTGTCCAGCCCGCAACGTTGCCGGTGACGGTCGCCTGCACCTTTGGCCAGCCGGCGATCAGTTTTTCCTGCCGCCTGGTTTTCCGCAGTGAACGGACCAGCGCAAAAATGACACCCGCAACAAACAGTGCCCAGATGCCGTACAGCACGATTCTCATGAATTCCCCCGGTTCGAGTCACCAGAAAGTATGCCATCCGGGTGCGGGCCACCCTAAAGACGCCTCAGGCGGGAAGCCGGTAACCGCCCTGGTGGAGCTCGGCCAGCCCGTCGCCAAGGAGGCCGGCCATGGCACGTTCGAGCTGTTCCGGCGCGGAGTTCAGCCGGTGCAGTGCGGACAGGGGCACCCCGATTCCGTCCGCCGCGAAGCCCAGGTCGGCAGGCTCCCGCTGGAACATTTCCGCCGGCACCGGGGCGTCCGCAAGCCGCAGCACAGCCATCACGGCACCCCGGACCTGCCGGTCGGTGCCGTGCCACGCCTGTCCCTTGGGAACGTACGACGGCGGTGGCTCGCCGGCTGCCAGCCACGCGCAGGCGTCCCGCACCGGGCAGTCCGCGCACTTGGGCGCCCGGGCTGTGCAGACCAGCGCCCCCAGTTCCATCACCGCAGCGTTCCAGCGCACGGAGGTCCCGACGTCGTCCGGCAGCAGTTCCGCCGCGAGCCGCATCTCCGAAGCGTTCAGCGACGGTGAGGGAAGCGCGACGCCGGAAACCAGGCGCGCGTGCACACGCCGGATGTTCGTGTCCACCACGGTTTCCCGGCGTCCGAAGGCAAAGGCGGCAACGGCCGCGGCCGTGTAGCTGCCAACGCCGGGCAGGGCCAGCAGCTCCGAGTAATTGCCGGGGACCTTGCCGCCGTGGTCGCGGACGATGGCGGCGGCGGCCGCGTGCAGGCGTAGTGCCCGGCGGGGGTAGCCGAGCCTGCCCCAGGAGCGGACGGCTTCCCCTGCAGGCTCGCCGGCGAGCCCTGCGGGAGTGGGCCAGCGCTCGAGCCATTCCCGCCAGACCGGCAGCACCCGCACAACGGGCGTCTGCTGCAGCATGATCTCGCTGACCAGGACTCCCCACGGTGAGCGGTGGGGTTCGCGCCAGGGCAGATCCCTTGCCGTCTCCGCGAACCAGCCGGTGATCCTGCGGTGTAGCGCGGCGAGTTGCTCGGGGCGGAGTTCATCCGTGCCGGACTGGGCCGTAACGGGGGCGCCGTCCGCGGGCATGGCTGGGGAAAGGATTGTAGCGTCGATCCCAACACTGTAGTGGATTCCCGGGAGCCCACGCGAAGATGCCCGCGGACAAACTGTGACCTGAGCGTTGGCCGGGGACCGGCGTGGTGGGACGGCAGAATCCGGCGGGTTCTCTAGCCTAGGAGGATGGGCAGGCAAGGCAATTCATCACCACGCAAAACGGCATCTGCGCCCGGTTCCCGGGGCGGTTCAGGCGCTACCAGGCAGCCGAGCGCGGCCGTGTACCGCCGCCGTCGGCTTTTTGTGGGAACAGCCGTCTTGATGGCGGTGGGGCTCACTTTCGGCGGCTTCGCGGTGGCCGGTGCGTTAAGCGGCACCGAGCAGGCATCCTCCACCGGCGGCGCAACCGAAGCCGCGCCCGCGACCGGTGCGTCGCCGTCGGAAACTGCGGCCAGCGAACCCACCCCAACGCCCACGCCGTCCTGCAACCAGAACCTCGTGACGGTGTCCGCCTCGACCGACAAAGCCGCCTACGGCCCGGACGAAAACCCGCTGCTCACGCTGAAGGTGACCAACGGCGGAACCATGCCGTGCGAGGTGAACATCGGGACGTCCCAGATGGAGTTCCTGGTGACGAGCGGCGCGGACAGGATCTTCTCGTCCAAGGACTGCCAGGCCAAGGGCGAAGACCTCGTGAAGGTGATTGCCCCGGGCGCCAGCGAAACGGCGAACTTCCCGTGGGCCCGCAACCGCACGCTGGAAGGCTGCAGCCCCATCGAGGCCAAGCCGGGGGCCGGCGGGGCGTACTACATTTTCACGGCCAAGCTCGGCTCAAGGGCCAGCCCCAAGGCAGTGTTCCAGCTCAGCTGAGAAATTCTTTCAATCGATGGGGGAACTACAGGAAGCGGTCCAGCAGGCTGGCTTCGGCCATGCGGCTCAGGCCTTCGCGGACGGTGCGGGCACGCTGGTCGCCGATGCCGTCGACGGTCATGAGGTCGTCGATGGTGGCCGCCATCAGGAACTGCAGGCCGCCGAAGTGGTCCACGAGGCGGTCGGCAACGGCCTTGGGGACTGCCTTGAGGCCCGACAGCAGCCGGTAGCCGCGGGGCTGCACCACGGCGTCGAGGTTGGCCTCGCCGCCGGCAAAACCGACGATACCGGCGATCTTGCCAAGGTCGATCAGTTCCGTGGGGCCAAGGTTCACCAGGGCGCTGACGGCCCGTTCGATGTCCTCGGCGGACGCGTCCGGTCCGGCGTAGTCGCGGATGATGACGTCGCTGCCCGGGCCGCGGCCCACCGTGAGTTCATCGAGCTGGAGGGACAGCAGGCGGCCGTCCTCGCCAAGTTCCAGGACGTACTGCGAGATTTCCTCTGAGATCCGGCGGACCATTTCCTGGCGCTGCAGGGTGACCGCGACGTCGCGGACCGTCACCATGGCCTCGATCTCCAGGGCGGACAGAGAGCTGGTGACCTGGTCCAGGCGCGAACGGTACCGTTCCAGCGTGGCGAGGGCCTGGTTGGCGCGGGCCAGGACCTTTTCGGATCCCTCCAGCACGTGCCGCAGCCCGTTCACATACAGCGCGATGATCTGCATGGACTGGCTGACGGAGATCACGGGAACGCCGGTCTGGATGGCCACACGCTCCGCTGTACGGTGCCGGGTGCCGGATTCCTGGGTTTCGATGCTGGAGTCCGGGACGAGCTGGACCGCGGCGCGGAGGATGTTTCCGGCGTCCTTGTCGCAGATGATGGCGCCGTCCATCTTGGCCAGCTCGCGGAGCCTTGTGGGGGAGAAGTCGATGCCGATGTCGAAGCCGCCGGAGCAGATGGAATCGATGGTCCGGTCCGAGCCCAGCACGATCAGCGCACCGGTCCGCCCCCGGAGAATGCGTTCCAGCCCATCGCGCAACGGCGTGCCCGGAGCCACTCTGCCCAGAGTCGCCTTGAGCGATTCTTCGGGGCTCCGAGCCATAGGTGTTCCCTTCAAAGGTGCAGACTGCCGCCCGCAGGTACGCCGGTTTTACACTCCGCCGGCAGGATCAAAAGTACTCAGTTTCCCGCAAGCTCAATGATAGAGGTAAGAAGCGGCGACAACCGCACGGACAAGCCCCAAAGTGCCCCGTTAGGGGGTGCCGCGAAGTGCCTCGGGAACGCGTTCGACGGCGGCTGCCCGATGGGCATTTGTGGCCTGTTTGGGTGCGTGGTGGGCTCTGCACCCCCACCACATCAGAAGGAGGCAACGAGGCGGGCGAGCGGCGGGGGTGCAAGCCCAGCTGGTAATGCGTCGACGAGCAGGGGCGCATACCGGATCTTGTTACCGCTGCGGCCCCCGAAGAACCGGCGCAACTGCGCCGTTATCGGCCGCTCTCGCTGTGACGGCTGGCGTTGGAGGATCCGGAACGACGCGAGCTCGCCCTGAGCCGCGATGACGTCGAGCACGGCATCGACCCCAAGGCAGCGGATGAGTTCGTCCTCCAGGTCGGCGTGACAGACGTGGAACCCAAGATCGGCCAGCGACCCGGACCCGACGCCTACCCGGGCGAGCGCTCGAGCGATGCCACGAGACTCCCTTTCATCGCACAAGCCGAGCAACCGGTGGCCTGCGCCGTCCGGGCCGTAGCGGTCGAGGAAACGGACGATGCTGGTGGCGCCGCCCATCGGCACCACCGTCACCCGCTCGGCTGCCAGATCATGGCCAACGCGAAGGGCCAGTGTCTCGACCGCAATCCGGTCACTCTCGCCCTCGACCAACACCGTCGTCGCCTGCATAGAACCAGTATGACGAACGCCAGCCTGGGCGGCTCGCGCCGTCAGAACTGGCACGGTAGGCCTGGGTCCCGAATGGCAATGCCCGACGATGCCCGAAAAGGACACATGCCGACACTCGGCGGTTGGTGATGGCGTCGCTCGTCTGATGCGTCAGGGAAGGTCTTGTCCGGCGTTACCCCGGAGCGGCCAGGGCGCTTTTCTGGGCGGTGAGGTCTTGGTCGTTGATGGATACGCGGGTGTGTCCGATCAGGAGTCCGGTCGTGGTTCATGAAGGTACCGTTTATCCCCCCTTCACCGGTTATGCCGAGGTCGTGGTTATTCCGATGTCGGCGCTGTGGGCGCTTGGTGGGGCGGTGGGGGCGAGAGAAGTTCGGCATAACTGGCTGGTGCTATAGGGCTTTGAGGAAGGCAAGCAGCTTGTCGGTTGGCTGGTAACGGCCTGGTTGGCTTTGGAGTGGGGCGGTGCGGTCAAGAGCTCGCTGTTTGAGGTCAAGGTCGGCGTGGAGATAGGGGTTGGTCGAGGCCGGGGACTCGTGGCCGAGCCAGAGGGCGATGGTGGTCGAGTCGATTCCGGAGGCGAGCATTCGCATGGCGCAGGTGTGGCGAAGGACGTGAGGAGTGACGTTCTTAACCGCGATCGTCGGGCTGACGCTGGCAGCTCGGGAAGCGTGGAGGGCGATTCTTTGGGCGACTGCGTCGGTCGTCATCTTCCTGGTGGTGCCGCGAGGGCAGAACAGGGCCATGCCGGCTGGGGCTGGGGTCTCGGCCAGCCAGTTCCTTAAGGTGGTGGCGGTGACGGCGTCGATGGGAGTGGCGCGGCCTTTGCCGTGGCAGGCGATGTGGGCGCCGGGCTTGTCCAAGTAGGTATCGCCTCTGGTGAGGGCGGTGATCTCACCGACCCGCATCCCGGTGGTGATCATGACTTTCAGCAACAGGTGGTCGCGTCGGCCGGTCCAGGTGCTTTGGTCGGGGGTGGCGAGCAGGGACTCGACCTCGGGGCCGGTGAGCCAGGAGATGACGCTCTGGCTCGTGTTCTTTCTGGGGATCGCCAGGACCCGGGCGATCTGGGCGGCATGCTCTGGGTGGCGTAGGGCGGCGTGGCGGAACAGCGAGTGTATGACGGCCAGGCGGGCGTTGCGGGTTCTGGGGCTGTTGTGGCGCTGCTGCTCGAGCGCGGTGAGGAAGTCGCCGATCAAAGCGGCGTCGAGTACGGAGAAATCCAGGTCGCTGGGGGCAATCCCGGTGTGGTCGTGGACATAACGCAGGAACAGGCGCAGGGTATCGCGGTAAGCGGCGACAGTATGAGGGCTAGCGCCGAGTTGGGCGAGCAGGTAGTCGGTGAAGAACGATTCGAGGGTGGGGGCCAGAGCGGTCATGGCTGCGGCGTCCTTTCAAAAGTGGCCATCCGATGGGCGACGGCAGTCATGAGTTCGGGGCTGGCGGTGAGGTACCAGTAAGTGTTGGCCGGCTCGACGTGGCCTAAGAAAGTGGCCAGGGTGGCCAGGCGGGCGTCGACGTCGGCGCCGTGGCGGTGAGCGTCGATGAGGGTGTTGACGGCGAAGCTGTGGCGCTTATGTGGAATTCCACATAACAGGCATTAGGCGGACGGCTGGGTTATGTGCCCTGTCGGGGTGTTTTGGCTGGTGGGGGCCGTGCCGGTGGTTGTTTGGGGAGCATAATCCTGGTGGTCTCCGATTATCGTGCCAGTGAATCGAGCCAGCCGATCAGGGAGGCGTCCAGGGTCCAGTCCGGCAGGTCATCCGGGGTCAGCGGTTCGTAGGCGTTCTGGATGGCTTTGCGTTTGGTCTCGGCATCTGCGCGGGCGTAGATCTCGGTGGTGGAGATTTCGGCGTGACCGAGCAGGTCCCGGATGTAGATCAGGTTGACGCCGGCCTGGATCAGGTGCATCGCTCTGGTGCGCCGCAGCGTGTGCGGGGTGACCCGCAGGCCGGGAGCCCATCCTGGGTCGCGTTGTCGCACGGCGCCGACGTGGCGGGTCAGGATTTTGGCGATTCCGGAGCGCGTCAGCCGGGAGTGGTTGGGTCCGTGGAAGAGCGGGTCCGCGTCGGCGCCGAGGCCGGGGTGCCGGTCGCGGTGTTCCAGGTAGTCGGTCAGCAGCCGGGCGGTTGGGTCCATCACGGGCACGTACCGGATTTTGGATCCCTTGCCGTGGATCGCCATCGTCATCGGGGCGGAGCGGCGGATGTTGGCAACGTCGAGATCGCAGAGTTCCTGGACGCGGGCGGCGGTGTCGTAGGCCAGGGCCAGCAGGGCGGTATCCCTGGCGGCGCGCGGGCCGGCCGTGCCGGGTTCGGCCAGCAGTGCCCTGATTTCCTCGCCCGTGAGGTATCCCGGCTCGGGGGCCGGGGTTTTCTTCTGCCGGATCGCGAGGACCTGGGTGATCTGGTCGAGTCTGTCGGGCTGCTCGACGGCGGTGTATCGGCAGAACGACTTGATCACCGCCAGACGCTGGTTGCGGGTGGCCGCACTGCAGTTCCGCTCGGTCTCCAGCCAGTGAAGGAACCGCAGGATGCGGGTTCGGTCGATGTCGGCCAGGCGCAGCTTCTCGGGCGGGATGGCCTCTGAATCTCTGAACCAGATGAGCAGCAGTTTCATCGCGTCACGGTAGGAGGTTATGGTCCTGGGTGAGGCTGCCCGTTCCCCGGCCAGGTGGTCGGTGAAGAACTTCGCCAGCCAGTGCCCGGCAAGATCCGATGGCAGGATCGTTGGTCTCACGGTTCCTCCCCGGCCGGGGCGGGGATGGTGTAGCCGAACCGGATTTGGGCTTTGGCTATCACCTCGGGGTGGGCATCGGCGGTCAGCCTCAGGTAGTACTGGGTGCCGCGAAGGTCCGCATGGCCCATGTAACACGCCAGGTAGGGCAGCATGACGGCCAGATCCGCACCTTCTGCGGCCCATCTTCTCAAGTTGGCCACGGCGAAGCCGTGGCGTAGCGAATGGGGGTGGGGACCGCCCTCGAAGTGGGGGATGCCGGCATCGGCCAGGTAGCCGCGGAACCGCGTGTAGACGGTTGACTGGCTGATCGGCCTGCCCGCAGCGAGGCTGTAAAACACGTAGTCGCTGCTTTCGGGGGCCGGGTGGGCGGCGGTGATGTAGTTATCCAGGGTCGCGGCCAGCCGGGGAGTGATCGGCACGGTCCTGCTCTCGCCGTTCTTCGAGTCGCGGATCCGCAGCGTCCCGGTGCGGGTATCGGCGTCGTTCAGGGTCAGGTTCAGTGCCTCTGAAACCCTCAGCCCGGCACCATACAACACCCGGAACAAGACCGGGTCGACCAGTGCTTTGTTCGAGTAGGAGGACATCGGCTGGGTATCGATCTCGGTGAACAAACGGCACATCTCCTCATCGGTGAGCACATACGGCGCCTGGTGGCGCACCCGGACCGGCGTGGCCGCGGCCGGCATGTAGGCCTGCCAGCCGAAGGCCCGGGCGTGGCCGGCCAGCTGGCGCAGCGCCAATTCGTTGCGCCGGATCGTGGACTGCCGCAGGTGCCGGCCGTAAAGAAAACCGACGACCGCCTCTTTGATGATTGACCCGTCCGGGTAGCCCTCCCGGCGGCAGTGATCGGCGAACTGGCCCAGGATTCGTTCCTGGACCTTGAACCTGTACCCGCCGGCGTGGCGGGTGGCGACCAGGTCGGCGACCAGGTCCGGCAGCGTGGTCTCAGGCATCACGGCCACCGGCCTTGGCCCGGCCGGTAACGTCTTCGACGTCCAGCGCGCAGCCTCGCAGCCTCTCGACGTCGAAGCGCAGGTAGTACGCCTGGGTCGTGTCGGACGAGGCGTGTCCCAACACCGCCGAGACCACCGGTATCGGTGTGCCGTTGCCGATCATGGCAACAGCCAGCGCGCCGCGCAGGGAGTGCATCCCGCAGACCTGCTCCGGCGGGAACCCGATCCCGGCGCGGGCAGCGTGCCGAGAGAGCCTGGACGCGACCGAGGACGCAGATCCGAACGTGTCGAACGGGTGGCTGTGCTTGACGAACACCTTCGGGCAGGCGGTTTCGGGGCGCCCGCCCCTGATGTAGTCGATGACCGCCCATCCCACGTCCTCCAGCAGCGGAAGGCGCAACGGCCGGCCTGTCTTTTGCTGAACTATCGTGATGGTCTTCGCCCGCCAGTCCAGGTCGCCCAACTCCAGATGGCGCAGATCCGAGATCCGCAGGCCCAGGCGGGCGGTGGCCAGGATCATCGCGTAGTCGCGTTTGCCGGTGGCCGAGCCACGGTCGATCGCGGCCAGCAGTCGACGAACCTCATCAGCGGTCCACAGGTGCGGCTCGGACTCGTGGCGGACGTGTCTGTACGGCGGCAGCCTCTCGGCCAGGTTCTGCGGGGTCCGGCCCCCGGCGGCCAGGAAAGCCAGGAAGTCGGCCAGCGACGATCTCATGGCCGCGACGGTCTTGCGCCGCAGGTGGCGCTGGCGCAGAAGGAAGCCGGACAAGTCCCGGACCCCGATCGCGGCCAGGTCCCCGGCGCCCGTTTCTTCCAGGTAGGCCAGGAACCGGCTGACCGTTTTGTCTTTGGCGAGAACCGTCGCCTCCGCGTTGCCGCGCCGGCGGCACGAAGCGAGGTAGTCGTTCCGGAGCAGGCGGAACTTCGCCGGACAACCCTCCTTCGCCGGGATCACCGTCTTGTCGATTTCGATCGCCCGCCCGGCCAGCAGGTCAGCCATCAGTACCACCGGCCGGCGGACCGCCGCGACATTCCTGTCCCTGACAGATTCCCGCAACGCCCTCAGTCTGACCCCGGTCTGCTTCGCGATGAAATCAAGGCACGCCTCATCGCCGGGCACTTCCACGCCGCGCGCGGCCAGGAAGGCCGCAAACAGGTCAAGCACGGCCTGCTGGCGGCGGACCGTGCCCTCGGCCCTGCCTGACTGCCGCAACACCGCCGCGACATCGCCGACAGCGGATCTGACGTTGATTTCTCCCACGAGAATCACCACTTCCATTCGGTACACCAATGAACAGAAGCGATTCTCCATCGAGCCGGACGGTCCCCGACAGCGCTAACGGCCCGCCCGTACCGTCCCTACCGGCCAACCGGAACCGGCGGCGGCACGATAATCGGAGACCACCAGGATTATGCTCCCCAAACAACCACCGGCACGGCCCCCACCAGCCAAAACACCCCGACAGGGCACATAACCCAGCCGTCCGCCTAATGGCGCAGATCGTGCAGACGCGGTGCCCCGCAACGGGGCCTGTCCGGCAGGTGACACTCGTCGACCAGCCGGGCGAAGGCGGCTCGGGCTTTGTCCTCGTTGAGCCGTCCGCCCCGAGGGCCGAACAGCAGCGGGCGGCCTGGTGCACTCACCTGATGGGGCCGGTGCCCCTGGTAGGACAGAAGGGCCTGGAGGGAGGCGGGCTGCAACGGAACCAGACGCTGGCGGTCGTACTTGCCAGTGACCACCAACAACGCCTGGTCGACATGAAGGTCCTCGACGTTCAGCGCCAGCGCCTCGCCGCTTCGCATCCCGGTCACGGCCAGCAGACCGATCAGGGTACGCACGCCGAGCGCGAACAGCGCCGGGGTGAGCACGGTGGAAGCCGCCATCAGCTGGCCGACCTGCTCAGAGGTGTAGAGGTAGGGCAGCCGGCGGGTTGTTCGGGCACGGATCAGCCCGGGCGGGATGAGTTCGGCGGCGCCGGGATCAACGCCGTGCACGTAGGCGGCCAGCCCGCTAACGGCTCGCAGGCGGGCAGCCTGCCACCGTTTGGTGCTCGTCGGTTTCTGGCAGGCGAAGGCCAGGGCGTCGGCAACGGTGATCTTAGTGACTCCGCGGGAGGCCAGATCGTCGAGGAAGCCGGCGATCAGCCAGCGGTGGTCCTTCAGTAGGTAACCGCGGGCGGAGCGCTCGGCCAGCCACGTCTCGGCCGCCGCGGGCAGATCAACGCTCATTGCCCCTCCTCCGGCGTCGGCCACGGGCGGGCCAGGTCCCGCAGTGCAGGAAGGTCCGCCTTGGCGTAGACGGCGGTGGAGCCCACTCGTGAATGCCGCAGCAACTGGCCGGCCTCAATCAGGCCGCCACCGGCCGCGAGTACCCCGCAGGCGGCGGTGTGCCGCAATCGGTGCGCCGCGCCCGGGCCAGTGACCCCGCCACGGCGCAACGCCGCCGAGACCACGAGCGAGACCCCCTGAACCGACAGCCCAACGTGGGGAGCTGGCGACCTCAAGAACACCTGAGGACGTCCCCCAGCCGGTGGGCGCCCTTTCATCACGTAGGCGGCCAGCGTCTGGCCCACGTCCGCCGGCAAAGGCAGCGCATCAACGTGCCCGGCCTTGCCATGTACCCGGACCAGACCGGTCTGCCAGTCGATGTCCTCTAAGCACAGTGCTGCGATCTCACCGGCGCGTAGGCCGAGCCGCAGCATTAAGGCCACCATCGCCTCGTTGCGAAGGCGATCGGCTCCCTCACCGACCGCCCTCTTCAAAGCGGTCAACTCCGCGGCGGTCAACGCCTTGGGCGGGCGTGTCCCTCTCTCCGCGGCGAACGAACCGACCGCCTCGGCCAGCGGCACCGAGGTCGTCCCCTCCAGCCACATCCAGCGCAGCAGGGCCCGAACCGCTTTCGCCTCTGCCTGCACCGACGCCCAACAGTGCCCGGCCGCGCGCCGGGTCACAAAGTCCGCCACCTGCCTGGCAGTCAATCCTCGCCAGTGGTCAGGGTCGGGGAAGGCGGTCAAAAAAGGTCTCGCTTGACTGACGTAGCCGGACACCGTGACCGGAGCCAGCCCACGCTCGGCCAACAGACAGTGAGCAAATCCGACCAGCAGCGCCTCCGCCGGCGATCCCGGCGCAGCCGGCACCGGCTCGGGTGCCACACCTATCCGCCGCAGGTATCTCAAAAGCGGCGCCAGCGCCCGCTCCGAGCGCATCTTCGACCCGATCCTGCGGCGCTCAGCGAGGAAGTGCTCAATCACCTCGACCGTCAAGCCCTCAGCTGCCAGCCCCTCGGCCGCCAGCCATCCCGACAAATACCTCAACAGCCGTAACTGCCCCTCGAAACTGCGCGGCGAATAACCCAGCCCAACGAGTTCGCCGAGGAAGCCCTCAACGAATCCACTAAGCGGACCAGACACCGAAGCCCTGCGTCGACCTGCCATGACACTGCTCCTCTCCAGACAATGGAGATAGCAGTATCACCCCACCCACAGGCATCGCGTTATGCCGAACTTCGCGCACCGCACCCGCCCAGCAGCGGCCAACCCGCCCCACTATCGGAATAACCACGACCTCGGCATAACCGGTGTTATCCCGAATTCGGAATAACACCGGGCATTTTCTCGGGCGGGTCCTACGGGAATCGAGCGGCCGCGGACACTCGGCGATCGAGATTCAAGAAAGTGTGAGCGGGCTTGCGCCGGTGGGGGACCGGCTTACGGACATCTATTGAAGAGCGGTTGCGCAACGCCCCCCTTAGCTCTGGGGGTTCCACGCCTCGGGCGCTTCGGGCTTAGGGTTGATACTCGGTCCTTGCTTTCTTGGGGTGGATCGACAGATTGAAAGTTGGGGGGATCCCGTGGGGGGGAAACGAAAACGTGCGCAAGGTGGCAAACCGCATTATCGGGCTAATCGACCTCCTCTGGAGGGAAGTAGCCAAGTTTGGCCTTGTCGGCGGCCTGGGTTGGATCATCGACAACGCACTCTATGCGGTCCTTTGGCATGGGCCGATGTCGGACAGCACCATCAAGGCCCGGATAGTTTCTACCGCTGTGGCTACCTTGTTTTCGTGGTTTGCCAATCGTTATTGGACTTTCCGTCATAGACGTTCGGAGAGGGTCTGGAAAGAGTTCGGACTATTCCTCGTCATGAACGGGATCGGGCTAGGGATCGTTGTCGCCTGCCAGGTGGTTTCCCGTTATGTCTTGGGCTTTCAATCGTTTACCGCTGACTTCGTGGCAGGAGGAGTCATTGGATTGATCCTCGGAACCATCTTCAGGTTCCTCGCCTACAGATTCTTCGTATTCAACGAGGAGCTTGATGACGATCCACAGTTTGCCCACGACCATGAAGCGCCCGAGGCCACAATAGCGGGCACACCGGTCGATGCTCTTAAGGCCAACGCGAGAGCCCGTTAACCGATCCCCAAATGAGAGACAGCCAGCTCACGCTGCGATTGTCCCTACCGAATTGACCGTCAGACCTGCGAGTTCAATGCCTTGCGCGCCAGTTCAGTAAGTAGCGCCATCTTTCGTTGGCATTCCTCTTTTAGGACCGCGTTGGTCCTGGCATCTAGGTACCAGCCCAGCCGGTCGTATGCGTGGACGTTCGCGATGCTGCCCATTGTGGTCTCGTCCAAGTCGACTGTCATTTCGACCGGAACGCTCTTACGACCCCACGGAAGCATCGTGCCCCATATACGGAGGAAGAAATTCGAGCCCGTATGCACGGTTAGGCTGTTCCCGTCAGTGCGCGGCTTGTAGCCCTCGGCCTTCAAGTTATCAATAAGGACCTGGATTGCCGCTGCTGGGGTCATTTGGACGGGAAACGATTCGCGTGATTCGTAGATGGTCTCCATCCAAAATCCTCTTTCCGGTCTCGACAAGTACAAAGCCGCTGCGTCGTGGCATCAGTGCCGTACTGCGAATCCTACTTGGCCGACTCTGAGACATTTCCTCTTGACCTGAGTCAGCCGGGTCGTCCCGTTCAGGGTTCCCCAAATGGACGCTACGGTCCCGCTGTGTGCGTTGGGAGAGCAGCATAAGAGAGTCCCAGAGTTAGCCAGGAGTAGGCTCCCTCTCATGGGGAAGAAGTATGGGAAATGGACACCAGTGCTGTCTCGGGGCCAGAGGAACGCTTCCTCGGGCGATACGCCGCGGGGAGCCAAGCAATGAATCAAGTGTGGCAAGCACCTTATGCCAAGCAATTCGGGCTCACTCTTGCGGCCTTTTGTTCGCTCACTGTATTCCTGATTATGTTCGCATGGCTTTTGGTCTGGGTCTCGGCTGCGCGGGTTGAGGAGACTGGTTATGGTTTTTTCAGCACAGGGGAATCCATCATTATTTATGGTGGTCCGGTTTGCTGGCTCGTCCTTGCAGCCCGTCTGATCATTCTGGTTGCTCGCAGCCAACACACAACCCCATCCGGCACGGCGGGGGTAGTTGCCTAGCCGGTTGCCGAAAACGGCCCTCAAGGATCTGATGGGGTACTCGCTCTAGCCTGGCCAGAATCCTTGTTTCTACACACTCAGGCAAGCGATCTTGTTAGTCCTGACGGGACCCTGAAGCTCCTCCGGGAGAGTCGTCAAGCGACTGCAAATCGTCGGGAGCGCGTGACGGGCTGGGGACGTGTCCCGCAGGGGGATCCTTCATCGGACATCACAGGCGATCACTGGGGCAGTGCCCTGGCCCCCTACGGACGCGCTCTCCTGTCGGCAGCAAATGAATTCTGCAACAAGGGCACGGATGAGGGCGAAGACGAACGGCGACTTGGCACCTTCGAGCGGTGTGGCGCCAGCTAATGTAGCCGTGCTTCGGACCTACATGCCCGGGGGCTACCGACTTTGGACTGATTGTGGTTCAGTTCAGGCATGTCACCACGAGCCAAGCGTGTGTGGGGCCAGTCTGTTACCCCCGCGTCTGAAGAAGTGAAGCGAAGGTTTGGCCGTCTCTCGCGGTACATGCTGATCTTCACACCGATCCTGTTGATCCTGAACTTCTTGCCAATCGATTCGGAACCATGGATCTGGGTCAAAGTGGGCATCCTCTCCACTGGGACTGCCATTCTGCTCGTGTGGGCCATCCGTTTTTCCTTGTGGCAACGCGATGAATATTGGAGGGAACGAGGCCGCGACCCAAAGCACCCAGAACGTTGGCCCGATAGAAAGACTGAGTAAACCCGTACCTCTCATTAGCGACTGAGCAGGAGCACCGCCAAGGGTAGTTGTCTCGAAAGCCAGCCATACAGGACGGCTGGACTCCAACGGTGCGGCGCCCGGTAAAGGATCGGTTAACGGGACCGGCTAAAAGAATATGGTGCACACCGGGCAGGTCTCGAGGCCCGTGGAAACTACAGCCACCTTGGTTAGGAACTGCTCCGCTTCGCGAAAATCCGGCGAGTTAAGAGCATCACGAATCCCGAGAGCGCGGCAATCGCTCCAGCAACAATAAGAATCTGTTCCAAGGGCAATGCCACGGCCAGTTCTGAGTAGAGCTCAGGACTGAGGCGATCAGTCCTGTTCTCAATCGATGCGAAGCGGCTGGTCCGCAGTAACCACGTCGTAACAGATATGGCGGAGCCCGCAATGATCAAGACCATCGCAACGTGCTGGTGGAGTTCGATCTTTTTGGTTGCCTGAGTGTTCAGCATCGAGATATTTTCCCCCTGGGACTTCCTGTCTGATGCAGCCGATCCTAGCTGTGATGGCACAAGCTGCAAGTGGTCGGTGAGAGTTCGTGTGGCAATCCCCCTAATGCGACGCTCTAATCGGAGCTGCCCAGGCGATTGGCGCTGTCGCTTTGCAGGTTCCCGAAACGGGACTGTGGAACCGACGACCCAAGCGGAGTTAGCCCATTTTTCCTCAGATTCAGTGGTCGAGGAAGACGGATCCGGCGCGCGGTCGCTCTAGGGAGTAGGGCTTTCCCATGCTGTGGAGCCGGTGAGGTCTGGAACTTCCTCCCCCATATCGGTCACGACTGTGGTGGGGTCGACGGCCCAGTCATTTCCGGTCCATTCCAGGATTACCAACCCGCGGATAAGTGGATCCTCGGCAGAGACGACTAGCTGTATCTGTGCTCTGTCCTGGTGGTCCATCGTGATCCGATATCCCTTGATCTGTGGAACCGCAGCTGGCGGGGAGGTCGCTTTGTTCCGCAGAACCTCCAACACCGAGCTCTTTTCCGCCGACTCCTTGGCATAGTTGCTGACCATCGCGGCCGTTCCGTCTTGCCAGGCAACCGAAAGCATGTGGGCCGCAGCGATCAGAGCACCGGACAGGTTGTGCGAGAAGCATTTGGCAATTCCATCGGTTCTATCGGCCGGCCCGAATGTCGTCGGGGCAAATGGCACGGTGACTTTCCGGTACATTGCCCACTCCGCTTCAGGGCCGCTCGGAGGAATTGACTGGTCTCCGTCCGGGAGGAAAGGGCAGGTTCTCGTCGACGCCTTTGTAATATCTGCCGTGGGTGCTGATTCGGGGGTGGGAGTCTCAGGAACCTGCGTCACAGTCGGGACCGATGAGGCAGCACTGCCTGGGCCATCTGCAGGGTCGAGACCTTGAATTACGAAGAATAAGATCACCATTGTGAGAAAAACCACTGCTGCCAGAGCAACGCTGCGCTTCTTCCCCCACCACGGCCCGGCAGACATGGATTCTTGTTCCGGCATACAGACCCCCAATTGAGCGCAATGTTTGTTTCGTAAGCGTTTTTCTCCCTACGGCGAAGCCGCCGGAGACTTCGGCGGGCCTGCTGATCCCAGGACCAGCTGCCATTTCGCCTCATGCCAGTCGAGCTCAAATGAGAGGTCACCGCTCTGATCATCTGCTGCCGTGACAATGTAGTTGTCGGGTGCGCCGTGGTGCTCCTGGTACTGAACTTTGTAGCCGGTTGCAGTGAGCCTGCTTGCCTCGGTGATCAGGGCGTCCGCCCCCGCCTCTCGCTCCTGCATGTCAACTAGTGCAAGATCCAGCAGCTTTTGCCGGTCGCCATCCTTTGCAGCCTTGATCACTGTCTCCGCTGTTGAATTGCGCTGTCCCATGTCCGGGTCGAAAGTCCGGTCACAGCCACTGAGAGCCAGACCCAGCGCAGCGAATATTCCGATGAAGACGGCCCATCCACGAGTGCGCATAGTCGTCACCATATCCCTAAGTCGTGAGAGCGAACCGAGTGACGTGCGGGAACGCTGAATGCAGGTTCCAAACACTCGATCCGATCCATGACAAAGTGAACGTTCAGGGCTCGGCTTATGGAATTGTTTCAGTAGTCCTGGGGGAGGCCCACTGATGGTGTGCTGGTGGGCAGCACGTTGTATTTGGCGAGAGCCCTGCTCATGATGTTGTTGAAAACTGGGGCGGTGGAGATTCCGTAGATGTTGCCCTTGGGCCGTTGGACGTTGACCAGGACTACGTATTGGGGATCTTCCATCGGTGCCATTCCAACGAAGGAAGCGGTGTACCCGTCCAGGCCCGCGCCGTTGTCGGCGACTGCTTCTGCCGTGCCCGTCTTGCCGCCAACCCTGTAACCGGGGACCTTGACATCGGTTGCTCCGCCGACGGTCACGACGCTTTCCAGGATGTCCCTGACCTGCTGGGCGGTGCTTTCGCTGATGGCGCGGGTGCCCGGCGCGGCCTGCACCTGGTGTTCGGTGCCGTCGGGGTCGATGTAGGACTCGATCAGTTGGGGTTTCAGGAGCACGCCGTTGTTGGCGATGGCTTGGAAGGCCATGGTCGTTTGCAACGGCGTCTGGGAGACCCCTTGACCGAAGAGGACCGCGAATTCCTGCCGGCCGTCCCAGTCGTCAGGGTGTGCAAGTAGACCGGAGGATTCGCCGGGCAGGGGGATGCCGGTGGCTTCTCCGATGCCGAACTTCTTGAGGTAGTCGTAGCGCTGCTGCTTGGTGAGTTTTTCGCCGACCATCACTGTGCCGGTGTTCATCGAGAAGCCGATGATGCCGGCGAATGTCCGGTTTTCTGTTCCGTGCGGGGAGGCATCGTTGAAGGTTTGGCCGTTTACCGTGTAGCTCGGCGGGATCACGAGGCGGGAGTCGGGCGCGATTAGGCCCTCTTCGATGGCGGCCGCGGCCGTGATGGCTTTTTCCGTTGATCCTGGTTCCACGGCCGCCTGGACTGACCGGGCTCCGCGGTCAGCTTCTGCCGTCGCTGAGGGGTTGTTGGGGTCGACGGTCCGTGTTTCTGCCATGGCCCGGATCTTCCCGGTTTTGGTCTCGATGACGAGGATGTTGGCCCAGTCCGCACTGAGTTTGGTCGCCAGGGTCTCGATGGCGACCTGGGCGGCGTATTGGAGGTCGCTGTCGATGGTGAGTTTCACTGACTGACCGTTGGTCGCGGGGCTAATTTCCAGGGGTGCGGTGGGAATGATGATCCCATCAGCTCCGGTCTGGAACGTCCGCTCCCCGTCTTCTCCCTCCAACGGGTCATTGATCCCATAGCGCAACTCCCCGTTGCTTTTGTTCAGTCGGCGAGACGTCTCATTTTCCAAAGGGTTACGCGACGGATTAGCGGCCCCGCAGGGAAGCGCCGTGCCCCTTCAACCGAGTGGCGTACTTAGACCCTCAGGTCCCGTTTCTTGATCAGGCGGCTGGCTGCAAATGCCATGGCGATGGCCACTGCCGTCATCAGCAGGGCGCCCTCCAGATGGAAGGCTTCAACTGGCATGGCTGAGGAATGCCGGAAGGGGCTGAGGTCCTGAAGCCACACGGGCAGGCTGAGCAGCTCCCCGAATTGCCCCAGGACCAGCGCGGCGGCCAAGGCACTCCAGCCCGCGGGGCTGCTCCAGCGGGGTGCGAGTGCGAACACCAGCACGGTCACGGCAGGGAAGACGAGCGCTGCCGGGATGTGTGCCAGTGCGGCGGCAAACACCATGCCGGGGCTGCTTCCCCCTGCCTCACCCAGGGCGAGCACGACGGCGGCAGAGGCTCCGGCGGCAACGGCAACAGCCGTCGTCGTAATTGCCGCAACGGCGAGGGTGCTGCCCAGCCAGCGGAATCGCGACGCCGGCACAGACAGCAGCAGTTCGGCCCGGCCTTCCGCCTCTTCCGCACTGAGCCGCAGCACCGCCTCGATGCCAGCGGCAGCGGCGAGGATCCCTGCGATGCCCAGCATGGCAGTGGTGAACAGGTCTACCAGTCCCGCGTCGCCTGGAACGATGCGGCTCATCAGTTCCGATACGGACGGGTTTCCTTCCAGTGCGTCGCGGACCACCGGACCCAGACCCCCGGCCACGGCACCCAGCGCAGCAGTGGTGAAGCACCAGCTGGCCAGGCTTCCACGCTGCAGCCGCCATGCCAGGCCCAGCATCGATGCTAGGCCGGCGCCCGCCCGTTCCGCGCCCGACTCATCCGCTGCGATGTAGCTGGCGCCCAGGTCCCTGCCGTTCCGGAGCACCACGGCAACCCCTGCCAGGACAACGGCAACGGCGCCGATAACCAGCAACGGCAGCGTGTCCGTCTCGGTGAAGGGCCGGATGCGCTGGCCCCAACCGATGGGTGAGAACAGTGAGGGCCAGGCAGCGGTAACGTGCAGCAGTGATGGGTCGGCTGTGCCGAGGGCGTCGCCGGCACCGCGGACCAGGTAGGCGCCACCCACCAGCGCTGCGGCTGTCCCGTTGGCGCTCCTGGCGGAGGGCATGACCTGGGCTCCCAGTGCGGCGGCCGCCATGAAGAACAGACCCACGGAGCCAACAGCTGTCCCCGCCAGGAATGATCCTTGGACCGGGAGGCCGACACCGATGAATCCGGCGGCAACGGCCAGGGTAAGGACTACGTTTGCGCAGGTGCCGAGCAACAGGGTTGCGTACAGGGACGTCACCCGGGTGACCTGGGTGGAACCGAGCAGTTCAAACCTGCCCTGGTCCTCATCCGCGCGGGTGTGGCGGACCACCAGGAATGCGCTCATCAGCCCGGCCAGCACCGCAGTGAACGAATAGCCTTGGAAATAGGTAACCGCTCCGGAGCTGATGCCGTCGGGCAGCCCCCGGAGGAAGAGGAACGCCGGGCTGGCTGCAGCCACGGAAATCAGGGTGGCCCGCTCATTGTCCTCGCCAAATTGTGTGGTGACGGCGGTGGCTGCCGCGTAGCCCAGACCCGCAATGCCCAGGATCCAGGCGGCCAGGGTACCGCGGTCCCTGCGAGCCTGGAGCAGGGCCAACCGAAGAACGGCGCGCATCACAGCACCTGGCTCTTCTGGCTCTTGTGGCTGGCCAGCCCTGCATCCTGCACGGCATCCTGCACGCCGTAGTGGCGCATGAACAGCTCCTCCAGGGAAGGGGGCGCAGCCGTGATGCCCGTAATGCCTGCTGTAGCCAACGCCTCCAGGACGTGGCCCAGGTCAGCTGCATCGGCGTCGAACTCTATGGATGTCCCGTCAACGCGCAGGTCATGGATGCCCCGCCACGTGGACAGCACCTCAGCTTTCACCGGCGATGTGACCCGGAAGCGGGTCCGGGTGAGATGCCGGAGCTCGGCCAGGGTCCCGGATTCCACCGCCACTCCGGACCGGATGATGGTCACCCTGTCACAGAGCTGTTCCACCTCGGCCAGGATGTGGCTGGACAGCAGCACGGTGGCCCCGTCCGCGGTCACCCGGCGGACATGACGGCGGAACACGGCGTCCATAACCGGGTCCAGACCAGAGCTTGGTTCATCCAGAAGGTAGAGCCTGGCGGGGCGGGAAAAGGCCGCAATCAGGGCCGTCTTCTGCCTGTTGCCCCTGGAGTAGGTCCGCGCCTTCTTCCGTGGATCGAAGTCGAACTCGTCGATGAGTTGCCGGCGCAGGCTTTCATCCGCGCCGCCGCGCAGCCCGGCCAGCAGGTCGATGACCTCGCCGCCGGTCAGGTTGGGCCAGAGCGTCACGTCCCCGGGGACGTAGGCAACATCCCGGTGGGCCCGCACCGGCTCAGCCCACGGGTCGATGCCGAATACCCGGACCGTACCCGATGTTGGCCGGATCAGGCCCAGGAGGATCCGGAGGGTGGTGGACTTCCCTGCACCGTTGGGCCCCAGGAAACCATGGACCTCGCCCGGCAGCACCGACAGGTCCAGGCCCGCAAGCGCGGCGGTATGCCCAAAGTTCTTTGCGAGGCGTGAGGTGTTGATGACGGGAGATGAGTCTGACTGCATGACGGGATCCGTCCCTTGGTCGCAGCTAACACACCAAGACGGTTGCCATGGCATGCCGCAGGCGTTTCCGCATGCGGGCCGACCAGGCTTCCCGGCTCTCCAGACCACATACTACAAGCGGCATGAAAGGGGCGGAAGAGGCAGTGCCAAGGGGGCAACCGCTGTCCGCGCGGGCCGTCCACTACGCTGCATCGGACACCTGTCAGCGCAGCGGGCGAGCAGTAGCCTCTAACCCGGGATTGCGGCGTCTCCCGCTACCAAACACGGGAGCGGGACGTGCCCAAAGGAATCAGCTGGCCGTCTCGGCTCTTCGTCGTGGCGACAGCCTCGATCCAGTCCACAGCCTCATCGGATAGGTGGGGACCATCTTTTTCGCCGGCCCACCACTCAGGGTCAGTCGTGCCGCCCGTGGCCGCCATGTCCGCGAGGACATGCGGTGCCAGCGGTTCGCCGTTGCTGCCGGCCGGCACCGGCCGCGTTCTGCCCCTTGGATGGTATCGAACGCGACATATAGCGCCGCAAAAAGACCGCCATTTATCGCAGAAAATCACAAACGCAGCGATCGTGATCCGGAAATTTTGGGTGGCGCTTGCGCCGCTGGACGACCGGCTTACGGGACGTTATGCGAACTGCCGTTTTTCGGGAGGCCGAGATAGCGAATGCAAAGTGTCAGCAGCCTTCTCGCTGATGCTGAAGGGTAATAAGGTTTGTCCATTCACCAGGCGGAGCCCACCTACTCACCGGAGTTTGTCCTGTTCAGACAGGAACTAACCGTGCAACACTTCAGCATGAACGATCCAAGAAGCCGGATTCTGCCCCTCCTTCGCCAGGGCGAACGGCTCCTATGGGTTGGTCAACCTGATCCTAAGGTTCGCTTCACAGGCGCTGATGCGTTTCTCGTGCCTTTCAGCATCCTCTGGGGTGGATTTGCGGTCGTATGGGAACTCATGGTCATAACCAGAAGCGAGTCACCCTTGTTCGTTATTTGGGGAATTCCGTTCGTCCTGGTGGGCCTGTACTTTATTTTCGGCCGTTTCATCGCCAAAAAAAGGCGGAAGGTCGCCACAGCCTACGGACTCACAGATAGTCGGGCGATCGTTTGCACAGGGAACAGAGCAGTTGCTGATACTCCCGTTAGGGCTACGCCGACCAAGGTGGACAGATCGAAGGACGGCCAACATGTGAGTGTGACTTTCGGGTATCAGGGCGCCATGGGCCTTTTCGGTATGTATCAGAACACGGGGTTGGACTTCTTTAGCTTTGGCCTGGGACAGAACGTAGCCTTTTTTGACGTCCCAGACGCCGACGGCCTGCTGTTGGCTTTGGACCAGGTCCAGGCCGGGCGGGGTGCAGCCGATCCATCCAGCTAGAGCACGACCATTCCGTAGGGGGTTCCGTCAACGGGACGAGACCACGCTGATCGAGGGGGACGATAGCCGACAGAAACTGAAAAGCTCCGAGCGTATGCTTTTGGGCATGACGCAGGCAGGCGTCATCGAAAAACTTCTGCAGCCGCTTCCAGCCGGGATGCCCCGGCAATATGCCCAGTACAAGTCGGGATCCTCTGCGCCCCCGGGTGAGTATGTCAACCTGATTCGGGACCACTGAGACGGCCTGGTCCAGGACAACCCCAAGACCGTGCCGGCGTGACACCGTGCTCATCGGCTTTCCTGATCGCAAATTCGAGTGCCGGTCTTGAGATCCCGTTTGAGGAAACCCGCCCGGGCGGGAAATTGACCCTCGACTCGTGCGCACGAGAAGCGTGTGTCACGGCGAGGATCGAGTATTCGGACTGAGAAATTTGCGAGCTCAGCCTGACATCAAGCAGTCGACAGGTCGGCGGGCTCTGATCAGTCTCCTGTTTCCGGGTTCGATCCTGACTGGGGGTTATGCCTACCAGCCTGCTGTCGCGTCCTGCCCAGAATGGTCATCAGGGCTCGGACAAATATGTAGATAGCGCCGATTACCAATAGGACGTAGGCAGCTACGCGGAATGCGGGCGCACCGGAGGCTACGTCCATTATGCCCAGTGTCAGAAAGAGCAGGACGCCGACTCCGCCCCAAATGAGCGAGATGCGGGGGTAGTCGAGCGGTTTCATAGGGGCATCGCTTTCAATGCGTCGCTGGCGCGGTGTCACCGGGTGTTGACACATTCTGTGCCTCACCGGCTCGGTCTGCAATGGGTACCAGCTGAGCGGCTAGGTCTGCCCGTTAGGGGTTCCCCAAACGGAACCAACCGGGCGTGTCACACCCCGAGCGTTTGCGATCTAGAGGAATCAGAAAATTTTCCCGCCTTTGTGAAACCTTTTGGGCGTTCCCGGACAATACAGTGCATGGGGAACGATGAAGCCGAGGACGGCGGGCTGTGGGCGAGAAGACTTGAAGGTGAGGGCGAAGCTTTCGGGTTGCTGTTTAACCGCCACCGAGACCGCGTCTTCCGCCACGCGTACCGGCTGTCCGGGGAGCGGCATGACGCCGAAGACATCATGTCCACGGCGTTCCTAGAATTGTGGCGCCGCCGGCTAAAGGTGCGTCCCGTTGAGGGTTCTGTTCTGCCCTGGCTGCTCGTCACAACGACGAACGTTGGCTAGGGCCGCGGTTTGGCGAGAACACCTCCGAGGAGCCCCGCGAATGCGGCGGGGAGGGCGATGATTGCGGCCATGTGGGACACGAGGCCGTCCGGTAGGATTAGCGCAGCCCCGCCTACAAAAACGGTCGGCGCCCCGACACTGAGGGTCACCCACCGGGGATTACGCTGTGCGTGGGACCAGAAGGCAGCCCCGAACGACAATAGCGATCCGGCGTAGATAAACAGTCTGCCTGTAGCGGCCCGCTGTTCCAGCTGGGGTGTGGAGACGAACAAGAACGACATCTTCAGGCCAACAACCATCAGGACGATGAAGGCAAGGATGAGTAGAGCCCAGAGCACGATTCCCGCGCTCCAGCGAAGATGCATCGACGACTGCTTCTTCACCTGATAAACCTGAACGTGGACTGGTGAACGCTACCGTCATCCAGGGCCATGTTGAAGGTCCGGCAGGTGCCCGACCAGGCACTGTCCGCTTTCCAGACGTAGTTGTACGTCTGGTTTGACGGGTCGTAGCTCAGGGTCCCGGCGCCAGCTGTCGAGGTTTCCTGAACTGCGCTGACCGGTGTATTTGTCGGGCATTCCACCCGCACCGAGGTGGGGGAGCCTGCCTGGATGATGCCGAGCCCGTAATCCCCGCCCAGGCTGAACTTCATGGGAACGGCCCGGCCGGCCTTGACTTCACTGACTGCGGGGGCGGCGGCTACGGGCTGGAAGAAGCCGGCAAAGTCATACTTGGAGATTGTCACCGTGTGATCCGCCGCGGCGAATGCCTCTCCGCCCTTGCCATCCCTGATGGCGAGAGTGATCAGATAAGTTCCGGCCGTGGTGTACGTGTGCGTACCGAGCATTGCTCTCTCCCCCATTGAAGAACCACGATGAGCGTCAGGTTAACATCGGCGAGGCAAACAGATCCATGGTTTCTCCAGCAATTGTGCATATCCTGCGGAGAAATTGAGGAAGGCTGCTGATGTCTCGCATCACCTCAGTGTCACGGCTGCCATCTTTGGCGCATGTGGTGAATCCACCGAAGGCACCGTCGCGCTGGCCTGGGTCGGTGGTGACCTATCGTTGCATCCGGAACCGGCGGGTCGGAAGGTGGGGCCATCCTTATTTGCAAAAGTGGGGCCATTTCCAGTTGACAATCTCACCGTGGCCTTGTGGTGTCCGTTTAGCGTTCGCGTCCGGGCAGTCGAGTGGGACGGTGTTAGGCGTCGCGTCATTTGACGATGGCCGCGTCGGTTTTTGTGACGATGGGCCGGGCACGAAAGCGCCCCGCGGGTTGTTTCCGGCGGGGCGTTCGTCGTCGGCCTGACGTGGTGGCCGTCATTGGTGACGGCGGTTTTTCCCTACTCGCTGTTCTCGGTGATCGCGGATTGGGCGGCGGAGAGGTCCACGATGGCTTTGTTGCCGGCGTAGGTCGCGATCAGGGCGGAGACGGCGAGGTTGTTGACCGACCTTGGGTAGCCGCGTGATGCTTGGTGGATCGCGGCGACGGCGTCGTCGGAGAACAGGGTGTCGGATCTGCCGGCGAATTTGAGGTGGTGGCGGATGTAGTCCGCTGTCTCGGCCAGGTCCATGCCGTTGATCGCGAACCTGGTGGAGATCCTTTGGTCCAGGGCGGCCAGGACGGCGAGTTTGAGTCGGCGGCGCAGGGTGGGCTGGCCGACGAGCAGCAGCGCGAAGTGGCTGCCGGTGTCCATCCCGGTATTGGTGAGCATCCGCAGGGACTCCAGCTCGGTGTTGCCGAGCAGGTGCGCCTCGTCGATCACGACCACGGGCAGGCGGGCGCGTTCGTCCAGTTCCCCGGCGAGCAGGGACGCGGTCTGGTGCGCGAGGACTCCGGAGTAGAACGCTGGCTGCCCGCCCAGGGCGGTGACGATCTGGGACTGGATGCCGCGCATGCCGATCGTGGGGTCCGCGATGTAGATGACCTGGTGGCGGGATGCTTCGAGTTGTGCCAGGGCCGCTCTGACGGCGACGGTCTTGCCGGCGCCGACCTCGCCGGTGACCACGCCCATCTGGCGCTGGGCGACGCACCATTGGATCCGGGCGACCGCCTCGCGGTGCCCGGGGTGCGGGTGCAGGGCCTGGACCGGGATGGAGCGGCCGAAGGGCATGGCTGTGAAGCCGTAGTGGGATTGCAGGTTTGAGATGCTCATTGGGGTCCTCCCTTGGTTCCGGTCGCGCCGGCGCCGGTGGCCATTTTCTCGAAGCTGATCGGGGCGCCGGTCAGGGTGGTTTTGTGGCGGGTTTCGACCAGGCGCAGGTAGTCGATCCCGGAGGCGGCGTTCCTCGCACCGGTGTCGGCGTCTTTGGCGGCGTTGACGGCCTTGGGGTGGACGTGTCGGCGGATCTCGAGCAGGACCGCTTCCCCGGCAGGGACACCGCCGGCGGCGGTCACGGCGACCGGGCCGGTCAGATCGAACGGGTCATAGACCAGCTCGATGCGGGTGCCGGCCAGCGTGGGGTCGACCTGGTAGGTGTTGCCCTGCAGGGACACGGTCGCGGTCTTGGTGACCTTCCGGGTCACGGACCACCGGAACGCTTCGGCGATCACGTCCGGGTCCCGGCGGTCCGGGCGCCGGTTTTCCCAGCCCGCGTCCCAGCGGGCCAACGGCGTCATCCCGGTGGTGGAGTGAAGGGTGCGGTGGTAGACCATCTGCACCCAGGAGATGAACAAGGCGTTCAGCTCCGCCAACGAGGTGATCGCGGTCCCGTCGGGATCCTCTCCGGGGTTCCGGACCGGGCCGGTGCCCGGAACTGTCGTCTGGATCGGGGCGTCGATCACGGTGATCTCGGAGAGGAACTGGGAGCTCACGGTGTTGAAAAAGCGTTCGATCTTGCCGCGGCCCTGGGGCCGGTAAGGCCTGGAATGGATCAGTCTGATGCCCAGCCTCGCGCAGATCCTGGCCAGGGACGCGTCGACAAAGGCGCTGCCGTTGTCGACATTGTGCCGACGTCGGCACAATGTCGATTATGCCGACCTTCGCGTTATGCCGATGTTTTCTCGTTGTCCCTGTTCAGCGGGGTGAGATTTCGGGAATTGTCGGCATAATCGCGAGGTCTGCGCGATCCTTCTTGCATCGATATCCGGATGAAGGAGGAAGTCATGGCCATGCCTGCAACCAAGGTCAGCAAGGTCCGAATGACGGGGCCGTTGGCCCCGTTCGCGTCTGCTTTCAGATCCAAGTTGAAGGACCTGGGCTACACGCCGTTAACGATCGCCAGTGAACTGAGGATGGTGGCCGACTGGAGCCGCTGGCTTCAGGAACGGTCAATGACAGCTGTGGATGTGACGGGCGGGTGCGTCCGCCAGTTCGTCGCGGCCAGACACTTCGCGGGGCGCATTTCGCCGTATCCGCCCCGCGTTTTCAACACCATGATCGAGGTCCTCGTTGAACAAGGCGTGGTCCAGGCCGAGATCGAGGCGCCTGTGCCGGGATCGCCGATCGATGTGCTCCTGTCCTCGTTCGAGAAGTTCCTGCTCTCCGAGCGGGGACTGGCCCAGTGCACGGCGGCCGCCTACGTGCTGCGGGCCCGCCGATTCCTAGCCCAGCAGACGCCAGCGGGCGCCCTGGCCGATCTGAGGACCAAGGATGTGACCGATGCCGTGCGCACCGAAGCCGCGAAGGTCTCGGTCGGTTCCACCCAGTTCTTCGTAGTGGCCGTGCGCTCGTTCCTGCGCTTTTGTTTCACCGAAGGACTGGTCTCCACCGACCTCTCGGGAGCTGCCCTTGCCATTACCGGACGCCGCCGTTCACCGTTGGCTGCGGGAATCAGCGCCGCGGATGCCCGAAGGCTCCTGGATTCCTGTGACCGGCGGGAAAACGAGGGCCGGCGGGACTATGCCATCCTGGTCATCCTCCTCCGCCTGGGCCTGCGGGCCAGTGAGGTCGCCGCGCTGAGCCTCGAGGACATCGACTGGCGCGCGGGGCTGGTCGTGGTCCATGGAAAGGGCCGCCGTGATGACCGGCTCCCGATCCCCGTTGATGTGGGCCAGGCGATTACCTGCTATCTCCGGCGGGGACGCCCGCGAACCTCTCATCGGGCGGTCTTCCTGCGATCGTTGGCGCCCGTTGAGGCCCTGGGCCGGGGCGGGATCTCGTTGGTTGTGCGCCGAGCCTGCCACCGGGCCGGACTCGCCCCGGTCGGTTCACACCGTCTGCGCCATACCCTGGCCTGTGAGATGGTCAACTCCGGCGTTCCCCTGCCCGAGATCGCCCAGGTGCTCCGGCATGGGAGCCTGACGAGCACCGCCCTCTACGCCCGTCTGGATATTGATGGGCTCCGGGCCCTGGCCCGGCCATGGCCGGGAGGTGAACGGTGATGGGAGAGCTCCTCGGCCATGCCAATGACTACCTCAGACTCCGGCGGGATCTGGGCTACAAGCTCAGGCAGGAAGGCTATGACCTGCCCCGGTTCGTGGCCTTCCTCGAGGCGTCCGGCGCCACCGTGTTAACGAGCGAGTTGGCCATTGCCTGGGCGCGGGACTGCCAGGGCGTCCAGCCCATCACCTGGGCCCACCGGCTCGGCTCTGTCCGCGGGTTCGCTCGCTACTTGAAAAGCATCGACCCTGCAACGGAAATCCCGCCACTGGATGTGTTCGGTGCCCGCCAGCAACGGCCCACCCCATACCTTTGGTCAGCCGAGGAGATTGGTGCCCTGCTGGACGGGGCGGGGCAGCTCCGCCCGGAACTGCGGGCCGTTACGCACGAAACCCTGTTCGGTCTCATTGCCGTGACGGGGATACGGCTCGGGGAAGCGCTCGGGCTCAACCGCGAGGACGTCAACCTCAGCACCGGCGTGCTCACGATCAGGCATGCCAAATTCGAATGGGCAAGGCTGGTTCCGCTGCATCCGAGCACCACGGCAGCTCTGGCCTCCTACGCCCAACGCCGGGACAGGCTCTGCCCCACGCCCCGGACCGCGGCATTCTTCCTCACGCCGGCGGGAACCGGTCTGAGCACAAGCAGCGTTGAGCACACCTTCAACGACATCATGACCGGGATCGGGCTGCGTACCGCCACCGTGAAGCCACGCATCCACGATCTAAGGCACAGTTTCGCCGTCCAAACCCTGATCGATTGGCACCGGGCCGGAGCCGATGTTGGCGCCGGCATGGCTGTTTTGTCGACCTATCTCGGCCATGTCAGCCCAGCGGGGACCTACTGGTACCTCTCAGCCGCCCCGGAACTGATGGTGTTGGCCGCCGAACGGCTGGACCGACGATTCGGGGCGCGGTCATGACCGCGCTGGCCCCCACCCTGCAGGCCTTCTTCACCGACCGGCTCCTTGGCCAGCGTGGCGCCAGCCCCCACACCATTGATGCCTACCGAACGAGCTTCCGGCTCCTGCTCCGCTACGCCAGCGATAAGCTACATAAACCACCCAGCGGACTCGATATCGGCGACCTCGACGCCCCTCTCGTGGCCGCCTTCCTGACCCATCTGGAAGCGGACCGGCACAACAGCGTGCGGACCCGCAACAACCGGTTGGCCGCCATCCATTCGCTCTTCACCTATGCGGCCCTGCGGCACCCGGAGCACGCAGCCTCAATCCAACGTGTGCTCGCTATCGGGCCCAAACGCTTCGACCGGAACCTGGTGACCTTCCTCAACGAAGCCGAGGTCGACGCACTCCTGGACTCGTGCAGCAAGGACACCTGGACCGGGCGGCGCGACCACGCCATGATCCTGCTGGCCATCCAGACCGGGTTGCGGATCTCGGAACTCGCCGGGCTCACCTGCGCCGATGCGTCTCTGGGTGCCGGGGCGAACATCCACTGCATCGGGAAGGGACGGAAAGAGCGGCGCACCCCGCTCGTGCCCTCCACCGTTAGTGTTCTTCGGGCGTGGCTGCGTGAACGCGGAGGGTCGCCTGCGGATCCGCTCTTCCCCGCAAGCACCGGCAGGAAACTCAGCCGTGACGCCATCGAACATCGGATCACCCGTTACGCCGCCACGGCAGGAACAACTTGCCTATCGATGAGGACGAAGCACGTGAGCGCCCACACCCTGCGCCATACGGCGGCCATGCGGCTTCTCCTCGCCGGGGTGGACGTCACGGTCATAGCGCTCTGGCTGGGCCACTCGCAAGTCTCCTCGACCAACGCCTACCTGCACGCGGACATGTCGCAAAAGGAACGAGCCATCGCCCGCGTCACGCCAGCGGACACCGCCCCGGGCCGCTATCGTCCTCCGGACCCGATCCTGGCCTTCCTCGAGGCCCTCTGATTATGCCGACAAATCCGCCCCTCTCACCTCGCTGAACAGGGACAACGAGAAAACGTTGGCATAACGCGAAGGTCGGCATAATCGACATAGGCCGCGTCGGGGATTCCGTGGGTCTGCAGGGCCGGGCGCAGCGCGGCCGAGAGCCTGACGGCGTCTTCGGCGAACGCCCAGCGGGCCGCGGTGACCAGGCGGGAGTGGTCGTCCAGGAACGCGAAGAGGTAGGTTTTCCGGCCTCCGATCCGGGGCCCGTGGAGCCCGTCACCGACCCAGATCTCGTTCGGCCGGGTGGCTTCGAACCGGCCGGTGGCCTGCGCGGGCGTGCCGGTGGGGATGTCCAGGGTGCGGAAGTGGCGCAGCAGCGTCGACTCGGACGGCGCGTCGCCGAGGGTCTCGGCCATGATCCGCCGCACCTGGGCCGCGGTGCGGTGCGGACGCTCCAGCTTCAGCGTCGCTGCCAGTGACAGCACGGTCTCCGGGGTCACCGGGCCGGCGGCCCTTTCCCGCGGCTTGAGTCCGTCGAATCCCTCCCGCTGCCAGGCGCTGATCCACCGGTCCAGGGTCTCCCGGGAGTAGCGCACGGCCTGCCCGGACGGGCCGGTGTGCTCTGCGGCGGCCAGGGCGCGGACCATCGGCCCGCGCTGGCGGGAGGTCAGCGACGTGTCCGCGGCATCGCGGATGAGCTGATAGCGGAACAACGCGATCTTTTCCGCCCGGTCCTTGCGGGCCAGGGGACCGCGGTGCGGCTCGGATTCCGTCATGGGTCATTGTCCTTTTCAAGAGGTCAGGAAACGATGGCCCCGGCAGGATCAGCCGGCGCTCCTCCCACCCTTACCGCCCGGGGAACCAGGCATAAGGGCCAGCTCGTGTTGGACCCGGTCCTGCCATCGGCCGGCGCTGAAGAAGAACGGACCCGCAACGGCGAGCCCTGCCGATTGCCACGCCACGGTGGCGACAGAAAACCGGGCCGCGAGCACGCCCGCATACGCCGCCACCGCAGCCAGCGCCCGGCCGGCCGGTGCCGGGGCCGCCGCGGGCCAGAGTCCGGCCGCGTCCGCGCCGTCACGGTGGGAAAGGGCGGTGAACACTTCGGCGATCGGGCCGGCGGAAGCGGCGAATGCGCGCAGCCAGCCGCGCACCGTGGACGCCGGCCGGCCCAGCCACGCCGCGATCACCCGGTGCCCTGCCCCGCTGGAAGCCTTGGCCTCGATGGCGGAGGCGATCACTTCGGCCGTATCGGCCCGCCGGGCCGCCAGATCCACGCCCAACAGCACATGCGTGGCCGAACAATCCGCGCATCGCCCCCGGCGCGGACGCCCGCGCACCAGGGCCAGGTCCGTGCCGGTGCCGTGCCGGATCAGCCGTTCCCGTGCCCAGCCCCACGGCCGCAGCCTGCCCCTGCACCCCGGACAGGCCAACCGCCCGCCAGCCAGATCCCACTCGACAGAGACAGCCTCATGACTTACCGTGAGCATCGGCGCGGCCTTTACGCGTCAGAACGGCCGGCGTGGACCTTCGAAACCTCACGCCGGGCCGTTCGCCTTATCCGGACATCGTCAGCCTGACGCCGCCGACGGCACTAAATCAAGACACCACCGGAAAAACCTGCATCGTCATCGCCAGAGACGCGCCCACCGCCAAACACCGCGACGCGTAACAGACGGCCATCCACCGACTACCGGGACGACTTCGAGATTCACCCCTTGGTGAGTGTCAATCTGATTTTGAGCTCAGTTTGGCGGTAAATCACAGCCTCAATGGGACCCATGTTAAACGGGGGCCGGTGAGAGTCCCGGCTGAGCCACCGGCCGTATTCTGGTGGGAAGAAGGTTTGGTTCACCGTTCTAGCTGTTCAGGTCAAAGGAGATGCAGAGATGGTTGAACGTCAGACGCTGACTGTTCCCGATCTTGTTGGGCAGCCTGTGCATATTGCACAAGAGACGGCGGCGAACATTGGGTTTGGTCTCGCAGCCGGGAACCCTGACGGGCCGGGGCTCCGTTCGCGTACGTGGCCGGGGCTGTTCTGGGTGACCTCCCAAGATCCTTCCGCAGGGTCGGTCCTTGAACGGGGGAGCCAAATCAGGATTACTTTCGTTCAGGACGGTCAAGCCCGAAGCGACGTGCCGGAGCAGACGGGCGGGCCGACCCCCTCACTTAAGAGTCATGCGGAGCCTGAGAAGGACGAGTGAGAGCAGTTCGAGGGACTTGTGCGCGTCCCGCAGGTCGTTCCCCAAAGGGACGGACGAGTTCTGCGTTCGATAAGGCCAAGGCATGTTCTCTTCCCGCTCCTATGGGAGAGGCGTACGAGATCTTCACATCGTCTGTCGAAGGACAAAGCTAGACTCGGTTCCTACTAACAAGAACAAGGTTGGGGGACCCAAATGAGTACGCCTACGATGCCGGCTCGCACTGAAACTGGTCGGCTGAACAAACTTGCCGTGGCGGCCATCTTCTTATCGGCCATTGCTGCATCTGGAGTCTGGCTATTTGGAGTCGGGGTTCTTGCCGTCTTCGCTGTGGGAGCCGGACACGTTTCGCTCAATCAGATCAAACTAAGAGGCGAAAGGGGTCGGTGGCTGGCAATTGTTGCCCTTGCTATCGGGTACGCGCTTGCAACCCTGGCGCTGTTCAGCACCCTGTCGTATATCCCGGCCGTAGTCCAGCAGTTAACGATGTAACTCGGGCGGGGACCGCGATCAGTACCGGATGTTTGGCCTCATTCACGCGATTCCGGTGAGGACTGTCCCGTTGAGGGTTCCGCAAACGGAACGGCAAAACCGCCATTTCAAGCTGCGATTTAACCGCGAAACGAAGCTAACAGTCACAAGCACCCGCGGAATCCCGGGGCGCCAAGCCGCTCAAAACTCGTTGCATAATTCAAACCTGCCGAAACGGGTCAGGGAGGTGTGAGCGTAGGTCTACTTCCAGTCAGTAGTCCAGGGTGCGGATGAAGGCCGCGAATCCGGGAATCGTGAACTCCAACTCGCCGCGTTCCGCAGCTTGAATGAATCCTTTATCGATTAGTCGTGCTCGGGGCATCGAGAGGCTGGCAGTTGTGACGTTCATCTGGTGTGCGACGTCGGATCGCTTAACAGAGGCGTCGCCGAGTGCGGCCATTGCCGACATCAGCCCGCGCTCCTGTGGAGCGGCGTTCGCCCATCGCGCGCGGAAAAGAGCCTCAAGGTCGACCTTCATGGCCTCGCCTCCGTGCCGAACGTGGTCGAGGCTGATCGTGGCTCCGGGATCCGGCCTACCGGCGGCGGACCAGGAAGCGTCAGCAATAAGCTGAACCGAATATGGGTATCCACGGGCAATCTCCAGAGCTTCGTGCAGTGCATCGGGCTGCCAAGTCACACCGATTTTCCGTGCGGGTACGCTGATGGCGATCTCCTCGGCTTCGGGGGTGAGGATTTGCAGGGGTCGGTAGGCGATGCGCTCAGTGAAGGTGACCACGGAGGAGATTTTCTCGGGTGCGTCCGGCAGACCGGCAGCAAAGACCGCGGCCGGCACGTCGGCACCTTCGGCTTGGAGATGCTGCCAGGCGTAGGCGAGGGTGCGCAGGCCGGCTGGGTCGGCTGCTTGGATCTCGTCGATGAGGAGGATCAGCCCGGTGTTCTCATCGGATCCGGCTGCTGTCCGGATGACATTTTCGAATTCGCGGACCCCGACGGGTGCCGTCTCGACCGGCTGGCGGCGGATCGTCGCGTCCGCCTTGGCGATTCCGGGGATCCCGACGCTGACGGTCAGGGCTTCGAGCATCTTGTGGAGTTTGGTGCGGGTTTCACCGCGCCAGGTCTGCGTGTCTTGGCGGATTGCTGAGGCAATCTGTGCAATGAGGCCGACGTCCTCTCCCGCGGTCACCCACACGGCGAGCACACCGCGTTCCTTGGCTCGAATTTGGTACTGGCGTAACAAGGAGGTCTTGCCGAGCCCTCGCGGAGCGTGGTCAACTCGGATGCGACCGATGAAACGGTGCAGGTCAACCAGGTAGGAGAGGCGTTCATCGAACTCGGCGATTTGGGGTCGCCCGGCCCGGTACTGTGGTGGCGACTTCGCCTGGCGTGTAGGGACTCGGCTGCATGCTCTCTCCACTTTATCGATTGTTATTTTTGGACGGTTTTATAACAAACAATAACGGCCGGGTCGGTTCGCCTATCGGACAGCCTTGCGGCCCTAAGGCCTAGCAACACAGGTTAGTTGGGCCGATTTGGGTGTCAGTCTTTCTTCAGTTTCTCGGCGAGCATCACGAGGATTCCACTGGGGCCGCGGAGGTACGTGAGCTTGTAGACGTCGCCATAGGTCGCCACCCCACGTAGCGGATGGCATCCGTGCTTCGCAGCTACCTCAAGGGCCCTGTCGATGTCGTCTACCGAGAAGGCCACACGGTGCATGCCAATGTCGTTGGGACGAGTCGGGCTCGACTCGATCGCTTTGGGATGGATGTATTCGAAGAGCTCAATTCGACCATGACCGTCCGGGGTCTGAAGCATCGCAATGTTGGCGTGATTACCATCAAGTCCAACGGCGGTATCAGTCCACTCCCCGCTGACCGTGTCACGGCCGATGACCATAAGTCCGAGATCAGTGAAAAAGGCGATTGCTGCTTCGAGATCGCGAACAGCGATACCCACATTCTCAATTTTGATAGCCATGCGTTGAAAGCTACCAAGGCGGACCGATTACCTCCAGTGGCGAGCCGGGACTCGATTGAACAAGCCCTGGGAGCAATTGGGGGCTGAGGCGCAGCACGCGAACCATCAAGCGCCACGGCGGAATCTGTACATACGACTTCGTCGGTGCAACACTGCGCTGATGAACATCCTCGAGTGGTGGCCTCTGGTCGATGCGGAAACACGCAACTGGCTCATTGAGCACAACGGCGAGCCGCTGCCGCCGCATGTCATCGCCGACATCATGGCGGTTACGGGCGGCACGACCGATTCTGCGTGGTGGGCTGGCGAATCAGTAGACGGTCTCCAGCTTTCCGACGAGGCTGTGGATTGGATCGAGGCTGTCGCCAACGACGAGGAGCCGACTGCCGACTGATATCTTCTGCCGCGTTCCGCTGAGCATTCCCCTACCGGCGCTCGCGCAACACCGTCCCGTGGTCAGAGCTGGCCGTGCTGTTCGTTGATGCGTGATCACTCAACGCTTGGTCTCGTTGGGATGGCTTGTATGGACCTGCTCCAGAAAGACCACTTGATCCACGACGTAGAACCAGATGCGGGCATCTCCCTTGAGGGTGGGCTTGTGCTGCCACCGCTCATGGGTCGCCCCACCACGCTTTCACAACACCCAGCTCACCGCGTAGAGGGTAGTTGAAGGGTGTTATCTGCTCCGGGGTGTGCGTCAGAAAATCCCAGGCATCGACCAAGGGATTCCTGATCGTGGCTTTCAGATCTGTCCAGCCACGCCGCGCCTGGACAGATGTAAACCGAAGTTCGTACTCACTCTTCTTCGTCCTCCGCTCAACCTTCTCACTCTTAGCCATGCTCTACGGACGCTCGACCGCTTCCGAGTCGTCGAGCCACTCCACGGGTTCCTTGCCGAGGCCGGCTGCGATGGCCGTAGCAGTCTCACGCCATGAGGTCAGTTCTGCAATGGCCAGATGAGGCTGATTGGTGGCAAAGGACGCCCTCGCTGCCGCCAGGACGTCATCGGCGCAAGTTTCCTGGTCCGCTGGGCTCAGGGCAAGCATCCACGGGAAGCGGTCGCTCATGCGGTGTGCAAGCGTTCCCTCCGTGCTTGTTGAGACTGCAACGAGCTGGGCTGCAAGTTCCAGTAGTGAAATGCGTGCCGCATCGGCGCTCTCGGACATCAGCACGAGGGACTCGCCGTCACGGCGGGTGACCCGGACAGGGTGGTCTGCCGCTGCTGCAAAAACATCAGCGGAGGAGCGGCTCAGTTCAGAAGACTGGAACGACGTCCGGGTCTTGAAGGGCTGGGGTGTCACTGGGGTTTTGGAAGACTGGAAGGTCTTTCGTGATTCTGTTGCTGCGCTCATGTATCAACACTAAATCAGAACGTGTTCTGAAGTCTATGGGCGCCAAGTGCCGGAGATGACGGTCAACGGTGCTTCCTCCCGTGTCGGGACCTCGAAGTGATCGAAGCATTCGGCGGCCCGTTCCTCGCTTAAGTGGAAGTCGTTCGCGTACCCATCTGCCTCCTGAGGGTTCCTCATATGACGTAACGCGCTGCCCTGGCGCCGTCGTGGAAAGTCGAAAGAACGCCGCAATAATTTGGCAAAATCCACACCTATCGGCGCGTACGTGTTCCGGACTAGAGTGACAGGCAGCCGCCTGAACCGACACCCGGCAGGAGAAACGAAATGACACAGTACATGATCTCGGTAGGTCACGACACCGCTGAGGCTCCGACGATGGAAACCATGGATCCCGCCGTGATCCAGCCGATCCTGGACGCGGTCGATGCGTTCAATGACAAGCTCCGCGCCGAGGGCTCCTGGGTATTCGCCGGCGGCCTGCACCCCATCCAGACGGCGACCACGGTCGACAACACCGGCGACGCGCCGGTCGTGACCGATGGGCCGCATGCCCCGGGGAAGGAATACCTCGGCGGTTTTTGGGTCATCGAGGCCAACGGCCTCGATGCCGCACTTGAGTGGGCCAAAGAGGCCTCCAGTGCGTGCGCGGCCCGGGTCGAGGTTCGTGCTTTCCAGGACGCACCCGCCTGAACGGAAACCCGCCCGAGGCAAACACGAAGACCGTAAATTCCGCCCATCACACCTTCGGCACCGGCTGCCGCCATATGGAGCACATGAAGTTGGCCGTGCGGGGTTTCGCAGTCTTGAACTGCTGGTTTCGGGGGCGGCAAGCTGTCACCTTCGGAGCCAGCCCGCCGCTGCGATAAACTTGGAACTTGGCTGTCACAGAGCCATGCTTCCCCTTGAGGCCTGCCGAGCGCCTTGGGGTAACCCCATCGCAGCGAAAGTAGCACCGTGTCCCAAGATGTCCTTAGCCCCGCCCGGGTCAACGAGATTCACAAGCAGGCGGCCCGGCGTCGGACCTTTGCTGTCATTTCGCACCCTGACGCCGGCAAGTCCACCCTCACCGAGGCCCTGGCCCTGCACGCGAAGGTCATCGGCACCGCCGGCGCCTCCAGCGGCAAGGCCAACCGCAAGGAAACCGTCTCGGACTGGATGCAGATGGAGAAGGACCGCGGCATCTCCATCAGTTCCGCGGCGCTGCAGTTCTCCTACCGGGACACGGTCATCAACCTGCTGGACACCCCCGGCCACGCGGACTTCTCCGAGGACACCTACCGCGTCCTGGCCGCCGTCGACTGCGCAGTGATGCTCGTGGACGCCGCCAAGGGCCTGGAAACGCAGACCATGAAGCTGTTCGAGGTCTGCAAGCAGCGCAACCTGCCCATCATCACCGTGATCAACAAGTGGGACCGGCCCGGCCTGGACGCGCTGGCGCTGATGGACGAGCTCACCGAGCGCACCGGCCTGCAGCCCATGCCGCTGACCTGGGCCGTGGGCATCTCCGGCGACTTCCGCGGCGTCTGGGACCTCCGCCAGGACCGCTTTGCCCGCTTCCAGCGCAACAACTCCGGCGCCAGCATCGCACTGACCGAGTACTTCACGCCCGACGAGGCTGCGGAGACTCAGGGCAGCAACTGGACCGACGCCGTGGACGAGGCCGGCCTGGTCATCGAGTCCAACCTCGAATTCGACGTCGAAGCCTTCCATGCAGGCACCGCCACCCCCATCCTGTTCAGCTCCGCCGCCCTGAACTTCGGCGTTAAGGAACTGCTGGACGCCTTGGTGGATTTCGCGCCGCCCGCCGCGCCCCGGCCGGACGTTGAGGGCAGCCCGCGCCCGGTTGAATCGTCCTTCTCCGGCTTTGTCTTCAAGGTCCAGGCCGGCATGAACAAAGCGCACCGCGACCACGTCGCCTTCATCCGTGTCTGTTCCGGCATCTTTGAACGCGGCATGGTGGTCACCCAGACCCGCACCGGAAAGTCCTTCGCCACCAAGTACGCCCAGCAGGTCTTCGGCCGCGAACGCGAGGTCATCGATGAGGCCTACCCCGGCGACGTCGTGGGCCTGGTGAACGCCTCCACACTGCGCGTGGGCGACAGCCTCTTCCTCGAAGGTGCGGTGGAGTACCCGGCCATCCCGCTGTTCGCCCCCGAACACTTCCAGGTGGCCCGGTCCAAGGACCCCAGCAAGTTCAAGCAGTTCCGCCGCGGCATCGAGCAGCTCGAACACGAGGGCGTCATCCAGGTGCTCCGCTCCGACGTCCGCGGCGACCAGGCGCCGGTGCTTGCCGCCGTCGGCCCCATGCAGTTCGAAGTGGTGGAGGACCGCATGGCGCACGACTTCAGCGCGCCCATGCGGCTGGAACGCCTGCCGTACTCCATGGCCAGGATTTCGACGGCGGACGCCATGCCCGCGCTCGCCAACGTGCCCGGCGCTGAGGTTCTGTTGAGGTCCGACGGCGAATACCTCGCCCTGTTCACCGACGTCTGGGCTCTGCGCCGGATTGAGAAGAACCACCCCGACCTGACCCTTGTGCCTATCGGCACCCACAACCCCGCAAAGTAGCGTCCAATGCATGCAGACCAACCCCGCGCACTGATCACCGGCGCCGGCACCAGCAACCCGCTCGGCTCCTCTGTGGCGGAGACCTGGACCGGCCTGCTGGCGGGACAATCCGGCATTGCCGCGCTGGATGAGGCCTGGGCGGAGCAGCTGCCCGTGCGGATGGCCGGGCAGGTCACCGCGGATCTTACGGTGCACCTCACCACGCGCGAGCTGAAGCGGATGGACCGGTGCGGGCAACTGGCGCTGGTGGCTGCCCGCGAAGCGTGGCAGCAGGCAGGGGCGCCCGACGTCGACCCCGAACGGTTCGCCGTGGTGATCGGCTCGGCGTACGGCGGCCTCGGCTCCACCCTCGAACAGGACCGTGCGCTCGCCAGCGGCGGCCCGCGCCGGGTCTCGCCGCACACCCTCACCCGGCTGATGGTCAACGGCCCCGCGGCCTGGGTCTCCATCGACCTCGGCGCCCGCGGCGGAGCCCGGACCCCTGTCAGCGCCTGCGCGTCCGGCGCCGAAGCAATTGTCCAAGGTGCCGAAATGATCCGCTCCGGAGCGGCCGACGTCGTGATTGCCGGCGGAGTGGACGCCTCCGTCAACGACCTCGTGATCACGGGGTTCTCCCAGATCCGGGCACTGTCCACGCGCAACGGCGAACCCCAGCGCGCCTCCCGCCCGTTCGACGGCGGCCGCGACGGTTTTGTCCTCGCGGAAGGCGCCGGCATTGTGGTGCTTGAGAGTGAAGCCCACGCCCGTGCACGCGGCGCCGCCATCCTCGGCGCAGTGGCCGGCGGGGCGGTAACCTCCGATGCCAACGACATCGTGGCCGCGGACCCGGCAATGCAGCGGCGGGTCATGCAGAAGGCCCTGGAGTCAGCCGGAATGCACGCTTCGGAAATCGGCTTCGTTCACGCCCACGCCACGTCCACGCCAGTGGGGGACCGGCTTGAAGCCCAGGCCATCAACGCCATCTTCGGTGCCGAGGTGCCCGTGACCTCCACCAAGGGCCACACCGGCCACCTGCTGGGCGGCGCCGGTGCGCTCGCCACAGTCGTGGTGGTCCAGGCCCTGCAGACCGGCCAGCTCCCGGGAACGGTGAACATCGAGGCGCTTGACCCCGAGGTGAACCTGAACGTCGTGACGGAGAAGGCCCACACGCTGGCGCCCGGTTCCGCCCCCGCCGGCTTCGTCAACGCTTTTGGCTTCGGCGGCCACAGCGTTGCCTTGGTGATTACGGGGAGCTGAGACCGTCCGGCACCGGCGTGTACATCACCAGGTGCAGCTCAGGCGCGTCCGAGGGCACCAGCCGGTGCTGTTCAAAGACCAGTTCGCCCAGCACCGGATGCAGGAACACCCGTTGCCGGGAGGCGAACCGTTCCACGCCACGGTCCGCCCAGAGCTTCGCGAAGTCCGGGCTGGCCTGGCTCAGCCGGCTGATCAGTGCGGTGTGGGCGGCAGATCCGAGCCGTGCGCCTGCCTCTGCCCGGAACTCGGCCACGAAGTGGCGTGATGTCTCTTCCCAGTCGGGCAGCATCTCGCGCAGGTGCGGGTCTGTGAAGATCAGCCACAGCAGGTTCCTGTCGGCCGCGTCCACGGCCGCGATCCGTGAATAGAGGCCGGCGTAGGCCTGGTTCCAGCCGGCGATTCCCCAGTCCGGGGCCACGGCGAAAGCCGGGAAGTCGAGGGCATCGAGGAGCCGCTGCAGGTGTAAAGGGGCTTTTTCGATGATGGCCATGTCCGCGGCAGGCACGGCAGCGTAGCCGCCCAAGGCCAGCAGGTAGGACTGCTCGGCACCTGTCAGGCGAAGCACCCGCGCAATGGCCTCGAGTACCTGGCGGGAGGCGTTGATTTCCCGGCCCTGCTCCAGCCACGTGTACCAGGTGACGCTGACAGCGGCGAACGAGGCCACTTCCTCGCGGCGGAGTCCCTGCGTGCGGCTGCGCCCGATGGGCGGCAGCCCCAGTTCCGCGCGGACCAGGTTCCCGCGCCGGTCGCGCAGGAACTGCCCCAGCTCCTGCCTTCGTTCATCACTCATCCCAGAAATCTAGCACTGCCACTACTAGTACCAGCACCGTCTTCCGCCGTCTGCCCGCCACTGGTTGACTGGTTTAATGCCTCCACTACGTTCACGAACAGTCACCCATGGCCGCAACATGGTCGGCGCACGCGCTTTGCTCCGCGCCGCCGGCGTCAACGGAGCCGATTTCGGCAAGCCGATCATCGCCGTCGCCAACAGCTTCACCGAATTCGTCCCCGGACACACGCACCTCCAGCCGGTGGGACGCATCGTCTCCGAGGCCATCACCGAGGGCGGCGGCATCCCGCGCGAGTTCAACACCATCGCCGTGGACGACGGCATCGCGATGGGCCACGGCGGCATGCTCTACTCGCTGCCCTCCCGGGACCTGATCGCCGACTCGGTCGAGTACATGGTCAACGCGCACTGCGCCGACGCCCTGATCTGCATCTCCAACTGCGACAAGATCACCCCCGGCATGATGATGGCCGCCATGCGCCTGAACATCCCCACCGTCTTTGTCAGCGGCGGCCCTATGGAGGGCGGCACCGCCGTCCTGGTGGACGGCACAGTGCGCAAGCGCCTCAACCTGATCTCCGCCATCGCCGACGCCGTCAACGACTCCGTCTCCGACGAGGACCTGCTGCGCATCGAGGAAACGTCCTGCCCCACCTGCGGTTCCTGCTCGGGCATGTTCACGGCCAACTCGATGAACTGCCTCACCGAGGCGCTCGGCCTCTCGCTGCCGGGCAACGGCACCACACTGGCCACGCACACGGCCCGCAAGGACCTGTACCAGGACGCCGGCAAAGCGATCGTGGACATCACCAACGCGTACTACTCCGACGACGACGAAAGCGTGCTGCCGCGCGCCATCGCCGGCCGTGCCGCGTTCGAGAACGCCATGACCATGGACATCGCCATGGGCGGCTCCTCCAACACCATCCTGCACCTGCTGGCCGCGGCGCAGGAGGCCGAGTTGGACTTCACGCTCGAAGACATCGACGCGATCTCGCGCCGCACCCCCTGCCTCACCAAGGTGGCCCCCAACGGCGACTACCTCGTGGAGGACGTCCACCGCGCCGGCGGCATCCCGGCCATCCTGGGCGAACTGGACCGCGGCGGCATGCTCCGCCACGATGTGCGCTCCGTACACGGCCCGGACCTGCGCTCCTGGCTGGACGACTGGGATATCCGCGGCGGCAAGGCCACCGACACCGCCGTCGAACTGTTCCACGCAGCCCCCGGATGCGTCCGCTCCGCCACGGCCTTCTCCCAGTCCGAGCGCTGGGACACCCTGGACACCGACGACGCGAACGGCTGCGTCCGCTCCGTGGAGAACGCCCACACCGTGGAGGGCGGCCTGGCCGTGCTCCGGGGCAACATATCCGTGGACGGCTGCGTGGTGAAGACCGCCGGCGTGGACGAATCGATCTTCAAGTTCTCCGGCCCGGCCGTGGTCTTCGAATCACAGGACGATGCTGTGGAGGCCATCCTGAGCAAGCGGATTGTCGCCGGAGACGTTGTTGTCATCCGCTACGAAGGGCCCCGCGGCGGCCCCGGCATGCAGGAAATGCTGTACCCGACGTCGTTCCTGAAGGGCCTGGGGCTCGGCGCAAAGTGCGCCCTGATCACCGACGGCCGCTTCTCCGGGGGCACCTCGGGACTGTCGATCGGCCACATCTCCCCGGAAGCTGCCGCGGGAGGAGCCATCGCGCTCGTCGAAAACGGGGACACCATTTCCATCGACATTCCCGCCCGCTCCATCACCGTGGAAGTGTCCGACGACGAACTGGACCGCCGTCGTGCACTGCTGGAAGCGACCACCGGCTACCGGCCCCGCAACCGTGAGCGCGCCGTCTCACCGGCGCTGCGGGCCTACGCGGCCTTCGCGCTCTCGGCAGACAAGGGCGCCGTGCGGCACGTGCCGCTGGAGCCCGTGCCGGCACAGGCCACGCTGGTCTAGCTTCTTTTCCTGCGGGTCCGCGCCGTGTGCGGACCCGCAGGAACAACCGCGGTGACCACCTTAGTACCGGGCGGGCGCCGGTATCCCGCGGGTCATTTTCCTGATTTGTTCAGGCCTGAGCCCGGTCAGGGATGCCAGCTCAAATTCGTCCAGAATCCGCTGTTTGCTGGCCTCGGCGAGCAGGTGCAGGCGTTCCATTTCAACGGCTGCCTTCGAGTCCTCCACGGCCGTCAGTTCCAGCAGCACGCGCGAGATCGCCCCGAGGTGCTCCGCCGCGGCCAGTCCCGTCGGCTGAAGATCGTCGAACGCGCGGCCGGTCCGCCGCACCGCCAGGGTGGACAGGTGGGTTATCCGGGCCAGGTCCGCCACCGGAGTACCGTCCCGCAGAGCCTGGGCAACCAACTGGTTCAGGCTTGCCCCGAGAGCCCGGAGCCGGCTCGACCGGAAGCGGATCGCGCCCTGCTTATCCGTGAGCAACCGGCTGAACTCCACCCGCTGCTGATCCGCTGCTTGTCGGCGTTGATCGCCTCGATAGCGGTAGCCTCCCCTGCCTGAGGGTCGCACCGGACGCCGGATGGTCCCGCCGTCCCGTGCCGCTGCTGGTTGGTGGCGGGCCATCGGTTCCTCTCCCTTGAACGGTACGCACAACGCTAGGCGTGTCTGCGGACCCCGGGAAATACCTATATCCGGTGTGGCAATAAGTGAATTGCGTGGTGCAAGGGCCATAAGGCTTCCTTATCCGCCCACGCAGAATACGTCTTATCCACAGCCGCCTGCAGTCCATAGGCTCGAATGACGCAAAGTCCCCTCACTGATGAACCACTGGAAGAGAACATGTCTGAATTCGTGCCTGCATCGCGTGTTTCACGCATCAAATCGTCTCCAAGCGTGGCCGCTGCTGCCCGGGTCCGGGAGCTCAAAGCCGTGGGACGCAGCATTCTGGACCTCACGGTAGGGGAGCCGGACTTCGATACGCCGGAACACATCAAGGCTGCGGCCGTGCAGGCGATAGCCGACGGCGAAACCAAATACACCTCGGTCACCGGTACGCCTGCCCTGCAGAAGGCCATCCTTCAGACCCTGGAGCTGAACACCGGGCTGCACTACTCGGCCAACGAAATCACCATCGGCGGCGGGGCCAAACAGGTCATCTTCACCGCATTTATGGCGTCCCTGGACGAAGGCGACGAAGTGGTCATTCCGGCGCCGTACTGGGTCTCGTACCCGGACATGGTCCTGGCCAATGACGGCCGGCCCGTGGTCGTCCCCTGCGGCGAGGACTCAGGGTTCAAGCTGACCCCGGAAGCCCTGCGCGGTGCCATCACCGACCGGACCAAGTGGCTGATCCTGAACACCCCCTCCAACCCCACCGGGGCTGTCTACTCGCGCGCCGAACTGCGTGCGCTCGCGGACGTCCTGGCCGGCTTCCCACACGTTTTTGTCCTGACCGACGAGATCTACGACCAGATCTACTTCGGTGCCGGCAAGCTGACGGGCCTCGTGGAAGCGGCTCCCGAACTGAAGGACCGCGTCCTGGTGATCAACGGCGTCTCCAAGGCGTACGCCATGACGGGCTGGAGGCTCGGCTACGGCGCGGGTCCGGCCGGCCTGATCGGTGCCATCAACAAGCTGCAGTCACAGATCTCCTCGTGCCCGTCGTCCGTCAGCCAGGCGGCGGCCGCGGCCGCCCTCACGGGGGACCAGTCCTTCATCCGCGCCAACGGCGAGGTGTACCGCAGCCGCCGGGACGCCGCCGTCGCAGGTTTGAACGCGATCCCGGGGCTGTCATGCTCGACGCCGGAGGGCGCCTTCTACGCGTACGTGAACTGCGGCGGTGTACTGGGGAAGACGACGCCGGACGGCACCGTTCTCCGCGACGACCAGGACTTTGTGCTCTACCTGCTCGACCAGGCGTCCGTGGCTGCCATTCCGGGCTCCGCGTATGGGCTCGGGCCGTACTTCCGGATCTCGTATGCAACCAGCCTGGCCGTCATCGATGAGGCTGTCGCCGCGATCGACAAAGCCGTCCACGCGCTCAACTGACACATCCCCCCAAAACGAAGGACACACCATGATCCACGTCAAGACAAACGTTGACAGGCCGACGGCGGACGCCGTCCTCAGGCTGTCCAAGTTCTCCTCCGCCACAATCCACGAAGCCCAGGGCAGGAAGGGTGCGCTCAGCTCGAAGATCAAGCCGATCGACCGCAGCATGTCCTTCTGTGGACCCGCCACAACGGTCCGCTGCGCACCCCGCGACAACCTGATGCTGCAGGTTGCCATCCACTACGCGGAGCCGGGCGACGTTGTCCTGGTTGCCGCTGGCGAATTCGAGGAGGCCGGGACGTTCGGCGATGTCCTCGGCAACGCCATGAAGGCCAAGGGCCTGGCAGCCATGGTGACGGACTCAGGCGTCCGGGACACCCAGGACCTGATCGAGCTGGGCCTGCCGGTGTTCTCCGGCAGCGTCAGCATCAAGGGAACGGTCAAGGAGACCATCGGCCCCATCAACCACTCTGTGGTTTTTGGCGACGAGATCATCTACCCGGGTGACATCCTGCGCGGCGACGCCGACGGCGTGGTTGTGGTGCGTAAGGACGAGATAGAGGAAGTCATCCGCCTGTCGCAGGAACGGGACGACGCCGAGCGCGAACTAATCAGCCTGTACAAGGCCGGCGGAACCACCATCGAGCTGTGCAACCTCACCGAGGTGCTCAAAGCCAAAGGCCTGCTGGTCGAAGACGCCAGCTGACGTTGTGCGCAGGGTGTGCCCACTTACCGCAACTGGCTTGCAGTTAACGTCGTCATTCGCGCGAATGACGACGTTAACTGCAAGCTGGATGGGCACCCTAAACGGCCCAGGAGGGTCCATGCCTAATCGGACATGGACCCTCCTGTTGTAAGCGTTTATTCAGTGGCCCGGTTTCAGCCGGGGCTGGTGTCAGCTGACCAGCGAGCGGGACCTGGAAACGGAAAGTTGTTGTCCGGGCAGGGGATAGGCGGCCGGGCCGGTGCCGGTTTCGTCCAGGAGCCAGAGCGTCGCCCCTGACGCGCCCCTGGGCATGATGCTGCCTTCAAAGACAAAAACGGCCTGACCTGGCTGTCCTTCGGGAAGCCAGAACCCGTTCGCGGGGCAGTGGGATCCGGTTCTCGCCGCCAAGCGGCTGCCGCTCGAAGGGGCCCGGTGCGCACTGCTGATCTTTTTCACGATGTGCTCCCAATCAACTAATTCCACTGAAGAAATAATTGCCGGTTCATCCGGCACTTCATATTTCAACATTAGTTTCGTCGAAGCGCGTTTACTAAGACCAAATCCACATGCCCTGATAAGGAAAAGCTGTGGGTGGCCGGCTACCTTCCGTATTTAGCGCTCAGCATTTCCTGGAGCATTTCCTTCAGCACCAGCAGGACGGCCGATGCCGCCTCGGACAGCGGTTCGTGGTCCGGGGTGCAGAGGGCTATCTTGCACTGCAGCCCGGGATCAACAATCCGCAGTACCAGGAAGTCTTCCTCATGGAAAAGCGCGTCGGCTGCTGACTTTGGCAGGATGGTGGCGCCCATGTCCGCCCGCAGGAGCCGCGTCAGGGAAGGTACGGATTCCACTTCGCCCACCAAGCGAAGGCTGAGTCCCTTGTCCCGCATGCCGGTCTCGACAATCTGACGCAGGGTGTGGATCTGCTCGGGAAGGAACAGGCCGAATTCCGCTGCCTCCTCGAGGGTGATCTCGCCCGACTTGGCTGCCGCTGTGTTCTTGCCGTTCACCACCAAGTGAAGATCCTCCACGATCATGGTGGTGAACTGCACGCCGCGGATAGGCCCAGGCTCGTAGATCAGGGCCATGTCCAGCCTGCCGTTCTTGATCGCCTCGCTGAGCACACCCCCGTAGATCTCCGTCAAGTGCAGCACGATGTCAGGGTAACGGCGGGCCACTTCGCTGATAATGCGCGGCGTGAGGCTCGAAGCCATGCTGTACGGCGCGATCGCTATCGACACCCGGCCAGCAGGCGCCGCCCCCGAACTCGCCACGTCCTGGCGGGCCTGTTCGACCAGCCGAAGGATGGTCTGAGCGTGCCGGTAGAGCGTGTGGCCGGCGGCTGTGGGCTGAACGCCCTGCTTGCTGCGGATCAGCAGCCGCTGCTTCAGATCGGTTTCAAGCGCGGACACCTGCTGGCTCAGGGCCGGCTGCGCCACGTGCAGGGCTGCGGCAGCCTTCGTGATGCTCCCTGAGTCAACGATCTTCACGAAGTAGGCGAGTTTTCGAGTGTCCATACCGGCTTTTCTTTCGTTTGCGGGGCCTGAAGCCCGGCGGGTCATATCCGGATTCTATGGAGGGACACTCAATAGGTCTTTGTGTGATCCACATCTCGGACGCTAGGTTGATCTTCAGAACACAATTTCTGTGACAAGCAGATTATACCCCCCAGGCATAAGCGGCGATGATGCCCCAATATGGCTTTTGCATAATCACTCCGTTTACAGAAAACGTGGCTTTCTTTTACGTCCCCGAAATATACGCTCCATACCTTTTAGAAGCATCCTCCAGAATCCGACGGATTCCTCCTGACTAAGGAAGAGACACAAATGAGAGTTATCACCAAAGGCAAAATCGCATTAGCTGCTGCCGCGACAGCCGCAGCCCTGGTGCTGACAGGCTGCGGGGGCGGCGCCGCCTCCAGCAGCGGCGGAAACTCCAGCGCCACGTCCGGCGAGCTGAACCTGATTGCCTACTCTGGCGTCTGGCAGGACCAGTACACGGCGGCCGTGATCGAACCGTTCAAGGCCAAGTACCCGGACATCAAGATCAACTACTCCTCCAAGCGCTCCTCCGCCGAAATGCTCAGCGCACTCCAGGGCCAGAAGAACAATCCGGCTACTGACGTGGCCATCATGGACAACTCCGTATCCACCACCGGCAACACCCAGGGTCTCTTCGACAAGATCGACACCGCTGCGGTTCCCAACTTGGCGAACGTACCCGAGCAGTTCAAGAACAAGGACGGATTTGGCCCGGTGGTTATGCTCGACGCGGTTGGCCTGCTCTATGACACCGCAACTTTCGCCAAGGCGCCTGAGAGCTGGGATGTGCTCTGGGATCCGGCCTACGCCGGCAAAATCAACGTCAACGCTCCGCCCTCCCTGCTGGGTCTGTCCCTGACCGCGATCACGTCCAAGATGCAGGGCGAGGACTACACCCAGAGCATCGACAAGGCGGTTGCCCGCCTCAAAGAGATGGCGCCCGGCGTCCAGACCTTCGCCCCCAACCCCGACGAGTACCAGAACGTGATCACCGGCCAGACGGTACTGGGACTGGGACAGAACGCCCGCGGCCAGTTCTACAGCGACCAGAGCAACAAAAAGATGGGCGTGACCTTCCCCAAGGAGGGCACCGTTTTCCAGATCAACACGGTCAACATCGTCAAGGATGCGCCCAACAAGGCTGCCGCCCAGACTTTCGTTGACTACGCACTCTCCGCCGAGGCGCAGACCGCCTTCGCCAAGTCCCTTTTCTACGCCCCGTCTGTGACCAACGCCGACCTTCCGGCGGACGTCAAGGACCGCGTGGTTCCCACTGACGGCTCCCTGAACATCGTCCCCCTGGATGTTCAGTTCCTGTCCTCCGCGCGGGACAAGTGGACTGACACCTGGAAGCGCCAGATCATCACCAAATAGCCATCCCCACGGCACCCCTCCCCACCACCTGCTTCAGGAGAACTGAAATCGTGACTGAATCAAAACTGTCGATCGTGGATCTGACCAAGAGATACGCAGCCGGTCTTGACCCGGCCGTCGACCGCCTGAACATGGAGGTGGAGGAGGGGCACCTGGTGGCGCTCCTCGGCCCGTCAGGCTGCGGCAAAACCACCACCTTGCGGATGGTGGCCGGCCTGATGGACCCCACCGCCGGATCCATTGTGGTGGATGGCAAGGAAATCACCCACACGCCCGTGAACAAGCGCGGCATGGGCATGGTCTTCCAGTCCTACGCCCTCTTTCCGCACATGAACGTGGAACAGAACGTGGCCTTCGGGCTGCAGATGCGCCAGACCTCAAAGTCCGATCAAAAACGCCGCGTCGCCGGGGCGCTGGACATGGTCCAGCTCGGCCACCTGTCCAAACGGCAGGTCAAGGAGCTGTCCGGCGGGCAGCAGCAGCGCATCGCCCTGGCACGCGCCCTCGTGGTGGAGCCCACGCTCCTGCTCCTCGATGAGCCCCTGTCCAACCTTGACGCCAAGCTCCGCGAGACGATGCGGACCGAGATCCGCTCCATTCAGCAGCGGACCCGGGCCACCACACTGTTCGTGACCCACGACCAGGATGAGGCACTGGACATGGCCGACCGCATCGCCGTCATGAACGGGGGCCTGATCGAACAGTTTGGATCGCCCACCGAAGCCTACGAACGGCCGCGGACGCGGTTCGTGGCGAACTTCATCGGCCAGGCGAACTTCCTCAACGCCCGGGTCCTGTCCGCGACGGGTTCCGCCGCCAAGGGGGAAACGCACTACCGCGTCTCCATTGACGGGCTCGGCCAGTTCGGAGCGGTGGGGGCGCCCGGCCTCACCGGATCCACGCATGAACTGGTCATCCGACCCCACCGGCTCAGGGTGTCCCTGCAGCCGGCCGGGACTGAGACCATTGCCGGCGTCATTGAACGGGTCAACTACACCGGCGATGCCCTGTCCGTAGCAGTCAAGGCCGGCGACCGCGTCCTGCAGGCACAAATGCCCACGTCCAGCGGCGACCTGCCCCGTACCGGCGACGCAGCCTACCTTTCGTGGTACGAGCAGGATGCGTACCTGCTGCCCACCGCAGTGGAAGCGCCGGCAGCGTGACCGTCACCCAGACCCAGGCCCCGACGCCGGCCGCCCGTCGGACCGGCGCAGCTGAAGGCGAGCTGGAAAAGTCCACCGGACGCCGGAACCGGCGGACCTACCTTGCCCTCCTCGTGCCGGGCGTGCTCGGACTCGTGGTGAGCTTTGTCTTCCCGCTGGCCTACATGGTCCGCATGTCCTTCAACAGGGGTGCGCCGGACGGCGTCATCGAGGAAACCTTCACGCTGGACACCTATATCCAGCCGCTGACCGATCCCTACTATTGGCGGGTCACGCTGGACACTTTCCAGATGGGTGTCACCGTGGGACTGCTCTGCGTCCTGGTGTCCTACCCGGTGGCCCTCTTCCTCGCCCGGAGCACCAGCAAATACCGCGGGCTGCTCATCGCCGTCGCGATCGCACCCCTGCTGACCTCGGCCGTTGTGCGGACCTACGGATGGATGGTCATCCTGGGCACCAACGGCCTGGTCAACTCCACGCTGGACGGAATGGGCCTGATCGACACGCCGCTCAAGCTGACCAACAACATGACCGGCGTGACCATCGGTCTTGTTGAGATCTTTATGCCCTATGCCATCCTCGCGATGATCTCGGGCTTTGGGCGCCTCAGCCCGCAGCTGGAAGAAGCAGCCGGATCGCTGGGCGCCAGCAAGCTGCAGGTGTTCACCCGGGTGACCCTTCCATTGAGCCTGCCCGGAATCCTCACGGCGTTCCTGCTGGTCTTTGTGTTGTCCATCAGTACTTTCATCACCCCGCGCCTCCTCGGCGGCGGCAGCGTCCAGGTGCTCGCCACGGAAATCTACGATCAGACCACCGGATTGCTCAACTGGCCGTTCGCGGCAGCACTCTCTGTCATCCTGCTGGTCCTGTTCGGCCTGATCGTCGCCGTCTACCAGCGCCTCACCAAAAAGATCGGAGGCTAGCCATGTCTGAGGCCCGCCTTTTCAAACCGCGGTTCAACCCAGCCAAGCCTGCGTTCGGGATCCTGGTATTCCTGCTCTACCTGTTCCTCCTGGCGCCGCTGCTGATCGTCTTTGTTGTCTCGTTTGCCTCCAACCAGTACCTGTCCTTCCCTCCGGAGGGACTGACGTTCAAGTGGTACGAGATGCTGCCGGCGGAAAGCACCTTCATGAACGGCATGCGGGTCAGCCTCATCGTCGCCGTGATCGTCACGGTCATCGTTTTGGCGCTCGGAGTTCCGGTGGCACTGGCGCTGGACAGGTTTGAGTTCAAGGCCAAGGCGGCGGTGCAGTCATTCTTCCTCTCGCCGCTGCTGATCCCCAGCATCGTCCTGGCGCTGGGCATGGTCCTGCTGTTCGGTCCGCTGAACCTGAACAACACCTACACCGGCATCATCATCGGCCACGTGGCCATCACCATCCCGTTCGTGATCAGGACAACGCTGATGAGCCTGGCCACCACCGACACGTCCTGCGAGGCGGCGGCGAGGATCCTCGGGGCAGGGTCCTGGACCGTTTTCCGGCGCATTACCCTGCCGATCATCCAGCCCGGGGTCATCGCCGGCGGCGTCATAGCGTTCATCGTCTCCTTCGACGAAGCCGTCATCTCGCTGTTTGTGGCCGAATCCGGGCTGCCGACGCTGCCCGTGCAGGTCCTGCGGTACGTGGAGAACTCTGCCGACGCAGCAGTGGCGGCACTGTCCGTGATCCTCATCCTGATCTCCCTCGCCGTCGTCGTCGTCGTTGAGCGTGTTATGGGCCTGCGCAAGGCCCTGCGATAGGCGCCTGGGATAGGCCCGGGTCATAACCAGGGCCTATCCCGTGACACTGATTACGTCTTTGTGTGGGGCAGCGCACGGTGCCAGACTTTTTGAATAGATGCCAGCCCCACCCGGGGCACAACAGCTCAGAACACAACGAAGGGAAGGCACGCACTATGGGTCGCACAGTTGATCTTGTGGCAGATCTCGGTGAAGGCTTCGGTGCCTACTCCCTGGGTGACGACAGCGCACTTCTTGAAATCGTCTCCAGCGCGAACATCGCCTGCGGATTCCACGCCGGAGACCCGGACATCATGGAACGCACGGTGGCAGAATGCGTCCGGCGCGGTGTCAGCATCGGTGCACACCCCAGTTTCCCGGATCTGCGGGGCTTCGGACGGCGCTCCATGGATCTCACCGCGGCTGAAGTCCGCAACGACGTCCTCTACCAACTCGGAGCCCTGTCGGCCTTTGCCTCCTACCACGGCACCAGCGTCTCCCACATCGCCCCCCACGGCCGGCTGGGCAACCTGGTCGCCACCCGCCAGGACTACGCCGCCGCCGTCGCCGATGCCGCCAGCCGCTTCCGCCCGGACCTGATCGTCCTGGCCCAGGACGGCGAGCTCGCCCAGGCTGCGGCCGGCCGCGGTTTGCCGGTGGCCATCGTGGGCATCGCTGACCGGGCCTACGAGGACGACGGAACCCTGGTGCCGCGCACCCAGCCGGGCGCCGTCATCCATGACGCGGCAACCATCGTCGATCGCACCATCCGCATGGTCTGCGAAGGGATCATCGAATCGGCGTCGGGCGTCAAGCTCCCCGTCGTGGCGGACACCGTCCTGCTGCACGGGGACAACCCGGGCGCCGTGGACCTGGCCCGCCTCATCCGCAAGGAGCTCACGGCGGCCGGCGTTACCATCGCCCCGCTGCCCCTGGCGCTCGCGGCCAAAGCGGAAGCCGCCTGAGATGACCGACGCAACCCCCGTCGAGGTCCATGAATCAGGTGACGCCGCCCTCCGCGTCGTCGCTACCTCCCCTGACCGGGAACGGAACTGGGCTGCTGTCCATGCCCTGGCGGCATGGCTTGAGACGGCCGACGTCGACGGTGTACACGGCGCGGTTCCCACCTACGATTCGGTGCTGGTGGAGTTCGACCCCTACGTCACTTCCGCCCGCCAGATCAGGGCCTTTGTTCTCCTAGGTATGCGCCAGCTGGATTATGTGGGCGCGCCCACGCGTACCCCCCGGCAGTTCGACGTCCCCGTGGTCTACGGCGGCGAGTACGGACCCGACCTCCAGAAGGTTGCGGACCACGAGGGACTCTCCGTTGCCGAGATCATCGCCCTTCACACTGCCAAGTCCTACGTCATCCGTTGCCTGGGGGCACCGGCCGGATCGCCCATGATGGACGGCCCGGACTTCCCCCTGCCGGTACCCCGGCTGAAGGACCCCCGGCTTTCCGTGCCGGCAGGCGCCGTCTCCGTCGCGGGCCGGCAGGCAGTAATCGCGCCAGCCTCAGCTCCTGGCGGGTGGTGCGTGATCGGCCAAACGCCGCTGACCGTTCTGAACCCGGACAAGCAGCCGCTGGTTCCGTACATGCCCGGGGACCTGCTCCGGTTCCACGAGTTGCCCGCCGCCGACTTCCAGCGTTTTGCTGGCGTTGAACTGGAAGCATCCGCATGAGCGGGACCCTGACCATCCAGCAAGCCGGCCACTCTGTGGTCACGGACCTCGGCCGGTTCAAGGGGCCGCGGTACGGGCTTCCCGTGAACGGCGCCTTGGACCAGTTTTCTGCGCGGGCAGCCAATATCCTGGCCGGCAACCTGGACAATGATCCGCTCCTCGAGGTCACAGCACTGGACTTCCGGATGCGGGCAGACTCAGACCTGCTCATCGCCGTCACCGGTGCGCCACTGACCCTGACCGTCGGTGGGCGTGAATGCCCGCAGTGGGAGCCGGTGTCGGTCCTGGCCGGGGAAACCGTGGCACTACGCGGCATAAACACGGGGCTGCGCGCCTACATCGCAGTCCATGGCGCCCTGGACGCCCCGACACTGCTGGGCAGCTGCGCGCCGGACACCGTCGTCGGTTTCGGGCTGAAACTTACGGAGGGCACCGTCCTGGGGGCCCGGAAGACTGTGCCCCCGATCAGGCAGCCGTACTTTGACCTTCCCCTGTTCCGGCTGGGGTTGTCCCGCCCGGGAACCAGCGTCAGCCCGGTCATCGACGTCACCGACGGACCGGACATCGCCGAATTCGGCGACACCGCCGATCTACTGTTCCAGACCAGCTACACCGTGAGCGGACGGAGCAACCACATCGGCCTCCGCCTCGGCGGGGCGCTTCCGGAACGGCAGTCAACAGCGGAAGTCCTTTCAAGGGGCGTTCCGGTCGGGGCCATCGAGGTCCCGTCCAGGGAAGAGCTCCTGGTACTTCACCGAGGACGAGGCGTGACAGCCGGATACCCGGTGCTCGGCGTCGTCACCAGCCGCTCACTGGATGTCCTTGCCCAGGCCAGGCCCGGGCACACCATCCGGTTCCGCAAGACCAGCGTGGCCGAGGCCACTGCGCGGCACCGTGCTGCCATGCGTGAACTCGAGGCGCTGCGCACGTCAGTAAATACAGTCTTTGGCTTACTGGGTGTGGGAGCCCCGGCAAGCTGGCGGGAACTCCTGCCGGCGTCCGGAACCTGAGACCCCGTTATGTCCCGCCCCAGTCATCAGAAACAAGTAAGGATTAAGATGTCAACGTCAACGCGAGCGGCCGGTCCGCAGAACGACCGCCTGGATGCCAGGCAAACCCGGAAGGTGGTTACCGCCGGCTGTGTGGGCATCTTCGTGGAACTCTACGACAACGGCATCTTCGCCTTTATGGCCGGAACCCTTGCCTTGGTCTTCCTGGCCCCCGGCAACCCGGACAACGCCCTCCTCTTTGTTTTCGCCGGGTACGCTGTGTCCTTCTTCGTACGCCCTCTGGGTGCCGTGGTCTGCGGATTCCTGGGGGACCGCATCGGGCGGCAAAAGCTACTAGTCTTTGTCATCCTGCTGATCAGCGTTGCCACGGCGGGTATCGGCCTGCTGCCGGCCTACTCGGCCATAGGCATCGCCGCCCCGATACTGCTCGTGCTGCTCCGCATGCTGCAGGGCTTCTCCGTTGGCGGCGAAGCAGCCGGCGCCATGACCTTCCTCGCCGAACACGCCCCCGAAGGCAAGCGCGGCATCATCACCTCCTACGCCCAGATCGCTTCCTTCGCAGCCCTGCTCACCGGCACGCTCGTCGCGTTCTCCATGTCGCCCTGGCTCACCCAGGCAGCGATCGACGGCGGCGGCTTCGGTGCGTTCGCATGGCGCATCCCGTTCCTCGTCGCCATCCCGATGGGCGTCATCGGCTGGTACATCCGCAAAGCCATCGCGGACACCCCCAACTTCGTGAAGCTGAAGGAAGAGGGCGGGCTGTCCAAGAACCCGCTGAAGGAAGCCTTCGCCTCCGCCGAACACCGCCGCGCCATGCTGCTGGCCCTGTTCATCCCGCTCATGAACGGCTCCGGCTACTACGTCCTCTTCTCCTATATGCCCACGTTCCTTAAGGGCAAGCAGCTCAACTTCACCATCGGTGAAGCACTCCTCGTCACCGCATGCAGCCTGGTTGTCATCTGCATCGCCATCCCCTTCATGGGCGCCCTCTCCGACCGCGTCGGCCGCAAGAAGGTGATTGCGGGATCCGCGATCGCCATGGCCGTCGTCGGAATTCCGGCCTACGCCCTTATCGCCACCGGCGAGATGGCACTGGCCATCCTGGGCGCCTCCATCATGGCAGTGGTCTTCGCCGGCCACACCGCAGTGATCCACATCCTGATCGTCGAACTGTTCCCCACCCGCGTGCGGTACTCCGCCTACGGCCTGGGCTACAACATCTCTTCGGCACTCTTCGGCGGCACTGCGCCGCTGCTGATGACTTGGCTGATCTCCTCCACCGGCAACATCTACATGCCCGCTTTCTACGCCGTCATCACCGCGCTGGGCACGCTCGCCGCCGTCAGCACCGTCAAGGACCGGGCCCACCAGCCCCTCCGCGACGCCTGAAGCACCCACCGAGCCGGGGGCTTTGGCCCCGCGTCCAAGCCCGCCATTCTTTGCCATACCCCACTCATTGGAGACTTCCATGTCATTTTCAGACTATTCAACAGCGCTCGTGACCGGCGCCTCCACCGGCATGGGCGCGGCCATCGCTGAACGCCTGGCCAAGCGCGGGCTCCAAGTCCATGCCTTCGCCCGCAATGAAGAACGCCTGCAGGAACTGGCGGACCGCACCGGAGCCATCCCGCACGCCGTCGACCTCACGGACACGGCGGCGCTGGCCGCAGCGGTGGAGGGCCTGAAGGTGGACGTCCTCGTGAACTGCGCCGGCGTTTCCCGTCCCGGAAACATCCTGGATTCCAGCGAGGACGACATCGACGAGTTGGTGGACGTCAACCTGCGCTCCCTCCTGCAGCTGACACGCCTGGTCGTTCCCGGCATGGTGGAGCGGGACAAGGGACACATCGTCAACATCAGTTCCATCGCAGGCCTCTACAACTTCTACGGACACACCGTCTACCACGCCACCAAAGCGGCAGTGCACCAGGTTTCCCGGCAGCTGCGCAACGACACCGTGGGCAAGCGCATCCGCGTCACCGAAATCTGCCCCGGCCGCGTTGAAACGGAAATCTTCGGCCGCAACATGGGCGGCACGCCCGAGGCGATGGCAGAGGCGTGGCAGACGTACTACGAAGGCTACGAGTCGCTGACCACCGACGACATCGTCAACGCCATGGACTACGCCATCGAAACGCCTCGCCACGTGAACGTGGGCATGCTCGAACTCATGCCCACCTTCCAGGTGCCTGGCGGACTCACGTTCGACAGGCGCTAACCCCCAAGCCCGCCCACATCCCATAGACCGCTTCCCAGGATCGATAGGTTTTCCGATGCAAACTGTCCGCACTGTCAGCTTCCCCGACCGGCAACTCCTAGCCGATCTCTCGCCCCTGCCCGAAGGGCTGAGAGGAGTGGTGTGGGACCTGAAATCGGATCCCGACGGCGGGACGCTGGGTGAGATCGACGGCGTCATCCTCCCGTACATCGACGCCTCCGCCGTGCTCGGCTCCCTCGCCCAGGTTCCGGGCCTGAAGTACGTCCAGACCCAGTCCACCGGGTACGACGGGGTTATTGAGGCCGCCGGGCCGGCGGCCGGCGTGGCCAGCGCCTCCGGCGTCCACGCCGCGGCCACCGCGGAACTCGCCATTGGGCTGATCCTGGCGAAACTGCGCGGGATCGACCAGGCCGTCCGTGATTCGCAGTACGGCCTCTGGCGGCCCGAACGGCGCCAGTCCCTTGCCGACCGGCGGGTGCTCCTGGTGGGCGTCGGCGGGATCGGGCACGAGATCGCCCGCCGCCTGGAGCCCTTCGAGGTCACCGTCACCCGCGTCGGCAGTTCGGCCCGCACGGACCAACACGGCGAGGTGCACGCGTCCAGCGAGCTGACCGCACTGGCCGCGACTCACGACATCCTCGTCTCGGTGCTGCCCCTGAACGAGCACACCCAGCAGCTGATCGGCGAAGAGGTCCTCGCCGCGCTGCCGGACGGCGCGCTGGTGGTGAACGTGGGCCGAGGCCCCGTGGTGGACACGGCTGCACTGACCAAGGAAGTCCTGTCCGGACGGCTGCAATGCGCCCTCGACGTCGTCGATCCGGAACCGCTGCCGCAGGACAACCCGCTCTGGTCCACGCCTAACGCCCTGATTACCCCGCACGTAGGCGGAAACGCGTCGGCCTTCCAGCCCCGGATCCTCAAGCTACTCCGGAAGCAACTCGAAGCCCTGGCCGCCGGTCAGGCACCGGCCAACCTCGTTCAGAACGGCCCCTTCTAGGGACCAGCTCGAAGGGACACTTGGGGCCCAAAGAGAAGCGCGAACGGACACTTGTGGCCCTCGCCGCAGGGCCCCAAGTGTCCGTTCGCGCGAAAAGGATGCCGTCCTAAGGTGCACGGCCAAGAACAACCACCGCGCCCAGAACAGCGCAACCGCGGCGAAGGAGCTGCTCAACTATGAATACACTTTTTGATTTGACGGGGCGGGTTGCCCTGGTGACGGGCTCGAGCCGGGGGATCGGCAATGCGTTGGCGCGGGCGTTGGCTGGGGCCGGGGCGACGGTGGTGTTGAACGGTGTGAACGCGGAGCGGTTGAAGGCTGCGGAGGCGGCGATGGCTGCGGACTTCGCGCCGGGGCGGGTGCATGGTGTCGCGTTTGATGTCACGAGTGATGCCGAGGCCGCGCGGGGTGTGGCGTGGGTGGAGGAGCAGGTGGGGCCGTTGCAGATCCTGGTGAATAACGCCGGGATCCAGCACCGGGTGCCGATGCTGGAGCTGGATGTCGCGGACTGGGAGCGGGTGATCAGGACGGATCTGACGAGCGCGTTCCTGGTGGGCCGTGCGGCCGCACGGCACATGATTCCGCGGGGGAAGGGCAAGATCATCAATATCTGTTCGGTGCAGACGGACCTGGCCCGGCCCACGATTGCCCCGTATGTGGCGGCGAAGGGCGGGCTGCGGAACCTGACCCGGGCGATGACGGCGGAGTGGGCGGGGTCCGGGCTGCAGATCAACGGGATCGCCCCGGGCTACATCCACACGGAGATGACGCAGAACCTGGTGGACGATGAGCAGTTCAATGCCTGGATCCTGGGCCGGACGCCGGCGCACCGGTGGGGCACGGTCCAGGACCTGGCGGGTCCGGCGGTGTGGCTGGCCTCGGACGGGTCGGATTTTGTGAACGGGCAGACGATCTTTATCGACGGCGGCATGACGGTGGTGGTCTGATGGGCGCGAACACAACACTGCCCGTGTCGGGTGCTGCGGTGGTGGCGTATGCGGCGGGGGATCTGCGGATCGAGGACGTCCCGTTGGCGCCCCCGGCCCCGGATGAGGCCGTGGTCGAGGTTTCGTATGGGGGGATCTGCGGGTCGGATCTGCATTACTGGCTGCACGGGGCTGCGGGCGAGTCGATCCTGAAGGCGCCGATGGTGCTGGGGCATGAGATTTCCGGGACCGTGGTGGCGGCTGCGGCGGACGGGGCCGGCCCGGCCGCCGGGACCCCGGTCGCGGTCCACCCGGCCACCCCGGGCCCGGGTGCGGGGGAGGTGCGGTGGCCGGCGGACCGGCCCAACCTGTCCCCGGGCTGCACGTACCTGGGCTCCGCGGCACGGTTCCCGCACACCGACGGCGCGTTCGCCCGGTACGTGAACCTGCCGAGCCGGATGCTGCGGGTGCTCCCGGCGGGCCTGGACCTGCGGACCGCGGCGCTGATCGAGCCCGCCGCGGTGGCCTGGCACGCCGTGGCCCGGGCAGGGGACGTCGCGGGCAAGTCCGCCCTGGTGATCGGGTCCGGGCCGATCGGTGCCCTGGCGGTCGCGGTTCTCAAACGTGCCGGTGCGGCCCGGATCACCGCCGTGGACATGCACGCCAAGCCGTTGGAGATCGCCGCCGCGGTCGGCGCAGGCCGGGGACGCGGAGGCGATCGCCGCGGTGCAGGCCGATGTCGTGATTGAGTCCTCGGGCAGCCACCACGGCCTGGCCTCAGCGATCGGCGGCGCGGCCCGCGGCGGGACCGTGGTCATGGTCGGGCTGCTGCCCACCGGACCCCAACCGGTCCTGATTTCCCTGGCCATCACCCGGGAACTGGACCTGCGCGGGTCCTTCCGCTTCAACAACGAGATCGATGACGTGATCACCGCCCTCGCCGACGGAACCCTGCAGATCGGCCCCGTGATCACCCACGAATACCCCCTCAGCCAGGGACTGACCGCCTTCGAAGTGGCCAGGAACTCCGCCGAATCAGGAAAAGTCCTCCTCAACTTCCAACCGGAGTAGCGCGGTCCGCGGCCTACCCAATCAGCAGGCTCAACGCTTCCGTAAGGTGCTCCACTTCCCGCACGGAGAAGCCCGCCGGCACGGGGCCGGGTCCGTTGTGGCTGGCCGGGACCACGGCGTGGGTGAAGCCCAGGCGGTGGGCCTCCTGGATGCGCTGGTTGATGCCGGGCACCGGCCGGACCTCCCCGGCCAGGCCCACCTCGCCGAACGCGATCAGCCGGATGGGCAGCGGCTTGCGGGCCTTCGCCGAGGCGACTGCCAGGGCAACTGCGAGGTCGGTTGCGGGTTCGCTGAGCTTCACGCCGCCCACCGTGGCCACATAGGAATCGTCCTTGTGCAGCAGGCAGCCGGCACGCTGCTGCAGCACCGCCAGGAGCATGGACACCCGTGAACTGTCCAGGCCGCTGGTGGCCCGGCGGGGCTGCGAGTTGGCGCTTTCGGCCAGCAGCGACTGCACCTCGGCCAGCAACGGCCGCCGCCCTTCCATGGTCACGGTGATGCAGGTGCCGGACACGGGATCCTTGGTGCGGCTGACGAACAGCCCGCTGGGGTCCGTGAGCCCTTCGATGCCGTTCTCATTCAGGTCAAAACAGCCGACGTCGTCCGTGGGCCCGTACCGGTTCTTCACCGCGCGCAGCATCCGGAGCCGGGAATGACGCTCGCCTTCGAACTGGCACACCACATCCACCAAGTGCTCCAGCAGCCGCGGCCCCGCGATGGCCCCGTCCTTCGTCACATGGCCCACCAGCAACGTGGTCATGTTCCGGCGTTTGGCAGCCGCGATAATGGACGCCGCCACCTCACGCACCTGCGAGACGCCGCCGGCGCTGCCGTCCACGTCCGCGGACGAGAGGGTCTGGACCGAGTCCACAATCAGCAGCCGCGGCTCGATCTTCTCCACCTGCCCCAGTGCCTGCCCCAGGTCCGTTTCGGCGGACAGGTACAGGGAATCGGCGACGGCGTCGATCCGTTCGGCGCGCAGCTTCACCTGCGCGGCGGACTCCTCACCCGTAACGTACAGGACGTCCTGCGCGGTGCGGGCAAACTTGGCCGCGACGTCCAGCAGCAGCGTGGACTTGCCCACGCCAGGCTCCCCGGCCAGCAGGATGACGGCACCGGGGACCAGGCCGCCGCCCAGCACGCGGTCCAGCTCGTCCACGCCCGTGGGCAGGAAAGCCGCCGTGGTGGCGTCCACCTCGGCAATCCGGCGGGCCGGCTCCAGAACTGTGGTCGCCGCCGTCGTCCGCGCTACGGCGGCACCGGTTTCCTCAACCGTGCCCCACGCCTGGCACTCGCCGCAGCGCCCCACCCACTTGACCGTGGTCCAGCCGCATTCGGCGCACTTGTAAGCGGGCGCTTTGGACGCCCGGGAAGTCTTTGTTGCCATGTGTTCCACCCTACTGGCGGGCACCGACATCCACGGACGGTCAGCGGGTTTCGACAAGCTCAACTACCGGGGCCGCTACAACCCGGGGAGCACGTCCCTGGCCTCGAGCGGATCCATGCCGGAGGCCTCCAGGAGGTCCACCATCAGCGGCCGGAACAGCATGACCACTGTCTCACCCTCAAGCCGCTGGACTTCCAGCAGCCTCGGATGCAGCCGCAGCGCAATCTCGCTCAAGTCCTGCCGGGCCGTCCGCAGATGGGCGCGCCGCGCGCCGTCGTTCGTTTCCGCGAGCCCCAGCGAAAGCTCGTCGATCGCAGCCGCCGTGTCATCCAGCACCTCCGCGATGTTCTCCGTTGCCTCATCGGACAGGGCCGCATGATTGATGGCGCTGGTGAGTCGGCGCGCAAAAACCCGGCTGTTGCGCAGGGCGAGATCGATGGAGTCCAGTGACTGCTTGAGCCGGTCCAGCTCGTCGCGGTGCCGGCGGTAGGCCGGCGCGAGCGTGGCCACCTCGCCGGACGCGCGCAGGGAATGGCGCATCGCGTCCACGAGCGGCTGGCAGTTCCGGCCGCGGATCAGCGCGTGCCACGCCTGCGTGGAGTCGCTGTTGCTCAGGGCCGTGGCGCATTCCCGCAGCACTTCGGCCAGTTCGTGGAGCAGCTTCCGGACATCCTTGCGGGGCTCCCGGCGCGGATCCTTGGGCACCAGGATGGTCACCAGAAGCGCAAAAACCCCGCCAATAATGGCGTCAATGCTGCGCGTGAACGGCCCGCCATCGGGCGCCGGCAGCAGCACCACAAGCAAGGACTGCAGCCCCAGCTGCGTGGTGAAGATGTTGCCGCTGTCCAGGAAGCGGGCCAGCAGGATGGAGAACAGAAGTACGACGGCGGCCTGCCAGATTCCGCTGCCCAACCAGTGCAGCAGGAGATCACCGACGGCGATCCCGATGGTGCAGCCGAGGCCCACCTCCATCACCCGGCGCAGCCGCGGGTCACGCGAGAAGCCCAGGGCGATCAGTGACGATGTGGCCGCAAAGAGGGGTCCGGAGTGCCCCAGGACGTGCTCGGCGAAGGCGTACGCCCCCACCGCACACGCGGTCATCTGGACGGCGGGGACAAGGGAGTTCCGGCTCCGGACCAGGCCGGTCCGGATGCGTCCGCGCAGGAAACGCCTGCTTGCTGAGAGTCCTGCTGCTGCGGCCATGCCCTCCAGTCTATTTGCCACCCGGGCACCTAAGTCCGAAAGTGTGACGTGCGCAATGGTGACGCTACAGTTGTAAGCCAATATGCCGCCGTCGTTAATCTTCTGTTCACCTTCGGCAGCCCATCCCGTTACCTGCGGCCCATAAATTCAATGAAGGTACAGAACGTACGCATCGCGCTGCAGGGCGTCTCCGGTCCTGCAACTGCTGAATATCCCTGGAAGGGGTACATCTAGTGAAGGCACTCCGTTTCGGCCGCCACGCGGCTATCGCTGTAATCGCAGCCGGCGCACTCGCGCTCACCGCCTGCGGTTCAGATAACCCCACTGGCAACACGGCTGCAGGCACCCAGACTTCTGCCGGCCCCAAGGTCACCGGCACGCTGACCGGTATAGGAGCATCCTCCACCGGCGCAGCCATGGACGCCTGGAAGGCCGGCTTCGCCACCGCCAACCCCGGCGCCACCGTGCAGTACTCCCCGGACGGTTCCGGCGCAGGCCGTAAGGCAATCATCGACGGCTCGGCCCAGTTCGCCGGCTCCGATGCATACCTCAAGGATGAAGAGCGGACCAGCTCCCAGGCCAAGTGTGGCCCGGAAGGCGCCATTAACATCCCCGTCTACATCTCCCCGATCGCTGTGGCGTTCAACGTCCCCGGCATCACCGAGCTGAAGCTTGACGCAGCTACCGTGGCCAAGATCTTCCGCGGCGAGATCGCCAACTGGAACGACCCCGCCATCGCCGCCCTGAACTCGGGCGTCAGCCTCCCGGACCTGTTGGTCACCCCGGTGAACCGCTCTGACGATTCCGGTACCACCACCAACTTCACCGAGTACCTGGCGGCGGCTGCTGCCGAGGTCTGGACCGACAAGGCTGCCGGCATCTGGCCCGCAACCCTGCAGGGCGAGAACGCCAAGGGAACCTCCGGCGTTGTCAAGACCGTCACCGACACCCCGGGCGCCGTGACCTACGCGGATGACTCCGCTGTGGGCGGCAAGCTGGGCACCGCCTCCATCAAGGTGGGCGAGGAATTCGTCAAGATCTCCGCCGAAGCCGCTGCCAAGGCTGTTGAAGCCGGCAAGCCCGTCGAAGGCCGCTCCGCGACCGACGTCGCCATCAAGCTGGACCGCAAGACCACGGCATCAGGTGCCTACCCGGTCGTCCTGGTTTCCTACCACGTTGTCTGCTCCACGTACGACAAGCAGGAAACCGTTGACCTCGTCAAGGCCTTCGAAAGCTACGTAGTTTCCGACGCCGGCCAGAAGACGGCTGCTGACTCCGCGAAGTCCGCGCCGCTCTCCCCGGCCCTCGCCGAGAAGGCCGCCAAGGCCATCGAATCCATCAAGGTCAAGTCCTAGTACCTGTCCCTGAACCAGGTTCCCCGCAACGCCGAAAGGCGGGGCGGGGAACTTGGCTTTGTACGCTAGATTTAGGCACCGCCCACAACCGAAGGGTCTGGAATGACCGCCACCCCCCTGAATAGTTCCCAGGGCGCAGGCCGCGCCGGGGATAAGATCTTTTCCGGCGCCGCACTGACCGCCGGGTGCCTCATCCTCGCCGTCCTGTTCGGCGTGGCCCTGTTCCTTGTTGTCCAGGCCATTCCGGCGCTCACCGCCCCGGCCGCCGAGATCCAGGGCGGCGAAGGCTTCTTCGCCTACATCTGGCCGATCGTTATCGGCACCCTCATTGCAGCCGTGATCGCACTGGTGATCGCAACACCCATCGCCATTGGCGTGGCCCTGTTCATCTCGCACTTCGCCCCGCGCGGACTCGCGTCCGGCCTTGGCTACGTGGTGGACCTCCTGGCCGCCATCCCGTCAGTGGTTTACGGTGCCTGGGGCGCGGCGTTCCTTGCCAAGGAAATCTCCCCCGCCTACAACTGGCTGGCTGAGAACATGGGCTGGCTGCCCATCTTCCAGGGCCCCGCCTCCGCCACCGGCAAAACCATCCTGACCGCCGGCATTGTGCTCGCGGTAATGGTTCTGCCCATCATCACGTCCCTGAGCCGTGAAATCTTCCTCCAGACGCCCAAGCTCCACGAGGAAGCTGCCCTGGCCCTCGGCGCCACGCGCTGGGAAATGATCAAGATGTCGGTCCTGCCGTTCGCCCGCCCGGGGATCATCAGCGCCGTCATGCTGGGCCTGGGCCGTGCGCTTGGCGAGACTATGGCCGTGGCCCTGGTCCTGTCCTCGGGCGCCCTGACCGCCAGCCTGATCACGTCCGGCAACCAGACCATCGCCGCGGAAATCGCGCTGAACTTCCCCGAAGCCAGCGGCCTGAAGGTCAGCACGCTCATCGCCGCAGGCCTGGTCCTGTTTGTGATCACGCTTGCCGTGAACATGATCGCCCGCTGGATCATCACCCGGCACAAAGAATTCTCGGGAGCCAACTAAATGTCCTCCACCCTTACCCCCGTGCGCAGTAAACGTTCAGCCCTCACCAAAGGCCAGCTGCCCAAGTACGCGCCGTACGTTGTCCTGGGACTCGCGCTCATCGTGGGCGCGGCAATCCTGGCACTGATCGGGTTCAACGCCTTTGGCTGGGGCATCGTCTCGGCCATCCTCTTCGCTGCCGGCCTGGTGGGCTGGAGCGCCGCCGTGGAAGGCTCCCGCAAAGCCAAGGACAAGCTGGCCACCTGCTTAGTGGTGGGCTCGTTCCTGGTCGCGCTGCTCCCGCTGATCTCCGTGATCTGGACGGTGCTGGTCAACGGCGTTCCCGGCCTGATCGCCCCGGGTTTCCTCACCACCTCCATGAACGGCGTCACGGGCGTCTACGACAACAGGGCCGTCGAAGAGGGCGCCCCCGTTATCGGCGGCATCTACCACGCCCTGATGGGCACCATCCAGATCACGCTGGTAGCCACCGTGATCTCCGTGCCGGTCGGCCTGCTGACCGCCATTTACCTGGTGGAGTACGGCCACGACGGCCGTTTGGCCCGCGCCATCACGTTCTTTGTGGACGTTATGACCGGCATCCCGTCCATCGTGGCCGGCCTGTTCGCCGCAGCGTTCTTCTTCGCCGTGGTGGGGCCCGGCACCAAAACCGGTGCCGTCGCCGCCGTCGCGCTTTCGGTCCTGATGATCCCCGTGGTGGTGCGTTCCAGCGAGGAAATGCTCAAGATCGTCCCCAACGAACTGCGCGAAGCGGCGTACGCGCTGGGTGTGCGGAAGTGGCGCACCATCCTCAAGGTGGTTATCCCGACGGCGATCTCCGGCATCGCGTCCGGCGTTACCTTGGCGATCGCCCGCGTGATCGGTGAGACCGCGCCCATCCTGGTCACCGCCGGGTTTGCCACCAGCATCAACAGCAACGTGTTCGGCGGCTGGATGGCATCGCTGCCCACGTTTATCTACACCCAGATCCTGAACCCCACCTCACCGGCCAACCCGGACCCGTCCTCGCAGCGGGCCTGGGGCGCCGCCCTGGTGCTGATCATCCTGGTAATGGTGCTGAACCTTGGCGCCCGGCTGATCGCCAGGATCTTTGCCCCCAAGACCGGCCGTTGAAATTTTTTTCAGCAGGCCATTCCGGTCCTCGCGGCCAAACCCTAGACTTCAATCCGTACCCCAGCAAGTGAAGGAACACCATGTCTAAGCGCATCGACGTCAAAGACCTGAACGTGTACTACGGCGATTTTCTGGCCGTGGAGGATGTCAGCATCCACATCGAGGCAAAATCCGTAACGGCCTTCATCGGTCCCTCAGGCTGTGGCAAGTCCACGTTCCTGCGCACCCTGAACCGCATGCACGAGGTTCTGCCCGGCGCCCGCGTCGAAGGCGAAGTCCTGATGGACGGCGACAACCTCTACGGCCCCGGCGTGGACCCCGTGACGGTGCGTTCGCAGATCGGCATGGTCTTCCAGCGGCCCAACCCGTTCCCCACCATGTCCATCCGCGACAACGTGCTGGCCGGCGTGAAGCTGAACAACAAGAAGATCTCCAAGGGCGAGGCCGATGTCCTGGTGGAAAGGTCACTCCAGGGCGCCAACCTCTGGAACGAGGTCAAGGACCGCCTGGAGAAGCCCGGATCCGGCCTGTCAGGCGGCCAGCAGCAGCGCCTCTGCATCGCCCGTGCCATTGCCGTGGAACCGCAGGTGATCCTCATGGACGAGCCGTGCTCGGCGCTGGACCCGATCTCCACGCTGGCCATCGAGGACCTCATCAACGATCTCAAGGACCAGTACACCGTGGTGATCGTGACCCACAACATGCAGCAGGCCGCCCGCGTTTCGGAAAAGACGGCGTTCTTCAACATCGCCGGTACCGGCAAGCCGGGCAAGCTGATCGAATACGGCAACACCCAGACCATCTTCAACAACCCCACCGTGAAGGCCACAGAAGACTACGTCTCCGGCCGCTTCGGATAGTCCCCAGCCGCTCCCCAGGCTCGCAAGCTCGCCCGGGGACCCCTGCGGCTGTGGGCCCACCCGCCGGCTCCCAGCCCTCGCCGGCGTGGGACCACCCACCGGCAAATACGCATCGATTGCTCCGGCAGCGCCCTTTTGACAGCTCAGAAGGGCGGGGTGGGGACAATCGATGCTGTGTTTATGGCTTACGCTCAGCCCGGCAGCGGTGACAACGCCAGGGCCAGCACGAAGGCCCCGGCCGCGGCTGCCGCGGGCGTCAGGACCCATAGCGCCAGGATCTGCATGACCAGCTTCCGGTTGGTTACCGCGAAGGGTTGGTTCTCGCCGGCACCCAGGACGGATGATGTCACGGTGTGCGTCGTGGAGAGTGGCAAATGCAGCGCGATCGCCCCGAGAAACAGCATCACGCCGCTGAAGGTCAGGGCCACGGAGCCCCGCAACGGGTCCACCCTGGTGATCTTGTAGCCGATGGTGTGGGAGATCCGCCAGCCACCAAAAAGTGTTCCGGCCGCGATCATCACGGCGGAGACCAGCGCCACCCACAGGGGGATGCTCTCGCCGTCGGAGTAGCCCGCCGCGAGCAGGGCAAGGAGCAGCACGGCGCCCACCCGCTGGCCGTCCTGCAGGCCGTGGCCGAAGGCCACGGCGCCGGCCGCGATGGCCTGGCTGCGCCGGAACCGCTGGTTGATGACGTTGGGTTGGGCATACCTCGCCGCCCAGGTCACCGGGAAAACCAGCAGGTACGCGCCGATGTAGGCAACCGCGGGCGAAAGCAGCAGCGGCAGGGCAACCTGGAGCAGCAGGGACCGGTCAGCGCCGCCCACTCCCGCCCCGCCCACGGCCAGGCTTGCGAGCCCGGCCCCGGCCAGCCCGCCCACCAGGGCGTGGGTGGAGGACGCCGGGATGCCCCGCCACCACATGAGCAACCCCCAGGCGCTGGCGCTGGCAAGCCCCGCCAGCAGAATGCTGAGGCCGCTTGCCCCTTCCGGCAGGCTGATCCAGGTGCGGGCGACGGCGACCGCCGCGGTAGCGCTGAGTAGGGCCCCCAGAAAGTTGAACAGGGCGGCCAGCAGCACGGCCACGCTGGGGGTGAGCGCCCTGGTACGGACGGCGAGAGCCACGGACGCGGAGACATCCCGGAAGCCGTTGAGGAAGGCAAACACCGCGGTCATCAGGACCACAGCGCCGAAAATCACGACCGTCACGTCATGATTCCTTGACGATGATGCTGCCTACCTGCGTGGCAATGCGCCGCATGTCCTTGGTGACTTCCACCAGCTGGTTGGCGACGTCGCGGTTACGGGAGTACTGCGCCCACTTCATGTCCTGGATCATGTCTGCCACCCAGATCCGGTGTACCCTTTCCGCGCGTTTGGCCAGCCGCAGGATCTCGATCCAGTAGTCCTCGAGGTCGTCCAGGTTGTTGAGCCGGCGCATGGCGTCCACGGTGAGCTCGGCCTGCCGGCTGATGATCTCGAGCTGGTCGGCGGCCCGCCGCGGCAGGCGGTCCAGCTGGTACAGGGACACAAGTTCCGCGGCGCCGTCCAGTTTCTCGAGGGCTTCGTTGAGGTAGCGGGACAGTGCGTACATGTCTTCGCGGGGGAGCGGGTTCACAAAGCTCGTGCGCATGTGGGTGAGCAAGGCAAAGTGCAGCTCGGCGGACCTGGCCTCGTGGTTGTGCATGTCGTCCACGAGCTTGGCATGCTCGGAGGCAGGGACGCCCAGGATCTCTGCCATGGTGGCGCTGGCATGCACAATTTGCTGGGCCATCTGGGACAGCAGGGTCAGCCCTGCGGGCTCCTGGGGAAAAAGGCGCAGCTTCACGTTGGGTTACCGGTCTCCGGGGATGTACAGGGGTCGGGGGCCGCCCACTTGTGACTTGACGCAGGCCAGCAGCTGTGTCGATTCTACCGGCCCGTTCCCGAGGCCTGTAGACAGGCATAAAAATGGTGCCGAACCGGATACGCCTCTCGGCGGTAGGCCGCTCTAGGCGGCTAATTGTTGAAGCCCGGGGGTTTCGCGGCTCGACACCAGTTTCAGTGTTCTACGTTGCTTGGCCCAAGTCAACATTGACAGATCGGCGCCGGTGGTTCAGTCGAGCTCGCCCAAGCGCCAGGCATTTGCCGCATGTTCAAGGTCCTCGGCCGTCTTCACGAGCTGGTGCGAGTTGCGCGTGAGCTTGCTCGCGTGGGCCTCGTTGCCGTGCTCGGCGCCGTCGGCGATCGTCGCCTGGCCCAGCGCCACAACGCGGCAGAACGCGGCCGAACGTTCCAGCGCGACGTCGAACTCGCCGTCGAACGCGCCGGAGAGAATGGCGTCAGCCAGGGCCCGCATTTCCTCGGCTCCTGGCGGTTCAGCGGCGCCGGCCACCACGTGGGAGACCTGCGCGGTGTCCTTGCCCGCGCGGAAGTACACGGAGATCCGTTCCGGGTCCTGGACAGTGGCGGCGCGCAGGGCGTAAAGCCGCCAGAGGGCGCCGGGAAGCGAACGCGCCGGGCTTTCCGCCCACATCTCCGCGATGGCCTCCAGTCCCTGCTCGTCCGTCAGTTTGACCAGGCGTTCGGTGATGACGGGATCGTCGCTGTCGCGTCCGTGGCGCACCAGTGCCTGGGCAGCGAGGTGGGCGGCCTCGGACACGCGTGCGGGATCCGGGCCGCCTGCGAACGGCTCAAAGTCGATGGGGGCGAACGGCTTGGGCTTGTGATGCCGGTTGGCTCCGCCGTAGTGACTGGGTGCTGCTTGTTCGCTCATGCCCCCACGCTACTCCTGTGCCGCGCGGGAAATCGAGTGCTGTTCGTTGCCAGGACGGACCTCGCCGGCGCCGGTGACGCTGAGCGGAATCCGGAAAGTACGACGGCGGAACGCGCCTGCGTGCCAAAGCCGCCCCGTGTTTGGGGTAAAGTATTTTACGTCCAGAAATGGACTGGGCTGATCGGTCGTTTGACCATCGGCTGGGGCCTTTAGCTCAGTTGGTAGAGCATCGGACTTTTAATCCGTGGGTCGTGGGTTCGATCCCCACAGGGCCCACCCACGTCGCAGGTCAGAGGCATATTGCCACTGACCTGCTTGTGTTTTAAGCTCCAGAGGACAACGCTGCTACCGGTGATGTGACTCAGGCGGTCTCGCAGGTAAACATACGTGGACCTGAGGTCCCGGCGAGCCTATTGCTCGAAATGAGTGTCCGGCGCGCCGCCCGGCAGGTTCGCCAGGATGCCCTCAGCCACCTTGCGGAGCTTGATGTTCCGGTGGCTGGACGCCTTGGAGATGATGGCAATTGCGTCGTTGTAGGAACACCTGTTCTGCGCCATGATGATGCCGCACGCAATGTCGATGGATGTCCGGCTTTCCAAGGCGGACTGCAGATCCGATGCCCTGGTGCTGGCCGACTCCAGCTCAAGGGCAAGCCTGAGGCCGCGGGATGCGAGGTCAGTGAAGCTGCGTGCCTCGGAGATCAGGTGCAGCGGAAACGCATGCGGGCTGGTTGCGAAGAAGGCGAGGGCGGCCTCGGTGCCCTCGCCCAAGGAAAGCCGCAGACCCAGGGCACTGTCGAACCCGGAGTTCTGGAGGTGCGGCCTGTAGTATCCCCACCGGAAATCGGAGGCAACATGGTTCATGGCCGCGGTGCCTGTGCCGGTGAGGGCTTCGGTCAGGGGGCCTTCGCCGACCTCATTTTCCAGCCGGGCCAATGCTGCGGTCTGCGTGCCGGTTCCTGCGGTGGCTCTGGCCCGCCTGACCCGGTTCAGGACCACGGCACATTCGATGGGGACACCCGCGAGCCGGCTCATTGTGGCCCCCGCGAGGTGGACCAGGATTTCCAGCGAGTCAGACAGATCCTTCGAACCGGTGACCAAGTCGGGGATAAGCCCGTCGACCCCGACCATCCCGATGGTGACAGCTTTCGCTGCCGGTTCCGTGACCGGACGGTCGCCGGGTGCCGGATTGGGTCTGCGGTCCGGGGTTGCTGCCAGCCCGGGATGAGGGACCACATGCTGGCTGGTGTGTTGGGCCGGATGAGCGGGCGCCGGCCGCCTGCCCGCCGACGCGTGTGACTGGGAAGCCTCCGAACGGGAAAACTTCACGTCCGCCTCCCGCCGGGGCACCGGGAGCTGACTGGAAGCGTTGAATGAATGTGCACAGTGGAGGACAGAGGGCCGGCGACGGCTGGGGGAGAGGCCTTGGTCTCGAAGACCTCCTCGTCGCCGGCCCCGCATACTTCCCGAACCCCTTGGAACGGGAAAACGCGGCTGCGGTGTCCTGTATTCATCCTGCTCACAACCCCTAGTGAGACATCGAGCCCAGTGCGATTGGCGAGTCTTAACTCTTTAGTCGAAGGTAGTTCTGGCATGGTCCCGCGCGACCGCGTAATCGGTACGTGTTTTTCAAATTAGGTAGTACTTGGTTTTGGCCGACTACTCAAATCCGAGCTGAAGAATTCCCCTCCGCCAGCGTCCCTTGACTCTCACGGCGTGAGCGCCAAGAATGGGTTTCTACAACGTTGTAAACACCGGGAATAAAGGACTGACCATGAACGCAGAAAAGACCACCGCCGGCAAGATCACCATCGATCCGGCGTTCACCGTCGGACCCGTCCGGCGACGGACGTTCGGCGCCTTCGTGGAACACCTGGGACGCTGCGTCTACACCGGCATCTTCGAGCCCGAGCACCCCCAGTCGGACGAGGACGGGTTCCGCACGGACGTCCTGGAACTGACCCGCGAACTCGGTGTTTCCACGGTCCGGTACCCTGGCGGCAACTTCGTGTCCGGGTACCGCTGGGAAGACGGCGTGGGCCCGGTTGAGCAGCGCCCGGCACGGCTGGATCTCGCCTGGCACTCCACCGATCCCAACCTCGTGGGCGTTGACGAGTTCGCCAAGTGGTCGGCCAAGGCGGGCGTTGAACCGATGATGGCGGTCAACCTGGGCACGCGCGGGACACAAGCGGCGCTGGACCTGCTCGAATACTGCAATATCGACGGCGGCACGGCCTTCTCGGACCAGCGCCAGGCCAACGGGGCCGAAAACGGCTACGGCATCAGAATGTGGTGCCTGGGCAACGAGATGGACGGCTTCTGGCAGATCGGCCACAAGAACGCCACTGAGTACGGCCGGCTGGCGGCTGACACCGCCCGTGCCATGCGGATGGTGGACCCGGACCTCGAGCTGGTGGCCTGCGGCAGTTCGGCGCCCACCATGCCCACGTTCGGCGAGTGGGAGCGGGTGGTGCTGACGGAAACGTACGACCTCGTGGACCTGATCTCCGCCCACCAGTACTTTGAGGACGCCGGTGACCTGCAGGAACACCTGGCCGCCGGGCACAAAATGGAATCCTTCATCGTGGACATCGTGAGCCATATCGACCATGTGAAGTCCGTCCGGAAATCCACGAAACAGGTCAACATCTCCTTTGACGAGTGGAACGTCTGGCACATGAGCCGCGCCGAATCGAAGGCGCCCACCGGCAAGGACTGGCCGGTGGCCCCGGTCCTGCTGGAGGACAAATACACGGTGGCGGACGCCGTCGTCGTCGGGGATCTCCTCATCACCCTGCTGCGCAACACCGACCGCGTGCACGCCGCGAGCCTTGCCCAGCTGGTCAACGTCATTGCCCCCATCATGACGGAACCGGGAGGGACGGCATGGAAGCAGACCACCTTCCACCCATTTGCCCTCACCAGCCGCCACGCCGCCGGCACGGTGCTTCAGCTCGCCATCGAGTCCCCGCTAGTCAGCGGCGGCACAACGGCGGACTTCGCCGCCCTGTCCGCGGTGGCCACGCTCGACGCCGACAACCGCGAGGCGGTCATCTTTGCCGTGAACCGCTCGGCGACGGACGCCCTGACCCTGGACGCCGCCGTCGCGGGACTCGGCAGTGTCCGCGTGGTGGAGGCGGTCACCTATGCCAACAAGGACCCGTACTGGCAGGCCACCGCGGATGATTCGACGTCGGTCCTGCCCGCCGCGAACGTGAGCGTCAAGGCCGCCGGCGGCCGGCTCACCGCAGAACTCCCGGCGGTGTCCTGGTCCATGATCCGGTTGGCCGTGGAATCCTGACCCGCGAAAACCCGAGGTCATGACGCAGGCCGCGGGAGGTGGAAAGATGAGGGCCATGGAACTGCATATCACCGGTGACCCGGTAGCCGATCAACTGCTGACCGATGACGCGTTTGCGCTGCTGACAGGCATGCTGCTGGACCAGCAGGTAACCATGGAATCCGCCTTTGCCGGGCCGGAGAAGATCCGGGCCCGGATCGGGTCCATCGCCCCGGCCGCGGTTGCCGCGTACGAACCCCAGGCGTTCGTCGAGGTGTTCAAGGAACGGCCCGCGGTGCACCGGTTCCCCGGCTCGATGGCGGGGCGCGTCCAGGCGCTCGCCGAAGCGGTCCAGCACGACTGGGACGGCGACGCGACGCTGATCTGGACCAAGGGCGATCCGGACGGCCCGGAGGTGCTGCGCCGACTGCAGGCACTGCCAGGATTCGGGGAACAGAAGGCGAAGATCTTCCTTGCGCTCCTGGGGAAGCAGCGCGGGCTGAGCGCCACCGGCTGGCGCGAGGCCGCCGGCCACTACGGCCAGGAGGATGCGTTCCTTTCGGTTGCCGATATTGTGAGCCCTGAATCGCTCGCCAAGGTGCGGGCCAGCAAGCAGGCAGCAAAGGCGGCGGCCAAGGCTGCCAAAGGCTGACCGCGGATGGCAGTGACCATGAACGATGTTGCCCGCGCCGCCGGGGTGTCGCTGAAGACCGTGTCGAACGTGCTCAACGACTACGAGTTCATCCGGCCGGCCACCCGGCAGCGGGTCCAGGACGCCATCGCCGAACTGGGCTACGAGGCGAACCTGACGGCCCGCAGCCTTCGCTCCGGGAAGACCCACATGCTGGGCCTGGTGCTGTCCGACCTCGCCGTGCCGTACTACGCGGAGCTGGCCTCCCGCGTGATGACGGCGGCGGAACGGCGCGGCTACCGGGTGCTGGTGGAACAGTCCGGCGCCCTGGAGACCAATGAACTCGGTGCCCTGCAGGGGCCGCTGCGGCAGCTGACTGACGGCCTGCTGTTTACACCACTGGTCATGGGGGCCGACGCCGTCGCCTCCCACCGCGGCACCAAACCGGTGGTGCTGCTCGGGGAGCACATTCTGGATCCCCGGCTGGATCTGGTCACCATGAGAAACCAGGACGCCGCCGAGGCCCTCACCGACCACCTGCTGGCCGGAGGCCGCCGTCGCATTGCCGTGCTTGGCGCCCGCCCCGGCGAGTCAGCAGGCTCTGCCGGGCTGCGGCTGAACGGTTACCGGAGCGCATTGGAGGCCGCCGGCGTTCCGTTTGACCCGGCCCTGGTGGCACCCGGTGAATGGCGCCGCGACGGGGGAGCAGCCGCCGTCGCCGGCCTCCTGGGGCGCAGCGTTCCGTTTGATGCCGTGTTCGGGCTGAACGACGCCCTCGCCCTGGGAGCCCTGCACGAACTGCTCGTCCGTGGCGTGAAGGTGCCCCAGGACGTGGCGGTGGTGGGCTTTGACGACATCGACGAGGCACGGTTCGCCTCGCCGTCGCTCACTACTGTGTCGCCCGGCATGGACGAGATTGCGGAACGGTCCGTCGGGTTGCTGATCGACCGGATTGACGGGCTGGAAGCGGGGGCGGACGGGGTCCACGCGGAGGCGGGCTTTGTCCTGAAAATCCGGGATTCGGCGCCCTGAGGGCTGCCGCCGGACTATCGTTGGCTGCAACAGTCTTGCGCGGGGGCGTCTTGCTTCCGTGCGTCGGCAAGCAATGTAAGTTCGGGCCCATCACACCAGACGAGGCGGACATCCATGAAGGCTCCAGACCAGCAGCACGCTCAAACTTTCGGCACGCCGGCACCGCCGGGCGATGGTGATACGGCCGGTTATGAGCCCGTGGACCAGCAGCTCCTCCAGCGTTTGGCGGACGCCCACGGCGTGGGCACCTCGTTCCACGGCTGGGACGGGCTGCCGCACAGCGTGGCCGCGGAGACGCTGACCAAGGTCCTGGCGGCGCTGGGCGTCCCGGCCCAGACGAACCAGCTGATCGAGACTGCCCTGGCCGAGGCGGATGTGGCGCCGTGGCGGCGGATGCTGCCGCCCGCCGTCGTGGTTCAGCAGGGCCAAACCGCACTGGTTCCCATCCACGTCCGGGACGGCGCCACGGCTCGACTGACGGTTGTGCTGGAGGCTGGCGCGGGGGAGCCCGTGGCCGCCGTCCAGCAGGACGCCTGGGTGCCGCCCCGGGACGTGGATGGCGTGGCCACCGGCCGGGCCACCTTCGCTGTGCCGGAGGGGTTGCCGCTGGGTTGGCACACACTGCAGGCAGAGTCCGACGGCGTCACAGCCGAGGGCGCGCTGGTGGTGGTTCCGGCGCGGCTCACCACCGCCGATTCCTTGGTGGAGCGGCGGGGTTGGGGCCTGGCCACCCAGCTCTACTCCGTGCGGTCCAAACGGTCCTGGGGGATCGGCGACTTCGCCGACCTCGCGGACCTGGCCGCGCTCAGCGGCACCCGTGGTGCGGACTATGTCCTGGTCAACCCGCTGCACGCGGCGGAACCCGTGCCGCCGGTCCAGCCCTCGCCCTACTCGCCGTCCACGCGGCGCTTCTTCAACCCGCTGTACATCCGGGTGGAGGCCATCCCGGAAATCGCCTACCTGAAGCCGCGTCGGCGCGCAACGGTGGACACGCTGCAGGAGCAGGTCCAGGCCCTGAACAAGGACGGCGAACGGCTGGACCGGAACACCGTGTACGCCGCGAAGCTCCAGGCTCTGGAGCTCCTGTACCACGCGCGGCGCTCGCCGGCGCGGCAGGCGGCGTTCGACGAGTTCTGCCGGATCTCCGGCTCCGGGCTGGATGACTTTGCGCTCTGGTCCGCCATCCGCGAAGATCTGGCACCGGACCATCCACTGTGGGCCGACCCGGACTGCGCACTGGGATCCCCTGAAGCGGAGTCACTCCGCGCGAAGCTTGCGGACAGGATCGGGTTCCACCGCTGGCTGCAGTGGATCTGTGACGAGCAGCTTGAGAACGCCCAGCAGGCGGCGCGCCGGGCGGGGATGCGACTGGGCGTGGTGCACGATCTTGCCGTGGGTGTTGACCTCAGCAGCGCCGACGCCTGGACCCTACGTGATGTCCTGACGCCCGGGATCAGCGTGGGGGCGCCGCCGGATATGTATAACCAGCTGGGCCAGGACTGGAACCAGCCGCCGTGGCATCCCGCCCGCCTGGCGGAGGCCGGTTACGCGCCGTTCCGCAACATGCTCTCCACCGTGCTCCGGCACGCAGGCGGCATCCGGGTGGACCACGTGCTGGGCCTGTTCCGCCTCTGGTGGGTGCCGGCCGGCAACTCCCCGCGCGACGGCGCCTACGTCACGTACGACCACGAAGCGCTGATCGGCATCCTGGCGTTGGAGGCCCAGCGTGCCGGCGCCGTGGTGATCGGCGAGGACCTGGGAACCTTCGAGCCGTGGGTGCGCGACTACCTCGCTGCCCGCGGCATCCTGGGCACCTCCATCCTCTGGTTCGAGAACGACGGCGATTCACCGCTGCCGCCGGAAAGGTACCGCACGCAGGCCCTCGCCAGCGTCAACACCCACGACCTGCCGCCCACCGCAGGCTACCTGGCGGGCGACCACGTGGCCCTCCGCAGCAGGCTGGGCCTCCTGGAACGCTCCGAGGCGGAAGAGCGGGCGGAGCACACGGCCACGCTGGAAAAGATGATGGGGCTGCTGCGCGAACGCGGGCTGCTGCCTGAGGGTAGCGCTTCCTCCGACGGTGCCTCTTCCTCCACCGCCGACGCCCACGGCAGCGAGGAGCGCACCATAGTGGCGCTGCACCGACTGCTGGCACAGACGCCGTCGGTCCTTCTCGGGGTGGCGCTGGTGGACGCTGTGGGGGAGCGTCGGGTGCAGAACCAGCCCGGCACCACCGAGGCGCTGTACCCGAACTGGCAGGTCCCGCTCGGTGGTCCGGACGGAAAGCCGGTGTTCATCGACGACCTTCCAGCCAACCCGCGCTTCAACGCCTTGCTGCGTGCGGTCTCGGAGGCGTTGGGGGATCCCCAATGACCGACGGGCCCGTACTCGTGGTGGGAGGCACCGGCATGCTGGGCAGCCAGGTTGCCACCGAGCTGCTCAAGCGGGGTAAGCAGGTGCGGGCGCTGGTGCGGCCTGGCTCGGATGCCGCCGTGCTCGAGGCTGCCGGGGTGGAGATCGCGCGGGGCGACATGCTGGATCCCTGGTCGCTGCTGCGGGCCATGGAAGGCGTCGACGCCGTGATCACCTCGGCCGCGGGCTACACCAGGCACCGCAAGGGGGACACCCCCAAAACCGACACGGTGGGCAACACCAACCTTGTGGAGGCAGCCAGCCGCTCGGGCGTCCGGCGGTTTGTCCTCACCAGCATCCTCACCTGCGACCAGACGCCGAAGGTTCCGCACTTCTGGCATAAGAAGCTGACCGAAGACCGGCTGGAGGAACTCGGTGTCCCGTTCGTGGCGCTTCGGCCGGGCACGTTCCTGGACCAGGTCACCCGGTTCGGCGGCGACCCGTTCCGTAAAGGGCGGCTCAGCTGGATCGGATCACCGCGGATCCCGCTGACCTTTGTCCTCACGTCCGACCTCGCCGGCTATCTTGCGGAGGCGGTTGACCTTCCGGGCCTGGAGGGCCAGCGCATCGACATCGGCTGGGACCGGCCAGTGGCCATGCAGGACGTCGCGGACATCGCGGGACGGCTCACCGGCCGGGCCCTTCGTGTCCGGTCCGTCCCCACCGGCATTGTCCGTGCTGCGGGGACAGTGCTGGCGCCGGTCAACCCCATGGCCAAGGACCTGGCCGCCATGATCGAGTGGTTCCAGACCGGCCGGTACGTCGCAGACACCGCTCTTCAGCGGCAGTTCTTCGGCGAGCCGCCAACTGCCGAGCTCGCGATCGGGCGGTTTGTCAGAGGCCTCGGGCACACGGTCCGGGGCTAGCCGCGCCGGGTGGCCAGCCCACCGCTGTCACCTTATCTGCCCCGGGTCAGCGGGTGACCTCCTCCAAGAGTTCCAGCACGTGGCGGTACTGCGCGCCGGTTGCCCGCGTCATGCCCAGTTCGCAGGTCCGGTTGCAGGAGGCGTGCGCCGCCGCGCCCATGTCCGCCACCTCCGCGGCCTGCTTTGCGGTAGCTGATGCCGTCAGCTCCGGGTGCAGCATGCCACGGTCCCCGGCGAAGGCGCAGCAGCCCCAGTTTTCCGGGACCTCCACGCGCTCAGCCACGGCACCGGCAACAGCGCCGAGGGCATCGTTGAGGCCCATCCGGGTGGATGAGCAGGTGGGGTGCAGGGCCAGGGACTCCAGCTTCCCGTGATCGGGCAGTCCGGGAAGGATCCGGTTCGCCACGAAGTCCACGGCGTCCACCATTCGCAGTGGACGCTGCCCTGCTGCCGGCGTGTCCGATTCGACGGCCTGGCGCAGGCCCTCGGTGCAGGAGGACGCGTCGCAGATGATGGGAAGCTCGCCGTCCCGGGTGGCCTCCCGGAGCGCTGCCAAGGTCTTCTCCCGCATCGTTTTTTGGCCGGCAGCCATGCCTTTGGAGGACCAGGGAGTGCCGCAGCAGAGGCCGTCGATCCCGTCCGGGACAAGCAGGGCAAGCCCGGCCCTGGCGCAGAGCTGTTCGAAGCTGTACTGGACGCCTTTCCCTTTGCTGTCCTGAGCCGTACCCGCGGGCCCGAACATGGTCCCCACGCACGCAGGGAAGTAGACAGCGTCCACTTCGCCGGCCGGCGTCGGACGCTTCCGCACCGAACCGCCGCCCGGGAGTTCGGCCGAATACAGCGGGACTGTATCTTCCCCAAGCACTGCCCGCGCGGCCTTATTGGGCGGAGCGATGGCGGCGGCAGGGAGTTTGTTGACCACTGTCAGGGCCAGCGAAGCACCCCGGGTGACGCCTTCCCAGTGCTTGGCGGCGGTATTCCAAGCGCCGTTGGCGAGCGGGCCGGCGTCGGCCTTCCGCAGTTTTTTGACGAGCGACCCGGTGTTGATGTCCACCGGGCATGCAGTCTGGCACATTCCGTCGACGGCGCAGGTGTCAACGGACTCGTACTCGTAGTCCTTTTCGAGTTCCGTGACCAACGCAGTGTCCCCTGCCAGCCGCGCGGCTTCGATGGCGCGAAGCGTGACGATCCGCTGCCGCGGGGTAAGGGTGATGTCCTTGCTGGGGCACACCGGCTCGCAGTAGCCGCAGGAGACGCAACGGTCCACTTCCTCAATTGCCAGAGCTGCCCGCGTTCCCGGGAGTCACCGGTGAACCGGGTCGGGGCGGACAGCCCGAGCCCCGGGAGAATCCCCTCGCCGATCCCTTGGTGTTCAGCCAGTTGCCCTGCGCTGCCGGCGGAGTACTCCACGAGCAGGGCGGCATGGTCCCGGAAGACCCGCGCCATCGACCTGCATGCGAACGCCCACGACGCCTCACATTTCCTCCTGATTCCGCAGGCCGTGGTCACGGCCGGGAGCGCCGTCGAGGTGGGCGGGCTGCTTCGTGCCAGCGCCGCCCAGGGCGTGCCGCTGACCTTCCGCTCCGGCGGAACCAGCCTCAGCGGCCAGGCGGTCACCGACGGCGTGCTGGTAGACGTCCGCCGCAATTTCAGGGACATCGAAGTGCTCGACGACGGCGCGCGGGTCCGCGTGCAGCCCGGCGTGACCGTGCGTGCGCTCAACGCGAGGCTCGCCCGCGGCGTCGGTGTACCAGTCATCGCCCGCGAAGAAAGTCTCCAGTGAGCGGGTGGCCTGGCTCTTGGAGGCGAAGTTCCGGGCGGCATCCTGGAACGGGAAGTCCAGCACGGCCTGCATCTGGTTGCGGGTAGTGAACTGCGAAGTGAAGGACTTGGACGTGTCGAAGACTTCGCCGAACATAAAGAACTCGTCCTTACCCTGGGCCTTGGCGTAGCTGAGCATCTCCGGGCCGAATTCCTGCCAGAACTCGTTGTTGACGTGCTTCATGGTGTCGATCCTGAAGCCGTCCACCCCGAAATCGCCGATCCAGGTCTTGTAGATCTCCTCCATGCCGTCCACCACCTTGGGGTTCTCGGTGAAGAGGTCATCCAGGCCGAAGAAGTCGCCGTAGTAGGAGTCCTCGCCTTGGAAGGTGGTGTCGCCGCGGTTGTGGTACAGCGTGGGATCGTTCAGCCAGGTGGGGACTTTCAGGTTTTGTTCGGCCGGGTCGAGAACGGGGGCGTACGGGAAGGACGTCCTGACATCAAGCTCCGGAAAATCCTTCGACCCTGCGAAGTCGCGGTCATCGAAGGCCTCGCCGTCCGCTGTCCTGTACGGGTCCGTGTCCTTGGATTTGTACGGCTCACGGGCGTCCTCTTCGTAGCCGATCACGTCCGCGGTGTGGTTGGTGATGATGTCGAAGTACACCTTCATGCCGCGCGAGTGGGCTTCGTCGATGAGGGCCTTCAACTCGCCGTTGGTGCCCAGATGGGGGTCGATCTGGGTGAAGTCGGTGATCCAGTAGCCGTGATAGCCGGCCGAATTGTCCTCGGGCTGCACCGCCTTGTTCTTGAAGCTGGGGGTGAGCCAGATGGACGTGGTGCCCAGGCCCTGGATGTAGTCGATCTTGTCCAGCAGCCCGGCCAGGTCGCCGCCGTTGTAGAAGCCCTTTTTTGTCGGGTTGAAGCCGGACACCATGGGGTCGCTGCCCAGACCGCCGTCGTCGTTGGTTGTGTCACCGTTGCTGAAGCGGTCAGCCATCACAAAGTAGAAATTCTCGTCCGTCACCGGGGCGCGGAGGGAGTGAAGGGCCGACGACGACCCCGGGTCTTTCGGGCCCGGCGCCGCGTGTGCGGGGAGAGAGGAAGTCGAAACGACCATGGCTGCGGCGAGCAGTCCCAGCCATGTTGTCATCGGGTAGTTGAGGCGTTGGATTGAGCCTCGGCGGGTGCGTGTGTTCACGTCAGGAGACCTTCCTGGTAGCGGCGATGCTGTACAGGGTTCTGTGGGGATGTGAGGGTGGTGGCGTCAGTTTGGCGGTCAGTGATGCGGTTCGCGCCGGCAACCAGAGAGCGATCGCGAGGTGAACCACGGCACACTGTAAGCGCTTGCACTGAATAAATCCAGTCTTTTGGGTTGGGCGGCCAGAGGCTATGTTCGCGTACATTCAGAGGCGGGCGACGGTGCTCGGTGCCCATCAGACTGCGGAGGGTGTACCCATGTCAGCCACTGAATTGCACGTTGAGTCCCTCTTGGGGATCGCTGAGCGGCTTCGCTCTGCCGGGTGCGTCTTTGCGGAGGAGGAAGCCCGGCTTCTCCTGGCAGCAGTGTCCGGCCCGGCCGAAATCGCGTCGGCAGTGGAGCGGCGCGTTGCCGGGTATCCGCTGGAGCACATCCTCGGCTGGGCGGAGTTCTGTGGACTCCGGATTGAGCTCGATGCCGGGGTTTTTGTTCCGCGCCGCCGGACCGGGCTATTGGTGGATGAGGCCTTGGCGCTGCTCTCCCCGGACCAGATGCGGGAGCGCCGGGATGGTTCGGAGCCCGCCGTTGTTGTGGACCTGTGTTGCGGGTCCGGTGCGGTAGGTGCTGCCATCGCCTTCCGGGTTGTGGGGTTGGAGCTCCACGCGGCGGACATTGACCCGGCCGCGGTGGCCTGCGCCCGCCGGAACATTGGCCGCGCGGGTGGTGAGGTCCACCAAGGCGACCTGTTCGATGCGCTTCCGCCCGCAATCAAGGGACGGATCCGTGTTCTGGCGGTCAACGCCCCCTATGTCCCCACCGGCGCCATAGATTCCATGCCCCACGAGGCACGGGAGCACGAACCGTTGTGGTCGCTCGACGGCGGCACTGACGGACTCGAATTCCACCGTCGCGTCGCTGCGGAGGCCAGCGAATGGCTGCGGCCCGGCGGGAATCTCATCATCGAAACCAGCGAGCGGCAGGCCGCAGGGACGGCGTCGATCCTGGCGGGTGCAGGCTTCGCTGTCAGGACCGTCCGCTCAGAAGAACTGGACGGCACGGTTGTAGTCGCACAGGCCCGGCGTTCGTAGAGCGGCGGGTTGGCAGGTACCTCTTCCTGCAGCGGCGGCTTCCCATTCGCGCTGCACCCTCGTCTATTCGCGCTGTGGCAGCGTCTACTCGCGTCTGGGTGGTGGGGGTGGTTTGAAGTAGTGGTTTTGCCGGGGTTTTTGGGTGGGGTCGATGTGGCGTGGGGGTGTGAACCAGGGGACGCCGTTGCGGGTGTGGATGGTCCATTGTTCTTTGTGGATGAGATGGTGGTGATGGGAGCAGAGGAGCGTGCCGTTATCGGTGTTGGTGGGGCCGTTTTGTGACCAGTAGGTGATGTGGTGGGCTTCGCACCAGGGGGCGGGGACGGTGCAGTTGGGGAAGGTGCAGCCTTGGTCGCGGGCGGTGAGGGCGAGTCGTTGGGCGGGGGTGAAGAGTCGCGTTTTGCGGCCGAGGTCCAGGATTTCGCCGTGGGTGCCGAGGAGGACGGGGATGATGTCGGCGTCGCAGGCGAGTTTGCGGAGGGTGGCGGCGGCGACGGGCCCGGTGAAGGTGTAGTTCCCTACGCCAGTCCCGGCGCTGCATTTGCCCGTGCCCGTGCTTGTGCCTGCGCCGGTTCCGGTGTCCGTTTCGGCGGCTGCGCCGGCGTGCGGGAGAAGGTCCTGGTAGTTGATGGTGGCGAGGATTTGGGGGCGGTTTCCGCCGGTGGTGGGCAGTTGGTTGGTGGTGAGGGCGGCTTTGAAGGCGGTGACGATACCGTCGAGTTGTTTTTGTGGCCGGCTCCGCCGGTCCAGGTCCACGTCGATGTCCTGCCAGACGTCCGTGTCCTGGCCGGCTTCGGGGCCGCGTTCGCCGGTTTCTGCGGTGTGGCTGGTGCGGGGGTTGGTGGCGGCGTTCATGATGGTGGCGAAGTGTTCGTATTGGTCGGTGGTGGCGAAGATTTCGAGGTGGTGCAGGCCGTGGCGGGGTTTGCGGATGAACGCGCCTTGGGTGTGGCGGAGTGCTTCTTCGGTGGGTTCGGCGCCGTCGGCGTCGATGGTGTCGGCCCAGCGGCGGGCGACGCGGGCGAGGAAGTCGGGGTCGGTGGTGGCGGCGGTGTGGGTGAGGTCGTGTTCGATCCGGTCCAGGGTTTCGGGGGTCGTCTGGTGTTTGAGTCGGTCCAGGGTGGCGCTGATGATGGTCCCGGCCTGGGAGGACACCACAGGCCCGGTCACCGAGACTGCCTGGGCCTGTTCGGGCAGGCTGGTGCTGGTGTCCGGGTTTTGTGAGCTAGTGGGGGAGAATGCTGCGGCGAGGTGTTCCCTGGCCGGAGGTATGGGGTCTCCGGTGAGGGTGGCGTCGGGCAGGATGGCGTGAGCGAGGTGGAGGCGGCGGTTCGCTTCCCGGATCGGGATCCGGAGCCGCTGCCGGAGGAACTCAGCGGTGGTCCGGCAACCGTCGTCGGCCGGGGATCCCGGAACCGTCCGCGTGGTCCCGGCGGGCCAGTCGGCGTCGGTTTCGTTCAGGGTTTCGGTGCCGTTGTCCCAGCCGGTGACCCAGGTCCGGGAGGTTCGGGCTGTGGCGGCGGCGGTGATGGCCTGGGTCCGGGTGCGGTCCACCGAACCTGCTGAGAGGATTTGGAAGTAGTCCACGCTGCGGGAGAGTTCCTCGACCAGGCCCGCGCATTCGGCGGCCTCAGCATAGCCGGCCATCGCCAGCTGCTCCGGTGCGGCGGCGGCTGCAGCGTTGACCAACGCGATCGCCGCCCTCAACTCGGCGGCCGCTGGCACGGCCTGCAGCGGCACCGGCTGCGTCAGCACAGCAGTTTTACCGCCGTTCCCCGTAAGCCGCTCCGTCAAAGCTTCCATAGGAATACTCTGCCAAGGGGGTACGACATTTTGGCCGCCGTCGAAAAGCTCAGTGTTGGAAGCGCCACGAACGGGCGAGGCGGCGCGCGTCAGAACGACGGTGGTACCGCCGTCGTCCGCAAGCTGATCCCCGAAAGCCTCCATGGGAATACTCTGCCGCGGGGGTATGACATTATGCCCGTGCTGCGGCCGTCGCCCCAAAAAGGCCGCATGCCCGGTTACGGCTGGTCCGTTGCACCGGTCGCCGGATGCGCGGACCATGGTTCCATGAGCGGAAAGTCCATAAGCGGAAAGCAGGGTCCAAACCGACGCCGGACCTGGATGATCGCTGCGGCGGCCGTTGCAGCGGTGGGCCTGGTGATTGGACTTGTGCTGTTCAAGCCCTGGCTTCTCTTTGTGGACGTGAGGGTGGATGAACAGCTTCCCATCGTGGCCAGCGGTCCCGCGCAAGCACAACCGACTCTGCCCACGCCCCTCGCGCCGACTCCGACGCCCGCACCCATGCCTGCAGGTCCGGTGCAGCTTGCTGTGGGTACTCTGATCAGCCATGAACACGCCACCACGGGAACTGTCCGGATCGTCCAGCAGCCTGACGGTGCCAGGGTCCTCACGCTCGAAAACCTGGATACATCCAATGGTCCGGATGTGCACGTCTGGTTAAGTGCCGCCCACGTGGTGGAAGGGACGGCAGGGTGGTTCACCGCCGGCTCCGCTGATTACTACGACCTCGGCCTGATCAAGGGAAATCAGGGCAATCAGGTTTACCAGATTCCTGCCGACGTTGACCTAGCGAAATACGCGTCAGTTGACCTGTGGTGCGTTCAGTTCAGTGTGTCGTTCGGGGCTGCCGAGCTGGTCACCTGAGACGGCCTGTGGCCGTGACGTGAAACGTTGCTGGCCGCCGCGTCCCCCAAGGAGCGCGGCGGCCAGCAACGACCATTTTTAGCACAATTTCAACGGTGTTTCCGTGTCACACGGCGAATCGCGCGTAACGTCCCGGCAACGAATCCCTGATCATTCCCGCCGGGGGTCAACGTTCGTTGCTGCACCGGCAGCAGTGGCGCCGCCTTCTCCGGACCAGTCCTGGCCCTGGGAGTCGTTGAGGGCGGGGTCGGACTCAACGTCCGATGTCCCCAGATTTACCGTTTCCGGGTGGGTGCTGTGGGCGGGAACGTGGTCGCCACCCACGGCGCTGCCAGCGTCAGCAGTACCAGCCGCAGCGGTGCCGGAGGCACCCACCGAGGCTCCGGCGTCGGACGTTTTGGACTTGCTGTTGCCGGGCGCGGCGTCGTGGTGGACGGCTGAGCCGATGACTGTGCCCGCCCGGCGCGCGGCCTCACCGAGCTGGTCCGCCACCTCGGGAGCCTTCTCCTTGATGGCCTCAGTGGCGGCTTTGACCTTGTCTTGGACCGGCTTACTGTCCCAGATGCCCGCAGCCCTGGCCTTGAGCTTGTCGTGCGCTGCCCGGCCGGATCGCGATCCCAGGACGTAACCTGCCGCGATACCAATACCCAAAAGAAGTTTTGATTTCATAGTGAACTCCTGCTCGTTGAGAAGGTGTCAGTCCCCGATCCGCTTGGCAGGGGAAAGAAAAACCAGCCCCGGGATGGTGTCCCAGGGCCGGTATTCATGCCGGTGACGACACTAGCTGCGGACGCTGCGCTTCGTGACCATGCCGTAAACCAGCAGCACGATGATCGAGCCGGCGATCGCGAGCAGCCAGGTCTGCAGCGAGAAGAACTCCTGCAGCGGCGCGTTGAACAGCAGCCCGCCGAGCCAGCCGCCGAGGAATGCCCCGATAACGCCCAGAATGAGGGTGATGATCCAGCCGCCACCCTGCTTGCCCGGAAGGATCGCCTTAGCGATCGCGCCGGCAATAAGGCCAAGAAGCAAAAATGCAAAGAAACCCATTTTGTCGTTCCTTCTTCCTACATCAGGGAGGTGCCCGGATCCCGGGCACGCTTCATCCCTCTGCCCAATACTAATCATGCTTACTATATTTTCGCCACCCTGAAGCCCCGCGGAAAGCCTGTTCTGGGCCCTCTCAGTGCCCTGTTGCGTCCGAATTGTTGCCAGCGCCGGGGCCTTCGTCCAGGATGGCAAGTTCCGCGAGATCCTGCCGGTCCAGGGAGAAGTCGAAGATGTCGAGGTTTTCCTGCATCCGCTCGGGATTTCCCGATTTTGGAATGACTACAAGTCCCTTCTCAATATGCCAGCGCAGCACCAGTTGAGCCGGGGTCTTGTCGTATTTTTCACCAAGCTGTGAAAGGAGGGGAGCGGTCAGCAGGCTGGCCCCCGACCCGCCTAGCGGGCTGTACGATTCGGTGACAATTCCATGCTTGGCATTGAACTCCCGTTCCGCCTCGCGGGTAATCGCCGGGCTCAGCTGGATCTGGTTCACCGCGGGCACAACGTCGGTTTCGGCCAGCAGACGTTCCAGGTGTGCCGGCTTGAAGTTGGAGACGCCGATGGACCGGACCTTGCCCGCCGCCTGCAGTCGCTCGAACGTCTTCCACGTCGAGACGAAGTCATCACGCGCCGGGAGCGGCCAGTGGATCAGCAGCAGGTCCACATAGTCAAGCCGCATCCGCTTCAGCGAACCCTCCAGTCCCGCCACGGCGCGGTCCTGGCCCTGGAATTCGCCGTCCAGTTTGGTGGTGACAAAGATTTTCCTCCGGTCCACCCCGCTGGCGCGGATGCCGTTCCCAACACCTTCCTCATTGCCGTATTTCACTGCCGTATCGATGTGCCGGTACCCGGCTTCCAGGGCCTGTACGACGGCGGCAGTCACTTGTTCGTCGTCCAGCGGCCAGGTGCCGAGCCCCAGCTGCGGAATGCCGTGGCCGTCATTGAGCGTGATGAGCGGTGAGAGAGTCATTTCAACAGTCTGCCCCGGATCAGGCTGTCGCGTCTTCCGTTTCGCCCGCTTCCCAGCGGAGCAGGTCCCCGGGTTGGCAGTCGAGGACGTCGCACAGTGCCTCAAGCGTGGTGAAGCGAACGGCTTTGGCGCGGCCGTTCTTGAGGACCGCCAGGTTGGCCGGAGTTATCCCGATCCGGTCCGCCAGCTCACCCACAGGCATCTTCCGTCTGGCCAGCATCACATCAATGTCAACAATGATCGGCATCAGATCACTTCGCCCAGCTCGGCGCGGAGGTGGCTTGCCTCGGCGTCGCGGGCCACCGCCTGGGCCAGCAGCGCCCGGAGTACGAGCACGATCAGGGCCACGCCCGCGATCAGCAGCGATGCTCCGCAGATCAGCAGCACAACGCCGGGAGCGGCGTCGCCCGGCGCGAGCATCACGGCAAGCCCGAAGACCAAGACCGATGCTGCCGCAACGGCCCAGAAGATGACGTCCACGTACCGGAAGGCGGCGTGGGAGAACACTGTTCCGCGCCGCACCATCGTCAGCAGGCGCCAGACGCACACCAGGGTGACCTGCACGGCGACGATGCCCAGGATCACAAGGGCGGGCAAGGGGTTGGTGACCGGGGTGCAGGCCAAGCACCGCGCCGTCAGTCAGCCGCCCTCCGCGCCCACCGGATCAGCCGGTCACTCAAATCCATGAACGATTGGTCTACCACCTGCAGTTTGGGGTGGCTGTCGTGCCAGTCAACGATCTCCCGGGTCCCGTCCGCGAACGGGATGGTGGCTGCAAAGCCTGGCACCAGGGCTTTGATTTTGGAGTTGTCGAAGACCACGGAGTGGGCACGGTCGCCCAGGAGGCTTGGCCCCAGGTGGGGGCTGTGCCCGGTGCCGTGCGCGGCGATGGTTTCCGAAGGCACATGGACCAGCTCGGGATCGGCAACTCCGGCCGCCCGCGCATACAGGCCGTAGATCTGGTTCCAGGGCAGGTACTCATCCGACGTGATGGTGTAGCTCTCGCCCACTGCCTGCGGCCTGCCGAGCAGTCCCACGAATGCCTTCGCGAAGTCCCTGGCATGGGTCACGGTCCAGAGCGAGGTGCCGTCGCCGTGCACCATAACGGGCTGGCCGGTGCGCATCCGGTGGATGTCTGTCCAGCCGCCCACCAGGCCCACTCTTGTGCGGTCGTACGTGTGGGAAGGACGAACCACGGTGACGGGGAAATCGTCCGACCGGTAGGCCTCGAACAGCAGGTCCTCGCACGCGATCTTGTCCCGTGAATACTGCCAGAACGGGTTCTTCAGCGGAGTGGATTCCAGGATCGGCAGTCGCGTGGGCGGTTTCTGATAGGCCGATGCCGTACTGATGAAAACGTACTGGCCGGTCCGGCCGCGGAACAGGTCCATACTGGACCGCGCCTGATCCGGAGTGAAGGAAATAAAGTCCGCAACGGCGTCGAACCCCCTGCCCTGCAGCACCTCCCGCACAGCGTCCTGGTCGCGGATGTCCGCGTGCAGGACCTCTGCGCCGTCCGGTACCGGCTTGCCGGATTGGCCGCGGTTGAGGATGGTCACCCTGTGACCGAGTACGACGGCGCGTTCCGCCGCTGCGGCGCTGATCACCCCGGTGCCGCCGAGGAAGAGGAGGTTCCGTGGTGCCACGGTGTCGGTCGCGGTATCCAACAGATTCACCAGGCGTAGTCTTCCGGTGCCGGGCGGTGGCCCGGGAAAATGTCGTCGAGCCGCTTGAGCGCGTCGGCGTCGAGCGTCACGTCCAATGCCCGGATGCCGGCGTCGAGCTGTTCCTGCGTGCGCGGCCCCACGATCGGTGCGGTGACGGCAGGCTGGTGGAGCAGCCAGGCGAGCGCGACGTCTCCGGGTTCGTGTCCCAGTACGTCCGCCATATGCTCGAACTGCTGGATCTGATCCCGGTGCTTCTTGAGCGTCTCAGCGGCGCGCCCTTCGGCGCGCCGGACGCCCGCGCGTTCCTTCTTCAGGACCCCGCCCAGCAGCCCGCCCTGGAGCGGGGACCACGGGATCAGGCCCAGGCCGTACTGCTGTGCCGCGGGGATGACCTCCAGCTCCACTTCGCGGCGGAACAGGTTGTAGATGGACTGCTCGCTGACCAGCCCGGTGTAGTTCCGCCGGCGGGCGGCTTCCTGCGCCTGGGCGATGTGCCAGCCCGCGAAGTTGCTGCTTCCGGAGTAGAGGATCTTGCCCTGCTGGACGGCAACTTCGATGGCCTGCCAGATCTCGTCCCACGGGGTATCCCTGTCGACGTGGTGGAACTGGTAGACGTCGATGTAGTCCGTCTGCAGCCGCTTCAGGCTGGCGTCCAGGGCGCGCCGGATGTTCAGCGCGGACAGCTTGGACTCGTTGGGGCGGTCGGTCATGGTGCCGTACAGCTTGGTGGCCAGAACGGTCCGTTCGCGGCGCTCGCCGCCCTTCGCGAACCAGCGGCCGATGATTTCCTCGGTCCAGCCGCGGTGTCCGTGTCCGCCATAGACGTTGGCGGTGTCGAAGAAGTTGAGGCCGGCGTCCAACGCGGAATCCATGATTCTGTGGGCGTCAGCCTCGTCCGTGTGCGGGCCGAAGTTCATGGTTCCCAGGCACAGGCGGGAAACTTTCAGGCCGGAACGGCCCAGGTGCGTGTACTGCATGCTACAGCTGCGTGAAAGCGGCGACGGCGGGATCGGAACCGATGCGCGCGCCCCGCTCAAGGGCGGTGATGGAGGCGAGTTCGTCGTCGGTCAGTGTCAGGGACGCGGCCGCGAAGTTTTCGCGGATACGGGACGGGTTAACCGACTTGGGGATGACGATGCTGCCCGCAGCCAGGTGCCACGCAAGGACCACTTGCGCCGTGGTGGCGTTGTGCGCCTGCGCGACAGCGGTGACCGCGTTTCCGTTCAGGTCGCCACCCTGGCCCAGCGGGCTGTAGGCCTCTACCGCAATACCGAGGGCGCGGCACTTGGCGGCAAGTTCGGCCTGCTGGTAGCTGGGGTGCAACTCAATCTGGTTCACGGCGGGTACCACGTCCGTGGATTCGAGCAGGGTGTCCAGGTGGTCGGAGAGGAAGTTCGAGACGCCAATGGCACGGATCTCCTTGGCGGCGTACAAGGCCTCCATTTCCTTCCAAGCCTGGACATACAGCCCCTGTGACGGAACCGGCCAGTGGATGAGGTAGAGGTCCACGAACTCAAGACCCAGCGCGTCGCGGGTGTCCTGGAATGCGTCCCGGGCCCGGCCCTGGTCGCCGTTGCGGAGCTTGGTGGTCACGAAGATTTCTTCCCGCGGGATTCCCGAGGCAGCAATGGCAGCGCCCACTCCGGCCTCGTTGCGGTATCCGGCGGCGGTGTCGATGTGGCGGTATCCGGCTGCCAGGGCATCCTCAACGATCCGCTGGGTGTCTTCCGGCGGGACCTGGAAAACGCCGAAGCCGAGCTGGGGGATAGTGACGCCGTTGTTCAGCGAGATTTCTGACATGGGGGACTCCTAGTAGTGCTGAAGGGTGGTTCCTGGCGCGGGACGTCCGGCCGGAAACCGCTTTCGGGAATTGCTCCGGTACGAGCCTATGTACTTTCGCGCCGATAGTCAGTCCCTGACCGTCTGGCAGTCGCCGGCTGTGCGTCTGTCCAGCTGGCAACGCTGATTCTGGCCAGCAGTCCATGGGGCCGCCGGCGAGTTTTTCCTAGGCTGGATGTACAAACTTTCACCACCCAAGGATGGTCTCAACGATGAAACGCATCGCCCTGCTCAACGAACGCCAGGCCAGTGCCGCCAGCCACACGGCCAGATCCACGCAGGCCGCCACCGGTTCACACTGCCCGGCTTCCGGCCTCTGGAGCCCGGAAGCCGAACCCCACACGGTCCTTTCGTTTTTCGAGGGCCATGTTTTCCCCGCGTTCGACGGCGTACCCACCGTCTGGGTCCGGCGCACGGCAGGCGTTGCCTCGTCCAACGGAAGCTAAACGATGATGGCCGCGCCCAAGGGACGCGGCCATCACTCCTAAAACTCAGGCAGGTCAGCTTTCGTGGCGGAAACCGAGCTTGATCCGCACCTGCCAGTCGGCAACTTTGCCGTCCTCCAGGTGGCCGCGGATTTCCTTGACCTCGAACCAGTCAAGATTGCGCAGGGTCTTGGCAGCCTCGGCGATCCCGTTGCGGACTGCTGCGTCCACGCCTTCTTCGGAGGTGCCGACAATTTCAGTAATGCTGTACGTGTGGTTGGACAACTTCGCTCCTCGTGATCGCCTTCGATTCCCGGTTGCGGGCCGTTCTTGAACACTAGTGGCACTTCTCGGGCGTGGCCAGACCCAATACTTCGGAGTGGATGCTGGTCAGGGCGCTTCGAGGACGAGGTTCTTGAGGTCATCCAGGGTCTGCTGCATGTGCAGGTCCATGGCTTCCCGTGACCGGCCCGGGTTGCGCGATTCCAGTGCCTCGGCGATGTTCTGGTGGTGCCCGATGGCGTGCTCCTGGATGGTTGGCACGGCCGATGTTTCGGCCCGGCGCTTTTCCAACACGCGGTGGAGCGGCGCGAAAAGGACCGCCACGAAGACGTTCTCAGAGGCGCGCAGGATCAGGTCATGGAATGCCAGGTCAGCCTCCACAAAAGCGGCAACGTCGTTGACCTCATGGGCGGCCCGCATCGCCGCTACATGGCCGAACAGCGCCTGGATGTCGGCGTCGCTGATCCGGGTGGCCGCGAGTTCGCACGCCCCGGTTTCCAGCATTCGGCGCAGCTCAATGAGCTGAACGGAGGCCGCCGCTTCGTTTTTCCCCTCCGACGCGGCCCTCAGGACAGCTTCCAGCGAAGACCACCGGTTCAACGGGTTAACGAACGTGCCGCGGCCCCGTTCCACACTCAGGATCCGTTGCGCTTCCAAGGTTTTCATGGCCTCGCGCACGGTCATCCGGCTCACCTCGTGCTTGGCGCTGAGTTCGAGCTCGCCAGGAACGCTGGATCCGGGTGGAAAGTCCCCGGCAATGATCCGGTCCAGGAGTTCGTCCGCAACAACGCCCACCAATGATTTCCGTGCCATATGTCCCCCTTGCCGTCGTCGCCAGATATGTCTGACAAGTCTACTTGCGCGTTCTTATGTCCTGTGCCACACTGAATTGAAATGTTAGATGTCAGACATCTTACAGTTACCCTAATACCTAGAGATTTCCACACAACGGAGTGCACTGTGACGCTTGAAGCAGACATCCTGGCCGCCTTCCCGGCCGAAGTCCCGATTCCCGCCTGCCTTGTTGCCGACGCCGTCGCCGCGTCCAGCGCGGAGACCCCCCGGATGCTCGTAGTGCTCGACGACGACCCCACCGGAACGCAGTCAGTGGCGGATCTGCCCGTGCTCACCCGCTGGGACGTGGAGGACTTCATCTGGGCCTTCGGCCAGACGAAGCCCGCCGTCTACGTGCTGACCAACACCCGCAGCCTGGACCCCGCTGAAGCTGCCGCCCGCAACGAGGAAGTGGTCCGCAACGCGCTGGCCGCCGCCGGGTCCGCAGATGCCAGTGCCGGTTCGAGCCTGCGGCTGGGGTTCGTGAGCCGCAGCGACTCCACCCTGCGCGGCCACTACCCGCTGGAGCCCGACGTCATCGCCGCCACCGTTGCTGACGTCAGCGGAGAAGCCACCGACGGCGTTGTGCTGGTTCCGGCGTTCCCCGACGCCGGCCGCGTGACCATCGGCGGCGTGCACTACATGCGCGGCACCGGGGACGACGCCGGCAAGCTCACCCCCGTGGCCGAGACCGAATTCGCCAAGGACGCCAGCTTCGGCTTCGCAAACTCGGACATGACCAAATACGTGGAAGAGAAATCGCAGGGCCGCTTCGCTGCGGAATCGGTGATTGTCCTGGACCTGAACATCATCCGCGCCTCCACCGACCCGCAGGTCACCGCCAAGGCCATCGCCGATGCGATCGAGCCCGCCACCAACTCCACGCCGATCGTCGCCGACATCGTCACCGAGAACGACCTCCGCGCCCTGTCACTGGGCCTGGAAGAAGCCGAACGCCGCGGCAAAAAGCTCCTCTACCGTGTGGGACCGCCGTTTGGCCGCGCCCGGATCGGCCAGGAAATCCGCACCGAGCTCACCGGCGCCGAAGCCTACGCCGGCAACACCCCGTCCGAAGCCGGTGGCCTGATCGTGGTGGGCTCCCACGTTGGCGTCACCACCCGCCAGCTCAAGGCCCTCACCGAGCAGCACAGCGCCGCCCGCATTGTGGAGATCGACGTCGAGAAGCTGCTCGGCGACGCCGGGGACGCCCACCTGGACCAGACCGCTGACACCGTTGTGGCGGCGCTCCACGGGGGAGACGTGATCGTCCACACCAGCCGCCTGCTGATCAAGACTGACGATCCCGCAGCGAGCCTGAAGATCGCGCGCACGGTGTCCGCCGCCGTCGTCGCCGTGGTGAACCGGACCCTCAAGACCTTCCCGCCGCGGTTCGTCATCGCCAAGGGCGGCATCACGTCCTCCGACGTCGCCGCCCACGGCCTGGAAATCCGCCACGCCATTGTCCGCGGTCCCATGCTGCCGGGCATCGTCTCGCTCTGGGAGCCGGTGGACGGCCCCGCCAAGGGCATCCCGTACATCGTGTTCGCCGGCAACGTGGGCGATGACCAGTCCCTCGCCGACGTCACCCGCAAGCTCAGCAACACCTTCTGATCGACCCCCAGCCTTCAAAGGAAAACACCATGACCAGCACCTACACCATCACCGTCCTGGGCCTCGGCGCCATGGGCCTGCCCATGGCCACCCGACTGGCCAGCGAGCTCACCGTCCACGGCTTCGACATCGCCGAACCGCGCCTGAAGCTCGCCGAAGAAGCGGGCATCCGCACCTTCGCCTCCGCCCGGGAAGCCTCCAAGGGCGCCGACGCCCTGCTCCTGGCGGTCCGCAACGGTGAACAGCTCAACGAGGTCCTCTTCGGCGAGAACGGCGTGGCCTCCGTGCTGGAGCCGGGCGCCGTCGTTATCCTCGGCAGCACCGTGGGCACCGAAGCCATCCCGGCTACGGTGGAGAAGCTCGCCGAATACGGCGTTGAGCTCGTGGACGCGCCGCTGTCCGGCGGTCCGAAGCGTGCTGGCGAAGGCGACCTGCTGATCGTGGTGGGCGCGTCCCCGGAAGCCCAGGAGAAGGCCCGCCCGGCCCTCGAACTGCTGGCCTCCACGCTCACCGTTGTGGGCGACAAGCCCGGCGACGGCCAGGCCCTCAAGACTGTCAACCAGCTCCTTTGCGGCATCCACATAGCGGCCGCTGCCGAGGCCATGGCCCTCGCCGACGCCCTCGGCCTGGACCAGGCCAAGACCCTTGCCGCCCTCGAAGCCGGCGCGGCAGGATCCTTCATGCTCTCCAATCGCGGCCCGCGCATCCTTGAGGCCTACACCGAGGAAGGCGCCGAGGTCCTGTCCCGCCTGGACATTTTCGTCAAGGACATGGGCATCGTGGGCAAGGCCACCCGCGCCGCCGGCCTGGCAGCCCCCGTGGCCGCCGCCGCCGAGCAGCTGTACCTCCTGGGCCAGGCCCAGGGCCTCGCCGCTGCCGATGACTCCGCCGTCATTAAGGTTGTTGCGCCCACCAAGCGCGCCGCCTAAGCACCACGGCTGAAGCACCCCCCCAAAAAACGTATGACGACGGCGGTCCCCCCTCCGCCGTCGTCGTACCTTCCAGCGTTCCCCAACAGAAACAAATAGCGCCCGTGAGCCCGTCTTCTGGAAGACTGGCTTGTCAAAGGAGACACCTGTAATGAACCCCCTGACTAACTCGCTGATGGTGCGGGCGGCAGACGCCCCCGCCATCAAACCCGCGGTGGAGCTGGGTACTCCGCTGCTGCTCACCATCGCGGCCATCGGCATCGCCGTCCTGCTGGTGATGATCATCCGCTTCAAGATCCAGGCGTTTGTGGCCCTGCTGACCGTGAGCATCGCCGTGGCCGTGGCCTCGCAGATCCCGCTCAAGAACGTCTTCACCGTTGTTGCCAACGGTGTGGGCGGAACCATGGGCAAGGTGGCCCTGCTGATCGCGCTCGGCGCCGTCCTGGGCCGGATGATCGAAGTCTCCGGCGGCGTCCAGTCGCTGGCCGCACACTTCACCGAGAAGCTCGGTGCCAAGCGCGTCGCGGTGGCGCTCACCGCTGTCGGCTTCCTGGTGGCCATCCCCGTGTTCTTCGAGGTGGGCATCATTGTGCTCGTCCCGATCGTTTACGCCTTTGCCAAGATCGCCAACGTGCACCCGGTCAAGTTCGGCCTGCCGATGGCCGGCATCATGCTCGCCATCCACGTCGCCGTTCCACCCCACCCGGGCATCGTGGCAGGCGCCGGCGTGTTCGGCGCCGACATCGGGCTCATCACACTGATCTCGCTGCTCATCTGCGTCCCGCTCGGTTTCCTGTCCTACTGGGTTGCCAGCATCATGAACCGCAAGGAATATGAACTTCTCCCTGGCGTCAAGGCCCAGGTTGACGAATACGGCTCCGATTCCCTGGTGAAGGTGGGCCATGACGGCCCCGGCGCCAAAGGAATTGCCCCGCCGCGTCCGGCCCTGATCATCTTCCTCATCGCCGCCCCGATTGTGCAGATCCTCATCGGCACCCTGGGCACGCTCACCATCCCCAAGGACAACTCCTGGTACGGCCTGGCTGCTTTCATCGGCAACCCGTTCTTCGCCCTCCTGGTGGCCGTGGCCCTGTCCTTCTTCCTGCTGGCGGTCCGCCGCAACTGGTCGCTGAAGGAAACCGGCGAAATCTTCGAAGGCGCGCTGCCTCCCATCGCGTCCATCCTGATGGTTGTCGCGGCCGGCGGCGTGTTCGGTGAGGTCCTGCGGACTTCCGGCATCGGTGCGGCACTTTCCGAGACGCTGGACCAGTTGGGCCTGCCGGTGATCCTGCTCGGCTTCATCATCTCCCTGGCACTGCGTGCGGCCCAGGGTTCGGCAACCGTCGCCATCGTCACCACCACCGGCCTGCTGACCTCCGCCGTGATGGAAGGCGGCTACTCGCCCGCCCAGATCGCCGTCATCGTGATCGCCATCGGCTTCGGCTCGCTGGGCCTGTCCCACGTGACCGACGCCGGCTTCTGGACCGTGGTGCGCTACTACGGCCTCACCGTCTCGGACGGTCTCAAGACCTGGACCGTCCTCACCACCGTCCTGGGCGTGGCCGGCTTCGCCCTGACCTACGTGGCCTGGATCCTCGTGGGAGGCCTGAGCGTCTGATGCGCACCCGACTGGACCACCTGGTCACCACAGCCCTCCAGCAGGGCTCGGCCATTCCCGCGTTCACCTGCTACGACTTCACCACGGCCCTCGCCGTTGTTGGCGCGGCCGAGGACGCGGGCCGCGGGGTCATCCTGCTGGTGGCCCCCAAGACGGCCGCCACGCCCAACGGGCTCCGGCTGATCGCCGCGCTCCGCGGCCTGGCAGACGGCGCTTCCGTTCCGGTGGCAGTGCAGCTGGACCACGCCTCGGACGTGAAGGTGATGGTCGACGCCGTCGCCGCGGGGGCGGATTCGGTCCTCGCGGACGGCTCCTCCCTCCCGTATGAGGACAACATTGCGCTGGTCCGTGCGGCGCGCGCACTGCTGGGTGCCGACGTCGTGCTTGAAGCGGAACTCGGCGGCCTCGCCGGCGACGAGGACCGGGCCTTCGGCGCGGACGAAGCCGGTGTGGCAGTGGCTGGCCTGACGGATTCCGCCCAAGTGGAGGACTTTGTGGCCCGGACTGGCGCGGAACTGCTGGCTGTTGCGGTGGGCAACGTCCACGGCAAGTACAAGGGCGAGCCGCAGCTGCGCTGGGACGTCCTGCAGGACATTGCCGTGCGGACGCATATCCCGCTGGTGCTCCACGGTGCGTCCGGCATCCCGGCTGACGAGCTGGTCAAGGCTGCCGCGATGAACGTGGGTAAGGTGAACTTCAATACCGAGCTCCGTACCGGCGTGCTGTCCACGCTCCAGGAACAGCTTCCGGCGCACCGGGCCGACGGCGAGAACCTCCAGGGCTTGCTGGGCCACTGGAACAGCTCGGCCAGGGAATTCGCCACGTCGGCGTTGGGCATGCTCACCCGCTGAGGCTCGTTTGAGTTTTGGGGAGGCTAGGATCAGCACATGATTCTGGCCTCCCTGCTTTTTGCGTTCATCGCCGCCGCGCTCCACGCGTACATCTTCACCATGGAATCCCTCACTTGGACCACACCGGCCACGTGGAAGCGCTTCGGCCTCGCCTCCCAGGCCGACGCCGAGACCACCAAACTGCTCGCCTACAACCAGGGCTTCTACAACCTGTTCCTGGCCATCGGCGCGTTCATCGGGGTGGGCTGCGTGGCGCTTGCCCCGCACGGTTCGGCCCAGCACGTGGTGGGCTGGACCCTGATCTTCAGCTGCTGCGGCTCCATGCTGCTCGCCGCTGCCGTGCTGGCACTCAGCGGGAAAAAGTACCTCAGCGCCGCGGTTCTGCAAGGCACGACGCCGTTGCTCGCCGTCGTGCTTGGGTTGCTGGCCGTTACTGGCTGACTGACACTTCTGGCCGGGGAGCGCATTGCGGGCGGACAATTGAGTCAACAACAGCATCGGCGCTCGTAGGGACTGCACGTGAGTGGTGTGAAGGAGCCGGGGCCGGCCCCGCACGGTGAACAGGCGGTCCAGCGCGACCTGGTGATCGACTTTGTCCGGTTCGTCTGCCTGGCCCTGGTGGTGGTGGCCCACTGCATGATGGTCAGCCCCGTCCTGCACGCGGACGGCACCGTGACCACCGAAAATACGCTGGGCGATCAGCTCTGGTTCGTGCCGGTCATCTGGATCTTCATGGTGATGCCGCTGTTCTTCGTGACAGGCGGCACTACCGGCCTCCAGTCCTGGCTGCGCCTGAAGGCCCGCGGCGGCACCGGCTTCGAGTTCGCCCAGGCACGGCTCTTGCGGCTGGTCCGCCCGGCGGCGGCGCTCCTGGCGGTGATGTTCCTGGGCTTTTGGGCGGCACTTCTGCTCGGCGTGGACCCCCAGGTGATCCAGCTGATGGCCACCGGGGCCGGCATGCCGCTGTGGTTCCTCGCGGCCTACCTGTCTGCCCAATTGAACGTCCCGTTGCTGGCCCGCTTCCATGCCCGCGCCCCGTGGCTGACTTTTGCCGCCTTGGCGGCGCTGGTGGTGGCCGTGGATTGCTTCCGCGGAGCCCTGCCCCTGCTCGCCTACGCAAACCTTGTCTTCCTGTGGTGTGCAGTCCAGCAACTGGGCTTCCTCACGGCCGACGGCCACCTCGCCAGGCTCTCGCGTTCTGGTCTCGTCGGGCTCATCCTAGCGGCCAACCTGGTGCTGGGCGTGGTCACCGGCCTGGGTCTCTACTCCGGAAACATGCTGGTCAACCTCAACCCGCCCAACCTCTGCCTGCTGCTCCTGGGCGTGTCCCAGGCTGCCGCGCTCCAGCTTTTCCGGCCGGGGCTCGGCTGGGTTTCCGGCGTCCGCTGGGTCCGCGCGGTGGTCATGGTTGCCGGCCGCCGCTCCATGACCGTGTACCTGTGGCACCTGCCGTTGCTCGCGGCGATGTCCGGGCTCCTGCTCCTCACCGACTTCCCCAAACCCGCGGCAGGCACCGCGGAATGGTGGTGGGCCCGCCCGCTCGTCCTCCTGGGAATTGTCACCCTCCTGCTCCCAGTGCTGGCCGTGTTCGGTCACCTTGAGGAACGTCCGACGGCGTCTGTCCACACCCGCGGCCGGCCCGCCGCCGCGGTGGTGACGGCCGCCGTCGTCGTCTTCATTCCGGTGGCGGACGCTGCCCTCAACGGACTGACGCTGGGCCTGCTCGGAGGCGGCGCAGCATGCTTTGTGTTGGGCGTCTTGCTGCTGGGCAGGATGCCGGAACGTGTCCCCGGCGATGTTTCCCGGGAAATTCGGGGCCAGCCTGGCGGGCCATTGCCAGCGGGGCCAAGTAGTGCCAATGTCGAACCATGACTGAGAACATGATTTCCACAGAGGACAAGTTCAGCCCCGACGTCTCGCTGTCCAGGGATGACGAGCATCACCGCTACGAGCTGCGGGTGGGCGGGAAGATCGCCGTCCAGTCCTTCTTCCGGGACCTGCCCGGACACGTGGATTTCCTCCACACCGACACCGCCGAGGACTTCAAGGGCCAGGGCCTGGGCAAGGTATTGGCGCACTTCGCGCTGGACGACGTGGTGGCTTCGGGTAAACGGATCATCCCGCATTGCCCGTTCATTGCCGGTTACCTCCGCGCCCACGAGGGCTACGAACAGCACATCGACTGGCCGGACAACTAGCGCGAACGGTCACTTAAGCCCCTCGCACTGGCGCGAGCGGTCACTTAAGCCCTTCCCGCCAGGCGCGAGCGGTCACTTAGGCCCCCTCGCACTGGCGCGAGCGGTCACTTAAGCCCTTCCCGCCAGGCGCGAGCGGTCACTTAAGCCCCCGGAAACTCTCTCCGGAGGGCCTCAAGTGTCCGTTCGCGCGGAGTATCTTCCACCCGATTTGCGATCGGGGCCAGTCAATGACGCACTCGCGACCTGAAGAACGCCCGTATTCCCGCGGCTTAAGATAAATAAGTCACTAAAGTTTGACGAAAAGGTTCACCTAAGTAAGGCTTACCTTGCTAAAGACACCCCCCGCCGTCGAACTAAGGATGACCACTGTGCCGCTGCTGCCCCGTGTTGATGAGATGTACGTGGATGAAAATCGGGTGAGCGAAACCCTGCCCGGGCAGGATTTCGGCTCCCGCGTGGAGCTGGCCCTCGCTGCCACCAACCATCTGTTCAACACCAGGAACTCCACCCGGTATGTGGCGCAGGTGCTGCAGGGCGTCAATGCGGTGGCCACCAAACTCGACCGGACCACCCGGCCGTTCACCGGCGTCGGGCCTGCCGAAATGAAGGCGCGCATCGGCGCCGTTGACCTGGGCCGGCCGCTCCCGGACACCGCCGCGGCGCTGGAAGAGCTTGAGACCGTCTACCTCCGGGACGCCATCTACTTCCACGATGCCAAGTACGCGGCCCACCTGAACTGCCCGGTGGTGATCCCTGCGCTGGTGGGGGAGGCCATCCTGTCCGCGGTGAACTCCTCGATGGATACCTGGGACCAGAGCGCGGGGGCCACCATGATCGAGCGCCGGCTCATCGACTGGACCGCCGAACGGCTGCAGCTGGGGGCTGCAGCCGACGGCGTGTTCACCTCCGGCGGCAGCCAGTCCAACCTGCAGGCACTGCTGATCGCACGCAACCACGCCGTCGCCGGGCTGCGGCAGGAGCCAGCCAATGCCAGACTCCGGCTGCCCGCGCTGCTGGAAAAACTGCGGATTTTCACGTCGGCAGACAGCCATTTCAGCATCCAGAAGTCCGCGTCCATGCTGGGCATGGGCTTCGACGCCGTCATCTCCGTCCCGTGCGCCGCGGACCACAAGATGGACCCGGCCGCGCTTGCCGAGTCCATGGCGGAAACGCACGACGCCGGGCTGGTGCCGATGGCGGTTGTGGCCACCGCCGGGACCACTGACTTCGGTGCGGTGGACCCGCTCGCGGACCTCGCCGCCCTGGCCCGCGCCTACGGTGCCTGGTTCCATGTTGATGCGGCTTTCGGCGGCGGGCTGATGGTGTCCGGCCGGTACCGCCACCTGCTGGACGGGACCCGCCTCGCGGACTCCGTCACCGTGGACTTCCACAAAACGTTCTTCCAGCCCGTCAGCTCCAGCGCCCTGCTGGTCCGGGACCGCGCCATGCTGCAGCACGTCACCTACTACGCGGACTACCTGAACCCGGAAAGCGCCGCCCTGGCCGAGATCCCCAACCAGGTGGACAAGAGCATCCAGACCACCCGGCGCTTTGATGCGCTCAAGCTGTGGCTGACGCTGCGCATCATGGGCGCGGATGCGATCGGCGCCCTGTTTGACGAAGCGATCGATCTCGCCGCCCGCGTGGGATCCGTGCTGGCCGCCGACGACGACTTTGAGCTCGCCGCCGACCCGCAGCTCAGCACGCTGGTCTTCCGGTACCGGCCGCGGGTGTCGGGCGGCCGGCTTTCGGAGGACGCGGCCGACACCCTCAACCCGGCCATCCGCGCGGCCGTTTTCGCGTCCGGGCAGGCCGTGGTGGCCGGCACCAAGGTGGCCGGCAGGCACTACCTGAAGTTCACCCTCCTCAACGCCGAAGCAACCCTGGAGGACATCAGCGAGATCATCGAGCTGCTGCGCCGCACCGGCGCGCAGCTGCTGGCCAGCGCCAGCACCAGCGAGGTGTCCGCATGAGCACCTCTGGCTTGAGCACCTCCACCGAACCGCGCATTTTCGACTTCGCCGGCATCGGCGTCGGGCCCTTCAACCTGGGCCTCGCCGCCCTCAGCGAGCCGGTGGGCGGGCTCGACGGCGTCTTTCTGGAACAACGGGAATCCTTCGACTGGCACCCCGGCATGATGCTGGAGCCGGCCCACCTCCAGGTGCCGTTCATGGCGGACCTGGTGACACTCGCCGACCCCACCTCGCCCTATTCGTTCCTGAATTTCCTCAAGCAGACCGGCCGCCTCTATCGGTTTTATATCCGCGAAAACTTCTATCCGCTGCGCGCCGAGTACAACCAGTACTGCCAGTGGGTGGCCGGCCAGCTGCGGTCCGTCCGTTTTAGCACAGCTGTGCTGGATGTAACGTACGACGCCGGCGTGCACCGCCTTTCGGTGGTAGGTCCGGACGGGCCTGAGGTGCTGCTGGCGCGGCGTCTGGTGCTGGGTACGGGCACAACGCCGTATGTGCCGGCGTCCTGTGACGGAATAGTCGAGTCGGCCGCGAACGGCGGCGGGGGACTTGTCCTCCACAATGCCGATTACCTGTCGAGGAAGAGTGAGCTGCAGGCCAAGCGCACCATCACCATCGTGGGCAGCGGCCAGAGCGCCGCGGAAATCTACTACGAGCTCCTGCAGGACATCGACACCTACGGTTACCAGCTGAACTGGGTCACCCGGTCCGGGCGATTCTTCCCGCTGGAGTACACCAAGCTCACGCTGGAAATGACCTCGCCGGAGTACGTGGATTACTTCCACGGGCTGCCCCAGGACCAGCGCGACGGCCTCATCAGGAGCCAGAAGAACCTGTACAAGGGCATCAACTCCGAGCTGATCGACGCCATCTACGACCTCTTGTACACCAAGAGCCTGTCCGGCATGGTGGACACCCAGCTCCTCACCCATTCGTCGCTCACCGGCGCCGCGTGGGATCAGGCCGCCGGTTCCCACACGCTGCAGCTCCGGCACGAGGAGCAGGGCTCGGATTATGTGCTGGACAGCGAGGCCGTGGTCCTGGCCACGGGCTACACCTACCGGGAGCCGGGCTTCCTGGCCGGCATCCAGGACCGGATCGCCCGTGACTCCGCTGGCCGGTTCGCCGTGGCGCGCAACTACAGCACCGGCGTCGAACCCGGCGAAATTTTCGTCCAGAACGCCGAGCTGCACACGCACGGCTTTGTCACCCCGGACCTCGGCATGGCTGCCTACCGCAACTCGTGCATCCTGCGTGAGATCACCGGCCGCGAAGTCTACGCCGTGGAGCGGAGCATCGCGTTCCAGCAGTTCGGCGCGCCGGCAGGCCTGCCCGAATCTGCCGAAGTGCTCTCAACTCGAAAAGCGGAGGTGCCCGCGTGAGCTTCACGTTCCGCTGTGTTGACGCCGCTGCCGATGCACCCCTCCTCCACAGCTGGGTTACCCAGCCCTACGCGTCGTTCTGGGGGATGCTGTCCTCAACAGTTGACGGGGTTGTGGAGGAATACTCGAAAATCCAGGCAACGGGGCATCACCATGCCCTGCTGGGGATTAACGACGACGGCGTCCCCGCCTTCTTGATGGAGGAATACCTGCCGTCAGCCTCGCCACTGGCCACGGCCTATGCCGTGCAGGAGGGCGACATCGGCATGCACCTGCTGGTGGCGCCGCCGTCGGGAGATCCCCAGCCGGGGTACACGGCCGCGGTGATGGACGCCGTGCTGGGGCGGTTGTTCGAGAAACCAGGCGTGGAACGCGTGGTGGTGGAACCGGACGCCAGGAACGCCAAGATCCACGTGCTCAACGAGCGGCTGGGCTTCCAGCCGGCGGGCGTTGTCATCCTGCCGGACAAGGAAGCGCTGCTCAGCTTCTGCACACGCCAGGACTACCTCGCCGCCCGCGCAGCCCTGCGCCACCCCCAAGACCATTCCGATGACCTTTCCACTCCGATCCACCAGGGAGCATCACTGTGACCATCATCGAGCTGGACGCCGCCATCGAGCTGGACGCCGCCATCGAGCTGGACGCCGCCGTCGTGCGGGAATCCGCCCCCGTCAGTGCCGCCGCCGCTGCTACTAAGAGCGCCGCCGACAATCCTGACAGCACCGCCAGCACCGCCAGCACCGCCAGCACCGACAGCACCGCCAGCACCGCCAGCACCGCCAGCACCGCCAGCACCGCCAGCACCGCCAACACCGTTCCGCACCTGGCGCCCGAACGCTGGGCTGCGGCCAACCGACACCTGGTCCGCAAGGCGCTCGCCGAATTCCTGCACGAACGCATCCTGGAGCCGCAGCGGCTGGGCTCCGGCGGGGGTGCCACGGGTCCGGAGGAGCCCGCTGTGTACGTCGTCCGCAGCGACGACGGCCGCACGGCATACTCGTTCACGGCCCGCGTGCTGGAGCTGGAGCACTGGTCGGTGGACGCCGCTTCGATCCGCTGCACGCGCAGCGGCGAGGATGCCGCCCCGGATGCCCTGCGCTTCATCACCGAGTTGAGGGACACCCTGGGGATCCGCCAGGAGATGCTCCCGGTATACCTCGAGGAGATCAGCAGCACGCTGGCCGGCCACTCCTACAAGCACTGGCTGGGACAGCCGTCCGCCGACGAACTCGTGGCAGGAGTCACCGGCGGCACCGACCCCGCATCCGACTTCCAGGCCATCGAACACAGCATGACCGAGGGCCACCCGTGTTTTGTGGCCAACAACGGCCGGCTGGGCTTCGGCATCAGCGACTACCGTGCGTTCGCTCCGGAGACCGGGGCTCCTGTCCGCGTGGAGTGGATCGGGGTCCACCGCAGCAAGGCTGTCTTCACTGCCAGCGCCGGGCTGGACTACCGCGGCCACCTGGAGGCGGAGCTCGGCGCCGCAGCACTGCTGTCCTTCGATGCCGAATTCACGGCCCAGGGTGTGGACCCCGCCGAGTACTTCCTGATGCCGGTGCACCCCTGGCAGTGGGAGAACAAGCTCACGGTGACGTTCGCTGCCGAAATCGGCCAGCAGCACATCATCCACCTGGGCACGGGCGAGGACACGTACCAGGCCCAGCAGTCCATCCGCACGTTCTTCAACACGAGCGCGCCCGCCAAGAGTTACGTCAAGACGGCCATGTCCGTCCTGAACATGGGCTTTATGCGGGGACTCTCGCCGCAGTACATGAAGGCAACCCCCGCCATCAATGACTGGCTGCAGGACCTGATCCGGTCAGACGAAACCCTGCAGAAGCGCGGCCTGGCCATGATCAGCGAGATCGCGGCCATCGGGTACCACAACGGCTACTACGAGGCCGGGTCCGCCAAGGGCTCGCCGTACCGGAAGATGCTCTCCGCGCTGTGGAGGGAAAGTCCGCTCCCGCTGCTCGAGGACGGCCAGCAGCTTGCCACCATGGCGTCCCTGCTGCACGTCGATTCGGCCGGCAAGCCGATGGTGTCTGCCCTGATCGAGCGCTCCGGACTGGCACCCGCCGACTGGCTGCGCCGTTACTTCGAGGCGTACCTCGTCCCGCTGGTCCACTGCCTCTACCAGTACGAACTCGCTTTTATGCCGCACGGCGAGAACGTGATCCTGGTGCTGGACAACGGTGTGCCCGTCCGCGCGGTCATGAAGGACATCGCCGAGGAAATCGTGGTGATGGGGAACCGGCTGGACCTGCCCGAGGACGTATCGCGCATCAAGGCGGACATTCCCGACGGCGAAAAGGTGCTGGCCATCTTCACGGATGTGTTCGACTGCATCTTCCGCTTCCTCGGGGCCCTGCTGGTGGAGGACGGGAAACTCAGCGAGGAGGAGTTCTGGGGCACGGCCGCGAGGGCCATCCAGGACTACCAGGCTGAGCACCCGGAGCTGGCGGACCAGTTCGCCCGCCACGACCTGTTCGCCGCGGACTTTGAACTGTCGTGCCTGAACCGGCTGCAGCTGCGGAACAACCAGCAGATGCTTGACCTCACGGACCCGTCCGGCGGGCTGCAGATGGCCGGCCGGCTCGCCAACCCGCTCGCCAGGTTCGCCGCCGGCAGTTGATCCGGCGCCCCTGACACAGCGCGAACGGACACTTGAGGCCCTTCAGGACGGGGCCCCAAGTGTCCTTTCGCGCTGTGCGGCGAGTTCAGCGGCGGGGCCGGTCAGCTGAGCTCGTCGACCTTGCGCTGGAGCACCGCGCGCTCGGCGGCGTTCCCGCACAGCGCCACGGCCTGCTGGAGCGCGTGCTGGGCGTCGTCACGCCTGCCGAGCCGGGTGAGCAGCTCGCCACGGACCGCGGGGAGCAGGTGCGAGCCCGCCAGCTCACCGCGCGAGGCGAGAGCCTCCACCAACTCCAGTCCGTGCGCCGGGCCGGAAGCCATCGCGACGGCGACAGCACGGTTGAGTTCGATGACGGGGGACGGGGTCAGCCGTCCGAGGGCTTCGTAGAGGATGACGATCCGCTGCCAGTCCGTCTCGGCAACCGAATGAGCCACAGCATGGCACTCGGCGATGGACGCCTGAAGACCATAGGCGCCCAACCCGCGTCCGGATCCCGCGGCCCGGGCCAGCGCCGCACGTCCGCGCCGGATCGCGGACTGGTCCCACCGCCGTCGGTCCTGGTCCTCCAGAAGCACCGGGTGGCCCGACGCATCGAGCCGGGCCGGGAACCGCGCAGCGGTAAGTTCCATCAGCGCAATCAGCCCGAACACCTCGGGCTCCGGCGCGATCCGCACCAGCACCCGGGCCAGGCGGCGGGCTTCACCGGCAAGGTCCGTGCGGATCCACTCCGCGCCGCCCGAGGCGAACGAGCCCTCTGTGAAGATCAGGTAGATGACGTTGAGCACCGAGCCGAGACGTTCCGCCCGCTCGTGCGGTTCGGGCACCGCGAAAGGCACCTGGGCGGCGGCCAGCGTCTTCTTGGCGCGGGTGATGCGTGCCTGGATTGTCGCCACCGGCACCAGGAACGCCTTGGCAATCTCGTCGCTGCCCAAACCGCCCACCACTCGTAGCGTCAACGCGATCCGGGCCTCCTTGGCCAGCACCGGATGGCAGGAGATGAACATCAGGGCGAGCACGTCGTCGTCGATCGCATCGGGGTCGAACAACGCGTCCGCCCCGGGCTCCTCCTCCGAGAGCCCGCGGGCCAGCAGCGCGTACTTGTCGTCCCGCGCCGCCCGCCGGCGGAAGGTATCAATCGCACGACGGCGGCCGGTGGTCAGCAGCCAGCCGGCGGGTTCGGCGGGCACGCCGTTGACGGACCAGGAGACGAGTGCCTCGGCGAGGGCCTCCTGGGCGAGATCCTCGGCCAGCGGGAAGTCGCCGGTGTAGCGGGCCAGGGCGCCGACGATGCGGGCGGATTCCATCCGCCACACTGCCTCGACGGCGCCCCGCGCCTCAACTGCGCTCACTGCCGTATCAGAGCTGCCGCATCAGAGCTGTCAGAGCCGCCAGCTCAGAGCTGCCCGGTCAGCTCGCGCCAGGCGCGTTCCTTCTGGATCCATTCGTTGTCCTGCGGGAACTCGTCGATGCCGGTCACACGCCGGATCTCGGTCTTGGTTCCCGCCGTCATGGGGGCCCGCTTGGCCCACTCGACGGCTTCCTGGATTGATGCCACATCCAGGATGTAGTAGCCGCCGAACAGTTCCTTGGTTTCGCCGTAGGGGCCGTCGGTGACAACCGGCGTTTCACCGGTGAAATCGACCACCACCCCGGCCTTCGGGTCGTCGAGGCCTTCGGCCGCCAGCAGGACCCCGGCGCGGATGAGCTCGTCATTGAACTTGCCCATGGCTTCGAGGATTTCGTTGAAATCGATGTCCTCGAACTTCGCGAACGCCTCGTCGTCTGCCCGCATAATCAACATGTACTTAGCCATCACGTACTCCTTGGTTTGTGGAAGGTCGCCCTTCGACCTTCTCATCCATAGGTCGAACGGCGCGAGACCGGATCGACACAAACAGGAGACTTTTTTCTGAACCGCTGAGCGGGCACGCTGACTCTGGACCGGGGTGCCGGGCAGGTCTAGGGTGGGTGTCGACCGAGGGACCCCACGCGACCCACCTCACCCCCACCAGACAAGGAGAAGCCATGGCCGGCGAACCAGCGTTCTTTGAGATCGGCGTAGAAGATCCCGAACGGGGCAGGGCGTTCTACGGCGCTCTCTTCGGCTGGGACTTCAGCCCCGGACCGTCCGATGAGGGTGGGTCAATCATCGGCACCCCCGGCATCCCCGGCGGGCTGCACGGCGGCGACAAGGGCGCGGTGCCCTACCTGTTCTTCCGGGTGGACGACATGGACGCCGCCCTGGCCCGGGTGCGTGAACTTGGCGGCTCGACGGACAGTGCGGAACTGGGCGACGAGGACCCCGCAGAATACGGAAGATTCCAGCTCTGCAAGGACGATCAGGGCTCAACCTTCGGCCTGCACCAGCCGCCGGCGCCGTAACACCGCTAGTCTGGGCGCATGGAGACACCCACCACCGCGCTCGTAACCGGGGCAACCGCAGGGCTGGGAGCGGAGTTCGCCCGCCAGTTGGCGCAGGAAGGCCACCACATGGTGCTGGTGGCCCGCGACGCCGCCCGGCTCCGGCAGATGGCTAACGAACTGGAGCGTGATTACAGCGTTTCCACCGAGGTGCTGCCCGCTGACCTGACGGACGACGCCGGCGTGGCAGCCGTCGTCGGGCGCCTTACGGACGCTGCGCGGCCGGTTGAGGTCCTGGTGAACAATGCGGGGATGGGGCTGCTCCATTCGTTCGAAAAGAATTCCTTAGAGGACGAGAAAAGGCACCTTCGCCTGCACGTGCAGACCCCCTTGGAGCTCTGCCATGCCGCCCTGCAGGGGATGCTGGAACGGCATTCGGGCCGGATCATCAACGTGGCCAGCGTGGCGGCGTTCGCCAACCGCGGCAGCTACTCGGCCGCGAAAGCGTGGCAGGTCAGCTTCAGCCGCTGGGCCAACCTGTCCTATGGGCCGAAAGGCGTGCACGTCACGGCACTGTGCCCCGGATTCACGCACACCGAATTCCATGACCGCATGGGCATGGACAAGTCGGTGGCCCCGCGCTGGCTGTGGCTGCGGGCCGACCAGGTGGTCCGGGAGGGCCTCGCCGACAACGCCCGCGGGAAGGGCGTTTCGATCCCCACCAAACGCTACAAACTGGTCGCCGCCGTCTCGCGCGTCCTGCCGGCGCGTCTTACGTCCGGGCCGCCGCGACGCCCGAAACAGTAGCCTTCCGCGGTGCGCGGACGGCCACCACCACGGCGATACCGATCACGGCGCCCACAAACGTCTCCACCGCGCGTTCGGTGACCAGCAGGCCCGGGTCCATGGGGGCGGCAAGCTGCGTCATAAGCAGGATCACCGGCGTGAAGAAGACCATGGCCCAGCCGTAGTGCCGCGCCATGAACAGCTCGGTGGGGAACTGGAACACGATCACCAGCAGCGCCAGCACGGCGGCGGTGTGGCCGGGGAAATACTGCAGCGGAGACAGAGGCCCCGGGAAAAGTACGACGGCGACCAGCGCCAAACCGACAAACGTCCCCACGATGCGGTGGATCCCGCGGTGGACGCGGCTGGGCAGGTCGGCTCCGGCGAGCGGGACGGCGGCCGCGGCCATGGCCCAGTGCGGGTGGCCGCTGCCGCTCAGGACCCCGCAGGCCCCGGCGGCACCGACGGCCAGGACATAGCGGGCGGCGTGCACCAGCGCGGCCTGCCGGAGTTCACCGCTGGGACGCGGAACGTCACGCAGGGCGCCCGCCTGCCAGGCCCGGACCCGCAGCCAGCCGGCGAAGCCCACCAGGATCGAGAACGCGGCGGAGGCCGCACCGATCAGCACGGCAGTCAGGAACGGCACGTTCGTCGGGACGGAGGCGCAGGCACCCAGTGCCAGGATGCCGAAGAACGGTCCGTTGGGCTTGAGCCGCACCTTGTCGGAGAAGAGGGAACCGGCACCGGCCAGCACGGCCTCCACCAGCACCAGCCACCAGGAGTGGATGTGGTTGACGGACAGGAACACGCCCACCGTGATGCCGCTGACCAGGACCACTGCCGCCTGCGCCTGGTGCTTGAGGCGAAGCTGGTGGGATTCCGAGCGTCCGTACATGCCGGTCAGGGCACCGAATACTGCGTACATGGTGAGCTCGGGGCGGCCGATGGCCAGGAGGACCAGGGAGGGCACGGCCACGCTGAGGGCAACCCGTACGGCCGAGAGCCGGTCGTTGTTCGCCGGGCCAAGCGCATGCAGCGTGCGGGCATGGGCCATGACTCTGCGCACAGCCAACACCACCAATCGATCAGACCCTTGTTCGAAAATTAGCAGAAGCCCGGAATGCTCACCATTAGCTGGGTCACAGGGCGTCGCTTGGGGCCGGCCCGGCGTCGGGCTAGGGCGGGCACGGCTAAGGCCCGCCCTGCGTGCTTCCCCCAAGGAAAGCGCGCGGGACGGGCCTTTGAGCGCGGGCTACAAGACGGCCCGGTCAGGCCGGTTTGTTGTTCCGATGTTTTGCTTAGACTCCGACCGGAACTTTTGTGGCCGCGGCATCGGTGACGTCCTGGGATTCGAACGGCATGTCGTCCAGGTCGATCAGCGGGTTCTCGTCCTGAGTCGCAACCAGTTCCTTGGCCTCCGCCTGGGTGTCCACGCTGGGCATGGAGCCGGGCAGCGGACGCTGGGCTGATTCCTTCAGGAAGTAGATGGCCACGGCTCCGATGGCTGAGGTCGCCATGAGGTAGTAGGCCGGCATCATGTCATCGCCGGTGGCCGTGATCAGCGCGGCGACGATGAACGGCGTGGTGCCGCCGAAGATGGCAACGGCGAAGTTGTAGGCGATACCCATGGCGCTGTACCTGTTGGCTGTCGGGAACTGCGCGGGCAATGCCGAGGCGAGGTTCGCAACATAGAACGTCACAGGGAAGGCGATCAGGGCAAGTCCTGCCAGCGTGGACCAGACCTCACCAATATCGATGAGGAGGAAAGCCGGCGTAGCCAGCACCACGGTGCTGATGGCGCCGATCCACAGGACCGGCCGGCGGCCGATGCGGTCGGACAGCTTGCCCGTCAGGGGGATGCACAACGCCATGATGACCAGCACTGGGATGGTCAGGAGCGTGCCGTGGACCTCGTCGTAGCCCTTGGACTCCGTGAGGTACGTGGGCATGTAGGACGTCAACGCGTAGCCGGCGGTGTTGGCCGCGGCCACAAGGATCATCGCCACGATGAGCGAGCGCCAGTAGGCCTTGACGATTCCGACCGGAGTCTTGGCGGCGTCCACGTCAGCAGCTGCGGCAGCCTGCCCGATGGATTCCTGGGCATCCAGGGTGGCCTGGAACTGAGGGGATTCCTCGATCTTGTTCCGGAAGTAGATGGCGATCAGGCCCAGCGGACCTGCGATCAGGAACGGAATGCGCCAGCCCCACTCCTCCATGGCTGTCTGGCCAAGGGTCAGCTGCAGGACAGAAACCAGCGCCGCACCCAGGGCAAAGCCCAGGTAGCTGCCCATGTCCAGGAAGCTTGCAAAGAATCCACGGCGCTTATCCGGGGCGTATTCGCTCACGAAGGTGGTGGCGCCGGCGTATTCACCGCCGGTGGAGAAGCCCTGTACAAGCTTCAGGATTACCAGCAGCGCAGCGGCCCAGATGCCGATCTGGGCGTATCCGGGCAACAGCCCGACGGCGAACGTGCTCGCAGCCATAATCATCAGTGTTGCTGCGAGTACCTTCTGCCGCCCGATCTTGTCGCCGAGCCAGCCGAACACAACGCCGCCGAGGGGACGGGCAATGAAAGTCGCAGCGAACGTTCCAAGCAGGAACAGCGTCTGGACGGACTTGTCGGCCTCGGGAAGGAAGACAGGTCCCATGGTGGTGATCAGGTAGCCGAATACGCCGACGTCGAACCACTCCATGGTGTTACCCACGATGGTTCCGCCGAGCGCTTTTTTCAGCATGGGCTGGTTTACTACATTCACGTCGGACTCTTTGAGTCGGCGACGCGCAAGGATCTTCGGTTTACGCGCACTTGGTAATGCACTGTTTGGTACTGCAAAGTTAGTTCGGCTGGCGTTGTTCACGCCTGCTGAAGAGTCGGTCGTGCTTCGGTCTGTGGGCATTTGGGCAACTCCTATGGAGGTCATTTGCTTGCGACTTGTAGCTGCCCCGCTCTGGGCAGGCCTTCAATTTTACGCGGTTTCCATGGCAAATAAGAGTTCTGTACCGTAAGATCACGTGTTTCAGGGCGTTTTGAGCCGCTGTCATCAGATTTCTTTTCGCCGGTTTCGCCGCGCCATCACTGGGATGCGGGCGGTGCCGGCCCATCGTTACCGAATCTTTTTGCTTACGACGCGATTTTGGAGCCATTTTTCCCCTGGTTCGCGCGGAAAAGTGACAGCCGCCACAGTATTCCCGGCCGCTGGCCAGACCGCATCACACCCTCCGATCTGGCCAGAAACCGGGGGTTCACAACCGAGCCTGAAACTGCCTATTGTTGAGCCATGGGAACACTGATCTTTGAGTAGGCGGACGCCTGCGGCCTGGTACCACCGGCCCCCGTCCATGCTGATCTCGTCAGACACACTGATTCTCCTCAGAAAGGTTCCACCAAATGACTGAAAAGAACACACCAAGCCAGCCCGCAGCCGCGCAGGACGACGCCGAAGCCAAGGGCATCCGGTCCGGGCTGACCGAGGCGCAGCGGGCCATGCTCGCCAGCAAGTCCCGGGGCGGCGACAACGGCCTGCAGAGCGTCGGCAAGAACCACAAGCCCACGCACGCCAGCGGCAAGCAGGGCCCTGCCGAGAAGAAGGTCCGCTGGTAGCTTCCAGCGCCCGGACAGCACGCCAGACTACCTATTGGTAACCACTTCATTTCATTGCGGAAGGAAGAAAAAATGGCTGAAAAACATGCTGAAAAAAACATCGAACCGGAGGTCGCGGACCATCTCGCGGCAGCCATGGACACCCCGTCCATGCCTGACCCGGCCACCATTGCGGTCACTGCCGCGATGGCCGGCGAAAGCCAGTGGCCGGACGGCAACGGCAAGCGCAGGCACCCCAAAGAACGGGGTACAGCCCACGGCCGCATGGGCCAGGAGGCTGCCGTCACGGCCGTGCACCGCACCGGCCGCCCGCAGATGCCGCACTCGTCCTAAGGGCACTCCCGCTGACGACGCGCATCTGACCTGACGACACACAAAAGGCCTGGCGACACCCGAATTCGGGTGTCGCCAGGCCGTCTCCGTGTCCAAGGAAAATTTGCGCGTCGCTAAGACTCCGGCACCACTTCGTCAGCGTTCTTGTCCAGCCGCCAGCCCCGCCACACCGGATGCCTGAGCTTCCCGGTGCCGGTCCATTGCCCGAACGTCACCTCTCCGACCAACCTTGGCGTCACCCAATGGGCGTCCGAGGCATCCTCGCGGGGAACGTCGTCGAACGGTGACGTCTTCCGGGCCAGATCGTCCACTTTCTGCCGGAGTTCCTCCAGTTCGCGCATGCTGAACCCGCTGCCCACCCGGCCCACGTAACGCAGTTTGTCGCCGTCGGGGATGCCCACCAGCAGCGAACCCACCGAACTCAGCCGCCCGCCCTTGCCGGGCCGCCAGCCACCCACCACCACTTCCTGGGTCTGTTCCAGTTTGATCTTGATCCACGTCCGGGTCCGTTGCCCGCTGACGTAGCGGCTGTCGGTCCGCTTGGCCATCACGCCCTCAAGCCCCAGCTCCTGCGCGCTCTCCAGGATGTGCTCGATCCTCTCGTCCAGCACGGCGGACAGCTCCACGGGACACGCCGACGGGTGATGGAACTCCTCCAGCCGCTGCCGCCGCTTGGCGAAAGGCAACCGGCGAAGGTCCCCGCCGCCGTCGGACAGCAGGTCAAAAAGCATCAGCCGGACAGGGATTGCTGCGCGGGCCTTTGCGACGTCGGCGGGCCGGGTCAGTTTCATCCGCCCCTGGAGCAGCCCGAAATCGGGTCTGCCGGAAGGCCCGACGGCGATAATCTCACCGTCGGCGACGAACGGTCCCGCCGGCCAGCAGGCCCGGTCCGTCAGCTCCGGGTAGGTTGCGGTGACGTCGATGCCGTTGCGGCTGAAGATCCGGACCTTGTTTTCGTCCGCGACCAGTAGCGCACGCACGCCGTCCCACTTCAGCTCAAACTCCCAGTCGCTGCCGTGAAGGTCTGCGGCGGTGCCGGACGTTGCCATCATGGGACCGAAATCTTCGGCACGGATCGCTGGTGCAGCCTCCTCGGCTTCGCGCACTTCGGTTCTCGAGTCGGGTTCGTCATCACCCACCGGAGCCCGCCGCGGATGAAAAGTGTGGTGGTCCTTGTCCATCAGGTGGATGAGCCACTGGCCTTCGACATCCTGGCCGTGCCCCCGGCCCGTGTGGATGAGGGCGAACTTCTTGGTGCCGCACAGGCCACCGCCCTCGGCACCGGTCAGCGTGGCGATGACCTCCCGGCCGTTGATCCATTTCTCCAGTTCATACGTCCCGTGATCCCAGATGGTGACCTCGCCGGCGCCGTACTGGCCTTTGGGAATGGTGCCTTCAAACGTGGCGTAGTCCAGGGGGTGGTCCTCGGTCTGGACGGCCAGGTGGTTGTTCCCGCCGGCTTGCGGAACGCCCTTCGGCAGGGCCCACGACACCAGCACGCCCTCGTGCTCCAGCCGGAAGTCGAAGTGCAGCCTGCTCGCGTGGTGCTCCTGGATCACAAAGGTGTCTCCGGCCCCCGAGACGCCAGAGAACGGTTCCGGCGTCGCATTGGGGTCCCGCATCGAACGGTACCGCTCCAGGCGGGCGTGCGCGCCGCCGTCGTCCGTCTCCCCGTCCAGGGAACCAGCGTGGCCGGCACCGCGGCCGACGGCGGCGAACGGGTCTTTGCCCGCCTTGACCCGGCGCAGCATGGCTTTGTAGTCGAGGTGCTGGAGCTTGGGGGAGCCGATCTCCTGCCAGGTCCGCGGGGCGGCCACGGTGGGGGTGAGGCGGCCGCGCAGGGAGTACGGCACGATGGTGGTTTTGGCGGCGCTGTTCTGGCTCCAGTCCACCAGCACCTTGCCTTTGCGCAGCGTCTTTTTCATGTCGCTTACGGCGAGATCCGGGTGGTCGGCTTCCAGCGCGCGGGCCAGTTCGTGGGCAAAGTCCGAGATCTGATCAGAGGTCTGCGTGCCGTCCAGGCCCGCGTAGAGGTGGATGCCCTTGCTGCCGCTGGTCACCGGCACAGGTTCCAGGCCCACGTCCTGCAGAATGGCGCGTGCCAGCCTGGCAACCTCGGCGCACTCCTCCAGCCCGGCGCCATCGCCGGGATCGAGGTCCAGCACCAGGCGATCCGGGTTCAGCTGTTTGCCGTGGGAGTCCACCTGCCACTGGGGGACATGGATTTCCAGCGAATTGATCTGGCCGAACCAGGTGAGTGTGGCGGGATCGTTCACCATCGGGTAGTAGAGGGTCCGGTCCTTGTGCCTGATGGCGGCGCGGGGGAGCCAGCCGGGCGCTGAATCCTCCAGGTTCTTCTGGAAGAACACCTCGCCGGGCTGCCCTGCGGTGCCCACCCCATTGACCCAGCGCTTTCTCGTGGCGGGCCGGTTGGCTGCCGCGGGGATCAGGACATGGGCCACGGCGGCGTAGTAGGCCAGGACGTCGGCCTTGGTGGTGCCGGTATCCGGGTAGATGACTTTGTCGAGGTTGGTGAGGGTCAGTTCCCGCCCCGCCACCCTGACGCGCTCTTTAGGGCCGGCCATGGGTCTTCACCTCCGGCCCCGCGTGATGTTCACTTGAGGGATGAGAGCCATCTGGAAAGGTGCCATCGCGTTCGGTCTGGTCAACGTGCCCGTGAAGGTCTACAGCGCCACCGAGGACCACGACATCAGCCTCCACCAGGTCCACAACGCCGACGGCGGCCGGATCCGGTACCAGCGCCGATGCGAGGTCTGCAGCAAGATCATCGACTATTCGGACATCGACAAGGCGTTTGAGGACGAGGGCCGGACGGTGGTCCTGTCCAAGGATGAGCTCAAATCCATCCCGGCGGAGAACAGCCACGAGATCGAGGTGGTCCAGTTTGTCCCGTCGGAGCAGCTGGAACCCATGATGTTCGAGAAGAGCTATTACCTGGAGCCGGATTCCAAGTCGCCCAAGGCCTACGTCCTGCTGCGCCGGGCGCTCGAGGATACGGACCGCGTGGCCATCGTCCAGTTCGCCCTGCGCGAGAAGACCCGGCTGGGGGCGCTGCGCATCAAGGAGGAGGTGCTGGTGCTGCAGTCCCTGCTGTGGCCCGACGAGGTCCGGGAGGCCAGCTTCCCCGCCCTGGACACGTCCATCCGGATCTCCGCGCAGGAGCGCGAGATGTCCGCTGCCCTGGTGGAGTCCATGGCCGCCGATTTTGAACCCGAGCACTTCACCGATGACTACCAGGTGCAGCTCCGGAAGCTTATCGAGGCCAAGCTGGAGAAGGGCGATTCGCTCGATACCGACGAAACGTTCGGCGCCGTAGCCAGCGAGGGCGGCAACGGCGAGGTCATCGACCTGATGGAGGCGCTCAAGCGCAGCCTGGAGCGGAAGCGCGGCGGCGGGAAGCCTGCCGCCTCCGAGGATGCGGGCTCTGAGGACGCGGCCTCCGAGGACGCGGACGACGCCGGCACTGACGAAAGTGCCGAGGGTTCCGGCGGGAAGGCTCCCGCCAAAGCCCCTAAGGCGACGGCGACCAAGTCCACTGCTGCGAAGCCTGCGGCGAAGGCCACCCCCACGCGGGCGCGAAAGGGTGCTTGAGTCCGTCTGCGAACAACCTGCGTTGGTGGAGATGGCCGCCGCCTAGGAGTTCCGCAGGGCGGAGATCAGCTCACTCTTCTTTTTGGCTGAGTAGCCGGTGAGACCTATTTCCTTGGCTTTGGCCTTGAGCTGCGGGACGGTCCAGTCGTCGTAGTCGCCGGATTTCCCGCCCTTGCGGCCCACCGCGGAGCGGCCCTTGTTGGCGGCCGCGTTGGAGATGCGGGCGGCCTTCTGCTTGGACGCGCCGTCCTCGCGAAGTTCCTCGTAAAGTTCAGGATCTTTCAGGCTCGGGTTCTTCTTGCCGGGCATGTCGTCCTCCTTCAACCGGGATCCTGGACGCCGCCGCGCCGCATTGGCTGGTCAGGCTTCCACGCTAATTCCGGGGTTGTGGAAACACAAGGAATCCCTAAGTTTGCTTGCTTTCGCGTCGAGCCCCGAGCTCCAGACGCTTTACAGCCAGCCCCGCTGCGGCCACAATGGGTCGCATTACAGCCAGCCTGTCAAAGGAAATGCCTGTCAACGGAGAGGGTCGCCGAAATGAATGACAAAGCCGACGTGGACGAGGCAGACCGGGCGCTGAAGCAAAAGCACCGTGCTATGTGGGCGTCGGGGGATTACCCCGCGCTGGCCAGCGAACTGGTGCAGGATCTCGGGGCCATTCTGGTTGATGCCTGCGGAATCAAGCCGAAGCAGCACATTCTGGACGTGGCTGCCGGCGCCGGTAACGCGGCCATCCCTGCGGCCATGATGGGTGCCCATGTGGTGGCCAGCGACCTCACCCCGGAGTTGTTCGACGCCGGGCGCCGGCAGGCTGCCGATCGCGGCGTCGGGCTTGAATGGGTGGAAGCAGACGCCGAGGCGCTGCCGTTCGAGGACGACGCATTTGACGTGGTGACCTCCTGCCTCGGTGTGATGTTCGCGCCGCACCACCAGGCGGGGGCGGACGAAATTGTCCGGGTGTGCAAACCCGGCGGCACTATCGGCCTGCTCAGTTGGACGCCCGAGGGGTTCATCGGTCAAATGTTTGCCGCGATGAAGCCGTTCTCGCCGCCAGCGCCGCCCGGAGCCCAGCCGCCGCCGCTGTGGGGCAGCGAAGACCACGTGCGGGAACTCTTCGGCGGCAGGATCGCCGATATCCAGGCGAAAAAACGCACGGTGGCCATCCGCAGTTTCCATCAGCCGGAGGACTTCCTGCGGTACTTCAAGTCCCATTACGGTCCCACGATCGCCGTATACAAGTTCATTGGGGACGACCGGGACAAGGCTCAGGCCTTGGACAAAACACTCATCGAACTGGCCGATTCCTTTGGCGAGGCCCACGGTGATGCCGTGTGGCAAATGGAATGGGAATACCTGCTGTTGACTGCCAAAGAGGTCCGTTAATGTCCGGGAACTTCGTGGCAACGTCCACCATCACCATCGACGCCCCACCGGACCGGGTCTGGACCGTTATCACCGAACGCGGCTAACCACCCCGGGGCCGGGTGACTTAAAAGCGAGAGGCCGCCGTCGTGCCTTCCCCAACTCGGGAGAAAGTACGACGGCGGCCGCTGCTGTTAAGCGCGGGGCGCTACTCGGCGTCGTGATCCGTTTCCAGGATCTGGACCAGGCGCTCCAGAGCGTCATCCGCGCCGGTACCGTCGGCGCGGAGGACCACAACGTCGCCGTGGGCGGCACCCAGGCTCATGAGGGACAGGATGCTGGCGGCGTCCATTGCCTCATCGACCGGCTCGCCTTGGCGGGCGATGGTGATGTCCAGGTCGAACTCGCCGGCGGCCTCTGCAAAGATGGCGGCGGGGCGGGCGTGCAGGCCTACGCGGCTGGCGACGGTTGCGGTGCGTTCTGGCATTTTTGCTCCTTTTGTCTTTCGGCTGCCTCTTGGTTCGGCGCCGTTGTTAGGTAGTGGGTGAAGCCGGGTCAGACCGTTGCGGGAACGGACTCCACGCTAGCAGCGGGTTCGCGGACAGCCCAGCGCTTGAGGGCGATGACCGCCAGGGCGGTGACGACGGTACCGACGAGGATCGAGACAACGAACATGACGAAGTTGTCGATGGCGAAGAATACGAACACACCGCCGTGCGGGGCCTTGGATCCAACGCCCGATGCCATCGAGATGGCGCCGGTCACTGCGCCGCCGAGCATGCTGGCCGGGATCACACGGAGCGGGTCGGCCGCGGCGAACGGGATGGCGCCTTCGGAGATGAAGGATGCACCCAGAAGCCAGGCAGCCTTGCCGTTTTCGCGTTCCGCCAAGCTAAAGCGCTTCTTGTCCAGGACGGTGGAGGCGAGTGCCATGGCCAGCGGCGGCACCATGCCCGAAGCCATGACGGCCGCCATGATCTGCCACGGAGCCTGGTTGTCGATGCTTGCCGCGCCGAGGCCGGCGACGGCGAAGGCGTAGGCAACCTTGTTGACGGGGCCGCCGAGGTCGAAGCACATCATCAGGCCCAGAATGATGCCCAGTGCGATGGCGCTGGCGCCGGTGAGCCCGGAGAGGAAGGTGTTCAGGCCATTGGTGATGCCGACGATCGGTGCGCCCAGCACGAGGAACATCAGCCCCGACGCCACGATGGAGGCGAGAAGCGGGATGATCACCACGGGCATCAGGCCGCGCAACCAGCGGGCCACCTGCCAGGTGCCGATCACGTGCGCAATGTAGCCGGCCAGCAGGCCGCCCACGATGCCGCCGAGGAAGCCGGCTCCCATGAACCCCGCAACGGCGCCGGCGACGAAGCCTGGCGCGATGCCCGGCCGGTCGGCGATCGCGTACGCGATGTAACCGGCAAGGGCGGGTACCAGGAAGCCGAGCGACAGGGCACCGATCTTGAACATCACGGCGCCGAGGTAGGCCCCGAAAGGTCCCCAGGCCAGTTCCGGGTACTCGGTGGGCAGGTTACCTAGGTTGTTTTCGGCGAGGATCTTGTCCGCGAAGCCTGTGATGTCGTAACCGCCCAGCAGGAAGCCCAACGCAATCAGCAGGCCACCACCGGCCACAAACGGGATCATGTAGCTGACACCGGTGAGCAGTGCGCGCTTCAGCTTCTGGCCGATGTGCTCGCCCTTTTCGGAGGCTTCCCTTTCGGCCTGCTCCTCGGCACCGAAGTGAGGTACCTTGCGAGCGTGCGGATCCGTCGCTGCGGCGAGTGCTTCCTGGACCATCTTGGCCGGCTCGTCAATGCCGCGCTTGACGGGGGCGTTGATAACGGGCTTGCCGGCGAAACGCTCCTTGCCGCGGACGTCCACGTCAACCGCGAAGATCACGGCTTCGGCGGCGGCAATGACGGCCGGGTCCAGCGGCTTCGCGCCGGAGGAACCCTGGGTCTCCACCTGCAGGTCCACCCCCATTTCCTGGGCCGCGGCCACCAGCGAATCGGCGGCCATGTACGTGTGCGCGATGCCGGTGGGGCAGGCCGTGACGGCGACGAGGCGCCTGGTGGCTGGAGTGGCTGGGGCGGCGTCACCGGCAATGGGGGCCCCGCCCGCTTCGCGGACGCCCGAAGCCGCTCCCGGGCCCCCATTCCCGGCGACGCCGGTCGCGGGTCGGTCACCGATCGCCGCGGTCACCAGCTCGACTATTTCTTGGGAGGAAGACGCCGCACGCAACGCCGCAGTGAAGTCCTTTTTGATCAGGGACCGGGCCAGCTTGGACAGCAGCTTCAGGTGTTCCTGGTCCGCGCCTTCGGGGGCGGCGATGAAGAAGATCAGGTCCGCCGGGCCGTCCTTGGCGCCAAAGTCCACCTTGGGGTTGAGCCGGGCCATGGCCAGCGTGGGTTCGATCACGGCAGCTGAACGGCAGTGCGGGATGGCAATGCCGCCGGGGATGCCCGTGGCGGTCTTCTGCTCGCGGGCGAAGGCATCGGCGAAGAGACCCTCGACTTCTGACGCGCGGCCGGTGGCAGCTACTTTGCTGGCCAAGTGCCGGATCACGTCCTCGGGCGAGGTGCCCAGGTTCTGGTCGAGCTCGACCAGTTCGGTGGTGATGAGCTGAGTCACTGTCAATCCTTTCGAAGGGCCGTGATGGTTACGGCATCCGGGGTGGTTTGGTGGACTGCCGGGACGGTGGAACCCGGCAGCGAGGCGGCGGCGGCACCGTGTGCCACTGCCTGACGGAGGCAATCGGCCGGGGCGGCGCCCTGGCCGTGGGCGAGCAGATAGCCAGCCAGCGATGAATCGCCCGCGCCGACAGTACTGACCGCGGCGACCGGCGGATGCGTGGCCAGCCACGCGCCGTCGGCCGTTACCAGGACAGCTCCCTTGGATCCGAGAGTTGCCAGCACAGCACCCACACCGGAACGCACGACGGCGGCGGCGGCCGCTGCGGCAGCCTCCGGATCCGCTTCAAGTTCGTCTGCGGTGTACGCCGTGGCGAATCCGGCTGCGGCAGCCAGTTCCGCCAGTTCCTCGGCGTTGGGTTTGAGGAGGTCCGGTTTGCCTGGTGCCCCGCCGGAGACGGCGGCGACGAGCGGGCTACCGGAGGAGTCGACGGCGATCAGCGGGGCGCCGCCGTCGGCCCCGATACCAGTCCCCGAACCGGCGCCGTTGCGCAGCCGGCGGGTGACGGTGGCGTAGAAGTCGGCCGGGAAGCCGGGGGGCAGGGAACCTGCCAGGACCACCCAGCTGGCGCCGCGGGCGCGTTCCAGCAGCAGGCCGATCAGGGCTTCCTGCTGGTCTTCGCTCAGCAGCGGGCCGGGCTCGTTGATCTTGGTGGTTACGCCGCCCGGCTCGGTGAGCGCCACGTTGGTACGCAGCGGCTCGTCGATGGGGAGGGCCGCGAACGGCACGCCGTCGTGGAGCAGCCCGGCGAGGACGGGATCGCCATCGGCGCCCGGGAGCACCGCGATGGTCGCCAGGCCGGAGGCGACCAGGGCGCGGGAGACGTTGACGCCCTTGCCGCCGGATTCCTGGCTGACCGAGAGGGCACGCTGGACCTCGCCGCGTTCCAGGGGACCGGGCAGGGCCACCGTGCGGTCCAGGCTGGGGTTGGCCGTGAAGGTGACGATCACGCGATCACCACGTCGACGCCGGCCTCGGTCAGGGCTGCCGCGAGTTCGGGGCTGGGCTCGCTGTCTGTAATCAAGGTGTCCAGATCTTTCAGGGAAGCGAACTGGACCAGGGTTTCTGCGTCCAGCTTGGAGGAATCGGCCAGCACCACGATGCGGCGCGCCGACTGGACGAAGGCTGCCTTGACGGCGGCTTCTTCAGGATCGGGGGTGCTGAGGCCAAAGGTGGGGTGGATGCCGTTGGTGCCGATGAAGGCGATGTCCGGGCGCATCCGGTGCGCAGCCTCCACGGTTGACTGCCCCACGGCGGCCTGGGTGAGGCCGCGCACCCGGCCGCCCAGGATCTGGAGGGCGATTCCGGGAGAGCTGGACAGCTTCGCTGCGATGGGAACGGCGTGGGTGATGACCACCAGTTCGGCGCCGGTTCCGCCGGCGGAAGGTTCGACGGCGGCGCGCCGGGAGAGGAGGTCGGCCAACGCTTCGGTGGTGGAACCGGCGTCGAGCAGGATGCTGCCGGACTTGGCCTGGGGGATCAGGGCCAGGGCCGCCTGCGCGATGCGCATCTTCTGGTCCGGGCGCTGGATGGTCCGTTCGTTGATGCTTTCCTCGGTGGTGCTGAAGCGGTCGGCCGCAACTGCTCCGCCGTGGACCCGGCGCACGGTGCCGGTGGTTTCGAGGGTAGCGAGGTCGCGGCGGACGGTTTCGGTGGTGATGCGGAAGCGCTCCGCCAGCATGGTCACGCTGACCCGGCCGGTGCCGGCAACAAGCTCGGCGATCTTCTGCTGGCGCTCCTCGGCGAACACGTACCCTCCATTGCGTAAAGTGCTGGATCTCAGCGGCTGTGACATTCAGTGACTGGTATCACATGATGTTGAATTACTTGACTTTATCTGTGTCTATGTTGGTTTGTCAACGAAAGCCACAAAAACACAGAAAGCCGGGCCGGGACTCCGCCGGAAATGGAAAAGCCGGGCCGGACCATTGTGGTCCGGCCCGGCTTCCGGGTGGATTGGAGCTTAAATGTTGCCGTCGCGGCTTTCGTTGCGGGTGATGCGCTCGCCGGTGTTGGGATCAACCACCGAACGGGTTTCGCTGACCCGGCGGCCGCGGCCCGGCGAGGCCAGGACCAGTGAAGCGATCAGTCCGATCACGCCCACGGCCATCAGGATGTAGCCCACCATGACCTGGTCTACGAAGGGGATCAGTCCCGGGGCGATGGCCCAGGCCAGGATGGCGCCGAGCGCAATAAGGAAGATGGAGGAACCGATTCTCATGACTTGCTCCTTGTTGTCCGCTAACTGGTGGGCGTGACTTGGTAAGCATGCTGTCCAGTGTCACGCTACAGTCCGGACGCTGCGGATTCAATCAACACACATTGCTTGATCCCTCAGTCTTGGTTTCTATTCGGACGATTTAGGGACCGGTGATAGAGCAACGGGAGTGTCCCATTCGATGTGATGTCCGTAGACCCAGTCGAAGGTTTCGCCCTTCTTGGCCAGCGAGCGGAAGACGGCTTTCAGGACCAGATCGTTAATCACCAGATCGTTAATCACGCGCCTGAGCTGGCCTCTGGCCATGGGCGCTGAGTTGCGGTGGCCCCACTCCACTACTGCCTCAGTGCGTCCGCGGCGCTCGCTTTCATAATCGGCGAACGCCGCTGCAATGCTCGCTGCGTCACCGCCGCCGACGGCGCCTGGGGCGGTGGCACGCAATGCGCGTCCCAGGCTGATGGCGTCTTCGATGGCCATGGATGCGCCCTGCCCCGACGACGGTGAAGCCGCGTGGGCGGCGTCGCCCACCAGTACCAGCCGGTCCCGGTGCCAGCGCGGAATAGAGGGAATGTCGAAAGTGGCGTACGGCCGGCTAATGTCTTCGGTGGCGCCAACGATGGCCGCCATGGGGGTGCGGTCGCCGGCCACCAGGCCGGTCAGCCAAGCCTTGAGGCCGGCCGCATCCAGAAGGGACGGATCCTCGGACTCCCGCTGCGGCAGGTTGGCGAACCACCAGACGCGCCCTTCCGGGTCCTGCATGTAGCAGTAAGAACAGCGTTTGCCGAAGGTCATTTTCATCTGGCCAGGTTCGGCGTCCACCGTGCCTGCCGGCACAATCCCCGCCGGTACCATTCCTTCCGTGTTCAGCAGCGGGATACTCCGTGGTGCCGGAGAATCGGGCTCGATGAGATTCCGGACCGCGGAACGGAGCCCGTCTGCGCCCACCAGCAGATGACCGGAAGCGGCAGTGCCGTCGTCGAACAAGGCGGTAACGCCGTCGGGCGCTTCCTCCACGGCGCTCAGGCGCTTGCCGTATTCAACGCGGATGCCGCGCCGCGCAACTTCGGAGCGGAGAAATCCGTATAGCTCGGAGCGGGTCATCGTGCGGGTGGTGCCGTCCGTCAGAGAACCTCTGTACTCGAAATCGATGAGGTGCCGGCCCGTGCTGCCCAGGTGCATTGACATCCGCGGGGTACTAAAGCCCAGTCCGGAGGCAGCCGTCTTCAGGCCCAGCGTGTCCAGGGCATCAAAGCCGTTGGCGGCGACGGTGAGGAAGCCGCCGATGCCGTCTGATGGTTCTCCATGCGCTTCGAAGACGACGGCGGTGTGGCCCGCCTTATGCAGTGAGAGGGCCGTGGCGAGCCCGCCGATTCCGGATCCGATAACCAAGCAGTTCAACACGGTGCGCTCCTCGGGAAGTGTTTAGGTCGGTCAGGAGAAATATCATTCTGAAAGGGAGTGCAGTCAACCCCTATTCGGTCTGGCGAAAGAGTTTGGGTATGGCGGAGCCGGCCGCGGACCTGGTGCTTGACTGGCTAGGCTGATCCGATGGAGACAGTTGTTTGGTCCAAGCCGGAGGCTGAACGGGACGGCACCCCGCTGCTTGTCATGATGCATGGCTATGGCACCGATGAGTCGCGGATGGTGCGGCTGTTCGAATACCTGCCGGCCGAGTTCACGTGTGTTGCGCTGCGGGCCCCCATGGTGGTCGGCGACCACTATGGCTGGTTCCTCCTGGACTATTTCCTGGCCAATGATTTCGCGGATGTCATCACCGCCAGCAACACTGTCCAGGCGTGGATCAACTCCGTCAGGGGCCAGCACAGCAGCGTGAGCCTGTTGGGTTACTCGCAGGGGATGGCCATGGCCAGCACGCTGCTCCGGCTCCATCCCGCGGATTACAAGGCCACGGTGGGGCTCTCCGGTTTTGTGCTGGAAAACGAACTGCTGTCGCTGACCGAATCCTTCACGGCCCCGCCGCCCTTCTTCTGGGGGCGGGACAAGGCGGACGTGGTGATCAATGAGGACGCCACGGCCTACACCGGAGAATGGCTGAACGAAAACACCCGGCTGACCGCCAGGACGTATCCCGGCATGGGCCACGCCATGAGCAAGACGGAGATGGTGGACGTCAGCGCCTTCCTGCGCCACTACGTGCTCGGCTGACTGGCGCTTTTCCGACGAGAATTCCGTCACAATCCCGGCCGAAGAGTGGGCGGAGCGAAGGCCGGAGAAAAAACAGTTGCGCGCCAAATTTGTAAGCGCTTACACTCAGCGTTGGCCCGAGTTTTACGGCCATCGAAACAGTAGGGAAGGGATGCCGGATGGATGCACGAGTGACAGGCCCCTGCCCGCGGTGTGCCGCCGGTTCAGTTCCGCCGGGTTGTCAGTCCGCGTCAAGGTGCCCATGATGGAAGAAGACGTTTAACAGCAGCCCACCGCACCGCCGTGGTTTCCGCCCACGCCCTGCCGCCGCGCCGCTGATCCGGCGGACACCGTGGACCCACCTCCCAGCTTCCGCTTTTGGCCCCTCTCTGCTCACTGCCCTCGCGATCCCGCCCCTAACGCTGCCCGCCGTCTGAAAGGACACCGCGCATGACTGACGTTCTGAATACCCAAAACTCCGGCTGGACCACCGCTTCCGCCATTCTGTTCGACCTCGACGGCGTGCTGACCCCCACGGCCACTGTCCACGAACAGGCGTGGAAGGAGCTTTTCGAGGGCTTCCTGGCGTCCATTCCGGATGTGCCCGGCTACCGCGAGGGCGACTACTTCGATCACATCGACGGCAAGCCCAGGTTCGACGGCGTCCGGGACTTCCTGGCGTCCCGTGGCATCGTGCTGCCCGAAGGCGCGCCAAGTGACGGCACTGCCGGTCAAGGTTCCACCGGGGACGCCGGGCAGGACGCAGCCAACGCCACCGTCCAGGGGCTGGGCAACCGGAAGAACACGGTCTTCAACGACATCGTGAGCGCCGGCGTCGAACCGTTTGAAGGCTCGGTGCGTTTCCTGGAAGCCGCGCTGGACCGGGGACTCAAGGTCGCCGTCGTCTCTTCATCCCGGAACGCACCGGCTGTCCTGAAGGCCGCTGGCCTGAACGGGCACTTCGAAATAGTGGTCGATGGTGTGGTTGCTGCGGCCGAAGGCCTGCCCGGCAAGCCGAGCCCGGCAACCTACCAGTACGCCGCGGAACTCCTGGGCCTGCCCAGCGAAGAATGCGTGGTGGTTGAGGACGCCGTTTCGGGCGTCCAGGCCGGACACGCGGGACAGTTCCACTCGGTGATCGGCGTGGACCGCGGCGCCGGCCGGCAGACCCTGCTCGACGCCGGAGCCACGAGCGTGGTCAACGACCTCGACGAACTGCTCTAACACCCATCGCCGCCTGAAGCTCCCCGGCCTCAGGCACGAAGCACCTCCCCGCACAACGCCAAAAGGATCCCAACACCATGGCTCTTATCACCGCGGACCGTGAACGGTTCCCCAACACCCCCTGGCAGCTAGTGGAAACACACCACCAGCCGGGCAGCGCAGGCACGCTGGAGACGCTCTTTGCCCTTGGCAACGGGCACCTGGGCATCCGCGGTGCGCACTGGGCGCCCTCGGACGCGGACCTTCCGGGTAGCTTCATCAACGGCCTGCACGAGATCTGGGACATCAAGCATGCGGAGAACGCGTTCGGTTTCGCCCGGACCGGACAGCGGATCATCTACATCCCGGATGCGAACAACTTCACGGTGATCATCGACGGCGAGAGCCTCACCCTCGCCGAATCGGCCGTCCTGGACTACCGCCGCTCCATTGACTTCGCCACCGGTATCTACGAGTGCCGCATCACCTGGCTGTGCCGGTCCGGCGCCACGGTGACCACCACCGAACGCCGCGCCCTGGGCTTCACCTCGCGCGGCATCCTGGGCATCTCGCTCGAAGTAGCTTCGGACCGCGAGGTTTCCGCCGACGTGACGTCGTCTGTCATCAACCGCCAGGACCAGCCTGTGGAGGACCACTCGGCGCATGACCCGCGCCGGGCAGGCCGGCACGCAGGCCGGGTCCTCCTGCCGGTAAGGACCGACGGCGGCGACGGCTCGCTCCGGCTCTCCTGGGAAGCCGCGGTATCCGGGCAGCGCGTGGGAATCGCCGTGGACCACTGGACCTCGGCCGGCCACCAGCCCTTCGAGACCGTGGCAGGCGAGGACGACAGCAGCGTCCGGTACGTCCTTGCCGTCCGCGCCGACGAGCCGTTCCGGCTGGAAAAGAGCGTCAGCTATGCCGCCGGCCGCGGCGTCCAGGATTCGGAACGAGACGCGGCCGAGGCCGCCGAAGCCGGGCTCCGGTCTGTGGAGGACATCTTCACCGAGAGCCGCGAGCACTACCGCGCGTACTGGGCCACCGCGGACATCGTGGTGGGCGGCCAGCCCGAGCTCCAGCAGGCCATCCGTTGGAACCTGTTCCAGCTGGCCCAGGCCACTGCGCGGGCCGACATCGCCGGCATCCCCGCGAAGGGTGTCACGGGATCGGGCTATGAGGGGCACTACTTCTGGGACCAGGAGGTCTACCTCCTGCCCTACCTCACCTACACGAACCCAGACGGCGCCCGCCAGGTCCTGGAGTTCCGGCACGACATGTTGCCGGCCGCCAAGATCCGGGCCAAGGAACTCAGTGTGGAGGGCGCACTGTTCCCGTGGCGCACCATCAACGGCCTCGAAGCCAGCGCCTATTACGCTGCCGGCACGGCGCAGTTCCACATCGCCGCGGCCATCGCCTTCGCCACCAACCGCTACCTGTGGGCCAGCGGCGACGAAACCTTCCGGGAGGGAATGGGTGCCGAACTCCTGATCGAAACCGCCCGCATGTGGGCCGCCTTGGGCTTCTTCGGCAAGGACGGCGCCTTCCACATCCACGGCGTCACCGGCCCTGACGAGTACACGGCCGTTGTGAATGACAACCTCTATACCAACGTGATGGCCCGCTTTAACCTGCGTGCCGCCGCGGCACTGGACCACCCGGCAATCGAGGACGCCGAACGCGAGCTGTGGGAGCAGGCCGCGGCCCGCATCCACCTGCCCTTCGACGAAGACCTGCAGGTCTACTCGCAGGACAACGACTTCATGACCCTGGAGCCGTGGGACTGGACCACCCCCCGGTCCAAGTACCCGCTGCTGCTGAACTTCCACCCGCTGGTGATCTACCGGCACCAGGTGCTGAAGCAGGCCGACACGGTGCTGGCCATGTTCCTGCAGTGGCAGGATTTCTCTGCCGAGGAGAAGCGCCGCGCGTTCGATTTCTACGACCCCATCACCACCGGCGATTCCACCCTGTCCGCCTGCGTGCAGGGGATCATGGCCGCCGAAGTGGGGCACCCCGAAGCTGCCCTGAAGCACTTCACGAACGCCGTTTTCATAGACCTCGACGACACCCACGGGAACACCATCGACGGCGTGCACATCGCCTCGGCCGGGGGAGTCTGGAGCTCGCTGGTCTCCGGCTTTGCCGGGCTCAGGGACCAGGGCCACGTGCCGTTTTTCGATCCGAGGCTTCCGGCGGAGTGGGAGGCACTGTCCTTCCACCTGACGATCCGGGGCAGGCTGCTGCTGGTGGAGCTCGACGCCGGTGCACTCACGCTCAGCGTCCGCGGCGGCGGACCGCTGGACGTGGATGTCCGCGGCCAGGTCCACAGCATCGGTGAAGAAGCGGTCCGGGTTGCCCTGGATCCCTTTGCGGTTCCGGAACGCACTGTCTTCCCCAGCGGGCCCCCGACGGCGAGCCTCCCCATTGTGAGGTGACCCGCTTCAGGCGAGGGGGCGCGTCAGTCTCCTGCCGCCGTCGTGCGTTCCACCACAACTGGCCTGTCCAGCGGGTGCGCCAGTTCGTCGGCGGGCATCCGGGCGGCGATCATGGCGATCACCGCCAGGACTGGGCAGACAACTCCGGCGGCCAGGAAAATTGCCCAGATGGGAAAGACCTGGGCTGCCGGTCCGGCCAGTGCCATGGAGATGGGCATCAGCGCGAGGGACACAAAGAAGTCCAGGCTGGAGACGCGTCCCAGCAGGTGGCTGGGTACGCGTCGCTGCAGCAGCGTGCCCCAGATGACCATGCCCACGCTGCCGGTGGCGCCCCAGATGAACATTGCGGCGGCCACGGTCCAGAAGCTATCCAGAATGCCGACGGCGGCGAGCGGCAGGCTGCCCGCACCCCAGGACACCATCATGACTGTGAGGTAGCGGCGCGGCAGCTTCAGGGACGCGGTCACCAGCGAGCCGACGGCCCCGCCCACGCCCATCACGGCCAACAGGAAGCCGAACATGCTGGAGTCGCCGCCGAGCTGGTCGCGGACCACGAACGGCATCAGCACTTCGATGGGGCCGATCAGGAACAGCACCGAAACGCAGGCCCACAGCAAAGTCCAGAGCAGCCACGGCGTGCGGATGGTGTAGCTGATGCCCTCGCGGAGGTCGTGGAAGAAGGACGATTTTGCGGGGCGCACGGCGTCGTGAGACCCGCCGTGAGACCCGCCGTCGGCCCCGTTCGCGGGCGCCTCCAGGGCATGGCGCCCCAGGAAGTTCAGGACGATGAACGCCAGCAGATGGCAGGTGGCCACTCCGGTCACGGCGTGCGACGGCGAGAGCGCCGCCACCACCACGCCCGCGACGGCGGGTCCGGCCGCCTGCTGGAGGATGGGCCGCATGGTCCCTTCCATGCCGTTCGCGGCCAGCAGGTCTTCGGGCGGCAGGATCCGCGGCAGGATCGCGGAGTAGGCCGGGAAGAAGAACGCGGCGCCCACGCCCAGGACAAAGCTGCCCACAGCGAGGTGCCACAGCTGCAGCCAGCCGGCCATGGCCAGCCCGCTGATCGCCGCGATAACGGCGAGGTTGGCACCTTCGACGGCAATGATGAGGAGCCGCTGCGGCACGCGGTCAGCGGCGATCCCGCCCGCGAGGACAAAGGCCACCAAGCCGGTGCTGCCGGCAGTGGCCACCAGGGACAGCTCCAGCGGGCCGCCGCCGAGGTGGATCACCTGGTAGACCATAGCGACAGCCCACATTCCCGATCCGAAAATGGAGATGGCCAGCGCTGAAATGAGGACCCGGTACTCGCGGTGCGCAAAGGGCCGCAGGGCTTGGAGTGTGGGCATAGGGCAAGTCTAGGCAGTGGCCTAGTGTTAAGCACCCAGAACAGATGCAGAGGTGACCATGGCCAAGCGCAGCAATCCCGCAGTACGAATCGCTCAGGAGACCGCCCACAACGCGGTGTTCGACGCCGACGGCAAACCGAAACCCGGGGTCCACAACATGCTCCTCAGGGCAGTCGAAATCCAGCGGCCCCTGGTGCTCGCCTACGTCCGGCGGCTGCAACGCAAACACCCGCGCGCCAGCGCCGCCAGGCTCGCGGAGATCCTCGAACGTGACTACCTGCGGGCGGTGACCGGCGGCGGTGCGATCGTCGGGGCAACTGCCGTTGTGCCCGGCGTCGGAACCGTGGCCTCCTTGGGACTCTCCGCCGTGGCGACCGTAGGTTTCCTCGAAGCCACGGCACTTTATGCCACTTCGCTGGCGGAACTCCACGGCATCCGGCTGACCAACCCGGAAAAGGCCAGCACCATGGTCATGGCCATCATGCTGGGCGAAGAGGGCACTGCTCTGCTTGGGACCTTGAGCGGCCAGGCCATGGGCAAGGGAGCCAGCGCCACCCAGGCGTGGGGCAACGTGCTGACCAAGTCCATGCCATCGGGGTTCGGTGCCATTCGGAACAAGATCCAGAAGGCCTTCCTCAAGAACCTGCTCAAACGCCAGGGCACTGCGCTGCTTGGCCGGGCGCTTCCGTTCGGCATCGGCGCGGTGGTGGGCGGTGCCGGTAACCTCATAATGGGCCGCGCCGTGGTGGCTAACGCCAAGGAAGCCTTTGGACCCATGCCGGACACCATCCCGGGGGAGCTCAAGGCCTCGGCGGCGGAACCGGACAAACCTACTTTGGGAGGCAACAACCTTGGATCTTAACGCTGACCTCGGCGAATCGTTCGGCTCGTGGAGCATGGGGGACGACGCCGCGATGTTCCGGCTGGTGACCAGCGCGAACGTGGCCTGCGGCTTCCACGCAGGGGACCCCATCACCATGCTGGACAGCTGCCGCGCCGCCTTTGAGCTCGATGTCACCGTCGGTGCGCACGTGGGATACCGGGACCTGGCCGGCTTCGGCCGCCGGTCCCTGGACATGTCCTTCGACGAGCTGTTCGGCGATGTGCTCTACCAGCTGGGGGCGCTCGACGGCGTGGCGCACGCCGTCGGTGCCTCCGTTGACTACGTCAAGCCGCACGGCGCCCTTTACAACCGCCTCGTTCACGATGCCGAACAAGCCTCCGCCGTGGTTGCCGCCATCCAGGCCTACGACCCCGGCCTGCCGATCCTCGGACTGCCGGGCTCGCAGCTGTTGATCCAGGCCAAGGAAGCCGGGCACCCGGTTTTTGTGGAGGCCTTTGTGGACCGCGCCTACCAGGCGGACGGGACCCTGGTGCCGCGCTCCCAGCCGGGTGCTGTCCTGCACGACGTCGGCTCGATCGTTGAGCGCGCCGTGCGCCTCGCGACGAAGGGCGAAGTTGTGGCCGTGGACGGAACGGTGGTTCAGGTCAGGCCCGACTCCCTGTGCATCCATGGCGACACCCCCGGGGCCGTGGAAATGGCCGCCGGTGTTCGTGCCGGGCTCGAAGCGGCCGGCGTACAGCTGGAGTCCTTCGCGTAACCGCAAGCGCGTAGCGGCGCGAGAGGACACTTGGGGCCCTCAGAGCCGAGGGCCCCAAGTGTCCGTTCGCGCCGACGAGTGGGCCCCAAGTGTCCGTTCGCGCCGAGGAGTGGGCCTCAAGTGTCCGTTCGCGGCGAGGGAAGGCGCGGCTAACCGAAGGCCAGGTGCGCCGCGGTGAAGATGGCCAACCCGGCCAGTGAGCCCACCACGGTGCCGTTGATCCGGATGAACTGCAGGTCCTTGCCCACCTGGAGTTCGATTTTCTGCGACGTTTCTTCGGCATCCCAGCGGGCCACGGTATCCGTGATCACCCCGGCGATGTCGGAGCGGTAGGTCCGCACCAGGTAGCCGGCGGCGTCGCCGATCCAGGCGTTGACCTTGCCGGCCAGCTCGGCGTCGTTCACCAGGCGTGAGCCGAAATCGCGCACCGCCGACTTGAACCGGACCGTCAGTTCACTGTCCGGATCGTCCACCGCAGACAGCAGGGCGCTCTTCACGGTTCCCCATGTGCGGGAGGCCAGCTCGCGGACCTCGGGGTCTCCCAGAACCTGTGCTTTGATGTCCTCGGCCCGGGCGATCATCGCGGGATCGTGCTGAAGGTCCTGCGCGAGGTCGTTCAGGTATTTGTCGATCTGCTGCCTGACCTGGTGGTTCGGATCGGACTGCACGGCGCGTGTGAACTTGAGGATCTCCAAGTACACCTTGTCGCCCACGAGCCCGTCCACGAACTGCGGGACCCAGATGGGGGAGCGGTCCGAGACCAGCCGGCTGACGGTTTCGTGATTGTCGTCCACCCAGTCCGCGGCGCGGTCAACCAGCAGGTCCACCAGCTTGTGGTGGTGCCCGTCGGCAAAAATCCGTTCCGCCATCCTGCCCACCGGAGGTCCCCACGGCGGAGCCAGCAGGTGCTTACGCACCATTCCCTCGATGACCGCCTGGACGTCGTCGTCGTTCAACACCTTGAACGCACCGCGGATGACGGCGGCACCCTCCTTCGCCACGCGCTCGGCGCCACCCGGCCCGGCGAGCCATTGGCCGGCCTTCCCGGCGACGTTCACGCTGGCCAGCTTGTCCTGGACCACCTGCTCGGACAGGAAGTTGGTCTCCACAAACTCACCCAGCGACGCCCCGATCTGGTCCTTCCGGCGCGGGATAATGGCGGTGTGCGGGATCTTGATGCCCATGGGGTACTTGAACAGTGCGGTGACGGCGAACCAGTCGGCCAGCGCGCCCACCATGCCGCCTTCGGCCGCCGCGCGGACGTACTGCAGCCACGGATACTCCTTCTGCAGCGCGAACGCGAACACAAAAATGACGCCCATGGCAATGAGGAGTCCCAGCGCCACAAGCTTCATTTTCCGCAGCGCTGCCGCCTTTTCGGCGTCCCCGGCGCTGAGTTGATGACCGACGACGGCGGCCCTCGCCTTGGGCGCCCCCGGCGCGGGTCCTGCGGGCCGGGGCGGGTCCTGCCGGGTAGTTGGCTCAGAGTTCACCTGCATGTGCCCAGCCTAGCCCCGCTCCGCCGGGCCGCGTCCGCTAACGTATCCTCATGACATTCGAGGAGCCTGAGCCGGAACGGCCACTGGTGTTTGCCCACAGGGGCGCCAGCGCGGCATTTGCCGAGCACACGCGCGCCGCCTACCTCCAAGCCATTGCCGACGGCGCGGACGGGGTGGAATGCGACGTCCACCTCACCCGGGACCAGCACGCGGTGCTGCTGCATGACGCCAACCTGGACCGGACCTCGGACGGAACCGGACCCGTTGCGGACCGAACGCTGGCAGAGTTGCGCCTGCTGGACTTTTCGTCCTGGAAAGGCGCCCGGATCCCGGAGAACTTCGGCGCCCGGTCTGAGCAGTTCCTCACGCTGCCGGAACTCCTGGACATACTGCGCGGCGCTGGCCGGCCGATCGGACTGGCCATCGAGCTCAAGCACCCCAGTCCTTACCAGCTGAAACTGGAAGACCGTGTGCTGGACGTGCTCCGGGGCGAAGGCTGGGACGCCGGAACTTCCACGGTGGACAACATCCAAGTGACGTTCATGAGCTTCAGCCCGGATTCGGTGAAGCACCTGCTCCGGAGTGTGCCGGCCGAATTCATCTGCCAGCTGGTGGACGACATCGACGTCGACGAACTCCGCGACGAACTGGGCCTCGGCCCCTTCGCCGGCAGCGCAATCGCCAACGTGATGAAGGCGGCGCAGCTGGAAGGCGAACGAATCCTGGACGAGTGCCAGGTGGGACTCGCAGGGCCCGGAATCATGTACGTCCGCGGACACGCCCGGACCGTGCAGCGCTGGCTGGAGTCCGGCCGCCGCTTCCGCGTGTGGACAGTCGATTCGGAGCGGGATGTGGCGCTCTGCCAGGGGCTGGGGATCCACGAGATCACCACGAACAAACCGGCCAGGGTGCTGGCGCAGCTCCAATCGAGCGGGCAACAGGTCCAGCTGCCGTCCTGAGCCGGTGCTGTTAGTCGCCGGGGCGGCGCTGTGATTGAGTGGACCCATGCCTTTTCGCTGGTCCGCCCGGGCCACCCAAACAGTCTCCGCGGCGGCCATGAGCGCGCTGCTGATGACCAGCGCCATGAAGCACTTCCGCGAACCACGGTTCTTCGAACAGGTGGTTCCTGACTATCTGTGCCGCGAAATACCAACGCCCGACGGCGGCAGGCGGCCCCTGGCCGTGATGTCACGGGAGGAATGGATTGCGGTGAGCGGACTGCTGGAGGCGGGTGCCGCCGTCGGCCTCCTGATCCCGGTGACGCGCCGCGCGACTGCCACCGCGGTGACAGCCATGTTCGCCGTATTCGTGGCCGGCCACGTGGACGCCCTTCGCCGCGCCTACGGCCCCGCCGGATCGCTGGCGCAGCGCAAGGTGCACACCGTCCGGCTGCCGCTTCAGCTGCCGCTGATCCTGTGGGCCTGGAGCCTGCGGAAACCGGGACGACGGCGGTGAAGCTGCTCGCCTCGCCCGCCGTGCGCGTGGGAATCTCGATCAGCATTGCAACAGGGCTTTACGGGATTTCGTTCGGCGCGCTGTCCGTCACCTCAGGACTTGATTTCTGGCAGACCATGGCGCTCAGCCTGCTGCTCTTCAGCGGCGGATCCCAGTTCGCGTTCATCGGTGTGGTGGCGGGCGGCGGCTCCGGTATTGCGGCCATGAGCGCGGCCACATTGCTGGGCATGCGGAACGGCATCTACGGCATGCAACTGAACGCCCTCCTGCATCCGACAGGCTGGCGGCGGTATGTCGCCGCGCAGGTCACTATTGACGAGTCCACCGCCACCAGCAGCGGGCAGACCGATCCCGATGAACAGCGCCGCGGTTTCTGGACGGCCGGCATTGGCATCTACGTACTCTGGAACCTTTTCACCGCCGTGGGTGCCCTCGCGGGGAGCGGATTGGGTGATCCGAAACAGTGGGGCCTGGACGGTGCCGCCGTGGCCGCGTTCCTGGCCCTGCTGTGGCCGCGGCTCAAGGGCCGGGAACCGGCGGCGATTGCCGTGGTGTGCGCCCTGGCCACGGTGGTTGCCGTGCCGTTTGTGCCCGCGGGCGTCCCCATCCTGATTGCCGCCGTGGTGGCTGCGCTGATCGGCTGGTTCAGCCACGGACGCAGTGACGAGGGCCTGGAACCGGACGTGGATCCGTACGACGAGCACCACCGGCGCCGGGACAAACACCGGGACAAACACCGGGACACGCACGGGGACAGCCATGGGGACGGCCACGGGCAGACGGGGCAGGCGGGCACATGAATCTCTGGATCTGGTTGTTGCTGGCGTGCGTCCTTGCCTACGCGTGGAAGCTGGTGGGCTATTTCGTCCCGGCAAAGCTGCTGAAGGACCCCCGGATGTCGCGTATTGCCGGCACCATGACCATCGGCCTGCTGGCGTCCCTGACCATAGTCAACACTGTGGCGACCGGCCAGGCGCTGGCCGCCGACGCGCGGCTGGGAGCCCTGGCCGCCGCCGCCGTCGCACTGGCTTTTCGGGCGCCGTTCCTGCTGGTCGTCGTGGTGGGCGCCGGTGCCGCAGCCCTGCTGCGGCTCATCGGATGGAACTGACCGCTGATCTGGTGAAACCGACGCCGGACCACTGGTGGTGCGGCTCAAATGCGTTATAGCATGGGCCTGGCTATGCAGTTGGCCGTGGACTCTCGCGAGAGCGCTGACCATGGAATTAAGACTGCACCCAGCCGGTGCAAGACCCGGCAAAAGCCGCCGTCCAGGACGTGATGGTTGGCGCGCCGGGCTGCCCGTCAAGCGCTTCTTTAGGCGGTTCCGGTCCCTGGCAGACGTGCCCCCAGAGGACCTGGATGTACTCTCCGAGCGGATAAGGTTGGCTCTGGACGTCACCCAGGAAGCAAACATCACCGCCCTGCATGCGGCGGTACGGGCCGAACTCCAAAACCGGGAACCGGAACCGGACGATTGATGGCCGGCCGGAATATCGGCGCGAGGCGGTCGCTACGGCCTAAAGGAGTCACTTAGATGAACGAACAGCCACAGCCCAACACACCGGATCCGGGTAGCGGAACCGACAACCCCCAAGGCTCGGACCCGAAGCCGCGGCCGGTGCATGACACCACTGTCTCAGAATCGACCCGGGAACTACGGGACACTGCCCGGCGCCGCCGCGACGCGGAGGAGAAGCTGCAGCAGCACTTGTTGGAGGCCAAGGAGCACGTGCCCCATCACTACGATCATGAGCTTCACAAGCACGGCCAGGCGCAAGAATCCCAGCCTCAAGAATCCCGGCCCCAGGAAAAAGTCCCCGAGGGCAACGGCGGCTGACGGGGGTTCATCGACGGGCGTTCGTCACCGTCGGCTCAGTGCCAACCGTCGGCTCAGTGCCACCTCATGCCCGGGGCGTCGGCGCGCAGCCCGGATTCTGGCGTAGGCTGGTCAGGCCGTTTGCTCATCCTCTGGCGACCCGGTCCGGCGGGCGCTTTCTTCGACGGCCAGCTCGTACCACGCCTGCGCACCAAACACCGGGGTGGGAGTGTCGAGGTTTTGGTAGAGGGCGTCCAGCAGATTGGCCAGGTCCTCCGCTGCGAGGGAAGGAAGGATCTCCTCCGGGCCGCGGGCGTCGTGGATGAGCCGGGTCAGGTGCGCTTGGTTCATCGGCGGACGATGGCGTTGGGATGGCTGCGCTGGAGGTGTTTCACTGGTGCTCCTCTGAAGATTCAGAGGCTGGCTGCGTAACCCTACTTGAGTGTAATCCAACGTCTGGACACCAACAATGGGCACCCGTGGCGGTGATCCGGCGGGACCCTGCGCGCTGCCAGGCGCGGTGTCAGGTGAACTGTGGACCCTGCAGCTGCGGGGCGGGAAGCGGCACATGCGCCGGCAACGGGCGGTGGGGCCGTTCGGTGCGGATGGCGTCCTCGATCAGTGCCAGCGGGCGGCGCCAGGCATCGGAACCGGGCTCCATGGTATCCACGACGCCGATCAGCATGGCGAGCAGGCGGAACATGTCGGTCATGGAAATATCGGAACGCAGGGTGCCTTGACCTTGGCCGCGGCCAAGCAGGACGCTCATGGAATCCATCAGTGAGCCGGTGATGCCGGTGAGGAGTTCGCGGCGGCCCGCAACGGCGCCAAGCAGGTTGGCATCATCGCTGGCCGCGGCCATGATGGCCTCGAGGACGCGCAGCAGTCCCGCAGTTGCGTCGATATCCGCCAGCGCGTCCGCCATGACGGGGTCCACGGTCTCGCGGAGCTGCCGGTTGAGGGCGGCCAGGACCAACTCCTCCTTGTCGGCGAAGTTCCGGAACAGGGTGGCCGGGCCAACACCTGCCGTCAGTGCGATGGTCTGGAGGGGAACCTCGGGCCCATGCTCGCGGAAGCATTGGCGCGCGGCCAGGATGATCTTGTCCACGTTCCGGGCAGCGTCTGCGCGTAGTGGCTTGCGGACGACAGCAATGCTCATTCGTTCAGGTTAGCAATGCCGCAGGCAGCCTTCATGGTTACCGCAGGGTAGCTGGCTATGTGACGCTTCGCCGGCCTCGCCAGGCCAGTTTCCTGCGCGCCTGCATGACAGACTTGCCCTATGTTGCTTGCATTTTCTGTCGCCCCGTCCGGTACGCCCGCAGGGGGATCGCGTCCCACCGACGCATCAGTGCACGACGCCGTTGCGGCTGCCGTGCGGATCGTCCGGGAGTCGGGCCTGCCCAACCAGACGGACTCAATGTTCACCACCATCGAGGGCGAATGGGACGAGGTGTTCGACGTCGTAAAGCGCGCCACCGAAGCCGTGGGAGAGTTTGGCAGCCGTGTCTCCCTGGTCATCAAGGCGGACATCCGGCCCGGCTATAAGGACGAGCTCAGCGCCAAGGTGGACCGCCTCGAAGAGGCCCTCGCCGACGGTTCCTGAGCGAGGCCACGGGTTCTTGTGAGCCCCAACGTCCGGCCCAACGTCGCGCCCCCTCACGCCAGGCAGTCTTTTGGTGCCGGCCGGACTGCACGCCCGCGTGAATTCAAGGATGTGATGCCTGGGTCGCGCCAAAAGCCTGCTCCGCGCGACGCCTCCCCGATGGTTGCCGGGCGGGTTCCTGCGCGGTGTCCTAGACCCAATGCCGTTTACTTAGCACAGGTGTGTTAATCTTTCGGCATGGCGCGTAGTGGATGGGTGACCCCGGAGGGTCCGGAGCGGTTGAGTGACCACGTTTCTCTTGGGGTGTTGACTCGGGCTTTCCCTGCAGAGGTGGTCGACGCGGTGATCGGGCGTTCGGGGGCGTTGGAGCAGCGGAACCGGTTGCTGCCCTCGCGGTTGATGGTCTATTACGTGATGGCGTTGGCGTTGTTTTCGTCCGGTTCGTATGAGGAGGTCATGCGGTCGTTGCTGGCCGGAATGGAGTGGCTGACGGGCCGGTTCCGTGAGTGGACGATGCCGACGAAAGCGGCGATTTACAAGGCGAGGACCCGGTTGGGGTCGACGGTGATGGTGGCGTTGTTCGCCGAGGTCGCGAAGCCGATCGCGGCCCCGGGCGGTTCCGGGTTCTACAGGCAATGGCGGCTGGTGTCCGTGGATGGGACCACCCTGGATCTGGCCGACACGCCGGCGAACGAGAAAGCCTACGGGCGGCCGGGGACGAAGACGGACTTCAAGAGCGCGTTCCCGCAGACACGTGTGCTGGGCCTGGTGGAGTGCGGCACGCATGCTGTTTTCTCCGCGGTGGTCTCCGGCTACAACACGTCCGAGCACGACATGTATCCGGCCCTGCTCGCGGACGTGGCCAAGGACATGTTGTTGATGTCCGACCGCGGGTTCTTCTCCTACCCGGCGTGGAAGGACGGTGCCGCCACGGGGGCGGCGCTGTTGTGGCGGATGAAAGCCAACAGCGTCCTGCCCGTTGTTGAGGAGTTCGAGGACGGGTCCTACCGCTCGGCCGTTTATCCGAGCAGCAAGGACCGGGCCAAGGACACCAACGGGATCCCGGTCCGGGTGATCGAATACGAGGTCACCACCGGGGAGGAGGTCAGCAAATTCCTGCTGATCACCACCATCCTGGACCCGGCCGCCGCCCCCGCGGAGGACCTGGCCGGGCTCTATGCCCGCCGCTGGGAAATCGAGTCCAGTTTCGGCGAACTGAAAACCCACCAGCGCGGCCCCGACGTCGTGCTGCGCTCGAAAACACCCGACGGGGTGCTGCAGGAAATCTACGGCTACCTCTGCACGCATTACGCGATCCGGTCCCTGATCGGCACCGTCGCCGCGGAATTCGACGAAGACCCCCTGCACTTTTCCTTCACACGCACCCTCCGGGCCGCGCGGCGATCCCTCGCCGGGCGCCCGGCTTTTTCCCCCTCACAAACTGGCTGAAGCCTTCACCATCTTCTGCCGGGAAATCCTTCACGAACTCCTGCCACCACGCCGGCAACGAACCGTCCCCCGCGCCGTCAAACGAAAAATGTCCAACTGGCCGCTCAAACGAATCCCAAAAATACCTAAGTAAACGGCATTGGTCCTAGACCGGTGGGTGGCCGCGTGTCAGACTGTGGCCATGTTTGAGCACAAGACCCAGCCTGGGTGGGCGGCCGTGGAAGACTTCCTCACAACTACCGTGGTGCATCCCGACCCTGCGCTGAAGCAGGCGGTGCGCTCCGCCGTCGACGCCGGGATGCCGCCCATCGAAGTGACGCCCAACGCCGGCAAGCTGCTCAAGCTCCTGGTCCAACTGTCCGGCGCCCGGCGGGTGCTGGAGATCGGCACGCTCGCAGGGTTCAGCACCATCTGGATGGCGCAGGGACTGCCCGACGGCGGCCGGCTGGTGACGTGCGAATACCTCGCCAAGCACGCGGACATCGCCAAGACGAATGTGGAGGCGGCCGGCTTGGCGGACAAAGTGGAGGTCCGCGTGGGCGCTGCCCTGGACACCCTGGCCGCGCTGGAGTCGGAGGGCCAGGAGCCGTTCGACTTTGTGTTCATCGATGCGGACAAGGAAAACGACGCAGCGTACCTGGAGTGGGCCGTGCGCCTGGGCAGGCAGGGAACCGTGGTGGTCCTGGATAACGCCGTCTGGGAGGGTGCCGTGCTGGATCCTTCCATGGACCAGATCAACGCCCCCGGGATCATCAGTGCCTTGGAACTGCTGGGCCAACATCCTCAGCTCGATGCCACCGTGATCCAGACTGTCGGATCCAAAGGCTGGGACGGGTTCGCACTGGCGCGCGTCCGCTGAACTGGTTACCTGCCATCTGATTCGAGGGGCCGACAGATTAAGGGGGCCGACGACGACTGGGGGGACTGGCCTCGGTCTCAGAAGAGGCCACCTCGCCGCCGACCCCGCCTGCTACCCGGGACACGAAGAGCCCGGGAAAACCTTAAGGAATCTGCTGATATTGATTTTCCTCCAACTGACAGGCCCTGCCTAGTCCCGTCTGGTACTGTCCCGTCTCGCCCGTCCGCCCCGCACCGTCCCACACTGGTCGCAAGATAGTAAGCATGGTTACTATAAGGGGTCGGGTACCTGGGCCAACTGGATTGCAGGCAGGTCCGAATCGCCCGTCACGGTGGCCTCGCAGGGACCCCGTCGCAACGAAGTGGAAAGAGGTGGGCAGCTTTGGACACAACATCGTGGGTTTGGGTGATTGTTGGCATTGTCGCGGTGGTCCTGATTGTGCTGTGGCTGGTGACCGGGCGTCGGCGTCGGGCCATGGAGCTGAAGCGGGAGGAATCGCACCGCGAAAAGGCCGCCGAAATGCGCCGGAAGGCCGAGGACATTGAGCTCGATGCGCGGGAGAACGAGGCCCGGGCCAGCCGCGCCCGTGCCGACGCAGAGCAGGCGCAGGTGGACGCGGCGCGGCTGAAGCAGGAGGCTGAGCAGAAGACCGACAGTGCCAGGTCGCTCCGGGAGGACGTGGCCGAGCGCACGCAGAAGGCGGACGCGTTGGACCCGGACATCAATCAGGACGGGGACGCGCCTACCGACTCCACGCGCACCGACCCCGCCCGGACGGAGGCGCGTCGGCCGGACCCCGACCGCGACACACATCCGGACGGCGAAGCGCTTTCGGACCGCGAGGCGCACACGGACGCCACGCGCGCGGAGGAACTGCGGCGTGACCGGGACCGCCCGCCTTCAACCTAGCCCTGTTCCCCCGGCCTGGACCGCGATCGTGCCGAACAGCTGACGCAGGGCAGTCAATTAGGGTTGATCCATGACTGAAGCGGCACACGGGTAATGGCAAAGCGCGGCAAGTCAGGCGGCCGGAACGGCCAGCGTTCGACGGCGGGTGTCATCGAGGTGCCCAGGGGCACCCGTCCTGATGGCCCCGTTGAGGGTGTCTACTACATCGATACCGGCGACTGCGAGCTCGTTGCTGACCAGGACAACTCCAACGGCTGGCTCCTGAAGATCAACGGCGTCATGAGCTCCCATATCGACCTCGCCGATCCGCTCTTCCTCGATTTTGAGTACATGCGCTGGATGGCGGCGCTGATTGAGTCGCGCTGGCCGCCGAAGCCCGGAAAGGGTGGGTCCAAGGCGGCCGCGCCCGCTACGTCTGGGCCAAGCACCGGCGGGACCGAGCGCCTGCGCGGGCTGCATCTGGGCGGCGGGGCCTGTTCCCTGGCCCGGTACTTCCATGCCGCCTATCCGGACGCCCGGCAGGTGGTGGTGGAACTCGACGGCAAACTGGCTGAGTATGTCCGCGGCTGGTTCGACCTGCCCAAGGCGCCGCTGCTGCGGCTGCGCGTGGGGGAGGCCCGCGAGGTCACGGAGACGCTCACGCCGGACAGCCGCGACTTCATCATCCGCGACGTCTTTGCCGGGTCACTCACGCCCCGGCCGCTCACCACCGCCGAGTTCAACGACCACATCAAGCGGGTCCTGTCGCCGGGCGGCATCTATGTGGTGAACTCGGGCGACGCCCCGGACTTGAAGAATGCGCGGGAAGACGCCGCCACCATCGCGGCCGCGTTCGCCCACACCGTCATCATCGCCGATCCCTCCATGCTCAAGGGTCGCCGCTACGGAAACATGGTGATGGCCGGCAGCGACACCCCGCTGGACGGGGACCCGCAGCTGGCCCGCCGACTCCTGGGCGGTGCCGTCCCGGCCCACATCTGGAACGACGCGCAGGTGCGCGCCTTCGCCGCGAACTCCCCGGTGCGTCACGACCCGCCTGGCGCTGCCTCCGGTCATTGAGCTTGTCGAAATCAGGGGTTCGACAGGCTCAACCACCGTTTCCCCGCCCCAGCAGGGCATCCCGGTGCGCCGCCGTCTGGTCGCGCAGTGCCTGCACAACGGCGGCTACGGCAGGGCGCCGCATCGAATCGGGCCGCAGCACCATCCAATAGGGGAGCAGCTCGGCGAAGTCGTCGGGGAGCAGCCGGACCAGGTCGTTGTGCAGGTTGCCCATGAAGCACGGCAGGAATCCTATGCCCGCGCCGGCGCGGGTGGCCTCCACATGGACAAACACGTTGGTGGACGTCAGCCCTTCGCGCATGGCAGGCACCAGCCGCCGGGGCGCGTCCAGGTCGTCCACCTGCAGCATGGAATCCACAAAGTACACCAGCGGGTGCTCCGTCAGTTCGGCAACGCTCGCCGGCGTCCCGTACTCGGCAAGGTAGGCGCGCGAGGCGTACATCCCCAGCATGTACTCGCCCAGCTGGATGGCTTCGGCCCGGTGGACCTGCGGTTCGCCCACCACCACCTCGATGTCCAGTCCGGAGCGCTGCTGCAGCGCTCGCCGGGTCATGGTCACCACTTCCACGCTCAGTCCCGGGTGTTTCCGGCGCAGCCGCGCCACCGCGGGTGCTGCGATGTAGGCGCTGAAGCCGTCGGTCGCCGTCATGCGTACGACGCCGGCAATGGGGTCCGGTGCCCGGCCTGCAGGTCCCAGCGCACTCACCGCAGCCTCCACCTGTTCGGCGACCCGGACAGCCTCCGTGCCGAGCTTCGTCAGTTCCCAGCCGCCGGCCGCCCGCGCCAGGACGCGGCCGCCGAGCGCCTTCTCCAGAGCGGCTATCCGGCGTGAGACGGTGGTGTGGTTCAGCCCCAACGCTTGCGCCGCCGTCGTAAATTTAGCTGAGCGGGATACCGCAAGCAGGACCAGGAGGTCATCGGGATTCGCCTTCATATCTGCAATTGTGCACACAGTCGGTGCTGGATTGGGCATTGAAGGCGCATGTTTGTGCAGTAATACTCAGTGGAGCCATTAGTGCTGTGGATCCGAAGTGCAGTGGATCACAGCACGTGTCAATGTGGACACTAAGGAGAAACTCATGAGCGTAGAGCAGCGCTCGGCAGACAATGCCGCCGGATCCGCACCCAAGGGATCCGGGCTTAAGAAGATTGTGGCCGCCTCGATGGTGGGCACGGTAGTGGAATGGTACGAATTCTTCCTCTACGCCACCGCCGCCACACTGGTCTTCGGGAAGTACTTCTTCCCGGCCACCGGCAACGAGCTGGACGGCATCATCCAGGCGTTCATCACCTATGCGGTGGGCTTTGTGGCCCGCCCGCTCGGCGGCATCGTCTTCGGCCAGATCGGCGACAAGCTGGGCCGCAAGCCCACGCTGCAGCTGACCATTGTGATCGTTGGCGTGGCCACCTTCCTGATGGGCTGCCTCCCGGGCTTCGCCGAAATCGGCTACCTGGCCCCCACCCTGCTGGTTGCCCTGCGCTTCATCCAGGGCTTCGCGCTCGGCGGTGAATGGGGCGGCGCCGTGCTGCTGGTTGCCGAGCACAGCCCCAACAACGCCCGCGGCTTCTGGTCCAGCTGGCCGCAGGCAGCCGTGCCGGTGGGCAACCTCCTCGCCACGCTGGTGCTGTTTGTGATGTCCACCACCCTGAGCCCCGAGGCGTTCCTCAGCTGGGGCTGGCGCGTCGCGTTCTGGCTCTCCGCCGTGATCGTCTTCGTCGGCTACTACATCCGCACCCACGTCACTGAGGCGCCCATCTTCCTTGAGGCCAAGGCCCTCGTGGAGAAGGAACAGGCTGTCAGCTACGGCGTCTTCGAAGTCGTCCGCAAGTACCCCAAGGGCATCCTCCAGGCCATGGGGCTCCGCTTCGCTGAGAACATCATGTACTACCTGGTGGTCAGCTTCGCGATCGTCTATCTCAAGAGCGTGCACAAGTACGACACCTCTTCGCTGCTGCTTGCCCTCCTGATCGCCCACGTCATCCACTTCCTGGTCATCCCGCAGGTGGGCCGGCTCGTGGACAAGCTGGGACGCAAGCCCGTCTACCTCATCGGCGCCATCTCCGGTGCAGCCTGGCCGTTCTTCGCCTTCCCCATGTTCGATACCCGCAACGCCGTCGTGATCGTCCTCGCCGTGACCATCGGCCTCTGCCTGCACGCGTTTATGTATGCCGGCCAGCCTGCCATCATGGCCGAGCTCTTCCCCACCCGGATGCGGTACTCGGGCGTATCCCTGGGCTCGCAGGTCACCTCGATCTTCGCCGGTTCGCTGGCCCCGCTGCTGGCCACCCAGTGGCTCAAGGACACCGGCTCCTGGGTCCCCACGGCCATCTACCTTGTGGTTGCCTGCGCGATCACTACGGTGGCGGTGCTGAGCCTGAAGGAGACCAAGGGCATCGCGCTGGAGGACGTGGACAAGGCCGACGCCGCCCGCGAGGGACTGCTCCCGGCCGGCTCACGCTGAGCTGCTTGAGCAGTTCACCGCAGGGAAATTGAGCGCGCACACGATGGGAAACAGATCTGCAATGGAAAACACACTGAACGGCCGCAAGGCCGTGGTGACCGGCGGCGCCAGCGGAATCGGCGCTGCCTGTGTCCGGGAACTCGCCGCCCGCGGGGCGAAAGTGGTGGTGGCCGACGTCGACTCCGCCGGCGCGGCCGCCCTCGCCGATGACGTGGGCGGCACCGCCTGGGCCGTTGACCTGCTGGACGTGGACGCGCTTGCCACCCTGAGCCTGGACTGCGACATCCTGGTGAACAACGCCGGGATCCAGAGCATCAGCCCCATCGAAGCGTTCGATCCGGCGGACTTCCGCCGGATCATCGCGCTGATGCTCGAGGCCCCGTTCCTGCTGATCCGGGCCGCGCTGCCGCACATGTATGCCAATGGCTTCGGCCGCGTCATCAATGTGTCATCCGTGCACGGAATCCGTGCCTCCCCGTTCAAAAGCGCGTACGTTTCCGCGAAGCACGGATTGGAAGGGCTGAGCAAGGTGACGGCGCTTGAGGGCGGGGGGCACGGAGTCACGTCCAACTGCATCAACCCGGGCTATGTCCGGACGCCGCTCGTCGAGAAGCAGATCGCGGACCAGGCCAAGGTGCACGGCATCCCCGAGTCCGAGGTCCTGGCCACGGTGATGCTCACTGAGTCCGCCGTGAAACGCCTGGTGGAACCGGAGGAAGTTGCCTCCCTGGTGGCCTGGCTGGCGTCCGATCACGCCGGCATGGTCACCGGGGCCAGCTACGCGATGGACGGCGGCTGGTCCGCGCGCTAGCTCCAAAGAGTTTTTGTCCAGGTATCCTACCCAAAAGGCCCTCGAACCCGGGTTATCTGGACAAAAACTCTACTTCCACGGCCGCTAGTCCTGGGGCCTCAGGTGGCGGTGGTCGTAGAAGAACACTCCAGTCGCGCCGCCGAGTTCTACGGTTGGACCGCGGTGGGACATGATGATCCCTTCGTGCCGGCCGTTGAACGGATCGTCGCCCACCACGGCATCGCCCACGCGATAGGGGCACCGCGGGCGGAACGCGGCGAGGATGCGGTCCCAGGCGCGGGAGACGAGGGTAGAAAGTCTGACGGGCCGCCCCATGCTGGCCAGGTCCTGGACATGTGCTTTCACCATGGGAACCACTCCTTGAAGCGGCGTGGAGCCGCCCACTGCGGTGCGGTAGCCGGAAAGCTCCCAGCAGAGGATGGTCCTCCTATTCCTGGCTGGCACCTTACATGTACGCTAGGCGCTATTCACACCAGTCACACCAGTAACATGTACTCGTCTTTGTGAAGGACCTCTACTTGTCGCTTTCAGGTGGACGCTGGCCGTTGAGGATGTCGTCAGCGTTGTTGTAGGCCCAGGTGACCAGCGGGACGAGCAGGCCGGACAGTTCATAGCCGCGTTCTGTCAGGCTGTAGTCAACGCGCGGCGGGATGACCGGCTGGGCCTTCCGCAGCACAAGGCCGTCGCGCTCCAGGGTCTTGAGGGTCTGCGCCAGCATTTTCTCGCTGATTCCCTCCGCGCGGCGCCGGAGTTCGCTCCAGCGCTGCTCACCTTCCGAGAGTGCCAGCAGGATCAGCACTCCCCACTTGCTGGTGATGTGGTCCAGGACGGTGCGGCTGGGGCATCCGGCCGGGAACACGCCGTCGGCCAATCCTTCCGGCAGGTGTGCCCGGAGATCTTCCGGCAGGCTGGCGGGCCATACAGTTGCGTCCATACTCATAACTTACCAAAAGGTGAGTACCTTACCTCAAAGTGCGTACTGTCTTTCAGGAAGTAATCGGCGGGCTGGCTGGTTGTGGAGGGTGACCCCCTAAGAAATGGTGAAAGGAACCAACCCATGAGCATCGTCATCACCGGAGCAACCGGACAGCTTGGCCGCCACGTCGTCGAGGCCCTCCTGCAGCGCAACGTTCCGGCCGCCGAAATCGTGGCCGCCGGCCGTTCCACCGAAAAGCTGGCCGACTACGCCGCGCGCGGCGTCCAGGTCAAGCCGATGGACTATGCGGACCCCGCCTCGGTGGCGCTGGCCCTGCAAGGCGCCAGCAAGGTCCTCCTGATTTCCGGCAGCGAGGTTGGCCAGCGGGTGGACCAGCACCGCACGGTGATCGAGGCAGCTAAGGCCGAAGGTGTGGAGATGCTCGCCTACACAAGTGTGGCCAACGCCGACACCACCGGCATGAAGCTGGCCGCTGAGCACCAGGCAACCGAGGCCATCCTGAAGGATTCCGGCCTGCCGTACGCCATCCTCCGCAACGGCTGGTACCTCGAAAACTACACAGACCAGCTGCAGGGCACGCTGGCCCAGGGCGCGCTTGCCGGCAGCGCCGGCGAGGGCAAGGTCAGCGCCGCGTCCCGGCTGGACTACGCCGAGGCTGCCGCCGCCGTTCTTGTTGCCGGGGACCAGGCCGGCAAGGTCTACGAACTGGGCGGGGACCACGCCTTCACGCTCTCCGAACTGGCCCAGGAAATCAGCACCGCGGCCAACCAGCCCGTGGTCTATCAGGACCTTCCGGCCAGTGACTACGCAGGACTCCTCGCCGGATTCGGCGTGCCGGAGTTCTTCGCCGACATCCTGGCGGACTCGGACCTCGGCATTGCCCGTGGCGACCTCCTGGTCAGCGGCTCGGACCTCCGCACGCTGATCGGGCGGCCCACGACGCCGATGCCAGCTGCGGTCCGTTCGGCGCTCGCTTCGGCCTAATCAAGCGCGTACTTCCCGACGCTCTCTCACATCCTGCACTGTTTGGGCCAACGCTCTCTCACCTCATGTGAGGGAGCGTTGTGCCAAAACGCCCCAGATGTGAGAGAGCGTTGGGGGGGTGAGCCGGGCTTACTGGCCGCTGCGGGCTGAGGTGACCACCGGCAGCGGTGAGGTTTCGTCCACCAGTTCGGCCCGGCGTCGTCCGTTACCTTTGACCCACAGCCGGTAGGCGAGGACCAAAAGCCCCAGCCACGCCGCGCCCACGTACAGTGCCACGCGGGTGTCCTCGAAGGAGCCCAGGACGGCGATGACCAGCGCCATAAACGCGATGGCCAGGATGGATGCCGCGGGCCACCACGGGGACGGGAATTCCGACGCCGGCAGGCCCTTCCGCGCGATCTCCCGCTTCATCGCGACATGGGACGCCAGGATCATGACCCACACCCAGACGGTGGCGAACGTGGCAATCGAGGCGATCAGGATAAAGACGTCCTCGGGAATGACCGCGTTCAGAACCACGCCCACCAGGAGGATGCCGGCCATCATCACTACCGTCATCCACGGCACGCCATGGCGCGAGACCTTGCCGAAAACTGCCGGCGCATGGCCTTGGCCGGACAGCCCGAACAGGATGCGGCCGGCGCCGAAAATGTCGCTGTTGATGGCGGAGAGTGCGGCGGTGATCACCACGGCGTTGAGGATGTGGGGTGCGGCCGGGATGCCCAGGCCGCTGAAGATCTGGACGAACGGGCTGCCGTTGCTGCCGATTTCGTTCCACGGGAAGAGGCTCATCAGCACGCCGAGGGTCAGGACGTAGAACAGCAGGACGCGGACCGGCACCGTGTTCACGGCCTTGGGGATGACCTTCTTCGGGTCCGCGGCCTCGCCGGCGGTGATGCCGAGCGTCTCGATCCCGCCGAACGCGAACATTACGACGGCGAACGAGGCAAGGAGCCCCTCGAAGCCGTTGGGGAACATCCCGCCGTGCTCCACGAGGTTGCCAAGCCCCGGCGCTACCGTGGAGCCGCCGGCCTGGAAGCCGAACGCGATGATGGCGGCGCCGCCAACGATCATGGCGATGATGGCCACCACCTTGATCAGCGAGAACCAGAATTCGAGCTCGCCGAAGACCTTCACGCTGAGCAGGTTCAGTGCGGCCAGGAAACAGATGATGGCCAGGATCCAGATCCAGCGGTCCACCTGCGGAAACCAGAAGCCCATATAGATGCTGAATGCCGTGACATCCGCGATGGCCACAATCGCCATCTCAAAGACGTAGGTCCAGCCGGTCACGAACCCTGCGAGCGGCCCGAGGTATCGGCTGGCGTACTGGCCGAACGAGCCCGAAACGGGGTGCCGGACGGCCATTTCGCCAAGTGCCCGCATCACCATAAACACCGCCGCACCGCCGATGATGTAGGCGAGCAGGACCGCGGGGCCCGCCTTCTGGATGGCTGAGGCCGAGCCGTAGAACAGGCCGGTTCCGATCGCCGAACCCAGGGCCATAAAGCGGATATGGCGGACGTTCAGTCCCCTGTTCAGGACGTGCGCGACGGCGGATCCTGGCTTGGGCTTTTCGGCTTGGCGTGCGTCCTGGCTGGCGGCGCTTGGTGCTTGCTGCATACAAATACCTTCTCGTCATTGGGAGGGGGATCGCCAACCAGCAGACCACTTTGGTGCCCGAGGTGATGAGACTCACGGGTGGTTGGTGTCTTCGATCTCAGACTGGGGGCTGGCATCTGGGCTGCGCTTGGCTTGTAGTCCAAAACTATTGACATCATGTCTGGTTTTCTTACTTTTGAGATGTCAGCTTTGTTTTACATCTGGTGGGAATGGCAGGAGCCGAAATGTCCTTCGAAGAGAAGAGTGCCTGGATCATGGGGGTGGTGGCCGCGGGCTCATATGGCGTGTATCTGGCCATCGTCCTGGGCCTGGCCGGCACCATGCCCGTTGCCGAGGTTTCGTACGTGGCTCCACTGCTGTGGACCATCGGGGCTTCCATTGCTGCGTCCATCGCCCTGCACATACTCTTGGGCATCCTTTCGCCCAAGGAGGCCGGGAAGAAGGACCAGCGCGACAGGGAAATCTACCGTTTCGGCGAGTACATCGGGCAGTCATTTGTGGTCATCGGGGGTGTCACCACGCTGCTCATGGCCATGGCCGAGGTGGACCACTTCTGGATTGCAAACGTCATCTACCTGACGTTTGTACTGTCCGCGATCCTGGGGTCCGTGGCCAAGATCGTTGCCTACCGCCGGGGGTTCCAGCCGTGGTAAAGCCAACGCGGGTGACAAATTCCATCCGCCGCCTGCGGTTCGAACGCGGCGAGATGACGCAGGCCGAACTCGCCGACCGTGTGGGCGTCACGCGCCAGACAGTCATCGCCATTGAGCAGGGACGGTACTCGCCGTCCCTGGAGATGGCGTTCCAGATCGCCCATGTCCTCAGTGTGCCGCTCGAGGACGTGTTCCAGTACCCGCAATACGAAGGAGACGCATCATGAAAGCTATCGTGCAGGACGTTTTCGGGAATTCCGACGTGCTCCAGCTGCGGGACATTCCGCGGCCAGTACCCGGCAATGGGGAGGTGTTGATCCGGGTCCGTGCGGCCGGCGTCGACCAGGGCGTGTGGCACCTCATGACCGGGCGGCCGTACCTGATCCGGCTCTTTGGGTTCGGCCTGAAGAAGCCCAAGGTGCCGGTCCGCGGACGGGAGGTTGCCGGCGTCGTGGAAGCAGTGGGGGCTGGTGTTACGCGCTTCCAGCCCGGCGATGAAGTGTTCGGCACGTGTGAGGGGTCCTTCGCCGAGTACGTCTGCGCCAAGGAGGGCAGGGTCGCCGCGAAGCCCGCGAACCTCACGTTCGAGGAAGCTGCGGTGGCACCCATTTCGGGTGTTACCGCGTTGCAGGCCGTCCGCGATGCCGGACAGGTCACCACCGGCCAGAAGGTGCTGGTCATCGGTGCTGGCGGGGGAGTCGGTTCCTTTGCGGTGCAAGTGGCGAAGGCATTCGGGGCAGAGGTCACAGGCGTCTGCAGCACAGGAAAAATGGAGCTGGTCAGGTCGCTCGGCGCTGATCACGTCATCGACTACACCCGGGACGATTTTTCCGGCGCCGGAATGCGTTACGACGTCATCCTGGATACCGCCGGCAACCGGCCGCTCTCAATCCTGCGGCGCGTGCTGACCCCGCGGGGGACGCTGGTGATTGTCGGGGGCGAAGGCGGTGGGAAAATTACCGGCGGATTTGAGCGTTCGATGGCTGCGCCGCTGGCGTCGCTCTTCTCCGGCCAGAAATTCAAGGGACTTGTTTCAACCGAGAACTATCGCGATCTCGAGGCGCTGACGATGCTTATTGAAGCTGGCAGTGTGAAGCCCGCCGTGGACAAGATCTACGCGCTCGCCGAGGCGCCAGCCGCCGTCGAATACATGCACGAGGGGCGCGTGCGTGGCAAGGTGGTCGTCAAGGTCTGAGTGATTGTCAGGGTCTGAGTGAGTCATGTTATCCACATAGGCAAGAGGGCACGGTGCTTTTGCAGGACCCCCGCGGAAAGCTGGAGGTATGGAAAGCCGAGAAGCCTGGGAAGCCGAAAATCGAAAAGCCTTGGAGACAATCCGCTCGACGGCTTACGTTGTCGCGAGGAAAATCGTCGCGGCCGCGCCTGACCAGCCGTCACCCTATGGGCAATACGTTGATGCGGTGGCCCGTCAGGGCGTGTTCCTGGCCATTCTCGCCGACATCGCTCGGGTGAAAGCTGAGCTCGCTGCTTTGAAGACCAGGATTGCCGCAGGATACCCAGAGATGCCATCTTCTGCCCTGTTATTGTCAGTGCCTCGCAGGAAGATGTGACTATGGACAACACGGCAGTTGCAGAGGTTCTGGAGGCCATCGCGGCTTCTGCCTTGCAGATGGCCGGTGTGCTCCGTGGGGCAGTCGTAAATCCGGCTGAGGACCTGGCGCCAGGCTCATTGGCGGCTGCGCCGTCGGCCGATTGTCCGGCTGATGCCCTTTCCGCAACGGGCCCGGCTACGGGCTCGGACCTGCTGCGTTGGCAGGCTGAGGCGTGCCTGACCGTTCTGTCCGGAACTGCCGGGATGGAAGCCATGATGGCTGCCGTGAAGGTCCATGCCGTGAAGGGTTTCGATGAGGCGGCCCAAGCCATCGCCGCACCCATCACATCCCCGGAGGACCAGACCGCCCAGGACATGGGCATCCAGGCCGAGGTCGCCTGCGCCATGACGGTCAGCGAACGCGCTGCGGGTGCCCTGCTCGGCGAATCGCACGTCCTGACGACGGCCTTGCCGTTGACGTTGTCGGCGTTGCAGGCGGGGACGATTTCGTGGCAGCACGCGAGGATCGTGGTCGACGAAACGGTGAACCTGGACCCTGCCGGCAAGCAGGCATTGGAGGCGCATTTCCTGGACCCCGACGCCCCCAACGCTGCGCGTGGTGGCCTGGGCGGTGGGCTCGCGCCCGGGAGGTTCCGGCACAAGGCCCGCACCTGGCGGGAACGCCACCATCCGGTCAGCATCGAAAAACGCCATGCCCGCGGGGTTCAGGACCGGCGGGTGGAGTATGCCCGGACCGGGACGGTATGGCCTGGCTCTCCACCTACCTCCCCGCCGACACCGCCGCCGGGATCTGGAACCGGACCACCACCGCCGCGCGGGCCCTGCAGGGCCCCGAGGAATCCCGGACCCTCACCCAGCTGCGGGCGGACGTGGCCGCGGCCTGGCTTCTGGGAGGGGAGGCCGATCTGATCCCGTCACCGAAGGCCCAAGTCCTCGTGACCGTGCCGGTGTTCGCGCTGATGGGCCTGACCGAGGAACCCGCCATGCTCGACGGATACGGCCCGATCCCGCCGTCCATGGCCAGTGCGCTTGTCGCCGACGGCGCCGAATCCTTTCACCGCGTCCTGATCGACCCCCGCGATGGCGCTCCGCTGGAGATCGGGCGGACCAGCTACCGGGTCACCAAAGCCCCACGCCAATGGCTCCGGTTACGGGACGGGAAGTGCCCCTTCCCCGGATGCAGCAACCAATCGTTGGACAACTAAGCGGACCACCTCCTCGCCTGGGCCCACGGCGGCACCACCGGGATCTCGAACCTCGGTTCTCCGTGCCCACGTCACCACAGGCTGAGACACACCACCGGATGGACCCCCACTCCGGCCACCAAGAATGACCCTCCAGGCTGGACATCACCCACCGGACGGCAGTACGCCAGCGAACACCCCGACTGGGAACCACCAACCTGGCCGGAACTGAAAGACCCGGCGTTCTACGCAGGCGCCGTTGTAGATGGAGGCGTCCCGCCCGACGATTCGCTGGATGAGGAGTCCTACCCGGACTGGGCGCTATTTCTGAGCTCCGGGATGCACTCAGTCACCTAGGCAGGAACCCGACTTCAGGGCGCGAAGGTGAGCCCGCGCTCGCGGGCGGCCGCTTCGAGAATCCGCAAGGCCTTCGGGCCAATGCCGTGCATGGCAAGCAGTTCCCTGCGTCCAAGCGAGGCCACGTCCGTCAAGGAAGTGATGCCCGCATGGAGGAGGGCGCCGTTTGCCGGCCGCCCGATCGGGGGCAGATCCCCGATCTGCGCAGGAACGTCGCGGGTGCTCATGCCTGCCTCGCCGCAGTCTCGATGGCGGCCCGGTGCGCGGCCCACTCTTCAGGGCTCCGCGGAGTGAGGTTGGGGTCCCCTGGTCGCTGGCTGGCGTCCTCGTCGAACCATGGGAGGTGCCGGCCGCTGGGCGGCCAAAGACCTCGCCGAAGTAGCCGAGTTCCGTACTTGCCACATGCTTGACCAGGCCCAGCAGATTGGTGCAGGTGGGTGTGAGTGGCCGGCGGGCGTCGTACTCAGTCAGGCCGTCCAGCTTGCCGAGCAGGTTGTCGCGTCGGACGCGGAGGTAGTGAATGCAGGGTGTCTTTTTCGTCCATAGCGGGCACTCTACCGAACGGCCCGCTTTTCTTCGGGAACAGATCCCCGGTCATTCACAGCCGAGGAATAGTCTGGTATCCCGGACACTGACCGCATGTGAACGGCTCAATCGGAGCGGGCCAGGGGCGCAAGGTTAAGTACGGGATCCCGGACATGGCCGGAAGCCCCGCGAGAAATGACGGAGGGCACAGTGGTGTCGAATGCGGAAGCCAGGCCTGAGGCCAGCCGTGAACCAAAGGCGACGTCCAAAGTCCCCGCTGCCGAGAACACCCTTCGTATCCTCAAACTGCTGGCCTCGAAGCGGGGGCCGATGGCGGCGTCGAGCATTGCCACGTCCCTGGGGCTGCCGCGGTCCAGCGTCTACCACTTGCTCGGTGTGATGGAGGCGAACGGTTTTGTCCTCCATCTGCACGAGGAGCAGCGGTACGGACTGGGAATCAGTGCCTTTGAGCTGAGCTCGGCGTATTCGCGGCAGGAACCCCTGTCCCGCCTGGGCAGGCCGCTGCTCGCATCGCTGGTGGACGTGATCGGCGAGAGCGCGCACCTGGCGGTGCTTCATGGCCGCGACGTGCTGTACATCGTGGAGGAACGGGCCAAGAACCGCCCGTCCCTGGTGACCGACGTCGGCGTCCGGCTCCCCAGCCACCTCACCGCCAGCGGCCGCGCCATTCTCGCGGCATTGCCGAAGTCGCAGGTCCGCGCGCTCTACCCGAATGCCGATGCGTTCACCGCCCGGCATGAGGTGGCGGGCGCCATCATGAAGTACTCCGCGCTGTCCTCTCATTTGGACCAGGTGAGGCAGCGCGGCTACGCCACCGAACATGGCGAGGTGACGCCCGGCTTCGGCTCGATCGCCGCCGCTGTCACGGATCACGTGGGATGGCCGACGGCGGCAGTCGCCGTTACGTTCCTTGAGGACAAATTGCCGGCGGACCAATGGCCGGCGCTCGCCGCGCGGGTCCAGAAGGTGGCGGACGAACTGTCTATTCGCATCCACGGACGCCCTGCCAAGTAGTGCTGCCCGCCATCGGTCCGACAGGAACCTGCAGCGGTCTGGAATCCCGGACACTACCCCTCCGAAAGCCCTGTCCGGCCCGGCGCTGAACGGCTTTAGTTGATATAGAACCACTTCCCAACCACGCGAACCTCGTACTCGCCCAGAACACAAAGGAGCCCCCCCATGGCACCCGCCGATTTCACCACCGGTGCCCGCCCGGTCAAAGCAGCCCGCGGCACCGAGCTCACCGCCAAGAGCTGGCAGACCGAAGCCCCGCTGCGCATGCTGATGAACAACCTGGACCCCGAGGTGGCTGAACGCCCCGATGACCTGGTGGTCTACGGCGGCACCGGCCGTGCCGTCCGGTCCTGGGCCGCGTTCGACGCCATCACCCGCACCCTCGAGACCATGGAAAAGGACGAGACCCTCCTGGTCCAGTCCGGCAAGCCGGTGGGCGTGTTCCGTACGAACGAGTGGGCGCCGCGGGTGCTGCTGGCGAACTCCAACCTTGTGGGGGACTGGGCCAACTGGCCCGAATTCCGCCGGCTCGAGGCGGAGGGCCTGATGATGTACGGCCAGATGACCGCCGGATCGTGGATCTACATCGGCACGCAGGGCATCCTGCAGGGCACGTTCGAGACTTTCGCGGCGATCGCCCGCAAGCTCACCGGGGACGAGAACGGCACCCTCGCCGGCACCCTGACCCTCACCGGCGGCTGCGGCGGCATGGGCGGGGCCCAGCCGCTGGCCGTCACCCTGAACGACGGCGCCTGCCTGATCGTTGACGTCGACGAGACCCGCCTGCGCCGCCGCGCCGGCAAACGCTACCTCGACGAGGTCGAAACCGACCTCGACACCGCCATCGCCAAAGTACTCAAAGCCAAGGAAGAGCGCCGCGGCTGGTCCGTGGGCTACGTCGGCAACGCCGCCGAGGTGTTCCCCGAGATCCTGCGCCGCCACAAGGCCGGGGAGCTGACGGTGGATATCGTCACGGACCAGACCTCCGCCCACGATCCGCTGAGCTACCTTCCCGAAGGCATCACGGTCGAGGAATGGCACGCAGAGGCCGCCGCGGACCCGGAAGGCTTCACCAAGAAGGCCCAGGCCTCGATGGCCAGGCACGTCCAGGCGATGGTGGAGTTCCAGGACGCCGGCGCCGAGGTGTTCGACTACGGCAACTCGATCCGCGACGAGGCCCGCAAGGGCGGCTACACCCGCGCCTTCGAATTCCCCGGCTTCGTCCCGGCCTACATCCGGCCGCTGTTCTGCGAGGGCCTCGGACCGTTCCGCTGGGTTGCGCTCTCCGGCGACCCGGAGGACATCCGCGTCACCGATGAGGCCATCAAGGAACTCTTCCCCGAGAACAAGCACCTGCACCGCTGGATCGACGCCGCGCAGGAACGGGTCGAATTCGAAGGCCTGCCGGCCCGGATCTGCTGGCTGGGCTACGGCGAACGCGCCAAGGCCGGCCTGCTGTTCAACCAGCTGGTCAAGGAAGGCAAGGTCAAAGCGCCCATCGTGATCGGCCGCGACCACCTGGACTCCGGCTCGGTCGCCTCCCCGTACCGCGAGACCGAGGCCATGGCCGACGGCTCGGACGCGATCGCCGACTGGCCGCTGCTCAACGCGCTGCTCAACACCGCCTCCGGCGCCACCTGGGTATCCCTCCACCACGGCGGCGGCGTCGGCATCGGCCGCTCCATCCACGCGGGCCAGGTCTCCGTCGCCGACGGCACCGACCTCGCCGCACAGAAGCTCGAACGCCTCCTCACCAACGACCCCGGCATGGGCGTCATCCGCCACGCCGACGCCGGCTACGACCGCGCCCTCGACGTCGCCAAAGAACGCGGCGTCCGCATCCCCATGAACGAGACCCGCTAACCCACGCCCAACCCCACATCGATTGCTCCGTAACCGCCGTTTTGAGCCTCCAAAAGGGCACTTACGGAGCAATCGATCCCCACGAGCCCCCTAACCTCGCAAGCTCGGCCAGGGAACCCTGCTCGCGTGGCCCCAGAGAAGTAGGAATCATGACCATCACCGCTAATGCACCAACCCACTCACCGCTCACCGTCACCCTCGGCTCCAGCGGCGTCACGCCTGAGGACGTCGTCGCCGTCGCCCGTCACAACGCCCAGGTGACCATCGCCCAGGAAGCGCTGGACACTGTGGCCAAAGTCCGCGCGCACATCGACGAACTGGCACACAGCGAGACCCCCGCCTACGGCATCTCCACGGGTTTTGGCGCGCTGGCCAACCGGCATATCCCCAGCGACCTGCGCACCCAGCTGCAGAAGTCACTGATCCGCAGCCACGCCGCCGGCATGGGCCCGGCCGTGGAACGCGAGGTGGTCCGCGGCATCATGTTCCTGCGCGCCAAGACCCTCGCGTCCGGCCGCACCGGCATCCGTCCCGTCGTCCTGCAGACCACGGTGGACGTGCTCAACGCCGGCATTACACCGGTGGTCCGCGAGTTCGGCTCCCTCGGCTGCTCCGGCGACCTCGCCCCGCTGTCCCACTGCGCCCTGGTGCTGATGGGCGAGGGCCAGGCGGAAGGGCCCGACGGCGTGACGTACGGCGGGCGGGGTGAGGCGCCTGTCGCCGAGCTGCTCGCCGCGCACGGCATCGAACCGGTCACCCTCGCCGAGAAGGAAGGCCTGGCGCTGGTCAACGGCACCGAGGGCATGCTGGGCATGCTCCTGATGGCCATCGCGGACTTTCGTCAACTGCTGACGACGGCGGACATCACCGCCGCGCTCAGCGTCGAGGCCCTGCTGGGCACCGATCAGGTGTTCCTGCCCGAGCTGCATGCGGCCCTGCGTCCGCACCCCGGCCAGGCTGCCAGTGCGGACAACATGCTGCGCGTGCTGTCGAACTCCCCGATCGTGGCCTCGCACCGGGTGGGGGATTCCAAGGTCCAGGACGCCTACTCGCTGCGCTGCGCCCCCCAGGTGGCCGGGGCCGCGCGGGACACAGTGGACTATGCCGCCCTCGTGGCGTCCCGCGAGCTCGCCGCGGCCATCGACAACCCGGTGGTTCTGCCGGACGGCCGGGTGTCCTCCAACGGCAACTTCCACGGCGCACCGGTGGCCTACGTCCTCGACTTCCTGGCCATCGCCGTCGCGGATCTCAGCTCCATCGCCGAGCGCCGGACGGACCGGATGCTTGACCCGGCGCGTTCGCACGGGCTGCCGGCGTTCCTGGCCGCGGATCCGGGCGTGGACTCGGGCCTGATGATCGCCCAGTACACACAGGCAGGGCTGGTCTCGGACAACAAGCGCCTGGCCGTGCCGGCGTCGGTGGATTCCATCCCGAGCTCCGCCATGCAGGAGGACCACGTGTCCATGGGCTGGCACGCGGCCCGGAAACTGCGCAAGGCCGTGGAGAACCTTCGCCGTGTCCTGGCCATCGAACTGGTGACGAGCGCCCGCGCCATCGACATGCGGACGCAGCTGTCCGACGGCGAGCTCACCCCAGGCCCTGCAGGCACCGCCGTGATCGGGGTGCTGCGGTCCGTCGTCGAGGGCCCGGGAGCGGACAGGTTCCTGTCCCCGGAACTGGAGGCGGCTGACCTTCTGGTTGCCTCCGGCAAGGTCCGCGCGGCGGCCGAATCCGCCGTCGGAATTCTTGCCTGAGCGAGAATATCCTTCGGTGCTGCCGCCATATTCGTCCAATGTCGAAATATGGTGCGACACGAACATTTGGGCGCCGGGAAGTGTAGTAGAACTGAAGGTGTAGTAAAAGTCACATCAAAGAGGCTGTGGCGCAGGACGTATACAAAGGGGTAGTAGTTCAAATGAAAGCACGTGGGGCTGTTCTGTCGAGGCGCAATGTCCATTCGGCCACCATCTCGGAGTGGGGAACACTCAAAGCTGGGGACCGGGTGGAAATCATCAAACACGCGCACGTGATTGCGGCGGGCGAAGTGGAAGAAGTATCGCAGAGCGGGAACGTGCTGTGGCTCGTGCCGGCCACTCCGTCAGAGAAGGAACTTTTCCTTAAATCCGACGGTGTAGAAGTCCGCAGGACCTAGGAACGCAAGACCAAATACAAAAGAGTCCCTGCCTTCCGTTACCGGAGGGCAGGGACTCTTGCGTGGACCGCGGGCTGGATCGAAGCCCGGATCTAGGGCCGGATCAGCTCAGGCCGCAATGCTTTCGTACGTTTCACCGAAGGGGACCGACTCGTCCAGGGCTACGGTGAAGCGTCCCGGGCGAAGTCGTGTAACAAGGATGCCGCAGGCCGCGTCTTTTGCCGGCTCGATCAGCGTGGCCACAGCCTTGTCCAGGCCTTCGTGCATCTCGTGCGCCGTGGAAAACTGCAGGTCGATGGACAGAGAAGTCGGGGCTTCGACGGCCGCGACGGCGGCCACGGGGCGTTCCAAAATAGCTGTAGTCATATGCCGAACTTTCTGTGTCTCGTGCAAAAGGGCTCGGCCCACTGTACCCGCTACGACACATGGGATGTCAGATGACTGCCATCTCGCGCGCCCAGACGCCAAAAATCCGAAGCTTGTTCGCTGAACCGCACCGTTAAGGCGGGGTCCCGCGAACAAACTTCGGATAGAAGGTGCTGCCCTGATCAGCCTGCCATGCCCGCTTTAACGGCCAGGACGGGACAGTCAGCCTCGAGCAGGATCCGCTGCGATGTGCTGCCCATGATCAGTTTGCCCACGGGGGTGCGGCGGCGCAGGCCGATCACGATGAGCTCGGCGTTGTGCTCCTCCGCGGCATCAAGAACTTCCGCTGCCGCATCATGTCCACGGACCGGCTGCTTGATCACGTGGTCAATCCCGTGGGCCGCCAGGCGCGCCTCGATGCCCTGCATTTCGGGCTCCTGGGCGTACCGGTTGTCCACCAGGGCGTCACCCTTGGAGGAGTTGATGACCAGCAGGGTGGTGTTGCTCTTCCTGGCCTCGGCGATGGCCTGGGTCAGGGCCGCTTCGCCCTCCGGGGTAGGGACATATCCCACCACAATCGTCATGAACGCTCCTTGTTGTCTGTGTGATCTGCGTTTTCAGCGTGGCGCGGTGCGGGATGGTCCGGCGCTGCGTGGTCCGCTGCGGGCACTTCTGCGTTCACTGCTGCCGGGCGGTTCCGGCGGATCAGCTTGAACAGGAGCGGCCACAGCAGGATGAGGGCGATGATGATGTAGATGCCGACGGCGATCGGCTCGCTCAAGAGACCGGCGGGGTCGCCGGCGCTCAGCTGCAGCGTCTGGCGGAGCTGCTTTTCGATGCGCGGTCCGAGGATGACACCGAGGATGAGCGGCAGGACGGGAAGTCCGAAGCGCCGCATCATGAAGCCCAGTGCGCCGAGCGCCAGCAGGAGCACCAGGTCGAACGCCTGCAGGTTCACCGAGTAGGCGCCCAGCGTGGCGAAGAACAGGATGCCGGCATACAGGTAGGGCCGCGGGATCTGCAGGAGCTTGGCCCACAACGGTGCCAGGGGCAGGTTGATGATCAGGAGCAGGAAGTTGCCAATGAAGAGGCTCGCGATGAGGGCCCATACCAGCGGTCCCTGGCTTTCGAACAGCTGCGGACCCGGCTGGATGCCGTACTGCGTGAAGGCTGCCAGCATCACCGCGGCCGTGGCGTTGGTGGGCAGGCCCAGGGCCAGCATGGGGGTCAGTGTGCCGGCGGCGGCAGCGTTGTTGGCTGCTTCCGGACCGGCCACGCCCTCGATGGCGCCCTTGCCGAACTCCTCCGGATGCTTGCTGAGTTTCTTCTCGGTGACATAGGAGAGGAACGTGGGGATCTCGGCGCCGCCGGCCGGAAGGGCGCCGAACGGGAAGCCGAACGCAGTGCCGCGGAGCCAGGGTTTCCAGGACCGCTTCCAGTCCCGTTTGCCCATCCACGGACGTCCCACGGGGATGACCTGCAAGGGTGTGCGGCGCAGGTGTGCGGCAACCCACAGAGCCTCGCCCACGGCGAAGATGGCCACCGCAACCACTACGATGTCCAGGCCATCAGCCAGGAGCGGCACGCCGAACGTGAGCCGGGCCTGGCCCGTGACCACGTCCAGGCCCACCAGTCCGATGGCGAGGCCAAGGCCCAGGGACGCGAAGCCGCGCAGGCGCGAGGAACCCAGGACGGCGGTGACAGCCAGGAGTGCCAGAACCATGATGGCGAAGTAGCTGGGGGCACCCAGGCTGATGGCGAACTCCACCACGATCGGAGCGCAGACTGCCAGGAGGGCGGTGCCGATGGTGCCGGCCACGAACGAGCCGATGGCCGCCGTCGCCAGTGCCTGCGCGGCCCTGCCGGCTTTCGCCATCTTGTTGCCTTCGATGGCCGTGACCACCGACGACGATTCACCCGGCGTATTAAGCAGGATGGAGGTGGTGGAGCCGCCGTACATACCGCCGTAGTAGATGCCGGCGAACATGATGAAGGCACTGGTGGGTTCCAGGGCGTACGTGACCGGAAGCAGCAGTGCCACGGTCATGGCCGGGCCGAGGCCCGGGAGGACGCCGACCGCGGTACCCAGGACGACGCCGATCACGGCATAGAGGAAATTCATGGGGGTCAGGGCGGTGGCAAAGCCGTCCATCAGGGAGGAGAAGACATCCATCAGAGAATCCCTTCCAGGAGACCGGCGGGCAGGGCGATGCCAAGGCCAAGGTAGAAACCGTAAAAGGTCAGGAGGGACATTGCCACGGAAATGAGGCCGTCACGGATGTAGTTCCGGCCGCCCAGTGCCCAGACGCTGCCCCAGAACAGGATGGTTCCGGAGATGACCCAGCCGGCCCAGTCGATCAGCAGGATGTTGGCGACGAAGGCTCCCACCAGCGGCAGTACGGTCTTCCAATCGGCGGGGTGGGAAAGGTCCACGTCCTCGCCGCCTTCGGCTTCGCCCTGGCCGCCGCGGAGCACGTTGACGGCCAGCATGACAGCGCAGACCAGCAGCAGGCCGCCCACGATGAACGGCAGGGTTTTTGGTCCTACGGGATCAGACTGGGAGTAGGGGGTGACGATGCGGGCCGCGTCCGCGATGACCAAGGCCCCGGCCGCCCCGAGCAGGAGGGCAACACCCAGCTCGGAGCGGCCTTTGAGCCGTGAGGCCAGTGTTGGTGAGGAGCTCACGCCAGGCCAAGCTTCGTGAGGACGTCCGCCACCCGCTTGTCCTGCTCGGTCAGGAAGCTTTCGAACTCGGCGCCGGTGATGAAGGCGTCGCTCCAGCTGTTGGTCTTTAGGGCTTCCTTCCACGCGGCTGTCCCGTGCATCTTTTCGAGTGCCGCGATCAGCTTGGCCTTGTCAGCGTCGGTGATGCCCGGAGGGGCCACAACGCCGCGCCAGTTGGTGAAGACCAGATCGATGTTTGATTCCTTCAGGGTGGGAGCATCCACGCCGTCGAGCCGCTTCTCGCCGCTGGTGGCCAGGACACGGACCGCGCCGGATTCGATCTGCTTGAGGTATTCACCGGCACCGGAGGCCGCGAAGCCCACCTTGTTGCCCAGGATGGCAGGGAGAAGGTCCCCGCCGCCGTCGTAGGACACAAAGTTCACCTTGGTGGCGTCGATGCCCAGGGCGCCGGCCAGCTGCATGGGCAGGAGGTGGTCCGGGCCGCCGGGCGAGGAGCCGCCGCCAACGCTGATGGAGCCCGGGTCAGCCTTCCAGGCGGTAACCAGCTCGTCGATGGTCTTGTAGGGCGAATCCTTGCTGACCATGATGGCGCCGGGCTCTTCGATGAGCCGGGCCAGGGGAGTGGTGGCCGTCAGCTTGGACTCGGACTTGTTGGTGTAGCTCGCGCCCACCACGCCCAAGCCCATCAGCATGGTGAGGTCGCCGTTGCCCTTTTCGTTGACGATACGGGCGAGGCCCACGGTGCCACCGGCGCCGGCGAGGTTGAAGACTTCGGGGTTCGTGGCGATTTTCTCGTCTTCGAGGACTTTGGCCGCCACTCGGGCGGTGGTGTCGTAGCCGCCACCCGCAGTATTGGGGACCATGATCTGGAGCCCGGTCAGCGGGCCGGCGGGGGCGCCGGAAGTGGCTCCGTCAGTGGAGCTCTTCCCGGTGGCACCGCAGCCGGTGGCCATCAGGGCGAGGCCGGCGGCGACGGCGGCAATACGCAATGCGCGGATCTGGCGCATGGTGTTCCTCTTCTCTAAAAATGTTCTCTAAGAATGCTCAAGAAACTGACTGATGATCCGATGCTAGGCCGCTACGTGACGGTCATCACTCTTGTGTACGCAGAGAAAGTTAAGTTCATTGCGTTCACGTTTCCGGCGGTCCACCCTGGCTCTGCGGCAGGCATAGTTCAGGTAGCCTGACCACCAGAGGTCCGACAACCAGAGAACCCGCAACCAGAGGAAAGAACCACAGTGACTCGACGAAGAGGCATGTCCCTTGCGGGGCAGTACCTGGTTCTGCAGTTGCTCATCGTTTTCGCCGTCCTGGTGGCCGTGGTGGCCATCTCCCTGGCCCAGTCCGCTGCGGCGTTCGAACGGGTTGAGGGCCGCCGGGCACTGTCCGCTGCCGAAGCCCTGGGTGCCAATCCCACCGTACGGGCACTCCTTCCGGACGCCGGACCCCGTGGCGGCTCGGCCCTCCCCGCCGTTGCCGAGTCGGTGCGGACAGTCTCCGGATCCTCGCACGTCGCGCTGGCCAAGCTCGACCGCATAGTGGTTGCCTCCTCCAATCCCAGCCTGCTGGGCCAGCCCTTGGAACTTGGCGCCAGCCGCGTGCTGGAAGGCCGCGCGTGGACCGGCGTTGTGGACGGATCCGGCACGGAGGAACTGTCCGCGCACGTTCCGGTCCTCGACGACACCGGAAAAATGATCGGCATTGCGGCCATCAGCCGGAACTACCCCTCCACGTTGGAGCGGCTGGGCGATGCCGTGCCCAACCTCCTCACGTATCTCGGCGTGGCCAGTGTGCTGGGTGTTGCCGGCTCGCTGCTGCTCTCCCGCCGGGTCAAGCGGCAGACCCTGGGCATGGAACCGAGCGAAATCACCGGCCTGGTGGAAAACCGCGAGGCCATGCTTCATGGCCTGAAGGAAGGCGTGGTGGCGCTGGACCCGCACGAGCGCATCACCGTGGCCAACGACAGCGCCCGCGCGCTGCTGGGCCTCCCCACCGACTGTGTGGGCAAGCGGCTCGCCGGCCTGTCCGTGGAGCCCGCGCTCAAGGAAGTCCTCACGCGCGAGCAGCCGGAGCCGGACCAGCTGGTGCTCGTGGGCGACCGGCTGGTGGTGCTGAACCGGGTGCCCATCCGTTCGCGCGGCCGGGACATCGGCTCCGTCACCACGCTGCGTGACCGCACGGAACTGTCCGCCCTTGAGCGGGAACTCGGCGCCACCCGGACGGCCACCGACACCCTCCGCGCCCAGGCCCACGAATTCGCGAACCAGCTGCACGTGATCTCCGGCCTCATCCAGATCGGGGAGTACGATTCCGTGGTCCAGTTCGTCAACGGTGCCACGCTGGACAGGACCCGGCTCAACGACGAGGTCACCAGCCGCATCGAGGACCCGGCGCTCGCCGCGCTCCTGATCGCCAAATCGAGCCTGGCCACCGAACGCGGGGTCACCCTGCAGCTTGACCCGGAATCCGGGCTGGAGCGCGTTGACGATGAGCTTTCCAGGGACCTGACCACCGTCGTCGGGAACCTCGTGGATAACGCGTTCGACGCCGTCACCGGGCTTCCGGAGGCAGTGGTCAGGGTGCTCGTGGAGGACACAGCCGACGGCGTGACGGTCACCGTCCGCGATTCCGGCCCCGGCGTCGCCGGGGATCCGGGGGAGATCTTCCGGCAGGGTTTCACCACCAAGGACCCGGGTCCCGGCGGCAGCCGGGGCTTCGGCCTGGCGCTCTCCCGGGTGGTCTGCCGGCGAAGCGGCGGCGACCTCACGGTGACCAACGACAACGGGGCGGTCTTCACCGCCCGGCTGGAAAGAACCACGCTGGAACGAACACGGAGACTGCAGCAATGATCAAAGTCCTGATCGTCGATGACGACTTTATGGTGGCCAAGGTCCACGCAGGGTTCATCCAGCGCACTCCCGGGTTCGCCGTCGTCGGGGTGGCCCACACCGGCGCCCAGGCGGTCATCGAAACCGGTCGGCTCCAGCCGGACCTGGTGCTGCTCGATATCCACCTGCCGGACATCAACGGCCTGGACCTTATGCACAAACTGCGCGAGGTGGCCCCGGAACTGGACGTCCTGGTGATCAGCGCCGCCCGCGAGGTGGACACGGTGCGCAAGGCCCTCCGCGGCGGGATTGTGCACTACCTCATCAAGCCCTTCTCGCAGACTGACCTGCAGGAACGGCTGGAGCACTACCGCAGCGCCTACCATGGCCTCGACTCAGCCAAGGATGTGGCGGAGCAGTCGGACGTGAACCGGGTGTTCGGGCTTGACCGGACCGATCGGCCGCTGCCCAAGGGCTGCAGCATCGAAACGCTGAAGCTCGTGGAAGCTGCCCTGAAGGAGGCCGACGGCGACCTGTCCGCCAACGAAGTGGCCGTCCAGTTGGGCACGTCCCGGGTCAGCGCGCGCCGGTACCTGGAGTACCTCAACGACGAAGGCGTGCTGGAGGTCCGGCTCAAGTACGGCGTCGGCAGGCCCGAGCGGCGCTACGTGCTCAAGGCTTAGCTACACCGGAGCCGGCGCTACGCCATGCCCAGTGCGGCCTCGATCGGACCGACGGCGAAGAACAGCAGGAACGCGCCGGCCACCGCCCACATCAGCGGGTGGACGTCTTTAGCCCGGCCCTGGAATGTCCGGATCAGGACATAGGTGATGAAGCCTGCGCCGAGACCGTTGGCGATGGAATAAGTGAACGGCATCAGGGTCAAGGTCAGGAAGGCCGGGATGGCGATTCCCCAGTCCTGCCAGTCGATCTTGCCCACCTGGGAGACCATCATGAAGCCCACCACCACCAGGGCAGGACCAACAGCCTCGAACGGAACGAGGTTGATCAGCGGAGTGAAGAACATGGCCACCAGGAACAGCAGGCCGGTGACGATGGACGCCACGCCGGTCCGCGCACCCTCGCCGATCCCGGCACCGGCTTCAACGTAGATCTGGTTGGCGGAGACGGACGCGCCGCCACCCACGATGGCGCCGAGGGCGTCCACCTGGAGCACGCGGTCCACGTCCGGGATGTTGCCGTCCTTGTCCACCGTGCCGGCCTCGTTGGCCAGGCCCACCATGGTGCCCATGGCGTCGAAGAAGATGCTGAGCAGGATCACAAAGGCCAGCAGCGTGGCGGCCACGAAGCCCAGGTATTCAAAAGCGCCGAAGGGGTTGGCCTTGCCGATCAGCGACAGGTCCGGGGCGCTCCACTCCGTAAAGGACGGCGCCACCAGGGACCAGCCCTGCGGGTTGAACGGCTTGTCCGGAGCGACGCTGGGACCGATGTGGAGCGTCATTTCCAGGATCACGGAAATGATGGTGGACGTGACGATGCCGATCAGGATGGCGCCCTTGACCTTGCGGACCACCAGGGCGATGGTGAGGATCAGGCCGAACACAAAGACGGCAGTGGGCCAGCCCAGCAGCTTGCCGTCATAGCCCAGGCCCACGGGAACGGTGGTCCCGGCAATATCGGGGATCCGGCGGACGAAGCCGGCGTTGACCAGCCCGATCAGGGCGATGAACAGGCCGATGCCCACCACGATGGCGGTCTTGAGCCCGTCCGGGACGGCCCTGAAGACGGCGGTCCGGAAGCCCGTCAGGACCAGGATCATCATGGTCACGCCGGACAGGACCACCAGGCCCATCATGTCCGGCCACGTCAGGCCCGGGTTCGTGGCGACCGTGACGGCCACAAACGCGTTCACGCCCAGGCCCGCGGCCAGCGCGAAGGGGTGCCTGCCCCAGGCGCCCATCAGGATAGTGAGGATGCCGGCCACAAAAGCCGTCACAGCAGCCACTGCGGTGAAGCCGAGTGTGTTGCCGCTGGAATCCGGGCCGGAGAGGATCAGGGGGTTAAGCACCACGATGTAGCTCATGGCGAAGAACGTGGCAAAGCCGCCGCGGATCTCGCGGGAGAGGTTGGACCCCCGTTCGGAGATCATGAAGTACCGGTCCAAGGCAGAGCCCTGCTTAAGCATTAGTCCTCCGGGATGTGTTGTTGGGGTTACTTGATCCTAGAGGGCGGGGACTGCGCCTAAAATACGCGCCTAGAATGTCTGTCAGGAACCTCACAATGCCTGAGCAAACGTTGGAGACACTTTGACTACTGACACATCGACAGTCCAGCAGCTCCCCGCATCGCACGTCGCCGACACCCACGATCTGATCAGTGTGCAGGGCGCCCGGGAGAACAACCTCAAGGACATCAGCATCGAGATCCCCAAACGGCGCCTGACGGTGTTCACCGGGGTGTCCGGCTCGGGCAAGAGCTCACTGGTGTTCGCGACGATCGCCGCCGAGTCCCAGCGCATGATCAACGAGACCTACAGCGCCTTTGTGCAGGGGTTTATGCCCAATCTGGCCCGGCCCGACGTGGACCACCTTGAGGGCCTGACCACGGCGATCATCGTTGACCAGGAACGGATGGGCGCGAACCCCCGCTCCACGGTGGGTACTGCCACGGACGCCAACGCCATGCTCCGGATCCTTTTCAGCCGGCTCGGCACACCGTACGTCGGGCCGCCCACGGCGTTTTCCTTCAACGTCCCGACGCGGAAGGCCAGCGGTGTGATGAGCACCGAGAAGGCCGGCGGCCGGGTCGAGAAGGCCGTCGTGCAGAACGTTGTCTACCTCGGCGGCATGTGTGCACGCTGCGAGGGCATGGGCTCGGTCTCCGACTTCGACCTCACTGCGCTCTACGAAGACAGCAAGTCGCTCAGCGACGGTGCACTGACCGTCCCCGGGTACAGCATGGACGGCTGGTACGGCCGGCTGTTCGAGGGCATGGGCCTCCCGATGGACAAGCCGATTTCCATGTTCACGAAGAAGCAGCTCGAGACGATGCTGTACTCCGAGCCCACCAAGATCAAGGTTGAGGGCATCAACCTCACGTTCGAGGGCATCATCCCCAAGATCCAGAAGTCCATGCTGTCCAAGGACGTCGAGGCGATGCAGCCACACGTGCGGCGCTTCGTGGAGAGTGCCATCACGTTCCAGGCTTGCCCCGAGTGTGCGGGCACGCGGCTCAGCCCCGAGGCCAGGTCCTCGAAGATCCAGGGCAAGAACATCGCCGATCTCTGCGAGATGCAGATCAGCGACCTGGCCGAGTGGGTCCGCGAGCTCGACGAGCCGTCGGTGGCGCCGCTCCTCAAGGGCCTTCGGCACCTCCTCGACTCGTTCGCCGAGATCGGGCTGGGTTACCTCTCGCTGGACCGCCCGGCCGGCACCCTCTCTGGCGGCGAGGCACAGCGCACCAAGATGATCAGGCACCTCGGCTCGTCCCTCACGGACATCACCTATGTCTTTGACGAGCCCACCATCGGCCTGCACCCGCACGACATCGAGCGGATGAACCAGCTGCTGCTGCAGCTGCGCGACAAGGGCAACACCGTGCTCGTCGTCGAGCACAAGCCCGAGACCATCGCCATCGCCGACCACATCGTTGACCTCGGTCCGGGCGCCGGCACCCAGGGCGGCAGTGTCTGCTTCGAGGGCAGCGTGGAGGGGCTGCGGGCCAGCGATACCATCACCGGCCGCCACCTCGATGACCGGGCCGCGGTCAAGGGATCAGTGCGTAAGCCGTCCGGCGCGCTTGAGGTTCGCGGGGCGTCCACGCACAACCTCCAGGGCGTCGACGTCGACGTTCCGCTTGGGATGCTGTGCGTGGTCACCGGTGTTGCGGGTTCGGGCAAGAGCTCACTGATCCACGGTTCCGTGGCCGGCCGCGACGGCGTGGTGGTGATCGACCAGGGCGCCATCAAGGGCTCGCGCCGCAGCAACCCCGCAACGTACACCGGCCTGCTTGAGCCGATCCGGAAGGCGTTTGCCAAGGCCAACGGCGTGAAGCCCGCGCTGTTCAGCTCCAACTCCGAAGGCGCCTGCCCCACCTGCAACGGCGCGGGTGTCATCTTCACCGAGCTGGGCGTGATGGCCACCGTCGAGTCCACGTGCGAGGACTGCGAGGGCCGCCGGTTCCAGGCGTCGGTGCTGGAATACAGGCTGGGCGGCCGCAACATCTCCGAGGTGCTGGCCATGTCCATGACGGAGGCTGGGGAGTTCTTCAGCGATGGGGAGGCCCGCACGCCGGCCGCGCACAAGATCCTGGACCGACTCGTCGACGTCGGACTCGGGTACCTGACCCTCGGCCAGCCGCTGACCACGCTGTCCGGCGGAGAGCGACAGCGCGTCAAGCTGGCCACGCAGATGGCGGAGAAGGGTGACATCTACGTCCTCGACGAACCGACCACAGGCCTCCACCTCGCCGACGTCGCGAACCTGCTGGGCCTCCTTGACCGCCTGGTTGAGTCCGGCAAATCGGTGATCGTCATCGAGCACCACCAGGCGGTCATGGCGCACGCCGACTGGATCATCGACCTCGGTCCCGGTGCAGGGCACGACGGCGGCAAGGTCGTTTTCGAGGGGACGCCCGCCGAGCTTGTGGCCGCCAAGTCCACGCTCACGGGCAAGCACCTCGCGGCCTACGTGGCTGACAGGCAGGGCTGACAGGCAGGGCGGCTAGGCTGAAAGGAAAGCACCAGTCAACCCAAGGGAGCAGTACACCCATGCGATCCATCCGCCGCCAGTTGCTGAGCGTTGTGCTCGGGACCTTCGTTCTCGCCGCCGCGCTGCTGGGGATTTCAGCCCCGGCGTCGGCACACGATGCCGCCGAGTCCAGCAGCCCCGCGCAGGGCGCCACGGTGGCCACAGCGCCGGAGCAGGTCTCCGTCACGTTCAACAAGAACCCGTTGGGCATCGGCGCGCAGTTTTCCGTCAAGGATTCCGCCGGAGCTGAATGGGCGGACGGGGCTGTTGAGATCGTGGACAGCACTGCTACCCAGAAGCTCAAGCCCGGCGCTCCGGCGGGTGCCTACACGGTGGCCTGGCGGGTGGTCAGCTCGGATTCCCACCCGATCGAGGGGACGTTCGGCTTTACGGCGACCGCGGCTGCGGCGGGAGCGGCGCCCTCGGGAACCTCGCCGGCGGCCACAGCACCGGCGGGAGCATCGCCGTCGGCCGCTGTTCCCACAATGGGAACCGCACAGCCGGGAACCGTGGCAACCCCGGCCCCGGCTGAAAACGCGTCCGAACCGTTCCCCTGGAGCCTGGTGATCTTTGCCGCAGTGGCCGTAGGGCTGCTGGTGGCCATCGGAGTCCTGGCGAAGCGCCGCCTCACCGCAGGCAGCGACGACGACGAAACCGAACAGCCCTAGACTGTGGCGGCGCTCTCCGGGTGGACCGTGGCCGAAATGGCCAGGCCCACGGTCTTCGCCTGACGCAGGACTTCCTTGGGTGAGGGCGTGATGAGTTCGCCCACTCCCACGAGGTAGATGCCGATCTTCCGCATGGCAGCCACCAGGTTGCGGCCCACCGTGATGCCGAAGTCGCTGAGCATGCGCCGCAGCTGGCTGTGCGCGCACCGGGTCAGGACAATGTTGTCTGCCAGCAGGATTCCGTTGGGCGTATGGACTTCCCACTGGCCGGACGGGGAGCCGGCGGCTGTTCCCGTGGAAGTTCCGCCTGGTCCACCGCCCACCATGGTCAGCTGAACCGCCCGGGTGGTGTTGCGGACATCCATATGGTGGCTGGCGGCGTAGTTGCGCAGGTGGCGGAGGATCTCGTTGCGCTCGCGGAGGGAATCGGAGTCTGCTGCGTCGCAGCGCTGCAGTGAAGCAGTGTTGGCCGGTTGTCCGGCGCCGAGGATGTCGAGCCCGTCCACCACGATGGCGTCCACGCCGCGACGGCGCAGTTCTGCGCCAACAGCCAGGCCTGAGAGCCCCGTGCCGATGATCACTGTGGTGGTCCGTTCGGTCCCGCCATTCACAGGCATGCTTGACACTACAGTTTTCCTCCTTCAAAGGCTTTTCGGATGCAGGCAGCGTCGCCCCGCATGCGTTCCGTTACCCCCAAAGTCCGGCCGCAGCACCGGCCCGGGACGCACCTGAATTGGGCGTCGGCGGACCGGCAGTGCCTCGAAGACTACATAACATTCAGGGCCGTGGATAGCCCAAACACAAACATTCTTCTTAACGTTGAATACGGTTGCCATTCCGTTTGCCATGGGCTGTGGATAACCCGTAATCTAGCGGCCATTAACCGGCAGCCGGCCGCTTGCTAAGTGTCCGCGGACCGAGAATAGTGAGAAGCGGAAGCAGGGTTCTCCAACCCGTCGGGGCCCACGTCGCCGCCGGTGCGGGCGGAGCGCGCCGCATCTGGCAGAATAGCCGCAACATAAGGCAGTATCGCGAGGAGGCGGCCCCATGGGCGCACATGAGATGCATCCGGATCCGGACAGGGACAGGGCCGGTAATTCGGCTGCTCCGGTGGGGATTGTTGTGGGCGTGGATGGTTCCGACCACGGCCAGTGCGCCTTGGTGTGGGCAGCCCGGGAAGCCGAGCGCCGCCGTCGGCCGTTGCATATTGTCACCGCGTATTCTGTGCCGATCTTTGCCGCCTCCGGTCTGGACGGCGGGTACGCCACCGTGGATGATTCCGTGATCCGCGAGGGCGCTGAAGCGATCGTCAAGCAGGCGCTGGACAAGGTCTCCGGCTACAACATTGAGGTTGACGGTTCCGTGGAGAACGGGGACGCCTCGGGCGTGCTCCTGGAAATGTCCGAGACAGCCGATCTGCTGGTGTTCGGCACCCGCGGCCGCGGCGGATTTGTGGGACGCCTCCTGGGCTCGGTGAGCAGCGCCCTGCCGGCCCACGCTAAGTGCCCCACGGTCACGGTCCCGCTGGTGTGTTCGGACCGGCTGGGCGAAACCACCGAAGACAAGCGCATCAGGGCCGAGCAGGCCAAACCGGGCCACAAACAGGTTGAAAACGTTGTCGTGGTGGGCGTGGACGGGTCCGAACAGGCACGGATCGCCGTGCTGGAGGCTGCCGACCAGGCTCAACGGCTCGGGGCAACCCTGCGCGTGATCTGTGCCGTGCCGCAGTTCAGCGGATCCTTGGCATGGGTTCCGGCCCCCATGGACCGAAAAGCCCTCTTCGATGACATCCGGATCCAACTTGACGCCGGGATGGCCTGGCTCAAGAGCCACTACCCGACGCTCTCCGTGGAGTCGGAGCTGCTGGACGGCTCGGCAGTGGACGTCCTGGTAGAGGCCAGCCGGCACGTGGAACTCATAGTCGTGGGCACCCGTGGCCGTGGCGGGTTCACCGGTATGCTCCTGGGCTCCACGTCCGGCGGCGTGCTCCACCACGCCAAGAGTCCGGTCCTGGTGGTTCCGGACCGCGACGATCCGCGGCTCGCGGACCGGGCGCAGTTCGGACCGCTCCCCGGCGCAGCCTAACCCCCACCTCGCAGCAGGAGGCGTGAGAATGCCTGACACCGGCAGCCCGCCTCCCATCCTCGGACTGGAGGCGGTTACCGCAGCAATGGTTCCCCTGGTGGGTGGCAAAGCGGCCAACCTGGGGGAGCTGCTCGCCGCTGGCCTGCCCGTGCCGGACGGCTTCTGCCTCACCACGGAGGCATACCTCCAGGCGACCGCCGGCAGTTCCACCGCGGTGGATGCGCACCGAACCGACGGCCCACTCGCCGAGGTCCATAAGGCTCTTCAAGCAACGCCCGACGGCGACCTCCCCGCCTTGGCTGCGCTGGCGTCCCGGGCCCGGGACATTGTCCAAAACGCCCCGGTCCCCACCGAGGTGGCCGCCGCCGTCGAACAGGCCTACGCGGCCCTGGGTGACAACGTTCCGGTAGCCGTCCGGTCCTCGGCCACTGCCGAAGACCTTCCGTCGGCGAGCTTCGCCGGCCAGCAGGACACCTACCTGAACGTGGTGGGGGCTGCTGCCGTTGTGGAAGCCGTGCGCAACTGCTGGGCCTCGCTCTGGACGGACCGGGCAGTCAGCTACCGGGCAAGCCGGGGGATAGACCCGGCTGCGGTAGCCCTCGCCGTGGTGGTCCAGCGGATGGTGGACGCCAGGGCCGCCGGTGTGCTCTTTACCGCCAACGCGCTGACGGGCCGCCGGAAGCAGGCCGTGATCGATGCCAGCCCGGGGCTGGGGGAGGCTGTGGTGTCCGGGGCGGTGAACCCTGACCATTTTGTGGTTGACCCACTCACCGGGCGGGTGCTGGAACGACGGCTGGGCGACAAGCGGATAGCGGTACGGCCGATCCCCGGCGGCGGCATCCGGACGCTGGCACTCAGCAACGGCGGGGCCGCGGCCTGCCTGACGGACAAACAGGCCGCCGAACTGGCAGCCCTGGGCCACCGCGTGGAGGGTCACTTTGGCTCGCCGCAGGACATTGAATGGGCCATCGCCGGCGACGGGCGCCTCTGGCTGACCCAGTCGCGGCCCATCACCACGCTGTTCCCCGTCCCGCAGCGGGCCGGGGGCGCCGCCGGGGTGGGCACTCCCGGCGGGGAGGGCACCCGCGTTTACCTTTGCTTCAGCCTGGCACAGGGCCTGACCCGCCCCATCACGCCCATGGGCCTGGCCGCCTTCCGCCTTATTGCCTCCTCGGTGGCCCGCGCGGCGAAATTCGATGTGCCCGAGCCGCACAAAGGGCCGTCGCCGTATGCGGTGGCGGGCCAGCGCATCTACTTCGACCTGACGGCAGTGGCTCGCAGCACCACCGGCAGGCGGATCGTTCCCCGGGTCTTTGACGTGATGGAAGCACGCTCGGCCACGGTGCTGCGCCGGGTGTTTGAGGACCCGCGGTTTTCGGTGACGCGCAGGACGCCGTTGGGGCTGTTGCGGCACGTCGTCCCCGCGGCCGTGCATTTCCGGGTGCCGGAGACGCTGCTCCGGGCCGTGTTCCGGCCGGATGCAGCTCTTCGGCGGGCCAACCGGAGGGCGCGGGAGTTCGCCGGCTCCCTCGAACCGCCCGCCGGCGTCACCCCGCTGCAGCGCCTCGACCACGCCGAAAACCTGCTGGGCACGCGCATTTTCTCGGTGGTGCCGTCCATCGTGCCGCTCCCGGCGCTGGGATTCGCTGCGCTGGCGTTCGCCGGAAAACTGCTGGGCGGCGGCCGGTGGGATGATTTGCAGATTGTTCTCCGCGGGCTGCCCAACAACGTCACCACCGAGATGGACCTGGAACTGTGGCGCCTCGCCCAAGTGATCAGGAACGACGGCGGTTCCCGCACCGCCCTGACGGACCAGAGACCCGCCTCGCTGGCCGAAGAGTTCCGCACGGGTCAGCTGCCCGCGGTGCTGCAGGCCGGCCTGGCCCGGTTTATGGGCCAGTACGGGCACCGCGCCGTGGCCGAGATCGACGTCGGCATGCCGCGCTGGTCCGATGACCCCACCCACATCCTCGGTGTCCTGGCCAACTACCTCCGGCTGGAGGGTTCCGCGCTGGCGCCGGATGTCCAGTTCAGCAACGCCGCCGACGAAGCGGACGCCTGCGTTGACCGCCTCGTCGCGGAGGCACGGAGCCGCGGCCGGCTGCGTGGGACGGTGGTCCGGGCGGCGCTGCGGCGGGCGCGGCTTTTCGCCGGACTGCGCGAGCTGCCCAAGTACCAGCTGGTGGTGGGCCTCGCCGAAGTGCGCAAGCAGCTGACCTTGGCGGGTGCAGCGCTGGCCGCGTCCGGGGTGGTGGCCGACGCCGATGACATCTTCTTCCTCGACCTGGACGAAGCCCGGGCCGGCCTCAAGTCCGGAACCGCTGACCTCCACGACCTGGTGGCGCAGCGGCGCGCGGACTACGCCCTGGAACTCGAGCGGCGCCACATACCCCGGGTGCTGCTGTCGGACGGCACGGAACCGGAAGCCATACCGTCGGGCGGCGCTGCGGCCGCACCCACGGTTCCGGGGGCACTGACCGGGAGCCCGGCGTCGGCCGGTGTTGTCACGGCGACTGCCCGCGTGATCCTCGACCCCGTGGGCGCACACCTGGAACCGGGAGAAATCCTGGTGGCGCCGTCCACGGACCCCGGCTGGACGCCGTTGTTCCTCACCGCGGGCGGGCTCGTGATGGAGATGGGCGGACCCAATTCCCACGGGGCCGTGGTGGCGCGGGAGTACGGCATCCCGGCGGTGGTGGGTGTCCCCGACGCCACGCTCCGGCTCTCCACCGGCCAGGAAATAACGGTCGACGGCGGTGCCGGAACCGTGGTGCCGTCGTCGGCGAGCCCTCGGCCTGACTTCCAGAAGGGACGTGTGCGCGGCGGTCCCCAGGCGTAACCTGAGGTTATGGGCTCCAAGGATGAAGCGGGGCTGGCATGAACCGCGCATGGCTGCGCTGGGTGCCTGCCGCAGCTGTACCTGCAGTGATCGCCGCCGGTGTGCTGGTGGGATCCATTCCGGCGCGGGCGGGCGATCCGCTGCCGCAAAAGTCTCCCGTGGAGGTCCTGACCCTTCTGGGCCAGCACAGTACCAAGACATTCTCCGGAACAGTAAAACAATCCGCGGAACTGGGCCTGCCCGAGCTGCCGGCCGCCGGTCCCAGTTCCGGACCGGCGTCGGCCGGCGGGGCCGCGTCGGTCCTCGAGTTCCTGACCGGTGAGCACACCGCCCGGATTTTTATGGACGGGCCAACCAAGATGCGGGTCCAGGTGCTGGACCGGCTGGCTGAACGGGACGTCATCCGGCGCGACAACGACGTCTGGTTCTACAACTCCAAGGACAACAGCGCCGCCCACCTGGCCTTGCCGGCGTTCGCCAGCGACCTGCCCCTGCCGGTCCCTGAAGTTCCCCCGCTGCCTGGCCGGGACCTGCCTGGCCGGGACCTGCCCGGTCCGGGCCTGCCGACGCCCGACCTGCCCTTGCCCATCATGCCCGGCAAAGTCCTTCCTGGCCCGCCTGCAGTGCCGACGCCAGAGGACCTGGCCCGGAAGTTCCTCGCCGTCATGGACAGTTCCACCGAGGTGACGGTGGACCAGGACGTCGAAGTCGCCGGCCGGTCCGCCTACAGCCTGGTTCTGGCGCCGAGGACGCAGGGGACGCTGGTTGAGAGAATTGCCATCGCCGTCGACGGCGAGACAGGAATGCCGCTGCGGGTAACCGTGATGGCACGCGGCCAGGCGGAACCGGCTTTCGAGGCCGGCTTCACCAGCCTGTCCCTGGCGGCCCCGGACGACTCGGTGTTTACGTTTGTTGCCCCGCCGGGCGCCACGGTCAAGGAGCTGCAGGTGCCGCCGGTCCCGCTGCCGCATACGTACCCGCCAGTCAGGCCGGCCCTCCCGCCCACTCCCGGCGTAGTCCCTGACCCCGCCCCGGACCAGCCCTCGGCTCCGGACCAGCCCACTAAGCCGGATCAGGTCACACGCCCGGACCGGCTTCCCACCGCGCCGGACCAGCTTCCCGCCCCGGACAAGATTCCCGGCAGCGACGCTAGCCTGCGGCACCGCGACGCACCCCGGCCAACGGTGACCGGCAAGGGCTGGGAAACAGTAATCGGGTTCCCCGCGGCACCCAACGGGCAAGGGGCTGCCTGGACTGAATCCTTGCTGAAGGATCCGCTCCTGTCCCAGGCCGCCGTCGTCGTGCCCGGCGGACGACTCCTGTCCACGGCACTGGTCAACGTCCTGCTGACCGACGACGGCAGGATCTTTGTGGGGATGGTCCCGGCGGAGCGGCTGCAGGCCGCCGCCGGCGCAGCGTGACCGCGGACGGGGGGACGGCGGGCGCCGATGAAGACGCTGCCGGGTCCCGTCCTGCGGCAGGCGCAACTAACGGCCTGACCATCGAGACCCAAGGACTGACCAAGCGTTTCGGCCACCAGGTGGCGGTCGATAACGTGGACCTCGCCGTGCCGCACGGTGCCGTGTTCGGTTTCCTGGGCCCCAACGGATCCGGCAAAACCACCACCATTAGGATGCTGCTGGGCCTCGCCGCGGCGTCGGCCGGAACCGTCAGCGTCCTGGGCCAGCAGATGCCGCAGCGCCTGCACGACGTCCTGCCGCGCGTCGGTGCGCTCGTGGAGGGGCCGGCGTTTTACCCGTTCCTGTCCGGCACCGCCAACCTGCACCGCCTGGACGCCGCCGGCCGGCGTGCGGCGCCCGCCACCCGGACCGCCCGCGTTGCTGCCGCGCTTGAGCGGGTGGGCCTCTCGCACGCCGCAGGCAAGCGGGTCCATGCCTACTCGCTGGGCATGAAGCAGCGGCTGGGGATCGCCAACGCGCTGCTGTCGCCGCGGGAACTGCTGGTCCTCGATGAGCCCACCAACGGACTGGACCCGCAGGGAACGCGGGAAGTGCGGAGCCTGGTCCGGTCGCTGGCCGCCGACGGCGCCACCGTCTTCGTCTCCAGCCACCTCCTGGCAGAAGTGGAACAGATCTGTACGCACGCGGCCATCATGAGCGCCGGCCGGCTCGTGGCCCAGGGGCCGCTGGCGGAGCTCCGGCAGGCCGGCGAGACCCGGATCCGCCTGTTAACGCCCGACGCCGGGACGGCCAGTGAGGTCCTGCTGCGGTTGGGCATGTCCCCGGGAACGGGAACGCCTGAACCGGATGGGGACGTGCTGACCGCCGTCGCGGCCGCGTCCCGGCTGGAGGCTCCGGAGGACATTGTGGCGGAGCTTGTGGCGGCCGGGGTGCGGGTCCGGGGTTTTTCCGTTGAGCGGGAGAGCCTGGAGGAGCGCTTTGTTGCGCTGACCGGGGAGGGGTTCGACATTGCCCAATAGTGCTTCTGACGCCGGCAGGAGGTCCCAGGCCAGCAGTGGTTCGGGTGCTCGCAGCGGCTCTGCGGTCGGCAGTGCTCCAACTGCGCCGTCGAGCCTGTCCCTGCTGGCGTCCGAGCTGAAGACGCTGTTCCGGCGTCGCCGGACCGCGGCCATGCTGCTGGCCCTTGCCGCGATACCGGTGCTGATCGCCGTCGCCGTCCGGCTCTCGTCATCCGTTCCGGCCGGAAGGGGACCGGCCTTCCTGGACCGGATCAGCCAGAACGGGCTGTTTGTGGCGGTCACGGCCATGCTGGTCTCCGTGCCGCTGTTCCTTCCCCTGACCATTGGGGTAGTGGCGGGCGATACCATCGCCGGCGAGGCGAGCCTGGGCACGCTGCGCTACCTGCTGGTGGCGCCCGCCGGGCGGGTGCGCCTGCTGTTGGTGAAGTACGCCGGAGCGCTTGCATTCTGCCTGGCCGCGCCCGTCACCGTAGCCCTGGCCGGGGCGGCGATCGGAGCGTCGCTGTTCCCCGTCGGGCCGGTGACGCTCCTGTCCGGCGATGTCGTCCAGCCGCCTGAGGCCGCGCTGCGGCTGGTCCTGATTGCTGCGTATCTTGCGGTGTCCCTGGCCGGACTCTCGGCGATCGGATTGTTCCTGTCCACCCTGACAGTGGTCCCGGTGGGCGCCATGGCCGCCACGGTGGTGCTGTCAGTGGTCTCGCAGGTCCTGGACCAGTTGCCGCAGCTGGAATGGCTGCACCCTTGGCTGTTTACGCATTACTGGTTCGGCTTCGCGGACATCCTGCGCCAGCCGGTGCTGTGGGACTCCTTTGCCAGCAACGCGGTGCTGCAGGCGGGCTACGTGGCCGTGTTCGGGGCGCTCGCCTATGGCCGGTTCGTCACCAAGGACGTCCTGTCCTGAGGGTCAGGCGTGCTGTTGCGATTCGTGCTCCGAGTGGCTGGCGGGCTCCAGCTGGAACGTGCAGTGCTCGGTGTCAAAGTGGGAGCCCAGGCAGGTGGTGAGCTTGTCCAGCAACTCGTCTGCGCCGCGGGCGTTGAGGACGCCGTCATCCACCACCACGTGGGCCGAAAACACCGGCACGCCGGAGGTGATGGTCCAGATGTGGATGTCATGGACGTCAACCACTCCGTCAACGCTGAGGATGTGTTCGCGGATCATCTGCACCTCCACGCCTTTGGGGGTTGCCTCCAGCAGGACGTCCACCACATCCCGCAGCAGGCTCCAGGCCCGCGGGAGGATCATCAGGGCGATGAGCACGGAGGCGATCGTATCGGCGGCCTGGTAGCCCGTGAACATGATGACCAGAGCAGCTACGATGACGGCGACTGAGCCCAACAGGTCGCCCAGCACCTCAAGGTAGGCGCCCCGGACGTTCAGGCTGTCCTGGTGTGCGCCGCGCAGGATGAGCAGCGAGACCAGGTTGGCCACCGCGCCCAGGATGGCGGCGAAGAGCATGATGCCGGTGTGGACCTCGGGCGCGGAGCCAATCCGTCGGATGGCCTCGCTAAAGATAACCACCGAGATGACAATCAGGATCAGCGCGTTGGCCAGGGCGGCCAGGACCTCGGCGCGCTGGTAGCCGTACGTCCGCTGGTCAGTCGCCGGGCGTCCGGCGATCCAGGCGGCCAGGAGCGCGATCGTTACGCCTGCCGCATCGGAGAGCATGTGACCGGCGTCAGCCAGCAGCGCCAATGATCCGGACAGTGCCGCACCCACCACCTGGACCACCACCACCGCAAGGGTGATGGTCAGGACGGCGATAAGCCGCTTGCGGTGCCGGCCTGTCGCCGTGATCCCGTGCGTGTGGCTGTGGTCGTGTCCCATGCCTACAAGGCTAGTCCCAGCCGAGCTCGTGCAGCCGCCGGTCATCGATGCCGAAGTGGTGGGCGATCTCGTGGACCACCGTTACCGCCACTTCCTGGATCACCTCGTCGCGGGACCCGCAGATGTCCAGGATGGGCTGGCGGAAGATGGTGATCCGGTCCGGCAGCGAACCGGCATCCCACCATGAATCCCGCTCCGTCAAGGGAACACCCTCATAGAGACCCAACAGGACGGTGTCCGGATCCTCGCCCGGTCCGGGCACGTAATCGTCCTCGACAAACACCGCCACGTTGTCCATGGCGGCCGCGAGCTTGGCGGGGATCAGACCCAGGGCATCCGTGACGGCGGCTTCGAAATCGTCAGCGGACATCTCAAACGGACCGGACTCTTGCGGTCCATCCGGGATGATGGGCAGGCCGGGCGGCAGGTTGGCGGGCATAAGCAGACTCTAGCCCGCAGCCGGGTTGGCGCGCATACTGAAACCCGTCCCTGACTGCGCAGTGAGGAGCCGGATGTCCGCCCGCCATCGCCTTTTTGCCGCCACCTACGACACGCTGTCGGCCTCTGTTGAGCGCAGGGAGCTCGCCCCGCGCCGGGCGCTGCTGCTCTCGGGGCTGACGGGAACCGTCGTCGACGTCGGCGCAGGCACCGGGGCCAACCTGCGGCACTTCCGCCATGCTGAGCGGGTCATCCTCGTGGAACCGGACCGCTACATGCGGGCCAGGTTGAGCACACGACTCGGGGAGTCCCCCGTTCCGGTGGAGGTTTCCGACGCCGATGCGGAGCACCTGCCGCTGCCGGACGGCGCGGCGGACGCCGTCGTGTTCACCCTGGTGCTGTGCTCGGTGCCGGACCAGCGGCTTGCCCTGATGGAGGCCCGGAGGGTGCTCAAACCCGGCGGGACCCTCGCGGTGCTGGAGCATGTCCGCGGGCAGGGCCGTGCGGCCCGCTGGCAGGACAGGCTGGACGGTCTTTGGGGCCGCTGCGCGGCGCCCGGGTGCCACCTCAACCGGAACACGGTGGCCGCCATTGGCGAAGCCGGGTTCGAATTCACGGAAATCAGCAGGTTGGAGGCCCCGGCGATTGCCCTGGCCACACCGATCATCGCTGGTACGGCGGTGCCACGGTGAATGGGGCCCTACCGGGACCTGCGACGCGTCAGGCCCACACCCACCAGGCAGACCACACCGCCCACGAGGCCCAGTACGGCGGGGACTTCGCTGAGGACCAGCCAGGAGATCAGGATGGTGGTGCCCGGCACCAGGTAGGTGGTGGCCGCCAGTTTTCCGGCGTCAATCAGGGACAGCGCGTAGGCCCAGGTGGTGAACGCAATGGCGGTGGGGAAGACGCCCAGATACACCAGCCCCAGTGTTGCCGGCAGCGGGGCGGACTGCAGTTCGGACACCAACTGGCCGCTGAAGGGCAGGCAGCAGACGGCCCCCACCATGATGCCGAACCAGGTGGCTTGGCCCGCCGGGAACTTCCGCAACACCGGCTTCTGGATGATGACGCTGACGGCGGCGAGCACGGCGGCAAGGAGGCAGAGCAGCACGCCCGCCACATCCGCCGTCGAACGTTCCCCGGAGCCTGAACCTGATCCGAGCGCGATCAGCGCAACCCCGCCGAACGCCACCAGGCTCCCGATAATCAGCCAGCGCGGGAAGCCCTCCTTCAGGAAGAATCCGGCCATGATGGCAACGAGGATGGGGTTGACGTTGATCAGCAAGGCGGCGGTCCCGGCGTCCAGCAGGTGTTCCGCCGCGTTCAGGGCCACGTTGTAGCCGCCGAACCACATCACGCCGTACCCCAGGATGGGCCACCATTCACGGCCCCGCGGCAGCATCTTGCTCCTGGCCAGCTGCGGCAGCACCAGTGCGCCGAGCACGACGGCGGCAACCGCCAGCCTGCCCAGGGTCAGGGATCCGGGGGAGAAGGTGGGGCCGATGGCCCGGATCCCCACGAACGCCGAAGCCCAGAGCACCACGGTGACCACCACGGCAGCGACGCCGAGCGCGTTGGTCCGGCCAGGTGGTGGGCGAAGCGCCGTTGGCGTTGCTGCGCGGGGAGGGGTGCTTGAAGCCATGCTGCCAATCTATCCCCGCGGCAACGCCGGCAGCTGGCGGGAATCGGTCACGTCTAGTCGAGTTTCTGCCAATCCCGGGCCGACCACTCCAGCAGCCGTTCAAGAGGCCAAGTGGTCACAATGCGCTCCGCGGGAACGTTGTTGTGCGCGGCGCGGGCAGCCCCGTACTGGAGGAAGTCGAGCTGGCCCGGAGCGTGGGCGTCGCTGTCGATCGAGAACAGGCAACCGGCGTCGAGGGCCAGCTGGATCAGGTCATCCGGCGGGTCCTGCCGCTCGGGCCGGGAGTTGATCTCTACCGCCACGTTGGATTCGGCGCACGCGGCGAACACTTGCCGGGCGTCGAAGTCCGACTGCGGCCGCGTGCCGCGGGAGCCCTCCACCAGGCGGCCCGTGCAGTGGCCCAGCACGTTGGTGCGGGGATTCTGGATGCCCTGGAGCATCCGCCGGGTCATGGTGGCGCGGTCCGCCCGAAGCTTCGAATGGACGCTGGCCACCACAATATCCAGCCGTTCCAGCATGTCCGGCGACTGGTCCAGGTCGCCGGACTCCAGGATGTCCACCTCGATGCCGGTCAGGAGCCGGAAGTCGTTCCCGCTGTCAGCGGTGTGGGAAGCGTTGATGGCGGCCACAACGTCGAGCTGTTCGGTCAGGCGCTCGGCGCTGAGCCCGTTGGCGACGGTCAGGTTGGGGGAGTGGTCTGTCAGGGCCAGGTACTCGCGGCCCAGGAGCCGGGCGGCGTCTGCCATGAGCTGGATGGGGGAACCGCCGTCGGACCAGTCGCTGTGGCTGTGGAGGTCGCCGCGGAGTGCCGCGTGGAGCTCGGCCCCGCCGTCCGCGAGAGGCTCCGCGCTGCGTCGGCGAAGGTCCTCAAGGTACTCGGGCACGTCGCCGTCCACTGCCTGCCGGACCACCTGGTAGGTCCTGTCGCCGATGCCCTTCATGCTCTTGAGCCTGCCGTCCCGGGCCCGGGCCGCCACCTCGGATGGGTCTAGCCCGGCGATGATCCCGGCCGCCTTCCGGAAGGCCTGGACCTTGAAGGTGGCAGCCCGTTCCCGTTCCAACCAGAAAGCTATTTCATTGAGCGCGGCCACGGCATCCATCTGTCCATCTTCGCGTGTCCCGGCCGCTTCAGTCAGGTGTCTGCGGGGCCGATTTTGGATTATTCCCACCGAGGCCCTATAGTTTTAGAGTCCAGTTCGGAGCAACTGCAAACGAAAAGACTGAGAGCCTCGGCTCGAAGCCTTTTATTTTGTGCCGAACGGGTTCTGGCCCCCATCGTCTAGCGGCCTAGGACACCGCCCTTTCACGGCGGCGGCACGGGTTCGAATCCCGTTGGGGGTACGCAAGGAAATGGTCTGGCAGGCTGAAAACGTCTGGTAAGCTGGAAGCCTTGAAAAAAGCGGTAGAGATGCCGCGAAGCAAGAAAATCAAGGCCCTGTAGCGCAGTTGGTTAGCGCGCCGCCCTGTCACGGCGGAGGTCGCGGGTTCAAGTCCCGTCAGGGTCGCTCTGATTGCCAGAAGAAATTCCGGCAGTCAAGGTGACATGTCACCTAGGCTCTGTAGCTCAGTTGGTAGAGCGTTCGACTGAAAATCGAAAGGTCACCGGATCGACGCCGGTCGGAGCCACCACTGGGAAGCATCAGTTCTTCGGAACTGGTGCCTTTCTTCTTTTAACGACACTTCTGCCGCGACACCCTCAGCCGGGTGCCACTCCAGGTCCGACGTCGGCCCTCGACGCGCGTATATGGGTGTCGACGGGCCATTTCCGTGTCGGTGGGGAAATTGCGGGACCTCCGTGAGGCTGTCCGCCGTCGGGAACGTGCGCCTGCGGAAGCTCAACGCCTGGCGGATGGAGGACATCTTCGGTGTTCAGCGAAGGCGGAAAGGCCGGATTTACGCTGACCGGCCGCAAGCTCGCCTGACTCGCCGCGGATTCCCGCGCGTTCCCATACGCAGGGGATAGGGTTGGGAACAACAGAAGGGGAAGTGTCTGATGGAATACCAGAACCCACAACCCGATGAGGGCCGGGAGCGCCAGCTTGCTACCAGCCAGCTTGCCACCAGCCAGCATGCCGCCAGCCAGGCGCCCGTGCCCGGTCATGGCCGCACCGTGATCGCTGAGACCGCCGTGGCAAAAGTTGCAGGCATCGCTGCCCGTGCCGTGCCCGGAGTCTATTCCTTGGGCTCGGCTCCGTCCCGTGCGTTGGGAGCCATCCGGGACGCCGTCGGCAGTTCGGACCATGCTGCCGGCGTCCGCGCCGAGGTCGGTGAGACGCAGGTGGCGGTGGACATCAGCCTGGTGGCCTCCTACGGCACGCCCCTGCATTCCCTGGCCGATCAGGTCAGATCAGCCGTTTACCGCGCGGTCGAGGAACTCGTCGGCCTGCAGGTCATTGAAGTGAACGTCGAAATAACCGATGTCTACGTGGCGCCGCCGGCGAAGGCCGGAGCCCCTGCCGTCGCCGAGAGGGAGGCACTGCTGTGAATCTGACCGTTGTGGGCATCGCCATGGGCGCCTTCGTGGCGTTTATGTCCTTCCAGTTCGGGCTGTGGGGCTTCCTGGTCTCGCTCCTCTTTATGGCCATCGGCGCCTTCCTGGGCCGCGCAGCGGAAGGGAAACTGGACCTGCGCGGCGTCCTGGATGCCATCATCGGCCGGCGCTCTTCGTCATGACGCCAGCCGCACCATCCATCCAGGGGCGGGTCCTGAGCGGCCACAACCGCATCAGCACGCAGGCCCTGACCAGCCTTGCCAGGGCAGCCGCCGCGGAAGCCCTCGGTGTGGAACCCCATGATGTCCGGGCGGAATGGACGGACGACGACGGCCTGCTGGCCCTGTCCCTGGTGTCACCTATCAGGATCCCGCCGCTGGCCACCGTGCTCAGGGATGCAGGCCGGGTCGCCTCATTCGGTGGATCCATTTGGGACCGGACGGTTGATGCCAAAACCAGGATCCTTTCGACGGTCACGGCCCTCAGCGGCGCCAGCCTGAGCAGGGTGGATATCCGCATCAGCGGCGTTAAGCCGATCGAGGGAGGCCGGGTCCAGTGAGCGAAGAATCAGTGGACGGGGACCTGGATTCGAGGCAAACAAGCCGCGCCCCAGCCCAGCCGCAACCTGATATGCGCAGGGTTGTGTACCGGGAAACCCATTCCTCTCGGGCAGCAGTGGCCACATTGGCGGCTGTCCTGGTGATGGGCCTGGCCGGCTATGGTCTTCTCGAATCGGGCGTCCATGCCATTGGGCAGCCGGCCTGGCTGATCGAACCACAGCTGGCGGCGGAGCGCATCGTCGCCCTGCCGGAGGGTATCCCGCCGTTGTTGCTCGGAGCCAGCGGCGCCGTGGTCGCCATGGTGGGACTGTTTTTCCTGCTCAATGCCATCCTGCCGGGCAAGCGTGCCCGGCACGTGCTGAACGGGCATTCGCTTAACGGTGCCGTCAGTTCGTACGCCGTGGTGGTGGATGACGAAGTTATTGCCTCCGCCCTGGCGCGCAGCGCACGGCTCGCGGCCAATGTCACACCGGAGCAGGTCATGGTGGTGGTGTCCCGGCGGCAGGTCATCGTCAACGTGCGCCCCACCTCAGGGGTTCCAGTGACGGAAGCGGCGGTGCTTTCCGCGGTGCAGGACGAACTCAGCGGAATGTCACTGGTCCCGGTGCCTGAGGTCCGCGTGAACATTTCCACGGTTGGAGTGATTGGAGCATGACGGCCACACCCTCGCTCCTCAACAGGATCCTGCTCGGCATCCTCGGACTCAAGCTGCTCGCCGTGGGCATCCTGCTTGTTCTGCTTGCCACCGTTCCACCCGTGGGAACCTGGTGGCATGCCTGGTCCGGATCGGTCTGGCGCAGTGTTAGCCAGGCCTTTGACAACACCCGGTTTCCGGGCCGCCCTGAAAGCTGGCTCTGGATAGTGATGGCGTTTGCCCTGCTGGTTCTGATCGGGTTGATGGTTGCCTGGATCGCGCAGCAGGGCAAAGGCCGGAGCAACCTGCTGGTGGCCGAGTACGATCCCGGGACAGTGGCCGGGGACGTCAGGATCAGCGGGGGAGTAGCGGAGCAGGCGTTGAAGCACGCCTTGGCTGAACGGCCTGATCTGGCGGGTGCCACGGTGGCAACCTACGATGTCCAGGGCAGCCCCGCCTTGAAAATCCGGCTCCAGCCGCGCCAGGGCGTGGCGCCGCACCTCCTGGCGGACGAGGTCTCTGCCCTGGTGGAGGCCCTGGACCAAGTGGTGGGAAAACGGACACCCGTGCTGATCCACATCGGAGCAGGGGCCAGGACACGGTTCAGCCGGGCCGAACGCGTCCGTTAGTGTGATGCAGGGGACATCTGATCGTGCCGATGCCGGCGGACGTCGCCTGGTAAAGGGCCACCACCACTGTCCGGATGGAATAACCGGGGACCAAGGAGAACACCATGAGCGAGCAAGCAACTGGCAGCGGAGCGGTAAACGAAGGCGCGGCAGGCGCGGCAGAAAAGGCCAAGGAGTTCGCTGGCGAGGCTGCGGAGAACGTGAAGGAGTTCGCCGGCGAGGCCGCGGAAAACGTGAAGGAGTTCGCTGGCGAAGCTGCTGAGAACGCCAAGGAACTCGCCGGTGACGTCGCTGAAAACGCCAAGGAACTTGCTGGCGATGTTGCTGAGAACGCCAAGGAACTGGCTGGCAACGTGACCGAGAACGTGAAGGGCTTCGGCGCGAAGATCGCCGGGCTGTTCAAGGGCGGCAAGTAGGCCCAATCACGGGGTATGCCCCACGATGCCGAAAAGGCGCCGCGCTCCCTGGGGAGCGCGGCGCCTTTCCGTTGTGCGGCCTGTGGGCATAGCCGCACGTCGAAGGCGTCTCATGGTCCCGGACAGCATCGCTGCGATGCACAAACTCCGGTGGGTAGGGCTAGATATCCTTTCGGACACAACCGCGTGTAAACGCTTGCATTCCTTGCCGGGGCCTGATTAGTGTGTGATTCATACCACGTGAAGATGTCGGTCACCTTAGTCTCACCTGTTGAAGTTCTGTAACTCACCGAGGAGTCCTCAGCATGAAAAACCGCAAATACCTGCTTCCGGTTGCTGCCACCGGAATTTTGGCGCTGTCCCTGACGGCCTGCAGTCCCGGTGGGGGAGGCGGCGGCACCACCGGCAGTGACTGCTCTCCCTACGAGAGTTACGGCAAGCACGACGGCAAGACCGTCTCCGTCTACTCCACCATCGTGGACATCGAAGCTACCAACCTGGAAACCGCCTGGGCAACGTTTGAGGAATGCACCGGGGCAACCATCAAATACGAGGGCAGCAAGGAATTCGAGACCCAGATCGGTGTCCGGGCCAAGGCAGGAAACGCCCCGGACGTCGCCATCTTCCCGCAGCCCGGGCTCCTGGCCGATCAGGCCAAGGCAGGCGGCCTGATGCCGGCTCCGCAGGCAGTCTCGGATCTTGTGGACAAGAACTGGTCCGCTGACTGGAAGAAGTACGGCACGGTGGACGGGGTCTTCTATGCGGCTCCGATGCTGGCGAACGTCAAGGGTTACGTCTGGTACGCCCCGAAGACGTTCAAGGACAAGGGCTGGGAAGTTCCCAAGACCTGGGACGAAATGCTGACCCTATCCACGAAGATCGCCGATGACGGCGCCATGAAGCCATGGTGCGCCGGCTTCGAATCCGGCGAAGCGACCGGCTGGCCGGGCACTGACTGGGTCGAGGATGTTGTCCTCCGCGCCCAAGGCCCCGAGGTCTACGACCAGTGGGTCACGCACGGGATTCCCTTCAACGACCCCAAGATTGTGGATGCGCTGAACCAGACCGGCGAGATCCTCCTGAACTCCGACTATGTCAACGGCGGATTTGGCGACGTTCGTTCAATCCTGACCACCGGCTTCGCGCAGGCAGGTCAGCCCGTCCTCGATGGCCAATGCGCCATGCACCACCAGGCCAACTTCCAGGCAGCCAACTGGCCGGAAGGGACCGCCGTGGCTCCCGATGGCGACGTCTGGGCCTTTATGACGCCGCCCATTGACCCCAGCAAGGGCCAGGCAATCACCGGCGGCGGCGAGATGGTGGGCGCTTACAAGGACACCCCGGAGGCGCAGGCCTTCCTGGCTTACTTGGCCAGCGCCGATTTCGCCAACAACCGCGTCAAGCTCGGTGGCGTTATCAGTGCCAACAAGGGACTGGACCCGGCGAGTGCCCAGACGGAACTCGACAAGCAGTCCATCGCCCTGCTCCAGGATCCGGACACCGTCTTCCGCTTCGACGGCTCTGACCTGATGCCCGGCGCCGTAGGCTCCAACTCCTTCTGGAAGGGCATCGTTGCATGGATCAACGGCACCCCCGCCCAGCAGGTTGCCGACAGCATCGAAGGCAGCTGGCCTAAGAGCTAACCTCCTTCGCATCGCGCCCTTGGGACAACAGGTCCCAAGGGCGCGATGTCGATTCCGAACAAACTGATCCAAGCACACCACGGAGGTTGGGCAATGGAGTTTATTGGAGGAAAGTTCCTTCAAGTTTTTATCGCCTTAGCGGTTTTTGCCGCGCTAATTGGGCTGATCATGCTGATTGTGGACAGGGCTCCCAAATCAGTCAAAGACAAACTGACGATCGTTGGCTTTTTGGCGCCGGCGGCAATCCTGATGCTGGTGGGCCTGGTTTATCCCGCCGTGCAGACATCGTTCCTCGCATTCACGAATGCCGCCGGACAACCCAACGGAGTCGATAACTTCGTCTGGATGTTTACGCAGCCAGAGGCGCTGGCCACTCTCCGCAACACGGTGATCTGGACCGTTCTGGTGCCGTTGCTGTCCACGGTCTTCGGTCTCGCATATGCGGTGTTCATTGACAAGGCGCGCGGCGAAAATGCCCTCAAAGCTTTGGTCTTTATGCCGGTGGGCATCTCGATGGTGGGCGCCGGCATCATCTGGAAGCTGGTGTACGACTACCGCGGCCCCGGCATTGAACAGACTGGCGTCGTTAACGCCGTGCGGGTTGCCCTGGGCATGGACCCCAAGCAATTCCTCCTTGATGCCCCGGAAAACACCATCTTCCTCATCATCGTGATGGTTTGGATCCAAACAGGCTTTGCCATGGTGATCCTCTCCGCTGCCATCAAGGGCGTGCCAGTGGAACTGGTGGAGGCAGCGCGCCTGGACGGTGCCAACCCCTGGCAGCAGTTCCGCAATGTGACGGTTCCCGGCATCCGCGGCGCTTTGGTGGTGGTGCTGACAACCATCACTATCGCCACCCTGAAGGTCTTCGACATTGTCCGCACCATGACGGCGGGCAACTATGACACGTCGGTGATCGCCAACGAGATGTACACACAGGCATTCCGCGCCGGCGAACCGGGCAGGGGTGCGGCGCTGGCCCTAGTCCTGTTCCTTCTCGTCCTGCCCATAGTGGTCTACAACGCCCGCGTACTTCGTCAGCAAAGGGAAATCCGATGACCGTCATGCCAGCGCCGGATGAGGCAGCCAACACGTCCAGGACCCAGTCACGCAAAGACAAGGACCGTCCTGTTGCGCCGGAGGATTCCGCGCCGATCATGCGGCGCGTCAAGACCAAGCTGACGTCACGGTGGGCCACTGCGGCCGCCGTGATCATTGCGACGATCTGGACCGTGCCCACGTTCGGTCTCCTGGTGTCCTCCATCCGTCCGGCGGCCAAGCAGGTGGGCCCGCGTTCGGATGGCTGGTGGAACTTCTTTGCCGACTGGGATTTTACTTTCAAGCACTACGTCGACGTCACGGCAGCCGCCGGATCGCAGTCTGCGAACCTTTCGCAGTACTTCGTCAACTCCCTGGCGATTGTCATCCCGGTGACCGTCTTTGTCCTGGTGCTCGCCTCCATGGCGGCCTACATCTTCGCCTGGGGCAACTTCAGGGGCCGCGAGGCTACGTTCATCTTCGTTTTCGCGTTGCAGATCATTCCCCTGCAGATGGCACTCATCCCGCTGCTGTCATTGTTCACCCAGGTGCTCCAGCTCCCGCCCGGGTCCTATGCCCAGCTGTGGATCGCCCACACGATGTTCGGGCTCCCGTTGGGCATCTTCCTGCTGCACAACTTCATCTCGGAGATCCCGGGCGAAGTTATCGAGGCCGCGAAGGTGGACGGGGCAGGACACACCACCATTTTCTGGCGCATCATCCTGCCGTTGTCCGTGCCGGCTCTGGCATCGCTGGCCATCTTCCAGTTCCTCTGGGTGTGGAATGACCTGCTGGTGGCGTTGGTGTTCTCGGGCGGTACGGCAGACGTAGCGCCCATCACCCAACGGCTCGCCGAGATCTCCGGTACCCGCGGCAACAGGGACTTCCTGAACCCCGCGGCCGCATTTGTGTCGATCATTGTTCCGTTGGCTGTGTTCCTGGGACTGCAGCGCTTCTTTGTCCGGGGTCTCCTGGCCGGCGGGCTCAAGGGCTGACCGGTTCCAGGAGCTGACCAGACGCCAGAGCGCGGGCAGGCAGGTAACACTGTGATGTCGGGCGGCCCGCAACCTAGCATGGCTTGGGGGCAAGTGCATAGCGGATATTAAGTTTGGGCCCATGAGGGGAAACGGTGGCACGCATGGCTGAAAGGTCTCAACGGGGCGGCCACAGCGGCGTCAGTATTGAGGACGTGGCAGCGGCAGCGGGCGTGTCAACTGCCACCGTATCCCGGGCCGTGCGCGGGTTGCCCAGGGTTTCGCCCGCCACCCGAGAGAAGATCCTCGAGGTGGCGGGGGCCCTGGGCTACGTCGCCTCCTCCTCAGCCTCCGGACTGGCCACCGGCCGCACCAAGACCATTGGTGTGCTGGCTCCGTTCGTGAGCCGCTGGTTCTTCTCCAAGGCCATTGAGGGCGCGGACCGCGAACTTCACGCCCGCCATTACAATCTTTCCCTCTTCAACCTGGGCGGACACGGCAGCAACCGCGAACGCCTGTTCAGCAAGACCATGGTGTACAAACAGATTGACGCCCTGCTTGTCCTTTGTATGGCACTCAGCCACGAGGAACTGGACCACCTCCAGAAGATTGATATCCCGCTGATCGTGGTGGGCGGCCATGTGGAGGAGTGCGCGTACATAGGCATCGATGACTACGCCGCCTCATCCACAGCCGTCCGGCACCTGATCCACCTCGGACACCGGGACATTGCCCTGCTGCACGGCGACGACGAAACGGACCTTAATTTCGACGTTCCCCGGGTCCGGATCCTGGCCTTTAAGGACGTGATGGCGGCGGCCGGACTACCGGTCCGCCCCGAATGGGACGAGTGGGGAGACTTTACAGTCCGCAGCGGCCAGGAAGCGTTCCGTCGCCTCTGGGCCGCACCCGGCCCGAAGCCCACCGCAATCTTCTGCGCGTCAGACGAAATGGCCATGGGCGTTATCTTCGAAGCCGCACGGGTGGGCGTACGGGTCCCGGAGGACTTGTCAGTGGTGGGGATCGACAACCACGATTTCGCCGACGCGATGGGCCTGACCACGGTGGGACAGCGGCCCGACGAACAGGCCGAGCTGGCCACGAAGATGCTCCTCGACGAACTGGACGGCATGGCCGGGGCGGTCCGATCCGCCGTCGCGCCCCACGAGCTCATCGTCAGGCGTACGACGGCGCCGCCTCCTTCCTGAGGACGTACGGCGTGGCATCCCGGCCAGGGCGCCGTGGTCAGGACGCGCGGGCGAGCTGCCGGATGGGAATCCAGCGGGAAGCCAGCCTGCGGTAGGCCGCCGCGGCGCCGGTCATGTCGCCCTCTGCGAGGCATTCGATGCCCAGCCGGATGTCCATGGGCGACTCGTCAGGGTAGACCTTGTCCGCCACTGCGCCGTAGTCGAGTTCCACCATGGAATTGACGTGGAACAGCTCCAGCCATTCGGTCAGCTGCGCGAGGTCGTCCAGCATGTCCAGGTCCGGGGCGGCCAGCGCCAGGTGGGCAACGGCGTACCGTGCCCGCTCCATGGCTTCGGTGATGGGAGCCCACACCCTGACGGTGAGGATCCGCCCGCCGGATTCCACCACGTCCTTATGGTCGCCTTCCATAAAGAGCGAGAACCAGCTGAAGGGGATGCCCCACGTGGAGGCGCGGGTATGCACACGGATGGCGCCGTCACGGGCTTTGACCTGGTCAATTCGTTCCTGGTGCTTGTCCCGTTGCTCTTCCGGAATCAGCATTTCGGCCAGCGGGCCGTGGATGCCCTCCATGAGGGCATTGGCGGCGAGCCCGGCGCGCAGGACCAGCTGGCTGGGGCAGTACAGCAGGACGCGCCCCGTCCCGGCGTCCTGCCCGCTGTCGCCCCCAGTATCAGGCCCAAGGCTGGAACCTTCGCTTATCCCGGAATCGGCGCCTGTCCCGGTGCCCAAGCCGGACTCTGCACCCGGACCGGCGGGAGCGCCGGCGTCGGACGTTCTTGTTCGCGGGGCCCGGCCGGGCGGTACGCCGGGAACGCTGGTGACCCGGACCAGGTCCGTCCGTCCTGTGGGGAAGGGGTCTCCGCCGGCGCGGGTAATGCGGCCCAGCGAGGCCAACAGTTCCGCGGTTTCGACGGCGGCGCGGGAGGCTTTGCGGGCACCGGCGGTCCGGATGGCGTCCCGCTGTCCTTCCGGGAACGCCTCCAGCGGTTCGTAGACGCGAAGCGTGGAGGAGAACGGCAGGCCGGCCTGGCCCCGGTAGAGGTTTCCCGTCATTACAGACTCCCTTCCTGGGTCCCGGCCGCAGGCATCAGTCCGCCAAGTCCACCAGGACGGGGGCGTGGTCCGAGGCGCCCTTGCCCTTGCGTTCCTCGCGGTCGATCGAGGCGCCCGTGACGCGTGCTGCCAAGGCGGGGGAGCCAAGGACGAAGTCAATGCGCATGCCCTCCTTCTTGGGGAAGCGCAGCTGGGTGTAGTCCCAGTAGGTGTACACGCCGGGACCGGGCGTGTACTGGCGTGCCACGTCGGTGAAGCCCGCCTCTTCAAAGGCGTGGAAAGCCGCGCGCTCCGGCGGGCTGACGTGGGTGTACCTGTTCGCGACGAACAGGTCGATGTCCCAGACGTCCTCATCCAGCGGCGCGATGTTCCAGTCGCCCATCAGGGCAACCTGGGCGTCCGGGTTCGTGGCGACCAGGCTCTGGGCATGGTCCTTGAGGGATTCGAGCCACTTGATCTTGTACGGCATGTGTTCGTCATCCAGGGAACGGCCGTTGGGCACATAGAGGCTCCAGACCCGGACGCCGCCGCACGTGGCGGCCATGGCGCGGGCCTCCTGCACCGGGTCCTTGCCTTCCTTGCCGAACGGGGGCTGGTCCAGGAAGGTGCGCTCCACGTCCTCCAGGCCAACCCGGGACGCGATGGCCACACCGTTCCACTGGCTGACGCCGAAGTGGGCCACCTCGTAGCCCATGCGCTCGAACAGCTCCCACGGGAAGTTGTCGTCCTTGCATTTGGTCTCCTGGATGGCCAGGACATCGCAGTCGCTGCGCTGCAGCCAAGCCTCCACACGGTCAGCGCGGGCACGGAGGGAGTTCACATTCCAGGTAGCAATCTTCACAGTCCCTAACTTACCGAACTTGGGCGCCGGAGGCGTTGCCGTGGCCGCGGCGGGGCCGGAAGCTGCCAGCAGAAACGGGGCACTATGGCGCGGACACGCCGTCGAATCTGGCTTGTGAAGGCCCAGAGGCAGGTCAAAGTGCCCCAGGACGGGGTGCCGCAGCCGCTCGCGGCGGAAGGCCATGGCCCTATGGAATTTAGTAGGAAGTCCGAGTATATTCGCTTGCAGAGATGACCTGGATCACATGCGAAGGAGCATTCCATCATGGTGCGCGAACTATCCCATTACGTAGATGGCCAACGGGTGGACGGGACATCCGGCCGCTTCAGTGACGTTTTTGACCCCTGCACGGGCCAGGTCCAGGCGCGACTGCCGCTGGCCAGCGCGGAGGAGGTCCGGAACGTGGTGGCCGCCGCGGAGAAAGCGCAGGTCCTGTGGGGCGCCATGAACCCGCAGCGCCGCGGCCGGATCCTGCTGAAGTTCGTTGACCTCGTCAACGAGAACATGGATGAACTTGCCACGCTGCTGTCGTCCGAACACGGGAAGACGTTCGCCGATTCCAAGGGCGATATCCAGCGCGGCATTGAAGTAGTGGAGTTCGCGGCGGGCGCCCCGCACCTGCTCAAAGGGGAGTTCTCCGACGACGCCGGTGCAGGCATCGACGTCCACTCGCTTCGCCAGCCACTTGGGGTGGTCGCGGGCATCACCCCGTTCAACTTCCCGGCCATGATCCCCCTGTGGAAGTCGGGCCCTGCCCTCGCCGCCGGCAACGCCTTCATCCTCAAGCCCTCTGAGCGGGACCCCTCGGTTCCGTTGCGCCTGGCCGAACTGTTCACCGAGGCCGGGCTGCCGGACGGGGTGTTCAACGTGGTCAACGGGGACAAGGAAGCCGTTGACGCGCTGCTGGAGGACCCCCGCGTCAAGGCCATCGGCTTTGTGGGCTCAACGCCCATCGCCCAGTACATCTACGCCACGGCGGCCGCCCACGGGAAGCGCGCCCAGTGCTTCGGCGGGGCCAAGAACCACATGGTGATCATGCCGGACGCGGACCTGGACATGGCCGCCGACGCCCTGATCGGCGCCGGCTTCGGCTCCGCCGGCGAGCGCTGCATGGCCATTTCCGTGGCAGTCCCGGTGGGGGAGAAGACCGCGGACGCGCTGGTATCCAAGCTGGCCGAGCGCGTCAAGCACCTACGGGTGGGCCACAGCCTGGACAGGGACGCGGACTTCGGGCCCGTGGTGGCGGCGAGTGCCAAGGAACGTATCGAAGGCTACATCCAGTCCGGTGTGGACGAGGGTGCCACCCTGCTGGCCGACGGGCGGGGACTCACAGTGGAAGGCTACGACGACGGCTTCTGGGTGGGCCCCACGCTCTTCGACCACGTCACCAAGGACATGAAGATCTACCAGGAGGAAATCTTCGGACCCGTCCTGAGCGTGCTCCGTGCCGCGGACTACGACGAGGCCCTCCGGCTGTGTTCCGAGCATGAGTTCGGCAACGGCGTGGCCATTTACACCCGTGACGGCGACGCCGCCCGGGACTTCGCCAGCCGGGTTGAGGTGGGCATGGTGGGCATCAACGTCCCCATTCCGGTGCCGATCGCCTATTACACGTTCGGCGGCTGGAAGGCGTCCGGTTTCGGCGACCTGAACCAGCACGGCGCCGATGCGTTCCGTTTCTACACCAAGACCAAAACAGTCACCACGCGCTGGCCGTCCGGGATCCGCCAGGGCGCCAGCTTCATAATGCCGGAAGGCAGCTGATGACGGAGGTTCTGTTCGAGAAGCGCGGCCACCTGGGCATCATCACGCTCAACCGGCCCAAGGCAGTCAACGCCCTGAACGCCGGCATGGTGGACGCCATGCTGGTCCAGCTCACCGCCTGGGCGGACGACGACGGCGTGGCCACCGTCCTGGTGCGCGGCGCCGGCGAGCGAGGCCTCTGCGCCGGGGGCGACATTGTGGCGATCTACCGGGACATCCTGGGCGGCGGGACGGAAACGGCTGACTTCTGGCAGGCCGAATACCGGCTGAACTCACTGATTGCCGCGTACCCCAAGCCCTATGTGGCCTTTATGGACGGCCTGGTGCTGGGCGGCGGCGTGGGAATCTCCGCGCACGGCTCGGTGCGAGTGGTCACCGAACGGACCCGGACGGGAATGCCGGAGACCACCATCGGGTTTGTGCCCGACGTCGGCGGGACCTGGTTGCTGGCCAAGTCACCCGGGGAGACCGGCACCCATGCGGCGCTGACAGGTGCCCACCTGACCGGCGCGGATGCGCTGTTCCTGGGCCTCGCGGACCACTTTGTCCCGTCGGGGAGCCTGCCGGAGCTGGCGGCGGCGCTCGAACACGACAGTGCGGAAGCCGCCGTCGTCCGCTTTGCCCGGAACCCGCCGCCCTCCGGGCTGGAGGCGCAGCGCGGCTGGATCGACGCCGCCTATGCCAGTGATGACGCGGAGGAGGTTGTGCGGCGGCTGCGGACTGTGGACGGCGCTCCGGGCGGGGATGGGGCCGAGGAAACCGAGGCTGCCGACACCATCGAGGCGAAATCGCCCACGGCCGTGAAGGTGACCCTGGAGTCCCTCCGCCGGGCCAAGAGACTGACGCTGGACGAGGCGCTGGCGCAGGAATACCGGGTGGGGCTTCGGTTCCTGGTTGCGCCGGACTTCCGCGAAGGAATCCGGGCGCAGGTGGTGGACAAGGACCGCGATCCGCAATGGAAGCCGGCCACCCTGCACGAGGTGCACGCGGCGGACGTGGAACGGTTCTTCGCGCCGCTGGGGGACCGGGAGCTCAATCTGCACACAAAGGAGCCGGACAATGCCTGAACAAACCACCGTCGCTTTCCTGGGCCTGGGCCACATGGGCGGGCCGATGGCAGTGAACCTGGTCCGCGCCGGCTACACCGTGGCCGGCTTCGATGTGGTCCCTGCCGCCCTTGACGCCGCCCAAACGCACGGAGTGCCCACGGCGGCTAGTCCGCTGGACGCTATCGCCGGTGCCGACGTTGTGCTGACCATGTTCCCCAGCGGCCAGCACGTGTTGGACGCCTACCGCGGCGCCGAGGGAAAGCCCGGCCTGCTTGCCGAGGCCAGGCCGGGCACCATGTTCCTGGACTGCTCCACCATCAACGTCGACGAGGCACGGGAAGCCTCCGCGCTCGCCATTGCGGCAGGCCACCGCGCCGTCGATGCCCCGGTCTCCGGCGGTGTGGTGGGTGCGGAGGCCGGCACGCTGACGTTTATGGTGGGCGGCGAGGAGGGTGACTTCGAAGCGGTCCGGCCGCTGCTCGAAGTGATGGGAAAACGCGTGGTCCACTGCGGCGGGCACGGCGGCGGCCAGGCCGCCAAGATCTGCAACAACCTCATCCTGGGCGTCTCCATGATCGCTGTCAGCGAGGCTTTTGTGTTGGGCGAGAAGCTGGGCCTGACGCACCAGGCGCTGTTCGACGTCGCCTCCAACGCCTCCGGGCAATGCTGGGCATTGACCACCAACTGCCCTGTCCCGGGGCCGGTCCCCACCAGTCCCGCCAACCGCGACTACCAGCCGGGCTTCGCGGGGGCGCTGATGGCGAAGGACCTCAGGCTGGCGCTGAATGCGCTGGAAAGTACGGGCGTGGCCGCCCGGCTGGGGCCGCTCGCCTCGGAAATCTACGATACGTTTGCCGCTGAGGGCGGAGCCGGCCGGGACTTCTCCGGAATCATCACCGATATCCGCGACAAATCGCAGCAGTAGCAGCACCGGTCACATCCCCAACAGCTGAAAGGTCACGCATGACGGAGTACACGAACATCCTGGTGGAACAGCGCGGCCGGGTGGGGCTGGTCACACTGAACCGGCCGGAGGCGCTCAACGCCCTGGACAAGGCCACCATGGACCAGCTCGTGGCAGCCGTCACCGCCATGGACGCCGATCCCGGCGTGGGCGCGGTGGTGATCACCGGCTCAGGCAAGGCGTTCGCCGCAGGGGCCGACATCAAGGAAATGGCCTCCCAAGGCTACATGGACATGTACGCCGCAGACTGGTTCCGGGGCTGGGAGGACTTCACGCGGCTGCGGATCCCGGTCATCGCGGCGGTGTCCGGCTTCGCCCTGGGCGGCGGCTGCGAGCTGGCCATGATGTGCGATTTCATCATCGCCGGGGACAACGCCAAGTTCGGCCAGCCGGAGATCAACCTCGGCGTCCTGCCGGGCATGGGCGGTTCTCAGCGGCTCACCCGAGCCGTGGGCAAGGCCAAGGCCATGGACATGATCCTCACCGGGCGCTTCATCGGCGCCGACGAGGCCGAACGCTCCGGACTCGTCTCACGTGTGGTGCCTGCCGAGGACGTGGTGGAAGAGGCGCTGAAGGCCGCGGAGGTCATCGCGTCCAAGTCCAAGCCGGTGGCCATGCTCGCGAAGGAAGCCGTCAACGCGGCCTTTGAAACGGGACTCGCCCAGGGCGTCCTGTTCGAACGCCGGATCTTCCACTCGCTCTTCGCCAGCGAGGACCAGAAGGAAGGCATGTCCGCCTTTACGGAAAAGCGGCAGCCCGAGTTCACCCACCGCTGACCCCCATCGATTGCTCCGTAACCGCCCTTTTCAGCGCCCAAAAGGGCCAGGGCCCACGCCGGCAGGGTTCCCTGGCCGAACTTGTGAGGCGAGGGAGCCGGTGGGGATCACTCGATGGATCAGTCCGTGAAGTCCCCGGCATTCCGGCGGAACGTGCCCAGGATGCGGATCAGCTGGTCCACGTCGGCCGCGTCGAAACCTGACTGGCCAAACACCTCCGTGTTGAGCACCGCCGTCGCGCGTTTGGCAACGATCCGCCCCTCCGCGGTGAGCTCGATCAGGGTGGTGCGGCCGTCCGTAGGATGCGGCGAGCGGGCCACCAGTCCGGAGCCTTCCAAACGGTCGACGGCGTTGGTCACCGAGGTGGGATGGACCTGGAGCAGGGCGCTCGCCTTGTTCATGGGCAGCGCGCCGCTGCGGGCGAAGCTGAGGAGCGCGAGCAGTTCGTAGCGGGCGAAGGTCAGCCCGAACGGTTTCAGGGCGCCCTCGATCCGGGCCAGCAGGATCTGCTGGGTGCGCATGATCGCGGTGATCGCAGCCATGGGAGCGGCGACGTCGGCCCAGCCGTGCTCCTCCCAGTTCCGCTGGGCGTCGGCGATGGGGTCCCGGGGCAGTGGCACGGCCATCCTCAGCCCTTCAGCCCCGGGAAATCCGCCTCGGAGTACTCCACGCCGAAGCCGTCGGGATGGGTGCCCCCGCCATGCCGGAGTTCCTCATGGTGCCGCAGTTCCACACGGCGGATCTTGCCCGAGATGGTCTTGGGCAGTGCCGCGAATTCCAGCCGCCGGATCCGCTTGAACGGTGCCAGGTGTTCGCGGCAGTACCGCAGGATGTCCTCCGCCAGCTCCGGCCCCGGCTCCAGTCCGGACACCAGGACAACATAGGCCTTGGGGACGGAGAGCTTGAGCGCGTCCGGCGACGGAACCACGGCCGCTTCGGCCACGGCCGGGTGTTCCAGCAGCACGCTCTCCAGTTCGAACGGCGAGAGCCGGTAATCGGAGGATTTGAAGACGTCGTCGTCGCGGCCCACGTAAGTGATGACGCCGTGTTCGTCCCGGCTGGCCATGTCGCCCGTGTGGTAGTAACCGCCACGGAACGCCTCCGCGGTGCGTTCCGCGTCCCCGTAGTAACCCTTCATCAGCCCCACCGGCCGGGGGTCCAGGCGGAGGCACAGCTCGCCGTCGTTGGCTTCTTTCCCGGTGTTGGGGTCCAGCAGCACCACGTCATAGCCGGGAAGCGGCCACCCCATGGCGCCGATGGTGACCGGCTGGCTGGGCGTGTTGGCCACCTGGACGGTGGTTTCGGTCTGGCCGAAGCCGTCCCGGATGGTCTGGCCCCAGGCGCGGTGGACCTGCTCGATCACTTCGGCGTTCAAAGGCTCGCCCGCGGAGACCACCTTGGTGGGAGGGGTCTTCAGCACTTTCAGGTCCGCCTGGATCAGCATCCGCCAGACGGTGGGCGGGGCGCAGAAGCTGGTGACGCGCTCGCGGTCCATCTGTTCCATCAGGGCACGGGCGTCGAACCGTTCATAGTTGTAGACAAAAACGCACGCCTCCGCGATCCACGGCGCGAAGAAATTGGACCACGCGTGTTTGCCCCAGCCCGGCGATGCCACATTCAGGTGGACATCCCCAGGTTCCAGGCCAATCCAGTACATCGTGGAGAGGTGCCCCACCGGGTACGACGTGTGGGTGTGCTCCACCAGCTTGGCCTTCGACGTGGTTCCGGACGTGAAGTACAGCAGCAGCGTCTCGTCCGCCTGGGTGGGGGCGTCGGCCGCGAACGTGACTGCCGCCGTCGTCGAGTCCGTGTACTGGAGGGCGCCGGGGGTGCCGGCTGAACCGCCGCCGGCGCCGATTTCGATGAGGCGGTAATCACCGGGGACGCCGGCAAACTTACCGATGTTGGAACGCCCGACGGCGGCCCACCCCGCCTCGCCGCGCTCCACGCGTTCGGCCAGGTCCTCCGGACCCATCAGGGTGGTGGTGGGGATCAGGACAACGCCCAGCTTGATGCCGGCCAGCATCAGCTCCCAGAGCTCCACCTGGTTGCCCAGCATGATGATCATGCGGTCCCCGCGGCGCATGCCCTGGCTTCTCAGCCAGTTGGCCACCTGGCTGGAGCGTGCGGCCAGGTCCGCGAAGCTCCGGCGGGTGGCCGAGCCGTCCTGCTCGACGATGACCAGGGCCGGATTGGTGGCCTTCTCAAGATCTGCGGCGATCTGATCGAACCAGTCGAGGGCAAAGTTGAATTCCGTGAACCGCGGCCACACGAACTCGCGCCTGGCCTGGTGGTAGTCCGAATGCAGGGTCAGCAGGCGGTCGCGTGCCGCGCGGAAGTCATCGGTGACTGACAAGGGGACACCTTTCGTCCAGTGATGCGCATCACTAAAAACCCATCCCTGTGCAATATACTAGGACATCCAAGGGTTTGGAAGACCGAAGGGATATGAAGCGTGCAGCCACAAGGACGTGAGCGTGTTGTGACCGGAGCCCCGCCCTTTCCCGAGGCAGATTTGATGCACATCGTGGACCTCCTGCCCGCGGCGGAGCGCGAGCGCTACCTGGAGATCCGGGCGTTCCTGCAGTCCACCGTGCGGCAGGCCTCCATTGACTATTGGAACCGCGAGGAATTCCCGTTCGGGCTGCTGGCGGAGATGGGCAAGCACGGGCTTGGCATGTTGCAGACGGACGGCACGTCCAAGCTCTTCAAGGGCCTGATGTACGTTGAAGTGGCCAGGGCGGACGTTTCGCTCTCTGCCCTGGTGGGGATCCATAACGAACTGATCGTGGGGATGATCGACGCCCTCGGTTCCGAGGAGCAGAAGCAGCGGTGGCTGCCTGGCCTGACGAACTTTACCCAGCTGGGCGCCTTCGCCCTGACCGAACCGGAGCACGGCTCAGACATCGCCGGCGGGCTGGAAACATCCGCGCGGCTGGAGGGCGGCGAGTGGGTGATCAACGGCGCGAAGCGCTGGATCGGTTCCGGGACCATCGCGGACTTTGCGCTGGTGTGGGCGCGTGACGCAGCGGACGGGCACATCAAGGGCTTCATTGTGGAGACGGACCGCGCTGGCTACCGGGCAACCAAGATTGCCAACAAGATCGGCCTGCGGATCATGCAGAACGCGGACATCGTGCTGGACAACGTCAGGATTCCGGCGTCCAACATGCTTCCGGGCGCCACGGACTTCTCCAAAGCAAACGACCTCCTGCGGGATTCGCGCGCCTGGGTTGGCTGGCAAGGTGCCGGGATCCAGCTGGCCGCGTTCGACGTCGCCCGTTCCTACGCACTGGAACGCAGGCAATTCGGCAAGGAACTTGCGTGCTTCCAGCTGGTCCAGCAGCAGCTGGCGGAGATCCTGGGCAACGCCTCCGCGTCACTGGCGCTGATGGCCCAGCTCGCCCGGATCCAGGCGGACGGCAAGCTGGAGATGGCGCAGGCGGCCATGGCAAAGTCCACGTGCACCCGGCTGGCCCGCGCGTCGGTGGCGATGGGACGCTCGCTGCTGGGCGGCAACGGGATCAGCTCGGACTTTGAAATGGGCAAGCTGTTCGGCGATGCCGAAATCCTCTATACCTATGAGGGCAGCTACGAAATCAATTCGCTGATTGTGGGCCGGGCCGTCACCGGAAAATCGGCCTTCGTGTAGGGACTCGCTCTTAACAAAAAACTGCCCTGGCCATGCTTTGCAGCACGGTCAGGGCAGTTGATCAGAACCTTAGAGCGGGCGAATGTTCTCTGCCTGCGGGCCCTTGGGACCTTGGGTCACATCGAATTCGACTTTCTGGTTCTCGTCCAGCGAGCGGTAGCCGCTGCTGGCGATTGCGGAGTAGTGCGCGAAAACATCGGCGGATCCGTCGTCCGGAGCGATGAAGCCGAAGCCCTTTTCAGCGTTGAACCATTTAACTGTGCCTGTTGCCATTGCTAACTTCCTTTGTAACCCTTTTCTGGTCCTGCTCGGACGGCAGGCAGACGCGGAGTCTGTAGTCCGCTGTCTCAAACCTAGGGGCTGCGCGGTGGGCGTGCAATAGCTGCAGTCATCAAGTGTCACCCCTGTTACAGAAGTGGTATCTGCGAATTGACCGTTCCGGGCTAGCGCATACCCTCCCGGCGGATGGCCGTGGCGATGGCCGCGGCCCTGGTTTCCACCCCGAGCTTGGCGTAAATGTGCGCCAGATGGGTCTTGACCGTGGCCTCGGAGATGAAGAGCCGCTGGCCCAGCTCCCGGTTGCTGAGCCCCTCGGTCAGGAGGCTTAGCAGCTCCGCCTCCCGGGGCGTCAGGACCTCGTCGGGATTGCGCAGCTGCTGGAAGAGCCGCGAGGCCACCGGGGCGCTCATGACGCTTTTTCCCTGGACCGCACCGCGGATGGCGGCGAAGATTTCGTCCGGGGCGGCGTCCTTGAGGAGGTAGCCCATGGCGCCGGCGTCGACCGCCCGGACGATGTCCGCGTCGGAATCGTAGGTGGTGAACACCAGGATGGCCTGCCGGCCGTTGCGCTGCCGCAGCTGCCTGATGGCCTCGATCCCGTCCATTCCGGCGCCCATGGCCAGGTCCATCACCACTACGGCAGGGGAAAGTTGTTCCACCAGCCCCAGCGCTTCCTCGCCCGAGGCTGCCTCGGCCACGACATCAAGGTCAGGCTGCGTACCCAGCAGCGCCCTGAGCCCGCTCCGGACCACCAGGTGGTCGTCCACCAGGAGGATGGTGATGGCTGTCATTCGTCCTCCTGTGTGGTCCGCTGTTCAGGTGGCGCTGACTGCGCGCGGGCCGGCACCTGTGCGGCCACGATGGTCCCTTCGCCGGGGGAACTTTCCACCGAGAATACCCCGCCCAGCTGCTCCACCCGCTGGCGCATGGCCCGCAGCCCGTAGCCTCCGGCGTTCGACGGCGGTGCTGCCGCAGACGGGTCAAAGCCGGTCCCGTCGTCGTAGATGTCAAGGGTGACCGAGTCAGGAAGGAACCCCAGCGTCAGGGTGGTAGTGGCGGCGTTTGCGTGCTGCTGGATGTTCGCGGCCGCACTCTGCACCACCCGCAGGAGGGTGTGCCGGACTTCGGCTGGGACGTCCCTCGGTTCGCCGGTGACCAGGAGCCGGGTGTGCGGGACGTACTGGGCGGCCGCCTGGTGCAGGGCCTCCGCCAGCGGCGACGCGTCGAGTCCCGGGGAGGCGAGCTCGTGGACCAGACGGCGCGTCTCGGAGAGATTCCGGCGCAGCAGTTCCGTGGCCTGGTTGAGCTCCTGGCGCGATGCCTGGCCTGGCCACGAACGGTCAGCGGCCTCCAGGAGGAGCAGGCTGCTGGCCAGGCCCTGCGTTACGGTGTCGTGGATCTCTCGCGATACGCGCTCGCGTTCGGCGATGGTGCCGGCCAGGCGCTCGCTGGCCGCCAGCTGCCCGTGTGCCAGCGATACCTCGGCATGGAGACGGCGCTGCTCCGCGGCGTCATGCTCGATCCGGTCATGGATCAGCGTCAGCATCACGCCGACGGCGAGCGGCCCCAGCAGCATCGCGAGGTCCGTCCCGTCGCTGAGCCGGAACAGCCCGACGGCGGTGGCGGCCGCCGTCGCGCCTGCCGCCACATAGCCCACGGCGCCCGTAAAGGCCGTCCGGCACAGGAAGAAGATCGCAAAGGAACACCAGGCAAAGCTGGGGGCGGCAATGACCAGCGCTGCCCAGACGGCCACAAACACGAGCATCCAGACCGCCCAGGGGCGTCTCTGGCGGGCCAGTACGGCGATCACGGCATACAGGGCGCACACCGCTCCTGCCAGGCCGAGGACCAGGAAGTTGTCCTGCAGGCTGTGCCGCATGGCATAGCGGACGGCCGACGCGACGAGCAGGACCGCGAAGCCAAGGTGGACGACGGTGTCGATCCGGCCGAACCGGCCAGGTTCTGAGGCCGGGCCGGTGGGCAGGGCAGGTCCGGTGGTCGGGGTTTCACGGGGAGTGGCTGGGGAGGGCATACGGTCCGGTTCAGGTCAGGAGTGTTCCTATCCCATGCTATTGCCCGCGCCGTTGCTGGTCTCTCAGCCTTTTGGCTGATGCTGCTGGCCTTCCGGGGGAGCGGGGCGCAGCCAAAGGCCCGATGTTTGTTCCGGCGGGGCTGGAGAGGATGGATGGAGCCGATGCCGTTCAAGGCATTCCATCAACGTGGATCGATCAACGTTGGGTCCATCAAATCAAGGAGAACACCGTGAAGAAGTCCAACAAGATTGCCGCCGCCGCTGCTGCCGGAGCTTTGCTGCTGACGGGAGGGCTGACCGTTGCAGCCAATGCCGGGACCAGCCAGGCGGCCGCTCCCGCCGCTGTGCCCGCCGTCGACATCCCGCAGGCACCGGAAACCGTCGTGGCGCAGAACCGCATCAGTGTTGGCGCCTCGTCCGAAGCCGTCAGTGCGGCCCTCGCGAAATGCCAGGCTGACAAGCTGCCGTTCGTCACGGTGGCCCTGGTGGACAGGTTCGGCACCGTCCAGGCGCTCCTGCGCGGGGACAACGCCGCCGAGCACACGATCGAAGCGGCCAAGCAGAAGGCCTACACCGCGGCCGCCTTCGGTGCACCCACGAGCGAGCTGGCCAAGCGCGTGAACGGCAACGGGCCCAGCATCGCGGACCTCCCCGGCACCCTTTTCCTGCCCGGCGGCGTCCCGCTCAAGGTCAACGGTGTGTCCGTAGCAGGCATCGGCGTGGGCGGCGCCCCCGACGGCAACCTGGACGAAGCCTGCGCCACCGCAGGCGCCGAGGCCATTGCCGCTGCGGCTGCCGGCTCCGGCAAGTAGGCTCGGCTCCATGAGGCGGTTCAGGACGTGGCGGTTGAGGACATCGCGGTTCAGGACCTGGCGCCGGGCACGCAGGGCGGCGGCAATTCTCATGCTCGCGGGCGGTGTGGCAGTGTGCCTGGCCGCCTGCCAGGCGGGTCCCGGTGAGCCGCAGCGGCTGAAGTCGCCGTCGTCGTCCGTCCTGGAGAGCCCGGAGCCTCTGGTTCCGGCCACTGCGGCGCCGAAAACCATTGCACCGGCACCCACCACGCCACCAGCGTTGTCCATCGAGGCCCAGGCCCGGTTGGACCAGGAGCTGATCGCCGCCGCGAAGGCCAACAACGTGGCCTTGGTGGGTGAACTCATCGGCCGCGGCGGCAACGTGAACGCCAAGGACGCCATCGAGGATTCCGCCTTCCTCTACGCCGGGGCCGAGGGATTTAACGATGTCCTCCGGCTGACGCTGGCGGCCGGCGCGGACGTTGCCAGTACCAACCGGTACGGCGGGACGGCGCTGATCCGGCCAGCGAACACGGCCATGTGGAGACGGTCCGCATCCTCCTGACCGCCGGCGTGCCCGTGAACCACGTGAACAACCTGGGCTGGACCGCCATGCAGGAGGCCATCCTGCTGAACAACGGCGGCCCCAGGCAGCAGGACGTGGTGCGGCAACTTCTCGACGCCGGCGGGGACCCCAGCATCCGCGATCCCCAAGGCCGCACGGCGCTGGAGAATGCGGAGCGGCTGGGCTTTGTGGAGATCGCCAACCTGGTCAGGGCCCGCTGACCCAGGGCTAAAGCACGTCCTCGAATAACTCCACGTATTGCCGCGTCATCGCCTCCGCGCTGAACCGGGTTTCGACGGCGGACCGGCAGTCATGCCGGTCCAGGCCGGAGGCACGCTGCAGGCAGCTGGCCAGTTCATCGGTACCCGCGGCTAGGAAACCGGTGACTCCGTGCTCGATGATTTCCGGTGCGGAGCCCCGCGGAGTGGCCACAACGGGGGTGCCGGCGGCCAGCGCCTCGATCATGACCATTCCAAAGGGTTCGTCCCACTGCACAGGGTTGAGCAGCGCGACGGCATTGCCCAGCAGGGCGAACTTTCCGTCGGCGTCCAGTTCTCCGAGGAACTCTTCATCAGGCCCGAGCAAGGGTGCGATCACGGAGCGGAAATAATCCACTTCAGCCGGGTCGCTCATTTTTGCGGCGATCTTGAGCTGGATTCCCGCTCTGCGGGCCACCGCTATGGCCTCAGCGATGCCTTTGCACGGCGCCATTCGGCCCAGAAAACACGCGTAGCCGCCGGCTCCGGCACCGGGTGGAACAGTGGCGGGATCGATGCCGTGGTGGATGACGCGGCGGATTTTCACGTTCGGGGCGCTGTTGGCCTGGTGCTGCGAGATGGCCACCAGTGACACGTCCCGGCTGAAGGCTTCATATACCCGGCAGAGCGCCGGCGTCATGTCCGAATGAATGGTGCTGACCACTGGAATCCCGGGTGGGCGGTGCCGGTACAACGGTCCCGCCAGGGTGTGGTCATGGATGATATCGACGTCGTCCAGTCCGGCGTAGGCCCTGATCACGTGCGGCAACTCCGAGCTTGTGGTGCCCATGGCGGCACGCTCCGCCGGCGCGAAGCCGTCCAGCAGTTCGACCGGGCAAGTGCTGTCCGCCGCGGCCGCCAGCACCACGCTGTGGCCGGCCGCCGCCAGCGTGGTGGCCAGCGCGTGGATGACCGCCTCCGTTCCGCCGTAGCCTAGGGGCGGGACGGGGAGCCATGGTGGAGCTATCAGTCCTATCCGCAAGATGCGCGCTCCTGCTCGGGGTTTTAGCCTGTCTGGTCCAGCTTCTCGGCGAGCTCAACCAGATCGGCAAGGGGGGGACGTGTCCCGCGATGAAACGTCATGCCCGGCGGGAGCCCATCGATCGTGGCCTGGCTGCCGGTCACGTCGATGGTGATCCGGCCGTCGCCTATGGGGCAGTTGGTGATGTGGACCCGGCCCCAGGACTCCGGCAGCACAGGGTCCATCCACATACCGTTCATGGAGACGTGGGGGTCATACCGCAGCAGTGTGCGCAGCAGATGCACCGGGGTGGTGGCAGCCCAGGCCTGGGGCGAGCAAGCCGTCGGGTAAGGCACCGGTTCCGGGAAGTCAGCGCGGTCAAATCCGCAGAACAATTCAGGCAAGCGGTGGTCCGTGAAATCCGCGGCCTCAATAAGCCCGAGGGCAACCCGCCGGGACTCGTCCACAAATCCGTACCTCATCAGGCCAGTGGCAATCATCGCGTTGTCATGCGGCCACACGGATCCGTTGTGGTAGCTCGCAGGGTTGTAGGCGCCCATATCCGTGGCCAGGGTGCGGATCCCCCAGCCGCTGAACATTTCCGGCGACATCAGCCGGGCCGCCACCAGGGGCGCCTTGTCGGCGTCGATAATCCCGTTCCACAGGCAGTGCCCCATGTTGGAGGCACAGGCATCCACCGGTCTCTTGTCCCGGTCCAGTGCGATGGCGTAGTAGCCACGGTCCGGCAGCCAGAACTGTTCGTTGAACTGCTTCTTAAGCCGCGCCGCGCGTTCCCGCAACTCCCGCGCCAAAGCCAGGTCCCCGGCGTCGTACGCCATCCACGCCCGGGCGATATAGGCGCCGTACACGTACCCCTGCACTTCGCAGAGGGCAATCGGCGGTTCCGCCATGCGGCCGTCCGCGAAATTTACGCCGTCCCAGGAATCCTTCCAGCCCTGGTTGATCAGCCCCTGGTCGTTAAGCCGCTGATACTCCACAAAGCCGTCGCCGTCGCGGTCGCCGTAATCCCTGATCCAGTCCAGCGCCCTGTCCGCGTTGGGCAGCAGCGCGGCCACGTGGTCAGCGGCGAGGCCCCAGCGGCTGACTTCGCCGAGCAGCGTGACGAACAACGGCGTGGCATCGGCCGTGCCGTAGTAGGCGGACTTGCCGCCGAGTGCCAGGCCCGTGCTGACGCCCAGCCGGACCTCATGGAGAATCCGGCCGGGCTGCTCTTCGGTCAGCGCGTCCACCACGGTGCCCTGCCTTTCGGCCAGCGTCTGCAGGGTGTCAAGGGCCAGCGTCGGGTCCACCGGCAGCGCCATGTAGGACGAGAGAAGCGAATCGCGGCCGAAGAGGGCCATGAACCATGGGGCACCCGCCGCGACGACGGTCCGGTCCGGATGCAGCGGGTCCTCGATCTGGAGGGCGCCGATGTCATCGTGGCTGCGCTGCAGGGTGCGGGCAAACGACACGTTGCTGATGTGCGGCGCGGGGATCTTCCGCATCCACTCCTGGCGCCGTAGTTCCGCAGGCGAGGTGCCGGTTGCCTGGCGCTGGAAGGGCGCGGGCGTTTCGGCTGCATCCAGTAGAGGCGACACCGTCACCCGTGTGCTCCACTGGCCGTGCGGCGGCACCACGGTCTGGTAGCCCAGGCCTTCGTGACTGAACGTCGCGTCGGGAGCCTGCAGGACAACCCCCTTGTGCGTTCCCCGCCAGACGCCCTTGATGGTGAGGGAGTCGCGTTCCAGGTGCCGGGACTGGTCCCAGTGCCGGATGATCCGGGCGTCCTTCACCTCAAAGAGGTCCGCGAAGTCCGCGTCCATCGCCAGTTCCACCACGCACACGGCAGGCTCGCGGGAATGGTTCCGGACGGTGATCTCCTCCAGGATGCCCGCGCCCACCTCGCGGTTTCGTTCCACGATCAAAGGGCTGTCCGCATGGCCGGCTGCCCGGGCCGGACGGCCGATGAAGACGGCCCGGTACGGTTCGAGGGCACGGGCGGCCAGCGGCTCCAGAGTCACATCATTGACAGTCAGTCTCCAGCGGGAGACGATGCGGGTGTCCTCATGGAACACACCGTGGGGGCGGTCGGAGTACATGTCGCCGGCAAGACCGGAAATGCAGAAGTTCGAGCCATCCACCAGTGTGACGCCAGCCCCCAGGGGGCCAGCCGCGGTGTCAGCATTCCATCCAGCCATCCCTGGCTCCTTTGACGCTCATCCTGTAAGCAACGCTGCGGGGCCCCGTTCCTGTGGATCCCGCGGTGGATCAGAATGGCTGCCGCCGCGGGTCAATCAGTCGTGGGATCCTCGTCCTCATCGGCCTCCGACGGAGCCTGATGGGCAACGAATCTGTGATGGCCGACCTCCATCAGGAGCACGTTGGTTCTATGACCCTACGCTTGTGGTTATGTGGACGCTAGGTGCGGGACCCCACCTCGTATCCCTAGACCGCTTCGAGGACGCTGACGTAATTGGCGATGCCTACGCCGCCCATGTTCTGGACGGCGGCACGGCGCGGATTCTCCAGCTGCATGTCGCCGGCGGTCCCGGTGAGCTGCATCGCGGCGATGACGTGCTGGGATACGCCGGTGGCGCCGACGGGGTGGCCCTTGGCCTTGAGCCCGCCGGACACGTTGATGGGCAGCTTCCCGTCCTTGAAGACCCAGCCTTCCTGCACAGCGCGGGCGCCCTGTCCGGGTTCGGTCAGTCCCATCGCCTCGTACATCAGCAGCTCGGCGATGGTGAAGCAATCGTGGACTTCGGCGAAGTCCAGGTCCTCAAGCCCGACGCCGGCCATCGCCAGCGCGCGCTGCCAGGACACCCGGGTGGCTTCGAAAGCCGTGGGGTCCCGGCGCTCGGCGGGGAAGTAGTCGTTCGCGTGGCCGAAACCGGCGAGCCGCACCGGCGCAGTTGCCCCACCGGTTGGTGAGACGGACAGTACGGCGGCGGCGGCGCCGTCGGACACGGGGGAGCAGTCGGTGCGGCGCAGCGGATCGGCCACCATGGGGTTCTTGTCCGAAACGGTGCGGCAGAACTCCTCGCCGAGGTCCTTCCGCAGCTGGGCGTACGGGTTGTCCACGCCGTTGCGGTGGTTCTTCGCGGCGATGGTGCCCAGGACGTCGCCCAGCTTTCCGTCGCCGCGTCCGTAGCGCTTTTCGTAGTGCTTGGCGACGTCGGCGAACAGGCCCGTGAAACCGGTGGTGGAGGTCTGGCCGGCCATGTCGTAGTCAGCGCCCAGCAGGGCGGCGCCCACCACGTCCGCGCCGGCATGGGTCATCTTCTCGGCACCGATGACCAGCACGGTCTTCGCCGTCCCGGCCAGCAGCGACTTGGTTCCCTGCTGGAACGCGGCCGACCCTGAGGCGCAGGCGTTCTCCACGCGGGTCGCGGGGACATTGGCCAGGTGGTCCGAGACCTGTAGGGCCAGCGACGACGGGAAGGCCAAGGGCATCATGCCGGAGTTGAACTGGCCCAGGTAGATCTCATCGATCTGGCCGGGCTCGATTCCCGCATTGCTGATCGCCTCCGTGGCCACTTGGACGATCAGCGACTCGAGGGTCTCGTCGGTCAGTTTGCCGAACCGGCTGTGGCCCCAGCCGGTGAGCAGGACATCCTTGCCGAACTGTTCCTTGAGGCTCATGCTGTGGCTCCTTCCAGAGCGGTTTCTTCGATGTCGGTTTCGTCCAGGGACACCGTGAACGCGGCTTCAGTCTTTTCGCGGATTTCCGCCACGGTGACCCCCGGCGCGAGGCGGGTCAGCGAGAGCTGCCGCCCGCCGCCGTCGTCCGTTTTTTGTTCATGCTTCACGATGTCAAAAACCGCGAGGTCGCTGATGATCCGGTCCACACAGCGCAGGCCCGTGAGTGGCAGGGTGCACTCGGTGACGATCTTTGCGGTGCCGTCTTTGGCGTTGTGTTCGGTCAGGACCACCACGCGCGGCGTGCCGGCCACGAGGTCCATGGCGCCGCCCATGCCCTTGACCATCTTGCCGGGGATGGTCCAGTTGGCGAGGTCGCCGTTGCCGGAGACCTGCATGGCGCCGAGGATGGCCACCTTCACGTGGCCGCCACGGATCATGCCGAAGGACGTGGCGGAGTCGAAGATGCTGCCGCCGGGCAGGACCGTGACGGTCTGCTTGCCGGCGTTGATGAGGTCGGCGTCTTCCTCGCCCTCATAGGGGAACGGGCCCATGCCGAGCAGGCCGTTTTCGCTCTGCAGGACCACGCGGACGCCGTCGGGCAGGTTGTTGGCCACCAGCGTGGGGATGCCGATGCCCAGGTTCACGTAGTCGCCGTCGTTCAGTTCCTCGGCCGCGATGGCAGCCATTTCATCCCTGGTCCAGGCCATGGGGTTCTCCTTGGGGTTCAAAGTTTGCGGGGGCTTAAGTGTTCGTTCGCGCTGTGGGGTGGGGGTTTAGCCGGGGGATGTTCAGGCGGGGACTGTTGCCGCTTCCCGGGAGCGGACGGTGCGCTGTTCGATGTCCTTCACCCGGCCGCTCGCCTGGACCAGGTGCTGGACGTACACGCCCGGGGTGACGATGTGGTTCGGATCCAGTGTGCCCGGCGCCACGATGACTTCGGCTTCGGCAATGGTCACCACGCCGGCGGCGGCCACCACGGGGTTGAAGTTCCGGGCGGTGTAGCGGTAGATCAGGTTCCCGTCCGTGTCCGCGGTGTGCGCATGGACCAGTGCGACGTCGGCGCGGATGGCGCGCTCCTGGACGTACGTTTCGCCGTCGAACTCTGCCAGGGGCTTGCCTTCGGCGACCAGGGTTCCCACGCCGGTCTTGGTGTAGAAGGCGGGGATGCCGGCGCCGCCGGCGCGGAGGCGCTCGGCCAGGGTGCCCTGCGGCGTGAACTCCACCTCAAGCAGGCCGGCGAGGTACTGCTCGGCGAAGAGCTTGTTTTCGCCGACATAGGAGGCGACGACCTTGCGGACCTGGCCGGCTTCGATAAGCACGCCCAGGCCTTTCCCGTCCACGCCCATATTGTTGGACACCACGGTCAGGTCGCGCACACCGGAATCACGAACGGCCTCGATGAGGTCCGCCGGGATGCCGCTCAGCCCGAATCCGCCGACGGCGAGCGTCATGCCGTCCTGTAGCACTTCCGCCAGGGTAGCGGCGGCGTTGGATTTCAGTTTGGACATTCCATCTCCTCGTCATCGAGCGGGCAGAGCCATTCGGGGTATCCACTTTGTGGACATTGGGCCTGAAGAAGGAGCCTAAGGCGCTCGCGGAAGCTGGTCAACGGCGCAATCGTGCCAGCACCGCAGATATTTCACAGCATGGACGCTAGGCTTGCTTGTGTCCACATTGTGGAGGATTTCTTGAAAGTGGTGAGCCGAATGACAAATCCAGTCCAAGGGGCGCAGGTAGTGGGCCGTGTGGCGTCACTGCTCCGGCTGGTCGGCCGGAAGCCGGAGGGCAGCTCCATTACCGGGCTGGTCCGCGAGTCCGGGCTGACCCGGCCCACCGTCCACCGGCTGCTCACCTCCCTTGCCGCCGAGGGCCTCCTGGACCACGACTCACGCAGCGGAAACTGGATCCTGGGCCCGGAGATCTTCCTGCTGGGATCAGTGGCGGCGGCCCGCTTCCCGTTTGAGGACCTGGCTCGGCCGAGCCTCCGCCGGCTCGCGGAGGAGACCGGCGAGAGCGCCTTCTATTCCATCCGCAGGGGCAAGGAGACGGTCTGTGTGCTGCGGGAAGAAGGCAGCTTCCCGGTTCGCTCCTTCGTGCTGCACGAGGGAGTCCGCTTTCCGCTGGGCGTGGCCTCGGCCGGGACCGCCATCATGGCGTTCCTCCCGGAGGAGGAACAGGACGCCATGCTGTCCGGCTGGGACCAGCACGCGGGCAGATTTGCAGCAGGCCACGGCCTTGACGTGGTCCGCCGGAACCTGGAACGGACCCGGCTGCATGGCTTTGCCGTGAACCCCGGCCTGGTGCTCGAGGGCAGCTGGGGAATGGGGGCGGCCGTGTTCGACCAGCTGGGCCGGCCGGTGGGCGCGCTCTCACTCACCGGCATCGAACCCCGGTTCCGCCCGGAACGGCAGGAGTTCCTCGGCAAACTGCTGATGGAGGAAGCCCACCGGATCACCAACAAACTGGGCAGCCGCTGATTCCTTGGCTGGCGCCGCTGAGTTTCCCCTGTGCCTCGACTGGACGCGGCCGTCGTGGGGCACTTTGACGCGGACACGCCGGGATCTCGGGCCGGAATGGGCCAATTCGGTTTCAAAGTGCCCCGGTTCGGGCAATGGCTCGACCCGGCGTTCTTGGGTGCAGCTTATTTCCACCACGTGTCGAAGATGGTCACCGGCACCGTGCGCTTGTGCCGCGTGCGGAGGTACTTCTGCTCGATCAGCTCGGCGGCCGCTTCGGGGATCTCCCGGCCTTCAAGGTAGTCGTCGATCTGGTCGTACGTGACTCCCAGTTCGTCTTCGTCGGTGCGGCCGGGCTTGTCGTCCAGCAGATCGGCGGTGGGCACTTTTTCCCAGACCCGCGCAGGGGCGCCCAGTTCGGCGAGCAGTTCGCGGTTCTGGCGCTTGTTCAGGCCAAACAGCGGCAGGATGTCCGCGCCGCCGTCGCCGAATTTAGTGAAGAACCCGGTGACGGACTCTGCGCCGTGGTCGGTGCCGATCACCAGAAAGTTGTGCTCCCCGGCCAACGCGTACTGCGCGATCATCCGCGTGCGGGCCTTGGTGTTGCCCTTGTGGAAATCGGAGATCCCGTTGCCCACGGTCTTCTCGAATTCGTCCTCAAAGCCATCCACGGCGGCGGAGATGTTGAAAATCCATTCCGTCTTGGCCTGGATGAAGTCCAGGGCGGCCTGGGCGTCGTCTTCGTCGTGCTGGACGCCGTACGGAAGCCGGACCGCGACGAAGTTGGCCTCCACTCCTTCGGCCTCAAGTTCCTCCACGGCCAATTGGGCCAGCCGGCCGGCGAGGGAGGAATCCAGCCCGCCTGAGATGCCCAGTACAAAGCCCTTGGTGTGGGTTGCCCGGAGGTAAGCCTTCAGGAATTCCACCCGCTTGCGCACCTCCCCGGCGGGGTCGATCCGGGGCTGCACGCCCATTTCTTCGATGATGGTGGCCTGGAGTTCGCGCATGTGATCCAGCCTAGTCAGCGCAGTCGACAACGCTCAACTGTGTCCTCCCGGACCACTCACGATCTGCGCGAACGGACACTTGGGCACCCCAGCGCGAACGGACACTTCAGCACCCCAGCGCGATCGGACAGGCCCAGAAGCTACATCGTTCCCGGTGCCGCTCCCGTTGAACCGCGGACGGTGAGGTGCGTGGGCATCAGGGAACGGCTGCGGCTGCCACCGCCGGCCAGCGGGTTGAGCTGGGCCAGGAGCATGGACACGGCCACCCGGCCGGCCTGTTCGATCGGGGAGGCCATGGTGGTCAGCGGGGGATTGCAGAAGTCCGCGCCGAAGATGTCGTCGCAGCCCACCACGCTCATGTCCTCGGGGACCCGGATGCCGCGTTCGCGCAGCCGCTGGAGCATGCCGATGGCGATGAGGTCATTAAACGCAATGCACGCGGTGACGCCGGAGTGGACTGCCGCGTCTGCCGCGGCGGCACCTGATTGGGTTTTGGGGGCGAACGGGCCCAGCCTGCGGACCTCTACGCCACGGTCCTCGGCGGCGGCCGCCAGGGCTGTCCAGCGAAGAGTGCTGGACTGGGATGTGAGGGGGCCGGCCATGTAGGCGATGCGGGTGTGGCCAAGGGAAATCAGGTGGTCCAGTGCCTGGCTGGTGGCGGATGGTGTGTCAATGACGACGGCAGGTACGCCCGGTACGTCGCGGTTGATGGTGACCATGGGGATCTTGGCGGCCGCTGCCAGCAATGCCTCGTCGCTGAGCCTGGACGCGGTGACGATGATGCCGTCAGCGCTCTTGCGCAGCTGCTCCATGGTGGAGGCCTCCACCTCGTCGGACTCTTCCGTATCCACCAGCAGCTGGGTGTAGCCGGCCGCCTTGAGCTGCAGCTGGGTGCCCCGGATGAGGTCAAAATAGAACGGGTTGGTGATGTCAGGCACCAGAACACCAACCGCGCCGGTGCGGCCGGAGCTCAGGGCCTTCGCCTGGCTGTTCGGTGTGTAATTCAGCTCCGCCGCCGCCGCTTCGATCCGCGCACGGGTCCGGATGTTGACCCGGTCCGGAGTGGAAAGTGCGCGGGACACGGTGGACGCGGCCACGCCACAGATCGCGGCGATGTCGTGGATGGTGGCAGGACGGTCTGTTCCGGCTGCTTGCATCGCCATGGCGCGCTCCTCACTGAACGGGATGACAGGGGGCTTGTGACGGTTTTCACAGCCCTGTAGCTCCTAGATTGCCATAGCCTGCAATCATTTGGCAATCGGTTGTCATTGACGGGGGACGTGTCTAGACTAAAGCCAGCACTTTTTGTGAATTGAGTCACCCGCGCGCCGGAGCGGCACCTAGGCTGTCCCGTCGCGGGCACACCTAAGGAGATTCCCGTGACCGAAGCACCAACCCAATCAGCAAGCACCGTCTGGACGCTCTCAGGATTCGGCGACGAGGTGGATACGGACCCCGCCGTCCAGGCCGCTGTCCTGCTGGCACTGGGCGCGAGCTACATCGAAGTCCGAAGCGCCTGGGGCGTTAACGTCTCCGAACTGACGCCCAAGCAGGTAACCGAACTCAAGGAACTCCTGGACGCCAAGGGCCTGAAGGTCTCCGCCGTCGCGAGCCCCATCGGCAAGGTGGACATCAGCCTGCCGGTAGAGCACGAGGTGGAGCGCCTCCGCCAGATCATCTCCGTGGCCAAGGGCCTGGATACCAAGTACATCCGGATCTTCTCCTTCTTCCGGAGCGAAGACCAGACGCCGGAAGAAATCCGCGACGACGTCATCACCCGCATGCGGGCACTGGCCGCTGAAGCCGAAAGCGCCGGCGTCGTACTTTTGCACGAGAACGAAAAGGACATTTACGGCGATACGCCGCAGCGCGTCCTGGACATCATGGAGTCCGTCGACTCGCCGGCACTGCGGGTCGCCTGGGACAACGCCAACTTCGTCCAGGTGGGCGTCCGACCCTACACCGAGGGCTACGCCATGCTGCGCCCCTACCTCGAATACCTCCAGGTCAAGGACGCCATCATGGCCACCGGTGAAGTTGTGCCTTCCGGCCAGGGCGACGGCGAACTGGACGCCACCATTGCCGCCCTGAAGGCGGACGGTTATGCAGGTTTCGCTTCCCTTGAACCGCACCTGGCCAGCCACCACGAACTGGGCGGCTTCTCCGGGCCGGTTGCGTTCGGCACGGCCGCACGCGCGTTCGCCACGCTCGCTGCCAAGAACGGAGTCGAGCTTTCGTGACCGCCCTCAAGGCCGCGGTGATCGGCTGCGGTGACGTTTCCGCGGTCCACTTCGAGGCGATCGCAAAGCTCGACGGCGCCCGGCTGGCAGGGGTCTGTGACGCAGATCCCGGGCGCCTCGCGGCCGCCGTGGCCGCCTATGGCGTCCCGGGATTCCCTGATCATCTCAGCCTGATCGAGGCCGTGGGACCGGATGTTGTGCACGTTACGACCCCGCATGACATGCACGCCTCGATCGCGGCGGACTGCCTTGAGCGTGGCGTGAACGTCATTGTGGAAAAGCCTCTCGCGCACACGCTCGAGGAAGGCCGCCGGCTGGTGGAGGTTGCCAAGGCAAGCACCGCCAAGATCGCCGTCTGCTTCCAGAACCGCTACAACGCCACCTCTCAGGCCATGCACGCACTGCTCTCCTCCGGGGAACTGGGTGCGGTGGTAGGGGCTTCGGCCACGGTGCTGTGGCAACGCAATGCCGACTATTACCGCAGCAGGCCGTGGCGCGGCACGTGGGCGGGCGGCGGCGGCGGGCTCATGATGAACCAGGCCATCCACACCGTTGACCTGCTGCAGTGGCTGGTGGGCGACGTCGTTTCGTTGTCCGGCAACGCCGCCACTAGGTTCCTCGGCGACACCATTGAGGTGGAGGATACTGCCGAATTCGTGGCGGAGCACGCCAGTGGTGTCCGCAGCGCCTTTTATGCCACCCTGGCCAACGCCGTCAACGCTCCCGTCACCTTGGACATCGTCACGGAGAAAGCCACGCTCAGCCTTCGCGGGGACTTGACCGTCACCTACGCGGACGGCCACGTGGACGTGGTGCCCGAGCGTGTGGTGGGGTCCGGCGGACGAGCCTACTGGGGTGTCTCGCACGAGCTGCTCATCAGTGACTTCTATGCCCGGCTCGGCGACGAGGGTCCGTTCTGGATTGATCCTGAAGAGGCGGAAAAATCACTGAAGATCGTCAAGGAGATTTACCGCCAGAGCTATCCGAACGCGGTGGCACGAGTCTCCTAGCCAGCGTGTGGCAACCGGTTGAAAGCCCTTAGAACGTTTCATTCACGGCCATTTTCGCCAAGATTGCAACAATTTTGACAATCGGTTGCCAAAGCTGGCAATTATGCGTACTCTGAATCTCGAACGCCGGTGTGGCCCACGCCACACCAGTCGGATTCACCCCACTCACGTTCCACAGATTCAGGAGCCAACAATGAAGTTAGGTCCCAAGGCGGCAGCAGCCGCCATTACTGTCAGTGCAGCACTGGCACTGACAGCCTGCGGCGGCGGCGCCACCACGGGCCCGGCAGCAGCCAAAACAACGTCCCTGACGTTGGGCGCCGTTCAGGAAATCCGCTCCTGGGATCCGGCGCAGGCCCACGTTGGCCACGTCCTCCAGCCGTACCAGGTCGCGTACGACTCCCTGCTCCTGCGGGAACCGGACGGCAAGCTCAGCCCCATGCTGGCCACAGAGTGGAAGTACAACACGGAAAACACCAAGCTCACCGTTGACCTCCGCACCGATGTGACCTTCAGCGATGGCGCCAAGTTCGATGCTGAAGCGGCCAAAGCAAACCTGGACCACTTCAAGAAGGCCAACGGCCCGCAGATGGCCCAGCTGACCGCCGTGTCCGACGTCGCAGTTGTGGACGCCGACACCATCGAACTGAATCTGACCGCCGCGGATCCGTCCCTGGAGTTCTACCTCAGCCAGGCTGCCGGACTGATGGGCAGCCCCAAGGCGCTGGGCACCGAAGCCATCAAGACGGAGCCCGTAGGCAGTGGCCCGTATGTTATGGACAAGGCGGCCACCGTTAAGGATTCGCAGTCTGTGTTCACCGCCCGCAAGGACTACTGGAACAAGGATCTCCAGAAGTTCGAGAAGGTCACCTTCAAGACCCTTACTGACCTGACCGCACGCACTAACGCCCTCGTCTCGGGACAGGTTGACGCCACCCTGCTGGATCCAAAGACGGGCAAGCAGGCTGAAGGCGCCAAGATGCAGCTGGTCGCCACCGAGGTGGACTGGCAGGGCCTCCTGCTGCTGGACCGCGACGGCACCAAGAACCCCGCGCTGGGGAACGTCAAGGTCCGCCAGGCCATCAACTACGCCTTTGACCGCAAGACCATCGTGGACCAGGTCCTGATGGGCCAGGGCACCCCCACGTCCCAGCCGTTTGGCAAGGCCAGCGGGGCCTGGACCGAAGAGCTGGAGAACTACTACAGCTACGATCCGGCCAAGGCCAAGGCGCTGCTGAAGGAAGCCGGCTACGAAAGCGGCGTCACCCTCGAGGTCCCAGCCGTTCCGGGCTTCGAAACCCAGCTCGCGGTCATCAAGCAGCAGCTGGCGGACATCGGGATCACACTGAATGTCGGCTCGGCGCTCACCAATACCTACACCACGGATATCGCAGCGCAGAAGTTCAGCAGCATCTTCTTCTCCCTGTTCCAGGGTGAGCCGTGGGTTGCCACCAACCAGATCATCTCCACCAAGGCGCTGTACAACCCGTTCAAGAACACCTCACCTGAGTTGCAGGCCAAGATTGATGCAGTCCAGACGGCCGGCAAGGATGCAGGCAAAGCGGCCCAGGAAGTCAACAAGTATGTAGTGGAGCAGGCGTGGTTTGCACCGATGTACCGCGTGAACCAGATGTACTACCACAACGCCAAGATCACCGTGGAACCGCAGGTCCAGCAGGCCGTTCCGTCGATCTACAACTACTCGCCGGCTAAGTAGCCACAGCGACGTAGCCTCCCGGTTCCGGCATCCCACTCCCGCAAGGGGCGGGATGCCGGAACAAGGCAGCCAACCAATGCCAGTTCAACGGAGCCAGCAATGATCACTTTTATCCTCAAACGCCTCGGCAGCGGAGTCGTAGTCCTGTTCGCCGTCTCGATCCTCGTTTTTTCCCTGCTCTATGTGTCGAGCGGCAGCATTGCACGGAACATCCTGGGTGACCAGGCCACCCCCGAGCAGTTGGCCATGAAGGAAGCCGAGCTGGGGCTCGACCAGCCCATCATCACGCGCTACTTCAGCTGGCTCACGGGAGCCCTGCAGGGGGACCTGGGGTCATCCTGGTTCACGTCTGAACCCGTAGCGAACGCGCTCGCTACCCGCATCCCGGTCACCATGACCATGGTGGTGGTGGCCATGATCCTCATCTCCATCATCGCCACCCTCATCGGCGTCGCCGCAGCAGTGAAGCGCGGCTGGGTGGACCGTGTGGTCCAGGTCGGTGCCATCATCGGCGACTCAGTCCCCGGGTTTGTCATCGGCATCATCCTGGTGACCATCCTGGCCATCCAGATGGGCCTGTTCCCCGCCACCAGCACCATCTCACCCGGTGTCGGAGCAGACGCCTGGGTACTGTCCCTGGCCCTTCCGGTAGTCGCCCTGCTGATCAACGGCGTCACGGGCGGTGCGCAGCAGATCCGCAGCGCCGTGATCAAACAGCTCGAACGCGACTACGTCCGCACCCTCCGCAGCCGTGGCATCGGAGAGCGTGAAGTCCTGTTCAAGCACGTCCTGCGCAGCGCCGCTCCGGCCGGCCTGACAGTGCTCAGCCTCCAGCTGATCGGCATGCTCGGTGGCGTGGTCATCATCGAACAGATCTTTGCCCTTCCCGGTATGGGACCCCTGGCAGTCGCGGCGACAAGCCAGAGCGACCAGCCCGTGGTCATGGGCGTTGTTATGTACACCGTCGCCGTTGTTATTGTGGTCAACCTCATTGTTGACCTGCTCAACGGCTGGCTCAACCCGAAGGTGCGTGCCTCGTGACCGAGTCCGTCGAAACCTCAGCCCTGACACCGGCCCCCGGCACGTCAGGCCAGACCGGTACCGTCGTCCGGTCAACAGTCCTCAAGCGACTGTTCAAGAATCCGCTCGGCATCATTGCCATCGTCATCCTCCTGGGCATGGCCATCATGGCGCTCTTCGCCGATGCCCTGGCCCCGTTCGATGAGAACTTCGCCAACATTGCCAAGACCCTCGCCGCCCCGGACGCAGTCAACATCCTGGGCACGGACAGCTCGGGACGCGATGTCTGGAGCCGGCTGCTCTTTGGTGCCCAGCTGACCCTGACCTCGGCGCTCCTCTGTGCCGCCGTGGCCATCGCGATCGGCCTGCCCGCCGGCCTGGTGGCCGGTTACTACGCCGGTAGGTTCGAGGCGGTCTCCAACTGGGTCGTCAGCATCCTCATGAGCCTTCCCGGCTTGATTGTCCTGTTGACCATCCGCGCCGCGCTGCCTTTGGGCCGTCGGTCTGGATTGCCATGATCGCCTTCGGCGTCCTGATCAGCCCGTCCTACTTCCGCCTGACCCGGTCAGCCGTACAGTCGGTCCGCAACGAGCTCTACGTCGATGCCGCACGGGTCTCCGGGCTCTCCGACATGCGGATCATCACCCGCCATATTTTCTCCGTGGTGCGCGCCCCCATTATCATCCAGACGGCCGCGATCGCCGGCGTTGCCATCGCCATCCAGTCCGGGCTCGAGTTCCTGGGCCTGGGTGATCCCGCCAAGGCCACCTGGGGCGTAATGCTCAGCGAGGGGTTCAAGAACGTCTACCTCACGCCGAGCCTGCTGTTCTGGCCGGCGTTCGCGATGGCTCTGACCATCGGCGCGCTCGTCCTGCTCGGCAATGCCATCCGCGACGCCCTGGAAGACGGCGAGAAGATCAAGCACCGCCGGCAGAAAGCGCACCAGGCCGAAGATGCTGCCGCAGCCAGCGCCGCCAAGTCAGCGCGCAAGACCATCGCCGCCGTCGAGGCCGGAACCGAACACCACCTGGCGAAGGTGACCAATCTCGGCGTCGGGTACCCCCAGGCAGACGGATCCATCAAGAAGGTAGTGGACGACGTTTCCTTCCACGTTGACCGCGGCGAAATCCTAGGCATCGTGGGCGAATCCGGTTCGGGCAAGTCCCAGACTGCATTCTCGATCCTGGGACTGCTGCCGGATACTGCACGCATCGTGGGCGGTGCCATCCAGTTCGATGGCAACTACACGGTGGCTCCCGGCGAAGACAAGGTCAGCCAGGAACGGCTCTCCAAGCTGCGCGGCAAGCGGATTTCCTACATCCCGCAGGAACCCATGAGCAACCTGGATCCGGCCTTCACCATCGGCTACCAGCTGGTCACGCCCATGGTGCGGGTTTTGGGGATCTCCAAGGCGGAAGCCACCGCGCGGGCCATGAAGCTGCTTGCCGACGTCGGCATTGTCAGCCCGGAACGGACCTTCAAGGCCTACCCCCACGAGGTATCCGGTGGCATGGCCCAACGTGTGCTCATCGCCGGGGCCATCAGCTGCGAACCGGACCTCATCATTGCCGATGAGCCCACCACGGCACTGGACGTCACTGTGCAGGCCGATGTGCTGGACCTCATCCGCGACCTCCAGCGCCGGCTCGGGGTCGGCGTCATCCTGGTGACCCACAACTTCGGTGTTGTGGCTGACCTTTGCGACCGTGTGGTGGTCATGCAGAACGGCCGGCTCGTGGAGGAAGGCCCCGTGCGGGACATCCTGCGCGAACCGAAGGAACGCTACACCCAGACCCTGCTGGCTTCGATGCTGGAAGGCAAAGAACCGATGTCCATGCTGGTGCCATCGAGTGCTAAGGAGAACGTACTGTGACCCAAACTGCAGCCTCAGGCGCCGCGGTATCAGCCCCGGCACGCGAAGAACTACTTCGGGTAGACAACCTGGTGGTGGACTACGCCGGCAAGGGTTTCCGCGCCAAGAAATTCCGCGCACTGACGGACATCAACATCAGCATCGGCCAGGGCGAGACCCTGGGCCTGGTGGGCGAATCAGGGTCGGGCAAGACCACCCTGGGCAGGTCTGTGCTGGGTCTCGCGCCGGTCAGCGGCGGCAAGATCACCTTTGAAGGCCAGGACATCAGTCAGGCTACCCGCAAGGAGCGTCGCGTCCTCAGCCGAGACATGCAGGTGGTCTTCCAGGATCCGTACACTTCCCTGAACCCGGCGCTGGAGATCGGCGACATCCTGGCTGAACCGCTGGGCGTGCAGGGCATGGAATCCACCGCCGCGAAAAAGCGTGTGAAGGAGCTCCTGGACCAGGTTGGCCTCCCGTCGGACGCCATCCACCGCCTCCCGCGGGAGTTCAGTGGTGGCCAGCGCCAGCGCGTGGCCATTGCCCGTGCACTGGCACTCTCACCCAAGCTCATCGTCTGCGATGAGCCCGTCAGCGCATTGGACCTGTCCACCCAGGCCCGGGTCCTCGATCTCTTCCTGCAGATCCAGAAGGACACTGGCGTCTCCTACCTGTTTGTTTCCCACGACCTTGACGTGGTCCGTCACATCAGCCACCGTGTAGCCGTGATGTACCGTGGGGAAATCGTGGAGCAGGGGCCGGCAGAGATCGTCACGCGCAACCCCGAGCACCCCTACACGCAGCGGTTGCTGCTCGCTTCACCCGTGCCGGATCCGGACCGCCAGGAGAAGCGCCGTGCCGACCGTCACCGTCTGCTCGAAGAACAGCGACAGCAGAACGAGCAAGCCGCTGCCCTTGCCTAGGGCTCATGCCCGAACCAACTCAACAGCAACAACTATGGAGGAATAACGTGGCCAAAATTGGCGTACAGGCAATGATGCTGAAGGACAGCTTCACCGAAATCGGGGCGTTCGAAACGCTGCGTAAGGTCAGCGACATCGGCTACAACGCCGTCGAGATCTCCCAGATCCCGATGACGCCGGAAAACGTCGCCGAGCTGAACCGGTCCCGCAGCGAGCTGGGCATGGACATCGCGGCCCTTTCCGTGGCGATGGAGACCCCCAAGGGCCGGCCCGGCGATTCCCTGGCGGAGCACTTTGACAAGATCGTGGATGACGCAAAGAGCCTGGACTCGAAGTTGCTGCGGATCGGTATGCTGCCGTTCGGGGCAATGACGTCCATTGGCGCCGTCATCGACTTCGCCAAGCAGGCCAACGAATACGCCGAGCGGCTGCAGGAGCAGGGCCTGGGCCTGTACTACCACAACCACCACATCGAGTTCGCGAAGTTCGACGGCAAGTACATGCTGGACATCATCGCCGAGAACTCCCCGGCCATGGGCATGGAAATCGATGTGCACTGGGTACAGCGCGGCGGACTGGACCCGGTCCGCACGCTGGAAAAGTACGCCGGCCGCACCGCCATGGTGCACCTGAAGGACTACCGGATCGGCCAAATGCCGGAGTCGGCCATGGGGCTGCTGGATTCCGGGGACTTCATGGGCTTCATGCAGGAGTTCAAGAACGTCGTCCAGTTCGCCGAAGTGGGCGAAGGCAACCTGGACTTCGCCTCCATCATTCCGGCCGCGCAGGCTGCCGGCGCCGAGTACCTGCTGGTGGAGCAGGACGAACTCTACGGCCGTACGGTTTGGGAAGCGCTGCAGACCTCCTACGACAACCTGGTGGCGCTTGGCCAGTCCGAGCTCTTCTAACCGGACCGATTCTGGTTTCGACAAGCTCAACCACCGGTATAACACGGTTTCGACAAGCTCAACCAACGAAGAAGGATAAATAACTGTGAGCAAGAAAGTACGTCTCGGCATCATCGGCCTGGGCCAGCAGGGCGGCGCCTACGCCAAGTTCATCACGGAGGGCATGGTCCCCAACATGGTGATCGGCGCCATCTGCGACACCGATCCGGCCAAGAAGGAACTTGCCGCGGCCACGTACCCGGACGCTCCCTTCTATGACGACTACATCGCCATGCTGGAAAGCGGCGACGTTGACGCCGTCGTGACCTGCGTCCCGCACTTCCTGCACCCCGAAATGGGCATCGAGACGCTCAAGCGCAACATCCACGCCCTTGTGGAGAAGCCGGCTGGCGTCTACACCAAGCAGGTCAAGGAACTGAACGAGTTCGCTGCCAGCAAGCCGGAACTCTCCTTCGGCATTATGTTCAACCAGCGAAACAACCCGCTGTACAAGAAGCTCAAAGAGATCGTGGACAACGGCGAAATCGGTGCGATCCGCCGCAGCAACTGGATCATCACCAACTGGTGGCGTCCCCAGGGCTACTACAACTCCAGCGAATGGCGCGCGACGTGGGGCGGCGAAGGCGGTGGCGTCCTGGTCAACCAGGCGCCGCACCAGCTGGACCTGTGGCAGTGGATCTGTGGCGTGCCGAAGTCCGTCTACTCCAAGGTTTCCTTCGGGTTCCGCCGCGACATCGCCGTCGAAGATGAAGTGACTGCGGTGGTTGATTACGGCGACGGCGTGACCGGTGTTTTTGTCACCGCCACGCACGATCTGACCGGTACCGACCGTTTCGAGATCCTGGGCGACCAGGGCAAGATCGTCGTTGAAGGCAGCAAGACCGCCACGGTGACGCGCCTGCACAAGCCTGAGCGCGAACTCAGCGACGGCATGGGCATGGACGATGTCCGGAAGCTCTTTATGGGCGAGCTGAACCCGGAGGAGTACTACACCACCGAGGTCATCGAGTTCGAGTCGGCCTGGGGTGCGCAGCACGCCGGTGTCCTGGCGAACTTTGCTGCCAACATCCTGGACGGCACGCCTCTGCTGGCTCCGGGCTCGGACGGCATCAACGGCGTCCGCCTGGCCAACGCCATCCACCTCTCCGCCTGGACCGGCAAGGAAGTTGGCCTGGACTTCGACGAGAACGAGTTCCTCGCCGAACTCAACAAGCGCATCGCCGAAGAAGGCAAGTTCGCCCAGCGCGCCTGACGACCCAACTAGGTCGCATTTGATGTCGTTTAGGGCTCCCATAACGACATTAAATGCGACCTACTTGGTGGGTTCATCGTTAGGATGGGGCAGTGACTGAACCCCAAACGCCGGACAAGCCAGCCCCATCAGCTGGGTCGGTCAAAAAGCATGGCCGCGACGGCAAATCCAACGCAACCATCTATGACATCGCCAAGATGGCCGGCGTCAACGCGTCCACCGTTTCCCGGGCCCTCAGCAAGCCGGGCAGGGTCAGCCCCAAAACACAGAAGCTCATCGAGGATGCGGCCGACCAGCTGAACTACCAGGTCAATCCGTTCGCGCGCGCCCTTCCCACGGGCAAGACCAACACGTTCGGCCTCATCGTCGCGGACATCACCAACCCCACCTTCTTTGACATCATCCGCGGCGCAGAAACCACCGCAACCAGCCGGGACTACACCCTTGTGCTCGCCGAGTCGGCGGAGTCCGCGGCAACCGAACTGACTGCCGCCCGTCGGCTGATGGCCACGGTGGACGGCCTTATTCTCGCCAGCCCGCGCATGGACGATGACAACATCCGCGCCCTGGCCCAGGACAAACCCGTGGTGGTCATCAACCGCGAAGTCGAAGGCGTGCCGTGCGTCGTCCCGGACGTCAACAAGGGAATCAGCGAGGCGGTCCGGAGCATGGCAGCCAACGGACACCAGCGGATCGCCTACGTAGCGGGGCCGCCGCAGTCCTGGATGTCCGAACGCCGCTGGGAGGGTGTGCAGGCAGCTTGCGACTGGTCCCGGCTCGAGGCAGTGCGGCTTGAGTCCAGCAAACCAACGGTCGACGGCGGCCGCCAGACTGCGCGCGATGTCCGCGCCAGCGGTGCCACCGCGGTGATGACGTACAACGACCTGCTGGCCATCGGGCTGATGCAGGAGCTCCAGGCCGCCGGCATGGTGGTGCCGGACGACATCAGCATCGTCGGCTTTGACGACATCTTCGGCGCGGATTTCACGACGCCGCCGCTCACCACCGTGCGTTCGCCGCTGGGGGAGTGCGGCGAGGCGGCCGCCACACGCCTGCTGGACCTTCTTCACGGGAGCGGGGAACAGGCCGGTACTTTGAGCGTGGAGACCGAGCTGGTGCTGCGCGGTTCCAGCGGTAGGATCCTGCCCGCGAAGTGAGCCCTGACGGGCTGATTCCAGCATTTGGCAATTTATGGCAACCGGTTGACAAAACGAGCAGCCAGGCAGATTATTGATCTATGTCACAGTCGATTGCTGCCAACCCAGACAGGCTCCTGCCCGCCGACCCAGGAACGCGCAGCATTGCGCGGGACCTCCTTGCGCGTGTACAGGACCTCCCCATTATTTCCCCGCATGGCCACGTTGACGCCGCCGTCATCGAGCACAACACGCCGTTCCCTGACCCGGCTGCTCTGCTTGTCAGCCCGGACCACTACGTCACGCGCCTGATCCACGCCAACGGCGCCCCCTTGGACAAGCTGCGCGCCGGCGGTCCCACCATGCCCGAGTCACGCGAGATCTGGCGCACGTTCGTTGATGCCTGGCCGCTCTTCGAAGGCACCGCCTCCGGCTACTGGCTGCGCAACCAGTTCGAAAGCGTCTTCAAGCTGGGCGCCGATCTGGGTGAGATGTCAGCCGACGCCAGCTATGACGCCATCGCCGCGAAGCTCGTGGAGCCGGGCTTCCGTCCCCGCCAGCTTTTCAAGGACTTCAACATCGAGGTCCTGGCCACCACGGACGATCCTCTGGACAACCTCGCCAGTCACAAGGCCATTGCCGAGGACGCCACCTTCAACGGCCGCGTCCTGCCGACCTTCCGCCCGGACCAGTACCTGAACATCGCGCACCCCACCTGGAGCGCCAATGTTGACCGCCTGCTTGAAGCTGCCGCTGACGGCGCACCGGGCTACGCGGGTTACATCACCGCACTGGAAAACCGCCGCCGCTACTTCGTGGAGCATGGCGCAGTCTCCGCAGACCACGGTGTGGCCACCCCGGCGACACTGAAGCTGGACCGCGCCGAAGCCGAGCGGATCTTCGAGCTCGCCCGCGCCGGCAAGGCCACAGCCGAGGACCGCAACACCTTCGAAGCCCACATGATGTACCAGATGGGCCGTATGTCGGTAGAGGACGGACTGGTCATGACCATCCACCCGGGTTCGTTCCGGAACCACCACACCCCCACGTTCGAGGCCTACGGAGCCGACACCGGCCACGACATCCCGGTCGCCACCAACTACACGGAGGCCATCCGGCCCCTGCTGCAGGACTTCGGCACGGCCAAGGACTTCCACCTGGTGCTGTTCACCCTGGACGAGACCGTGTTCTCCCGCGAACTGGCGCCGCTGGCCGGCTTCTACCCCTCCGTGTACCTGGGTGCGCCGTGGTGGTTCCTGGACGCCCCGGACGCCATGCTGCGCTTCCGCGCCGCCGTTACCGAAACGGCCGGGTTCTCCCGGTCCTCCGGTTTCATCGACGACACCAGGGCCTTCTGCTCCATCCCCGCCCGCCACGATGCGTCCCGCCGGATCGAAGCCTCCTTCCTGGCCCGCCTCGTTGCCGAGCACCGTGTCAGCGAAGACCGCGCCCACGAAATCATCGTGGACACCGTCGATTCCTCCCCGCGAAGGGTTTTCAAACTGTGAGCATCGAACAGAACGAAGCAACCGCTCAGGCTGCCGGGTCCCTTCCCCAGCTGGACCGGACCCTGCAGGCTGCCGCCAAGCCGCCGGTGCGGATCGTCCACCTCGGACTCGGCGCCTTCCACCGCTCGCACCAGGCCTGGTACACCAGCCAGGCAAGCGACGCCGCGGACTGGGGCATCGCGGGCTTCACCGGCCGCCGCCCGGACGCTGCCCTGGCTCTTGCCGAGCAGGACGGCCTGTTCACGCTCGTGGAGCGCGCTGACAGCGGCGACACGTTCGCCGTCGTCGGCAGCATCGTTGAAGCCGTGGACGGCGCGGACGTGCAGCGGCTCGCAGAGCTCGTTTCGGCTCCTGCCACCGCCATGGTCACGCTGACGGTCACCGAAGCGGCATACCGGCTCGGCGCCGACGGACAGCTGGACACTACAGCGTCCGACGTCGCCAGCGACCTTGCGCTGCTGGCTTCCGGCAGCGGAAACCCGTCGACGCCGCTGGGCCGGCTGGTTTTCGGCCTCGCCGCCCGCCGGGCAGCCGGAGCCGGACCGCTCGCCGTCGTCTGCTGCGACAACCTCGCCAACAACGGCACGGTGGCCCGCAACGCCGTGGCGGGACTGGCGCAGGCCTGGGACGCCGGGCTCGCTGTCTGGGTCGAGGAAAACGTCAGCTTTGTCAGCACGTCCGTGGACCGCATCACGCCGCGCACCACGGAGGCGGACATCGCCGCCGTCGAGGCCGCCTGCGGCTACCGCGACAACTCGCCCGTAGTGGCCGAGCCCTTCACCAACTGGGTACTCAGCGGCGACTTCCCGGCCGGCCGTCCACGCTGGGAAGATGCCGGTGCCGTCTTCGTTGACCACATCGAGCCCTACGAGAACCGCAAGCTGTGGCTCCTGAACGGCGCCCACTCTCTGCTGGCCTACGCCGGCCAGCTTCGCGGGCACACCACGGTGGCGCAGGCCCTGGCGGACCCGCAGTGCCTGAACGCCGTCGAAAGCTTCTGGGACGAAGCCGAGGCAAACCTGTCCGGCGACGAGGACCTGCAGATCCCGGCGTACCGCGCTGCCCTGCTGGCCCGCTTCAGCAATGCGCGCATTGCCCACCACCTGGCCCAGATCGCCATGGACGGCAGCACCAAGCTGCGCATGCGCGCCGTGCCTGTCCTCTTGGCCGAACGGGCCCAGGGCAGGTCGGGTGCTGCTGCGGCACTGATGATCGCGGCCTGGATTGATTTCAGCGCAACAGCGGAGACGTTCCACGATCCGCTGGCGGCTGAGGTGGCCACGGCCAACAAGTTCGAAGGCGCGGAACGCGTGCGTGCAGTCCTGGCGCTGGTGGATCCTGCCATCGCAGCGGACGACGCCATCGTGGAGCTGGTTTCCGGCCTGCTTGGAACGTTCACGGCGGATGCCAGCAACGGCTAATTGCCTGTTTGCTGTACGAACTGCCCGGTCCAGGATCCTGGACCGGGCAGTTCTGTTTCATGAAGTCTCAACAGAAATGGTTGGCAACCGCTTGCCATTTTATTGCCAAGTGACTAGCATTACAGGTAACGAGCAACACAAGGCGGTACGCCCGCCGGATGCCGGATTCAGCTGAATCCGGCATCGCCACGGATTCACCGCTTCCTAGCATTTCAATAGATTTCGCTGGCCAACACGGCGGCAAGGGTAAAGGAGCCCAATTCATGAAAAAGCTAAACAAGCTCAGTATCGTCGGTTATGGGGCCGGTGACGCAGCTAACAATCTTGCATTCACCACCGCAACCATGTTCCTGCTGGTTTACTACACGGACGTTGCCGGCATCTCCGCCGCGGCTGCCGGAACCCTGCTGCTGGTCGTCAGGCTGTTTGACGCCTTCGCCGACGTTTTCGCCGGGCGCATGGTGGACCGCACGTACAGTAAGCGCTTCGGCAAGTTCCGTCCCTTCATCATGTTCGGCTCCATCCCGCTCCTGCTCCTGAGTGTGGCAACGTTCTCCGTGCCGCAACTGGGCGAGTCCGGAACCCTGCTTTACGCCTACGTCACCTACGCCGCCCTTGGGCTGGCCTACAGCCTGGTCAACATCCCCTATGGCTCGCTGGCCGGCGCCATGACGCAGGATCCGGGAGAGCGTGCCAAGCTGGGATCGGCCCGCATGATTGGCGGCCTGCTGGTGGGCTCGGCCCTCGGCATCTTCGTGGCACCGCTCATCAAGCCTGGCGCTGACCTGCAGTCAACCTTCACCACCATTACGCTGGTGTTCGTCGTGATTGGCGCGGGCCTCTACTTCTTCACCGTCCTCACCGCCAAGGAACGAGTCCACCGTGCCGTGCCGAACGTCTCGGTCAAGCAGAGCATCGAAACCCTCAAGGGCAACAAGCCGCTCCTGATGCTGTGCATCAGCTCCTTCTTCTTCCTCTCCGGCTACCTGGCACTGACCTCCGTGCAGCTCTACTACCTGCGCGACGTCCTCGGCCGGCTGGACCTCTACCCCGTGCTGTCGATCATTCAGCTCGTCCTGACCTTCGTCCTGGCTGCGATTATGCCCAAGCTGGTCCGCGGCATTGGCAAGAAGAACATCTACATCTACTCTTCCCTGATCACTGTCGTCGGCGGCGTGGTTATCTTTTTCACCCCGGCCAGCCAGGTCATGATCGGTTTTAGCGGCCTCGTGCTCAGCCTCGTCGGTGTCCTGGCGATGAGCATCGTCGTGTGGGCCCTCGAAGCAGACACCGTGGAATACGGCGAGTGGAAGACCGGTGTCCGCACCGAGGGCATTACCTACGCACTGTTCTCCTTCACCCGGAAGTCCGGCCAGGCTGTGGGTGGCGCCCTTGCCGCCTACGCCCTCGCCCTGGGCGGTTACAAGTCCGGCGGAGTCGCCCAGACCGCGGACGCAGTGTTCGGCATCCAGATTGCCGCCGGTGCACTCCCCGCCGTACTGACTATCCTTGCGGTATTGGTAATGACCAAGTACTCGCTGACCGATGCCAAGCACGCGGAAATCCTCAAGGAAATCCAGGAACGCCGGACCAAGACGGTGGGAGCCGTCGAGGACGCAGACGCCAGCACTACCGCTGACGCCGGCACCCCGGTTGGCGCCGGCAAAACTGCCGGCAACTAACTTCCAGCACCACCAACTGACCAGAAGTTCCCCGAAAGGATCTGCCGTGAAAATCATTGCCGCTGAAGTCTTCGTGACCAGCCCGTCACGTAACTTCGTGACCCTGCGCATCACTACGGACGACGGAGTCACCGGCATCGGTGACGCCACGCTGAACGGCCGCGAACTGGCCGTTGCCGCTTACCTCAAAGAGCACGTGGCCCAGCTGCTGATCGGCAAGGATCCGCACAAGATCGAGGACACCTGGCAGTTCCTGTACCGCAGCTCCTACTGGCGCCGCGGGCCGGTCACCATGGCCGCGATCGCCGCCGTCGACATGGCCCTGTGGGACATCAAGGGCAAGATGGCCAACATGCCGGTCTACCAGCTCCTGGGCGGTGCTTCACGCAACGGCCTGCGCGCCTACGGCCACGCTTCCGGCGCTGACATCGAGTCGCTGTTCGATTCCGTCCGTGAGCACCTGGAACTCGGCTACAAGTCAGTTCGCATCCAGACAGCCGTCCCCGGCATCAAGGCCGTCTACGGCGTCGCTGCCCAGGCCCAGGCCTCGGGCGAGCGCTACGACTACGAGCCCGCCGGCCGCGGCGCCTTCCCCGTGGAGGAAGACTGGGACACCCGCGCTTACCTGCGCCACCTGCCCACCGTCTTCGAAGCCGTGCGCAACGAATTCGGTCCCGAACTGCCGCTGCTGCACGACGGACACCACCGCATGACCCCTATCCAGGCCGCCAAGCTCGGCAAGGCCCTGGAACCGTACGACCTCTTCTGGCTCGAAGACTGCACCCCGGCCGAAAACCAGGAGGCCCTGCGCCTGGTCCGCCAGCACACCACCACCCCGCTGGCCATCGGTGAAATCTTCAACACCGTGTACGACTACCAGACCATCATCAAGGAACAGCTGATCGACTACGTGCGCGCAGCTTCCACCCACTTCGGCGGCATCTCCCCGCTGAAGAAGGTCATGGACTTCGCCGCCCAGTACCAGATCAAGTCCGGCTTCCACGGCCCCACGGACATCTCCCCGGTGGGCTTCGCCGCCCAGCTGCACGTGGGCCTGGCCATCCACAACTACGGCATCCAGGAGTACATGCAGCATTCCGACAAGACCAACGAGGTTTTCGAGCAGTCCATGACCTTCGTGGACGGCTACCTGCACCCGGGCGACAAGCCCGGCATCGGCGTCGAGTTCAACGAGGAAGCCGCAGCCGCGTACCCGTACCAGCAGGCTTACCTGCCGTACAACCGCCTGGTAGACGGAACGGTCCACGACTGGTGACCGCCACTACCTCACCCTCCACAGCAGGAGGCTCAACCGGACCCCGCATCATTGTCATGGGCGTCTCCGGCTGCGGCAAGACCACCATCGGTGACCTCGTAGCCCGCGAGCTGGATATTCCGTTCCTCGACGCTGACTCCCTCCACCCCGTGGCGAACGTCGCCAAGATGGCAGCCGGCATCCCCTTGACCGACGAGGACCGCTGGCCGTGGCTCGCCACGGTGGGCTCGAAACTGGCAGCAGCCGGAACGGGTGGCCTGGTCCTGGCCTGCTCGGCACTTCGCCGCCGCTACCGCGACGCCATCCGCGCTCAGGCGCCGGACACGGTGTTCCTGCACCTGCACGGCAGCAAGGAAGTCCTGGGGTCGCGTCTGGAAGGCCGCTCCGGGCACTTCATGCCGGCAACGCTGCTGGAATCGCAGCTCGCCACCCTCGAACCGCTCGACGCCGATGAGGCCGGCGTTGTGGTGGACATCGCCGGGGCGGTGGACCAGGTTGTAGCCGACGCGTTGGCGGGCATCGCAGCTGCGGTGAGCGGCGCTGCCGGAAGCTCCGCCTCCGGTGCCGCTGGCACCACAGGGCGCCAGTTCGACGTCGACCTCCAGGCCGCGCCGTTCAACCTCGATGACGCAGCGATCACCTGGGTGAACTCCACCCTGGAGTCGATGACGCTTGAGGAAAAGATCGGGCAGCTGTTCATCAACCACAACAACAGCTACGAGCCTGAGTACCTCGATGGTGTGCTGGAGAACTTCCACGTGGGCGGCATGCGGTACCGGCCAGGCCCGTCCGCTGCCGTGCAGGAACACATCCGGCACGCGCAGTCGAAGTCCAAGGTGCCGCTGCTGATGGCGTCCAACCCGGAAATGGGTGGCGCCGGAAGCTGCGACGACGGCACGTTCGTGTCCACGCACCTGCAGGCAGGTTCGCACCCGGACAAGTCCATCGCACGCCGGATGGGGCAGGTTGCCGGCGTTGAAACCGCTGCCCTGGGCTGCAACTGGGCCTTCGCCCCGATCGTGGACATCCATTACAACTGGCGGAACACGGTTATCTCCACCCGCGCCTTCGGCAACACGCCGGACATCGTGGTGGAGCGGGCCAAGGAGTACTTCGACGGCATCAGTGAATCACCCACTGCCTGCGCCATGAAGCACTTCCCGGGCGACGGCATGGACGAGCGCGACCAGCACGTGGTCACGTCCTACAACACGCTCGGCTACGAGGAGTGGAACAAGACGTACGGCCACGTGTACCGCGAAATGATCGGGCACGGCGTGCAGTCGATCATGATCGGGCACATCGGCGCGCCGGAGCTTTCCCGGCACTTCCGCCCGGGCCTCGCGGACCAGGACATCCTGCCCGCGACCCTGGCCCCGGAACTGCTCCAGGACCTGCTGCGCGGCGAGCTCGGCTTCAACGGGCTCATCCTCACGGACGCCTCGCAGATGATCGGGCTCACCCAGGCCATGAAGCGCAAGGACCTGGTTCCTGCGACGATTGCCGCCGGCTGCGACATGTTCCTGTTCTTCCGCAACGCCGACGAGGACTTCCAGTACATGCTGGACGGCTACAAGTCCGGCGTTATCACCGAGCAGCGCCTGCATGACGCCCTGCGCCGCATCCTGGCCCTCAAGGCCTCGCTGGGGCTGCACCTGAAGCCGGCCGGCGAACTTGTTCCTCCGGTGGAGGCACTTGCTGTGATCGGCACCGAGGCGCACCGCGCCATCGCAGCGGAGATCGCGGACAAGACCGTCACCCTGGTCAAGGACACCGCGCACAACCTGCCCATCCGGCCGGAAACGCACAAGCGGATCCGTCTGTACGGCATCTCCGGCGGATCGGACTTCACCATGGCCGATCCGCTGGGCTACCTGGATGTGGTGGCGGAGGAACTGGAGCGGGCAGGCTTCGAAGTGCACGTCTTCAAGACCGCTGCGCAGCGCAAGGCCGCGGGGGAAGAAGGCGTGAACTTCATGTCGGTCATCTCGGAGGAAGCCACTGGCGACTACGCGGACAAGTATGACGCCGCGTTTGTTTTCGCCAACGTCAAGGGCTTTGCCCAGGAAGCGGCCATCCGGATCAAGTGGTCCACCCCGATGGGCGCGGAAATCCCGTGGTACGTCACCGAGGTCCCCACGGTGTTTGTGTCGCTGAACCAGCCCAACCACCTCATTGACGTGCCGATGGTCAAGACCGCCATCCACGCCCATGCCGGAACGGTGGAGGCCATCCGGGCCACCATTGAGAAGATCATGGGCAAGTCCGAGTTCCACGGGACGTTCAACGAGAACGTGTTCTGCGATTCCTTCGACACCCGGCTCTAGTCCGACGGTCTAGCAAGTGGCCTGGTGACATCCGAAGCCGGGTGTCACCAGGCCATTGCTGTGTCACCGGACCGTTTGCGCGTCCCCAACCAGGCGGGTGCGGCCAGTCACCGTGCGGCGTAGCGTTAGTGCATGGAGCGAACGGGGTGCGCTGTTGTTGGCGGCGGGCCGGCGGGCATGATGCTGGGGCTGCTGCTGGCCCGGGCAGGCGTGCAGGTCACGGTCCTCGAAAAGCACGGCGACTTCCTGCGGGATTTCCGCGGCGACACCGTGCACGCCTCCACCATCAGGCTGATCGACGAACTGGGGCTCGGCGGCAAGTTCCGGAACCTTCCGCAGAGCCGGCTGAACAACGTTGCCATCCCCGTTCCGGGCGCCGGCCTGGTCACGCTCGGCGACTTCGCATCCCTGAAGCCCCCGTACAACTACATCGCCATGATGCCGCAGTGGGACTTCCTGAACTTCCTGGCCACCGAGGCCGCGCGCGAACCCACCTTCACGCTCCTGATGGAGCATGAAGCAACGTCGTTAATGTTCGACGGCGGCCGCGTCACCGGTGTCCGCTACCGGACCCGCGCGGGCTCTGGGGCGCCGGGCATTGGGGCGCCTGCCCCGGGGGCGGGACCGGCCCGGCCCGGCACTGACTGGGAGCTTTACGCGGATCTCGTGGTTGCCACCGACGGAAGGCATTCCGTGCTGCGCCGGGCAGCTGGCCTGCAGCCGAAACAGTACCCCGTTCCCTTCGACACCTGGTGGTTCAAACTTCCGCGGCATCCTTCGGAGAGAGGGGCGGTGGCAGGCATTGTTCCGGCGTTCAGGGACCGCGAGGCGATGATTGCCCTGTTCCGCGACGACTACTACCAGATGGGGTACCTCGGCCCCAAGGGGGAGGACGCGCGGATCCGTGCCGAGGGGGTGGGGCGGTTCAGGGAACGGGTGGCCGGACTGCGTCCTGACCTCGCGGACCGCGTTGACTCGATCCATTCGCTTGAGGACCTGCACTGGCTGGATGTGCGGCTGGACCGGCTGCGGCGCTGGTACGTGGACGGGCTGTTGTGCATCGGCGACGCCGCCCACGCCATGTCCCCGGCCGGAGGAGTGGGTATCAACCTTGCCGTCCAGGATGCCGTCGCGGCAGCAGCCAGACTGGCGCCGGGCCTGCTCCGGGGCCGGGTGCCGGTCAAGGATCTGGCTGCTGTCCAGCGGCGGCGCCGGATGCCCACCGTTGTGCTGCAGGCCGTCCAGCGTGTCATGCACCGGGCCGTGTTCGTTCCCTTGTTCGCGGGGAAGCGGACCGGAGTTCCCCCGCTCATCCTCTTTGTGGTCCGTCATGCGCCGGTGGCGCGGCGGTTCCTGCCCCGGTTGATCGCCTTCGGGCCCAGGCCGGAACATGCGCCAGCGTTCGCACGGCGCCCGGAGCGGCCGTCATCAACGGCAGAACCACTAAACTTGAACCCATGACTTCTCCCAGTGACCTTGCAGCCGACCCCGCTGCCGCCCGTGCCCGCCTGCTGGAACTGATCAAGGAACTTGCCGTGGTCCGCGGCAAGGTGATCCTCTCCAGCGGTGCCGAGGCCGACTACTACATCGACCTGCGCCGCATCACGCTGCACCACGAAGCCTCCAAACTGGTGGGCCAGGTCATGCTGGCACTGACGGACGACGCCGGGATCAACTTTGAGTGCGCCGGTGGCCTGACCATGGGTGCTGACCCCGTGGGCACCGCTGTGATGCACGCCGCGGTGGACGCCGGCCGCACCGTGGACGCGTTTGTGGTCCGCAAGGCCCAGAAGTCCTACGGCATGGGCCGCCAGGTTGAGGGTCCGTCGGTTGATGGCCGCAAGGTCCTGGTGCTGGAAGATACGTCCACCACCGGCGGCTCCGCCCTCACCGCCGTAGAGGGTGTCCGGAAGGCCGGCGGCAACGTGGTGGCCGTGGCCGTCATCGTGGACCGGGACACCGGTGCCAAGGAAAAAATCGAAGCCGAGACCGGCGTGCCCTATCTGTTCGCCTTCGGCAAGGACGAACTCGGCCTCTCCTAGCGGGTTCGCGCCAGGGGTTAGCCACGGCAGGGGTTGCCGCGACGCCTTCCGCTGTGGCTACGGTAGAGGTGTGCCGTACAGGGGGGAAGCAGATCCGCAGGAACAGCCTGGTGCCCAGCAAGCCCGGCTGCTGGCCAATGCCGCCGCGCTCAAGCGATTTTCGCGCCGCGGGTTCCTGGCCGGTACGGGCGCCTCGGCCCTGCTGGCAGCGGACATGCTGGTTACCCGCCGCGTCCAGGCGGAGCGGCGGGTCAACAGGATCCTGCCGGTTGCGGACGACTTCGCCGACGCCTACTACCCGAACGCCAGCTGGTTCCTCTTCCCCGGCTACAAGACCAGCTGGGAAGAGGCGCTCTGGATACTGAACGCGATGCGTGGTTCGCTGAACAAGCGGGGCCAGCTGGCCGCCGTCGGCTATTCCAACCAAGGGCTGGACATCGATGCGGTGGTGATCGCCGTCATCGAACACGTCCGGGCGAAAAAGCTCACCAAGCTCTTCTTCTACGGCCACAGCTTCGGCGGCATGGTCGCCACGCAGGTGGCCGCGCGGCTCAGGGAATTCCACGGCGTGGAGGTTGACTTCATCCTGCTGGACTCCAGCCCCTACAGCCGGAGCGACGTGCTGGACGAGAGCTGGTTCGACGGCGTGGTGTTCCTCTACGAGAGCGGCTTCCGGGTCCCGTCCGTGGTCCGCGGCAGCTACGAACTGGGGGAGCGCGTCATCCACAAGGACGAGCGGACCTGGCGGCAGATCCTGGACCAGACCCTGGAGCAGCTGTCCCCGATCGCCCCGTCCAGTGTGCTCATCCAGTCCGAGTCGGCCTACATCTACCACTTCGACGGGAACCGGTATGTGGACAAGCTCGGCGGCACGCGGATGGCGTACATCGGCAACCCGAAAGACCGCACGGTCCGTTACCAGACGGCCAAGGACGCGTGGTCGGCGGCGTTCCATCCCCACATGGTCTCCATGGACCTGCAAACGGACGGTGCCCTGCCGGCGCACGCGAGCCCGGGCTGGAATCCGCTCATTTACAGGCCCATCGTGGAGCGGCTGATGGACGACTTTTTCCCGCTGCCCCGCGGCGGCTCGAAGGTGACCGTGTTTTAGATCTGGTTCTTCAGGTCGGCCACGGAGTTCAGCACTTGGTTGGGCCGGAACGGGAAGGCAGCAATGTCCTCGCGCTGCGTAATGCCGCTGAGGACCAGGACCGTGTGCAGGCCTGCCTCCATGCCGGCGATGATGTCGGTGTCCATCCGGTCCCCGATCATGGCCGTGGTCTCGGAATGCGCATCGATCTGGTTCATGGCGGACCGGAACATCATGGGATTCGGCTTGCCCACAATGTACGGTTCCCGGCCGGTGGCCTTCGTGATGAGCGCCGCGATGGCGCCAGTTGCGGGCATGGGACCGTCCTTGGACGGGCCGGTGGCGTCCGGGTTGGTGGCAATGAAGCGGGCTCCGGCCAGGATGAGGCGGATTGCCATGGTGATGGCCTCGAAGGAGTACGTACGCGTCTCGCCGAGCACCACATAGTCCGGGTCCTGGTCGGTGAGGATGAAGCCCGCCTCGTGCAGCGCCGTCGTCAGCCCTGCCTCGCCGATGGTGTAGGCGCGGTTCCCGGAGCCGGAACCCCGCACCTGGTCCTTGAGGAAGTGGGCGGTGGCCAGTGCCGACGTCCAGATGTTTTCCTCGGGGATCTCCAGCCCGGAGGCACGCAGCCGGGCGGCCAGGTCGCGGGGCGTGAAGATCGAGTTGTTCGTCAGCACCAGGAACCGCTTGGACGTGTCCACCCAGCGCTGGATCAGTTCGGCGGCACCTGGGACGGCATGGTTTTCGTGGACGAGCACGCCGTCCATGTCTGTCAGCCAGCATTCGATCTCCTGGCCGCTGCGGTAAACCGCCGGTGAACCCTGTACCTGGTCTGCTTCTGCCACGTTAACCTCCGCCGGTGATGAATGCTCCAGTGGTCCAGTCTAGTGTTGAGGGGTGAAACAAACGCCCGGAAACCCAGCCGAACCTCATCCGATTCCAGCGGAGGAGCCAGCGCCCGAGGAGGCGCCGGAGCCCAAGGCGGAGGTCGGCGTCGGGCCCTGGGAGGGTTCGTGGCCGGAAGGTGACCACTGGGATCCGGACCTGCTCGCCGACGGCGACCGGCGGAACGTCGTGGACCAGTACCGGTACTGGAAGCACGACGCGATCGTGGCGGACCTCGATTCCAAGCGGCACAACTTCCATATCGCCATCGAAAACTGGCAGCACGACCTCAACATAGGCACCGTGGTGCGCACCGCCAACGCGTTCCTCGCCAAGGAAGTCCACATCATCGGCCGACGCCGGTGGAACAGGCGCGGGGCCATGGTCACCGACCGCTACCAGCACGTCCGCCACCACCCCACCGTGGAGGATTTTGTAGCGTGGGCGCAGGGGGAGGGGCTCGCGATCATCGGCATCGACATTTTCCCGGATTCCGTGCCGCTGGAAACGTTTGAGCTGCCGCGCGATTGTGTCCTGGTCTTCGGCCAGGAAGGGCCCGGGCTGACGCCGGAGGTCCACGAGGCGGCCCTCGCCACCCTGTCCATCGAGCAGTTCGGCTCCACCCGCTCCATCAACGCCGCCTCCGCCGCCGCGATCGCCATGCACGCCTGGATCCGCCGGCACGTTTTTAGCCAGCGCGTCTGACCCCCGCCGATAATCCGAGATGCAACTATCGGTAATCTTCGCGAATCCCTAGGTCCACAAGTTACCCGCCAGTAGCATGTGGCTTGGATCACGCTCATTGGCGAGTGTGGCACTGACTGGAGGTTCAATGAAGCATCCTTCTGTACGCGTCTGTTCGGCCGTCGCCCTGGCGGCGGTTCTTACGTTCGGTGGCGGCGCGGTGGCCTACGCCGCGCCGGCGCCGGCCATGAATCCGGCAACGACCGCCAACCCGCTCGACTTCTACACCATCCCCGCCTCGCTCCCGGCCAACAACGGCGATCTGGTCCGGTCGGAGCCGTCGGTCTTCTACGTCGATCCACTCAAGAGCATCCGCGCCAAGGCCTCGGCGCAGCGCATCATGTACCGCTCCGTGAACAGCTCCGGGGCGGCTATCGCCGTGACGGGGACCGTCCTGGTACCGACGGCCGCCTGGGCCGGTTCCGGGCCTCGTCCGCTGGTCAGCTACGCCGCCGGGACCCAGGGGCAGGGCGACCAGTGTGCGCCATCCCGGGCCATGGCCGCCGGCGAGGAATACGAAGGAGTCTTCATCGCCGGGCTGCTGGCGCGGGGCTACTCCGTGGCGGTGACCGACTATGAGGGCCTCGGCACGGCCGGCAGCCACACATACATGGCACGCGAATCGCAGGCGCATGCCGTGCTCGACGGCGTCCGGGCGGCCCAGCGGTTGGGGAACCCTCAGATCGTCCCCGGCGGCCCGGTGGCGCTGGCCGGTTACTCGCAGGGTGGCGGCGCCTCCGCTGCCGCCGTCGAGCTCGCAACCCAGTACGCCCCGGAGCTGAACCTCAAAGGCGCCTACGCGGGGGCCGTCCCGGCCGACCTCCCGGCAGTCGGGAGAAACCTCGACGGCGGCCTGTACACCGGGTTCCTGCTGTACGCGTTGACGGGCGTGAGCGCCGCCGGCGGGCTGGACCTGAGCCCGTACCTCAACACTGCCGGGCGGGCGAAGCTGGCGGCGACAGACAACGAATGCACGCTGCAGTCGATTGCCTCAAGCGGCTTCCTGAACACTGCGCAGCTCACGGTGTCCGGGCAGAAGCTGAGCTCCCTGCTGGACCTCCCCGAGGTCAAGCCGGTCCTCGCCGAGCAGAAAATCGGCAACGGTCGGGCACCACAGGTCCCCGTGCTGCTCTCGCACAGCGTCCTCGATGACGTCATCCCCTACGACCAGGGCCGGCAGTTGGCCAAGCGCTGGTGCGCCGCCGGATCGTCGGTGTATTTGGATGTCACGGCCGTGGCCACCCACATTGGCGGCTACGCGGCCGCCATCCCGCAGGCGTTCATCTTCCTGGAGCGCCGCTTCGCGGACCGGTCCTCAGTGAGCAACTGCTGGTTGTACGGCTAGACCCCCTGCGCGAGATGGCACTTCGCGGCAGTGCCAGCGCGGCATTGCCGCGAAGTGCCAGCCCGGTGCCGCGTGTGAGCGCAACTGTTACCGGCCTGCGTGACCCGAAACACTGCCCATGCACAGAAATGGCTAGGATGGTGGCTAGCCGTAAGAGGTCTACTCCAGGGTCACAACCCACAGACGAAAACTCAGCATAGGAGTCACCATGCCCATTGCAACCCCAGAGATCTACTCCGAGATGATCGACCGTGCCAAGGCCGGAGGCTTTGCCTTCCCCGCGGTCAACGTGACCTCGTCACAGACTCTGAACGCAGCCATCCGCGGTTTCGCCGAGGCTGAGTCCGATGGCATCATCCAGGTTTCCACCGGTGGCGCAGCGTACTGGTCCGGCGCGTCGGTCAAGGACATGGTTGCCGGTTCGCTCGGCTTCGCCGCGTTTGCCCGTGAAGTGGCCAAGAACTACAACGTCAACATCGCCCTGCACACGGACCACTGCCCCAAGGACAAGCTGGACGGCTTTGTCCTGCCGCTGCTGGCAGCTTCCGAGGCAGAGGTCAAGGCCGGCCGGAACCCGATCTTCAACTCGCACATGTGGGACGGCTCGCACGAGACCCTTGAGGACAATCTGCGTATCGCCCGTGAGCTGCTGGAGCGTTCGGCCGCGGCGAAGATGATCCTCGAGGTTGAAATCGGCACTGTTGGTGGCGAGGAAGACGGCGTTGAGAACGAAATCAACGAGAAGCTCTACACCACTACCGAAGACGCCCTCGCCACCATCGAGGCCCTCGGCACCGGCGAGAACGGCCGCTACATGACGGCACTGACCTTCGGCAACGTCCACGGCGTGTACAAGCCCGGCGGGGTGAAGCTGCGCCCGGAGCTGCTCAAGCAGATCCAGGCCGAGGTGGGTGCCAAGATCGGCAAGGAGAACCCGTTCGACCTCGTGTTCCACGGCGGTTCGGGCTCCTCCGACCAGGAGATCGCGGACGCTGTCTCCTATGGCGTCATCAAGATGAACGTCGACACCGACACGCAGTACGCGTTCACCCGTCCGGTGGCCGGGCACATGCTCGCCAACTACGACGGCGTGCTGAAGATCGACGGCGAAATGGGCAACAAGAAGACCTACGACCCCCGCGTCTGGGGTGCCTCGGCCGAGGCCGGCATGGCTGCACGCATCGTCGAGGCCGCCCGCCAGCTCGGCTCCCTCGGCAAGACGTTCTAGCCATGTCCGACGAGTTCCGCAGGAACCTGATGGGCCCGGAGCCAACGCTCCTGCCTGCCGAGACCGAGGTCTACGAGCAGCTTGACGCCGGCGCCGAAGCCCTGGACCTGGTGGAGAAGCACCCCACATCGTCACTGTTGTGGGCTGTCCTGGCGGAGGAGGCGTGGGCCGAGGGCCGCACCATCGATTCCTACGCCTACTCGCGCGTGGGCTACCACCGCGGGCTGGATTCGCTGCGCCGCAACGGCTGGCGCGGTGTGGGCCCCATCCCGTGGGAGCACGAACCCAACCGCGGCTTCCTGCGGGCGCTCTACTCGCTGGGCCGCGCGTCCGCGGCCATCGGCGAAGCCGAGGAACCGGAGCGCATCGAGAAGTTCCTCAACGACTCGGACCCGGCAGCCAAGGCAGCCATCGAGGGCTGACAGACAAGAACGACGGCGGGCGGTCACCTTTTCAGGAAAGGTAACCGCCCGCCGTCGTACTTTTCCGTTGGTTGAGCTCGTCGAAACCTGGATTTCGACAAGCTCAACCACCGGCAATCCGTTGGCTAGGCCTTCGCGAGCCCCGTGCGGGCCATGGCGTCGGTGTAGACGACGCGCATTTCCTCGAGGTACTGTTCCTGCCGCGCGGGCGTCCCGGCGAAAGCGCGGCCGCTGAGGGAGCGGACCTTGTAGGTCTTCAGTCCGCGGCGCCAAAGCAGCGGAACTTCGGTCTTCAGCAGCAGGTTGGCCAGGCGGTTGGCTTCGGTGCCGTGTGCCACGATCACCGAGGCGCGGGGGACCACGGCGAGGAACTTCAGCAGCGGCTTGAGGCCGGCGGAAATCTGGTCCGGCGTGAACTTGCCGTTGACCTCACCGGGGGTGTGCCAGGGGTGCACGTTCCACGGCATCACGAACTCGGGGCGCAGGCCCAGCTTCCACTGGATGCCGAGCATGCGGGTGGCGGCGTCTTCGTCGCCGGCGGTGATGAAGCCGGACGGGTCAGCCTCGCCGATGTTCGAGTAGAGGCTGATGATGCGGCACTCGTCTACGTCGTGCATGGGGTCAACGTAGGGGACTTGGGTGTGGGGCTTGACGCTCTGCAGGGAATCGCACAGCTCGTTGACGGCGGCAACGTTGGGCTCGTAACGGCGGTTCAGGAGCTGTTCACGGAGGGATTCTGGGGCCAGGGCTGTCATATGGTGCAATGTCTCCTGCGGGGCTCGGCGATGCTGCCAATCCGAAAAATGGGCGCGTGATGGGCGCACCGATTCCGGCGTGGTTTGAAATGTGGTGTGGACCGATTCCTGGTCGATCTATATCAGTTTAGCAAGCCCCGCGAAATGCGGACCGCGTCCGGTGGGATTGCGTGACGAAAGGCATAGGCCGACAACCTTGTCAAGTGGATTGACAGCTTTCGTTTAGCTTGGTTGGCTTCTGTGACAGCCGCAGTCGAGGACGTTGCGGCTGGTCGCACCCTACATGCACTCGAAAGAGGTAACGTACCGTGAACAAAACCCTGGCAACCTTAAGGACCGTGGCTGTATCCGGAGCCCTGGTTCTGGCGGCAATCGCCGCGCCGGCACCGTTGGCCCATGCAGTGGGCGAAGGCCCCAACTATGACGGCAATGGCCAGATAACCACCTCCAAACTGGCAACCTATGACGAGCTGGCCTCCTTCCTGAAAGACCAGGACGCCCGCCAGCCAGCCATGGATTTGGAGGTGATCGGCCAGACTGTCAAAGGCCGGGACATCCACCTGGTGAAGTACATTTCGGACCTGGCCAAGCCCACCATCCTGTACCTGACCCAGCAGCACGGCAATGAGCAGCTGACCACCGAGGGTGCCATGGCATTTGTGAAACACCTGGGGACCGGGAAATCGGGGGACATCCTGGACGGAGTGAACATCCTCATCGTTCCCATGCTCAACGCCGACGGCGCGATGGGAGATGTGAACTTCCCGCTGGATGACTACCTGGCCAAGGGCGACCGCCACATGACGCGATACAACGCCGAAGAGGTGGACCTGAACCGCGACCATGTGGCCAAGATCCAGCCCGAAACCCAGGCGCTCCACAACAACGTCATGCGCAAGTACACCATCGACTACATGATCGACCTGCACCACCAGGGCACCCGGAGTGAACGCGACGGAAAACTGGTCTCCGGGTCCATCCTCTACCCCACTACGGCCAACGCCGATCCGGCTGTGGTGGAAAAGTCCAAGCAGTTGGGCGCCGTGGTCTTCAACAACGTTGACTCCACAGGCTGGGGCCACTTGGGCAAGTATGTGGGCGGCAGCGCCGAGACCATCAGCCGCAACGGCATCGCAGTGGAGTACGGGATCGCCACCCTGCTCTTCGAAATGCGTGGCATGTCTGATCACTATCTGGACGGCTACGCCCTCGGGCTCCGCAGCAACGGTTACCTGATCCAGCAGACGGTGACCACGCTGACCACCACTGCGGCGGCCATCGCAGATGGTTCGATTGCCGACGCCGACACCTCCTTCTGGGACAGCCTGGACACCCAGGCGTCCCGGCCGGGTGAGGAAGCTGACGACGAGTAGTACTTCGCGGGAAGTCTGCCCGTGGTCCTTTGCTGCGCGCGAAGGCCACGGGCACCCCATTGAGTGGACAAAGTCTGTGATCGGCTAAACTTGGGTGGTAAGAGCCCCGGACTCTTGCGTGGCTGGCCGCCGTAGCGGTCCGGCCAGGCTATGGCCTTCGGGGCATTCTCATGAACGGCGCTACACGGGTCTGCCATCTCGGTGGACGGACCTGTGCGGCCCGAACGAATGGGGGAGGATCCCATGCCAGCAATCGTGATCGTAGGAGCCCAGTGGGGCGACGAAGGAAAAGGCAAGGCCACCGATCTTCTCGGCGGCCGCGTTGACTACGTCGTAAAGCCCAACGGCGGCAACAATGCCGGGCACACCGTCGTCGTAGGCGGTGAGAAGTATGAGCTCAAGCTCCTTCCGGCCGGCATTCTGAGCCCCAACGCGATTCCGATCATCGGCAACGGCTGTGTGGTGAACCTTGAGGCCCTGTTCCAGGAGATCGAAGGCCTGCAGGCCCGTGGCGCGGACACGTCCAAGCTGCGCATCTCCGCCAACGCGCACCTCGTGGCGCCGTACCACCAGGTCCTGGACAAAGTCACCGAGCGTTTCCTCGGCAGCCGCGCCATCGGCACCACCGGCCGCGGCATCGGCCCGGCCTACATGGACAAGGTGGCCCGCCTGGGTATCCGTGTCCAGGACGTCTTTGACGAGTCCATCCTCCGCCAGAAGGTGGAAGGATCCCTGCGCCAGAAGAACGAACTCCTGGTCAAGGTCTACAACCGCCGCGACATTGTGGTGGACGAGATCGTGGACTACTTCCTGGCCTTCGCCGAGCGCCTGCGCCCGCTGGTCATCGACAGCACGCTGGTCCTCAACAACGCCCTGGACGAGGGCAAGGTTGTGCTCATGGAAGGCGGCCAGGCCACGTTCCTGGACGTGGACCACGGCACCTACCCGTTTGTGACCTCCTCCAACCCCACGGCCGGCGGCGCGTCCGTTGGCTCGGGTATCGGCCCCACCCGGATCTCCCGCTCCATCGGCATCATCAAGGCCTACACCACCCGTGTTGGCGCCGGACCGTTCCCCACCGAACTGTTCGACGAGATGGGCATGTACCTGCAGAAGACCGGTGGCGAGTTCGGCGTCAACACTGGCCGGCCGCGCCGCTGCGGCTGGTACGACGCCGTCCTGGCCCGCCACGCTTCCCGCGTGAACGGCTTCACGGACTACTTCGTCACCAAGCTGGACGTCCTCACCGGCATCGAGCAGATCCCGGTCTGCGTTGCCTACGACGTCGACGGTGTGCGGCACGACGAAATGCCCATGACCCAGACCGAGTTCCACCACGCAGTGCCCATCTTTGAGTACTTCGAAGGCTGGACCGAGGACATCACCGGTGCCCGCACCCTGGAGGACCTCCCCGAGAACGCCCGCAACTACGTGCTGGCCCTCGAAAAGCTCTCCGGCACGCGTTTCTCCGCAATCGGCGTCGGCCCGGACCGCGACCAGACCATCGTGGTCCACGATCTGATCAACGACTAACAGCCTGTAACGCACGACGACGGCGGGTCACCCTGGTGGGCTGCAGGCGCGGACGGCAAGATTGAGGCACACGCTGAACTGATCAACAGATCGTTCCACCAGACACGCGGGAGAGGGACGCAGCGATGCGTCCGCGCATTCCTGGTGGCAAAGACGCCTCCAGGCAGGACCCCGCCGACCGGAAGGATTTTCGTCATGGCCGGAAAGTTTGAAGTATTTCTGGATACGGATTCACGGCTCAGGTTCCGCCTGATGGCGCCGGAACAGGGCTGGTCACCGATCTCTCGGCGCCTCCAAGGTTGCACAGCCGGCCCCTGTGGCAGTCTCCGTCCAACTCCAGCCGAACTGCAGTGACCAGAGCGTTCCGGCCACCAGGGCGCACACTTTTGTTGTCGCCAAAAAACCGCGCCTGAGGGTGTCAGCACCGAGCTGGACGTAGGCAGCCCGGGCCGGTGTTCCGGCCCTGAAAAGTTTTTTGTCCGACAGCGTAACCCCAGCGGCGCCTGGAACGATTACCCCTATGAAGCGCCGGTCTGGAACTTGTCCCCCATCATGTTCCAGCCCGGCTCTTTTGTTACCGGAGGGTAAAGTTAGCTGGCGAGGGCATTCCGCGGATGACATGCGGGCCCTAAGCTGAGCAAAGTCCAGTCCCCTCCACCGAAGGCCCTGTGTCCGTGACAGATGCACTGACAGACGACGTTCTGCATGCGCGCGCCCGCGATCCGGAGCTCTTCAGCATCGTGTACCGAACCTACGCGTCACAGGTCCTGGGCTACCTCACAGCCCGCGGGGTAGAAGATCCGGAGGCAGTTATGCAGGAAGTCTTCCTCGCCGTCCTGCCCAGGCTGCAGACTGTTACCGGCGGCGTCGCCGGGCTGCGCACGTTTGTCTTCTCCGTGGCGCACGCCAGGATGGTGGACGACCACCGGAGGCAGCAACGTACCCCCATTAAACTCCCGTTCGAACCGGAGCTGGACGGACGCGAGGAGTCCTCGGCCGAGGATGAGGCACTGCGGCGGATCTCCCCGCAGGAGGTCGCGGATCTCCTGGACGAGCTGCCGGATGAGCAGCGGGAAGTGCTGTCGTTACGCCTCGTCGCGGGGCTGACAGTGGAACAGGCGGCCGCCGTTATGGGAAAGAGTGCAGGCGCCGTTAAACAGCTGCAGCGCCGTGCCCTGATCCGGCTGCGCGAGCAGTCCGCAGTGAAGGAGTACGTGGCGCCATGACGTCCAATGCCAGCTCCCTGATCCGGACCGTTGATGAAATGCTCCTCGACGCCGGTGGAACCGATGCCGCCGGCCTCCGCGAAACCCTGCTCGGGCTGGGCGCCCTTGGCTCCCTGCCGGTCCCCGAACCCGGACCTGAACTGGCTGCACTCCTGTCAGGGCAAACCCACAAGTTCGGCCACACCCACCAGCTCGCCCGGCACCGACTGCTCCGCAAACACCGGACCACAGTTGTGGGCCTTGCCGTCATCGCCGGGATGGGGTTGGGGGTTACAGGTGTGGCCGCCACCGGGTCAGCCCCGAACGCGCAAGCCAGCAGCTCCGTTCAGCAACTGTTGCAGGAATGGGCTCCCGGCTGGTCCATCACCGGGACTCCGGCCGCCAGCGGGAGCGCCGCCGATCCGGGGGAGGCGCAGTTGCCCGCGGAGCCGGCAGCCCCTGCCGACGCAGCGCCGGAACAGCCCCAAAATGCTGAACCGGAAACTGCCACGCCTGGCTACGGTCCGGAAAATCAGGGCGCGGGTACCGGCCCGGCCGGCCGCGGAAACGGCGGGTTGCCCGGGACGTCGACCGGCAAGACAAAGGCGGACGACGGCGGCACGCCGGGGAACGCTGCCACCCAGGAAATCAACGTTCCTGCCAAGGGCGCCACCGACGCCGCTGCCAAGCTCGACAAAGCCGGAAAGCTGGTTGCCGGTACCCTGGCCGAATTTGCCGCGGCGGGGGAGTCGCTGACGTCAGCTATCGTGCCTCCGGCCCTGAGAGAAAAAACCGGGGCCGGCAGTGCCGACCCCGGTTCAATCTGGCTGAAGAAGTTCAACCGGTAGTCAGGTTTTCCGTCAGGAACAGCCTGTCCGTTGGTAACTGCTTCCAGTCAGGAAAGCAGCTGCCGCTTGGAGGAAATCACTCCGGTGTCGAAGCCGGCCAGGTGCAGTCCGCCGTGGAACCGGGCGTGCTCGATCTTCACGCAGCGGTCCATCACCACGTTGAGCCCGGCCGCTTCCGCGTCCGAGGCCACGTCCTCGTGCCAGGAGCCGAGCTGCAGCCAGAGGGTTTTGGCGCCGGCCGTGATGGCTTCGTCCAGGACGCCCGGGAGGTCGTCGTGCTTGCGGAACACATCCACGATGTCCGGGCTCTCGGGAAGGTCGGCCAATGACGCGTAGGTGGGTTCACCAAGAATCTCCTTGACCACTGGGTTCACGAAGTACACCTTGTACCGCGCGGACGACTGCAGGTACGTCGCCACAAAATAGCTCGCCCGGGACGGCTTGTCCGAGGCGCCCACGATCGCAATCGAGGTGGCTGCGCGCAGCAGGTTCAGGCGCTCCGGAGCGGAAGGTCCGGTCCAGGTACGTTCGCCGGTGCTCATACGTTCGCTCCGATCGTGCAGGAATCCACGGTCTCGACAAGCTCGACCACCGGTGCCGACGCCGCGTCCAGGGCCTGGTCCAGGTCCCACAGGATGTCGTCGATGTCTTCCAGGCCCACAGAAATGCGGACCAGGTCCTCGGGAACACCCGCGGACTCCAGCTGGGCCGGGTTTAGCTGCTGGTGCGTGGTTGAGCCCGGGTGGATCACCAGCGTGCGGGAATCGCCCACGTTGGCAAGGTGCGAGGCCAGCTGCAGGGATTCGATGAACTTCTGCCCGGCAGTGCGGCCGCCCTTCACGCCGAAGGAGAACACGGAGCCCGGGCCCAGCGGCAGGTACTTCTTCGCGCGCTCAAAGTGCGGGTGCGAGGGAAGCCCGGAGAAGTTGACGTAGGCCACGCGGGGATCGGCCTCGAGCCATTCGGCCACGGCCTGGGCGTTTTTCAGGTGTTCGTCCAGGCGCTGCGGAAGGGTTTCCACGCCCTGCAGCAGCTGGAAGGCCGAGAGCGGCGAAAGCGCCGGGCCGATGTCGCGCAACTGCTCGCAGCGCAGCTTGGTGAGGAAGCCGTACTCGCCGAAGTTGCCCCACCAGGAGACATTTCCGTAGGACGCCACCGGCTCGGTCATGGTGGGGAACTTGCCGTTGCCCCAATCAAACCGGCCGCTCTCCACAATCACGCCGCCCAGGGTGGTGCCGTGCCCGCCGAGGAACTTGGTGGCGGAGTGGATCACGATGTCGGCGCCGTGTTCGATCGGGCGCACCAGGTACGGCGTGCTCAAGGTGGCGTCGACCACGAGGGGGACGCCGGCGTCGTGCGCTACCTTCGCCAGGGCCGCCAGGTCCTGGACTTCCGACGACGGGTTGGCCACCACCTCGACGAAGATCGCCTTGGTGTTCTCCTGGACCGCCGCGGCATAGTCCGCGGGGTCGGTGCCGGGAACGAACGTGGTGTCAACGCCAAAGCGGCGGAGGGTCACATCCAGCTGCGTGACGGTGCCGCCATACAGCTGGGAGGCCGCCACGATGTGGTCGCCGGACTGGGTCAGCGCGGCGAACGTGATGAACTCCGCGGCCATGCCCGACGACGTCGCCACCGCGCCGATGCCGCCTTCCAGCGAGGCGATGCGCTCCTCGAACGCTGCCACGGTGGGGTTGCCGATGCGGGAGTAGATGTTGCCGTACTTCTGCAGCGCAAAGAGGTTGGCGGCGTCCTGCGTGTCCTTGAACACGAAGGACGTGGTCTGGTAGATGGGCACCGCGCGGGCGCCGTGCTCGGCGTCGGGCGTGCCGCCGGCGTGCAGGGCGCGGGTGCGGAATCCGAATGTGCGGTCAGCCATCAGACAGCCGCCAGTTCGGTGGTTGCGCCCAGCCCGCTGGTTGAGCCAAGCCCGGTGGTTGAGCCTGTCGAAACCCCGGTCAGGTCGAGTTCGGTACCGTTCTTCCGCGCGAGGTCGGCCTCCAGCTCGCGGACGATCGGCAGGATGTCCTGGCCGAACGCGGCGACTTCCTCCTGGAAGTGCAGGTAGCCGGTGAGGAACAGGTTCACGCCGATCTTCTTGTACTCGACGATCCGCTCGGCGATCTGCTCCGGGGTGCCGATCAGCTGGGTCTTGAAGCCGTCGTTGTACTGGACCAGGTCCTCGAAGCTGGAATCGGCCCACATGCCCTTGCCGTCCTTGGTGGACGCGCCGGCTTCCTGCACGGCGTCGCGGAAGCCCTGGACGGCGGGCTTGTGTGCCTTCGCCACGATTTCGCGGAGTGTGTCGCGGGCTTCCTTTTCGGAGCCGCGGGCGATGACGAAGCCGTTGAGGCCAAACCGCGGTGCAGCAAGGGCGCCGCCGGTGCCGCGGCCGGTCTCACCCGAAGCGGCAACCACACCGGAGATGTTCTCCTTGAAGCCCTCCAGGTCCTTGCCATTGGAGAAGTACCAGTCGGCCACGCGGCCGGCGGTGGCCTGCGCCGCCGTCGAGTTTCCGCCGAAGAAGACTTCGGGGTGCGCACGGCCGGGGACGTCCACGGGGGCCGGGTTCAGGGTGAAGTCGGTGATGTTGTAGTACTTGCCGGCCTGGCTGTATTCCTGCTCGGTCCACAATCCGCGCAGCACCTTGATGAATTCCTCGGTGCGGACGTAGCGTTCATCGTGCTCCAGCCAGTCGAGGCCGAAGTTGGTGAACTCGTTCTTGAGCCAGCCGGAGACGATGTTGACCGCGGCGCGGCCGTTGGAGATGTGGTCCGCGGTGATGATGTATTTGGCCAGCACGCCGGGGTGCCACATGCCCGGGTGGACGGCGGCGATGACCTTCAGGCGCTCGGTGGCGGCGAGCAGGGCCAGGCTGAAGGACGTGGCCTCGTGCTGCTTGTCGGCTCCATAGGAGGCGGCGTACCGGGTCTGCGTCAGGGCGTATTCGAAGCCGGAGTTCTCGGCGATCTGCGCGAGCTTCTTGTTGTACTCGAAGTCCCAGCCGGTGCGCTGTTCGATGGTGGAGACCACCAGGCCGCCGGAAACGTTCGGCACCCAGTACGCGAACTTGAGCGGCTCCGAGAGACGGGCAACGTTGCTAATGTCGGTCATGAGTTTTCCTTTACTAGGGTCCGCTCGCGCAGGACGTCCTGGATGCCGGCGATCGCCGGTTCGTTTTGGAGGGAGGTGGTATCGCCCAGGGCGGTCCCCTCGAATAATTGGGTGAGCAGCCGGCGCATGATCTTGCCGCTGCGGGTCTTCGGTACGTCAGGAACGACGACGACGTCGCGCGGCTTCGCGATGGGGCCGATCGCCTTCGCGACGTGTGCTTTGAGCTCCTCCTGGATTTCGGCAGGCTCAATCACCGGACCGGTGGTTGAGCCTGTCGAAACCTTCAAGACAACAAACGCAACGACGGCGTGCCCCGTCTTGGGATCGGCGACCGGACAGACACCGGCCTCCACCACGTCCGGGTGGGACACCAGCGCCGACTCGATCTCGATGGTGGACAGCAGGTGGCCGGAAACGTTCAGGGTGTCGTCCACGCGGCCCAGGATCCAGATGTCGCCGTCGGCGTCGTACTTGGCGCCGTCGCCGGCCAGGAACCAGCCCTGCTCCACGTACTGGCTCCAGTAGGAGTCGTAGTAGCGCTGTGGGTTGCCCCAGACGGTGCGCGCAATCGCGGGCCCGGGGGTGTCCACCACAATGAATCCCTGGACGCCCGGCGGCACTGTATTGCCGGCGTCGTCCACGATCCTGGTACTGACGCCCGGCAGGGGGCGGGCCGCGCAGCCTGGCTTGAACTCGGTGTCGGTGGGGGCGGGGGAGAGGATGGTGGCGCCGGTTTCGGACTGCCACCACGTGTCCACCACAGGTGCCGTGCCGGCGCCGACGTTCTGGCGCAGCCAGCGCCAGGCCTCGGGGTTGACGGCTTCGCCCACGGTGCCGAGCATCCGGATGGAGGAGAGGTCGTACGTGTCCGGCACGCCGTCCGGGAACCAGCCCATGAGGGAGCGGACCAGCGTGGGCGCGGTGTAGTACTGCGTGACGCCGTAGCGTTCGATGATTTCGAAGTGGCGGCCTGGGTGCGGGGTGTTGGGCGTGCCTTCGAAGATCACCTGGGTGACGCCGTTGGAGAGCGGGCCGTAGATCTCGTAGGTGTGCGCCGTGACCCAGGCGAGGTCCGCCGTGCACCAGTGCACGTCCTGGTCCCGGAGTGCCGGATCCGGGTTGCTGAAGAGGTGTTCGAAGCTCCAGGACGCCTGGGTCAGGTATCCGCCGGAGGTGTGGACCAGGCCCTTCGGCTTACCCGTGGTCCCGGAGGTGTACATGATGAACAGCGGCGTTTCGGCGTCGAACGCCTCCGGTTCGTGGACTTCCGCGGCGTTCCCGACGGCGTTATGCCACCACACGTCGCGGCCTTCAGTCATGTTCACCGTGTGAAGGTCCTCGGCGGGCGTGGTGCGGTTGACGACCAGCACGTGCTCGATCGCGTTGTCGCCCGCGACGGCAGCGTCCGCGTTGTCCTTGACGGGCACGGCCACGCCGCGGCGGAACTGGCCGTCCGTGGTCACCAGGAGCTTGGCCCCCGTGTCCTCGACGCGGAACTTCAGGGCGTCAGCGGAGAAGCCACCGAAAACGAGCGAGTGGATGGCGCCGATCCGGGCCACGGCGAGGGTGATGATGACGGTTTCGGGGATGACCGGCAGGTAGATGACCACGCGGTCGCCCTTGGTGATGCCCAGGGCCAGCAGGGCGTTGGCCGCCTTGGAGACTTCGCGCTGCAGCTCCGCGTACGTGATGGTGCGGCGGTCGCCGGGCTCGCCTTCGAAGTGGAGGGCCACTTTTTCGCCCCGGCCGGCTTCCACGTGGCGGTCCACGCAGTTGTAGGCGACGTTGAGCTTGCCGCCCTCAAACCAGGTGATCTCCGGGCCTTTTCCGGCTGCGGCGTCGGCCGGGACGCGGCGATGGGCCGTGTGCCACGGCTTGCCGCCGGAGTTTCCTGCGCGCTGTGCCCAGTCCAGGCGGAGGGCCTGCTGCTCCCAAAATGCCACATTGTCCGGCTGGGTTTCTTCGTTCTGAGTTTCGTTCCCGGTGGTGGTGGTGCTGCTGTGGCGCGCCGGCCCTCCCGACGGTGCGCCGTGCACGGCGACGTCCTTGGGCTCGGTCGAGGACCATCCCGATGAGCCGCTGGAAGGGCCGGGCGCGTCACGCAGCCCTGCTTCGACCGCCGTCGCGTTCGAAGTGGAATGAAGGGAGTCCGTTGCAGCAGCCGCTGCGGCGCTGGCGGGACTCAGGGTGGACAAAGGCGTGGCAGAGGATACTTCTGATGTCATAGGTGCGCTCCATCGATCCTGGCAGTAGCACCCACCGCTTTTCGCCGAGGATGGTCGCCTCAACGGGTACAGCGTTGGTCAGGGATGCTGCGGCTTCATCGATCCAGGTCTCTCGGCCGCTCGGGATGGTCATTACCACTACAGCTGAACCGCACGCTCTGCGCCAAATCGGGGTCCGCGGAACGTAATATTCGTTCACGCCGGCATTGATTCCCGCCGCTCAGTCAATTATTCGACAAGGGACCGCTTCGGGAACGATGTACGCTTGCATCATGGGCCACGTCAACGATCCTGCCGTTATTGAGCGCCTGATGCGAAACAAAGGGCGGTGGGCCATCGTGGGCCTGACCACCAATGAGTGGCGCGCAGCCTACGACACCTCGCTGTTTATCCGCGACAGGCTCGGGATGGAGATCATCCCCGTCAACCTGCCGGGCGATGCCGTCCACGGCGAAACCGGGTACCGCACCCTCGGTGAGATTCCCCCGGAAAAGCAACCCCTCGACGTCGTCGACTGCTTTGTGAATTCGCAGAAGGTCGGGGCGGTGGTGGACCAGGCAATTGCCGTGGGAGCCAAGGCTGTGTGGTTGCAGCTGGGCGTTATCGACGAAGCGGCCGTGGCCCGTGCCAAGGCCGCCGGCCTGGACGTGGTGATGGACGTCTGCCCCGCGCAGCAGGCGTGGAAGTACAACCTCTGACTTTCCCTGGGCCCGATGCCCGCAGTGCCCAGCGCCTCAGCGCGGCATCAGCTCCGGGTAGTGGCGTTCGGTCACATCGGGATGGGCGCGCATGCGGCCCTTGAGCATGTTCAGGCCAAAGGACGCGAGCATCGGGTTGGACGGATCGTCGGAGATGCCACGCGCCTGGGCTTTGAGCTCCGGAGGCAGGGGGACGGGGTCGATCACGGCATCGAGTCGCGGCGACCAGAAGAACGGGACGGAGTAGCGGTCCACGCCAGGTGGCGGCGCCTGAACCCGGTGGATCGTGGCGGCGAGAAAACCTTCCGTGGCCACCTCCAGCATTTCGCCCAGGTTCACCACGAGTGCCCCGGGGACAGGCTCAACCGGCGCCCATTCACTGGTCCCAGGCGGCAGTACTTCCAGTCCGCCCACCTCGTCCTGGAGGAGCAGGGTGACAAAGCCGTAGTCGGCGTGGGAGCCCACCCCCTGGTTGCCGGCCGCCTTCACCACGCCACCGACGTAATGCACCAGCTTGCCCATCCAGGCCGGTTCGTTGCCGAAGGGCTCGTCGAAGTGGTCCTCCGGCAGGCCCAGCGAAACCGAGATTCCACGCAGCAGCTCCATGCCCACACCGGACATCAGGTCGGCCCAGGCCATCGCTGCCGGCTTGAGCTCAGGTAATGCGTCGTCGGGCCACATGTTGTGCCCCTGGAGGAGCCAATACGGCTGATCGGCCGGATAGTTGTGCACGGGTTCGCGTTCCGGGGAGTAGTCGATCTGCTCGCGGGCGTCGGCCCGGCCCTGCGTGATTTCGGTGCCCATCCGCGTGTAGCCGCGGAAGTGCGGCGAAATCCTGTTGTCCAGCTTCATCCGCTCCTCGAGGGGCAGGTCGAAGAAGCGTTTGATGAGGGCCAGCAGCTCCTCGGCCTGGCCGGGGGCGGCGCCGTAACCAGTGATTTGGAAAAAGCCCACGTTGTGGGCGGCGTCCCTCAGCTGGTCGATGAATTCCGGGCTGAAGGAGCCGTACGGCTGGCGTGCGGCGCTCATGTCCAGGACGGGGATGGTGGCCTGATCGGGTGACATCTTCGCAGACTAGCACCGCCGGGAAGGGCTTTGTAGGCTCGGTCCATGGACGCAGCCCAACTCAAGGCAATATGCCTGTCATTTCCCGGTGCCTTCGAGGATTTTCCCTTCGGCCCGGAGACCTCCGTGTTCAAGGTCAGGGCGGCCGTTTCCGGAGGAACCAGAAACGAAGCGAAGATGTTCGCCTTGTCCGCCATGGACTCCGCGGACTGGTCCGTGAGCCTGAAATGTGAGCCGGCCCTGGCTGAACAGCTGCGGGCCGCAAATCCGGAAATCACGGGCGCTTGGCACATGAACAAGACGCACTGGAACGGTGTGCGGCTGGACGGAAACCTGCCCGATGCCATGGTCAGGGACATGGTGGAGGACTCCTACGACCTGGTGGTGGCCTCCCTGACCCGCAAGCAACAGGAACAGTTGGGGTGGGCGCGGCTGACCGGATCCCGGGAGAGCTCCGTTGACTGAAAAGCGACTGGTCGGCGGCCGGCTCGATTACCCGGGTGTCGGCGCCACCGAGAATGGGCGCCCGCCGGCGGGGTACCCATGCCTGGTGTCGCAGGCCTACCTTGGCGACGGGTTGGCGTTGTACCGCCGGGTGGCGCAGGGAATCCTGACCTGGGAGCTGCAGCGGCGGTCGGGGCTGCGCGTCCGGGCCGAGTCCGACGTCGTCCGCCCGGGAACGCGCGTGGTGAGCGGCTTCGGCGTCGGGCCTTTCCGCATCGACGCCCCGTGTGAAGTGGTGTGGGTCCGGCGGCCGGTGCCGGGCGACGGCCCGCAGTCTGCGGGTTTCGGCTACGGAACACTGCCCGGACATCCGGCGCGCGGCGAAGAGGCGTTTGAGGTGGAGCTCGACGACACAGGGCGGGTGTTCTTGAAGATCACTGCCTTCAGCACGCCTGCCAACTGGTTCTACCGTGCAGGTGGCCTGGTGACCCGGGCGGCGCAGAGGCATGTCACTTCGCGATACCTTGAAGGAGCACGTCAGCTCGCCGCAGGATAGAACCCCCCATCGAGTGCTCCGTAACGGCCCTTTTGACCCCTCAAAACGGCGGTTACGGAGCAATCGATACGATTACTGCATGTGGATCGGCTGGATTGAATTCGACATCCTCCTGGGCGACGTCCAGAGCCTGAAGGAGAAACGCTCCCTCATCAGGCCGCTGCTGGCCGAACTCAAGCGCCGCTTCGATGTGTCCGTCGCGGAGGTGGGGGACCATGAACAGTACCGGCGCTCGCAAGTGGGGGCCGGCCTGGTAGCAGCAGACCGGGCGCACCTCGTGGACGTGCTAACCGCCGTCGAACGCTTTGTGGCCGCCCGGCCCGAGTTTGAGCTCCTCAGCTCAAGGCAGCGGGAGCTCCGCAGCGAGGACTGACCCATCGATTGCTCCGTAGGCGCCCTTTTGAGTACCCAAAACGGCGCTGGGCCCACGCCGGCAGGGTTCCCCGGCCGAGCTTGCGAGGCGAGGGTGCCGGTGGGGAGCAATCGATGAAGGCTGTGGATAACTTCTGCAGGGCACGCCGTATTCTGCTCTGATGAATCCATGAAGACCCCGCGCCCGCTGCCCGAGGAACTACAGGACCGCCCGTTCACAGTTGTCGAGGCGGTGCGCGCCGGAGTGTCGCACAAGCGTCTGCGACACCGGGCACTGCATCGGCTCGGCAAGGGGATCCGGTCGGAAAGCCCGACGGCGGAGCTCCCCTTGAGTGACAGGGTCCGGCCCTTCATCGAGGTCAATGAGCGATGCGCCGCGTCGCACCTCACCGCGGCGGAGATGCTCGTGCTGCCGCGACGTCAGCAGAAGGGGACTCCAGAGATGTTTCATCTCATCAGGCCTGAGGGCTCGGCACACCTGAACCGGCCGCACGTCATTGTGCACCGGATGAAGCTTTACAGCGACGAGGTCACCACAGTTGACGGAATTCCCGTGACCACTCCGGAGCGAACGTGGCTGGACATGGCGGAAATGCTCTCGGTGGACGAGCTTGTGGCCATGGGGGACAGCTGTGTCCGCGTGCCGAGGGCGGCGTTTGAGGACAGGGACATGCCGCTTTGCAGCCTGGCTGATCTCCAGCGAATGATCGACAGGCACAAGGGAAAGCGCGGGCTGCGCAGGGCCAAGGAAGCCATCAAACTCATCCGGGTGGGATCTGATTCGCCGCAGGAGACGATCCTACGGCTGGCCATGGTGAGGGCCGGGTTGCCGGAACCGGAGTTGAACGTGCCGATCATCGGCGACGACGGCTCACGCCATCACGAGCCGGACCTGTCCTATCGCAAGTACCGGATCGGGATCGAATACGAAGGTGAACAGCACGGTGAGGACGGGCAGATCGTCCGGGACATCACACGTTCTGAGAGGTACGGGGCGCTGGGGTGGACTGAAGTCAGGATTTCCAAGCGGCACATGCTCAATGACGCCAAGCCTGCGGTCGCCAAGGTTCGCTTGGCCCTGGTCCAGGCGGGGTGGCGCATGGGCCGTTAAGCATCGATTGCTCCGTAACCGCCCTTCTGAGGGTTCAAAAGGGCGGTTACGGAGCAATCGATGAAGGGGATTAGCCGAAGTACTTCGGCAGGGTTGCCTCATGGGCTTCGCGGAGGGCGTCCAGCGACATGGTGTCCACGCCGTTGATCTCCAGGTTGCCGCTGGCTGCGTCCACCACGCCGATGCGCGTGTGGGCAAAGCCGCGGGCCGTGCACATGTCCTTGAACCGGACTTCCTCGGAGCGGGGCACGCCAACAACCGCGCGGCCCTGGGTCTCGGAGAACAGCGCCGTGAACAGGTCCACGCCGTCGCGGTCCAGGACGTCCTGCAGGGCGATCCGGGCGCCTACGCCGTAGCGCAGCGCGGACTCCACCAGGGCAGCCGCGAGGCCGCCTTCGGAGAGGTCGTGCGCGGAGTCCACCATGCCGTCGCGGGACGCGTTGATCAGGATTTCACCCAGCTCGCGTTCAGCAGCCAAGTCCACGGCCGGCGGCAGTCCGCCGAGGTGGCCACGCATGTTGGCCCACTCGGAACCGTCCAGTTCAGCCGCCGTCGTACCCAGCAGGTAGATGGCCTGGCCGTCCTCACGCCAGCCCGACGGCGTGCGGCGGGCGACGTCGTCGAGCTTGCCCAGCACTGCCACCACGGGGGAGGGGTGGATGGGTGTGGTGCCGGTCTGGTTGTACAGCGAGACGTTGCCGCCGGTGACCGGGATGCCCAGCACCATGCAGGCGTCGGACAGGCCGCGGATGGCCTCCGCGAGCTGCCACATCACGTCCGGGTCCTCAGGGGAGCCGAAGTTCAGGCAGTCACTGACGGCCATCGGCACGGCGCCGGAGGTGGCCACGTTGCGGTAGGCCTCGGCCAGCGCCAGCTGTGCGCCGTGGTACGGGTCAAGGTAGGTGTAACGGCCGTTGGCGTCGGTGGCCAGGGCAACGCCCAGGCCGGTTTCCTCGTCCACGCGGACCACGCCGGCGTCATCCGGGAACGCCAGGGCAGTGTTGCCGCCCACGTACCGGTCGTACTGGTTGGTGATCCAGTCCTTGCTGCACATGTTCGGTGAGGCCACGAGCTCGGTGACGGCGGCAGCCAGTTCCGCGGGGGCGGAGGGGCGGCCGGCGTCCTGCACGGATCCGGTGAAGGAATCGGCCTGCACGGAATCCTGCCATGAGGGGCGGGCATACGGGCGGTCATAAACCGGGCCGTCGTGGGCCACGGTGCGCGGGTCGACGTCCACGATGACTACGCCGTCCCAGGTGATGATCAGGCGGCCGGTGTCGGTGACCTCGCCGAGCCAGGAGTACTCCACGGCCCACTTGTCCATCACAGCTTCGAAGGCGGCGATGTTCTCCGGGGTGACCACGGCCATCATGCGTTCCTGCGACTCGGACATCAGGATTTCGCCCGGGGTCAGGGTGGGGTCGCGCAGCAGGACGGAGGTCAGTTCAACTTCCATGCCGCCGTCACCGTTGGAGGCGAGCTCGGACGTAGCGCAGGAGATACCTGCCGCACCGAGGTCCTGGATACCTTCAACCAGCGAGCCCTTGAACAGCTCGAGGCAGCACTCGATGAGCACCTTCTCGGCGAAGGGGTCGCCCACCTGGACGGCGGGCCGCTTGGACGGCTTGGTGTCGTCGAAGGACTCCGAGGCCAGCACCGAGGCGCCGCCGATGCCGTCGCCGCCGGTGCGTGCACCGAACAGGACCACCTTGTTGCCCTTGCCGGACGCGTTGGCGAGGCGGATATCCTCGTGGCGCATCACGCCAACTGCCAGCGCGTTAACCAGCGGGTTGCCCTGGTACACGGCGTCGAACACCATTTCGCCGCCGATGTTCGGCAGGCCGAGGGAGTTGCCGTAGCCGCCGATGCCGGCAACGGCACCGTGCATAACGCGGGCGGTGTCCGGGTGGTCGATGGCGCCGAAGCGCAGCGGGTCCATCACGGCCACCGGGCGGGCGCCCATGGAGATGATGTCGCGGACAATGCCGCCGATGCCGGTGGCGGCACCCTGATAGGGCTCCACGAACGACGGCGAGTTGTGGGACTCGATCTTGAACGTCACGGCCCAGCCGTCGCCCAGGTTGGTGACACCGGCGTTTTCGCCGATGCCCACCAGCATGTCCTTCTTCATCTCGTCGGTCACCTTGTCGCCGAACTGGCGCAGGTGGTTCTTCGAGGACTTGTAGGAGCAGTGCTCGCTCCACATCACGGAGTACATGGCCAGCTCGGCGCCGGTGGGGCGGCGGCCCAGGACCTTGACTACCTCGTCGAACTCGTTCTGCTTCAGGCCCAGTTCGGCCCACGGCAGTTCGGTGTCCGGAGTCTTGGCAGCGTTCTCGACGGTGTCGATGTTGAACTTCTTGGCGGTTTCGACAGGCTCGACCACGGAATTGATCTCGGTCATTTGTTGCCTCCCACAATCTTGTTCAGTACGGAGGTGAAGAAGCCGAGGCCGTCGGTATCGGACCCGCCGATTCCGTCCAGGGACTCGGGGCCGAAGCCAACCTCCACGGCGTGCTCCGGGTGCGGCATAAGGCCCACCACGTTGCCGGCGGCGTTGGAGATGCCGGCGATGTCCCGGCGTGAGCCGTTGGGGTTGAAGCCCACGTAGCGGAACACCACGCGGCCCTCGGCTTCGAGCGCGTCCAGAACCTTTTCGTCGGCGATGTACTGGCCGTCCTGGTTCTTCAGCGGCACGGTGATTTCCTGGCCCGCCTCGTAGTCCAGAGTCCAGGCGGTGTTGCTGTTTTCAACCCGCAGGACCTGGTCGCGGCACATGAATTTCAGGTGGTCGTTCTTGATCATGGAGCCGGGCAGCAGGTGCGACTCGGTCAGGATCTGGAAGCCGTTGCAGATGCCCAGCACAGGCAGCTTGGCGTCGGAGTTCGCGGCGTCGATGATCTTGGACATCAGCGGCGCGAAGCGGGCAATGGCGCCGGCGCGGAGGTAGTCGCCGTAGGAGAAACCGCCGGGAATCACGACGGCGTCCACGTCACCCAGGGTGGTGTCGGCGTGCCAGAGCGGCACTGCGGTGCCGCCGGCGAGCCGGACTGCACGGGCGGCGTCGCGATCGTCAAGGGTGCCGGGGAAGGTGACAACGCCGATCCGGGCCCCCGCGAGCCGGGGCTCGGCGGCGACGGCGATTGCCTCGCCGATCAAGGGAAGTTCAGTCATCTCAGGCCTCGACGACCTCGACGTTGACGACGTCTTCGATCACGGGGTTGGACAGCAGGGTCTCAGCGGCTTCGCGGGCCTGGGCCAGGATTGCGTCGGTCACCTCGCCGTCAACCGTCAGTTCAAAGCGCTTGCCCTGGCGGACAGAGCTAAAGCTGGTGAAGCCCAGACGGGGGAGTGCACCCACGATGGCCTTCCCCTGCGGGTCCAGAATCTCGGGCTTGGGCATGACGTCAACAACGATCCGGGGCATCCGGCAACTCCTGTGCGTGAGCATTGGGTAAGGGCGCAGCGGAGTCACGCCGTCTTACGCCGTTCCGGGACGTTGGGGACATTCTTTTTCGAACAGTGTGGACGGGCGCTCCGCGAGCTTGCTAGGCCATTCTACCGGGCGGAGCGCCGCACCCTGTATTCGGTGGGATCGGCCACAGTCATCCCGGCGGGGCGGGCTTCCAGGCGGTGAAGAACGACGGCGGCTATGGCCTCGCGGAGCCGGCGTCACTAGGATTGCGGCATGGCTGAAAAATCGAAATCCGTGCTGTTGCCGATCATGGCCGTGGCCGTTTTTGCCGGGCTCGGCCGGATGGTGGTGCAGAAGATCAAGGCGGACCGGGCTGCCCGGGAAACGCGTGTGGCCGGCCCCGTGGACGAAAAGACCCGGCAGTGGATCAGCGACGTGGTCCGGACGCCCAGGCAGTAGGCGCCACTCCTACCCAAGCCTCGAGTTTTCACACGGGCGTCCCTGAACGGGGCGCCCGTTTTTGTGCACTGTTCCAGTAGCCCCAGTTCAGTGCCCCGCTCAGGCTGCTCCCCAGCAACTTCCAGAAACTCCTAGCCATGTGAGGTTCTACACACTAGGGTCGTAGGACGTCGTATGTGGCAGGTGGTACCCCCTTGGGTGTCGAGACCGCCCGTACGGCCGAATTCTCCCGATCCGCCGCCCCGCGGCGCCTTGAAAGGATATGGATTTGCGAATTTCTACTAAGCGGAACAGGCACCGAAGTCTTGGCCGGACCGCAGGGACCGGGCTGGTAGCGCTGGCGCTGCTGGCCGGATCCGGGATCGCCGCGCAGGCGGCACCGATCCCCTCGAACAACCCCACTGCCCCTCCCGGCTCATTTGCGGAGTCGAACATCGGCGCCGACCGCACTGCGGCGAACTTCTTCTACCGGATCCCTGCCCTGACGTATCTGGGCAACAACGTGGTGCTCGCCTCGTGGGACGGCCGTCCCGGCAGCGCCGCCGATGCACCGAACGCCAACTCGATCGTCCAGCGCCGCAGCACCGACGGCGGCCAGACCTGGGGTCCCGTGCAGGTCATCGCCGCAGGCCACGTGGGCGACGCCACCGGCCCCAAGTACGGCTACAGCGACCCCTCCTACATCTACGACGCCGAGGCCGGCAAGGTCTTCAACCTCTTTGTGTACTCCAAGGACCAGGGCTTCTTCGGCAGCCAGTTCGGCAACGACGACGCCGACCGCACCGTCATCTCCTCCGCCGTCATTGAGTCCTCCGACGGCGGAATCACCTGGAGCCAGCCGAGGCTCATCACCGATGTCACCAAGCCGGGCACCAGCAAGACCAGCCCCGTGGCAGGCGATATCCGCTCCAACTTCGCGTCCTCCGGCGAAGGCATCCAGCTCAAGTACGGCCAGTACAAGGGCCGCCTGGTCCAGCAGTACGCCGGCGATGTCCGCCAAGCCGACGGCACCAACAAGATCCAGGCCTACAGCGTCTACTCGGACGATCACGGAGCCACCTGGCACAAGGGCGCCAACGTGGGCGACCGCATGGACGAGAACAAGACCGTGGAACTTTCCGACGGCCGCCTGCTGCTGAACTCGCGCGACAACGCCAACCAGGGCTACCGCAAGGTGGCAGTCTCCACCGACGGCGGCGCCACGTACGGCCCGGTCACCCAGGACACCGAACTGCCGGACCCGGCCAACAACGGTTCCATCGCCCGGATGTTCCCGGCCGCGGCACAGGGCTCGGCGGACGCCAAGAAGCTCATCTTCACCAACTCCAACTCCAAGACCGGCCGCGAGAACGTCTCCGCCCGCATTTCCTGCGACGACGGCGCCACCTGGCCGGGTGTGCGCACCATCCGCCCCGGTTTCTCCGCCTACTCCACCGTGTCCCGGCTGGAAGACGGCAAGTTCGGTGTCCTGTACGAGGGCAACTACACGGACAACATCCAGTTCGCGAAGTTCGACGACGCGTGGCTGAATTACGCCTGCGCCCCGCTGTCCGTGCCGGCCGTCACCACGGCCCCAGGTGCCACCTCGCAGGTGGCAGTCACCGTCACCAACCAGGAAGCCACCACGCTCTCCGGTGCCAACGCCACCGTCTACACCCCGGCCGGCTGGACCGCCACCACGGTGCCCGTACCCGACGTCGCGCCCGGCGCCTCGGCCACCGTCAACGTCGCCCTGACCGCCCCGGCGAACGCCAGCGGTCCGCAGAACCTCAACGCGGCATTCACGACGGCGGATGGCCGGGTTTCCCAGTTCACCTTCACCGCCACCGTCCCGGTAGCCCCGCAGGTGGGGCTCACCATCACCGGAACGGCCCCGTCCCGCGACGTCGTCGCGAGCCCCTACCGGGCGGGCGACGTCCTGAGCTACACGTTCAACGTCAAGAGCACCGCCAACGTCACGGCGAATTCCGTCCCGGTTTCCGGCAACTTTGAAACCGGTTTCCTCCCACCTGCTCCGGGGGCCCCCAGCGTCCCCAACTGCCGGTTCAGCAACCTGGCCGCCGGTGCCAACTACAACTGCACCACGGCCAAGCACACGCTGACGGCCGAGGACATCGCCCGCGGCTACTTCGTCCCGGAGGCGAGCTTCACCGTCACGGCCAGCTCGACGCCGTCGCTCACCAAGACTGTGCCGTTCACCGGAGCTGCCGTGGCACTGCGTGACGGCCTTGTCGCCGCCACGATCACGGGCGCCCGCGGGGACGCCGGGCGCGATCTCGCCACCCAGCCTTACGCTGCGGGCGACCCGTTCCCGTACACCTTCAGCGTGAGCAACACGAGCCCGCTCGTAGAAAAAGTGGTCCCCACCGCAGGCAACTTCAGCCCCTTCGTCCCAGATGGCCCGGGCAACTGCCGCTACAGCGTGCTGCCGGCGGGCCAGGGCTACACCTGCGCCACGCCGCGTCACACCGTGACCGCTGCCGAGGCGGAGCAGGGCTACTTCGTTCCGAAGACCACCTGGGAAGTCAGCTCCGCAGGCCAGACCAGCAAGTCTTACACGATCGACGGCGGCGAAGTGGACCTGAAGGTCCGCGACGCCAAGCTGGAAGGTACCGTTTCCGCTGAGTGGACCGACGCCGACGGCGACCGTTTCGCCAGCGAAGGCGACACCGTCACTTACACCCACACGGTGGGCAACGCCGGCAACGTCTCCCTGACCGGGCTCAGTGCCCCGGACGCTTCGATCAGCCAGGACGCCCTGGCCGTGGGCGGGACCGTGATGTCAACGCGCGAGCACGTCCTGACCGCAGCCGACATCGCGGCAGGCCGCCTCGACGCTGTCTCGTTTGAGGCAACTGCCACCAACGGCGCCAAGCGGGTCGCGGCTACGGTGACTGGCGGCGCCGTCGTGCTGGATCTCCAGCCGGCGCAGCCGGAGACGGTCCCCGTCCTCGCCGTCCAGGACCTCGAGGAGCAGACGGCTCCGTTCGACCTGGGCACGCAGGACAAGTACCGCAACGGCCAGAAGGTGACCCTGAAAGGTCTCGACTACGGCCAGTGGTACTACGTCTACCTGAACAAGCAGAGCTACCGAATCGGCTGGATTTTCCCCACCACCGACAACACGGTTGAGTTCATCCTGCCCTCCGACGTGCAGAACGGCCGCGACGACGTGGTGGTGCTGGACAAGGACGGAAGCCAGGTCTCCTTCGACCGTCTGCAGGTGACGCCCAAGGGCTGAGCCGGGGTGGCTTCCTAGCACCAAAAGAAGACCTCCGCGTGGAGCTGGACGTGCCCCAAAGTCCGGCCCACGTGGGGGTCTTCTTTTGTGCCTTCCCGCCCCCGCCTTGTAGCTGCATGATTGACCTATACGCCTGATGTGTCGTATGTCATATTCAGCTCTCAGTCTGTACTGTTTGTAACGGCTGGTCACGGTATTACAAAACCTGTAATACCGTGTGCCGTTCCCAGCTGCTCCAGACCGGCAACGTGGCCGGCCGTTCCTCGTGAAAGGTGTAGTCGCTCGTGAAATCAATTGGAAAAAGCCCCATTCGGGGCGGGGGACTCCGGAAGGCGACGGCATTGGCCGTGGGCTTGCCTTTGCTCCTCTCTTCGATAGCGATGAGCCCCGCTACCGCGGCGCCCGCTGAGGCAAACACGGCAGTGGCCTCAAAGAGGATCAACCCCGGCGACTACCCCGCCGGCCGCTACATTGTGGTCCTTGCCGAGAAGCCGGCGGCCACCTACGACGGCGGGTCGCCCGGACTCGCAGCGACGAAGCCCCAGAACGGCCGCAAGCTTGACGCCGACCGGCCCGAAGTCCAGCAGTACCAGGCGCACCTTGAGGGCAGGCAGAACGCTGTGGCCGGTTCCGAAAGCGTCCGGATCAAGCGCCAGTACACGGCTGCCATCAACGGGTTCTCGGCCGATCTGACCGCTGACCAGGCCGTAAGGCTCGCCAAGGACCCGGCCGTCCTGGTGGTGGCACCTGATACGGAAAACGCGCCGGATTACTCCACCACGGACTTCCTCGGGCTCAGCGGTGAAAACGGCCTTTGGAAGACTGCCTTCGGCGGGCAGGAGAATGCCGGCAAAGGCGTCGTAGTGGGAGTCATCGACTCCGGCTACACACCCTCCAACCCATTCTTCGCCGGGGAGGACGTGCAACCCCTCAGCGGCCAGGCCCAGGTGGGTGCCCCGTACCGCACCGCGGACGGCAACATCGCCATGCTCAAGTCCGACGGCGACACCTTCGTCGGTGAGTGCCAGAAGGGCCAGGGAACCGGGGCCGCGTTTGACGGCAGCGCCTGCAACTCCAAAGTCCTGAGTGCCCGCTACTTCGCTGACGACTTCATGGCGTACGTGCCGCCGGGGAACCGCGCTCCCGAAGAGCTCATTTCGCCTGTGGATGTGGGAAGCCACGGGACGCACACTGCAAGCACCGCCGCGGGCAATGCGAACGTCCGGGCCAGCCTTGGTGCAACTGACATGGGCATCACCGGCGGCGTGGCGCCGGCGGCAAAGATCTCCGTCTACAAGGTGTGCTGGGAGGACGACAACCCCGCCACGGGCGGGTGCTACAGCTCCGCCTCCGTGGCCGCGATCAATCAGGCAATCCTGGACGGCGTGGATGTGCTGAACTACTCGATATCCGGCAGCACCTCAACCACCACGGACCCGGTTTCGCTGGCCTTCCTCTCCGCGGCCTCTGCCGGAATCTTTGTTGCCGCCTCCGCCGGAAACTCGGGGCCTGCGGCAAGCACCGTGAACCACGGCGCTCCGTGGCTGACCACGGTTGCCGCGAGCTCCTTCTCCACGGAATTGCAGGGAACCGTCGAATTTGAGGACGGCAGCAAGTACCGCGGCGCCAGTCTCATGGCCGCTCCCGTTCCTGCGAGCAACGTTGTGCTGGCGGGAAGTGCCGCAGCCGCCGGCGCAGCAAACCCGGAACTGTGCGCACCCAATGTGCTGGATCCCGCCAAGGTGACGGGGAAGATTGTTGTCTGCGACCGCGGAGTGGTGGACCGCGTAGCCAAGAGCGCCGAGGTGCAGCGTGCCGGCGGCATCGGCATGATCCTGGTCAACCTGACCACCTCCTCCGAGGACCTTGACCGCCACGCAGTCCCCACGGTGCACGTGAACCCGCCGGCCACGCAGCAGATCAAGGACAAGATCATCGCCAACCCCGGGATCAAGGTCTCCCTGGTGAACACGGACACTACCGGTCTTCCGGCCGCGCCGCAGCCGCAGATCGCCGGCTTCTCCTCCCGGGGCCCGCTGCTGGCCACCGGCTCAGACCTGCTCAAGCCTGACGTGGCGGCGCCGGGCGTTGCGGTGCTGGCAGGGGTGTCGCCCATCGGTTCCGGCGGCGACCAGTTCGGCATGATGTCCGGGACATCGATGGCTGCGCCGCATGTGGCCGGATTTGCCGCCCTGATTCTGGCCAAGAACCCCATATGGTCTCCGGCCACCATCAAGTCGGCCATGATGACTACGGCGGCTAGTATCAAGAACGCAGACGGCACCCGGAACGGTGACGTGTTCGCAACCGGCGCTGGCCAGGTGGACGTTGCACGGGTTCTCGATCCCGGCCTTGTCTTCGACAGTTCCGCGGACGACTACCTGAAGTTCATTCAGGGGACGGGCCTGGACCTGGGCATCCCGGATCTCGGAACCACCGCACCGCGGGACATGAATGTTGCCTCGTTCGCGCTGGGGGCACTCACCGGGAAGACTGAGGTCACCCGGACCGTCACCGCGCTGACTCCCGGCGTTTACCGGGCCAAGGCCAGCGTTCCCGGCATCAAGGTGACTGTCACGCCGTCGATCCTTAGCTTCAATGCAGCCGGCGAGAAGCGCACCTTCAAGGTCAAGTTCGAGAACACCAGTGCTGCTTTGGGGCAGTTTGCCATGGGTAACCTCGTCTGGCAGGGTGCCGGCAAGAACGTGGCATCGCCGGTGGCCGTCCGCCCGCAGTCGGTGGTGGCGCCGGCGAACCTGGCCTTCACCTCGGAAGGCGGCCAGGGGCAGGGCGACATTCCGGTGGTTTCCGGCACCAACGCGCCTGTGAAGATTACCTTGGACGGCCTGTCCAAGGCTGACTCCTCGGCCATCGAACTGGTTCCCGGACCGCTGGCCCTGGAAACGGACGCGTCTAACTTCGCCAAGGAGGTCACGGTTCCGGCAGGATCGCCGTTGGCCAAGTTCTCCGTCTATTCGTCGGACGAGGCCGCCGATTTTGACCTGGTGGTTTTCAACCCGGCGGGACAGGCTCTGCTGTCCCAGACAGCCTCTGCCAGTGAGTCGATTTCAGTTCCGAACCCGGCGCCGGGCGTGTACACGATTTTTGTGAACCTCTACGCCAGCCCGAATGGGCAGCCCACCAAAGCGTCCGTGGACGCCGCGGTGCTGGGAGCCAACGTGGGAAATGCCACGGTGACCCCCAACCCGCTGCGGCTCGGGAACGGCCAGTCGGGCATTGTGAAGCTCCAGTGGAAGGATCTCGCTGAGGGCTCCTACATCGGCCGGGTGACATTCGCCGGTTCGAGTGTGCCCACCTTCGTCTCCGTGGTTGTCACACCAGGCAGTGCTGTGGTGGTCCCTGCTGATGAAACGGCCGATGGCCCTGCCCAGGACAGGGTCAAAAAGGACAAGAAGAAGCAGGAGGTCCCGGAGTTCTCCGGAAACCGCAACATGGATGTTTAGTTCTCCAGAAAACAGCCAGGGAACGCCGCCGGACCGCTTGGGTCCGGCGGCGTTTCCGTCGGATGCGGAGGCTGCCGCCGACGGTCAGGTTTCGCCGCGGGAACCCGTTGTCCCGCCGAGCAGGGGAGCCATGGCACGCCAGCGGGCGATTTCGCAGCCATCGGTTCGCCGGAAAGTCACGCTGACGGGACGGCCGTTGATGGAGCCGGTCACAACGGCCACCTGCGGCCCGCCGTATTGCTGTGTGCAGAGTTTCGGGGGACCCGGCTTGGGAAAGAAGATGTCCTCGCCGAAACGTTCCATGGCCGACAAGGCTCCTGCGGGGTCAGGCAAGGTACAACCGTCAGCAGGGCGGCCATCGCGGACTATCAGCCGGAATTCATACTCGGGGGCGTCAGGGTTTTCCGTGACCCGGATGGTCAACTCCAGGTCCTTCATGCCGTCGCCGCCGTCCCCGCCGTTCGAACCGGTGCCAAGGCCTGCGCCAGGCGCCCGCGGAGTGCAGCGGCCTCCGCTGCGAAGGCCCGCTGGTGTTCCACGTAGGCAGCCTTGCCTTCAGGGGTTTCGATGGGGATGGGCGGGTAACCCCATTCCGCGAGGTCGTAGGGGGAGGCCTGCATGTCCATGGCCCGGATCCGCCAGGACAGTTCAAAGCAATCCATGACCAGTTCGCTGGGAAGCGCGGGCAGCAGTTTGTACGCCCACTTGTAGAGATCCATGTTGGCGTGCAGGCAGCCCGGCTGTTCCATGTGCCGCTGGTTTTCGCGGCTGGGTGCCAGTTCGTTCAGCGTAATCGCGTCCGGGGTGTAGAAGCGGAAGGCGTCGAAGTGTGAGCACCGGATCCGGTTGTCCTCAACCACTTTGTCCGTCCCGGCAGAACCCAGCCTCAGCTGCAGGTACTCATGGCGCAGGTCGAATTTGTCCTGGCGGTAGACCATGGCCCATTCGTGCAGCCCGAAGCAGCCGAACTGCGCGGGGCGGGCAGCGGTGCCGCGGAGAATGATGTCGGCGAAGGCCACAGCCTCGTGCCGGTCGGCCAGGAACCGGGCGCGGTCAAAAGTCACGGCGGTGGTTCCCGGCGGCAGCCCCAGGGAGGCGAGTTCGCCGTCGTCGAGCGTTTTATAGTGCTTCCAGCCCCTGCGGGCGGACGCCGCTTCAGCGGTCAGTACGACGCCGGCTCCCGGGTGCCAGCGCAGCAGCTGGCCAGGCTTCTGGGTGTAGTAGGTGAAAAGAAAATCCTCCACCGGATGCTTCCGACCCGCCGAGCGGCGGGTGAGGTAGGGATCAGAGTAACGGCGGACGCGGTGGGCGTGCGCTTCTTCGCGGGCACGCCAGGCATCGGCCGTCAGCAGGCTAAACTGCTCCACCGCTGGCACCCAGGACGTCCTGGGCCGCGTCCCAGGCACCGATTTCGCAGCCGTTGGTGCGCGCGAACGCGGCATCCACGGGAGTGTCGTCCACAATCCCGGTGACCGTGGCGGTCTGCGGGCCGCCGTATTGTTCGGTGCAGGCCACGTCTTTGCTCCTGGGAGCGGGGCTGAGGAGCGCGGCGTTGTTCTTGAGGGCAGCGCACGCGGCCTCCGGCCGGGGGTGCTTACTCTCAGCGGTGGGGAGGCCATCACGGCATACCAGCGTGTAGTTCACCGCCGCCTCAGTGGGAGAAGGCTTGACCATGATGGCGAGTTCGGCGTTGCCGGCGCCGGGGCCTGCCGTCGGTGCCGGCGGTGCGGAAGGGGACGGTGCAGGGACTGTGGTCTCGGTGTCCGGAGCGGGGGAGCTGGTGGCGCCCTGGGTGCCCTGGCTGGTGGGGGAGCTGGCTGTGGGGCTGGCGGATGAAGTCCCGTTCCCGTCAGGCGTGCCCGTACAGGCGGCGAGCCCGGCAATGGCGAGAACCGCCAGCAATGGCCGTACTGATCGCAAACGCATGGACCCTCCTAGGTTGCTGCCATTTTACGCCTTGCCGGGTTACTCGCCGACGGGTTTATTCCCCGACGGGGTGCCCGTTCGTGCCGGCGGTGGCGGCGATGAGCCCCATCATGGATTTGTGCAGTTCGCCAATCTGCTCGCGGGTCAGCCCCAGGCGTTCCATCATGGTGCCCGGGACGGCCAGGGCCTGCTGGCGCAGCGCGGTACCGGCGGGGGTCAGGCCGACGGCAAGGGTGCGTTCGTTTCCGTCCACCCGCTGGCGGGTGACAAAGCCGGCCTCCTCCAGCCGCCGCAGAAGCGGTGAGATGGTGGCCGGGGCCTGCGCCAGGGCTTCACTGATGCTGCGCAGGGTGCGGGGTGCTGATTCCCACAGGCACAGCATCACGAGATATTGCGGGTGGGTGAGTCCGAGCTTTTCGAGGACGGGCTTGTAGGCGCCCACTACGCTCCTGGATGCCACGGTGAGGGCAAAACAGAGCTGCTGCTCCAAGAGGAGGTCGTCGTCCTGCTGCCGTGCAGCGCCGGCCTGTACCGTCATCACATTCTCCTCCAATAGTTAGTGCACTAATTGTTAGCGTACACTGGTGGGAGTAATTGGGTTCTATCGAAGGGTTCACTTTCATGGGCAAAGGCAAGTCAGTTGACAAGGGCAACGCATCCCAGCGGTTTATGCGGGCAACAGGCAAGCTCAGGGCAATTTTCGGCCCGGCCAACCGCAGTTCCCTGGTGCATGACATGACCGAAGAGAACCGGGCACTCCTGGTTCAGCGCGAGCGGGAAACGCAGCAATGGGAAACAGTCACCCGCCCGGACGGCAGCACCTATGTTGTGCCCAGGAACCCGGGCGACCAGTCCCTCCGCTGAGCTTCTCCCGGCCTCCCCATGAGGCCGAACCTCATCAGGCCCTTTTGTGGGCTGCGGGCGTAAAATAAGGGCACTGACTCCAAAAGGAGATAGCGGCTCTTTCGCCCGCAACGCGGGAAGGGGGTGGAAACAATGGGACATGCGCTCACCGGTTTTATGCAAGCGACTGACAGGCTCCGTTTTGTCTTCGGGCCGGCAACGCGCCTGGACACGGATACGCCCGTGGTCCACAAGCATGATGATTTTGAGCAGGCCTCTGACGAGGACCTTTCCCACTTCGTAGTGGAAACCGATTCCGAAGGTCATCACTACGCCGTGCGCCGCGAAGAACTGGACAAGCAGGGCTGAGCTGCCCGCTTTGACCCAAAAAAGAAAATGCTCTGGCGGCCGGCAGAACCGGCCTCCAGAACATCCTTTTGTGGTGCAGCGGGCTGCGGGCTAGCGCCCCGTGCCGCCGTAGACGGTTGCCTCGTCCTCGCTGTCCAGGTCGAAGGCCTTGTGGATTGCACGGACGGCGTCGTCGAGGAGATCCGCGTGTGTCACCACGGAGATCCGGATTTCCGAGGTGGAGATCATGTTGATGTTGATCCCGGCGTCGGACAGCGCCTTGAAGAACGTCGCGGAGACGCCCGGGTGTGACCGCATGCCGGCCCCGACCAGGGACAGTTTGCCGATCTGTTCGTTGTATTCGATGTTCTCGAAGCCGATGTCCGGCTGCGCGGCTTTGAGCGCTGCCAGGGCGTCCGCGCCTTCGACGATGGGGAGCGTGAAGGAAATGTCCGTCCGGCCCGTGCCGTGCGTGGAAACGTTCTGCACGATCATGTCGATGTTCGAGTGGGCGTCGGCAATGACCTGGAAGATCGCGGCCGCCTTGCCGGGGATGTCCGGTACACCCACCACGGTGACCTTGGCTTCGGAACGGTCGTGTGCAACGCCGGAGATGATTGGCTGCTCCAAGGCAACTCCCTCTTGAGTGGTGGTCTTGTCTTCGGCGCTGGGGATGACCCAGGTGCCTTCGTTCTGGCTGAATGAGGACCGGACATGCAACGGCACACCGAATCGGCGCGCATATTCAACGCAGCGCAGGTGCAGGATCTTGGCGCCGGACGCTGCGAGTTCCAGCATTTCCTCGCTGGAGATGGTGTCGATCTTCCGGGCGGACGCCACCACGCGGGGGTCAGCGGTGTAGATGCCGTCAACGTCTGTGTAGATCTCGCAGACATCGGCGTCGAGGGCGGCCGCCAGGGCGACGGCTGTGGTGTCCGAGCCGCCGCGGCCCAGCGTGGTGATCTCGTTGGTGCTGCGGCTCATGCCCTGGAAGCCGGCCACGATCGCGATGTGCCCCTTGTCCAGGGCGGTACGGATGCGGTGCGGATCGACGTCGATGATGCGCGCCTTGCCGTGGATGCCGTCGGTGATCATGCCGGCCTGGGAGCCGGTGAAGGACTGCGCTGAGGCGCCGAACTTGTTGATGGCCATGGCCAGCAGGGCCATGGAGATGCGCTCACCGGCGGAGAGGAGCATGTCCATCTCGCGGGCAGGGGCGGAATCGGTCACCTGGGCGGCCAGGTCCAGCAGTTCGTCGGTGGTGTCTCCCATGGCCGAAACCACCACTACAACTTCGTTGCCTGCGCGCTGCGCGTCGACCACGCGCTTTGCGACGCGCTTGACGCCATCGGCATCCGACACGGAGGAACCGCCGAACTTCTGCACGATCAGCTGTTTGGTCACGGCAGTGGCTTCGGGCAGCTCCTGTGGCTGCGTTGCTGTGTGCACTTCGGAAGTGGGCGTACTCATGCGCGTACCTTCACTGGATCAATCGGAGTTCTGGAGGTCAGCCACAGCCTTGCGGCTGGACGGCATGACGTGTCAGCCCAGTTTATCGCCGCCTGCGGCCGGACGTGGAATTGTGTCCAAATCTCAGCCTTCCGGCGGATACTGCGCCCGTCGGCTCAGGCGTAGGCTCATAAGTCAGTATGCATGAACGGCTTGGGGGACAGGTGCTCGGGAAATGACAGAAAACTGGGACAAAATAGGCATTCCGGCCCAGCCGGAAAGCCCTGAGCAGTATGCCATCAGCGCCACCGCGGTGAGCCGCAGCTTCGGGCAGGTGCACGCCGTCGAGCACATGGATTTCCATGCTCCGGCGGGAAAAGTCACCGCCCTGATCGGCCCCAATGGCGCCGGTAAGACTACCCTGTTGCTCATGCTGGCTTCGCTGCTGGCGCCGGATTCCGGCACTGTCGCGGTGGAGGGGCTGGACCCCAAGCACCACCGCGCGGAAGTGCGCAAAAGGATTGGCTGGATGCCGGACACCCTGGGCGTGTGGGAGTCCCTGACCGCCCGTGAGATCCTCACCCAGATAGCCCGTTTCTACCAGCTGCCCAAGGCCGGAATCCCGCAGCGCGTCAGCGGGATGCTGGACCGGGTCCGCCTGAGCGACCTGGCGGACCAGCCGGCCCGTGTCCTGTCCCGGGGGCAGCAGCAGCGCCTCAGCCTGGCCCGCGCCCTGATCCACGATCCGTCCGTGCTGCTGCTCGATGAGCCGGCGTCCGGCCTGGACCCGGGATCGCGGGTGGAGCTGCGGGTGATGCTACGGCAGCTTGCGGCGGAGGGGAAGTCCATCGTGGTCTCCTCCCACGTGCTCAGCGAGCTGGACGAAATTGCCGACGCCGCGGTATTCGTCAACCGAGGGAAGACGGTCCGGCACCAGACCACGGACGAGGCCGCCGCCTCCGGCAGGCGCTACGCCATCTCGGCAACCGATGGTGCCGCGCTCGCCGCCAAACTCACGGAACTGGGCCTGGCGTTCCGGGTTGAGGACGGCCGCCGGCCGGGCGTCAGCCTGGTGTTGCTGAACGACGACGACGCCGCCCGCCTCCTGCGCGACCTGGTGCTGGCCGGCGTCGGGGTCAGCTCCTTTGCCCCCGCCTCGGGTGCCCTGGAAGAGACGTACATGAACCTTGAGGGGGAGCGGCGATGAGCCGGCTGGCAGATACAACGCAGCGCCCGCCGGCCTCCGGCCTTGCTGCCGGCTACCTTGCCGGCATCCGGGATGTGGTGGTCCTGGAACTCAAGCAGCGGCTCCGGTCCCGGGGCTGGTACATCATGCTGGCGATCTGGTTCATCCTGACCGGCCTGGTGACGTGGCTGACGTGGGCCAGCTGGAACGCCCAGCGCGAAGCCCAGCGCACCTATTCAAACGTCATGCCGCCCGACACAGGGCCGGGATCCATGATCTTCGAAGTGGTCCTGGCCTTTGTACTCCTCTTCGCGTTGCTGGTGGCGCCCGCGCTTTCTGCCAACGCCGTCAACGGCGACCGCGCCGGCGGCACGCTGGCCATCCTTCAGGTGACCCTGCTGCGGCCCGGACAGATCCTGTGGGGCAAGTTCTTCGCCGCGTGGGCCGCCGCCCTGGCATTCCTGGTTGCCAGCACGCCATTCCTGGTCATCGGAGTCGCCCTCGGCGGCATGACGCCCGGCCATGTCATCGTGGCCCTGTTGATGCTGGCCGTTGAGGTGGGTGTGGTGTGTGCCATCGGCGTCGGAATTTCCGCGCTGGCAGGGCGCCCGCTGTTCTCGATCGTGGTCACCTACCTTGCAGTGGCCGGGCTCGTTTTCGGTTCCCTGATTGCCTTTGGCCTGGGCACCGGGCTCTCGCAGGGCACCATCATGGCCAACCAGGCGCAGTACCGCAACTACGCACCCTACGAACCGATGCAGGAACAGCCGATGCCGCAGGAACCGGAGTACACCTGCTCCGGTCCGCTGCGCGCCCAGCCGGTTGTGCGCACCGAACGGGTGGCGTGGATGCTGGCCATGAACCCCTACGTGGTGGTGGCAGATGCCATTCCCTACACGGTCCGCGTCAACACTGGCTTCGGCATGTCATCACCGGTGGGGGCCATCGAATCCATCAGCCAGGGTGCACGGTACGCCATGGCAGGGCCCGAGGGTACCTACCCCTGCGCCAACGGCGAGGCCAAGCCGCAGTACCTGGCACAGTCCACTCCCTTGTGGCCGCTGGGGCTCGGCCTGCAGCTGCTGCTCGCCGGGCTGCTGATGTGGTTGGGTTGGCGCTCGTTGCGCACCCCGGCGCACAGGCTGGCCCGGGGGACGCGAATCGCCTAAAGCCGGTGTGGCCCGACGACGGCTCAGCCTCGCCGCCTGAACCGGGCAAGGCCTGAACCGGGCAAGGCCAGGACGGGGCGCCCGCTAGCCTGAGCCCCGTCAGTCAGATCAGGTCAGGGCGTTGCGGCGGCCTTCGAATGCGCGGCCGAGCGTGACCTCGTCGGCGTACTCAAGGTCACCGCCCACGGGGAGGCCGGAGGCCAGCCTGGTCACCGCGATGCCGATTGTCTTCAGCATTCGGGCCAGGTACGTGGCTGTTGCTTCGCCTTCGAGGTTGGGGTCGGTGGCGATAATGACTTCCTGGATGGCGCCGTCGTTCAGCCGTGTCAGGAGTTCCCGGATCCGCAGCTGTTCGGGCCCGACGCCGGCAATGGGGTTGATGGCTCCGCCCAGCACGTGATAGCGGCCGCGGAAGGACCGGGTGCGCTCCACCGCGAGGACGTCCTTGGACTCCTCCACCACACAAATGACTGACGGGTCCCGGCGGGGATCGCGGCAGATGTTGCACAATTCCTGCTCGGTGACGTTGCCGCAGACGGTGCAGAACTTCACGCGTTCCTTCACCATGGTGATGGCGTCCACGAGTCGCTTCATGTCCTGGGGGTCAGCTTCGAGGATGTGGAAGGCAAGCCGCTGGGCGGATTTGGGACCGACACCGGGTAGCCGTCCGAGCTCGTCGATCAGCTCCTGGACTGCACCTTCGTACACGTTTTCCTCTTTTGGTTTGGCTTGGATGGTGACTGGGGTTGCCGGAGCATATGCGGCAGGTGCCTAGAACCTTGAAGCGATGGGGCTTCCGTCCGGGGATCGCTCCTCGATCAGCTTTCCGCCCAGAATACGCTCGACGGCGGCGCGTCCAAAGACGCCGGATTCCTCGATGGTTTCATCGTCCGCGCTTGGAATGTCCTGGACATAGGTGGCGGCGGCAGCCCTGGCCGGAGCCTTTGCACGCCCGGCTTCGGCCTCAGGGCTGTTGGACAGACGCTGGTAAAGACTCTGCCGGGCGGCAGCAGCCGACTCGGAGGTTGCCGGGGCCGGCTGCAGGGGTGCGGTAGCCGGAGCGGCGGATGCCATCGCGTACTCGCGGACCTCGACCGGCTCGGGAACCACCGCTTCCCCCGGCGGGACTGCCGGTACTGCCGGGGCTTGGCCAGCAGGTGCCTGGCTCACTGCTGCCTGGCCGACTGGGGCGCCGCTCTGTGGCACCGCAGTTTCTATTGCGTGGCGTTCTGGCGCGTGGCTTTCTGGTGCGGCTGGATGATGTGCGGCGACGTCTGAGGTTCCGGCGGCAGCCACGGGAGGCAAGCCCCAACTGGCGTCGGCTTCGGACTGGCTGACGGCAGACGACGCCTGGGGGACCTGGGCAGTAGCCGGCTCGTAGCTGGGCGCGGGAGCCGTCTCTTTGGCCTCTTCCGGGACGGACGTGTTCAGGCTTTTGCCAACATTGGGCTCGGTGCCAACCACCCATACACCCGGCGCCTGCTCCACGGCCCGGCCCCAAGGATCCAGTGCCGTGTCGGGCTGTGACGGAGCAGCCGCCGATGCACCGGGAGAGGATCTGGCCGATGGGGAGGCTACTGCTGCGGCAGCCTTTGGAGCACTTCGAGCGGGCCGATTGGCACGTGCGGCCACCGAAGGCTCAGGCTGTGCCGGTGACAGGCGTGGCATAGAGGAAGCCGAAGGATCCCAGTCCACGGGGGGTTCCTCGTCCAGCGGCGGAGCATCTTCGTCGCGCGGTGGACCCCAATCGTCATCGGAGTAGGCGTACGAACCGGCAGTGGCATCCGGCTCAGCTGGTCCCGACTGACGCGGGGCGGCTGATACCTGGGTGGTTGCTGCCTGGGCGGCCGGTACTTGGGTGGCTGCCACATGGGCGGACTCAGTATCTGCCGGTGCGCTGACGGCGCCTGTGTGCTGGACAGCCTCTGCAGGGGCTGCTGCGCCTGCAGAAGCCGAAGCAGTGGGAGCGGCAGGCGGGGCGGCTGGTGCAGGGGCACGTGTCGCGGGGGCAGGCGGAGGTGCAGGCACGGTGGCATGGACGGCAGGGGTGGAAACGGCGCTGGCAGGGGCCAGGCCCCACGCGACGTCGGCTGAACTGGGCGGATCTTCCGGGCTAGCGGGCGCTTTTGGGTTTGGCTCAGCGCTCGCTGCCCTGTTGGCGCCACCGGCAACCGCGGTGATCTGGCAGTCGATGCCCACCGTTTTGTGGATCGCTTGCCGCAGGTTCTCAGCGTGGTCAGCCCGGCCAAAGGCGCCGGCCAACCCGGTGGTGCTGAACGACAGCGTCAGGACCTGGCCGTCAAAGGCACCTACCTGGGCGTTCGGCTCAACCAGCGCCCACGTGCTGCGCTTGATCTTGGAGAGCGTCTGCAGAACTTCCGGCCAGGCACGGCGCAAGACTTCGACGTCGCCTGTGCCGGCTGCGCCAGTGCTTGCCGGGCCGGGTGCAGCCGGAGCATGTGCGGCGGCAGGAGCCGTGACAGCGTCGGTGCTTGCCGGCGAGGTGGTCGAGGGAACTGCGCGGGCGGTGTCTGGCCCGGTCTCCCGGGTGGGCTGACTGGTTGTCGGCGGCGTTGAAACGGGCCGCCTGCCAGTGGGCTCGTCAACCGGCCAGTCGTTGGTGCTGACCCTGGGCGGTGTCAGCGATGTCCTGGCTTCTTCGGCTCCGACGACCTGTGGCCGGGCCGACTCAGGACCGGCAGCGGCCGGCGCTGAAGGATGCTGCGCAGCAACCGGCGCCGCAGCAACTTGCGGTGCCGCGGCTGGAACCGAAGCAACCGGAAGTGCCGCAGCGGGCGTGTCAGAAACGGCTGGCGCAGAAGCTGCTTGCACGGAAACCGCAGCGCCCGCCGGAACGGGAGCGCCGACGTCGTTCCCGGCGTAGTTCAGGCGGCGCTCCACACGGTCGATCCGGGCAGCGATGCCGCGTTCGGACTGCTCCGAACTGGGAAGCAGGATGCGGGCGCAGAGAAGCTCGAGGTGCAGGCGGGGAGACGTGGCGCCGGTCATCTCGGTCAGTGCCGTGTTGGTGACATCAGCGGCGCGCGAGAGTTCGGAAGCCCCGAGGTTGTGCGCCTGGTTCTGGAGCCGGGCGATCTGGTCCGCAGGCATGCCGCGGAGGATTACCTGGGCGCTTTCGGGCATGGCCTGGACGATGATGAGGTCGCGGAAGCGTTCCAGCAGGTCCTCGACGAAGCGGCGGGGATCGTGGCCTGTCTGCACCACGCGGTCCACGGCCCGGAAAACTGTGGCGGCATCGGAGGCGGCCACAGCTTCCACTACGTCGTCCAGCAGCGATGCGTGGGTGTAGCCGAGGAGGGCGACGGCCAGCTCGTAGTCGAGGCCGTTGGGTCCGGCACCGGCCATCAGCTGGTCCAGCACTGACAGGGAATCGCGGACGGAGCCGCCGCCGGCACGGACCACAAGGGACAGAACGCCGGGAGCCACCGGAACGTTTTCCTGATTGCAGAGGAGCTCCAGGTACGCCATCAGCGGCTCCGGCGGGACAAGCCGGAAAGGGTAGTGGTGCGTGCGGGAGCGGATGGTGCCGATGACTTTGTCCGGCTCCGTGGTGGCGAAGATGAACTTGATGTGCTCCGGCGGCTCTTCCACGATCTTCAGCAGGGCGTTGAAGCCGGCGGAGGTGACCATGTGGGCTTCGTCGATGATGAAGATCTTGTAGCGGTCGCGGACGGGCGCGTAGGTGGCCCGCTCACGCAGGTCGCGGGCGTCGTCAACGCCACCGTGGCTGGCGGCGTCGATCTCGATGACGTCCAGGGAGCCGGAGCCGCCGCGGGCGAGTTCAATGCAGCTGGGGCACGTACCGCAGGGGGTGTCCGTAGGGCCTTGGGCGCAGTTGAGGCAGCGGGCCAGGATCCGGGCGGAGGTGGTTTTTCCGCAGCCGCGCGGGCCGGAAAAGAGGTAGGCGTGGTTGACGCGGTTCTTCCGCAGCGCCGTCATCAGCGGCTCGGTAACGTGTTCCTGCCCGATGACGTCCGCGTACGAATCGGGGCGGTATCTACGGTAAAGGGCGGTGGTAGTAACAGTCACGAGAAAACCCTACCAATCCGGGCTGACAGTCTGCGGCCCTGTGGGGGAATAGTAAAGACCCCCCATGCACCCGCCAGAGCCCGTTTACCCTTGCTACCTTCCGGTCCTGGGGGAGTTCAACAGGATGACGCCACATGAGGGGCCGCAGACAAGTTTACCCGAAGATTCAGGAAGGTCTGGACGACCAGTTTCGTGGCCCGTCAGAGTCCGATTAGTTGCCGTAGCGATACCGGCAGGCTGCGATCAGGATTTCGACGCCGGAGCCACCTTCCGCGTAACGGTAGACGAGGCGGTGCTCGTCAGTGATGCGGCGTGACTAATAGCCATGGAAGCCGTGCTTGAGTGGCTCGGGTTTTCCGATGCCTTCGTTGCCGTTCCGGGCGATGTCTTGAATCAGGGCGTTGATCCGCATCATTGTCCTGCGGTTCTGGGCCTGCCACCACAGGTAGTCTTCCCGCGCGCTTTCGTCCCACGAGACGATGACCACGTCTTCCTTGCCGGGGCGCGTGATGATCACTTCTTCGCGGCTGGAGCCGCGGCACAAAGCAGGATTTCGATCCAGGCAAGATCATCCCATCCATGTATCGGCCGTTCTGCAGGCAGAGCGCATACTTCGACGGGGTGCTGAACCACAGGACCTATCAACTGCCGAAGCTATTCCCCTCGCCCACACAGCAGAACCTCGCCATTGTCATGCCGCAGGGTGGCTCAGCGGCAGCGTTTTCAGTCCTGATGAACGACACTGTTCCGGCATTGACACCAAACGGCGGCAACCAAGCCTTCAGCCTCTACACCTACGAGCCCGTCTCAAGCGAAGCGCGGGGTGATCTTTCGGGGAGGCCGATCCCGCCGTCGTCGACGGTTATGTTCGCAAGGACAACATTACTGACGCGACGCTGACTGCCTACCGCGGTTTCTATGAGGACCCCGCCATCAGCAAGGAAGACATCTTCCATTACGTCTACGGCCTGCTCCACAGCCCCACGTACAAGGAGCAGTACAAGGCCGACTTGATGAAGATGCTGCCGCGCATCCCGAAGGTCAAGGACTTCTGACGTTTCGCGGCCCTGGCCCGCTTGAGCGGTGCGGGCCTGCACCGCTCAAGCGGGCCAGGGCCGCTGGTGCAAAGGCCCGGACACCCGCTACCGTCGCCAGCCGTCCACCGGCCAGCTCATGAACGCCGGCTCCTCGTAAGGGTGGGCTGCCCGCAGAGCCCGCACCACGGCGTCGAGCATGTCCTCCTCAACCACGCACTCGATGCGGGTTTCGGGCACCACCTCCCCGGTCCCCACAGCCCCGATGAACGGCTCGGCGCCGGGCAGGGCAGTGAAACGCCCCGTGCCGGGAGAAGTGAAGGAACAGTGCGAATAATTCCCGATCCGGCCTGCACCGGCGTCGCCGATGGCACGCAGAACCGCATCGGCATGCGTCTGCGGAACGTACACCACGAGGGCATTCAGCTGGGTCATGGCAACATCCTGCCAGCGAATGGGCGCCGACGGCGGATCGCTTCTTCCCGCGCGGGGGTGGAAAGAAGCGATCCGCGCCTTACCTATCAGCGGACTGCGTGACTGCCCTTGAACTCCAGCTGCGTGGTGCCGGTGCCCAAGCCCTTCGATGTGCCGTTCACTGCAGAGGTGGTTTCCGCGAACGTCAGCGTTGCGTGGGCGATGGCGTCCGCCATCTCCTCCAGGACCGTTTCGTCGAGATTGTCGATGTCGTCGCACGCCTGGTGGTAGCAGGGGTCATAGGCGATGCCGGCCCTGCCACCGTAGATGGCCGCCTGCGTTGCCGTCTTGATCTCCTCGGCGCCCGTGAACAGACCGCCCGCTGGGATGCCATTTTCGATGAAACCGAAGTAGTCCGAGCGGCCGTCAAACTCAGTGGGTTCCGTGGCCAGGCCCTGTGAGGCGAAGTAGTCCAGGAAGACCTTTTCGATCAGTGCAGAACCGTTGGGGCCAGCGGTGCCCAACTCCTTGCCGTCGCCGTCGTAAACGAAACGGACCGGGTTGGGCGAGGCAACCATGTCGAAGTTGAGGTTGAGCGCGTGGTTCTTGAAGTCGGTCTTGCTCAGCTGCGAGATGTAGAAGTCGGAGCCAACCAGGCCGTCTTCCTCACCGCTCCACCAGGCGAAGCGGACGCGGTTCTGCGGCGATTCTCCGGGCTCTGCAAGCTGCAGGGCCGTCTCAAGAATGGCTGCGGAGCCGGAGCCGTTATCGTTGATGCCCGGGCCTTCGGCCACCGAGTCGAGGTGAGCGCCCACCACGACAGTCCGGTCGGCGCGTCCGGCGGTTTCTGCCAGGACATTGAAGGTCTGGATCGGCACCACGGTACCGGCAACCATGACGCGGGCTGTAGCGCCCGGAAGCCCTGCGAGTTCCTCGCCGACGGCGAAACTCGCGCCAACGGTCGGAATGGTCACGGCGGGGTTGCCCGGCGCCGGCGCACCGATGGTGCCCTGGACTACGCCCACGCGGTCAGCGCTGTTGCCCTGGTTGAAAATGATCACGCCGGCGGCCCCGGCTGCCTCGGCATTGACCGCCTTGGCGTTGAAGGTACACGTGCCCCGCTGGATCAGGGCGATGTGCCCGGCTGGGAAGCCGGCGAAATCGGCGGCCTCGCAGCCGCTCGTGGACGCACGGTCGCCCACCAGATTGATGTCCACCGGGGTCACGGTGGCACTGACGTCACCGAAACCTGAATAGGACATGGCCGAGAAATCGTCCGTCGTGTACGTGCGGGGGGTGGGCGTCAACCTCTCGAAGGCCTCGCCGTCCAGGAAGAACTTGAAGTAGTCGAAGTACTGGCGCTGGGTCTCGAAACCTGCGGCGTCTAGCTGTTCCTCGATGTACTCCGCCGAAGCGACGTGGCCTGGCGTGCCGGCAGCGCGGGTGCCGTCGTTGGCATCGGCGATGGCTTGCAGCGCCTCAAGGTGGTCGATGATGGCTTCAGCGGAGACGGCATCGCGGATTGATCGCGTGTCGGTCCCGTTGTCTGCCTTGGCCGGCGGCGTCATTGCAGCGGCGAGGATGGCAAAAGTTGCCACGCCTGCGGCGAGGGCGGAGGGTCTGTGTCCTGCTTGCAGCTTGTGCATTTTGTGCATCTCCCTGGTGCCAGACCCGGCCTCTGGGTAGCCGGGTACGGTAGCGCTGAATGTACTCTCCGGTAGTCACCTCGTGAAGGGTTGCCTGGTAAGGGTCCTGCCCAGGGCCGTCCGCCTGGGCGGCGGTGCCGGCGGGAGGCGTGGCTGGCCGGCCCGCCGTCGGGCGATTTGTCTCGTCGTCGCATTGCTTATCCGGCAGGCAAGGCCGATCATGGGTATGTACACCGATTGGGGCAATCTCAAGGTTGTGAGCTGCGGGGCCTGGCTGGAGGGCCGGACCCGGCAGCTCAACGGCGTATCGGAGGAATGGGCGCATTGGGGGCGTCCATTTTTACGTTAACGGGCCAGCTGGAGCCCGGATTGCCGCGTGCGGTAACAGTCCGCCGGCCCAATTGGGCGATGCCGGAATGTTCAGGTAGTCTAGTATCTGCTTTTGATTCGAAAGCAGCTGGAGAATTCGCCTAGCGGCCTATGGCGCACGCCTGGAACGCGTGTTGGGTTAACGCCCTCGGGGGTTCAAATCCCCCATTCTCCGCCAAATTAATCCCGGTCCTGACCTCGTCAGGGCCGGGATTTTTGCATCCCGGCCTGACCCCGCGTCAGCAGTCGAATTCGTAGCCGAGGCGGTGGAGGCGCTCCCGGGCCGCCTGTTCGCTCGGTCCAGGCCCGCGTCCGAGGGCAAGATGCACGACGCCGAGAGTCACCTTCGTTGCCAGCCTCACGGGGAGCGGGAATGGCCCCAGCCGGGGGACCTGGAGGCCCAGCATCCGGCGGTACTTCGGCTCCAAGCTATAGACGGCGCCGGCGAAGATGATCCGGTAGCCAGGGCGCAGCAGCGGATGCAGTGGCGGGTTGCGGATGAACTCGACGGTCTCGGCAACCCTGCTGTCCGCCACGAGCTCACCGTTGTTATACCAGCGGTCCAGTTGCTCCCGCATTTCGGCCTCGCTCAGGGGCGGATCCTCGACGCCCATAAGCCGTCCAGCTTGGGCCCACTCGCGTACGTAGGCGTCCGGGCCGCCGGGGATCCCGGCTCCCCAGATTTTGTGGGCCGAGAGGAAGGCGTCCACGAACGCGATGTGGACCCAGCGGGCGAGTTCCGGATCATTGGCCGAGTAGCTCCGCTCGCCGCCGTGCCCGTCACCATAGCTCCCCTGAACAGGCTCGTGCAGGCGACGGACCCGGGCGGAAGCCTCGTCGGCGGCTGCCTGTGGACCATAGGTGACGGTGAAGATCCAGCGGATGGTCCGGGCCAGCCGGCTGAGCGGATCCGTGCGGAAGTCGGAGTGCTCGTGGATCCCCGCCAGCGCTCCCGGATGCAGGGCCTGCATCAGGAGCGCGCGGACCCCGGCCACAATGGTGGTCATGGAGCCGTGCACCGCCCAGACGGCCGAGCCGGGCAGGTGATAGCCGGCGTCGTCCCCTTCGGCCAGCCGCGGAACCCAAGCGGGCGGGCCGTCAGTGGTGCCGGTGAAAACCCGTTTGATTTCGCCCTGCCATTCCCTGAGGAACTTTCGCATGTCACCATTCTCGCCCAGAGCCCGGCGGGCATGGTTCTGACGGCGGATCCACAAAATGTCCGCAGCCGTACCGGCTCGGGGGTTCACAGGCCCGGGCCTTTGTGGTCCCATGAGATGGAAAGTCCGTCTGGATCCGGGGTCTGGCGGGCCAACCCGGGAGTAACGAGTGGGCAAGCATTGGGGATCCGGCCGGGACAAGGAGCCCGCGGGCGGCTGCGCCATAGCCGTGCGCGCGCTGGCCGCCAGCACAGTTGTTGCCGGGTCGCTATTCGTCGTCGGATTCCCCGGACCGCTCCCCGTTGAACACCATCCGGCAGCGTCGCCGGTCGGCACCGGACATGTTGGAACGCCCGTGCTCGGTGCTTTCCTGACGGACAGCCGCGCCTTGGTTCCGTTCAACCGCACCCTGGTCAGGACCATCGCCAAGGGCGGGAGCGCTCCGCTCAATGTGGCCGCTGCCGGGCTCACCCGCCCCCCGGAGGGTTCTCTCATGGCGCCTCTAGAGTTCCTCGCGTCAAGCTCCCCATTCGGGTACAGGGTCAGTCCGATCACCGGTGCGGGCGGCGATTTCCACCTGGGACAGGACTTCGCTGCAGGCTGCGGCACCAGGGTCTATTCGGCCGACTCCGGCGTGGTCCGGGCCGCCGGTTGGCACCCGTGGGGCGGCGGAAACCGCGTGGAAATAGACCACGGCAACGGCCTGATCACCACGTACAACCACTTGGAAGCTGTCGCGGTCCGGACGGGGGACTCCGTGCAGGTGGGCCAGGTCATTGCCCGGGTGGGCACCACGGGATGGTCCACGGGCTGCCACCTGCATTTCGAAACCATCCTCCACGGCAAGCACACCAGCCCGCTGAACTGGACGCTCCTCCGTATTCGCCAGTTGGACGAGCTCGAGGACATAGCAATGGGCAGCTATGACGCCAAGCCCGCGGGCGCCGGCGCGCAACGCTGGGCCATCCCTGTCGCCGAGGACAACAGCCACACGGTCCTTGGCGGCGAAGAGGAACTGTCCAAGGCGCCCGATCCGGTCGAAACGCCGCCAACGACAGAACCGCAGGACGAGGCACCTACGGAAGGGCCGTCGTCGGACGCTACCCCGACTGAATCGGGGACGCCGGACCCCACTGCGACAGAATCGGGGACGGAAACAGCGACGAAAACACCCACCTCGACGGCGTCACCCTCCCCGACGTCTTCCTCGCGCTGGCCAACGCGTCCGCCGCGGGGCACCCCAAGCGCCACGCCGACGACGACGTCTCCCAGCCCCACGGGCACCTCACCCACCCCCACGGGCACCTCCCCTGCACCGACGACGAGCGCGTCTCCGACGCCCACTGCCTCTAGGACCAGGCTGTTCCGGCCTAGCTCGCGCACAACGCCGACGCCGGCGCCAGCGGTGGAGCCAACAGTCACAACGAGTGCCGCGTCCCCAGCGGAAACGGTGTCGCCCTCGCCTTCGTCTACTACGACAGCTACAACCACCGCCACGCCCACAGGCACCGCAACATTGTCCGAGTCGGCGGGCCCCTGACAGAGAACTCCCAGACTGCACCCGTACCCTTGATGGTTGGCCACGAATCACCTGCATGACCAACCTTTCAAGGACGGCGCTGTGACAGACCTGTACACCATTCCGCTCACCCTCAACGACGGCACCGAAACCGACTTCGGCCGGTTCAAGGGCAACGTGGTGCTGGTGGTGAACGTGGCGTCAAAGTGCGGTTTCACTCCCCAGTACGCGGGCCTGGAGACGCTCTACGAGAAGTTCCGCGACCGCGGCTTCGACGTGCTCGGAGTTCCGTGCAACCAATTCGCCGGCCAGGAGCCGGGCAACGACAGCGAGATCGCCGAGTTCTGCGAGCGGACTTTCGGTGTCACTTTCCCGCTGACGGCCAAGGCCAATGTGCGTGGCAAGGACCAGCATCCGCTCTATGCCGAGCTGACGAGGTTCAAAACCAGTGTGCTGCCCGGCCTGGTGAAATGGAACTTTGAGAAGTTCCTGGTCAACCGCGAGGGCGACGTGGTGGCACGCTTCGCGCCCAGCGTCGAACCGGACTCCGCCGAAGTCATCGATGCCATTGAAATGGCACTGGCCGAATTTGACGTACCGGCCGCTATCACGGAACTTTCCGGAGCGTAATTCTTTTAGTTTTTTCCAACTTCTGACCAACGATTTACCCACAGTTTGCCAATTGTCTGATTGGATAATAGTTACTGAAGGGTAGAAGGGAAACGCCGTTTCCCACCGACCACAGAGGCAGCAATGAAGCACATCGAGGCCGAACACCCCCGGCCACGCCACTTCCTTCTCCACCTGAGCGACCCCCACCTGTTGGGAGGTCCGGATCCCCTTTACGGCGCAGTCGACAGCGAAGCCAAGCTCATTCAGCTTTTCGAAGAGGTCAGGGCTTCCGGCGCCAGGCCCGAGGCCGTGATCTTCACGGGTGACCTCGCCGACCAAGGCGACCCTGAAGCCTACGCAAAGCTACGGGCAATCGTTGATCCCGCCTGCGCGGACATGGGCGCCCAGGTCATCTGGGCCATGGGCAACCACGACAACCGCGCCAACTTCCGGACCGGGCTGCTGGGCGAGCCGGCCAGCGACGCGCCCGTGGACCGAAGCTACTTCATCAACGGCCTGCGCATCATCACCATGGACACCTCCGTCCCGGGTTACCACCACGGCGAGCTGAGCCCGGCACAGCTGGGGTGGCTCACCCGCCAGCTGGATACCCCGGCTCCCGACGGCACCATCCTGGCGCTCCACCACCCGCCGGTCCCGTCGGTCCTTGACCTGTCCGTGCTCGTGGAACTGCGCGATCAGGCAAGCCTGGCCTCCGTGGTGCGCAACTCCGACGTCCGGACCATTCTTGCCGGGCATCTGCACTACTCGACCACCGCCACCTTTGCGGGGATTCCTGTCTCCGTCGCCTCTGCCACGTGCTACACCCAGGACCTCAACGTCGCCGTAGGCGGCACCCGCGGCCGGGACGGCGGGCAGGCCTTCAACCTGGTGCACGTCTACGAGCACACCATTGTCCACTCCGTGGTTCCGCTGGGCAGCGCGGTCACCGTGGGTGAACATGTCACCTCGGAAATGACTACCGAGCGACTGGCCGCGGCGGGCATCACCATCCCGGACACGGCGAAAGCAGGGGGCGTGAGGAAGGTATCCCTTCCGTACTACGCCATCTAGCGTCAGAGCTCCCAGGGCGCCTTGATGGGGTAGTACTTCTCCAGGAAATCGGTCACGATCTCGGCGCGCTCGTCCGCGGGGACTTCGGGGAAGCTGCCGTCGTTCAGGCAGAAGAAGTCCATGTTCCGCTTGGCCAGCAGCTTGGGCAGGTAGTTCAGCCCGGCCCGCATGGTGGTGTCCACGTAGCGCACCTTGGCCGCGGTCTGCGTGACGGCTCGGCCGGTGAGCAGGGCGTAGTAGTGGTAGAACGAATTGGTGACCGAGATGTTGTCCGCGCCGCGGAACCTGCTCGCCGCCGTCTTCTGGAACTCCTCCGGGAACTCACGCTCCATCCTGGCCACAACGCTGCGCCGCAGCGGGGCGGCGGTGTGCTCCAGGTGCCGCGTGGTGATCCGCCCGAAGCGGTTCCAGAGTAGCTTGCGGTTAACCCGGGCGGCGTTCTCGAAGCCGCTGCGCTCGGCGTCGTTGTCGCCCAGCCCGATCCGGGTCTCGGCCTCGATGAACTTGGTGACGCCACCGGGAGTGAAGAACATGTCCGGGCCCACAGAGCGGCCGAAGAACATGTCGTCATTCGAGTAGAGAAAGTGCTCGGAGAGGCCCTCGATGTTGTGGAGCTGGCATTCCACTGCCTGCGAGTTGTGCGTGGGCAGCACTGAGGGATCGGCGAAAAATTCCTCGCTGCGGACAATGGTTACCGACGGGTGCTCCGCGAGCCACGCCGGGGCGGGAGAGTCCGTGGCGATAAAGATGCGGCGGATCCAGGGCGCGAACATGTACACCGAGCGCAGGGCGTATTTGAGTTCGTTGATCTGCCGGAAGCGGGCGTCACTGTCGTCGCCTTCGCCGAGAACCACACCCTGCTGCTGGGCACGGCGGGCCGCGATGTATTCGGGCGAGCTGCCGTCCACCCACGAAAACACCAGGTCGATGTCGAAGCTGATGTCGCTGGCATGGTCGGCGAACATGTTCTCGATGGTGGGCCAGGTGTGACCGTACCGTTCAACCGTCCCGCGGACAGCGTCCTGGTACTGCATGGTGCGGCGGGTCAGGGAGTTTTCGATCGGGAGGATCAGCTGATCGCCCTCGAAGCTCCAGAGCTCAATCTGAACGCCGGCGGAGGAGCCGAACTCGAAACCGCCGTCGGGCTCAACTCGGGGACGGTACAGGCGGAAGATGCGGGCCTGGCGGTTGGGGGAGAGATCCCCGTCGGCCACCAGCACGGAGGACTTCTTTTTCGCGTCCACGGTCATGGAGTAGACGGGCTCGTTGCGGCAGGCCGCCACCAAGGCTGCACGCAGCTTCTTGCGGTCCTTCCAGTCCAGGGCGATGACCGGACGGTCGTTGTTGCCCCGGACCAACAGGTAGTCCAGGCCCTCGCCCGCGAGGACGCCCCGCAGGAACAGCAGGTCCTCAACCATGGCCTGGTAAGGCGTCCGGTTGTGGTTGATCAGGGCATACCTGCCCTTGTGCCGGACGACGTCAGGCCGGTGCTTGAGCCGCGCCTCAGCCGCCGGAGATGTCACCTCCGCATGCGTGCGCGGTTCTACGGACGCCTGGCCGCCGTAGTAGATCTCGTCCTGGACAGGTGCTTCTGTAATGGTTGTCTCCGTCGCGGCTAAATGGTAAGCGTTCTTATTTGAATAATAGCGCGACCCCCAAAATGGCAGGCCTCAAACGGGCGCCCCGGCCGGGGACGGCTCAGCCGACCATGGCCTCCCGCCAGCTGCGCAGGAAGGCTTCGCCGGCGTCGTCGTGAATGACATCTTCCCCAAGACCCAGATCGGTGGCGGTCAGCACGTCATAGGGCTTGACCGGAACGCCGTCCGCCGGGCGGACATCAACGTGCTTCACGGGATGGTCGTTGTGGTGCAGCCAGTCCGCCATGGCGTAGTCCGTGCGGGAATCCCCTACGGTACGCCACGCCTGCGGCGTGATGCCCTGTGCCGCCAGCAACTCCACGGCGCGGCTGGCGCCGAGGTCCTTGCCCAGCCGAACGGACTCAATGTCGGTGGAAATGATGGTGGGATCGACGCGGTAGTCCACCTCGTCGTCGGAATTCGGTGCGTGGTGCTCCAGGCGGACCGCGCCCATACCGTGGCGGCCCATCAGACCCATGGCGTCGGAATCGAAAAGCTTCTGTTCGGCCAGGTAATCGGCGGAGGGCACCGCGATGTGCTGCTCAACGGACACCATGGCGCGTTTCGTCTCGTCAAAAAACATGTGCCTGGAGTAGTCCTCGGCCACGAGCCTGCGGACGTCATCACCGTAGGCCTTGGGCACGGCAAGTTCGTGATCAACGTGGATGGGGCCGGGCCCGGCGGCGGTGTAGCTGAACCACACGGCGCCCTTCTCGCAGATGGCGTGGATGATGGTCCCGGCGGGAATGCCGGCGGCGATCATCGGCTCCATGACCTGCTCCCGGATGAAGGCATCGGAGCGGCCGGTATTGAAAACGACCGGAATTCCGGCGGTGGCCAGCGCCACCAGATCGGCAATGATGCCGGGTTTCACGTCACGCGTCACGGGGCTGGCCACGGGTCCGTCAACGTCGAGGAGGAGGGCAAGTGGCGGGGTGGACGGCAGGCGGACGCCGGGCGTGGTGCTGGCAGGGAATTCGGGTGCGGTCATACCTCCATTGTGTCAGCCAGGGCCCTTCGATCCTGCCCCGGGCGCTGCAATGTCCGCGGCATGTGACAGTTTGGCTACAACCTTGCGGTGCTGCGGGCCGGACACTTCTCTTGCGCCGCCAAGCTGCCTAGGGTGGCATGGTGATCTTCAAAGCTGTGGGCGAGGGACGCCCCTATCCCGACCATGGTTTCAACACGCCCAAACAGTGGGCGTCGCTGCCGCCGCGCCCTGTCCGCCTGGACGAACTGGTGACCACGAAGCGGACGCTGGACCTCGAAGCACTCCTGGCCGAAGACTCCACCTTTTTTGGTGACCTCTTCCCCCACGTGGTGCAGTACCAGGGAACCCTGTATTTGGAGGACGGGCTGCACCGCGCCGTCCGGACAGCGCTGCACCAGCGGACCGCCATCCACGCCCGCGTGCTGGTCATAGATGGCTAGGAAACCCAAGGACGCCAGCGTCCTGCACGGCCACCACGTTGTCACCGGCCCCGAACTGCGTGCCACATTTGAGGCCGCCGGCGACCCCGACAATCCCGTGCGCGTGCGCCGCCGCGTGGTGCACGGAGTGGTTTTGGTTCTGCTGCTGGGCCTCATTGCCGGCGCCATCATCATTGCCCTGGCCATCAGGAACGGGCAGTTGAACCTTCCGACGACGGCGGGCAGCGACGAGCCCCGGACCACCTGTCCCGGGGCCACCTTTGACTACACCCCCAACGACAAGATCAACCTCAACGTGTTTAACTCGACCAGCCGCCCCGGGCTGGCCCGCGCTGTGGCGGACGAGTTGCTGGTCCGGAAGTTTGTGGTGGGGGCCGTAGCCAACACGGAGGCTGGCTTCCGTGGCGTGGCCGCGGTGGTTTCCGGGGCTGCCGGGCAGTCTGCGGCGTTCAGCGTCCAACGGAACCTGCCCGGCTCCGACTACTTCCAGGACGGCCGGACGGACGCCAGCGTTGACGTGATTCTTTCCAGCGATTTCAAGGAACTCGCCGCCGCGGACCAGGTAGACCAGACTCCCGGGACGCTCAGCTGCCCGCGCGAAAGCCGGCGGATCGCTGACGACGCCAAGTGGCCGGTTATTCCGACGGCCGGCGCCAAACCCTAGGCCCCCACACGCTAGCTGACGCGCAGGGGTGCCCCGTCGTCGTCGAACCTTGCTCCGGCGCCCAGCTGGATGAACCGCACGGTCCGGGCGATCCGGGCCTCAAGTTCGGCGGGCTCGTTGCTGCCGCGGGCGGCGCTGGAGGAGAGCGTGCCGTGAATGAGCTGCGCCTGCTGGCCAATGTCCGCCTGCGGCAGGTACCCCTGCGCCATGCCGTCCCGGAGGATGCCCTGCAGCAGGACGCTGAGTTCACCCACGTGGTCGGCCAGTTTCGCAAAGGACGACGGCGACAGCACCGCCGCCATCGCCGGTCCGGGCGGGAGGTGGCGGCGGCTGAGGTCCTCCACCTGGGTGCGCACGTACAGCGCCAGCCGTTCGACGGGGTTCTCGAGCGCGCTCAGTGACTCCCGGAGTTCGGCGAGGAAACGCTCGGTCTCATCCAGGGCGTACGAGATCAGCAGTTCTTCGATGTCCGCGTAATAGTTATAGACCGCCGTCCGCCCCACCCCGGCATGCCGGGCGACGTCCGTCATGGTCAATCCGGGCAGTCCGTGCGTGAACAGGAGTTCCCCGAACGCTGTCAGGACCCGGCGTTGAGTCTCGGCGCGTTGTGCGGCATTGTTGGCCGCCGAAATCCTGGGCATGCGGACACTTTACCGCGATGTGTCAGTAAACCCGGACTTTTCAGCGGGCCGCGTCAGACCGCGCAGCCGTCCGGGCCGCAGGCCTCGCCGTCGTTGCCGTCCGCGGCGTTAACCAGAACCAGCGGGTTGGTCTCCTGCCACGCCTGGTTGAGCGCCGCGGTGAACGTTTCGGCCGGCTGGGCACCGGAGAGCCCGAACTTCCGGTCGATCACGAAGAACGGGACGCCGCTGATGCCCAGGGCGCGGGCTTCCTCGAAATCGAAGCGGACGTCGTCGGCGTATTTGTCCGTGGTGAAGAGCTCGGCGACGTCGTCAGTGTTGAGGCCCAGGTCGTGGCCCAGCGCGGTGAGGTAGTCGGCGCTGCCGATGTCCTTGCCGTGCTCGAAGTGATCGCTCAGCAGGCGTTCCTTTGCGGCATCCTGCTGTCCGTGCTGGGCCGCGAGGTGGATCAGGCGGTGGGCAGTGAAGCTGTTGGCCACCACCACTTGGTCGAACCGGTAGTCCAGGCCCTCGCCCTTTGCCTGCTGGGTGACGTGGTCAAACATCTGCGAGACCTGTTCCGGGGCCATGCCCTTGCGCGTGCTCAGGTAGTCCAGTTCGGTGCCGTCGTAATGCTCGGGGAGGGTGGGGTCCAGCTGGTAGCTGCGCCACTTCACCTCCACGGCGTCGCGGTGCGGGAACTCGGCCAGGGCGGCCTCGAAGCGGCGCTTGCCGATATAGCACCACGGACACGCGACGTCTGACCAGATCTCAATCTTCATGCTTGCCACAACTGTGCGCGTCACACGCCCATTCCCCGGCGGGGTGTCAGATTGGTCACCATGAAGCGCGAACGCACACTTGCGGCCCTCAGCCGCGGGGCCGCAAGTGTCCCTTCGCGCTGGGTGTGGGCGGTGGGTGTGTCGCGTTGGGTGGGGTCAGACGGCTCGCTCGAGGACGAAGTCGTGCTCCACGGTGGTTCCCAGCCGGAAGGACTTGCTGCCCACCTTGCGGAAACCGGACTTCTCGTAGAACCGGATGGCCCGCGCGTTCTGGCTGTTCACGCCCAGCCACACCCCGGCCGCGCCCGCTTCTGCGGCAGCCTGGAGGCTGGCGAGCATCAGTTCGGCGGCAGCGCCCAGGCCGTGGTGTTCGGGGTGGACGTAGCATTTGCTGAGCTCCATGGACGGCAGGACTTTCAGCGCCGCCGCCACATCCGGATCCTCTGCCGGCCGGTTGACGAGCAGGCTGTAGCCGCGGAGCGCGCCGTCGGCGTCGATGACCAGGATGGCGACCTCAGGATCCGCCAGGTACTCCCGGAAGTGCCGCTCGCTGAGCGTGTTGGCCAGGTGCGTGGCAATGTCCTCCGGTGACGACGACGGCGGGCAGGCCAGCGGGAAGGTGACGGCCGCCAGTTCGGCGAGCGGGCCGGCGTCGTCCGCTGTTGCTTTCCGGATGGTGTGGGTCATGCAGGGATTCTACGTGCGCTTCCTCCGGGTCAGGGCTTGGTGCTGAAGGCGGCGTCGAAGCTGGTCTGGGAGGCGGGGAAGTCGAACTTCTTCAGCGCTGCCAGGGCTTCGGGGGCGCCGTGGAGGCGGTCCATGCCGGCGTCTTCCCATTCGACCGAGATGGGCCCGTCGTAGCCGATCGCTGTCAGGGCCCGGAAGGAGGATTCCCAGGGGACGTCGCCGCGGCCTGCGGAGACGAAGTCCCAGCCGCGGCGCGGGTCGCCCCAGGGCAGGTGCGAGCCCATGACGGTGTTCCGGCCGGTGGGGCGGAGCTTCGTGTCCTTGCAGTCCACGTGGTAGATCCGGTCCTTGAAGTCCCAGATGAAGGAGACGGGGTCGATGCCCTGCCACATGAAGTGCGAGGGGTCCCAGTTCAGGCCGAATGCTTCGCGGTGGCCGATCGCTTCGAGGGTGCGGACGGTGGTCCAGTAGTCGTAGGCGATTTCGGAGGGGTGGACCTCGTGGGCGAAGCGGACGCCGCATTCGTCGAAGACGTCCAGGATGGGGTTCCAGCGGTCGGCGAAGTCCTGGTAGCCGGCCTCGATCACGGCGGCGGGGACGGGCGGGAACATGGCCACGTATTGCCAGATGGAGGAGCCGGTGAATCCGACGACGGTGTCCACACCGAGTGCCTTGGCCAGCCGGGCGGTGTGTTTCATTTCCTCGGCGGCGCGTTGGCGGACGCCTTCGGGGTCGCCGTCGCCCCAGACCTTCGCGCCCACGATCGCTTCGTGGCGGAAGTCGATGGGGTCATCGCACACGGCCTGGCCCTTGAGGTGGTTGGAGATGGCCCAGACCTTCAGGTTGTACTTCGCCAGTACGGCGAGTTTGGACTCGACGTACCCGGGTTCGTCCCAGCGCCAGGCGTCCAGGTGGTCCCCGGACACGGCGATTTCCAGGCCGTCGTAGCCCCAGCCGGAGGCCAGGCGTGCGACTTCCTCGAACGGGAGGTCGGCCCACTGGCCGGTGAACAGGGTATAGGGGCGGGGCATGTCAGGCTCCTTCGATGACGGGGGGTGTGAATGTTCTGCGTCGAATTAGGCGATGGGACGAAACCTGTGAACGTTCAAAGGTTCAGCCATATGCTCCGCCGCGGATGCCAGGAAGTCGACAACGTGTTGTTTCTCGTTGTGGAGGACCAGCGCATCGGCATCCGTCCACTTCTCGTACAGCAGGAAGGTGTTGCGGTCCTGTTCGTCACTAATGACTGTGTACTCGATACAGCCGTCATCGCGGCGGCTGGCGGTCTGCAGGACGGCCAGCAGTTGCTCCAGTTCGTCGGCGTGACCGGGTTTTGCCTTGAAGACGGGGATGACATAGGTGGCCGTATCGTTGGCCGGTGCTGGTGTATTGGTCATTCAGAAGCTCTTTCGTTCTCCTTGGTGTGTAGGATGCAGGTGCGGCGCCGCCTGCTCTGGGACGCCGCACCTGCATCTCGTGGGGGTTACGCCTCGATGCTGGGCACTTTCACCCAGTTGCCGGACTCCGCGGATTCGATGATGGCATCGTCGATCAAGGCAGTCTGGTAGCCGTCGGCAAAGTTCGGGCTGACGCTTCCGCCTTCAGCGATTGCCTTGAAGAAATCGTAGGCTTCAATGATCTTGGTTTCACCGTAGCCAATGCCCAGGGCCGGGATGGGCCAGAGCCCTTCTCCGTACGGGTGCGCAGGGCCGGTGTAGACAGTCCGGAACCCCCGGCGGTCACCGGGGTCGCTGGCGAAGCAAACCTGGAGTTCATCGCGACGTTCGTAGTTGAACACGATGCTACCTTCGGTGCCGTGGATCTCGAAGGTCAGGAAGTTGTTGCGGCCATAGGCATTGCGGGTCGCTTCGATGGATCCGATGGCACCGTTGGCAAACTTGACCATGGTGAGCACTTCGTCATCCACATCCACAGCCCCGCGGGGACCTTCCCCACCGGAGACGTTACCCAGGCTGTCCGCGCTGCCGGACTGCAACGGCCGCTCCGGAATCCAGGTGGACATTACCGAATTGACGGATGTGAATTCGCCGACGAGGTAGCGGGCCATGTCGATTACGTGGGTTCCAATATCGCCCAATGCGCCCGAACCTGCGATGGACTTCTGAAAGCGCCAGGAGAGCGGGGAATTCGCGTCGGCGCTCCAGTCCTGCAGGTAGGTGCCGCGGAAGCTGATAACCCGGCCGATGGCACCCTCGTCAATGTACTTTTTGGCCAGGGCGACTGCCGGTGTGCGGCGGTAGTTGAACGCAACCATGTGCACGATGTCAGTGTTCTTCACCGCGTCATACATGGCCTTGGATTCCTCACCCGTCCGCGCCAGCGGCTTCTCGCAGATGATGTGCTTCCCCGCCTGGGCGGCTGCGATGGCGATTTCGGCGTGAAGGTGGTTTGGCGTCGCGATGTCGACGACGTGGATATCGGGATCATCGATAATCCTGCGCCAGTCTGAGGTGGAGTTTTCAAAACCAAAGCGGCTGGCGGCCTGGGCTGCGAGATCATCAGTGGCTTCCGCAATAATTTTGCGGACCGGCATGGCAGGGGCGGGCCAGAAGAACATGGGCATGGCAGCGTAGGCGAGCGAGTGGGCCTTGCCCATGAAGCCGCCGCCGATGAGGCCGACGTTAAGTTTCTGCATGGCGTGTTCCTTTTCGTTTAGAGGCCGGTGTCGGCGAGGATTTTGTCGAGGTATTTCTTGCTGATTTCGGCGGCGGTCTTGGGATCGCCGTCGTACGAATCGAGTTCCACCATCAGCCAGCTGTCGTAACCGCTTTCCTTCACCGCACGGATGATGTCAGGGAAATCCAGATCGCCTTCGCCGAGGGGGAGGAACTCAAACGGATCCTGACGGAAATCCTTGAGGTGCACGTGGCGGATACGGTCCGGGTATTTCCGGATTGCTGCCGCCGGATCGCAGCCGCCGGCAGCAAGGTGGGCGGTGTCGGGGCAGAATCCGATGCGCGTTCTGGTCATGAGGCGGTCGAGTTCGTCCGGACTCTCCACGATGGTGCTGAGGTGAGGGTGGTAGCTCGCAGTAAGGCCGAAGCTCTCAGCGATTTCAGTGACCCGGTCCAGGCCCTTGGCGAGCAGGGTGTAGTCTTCGTCGCTGGTGCCCGCGGCGCGACGTGCGCCGCCCCCGACGACGAGTCGCTCGGCGCCGAAAGTGGCTGCCAGCTCCGCGGCGTGATTGATGCGGTGCAGTTCCTCGGGGAGGATGTCGGCGAAGATGAAGTTGGCGCCGGAGTATACGGAGACGAGTTTGAGACCTGAATCGCTGAGCAGTTCCTGCAGGTCCTGCGGACGGTCTTCGTAGTCCACGAGGTTGCCGTCGAACATCTCTGTTCCTTCATAGCCGACCGCGGCAATGTCCCGCACGGCATCCTCCATGGAGCCGTTGGACCGGTAGTAAAGGTCTTTGACACTGGTGACCCCTGCCGGGTGGCCGGTGACGCCACCCCAGGTGATTGAGTGGTATCCAAGCTGCATTATCTTTGCCTTTCGGGTGTTAGTTCGTCAGAGATGCTGGAGCCTGCCTGCAGGCCTGGCACATCGACCCAGGTGTTAGTGGCTGTGGAATCCACGACTGCCTGGGTGATCAGTGCCGCGCGAAGTCCGTCGCGGAAGGTTGGAAGCCCGTCGACACTCTCGCCACGGGCAGCGGCGTAGACGTCGGCCACGAAAGCATTGAAGCTGTCCTGGTAGCCGTGCGGGTGGCCGGCCGGGAGCCTGGCATACCGCTGCGATTCCGGGTAGGAAAGCGTGTCGGGGCCGCTCGGTACGCGGGTGCTGCCGCGGACGCTTCCCACCCAGAGAGTTTCCGGCTCTTCCTGGTTGAAGCTCAAGGACGCCTCGGTACCGTCGAACGAGAACCAGAGCCGGTTCTTTCTCCCCGGCGTGACCTGGCTGACGACCAGGGACCCCGTGGCGCCCTTATCGGTTTCAAACAGCAGCGCCGCACCGTCCTCCGTTCCGACGTTTAGCATTCCGCTTTCGCTGGCGCGTTGCGGAAACGCTTTGGACGTTTTGGCCACTAGACGAGTGATTTGGTGCCCGGTAACGAATTCCATCAGGTCGCACCAGTGCACCCCAATGTCGCCGAATGCCCTGGACGCTCCGCCGGAGCCAGAGTCCACTCGCCAGTTGGTGGCGGAGCTGCTCGCTAGCCAGTCCTGCAGGTAGGAACCGTGCAGGAGCCACAGTTCGCCGGCCTCACCGCGGGTCAGCCGCGCCTTGGCTTCGCGGATTGTCGGGTAGAAACGGTAGATAAAAGGTACTGCCGCTACAGATCCGGTGCCCTCCGCCAGGGTGCTGAGCTGTTCGGCGTCCTCAACCGTTGTGGCCAAGGGTTTTTCACACACGACGTGCTTGCCTGCTTCAAGCGCCAGCCTGGCCAGGTAGGCATGGCTGGCGTTCGGGGTGCAGATGTGGACGACGTCGACATCGTTACTGCGGATCAGCGCTTCCGGGGATTCGGCGGCTTTTGCGGCATGGAGCCGTCCCGCTGCCGCGCGTGAACTCTCCGGCGTGCGTCCGGCGATTTCGCTCAGGACGCCGCCGGCGGCGCGCACCGCATGTGCGTGGACTTCCCCCATGAACCCGGTGCCGATGATTCCCGCCCTCATTTGCCCGGTCATGCGGTGCTCATTTCTTTCGGGCCAAGGCAACGGCCAGGATGATAATCGCACCGCGGACAACCTGCTGCTGGCTGCTGTCCAGTCCCGCGAGGATCAGGCCATTGTTGATCAATCCGATCAGGAGGGCGCCGAAGAGTGTGCCGACCACCGAACCGGCACCGCCGAAGAGGCTGGTTCCGCCCAGGATCACTGCGGCGATGGCTGAGAGTTCGTCGCCGCTGCCCCACTGGAAGCGTCCGGACTGGAGCCGACCGGCGTAGAGCATGCCGGCAACACTGGCGACCATGCCGGAGATGAGAAGGACCTGGAACTTAATGCGCTTGGTGTTGATGCCCGTGAAGTCAGCCGCGGTACGGTTGCCGCCGGTGGCAAGGACCTGGCGGCCGAACTTGGTCCGGGAAAGTACCACTGCGCCGATCGCCACAAAGATGGCGCTCCACACAATAAGTCCGGGAACGGGACCGAAATTACCGGAGCCGAACAGCATGTTGAACGTGTCGTTGAGAATGGGCTGCGGCGCCGAAGCCGTGATCCATTGGGCCACGCCGACTGCGATGCCGAGCATGCCCAGCGTTACCAGGAAGGAAGGGATACCCAGCAGGCTGACAAGGGCGCCGTTGATCGATCCGACGACCAGACCGACGGCGAGACCTGCCAGGATGCCCGGGACGATTCCCCATTGGGCCAACGCCATGGCCGTGCAGACGCTCGAGAGTCCGGCGACCGAGCCCACGCTCAGGTCAATTTCGGCGCACGCGATGACGTACGTCATGCCGACGGCGATGACAGTAATGGTTGCTGTCTGGCGGAAGATGTTCAGCAAATTGTTGGGCGACAGGAAGCCTTGGTCGCGCAACAGCACCGCGAAGAAGATGAACACGACGACGAAGCCGATGTAAATGACGTAGCGGCGCCAATCGAGCTCGCCAAGGGTGCGCTTCAGGTTGAAGGGCGTTTTCTCCTCAGAAGCCTTCGCTGAGATGGTTGGGTTGTTCATGATCAGACTCCCTGAACTGCGAGTTGTAGTGATTCTTCGTCTTCGATTTCGCTGCGCTTCAAATCCCGAGTGACGGAGCCATCCCTGAGGACCAGGACCCTGTCGCTGACGGCGAGCAGTTCCGGGTATTCGGAGGAAATGACGATGACGGCCTTGCCTGCGTTGGCCAGATCGCGAATCATGTCGAGGATTTCGCTCTTCGTGCCGATGTCGACGCCCGCTGTCGGTTCGTCCAGGATCAGGACGTCGGGATCCGTGCCGAGCCACTTGGCCAACACGACCTTCTGCTGGTTTCCGCCGGACAGCAGCCGTACGGGCTTGTTGGGGTGAGCAACCTTCACTGCGAATTTCTTGATGAGCGAGTTTGAAAGATTCCTTCCTTCTCCCGCGTCCAGCAAAGGTCCGCGCCGGATCTGGTCGAGCAGCGGCAGCAGCAGGTTTTCCCGAACGGAGTGGTCCAAGACCAGCCCCTGCGCGCGCCGGTCCTCGGGAATGAGAGCCAGGCCGGCCTCGATGGCCTTGCGCGGGTTTGAGATCGAGATTTTCTGACCGCGGAGCAGGATCTCCCCGCTTTCAAGGGGATCAATGCCGAACAGCACCCTGGCGAGCTCCGTCCGGCCGCTTCCCATCAGTCCAGCCAGCCCAAGGATCTCGCCGGCGTGAAGTGTGAAGGAGACGTTGCGGACGCGCTTGCCCGACGTAAGGTCCCGGGCCTCGAGGATGGGGGATGCCGTCTCCGAGTCGTGATCACGTTCCTTGTAACTCATCTGACCCTCGATCTTCTTGCCCACGATGCCTTCCACGATCTGTTCCGGCGTGACATTGGACAATGGTTCCGTGAGGAGGCGTTGTCCGTCACGCAGGATCGTGATGCGGTCGGCAATACGGTAGACCTCGTCCATGCGGTGGGAGATGTAGATGATGGATATGCCGCGCTTCTTGAGCCGATCCACGAGATCGAAGAGCGCCTCCGTCTCGTGCCGGGCCAGGCTGGCGGTCGGCTCGTCCATGATCAGCACCTTGGCATCTTGTGCGAGGGCCTTCGCGATTTCCGTTAGCTGCCAATAGGCCGTGCCAAGACGCGAAACATGGGCGCGCGGGTCGACCTCGACTTCCATTTCCTTGAAGACTTCGCGGGCCTTCCGGACAGCTGCCCGGTCATCGATCAGACCGCTACGTCCTTGCGGTTCTGCCGCGAGGAAGATGTTCTGCGCTACGGTCAGGCTCGGGACCAGGCTGAATTCCTGGAACACCATGCCGATTCCGGCGGCCTTAGCATCCTGAATGGTTTTGATGTCGACTTGCTGTCCTCCGACGAGGATGGTTCCCTCATCAGCGTGGTAGACACCCTGAAGAATTTTCATCAGCGTGGACTTGCCGGCGCCGTTTCCGCCGGCAAGAGCGTGCACTTCCCCTGCGCGGACTTCGAAGTCCACGTCGTTGAGGACATTGACTCCGTTGAATCCTTTTGAGATCGACCGCATTTCAACGGCGAGGGCTCCTGTGTTCATGGTGAGATCGCTTTCACTGGGTGGGGCAAGGCCGAAACCCTGCCCCACGCCTGCTATTTCTTGAAGGAGTCCTGAATGTCCTTGGGGGCGTCCTCGTGGTAAACCTGCTTCCAGGCTTCGAGGACGTTGTTGTGGTCCACGGGTACAGCGCTCAGCGCCACATAGGCCGGCGTGGTCTTGCCGAGCAGGGCCATCGCTGCGAGCCGGGCTTCTGTTACGCCCTGGTCGAACGGCAGCTGTGCGCCGAGGCCGATAACGAGCTCGTTCTTGGCGAGTGCGATGGCAACGTTTTTGCCCAGGTCTTCCGTGGCGATTTTCAGGTCAGGACGGCCGGCCGCACGGGCTGCCGCCATGACGCCTTCGGCCGGGACATCCCAGACGGCCCAAATGCCGGAGAGGTCGGCGTACTTGCTGAGCATGGCGTTTGCGGCGCCCTGTGCGTCACCGGCGAAGTCGGGACCGGCGATGCCCTTCTCTTCGACGATCTGGATGTCCGGGTAGTCCTTGGTGATGGTCTCCTTGAACCCCTGGTAGCGCTGCTTGGTGACAAAGAAGTCGGCTTCGTGGAAGATCAGGCCGATCTTGCCCTTGCCGCCAAGAGCCTTCGCCATCAGGTGGGCGGAGACCACGCCGTTGCCGAAGTTGTCGGCCGATACTACAGAGACGTAGTCCGTACCGGCGGTGAGTCCCTTAGGAACGTTGTCCATGAAGACAAGCTTCGCTCCGGCCGCTGCGGCCTTCTTGTAGGCGGAAGCCGTAGCCACAGGATCGGTGGGGATGGAAATAATGACGTCGGGGTTCTGGGTCATGATCGTCTCAAGATCGGAAACCTGCTTGTCCGGCTTGAAGTTCGCATCCGTAGTGGCAATGAGGTTGATCCCAAGACGCGAGAATTCACTCTTAAGGCCCGCGATCTGGGCATTAGCCCAGTCATTGCCGCCATAGTGCATAACGATTGCAGCCTTGGCTCCAAGGGCCTTGACCTTCGCGATATCTTCCTCGCTCAGATCTGCGACCGAGGCCGGAGACGCCTCCTCGCCGTTCGGGCCTTTGCTGAGAACCTGGCCTTTGATCTTGGCCAGTGCGGCATCGGCCTTTTCCGAGACGCCCGCATCCTGCGTTGTGGTGGTGGTTCCGGAAGAGCTGCAGCCGGTCGCAGTCAGAACGAGTGCGGTGGCGAGAGCAACAAGCGGGAGCTTGTATTTCATGACTATTCTCCAATGAATATGAGGCTGGGTACCGCCTTGGACCATCAGCCGGGGCCGTCAGTGTCACCTCGTCGTGTGACTGGCACAACACAAAGTTATGCACGTGTTGTGCATAAGTCAACCCTTTGGGGGATAATGGTTGAAGGTCATCAGCAAAAGGAGCTACGGAGTGACGACGAAGAACTCAAATGTGGCGCTCGTTGGGGAACAAATCGGTTCCTTGGTCGCAGTGCTGAATGCAGTGCGGTCTGGGCAGGCTCTGACGAGGCCGGAGGTCGTCAGAGTTACTGGACTGGGCCGGAATGTCGTCTCTCAAAGAGTGGAGTACCTCCTTGACTCAGGACTCTTGGAGGAAGGACCTACCGGACCTTCACAGGGTGGCCGGGCCCCGAGGCAGCTCGCTTTCAAAGCCACCGCCGGACAGGTGCTCGTTGCGGAACTTGGTGCAACCAGCCTGGGCGTGGCACTGACGGATCTGGACGGGCGAATCGTTTCGGCCGTTGAGGAGCCTAGCGACATCAATAACGGGCCTGAAGTGATTCTCAAGCGCGTGGCACAGCTCTTTGACGAGCTGTTGGAACGCCACGATGGGAGTCCCCGGCTGTGGGGTATCGGTATCGGACTGCCCGGCCCGGTGGAGTTCGCGACAGGAAAGCCGGTAGTGCCGCCTATCATGCCCGGTTGGGACGGCTACGACGTCAGGGCGTTCTTCCAAGGCAACTTCTCGGCCCCTGTATGGGCGGATAACGAGGTAAATCTCATGGCTTTGGGTGAATTTCGGGACGGCCTAGGGCAGGACCACTCTGAGATTGTGTACGTCAAGGTGGGGACAGGCATTGGCGCAGGTCTCATATCCCAAGGCCGGTTGCACCGTGGCGCACTTGGAAGCGCCGGCGACATCGGCCACATCCGGTTGGGTCCGGACTCCGTGGCTTGCCGCTGCGGAAAGCGCGGCTGTTTGGAAGCCGTGGCCGGGGGCGCCGCAATTGCCCGCCAGGGAGAAGCCCTTGGGAAATCCGGAAAGAGCCGGCTGCTTGCAACAACGATTGCGGACCACGGCTCCGTCAACGCTCGCGATGTCGCGGACGCGGCTCGCCGGGGCGACGCCGACGCGACCGATCTATTGCTCTATTCGGCCAGGGAGGTTGGCGAGGCCATCTCCCTGCTGGTCAACATTTTCAACCCGTCACTGGTCCTCGTAGGCGGGGGAGTCGCTGACTCCGGAGACCTCTATCTTGCAGAAGTCAGGAAGACGGTCTTGGGAAGCTCGCTTCCGCTGGCTACGCGGAACCTGAGCATCATGCCGTCGCCGACCGGGGACCAGGCGGGCCTCCGCGGAGCTGCATTCATGGTTATCGACCAACTACTGTCAGGACACCTGCTCGAGCGCTGGATCCAAGGCGGAACCCCTTCCGGCCGCACTGACCTCACGTGAAGGCCTTTGTCGCTAGAACGAGTCACTCCTACGGACTCTTCGAATCTCGAAGGCGGCGGACGAAAGGGAACCCATTGAGTCCAGCGGATTACACGTGTCGGCTCACTTCCGAGACGCCACCGAGATCCTGCTTATCAATCGGCGACGCCGGACATAGTCAACGTCAAAGTGGAAGGCGTGGTCTCTTTCTCGTCGGGATGTGCCGGGGCTCTCGGCGGGCACGGGCTTCCGGGTTCCGGACACAGCCAGAAAGGCGGAAGCGGTGGTTCCAGAGGGGTTGCCAGGCATTCTCTGATGGGCGGGTCCTGCTGTAGTTGAAGTACGCGAGACACCGCGGTGCCCGCTGCTTGACGAGGGCGCCTATGAGCCCCCCATCCGCTTCGCCGTAAGCAGCAGTACCCCGGAAGAGGCCTCGAAAGTCGGCGGACGCGTCTACTACCCCACGAGCTGGAAATCGGCCGCTCAGCTGCCGACGTTCAGATGCGCCCCCAGCCCGGAGAAGGCAGTCCTGCCACAGGTCGTACCCGAAGCAAGGATCTTCGATTGAGAGCGTCGGCAGACCTTTCCGCGGGCTGTGAGACGAACGCTGAGACTGGGCCACTACTACCACTCGCGTGCTTGCGGTCGAGCCACTGGATTGCAGTTAGCCTTGATAAATGGCCTCATATGAAAGAGAAACTGCCCCGCGGAGCGCGAGAATGATCGATGTGGCGAGGCTCGCCGGCGTGTCCCAGCAGACCGTCTCGAGGGTCTTGAACGGGAGCACGAATGTTGGGCCGGAGGTCCGCCAGAGTGTGGAGGACGCCGTTCGGAAGTTGAGGTATCGCCGTAACACCGCTGCCCGTGCATTGGTGACGAGCAGGAGCATGACCTTGGGGGTCATTTCCTTCGGTCTGGATTATTACGGCCCTTCACTGGCGCTTTTGGGTATTGAGGAATCCGCACGAAAGGCGGGTTACACCATCACCCTTGTCACTGTTTCGGATACTCAGTTGAACAGTATGAGTGCAGCCATGAACCACCTCATCGTCAACGGGGTTGATGGCGTCATAGTTTTCGCGCCGATCAAAGGCGTCCAGGGCTTAATAGCGGCTCTCTCGGATGGCGTACCTGTGGTGAGTTTCGAGCCAGCTGCGGAACACACTATTTCAAGCGTAGCCCTCGATGAAGAGCTCGGTGCGCGACTTGTAACCCGGCACCTGCTTGAACTGGGCCACGAGACGGTGTGGCAGGTGTGTGGTGATCAGGCCTGGGTCGGCACGGACGCTCGAATCCGTGGGTGGCAGTCCGAGCTGGCCGCAGCGAAAAGGGTGGCGCCACAGCCGATTTTGGGAGACTGGACTTCCGCGTCGGGCTATGCCGCTGGACTGGAGATCGTCAAGAATCCGGATATCACTGCCGTCTTCGTGGCGAACGACCACATGGCAATGGGAGTTCTGAGCGCTTTACGGGAAGAGGGCGTCAGCTGTCCCGCTGAAGTCAGCATCGCGGGCTTCGATGATGTTCCCGATAGCCGTTACTACCAGCCAGCACTGACGACTGTCCGGATGGACTTCCGTGAAGTTGGCCGCAATTGTGTGGAGCGAATTCTGAGCCTCATCGGCGGGGCCGAATCGTCTGAGCTGGCAAAGATTCAGCCTGAACTCGTCGTGCGTGACAGTACGGCCCCGCCGCCCCGGAACGGTCGTCGATCCTAGCCGAAAAGGTCAGGGTTGTCGCCCGTCCGCGCCCCGGTTTCAAGGTTCCTTATGGTTCTGTGATCGTCCTCGTCGAGTGTGAAGTCGAAGACGTTAAGGTTTTCCTTCATCCTCTCCGGAGTTACGGATTTGGGGATAACCACATTTCCGAGTTCAACGTGCCATCGGATCACGATCTGGGCGACACTTCTGGAATGTTTCTGCGCAATCTTGATCAGGTCCGCGTTTTCGAAAACCCGCCCACGGCCAAGGGGCGACCACGCCTGGGTGAGGATACCCTGCTGGGCATTAAACTCGCGGACGGCCTCATTCTGAAAACCCGGATGAAGTTCGATCTGGTTAACTACGGGGCGGATCTCAGTGTCCGCAAAGAGGCGCTCCAAGTGGTGTGGCTGGAAGTTGGAGACGCCGATCGATTTAGCCCGGCCATTTCTGAGGATTCTCTCCAGAGCCCGCCACGTGTCAACGTACCGGTCCTTGGCGGGCAGCGGCCAGTGGATGAGGTAGAGGTCGACGTACTCCAGCCCCAGAGAACTGAGGCTGCGGTCGAAGGCCGCCAACGCCTCGTCATAGCCATGGTCGTCGCCCCAGACTTTGGTGGTGACATGGACCTCCTCTCGGGGGATGCCGGAGCGCCGGAGACCTTCTCCGACTCCCGCTTCGTTCAAATAGAACGCGGCGGTGTCGATGCTTCTGTACCCGGCCGCCAGGGCACTGACTACCGCATCGGCAGCCTCGTTGTCGTCCGGGCCGTAGATGCCGAGTCCGATCTGGGGTATCGGTAACCCGTCGTTCTGTACGAGGACCGGGGGGTGGAGTGTGGTTGGCATGGTTTGTCCTTTGCAGCTCCGGTCTAGTTTTCGAAGCCGTCGCGGCCCACTGCGGCCAGCGGCTCCAGCTGGGCCCAGACGCTCTCGGGGATTTCCCATTCTGCGAGCCGGACGGTTTGGGCGATGCGTTCGGGCGCGGACATTCCGACAATCGTGGATGCGATGCGTGGTTCTCGGAGTGAAAATTGGAGTGCGGCGGCGGCCAGAGGAATGTCGTGGGGGGCGAGGATCTGCTGCATCTGGCGGACTCGTTCCTTGGTGGCTTCGCTTGCCGGCGCGTAGCAATAGTTGGGGTGCTCGTCCGGGCCTTTGACGAGCATCCCGCCGCCGTAGGGGGCGCCGTTGACGAAGGCGATTCCGCGGCGGTCGGCGTCGTCGATCAGGGGCAGTGCGGACTGGTCCACGAGCGTGTAGCGGTTGTGGCTGATCACTGCTTCGAATTCGTCGGTGGCCAGGTACTTCAGCATGAGATCGATGGGGCCGCCTGCGACGCCGAGGTGCCGGATGACTCCCTCGTCGCGAAGTTTGACCAGGGCCTGAAGCGGCCCGCCGGGTGCGATGCCTTCTTCGAAGCTGATTTTTTCGGGATCGTGCAGGTATACGAGTTCGAGCCGGTCCAGTCCCAGCCGTTCCAGGCTCTCCTTTACGGAGGCCCGGACCCTCTCTTCGGAGAAGTCGGTGGTGCCCGGGAGCGGGTCCATTTTGGTGGCGAGCAGGTACCCGTCGGGGAGGCCGCCCGCTCTGTCGGTGGCCATTCCGATCCTGCGTTCACTTTCTCCGCCGCCATACTCGTTGGAGGTGTCGATGAAGTTGAACGGTCCACGGAAGACCTCGAGCAAGGTCGCTATCGCCTGGTCGGTGCTCACTTCGTAACCGTATTGGGCCGGGAAGCTGCCCAGGGGGCTGGTGCCCACACAGACTGGTGAGACGGTAAGGCCTGTCTTGCCAAAGGGTCGGTTTTTCATTTTTCGTTCCTCACGTGGTTGTTGATATTGCTCTTAGGAGAGACGCTGATGCTGCATCTTCCATTTGTGGGGGTGCCGTGCTGGACCTGTGAATGAGTTTGGGCTGCAGTCGTGGAACGGGATCCAGCGCTAAACCTTTCATCAGGTCCAGGATCCGCCCGACGCACAGCCTTCCCACCTCGCTAAAGTTCAGGCGGATGGTGGTCAGGCCGGGGACGTAGTACCTTGACTCGGGAACATCATCGAATCCGACGATGCTGATGTCTTCGGGAACACGCACGCCTTCCTCTTTCAGGGCACTGAGAACGCCCAGAGCCATCTGGTCGTTGGCCACAAAGACGGCGGTGATGTCCGGGTTCGCCGCGATCTTCCTACCCGCCAGGCAGCCGGATTCGGCGCTCCAGTCGGCTTTAAAGTCCACGTTGGCGACGCGGCCGGCAGAGGACAGCTCCGCCCGCCAGCCGCGAATGCGGGCCTCGGCACCCAGCCAGCCTTCCGGACCACTGACATGCCAAACAGTCTCGTGACCGAGATCCAGTAGATGACGTGTCGCTAAGCGCGCCCCGAGTACCTCGTCCACTGCCACGTTGGCTATACCCTCGTCCGCGCCCGGTGCAAACACCACGAGCGGCACAGAGGTGGACAGTGCGCTCAGTGCTGTCAATGCGCTCTGGACGGGTGCCAAGACAATGATCCCGTCAACAGAATCCGCGACGAGATGGTCCAGACCCCGGCTGATGTCCTCGACCCCGGCCTCCTCGAGGGTGACGAGGCTGGTGGCGTAACCGGCCTTGCGTGCCTCATCGGCGATGCCGAACAGTGCCACGGACGGCCCATACTGGGTCAGACCAAAGCTTATGACCCCCAGATTCATGGTCCGGTTGGTGGCCAGGGCACGCGCCGCGGTGTTGCGCCGGTACTGAAGCTGCCGGATGGCGTCTTCCACGCGCTCACGGATTTCGGGGCGCACGTTCCTGTCACCATTGACCAGCCGGGATACCGTCTGCTGGGAGACGCCGGCCAGCCGGGCGACGTCGATCATTCTCGAGTTGCGGGGCGGCGTGGGTGAGACCTCACTGGACATGGTGGCTGTTCGTTCTCTTAGGCCGGCACTTTAGTCTGGTGGCGCCCAAACGCCCTGCTTAGGAAGGCCGAGATGCGTTGCACTCCTCCTGCGCTGGAGAGGAACACGGCGAGCACCACAACGGCGCCCTTGATAACCAGCTGCGGTTCCGAGGAGATGCCCACCAGGTTCATGATGTTGATGATCGTCGCCAGGATGAAGACACCTATCACGGCGCTGATCGGGTCTCCCTTGCCGCCCATCAGTGAAGCGCCGCCTACGACGACCGCTGCGATAGCGTCCAGCTCGTAGCCGGTTCCGATGAGAGAACTTCCCTGCAGCAGCTGGGCAGCTGCGATAAGACCGGCGAGGCCAGCCAACAGCCCGGAAACGGTGTAGGTGATAAGGAGGTCCCGGTGCACGGGCAGACCGGATAGCCGGGCCGCCTCGGGATTGCCGCCGATGGCGTACAGTCGGCGCCCCATGGTGGTGAATTTGGTGACGAAGGCTGCAATGAGCGTGACAAGGATGAAGATGAGAACCGGATTGCGGAGCCCCAGGGTCACGCCGCTGGAAAAGGCGGAGATGAACGAAGTGTCCGAAATCTGGATCAGGCTGGTGGACTGGATGATGTAGCTGAATCCCTTAACTATGCTGAGCATCGCCAGCGTGGCAATAAACGGCGGGATCCTGAGCCACACAACCATCAGCCCGTTGATGAAGCCGGCCAGTGCGCAGACGCCCAGGGTTATTGCGACCGACAATCCCGCGGACATGCCCGTTTGAAGTGTGAGGGCAGAGACCACGGTGGACATGGCCAGGATGGATCCTACGGACAGATCAATCCCGCCTGTCAGGATTACAAAGAACTGACCCACGGCGAGGATCGCGATGATGGCCGAGAAGGCAATCACGTTATTGGCGTTCCGGACCGACATAAAATCCGGCGACACTGCCGCTCCGATGATGATGATTGCGAGCAGGACCAGGATCAGATAGCTCTTGGGAAGCAGGCGTCTGGCCGTTTCCATGACTGGACGGGGAGCTGCGTTGCTCCGTCCGCCGTTGGCGGGCAGGGGTTCAGTCTGCTTTTCAATGGTGCTGGGATTTCCCAATGTATTCTCCGTGGGTTCGAGGAACTTGATGGTTCGGTAGGTGGTGAGGCGATGTGTACTGGGTCGCTCAGGCGAACCGTTCCAGGAGGACCTGCCCGTGGGGGTCGATTTCGTCGTGGTCAAATTCGGCAACCACCTTTCCTCTGGCCATGACCAGAACCCTGTCGCACATCATAGCTTCGGAAATTTCCGAGCTGGCGATAATGACGGTTCCCCCGGACCTCGCGAAGTCGCGGAGAAGTTCGTACATGTCTTCCTTGGCACCCACGTCCACCCCACGGGTCGGCTCGTCGCAGATCAGCAGCTTTGCTGATCTCACAAGCCACCTGGCGAGGATGGCCTTCTGTTGGGTGCCGCCGCTTAGCGTCTTCATGGGCTGGCCGATGCTGGAGATCTTCATGCCAAGCTGGTCAGCCAGGCCCTGGGCGGCCTTCGCTTCCTGGCGGCTGTTGATGACGGAGAAGCGGCTGAACATTGGCAGGCTTGCGAGGGTGATGTTTCCGCCCACGCTCATGTCTGGGATGAATCCTTCCGCCTTGCGGTCCTGCGGCAGCAGCCCGATGCTGTGGCGGATAGCGTCACGGGGCGTACGGAACTCCACCTTTTTGCCCTCGAAGACAATGGAACCGCGGGTTTTTTCTCGGGCGCCGGCAAGAAGACTCGCCAGCTCGGAATGTCCACTGCCGATCAGCCCGGAGATCCCGAGCACCTCACCCTTGTGCAGGTCGAACGTCACCTCCGAGATCCTGGTGTCCCGGTGCAGGTCCTTGACGGACATCAGGATCTGATCACTGGGCCCGGCGCCGAGACGCGGGCTGCGTTCGCCGCTCAGGGCGGCTTCGGCCAACGAGCCGGAGAGGTCCTGACCCACCATGGCGGTGACAACGTCACTGGGTTTGCTGTCCGCGGTGGTGTACTCCACGGCCTTGCGTCCATCCCGAAGGACGGAAACGGAATCGCACAGCGAATAAATTTCATCCATGCGGTGCGAAATGTATATCAGCGTGACGCCTTCATCCGCCAGCCCCCGCAGCACTTCGAAGAGCCGGGCCACGTCCGGAAGCGGAAGGGTGGAGGTTGGCTCGTCCAGGAGGAGGATGCGGACATCTTTGTGCAAAGCCTTCGCCAATTCCACGGCCTGCTGCTCCGCGACTGAAAAGCTTGAGACGGGGCGCCGCACGTCCAGGTCGAACCCGATCCGGGCAAGGGCGGCCTCCGCCTGGCTTTTCATCGCCGCCCAGTCCACCACGGGGCCCTTCATCGGTAGGGCCCCGAGGAAGATGTTCTCGGCAACGGAGAGGCTGGGCACCAGGCTCAGTTCCTGGTAGATCGTATGGATCCCGGCCTGCTGCGCGTCCTGGGGGGTACGGAAGCGGATTTGTTCGCCGCCGAGGAAAATGGATCCGCCGTCGGGCGTCTCCGCCCCGGACAGGATCTTCACCAGCGTGGACTTGCCGGCACCGTTCTGCCCGGCGAGGGCGTGGATGCTTCCACGACCGACACTGAGGTCAACGCCCTTGAGGGCCTGCACGCCGGGGTAGGACTTGGTGATTCCCTCCAGCCGCAGCTCCACTTCGGCCGGCCCTGTCTCATCCATGGTCATGCCGCCCACCGGCCAAATCCAGCAGCGATTCCGTGGACGGAAGCACCCGCGACATCATCGGCTTGTCCAGCATCTGATCCACCGTCATGTAGGCAAGCGCCTGAATGGTCTGCGTCGGGTTGTAGCCGTGATAGCTGGGGAACTGGCCGCCGCCAATGACGAAGAGGTTGTTCACCTCGTGCGATCGTCCGAAGATGTCCACTACTGAGGTCGCGGGGTTCTCGCCCATCCGGTGGGTGCCCACCTCGTGCGTGGACAGGTGATAGTCGGGGTTGGAGGTTTCTTCCCACCACGTGGTGAGGTTCATCTCGGCGGCGATCTTCCGCTTTTGCTTGAGCAGGAATTCGACGGCGCGCTGGTCCATCTCGCTCCAGCCGTGGGTCATGCGTAGCGCCGGCTGGCCGTATTGGTCCTTGCGGTTCGGATCCAGGTCGACGTACGTCTCATGGGTGGGGATGTTTGCGGTCTGGGAGTACATGGCCCAGATGCGCGTGTAGTTGTCCTTCATCCAGTCGCGGAAGCCGGCTCCCCAGCGGGGTGCGTTTTCTGGCATGGCCTGGGCAATTTCCAACGGCTGGTAGTCGCCCGGCCAGCTGATGATCGGGGCGCCCCAGAAGACGCTTGGATCGTAGTCGTGAACCAGTTCGCCGCTGAAGTCCTCGATGGCGGTCGAGGCTACCAGGGGACCCATGAAAGGGTTGGACGACTCCGGCGTCAGGCCCATGAAGAAGCCGAAGGCGTGGGTCATCAGGTGTTTGCCGACCTGCCCGTTCTTGTTGATGCCCGATGCAAGCATCAGACGGGCGTTCTCCAGGGCGTAGCAGGCCAGGACCACGCGGTCCGCTTCGATGTCAACGGACCTGCCCTGGGGATCGTAGTAGGAAACGCCGGTGGCGCGGCTGCCGTCATTGGACATGTTGACTTTGTAGACACGGCAATAGTCCCGGACTTCGAGATTTCCGCTCTTGAGGCCGTCGGGCAGGGTGGCCACGTGGGTTGAGGTCTTGGCGTTGACGTGGCAGGCGTAGCCGTGGCAGAAACCGCAGTAGGTGCAGCCCGAGCGGTCTTTGAAGGGTTCGGAGGCGATGGCCGCTGCCGTACGGAACGGATGGAAGCCGAGCCGGCTGCAGGCCTCGGCAAAACGCTGGTCGGCCGGACCCTGGCGAAGCGGCGGCATGGGGTAGTCCCGGGCGCGGGGCGCTTCCCACGGGTTCTTGCTCAGGTGCTCCTCGCCGGCAATGTTGTTGCCGCGGCCGGAGATGCCCAGGTCCCATTCGACGCGGTCGTAGTAGGGTTCCAGGTCCTGGTAGCTGATCGGCCAGTCCTCGAGCGTGTTGTCCTCGGGGAGGAAGTCCTTGCCGAGCCTTTCTTCGATGGTGCTCTTCATCGTGAACTCTGTCTCGCGGAACCTCCAGCAGGCGCCGCCCCAGTGGATTGAGCCCCCGCCGGTCCCGAGCGAGGGGGGAAGGTGCAGTGGGTTGACTGTGCCCAGTGGTCCGTCGACCCAGGGCAGGAGCTTTGATGAGTCCTTGCTTCCCTCGCGCCATGTCATCGGGTCGCTGGTCATGTTCGGGATGATGGCACCGCGGGCGTAGTACCGGATTTCGTCGAACTTCATCTTGAAGTCCTCATCCGTGTAGGCGGGACCCTTGTCCAGGCAGACGACTTTCAGACCCTGTTGGGCCAGTTCGGAGGCTACGATCGCGCCGGATGCGCCTGCCCCGACTACTATGACATCGAATTTTTTCTGCACCACGGCGTCACTTCACCTCGTTTGAGTAGTACTGCTTGTTGTCTGTCATCTTGCTCAGGTCGCGACGCAGGTCGGAGAGGGTTTTGATGACGATGGTTGAAGCGTCGAATCCGGGCTTCATTTGTTCGGCCGTGTAGCCCCACTGGGCTCCCGGGAAGCCCACGAGCTTCCAGCCGACCGTGTCGCGGTTACCTCCGTAAATCGGGTCGCAAAAGTACCCCTCAACGGTGTGCTCCCGGATGACGGCGAACAGGCGGCGCAGGATCTCCCTGTCGGCCTGCGCCGATGAGTCCGCGAGGTGCCGGTGTCCGTCCTCGACGATGTCCTGATCAAGAGGTTCAGGCAGCTGCCCGGAGGCAGGCGGGGCAGAAGTCTCGATGACTTCCGGTCCAAGCAGGTCGCGGACGATTTCGTCCTGCTGGTCTGTCTCCAGCTCGTGGAACTGGGCGTGGAAGAGGTCGCTGCAGTACCGCTCCAGTTCCCGCAGTCCCAGGCGGTAAATGCGCTGCAGGTTGACGCTGAAGCCGGTCACTGACCGGTCGATGTAGTAGACGACGCCGGCTTCGGTGGCTCCGGCGTCGTCGCCGTTGGCGGGGATAATACGCTCCGCAATGGCTTCAACGGTCTTTGCTTGAAAGTCGGTGAAGTAGGTCAGGGCCATGGATTCGACGGGAGGAGACGTTGTTGGTTTTTGATTCATGATGCTTGTCTTTCGATGTGGCTCGTCGAGGGGACGTAGACTATTCGGCGGCGCGGACGTAGGTGTCCTGCGGCTTGTGATAGGTCTTGGCGTTATCGGGCGTGACGAGGCTTGTCTTGATGAATGTTGTCTGCCCCGGGCACTTGGATGAGTCCTTGTTGAACGCCGCCAAGGCCATTTTCACAGCCGTTGCGCCCTGGTCCCACGGCTGGTTGGAAGCGTCCGCCTGCAGCGGTCCCGTGGGGTCGTCGAGCATCTGCTTCACAGATGTCATGCCGCCGTCGTAGCTTCCTTCGATGACGTTGTCCCAGATGCCGGCTGACTTCAGGCCCTGTTCGATGCCGCCCTGCATGACGTCGCTCATGCTGAAAACGATTTTCAGGTCCGGGTTGGACGTCGCCACGTCCCGGATCGGAGCCAGCGCAGTGTCAGGCTTCCAGGAGCCGTACTTCAGGGGAAGCTCCACGGTCTTGATGCCGGGATATTTGTTGATGACCTCTTTGTAGCCCTGCATGAATCCGCTGTAGCGGAGCTCGCTGATGACGTCACCGGGGAATCCGCCGATGCCGACGAGCTTGAACTCGCCGGTCTCGCCGAATTTGGCCACGGCCTTCTGGGCAATGTCAGCCCCGGCCAGGGCGCCGGTGGCTTTCTGGTCTTCCGCGACGTAGCAGAACATGTTCGGGACGAGAGACGGATCGAGGTTCGAGTTAACGGTGATCAGGGGGATTCCTGCCGCCTTGAGTGCCTGCACCGAGGGGCCTACACCGATTGGATCGTTGGCGTTCATGATCACCACGTCCACGTTCTTCGTGATCAGCGTCTGGACATCGGCGTTCTGGCGGACGGTGTCGCCGTTGGCGTCCAGGAGCTCGATCTTTGCCCCCATCTTGTCCGCTTCGGCTTTGCCGCCGTCGACGAGGGTTTTCCACCAGTCGCTGCCGCTGATGCCCCGTTGGGACCAGCCGATGACGAGGCCTTTTCCTGTATTCTTTTCTGTGGCGTCTCCTGCCGGTGAGGCGCTTGCGCCGCAGCCCGACAGCGCGAGTGCAAGACCCGTCGCCGCCAGCATTCCTGTCAATTGAAGCCGGCGTTTCCCCGTCGGCGATGTTGAACTGCTCATTCCTACACTCCTTTTGTGTCACAGACGCGGTGCCGGATGGTGCCGGACCGTTCTCGCGAATTTGAGCAGGCCTTCCCAGGCCTTGCTGTTGCCGACAGAGCGATCGCCCAGGTCTCCTACGCTTGACCCGGGCGATCGTTTGCCGAAAGCCGCTACGGTAGTTATCGACCGAAAAGCAGGCCACTAGTCGATCGGGGTAAAGACTCCCCGCTGTTCGAGCAGTTTGATGTTGCTGGCCCGGAGTTCGCGTTCGCGGGCCAGCCAGCCTTCGGCGGGCGGCTCGTTGAGGTACTGGTTCTTCGGGTAGATCGGTTCGGCATAGATGGCGGCGTACTGTTCGGTGCGCAGATCCTTGAAGCCGTTGAAGACGCCGTTGGACTGGCGTGCCCTGCGCAGCGCGTCGATGTCGATGACGGTGCTGACGAAGGTGTCGCCGGGGGTGATGCCCGACTGCTCGACAATGATCTGGCCCTTGTGGTCTACAATCATGGACTTGCCCCCGAAGAGGTCGTTCAGGACACCGTCGGGACCGATTTCCGGGCCGAGGTTGGGGGCGACGACGATGGCGTTGTTGAACATGGCGTGGGCTTTGTTCTGCGTTTCCCACATGCCGTTCATCGTCTGCGGTTCGATCAGGGTGGCGCGGATCAGGATCTCCGCGCCGTTCATTGCCAGGCCGCGGGCGATTTCCGGGTAGGCACCTTCGTGGCAGATGATGTAGCCGATGTTGCCGATGTCGGCGGTCCTAGCCACGGGGTAGATGGCGTCCATGATCCGGCCGTCACCCTTCTTCTGGATCCATTCGTCCCACAGGTCATGCGGGTTGGTGGTGCCCAAGGTGCCGCCTTCAAAGCCGTCGCTGGTGGCCTTGGCACGCCGGTAAATCACCTCGCCCTGCGGGTTGATCATGAAGGCCACGTTGAAGTACCGGTCCGGGAAATCGTCGTCCGCGACGAGGTACAGCTCTCCGGCGATGTAGGTATCAAGTTCGCGAGCTGCCTTGCCCAGCTCGTCGGTTTCGGGGCCGGGGATGGTTCGGGCAAACTTCTTCTCTGCCTCGCGGTTCCCGGCAGTAAAGGCCATGTGCATACCTTGGATCGCCATCTCGGGGATAACCACCAGCTTGACGGGGGCGCCTTCGGTGGCTGCCACACCCACTGCCGTTTTCATGAAGCCGATGATGCGCTTCGTGTTCTCCAGCGCATCTTCGGGCTCCCGGATGGGCTTCTGGACGGGGGACAAAGCCACCACGGTGTAAGGCTGCGTCATTGGTCAACTCCTTCGTCGAATGCTCGAGTTCGTCCTCGGCTGAAAGCTATGTTAGCGCACACTTAGGGTCCGTCAATAGGGCTTTTGAACAAATTTAAAATGAGGTGGGAAGGGTATCCGGACTGGATACCCACCAGAAGTGGTACACCAATGAAGGAAGTTCCCGAGCAACAGAATCTCCGGGTTTTCACTGTGTTATAGCGGAATTTGGAGGCCTGGATCGTAATTGTGAGCGTGCATGGCCTACTGACGAAACCACTAGCCGAAACCTCAGCGTCTTGCGCAAACTTTAGCAAAATGGCTGCACACGCGGTTTGAGTGAGCGATCACTTGATCTTTCTCAATTGGGCCAATTCTGGTCTAATGGGGAGTCGGTTGTTAGCGCTCACGAACGATTCAGTCCGCGAAGCGGCGGGCTGATTATTGGAGGACTTTATGAACGTCACAGTGGTCGGCAGCGAGAGCTATGTGATCGGGGTGGATTACGGCACCCTGTCGGGCCGTGCCGTGGTGGTCCGGGTCCGCGACGGCAAGGAGCTCGGCAGCGGCGTGTTCGACTACCCGCACGCGGTGGTCACGGAGGCCCTTCCGGTTGACGTGGCGGGCGACGGCGTAACCCGACTTCCCGGGGAGTGGGCGCTTCAGGTGCCGAACGACTACCGGGACGTGCTCCGGCACGCTGTGCCGGCGGCGATCGCGGCTGCGGGGATTGACCCGTCCGCGGTGGTCGGGATCGCGACGGACTTTACGGCCTGCACCATGGTGCCGGTCAAGGCTGACGGCACGCCGCTGAACGAGCTGCCGGGCTTCGCGAACCGGCCGCACGCCTACGTTAAGCTCTGGCGCCACCATGCGGCGCAGGGCCAGGCGGACCGCATCAACGCGCTGGCCGCCGGGATGGGCGAGACATGGCTTCCGCGCTACGGCGGGCTGATCTCGTCGGAGTGGGAGTTCGCAAGGCACAGACTTGGGCAAGGGTCAGTTGTTCCCCGCTCCGGAAGAGCTGGAAAACTTCGCCGGCTGTGGCTTCCCTGCGGCGTCCCACAATTCTTAGTCCTTGGTGCTGAAGGCGGCGTCGAAGCTGGTCTGGGAGGCGGGGAAGTCGAACTTCTTCAGCGCTGCCAAGGCTTCGGGGGCGCCGTGGAGGCGGTCCATGCCGGCGTCTTCCCATTCGACCGAGATGGGCCCGGTGTAGCCGATCGCTGTGAGGGCCCGGAAGGAGGATTCCCAGGGGACGTCGCCGCGGCCTGCGGAGACGAAGTCCCAACCGCGGCGCGGGTCGCCCCAGGGCAGGTGGGAGCCCATCACGGTGTTCCGGCCGGTGGGGCGGAGCTTCGTGTCCTTGCAGTCCACGTGGTAGATCCGGTCTTTGAAGTCCCAGATGAACGAGACGGGGTCGATGCCCTGCCACATAAAGTGCGAGGGGTCCCAGTTCAGGCCGAACGCTTCACGGTGCCCGATCGCTTCGAGGGTCCGGACGGTGGTCCAGTAGTCGTAGGCGATCTCGGAGGGGTGGACTTCGTGGGCGAACCGGACGCCGCATTCGTCGAAGACGTCCAGGATGGGGTTCCAGCGGTCGGCGAAGTCCTGGTAGCCGGCCTCGATCACGGCGGCCGGGACCGGCGGGAACATGGCCACGTACTGCCAGATGGAGGAACCGGTGAACCCGACGACGGTGTCCACGCCGAGTGCCTTGGCGAGCCGGGCGGTGTGTTTCATTTCCTCGGCGGCGCGTTGGCGGACGCCTTCGGGGTCCCCGTCGCCCCAGACCTTCGCGCCGACGATTGCTTCGTGGCGGAAGTCGATGGGGTCATCGCACACAGCCTGGCCCTTGAGGTGGTTGGAGATGGCCCAGACCTTCAGGTTGTACTTCGCCAGCACGGCGAGTTTGGACTCGACATAGCCGGGTTCGTCCCAGCGCCAGGCGTCCAGGTGGTCCCCGGACACGGCGATTTCCAGGCCGTCGTAGCCCCAGCCGGAGGCCAGGCGTGCCACTTCCTCAAACGGGAGGTCGGCCCACTGGCCGGTGAACAGGGTGTAGGGGCGGGGCATGTCAGGCTCCTTCGGAAGCGGTGGTGCGGGCCAGCTGGATGGTGGAGCTCTTGGCTGCGGCGGACTCTTCGATGGCGCTCAGGATCCGTTGGACTTCCAGGCCGTCCTCGAACGACGGCGACGGCGGGGTCCCGCCCTGAATGGCAAGCAGGAAGTCGCGGATTTCGTGGGTGAAGGTGTGCTCCCAGCCGATGATGTGGCCCTGCGGCCACCAGGCTTCAAGGTACGGGTGCTCGGGTTCGTTGACCAGGATCCGGCGGAACCCCTGCTCGCGGACGGGTGCGGTGGCATCGAGGAAGTGGAGTTCGTTGAGGTTCTCCAGGTCGAACCGGATGGCGCCCTTGTCCCCATAGATCTCCAGCTCCAGGGAGTTCTTCTGGCCGGTAGCTACCCGCGAAACCTCAACTGAGGCGACTGCTCCGGAGGCGAGGGACAGCGTGGCCCAGGCGGCGTCGTCGACCGTTACGTCCTCCAGGCCGGCCGCCCCGGGGCGGCGCGTGGTGAAGGTGTGCAGGCGGCCCGAAACCTCGGTCACCGGGTCCCCGAGCAGGAACAGCACCTGGTCGATGGCATGGGAGGCGATATCCCCGAGCGCCCCGGAACCGGCGGTTTCCTTGTTCAGCCGCCAGGTCATGGGCGCCGTCTCGTCCGCCAGCCAGTCCTGCAGGTAAGCAGCGCGGACGTGGCGGACAGTTCCCACCCGGCCTTCCGCGATGAGTTCCCGCGCCAGGGCCAACGCGGGCACCCGCCGGTAATTGAAGCCGATCATCGACTGCACGCCTTTGGCCCGGGCTGCCTGGGTGGCCGCCGTCATGGCCTCGGCCTCGGCCAGGGTGTTGGCGAGTGGCTTCTCCACCAGGACATGCTTGCCCGCCGCGAGGGCAGCGGTGGCGATCTCGGCGTGCATCCAGCCCGGGGCGCAGATGTCCACGATGTCGATATCCTCGCGGTCCAGGACTGTGCGCCAGTCGGTCGCGGTCTCGGCCCAGCCGTACTTGGCAGCGGCGTCCTTCACCCCGGTGGGGTCCCGGCCCACCAGGACCTTCTGTTCAAAGGCCGGGACATCGAAGAAGCTGGCCACATTGCGCCAGGCGTTGGAATGGGCCTTGCCCATAAACGCGTAGCCGATCATGGCGACGCCGAGCGGGCGTTTCGCAGGTGAGGTCATCATCGTCCCTCCTAGAGCGTTGCGGTTTCCGGGGCCCAGTCCTCCGGCAGGGCCGGCGAGACTGGTGCGGAGCTTTCAACGTCAACAAACGTGCCGGTTTCCATGGACTCGGTGATTGAGACCATGCTGTCCAGGACGTGGTAGGCCAGGTTGCCGGTGGCGCGGTGGGGAACCCCTGCACGCAGCGAGCGGGCCATGTCCAGGACGCCCATGCCGCGGCCGCTGGCGGGCCCGGTTGCCGGGACCGTGGTCCAGTCCTCGTCCCCTGCGCGCCAGAGCCGGATGTCGCCGTCGAAATTATTGGGGTCCGGCAGGGAGAGGGTGGCCTCGGTGCCGGTGATTTCAACGAATCCCATGTGAACGCGCGGGGACTCAAAGGAGAAGACGCTGTGCGAGGATGCTCCGCTTTCGAACTGGGCCATGGCGCTCACGTGGGTGGGCACCTCGACGGTGAACTCCTCGCCGGCCTTGGGCCCGGAGCCGATGACGCGGATGTCCTTTGCCTTGGAGCCAACGGCGGCGACCTTGCGGACGGAGCCGAACGTCTGGACCAGCATGGTGAGGTAGTACGGGCCCATGTCGAAGAGCGGCCCGGCGCCGGTCTGGAACAGGAAAGCCGGGTTGGGGTGCCAGGATTCCGGACCGGGGGTCTGGAAGGTGGTCATGGCCGTCAGCGGGGTGCCGATGTCGCCGCGTTCGATCAGCCGGCGTGCCGTCTGCAGGCCGGCGCCGAGGAAAGTGTCGGGAGCGCAGCCGAGGCGGATGCCGGCGGCATCGGCGGTTTTGAGCAGGCCAAGCCCGGAGGCGCGGTCCAGGGAGAAGGGCTTCTCGGTCCAGACATGCTTGCCGGCATTGACGGCGGCGGTGGCTACCTCAACGTGCGCCGCGGGGATGGTCAGGTTCACGATGATTTCGACGTCGGGATGGTTTAGCGCCGCGTCCACGCCGCCCCACTCCGCGATGCCGTATTCCTTGGCCCTGGACTCGGCGGCCTCTTCAACGAGGTCAGCGATGACGAGGACTTTCAGGTCCGGGAACACGGTGAGGTTGTCCAGGTATTCCTTGGAAATGTTGCCGGCGCCGATAACGGCGACACCCACCGGACCACGGCGGGTCGATGCTGCGTGGCTCATGCACGTGCTCCGGCGGTGCCCTGTGCGGCGTTGAGGTAAGCGAGGCTCTCGGTGATGCCTTCGAAGATGTCTCCGGCGTAGTCATCAAATTCCACCACGCCCACCTCGAGGGACCTAGCGGCGGCAATGACGTCCAGCACGGCGACCTTGCCCTGGCCCGCCGGCTGCTGCGCCTTTGTGTCGGTGTTCAGCGGTCCGTCCTTGATGTGGATGAACTTCACCCGGTCGCCGAGCCGCTCCAGCACCGCCACGGGATCCTGGCCGCCCACGGCCACCCAGTAGGTGTCCACTTCGAGGACAACTTCAGGGTCGAGGAGGTCCGCGAAGTACTCCAGCGCGGTCCGTCCTTCGATGGTGGACTCCAGCTCCCACTGGTGGTTGTGGTAGCCCACGCGGATGCCGTATCCGGCGCCCTTCTTGGCTGCGGCGTTGAGGCCGGCAGCGATGGCCTGGATGTCCGCCGCGGACTGCCAGCGGTCAGCCGCGATGAACGGATCGATCACCGTGGTGATCCCCAGTTCCCTGGCCGCGGCGAAAATCTCATCCTGGTCCTGGCTCAGCAGTGGTGCGTGTCCGGACGGAGCCGTCAGGCCGTTCTCCCTCAATGCAGCCCCGAGCTCGTTGGCCGTGGCTACAAAGTTGTACGGCTCAACCTTCGTAAAGCCGATCTCCGCGACCTTGCGGATGGCGCCGGGAAGGTCCGCCTGGATCTGGTCCCGGAGGGTGTAGAGCTGGATCGAGTAGTTCATTGGGTCTCCTGATTGCAGACGAATCCACGTTGACTGGGTGCTGCGGTGCTGCGGTGCTGAGGGCGATGCCACTGCCACTAAAGCTAGAATGACTTTTGCCGACCGTCAAGCAAAAGTTGCATGAATGCCGATATTCTTTATTCAGCGTGACAGGCAGAAGTTCCATGTGTTATTCATGATCCATGAGCCTCAGCCCCGGAACAGAGCCCGCCGCCCCAGACCACGGCGTCAGCCTGGCGCGCGCCGGCGACCTCTTCCAGCTCCTGCGGGACGGGCGAGCGCGGACGCGTGCCGAGCTGGCACTGACCACCGGACTGGCGCGTTCCACCGTCGCCACCCGCATCGACGCCCTCATCGCATCCGGCCTGGTGGGCGCGGCAGGTGAGGCGAACTCCAGCGGCGGCAGGCCGCCGTCGCGCTTTGCCTTCAACCCGGCGGCACGCGCCGTTCTGGCCGTCGACGTCGGCGCCACCCACGTGATTGTTGCCGTCACCGATCTCAGCGGCCGGATCCTGGCGGAGCAGCGGCTCTCCCAGGACGTTGCCGACGGCCCCGAAGCTGTCCTTCACCGCGTGGTGGAAGAAGGCCGTTCCCTGCTCGGCAAGGCCGGCAGGAGTGCAAGCGACCTCTCCGGAGTGGGGATCGGACTCCCGGGCCCGGTGGAACACGCCACAGGAAAGCCCGTCAAGCCGCCCATCATGCCGGGGTGGGACGGGTTCGACGTCGTTACGTACGTTCAGCGCTCGCTGCCGGTACCCGTGCTGGTGGACAACGACGTGAACATCATGGCGTTGGGGGAGCGGTCGGCGCACTGGCCGGAGCACGGGAATTTCCTGTTCATCAAGGTTGCCACCGGCATCGGGTCCGGGATCATCAGCAGCGGCGAGCTGCAGCGCGGCGCCAACGGAACGGCAGGCGATCTGGGCCATGTACGCGTGCCGCGCGGCGATGATGTGCTGTGCCGCTGCGGGAACTACGGCTGCCTGGAGGCGCTGGCGTCCGGACCGGCTTTGGCGGCCGAACTGGAACGGCAAGGTGTGCCAGCGAGCAGGGGCAGCGACGTGCTGCGCCTGGTGGGCGAAGGCAACTTGCAAGCGATCCACGCCCTCCGCCAGGCGGGCCGGGATGTGGGCGACGTGCTGGCCACAGTGGTTAACCTGCTCAACCCGTCCGTCATTGTCATCGGCGGCAGCCTTGGCCAGGCCGGGGAACACCTGATGGCCGGTGTCCGCGAAGTGGTCTACCGGCGGTCCTTGCCGCTCGCAACCAGCCACCTGCGGATCGCTCTTTCTGTTGCCGGGGACCAGGCGGCGATTCTTGGTGCGAGCCAGATGGTCACGCAGTACGTGTTGTCGCCTGCAGCCATTGAGGCGACGCTCCAGGCGGCCGGCTAGGCGCCTTTTCGGCAGTCATGACCCGGCCGTGATCACCCTGCGGTGATCACCCGGACCGGCGCCCGCTCCAACCAGGCCTTGACGTCCTCGAACGCGCCCCCATAGAACTGCCGGTAGCTCTCCACCGTCACGTAGCCGAGGTGCGGGGACAGCACAGTGTTGGGGGCGCTCAGCAGCGGGTGGCCCGTGGGAAGCGGTTCCTGGTCAAAAACGTCCAGGGCCGCGCCCCGGATCCAGCCCTCGTTCAAGGCCCGCACCAGGGCATCCTGGTTCACCAGCGGACCCCGCGAGGTATTCACCAGGATCCCTTCCGGCCCCAGGAGCCGCAGTTCCTTCTCGCCCACGATGTCCTCGGAACGGGGAGACAGCCGCAGGTGGAGGGTGACGACGTCGGAATTCCCGAAGAGGTCCTCCTTGCTGACCCTCTGAACGCCGGCTTCGGTTGCGGCCTCAGCGGTGAGATTCTGGCTCCAGGCGAGCACCTCCATGCCGAAGGCCTGCCCGTACGCCGCGATCCGCCGCCCGATCCTGCCCAGGCCCACGATGCCCAGGGTCTTGCCGGACAGCTCCATCCCCACCGAGGTCTGCCACGTGCCGGCACGCAGCGAGTTCTCCTCGGCCGGGAGGTTGCGGGCGATCGCGAGCAGCAAGGCCCAGGTCAGCTCGGGAGCCGCGGTGGGTGACCCGGGCGTGCCGCAGACGGTGATGCCGAGGTCCGTTGCGGCGGCCACATCGATGGCGGCGTTGGCCATGCCGGTGGTCACCAGCAGCTTCAGCCCCGGGAGCCGTTCCAGCACGGTGCGGGGGAACGGGGTCCGCTCACGCATCGCGATGACGATCTGGTAGCCGGCGAGCGCCGCTGCCAGGGCGTCCTCGGACTGGAAGGGCTCGCGGAAGACGGACGTTGCGACGCCGGCCTGTTCCAGGGCGGACCAGTCGGCGAAGCCGTGCGCCACGTCCTGGTAGTCGTCGAGGATGGCAAGCCGTTGCTGCATGTGAAGTTCCTTCGTCCGAGTGTGCGACGCCTGGTAGCCCGCACGTTGGGGCCGGCCGGTGTGAGCTTCATCGTATGCCAGGGCGCCATGACGTTGCCTGTGGCGTCCGGGGCAATGCGCCGTGATAGCAATGGGAGTGATGAAATCTTATTTAGCCACCGCGGAATCCTCGTGAGCGGACAGTTCCTGGCCAAAATTCCGAAAGGCTGGATCCTCCTGGCCTGCATCGGATTGCTGGCGCTGAACCTGCGTGGGCCCTTCGTTGCCGTTGCCCCGGTGGTTGACCTGATGCAGGCCGACCTCGGATTTACCCCCGTGATGTTGGGTCTGCTGACGAGTATCCCGGTGCTGTGTTTCGCGCTCGCGGCGTCGCTGGCGTCACTGACCACCAGGAAACTCGGCGCCGAGTTCGCCGTTTCGCTGACTATCCTTGGCGTCCTGGCCGGCGTGATTGTTCGCTCGGCGGGCGGCCCGGGACCGGCGGTGGTGGGCACGGTGATGATCGGCCTGGCCATCACGGTGGGCAATATCGCTGTGCCGCTGATCATCCGCCGCGACTTCTCCCCGTTGCGCCAAGGGACCGCCATGGGCGTGTACACCGCAGCCCTGAACATCGGCTCGTTCCTGACATCGATGGTCACGGCGCCCCTGGCCGAGCTGGCCGGCTGGCGGGTGGCCCTGGCCTCCGTGGGCATCCTGGCCGTGATTGCCATCGTTTTCTGGACCCTCGCCGTGGGCGCCCGCACGGCGTTTGTGCCCTCCCGCACCGTGGTGGCCGGCGGGCAGGAACACCCGGCCGTCAAGGGTTCCGGCTGGATTACCGCCGGGCTCACCGCTGGCTTCGCCGGGCAGGCGTTTTCCTACTACGCGGTGACGGCGTGGCTGCCGAGCTACCTCAACGACGAGCTTGGCATGTCCGCCTCGGAGGCCGGGGCAGGCTCGTCCCTGTTCCAGATCTTCGCCATTGTTGGCGGCCTGGGAGTGCCATTCGCGGCCAAGTATTTCAGTACGACGACGACGGCGGTCACCGTGGGGTTGCTGTGGACGGCCGTGCCGGCTGGGCTGCTGCTGGCGCCGGAGCTGTGGTGGCTGTGGTCCACCAGCGGCGGCATCGCGCAGGGCGGCGGGATCACGCTGATCTTCATCGCCATCATCAAACTGGCCCGGGACCAGGCGTCCGCGGGCCGGATGTCCGCCACGGTCCAGGGACTGGGCTACTGCTTCGGCGCTGTGGCCCCGCCGCTGGTGGGCTTCGTGCGCGACGCGTCAGGTTCGTGGACCCCGGCGCTGCTGGTGATCCTGGGCTCCGTGCTGATGTTCTTCGTCTGCACAACCCTGGCCGTGCGGCTGGTGCCAAAGGGACGCTGACGCGTCCCGCCGTCGTCCGTTCTCCTCCTCCCCACCCGCACGCCACCCACTGATGGCGCGAACGGACACTTAAGCCCCCACGACAGCGCGAACGGACACTTGAGGCCCCAGAATCCGAAGATTCCAGGGCCTCAAGTGTCCGTTCGCGCTGTGTTGGTGGTGTTCCGTCGCCGGGCCGGCACCCCCGGATCTCGGGGTGCCTGTTGCGAAGGGCGTGCCTGCCCGGCGGACGGAAATCTATTCAGCTTGCTGCCGACTTAGGCTGCGGCGAGCTCTTCCGTGGTTGCCTTTTCGCGGGCCTCGGTGAGGTAGCGGGCGTAGGCGGGGAGGGTCAGGAAGGACGGGAAGTCCCGGCCGAGGGTGACTTCCTCGAAGATGTCGCGGGAGTCTTCGAAGCGGTCGCCGTCGAAGCGTTCCAGGCGTGCGAACTCTTCGTCGAGCAGTTCCTCGATCCACTGGTGCGTGATGATTTCGCCGCGGTCGGTGATGGCGGACGCGAACATCCACTGCCACAGCTGGGAGCGGGAGATTTCCGCGGTGGCGGCGTCCTCCATGAGGTTGTGGATGGCGACGGCGCCGTTCCCGCGCAGCCAGGACTCGATGTAGCGGATGCCCACCTCGATGTTGTTCCGGATGCCCTGCTCGGTGATGGTGCCTTCGGTGGCGGCCACGTTGATGAGGGCGCGGTCGTCCGGGATGACGTCCTCGCGGGTACGGTCCAGCTGGTTGGACCGCTCGCCGAGGGTGGCGTCGAACACTTCGCGGCAGACCGGCACGAGGTCCGGGTGGGCCACCCAGGAGCCGTCGAAACCGTCGTTGGCCTCGCGGGTCTTGTCGGCACGGACCTTCTCGAACGCGTTGGTGTTGGCGGCCTCGTCCTTGCGGTTGGGGACGGCGGCGGCCATACCGCCGATGGCCATGGCGCCGCGCTTGTGGCAGGCACGGACCAGCTGTTCGGTGTAGGCGCGCATGAACGGCTGGGTCATGGTCACCTGGGCGCGGTCCGGCAGGACGAACCGGGGGCCGCGGGTACGGAAGTTCTTGATCAGGGAGAAGATGTAGTCCCAGCGGCCGGCGTTCAGGCCTGCGGCGTGATCGCGCAGTTCGTAGAGGATCTCCTCCATTTCGAACGCGGCGGTGATGGTCTCGATCAGCACGGTGGCGCGGATGGTGCCCTGCGGGATGCCCAGCAGGTCCTGGGCCAGGATGAAGATGTCATTCCACAGCCGTGCCTCGAGGTGGTTCTCGATCTTGGGCAGGTAGAAGTACGGGCCTTTGCCCTGGGCCAGGAGGCGGCGGGCGTTGTGGAAGAAGAACAGGCCGAAGTCCACGATACCGCCGGCCACCGGGGCGCCGTCGATGATCATGTGCTTCTCTGGCAGGTGCCAGCCGCGGGGGCGGACCACGATGGTGGGCAGTTCCCCGGCGGGACGGAGCTTGTATTCCTTGCCCTCAGGGCTGGTGAAGTCGATCCGGCGTTCCAGTGCGTCGGTAAGGTTCAACTGGCCCTTGATGACGTTCCGCCACGTGGGGGTGGAGGAGTCCTCCATGTCCGCGAGCCATACCTTCGCGCCGGAGTTCAGGGCGTTGATGGTCATTTTCTTGTCCACCGGGCCGGTGATTTCCACCCGGCGGTCCTCCAGGCCCGGTGCCGGCGGAGCGACCCGCCACGACGGGTCGTTGCGGATGTCCTCGGTTTCGCGGAGGAACCTGGGGTCCTGGCCGCCGGCGATGTCTGCCCGCCGTGTCCGGCGTGCCTGCAGCAGTTCCTGCCTACGCTCGGCAGTGGCCCGGTGCAGCTTGGCGACAAACTCCAGTGCATCCGGAGTAAGAACCTCGTCCTGCCGGCAAATGGGCTGCGCGGTCAAAGTGATCCCGTTGATGGTGAAGCTGTCAGTGAAGGTGTTCATTTCTGTCTCCTGGTGCAGTGCCCAACTGGGTAGCAGTAAGTGTCGTTTTGAGCCTCCAAAACGACACTTAGTGCTACTTACTTGGGGAAAGTTTCTAGTGGAACTGGCCTTCTTCGGTGGATCCCACCAGTGCCAGGGTTGACGCGTTCGGGTTGAGCGCAGTTGCAATGTCGTCGAAGTAGCCGGTGCCGACTTCGCGCTGGTGCTTGGTCGCGGTGTAGCCGCGGGACTCGGAGGCGAATTCCTTCTCCTGCAACTCGACGTAGGCGCTCATGCCTTCACGGGCGTAGCCGTGGGCGAGGTCGAACATCGAGTAGTTCAGGGCGTGGAAGCCGGCCAGGGTGATGAACTGGAACGTGAAGCCCATGGCGCCGAGTTCACGCTGGAACTTCGCGATGGTGGCGTCGTCCAGGTGCTTGCGCCAGTTGAACGACGGCGAGCAGTTGTAGGAGAGCATCTGGTCCGGGAAGTCGGCCTTTACGGCCTCGGCGAACTTGCGTGCCAGCTCCAGGTCCGGGGTGCCCGTTTCCATCCAGATGAGGTCGGAGTACGGAGCGTAGGCCTTGGCGCGGGCGATGCAGGGTTCGATGCCGTTGCGGACCTTGTAGAAGCCTTCCGGAGTGCGCTCGCCGGTGACGAATTCCTGGTCGCGGGGATCGACGTCGGAGGTGATCAGGGTGGCTGCCTCGGCGTCGGTGCGGGCAATGACCACCGAGGGGGTGCCGGCGACGTCGGCCGCGAGGCGGGCGGCGTTCAGGGTGCGGACGTGCTGCTGCGTGGGGATGAGCACCTTGCCGCCGAGGTGGCCGCACTTCTTCTCCGAGGCGAGCTGGTCTTCCCAGTGCACACCCGCCGCGCCGGCCTGGATCATGGATTTCATGAGTTCGTAGGCGTTCAGCGGGCCACCGAAGCCGGCCTCGGCGTCGGCGACGATCGGCACCATCCAGTCCTCAACGGTCTGGACGCCTTCGGAGAATTCAATCTGGTCCGCGCGGAGCAGTGCGTTGTTGATGCGGCGGACCACGGTGGGGACCGAGTTGGCCGGGTAGAGGGACTGGTCCGGGTAGGTGTGGCCGGAGTTGTTGGCGTCCGCGGCAACCTGCCAGCCGGAAAGGTAGATGGCACGCAGGCCGGCCTTGACCTGCTGCACTGCCTGGTTGCCGGTCAGGGCGCCCAGGGCGTTGGTGTACCCGCCGGTCTTGTGCTCTTCCGTGAGCTGCTTCCACAGCTTCTCGGAACCGCGGCGTGCCAGCGTGTGCTCTTCGGAGACCCGGCCGCGGAGCTTGACGACGTCCGAGGCCTTGTAGTCACGGGTCACACCCTCCCAGCGGGGATTGGCAGCCCACTCGAGCTCCAGGGCTGCGGCCTGCTCTTCGGGCGTCTGCTGGGTGGGCTCAAATGCTGCAGTCATCGTTGTCTCCTTGATTGAGCTCCGGGTGGTTATCTGCCGGCCGGAGCTGCTTCCTTGCAGCTCCGGCCGGCTACCCCGGTGCGGTGTTTCTTTCCGTGATCACTACTTTTCAGCACTTCACAACACTTCTCTAGGGGAAAACTATGGAAAGAAATGCACTTCTTCGCGTATTCTCAAGAAATGTCTCCTGCAAGCTGGAATCGCGAAGTCGCACCCCCGCCGTCATCCGCCGCCTCCCCGGAACTGGATGTCATCAGCCTGGGCCGCCGCGTGCGGCATCTGCGCAAGCAGGCCGGGTACACGCTCGATGACCTGAGCGCCGCCGTCGGGACCGCCCCCAGCCAGTTGAGCCTGATCGAAAACGGCAAGCGGGAACCAAAACTTTCCCTGCTGCAGGGGCTGGCCGCCGCGCTCAATGTGAGCATCGACCAGCTGCTGGGCGCCGAGCCGCCGAGCCGCCGCGCGGCCCTGGAAATTGAGCTGGAACGCTACCAGCGCGGGCCCCTGTACGAGTCCCTTAACCTGCCCAAAATCCGCATCAGCTCGCGGCTTCCGCTCGATGTGCTGGAGGCGCAGGTGGGGCTGCTGCACGAGCTCGAACGCAAGCTCAACGAGCAGGTGGCGACGCCGGAGGAGGCCCGCCGCGCGAACGGTGAACTGCGCGCCATGATGCGCGAGCGCGGCAACTACTTCCCGGAGTACGAGGCCGAGGCGCAGAAGGTGCTCGGGCTGGTAGGTTACACGGCCGGGCCGCTGAGCCAGCACGTCATCGCCGACATCGCCGAGAAGCTCGGATTCACCCTCCACCACGTGGGCGACCTGCCGCATTCCACCCGTTCAGTGACGGATTTGAAGAACCACAGAATTTACCTGACGCAGAGCCAGCGGCAGGACCACGACCCCCGCTCCGTGCTGCTGCAGGCGCTGGGGCACTACGTGCTGGGGCACGAGACGCCGAAAAACTACGGCGATTTCCTGGCGCAGCGGGTGGCCACGAACTACTTTGCGGCCGCTTTGCTGCTGCCGGAGCAGGCCACCGTGGATTTCCTGCAGAAGGCCAAGGCTGCCAAGGAAATCGCGGTTGAGGACATCCGTGACGCGTTCGCCGTGTCCTATGAGACCGCCGCGCACCGCTTCACTAACCTGGCCACGAAGCACCTGGGCATCACCACGCACTTCCAGAAGACCCACCAGAGCGGCATCATCTACAAGGCATACGAGAACGACGGCGTGACGTTCCCGATGGACCATACCGGCGCCATTGAGGGCCAGCCGTCGTGCAAGGCGTGGACGTCTCGCGCCGTGTTCGATGTGCCGGACAAGTTCAGCGCGTACAGCCAGTACACCGATACTCCGTCCGGGACATATTGGTGCACGGCCCGGACGGAGCGTTCGGCCAGCGGTGAGTTCTCGTTGTCGATCGGCGTGCCGTATCAGCACGTGAAGTGGTTCCGCGGCCGGGAAACCACCGCCCGCGAAAAGTCCACGTGCCCGGATCCGAACTGCTGCAAGCGTCCACCGGCCGCGCTGGCCTCCGAGTGGGCGGGCAACGCCTGGCCCTCTGCCCGCGCCCACTCGCACCTGCTGGCCGCGATGCCGCCCGGCGCGTTCCCCGGCGTCGACGAGACCGAGGTCTACGCATTCCTGGCCGCGCACTCGGAGCGGTAACGCTCCATCACATTTGGGCCGCTTTCGCCCAACGCTCTCTCACATTTCGGCTACTTTTCGCCATCCCTCTCTCAGGTCGCGTGAATTCTTCGCGCGACCGGAGCACCATGTGAAGACACCAGCGGGCAAAAAAGGGGATGCGCCATGAATCGAATCCGGAAAGCGGCGGCGGTAGTCGCGGCAGCCGCGTTGGTGGGCGGCACGGTGCTGGTCAGCGCCTGCGCACCCCGGCCAGCCGACGTCGGACTTTTGAAGGCCGACGGCGTTGAACGGGTTTCCGTCCGTGTTGCGGACTATCAGGCCCAGCGCGAGGCGTTCAACGCCTCTGCGCTGAAACTCGGCCAGGCGCTGCTGGAGGACGGCGGCGAGGGCGGCAACGGGAACACCGTCTCCTCGCCGGGAAGCCTGCTGATTGCCCTGGCTATGCTCCGCGCTGGGGCATCGGGGGAGACCGCCACGGAAATGGACTCAGTGCTGGGGCTCCCGGTCACTGGCCGGGATGAGGCCATGAATGCCCTGCTCGCCTCCCTGGAGAAATACGACGGCGACCCCGCCTCCGTGGACGAGAAAAACCCGCCGCGCAAGCCGCTGGTCCACGCAGCCAACGGCCTGTTCATCGACAAGAATGAGCCCACGGGCGCCGACTATCTGGCCACGCTCGCCAGGCACTACGGCACCGGCGTGTACCCCGTGGACTTCCGGGACCAGGCCACAACGGAGCCCGCCATCGATGCCTGGGTCGACAAGAACACCGGCGGCAGGATCAAGAAGGCGCCGGCCAAATACGATCCGGACAACACGTTCAGCCTGCTCAACGCCCTGTACTTCGCTGCTGCCTGGCAGGAGCCCTTTGACGCGCTGGGCACCTCGAACTTGCCCTTCACGCTGGGCAACGGCGAGCGGATCGACGTGGACACCATGAACAACATGTCCACGATGGCCTACGCGGAGGCGCCCGGCTGGCAGGCAGTGGATCTGCCCTACGCAGACGGTTTCGCAATGCGGCTGGTGCTGCCGGCGACTGGGGCGCCGACGCCTGACATGTCCGCCTTGGAAGGCATCGCCGAGGCGTTGGAGGCTGCCCCGGACATTCCCGTGATAATCCAACTGCCCAAATGGGACCACAAATCGACACTGGACCTGATGCCGATTCTGCGAGGCCTCGGGTTGACGAAAACACTGGGGCCGGACGCCGGGTTCGGTGACATTCAGCCCGGGCTCCTGATTGCCGATGCAGCGCAGGCCGCCAACATCACCGTCGCGGAAATGGGCACGGTGGCGGCCGCAGTGACGCAATTCAACGGCGCGGTGTCCGGAAGAGTGGTCCCGCAGGATCCGCAGAAGATCTCCTTCGACCGCCCGTTCCACTATCAGATCGTGCACACCGAAACAGGGCTGCCGCTGTTCATGGGGAAGGTCGCGGATCCGCGGTAGGAGCTACGCGGTGGGTGCTTGTTTGGCAGCAACGGATTTGGCCCATGACACGGCGCTGTCGCGGCGGGGCTCGCCGGGGTCGATCAGCTTGATTTGCTCCGCTAACTGTGAGGGATCGATCAGGCCGGAGTCGATGAGCGCCAGGACAAACGCATGGTCTTTGAAACGTGCGGCGATGAGCTTGGCGGCACACAAGTCATAGGGATCCAGGCAGAGACCGGTGCTGTTCCGCGTGTTCTCATTCCTGATGCTGACCAGCCGATACTCCCAGTCGCGGGGGAGCACGGCTGTTTTTCTGCTGGCGCCCTGTACATAGACCCCGTACTCGGTGTGGAAGGGCGACCATTCGCCGAGTGCTGCATCCAGGTTGTCCGCGAGGGTTCCTGATTCGTCGTCGGACATGGGGGCAATGTTGACTCCGTCCGACATCGTTGCGGCAGCAGGCAGCTGATCGTCAGTGAACGAGCCAAGGATTGATTGGCTGCCGAATACGATGACGCGGTCGCTGTGGATGATCTCCGTGGCGGCGCGGATGGCATGCTCAAGTTCTTCACGTCGCAAGAGCCGCCGCCTTCTTGATTGCAATGATCCGTTCGTCCTGTGTCAGGGCACCTGCGAAGGGACTCATCTGTCGCAGTTCTTTTGCGATGGGGCTGTCTTCAAGCATTGCCACCTCGAATTCGTTCACAGGAAGGTCCAACAGTTCGGTCCAGCGGTCCAGCCACTTTTCGGCGATAGGGTTCCGCGGCCGTTGGCGCATCCTTTCGATTCCAGCCCGCCCGATTTCACGAATCGACTGCTCGTTTTCGTGCAGCTTGAGGCCCAGCCGCACATGTAATTCAAACGGAATCCGCTCTTCTCGCCGGGGCATGCGGGGACGGCGATCGCGGGCCGCCTTGATGGCCGACTGAATTACGGCTGGGCTGCATCCGAGGCGTCCAGCCAGGTCCCGGATGGATAGGCCTGCAACATGGAGGGACCAGATAGTTTCCTGGCGATGGCGCGCAGCCCCCAGCTGCTGCTGGCGCAGGCTTTCGCTTTGCTGGCCTAGAGCTCTGGCCTCTTCGACCATGCCTGCCAGATCGATGACGGTCACGTGTGTATGGTACTCCCGTACGGAGTGCTGGCGGAAGGGGTTGCCATTCGCCCCACCTACCCGTGGAGCTCCCGGTACGCGGCCGCAGCACCGGGGTGCAGAGGCAAACCCGCGGTGTTGATCAAGGACTCGGGGCTCAAGAACTGGACGCCCAGGCTGGAACGCGGGATGAGTTCCTCGGCATGGCCCACCAGCAGTTCGACGGTCCGTTTGACGGTTTGGTCATCGAGGTCGCTCCGGCACAGCAGCAGGTTCGCCACGCCCACGGTCCAAACAGCCGGAATGCCCTCGTAGGCGCCCGCCGGGATCAGCACCCGGTCGTAGAAGACGCCGTATTTGGCCCGCAGTGCCGGCAGCAGCGGCGACAGATCGAGGAAACCCAGCCCGACGTCGTCGTTCGCGGCGGCAATGGCCGCGGTAGGCACGCCGCCTGACCAGAACAACGCGTCCACCGTTCCGTCCCGCAGGGCCGCGAGGCCCTGGTTGAGGCCAAGGCTCAGCACCGTGACACCGCCGGCGGTGCCGGCAGTGGTGTTCAGGCCGGCAGCCTCGAGCAGCCGCGGAGTGGTCAGCGACGTCCCTGAGCCGGGCTCCCCGACAGCCACGGTCCGGCCGGCAAGCCCGCCAATGTCCCGGATTTCGCTGTTGCGCCGGATGACGCAGTGGACGTAGTTCTCGTACACCTTTCCGACGGCGGAAAGTCCGGCGGCGGGCGTCCCACCCACCGCTGTGCGTTCGGCCGCGGAGTCCGCAAGCGCGACGGCGAACGTGGCTTTGCCGGTCAGCAGATGTTCGAGGTTGTCCAGGCTGCCCCCGGTAGTCAGCGCCGTGGCTTGGCGGGCAACGCCGTGACGCTGCAGCGATGCCGCCAGCAGTTCGGCGAACTCCAGGTAGAACCCTCCGGGCTCGCCGCCGGCCACGGTGACGGTGCCCGGGCGGTCCTCGGGCGTGCAGGCACTCAGTGCCGGCAGCAGCAGCCCGGACAGCGCGGCCGCCAAACCGGCCTTGAGGACGGTCCGCCGGGGGAGGGCTCCGGGTCCGATGCGGTCAGTCATTGCGGGGTTCCGGCGCATCCCCGGCACGTGGAAACTCGAGGCGCACGATCAGGCCATGCGGCGAGGCGTCCGCAAGCACCAGCCGGCCACCGTTGGCCGCTGCCAGCTTGTCCACAATGGTCATGCCCAGCCCGGTGCCGCGGATCGTCCGGTGCGCCGGCGACCGCCAGAACCGGCTGGTGGCCGCTGTCCGTTCGTCGGCGGAAAGCCCGGGGCCGTCGTCGGACACCTCGATGGCCACCCTGCCTTGGCGCTCGCGGGCAGCAACCGAGATGTGGGCGCCGGGAGCATACTTGGTGGCGTTGTTCAGAAGTTCGCCCACCATCTGGGCCAGTTCCGCGGCGTTGCAGGAGATGCGGATGGCGGGGGCAGGCGGATCTGACAGGAGGATGGCTGCTCCGCTGCGCTGGGCGGCAGGCCCAGCCCGTTCGGCTTCTTCCTGCAAAATCGGGTACGGATCAACGGGAGCCTGAACGTCACGCGACGGGGTTCCCAGCGGGCCCCGGGCGGAGTCCTCAGAGGCCCTGTGCTCGGCGGCCGCCAGCCGAAGGACCCCGTCCAGGATCTCCTCCACACGTTCGAGTTCGGCCAGAACGCCTGCCGCGGCGTCGTGTTCCCGGGAGGTCTTCAATTCCAGCTGCAGCAGATCGATCCTGAGCCGCAACGCGCCCACGGGATTGCGCAGTTCGTGCGATGTGTCCGCTATCAGTTGCCGCTGCGAATCGAGGCTGCGGCTGACGGTCTGCGCCATGGTGGTGAAGGAACGGCTCAGTTCCCGGAGTTCCGGCGGCCCGGCCTCGGGAAGCTGGCCGGTCCGGCCGGTGGCCTCAAGTTCGGTGACGGCTGCATTCAGCCGATGCACGGGCCGGAGGACCCACCCGGTCACGCGGGCCGCGCCCAGCAGGAGCACCGCGGCCAGGGCCGCCGCCGCCAAACAGACGACGAGCCACCGCTCCCGCAGTTTCTGCCGGGCCGCGTCCAGGTTGACCTCAAGGACGGCCTCACCCAGGACCTGGCTCGCGCTGCCGAAGGAGCGGGAGATCACCTCGGAGGCGGCCCCGAACGGCTGCAGCGGGGTCAGCGTGGTGTCGCTGAGGTTCAGGTTTGCCCTGGCCACCGCGTCCCCGACGTCCGGCCTGTCCTCGCTTAGGCCGCCGGAGCGCAGCGTGCCCTGTTGGAGGCGGATCAGGACTCCCTCGCCGTAGAGCTCGGAATACCGGTCCATCTCCGTCTGTAATTGAGCGGTTTCGCCGGCGGAAGCTGCGTCGAACGCCACCTGTGCCAGGCGGTTGAGCGACGCGGCCCGGTTGATCTGGAGCTCCTGGGTTAGTTCCCGGCTGGCCGAGGTCAGGATGGCGTTGGAGGTGATGATCACGATGAGCACCGCCAGCACACTCAGGATGCCCAGGACGCGCAGTTTCACGCCGGGTCCGCCTCGATCCGGTAGCCGACGCCGCGGACGTTGATGATGAAGCCCGGCAACTGGAGCTTCGCCCGCAGCCCCGTCAGGTGCACGTCAAGTGACCGGGACGAGGCCACGAAGGCGTCGCCCCACAGCGCGTCCAGGATCTGTTCGCGGGTGACCACCGAGCCGGCATGGCCGGCCAGCAGGGCCAGCAGGTCAAACTCGGTGGCCGTCAACGGCAGCACCTCGGAACGGAGTGCCGCCACGCGCCGCTCGAGGTCGATCTCAAGATCACCCAGCACCACACGCTGCTGCCGCTTACCGCCATGGCGGCCGGCACGCCGCGTGACGGCTTCGATGCGGGCAAGGAGTTCCACGAGCTTCACTGGCTTGACGAGGTAGTCGTCCGCTCCGGACCGCAGGCCGAGCACCACGCTGCGTTCGTCGTCGCGCGCGGTGAGAATCAGGATGGGCACCAGCGTGACTTGGCGCAACTTGCGCAGCACGTCGAGGCCATCCATGTCGGGAAGGCCCAGGTCCAGGAGGATGACTTCGAATTTTCGGTGGACCAGCAGGGCGTCGGCTCCGCGGGCCACCCGGGTGGGGTTGTGCCCCGCGGTCACCACGGCCGCGGCCAGCGCCGAGGCCATGGCGTCGTCGTCCTCGACGATCAGCAATTCCATGGCACGGTCCCTTTTCGATGACTGGCAGCTGCAATCTGCCCGCTTTGGAGATTACCCCGAGCCTCCGGCGAAACCTAAGGAAGTGTTAGGAAATGCCTTCCCACGTTGGATGTGCCTTGGATCACGCATAACTTGGATGAGGCCCTCGGCGTTTGAGGGGGACGTCAACGTCGAGGAGGAACCATGGGCAACGTAGCCATGGATAGTACGAAAGTAAGAAACGCGCCGCAGCCAAGGAAGGTTCAGCGATGAGCACCCAACAATTTGCGCCCACAACCGAGGCCGCCCAGACCCGCCGGGCCGTGAGTAACATCCTCAAGGGGTCCGCGGGCAACCTCGTGGAGTGGTACGACCTCTACGTCTACACCGTCTTCGCCGCCTACTTCCAGTCCCACTTCTTCAACTCCACGGACGACCTCCAGGCCGGCCTGGAGGCGATGGCAGTCTTCTCGACGTCGTTCCTCATGCGCCCCATCGGCGCCTGGTTCTTCGGCCGCTACGCCGACCGCAAGGGACGCAAGGCCGCGCTGACGCTCAGTGTCACGCTGATGTCCGCAGGCTCCTTCGCCATCGCAATCCTGCCCACCACGCAACAGGTGGGCGTCTGGGCTCTGGTGATGCTGATTCTGATCCGCCTGGTCCAGGGCTTCTCCGTGGGCGGGGAATACGGCACCAGCGCCACGTACATGTCCGAAGCCGCCACGTCCAAGCGCCGCGGATTCTTCTCCAGCTTCCAGTACGTCACCCTGATCGGCGGCCAGATGCTCGCCCTGCTGGTGCTGGTCATACTGCAGAACGTGATGCCCAAGGGCGATCTGACCGAGTGGGGCTGGCGGATCCCGTTCGCCCTCGGCGGCGTTGCCGCGCTCGTGGTCCTGTGGCTGCGTCGATCCATGGAGGAAACCGTCTCCGCGGAGCAGGTTGAGGCCGCCAAGAAGCCCGTTGCGGCCGGCGAAGCCCAGCCGGGCACCATGAAGCTGCTGTTCACCCAGTACTGGAAGCCCCTGCTGATCTGCATCGGCGTCACCCTCGGCGGCACCGTGGCGTTCTACACCTACACCAACTTCATCCTGAAGTTCATGAACGATACGTCCGGCATCGCCAAGACCGATACCTCGGTCATCAACTTTTGGGCGCTGTTCATCTTCATGATCCTCCAGCCCGTCTACGGCATCATCTCGGACAAGGTGGGCCGCAAGCCGCTGCTCCTGTGGTTCGGCATTACGGGCGTCCTCTTCACCTGGCCGCTGCTCTCCACCCTGTCCAACACCAAGGACCCGTTCACCGCGTTCCTGCTCATGATGGGCGGCCTGCTGATCGTTGGCGGCTACACCTCCATCAACGCCCTGGTGAAGGCTGAGCTGTTCCCCGCCTCCATCCGAGCCCTCGGCGTCGGCCTGGGTTACGCGATCGCCAACTCGCTCTTCGGCGGCACGGTCCCGCTGCTTGGTGCGGCCTTCCAGAAGGCCGAGCGCGTGGATCTGTTCTTCACCTACGTCACCGTGGCCATTGCCATCTCGCTGGTGGTCTACATCTTCGCCCTGAAGAACAAGAAGGCCACCCACCTTGACCGCGAACAGGGCGATGCCTGGAACCGCCCGGCCAAGGACGACGACAAGGACAAGGACCTCATCAACGCCTAGTTTTGGGGGGCAGAGACTCCGGAGAGCGTACGACGTCGGGTGGCCGCCCGCCGTCGTACGTTCACCGCCCCATCGCTTACGCACCCCGGACGCTCTCTCAGATAATGTGGCAAATCCCGGGACGCTCTCTCACTCTCTTTAAGAAAGTGAGAGAGCGTCCGGGGTTTTCTTGCGTTAAGTGAGAGAGCGTTTGGGCGAGACCAAAATGAGTGCGAAGCGTGACCGTACAGGCATCGTCTCGCGCCGCCGTCGCTGGTTCACTGGAAGCAGGCGGGTTCCCGCCCTTGTGCCGGGGAGGCGACAGTGGTGTTTCGTTTTCAGCGGGCGGTGGCGTTGGGTGCGGTGCTGGGGCTGGCGGCATGTGCGGCCCCGGCCCCCGCGCCTCCGGAATTGATCACGGCCGACGGCGTGGAGCGGGTTTCGGTGGACCGCGCGGCTTTCCCGGACGAACTGGCCACGTTCCGGCAGTCCGCCATTGTCCTCGGCGATGCCCTGCTGGCCGACGGCGGCGACGGCTCCGGCGGGAACGTGGTGTCCTCGCCCGGGAGCCTCCTGATTGCCCTCGCGATGCTTCGCGCCGGTGCGTCGGGAGAAAGCGCAGCGGAGATGGACAGCGTCCTGGGACTCCCTGCAGAGAACCGGGATGAGGCCATGAACGCGGTCCTCACCTCGCTGGCGACGTTCGACGGCGACCCCGGCGCCGTGGATGAGGACAACCCGCCGCGGAAACCGGTCATGCACGCCGCTAACGGGCTGTTTGTGGACAAAGGCGTGCCTACCGGTGAGGCGTTCCTGGACACGCTGGCCCGGCACTACGGAACCGGGGTGTATCCCGTGGACTTCAGCGATAAGGGTGCAACCAAGCCCGCCATCGATGCCTGGGTCAACAAGAACACGGGAGGCCGGATCAAGGAAGCGCCGGCGGAGTACGATCCCAGGAACACCTTCAGCCTGCTCAATTCCCTGTACTTTGCCTCCGCCTGGAGCGCGCCGTTTGACCCGAATGACACCTCGGACCTGCCGTTCACCACCGCCGCCGGCGAGGAAATCGACGCGCCTGCCATGCACAACGAGCTCGAGATGAAGTACGCGGAAGGCGTGGGTTGGCAGGGCGTGGACCTGCCCTACGCCGACGGTTTTGTTATGCGGTTGGTCCTGCCGGCGGCCGGAGCCGGCGCGGGTTCGGGGCCAGCCTCCGCGGCCTTCGGTGCGGAAAAGCTCAGGGAAGTCGCGGACGCCTTTGATGCTGCAACGCTGGAGACGGTGCAGATCCAGCTGCCCCGCTGGGACCACAAGTCCAGTTTCGACCTGCGGAAGGTGTTTGCGTCATTGGGTCTCCAGAAGATGCTCGACACCACGGAGGACTTCAACAACATCCAGCGGGGGATGATGATCACGCAGGCCGCGCAGGCTGCCAACATCACGGTCGCCGAAAAGGGCACCGTGGCCGCAGCCGTGACCCAGATCAATGCAAGGGAGACCAGCGCTCCGCCGCCGCCCGAGCGGTCCATCAGCTTCGACCGGCCGTTCCACTACCAGATCGTGCATGTGGAAACGGGCCTGCCGCTGTTTATGGGAACGGTGGCCGACCCCCGTTCCTGACCGAACGCTCTCTCAGATCCTGCAGCTTTTCCGGGGACCCCCTCTCTCACTGTCTTGTGGAAGTGAGAGAGCGTCCCGGGTTTTCCTGCGTTAAGTGAGAGAGCGTCTGGGGGTGGGAGTTGGGCTCCCTGGTTAGCGCGCGCCACCCTGCCAGAGCGCGTCGAACGGCGCTCCGGACGCCACCCGGTTGCGGATCCCGGCGGTGACAAAGTCCTTGGCGGCCCGGGCAGCTTCCAGCGGCGTGGCGCCCTTGGCCAGCTCGGCCGTCACCGCCGCGGCGAGCGAACAGCCGGCGCCGGACACCGCCACCTCGCCCACTTTCGGAGCGCTGAGGACTTCGAGGGTCTCGCCGTCGTAGTAAACGTCGACGGCGTCCGGACCTGCCAGCCGCACCCCGCCCTTGGCGAGGACCGCGGCGCCGCTGAGCTCATGGATGCGGACTGCCGCTGCTTTCAGGGATTCGACGTCGGTGATCGCCAGGCCGGACAGTGATTCGGCCTCGAAGTGGTTGGGTGTGACGAACGTGGCCAGCGGCAGGATCTGCGCCTTCAGGGCCTGGTCCGTGTCCAACGCGTGGCCCGGCTCCTGGCCCTTGCAGATCAGCACCGGATCCAGCACCACGTTGCGGAACCGGCCCGCTTCAAGCGCCGCGGCGACCGTGCTGATAGTGGCCGGGCTGCCCAGCATGCCGATCTTCACGGTGTCCAGAACCGGCCGGCCCGCCGCACCCGACGCACCGCCAGCGGTGATGCCCGACGCCGGACCGTAGGCCGCCGTCGTGGCCTCCAGTTGGTCGGCGATCACCTGCTGGTCCACCGGCACAAATCGGTGGTTCCAGTTGTCGCTCGGATCGAAGGACACGATGCAGGTCAGGTTGGCGATGCCAAACACGCCCAGCTCCTGGAACGTCTTCAGGTCGGCCTGCGCTCCGGCGCCGCCCGTCACTTCGGACCCCGCGATGGTCAGGACGACGGCGGGAGCGGATACGGGGGACTGGAGGGCAGCTGAAGCTAAAGTCATGGCACTATCCTGCCACCCGGCGTCGGGCCTTATTGTTCGGTGGGAGAATGTCGTGACAGTGCTAATACAGCCGGCGTCCCCCGCAACTTTCGTTGCGGGAACGGTATGCCGAGCGAACCACTACGAATGGAATCCCCCATGCCTTCCCCCTCAGGCGCTGACGCCCTGCCCATCGCCGACTCCGCCCGGACGGCGCCGAAATTCGCATCCATCGGCTCGCCGTACTTTGGCATCATGCTGGCGTTTATGGCCGTGGTGCTGATCCTGTCCAACATCGGGGCGTCCAAGGGCGTCGCGATCGGCCCGATCATCACCGACGGCGGCTTCTTCCTATTCCCGCTCGCCTACATCCTGGGCGACGTCATCAGCGAGGTCTACGGCTTCAAGGTGGCGCGCAAAGCCATTTTCACCACCTTCGCCCTGTCCGTCTTCGCCTCTGTTTGCTACTGGGTGATCATCGCCCTGCCCGGCTTTGATGACGAGTTCGGCGCGTCCAAGCAGGCCGCCCTTGAGGGGGCCCTTGGTCCGGTGCCGCAGATTGTGCTCGCCTCGCTGCTGGCATTCCTGGCCGGCCAGACCATCAACTCGTGGATCTTGGTCAAGATGAAGGCCCGCTCCGGGGAGAAATCCCTCTGGGCGCGGCTGATGGGTTCCTCCGGCGCAGGTGAATTCGTGGACACCCTGATCTTCTGCAGCATCGCCGCGTCCGTCATCGGCATCACCGACTTCGGCACGTTCCTGAACTACGTCGTGGTGGGCTTTGTCTACAAGACCCTCGTGGAGTTCCTGTTCGTCCCGGTGACGTCCCTGGTAATCGGGTGGATCAAGAAGCGCGAACCGAGCTACGGGGTCTAGGGCAAGCCTGCGGCGGGGCCGTTTCGACGGTTCCCTGCGCACACGATCTTCACAATCATCGAGTGGGCAGGGAACCGTCGAAGTGGCGCCGGGCCCTACGCCGCTGATTGGCTCAGGAGCGCCCGGAGGACTGTCATCTTGAACTCCTGCTCGCGGAAGAGGTGTTTCCACTCGACCCGGATGAATGTCCAGCCAAGGGCCATCAACGCCTTTTCGCGTTGCCGTTCGGCGAAGATGGCCTCATCCGTGGGCTGGAAGTCGAAGTACTTCACCCGTCCGTCGAATTCCAAAGCCACTTTCTTGTCCCGCCAAGCAAAGTCGAGGCGGTGCTGGCCTTCCGCGGACCAGACGACCACCTGCAGCTCAGGTGGCTCGATGCAGAGCCGGTGGAGCAGTTCGCGGGTGAGCGTTTCGCCCGGAGACTCGGAACGGGAATCGCTGTCTTCGATGGCCCTCCGAAGCGCCAGGACTCCGTTTCTTCCAGTCAGTGCAGAGCACATCTTCCGGAGCTTCTCCACGTCCGCACCTTTCCGCAGAGCATGATCCATCAAAACCAGGGACTGCCTGTAGTTGAGCATGAGGCAGCAATCCACCACCGTCCGCTCCAGCGCAGTGCAGGGCAGACCGTCCACGAACGTGACGTCGTCGGCCCCCAAGGTGCGCGTGTGTGCCACGACGTCCTTGCCGTGGGATATGCGCGAGGGACACGTCTGCTGGGTGACATGAACCAGATCGTCCACGTCCCACAGGAACAGCCCATGGAGCCGGGCGCCCGAGGTGTGGCTGTAGACGAAGCCGCCGCCCGACGTCGTCAGCGTTCCATGAGCATGGGCCGCGATCAGCTGCCGACTGCGCACCCACGCCTTCTGCCTCGCCCAGATACTGCCTCGGATGTAGCAGCCGCGTCTGAGCCGGACCAGGTCTCCGGAGCGTACCGACGCGGCTATGGCGCGGGCCTTCAGGCCGGCTTCCAGGAGCTCTTCTGTTCGCCACAAGTCCACTCCAACCGGAAGACCAAGGCGCGATATGTGGACAACCCCGGTTCGACGGTTCCCTGCGCCCTAGACGGTTCCAAACATCGAGTGCGCAGGGAACCGTCGAAACGGCGCGGACGACGACGGGACGAACAGAGCGTGGTGGGCTCAGGAGTAGTACTGCGCCAGGGTCTCGGCCTTGAACTCGAAGAAACGGCCAGACTCGATGGCCAGCCGGGCGTCGTCCACCATCTTCACCACAAAGCGCTCGTTGTGGATGGAGATCAGCGTGGCGGAGAGCATTTCCTTGGCCTTGAACAGGTGGTGGATGTAGGCCCGCGAGTAGTTGGCGCAGGCGTAGCAGTCACAGCCGTCCTGCAGCGGGCCGAAGTCGCGCTTGTATTTGGCTCCGGAGAGGTTGAAGCGGCCGGCAGGTGTGTAGAACGCGGAGTTGCGGGCCACACGCGTGGGGGAGACGCAGTCGAAGGTGTCCGCGCCGTTCTCGATCGCGGTGAAGATATCGTCCGGCTCGGAAATGCCCAGCAGGTGCTTCGGCTTGTCCTCCGGCAGCTCCTCGTTGCACCAGCGCACAATCGTGCCGAGGTTCTCCTTCTCCAACGCCCCGCCGATGCCGTAGCCGTCGAAGTCCATGGCGCCAAGGTCCCGGCAGGCCTTCCGCCGCAGGTCCTCATACTGGGCACCCTGGATCACGCCGAACAGGGCCTGGTAGGGCTTCCCCACCCGATCGGAGGTCAGCCGGAAATGCTCGTCCAGGCAGCGAAGAGCCCACAACCGCGTGCGCTCCAGCGATTCCTCCTGGTAGCCGCGGGAGTTCTGCAGCGTGGTCAGCTCGTCGAAGGCGAATATGATGTCCGCGCCGATCTGGTGCTGGACCTGCATGGAAATTTCCGGGGAGAAGCGGTGGCGGTCCCCGTTGAGATGCGATTTGAACCAGACACCGTCGTCGTCGATGTGGGCCAGTCGTTCCTTGCCCGGAGCCACGGCGTCGTCCGGTCCGGAGGTGTCCACTGACTTCATGTCGATGACCTTCTTGAAGCCGGATCCCAGGCTCATCACCTGGAACCCGCCGGAGTCCGTGAACGTCGGCCCGGACCAGTTCATAAAGGAGCCCAGCCCGCCGGCCTCGTCCAGGATGTCCGCCCCCGGCTGGAGGTACAGGTGGTAGGCGTTGGCCAGGAGCGCCTGTGCCCCCAGTTCCGCCATGGATTCCGGCAGGACGGACTTAACCGTGGCTTTGGTCCCGACGGCGATGAACGCCGGGGTGCGGATCTCGCCGTGCGGGGTGGTGATGGTCCCCGTGCGGCCCAGGAATTCGCCGTCGTTGGCCGATACCTGCGCAGACGACGAGGCACAACTGTCAGCCAGCCGCGTGCCAACGGCGAAGGAGTACTGCGACTGGTCAGCTGCAGCGGCGGAGCTGGCCGCCGGTGCGACGGGATCAGCTGAGACGGCCGAAACGGAGGCGGATGTAGCGGAGGCGGGGTTGGCTGGCACGGTTCCAGTGTGCCAGCAAACGTCGCCGATCCCTCAGCGGGCCGCTTCCGATGTGGGGTATTCCTCAGCCCGCCAGCCGTCCCAGAGCGAATGGATGGACTCCAGTTTGTGGGCGCCCAGATCAAACGTCGAGGCGATCACCATGGCGCCGCCGTGGGGCCTTACCCCTTCAATGACGGGCTGGTCCGCCACGATCAGCAGGCCGTCGCCATGCTCCGCGTAGCTGTGGACGGTGAGACCCACCTGGTGGTTGCTGTGGAACCAGACCTTGCCGGTGAGCTCTTCCCCGGTGGCCAGCGTCAGCCCGTACGTCTCACCCGGCGCGGGCACGTCCGACAAGCCCAGCTTTTCGATGGCGGAAGCGGACTCACTGGGAATTTCGTAGAACAACGTGTGCCGTTTGCCGTGCGGGTGGTGTTCCAGCGCGAAGCGGAGTTGCTGGAGGAACGTCAGCCAGCCCTGGGTGATGTCCTCGTCCCAGGCCGCCCATTCCGAGTTGTGGTCCAAGGCTGCCCGCGTGACACTGACCAGCGTCCCTGCGGACACGGGTTTGAGGTCGAAGACGTCGCCGCCGTTGGTGGTCAGGCTGGTGTGGTCCGGGGCTTCAGCCACGTTGCTGCTGAAGTAGATCTCGTCAATCTCACCTGCCAGTTCATCGGCCTCCCAGCCATGCCACTGGGCCACTTTGGCCGGTTCACGCAGCATGGTCCAGACCTGCGGCGCGTCAGCATTTATCACCACGCTCAGATTGTTCGTCATAGCCCGAATCTACAACCCCGGCGCAGCCCCGGGTAGGGGCAATTCCCCCCGGCCCGGACAGACTAGGCCCGGACGGCCTCGAGTTCGTTGTTGATCCGGCGCTGGAGTTCGCCCGCGCCGATCGTCTCAGACCCGCCGTGCGCCCGGAGGAACATCAGGGACTCGAGGCGCAGCAGCCGCCATTCCCGCTCGGCCTCATGGTTGGAGTTGTCGATCGAGCGGAAGATCTCTTTGTCGTACAGGTTTGGTTCGTTCAGCGAACGCTGGCGCACCTTGGCGTTCATCCGCGCCTTGAACGGGTCCGTTTCCTGGTTTTCCGGCAAACGCAGCAGCTTTTCATAGACTTCGGCGCGCTCCTCCTGCCGGTCCTGGCGGCAGATGAAGCTGGACAACGCCAATGACGCCTCCACGGACGCCCACCGGCCCGGGTTGCCGTCGAACGGCAGGACGTTGAGCAGGTCCGCCACGGTGAGCGCACCGTCCGGATCCTTGAGCGTGATGAACAGTTCGTGGGCGAGGTCGCTGAGGTCCTTGAGGCAGCTGCCGGACTTGAAGTTGATGCCCTTGGCCAGCTTGTCCGCCAGCAGCAGCACACCCACGGCGTCCGGGTGGGCTTCCGCGGCGGCCTCCACCACCGCTTCGGGCGTGCCCTGCGGCGCCGGAATCCGGGCCAGTTCTTCCGCGGAGGGCCCGCTCGCCGCGGGCGGGATGGCCGGCAGGGGAGGTACGACGACGGCGGGAGCCGCCGGGGCTGCCTCCGCTTCGCCGGTGTGCTGGGGCTGTTCGGCAGGGGGTTGCGCCGCGTCCGGAAGCTGCGTAACGGCGTCGGGCGTTGTGTCCTGAAGGGTGTTGTCCGGAACCGTGATGACCCGGACTGTTGTGTCCAGGATCTTTACGGTGGAGCCGGCCGCGATGCGAAGCGTGCCGCCGCCGGTGAGGTTTGCCAGGACCACCGCAGGGGTCCCGAAATCATCCGGTTCAAACTCCACGTGCTGGATTTCGGCGGTGCGTTCACCGTCGGGGAGGAGGAGCTGATCGCCGGTGGTCAGAGATCCAGCCTGCTGTTCGCTGTAGTGCCTGGCGGCTGGGTTGTCGGTCATGGGAGTCCTTAAGTTCTCTTGCGGTCCGCCCTACAGTCTACAAAGCGGGGCCCCGGAAGTCGGGGACGCCGGGGAACCAGCGGGCGTCAGTTACCCACTCCCGCAAACGCCAGCGCCTGGCGGACCAGGGAGCCTCGGCCGCCGCTGAATTCGAGCTGGACGCCGGGGCTAAGCACTTCCGCAGGAGTCATCCAGGTCAGTTCCAGGGCGTCCTGGCGGGGTTCGCATTCGCCCGTAACGGGGATGACATACGCCAGGGAGACGGCGTGTTGGCGGTCGTCGGTGAAGCCGGTCTGGGACGGGGCCGGGAAGTATTCGGCCACCATGAACGGGACCGGGCTGATGGGGAGCTGCGGAAAGGCGAGCGGCCCCAGGTCCTTTTCCATGTGGCGCAGGAGTGCGGCGCGGATGGTCTCGCGGTAGATCACGCGGCCCGATACCAGCGACCGGATCATGTTCCCGTCTTCATCGGCCTGGAGCAGCGTGCCGACCTCGTTCACAAAACCCAGCGGATCCAGCCTTACCGGCACGGCCTCCACGTAGATCATGGGGAGCCTCCCGCGGGCCTCAAAGAGGTCTTCTTCGGAGAGCCAGCCGGGATTAGGGTCAGGAGTGCGAACGTTCATGGTTAAGTTCTACCCCATCGGGCGGCCTCGGACCGCTGAGGGGTGAGCTATCAGCGTAAAGCGGCGCCCAAAGCGCCGGAATCTCACCCCTCGGCCGGTTCAGGGCGCGTTCGTGCCCGGTTCGTGCCCGCGGATCACTGTACGGCGAGGCGCTGCGAGATCCAGAGCGTGGGCGGGACATGCGGGGCGGTTGTGTCCACGGCAGCGTCGGGGTTGGCCACGTGCAGGGTCCGGCCGAAGGCTTCCTCGGTTTCGCTGACGTCCAGCCCGGCGGCGGCGAGCCGGTCCCGCAAGGCGCCCAGATCGCCGTCGTACTCAAATCCCAGGCCGGACCGCGGCGGCCCGGACGCCGGCCGCACCATCAGCACCCCGCCATTCTTGGCAGTAAAGTCGGCCGTTTCGTCGGCGTCCGGGACGGGGCGGAACCTGGCGCCGATGTCCTGCAGCGTCACGGCGGCGGCGCCGGGATCCTCCGTAAACCAGACCCCGACGACGGTCAGCGCCGGGTCAGCGTCCGCCGCGTTGGGCTCCCGGGCACCCTTGTCAGCCAGGAACGTGAAGCCATCCCGGCCGGTGATGCGGCACGACTCGCCGTGGTCGGCGGCGATGAGTTCGGCGACGGTATTCCCGGATTCCTCAGCGGCCAGGGTGGTGCGCCGGGCGAATTCCGCAAGATCGCCCACCTCGACGCCCAGGGCAGTGGTGCCGTCATCCGGGGCACCGGCGTCGGCCAAATGCAGGGCCAGACGGCCGGAACCGGCGTCGAACTCCCGCCACGGGCCGTCATCAACGGTCTTGGCCACGCCCAGGGCAGCCAGGAGCTGTTCCCAACTGTCCGGCCGGGAGGTGAAATGGACGGGTCTGACACGCAGCATGGGTTCCTCCTCGAATCCGGACAAGTCGGCTACCGCCATCATGCCACTTCCTGCAGAAGGCGGGCAGAATAGGGCCATGGCCATCGAACTCGAGGAACTGCTGGTAGCGGACGCGGCGGAGTGGCGGCTGTGGCTGGAACAGCACCACGCCACCAGCCCGGGCGTGTGGCTGGTGCTGCATAAGAAGGGCGGCAACACCACTGAACTGGACTACGAGGCAGCCTTGCAGGAGGCGCTGTGCTTTGGCTGGATCGACGGGCAGGGCAAAAGGCGCGACGACGGCAGCTCCTTCCAGCGGATGACCCGCCGCGGTCCCAAGAGCATCTGGTCGGCGCGGAATGTGGACCGCATCGGGAAGCTCGAGGCTGCCGGCAGGATGACTGCGGCGGGCCGCGCGGCCGTTGACGCCGCCAAGGCGGACGGGCGCTGGGAGGCCGCGTACTCAGGCCAGGCGTCCGCGGAAATACCCGCGGACCTCGCGGCTGCCATCGCGGCCGTCCCCGAGGCGCAGGCCATGTTCGAGGTCCTCACGTCGGTGAACCGGTATGCCCTGATTTACCGCACGAATTCCGTGAAGCAAGCGTCCACGCGGGAACGGAAAATCGCCGGCTTTGTCGAGATGCTGGCCCGGGGCGAGGCGCCGTATCCGCAGAAGAAGAAGCCCGCCGGAGGCTAATGGGGCCGGATTTCCCCAACTGAGTAGCCGTAACTGTCGTTATGAGGGCTCATAACGACAGTTACCGCTACTCAGTTGGGGTCAGTCGTCCAGGGGGAACGCGACCGCTTCGCCCACCACCCGCAGGCAGAGTTCCATTCCGGGCCGCGCGATGGAGGCGTTCCAGTGCCGGATGGTGATGACCTCGCCGCCGCCGGGGTAGCGGTGGTCGGAACGGCCGGCGAGTTCAGGAGGCACAGCGAGTTTGAGCCGCACGGTGGTTTCCGGGCCGAAGTAGTCGGTGTCAACCACCACGCCGCGGATGGGGCCATCCTCGGCGATGCGGATCTGTTCCGGACGCAGCATCAGCTGCACGCGGCCCTGGGCAGGCGGGCGGCGCACGGGAATACCGCCCAGTGAGCACGTGGCCAGCGAGCCTTCCATCCAGGCGTCCAGGATGACGGCGTCGCCCAGGAATTCCGCGGTGGCGCGGTCGGCGGGGCGGGTGTAAACCACAAACGGGTTTCCGATCTGGGCCAGCTTGCCGCCGCGCATCACGGCCACCTGGTCCGCGAAGGACAGGGCTTCGGCCTGGTCGTGGGTGACCAGAATGGTGGTGACGCCGGCTTTGTTGAGGACCTTGGCCACGGCCCGCCGGGTTGCCACGCGCAGGCCGGCATCGAGGGCGGAAAAGGGCTCGTCCAGCAGCATCAGTTCGGGTTCGCGGGCCAGCGCGCGGGCCAATGCCACACGCTGCTGCTGCCCGCCGGAGAGCTGGTGCGGCCGCCGCTTGGCCATCGAGGCGTCCAGGGAGACCATGTCCAGCAGCTCGCTGATCCGGGCCGCCGCCGCCCGGCGGCCGCCCGCCAGCCTGGCCGCGTCCAGGCCGAACGCGATGTTCTGGCCCACCGTCAGGTGCGGGAAAAGCGCCCCGTCCTGGGCCACGTACCCGACGTGCCGTCTGTGTGCGGGCAGCCAGACGCCGTCGCCAGCCACCTTGGAGCCGTTCAGCGAGATGCTGCCCGTGGCAGGGTGTTCAAAGCCGGCGATCAGCCGCAGGAGGGTGGTTTTGCCCGAGCCGGAGGGCCCCACGATGGCGGTGGTCCCGCCCTTGGCCACCGACAGGTTGATGCCCTTGAGGACGGCCTGGGAACCGAAGTTCCTGGTGACATCGGTGATCTGCAGGTGGCTGTTGGTGCTGGGTGCCACTGACGGCGCGATCCGCGGTTCCAGAAGCCTGGAGGGGGATTGTTCGGTCATTGTCCGGCCACTTTCTTGGACTGCTGGAAGAGAAGGTAAGTCATGGGCGCCGAGAGCAGGATCATCAGCAGGGCATACGGGGCTGCCCCGGCGTAGTCGATTTCGCTGCTCTTGCTCCAGAACGCGCTGGCCAGGGTTGTTGTCCCGTTCGGGGATAGCAGCAGCGTGGCGGTCAGTTCGGTCACGACGGCCAGGAACACCAGCGCTGCGCCGCCGGCGGCCGCGGGAGCCGTGAGGCGCAACGTGATCTTCAGGAAGGCATTGAACGGGGACCTGCCCAGGGCGCGGGCCGCTTCGTCGAGTTCCTTGGGGGCCTGTGCCAGCCCGGCGCGGATGTTCACCAAGGCACGCGGAATGAACAGCAGCACGTACGCGGCCACCAGCAGGCCGGTGGTCTGGTAGATGCCCGGGGCCACGTTGATGGCCACGGTGACGAAGGCCAGACCCACCACAATGCCGGGCATGGAACTGGTGATGTAGTTGGAGAGCTCCAGGGACTTGCTGAACCAGCCCGGATACCGGACGGCCAGATACGCCATGGGGAACGCGACGACGGTGGCGGCCACTGCGCCGGCAAGGCCCAGTCCCAGCGTCTGCAGCAGCGCGGGGACAAACTCCTCCACATCCCAGATCTCGGCGCCGCCGGCCACGATCCAGCGGATCACAAGCCACAGCGGCAGGCCGAACGCCAGGACAGTGAGCGCCAGGAGTCCGAGCTGGGCCGGAATCTGGTAGCGGTGCAGGGGGAGCCGCAGGGGCTTGGACTGCGCGCCGGAGCCGATCCGTGCGTAGCGGGCCGTGCCGCGGCTGCGGACCTCCACTACCAGGAGGATCAGGCAGAAGAACACCAGGACGCTGGCCAGCATATTTCCCGCCGTGCCGTTGAACGTGGAAGCGTACTGCTGCATGATCGCCGTCGTAAACGTCTCAAAGCGGATCATCGCGAAGGCGCCGTACTCGGCCAGCAGGTGCAGGCCCACCAGCAGGCCACCGCCGGTGACGGCGATACGCAGCTGGGGCAGCACCACGCGGAAGAAGACCTGCCACGGGCCCAGACCCAGGGACGCCGCCGACTGCTCGATGGCCGGATCCAGCCGGCTCAGCGTGGCCGCGGCCGGAATGTAGACCAGGGGGAAGTAAGACAGCGTGGCGATCAGCGCGCCGGACCAGACGCCTTCCAGGGAGGGGATGGCGGACACCCAGGCGTAGCTGTTCACGAACGCGGGAATGGCCAGCGGCGCCGCCAGGAACACGGCCCACCACTTGTGGCCCCGCAACTTGGTGCGTTCCACCAGCCACGCGCCGCCCACGCCGACCACCAGGGTTGCGGGCACCACGATGAGCATCAGCAGGAGGGTGTTGACCAGCAGCTCGCCCACCCGGGAGCGGAAGATCAGCTCGATGCTGGTATCCCAGCCGGTGACCGCTGTCATGTAGATGACATAGCCCAACGGGATGAGGGCGAACAGGGCCAGCAATGTGGCCAGGAGCGCAACCACCAATGGCGGGCGAGGGCTGTTGCCCTTGCCCGCCATCGCCGCCTTGACGGTTAGTTCTGGGGTTGAAACCAAATGCTAGAGCAGACCGGCCTTGGTCATCAGCTCCGTGACCTTCTTGGAGTTCAGCTTGGCGGAGTCAACCGTCGGTGCCTGCAGTTCGGCCAGCGGAACCAACTTGTCGTTGGATGCCACGCCGGCGCCCACGGTGTACTCGAAGTCCTTGCCCGTCTGCAGCTGCTCCTGGCCCTTCTTGCCCGTGATGAAGGCAAGGAACGCGTCGGCAGCGGCCTTGTTCTTGGAGGACTTCAGCACGCCACCGCCGGATACGGAGACAAACGCGCCCGGATCCTGGTTCTTGAAGTAGTGGCTGGCCACGTTCTTGGAGTTCTCGCCGGTCTTGGCCTGGTCACCGAAGTAGTAGTAGTGGTAAATAACGCCACCTTCGATTTCACCGGCGTTGACAGCCTTCATGACCGCTCCGTTGCCCTGGTAGCCCTTGAAGTTTTCCTTCATGGCCGTGAGCCACTTCTCGGTTTCGGCCTCGCCCTTGAGTTCAAGGAAGGCGGAAACGATCGCCTGGAAGTCGGCGCCGGACGGCGACGCGCCCCAGCGGCCCTTCCACTCGGGACCGGCCAGGTCGGAGAGGGACTTGGGCAGCTTATCTTCGGTGAGCTTTTCCTTGTTGTACACGAACACGGTGGAGCGGGCTGCGACGCCGGTCCACTTGTTGGTGGACGGGCGGTACTCGGCCGGAACCTGGTTCTTGACCTCGTCGGTGAGGTCGGCGAACAGGCCTGCGTTTTCCACCTGGGTCATGGCGGGGGAGTTTTCGGTGATGAAGATGTCAGCCGGGGACTTATCGCCCTCCTGGATGATCTGGTTGGACATCTCGGTGTCCTTGCCCTGGCGCAGGGTGACCTTGATGCCGGTCTCCTTGGTGAACTCTTCCACCCAGGCCTTGGTCATGGATTCGTGCTGTGCGTTGTAGACCGTGATCTCGCCGGAAGCCTTGGCTTCTCCGGACGGTGCGACGGTGGCTGCCGGGGACGTGCTGCCGCCACAGGCGGTCAGTCCGAGGGCTGCAGTGGCGGCGAGTGCGATGCCGGCCAGAGCGCTGTTGCGGATCTTCATTGAGGGCTACTTTCTGCGAACAGTCAACGGGACCGGAGTCCTGGTGTGGGCCGGGGATTTCGGGGAGGCTCACCTGAGAAAGCGTAGGTTAGCCATACCTAAGCCACCAAGCCATGCGGGTCTTAAGTGACTAGGATCACAAGGATTACGGAAGTGTTGCGTGACCTAATTCCAGCAGGGCGCGACTTAGTTACTCCGTGACACGGGCGGCCCGCTGGCTATGCTGGCCTCATGCCTGAGCTCGCCGATTTCGTGCCGACAGTGGCCGGCGTCGGTCTGCTGGTGATGCTCACGGTGGCGGTGCTGCTGGCATTCCAGGTGCCGTCCGCGTTTTCTCCCGCGCTCGCGATCCTCAGGGGAGCCGTGCAGCTGGCGGCCGTCAGTTTCGTTCTCAGCGGCGTGATCACCAGTCCGGTCTGGGTTGCCGTTGCATTGGCGGTGATGTTCGCCGTTGCGGCCGTGAGCGCCACGCGGCGGATCGGCTGGAGCTGGGCGCACCTCGCGCTCGTAGGTGGTTCGATGGCTGCGGGCATCACCGCCACGCTGCTCATCATTTTCGGCACCGGCGCCATCGAATTCGCGCCCCGCTACGCCCTGGCCATTGGCGGGATAGTGATCGGCAATGCCATGACCGTCGCGGTCCTGGCAGGCAGGCGCTTCGCGGAGTCCGTCCATGATCATTGGGACGAGGTGGAGGGCTGGCTCGCCCTGGGTGCTTCGCCGCGCCGGGCAACCCTTGACCTCGCCCGGCGTTCAGTTCACGCCGCCCTGATTCCTGCCACGGACCAGACCAAGACCACGGGCCTGGTCACCCTGCCGGGAGCGTTCGTGGGAGCAATTTTCGGCGGGATTTCGCCCCTGGAGGCAGGGCGTTTCCAGATCGTGGTGCTCGCAGCCATCATCGCCGCAGGAGCAGTCACCGCCGTCCTGGTGGTCGCCCAGCTTGCGCCGGTCCGCGTACGCCCGGCGCAGCCGCGGTGAGCGGCGGTCATTCCAGGGCCGCGGCGGCTTCCAGCACCATCCAGGCCTGCAGCTGGGTGGAAAGTTCGACGGCGGCACCTGGCGGGTAGGTGGAGTCCGCCGGCTGTGCAGCGTGGATGGAAAAGACGACGCTGCCGCTACTGGCTGATGCTGTCCCGGGGGCGGCCGGCCGGCGGCCCGCCCAGAAAGCTTCGGCAGTAGCTGTCACCAACTCCGTAGCGGTGTTCCGGGCGGACTCCGGGAGCCGCGCGTCGACGGCGGCGAGTGCCAGGTACCGGCAGAGAATCCCGGTGAAGAGTCCGCCGTCGCCCGTTCCATCGCAGCGGAGGATCCGCTGCCCCGGTTCCGTGAGCTGGTTGGCGACCGCGTCCACCAGTGCGGCGGCCCGGGCGAGGTTGGCGTCGCCGCCGAGCTCCAGCAGGGCTCCCAGCACGGGGCCCTGGTTGTAGGTGTAGACGGTCTCCTCGACTACAACTTCGCCGGATGCGTTGAGCCGTGCCCCGTCGAGGTAGAGGCCCTGAGATTCATCAAAGAGCACGGCATTGAGCCAGTCGACCAGCCGCTGCGCCTTGGCTTGCTGGCCTGTCCGGGCGTAGTAAAGCGCCACGGGGGCGGTGGCCGGGGTGTTCTTGAAGTCGCGCTTTGTGCTCCAGAAGCTGCCGCCGCCCAGGTCGTCGGTGGAGGCGGAATCAAACTGCAGGGTGAGGGTCTTGTGGACCATGGCGTTGCGGCGGCGTCCGGGTTTGCGCGTCTCCTCGGCCAGGCTTTGCAGGCGGTGCGTCGCCAGCGCCAGCCAGGCCATGTCGTCGTAGTAGTTGTTGACAAGGGTGAAGGCGTTGCGCAGCCGGATGCCGGTGACCAGCCTCGACGCGAGCCTGCCGGCGCTGGCGTGGCGTGGACCGTTGAACCTTGCCGCGGGGGTGGCGCCGTTGCCCAGTTCGCGGCGCCCGGCGTCCACCAAGCAGTCCACGTAGTGCGCCTGCCACCAGTAATGCCAGGGGTGGAGGAGGTTCTTCAGGTGATTCGACGGCCACTGCACGGCGGCCAGGTGGGTTCCCGGCAGGAACAGCAGCCGCCGGCCGAAGAGTGCGGTGACGGAGCGGGCCGCCACGTTGGCCCGGTCCTGCCAGTCGGCGGGTTGGGCGTCCGGCGTGGTCATGCATTTAGCCTAGTGGGTGCGGCCAGCCGGAATTTCAGTTAACATTCACTAACTAACGTTCCGCGCCTGTCCCTTGGTGTTGGAGCCGCATCAAGGAGGATGTATGGACGTCTTGGGTACTGTCGCGCTGATTACGGGCGGGGCCTCCGGGCTGGGGGCTGCCACCGCGAAGCGCCTGTTCGACGCCGGTGCCTCTGTGGTGCTGATCGACCTGCCGTCCTCTGCCGGTGCGGCCTACGCCGCGAAGCTGAACGCTGCCGGCGACGGCTCCGGACCACGCGCAGTCTTTGCCCCTGCCGACGTCACCAACGAAGCAGAGGTTCAGGCCGCCGTCGACACCGCTGCCGCGATGGGGCCGCTGCGGATTGTGGTGAACTGTGCCGGGATCGCCACCCCGGGCAAGGTCCTGGGCCGCGACGGCGTCCTCCCGCTGGACACGTTCAACCGCGTCATCCAGGTCAACCTCATCGGGACGTTCAACGTGCTGCGCCTGGCGGCCGCGGCCATGGTCTCCACGGAACCGGTCAGCACGGAACTGGGCGGACCCGAGCGCGGCGTCATCATCAACACCGCCTCCGTGGCGGCCTTCGATGGGCAGATCGGGCAGCCCGCGTACGCCGCCTCCAAGGGTGCCGTCGCCGCCATGACGCTGCCGCTGGCCCGGGAACTGGCGCGCTCGCTGGTCCGGGTGGTGACCATCGCCCCGGGCATTTTCGAAACACCCATGATGGCAACCCTCCCGCAAGAGTCCCAGGATTCGCTGGGCCAGCAGGTCCCGCACCCGTCCCGCCTCGGCAGGCCAGCCGAATACGCCAATCTGGTGGCCCACCTTGTGGACAATGCGATGATCAACGGCGAAACCATCCGGCTCGACGGCGCCATCCGGATGGGCCCGAAGTGAACCTGCCTTCCACTTCTGGTTCGGCCACTTCGGGGCCGGCCACCTCCGAACCGGCGATCGACGGCCTGCCCACCGCCGATTTTTTCGCGTTCGAGTCCTTCCTCAACCCGAAGGAGCGGGCCAAGCTGGCCGAGCTGCGGGAGTTCCTGGCCGCGGAGATCGCCCCTTATGCGTCGGACTGGTGGAACAAGGCGGAGTTCCCGGCGCACATCCTGCCCAAGCTCGCCGCGCTGGAGCTGAGCACGCCTGCGCAGCGCGGCTACAGCAACCTCTTCGCTGGACTCGTCATCGCCGAGATGACGCGGGTGGACACCTCGATCGCCACTTTCTTCCTGGTCCACCACGACCTGTTCGTGGAGTCGCTTTACGGTTTTGGTTCGGCCGACCAGAAGGCGCGGCTGCTCGAGGACGCCTCAAGCCTGCGCATCACCGGCGCCTTCGCCCTCACGGAGCCCGGCCACGGTTCCGATGTGGCCGGCGGGATGGAAACGAGTGCCCGGCGCATCTCCAGCGCAACGGGAGAGCCCGACGACGACGGCGACTCCTGGGTGCTCAACGGCGCTAAACGATGGATCGGGAACGGGACGTTCTGCGACTACATGCTGGTGTGGGCCAAGGACGAGGCCGTGGCTGCCGACGGGCATGGCGCGGTGCGCGGGTTCATCGTTGATGCGTCCTTGCCGGGCGTGAGCCGGAGCCGGATCGAGAACAAGATTGCGCTGCGGACCGTCCAGAACGCGGACATTGTGCTCAAGGATGTCCAGGTTGCGGAGGCTGACCGTTTTGCCGGGATCAGCAGTTTTGAGGACACCAACCAGCTCCTCCGGGGCTCCCGGATCATGGTGGCGTGGCAGGCGGTGGGACAGCAGCTGGCGGCGTTCGACGTGGCCAGGCAGTACGCCGTCGAACGCCACCAGTTCGGCCGGCCGCTGGCGAAATTCCAGCTCATCCAGCAGCAGCTGGTCACCATGCTGGGCAACGCCGTAGCGAGCATGGCCATGATGGCGCGTATTGCCCAGTTGCAGGACGACGGCGTGGCGGACATGCCGCAGGTGGCCCTCGCCAAGTCCTACACGAGTGCCCGGATGCGGGAGACCGTGGCGATGGGCCGGTCCATCCTGGGCGGCAACGGCATCGTAACCGACTACCGGATGGCCAAGATTTTCGCCGACGCCGAAGCCATCTACACCTACGAGGGCTCGTTCGAAATCAACACGCTCATTGTGGGCCGGGCGGTCACCGGCGTCTCCGCGATCGTCTGACCCACCATTTAGCGCGAAAGGACACTTGAGGCCCCGTTCCGCCGGGGCCTCAAGTGTCCATTCGCGCTTCTAGAACGCAGGTTGCTTTTCGCCGGCTTCGATCTTCGCGTCGAGGCTGTTGCCTTTCACGGGCATGGGGCAGGTGCCGTACGGGGTGAAGGCGCTGGGGTAGTTGATGGCGCGGTTGAAGTCCAGCACCACCGTGGCCTTCCCGGAGGCATCAGCGCGCGGCCTGGGGGTGGAGACTTTCCGCCACTCGTCTGTTGATTCGCCGTTGGTTTCATCGTGGAACGTGATGGTCAGGGCTCCCAGTTTTTCCTCCTCGGCGTGCAGCCGGTACTCATGGTTGATCCCCGGCAGCCGGAAAACCACTTCGCCCACCGAATAGTGCACGCCGTCCACCAGGGGATTGGCCGTTCCGATCGGGATGGCCACCGGTTCCGGATACGCCTGGTAGGCTGCCGCGACCACCAGGTCCGGGTTGTAGTCGAAGGTGGGCACGCCGTCGAACTCCGTCAGCACCGGCGAACCGGAATCACGGGTCCGGATGGCGTACCGGTCCGCGCGCATGGCGAGTTCCACCACTACCTGCTGCCCGTCCGCGCCGCCGAACTGCACCCACATCAGGGATTCCTCGTTGGCGATGGAGGCAGTAATGGTCCCGTCCACGGGCTCGCCGGTTTCCACCAGCGTCAGGCCGTCCTGCGCCGCAGCGGTGAGCGTCGCCGTCGTACCGTCCGTTGACCAGAGGCCGGGGGCGAGGTCGACGGCGGCGGGCCGGGATTCCAGCCACTGGAAGGAAGTGAGTGTCAGCCAGCCGTGGCGGGTGGCGAGGGCTTTGTTCCGGTTGGTGCGGAAACGCTGCCAGCGTTCCAGCTGGGCTGCTGCGGTGGTGCTCATGGTTCCTCCAAAGCGGTTCTGATTCCCCGGGCTACAACCCCGGGCAGGCACCGCTCATTCCACCACGGACAGCCACGGCTGCAGCCTATGCCTTGCAGCCGGTGGATAGTAACGTCTGAAGCATGAAAATCGCAGTCTTGGGTACAGGTACCGTAGGCCGGACCCTCGCGGGCGCGCTGTCCACGCTGGGACACGACGTGGTGGTGGGCACCCGCGACCCGGGAGAAACTCTCGCCCGCAGCGGCCCGGACTCCATGGGCACGCCGCCCTTCAGCGAATGGCACGCAGCGAACCAGCACATCGCCCTGGAAACGTTCGCGGAAGCCGCGGCCGCGGCGGAACTGATAGTGAATGCAACGGACGGGGCCGGCACACTCAGTGCCCTCAGCGCCGCGCATTCGGCCAACCTGTCGGGGAAAGTTGTTATCGACGTGTCCAACCCGCTCGATTTTTCCCAAGGAATGCCGCCGGTGCTGAACCCCGTCAACACCGACAGCAATGCCGAACGGATCCAGCATTCCTTCCCGCAGGCTCGGGTGGTCAAGACCCTCAACACCATGAACGCCGGGCTGATGGTGGACCCCGGCAGGCTGGGCGGCGGGGATCACTCCGTATTTGTCTCAGGCGACGACGCCGACGCTAAGAACACCGTGACCGGACTCCTCCGGGAGCTGGGCCACCGTGACATTATTGACCTCGGAGACATCACCACCGCCCGCGGGGCGGAGATGATGCTCCCGGTGTGGCTGCGCCTGTACGGAGCCCTGGGGACCCTTGATTTCAACTTCAAGATTGTCCGCTGAGATCCTGCGCCGCCCACACCGCCTGGCGAGAACCTTCGTTGAGAGACCGGCGCAATATCTGAGACGGATTCCGCCTTCGCCATCCCGTGCGGGTAGCATCGATAGCTAGTAACGTGGCTCACAGTATCCAGCGCAGTGTACGAGCCAAGTCCGAACCCTCGAAAGACAGTTTCCATGGCTAACACTGCAATGAATTCCGCAACCGACCTCGCCTCTGAACTGAGGGCCGACGTCCGGCGCGTCTCCACCCTGCTGGGTGAATCCCTGGTCCGCCAGCACGGCCCCGAACTCCTTAACCTGGTGGAGCAGGTCCGCCTCCTCACCAAGGAGTCCAAGGAAGCCGCCCGCGGCGGTGCCGATGCCACCGGCCCCTGGAGCGCGCACGACGTCGTCGAACAGGTCCGCGAACTCCTCGGCTCCCTGCCGATCGAGCAGGCCACCGACCTGGTGCGGGCCTTCGCGTTCTACTTCCACCTGGCCAACGCCGCGGAGCAGGTCCACCGGGTCCGCGGCCTGCGGACCCGGCAGGAGAAGGACGGCTGGCTGGCCAAGGCCGTCACCGAAATCGCCGCCCAGGCTGGGCCGGGCGTGCTTCAGGAAGTGGTCAACGGGCTGGACGTCCGCCCCATCTTCACCGCCCACCCCACCGAGGCTTCGCGCCGTTCCGTGCTGGACAAGATCCGCAAGCTCTCCGATGTCCTGGCCGAACCCACGAAGGAAGGCACGTCCGCGCGCCGCCGCCAAGACCGCCAGCTTTCGGAGGTCATCGACCAGATGTGGCAGACCGACGAACTGCGCCAGGTGCGCCCCACACCGGTGGACGAGGCCCGCAACGCGATCTACTACCTCGGCGGCATCCTGACCGACGCCATGCCCGAGATGCTCTCGGATTTCTCGGAACTGCTTGGTGAGCACGGCGTCAGCCTCTCCTCCAAGGACGCACCCATCCGGTTTGGTTCCTGGATCGGCGGCGACCGGGACGGCAACCCCAACGTCACCGCCGCCGTCACCCGCGAAATCCTCCAGATCCAGAACCAGCACGCCGTCCGCATCAGCATCGCGATGATGGACGAGCTGATCTCCATCCTGTCCAACTCCACCGCATTGTCCGGCGCGGACCAGACCCTGCTGGACTCCATCGACGCGGACCTGAAGAAGCTCCCGGGCCTGGACCGGCGCGTCCTGGAACTCAACGCCCAGGAGCCCTACCGCCTGAAGCTCACGTGCATCAAGGCCAAACTCATCAACACGGGCAAGCGGGTGGCCGCGGACTCCACCCATGAGCACGGCCGTGACTACCGCTCCACCGAGGAACTCCTGGCCGACCTCGAACTGCTGGAGCTATCCCTCCGCAACCACTCGGCGTCGCTCGCCGCTGATGGCGCACTGGCCCGCGTCCGCCGCGCCGTCGCGTCCTTCGGCCTGCACCTGGCCACGCTGGACATCCGCGAGCACGCCGACCACCACCATGACGCCGTTGGCCAGCTGATGGACCGGCTGGGCGGCCCCGGCATCCGCTATGCGGAACTGAGCCGCGAGGAACGCTTCGAGGTGCTCGGTTCGGAGCTCGCCTCACGCCGGCCGCTGTCCGGCCACCCGATTAAGCTCGACGGCGTCGCTGACGGCACGTACGACGTCTTCCGTGAGATCCGCCGCGCCCTGCGCACGTACGGTCCGGACGTCATCGAGACCTACATTATTTCCATGACCCGCGGCGCGGACGACGTCCTGGCCGCGGCCGTCCTGGCCCGCGAGGCAGGCCTGATCAACCTGTTCGGCGAAGCCCCCTACGCCAAGATCGGGTTCGCGCCGCTGCTGGAGACCGTGGAGGAGCTGCGTGCCTCGGCGGAGATCGTGGACCGGCTGCTGTCCGTTCCGTCCTACCGCGACCTGGTCCGGCTGCGCGGCGACGTCCAGGAAATCATGCTGGGCTACTCGGACTCCAACAAGGAATCCGGCGTGATGACCAGCCAGTGGGAGATCCACAAGACCCAGCGCAACCTGCGCGACGTTGCGGCCAAGCACGGCGTCCGGGTCCGGCTGTTCCACGGCCGCGGCGGTTCCGTGGGCCGCGGCGGCGGACCCACCTACGATGCCATCATGGCCCAGCCCAACGGCGTGCTGGAAGGCGAAATCAAGTTCACCGAACAGGGCGAGGTCATCTCGGACAAGTACTCGCTGCCGGAGCTGGCCCGCGAAAACCTGGAGCTGTCGCTCGCGGCAGTGCTCCAGGGCTCGGCCCTGCACCGGGATCCGCGCACGTCGGATGACCAGCGCGAACGGTACGGGCACGTTATGGAGATCATCTCCGACGGTGCCTTCGACCGGTACCGGCAGCTGATCGACCACCCTGACCTGCCCGCGTACTTCCTGGCCTCCACCCCCGTGGAGCAGCTGGGCTCGCTGAACATCGGCTCCCGCCCGTCCAAACGCCCGGATTCCGGGGCAGGGCTTGGCGGCCTGCGTGCCATCCCCTGGGTGTTCGGCTGGACGCAGTCCCGGCAGATCGTACCGGGCTGGTTCGGTGTGGGCTCTGGCCTGAAGGCAGCCCGCGAGGCCGGGAACTCCGCGCAGCTGGTGGAGATGATGGAGAGCTGGCACTTCTTCCGGTCTGTTGTCTCCAACGTGGAGATGACGCTGGCCAAGACGGACCTGGACATTGCCGGGTACTACGTGGCTACCCTGGTTCCCGAGGACCTGCACCACATTTTCCGGGCCATCCGCGAAGAGTTCGAACTCACGGTCACCGAGATCCAGAACCTCACCGGTGAGAACGTGCTCCTGGACGCCCAGCCGACGCTCAAGCGTTCGCTGGAGATCCGGGACCAGTACCTGGACCCCATCAGCTACCTGCAGGTGGAGCTGCTCCGCCGCGTGCGGGCTGCCCAGGGCGCCGAAGGCGAGAGCATCAGCGGCGCCGAGATCGACGAACGGCTCCAGCGGGCCATGCTGATCACGGTCAACGGGGTGGCGGCCGGCCTGCGCAACACGGGCTAACTCCACCCCCCTCGGACGCTCTCTCACTTAATGCGGGTTTTTCCCAAACGCTCTCTCACTTTCTTAGGGAAAGTGAGAGAGCGTTTGCGGTTTTCTTACGTTAAGTGAGAGAGCGTTGGCCGTGAACCGGACGCTCTCTCACCGGCCGCCGTAGTGCACCGCTACGGTCCGGCGGGTGTTGCGGCCGTCGACGTACGCCATGGTGCTGACGCCCACTCCGTAAAGGGCCGTGAGTTCCTTTTCGCTCAGCAGCTCCAGGGCATCGCCGGTCCGGGGTCCGCCGGCAGTGAGCAGGACGGCCCGGTCAGCGAGGTACAGGGCGTGGTCCGGGTGGTGCGTGCTGAGGAGCACCGCCATGCCGTCGGTCATCAGTTCACGCAGGAGCCGCAGGACGCGGACCTGGTTCTTCAGGTCCAGGCCGGTGGCGGGCTCGTCCAGCACCAGGACCGGGCAGCCGGCGGCGATGGCCCGGGCGATCAGGACCAGCTGCTGCTCGCCTCCGCTGAGCGTGGGGAAGAACCTGCTGCGGAGGCCGGCGATGCCAACCCTGTCCATGGCCTCCAGGGAAGCAGCCCGGTCCGCGGCACCCGGCGACCGGAAGAGGCCGATCTGCCGGGCACGTCCCATCAGCACCATATCCAGGGCCCGGTAGGCGAAGGTACTGCCATGGGCCTGCGGGACGTAGCCCGCCCTGGCCGCCCGGGTGACGCTACCCTCTACCGGGTTCAGCAGCCCGGCGGCGCAGCGCACCAGCGTGGTCTTGCCGCTGCCGTTGGGTCCCAGGACGGCGGTGGCTGTTCCCGGCAGGACCTGGAAGCTGACGTCCCGGAAGACCCAGTCCATCCGGCCGTATCCGAAGCCTACGCCCTTGAGCTCAAGCACTTTCCCAGATCCTGTCCCGGTTCCGGCGCAGCAGGACAAAAAACACGGGTGCGCCGATCAGCGCCGTCAGTACACCGAGCGGGATCTCGCCCGCCGTCGCCGTGCGCGCCACGGTGTCCACGAGCATGATGTAGGCGCCGCCCAGGAGGAAGGACACCGGCAGCAGGACCCGATGGTCCGGTCCCACCCACATCCTTGCCAGGTGCGGGACCACCAGGCCCACCCAGCTGACTGCGCCGCTTACGGCGACCGCCCCGGCCACGATCAGTGCCACCGAAACGAGGACCACCCAGCGCAGCGGGCGGGGCCGGATCCCCAGTGCGGTGGCGTCGTCGTCGCCCAGCGAGAGCACGTTGATGCGCCACCGCAATGCCAGGAGCACCAACGCGCCCCCGACGACGGGAATCAGCGCCACCAACACCTTGCCGAAGGTGGCGGTGGCAACGCTCCCCAGAAGCCAGAACACGATGGCCGGCAACGTGATGTTGGGATCCGCGATGTAGGTGACTAGGGCGACCAGCGCGGAGAAGAACGATCCCGTGACCACGCCGCCCAGCACGATCATGAGCAGGGGCGTCCCGCCGCGCCCCGAGGTGATGAGGAACAGCATGGCCAGGGCAATCAGGCCGAAAACGAACGAACTGGTGATCAGCGCGAACGTCCCCAGCCCGAGGAGTATCGCCAGCGCGCCGCCGAAGGATGCGCCCGCGGAAACCCCGATGATGTCCGGGCTGACCAGCGGATTGTGGAAGATGGCCTGCAGCGCGGCGCCGCCGATCGCCAGGCCGCCGCCCACCAGCAGCGCCAGCAGCACGCGGGGGAGCCTGACCAGGAGCACCACATTTCCTTCCGTGGCGGTGGCCTCGGAGGGGATCGGGACGACTTGCCCCACCAGGATCTGCACCACGTGCCAGAGCGGAACGTTGTAGCGGCCCACGGCCAGGGCTACCAGGGTCACGGCAACCAGGAAGATGGTGCTGACGGCGATGGGCTTCAGTGCCGATGGTCCAGGCCGCCGGTCCCGGTCCCCGGGCCCGTCCCGGTCCGCAAGCCCCGATCCGCCGTCGATTTCCCCATGCTCCCGGACGCCGTCGTCGTGAGCATCCCCGGCAGGGCTGTGGTCCCGCTCCGGGCCATCGGGCGTACGGGCGCGGCCGGCCTTAAGCCGTTCGTCGCTGGCGTCATGCAGCATTGAACTGTTTGTAGAAGTCGGAGTCGGCGTTGGCCGCGGTCCACAGGACCTTGTCCAGCTCCGCCGCCGTCGGCTTGTGGCTGTACAGGAAATCGAAGTACTCGGTGACCTTGTTCCGGAGGAGGGAGCGCTGCTGGGGGAACGCGATGTCGCTGAGCCAGTGCCACATCAGCGGGGATTCTTGCCCGGGGGGATCCCACCGGTACCCACCCAGCGGCACCTTGTAGACGCGCCGGTTCTTTACCGCGGACACGGTCTGCCAGACGGGATCCGCGTACAGGTCTTGGGGCATGGCGGCGTCGAAATTTCCCAGCAGGATGATCTCCGGATCCCACCGCAGGACCTGCTCCACGTCCAGGCCCACCATCCCCGAGCCCTGCAGCGGATCATTCCCGGTGGCGGGATTCGTGCCGCCCACCAGCTTGATGTAGAAATCGTTGTAGCTGTTGGCCGCGGCCACCTTCAGGCCGCCGGTGAACCGGTTGAAGTACAGGATGCTTGGCCCGGCGGAGTTCCGGCCGGCCGCCAGCTTCTTGACGGCGGCGAGTTCCAAATCGCTCCGGGTCTTGATATCCACGGCGCGTTCGGGTTTCCCCAGCATCGCGGCGAACATGGCCACCCACGCGTCCATATCCTCCTGCTTGCCGTTGTTGGTCAGCCCGATGACGTTCAGGCCGGCCTTTTCCAGCGGGTCGATGAGCTGCGCGTCAGACCACTGGATCACCACGTCCGGGTCCAGGGCCCGCACGCTCTCCACATTGGCCGTGAAGTCCTGCGTGGCGATGTCGTGCGGCAGTTCCAGGGCCTTCGGAAAGATGGTGCCCATGATGCCGTCGCGCATGGCCACCCAGGAGGCATTGTGCATGGCGGCGAGATGATCCGCCGTGCGGTCCACCGCCACCAGCAGCGACGCCGCGGGCATGGGGATGGTCACCACCCGGGTCACCGGCCGGGCGAAGGTGAGGGTTTTGCCGCGCTGGTCGGTGATGCTGATCGCGCCGCTGCCGCCGTTCCCGCCGGTCGTTGCAGGGCCCGACGACGGCGGGGAGCCGGGGGAGCCGGCGCATCCGGCCAGCAGGGCTGCAGAGCCTCCCGCCACCAGGAGTTGGAGGGCGGCGCGGCGGTTCAGATCAGTGGTTGCCATGGTGCGTGACCCCTGCTTTCGGTCTGGGCAGCGTCCGCACGTGGGCGGAGGCTGCCAACGGATTCTTGAGGTGCCCCAGTGGCCAACGCACCCTTGTCCGGCGCAGGCTGCGGTGCTACGTTCAAAAGACCCTCGGAGAAGGTGGCCACGCCATGGTTGTCGATGGTGCCCAGTTGTTTATCCGGTACGCGTACCCGCCCAATTCGCGAGGCAGCTGCGGCCCTCCCGACAGTGACGCCCTCCTGCACTACGGCCAGTCCGGAGTCACCGACCAGGGCCTGCGGGAACTCGCGAAGGGCTTCGCCGGAGCCTGGCCCTACCTGGAACTCATCGCCGGTTCGCACGGCATCCACGATCCGCTCGACGCCCGCGTGGTGGAGGCTTACTGGGTAGGCAACAGCCTTCTGGACACTGTGGGCATCAGCACCATGGGCAACTCGATGGAAGACCGGTTCAGGGCACGCACCGGCCTGCAGTTTCCGCACCTCGTGGAAGGTGTCCTGGCCGGCGGCGTCCCGCACCACAGCTTCCACGTCTTCGAAATCTATCCCTGGCTGGGCCTGCTCCGTGATGACCGCCGGTATGCCACCGCGCTGAACGTCCTGGACCGCTGCCGGATCCGGTGGGGCGAAGTCCTCGCCATCACCGGCGACGAAGCCGTGGTGAAGTCGCGTCCACTGACCTGGGACGGCACGTCCTTGGCGGTGGGGGAGCCCGAGGTGGAAACCGCCAAGTATGCCGTGAACGGAACCGGCTTCATCGCCGGGCTCGCGGCGGGCGATGTGGTCTCGCTGCATTGGGATTGGGTCTGCGACCGGCTGACGCCCCACCAGTTGCAGCAACTGAAGCTCTTCACCGGCAGGCACCTCAAGATCGCCAACAGCGGCGTGGAGCATCGCGGCGCCGCCATCGCCCTCGAACGGTAAAAAGTGGCGCGCTGAACGCCGGCGCATCCGCCTAACCGCCTTGGCCGGCATCGCCGGGTTGCCGTGGCTGGCCCATAAGTTCCAGGCCGCTCATCGCCCGTTCGGCGCCCGCAGGGTCCACCCGCTCTAGCGCGAAGCCCATGTGGATCAGGACCCAACTGCCCGGGGGCAGCGGTCCGTCGTCCAGGAGCCCGATGTTGATCCTGCGCTGCACTCCCGCCACGTCCACCAGGGCGAGCTGGTCGCCGTAGCCATCGATCGGGCCGATGACCTGGCCGGGGATTCCGAGGCACATGGTTTGGTCCGCCTTAGGTCTGCTGGGAGGTGTGCTGGCTGAGGAGATCGACGACGGCGGCCATCGCCCCCGGGAGGGCGGCGGACACCGGCGCTGTCAGGCCGATGCCCTCCGTGACGTCGGCCGGAACGCAGCCCACCACGTAGGTCACGGGAACCTCGCCGCCCAGGGACCGGAGCTTGCCCAGGACGGCCGCAGGGTCCATGCCGTGCGGGTCCAGGGATGCGCCGGCGTCGAGATCCTCGCTGCGGATCCGGAGCACGCGGAGGCTGCCAGGGGCCCCGTCATCGTCTGTCCCGCGTTCCGGCGGCACGGCATCAACAAGGACCAGCAGGTCCACTCCGGCCAGGAGATCGTACGCCAGGTGCATGCCGCGGATGCCGTAGTCAGCCACCTCGACGCCGGGCGGCAGTCCCCCTTCCGAGGCCAGCCGGCGGGCGACCTCCGGGCCGAAGCCGTCGTCGCGCATGAACATGTTGCCCACGCCTGCCACCAGCACAGTCATGCCGGGCTCACATCCGCCGTGCCTTCAGATAGCGCTGGACGTCGGGGACCGACCGGATCCCCACGTAGACGGCGCCGAGTGCCAGCGCCGCCAGCAACGCTACGGTGGCCATTCCTATGATTCTCATGGCGGGCTTTCCTTTCCATCCTGCCCCAGGGGTTCGAGCTCTTCCGGTGAATAGTAGAAGGACCGGCCGTAGCCCTCGTGGAGGTCCGCAGCGGGGTCCTTGTCGAGGACCAGGCCCACGTGGGTGCTGCCGTCAACATCGAAGTGGACGTTGGTGACGCGTCCCGTCTGCCCGGCGAAGAACAGGTCCTGGGCATCGGCCCGCCGGCTCGGATTCACCCGGACCCTGCTGCCCCGGGCCACGGGAACCCCGTTGATCACGACGGCATCCAGGTGCGGCTGGACCAGGGCTTCGGCCTCGGGCGTCCACCACGCGGCGTCCTCGCCGGGGCGTCCGGCTTGGGGCTCCCCAACGCCGGGGACCCCGTCCAACGCGGCATCCAGTTCAGCACCGTCCAGGGCATGCGGATTGCGCAGGATGCCGTGCAGCTGCTGCAGCTCCGCCGGGGACATGGCCTCGCACCGGTCGATGATGGCCGCCGCCCGTGGATCCGTGGCCCGGGCTTCGGCCTTCTCCTCCTCGGTGAGGGTCAGCACGCGCAGGGTGAGGATCTCGTCGATTTCCGTGGAATCGTACAGCGCCACCGAGCTTTCCGGCGCCACCGCGGGGTGGTCGTAGAGGATGATCGGGGACACCAGCAGCACGTCCGACTGCCCGTCCGGACCGGCCAGGACGGGCCAGCAGCGGTGCTGCTCGCAGGTGGCAGCCGCGGCCTGGGCGCTCGGTGGCGGCTCAAGCAGGGAAACAAAGTCGGCGTCCTGGAGGCTCAGGAGCAGGTGCGTGCCAATGAAGGACTCCGCGATGGCCTCCTGCCTCCTCCAGCCATCCGCCCCGCCTGGCACAGGGGAAGCCGCCGTGTTCACAGCGCGATTGGCGACGCCGACGCGCAGCCTGGCCAGCGGCCCGCCGGCACGCGAAGCTTCCAGCCCCACCTCACCATGAAGCGGACGACGACGGCGGACCAGCCGCCCAGCCAGCCGCCCCGAGGCGTCACGGAGTTCCTCGATGTCCTCGCCGCCGGGTATCTCCACAGGCAGAACCGTCGCAGGTTCGCTGAGGCCGGCCACGGCGAACGGTCCCAGTGTGACCTCCCGTTCGACTGCCTCATCCCAGCTCAGCCAGCGGGAGGCGCCGACCGAAAGCTCATCCACCGCCGTAAACCCGCCGTCGTCGTCCGCTTTCTCAGCGGTCCGGCTCTGGAGCTGCAGGAAGCGCAGATGGATTTCGATCGCAGCCTGCGGGCCGGGGGTGAGCAGGGAGTCCGCGAACATGTCCGCTTCCTCGCCGGTGCCGGCTGCGGCGGCGCCGGGCGGCCCGAGGATGCCGAACTGCCAGCGGGCCTGGTTCTTCTGCGAGGACGCGCGGTAGGGGTAAAGCAGGTAGCCCTCGTAGAGGACGGCATCGGCGACGGCGCGGGCCAGGCTCAGGCTCATGTTCATGGCAGCGGGTCTCCTGACACTGCTGCCGGGGACAGTCCTGCCGGGGATGCCGCTGCCGGGGACACCACCGCGTTCGCCAGCAGGCTCTCCACGGTGGCGTCCCACGACGTCAGGCCGCGGGCCGCCTTGTAATGCGACAGGGCGGCGAGCACGTCCCGGTCCAGGCGGAGCCAGCCGGTGTTGGGGAAATACTGGTCCATCAGCCGGCGCCAGGCGTCCACGGGAAGCCGGTACGAGGCTTCAAGGTCCCAGGGCACCTGCTCCACGCCGAAGCCGGCCTCGCCCCGGGTGAACACCGTGCCGGAGAACAGCAGTTCCAGCGGGACCAGCCCGTCCCGCAATGACTGCAGGTATTTGGCGGCGGACACGTCGAAGTCAAAGGTGCAGGGCAGCGGCAGCCGCACCTCGGTTTCCCCGGTGAAGCCCTGCACCATGGTGCTGCACTGCAGCCAGAGGAACGACTTCAGGGTGGTGGGCCAGCGGCCGCGCTCGCCGAAAAGGTCCAGCAGGCCGGCCTCTTCCCCGGGGGAGTAGCCGCGGCGCTGGGGCAGGATCCGGACCTGGCAGCGCAGGGCGATGGCGTGCACAGCGGCGCCGGTGGACTCGGTCACCCGCAGCGTCGCCGTGAGCTGGGGTGCCGCCGCGTACGGTTCGGGCTGGATGTCCAGGACCTCGAATGCCAGCGCAATCACTGAGGGCCTCCGGACGCTGACTCCCGCGTGGTTTCGTGGACCGGGGTGCTGCGGCTGCTGACCTTTTCGAAGAAAGCGGTGAGCTGGTTGCGGGCCTCCTGGCCGCCGTCGAACCCCCGCCACAGCCGCCGCAGGTGCCCTACCAGTTCGTAGCAGGCGTCCACGGGGACCAGATGGCAGTCGGCCTGCGGGCGTTCGCCGGGGCCCCGGATCAGGAGCGCCTCGGTGTCCGGGGCCGCAATGGACAGGGCAGGATTGCGCGCCATCACGGCATCCCAGGCGTCCAGCGGCAGCTCGGATTCGGTGGCGCCGGCAGGGCCCGGATAGAACGCCACCGTCCGCTCCATCCTGGAACTGCGGAAGAAGAATGCCAGTCCCACGGGTATCTCCAGCTCGTCCCACTGGCTGGGGCCAAGCTCAAAATCGGGGAAGGACAGGTACCGGTCCGGCACCGACCGGTACCGCAGGTGGGCATTGCTGTCCGTGAAGAGCAGATAGCACGGCCGGCACGTGCACATCATGGCGTGGCTGTCCAGGTCCACCACGTGCTGGTGTTCGGCCGCGATGGGCTCCCCGCACATTTCGCAGCGCTCGCCCGCGGGCGCTGCCGGCGGCGCGGCGGCGATCCGGCGCAGCAGCGCAATGGGCAGGCCGGGCGCCTCCACGTCAGCCAGCCTTCCCCGCCGCAACCGGTACGGCCACGGACATCACGCCGCTCCGCACCAGGAGCGGGAGCGGGTCCAGGTGCAGGCTCCGGTCCTCAAGGCAGGAGCCGGCCTGGCGGACATCGAAGTGTGCGCGGCACGTGGGGCAGCGGAGCAGGCCGCCGCCGGTTGGGGCGGCGAGGGCGCGTTGCAGGGCGGCGCCCGCCATGGACCCGTCGCAGCGCGGGCAGTGGTCCCGGTAGGCGTAGACGTCCTGCCCGGTCCGGCAGGCCAGGAGCGAATAGCCGCCCACCTGGAACCCGGCCACGTCGCCGGGTTCCAGGTCGGCGACGGCGGGGACGGGCTCCCAGGACCCTTCCGGCTGGTCGTGCCAGCTGTTGCCTGTGCTGGTGGTGGGGTCCGTGTGGTTCATCCGGACCAGCAGGGAGTCCACGGGGATGAAGGCAGGCGTGGCGGCGTGCTTTTCCGCTTCCACCACTTCGATGGCCGTCACCTCCGGGGCTGCCGTTTCAATCGCCTCTTCGACGGCGAACTTCAAGGTAACGGACGACGACGGGCAGCCCTGGCAGGTGCCGAGCAGCTTCAACCGCACGACGCCCTCCGGGCTGATGGCCAGCAGCTCCACGTCCCCGCCATGGGAGCCCAGGTACGGCCGGACGCTGTCCAGCGCGCCGGCCACCCTCGTCTCCATCGACTCGGGATGCAGACCGTGGATGATCAGCAGGCCGGACACCAGCTCGTCGGACGCGAGCGCTGCCAGCGTCCCGTCGTCGAGCTTTCCCTGCTCATCGAGGATTTCCAGGATGCGTTCCAGCCCGGAACCGTACATGTCCGTGACTTGGCGGACGAGGTCTTCGGCGCGGCCGCGGGCCACCGCCCCGCCGGCGCCGAGGGCGTCGAGGAGCGTACCGATCCGTTCACCGGTCTGCAGCGGCCGGTCCGCGCCGGACATGGCAGGTTACTCGCCCGTAAGGGCCTGGGTGGGCGAGTGCAGCATTTCCAGGGTCTGGCCGTTGCCCAGGTACATGTGGACACCGCAGGGCAGGCACGGGTCAAAGCTGCGGACCGTCCGCATGATGTCGATCCCCTTAAAGTGCTCGCGGTCGTTCTCCTCGAAGATCGGCTGGCCCTGCACCGCATCCTCATAGGGGCCCGCGGTCCCGGACGAGTCCGTGGGGCTGGCGTTCCAGGGGGTGGGCGGGTACGGGTGGTAGTTGGCGATCTTGCCGTCCCGGATCACCATGTGGTGTGACAGGACACCGCGCACCGCCTCGGTGAAGCCGCAGCCGATGGCCTCGTCCGGAACCGTGAACGATTCCCAGGTCTTGGTCCGGCCGGCCCGGATTTCCTCGAGCGCCTTCTCGGCGAAGTGCAGCGCGGCTGCGGCCGCGTAGGCCTGGAAGTACGTACGGGCGCGGTTGCGTTCCAGGGTGTTGCTCCACTGCGGGATGTTCCATTCAAAGGAAACAGGACCTTTGAGGGCGGTCTTGGGGAGGTTGATCTGCACGCTTGTGCCGGTTGCCTTGATGTAGCCGATGTCCACCAGCCCGGCCAGTGACGTGGCCCAGAGCCGCGCCAGCGGGCCGCCGCCGGTGTCCAGCGCCAGGTTGTTCTCGCCGTCGAACCAGCGCGGGGACATCACCCAGCTGTACTTCTCCTTCAGGTCCCTCTTCTGCGGCCGCGGATTGGTGTGCTGGTTCCAGGGATGGCGGCGGTCCACCGGGTTGCCCAGCGGATCGCGGGTCACAAACATCTCCTGGTCTTCCCAGTCCTCGTAGTAGGAGGAACCCAGCATGATCCGGATGCCCAGGTTGATGCGGACCAGGTCCGTGGTGACGAGCTTGCCGTCCACCACCACGCCCGGGGTGACGAACATCTTCCGGCCCCACTGGGTCATGTCCATGTACTCGAAGTTGCAGTAGTCAGGGTCCTGGAGGGAACCCCAGCAGCCAAGCAGGGTCCGGCGCAGGCCTACCTGTTCGTAGCCAGGGAGAGCCTCGTAGAAGAAATCGAAGAGGTCGTCATGCATCGGCACGACCTTCTTCATGAACTCCACGTACCGCATGAGCCGGGTAATGTAGTCCGTCATGAGCTGGATGGTAGCCACGGTCCCCACGCCGCCGGGGTAGAGCGTGGACGGGTGCACGTGGCGGCCTTCCATCAGGCAGAACATCTCGCGGGTTGCCCGGCTGACCTGCAGGGCCTCGCGGTAGAACTCGCCGGTGAACGGATTCAGCGAGCGCATGATGTCCGCGATGGTCCGGTAGCCGTGGTCGCCCTCATGCGGGGCCCGGGTATTTTCCGCCTTGGCCAGGACGCCGGGGTTGGTCTCGGAGACCATCCTTTCGCAGTAGTCCACGCCCACCAGGTTTTCCTGGAAGATGTTGTGGTCGAACATGTACTCCGCAGCCTCGCCCAGGTTGACGATCCATTCGCCCAGGTTGGGCGGCTTCACGCCGTAGGCCATGTTCTGCGTGTAGCAGGAGCACGTGGCGTGGTTGTCGCCGCAGATCCCGCAGATGCGGCTGGTGATGAAGTGGGCGTCCCGCGGGTCCTTGCCCTTCATAAAGATGGAGTATCCGCGGAAGATCGAGGACGTGCTCTTGCACTCCACCACCTGGTTGTTCGCGAAATCGATCTTGGTGTAGATGCCGAGGCTGCCGACAATCCTGGTGATGGGATCCCAGGCCATCTCCACCAGGTTGCTGTTGTCCGTCCCGCTCCCGGACGGCATTGGAATCGTTGAGGTCATGTTCTTCACCTGTCTGGAATGGGATGGTTACCAGGTGCGCTGCGCGCCGGTAAGGAGTTCGCGTCCGGGCCTGCGCCACTTGGGCTCCTGGTCCAGCGTGTGGGTGGTGATGCCGCGCAGCGCCCTGATGGCGGCGCCGTAAGGGCGGATGGTGCTGGTTGAGAGCTTGCCGCCGGGTGGCTCGTCCATAAACGGCATGAACTTGTCCGGGAAGCCCGGCATGGTGCAGCCGATGCAGATGCCGCCCACGTTGGGGCAGCCGCCGATTCCGTTCATCCACCCGCGCTTGGGTACGTTGCACTTGACCACCGGGCCCCAGCAGCCGAGCTTGACGATGCACTTGGGGGAGCCGTACTCGGTGGCGAAGTCGCCCTGCTCGTAGTAGCCCGCCCGGTCACAGCCTTCATGGACCGTCTTGCCGAACAGCCAGGTGGGCCGCAGCGCATCATCCAGCGGGATCATCGGGGCCTGTCCGGTGGCCTGGTACAGCATGTAGGTCATGGTTTCGGAGAGGTTGTCCGGCTGGATGGGGCACCCGGGCACGCAGACGATCGGGATTCCGGCCTTGGACTTCCAGTCATAGCCGAGGTAGTCGGGAACGCCCATGGCGCCGGTGGGGTTTCCCGCCATGGCATGGATGCCGCCGTACGTCGCACATGTGCCGGCGGCGATGATGGCCGTGGCTTTGGGCGCCAGCCGGTCCAGCCATTCACTGGTGGTGATGGGCTGGCCGGTGGCCAGGTCGTTGCCGAACCCGCACCAGTAGCCCCCGGCGTCGTGCAGTTTTTCGTTCGGGATGGACCCCTCAACCACCAGGACGAAAGGCTCCAGCTCGCCGCGGTCCGCCTTGCGGAACCACTCGAGGAAGTCGTCCGCACCTTCCTGCGGGCCGCACTCGAAATCGATCAGGGGCCAATGCATGGCAATGCGGGGCAGACCGGGCAGGGCGCCGAGCGCGATCTCCTCCACACTGGGCTGGGTAGCCGCTGTCAGGGCGACGGAATCGCCGTCGCAGCTCAGCCCTGCGTTGATCCAGAGCACGTGAATCAGGGTTTCTTCGGCCCTGAGGGAAGTTTCGGTAGGCATCGTTGCCTCTTTCCGCGGCCCGTGAAGGCCTCAGTGTGCGTCTGTCAGGGACTCTTCCAGAGACCCTGTCAGAGACCCTGGGCGGGTCTCTGCCCGGGAGGGGCGGCCGTCCAGCCAGTCATACCAGGCGGTAATGCCGTCGCCGGTAGTGGCCGAGAGGACCAGGAATTGTGCGTGGGCATTCAGGCGACGGATGCGGCGAACGCATTCGTCGACGTCGAACTCGACGTAAGGGAGCAGGTCCGACTTGTTGATGATCACCAGGTCAGCTGCCATGAACATGTGCGGGTACTTCTGCGGTTTGTCATCACCTTCCGTCACTGAGACGACTACTACTTTCGCTGCTTCGCCCAGATCGAACAGGGCGGGGCATACGAGGTTTCCCACGTTCTCGATAAACACGGTGGAACCCATCGGGGGATCGAGCGCGTCGAGTCCGCGGCGGAGCATGTCGGCGTCCAGGTGGCAGCCCGCCCCCGTGTTGATCTGCACCACGGGCCGGCCGGCTTTGCGGATACGGTCGGCGTCGAGGGAGGTTTCCTGGTCCCCTTCGATGACACCGGCCTGCAGCCGGTCGCCCAGCTCTGTGAGCGTGCGGACCAGGAGCGTGGTTTTGCCGGAGCCGGGGGAGCTCATCATGTTCAGGGCCCGCACCTTCCGTCCGGCGAGCCAGCCGCGGTTCCGTTCCGCGAGGAGGTCGTTCTTGGCAAGCAGGTTCTGCTCCAGGGGGATGAGTTCCGGCGTGTGCTTGTGACCGTCCGTGTGGGGCTGGGGGTGGGGGTGGGGGTGGGGGTGGGGGTGGTCATGGTCATGCGGGTGGTCGTGGTCATGGCTGTGCGTGTGGCCATCATGCGTGTGCGCATGTCCAGGTTCGTGGGTATGCTCATGCGCCTGCGCGCCCGGTACTTCCAGGGAGTACACCCGGGGGATGGCGTCCTCGCCGCAGCCGCAGGTTGCGCACATTTCGCTACGCCACCTCCACCGAAACGAGGTTGAGTTCCCGCCCGCTGAGCACTGCGACGTCGGCGCTGCCGCAAGGACACAGCAGGAAAATATCGGTCATCGCAAAGTCGGCACCGCACTCGCGGCAGTGCCCGCGGGCCTGCGGCTCGTCAATCCGCAGCCGCGCCCCTGCCAGCGTGGTTCCCGCTGAAGCAACGTCAAAACAGAAACGGAGAGCGTCCGGAAGCACACCTGATAACGGCCCGATTCGGAGGTTGACGCCCGTGACTGCCTGGCCGCCGGTCCTGTCCAAAACCGTGTCAATGAGGCTTTGTGCGATCGAGAGTTCGTGCATGCGTAGTGCCCCCTCTCTGCCAAGATAGGCTCGCCGAGGCCATAAATCAACCTCAATATTTGACAGCTGCGCATTCATCAAGTATGGGCGTATAGTCATCCCAGTATTCTGCAAAGACGCGGAAGCCGGAGGCTCAACAATGCAGCAACCGGAAGCTGGAGGCATCACGCCGCAGGCCAGGACCGGAAGGGCCGGGAACGCGCTGACCGGCCGGGAACGGGCATCGATCGGTGGAATGGCTGCCGTTGTGTTGCTCCTGCATGCTGTGGGCTGGGGCGTGCTGCTGGCTGTTGTATCAGCGGAAAACCTTCCGGCGGGCTCCTCCGGCGTTTTCGGCGTTGGCCTCGGCGTTGCCGCCTATACTCTGGGGCTCCGCCACGCGTTCGACGCGGACCACATCGCCGCCATCGACAACACCACCCGGAAACTCGCGGGCGACGCGCACTCTGGCGGCGACTACTCTGGCAATTTGCAGCCACGCAGCCGGCACCGGCCCATGACCGTGGGCTTCTGGTTCTCGCTGGGCCACTCGAGCATCGTTTTTGGCCTGTGCGCTGTGCTGGCGGCCGGAATCCGGAGTCTGTCAGACCAGGGTGGCGTGGTTTCGGGCGAAACCGAGGCTGGCCTGCAGATCTTCGGAACCGCAGTCTCGGGCGTCTTCCTGTACCTCATCGGCGTCCTGAACCTGGTGATCCTCCTCGAGGTGCTCCGGTCGGCACGGCGGCTGCGGTCCAGCCAGGACAACGGCGCCGGACTGGAAAACCAGCCGGCCGCCGGTGGCCTGATGACGCGGCTCTTCGGCCGGTTGACCGGACTGATCACCAAGCCCTGGCAGATGTACGGCGTGGGACTGCTGTTCGGGTTGGGGTTCGACACCGCGACGGAGGTGAGCCTCCTGATTCTGGCTGCCGGCGCCGCCGCCTCGGCATTGCCGTGGTACGCGATCCTCACGCTGCCGGTCCTTTTCGCGGCAGGCATGAGCCTGCTGGACTCGCTCGACGGCTGCTTTATGACGTTCGCCTACCGCTGGGCGCTTTCCAGGCCGGTCCGCAGGATCTACTACAACGTGGTGGTGACCGGACTGTCCGTGGCCGTGGCGCTGGGCATCGGCTCCGTGCAGCTGATTTCCCTCCTGGTGGACAGCGCCGGGATCCGGTCCGGGCCGCTGGCCGTGATCGGCGGACTCGACCTGGCCGCCGTCGGATACACCACGGTGGCGCTGTTCATCTTCACCTGGCTCCTTGCCTTGGGCGTGTGGCGGTTCGGCCACATCGAAGAGCGCTGGTCCGTGCCCGTCCCGGAGGGCGACTAGGAGTAGCAGGACCGGCAGCGGGAGTAGCCGGGACGCTCTCTCATTTCCTGCGGCTTTTTCCCAAACGCTCTCTCACCCGGTGAGAGAGCGTTTGTGTATTTTCTGCAGGAAGTGAGAGAGCGTTTTGGCCGGCGTGAGGGAGCGGGCCGCTCTGTCGGTAGGGTTGAGGCATGCCTTCGTTCCAGACCCGCCTGAAAATCACCGGACTGAAACCTGGCAACCCGCCGGAAGCCGTGATGGCCGCCGCGCTTGAGGCGTTGGAGACTTGTCACCATGTGGAATCCAACCAGATCGAACTTGCCGCCGGCGTTCCGCAGCTGAACCTTCGCTTCCTCGTGGAGGCGACCGAATACAGCGGTGAGAACCAGCAGGCACGCGAATCGGCAGCGATGATGCGCGACGCCGTCGAACGCGTTGCACTCACCGGCTCACTGACGGTGCTCCGCCGCAACCGCGGCCGCTGGGCGCCCGTCTAGCTCAATCACCGGCCGAATGCTCACTCGCCGGGGGCGGGCTCGTCCACGGGTGAGCGGGTGCCGCGCCGGCGGGTGACAATGATGCCGACGACGGCGCCGATCACCAGGCCCAGCACCACGCCGATCAGCGAACTCGCCCAGAACGGCAGCTTGGTTGCCGATCCCGTGAAGTAGCCCAGGCCCACCAGCCAGCTGGCCCAGAGGACCGCGCCGAGGGCGGCGCACAGGCTGAAACCCGGTGCCGAAACGTCGGCGATGCCCGAAGCTGCCGACGTCGCCAGCCGCCCGCCCGGGATGAAGCGGGCGCCGATGATGGTTCCGTACGTGGAGGAGCGGCCGGCCTTGGCGATGGCCGCATGGATGCCGTGGTGGACTTTCCGTCCCCAGCGCCAGCGGTCCAGGACATGGCTGAGCCGGCGCTTGAAGAGCTGGTATACCACCATGTCGCCGACCCAGGAGGCCACCGCGGACAGTGCCCCCACCAGGAAGACGTTGGCCCGGCCGTCGGCCGAGAGGGCGCCGCCGGTGATCACCACCATCTCTGAGGGGATGGGCGGGAAGATGGCATCGCCGAGGACCACGGGGATGATCCAGAAGTAGATCGCCGCCCCCCAGCTGTCCGCGTTGCCAAAGTCCATGGCCACAAAGTACCGCACTTTGCGCGGCAGCCCGGCCTAAGGCGGCCGGCGGCACGGACTTGGCCGGCACGGGGTTCAGCGAGTGCCTCAGTAGCCGGCGCCGATGTCCCGACGGCGTGGACGCGGGGCTCCGCCGGGAACGTCCCTGGGAACGTGGCTGAGGTGGCGGGCCGCGAGGAAATACCAGTACGGCCAGGCGACCCACGCGGTGGCGCCCAGGGCTATTCCCGCTCCGCCGATGCCCCAGCGGATCCAGGCCGGCGCCTGTTCCACCGCGGCCAGCGCCGCCAGGGGCAACGCCACTACCAGGGCGCCGCCAATGAACTGTCCCAGCTTCGCGAGATCCCGGGGATAGCCGTCCGTCTTGAGCAGTGCCCGGTGGGCCAGCAGGAACCAGCCGGCCTGCACCATCATTGCCCCCACCGAGATGCCGGTGGACACATTGAAATCGAGCTTCTTCGCGACCAGCAGGAACGAGCTTGCCGATCCTGCGCCGCTGGCCGCGATCACCAGCCATTTGGCGGCCTCGGAGCCGGGTGTGCGGCGCAGGCGCCGGTGGACCTGGTCGATCACCGGGATGATCGCCAGCTGGAAGACGCCGCCGGTGGCATCGTTGATGGTGCCAAAGACGAAGGGTCCGTTCTTTGGCACCTCGACGGCGTACATGGCGCCCAGTGTTGCCACGCCAACGACGCCCAGGCCCGCGGCCGCGTAGGCGAACTTGGCCGCCGTGCGGTCCCCTGGGATTGGGATGAGGGTATCCATGATGATTCCTCGCTCAGTGCGGATGCTCCCTCAGTGCGGTTGGAACGCCGACACAAGCTCGCTCAGGTGGCTTGAGGGCAGGACGCCGAGTTCGCCCTCCAGCCGGCTGGCAAACATCGTGTAGGCGCGGACTGCGGCGGCTCGGTTCCCGGCGGCCAGATGGGCCTGGACCAGCAGCAGATGGGCGGATTCCCGCAGCGGTTCGATGCTTGCCGCGGACAACGCCGCGATAACAGCTTTGCCGGGTTCGCTGGCCGCCAGATGTTGCCGGGCCATGAGCTCCAGCGCGCTGAGGCGCAACTGACGCAGCCGCTCCTGTTCAAATATCACCCAGTCGTCGTACCAGCCGGGCAGCAGGTCAGCCCGGCTCAGGTCGTCCAGGTAGCTGTCAGGAATCCGGGCTTCAGGCTGGGACTGCAGGGTGGCGACGTGGTGCTGCAGGGCCGTGACATCGACCCTGACGCCTTCGTGAAGCTCCAGCGTGTCCGCGTCCGTCAAAAGAAGGTGCGGGAAGGCGTGGGAAATGCACCACACGGTGGTGCGCAGGTTCCCGGCAGCCTGCGTTTCGCTGCTTTTTGGCCACAACAGGCCAGCCAGGAAACTCCGGTGCCTGCAGCCCAGGAGCCCCACACACGCGATGAGTCGCTGTTCGCGGCTGGCCACAGCCACGGTATTGCTACCGCGGCGCAACCGCCAGGCCCCCAGCAGGCTCAATTGCCAATCCTGTGCGAGAGCCACCGTGGTCATGCCTATCCCCTTCAAGCGACCGGACAACACGCGATACCCCAGATAACCATCGTGGCACCGGGGCGAATCATGTCAAGGCAATTCAGAAAGAGGGGGGTTTAGGGGTTATATACCGGGAATACGTCCACATGCCGGTCAATCGACATGCGCCGGTTGTCATTTCAATAAAGCTTGCCCGGCGTCAGCTCAGCCCATAAGGAATGTTCGGGCTATGCGCTGGTAGTGGGTTCTGATGCTTTCAACACATCGAGCCAACGCTGCACAGCCAAAATGATTTCTTTGGCATCGCCGGCCGTCTCCACAATTTCCTTGTCCTTGTTCGGATGGCTGGAGATCAGGCGTGCCCGTACGCGGTAGTTCTGGGCAGGCTCCGCCCACGCGCGGATGACCATGGTGCCTTCAATGTCCGCCATGAATCGGCGCCTGCTTTCCTTGTCTGCAATTTACGTCGTCCAGGAACATTACCGTCCAGTAAGACCATCCTAGGCAAAGATTATTCGGCGCCCAAGTCAAGACTGCCACCACATTAGTTTCATGAAACAACAGAAAAATAACACCCCAGTAACGAAGCCGCTACGGGGCGACGCGTTGACTGATGGCGGGATGTCGAAAGGGGGTGATTGACATGATGAAGGAACTCACCGTTCACGAACTGGAAAACCAGAAGGTGGAGCTGTTGCCTTCGCGGGAGACCCTGTTTCTGGACACGAACTGGGCGGGTGTTTACGCAAGCAACTCGTCTATGGCCCTGAACGCTGCCTCGTTCTTTGCGGAAGCAGACAGCACTGCGCTCCAGAACATCGAAGTAGTCCAGGGTTAAGTCCGTCTTTCATCCGATATCTGGACCCCGGGATTGCCCGGGGTAGAGAGGTGAGGTGCTATGACGGCATCAACCCCGCTGTTACCGGTGGATCTCGACGCCGAGGTTGCAGAACTGCTTCCGATGAGGGAAACGCTGTTCTTCAACATCAACGTCGCTCCCGTGATCGCTGTGAACCTTTCGTTCGCCATCAATGCGGCCTCGATCGGTTCAATCGCGAACTCGACCGCCTGGCAGGAAGTGCTGGTCCTGCAACAGTAGGTCCGCAGGATCAACAGGAAACCCGGAGGGCATGCTTCAGCGTCGGAGCATGCCCACCGTTCGTACTGGCTCAACCTAGGTGGGGACCGTGACCACAGCAGCCGAAACCGCCCTTGTCCGGCACTGGTCGCCGTCGCCCGGAATTGTTTTCCTGGGACCGGTTGAAGGGTCCGGCCTCAAGGACCGCAGCTACCTGCTGCAGCGCGGCGACGGGCAGATAGTCCAGCTGTCGGAGCTTCTGAATCTGGTCATGGCCACCGTCTCGCCGGAGAAGTCCGCTGATGAGCTGGCGCGCGAGGTCAGCGACGCCTACGGCCGCGAACTCGGTGTGAGCGGACTCCTGCACCTCATCGACACCAGGCTGGCGCCGATGGGCCTCGTACACGACGCCGATGCGGACCTAGCCGAGGCCGGGCCGCCGCCGCGGGCAAACCCGCTGCTTGCCCTGCGGCTGCGGGGAACGCTGCTGCCGGAAAAGGCAGTCAACACGTTGGCCCTGATCCTGGCCCCGCTGTATTGGAGTCCCGTGGTGGCCACCGTCCTGGTGGCGCTGGCCGCCGTCGACATCCTGGTCCTCGCCAAGGGCGACTTCCTGGCTTCCCTGGAGCAGGTACTCCTCACGCCGGCGCTGCTCCTGGGCATCTTCGCGCTGCTGACGGCGGGCGCCGTGATCCACGAACTGGGGCATGCCACGGCGTGCCGGTACGGCGGCGCCAGGCCGGGAGTGATCGGCGTCGGCGTCTATCTGGTCTTTCCGGCCTTCTTCACAAACGTCACCGACTCCTACCGGTTGGGCCGGGCGGGCAGGATCCGCACGGACCTTGGCGGGCTGTACTTCAACTGCCTGTGCCTGATCGGCCTGGGCGGCGCCTACCTGCTGACAGGGCAGGGCTTTTTCCTGCTGGCGGCGGCCCTGATGCATTTCGAGATGGTCCAGCAGCTGGTGCCGACGCTGCGTTTCGACGGCTACTTCGTCCTGGCCGACATCGCCGGTGTCCCGGACTTGTTCAACCGCATCCGTCCGGTGCTGCTCAGCCTCATTCCCGGACGCGCGGTGGATCCGCGGGTTGCTGAGCTCCGGACGTTCGCCCGCCGCATCGTCACAGTTTGGGTAGTCACGGTGGTGCCGCTCCTTTGCCTGGCACTTGGCTGGATGTTGCTGAACCTGCCCATGATCATCGAGCAGACCGCCAACGCCATCCGGCAGCACGCGGGGCTCGCCAGTGGTGCCATCGCCGCCGGCGACCCGGCCGCCGCTGCGCTCTCCATCCTGTCCATCCTGATGCTGTCCCTGCCGGTGATCGGCCTGGCCATTCTGCTGTACCGGTTGCTGTCCGTCCTCTTCGACGTGCTGGGCCGCCTCGGCAGGCGCCTGTGGCGCATGACGGCGGAGCCGCAAGCCGTGGTGCCACGGCACCTCCGGGCAGGGAGGCCGCAGATGGGAAAGCCGCCACAGATGGGGAAGCCCCTACAGAAAGGAAGGCCCGCCATGGTTATCGCAGTCCCTCCCGCGGCCATGCCCGACGACGACGTCCCCCCGGCACCGTTGCGTGCTCCGGCGCATTTTCAAGCTCGCGAGCGCTTTCAGGCTCCCGCGGTCCTTCCGGCCGCAGCCATGCCCGACGACGTTCCCACCCTCCAGGATTTCCTCGCCGACAGGCCCACCCAGCCCGCCCCGCTCGCCGAATTGGGCTGGCAGGGTGCCGTCCGGCGGCTCAGCCGCAATTCCCTGAGCCTCGGTCCCGGCCGGCGGGAACTCGCCCATCTTGACGCCGTCGAAGAGGTTCAGCGGCGCCTGGACGGCCCCCGGACCGTCGTCGTGGTTAACCCCAAGGGCGGCGCCCACAAGACCACGGCAACTCTGCTCCTGGCGGCGACGCTGGGCATCCAGCGCGGCGGATACACGCTCGCCTGGGACAACAATGAAACGCGCGGAACCATGGGGTGGCGGGCGCCGCTGGCCGGGCACGCCGGCACTGCCGTTGACCTGATGCGGGAAGTTGACCGCTTCGAAGACCCCGTCCTTGGGCGGATCGGGGATCTGGACCGCTATGTGCGCTACCAGGGGTCCGCACAGTTTGATGTGCTGGCCTCGGACGAGGACGCGGCGGGCGCTGCCACGATCGGCAGCCGTGAATTCGATCGGCTGCATACGGCTCTGCGCCGGTTCTACCGGATCATCATGGTTGACACCGGAAACAACATGCGGTCCTCCAACTGGGAAGCAGCCGTGGCGGCGGCGGACGAACTGGTCATTGTCTCCACCGTCCGCGAAGACACGGTGGCCAGTGCCGTCTGGCTGGTGGACGGGCTGCGTGAACGCGGCTACCAGGACAAAGTCCGCAACGCCGTGACCCTGCTTGCCGCGCCGTCACTGAAGACCGATCCGCAGCTTCATGACAGGACTCGGGCCCACTTCGAATCCCTGACCCGGGAAGTCCTCGACGTTCCCTACGACAAGTCCCTCGTCTCCGGCGGACCGCTCAACTACCAGGCGTTGATGCCGGCCACACGCGAGGCCTGGTTGCGTTCCTCGGCTGCGGTGATGCGGGGCCTTTGAGCCGCACCCCGTAAGTGGGAAACTGGCGGCATGCGGATCACCATCCTCCAAGGCGACATCACCACCCGCACTGTGGACGCGATCGTGAATGCGGCCAACTCCTCGCTCCTGGGCGGCGGCGGTGTGGACGGTGCCATCCAGCGGGCCGCCGGGCCTGAGCTGCTGGCGGCTTGCCGCGAACTGCGCGAAACGGACCTGCCCCACGGGCTGGCACCGGGAGCCGCCGTCGCCACTCCCGGTTTCCGGCTCCCGGCGCGATGGGTCATCCACACCGTAGGGCCCAACCGGCATGCCGGGCAGACCAACCCTGCGCTGCTGGTCTCCTGCTTCAGCGAAAGCCTCCGGCTGGCGGATTCGCTGGGCGCGGCTTCCATCGCCTTCCCGGCGGTGGGCGGGGGAGTCTACGGCTGGCACGGGCACCAGGTCGCGGAGGCCGCGTACGACGCCGTCACGGGGTTTGGTGCCTCGCATCCGGCCAGCGCGCTCAAGTTGGTGGAGTTTGTGCTGTTCGGCCCCGAGATGGAACAAGCCTTCAAGACTGTGTTCGATCAGCGCAAGGTTTGAGCAGCCTCGCTGAGGTTCAGCCTGCTGCGGTATTCCACAGGCCTTTTGCTGATGGGGTCCACAAAACGGATGCCGCGGGCGAGAAGCTGCAGCGGCTTGGAGTAGTCGTCCGGGGCCTTGTCCAGCAGGTCAGGGTAGAACGCGTCGTTGACGATGCCCAGGCCCAGCGAAGCCATGTGGACCCGGAGCTGGTGGGTTTTTCCGGAGTGGGGTTCCAGCCGGTAGCGCGCCAGGCGCGGCGTGCAACCCGTGTCCGCGTCGCCGGTGCCAGCGGCACCCACCGTAGTACCGCCGTCGAACGTTTCCAGCCGTTCGATCCGTGTCTCCGCGTTCGGCTCGCCGTCGATCACTTCGGCCAGCAGGTAGCTGCGCGACTTGGTCATCCGGTTCCGGACCACCACGGGGAAGTCGACGGCAGGGTGTCCGGCAGCGGGCTCCGCGGCGGACACACACTCGTATTCCTTCTGCACCTGTCGCTTCTCGAAGAGCACCTGGTACTTGCCGCGGGTTTCCGGGTTGGTGGACAGCAGCAGCACGCCGGCGGTCATCCGGTCCAGCCGGTGCATGGGGATCAGGTCCGGCAGGTTGAGCTGGTTCCGGAGCCGGACCAGGGCCGATTCCTGGATGTACGTACCTCCGGGGGTAGTGGGCAGGAAGTGCGGCTTGTCCACCACGAGCAGGTGGTCGTCCTGGTGGAGGATGCTGATTTCCACCGGGATGCGCGTCTCCGGCGGCAATGAGCGGTAGTACCAAATGAAGGTGTGGTCCTCGAGCCTGGTGGCCCGATCCAGGGCGACGCCGCCCTCGCCCACGATCTCGCCGGCGTCGAACCTGTCCTCGATGCCCTGCGGATCGATGTGGCCCCAGCGGTGCATCATGTAGTCCATCGCGGTGCTCCACGGCCCCTCGTCCGGGAGGCGCAGGCGGGTGGCGTTGACGCCGTCGCGCACGGGGAGGGGGGATTGCATCACCGGACCATTCTACCCGCGCCCGTTTAGACGGTTCCCTGCGCAGACGATGGTTCGAATCATCGATCGGGCAGGGAACCATCGAATCGGAGCACGGTCCCGGCGACCCCTGACCGCCGACGGGAAAAAAGTTCTTGACAATAAAAGTTGTCGGTTGGCATGATGGAAGCATGTTGGACATCGAAGTGATCGAGGACCCGGCCGCGGCGGAAGCGGCGCTGGACCCGATCCGGACGCGCATCCTGAAGGAGCTCACCGAACCAGGATCAGCCACGCAGCTTGCCGCCAAGGTGGGCCTGCCGCGGCAGAAGGTCAACTACCACCTCAAGGCCCTTGAGCGGCACGGGCTGGTGGAACTCGTGGAGGAGCGGCGCAAGGGCAACGTGACCGAGCGCGTCCTCCGGGCGACGGCGGCCTCCTACCTGATTTCCCCGGTGGCCCTCGCGTCGGTGGCCCCGGATCCGCACCGGTTTTCGGACCGTTTCTCGGCCTTCTGGCTGCTGGCGCTCGCGGGCCGGATGGTCCAGGAGGTGGGCAAGCTGATCGCCGGCGCGGCCGCGGCCAGGCAGAAGCTCGCAACGTTCGCGATCGACGGCGAGATCACCTTCCGGACGGCCGCGGACCGGGCAGCGTTTGCCGAGGAACTCGGTGTTGCCGTCACCCGCCTGGTGGACAAATATCACGACGGCGGCACTACGGCGCGCGGCGGGCGGAAGCACCGGCTCGTCGTCGTCCTTCACCCGGTACTCAAAACCCCCAATCAACCCCTTTCAGCGAAGGAGCAGGACAATGACTGACAAGCGAGAATTTGAGATCGTCTACGACACCGACCTGCCCGGCACGCCCGAGCGCGTCTGGGAAGCCGTGACCAGTGGAACGCCGGCGTGGATGTTCCCCACGGACCAGTGGCCGGACGTCAAGACCGTGCAGGAGCACCCCACGCATCTCGTCTCCAGGATGGACGGCCCGGATGGCTGGTTCAACCAGTTGGAGCATGTGCTGGAACCGCTCGACGGCGGCCGCGCCCGGTTGCACTATGTCCACAGCGGGATCTTCGCGGACAACTGGGACGAGCAGTATGACGGCGCGAGCAAGCACACGGCGTTCTACCTGCACACGCTGGGCCAGTACCTGCAGCACTTCGACGGCAAGCCGGTGGTGTTCACGGACATCCAGTCTCCCGCGGCATCGCAGACCCCGGACGGTTTTGAACGCCTGAAGAAGGCGCTGGGCGTGGACTCCGCCGCGCAGGGTTCTGTTGTTGAGCTGGAGCTCGACGGCGTGGGGCGGCTGTCCGGGGAAGTGGACTTCGCCAATGAGCACTTCCTGGGCCTGCGGACGTCGGATGCTATGTACCGGTTCTTCGGCCGCAACGCCTTTGGCGCTCCGGTGGGCATGACGGTCCACGATTTCAGCGGCAGCGGTGACTCTGCAGTGACCGCCAAGGCATGGGGCGGCTTCCTCGACAAGGTCTACGCGTAGGTTGGCCTGAGCTCGGCCGGCAACGTTTCACGCCTCGCAAAATACGGGCCGACTCGCAGGTGAATCAGCGCCTCGGGAATCCAAGCGGAGGGTGGCGTCAGGCGGCCCAGCCGCGGGCGACGGCGTCGAGGGCTGCGCTGTATGCGGCAGCCCAGTCTGCGTCCGGCGGGCCCACTTGTGCCAGTTCCAGGCTCACCAGGCCGTGGACCTGGCCCCAGATTGCGACGGCGACTATCTCCACGGGTGCCTGCAGTACGGTGCCCGCGGACTGGGCGGAAGCCACTGCTTCCATCAGCGGCTCCATCGCATCGGCGGCAGCATCGGGGCTTGGCTGGCAATCGACGTAGGCCGCCAGGGCGCCACCGAACATCAGCCGGTAAAGCGCCCGATGCTCCAGCGCCCAGGTCCGGTAGGCCACGCCGAGTCCCTGCAGGCCGCCCGGGGCCGCGGCCACCTGTGAGTCGCGGAAGGACCGGAACCCGTCGTCCACGACGGCGGTCAGGAGCTGGGATTTTCCGCCGAACAGCGAGTAGACGGCCGTGGTGGACGTTCCGGCGGCAGCCGCCACATCCCGCAGATTCACGCGTGCGGGACCGTCGCGGTCCACCAGGTCGGCCGTGACTGCCAGCAGGTCCTGCCTGAGGGAATCGTTATGCACTACGGGTCTTGCCATGGAGTCCATTGTTTCATAACCTTGTTTCGTAACAGCGTTATGAAACGCGGTTATGAAACCATTAACCCAAGGAGTTCCCATGGCGCAGAAAGTATTTCCGGGCCGGTACACCGCTGACCCGGAACGCGAATCGGTGACCGTCTTCCTGATCGGCATGCGGGCGAACCGATGGTGGAAGGTGGGGACCGTGGGCAAGGTGGCTTCCGCCATGCCGCGGATGCTCCAACACCTGGCCGCCGACCCCGCCGCAGGAATGCTCGGATATGAGCAGTGGTTCGGGCGCACAACCATCCTGCTCAGCTACTGGGAGAGCCCCGAGCACCTCCGGAAGTTCGCCGCGGACCGGGAGTCCCCGCACCTTGAGCCGTGGCGCCGATTTATGAAGGAGCTCGCTGGCACGGGCGACGTGGGCGTCTGGCATGAGACGTACCAGGTGCCGGCCGGTGGAATTGAGGTTGTCTACAACGGGATGCCGTTGTTTGGGCTGGCCAAGGCCACGGCGCATGTCCCGGTCGGGGCCGGGACCAATACCGCAAAGCAGCGGATGGGCCGGACCGCAGGGCGGGCTGCTGACGCCGCTATATGATCCCCAACAGCTCCATGCCCCACTCGACGGGTGCAGGCCGCGCAAACGGGTGAGCGCAAACTGGGACGCACTAGATGTCGTTATCGGCGCTCATCACGACATCAACTGCTACCCAGTTGGGGAGGCGCATCGACCACGCAAGCGGGTACGCGCGCGTCAGGCGATGGCCACAGCCGGTGCGTTCTTCAGGGTCCGGCGGAGCTGCGGGGCGGCGTCGAGCCGGTCCTGGGCTGAGCGCAGGGCCAGGACAGCGGTCTCCAGCTGCTCCGGCGGCAGGGTGAAAGGCACCCGGAGGTGGCGTTCGAACGCGCCGCCGATGCCGAAACGAGGCCCGGCTGCCAGCCGGATGCCAAAATCCGGAGCGATCACCGTCAGCGCCGTGCTGACCGGCGCGGGCAGCCTGCACCAGACGGACAGGCCGCCGGCCGGGCGCCCCGTTTCCCACTCCGGGAGGTGCCCTGCGAGGAGCTCCAGAAGTGCGGCGCGGTTGTCCCGCAGGGCACTGAGCCGTGCGGGAAGCGGTTCGTCCAGGGCTCGGACCAGGTGGGCCGCCGCCAGCTGCTCCATGACCGGTCCGCCCAGGTCCAGAGACGTCCGGGCCGCCGCAAACCGCTGGATCATGGCTTCGGAAGCGCGGATCCAGCCCGTCCGAAGGCCGCCCCAGTGGGATTTGCTGAGCGAGCCGATGGTGACCACCGCGGGACTGAAGGCCGCCACGGGACTGGTCTCGGCGCCGTCGAGGTTCAGCTCGCGGAGCGTTTCATCCACCACCAAAAGCGTCCCCGCCGCAGCGGCCGCCCGGACCAGTTGGCGGCGCTGGAGATCGGGCATCAGCTGCCCGGTGGGGTTGTGGAAGTCCGGCACCACGTACGCCATCCTGGGACGCTGCTGCATCATGGCGGCCTGCAGGGCGTGCATGTCCCACGCCAAGGCGGGCGGGCTGGCCGGGCCTGTTCCGGCGTCGTGCGTTGCAGTGAACGCCACCGGGATGGCCCGGCAGCCCGCCGCGCGGATGGCATCGAGGGCATTCGGGTAGCTGGGGTGTTCCACCAGCACCCTGTCCTGCCGGCCGGTCATGGCGCGGATGATGATGTTCAGGGCGTGCTGCGCGCCCGATGTCACCAGGATCTGTTCGGCGGTGGTCGGCACACCCGCCGCAGAATATCGCGCCGCCACCGCCTCGCGCAGGGGGAGCAGGCCCATGGCGTCGTAGCCGAATCCGGGCAGCAGCGCGGGAAGTTCGGTGAGGGCTGCCGCGAACGCCCGATGGACCACCTCGCCGCTGGCGGGCAGCGATGCGTAGGCGAGGTCGATCAGCCCCTCCGGTGCCGCGAGCCCGGGAGCTGTTGTTCCGGGCGTCCGCCCGGTGGCTGTAAGGCCCTGGTCCGTGAGCACCGTGGTACCCAGCGGCGTCAGGCGCGGAATGCGGGTCCGGCCCCTGCTGCCTTGCCCGCTGCTGAGGAAACCCTGCTCGCGGAGGTGCCCGTAGGCGGCTGTCACGGTGGTGCGGCTGACGCCCAGCGCCTCAGACAATGCCCGCTCGCTGGGCAGCGCCGTGTCCAGCGCCACCCGGCCGTCCAGGACCAGGAGGCGGACGACGTCGGCCAGCTCGCGGTAGGCGGGAGCGACGCCGGGGTTCCACTCGCCCAGGAGACGGGCCAGGGCGGACGGGTTCAGCGAAGGTGACATGAGGCCAGTATCTCAGACTGGCTATGTAATTCAATGCCAGTTATCTGTCAGGGTTGTCGTTATGTTGACTCGCAGACTACTCCAGCTCTTTCTCGGCCTCGCCATGTACGGCATCTCCCTGGCCATGTTCATCCGCGCCGGCCTTGGACTGGATCCGTGGGATGTGTTCCATCAGGGAGTGGCCGGCAGGACAGGGCTGAGCATCGGAGTGGTGGTCATCATTGTGAGTTTCGTGGTGCTCCTGCTCTGGATCCCACTCCGGCAGTGGCCAGGGTTCGGCACCCTCTGCAACGCTGTGCTGGTGGGCGTTTTTGCGGACATCGGCCTGGCTTTGATCCCCGCGTTCTCGCATCTGGGCGGCCAGATTGGCATGCTTGCAGGCGCCGTGCTGCTGAACGGCATCGCGTCCGCCTGCTACATCGGCGCACGGTTCGGCCCGGGCGCCAGGGATGGCCTCATGACCGGGCTGGCGCGGCGCACCGGGTGGTCCGTGCGCGTCTCGCGCACGCTGATCGAAGTGGTGGTGTTGGGTGTCGGCTGGCTGCTGGGCGGTTCCGTGGGCGTGGGCACGGTGGTCTACGCCCTCGCCATCGGGCCCTTGGTCCAGCTGCTGCTCCCGCGGTTCATGGTGCCCGCAGCTCTTCCATCCGAACCTGCCGTTGCCGAACCTGCAGTGCTCGAACCTGCAGGCCCTGGAGCGGACGGTAGCGCGTTGGACACTGCCGAGCCGGTCGCCGTCGAACCCGTGGCCAGGACTTCCTAGGAACGCCAAGGACACGACGCTCAGGGCAGACCGCCTAGGACGGCATTGGCTGGCACTGCGGGCAGAAGTAGATGTCCCGTTCTTCCTCGCCGTTGGGTTTACCCAGCACGCCGCGGCGGATGGGCGTCCGGCATTTCAGGCACGGCTGCTGCTCGCGCCGGTAAACCCAATAGCCCGGCCGGCCCGCCATCCGCCCGACGGGCACGTCGCGCGGATTGAGGACGGTCGCCCGGCGTCCCGGGCCGAGCTTGGCTTCGAGCAGCTGCTTGGCATCCGTCATCAGGGTCCGGAAGTCGTGGACAGCCGAAACCGGTGTGGCCGGGTGCACGCCGGACAGGAAGCAGGCTTCGCAGCGGTAGATGTTGCCGATGCCCGCCAGGTTGCGCTGGTCCAGCAGGGCGACGCCGATGGGCACGTCGGGTGCCGCGCGGATCCGCTGCTCTGCTTCGGCCACGTCCCAGTCCGGACCCAGCAGGTCCGGACCCAGATGGCCCACGATGGTGTCCTCGTTTGCGGTGCGGACCACTTCCACGATGCCCAGGGAAAATCCGACGGCGTCGGCCACCGCTGTGCGCAGGACGCACCGGGCGGTGAATCCCGGCTTCCGCCAGCGTCCACCCGGTGGATAGACCTGCCAGGCGCCTTCCATCTTCAGATGCGAGTGGATGGTGAGTTTCCGCTCGTCCGGTCCCACCACGCGCATGAGGAGGTGCTTGCCGCGCGGGACCACCTCAGCCACGGTCCAGCCGGCCAGGTTGAGTGTGGCGAACCTCGGCACGCGGAAGTCCGAGGCAATGAGCGTCTGTCCCGCCAAGGCCCTGTGCAGTTCGGCGGCGGCGCGCCAGACGGAATCGCCCTCAGGCACGGATTCTCAGGCCTTTGGGCGTGGAGTATGCCCCGGCGGCGGCGAGTGCGGCTGCCACCGGGGTGTCCAGGATGCCGTGGCCGTTGACTTTCTCCATGATCAGCTTGTCCACCGCGCCCCGGGTGACCACACCCACCAACGCCGCGCCGGCGGCGGACAGCACGGCCGCGTCCTCGCTGAAGGCCAGCAGCGTTTTCCCGCCCCGTTCCACGTAGAGGACCAGGGCGCCGTCCACCATGACCACCAGCGCCCCGGCTTTCCGGCCTGGCCGGTGCCCCGTCCCGGCTTCCACGTTGAGGGCCGGCCACGGCAGGGCGGCGCCGTAAGGGTTGGCGGGATCCGTGGCCGCAAGGGCCAGCGCCATAGGCTCGGGCTTGGCCAGTTGGGTGTCCTCGGAATAGGAGCGCAGCCGGTCCACGGTTGCGGGGACAGCGAACTGGGCGGCCCCAAGGTGTTCGATGAAGTACCCGCGGCGGCAGCGTCCGGCCTCTTCCAGCCGGGCCAGCACCTTGTACATGAGGCCGAACCCACCCAGGATCTGCTCCGCCATGACCGATCCCCGGGTCACCACGCCATACCGGTCCAGCAGCAGTTCAGCGGTGGCGCGGGCGTGGATGGTGGCGTCCAGTTCGGGGGAGGGCAGGGCAGACCAACGCCCCGCGGCCAGCGGGGGTGTTGCCGCCGTGCCCGACAATGAGCTGTACCGTCCGCCGCCCAAACCGGGCGATCCCAAACCAGAGGAGCCCAACCCGGGCGATCCCAGCAGGCCGGTGCCGTGCGAGCGGCCCAGCCTGCTCAGCCTGGGGGCACGGGCGCGGGGCGAGCGGGCCACTTGGCGGTGTGCGGTGTGGCCGCCGGCGATGAGGGCGCGGACCGGGGCGAAGGTGTCTCCGGTGATGCGGCCTGCCCACGCCAGGTCCCACAGCGCGGACATCACTTCCTGGTCGCTGAGCACCGAGTCCATGCCACCGGCCACGTCCTTCAGCTGGCGGAAGAAATAACCGCCGCCGTTGTTCCTCAGGTGGTCAAGCAGGCGTTGCTGCGCGTCTCCGGGGTTATATTCGACGGCGGGATTTAGCGTCAGTTCGGCGGAATCGGCCAGGTGGAGGCTGAGCCAGCCGTCGTTTCCGGGCAGCGCTCCCGCCCCGGACCAGAGGACCTCGCCGGCGGCCATGAGCTCGTCCAACATGGCGGGCTGGTAGTCCGAAACCCTGCTGGCCAGGACCAGCGGCTCCCACGCCGAAGCGGGTACCGGCACACCCGAAAGCTGGTCGATCGCGGTGACAATACCGTCCAGCCCCCGCAGGGACGGCTGCCCGCGCCCGGCTCCCGGCGTGCGGACATGCTGCCAGGCCGGCAGGAAGCGCCCATAGGCGGCGGCGTCCACCGGTTCCACTTCGGCGCGCAGTGCTGCGAGCGAACGACGCCGGAGCTTGCGGAGCACTTCGGCGTCGCACCATTCGCTGGTGGTGGGGGCGGGAAGGTGCGTCTGTGAGGGTTCTGCCGAGGGCTGTTGGGCCGTTTCGATGTCATCAACCTTGGCTGCGTCCGAGGGCCCATCGCTGGGCGCTCGTTCCGGCGGGGCGGCGTGCGGCCGGAACTCGCCTTCCACCACGCGGCCGTCCGCGGCGAGCCGTTTCAGTGCGGTGCTGACCACGGCGACTCCAAGCCCCAACCGTGCCGCGGCTTCCGCCGACGTGAAGGGTCCGTGCGTGCGGGCATACCGGGAGACGAGGTCGCCCAGGGGGTCTGCCACCGGTTCGATGAAGGCAAGGGGCACTCCCATAGGCAGGGGAACACCGATGGCATCACGAAGCCGGGCGGCATCCTCGACGGCGGCGTAGCGTTCGGCCCCGCCGATGTTGACTTTGATGGCCCGGTTTGTCCGCAGCAGCGCGGTCAGGTGTGAGGTGGCCAGAGGGATGTCGGCATGCGGGGTTTCGACAGGCTCAACCACCGGGTCGTGTTCCGGTGATCGAGCTTGTCGAGATCCCTCAACCACCGGAGCCGACCCAACCACGGGGGTTTCGACAGGTTCAGCCACCAGGCGTGCGGCGACTTCCGCCGGGGTCAGCGGACCCAGCAACCTGAGAAGATCGGCAACGCCTTCCATACCGCGGGCACGGCGGTCCGGTGCAAGGCGCTGGAGCTCAAGCTCGGTGGCCTCAATGACCTTGGCGTCTAGCAGTTCGCGGAGCTCAACGCGGCCCAGCAGCTCGTTCAGGAGCGTCGAGTCCAAGGCCAGGGCCGCTGCCCGGCGCTCGGCCAGGGGCGAGTCCCCTTCGTACAGGAACTGGGCCACGTACCCGAACAGCAGGGACTTGGCGAACGGCGAGGGCTGTTGTGTGGTGGTCTGCACGATCCTGAGTTCGCGGCGTTCCACCGAGGCCGCAATGTCCTTCAGCGCCGGAAGGTCGTAGACATCCTGGAGGCATTCGCGGACGGTTTCCAGCACGATGGGGAACGTGGGGTATTTCCGCGCGACGTCAAGCAGCTGCGCGGACCGTTGGCGCTGCTGCCAGAGCGGCTGCCGTTTGCCGGGGGTTTGCCGGGGAAGCAGCAGGGCACGCGCGGCACACTCCCGGAAGCGCGAGGCGAAGAGCGCGCTGCCACCCACCTCGGCGGTGACAATCTGCTCCAGCTCGTCGGGATCAAACAGGAAGAGCTCGGCACCGGGCGGCTCGTCCTCCATCATGGGGACCCGGAGCACGATGCCGTCGTCCGCCGCCATGGCCGACCCGTCCAGGCCGTACCGCTGGTGCAGGCGCTGCCCGACGGCGAGTGCCCAGGGAGCGTGCACCGGCATCCCGAACGGGCTGTGCAGGATCACCCGCCAGTCGCCCAGTTCGTCGTGGAAGCGCTCCACAACCAGCGTGGTGTCGCAGGGGACCATTTCGGTGGCGAGCTTCTGTTCACCGAGGTACTGGATCAGGTTGTTAGCGGCGAATTCATCCAGCCCGCTGGCCTTGCAGCGTTCGGTGGCAGGCCCGACGTCGGACGCCGACAGTTCACGCACGAAGGCGCCCAGCGCACGGCCCAGGTCAACGGGCCGCCCCAGCGAGTCCCCCTTCCAGAAGGGGAGCTTGCCCGGCTGGCCGAAGGCAGGGGAGACCAGGACACGGTCGTGGGTGATGTCCTCGATTTTCCAGCTGGTGGCGCCCAGCGCGAAGATGTCGCCCACCCGGGACTCGTAGACCATTTCCTCGTCCAGTTCGCCCACGCGTCGCCCGCCCTTGGCCGGCGACGCGGCCGGTTTGCCGTCCGTTCCCGGCGCACCGGAGCCTTCCACCTCGGTGCCGATGATGTACACACCGAAGAGGCCGCGGTCCGGGATGGTGCCGCCGGACGTCACGGCAAGCCGTTGGGCCCCCGGCCTGCCTTCGATGGTGCCGGCGTTCCGGTCCCAGATGATCCGGGGCCGCAATTCGGCGAATTCATCCGACGGGTACCGGCCGGCCAGGAGGTCGAGGGTTGCCTCGTAGGCGGACCGGGGGAGGGACGCGAACGGGGCGGACCGCCGGACAGTGGCGAACCATTCCTCCACATCGATGCTGCCCAGGGCGGTGGCCGCGACGGTCTGCTGGGCCAGGATGTCCAGCGGATTGGCGGGGACAAAGAGCCGCTCGATCTTCCCTTCGAGCATCCGTTCCACCGTGATCGCCGTGTGCACCAGGTCTGCGCGGTGCTTGGGAAACAGCACTCCCTGCGAAATCTCGCCCACCTGGTGCCCGGCACGGCCCACACGCTGGAGCCCGCTGGCCACCGACGGCGGTGATTCCACCTGCACCACGAGGTCCACGGCGCCCATGTCGATGCCGAGCTCCAGGGACGACGTGGCCACGACGCAGCGCAGCCGGCCGGACTTGAGGTCGTCCTCAATGAGCGCCCGCTGGTCCTTGGAAACGGACCCGTGGTGGGCGCGGGCCAACAAAGGATCGGCCCCAGCCGTGCTGCCGGCCTGTGCCATCATGTGGGCCGGCGTCGCCGTGGAAGAAGGAACGGAAGCCCGACTGGAAGCAACGCCGGAAGCCGGGACGCCCGGCGACAACCCCGCGTCAGCGTCACCCGCGGCAGGCGAGCCCCAGCCACCGCCGACCGCGATCAGTTGCCGTTCGGCGTAGATCTCGTTGAGCCGGGCCGTGAGCCGTTCAGCCAGCCGGCGGGAGTTCGCAAAGACGATGGTGGACTGGTTGGCCAGCACCAGGTCAACGATCTTTTCCTCCACATGGGGCCAGATCGAGGCCTGGGGCTGCAGCCCTGAGGCGGGACCGGAGTCGAAAGCGCCCTCTGCGGCCGGGAGATTGGACATGTCCTCCACCGGGACGGACACGGTGAGGTCCCAGTTCTTCCGCGATGGAGGGGCCACGATTTCCACCGGCGCGGAACCGGCCAGGAACTGGGCCACCAGTTCGCGGGGCTCCACGGTGGCGGAGAGCCCGATCCGCTGGGCGGGCTTGGGCAGCAGCGCATCCAGCCGTTCGAGGGAGACCGCCAGGTGCGCGCCACGTTTGGTTCCGGCGACGGCATGGACCTCGTCAACGATGATGGTGTCCACCTCGGTGAGGGTTTCGCGCGCCCTGGAGGTGAGCATCAGGAACAGCGATTCCGGCGTGGTGATGAGGATGTCCGGCGGGTTGCTGAGCAGGGCGCGACGATCCGCCGTCGTGGTGTCCCCGGACCGGACGCCCACGGTGATCAGCGGCGCCGGAAGTCCCAGCCGCTTGGCCGTCTGGGTGATCCCGATCAGCGGCGAGCGGAGGTTGCGTTCCACGTCCACGCCGAGGGCCTTCAGCGGCGAGATGTACAGGACGCGGGTCTTGCGTTTGGGCGGGCGGGGGCGCCGTCCCTTGGCCGGCACAGCATCCAGGCCGGGCAATTCAGGGTCAGGCAGCTCCGGGGCAGGGGCCGGCGCTTCAACGAGCAAACGATCCAGGGCCCAGAGGAAGGCCGCGAGCGTCTTGCCCGACCCGGTGGGCGCCACAACCAGCGCGTGCGAGCCGGACGAGATGGCGTTCCAGGCGCCGGTCTGGGCCGGGGTGGGCCCCGCAAACGCGCTCAGGAACCAGTCCCGCGTGGGCCGGCTGAAACGGCCCATGGGAGTGCCGGGAAGGGCGTCCGGCTCCGCTCCCGGCGGCTGCTGCTCCTGCATTCCTCCATCATGCCGTACCCCACCGACAATATGGCTGGCCCCGCTGGAGGCGGGGATCAACCCTGCTCGAGCCTCGGGAGATCCTTGGTGGCGGGCCCTTCGAGCAGTTTGCCGTCGGGGCTGAAGCGCGAGCCGTGGAGCGGGCAGTCCCAGGTCAGTTCGCTGTCGTTCCAGTGGACGATCCCGCCCAGATGCGTGCAGACGGCGGAGAGCCTGCACGTTGTGCCGTCCACTGTGGAGACCGCCGCGGGCCGGGCGCCGTCGCGGTAGACTCTCCCGCCGTCGTCGGCCGGTACGGACCCACCCACAGGCTTGCCAACCGCCAGCTTCCCCCAGTCGGTGGCCAGCCGCGCAGCCACCCCGGCGTTGACGGCGACGGCGGTCAGCGCCCCGCCCGGGGACGTCACGCGGTGATGGATGGTGGTGGCCCAGCGGAGGTGGCCGCCGAGGATGTCCGCGGCGATGCCCAGGGCGGCGGCCACCGCGTTGGTCATGCCCCACTTGTTGTAGCCGGTGCCGAAGAAGATGTGGCCCCGGCCGCGGGGCAGCCAGCCGAAGAAAGGCATGAGGTTGGTGGCCTGGTAGTCCTGGGCCGACCACGTGTGGGTGGCCACCGCGCCCGGGAACTGCGCGGTGGCCCAGTCCAACAGACCCGACAAATGGGACTTCTCCGATGAGGTCCGCCCCACCTGATGCCCGTGGCCGCCCACCAGCAGGAGCGTACGGCCGTCGGCCTCGTAGTCGCGCAGCGAATGGGTGGGTTCCTCGGCGGAGAGGTACATTCCGGGCGGCGCGGTGACTCCGGCAGGGAGTTCCAGGGCCGCGGCGTAGGACCGCAGGGGCTTGAGTTTGGTGAAGTAGAGTCCGCGGTCCAGGACAGGAATTCCGGTGGCCAGGACAACATTGTTGGCGGTGACGGTGCCCTGGTCCGTGTGGACAGTTAATGGTTCGCTTCCGGAGACATTCCGCAGCCGGGTTCCGCCCACCACGCTCCCGCCGCGGGCCCGGACATCCCCCAGCAGGGTATCCAGGACGTCCATGGGATTGATCTGGGCCTGATCGGTCAGCAGGAGGGCGCCTTGGATGGGGAAGGGCAGGCGTGCATCTCGGACGTACTCCACGTCCAGGCCGGCGGTGGTCGCTGCGCCGAGTTCCTCAAGGAGCCGTTCGGTCCCCTGGGCGGTGGTGGCGTACGTGTAGGCGTCCCGGCGCTGATACGCCACGTGGTGTTCATCGAGATAGCGGAGCAGCCACGACTGCCCCTCCCGGTTGGCCTCAACGTAGGCCCCGACCTGCTTCTGTGCATACTGCCTGGCCAGGCCGGACAGGACTGTCCCCTGCAGCAGGCTGACTTTCGCCGTGGTGTTTCCGGTGGTCACGGCCCCGGGAAACTTGGCCTCCAAAACGAGGACTTGCTGCCCGGACCTGGCCAGCAGCAGCGCGGTGACCAGCCCCGTCAGCCCGGCCCCCGCCACCACGGTGTCATAACTATTGCCCGCCTCGAACGGGTCAGAACTGAAGGATTTCCCGCGGTCCAACCAGAGCGACGTCATGGAAGCTAAGTGTACTTATCATGACGTGTCAGGCCCAGAGCATCAGGCAGGCTGGAACGCTCCGACGCTCAGGAGGGCGATGTTCGCGTTGCTGCACGCGCTGGTGGGCTGCGGCAGGAACAACGACGCCGTGTCTTCCGGCGGATAGATGCGGTAACCTGCCGCGTCCGTCAGCGTGCAGTCGCTGTAGTTCGCGGCCTGGGTGTAGCGGAGCACGGCGGTTCCGGTCTGGCCCGGAGCGAGCAGGACGTCCGCCACGGGGTTGGTTTCGTCGCGGGTTGCCGCCGCACCGATCGGGGCACCGTCGGCGTTGGCGGTCAGCGATACCCCCGGGTAGCCCTTCAGCAGGCAGGGCGCCGTGCCCGTATTCGTGAGGTTCAGCTTCATGTAGACGCTGCCCGCCGCGCCGCCACCGGACGCGTCGGTCGCCGCCGACAGCGAGCCCGCCTTGCATAGGGCGGGGTTGGTCTGGGTGTTGGTGGCGGCCGACGACGGCGACGCGGACGGGTCCGGAGACGCCGGCGTAGAGGAGGGGCTGGCGGAGTTCGTCCCAGGCGTGGTGGTCCCCTGCGTCTGCGGCTGGCTCGGTCCGCAGGCGGTGAGCATCAGCGCCGCCGCCGCGACCGCCGTCGTAATAACAAACCCTTGTGAAATGCGCTGAGACGTCATGGCACCACCTTTGTTGCTGCTGTGACGGGAGTCAACGATGCAACGGGTCAGCGAGGGGATTTGATGCCCGGATCGTGATCATCCGGGCATCAAATCCCGCGATGTTACGTGGCGGATTCCTGCCGGCGCTTCGAGCCGCTGCGCACGAAGGCCACCCCGCCCAGGGCGAGGCCGCCGAGACCGGCGGCAAGCCCTGCCCAGCTGCGGGCGTCCGCGCCGCTGTCGGTCACCGCGGCCGCCTGCTCCGTGGCATGGGTGTCAGTGGCCGGAGCCTCGGTGGTGTGCGCCGCGGAGGCAGCCGCGCCGTGGCCGTCAGTGCTCGCCGCCTCGGTGATGGTGATGGACGGCGCCGGCGCCTTCAGGGAATGCGGGTCCTGGCCGTCCTTGGCGATTTCGGACCAGTCCGTCTGCCCCGTTTCGCACGTCTGCAGCGTGGGGAAGTACAGCGTGGAGCCGGCCGCATCGGGCAACTTGACCGACAGCACCAGGGCATCGCGCAGTTCGTGCTCCAACGGAGCCTTGGCCGTGTACACAATCTGGCTGGTGCGCTTGGTGATGGAGGTGCCGTCGGCCAGTTTCTTCGGCTCGGCGAGCTGCTCGGTCACCTTTTCCACGGTCCAGTTGGGGTTCACCGTGGGCTGGGCGTCGTTGAGTTCGGCCGGCAGCGTGATGGCCACCTTGGTGGTGCCGGACTCCTCGCAGCCGTGCGGGATGCCGAAGGTCAGCAGGGCGTAGGAATTGGCGTCGGTTTTGTCCGGCTTGACGCCGACGTGGGCGGACGCACCTGCTGCTGCGGCCAGGATCAGGACGGCTGCGCCGCCGGTGGCTGCCGCTGCGGTGAGGGTGCGGCGAAGGAATGTGGTGGTCATGGGGTTGCCTTTCGGACGCACACCGGATGCGGGTGTGCGGAAGTACGGGGGTGGAGCCCGCGGCCTGCGTCAGTGCGGTGCGGGCAGGGTCAGGAAAGTACGACGGCGGAAGGTGGGCCGCGCCGGCTGTGTTGCCTGAGGTTCCGCCAGGGGCGGAGGGGGAAAACCGCCGGTGGGCCGGGCACCGGACGCGGCGTGCCGGCGTCGGGCGTTACGGCTTCGGGGAGCCGGACGAGGGGCCTCAGCCACACGGCCAGTGCCCACAGCGCAGCTTCACCCTTGGCAAGCAGGAGGGCGCACGCGGCGGTGGCGAGCGCGTGGGTCAGGAGCATCAGGATGCCCGCGGATCCGGAATCGTGGACGTGTCCGGAGGCAGTGACGACCGGCGTGACGGCGCCGGCGAGGTGGGAGTTATGGAGCCCGGAGGCAGCAGTGCTCACCGCGGAACCCGCCGAACTGAACGCCGTGAAGGCTTCGTGCAGGATGAACTGTCCCGCGCCGAGGACGCCGAGCATGGCCGGAAAATTGAGCCGCAGCCTCGTGGCGGTGGTCGCTGCCAGCACTGTCAGTGCGAGCACGGCCAGCAGGATGCCCGGGGCGGGAAGGTCGCCGCCGCCGGCCACGTGGGCGCCTGCGGCGAGAGTCAGGACTCCCGTGGAGAGGGACGCGGCGCGCAGGAAATGGAAGGGTGGCCGGGCGTGGTTGGTGCGCACGGATCCTCCTTATTTCGGTCGCCGGTGACGTTTTTCAGTCGCGTTCTTCCAGTGTTCTTCTGCAACGTTCAGATTCTACCGGCCTTCGGGCGGGCGACCAGGCTGTGACGTGCCATGCAGCGCGATCACGTTGGACGGGGATTCTGTGGCATCGGATGGCTCGTCTGCCAAGTTGAAGAAACCCATTGCCATGTCCAGGCACTGGATGGCCACCGGGGGAACGCGGTAATCAGTCGCCGCCTCCACCAATCCCAGTTCGGCGAGCAGGGACAGCTTCTGCTGTGCCTGCATGGCTGCGTACGACGCGTAGATCGCTTCGAGTGCTGTGCCTTCGAGTGCTGTGTCTTCGAGGCCCGCTTCGTCGAGTTCCTCGAGGTCTGTATCCTGAAGCAAGGCGTCCTCAAGGTCCGGCGACGCCAACTTTTCGAGGTCCGCCACGGGCATCGGTTCATCAGTGGTGCCATAGGCGAGGACGCCCAGCAGAATCGCGGCCACCGCTTCCTGGTCCCACATTTGGCCCTCCTCGGTGAGCACGCCCACCAGGAGGACCACCGAAAGCATCCGGCGGATATTCAGCCGTTCCTCGGTATCCGTGCTGTTCCAGGCGGCCACTTCCGGGCCGGGAATGGCTTTGGTGGATCCGAGCCTGATCAGGTCTGCCCCCACCAGGGCTGACCAGATCTCGCGGAGTACCGGCACGTCGTGCATGGTGCCGACTTCCAGCAGCGTTTCGGGCTGGTTCCCGGCAGTTTCCAGATCGAAAAGTGGTACTGCCCGGCTCGCGGCCCGTTTTCCACGGGCCCGGACTCCTACGGCAGCGGCTGCCGGCTCGATGTCCTTCAGCCGCAGGGCGCCCGTGCTGGTGATTTCCTTGCCGGTTCCGATCCAGTCCAGCAGGGACGTTGCCCGCTGGATCAGCGGCATGGCATCAAACGCAGCATCCTGGTGTTCTTCGCTGAGGTCAGGTACCTGGATATCCGGCAGTTGCGGGACTGCCGCGGCGATACCCCTTCCCAGCGCTGAATGGAGGTCCTCGTAGGCGGCGTCCGTGCCGCTCCAGCGGCCGGTCGCTTTCAGGAAATGGATGTATGCGTGCAGGGCGAAATAGATGTCGTCGAAGGCCTCGTCCATATCGTCGGGGTCCAACGACCCCGCAATTGCTTCGGCCGCCTGCTGCACGCCGTCACTGTCGATGGCGGTGGCCGAACTCGAACCGTTGATGGCGTGCTGCGCCGTGAGGAAGAGTTTGACCAGCTCAAGACACTCGAAGGCATCGGCGGGATCAGGGGCTTCAGCCGCGTTCCACTGAATGAAATCAACAGCCATGGAATCCACCACGCGATGGTTCATCACCAGTTGCAGGGGCATCTTGGGGGCCGACGGTACGGCACTGAGATGCCGCCGGTCCTTGTTCCTGCTCTTGGATTTTCCGGTCTTCTTGGTCAAGGATTGCCTCCGGTCTGAGCTGCCGATCGCCCCTGGTCCGGTGACCGGGATGATTGCGGATGTAACGAGCTTACAAAGCCGGGCTGCCGGCGAGCAGTTCTGCCAGGACCTCAGCGGCCGAGTCGTGCCGGATCAGCGGTGTGGCCTGCCCCGCCCAGAGCGACATAAGCTCCGTGTTTCCCTGGGCGGCTGCCTCCGGGCGGAAGCGGCCGGTGAGCCAGTTCTGGGCGGGGAACGGGGCTATTTCGGCTTCCGAAAGTTCGGCGATGATGCGGTTGGGGATGCCGCGGGCAAGCCGTCCGCTGAGGGCCCTGGTCAGCACTGTTTCCCGCGCAGCCGGGCTGTGGAGGACTGCCCGGTAAGCCGGAACGGCCGCAGATTCGCGGGTTGCCAGGAAAGCCGAGCCCACCTGGACTGCGTCGGCGCCGAGGGCCCGTGCGGCAGCGTAGCCGCGGCGGTCTGCAATACCGCCGGCGGCAATGACCGGGATCCTCACGGCGTCAACCACCTGCGGAACCAGTGCAAAGGTTCCGATCAGGGACTCCTCCGCGGACCTCAGGAACGAGACGCGGTGGCCGCCGGACTCCATGCCGCTGGCAACCACGGCATCCACGCCGCCGGCTTCCAGGGCCATGGCTTCCGCGACGGTGGTGGCGGTGCCCACCAGCACGATGCCACGCCGGTGCGCCTCCTCCACGAGTTCCGGCGCTGGCACACCAAACACAAAGCTGACGACGGCGGGACCCGCCGCCAGGGTTGCCTCCACCTGCTCGTCGTAATCGGGCAGGTAGAGGTCGGGCATGTGCGGAAGCGGCAGGCCCAGTTCGTCAAAGTACGGCTTCAGGGTTTCGAGGTACTGGTCGAAGTCCGCCTGGGGGAGCGAGGTGGTTTCGTCGCCGGTGGGAATCCAGAGGTTGAGGGCGAACGGCTTCGCGGTCGACTTCTTGAGCTCGGCTGCGGTGTTCCGAATGGCGTCGGCGCCATAACCGTAGAGGCCGTAGGAACCCAGCCCGCCGCCGTCGCTCACGGCTGCTGTCAGTTCCACGGAAGACACTCCGCCGAACGGGCCCAGCACCACCGGAACGTCCGTGCCGAACAGTTCCGTGATGCGGTTTGGGCTGGCTGCGGTGCTGTTCTCGGGCGTCATGCAGTGGCTCCTGGCAGGTCGACGTCGGCTTCAGGACCCAGTCTCGCAGGGCTGGCGTCCGCTGCCCAACCTGGGTTCAGTCTGTTTCGGGGCCTGAGCAGTAATGGCAGTCGTCTGGGCAGGCGGCGGTCACGGCTGGCTCCAAAGGAGTTCGAGGCAATCGCTGACCTGGAAGTATCTGCGGCCGCCGATTAGCGCGATTCGTCATCGAAGTCACGGTTCTTCCTTAGGGATCGGGTGCCGGTCATGTGTGCCGGTCCATTTCATCCAACCCGAAGAGTGACGGTCGGCTCAATGGAGGATGTGACCACGCTTCCTGCGCCTGTTTGTGCAGGCATCCAGCAGGGCCATGTACCGCGAGATGGGGCCGGGCTAGACTGCTGGCGTAAGCCGCCACCACCTCAGGGAGCACATATGAACTACTCAGGAACTGGCAACGAGAAAGCCACCCCCGCCAGCGAACTCAACAGAACCCATGTGGGACATACCGTCAGTTTTGAGCCGGACGAATTCACGCTGGTGTTCGGAAAAATCGCGGCCATCGCCCGCAAGGAAGGCAGCGTGACCATCGCCCTGCAAGGGGTGGAAGGCAGCGCCGGCCTGCAGTCCAGCTACGGCATTCCCGGGAGCCAGCTCGTGTATTTACAGCCCGACATGCTCACCAACACCGAGTCCACCATCAAGGACCTCTTCGGCAAGGTCCAGGAGAACCTGCGAGGGCACAAGGGAGATGACAGGACGGACAAGCTCTAGCCGTTTGGTCCAGGCCGCAGAGCTCAAGTGGATCCGCCGGGAGCATGCATCGGCTGTCCTGGGCACATGCTTCACAGAGTGCGTTTCTTAAGCCTCACGGCGCCGCCTGACCAGCGCCGCCTGACCAGCCAGATGACCAGGGCCAGGACGGCGGCGCAGAGCGCGGCGGGGCCGAAACGGCGCACCAGTACCGGCCACGCGGCCGAGCCCAGATCCAATTCGGCCGTCGGCGCGGACGGTGTTGTGGGCGCAGTCGCCGCCGGAGGCCGGGCTGCCGGTGCAGGGCCTGCGGAGGCGGGCCCTGCAGTTCCCGCCGGTCCGGGCCCCGCTGGTCCGGGTGCGGCCGGTTCGGGTGCCAGCCCGTCTGGCTCAACAGCCCCGTCGCCCGCCTTCCCGATCACGCACTGGACAAACTGGGCCAGCAATTTGTCCGAGATGTCCTGGATGACGCCCCGGCCGAATTGGGCCGGTTTGCCGGTGACGTTCATGTCGGTGGTCACGTCCACGGACGTGCCGTCGCCGGCCGGCGCCAGCACCGCCGTCACCGTGGCGCCCGCCGTGCCGTTGCCGCGCTTGTCCTTCCCGGTGGCCGAAATGACCACCGTGTGCGTGTCCTGGTTGCGTTCAAGGAATTCACCGGTGCCGGTGTAAATCATCGCGATCGGCCCGAGCTTGACCTTGACCGTTCCGGTGAACTCATCGCCGCTCACGGACGTGAGAGTCGCTCCCGGGAAACAGGGGGCGATGTCTTCCAACTGGTTGAAGGAATGCCAGGTGTCCTCCAACGAACTGGGAACCACGAAGCTGTGTTTGAGTTCCACGTATACCCTCCGGCCTGCTCAGAGGCCTACGGCCGCGAGGAGCGCCCGCTTGGTCAGGACCGTGGCCAGATGCCGCCGGTAGGCCGCATCGCCGTTGAGGTCGCTCGCAGGATCGCTTCCTTCCGCTGCGTGGGCGCTTGCTGCCGCGATGGCCTCCAGCGTCAGGGGCGAGCCTGCCAGCGCCTCCTCAACCGCAGTGGCCCGCAGGGGCGTGCTGGCCATGTTGGTCAGCCCGATCCGGGCCTCGGCGATGGTGTTCCCCTCCACGCGCACCATCGCGGCCACCGCAACGATGGACCATTGCTGGGCCACCCTGGTGAACTTCTCATAGTGCGCGCCCCACCCGGTGTACTTCGGCACGCGCACATGGGTGAGGATTTCGCCGTCGTCCAGCGCGGTGCTGAAGTAGCCCTGGAAGAAGTCGGCCGCAGCCACACGGCGTTCCCCGCCTGGACCGGCAATAATGAACGTGGCCCCGGCGGCCAGAGCTGGCGCGGGCAGGTCGCCCGCAGGGTCCGCATGCACCAAAGCCCCGCCGAACGTGCCCCGGTGGCGGACCTGCGGATCTGCGACCGTCGCCGTTGCCTTGGCCAGCAAGGGCACATGCGCGGCAATCAGGGGATCGGTGGCCACCTGGTGGTGCGTCGTCATGGCCCCGATCAGCAGGGCGTCGCCGTCGTCGCGCACGCCGGAAAGCTCGGCGATCCGGCCCAGGTCGATCACCATGGCGGGATCGGCCAGGCGCAGCTTCATCACCGGGATCAGGCTTTGACCCCCGGCCAGCAGCTTGACGTCGTCGCCGGATGATCCCAGCAGGCTCAGTGCCTCGGCCAGGGTCTCCGGCGCGGCATAGTCGAATGCGCTCGGAATCATTGCACACCTCCGGTCAGCTTGGCTTCTTCCAGGGCCGCCCACACGCGCGACGGCGAACACGGCATCCTGATGTCCTTCACGCCCAGGTGCCGTATGGCGTCCAGCACTCCGTTGACGATGGCCGGCGTTGAGGCGATGGTTCCGGCCTCGCCCACGCCCTTAACCCCGAGCTGGTTGGTGGTGGATGGGGTTTCGGTCCGCGCCGTGGTGTACTGCGGCAGGTCCGGGGCGCCGGGCACCAAGTAGTCCACAAACGAGCCTGTGACCAGGGTTCCGGAGTCGTCGTGCACCGCTTCTTCATAGAGCGCCTGCGCGATTCCCTGGGTCAGCCCACCATGGACCTGGCCCTCCACGATGAGGGGATTGACCACCACGCCGATGTCGTCCACGCAGACGTACTTGCGGATGGTGGCCCGCCCCGTTTCCGTGTCCACCTCCATGGCGGCCAGGTGGGTGCCGTGCGGGAAGGAGAAATGCTGTGGATCGATAGTGGCGTCGGAATCAAGGTTGGGCTCAAAACCGTCCGGCAGGTTGTGCGCGGAGAAGGTCGCGAAGGCGATCTCGCTGAGGCTAGTGGACTGGTCCGTCCCCCTCACGCTGAATTTGCCCTCGGCGAATTCGATGTCCCCTTCGCTGGCTTCCATGAGGTGCGCGGCGACCACCTTGGCCTTCTCGATCACCTTGTCCGCTGCGGCGAGGACTGCCATGCCGCCGACGGCCAGCGACCTGGAGCCATACGTGTCAAGGCCACGTTGCGAGATCTGCGTGTCACCATGCAGCACTTCGATGTTCTCGAACGGCACGCCCAGCTTGTCCGCCACGAGTTGGCTCCATGCGGTCTCGTGGCCCTGGCCGTGGGGAGAAGTCCCGGTGACCACCTCGATGTTGCCGGTGGGCAACACACGAACCTGCGCATGCTCCCAGCCGCCGGCAGCGTAGTTGAGCCCACCCAGCCACCGGGACGGCGCCAGCCCGCACATTTCCGTGAAGGTGGAGATCCCGATGCCAAGTTGGACTGTGTCATTCGTTTCACGGCGCCTTGCCTGTTCGGCCCGGAGCCCGTCGTAGTCGAAGAGTTCCAGCGCCTTGGCTGTGGCGGCCTCGTAGTTGCCGCTGTCGTATTCGAGCCCGGCCACGGTGGTGAACGGGAATTCCTCGTGTTTGATCCAGTTCTTCTCCCGCACCTCCAGCGGGTCCATGCCCAGTTCGACGGCGAGCTCGTCCATCAGGCGTTCGATCGCAAAGGTGGCCTCCGGGCGCCCGGCGCCCCGGTACGCGTCGGTCCACGCCTTGTTGGTGAACAGGGTGGTGCATTCCAAGCGGTACGCAGGGAACTTGTAAATCCCGTTGTACATGAAAGCGCCCAGGATCGGGATGGCGGGGCCGATCACACCCAGATAGGCCCCCACGTCAGCCAGCAGCTTCACATCCAGGCCGGTGACGATGCCTTCCTTGGTGGCCGAGAGCCGGAGCTTCTGTACCTGCGCGCGGCCGTGGTGGGCGGCCATGAGGGACTCGCTGCGGGTCTCGGTGTACTTGCACGGCTTGCCGGTGTGCCGGGCTGCCAGCACGGTGATGGCCTCTTCCGGGGTGACCTGGAGTTTCCCGCCGAAGCCGCCGCCCACATCGGGGGCGATGACCCGGAACTTGCTTTCGGGAATGCCGAGGGTCAGTGCCATCAGGAGCCGCAGGATGTGCGGGATCTGGGTGGCCGTCCACATGGTGATCTGCTCGCCTGTGGGGTCCACCACCGTGGAGCGTGGTTCCATGAATGCCGGGATAAGCCGCTGCTGGTAAAACGTGCGTTCAATGAGGACCTCGGCGCCCGCGATCGCCTCGTTGATGGATTTGCCCGTGCCGGCCTCGCCCGAGTCGAAGACCCACGTGGCCGAAGTGTTGGATTCCAGGCCCGTGTGGGCCAGCACCCGGTCCGTGGCGGCTTCTTCAAGGTCCAGGACAACGGGCAGCTCGTCATAGCTGACGTCCACCAGCTCGACGGCGTCGCGCGCCGCAGCGGCGCTGCGGGCGATGATGCAGGCAACCACCTCGCCGGCAAACGCTACCTCGTCGACAGCGATGGCCGGATGCGCGGGGGCCTTCTGCTCGGCCGTGATCGGCCAGGCATTGGGCAGGCTGCCCTGGTCCGCTGCGACGTCGCTCCCCGTGAGGACGGCGACGACGCCGGGGGAGGACTTCGCCGCGGTGACGTCCACGGAGGTGATTCTGGCATGGGCGAAGGGACTGCGCACCATGGCAAGGTGGAGCATTCCGGGAAGGACGATGTTGTCCGTGAACTTGGAGCGCCCAGTGATGAGATGGGCATCTTCCTTGCGCAGCCGGGGCCGGCCGACTTCGGTGGTGGTCATGCCACACCTGCCGTTTCGCTTGCGCCGCTTTCCGTGGCGCCGCTGTCAGACGTAGTGGTTCCGTCCGCGGCGGCCTGGACTGCCGCAACGATGTTCTGGTACCCGGTGCACCGGCACAGGTTCCCCTCCAGGCCGTCCCGGATTTCCTGCTCGCTCGGGTGCGGGTTTTCGTCCAGCAGGGATGCGGACTGCATGATCATGCCCGGCGTGCAGAAGCCGCATTGCAGTGCATGGCATTCGTGGAAGGCCTGCTGCAGGGGAGCGAGCTTGCCGTCCCGGGCCAGGCCCTCGATGGTGGTGACGCTGTGGCCGTCGGCCTGGACCGCGAACATGGTGCAGGATTTGACGCTGACGCCGTCCAAGTGGACCGTGCAGGCGCCGCAGTTGGTGGTGTCGCAGCCAATCAATGTGCCGCTCTTGCCAAGCCGTTCGCGCAGGTATTGGACCAGCAGCAACCGGGGTTCGACATTGTCGGTGTAGCTCACATCATCGACTTCGACGGTGATCGTCTTGGAACTCGCCATTGGGATCTCCTGTCGCCTTGGAGGACGAGCACTACTGCCCGGCGTCCAGTCCTGATGTGACACAGGTTACTCCAATGAGGAGATTAGCGCCCTAGGTCGACCGGAGTTCGTGCCCCGCATCCGTATGGTCCGCGTCGGCCGTGGGCTCGTGGTGGATCCGGGCGTCCATGCTGCTCAACCGTCCGCCGGCTCCACCCCAGTGCAGCGCAATGATTTCGGCGGCAATCGAGACTGCTGTTTCCTCGGGCGTTCGGGATCCCAGGTCCAGCCCGATCGGGCTGGAGAGTCTGGCCAATTCGGCCCCGGTCAGGCCCGCCTCGCGCAGCCGTTCCAAGCGGTCATGGTGCGTGCGCCGGGACCCCATCGCCCCCACGTAGGCTACGTCGTGGCGCAGTGCCAACTCCAGCAGCGGCACGTCGAATTTCGGATCATGGGTGAGCACGCAGATTACCGTGCGCTCATCAACCTGGCCGGCAGCGATCTGCGCCTGCAGGTAGCGGTGCGGCCATTCCACCACTACCTCGTCCGCTTGCGGGAACCGGGCAGCAGTCGCGAAAACCGCGCGTGCGTCACACACAGTCACCCGGTAGCCGAGGAAGCTGCCCTGCTTGGCGACGGCGGCGGCAAAGTCAATCGCGCCGAACACCAGCATCCGCGGCTGCGGGGCGAAACTGAGGGCAAACACGCGCATACCCTCCCCGCGCCGCTGGCCGTCCGGTCCGTACATGAGGGTGGCGTTGCGGCCGGCGGCCAGCAGGCCCTGGACGTCGTCGCAGACCGCATGGTCGGCACGGTCGCTGCCCAGGGAGCCGGCGAACCCGTCTGGGCGGACCACGAGGTGGCGGCCCAGCCAGGCCGGATCGGGGTGCTCGATCACGGTGACCACGGCCACCGGCCGGCCGGCGCCGACGTCGTCGGCTACTTGCGGCAATTCCGGGAAGAGCTGGGTGGAGACCGGCTCGACAAAAATGTCCAGGATGCCGCCGCACGTCAGGCCAACCTCGAACGCGGCGTCGTCACTGATGCCGTAGCGCTGGAGCACCGGCCGGCCGGCCTGGACGACCTCGGTGGCCAGTTCGTAGAGCGCGCCTTCGACACAGCCGCCGGACACCGAGCCGACCGCGCGGCCGTCGGCGTCGACCATCATGGCGGCCCCGGCCGGCCGCGGTGCGGATCGGAACGTGCGCACCACGGTTCCGAGCCCCACGGTGTGGCCGGCCACTATGGCGGCGACCAGGTCGTCCAGGACCTCACGCATTGGCAACCACGTCCAATAATTCTTCGAAGCTCTGCATTGAGTGCCCCCCTATTAAGTAGTCAACGTGCGGCAGCACCGCCCTGATTCCCCGCTGAAGGGGCTGGTAGCCCGCCTTGCCACGATGCGGGTTGGACCAAATGATCCGGCGGGCCAGATGGTGCAGCCGCTCGGCCTGGCGTCCCAGCAGCGCCGGGTCGCCCCGCTCCCAGCCGTCGCTGGCAATCACGACGACGGCGCCGCGTGCCGTCATGCGCTGGCCCCAGCGGTCGTTGAACGAGCGCAGCACTTCTCCAAGCCGGGTTCCACCGGACCAGTCGGGGACGGCCCGGCCAGCGAGGGCCAGGGCATTGTCGGCGTCAGGCACCCGCAGTGCGCCGGTCACCCGGGTCAGCCGCGTGCCCAGCGTGAACACCTCCACCTGGTGCGGGGCGGCTTGCACCACCCGGTGGGCCAGGCGCAGGAGGCTGTCCGCATACGGAGCCATCGAGCCCGATACATCGATCAGCCAGACCAGCCGGCGGGGTTTGCGCGGTGCCCGGGCGCGGCGCAGCGGCCCAGGTTCGCCCCCGCGGCGAAGCTGGTCGCGCAGGGTCCGCACCCGGTCGACGTCGCCGTGCCGGTCCAGGCGTTTGCGCCGGGTTTGCCGGGTGGGAAGGCGCACCGGCAGCTCCTCGAACATGCGGTGCAGCAGGGCCCGCTCGGCGTCATCCAGGATGGCTACGTCGCGGTGACGCAGCCGCTCCCGGCGGCTGGCGAGCGTCCGCAGCTGGTCCCGGCCACCTTCCGGGCCGCCGTCGTCGTTGTCCAAGGCAGCGGCGCTGACGGAGGTGGCGGAGGCCTCCAGGCGCTGGGCGGTCGAGTGCTCCACTGCGAACCAGGCCTCAAAAGTCCGTTGGTAGGCGGGCAGATCCTCCGGAGCGGCGCACAGGGTGGCCCGGCCGGCCCAGAAGACGTCCGAGCGGCGGTCCAGGGCGAGCCTGCCGACGGCATCGACGAAGCCGCGCGCCCGGTCCGCGGTCACTTTCACCCCGGCCGCGCGCACCGCAGCGGCAAAGGCCAACAGGATCTCCTCGGCGCTGTGCTCTGGGCCCTGTCCTGCCGGTAGCACGGGCTCAGCCGAGCATCCGGGACAGGGCCGCCGAGATCCGCACGGTGTCTTCGCGGTACTTGCACAGCGCGCCGATGCTGGCCGCGGCCGCGGCCAGGTCCAACTCGGCCCGGCCGAGCTGGTGCAGCGCGCGGGCCCAGTCCAGGGTTTCGGCCACGCCGGGAGGCTTGAGCACGTCGTCGGTGGCCCGGATCTGCTGGACCACGCGAACCACCTGCTCGGCGAGCAGCGCGGGCACCTGGGGCAGCCGGGTGCGCACAATTTCCACTTCTCGGGCAAGCCCCGGGTGGTCGATCCAGTGGTAGAGGCACCGGCGTTTGAGCGCATCGTGCAGGTCACGGGTCCGGTTGGAGGTCAGGACCACAATCGGCGCGGTGTCTGCCCTGACCGTGCCGAACTCGGGGATGGAGACCTGGTAGGTGGAAAGCACTTCCAGCAGGAACGCCTCAAACTCGTCGTCGGCCCGGTCGATTTCGTCGATCAGCAGCACGGCCGGGCTTTGCTGCAACGCCTTGAGGATGGGCCGGGCCAACAGGAACCGTTTGTCGTACAGCGAGTGTTCCAGCTCGGCCACGCTCATTCCCGCTCCGCCGCCGGCCTCCACGCTGCGCAGATGGAGGATTTGGGCGGTGAAGTCCCAGTCGTACAGCGCCTGCGAGGCATCGATTCCCTCATAGCACTGCAAACGGATCAGCGGCAGCCCGAACACCTGTGCGAGGGCCTCGGCCAGGGAGGTCTTGCCGGTGCCGGGTTCCCCCTCCAGCAGCAGCGGCCGTTCCATGCTCAGGGCGAGGTAGCCGATGGTGGCCAGGCCCTCATCGGCGAGGTAGCCGGTGGCGGCCAGCATTTCGGCCAGCGCTGCGGCGGAACTGATCGACGTCTGCGTCATGGCACCAGCATAGGGTCATTGATCATAGGGGTCCGGGCGGTGGCGCTAGCGATACTAGGGGCCGGATTATGCGGGCGCGTTCGGTCCGGCTATCCGCCGATGTATGACATCTCGATCTTGTGTGCCGCGGTGGGGGCCTCGGGCGTGTTGGCTTGGGGTGTGTGGGCACGGCGCAATTCCGAGTAGCGGTCTGTGCGGCCACCCCAGAGGGCGGACAATGCCGCGGAAAGCTCGACGTCGGACGCGCCGCCTCTCAGGAGTGCCCTCAGGTCCGTGCCGGCTGTGGCAAACAGACATGTGAACAGCTTGCCGTCGGCGGAGAGTCGGGCCCGCGTGCAGCCGCGGCAAAAGGCCTGGGTCACGCTGGAAATGACCCCGATTTCACCACTGCCGTCCGCATAGCGCCAGCGATCTGAAGTCTCACCGGGGTAGTTGGGCGGCACCGCCTCCAGCGGAAACACCGCATTGATGCGGGCCAGGACCTCGGCGGAGGGCACCACCTCGTCCATTTTCCAGCCGTTGGACGCACCCACGTCCATGTACTCAATGAACCGCAGGATAAACCCGGACCCCTTGAAGTGGCCCGCCATGTCAAGAACGTCCTGGTCATTCGTCCCGCGCTTGACCACCATGTTGATTTTCACCGGCCCCAGGCCGGCAGCCTGGGCGACCTCCGCCGCGTGTAAGACCTTGGTTACCGGATAGCCGACGTCGTTCATGGCTTGGAAGGTCTCCTCCCGGAAGGAGTCAAGGGACACCGTCACGCGATTCAGCCCGGCATCCTTGAGGATCTGCGCCTTCTGCGCCAGAACCGAGCCGTTCGTCGTCATGGCCAGATCCGGCGCCAGCCCGTCAGGAGTACGCAACCGCGCCAGCATCCGGACCAATCCCTCAATGTCCTTCCGTAGCAGGGGTTCCCCGCCGGTCAAACGGATCTTCCGCACCCCATGCGCGACGGCGATGGACGCCAGCCGGGTGATTTCCTCAAACGTCAGCAGCTGGTCCCGGGGCATAAAAACAAAATCCCTGCCGAAAATCTCCTTGGGCATGCAATAGACGCAACGGAAATTGCATCGGTCGGTGACGGAGATCCGCAGGTCCCGCAGGGGCCGGTGGAAGGTGTCGGTGATGGAATTGGCGTTCATGCATCGCCCTCTCAAAGCGGTAGGGCCCAACCGCTTGTACCTCTCTTAGCGTATGCCCCACCCCAGGCCCTCACAATGGCGGGAGAACGAGTGGGCGGCTCGTTGTATGACGGACCCCGGCGCCGCAATGCTTAGGGGTCGCCACTTTATCTGAAATGCTTTACTCATGCCCACGAGCCGTCGACGTAAGTCAAAGAATGCCAAAAATACAACGTCCTCCGGAGCATTTGGTGCCGCCGCGGAATCGAAATATGAGGAAATTCGTGCTGAGTGGCAGAAGGTAAGGGCGGCACCCCTTGCCTTTGACAATCCATACGGTGCGATGGCGAAGGCTGCCCAGAGCTACGCATGCACCAGATGCGGGGCTCCACCAGGGGAGAAGTGCGCTTCGCCTGCGGGCAAGCCTCTCTATGATCCGCACGCCGCCCGAAGGAAGATGGTCAATCCGTGAAGCAGACCGTGAGGTTACGCCTTCAAGATCGGACCAGCCGATCCTACGTTTGGGGATGAAGACAGCATTGATCGCGAAGAGGCCGCAACGCTCGAGTGTGGGCAGAATGTGCGCACCGGCCTTATATTGAGAAAGGCCCTGATTCCCTTGCAAACAAAGGGAATCAGGGCCTTTCTCATCAGCGGTGACGGTGGGATTTGAACCCACGTTGGCTTTGACACCAAACAACATTTCGAGTGTTGCACCTTCGGCCGCTCGGACACGTCACCAACCTGAATAGGTTACCGGAGTAGGCCGCCCATCCACAAAACGGCGTGCGTCCCCCGACAGATGGCGCGAACGGACACTTAAGCCCCACGACCGCGCGAGGGGACACTTAAGCCCCCTGCGCGAGGGGACAGTTAAGCCCCCTGCGTGAGGGGACACTTAAGCCCCACCACCGCGCGAGGGGACAGTTGTGCCGAGCCCAGCCCCGCCGGCAGCTCAAGAAACGACGTCAGCGGCGTTGTCCACATAGGCGTTCAGCCTCACCGTTATTGTCAGACCCTGCTGGGATGCTTTGAGTATGGATAGCAGAGCAGCTGTGGCGACCGCGGAGGCCCTTGCGGCGTCTTACGCCGAGCTGGCCGGGGCGCTCCGCGGCGGGACCGATTCCTCCGGTTCCTCGGAGGCGGATCCGTTGCGTCGGGTGGCGGATGGTTTCCTGAATGGGCTGGCCGAGATCGCCCGGCTGGACGCGAAAAGTGCCGCCCTGAAGGCCTGGCTGGCCGCCGGCTATGCCACCGCAGCCGAGACCCTGGCAGGCCCGGCCGAGTCCCCGCAGGACCACAGGGGTCAGGAGATGGCTGTCATTGCTGAGGTGGCGTGTGCCCTGACGGTCAGCGAACCCTCCGCGGGTGCCCTGCTCGCCGAATCCCACGCACTGACCACCGCCCTGCCGCTGACCCTGTCCGCGCTGCAGGCCGGGACGATTTCGTGGCAGTACGCCCGGATCATCGTCGACGAAACCATGAACCTCGACCCCGCCGGCGCCCAAGCCCTCGAACAGCATTTCCTGGGCCCCGACGCCGGGAACCCCGCCCGTGCGTGCCCGGCCGGGGAACTGATCCCCGGCCGGTTCCGGCACAAAGCCCGCACCTGGCGCGAACGCCACCACCCCATCAGCATCGAAAAACGCCACACCCGCAGCATTGCCGACCGGCGCGTGGAGTACTCCCCCGACCGGGACGGCATGGCCTGGCTCTCCGCCTACCTCCCCGCCGACCAGGCCGCCGGAATCTGGGACCGCACCACCACCGCAGCCCGCGCCCTCCAAGGACCCCACGAGGACCGGACCCTCACCCAACTCCGCGCCGACACCACCGCCACCTGGCTCCTCACCAACAACAGCACGTCCGGCGGGGAAAAGAGCGGTGACGGAACCGGTGCCAGCCCTGGCGGGCAATCCGACGGCGTGGGTGACGGTGTTCCCTCCCCGCGGGCCCAGGTGCTGATCACGGTCCCGGTCATGTCGCTGCTGGGCCTCACCGACGAACCCGCCATGCTCGACGGCTACGGCCCCATCCCACCGACCATGGCCCGGCACCTCATCGCCGACGGCGCCGAATCCTTCCACCGCGTCCTGACAGACCCTCGCGACGGCGCACCCCTGGAGATCGGGCGGACCAGCTACCGCGTCACGAAAGCCCAACGCCAATGGCTACGGCTACGGGACGGGAAGTGCCCGTTCCCCGGCTGCAACAACCACTCCCTCGACAACGAAGCCGACCACATCCTCGCCTGGCACAAGGGCGGCACCACCGGCATCACCAACCTCGGCCAGCCATGCAAAAAGCACCACAGGCTCAAACACACCAGCGGCTGGACACCCACAACAGCCACCAAGCACGAACCACCCGGCTGGACATCACCCACCGGACGCCACTACCCAAGCGAACACCCCGACTGGGAACCACCCCACTGGCCAGAACCCTGGCCAACACAACAGCCGGGCCAAAAGTCAGGGATGGCGTTCCAAGCTGATCCGCGCGGACTCGGATATCCGGGTGCACCGGAAGGCGAAACTCCCGTTTGGGCCTCTGAGCACGATTTCACTCCCGTGTTTAACCCTGCTGGCATTCCACTGCCGGCCGAGAGCCTGCCTGGCTTCGTTCCATTCCGGGACTAATCAGCGCGGGTCGCCCCGCCGCCCGAAGTCCCTGTCCGCCGTGAGCGACCGAAATCTGAGGAGGGCTGAGGCAGAGTTGGAGCAGGCAGAGCAGGCATGCTTCCACACCAGCCCGACAGGACAGCTGCGGCCAAGATTCATGGGCCCCAAGTGTCCTCTCGCGCAGAGTCGTGTCTTCTCGAGATGGGCCGCAAGTGTCCGTTCGCGCCGGGTGGGTGTCGCGGAGAGCCCCCGCGGGCTACATTCATAAGCACGATGACCAAGTCACGCAAAGAGGCGCAGGCGACCGCGTACTGGACCACGGGCCCGGAACACGGCGAGCTCCTGGACGAGGTCCTGCCCGCCCCCGGACCCGGCGAAGCTTTGGTTCGCACGCTGTATTCAGGCATCAGCAAGGGCACGGAAATTGTGGTCCACACTTGCTCCGTCCCGCCCCGGGTGGCCGAGGAAATGCGCGCGCCGCACCAGGAAGGCCACTTCCCGTCTCCCGTGAAGTTCGGTTATCTCTCGGTGGGCGTTGTGGAGGAGGGGCCCGAGGGATGGGCTGGCCAGAAGGTCTTCTGCCTCAACCCCCATCAGGACCGCTACGTCATCTCCACCGACGCGCTCACCAGGATTCCCGACGGCGTTCCGGCCCGCCGCGCCGTGCTTACCGGCACCGTGGAAACCGCCGTCAATGCCCTCTGGGAAGCCGGACCGAGGCTGGGGGACCGGATCGCCGTTGTCGGTACCGGTCTGGTGGGTGGGATGGTAGCTGCGCTCCTGCGCACGTTCCCGCTGGCCCGCCTCCAGCTCGTGGACGTGGACCCGGAACGTAAGCATTTGGCGGAAAAGCTCGGCGTGGAGTTCGCCCACCCCGATGACGCCAAACCGGACTGCGACATCGTGTTCCACTGCTCCGCGTCCCAGGAAGGCCTCGAACGCAGCCTGCAGCTGGCCGGCGACGAGGGGGAGATCATCGAGATGTCCTGGTACGCCAACCACAAGGTCACGGTTCCGCTGGGTGAGGATTTCCACGCACGCCGGCTCTCCATCCGGGCCAGCCAGGTGGGGGTGGTTGCCCGGGCACGGCGGCACCGTCGGACTACGGCCGAGCGCCTGGAATTGGCTGTTGAGCTCCTCAAGGACCCCATCTTCGATGCCTTCCTCACCGGCGCCTCGCCATTCACGGATCTGCCGGCAGTAGTCCAGAACCTGGCCCACGGCACTCTCGAGGCCCTATGCCATGTGATCGAATACCCCAACGCTAACTACCCCAACGCCGAATACCCCCATGCGGACAGTCCCCGCGGAAGCCGGCCCCAATGACAGGAAGTAGCCCGTGTTCAGCCTGACCGTCCGACGCCATTTCATGATTGCCCACAGCCTCCCGCGGGAAGTATTTGGCCCGGCCCAGGCCCTCCACGGGGCGACGTTCGTGGCGGAGGTGACGTTCCTCCGTCGTGCGCTGAACCGGGACTCGATCGTCCTGGACATTGGGGCTGCCGGCAGCATCATCGAGGACGTGCTGTCCGGCCTCAGCTACAAAAATCTGGACGAACACCCGGACTTCGCAGGCAAGCTCACCACCACCGAGGCACTTGCCGAGTACATCGCCCACGCCGTCGCGGGCCGGCTCAAGGACAACGACGACGGCCGCGAACTCGCCGGGGTCGACGTCACCCTGCGCGAAAATCCGGACGCATGGGCCACCTACACGCTTGACCTTTCCGCCTGATCCCATGCTGGTCAGATTCCTGGTCCCCGCCAACATCCGCCACAACTCCGGGGGCAACGTCTACAACGCGCGGCTCACCCAAGGACTGAGGACGTTGGGCGTTGCCGTGGAGGTTTTGCCCGTGGAAGGTTCCTGGCCTGAGGCCAGTGCCAGAGAACGACGGCGGTTCGGTGGCCTGCTGGGCGCCTGGGACGCCGAGACGGACCATCCGCGGTCGGGGATCACCCCAGAAACCGTGACCCTCGTGGACGGGCTGATCGCGTGCGGCGCCCCTGTCGAACTGGAGTACGCCGCGGCCGCAGGACAACACACCTGGGTCCTGCAGCACATGCCGTCGGCGAGCCATCCCGACGGCGAAGGGCGGGCGCTGCGGGCTGCCGCAGGCGTAATCTGCACCAGTACGTCCGCAGCGGCATCGGCGGCAGAAAAGCACGGACTCCCCGCCAGCCGGGTTGCCTTGCCCGGGACTGACCCTGCACCGGTGGCGCCGGGTTCGGCTCCGCCCCACATCATTGCGGTGGCCGCGCTGCTGGCCAACAAGGACCAGCTGCTGACCGTGGCGGCGCTGGCCAGGCTCCAGGACCTCGCCTGGACAGCGTCCCTGGTGGGAACGGACGACGCCGACCCCGTCTACGCGGCGCAGGTCCGGGCAGCCATTGCCTCCCATGGAATGGAGGACCGGGTGCGCATGACCGGCCAGCTCGCCGGGAAAGCCCTGGCGGACGAATGGAACCGGACGGACCTGAGCCTGCTTGTGTCCCGGGCCGAAGCCTTTGGACTTGTGGTGACGGAATCGCTGGCCCACGGCATCCCTGTCATCGTGCGGGAGGGAACCGGCGCCGTGGACGCGTTGGGACTGGCCGGAAAACTGGCCGCCAGTCTCGCAGGCAGACTGGACAGCAGACTGGACAGCGAAGGTGATGGTGAGCGCGATGGCGCGGCGTATGCGGTGCCGGGCGCCGCCGTCGGGCTCGCCGAACCTGAGGGCGACGCACCTCGAGACAGCGGACTCGAAGGCAGCGGACTCGAAGACAGCGGACCCGAAGGCAGCGGACCCGAAGACCACCGCCCGGACGTGCTGGCTGCCGTGATCCGGCAGTGGCTGGAGGACGGAAACCTCCGCGCCGGCTGGCGTGCGGCTGCCTTGGCTGCGCGGGAACAGTTGCCCGGCTGGGACTCCACCGCCCGGAACGTCCTGGAGATCCTCGGCGTGCCTGCGCAAGAATCGCGTTCCAAAGGAACGTCTCCTGAAGAAGCGCCTACCGCCGCGGGGAAGGCAGGTGGACAATAAGCCATGACCTCGCACCCGACCTCCGCCAGCGTCTTTATCCCACAAGCCGTGGTCCCACAAGCCGTGATCGCACAAGCCGTGACCCCGCAAGCCCTGAGCCAAGATGCCCCGGATCCGCAGGCGCTCACCCCAGAACTCCTCAGGGCATGGGCCTGGCACAGGCAGGGCCTCGACGGCACACTGAACGGCGCGGACGCCGCCAGCGTGTTCAGCAGAGCAGGCTGGGCCCGTTCCGTCGGCGGCGCCAACCCGTACCTCACACTCTTTGCGCGCGCCGGCACAAGCCGCGCGCAGGCGGATGCCGACGTCCTGTCCCTGAAAATCCACGAGCTGCCCACCGCCCGCGGCTGCACCTATGTGCTGGGACAGGACGACTTTGCGTGGGGCCTCCAGATCGGCCGGGACGCCGCCGTGGCACCGTTCCGTGTTCTGGCGAGGATGGGCGTCGAGCGCGGCGAGATCACGCTGCTGGAGGAGGAAATCCTCCACGCTCTGGCCGAAGCCGGCAGCCCGCTGGACCCCAAGCAGCTCAAGGACCTGCTGGGCGATTCTGTCAGGAACCTCGGCGAAGAGGGCAAGAAGAAGGGCGCCGCCACCACGTTGCCGACGGCGTTGGGCCTCCTCCAGGCGGACGGCCGGATCCGGCGCGTCCCCGCCAACGGCCGGCTGGATCAGCAACGCTACGCCTACACACTGTGGGGGCTGCCGCCCACCGCGATGGACGACGACGCCGCCCGCAGCCTCCTCCTGCAGCGCTATCTCGGCTGGACTGGCGGCGCCACGGTCAAGCAGTCGCAATGGTTCACCGGGTTCACCCTGGCCCACACCAAAGCGGCGTTGGCCGCCATTGGGGCGGTGGAGGTTCCCACCGCCAACGGTGAGGTGCTGTGGATGATGCCCGACGACGTCGGGCGCCTTGCGTCGTTCGAGGCGCCCGCGGAGGAACAGATTCAGCTGCTGGCCGGCACGGACTCTTTGGTCCTGCTCCGCCGGAACTCAGGGGACCTGTTTGCCGAACAGGACAAGGGAAAGCAAGTCCTGGGGTCCACGTTGGCCTTGCAGGCTGACCTGCCGGACCATCCCATCTTCGACCGCGGCCGGATCATCGGGCTGTGGCAATACGATCCCGCGAAATCGCGGATTGCCCATTGGCTCTTTGACGGGGCCACGCCCGCGGTGTCCCAACGCATCGCCGAGGTAGAGGCCTGGATCCGGGACGAACTGGGCGACTTCCGCTCGTTCAGCCTGGACTCACCGGCCTCGCGCCAGGACAGGATCGACGCCCTGAATGCCGCCAGCTGAGACGCATGGCAGGCGGTCTGAGCCGCGTTACAGCCCGCTGCGGTGTGCCGCGAAAAAGTCCCTGAGGACCGCCCCGCACTCCTCTTCCCTGACACCGCCGTACACCTCAACCCAGTGGTTGAGCCGGCGCTCGCGGAGGACATCGAACACCGAGCCCGCCGCTCCGGCTTTCTCGTCCCAGGCGCCGAAGACCACGCGGGGAATCCTGGCCAGCACCACCGCGCCGGCGCACATGGCGCACGGCTCCAGAGTCACAACGAGCGTGCAGTCCGCCAGCCGCCAGCCATCCCCGGTGCCGCCGTCGAGCCTGGACAAGGCACGCAACCGGTCCGCAGCCTGGCGGATGGCCACTATCTCGGCGTGGGCAGTGGGGTCTCCCAGCTCTTCCCGCTGGTTCCGTCCGGAGCCCAGCACGGCGCCGTCGGGCCCAATTACCACCGCGCCGATGGGCACGTCCTCGGTGGCCAGTGCGCGCCGTGCTTCGTCCAGGGCAAGGCCCATCCACTCGCTGTATTTCTTTTCGCCGGGGACCATGGCTCAATGATAGTTTCGAAGGATATCCATCCTTGCTATTCAGTGACGCCAGGAGGAACTCGTGGACACCCTCGCAGAGCGGTTGAGGACATGGTTCAAGCCGTATGCCGCGCTGGCCATCACCATCCTGATCGGCGGCATAATCACGGTGACCCTGGCCCTTCTGGGTGCCGAGGTCTATAACGATGTGGTGGACGACGCCGGCCTGGCGAACTTGGACAAGCCAACCCTCAGGTATGCCGAAGACCTGCGGAATCCAGTGCTGGACTCGGCGGTGACCGGCTTTACGAACATCGGCGGAGGCGTCGGAATGCCAATCCTCGCCAGTATCCTGACCGCCTGGCTCACATTTGTCGGACGGACCTGGCGGCCCATCGTCCTGATAGGCGGTGCCGCAGCCTTCGCCATCACCGCCACCACCCTCGGGAAGAAGCTTGTGGGCCGTACACGGCCGGACCACTCGAACGCCGTGCCGCCGTATGAGACGTCACCGTCCTTTCCCAGCGGCCACACGCTGAACACCACGGTGGTGATCGGACTGGTGATCTATCTGGCTTGCATTCAGTACCAGAAGACCCTGGTCCGGGTGTCCCTGATCGCAGCCGGCACACTGTTTATCGTCGGCATGGGGCTCAGCCGGGTGTTCCTGGGGCACCACTGGCTCACCGACGTCATTGCCGCCTGGCTGCTTGGCCTGGCCTGGCTGGGCATCGTGATCCTGGCGCACAGGCTCTTCCATTTCATCAGGCGGCGCGATCATGACGGCCCGGCCCCCACGTTCGACCGGCCCCTGGTGCGGGATGTGGTCCAGGACAAGGGCATGGCCGGACCCAGTGGCGGGAGTGCCGGGTGATAGTTTTGACGCATGCGCACTCTCGTTGTGGACCACCCGCTGGTCGCCCATAAGCTCACCGTCCTGCGGGACAAGAAGACTCCGTCACCTGTCTTTCGGCAGCTGACGGAAGAGCTGGTGACTCTCCTGGCCTACGAAGCCACCCGCGAGGTCCGCACCCAGCCGGTCACCATCGAGACGCCCGTTAGCACCACAGTGGGCACCGCCTTCACCAAGCCCACACCTCTGGTGGTCCCCATCCTGCGCGCCGGGCTCGGCATGCTTGAGGGCATGACCAAGCTGGTCCCCACCGCTGAAGTGGGCTTCCTGGGCATGGCCCGCGACGAAGAAACCCTGGACATCATCACCTACGCGGAGCGGCTCCCGGAGGACCTGACGGACCGGCAGATCTTTGTGCTGGACCCCATGCTTGCTACGGGCGGAACTTTGCGCGAAGCCATTAAGTTCCTGTTTAAGCGCGGCGCCTCCGACGTCACGTGCATTTGCCTCCTGGCCGCGCCGGAAGGCCTGGCCAAGCTCCAAGAGGAACTTGCCGAGGCCAACGTCACCATCGTGCTGGCTTCCATTGACGAACGGCTCGACGAGAAATCCTACATCGTTCCCGGGCTGGGCGACGCCGGAGACCGCCTGTACGGCATCGCCGGCTAGGACAGGGCTGCTCCAGAAACAAGCCTTCCGCTTTCCTGCCGCCGCCGTTAGCCTGTGGCGCATGGACTGGAAACTTGAACTCGTTTTTGTGCCCGTATCCGACGTTGACCGTGCCAAGGATTTCTACGTCAACAAGGTTGGATTCAACCCGGATTTCGACGAGCGGCCCATGGATGGCATCCGCTTCGTCCAGCTGACCCCGCCGGGATCCGCCTGCTCCATCTGTATTGGCGAGGGTCTCAATGACGCCCCTCCGGGTACGGCCCCAAGCCTGCAGATGGTGGTCAGCGACATCCAGGCTGCCCACGCCCACCTCAAGAGCAACGGTGTGGAGGTCAGCGACATAGACATCCAGGACTGGGGGCACTTCGTCTATTTCGCCGATCCCGATGGCAACAAATGGGCGGTGCAGTACATCCCGGGTCGTGCCGCCTAAGACTGTGACGCCGGGTCGTGCCGCCTAAGGCAAAATAGGCAGCATGAACATTGCCGCACCTGCCGCCACGCGAACACTGACCTGCCGGGCCGTCCTTTTCGATATGGACGGCACGCTGGTGGACTCCACGGCAGTAGTGGAGGAGGTCTGGGGAGAATTCGCTGCCCGGTACGGCTTGGACATCGCCGAAATCCTGCGCACTTCGCACGGCGTCCAGGCTGTCGATACCGTACGCCGGTTCGCGCCGGAGGGGGCCGACGTCGTGGCGCTCACTGAGGAACTCGGGGCGATGGAAAGGGTGCGGACTGCGGGTATCGTCGCGCTGCCGGGGGCTGCCGACCTGCTTCGCAGCCTCCCGGCCCAGGCAGTGGCGCTGGTGACCTCAGCGGACAGGACTCTCGCGGACATCCGTATGGACGCCGCCGGACTGGCGATGCCGGCTACGGCCGTGACGGCGGACCGGGTCACGCGGGGCAAACCGCACCCGGAAGGCTATTTGATGGCAGCCAGCCTGCTGGGCGTGAAACCGGAGGACGCCGTGGTGTTCGAGGACGCGCCCGCAGGAATCGCCGCAGGTGTTGCCGCAGGTATCCGGACGGTGGCCGTGGGTCCCAATACGGGCGAGTTGCCGGAAGGCGTGCTCCACATCCCGGATTACAGTGCCGTTTCCGCCTCCGTGGAAACGGACGCTGGGGGACGGCAGATCATTTCTTTCCGGTTTTGAGCCGGCGGATCACCTTCGTGAACTGCCGGCGCCGCTCAGCGAAGTCGGCTTAGTACCAGTTGTTCGACAGGTGGAAGTTCAGCGCACCGCACGGTGACTGGTAGCGCTCCTGGATGTAGTTCAGGCCCCAGTTGATCTGCGTGCGGTAGTTGGTGACGTAGTCCGCGCCGGCGCTCGCCATCTTCTCGGCGGGCAACGACTGGACGATGCCGTACGCGCCGCTGCTGGGGTTGGTGGCCGTGGTGGTCCAATCGGATTCCTTGGTCCACAGCGTCTGCAGGCACTGCATCTGGTCAGCGGACCAGCCATAGGTCGCCAGCCGGCCGGCGGCGTAGGCCTGGGCTCCTGCGGGGTCATTGATCGCCACAACAGGGGCAGGAACCGGCTCGGGAGCCGGGGCAGGGGCAGGAGCCGGCTCGGGAGCCGGAGCCGGTGCGGCCTCCGGTGCAGGGGCAGGTGCCGGGTCGGCAGCCTGGGGCGCCACGTTGATCTCGGCCGGCGGAGCTTCCGGGGTGGCCGGGGCCTGAATCTCGGCTGCTTCGAAGCTGAGGTTCGCTTGGGCGCGCTCTTCTTCGGCGGCCTGGTTGGCGCTGGCTGCAAGCGAGGCCGACTCGGAAGCGTGTGCTGCGGCGCTGACTCCGACCAACAGGGCGCACGCGGTGGCGAACACCGCGACGCGCTGGCCCACGGAGGGAATCCGGGCCGCCTTGGACAGCGGGGACATAGCTGCACCGAAGCGGGACTGCTTGCGGCGGCTGTCGGACTTTGTGTCGCCCTGCGGGCGCGGTTCTACCTTGAATTCAGACATGATGGATCGCCTCTCACACCTGCGGAGTTAGCTGTCGGGTTCGGATGAGGGCATCCGGCCACACGGCACAATCACGTGTTGGCTTAACCCCAAAGGACACTTGGTGCCCGGGACGGTGGGTCCCCCGCCTCTGCCTCTGAAAACGGAATCCGGGAAGCGGCAGAGCTTGGCGTCATCCGGATATGCGGCCCAAAAGGGAACCGCACCTCAACGACGCTACAGGAGCTCGACGCTGAAGTCACATTTTGGTAACAGGAGTCACGACGGCGGTGTGTCGCCTTGCTGCGCTCGGGCGTCGGCTGTCCGCGCCAGGACGCCGGCGGGGAAAAGCAAGGCGACACGCCGTCCGCCCGCCCCGCGATGTCACTTCCACGCTCCCGCCGTGGGCCTCCATGATCGACTGGACAATGGACAGGCCCAGGCCGCTGGTGCCTTCCGACGCCCCGGCGCCCGAGGCAGGTGCCGTACCCTTGCGGGCCGCGTCTGCGCGGGCAAACCGGGAGAAAACATGGTCCACGAACTCCGCAGGGATGCCGCCGCCGTCGTCCGTTACCGTCACCGCCGCGCCGCCATCGGCAGCCTTCCTGACAGCGGTGACCACGGTGGTCCCGGGCGGCGTGTGCTTGCGCGCGTTGGACAGCAGGTTGACCAGCACCTGACGCAGTTGGGACGCATCACCGGTGACGGCGAGCGGCTCGTCAGGCAGTTCAAGGCGCCAGTGGTGGTCCGGGGCAATGACTTTCTCGTCACTGACGGTCTCGATCACAAGTTGTGTGAGGTCAACTTCGCTGAGCTTCAGGGGCTGCCCCTCATCGAGCCGGGCCAGCAGGAGCAGATCCTCCACCAGGGTGGTCATGCGTTCGGACTGGCTCTGGACGCGGCCAAGGGATTTCCGGCCGTCCGGGGTGAAGTCCTCGGTCATCCGCATCAGCTCCGTATACCCGCGGATGGCGGTCAGCGGGGTGCGGAGTTCATGGGACGCGTCGGCAACGAACTGCCGAACCTTGGTCTCGCTCCGCTGCCGCGCCTCAAGTGCGTTGGCGACGTTGTCCAGCATCAGATTGAGGGCGTGCCCTACGCTGCCCACTTCGGTTCCGGGGTTGGAGTTCGACGGCGGGACGCGCACCGCAAGTGCCACCTCGCCCGCATCCAGCGGGAGCCGGGCCACCCGGGTAGCAACCTCGGAAAGCTGCTCCAGCGGCTTCATGGTGCGTCGGATCAGCACGGTTCCTGCCAGTCCGATCAGCGCCAGGCCGCCGAGGGAAACGAACACAAAAGTCCACACCAGCGACGCCAGCGTGCTCTCCTTGGCGGCGAGCGGGAGGCCCGTGACAAGGACATCGCCGTAACCGGTTTCCACGGCCACAATCCGGTAATCCCCGTTGGATAGCGAGCGGTTCACAGGGGTGCTGTTCTGCGTCAGCGCCAGCAGGGTCTGCTTGTCTTCGGTGTCGAGGGCGAGGCGGGTGGTGTCCGAGTCCAGGAAGCCGCCGCTGGGGATCTGGCCGTTCAGGATCCGCGCATTCAGCGTTCCTACACTTTGCCCGCGTGAGTCCAGGGGATCGGGCCTGCCGTTGAAGCCGCCCAAGGGTGGGCGGCCCGGATCGTTCGAGCGTTTGGCGGCCTGGCTCAGCTGCCCATCCAGCTGGCCGGTGAGGAAGGAGTCCATGGAGGCGTAGCTGAACAGCCCCACGGCGCCGCAGATGGCCACCAGCAGGGCCATGGTCAACAGGATCAGGCGCGTGCGCAGATGCCACGTATCCGGTTTCAGCCAGCTCCGGGCTGGTGCTGGCGTTGCTCGCGGCGAGGATGCTTGCGGCGTGGACATGGAGGGGTTACTCGGTCGGCTTGATGACGTAGCCGGCGCCCCGCACGGTATGGATCATGGGCGGGTGCACTGCATCCACCTTCTTGCGCAGGTAGGAAATGTAGAGCTCCACGATGTTGGCCTGACCGCCGAAGTCATAGTTCCAGACGCGGTCCAGGATCTGGGCCTTGCTGATCACGCGTTTGGGGTTCTCCATGAGGTACCGGAGCAGCTCGAACTGGGTGGCGGTGAGCTGGAGGTCGTCGCCTGCCCGGGTCACTTCGCGGGTGTCGATGTTCAGGACAAGATCACCCACCACAAGTTCGGCGGTGTCCATTGCGGCAACGCCGGACCGCTGGACCAGGCGGTGCAGCCGCAGCAGGACCTCCTCCATGCTGAAGGGCTTGGTCACGTAGTCGTCCCCGCCGGCCGCCAGGCCCACGATCCTGTCCTGGACGGCGTCCTTGGCGGTCAGGAAAAGCGCAGGTACCTCCGGCGCGAAGGCGCGGATCCTGCCCAGCAGCTCAACGCCGTCGAACCCTGGGAGCATCACGTCCAGCACCAGGACGTCCGGGCGGAACTCCTTGGCAAGCTTGATGGCCTCCGGGCCGTCCGAAGCCACGCCAACGGACCATCCGGCCATGCGCAGCCCCATGCTCATGAGTTCGGAGAGGCTGGGTTCGTCGTCAACCACCAGGGCGCGGATGGGGGAGCCGTCCGGGTGGGTCAGTTGCGGAAGGTTGTTGGTCATGGAGTGCGAAGTGGCCATGGGACAACTCTCCGATCATTCGGTTAGCCCGCGCTATGGGGTTCCTGTGCGCACGCTGTGAATCCCAGCCTAGCGAGCTGGATGGGCGATCTGGGTGGCCGGGCGGAACGCCGATAATTCGCCGGCGGGAGCCGTTTCCGTTGGACAGACGCCGAAAGGCAACGGGCAATTCCGGCAAGCCATTGCACGGTGAATTCTTCCGGCTTAGAAGCGCGATTGGGTGAAGATTGTTCGCCATGTAGGGCCATTCGTGCGCCCTTCGCGGGCAACAACTGCAGTTTTCTTGCCATTTCAGAATGGTGATCTGCAACACAAATCCGTATTTTGTCTCAGTATGCGGAACAAAGCGCCCTTTGTTACTTGCAAGTTTTCATTGTTACGTTGCACACTTTCAATTGTGAACAAGAACTCAACAGCACCTGCAGCCGCAGAATATTGGCCCAGCACACCCGCTGCTGCCGACATGCGCTGTTGCCGAATGCACGCCTGACCTTCAGACCCCACGAAGTTCTTAGGCATTCGCCCCCCAGCCCAGCGTAGGGCGCCATCCCCAGATTTCATTGCGGGGACAACCAGCATTCGAGCCGCGATGACGGCCATTCACATTGAGGTAAGCATTCATGTCAGTTGCATCTGGATACGTCCACATCTCCGTCCGTAACGCAGGCAAGGCCGGCCAGGCTTCCGGCCTCCGCCAGGGATTCGGTGCCCGACCGGCATTCGCCCCGGCCGCCCCTGGCGCCAGCTTTCCGGCCCCCGGCTACACACCCCAGGGCTACAACCCCAATTCCTACGGCCAGCTCCGCGCCGTCCAGCCCGCCGAAGCCGCGCCGCTGACTGCGCCCACTCCGGTCATCGCGGGACCCAACACCGTCCGCCCGGTCGCCAATGACACCGTGGCCCGTGGATTTGTCGTGTACATGGGCATCGACGAGGAGACCGCAGCGGCTGCCGGAACCTCCATTGCCAAACTTGCCCAGGAGATCCGCGCTTACGCACAGTCGCTCGTGACCGGTGCCGAAAGCTACGCAGCCGTGGCCGTGGCCCCGGCCGGCACCCCCGGTTCCGCGCTCGACGTCGTCCGTTCCACCTTTGGTGACCCCACCGTGAACGCGCAGAAGCGCACCGAGACTGCGCGGCTGCAGCCCCAGGACCCGCGCCCGTCCGGCGTCCTGATCGACCTTGCCCGCCGCGAAGTCCACCTGGACGGCGAATCCCTGAACTTGACCTTCAAGGAATTCGAACTCCTGAACTACCTCGTGGAAAACGGCACCCGCACAGTGGGCCGCGACGAACTGCTTGAGGGCCTGTGGCGCAACGCCGAGGAAGTCCCCAACGAGCGCACCATCGACGTCCACATCCGCCGCCTCCGCTCCAAGCTGGGCCGCCTCGCCAACACCGTCCGCACCGTCCGCGGCCAGGGTTACCGCTTCTACGAGCACCCCGAAGTGATTGTCTGGGCCGCTCCGGAATACTCGATCTAGCCCTACTTCAGTACATCGAAAAGGCGGCACGATCCCTCTGCGCCTGCGCTCGTACCTCACGCAACAACGGCGCTTTCGGTATGTGCCGCCTTTTCGCGTTCAGCCGGGCTCTCTGGGCATTGGCCTCCGCGGCTGGTTCGAGGGCGCGGTGGCCCGGGTTTGTCACGGGGAGCATGCTTTTAGCTTCGCCGCCCTCGGCCGGGCCCGACATTCCGCGGGACTGGACTCTTGGTGCGGCCAAAAGCGTGCTGGGCGTGACGGCGGCGCCGCGGGTCGGGTTTCTTCGCTGGGGTCTAGGCTTGGGGGATGAGCGACCACCACATCAAGCGCCTGGTGATCATGCGGCACGCCAAGTCCGACTGGCCTGGCGGCGTCGCGGATCATGAGCGGCCTTTGGAGGAACGAGGACACCGCGAGGCGCCCCTGGCCGGTAAGTGGCTGGTCAAGCACGGCATCCTCCCGGACTTCATCCTGTGTTCCAGCGCGCTGCGCACCCGCCAGACCTGCACCTGGGTCTGCTCTGAACTGGGGGATAAGGCCCCGACGCCGAAGCTTGAGGACGGTCTCTACGCCGCCTCTGCACTGCGGATGCTCGCCGTGGTCAACCACGTGCCTGACACCGTCACCACCCTGATGCTCATCTCGCACATGCCTGGCGTCCAGGACCTCGCCATGCATCTGGCGTCACGCGACTCAAACCACGACGCCTACATGGACGCCGCCACCCGCTACCCCACCAGCGCCCTCACGGTCATGGAAACGGAAAAATCCTGGGCCGAGCTGGACGGGCAGGACGCCCGGCTGACCAAATTCAAGGTGCCGCGAGCCCACTGAGCCCAAAGGACCCAGCATCTCCACTGGACCCGGCGACCTCCCGGGTCCCATCGCCCGCGCTGGACCCGGCGACCTCCCTCAGCAGTCCGGCGACGTACTGGATGCCGGGGCTGGCGGCCATGGTCCGGCGGTACACGATGCCCACCTGCCTGACCTGCATGGGGTTGACCAGGGGCAGGGCGACGACGTCCGTAGGCAGTGCGGGCCTGCCGAGGCGCGGGACCAGCGCCACCACGGCTCCCTGCTCCACCAGGGCGATGTGGGTTGCAAAGTCGGGATCGTAGACCCTGATGTCCGGCACCCGGCCAAGATCGGCGAAGATCCGCAGCAGCGCCTCGTTGCAGATGGCGCCGTGCGGGGTGCTGATCCACCGTTCATCCACGAGGTCAGGCGGTTCCACCTCGCCGCGTCCTGCCAGCGGATGGTCGCGGTGCACCAGAACGTCAGCAACGTCTTCGCACAGCCACTCAAGCGCCATGTGCTCCGGTATCACCAGCGGGACGGAGTTCCAGTTGTGGACCACCCCCAGGTCCGCCTCGCCGTTGGCCACGCGCGCCACGGCTTCCCGCGGATCCTCGGCCAGCACGCTGATGTCCAGGTCCGCTCCGGATGAAGCCAGCCGTCCCAGCAGCGGCCCCACGAGGCCCCGGCAGGCCGTGGAAAAGGAAACAACCCTGAGGTGCCCGGTGGGCTTGGCCGGATCCGCCAACAGGGTGGATTCCAGTTCCTCGAGCTCCGACAGGATGCGCCGTCCGTATGCTGCCAGGGTGAGCCCCCGCTCGGTCAGCAGCACCCCGCGGCCGCGGCGCTCCAGGACGGGGAACCCGGTCTGCTTCTCCAGCTTCTTGATCTGCTGGGAGACGGCGGACGGACTGAAACCCATCACCTCCGACGCCGCTATGACCGAACCGTGCTGTTCAATGGCCGCAAGGGCACGCAGGGAACCGATCTCAATCATGAAGCAAACGTACATGATTCGACGCAGAATTCAACGCTGGTGCTTCATCTGGAGTTCTGCAAGAGTGGGACCGTGAATCTCCGACACTCCCTCCTCGCTGCCTTGGTCGCCGTTCTCTGGGGCCTGAACTTCGTGGCCATCGACTTCGGCCTGCATGCGAACGGCCGTGAGGTTCCCCCGCTGCTGTTTGTGGCCATGCGATTCCTCCTGGTGGTCTTCCCCTGGATCTTCTTCATCACGAAGCCCGACGTCAGCTGGAAGGCGATCATCGGCGTCGGAGTTTTCATGAGCGCGGGCCAGTTCGGCCTCCTCTACCTGGCCATGGCGCTGGGCATGCCGGCAGGCCTCGCCTCCCTGGTCCTCCAGGCGCAGGTGCTGCTCACCGTCCTCCTGGCCGCCGGGTTCCTGCGTGAGCGTCCCAGCAGGAGCCAACTGGCCGGCGTCGTTCTTGGCGTTGCGGGGCTGGCCGTGGTGGCTGTCGGCCGAAGTGCCGTGGCCCCGGTGCTGCCGCTCATCATCGTGTTGGGAGCCGCGCTGTCCTGGGCTGCCGGAAACGTTATTGCGCGTCAGGCCAAGGCCGCCTCCGGGCTGGGGCTGGTGGTCTGGTCCGGCGCCGTGGTGCCGCTGCCCCTCGCTGGACTGTCGCTGCTGGTGGACGGCCCGGATGCGGTGTTCGGCACGCTGGCAGACCTCCAACCGGCCACCATCCTGAGTGCGCTGTACACGGCCATTTTCGCGTCGCTGGTGGGGTACGGGATCTGGAACCGGCTCCTGGCCAGCTACCCGTCGTCGGCCGTGGTGCCCTTTACGCTGCTGGTTCCCGTGGTGGGCATGAGCGCTGCCTGGCTGGCGTTGGGGGAGGTGCCGACGCCGGCCGAACTGGCTGGCGGGCTGCTCCTCCTGGGCGGGGTGGCGACGGCGGTGCTCGCCGGACGCGGCCCGCGTGATCAGCGGCCGGGTCAGCGGCGGGGAGCCGGTTTGGCACCCGCCTTGGTACCTGGTTTGGGTGCGGGCTTGCGGACCGGGGAGGCGGACGACGACGGCCGCTTGGCTGCTGAGGTTGGCATCCGGGCGGGTGCGCGGGAGCCTGACGCGCGCTGAGCGGTTGCGGCACCGCGGGGTGCCGCGCCCCGGGCTGCGGCGCTTCCGGTGGCCGGGCGCCGCGCAGCAGGGCGGCCACTACCGGAAGCGGGCCGCCGCTTGGCTGGCGAGGGCCTCCGTCTGGCAGTCCCCAGCCGCCGTCCCGCCGGCCACGCTGCGCCGAGGAACAGGACCGCAAGCGTGGCCACCGCGGAGGCGGCGCCCCAGTAGAAATAGTTGTCCGGATCCCCGGTGGGGAGAGGCGTACCGAAGAACGACGACTGCTCGGCGAAGGCCAGCTCCCAGGTGCTGACGAAGGCCAGGGAGAAGGCAATGGTGAGGCTGGATCCCGCAGCGGTGGCTACCAGGACCAAGCGGCGCCCCCGGGCCAGGACCTCCGCCACGGCCGCTACGTAGGCCAGCGCAACCAGGCCCAGGAACGTGACCATCACGGCCTCTTCCAGGGTGATGGCGGTGAGCACCAGCATGCCCAGGGCGGCGACGGCCGCGATCAAGGCAAACTTCCCGCTGTTCCCCATGTGGCGCATGTGTTCAATCATCCCCGCTACTTCACGACATAGCCGCGCATGATTGCCATGATTGCTGCAACGCTTTGGTCACGGGTGCGTTCCGGGTTGTAGGTCTGCCGGTCCAGCCCCACCACAAAGCAGGCGCCAAAGATCGCCGTTTCGAGGCTGCCCCGCGACATCGTTTCGTCCACCGGATAGGCAGCAGCCACGTTCTCTATAGCCGCGCCGATCACCGCCAGGAGTTCAGACCGAAGCACAGCGAACGTGTCCCGCCATTCGCTGGGAGTCCGCCAGTTTTCGCTCACCCACAACCGGGCGAAGGATGGGTAATCGGCCATAAAATCCATGGCCTGGCCGATCATTGCCTCCATGGCCAGCAGCGGATCGGCCCCTGGGTGGCCGGCCTCGCTGAGCAGCCGCACCTTCAGGATGTCCACGCCGTGCCGCAGCAGCTGCGCGATCAGGTCCGATTTGCTGCCGAAGTTGTAGTAGACAGTGCCCTTGGAGACACCCGCCGCTGCGGCGATCTCGTCCACAGTGACACCCGCTGCGCCCCGCTGGCCGATCAGCTCCATGGACGCGTCGAAAAGCTTCTGCCGAGTGGCATTGGTCCGGGCCGGGCGGAGCTTCTTCTCGGCCGGCCCGTGCATGGCCGGATCATGTCCAACCGGATCATGCCCAACAGGATCGTGCCCAACAGGATCGTGCCCAACAGGCTCATGCACGCCAGGTCCGGGGACGGGCTGGCTCATACCGCGATCTCCGGCTTGAGCGTTTTGAGGGTCCAGTACTTGTGCTTCCGGACCGCAAACGTGGACATCGCCGCGCCCAGCAACGTGTAGCCGAGAAGGCCCAGGACGGTGGGCGCGATCATGGACAGGTCCGCGCCGTAGATGAGGTGCCGCATGCCCGTGACCACGTAGCCCATGGGCAGGATTTCGTGGACCACATGGAGCGGCTGCGGGGTGGTCTGCCAGGGGAACGTGCCGCCCGAGGACACCAGCTGGAGCACCAGCAGGATCAGCACCACCAGCTTGCCGGGCGAGCCCAGCAGCGCCACAATGCCTTGGATGATGGCGCTGAAGGCCATGGCCGCGGCCAGCATGAACAGCCACATCAGCACGGGGTGCGCGGGGTTGAGGCCCAGCGCCAGATTCACCACGAGGGTCAGCAGGCTCGCCTGCACCACCGAAACGGCCAGGAACGGAAGCCAGCCGCCGACGGCGATTTTCCAGGCCGGGGCGTTCGACGCCAGGGCCCGCTGGGTGATGGGCCGCATGGCCTGGACCAGCATAAAGATGCCGATCCACAAGGCGAGCGTCAGGAAGAACGGTGCCAGCCCCGCGCCGTAGGAATCCGCCTTCGCCTGGGAGATATTGCTGACCGCCACCGGGTCTGCAATCACCTCTGAGAGGCTGCTCTTCTGCGAATCGTCCGGGTTGGGCACCTGTCCGGCGCCCTTGGCAATTTCGTCGGCCAGCGTCCGTGAGCCGTCAGCAGCGGTGCCCGCTCCCTCTTCAAGCTGCCCCGCGCCGGCGTCGAGCGTTTGGGCCCCTTCCGCGAGGCGGCCGGCGCCGTCCAGCGCAGACTGCTCGCCGGTGGCCAGCGTGGCCGCACCGGTGTGGAGCTGGTCGGCGCCACCGGAGGCCTGGACAATCGCGTCCTTCAGGGCAGGGGTGGACGTTGCCAGCTGGGCTGCGCCGACGCTCACGGCTGCGGAGCCGTCCGCGAGCTGCTGGATCTGGGTGGCGTCGGTCTGGATCCGGGTCTTCGCTGCGGCGACGGGGCTGGAGGCGGCCACGGTATCGAAGTCGGCCAGGATTTTGTCCGCCTGCTCCTGGGTGATCACCTCGGACGCGACCAGGCGGGCATTCGATTCGATCACCCGCGTCCGGAGCCCCTGGTCCGCGGCATCAAGCTGGGTGACGACGTCCTGGACCTTGGTGTTCAGCTGCGCGTTCCCCGCGGCCACCTGGGCCGCGCCGTTGGCCAGGGTCTGGGTGTCGGTGGGCAAGGTGGCGGTCTTGTCCTTCAGGACGGAGAGCCCGCTGCTGAGCTGTCCGGCGCCGTCGGTCAGCTGGTTGGCGCCGTCACGCAGTTTCAGCTGCCCGTTGTAGAGCTCGCCCGCCCCGGCGCTGAGCTCGCTGGTGCCCGTGTGCAGCGTGACGGTCCCGTCGCGGAGGGTGGCCGCGCCGTCCGCCAGCTGCCCGGCGCCGTCTGCGGCCTTGAGCATCTGGGCGTGGATGGTGCCGAAGCCGGTGAGCAGCTGGTTCGCCGTCTCTTCGCCCACTTCCTTGGCCACAGTGGTGTGCACCGCGGTGGTCAGCTTGTCCACGATGGTGCTCAGCAGGTAGTTGTTGGCATCGTTGGTGGTGACGTTCAGCATCGCCTGGCTGGCCGAATCGAAGCTGCCGGGTGAGACCAGGTTTGTGGAGAACTCTGCCGGGATCTTCAGCGCAAACGCGTACTTGCCGCTGCTGACCCCTGCATCGGCCTCGGCCGCCGTTGGAACCGACTGCCAGTTGAAGACATTGCCCTCCACCAGGCCGTCCGCCACCTTCGTGCCCGCCTGGAGCTCGGTGCCGTCGCTGGACGTGGCGCCGGTATCTTCGACCACCAGGGCGGCGTCGATCTGGTTCAGGTTCCCGTAGGGATTCCAGTTGGCGTACAGGTACACGGCCCCATACAGGAGCGGCACCATAATCAGGGCCAGGATGGTCAGCTTCGGCAGCAACCCGCCGGTCATGCGCTTGAGTTCGGAACGGGCCAGCCGCAGCACGGTCACTTGGCATCCTCGGTTTCGAGTAAGAGAGATTCGGTTTCTTCGTCTGTAATAGCGGGCGCATCCGGGGCCGCGTCGAGGTCCGGGACGGCGTTGCCGATCACCGCGGCAGGTCCCGTCCACCCTGCCGGGAGGGCAGTAACGGTGACGACGACGGCGAGCGGCCGGCCGCCGTCGTACGCCAGCTCCTCAAGCCGCGGGAGCCAGTCCGCAGTGTGGGCACCGTGCCTGTCGGGGGAGTCCACCACCAGGAGGTCCGTGTGCGGGTTGGCGAGGGCCAGCGCGGTCAGCAGTTCAATGCGCCGGTCCGGGGTCAGCTGTTCCGTCCACAGGTCCGCGATGTCCTCAAAGCTGTTGACCTTGAGCCAGGGCTTGCTGAGCATCGCGCCCCGGTAGCGGCGGGGGATCAGGGCGAGGTCCTCGGTGACAAGGTCGCGGACGCTGAGGTGCTGCTCGGGTTCATTCACGTTGGGTGAGTCCACCAGGGCGCTGGCGAGGCGGAGGGACTTGGTGCGTTCGTTGGCGTCCCACGCGATCCGGCCGCCAGTGGGTTTCATTCGCCCGCTGATGGTCAGGGCAAGGGCTGTCCGCTGGTCCTGGCGTTCGCCGGTGACGAGGAGGAGCTCACCCAGGCCCACCCGCAGGGACGTGGGCGGAAGCAAATCGTCGCGCCGGCCTTTCACATGGAGCTGCTGTACGGAGAGCAAAGGTGGCCTTTCGACGTGTATGTCCTCCTCCAGCCTAACTGAACTGACTGGTCAGTTCAAATAGCTTCGTGGAGCCCGCGGGTGAGTAGCCCAGCGCGAACGGACACTTGCGGCCCTGCTACAAGCCGTACTTCTCCAGGAGCCGCAGCCACACCTCGCTGACGGTGGGAAACGACGGCACTGCATGCCATAGCCGTTCCAGCGGGACCTCGCCCACGACGGCGATGGTGGCGGCGTGCAGCAGTTCGCCCACATCAGGGCCGGCGAAAGTGGCGCCGAGCAGGACCCGCCGGTCCTCGTCCACCACCAGTTGCGCCCAGCCTTCGTAGTGTTCCGAATGCAGCGACGATCCCGATACCGCGATGGGCAGTTCCACGGACGACACGGTGTAGCCGTCCTGCTTCGCCTGCTCCACCGTGCGCCCCACGGCAGCCAGCTCGGGATCGGTGAACACCACGTTCGGGACGGCGTGCTGGTTGGCGGTCTGGGCGTACCGGCTCCAGGCCGCCGGCGCGCCGCTGAGTTCGCCCTTGGCGCGGGCCGCGATAGCGTCGCCCGTGGCCCGGGCTTCGTACTTGCCCTGGTGCGTGAAGAAGTTCCCGCCGGCAGCGTCGCCAACAGCGTAGAGCCAGGGATCCTCACCCTTCTCGTCCGGGCCCGGGGCGTCCGGGACGCCCTGGACTAGACCGGTGGAGTCGGTGATGAGTTTCAGCGGCTGCCCGTCCTGGGCCTCGAAGCCCAGGCTTTCCAGGCCGAGGCCCTCGAGGGCGGGATGCCGGCCGGTCGAAACGAGGACTTTGTCAGCGGTTACGGTGATTCGGCCGTCCGGCGGCTGGTCCTGAAGCGTCAGGGTGAATGTGCCGTCGTCGTTTTCCCGGACACTTTCGGTGGACGTGTGGAGGCGGACCGCCACGCCGTCCGCGCGCAGCCCCGCGGCCACTAGTTTGGTGGCCTCCGCTGGGAATGCGCCCAGCAGTCCGCCCCTGGCCACGAGCGTCACGTCCGAGCCCAGGCGTGCAAATGCCTGCGCCAGCTCGGTGCCCGCTACGCCCCCGCCGATCACGGCCAGGCGCTCCGGCACCTCCTTGGCGGAGGTGGCTTCGCGTGTGCCCCAGACCTGCAGGTCCGCCAGCCCGTCGATGGGAGGTGCGGTTGGTGTGGAGCCGGTGGCCAGTACGACGGCGTGACGCGCCCTGAGCTCGTACGTGTTGCCGTCCAGCCCGGCTACTTCAACCGTGCGTGGCGCGGTGATCCAGCCGTGGCCACGGATCAGCTCAATCCCGGTATCTTCCAGCCACTTCACCTGGCTGTCGTCCTGCCAGTTCGCGGTGAAATAGTCCCGGCGCTTCAGAACTGCCGCTGCATCCAGTGTCAGGGTGACGGCTTCTGCTGCGCCGGGGACCGTCTGTGCACCGTGCAGGGCTGTGCCGGGGCGGAGCAGGGCTTTGGACGGCATGCAGGCCCAATACGAGCATTCGCCGCCCACCAGTTCGGCTTCAACAAGGACAGCCGTCAGGCCGCCCTGGACCACCCGGTCGGCGACGTTTTCCCCCACGGCCCCAGCACCAATCACAATGACATCGAATTCACGTTGCAGCGTTTCAGGCGTCATTCGTCCAGCCTACGCCCGCCTCGCGGGAGGCGGGGAGGGCCGGCGTCGTCAATCCGGTGACTGCAGAACTGCGTAACTTTTGACCGCAACGGGCCGGGTCACCCGCGGGAATCCAGGGGCGCTGCAGGGGTTTGCTACTAAAAGTGACGCATTTCCGCCGAGCCAGCGCGCGGCGTGGCCATGGCTGTTCCTGGGCCCAGGGCCGGCGGCACGCGGGCATGGCGCTTAATGACAAAAGGCCCGTACCGGCGAACCGATACGGGCCTTTCTCTGTGCGCCCAGAGGGATTCGAACCCCCGGCCTTCTGTTCCGTAGACAGACGCTCTATCCAGCTGAGCTATGGGCGCATCTTGTGTTTCGCGGAGTTTCTTGCTCCCCGAACCTCGAATTACTTTACGCGAGGGTGGCCCGGAGTCCAAATCGAGAGGCATGTAATCTAGCCTACTAGACCGGTCTAGGTGACCTTCCTCACATAAATTCAGCGGTTTGAGTGCGGTTTTCCTTGAATTTGCGCGGTTTTCGGCTCCAACGATCATGAACGTGCACTGCTGGCCTCGCATGACGCCCTTGGGCGGCCAATAGCATTTAGTCCACACCGATGAACCCGAGGAAGGGAACCGCAATGGGCGATCTGGCGCAGAAGCCGCTGCTTGAGAAAGCACCCACCACGCATGCAGCACTGCTGGCATGGGTCGAAGAGGTTGCTGAGCTTACGCAGCCCGACCGGATCTACTGGGTTGACGGGTCCGAACAGGAAAACACGCGCCTTACGGACGAGCTCGTCGCAGCAGGAACGCTGACGCGCCTGAACCAGGAGCTCTTCCCTAACTCGTTCGCTGCATTCTCTGATCCCGCGGACGTAGCCCGGGTGGAAGAGCAGACCTTCATCTGTTCCGAGAAGAAGCATGACGCCGGCTTCACCAATAACTGGATGGCTCCGGCTGAGATGAAGCAGAAGCTGCGTGGACTGTTCGCCGGCTCCATGCGCGGCCGCACCATGTACGTCATCCCGTTCGTAATGGGCCACCTGGATGCCGAGGATCCCAAGTTCGGCGTGGAGATCACCGACAGCGCCTACGTTGTTGCCTCGATGCGCATCATGGCCACCATCGGCACCAAGGTCCTGGACAAGATCACCGCCACTGACGCGTTCTTCGTGCCGGCCCTGCACTCCCTGGGTGCGCCGCTGGAAGCCGGCCAGGCGGACGTGCCCTGGCCGTGCAACCCGGACAAGTGGATTGTCCACTTCCCCGAAGAGCGTTCCATCTGGTCCTTCGGCTCCGGCTACGGCGGCAACGCGCTGCTGGGCAAGAAGTGCTTTGCGCTACGCATCGCCTCCGTTATGGCCCGGGACGAGGGCTGGCTGGCCGAGCACATGCTCATCCTGAAGCTGACCTCGCCGGAGCAGAAAACCTACTACGTCTCGGCTGCTTTCCCGTCCGCCTGCGGCAAGACCAACCTCGCGCTGCTCGATCCCACCATCGAAGGCTGGAAGGTTGAGACGCTGGGTGACGACATCACCTGGATGCGTTTCGGCAAGGAAGGCGAGCTCCGCGCCGTCAACCCCGAGGCTGGCCTCTTCGGCGTGGCTCCGGGCACCGGCTGGGGCACCAACCCCAACGCGATGCGCGCTATCGCCAAGGGCAACAGCATCTTCACCAACGTGGCACTGACCGACGACGGCGGCGTGTGGTGGGAGGGCATGACCGAGGAAGTGCCCGCTCACCTGACCGATTGGCAGGGCAACTCCTGGACCGCGGACTCGGACAAGCCCGCAGCCCACCCGAACTCGCGCTTCTGCACGCCGATCGACCAGATCGACATGCTGGCCGAGGAGTACAACAATCCGGACGGCGTGGAGCTGTCCGCGATCCTGTTCGGTGGCCGCCGCAAGACCACCATCCCGCTGGTGACCGAGGCTCGCAGCTGGGCAAACGGCATCTTCATGGGTTCCACCCTGTCCTCCGAGACCACTGCCGCGGCAGCAGGGGCAGTGGGTGTGGTTCGCCGCGACCCCATGGCCATGCTGCCGTTCATGGGCTACGACGCCGGCGACTACCTCAACCACTGGGTGAACCTGTCCGCCAAGGGCAACCCGGAGCGCCTGCCCAAGATCTTCCTGGTCAACTGGTTCCGCCGCACGGCCGAGGGCGGCTTCGCCTGGCCTGGCTTCGGCGACAACGCCCGTGTCCTCAAGTGGGCCATCGAGCGCCTGGAAGGTAAGGCAGACGCCGTCGAGACGCCGATCGGTTTTGTTCCCACCGGCGAATCCATCGACCTCAAGGGCCTGGACATGACGCCCGCACAGGTCGAAGAGGCAGTCCGCGTTGACCCGGCCGAGTGGGCCACCGAGCTCGCGTCCATCGAGGAGTGGTACGCCAACTTCGGCGATTCCCTCCCCGAGGCACTGCAGTCCGAACTCGCCGGCCTGAAGGCCCGCCTGGGCTAACGTTCCAGAAAGTACGACGGCGGCCCCGCACCTTTTGCAGGAAAGGTGCGGGGCCGCCGTCGTACCCTGCGCGAAAGGACACTTCGGGCCCCTCCGGAAGCGCGAAAGGACACTTAAGCACCGGGGCTTAAGTGTCCGTTCGCGCGTCTGTGGTTAGGAAGCGAGCCAGATGTCCGGACCGAAGACCTCGTAGTGGATGCGGGTGGCCGGGATGCCGGCGTTGATGGCCTCGTTGCGGATGTGCTTCATGAACGGCAGCGGCCCGCAGAGGTACAGCGACGCGTTGGCTGGCAGGTCCACTTCGCGCAGGGACATAAACCCCTCGTGGGATCCGGCCCGCGGTTCCTCCAGCCATAGCGTGAGTTCGGCCCCGTCCAGGCGGTCGACGTCGTCCGTCATCTGGTCCCGCAGCGCCCAGCTGTCCAGCGTGCTTTCCGCATGCAGCACCAGCACCTGCCGGTCCGAACGTGACGCGGCGAGGGACCGCAGGATAGACGCCGTGGGCGTGCAACCGATGCCGGCAGACGCGAGTACCACCGGACCGTCGCCATCCTTGAGGGTGATTTCGCCGTACGGGTTGGAGATCTCCAGGATGTCGCCAACTTCGACGGCGTTGTGCAGCACCGGGGATACTTCGCCGCCGTCGTCGAGCTTGGTGGTGAACGTGCGGCTGGTGCCGGCGTCGTCGGAGAGCGAGTATTGGCGCACCTGGCGCAGGCCGTCCGGAAGCTGGACCTTGACGCTGACGTACTGGCCGGGCAGGGCGGGCGTGATCGGGGTATCGTCAGCGGGTTCGAGGGTGAAGGTCATGGCTCCCGTGCCGGCGGGCGTCTTGGCGGCAACGCGCCACGGAGTCCACATCTTGCCGTTGGCCTGGGCCGCGTAGAGACCCTTCTCGAGCTTGATCAGGGCATCTGCCATCAGCCAATAGACCTCGGTCCAGGCTTCGGCGATCTCAGGGGTGATGACCTCGGCCAGGTCCTCGGCAATGGCGGCGAAGAGGTGCTCGTAGACCACCTGGTACTGCGGCTCGGTGATCCCCAGCGAGGCGTGCTTGTGCGCGATCCGGGAGAGGACGGTTTCCGGGAGGGTACCGGGGTTGTTGACCAGGTGCGTGGCGAAAGCGGCGATGCTTCCGGCAAGTGCCTGCTGCTGGTTGCCTGAACGCTGGTTGGAGCGGCTGAACAGTCCGTCCAGCAATTCCGGGTGCGCGGCGAAAAGCCGGGCATAGAACTTGGGCGTGATGGCGCCGATCCGCGAGCCGACCAGCGGCAGGGTGGCCTCAATGACAGGGCGGGATTTGTCCGAGAGCATGCGTACTCCTGAGGTTGGTGACCGGGGCCTTCGTCCGGTCTGGCAAATACATACATCTGAAATGCATGTATTTATGCCTCAAGTTCTACACCTCGTAGAAATCAGAATCAAATCGGGTGCGTCACGGGCCTGAAACGTTGGCCCAGCGTAGTTCGAGTGCCCCGGCTACCGGACCGGGACGGGCGCGGCCTCAAGGCCGGGGCGCAGGCCGATCATCTGGAAGACGGGGGCCATCTGCGCGGAGCCGGGGAGCTCGGATATGACCACTGAGTCCAGTTCGCGGTAAAAGGCCTCGCGGGCGCGGGCGAGTGCGGCCCGGAGCTTGCATTCGTGGATCAGGGGGCAGTCACCGCCCGGAGCGACACAGTCGGCGGCGTCCGTCCGGGTGTCCAGGTCCCGCAGGACCTGGCCTACCGTGGCGCGGCGGCCGGCAGGACTGAGCCGGGACCCGCCGCTCCTGCCGCGTTCAACCTCGATCAGGCCAAGGCCCCGCAGCTTGGCCATCGCCTTGCTGACGTGGTTGTACGGCGTGGCTACGGCGTCGGCAATGTTCTGCGTGGTGAGGAGGGTTGCCCCGGGAGCAGCCGCCAGGACCATCAGGGCCCGGAGGCTGACGTCGACGAAGGCGTTGATTTTCAGGGCCATGAGCGGTCTAGTCCACCCAGATAATGGGTTCGTTGGTGTCGGCGGCGAGCTGGCCGAAGTCCCAATCGGTCGTCGCCGTGTTCGCGGCGTAGGGCAGGACTGCGGCGAAAATCGATCCGTCGCGGTGTTCGGCAGCCACGTGGATGGCGTCCGATTTTTCCTCCACGAGCAGGATGTCGCAGACCACCGCGGCCGCCCGGAAATCATCCCGGTTTTGGCGGAGCAGTTCCGTGAGGTCGCTGATCATCACATCCGCGTCGAAGTCGCCCCCTGAACCCTCCGCGGCATCTGCCGGCGTGATCGCCATCAGCCGGACCTCGCCGTCGTTCGCCACTACCAATGCGAATGGCAGGAACCCGCCGTTCCGTTGCAGCTGTTCCTGGGCTGCGCCGACGCCTGTGCCCAGCAGGTTTTCCAGGTCCGTGGCCGAGGCCTCCGGAACGGAATCCCGCCACGAAGCCACCGTAGCCGGGCCGTCCGTGGCTTCGTGGGCCACCTCCGGCTTAGCGCCGGACATTGGACAGCACGCGGTCGCGGACGCTTTCCATCGTGGCCCGGTCCGTTGCTTCCACGTTCAGCCGCAGGAACGGCTCGGTGTTGGACGGGCGCAGGTTGAACCAGAAGCTGCCGTCATTGGACGTGAAGGTGCTGCCGTCCATGGTGTCCACGGTGATGTCCTCGGCGGCAAAGTCGGTGCGGACGCGCTCGACGGCTCCGGCCTTGTCCTCGATTTCGGAGTTGATCTCACCGGAGGAGACATAGGGCTCGTACTCGCGGCCGAGCTCGGACAGCGGTCCGTCCTGCTCGCCGAGGGCTGCCAGTACGTGCATGGCTGCGAGCATCCCGGTGTCTGCGTTCCAGAAGTCGCGGAAGTAGAAGTGCGCGGAGTGCTCGCCGCCGAACACGGCACCTTCCTCTGCCATGACTGCCTTGATGAAGGAGTGGCCCACGCGCGTGCGGACGGCGCGTCCGCCGTCGTGCTCTACCAGTTCCGGCACCGCACGGGAGGTGAGCAGGTTGTGGATGACGGTGGGCGTTGCCTCGCCCTGCGCCTGGGCGCGGGCGATTTCGCGGCGTGCCACCATGCCGGTGATGGCCGACGGCGACACGGGCTCGCCCTTTTCGTCGATGACGAAGCAGCGGTCGGCGTCGCCGTCGAATGCCAGGCCAATATCGGCGCCGTGCTTAATGACGGCGGCCTGCAGGTCGCGGAGGTTCTCCGGCTCGAGGGGGTTGGCCGGGTGGTTCGGGAAGGAGCCGTCCAGCTCGAAGTAGAGGGGGATGATCTCGAACGGGAGCTTGGGCAGCAGGGCGTCGCCCAGGACCGCGGAGGTGGTGAGGCCGGCCATGCCGTTGCCGGCGTCCACAACCACCTTAAGCGGGCGGGACGAGGAAAGATCCACAAGCTGGCGGAGGTACTCGGAGTAGTCCTTCAGGACGTCATGGACGCCGATCAGGCCGCGCTCGGGGGCTGCCGGGATGGAGCCTTGGTTGAGGTACTGCTCGGCGAGGGCCTGGATCTCCTTGAGGCCTGATTCGGAGGAGATGGGCTGCGCGCCGGCCTTGGACATCTTGATGCCGTTGTATTCGGCAGGGTTGTGGCTGGCGGTGAACGTGGCGCCGGCAGCGTTGAGGGAGCCGCAGGCGAAGTAGAGCTCATCTGTGGAGATGAGGTCGAGGAGCTTGACGTTGGCGCCGCGGGTGGCTGCTCCGTCAGCGAATGCCTTGGTGAACTCGGGGGAGGAAGGGCGCATGTCGCCGCCCACCAGGACTGTCTGGCCCTCCAATTCCAGGACGTCAACGAACGCGGCGCCCACGGCTTCGACGATTTCAGCGGTGATGGATTCACCCACGATGCCCCGGACGTCGTAGGCCTTGAAGGATGCCGAGAGGTCAAAAGTCTTTGTATGTTCGCTAGTCACGGGTTTTATCTTACGTGGAGCCACCGACGTTTACGGTTGTCCACATACGGCGGTCCCGGCTTTATGGGTGTCGGTGGGGGCTGGGATACTGAATCAATGGTCGATACCCAGAACGCCGCTCTTCTTTCCGCTTCCCCTGACTCACCGTCCGCCACAAAAAGCCAGGCGCTGGCGGTTCTCCGGGAACTTGTGGGGCATCCGGCGGCGGATTTCCATGACGGACAGTTTGAGGCGATTGAGGCACTGGTCGACGGCGGCCGCCGGGCTTTGGTGGTCCAGCGCACCGGTTGGGGAAAATCGGCGGTGTATTTTGTGGCGTCCCTGCTGCTCCGGCGCCGCGGCGCCGGCCCCACGCTGATCGTTTCGCCGCTTCTCGCCCTGATGCGGGACCAGGTGGCTGCCGCCGCCCGCGCCGGAGTGCGTGCCGTGGCCATCAACTCGGCAAACCAGCTTGACTGGGACACCGTCCGGGAACAGCTCGCTGCCGATGAAGTCGACGTGCTGTTGGTTTCGCCGGAACGGCTCACCAACCCGTCCTTCCGTGAGAACCAGTTGCCGGAGCTCATCCGGCGGACGGGCCTGCTGGTGATTGACGAGGCTCACTGTATTTCGGACTGGGGCCACGACTTCCGGCCGGACTATCGGCGGATCGCTGACCTGATCACGCAGCTGCCGGAGTCCGTGCCTGTCCTGGCCACCACCGCCACGGCCAACTCGCGCGTGGTCCACGACATCGAGGAACAGCTGGGCGCCGGCGTCCTCACCATCCGCGGAACCCTTGGCCGGGATTCCCTGCGCCTGGGTGTCCTCGCACTCCCGAATTCCCGCGAACGGCTGGGCTGGCTCCTGACGCACCTGGCCGATCTGCCCGGCAGCGGCATCATCTACACGCTGACCGTCTCCGCCGCGGAGGACACGGCCCGGCTTCTCGCCGAAGCCGGGCACACGGTGCAGGCCTACACCGGCAGGACCGATCCCGCGGACCGGGAGCGCGCAGAGCAGCTGCTCAAGGACAACCAGGTCAAGGCACTGGTGGCCACATCGGCGCTCGGTATGGGCTTCGACAAACCGGATCTTGGCTTCGTGGTCCACCTCGGGGCACCGTCCTCCCCGGTGGCGTACTACCAGCAGGTGGGACGTGCGGGCCGCGGCGCGGCGAACGCAGACGTGCTGTTGCTGCCGGGATCTGAAGACCGGGATATCTGGCAGTACTTCGCCACCGCTTCCATGCCATCGGAGGAGAAAGCCACGGCGGTGCTGACGGCGTTGGCTGAGGCCGGTACGGCCGTGTCCACCGTTGCGTTGGAGGCCAGGGTTGACCTCCGCCGCACCCCGCTGGAGCTGCTGCTGAAGGTCCTGGCCGTGGATGGTGCCGTTGAACGCGTCGGTGGCGGGTGGCGTTCCACCGGCCAGCCCTGGATCTACGACGCCGAGCGCTACCGCCGGATCGCCGAGGCCCGGGTGGACGAGCAGGACTCCATGGTGATTTACCAGGACACCGCGGGTTGTCGGATGGAGTACATCACCTCGGTCCTCGATGACGAGACAGCGCACCCCTGCGGGCGGTGCGACAACTGTGCAGGCCGCTGGTTCCGGGCTGACATCGCCGCGGATGCCACGGCAGCCGCCGGCCAGACCCTCACCCGCGCCGGCGGTGTCCTGGAGGCACGGCTGCAGTGGCCCAGCGGCATGGACCGCCTGGGCGTTCCGGTCAAGGGCAAGATCAAGCCTGACCACGGACTGGCGGACGGCCGCGTGCTGGCCAGGCTTACTGATCTCGGCTGGGGCGGGGCGCTGCGGGAACTCTTCGCAGCCGGGGCCGCGGACCGTCCGGTGGATCCCGCCATGCTGCAGGCCTGTGTCCAGGTCCTGCGGGAATGGGCTACCGGTGACGGCCGGAACCCGGGCTGGAGCGGTGCAGGGCGGCCGGCCGCGATCGTCAGCATGCCTTCCCGCAGCAAACCTGAACTGGTCCGGTCCCTTGCCCAGGGAATTTCGGAAATCGGCAGGATCCCCTACCTTGGCGAGCTGGCCCTGGGCCACGGCGGGCCCACTGGAAGCCGCGGCGGCAACAGCGCGTACCGGCTGGCGGGTGTCTGGGACCGCGTGATGGTGGGTCCGGAGTTGGAGGTGGCCATGGCGTCACTTCGTGGCCAGGGCGTGATGCTGATTGATGACCTCGTGGACAGCCGGTGGACCGTTACCGTGGCTGGACGTGCCCTGCGCCAGGCGGGAGCGGGGGCTGTTCTTCCGCTGGTGCTTGCCCAGGCCGGCTGACTTTTGGCCCGCCAGACTGGCTGACCTCTGCGCCGGCATGCCGGTGCAGTGACAGGCTGTCCGCCGTACTGAAGAGCATCAGGACGGCCATGGTGAGGAAGGCTCCACGGAACGGGCCGGCATGATCGGCGGGAAAGGCCGCCACGCCGTCGAAAATCCGGATCAGCAGGGCGCCAACGGCGATGCCGGCGCCAGCGGCGAGTTGCACTAGGGTCGCTGACACGGAATTGGCCGATGTCAGCTGGGCGGGTGCGATGTCCGCGTACTGCACCGACGCGTAGGCGGAGAAGCCGATGGAGCGGAACGCCCCGCTGCAGACCAGCAGGGCGAAGATCAGGGCCTGCGGCGTGTCCGGTGTGAGCAGGGCGCACAGTGCGAAGGTCACCGCTGATGCCAGGGAGCCGAAGACCAGCATGGCCCGGAAACCGAAGCGTCGGATCAGCGGCGTGGTGGCCGGCTTGATGCCGATGTTGCCAATGAACACGGCCGCCACCATGATTCCTGCGTGCAGCGGTGACCAGCCGAAGCCGGTCTGGAACATCAGGGGCAGGAGGAAGGGCACCGAGCTGATGGTCAGGCGGTACACAAACCCGCCGGTGGCCATGGCCCGGAAAGTGCGGGTAGTGAAAACCGAGAGGTCAAACAGCGGGTTCTTGGCCCGCCGCATCCACAGCACGGCGGCGGTGAGGGCGCATACCCCGGCAGCGGCGCTCACGGCGGCCCATGGTCCGTCCGGGTGCGCCGTAGCCAGTTCTAGGCCGACCACCAGGGCACCAACGCCGGTGGTGGTCAGGAGCAGGCCCAGCCAGTCGAGCTGGCGTGCGCTGTCTCCGGCGCCGAGGGGAACCAGCCTGAGGGCGGCGATGAAGGCGGCCGCCCCCAATGGCAGGTTGATGAGGAAGATCCAGTGCCAGGACAGGTACATGGTCAAGGCGCCGCCCACGAGCGGCGCTAATACCGGCGCCAGCAACGCGGGCCACACCAGGAAGGCCGTGGCGCGCAGGAGCTCCGACTTGGGTGTGCCGCGCAGTACCAGGAGGGTGCCGACAGGAACCATCATGGCCCCACCGGCGCCCTGCAGGATCCGGCTAGCGGTCAGCACCGTCAGGTCAGGGCTGACGGCACAGGCCAATGAAGCGAGCGTGAAGAGCCCTATCGCGAAGCAGAATACTTTGCGTGCTCCCACACGTTCAGCAAGCCAGCCGCTAAGCGGGATGCCCATGGCCACGGTCATGAGGTATGCCGTCATGGTGATGTTTACGTCGGCGGCCGGAACGCCAAAGTCGCTGGCGATGTTGGGAATGGCGGTGGTGAGGATGGTGCCGTCGAGGAACTCCATAAAGAGTGTGGCGGCAACCAGTAGCGCCAGGCGGGGATTCCATGCCTGGCGTGAGCTGGATTCCGTCGCGGGGGCGTTGCTTGCTGCCATTCCACCATCCTGCCACCGCCGGCCCGGGTGGAGCCTCCGGCGTCCGCACCCCGGACCGCCAGCCCACGCACCCGCGCGCACCACGCCCAGGCTCCCGCCCATGTAGGTAGCAGTAACTGTCGTTGTGAGCGTCCATAACGACAGTTACTGCTACCTAGTTGGGGGGCCAGCCAGACGCGCATGTGCCCTCGGAACGCAAAAGGCCCCGGTCCAGGACCGGGGCCAAACGCGGAGACGGGGGGATTTGAACCCCCGGTGGAGTTGTGCCCCACACTTCATTAGCAGTGAAGCCCATTCGGCCGCTCTGGCACGTCTCCAATGGCTATTACTAGCCCACCAAGGATACGCAGAACCGGGCACGCAGTGCAAAACGGCCATGGGTTCCGGCCCAAGGCAGCCCGCGGACGGCCGGCAACTGGCAGGCCCTGCCATGCCCGGGGTTGCGGTCCACCTCAGATGTCGGGCTGCGCGGGGCGGACCATCCTGATTTCGCGGAGGTTTTCCCAGCCAGTGATCCGGTCCTCGGCACCGTCAGCAGCAAAGCCGAAGCGGGTATAGAAACCGATGGCTCTGCCGTTGTCTGCTGCAACCCACAGGCTCGCCGCGTTATTGCCCAGGGCAGCTTCGAGAAGCCGGCGCCCCAGGCCCAGCCCCTGATGCGAGGCCAACAAATACAATCCCCAGAGCTCCAGGTCACCGGACGACGGCGGCGGGTGGCCCTCCGGGGAGCCGGGAGCGGGCTGTCGGCGGGTGCCGGCGAATCCGACCACAGTGCCGTCGTCGCACGCTGCCCACACCTCGGCGGGGTCCGGCCGGTCCAGCAGCTGGTGCCATAGTGCCAGCCGGCCTGCCGGATCCACGGCGGACAGGAAACTGTCGGACAGCATGCCGCGGTACGTTTCCTGCCAGCAGCGGACATGGACAGCGGCAAGCCGTTCCACGTCAGCCGAGACTGCCCGCCGCACCGACAACCCGGACATCAGCCGCCTGCCAGGGTCCGCCACAGGAAGTGCTGGCTGCGGGCCTGCAGCGCGGCGGCCTGCCGGTTGTCCGAAGCCCCGGCGTGGCCGCCTTCCAGCGCCTCGTGGAACCAGACATTCGGGATTCCCATCGCCAGCATCCGGGCAGCCATCTTGCGCGCCTGGACCGGCCCTACCCGGTCATCAGAGGTGGCCGTCCAGATGAAGGTTTCCGGGTACTCCACGCCGTCCTTGAGCAGGTGGTAGGGCGAGAACGTCTTGATGTACTCCCATTCCGCCGCCACATCCGGGTCGCCGTATTCGGCGATCCAGGAGTGCCCGGCGGAGAGCCTGGTGTAACGCCTCATGTCCAGCAGTGGAACGCCACAGGAGACAGCCCCGAAGAGCTCCGGGTAGCGCGTGAGCATGTTGCCCACCAGCAGCCCGCCGTTGGAGCCACCTACGCAGCCAAGCCGCTCCCGTGACGTGACGCCACGGGAGACGAGGTGCTGCGCAACGGCCGCGAAGTCTTCGAAGGCACGGTGCCGGTTTTCCTTGAGCGCGGCCCGGTGCCATGACGGCCCGTATTCGCCGCCGCCGCGGATGTTGGCCACCACGTAGACGCCGCCGCGGGAGTGCGCCGCCTCGCCGGGCCCGCCGGAGGTTGCGGTCCTGCGTTCCAGCCAAGCCCGGCCGACGGTTCCGCTGTACGCAGGGGTCCGGGAGACTTCAAAGCCGCCGTAGCCGGAGAGCTGCGTGGGGTTCTGCCCGTCCAGGACCAGGTCCCGCGAGGCCACCTGGAAGTAGGGGACCCGGGTGCCATCTGCGGATACGGCGAAGTGCTGCTGCACCTCGTACTGGTCGTCATTAAAGAACGACGGCGACGCCTTGACTGCCGCATGGCTGCTCACCACGCCAGCCGTCCCGGCAGCGCCCGCTCCGGAGCCTGCCGTCCCGGCAGAATCCCGTGTGAGGCTTCCGCGCATCAGTGTGCTGGGGGTGGTGAAACCGGTGGCGACCAGCCAGAAGTCGTCGCCAGCACCGCCGTCGGCCGGTCCTTCATCCTCGTCGTCCACCGCGTAGGCGTTGACGTCGTGCAGCGGCGGGCAGGCGTCCAGCAGCGAAGAAGCCCAGGCACCCCCGTCGGCCGCGCCGCCACCGGTCGCGCCCCCGTCGGCCGCAGCGCCGGGCACGGACGGATCCAGGACCCGGATCTCGGACGAGACGTCCCGCAAAAGGTTCAGCAGCAGGAAATTCCGGGTCCAGCTCCAGGACTGCAGCGACGTGTGTGCATCCGGCGAAAACAGCACCAGAAGATCCCGTGAGCCCGCGAGGTAGTCCTCGAACTTGGCGGCCAACAAGGACCCGGCGGGGTAGGTGCTGCCCTCAAGGGACCAGTCCTGCTGCGGCCGGAACAGGAGCCACTCGCGGTGCGCGCTGAGGTTCACATCCGTCGGCGCGTCGATCTCGAGCCAGGCGTCGTCCCCGCGGATGAACGTGCTGCGGTTGTAGAAGTCGATGTAGTCCACGGCGAAGGTTCGCTCGAAACCGGGAGTGGAGTCGTGCGCCACCACAGCCATCATGTGGTCCTCCGGCACTTCAAAAAGCCGGGCAGCCGCGGAGAGGGCTTCGCCGCGTCGCAGGGTGACGGCCGTCCGGGCGTAGGAGGAGGCGGTCCGCGGCAGGTCCCCGGCGGTGGAAGCGACCAGCAGCGTGTCCGTGTCCAGCCACGAGACGTTCCCCTTCGCCGTCGGGAGGTCAAAGCCGCCGTCAGCCGGGTCAACAAAGGTGCGGGTTTCGACGTCGAACTCGCGGTAGCGGTTGGCGTCGCCGCCGTCGGGGGAGAGCGCCAGCAGCGCGAGGCGGTACGGTTCCCCTTCGGCGGGGCGCAGGAACGTGGCGCCGTGGAATACCCACTCTTCGCCTTCGGCGGCGGCGAGCGCATCCACATCCAGCAGGACATCCCAGTCGGGGGAGTCCGTCAGGTAGCTTTCCCAGGTGGTGCGGCGCCACAGGCCCTTCGGGTTCGCCTGGTCTTTCCAGAAGTTGTAGTACCACTCGCCGCGCTTGCCCACCATGGCGATCCGGTCCGTGGAGTCCAGCACCTCCAGGATGCGTCCTTCCAGGCCCGCGTAGTCGGCGTCTTCCAGCAGGTCCTCGGTGCGGGCGTTCTGCTCGCGGACCCAGGCAAGCGGCGCCTCGCCGTAGATTTCCTCCAGCCAGACGTTCTCATCAGTGGGTTCGGGGGCGGGCGATGAACCGGATGCTTGATCAGCTGCAGTGGTGGTCATGCGCCCCATCCAAACAACATTTTCGCGCCGCAAGCAAGTCAAGTGCCCGGGGCGCATGCCGATACTCTGGATGCCGTGGGTAAATCGAAGAGCATCCGGACAGCCATCATCGGCGCCGGACCGCGGGGAACCAGTGTGCTGGAGCGCCTGCTCGCCCACGCAGCCGCCTACGCTGCAGCCCACTCCGGCCCCTCATCCCTTCATATTGACGTCATCGACCCCTATCCCGCGGGCCCGGGGCACGTGTGGCAGCCCGGCCAGTCCCGGCTGTACCTCATGAACACCCAGTCCTTCTACCCGACGGTCATCCCTGAGGACTCCCGGCTGGCGCCGCCCGTCGCGGGCACCACGTTCGACCGCTGGCGTGCCCGGCAGCAGCGTGAGCCGATGCCGTCCCTGACGTCGGACGAGCGGTCCGAACTGGCTGCGTTGGGATCGCGGAACTTCCCCAGCCGGGCCCTGTACGGCCGCTACCTGCGCTGCACGCTGGACGAGTTGACGGAAAAACTGCCCGCTGGCGTCACCGTCAGGTTCCACGAAACCACCGCCGTGTCGGTGCGCCCGTCGGGCGACCGAACAGCCCGGACGCCGGGGGACGGAACAGCCCGGACGCCGGGAGGCGGCCCAACAGAAGACGGCACAACAGAAGACGGCACCCCAAGCGGCACAACCCCAAGTACCGGAACGTTCGACGTCGGACTCGCCGGCGGCGGGTCCCTCACGGTCGATTCCGTGGTCCTGGCCTTGGGGCACCTTGCGTCCCGGCTGAACCCTGAGCAGCGCGAACTCCGGGCATCGGCCGCCCAGCTGGGCCTGAGCTACTTCCCGCCGGCCGTCCCGGCGGACGTCGACTGGGCCGCGGTTCCGGCCGCCGACCCGGTCCTGGTCCGGGGCATGGGGCTGAACTTCTTCGACGTCATGGGCCAGCTCACGGAGGGCCGCGGCGGAAAATTCATCGACGCCGGACCCCGGCTTGAGTATCAGCCGTCCGGCCAGGAGCCGCTCATCATTGCCGCCTCCCGCCGCGGCACCCCGTACCGCGCCAAGGCCGCGCTGGCCGGCTACTACCCGGCGTCGGTCACCCTGCGGTACCTGACCGCGGCCGCGCTGGAGCGGTTCGCGGCCACCGGGATCCGCCCGGGTTTCGACCACGATCTCTGGCCCCTGCTGCACCGCGACACCCTCTGGGCCTACTACTCCACCCTGGTGCGCTCGCAGCCGGCGGCCGTCCCCGACGCGTCCGCGTTCCTGGCCGCGCTGGAGGAGGCGCTGCGGCCGCATGCCCACAGTGCCGCCAACTGGGAGGCGGCGGTGGAGAGCGTCCTTGCCGTGCACGTCGGGCCGCGGCACCGGCTGGATCTGCCAGGTCTCGCGTCTCCCCTGGCGGGCAAGTCCTTCGCGTCGCGTGCTGAACTGGACGCCGCCGTCGTCGAGTATTTGCTGGATGACGCCCGCCGCTCCGCACTCGGCGAGGAGGATCCGGTGAAGATGGCCATCGGCGCCCTGCATCATGGCCGCGCGGTGCTGAAAACGGCAGTGGCCGACGGCGGCATCACCGATGAGTCCTGGGTGGCCGGCCTGCGTGGCTGGTTTGAGTCGTTTGTGGAGGGCCTGGCCAGTGGCCCGCCCGCGCTGCGCGCTGAACAGCTGGCGGCCCTGGCGCGCGCCGGCGTGGTCAGCTTCGTGGGACCCGATCCGCGGTTCAGCGTGGACCGCCGGTCCGGCCGTTTCACCGCAGTCTCGCCCTGGGTGAACGGTCCGCCGGTGGCCGCGAAGACCATGGTGGAGGCCCTCGCGCCGGCGAACCGAGTGTCCGCGAACGATTCACCGCTGCTGGAACAGCTCCTCGCGGACGGGATGGTGCGGCCCCGGCTGATGATGACGGCGGAAGGTGCGCCGGTCCAGGCCACCGGGCTCGACGTTGCGCCGCACCCGTACCGGCCGGTGGCGGCCAACGGCTCGGTCACCGACGGTCTCTATGTGCTGGGCCTCCAACTCTCGGCCACGCAATGGGGCACGGCCATCGCCGCGGAAGCAGTCCAGCCGGGCGGCCCCACATACGCCAGCGGGCAGCGGACGCTCCGCGACGCCGACGAAATCGCGCAGGCGATCCTCGGGCACTGAGGATCCCGGCCGCGACGAAATATTCGTCCATACGTCCCCTGAGTTTTTGTCCAGATAACTGCCCCTGAGCCTGTGAATCGCAGCGATGAATGGCGGGGTTTCCGCAGCGATAAATGTCACCCCCGGCCGCCCCCTAGCCGAACGCTCTACGGACACAATGGAAGCTGAACTCGGATGAAGGCGAAGATCCTCACCGGGCGATTGGCTGCGTAGTATCCCATCCGGGCAATGTGCCTTCGGGGAATCGTGAAGCAACCTGCAGATCGCGGACGTTTCGTGATTACCGCCGTGTTCAGTGTCCGATGAGGAGGGCTTCCTGGGCGGCGTCAACAGCTTCCGGTGTCAGTTGGTCGCGCGGACGATCGCGGCGAGGGCTGCGGAGTGTGCGAGTCCAGCGTCATCTGGGTCGGGCCCGGGGAGGCTTTGTGCCACAGCAGCGGCGAGTTCGTCGCCCGTACTCGTGGGCGAAGCCTATGCGGCTATAGAGCTGGGGATAGCGAGCGAGGCGTTTCTCGATGGCGGGCATGCCTATTAGGATGACGCCCATGCTGTGGCGGTCGTAGAAGTCGCGGACTTGCTTGAGGCCGGTGGTCTTGAGCCGGTCGGCTTCGTCGATGATGAGTAGATCGGTCTGCCCGCTGTGCTGGGATTCGGTGTGAACGTATGAGTCGACGTGCCCGTGTTCGGCGTAGTTCTCAAGCCAGCAACCAAGTACCGGGGGCAGAAAATCAGGTAGTGCCAGCCGATATTCGGGTACCTGGCCTTATTCTGGGCTGGTCCGGCCGCGGGTAGGCTTCATCTACGGCGCGGAATGTTGCTGGGGGCGTCCGTATCGGACGTCCGGTGCCTTCGTGCAGCGCACCGGCCAACGGATAGGAAATCCATGGCTCACACTGTTAGTGTTCGACGCACGCAGGCGGCTGGCGGATCCTTGCGCCACGCTCCCACGCTGCTCCGGCTACTGCTTGTCGCGGTTTTAGCTGCCGCCCTCGCAGGCCTCAACGTACTCATCGCCCCGCAAGCGCATGCGGCGGACGTCCTCGTGACTCCGTCGGCAGAGACAACACCCGTTCCGAGCTCTAGTGACGCGGCAGACGACACCGCGATCTGGATACACCCAACGGATCCGTCGCAGAGCGTGGTGATCGGTACGGACAAATTAAGTACCGGAGGCGTGGGGGTCTACGACCTGTCGGGGCGCCAGTTACATTTCTACCCGCACGGCAGTATGAACAACGTCGATCTCCGGTACAACTTTCCGTTGGGCAGTGAGCGCATCGCCCTCGTCGGCGTGACGGAGAGGAATGTGGAGTCGACCGGCGTTCGATTCTACAAGGTGAACGTCGCGGATCGGTCCCTGACAGAGGTGGGGCGCATCAGCACTCCAGGTAGGCCTCGCGGCTTCGGAATGTATCACTCCCCAGTCTCTGGGAAGTATTACGCCTTTGTGCATGACTTCAATACGAATGTGGTAACCCAGTTCGAGCTGGACGGCTCCAATGGATCGGTTCGAGGGACTGCCGTGCGTTCTTTCGACAACGGCGACAGCTCCGAAGGCATTTCGGCAGATGATGAGCTGCAACGTGTCTATGTGTCCGAGGAGAAAGTCGGCTTGTGGCGGTACGGAGCTGAGCCGGGGGACGGTTCAACCCGGTCACTCGTGGATCGCACCGTGGCAACCGGTGGACGAATAGTGGAGAACGTCAAGAATTCCGCCATTTATTATGGTCGGCAGGGGACCGGTTATCTGATTGTGTCGAGCCAGGGTGGATCCAACTTCGTCATCTACAACCGCGGTGACAACGCCTTCGTCGGCTCCTTCAAGATCATCGATGGAGGCGGCGTCGACGGTGTGAATGGTCAAGACGGGATTGATGTCACCAATTTCCCACTTGGATCTTCCTATCCCGCTGGACTTTTCACCAGCCAGGACCACAACAACACCAATGCGGGCAACGGCAACAGTGGTAACCAAAATCACAAGCTTGTCTCCTGGCAGCGAATTGCCGATGCTTTCAGCCCTCGGCTGCTTGTGGACACCACTTTTGACCCCCGTCAAATAGGAGCAGTGGGCGGAGGAGGAGACCCCGGACCGGATACCGCACCGCCCGATACCTCGATTTCAGGTGGTCCATCAGGGACGATTAGCAGCACTTCGGCTGAGTTCACCTTCACTGCGACGGAGCCTGGGACTTTCGAGTGTGCCTTGGATGGGGGTGCCTTCGAGGGATGTACGTCGCCGAAGAATTACGCTGATCTCGCAGTTGGCTCGCACGTCTTCGCGGTGCGAGCGACCGACGCGGCTGGCAACTCCGATCCAACTCCTGCGGAGCGAACCTGGGTAATCGATATGTCCGCGCCTCAGACGGTGACGTTGGCGCCGACAGCGGACGCCTATGTTTCCAGCGCGGCGGCGACGACGAACTACGGGACGGCGCCGAAGCTCGCAGTGGACAACAGCCCGGTGGAGAATGCCTACCTGAAGTTTGATTTGTCGGGACTCGCAGGAAAGACGATCGTAAGCGCGAAGCTCCAACTGCGGGCGACGACCAGCGGCTCAACGGGTACGCAGAACGTCAGGTTGGTTACGGAAGACGCGTGGACTGAGAGCGGCCTCATGTACAGCACAAGGCCGGCTTTGGGCAGCAGTGTGCTGGGCAGTGTCGGACCGGTCACAGGGAACACCGGTTATGAAGTGCCACTGTCTGCGTCAGCCCTTCAGGGTGAGCTTGGCGGCATCCTGTCGCTTGGCATCAACACCACCAGCGGCGACGGGGCCGACTTCGGCTCCAGAGAGACTACGACCCCACCAACGCTGGTGCTCCAGTTAGGATCGGGCACGGGGACGCCACCGGAGGATACCACCGCACCCACGGTGACCTCAGTGACTCCGGCAGAGAATGCACCAGACGCAGCGGTCACCGGAAATGTCACGGCTACGTTTTCGGAGGCCATGGACTCGACGACGGTCAACAGGACGACGTTCACGCTGGCCGAGGGAACTTCAACCACTCCTGTGGATGCGGTCGTCAACCTCAGCAACAACACCGCCACATTGGATCCCACCGCCAATCTCAATCCTGGTACGCAGTACACCGCGAGGGTCACCGGAGCGAAAGATTCCTCCGGCAACACAGTCATCGCTAAGACGTGGACTTTCACTACAGCCGCGGCTACGACGCCCTCGGTGACGGTGACGTTGGCGCCGACAGCGGACGCCTATGTTTCCAGCGCGGCGGCGACGACGAACTACGGGACGGCGCCGAAGCTCGCAGTGGACAACAGCCCGGTGGAGAATGCCTACCTGAAGTTTGATTTGTCGGGACTCGCAGGAAAGACGATCGTAAGCGCGAAGCTCCAACTGCGGGCGACGACCAGCGGCTCAACGGGTACGCAGAACGTCAGGTTGGTTACGGAAGACGCGTGGACTGAGAGCGGCCTCATGTACAGCACAAGGCCGGCTTTGGGCAGCAGTGTGCTGGGCAGTGTCGGACCGGTCACAGGGAACACCGGTTATGCAGTGCCACTGTCTGCGTCAGCCCTTCAGGGTGAGCTTGGCGGCATCCTGTCGCTTGGCATCAACACCACCAGCAGCGACGGGGCCGACTTCGGCTCCAGAGAGACTACGACCCCACCAACGCTGGTGCTCCAACTGCAACAACCGTAGGTAATCGCAGCTGGACCAGCTTCAGGCCTCAGCGCGCCGAACAGTCGTCCCATCTACGGGTCACTCGGCCGGCACGATGCTGGCGTGCCGAATGCTCAGACGCCATGCCGCACCGTGTCGGGTCCGGATGTCTGCGTATCGAAAGGTGGCGTCCCCGTTGAACCTGAAGAGTAAAAGCGCGGACACCGGTAAAGACGCGCAATAGGGCTAGGGGATTTCGCCGAGGCGACCAGAGCACCACTTAGGAGAACAAAAGGCGGGGTCCAGTGGACCCCGCCTTTTGCTTGCTTGTCAGCGGACCCCGGTTAGGTCCTCATCCTTGGGTGCTTCGAGGTTGACCTTGGCCTGCTTCTTGATGAAGAACAGGACCAGGCCGACGGCCAGGAACTCTATTTACCGCAACGTGTGCAGCGCCTGTAGCGGCCGCCATCCTCGGTGGTTTCGATATGCCACTGGTGGCGCAGATTCGTCTTGCACAGCAGGAACTTGAGCATGATGCTTTCCCGTCCGAAGCACGGCAACGCTCAAAAGGGTGACGGATTCCAGCTTAGCTGCGGCCTTCAGCCGCGGCTACTGACGGTGTCGTGGGCACGGCGAGATAATTCTGCCATCACGGGAGGTGCTGCTGCCCGACCGTGGAATATCGAAGGAAATGAGACGCGGATGTGGCACAAAGAAAGCCACGAGATGGGGGACCAGTGGGCTTTCCGGATTCGACAGTACCGGTAGCGGTTTCGGACATCGAGTGAAGTTTCGAGAAATGAGTTCCGGTGCAGACTGTCCCAATTCCAAGGTTCTCTCGGGGTCCGACGGGACTCCGGCAAGGAACAGACTTCGTTTGTGCAGGTCAGGCGTCGTCGGGCGCCACTCTGACGTGGGCCACAGGTGTGGTCCTAGTGATTACACCCGTCGGAGTGTGGCCGGTTGAGCCGGGTCATCAGCTCGCGGTTGGTGGCCCGTGTCGCGTGGAGCTCGTCGTCGTTTTCTGAGAGTTGCCGGCGTTGTTCTGCGGTCTGTTGTTCCAGCTCGGTGACGCGGCGGTGGAGACGGTCGACATCGTCGGGGCACCGAGGCCGGACTCTCGCCACACCCGTTCGCCGAGATGCTCGGACAGACGCTGGCGGAGTTGGGTGTTTTCGCGGGACAGACGGGTGATGCGGTCATGAGCGTTGGCCAGGTCGGCAATGAGGGATGGCCGGCTGACGCTCGGTCCTCCGGTCCTTGCGGTGGTCGGTTCGGCGGCCTTGACGAGCACCGCTGCGTGCAGGTCGCGGTGGCGATAGAGGAAGCTGCGGTCCACCCCGGCGCGGCGGGCGATCGCGGAGATGCTGATTTCGGTGCCCAGATGGACAGCTTGCTCAAGTGCGGCGAGAACACGTTGACGGCATCTTGTGCTGTGGGCTTGCCGGGCCGCGGCGATGCCATTGGTGTTGTTGTTCACGGTCTCTCCAGTCCCACACTGAGATCGGGCAGGCGCTTGATGGCTGGCATACCCAGGCTGGTTACTTGGCGGGTGCGCCGAACGGCAGAAATGGCGGCGGTGATATCGGCTCGTTCGGCGGGGGTTAGCTGTTCGACATGCTCTTGGACACGGTGCACGAGTTCTTTCACCCTGCGGATCTCCTCCTCTGACGGTAAAGCTTCTGTTCTGGCCCAGTTTTCGAGATCGGTGGTTGCCAGCACGCGTTCGCGGTCACGGAGCAGGTCGTGCAGGTAGGCCTTCAACTCGGGCAGGTGCGAGGGATCGGTGTGGAAGTGATCGCAGCCGACGCAGCGAAACCGGAATGGACAGGCGCCACCCCCTGCTTGGACGTTCGAGGGTTCGTGACAGTTGCCGTAAGGCACCGATACTTGGCCGAGCGCGTGGCGCGCATGCTCTTCGTCGAGTAAAGCCTGAGCGTCACGCCAGACGTGCTTGCCGTGCGTTGCGCGTAGGTGTGTCGATAGGAGTAGGGCGTGATCGTGGTCAGGTCATAGCTGCTGCCGTCGGAGCGCCGGAGAGGAGACGGCAGCGCAGCGAGCCAGCCGCGGTGGGCCCGGCCGATGCGATGCCGGGCCATCGCACGTCGGCCGTCCGGGTCTTCCGGGTCCGAGGGCAGCAAAACCAGCGACGCCGAGTTGCTGTCCGGGAACCGCTCCCGGATTGCTTGCTGTTGGGCGATGATCAACTCCGCGGTCGCCTGGGTGATCGGAAGCCGCCGGCCCGGCCGGTTGTTCTTGAGGTCGTCGTAGACCAGGACATAGTTCTCGTCGTGATCGCGGTCTATGCAGTCCCAGGGCAGGTTCAGGATCTCACCGGGTCGGCGGCCTGTGTCGATGAGCAACTCGATCGCAACGGCCAGCCCTTTGGGCGCGCGGGTGCGAAGCAGTGGCAGGGCATCGCAGAGCTGAGCGAGGATCTCGGGCGGCAGCGCCCGGTTTGGAGTCTGCCGGTCCGGGTGTTCGGGAATGTCCTCGCGGCGGAACGCGAAGTCGTCAGGCAGCCCGCTGAGTGGGTCACCGGCCCGGGTCAGGCCGAGCAGCCGCATCTGACGCAGCGCGTGATGAGCCTTCCGACAGTTCAGGGACCGGGATAACGCGGTGATCTTGTCGCAGTGCTCCAGGTAGGCGAGTCGCTGCAGAAACAACTCGATGTCAGGGCGGCCGAGCTCGCGGATGACCAGGCCGCGGTCGCTTCGATGGGCGCGCAGGCTCTCTGATAGACCGGCCAATGCCGCCACGTGAGCTCTTAGCACCGTGGTGACGCCCTCGCCCCGGCGACGTATCAGGTCGTGTATCGCCCACCGTTTCGCGCCTTCGCGTAACCAGGGTTGGCTGATCGCGGTGAAGTCCAACCGCCCGCTGTGGCCAAACAGGGACATCGCCCAGATGTCCTTGGCCTGTTCTGCTTCCAGCTGGTCCTCGTGTGTCGACGTGACCAGCGCACGAGCCGGCACTGCGGTCACCTGGTCACGTTCCCGGTGACGTGGCGGCCTGGGCTACCCGCTCCACCGCAGCCCGCAACCGCTCCGGTGCCGGATGGAGATACACCTGGCTCGAGCTGATCGAGGCATGGCCGAGGAGCTCTTGGACCTCGTCGATGCTCCCGCCGGCGTCCAGGACGTTGCTGGCAAACCCATGACGCAGCGCATGTGGGTGCACCGCCGGATTCAGACCCGCGCGGCGGGAGGCCGCGGCCAGCAGTTCGTTTACCGCAGCGGGAGTCATCGGCGCGCCGATTGGCGCCCGGAACAGGTTCACGAAGACGAAATCGCTCTCACTTGCCGCGGTATTCGTGGCTCTCTCGGTGAAGTACTGGTCGTGGGCATACACGACCACGGAATCCACCGGGACGATCCGGGAGTGCCGCGATTTTGCCCACGCGCCGTTGGTGTTCTGCCTCCGCACCACGTGCAGGTGAGATCCGGGGAAGCTACAGCCCAAGGATGATGAGTCGACCAGGAAATGGACGTCCTCACGCCGCAGTCCAACCAGCTCGCCGCGACGCAACCCCGCCCGCGCGAGCAGCATCACCAGCAACCGGTCGCGCGCCGAGAGGCACGCCCGCAGCAATGCGAGGACTGCGTCATCGCGGGCCCGATCAGGCCGTTGCCTGATGGCCGGAACCCGGTGCCGGGCCTTCATCCGCAGCCTCCAGACGCCGTCCTCGCCGCGCGCCTCAGCCGGCAGATCCTGGCTATCGGCAAGCTCATAGAGATGACCAAGCACCCCTCTCGGAGCGTCGCCGTGATCCACCGCGAAGGACAGAAAACCCCGTACCCCCGCGAGCACACAGTTGATCCGCCGCGGTCCGCGGACCGCAGGCACGACCGCACCGCCGATCGACCGGAAAAGTTCGCATGGTCATCTCCTATGCCAATCATGGCCGCCAGAACGACGAACCCCTGACCGACACACGGAGAGAACCCGTCGTCCACCAAGCAAGCGATCAAGCTTGTGCCACAGTCCACCACAGGCGATGGGACCCCCATAGAACCAAGGAAGTGGAACAGTCCGCCGTGCTGGCGTGACACAGGTTCCGGCGCCCATCCATTTGACTAGGGGTTCGCTCGGTGCCGCTTTCTCGTCCTGAGTATCGTCCAGAGGGCGGCGGCGATGATCAGGAGCATAATTGCAATCGGCAGGAGGAGCGGCAGGGCGAAGGTGTTACCGGCCGCTCCGGCGATGACGGCGATGCAGCCGAGACTGATACCGATAATCGCTAAGACGATGGCAGCTCTCTTCCAGGATCTGGCATCACGGTCGCTTAGATCTGGTGCCTTGAACAGGGGAAGGCCTTCCGGTTCGTACAGATAGGCAACGAACAAACCCAGGAGCATCTGCACCAACGGGGACAGCAGCGGGGAGTAGCGATCCGGCTGTGCTGCGAGGATGGCGATGACCGCGACCGTGATCGTCACGGCCACAACGGCGCCGACGATGGTGAAATACTTCCAGCGTCGTCGGGTTAGGAGCAGCGTGCCGGATTTGGTTTTTCCGCCCAGGATCATGGCGGCCCATAGAAGCAGGATGGCGCACAGCAGGCTCCCGCTGATCTTGAACCAAAGCTCGATCTCCGGGCGCCAGATCATAAAAAGCGAAGCGGCGGCGAGGGCGATGACTGCCAGAGCGAGAGGGATCCGGAGTCTGGCGTTAGTCTCTACGGATGCCATGGGCTAAGTGCATCCGTCGGTCTTGCGCTTGTCAATAGGCGGCTGGCCTGGCGTGGGAAGTCTTCGGAGGGCGGTGTGTGGACGGTGCCGCGCCTTGCAGGACGCCACCACTGAAGATGGCTGGAGGGGTCACCCTTCAAGTCTGATAAACAACACAGCGATGAGGCAACAAATACTCAGAAAGAGGGGGATCATCATGAGTTTCTGTTTCCGGCTGTATGGTTTGCCCTTGATGGGCGGGTCTTTCGTCAGATAGACCGTGGTTATCGCGCCCAGAAGGATGCCCACCATCGTCAACATGGTCGCCAAGTACATGTCACAACCCTAGAGGGCAGTAGAAGAAGAGTGCGTTATAGGCATAAATAAAGCCCAATCCGCCTGTGAGCCATGTAGCGAGCTGCCACCTCGGATCCTTAAGGACGGCCCAGAAAATGTTAGCGCCAATATTCGCGATGAACATCACGTTGCTGATGTCATTGAAAGCGTCACACAGGGGTCCAAGCCCGGTGGGGTCGGTGGTGTTGACGGGGTTGCAGCCCGCATAGGCGTAGCGGTTGGATTCTTGTCCGGAGGGGTCGGGTTGGGTGAAGCGGCCGCGGGCGGGGTGGTAGTAGCGGGCACCGAATTTGATGCGATTGCTGGTGGTGTCGTTGTAGCCGCCGGCGTAGGTCCAGGGGTTGGTTGCTGCTTTGGTCCCGGTGGTTCCGGTGTTCTCTCCCCAGGAGCCGTAGCTGTAGGTGGCGGCTTTGGCTTGGGCGCTGTCGGTGAGCAGGATGGTGGAGCCGAGGGCGTCGGTGGTGTAGTAGTAGCTGGCGCCGGAAGCGTCGCGCATGCTGATGAGGTTCCCGTCGGGGTCCCGGATGAACGAGGTTGTCCCGCCGGTCCTGGTGAGTTGCGTAATGCCCAGGGAGCCGTTGAGGAACGAGGTTGAGCCGGCGGTGAGGCGTTCATCGTTGCGTGTTCCGGCGTAGGTGTAGTTCGTCACGGTGGTGCCGTTCGTGCCGGAGGTGAATTGGTCGAACACGTTGTAGGTCAGGTTCGTGGCGGAGCCACCACCGGTGTTGTTGCCGTTGGCGTCATATGAATAGTTGGTGGCTCCTGCAGGCGGAGCTGAACAGTCCCCGGAGGTGCTGGCGTACCAGCAGAGCTGGTCCGCGGCGTTGTAGGCGGAATGGACGGTGGGGGTCCCGGTTTTGGCGTCGGTGAGACGGTTGCCGTTGAGGTCGTAGGTCCAGGATTCGGTGACCGCGCCGGTGACGGCGGATGTCAGACGCCTCACGGCGTCGTAGCTGTAGGTCGTTACCTGGCCGGTCTCGGTGGTCATGGTCTTTCGGAAGGCGCCGTCGCGGACCGGGGCGGTGCCCCAGGTGGTGTGCGTGTAGGCGCGTTTGGCAAGGATGGCTGTGGCGGTGTTGGTCGCGGTGATGGAGGTGATCCTGCCGGAGTTGTCGTAGACCGTGGTGTTTTTCACGCCGTTCGGGTACGTGGTTCCGGTGCGCCGGTTCTTGTCGTCGTAGGTGAAGCCGGTGCATTTGGTGCTGTTGGGGAAGGCCGGGGTCACGGGGCAGGATCCGCCGGGTTCGGCCAGGGCGGTGAGCCGGTCGGCGTTGTCGTAGCGGTAGCCCACAGTGCCGGTCGGGTCGGTGAAGCTGGTCACGTTGGAGGCCGGATCGTAGGTCACGGTGGTGCTGACCCCGCCGATTGTACACCGGGCGGACGCTCCGCGAGCACTTTGGCCTGGCCGTCCCGGCCAACTCCTTTGAACGGGTGCCACAGCCTGCCTGAGCATTAATCGTGGCCATTAACGGAAGGTGCCCCTCCCCACTGGTTCAGTCGGGGAGGGGCACCTCTGCTTATGCTGGCCCGCGCTTAGCCGCGCAGCCACTGCTGGTACTGGATCCAGGCAGTGCCGTAACGGATCCAGCCCAGGATGTCGTACCACTTGGTGGGCGCCACCGGTGCCGTGCAGACCGGCGGAACCGGTCCGCTGGCAGCCACCTGGACAGCCGTCTTCACCACGGTGCCGGACTCGGCGGCCGTGAGCGCCAGGGTGCCCGATCCTGAAGCAGCGCCGGTAGGAACGGCCAGATTCACGGCGGCTGCACCGGCCGACACCGGCACCGTGCCAAGGTCCGTCACAGTCCCGGCGCTGTCGGTGAACGCCGCAGCCAGCGAAGTATTGACCGGGCTGCCCAGCGAGGTGAGGTCCAGCTTGGCGACCGCCAGCGTGATGCCGTCCCCGGCCTTGACCTCGGTGGCTGTGGTGTTCACCACGGCCACCGTCCGCCGGGCGAAGTCCGGCGACACGGGGTTGTGACCCTGCAGGTACTTGATCCAGGCGTCCCGGTCCACCAGCCCTGAATCCTTGGTGCCGGTTCCCTCCTTGAAGACCCGGAAGTTGTCGCCGCCGGTGGCCAGGAAGCTGAACGTCCCGATCCGGTAGGACTTCGCCGGATCGATCAGCGCGCCGGCCACCCGGATGGAGGTGATCCGGTCACCTGCGGCGCGGGTTGCGTCGTAGGTGTAGTTGACGTTCTGGGAGAGGCCCAGTTGCTGGAAAGCGCGGCTGGGGACCGTGCCGTCGGCGTTGGTCTGCCACTGCTGCTCCAGGAGGGCCTTGAACTGCGTGCCAGTCAGGGACGTGGTCCACAGGTTGTTCACGAACGGCAGGACCGAGTCGGCCTCCGCGTAAGTGATGGTGCCGTCCGGGGCGTAGTACAGCTCGTTGCGGAGGCCGCCGGGATTGACGACGCCGATTTCCGCGCCGCCCAGCTCGGCATGCTGGAGCGACTCCAGCAGGGAGTCGGCCACCAGGTTGCCCAGCGTCGATTCGCTGGCACGGTCATCACGCTTGGCCGGTCCGCCCGCGGGGTCCGCGGTGAACGCCGTGGTGATATCTGCGGTCAGCGCCCCGACCGGCTGGTTGCCGATCGCGGCTGCTTCGGCCAGGGCCTTCCGCACAATGGCATCAACCGCTGCAACCCGCGGGTAAGCGTTCACGAGGTCAGTGGCCAAGTCCGTGGTCCGCTTGACGTTCCCGGCCTTCGACGCGGTCACTTCCTTGGTGGCCGTATCCACCGTGAGCTGGATCTGGCCGATGTTCTCGCCGTAATTGCCGGTCTGGACAATCGGACGGGTCTTGCCGTCGGCCCCGGGGACCGGTGCGTCCCAGGCGTATTCCTTGTGCGTGTGGCCGGTGAAGATGGCGTCCACGTCGGCCGAGGTTTCGGTGACCAGCTTCGCGAACGGGCCGCCCGCTGCGACTTCCAGCTCAAGGGTGGCGCCGTCGGGCGTCCCTGACCCGGCGCCGTCGTGGTTTTCGGCGATGATCACGTCGGCGAGGTTCTCCGCCGTGATCTTGGCAGCCACGCGGTTGATCGCGTCCACGGGATCGCCGAAGTCAAGATCGGCGATGCCGGCGGGTGTCACCAGGGACGGGACTTCCCGGGTGACGGTGCCGATGACGGCAACCTTCACGCCGTCCATGTCCAGCACCGTGAATTCCGGCAGGACCGGTTCGGTGGTTCCCTTCTTGTAAACGTTCGCCCCCAGCAGCGGGAACGTAGCGTTGGTGCCGCCCGCGATGACGCGGTCGCGCAGGTCCGCCCAGCCGCCGTCGAACTCGTGGTTGCCCACGGCGGAAGCGTCCAGTTCCAGCGCGTTCAGCACATCGATGGTGGGCTGGTCCTTGGCAACGGCCGAGGCGAACAGTGACGCGCCGATGTTGTCGCCCGCGGACAGGAAGGCCGTGGCCCCGGGGGCGGCGGCGCGCAGCTTCTCGATGGTGCCGGCGAACAGCACCGTGTTGGTGTCGATGCGGCCGTGGAAATCGTTGATGCCCAGGAAGGTCAGCTCAACGCTGGCCGGTGTGACCGGGCCGGCAGGCAGGTCCAGGCCCACCACCACAGGATCGTGGTCGCTGGCGCGGTACTGGTCCGGCGCATAGTAGTTGGTCACATTGTTGTTATACCTGCTGTACTCCAGCGCCACGGACTCTACGGAGTTGATGTTCCAGATGTCCGCCCCGGTGACCACTGCGTCGGCGCCCGGGGAGGCCAGGATGTGGTCCAGTGAACCCACCAGGCCGCCGAACAGGTAGGAGTGCTTCGCGGAGCCGTCGGCGTGCTTCGCTTTGCCGTCCTGGTTGACGTAGCCAGCGTCCGTGAAGACGTTCATCGGGTCTTCCTGGGCGTAGGAGTTGAAGTCGCCGATCAGGAAAACCTTGTCCGTGTCATCCGGCGTTGCTGCCGAACCCTTGGACTTGAAGTGGTTGGCGATCGCGATGAACTTCTCGTCGTCCCCGGCACCCACCGGCTTGAACACTGGGGCCAGCGGCTTGCGGGCGTTCGCGAAGGCGACGCTGTCGTTGTGGATGATGGACTCTTCCACGGGTTCGGCAAGGGCTTTCTTGAAAATGAACGCGGTGCGGATGATGTCCTCGTCAGCCAGCGGGGGAGCGTTGGCTGGCGTGCGCACATAGTCCCAGATGCCGGGAGTCGCGATGTTGAGGGCGTCCACCAGTTTGGCCAGGGCGTCGTCGCGGTCCTTGCCGAACTGGGCGGAGTTTTCGATTTCCATGAGGGACACCACGTCGGCGCCGGTCTTGGAGATCGCGGCAACCCGATGGAGTGTGTCCGGGTTGTACCTACGGACAATGTCCGGAATCCACGCGTGATCAGGTGGTGTCCGGCACAGCAAAGCAGCGCCGCATGAACGCAAGGTTGATGGTGGGTGCATTCGGCGAAACGTCCGTGGGGCAAAACAATACCGGCCGGTAGCCTCGATGGAAGCTGCCGGCCGGTATTTCGTCGAAGGAATTTACTTATGCAATGATCTTGAACATTGCTCCGGTGGGGTCGGCCAGCGAGGCGAGGCGGCCGAACGGAGAGTCCTCCGGTCCGTCAATGACGGTGGCTCCGAGCGAAACAGCTTTCTCAATCGAAGCGTCCGCATCTTCGACGTTGAAGTAGACCTGCCAGTTGGACGGAACGTCAGCCGGCAGGTAGCCGGAGGCGTCCATGATGCCCGCCTTGGCGAAGTCCCCGGCGCCCAGGGTGGTGTACCGGAAGTCCGGAGTGTCGCTCATAACATCCGTGTCCCAGTTAAATACTGCCTGGTAGAACTTCACGGCGGCGTCGTAGTCCTTGGTGTGGAGCTCGTGCCATGCGGCAGCGCCGGGCTCGGCAACTAGCTCATACCCCTTCATCTCGCGCGGCTGCCAAACTCCGACGGCCGCGCCGGCGGCATCACCGAAGATGGCCATGTGGCCCTGCTCCGGCACATCCATGGGCGGCATGTACACCTCACCGCCGTTGGCCGTGACAGCGGCCGCAGTGGCCTCGGCGTCGTCCGAGCGGAGGTACGTGGACCAGACGTCGGGCATGCCGGCCTCGTCCTCACCCTTCTGCATGAGCCCGGCCACGGTCTTGCCGTTCTTCCGGGCGGTGGTGTAACCGCCGTACATTTCCTCGTCGCCGGTTTCGTACTCCCAGCCGAAGAGTTCGCCGTAGAACTGGCGGGCTTTGGTGATATCCGATGTCATGAGGTCGATCCAGCAGGGTGCGCCGGGGGTGATCTCGGGTGCAGGCATGATGGCTCCTTGATGTGTGCAGGCGGATAGGTCGGCCTCAAAAGGGCCGGTAGAGACAGGAACGACACTATGCCCGGGGACTGACAGTTTCAACGAAAAGTTCGCGGAATCCGATTAAAACGAAGAACCCCGGCCCGCCATTATGTGGCGTGCCGGGGTTCCATTCGCGGAAGGTAAGAGATTCGAACTCTTGGTACGGGGTTACCGCACACTAGTTTTCAAGACTAGCTCCTTCGGCCGCTCGGACAACCTTCCCTAACGAGTAGTGTTTCATAGGCAGTTGGCTGCAACAAAACAGAGTCTGCCGTGCGTCCGGTGCACACTGGTTCTGGGGCACGAATCAGCTAGAAAACGGGAGTTCTCCATGAAAGCGGTCTACATAACAGAACCCGGTGGTCCGGAGGTGCTGGTGGTCCGCGAAGTGGACGCGCCGGTGCCCGGGCAGGGCGAGGTGTTGATCGACGTCGTCGCCGCCGGCCTGAACCGCGCAGACGTGCAGCAGCGCAGGGGCTTCTACCCGCCCCCGCCGGGCGCGTCCGAGATTCCCGGGCTGGAAGTCTCCGGGCGGATCGCCGGCTTCGGACCCGGCGTCACCAAGGCGTTCTCCGTGGGCGACAAGGTGGTGGCCCTGCTGGCCGGCGGAGGCTACGCGGAACAGGTTGCGGTGCCGGCGGAACAGGTCCTGAGGATTCCCGACGGCGTTGATGTGGTCACTGCTGCGTCACTGCCGGAAGTCGCAGCCACGGTGTACTCCAACCTGATCATGACGGCGCAGCTGCAGGCAGGCGAGACGGTCCTGATCCACGGCGCCACCGGCGGGATCGGCACCATGGCCATCCAGCTGGCCAAGGCATTCGGCGCCAGGGTGGCCACCACCGCGGGAAGCGCGGAAAAGGTGGGGACGGCGAAGGCTTTCCTGGGCGCGGACATCGCCATCAACTACACCGAAGAGGACTTTCCGGAAAGCCTCCGGCGGCAGAACGGCGGCAAGGGTGCCGACGTGATCCTCGACGTCGTGGGTGCCAAATACCTGGCGCAGAACGTTGATGCGCTCGCGGACTACGGCCGGCTCGTTGTCATCGGCCTGCAGGGCGGGACGAAGGGGGAGCTGGATCTTGGCCAGCTCCTGCGGAAGCGCGCGGCAGTGGTTGCCACGGCACTGCGGCCGCGCCCGGTGGCGGAGAAGGGCGCCATCATGAACGCCGTCCGCGAATCCGTGTGGCCCCTTATCACGGACGGCCGGATCCGCCCGCTGGTGGCCAAGACCTTCCCGCTGGACCAGGCCGCGGCCGCCCACCGGTACTTCGACAGCGGCGACCATGTGGGCAAGGTCCTGCTGGTCATGTAGCCAAGGTAGATACTGAGTATTGCTTTGCATGGCGGACTGGGTTAGCCTCACTCTATACGCGGTATGCACGGGTCTTGGGGGTCCGTGCATGCCGACGCTGACGCCACCGCTAGGAGCATCATGTCCATCCGCCACAGCCTCCTTGCCCTGCTGCAGGACCAGCCGCGTTACGGCTACCAGCTCAGGGTTGAGTTCGAAAACCGGACCGGGTCCACCTGGCCCCTGAATATCGGGCAGGTGTACACCACCCTGGACAGGCTGGAACGCGACGGCCTGGTCAGCAATGACGGCAGTGATGGCGAAGGCCACGTCGTCTACAGCATCACCGCCGCCGGCACGGCGGAAGTGCAGAACTGGTTTGCCGCCCCCGTGGAGCGCAACAACCCGCCCCGGAACGAGCTGGCCATCAAACTGGCGCTCGCGGTCACGCTGCCGGGCGTGGATGTGCAGGGCATCATCCAGGCCCAGCGGGTGGCGTCCATCCGCGCGCTGCAGGATTACACCAAGGCCCGCCGCGACACCGCCGCCAACCAGAGGGCGGCGGACACCGCCTGGCTGCTGGTGCTGGATTCGCTGATCTTCCAGACAGAAGCGGAGGTCCGCTGGCTGGATCTTTGCGAGGCCCGGATGCTGCAGCAGGCGCAGACCGCAGGCCAGGACACACCACGTAAATCGTCCAACGGGGTCACTGTGGAAGAGGCTGCCCCGCTCATCGCGGATATCCGCCGATGAGCGTCCAAGGGCCGCAGCAGGTCCTGGAACTCGCCAAGGTCAGCAGGACGTTCGGTGAAGGCGCGACGGCGGTCGCCGCGTTGCGCGAGGTTGACCTCAGCATCAGGGCGGGCGAGTTCGTCGCCGTGATGGGTCCGTCAGGTTCCGGGAAATCCTCCCTCCTGGCGCTGGCAGGGGGACTGGACAGGCCGACGTCGGGCGGTGTCTTTGTGGAATCAACACCCCTGGGCGGGCTGGGACTTAACGAACTCGCCCGGTTGCGCCGCCGCGCCGTCGGCTACGTCTTCCAGGACTTCAACCTTGTCCCCACCCTGACCGCGGCCGAGAACGTGGCGCTGCCGCTGGAACTGGACGGGACGGCCACTCGGAAGGCGCAACGCCAGGCGCTGGATGCGCTGCGGCAGGTGGGCATCCCGGAACTCGCGGACCGCTTTATGGACCAGATGTCCGGCGGGCAGCAGCAGCGGGTGGCCATCGCCCGGGCCATCGTGGGCGACCGCCGGCTGATCCTGGCGGACGAACCCACGGGAGCCCTGGATTCCACCACAGGCCACGGCGTGATGGAAGTGCTCCGCGGACGTGCCGATGCCGGTGCGGCCGTGATGCTGGTGACCCATGAGGCCCGGCATGCTGCGTGGGCTGACCGGGTGGTGTTCCTCCGGGACGGCCGGATTGTGGACCAGGCAGCGGCCATGCACGATCCCGCCATGCTCCTCGCACAGGCCGGCAGCTGACGTGGCACTCACCCTCGCACCGGCGCCCGGCGGGCGTCGGCAGGCTTTCCGCGTCGCCGTCCGGATGGCGCGGCGCGATATCCGCCGCCACAAAGCGCGCTCCCTCCTGATCATCCTGCTGATCATGCTCCCCGTGGCCGCCATGGCCGGGGCGGCCACCCTGGTCCAGAGCACCCAGGAGACCGCCGCCGAGCGCGTGGAGTACCAGCTCGGCAAAACGCAGGCGCGGTTCCGGCCCATGCCCATGGCCAACGGGGTCATGGTCCAGCACCCGGTCGACGAGCTGCAGATCACCACGAGCGACTGGGACAGCAACCCTGGCTTCACGCCGACTGATCCGCAGGACGCGATCCCGGCCGGCTACGACGTGCTCACAGAATCCACCCTCGACCTCACCGCTGAATCGGGGGCGGCGGACGTGCGGGTGGTGGGCCGGGCAGTGGACGCCCTGGCCCCGGCATTTGCCGGAAAATACACGCTGCTGGACGGCAGAGCCGCCGGGACCGATGCCGAGATGCTTGTGTCGCCGGGGCTGCTGGAGCGGTTCGGGCTGGGACTGGGGGAGGAACTGCCGACGTCGGCCGGGACGTTTGTTGCGGTCGGAACCCTCCGCGATGCGGGCTATTCGGACAGCAACTCCATCGTCTACCTCAAGCCCGGCCAGGGCGACGTGGGCGTTCCTGTTCCGCCGGACTCCGCTGTCCGCGAGCCAACCGTGTCCGCCATCAAGTCCACCATGTATTACCTGGTGGGTTCCGTGCCTGTGACCTGGACCCAGGTGCTGGCGGCCAACGCCGTGGGTGTCACCGTGCTGTCCAGGTCCGTGGTGCTGAATCCGCCGCCCCAAGAGGAGCGCGGGCCGGAGGGCGCGGGGACCTCGTCCAGCGCGTCGGTGCCCCTCGCCGCCTATGCGGCCGGGGCGCTCCTGGGCGCCCTGGCATTGCTGGAGGTGGGCCTGCTGGCGGGAGCCGCGTTTGCCGTGGGCGCCAAAGGGCAGGTCCGGGAGCTGGCCCTGCTCGCCGCGACGGGGGCCGAAAGCCCCACCATCCGTTCGGTGGTGATGGCGGCGGGCCTGTGGCTCGGCGGACTTGGCGTGGCCGCCGGCGCCGCGGTGGGGCTGGCAGCGGCCGCCGGGGTGGTGATGGTTGCGCGCCTGAACGGATCGGTCCGTTTCCCGGGTTTCCATCCGGACGCTTTGCTGACGGTCCTGGTGATGATTATGGGTTTTGTCGCCTGCCTCCTGGCTGCCTTGGCCCCGGCGCGGCAGGTGGCACGTCAGGCCGTCCTCGGCGCACTCAAATCAGGGCGGGCGCCGGCGTCGGCCGGCAGGGCGCCCACCGTGGTGGGTGCTGTCCTGCTGGGCGTGGCCGCCGCTGCGCTCGCGGCCGGCACGTGGCTCGCCGTCAGCAGCGACGACCCTGACGTGTTCAGCTCAAGGACGCCGGTGGTCGTCTGGTTCCTGCTGGGCGGCGCGGTACTTGGCGTGACGTCCCTGGTCCTGCTGACCGGCAAGGTGGTGACCCTCCTTGCCAGGCGTGCCGGACGCCTTCCCCTGGCTGCGCGAATGGCCGCACGGGACTCTTCGCGGAACCGCAGCCGGACTGTTCCGGCTGTTGCCGCCGTCCTTGCCGCGGCCACCCTGGCGAGTGCCGGCATGGTGCTGGCCGCCAGCCAACAGGCGAACGAGCAGCAAAACCACTACTGGTCCGCGTTGCAGAACCAGGCGGTCCTGCCGTTGTCCGTGGCGCAACCCCTACTGGCTGACGGAACAGTGCCGGACCCGGTGCGGATTGACCCCGCTGCGGTGGCGTCCGCATTGGATGGCGCTGTGGACACCGTCGAATGGACCAGTGTCCTGCGCACAGCCGACACCCGGAACTGCGATATGCGGCCGGAACTGGCGGACGCGTCGCCCCCGCAGACGCCGACGTCGAGCTGCCTGCAATATTCGCTGGCGACGCCGGAAGGCAACGCGTGTCCCGTGACCGCCGGCGGGCGTGTCCTGGATCCGGAGGACTGGCGCTGCCAGGGGCCAATGCGTCCGTATGAGTCCCAGGGAAGGGCCGACTCGATGATCGTCGGAACTGCCGATGACGTCGAAAGGCTGTTCGGAACGGTGCCGACGGCCGAAGCCCGCGACGTGCTGGCGGCCGGCGGAATGGTAGTCGGCAACCCCGTGTTCGTCCGCGACGGGCAGACGTCCTTGGTGGCACGGGACGTGCGCAAGCCCGCGCGCGCCGACCCCGCCACAGGCGCCTTCCAGGGCTACGAGGAGACGGCGCGGACGGACGTGGCCGCGGCTGTGTTGGCGCCGGAGGTCAATGTGCCGTACTACGGAGTGGTATCCCCGGAAGCTGCCGCGGCGGCCGGAATGCGCGTGGATGACAGCGCCCTGCTGGTCCAGTTCAGCGCTTACCCCGATGCCGTCCAGATGGACAAAATGTCCGCCGCAGTCGCCGCCATCTACAAGGACCGCTACGGGACCCCGCTTGTGGAGCGCGGAGCGGAGCGGGACACCTCGCTGATCCTCTGGTCCATCGTGGGCCTGGGCGCACTGATCACACTCAGCGCGGCCGGCATCACCACGGGCCTGTCCATGGCGGATTCGCGGAAAGACCACGTGACCCTTGCCGGGGTGGGTGCGGCCCCGCGGTTGCGGAAGGCGCTGGCAGGTTCGCAGGCCCTGATGACGGCGGGTCTCGGAACTGTGTTGGGCAGTGTTGCCGGGATAGTGCCCGCCGTGCTGCTGGTGACCGCAACCGGGATGGCGCGGACCGCCGTCGTTCCCTGGCTCCAGCTCGTGGCGCTGCTGATCGCGGTGCCGCTCACCGGTGCGGCCCTGGCCTGGCTGTTTACCCGGGCAAGGCTTCCGGTGTCCCGCCGCGAGGTGGGGACCTGAGCGCTCTGCCGTGGCAGCTGATTGGGGGCGGGCCGGGAATTAGGTCACACAGTTGGGTCTTTTTGATTGGACCCAACAGGCCTACCGTGGGACTCAGGGCGCTGTCCGTCCCGGACGGCCGAAGTACGGAGGAACCTCTTATGACAACGCATGTTGCCGATTGCAGTGTTACCCGTTGCTCGTTTAATGACCATGAGGGCTGTTCGGCCCACGCCATCACCGTGGGCGGGAGCAAGGACCACGCCAGCTGCGCCACGTTCATCGACACCGGCACACACGGCGGGCTGCCCAAGGTCCTGGCAGATGTCGGAGCATGCCAGCGTGTCGAATGCGTTCATAACGACCACCTGATGTGCAACGCCCCCGAAGTCCATGTGGGCCCCGGCGTCGACAACGCGGACTGCCTCACTTACGCACACGCGTAGCCACGGCTCCCGCCCGGGATTATTCACGAAGGCCTCCGTCCAGGAAACCCTGAACGGGGGCTTTTGTGCGCTCGGCGCCTCCCGTCCGCCGTTCACCGCAATGACACGCGGCGCGAGCACGATGCCGCCTCCTTGTTGGTGCGGCGTTGGTAGGGTGCCTTTGAGCAACTCACTGAAGCACCAAATCTCAAGGAGGAGACATGGCCAGCAGGCCTGACGAACCGGTAAGTGCAGCGAAAGGAAGGGGCCCGTTGACGGCCGATCCGAAGCTTCCGCCAACGGCCGTGGATGAGGCCGTCCGCGAGGCTGAAGACAAGAAATGGACCCCGGCCAAGATCGCCCTGTGGGCAGCCATCGCCCTGCTCGGCGGCGTCGCCTGGTTCATGCTGGCTATCGTCCGTGGCGAGACCGTCAATGCGATCTGGTTCGTTTTTGCCTCGGTCTCTACCTACCTGATCGCTTACCGCTTCTACTCCAAGGTGATTGAACGCCTCATCACCAAGCCGGACGACCGCCGCGCCACGCCGGCGGAATACAAGGCTGACGGCAAGGACTATGTCCGCACGGACCGCAACGTGCTGTTCGGCCACCACTTCGCCGCGATCGCCGGCGCCGGCCCGCTGGTCGGGCCCATCATCGCAGCCCAGATGGGCTACCTCCCCGGCACCATCTGGATCATCATCGGCGTTGTGCTCGCAGGCGCCGTCCAGGACTACCTGGTGATGTTCTTCTCCATGCGCCGCGGCGGCCGTTCCCTCGGCCAGATGGCCCGCGAGGAACTGGGCGTCATCGGCGGCACCGCAGCACTGATCGCCACCCTCCTCATCATGGTGATCATCGTGGCGATCCTCGCGCTCGTCGTCGTTAATGCCCTGGGCGAAAGCCCGTGGGGCGTGTTCTCGGTGGGCATGACCATCCCGATTGCGCTGTTTATGGGCGTCTACCTGCGCTACATCCGGCCGGGCAAGATCATGGAAGTCTCCCTGATCGGCTTTGTGCTGCTGATGGCCGCCATCATCGGCGGCGGGCTGGTGGCGGAGACCGAATGGGGTTCCGCGTTCTTCACCCTGGACAAGGTGACCATTGCCTGGGGCCTCATTGTCTACGGCTTCATCGCCGCCATCCTTCCGGTCTGGCTGCTCCTCGCTCCCCGCGATTATCTCTCCACGTTTATGAAGATCGGCGTGATCGTGATGCTCGCGCTGGCCATCATCGTGGTCCGCCCCGAGATCAATGTCCCGGCCTTCAGCGAGTTCGCCAGCAGGGACAACGGACCGGTGTTCCCCGGTGCCCTGTTCCCGTTCCTGTTTGTCACCATTGCCTGCGGGGCCCTATCCGGCTTCCACGCCCTGATCTCCTCGGGCACTACCCCGAAGCTGATCGAGAAGGAACGCCAGACCCGCTTCATCGGCTACGGCGGCATGCTGATGGAGTCGTTTGTGGCCATCATGGCGCTGGTCGCGGCCATCTCCATTGATCGTGGGCTCTACTTCGCCATGAACGCACCGGCCGCCCTGACCGGTGGCACGGTGGAAACCGCGGCCGCCTGGGTCAACAGCCTTGGCCTCGCCGGAGTGAACATCAGCCCGGATCTGTTGTCGGAGACGGCCAGGAACGTCGGCGAGCAAAGCATTGTGTCCAGGACCGGCGGTGCGCCCACGCTCGCCGTCGGCCTCGCGCACATCATGCAGCAGTTCATCGGCGGCACGGCACTGATGGCGTTCTGGTACCACTTCGCCATCATGTTCGAGGCGCTGTTTATCCTCACCGCGGTCGACGCCGGCACGCGTGTTGCGCGCTTTATGCTGCAGGACTCCATCGGCAACTTCGTCCCGAAGTTCAAGGAACACTCCTGGCGGCCGGGGGCCTGGCTGTGCACCGCCGTTATGGTGGGCGCCTGGGGTGCCGTGCTGCTCATGGGCGTGACCGACCCGCTGGGCGGCATCAACACGCTGTTCCCGCTGTTCGGCATCGCCAACCAGCTGCTGGCCGCGATCGCGCTCTCCGTGTGCCTGGCCATCGTCGCCAAGCGGGGGACCTTCAAGTACCTCTGGATCGTTGCGGTGCCGCTGGCGTTCGCGGCAGTGGTGACCATCACCGCCAGTTACCAGAAGATCTTCTCCCCAACGCCCGCCGTCGGCTACTTCGCCAACAACGCAGCCTTCAGCAAGGCACTCGCGGACGGCAAGACGGAGTTCGGTTCAGCCAAGAGCGTTGCCGCCATGGAAGCCGTGGTGCGGAACACCGCGATCCAGGGCTGGCTGTCCGTTATCTTTGTGGTGCTGAGCATCACCGTCATCGCCATGGCCCTGGTGGCCACCATCAAGGCCTTCCGCAACCATTCCGCAGGGCTGCCGAACGTTGACAACGAGGATGAGGCCCGGCCGTCCAAGGTCTTCGCACCCGCCGGGCTGATCCCCACACCCGCGGAACGTGAGCTGCAGGCCGAATGGAACAAGCTGCCGGCCGAGCTGCGGTTTGAAAGGCCAGGTCACCACTAATGAGCACCGGTCTGGCCGCGGTGGCAACAGGGTTCCGGGGTTTCGCCCGGTATCTCGGCGGCGTGCTCGGTGCCGATGCGTACGCCAAGTACCTGGAGCACCACCACGCGGCCGGACACGGGGAGCCCCCTCTGACGGAACGCGAGTTCTGGCGGGACCGGACGGACCGCCAGGACACCAACCCGCAGGGCCGGTGCTGCTGATGCTGCCGGCCGACGTTGACAGCCGGCCAGCCTTTACCAGGGTGGCCGGCTTCATCAACTGGCCGGCTTCATCAACTGGTCTGCGCGTCCTCCGCTCGTGAGAGTATGAACGCATGAGCGATCCGACAGACACTCAGCCTGATGATGTCCCCGTTGAGGGCAGGACCCTCGACAACGGCGAACCGGCTGGTCCGGCAGCTGCCAGCGACTTCGGACCCGGCACCGGTCCGGTGGCTACCGTGCCCGCGGCTGGTGGCCCCGCGGCGGGCGGCCCGGCGGCCGGGGGCAAGGCCAAGGGCAGCAACCTGCAGGACCTGGTGGACGAGCCTGCGAAAGTCATGCGGATCGGCACCATGATCCGGCAGCTCCTGGCGGAGGTTAAGTCAGCTCCGCTGGACGACGCCGCGCGCGAACGCCTGGCCGAGATCCACGAGCGTTCCATCAAGGAACTCGAGGACGGGCTGGCCCCCGAGCTCGTTGAAGAACTGGAACGGATCAGCCTGCCCTTCCCGGAGAACGCCACGCCGTCGGACGCGGAGCTTCGGATCGCCCAGGCCCAGCTCGTGGGATGGCTGGAAGGCCTCTTCCACGGCATCCAGACGGCCATCGCCGCCCAGCACGCCGCGCGGGATCAGGTCGCCGCGCAGCTGCACCTGAAGCAGCTTCCCCCGGGCACCATGATCGCCCCCGGTGTGGTCATCGGGGAGAACGGTGAGCCGCAGAGGGCCACCGCCGGCCAGCGTCCCGGTCCGGTGCCGTCAGGCCGGCCGGAGGACCCGGACCACGGCCCCGGCCAGTACCTCTAGGCTCCTGCATGGGATTTTTTACTGCAGCCCGCCAGGGGCGCAAAGACGATGCTGAGCTGGGCAAGGGCCTTTGGCGCCGCGCCCACGATCGCTTCCAGCGCGGCCTGGACCGCTATCACCAGGTCCTCGAAGGGGTCGAAGACGAGCAGCTTTACGCGGAACTCGTGGAAGTCGCGAACGAGCTGGCGGGGCTCCTGGAACGTGTCCGTGTCGTTTGTGTCGAAGCCCAGCGACGTTCGCCCAGCGAGGGGCTGGACATTCCTGGCGCCTTGGCCGGTGTGCACCGGTCGCTGTCGAAGGCGGGCAATTCACTGGCCACCACTGCCGAGGCTGCAGCCATGCTCCGGCTCGCCGTCGGTCCCGTCCCGGTGGGGGCGGCTTCGGTGCGCCGCCGCGCGGAATCCGTGTTCGAGCAAGTGGCCGACGCCGAACGCCGGCTCGCCGAGGATGCCGCCGCCGGCGGGAGGCCGGAAAGCCGTTCCGGCTGAGCGGTATTTCCGGCTGAGCCTTCAGGCGGCGATCCGGGCCTGCCCCACGGCAACAGCGTCGATGACGGCCCATGATTCCTCGCTGCCACAGTTCCGGCTGGCGAATCGTTCGGCTTCTTTCAGGGAGTCGAAGATTTCACTGCTGATCCGGCCGCAATCGGCGTCGAAGTACGTGACGTGAAATTCCTGTGCAAGTTGGTTTTCCATAAATCCAGTCTGCAACCGGGGTCTGACAATAACCGTTCATCAGTCCCGCGTGTTGCCCAGGCGCAGCACGCGCTCCTGCGCGAGCATGGCCGAACGCTTGGCCTTATCTGCTGCCCGCGCCGCCTGCTTGGCCTCGGCCGCCGCCGTGCCCAGATTCTTCCGGGCATTGTCTAGTTGCTCCTCGGCGGCTTTGAGCCGGTCGCGGAGCTCACGTGTTTCGCGGGTCAGGTCCGCGACTTCAGCCTCCGTGTCCGCCAGCTGACTTTGCCGGTCCACGGCCAGCCGGGCGGACTCCTCCTCTGCTGCCTTGGCCTCGGCCAACGCGGCGTTGGCCTTCTCCAGGGCCGAGGGTGAGGCCGGCCGCGGAGTCTCCCGGACAGCCTTGAGGCGCGGTTCGTCCGCGCGTTTGCTCGTGCCGGGTTCCGCCGTCGTCCGTTCTGCTTCTTCTGGCGCAGTGGCCACCGGTGGCTGTTTGGGGCGACCTTGTGTGGTGGCGCGCGGCGCCGGCACTGCCCCGGGCACCGCTACGGCGCCATCGAGATCAACAGTGTCCACACCGTCGGCGGACAGTGCCTGGACCAGCAGTCCGCTTTGGACGGCGGCGGTGGCACCTTCGTCGGCGGTCATCGCCTGCAGGGTCCGCTCGACGTCGGCCGCAATCGTTGCGCTGATGCTGCGTCCCTGCTGTTCGGCAATGGAGCGGGCGGTGTCGACGGCGGTCGCTAGCAGGGTGCGGCGTTCCCGCGCCAGTTCGCGCAGGGCGGCGGCGTCGAGGGCTGCCTGGGCCGACCGCATCCGTTGGCCGAGCTCGGCCAGCTGCGCGAGCACTTCCGGTTCATGGATGGCCACCATGTTGACCGCCCAGGCCGCCGCTGACGGTTTTGGCAAGGCCTTGACCGCGGCAAGGAGCTCCTTGCCGGAACCGGTGGCGGCCTTGGCTGCCGCGGTCCGGGCAGCCACAAATTCGTCGAAAGGCAGGGCATACAGTTCGAACGCGATCGCCGCCAGCGCCTTGTCATCCATGCACGCCATCTTAGGGGGACGGCTCCGGCGCCGCAGTGCATGCACCGCCTAGACTGGCCGCATGGAAAGAGTGTGGGGACTCCTTGTCCGGCCAGCTGTACTGATGCTGGCGGTTTGCCTTCCGCTTGCTGGCTGCTCTAACGTATGTCCCGCCATCGGGTGGGTCAATTCGGTCACCGTTGAATTGTATGGGGACGTATCGCGGGTAGCCACGGTGCAGCTGTGCGCCGATGGCGCATGTTCGGAGCTGCGTCCAGAGCCTGGGTCAGCAGCGCCGCGTATTGTCGTAACAACGCCGCTGGATGCCAGGGCTCCTGTCGTACCTGACGGCACACCGGATGTGCAGCCCACCATGGCCCCGTTCTACGCTGCGCGGATCGACGCCGATACGTGGCGGTTCACCGTAGTCAATATGGGTTCGCCGGACCAAGTGACCGCCAAAGCGCTGTCCGCCACGGGTGAGCTCCTTGCCGAAACGGACGCGGATCTGGACTGGAAGCGGGTCGGCGGCTCGGCCCAATGCGGTGGGCCTGCGGAGGCTTCGCCGGTCGAGCTCACAATCCCGAACGGCTGAGCGGGGACGTTGTGGCCACCCAACGTGTACCGGCGGTGCTTCTGGTCGCGGCGGGCGCAGCGTGGATGGCCAAGGCCGGCGTCATTCTTGCCACCGGCGTCCAACCGGCGCTATTGCTGCAAATCGGCTAGATGCTGTGCGCACTGGCTCTCCTACTACTGCTCGCGGGGTTACCAGAACCGCAAAGGCGGCGTGTGGTCATTGGGGCAGTTGCTGCAGGCGCCGCTGTTGTTGCCATCTTGGCGGCGTCCGTTATGGAACTGGTGCCCGGCGCCGAAATTTCCCGGGGCGATGACTTCGTGTTCCCTTATTCCGCGTTGGTTCTGACTGGCACTCTCGGCATCTTCTTCGCCATGCTTTCGTTTGGAATCGAGTTCCGCCGTTTGGCGCGCCCAGCCGGGAAGTCGATGGTTCCGCTTGTTGCAGGGTTGGTGCCCCTGCCGTCAGCTGCGACGGGCTTCATGCACATCGAGCTGCCAATCCTTCTTATCGGTTTCGCGTGGGTTGCGGCAGGCTCCGTGATCCTCCGTCAGCCGCCGAGGTCGGTTCAGCCCAAGGGACCCTGGGCTTGACCCGCACCTCGCAGCACCTCATGCACGCCATATGCGGCTGCGCCGGCGTTAAAGTATGGGAGTGGAGATTACAGCCACCATCGAGGCCCGGACGGCAGCTGATCGCCATCCGCACTTTCTGACACGACAGTTTGCCCCGGTCACGGCAAATGGTCGCTTGACAAACCTTCCCGCATATCAGTCGCCGTTCAGATCGAAGTCCAAATCGAGGTCTTCCAGGGACACAAGCTTCCGCCAGGTCGACGTCACCCGTGCAGTGGGCAGTTCTGCAGCAATGGGCATCCGATCAACTGCCACCAGCTGGTCCAAGTTCAGGCCGGTGAGGGTCGCGATGTCACGGATGGGGACCTGAAATGTCCGGAACGGGCCAAGCGGGGGCGCCACGTCCACGGCCCCCGGCCGGGGCACATCGGGCAGCTCGGCCAGCTGCGGCGACTGGTCCACGATGTAGCCGGTGGCTGCGAGCTCCCCATCCTGAAGGAAAGCGGCGGCTTTGAAGAACAGCAATGGTATGTCCACGCCCCGGTATACCGGATCGTTGTCACCGAAGATTGGTCCGGTGAAGACGATGAGCCAGCGGCCGTTGTTGGCGGGGTATCACCCCAGACAGCTGAAGCCCTCCGGACCAGATGTCCGCGGTCAATGTCGTTGCGCGCGTAGAGCTGCTCACCGGTCTGCTGGTCTTCGGCCAACCTGGGGTCCAGCCGCCACTGGATGCCGGACCTGTCCAGGTCCATCAGCTTCTCCCCGTCAATCCCGAGGGCGGCGACGGCGGCCAGGCGTTTATCCAGCCGCATGAGCACCGAGAAGTGTGTGTAGGGCAGCAGGACCGTCTCGATGCCTGCCAGGGCCGGGACACGGACCGGAAGGCCCAGGAAGTCGACGTCGAACCCGGCGCGGCCCGACAAATCACGAACAGCGGCAGAACCTGGCACCATCAACACTTCATCCATGGCCGGACACGAGCAGCCGCACATGACAACGAGATGAAATCGCGGTGCCCAAACCATGCCGTCGGCGGTAAGGGGCCGCTGGTCCTATTTCCACCGGCGGGATGGGTCGGCCATGGCCGCTGCCTCCATAGCCAGGGTCGATACCGGGATGGCCAGTGCTCGGCTGATGGCGTCCACATCGTTGAGGGTCAGCGGTGCGGCGTCGCGGAGCCGCTTCGCCAGATAGTTCTGCGAGACGCCGATCTTCCCAGCGAGAACAAATTCTGAAATGTGCTGTCGGTGCATGCGCTCCCGGATGGCAGCGGACCAAGACCGGGCCATCAATCCTGAAGGTTCCATCAAAGGGGAGGTCATGCCTCATCGTTCCACGGCTGGGGCACCGTAAACCCCGGAAGCGGACGGTTGCTAATAAGGACGCCGACCTTCGCACTGGATGATCCTCAGCGCATGCCGGCACCTCTCCAATGAGGCGGTCGCTCCTGGAGCTGCCGGTTCAAAGTCCTCACAAGCATGACCCAGGGGCGATTGACCTTGATGAGGTCCTTCATCAGGATTTTCGGGCGAAGACGAGTGACGCCAAAGCCGGTGCGCGCCCAAATAGGGTCGGCGCCCAGGGCAACTGCCTAGTAGACGGCGAGCTGCTGGTCCTTGAGGTCTTCCGGGGGATGGCTGAGCTTTTCGAGCCGCGTCAGGTCCGAGGATTTGCAGGGCATAACCCTGGAAATGATTTCTGCAACACGCTTTTTGGGAACGCGGTGACGGAACTCCCGCAGATCCATAAACAGGTCGCCGAAGCGGCAACCCATCGGGATGCGGTTCGCGTGCTGGGCGGTAACATCCACGGCCTTGGCAGCCAGTTCAGGGTAGGCAGCTGAAAAGTCAGTCCTGTCGTGTGCCAGGATGTCCAGGATCTTCGACCTGCAGGCCCTGATGTGCTCACTGCGTGAAACGATGTGCTTATGGAGACTCCAGGGTCGTTGGACGCGCATCGCCTTGGCGACGAACAGCCTTCCGAAGCGGACATCGATCTGTACCGCGTGCTCAGCGCGGACATCTCGGCCGGTGTCGCCGTGGTTTCTACGTCGCTGCACAAGCGCGACTACGCAGCAACAGTGACTGCTTTTCTCTCCGTCTCCTATGATCCGCCTACGATGCTTGTCAGTCTCTACGCGGGCTCACGCATTGGCGAAGCAATTGCCACGACGGGTAGGTGGGCGTTGAGTCTGCTGCGCAGCAAGCACCAAGGCGCGGCGGATTGGCTGGCCAGTCCAGGGGCCCCCGTTGAGGGCCTGCTGGCCCAGGTTCCCTACCGCCGTGGCCCCGCCACCGGATCGGTGATCCTCGACGGATCGATCGCGTACTTCGAACTGCGAACGGTTGCCATCCATCCGGCGGCCACGCATCTGCTCATCGTGGGAGAGGTCCTTGCGATGGGTAGTGACGCTCCAGCGGCGGAAGTACCGGACCCGCTCATACATTTTGCTTCTGCCTACCACCGACTGGCGCCCTAGACGCACACAAAGGCGGCGAAGACCACTGATCTCCCGGGCTGCCACCGGGACCGCACACGGCACCCCGACCTGGATCCAAACCCACCATTTCCGGAGGCACAGCGGCACCTCAAATGGCGCACGGGTCCAGCTCTGCCCCTTATCGCAGGGCGGGCCGCACCCCCGCCTTGGCCACGCCATAGCAGCACCCCGGCTGGATCCTCAGGCGTCATGGAATCCTTCGCCTGCAGGGCAGTGTGGTGAGACACCGGACTTCAGCCGCCTCAACGGTGGTCAGACGGGGTTTTCCTGGTTAGCTCGCGGCCGGCAGTGCGTCCGGGATCCGCGGTTTCGTGTTTCCTGCGAAGGTGAACTTGGCGTCGTCGCCTTCGCCATCCACGTCCACTACAACGATGTCGCCGGCGTGGAGCTCGCCGAACAGGATCTTCTCGGAGAGCTGGTCCTCGATCTCGCGCTGGATGGTGCGGCGCAGCGGCCGCGCACCCATGGCTGGGTCATACCCGCGGGTTGCCAGCAGCACCTTGGCTGCGGTGGTGAGCTCGATGCCCATGTCCTTGTCCGCCAGGCGCTGCTCCAGACGGCCGATCATCAGGTTCACGATCTGGATGATCTCATCCTGGGTCAGCTGCGGGAACACGATGACGTCGTCAACACGGTTCAGGAACTCGGGGCGGAAGTGCTGCTTGAGCTCCTCTGTGACGCGGGCGCGCATCCGGTTGTAGCCGGTCTGCATGTCTGTGCCGGACTGGAAGCCGGTGGCCACGCTCTTGGAGATATCCCTGGTGCCGAGGTTGGTGGTCATGATGATCACGGTGTTCTTGAAGTCCACCACCCGGCCATGGCTATCGGTCAGGCGGCCGTCTTCCAGGATCTGCAGGAGTGAGTTGAAGAGGTCTGCGTGCGCCTTCTCCACTTCGTCGAAGAGGACCACGGAGAACGGTCGGCGCCGGACCTTCTCGGTCAGCTGGCCACCCTCGTCGTAACCCACGTAGCCCGGAGGGGCACCGAAGAGACGCGACACCGTGTGCTTCTCCGAGTACTCGGACATGTCCAGGGTGATCAGGGCATCGTCTTCACCGAACAGGAACTCAGCCAGGGCCTTGGCCAGCTCGGTCTTGCCGACGCCCGTGGGGCCGGCGAAGATGAACGAACCGCCCGGACGCTTCGGGTCCTTCAGGCCCGCACGGGTGCGGCGGATCGCCCGCGAAACCGACTTAATCGCCTCCTCCTGGCCCACCACGCGCTGGTGCAGCTCGTCTTCCATCTTCAGCAGGCGCGAGGACTCCTCCTCGGTGAGCTTGAACACCGGAATACCGGTGGCATTCGCCAGCACCTCCGCGATCAGTTCCTCATCCACTTCGGAGATATCGTCCATGCCGCCGGACTTCCAGTGACGTTCCTTCTCTCTGCGCACCTCGATGAGCTTCTGCTCTTGGGCGCGCAGCGAAGCGGCACCCGCGTAGTCCTCCGCATCCAACGCGGACTCCTTCTCCAGCTTCATGGCGGCGATGCCCTCGTCCATCGCCTTGAGCTCCGGCGGGGCCGTCATCCGGCGGATGCGCAGCCGGGCACCGGCCTCGTCGATCAGATCGATCGCCTTGTCCGGCAGGAAGCGGTCCGAGATGTAACGCTCCGAGAGGTTGGCGGCGGCGACCAGCGCGCCGTCGGTGATGGTGACCCGGTGGTGCGCCTCGTACCGGTCACGCAGGCCCTTGAGGATCTCGATCGCGTCGGCCACGGAGGGTTCCTTGACCTGGATCGGCTGGAAGCGGCGCTCCAGCGCGGCATCCTTCTCGATGTGCTTACGGTAGTCATCAAGGGTAGTGGCACCGATGGTCTGCAGCTCGCCCCGGGCCAGCAACGGCTTCAGGATCGAAGCCGCATCGATCGCACCCTCGGCCGCACCCGCGCCGACAAGGGTGTGGATCTCGTCAATGAAGAGGATGATGTCGCCGCGGGTGCGGATCTCCTTCAGGACCTTCTTCAGCCGCTCTTCGAAGTCACCGCGGTACCGGGAGCCGGCCACCACGGAGCCCAGGTCCAGGGTGTAGAGCTGCTTGTCCTTGAGAGTCTCCGGGACATCGCCGCGGACAATCGCCTGGGCGAGACCTTCAACGACGGCGGTCTTGCCGACGCCCGGCTCACCGATCAGCACCGGGTTGTTCTTGGTGCGGCGGGAAAGGACCTGCATGACGCGTTCCATTTCGGATTCGCGACCGATCACGGGATCGAGCTTGTTCTCGCGCGCAGCCTGGGTCAGGTTGCGGCCGAACTGGTCCAGGACAACGGAGCCGGCAGGGGTACCTTCGGGCTGGCCCGGGCCTAGGTCTGCGCCGGTGGTTTCCTTGCCCTGGTAGCCCGAGAGTAGCTGCATGACCTGCTGGCGGACCCGGTCAAGGTCCGCTCCGAGCTTGACGAGAACCTGCGCGGCAACGCCTTCACCCTCACGGATGAGACCGAGCAGGATGTGCTCGGTGCCGATGTAGTTGTGGCCCAGCTGCAGGGCCTCGCGGAGCGCGAGCTCCAGCACCTTCTTGGCCCGCGGAGTGAAGGGGATGTGGCCGGATGGGGACTGCTGGCCCGGGCCGAGGATCTCCTGCACCTGCTCACGCACGCCGTCGAGCGAAATGCTCAAGGACTCAAGAGCTTTGGCGGCAACGCCCTCACCTTCATGGATCAGACCCAGAAGGATGTGTTCGGTGCCGATGTAATTGTGGTTCAGCATGCGTGCCTCTTCTTGGGCAAGCACAACTACGCGACGGGCACGGTCCGTAAATCGCTCAAACATTTCGCCACACTCCTGGCTGCCGCCTACTTAGATGCTACGTCGCCGCAGGCCCTGGTGGGGAGTTCGCCGAGACCCAGGATAAAGAGAGCCGGGTTCCCGTGACTTTCCCATTTAAGGGGCAGGGTTTCGCACTGCTATCCGCCACGTCACCGCGTGTGATCTCTACCGCAAAAACACCCCCCACAGTTCGACGCCGGATCGGTTGCAGTAGATCGCGGCTCACCTGAGCCCGGGCTTTTCGTTTCATCAGACAGTTCTAAGTCGCTCGTCAGCTGGACACCTGCTGGAACGTCATGCGTCAACAGGATGTCCAAGGGAACTCCGGCGATGAGTTTCTCGATGTCAGTACCTCGACTTCTTCGATGCCCGGCCACAAGCTGACGCCGATTTTTCTCCACTTATTAGCTCGACGCCAACCTCGCCCAGATACCGGTCCAGCTTGGCATCGAAGCGACCTTTGTTTCTCCCAGGCCACAGAAACCCCAAGTCGCCAACCTGAAGAATGGTCCTAGCCCCTGCCGCGCTGGCTGAACGGATCAGCATCCTCATCCACGGAAGATTCCCATGGACGTCTCCTGCGACGACGATGGGACAAATAACTTCACTCATACGGGCAGGCTAGCGGCTAGGCCCGACAGAATGAGCGGCAACGTTCTGTTCAAGGACGAGGTGAGGGTGATTTTGTCCTGCGTCCAGGAGCACGCGCCACAGGGTGGTTTTGCTATCTGTCGGGCCCATCCAGCTAATCGAGTGGCACTATGCAAACGACTGGAGACGTCGTTCTGAGAGTGGGGATGTGATCGTTGCGTACCTGTATCCAGAAGAGGGCTGGTGCGCCGACGCGGCAGGCCTCGAGCATGAGTAGGTCCAACTCTTCCCCATCGCGACGGAGCTCGGACAGCCCTCCGGGGAGGAAGTCCGATTCGGGCGCAGCTGCTGCCACCTTCCGAGAGATCTTTCGTTCTGCAAGAAGGGAAACGATGTATTCGCTGCCTGTAGACGTCCTAACACAGAATCGTCCATTGCTGTCGTTGCGTATAAGGTGCATGGCGGGAGCATATACGGGGACTGCGACATGGTGATGGCCATCGTTCGTGGACGTCGCACGCGGGCGCCGCGTACGACCAGAAATCTACGTTATTGCGTAGCAGCTTCGCTGATGGCTTCGGCCCGACTGAGCCACCCCAACGCAGGCTCTCTACGGAAAGCCTCTATCGCCTTGGGTGAGGCGACGACCAGAAGGGCCACGGGCAAGTCGTCCCGGACCAGGTGCTGGAATGCTGCCACTGCTGAGACCAATTCGGGTGCAAACGGACTCTTCCCACTCTGAAGGACGAGATAACCACTCTTTGGGAGGCGGTAGTCCCGTTTGAAGTCCTCAATGCACAGGTTGATGACCTGCCACCCTGCGTCTGCCGCGATCCGTCGGGCAGTCTCCAAGATGCGTTCGAAACCTGCTTCGTCGTCCGCCGAAGCCAACGTGATCTGTTCGGGCCATGCCCGGAGTTTTTCAACGCGTAGGCAAGGCCCTCTGCCCATTCGGTGGCCGTCATGTCCACCATCATGTCCCCACCTTAGCGCTGAGGTCGGAGGGTGGGACGCCTTCGGTCCCGACTACAATCGCTTCATCTCTTGGGTTCGACCGTGTTCGGAAGGAGTGCAAAGTGTGCCATAAGTGTGCCCTGACCTCTAAGGGTGGTCCCGGCTTAACCAGCGAAAAACCCCCTAAAAACCTTGGTTTCTAGGGGGTTTATCCCGAGCTTCCTATCAGAATCGAACTGATGACCTTTTCATTACGAGTGAAACGCTCTACCGACTGAGCTAAGGAAGCACCGCATAAAATCTCCCGGCGTAACCGGGCGGTTCATGCAAGAGTCAACTGTAATAGAGTCCCTGCGCCCGGGTCAAAATGGGCGACAAAAACACCTCAGCAGACGGTGTTGTCGGCGGGAACCGTTCCGTCCACAAGGTACCTGTCCACGGCGTCTTCGAGGCAGCTGTTGGCCCGGCCGTACGCCGTGTGGCCTTCCCCTTCCCAGGTCATCAGCGAGGCGTTGCCCAGCTGTTTACGCAGGGACGCGGCCCATTCCACCGGGGTGGCAGGGTCGCCGGTGGTTCCGATGACCACGATCGGGGCTTTCCCGGTGTATTCCACCGGGGCCGGGGTGCGCAGGTTCTTGTACGGCCAGTCCACGCAGTTGGTGCCGCCGTAGGCGAAGAAGTAGCCCAGCGTAGGGGAGGCCTGCATCAGCCGTTGCTGTTCCGCGCGCATGGCGGCAGTGTCGGACACCATGGGGTAGTCCAGGCAGTTGATGGCGCCGAAGGCGAAGGTGGAGTTGGACGTGTACTTCCCGTCGGCGCCGCGGTCAGCGCCGAGGTCCGCCAGGCGGAGCATCAGGCTGGCGTCACCGTTCAGTGCAGCTTCGAGGGCCTGGGTCAGGGCAGGCCAGCTCTGGTCGTTGTACAGCGGAGTGATGAGGCCGCTGACGAATATCGTGGCGTTCACCAGGCGGCCGTCCTTGGCCTGCCAAGGTGTGTTTTGCACCGCGGTGATGACGTCGCGGATCTGCTGGACTCCGCTGTCCACGTTCCCCCTGAGCGGACACGAGGATTCCTGCTGGCAACTGGCCACATAGGCCCTGATGGCTTTTTCGAAGGCCACGGCCTGGCCGCTGGTCAGCTCCTCGTTGCTGATGGACGGATCCAGGGCACCATCAAGGACCATACGGCCCACATTTTCCGGGAACAGCGAGGCATAGGTGGAACCAAGGAACGTGCCGTAGGAGTACCCCAGATAATTAAGTTTCGAGTCATTGACCACGGCCCGCAGGATGTCCAGGTCCTTGGCCGCGCTGACAGTGTCGACGTGGCCCAGTACCGGACCGGTCTGCGCGGCGCACTGCGCGGCGATGGCCTTGTTGTCGGCCAACGCGGCGGCAAGTCCGGCGTCGGTCTCCAATGCATAGACCTTTGCCCGGGACGCGTCCCGCTCGGCATCCGTCAGGCACGTAACGGGGGCGGAGCGCTTGACGCCGCGCGGATCAAAGCCCACCACGTCGTAGTTGGCCCGGACAGACTGCGAGAAGTGCGTGCCGGCCGCATCCTTGACGAAGTCGTAGCCGGACCCGCCCGGACCGCCCGGGTTGACCAGGAGGCTGCCGGTCTTCGAGCCGGTGCTCGGAGCCTTTAGCGCGGCTATCTGGATCTTGTCGTCGTCAGGCTGCGCATAGTCCACAGGCACGGTGACCTTGGCGCACTGGAAGCCGTTTTCGCAGGGCTCCCACACGACCTCCTGGGAGTAGAAGGTGTCCAGGCCGGCGGGCGCGGACGCCACGATGGAAGGATCTGCTTTCGCCGTGGCCGGGGCCGCGTCCGGGGTGTCCCCGCCAAAGAGGCCGCACGAGGCCAGCGTCAGGGCCAGGATCAGGGCGCCGGCGGCCCGCAGCCCAATCACCAAGGATCGGGAGCGTGCGGGCAGGGGGCGTGCAGTCATCGAGCGGTCTCCTAGTTATTGCTAGATCAGGCTGGCTGCCATGGACTCAATGGTCAACAGCGGAGCAACGTTGGTGGTGGTGATGCGTTGGCGGGCTTTGTTGATGGCGTCCATGCGGGCGAGGGTGGTCTCCGGGGCAGACCGGGCGGCGAATTCCTCCAGCTCACCCCTGAGCTCAACGTTTACCAGCTCCACGGCGTTCCCGAGCTGGATGATCAGCACATCCCGGTAGAACGAGAGGAGGTCCGTCAGCGTCCGGTCCAGGGAGTCCGTGATGGATCGTTTGGCCCGTCGCTTCTGGTCGTCTTCCAGCTGCCTGACCTGGCTGCGCATGGTCGGCGGGAGCGTCCCCGACTCCGGTGCACCCAGGGTGGCCAGCAGCGCAGCCTTCTCGGCGGCGTCGCGCTCTTCATTGGAACTGTTGGCTTCCGCGGTGGCGATCTTCACCAGCTTGTCCGCCATCATCACCGCCGCGGTCACGCCGCGCAGCCCCAGCGGGAACCTCACCGTTTCCAGCCGGCGTTCCCTCGCCTCAGGGTCCCGCGCCAGCCGGCGGGCGATCCCCACATGGCTTTGCGCCGCGCGGGCCGCGCGTTCGGCGAGGACCGGGTCCACGCCGTCGCGCTTGACCAGCAAAGCGGCGACGTCGGCGGCGGGGGGAAGGCGAAGCGCGACGGCCCGGCAGCGGGAACGGATGGTCACCAGGACGTCGGCGGGCGACGGCGCACACAGCATCCAGATGGTCCGCGGCGTGGGTTCCTCGATGGCCTTCAGAAGCACGTTGGTGGTCCGCTCGGCCATGCGGTCGGCGTCCTCCACCACAATGATCCTCCAGCGCCCGGATGACGGCCGGTTGCCCGCAGTGGACACCAGGTCGCGGGCTTCATCGATGGTGATGGTGACCTTCTCGGTCCTGACGAACGTCACGTCCGAATGGGTCTCACCGAGGATGGTCAGGCAGGCGGGACACTCGCCGCAGCCACGCCTGGCGACGTCGTCCTGGTCGCAGTTGAGGGCGGCCGCAAAGGCCTTCGCGGCGTTGGAGCGCCCGGAGCCGGGCGGGCCCGTGAACAGCCAGGCATGGGTCAGTCCCTCGCCCAGCGTCGCCTGGCGGAGCTGTTCGACGACGGCGGGCTGGCCCTGGAGATCGTCCCAGACAGTCATGCGGCGCCCCGCCCGGAAGACGCGAGCAGGGCATCCACCCGGGTGAGGATCCGCGCGGCAAGTTCGTTGACGGGCAGGTCCGCCGGCAGGACCAGATAGGTCTCCGGCCGGCTGGCGGCCAGGTCAAGGAACGCCCCGCGGATTGTTGAATGGAACTCATCGGCCTCTGACTCAAGGCGGTCTTCGGCGGCGTCGCCGGCCGTGCGCCGGCGGCGGCCGTCAGCGGGGTCCACGTCCAGCAACACGGTGAGATCGGGCTGCAGCCCCGACGTCGCCCATTCGTTGAGGGTGCGGACGGCGTCGGCACCCAGATCCCGGCCCGCCCCCTGGTACGCCACGGACGAGTCAATGTAGCGGTCCGTCAGGACAACCTCGCCGCGTTCCAGCGCCGGGCGGATCACCTGGCCGGCATGGGCTGCGCGGGAAGCAGCAAAGATGAGCGCCTCCGTGTGGGCGTCGATGTGGCCATGGCCGTGGTCCAGGACCAGGGAACGCAGTTTTTCGCCAATGGGCGTCCCGCCGGGTTCGCGGGTCCGCAGGACCGTCAGGCCACGTGTTTCCAGGGTCTCGGCAAGCCGGGCCGCCTGCGTGGACTTGCCGGCGCCGTCGCCGCCCTCGAAGGCGATGAAAAGTCCGGGGCTGTTGGTGGTCACTGCTCAAGACTACCGACTTCGGGGGCCGCCGCACGTCCAAGTACGCTTTCTCCATGAGTCTCTCGGAACAGTACGCAGCGTCCCTGTCGGCCGAAACCGTGGTGGTTGCCGCCGGCCGGCCGCCGCGTGAGCGGGACGAGCCCGTGAACCCGCCCATCGTGCTGTCCTCGACGTACTTCGGCACGGGAGCGCTGGCCGACGGGGACCGTGGCTACGGCCGTTATTCCAACCCCACCTGGGATCCCTTTGAAGAGGCCCTCGGCCAGCTTGAAGGATCTGAACTGCCGGGCCTGCTTTATGCGTCCGGGCTCGCGGCCGTCAGCTCGGCGCTCTCCCTGCTGCCCGCCGGCGGCGTCCTGGTGATGCCGTCGCACAGCTACGCGGGCTCGCTCGTGATGGCCACGGAGCTGGCTCAGAAGGGCTTCCTGGAACTGCGGACTGTGGACATCGCGGATACTGACGCGGTCAAAGCACAGCTCGCGCCGCAGGGACCGGACGCGAAAGCGGCCAGGATGCTGTGGCTTGAGAGCCCCACCAACCCGATGCTGGGCATCGCAGATATCCGCGAACTCACTGCGGCGGCCCATCAGGTGGGCGCCATTGTGGTGACGGACAATACGTTCTCCACGCCGTTGGTCCAGCAGCCGCTGAGCCTGGGTTCCGACGTCGTTCTTCACTCGGTGACCAAGTACCTGGCCGGGCATTCCGACGTCGTCCTCGGCGCCTTGGTGACGTCCAATCCGGACATCCGGGCAGCGCTGCTGCACCACCGCATCATCCACGGCGGTATTGCCGGGCCGTTCGAGGCATGGTTGGCACTGCGCGGGCTCCGGACCCTTGCCCTGCGGGTGGAACGGTCGCAGGCTTCCGCCGCGGTCCTGGCCGAACGCCTCAGCACCCACCCCCTGATTCAAAGCATCCGGTTCCCGGGCCTTCCCACCGACCCCGGCCACGAGCGGGCCAAGACACAGATGACGGGTTTCGGGTCGATTGTGTGCGTGCAGATCGCGCCGGTCGCCGGGCTGAACGGAGCGGACGCCGCGGACAAACTGGTCCGCGCGCTGCAGCTGTGGCTACCGGCTACTTCCCTGGGCGGGGTGGAATCGCTGATCGAACGGCGCCGCCGGCACGCCGCTGAGCCGCTGAGCGTTCCGGACAACCTGGTGCGCCTGAGCGTCGGCATCGAGAATATTGAGGACCTCTGGGCCGATTTGAAACAGGCGCTGGACTCGCTGGGCCGTTAGGCTTGGACGGTGGACGGTGAACTGATAATTAGGCCTGTAGAGCTGGCAGTGTTTTTTCTCCTTGCCCTGGTGGCATTCGGACTTGAGGTGTGGGCTCTGCTGGACTGCGTCAGGCACAAGCCCGCCGCCTTTGAGGCGACCGGCAAACGGACCAAGACTTTCTGGCTGGCCCTGACTGGCGGCGCCACCCTGATCGGTGTGATCTCGCTTTTCAGCAGCGGCGGAATCTTCGGCACGCTTGGCCTCTTCGGGCTCGCCGCCGTGGTGGCAGCGTCCATCTACCTCGCAGACGTCCGGCCAGCGGTCAAGGACGCGGGCCGCGGCGGCAGCCGCAACACGGGGCCCTATGGCGGCTGGTGATCCCCACCGGCACCCTCAGCTCGCAAGCTCGCTCAGGGAACCCTGCCGGCGTGGGCCCAGCCTAGTCCGGCGGCGCAACAGCTTCCCAAGCCACAGTTAGTTCGCCCAGGCGCCACCGCGCCGGCCCGTCCTGAACCGGCCACCCGCCGTCGAGCAGTGCCCTGCACATGGCGTGCCAGCGCTGCCTGTTACCGAACGACGCCAGCGGCGCCGACTCCAGCCAGGCCCGGTCCATGGCCTGCATCAGCCGGTGGACAGGCTCGCCCGGAACGTTGCGGTGGATCAGCGCTTTCGGCAGCCGCTCGGCAATTTCCGACGGCAGGTCAAAGCTGCCGAACCGTACTGACATGCTCAGTGACAACGGCCGTTCGGCGTCGAGGGCAACCCACGTCACCCGCCGCCCGATCTCATCGCACGTCCCGTCGATAAAGAGTCCGCCGGGGGCCAGCCGGCCCTGCACCAGCCGCCAGATCCCCGCCACATCAGCCTCTTCGTACTGCCGCAGGACGTTGAAGGCGCGGACCAGCACAGGGCGCCCGGGCAGCGGCAACTCGAAACCGCCCACCTGGAAGCTCAGCCCCGGCCTCTCGAGCGCCTTGGCGATCCGGACGCGCTCCGGCTCGATTTCGATTCCGCACACCCGCACGTCAGGCCGGACGGCGCGGAGACGTTCAAAGAGTTCGACGGCGGTGGCAGGCGTTGCGCCGTAGCCCAGGTCAACCACGAGGGGGTCTTCGGCAGCGCGCAGCCGCCAGGCCTGGGGGCCGGTGAGCCAGCGGTCCACCCGCCGCATCCGGTTGGGATTGGTGGTGCCCCGCGTGATGTTTCCGACCGGCCTGCCGCTCCGGCCATGGGGAGCGCTCACGCGTTCAGCTTTTTGCACCACGGCCCAACCCTATCCTTGTAACGCAGGGCCCTTGTAACGCAAGGCCCTTGTAACGCAAGGCGGGCGGCGCTTTGCCTCGGCTAGGATAAAAATCATGACTTACAAGCTGATTCTGCTGCGCCACGGCCACAGCGACTGGAACGCCAAGAACCTGTTCACCGGCTGGGTGGACGTCGACCTCAACGACCAAGGCCGCGAGGAAGCAGCCCGCGGCGGCGAGCTCCTGGTTGAGAACGATCTTCTCCCGGATGTCCTCTACACCTCGCTCCTGAGGCGGGCCATCAACACGGCCAACATTTCCCTGGACAAGGCCGACCGCGGCTGGATCCCCGTCAAGCGGGACTGGCGCCTGAACGAACGCCACTACGGCGCCCTGCAGGGCAAGGACAAGGCACAGACCCTGGCCGAATACGGCGAGGACCAGTTCATGGAATGGCGCCGGTCCTACGACACCCCGCCGCCGCCCCTGTCCGACGACTCCGAGTTCTCCCAGGCCCACGACCCCCGTTACGGGGACCTCGGCGACGCGCTGCCGCGCACGGAATGCCTCAAGGATGTCCTGATCCGCCTGCTCCCGTATTGGGAATCGGACATCAAGGAAGACCTGAAGGTCGGCAAGACCGTCCTGGTCACCGCCCACGGCAACTCCCTGCGCGCCCTGGTCAAGCACCTGGACGGCATCAGCGACGAAGACATCACCGGCCTGAACATCCCCACCGGCATCCCGCTGGTCTACGACCTCGACGAGGACTTCCAGCCGATCAAGCCGGGCGGTACATACCTGGATCCGGAGGCCGCCGCGGAGGCCATCCTGGCAGTGGCCAACCAGGGCAAGAAATAAGGCAGTAGTTAACGTACGACGGCGGGCCGGTCACCTGAGGTGGCCGGCCCGCCGTCGTACGCGGTTAGGAGAGGGTTAGAAGCCCTGCGGCTGCCATTCGCCGGTGACGAGGTATGTGACCTTGCGGGCCACGGACACGCCGTGGTCAGCGAACCGTTCGAAGTAGCGGCTGGCCAGGGCCACGTCCACGGTAGTGGCGGGGGACTCGGCCCAGTCCGGGGCGGCGATCGCCTTGAAAACGCTCAGGTGAAGGTCGTCGATGATGCTGTTGGCCTTGTGGATGTCGCGGGCCACTTCGAGGTCCCGGGATTCCAGCAGGACAATAAGCTTGTCCGCGATCAGTTGGTCCTGCTCGGCCATTTTGTTGAACGTTTCCGTCATGGATGCAGGGATCACGGTGGACGGGAAACGCAGCCGGGCCAGCTGGGCGATGTGGCGGGCCAGGTCCCCCATCCGCTCCAGGGAAGCGCTCATGCGCAGGGAGCCCACGATCATCCGCAGATCGCTGGCCACCGGCCCCTGCAGGGCGAGGATGTCGATGGCGCGCTCATCCAGGCTGGTCTGCAAAAAGTCGATGCGCGCGTCCGCGGCGATGACGTCCTCTGCCAGATCAACGTCGGCAACCTGGAAGGACGTCGCGGCCTTCCCCAATGCCTCGCTGACCAACTTTGAAATCTCCACCAGCTGCTCACCCACCTGGGTCAGCTCTTCCTGAAAAACCTTACGCACGTGGGCGTCCTTTCTTTGGAACTCCGCCCCGCGGGTGGCAGACGGAACTCATGTCGCCATTCGGCACTCCAACGTATAACACTGTCAGCGTGCGGTAAACGATTAGTCGGTTGTAGATGAACGTTAGCTGAACCGTCCCCGCAATGGGCCATGACGCACCGTCTCGACAGGAACCACGGCCTAAGCTGGAGTTGTGGATCCTATGCTCATCGGTGTCATCGCCGGCCTGGTCGGCCTGTCGCTCGGCACCTTTGGCGTGCTCGCCTTCAGGATCAGTGAAAAGCAGCGCAAGCTTGTTGACGTCGACGTGGACGAACTCGCTTTGCCGGCCGGCGCCGCGGAAGTGCTGGCCGTCGTCGGACGGGCTTTTGTGGTGATTGACGCCGTGGACGGTGTGGTGCGTGCCAGCCCGGCAGCTTATGCGTATGGCCTGGTGCGCGGCCATACGGTGGTCCACAAGGAGCTGCTGGACATGACAGCCGGCGTGCGCCGCGACGGCGTGATCCTGGAAAAACGGCTGGAGCTTCCGCGCGGTCCGCTCGGCCAGGGCACCATCATCGTGCAGGTCCGCGCAGCCATGCTCGGCGAGGAATATATCGTGCTGCTGGCCGACGACCGCACCGAGATCACCCGCACCGAAGAGATCCGGAACGACTTCGTGGCCAACGTGTCCCACGAGCTGAAGACCCCGGTGGGGGCCATTTCCCTGCTGGCCGAGGCGCTGGAGTCCTCGGCTGACGACGAACAGGCCGTACGCAGGTTCGCCAAGCGCATGCACAAGGAGTCGGGCCGGCTTGCCGCCCTGGTCCAGGACATCATCGAACTGTCGCGCCTCCAGGGCGCCAGTGTGTCCCAGCAGGGCCGGGCCGTGGACATCAACGCCGTCATCACCGAAGCAGTGGACCGCTCCCAGCTCCCCGCCGAAAGCAAGAACATCCGCATCGTTGTGGGCGATCGCGTGAAAGCCACCGTTTATGGCGACCAGGACCTGCTGGTTACCGCGCTGCGGAACCTGATCGACAACGCCATCCGCTACTCCCCGGAGAACACGCGGGTGGGCGTGGGCGTCCGGTCGAAGGACGGGCTTATCGCCGTGTCGGTCACGGACCAGGGCGAGGGGCTGACCCCGGAGGATCAGGAGCGGGTGTTTGAGCGCTTCTATCGGGTGGATGCGGCGCGTTCGCGCCACACGGGCGGAACGGGCCTGGGCCTGAGCATCGTCAAACACGTTGCCTCCAACCACGGCGGTGAAGTGACATTGTGGTCACGGCCCGGCCAGGGTTCCACATTCACCCTGCGGCTGCCTGAGATGGAAAGCCAGGACGAACCGGATACTGCAGGTGTCAAACAACGAGCCGTACCCGAGCGTGGCAAAGAACGCGGCGTACATGAGCAAGGAGCCAGCGCTTGAGCAGGATTTTGATTGTCGAAGACGAAGAATCTTTCAGTGATCCGTTGTCCTATTTGTTGGGCAAGGAGGGGTTCGAGGTTGAAGTGGTGGACAACGGCTTGGACGCCATCACCGAATTCGACCGCAATGGGGCGGATCTGGTGCTGCTGGATCTGCAGCTCCCCGGCCTGTCAGGTACGGAGGTCTGCCGCCAGCTGCGGCAGCGCTCCAGCGTTCCGGTCATCATGCTGACGGCCAAGGACTCCGAGATAGACAAGGTGGTTGGCCTGGAGTTAGGCGCCGACGACTACGTCACCAAGCCCTACTCTTCCCGTGAGCTGGTGGCCCGCGTCCGGGCCGTGCTCCGCCGGCAGGGTGAGCCTGAGGAACTGATCTCGGCCACAGTCCAGGCCGGCCCTGTCCGGATGGACATCGAACGGCATGTGGTCAGCGTGGATGGCCAGCAGGTCCTCCTGCCGCTGAAGGAATTCGAGCTGCTGGAAATGCTGCTGCGCAACTCCGGCCGTGTACTGACCCGCGGCCAGCTGATCGACCGGGTTTGGGGTTCGGACTACGTGGGGGACACCAAGACCCTGGACGTGCACGTCAAGCGGCTGCGCGGCAAGATCGAGCCCGACCCGTCCGTGCCGCGTTTCCTGGTAACAGTCCGCGGCCTGGGCTACAAATTCGAGCCGTAGGTCTCTCCGCCGTAAGGCACATTAGGCATAAGGCACACCAGACTTCAAGGGCACAAAAGGAGGGGCTCCCCGCGGGGAGCCCCTCCTTTTGTGCCTTGTTGCTGCCTAGTGGGCCGCGCCTGTGCCCGTGGCCGACGGCGACGGGCTGGGTGTGGCGGATCCGGTCGGTTCGCTGCCGGCCGGCAGGTACTCCTTGTACTCCGCGAGGGAAGCATCCAGGACCGGGATCCGGACAGTCTTGCTCACCTTGGTGCCGTCTTCGGTGACCTTGACGTCCAACAGCGAACCGGCGATGGCGCCGGTCGTGCTGAGGATGGCCTCATCCGTGGAGTCGTTGAGCAGGGTGTAGGAGTTGGCTTTCACCGGCACCTGCGTCTGCGAACCCTCGGCCCCGTTGACGGTGAGCTTGACGTCCTGCGAAGAGGAGTTGTAGACGGCGCCGAGCAGTCGGCCGGGCTTGTCTTCGGCAGCGGAGACAATGAGCATGTTGCGCAGCTGCAGGGGGCCCAGGTCGGCGCGGATACCGTCCGACGACGCGTACTGGTGAGAAGTCTGCTGGGGGTTGATGTAGCCACAGCCGGTCATCGTCGCCAGGGCGAGGGCCAGGGATCCTGCCGCCAGTGCCAGTTTGCCGCCCTGGGCCCGGTTCATCGCAGTGAAACGCACGTCACGTACTCCTTGAGAGTCTTGAAACATTATTCAGCCATAGCCTAACGGCAAACCGCACCAAACGAGGATTCCGCACGGTCACATTGCCCTTGGCAGCACGCCGCGCATGCACTATTATCTGCATTCGTCAAGGGGTCGAAGGGGGTCTATTCTGCCCATTTTCCGCGTATTTCCGGGGTTCCGGGGCCGGTTCGAGGCCAGTCATATGCCTGAATCGTGATAAACTGGTCTGCGGGAAAGGGGAATGTCCACATGGTATTTGAGGTCGGCGAGACAGTAGTTTACCCTCACCACGGTGCTGCAAAAATTGAAGAAATCAAGATGCGCACTGTCAAGGGCGAAGAGAAAATGTATCTCAAGCTCAAGGTGGCTCAGGGTGATCTGACCATTGAAGTTCCAGCAGAGAACGTTGACCTTGTTGGGGTCCGTGACGTAGTGGGCAAGGAAGGTCTGGAGCACGTATTTGATGTTCTCCGGGCTGAGTTCACTGAAGAACCCACCAACTGGTCGCGCAGATACAAGGCAAATCTGGAGAAGCTTGCTTCCGGTGACGTCATCAAGGTAGCAGAGGTTGTTCGCGATCTCTGGCGCCGTGATCACGATCGGGGCCTTTCCGCAGGTGAGAAGCGCATGCTGGCCAAGGCCCGTCAGATTCTGATTTCAGAACTTGCACTGGCTGAAAAGACTGATGAAGAGAAGGCTGCAAGCGTTCTCGACGAGGTCCTGGCTTCCTAAGAATTGAACCCCGGGGGTACGCAAGTGCCTCCGGGGTTTCTTTTTGCCCTTTTTCGGAACACTTGACCGCCGCGGCAGGCGCGTCGCGCGGGTGGGATTCGGCAGGCCGGGCAGGTGGGCACGTAGGCTGGCAGCATGAACAACGGACTTCCCCGCCCCGTCACCGCCGTCGTTATAGTGGCTGCCGGTTCCGGCGAGCGGCTGGGTTACGGCATGCCCAAGGCGCGCGTGCCGCTGGGGAGTGACGCCATCCTCACCCACGCCCTCCGGGGCGTCGCGGCCGCCGGCGTTGCACGCCAGATCTGTGTGGCACTGCCGCCCGGCGATACGGTCCTGCAGGAACTGTGCGCTGCCTTCGCCGAGGAACTCCGCGCAGGGCACGACGGCAACCCGGAGAACCCGCTTCCCGTGCTGACAACGGTCGACGGCGGCGCCACCCGTGCCGCGTCCGTCCGGTCAGCGCTGGCCGCCTTGCTGGACGGCACTGAAGCCGTGCTGGTCCACGACGCCGCCAGGGCGCTGACGCCCGAGTATGTCTTCCACCGCGTCGTTGATTCCCTGGCTGCCGGCGCTGTTGCCGTGATTCCGACGGTGCCGGTGGTGGATACGGTGAAGATGGTTGCCCCCACGACCGGTGACGACAGCAGGATCGCCCCGGAACTCGTGACCGGGACCGCGCCGCGGGAGGAGCTCCGTTCGGTCCAGACGCCCCAAGGTTTCCGCCTGTCCACACTGGTCCAGGCCCATCAGGCGGCGGAGGCCTTTGACGAGAAACAGGCTGCGGCGGTCACCGACGACGCCATGCTCGTGGAACTCCTGGGAGTTCCCGTGCACGCTGTCCATGGCTCCACCCAGTCTTTGAAAATCACCACGCCGCTGGACCTGATCATTGCCGAGGGGCTGTTGGAAGGCCCGCTGGGCATCCGCTGGGTGGAAGGTTAACCATGGGTGAAGCCAAGATGATCCTGCCGCGCACGGGTATCGGCCTGGATGTGCATGCCTACGCGTCCCCTGACCTTCCCCGTCCGCTCTGGCTGGGCGGGCTGTTCTGGGAAGGCGAGCGTGGACTGGCCGGGCATTCGGACGGGGACCCGGTGGCCCACGCCGCAGCCGACGCCCTGTTCTCGGCAGCAGGCATCGGGGACCTCGGCACGCACTTCGGCACGGACCGCCCCGAGTTCGCCGGCGCCTCAGGTGTCACGCTCCTGGCCGAGGCGGCGAGGATTGTCCGTGCGGCCGGCTTTGAGATCGGCAACGTGGCAGTGCAGTTCGTGGCTACTCGGCCCAAATTCGGCCCGCGGCGGGAAGAGTCCCAACGCGTGCTGAGCGACGCGGCAGGGGCGCCGGTCAGTGTCACGGCCACCACCAGCGACGGACTGGGTTTCACCGGCAGGGGCGAGGGCATTTCCGCCGTCGCCACCGCATTGGTCTATCCCCGGTGATTCAACCCGGCGCTGTTCAGGCCGGACAGCGCGCGGGGGCCGGGGCGCAGGCCTTTTCCGCTAATCTGGAGCGGTGACTCTCCGCTTCTATGACACCGCGTCCGCCGAAGTCCGTGACTTCGTTCCCCTCGTCCCGGGAAAAGCGAGCCTGTACTACTGCGGAGCCACCGTGCAGGGCCTGCCCCACGTGGGCCACATCCGCTCGGCGATCGCCTTTGACCAGCTCACCCGCTGGCTCGAGTACCGGGGGCTGCGGGTTACCGTGGTCCGGAACGTTACGGACATCGACGACAAGATCCTGGTCAAGTCCGCCGAGTCGTTCAGCCCGGACTTCGAAGACGGACCGGATTCTGTCCGCGAGGAGGAATGGTGGGCGCTGGCCTACCGCTACGAGCAGGCGTTCCTGCAGGCCTACGACACCCTCGGCGTTTCCCGGCCCACCTATGAGCCACGGGCAACCGGCCATATCCCCGAAATGCATGCGCTGATCCAGCAGCTGATGGACCGTGGCCACGCCTACCCGGCACTGGACGATTCCGGCGATGTCTACTTCGATGTTCGCTCCTGGGACAAATACGGGTCACTGACGCGCCAGAACATCGACGACATGCAAGGCGCTCCGGACGCGGATCCCCGCGGCAAGAAGGACCCCCGCGACTTCGCCCTGTGGAAGGGCACCAAAGAAGGAGAGCCGACGACGGCGAGCTGGGCCTCGCCCTGGGGCGCCGGCCGCCCGGGCTGGCACCTTGAATGCTCCGCCATGGTCACCAAGTACCTCGGCACCGAGTTCGATATCCACGGGGGCGGACTGGACCTGCGCTTCCCGCACCACGAAAACGAGATGGCCCAGTCCCAGGCCGCGGGGCACGGGTTCGCCAACTTCTGGATGCACAACGGCATGGTGACGTACCAGGGCGAAAAGATGTCCAAGTCCATCGGCAACACCATCAGCCCGTCGGAGATGCTGGAGCTCGCGTCGCCGCGGGTGGTCCGCTACTACCTGGGACAGGCCCACTACCGCTCAGTGCTGGACTACCGCCCCACGTCGCTTGAGGAGGCCGCCGCCGCCGTCGAACGCATTGACGGCTTTATCAGCCGCGCCGTTGGCGCGCTCTCCGCCGGCGGGAACTACACGTTCGCCACCTACGGCACGGTTCCGGAGTCGTTCGTGCGCGCCATGGACGACGACCTCAACGTGCCGCAGGCCCTCGCCGTGGTCCACGAAACCGTCCGATCCGGAAATAATGCCCTGACAGAAGGACGGCTGGAGGACGCACAGCAGGCGCTGCACAGCCTGCATGACATGCTGCGCGTCCTGGGCCTGAACGCGGTGGCTTCCGGACCGGCGTCGGACGCCCGGCAAGCGGCGGCCTTGGACGTACTGGTCGAAGCCCAGCTCGCTGCCCGCGCGCAGGCCAGGGCCACCAAGGACTGGGCCGCCTCCGACGCTATCCGGGACACGCTGAAGGCGGCCGGCGTCGTGGTCGAAGATGGCCCGGATGGCGCCACCTGGAGCCTGCAACGGGACTGAACCGGCGATTTTACTTGATTCAGTAGACTGGTAATCAGACTCAGTCAAACAATCAAGGGTGGAACTCATGGCCAACAACGGTCGCCGATCGGTCAAAGCAAAGAAGGGGCCAACCATCGGAACCGGTGGTCATGGCCGTAAGGCCCTTGAAGGCAAGGGTCCCACGCCCAAGGCGGAGGACCGCCCTTACCACAAGGCGCACAAGAGCAAGCAGCTTGCCGAACGCTCGGCCGCCAAGCGCGGCACGGGTGCCCGCAGCGCCGGCGCCTCCCGCACGGGTCCCAAGGGCCGCGCCACCGAGGAAGTCGTCACCGGCCGTAACTCCGTGGTGGAAGCCCTCCGCGCCGGGATCCCCGCGAAGGCCCTGCACATCGCCATCCGGATTGAAATGGATGACCGCGTTAAGGAATCGCTGAAGATCGCCGCCGAACGCGGCATCCCGCTGCTCGAGACCGGCAAGCCCGAACTGGATCGCATGACGGACGACGCCATCCACCAGGGCCTGGTCCTGCAGATCCCGCCCTACGAGTACCAGGACGCTTATGACCTGGCCGAGGAAACCGTGGACCGCTGGAAGAAGGGCCACGTATCCAACGCTCCACTGTTCGTTGCCCTGGACGGCATCACGGACCCGCGCAACCTCGGTGCCATCATCCGCTCCGTCTCGGCCTTCAGCGGCCACGGCGTCATCGTCCCGGAACGCCGCTCCGTGGGCGTTACGGCCTCGGCCTGGAAGACCAGTGCCGGCGCTGCCGTGCGTGTTCCTGTGGCGCGGGCCGCCAACCTGAACAGTGCCCTGAAGCAGTTCAAGAACATGGGCATCTTTGTCCTGGGGCTCGACGGCGAGGGCGACGTTTCGCTGCCTGACCTTACCCTGGCCACCGAGCCCGTCTGCATTGTGGTCGGTTCCGAGGGCAAGGGCCTGAGCCGCCTGGTCCGCGAAAACTGCGACCAGATCGTTTCCATCCCGATCAACTCCGCCATGGAGTCGCTCAACGCGTCCATGGCCGTTGGCATCTCGCTGTACGAAATCTCGAGGCAGCGCGCCGTCAAGTAGGTCGCTGCGGGAGAAACGCTCTCTCACTTTTGGTGGGTTTAACGGGAACGCTCTCTCACCCGGTGAGAGAGCGTTCCCGTTAAGTTGCGAAAAGTGAGAGAGCGTCGGAGCGTGGTGGGGCCGCATGACGTCATAAAAGTGGCAGTGCAGTTCAACAGCCGCTGGCCGCTACCATGGACGTGATGGTCATGCCGCTATTCGATACAGCTTCCACCAAGGATGCCTCTTCGGCATATCCGCTCGGTGTCAGCGTCCCGCGCCCGGGATCGGGAGCGGATTACGCCGTGCAGTCCAGCGCCAACGTCGCCGTGTACGCCCCGGCCGTGGAGAACCTTGAGATTGCCTACAAGGCCCCCGGCAGCGAGTGGCATCTGCAGACCCTGCCCAATGTCACCCACGGTGTGCACCACGGAATTGTTGAGGATTTCCCGTACGGATCGCTGTACGGTTTCCGCGCCACGTCCAAGGCGGACCCGTTGCCGCTGGCGGTCCCCATCGTGGACCTGGACGACGACGGCGGGCAGCCCCTTCTGCTCGATCCATACGGCCGAGCCGTGGACCAGCGGGAGGGGTTCCTGACGAGCGTCCGGATGGCCGGCGATTTTGACTGGGGCACCGACGAACCGCCCCGGACGCAGTGGCGGAACACCATCATCTACGAGGCCCATGTCCGCGGCCAGAGCATGCTGCATCCCGATGTCCCCGCCGAGCTGCGCGGAACCTACGCCGGAATGGCCCATCCTGCCATCATCGAGCATTTCAAGAGCCTGGGCATTACCGCTGTCCATCTGCTCCCGGTGCACTTCCACCGCGATGAGCTGCACCTGCAGAACCTTGGCCTGACCAACTACTGGGGCTACAACACGGCCGCGTTTTTCGCACCGCACGCGGCCTATGCAACGCAGGCTGCGCAGGATGCCGGACCGCACGCCGTCCAGGACGAGTTCAAGGGAATGGTCAAGCTGCTCCACGCGGCAGGGCTTGAAGTGATTCTCGACGTCGTTTACAACCACACTGCCGAGGGCGGCCCCGACGGCCAGACCATCAGCTTCCGCGGACTCGGCGAGGACACGTACTACCGAACGGACGGACACGGGAAGTACATCGACACCACGGGCTGCGGCAACAGCCTGAATTTCGGCCAGCCCCAGGTGGTCCAGCTGGTGCTGGATTCACTCCGCTACTGGGTGGACGAATTCCACATCGACGGTTTTCGCTTCGACCTGGCCGTGACGCTCTGCCGGAACGCGGACAACGAGTTTGATCCCCGGCACCCGTTCTTGGTGGCCGTGGCCGCCGATCCTGTGCTGTCCGACGTCAAACTGATCGCCGAGCCCTGGGACGTCGGCTACGGCGGCTGGCAGACGGGACGGTTCCCGGGAGGCTGGGTTGACTGGAACGACCACTTCCGGGACGGCGTCCGCTCGTTCTGGCTCGCCGACCGGGCGGCCATCGAGGCCGGCGGCCATGGCGGGTCCGTGGCGCGGCTGGCTGATGCATTGTCCGGATCGGCCGGGCTTTTTGAAGCGTCAGGCCGGTCCAGGCTGGCGTCGGTCAACTTCATCGCCGCACACGACGGCTTCACGCTCAACGACCTCGTGTCCTACGACCGTAAACACAACGAGGCCAACGGTGAGCAGAACCGGGACGGGCACGGGGACAACCGCAGCTACAACCACGGCTTCGAAGGCCGGAGCGAGGACGAGACCATCGTGGCGAACCGGGCGCAGTCCCGACGGAACCTGATGGCCTCCCTGATGATTTCCCTCGGCGTGCCCATGATCACTGCCGGCGACGAGCTGGCGCGCACGCAGCAGGGAAACAACAACGCCTACTGCCAAGACAATCCACTGGCGTGGCTCGACTGGACGCGTACGCCGGAATCCGCGGAGATGCTCCGCAGTACCAAGCGCTACGTCCGCCTGCGCAAGGAGTTCCTGGCAAGCCAGCCCCATGATTTTCCGGCTCGGGATGAGCAGTCCTATCTCTACTGGTTTGATCACTCCGGACAGCCCATGTCCATGGATCAGTGGAATGATCCCCGGCACCGCGTCATGCAGCTCCTGCTTGGCTCGGATGACGGCACGCTGGCCGGCCTCGTAGTGGTCAACGGCAGCGGCTCCGACGTGAAAATCACCCTTCCGGAACTCAAGAACGACGACGGAACGCCCCTCAGGATGTTCGAACTCCGGCTGACAACGTCGCCCCTTCACGAGCTTCGACAGGGAAGCCGCGTGGCCTCGGGCGGGACTGACCTCATCGAGGCCAACTCGATCAACATCTACCGCACGTAGCTGCGGAGGGGACGAGAATTGCGTAACCGCTCCATTGCCCTGCTGCTGACCGGGCTCCTGGCCATGGCGGTGTTCGCTTTCGGCGGCCCCGGGCTCCTTGAATCGATAACGGGAAGTACGACGCCGGCAGCAAGTTCCAGCGCGGCCCCGGCTCCAGGCGCTCCCGTCCCGGGTCCTGCGGAGGTTCCAGGCCCGGCGGCAGTCCCAGCCAACCCGTCCGGGCTGCCCGCCATCAAGGAATCCCAGCTGCCGGCCGAAGCCCGGACTACCCTCGCCGCGATCCGCGCCGGCGGCCCCTACCGCTACAGCCAGGACAACAAGACGTTCGGCAACTTCGAGCGCATCCTCCCGCGGCAGGATTCAGGCTATTACCGCGAGTACACCGTGCCCACCCCGGGTGAATCCGACAGGGGAGCCCGCCGCATCGTCACCGGTTCCGAGGGCGAGAAGTACTACACGCAGGACCACTACGACTCGTTCAAATTCATCGCAGAAGGCAGCTGAATACCCTTATGAAAATCTACTCAGCCGATACGTGGACCATCGAAGAACTCCAGGAACAGGTTGCCGACGCCGGCCGCCGCAGCCTGGTGGTCCCCGCCGCCGACAGCAAGAGAGCGGTCCTGGAAACCTTCGGCGAAGTGCTCGCGTTCCCTGAGCACTACGGCGTGAACCTGGACGCCCTGAACGATTCCCTGCACGATTTCGCGGACAGCATCGGCGAGAACGGCAGTGCCCCGGTCACGATCCTCTGGCAGGTGGCCGGAGCGTTCCGCGGTGACCGGTCGTTCGGGATCATCTGCGAGATCCTCCAGGATGCCGAGAGCTACGCCGGCAGCGACCTCGCCGTCACCGCGGTGCTGTTCTAGCCCCGGCAGACTCTCCGTTGGTTGGCTAACAGAAGCCGTTTTTCGTCCCCCCCCGGGGAATCCTCGGGGGGATTCCCCCCTTTCCAAACGGGCGAAATAGGGTCATTATTTCTTGCAAAGCCTGTCCGGGAATAGACAAGGTCTCAGGTTGAGGAGGCTGAACGAACCTTCTGGTCGTTTTTTCGACGTATCCCCGACAGACTTTATCCGCGCCCGGTCAAGGGTGATTTCGCATCATCCTGACACGTCGCGGTTGTTGGCAACAATTGGTTCCATTCGTGAAAGGCAACACTCATGCTCCAGCCTAATAGGGGACTTTCCGGCTCGGGTTTCATTTTCACGCTGCTTCTGGTGATCTCCACTGTGGCGTCGTGCGCGGCGCCAGCTGCCCCACAGCCCCGTGCCACTTCCGCCGCGACACCGTCATCGGCATCGCCTTCAGGGTCGACTCCGTCGCCGTCGAACACCTCAGAGCTGTGCGGGCCCGGGTCGGCCATCAACTTCGACCGCACCGCCTTCCCGGACTCTCCGAAGATCGACAACAAATGGTTTCCGCTAAAGCCGGGCGCCCTGTACACAACGACGGGCGAGGTTTTGACTGACGAGGGCGCTATCGAGCGGACGGTCACACACACCGTAACGGGTCTGACCAAGGTCATTGACGGCGTGAAAACCCTGGTGCTGTGGGACCGCGACTACGCCGACGGGTCGCTGGTTGAATCCGAGCTGGCCTTCTTTGCGCAGAGTAACGCTGGAGCCGTATGGCTTTTCGGCGAATACCCCGAAGAGTTCGAGAATGACGTCTTTATTGGGGCGCCCAATACTTTCATTCACGGGATTTCCGAGAGCCAGGCCGGAATTGCAATGCAGGCCCAGCCTAAGACCGGAACACCCGAGTATGTTCAGGCCCACGCACCCTCCGTGAACTTCTTGGATTGCGGGGATTTTTTCGAGGAGAAAGTCGCTAAATGCGTTCCCGCCGGCTGCTATGAAGACGTGCTGGTGATTGATGAGCACAACCCGCTGGAACCGGCTGTAGGCCACCAGCGCAAGTACTATTCAGCCGGAACGGGACTGGTGAAAGTGACAGCTGAGGGTGGCACAAATCAGGAAACTCTGGACCTCGTTAAAGTTGAACAGCTCTCCGACGCCCAACTTGCTGAGGTCAACCAGCAGGCCCTGGCGCTCGACAGCCACGGCTACGAGGTCAGCAAGGACGTATACGGCCAAACACCCCGTGCCGAAGTTGCCACGGAGAAGTCGGGCGATGACTAAGCGTTGACGATCAGCCCCAGCTCGGCCTTGGAAGCCAGCGCCTCGTGCCGGGGCAGGACGCGGACGGTGTAGCCAAAGGGACCGGAGCGGTCTATGACCAGGGAGCCGCTGAACAGGTGGCGCCCCTCGCCCAGGTCTTCTTTCGAGTTCAACTCCATCAGGGTGACGTCCGCCAGGGTGTCGCTTTCCTCGGCACGGCCATAAGCCACCTCCACGGACACGTCCTCCGGTGAGAGGGTGTGCAGCGCGATGTAGGCGTTCACCTGCAGGGTGTCCCCGATCTGCGGGTCCTCGGAAACTCCCACGGAGTCCACATGTTCAACGTGCAGCAGGGGCCACGCTGAGCGCACCTTGGCCGTCCATGCCGCCAGGACACGGGCCTGGGCGTAGGAGTTGGCAACGGCCCTGCGTCCGGCCTCGGCCGCGGGGCAGTAGAGCATGTTGACGTAGTCATGCAGCATGCGCTCGGCGGAAACGGCCGGGCCGAGATGGGACAGCGTGTGCTTGATCATGGACACCCAGTGCGTGGGGACTTTCTCCGTGCCCGTGGTGGACGGGCCGGCCGCACCTGCGCTGTCAGACACCGTGCTCCCATAGAACCGCGGTGCCACCTGTGTTTCCAGGAGTCCGTACAGCGCCGCGGCCTCGATGTCGTCCCGCTCTTCGGGGGACGCGTCGTTGTTGGCGGTGGGGATCGCCCAGCCGTTCTCGCCGTCGTACATTTCATCCCACCAGCCGTCCATCACCGAAAGGTTCAGCGAACCGTTGATGGCGGCCTTCATGCCTGAGGTGCCGCACGCCTCGAGGGGGCGGAGCGGGTTGTTGAGCCACACGTCGCAGCCCGGGAAGAGCGTCCTGGCCATGGCGATGTCGTAGTTCGGCAGGAAGGCAATGCGGTGGCGGACCTCGGGGTCGTCGGTGAAGCGCACCAGGTCCTGGATCATCTTCTTCCCGGCGTCATCTGCCGGGTGGGACTTTCCTGCGATCACGAGCTGGATCGGGTGCTCCGGATGCAGCAGCAAGGCCTTGAGCCGGTCCGGCTCGCGAAGCATCAGCGTCAGGCGCTTATAGGTGGGCACACGCCGGGCGAAGCCGATGGTCAGCACGTCGGGGTCCAGGACCCTGTCGGTCCAGCCAAGCTCGGCGTCGGCGGCGCCGCGCTTCTTCCAGGCGGCCCGGAGCCGGCGGCGTACGTCCTCCACCAGCGCTGAGCGCATTTCACGGCGCAGCGCCCAGACGTCCGCATCGCTGACGTTGTAGGCAAGGTCCCAGCGGCCAGTGGCTTCGGCCTCGGTGCCGAACTGTTCCCGCGCGAGCCGCGAGATGCGCCCGTCCACCCAGGTGGGCACGTGGACGCCGTTGGTAACGGACGTGATGGGCACCTCGGAGTGGTCGAACCCCGGCCACAGGGCCGAGAACATCCCGCGGGATACCTCGCCGTGCAGCTTGGCGACGCCGTTGGCCCGCTGTGCCAGCCGGAGTCCCATGACCGCCATGTTAAAGACTGAGGGATTGCCGTCGGCGTAGTTTTCCCGGCCAAGTTCCAGGATCCGGTCCACGGGTACCGCGGGCGCGAGCCCGGCCTGGAAGAAGTGGTGGATCTGGGAAATCTCGAAACGGTCGATGCCGGCCGGAACGGGGGTGTGGGTGGTAAAAACCGTGGATGCCCTTCCGGCGGCGAGGGCTTCGTCGAAGGTGAGGGCGGCGTCGCCGGCCATCAGTTCCTGGATGCGCTCAATCCCCAGGAAGCCGGCATGGCCCTCATTGGTGTGGAACACCTCGGGCGCCGGGGTTCCGGTCAGCTGCTGGTACGCGCGCAGCGCCTTGACTCCGCCCATGCCCAGCAGGAGCTCCTGCTGGAGCCGGTGGTCTCCGCCGCCGCCGTAGAGGCGGTCGGTGATGCCGCGCGCGGCGTCGTCGTTGCCGGGAACATTGGAGTCCAGCAGCAAGAGGGGAACGCGTCCGACGTCGGCACGCCAGATGTGTGACAGCAGCCGGCGCCCGTTGGGGAGCGGGAGCGAGATCTGCAGGGGCCGGCCGTTGCCGTCGGCGGACGGCTCACGGAGCAGGGTGAGGGGGAGGCCGTCGGGGTCGAGTACCGGATAGGTTTCCTGCTGCCAGGCGTCGCGGGAGAGGGACTGCTTGAAGTAGCCGGCCTGGTACAGCAGGCCAACGCCGATCAGGGGCACACCCAGGTCCGAGGCGGCCTTGAGGTGGTCGCCGGCCAGGATGCCCAGGCCGCCGGAGTACTGCGGCAGGACTTCGGTGATGCCAAATTCGGGGGAGAAGTAGGCGATGGCGGCCGGGGCATCCTCGCCCAGGCCCTGGTACCAGCGGGGCTGCTCAAGGTACCGGTCAAGGTCCTCGGCCGCGGCGCGGACCTGGTCCACCACCGAGTGGTCGGCGGCGAGGCGCTGGAACTCTTCGCGGCTGACCCGGCCCAGGAAACTGATGGGATCCTGGCCGGATTCCTCCCAAATGCGGGGGTTCAGGCCCGCGAAAAGTTCACGGGTAGGCCGGTGCCAGGACCAGCGCAGGTTGGTGGCCAACTGAGCCAGCGGCCTGATGGGTTCCGGGAGGACTGTTCTGACGGTAAATCTGCGGATTGCCTTCACCTGCGCCACACTAACCGACAACATCAACGTCTGGAACCGCTTTGGCTTTCTTTTAGGTAAATGACAGTTGGCGTGGCGGATAAGTCGAAACGCCGTGACAAAAAGCCGCGCGGGCTTAGCAATCTGGGCCATTTCTCGCTAACGTCGAGCCTGTGACGACTAACTCAGTAACCCGTGCCGCCTCAAAGAAAAAGCCGAAAGGCAAAATCACCGATGGGCTAAGATTTGGCCGTTTTCCGATCACCGCCGTGCAGCCTGCGGTGGAGGGTGGAAAGTATCCTGCCAAGGCCTTGCCGGGGGAGGGAATTGTGGTGGGAGCCACCGCTTTCCGGGAGGGGCATGACCAGCTGGGAGTCAGCGCGGTCCTCCTGGATCCCCGCGGGAAGGAACGCCAGCGCGTCAGGCTGGCGCCGCCCAAGGGGGACCGCGGCCTCGGGACGGACCGCTGGGAGGGTGTCCTCACGCCGTCGGCGGTTGGAAACTGGACATTTTTCATTGAAGCCTGGCACGACAGCTACGGAACCTGGCACCACAACGCCGAGGTCAAAGTGGCCGCAGGGATCGACGTGGAGCTGATGCTCGCCGAAGGCTCTGCGCTGCTCTCAGAAGCGGCCGACGACTCCTCCCGCAATGCATCGGAACGGCGCACCCTCCGCATGGCGTCTTCCATTCTGGGCAACGGATCCCTCACCGACGAGGAGCGCCTCGCTGCCGGCTTCGGCGCGGACGTGGCCGCCGTGGTGGACCGCCAGCCGATCCGCGAACTCGTCACCGTTTCCGAGCAGTTCCCGCTGCTGGTGGAGCGCGATCTCGCAGGCCGCGGAGCCTGGTACGAATTCTTCCCCCGGTCCGAAGGCGCAGTCAGGGACGCCACCACCGGTGCGTGGACGTCCGGGAACTTCCGGACCGCGGCGAAGCGGCTGGACGCGGTGGCGGAAATGGGCTTCGACGTGCTCTACATGCCGCCCATCCACCCCATCGGCGTCCAGCACCGCAAGGGCCCCAACAACACCCTGATTGCCGGCCCTCACGACCCCGGCTCGCCCTGGGCCATCGGCGCCAAGGAGGGCGGCCACGACGCCATCCATCCGGAACTGGGCACGTTCGAGGACTTCGACGCCTTTGTTGCCCGCGCCAATGAACTGGGCCTGGAAGTCGCCCTGGACCTGGCGCTTCAGGCCGCGCCGGACCACCCCTGGGTGCAGTCCAACCCGGAATGGTTCACTACCCGGGTTGACGGGAGCATCGCCTATGCCGAAAACCCGCCCAAGAAATACCAGGACATATTCCCCCTGAATTTCGACAATGATCCCGAGGGCCTGTCCAAGGAAATCCTGCGGGTCGTGTTGCTGTGGGTCAGCCATGGCGTGAAGATCTTCCGGGTGGATAATCCGCACACCAAACCGGTGTGGTTCTGGGAATGGCTCATTGGCCAGGTCAACAAAAAGACACCCGGCGTGGTGTTCCTCGCCGAAGCATTCACGCGCCCCGCCATGATGCACGCACTGGGCCGGGCGGGCTTCCAGCAGTCCTACACCTACTTCACGTGGCGGAACACCAAAAAGGAACTGGAAACCTACTTCACGGAGGTCAGCCACGAGTCGCCGGCGTACTTCCGGCCCAACTTCTTTGTCAACACGCCGGACATCCTCACGGAATACCTGCAGTTCGGCGGTCCGGCGGCCTTCAAGATCCGCGCCGCCTTGGCCGCAACCGCCAGCCCCCTGTGGGGCGTTTACGCCGGGTTCGAACTCTATGAGCATGTTGCCCGCCCCGGCGCGGAAGAGTACATCGACAACGAGAAATTCGAATACAAAGCCCGTGACTGGGACGCTGCCGCGGCCTCGGGCCGCACCCTGGCGCCGTACCTGACCAGGCTCAACGCGATCAGGCACAACCACCCCGCATTGCTTGACCTGCAGAACCTCACGGTCCACCACAGCACCGACGACGCCACGGTGGTGTACTCCAAGCACAAGACCCTGCCGGACGGCACCAAGGACACCATCATTGTGGTGGTCAACGTCGATCCGCACGGCACCAGGGAGAGCACCATTTCACTGGATCTGGCTGCCCTGGAACTCGACCCCGAGGACCTGTCGCCCAACGGCGGGTTCCGGGTGGATGACCTCATTTCCGGAGAATCCTGGGAATGGGGCGAATACAACTACGTCCGCCTGGACGCGCATGTCGAACCCGCACACATCCTGAGCGTGAGGAGATTGCATCAGTGAGCTTTAATCCGCAGAGTTCCGGCCAGCATTTCACCCCCAAGAGCACATTTGAGCTAAACGCCCCTGGGCTGCCCCACGATCCGCTCTGGTATCGGAAGGCCGTGTTCTATGAAGTGCTGGTGCGGGCCTTTGCGGATGCGAACGGCGACGGTTCGGGCGACTTCTCCGGCCTGATCGACAGGCTGGACTACCTGCAGTGGCTTGGCGTGGACTGCCTGTGGCTCCCGCCGTTCTTCCAGTCGCCACTGCGTGACGGCGGCTATGACATTTCGGACTACAACTCCGTCCTGGATGAATTCGGCACCATCAGCGACTTCAAGCGGCTGGTGGCCGAATCCCACGCCCGCGGCGTCCGGGTCATCATTGACCTGCCGCTGAACCACACCTCGGACCAGCACCCCTGGTTCCAGGAATCGCGCAAGGACCCGGATGGTCCCTTCGGCGATTTTTACGTGTGGAGCGACACGGACGAGAAGTACCAGGACGCCCGCATCATCTTCGTTGACACGGAGGAGTCGAACTGGACCTTCGACCCCATCCGCCGGCAGTTCTTCTGGCACCGCTTCTTCAGCCACCAGCCTGACCTGAACTTCGAAAACCCCAAGGTCATCGAAGCGCTCTTTGACGTGGTCCGTTTCTGGCTGGACCAAGGCATCGATGGTTTCCGGGCGGACGCCATCCCGTACCTCTTCGAGGAGGAGGGAACCAACTGCGAGAACCTGCCGGCCACCCATGACTTCCTGCGCAAGCTGCGGGCCATGGTGGATGAAGGCTACCCGGGCCGTGTCATCATCGCCGAGGCCAACCAGCCGCCCAACGAGGTGGTGGAGTACTTCGGAACGGCGGAAGAACCCGAATGCCACATGGCCTTCCACTTCCCCATCATGCCGCGCCTCTATTACGCCCTGCGCGACCAGAAGGCCGCTCCGATCATCGAGACCATGCATGACACCCCGGAGATCCCGGAAGGGGCGCAGTGGGGGACCTTCCTGCGCAACCACGATGAACTGACGCTGGAAATGGTCACGGCGGATGAGCGTGCTGCGATGCTGGGCTGGTATGCCCCCGACCCCCGGATGCGCGCCAACATCGGGATCCGGCGCCGCCTTGCACCGTTGCTGGACAATTCCCGGGCGGAGATCGAACTAATCAATGCCCTGCTGCTGTCGCTGCCGGGCAGCCCGTTCCTGTACTACGGGGACGAGGTCGGCATGGGGGACAACATCTGGCTCGACGACCGCGATGCTGTCCGCACCCCCATGCAGTGGAACCCGGACCGGAACGCAGGATTCTCCAACGCTGATCCAGGCAAGCTCTACCTGCCTGTCATCCAGTCGCTGGTGTACAACTACGCCATGGCCAATGTGGAGGCCGAGGCCGCCCACTCCGGGTCCCTGCTCCGCTGGACCCGGCAGATCCTCAGCGTCCGCAAGAACCACCCTGCCTTCGGGCTGGGCGCGTTCAAGCATGTCGAAGCCGACCACGACGCCATTGTGGCTTATATCCGGGAACTTTCGGATGACAACACTGCGGGGCTGCCCGGCGAATCCATTCTGTGCGCCTTCAACCTTTCGCAGCACCCCGTCGCGGCAAAACTGCGGATTCCCCAGTTTGCCGGCCGCGGGCTGCGCGATGTGTTCGGGGGGCAGCCGTTCCCCGGGATCGACGACGACGGATCACTTACGCTGACCCTGGGAAGCCATGATTTCTTCTGGCTGCGGGTCCGCTCGGCGACGTCCAATCCAGCCTCCCCGTACACGCAGGCACTGCCCATCCTGTCCATCGAGAACTGACATGCCCCAGCCCAACCTCACCGCCGCACTGAGCGCTGTCCTTCGCGAATGGCTTCCGCGCCAGCGGTGGTTCCCCGTGAAGACAGCCGATTTTTCGCTGGAACAGGCAGGCAGCCTGAGCCTTGAAGATGCCGCCGGGCAGGCCCGGCTGGAGGTCTTCCTGCTGGCTGTTTCCTCCCGGACGGCCGACGGCGGTCTCCGGACTGACGTGGTCCAGGTCCCGCTGAGTTACCGGGCAGGTCCGCTTGCCGGAGCGGAGCGGGCACTGGTCGGCCACGCTCCCGAGGCCGGCATGCCCTGGATCTACGACGCCGTGCACGATCCTTCCTTTGTGTCTTCCTGGCTGGAGCTGATCCGGTCCGAAGCGGGCTCAAGCACGGGCTCGGCGACGGGCCACCGCACGCGGTCGGAGCACCGGCTGCCTACCGCCCACGGAATGGTCAAAGTCCTGTCCGGCGAGCAGTCCAACAGCTCTGTCATTGTTGACGACGGCGAGTCCGCTGCGATCGTGAAGTTCTTCCGCGTCCTCTCTGCAGGGATCAACCCTGAGGTCGAGGTAGGGGCGGCACTGACGGCCCAGAGCACCTTCGAGGTTCCGGCCACACTGGGGTGGGTCCGCGGGGAATGGCAAGTGCCGGCGTCACCGGGGCTCCCGGCACAGGCGTCATCGCAGGGCGAGCTTGCCGTAGCCCACGAATTCCTCGCCAGCGGCCGCGATGCCTGGCGCCTTGCTGTGGATGCCGCGCGCACTGGTGCCGATTTCACCGCCGAGGCGCATGCCCTGGGCGCTGCCACGGCCACTGTCCACCGGCGGCTGGCGGAGGCACTCGGCACAGCGGTTGAACCGGCCCCGGGGCAGCTCATTGCTCCCGGAGTAGCCCAGCGGGTCCGGCAGGCATGGGCGGAAGCCCGTACCGCCGTCGGGCCTTACGACGACGCGCTAGGGGCGGTGCTTGGCGAGCTCGACGGCGTGCCGGCAGGACCGCTGCAGCGGATCCACGGCGATCTCCACCTCGGGCAGATCCTGCACGTCCCGGGCCACGGGGGCGAGCCCGGCCGGTGGGCCATCCTTGATTTTGAAGGTGAGCCGCTGCGGCCTATCGCCGAACGCAACTTCCCCGACGTTCCACTCCGGGACGTGGTGGGAATGCTGCGCTCCTTCGACTACGCGGCCGGCGCGGCGGAACGCGAATATCAGGGGGCCCGCGTCCCGGCATCCTGGGTCGATGATTGTGCCGACGCGTTCCTTGCCGGCTACGCCGAAGTCACACCCGGCACCATCGACCGGACTTCACCGCTCTTTGTGGCATTGTGGCTGGACAAGGCCCTTTACGAAGTTGTTTATGAAATGCGGAACAGACCTGACTGGCTGGCCATTCCAACGAATGCGTCCAGGCGGCTCCTCAGCGTTAAAGGCTCCGGCGATCAGGCCGGGGCAGCATCGGAAGGTATCAAAATGACAGGCTCAGCACGTACAGACCGGCCCCGTGTGCCTCTTCACGTGGACCCGGACACCTTGGCCCGCGTGGCGAACGGCGAACACCACGCGCCGCACTCGGTACTCGGCGCCCACCTGGACGACCACGGCCATGTGACTGTCCGGACGGTCAAGCACCTCGCGGAGGCAGTGAGCGTGGTGACTGCCGTTGGTTCAGTGCCCATGGTCCACGAGGCCAACGGCGTGTGGGTGGCAGTCCTGGAGCCGCTGCAGGCCGGCCACGTGCCCGACTACCGGCTCGAAGTCACCTACGCCGGAGCCGCACCCGTGACTGTGGACGAGCCGTACCGCTACCTGCCCACAGTGGGTGAAGTGGACCTGCACCTTATCAGTGAGGGCCGGCACGAGAAGCTCTGGGAAGTGCTTGGCGCGCACGTCCAGCACTACAAGTCGCCCTTGGGCGACGTTGACGGGGTCTCCTTTGCCGTCTGGGCGCCGAACGCGGAGGCGGTCCGCGTCAAAGGCGACTTCAACTCGTGGGACGGCCGCGAAAATTCGCTCCGCTCGCTCGGGTCATCCGGAGTGTGGGAAGTCTTCGTGCCGGGCGTTTTAGCAGGGGCGTGCTATAAATTCGAGATCAAGGCCAAGGGCGGCTACTGGGTCGAAAAGGCGGACCCCCTGGCCTTCGGCACCGAGGTCCCGCCGCTGACAGCTTCCCGCGTGGTGGAACCGTCCTACGTGTTCAAGGACGACGAATGGATGGCGGCACGCGCCCAGCGTGACCCGCACAATTCGCCCATGAGTGCCTACGAAGTCCACCTTGGATCTTGGCGCCTTGGCCTGGGCTATCGCGAGCTCGCCAAAGAGCTGGTGGAGTACGTCAAATGGCTGGGTTTCACGCACGTCGAATTCATGCCCGTGGCCGAACATCCCTTCGGCGGGTCCTGGGGCTACCAGGTGACGTCCTACTTTGCGCCGACATCCCGCTTCGGCCACCCGGACGAATTCCGGTTCCTGGTGGATTCCCTGCACCAGGCCGGAATTGGCGTGCTGCTGGACTGGGTGCCCGCGCACTTCCCCAAGGATGACTGGGCGCTGGCCCAGTTCGACGGCCAGCCCCTGTACGAGCACGCTGACCCCAACCTGGGCGAGCACCCCGACTGGGGAACGCTGATCTTCGACTTTGGCCGCACCGAGGTGCGGAACTTCCTCGTGGCCAACGCGCTGTACTGGCTCGACGAGTTCCACATCGACGGTCTCCGCGTCGATGCGGTGGCCTCGATGCTGTACCTGGACTATTCGCGTGAAGACGGGCAGTGGTCGCCCAACCGCTTTGGCGGACGGGAGAACCTGGAAGCCATTTCCTTCCTCCAGGAAGTCAACGCCACCGTCTACAAGACCCACCCCGGCGCCGTGATGATCGCCGAAGAGTCCACCGCTTTCCCCGGCGTCACCGCCCCCACAAGCCACGGCGGCCTGGGCTTCGGGCTCAAGTGGAACATGGGCTGGATGCACGACTCCCTCAAATACGCCTCCGAGGACCCCGTGAACCGGAAATGGCACCACGGCACCATGACGTTCTCCATGGTCTACGCGTTCACCGAGAACTTCCTGCTCCCCATCAGCCACGACGAAGTAGTGCACGGCAAGGGCTCCATGCTCGGGAAGATGCCGGGGGACCGCTGGCAGCAGCTGGCCAACCTGCGCGCCTTCTTTGCGTTCCAGTGGGCGCACCCGGGCAAGCAGCTCGTCTTCATGGGCACCGAATTCGGCCAGGAGGCTGAATGGTCCGAGCAGCACGGCCTGGACTGGTACCTGGCCGACATTCCGGCGCACCGCGGGGTACAGCTCCTGACCAAAGACCTCAACGAGCTCTACACCGCGACGCCGGCCCTCTATACGCGGGACAACGAGCCCGGTGGTTTCCAGTGGATCAATGGTGGGGATGCTGACCGCAACGTCCTGACATTTGTCCGCTGGGACAAGGACGGCAATCCCCTGGTGTGCGCCATCAACTTCTCCGGCGGTCCGCATGTGGGCTATGTCCTCGGCGTTCCCGCTGTCGGGGCCTGGGCCGAGGTGCTTAACACCGATGCTGCGGTCTATGGCGGTTCAGGTGTCCTGAATCGCGGCAAGCTGATTGCCCTGGACGAAGGGCTTGATGGCCAGCCGGCATCGTTGACCGTAACGTTGCCGCCCCTGGGTGCGGCGTACTTCAAGCCCGTTCCGCAAGCGGCCGGCCGACCGAATGGTGTGAACCCGCTCTCTTAACTGCACCACGAAAAGCCCGGAAATCCTTGAGATTCCGGGCTTTTTGCTGCCTTGAGGGAGGGGGTGCAGGAGGCCGCACGGTGGTTGGGTGGCCATCTCGGCAAAGTGGTGGTAGAGTTTATTTCCGCGCTGCTCCACGGAGTCAGACGGAAAAAACCGACACGAAAGCCTCAGGCTGAGAAGGTCGCGGACGCCGAGTTGACAAGAGTGAGATCAGCCGGTAAGTTTGAAAAGTTGCTCCGGAGCGATCCACGGCCGATATGTTGGTTGTGGTGGTGCCGGGTGTGTCTGTTGTTTGAGAACTCAATAGTGTGCCAAGTTTGTTGATACCAATTTATTGTATTGAATTGGTTGAATTTGCCGGGCCCGCCACCCCGTGGTGTGGTCTGGTGTTTTTAGCTGGTTTCAAATTTTGTGCAGCCATTTTATCCTGTTATTTCCGGGGTTGGTGGTTGTGTCTGTTTTTCTTCAACGGAGAGTTTGATCCTGGCTCAGGATGAACGCTGGCGGCGTGCTTAACACATGCAAGTCGAACGATGATCCGGTGCTTGCACCGGTGATTAGTGGCGAACGGGTGAGTAACACGTGAGTAACCTGCCCTTAACTCTGGGATAAGCCTGGGAAACTGGGTCTAATACCGGATATGACTCCTCATCGCATGGTGGGGGGTGGAAAGCTTTATTGTGGTTTTGGATGGACTCGCGGCCTATCAGCTTGTTGGTGAGGTAATGGCTCACCAAGGCGACGACGGGTAGCCGGCCTGAGAGGGTGACCGGCCACACTGGGACTGAGACACGGCCCAGACTCCTACGGGAGGCAGCAGTGGGGAATATTGCACAATGGGCGAAAGCCTGATGCAGCGACGCCGCGTGAGGGATGACGGCCTTCGGGTTGTAAACCTCTTTCAGTAGGGAAGAAGCGAAAGTGACGGTACCTGCAGAAGAAGCGCCGGCTAACTACGTGCCAGCAGCCGCGGTAATACGTAGGGCGCAAGCGTTATCCGGAATTATTGGGCGTAAAGAGCTCGTAGGCGGTTTGTCGCGTCTGCCGTGAAAGTCCGGGGCTCAACTCCGGATCTGCGGTGGGTACGGGCAGACTAGAGTGATGTAGGGGAGACTGGAATTCCTGGTGTAGCGGTGAAATGCGCAGATATCAGGAGGAACACCGATGGCGAAGGCAGGTCTCTGGGCATTAACTGACGCTGAGGAGCGAAAGCATGGGGAGCGAACAGGATTAGATACCCTGGTAGTCCATGCCGTAAACGTTGGGCACTAGGTGTGGGGGACATTCCACGTTTTCCGCGCCGTAGCTAACGCATTAAGTGCCCCGCCTGGGGAGTACGGCCGCAAGGCTAAAACTCAAAGGAATTGACGGGGGCCCGCACAAGCGGCGGAGCATGCGGATTAATTCGATGCAACGCGAAGAACCTTACCAAGGCTTGACATGAACCGGAAATACCTGGAAACAGGTGCCCCGCTTGCGGTCGGTTTACAGGTGGTGCATGGTTGTCGTCAGCTCGTGTCGTGAGATGTTGGGTTAAGTCCCGCAACGAGCGCAACCCTCGTTCTATGTTGCCAGCGCGTGATGGCGGGGACTCATAGGAGACTGCCGGGGTCAACTCGGAGGAAGGTGGGGACGACGTCAAATCATCATGCCCCTTATGTCTTGGGCTTCACGCATGCTACAATGGCCGGTACAAAGGGTTGCGATACTGTGAGGTGGAGCTAATCCCAAAAAGCCGGTCTCAGTTCGGATTGGGGTCTGCAACTCGACCCCATGAAGTCGGAGTCGCTAGTAATCGCAGATCAGCAACGCTGCGGTGAATACGTTCCCGGGCCTTGTACACACCGCCCGTCAAGTCACGAAAGTTGGTAACACCCGAAGCCGGTGGCCTAACCCCTTGTGGGAGGGAGCTGTCGAAGGTGGGACTGGCGATTGGGACTAAGTCGTAACAAGGTAGCCGTACCGGAAGGTGCGGCTGGATCACCTCCTTTCTAAGGAGCACCTACAGTCACCTTGCCCCGTGTATGCGGGTGTGGAGGGGTTGTCAGGAGTATATGCCCGTTGCGCAGACGCAAGTTCTGCGGCGGGTGCTCAAGGGTGGAATATCAACAAATAGCGGCCGCTTGTTTCTTTCCTCGCCCAGTACGGTGGTTGGTTGTCCTTCGGGATGGCCGTCTCTGCCTGGAACGGTGCGGGATGGGGGTGGGTGGTTTAGTGTTTGGCACACTGTTGGGTCCTGAGGCAACAGGGCCGGGTTTTCCCGGTACTTGTTTGTTTCTGGTTTCCTGGCTGCACCGAGCGCGCACTTTGTGTGTGTGGGGTGTGTGGTTTGGGGTTGTTGTTTGAGAACTACATAGTGGACGCGAGCATCTTTTATAAGAAGCAATTTCCAAGAATTATGAACCTGGATCTGTCCGCACTCTTTTGGGGTGTGGGTGGTTTCTGTGGTTCTCTCGAAAATTAGTTTTTTTGATCTTTTGTGGTCAAGTTTTTAAGAGCACACGGTGGATGCCTTGGCATTAGGAGCCGAAGAAGGACGTAGGAATCTGCGATAAGCCTGGGGGAGTCGATAACCGGACTGTGATCCCAGGGTGTCCGAATGGGGAAACCCCGCCAGGGGCGCGAGTCGCCTGGTGACCCGCATCTGAACACATAGGGTGCGTGGAGGGAACGCGGGGAAGTGAAACATCTCAGTACCCGCAGGAAGAGAAAACAATAGTGATTCCGTTAGTAGTGGCGAGCGAACGCGGATCAGGCTAAACCGTTCCATGTGTGATAGCCGGCGGGCGTTGCATGGTCGGGGTTGTGGGACTTTCCATACCAGTTCTGCCGGACTGGTGAGGTGTGATGTGCAGGCATAGGTGAACGGTCTTGAAAGGCCGGCCAGAGAGGGTGTGAGCCCCGTAACCGAAATGTTTTGTGCCGCCTGGAGAGTATCCCAAGTAGCACGGGGCCCGAGAAATCCCGTGCGAATCTGTCAGGACCACCTGATAAGCCTAAATACTCCCTAATGACCGATAGCGGACCAGTACCGTGAGGGAAAGGTGAAAAGTACCCCGGGAGGGGAGTGAAACAGTACCTGAAACCGTGTGCTTACAATCCGTCGGAGCAGCCTTGTAGTTGTGACGGCGTGCCTTTTGAAGAATGAGCCTGCGAGTTAGTGTTACGTCGCGAGGTTAACCCGTGTGGGGAAGCCGTAGCGAAAGCGAGTCTGAATAGGGCGTTGCAGTGGCGTGATCTAGACCCGAAGCGAAGTGATCTACCCATGGCCAGGTTGAAGCGACGGTAAGACGTCGTGGAGGACCGAACCCACTTCAGTTGAAAATGGAGGGGATGAGCTGTGGGTAGGGGTGAAAGGCCAATCAAACTTCGTGATAGCTGGTTCTCCCCGAAATGCATTTAGGTGCAGCGTTGCGTGTTTCTTGCTGGAGGTAGAGCTACTGGATGGCTAATGGGCCCTACAAGGTTACTGACGTCAGCCAAACTCCGAATGCCGGTAAGTGAGAGCGCAGCAGTGAGACTGTGGGGGATAAGCTTCATAGTCGAGAGGGAAACAGCCCAGACCACCAACTAAGGCCCCTAAGCGTGTGCTAAGTGGGAAAGGATGTGGAGTTGCGAAGACAACCAGGAGGTTGGCTTAGAAGCAGCCATCCTTAAAAGAGTGCGTAATAGCTCACTGGTCAAGTGATTCCGCGCCGACAATGTAGCGGGGCTCAAGTACACCGCCGAAGTTGTGGATTTCAGACAAATAACCCAGCCGGTCCCTCGTGGATCCGGTTCAGGTGTCTGGAGTGGTAGGGGAGCGTCGTGTGGGCAGTGAAGTCGCGGTGTAAACCAGCGGTGGAGCCTACACGAGTGAGAATGCAGGCATGAGTAGCGAAAGACGGGTGAGAAACCCGTCCGCCGAATGATCAAGGGTTCCAGGGTCAAGCTAATCTGCCCTGGGTAAGTCGGGACCTAAGGCGAGGCCGACAGGCGTAGTCGATGGACAACGGGTTGATATTCCCGTACCGGCGAAAAACCGTCCATGTTGAACAGGGGATACTAACCGCCCGAGACCTGCCCGCCCACCCTTGTGGTGACGTGGGTTTTGGTGGAGCGCGGGACCTGATCCTGGGAGGCAAGCGTATTAACAGGTGTGACGCAGGAAGGTAGCCAAGCCGGGCGATGGTTGTCCCGGTCTAAGGATGTAGGGCGAACGGTAGGCAAATCCGCCGTTCATGATGCCTGAGATCTGATGGGACCCCCTCACGGGGGGATTTGGTGATCCTATGCTGCCGAGAAAAGCATCGACGCGAGGTTTTAGCCGCCCGTACCCCAAACCGACACAGGTGATCAGGTAGAGAATACTAAGGCGATCGAGAGAATTATGGTTAAGGAACTCGGCAAAATGCCCCCGTAACTTCGGGAGAAGGGGGGCCCCAACCTTGAACACCACACGCTGGTGGGAGGGGATCGGGGCCGCAGAGACCAGGGGGAAGCGACTGTTTACTAAAAACACAGGTCCGTGCGAAGTCGCAAGACGATGTATACGGACTGACTCCTGCCCGGTGCTGGAAGGTTAAGAGGACCGGTTAGCCCGCAAGGGCGAAGCTGAGAATTCAAGCCCCAGTAAACGGCGGTGGTAACTATAACCATCCTAAGGTAGCGAAATTCCTTGTCGGGTAAGTTCCGACCTGCACGAATGGAGTAACGACTTCCCCGCTGTCTCAACCATAAACTCGGCGAAATTGCAGTACGAGTAAAGATGCTCGTTACGCGCAGCAGGACGGAAAGACCCCGAGACCTTTACTATAGTTTGGTATTGGTGTTCGGAGTGGCTTGTGTAGGATAGGTGGGAGACGTTGAAGCCCGGACGCCAGTTCGGGTGGAGTCATCGTTGAAATACCACTCTGGTCACTTTGGACATCTAACTTCGGCCCGTAATCCGGGTCAGGGACAGTGCCTGATGGGTAGTTTAACTGGGGCGGTTGCCTCCTAAAAAGTAACGGAGGCGCCCAAAGGTTCCCTCAGCCTGGTTGGCAATCAGGTGTCGAGTGTAAGTGCACAAGGGAGCTTGACTGTGAGAGAGACATCTCGAGCAGGGACGAAAGTCGGGACTAGTGATCCGGCGGTACATTGTGGAATGGCCGTCGCTCAACGGATAAAAGGTACCTCGGGGATAACAGGCTGATCTTGCCCAAGAGTCCATATCGACGGCATGGTTTGGCACCTCGATGTCGGCTCGTCGCATCCTGGGGCTGGAGTAGGTCCCAAGGGTTGGGCTGTTCGCCCATTAAAGCGGTACGCGAGCTGGGTTTAGAACGTCGTGAGACAGTTCGGTCCCTATCCGCTGCGCGCGCAGGAAATTTGAGAAGGGCTGTCCTTAGTACGAGAGGACCGGGACGGACGAACCTCTGGTGTGTCAGTTGTACTGCCAAGTGCACCGCTGATTAGCTACGTTCGGATGGGATAACCGCTGAAAGCATCTAAGCGGGAAGCTCGCTTCGAGATGAGATTTCCATACACCTTGTGTGTGAGAGGCCCCCAGCCAGACCACTGGGTTGATAGGCCGGATGTGGAAGCGAGGACTAACGACTCGTGAAGCTGACCGGTACTAATAGGCCGATAACTTACACCACACACCACCCCGCAAACCTATTCAAAAGAGGTTTGCACCACGGGGTGGTAAAAAGAAACAAGACTGCTTGCGTCCACTATGTGGTTCCCAAACAACAAACCCGTCCATACGACGGCACGTTGTCCAGGGAACAAAAACACAACAAAATAACAACACCACAATGTTGTAACCACAAAGTTTTCCCACCCCACGGCACAGCCGGCAGGGTGTGGAGCAAGGGTTACGGCGGTCATAGCGTGGGGGAAACGCCCGGTCCCATTCCGAACCCGGAAGCTAAGACCCACAGCGCCGATGGTACTGCACCCGGGAGGGTGTGGGAGAGTAGGTCACCGCCGGAACATCATTACAGGTCGAGAGCCCCCCAACCACCAGGTTGGGGGGCTCTCCCACATTAACCACCACAACCAAAAACACCCCTTCTCACCGGACACACGGCACGCACCCAACCGGCCACCGCCGTCGAACGCTCTCTCACATCCTGCCGTGAATTCCCACACCCTCTCTCACCACCCACAACCAGCCGCGCACTCACGTGCACCCGCCGTCGTCGAATGACCGCGACCCGGCACGCGAAGTGAGAGAGCGTCCCCTGGAAACGTGCATTAAGTGAGAGAGCGACGGCTGGAAAACCGCGAAAAGTGAGAGAGCGTCCGGGGTGTGGAGCCGCGTAGAGTTGACGTCCATGGATAACCTTTTCAGCCACGCGAACGACGCCCTTCCCGCCCCTGTTGAGACCGCAGAGACCTTGGAACCTGTCATCTATACGGTCACCGTACCCGGACCGGTGGCGCAGGCGTTTGCCGGGTTCACAGATCACACGCACTTATGGTGGCCACTGGATTCACACGGTGTGTACGGGGTTGGCTCGTACGTTGAGTTTGAAGAGAACCTCATCATGGAAACAGCTGACGACGGCAGGACCGCTGTCTGGGGCTCCATAGATGACTGGCAACCGCCCCTTTCCTTCCACGCGTCCTGGCACCCCGGGACCACCGCTATCTGGTCCACTGAGCTGCGAGTCGCGTTCCGGGCGGTGGAGTCCGGGACGGAACTGCGCCTGGTCCACAACGGGTGGGAAGGTGCGGAGGATCCTGCCGCTACGCGTGCCGCCTATGCTGCCGGCTGGCCGAACGTGCTGGACCGTTTCGTGAGGTTCATGGGCGGGGAAGCCCAGGACTGAAACCCAGCTAAAACAGGACTGAAAGTTCAGGCTGGCGGGACGGCCGTGCTGTTCCGGACCAGGAACTCTGTGGGGTACTCCCGGTCAGTGGCCGCAGCTGACGGCGAGGCGCCCTTGGCAGGCCGCTTCGCGCCGGCGTCGAGCGTTTCCAACAGCATGCGGGCCGCCAGGGCGCCTTGGCCGCGCGCGTCCTGGTTGATGGTGGTCAGCCCAAAGACCTCGCCGAGTTCGTGTCCGTCCATGCCGATCACGGAGAGATCCTGTGGCACGCGCAGGCCGAAGTCGCGCGCGGCGAGGATGGCGCCGATGGCCATCTCATCGGAGGCGGCAAAAATGGCAGTGGGTCGCCCGGCCGCGGAAGCGAGGAGATTGCGGGCACTCGCGTAGGCGCCTTGGATGGTGAAGTCCGCGGACACTACCCATTCGGGGCGGACAGCATGCCCCGCAGCCTGCATTGCTGCCTCAAAGCCAGCCCGGCGTATCCCCGGCAGTTTGAAGTCCTGGTTCAGTTCGGCATCGCCGGTGATGTGTGCGATCCGGGTGTGACCCAGTCCTAGGAGGTGCTCGGTTGCTGTCCTGGCGAGGCGGGCGTCATCAATCCTGAGCGTAGAGGCACCGGCCAGGGCGCCGCCGATGCCGACGATCGGTCGGTGGATTGCCAGGAGCTGCTTAATTTCGGCCTCGCTCAGGACCAGCGCTACGGCGATGACCGCATCCAGCCGCTTACGAAGCAGGAAGTCGTTCAGGACGCTGTGGCGTCGTTCCGGCCGGTCACCCACGTTGTAGAGGGTGAGGTCGTAGCCGGCGTCGAGCAGGGTGCCGGACACGCCCTCCACCACGGACGAGAAGTACCAGCGGTGGATGGACGGGACCACCAGCCCCACGTTGTGGTTACGGCCTGAAGCCAGACTGGACGCATGGTAGGACGGGACGAAGCCCAGTTCGTCGGCCGCCGCCTTTGCCAGCTGCCGGCTCTTGGCCGACACATTTGCCTTGCCGCTGAGCGCCCGCGACACAGTGGCGATCGACAGCCCGGCGCGGTCGGCAACGTCCTTGATGCCCGCAAGTCCCACTACGCTGCGTCGCCTCCGCCAATCCACAGCCACGCGGTTTCACCGGAAGCCAGGAATGTTCCTGATCCCGGGTCAGCGCTGCGGACCAGGACGTGGCCCGCCGGCATCTCCAAGGGCTCGTGGTTGAGGTTCATAAGCACCAGCGTATCGCCGTTCACGTACGCAAGGGACGAACCGCTGCACCAGTCCTCGGCCCAAGCCAGTGACCCGCGGCCCAGGCCCAGCTCGCGGCGCAGGGCCAGCATGTTCCGGTACAGGGAGAGGTGCGACGACGGCGATGCGGCCTGGGCGTCCCGTGCCAGTTCCGTGAAGCTCGCCGGGATGGGAAGCCAGGGATCCTGGCCGGAGCCGAACCCCATGTGCGGTTCTGCGCTGCGCCACGGGAGGGGCACCCGGCACCCGTCGCGGCCCAGCCGGGCTCCTCCGGTGCGCGCGAACGTGGGGTCCTCCCGCAAGTGTTCCGGAATATCGATGCCGTCCGGCAGGCCGAGCTCCTCGCCCTGGTACAGGTAGGCGGCGCCGGGCAGTCCCAGCATAAACAGGGAGGCGGCGGCTGCACGCCGGCGGCCCAAGGCTGTGTCCGGCTGTGGATCGGCCGGTCCGATGCCGTCGCCATCGCGCGGACCGGACCCGTTGTAACCAAAGCGGCTGGCATGACGGACCACGTCGTGGTTGGACAGCACCCACGTGCTGGGGGCTCCTACTGCATCCAAGGCAGTCAGCGAGTCCGTAATGACATTGCGCAGCCGGTAAACGTCCAGGCCGGCCTGCAGGTAGGGGAAGTTGAAGGCCTGGTGCATTTCATCGGACCGCACCCAGTCGGCGAGGCGGGGTAGTGGGTCCACGTTGGCTTCGGCACACAGAATGCGGTCCGGCCCGTACGCGTCCAGGATCAGGCGCCAGGCCCTGAAGATATCGTGCAGGGCGGGCTGGCCGAACATCGGGGCCTCGTGGCCGGGGAAGCCGTCCGAGCTGCCGCCGTCCGGCCGGCCGCCCCAGGCAGGCAGGCCCGGGGCCTTGACCAAAGCGTGGGCAACGTCCACCCGGAAGCCGGAGACGCCGCGGTCCAGCCAGAAACGGAGCACCCGCTCAAATTCGGCGTGCACGGCCGGGTTGTCCCAGTTGAAGTCCGGCTGGGACGAATCAAACAGGTGCAGATACCACTGGTTCGGCTGGCCGTCAGGACCGGTGACCCGGGTCCAGGCCGGACCGCCGAAGTGGGACTGCCAGTTGTTGGGCGGTTCGTGGCCGTCAGGCCCGGCGCCGTCCCGGAAGATGAACATGTCGCGTTCCGGGCTCCCTGCAGGAGAGGCGAGGGCCGCTTGGAAAGCCATGTGCTGTTCCGAGCAGTGGTTGGGAACCAGGTCCACGATGACCCGCAGTCCCAGGCGGTTGGCCTCGGCAATCATGACGTCGAAGTCGCCCAGGGTGCCGAAGATCGGATCCACGTCGCAGTAGTCGCTGACGTCATAGCCGGCATCGCGCTGCGGGGATTTGTAAAAGGGGGACAGCCAGACGGCGTCCACATCCAGATCGGCCAGCTGCGGCAGCTCCTCGGTGATCCCAGCGAGATCGCCGATGCCGTCGCCGTTGAGGTCGCGGAAGGACCGCGGGTACACCTGGTAGATGACGGCGGAGCGCCACCAGCCGGGGGCGGTGTCGGCATCGTGGATAAGGGACAGCCGGCCCGTCAGTGGGGCGGTGGCGGTAAAAGCTGTATCTACAGACATGGAGGACAGCTTAGACCCTAGGCGGCGCGAAACTGCAAACGTTTCCACGAGAAAATTACTATTTCTACTGATAGGTAGGTTACGGGCAGGCCACCCTGCTGGAAGCGTTTGCAGTCGATAGTGGAGGACGAACCGTTGGGGAACCACCGCAATAGACTGGGGGAGAACGACAACAACGACAAGGAACGGGAGGCTGCGTGGGCAGCTTGGTTGAAGAGTTGGTGGGCGCCCTCGGGCCAGGGCAGGTCAGTACCGAAGAGGAATTGCTCGCGAGGTATGCCGTGGACCAGGCTCCCATCCTGGATTTCCAGCTCCCCGAAGCGGTGGCCTTTGCCAGGTCGGTCGCGGACGTGCAGGCAGTGGTCAGGGTGTGTGCGGCCCTCAACGTCGCCGTCGTGGCCCGCGGAGCGGGAACGGGCGTTTCCGGTGGCGCGCACGCAAGCAGGAACTGCGTAGTCCTGTCCCTGGAACGGATGAACCGCATCCTTGACCTCAACCCGGACGACGAGACCGCCGTCGTCGAACCCGGCGTAGTCAACGCCGCCCTCAACGAGGCCGCCGCAGCGCATGGCCTGATGTACGCGCCGGATCCGGCGAGCTTCCGTTCCTCCACGATCGGCGGCAACGTTGCCACAAATGCCGGGGGCCTGCGCTGCGCCAAGTACGGCGTCACCCGTGATTCGGTACTGGCGCTGGATGTGGTCCTGGCCGACGGGTCCCTCATCCACACCGGCCACCAGACGTTCAAAGGCGTTGCGGGCTACGACCTGACGGGGCTGTTTGTCGGCTCCGAGGGCACTTTGGGGATCGTGGTGGGGGCCACCGTCCGGCTGAAATACCTGCCCCGTGACGTGCACACCATCGCCGCGTTCTACCCGGACTTCAGGCAGGCCGCTGCCGGCGTCCTGGCGGTGGGCCGGGCGCGGGTGCAGCCGGCCATCATGGAACTGCTCGACGGCGGCACGCTGGCACAGCTGGACGAGCTCCACGGCTCCGACCTGGGCTCACGCGGCCGTTCGCTGCTCCTCATCCAGACCGACGGGTTCGGGGCAGCGGCGGAGGCCGACGTCGTGCGTTCCGTCCTCGCCGCAGGCGGGGCAACGGTGAGCACGGAATCGACGGCGGAAGCCGAGCAGCTCGTGGAGCTCCGCCGGAACAGCCGGGGCGTGGAAGTGGATGACGAATACCGTGTAGGTGAGGACGTGGCCGTGCCGCGCTCACGCCTGGTGGATTACGTGGCGGCGTTGGAAGAGCTCGCGGCAACGCACGGCGTGAGCCTGAAGGTGGTGGCGCACGCCGGCGACGGCAACCTGCACCCCACGTTCTGGATTGACCGCGAGGACAGCGCGGTGGACGCTGACGCCATGGGCCGGCTGAACCATGCCTTGGACGAGTCGATCGAAGCTGCGCTGGAAATGGGCGGCACCATCACCGGGGAGCACGGGATCGGCCAGTACAAGCTGCGCTGGCTGGGCCTGGAGCAGCCGGAACCTGTCAGGGAGCTCCAGCGCCGGATCAAGGAACTCTTTGACCCGGCCGGCATCCTGAACCCGGGCAAGGCCATCTAAAGGCCGTCGCCCGCCTCCCAACTAAGTAGCGCTATCTGTCGTTATGAGCGCTCAAAACGACAGTTACTGCTACCTAGTTGGGGTGGTGTTAACACAGCCGTGCTGCCAACGCGGCCCGGCCCGGTCCCCGGTCAGTCGTCCTCAGTCGTCGACGTCCGGGTACTCTTCGATGGATTCGTCGGCGCCATAGCGGGAGGACTCCTCGGTTTCCACTTCGAGGATCTTCAGCATTTCGGTGTCCGGGTTGAGCATGATGGCGGCCTCGTCCCGGCGGTGGCGGAGGACGGATTCGATGTAGGACTGCACGGCCTCGGCGAGTGGAATGTGGCGGGCCTGCTGCTCGGACATGTACCAGCGGTGCTCGAGCACCTCGTGGACGGCCTCCGCCGGCTCCAGCTTGCGGGACAGGTCACGGGGGATCGAGCGCACAATCGGCTCGAAGACCTGGCTCACCCAGAGGTGCGCGCTGTATTCCTCGTCCATCCCCGGGTTGTTGTCCGCCCGGAAGGAGTCCATGTCATTGAGCAGGCGCCGGGCCTGGTTCTCCTGGGCGTCAAGTCCGGTCAGGCGCAGCAGCCGGCGCATGTGGTGCCCGGCGTCCACCACCTTGGGCTGGAGCTGGATGGTGGAACCGTTCTGGGTGGTTTTGATGGCGTATTCCTCGACGTCGAAGCCCAGTTCGTTGAGCCTGCGGATACGCGCGCCCACGCGCCACCGTTCGCCAAGTTCGAAAGATTCCTTTTCAGTAAGCTCCGCCCACAGGCGCCGGTAGCTCTCCATGATGAGTTCACTGGTGGCCACCGGGTCCACCTTCTCCTCGATCAGGCCGCCGTCCAGGAGGTCCATCAGCTCACCGGCGATGTTGACCCGGGCAATCTCGAGATCGTACTCGCGCTGGCCGGTGGAAAGATCGGGGTACAGCTCGCCGGTTTCGGCGTCCACCAGGTAGGCCGCGAACGCGCCGGCGTCACGGCGGAACAGGGTGTTGGAGAGCGAGACGTCGCCCCAGTAGAAGCCGATGAGGTGCAGCCGGACCATGAGCAGGGCCTGGGCGTCGATGAGCCTGGTCAGGGTGTCCTTGCGCAGCATCTGCGAGAACAGGGCCCGGTACGGCATGGAGAACTTCAGGTGGCGGGTGACCAGCACGGGGTTCAGCGGCCGCCCGTCCGGGGTGGTCCGGCCGGTGATGACGGCCACCGGGACAACGCACGGGACGTCCAGGCGGGCCAGCTTGCGGAGCATGTGGTACTCGTGGCGGGCCACATGTTCGGACGTTTCCTTGATGGCGATGACGGAGCCGCCAAGGTGCGCGAACCGCACGATGTGCCGCGAGATGCCGCGGGGGAGCGCTGCCAGGTTCTCCGCCGGCCAATCTTCCAGGGCGATGTGCCAGGGCAGATCCAGGAGTTCGGGATCCGCGGACGCCGCGGTGATGTTCAGCGAGCTGGAAACGGCAAGGACCTTGTCATCCTTGGCGCTCGCGGCCTCGAACCGCGGCAGTTTGCCGACCTGCGCGTAGTCCGTGGGCTCGTCGTGCCACTGTGCGCTGTTTTCATCGGTCATGGATCAATTCTTTCGTACAGAGGGCTGCTGGCCTAAAGTTTGCGGTTAAACGCCGACGGCGGCCCGTCCAGTCAGGAGGGCCGCCGTCGGTTAGTGGATCTCGGCGCCGGTGGTTGGGCCCACGCCGGCAGGGTTCCCTGGCCGAAGCGGAGCGAGGTTAGGGCGCCGGTGGGGACTAGTCGCCCAGGCGCAGGCCGGTCTTGGTGTCGAACAGGTGCACGTGGCCGGACTGCGGACGGACGTAGATGGTGTCGCCCTTCAGCGGGGGGCGGCGGCCGTCGACGCGTGCCACGATGTCGTGGTCCTTGCCGTCCAGTGTTGTGTGGCCGTAGACGTAGGCGTCGGCACCGAGTTCTTCAACAACGTCGACCTCGACCTGGAGACCTTCACCATGGGCGGCCTGCTCGAGGTCCTCGGGGCGGCTGCCCAAGGTGACGGTGCTGCCGTGGGCCTCTTCGAGGATGCTGCGCGGCACGGGGTAAACCGTTCCGCCGAACTGGACGCCGCCGTCGACCACGGGCAGCTCGAGCAGGTTCATGGCGGGGGAGCCGATGAAGCCGGCAACGAAGACGTTCTTGGGCTTGTCGTAGAGGTTGCGCGGGGTGTCAACCTGCATCAGCAGGCCGTCCTTCAGCACAGCGACGCGGTCACCCATGGTCATGGCCTCGACCTGGTCGTGCGTAACGTAAACGGTGGTGACGCCGAGGCGGCGGGTCAGGGATGCGATCTGCGTACGGGTCTGGACACGGAGCTTGGCGTCCAGGTTGGAAAGCGGCTCATCCATGAGGAACACCTGCGGGTTACGCACGATGGCGCGGCCCATGGCAACACGCTGGCGCTGGCCGCCGGAGAGTGCCTTCGGCTTGCGGTCCAGGTACGGCTCGAGGTCAAGAAGCTTGGCGGCTTCACGGACGCGCTCGGCGCGCTCTTCCTTGGAAACGCCGGCGATCTTCAGCGCGAAGCCCATGTTGTCCGCAACCGTCATGTGCGGGTACAGCGCGTAGTTCTGGAAAACCATCGCGATGTCGCGGTCCTTCGGCGGAACATCGGTGACATCACGGTCGCCGATAAGAATCCGGCCGGCGTTGACGTCCTCAAGGCCTGCGAGCATGCGCAGGGAAGTGGACTTACCGCAACCGGAGGGTCCAACGAGGACCAGGAATTCGCCATCGGCGATTTCAATGTTGAGCTTGTCAACAGCGGGCTTCTCTGTGCCCGGGTACAGACGCGTAGCGTTATCAAAAGTAACTGTAGCCACAGTTATCAATCCCTTCACCGGCAGGTACGTGCCGGACGATCCGTAGTGAATGGTTCATGTAATTCAGTTATCCACGGCATTGCAGCCGTGTACTCCCCGGCCGAAGGCCGAGGAGTATCGCGTGACGCCGCACGGTTCTGTGCGCCACATCACAACCAAGAGTATGTCAGACGAATGGCTTATTCGCGCAAATGTTACGGAGGTCACATGTGAGGTTGGACATGCCCCCGAGGTTCAGTTCGTCCCGGGCTCTTCTTCGGCCACCACCAGGCTCCGTTCCTGCAGGAGTGCTTCGAGCAGTTCCGCCACGTGGGCCGGCGCTTCCACCCGGAACTCCGCCTGGGTGAAGTCCAGGCCCACCTTGACGCCGACATCGCCGGATTCCAGGCGGGCCAGGGCGTCTTCGTCCGTGACGTCGTCACCGGCGAAGAGGACCGCGGTGGCCCCCGTGATCTGGCGCAGGAAGGTCAGGCCCTCACCCTTGGAGGCGTTGACCACCGATGTTTCCAGGACACGTTTGCCGTTCTTCAGGAAAACACCCTTGCGGTCCTGGAGAACCGAACGGGCCGCAGCAACGGCGTCCTCGGCGACATCGTCCGTGGCCAGCCGGGTATGCAGGACCACGCCTGCGGGCTTGTCTTCGAGCAGCGTGCCCGGAGCCTGCTCAACGATCTCTTCGAGGACACCGCGGACTTCGGCCAGCAGCAGCCGTTGGGCCTCGTCCAGCGTCAGCTCCGTGGAGCCGGGGCCAAGCCACGCCTCGGCACCATGGCTGCCGATCAGCAGCGTGTCCACCGGGGGCGAGGCGACCGCGCGCAGGCTGGCGAGGGCCCGTCCCGAGATGAGTGCCGTCGTCGTGCGTGGAAGGGCGGCGAGCCCGGCGAAGGCGGCGGCCGTGCGCGGAAGGGGGCGGGCCTCGTCGGCGCGGTCAACGAGTGGGGAAATGGTGCCGTCGAAGTCCATGGCCACCAGCAGGTGCTCCGTCTGGGCGATGCGACGGGCGGCCTGCCGGAGTTCGGGGGACAGGGCGAGCGGGCCCTTGGCCGGGCGGGCGTCAGGAGTCATCGCGCACAACTTTCTCATTCAGGGCGGCCAGGAAGTCAGCTGACCAGTGGTCGACGTCGTGCTCCAGGATCTGCTTGCGCATGGACCGCATGCGGCGCGCGGCGTCTTTGGGGGGCAAATCGACGGCCCGCATGATGGTGTCCTTGAGGCCGTCTATATCGTGCGGGTTCATCAGCAGTGCCTGCTTAAGCTGGTCCGCGGCGCCGGCGAACTCGCTGAGGACCAGCGCGCCGTCGTTGTCCTTGCGGGCAGTGACGTATTCCTTGGCCACGAGGTTCATGCCGTCCCGCAGTGCGGTCACGAGCATGACGTCGGCGGCGAGGTACAGCGCCACCATCTCCTCCACGGGGTAGCTGTGGTGCAGGTAGCGGACGGCGGTGTTCTGGATGGTGTCGTAGGTGCCGTTGATGTGGCCGACGGTACCTTCGATTTCCTCGCGGAGGAGGCGGTACTGCTCAACGCGTTCGCGGCTGGGGCTGGCAACCTGGATCAGTGTCGCATCGCCGACCGTCAGCTTGCCTTCGTTCAGGAGTTCCTCAAAGGCCTTGAGCCGGTGCCGGATGCCCTTGGTGTAATCGAGCCGGTCCACGCCCAGGAGGATGGTCTTGGGGTTCCCGAGGTCCTGGCGGATCTGGCGTGCACGCTCGATGATCTCGGGGTTGTGCGCCAGTTCGTTGATCTGGGCCACGTCGATGGAGATGGGGAAGGCCTGGGCCCTGGCGATGTGCGTGATTTCGCCGTCCGCACCCTTCACATGCACCTGCTGCTGCTTGACGCTGGCGCCCAGGAACCGGCGGGCGGAGCGCATGAAGTTACCGGCGTCGCTGGGGCGCTGGAAGCCCACAAGGTCTGCGCCCATCAGGCCGTCGATGATGGCCTGCCGCCACGGCAGCTGGGCGAAGATCTCCGGCGGGGGGAAGGGGATGTGGTTGAAGAATCCGATCCGCAGGTCCGGCCGCGCTTGGCGCAGCAGCCGCGGCACCAGCTGCAGCTGGTAATCCTGGACCCACACCGTGGCGCCCTGGCCGGCATGGCGTACGACGGCGTCCGCGAACCTTTGATTGACCTTGCGGTAGGCGTCCCACCAGGTTCGGTGGAACTCCGGCGGGGCGATGACGTCGTGGTAGAGGGGCCACAGGGTGGCGTTGGAGAAACCCTCGTAGTAGAGCTCAACGTCGTCGTTGCTCAGTTGGACGGGAACCAGGTCCATGCCGCCGTGGCTGAAAGGCGCCACGGTTTCGTCCGGGGCGCCGTGCCAGCCCACCCACGCGCCGTCGGTCTTGGTCATCATGGGGGCGAGGGCAGTCACCAGGCCGCCGGGGGAGCGGCGCCAGCCGGAGCCGTCGTCGCCGCTCTCGCCTGGCGCGCAGCGGTCAACCGGCAGTCTGTTGGACACAACCATAAAGTCGTACGTGGCGGCCGTGCTGTGGCTGCGTGCGGCGGCGCCGGTGGCAGGTACAGCTGTTGGTTTTTCTTGGACGGGTGTTTGCATTGCGGCCCCCTGGGGTTGCTTGTGCCTTTAAGCCACCTTAATAGGATGGAATCATCGGGGCTATTCGTCCGTTGGTTATTCGGGCGGAATACTTGAAGGCGCAAGCTCTCAGGTTTCTCCCCTAAAATGATGGAGTTGCCACTGAGTGGTCCCCCTATGTCGATCGACCCAAGGAACACATGAGCCCCGCAAATGAACCACGTAAGTCCAAGGCTGAACGAACCTCGGAGGCGCGCGAGAAGGCACGCCAGATCCGTGAAGTGCAGCTGAAGAAGGACAAGCGCAACAAGCTGCTTATCGGCTGGGGCATTGTGGTGGCCGTGGTGGCCATCCTTACGGTGGTGGCGCTTGTAGTGACCACAAACATCCAGCAAAACACTCCCATTGCAGACCAGGGTCCCGTGCCGGCCAGCGCCAACGCCAACGGTGGTGTGACCCTGCTGGCCAACAGCGAAGTGAAGAAAACGGACCCTGCCACGGTGGACATGGCGAACCTTCCCGCCAAGCCGGACACGTTGCCCAGCCCCCTCGTGGCTCCGGGCGCGGAAGCCGAAGCAGGACAGCCGGTGAAGGTGATTGCCTACATCGACTTCATCTGCCCCGTCTGCCTGCGGTTCGAAACCACGTACAACGATGCGCTGACCACACTCCGCAATGAAGGCAAAATTACGATGGAGTACCGGCCGTTGGGCTTCCTGGACCGTCAGTCCAGCACCAACTACTCCTCACGCGCCGCCAACGCTGCGGCCTGTGTAGCCGACAAAGCACCGGAAAAGTACGCCGAATACGTTGACGTGCTGTTCGCGAACCAGCCTGCTGAAGGCGGAGCGGGCCTCTCTGACGACAAGCTGAAGTCCCATGCCAGCGACATCGGCGCCGATATCAACAGCTGTGTTGATGGGAAGACCTTCCGCCCGTACGTGAAGTACTCCACCGATTTGGCTGCGAACTCCGGCATCACCGGCACTCCCACCGTTTTTGTTGATGGCAAGCAGTGGCAGGGCACCACGGACCTGAACGCTGACATCCAGGCAGCGATCGACGCCAAGGGCTGATCCCTGAATGCAAAGGACCTGCTTCCGGATCGATTCCGGAAGCAGGTCCTTTCTTTTGCCCGGGTTGCCCGCGGCCTGCGGTTTTTACGAGCGGGCGGACTTGGGCTAACCTTATCTAGCGCCATTGCGGCGCACGCCCCGCATGGGGTGCGCCTCCTTAGCTCAGTTGGCCAGAGCACCGCTCTTGTAAAGCGGGGGTCGTCGGTTCGAATCCGACAGGAGGCTCCACGAACCCCTTCATTCCGGCGATTTTGCCCGGGATGGAGGGTTTTTTCATGCGCGAAAGACCGGGGCACAACACGTTTACTACACGCTTTGGGAAAGGCGGACGACACCCGTCACGGGCTTGGCTGCATAGGGAAAAGCATGCAGACAAGCAAAAAGACCCTAGGACCGGCAACGGACCAGGGCAACGCGGCGCCGCTCCTGACTACCGAAGAAGTGGCCTCCTGGCTGCGGGTCGCTCCTAAGACCCTCCGCAATTGCCCGGCGGCCGCCGAACGTGGCACCAGCGCTGCGCTGACCGGTGCGTACCTGCTCGTCGTGGCTCTCCTGGCGGCCTGTATCCTGATCCCATCGACGGTGCTGGGGCGGGCACGGCAGTCCTTCCGCCGCCGGCTCCGCACTGACACTGGACTTCGGAGGGCCGTGGAGAACGACCTGGGCAACTGGCGGGACCCCGTACGGCACCGCAGGCTACGGGCCGCTCTAGACTCAGGGGAGGGGTGAAGACGATGTCTGAAGCAAGCCGCCGATGGGCTGGAAGCATCGCGTGGATCCTGCTCGTCCTCGCCTCGATGATCCTGATCGGCTACGGGATCGCGCGCGCCAACTGGCATATTTGGCTGCCGAGTCCGGCCGATCAGGAAGAGACCTGGATTGGCAGTCGCTACATCTTCGCCGGCTCCACCATGTCCCTCGCGGCCGCCCTCTGGTCACACATCCGCGGCAACCCCGTCTGGGTGACGGTCTGCGTGGCACTGCCAGGGGCTCTCGTGGGCTGGGCTACGCTGGTGCAGCCCTACAACCTGCTGCGCCACCTGGCCGCCGTCGTGGCGTTCCCTCTCGCCCTGGCCGGGGTCGCCAAGGTCATCAGGGCGCGTGGCCGCCGGCAGAAGGACTAGAAATCCGTCCTCCGGTTGCACCACAGTGGAATAGTTGTGCCTTTCCCGCTCGGGGGCGGTCCTTGCATTCGCCTGACAGCCGCCGCGGATCCGATCAGACCAGCCAGCGCCACCAACGTGACCGCTCCGGTTCCGGCGTCGGTTCCGGCTCCTCGCCCAAGGCCAGCGCGGCCTCGACGATGTCGTCCGCGGTGAGCATCATGACGGCCTCACGATCGAGCGCGTCGAGACTTTGCTCCTCGTCGAGCGACAGCCGCAGCGACTGGCGGTTGAGCGCCTGCTCGAACAGCCTGCGGGCGAACCGTGCGTTGCCGGAGTCCTCGCCCGCGTGGAGCCCGGTAAAGATGCGGCGCAGCATCTGGTCCGCACCCGGCTCCAGCGTGTACTCGTGCTGGGCCAGCATCTGGTGGAAAATCGTCTGGAGTGCGTCGACGGAGTAGTCGGGGAACGTGATCTCGCGGGCGAACCGGGAGCGCAGTCCGGGGTTCGAGAGCAAGAAGGACTCCATCAGCCGCGGGCACCCGGCCACGATCACGACCAGGCGGTGGCGGTGGTCCTCCATCCGCTTGAGCAGAACCTCGATCGCCTCGGGGCCGAAGTCCATCCGGCCGTCCTCCGGGGCCAGCGCGTAGGCCTCGTCGATGAACAGGACGCCGTCCAGCGCACGCCGGATCACCCGGTCCGTCTTGATGGCGGTCGCGCCGACGTACTGCCCCACCAGGCCCGAACGGTCGACCTCGACCAGGTGGCCTTTCTGCAGCAGCCCGACCGCGCGGTACATCTCGGCCAAGAGCCGCGCCACGGTGGTCTTGCCCGTGCCCGGGTTTCCGAGGAACACCAGATGCTGTGAAGTGGCCACCTCCGGCAGGCCGTGCGTCTTACGGCGGGCCTGGACCTGGAGCAGTGCGACGAGGGCCCGCACCTGTTCCTTCACGGTCTCCAGTCCAACCAGCGCGTCGAGCTCGGCCTGCACCTCGGACAGCGGCCGGGCCGGCCCGGGCCTCGCACCGATGAGATCGCCGACCAGGTCATCAACGCGCTCCGAACCGTGCAGCCTGAGCTGATCGGTCAGATGGCCGATGGTTTCGCGCAGGTCGTCGAGCGGGTTGCGGCTGGCAGCCATGCATCCACTGTAATACTCGATTCCCGACCGGGGTGGGGTTGGCCTCACCAGTATCAGCGCCCTTTTTTATGCTGTGAGGGTGACCGAAGAATGCCCCATTCAGCTCAGCCCAGGCTTCATCGTCTTCCTCAGCCCGGCGAAGTGTCCATGTCAGATCAAAGGAGCATCCGATCGAATACACCTTCGAGAGTTCGAAGGCCAGCACAAAGCTGCGGCTGCGATGCAGGAACTGCCCGATGTGAACAACTGCAGGCAGTTCGTGGGTCGGCGCACCAGCCCAGGCCCGGGGAACGTACCTGACGGTCCTGCCGCGGCGTGGTTCTTCCGGTACGGGCAGGTCTTGGAAGAAGGTCATGGTCATCATTGGTTCGCGCGGCGACCGACCAGCGGAGCAGCGGCACCGCCGCCCTGGATCCCCCAATCCGTCCTAACCCCGTCAGTCTAGCCACACGTACCTCACTGGGGGCGACGGCAAGGGGCGGCACTGCCCCATTCAGCTCCTCACGTGCTGCTCACACTTGCGGAAAATTCACATAGGCCTTGGCTCGGCGTTTGATGCCTCGGAGCATCTTCTGTAATTCCTTGTTACGGGACAGCACCCACAACTCATACTCATCCTGAAGGTCCAGCCAGTACTCGGCGGTCGTGCCGAGGGCCGCGCCGAACTGTACCGCCGAGGTCCTGGTGATTCTGGTCTTGCCATTGATGACCTCACTGACGAACTGAACGGGCCGGTCGATTACTTCAGAAAACATTGCCTGGTTCCAGTGGAGCTTCTCGACGTGCCAGGCCAGTACGTCGCCTGGCTTTTCAGGTTCTTTCATGATGGTTCTCCTTGCGCGGTGGTAATCACCAAAAGTGAGTTCATGGGCCACACCTAGGGTTCCGCGTCGATCCTGTTGTTTCGCGCGGTGATGAAGTCGTTTTTCCGCCGCAGATACTTGAGGTACTTGTCTTTGTCTTGCGGGACGGCAGGCGTCGTGAAGTTCTTGAAATCGTGGAAGTACTTGATGGTCACGCCGTCCTCCTCTACGAGGTCCTGCAGCATGAAGAACTCGACGTACCCGTCGAAGGTCTTGAACAGGGCGAAGAATTCCTTATATCTGTTCAGGACATCTGAGAGTGGGTTCGGCTCCATACGAAGGTAATGGCGCCGGATGCACTCCAAGGTCAGATCGAAGCGGTCGGCGATCAGGGGTGACAGCCGCGTGCCTGATTGATCACCTGCTGTCCGCCGATCTGGATGCCCGGGAACACCAGAGCGCTCCCGGCGGTGTAACCGCGGTACGGAGGGATCTCATCCTCCGGGATGCTGCTTGTGAGGCTGGCCGCCTGCTTTTGAAGTCTGGTGGTGATGGCATCGCTGGATAGGCCAAACTCACCCAAATGGGACCGGTGAGCGAGATACGACTTGGGTTCAGGGGCCAGGTCGAAGTGACCGCTACCGGGCAGCTCTTTTGCTCCACAGGAGCTGGTGGTGCCTTCGTAGGGTGGGACTGTACCTGTCCGGGTCTTTACCGTGTGGAGTGTCTGAGTGGTAGTCGAAGGTCGTATCGACACCGGCGGTCATGCTGTTCTCCCGTGACGAGTGGGTGCAAGTTCGGCGAGGTCGCGGATGAGACGCTGCACCTCATGTTCCCGGCCCTTGCGGGGGGAAACCTGCTGCACTGCATGTGGTTCAACCACGGGTTTGATGGGCCGGGCTGGCACAGGAGCCTGCGTGGCTCGTGCTTCCTCCCCAAACGGAATACTGCTCGTGCTCATAAGTCCCCCAGACGTAGTCGTTACTGCCTTGGGAACACTCTATGAAGCCAGGAGGAAGCTGGGGAAGGGAATCGGTCAATCCTCGGAATCTCTTGTGTCGATCTTGAGCTGCTACTTCGTGGGGGACCCCGGGCCGGGCGCCGCGGGCTGAAACAGCAGCACGCCGCGAGAGCCGACGCCAAACCGCGCATCAGGATGATCCGGTGACCGACGAACCCCAGAAGCTGCGCTTCCTGACCATTGCCCAGGCGGCCGAAGAGCTGAACGTAAACCAGAACCAGATCCGGGCCCTGCTCAGGACAGGGGAGCTTCGCGGGATCCAGGTCGGCGGGGCGTGTGGCGCATCGGGGCCAGCGACATCGAAGACTTCATCATCGAGGCCTACCGGCGCACCGCCGAGCGCATCGCCGCCGGCGAGCTCAAAGACGAGGGAGAATCTGAGCCCGAGTAGCTCCTCCAGAAGCCCTCCGGAATATGGCATGATCAGTACAGCAAGACCGCTATGAAGATGGCGACTGTAGGCGGGTGTGAACCGTTCGGTCAACCGAACGAAGGACCCCGCGATGGCCTGTCAGAAAAACCAGTACCCCAACCAGTTCACTGCCCTGCGCGCCCTGGACGCGATCCTGGCGGCCGGGAAGCCCGGCAAGCAACCGTTCGCGCCTACCCGTGCCATGAGTGCCACCGCTGGCATCTTCCTCAAAGAGGCTCACTGGAAAGACGCCCCGGTGGGAGCGGAAGCTTTCGTTGACGATTCGTTGACCAGATAGCCCTGCTGCGGCCACAGCTCCAGTGAATGCCGCCGATCTTTCGTTGACCACTACCTGGGATTGGACTCTCCGTGCAGTTCTTGAGGACACGCCCCGCCAGCTCCACAAGACTGTCGGTGCCCGGGAGCACCATGGAGCTATGACGGCTCCAACTGTTGAGGCGGCGCTCCATGAGCTGATGGATCTTGCCTGGAATGTTGTCTACGACCTGCTCGAGCAGCGGGGCTTGCTCGGGGTTGGGCTCTTCGTTGAGGGAGTACACCTGGATCCATTCCTGGGTGGAAGACCTGAACCGGTACACGGTGGTGCACTCCCGGACGGTCGCGATCCTGTTCGTGGACACCCGGCCCGTCGACGCCATCGCCTTCCTCCAGGACCTCTTGGGCGCCGACGATCCGAAAAGTTTCTTCAGGTTTCTTCAGTAGTGGGCGGTGAGCCCCCGTTGGCGACGGCATGGTTGACGGTGGAAGGTGATGGCCCAGCCTGTTGACATCCTGCACGGGAGCGAGTAAGACAACCAGTGGCGGCCCATTTCCGGGCCACCGCAGCTAATCGTGCACGCGCGGTCGACCATCAAAGCCTGGAAGGTTCACGGGCCCGGACCGGTCCGAGAAATAGCGCGGCACGCTTCAAAGGAGAAGCACCATGGCCGTTGCAACCATCCTTCATCGTGTCGCCGACTACGACGCCTGGCGCAAAGTCTACGATTCCGTCGCCGACATGCAGAAAGAGGGCGGGGTGACCCAGGAGTCAGTGCACCGGATGGCCGATGACCCGAACAATGTCCTCGTCATCCATCATTTCGACAATGTGGACACCGCCAGGGCGTTTATCGGCCGCGACGAACTCAAGGAAGCCCTCCATCGCGGAGGCGTTCAGGGAGCACCGCGCATCGAGCTCTTCGAGTAGCTGCCTTCCACTCGCCTCCCGCTGTCCACGGCCTCGAGAACCTCCCCGCTATTCCAGGACGTCCGCCATTGCGTCCAGCACAAGGTAGTCGCCGTACGCTGACTGGAAGCCAAAGCCTTCCCAGTAACGCCGCAGCGCAGCCTTCGCTGCTTCATGCTCGGGAGTGCCTTCCTCCGGGGCGGCCTTGCCGAGGAGAGGGGCGGCCTCCACGATGACAAGGGCGGCTGACCTGCCGAGTGCGCCGAGGATCGCCTTCAGGACATCGTGCCCGAGCTTGTTGCCGCGGAACTTCGGCTCAATCTGCAGGGACGACAGGATCAGCAGGTCCCCGCCGAGTGCCATCTCCTCCAGGAGGTCAGGTCGCTTGATCGTGAGCATCTCGGCGACGTTGGCCACTTCCTGGTTGACCGCGTCCAGGGTCAGGAACAGGTCGATGATTCCCGCGTCGGGCACCACGTACAGCTGTGCCTTCCCGACGGTCACCTCTTTGCCGTCCCCGCCGTCATCCTTGTCGTCCCACACCGTCCCCTTGACCTTGACGGTCCAGACCATGGGGTAGTCCTCCGGGTCGTGGCGTGCTCCCGGGGTTCCCCGGAACTGACATTGGTAATCGAAGGTCAGGTATTCAGGGACAAGGTCGGCCATGGAACTCCTTCAGCAGTGTCGTTGGGCGCGGGGTGCCTGCGGCTTCAGCTAACGCTCTCGATCTTGGCGAGCCTTTTCATGCCTCGCGGCCAGATCAAGCAATGGACGTAAGGCGGCCCGCGTTGTGTCCCCAAGGTCGAACCCACTGACCAGCTCGCCGCCGCCCATTCCCCGCATGTAGCCCACCGACCATCCTTCGGCGTCAGGTGTGAAGGTCATCCCGAAGCCCTTCTGCTCCCCGAGGGCTAGAAGCTCTCCAATCGATTGGAGCGTTTCCTGGTCAAACACGTTCTCAGTCATGCTCGAATGCTAGCCGACCTCAATGACCCGGCCCCTCATAATGAACCCGGCCCGTAAATGCTCGCCGCCATAATGACGGCTCCTTTCCCCGAATGGGTGAGTCACGGGCTTACTTCGTCCTACGGCGTGAGCGGGCTTGCATTCCGCACAGCGGACACGACGTCGAGAATTCCCCGGGCAGCCGCGGCCGCGTTCTCCTGATCGGTGACAAAGGATGCATGGGTGGCCCCGTCGATGATGCGGTGCAGTGTGCTGGTCGAGAGTGAGGCAAGTGCTTCCTGCGAAGCGTCCCAGCCGGGCTGACTGCCGGTGCCGGCTGTCAGGACGACCAGCGGTCTGTCGGTGAAGTTCGCCAGGCCGGCGGCCTGCTGCGCTGAGGAGCCGCCTTGGATGTACTCCTCGGTCGTGCTTATGAGGTGGCTGGGTGTCACGCCGAGCAGCCTGCCGATGCCCAGTTGCGCTGCGCTCGAGACCAGTGCGGAGATACGGTTTATCGTGTCGTCGGCGTCCGTGCGAGGGCCGTGCACTGATTCCGCGTCCGATGCCGGTGCGGTCGAGTCCACCAAGACCAGACCGGCTACATCCTCGGGATGGTGGGCAGCGAAAGTGAGGGCGTAGAGGCCACCGAACGAATGTCCAGCCAGCACATACGGTCCGGGAACGTACGCCCGCTGCAGCAGTGTATGGAGGTCGGTCGCGATCTGCGCGCCGTCCTGCGGCGTGCTCGCCGGATCGCTCCATCCACGGCCTGCCCGGTCGTAGACGCACACCCGGGTGTCACGGGCAACGGCCGGTGCTATCAATCCGAGGTCAGATGACATTCCGCCTGCGCCGGGTTCGATCACGACAGTGGGACTGCCGGAACCGGTGCAGCTCAGGTACAGGCGGTGCCCGCCGACGTCGATCAACTGACCCCGCGCCGGAGAGGCCGTTGCAGCCGCCGCTGCGCTGACGGTTTCGAAGCCGCTACCCGCTGATGCCAGAGCGAGCATTACGATCACCGGGTAGAGCAGGAAGCGCCCGCTCCGACTGCGAAGCTGCCGTTTGGCTTGGAAGATCATCCAGACCGCCAGCACCAGCAACGCGGGGGGCCACACCCAGGCGAGCACTGCCTGCGCCGGGGAGCCGAGCACCAGCAGAAGGAGCCCGCCCAGTCCCATGAAGAGTGCTGGGGCGGCGGCCCATTGCTGTGGTTGATCGGTGAACCGGACCGACAGCATAGCCAGCATGGCCCATCCCAGGGCCAGCCCCAACAAGATGACACCGGTCAGGGTGCTCTCGGTTGCCGGAACAAACGGGGCGACGGCCAGCAGCAGTGCAGCGAGAACTCCGGTAGCCAGCGAACCGGTCACGATCCAACCGATGTGTCCCTTCTGTAAAAGATCAACGCCGGGCGCTAGGTCCTGCTCCGTGGATGTAGGGTCCTTGGCAGTGGTAGCTGTGATTTCGTGCCCCGCCTGAAAGATTGTCATGCGCCCATGCTGTCATTCGCCGGCTACGGAAATGCATGGCAAAAATGCCCCGTATGGAAAGGATTCTGCTCAGCTCGTGCCTTGCTGAGTACAGTGTGCATATGCACCGAGTCGTCGCGCTGGCACTGCCGGATGTGGTCGCTTTCGACCTGGCCATTCCAGCTCAGGTTTTCGGCCATGAAGATGAACGGGGACGATACTCGTTCCGGGTCTGCGCTGCCCAGCCCGGCCTGGTTCCGACAACGTCCGGGTATTCCATCCAGGCCCTTGATGGCTTGGACGCCGTTCTGTCAGCGGACACTGTCGTGGTGCCCGGCTACGCACCGCTGAACGATCCGCCCGCCGAGGTCAGCGAGGCCCTGCGCCAGGCAGCGGGCAACGGAGCCCGCGTGGTGTCGGTGTGCACCGGCGCTTTCGCTCTCGCTGCTGCAGGTCTCCTGGACGGTAAGCGGGCAACCACCCACTGGAGAAACGCCGAACGGCTTCAAACCCTGTACCCGGGCATCGCCGTAAACGCCGACGTCCTGTACATAGACCAAGGCAACGTCAGTACCAGCGCCGGGGTCGCGGCAGGCATAGACCTTTGTCTGCACCTGGTCCGCAAGGACTATGGAACCGAGGTGGCCAACAGTATTGCGCGACGGATGGTGGTGGCCCCGCACCGGGAAGGGGGCCAAGTCCAGTACATGGAGCGCACGGTTGCCGCACCGTTGGCCCTCTTCGCCGACACCTGCGCCTGGGCCAGGCAGAACCTGGCTGCGCCACTCACGGTCGAGGACATTGCTGCACACGCCGGCTGGGCAACCAGTAGCTTCACACGGAAATTCACGGCCGAAGCAGGAATGACCCCTTTGAAGTGGCTGAACGACCAACGCGTAGCCGAAGCCTGCCGGCTCCTGGAAACCACCGACCTGACGGTACAAGCGGTCGCCTCAATGACCGGCCTGGGAACGACAGCAAATTTCCGGCTCCACTTCGACCGGAAGCTCAACATCACACCCTCAAGCTACCGCCGCCTCTACCAGGGCAGGAACAGGAAAGCTGCGCCAGCCTAGACCTTCCTGTGGTCAGTCTTGAAGCGGCATGAATGCTTATCTCCGGCTGTGGATGCGGGACCCGGCTGGGAGTCGCAAAAGCCCTCCTGAACCACTGCAGCCGGCCGCGCGTCGCTCCCGAACCCTGTCAGTCACTGGAGAGACCATGGACTTATGACGGCTCCAACTGTTGAGGCGGCGATCCATGAACTGATGGATCTCGCCTGGAATGTTGTCTATGACCTGCTCGGGCAGCGGGGCCTGCTCGGCGACGGGTTGTTCGTTGAGGAGTACACCGGGATCCATTCCTGGCTGGACGGGCCCACTCGCTACACCGTGGTCCACTCCCGGTCGGTTGCGGTCCTGTTCGTGGACACCCGGCCGGTCGACGCCATCGTGTTCCATCACGATCTCCTGGGCGCCGACGACCCGAAGAGCTTCTTCAGCATCCCTGGCTGACCGACCGGCGCACCGGTATGCTTTGGCCTCAAGGGGGATGCCATGGCTCAGTATGTCGACTACATCAACATGACCAAGGCAAGGTCTGAGGCCGCCTTCCAGGAGTATCTGGAGGAGCGCGGGCCGGCACTGGAGCGGCTGCGGGAGGTCCTGGTGGCCGACGGGCAGGACCCGGATGCACTCCTGGACGGGTCCATCGAGAGCCTGGTTCCCCTATGGCGATGGAGCCTGGCCCACCTCACCATCGCGGACGCACCCGGCGCCACAGACACCACCAGCGTGCCGCGGGAACAGTGGCCCTCCTGGGCCCGGTACGCCTACGAGACAGTAGGGGAACTCTCACTGGAGTCGCTGTTCCTGCTGGACGGACTGGTGTCCTACCTGGGCGATGTCGTGCAGCAGCGCGCACCAGAGGCGCGGTGGGAAATCGCGCACCACCGCATCAAGCGATACCACCTCAACAAGCATCCCGTCCTGGTCAGCGGCACAGGGGAGGACCACAAGTTCCTCCCCGATGTGCCAAGGGTCCACGCCCACGGCAGCATCACAGGTTTTCGCGAGTCCCCGGATGACACCATGGCCGAGTACGCCCGCCGGCTCATTGAGCGGTTGAACCGGGGCGACAGCCTGGACGAAGCTGAGGTGGCCGAGGAGGAACCGCTCGTCGAGGTAGAAGACCTGGGCGATGACGAGCTCCGCGGCCGGGAGCTTGAGGTGTCGTTGCGGGAGGACATCGTTCACGAGCACAACCGGGTGGTGGGCCGCATGATCAAGGCCCTCAAGCAGGAAGACGGCATCACCCGCGTCATCCGTGAGGACCGTGAAGTACTCCTCGTCGCCACACCGACGTGGAGCACCGACCGGCTCCATGAATGGGTTGCCGGTTATCTCGAAGGAAACGTCCGCGACTGAACTCACTGGCTCAAATCCTTCCCTGCACAAGCGTTGAACCCTAGTGGTGTTTCCCGCATTGCTGTTGTTAACGGTCTGGATGATTTTCCAAGCCTATCGGCAGCTTCGCAGCCGGACCGGGCGCTTTCTGCTCTACCCAGCGATCGCGATGCTCGCTCTGGCTTCATTGGGTAGCGCCTTCGAAACCGTGCGCGAAGCGGTGGATGCAGCGGCCTCTCCGGCTCAGGGTCAGTTGATCGACGTCGGCGGACACCGCCTGTACCTGAACTGCACCGGTTCCGGCAGTCCGGATGTTTCCTGTCCATTCGAGCGTGTTGAAGCTTGCGGGCGGCCCGAACCCCGAATGGCGTCATCCAGATAGCGCCACCGCGCGCCCCTATTGGCGGCTGGTTCCGCGCTGTCCTGTGTGGTGCGCTAGCGGTGCGCTTGCGTGCCGCTGGCGGACAGCAGTTGCAGCTTCTCGTAGCTCTCACTGCCGGGAATGGCGGTGTAGACGAGCAACGAATGCGATTGTCCCGGATCGAGCAGTGTCTGGCAGGTCAACTCCAAGGCGCCGAGTTCAGGGTGGATGAAGTGCTTCACCTCGTGGGGACGAATGCCGACCTCGTGCTCGCTCCAAACGCTCCGGAACTCTTCACTTCGGGCGAGAAGCAAGTCGGCAAGGTGAGCCGCCCGGGAGGCAGGACCTCGCAGCGTGGCACCCCGCGCAGGCCCGAGACGAACATGCGGGTGAGGAACGGATGTTCGTCGGGGGCGTAGAGCTGCCGTGTCGCGGGGTCAGTGAACCAGCGGTAGCCGATGCTGCGGGCAGGGCCGCTGTAGGAGGTCAGGTCACCGGTGAGCGCGACGCCGAGTGCGGTCTGCCGCAGGGTCTCGCCGAGCTCGGTGACGATCTCCGCGGGAGTATCGTGCAGCCGGTCGAAGATGCGCAGCAGGCCGGGGCTGATGTGCTCACTGACAGTGCCGCGGGCGGGTGGGTTGTGTCCGGCGAGTCGGAACAGGTGGTCGCGCTCGTCGAGGGAAAGGTGGAGCCCTTGCGCGATGGAGGCGATCATCTGCTCGGACGGCTGCGGTCCGCGCTCCCGCTCGAGTCGCGAGTAGTAGTCGGTCGACATGTGGCAAAGCAAGGCGACTTCCTCGCGCCGCAGCCCGCTTGTCCGGCGGCGTTGTCCACGCGGGAGGCCGACGTCCTCGGGTTGCAACGCCTCGCGGCGGCGCCGGAGGAACTCCGCCAGTCCGGTCCTGTCGATCACCATTGCGTCTCCTTCGTTGAGGCCACTTCCTTCCTACCACGTTCGCACGCAGGTCCGGTCGGAACTTTCCTGCCGTATCAGGGGATCAAGCGGCCCTGAATAACGCCGCCGTCTTCCGCGACGATGGAGGCAACGAAACAACGATCAGGAGTGAACCATGCCACGCAAGAACATCGACATCACGGTCCCCGACCTATCTGGGAAGCGCGCCGTCGTCACCGGAGCCAGCGACGGGATGGGCCTGGGGATGGCGGCGCGGCTGGCCGCAGCTGGCGCGGAAGTCCTCATGCCCGTCCGCAACCGGCGCAAGGGTGAGAACGCGATCGCCAGGATCAAGCAGGCGGTCCCGGCCGCGGATGTGTCGCTCCGCGACCTCGACCTGTCCTCGCTCGCCTCCGTCGCATCCCTCGGGGAGGCCCTGCGACAGGAGGGGCAGCCGATCCACATCCTCATCAACAACGCCGGAGTGATGACACCGCCTGACCGGCAGACGACCGCCGACGGGTTCGAGCTTCAGTTCGGCTCCAACCACCTCGGCCACTTCGCGCTCGTGGCCCACCTGCTGCCCGTCCTCAGAGATGGGCGGGCACGGGTGACCTCGCAGGTCAGCGTCGCGGCGAACCAAGGCGTCATCAACTGGGACGACCTGAACTGGGAACGGTCATACCACGGCATGAATGCCTACAGCCAGTCGAAGATCGCGTTCGGACTGTTCGGCCTCGAATTGGACCGGCGAAGCCAGGCAGGCGACTGGGGCATCAGCAGCAACCTCTCGCACCCCGGAGTCGCTCCGACGAACCTGCTCGCCGCGCGCCCTGAGCTTGGCCGCGACGAGGAGACGTCGCGCAGGAGACTGATCCGTACCCTTTCCGAACGGGGCATCGGCGAAGCTGCCCGCACTCATGGCAGCGACCGCACCTGAGGCCAGGTCCGGCGCCCTCTATGCACCTCGGGGCCTCGGTCACCTCGGCGGCCCGCCCGCCGAGCAGCGGATGTACGCCCGCCTTCGCAGCACTGAGGATGCCCAGCGCATCTGGCACATCTCGGAAAAGCTCACGAAGGTTCCCTTCCCCAACGGCTGAGATGCTCCACAATTCCTCCGTGGACGACGCCTGAGTGAATGCTGGGACGGCCCGACAAACATGCGCGTGTGTCCCGATGGCCGCATAGTTCCGCTTCGTCTCCTGATTACGGAGCGCTTGAAATCTCGGATCGTGGGCGGACATGCACATGCGTCAGCTGCGCTTCGATCGATGCGGTCCTTCATGAGCATCGGCGTAGCAGTCTCGCCCGGGTAGGCGGTGGTAACCCGCACTCCCCATGCCGCCACTTCCCCGCGGAAGGCGTCGGCCAACCCATTCAGTGCGAACTTCGATGCGGTGTAGACACTGGTGGTCGGCACGGCGCGTACACCGGCGCCACTGTTCACAAACACGACCTGTCCGCGCGACTCACGCAAACGGCCAAGTAGTGCCTGCGTAAGCATCGCTGGCGCGATGACGTTCACGTCAAAATGGCTGTGCCATGCCTCAATCGGAGCGGCCTCTAGAGTGAAACGCTCCGAAACGGCGGCCGCGTGCACCAGCGGCAACAGCCGCTTAGCGGAAAATGCCGGGGTTGTCGCCTCTGACGGAGCAGACTGCGGGATCGGCGGGGAGGGGTTCGTTCGGTTCAATTTTGCGATGCCACCGGAGCTGCTCACCCCGGGTGTCTTGGCAATTGCAGCGGCTTTGCCCCAGCGAACCGCAGACATCTCGTAGCAGCATCAGCGCGGCAACTGCCCGGGCATCGGTCACGGCTCACGCCCAACATTGGCGGGCCAGCGGTTCCCAACAAGTCGGGAACCGCTGGCCTGATTCTTAGCTCTTTTGGCAGGAAACCGGCTACGAGCACGGCAGGTTTCCTGGCTGAAACGGCCTACAGATCGTCGTCCTGACCCCTACCTGCGTGTCGACGACGTTTCCCATTTGTACTCGATCCACACCGAGAAGTCCTCAGAGCGGTCGAACATGGCCCGGGACTCAGCGCCGTCCGCTGCCATCCAAAGGATTTGATCGTCGGACGTTACGCCGTCCACCCGGCCTGTCCTTACGGTCCTGTAGCCGAGCCGTACTTCGACAATCTCGCCCACGACGGGGAACCACTCGGACTGCAGGTGCAGCCTGTTTTTCACTGCGCTGCAAAGCATTCCAATGTCCTGGTCCGGGTCTCGCGCAGTGCCTCCAGAACGGGAAGCGCTCGATGTTCCTCCGACAGGATCTCCACGCCCCACGGTCCGTCGAAGCCAAGGGATTTCATGGTTCGGATGAACCCGACGACGTCCTGGTCACCCTGCCCGCACTGGCGGCGGTTGTCGCGTGTGTCTTCGAAAAGGGAGCCCCTGACGTCGGCATCTGCGTCGTTGAGCTCGACGCCGAAAATCTGGTTAGCGTCAAGGCTCTGGGACAGCTCGTCCAAGGTGGTTCCGGCACGGAAGACGTGCCAGTAGTCGACCACCAGGCCGCATCCGGGCATGTCGACCTTGCGGATCAGTTCCGCTGCGGCGGGAAGCGGTCCGACGGTGGCGAATGCCATCGGTTCCAGGGCAATGCTTGTGCCCCGGAGCTCGGCCTCTGCTGTCAGGCGCCGGAGGGGTTCGACGAGGAAGTCGAGGTCATCCAGGGCCTCGCCAGGAGCAGTTCCGACTTTGATGAACCGGGCACCGAGCGTCTCGGCAGCCTCAAGGAGGAGGTCGAGCTGCGGCCGCCACTGGTGGGAAAGGCTCTCGTCCCACCAGTTGCTGAGGAGTTCAACTTCAACATAGCTGAAGCCGGCGTTGTCAATCAGCTTCCGCAAGGCCGGGAAGCCAAGTGTGGAGCGGACGGCGGCCAGGTCGTCATGGGCGAGCCCAAAACCTGACCATCCTGTTGCGGCCATGGCGTCCAAGCGATCCTTGATCGGCACGGGACTTGTCTCCGGAACTTGCAGCGGCGCCGCATTGCCGGCGCTGGTCCAGCACGATGCCACGAGCTCCGGGGCAGACGAGTCAGTCATGGTTCTCCTTTGAAGCAAATGAGGGCCGCCGCCCGATCAAATAAGCGCGTCTAAGTATGAAACCACAAACAATTGGAACGGTCTATTGACATTCCGAATCCCCGTCTTCTATGGTTGGACCGTTCCACTCAGAGAGTTGGATCACATCCGTTCATAATCAGCGACCTCCGCATTTCGCTCCATGCCCCGGCGTGCGACCGAAGCGTTCACGACGGTCGAAAATGGTGCGAATCAAAGGAGATTTCACGTGGCAAAAATCAGTTGGCGTCAGGGCGTTGTGGCCCTGGCCGTTGTTCCGCTCCTGACCCTGGCGGCATGCTCCAGTGGTGGCGGCAAGACCGAAACCGCAAATGTTGGGGGAGGCGGCGCGGTTGCGGACACACCCCGCCTGAAGGTCGCGATGATCACCCACGCCGCTGCCGGCGACACCTTCTGGGACATCGTCCGGAAGGGTGCCGAGAGCGCGGCAAAGAAGGACAACGTCGAACTGCTCTACAGCGGTGACGCTGAGGGTGGCCGCCAGGCGCAGCTGGTGCAGCAGGCCATCGACCAGAAAGTTGACGGTATCCTCGTCACGCTGGCCAAGCCGGAGGCCCTCAAGGACGTCGTCAAGAAGGCTGCGGACGCCGGGATTCCCGTGGTGAGCTTCAATGCCGGCGAAGACCAGTCGAAGGCTATGGGCGCAATCACCCACTTTGGCCAGAGCGACAAGCTCGCCGGTGTCACGGTTGGCCAGCGACTCGCCGCCGAAGGCATCAAGCACCCGATCTGCGTGATCATGGAACAGGGCCACGTCGGCCTCGAAAACCGGTGTGCCGGTGTCAAGGAACAGGTCCCCGGCTCCGAGATCCTCAACGTCAACGGCGCAGACATGACCTCCGTTTCCTCCACGGTGACGGCGAAGCTCCAGTCCACGCCGGACGCCGACGCGATCATCGGCCTCGGCGCCCCGTTCACGCTCACCATCGTGAAGTCCGTGAAGGAAACAGGCAGCAAGGTCAAGGTGGCTTCCTTCGACCTGAACGGCGAGCTGGCCAAGGCCATTGAAGACGGAAGCGTCGAGTTCACCGTCGACCAGCAGCCCTACCTCCAGGGGTACGGCGCTGTGGACACCATTTGGCTGAACAAAGTCGGCGGTTTCAAGGTTGGCGGCGGGCAGCAGGTCTACACCGGCCCGGCCGTCGTCGACAAGAGCAATGCGGCCGATGTCTCCAAGTTCGCCCAGGCCGGCATCCGCTAAGCAGGAAATTTCTGTGGGATGCCGGGCGCCCCGGCAGTCGCACCCGGCATCCCACCACAAAGGAGTCAAAAATCATGGCCAATGCTGTCCTCACGATTGCAGGCGACGAGCGAGTCAGCGCTCGAAGCCCCTTGCAGAAACTACTTGTCCGGCCCGAAATAGGCGCCCTCGTCGGCGCCCTGGTACTTTTCGTATTCTTTTCCGCCATCGCCCCCGTTTTTCTCCAGCCCAGCTCCCTGGCAACCGTCCTGTATGGCAGCTCCACCATCGGGATCATGGCCGTGGGCGTGGCCTTGCTGATGATCGGTGGCGAGTTTGACCTCTCCACCGGCGTCGCAGTCATCACGTCAGCCCTCTCAGCCTCCATGTTCAGCTGGTATTTCAGCACCAACATCTGGGTCGGAGTTGCCTTTGCGCTTGTAGTGTCCCTGGGCATCGGGTTCATCAACGGCTGGATCCTCGTCAAAACAAACCTCCCCAGCTTTATCGTCACGCTGGCTACCTTCCTGATGCTGGCCGGTCTCAACCTCGGCCTGACCCGCATGATCGGCGGGGCTGTGGCAACCCCCTCGGTGTCCGACCTCGACGGTTTCGACGCCGCCCGCGTGCTCTTCGCCTCCACCATCAAGATCGGCGGCATCGACGTCAACGTCACGGTGTTCATTTGGATCGCCTTGGTGGCTGTTGCGTCCTGGGTCCTGCTGCGCACCAAAGTGGGCAACTGGATCTTCGCGGCCGGCGGCGACGCCAACGCCGCCCGCGCTGTGGGCGTTCCCGTCACCAAGACCAAGATCGGCCTTTTCATGGCTGTCGGTTTCTGCGGCTGGATCCTGGGTATGCACAACCTTTTCGCCTTCAACACCGTGCAGTCCGGTGAAGGTGTCGGCAACGAGTTCCTGTACATCATCGCCGCGGTCATCGGCGGCTGCCTCCTCACCGGCGGCTACGGCTCCGCAGTGGGTGGCGCGATCGGCGCGTTCATCTTCGGCATGGCCAACAAGGGCATCGTCTACGCGCAGTGGAACCCGGACTGGTTCAAGTTCTTCCTGGGCCTGATGCTGCTGCTGGCCACCATCGTTAACCTCATCGTCAAACGCCGCGCGGAACTCAAGTAAAGGGGCCGGAGAACATGAATGCCAAGGAAATCGACCAAACCACCCTGCTCCGGAACGAGACGGACCCGCTGACCCACACCCCCGTGCACCTGCTCTCGTTGAACAAGGTGGGGAAAAACTACGGCAACATCCTCGCGTTGAGCGATGTCACGATGGCCGTGGACAACGGCCGCGTCACCTGTGTCCTGGGTGATAACGGCGCGGGTAAGTCGACGCTGATCAAGATCATCGCCGGCCTGCACCAGCACGACGCCGGGGTCCTGAACATCATGGGTGAGGAGCGGAAGTTCACCTCGCCCCGTGACGCGCTCGACGCCGGGATCGCCACGGTCTACCAGGACTTGGCCGTTGTGCCGCTGATGCCGATCTGGCGGAACTTCTTCCTCGGCTCGGAGCTGACCTCCGGTTTTGGCCCGTTCAAGAGCCTGGACGTCGAGAAAATGAAGGACATCACCAAGACCGAACTCGCGGAGATGGGCATTGACCTCCGCGATGTGGAGCAGCCCATCGGCCAGCTCTCCGGCGGTGAACGCCAGTGTGTGGCGATCGCCCGCGCGGTGTACTTCGGTGCCAAGGTCCTCATCCTGGATGAGCCGACGGCGGCCCTCGGCGTCAAGCAGTCCGGCGTGGTGTTGCGGTACATCCTGCAGGCCCGCGACCGCGGACTGGGGGTTATCTTCATTACCCATAACCCGCACCACGCCTTCCCTGTCGGGGACCGGTTCCTGCTGCTCAAGCGCGGCAAGTCCATCGGTTACTACGACAAGAAGGACATCACCCTCGACGAACTCACCGCCCAGATGGCCGGCGGCGCCGAACTCGCCGAACTCGCCCACGAACTCGAACAGCTCGGCGGCCACAGCGACATCGTCAAAGAAGTCCAGGCGGAGGTCGCGGAAGTCGCGGACGCGGCATACGAAAGCACCACCAGGCGCCACTGAGCGCAAACGTTTACAACCAGATGGAGCAACCATGCAAATGCTAATCGCCGGAACATGGCTCGGTGCCGCCGACGGCAGGACCGAGGAAGTCCGGTCACCCTTTGACGGCCGGATCATTGACACGGTCCCCGTGGCAACGGTCAAGGACGCCCAGACCGCGCTTGACCGCGCCGAGATCGGCGCTCAGCTGCAGCGGGCCACCCCGGCACACGAAAGGGTAGACATCCTCCTGCGGGCAGCTGCCCTGGCCGATGAACGTGCCGAGGACATCGCCCAGACCATCAGCGCGGAAACCGGGAAGCCCATCACCGAAGCCCGCGGCGAGGCCAGCCGTTCCGGCAACATCATTCGCCTGGCTGCCTACGAAGGAAGCCAGCTGTACGGTTCCACCCTTCCCCTGGACGCCAACGCAGGCACGGGCCTGGAAAAGATCGGCTTTACCCTGCGGCAGCCTGTGGGCATCGTGGTGGCCATTACGCCCTTCAACTACCCCGCCCTGCTCGTGTTGCACAAAATTGCACCCGCGCTGGCAGCCGGTAACGCCGTCGTACTTAAACCCGCCCGTGCCACGCCGCTGACGGCGCTGAAACTGGCGCAGTGCTTCGTCGACGCCGGCCTGCCGCCGGAAGCGCTTTCCGTCCTGACCGGACCCGGCAGCACCCTGGGCGATGTGCTGGTCACCGACCCGCGCGTCCGGAAAGTCTCCTTCACCGGGTCCACCGCAACCGGCACGCGGATCAGCTCGATCGCCGGAGTCAAAAAACTGTCACTGGAGCTGGGCGCCTCATGCCCGGTCATCATCCTGCCGGACGCAGACCTTGAGCTCGCTGCCAGCGCGGTTGCAGCAGGCGGTTTCATCAACTCCGGCCAGGTATGCATCTCAGTGCAGCGGGTCATCGTTGACCGCCGGATCGAAGCAGATTTCCTCGACGCCCTCATCCCCAAGGTCGAAGCCATCGCGGTGGGGGACCCCCGTCATGCCGAAACCCGTATGGGGTCGCTGATCTCGGAAGAGGAAGCCACACGCGTCCAGTCCTCCATCGACGAAGCCCGTAACTCCGGAGCCAAGGTGCTCACCGGCGGGGACCGCCAGGGAGCCGTCGTCACCCCGACCGTCGTCGCAGGCGTTGACCCGCGCTCTCCACTGAGCCGCAACGAACTCTTCGGACCGGCCGTGGCTGTTACCTCAGCCAGCGACATCGAATCGGCGATCGCCCTGGCCAACGACAACGACTACGGGCTCGGTGCAGGAATCTTCACCAGCGACGTCTCGGGGTCTGTCCGGGCCATGCGGCAGATTGACGCCGGAAACATCCACATCAACTGGACGCCCCTGTGGCGCGCCGACCTCATGCCCTACGGAGGACTCAAGGGCAGCGGCGTTGGCAAGGAAGGCGTCCGCTCCGCAGTGCAGGAAATGACCGAAGAAAAAACGGTCATCCTGCACGGACGCCCCTGGTAAACCCCCGACTTCTGGAATAAGGCAATGACCACTAACTCGCAGACCATCCGACTGACCACCGCCCAGGCGGTCGTCAAGTACCTGTCGGTCCAGTACTCAGTCTCTGACGGCGTCCGCCGCCGCCTCATCCCCGCCGCCCTCGGGATCTTCGGGCACGGCAACGTGGCCGGCCTCGGCCAGGCGTTCGACGAACTGGCCGATGACATGCCGTTCATCCAGGGCCGCCACGAACAGTACATGGCGCACATTTCCACCGCGTACGCCAAGGCAACCCGGCGCCAGTCCGTGCTGGCCGTCACGGCCTCCATCGGTCCGGGCGCCCTGAACCTGGTGACCGCCGCCGGCCTGGCGACCGTCAACCGGCTTCCGCTGCTGCTCCTGCCCGGCGACACGTATGCCACCCGGCACCAGGGTCCTGTCCTGCAGCAGCTGGAACACCCCATCGAGGCTGACGCGACCGTGAACGACGCCTTCCGTCCGGTATCGCGCTTCTTCGACAGGATCAACCGTCCGGAGCAGCTCCTGACCGCCCTTCCGCAGGCCATGCGCGTACTCACCAGCCCCACCGATACCGGTGCCGTGGTCATTTCGCTGCCCCAGGACGTGCAGTCCCACGCCTACGACTTCCCGGCGGAGTTCTTCGAACCCCGGGACTGGAAGATCCGCCGGCCGCTGCCGGACCTGGCAGAGGTCGACGACGTCGCCCGCCTGATCCGCTCGGCCGAGCGTCCGGTGATCATCGCCGGCGGCGGTATCCACTACTCCGATGCGCACGCCGCACTTGAGGCGCTGGCAGGGCAGGCCGGAATTCCCGTCGTCGAGACCTTCGGCGGCAAAGGTGCCGTGACCAAGGACGAATGGTGGCAGGTGGGCGGCGTGGGCCTGGAAGGCAACTTCGCCTCCAACACCCTCGTCAAGCAGGCTGACCTGGTCCTGAGCGTCGGCTCCCGACTCACCGACTTCGCCACCGGCTCACAGTCCATCTTCGAGAACCCGGACGTCCGGTTCGCGTCGTTGAACATTGTGGACGCCGATACCCGCAAGCAGGGCGCCACCGGAATCCTGGCGGACGCCCGGCTGGGTCTTGAAGCACTCTCCCAGGCACTGGAGGGCCACAGCACCAGCGAAGCCTGGCAGGACACAGTGCAGACCGAGAAGGCCAAGTGGGCCCCCATCCGGTCCACCTGGCTCGACGCGGACAACGCCTACAACCCCGCGGACCACCCGGACGCGCCGGTCACCGGCGCCCTCCTGACCCAGCCCCAGCTGATCGGCCTGATGCAGGAACACGCACGTTCCGGCGACACGGTCATCGCCGCTGCGGGCGGCGCCCCCGGCGACCTGCAGAAGGTGTGGGACGCAACCGGCAACCGTAACTGCCACCTCGAATTCGGGTTCTCCTGCATGGGCTACGAGATCGCCGCAGGCATGGGCGTCCGTCTCGCCGAAGGCAACAACGACAACCGGGTGGTCACCTTTATCGGTGACGGCACCTTCCTGATGGCACCCACGGAAATCCTCACCGCGGCCCAGGAAGGCCTCAACGTCACCATCATCGTCTCGGAAAACCACGGCTACCAGGTCATCCACCGCCTGCAGATGAACCGCACCGGCAAGGAATTCGGCAACGAGTTCCGGTACCGCACCACCGGAGGAAGCGTCGCCACGGAGGACGCCCCCAAAGCGCGCCTCGACGGCGACTACCTCAAGGTGGACCTGCGGCAGATCGCCGAGGGCCTGGGCGCGCTGGCCATCCGCGCCACTACCGCGGCAGAGGTCCGGGAAGCACTGTCCTCGACCAGGGACACCCAGGGCCCGGTAGTCATCGTGGTCCCCACCGTTCCCCACGTGGACCTGCCCGGCGGCGACGTCTGGTGGGACGTTGCCCCGGCTGAAGTCTCCGGCCAGGAATGGGTCCGCACGCTCCGCACCGACTACGAGAAGGCACGCGGCAGCCAGCGGTGGTTCGGATGAGCCACGGACCACTGAATGCAGGTCAGCTGCGCCGGCGCCTCGCCGCAGGCGAAGTCACAGTCGGCACCTTCGTGGGCCTGGCTTCGGCCACCGCCGCCGAAGTCTGCGCAGCGGCAGGCGCCGACTGGGTGCTGATCGACCTTGAACACGGCTCCGGCGGTGAAGACGCGGTTCGGGACGGAGTAATCGCCGCCGGAAGCTACGGCGTCCCCACCATCGTCCGGGTCGAATCCGGCGACCGCATCCGGATCGGCCGGGTGCTGGACCAGGGGGCGGCCGGGATCATGGTTCCGCGGCTGAACACCGTTGACCAGGCCGCGGAATCCGTCCGGCACATGCTGTACCCGCCCCTCGGAGACCGCGGTGTGGCCACCTACAACCGCTCCTGCCGCTGGGGTATGGACCGCCGCACGCTCACCGAACCCGACCAGGAAACCCTGGGAGTCATCCAGATTGAAACCCTTGAAGCGCTGGATTCCGTCGAAGACATCGCCGCCCAGGAAGGCGTCGACGTCGTATTCGTCGGCCCACTGGATCTCTCCTACGCCCTCGGGGTACCGCTGCAGCTGGACAGCAGCGTCTTCCAGGCGGTCCTGCAACGCGTCGTAGCCGCGGCGCAGCGCCACAACAAGGCGGCCGGAATCCTGGCCGTGGACGGCCTGGGAGCCGCCAAATACATCGGCCAGGGCTTCCGGTTCGTGGCCATCGGCTCAGACTCCACCATCATGGCGGCGGCGTTCCGCGACGCCTTCGACACCGCCCGCAACTGACATGAATTCCCCCGAGAAAGGCAAGAACGTGAACGCAGAATCCCGCACCGTCGGTGTAGGCCTCATCAGCGTCGGATGGATGGGAAAGCTCCACTCGCGCGCCTACCAGACTGTCCAGTACGCGTACCCGGAGCTTGGTATAAACACCAAGCTTGTCATCGCCGCTGACACGGCGCCCGACCGCGTGGACTATGCCCGCGATGTCCTGGGCTTCGCGGAAGGCACCACCGATTACCACGACGTGCTGAACCACCCGGACGTGGACGTCGTTTCCATCTGCGCCCCCAACTTCCTGCACGCCGAAATCGGCATCGCGGCAGCCAAGGCCGGAAAGCATTTCTGGATCGAAAAGCCTGTCGGACGCGGCTACGAGGAAACCGCAGCCGTGCAGGAAGCCGCCGCGGAGGCCGGCGTCGTCACCACCATCGGCTACAACTACCGCCACGCCCCGGCAGTCGAGCACGCCCGGAAACTGATTGCCGAGGGCCGCCTGGGCCGGATCACCAACGTCCGCGCCGTCTTTTTCTCCGGGTATGCCTCCGAACCGAACGGTGCGCTGTCCTGGCGTTTCGACCGCAAGCTTGCCGGCACCGGCGTGCTGGCGGACCTGTTCAGCCACGCAACGGACCTGTGCCAATATGTAGTTGGACCCATCGCCGAGGTAACCGCGCTGACAAGCACGGTCTACACCCAGCGGCCCAAACTGGCTATGGGATCCGGCACGCACTTCGCAGTGATTGAGAACGGTGAAATGGGGGAGGTCGAGAATGAAGACTACGCTGCAGCGCTGGTCCGTTTCGGCCCGTCCGCGGTCGGTGCAGGGGCCGTCGGCACCATCGAGTCGTCCCGCGTCGCCGTCGGACCCGAGTGCGGTTACCAGATTGAGGTCTATGGCACCGAAGGCTCCCTCAAGTGGGACTTCGAGCGCATGAACGAACTCAAAGTCTGCCTCGGACGCAACAACGACGAGCAGGGCTACACCACGGTCAACGCCAGCCCGCGCCATGGGGACTACTCACACTTCCAGCCCGGCCCCGGAAACAGCATGGGCTTTGACGACCTCAAGGTCATCGAAGCCAAGAAGTTCCTGGTGGCCGTCACCGGTGGCGCACAGGAGAACTCCAACATCCACGACGCCGCTTCCGCTGCCGCCATTGTCAGCGCGGCAGAAGCTTCCTCGCTGTCCGGTCAGTGGCAGAAGATCGAGGAAATCCACGGCACCACAGCGGCGCGGGTCTAGCCATGGCCATTGCATCCGCCCGGCGGCCAACGATCAAGGACGTGGCCGAACGCGCCGGCGTATCAAAGTCCCTGGTTTCCCTGGTTCTGCGTGACTCTCCCCGGGTCAGCGCGGAACGCCGCCAGCGGGTGCTGGAAGTCATGGAGGAGATGGGCTACGAGCTCAACATGGCAGCCAGGTCACTGGCAACACGCAGCAACGGAACCATCGGTGTGCTGGTCAGCGACCTGCACAACCCCTGGGCCTTCGACGTCGTCGACGCCGCCCGGCCGGTGCTGGAAGAGGCCGGCCACACCGTGCTCTTCAGCGCGGTCACGGCGTCGGCGTCGGCCGGGGGGGTGGACCTGTCCATCCTCCAGGCCTTCCGTGATCTGCGCGTAGCCGGTCTCCTCGTGATCGGAACCGTCCCGGACAAGGCTCCGTTCAGCCGCGTTGTTTCGGGCGGATCGGTGGTGTTCGCCGGCGGAGGTCCGGACTACATCGACACAGCCGATGTGGTCCGAAGCGACGATGCCCACGGCATCTCCATGGTGGTGGACCACCTTGTCGCCCAGGGCCACGAACGCATCGCCCACGTGGGTGGGCTCGGCGGTTCCGTCGGGGCGGCGCGCGTCATCGGCTACACCGAGGCCATGGAAAGCCATGGACTCGGGCGGAACATCCACATCGTTGAAGCCGACTTCTCGCAGGAATCCGGGTACGTTGCAGCCCAACGGGCGCTCGGAGCGTCCGGCCGGCTGCGGCCCACGGCCCTGGCCTGCATCAACGATTTGGCGGCACTCGGAGCGATGACGGCAGCCGATGAACGCGGACTTCAGGTCGCGATCACGGGGTACGACAACATCTCGCTCGGCGCCATGCCCCGGCTCGGGCTGACTACTGTCGATCCGGACAGTTCCGGTATTGGCGTCGCGGGGGCAAAAACGCTCCTTCAACGCATCGAGGACCACGACTTCGGCGGCGGCTTTGTCCACCGGCCCATCGAGCCCGAACTGGTCGTCCGCACGTCCAGCCTCCTCGGCCTCTAACCCACCACCCATACAGTCACCCCGCGGCACCCCAAGCCGTTGCGGGAGTGCACCCCCACATCTTCAAGGATGACGATGGCTTCCATAACCACACCCCAGACAGTCGTAGCTCTCGGCAGCGTAGAGGCCGGCCTGGTCGAACCGATCCTGGCCCCGCACCAGCAAATGATCCACAACCCCACGGACGAGGACCTCGCCCGCGCCGATGCCGCCATCGTCCGCGCCGCGTACCGCGTGGACCGCGAACTCCTGGACCGCATGCCAGCACTGAAAGTGATCGCCAGGACCGGCGTCGGTACCGACCTTGTCGACGTCGCCGAGGCGAACCGCCGCGGCATCCCCGTGGTCATCACGCCTGGAAGCAACACTGCGTCCGTCGCCGAAGGGGTGTTCTCCCACCTGCTGGCACTCGTCAAGAAACTGTCCATGTTGACCTCGCTTGTCAGGGAGGGCCGCTGGGAGGAACGGTCAGACGTGGCCGTCGGCGACCTGGAAGGATTCACCCTGGGCATCATCGGATACGGACGCATCGGGCGCCGGGTCGCCCGGATCGCCGAGGCCTTCGACCTCAACGTCCTGGCCTTTGATCCGTTTGCCGACGTACCCGCCGCCGTCCGCTGCGAAACTGTTGATGAGTTGATGAGCCGGAGCGATTTCGTCACCCTGCACGTGCCGTTGACACCGGAAAACCACAACATCATCAATGCCGAGCGCCTGGCGCTGATGCCGGCCGGCGCCGTCCTCATCAACTGCAGCAGGGGCGGGTTGGTGGACCTGGACGCAGCCCAGGACGCCCTTGCCTCCGGGCAGCTGGCCGGACTCGGACTGGACGTCTACGATCCCGAACCGCCAGCCCACCACCCCGTCTTTGATCACGAGAACGTCGTCCTGACGCCACACCTGATGGGGTTCACCCGTCAGGGAATGGTCCACACGGTCCGTGACGCCGCTAAGGGCGCCGTGGAGGTCCTGGCCGGCCGCTCGCCGGCGGCGGTGGCCGCGCCATGACGGTGCGGATCGGCGTCATCGGAGCCGGCGTTATGGGCAGCGACCACGCCCGCACCCTGCAGGGCAGCGTCTCAGGGGCAACCGTGACCGCCATTGCCGACCCGGTCCAGGACCGGGCGCGCGCCCTGGCCGCGGAAACGGGTGCCCGCTGCTTCAGCTGGGCCGAAGAACTCATCGCCTCACCGTTTGTGGACGCTGTCCTGATCGCCTCCAACGACAGCGCACACGCCGAACAGGTTATAGCTTGCCTGGAGCACGGTAAACCGGTTCTCTGCGAAAAGCCCCTGGCGCCAACGGTCCAGGAATGCCAGGACCTCGTTGACCGGCAGAATGCCATCGCCGCAGGAATTCCGCTCATTTCGGTGGGCTTCATGCGCCGCTTCCACCCCGCCTACCGCGAACTGAAAACCCTGTTGGCGGAGGGCGCCATCGGCCAGCCGCTGATGGTCCTGAGCTCGCACCGCAACAGCACATGCCCGCCCGGCGGAAACTCGGCCGCCACCATCACCAACTCGGGCATCCACGAAATCGACATCACCGCCTGGCTGCTGAATTCACCCATCGAATCCGTCAGCTGGCATGCCCCGAGGTCCACCGCCCTGGACACCAGCAGGCAGGATCCGCAGGTGCTGCACCTGCGCACAGCAGACGGAGTCCTGACGGCCGTTGACCTCTTCCTGAACGCGCATTACGGCTACGACGTGCGCTGCGAAATCGTTGGAGAACTGGGCACAGTCGAGCTCGCACGGCCGCACCTGACCACAACCAGCCGGGCACTCACGGAATCAAAAACCTATGCGGCTGACTGGAGACCCGTCTTCGCCGACGCCTACCGGCTGCAATCCCAGGCGTGGGTGGACGCCCTGATCTCGGGAACCCGGCCCCCGCTTGCCACCGCCGAGGAAGCCCTCGCCGCGGCCCGCGTGGCGCAGGCCCTGGTGGATTCCATGAACAGCGGCGGCGCCACCATGACTGTCAATAACCCAGCCGCAGGCGAACCATTCGCCGGCGGAACACACGAAAGGACCCTCACCCATGTCCGCTGACCGACCACTCAAGGTTGCACTCTTCGGATCCGGCCGTATCGGCCAGGTCCACGCCCGCAATATCGCCGACCACCCTGACCTGGAACTGGCATGGATCGCGGACCCGTTCATTAAGGGCGCCCAGGCGCTCGCCGCCACGACCGGAGCGCAGGCCGTCGAAACCGCTGATGAGGTTTTCGCCAACAAGGACCTGGACGCCATCATCATCGGGTCCCCGACGAGCACCCATGTCGAGCTGATCTCCCGGGCGGTCGCCGCCGGCGTCGCCGCCCTGTGCGAAAAGCCCATCGATCTGGACATCGACCGCGTCCGCGCGTGCCGGGACCAGATCCGCGGCACCAGCACCCCGCTGATGCTCGGGTTCAACCGGCGCTTCGACCCGAACTTCGGCTCGCTGCGCGCACGGGTTGAGGCCGGCGAAATCGGGCGCCTGGAGCAGCTGACCATCATCAGCCGCGACCCCGCCCCCGCGCCCAAAGAGTACATCCTCACGTCCGGCGGGATCTTCCGGGACCAGAGCATCCACGACCTGGACATGGCCCGCTTCTTCGTCCCGGACATCATCGAGGTCTCGGCCACCGGTTCGAACCTGTTCTGCGACTACATCGAAGAGGCCGGGGACTTCGATTCGGTGGTCATCAACCTGCGGGGACGCGGCGGCGAGCAAATCACCATCATTAACTCCCGCCACAGTGCCTTTGGCCACGACCAGCGGCTGGAAGCCTTCGGCAGCGAAGGCCTGCTGACCGCCGGCAACATGACCCCGACCACCGTGCGAAAGTACACCGCCGCAGGCACCGAAGAGTCCGACCCCTACCTGCCGTTCTTCCTGGAGCGCTACGGCCAGGCCTACCGCAACGAGCTGGACAGCTTCGCCAAGTCCATCCGCTCCGGCACGGCGTGCAGCCCCGGCTTCGACGACGGCGTGATGGCACTCGTCCTGGCCAACGCGGCCGAAGAGTCCGCCAGGTCCGGCCGTGTCGTCAAAATCGGGAAAGAGTAAGGCATGAACAGCCCGCTCCTTAAGGACAAGGTTGTACTTGTCAGCGGCGGCACCCAAGGGCTGGGCGCCGGCATTGCCAGGCGGGCGGCGGCCGAAGGCGCCGCCGGCGTGGCAGTGACCGGGCGCAATGCCGACTCCGGTGAGCAACTGGCGGCCGAACTGACGAAGTCCGGCGTCGCCGCACGTTTCATCAAAACTGACCTCGCCGACGTCGAACAGGCCCGTGCCTCAGTGCTGGACACGATCTCCACGTTTGGCAGGATCGACTGCGCGGTCAACGCCGCCGGCCTGACAACCCGCGGAACCATGCTGGATACAACACCGGAACTCTTCGATGCGCACATCGCCGTCAACCTGAAGTCGCCGTTCTTCATCATGGCCGAAACGATCAAACACCTCACGGCACGCGGAGCATCCGGCAGCATCCTGAACGTCATCTCCATCGCCGAACTCGGCGGCCAACCCTACCTGGCCCCGTACGTGGCGGCGAAGGCCGGACTGGCCGGAGCCACCCGGAACGCGGCACACGCCCACCGTTGGGACAAGATCCGCATCAACGGTCTCGACATCGGCTGGACCGCCACGGAGGGCGAAGCGGAAACGCAGCGAAAATTCCACGGCGCGGGGGATGACTGGCTGGAGAAGGCCAACGCATCCGTGCCCATGGGCAAACTCGGACAGGTTGACGAGATTGCCGAATTTGTAGTTTTTCTCCTCTCCGACAGGAGCGGGGTAGTCACCGGCTCAGTCATCGACTGGGATCAAAACGTTTATGGAGGATCAGATTGAGCAACATCACCAGCCGCCTTGCCGCCGCCCCCATCTCGTGGGGCGTCTGTGAAGTCCCCGGATGGGGCCACCAGCTGGAGGCCAGCCGGGTGCTGTCCGAAATGACAGACCTGGGCATCGCCGCCACGGAATTCGGCCCGGCGGGATTCCTGCCCGAGCAGGCGGCCGAACGCGCAGACGTCCTCAAGCGGCACAACCTCCAGGCAATCGGTGGCTTCTTTCCGATCCTGCTGCATGACCCCGCGAAGGACCCGCTGAAAGCGGTGGCGGCAGAGCTGGACGCCTACGAAGCAGCGGGCGCCGGCGTTATGGTCCTGGCTGCCGAGACCGGGGTGGACGGCTACGACCAGCGCCACGAACTCGACGCCGAGGGCTGGAACCTCTTCGGCCGCAACCTCGACATCATCGTCAAGGCTGCCGCGGACAAGGGCATCCAGGCAGTGGTCCACCCACATGTCGGCACCATGATTGAGTCCACATCGGATGTCAACCGGGTCCTCAACGACACCGCAGCCAACCTTTGCCTCGACACCGGACACCTGCTGATCGGCGGGACAGACCCCGGCCAGCTTGTCCGGGACTACGCCTCACGGATCGGCCATACCCACCTCAAGGACGTGCGCAAAGCCATCGCCAGCCGCGTCCAGTCCGGTGAGATCTCCTACACCGACGGCGTGAAGTCCGGCATGTACGTGCCGTTGGGACAGGGCGACGTCGGCATCGCCAGCATTGTCAGCCACCTCCTCGACAGCGGCTACGACGGCTGGTTCACCATGGAACAGGACACCATCCTCGAAGGTGTCCCCTCCGGCGACGGCCCCGTAGCGGACGTCCGGCAGTCCGTGGCCTTCCTGCGGGCCCTGGAAGTGGAGCTCTCGCAATGAGCGCTGTGCGCTGGGGCATCCTGACAACGGCCCGGATCGCCCAGGACAGGTTCCTGCCGGCGATGCGAAAGGCCCGCAACGCCAGCGTTTTTGGAATCAGCAGCCCCAACGGACGTGCCGCCGAGGTCGCGGAACGCTTTGGGATCCCGGAGGCATACACATCCCATGAGGATCTCCTGGCCGACCCCAACGTAGAGGCCGTCTACCTTCCCTTCCCCAACGGGCTTCACGCCGAATGGATCATTGCGGCCGCCGAGGCGGGCAAGGACATCCTGTGTGAAAAGCCGCTGGTGGGAAGTGCCGAGGATTACGCCCGGGTGGTGGAGGCCTGTGAGCGGAACAACGTCAGCATGATGGAAGCCTTTATGTACCGGTTCCACCCGCAGCACCAGAAGGTCCGGGAGTTCATCGACGCAGGGCGGATCGGCCGGATTGTTTCGTTGCATGCGCGCTTCCATTTCGTTATGGACCGCACAGCCGGCGAAGTCCGGCTGCAGACCGGCCTGGAAGGCGGCGCTGTCAACGATGTCGGCTGCTATGCCATCGACATCATGAACATGGTTATGGGACGGGCGCCCATCAGCGTGTATGCGAAGGGGACCAGCCCGTCCGACCCCGTGGAAACCAGCGTGGCAGGCATCCTTGACTACGACGGCGTCATCGGAACCTTCGATTGCGGCTTTGAAGGACCTCGTACCCACACGCTCCAAATCATCGGAACCGAAGGCCAGATCACGCTCGACAAAGCGTTCGATCCGGACCCGGACGAAGCAGCTCGGGTCACGGTGGGACTCCGCGACGGGCGCTCCGAGGTCTTCGACATCCATGAGGACCAGTTCAAGTTGGAGATCGAAAGGTTCAGCACGTGGGTGCGAAGCGCACGCCACGAAGTGGTCCACCGCGAACTTACCGAGCAGAACCTCGCCGTCCGGCTGGCCGTGCATGAATCCCTGGCCTCCGGGCTCCCGCGCACCGTCACGCCTGTGCACCCCGTCGAACACCGTTTACTACAGGAGCAATAACCATGACCACCATCAATCACTTCATCCGGGGAGCGGAAGCCGCAGGCTCCGGAACCGGGACCAAGCCCGTCTACAACCCGGCCACCGGCGCAGTCTCCGCGGAGCTGCGCCTGGCCACCCGGGAAGACCTGGACGCCACCGTCGCGGCAGCCCGTGCCGCCGCCGATTCCTGGGGCGATATCTCCCTGGCCAAGCGCACCGCCGTCCTGTTCAAGTTCCGCGAGCTTGTCGCGTCCCACGTTGACGAGCTCGCCGAACTGATCACCGCCGAGCACGGCAAGGTTCTCTCCGATGCCAAGGGCGAGATCGGCCGCGGCCTGGAGGTCATCGAGTTCGCCTGCGGCATCCCGACGCTGCTCAAGGGAGAGTACTCGGACCAGGTCTCCACCGGCATCGACGTCTTCTCCTTCCGCGAACCGATCGGCGTGGTAGCCGGGATCACCCCGTTCAACTTCCCCGTGATGGTGCCGCTCTGGATGGCTCCGATGGCCATCGCCACCGGCAACGCCTTTATCCTCAAGCCCTCCCACCGGGTTCCGTCCGCAGCGATGCTGCTGGCCAAGCTGTTCAAGCAGGCGGGCCTGCCCGACGGCGTTTTCCAGGTCCTGCACGGCGACCGCGAGGTTGTCTCCGGTCTCCTGACCCACCCGGACGTCGACGGCATTTCCTTCGTCGGATCCACCCCGGTTGCCAAGCACATCAACGAGGTAGCCACTGCGCACGGCAAGCGGGTCCAGGCCCTCGGCGGTGCGAAGAACCACGCCATCGTGTTGCCCGACGCCGACCTCGACAATGCGGCAGACCACCTCGCCGCCGCCGCCTTCGGCTCCGCCGGCCAGCGCTGCATGGCGATCTCTGTGGCTGTCGCCGTCGGCGACGCCGCCGATCTTCTGGTCAAGAAGGTCGAAGAGCGTGCCCTGGCAGTGAAGGTCAAGAACGGCACCGAGCCCGACGCCGACATGGGTCCGGTGATCAGTTCAGATTCCAGGAACTTCATCGTCAGGACCATCGCCGAGGCCGAGGCCGCGGGCGCCGCGATGGTGGTGGACGGCCGCGACCTGGTGGTCCCCGGCCATGAGGAAGGGTTCTGGGTTGGCCCCACGGTCATCGACCACGTCAAGACCGAGATGACGGCCTACACCGAGGAAATCTTCGGACCGGTCCTGGTGGTGGTCCGCGTTGAGGACCTGGACGCTGGAATTGCCCTCATCAACGCCAACCCGTACGGCAACGGCACCGCGATCTTCACATCGTCAGGAGCGGCGGCCCGGAAGTTCCAGCGCTCCGTCGACGTGGGTATGATCGGCATCAACGTCCCGCTGCCGGTTCCCGTGGCGTACTACTCCTTCGGGGGCTGGAAGGCCTCGCTGTTCGGGGATAAGCACATCTACGGCCCGGAAGGTGTGTCCTTCTACACCCGCGGCAAGGTAATTACTTCGCGCTGGCCCGAAGCAAGCCACGCCTCCGGCGCCTCGTACAACTTCCCGTCCAACTGACCCCACCACACACGATCGATTGCTCCGTAGCCGCCGTTTTGAGCGTCCAAAAGGGCGTTTACGGAGCAGTCGATGCGGGGAAAAGGACAGGACGCAATTTTCCTGGTTGCCCAGTGTTGCCCAAGTAGCGGCATAATGACCTAAACTGCTTCACTGAGGCGCCTGAAATGGTGCCGTGCAGCGACGAAAGTGAACACGCCATGGCTACCGATTACGACGCTCCACGCAAGACTGACGACGAGGCCTCCGCCGAGTCGCTTGAGGCGCTGCAGGCATCCCGCAGCGGCAGTGCCCAGACCGCAGTCATCGACGTTGAGGAGACCGACACCGCCGAAGGCATCGACCTTCCCGGAGCCGATCTCTCCGGCGAAGAGCTGACCGTGATTGTGGTTCCCGAACAGTCCGATGAGTTCACCTGCTCCTCCTGCTTCCTGGTCCGGCACCGGTCCCAGATTGCACGCGAAAAGAACGGCCTGAAGTACTGCATCGAGTGCGAAGGCTGAACTCCCGACGCCGGCGCTCCGGTGAGGCGCGCCGGCGTCGTTATTATGCATAACGGCAGGGTGCAGAAACGGTGTTAATAGCGTTTCGATGGCCCCGTTAAGTGCTTCAGAATTACGCCCGCGTGACCGGAAGCAAGGCCGTTTAACGGTTCCGCGCCGAAGCGGCAACAACCCTTTTGAGAGGCCCCGGAGGCTCATACGCTTGAGCTACCTAATCACTCGAAGGGTGGCCCACAATGAAAAAGATTCATACGTGGCTGACAGTCATTTTGATGGCTGTCGGATTGGGTTTCCTGGCTCCGGGGCCCGCCTCGGCAACCACATCCTATTGCGGGCTCGTCTGGGGGTCACTGGCTGAATCAGACCGTGACATGAGCACCGCATCCGTCACCAACGTCCGGACGGGGCAGCACTACTGCTTTGACCGGATGGTGGTTGACCTCAACGGCCCTGTTGCCGGCTACACGGTCCAGTACGTACCCATGGCGGTACAGGACGGTTCAGGTTTTGGCATCCCGCTGCGGGGTGGCGCGTTCCTCCAAGTCACGGTGAACGCACCGTCCCACGACAGCAACTACGAGGAGACGTACAAGCCGGCGAACAAGGCCGAACTTACTAACGTTTCAGGATACCAGACCTTCCGTCAGTTGGCTTACGCAGGCAGCTTCGAAGGCTACACCAGCATCGGCCTCGGCGTCCGTGCCCGGCTTCCGTTCCGGGTCTTCACCCTGGACGGCCCCGGATCCGGATCGCGCATGGTGGTGGATGTAGCGCACTTCTGGTGACCCGCGGTTCGCTGCCGAACCGCAGTTGAGACAGGATCAGGAAACCGAAACAGCGCCCTGCCCGGAGACTTTCCGGGCAGGGCGCCGTGCTGTGCTGTGGGGGCAGCTACTCCGGGACCACCAGCGCGGGGGTATCCCGGCGGATCGTCTCGCCGCGGAAGAAGCCGGGGCGGAGGCGTGCCATGACCACCATGAGCACGGCCCCGAGCAGCAGGATCCCGATGCCCAGGATAAACACGAGCCCCACGCCGCCGATTTCCGAGCCGCTGCCGAACTCCGGATCCCAGCTGTCCACAGCGGTCTGCAGGAACACCACGAACAGGCCTACGCCGCCCAGTACCGGGCACAGGAGCCGCAGGACGAAGTTGCGGACGCTGCTGAACACGCTCTCCCGGAAGTACCAGGAGCAGGCGATGGCGGTCAGGCCGTAGTAGAAGCAGATCATCAGGCCAAGGGCCAGGATGGTGTCGTTGAGGACGTTCTCGCTGATGACGTGCATGACGGCGTAGAACCCGGCGGACAGGACGCCGGCCGCGACGGTGGCGAAGCCCGGCGTCGAGAACTTCCTGCTCATGTGGGCGAACGGCGCGGGCAGCGCCCCGTAGTGCGCCATGGCCAGCAGGCTGCGCGACGGCGAGGTGAACGTCGACTGCAGCGAGGCCGCCGAGCTGGACAGCACCGCGAGGGACATCAGGATGGCGAACGGTCCCATGACGGGGGAGGCCAGCGCCGTGAAGACGTTGGCGCTGTTTTCTTCGTTGTTCAGGCCGATCCCGGTATCCCCGACGCCGGCGAACATCATGGTGGCGATGGTGACTACCAGGTAGATGCCCAGGACGACGACGGCGGTGAGCGTGCCGGCGAGGCCGGCGGTCTTCTTGCCGTTGGCCGTCTCTTCGTTGACGGTCAGGCAGACGTCCCAGCCCCAGTACACGAAGATCGACAGGGAGATGCCGGCGGCGATCTGCCCGAAGGTCTCGATTTTGGTGACGTCGAACCACTCCCAGCTGAACGGGATGGCAGTCTCGGACGTGGACCAGTTGGCGAAGGCCATGGCCACGAACAGGCCCAGGACCAGCAGCTGGAAGCCCACCAGCCCGTACTGGACGATCTTGGTGGTGTGCAGGCCCCGGTAGCTGATCCACACGGCCAGCGCCACGAACACGAAGCACGTGGCCACGTTGAGCGGCTTGTTGGCGGCGAGATCCGCGAGTTCCGGGGCGCCCGTCAGCTGCGCCAGGAACAGGTAGAAGAAGTCCACCGCCACGCCGGCCAGGTTGGACAGGACGATGACGTTGGCCGCGAGCAGTCCCCAGCCGCCCATCCAGCCCACCCACGGCCCGAACGCCTTGGTCACCCAGGTGAACGTGGTGCCGCTGTCCGGCGAATCGGCGTTGAGTTCGCGGTAGGCGAGCGACACCAGGATCATCGGGATGAAGCCGATGAGGAAGATGACCGGCAGCTGCAGTCCGGCCGCGTTGACGGTGGGGCCGAGCGCGCCGGTCAGCGTGTAGGCCGGCGCAACGGTTGAAATGCCAAGGACGACGACGGCGAGGAGGCCCAGCTGCCCGGCCTTCAGTCCCTTGCCGGATATGTCGTGCGACGTGCCGGCGGCCGTTTTGCTGTCCTGGCTGATTGTTTGGATCATGGTGGGCCCTTTCTACGAGGCAGCAGGCTGCTGTTGGGTGATGCAGTGGATGCCGCCGCCGCGGGCGAACAGTTCGCGGGCGTCGATGCCGACCACGCGGCGGCCGGGGTAGGCCTCCGCCAGGATCTGCAGCGCCTTGTCATCGTTGGGGTCCCCGAACGTACAGGCGATGACGCCGCCGTTGACCACAACGTGGTTGATGTAGCTGTAGTCCACAAATCCTTCGTCATCCCAGAGCACTTCAGGGGCGGGGACTTCGATGATGTTCCACTCGCGTCCGGCCGCGTCCCTCGTGGTGCGGAGGTGCTCGATGATGTCGCGGCTCACCTGGAAGTCCGGGTGGCGGGGGTCCTGCTGGGAATGCACCAGCAGTGTGCCGGGGGAGGGGATGGCGGCCACGATGTCCACATGACCGCGTGTGCCGAACCGTTCCGAATCCCTGGCCAGCCCGCGGGGGAGCCAGACCACCTGGGTTGCGCCGATGGTCCGGGCGAGCTCGGCTTCCACGTCCTCGCGGCTGAGTCCGGGGTTGCGGCCCGGATCCAGCTGCACGGTTTCGGTCACCAGGACGGTTCCCTGGCCGTCCACCTGGATGCCGCCGCCTTCGTTGACCAGCGCGGACGCGATGTGCGTGGCGCCGGCGCGGGTTGAGACCTCGCCGGCGATCAGCGCGTCCTTGTCCCAGCGCGCCCAGTCCTGGGCGCCCCAGCCGTTGAAGACCCAATCGACGGCGCCGAGGCGTCCGTCCTCACCGAGCACAAAGGTGGGGCCGATGTCCCGCATCCACGCATCGTTGAGCGGGGCGGCAAGCACCTCGACGTCCGGGTGCAGATAGCGGGCGGCCATGCCGACGTCGTCGGGGTCCACCACCACGGTGACGGGCTCAAATTCGACGGCGGCGTTGGCCACCGCTGCCCAGGTGGACCGGGCAGCGTGGGCAGCTTCCTCCGTGTCGCCCAGCGTGTAGCCGCCAGTGGGAAAGGCCATCCACAGCCGCTCCTGCGGAGCGGTTTCGGCAGGCATGCGCCACGTGTTCATGCGGTCACTTCCTGACCGGTGATTGAGCCTGAGGCCACGACCGCAGGGTTCCCTGGCCGAGCTTGCGAGGTTAGGGGGCGGGTGGGGAGCGAAATCCCCGCTTCTTCCCCGCCCAGCGGCTGGTCACGTCGTACGGGTTCCGCGAGCCGGCCATACGTATCGGGGCGGCGCGTGGCCAGGAAGGGGAAGAGTGTCAGCCAGTCCCGCCGCTGGCCCAGGTCCAGGTCTGCCACCAGCACTGCGGAGGCATTGCGCGGGGCCTGCACCAGAACGCGGCCGTACGGATCGGAGATGAAGGAGGAGCCGTAAAAGTTCAGTGTTCCTTCATCGCCCCAGCGGTTGGGCGCCACCATAAAGAGCCCGTTGGCGATGCCGTTGCCGACAATCACCTGCTGCCACAGTGGCTGGGTGTCGAAATCCGGGTGGTCCGGCTCAGAGCCGATGGCCGTGGGGTAGACCAAGATCTCTGCGCCACCGAGGGAGTAGAGCCGGGCCACCTCCGGAAACCATTCGTCCCAGCAGGTGGGCATGCCCAGCCGGGCGCCGCCCAGTTCCGCAGGCGCATGGACCTCGTAGGCATCCGCTGCCGCGGGCCCCTGGCGGAAGAACTTGTCTTCGTAGTAGCCGGCCGTGACCGGGATGTGGAGCTTGTGCGTCCGGGCCAGCAGTTCACCTTCGGGGGAAACCAGGATGGCGGTGTTCAGTCCCAGGCCGTCGTCGCTGCCGTCAGGGTTCTCCGCCTGCTGGTACAGCGAGGCATGGACAGCCACGCCGTGGCGACGGGCTGCCTCGGCAGCAAACCGGAAGGTGGGACCGGTGAGGAGGTCCTCAGCGGTGTCCGACGGGCGGACGCCGGCAGCCTGGTTGTTTTCCGGGCGCGTGTCCGCGGGGTAGCGGGAAAGGGTGAGTTCGGGCAGGAAAACGACCGAGGCACCGAGCCTGGCGGCCCGGCCGATTCCTTCATCGAGTTCGGCCTGCAGGACGGCAGTGTCGGCATGCCAGCGGTGCTGCACAACGCCTACCCGAAGGGCAGGGCGGACGGACGGCGTTGTCCGGGCCAGGGAGGTGGGGGAGTCGAGGCAGGAAATTTCAATCATGGGCTTACTTCCAGTGAGACGACCGTCACTAAATGAATGACGTTCATTTAGTATGGAGGGTAGACGGCCTTCGCGCAACGGTTTAAATGAATCCCGTTCTTTTATGACGCTCCGGCGACATTAATAAGCTCGCTGGGAAATTTGCATCCGGCCTGCAGCGATCGAGACCGCGGCTGATAGCGTCGGCGTTACTGGACCAATCGAGGAGGATTCATGAAAGCTTCACCGACCCTGACCAACAACCTGCAGGCCGTCCTGGCGGACCTGATCGAGCTGCACCTCCAGGGCAAGCAGGCGCACTGGAACATTGTGGGGACCAACTTCCGGGACCTGCACCTGCAGCTGGACGAAATCGTGGACGCCGCCCGGCAGTTCGCGGACGATATGGCCGAGCGGATGCGCGCCCTCCACGCCCTGCCGGACGGCCGCAGCGCCACGGTGGCCAAGTCCACGTCCCTGGCCCAGTTCCCCGGGGGCCTCATCAACACCAAGGACGCCATTGAGCGGATCGTTGCCGCGCTTGAGGCTGCCGTGGGCACCATGCGCAAGGTCCATGACGAAGTGGACGACGAGGATCCCACCACCGCGGACCTGCTCCACGAATTCATCGCCAAGCTGGAGCAGTACGCGTGGATGGTCAACGCGGAGACCATGAAGGCCTCCGCCAGCGTCACCGCCCCTGACGCCAAGTAGGCACCGTCAGTCCTAGTCCGCCGTCGGAACTTTCCGGAGTACGACGGCGGCAAGGACTGCCGCGCCCGCCATCAGTACCAGCGCAATTGCCGCAGTGGTGTGGACGCCCGAATCAAACGCCAGGCGTGCTGCGCCGCGGAGCGCTTCGGCCAGCGGAGCCGGCAGGCTGACGGACAGTTCCACAGCGCCCGCCAACGTCTCACCCGCGTGGTGCACCGCCGTTCCATACGCAGTTTCTTCCACACCGGCCGGCATGAGGAGATTGCGCTGGTAGGAAGCGGTCAGGATGGAGCCCAGCACTGCCGTCCCCAGCAGGGATCCCACCTCATACCCCGTTTCCGAGATGGCGGCCGCCGCTCCGGATTTCTCCGCCGGCACCGAGCCCAGGATGAGGTCATTGGAAATGGTTTCCGCTGTGCCCACGCCCAGGGCGAGGATCAGGAGCGCGGCCAGCAGGAGGGCCGGGCCGGAGCCGTGATCACCGAAGACTACGATGCCGTAGCCGGTGGCGCTCATGGCCAGGCCGCTCGCCACCACAAAGCCCGGACGCACTTTCCGGACCAGCGGCACCACTGCCAATCCGGCCACCACTGTCGCTACCAGGGCCGGGATCATGGCTATTCCGGCGGCCGACGGCGTCATCCCGTCCAGGAGCTGCAGGTGCTGGGCGAGGAACAGGATAAAGCCGTTGAACGAGAACAGGGCCAGCACGTTGGCCGTGATGGCGGTGCTGAAGACCCGGTTGCCGAACAGGGACATGTCCAGCAGGGGGCTGGCCAGCCGCTGCTGGCGGCGGACAAAAACGACGCCCATGGCGAGGCCAAAGGCCACGAACCCCACCGGGGCGGCCCCGAAACCTTCGGTCACCAGCTCCTTGATGCCGTACACAACGGGCACCATCACCAGCAGGGACAGCGCGATGCTGGGCACGTCCACCCGTCCGGGGCGCGGATCCCTTGATTCAGGGATGAAGGCCGGGCCGAGCACCAGCAGGGGCAGCATGATGGGCACGGCGACCAGCAGGATGGCGCCCCACCAGAAATGCTCCACCAGCCAGCCCCCGAAGATGGGACCCAGCGCTGCGCCACCGGAGAAGCCAGCGGCCCAGATCGCAATGGCAAGGCGGCGCCGGTTAGGGTCCGGAAAAATGTTGCGGATCAGCGACAGGGTGGACGGCATCAGCATGGCGCCGAAGAATCCCAGCGCCGCCCGTCCCGCAATCAGCCACTCGGCGCTGGGGGCGAAGGCCGTTGCCGCCGAGACCACGGCAAAGCCGACACTGCCGGTCAGCAGGAGCCGGCGCCGCCCGATCCGGTCACCCAGGCTGCCCATGGCAACCAGCAGCCCTGCAAGCACCAGGGGGTAGGCGTCCACGATCCACAGCAGCTGGACGCCGGTTGCCTCCAGGCTGCTGGCGATGGCCGGAAGCGCAAACGTCAGCGCGGTGTTGTCCACCGCAACCAGGAGCACCGGAAACATCAGCAGGGCCAGCGCGAGCCAGTCGCGCCACGGCGCCCGGGAGGGCCCCGATGGCCGCAGGCCTGCGGGGATGGGTGTGCTGTGCGTGTTCTGGTTGGACTGTGCGGACAACGTCATGCGGATAACTGTACCGTCTGGACGGTATAGTTAAGAAATCGCCGCCCAGCATGCATGATTGAAGCCATGCCCAGAAAACCCGTAGCCCGAGATGCAGTGCTCGACGCATTTGAAGAACTCCTGATTGATGTGGGGGAGCGGGCTGCCACGTTGGACGCGGTGGCCAAGCGGGCCGGGGTGTCCAAAGGTGGCCTGCTGTACCACTTCCCCAATAAGGAAGCGCTGATCGCCGCCATGCTTGAGCGCCTGGACCGCTTGGCTGTGGAAGACCTTGAGGTCATGGCCGGTGCGGCTGAAGGTGCGGCGGCGTACTTCATCCGTTCCTCGCTCTGGTCCGATACGCCGATGGACCGCTCCTTCGTGGCCGCCACCCGGCTGGCCGAGGTGGCGCATGACGGTGCGCGCCGGAGATTTGCCGCCATCCAGCAGCAGTGGCTGGACCTGATCGCGGCCGACGTCGGCCAGGCCATGGCCAAGGCCGTCCTGTATATGGGGGATGGGCTGTACTTCAACGCCATGTGGGAGAGCGGCCCCACAGGGAACGGCGGGGGTAGGCACAGCGACGTTGAGGAGCTCCTTGCCGCCGTGGAGCGGCTGCGCGGCTGAACCCCGACGGCTTCATTTGCCCGGCGGCCCGGGGCGTAGGAGAATTGGACATCGTGGCGACCATCTGCGGCCGGCACAAAATCTGAATATGCCTTTGATCTGCGGCGGGAGAGTTCTGTTAGTAGGTACAACAGGCGCCGTAGGAGCAAATCCTCCCCAGGAATCTCTCAGGCCCACGTACCGCCGCGGCCAGGCAACTCTGGAAAGTGGCAGGCCGTCCGCCTGAAGCGTCCCGGATCACTCCGGAATGTCAGGACCGCTGTGCCCACCGACGGTGCAAGCGCAGCCTAGCGGAAGCAGGCTGCGCGGAAACTCTCAGGTCCCAGACAGAGCGGGGAGGAACCCGAGTCGATGTGGCGTACCCTGCGCCCGCCTTAGTAATGGAGTTCCTTGTGAGTGTTAATTCGGCCTCGGCCACTTTCGTTGACCGGCATATTGGCGCCCGCCGCCAGGCCGATACCGACTCCATGCTTAAGGCAGTCGGCTACGGCACTGTGGACGCGCTGGTGGATACTGCCGTCCCCAACGGCATCCGGCAGGATGTGGCCCTCCGCCTCAAGGACGCCCTGAGCGAGGTTGAGGTCCTTGCGGAGCTGCGGAAGCTCGCGGGCAAGAACAAGACGGCTGTGCAGATGATCGGCCAAGGCTACTACGACACCGTCACCCCCGCCGTGATCCGCCGGAACATCCTGGAGGCCCCGGCCTGGTACACCGCCTACACGCCGTACCAGCCCGAAATCTCCCAGGGCCGGCTGGAGGCGCTCCTGAACTTCCAGACCATGGTCCAGGACCTCGTAGGACTTCCGATCGCGAACGCTTCCCTGCTGGACGAAGCCACCGCGGTGGCCGAGGCCGTCCTGATGATGCGCCGGGCGAACAAGAACAAGGCCGCCCACGACGGCAAGACCGTCCTGGATGCTGACTGCCTGCCGCAGACCATCGCGATCGTGAAGGGCCGCGCCGAGGCCCTCGGTTTCGAGGTGGAGGTCGCTGACCTCTCCGCCGGGCTGCCCGACGGCGTCATCAACGGCATCGTGCTCCAGCAGCCGGGCGTGTCCGGCCGGGTCTTCAACCACGCCGACTTGATTGCCGCGGCCAAGGAGCGCGGCGCCCTGGTCACCGTTGCCGCCGACCTGTTGGCGCTGACGCTGATCACCCCTCCCGGGGAGCAGGGCGCGGACATCGCCGTCGGTTCGACCCAGCGTTTCGGTGTGCCGCTGTTCTTCGGCGGACCGCACGCCGCGTACATGGCGGTGGCCAAGGGGCTGGAGCGGTCCATGCCCGGCCGCCTCGTCGGCGTGTCCAAGGACGACGCCGGTGTCCCCGCGTACCGTCTGGCGCTGCAGACCCGCGAGCAGCACATCCGCCGTGAGAAGGCCACGTCCAACATCTGCACCGCGCAGGCCCTGCTGGCCATCGTCTCCTCCTTCTACGCCGTTTACCACGGCCCCGACGGCCTCAAGGCAATCGCCGAGACCACACACCGCCACGCTGCAACCATCGCCGCGTCCCTGAAGGCGGCCGGCCTGGACGTCCTGCACACGAGCTTCTTTGATACCGTCACGGTTTCCGTGCCCGGCAAGGCTGCCGCCATTGTTGCCACCGCGGAGGCCAAGGGCATCAACCTGCGCCACATCGACGGCGACACGGTCGGCGTGTCCGCCGACGAAACCACCACCCCGGCCATCGTTGCCGGTGTGCTGGAAGCCTTTGGTGCCACGGCGGTGGGCGCGGACGCCGGCCCTGACACTGGGTTCGCGCTGGATGCCGCCGTCGAACGCTCCTCCGGTTACCTGCAGCACCCTGTGTTCAATACCCACCGTTCCGAGACGCAGCTGCTGCGCTACATCCGCCGGCTGAGTGACCGCGACCTGGCGCTGGACCGGACCATGATCCCGCTGGGTTCGTGCACCATGAAGCTGAACGCCACGGCCGAGATGGAAGCCATTTCCTGGCCGGAGTTCGCCTCGATCCACCCGTTCGCCCCGGATTCCCAGACCGTGGGCTGGCGCGAACTCATCACCGATCTCGAAGACCAGTTGACGGAGATCACGGGCTACGACCAGGTGTCCCTGCAGCCGAACGCCGGTTCGCAGGGCGAGCTCGCGGGCCTGCTGGCGATCCGCGGCTACCACCTGTCCCGCGGCGATGACCAGCGCACGGTCTGCCTGATTCCGGCCTCGGCGCACGGCACCAACGCCGCCTCCGCTGTCCTCGCCGGCATGAAGGTAGTTGTCGTCGCCACCGCACCTGACGGCAGCATCGACCACACCGACCTGTACGCCAAGATCGAGGCCAACAAGGACGCCCTCTCGGCGATCATGATCACCTACCCATCCACGCACGGTGTCTATGACGCTGATGTCCGCGAGGTGTGCGATTCGGTGCACGCCGCCGGTGGCCAGGTGTACGTCGACGGTGCCAACCTGAACGCGCTTGTGGGCCTGGCGCAGCCGGGCAAGTTCGGCGGCGACGTTTCGCACCTGAACCTGCACAAGACCTTCTGCATCCCGCACGGCGGCGGCGGCCCCGGTGTAGGCCCGGTTGCGGCCAAGGCGCACCTGGCGCCGTTTATGCCGGGTAACGCGGCTACCTGGACCGAAGGCAATGACGTCCCGATCTCCGCCTCACGGTTCGGCTCCGCCGGTGTCCTGCCGATCTCCTGGGCATATGTGAAGCTCATGGGTGCCGAAGGCCTGACCGAGGCCACGAAGTCGGCGCTGCTGGCAGCGAACTATGTTGCAGCGCGGCTGAACGAGTACTTCCCGGTCCTCTACACGGGCGAGGGCGGGCTGGTGGCGCACGAGTGCATCCTGGACCTCCGCGACCTGACGGCGAAGACCGGCGTCACCGCCGAGGACGTGGCCAAGCGCCTGATCGACTACGGTTTCCACGCCCCCACCCTGGCGTTCCCGGTTGCCGGCACGCTGATGGTGGAGCCCACGGAGTCCGAGGACCTGGTGGAGATCGACCGTTTCATCGACGCGATGATCACCATCCGGAAGGAGATCGACCAGGTGGCCAACGGCGACTTCACCGTGGAGAACAGCCCGCTGCGCCACGCACCCCACACCGCGTCCGCCGTCGTATCTTCCGACTGGACCCGTCAGTACCCGCGTGAGCAGGCCGCGTTCCCGGTCCACCACCTCAAGCAGGACAAGTACTTCCCGCCGGTCGGCCGCATCGACGGCGCAGCAGGGGACCGCAATCTGATCTGCTCCTGCCCGCCCCTGTCCGAGTTCGAAGACTAACGGTGGTTGAGCCGGGCCCACGACCGCAGGGTTCCCTGACCGAGCTTGCGAGGTTAGGGAGCGGTTGGGGAGCGAAACCCTGGATCTCGACAAGCTCGATCACCGGGCCGGCGGGGACCTGCCGCCCCAACCGGAGGCTTTAGACTTGTGGCTACGCAACCCCTGAGATTGGACACGGCCCCCTTGCGAGAATTCACCGCCCGCTTTGCCACAGCGGAGGAAATTGAGAACTGGGACAAGCACGTCACGGCCAACCCGAACGGCGGCAACATGCTGCAGTCTGCCGCCTACGCGTCCGTGAAGAACGGCAGCGGCTGGACCGCCCGCTTCCTGGTCCTGGAGTCTGCCGGAACCGCCAGCTACAACCTGGTGCTGGAGAAGAAATTCCCCATGCTGGGCCGCCTGTGGTACCTGATCAAGGGCCCTGACCTGGGTGCCGTCGAGGACCTCAAACCGGTCCTGGACGCGTGCGCCGCATTCGCCCGGAGCCGGAAGCTCAACGTCTTCACCATCAAGATTGAACCTGATATCGTGAGCGCCCCGGAAGCCCGGGCACAGCTCGCCGCCGCCGGCCTGGTGAAGGCCCCGAACATCCAATCCAATGACTCCACCGCGCTGCTGGGCATCGCGGCACCGGAGAACCAGGTGTTCCGGTCCATCTCCTCCCGCGCCCGCAACGCGGTCCGCCGGGCAGAACGCGAAGGCTGCGCGGTGGTGCAGCAGGAGCCAGGCCCGGAAACGTACCGGGCGCTGTATGACCTGATGGCGGACACCGTGAACGCCAAGGGTTCCATGCCGCTGCGCAGCCTCGAGTACTACACCCGGTTCTGGGACGAATTCTGCAGCCGCGGCCAAGGCAGCTTCTTCTTCGTTTATGAGGACGGCAAACCCAGTGTGGGAGCCTTTGTGATCAACTACGGATCCAAGGCAACCTACAAGGACGGCGGCTCCACCCAGAACAGGAAGCAGTACGGCGATTCGCACCTGGTCCAGTGGTCAGCCATCCGAAGAATGCAGGAACTCGGGTGCACCGAGTACGACTTCTGCGGGACGCCGTCGGCTGACCGGATCAAGGACAAATCCCACAACCTGTATGGCATGGGCATGTTCAAAACGAGCTTCACCAAGACGGTCACGGACTTCGTCGGCTGCTACGACTACGTAGTTTCTCCCATCAGGCATGCCCTGTGGGTCAAGGGCGCGGAACGGATCTTCCGCCGGCTCGAAACCGCACGCACCGGCCAGCAGTTCTACTGACCGCCCACCAGCCACGCTCACCATCCACACCACGACGGCCAGCGCATGCCCAGGCAGCGGCGCAGCCATAGATGAGGTTATTTCCGTGAATCCAACCAAGGCCGGCACCGGACTCGAGTTCGGCGTCCTCAGCGATGCCGAGTTCGAATCCTTCGCCCTCAACCACCCGCAAAACAGCTTCATCCAGTCCGCCGACTTCACGCGCTTCCAGCGCGCCCGCGGACAGGCAGTGGAACTGTTCGGTGTCAGGCGCGACGGCGATCTGGTCGCCGCCGGGAAGCTGATCTACACCACCAACCGCTGGGGCTACAAAGTGTGCGAGTGCGCCAAGGGCCCCCTCCTGGACTACACGGACCCCGCCCTGGTGCGTGACGTCGTCGGACTTCTCAAGGAACGTGCCGCGGAACGCAAGGCGGCCGAACTGCGGATTTCGCCGAACCTGACGTACATCGCCCGCGATGCCGACGGCGCCGAACACCCCGAGATCGTGGACAACAGGCCGCTCGTTGCGGAACTGGCCGGCCTGGGTCTTGAACACCAGGGCTCGGAGATGAACTTCGCCAACGTGAACTGGATGTTCATCAAGCAGCTCGGCGGCGTCCCGGACGCAGAGGAGCTCATCATGGGCACCAGCTACCGGACCCGGAAGGCCATCCGGAAGGCGGAAAAGAACGGTGTGTTCCTGGAGCAGGCCACCCTTGAAACCCTCGACGAGTTCTACAACGCGCTGAGCATGGCCGGGGACGAGAAGGGCTTCTTCTACCGGGAGCGCGAATACTACGAGCAGCTCCTGCGGACCACCTCGGCCGAGTTCACCAAGCTCATGATGGCCAAGATCGACATCCCCGCGTACCGGAAGTCCATCACCGAACGCCTGGAAGCGGAATCCGCGTCCGCGGCCGAACTCCGCCGTGAGGTTGAAGAGACCGGCAGCAAAAAGAAGGCCAACCGCCTCAAAGTAGTCCAGGACCTCGTGGACAGCTACGAGCGCAGCCTCAGGGACATCGAGCGGTTCCCGGACTCGGTGGGTGTGGCAACCGTGGCCGCCATCCACTTCGTCTGCTTCGGGGACGAGGTGGTCTGCGTTATCGGCGGCACCAAGCAGGACTACATCTACTTCAACGGCGCCACGTCCCTGTACTGGGGGATGATGCTGCACGCGCTGGAGAAGGGCTACTCGCGCTACAACTTCTACGGCACCTTCGGCATCCAGGGGCAGGACGAAGAAGGCCACGGCGGCTACGAGTTCAAGAAGGGCTTCGGCGGCGACGTGGTCCAGCTGCTGGGTGACTTCGTGATGCCCGTGCGGCCGGTAGCCTTCCAGACCAACCGCCTGGTCCGCGCGGCCATCGCCGCGGCCCGCACCCTGCTGGGCAAACTGCCCCTGAAGCGCCAGGCCTGACACCAATCCACGAACTGCCATAAGGGAGGAGCACCAAGGTGAACGATCGACCTGAAAATCCACGGCGCAGGCCTCCCACCGACGGTTTGCCGAAAACCGAGCCGCTGACACCCTCCCAGCTCCGCCAGGATGTCGCGGCCAAGAGGATGCTGCGGCGCCTGGTACGCGGGGAGAACCCGCCGACGGCGCCACTAAGCATTGTGGACAGGCTCGCCGGCAGCCCCTACGCCAACCCCATGATCCAGGTGGGAGGCGTGGACACCTCCGCACGCAAGACCCTGGACTTCTCCCTGCACCTGGCCGAGACCATGTTCCGGTACGGGGCAGGCGCCCTGGAGGTGGAGACCAGCATTATTGCCGTCACCGCGGCGCTGGGGCTGAAAAACATCGAAGTGGACATCACCAACCAGTCGGTGGCCATCAACTATGCGCCCAAGGACCAGACGCCCATCTCGCTGCTCCGGGTGGTGCGGTCCTGGACCAATAACTATGCCGGGCTGGCCAAGGTCCACCGGCTGGTAACGGACATCGTGGCCGGGGGAGTGGGCCGCGATGAGGCCATCCGCCGGCTGGACGAGGCCATCACCAGCCCCAAACCCTTCCCGCGCTGGATGGTCACCATAGCCTTCGGCGTGTTCGCCGGAGTCTTTGTGGGCGTGCTCGGCGGAGGCCCGGCGTCCTCGGGCATTGCCTTCGTGGCCAACATCGGCGTCAGCCTGCTCGCCCGCCAGCTGGGCCGGTGGCGGGTTCCGGACTTCTTTACGACGGCGGCATGCTCCTTCGCCGTCACGCTCACCGCGCTGCTGTTGTGGCGCTTTGACCTCACGAACGCACCGGCGATTGTAGTGGTGGGCGGAATCCTCCTGCTCCTGCCCACCGGGCGGCTCGTCTCCTCGGTCCAGGACGCCATCAACGGCTTCCCTGTGACCGCTGCGGGCCGGTTCCTGTCCACCTTGCTGACTTTCGGCGCGATTGTGGCCGGGATCGCCGTGGCCTTCGTAGTGGGCGCGATGACCGGAATGCAGCAAATTGATGTCACCGAGACGTTCCCGCCTGCCTACGACCTCTGGGTCCTGGTGATCTTTATCGCCGTGGCCGTGATGGCCATCGGTGTGACGGAGCAGACCTCGTGGGAGCTCCTGCTGCCCACCGCAGGCGTGGGCGTGGTGGGCTATTTTGTGCTGTTGGGTGCCTCGTCCCTCGGCGTCGGTGACCGGTTCTCGCCGGCGCTCGCCGCCGTCGTGATTGGCCTGCTGGCGCGCGTGGTGGCGCTGAAGATGGGCGCTCCCCAGTTGGTGGTGGCCGTCCCGGCGGCCCTGATCCTACTGCCCGGGCTGACCATTTTCCGGTCCATGTATGTGCTGACCATCGAGGAATCCGAAATCATCTTCGGCGCCGGCGGTATGCTCAACGCCGGCGCGATCGTCCTGGGCACGGCCGGCGGCATTGTCCTCGGCGACACCCTGGCCAGGCCGCTGACACGCAGCCTGGCCAGCAACGAACGCCGCCGCGCCCGGCGCCGCTAGGTACTGCTCAGATTTTCCCTGCTTAGATCTTCCCGACGGGCAGTTTTTTCTCGGCCTGGAAGTCGTCCTCCACCCGGCCCTGGGCCCAGTAGCCGGACAGTGAAACCTGGCTCCGTTCAAGGCCGCGCTGGACGAAAAACACGTCCCGCAGTCTCTTCATGTAGCCGCGCTCGCCGTGGGCAAAAACGTCAACCCGGCCAGCGGGCCACTCGGCGTCGGCCACCGCTGAAATGAGGAGGTCCCCGAAGCCCGCAGGAGCGCCGTTGCGGCGGAGCCAGGTCACCTGGAGCCCCGCCGGGGAGCCGATGGGCTGGACGTCGGCATCGCTGTCCACCTCGACAAACGCCAGGCCACGCGCTTCCGCCGGCAAGGATTCGATGGCGGCGGCGATGGCGGGAAGTGCGGCTTCATCACCGGCAAAAAGGTACCAGTCGGCGTCGGGCGCCGGGTTGTACGCGCCGCCCGGGCCGGTAAAAGTGAAGGCGTCGCCGGGCTGCGCGGCAGCCGCCCAGGGACCGGCCAGCCCCTCGTCGCCGTGGATCACAAAGTCGATGGCGAGTTCCTGCGCCTCGGTGTCCACCCAGCGGACCGTGTACGTGCGGGTGTAGGGCCACTGCTCGCGGGGCATGGTTTCGCGGATGGTCCACAGGTCCAGGGGCTGGGCATAGTCAACGCCGGGCTGTGGGAAGACAATTTTGATGTAGCGGTCCACGAAGCTGTTGTTCACGTAGGCGGCAAAACCTTCGCCGCCGGCCACGATCCTGACCATGTGCGGCGAGAGTTCCTCCCGTCGAATGACCGTGAGATCGATCTGCGGACGTGTCTTTTTCGTGGCGTTGGTGGCGGCCGGAAGAGTGCTCATAAGGTAACCCTAAGCTAAGGAACCGGGGGGAGGTCCCAGGTTACGCCCGGGCAACCCTGGTCCTGCAGCAGCCGGTTGACGGTGCTGAAGGGCCGGGAGCCGAAGAACCCGCGCGACGCCGACAACGGGCTGGGGTGGGCGCTGGACACGGCCGCCGCGCCCGACAGGAGCGGGCGGACATTCTCCGCGTCCTTGCCCCACAGCAGCGCCACCAGCGGCGCCGGGCCGCCGTCGGACGTGCGCCGGTTGGCAACCGCGGTGACTGCCGCCGTCGTGATGGCCTCCCAGCCTTTGCCGCGGTGGGAGCCGGCGGCCCCGGCGCGGACGCTCATGACCCGGTTCAGCAGCAGGACCCCTTGGCTGGCCCAGGCGGACAGGTCGCCGTGGACGCGCGCGGGAAGGCCCAGATCGGCCTCCAGCTCGCGGTAGATATTCGCCAGGCTCCGCGGGATGGGGCGGGTCCGCCCGTCAACGGCGAAGGACAGGCCGATCGCGTGGCCCGGCGTCGGGTAGGGGTCCTGGCCCACCACCAGGACCTTCACACCGGCCAGCGGCTGCCGGAAGGCGCGCAGAACGTTCGACGGCGCCGGCAGGACTTGGTGCCCCGCGGCAACTTCGGTGGCCAGGAAGCCCAGGACGCCGCGCAGCTCACTCTCCAAGGGGCCCAGCGCCTCCGCCCAGTCGGCGGCCATCAGCTCACTGAGCGGCAAGGCGGCAAGCTCGGCAAAGCCAACGGCCTCCGCCGGGTCCGCCGTCAGTTCGAACAGCGCGTCAGAATCAAACACGCTCCCATTCTCGCAGGGTTACCGGCCGCTGCAGCCGGGGCGCAAATGACAATGATGTTATTCACGCCGTAACATGGGAGGAGACTTTCTACTCAACCAGCGAAGGGATGTGCCGTGGCGGAGCCTGCTCGGGAACATATGCCGGAGCCGGAGGAGCGCGGCACTTTGCTAGCGGATTTTGCGCTCCGCGACTCCCCATTAAGCGAGCGCGACCAGCAGATGCTGGCATTGGAGCGGCAATGGTGGAAGTACGCGGGGGCCAAGGAACAGGCCATCAGGGAGCTGTTCGATCTGTCCGCGACCCACTACTACCAGCTGCTCAACGCCCTCATCGACACCGAGGCTGCACTGGCCCACGACCCCATGCTGGTGAAGAGATTGCGTAGACTACGTACGTCGCGTCACCGGGCACGCACTGCACGACGCCTGGGTTCCGACGCCTGACCACGCTCGTGCTGAGCCATCAGCAGCAATCAACAAGGACGTCTCCCCACCATGACCAAATACGCTCGGGATGAATTCGATAAGGTTCCGGAGTCCGCCTCGCGGCAGGGCGTCCACCGTGCGGCCTCGGCGCCTGCCCGCCGCAAGCTGTGGCCCATCCTCGCGGTGGGGATTGTGGCATTGGCCATCGGAGTGGTGTCCTTCCTGATCCTTCCCAAGCTCGGGTTCACCCAGGCCGGCAGTGAAGCCTCCACCAGCCTGGAATCACCCGCGGCGCCCGAGGCAAGCGCGGCACCGTCGGCCACCACCGAATCTTCCGCGGACCCGGAGCCCTCTGCGAGCGCCGACGCCGAGCCCAGCGCTTCGCCCAGCAACATTCCCTCCGCGGTTGGGCTGGACAAGACCCAGGGCGTGGCCATCTACAACGCCGCCGGTACGGCCGGGCTCGCCGGACGCATCAGCTCGATGGTCCAGGCCGATGGCTGGACGCTGGGCCAGGTGGGGAACTGGGGCGGCGCACCGCAGCAGACATCCGCAATCTTCTATGCAGGACCGGCGCAGAAAGCCAACGCCGAAGCAGTCTCCGAACTCCTAAGCATCCCTACCCTGGTGGAGAGCCAGGAGTTCCAGGTTCCGCTGGTTGTTGTCCTGGGCCCGGACTACCGGTGACACTTCGGCGGTTACGCCTGAATAACTTTTGGGCACCGGAGCGGCCGTGTGGCTCGGCCCGCCGGTTGGCTTGTCGCTAGAGTGATTTCAGGCTTCGGTCCGTAACAAGCGGCACACTTCCGCCGGGGACCGACGGCACGACGGAAAGAGTGGACATCATGGCATTGGGAACGGTTAAGTGGTTCAACGCCGAAAAGGGCTACGGCTTTATTACGGTGGACGGCTCCGGGGACGATGTCTTTGTGCACTGGTCAGCCATTGAGGGCGAGGGCTACCGGGCCCTGGATGAGGGACAGCGCGTCGAGCTTGAAGTCGGCGAAGGCGAGAAAGGCCCGCAGGCAGAAAACGTCCGGCCCGCGCAGTGACCTCCCGCAGTTTGCGTTCAATAATCCTCCGCTCAGCTACAGGCACGGCACTCCTGGTGGCACTGGCCGGCTGTGTCGGAGCCGGCGGCAACGCCCGCGTTGAATCCGCTGAAGCATCCGGTGACGGCACGCTGCGGATCGGGCTGATCCAGGACAGCACAGGGGAGCAGGCCTTCCTCAACGACTCGCAGCTCGCCGCGGCCCAGCTTGCCATCAAGGAGATCAATGCGGCCGGCGGTCACAAGGGCAGGCCCGTCGATCTGGTGGTCGGCGACGGTGATGGAACGGATGCCCAGGCCAGGAATCTGGCCTCAGCCAAGGTTGATGCGGTCATTGGACCCACGGATTCGAGTCACGCGGCCGCCGCCATCGACGTCCTCTCGGCTGGCCGCGTCCCGCTCGTCTCGCCGGCCAACTCCGCTGCCGGCCTGTCCCGCTACAAGAGCGGCGGCTATTACTTCAGGACGGCGGCGGCGGACGTTGCCCAGGCCTCGGTGCTGGTGAAACTCGCCAAGGACGGCGGCGCAAAGAGCCTTGCCGTGGTCCATCAGGAGAGCGCCTACGGCAAGGACGTAGCTGCCGCGGTGGCCGGCGCTGCCAAGAACGCAGGCCTGGAGACTGTCTCCACCACCGCATTCAAGCCCGGCGCCGCCGGGAACGCCGCCGCCGCTGCCAAGGCCGCCACGCCTGACGCAGTGGTGCTGATCGCCAGGGACGACGCCCAGGGCGCCATCGCAGAACTCAATAACGCGGGACTTTCGGGCAAGCGCATCATCCTGAGCGACGGTGCCTTCGCCCAGTACGGTTCGGGGCTGGGATCCAAGGCCCTCGACGGCGCGCGTGCAGTGGTGCCTGGTGTGCTGCCGTCCGCGGACTTCCAAGCCCGCCTTGTGTCGGTCAACCCAGCATTGAAAGACCTTTCGTTCGCCGCGGAGACCTACGACGCCGTGAACCTCGCGGTCCTGGCGGCAGCGAAGGCTGACGACGATGCCGGCCGCTCCATCGCCGCGAACCTGATCGCCGTGTCCGGCGGGACAGCTCGCAGTCAGCCCGGCGCGCAGGCCACTGGCCCGGCCACCAAGCCGTGCCTGTCCTACCCCGACTGCCTCGCGGCCCTGAAGACCGGAGCGGACATTAATTACGACGGCGAATCGGGGCCGGTTGCCTTCGATTCCAACGGTGACATCACCACGGCCAACTACATGGTGTTCACCTACGGCGCAGACAACAGGGCAGTGCTCAGCGGCCGTGAGGCGGCAGGGCGGGCCACCGGCTGATCGCCGGTGGCGAACGGGCTGCCCTGACAAGGCGATTTGCGGGACCTTTCGCTTGCACTCTCACCTAGGGAGTGCTAATTATTGACTTAGCACTCCTACGTACCGACTGCTAAAGCAACGTCCGGTTTATCCGGCAGCGGAGCTTGGCGGCGGTCGTGGAGCGAGAGAAATACCTAGCTGGAGTGAGATCCCCAGCCGCGGCATACAGAGGCCGCCGGTGAAGGATCGTCCGTCGCGGGCACTGCAGTGAGGTTCATTCTTAACGACTGTCCCGAAAGGACTACTGCCGTTATGGCCAAGATCATTGCATTTGATGAAGAGGCACGCCGCGGTCTTGAGCGGGGCCTGAACATCCTCGCCGACGCCGTCAAGGTCACCCTCGGCCCGCGTGGACGCAACGTCGTCCTCGAAAAGAAGTGGGGCGCCCCCACGATCACCAACGATGGTGTTTCCATCGCCAAGGAGATCGAGCTGGACGACCCTTACGAAAAGATCGGCGCCGAGCTGGTCAAGGAAGTTGCCAAGAAGACGGATGACGTCGCGGGCGACGGCACCACCACGGCTACCGTGCTGGCCCAGGCCCTCGTCAAGGAAGGCCTGCGCAACGTTGCGGCCGGCGCTGACCCGCTGTCCCTCAAGCGCGGCATCGAGAAGGCTGTAGCGGCCGTCACGGTTGAACTGCTGGCCTCCGCCAAGGAAATCGAAACCAAGGAAGAGATTGCGGCTACGGCTTCCATCTCCGCCGGTGACGACGAAATCGGCGCCCTGATCGCTGAAGCCCTGGACAAGGTGGGCAAAGAAGGCGTTATCACCGTCGAGGAGTCCAACACCTTCGGCCTGGAGCTCGAGCTCACCGAAGGCATGCGCTTCGACAAGGGCTACATCTCGGCCTACTTCGTCACCGACACCGATCGCCAGGAAACGGTCCTTGAGGATCCCTACATCCTGATCGTCAACTCCAAGATCTCCAACGTCAAGGAACTGGTTGCTGTCCTGGAAAAGGTCATGCAGTCCAGCAAGCCGCTGCTGATCATTGCCGAGGACATCGAGGGCGAGGCCCTGGCCACCCTGATCGTCAACAAGATCCGTGGCACGTTCAAGAGTGTTGCCGTCAAGGCTCCGGGCTTCGGCGACCGCCGCAAGGCCCAGCTGGCCGACATCGCTGTCCTCACCGGTGGCCAGGTCATCGCCGAGGAAGTCGGACTCAAGCTGGAGACCGCCGGACTGGAACTCCTGGGACGCGCCCGCAAGGTTGTTGTCACCAAGGACGAGACCACCATCGTTGAAGGTGCCGGCGACGCCGACCAGATCGCTGGCCGCGTTTCCCAGATCCGTGCCGAGATCGAAAACTCCGATTCGGACTACGACCGCGAGAAGCTGCAGGAACGCCTGGCCAAGCTGGCCGGCGGCGTTGCAGTCATCAAGGCCGGTGCCGCAACCGAAGTTGAGCTCAAGGAACGCAAGCACCGCATTGAGGACGCTGTCCGCAACGCGAAGGCTGCTGTTGAAGAAGGCATCGTCGCCGGTGGCGGCGTTGCACTGATCCAGGCCGGCGCCAAGGCGTTCGCCAACCTGCAGCTCCAGGGTGACGAAGCAACGGGCGCCAACATCGTCCGCGTTGCCATCGACGCCCCGCTGAAGCAGATCGCCTTCAACGCCGGCCTCGAGCCTGGCGTTGTTGTCGACAAGGTCCGCGGCCTGCCTGCAGGCCACGGCCTGAACGCAGCAACCGGCGAGTACGTCGACCTGCTTGCTGCCGGCATCAACGACCCCGTCAAGGTAACCCGCTCTGCCCTGCAGAACGCGGCTTCCATTGCCGGACTGTTCCTCACCACCGAGGCCGTTGTGGCCGACAAGCCGGAGAAGCACGCTCCGGCCATGGGCGGCGGCGACGACATGGGCGGCATGGGCGGCTTCTAGTCCCCAGCGCCCGGAATACGTTCCGCGCAAACCAAAATGCGGCCCCCTCCACTGGAGGGGGCCGCTTTTTTGTTTTTGCCTGGCTCCGTTACTTGCGGGCCGTGGCCAGCATTCCTTCGACTTCCTTCTTGAACGCTTCGGCCGCCGCCTGCGGAGTCATCCGGTCGTAGAGGACTTCATCGGTGAACCGTTTGATGACGTTCTGGACGCTGCCGGCACCCACCGGCGGGACGGGAGGCGCGTCGGCGATATCCGGAGCGATGTCCTTCAGGAAGGCCACCACGGTGGTGTCTGCCGGCTTGAGGTCCGGGGTGATGCCCTCGACGATCTCCGAGTTGCTGGGCACTCCGCGGTCTGTCATAAGGATGGCGCCCGCCGCGGGGCTGTTGGCCAGGTAGTCGATAAAGGTTGCGGCTGCCTCCGGGTGCTTGGACCGTGACGACGCAGACCAGAACATGGTGGGCTTGTAGTACATGCCGTTAGCCGCAGACTTCCCGCCGGTGCTGGGGGCGCGGAGCATCTTGATACTGCTGCCCGTGGTGGTTTCCAGCGATCCCAACTGGTTGGTCCACCACCAGGCCATGCCTACCCGGTTGGTGCCGAACAGGCTCTCCTCAAGGCCTGCGCCGGAGTCTTCGGTGGCCACCGTGGCAGGCGGGCTTGCCTGGGAGTCACGCTGTTCCTTCAGCCGCTCCCAGAACGAAGCGGCCGTAGCGGTGTCGAAATCCAGTTTTCCGTCCTGGGAGTAGAGGTTCTCGCCGTGCTGCCGAAGCCAGATAATGAGGTCAGCCTCGTTGCTGCCATAGGCTGCGCCGTAGCTCTTCCCGTTACCGGCCGCGCTGAGTTTCGCGGCGGTGTCCATGAAGTCGTCCCAGGTCCACGTGGTGTCGTCGGGGACGGGAACGTTGGCAGCCTCGAAGACCTTGGTGTTCGCCATGATGACGTACGCGTTCTTCCCGGTGCTCAACCCGTACTGTGCGTCGTCGTATTGGCCAGACGCCAGTGATTCCTTGTCCAGCTTGGAGGTGTCGATCCCGCCCTGTTTGGACAGGTCCAGCAGCGCCCCGCGGCCACCGTATTCGGCGATGTATTTCTGGTCCATCTGGATGACATCCGGTGCGTCATTGGCGGCGGTCGTGGTGGCCAGTTTGTCCCAGTAGCTGGCCCATTCGCCCGGCTCGGATTCGATCTTGATGTTGGGATGTTCCGCCTCGAACGCGTCGATGACTCGCTCTGTTTGGGCGTTCAGGTACTCATTGCCCCACCAGGCGAACCGCAGCGTGACTTCGTCATTTTCGCTGGAGCCTGCGGGTGCGCCGCAGCCTGTGGCAAGCAGTGAAACAGCGACGGCGACTGCGCCGAACTGTAATCTCCTGCGGCTGATGGCCCGAATCTTCATTGATGTGCCTTCCTCAAAAGGGTGGAGGTCCACCCCGCGCGTGTCCCCGTGACGGCGTCGGTGCCGGTGGGGAAGCCTCGACTGAGAAAGCGCTTTCCCGGTCAGGATTCCGATTCTTCCGCGCTTCGACTTCGGCGTCAAGACTTTTCGGTAAGCGGTTTCCCAAAGGCTGGCTGAACCGGTTGTCGGCGCCATCTGGCAGGATGGTTCCGTGACAATTACTGCAGCGGCCGACGGTTCGGCTTTAGGAAATCCCGGCCCGGCCGGTTGGGCCTGGTATGTAAACGACGACTGTTGGCGCGCTGGGGGATGGCCGCACGGCACCAACAACCAGGGCGAGCTGATGGCCGTCCTGGACCTGTTCCGCGCCACGGCCCACGTCCCGGAGGAGGACCTGAGGGTCCTGTGCGACAGCCAGTACGTGATCAACTCCATCACCAAATGGATGCCGGGCTGGAAGCGCAAGGGCTGGCGCAAGGCCGACGGCAAGCCCGTCCTGAACGTGGAGCTGCTCAAGGAAATCGACCGGGAAATCGCCGGCCGGAAATACACCTTCGAGTGGGTCAAGGGCCACGCAGGCCACGACCTCAATGAGGCCGCCGATGTCCGTGCGCGTGACGCCGCCACCGCGTACCAGCAGGGTGTGGCTGCCCGTTCCGGCCCAGGATTCGCAGGAGCCCCGGCAGCAGGCGCCCCGGTCGCGGTCAGCCCTGTGGCGGTCAGCCCCGCGGCCGCCAGCACAGCCGGCGGTGCTCGCTCAGACGGTCAGGGCTCGTACGGCCAGGACCTCTTCAACCAAGGCCCCTACGACGAGCCGGACCTCTTCAGCGAACTGGAGAGCGACTCCTTCGCCCCGTCGGAGTCCGCCGGGGCTGAGGCCAGCCCCGAAGCGATCGTCGAGGCCCTCGAACGTGAATTGTCGGGCCCGGACATCCGTGGCGACATCGGCCGCATCGGCGTCCTCCTGCACCCTGATTTTATGGAGATCGGAACCTCGGGCAGGGTATGGACCCGTGACGCCACGATGATGGCGCTGGAAGAGGAACCGGGCCAGCACACTGAACTGGAGATCCTGGGTGCGGACCGCATCGGGACCAGCGCGATCCTGCTGACGTGCCGTAGCTACTCGCGCTCCGGCACGGCTCTCCATAGCTCACTGTGGGTCTTGGACGGCAACAGATGGCGGCTCCGCTTCCGCCAGGGGACGCCGGAGGCTTAGAGGCCATTTCGGCTGCGGACTCAGCTGAAGCGCTGGGTGTTGCCCTGCTCGGCCTGGGCGTAGGTTGAGGCTGCCGATGCAAGAGCCATGTTGATGGATGCCAGCGACGCCTCCACCTTGCCCTGGGTGAGTGTCCACTCGGTCACCAGGGCCTGGAAGTTGTTGGCCGCCGAACCCCGCCAGGTGGACTGCAGTTCGTCGAGGCCGCGCTTCATGGCCTGGACGTCCGAGCTGATCCGGTCCACGGTTGCTTTGACGTTGGCCGACTTGAGCTGAAGGAGTTCGGTGTCGACGGAAATGATGCTCATGGCTTGCTGCCTCTCGAAGTAGTGGGACAGCATCTGCTGCCCGCCCGGCTGCTCCGGGCCACTACAGCGAGCCTACGGACCGGCACTGCCCGCCCGCCACGCTCCGTGGCTATATGTGGATAACCTTGCCATTGCCGTGGCTTCCGTCCAACGGAGCCGCATCGGTGGCGTCGTCCCGGACAGGCAGGCTGACCACCAGGGTGGCCCCGCCGCCGTCGGTCTTCTCCAACCTGACGGACCCGCCGTGCGATCCCACAATGGCGGCCACAATCGCGAGCCCCAGGCCGCTGCCGCCGGTCTCACGCGTCCGGGACGTGTCCGCGCGGTAGAAACGCTCGAACACCTTGGACGCGTCCTCTTCGGAGATGCCGGGGCCGTGATCACGGACCTCGATCACGGCGATCGGCTTCCCGCCGTCGGAGGTCCGGACCCCGACGGCGAGTTCGATCGGGCTGCCGTCCGGCGTGTAGCGCAGGGCGTTCCCTACGAGGTTCCCCACCACCTGTCGCAGTTTTGCTTCGTCACCGAGCACCGGTGCGGGGGCGGGCGGATCGTCGCCAAGGCCGGTCAGGGAGATGGGGCGTGAGCGGTCGCTTGCCTGCGTGTCCACCACTGCATCGTGGGCAACCAGCTGCAGGTCAACGGGCTTTTGCTGGAGCGGGCGCTGTTCGTCCAGGCGCGCCAGCAGGAGGAGGTCCTCCACCATTGAACCCATCCGTTTGGCTTCACTTTCGATCCGCCCCATGGCCGTGGCCACGTCCTCGTCGGTGTCCAGGGCACCGTGGCGGTAGAGCTCGGAGAACCCCCTGATGGTCACGAGCGGCGTACGCAGCTCGTGGGAGGCGTCGGCCGCGAACCGACGCATTCTGCCCTCGGAGGCTGTCCGGGCGGCGAAGGCGGTCTCGATATGGGCCAGCATGGCGTTCAGCGAGCTGCCGAGCCGCCCCACTTCGGTGCCGGGATTATCGACATCCACACGCCGGGAAAGATCGCCGGCGGCGATGGCAGCTGCGGTCTTTTCCACCTTGGCCAGCGGCCGGAAGGACCGGGACACGGTCCAGCTGGCAATCAGGGAGGCCAGCAGCAGGGTGAGCAGGCCGACGCCGGTGACCACCAGGGTGGCGTGCTTGAGGACGTCATCGACGCTTTGCAGCGGCAATCCGATCACAACCACGGCAGGACGGCCGATATAGAGCACGGTGACAGCGACCACTCGCCAGTTCTGACCGTCGGTGCCGCGCACCTGGTAAGGACGCGCGCCCCGGTCCTGGGCCTCCTCGACGGAGATGGTTGAGATGTCGGGGCGCTCATCCGGATCGCCGCCCAACAGCTGGGGGTCCTCACCAGGGGTGTAAAGAATCAGGGAGTAGTCCGTGGGAACCATCGGGTTGGTGGGTGCCTGCAGCTGGGTGAACGAGCGCTGCTTGCTGGCGAGGTCGACGGCGGCGTACAGCTTGTCATCCACCTGTGCCTGGAGGTAGCTGTGCAGCAGCGTCAGGGTTCCGGCGCCGGTCGCAGTCAGCGCAACAATCAGCAGTGCCATGATCATGGCCACCAGCTGGGACCTCAGTGAGGCCGATTTCCACCGCTGCAGCAAGATCAGCGCTTCTCGGCCGTCCGGAGCACGTAGCCCACTCCGCGTTTGGTCTGGATCAGGGCCGGTGCGTCCGGATCAATGTCCACCTTGCGCCGGAGGTAGGAGATGTAGGACTCCACGATCGAGGCGTCGCCGTTGAAGTTGTACTCCCAGACATGGTCCAGGATCTGGGATTTTGACAGCACCCGGTTGGGGTTCAGCATGAGGTACCGGAGGAGCTTGAATTCCGTGGGGGACAGTTCAATCACGGTGCCGCCGCGGCGCACCTCGTGGGCGTCGTCGTCGAGCTCCAGGTCGTCCACCCGGATCACGGCATCGTCGTCGTCGAGCAGGGGCTGCGTGCGGCGCAGGACCGCGCGGATGCGGGCCACCACCTCGTCCAGGCTGAACGGCTTGGTGACATAGTCATCCCCGCCCACCGTGAGGCCGGTGACCTTGTCCTCGGTGTCGTCCTTCGCTGTGAGGAACAGGACCGGGAAGTGCTTGCCCGAAGCCCGCAGCTTGCGGGTGACGGTGAAGCCGTCCATGTCCGGCAGCATCACGTCCAGCACCGCCAGATCGGGCGCGTGGAGCTCGGCGGCGGCCAGCGCGTCACGGCCGTTGGCGGCAGAGACCACCTCGAAGCCTGCGAACCGGAGCGAGGTGGACAGCAGCTCGCGGATGTTGGGTTCGTCATCAACAACTAGCAGCTTGGCTTCTGGGCCGGTCTTCTTCATGCTCCCATCATGCTCCCAGAATCTGTGAGTTTTCTGGATGGATGGTGGGTGTTCCATGGATTCTCGATGCGATCGGCTGCGAGCCCTCTGCCCGGACTTACGCGGGAGCGGGGAAGCTTCGCTCAGATAAAGGTGGCCGGGTCGACGGTTTGGTCATTGACCATAACCTCAAAGTGGAGGTGGTTTCCGGTCGAGTTCCCGGAGCTGCCCACTCCGCCGATCTGCACGCCCTGGGCGAGGGTCTGCCCGACGGAAACACCGATGGTAGCCAGATGGTTGTAAGTGGTTTTCAGGCCGTTGCCGTGGTCCACCACAATCCTGTTCCCGCCGCCATACTGGCTCCATCCTGCTTCGGTCACTGTCCCTGCGCCAGCGGCGAGCACGGGTGTGCCCGCCGCCGTGGCCACGTCCACCCCTGTGTGCAGTTCACCGGCTGCGCCGGTCACGGGGTTGCCTCTGTATCCGAAGGGAGAGTTGACGTTCATCGCGGCAAGTGGCTCCCGCAACCCCGTGGCCGGTGCGGCTGGTGCTGGTGGAGCCTGGACCGGCCCTGACGACTGGGCCGCGATCGCCGGAGAAGGTTCCGGCGCGGGTGCGGAGCTGACCTCGGGACGGTCAAACGCCAGGCCGGCGTCTGCATCCGCTGCGGGCTGTGCGGCTGCGGAGGATTCTGATGCGGCAGGACGAGCGGCCAGCAGGCCGGGGTCCGCCTGCGCTGCGGACAGTGCGGTCACGGCAATCAGTCCCGTGACCGCGGCTGCCACACCAAGCTGCTGTCCGCGGCTTCCCCGGGTTGGCTCGGTAAGGACAGCTGCACGGCGGCGGCCCCTGTTCGGCGAAGACGGGGAAACGGCACGGCGGAGGCCGTGTTTGAGGTGGGAAAGCAAAATGTGGGTCCTCTCGGCGCCGGCGAAGTTAGCTGTCGGATTCGGACGAGTGGACTGTCCGGCCTTCCCTGCTGGACGCCTCACGGGCGTTCTCTCACAGGGCCGGCTTCACCCCAAGGTGCACCATGGCACCGTCTATGGGTCCTCCGCCCCCGCCTGGAGACTGAATGTTCATGGGGCGCCGGCGGGGTTTGGCGAAGCGGCCACACGCATGCCCGTTGAAAGCATGTATTCCATCAACCCTAACCAACGACGCGCAAAAGTTACAAATTCGTTATCAAGAGATCAGCGTGCGCAGCTGTTAGGCCGGCTGGAAATGTGGTCAGCCCGCCGTATCCACATCCTTGGCGTCCATGATCCGGTAGGCATACCCCTGCTCTGCCAGGAAGCGCTGGCGCTTAGCCGCGAAATCCTGGTCCAGGGTGTCCCGCGCCACCAGCGAGTAGAAGCGGGCCGCCCGGCCGTCCTTCTTGGGGCGGAGCAGCCGGCCCAGCCGCTGGGCTTCCTCCTGCCGCGACCCAAAAGAACCCGAGACCTGGATGGCCACCGAGGCCTCCGGCAGGTCGATGGAGAAGTTGGCTACCTTGGACACCACCAGGGTGTTCACGTCGCCGGCGCGGAAGGCATCAAAGAGTTTCTGCCGTTCCTTGACGGACGTGTCGCCCTTGATAACGGGAGCCTGCAGGCGCTCGCCGATCTCATCCAGCTGATCGATGTATTGCCCGATCACCAGCAGCTGCTCGCCCACGTGCCGGGCCACCAGCTGTTCCACGATCAGGGTCTTGGACTCGGACGTGGCGCACAACCGGTACTTGTCCGCGTCCTCGGCCATGGCATAGGCCACGCGTTCGTCCCGGGGCAGGTCAATGCGGACCTCCACACAGTCCGCGGGGGCGATGTAGCCCTGGGCTTCGATGTCCTTCCAAGGCGCGTCGTAGCGTTTGGGCCCGATGAGGCTGAAGACCTCGCCTTCGCGGCCGTCCTCGCGGACCAGCGTGGCGGTGAGGCCCAGCCGGCGGCGGGCCTGCAGGTCCGCGGTCATCCGGAAGATCGGCGCCGGCAAGAGGTGCACTTCGTCATAGATGATCAGGCCCCAGTCGTGACCGTCCACCAGTTCCAGGTGCGGGTACAGGCCGCCGCGTTTGGTGGTGAGGACCTGGTACGTGGCGATGGTGACCGGGCGGACCTCCTTGACCGCGCCCGAGTACTCGCCGATTTCATCCTCCGTCAGGGACGTCCGCTTGAGCAGCTCATCCTTCCACTGCCGGGCTGCCACCGTGTTGGTCACCAGGATCAGCGTTGTGGTGGAGCTCGTGGCCATGGCCGCGGCACCCACCAGCGTCTTGCCCGCCCCGCAGGGCAGCACCACCACGCCGCTGCCGCCGGCCCAGAAATTCTCGGTGGCGAGCTGCTGGTACGGGCGAAGCTTCCAGCCGTCCTCGTTCAGGGCGATCAGGTGGGGTGTGCCGTCCACGTAGCCGGCCAGATCCTCCGCCGGCCACCCGATTTTCAGGAGCAGCTGCTTGAGCTGGCCGCGCTGTGAGGAGTGGACCACAATGGTTTCGCCGTCGATCCGCGGCCCGAGCAAGGGCTGGATTTTCTTGGACCGGATGACCTCCTCCAGCACCGGGTAGTCGTCCGTGCGCATCACCAGGCCGTGCTGCGGGTCCTTCTCCAGCCGCAGCCGCCCGTACCGGGACATGGTCTCTTCGACGTCGATCAGCAGCGAATGCGGCACCGGGAACCGCGAGTATTTGAGCAGCGTGTCCAGGACCTTCTCCGCGTCCAGGCCGGCGGCGCGTGCATTCCACAGGCCCAGGGGCGTCAGGCGGTAACTGTGCATGTGCTCGGGGGCGCGTTCCAGTTCGGCGAAGGGGGCGATGGCGTGGCGCGCCTCGGTGGCCAGTTCGTGGTCCACTTCGAGCAGGATGGTCTTGTCACTTTGGACGATCAGCGGGCCGTCGTTCACGCGGGGGAGTCCTTCACTGGCGCAGTTCTTCTGCGGCCTCAATATCGATAATGCGGTGGATGGAGAGCACTCGCTCGGTTTCCTTGGCAGGATCGAAGACCCTGACGCGTCCGCCGTTCACGGAAAGGGGAACAACTGTCTCCAGGCAGGAATTCCCCTGGCTGTCCACCACGTTCATGCTCACGCGCTGCTTGAGCCGGATAGCCCGCTGCAGGGTCTCCAGCCCAAGCTGGGTCGCAGCTTCGCCGGAGCCAGGCACCGCGCCTGTGTGGTTTCCGGAGGCTTCAGGCCGCCTGTTCCGCAGGACGGCCAGCTGCGCGGCGACGTCGTCCTCGGCGGGTGCGGTCCGCGGTGCCGTGTAGACGGGGCGGGCGCTGCCGGGAACACTTGTGGTGCGGCGGAGCCGGACCACTCCGGGCTCGGACTGGTCCACAGACGGCGAGAGGCCCAGCCCGCGCAGGACCTGGGCTGTTTCCTTTGGCGGAGCAGTGGAGATCAGCACCGTGGGCGCAATCCGGGCCAGTCCCAGGCCGGCCGCCTTGGATTCCGCTGCCAGTTCCAGCACCGTTGCCTCATCGTCGCTTTGGATAAAGCTGGCGGCCGTTCCCACCCGGAGCCGGCCGTGCCGGGACGCGGTGTCCTCCACCAGGTATTCCAACGGTTGGGGCACCGCCGTGGCCGAATGCTCACGCAGGAACTCCAAGAGGCTCGACGCGTCGTGCCCGGCGTCCAGCGCCCGACGAACCGACTTGGCGGAGAACCGGTAGATGGTGGCGGGCCCCTGCCCCTCGGCGTCGGCCATCACCAGGAGTTTTTCGGCCAGCTCCGGAGCCAGGTAGCCCGGGGCAACTGCGGTCAGGTCCGCCTGGAGCAGGACGTGGTTCAGCGCCGCAGGCAGATGCTCGCCCAGGATGCCCAGGGCTTCGTCCGGGTTGTCTTCGGCAATGGCGCTGCCGAGCTGACTCAACGCACCGGACCCGATCAGTCCCAGCAGCTCCGCTTCCGCCAGCACACCCCTGATCAGGGAACTGAACCGCCGGGCCATCCGCGGCTGCGTCCATTCAGCCCGTTGGAGCACGGCCGCAGCATCCAGGACCGGTGCCGTGCCGTCCGCCGCGGCAGCCTCCTGGGTGAGCTCCTCCAGAATTTCCAGGATCCGCTTCCTGACCACCGGGGCGTCCGGCCGCTGCGCCTCGGCTGAAAGGGCATTAACGGTGTTCCCGGCCAGGGCACGGTGCGCGGTGGGGACGCCGCTGGGGCCGTTAACCGGCTGACCCACCAGCGAGGGCACACGCTCACTCGCGAGCCAGGCGTTGACCAGCCACAGCCACTGCTCCTGGCGGGGGAGGGCCAGCCATTCCAGCTGCGGGGGCTGCACCCAGGAGGACGAGTCCACATCAAGGCGCAACAGGCCGGAGAGGGCGCTGAGCTCCAGCAGCAGGCCCGCCCGGTGCTGGTCGATGCGCAGCGTCTCGGCCAGCCGCTTCATTTCCCGGACACCCACGCCGCCGCTGCGCAGCGTAGCCAGCGGCTGTTCGCGGACGGCATGGAGGAGATCACCCACCAGCCGGAGGGTTTCAGCGATGGCGCCCAGCGCCGCGTTCCGGCGAAGCGCAGCGGTGGTGCTGCCCAGCTCCGGAACCGGCGGGGACAGGGAGAAGTCATTGATGATGGCCCCGCCACGCAGCGACAGCCCCACGCTGTGCGGCAGTTCCACGTGTGCGGCGTCCAGGGGGACCAGCAGGCCGCGGGCCAGGAGCCAGTCAACGGGCCCGACGTCGGCGCCCTGGTTCGTGACCGACGCTTTCCGTTGCGCCTGGGGGACGGCACCCATGGCCCAGTTGCGGAATTTGGCGAGCAACGCCGTCGTGCGTTCCGGGGCCCCGGCCAAAGCCTCGCCGAGTGCCTCGGGAGAGGACGTCCAATGCTGCAGCGCGAGCGCTGCCTCCATGGGGGTGGTGGCGTTCTGGATGGAGACGCCGCTGCGGTGCAGCTCGGCTACGAGCTGGACTGCCCGCTGGGCAAACGCGGGCTGAAGCCTGACCAGTTCGGTGTAGCTGCGCCCCAGCCCCGCAGGATAGATTCCCACCACGTCCTTGAGGCTTCCCACCGGCAGGTAGTAACGCTGCCGGTGGGCCGAAGCCACCGTTCCATGCGGCGGCACTGCCCGGTGCACCAACGCCAGTTCCTGGAGCGAGGCCAGGATGCGTTCCAGCGCCGCCACCGTGGACCCTGCAATGAGTTTCCGGACGCCCGCCGCAGATGCGCTGTGCTCGGTGTCCGTGTTCGTGCAGAGGTGCAGGGTTTCCAGCACCTGCATCTGCGGCCTGTTAAGCCGCTCGAGCGCGCGCTGGACGCTGACCCGCGCGCTTGCCCGGGCGGCCAGGGCGGAAAAGTCAGGAACTGCGGGGGACATAAGGTCCGGCCGCGCCGCGAAAAGCGCCCGCAACGAGTCATCGCTGCGTGCTTCCAGTTCTTTGCTGAGCGCGCGGATAAGGGACATCAGTCCAACGTTACCGTCCGCTGGACTTTCCTGCCCGGCGCCGGCCGGCCACGCTGTCCAGGACCAGGAAGAGCATCAGAAGGAACGCCACAGGCAACCCGTACAGGGCAGTGGCGGTGACCCAGGCGGGAGCCGCGGAGCCTGCGAAGGCCAGGGCCATGACGGCTCCTACCGCCACGAGGGAAAACATGGCAACAACCGCTGCGCAGATCATCAGTGGGCGCCGGTATCGCGAGGGTGTCATACAGGTAACGCTAACAGCCGGGCGGCCGGTGGTGGCGCCACAGGCAGCCGTGAGCCGCGGGCGCACAGCCGCGGCAGGCGGCAGGACGAAGGGTGCGTGAAAGCAGGATTCCGGGCCCCGGCAGGATAACCTTGAGGAACAGACCAACACGGTCCGTCGCTGTCATACCCTGGACCCGCACATCAGTGCGGATGCGGTGACGGAGGGCCGTGTCAGAAGAGCTCAGAACGAAGAAGGTTGATTACGTGCCTACCGGCAAGGTCAAGTGGTATGACAAGGAAAAAGGCTTCGGATTCCTCGCAGGCGAGGACGGCCAGGAAGTCTTCCTGCCCAAATCATCGCTGCCCGAAGGCATCACGGAGCTGAAGGCCGGCACCCGGGTTGAGTTCGGCGTTGCCGATGGCCGCAAGGGTGCACAGGCCCTGGGCCTGCGCATCCTGGACAAGACGCCGTCCATCGCCAAGGCCAAGCGGCCCAGCGCCCGGGACCTCGCGCCGCTCGTCCAGGACCTGGTCAGCGTGCTGGACAACCTCTCCGGAACCCTGTCCGCGGGCAAGTACCCGGAAGGCAACAAGGGCAAGGCCATCGCGGCTGCCCTGCGTAAGGTTGCCGACGAGCTGGACGTCTAGGCCTTGGCCATGAACGCGGAAGCTGAACAGCCGGGCACCACGGCAGCGGAGAAGGCGGGCCCCAAAGCCGAGGCCAAGCGCCGTACCGGCGTGCCCGTGTGGCGTACCGGAAAGCCGGATGCCTTCCTCGCGGCTGCCGTCGGCGAAGCACGAACCGCCATCGAAGGCATCACGGCGGCGTCGGACATCGGTGCGCACCTGGCGGCCAAAAGTGAGGGCGACCGCCTGGTCACACACCTCTTCGAATCAAAAATGGCCGGGTACCACGGCTGGCAGTGGTACGCGGTCCTGACCCGGAACTCCCGCTCCAAGGTGGTCACGGTCAGCGAGCTTGGCCTCCTGCCGTCGGAGGACTCCATCCTCTCCCCGGAGTGGGTGCCGTGGGCCGAGCGTGTCCGCCCCGAGGACGCGCAGACTGCAGAGGAAGAGGAGTCACCCGCGGCGGAGGCCCTCACTGCGGAGCCGGACGCTTTGCAGGCCGAGGCTGACACTCCCGGGTCCGAAGACGAGGACGAAGAATCCGAAGACTCCGAAGAATCGGACGACGACGACCCCGCCGGCGAGGCTGACTAAGCAGTTGACAATGCGCAGGGTTGAAAACCACGAAGGCCGGAACTGATGTCCACCTTCAAATCCCTGCACATCCTCAACTACCGGATCTGGTTCCTCGGCGCGCTGGTTTCCAACATCGGAACCTGGATGCAGCGGACGGCCCAGGACTGGCTGGTGTTTGACCACCTCACCGATCACGACGCCGGGGCCATGGGCATCACCATGGCACTGCAGCTGGGGCCACAGCTGTTCCTCGCACCGGTGGCCGGCCTCGTGGCGGACCGGTACAGCCGCCGGCAGCTGCTCATCATCACGCAGTCGATGATGGCCCTCCTGAGCACCGGCCTGGGCGTCCTGGTGGTGCTCGGCGCCGGCCAGCTGTGGCACGTTTACGGCTTCGCCCTGCTGCTGGGCATGGTCTCAGCCCTCGATGCCCCGGTGCGGCAGACCTTCGTATCGGAACTCGTGCGGGACGACTACCTGCCCAACGCTGTGGCCCTGAACAGTGCCTCCTTCAACGTCGCCCGGATGATCGGGCCCGCCGTGGCCGGCGTCCTCACCGTGGCGGTCGGTCCCGGCTGGGTGTTCCTGATCAACACCTGCACCTTCCTGGCCATGCTCCTGAGCCTGTGGAAGATTCCGACGGCGTCCTTGCGGCAGCTTCCGCGCGCGGCGCCGGGCAAGGGCCGGATCCGGGAGGGGCTGCGCTATGTGCGGTTCCGGCCGGACATTGTGGTGGTCCTCGTGGCCGTGTTCATCGTGGGAACACTCGGGCTCAATTTCGTGCTGTTCATCGCCGCGATGGTGGGCACGGAATTCGGGCTGGACGCCAGCGCCTTCGGGCTGATGAATTCCATCATGGCCATCGGTTCCGTGGCAGGCGCGCTGCTCTCCGCCGGCCGCGGTAAGCCCCGGTTGCGGATGATCTTCGGCGCGGCGGCCGCCTTTGGCGTGACCTCGGGACTGGCCGCGCTTGCCCCGGACTACTTCTGGTTCGGCGTCGCGCTGGTGCCGGTGGGCCTGTTCGCGATCACCATGATGACCAGTGCCAACGGCTACGTCCAGACCACCACCGATCCCGTCATGCGGGGCAGGGTCATGGCCCTGTACATGGCCATCTTCATGGGCGGCACACCCATCGGCGCCCCACTTGTGGGATGGGTGGCCAACGTCGCCGGCCCCCGGTGGTCACTTGCCGTGGCGGCAGCCTCCGGGATCATCGCCGCCGTGATCGGAATGATCTGGATCATCCGCGCCCAGCAGCTCCGGCTCACCTTCAACCGGCGCGCCCGCGGCCTGCGGTACTTCGGTGTGGTCTCCCACCTGGGCGTCCAGCAACCGGGGGACAACGCAAACGGCGCCGCCCGGGACGAAAACCCGGACGACGCCGTCGGACGCTGACAACTGGCGTCACCACAAACCTGGCGCCACCACAAAACAGCGCGAACGGACACTTGGGGCCCCGGTTCCTGGGCCTCAAGTGTCCGTTCGCGCCCGGGGGAGCTACTTGCGCAGTTCGCCCACCACGTAGTCGATGCTTGCCAGCAGCGCGGAGACGTCAGCCGGCTCGATGGCCACAAACGTGGCGATCCGGAGCTGGTTGCGGCCCAGCTTGCGGTACGGCTCGGTGTCCACGATGCCGTTGGAGCGCAGCACCTTGGCGATCGCGGCAGCATCGATCGAGTCGTCGAAGTCGATGGTGGCGATGACGTTGGACCGGTCCTCCGCCTTGGCCACAAACGGGGTGGCGTACTCGGAGGCCTCGGCCCAGGAATAGATCCGGCCGGCGGAGTCAGCGGTGCGCTTGCTGGCGAAGTCGAGCCCGCCGTTGCTGTTCAGCCACTGGACCTGGTTGTCGAGGGTCACCAGGGTGGAGAGCGACGGCGTGTTGTACGTCTGGTTCAGCCTGGAGTTATCGATGGCGGTCTGGAGGTCCAGGAAGTCCGGGATCCAACGGCCGCTGGCCTTGACCCGGGCGGCGCGTTCCACCGCGGCGGGGGAGAAGAGGCCCAGCCACAGGCCGCCGTCGGACGCGAAGTTCTTCTGCGGGGCGAAGTAGTAGACATCGGCTTCGGAGACGTCCACGTCCAGGCCGCCGGCCGCTGAGGTGGCGTCCACCAGGACCAGGGAACCGGCGTCGGCTCCCACAACGCGCTTGACCGGAGCTGCGACACCGGTGGAGGTTTCGTTCTGCGGCCAGGCGTAGACGTCCACGCCGGCCTCGGCGGCGGATACCGGGCGCGTGCCGGGCTCGGACTTGATGATGGAGGAGGCGTCCAGGAACGGGGCCTTGTTGGTGGCTGAGGCGAACTTGGAGCCGAACTCGCCGAACGACAGGTGCTGGGCCTTCTTCTCCACCAGGCCGAAGCTGGCGACGTCCCAGAAAGCGGTGGAGCCGCCGACGCCGAGGACCACTTCATAGCCCTCGGGGGCCCGGAAGAACTGGCTGAGGCCGTCACGGACGGAGCCTACGAGGTTCTTGACCGGAGCCTGGCGGTGGGAGGTGCCCAGGATGGTCCTGGACGCCGCCGAGAGTGCTTCGAGCTGCTCCGGCCGGACCTTGGACGGTCCTGCGCCGAACCGTCCATCCTTTGGCAGGAGTTCGGCAGGAATAGTGATGCTGGTTTCGCTCACGGGGGCTCCAATTTCGGCATGGACGTGGCTCACGTCCGGACGGTGGGGTGGCCGGTAGTCGGCGGTGACTGCATAAGGACCTCCTTTATTCTGCCCGAACCCTCGATTGGGCGGGAACCGGCGCCGTCATAAGTCCGGCCAATGAGACCATTTGTCCCCGCCCGGGGATTATCCAGACAAATTCAAAATAGGCTAAGCTTTTTAGCGGACCTCGCCGCTGCGCGGGACGCGATACGGTGGGACAACGCAAGGTACTGCGCTCGAGGAGCTGAGCTGGATGACGGATCTGATCGATACTACGGAGATGTATCTTCGGACCATTTTGGAGCTTGAAGAAGAGAACATCGTTGCTCTTCGCGCACGCATCGCCGAACGGCTGAGGCATTCCGGGCCCACGGTGTCCCAAACCATCGGCCGGATGGAACGCGACGGACTGGTGGTGGTCTCCGGAGACCGTCACCTGGAGCTGACCGAAGCCGGACGGAAACGCGCCACGGAAGTGATGCGCAAGCACCGGTTGGCGGAACGGCTTCTGGCGGATGTGATTGGCCTGGACTGGGCCTACGTCCACGATGAAGCGTGCCGCTGGGAACACGTGATGAGTGAACGCGTTGAGCAGCGCATCTACGAATTGCTCAACCATCCCACCGAGTCCCCGTACGGCAACCCCATTCCCGGGCTGGCCGCCCTGGGCGGACCCGCGCCTGCGCTCCCTGACGCTGGTGTGATTAATCTCCTTGATGCGATGCAGGGCTACGGGCCGGCGTCGAGCGTGACAGTCAGCCGGCTGGCTGAGCCCATCCAGGTGGAACCTGAGCTGCTGGTCCAGCTGGACGAAGGCGGGATCAGGCCCGGTGCCTCGGTGTCCCTGGAGCGCGTGGGGGAGTACATTTCGGTGCGGGTTCCGGGAATAGAAGGGGCGCTCGAGCTGCCCCCGGAAGTGGCATCCCACGTCTTTGTGTCCGTCCGCTGACGGGGGCGGCAGTCTCCCGCTAACAGGACGGCGGCCCCCTTGTGGTGCCGCGCCGTAGCGCAGTGACGCCAGTTCCGCAAAGATAACGGAATTGTTACTGTCCAAGTTAATCACCTATAGTTGCAACTCAGCGTCGATACAAAAGCGTTACCTGATCCGGAGCCGAGCTCTGCCAGCGGATCAGGTGCACGAGTCACCAACTGGCAGAGGCGGGGGAACCACAACCGGCAGTCGCAAGACTGCCTTGGGGTGAAGTCCGTCAGCAGCAAGCCTCTTCCAGCGAAGGATCCTCACGGGATATCTCTGCGCCAAAGTGCTTGTTACGGCGGACCGGGTCTTTGAACTCTCTGACCCGAATCCGACAGCTAACTTCGCAGGCTATCCAGAGAGGAACATTCTTGACCACGCAATACTCCAGGGGCCGCCGTCGCGCGGTGGGTCCCGCTTCGGCGCCCAGAGTGGCCGAGGATTTCACCGCGGAGAGGCCCCGCGACCCACAGCGGGAAGCACGCCGCCGCCGGGGACCATTCCGGCAGATGACGGATTTCGCCGCCGCCAGTGGCCTCGGCCAGAAGGCGGGCATCGCTTTGGCAGCCACAGGCCTGGCACTCACCGTGACGGTTCCTGTGACCGGCCCCGTGATGGCCACGCCGGCACCCGGCCAGCCGGCGTCAGCCGTTTCCGCTGCTCCGCAGCCCGAAGTTACTGCCGAAGCCGCCGCCCAAATTGATTTCAGCCGCTCGTCCGTGGTTACCCAGGGTGATCCCGACGGCAAGCTGAAGCAGCTGCTGAGCGCCCAGTCCGCGGGATCCATTACCCGCGCCGCCTCTGCCGGAAGCCTCGGCTCGCCGCTGGCCCAGCTGGCTACGGCCTCACCCTTCGGATTCCGGATCAGCCCCATCACCGGCGGTTCCGGCGACTTCCACCGTGGCCAGGACTTCATGGCACAGTGCGGAACCTCTGTCCTGGCTGCTGCCAGCGGCACCGTGACCTTCGTGGGCTGGCACCAGTACGGCGGCGGCAACCGCGTGGTGGTGGATCACGGCAATGGCCTTGAAACCACGTACAACCACCTCTCCTCCGCCAGCGTCAGGGTAGGCCAGACGGTCAGCCGCGGCGACGTCGTAGCCCTCAGCGGCACCACGGGCGCTTCCACGGGCTGCCACCTCCACTTCGAGGTCCAGATCAACGGCGAAGTCGTTGACCCCACCGGCTGGCTCTGATTCAAAATGATGGCAAACTCTCAAATCGCAGCGACATGCCGTGACCTGAATGTGACATTGGCTCGGAACTCCTGTAACGTCTAAAGCGCGTCAACTTTTCCGAAGTTGACGTTCTTGAGTGGATTGCCTAGCTCTGCCACCGCTCAAGGTCCGTTCGCATGACATCGTCTGGCAGGGGCGGGGGAACCAATTTTGGTCTTCGAATTTTGAAGGCCTTGGGGTTAAGTCGCAAAGCTTCCACCGTGAAGCAGCGCGGCCGGGTGACTCCCATCCGAATCCGACAGCTCACCTCGCAGGCATTGGGAGAGGCTACCTTCGTGTCTTCACGCCATACTTCTGCGCGTCACCGCGCACAACCGGTTCGCACTAACCCCTTGGGCTCCGTGTCCAAGGCCGTCAGTGCCAACGCCGGGACCGTAGGTCGCCAGGCTGCTGTTATCGCAGCTGCATCAGGTCTGATCCTGAGCATGGGGCTTCCGGCCAACGCCGCGGACACCACCGCCGGCGTATCCGCCTCCAGCGAGTCCGGTTCCGCGCAGACGGCACTTGCCGTAACTGCCGCGCCCACGGCTACTGTTTCCTTCGAACGCCCCGTTATCAAGACGACGCCGGCGCCGAAGGTTGAGACGGTCCGTGCGCAGTCCACGGCCTCCGAAACCGGGGCCCAGGGTGCTGCCGCAACCGAGGCCGCGGCCTCCAAGCTCGCGGACACTGTCTCCTCCGCTGCCGCTTCGGGTCTGGCAGCACTTGCCTACACCGGTATCGGCCACCCCTACCTCTGGGGCGGCACCACTCCCAATGGCTGGGACTGCTCCGGCTTCACCCAGTGGGTCTACGCCCAGGCCGGCATCAGCATTCCCCGCACCAATGCCTGGACCGCCATGCGGCCCACCGCCACACCGGCTCCCGGTGACCTGGTCATGCAGAATGGCGGCGCACACGTTGGCATCTACGTCGGCAACGGCATGATGATCAGCGCACTGAACCCGTCCCAGGGCACGCTGCTCCACTCCGTGGCATCCACGGGCGGCGGATCGTTCTTCACGATGGCCCCGTAGTTTCCTCCAATCCAGCAGTTCCGCAGCCCTGTGCTGCCGGAACCGTTTCTTCGCGAGAAACTCTTCGCTAAATCCCCGTTCGGGGCGTGCCGGCGTACCCCCAAGATGCCGGCGCGTCCAAAGCCCTTGGGCTGCCCACGCGGTCCTGAGGAAAACGAAAGAGAGAAATTAATGACTACACGCGCAACTGTTGCACGGCACCGCGCCGAGGTCGCCAAGACCAACTCGCTGGCTGTCATTGCCAAGGCTGTCGGCGACAACGCCGGCGGCGTGGGCCGTCAGGCAGCGGTTATCGCTGCTGCTTCCGGCCTTGTCCTGACCAGTGGTATCGCTGCGAACGCTGACACCGGCGTCCAGCGTGAAGCTGCTTCCGCTTCGAACCTTGAGGTTGAGGTTTCCGCCCCCGCCATCATTTCGGCTGCTTCCACTATTGCCATCTCCTACGAGAAGCCCGCCGTGACCACCACGCCGGCTCCGGTTGAGGCTCCCGCACCTGTTGTTGAAGCTCCGGCTCCGGCTCCGGCTCCGGCCAAGGCCGCTGCCACCGTCAACGTAGCGGCGGCCGCTCCGAAGGCGCCGGTTGCTGCCAGCGGCAAGGGCCAGGCCATCCTGTCCGCCGCGTACGCCCAGCTGGGTGTTATGCAGGACTGCACCATGCTGGTAACCAACGCCCTGGCCGCCGTGGGCATCAACTACCACGGCTGGCCTGCAGGCTACCTGTCCCTGGGACAGACCGTGAGCGCCGCCGAGGCCCAGCCCGGCGACCTGATCTACTACGCCGACGGCGGCGCGGGCGTGGCCCACATTGCCGTATACGCCGGCAACGGCCAGGCAGTGCACGGCGGCTACAACGGCAACCAGACCGTTGTCTTCAGCGCCAACGTTGGCTCAGGACCGGTCTTCATCCGCGTGTCCTAGCAGCTGACTCAGCCTTCGAAGGACCCTCGCCTCACGGCGGGGGTCCTTTGCTGTCTGCGGGCTTTTTGCACGGATCCGGACGGCTGCCTGGCCCGACACGTGACCGCGGCCACGTCCGGGATTAGTTGATCCCGGGATTCTTTGTTTACTCTTGTGGTGTCGATCCATAGCCCGGATATGCCGGGGGCAGCCGGCCCTCGTGCCCCTGACGGGTGCGGCCACAAAGAGGTACGTGCATGCGCACTCTCGTTCTGAATGCTGGATATGAACCGCTGGCGGTAGTCACCTTCCGCCGGGCGCTGGTGCTTGTGCTCACGGGCAAGGCCAGTGTCATTGCCGAGGGCGATGATCCTGTGGTGGGACCGCAGGAGATTCTGGGCCGGCCGTCAGTGATTCTCCTGAACCGCTACATCCGCCCCAGATACAACCAGGGGACCGCAGTCAGCCGCCGCGGAGTCCTGCGGCGGGACGGTCACCGGTGCGCGTATTGCGGCAAAGGTGCCCACACGATCGACCATGTGCAGCCCAAATCACGTGGCGGCGCCGACTCCTGGGAGAATCTGGTGGCCGCGTGCCTCCGGTGCAACAACACCAAGGGCGACCACACGCCGGCTGAAATGGGCTGGAAGCTCAGGTTTGTCCCGGAACCACCGCATGGCACCATCTGGCAGATCAAGGAACTTGAGAAGCCCACGCCGGCCTGGGATCCCTTCCTGCTGCCGGAACGGGCCGCCTGACCGGGCCGTCTGACCGGCCGCCTGAAGTCCAGCCCCGCGCGGTATTCGAGCCCGCGCGGTTAAGCTAGGAGGGTGGACGCTGACCCCCTCGACTTCGATGCCGTCATCCTCGCCGGCGGCCGTTCGTCGCGGCTCGGTGGTGTGCCCAAGCAGAGTCTGATGTACGACGGCGACTCCCTGTTGCGCCGCTCCGCCACCGCTGCCGGGGGAGCCCGGGCCGCCGTCGTGGTTGGTCCGGAGGCCGGGAAAGTGCCTACTGGGGAAGTCCCTGCCGGGTTTCTCCGCTGCCGCGAAGAACCGCCGTTTGGCGGTCCGGCGGCCGCCATCGCGGCCGGGCTCGCAGCCCTGGCCGCTGCGGGCGGCAACCGCCCCGGTCTGACGCTGGTGCTGGCCTGCGACATGCCCAACGTGGGGCAGGCGGTGGCGGCGCTGAAGGCTGCGTTGCGCTCAGGAGGCCCCGCCGCCGGGAAACACTCCGCCGGAACGCCGGCAGGCTTGGAGTCGGACGGCGTGGTGGCGGTCTCGGACGATGGCCGCCGCCAGCCACTGGTCGGTTTTTATAGCACGGCCGCGCTACAACGTTCCGTGGCGGAACTGGAAAGCACAGGACGCTTAATCAACGGTTCGGTGAGGGCACTCCTTGCTAGTCTGGACGTGCAGCTTGTCGCCGTTCCGGCCGGCTCCACGGCCGACGTGGACACCTGGGACGATGCCGCCGCACTTGGAGTAGCCGGCCCGGATCCCCTAGCCGGGCTCCGGGGCAACACCGCCGCAGATGAATTGGGAGGCAGAGCGTGAAAAGCCAGGACGAGACGCTGGAAGAGTGGTGCAGGGCCTTGCTCCAGGCGTATGAACTGGAGGACGTCCAGATCGACGTCAACACCATCCTGTCGCTGGCCGGCGTGGCAGCCCACTCAGTGGTTCGCCCGGCCGCCCCGCTCACCACCTTTATTGCCGGTTTCGCCGCCGGCCTGGCCGCGGGATCGGGACAGGCCACTAACGCCGCTGCCATGACCGCCGCCATGGACCGTGCCCGCACCCTTGCCGCAGACTATGACGCGGAATCCGCCGGAACCCCCGTCGAATGACTCCCGTTCAGTGACCGCCGCTCCCGGCGACGCATCCGAAAACCCCCAGCAGGAGACAGCCCCGGCAAAGCACCTTGCCCACACCTGGGACGAGGCTCGCAAAGCCGCCTTTGACATCGCAACGCCGATTCCGCCGGGCCGGGTTCCCCTGGGCCAGACCCTGGGCAGGGTCCTGGCCGAGGACATCACCGCGCTGCACGACATGCCGCACTATGCGTCGTCTGCGATGGACGGCTGGGCCGTCAACGGCAGCGGCCCGTGGATCGTGGCGGAGGCTGGCCAGCGGCTGGCACCGCACCAGGCCAGTCCCATTGTCACCGGCGGACTGATCCCGCCCGGCGCCAAAGCGGTCCTGCGCAGCGAAAGCGCCGTGCTTGGAACGGACGACGACGGCCTGCCGCTGCTGATGACCGGCGGCACCGCCCGCCCCGGCGAACCCGGGAACGGGCAGCATATCCGCAAGGCGGGGGAGGAAGCTGAAGCGGGGGAGGTGCTGGTCAAGGCCGGCGTAACACTGAACCCGGCCCACCTGGCGGTCGCGGCCCTGGCCGGTCATGATGACCTGCTGGTCCAGGGCAAGCCGGTGGTCAAACTCCTGCTGACCGGCTCCGAAGTTGTGGCCCAGGGGTTGCCGGTCCCCGGACAGGTCCGGGACACCTTCGGCCCGCAGCTCGCGGCCGTTGTGGAAATGCTCGGCGGCATCGACGGCGGCCAGGAACGGATCGGCGACTCCTATGCGGAGTGGCTCGACGGCCTGGCCGACCTCCCGCCCGAGGTGCCGGACCCCTCCGCGCTGCCGGCCGACGTCGTAATCACCACCGGCGGCACCGGCCGCTCGGACACCGACCACCTCCGCCGAGCGGTGGCGGAACTGGGTGGCCGGCTGGTGATCGATGGCATCGCCATGCGCCCCGGCCACCCGGCTGTCCTGGCCGAGCTCCCCGACGGGCGCTTTGTCCTTGGCCTCCCCGGGAACCCCCTGGCCGCCATGATGGCATTGTCCACGGTGGGCGAACCGCTGCTGGCCGCGCTGGGCCACGGCACCATGCCGCCGGTGCAGGAGGTCCCGTGCGGCACCACGCTCGAACCGGAGCCGGGCCGGACCAGGCTGATGCCCTTCCGCCTGCTGTACGGGATGGCCTCACCGGCCAAGCACACGGGGCCCGGGATGATGCGCGGGCTGGCGTCGGCGCACGGGGTGATGGTTGTTCCGCCGCATGGCGTGCAGCTGGGCGAACCCGTCCCGGCGTTCGCCTTGCCGTGGGGGCCGCCGGTGCCCATGCCTGAGCAGCCGGGTACCAAGCCCAAGGGCCGGCCCGCCGCCAAGGCAGCGACCCGGGCGGCAGGCAAGGATGCTTCGAAGCCCGCCGGCCCGGTGGACTGGAGTGCCCTGCTGGGGTAGGCGCCGTGCTGCGGGGTCACAGACTCCGCAGGCCCGCCCGTGGTGCGATGATGGACTTATGAACAGTCCCAACCGGCAGGTCCGGAACGTCCACGGGGTCCTGCGAAACAGTCGGGCAGGCGGCTGATGGGGCGGGTGACCCAGCGCCGCAAGGTGCACAAATACGTCCTGGATGGCTCGGCGAATGCCCTTGAGTTCCCGGTGCGCCACCGCGAAGACGTCCTGGCTGTCGAAGAGCCGCTGGAAATCCGGATCGGCGCGCTGTCGTTTTCAGTGACCATGCGGACGCCCGGGGACGACTTTGACCTGGTGGCCGGCTTCCTGGTGTCCGAGGGGATCATCTGGGCTCCCGAGCAGCTGGTTTCACTGCGGTTCTGCGCCGGCGAGGACGAAAACGGCGTCCAGACCTTCAATGTGGTGGAAGCCCAGCTGCGGCCCGACGTCGAACTCCCGGCGAAGGGACGGAACGTCTTCACTTCAAGTTCCTGCGGTATCTGCGGCACGGACTCGATCGAGGCAGTGCGCAAGTCCTCCCATTTCAGCCCGGCGGCGGATCCGTTGACCGTACCGGCCGACGTTTTGGCTTCCCTGCCCGGGCGGCTCCGCGAAGCCCAGGACGTATTTGACGTCACCGGCGGAGTGCACGCCGCGGGCCTCTTCCGCATAACGGACGACGGCGGCGTGCAGCTCTTGTGCCTCCGCGAGGATGTGGGACGCCACAACGCCGTGGACAAGGTGGTGGGCTGGGCACTGCGGGAGCGGTTGCTTCCGCTGACCGGGCTGGTCCTTCAGGTCTCGGGCCGCGCGTCGTTTGAACTCGTCCAGAAAGCAGCATTGGCGGGCATTCCCGTGCTGGCGGCGGTGAGCGCGCCGTCGAGCCTGGCAGTGGAGCTGGCGGAGGCCAGCGGCATGACCCTGGCAGGTTTCAGCCGGGGCACCAGCCTGAATATCTACGCCGGGCAGGGCAGGATCACGCTGCCCGCGGCACCGGTTCCCGCGCCGGTTGCCGTGCAGGTTCCCGCGCCGGTTCTTGGGGAGGCCACGGCGGAGGAATGCGCGAAAGTGCCGGGATAAAAACGGCGCGAGCACCTTCGGGTGAAGATTTCCGGTGACGCTTGGCTATTGAGCTACTAGCCGGTAGATTTTATCCATCGATTGGACGCGTTTGGTCCGGATTCGAGTACTCCAGTTTCAAGCACCTAAGAGGGTTTACATTGCATGACGACCGCCGGATCACCGAAGTCCGCCTGGACCGGTTTGTCCGCGAGCGGATCATTCCCGCCGTTTACGCCCGCACCGTTCCCCTGAACCTGAGCAGCTGGGATGCGCCCGGCGAACCTGTGTCCGTGATGGAAGCCTTGCGGAATAACTTCGCGCCGCAGGAACACGGTGCTGCCTGGGGCCGCCCGTGGGGAACCAAGTGGCTGCGCCTGCAGGGCGATGTCCCGGAGGCGTGGGGCACCGGCCCTGACACCGCGGTGGAAATCGTGGTGGATCTCGGCTTCATCAACGAAGCCCCGGGCTTCCAGTGCGAGGGAATCGCCTGGCGCCCCGACGGCACCATCATCAAGGCCATTTCGCCCCGGAACCAGTACATTCCCCTGAAGCTCCTGGGCAGCGGCATGTCCGTCGACTTTTACGTTGAAGCGGCCGCCAACCCGGACATGGCGCAGGGCTGGACCTTCGCCGCCACACCGTACGGGGACAAGGCAACGGCAGGCACGGCACCGCAATACCGGCTGGGCAGGATCGCCATCGCCGAACTCAACCAGACGGTCTGGGAACTCCAGCAGGACATCTGGACGCTCGCCGGGCTGATGCACGAACTGCCCCCGGAGCAGCCGCGGCGCCATGAGATCCTCCGCGCGCTGGAGCGCATGATGGACCAGATGGATCCCGACGACGTCCCCGGCACCGCCGCAGCCGGGCGGGCAGCCCTGGCCGAGGTCCTGTCCAGGCCCGCCTACGCTTCCGCTCACCAGTTGGTGGCTACCGGCCACGCCCACATCGATTCCGCGTGGCTCTGGCCGGTGCGCGAAACCATCCGCAAATGTGCGCGGACGTTCTCCAACGTGGTGGCGCTTATGGATGAGGATCCGGGCTTTGTGTTCTCCTGCTCGTCAGCCCAGCAGCTGGCCTGGATGAAGGAGTACTACCCGGAGCTTTTCGGCCGGATCCGGGAGAAGGTCAAGGCCGGGCAGTTCGTCCCGGTGGGCGGGATGTGGGTCGAGTCGGACACCAACATGCCCGGCGGTGAGGCCATGGCCCGGCAGTTCATTGAGGGCAAGGGCTTCTTCCTCGACGAGTTCGGCGTCGAATGCCGCGAAGCCTGGCTTCCGGATTCCTTCGGCTACTCCGCGGCCCTGCCACAGATCGTCAAGGCGGCAGGCAGCCGCTGGTTCCTCACGCAGAAGATCTCGTGGAACCAGGTCAACCGCATGCCGCACCACACCTTCAACTGGGAAGGCATCGACGGCACCCGGCTGTTCACGCACTTCCCGCCCGTGGACACCTACAACGCCGAGCTCAGCGGACGCGAGCTGGCGCACGCCGAGCGGAACTTCCGCGACCACGGCCGCGGCAACACCTCGCTCGTCCCGTTCGGCTACGGCGACGGCGGCGGCGGGCCCACGCGTGAAATGCTGGCGGCCGCCAGCCGCACCGCAGACCTCGAAGGGTCGCCCAAAGTCCGCGTGGGTTCCGCCGAGAGTTTCTTCACCCACGCAGAGGACGAGTATTCCTCCCTGCCCGTCTGGGTGGGGGAGTTGTACCTGGAACTCCACCGCGGCACGTACACCAGCCAGGCCCAGACCAAACGCGGCAACCGGCGCAGCGAACACCTGCTCCGCGAGGCCGAACTCTGGTGTGCCACCGCTGCTGTCCGCAGCGCCGGCTCCTTCGAGTACCCGGCGGCCGAGCTGAAGCGGCTCTGGCGGCTGGTGCTCCTGCAGCAGTTCCACGACATCCTGCCCGGCAGCGCCATCGCCTGGGTCCACCAGGACGCGGAACGTAACTACGCCGCCATCAGCGCCAGCCTCGAAACCCTCATTGGGCAGGCAGCGGCCGCACTCCTCGGTGACGGTTCGCGGACCTTCCTGCTCAACGCCGCACCGCATGCGCGCAACGGTGTTCCGGCCTTGGCTGCCGCAGAGCTTTCGCCGGCGGGCCAGCCGGTCCAGGCGACCGCCGTGGACGGCGGATATGTGCTGGACAACGGCATCATCCGGGCAGTCCTGGACGCCGATGGCCTGATTGCTTCCCTCACCGACTACGCCACCGGACGCGAAGCCATCGCGTCCGGAGCACGCGGCAACCTGCTGGAACTGCACCGGGACACCCCCAACGAGTGGGACGCCTGGGACATCGATGAGTTCTACCGCCGCAACGTCACCGCCCTCACGGCGGCGCAGGCCATCCGGCTGGAGCACGCCGGAACCAGCGCCGTTGTGGTGGTGGAAAGGATCGCTGGCTCGTCGCCGCTCACCCAGCGGATCACGCTGGATGCCGGCAGCGGCTCCCTCACCATCACCACGGCCGTGGAGTGGCAGGAGAGCGAGAAACTGCTCAAGCTGGGCTTCCCGCTGGACGTCAGGGCGGACCGCTCCGCCTCGGAGACCCAGTTCGGGCATGTCTTCCGTCCCACCCACGTCAACACCTCGTGGGAGGCCGCCAAGTTCGAGATCTGCGCGCACCGCTGGATCCACGTGGCCGAGCCCGGCTACGGCGTCGCGATTTCCAATGCGGCCACCTACGGGCACGATGTCACCAGGAGCGTGCGGGATTCCGACGGCGGGACCACCACGGTGGTGCGCCTGTCCCTGTTGCGGGCGCCGAAGTTCCCGGACCCGACGGCGGACCGGGGCCATCAGGAACTGACCGTGACCATCCGCCCCGGCGCCGGGATCGCCGAAGCTGTGGAGGAGGGGTACCGCATCAACCTTGCACCCCGACTGGTGCAGGGCGCCCGCGGTGTGGAGCCGCTGTTCGCCGTGGACAACCCGGCCCTGGTCATCGAGGCGGTCAAGCTTGCCGAAGACGGCTCGGGTGATGTTGTGGTCCGCCTTTATGAGTCCCTGGGGCAGCGGTCCGCCGGCGTGCTCACGGCCAACTTCCCGGTCACGGCCGTCCAGGCCACGGACCTGCTGGAGCGGGCCATCGAAGCGCCGGGCGTCAACACTGCCGCAGCAGAGCAGTCGGTGGAGCTGTCGCTGCGCCCGTTCCAGCTGGTGACCCTGAGGTTCGCGCTGTAACACCCTGTTCCACCGGGATCCGGTTACTACTCATGGGTTACTACTCATCGATTGCTCCGTAACGGCCGTTTTGCGGGCCCAAAAGGGCCTGGGCCCACGCCGGCAGGGTTCCCTGGCCGAGCTTGCGAGGCGAGGGTGCCGGTGGGGAGCAATCGATGGTGGTTGGTGGGACTTGGCCGTTAAATGGCTGAGTGGGGGCGGTCCCCAACGGCCCGCCACCACTCATCCCCCCAAAGAATGCAAAGACTCAACAGGCCGGCGTCCAAGAATCTATCCCCGTTCGCAAACGCCCGCCCCAACTTCACACATTCATGATTGTGCCATGACTAATGATTTTGTGAAAGACGTGAAAGTTACTTTGCGGTAGAAGTCCTTTGCCGCAGGCCGCTCCGCCGGTGCCGGACACTGGCCACGGCGATTAAAGCCAGGCCAACAACAAAGCAAAGAACCGCCGTGTAGTTGATCAGGAACGTCGCTGCGCCCCAGCTGGTCGGATAGAACGGGAAGAGCAGCGTTAGCGCGATGGCCACCGATCCGGTGCCCAGCAGGACGGCGGCGATGCGAACCAGGGCGGGCAGCGTGCTGCGGACCGCGCGCACCATGGCCGGCAGCAGGATCAGCGAAACGTACGCCGGATAGGCGCGGCCGGCGGCCCCGTAGTACTCAACCAGGAGACCGTTCCCGGCACCCTGGCCCGACAAGGAAACCAATCCCACGGACGAACCGGCAGTGTCCATCATGAGGAAGACACCCACCACGATCAGCGATGTCAGCGCCAGGACGGCCGTCCCGATCCGTCCGGTCAGCAGCCGGTAGGCGTCGTCGGCCCCAAAGCCCCGGGTGACGCGGACGCCCACGAAGAAAATAGCGGCGAAGATGACAAAACGGAGCAGGAGGTTGGCCACATTAATGCCGCCGAGCACCTGGTCGATGGCAAGGTACGGCGCCTGGATGCTGAGCAGAATGGCCAGGGTCATCAGCGCAAAGATGTAGAAGAGTGTCCGGTTCTTCCCCCTCACGGCACTGGGAACGCGCGCAGCGGCCACCAGGCCGCAGACAGTCAGCGTGGACCACTGCAGGATTTCGATCATCCCAGGTTCTCCCAGATCTTTTCGGTTTTCTCGTGGTCATGTTCCTGCCGGCGGAGGGCTCTGCCGAGTGTCTGCAGCCGCTCGCCGGCCAAGGTGGTGAGCTCGCCGTCGGACAGGCTGTCCAGGGCAGCCTGCCGGGCTCCGGGAGGCCAGCCGGCCTCCGCCTCCGTGACCAGCCCGGTGGCCACCAGGCCGCTGGCCGGGCCGACGCCGGCGGCAAGGGAGGTGGCAACCGCCAGTTCAGGAGCGAGCCGGTTTGCGGTCAGTTGCGCCGAATAGTTCTGCGGAGCGATTCCGGTGGCGGCGGAGACACGGTGCCGCAGTTCGCCGTCGTCGATCGCCTCCACCCAGTTCTTGACCGAGGTGGCGTGCGGGGGCGGTTCCAACGCGGACGAACCTGCCGGCGCGGGAGCCGCGGGCACGCCGCCCGGGTCCGCGGCGGAACGGGCCAAAACTGCCCGCAGGAGGTCCGGGGTGGAGATCTGGCTGACCAGTTCGGACCTGGTGGGTGGGTGCGGGGCCGCGAGCTGGCTGTAGGCATCGAAGGCCGCCAGCGCCGAGACGGGATTGACGTTGTACGCCCGGCTGATGCTCACCACTGTTGCCTCTGCCACCTTGCCCCGGACAAGCTGCTGGGCCAGCGTGGTTCTCTTGATGCCGGATACTCGGCAGATGTCGGACGTGCTCGTGTGGGGGGCGATGCCGTACAGCCAGCGCTGGAACGCTTTGGCAGGAATGGGCATATCGGCTCTCTGCTGAACGGATGATTGCTTTTCGATTTTAGCCTGATCTGCCGCGGGCGGGTTTGGCGCGGCGTGCTGGGTCGACTATGCTTGATGGTCGAGCCCGTTGGTCCGTACACCCCCCAAGTCCGGACCGGCGGGCTCTTTAGTGCCCCGGCACTTTTCGGGGCGGCACATTGCGGATTCACCGCAGTTTCGGGCCGATTCAGGCGGGCTCCTCCGGCCGGGCGGCAGCGAGAGGATGGACCAACCTATGACTGCAACCCTTGTTGCCAAAGATCTTTCCGGCGGCCACGACCACCGGACGCTGTTCGACAAACTTTCCCTCACGGTGGCCCCCGGCGACGTAGTGGGTGTGGTGGGCGCCAACGGCGCGGGCAAGTCCACCCTGCTGCGCCTCCTGGCCGGTGTGGACCAGCCCCAGGGCGGCAGCGTCAGCCTCGCCCCCTCCGATGCCTTTGTGGGTTGGCTGCCGCAGGAACACGAGCGCGTGGCTGGCGAGACTGTGGCCGGCTACATCGCCCGCCGGACCGGCTGCGCCCAGGCGACCGTGGAGATGGAGTCCACCGCAGAGGCTCTGGGCTCCGGCGCGCCGGGAGCCGACGACGCCTACTCCCTGGCCTTTGACCGCTGGATGGCCTCGGGCGCGGCAGACCTCGACGAACGCATCCCGCCCGTCCTGGCCGACCTCGGGCTGGACACCGGCGCGGACGCTCCCATGACCGGGCTCTCCGGCGGCCAGGCCGCCCGCGTGGCCCTTGCTGCGCTCCTGCTCAGCCGGTTCGATGTTGTGCTGCTGGACGAGCCCACGAACGACCTCGACCTGGCAGGGCTCGCCAAACTGGAGGCCTTTGTCCAGGGCCTGCGCGGCGGTGTGGTGCTGGTGTCCCATGACCGCGAGTTCCTGGCCCGCTGCGTGACCACCATCGTGGAACTGGATCTGGCGCAGAATTCCGTGGCAGTGTACGACGGCGGCTACGAGGCCTTCCTGGAGGAGCGCGCCGTGGCGCGGCGCCACGCCAGGGAAAAGTTTGAGGAGTTCGCCTCCTCCAAGGCGGACCTGGTCTCCCGTGCCCGCACCCAGCGCGAGTGGAGCTCCCAGGGTGTCCGGAACGCCATGAAGAAGAGCCCGGACAATGACAAGATCCGCCGGGCCGCCAGCACCGAGTCCTCGGAAAAGCAGGCCCAGAAGGTCCGGCAGATGGAATCCCGGATTGCCCGGCTGGACGTAGTGGAGGAGCCGCGGAAGGAATGGCAGCTGCAATTCACCATCGGCCAGGCGCCCCGCTCCAGTGCGGTGGTGGCCACCCTGCGTGACGCCGTCGTGCATCAGGGCGACTTCACCCTGGGTCCGGTGAACCTGCAGCTCAACGCGGGGGAGCGGATCGGCATCACCGGCCCCAACGGAGCCGGCAAGTCGACGCTGCTGCGCCTGCTTCTGGGCGTGCAGGCACCCGACGCCGGGAACGCCGCCATGGGCGCCTCGGTGGCCATCGGCGAAATCGACCAGGCCCGCGGACTGCTGGCAGGCCACCTCAACCTTGCCGACGCCGTCGAAGCCGTCCTCACGGACCTGACATCGGCGGAGGTCCGCACCCTGCTGGCCAAGTTCGGGCTGAAAGCGGACCACACCACCCGCCCTGTGGATTCCCTGTCGCCGGGGGAGCGCACCCGCGCTGCACTGGCGCTGCTGCAGGCGCGTGGGGTGAACCTGCTGGTCCTGGACGAACCCACCAACCACCTGGACCTGCCCGCCATCGAGCAGCTGGAAGAGGCGCTGGGAAGTTATGAGGGCGCTTTGCTGTTAGTAACCCATGACCGGAGGCTGCTCGAGAACGTTCAGCTGGATGTCCGGTGGAATGTGGACAACGGAACGGTAACTGAACTGATGACAGACGCAACGGAGCACCAGCGATGAGCATGGACGGCGTCGCCTGGCACTCCCTGTACAACATTTCCCGGGCCAAAAACGGCTCCAGGCCCTTCTCCAAGGCCACCCTGAAACGCGTTCTGGGGTTTGCACGCCCGCACCGGACAAAACTGATCGCCTTTGTGGCGCTGTCCATTGTGATGGCGTTCCTGGCCGTAGCCACGCCCGTGCTGGCCGGCCAGGTGGTTGATGCCATCGTGGCCAAGGCGGGCACGGAGGAAGTGATCCGGCTGGCGCTGCTGATCGCCGTGGTGGCCGTGGCCGAAGCCGGCCTGGGACTGGTCAGCCGCTGGCTTTCGTCCACCATCGGCGAAGGCGTGATCGTGGACCTGCGCACCAGGGTCTTTGACCACGTGCAGAAGATGCCCATCGCATTCTTCACCCGCACCCGCACCGGCGCCCTGGTCAGCCGCCTGAACAACGACGTCATCGGCGCGCAGTCCGCCTTCGCCGGCACACTGTCCGGCGTGGTCAGCAACGTGGTGGCACTGATCCTGACGCTGATCGTCATGCTCGGGACGTCCTGGCAGGTCACCGTGCTCGCCATGATCCTGCTGCCGATCTTCCTGATCCCGGCCCGCCGGATGGGCTCCAAGCTCGCGGACCTGCGGCGTGAGGCCGCGAACCACAACGCAGCCATGGGCACCCAGATGACCGAGCGGTTCTCCGCGCCGGGCGCCACGCTCGTGAAGCTTTTCGGCCGGCCGGATGAGGAATCCCGCGAGTTCGCTGTGCGTGCCGGCCGGGTCCGGGACATCGGCGTCCGCACGGCCATGCTGCAGTTCACCTTCGTCACCGCTCTGACGCTGGTGTCCGCGCTCGCGTTGGCCCTGGTTTACGGCCTGGGCGGCTGGCTGGCCATCGGCGGGCAGCTCGCCGCGGGCGACGTCGTGGTGCTGGCGCTGCTGCTCACCCGCCTCTACGCCCCGCTCACCGCCCTCTCCAACGCCCGCGTGGAAATTATGAGTGCCCTGGTCAGCTTCGAGCGGGTTTTCGAGATCCTGGACCTCAAGCCCCTGATCCAGCAGAAGCCCGACGCCGTGGCCATCCCGCCGGGACACGTTTCGGTGGAGTTCGACGACGTCCGCTTCGCCTACCCCTCCGCGGACAAGGTCTCGCTCGCCTCCCTCGAGGAAGTGTCCACGCTGGACACCCGCGGCGGCGAAGAGGTGCTGCACGGCATCAGCTTCCGTGTGGAACCCGGGCAGACCGTCGCCCTGGTGGGTTCCTCGGGTGCCGGAAAGTCCACTATCGCGCAGCTGCTTTCCCGGCTGTACGACGTCGATTCGGGCGCCGTGCGGCTTGGCGGCACTCTTCCCGGCACCGGACTGGACGTCCGGGATACCACCTTCGACTCGCTGCGGGACACCCTGGGCATGGTCACCCAGGACGGGCACCTGTTCCACGAGTCCATCGCCTCCAACCTCCGGCTCGCACGCCCGGACGCCACCGAAGAGGACATGTGGGACGCCATCCGGCAGGCCCGCCTCGAGACCATGATCCGGTCCCTGCCCGACGGCCTGGACACCGTGGTGGGGGAGCGCGGCTACAGGCTCTCCGGCGGTGAACGCCAGCGCCTGACCATCGCACGGCTGCTGATTTCCCAGCCCCGGGTGGTCATCCTGGACGAGGCCACGGCCGCACTTGACTCCACCAACGAAGCCGCCGTGCAGGCCGCCTTGGGCGCCGCACTTGAGGGGCGCACCGCCGTCGTGATTGCCCACCGGCTGTCCACCATCCGGGCCGCCGACGTCATCCTTGTGGTGGAGGACGGGCGGATCGTGGAACGCGGCAACCACACCGACCTGCTCGCGGCCGAGGGACGGTACGCCGAGCTGTACCACACGCAGTTCGCCGAGGCCACGGCCGTGGCAGCCGAAGCCGTTCCGGAGTACTAGCGGCGGAGTGCGGCCAGTTCCGGCAGGATGTGGTCCGTCAGGAGCGGGGCGAGGTCCGCGGGCAGCAGCGCGCCCCGATCAAGGGCCGCCAGGTCCAGCCAGCGGATCTCGGCGATCTCAGCCGACGGGTGCGCCGTCCAGGTTCCGGGTGCCGTGAACACCGTGGCCTCGATGTCCGTGGCGGCCTCGTTGGCGGCGTCGGCGATCCAGACTCCCATCAGCTCCAGCTCGGCCGGATCCACCACGATCCCCACTTCCTCCTGAAGTTCCCGCGCAGCAGCGTGGACGGCGGATTCACCGGCTTCGGGCTTGCCGCCCGGGTGCATAAACATGCTGGTACCGCGCTTGCGGACGGTCAGGAGCCGGCCGGCGTCGTCGAAGACACAGACGGCGGAGACAACAATGCGGGCTTTCACGGCTTCGAGCCTAGCCTGTTCGGGCCTGCCACTTCAGGGCTTTCGCTGCAGGGCGGACGTCAGCAGCAGGTCCTTGCGCGGGCCGGTCACATCCCACGTGTAACTGAACGTGTCCGGGCCTTCGTAGGTGTAGGCCACGCGGTACGTGTCGGGATCGCACCAGTGCTGGTCCAGGTTGGCCTCCGGCGTGAAACTCATCCGGTGGAAGGGCCGCCCGTCGGCAAAAAACACGTCCAGGGCGTCGTGCCGGTCGGCGGGTTTCAGGAGGTATTCACGGGTGGCGGGGCCGGTGAAAGTCGGCCAGCGCATGGTGCCTTCCTCGCGGAGGGCCAGGCCGCCGTCGTCCGCGGGGGAAAAACGTACGACGCCGGAAAAGGTTCCGTGGGTGCCGGCCGCCCGGTCCAGCAGCTGCCGTTCAACGCCCCAAGTCCCCTCAACGGGCAAATTCCCGGCCGGCAAAGGGCCGAGCAGGTAGGCGCGGAGGTAGAACTCCGGTGAAGGAAGATTCAAGTGCCCTCGATTGGAATCGAACCAACGACACCGGCTTTAGGAGAGCCGTGCTCTATCCACTGAGCTACGAGGGCGCGTATCCGTTGTTCCGGCAGGGCCGGTCCGTCCGGACACGGATACAAGCATACAAGGTGGGAGGCCGTACTACGCTCTTGGCATGAGATCAGCCCCGACGTCCGCCTCCGCCGTGGCCTACCTCCCGGATACGGCCTCCATCCGCCAGTACATCGGCGCCTGGTCCGTCCTGAGTGTCCTGCAGTATTTTGTGGCGGAAGCTGCAGTGATCGGCGCGTGGGCCGGCCCACAGCCCTACGACCGCCGGACCGGCTACATCAGCGACCTCGGCGCAGTCCACTGCGGGATCTACGACGGACGGGACGTCTGCTCGCCGCTGCATTGGCTGATGAACGCCTCGTTTGTGGTCCAGGGACTGGGGATGCTGCTCGGTGCGCTGCTGCTGGGTTCGGGGCTGCTGTGCGTCGCCGCAAGGGCCGGGGCGCGGGTCCAGCCAGGCCGCAGGAAACCTTGGCTGGCGGCCGTCTTTGTCCGTGTGCTTACAGGTACCGCCGGCGCAGGGACCATGATCGTGGGCCTGGTGCCGGAGGATGTCGGCTCCGGCTGGCACTTCGTGGGCGCGCTGATGTACTTCCTTGCCGGCGCGTTGGCGTTGCTGCTGCTGGGCGCGTTGTGGCTGCGGCAGACGCCCCTGGGATGGTTCGTCCTCGTGTGCGGGCTCGTGTCCCTCGCCGCGCTGGTAACAGGCGGACTGACAGGCCTGGATGTTCCGGAACCGGGCACCCTGGAGCGGCTGATGGGCTATCCGGTCACAGTTGGAGTGGCAGCTGCTGGCCTGGTGATCGCCCAACGGGTGCACCGGCACCGCATGGAGCGGCGCCTTCACCCATCGATTGGTCCCCACCGGGCCCCCTAGCCTCGCAAGCTCGGCCAGGGAACCCTGCCGGCGTGGGCCCTAGCACCGGTTAGAGCGCTCAAAAGGGCCGCTACGGAGCAGTCGATGAAGAGTTTGTCGCCTGGCCTCGCCGCACGTTCAGGAACACCGCCGCCGCCCCGGCCAGCAGGCTGAGGACAAACAGCACCCACCCTGCAACGGTGAGTGTGGACGCCAGGGCGACCTGGCCGGCGTCGACCGTTCCCGAGGCCAGCGCGGCATCGACGGCGACGTTGCCCCACAACCGGACCACAACGAACAGCAGCGGGACGGCCCAGAGGACCCAGCGGAGGGACTTGCGGGCAACGTTGGTCCCGATCAGCAGCAGCCAGGTGAAGCCGAAGATCAGCGGGAAGAGGGTGCCCGCTGTCTTGTGGACGTAGTTGAGCTGGCCTCGGGCGTCGTCGTCCATGGCGGCGTTCAACTGGCCGACATAGCCGGCGTCAAAACCGCCCACCAGGGAGTCCGGCATGGCCAGGCCGCCGGAGAGCTGGGTGAGCTGTTGCAGCGTGAGCAGGTGGACGTACCAGAACAGGAACAGGCTGACTACAACGCCTGCGATGAGGATCAGGTTGGTGTTGTTCTGGGCCTTCTGCGGCGAACGGCTGGTGGTGGGGTTGATGACCGGCGGGAGGCTGTGCTGCGGGACAGCCGCCTTGGAGCCGTGCTTCTTGATCCGCTGCGCTGGGGTTTTGGCCATGGCACCATTATCCCGCCACCTAAACTGGGTCCATGACCACTGGCCGGCACAGCGCCCTTGAACTTGACCCCGCCCTGGACGACTATCAGCTGGCAGCCGCGCTGGTGCGCGAAGCCGGGCAACTGGCGCTCCTGATGCGCATGGCCGGGCTGCAGTCCCAGCAGAAAACCTCCATCTCCGACGTTGTGACCGCCGCGGACCACGCCGCCGAAGCCTATGTGCTGGAGCAGTTGCAGCGCTGCCGGCCGGAGGACGGCATCTTGGGGGAGGAGGGCGCCTCGGTAGCCGGCACCAGCGGCCGCACCTGGGTGATCGATCCCGTGGACGGCACCTACAACTTCCTGCACGGATCCACGTACTGGTGCTCGGCCCTCGCGCTGAAGGATTCGTCCGATGTGCTGCTCGGCGCGATCTTCCAGCCCGAGGAGGACAAGCTCTGGCTCGGCGGCACGGCCCACGCCGCCACGCTGAACGGTGAGGTGCTGACCGCCTACAAGGACACGGGCGCTGTCGAGGACGGCATGGCGCGCAACGCAACCGCACTCGCCGAACTTGGCGCGGCCACCTACATCCACCCCACCTGGCTGATGGATCCGCTCTGCGCCATGCCCTGGCACGCTGCGGCCACCTCCGCCGCGGCGCTGCGGATGTTTGGCTCCGGGTCCTGCGACCTGGGCCGGGTGGCCGATGGCCAGCTGGGATGCTGGTTCCAGCACAGCTGCCCGGAATGGGACTGGCTGCCGGGCAAGGCGATCGTGCGCGCCGCCGGCGGCGCCACGGACTCGGTCCGGATCAACGGCCTGGACTGGTTTATGGCGGGAGGCACGACGGCGGTGCGGGAGTTGCGTGCCGCCCTCGAGTCGGGCTCGGTGGCCTGAGTCCGGGCCGGCTTTTGCGCGCTTCCGGGGTTGGGCTGGCGGTGTTATCCACAGGCTGGACCTGACTGTCAGTCCCACCGCCTAGACTTGTAGGCACCATGGATATGTTGTTTGACCCGTACTCTGACGGACCGTTCAAGGCCGCCGCGCCAGCCTCCGCCCGCACGAAGTCGCGCCCGGAAGGCCTTGCCGCGGCCGCCGAATTCGGTGGTGGCGGGCCCGGCAGCGGACCGGGCGGCGGTTCCGTTGGCAGCCCGGGCGGCTGGGCCAACCAGCAGCCGGCTCATGACGGCAACGGCGAGCCGGCCCACCACCGGCCCAATGCCGAGGAGCTCCTGCAGGGGCTTAACCCGCAGCAGGAGGAGGCCGTTAAGCACGCCGGCGGTGCCCTGCTCATTGTGGCCGGCGCCGGCTCGGGCAAAACCCGTGTCCTCAGTAACCGGATCGCCTACCTTATTGCCACCCGCCGTGCGCATCACGGTGAGATCCTGGCCATCACGTTCACCAACAAGGCCGCCGCCGAGATGCGGGAGCGCATCGCTGCGCTGGTGGGTGGACGGGCCAAGATCATGTGGATCTCCACGTTCCACTCGTCCTGCGTGCGGATCCTGCGCCAGGAGGCCGCCAACGTCGGCCGGAAGCCGAACTTCTCCATCTACGACTCCGCGGACTCGCTGCGGCTGGTCATCCAGGTCTCCAAGAGCCTGGACCTGGACCCCAAGAAGTTCGCGCCCAAGGCCATCCAGCACAAGATCTCCGCACTCAAGAACGAGCTCATCGACGCCGATTCCTACGCGTCCTCCGCGAACTACAACGATCCCTTCGAGTCCGCGGTGGCTGACGTCTTCAAGGGCTACACCCAGCGGCTGCGCCAGGCCAATGCCATGGACTTCGATGACCTCATCGCCGAGACGGTCTACATGTTCCGCGCCTTCCCGGCGCTCGCCGATTCCTACCGGCGCCGGTTCCGGCACGTCCTGGTGGACGAGTACCAGGACACCAACCACGCCCAGTACGCGTTGGTCCGCGAGATTGTGGGTGAGGGTCCGGGGGCGTCCGAGCTCACCGTCGTCGGCGACTCCGACCAGTCCATTTATGCCTTCCGCGGCGCCGACATCCGCAACATCGTCGAGTTCGAAAACGACTATCCCGAAGCCCTCACCATCAAGCTGGAGCAGAACTACCGCTCCACCCAGAACATCCTCAGCGCGGCCAACTCCGTGATCTCGCGCAACCCGAACCGCCCCGACAAGCGGCTGTGGACTGCCGAGGGCGAGGGGCACAAGATCATCGGCTACGTGGGCGAGAACGAGCACGCCGAGGCCCAGTTCATTGCCAAGGAGATTGACCGGCTCCAGGACGAGGACAACCTCCGCCCCGGTGACGTTGCCATTTTCTACCGCACCAACGCGCAGTCCCGTTCCATAGAGGATGTGCTGGTCCGGGTTGGCCTGCCGTACAAGGTGGTGGGCGGCACCCGGTTCTACGACCGCAAGGAAATCAAGGACGCCCTCGCGTACCTCCGCGTTCTGGTGAACCCGGACGACGACGTCAACCTGCGCCGGGTGCTCAACGAACCCAAGCGCGGCATTGGTGACCGCGCCGAGGGTGCCGTGGCCGCACTGGCCGAGCGCGAACGGATGTCCTTCATGGCCGCCGCCCGGCGGGCTGAAGAGGCTCCCGGCATGGCCACCCGTTCCGTCAACGCCGTCCTTGGCTTTGTGAAACTGCTGGACGACCTCGCAGAGGTTGCCTCCGGTTCGGGTGCCGCCGCCGCGCTGGAGGCCGTCCTGGAACAGACCGGCTACCTGGCCGGGCTGCGTTCCAGCACTGATCCACAGGATGAGTCCCGCGTGGAGAACCTGGCGGAACTCGTCGCCGTCGTACGTGAATACGAACAGGAGAACCCGGAAGGTTCCCTGGAGGCCTTCCTGGAACAGGTGTCGCTGGTGGCAGACGCCGACCAGATCCCGGACGCGCCGGGGGCCGACATCGACGCCGCCGTGGCGGAAGCCAAACGCCTGGGCGTGGTCACGCTGATGACCCTCCACACCGCCAAGGGGCTCGAATTCCCGGTGGTGTTCCTGACCGGCATGGAACACGGGCTGTTCCCGCACCAGCGCTCGGCCACGGACCCCAAGGAACTCGCCGAGGAACGCCGGCTGGCCTACGTGGGCCTGACCCGCGCACGCAAGCGCCTCTACGTCACCCGGTCCGAAGTCCGCAGCATGTGGGGCCAAAGCCAGTACAACCCGGCCAGCCAGTTCCTCGAGGAAATTCCGGCCGAGCTGCTGGACTGGAAACGCGAAGGCACCAGCCGGCAGTCCGGCGGATGGGGGAGCAGCGCGTCGATCGGCTCCAGCCGTTACGGCGGATCCTTCTGGGGCGCCGGCACGTCCCGCGGTGCGGCCGCCGACTCCTCGGCGGGCTTCAACGCGGACGTTCCCGCCGCCATCGCCAAGAACCGGGTCCAGCCGCAGAAGGAGATTGTGGCCGTCAGTGTGGGCGACAAGGTCAACCACACCAGCTTCGGCAACGGCACGGTGCTGGCGCTGGAAGGCGCCGGGGACAAAACGGTGGCCAAGGTGAAGTTCAGCGTCGGCGAGAAGCGTCTCCTGCTCCGGTACGCGCCGCTCACGAAGCTCGACGCCTAGCCACGCTTTCCCTTGTCCGGGCACGCCGAGTCCCGCCGTCGTGGGCCACTTTGAACGACTTAACCCGGAAAACCGGCCGAAGCGGCGGCGTGTCCGAGCCGAAGTGCCCCATTTAGGCCGGACGAGCGGCCCAAGACCAGCCGGGAGTCCGCGGGCAGGCGCCCGACGGCCGGAAGCCGCCGCCGGGGCATAATGGAGGCCATGCGACGGACTGTATTGGGGATCCTGGCCGCCCTCTTCGTGTTGACGGGCACGGCCTGCAGCATCACCACCGAGGACCCGGGCTACGTGGCTCCGCCGCCGCTGCCGGCCATGGAGCACCTGGAACAGGCAGCGCCGGCCGACCCCGCCGCGTTCACGGCCAGCGGGGACGTCCTGTCCTTCATCACGGAGGACCGGAACATTGTGTGTTCCCTGACGTCGGCCCGCGGGGAACACCTTAACCTCCCGTATGAGTCGAACGGCTTCACCGACGCGGCCAACAACAAGCTCGCCACCGTCCCCGTGGCGCACTGCGAGCTTGCCGGTTATCCCAAGCCCGCCGCGGGCGACATCAAGGACGACTGCGCCGGCACCGGCCTGGGCTACCTCGGCGGAGCGGCGCTGCTCAGCCCGGACAAGGCAACGTACGGGGAGTGCCGTTCCGGCGTCTCACAAATGGAGGCAGCCTACGGACCCAAAGGAAATAAGAGCGGCCCGCTGGCGGAACTGCAGGTCCTCGCCGAGGGCCAGAACCTGGAACGGAACGGCCTGCGCTGCTCGGCCTATAACGGTGGGGTGGCATGCGGAAACGTCTCGGCAGGCGTCGGATTCTTTGTGGCCCGGGACCGCTACGAACTTATTTCCAAGGAACTGGCAACACCCTCCCCGGCAGCCCCGGAGGCCTCAAAAACCCCGTAATCTAGGCGTTTTTCTACGCTTCATAGAATAGTGTCGTTACTCACATAAGCGGTACTGTGGAACGGGCCGGTCCTCTGAGAGGACTAGAGTTCCGAATGGAGCATTGCGCTGTGGGGCCCGTTTCCGGACTGGTCGCAGGCGCAGGCAATCCGCAGCCCGGTCATCGTCTTCGGCGGTGCCCGACTGTACAGAAACTACTTCGACGTAGAAGGACACTAAACCGTGGACCTGTTTGAATACCAGGCGCGCGATATGTTCGAGGCGCACGGTGTACCCGTGCTTGCCGGCATCGTGGCGTACACCCCAGAAGAAGCAAAGGCAGCTGCCGAGAAAATCGGCGGCGTAACTGTCGTTAAGGCCCAGGTCAAGGCTGGTGGCCGCGGTAAGGCTGGCGGCGTCAAGGTTGCCAAGACCGCCGATGAGGCGTTTGAGCACTCCACCAACATCCTGGGCATGGACATCAAGGGCCACACCGTTAACAAGGTGATGATTGCCCAGGGTGCCGACATTGCCGAGGAGTACTACTTCTCCGTCCTGCTGGACCGGGCCAACCGCAACTACCTGGCCATGTGCTCGGTAGAAGGTGGCATGGAAATCGAACAGCTCGCCGTCGAACGCCCTGAGGCGCTCGCCAAGATCGCCATCGATCCCGCTGTGGGCATCGACCAGGCCAAGGCTGACGAAATCGTCGCAGCTGCAGGCTTCGCTGAGGAACTGCGCGGCAAGGTCGCCGCCGTGATCCTCAAGCTCTGGGACGTTTTCAAGAAGGAAGACGCCACCCTCGTGGAGGTCAACCCGCTGGTCAAGACCGGCGCCGGCGACATCGTGGCACTGGACGGCAAGGTCTCCCTCGACGAGAACGCCGACTTCCGCCACGCCAAGCACGCCCTCCTTGAGGACAAAGACGCTGCAGATCCGCTCGAGGCCAAGGCCAAGGCGCAGGACCTGAACTACGTCAAGCTGGACGGCTCCGTTGGCATCATCGGCAACGGTGCAGGCCTGGTTATGTCCACCCTGGACGTTGTTGCCTACGCCGGTGAAAACCACGGCAACGTCAAGCCCGCCAACTTCCTGGACATCGGCGGTGGAGCTTCCGCCGAGGTCATGGCTGCCGGCCTCGACGTCATCCTGGGCGACCCGCAGGTCAAGTCCGTGTTCGTAAACGTCTTCGGTGGCATCACCGCGTGTGACGCCGTCGCCAAGGGCATCGTTGGTGCGCTGGCCGAGCTGGGCCACTCCGCGAACAAGCCGCTGGTAGTCCGCCTCGACGGCAACAACGTTGAAGAAGGCCGCCGCATCCTGGCCGAGGCCAACCACCCGCTGGTTACCCTGGCCGCCACCATGGACGAGGGCGCCGACAAGGCCGCCGAGCTCGCCAACGCAGCTAAGTAAAGGGACGCACCATGTCTATCTATCTGAACAAGGACTCCAAGGTCATCGTCCAGGGCATCACCGGCGGCGAAGGCACCAAGCACACCGCCCTGATGCTGAAGGCCGGCACCAACATTGTTGGTGGCGTCAACGCCCGTAAGGCCGGCACCACGGTCCTGCACGGCGAGACCGAGATCAACGTTTTTGGCACCGTCAAGGAAGCCATTGCCGAAACCGGGGCGGACGTCTCCATCGTCTTCGTCCCGCCGGCATTCACCAAGAACGCCGTGGTCGAAGCCATCGAGGCAGGCATCGGCCTGGTCGTTGTCATCACCGAAGGCGTGCCGGTCCAGGATTCCGCCGAGTTCTGGGCACTGGCCCAGGCCACGGTTGACGCCGACGGCAACCAGGTCACCCGCATCATCGGCCCGAACTGCCCCGGCATCATCACCCCCGGCGAAGCCCTGGTTGGCATCACGCCGGCCAACATCACGGGCAAGGGCCCCATCGGCCTGGTTTCCAAGTCCGGAACCCTGACCTACCAGATGATGTACGAACTGCGCGACTTGGGCTTCTCCACCGCCATCGGCATCGGCGGCGACCCCGTCATCGGCACCACGCACATTGACGCCCTGGCCGCGTTCGAGGCTGACCCCGAGACCAAGGCGATCGTCATGATCGGCGAAATCGGTGGCGACGCCGAAGAGCGTGCCGCCGACTACATCAAGGCCAACGTCACCAAGCCCGTTGTTGGCTACGTTGCCGGCTTCACCGCTCCCGAAGGCAAGACCATGGGCCACGCCGGCGCCATCGTCTCCGGTTCCGCCGGAACCGCCCAGGCCAAGAAGGAAGCCCTTGAGGCTGCAGGCGTGAAGGTCGGCAAGACGCCGTCCGAGACCGCCAAGCTGCTGCGCGAAGTTTACGCAGCGCTCTAGCACCAGCACCAAACAACGCGGGGTCACCTGCCGTCCGCTGGGACGGCAGGTGGCTCCGCGTTTTTTGGTTAAGTACGACGGCGGACGGTCACCTTCATCTGGAAGGTGACCGTCCGCCGTCGTACTGGAAACTACGCGTTCGCGTGGAGCCGGGGGAGTGCGTCCACCAGCGCGGCCAGCTCGGGAATCTCCTGGGCCTCGGCCAGGGCGCGCTCCAGCGTGGCGTCCTGGACGGGCCGGGTTTCCTCCAGCAGGGCGATGCCGCTGGGCGTTAGCTCGGTGTAGATGCCGCGGCGGTCGTCCGCGCAGAGGATCCGCGTCAGCAGAGCGCGGTCCTCAAGCCTGTTGACCAGCCGGGTGGTGGCACTGGCGCTGAGGGCGGTGGCGCGGGCCAGCTGCTGCATGCGCATATGCCAGCCGTCCTGCCGGCTGAGCGCGTCCAGCACGGTGTATTCCACCACTGACAGCTGTGATTCGGCCTGGAGGGAGCGTTCCAGCTCACCTTCGATCAGGCCGTGCAGCGCCGCGAGCGTGCGCCAACCCTGTGCCCGGACCTCCACGGCGTCGTCCTTGATGCCCATCTGTCTTTCCTCTCGCGGGTGCCCCGGACGCCTGGCGGCGTGGTTCAGGGCACAGTCCCATAATAGTTGCTTGCGCGATGTATCTGCTTGTGCAACAGTAAATAACGCGTCTGCAACTAATAGCTTACGCGTCCTATCTCATTCCGTACAGTTTTCAAAGGAGCATCCCCATGCCCATTGGCCTGATAGCCCTCGCCCTCGGCGGGTTCGGCATCGGACTCACTGAGTTCGTGATCATGGGCCTGCTGCCCGAGGTTGCCGCCGACTTCCAGGTCAGCGAGGCCACGGCAGGCTGGCTGATCTCCGGCTACGCCCTCGCCGTTGTCGTCGGCGCATTGGTGCTGACCGCCGCGGTGACCCGCTTCGAACGCAAGCCCGTCCTCGCCGTCCTGCTGGTGCTGTTCATCGCCGGCAACCTGGCCTCCGCCATCGCCCCCGACTACGGGATGATGATGATCGGGCGGATCATCGCCGCCCTGGCGCACGGTGCCTTCTTCGGGATCGGCGCCGTGGTGGCCGCGGACATGGTTGCCCCCACGAAAAAGGCCGGCGCCATCGCCACTATGTTCACCGGGCTCACCGCCGCCAATGTGCTGGGCGTGCCATTCGGCACCATGCTGGGACAGGCTGCGGGCTGGCGCTCCACGTTCTGGGCCATCACCGTCATAGGAGTCATCGCCCTGGCGGGAATCCTCGCGCTGGTTCCGAAGTCCGGCCACGGCGACACCACGCCCGGAACCCTGCGCAGTGAACTGCGCGCCTTCCGTTCCGGCCAGGTGTGGCTCTCCATCCTCGTCACGATCCTCGGCTACGGCGGTATGTTCGGCGCCTTCACGTACATCGCCTTCACCCTCACGGAGGTCTCCGGCTTCGCCGCCTCCACAGTTCCCTGGCTGCTGATCGTCTTCGGTGTAGGCCTCTTTATCGGCAACACCATCGGTGGCAAGGCCGCGGACCGCAACGTGGACCGCACGCTTATCGTTGTGCTCTCGGTGCTGGTGGTTGTGCTCGTCGGCTTTGGCCTGACTGCCGGCAATCAGGTGCTCACCGTGGCCTCGATCGTCCTGATGGGCGGCTTCGGATTCGCCACCGTGCCGGGCCTGCAGATGCGTGTAATGAAGTACGCCTCCAGCGCGCCCACCCTCGCCTCCGGCGCCAATATCGGCGCGTTCAACGTCGGCAACGCCCTCGGCGCCTGGCTCGGGGGAGTGACCATCACGGTCGGACTCGGCTACACCTCACCCATCTGGGCCGGAGCCGGCATCACCTTGCTGGGGCTCGTGGTGATGATCATCGCCGCGGCCGGAGCTAAGCGGGCCGTTCGGCAGACGTCCCCCGACGCTGGCCGACGGGTGGCTCCAGAACCCGTCGCGGTCCTTCGCTGACCCTGCCGCACCGGAAGCGGCCCGGTGGTTGGGCTTGTCGAAACCCGACGGGCCGGGCCACCTGGTCTTGTCGGGTTCGACCACCGGGTCTTGACCACCAGTACGACGGCGGCCGGTTACCTTCTCCAGGAAGGTAACCGGCCGCCGTCGTACTCGTTTAGGGCCTGTCCTAGACCTTGGCGCCGGTGAGGAGTTCGTCGAGCCGCTCGTAGCCCTCGGTCATGCCGCCTTCCATGCCGGACTGCGCCATGCCGTCGCGGGCCTCCTGGCTGGGGTAGACGGAGTGGCCCCGGATGCGGGACCGGCCGTTGCCGAGGTCCTCGAAGGTGAGGAACTCGATGCTGACGATGTCGGGGTAGCCGCCGAACTCGAAGGTCTGGATGGCAAATTCGTTCTCGCGGACGGTGTGATAGACGCCGCTGAATTCGTAAGCGACGCCGTCGGGCCCGGTGTGCAGGTAGCTGTAGCTGCCGCCCGTCCGGAAATCGAACTGTTTGATTTCCATCTTCAAGCCACGCGGGCCGAGCCACTGGACGATAAGGTCCGGGTCCTTGTGCGCGCGGAAGACGTCCGCGACCGGGAAGTCGAACTCCCGCTCGAAGTCGATGAAGGGGAGTCCTTCAGGAATGGTGAGGTTCAGTGGATTGCTCATGATGATTCCTTTAGGTGGTTGCCGCCGTTCGCGGCACTGGATCTGAGCACGGCGTCCAGGCTGCGGAACTGCTCTTCGTGGACCAGCCGGTACTGGTCGATCCACGCTGTGAGAGCCTCCAGCCGTGCGGGATTCAGGTGGACGGGCCGGCGCTGGGCTTCCCTGCTTCGGGTGACGAGCCCTGCCTGCTCGAGGACCTGGATATGCTTCGAGACCGCCTGTTTGGTGATCGCGAAGGGCTCCGCCAATTCATTTACTGTGGCCTGCCCGCCGCTGAGCCGGGCGATGATCCGCCGCCGCACGGGGTCGGCCAGGGCCATAAAGGCCGAGTCCAGGGTGCCGTCGTCGGGGTTCATCGTGGTGCAGACCCTTTCTTTGATCATTAATCAACCAATTCGTTGATCAACTACTTGGTTGTTTAACCATAACGCCGATCCCGCCTCGACGGAAGGGGTATGTGGGGATTTTTCTTGCGGGCCATCTCTGTAGTTTGTTAGTATGTCAGGACAAGCTATAGGAGAGATGAAAATGCCACTGGTTCGAATCGATGTTAATCAAGGTCGCAGCGCCGAGGAGTTGCAGCGCTTGAGCCGGGGCATCCATGACGCGATCCTCGCGGAGTATGCCATCCCCGAGCGGGACTACTTCCACGTTCTCACGGAGCACCCGCTGGGCCAGATTGTCGCCCAGGATGCGGGACTCGGCTTCGAGCGCACCCCCGATGTGGTGATGGTCCAGATCTTTACGCAAGGTGGCCGGAGCCAGGCGGCCAAGCAATCCCTTTTTGCGGCGATCGCCGACCGACTGGCGGAACTTGATGTCGCCGGTGAGGACGTGTTTATCGGATATGTCGAGAATACGGCGGGTGACTGGTCGTTCGGCTTCGGGCGGGCGCAGTATGTCACGGGTGAACTGGCGGTTCCCCGGAAGTGATCCTGAGCGCCAACTGGGCGCTTATGCAGGTTGTAAATATGTCAGTACAAACCTTTGACAGGACAATGATTCTAGGGCAAGGTAGTGGTTGTGGTCCCGCTCACGGGGGCCCGGCCAGGAACCCGAGCTCTAGCACTTGCTGTACACGGGTATGGAGCTCAAACCAGAAAGGTCCGCGATTACCGTGACCCACGAACTGCTCACGATCGGGCGCATCAGTGTCGATATCTACCCGAACGACATCGGGGTGGACCTGGAGGACGTGACGTCCTTCGGAAAGTACCTCGGAGGTTCCCCGTCCAACGTGGCCGTGGCCGCGGCGCGGCATGGCCGCAACGCAGGCGTGATCACCCGCACCGGCGACGACGCCTTCGGGAAATACCTCCACCGTGAACTGCGCAAGTTCAACGTGGACGATACATTCGTTACGCCGGTGAAGGAATGGCCCACCGCGGTGACGTTCTGCGCCATCATGCCGCCGGATGATTTTCCGCTCTACTTCTACGGGCGTTTCCCCACGGCGCCTGACCTGCAGATCAACGCCGCGGAACTGGACCTGGCTGCCATCCGTGACGCCGGGATCTTCTGGTCGACGGTGACCGGACTGTGCCAGGAGCCCAGCCGCGAGGCGCACCTGGCCGCCCATGCTGCCCGTCCGCGGACCGGTCTGAAGGAAGGCCAGTACACCATCCTGGACCTGGACTACCGGCCCATGTTCTGGGCCTCCGAAGAGGAAGCCCGCGCCGAGGTTGCCAAGATCCTCCCGCACGTCACGGTGGCTATCGGCAACGACAAGGAATGCGCCGTCGCCGTGGGCGAAGGATCCCCTGACGAGCAGGCCGACCGGCTGCTGGCCGCCGGCGTCGAGATCGCCGTCGTCAAGCTCGGGCCGGAAGGGGTGATGGCGAAGACCCGCACCGAACGCGTTGTCTCCGCGCCGGTCCCGGTGCAAACCGTCAACGGCCTCGGCGCCGGCGACTCGTTCGGTGGGGCCTTCTGCCACGGACTGCTGTCCGGCTGGCCGCTGGCACAGGTCCTGGATTACGCCAACGCCGCCGGCGCCATTGTGGCCTCCCGCCTTTCCTGCGCCGACGCCATGCCGACGCCGGCGGAAGTCACCTCGCTGCTGGCCGAACGCGGCCGCCTGGCACCCGCCCTGGCCGGTGCCGCAGCCTCACGCCCGTCCCACACCACCGTTTCCGAAGGAGCAGCGTCTTGAGCGCCAACGACGATCCCCGCCGCTACCAGCACCTCAGCGCCCTCCGGCTCGAAGACCCCGACGCCGTTGCCCGCGCCGCAGCCACGCGCCGCCGCCATCCGGGGCTGAAGTATGGTGTGCAGAACTTCATCGTTGCCGCAGACCACCCCGCCCGCGGAGCCCTCTCCGTGGGAAACGATCCGGTGGCCATGGCGGACCGCCGCGATTTGTTGGACCGCCTGCAGATCGCCCTGGCAAACCCCGCCGTGGACGGTGTCCTCGCCTCCCCGGACATCATGGATGACCTGCTTCTCCTGGGGGCCCTGGAAGGCAAACTGGTCTTCGGCTCCATGAACCGCGGTGGCCTGGCCGGGCTCGTCAACGAAATCGATGACCGCTTCACCGGCCACACCGCCGAGGCCCTGGACGCCCTGGGCGCCGACGGCGGCAAGATGCTGACCCGGATCTGCCTCGGCGACCCGGACACCGCCTCCGCCCTGGAAGCCACGGCGCGGGCCGTCGACTCCCTCGCCGCACGCAGGCTGATCGCCATGGTGGAACCGTTCCTCTCGGTCTGGCAGAACGGCAAGGTCCGCAACGACCTCAGCCCGGACGCCGTCATCAAGTCCATCGCGATCGCCCAGGGCCTGGGCTCCACGAGCGCCTATACCTGGATGAAGCTGCCCGTGGTAGCCGAGATGGAACGCGTCATGGCAGCCACCACGCTGCCCACCGTGCTCCTCGGCGGAGATCCGGAAGGCACCCAGGATGAGGTCTTCGCCAGCTGGCAGGCTGCCCTGGCCCTGCCCGGAGTCCAGGGCCTCACCGTGGGCCGGACGCTGCTGTACCCGGCCGACGGCGATGTTGCCGGTGCTGTCGCCACCGCCGCCTCGCTGCTCAAGACGCCCGTGCTGCAGTCATCAGCGAAAGTATCGGAGTAAAGCCTCATGGGAACAGCAACACGCAGAATGACGGTGGCCCAGGCCGTCGTCGAGTACCTTTCCAAGCAGTACACGGTGGACTTGATCGGGGGCGTGGAGTACCGGGAACGGCTGATTCCGGGCATGTTCGGCATCTTCGGCCACGGCAACGTTGCCGGCGTCGGGCAGGCCCTGAAGCAGTACCAGCAGCTCGATCCGACGATCATGCCCTACTACCAGGGCCGCAACGAGCAGGCCCAGGCGCACCAGGCCGTGGGCTACGCCCGGCACACCCGCCGCCGCCAGACGTTTGCCATCAGCACCTCGATCGGTCCGGGATCCTCGAACCTCCTCACCGGTGCGGCACTGGCCACCACCAACCGCCTTCCGGTGCTGCTGCTGCCCAGCGACACCTTTGCCACCCGCGCCGCGGACCCGGTCCTGCAGCAGCTCGAGCAGCCCTACGCCTACGACATCACGGTCAACGACGCCTTCCGGCCGCTGTCCAAGTTCTTTGACCGGGTGACCCGCCCGGAGCAGCTGTTCTCGGCGTTCCACCACGGCCTCCGGGTCCTGACGGATCCGGCCGAAACCGGGGCCGTCACCATCTCGCTGCCGCAGGATGTCCAGGCCGAGGCCTTCGACGTGCCCGAGGAGTTCCTCGCCGAACGTGAATGGCGGATCCGCCGGCCCGACGCCGACGAAGCCGACATCCGCCGCGCCGCCGAGGCCATCCGGGCCGCGAAGCGCCCGCTGATCATCGCCGGCGGCGGTGTCCTGTACGCCTACGCCAACGAGGAACTCGCTGCTTTTGCCGAGTTGACGGGCATCCCGGTGGGCAACACCCAGGCCGGCGTCGGCGTCCTGCCCTGGGACCACAAGTTCTCGCTCGGCGCGGTCGGCTCCACCGGCACGACGGCGGCGAACGCCATCGCTGCCGAGGCGGACCTGATCATCGGCATCGGTACCCGCTACGAGGACTTCACCACCGCCTCGCGGACCGCGTTCCAGAACCCCGACGTAAAGTTCATCAACATCAACGTCGCCGCCATCGACGCATACAAGCACGGCACTTCGCTGCCGATCGTGGCGGACGCCCGCAAGGCACTGGTCAAGCTGAACCAGGCCCTGGGCGGCTACCGTATCGGAGCGGACCTCGAAGCGAAGATCGCGGCGGAGAAGAGGCGCTGGAACGCCACGGTGGACGAAGCCTTCGACACCCGCTTCACCCCGCTGCCGGCCCAGAACGAGATCATCGGCGCCACGTCCCGGGCCATGGACGCGGCCGACGTCGTCATCTGCGCGGCGGGCTCCCTGCCCGGTGACCTGCACAAGATGTGGCGCGTCCGGGACCCGTTCGGCTACCACGTGGAATACGCGTACTCCTGCATGGGCTACGAGATTCCTGGCGGGCTGGGCGTCAAGCGCGCCGCGCTGGCAGAAGCCGCGCGCGGTGGCGAGCAGCGCGACGTCGTCGTGATGGTGGGGGACGGCTCCTACCTGATGATGCACACCGAACTGGTCACCGCCGTCGCCGAACGCATCAAGCTGATCGTGGTCCTGATCCAGAACCACGGCTACGCCTCCATCGGATCCCTCTCCGAGTCCCTCGGTTCGCAGCGTTTCGGCACCCAGTACCGGGCGCTGAACGAGGAGCAGCACAGCTTCGACGAAGGCGAAACCCTCCCGGTGGACCTGGCCCTGAACGCCGAAAGCCTCGGCGTGAAGGTGATCCGGATCGAACCGGGGGAGAAGGTCATCGCCGAACTCGAGCAGGCCATCAGGGACGCCAAGGCCGCGCCTGAACGCGGCGGGCCCATCCTGATCCACGTTGAATCCGACCCCCTGCTGGACGCCCCGAGCTCCGAATCATGGTGGGACGTTCCCGTCTCCCAGGTTTCAGACCTCGACTCCACGCAGCAGGCCTTCAAGACCTATACCGACCACAAGAACCGCCAGCGCAAACTGCTCGGCTGATTTCCCAGACACACAGCCCCCCACAGACTAAGGAAGTCCAACACCATGTCAACGACGACCGTCACCACCACCATCAACCACTTCATCAACGGGGCCGAAACCGCCGGCGTTGGCACCCGCACGCAGCCCGTTTACAACCCGGCTACCGGCGCTGTGTCCGCGGAGCTGCGCCTGGCCAACCGTGCGGACCTGGACGCCACCGTCGCAGCCGCCCGCGCCGCCGCCGATTCCTGGGGCGACATCTCCCTGGCCAAGCGCACCGCAGTGCTGTTCAAGTTCCGCGAGCTCGTTGCCGCCCACGTGGACGATCTCGCCGAACTGATCACGGCCGAGCACGGCAAGGTCCTCTCGGACGCCAAGGGTGAGATCGGCCGTGGCCTGGAGGTCATCGAGTTCGCCTGCGGCATTCCGCAGCTGCTCAAGGGCGAGTACTCCGACCAGGTCTCCACCGGCATCGATGTCTTCTCCTTCCGCGAGCCGCTCGGCGTGGTTGCCGGGATCACCCCGTTCAACTTCCCGGTGATGGTGCCGCTGTGGATGGCCCCGATGGCGATCGCCGCCGGCAATACGTTTATCCTCAAGCCCTCCGAGCGCGACCCGTCCGCCTCGATGCTGCTGGCCAAGCTCTGGAAGCAGGCGGGCCTGCCCGACGGCGTGTTCCAGGTCCTGCACGGCGACAAGGAAACCGTGGAAGGGCTCCTGACCCACCCGGACGTGGACGGCATCTCGTTCGTAGGCTCCACCCCGATCGCCCAGTACGTCCATGAGACCGCCACCAAGCACGGCAAGCGCGTCCAGGCCCTGGGCGGGGCGAAGAACCACGCGATCATCATGCCCGACGCCGACCTGGACAACGCTGCCGACCACCTCGCCGCCGCCGCCTTCGGCTCCGCCGGCGAACGCTGCATGGCGATCTCCGTGGCGGTCGCCGTAGGCGATGCCGCAGAGCTGCTGGTCAAGAAGGTCGAAGAGCGCGCCCTGGCCATCAAGGTCAACAACGGCACAGCGCCCGACGCCGACATGGGCCCGGTCATCACGCCCGCCGCCAAGGAACGCATCGTCAAGATCGTCACCGAGGCCGAAGCCGCCGGCGCGGCCATGGTGGTGGACGGCCGAGAACTGGTGGTCCCGGGACACGAGGAAGGTTTCTGGGTTGGCCCCACGGTCATCGACCACGTCAAGACCGAAATGACTGCCTACACCGAGGAAATCTTCGGACCGGTCCTGGTGGTGGTCCGCGTCGAGGACCTGGACGCCGGCATCGCCCTGATCAACGCCAACCCCTACGGCAACGGCACCGCCATCTTCACCTCCTCCGGCGCGAACGCCCGCAAGTTCCAGCGCTCCGTGACCGTGGGCATGATCGGCGTCAACGTCCCGCTGCCGGTCCCGGTGGCCTACCACTCCTTCGGCGGCTGGAAGGCCTCGCTCTTCGGCGACAAGCACATCTACGGCCCCGAAGGGGTCTCCTTCTACACCCGCGGCAAGGTAGTTACCTCCCGCTGGCCCGAGCCCACCCACGCCTCGGGTGCCTCGTACAACTTCCCCTCCAACTGACCCCACCGCCTCCCTAGCCTCGCAAGCTCGGCCAGGGAACCCTGGCGGCGTGGGCCCACCCACCTACCACGATCGATTGCTCCGTAACCGCCGTTTTGAGCGTCCAAAAGGGCCTTTGCGGAGCAATCGATGCAAAGGATTGAGCAATGACAGAGAACAAGCTGATCATCGGAACCGCGCCGGACTCGTGGGGCGTGTGGTTCGCGGATGACCCGAAGCAGACCCCGTGGGAACGCTTCCTCGACGAAGTGGCCGAATCCGGCTACAAATGGATCGAACTCGGTCCGTACGGGTACCTGCCGAACGATCCCACACGGCTGGCCGAGGAACTCAAGGCCCGCGACCTGAAGGTCACCGCGGGAACGGTCTTCACGGCTTTCCACCGCGGCGCCAAACAGTACGACGAGGCCTGGGAGCCGGCCCGCAAGGTGGCCGAACTGACGGCAGCCATGGGTGGCGAGCACATCGTGGTCATTCCGGCCATGTGGCGCGACGACGTCACGGGAGAGGCAGTCGAAAACGGGGAACTGACCGAGGAACAGTGGGCTGATCTGTTCGCCGGCCACAACCGCATGGGCAAGGTCCTGCTGGAGGACTTCGGCCTGAAGCAGCAGTTCCACTCACACGCCGATTCGCACGTTGGTGCGCAGCAGGACATCGAGACCCTGCTGGCCGCGACGGACCCCGAATACCTGAACCTGTGCCTGGACACCGGCCACGCCGAGTACTGCGGAGCGTCCAGCCTGGAGCTGATCAAGAACTTCCCGGACCGCATCGGCTACCTGCACCTGAAGCAGATCAACCCGGACATCCTGAAAAAGGTCAACGAAGAAAACATGACCTGGGCAGCAGCCAACCTGGCCGGCGTGATGACCGAGCCGCCGAACGGCCTCCCGGACCTGCGCGCCGTCATCGAAGCCGTGGAGGAGCTCAACCGCCCCATCTTCGGCATCGTGGAACAGGACATGTACCCGGTCGCCTTCGACGTGCCGATGCCCATCGCCAAACGAACCCGCAACTACCTGCTCTCCTGCGGCTCCCGCACGCGGGTCCAGTAGCCCGCGACAGCTAGCCCCCGATACACAGCCCCTGATACATAGCACCCGATACTAAAGGACAGAACAATGACTGACATTCTCCGCGTTGCCGTCATCGGCGCAGGCCGCATGGGTGCGGACCACATCAAGCGCCTCAGCACGCGCATCCACGGCGCCGAAGTGGCCGCCGTCGTCGACGTTGACCTTTCCCGGGCGCAGGCCGCCATCGAAGGGATCGACGGCGCCGTGGCCCTGGCCAGCGCCGACGAGGCGCTCAACAACGGCGACGTCAACGCCGTGCTGATCGCCACACCGGGCTTCCTCCACGAGGAAATCCTCTACAAGGCACTGGAGAAGGGTTTCCCGACCCTCTGCGAAAAGCCCCTCACCCCTGACGCCGAAAGTGCGTGGAAAGTTGTCCAGGCCGAAACGGCGCTCGGACACAAGCGCATCCAGGTGGGCTTCATGCGCCGCTTTGACGCCGAATACGCCGCCCTGGGCTCCGTCATCCGCGACCGCGAACTCGGCGAGCTGCTGATGCTCCACCACCAGCACCGCAACCCCACCACACCCGCCGGCTTCACCAACGAAATGCTCATCAACGACTCCGTAGTCCACGAGTTCGACGCCATCCGCTTCTTCACCGGCGAGGAAATCACCTCCGTCCAGGTCCGCCTGGGCAAAGCCACCCGCAACGCCCCGAACGGCCAGCACGATCCGCAGCACGTCCTGCTCGAAACCGAATCCGGCGTCCTGGCCGACGTCGAGATCTACGTCAACGCCAAGTTCGGCTACCAGGTGGCAACGCAGGCCTCCTTCGAGGACGGCATCGTGAGCATCGGCGGCGACGCCGGACCCTACGTCCAGTCGGCCGGCCGTTGGGGCGGGTCGGTTACCCCCGGCTTCGAGGAGCGCTTCGGCGCGGCGTACGACGTCGAGGTCCAGGCCTGGGCGGACGCTGCCCGCCGCGGCGAAATCGGCGGCCCCACCGCCTGGGACGGCTACGCAACCGCAGCCTGCTGCGAGGCCGGCGTCGAGGCCCAAAAGTCGGGCGAAAAGGTCAAGGTCCAGCTCAACGCCAAGCCGGACCTCTACAGCTAAGCCCCGCCCGCACCAGAAGTTTTTGTCCAGATAATGCGACTTTGAGGCCCTTTTCGGCGCATTATCTGGACAAAAACTCGGTTTGATCACTGACTCATTCACAAAGGAGTGACCATGAAAATCGCCCTGGACCCCACCCCGTTCCACCACAGCCACAGCCTGCTGGAATTTCCGCGCGTGGCCGCCGATCTCGGTTACAAGTACCTGCAGCTGACCCCGCATGCGGACATGATCCCGTTCTACAACCACCCCAAAGCCGACGACGAGCTCGTGGCCCAGATGAACAAGGCGTGCAAGGACGCCGGCGTCGAAATCGCGTCCGTTCTGCCGGTCCTTCGCTGGTCGGGTCCGGACGAGGATGCCCGCGAGGCAGCGGTCCGCTACTGGAAGCGCGCCATCCAGATTGCCGTGGACCTCGGTGTCAGCACCATGAACACCGAATTCAGCGGCCGCCCCGAGAAAGCCGAAGAGTCCGAGCGCGCCTTCTACCGCTCCATGGAAGAGCTGCTGCCGATCATCGAGCGTGAAGGCCTTGATGTCCTGATCGATCCCCACCCGGACGACTTCGTCGAAGACGGCCTGGCCGCCATCCGCGTCATCCGCGGGCTCAACTCGCCCAACATCGGCATGGTCTACGTGGCCTCACACTCGTTCCACATGGGCAACAAGCCCCTGGAGATCATGCGGGCCGCGGGGGACAGGCTGCGCCTGGTCCACGTCTCGGACACCATGGACCACCATGCTTCCCACGGACTGCGCTATATCACCAACCCGCCCGGAAACGCCGTGCGTGTGCACCAGCACCTGAAGATCGGCGACGGCGACGTCAACTGGGACGAGTTCTTCGCCGGGCTCAAGGAAATCGGCTTCCTGGACAAGGACAACACCGTGATGGTGTCCAGTGTCTTCGCCGAGGACGACAACGCCGAGGACGTGTCCCGCTACCAGCTGGAGACGATGCGCAACTACGTCGCACAGGCCAAGTAGTGGCGGCGAATACGGACCTAAGCAAAGGAACCATGACGAATCCCGGCACAGTCCAATCGGATGCCCCCGTCAGCACCAAGCAGAAGAACCCGGCCACGCCGGCCAACCCGAAGAAATTTATGCGGAAGGTGGCGCTCTTCTCCACGTTCGGCGGACTGCTGTTCGGCTACGACACAGGCGTCATCAATGGAGCCCTGCCGTTTATGCAGCGGGACCTTGGCCTCACACCGTTGACCGAAGGGCTGGTCACGTCCACGCTCCTGTTCGGTGCGGCCTTCGGCGCCATCAGCGCAGGCCGGCTCTCGGACGGCTTCGGCAGGCGTAAGACCATCATGGGCCTGGCCCTGATCTTCGTCGTGGCCACCATCGCCTGCACTATCTCGCCGAGCACGGAACTGCTCATCGCGGCCCGGACCTTCCTGGGCCTGGCCGTGGGCGGCGCCTCCGTGATAGTCCCCGTGTACCTCGCGGAAATGTCACCGGCGGCCCAACGCGGCCGCATCGTCACGCAAAACGAGCTGATGATCGTCACCGGCCAGTTCCTGGCCTTCACCTTCAACGCGGTGCTGGGCAACCTCTTTCCCGAAGAAACGCACGTCTGGCGCTGGATGCTGGTGATCGCCACGCTCCCTGCCGTCGTCCTGTGGTTCGGGATGCTGGTCCTGCCGGAGAGCCCGCGCTGGCTGGCGTCGGCCGGCCGCTTCGGGGCCGTCCTCGAGGTGCTGCGCTCCACCCGCGCCGCCGACGACGTCTCAGCGGAGTTCGACGAGGTCCGGCAGGCGGCCCGCGAGGATTACCAGGCCCGGCTGGGCACCTTCAAGGACCTCACCGTTCCGTGGATCCGCAGGATCTTCGTGGTGGGCCTGGGCATGGCCATCATCAACCAGATCAGCGGCGTCAACGCCATCATGTACTACGGGACGTCCATCCTGTCCTCGTCCGGGTTCGGCGACCAAGGCGCCCTGATTGCCAACGTCCTCAACGGCGTCACGTCCGTGGCGGCCGTGATCGTCGGCATGTATCTGATGACGCGGGTGCCCCGCAAGCCCATGCTGATCGTGGGACTGTGCGGCACGGCGTCGTCCCTGACGGCCATCGCGGTCATCTCCATGGCGCTGCCGGAGAGCACGCTGCGCGGCTACCTGGTGCTGCTGTTCATGGTGACGTTCCTGGCTTCCATGCAGGGCTGCATCGGCACCGTCACGTGGCTGACCATGTCCGAGATCTTCCCCATGCACGTCCGCGGCATCGCGATGGGCATCTGCGTCTTTGTGCTGTGGATGGTCAACTTCCTGATCGGGTTCTTCTTCCCGCAGATGGTCTCGTGGATCGGTGTTTCGGCGACGTTCTTCATCTTCGTGGCACTGCAGCTGGGTGCCATTGTCTGGGTCAAGCGCGTCGTTCCGGAGACCAAGGACAAGTCCCTGGAGGAGCTGGAGCACCTGTTCAAGGAGCGCTCAGGCGTTTCCGTCTAAGGTGATGCAAAAACCACGATGACGCAAAAACGCCCGACGCCGGCCGGCGTCGGGCGTTTCTCCTTGTCCCCACTGGGTGCGGGGCCGTGGACGCTCTCTCACTTCCTGCAGGAAAATCCCGATCCCTCTCTCACCCGGTGAGAGAGGGATCCGGGAAAACGTGCAGGAAATGAGAGAGGGTGCTAGAGTGCGATCACCGCGTTCTCCAGCGCACTGCGGCGGGCCGCATCCAGCACCTCCAGCGTCCGGATTCCGTCCGTCGCCGGAACGGGTTCAGGGCCGTCGCCGCGGACCGCGCGGGCGAACTCGGTGTAGAAGCCGGCGTAGTTCCCCTGCGCCGAGGCAATGGCCCCGCGGCCGTCCTTCGTGGACAGCGTGCCCCAGTTTTCGGGCGCGTCAATGCCCCACGTGGCCGGTTCCTGAATCGGGCGGCGGCCCAACATCAGAGCCTCCGCCTGGACATCGGCGCCGGAAGCGATGTAGCTGCCGCTGCTGCCGTAGGCCCGCAGCTCCCGGGTGGTGGAGTGGTTGAGTTTGCTGGCGGACACCGTGGAAACGGTTCCGGACGCATGCGTCATAGTGACCACGAAGCCGCAGTCCGTCCGCACGCCGAAACGGTCCGTCCAGTCCAGGGTCGCGTGAACGTGGCTCGCCGGTCCCAGCAGCCACAGCATCTGGTCAACCAGGTGGCTGCCCAGGTCGCGAAGGAGTCCACCGCTGGCACCAAGTTCGAGGCTGTCAGCGCTGTCCTGGTCCATGGTCGAGTGCACCCGCCACGTCTCACCCAGCTTGCCCGACGACAGGACTTTGGCGAGCGTGAGGATATCCGCGTCGCGGCGGCGGTTGTGGTAGACGTTGAGGACAACGCCGGCCCGCGCGGCGGCCTCGACCAGTTCACGCGCAGCCTGCGCATTCGGGGCGAAGGGCTTGTCGGCCACCACGTGCACGCCTGCTTCGATGGCTTCCATCACCAGGTCATGGCGGGTGTGCGGCGGCGTGGTGATGGTCACCGCGTCCACGCCGGCGTCGAGCATTTCGGCCAGGCTCCCATGGACCAGCAGGCCCGGGAAGTCTGCCTCGACCTGCGCCCTCTTCGCTTCCGAGCGGGCCACGATGCCAACCAGGTCGATGCCATCCGCCGCTTCGATGAACGGGGCATGGAAGTACCTGCCGCCTGCTCCGTATCCGACAATGCCAATACGCATGTTCGTTTCCTTCCCTGTCCGGTGCCCGGCGTCGAAGTCGTCGAAACCGTGCAGGGTCGCCGGAAAATTCCGGCGACCCTGCAGCGTTCCGGCGAGTTCGTGGTTGCTAAGCCGTGAGGTTCAGCGATGCCCTGAGCGCGGCGTCCGCATCCCGCAGCACCTTGGCCGCCACCTGCAGGCCTTCGATCCGGCCCAGTGAAACGTCCTCGTGCTCGATGTTGACCAGCATCTCCGGGTCCACCTCGTGCAGGGCCCGGAGGAACTCGGTCCAGTAGGCGGTGTCGTGTCCGCGGCCCAGGGCTACGAAGTCCCAGGCGGAGTTCTTGGGCCATTCGTTGGCCCACTCGTCGCCGCCGAGGTTGGTGCGGTTTTCCTCCGGCGCGAGCCGGCGGAAGCTGTTGTCCAGCACGCCGTACAGCGCGGCGTTTTCGGTGTTCACGCGGACATCCTTCGCCGCTGCCTGGAAGACGAGCGGCCCGAGTTCGCGTACCACGGCGACCGGATCCATCTGCTGCCAGAACAGGTGGGAGGCATCCAGTTCGACGCCGACATGTGTTGCGTTGGTCAGCTCGATCAGCTTGTGGACATCGGCAGTGTTGAAGACGAGGTTCTGCGGGTGCAGTTCGAGAGCCACCTTGACGTCGTGGTCAGCCGCCAGGCGGTCGGTTTCCTTCCAGAACTCTGCAGCCACGCCCCACTGGTAGTCCAAGACGTCCAGTGCCGCCGAATTCCAGGCGTTGACCACCCAGTTGACGGTGGTGGCGCCGGGCTCGCCGCCGGGCAGGCCGGACATGGTGACTACGCGGTTCTGGCCGAGTCGGCTGGCCAGGCGGATGGAGCGGCGGATGTCCTCGGCGTGCTTCTCGCCGATCTCACGCTTGGGGTGCAGCGGGTTGCCGTTGCAGTTGAGGCCGGCGATGGAGACGCCGGTCCCTTCGAAAATCGCCAGGTAGTCGTCCCGGGCAGCGTCGCTTTCCAGAATCTGGTCCATGGTGGGAACGTGAACGGCGGGGAGGAAGCCGCCGGTGTTGATCTCGATGCCGGTGAGGCCGAGCTCGGCAATGACCTTCAGTGCTTCGGGAAGCGGACGGTCATGCAGGATCGCGTTGTAGACACCGAGCCTCATAGCGTGATCTTCTTTCCGTTGTTGAGCGCGGATTCGGTGACGGCGCCGAGCAGCTCCATGTTGCGCACGCCTTCGTCGAACGTGGCGCAGCGGGGGAGGGACTCTTCTTCGCTGAGGCCGGCCACCTCTTCGAGGAACGCGCGGGCCTGGTAGCCGAACGCGTCATTCTGGCCGAAGCCGACTTCGGGGGCGTCCATGGCGAGGCCACCGGCGATGTAGGGGTGCCCCGGGCCGAGGATGACCTGGCGGTAGCCGTTCTCGTTGCCGGAGCCGTCGTTGAGGAACAGCTGGATTTCGGCGGGGCGGCGCTGGTCAAACTTGGCGGCACCGTTCTCGCAGAACACCTCGAAGTTCAGGCTGTTGGCGTGTCCGGCCGCAACCCGGGAGACCTCAAAGCTGCCGGCACCCGTGCCGAACTCTGCGTTGAAGGCGGCGTAGTCGTCGTTCTCGACGGCTTCGAAGGTGTCGCTGACGGCTACGTGGTCGTGGCCCATAACGGCCGCGAGCGGCAGGGGCCGCTTGTCGATCACGGTGCTGAGGCTGCCGCCGGTGATCGACTTGATGTCGCCACAGAGGAACTCGGAAATGTATGTCAGGTGGCTTCCGACGTCGGCGAGGGCACCTGAGCCGGGGCCGCCCTTGTAGCGCCAGCTCATGGGAGCGGCGGGGCTGAAGCCGTAGTCGGTCCAGTAGCGGCCGCTGAAGTGCAGGACGTTGCCAAGGACGCCGTTGCGGATGAGGTCCCGGATGTAGGCGATGCCGGGGGTGCGACGGAACGTGAAGCCGATGCGGGCGATCGTGCCGCCGGCCTCGGCCGCGCGGGCTGCCTCGGCCATGGCGCGGGCGTCTGCCAGGGAGTCGCTCAGCGGCTTTTCGCAGAGCACGTGCTTGCCGGCAGCGAGCAGGCCCTCCACCACTTCGCGGTGGAGCGAGTTGGCGATGACCACGCTGACGACGTCGATGTCATCGGCTTCGGCGATTGCCTGCCATGACGTGTCGTTGCGTTCGTAGCCGAAACGGCGGGCGGCCAACGAACCGAATTCGGCGTTGACATCGCCGATCGAGACCAGGCGCACCGGGGGAAGCACCGGGCTGTAGAGGGCAGACGCGGTGCGGTACGCGGCAGCGTGGGCCTTGCCGGCCATGCCTGCACCGATGACGGCGACGCCTAGGCTTTCAGCCATTGATTTCTCCTTTGAAATTCAGCCGCGGCGGGAAGGTCCAACGGCATTTTGTAGCGCTACAATTTAGTGCGTTGGAACTGAGCGTATCCATGTATGTATGTCCTGTCAATCACCCGACGGATATCCTCAAGGGCAGACACGAAAGGCGCCTCCCATGACGTTGAACAGCCCCAAGACACGACGCCCCACGATCTATGACGTAGCGAAGCAGGCGGGCGTCTCGCCGTCGTTGGTTTCACTCGTCCTGCAGAATCCCGCGAGGGTGAGCGACAAGCGCCGCGAAGCCGTCCAGGCGGCGATCTCGGACCTCGGATACCGCCCCAGCCGGGCCGCCACCACGCTCGCCAGCACCCGCACAAAAAGCATCGGCCTGGTCATCGACGACTACCGGAACCTCTGGTTCGTCGATCTCCTCAGGGGTATGGAATCGGTCCTCTCGGACCTTGGCTACCAGGTGATGCTGGCCGACTCCCGTCCCGGCGAGAACCGCATCAAGGAAGCCACGGACGGGTTGCTGGCCATGCATGTCGACGCACTGGTGATCGCGGCGGAGCCCAGCGAATCCATGCTCGCCAAAACCTGGGTTCCCACGGTGGTGGCCGGATGGCGCAAGGGCGTCCCTGCCGGCGCCGACCTGATAACCAACGACGACGACAGCGGGGGCGCCATGGCCGCCAGCCACTTGCTGGGACTGGGCCATACCCGCATCGGCCACCTGTCAGGGTCCGACGGCGCATCAGCACACCGGCGCGCCGGTTTCCGGCTGCGGATGGAGGAGGCCGGCGTCGACGTTCTGATCGCAGAGTCCGGTGGAACATCCGAAGAGGATGGCTACACCTCGGCATGCTGGCTTCTGGACCACCATCCGGAGACCACAGCCATCTTCGCAGCCAATGACACCATGGCATTGGGCGCGTTCGCTGCAATCAAATCGCGGGGACTCTCGGTGCCCGGGGACATTTCCGTGATCGGCTACGACAATTCGCCGCTTGCCAAGTCCCGCTACCTCGACCTGACCTCTGTGGACAACCGAAGCGACGTGGTGGGCGTCGACGCCGCCCGAACATTGCTGGCGCGCCTTCAGGACCCAGCGATTGGACCTCGGCAGAAGCTGATCGAGCCCGTCATGGTTGTTCGCAGCACCACGGCGCGGCCGGATTCCTAGGCGCTGCGGGTGAGACCTTTACGTTAAAACATCCTAATGTCAGGACAAACTATTGACAAAGTGTGAGCTGATTCACCATGATCTGAGTAGAGGGCCTTGAGCTCCTGCAGAGTGGCAGGGCCGGAACCCTTATCAAAGGAGATAAATCGTGAAGAAGTTTTCCTGGCGGAAGACAGCCCTGGTAGCGGCAGTCGTTCCCATGATGGCACTCAGCGCCTGCTCCAGCACGGGCGGCAGGCCGGCGGACACCGGCAACGCCGGCGGCGGAGGACAGGTCGCCACGACGGACCGGATCAAAATCGCTTTGATCGCCCATGCCCCCGCCGGCGACACATTCTGGGACACCGTCCGCAAGGGCGCCGAGGAGGCTGCGGCGAAGGACAACGTTGAGCTGCTGTACACCTCCGATCCGGAGGCCGGCCGGCAAGCCCAGCTGATCGAGCAGGCCGTCGACCAGAAGGTGGATGGCATCGCCGTCACCCTGGCAACGCCGGAGGCCTTGAAGGGTGCGCTGAAGAAGGCCGCCGATGCGGGCATTCCGATTGTCAGCTTCAATGCCGGCGAATCGGCCTCCGCGCAGCTCGGAGCGTTCACCCACTTCGGGTCCAACGAGCAGCTCGCGGGCCAGGCCGTGGGCACAAAGCTCGCAGAGGGTGGATTCAAGCACCCGGTCTGCGTAATCCAGGCGCAGGGGCACGTGGGCCTGGAAGCCCGGTGTGCGGGTGTGAAGTCCAAGGTACCCGGGACTGAAATCCTGTACGTCAACGGTGCCGACATGACCTCCGTTGAATCAACGGCAACCGCCAAGCTGCAGGCTTCCAAAGACGCCGACGTGATCATCGGCCTGGGTGCCCCGATCACGCTGACCCTCCTGAAATCCGTTTCCACCGCCGGCAGCGCCGCCAAGGTTGCCAGCTTCGACCTGAACAAGGAACTGGCCCAAAAGGTCTCCGACGGCAGCGTGCTGTTCACCGTTGACCAGCAGCCGTGGCTGCAGGGCTACAGCGCCGTGGATGCGCTGTGGCAGAACAAGCGCGGCGGATTCAAGCTCGGCGGCGGGCAGTCTGTCCTGACCGGCCCGGCCATCATCGACCAGTCCAACGCGGCCGAAGTCCTGAAGTTCGCCGAACAGGGCATCCGCTAACAGCCCGCTGGCCGGGCCGGCCTAGCGCCGGCCCGGCAGCAAGGAGAATCATCATGACCATGACCCAGCCCAAGCTCAAATTACCGGCGATTGATGAACGCGTCGCCAAGCGCAGCCCGTTGCAGAAGCTCCTCAGCCGGCCCGAAGTCGGTGCCCTCGTGGGCGCCATCGTCCTGTTCGTCTTCTTCGCGTTGGTTTCCCCGACGTTTACCCAGCCCAACGCCTTGGCCACCATTCTGTACGGCAGCTCCACGATCGGGATCATGGCCGTGGGGGTGTCCCTGCTGATGATCGGCGGGGAGTTCGACCTTTCCACCGGCGTGGCCGTGATCTCGTCCGCGCTGACCGCCTCGATGTTCAGCTGGTACTTCACCACGAATGTCTGGGTCGGGGTGCTCCTGGCCCTGCTGGTCTCTTTGGCCATCGGCTACATCAACGGCTGGATCCTGATGAAGACCAAGCTGCCCAGCTTCATCGTCACCCTGGCCACCTTCCTGATGCTGACCGGCCTGAACCTGGGCCTTACCCGCTTGATCGGCGGCTCCGTGTCATCGCCGTCCATCTCCGTCATGGACGGCTTCGACTCCGCCCGCGCAGTGTTCGCCTCCTCCGTCACTATCGCCGGCATCGACGTCAAAATCACGGTGTTCATCTGGATCGCGCTCGTCGCCGTGGCCACCTGGGTGCTCATGCGGACCCGGGTGGGCAACTGGATCTTCGCCGTCGGCGGGGATGAGAACGCGGCGCGCGCCGTGGGCGTCCCGGTCAAGGCCACCAAGATCGGGCTGTTCATGGGAGTGGGTTTCTGCGGCTGGATCCTGGGGATGCACAACCTGTTTGCTTTCGACACCGTGCAGTCCGGTGAAGGTGTTGGTAACGAGTTCCTGTACATCATCGCCGCGGTCATCGGCGGCTGCCTCCTGACCGGCGGCTACGGTTCCGCGGTGGGTGGCGCGATCGGCGCGTTCATCTTCGGCATGGCCAACAAGGGCATCGTCTACGCGCAGTGGAACCCGGACTGGTTCAAGTTCTTCCTGGGCCTGATGCTGCTGCTGGCCACCATCGTTAACCTCATCGTCAAACGCCGCGCGGAACTCAAGTAAAGGGGCCGGAGAAATGAATGCCAACGAAATCGACCAGCAAACGCTGCTCCAGAACGAAACAGATCCCCTCACGCACACTCCGGTCCACTTGCTCTCCCTCGAGGGGGTGGGCAAGCATTACGGCAATATCATTGCGTTGAGCGATGTCACGATGGCTGTGGACAACGGCCGCGTCACCTGTGTCCTGGGTGATAACGGCGCCGGTAAGTCCACGCTGATCAAGATCATTGCCGGCCTGCACCAGCACGACGCCGGGGTCCTGAACATCATGGGTGAGGAGCGGAAGTTCACCTCGCCCCGTGACGCGCTCGACGCCGGGATCGCCACGGTCTACCAAGACTTGGCCGTTGTGCCGCTGATGCCGATCTGGCGGAACTTCTTCCTCGGCTCGGAGCTGACTACCGGTTTTGGCCCGTTCAAGAGCCTGGACGTCGAGAAGATGAAAGCCATCACGCTCAAGGAACTGGCTGAGATGGGTATCGACCTCCGCGATGTGGAGCAGCCCATCGGCCAGCTCTCCGGCGGTGAGCGCCAGTGTGTGGCGATCGCCCGGGCGGTGTACTTCGGTGCGAAGGTGCTGATTCTGGATGAGCCGACGGCGGCGCTGGGGGTGAAGCAGTCCGGTGTGGTGTTGCGGTACATCCTGCAGGCCCGCGACCGTGGCCTGGGGGTTATCTTCATTACCCATAACCCGCACCACGCCTTCCCTGTCGGGGACCGGTTCCTGCTGCTTAAGCGCGGCAAGTCGATCGGCTACTACGACAAGAAGGACATCACCCTGGACGAGCTGACCGCCCAGATGGCCGGCGGCGCCGAACTCGCCGAACTCGCCCACGAACTCGAACAGCTCGGTGGCCACAGCGACATCGTCAAGGAAGTCAAGAACGAAGTGGCCGAGGTGGCAGAGACTGCCGCGGCGGGCGGCCCGAAACACGCCTAGCAGCGCCAGCCGAAGGGGCCCGACGGCGCACTGCCGGCGGGCCCCTGGCATGCGCCCCTGCCTTGCGCCCTTGCCTTGCGCCCTTGCCTGGCCAGGGGCAGCCAATAAACGACGTACAGAATCACGATGGACAGGACAGGACCAACATGACGATCCGGGTAGGCGTCATCGGCGCCGGAATCATGGGCGCAGACCACATCAGGAACCTCTCCACCACCATCGGCGGCGCCGAAGTCACCTTTGTGGCAGACCTCGACGCCGGCCGTGCCGCGGCCGCGGCGCCTCTGTCCGCCCGCATCACCACGGATCCCTCCGAGCTGATCAACTCCAGCGAGGTGGACGCCGTCGTGGTTGCCTCCCACGACTCCACCCACGCCGGGCTGGTGCTGGAATGCTTCGAGGCGATGACCCCGGTGCTGTGCGAAAAGCCGCTGGCACCCACCCTCCTGGAAAGCCTCGAGGTGGTAGCGGCGGACGCCGATATTGTGGCCGCCACGGGAGCATCCCTGCTCTCATTGGGCTTTATGCGGCGCTTTGACCCCGGCTACGTGGCTCTGCGCCAGTCCGTGCAGGACCGCGTCCAAGGCGAGCCCCTGATGGTCCATTGCACCAGCCGCAACACCGCCGCCGGCCCGGGCACCACTGCGGAATCGGCCATCACGAATTCGGCCATCCATGAACTGGACATCGTTCCCTGGCTGCTGGACTCGCCGATCACGGAAGTGTCCTGGCAGGCCGGACGGAGCTCATGCCATGCCGAGGGCGGGCTGCAGGACCCGGCTTTTATGATGCTCCGCACCGCCGACGGCACGCTGACCACCCTGGAGCTGTTCCTGAACGCCCGGTACGGTTACACGACGCGCTGCGAGGTTGTCTCGGAGCTCGGCACCACCGGCCTGAACGAATCCGCGCTGCTGGGCATCCAGCAGGAAGGCATCAACCGGACGGGAATCCCGGCGGACTGGCGCCCGCGCTTTGCCGACGCGTACCGGCTGCAGCTGCAGGCCTGGATCTCAGCGCTGGACCAGGGGGAACAGCCACCGTTGGCCGGGGCGCAGGACGGCCTCAACGCCTCGCTCGTGGCCCAGGCCCTGGTCCAGTCCCTGCACAGCGACGGCGCCTACACGAAAGTGAGCTACTCATGAATACTGCCGAGCTTCCAGCCTCCCGGGTTCCAAGTTCACGCGACGCCCCCGTGCTGCGATGGGGGATTATGGGACCCGGCTGGATCGCCGAAAAGTTCACCGAATCCGTTCAGGCACACACGGGCCAGGTGATCGCCGCCGTCGCGTCCCGTTCGCTTAGGACACGCTGATAAATAAGTGCGTCTACTAGCGGTTTTTGGTGGGATGATGGTGTATGCCTATTTCCACTGAAGCCGTCGAGGCCTTGCGCGCAAAGTTCGATGCGATCCTGCCGCACCTCGACGAACGCTCAACTCGTCTTTTGTTGGCAGCGGAGGCGCGTTCCCTGGGCCACGGCGGGATTGCCGCGGTCGCCCGGGCGTCCGGGGCTGCGCGTTCCCGGGTCCAGCAGGGCGTCGCCGAGCTGGAGGCCGGCGAGGCGCCGCTGGGCCGTGTCCGCAAGCCCGGTGCGGGGCGAAAGACCCTGGTGGAGAAGGACCCGGGCCTGGTCCCGGCCCTGCTGGAATTGGTGGAGCCCACCCGCCGCGGGGACCCCGAATCGGCACTGTCCTGGACCACGCTCTCCACCGCGAAGCTTGCCGCCGAACTGACCGGCAGGGGGCACCCGGCGGGCGCGGAAACCGTGGCGAAACTGCTCAAGGACAACGGCTTCAGCCTGCAGGCAAACGCCAAGACTCTCGAAGGCGGCCAACACCCGGACCGCGACGGCCAATTCGGCTACCTCAACGACCAGGCCGCCGGGCACCTGGACGCGGGCCAGCCGGTCATCAGCGTCGACACCAAAAAGAAGGAACTCGTCGGCCAGTACAAGAACAACGGCGCCGAATGGCGTCCGGCCGGAGAGCCGGAACAGGTCAAGGTCCACGACTTCATCGACAAGGAACTCGGCAAGGCCAACCCCTACGGCGTCTACGACGTGGGAACGAACACCGGATGGGTCTCGGTGGGCACCGACCACGACACCGCAGCCTTCGCCGTGAACACCATCCGCTCCTGGTGGAACACCGCCGGCCAACCCGCCCACCCGCAGGCGAACCGCCTGCTGATCACCGCCGACGGCGGCGGATCCAACGGCTACCGCACCCGGCTCTGGAAGACCGAACTCGCCGCCCTGGCCGCCGAGACCGGCCTGGAAATCACCGTCTGCCACCTGCCCCCGGGCACCAGCAAATGGAACAAAATAGAGCACAAGCTCTTCTCCCACATCTCGATGAACTGGCGCGGCCGGCCTCTGTCCAGCCACGAAGTCATCGTCAACTCCATCGCCGCGACCACCACCAAAACAGGCCTCACCGTCCGGGCCGAACTCGACACAGGACAGTACCCCACCGGCGTGAAAATACCAGACCACGAAATGACCTCACTAGAGACCAGCGGAACCCTGAACAGACACGAATGGCACCCCGAATGGAACTACACCCTCAAACCAGGCGACACACCAACTAAATAATCAGTGCGTCCTTAGCCGGTCCAAAGCCTTCGCGGACGCTTTTGACGTGCCTGCGGCCTACGACAGCTATGAGGAGCTGGCCGGCGCCCCGGACATCGACATCATCTACGTCTGCACACCACACAACTTCCATCACCAGTGCGCCCTGCTCGCCCTCGAGGCCGGCAAACACGTTCTGATCGAAAAACCGATCGGCCTCAACGCGGAGCAGGCGCGGGACATTGCCCAGCGGGCCGAGGCCGCCGGAGTGTTCGCCGCCGAGGCCATGTGGAGCTTTTTCCTGCCGAAGTTCGACGTGATCCGGCAGATCCTCGACGCCGGGACCCTGGGCACCGTCACTACGGTGTTCGCAGAATATGGCGAACACTTCGAACGCGGCCACCGGATCTTCGACCCGGCACTCACCGGCGGCCCGCTGCTGGACCTGGGCACCTACCCCCTGGCCCTGGTCACCGAGGTCCTGGGCCTGCCCGAACAGCTGCACGCCATCGGCCAGCCCCATGAATCCGGGGTCAACGCCCAACTCTCTGCCATCATGCAGTTCGGCAGCGGCGCCCAGGCGGTGGTGAACACCCACGTGCACAACTTCACGCCCACGTCCGCCACGATTGTCGGTTCCGAGGCCACGCTGACCATCGACGGCCCCTTCAACATGCCCGGTGGCTTTGAGGTCCGGTTCCCGGACGGGACCAGGCTGCGCCACAACGAGCCGGCCGGCGGCCACTTCGAAGGATTGCACTACGAGGCCTCGGCTGTGGCCCGCGCGGTGGCCGCCGGAGAGAGTCAGGTGAGCCAACGGCCCCTGGCAGCGTCCATCCGCACCTTGGCCGTGGCCGACGAGATCCGCCGCCAGCTGGGAGTCGTGTTCCCAGGCGAAGAGACGTTGGCGGACGAGGACGCGGCACGGCTCTGATTCATTTTTGTTTTGACAATCGAAAGGACGGGCCAATGGCCTACATCGAACAGCACTCCGCAGGACTCTCCGCACCCGTGAAGGTCGGGCTCATCGGCTCCGGCTGGATGGGGGCGTTCCATGCCGAAAGCATCGCCCACCGCGTCCCGGGCGCTATCCTGGCGGCCATCGCCGACCCCAATGTGGAGTCCGCGGAGGCGCTGGCACGCACGCTGGGCACTGCAAAGGTCACGGCCGACGCCGCGGACATCCTGGCCGATCCGGAGATCGACGCCGTGGTGATCGCGAGCCCGGCCCGCTTCCACTCCGCCCTGATCACCCAGGCCGCCGCCGCGGGGAAGCACGTCTTCTGCGAGAAGCCCGCGGGCCAAGGCCTGAACGAGCTCGATGCCGCGCTTGCCGCCGTTGAAAAAGCCGGCGTGCATTTCCAGATCGGCTTCAACCGACGCTACGCGGACGACTTCCAGGCCGCCAAGAAGGACCTCGCGGCCGGCATCGCCGGGCAGCCGCAGCTCCTGCGCTCGCTGACCCGCGACCCCGGGACCGGAAGCATCCCGAACGCGGCCAGGGTCCCCGCGTGGACGGTCTTCCTGGAAACCTTGATTCACGACTTCGACACCCTGAACTGGTTCAACGAAGGCGCCGAGCCGGTGGAGGTCTATGCCGTGGCCGACGCCCTCGTGGAACCGGAGCTGCGCGATCAAGGCTTCCTGGACACCGCGGTGGTGACAATCCGCTACAGCAATGGCGCCATCGCCGTGGCGGAAGCAAACTTCAGCGCCCTGTACGGGTACGACATCCGCGGCGAAGTCTTCGGTTCCAAAGGCATGGTCCAGGCGGGCCGCGCCACGGAAACGGCGGCCCGGCGTTACACGGCGAAGGGACTGTCCGCCGAAACCCCGCGGCTCAACGTTGAACTCTTCCGGCAGGCCTACACAGACGAACTGGCCGACTTCGCCGGTGCGGTGCGTGCGCGGCGCGACGGCATGCCGCCGTCGTCGTCCGACTTCACCCTCACCCCGGGCGGCGCAGATGCCCGCCGCGCGCTGGCCATGGCGCTCGCGTGCATCGAATCGGTCAAGCAGGGCGGCCCGGTGGCTGTGGCCGCTGCCCCTGTGGCGCTCCGTGACGACGCCAGGGCCGGCGTCTGATGCGGCTGGCCGTCTGCGCGGAAATGGTCTTCACGGATCTGCCGTTTGTGGAACGGGTGCAGCGGATCCACGACGCCGGATTCGACGTAGAGATGTGGGACTCCAGGGGCAAGAACCTGGCCGCGCTCAAGGCCACCGGCGCGGTGTTCTCCTCCATGACTGGGTACACCTCCGGAAGCCTGGTGGACCCCGACACGGCCGACGACGTGGTGCGGACGGCCGAGTCGCTGATTCCCACCGCCCTGGAGCTCGGCGTCAGCCGCATGGTGGTGCACTCCGCGGAGCTCATCGATGGCCAGGCGGCCCGCCCCCTCTACCGGTCCACCGGCCGCATGTGGAGCACCGGGGCGCGGACCCTGGAACGACTCGGCAACTTGGGGGCGAAGTATGGGGTGACGTTCTGCCTGGAGAACCTCAACACGATCCTGGACCACCCCGGCATCCCGCTCGCCCGCGCCAAGGACACCCTGGCGCTCGTGGAAGCAGCCGGACACCCCAACGTGAAGCTCATGCTGGACCTGTACCACGCACAGCTGGGCGAGGGGAACCTCATCGAGCTTGTGCGGACCGCGCTGCCGCACATCGGCGAAGTCCAGGTTGCCGACGTACCGGGCCGCTGCGAACCCGGAACCGGGGAGATCAACTACCGGGCCGTGGCCAGGGCGCTCGCGGACGCAGGCTACGAGGGGACGGTGGGTATGGAAGCCTGGGCCAGCGGCGACGACCAGGAAGCCCTTGCGGCTTTCCGGGCGGCGTTCACGGTGCAGGACGCCAGCGTCCAGATCGCCTCGGCATAGGCGTGCCGTTCAGGGGTGGCGTGCCGTTCAGGCGTGAGGGGCGGCGGTGCTGCCCCTCACTTCCAGCATCGGCACCAACAGTTCGTCTGGGGGCAGCGTGCTGCCGGGCTCCAGTCGTGCGATCAGGAGTTCGGCCGCCCGTTGCCCGGCGGCGAAACTGGCCGTGTCCACGGAAGTCAGGCTGATCCGGCGCAACCGCGCCAGCGGGGTGTTGTCGTAGCCGGCCACCGAAAGATCGGCAGGAACGGCGAGCCCGCATTCCTCGGCAGCCGAGAGAACCCCCAGTGCCGCCATGTCGTTGACAGCGAACACCGCTGTGGGCCGGTCATCACCTGACAGCAGCTCGAGTGCGGCACCGTGGCCGCCCTCTTCGCTTAGGTCTCCCGGCACGGTCCGGATGAACTCCGCCAGGCCGGCGGCCCTCATCTCCGCTTCATACCCTCGACGGCGGGCAATCCCGACTGCGGTGGCCGGTGCCCCCACATGGGCGATGCGGCGGTGCCCCAGCGCAATCAGATGGGCCACCGCGAGGCGGGCCCCGGCGTCGTCGTCGTTGGTCACGACGGTGACGTTGGCACCAGGGCCGGTGGGCGCTCCCAGCGCGATGGTTGGCACCTGCAAGGCTGCTGCCGTCAGGCCGGGGCTCTCCGGCATGGTCCCCACCAGCACCAGGGCCTCGATATTCATCTCCAGCAGTTTCTTCAGCAGGGATTCGCCGCTGCGGCTGTCCATGCGGAAGTCGCCCATCAGCATCTGCAGGCCGCGCTCGTTGAGAGTGCTGTTGAGCCCTTCCACCGCGCTGACGAACCAGGGGTTCCGCATGTCGTTGAGTACCACGCCCACGGTGCGGCTCCGCGATTCGCCGAGGGCCCGGGCGGCCGCGTTCGGCCGGTAGCCGAGTTCCAGGACAGCATGCTCGACGGCGGTGCGCTTGGCCGCGCTGACGTAGCCCGTACCACGCAGCACGAGGGACACCACCGATTTGGACACACCCGCGGCGGCGGCCACGTCCAGGATGGTGGCCGCGCGTTTGCGTTCAGGGGCAGTCACAGCGTCCTCCAGTTTGTTAATACAAAGTCTTGACTCCGTATGCGGATTCACCTACTCTAGCAAGACAATGATGGAACGTTCCAACATTGTTTGTCTGCCCGGATTCCGAGGCCGCTACTGCATGCGAGGGAACTATGAAAGATGTAATTCTGGGTCTTATCGGAGTGGGGCGCATTGGCGTTATGCACGCCAACAACATCGCCGCACTCAACGGCGTCCTCAACCCGGAGGGCATCAACGTCAAGCTGCTGCTCACCGACGTCGCAGAGGACCACGCAAGGAACATCGCGGCCGGCCTCGACGCCGAGTTCCTGCCCTCCGTGGACGAGCTCATCGCCGCCGGGGTGGACGGGCTGGTCATCGCCACGGGGACCGGAACCCACCCCGACCTGATCAAGGCGGGCGTGGACGCCGGAATCCCGGTCTTCTGCGAAAAGCCCGTGGCCATGAACGTGGCGGACGCACTGCCGGTGCTGGACTACATCCGCGCCAACAGCGGCGTGGTGCAGATCGGCCACCAGCGCCGCTTTGACCACGGCTACCTTGAGGCCCGGCGTGCCTACCAAGCGGGCGAGCTGGGGTGGATCCACTCCCTGCGCGCCGTCACGTGCGACATGGTGCCGCCGCCCGTCGAGTTCCTCGCCGGCTCCGGCGGACTGTTCCGCGACTGCTCCGTCCACGACTTCGACATCCTGCGTTGGCTGACCGGCCGCGAGATCGTCGAGGTCTACGCTAAGGGCTCCAACAACGGAGACCCCGCCATCGGCGCAGTGGGAGACGTGGACACGGCGCTGGCCTTGGTCACGTTCGACGACGGCACCGTGGGTACAGTGTCAGCCACCCGCTACAACGGGGCCGGCCACGATGTCCGCCTGGAAATCCAGGGCTCCAGCCGTTCGCTGATGGTTGGGCTCGATGAGCAAACGGCCATGGCATCGGCCGAAGCCGGGATCGCCTTCCCCGCCGGGCAACCCCACAGGACCTTCGCCGAGCGCTTCGACCAGGCGTACCGATCCGAAATGGCCGCGTTCGTGGAGCTGATCCTGGGCCGCCGGGAAAATCCCTGCACCCCGGAGGACGCCGTGGCCGCGTCCCGCGTGGCTGACGCCGCCCAGGAATCACTGGCCACGGGCGTCCCGGTCAAGGTGGTGCTGGCCGCGGCCAAGGCTGGCTGACCCAACCGTGCCAAGCAAAACGCCCCTCCGGACCAGTTCCGGAGGGGCGTTCTTGGTCAATAGGCTCTTGATCCCTACGCCGTGAACGGCAGCCGGGGATCGATGTCCTGCCCGTCCCAGGTTTTCCGGACCCAGCCGTGGTGCGGGTCGTCGCTGATGAGCCATTCGCGGACCGGGCCGGGGCCGGCCATCACGTTCAGGTAGTAGAGGTCGTAGCCCGGGGCCGCCATGGCGGGGCCGTGCCAACCGTAGGGGACCAGCACAACGTCCCCGGTGCGGACCTCGGCGGCCACGTCGATGGGACGCTCATCCGAGGCGTACACGCGCTGGTAACCGATGGCGTCGGCGTCGGCAGGTGCCCCGGAACCGGCGGCCACCTGCGTCTCGAAGTAATAGATCTCCTCGAGGTTCGTTTCGCCGTCCTTTTCCTCATCGTGCTTGTGCGGCGGGTAGGAGGACCAGTTTCCGGCGGGCGTGAGGACTTCACACACGATGAAACGGTCAGCCTCGAGGGCCGCGGGCGTGCCGAAGTTGTGGACCTGGCGGGAGCAGTTGCCGGCCCCTCGCAGTTCCACGGGTGTCTCCGCCGCCGTGACCAGTCGCGTTGGGTAGGAGGCTTTGGCCGGAGCCGTGGCGACCGCCACCCGACCACCGTCGGACGAACTGATGGTGACGGCGCGGCCCGTGCCCGAGTACAGCACGTCGCTGGGACCGTGGAACACGGACGCCCGCCCCTTCAGGACGTACTCCTGACCGTCCACGGAGACGGTGAAGGAGCCGTTGAGCGGGACCACTATCCGCTCCTCGTCCGCTGCGGGGAGCACGACGGCGGCACCTGCAGTTAAGGTGGCCACCTTCAGGCCCGTATGGGCCCAGCCGTCCACGGCCAGGGTTGAATCGGAGGTTCCGAGCGAGATGTCCCAGCCGCCGTCGGCGGCGCTGCCCAGGGGGTAGACCCAGTTAGTCATAGATATTCCTTGCGCTATCGCTGTACGAGTGTCATTTCAAAGCTGTACGAATCGGCCCGGTACACGTGGTGTCCGGTTTCCACGCGGCGGCCGGCGTCGTCTGTTGCGGTGCGCTCCATGGTGACCAGGGCGGAATTGACCTCGGCCTCCAGCAGGCCCGCCTGGTATTCATTGGCGATCATCGCGCCGATTCTTTGCGAGGCCAGGCGGAAGTTGACGCCTCCGCGGCGGAGAATGGCGTAGAGCCCCTCCGAAGCCAGCATCGCTTCGTCCATGCTCGCGATGTCGTCGCGGACCCAGTTCTCCATCAGGGCAAGGGGCTTGCCGCCCACTTTCCGCAGGCGGGTGAAGTGGTAAACCTTGGACCCTGCCGGGAGTTCGAGGGTGGCGAGCGTCGCTGCGTCGGCCTCCATGTGGGAAAAGGTCAGCACCTGGGTGGTGGGCTTCTTGCCGTTGTTGGAGAGGTCATCGAACAGGCTTGAGAGCTCCAGGGGGCGGCGGACCTGGCTGGAGACCACCTGGGTGCCCACGCCGCGCTTGCGGACCAGCAGGCCCGAGCGGACCAGTTCATCCATGGCTTTGCGCATGGTGGGCCGCGAGAGGTTCAGCTGGGCCGCGAGATCGATTTCGTTCTCCAGCCGGCTGCCGGGTTCCAGGATTCCGCTGTGGATGGCGGCCTCGATGCCCTGGACCACCTGGTGATACAGGGGTACGGGCGAGGAACGGTCGATGATGAGACCAAGTTGATTCGCCACTAGATATTCCTCGTTCCATGCCGGAAGCTGGTGCCCTCCCGGGGCTCGGGAGGGTATCCATGTCCTAGTATGTTCGCTTGATAGGACATACTGCCTTTGTTGATAATATCAGTCGAATTTTGGCGGTCAAGACTAAAGGCGGGGGGCGCACTGAGACGCCGCTTCAACTTGTATTGAGGCTGGCGGGGGTCCCGGTCCGTGCGGCGGCTTCTGTAATGTGGATGGCATCGGGAGCACAAAAGCAGGACTGAAGATGGGAAGCGCGATGGGCCGCAGGACACTTGTTGACGACCTCGTCGACGGCCTGCTCGACGATATCCTGGACGGCAAACTGCGGCCCCACGAAGCCTTGCCGCCCGAGGCTGACATCGCAAAGGCCTACGACGTCAGCCGCCTCACGGTGCGTGAGGGGCTCAAGGCCCTGCGGGCGCAGAACATTCTCTACGTTAAAGCCGGCCGCGGGACCTTCGTCAACCCGACCGACAACTGGACCGGCCTGGATGCGATCTTCAAGGCCGCTTCGCACGGCAATGGGGCGGAGCAGGTCGCAGTGGGGCTGATCGAGATGCGGCGCATGGTGGAGACCGGGGCCGCTGCGCTCGCGGCCAAACGCCACACACCCGAGCATGCCCAACAGATGCGCGAGTGCATTGCGGATATGAAGCGCTTCCATGATTCCGGCGACCTCGATGCCTTCGTGGCGGCGGACATCGCCTTCCATGACGAAGTGCTAAAGGCCTCCGGCAATCCATTTATCCGGGCGCTTTTCGCGCAGCTGGGTCAGCTCCTTTATGTGAAGCGGCGTGAAACGTCGGCCGTCGAAGAAATCCAACTGCACGCCATCGACTACCACCAAAAGGTCATGGATAGCATCCTCAGCGGCGAGGCCGAGCTGGCCCGCCGCACCATGGACGAACATATGGACCAGACATACCGGGACTACGAACGCTACGTGCACAACGCAGCATCCTGACGTTGCAGCCCGCATGCAACAGGTCTTGACGTAATCCACATCACTAACCTAAGCTTTTTCTCAGTTCTTCAATCAGATGTCTGACATCTGACTCAAATCGCATTGACCCCGTTCCCCATTTGGACGGGCCCCAAAATATCCGCACGGATAGCCGCCACCACCGCCGGTGCCGGACTCCGTTAGACAGAAGGTCGAAGATGACTTCACTCTCCTTAAAGTCCCCAGGGCTCGGCGAGCTGGGCGAGCGTACGCTCCGCAAGGTGCGCCGCCGCGTAATGCCGCTGATTGTCCTGCTCTACTTCATCGCGTATCTTGACCGCAACAACGTGGGCTTCGCCAAGCTGACCATGAGCGAGGACATCGGCCTGACCGCCGCAGCCTACGGTCTTGGCGCCGGCATCTTCTTCCTGGGCTATGCGCTCCTCGAGGTGCCCAGCAACGCAGGCATGTACCGCTACGGGGCCCGCAAATGGCTGGCCCGTATCCTCATCACCTGGGGGATCTTCGCCACGGGCATGTGCCTGGTGAACGGCGAAACCACCTACTACGTCATCCGGTTCCTGCTCGGAGCCGCGGAAGCAGGTTTCTTCCCTGCCATCCTCTTCTACCTGACCCTGTGGTTCCCTGCCGCTCAGCGCGTCACGGTACTGGGCATCTTCATCCTCGCCCAGCCCATCTCCAACGCCCTCGGCGCCCCGGTCTCCGGACTGCTGCTCCAGATGGACGGCATCATGGGCCTTCATGGATGGCAGTGGCTCTACATCATTGAAGGCATCCCGGCCATTCTCCTGGGCGTGCTGACACCCATCCTCATGACGGACCGGCCCCGCGACGCGAAGTGGCTCAACGCTGACGAACGCGAATGGCTTGTCAACACCATGGATGCCGAACTGGCAGCCAAGTCCACCGGCCGCAGCCACAACTTCCTGGCCGGCCTCAAGGACAAGCGGACCCTGACCTACTCTGCCCTGTACTTCGGCCTGGTCTGCGGCATTTACGGACTGGGTCTCTGGATGCCCACCATCGTCGCCGCCTTGGGCAAGTTCTCCACCGCCCAGGTCGGGTTCATCGTTCTCATTCCCTACTCCGTGGCAGCAGTCTTTGTGTTCCTCTGGAGCAAGCGTGCGGACAAGACCGGAAAGCGTGCCTGGCACAGTGCGGTCAGCATGGTCCTTGCCGGCATGGGCCTCCTTGCCGCAGGCTACCTGCTCCCGGTCAACCCCATACTGGCCCTCATTGCCCTGACCGCCGCGGCCATGGGCATCTACGGCGCCATCGCCCCGTTCCTGTCCATGCCGTCCGCGGCGCTCACCGGGGCGGCCGCTGCTTCCGGCCTCGCCCTGATCAACTCACTGGGTAACCTCGGCGGTTTTGTGGCCCCCTACGCTGTCGGCCTGCTGAATGACGCCACGGGCAACAACCAGAGCGGCCTGCTGTTCCTGTCCTTCTGCCTCTGCGTCACGGCGGTTGCCACCTACCTTTACGCACGCAAACGCCCCGAAGGCGATGCCGCGCTGGATCCCGCAGTTGCCGCGACTGCCGCCGTGACCCCTGATTCCACGCAACCCGCCAAAATCTCCTGATCCCGAAATCACTGAAGGAAAAACCAATGACTAGCAGCACTTTCCCCTCCGAACGCACAGTCGTCCTGACCGGCGCCGCATCGGTCCGCGGCATCGGCCGCGCCGCCGCTGACCGGATGGCCAGCGAGGGATGGTCCATCGCCATCCTCGACATCAACGCGGAGGACGCCAAGGCAGCCGCCGCGGAGATCGGCTCCAACCGTGCGGTCAAGGCCATCGGCGTCGGAGCCGACGTGTCCGACGAAGCGTCCGTTGACCGTGCGATCACCGAGATCGAAGCCTCGATGCCGCCGATCGTTGCGCTCGCCAACCTCGCCGGGATCAGCTCCCCGACGACGTTCATGGAAACCACCGTGGAGGAGTGGGACAAGGTGTTCGCCATCAACATGCGCGGAACCTTCATCGTTTCCCAGCGGGTCCTCAAGGGCATGATCGAGCGCAAGCTCGGGCGCATCGTCAGCATCTCGTCGATCTCCGCCCAGCGCGGCGGCGGCACGTTCTCGAAGGTTGCCTACAGTGCCACCAAGGCCGGAATCCTCGGGTTCACGCGCGCCCTGGCCCGCGAAGTCGGCGAGTTCGGGATCACGGTCAATGCGATTGCCCCGGGCCCGATCGACACCGACATCATGGGCGGAACCCTCACCGATGAGCGCAAAGCACAGATGTCCGAGGGCATCATGATGGGCCGCGTCGGCACCCGTGAGGAAGTGGCGGCCCTGATCGCCTTCCTCCTTGGCCAGGACGCGGGCTACATCACCGCCGCCACCTACGACATCAACGGCGGCCTCCAGGTTTCCTGACCGGGAACCGGACCCAGGCACGAGGGCACCCCCTCTCCGGCGGGGGTGCCCTCGTGCCGTGCCGGAGCCTCGGCCGAAGTCTAGGCTGGGACTATGAATCCCTCCGGCGGCGTGGTCCCCAGCCCGCGGACCCTTGAGGTTGAGAGCCTGGACACCTTCGACCGGCTGGTCGCTGCCGGCGCGGTGGCCATGCACGGCTGGCACGCCCAGTCCGTGGACCTGCGGGGCCGGACGGCAGCGCTTGAGGCGCTGGACGTGGAAGGTGCCATTTTCCTGGGCTGCACTTTCGACCAGCGCGTCGAAGAGGGGCTGCGTCGACGCGGCGCACTGATCTTCCCGAAGTTGCAGGGTGTGCCGTTCGATGCTTACCGGGCGCGGCTCTATACGCCGCAGGAACTGTACGCCGGCCTGGAAAACTCACCCTATGAGGAGCTGCCTGACGCCCTGGTGTATCACTGGAGCATCAGCCCGGGGCAGCGCAATCGGCTGGACGCCACCCTGGCCTCGGCGCTGCATGACCACGCCATCGGCGACGCCCTGGACGAGTTCACGCATTCGGCCCCCTACGCCGGCCGCACCACCGTGGGCGTGATGGGCGGACATGCCGCCCAGCGTGGCACCCCGGACTTCGCTCAGGCAGCCGAGCTGGGCAGGCTCCTGGCGCAGAGCGGGCGGATGGTGGCAACCGGCGGCGGTCCGGGTGCCATGGAAGCGGCCAACCTCGGCGCGTATCTTAGCCACATTCCGCACGCGGAGTTCACGGCGGCGCTGGCCGGCCTTGGATCCGTCCCCGGCTTCCGCCCCTCGGTGTCCGCGTGGGCACGCGAGGCGGCCGCCGTCGTCGAACGCTATCCCGGCGGAACGCCGTCGCTGGGCATCCCCACCTGGTTCTACGGGCATGAGCCGCCGAACTACTTTGCCACCCACATCGCCAAGTACTTCGCCAACGCCATCCGGGAGGCGATCCTGCTGGAATTGTGCGACGGCGGCATCATCTTCCTGCCGGGAGCGGCCGGTACGGTGCAGGAAATTTTCCAGGACGCCTGCGAGAACTACTACAGCGCCCGCGAAGCCGTGACGCCGATGGTGCTGGTGGGTCGGCAGCACTGGGAGGACGAGTATCCTGCGTGGCCCATGCTCCAGCGGCTGGCTGCCGGACGGACCATGGAAGACCGGATTTTCCTGGTGGACAGTGTGGACGAGGCGCTCGCGGTCCTGGGCGGCTAGCTCGCCGGGTCGTACATGAACTCGCGGAGCTCCTGCGAGCAACGGCAGGCCACCGCGATTTTCCTCGCCCACTCGACCGCATCCTCGCGCGTCGGCAGCTCCAGCACGGTGAACCCACCCTTGAGTTCGGAGCCCGGATAGATCTCGGTGCTCACCGACCCGCCGGCGGAGACAAGCACGGGATCGACTTCCTCCGCGATCCCACCGCCGAATACGTAGACGCCGGCAGCCTTCGCCTCCTCGATCACGGCGTGGGATTCGGCGAAGACGATCGGGAACTCCTCGTCGGTGAGCACCATGGCTTCGCTTGGGAAGGAGATGAGGTATTTGGTCATGTGTCGATAGTGCCCCGCGGGCGGGTCGGACAGCAACAGTTGTGGATAGTCCCGCGGCAGGCGGTTGGCGGGTGTTAGCCCACCACGGTGCCGAAGGCCAGCCCCAGCACGTAGGTCACGGCGGCGGCGCCCAGGCCGATGCCCAGCTGGCGCAGCCCGCGCGTCAGCGGCGACGTCCCGGACAGCAGGCCAACGATTCCGCCGGTGGCCAGCAGCGCCATTCCCACCAGTACTGCGGCTACCACGAGGGCGGTCAGACCGGTCAGGCCGAACAGGAACGGCAGGATGGGGACCACCGCGCCGGAGGCGAAGAAGCAGAAGCTGGAGAGCGCCGCCCCCCATGCGGTGCCCACGGCCTCGTGCTGGTCTTCCGCCTCCGGCAGCTCGGGCTGGAGCGACAGGCTGGGATCGCAGTCGCAGCTCAGCAGCCCCATGCGTTCGGCCACGCGGTGTTCGGCCGCTTCGTGGGACATCCCGCGCGCCAGGTAGACGAGCATCAGTTCGTTGTGCTCGATGTCCAGCTTCGGGGCGGCGGCGAGGGTGATCTGGGTGGGCTGGGTGGCGGCCAGGAGCTCGCGCTGGGACCGCACGGAGACAAACTCGCCCGCGGCCATGGACATGGCACCGGCGAGCAGCCCTGCCACACCGCTGAGGAGAACCACACCGCTGGCCACTCCGGACGCGGCCATGCCCACCACGAGCGAGAGGTTGCTGACCAGGCCATCGTTGGCGCCAAAGACGGCGGCACGGAAGGTCCCGGCGAGCCGGTTGCGGCCGCGGGTTGCCAGGCCGCGGACCACTTCTTCGTGGATCTGCTCATCCGCTGCCATGGCGTCTGTGGCGTTGGGTTCCATGCCGTAGGGGGAGCGGCCTTCAGCGCGCTGGGCCAGGGCCAGGACGAAAACGGAGCCGAAATGGCGGGCCAGGAAGCCCAGGAGTTGGCTGCGGAGGGACGCCGGCCGGGACTTTTGGGCGTGGTCGCCGAGGAGTTTGAGCCAGTGGGCCTCGTGCCGTCCTTCGGCTTCGGCGAGGGCCAGCAGGATGGCGCGCTCTTCGCCGTCGCGGTTCTGGGCGAGATCGCGGTAGACGGCGGCTTCTGCGCGTTCGTCCGCCAGGTACTGGCGCCACCGGCGGATGTCGGCCGGTGTGGGCTGCGGCGCGGACGGACTGGGTTCCGCCGGCCGGGCTTGGCTGGGTTGGGGGTGCTGAGACACGCAAGGCTCCTGTGCTGGATGGGCATGGTACGGCCCCATTGCCTGGCCCAGTTTACCGCGGAATTCCGCGGATTTTCGGCTGGCTGCCCTCACTGCGGAGTTTAGGTTTCCCTCAAAATATGGTGGTCCGCCGGGTGTGCCGGGACGGGTTGCGGTGGCCCTTGACCGGACCCACCGGCGGTGCTGTGATGAAGGAGTGGCGCCCGCCCGCGCCCACCGACGGCGCCCACCGACAACGCACGTCAGGCGAACAAACGGAGGTCGAACCATGAGCACCACCGGACAGCACCCGGACATGCCGCACCTGGAATCCGTTGAATCGGATCCAGCTTATGACTACGCCGAGGACGTACCGGTCCGCATAGACGACTGGGACGCCGAGGACGAATTCCTGGACGCCGAAGAAGCGGTGGTTCCCGCGCCCGCGGCAGCAGTCGACGCCGAGGAGCGCGTGGTTCCCCTCGATGAGGACGAGTTCCGCGGAACGGAATAGAACGTACGACGGCGGCACTCCGGTTCGCCGGGAAGCGAACGGGAGTGCCGCCGTCGTACTTAACTCGGTGAAGCTGCTGGCTCAGTGGGTCGAGTGGCTGGCGACCGGGTGGGCCTCCATGGGCAGTTCTTCGGTGACCGCTCCGGCGACCCGCTTCTCCCAGGCCTCGCGGACCTCGGGGTCCGTGGGCGGCGTGAGCAGTGAGATCACGATGTAGGTAACCAGCGAGGCGCCGAGGCCCCAGTAGATGGGTTCGTTGGCGTAGACGCCGTCGGCGCTGGGGATGACTCCGACGGCGTACATGATCAGCAGGGCCAGGGTCAGGACCGAGCCAACGGCCATGGACCAGGCGGCTGCGATGCCGGTGCCGCGCTTCCAGACCAGGCCGCCGAGGATGGCCACCAGCAGGCCGCCCACCAGGATGTCGTAGGCGATGGTCAGTGCCACCACGACGTCCTGCGCCGCCATGGAGATCAGCACGGCCACGATGCCCAGGCCCAGGACCCAGTAACGGTTGGCCTTGACGTCGTGCTCGGGGTTTTCGGTGTCGTCGGTGTTGATCGTCTTGCCGAACCAGCTGGCCACGAACGGCACCACGTCGGCACGGGCCACCGTGGCAGCTGCGATCAGGGCGCCGGAGGCGGTGGACATCATGGCGGCGACTGCGGCGGCCATGACCAGGCCGCCGATGCCGATCGGCAGGAGCTGGGTGGCGACCTCGGCGTAGACAACGTCCTTGCCGAGGTTGGCGACGTCGATGTCGGGCAGGGCCACGCGGGCGGCCAGGCCGATCAGGGCACCGGCGACGCCGTACAGGATGCAGTAGACGCCGGCCGTTGCGCCGCCCCAGCGGGCCACGGTGGGGGTCTTGGCGGTAAAGACGCGCTGCCAGATGTCCTGGCCGATGAGCAGGCCGAGGGTGTAGACCACGAAGTACGTGATGATGGTCTGCAGCCCGATGCCATCAAGCTGGAAGAAGCTGGCGTCAACGCGGCTGCGGATGCCGTCGAAGCCGCCGGCGGCGTTGAGCGTGAACGGCAGCATCAGGGCGAAGATGCCCACGGTCTTGATGATGAACTGCACCTGGTCGGCCAGGGTGATGGACCACATGCCGCCGATCGTGGAGTAGACCAGGACGATGGCGCCGCCGACGGCGATGGCGAGCCAGCGCTCCCAGTCGAACAGGACCACAAAGATGGTGGCGTAGGCGCCCGTGGAGGTGGCGCAGAGCATCAGGGTGTAGGCCAGCATCACTATGCCGGAGGTCTGGGTGGCGCGCTGGCCGTAGCGCAGGCTGAGCATCTGGGAGACCGTGTAGATCTTCAGCCGCTGGATGGTGCCGGCGAAGAGCAGGCTCAGGAGGAGCACACCCGCGCCGATGGCAACCACAAGCCACATGCCGGAGATGCCGAACCTGTAGCCCAGGCCGACGCCGCCGACGGTGGAGGCACCGCCGAGGACGACGGCGGCCATGGTGCCGGTGTAGAGCAGGGGGCCGAGGCGGCGGCCGGCAACCAGGAAGTCGCTGTTGTTCTTGGTGCGGGACTTGCCCCACCAGCCGAAGGCCAGCATGGCAATGAGGTACACCACCACGATGGCGATGTTGACGAAGTTAGCGTCCATTTGGGGCTCCTTGGAGCTGATCTGCAGTGTGTCTGGAATCCCGGCGGCGCTGCTGGGGAAGCCGGTATTCCGCTGCTCTTGTGGAATTGGGAGGAAGAGTTCCTCAAATAGTGCCTCACAGGCAACACTTGTTGCCCAGAAGCGTATGCTGTGACCGACGCAACAGTCAAGATCGGCCACACCATCTGTTGTTCGCCGCGGCGCTCGCCACGTCACGCGGGCCGGCTGGCCATTAGGATTGCTCCAGAGATGGGGCCGCACCGCCGGCCATGAAAGGTCCGCACATGAAGGCACTGCCAGTTGAGCCGAGCAACGTTCCCGTTGCCATCGGTTCCCGAATCCGTGCCGCCCGGCAGTCCCAGCGGCTGACCATCGAGCAGGTTGCCGACGCCACCGGCTTGACCAAGGGCTTCCTCAGCCGGGTGGAACGTGACCTTACGTCGCCGTCGGTCGCGTCGCTGGTGACCCTGTGCCAGGTCCTGTCCATCTCCATCGGCGATTTGTTTGTGGCCCCGGAAACGCACCTGACCAAGCGGAACGACGGGCCCCGCATCTCCCTGGGCGGCGAAGGCATCGTGGAGCGGCTGCTGACTGCCCGTTCCGAACGGCGCATCCAGATCATCCAGGCCGTCATTGAGCCCCACGGCCGCGGCGAGGCTGAGCTCTACGCCGTGGACTGTGACGTGGATGTGCTCCATGTGATCAACGGACGCATCCGGCTGATCCTGACCAACGAGGAATACGAGCTCAGCACCGGCGACACCGTGACCTTCCCGGGCCGCGAGCCGCATACGTGGGTCAATCCCACCGACGATGCCGTCGAGGTTCTCTGGGTCCTGGTCCCCGCCGCCAGCCGGTAGCCCCTCTCTCCCCAAGTAGGTAGCAGTAAGTGTCGTTTTGAGCGCTCAAAACGACACTTACTGCTACCTACTTGGGCCCTCGTTGCATGTTTTGTAAACACTTGATGCGCATTAGGAAACTTCCGGCTATGATGGCTGTCACACCCGCCGATCAATCCTCGAAGGAGAGGCTCATTTTGAAAGAGCTGCGCATCGAAGCCAACGGCAACCTTGGCCCCATCGATTCATCCCGTATCCCGCGCTATGCCGGCGCTGCAACCTACGCCCGCCTGCCGCGCCTGGACCAGGTGGCCAAGGCTGACGTGACGGTGGTGGGAGTGCCCTTCGACTCGGGTGTTTCGTACCGCCCCGGCGCCCGGTTTGGCTCCAACCACATCCGCGAGGCCAGCCGGCTGCTCCGCCCGTACAACCCCGCCTGGGACGTCAGCCCGTTCGAAAACATCCAGGTGGCTGACGCCGGAGACATGGCCGTCAACCCGTTCAACATCAACGAAGCCATCGAAACCATCCAGCAGAACGCTCTGGACCTCACCGCGGGCGGCAGCAAGCTGGTGACGCTCGGCGGGGACCACACCATCGCCCTGCCCCTGCTCCGCGCGGCCGCCGAGCGCGCCGGCGGACCCATCGCCATGCTGCACTTCGACGCCCACCTGGACACCTGGGACACCTACTTCGGCGCCGAATACACCCACGGCACCCCGTTCCGCCGCGCCGTTGAAGAAGGCATCCTGGACACCGAAGCGATCAGCCATATCGGCACGCGCGGCCCGCTCTACGGCAAGAAGGATCTCGACGACGACCAACGCTTCGGGTTCGGCATCGTCACCTCCGCGGACGTCTACTACCAGGGTGTCCTGGAGACCGTGGCCAAGGTCCGCGACCGGATCGGCAACCGCCCGCTGTACATCTCCGTGGACATCGACGTCCTGGACCCCGCACATGCGCCCGGTACCGGAACCCCGGAGGCCGGCGGCATCACCAGCCGTGAACTCCTGGAGATCATCCGCGGCTTCCGCGGCATGAACCTGGTGGGCGCCGACGTCGTCGAGGTGGCTCCCGCCTACGACCACGCCGAAATTACGGGCGTGGCAGCCAGCCATGTGGCCTATGAACTGGTCACCCTGATGGCGGACAATGCTGTTGAAGGTGACCGTTTCGGGACAGCCAACGGCTACGCCGCCCAAGCTCTCGGCCAAGAAGCCCGCCAACCTGCCGGTTTCGCCGCCGGACCCAAGGAGTAGCCACCATGATTGATTTCGATCCGGGCACAGCAGCCCCTACCAGGGGGACCAGCCAGCGCAACGGCGGGGACCTCGTCGTCGAAACCCTTGAAGCGCTCGGCGCCAAGACCGTCTTCGGCATCCCGGGCCAGCACGCCCTCGGCCTGTTTGATGCCATGGGCCGCGGCAACCTGCACTTCGTCTCTTCCCGTGTGGAGAACAACAGCGCCTTCGCCGCGGACGGGTATTCCCGCGCCACCGGTGAAGTGGGTGTGCTGTTCCTGTCCACCGGACCCGGTGCGCTGACGTCCCTCGCCGGCCTGCAGGAGGCCTACGCCACGGGTGTGCCCATGGTGGTGGTGGCCAGCCAGATCCCGCTCGAGGGACTCGGCGCCCGCCGCAAGGGCATGTTGCACCAGCTCGATGACCAGAAGGCCTCGGCCGCGAACGTCACCAAGAGCCAGCGCCTGATCCAGCACGCGTCGGGAATCCCTTCGGCCATCCAGGACGCCTGGACTGAAGCCATCTCTTCGCCGCAAGGCCCGGTCTGGCTGGAAATCCCGCAGAACGTGCTGCTGGATCCCATCATGGTTCCGCCGGTGGAGGACGCGCTCGCCGAAGCAGCGGACAACCCGCCCCGAGTGGAACTGGTCCGGGAAGCAGTGAAATGGCTGTCGACGGCGGAACGTCCCGCCATCATCGCCGGCGGCGGTACCCGGCGGGGCCGGGCCGAAAAATCGCTGCTCTCGATTGCCGAAAAGCTGCGGGCACCGGTCATCTGCACCCCTGGCGGCAACGGCGCCTTCCCGTGGACCCATGAGCTCTCGCTGCAGTCGTGGATCGAGGACCGGCATATGACGGACCTCCTGGAAGATGCCGACGTCCTGATTGTCATCGGCTCGTCCCTCGGTGAAGTCACGTCCAACTACTTCACGTTCGCGCCCCGCGGCCGCATCATCCAGATCGACGCCGAACCGCGCGTCCTCGAATCGAACAGTCCCGGCCTGGGCATCCGTGCCGACGCCGGCCAGGCACTCAGCGCCCTCGACGAGGCCCTGGTTGCGCCCGTCGACACCACCCGCAGCTGGCACGGGACCGCCCCGGAAGACCTGGTGAAGGACGCCCTCGCCAAGGTTCGCGCGCGGCTGGAATCGCAGGACCTGGGCAAAGAGCTGAAGTTCATGTCCGACATCCGCGAAGCCGTCCCCGCGGACATGCAGACCTTCTGGGACATGACCATCTCCGCGTACTGGGGCTGGAGCTGCTGGGACGCACGGCAGGGCCAGTTCCACTCCGCCCAGGGCGCCGGCGGCCTGGGCTACGGCTTCCCGGCGGCCATCGGCGGCGCCGTCGGGCTGGAAACGCTGGGCAAACCCGGCCGCGTGCTTGCCGTGTCCGGTGACGGATCATCCATGTACTCCATTTCCGAACTCGCCACCGCCAAGCAGCACAACATCCCGGTCACCTGGCTGATCGTGGACGACGGCGGCTACGGCATCCTGCGCGAATACATGGTGGGTGCGTTCGGCAAGGCCACGGCCACCGAGCTCGCGAGGCCCGACTTCGTCAAGCTCGCCGAAGCCTTCGGTGTGCCGGCGACGCGAGTGGCCCCCGAGGATGTCGGGGACGCGCTCAAGGCGGGCTTCGCGGCGGACGGACCCAACGTCGTCGTGGTTGAAACGCTGCTGAAGATGTTCGGCCCCACCCACCTGGACGGCTGAACACCCAGCACCAAAGCACCCGCTTCACCACAGCCCCCCGATTCACTACAGCGCGAAAGGACACTTGAGGCCCCATTCCAAAGGGCCTCAAGTATCCTTTCGCGCTTTTGTTGTCCGGTGTGTGTGCCGCATCGCGCCGTCTTTAGTTTCCCAAAGCAACCATTTGCGGATATGGTTGCCTTAGGCAAACAAAAGAGGAGAGTTTGATCATGGCAGTCACCCCGGACACCGCAGCGGACCTTGTCTACCGCATTTTCGACCTCCAAAGGGTGGTCCGCTGTGTCGCCGCGGCGAGCTTCCGCGGACAGGACACCGGGGTTGCACTGCAGGGCGTGCTCAGGTTCGTGGGGGAGGGGGAATCCCGTGCCACGCACCTGGCGGAGCGGCTCGGCGTCAGCGCCCCCGTCCTCAGCCGCCATATCGCGGACCTTGAAGAGCAGGGTTACGTCATCCGGCGGCAGGATCCCGACGACGGCCGCGCCCAGTTGGTTGCCCTGTCGCCGGCCGGCGCGGACAAGCTCCGGAAGGTCGAAGAGCGCCGCACAGCCACGCTGCAGGAGTACCTCAGTGATTGGAACCAGGAGGACGCCGAAGATACGGCGCGGATCCTGACCAAACTCTCGGCGTCCCTCAAGCATTCAGCCCGAGCACATGCAGTCCGGGCACATTCAGTCCCGGCACTTCCAAACGCGGCAACGGCCGCCGCAACCCAGAACCTCCAGGAGCACTGATATGTCGAGCCAACCCGCCGCGCCGCCCTTGGCGATGACCCACCGCCAGATCATGGAAGCCCTGACCGGGCTCCTCGCGGCGTTCTTCACCGCCATCCTCAGCAGCACCATCGTGGCCAACGCGCTGCCCACCATCATGTCCGATCTGCATGGCACGCAGACCGACTTCGCGTGGGTGATCACGGCCGCCCTGCTGGCCAACGCCGTCACCACCCCCATCTGGGGCAAGCTGTCCGACCTCTTCAACAAGAAGCTGCTGGTCCAGCTGAGCATCGTCATCTTCGTGGCCGGCTCGGTCATGGCCGGACTCTCCGAGACCATCCCGCTGCTGCTCACCGCACGCGTTATCCAGGGCGTGGCCATGGGTGGACTCACCGCACTGGCGCAGGCCATCATCGGCACCATGATCCCGCCGCGGGACCGCGGCAAATACTCCGGCTACATGGGCGCCGTGATGGCGGTGGCCACTGCCGGCGGACCGCTGCTGGGCGGATTCATCGTGGACAGCCCGCTGGGCTGGCGCTGGACCTTCTTCGTCTGTGTGCCGCTCGCCGTCGTCGCGCTCATCCTGCTCCAGATCACGCTGAAAATCGAGCACATCAAGCGCCACGTCCAGATCGACTGGCTTGGCTCCATCCTGCTGACCTCCGGTGTCAGCCTGCTCCTGATCTGGGTTTCCTTCGCCGGCAACCCCGCCTACTACGACTGGGTCTCCTGGCAGTCGGCCGCCATGGTGGGCGGCGGCGTGGTGCTGCTGGCCCTGCTGGTGCTGGTGGAGTCCAAGGTGGAGCAGCCCATCATCCCGCTGAAGATCATCTCCGAACGCACCACCGCTTTGGCCATCATCGCTTCAGTGGCCGTGGGCATCGCGATGTTCGGTTCAACCACCTTCCTGGGCCAGTACTTCCAGGTGGCCCGCGGCGCCACGCCTACCGAAGCCGGGCTCCTGACGCTTCCGATGATCGCCGGCAACCTGACAGGCTCGGTCGTTTCCGGTCTGCTGATCAGCCACACCGGCAAGTGGAAGGGCTACCTGATCGGCGGGTCCATCCTGCTGATCGGCGGCCTGGGACTGGCCGGCACCATGGACCACACCACCGAACTGTGGCAGGCCGGGCTCTCCACCGCAGTCCTGGGTGTGGGCCTTGGCATGCTGATGCAGAACCTGGTCCTGGCGGTGCAGAACACGGTCCGGGCGTCCGACATCGGGTCGGCCAGCGCGTCTGTGGCATTCTTCCGTTCGGTGGGCGGCGCGATCGGTGTGTCCGTGCTCGGGGCCGTCCTCAGCAGCCGGGTCAGCGAACTCGCCACGCAGGGCCTGGCAGCGGCCGGCATCCCGGTGGCGGGCGGGTCGGTCGGAGCCAGCATGGACCTCGTTGATATGCCTGCACCAGTGCGCGAGATCATGCGTGCCGCTTACGGCGACGCCACCGCCGAGGTGTTCCTGATCTCCGCCGGCGTTGCGGTGATAGCCCTGATCTCGGTCCTCTTCATCAAGGAACGCCCGCTGCGGCGCACCGTTGACATCCAGCCGGAGGCTGCTGTCGCGGAAAACGCAGATGCCGGGGAAAGCACAGACACTGAAAGCACGACGCCGGAACTCGCCTCCGCGAGCCGCTGACCTGAGTTCCCGCTGACCTAAGCGCCGGCGGCTGACCTGGGCCCGCCCCGACTAAGCGCGAAGGGACACTTGAGGCCCCGTGGATCCAGGGCCTCAAGTGTCCTTTCGCGCAGGTGGGTGGTGGGGAACATGTGGGGGAGTACGCCGATCGGATGATCTTTGCCGTAGATGTTTCGCCCGGGCAACGGATTTCGTAGAGTAGGTAGCCTGAGAAATGTCAGCCCCGTCTGTTACTACTTATCCTCATCATTTCGCGCTCTCTTCCTAAGGATTCACGGGCATGCTCCTCACCCTCATTCGGCGCTACTCCAAACCGTATATGCCATACATCGTGGCCGTCGTTGTGTTCCAGCTGGCGTCCACCATCGCAGCGCTCTACCTTCCCAGCCTCAATGCCCAGATCATCGATGAAGGCGTCTCCCGCGGGGATACGGATTTCATCTGGCGCACCGGGTCCGTGATGCTGCTGGTGGCCATTGTCCAGGTGGGCACCGCCATCGCCGGCGTCTACTACGGCTCCAAAACGGCCATGGCCGTGGGCCGCGATCTGCGCCGCGGCGTGTTCCGCAAGGTCACCAGTTTCTCCGCCAAGGACGTGAACACGTTCGGCGCCCCCACCCTCATCACCCGCGGCACGAACGACGTCCAGCAGGTCCAGATGCTCGTGCTGATGGGCCTGAACTTCATGGTGGCCACCCCCATCATGTGCATCGGGGGCATCATCATGGCGCTGCGCGAGGACGTCAGCCTGTCGTGGCTGGTCTGGGTGTCCGTGCCCGTACTGATCGTTGTGGTGGGCTACCTGGTGGTCCGGCTGATGCCCCTGTTCCGTTCCATGCAGAAGAGGATCGACCGCATCAACGCCGTCCTTCGCGAGCAGATCATCGGCATCCGGGTGGTCCGCGCCTTTGTCCGCGAACCCTATGAAACGGAGCGTTTCGGCGTTGCCAACAAGGACCTGACCGACGTCTCCCTGAAGATCGGTGCGTTGTTTGTCCTGATGTTCCCGGCCATCGGCATGATCCTGCACCTGTCCACGGCCGCGGTGCTGTGGTTTGGCGGCCAGCGCGTGGATTCAGGCGAGATGCAGGTGGGCGCCCTGACCGCGTTCCTGCAGTACCTGCTCCAGATCCTGATCGCCGTTATGATGGGCACGTTTATGGCCATGATGATCCCGCGCGCCTCGGTCTGCGCGGACCGCATCGGTGAAGTGCTCGACGTCGAACCCTCCATCCACGATCCCGAACGTCCCGAAACTCCCGCCACGCTGGCCGGGGTAGTGGAGTACCGGAACGTCACCTTTGCCTACCCCGGTGCCGAGTCGCCGGTGCTGAGCAACATCAGCTTCACCGCCAAGCCGGGCGAGACCGTTGCCATCATCGGTTCCACCGGTGCAGGCAAGACCTCGCTGCTGGCCCTGCTGCCGCGCCTCTACGACATCGCCGAGGGCGAAGTCCTCCTGGACGGCGTCTCCGTCAGGAACCTGGACCGGGCCGAGATCACCAAGCGCGTGGCCCTGGTACCGCAGCGGCCGTACCTTTTCTCGGGCACCATCGAGCACAACCTGCGCTTCGGCAAGACCGAAGCCACGGACCAGGAACTCTGGGACGCGCTGCAGATTGCCCAGGGCGAGGGCTTTGTCCGCGAGAAGAAGAACGGACTGAACGCCCGCATCGCGCAGGGCGGCACCAACGTCTCCGGCGGCCAGCGGCAGCGGCTTTGCATCGCACGGGCGTTGATCACCAAACCCAAGGTCTACCTCTTTGACGATTCATTCTCGGCACTGGACGTGGCAACCGATGCCAGGCTCCGTGCAGCGCTGAAACAGACCACCGCCGACGCCACCGTGATCATCGTGGCCCAGCGGATCTCCACCATCACCGACGCAGACCAGATCCTGGTCCTGGACAACGGCCGGATCGTGGACCGCGGAACGCATGAGGAACTCCTGGAAACATCACCCACCTACCAGGAAATTGTTGAATCCCAGCTGAGCGTGGAGGAAATGGCATGAGCGCCGGAAAGAAGGTTTCGACAGGCTCGACCACAGAAGCGCCCGATACAGGCACCGGCACCGCAACCCCGGAGGACCCGTTGGAGGACGACGATTTCTTCGAGGAGGAATACAAGCCCTCGGAGGCTGACGGCGACATGTTCGGCGGCATGCCCGCCAAAAAGGCCGAGCACTTCTGGCCCTCGGCGAAACGCCTGATGGGGCTCCTGAAGCCGGAAGCTGTGGGCATCTACGCCGTAGTGGCCCTGGTGGTTGTCTCGGTGGTCCTGAACGTCATCGCCCCCAAGATCCTGGGCCAGGCCATGGACGTCATCTTCGGCGGCGTGGTGGGCAAACAACTGCCCGCAGGCGCCAGCAAGGACGAGTTCGTTGAAGGCCTGCGCCAGCAGGGTCAGGACAACTTCGCGGACATGGTGTCCCGGATGGAGCTGGTTCCGGGTACCGGGATCAACTTCCAGAAGCTCTCAGTCCTGATCGCCGTCGTGCTGCTGATGTACTTTGTGGCCAACATCTTCCTCTGGCTGCAGGGCTACGTGCTGAACCGCATTGTCATGAAGGTGATCCGTAGGCTCCGGGACGACACCGAAAAGAAGCTGAACCGGCTCCCGCTGAACTACTTCGACACGCGCCAGCGCGGCGACGTCCTCTCCCGGGTGACGAACGACGTCGACAACGTCCAGCAGGCGCTGCAGCAGGCCTTCGCGCAGCTGATCAGCTCGCTGCTGACCGTCATCGGCGTCGTCATCATGATGTTCATCGTGTCCTGGCAGCTTGCCCTCATCGCCCTCGTTGCGCTGCCGCTGTCCGGTGTGGCTGCCGGCCTGATCGGCTCGCGCAGCCAGAAGCTCTTCGTCGCCCAGTGGAAGAACACGGGCGAGCTGAACGGCCAGATCGAGGAATCCTTCTCCGGGCACGACCTTGTGCGGGTCTTCGGCCGTGACGCTGACATGCTGGAACGCTTCGAAGAGCGGAACGAGGCCCTCTACAAGGCCAGCTTCGGAGCCCAGTTCGTCTCCGGCATGATCTTCCCGGTCATGCAGTTCGTTTCCTACCTCAGCTATGTGGGCATCGCCGTTGTGGGTGGCCTCCGGGTTGCCTCTGGCTCGATGTCCCTCGGCGACGCCACGGCGTTCATCCAGTACTCGCGCGAGTTCACCCAGCCGCTGGGCCAGATGGCCGGCATGGCCAACATGCTGCAGTCCGGCGTGGCGTCCTCGGAGCGCGTCTTTGAATTCCTCGACGCCGATGAGCAGGACTCCGAGACCGCCACCGAGCACCTGCCGGCCAAGACCGACGGGCACGTGGAGTTCAAGGGCGTCACGTTCAGCTATTCCGAGGACAAGCCGCTGATCGAAAACCTGTCCTTCACGGCAGAACCCGGGCACACCGTGGCAATTGTTGGTCCCACCGGGGCCGGCAAGACCACCCTGGTGAACCTCGTGATGCGCTTCTACGAGCTCAACTCAGGTGCCATCACCCTGGACGGCGTGGATGTCACGCACCTGAGCCGGTCCGAGCTGCGGTCCAAGGTGGGCATGGTGCTCCAGGATGCGTGGCTGTTTGGCGGGTCCATCTACGACAACATCCAGTACGGCAACCTTGACGCCACCGAGGAGCAGGTCATGGCAGCCGCCAAGGCCACCTTCGTGGACCGCTTTGTGCGGGCCCTGCCGGATGGCTACGACACCGTGATCGATGAGGAAGGCAACAACGTCAGCGCCGGTGAAAAGCAGCTGATCACCATCGCCCGCGCGTTTGTGGCCAACCCGTCGCTGCTCATCCTCGATGAGGCCACGAGTTCCGTGGATACACGCACCGAGCTGCTGGTCCAGAAAGCCATGGCGGCGCTGCGGACGGACCGGACCAGCTTTGTGATCGCCCACCGGCTCTCCACCATCCGCGACGCCGACACCATCCTGGTGATGGAGAACGGCAAGATCGTGGAGCAGGGCAACCACAAGACGCTGCTGGCGGCTGAGGGTGCTTATTACCGGCTGTACATGTCCCAGTTCGCCGGTTCAGACGTTGAAGAATTCGTTGTGGACGATTCGACGGCGGTCCACAGCTGAGCGCGGAGGGCGGCGGACCACCCCGGCGCATCGAGGTCCTGGTCCCGATGCGCTGGGGTGACATGGACGCCTATGGGCACATCAACAACGTCCAGATTGTCAGGATGCTCGAGGAGGCCCGGATCACCGCGTTCGGGCCTCCCCGGGGCACCGGCCTGCCCGGCATCGAGCCGGAGGTGTCGCTCTTCAACGACGTTCCGGAGGGGACCCTGGCGCTGGTGGTGGACCACAAGATCCGCTACGTCAGGACGCTGGAATACCGCAATGTCCCGGCGGTGGTCCAGGTGTGGATCGGCGCGGTGAAGGGCGCCAGTTTCGACATCCACTACGTCGTGCAGGACCCGGTCACCCGGGAGGACTGCGTCCGGGCCAGCAGCCATCTGGCGTTTGTGGACGAGGCCTCCGGCCGCGTCCTGCGCCTGACGCCGGAGCAAAAGGAGCGGCTCGCGCCGTTTACTTTTTGAACTGTGAATGACGTGCCTGCGCACCCGTTGCGCAGGCACGGCGCACGCCGGAAACTGGGAATATCCACTAAGGAGCGTTGACCATGACCAAGAAACCCAAGAAAACCTGGAAAGAGATGTCACCGGCGGCACGGGCGGGATTCGTGGTCGTCGGGATAGCGCAGGTGTCGCTGATGCTGGCCGCCCAGCGCGACATCTCCAAGCGCCCGGCCAACCAAATCAACGGGCCAAAGGCGGCCTGGCGGGTGGCCGCCCTGATCAATTTCATTGGGCCGATGGGCTACTTCATTCTGGGTCGCAAGCGGCCCGGAGCCGGACTCGGAGCGGCTAAATAGCAGGCCTCGGATCTGCACACCGTCAGGGTCCTTGGAGCAGGCACCCAGCTTGAGCCTGTAAATTTGTACCCATGACCCCAAATCCCAAGACTGCCATGCACCGCGCCCTCGGTGTCTCAAAGGAGATCGAGGACGCGGCCTGGTTTGTGCTGGGTCCGGGCCTGCAGGGCAAGCCGTCCGCCCTGGACGGGAACACCCTGACCTGGACTGCGGAGGCCGCGGCAGAGCTGCTGGAACGCCTGGACCGGGGAGCCGCGGATGCCAAGGCGCCCATGATGACCAACCTCCGGCAGAACCTCGAGGACGCCTCCCGGGAGGCCAAGCAGCTGGCCGTTGAGCTGCTCTTCCTTCAGTCGCTGCCCCTGGCGCACGAGGTCAAGTCGCTCAAGGTCAAGCGTGCCCGCGTGGCGGAGGCCGCGTCCTGGCTGGAGACAGCGCAGGAGCCGCCGCTGGAGCTGCCCGAGGAACTCTACAAGGGCATGACGGACCATGGCGTGATCCGGGACCGCACCGCCGAATTCAACTGGACCATCTGGGACCACCTCAAGTGGCTCTGCCGGTTTGTGCAGCATGTGGACCAGCAGATTCCGGCCGCCATCACCAAGGCGCTGAAGGACCCGCTGAAGTTCCACGAGCTCGCCGCGGGCACCCCGGGGGACCAGCCCGCCATCCGCCGCAGCATCGAGTACCTGGCCTGGCCCAGCTACTTCGAGCCGGTAGTGGCGGACGTGGAGCGGCAGGAAATCCGTGACGCCTTCGCCTCGCTGGTGGGTGGGGCCAAGGGCGATTCGGACGAGGAAATCACCGCGGACATTAACCGGATCCGCCTGCACCTGGATGAACAGGCGGGCCAGCGCATCGACTGGTACGCCCGCCAGCTGGTCAGCCAGTGGCGCAAAGTCGGGGACCCCGGACGCCGCGCGTGGCTGCTGCGTACCCACAGCGACAACGCTGAACTCCTCGCCGCGTGGCAGGACGAGGAGAAGGTGACGCTCGACGTCGAACATCTCCGCCACCTGGACCCCGGCGTGACCGCGGGGCTGGTGCAGCACGCCGTGGACGAGGATTACAAGCACCTGGGCTACGTGGAGCGGGAGGACACCAAAACGGCGGTGTTCGCCTTCCTCACCGTCATGAAGCCGGGCGACCTGGTTCTGTTCCAGCACGCCGGCACCGTGCGGCTGGGCGTGGTGCTGGGCGAGCCCGAGCACAATGACGACAACCGCCGCCTGCGGCGCAAGGTGCGCTGGCTGGACGACGACGGCCACGCCACCGCAGACCTGCCCCGTCACGTCCAGCGCCAGCTGGCCACGTCGGGGATCGTTGTTGACGTCACCAGGGTGGTGCAGGCGCTCCAGGCGCTCGTGCCGGCCGAGGCGGAACCGGAGGACGACGACGCCGACGCGCCTGCCGCCGTCGTACCCCCTGTGCAGGAGGGTTTCCGCCCGCTCAGCCGCGACTTCGCGGATTCGCTGCACATGGACCTGGAGCCGCTGCAGGAGATCGCGGAACTGCTGGAGGAGAACCGCCAGCTGGTCCTGTACGGGCCGCCCGGAACGGGCAAGACGTACCTGGCCAAGCACCTCGCGGCGGAACTGGCCCAGGACAGCACGGACGAGCGGGTGAAGCTGGTGCAGTTCCACCCGTCGTACGCGTATGAGGACTTTTTCGAGGGCTACCGGCCGGACAAAACGGACGAGGGCCAGGTGTCCTTCAAGCTCGTGGCGGGACCGCTGCGCCGGCTGGCCGAGGAAGCCGCCAAACCCGGCAACGAAAAGAAGCCCTACTTCCTCATCATCGACGAAATGAACCGCGCCAACCTGGCCAAGGTGTTCGGCGAACTGTACTTCCTGCTGGAGTACCGTGACGACCGGATCTACCTGCAGTACAGCCCCAACGAGCCGTTTACGCTGCCGGACAACCTCTACATCATCGGCACCATGAACACCGCGGACCGGTCCATCGCCATGATGGATGCCGCCATCCGGCGCCGGTTCGCGTTCATCGAGCTGCACCCGCAGACGGAGCCCGTGAAGGGGTCGCTGCTGCGGTTCCTGCAGGCGCGGGACCTCGACACCACGCCGGCGCTGCTGCTTGATGCCCTCAACACCGCCATCGACGAGTGGGACCGGGACCTGATGATCGGCCCGTCGTACTTTATGAAGACGGCCGCGCAGACGCCGGCGGGGCTGCGCCGGATCTGGAAGTACGAGCTGATGCCTTTGCTCGAGGAGCACTATCACGGACAGCTGACCCGGGCGCAGCTGGAGGAGCGGTTCGGGCTCGAGCAGCTGCTGGGACGCCTTGTTACCGGCTAAGCCAACCCACACTCCCGCGCACGGCGGCGGATCGTTGGGCGGCGCCGCACGGGGTGGCGCTGCGTTAGGCGGCGCGGTGCACGGCGGTGCCGCGCAGCGCGGCAGTGGCCAGGCAACCCGCCATCTGGTCCTCGACGAGCTGTCCAAGGGCACCGTGGAACGCCTGGATGCCGCCAGTGCGACCTTCGTGAACGCCAGCGGGCTGGCCAAGGCCTCGCCGATGGGCATGGGCTTGTACCGGATCGAGCCCGCGGGCAAGGTGGGGTCGGTCCGCACGGCCACCCTGCAGCTGGATGTGCGCCCCAAGGACCGGCTTGGGCTGAGCAGGCTGCTGTTCCTCCTCAGCTATGCCGGCAACCAGGGCTTCCGGGCCGATTCCGTGGCGGCCGCCGAGGACCGCGAACTCTGGAGCGCGCTCGCGGAATCCCTCGCCCAACTGGCAGAGCGTGCCCTGGGACGCGGGGTGTTGCAGGGATACCTCACCGTTGATGAGTCCCTCCGCACCGTCAAGGGCCGCATCCGGATCTCCGACCAGATCTCCCGCCGCCCCGGCATGCTGGTGCCGCTGGAAGTGTCCTACGACGAGTTCACCGAGGACATCGCCGAAAACCGGATCCTGCGCGCCGCGCTGGAGCGGATGGGCCAGGTGCCACGGGTCCACCCCGAGGTGCTGAGCCGCCTGCGTCAGCTGAAGGGAAAGCTCGACGCCGTCACCCGCCTTCCAGCCGGTGCGCCCCTGCCGCCGTGGACTGCCAGCAGGATGAACGTCCGCTACCAGTCAGTGCTGCGCCTCGCTGAGCTGATCCTGAAGAATGCCTCCGCGGAGGCTGGGGAGGGGAAGCAACAGACGGCGTCGTTTGTGGTGGACATGGCCCAGGTGTTCGAGGACTTTGTGGGCACGGCGCTCCGCGAGGCCATGGCGGCATATCCGGGGGAGATGCGGCTGCAGTACAACGCTCTCCTCAGCGAAGCTGTCCACGATTCCGACAGGCTGTCCGTGCGCCCGGACGCCGTGCACCTGCTGGACGGACGCCCCGTGGTGGTCTACAACGCAAAGTACAAGGCCGCCGCTGACCTGGGAGCATCCCTGACCGCCGACCACTACCAAATGCTCGCCCACTGCACCGCCCTGGGTGTGCCCACCGCCTGGCTGATCTATGCGGGGGCGGGCGAAATGAAACTGCGGCGGATCCTTAACACTGACATCGACATTGTTGAGTTTCCGCTCGATCTGTCCCTGCCGCCGTCGGACATCATGGCAGCGGTAGCGGACCTGGCCCGGCAGTCCTGGGGCGAAGTTGCGAGGGCTGCCCGCGCCGGAACCTAGACCGGCACCCGGAACGTAAATGTGGTGCCCTGGCCCAGTTTGCTTTCCACCTGGATGGTTCCGCCGTGGGCTTCCACGATTGCCTTGCTGATGGGCAGGCCCAGGCCCACGCCGGGAATGGCTGTCCGGCGGACGTTGCTGGTCCGGAAGAACTTGGCGAACACGTGGGCCTGGTCATCGGCGCTCATGCCCATGCCGGTATCGCTGACGCGGCAGGCGACCTGGCCGCCGTCGTGCTCCAACGACACCACGACGTTGCCGCCGTCGGGCGAGTATTTGATCGCGTTCGAGACAAGATTGTCCAGTACCTGGGAGATGCGGGGGCCGTCCACATGGGCCTCCAGCCTTGCTGGTATTTCGGTTTTCAGCGCCACGCGGGAGGCGTCAGCCCGGGGCATCGCGGCGGACACGCTGGCCCGCACCAGTTCAGCGACGTCCACGGCGTGCGGGGTCACGATCAGTTGCCCGTTCCTGGTGGCGAGGAGGTCGGACACCAAGGTGAGGAGCCGTTCTGAATTGCGCTTGATGATGTTCAGCGGTTCCAGTTGGTCGTTGCCGGGATCGTCCTCCAGGAGAAGTTCCACGTAGCCCAGGATGGAGGTCAGGGGAGTCCTGAATTCGTGGGACACACTGGAGACGAAATCATCCTTGGCGGCCAGGGCGTCCACCAGGTCTGTCACATCACTGAACACGATCACCGAGCCGGCGAACGTCCCGTCCGTGTCCTTCATGGCTCGGGCGCTGGTGGTGATGGCCCGCTGCTGCTTGCCTGAGCCCAGCCAGACCAGATAGTCCGTGAACGTCTCGCCCAGGACGGCCCTGCGCACGGGGCGGTCTGCGACCGGGACAGGGGTGATGCGGTCTGCACCGAAGACCAGTAGCTGGGACTCGTTCGGATCGTCGATGTCCTTCGGGCGGGCAAGTTCGTGGTTGGCGCGCTGTTTCCGGTTCATCAGGATGTCGTGGCCGTCTGCGTCGACGGCGAGGACGCCCAGATGCACGGTGTCAAGAACGGAGTTGAGCAAGGCTTCCTGCCGCCTGGTGCTGAGGAGGCTGGCCTGGAGTTGCTCGTCCTTCTCTTCCAGGTTCCGCTGCTGCCGCATCATGCTCAGGGTCAGGACACTGACTGACACGCCGATTCCCAGCATCATGACAGGGACGAGGAGGGACTTGACCAGGCTGGGGCCAGATACGTCTCCGCGAATCACCAGCGGAACCCAGATGATGGCCAATGGACCGAAGAAGGACAACCACAGGGAGGCTCGCGGCCAATAGCCCGAGGCGCACAGCCAGATGACGGGGAAAACCGCCAACAAGCTGATGCCGGTCAGGCCCTCCTGCCCGCCCTCCCTGCCCAGGGCGATGGAGGTAAAGTCCAAGAGCGGGATGACCAGGAAGCTGGTGTAGGGCAGGCGGTCCCACGGCACGAAGTAACACAGAGCCATGATGGCCACCTGGGAAACGAGGAAGGCCACAAAAAGCGGGTTGTCCATCGTCCCCGGGAAGAATGCCCCCATCAGGAATGCCGTCAGCAGGGTGGTGGCGAACAGCGGCGCCTGGCTCATGACCACCCTGTCCGTCAGCCGGTGTTCATGGAAGGGCCGCCGGAAAAACTTGAGGAGACCCGTGGCCCACGTTACGGGTTCACTCATGAACGGCGGCCTGAAGCGGGAGGATAGGGGAGTGCATACCAGCAGGATATCGGCAGCGGGCTATACTTCTCACGTTGTCAAGCTGGCGGAGGGGGCTGGTATGAGTGAAGCGCGGGTGGGTCTGGTCATCGAGGATGATCAGGACATACGGGAGTTAGTACGCACGGTACTGACGCAGGCGGGTTTTGACGTTACCGTCGCGGGCAGCGGCTCCGAAGGGGTTAAGGCTGCGAGGGCGTTGAATCCAGACGTCATAACGCTGGATTTGGGACTGCCGGATATTGACGGATTCGAAGTCTCTCGCCAGATCCGCGAGTTCTCGGACGCCTACATCGTGATGCTCACGGCTAGGGCTGAAGAACTTGATACTTTGATCGGTCTTGAGTCCGGTGCCGACGACTACCTCACCAAGCCGTTCCGCCCCCGGGAACTCCGCGCGCGGATCGCGGCGATGATGCGCCGCCCCCGGGCGCTACCGGACGCGGCGGAGAGCGCTCCCGTTTCTGATCGCCCGGCGGACGCCGTTAGTGCCAGCGGAAACGGTCACTACAGCCACAACGGACTGGATCTGAATTACGCCTCACGGTCGGTCACTGTGGACGGCCAGGAGCTCAACCTGACCCGGACCGAATTCGAACTCCTGTATGCCCTGCTCGAGGCGGGACGGACGGTCCGGACCAAATCGGATTTGGTGCGCCGGCTCCGGGACGAGGATTACGACGTCGGAAGTTACATCAGCGAGGCGGACGAACGTTCCGTGGAGGTGCACATGGGCAACCTCCGGAAGAAACTTGGTGATTCACCGCAGCAACCGCGCTGGCTGCAGACGGTCCGCGGCGTGGGCTACCGGCTGGCGCCGGGCGAGCGCTGAGCCTGGAGCCTGTGCAGGGTCTGGCGGCTGCACAGGTTGATCGGCCGGAGGTAGTTGACGGCCAGCTGGGGCAGCGCAACGGACGGTTCTGCCCGCGGTGACTCTTCCCGGATGGAGCGCTCAAGGTCCATGGCCAGGCCCGCCAGCCGTTCTGCGCCCACCATCTGGCTCGATGTCTTGAGGCTCAGGATCGCGTCCACGGCACCGTCCATGTCGCCGGTGGTCAGAGCCAGCCGCAGCTTGCCGATCCGGAGCGGTAGGCAGTCGATGAAGTTCCCGACGAAGACACTGCAATAGCCCTCGTCCTCGTCGAGTTCGACCCGCAGCCGGTCAAGGACGGAGGGATCTACCAGGGGGCGCCCCGCGTCGTCGGATGGTGCCATTTCCGTCCCTTCCGCTCGCGCCTGCCGCCCTGGTAGGGGGCTGTGACGTGGGTTTGTGTCCACTTTCAGAGTAAATCTGTTCCCTGGAGGTGCAGCCGTTCGGGACAAGGACTGCGGGATTCCTGAGGAGACTGCGGGTTTTTCATAGGAGTTCATCTTTGCGGGCACCGATCAATTCGCGAGGCGGCAAAGGCTCAAGATTGACTCAACTTCCGGGCGGCGTTTCTTGCCTGCCTTGGGGTTGCCTTCCGGCGGTTTGCCAGGCGCCTATTTGCCTGCGCCGAGGAACTCCACCAGGTGGGCTTCGAGGGTGGAGCTGTCCTTCAGCTCGCACTCCCACACGGTGAGCACCTCCCAGCCGGCGGCCATCAACTGTTGCCGCTGGTCGGCGTCGCGGTTTTTGGTGCGGGTACGCTTGGCCTCCCAGAAGGCGGCATTCGCTTTGGGCGCGTGCTGGCCTACCCGGCAGTCGTGGAAGTGCCAGAAGCAGCCGTTGATGAAGATGACCTTACGCCGGCCGGCGAATACCAGATCGGGGCGGCCGGGCAGGCGGCTTTGGCCGGCCCTGCCGTGCAAGCGGTAGCGGTAGCCTTTGGCGTGGAGGAGGCGGCGCACCAGCAGTTCCGGCTTGGTGTTCTTGCCCCTTATGCGGGACATGTTCCAGCTGCGTTGCTCGGGAGTGAGCCTGTCCGCCATGATTCCAGCCTGGGAGCTCCTAGATTTCGCGCTCCGGCTGGTCGCCGAGCTCGAAATGGCGGCCGCTGACGGACGTAGGCACGATCTCCACGTAGAAATCCTTCAGCGTCGGCACCCAGGATTTCAGGCCCAGCTCTTCGACGGCGGCGAGCTCCGCTGAGTTGGTCAGGACGCGCGCCGTTCCTCGCAGCACCACCGACCAGGCTTCGTCCGAGAGGACGCCGTCCGTTTCAAGCAGCACCCTGGAATTGATGGTGAGCTGCGCCAGCTTGTTGCCCGGGGCGGTGCGGAGGTAGATTTTCCGGTCCGAGGCGAGGTAGTTGACAGGGAAAATATCCGGCTCGCCGGCAACGGAAACCACCAGCCGGCCGTGCCTGGCAGCTTCCAGGAGTTTCCAGGACTGCTCGTCGTCGAGCTCCAGAACGGGGTTGCCATCTGCGTGCGTAAACATCATGCAGCCCATTCTTCTACGATCGGTAGAAGAATTCTAGGGGCTGGGCGTGGGAATTCGGTGCCCGAGGGCGGGGAGGGCGATTGTCCGCGTGACTTTTTATTGGTCCTTGGCGGTGGTAGAACCGATGGCGGGTGGCTGTGGATAACTTTCATCGCTCAAATGTGTCCTGGGCTACCCTTAAGGTCATTGTTCGGAGCGAGGCGTCTTGAAACTATCGGGGGATTAGCTGCCCATGACATCGCACATCACTTCCACTTCGCGGCGTTCGCGCATGCATGTTATTGCTGCTGTTGCCGCGTCTGCTTTGATTTTGACCGGATGTAACTCGGGTGGCGACCCCAATAGCGGTGGCACATCGTCCGCATCTCCGTCACAGGCCGCTAGTCCAAGCGCAACGCCGACCCCGACGGCGACTCCTGCGTATGTGCCCGCTTCGGCTAGCGGCCGGGCTCAGAATGTCCCGGTGCCGGTGCTGCCTGAAGTTGCGAAGACGGAGACAAAGGAGGGGCTCGAGGCGTTCGCTCGCTATTGGTACTCGACCTTGAGTTACGCCTACGAGACTGGAGACCTGGCGCCGCTCACGGCTGTGACCGGTGGTGGCTGTGCCAACTGTGAGTCGGCGAGGGGTGTAATAACAAACTGGTACGTCGATGGACGATGGCTCGAAGGGGGCAAGATTGTCACTCCTGCCATAGAAACAACCTTCAAGGTGGCGGCAGACGGGAATTACCAAGCAATCGCACAGGTTCAGCAGTCCCAGCTTCGCGCCTTCAGGGCAGATGGAAGTATGTCCGAGTCGGCCGTACCCTCCTCAGATGTCGCTCAGATTTTCATGGCGATTTACTCATCGGCCGGCTGGCAGCTGGTGGACGTCCAACGATTGAACGGCTAATTCGACGATGCCGCGAATGAGCTGGATACTGCGCAGACTGGTAATCGTCATCAGTCTTCTTGGAGTCCATTTGACCGTCGGCGCGGCCGCCTCAGCATCGGAGACACCCCCGCCACAACCGCCTATTGCGCCGAGCGACACCCTGCTGGGATTTGCCCCGGGCGGAATAGGAGTAAGTCATTGGGTTGTAAATCCGGCAACGGGAATTTTTGAGCAGAGTACGGATTCGGTCTCTACGGACCCCAATCAATACAAATACGAACTCCAATGCCACCTCGGTGGTGGAGACTTCGATTCAGTGTGTTTACGAGACCAGATTGAATGCCGGAACGGGCCGGAAGGCAACGAGGACGGCATTCCAGTCGTCTGGCTGAGCGCACCCAGAGGCATCGCGAATCCTGTATGGTCACACCACTCCGGACCCACTTGTCTCTACGATGCTCGGCCCGAGGACCTCCTTCCGCGAATAGCAGCCCAGATCCAGCAGCAGTTCGAGAGCCTTCCGATTAATGCGGGAACGGTCGTCGCTCAGCCCAGCCCCAACACGCTCCGCGGGGCCGAAACGAACTTCTATGCCGATGCCTCCGAACAGCAGTTTGACGTGACGATGCTCGGGCAGCAGGTGCATGTTGTCGCGACGCCGGTTCAGTACACCTGGAATTACGGCGACGGAACCGTTTTCGGCCCACAACCTTCCATGGGCGGGCCGCTGCCGCAGGACCGCTGGGGTGAGAAGACCCGAACGAGTCACGTCTACGCGGACACAGGAGATTTCCAGGTTGTCCTCACTACGTCCTTCCAAGGCACGTATTCCGTGAACAACGGACCGCCGCTGCCCATACCGGGCCAGGGCCAGTTCAGCGCACCACCGCAGCCCATCAGCGTGTGGCGGTCCATCACCCGGAACTACGCCGACGACTGCAACGAGAACCCGCAGGGTCAAGGGTGCCCTGGCGTCGCATCGCCAAGATAGCAGTCGGCAGGGGATCGGTACCTCGCAACCGGGAAATCCAGCCAAGCCACCCGCAGAGAGTGATCCCCGACTCCATCGGAATACTTGCACGCGCCGCGCAGTTGGGCACAGCAGTACCAATTCACCTCGAAAGGAACTGCGCATGCTGTTTTCCCCCTTGACTCTTGGCGAGCTTGAACTGCCCAACCGCCTGGTAATGGCGCCCCTGACCCGTCTCCGCTCAGGCGAGGACGGTTTGCCAGGTCCGCTGGTCGTGGAGCACTACCGGCAGCGGGCATCCTTGGGACTCATCGTCAGCGAAGGCATCTACCCGAGCCCCGCCGGACGCTCCTACCCGGGTCAGCCCGGTCTCGTTACCGCGGAGCAGATTGCCGCCTGGAAGAAGGTCACCGACGCGGTGCACGCTGAAGGCGGCCGGATCTTCGCCCAGATCATGCACGGCGGACGGGTCTCCCATGCGGACATCACCGGCGGCCACCCCATCGTGGGCCCGAGCGCCATCGCCATCGAGGGTGAGGTCCGCACCCCGTCCGGCAAGCAGCCGTATCCCGTCCCGCACGCGCTGACCATCGGCGAGCTGCCCGTAGTTATGCAGGAAATCGTCACCGGCTCGATCAACGCCATCGAAGCGGGATTCGACGGCGTGGAACTGCACTCGGCCAACGGCTACCTGCTCCACGAATTCCTGGCCCCGAACTCCAATGTCCGCAACGACAGCTACGGCGGTTCGCCGGAAAACCGGGCCCGCTTTGTGATCGAAACGGTCAACGCCGCAGTGGCCGCCGTGGGTTCGAGCCGCGTGGGCATCCGCATCTCGCCCGAACACAGCGTCCAGGGCATCGCCGAAACGGATGCGGCCGATGTCCGCGCCACTTACGAGGTTCTGGTGGATAGCATCGCGCCGCTCAACCTCGCCTACGTCAGCATCCTGCACCACGAGCCCACGAGTGAGCTCGTCCAGGACCTCCGGGCGCGCTTCAACGGCACGTTCCTGGTCAACTCCGGTTTCGGCACCATGACCACGAGGGAGGAAGCAACCGCGTTGGTGGCCGACGGCCATGCAGACGCTGTTGTGGTGGGGCGCCCCGCCATTGCAAACCCGGACCTCGCGCGTCGCTGGAAGGAAAGCCTTCCAGTGAACGAACCGGACCCGTCGACCTTCTACGCAGACGGCTCCGTAGGCTACACGGATTACCCCGCGTACAGCGCCCAGTAGGTGCCTCGGCCCGAGATTAACGACGACGGCGGCACCCGGCTTGGGTGCCGCCGTCGTTGGCTGCTCGGTGTGCTGTCCCGGCAGCGTGTGCCAATTAGCCATCCGACGGCTGTTTGGCCACGTTCAACGGTGGCCCGCTCAGGTTCACAGGAACTGAGCGGTAATTGATATGATACTCCAGCGAATGGATTATCGCTAGGAAAACTAGAGAAATGCTTCCCGGCCCGTTCCTTCGCGCATCACCAGCTTGTCGTCCTGAATGGAAACGAGCAGGCTTTTGGGCTTTCCGCTGACTTTGGTAATGGCTTTCAGGCCGCGGTTGGTGACTTCCACTCCCACCTGCGCCCCTTTCGCCGGCAGCTCCACGGATGCTTCGTAGGCTTCTCCCAGCAGCGGGTTGGTGGACACCCCCATGTCGCGGCGGACCTCCTTGCCGTTGACCATGACGGTGATGTTGGCCTCGTCGAATCCTTCCTGAAAGACGATGAGCAGTTCCCGCATGGTGGCCTCTTCCTCGAAAGTGATTGCCTGTGACCGCATATCAACTACAGCACTTCGCGGCCCGGATCGGAATACCCGGTTGGCTGTCCGGCAGGGCGCCGCTGGAGACCGCCAAGCCCGTAGGGCAAAATGTTCAGGTGACCCAACTCCCGCACGTCCCGTCCGCCCCCGCGTCTGCCCCAACTCCGGACAGCGCAATCCACGCCCAGATCGCCGCCGAGCTTGGCGTGAAGGTCTGGCAAGTCAAGGCTGCAGTGGACCTGCTCGACGGCGGGTCCACCGTTCCGTTCATCGCCCGGTACCGCAAGGAAGCCACCGGTACGCTGGATGACACGCAGTTGCGCGAGCTCGACGAGCGACTGCGCTACCTCCGCGAACTCAAGGACCGCCGTCGTACTGTCCTCGAAGCGATAGCCGCGCAGGGGCAGCTGACCCCCGAACTGCAGGCAGCGATCCTCGCCGCGGACACCAAGTCCCGGCTGGAGGACATCTACCTTCCGTTCAAGTCCAAGCGCCGCACCAAGGCGCAGATCGCCCGGGAAGCGGGGTTGGAGCCGCTCGCCGATGCGCTGCTGAAGCGGCCCGACCTGGATCCGGAGCACGAGGCGGCCAAGTACCTGAATACCGAACACTCCATCGATGACGCGGCCGCCGCTCTCGCCGGCGCCCGTTCCATCCTGGTCGAGCGGGTTGCGCAGGATCCGGACCTCGCCGCAACCCTGCGCGAGCGGTTGTGGACGCAGGGGCGAATGGTGTCGCGGGTCAAGAAGGGCAAGGAGGCCGACGGGCAGAAGTTCTCCGATTACTTTGAGTTCGCCCAGGCGCCCACCGGGATGCCCTCGCACCGCGTGCTGGCGCTGTTGCGCGGTGAGAAGGACGGCGTCCTGGAGTTGGATCTCGCCGAGGCGGATCCCAACGACGACGACGCCCTGGCCGCCGCGCGTGCCCGTTACGAATCCGCCGTGGCCAGGTGCCTCGGGGTTGCCGACCGCGGCCGTCCCGCCGACGCGTGGCTGATCCAGACCGCTCAGCTTGCCTGGCGCTCGCGGGTGCTGGCCCGGCTGACTGCCGACCTCCGGGGTCGGTTGTTCACTGCCGCCGAGGACGAGGCTGTCCGCGTGTTCGCCGCGAACTTGCGCGACGTGCTCCTGGCCGCACCTGCCGGAAACCGCGCCACTCTTGGGCTGGACCCGGGACTGCGGACAGGCGTGAAAGTTGCCGTCGTGGACGGCACAGGCAAGGTGGTGGCCACCGACACTGTGTATCCGCACGCGCCTGCCAGGAAGTGGGACGAGGCCCTGGCCACTCTGGTCGGGCTCGCCCGGAAACATAACGTGGAGCTCGTGGCCATCGGCAACGGCACAGCGTCCCGGGAGACGGACAAGCTCGCCGCGGAACTGATCAAGCTGCTGCCGGCTGCGGGGACGAGACCGCAGAAACTGGTGGTCTCCGAGGCTGGCGCGTCGGTGTACTCCGCGTCGGCACTGGCCTCGGCGGAGCTGCCGGGCATGGATGTTTCTCTGCGCGGGGCAGTCTCCATCGCGCGGCGGCTGCAGGACCCGCTGGCGGAATTGGTGAAGATCGATCCCAAGTCCATCGGCGTGGGGCAGTACCAGCATGACGTCACGGCGTCGAAGCTGGACCGCAGCCTGGACGCCGTGGTCGAGGACTGCGTGAACGCGGTGGGTGTTGACGTGAACACGGCGTCGCCCGCGCTGCTGAGCCGGGTTGCGGGCGTCGGACCATTGCTGAGCGAGAACATTGTGGCGTACCGGAACGAACACGGGCCCTTTGCCAAGCGCAGCGAACTGAAGAAGGTGCCCCGGCTTGGTGCGAAGGCGTTCGAGCAGTGCGCTGGCTTCCTGCGGATCATCGGGGGAGCCGAACCGCTGGACGCCTCGAGCGTGCACCCCGAGGCGTATCCGATTGCCCGGAAAATCCTGGTGGCCGCGGGCTCCGCGCCGGCGTCGTCCCTTGATCCCGGCGCCTTCGTTGACGGCACGTTTGGTTTGCCCACGGTCCAGGACATCCTGGCGGAGTTGGACAAACCCGGCCGCGACCCACGACCCGCCTTTGCCGCGGCGACGTTCACCGAAGGCATCGAGAAGATCTCCGACCTCAAGCCAGGCATGGTGCTTGAGGGGACGGTCACCAATGTGGCCGCGTTCGGCGCATTTGTGGACGTTGGAGTGCACCAGGACGGCCTGGTGCACGTGTCCGCGCTGGCCAACCGCTTTGTCTCCGATCCCCGCGAGGTGGTGAAGTCCGGGCAGGTAGTCCGCGTGAAGGTGCTGGAAGCCGATCCGGAGCGGAAACGGATTTCGCTCACGCTAAGGCTCGACGACGAACCGTCGCCTTCGGGTGGGCGCGCGCAAGGCGGGCGTTCGGAAGGGGGGCGTCCGGCCCAACGGCGGCGGGACTCCAGTGGGGGCGACGCTGCTGGGCAACTCGGATCCGGGGCGCCGAGCACCGGTAATAGGAACGAATCGACTTCGAAGTCCGCTCCGAAGTCTTCAGGCAGTCGACCGCCGGTTCCGGCTCCGTCGCCTGCTAACACGGCCATGGCGGAGGCGCTCCGGAGGGCTGGCCTCGGCAAATAGCCACGTGCTGACCCGATAGTCGGCAATGATGCCGCGGGCCAGCTTACGGCGTTAGGACAGGACTCCATCCGGGCGCCGCTGGGTTGGAACGATCGGCCATTTCCTGAAGAGGATCTAGCCAGGATTCGGGCCAATCTGGTGGTTCCCAGTCGGGGTGTTCGCTGGCGTAGTGCCGTCCGGTGGGTGATGTCCAGCCGGGTGGTTCGTTTTTGGTGGCCGGGGTGGGGGTCCAGCCGGTGGTGTGACGGAGTCTGTGGTGGCGTGGACATGGAGACCCGAGGTTCGATATCCCGGTGGTGCCTCCGTGTGCCCAGGCGAGGATGTGGTCTGCTTCGTTGTCCAACGATTGGTTGCTGCATCCGGGGAACGGGCATTTTCCATCCCGTAACCGGAGCCATTGCCGTTGGGCTTTGGTGACGCGGTAGCTGGTCCGCCCGATCTCGAGCGGTGCGCCGTCGCGCGGGTCGGTCAGGACGCGGTGGAAGGATTCGGCACCGTCGGCGATCAGGTGGCGGGCCATGGACGGAGGGATCGGGCCGTAGCCGTCGAGCATGGCCGGCTCCTCGGTGAGGCCCAGCAGCGACATCACAGGAACCGTGACAAGGACCTGCGCCCGCGGCGAGGGAACACCATCAGCAAGAGCGCTGCCCATTTCACCACTCCCATCACCGGTGCCGCCGAGGAGCCAGGTGGCGATGGTGTCGGCGCGGAGCTGGGTGAGGGTTCGCCCTTCGTCCGGGCCTTGGAGGGCGCGGGCGGCGGTGGTGGTGCGGTCCCAGATCCCGGCGGCCTGATCGGCGGGGAGGTAAGCGGAGAGCCAGGCCATGCCGTCGCGGTCCGGGGCGTACTCCACCCGGCGGTCGGCCATGCTGCGGGTGTGGCGTTTTTCGATGCTGACCGGGTGGTGGCGCTCCCGCCAGGTGCGGGCCTTGTGCCGGAACCTCCCGGGGATGAGCTCACCGGCAGGACCCCGTGCCGGGTTGGGCGCGCCGGGGTCCAGGAAATGCGCCTCAAGCGCTTGGGCACCGGCGGGGTCGAGGTTGGTGGTTTCGTCGACCATGATCCTCGCGTGCTGCCACGAGATCGTGCCGGCCTGGAGAGCCGAGAACGTTAACGGCAGGGCCGTGGTCAGGACGTGCGATTCGCCGAGCAGGGCACCGGCACTGCGTTCGCTGACTGTCAGGGCACACGCGACCTCGGCGACCACGGCCATCTCCTGCCCGCGGTTGTCCTGCGGCGACTGGGCCTGGCCCGCAAGGACTTGGGCGGCGTCGGCATAATCGGCTACCGCATGGACCTTCAGGGCCGCCAACTTCGCCTCCCCGCGGCCAACTTCAGCCAGCACCTGCAGGGCCATCTCAGCCCGTCGGCGCAGCGGATCAGCACACGGAATCGAGGCATCGGCGGATTCACGGAGCACCACAGCAAGGTCGGTAAAGGACACCGCAAGTGCCTCCGCCGTCGCCACAGCTGCTCTGCTATCCATACCCAAATCATGCCGGGAGGGTCTGACAATGGCGGCGAGGCTGAATGGCTATGTGGATAACTCCGGTAAAGTACGGGCGGGGCGGCGTCGGGGCTTAAGTGTCCGTTCGCGCAGCGCTGGAACTTCGGTTGAGAGGGGCTATTGGTGGCGGATTCCGGTGCGGGCCAGAACGGCCCGGTATCCTTCCCGGAACGTCGGGTAGGTAAACACGAGCCCGGTCCCACGGAGCAGCGCATTGCTACAGCGTTTGTTTCCGCCGCGGGCCTCGCCAGCCGCTCCAACGGGCGGTTCCGGATATCCCATTTCCAACGCCAGGAACCGCAGCACGTCCCCAAGTTCAACGGGAGAGTTGTCCACACCGACATATACCGGCGCAGGCATAGCTTCCGTGGAGACCAAGTGGACGACTGCCGCAGCTGCATCATCCCGGTGGATCCGGTTGGTGAAGCGCGGCTCGTCGGGAACCACCGCAGTCCCGCCCCGGACCTGGTCAATCAGCCGGGTCCTGCCAGGACCGTAGATCCCCCCGAGTCGCAGCACCACGGGCGAAGTAGCAGTGCCACGCAACCGCGACACCAGGAGCTCCTCCGCCTCGAGGAGGATAAGTCCGGCGAAACCCCCAGGTGCCGCCGTCGTACTCTCATCCACCCAGCCACCGCCGGCGTCCCCGTAGACAGCGGTGGAGGATACTAAAAGCACCCGGCGCGGCGTCACGCCGTCGCGCTCCAGGGCGTCCAGGACGTGCGCCAGCCCGTCCACGTAGGCGGCACGGTAGGCGGCTTCGGAGGGTGAATCGGCGGCAACGGCCACGACGACGGCGGTGGTGTCCGCCGGGACAGCAGGCAGGTCCGTAGCGCCCAGGTCCGCCGCCACTCCTTCAATTGCAGAGGGCAGCTTCTCGGGCGAACGGCGCCAGCCCACCACCCGATGCCCTGCCGCGGCGAAGCGCAAGCCCGCTTCGGTGCCAAGATCGCCGCAGCCAGCTAAGAGAATCGTCATGGAGAAAGTCTGCCATTCCGCCGTCGTACTCGTATTCGCGGTTCAGTCAGGGCCCTGGAAGGGTGGAAACTACCACCGGCGTGGGAATCGGGACTCGCTGCGGCTGGGGCGCAAGTTGCGAGAGCACATTGGAAAGCACGCCGAGGGCGAAAACAATCAGTGCCAAACGGAAGAGCACCCCCAGGCAACTCGGTCTTTTCCTGCGTGCAGACTTTGGCCGAGCGCTAACTGGAGGGCGTATGGTGCGCGGTTCGTCGACGGGGTCACGTGCAGTGCGCCAGCCTGCCAAGGATGTGGCAGGGCTCGAAGTAGGTATGAAATCCGAAGGCCCAGTCGGAACGTTTCCAGTGGTAGCAGCGGTGGACTCGAGGTTCCAGCAAGCAGGTTCGTCAGATATTGGTGAATGGCTTCGACTGTGTTCGCATCAAGCACGGCAGGGACCGAACCTATGGCGCGGCATAGGGTGTCGATGCCCTGGATCCTCGCACCGTTCGCGGTGGCGCCTTGCAAATCGGGCTGTCCAACCATGCACAGCCACGCTTGAACGTAGCGGCGGTGCTGCGGTTCCAGGAGGGCCGCCACCGCTGAGCACTGCTCCACCACCCCGGCGGCTTCCCGCTCACGGGAGTATCCGTTTTGCCGCAGGACGCCGTTCCGGAGATGGATGTCGCCGGACCAGTTCTTCGCATCGATCACGATGACGCCGCCCGGGCCTACCAACACATGATCCAAATTGGCTTTGGGCCGTCCTGGCCAATGCACGTCGTGAAGGACCATCCAGCCCTGCGGCTGAAGCGTTTCCAAGATCGCCGCAACTCGGGCTTCACCGGCGGCGCCCGCGGCCCACGCCCGTTCCGCCCGTTCTGCGTAGTCGAGCTGGCGTCGAAGTTTGGCCGCTCGTTCCGCAGCGATCCGCGCCTGCTCAGCAGCGCCGTCGCCTGCCCCCATTTTCGCCCCCAAAGCTATTGGTGCTCGCTGCCAGCACTCAAGGATCACTGTAAGGGTAAAATTGCGCGGGCGCGCATGAGGCGTCCTCAGTGTCGCGAGACCCCGGCGTGGCCGCTCAGGGAGCGGGAACCGGGAAGAACACCCGGGGGTCCTGCAGGAGCGCAGGGTAATCGAACGCGGACCGTTCGATGACCTCGGTGACGGTGAAGTTGCGGCCGAACCGGCCGTCGTCGAGCGTGATGGGGCGGCCATGTACCTGCCCGACAGCGAACTTGCTGCCGTCCTCGAACGAAACCGCCACGGCGGTCTTGCCGGGGAGGGTGGCGAAGGCTTCCTCCTGCGCCTGGCGCTTCCGCGTGGGCTTCTTCACGAGCTGCTTGGGCGGCAGCTTGCGCGGCTGCTTGGACGGGCGGCGGGAGCCGTCGTCGACGTACACGGGGGAGTAGCCGTCATCGGGAGCGCCGGGGGCCACAGTGCCGCCTCGGCGGATCGGCGGCAATGCCACGGTGTCCAGCGTCTGCGGATCGATTTCGGCGTGCGGGTCGCGGAGGATCCAGAGGATGTCGCCCTCGGGTTCTGCCGGGTAGAACTCGTGCTTGGGCTCAGGCCAAATGAAGTCCAGGTCCAAGTCAGCGTCAGGGAACACGGCCTTGTAGAACTTCGGTTCCTTGCGGAGCAGCTTCGCGCGGTGGCTGAGGTGGAAATCAGGGTTGCCGAGCCACTCCGGCAGCGGGATCTTGGCCGCGTAATCCGGGTGTGCCGCCTGGGGCGCGAACTCGGTGATGTTGGCGCGGGTGTTGTCGGCGTGGCCGCGGTTGGTCCACTCATCCACCATCGCGAGGCCGTACATGGTGAGCGCCGGAACGTGGCCCATCCACATGCGGACGGCGGGGTGGTCCAGCCAGCCGTACTCGGGAATCACCAGAGCCCGGAGGGTCTGCAGCGCCTCGACACGCTGCTTGCCAAGCCTGGCGGTGTCCAGTGCTGCGGCGCTCTGCCGGAAATCGGGATACGGAAGGAAGGTTTGCATCCCTTCAGTCTGACGGCATGCGGCGGATGTGCCAATTACAGTGCGCGGCGCCACACGGGCTGGATCCGGCGGCAACACCATCAAGCGTGACGGCGCAGCGGAATAGTTCACATAGTGGACCGATGCATACAGCGCGTGCCGCTAACCACTAAGATCGCCGAAACGCCCCACCGTCCTGGAAGCCCCCAATGACAATTTCACCTAAAGTGACCGCCGGTTCAACGCAGCCGTTTGTGCCCAAGTTCGGGCAGATGCTTGATCCGGAGGCCAAGGGCATCCTGGTCCTTGATGAATTTACCCTTGACCCGGCCGCGGCACGCCACGACCAGCACGGCTTTCGTGCGGCCATGGCCTCCGTGGCCCTGACCCTTCGCCGGATCGTCGCGCTGCGGATCGTGATCGCGCTCGTGGCCATCGGCAACCTGCCCCTGTTCCTGATGTCCAGCGGCTGGTGGATCTACGCCGTGTCCCTCGCGTTGGTGATTGGCGTGCACCTCGCCGTCTCCTGGCTCAACAAGCACGAGCCCAAGATCCGCCAGCGCCACTCGCTTGAGCTGCATCTGCACCGCGAGAAGAGCGCCAACTACCGCAAGGTCCGCGACGCCGTGAAGTACATGATCGACACCCCCAGCCGCATGAACGAGCACCTTTACCTTGAACTGCTGGCGGCCAAGCGGGTGGCGCTGAACCTCGCCCACGGCACGGTGGCCCTGCTGGACACCACCGACGACGCCGCGTGGAAGGTCCGCATCATCCGCGAGATTCCGGCCGTGGCCAAGGCAGCAGCCTAAGCGCGCAGAACACAACAACGGACGACGCCGGAGCTCCCCCGTGAGGGGCGCTCCGGCGTCGTTGTTTCCCGGGGTTGTTGCTGCCGGGTTTTTGTTGTTTCCGCGGGCCGTCGTTCTTGGGGAAAGGGGCGGTTCCCGCGGAAAGTGTTGAAGCGTTAGGCGGGAAGCTGGAGAACCTGCCCGGAGAACACGAGGTCCGGGTTGGCAATGGTGTCCACGTTGGCGTCCGCCAGGCTCTGCCAGCCGCCTTCAATGCCAAGCTTGTCGGCAACGGTGCTCAGGGTGTCGCCGGGCTCAAGCGTGTAGGTCTCGCCACTCAACTCCACGGGCGCGGCGTGCTGCGGAGCCGTCACGGCATCCGTCGGGACCGGCACGGCGGGGGCCTGCTCCACCGGCGCCTGGATGGGCGCACTCTGGACTGGCGCACTCTGGACTGGCGCGCTCTGCGGAGTCACCGCCGTCGTGCCCCCTCCACCGCTCAGGCCAAGCTGCGCGGCGCAGGACGGCCACGCGCCCCAGCCCTGCGATGCCTGGACCTGTTCGGCCATGGCGATCTGCTGCTCACGGCTGGCGTCGGCCGCGGAACCGGTGCCGCCGTAGGCCGCCCACGTGCTGGCGCTGAACTGCAGACCGCCCGAGTAGCCGTTGCCGGTATTTGTGGCCCAGTTTCCGCCGCTTTCACACTGTGCCAGAGCGTCCCAGGTTGCGCCGTCGGTGGCAGCGTTGGCCGCGGTGACGGAGAGTGAAAGGCCGGCCGCGGAAATGGCGGCGACGGCTACTCCACGGCGTGCGGCAGTACGGATGGTGTTGTTGTTCATGGTGTGATGCTCCTGAAGGCCACCAGCGCTCGGTCCGTCCCCGGAGGTTATTGCGCCACTGCCCGCCCCTGACGATATAGAGGTCAATTTTCGGTGTCTGCCGGCCGGGCAGTTCTGGTGGAGGCAGCACCGGGCATTCATTCACCCGCTTGGCGGGCATACGTTTCACGCTAGGACATCGCCCGACCGTTATCAAACCGAGATGATTTCTGGTGGTCTGCTGGTGATCTCCTGATGGCAGCCGTCGGCAGGGAAGGCGCCGGCCGGCTTGCGGGCATATCCTGACCGGATGAACATCTCTGCGGACGGAACCGCCGTGCCCGAAACTGAAGCGGCCGCCACTGAAACTGAAGCAGCCCCGCTGGAAGAAGCCGCGCGGCTCATGCCCGTGGCGGAACTGCACCTGCATATTGAAGGCACGCTGCAACCGGAACTGATCCTCGAACTGGCCGAACGCAACGGCATCACCCTCCCGTATTCCGGGATCGAGGAGCTCCGGGGGCTGTACGAGTTCACGGACCTGCAGTCGTTCCTGGACCTGTACTACGCCAACATGGCGGTGCTGCAGACCGAGCAGGACTTCGCCGACATGACTCGCGCCTATCTGGCCCGCGCCGCCGCAGCAGGTGTCCGGCACGCGGAGATCATGATGGACCCGCAGGCCCACCTGTCCCGCGGCATCAGCCTGGAAACCTGCGTCAACGGCGTGGCTTCGGCCCTGGCCACCTCCCAGGAAGACTTCGGCATATCCACGCTCCTGATTGCCGCGTTCCTGCGGGACCTGTCCGAGGAATCCGCGCTGGAAGTCCTGGACGGTCTGCTGACCATGAACGCCCCCATTGCGGCTATCGGCCTGGATTCGGCCGAGGTGGGCAATCCGCCGGCCAAGTTTGAGCGGCTGTTCGCCAAAGCCCGCGAAGCGGGCCTGCGGCTGACCGCCCACGCAGGCGAGGAGGGGCCGCCGTCGTACATTACCGACGCGCTGGACACGCTGGGAGTGGAACGGATTGACCACGGCATCCGCTGCATGGAGGACCCGGATCTGGTGGAGCGGCTGGTGGCGGACCGGATTCCGCTGACGGTGTGCCCGCTCTCGAACGTCCGGCTGCGTGCCGTGGACACCCTGGCGGACCATCCGTTGCCGGCCATGCTCGCCGCCGGGCTCAACGTCTCCGTGAACTCGGATGATCCGGCCTACTTCGGCGGGTATGTGGATGACAACTTCTCCCAGCTGAAGGCCGTTTTTGACCTTTCGGACTTCGACAGGGCCCGTCTGGCGGCCAATTCCATCCATTCGTCGTTCGCCTCCGAGGAGCGCAAAGCCGAGCTCCTGGATGAACTGAACGGCGGGTAGCTCCGGTCCGCCGGGCTCGCTACACTGGTGCGCGAGCGCGTGCGGGAGAGTTCGGCGATACCCGGGATTTTGTGCGCCAGGGTTGAGTAAACAGCCCCCTAGCCGAGACTCCTGCCTCACTTTTGCTGTAATCCGCGTCATAGTCGGTCATGACACGGAGAGTTAACCAATTCAAGTCGCGCGATTTAACACGGTCTTGGCAGGATGCCTAGTGACAGATCGCATTACGCAAGGGGAATCATGGCCAAGTCCATCGCAGATAACACCGACCTCCGACTCAAGACAGTGCTGCACGTCCTGACCGAAGGCGTCTGGTCCGGCGGTTCACTCAATGCCGGCGAGGTCCTGGCGGAAGCCACCGCGCGCGTGCCGTTCAGTGATCACGAGGCCACGCTGCTCAGCGGCGGCATCCCGCGCGGGCACAAGACGCTCACGTCCGCCACGGCGAAGCTGGTGAAGGCCGGCTGGCTGGTCAAGGGCCGTTCCGGCTGGACCATCACCGATGACGGCATGCGCGCCACGGTGGCCTTCCCCGATGCGGATTCCTTCGCGGCAGCGCTCGACGCCGGCACTCCTGTTCCTGCCGACGTCGCCATTCCGCCGGCACCGGCACCCGCACCGGCGGTCAAGACGGCACCCGCAGTCAAGAGTGCGCCCGCCAAGAAGGTGCCGGCGAAGCGGACTCCCGCTAAGAAGGCCGCCGACGCCGTCGAGAAGGCAGCCAAGGCCATCGAGGATGCCGTGGAGCCAGTGGTCAAGGCCGTCCGCTCGCGCAAGGCAGCGCCAAAAACTGTGGCTAAGGCAGCGCCCAAGGAAAAGGCAGCGGCTCCTGTGGAGACTTTCCCGCAGCCTGAGGCCGTGGCGGTTGCCGGGGACTTCAACACCATCCTGGGCGCGCCGGAGAACTGGGCCCCGCAGTACGACGAAGCCCAACTGACGCTCGATGCCCTGGACCAGCTGTGGAAGATGAGCGCCGATCTTCCCGCCGGCGCTTACACCTTCAAGATCGCCCTGAACCGGTCGTGGGACGAGAACTACGGCGCGTTCGGCACGTTCGATGGCCCCAACCACGAACTGCACCACGACGGCGGCACGGTCACCATCCGCTACGACCACCGCACGCGGGACATCACCATCAACAGCTGACATGCGCAGTATCTGGACAAAAACTCCGGAGTGAAGCAATGTGGAAACCGGTCGTCCTGGCCGGTTTCCACACCACTGTTTCCACCAAGGAGATGCAACGTGACCCTACCTTCAGGCCTTAGCTCAGGCGTCTGGACCCTGGACATGTCCCACAGCGAGATCGGTTTCACGGTCCGCCACGCGGGCATCAGCAAGGTCCGCGGACGTTTCACGGACGCCTCGGCCGAAGCCCGCGTTGGCCATTCGCTGGCCGACGCTTCGCTTCACGCCACGGTCAAGACGGCCAGCTTCGATTCCGGCGACGCCAACCGTGACGGACACGTCAAGGGGGCTGACTTCTTCGATGTGGAGGAGTACCCCGAGATGACGTTCCGGGCCACGTCAGCGGAGGGCGACGGCGAGGATTACACGCTCACGGGCGATCTCACCATCCGCGGAATCACTAAGCCGGTGGAGCTGGAGGTCGAGTTCACCGGGGTAGCCGTGGACCCGTTTGGTGCCACCCGCGCAGGATTCTCCGCGGAGTGCGAGATCAGCCGCAAGGAGTTCGGCCTGACCTGGAATGCTGCCCTGGAGGCCGGTGGCCTGCTGGTCAGCGACAAGGTCAAGATCAACGTCGAAGCAGCGCTGGTTAAGCAGTCCTGACTGCCATGGGATTTTCCTGGCGCCGGGATGACTCCGGCCGGGACAACCCTGGCCGGGAGAATCTTCGCCGGGATAACGGCGATATCCGGCTCTCTGCCCGCGTCTTTGGCGTGGTGCAGGGGGTCGGATTCCGTTTTTGGACGATGGGCAAGGCCGACGAACTGGCCCTCAAAGGCGTGGTGAAAAACCTCGACGACGGCTCGGTGTCCATCGTGGCCGAAGGGCCGGCGCAGCAGATCCAGAAGCTCCTGGACTGGCTGAGGTCGGAGAACGCCCCCGGCCGCGTGGAACGGGTGGAGGAATCCCTCTCCGCCGCCGACGGATCGTTCCAGGATTTCAGGGCCCGCTGACGCGTTCCTTCGGCCCCGGCGGGTAGGCGTGCCGCCGTCCGGCGAGGATCAGCACAAACGCGACGACGGCGGGAATGGCGGCGGCGATCGGGATCAGGAGCGGCCCCGCGATGGTGAGGGCGGCCGCGCCGAACATCGCGCCGACCATGATCCCGATCTGGATGGTCAGTACCGTCAGTCCGTTGGCGGCGTCCCTGTACTCGCCGCCGGCACGGAGGATGGCGGACTGGTTGTAAATGCCCATCGCGCCGATGCCTGTGCCCCAGACCAACATCAGGACCAGGTTTACCGGCAGCGCCAAGGCTGGCAGGACGCTTCCCACCAGCGGGAGCAAGGCCAGGGACACTACAACGCCGGCGACCGTGATCAGGAGCCAGCGTCGCGGACGGGAATCCACGGTGATGCCGGCGATCCAGATGCCCACCAGCCCGGCAACACCGAGGACACTGATGGACAACGGGATGCTGAAGTCGGGCAGCCGGACCTCGCGCAGGAACGGCGCAATGTAGGTGAACAACGCGAAATGTGCCATGAGCATCAGGGGCCAGCCAACGGCGACGGCCTTCACGCCCGGCTGGCCGATGGCCTTGCGGATGGATGGGTGCGGAGCATCGGGGATGCGCCGCACCGGGGGAAGCAGCCAGACGGCCAGGAGCGCCAGCAGCACCCCGGAGGCGGCCAGGACCAGGAACGCCGCGCGCCAGCCGAGGAGGTTGCCCAGCGCGGTGCCTACCGGGGCGCCGATGGCCAGCCCCAGGCTGTTGCCGCTGAACACGATGGCCAGCGCCTTGCCTACTTTGTGGGCGGGGACGATCCGGGCCACAAACGGGGCCATGGCGGACCACAGCAGGCCGTGGGCAATACCGCCCACCACCCGTGAACCCATGGCGGCACCGAAATCGGAGACGATGGCCACCAGCGCGTTGCTGGCCGCGAAGAAGAGAATCAACGCGATGAGCAGGTAGTGCCGCGGGACCCGCGACAGCAGGAGCGACAGGGGGATAACGGTGACCACGATGATGGCCGCATAGCCCGCCGTCAGGTACCCGGCGGTCGCCTCGGAGACCCGGAAGTCGGCGCTGATCTGGGGCAGCAGGCCGGAGGGCAGGAGTTCGGTGGTGATGGCGGTGAAGCCGATGGCGGCAAGGACTATCAGGGCGCCGACAGGCAGCCTGTTGCTCTGGGATGTCACCCCCCGAATTTACCCTGCTTTGAGTCTGAGAACACGGTTTCTCAGGGTGTTGCGCGGCTGTGAGTACGCGCACTATGAATGCCCGCGCTGAGGCCGATGAAGGCGCCAAGTTCCTCAAGCACTGCCGGTTTGGACGGCATGTAGTTGGTGAGCTCGGGGGAACGGATGATGACGGCCCGCCACTGGCCGCGCGACACGGCCACGTTGATCCGGTTCCGGTTCAGCAGGAATTCGGCTCCGCGCGGAGCTTCGGCGACCGCGGAGCAGGCCATGGACACCAGGACAACCGGCGCCTCCTGGCCCTGGAACTTGTCCACGGTGCCCACCCGGACACCCGGCAGGCCGGCGTCGTGCAGGGCCTGCCGGATCAGCTGGACCTGGGCGTTGTAGGCGGCCACCACCAGGATGTCTTCCGGGTTCAGGGGCCTGGCGGGCTTGTCGTCGCCGGGAAGCCACTTCAGGCCGATATGCCGCTGGGCCTGACGGACCACCTCGGCAGCTTCCTCGGCGGAGGACTTGGTGTTCCCGTTGTGGTCCACAAAGACTGTTTCCACTCCGGCCGGCAGTTCCGCGAGGCTGCGGAGGGATGCCGCCGGCGCAGCTTCGAGCTTTCCGTCGTAGCTGAGGACGGACACGGCGCGGCACAGGTCCGGGTGCATGCGCCAGCTGTCCGCCAGGAAGTAGCCCAGTTCGCCGGGGAGCGTGGCGTGCCCGGCAGCGAGCCAGCCGAGGGCGGATTCGTCCACGGGCTCCGGGTGCGAGCCCTGCGTGACCTGCGGCAGCTGCTGCGGGTCCCCGAGGAGCAGGAGGCGCTTGGCGGCGCGGGCCACGGCCAGGGTGTTGGCCAGCGAGAACTGGCCGGCCTCGTCGATGACCAACAGGTCCAAGGACCCTGCGGGGACGGACTTGCCCGTCATGGTCCAGGCGGTGCCCCCCACCAGGCAGCCGCCGGGGGAGCCCAGCAGGGCCGCAACGTCGTCGTCGGACGTGCGGTGCCACAGCACGGGATGCGGAGCAGCCAGCTTCTTCGCCACCCGCGCCGGATCCACGCCGGCGGTTTCGATCGCGGTGCAGAGCATGTTCTCCACCACCGCGTGGGACTGCCCAACCACCCCGATCTTCCAGCCCTGTTCCACCAGCCGGGCAATGACATGCGAGCCGACGTAGGTCTTGCCCGTCCCGGGAGGGCCCTGCACCGCAAGGTAGGAATGATCGAGGTCCAGCAGCGAGGCGGTAATCGCCGTGACGTAGTCCGCCGCACCGGAGCCGTCCTTGCCGACGGCGGCGGGAGCGGGCAGGGACCGGAAGCGCGGCGGCACCTTCCGCAGGATGTCGACGCCGGGATGTTCCGGAAGCACGGGCACGGAGGCGCCAACACTCTGGGCCAGTTCAGCCAGGGCGGCTTCGATGCTGGCAGTGCGGATCGGCTGGTCCTCGGTGAGCGCCACGGGAATGTGCGGGTAGGCGGGGACCTTTCCTGTTTCCCGCTCCTCGATGGTGATCATGGTCTGGCCGGCAACCCGCGGATGGTCCTCCACGGCAGTGACCAGCGTGCCGAACGTGAAGCCACGGCCCGTGGGGCTTCCCACGGGATCGTCCAGGCCGTCAGGGAGCGGGGAGTCGTAGAGCCGGCACCAGGTGCTCCCGGGCTTGAACTCCGAACCTTCGCTCATGACTCCGGTCAGCCTCAGCGTGCGGGTGCGCATCCGGGCCGACGGCTTTGCGAGCTCCCAGTCCGTCAGTATTTCCGCGGTATCCACCACAAACACGTTCCGGTGCTCAGACCAGTGGTCGATTTCGGACTCGGTCCGGTCGAAGTGCTCCCACCAGAACTGCTTGCGCTCGCGGCGGTGGTATCCCGTGGCAGCGGCCACCATGGCGATGGCCCGTTCGTCGTTGGTCCACGGCCGGTTGTCAGGGAGGCTGGCAAGGTAGTCCTGCAGGCGGCGCTCCTCCGGCGTTGGCTCGGGTTCCGGAATCGGGGGCGCGGCAGCAACAGCGGACGACGACGGCGCCGGCCGCCCGCCGTCGTCGGACGTTCCGTCCTCTTGCAACGGGCGCAGACCCAGCAGCCAGTCGCGCAGGCGGAGGGTGGAGAGGCAGTCGTACTCGTTGTAGTCGGAGATGGAGGCCAGGATGTGGGCGGCCGTGGCGGCGTCGCCTTCGTCCCGGGCAGCGCAGTAACCGGCATACGCCACCACGGAGGCTCCGGCGTCCTTGACGTCCCCGGAGCGGAGGTTGCTTCCCATGTACAGGGGCTCAAGCTTCTTGATGGAGTAGGACGGTTCGGAGATCCGGAGCGAATGCCGGGCGGTGGCATAGAGGTCCACGAGGAGCCCTTCGCGGAGCCAGTTGTCCACAATGTCCTCGCCGGCGAGATGCGTGACGGACAGGTTCCGGAGCGCCGATTTTTCGTAGGCGGCGTAGTGGTAGACATGCATGTCCGGGTATATGGCGCGGCGCTCTTCCACGTAGGCGAGGAAGTCCAGGAAGGCCTGCCGCTCCTCGTTGCGCGAATGCGCCCAGAAAGGCCGGAACACGGGCTTGCCCGCTGCGAGGGCGTCAGGAGCGTCACCGTCAAACACAGGCGCCTCGATGACGCCGAACAGGTACTCCAGCCCCCATTTGCTGGTGGCGGGGTCCTGCCAGAGCGGATCGCCCTCGAAGTCGAAGAAGATGTCGCCGGGACTCGGCTGCGGAATCCCGGCCAGGGCATTCTCCGGCAGCACCTTGAACGTGACGGTGTGCTCCTCGCCGTCCATAGCGAAGGTGCGGGATCCGTCCGGAACGTCCCGGCCCAGCTGCATCCTGGCCTGGTCGCGGAGCCTGGCCACCGAGCCGGTGGCCTTGCCCGGCGGGAGATCGGCCAGTGCGTCGATGGTGGTGATGTGATCGGCGATGAGTTTCTTCCGCCGGAGGGTGGTCATGCCGCCCACCATCAGGAGGTCGCGGTGGGCCTGGACCTGCTCGGCACAGTAGTTGCAGCGCCCGCAGGACGCGACGCCGGGCTGTTGCCACTGCACCGCCGAACCGGCCTCCCGGTGGGCGGCGGTCAGGGCGCGGAAGCGGTCGCGGCGCTCGCGGTAGACCGGCAGCAGGTCCGGCAGGGAGTGGTGGCTGCGGACGTAATCGCCGTCCACCACGGCGCCCAGCACCAGCGTGACCCGGGGCGACGGGTCCAGGCCCATGCCGATCAGTTGGTCGCCGTAGGCGGCAAGCTGCAGGAGCGCGCCTACCTTGGCGTGCCGTGCCAGCTTGGTGTCCCACACCTCGTAGCGGCCCGTGTTTCCGGTTCCTGCGGCCTCGTTGACGATGAAGTCCGCGTAGCCCAGGAACTCGCCGTCGAAGAAGGTTGCCTGGAAGACGACGTCGGCCCCGGACCGGAGTGCGAGTTCCGTTTCCGCGTGCTTGGCCAGCAGCTCGCCGCGCGTATTGTCCCCGCGCTCGATCGAGTACACGCCGGCGCCGCGTCCGGCGTCCCATGCGCCGTACTGCGCGATCAGGCCGGCCAGGACCTTGGCCTCGTGCTGGTCACCGAGCGCCCCGGCACGGCGCTGCATTTCGTCGTCGGGAAACTGTGCCTTGGGGGACCGGCCCAGTTTCTCGTCCAGGATGCGGAGCGTGCGGTACTCACAATCGCTGGCGGCCACCAGATCGCTGGCCGAAAACACCAGGTCCTGCGGCGCACCGGAACTGGAATCCACGCTGGCTGGATCGAGCAGAAACACGGGGCCTCCCCATTGACGTGCCTGGCCGGAGGATAGTTCCCCTGACGCTGCTTTGAATTTAGCAAGAGGGGCTGACAATCACGCCCTGGCTACTCCTGCGCTGCCCGCACCTGGGCTTGGTCGTGCTCGGTGTGGGCTTTGCGGAGGAGCTCCAGGAATTCGGTTTCGTTGTGGATGAGCCGTTTGTACTTCTCCGGCAGGCTGCGGATCTGGTCTTCCTCCCGGACCATCCGGGCGAACAGCTTGTCCCGCTCCGCCATGTCCGTTTCATAGTTGAGGTCCAAGTATTCGGTGGCGTGCCGTTTGGCGCCGGACACCGCGTTCTTGGCCTTGCCTTTGGGGCTGAAGATCGAGGCCACGACGGTGACCGCCAGGACGCCCAGGATCACGGTCAGGGACACGCCGGTGCTGACTTCGATGACGTTGACATGCTGGCCGTCGTTGATGAACGGCAAATTGTTCTCGTGCAGGGCATGCAGCACGAGCTTCACGCCGATGAAGCCGAGGATGGCCGCAAGGCCGTAAGAGAGGAAGATCAGCCGGTCCAGCAGGCCGTCGATCAGGAAGAAGAGCTGGCGCAGGCCCATCAGCGAGAACGCGGTGGCCGTAAAGACGATGAAGACGTTTTGGGTGAGGCCGAAGATGGCGGGGATGGAGTCCAGCGCAAACAGGATGTCGGTGCCGCCGATGGCCACCATCACCAGGAGCATCGGGGTGAGGACGCGCTTGCCGTTCTCCATCGTGAACAGTTTGTCGCCGTCGTAATGGGCCGACGCCGGGAGGTACTTTTTGGCGAGCCGTACCACCAGGCCCTCGGAGTCTTCGTCGTGACTGTCCGGCTTGAGCAGGTTCCCTGCGGTGATCAGCAGGATCAGGCCGAAGATGTAGAACACCCACGCAAAACTGTTGATCAGGGCGGCGCCGAGGAAAATGAACGCCGTCCGGGCGATCAGCGAGAAGACGATGCCGAAGAGCAGCACCTTCTGCTGGTCCGCGCGGGGAACCTTGAAGCTGGCCATGATGATCAGGAACACGAACAGGTTGTCCACGGACAGGGCCTTCTCCGTGATGTACCCGGCGAAGTACTCGGTGCCCATGGTGGTGCCGCCGAACAACAGCACCCCCAGGCCAAAGAGGAGGGCGATCCCCACATAGATGGAGGACCAAATGGCCGATTCCTTCAGTGTGGGGGTATGGGCCTTCCGGACATGGAAGAAGAAATCGAAAGCCAGCAGGCCGACGATTCCCACGATGGTCAGGGTCCAGACAAACGGAGGGACGTCCATCTGTCCACCCTACCTAGGCGTTTGCGGTTAGTCCTGCTTGACTTGGATGAGACCCTCAATAGGGGTGGACTGGACCGTCACACAGCGCTGAAAACCGGTGTATTGCCGGTGTGAGCCTGAACCGAGGAGAGTGCAAGGTGGTACGCAAGAACCCGCACGTGGAAGAGGCCAACGAGGCTGACATCGAGGTCAGCGGCCACCCGAAGACGTGGGCCGCCGGCGTCCCGGGCGTCTACCACTCGTTGGAGCCGGCCGTGCAGCACATGGGCGCGGTCAGGGCCGTGAAAACCCTGCTGGCTCTGAACCAGAAGGACGGCTTTGACTGCATGAGCTGCGCGTGGCCGGACCCCGGGCACCGGAAGACGTTTGAGTTCTGCGAAAACGGCGCGAAGGCTGTCACCTGGGAGGCCACTCCGGTGGTGATCGGCTCCGAATTCTGGGCTGCGAATCCGGTGAGTGAACTGCGGCAGCGGTCCGAGTACTGGCTGGGGATGCAGGGGCGCCTCACCGAGCCCGTCCACAAGCCCGCGGGGGAGGACCGCTACCGGCCCGTCAGCTGGGAGCAGGCCTTCACCATCGTCGCGGACAAGCTCAAGTCACTCCCGAGCCCGGACCAGACCGCTTTCTACACCAGCGGCCGGACCTCCAACGAGGCCGCGTTCCTCTACCAGCTGTTTGTCCGGGCCTACGGGACCAACAACCTGCCGGACTGCTCCAACATGTGCCACGAGTCCTCGGGCTGGGCCATGGGCCAGACCATCGGGATCGGCAAGGCCACCATCTCCTATGATGACTTCGCCAAGGCGGACCTGATCATCGTGATGGGCCAGAACCCGGGCACCAACCACCCCCGGATGCTGACCGCCCTGGAGGAAGCCAAGGAGGCCGGAGCCAGCATCGTGGCCGTGAATCCGCTGCCGGAAGCGGGCCTGATGCGCTACAAGAACCCGCAGAAGGTCAAGGGGATCATTGGTCGCGGCACCGAAATCGCCGACCAATTCCTGCAGGTCCGCATCGGCGGGGATATGGCCCTGCTCCAGGCAGTTTCCAAGCGGGTCCTGGATGCCGAGGCTGCGAATCCCGGAACCGTGCTGGACCACGCATTCCTGGCCGAACACTGCCAGGGCCTGGCGGAACTCCGCGAGCATCTGGCCCAGCTGGACGAGGCTGCCGTGCTGGTGGCCACCGGCCTGCGGAGCGAAGAGATCGACGAGCTCGCGGACCGCTACCTCAGGGCCGAGAAGGTGATCATCACCTGGGCCATGGGCATCACCCAGCACAAGAAGGGTGTGGCCACCATCAAGGAGATCATCAACCTCCTGCTGCTCCGCGGCAACATCGGCAAGCCCGGCGCCGGTGCCTCACCCATCCGCGGGCACAGCAACGTCCAGGGTGACCGCACCATGGGCATCTGGGAGCAGATGCCGCCGGCATTCCTGGACGCCCTCGGCAAGGAATTCAGCTTTGAACCGCCGCGCGAACACGGCGTGGACTCCGTGGAGACCATCAGGCAAATGCGCGACGGCGGCATCAAGGTTTTCGTGGCCTTGGGCGGTAACTTCGTGGGAGCCATTTCGGACACCCACGCGGCGTTCGCGGCGATGGAGAACACGGAGCTGTCGGTCCAGATTTCCACCAAACTCAACCGCTCGCACACCGTCACGGGGGCCGAGGCGCTGATCCTGCCCACGATGGGCCGCACGGAGATCGACATGCAAGAATCCGGTCCGCAGTTTGTGTCCGTGGAGGACACCGTCTGCGCAGTCCACGCCTCACACGGAACAGTGCGGCCCGTGGCCCCGGACCTGCTGTCCGAGGTGGCCATCGTCAGCAGGCTGGCCCAAAAAGTGGTGGGTGACTCCGTGCAGGCGGACTGGGCCGGGTTCGAGAAAAACTACGACCTCATCCGGGACCACATCTCGCACGTAGTCAGCGGCTGCGAGGACTACAACCAGAAGATCCGGCAGGACGGCGGCTTTGTGCTCCCGAACGGGCCCCGGGATTCGCGGACGTTCACCACCCCGACGGGCAAGGCCATGCTCACCGTCAACGAGCTCGAACATATGGAGCGGCCCGCCGGAACGCTGATCCTGCAGAGCATGCGCTCGCACGACCAGTTCAACACCACCATCTACGGCAACAACGACCGCTACCGGGGCATCAAGAAGGGCCGCGAAGTGGTGTTTGTCAGCCCCGGGGACCTCGTCGAACTGGGACTCAGCGACGGGCAGCACGTGGATATCCACGGCGTGTACCAGGACAACGTGGAGCGGGTGCTGCGGAATTTCCGGGTGGTCTCGTACCCCACGGCGGCCGGTTGCGCGGCAGCCTACTACCCTGAGGCAAACGTGCTGGTGCCGCTGGACAGCGTGGCCGAGGGCAGCCAGACGCCGGCGTCGAAGGAAGTGATCGTAAGGCTGGAGCCGGTAGCTGTGCTGGTTGAGGAACCGACCGCCGCGGGATAGCGGCTACCCGTGGTTGAGTCGGCAAAAGCGGCCGTGGCCCGCATAAGCGGTGCTGGCCAGCACCGCTTATGCGGGCCAGAACCGCTGATGGAGACCAGGGCCCCCTACTGACCGGTGTCCGCCCAGCCTCCAGCCGCCGGGCCGCCGTCGTGCCCGTCTTCGCAGAGCCGGAAGGCGACGTCGGCCGCTTGGGTGACTGCCGCCGTCGACTCGGCCTTGGACCCGGCGCTGCCGTTGCCGGCGGCGAGCCCGGCGGCGTATCCCACCAGGAACGTCGTAACCGGTGCGGCCGCATGGATCACCGAGCCGGCAGACTTCCTGGCCAGGTCAAGGAGGAGCTCCTGATCCACGTCCAGGTCCAGGATCTGCAGTGCCTGCGTCAGTCGTTGCGTCCACTGGTCCAGGACCTGCGCTTCGTTCTCGTCAACAGCCATGTTCACTCCTAAGTTCCCGGTTCTAGTGGGCGGCAGGGGGAGTCCTTGCCCGATGCCCACGACACTACAAGGCCTGGGCGGCTGCGTCACCGGCCTGCCGCAGCATCCTTGACACTCCCATTGGCCCTGAGGAACATCGAAAGTGCCGGCGCAGCTGGCGGTCTCGTGGGAGTCCAGTTGCGGACCGGCCCCCGAAGGGACGTGGGATGCAGGCAGGCGTTCATGGTTTCAGCTCCTCGCGCCTGGCGGCCGCCGTGGCAGCGGCCGCGCTGGTGGCCTCATTGGCAGGCTGCACCAGTGCCTCCGATCCGCCGGATCAGCGGTCCCCGACCCTTCAATCCTCTCCGGCGACGGCTACGGCCCCGAAGCCGCGGGCCTTCGTTGCCGTGCTGGAAAAGTACAGCCAGGACGTGCGCGCTGCTGGAGCTACAGCGGTCATCATCCAGTTGAAGTCAAGGGTGGGGGATTGGTCATCGGCCGAGGGCGTCCGAAGCCTTAAGAACCAGGATCCCGTGCAGTTGAGCGACCAGACGCACATTGGTGACATCACCACCACCATGGTGGCTGTGTCGGTCATGAAGCTCGTTGAGGAAGGGAAAATCCAGCTGGATGACCCCATCCAGAAGTACCTGCCGGACTTCGAGAGCATCATCAAGCCGCCCGGACCCATCACCATCCGCAGCCTGCTCAGCCACCGGTCCGGCATGCCCGACTACTGGGTATCGCCCATCCACATAGGGGATGGACCCTTCACGCATGAGCAACGTGTGTCGTTCATTGCGGCCATGCCGTGGACCGGGGGATCGGGCAGCCTGTTCAGCTATTCCGCCACCAATTATTCGGCGCTGGCCCTCCTCGTCGAGACGTTGCGGGGCGAGGACATCGGAGCGGTCATTCACACCGACAACGTGGAGCCGTTGGGGCTGCAGGACACGCTCATGACCGGTGGCTACCCGGGTCCGCAGCGGATGGTCCACGGCTACACCCGGACGGAACCCGGCGAACTGGAGGACAATGCTCTGGTGCCGTTCCACAACGGTTCCCCCGACACCGGAATGATTTCCACGGTCCCCGAACTCAACACCTATTTCGCGGCGCTACAGAAAGGGACCCTGCTGGCGCTCCAAAGCGTGGCGGAGATGCATCAGCCGAAATACGAAACGTTCGGCCTTGGTCTGGTCCGGCGGTACGACTCGTGCTCCAACCATGACTATTTCGGCCATGTCGGGGTGGTGCGGGGATACGCGGCGCTTGCGTTGATCAGCGCGGACGGGTCCCGGCAGGTGGCCATGGCGGTTGCCCGTGAACCGGTCCCGGACCTGGTTGGTTTCGATGACTGGCGGTCCCTTGAGATGTCCGAAGCAGCCGTGAACGCGCTCAATCTGGCCTGCTAGACGACGAAATAAGGACGGGGGTCCCAACGTTAGGCTGTACCAGAAGCCGAACCGAGGAGACCCCGTGCACGATGTCACCATCCGCCACAACCCTGAGCGGCAGCGCTTCGAAGTGCTGACCGGCGGGAACGTCATTGGTAAAGCCGTGTACAAGGAGTACGACGACGGCGGCTCACCGCAGCGGATTTTCTACCACACCGTGATCAAAGAGGAATACGGCGGCCAGGGACTCGCGGGCAAGCTCGCCAAGGTGGCGCTCCAAGAAACGGTTGACCAGGGCCGCAGCATCGTCCCGGTCTGCCCCTTCATCAAGAAGTACCTCCGCAAGCACCCGGAGTATGCGGCGGCTGCGGTGGCCACCACGCCGGCGCACCTGGAATTCCTGAACGCCGCGCTGGCCGCCCGGGCCTGATCCGCCGGGCGGCCGATGCTAACGTCCCCTACAGCTGCCGCGCATCCAACGGCTGCGGAACGATCGGCTGGTCATTGGCCGTCAGGTCGATGCCCATGTCCTTGGCGAATACCAGCCGCGTGTCCTTGTAGATTCCAGGGTGGTTCTCATCCAACTCAAAGACGCGTGCCCCGCGCAGGCGGTTCCGCTCAGCGCCGGAGAGCCCGTAAGCACCGAATCCGGTTCCGGGCGCATAGCCGAGCTGCACGCCGTAGTAGTTGCCCACGTAGGTGTTGACGTGGTCGTGGCCCACAAAGTAGCCGAGGACGTCTCCGCGCTCCAGGAAGGCGCTGAACAGGCCGGAGTTGATGGGGCCGGGGCACTCGTCCTCGTTCCGTTCGCCGACGATGTTGTGCTTGGTGAGGGCGCGGGCCTGATCCGCGTCCGTCCGCGAGTCGAGGCTGGCGAACCACATGTTGCGGTGCTCGTGGAGCGCGATGTGTCCCCACATGAGGGAGGGGACCTTCTTGCCGTACTTCTGCTCGGTGGCGATCGACAGGTTGCGGTACCAGGTGACCTGGTCCATGCGTACCCAGTCCCAGTCGGGGTAGCCTTCGAAGTTCTGCCCGTTGATGGCGTCCGGGGCGTACCGTCCGGTGTCGATGAGCCACAGTCCGAAAGCCGGTGCCGTGGACTTGGCGGACTGCACCAGGAGCAGCGAGTTCGAAGTGCCGGTGAGGCCCGGCGTGGAATCGCCGTTCATGTTGAAGTCGTAGGTCTGGAGGAACTGCAGCATCTTGGCCTCGCTCATGCCCGTCCGTGCTACGGAATCCTCGTCATGGTTGCCGAAGGTGATGGCCCACGGGATCTGCCGGCGCTCCATGGGCTGGACCACATGGTTGAGTGCCTGCTTGACCTCCAGCTCAGAGTCGCAGCCGCCGTTGATCACATCGCCGTTGATCACCACGAAGTCCGGCTTCTCCGCGTCCAGGGTCTTGTCCATGAGCTCGATGGTGCGGCGGTCCGTCTGCTCGTCGTCCTGGGTGTCGTTGAACTGGACCACTTTGAAGCGGCCGTCTGGGCGGAAGGCGAGGGCGGCCTTGGGTGCCTTCGCCCCCGGCGCCGCGTGGCTTCCGGCCGCCGCGGCCACTGTGAGTCCCAGCGCGCCAAGCGTCCCGGCGACAGCCAGCGCTGCCCGTCGGCTGAGGTTGTGCTGGGGGAGTCCGGTGGTCATCGTTGCCTCTTTCTCTGGTGCGGCCGTACTTCCGGCCGTCGATCCTGTGACAGTAGGCAAGCCAAGTTTCGGGTTCCGGAACACTTGGTGAACGCCGCATGCGGGACCCTCTGAATCTCAGCTCCATCCGCCTATGATTGCGGCATGTCATCATACGAAGTCACTCGCAGCGCCCTCATCCCTGCCCCGGCGGAAGACGTCTTTCCGCTGGTCAACAGCTTCCTGGAATGGACCAAATGGTCGCCTTGGGAGAACGTCGATCCGGAATTGAACCGCTCGTACTCGGGCAACGACGCCGGGGTGGGGGCCAAATATGCGTGGAGCGGCAACCGCAAGGCAGGCAGCGGAAACATGGAAATTGTCGAGTCGGACTTTCCCCGCAGCATCAAGGTCCGGCTTGAGTTCACCAAGCCCTTCAAGGCTGTGAATCCCACCACTTTCACGTTCGCACCGGCCGACGGCGGCACCCAGGTCACGTGGCGGATGACCGGAGAGAACAAGGGGCTCGCGAAGATTTTCGCCATGATTGTGAACATGGACAAGATGGTCGGCGGCGACTTCGAGCGCGGACTCGCCTCACTCGCAGACGCCGCGAAGGCCAACAAAGCCTGACCCGGCGCGGCTGGCGCCGGCGCTTGCCTGGTGTCAGCCGTTGAGGATTTGCTCGCGCCGAAGGTCGGCGTGCCCGCAATGCTGGGCGAACTCCCGCAGCACGTGCAGGTATCCCCGAAGTATTGCAAGCAGGCTCCCCGGCGCAATGCGCGGCTCGCTGGAAGGCCCGACGCCGGCCGCTCACCCATGGTGCTCACCCCGCCGCGCGCCTATGGTGAGGTCATGTCTGATTCCTTTTCGTCCTTCGTGGACACCTTCAAAAACATTGGCGTCACCAAGGCATATGGCCCGGCCGTCCAGGTGGGCGGTGAAGAAATCGTCCCCGTTGCCTTGGTGTCCTTTGGGTTCGGGGGAGGCGGCGAAGCTGGCGACGGTGCCTCCGGCGGGGGTGGCGGCGGGATGGTGCTGCCGCTGGGTGTGTACCGGAGTGTCGGCGGCCGCGCGGGGTTCCGTCCCAACACCGTGGTCACCTTGATGTGCCTGGTCCCTGTGATCCTGGCGGCCGGCGCCGCTGCGGGCCGTGCCATCCGCGCCGCTCGGTCCTAGCCGTAGGGAGCCCCTGCCCTCGACGGCCCAGTGGGTAGTTGAGATGCAAGGACTCCCTTTTGGTGGGGTCCCGTAATCAGGCTTTCCGGCTGGCCCGGTGGCGGAGGTGTTGGACGGCGCTAAGGGCGAGGGCGCCGGCAAGGACCAGATACAAAGTCACGGTGATGGGGCTGTCCACCAGGATGCCCAGGTCCCCCTCGGATACTGCCAGTGCTCGGCGCAGTTCGGTCTCCGCCATCGGCCCCAGAATCACTGCGATCAGTACTGGTGCCAGTGGGATGTTGTAGCGGCGCATCAGGAATCCGACGAGTCCGATGGCGATCAGCAGCCAGAGATCAAGCACCGCGGAGCTCACCGCGTAGACGCCGAGCATGGAGAAAACGGTGATGCCGGCGTAGAGGTAGTGCTTGGGGATGCTGAGCAGCTTGGCCCAGACGGACGCGAACGGAATGTTGATCATCACCAGGATCACCAGTCCGATGAACAGCGAGGCCAGCAGCGCCCAGACCAGATCTCCGCTTCGTTCGAAGAGCAGGGGGCCGGGCTGCATGCCGTACTGCTGGAATGCGGCGAGCATGATGGCTGCGGTGGCCGACGTCGGCAGTCCCAGTGCGAGCAGGGCTCCCATGGCAGTGCCGGCGGTGGCGTTGGCCGCGGCTTCAGGAGCGGCCAGGCCGCGGATGGAGCCGGTGGTGCCGAACTCGGGATCGTTCCGGCGCTTGGCCAGCTGCTTCTCGGTGCCGTAGGCCAGGAAGGTGGGCACTTCTGCGCCGCCGGCCGGGATCAGCCCGAACGGGGCGCCAAACGCCGTGCCGCGGAGCCAGGCGGGCAGTGCCTTCTTGAAATCGGCGAGGTTAAGCCGTGCCCGGCCCTTGGTCTCGATTTGAGTGGCTGCCGGGTGGCGGTGGATGCGGGACGCGATGTGGAACACCTCGCCGAGTGCCAGCAGCCCCACCGTGATGACGATGACGGAGATTCCGTCGAAGAGCTGCGGCATGCCCAGGGTGAACCGGGCGGTGCCGCTGGGGCCGTCGATTCCAACGAGGGCGAGGGCGAGGCCGATTCCCAGGGCCGCGATGCCGCGGATCACGGATTCGGAGACGACGGCGGAGATGGCCAGGAACGCGAACACTGCCAGGGCGAAGTACTCGGCCGGTCCGAAGACGGTGGCCATTTTGACCAGGGTCGGCGCGAAGAAGACCACCAGGGTGGTGGCGATCAGGCCGCCGATGAAGGCGCCGATGGCGCAGGTGGCTAGGGCCTTGGCGGCGTGCCCGTTCTTTGCCATCCGGTGGCCCTCGAACGTGGACGCGATGGCGGACGAGTGGCCCGGGGTGTTGAGCAGGATTCCGGACGTGGAGTCACCGAAAAGGCCGCCGAAATAGATGCCGGCGAACATGATAAACGCTGCCGTCGGCTCCAATGAAAACGTCACAGGCAGCAGCAATGCCACCGCCATGGCGGAGCCAAGCCCGGGAAGGACGCCGACGGCGGTGCCCAGGATTGCGCCGATCAGCACCCACAGGAGGTTGATGGGGGTCAACGCGCTCGCGAAGCCGCCCATCAGGAGTTCGAGCTGTTCCATTAGAAGATCCCTCCCACAATGCCGGAAGGCAGGCTGAGGCCCAGCCCGGCGCCAAAGGCCAGTTGAGTAATTGAGGAAAAGAGCAGGCCAACACCGATGTCGAAGACCTGGCGGCGACTGCCGAGGGCGTAGGCAACAACCCAGAACAGCAGTGCGGCGCTGATGATCCAGCCCAGTGGGTTGAGCAGCAGGACAAAAGCCACGACGCCGGCCAGCAGCAGGCCAACAGTCCGCCAGTCCGAGTAGGTCTTCCAGGTCTTGGCCGGCGCCAAGGATTCCCTCTCTTCGCAGGCTTCATCCTCTTTCTTCCCCACATGGCCGAGGTCGTGAAGCATGTCCGGGGAGAACTGCCCGTGTCCGGGGTGAATGGAGTTGTCCGGGACCTTCGGTGAGCGAAGGATCTGGATGGCCAGGAGGGTAGCTACGAGGTAGAGGACGATGCACACGATAATGGGGAAGAACTGCGGTCCGGGGGCTGACTTGCCCTGCACATTCATGGTCGCAGTTCCCACGGTGAGGAAGATGGCCACGGCGTACAGCACGGCGACCACGACGAATTCACTGCGACCGGTCCCGAAGCCTGCTTTTGTTTGGCTTTGCGGCGCAGTAGCGGATCTTGTTTCTTGCTGGTGATGGGTGAGGCTCATAGGCCGAGGTCCTTTACGATTTCTTGGGCCGTTGCAACTTCGTTGTTGATGAACTGTTCGAATTGTTCGCCGGTTGAAAAGGTGTCCGTCCAGTTGTTGCGCTTCAGGGCTTCCTGCCAGTGGGCGCTGCTGCGCATCTCGGTGACGATCTTGATGAACTCCGCTTTCGCTTCGTCCGTGATGCCGGGCGCCGCCACAAACCCTCGCCAGTTGGACATTGCCGCGTCAACGCCCTGTTCCTTGAAGGTGGGAACGTCCACGCCCTCGAGCCGCTCTTCCGAAGAGATGGCCAGCGCCCGCAGGGTTCCCGCTTCGATCTGGTCACTGACTTCGTTGTAGCCGGACATGCCGGCGGACGTGGTGTGGGACAGGAGGGACGTCAGTGCCTCTCCGCCGCCAGAGTAGGCGATGTAGTTCAAATCCTTGGGATCCACCCCTACGGTTTTGGCTACCATCGCGCTAAGCAGGTGGTCAATGGAGCCCAGGGAGCCGCCGCCGATCGAGGTTCCCCCGGGATCCTTCTTCCAGGCGGCCAGGAAATCATCGAGGGTTTTGAACTCGGAATCGGCGGGGACCACCAGCGCCGCATAGTCATCGGCCAGCCGCGCGATGGGAACAACATCGGCCATGGACTCCGGATTGTCGCCGAGTTCGATGGCACCCACCATCACGCCACCTGTCGCCAGGAGGGCGTCTTCGCGTCCCGGAGTCTGTACGAACTGGCTCAGGCCGATGGTCCCGCCGGCCCCGGGCACGTTGATCACCTGGGCGTTATTGACGACGCCGCCGCTCTTGAGTGCCTGCTGTCCTTCGCGGGCAAATCCGTCCCAGCCGCCGCCCGGGGCCGCGGGAGCGATCAGCGTGAGTTTGTTCCTGGCCGTGCTCGTTCCACCGGCGGTGCCGGCATTAACGAACGCAAGCGCGGCGATGACGGCCACGACCAGGCCGAACACGGCATTGCGTAGGGGATTTTTCATGGTTCTCGTTCCGTAACGACGTTGTTGTGCGGGGCGAAAGTACTTGGCTTCGAATCGAATACCGTTGTACACAATGAAATACAGTTATACCTGTGATGGCAGTCACCGGCAAGTTTTCGGCTTGCGGAACCTTCTTGCGTCCATTGAATACGTTTGTATACAGTTGGATCCATCAACCCAGTGAAAGGACAGCCAATGTCGATCGGTAATGGAGCCGGACCGCGGATTGCGGACAGCGTTGACGTGATTGTGGTGGGCGGCGGGAACGCCGGTTTTACGGCGGCGCACGCTGCAGCGGAGCGCGGGCGGCGCGTTGTGCTGCTGGAAAAGGGCGAGAAGGACATGGCCGGGGGCAACAGCTTCTATACCGCCGGCGCCACGCGGATCGTTCACAATGGGCTGGACGACCTGCAGGGCCTCGTGGAACCGGATGAGCGGCACGGCCTCACCGTGGTTCCCCCCTACGGTGCCGAGGAATATGCATCAGACCTGGAAAAGGTCACCGAGGGCCGGAACGACCCCGCGCTGACGGAGGTTCTCATCGCGGAGAGCCAGTCCACCCTTCGGTGGCTCAATGGCCTGGGCCTGAAGTACCGACTGATGTATGAGCGTCAGGCGTATGAGCGCGCCGACGGGTCCTACCTCTTCTGGGGCGGCCTGCACGTGGGTAACGTGGGCGGCGGCGAAGGCCTGATCGAGGACCACACCCGCGTTGCCGGCGAGCTCGGCATCGATGTCCGCTATGGCCACGCGGCGCAAAGCCTCATCGTCGAGAACGGGCGAGTTGCCGGCGTCGTAGTCAAAACCGCTGAAGGTGAGCTGCACCTGACGGCAGAGTCCGTGATCCTCACTGCCGGCGGTTTCGAGTCCGACCCCCAGTGGCGGCGGGAGCACCTGGGCGAGGGCTGGGAAAACGCCAAGGTCCGGGGAACCCCGTACAACACCGGTGACATGATCGCCGCAGCCCTGGCGATCGGCGCCACCAAGGGCGGCGACTGGAGCACGTGCCACAGCGTCCAGTGGGATGCCTTCACGGCAACCAACGAGAGCAACCGCGAACTCACCAACCGGCTGACCCGGCAGAGCTACCCGCTGGGCATCATCGTGAACACCGACGGCAAACGTTTCCTGGACGAGGGCGCGGACTTCAGGAACTACACCTATGCCAAATACGGCAAGGAAATCCTCAAGCAGCCCGGATCCGTGGCCTACCAGATCTTCGACGCAACCCTGCGCCCGATGCTGCGCAGCGAGGAATACGACATGCCCGGCATCTCCGTTGAGGTCGCGGACACCATCGAGGACCTCGCCGCCAAGATCGGCCTGGACCCGGAGAGCCTGGCCAAGACCGTGACGGACTTCAACAACTCCATCGACCGCTCCGTCCCATTCGATCCCACCATCAAGGACGGCCGGAGGGCCGCGACCGAGCTGGTCAAGAGCAACTGGGCCGCCCCCATCGAAGCCGGGCCGTTCTACGCCTACGGCGTTACCTGCGGCATCACCTTCACGTTCGGAGGCATCAAGTCGGACACCCACGGCAGAGTCCTGGACGCCGGCGGCGAGCACATCGAAGGACTGTTTGTGGCAGGGGAAATGCTCGGCGGACTGTTCAGCGTCAACTACCCGGGCGGCACCGGCCTTGCAGCAGGGTGCGTCTTCGGCCGACGGGCAGGCGTTCTGGCGTAAAGTTCCTTTCGAACAAGCACGAATTACTCCCAGGCATCAAGGACCCCTCAAGTGACGGAAACAGCAACCCCACGCATTGACGGAGAGAGCATCTTCCGGACCCTGCGCAGCGAAATCCTGTCCGGAGTGCACCAGCCTGGGACTGCTATTCGAGAGACGTCACTTGCCACCCGTTTCGGCGTCTCCCGGACACCCGTCCGGGAGGCGCTGTCCCGCCTGCAGCAGGAAGGGCTCCTGGAGCGCGTGGCCAGGGGCCTGGAGGTTCCCCAGGTTGACCCGCAGCAGGTCATCCAGATCTATGACATGCGCATCCTCCTTGAGGAAGAGGCGGCACGTCAGGCGGCCCGATCCCGGCAGTTCCCGGACCTGATGCGGCTTGAGGCCTTGCTCCAGCGGGACCGTGAACTCCACGAACCAGATGACCACACCCGCATCACTACCAACCTGGAGTTCCACGCCGCCGTCTGGAACTGCGCCCACAACCCTGTCCTGAGGGACCTGCTGGACCGGCTGTCAACGCACCTCATCCACGCACCCCGGTCCACGCTCTCCACGGGGAACCGCTGGGCCGAATCGCTGGATGAGCACGAGGCCCTGGTCCATGCCATCGAGCAGCAGGACAGCGATGCCGCCGGAAAAATCGCCCGGAGTCACATGGAAACGGCGCGGACCCTTCGTCTGCAGCTGCTCCGGGAGACGGCCCTGCAACAACCGCTGAGCACGAGCAGTACCCGCCGCTAAGGCACCTAACCGGACGCGCGCCGGTTGCGGGCCTGGCGCGCCAGCCGGATGAACCCATAGACAAATACGGCCTCGATCAGCACCATCAGCCCGAGCAGCAGCCACTGCCCCTGGGTGATGAAGACCACGGCGCCGGTGAGGACCAGCGTGGTGCCGAGCGCCAAAGCGTACACGGCGAAGCCGAGGGCCACTTTGGCGCTGCGCACACCCGTCCGGAAGCCAAAGCCCACCGGTTCGCCGCCGGGATAGCCGGCCACGCGGTCCGGGACGGCGGGCTTGAGCCTGTCGAATTCCGCCCAGGGGTCCGGGTCCTGATTGCTCATGCCTCCATTATCCCGCGCTTCGCGGCCCACCCGCCGCCGACTGATTCTGCTCAATCATTCGGGGGCGGCATGCGGGCCGCCCCGGAAATCCAGCCCTGGCGACCGGATGGAAGCGGATGATTGAGCAGAATCCGACGCGAGGCCCAGAGCGCGCGGGCTTGCTCTTGCTTAATGCGTTAGCCGCCGCTAACGTATCCATCGTGCCTGACCTTCTCGAAACTGCCGCGGAACCGAACAGGCGCCGCCTGCTCCAACTGCTGGCCCGGGGCGAGCAGTCCGTCACTGAACTGGCGGCTAACTTTGCCGTCAGCCGGTCCGCGATCTCCCAGCACCTGCTGTTGCTGGCCGACGTCGGGCTGGTTCGGGCCAGGAAGGACGGACGCAACCGGTACTACAGTCTCGACTCCCGGGGCATGAAAAGTCTCAGGGAATCCCTGGACATTTTCTGGACCGACGAACTGGATTCACTGGTGGCCGAGGCCACCGCCCTGCAGCATCCAAATCTCAAGGAGAACCCTGATGACCATTGACAAATCCGTCTTCATTCCGGTCGACCCGGACACTGCCTTCGCCCTGATCACCCGGCCGGAACGGTTGCGGCGCTGGCAGACGGTCGCGGCGCGCGTGGACCTCCGCGTGGGTGGCGAGTACCGCTGGACCATCACGCCGGGGCACTCCGCTGCGGGCACGTTCACGGAGATCGAGCCCGGCAAGCGCGTCGTCTTCACGTGGGACTGGGAGGGCTCAACGGCCCCTGCCGCGGATGCCTCCACGGTCACCATCACGCTGGAGAGTGTCGACGGCGGGACCAACGTCCGCCTCGTCCACGAGGGCCTCAGCCCGGAAGCTGCAGCCGGCCACACCGAGGGGTGGAACCACTACTTCGAGCGCCTGGTCACGCTGACTACAACGGACGACGCCGGCGCTGACGATTGGGCGGCGGCTCCGGATCCGCTCACGGAGCTTGTCAGCGCCGAGGTCACGCTTGCGATTGTTCAGCGTGTCCTGCGGACGCTGACACATGCTGACACGGACAAGCCGACGCCGTGCGAGGACTTCAGCGTTGCCGGACTGGTGGAACACCTGGTGGGCTCCATTACGGGAATCGGCAAGGCCCTGGGTGTCGCCGTCGTCGATCAGCCGGATGCTGCGCCGGAAGTCCGCGTCGCTGATGCCGCCCAGCCCACGCTGGAAGCGTTCCAGGCCCGCGGCCTGGAGGGGACCATCGACATGGGGTTCGCGGAGCTGCCGGCCCCGACCGTGGCCAACATCCTGAACCTGGAATTCCTGGTCCACGCCTGGGACTTCGCGACGGCCACGGGCCAGGACCTGGACGTTTCGCCGGTGCTGTCCGACTACGTCCTGGGCCTGGCACACAACACCATCAGCCCGCAGATGCGCGGAAAGAGCTTCGCCGACGAAACCCTGGTGGAAGAATCCGCGGCAAGCATGGACCGGCTGGTGGCATTCACCGGCCGCCAGGTCATGGCCGACTGATCGCCGAGGCTGGCCCATGGCCGGCGACTATGAGTGATAGGTCAACCGGGGTGATCGGCTCGTAGATAGCGGGTTCCTGGTGGGTAACCACGACGGCGTCGCTCACCACGTCTGCCAGCCTGCCGTGGCGCGCGTAGGCCTGCCGCTGCAGCCTGGCGCCGGTTCCGTTGGCGAAGATCCGGTGCAGGGATTCCTCGACGTAGGCTGCATCGCCCGCCTCGACCAAGGCGTCGCGGACATGGTTGTGGAGCGCGGCGATGACATTGCGTGCGGACTCCGGCTTGTGGGTCAGCGGGTGGAGCATCTCGCCCTGGATTCCCCACCGGCTGGCCAGCCAGGCCCCCTGGCGCAGGATGATGGCCGGAACCAGGTCCGGGGCCAGCCCGGATTTCCATTCCCGGGCAGCGGTCTCCACCAGGCCCCGCACCAGGGCGGCGATCAGGGCGGTGTCGCGGGGATCGAGGCAAACGTCGGATACCCGGATCTCCACGGTGGGGTGGCGGGCGGAGAGGCGGGCGTCAAAATCAGGGTTGTTGACGACGCCGGTGCCGGCTAGGTCCGCTACCCGCTGGTGGTAGGCCTGCGCCGAGCCGAAGATTTCCGTTGGCCCGGCCGAGGACCACCGGTTCCAGGCCTGCGTGCGGAAGCTCGCGTAGCCGGTGTCAGTGCCGTTCCAGAACGGGGAATTAGAGCTCAACGCCATCAGCGGCGGCAGCCAGGACCTGATGCGGTCCAGGATCGCGACGCCTTCCTCATCGGAGTCGACGGAGACATGGATGTGGCATCCGCAGGTCAGCTGCTCACGGGCCGTGAGGGCGAACTTTTCCAGCAGTGCGTCATAGCGGGGGTTGCTGGTGGAATGTGGTGTCACCGCCAGCGGGGAGGTGGCAAGCGCTGCGATCCTGGCGCCCGCTTTTCGGGCGAGTGAGTCCGCGAGCGCACGGCCGGACAGGATCTCGGCGGATAGCCCGCTCAGGCTGCTGTGCGGGTGGGTGATCATTTCGATCTGTTCCTGGTGAAGCTCGACGGCGAGCGTCGGGTGCGTCGAAGCGCCTGCCGGCTCGCCGGGGTCCTGGAGACGCAGCAGGTCTGCGGCCAGAGGCAGGGGACTGCCGTTTGAGGGATCAACGATCAGGAATTCTTCTTCAACACCGAAAGTACGCACTTCCTAAGTGTGGCCGAGAAAAGCAGCCCCATTCGCCACACTTGTTCCCGGCATCCGGAAGGGCCGCCCGAAGCGGCTGAAATCCCCTATATCCGCGAGTGCCCTTTCAGTTCCATAATGGCCACATAGGCTTCGGGGACCCTCGCGCCGATGATGGCTGGCGCGGCGCATGAGGGTCCCAGGTGGCCGCTCCGGCACTTGGCGCAACGGGCGGCCACGCGGTACCGGACAACGAGGTTCCGGAGCCGCCACCGGGGGAGAGCATCGCCACCAATGCGGGAAACCAAGGCACAAAGGAAATCATCATGCTCAAGGATTTAACTGTCATGGCTGTCCTCCCTGCGAAGGACATCAACAGGGCGAAGGATTTCTACAGGGACAAGCTGGGGTTGGAACCTTCCGAATCCATGGAGGACGAAAGCGTGTTGTACCGCGGCGGCAACGGTACCAGCTTCCTGATTTACCAGACCGAGAATGCGGGGTCAGCCAAGAACACCCAGATGGGCTGGGACACGGACGACCTCGACCGCGACATGGAGGAACTGCGGGGCCGCGGCGTCGTCTTCGAAGATTACGACCTACCCGGCCTGAAGACGGAAAACGGCGTTGCGGACGACGAATGGGGAAAGGGCGCCTGGTTCCTGGACAGCGAAGGCAACATCCTCAGCCTCGCCCAGCGCAAGTAACCAGCCAGCGGGCCTGATGGCAACACTGATTAGCGCAGCAACGGGCCGCACTTGCCGCGAAGGCAGGTGCGGCCCGCGCGCGCCACGCTCCGTCGTCCGGGCAGCCAAGCACCTCTCCGTCTTCCCGTTTTCCCCGGCGGGGATTGACGCCGTCGGGCCGGCGTTTGGTCAGTGTTTGGGCAAGGACTCGGGGAGCAGTCCGAGCTGTCCGAGGAACTCCATCTGGTCGAAGTAGAAGTGGTGGCTGGTGATTTCGCCTCCCTCGACCCTGGCGACGTCGCAGCTTCTGACCCTGAGCTCCTTGCCGCTGGCCGGGAGGCTTTCGCCGGTGGGCAGGCTCAGCGGCCCGGTGTTGGTTCCGGCCACGAAGCCCTCATCAATAGCCACGTCCCCAGCTTCATGTTTATCGGAGTACTCATACCTGACGTTCGGGATGGCTTCCCAGAACTTGAAGAAGTAGTTGGTGATGGCGTCACGCCCGGTGAGCTCGCCTTCATCAGGAGTGAAGGCCACGGCGTCAGCGGCGTAGCACTTCGCCAGGGTTTCCTTATCCTTTGCTGTCATGGCCGTGGTCAGACGGTCCATGACCTCGCGTGCCTGTCCCATTTCGACCTCCATTTGTTCAGGGCGGCCTGACGGAAGCGCGGGCCGCTTCGTGGTTTTGGCCTGCTGGTGCAAGGGCCAATTTAAGTACACGTCCGCCGTGGAGGAGTGTCAACGAACGGGGGTACCCTCTGTGAATACGGCCGAGGAAGAGGAATCCATGGACGCGGTTGAGGCAGTTCTCCATGACGGGTCAACCATCCCCGTCACCCTTCAGGGAGACGGACCCGCCGTCCTCCTGCCGGTCAGCCTGGCGCCGCACACGGCGGCGGAGGCGGAGACGCTGCGCCAATGGGGCGGGGACCCTGACTTGGGATCAAACCTCATCAACGGGCTGGCACCAACCAACCGGGTCATTGCGGCCGATTACGAAGCGCACCGCATGGCCCACCCGGCGCCGCAGACGCTTACCCCGGGGAACATTGCCGTCGACTTCCTAGCCATCGCGGACGCTGTCGGAGCGGACGCGTTCGCCTACTACGGATACTCCTGGCTGGCGCTGAGCGGCCTGCAGCTCGCACTCCGCACCGACCGACTGCGGGCGCTCGCCATGGGTGGGTTCCCGCCGCTGGAGGGTCCGTACCGCAGCATGCTGGCGGTCACCCGGGCCGCGCATGCCATGTCGGTGGAGACGGCCGGCGAACCGGCCGGCCCGATCCCCGAACCCGAGCCCGGCGACTGGGATTCGGTGTCGGTCCAGGCCACCAAGGCGCAGACGCAGCAGTTTGTCACCCTGTACGAGGCGCTGCAGGACTTTGACGATTCGGCCGCAGCGCTCCCGGCAGACCTTGCCAAACTCGCGTTCGCCGGCGCCGAGGACCAGATCGACTACAAACCGGTCTGGGGCGGCGTGCTGGTGGCCATCGGGGAGCCGCTGGCAAGGCATCAAGCGGTCCTGACCAAGGCCGGGTGGGACGTCCGCGTCCTGCCGGGCCTGGATCACATGGGCGCGATGCACAGCGCCGTGGCGCTGCCCATCCTGACCGACTGGCTGCAGCGGACGGGTTGGGTCAAGTAGCTAGGCTGGGGCCATGGACTTTCTTATCCGGCAGGCCACTTCCGTGGACGCTGAAGCGGTGGTACGCATGCACACCCACGCCCACGAGGAGACCTATGCGGACCAGCTGTCGGCGAACTTCTTCCGCATCCGGAGGGCCGCCATCCCTGAACGAGTGGAACGACGTCGGCCATTCCTGGCCGGCAGCGACCCGCGGATCATCGCCCTCAACGCCACCCATGAAGTGGTGGGCTTCGCCGACGCGGGTCCCGGACGGGACGACGACGGCCCCGAGGCGCTGGAGCTGTATTCGCTGTACACACTCCGGCGGACGCACGGCAGCGGACTGGGGGCCGCGTTGCTGAGCGCGGCCATCGGGGAAGGGGCGGCCTATCTCTGGGTGCTGCAGAGCAACCCCCGGGCGCTGGCCTTCTACGCCAAACATGGCTTTCGTCCCGATGGTGGGAGCAGGCTGCTCCCACCGGAGCTGGAAGAGCTGCCCGAATTCCGTATGGTCCGTTCTGCGCGGGCCGGGTCATGAGCATGCGTGCAGGGTCTTCGCCGGCTAAAGGGTCCTTACCTCGCTGGGCCAGGATCGCCGTCGCCGTTTATCTGCCCGTGACGGTTGCCGTTGTTGGCGTTGCGCTGCTCGCCGGCGCCTTCGACCTGGATCTGGATACAACGGTCCGGGAGTGGCTGATGCGGGCTTTGGTGATTCTGACGCTGCCCGTTTCGGCGGCGTATTTCGCCGTAGGACTCCTCTTTGAATCCTCGGGTCCGCCAGCGTCGGGCGGGTTGAGCCCGACGGCGGTCCTTTACTATCTGGGGTACCTCGCCCTTGCGGTGGTCAACGCAGCGCTCTTCCGGTGGATGATCCTGAGTGTCCGGAAACCGGTGCCAGCCGCGGCCGCGGTCGCTCTGCCTCGGGATCCGGGAGTGACAATTCACGGGGTGGTCACCCGGAACGTTCGGAACCTCTGGTGGACGGTTCCCCTGGCAGTTCTGCTGAGCCTGCCGCAGTGGCTCGTGGCGGGTTTTGCCTGGTGCGGGATCAGCGGCTGCAGCGGTGGAGGATTCGGGGTGTCCACCGGGACAGAATGGTTGGGGGTCACAATGAGCGTAGTGAACGGGTTCATCTTCACGGTGGCCGTGTTTGCAGTCCGCTGGCTATATCCCACGCGGAGACGCGCCCTCATTGCCCTGGCCGCCGGAACGCTGTTCGGGCTTCTGGGTGCTGCAGTCACTCACGGCTGAACGCCGAGAAGACGGCGGCGTGTTTGAGTTCCCCCGTTACCGGACGGACTACCGGACCGCGCCGGATTCGGGTTGGCCGGTCCGCTCTGAAGGGGCCCGGTCCGCGACTGTGACGATGGGCCGGTGCGGGATCGACGAGGCGAGGGCAAGCACAACAACGAACGACGTGGCCAATACGGCAACCCAGGCGCCGCGCGGTTCGGTGAGGGCGAGCCCAGGGCCCGCGATTCCGGGTCCGGCCAGCGCGAGTGCTACGACGAGTGCTGCGCTGACCAGGCCGCAGAGCAGCCTGCCCCAGAGCGGGCCGCGACGCGAGAGGGCGTAACCGCCGCCGAGCGCCATCAGGGCGGTGGCGATCGCACCTCCGCCGAGTCCTTGGGTGAGGAGGGCGGCGATCGCGCCGGGCATCAGCAGCGGGGCGATGGCAAACGCGAGTGGTGCAAGGGCGAGCCAGCGCCATCCCGGCCGGCCGCCGGTGCGCCGGATAGCTTCGGCCCAGCCCAGCAGTCCGCCCGCAACGGCTCCCGGCAGGAGGAGCGCGCCGAAGGTCCCCCACCATCCAAAGGTGGATGCCGGCCCCGCGAGCTCCACCATGTAGGCGCGGAAACCCGCGGCCCAGGCTATCCCGCAGGTTGTGCCGATCGCTATGAACGTGGCACTTCGAGCGCCGAAGGAGTAGGTGTTCACGGTGTTCGTCCTGGCTCAGGAGCCGGCTTGGGCAAGGGGTGCTCGCCCCGGTCCGGCGTTCCGGCCTCGGGGTTTCTCCGCATGGTGCCCTCGGCGTGCCTTAGCAGCGCCCAGCCCAGGGCCGCGAAGAGAAGCATCCAGCCGGCTATCGCAAACCTGGCGCCAACGAATGACAGTGCCAGGGCCGGGAGCATGGGCACAAAGACCCACACGCCCAGTGCGAGCGGAATCCAGCGCTGCCAGCCCTGCCAGACTTTGGCCTTCAGGACGGTGATGCCTTCCACCACCAGGGCGGCACCGAGCAGAAGGCTGAAGACGCCATATGCTGCGCCAAGCAAACCTACGAGAGCCGAGTCCTTGGTGTCGGGGGCGGCCGCAATGGCCGCGAGTTCCGTCACTGCGAACCCGAACATGGCGGCGGCGGCAACGAGATGTCCGATGCGTGCAGGAGTGCTTTGACCCAGCGCTCCTGTCCACCACAGGGCAAGCAGGCCGAGCAGGAGGCCCACATGCTGCAGGGCGAACCACACCTGAATGGCGGTGAAGGCCGTGACGTTCAGCGGGTAGCTCCATTGATTCTCGGGTACCGCGGGCTGAACGAAGGCTAAAAGGACCCCCGAGGCTACACCGAGAACCGCGGCCCAAAAGCAGAGCATGCCAGCGGTACGGATGGTGAGGAAAGAGTGCTGGTTCTGCGTTTCCATGACACATTCCTTAGGCTATGGATTTCACTGTAGTAATGCTCTAGTGAGATACTCCAAATATGGACCCGGAGACACAGCCCGTCAAGAGCATCCGCAGGAAGAAGGCGGACACCACGAGGCTCAAGATCATTCAGGCGGCGCACCAGGAATTTATTGCCCGCGGGTTCCATGGAGCCACCATGGCGGGCATCGCTGCCCGTGCGGGGGTGGCCTCACAGACCGTGTACTTCGTGTTCCATACAAAGCCGGAACTGATCAGTGCCGTCATTGACGCCGCGGTCCTGGGTGATGAGGATCCCCGCCCGCCGCAGGCCCAGCCTTGGTGGGAGGAAATGATGGCCGAGCCCGGCGCGGTGGAGGCCCTGCGGATCTTCATCCGTGGCGCCGGCGAGGTTTTTGCGCGCGCCGCGGCTATCGCCGAGGTACTCCGCGCGGCGGCCCTCACTGACGATGAGGTGCGCCGGACGCACCAGTACCACGAGAACCTTCGCAGGGACGGGTTCGGTCAGGTCCTGGAGATACTGGCGGCCAAGGCGCCTCTCCGTGATGACCGGTCATTCGATGAGCTGACCGACGCGTTCATGACGGTTTACGGCGACAGCACCTACAACCTGCTCGCCGCCGAGCGCGGGTGGAGCCATGATCAGATCATGGCGTGGCTCTGTGACGTCCTTCCCGGGATGCTCCTTACCCACTCGGTTGCCGAAGGCAGTTGAGGCTGAAAGGCCGCGCCATGGCAGGCTCCGGCCCTCGGCAAGCCAGAAAATCATGGGTACGGTTGCCTCATGCAGAAGATATCGATCGATGCCCTGGCCCGTCAGCAGATCGCGGCCGCAGTTGCGGCACCCAGCGGGCGGGCGGCCGACACGGCGTTCGGCGGGCATGAGAAGAAACTGCGCCAGACCGTCATGGCCTTCCGTGCCGGCACGCAGCTCAGCGAGCACCAGAACCCCGGCGAGGCAACCGTCTACGTGCTGAAGGGATCGGTCTGGCTGAGGGCTGGCGGGGAGTCGTGGCAGGGCAAAGCAGGGGACCTCCTGATCGTCCCGGACGGGCTGCACAGCCTTGAAGCGGAAGAAGACTCGGCGGTGCTGTTCACGGTGGTCAAGACCGACCGCTAGCGCCGGGGCTGGTTAACTGTCAGGTGAGTCGAAAGAAGGAGCACCCATGCCCGCTTTGCCCGCATCACCGAAACTACGGGTGAGTCTGCCCAGCCAGAACCTGATGGACGCACTTGAGCCGTCCGCCGGCGTCGAACTCTTCCTGTGGAACCTGACCGGCCCGGCGCCGGCAGAGCAGTTCGACATTGTGGTGCCGCCCTACATGGGCGGGCCGGAGGCGCTGACGGCGCTGGACTCCGTGGACGTGGGGCTGGTGCAGAGCCAATCGATCGGGTACGACGGCGTCGAGGCAGTTCTTCCCGCGGGGTGCCGTTTTGCAAACGCGGCCGGAGTGCATGAGACGTCGACGGCGGAACTTGCGGTGGGCATGATGATTGCCAGCCAGCGTGGGATCCCGGACTTTGTTCGGAACGCGGCGACGGGGACCTGGGACAACTCCCAGCGCCCCAGCCTTGCCGACCGGCGCGTGCTCCTGGTGGGATACGGGGGAGTGGGGCAGGCGATCGAGGCCAGGCTGCTGCCGTTCGAGACCGAGGTGACGCGGCTGGCCAGCCGCGGCCGCGACGATGAACGCGGCAGGATCCACGGGATTGATGCCCTGTACGAGCAGCTGCCGCTGCACGACATTGTGGCGGTCAGTGTTCCCCTGAGCGAGCAAACCACGCACCTGGTTGACGCCCGGTTCCTGGCAGCGATGCCCGACGGCGCGCTGCTGGTGAACGTGGCGCGCGGGCCGGTGGCTGATACCGACGCCCTGCTGCGCGAGACGTCGTCCGGCAGGCTCCGGGCTGCCTTGGACGTGACGGACCCGGAGCCGCTGCCGCGCGACCATCCCCTGTGGACCGTGCCGGGAGTCCTGATTACCCCGCACGTGGGCGGGGCGAGCACGGCCATGCTGCCGCGGATGGCGCGGCTGATCCGGACGCAGATCGGGTTGCTGCAGGCCGGGCAGGAACCGGTGAACGTGGTGCTGGGGGAGGTAGCCGGGCGGTAGCCGTCGTCAGCGGGCTTCAGCCGTCGAACAGGCCCCTCACGTCGTCCGCAGTCAGTGCTGAGGCGAACATCGCGTCGTCGTCCAGAACGGCGGTGAACAGCTTGGCCTTCCTTTCCTTAAGCGCCATGACTTTCTGCTCAATGCTGTCGTTGGCCACCAGCCGGTAGACCATGACGTTCCGGTTCTGGCCGATCCGGTGGGTGCGGTCCACGGCCTGCGCCTCTGACGCGGGGTTCCACCAGGGGTCCAGCTCGCCCCACTCCAGACGCAAACCGTTGACGCCGTTTTTGAACGAGGTTTTGGTCCGATAGGGGGTGTTGCGGTTGCCCTGGACTTTGCCTTTCAGCACCAGATCCTTGGGATTCCACTCGACGCTTGAGACGGCGCCCTTGCGTGAGTAGGTCCGCCCCCGGTTCATTGAGGTAGCACCCACAAGGGAACTGATCACGGGATCGGCGAGCTGTGGCGGGTGCGTCGAAGTCACTGGTTGAGGGTACCGGCCGGGTCAAGCTGCTCAGGTTGCCTCCGGAACCGCGGACTGCCGCATGGCTAAATTGTACAATTTAGCCATGACTGATGTCAGTGCAACAGTGGCGAGGCAGCGATGGGCTGAAACCTTGGATTCTGCGCGCCGGGAACCTGTCCGCGTCCTGAGCCATGGCCGGGTCGTGGCAGTGGTCATGGATCCGGAATTGGCGGAGCGGGCCCTGCAAGCGTTGGAGGATGCGGAGGACATGGCCGCGGCTGACCGCGCCCTGGCCGCAACAGACGCCGGAGAACCGACGTACTCGCTGAAGGATGTGGCGGCGGAACTGGGCATTGAACTTGGCGGATAGCCGCCATAAAGTCCTGTTATCCGGCGAAGCCCGCTTGCAGCTGCAAAAATTTGACCGCCCCGTGCAGACGTTCCTGCTCAACGCCCTTAACCTGCTTGCTGAGAATCCCCGGCCCGCCGCCGCCAAGTCTTTGGTGGGCAGGCCGGGGCAGTTGCGCGTCAGGGTCCGTGATTACAGAATCATCTATCAAGTCAGAGATCAGGAACGGATCGTTTTGGTGCTCTCGATGGGACATCGACGCGATATCTATGGCAAATAGCCCCGGCAGGGAGCAGATAGGGGTTTCGGGCTATGGACTCCTTCGGACCGGCGTGCCTAGACTGGCCGGACCTCCAACTCCAGGAAAACATCCAGCTGCTCAAGCAACGGGCAGGCCCTGCACCTGGGGGATCCATCGCAACACTTCACAGTTCACGGCGGCGCCACGAAGGCGTGCCGTGCTGACAAGAGGAGCACTGATGACCGGGAACAAAGCCGTTGCCTTCAAGGAACCGGGCAAGGTCGAACTGATCGACATCGACTATCCAAGCTTCGAACTCAAGGACGGACCGGGCGTCAACCCGGCGAACGTGGGACGCACGGTACCCCACGGGGTCATCCTGAAAACCGTGGCCACCAACATCTGTGGTTCGGACCAGCACATGGTCCGCGGGCGCACCACCGCCCCATCAAACCTGGTGCTGGGGCACGAGATTACCGGCGAAGTGGTGGAGGTGGGTCCCGGCGTCGAGTTCATCAAAGTGGGGGACATCTGTTCGGTGCCCTTCAACATCGCCTGCGGCCGCTGCCGGAACTGCAAGGAACGCAAGACCGGGATCTGCCTGAACGTCAATCCGGACCGCCCGGGGAGCGCCTACGGTTACGTGGACATGGGTGGCTGGGTGGGTGGCCAGGCCAACTACGTGCTGGTCCCGTACGCGGACTGGAACCTGCTGAAGTTCCCGGACAAGGACCAGGCCCTGGAAAAGATCATGGACCTGACCATGCTCTCGGACATTTTCCCCACGGGCTACCACGGCGCCGTGACGGCCGGGGTGGGCGTCGGCTCTACCGTGTATATTGCCGGCGCCGGGCCTGTTGGCCTCGCCGCGGCTACCAGCGCGCACTTGCTGGGTGCCGCCGTCGTGATTGTGGGGGACTTGAACGAGGACAGGTTGAAGCAGGCGCGCAGTTTCGGGTGCGAAACCATTGACCTGAGCAAGGGAGGCCCGGCGGAGCAGATCGAGCAGATCCTGGGCGTCCCGGAAGTGGACTGCGGCGTGGACGCGGTGGGCTTCGAAGCGCGCGGCCACGGCCACGACGCCAAGGAGGCGCCCGCCACGGTGCTGAACTCGCTGATGGAAATCACCGCGGCCGGCGGTGCGCTGGGCATTCCCGGGCTGTACGTCACCGGCGATCCGGGCGGCGTGGACGAGGCTGCCAAGAAGGGTGCGCTGAGCCTGAGCCTGGGTACCGGCTGGGCCAAGTCGCTCAGCTTCACCACCGGACAATGCCCGGTGATGAAGTACAACCGGCAACTGATGATGGCCATCCTGCATGACAAGGTGAGCATCGCCAAGAACGTGAACGCGAAGGCGATCAGCCTGGAGGATGCGCCCAAGGGCTACGCCGAGTTCGACGCCGGTGCAGCCACGAAGTACGTCCTCAACCCGAACGGATACCTCAGCTAAGCCCCGGCCCGGGCTGCCGCCGTCGGGAACCACGACGGCGGCAGCCCGGCTTGGGAGCGCCGCTCGCCTCAGGGGGCAGGCTTCTACGGCGGCATCGAGGTCGGCCCAGACGGCGGTGATGCTGGTCATGATGCTCCGGCGCCGTTCCTCGGAAACCTGGCCGCTGCCGGCTGCAGAGGCCACGGGCGCCTCCGTGTGATCGTTTGCGGCCGCTGCCTGGCTCACGTCGAGCAATGTATACCTAAAATCATAAGGTCAATTACTATATTGGCCACTCCGGGTGAGGCCAGCCATCACCGGATGGCCGTCGAAATCCGGAATCGGCGATGTGGTGCATTCTCAAGGAACCGGCGAGTGGTGCCCTCATCGCCCCCATGACTCACGGGCATATACTGAGTTTCCAGCACCGCGACTCCGGTGGGAGGGAGCCCGGCGTGGCACCTGCTGCAGGAGGCTCCTCATGTCTATCCAGGCCCAGCATTCGCTTCGCGCAGGCGTCGTGGCGATCGCGCCAGTGATCCTGCTCGCCGCTCTCAGTTACCACCCGTACCTGCCCGGCCTACCGCCGAACATCGATGCGTTGGTTGCGGAGGTCACCGCCGACCCGACGCGCTGGGGGGTTGTGCACTTGGCGTCGGGAGTCGCTTCAGCAGTCTTGGCCGTGGCATTCCTCGCGATCAGAAGTCACCTGCACGAGCTGGGCGAAGACCGCTGGAGCGCCGCCGCGCTGCCCTTCGTCGTCATCGGCAGCACGTTGTACGCGATGCTGCCAGGAATGGAATTCGCACCGCTCGCCGCGAGTGAAGCGGGCGGAGACGTCGGGGCGGCTCAAGTTGCCCTGCTCCGATGGTTCATCCCGCTGCTGATCGCCGCGGCGGTCATATTTGCTGTCGGGATGGTCGGCTTTGCCATCAGTGTCTCGCGTAGCGGACTGCTGAGCCCTTGGCTTACCTGGGTCGTCGTCGTGGCGCTGCTCGTCATGGCCCTGTCGCGCGTTGTCCCGCTGTCCGCCGTCCAGTTCTACCTCCACGGTGTCGCCGCTCTCGTGGCCATGCTGCCCATTGCGTACAGCATGTGGAAGCATCCGACAACATCCGTCCCTGACACCCAGCGTGCCGTGAAGTCGACCTGACTAGCACTGACGTGCGCTGGCCTTGACCCTCGCGCGGACGTTCTCGAATTTCTTGGAGAAGCCCATCCACCAGCGGGCCAAAATGGCCCGGAACCAGGCCCAAGCGGACGAGTTCATCCAACGGTTCAACGCACAGCCGCGTCGGGCCTTCGCCGGTAGCTCTTCCCTGGCGGGTTGGCCGGACATAGGCTGTGGATCGGAGAGCCGGGAAGCCTGGTCGGCCCGCGGGAAGCTGTACCCGCGGAACGCCAAGGCAGCCGCCTCGGTCGTTATCGCTGGACCGAGGGAACGGAACCCACCATGACATCAGCAACTGAACCGGTCATTGACGCCACCCTGCTCGTGAAGACTTTCGGCAGGACCCGGGCACTGGACAACCTTGATCTGCGCGTTGGTCCGGGCGAGGTCCACGGGTTTCTTGGTCCTAACGGCGCTGGCAAATCAACAACCCTCAGGGTGCTGCTCGGGCTGATCCGTCCGACATCGGGAACCGTGCGTGTCTTCGGGCTGGATCCCTGGCGGGACCCGGTCCGGATCCACCGGGACGTCGCCTACGTTCCCGGGGACGTGAGCCTTTGGCCGAACCTCTCCGGCGGGGAAGTCATTGACCTGCTCACCGGACTGCGCGGCGGATCCGATGAGCGGCTGCGCCGGGAACTGATCGACGAGTTCGAATTCGACCCGAGGCGCAAGGCCCGGACGTATTCCAAGGGAAACCGGCAGAAGGTGGCACTGATCGCGGCGTTCGCTCGCCCGGCCCGCCTCTATCTGCTCGATGAGCCCAGCGCCGGCCTGGACCCGGTGATGGATTCGGTGTTCCGCCAGCAGGTCCGGCGCGTCAGCGTGGACGGCGCCACTGTTCTGCTCTCCAGCCATATCCTCAGCGAAGTCGAGCAGCTCTGCAGCCGGGTGACGATTATCCGCTCCGGCCGGGCCGTGGAATCGGGGACACTGGCTGAGCTGCGGCATCTGAAACTCACCCATTTCAGGCTCGAGGGCGCTGATGCTGCCCTGTTTGCAGCCCTGCCCGGGGTACAGGGGGTTCTGACCGACGGGGACGTGGTCGAGTTTGATGTAGACCTAGCGGACTTTGCCCCGGTTTTGGAAGCGGTCGCCGCGTCCGGGATCAGCGGACTGATCGTCTCGCCGCCGTCGTTGGAGTCCCTGTTCCTGAGCCACTACAGCGATTCCAAGGGGCAGGTGCGCTGATGTCCGGAGTCATGGCTCTGCTGTTGGTTCAGGCGCGCAGGGACCGGATGGTGCTGCCAGCATGGATTCTGGGCATCGCTTTTCTGGGGTTTGCCATCGCCGGGGCGGTTGCCACGGAATTCGCAGACGAGGCCGAGCGGGCGGCGATCATGGGAATGTCCACGGCGAGCCCGGCGTTCCGGTTCATCCGCGGACTGCCCGACGGCACCAGTATCGGAGCTTTGGTGTTCTTCCAGGGCTATGCCTTCACCGCCGTGCTCGCGGGATTAATGAGCACGTTCCTGGTCATCCGGCATACCCGCGCCGATGAAGAGCTCGGATGGGCAGAGCTGGTCGGGTCCGTACCGGTCCGGCGCGCGGCGTCGTTGACGGCAACCCTGATCCTGGGCGGGGCAGCGAACCTCGTGCTGGCCCTGTGCGCGGCCGCCGGTTTCGCCGCCGCCGGGCTGCCAGGACCCGGGGCCCTCACGGCTGGGGCCTCCGTCGGCGCGGTCGGGGCGTTCTTCGTGGCCACCGCCGCGGTCATGGCGCAGATCATGCCCTCAGGACGGGCCGCCAACGGAGCAGCCGCCGGCCTGGTCGGTGTAGCCTATTTCCTTCGCGGCATCGGCGACGCGTTCGGCACCCCGGGCGCCGATCTGACCCATGTCACCAGCGGATGGGTATCGCTTCTTTCGCCCATCGGATGGGGCCAACGCTCCCGGCCCTTCACTGCCGCTGATCCCGCACCACTGCTGGTGCTGACCGTGGCGGCCACCGTCCTGGCCGGTGCGGTCATGGTGCTCAGGAGCCGAAGGGATCTGGGCGCCAGCCTGCTGCCCGAACGCGCGGGCCCGGAACGCGCCGGGGCCGGGGGCGCTTCGTTCCTTGGCCTTGCCTGGCGCCAGCAGCTGCCCACCCTGATCGGCTGGTCCTTCGCCGCAGCCCTCCTGGGCGGCATCGCTGGGGGCATCGGGCCCGCGGTCAGTGACGTGATTGGCGGCAATGACTCCCTGCGGCAGCTGATCAACCGGCTCGTCCCGGGCGCCCGGGCAGGGATGATCGATGTCTTCACCGCCGCCTTGCTGGGCATCGCCGGTGTCCTCGCCGCAGCCGCCGGCATCCAGTCGGTGCTGCGGCTCCGTGCAGAAGAAGCCGACGGCCGGGCCGAACTTCTCCTTGCCGCACCCAGAATCAAGGCCCGGTGGCTTGGCGCGAACCTGGTCCTCGCCGCCTCCTCGACAGTCGTCGTGGCAGTCGTCGCCGGGACCGCAGCCACCATCGGTCTTGCACTGGCCGGCGCGGAAAACGATCCGCCACGCCAGCTGGTCGGCGCCGCTTTGGCGCACGTCCCGGCCGCCGTCGTCTTCGTCGCGGCAACCGCGGTCCTCTTCGCGGCGGCACCCAGAGTCAGTATTCCACTGGGATGGGGCATGCTGGCCGCCGGCCTGGTCCTGGGCCAGTTCGGTGAACTTCTGCGCCTGCCTGCCTGGCTGCAGTACGCGAGCCCTTTCCGTCACTCCGCGGCGATGCCCGTCGAAGCGTTCAACCACGCACCTGCCCTGACCCTGACCATCATCGCCCTCGCCGGGGCGGGGATCGCTGCCTACCTGCTCCGGCGCCGTGACCTCACCGCGTGATGCCGACCGCAGAGGCGGCACCGGCTGCATGCCTTCATGGCGCACCTTGATTCCGTCCTAAGGTGAAGCATGGACTTTGCGGACGTTGTGGTGACGGTCATTGGTGCGGGACTGATTCTGCTGATGGCCGCAGATGTCTTTCACACGCTCCTCTATCCTCACGGCACGGGACCCGTGTGCAGGATGATCATGCGTGCACTGTGGCTCCTGTCCCGACGATTCGCCGGCCGGGCCTCCACTGTCGCTGCACCCGCCGCCATGGCGGCAGTGATCGGTGCCTGGGCGTCCTTGTCCATCATGGGATGGGCCCTGGTGTATTTACCGCATTTACCGGACGGGTTCGTCTACGCAGAGGGCGTCCCCCACGGAGGGGACCTTGCCGAGGCCGTGTATATCTCGATGGTCAGCCTCTCCACGGTCGGTTACGGTGAGATAGTTCCGGCGGCGCCATTACTTCGGTTCGTCGTCGCTGCGCAGGCCGTCACGGGCTTCGGGTTGCTTACGGCCACGGTCTCCTGGATTCTGCAGACGTACCCCGCCCTCAGCCGGCACCGTGCCCTTGCCCACGGGCTGAACCTGTTCAGGCAGGCCGCCGGGCCGCAGGGCATGTCGACGTTGGAACCCGGACATGCCGCTGCCTTGCTCGAATCTTTCGCCAGAAGTGTAGCCACGGTCAGCATGGACCTGCTGGCGTTCAACGAAACGTACTACTTCCACGAAGCACAGCAGAGAGGATCACTGCCGGCCACTGTCGCCTATGCGCACCAAGTGGCCTCAGAAGCGCAGGCAAGCACGAACATCGACCTGCAATTCGCCGGACGGATGATGCACGCGGCCTTGGATGACCTAGCCGAGGTCCTCCGCGGAAAATTCGGACACACCGGCCAAACCTCCTCAGAAGTGTTCCAAAGCTACGAAAGACATCACCGACACCGCCGGAACTGAGGCAGTACCGCCCGCGATGCCCGTTGAAGACTTCTCTTGCCGCTACATGACAACCCGCTCTGGACAGCCCCTGTCCCATTCAGGTCAGCACGAGTTTGCGGGCAATGCATCTGCTGCATTGTGCATCATCGGGAACCCGAGGTAGCGCGGAACCCTTTCCGCGTAGTCAGCGTAGGACTGTTGGAAGAGCTCGGCCAGCATGGCCTCTTCACCGAGGACAAAGCGATGTTCCACAAGCAATTCGGCCGGCAGTGTCGCGAGGACCCAGGATGAACCGGCCAAGGTTCCCGCGCCCAGTTGGATGAGCCACCAGCCGACATACATGGGATGGCGGGTGATTGCATACGGGCCGGTGATGACCAGCTCCGCCGGCCGCTCCAGCCCGAAGGGGCCCGCCGAGCGGCGTCGCCGTTCAGCCAGGGCCCAAAGATTCAGGCCGACGCCGGCGAGCACCAGTCCCGCCCCCGCCATCCGGTGGAGAGAGCGGGAGCCGGGAAGCGGCATTGGGCGGACCCGGTCAAGGAGGAAATCCAGGGCCAGCGCGGCCACGACAGGCAGCGGCAGCGGGAGGTTGTCGTAAACCTCCGTCAACCGCCTGGCTGGCGAGCTTGCAGAGCAGGCCGTCACAGTATGTCCAACGGCGTGCGGGCGTCAAAGAGGGAGCGGAAGAACGCCGTCGTATCGTCTGCCACCAGATCCGGGCACTCCCACAGCACCATATGTCCCACCTCGGGATAGACCGTCAGCGCCGAGCCGGGGATCCGGGCGGCCAGGGTTTCCTGGTCGCCGCGTGGCAGCAGGCTGTCCTGGGCGCCCCACAGGATCAGCGTGGGGGCGTGGATGGTTCCCGATTCCGTGGGTGGTGTGGCCTCGCACAGTCCGTTCAGGATGGCTTTCCAGGCGCGGGCGGGGCATCCGGAGGCCGTCGCGGACGCGGTCCTCGATGTACCACAAGGGAACCTCGTGCAGCAGGGGAAACCAGGCCAGCGAATCCCGGACCCAGTCCTCGTCGAGGGGGTCGGTCAGGCGGTCCACTTCGTCGGCGAAGGGTGCCCGCCCGTGAAGGTTCAGGGGACAGCCCACCAGCACCAGCGCAGCGACCTTTTGCGGGTGGGCAACCGCCAGCTGCTGGGCAACGTAGCCGCCGCTTGAGGAGCCGACGACGGCGGCACTCGGCACGTTGAGGGAGTCCAGGATCGCTGCGGCGTCCTCAGCCTGTTCCGCCAAGAAGTAGCCGTCCTCCGGTTTGTCCGCCTCGCCTTGTCCGCGGAGGTCCGGGGCGTAGACCCTGAAGCGGGTCAGCAGGGGAATGAGGCGGTCAAAGCTGCCGCGGGATTCGCCCCATGCGTGCAGCAACAGCACCGGTTTTGCGTCGGCGTCGCCGTGGACGATGCACGGTACCGTGATGCCGGTGCGGAGTGTGAGGTCGAGGACTTCGGAGTCCATAGAATCAGGTTACGCTTGGGGCTTTGGGGTCTACGAGGCTTTGACGAGGCGTCTCAAGCGCTCCCACGGAAGCTGGTTCGCGGTCTGCGCGGGTGGCACCCACCCCTTGCGGACGCCGGCTGCCAGGGGGCCATAGCCAGCCGCTCGCCGTCGTGCCCCTCGGCGCTGTGCGCCTGAGCGCTCAGCGCTGCGCCGTGCCTTGCTTCCAGTAGCCCATGAAGGCGACTTGCTCGCGGTCGATTCCGCACTCGCGGACCAGGTAGCGCCGCAGGTTGGTCACGAGTGTCGACTCACCGGCGATCCAGGCATAGAACGGCGCGTCGCCGCGCTCTGCGCGCTCGGCCCCCTGGCCGAATAGCCCCCGGTACTGGGGTGTGTCCCACACGAGCACGCGCTCAGGACCGACGTCCAGCGGCTCCGATGCGGCGACCACACGGTCGACGACGGCGGGGCCCGGCGCACACAAGGGGGCCGGGACGGCCCGGCGCACGGCATCGGCGAGTAGCGCGCCGTGCGGGTTCCCGCGCCGCTCGAGCCAGGTCACCTTGGCTGCTGCCCCGGTGGGGAGGTCCTCGATCATGGCAGCGTCGGGGACCTCAATGATCGCCTCGGCCAAGAGCCCGGCGGGCAGGTCGCGGAGGATTCCCGCGATCGCGGGCAGGGCAGTCTCGTCTCCGGCCAGGAGGACGTGCCGCGCCCGGCCCGGCGCGAACTCGATCCCCGCGCACTGGCCCGCCGAGGCGCTGGGGCCCACGATGAGCGCGGGGTCACCGATCCGGATGCCCCGCGCCCAGCGGGCCGCGGGCCCCTGGGGGCCGTTCGGATGCAGGACGAAGTCGACGTCGATCTCCGGGTATGCCTCGTCGAGGTGTGCCTCGCGCACAGTGTAGCTGCGCAGTTCGCCGCGCTCTGCTTCCGGCAGGCGCAGCCACGCTTGCCGCCACGAGCGGCCGGGGTCCTCGGAGTCGCGGCATTCCAATGCTTTTGCCCGCGGAAGGGACCGTCCGGGCGAGGGGATCACAATCTTGATCCGCAGGTCCCATGTGGCGCCGTTGTCGGTGGCGAAGCCGAGCAGGCTCGTTCCCCCGAACGTGATGCGGCGCAGGCGGGGACCCAGATCGCGGATCGCGGTCACCGAGAGCGGGAACGGCTTGACTGACTGCGCGGCCAGGCGGCTCACGGCGATGACCGGGCCGGTCATGGCCTGGCCCCTCCCATGCCGGCCCCTAGCGCTACGGCGCCCGGCTCTGCAGCGCTCTTGACGCGGCCCGCGCCGAGCGGCACCACATGCGGACGGCCCTCCGACGGTTCACGGATGACATCGGCCCGAAGGCCGAAGACATCCCAGAGGAGCTCCGGTGTGACGACATCCGACGGCGGCCCCTCCGCAACGATCCGGCCATCCCGCATCGCGATGATCACGTCCGAGTACCTCGCCGCGAGGGAGATGTCGTGCAGCACCATGACCACCGTGCGCCCCGTGTCCTGGTTCAGCCCCCGCACGAGCTCGAGGACGTCCACCTGGTGGGCGAGGTCGAGGTAGGTGGTTGGCTCATCGAGGAGCATGAGCTCTGTCTCCTGGGCGAGGATCATCGAGATCCACGCCCGCTGGCGCTGCCCGCCCGAGAGGTCCTCCAGCGGGGTCGCCGCGAGGTCGGCGATGTCCGTCGCCGCGAGCGCGTCCACAATCGCACCTTCATCACTGCGGGAGAACTGTTGGTACCAGCGCTGCCGCGGGTGGCGCCCCCGGGCAACGAGTTCGCCCACGGTGAGTCCGCTCGGCGCGTGCGGCGTCTGGGGGAGGATGCTCATCCGCTGCGCTATGGCCCGCGACGACATAGCCGCGACGTCGCCGCCGTCGAGCGCCACGCGCCCCCCTTGCGGCCGCAGGAGCCGTCCCAGTCCGCGGAGGAGGGTTGATTTTCCGCAGCCGTTGGGCCCGATGATCGATGTCACGGTGCCGCGGGCGAACGCGACGTCGAGGCCTGGTATGACCGTGCGCCCGTCGAACCCCAGGGTGAGGCCGTGCGCGGCGAGGTGGGCGGCCTCGTCGTCCACTGCTGTGGGTCCGGGCGCGGTGGTCATGGGATTCTCCTCTGGCTGCGGAACACAAGGGCGATAAGGACGGGGGCGCCGAGCACTGTGGTGAAGACGCCGACGGGAAGGGCGTGCGGCAGGAAGAATCCGGCCACCAGGTCGCTCAGCACCACGAAGGCGGCTCCGAGCAGGGCGGTGAGCCCGAGCGAGGGCACTACGGTCCGCCCCGCGAAGCGTGCCGCGAGCGGGCACAGGAGCGCGACGAAGGCAACGGGCCCGGCGAGGACGGTTCCGACGGCTGCGAGGAGAACGGCGAGCACCAGGAGCAATGGCCGGCTCCGCCCCAGCGGGAGGCCGAGGCTGCGGGCGGTGTCGTCGTCGAACGCGCTGAGGAGGAGCCACCGGCCGCATGCCCCGGCCACTGCGAGGAGCGGCACCGAGGCGAGGAGCGCAGGCACGACGGCTCCCCAGTCCTTGCCGTTGAGCGAGCCCATCATCCAGGTGAGCGCCTGGGAGGCATTTGTCACGTCCCCCAGGGTGAGGAGCCATGTGGTGATACTGGTGGCGAGGCCGGCGGCACCGAGGCCGACGAGCACGAGGCGCATGCTGTCGAAGCCCTGCTGGGCGCGCCGGTAGGTGAGCAGGAACACCGCGGTTCCGGTGCCGAGGGCCCCCACTGCAGCCGCGACGGGCATGCCGACGGCGGCGGCCAAGCCGCTGGCACCGCCGTGCCCTGCCCCGGCCATCACGAGGACCGCCACCGCGCCGGTCGACGCCCCGGCGGTCACCCCCAGGACTTCGGGCGTCGCAAGCGGGTTACGCGCGACCGTCTGGGTGAGGCCGCCCGCGACGGCGAGGCATGCCCCGGCAACGGCGCCCGCGATGGTGCGGGGGAGCCGGAATTCAAGCACGGTCAGTCTGACGGCGCGCGGCAGCGTGGGATCGTCCATGAAGGCGGCGAGCACCTGTGAAAGCTGGACGGGCCTTCCGGCCAACATGAGATGACCGGCAACGGCTGCGAGCAGGAGCACCAGCGCCGCGAGACTGAGCCATGCGATGCGCGGCAGGAGCACGAGGGACGCCGTCCGCACGCGGACCACGCGGGACCCCGGAGCGAGGAGTCCGGGCGCCCCGCTCACAGGGTCACCAGCCGGCGGCGGCGGGCGAGATAGATGAAGAACGGCGCGCCGACGACGGCGAGGACGACGCCGACCGGCAGCTCGCCCGGGCGTGCGATGACCCGCCCGGCGGTATCGGTGAGGAGAAGGAGCGAGGCCCCGAACAGCGCGCTCCCGGGGATCTGCCAGCGGTAGTCTGCTCCGACGAGGCCGCGGACCGCGTGCGGGACGAGGAGGCCCGCGAACGCGAGCGGGCCCGCGAGGGTTACGGAAGCCGCCGCGAGAACGGCGAGTGCCGCGAGACCGAGGATGCGTGCCCGGGCCACCGAGACGCCAAGCGAGCGGGCGGTGTCGTCGCCGAGAGCGAGGGCGTTCAGCGGGCCGATGTTGGCCACTGCGAGTACGAGGCCGACGATGATGAGCGGCACGAGCTGCGGCAGCAGGGCACCGCGGGCCGCCACCGATCCCAATTGCCAGAAGCGGAGAGTGTCCAGCGCCGCGTCACTGCTGAGGACGATGAGCGAGACAACGCCTCCGGCAAGCGCCGAGACCGCGGCCCCCGCGAGGACGAGGGTGAGCGGAGTTGCACCATGGCGGCTTGCCGAGCCGACGGTGACAACCAGTGCGCAAGCAATGACGGCGCCGGCGAAGGCAAGTCCGGCCTGGGCGTAGGTGCCCGTTCCGGCGGCGCCGGGGAGCAGCGATCCCGCGACGATCGCGAGGGCGGCTCCCGGATAGATGCCGAGCAGGCCGGGGTCCGCGATGGGGTTGCGCGTCTGGCCCTGCGCCAGGCAGCCGGCCACGCCCACGCAGGCTCCGACGGCGAGTGCATTGAGCGTGCGCGGCCACCGAAGCTCACGGATGGCAATGTCGGTGACCGAACCGTCGGGGACGAAGACGGCATGAACAAGCTCTTCGAAACTTGTGGGGCGGCCCCCGAATGCAAGGCTCAGCGCTAGGGAGCCCACGACCACAAGAACGCCCAGGACGAACCCGGCCACGGGCACCTTGCCGGCCCCTGGGGCCCGCAAGGCAGAGACGTTTACAGACACAAGATCCTCAAAATACGTAATTACGGCAGACAAATTATGCGTATTTCAAACACGCCCGGTACAGTCTACGGCAGTGAGGCAAGGCTTGCCTTATACGGCCAGGACTGGCCCCCCACACGCACCTGTTACCGCCTTGAAGGACATCCATGAAACGTCTCCGATTCACCCGCTCAGCGGTTGCCGCTGCGGCCACCGCCAGCCTCCTTGCGCTCACCGCATGTGGGGGCCAGACTGCCGCTGCACCAGCTGCGCCGTCTGCAACGAGCACTGTTGAAGCCCAGTTCCCCAAGACCATCGAGCACGCGCTTGGAACGGCCGAGCTGACGTCCGTGCCGAAGCGCATCGTGACGCTCGACCCCAGCTACACCGATGCCGCCCTCGCGCTCGGTGCCGACGTCGCGGGTTACGTGATCTACCGCAAGGGCGATGCCGCGTTCCCGTCCTACCTCGGGGACGTGAGCGCCCAGACCAAGAACGCCGCGAATCTTGGCTCCCTCGCCGAGCCGAGCCTTGACAAGATCCTCGAAGCGCAGCCGGACCTCATCATCTCGGCGAAGGTACGCCACGAGGCGCTCTACCCTCAGCTTGCAAAGATCGCCCCCACCATCATGTCCGTCTCCACCGGCCCGACGTGGAAGCAGAACATCGTGATGCTGGGCGGTGCGCTCGGCAAGAAGGACAAGGCCGAGCAGATCATCCAGGCGTACAAGGACCGCGCCAAGAAGGTCGGTGAGGCGATCCTCGCCAAGAACCCGGGCCTGACGTACTCCTACGTCCGCTTCGCGGGCGAAGACACAGCGCGCCTTTACTCAAGCACGTCCTTCTTCGGCGAGATCATGACTGACGCCGGCATCCCGCGTCCGGCCGGGCAGCCGGACTCGACGGAGAAGATCTTCGTGCCGCTCTCGCAGGAGCAGCTCCCGGCCGCTGAGGCAGGCCTCATCATCACGTCCGCGTTCGGCCAGAATTCCGGCGAGGGAGAGAAGTCCCGCGCCCAGATGGAAAAGTTCATGGCCAACCCGCTGTGGGGCACGCTCAAGGGCGAGGTCCTGAACGCTGATGACATGGTCTTCGCCAGCTCGGTAAGCCTGCAGGGCGCGAACGCGGTCCTCACCAAGCTCGCCGAGAAGTACGGCGTGGACCCGCACCTGCCGAAAGCCTGACGGCTCGATACGCCTGAGTCTGTTTCAGGGGGCTGCCGTCCCGCCGGTAGTGGACCCGAGGGAGGCGAGAAACGCCGTCGTATCTTCTGCCACCTGATCCGGGCACTCCCACAGCACCATATGTCCCACCTCGGGGTAGACCGTCAGCGCCGAGCCGGGGATCCGGGCGGCCAGGGTTTCCTGGTCGCCGCGTGGCAGCAGGCCGTCCTGGGCGCCCCACAGGATCAGTGTGGGGGCGTGGATGGTTCCCGATTCCGTGGGTGGTGTGGCCTCGCACAGTCCGTTCAGGATGGCTTTCCAGGCGCGGGCGGGCATTTTGAGACCGTCACGGATGCGGTCCTCGATGAACCAGGCGGGTACCTCGTGCAGCAGGGGAAACCAGGACAGGGAGTCCCGGACCCAGCCCTCGTCGAGGGGGTCGATCAGCTGGTCCACTTCGTCGGCGAAGGGTGCCCGCCCGTGGAGGCTCAGGGGACAGCCCACCAGCACCAGTGCAGCGACGTTTTGGGGGTGGGCAACCGCCAGCTGCTGGGCAACGTAGCCGCCGCTGGAGGAGCCGACGACGGCGGCACTCGGCACGTTGAGGGCGTCCAGGATCGCTGCGGCGTCCTCAGCCTGTTCCGCCAGGGAGTAGCCGTCCTCCGGTTTGTCCGCCTCGCCTTGCCCGCGGAGGTCCGGGGCGTAGACCCTGAAGCCGGTCAGCAGGGGAATGAGGCGGTCAAAGCTGCCGCGGGATTCGCCCCATGCGTGCAGCAGCAGCACCGGTTTTGCGTCGGCGTCGCCGTGGACGAGGCACGGTACCGTGACGCCTGTGCTGAGCCTGAGATGCCGGACTTCGGAGTCCATAGATTCAGGCTACGCCGCGTGCCGCTCTCGGTTTACCCCACGCCGCTCAGCCCGTCAGCGGATCACCCGGTAGCGCACGTGGGTGACGAGGCCGGTGCCGCTCACTTCCGTGGGCTCCAGCGTGAGGTTCGCGACGCCGTCGAGCAGCCGTTCGCCGGCTCCCAGGAGCATTGGCGATGTGTGGAGCCGCAGCTCGTCGATCAGGCCAGCCGACAGGTATTGCTGGGCGGTCTTTGCTCCGCCGGCAATGGCCACGTCCTTGCTACCGGCGGCCTCCCGCGCCTGGGCCAGCGCCGATTCGATCCCGTCGGTCACGAAGTTGAACGTGGTGCCGCCCTGCATCTCCAGGGGCTCGCGTGCATGATGCGTGAGCACAAACACCGGTGCGTGATAGGGCGGCTCCTCACCCCACCATCCCCGCCAGTCTGCATCCCACACCCCGGGGCCGGGTCCCGCGAACATGTTCCGCCCCATGATGAAGGCACCGGCCGCGAGGATGCCTTCGATCGCTGCCGCATTGGCCTCGCGTTCCTCGAACTGCCACCGGTGCAGGAGCTCCCCGCCCTCGCCCAGAGGTTCCGTCCGGCTTTGGTTCGGGCCTGCGAGGAAGCCGTCGAGGGAGATGGTCAGATCGCACGTGACTTGGCTCATGCGCCCCATACTGCCACCCGGTCACGGCCCCTGTGTAGGGCCCGTCTGTTCGATGGTGACGGTGCCGGCGTCGCCATCCACGCGGATCTGCTGACCGCTGGTGAGCCTCTGGGTGGCCACTCCGGTGCCGAGCACGGCCGGGATGCCGTACTCCCGGGCCACGATGGAGCTGTGGCTCAACGGGCCGCCCACATCGGTCACCACGGCGGAGGCCATGGCGAACAGCGAGGTCCAGGCCGGAGTGGTGACGCGGGCCACCAGCACCTCGCCGGGTTCCATCAGGGCAAAATCCCGGGGCCCCCTCAGGACGCGGGCCGGAGCGGTGACCCGGCCCGCGCTCGCGCCGGTGCCCTTGATGATGTCGCCGGGCTGGTGCTGCGAGCCCGCGGGCATCATGGACCCGAAGGCCTTCTCCATCCACCGGCTCTCCGGGAGCAGCTGCGGTGCAGCGGCCTTCACCTGGCCCCGCCACAGCATCTTGCGCTCCTCGACGGCGGCGGCGCGGACGGGCCCGGCGGCTCCGGTAATGGCCACTGCCGCCGATGCGCCCGGCGCGGCCAGGCCGAACTCGACGGCGCTGTGCAGCTCCTGGTGCCGCAGCCAGAACACGTCGGCGGGCTCGGCGATGACGGCGGAGTCCACCAGCCGCTGTCCGAGTTCGAGCAGCATCCGCCGCAGCAGCGGCCACGCCAGGCCGACGTCGGCCAGCGCGTCTTCGCGGATCGGTGCGGTGTTCTGGGCCCAACGGAGCACACGGAGGAACGCGGCCCGGCGGCGCGGCCCGAGCCGGGCGCTGATCCGGCCGGTTTCGATCTCCCGGCGCTCGGCCGACAGCCGCTGCCGCTCGTGCGGGTCAGCACCTTGCCCCCGCAGGTAGAACTTGACCGCATCCAGCAGCGCTGACGGATCGTCGGCAGGCACCGGGCTGGCGAAGTCCAGGTTGTACACCGCATGGCCGAACCGGCCCACGTGGTCCTGGAATCGGGGACGCCACTGCTGCCACAACCGCTCAGCGAACCCGGCAGGCGGGAACCCCGTGCGCTGGGACTCGGCCAACGCCGTCGTCGGTTCATGCAGGATGGCAGAAGCCAGCCCGGGGACGCTGCGGGCCCACGCTGCGAGGTCGTACAGCGATTTCTCCGCCCGGATGGGTTCGCTGTCGTAGCCCAGGATGAACGTCAGGGCGGGCGGATCTCCTTCGCGCCGGACGACCTTATCGTAGTAGGCCCCGAAGGAGATTTCGCTCATCGCGGCGAGCGGAATGACTGACTGCACGGCTGTGTAGTACACGGTGCCGGCGTCCAGCAGCGCCTGCACACCCTCCAGCAGTTCCACACCCGTGCGCTCCGCGACGGGCTTCGCAGACCAGTCTTTGATCACCTGTTCGTAGCGGGGATGCGAAAATTCGCGCCAGCCGGCCACCCCCATGTGCGCTTTGCCGCGGGCCAGCGCGCCTACCGCGGTCAGCGCCTTGCCCATCACCCGCATCATTCCCGAGGTGCGGTAGTAGTAATAGGCGTAGCCGTTGATGGTGGGCAGTCCCACGTCGCCCTCGCGGATGACGTTCTTGCCCACGGCCTCGGCAAGCAAGGCTCTGACCGACCGGGCCACCGAGCCGTCAATGAGGTCGGCGAACAGCGGAGAAAGCGGGTCGGGCAGCTGTTCCACGATGCTCGCCCGGAAGTACATCCCCTTCGGATACGGCACGGGCCAGGTGTCCGGGGTGTCGGCCGACGGTTCGGGCAGCGCGGTGATGGGCCGGGACTGCAGGATGAAGAACGCGTCACCGGTCCGCGCCCACTCGATGTCCTGCGGTGCCCCGAAGTGATCGGCGATCCGGGTTCCGTGGGCGGCCAGTTCGGCTGCCGCATGGTCATCCAATACGGGCTGACGACGGCGGTCCGCCGGCACCGGTTGCTCCCGGGTGCCGTTTTCCGCGTAGACAGTTATGACCGCTTTGTCAGCTGTCCGTCGCGACAGCACAGAGCCCGTCCCGGCGTCGACTACGAGGTCATCCGTGGTGACCGTGCCGCTGACCACGGACTCGCCCAGGCCCCACGCGGCGCTGATCACGGTCTGGTCGCGACGCCCGTTGGCCGGATTGGCGGTGAACATCACCCCGGCGGCCTCGGATTCGACCATCCGCTGGACCACGACGGCGAGGCGCACCCTGTCCGGTCCGATGCCTTCGCGGGCCCGGTAGGCCATGGCCCGCGCCGTCCACAGGGAGGCCCAGCAATCGATGACCGCCGCGGACAGCGCCTCGGCCCCGCGGACGTTCAGGTAGGTTTCCTGTTGCCCGGCGAAGCTTGCCGAGGCGAGGTCCTCGGCCGTGGCGGAGGAACGCACCGCGACGGCGGTGTCCCCGCCGCCGAGAAGCCCGTAGGCAGCGCCGAGTTCCGCTGCGATGGCGGCCGGCATGGTGCCGCGGGTGAACAGGGCGCGGATCCGCTGCGAGGCGTCCGCGTAGTCCTGTGGCGTGGCCTGCGGCGGCAGGGTTGCGAGTTCCTGGATGCCCGCCTCGAGGTGATTGGCCTCCACAAAATGCGAATACGCTGCGGTGTTCAGCACAAACCCCGGGGGGACCGGCAGCCCGGCCTGGATGAGGCCGCCCAGTCCCACGGCCTTGCCGCCGGCCACGGCGATGTCGCCTCGCCCCACATCGCCCAAGTTGTTGACGAAAGTCATGACGGCGCGTCCTTACTGCCCGGCTGGGGCTCCTGCAGCGAACTTGGTTCTCCACATACTGGCACTGCCGCAGACGAGAGGCCATAGACTCGGGGGCATGTCAGCTCATGGGGGATGCAGCCTGTTCGTTGTGGCCGCTCTGGCCATTTCGCTTGCGGGGTGTGAGTACAGCGGCCCGGATGAGCAAACGGCTCAACCGACCTTCCCAGTCTTAACGCCGCAGCCCCGGTCCTTCGAGGAAAACGCCGATGAAGTAGTGCGTCTGCTCGGGGCGCCCGCATCGGATCCCGGGATGCCGTCGGAGGCAGAGCCGGCCGGGAAGCTTTCCCTTGTCCTGGCGCCCGGAGACTATGTGGTCACGGGCGCCTGTGCCGGCGTCTACGGGGCCAAGCTCACCATTGTGAAAGCGACGGGGTGCCGGAAGCGTCGAAGGTCGCATGTAACGGGCAAGTGTTCACCGCGTCCGTGCTGCTGCCCACCGCGGGAGTGGACCTGACCATGAGCCCGGGCGGTGGCCTGGACGCCCGCTTCGCCTACAAGTTCGTTCCGACCGCATAGCCGTGTCTTTGGATTCACTCCCGCCGTGGTCCACATAAGCTCGATACATGGGCAAAAACCAGCACAGCGAGTTGGAAGGGCAGACCTCCATCAACGAACTGCTCGACAAGCCCATCGGCGACACCCACATCCAGCTGGTGCTGCCCATCCATGTCCAGCTCCGGCCGGGGGAGTTCCGCCGGGTTTCCTGACGCCGTGGAAGGCGACCACAAGAAGTACGACGGCGGCGCTTGGGCCGGGTACCGTAGGCCGCCTCCGCGCATGAGACAGGCACTCACCGAAATCCGAACAAACCGACAGGGACAACCATGACCTACGTGCGAAAGCTGACCTTCAACCTCAGAGTGCGTGGGCTAACGGAACCTGAGATCGCCGATGTACTTGATGAGGTGCGGGCACACGAGGCCGCCGCCGGGACTCACGCGGAAGCCGAATTTGGCACGGCCGAGGAGTACGCGAAGCAGTTTCCCAAGAAGAAGAGGCGGACATGGGGAGGCATCATCACGCTGGTGGGCTTAGGGATAGCGATCGCCTACGTCCTCGTTGTGGTCCTGCTGATGCTCCTCGTCAGGATCGACATTCGCGAGTTCGTCGGCCCGGTAACGCTCCTGCCGGCCACCGGGGTGATCCTCGCCAGTGTCCTGGCCGGGGTTCCTGACCGACTACTTTCAGCCGGCGAAGAGCTCCCGCGCTAAGTTCTCAACGAAGATCGTCCGCGGTGGAGGCGAGTTTTCCAGGCTCTTAGCGGACCTTCCTGACTTTCAGGCTGCGTCTTCTCGCCGGAGTTCCAGAGGTCTGGTCCGCGATCCGGCGGAGGCGGCGCCAGCGGATGCCGTTACGGAGGTGGGCCTGGTCCGTGGGATGCGCTGGATGTACCGGCCTCGATGCACTCCTACGGCGCCGAGTCTGAAGGATAACGACCACCGTCACGCCCAGCCACGCGAATGCTGCCCCGATGACGAGGAAAACCGCCGGGATCGTGTCCATGATCAAGTTTAGATCCGAATCCGTAAGTGCACTTACTAAACTCGGGCACCTGGCCTGTGTTTGAGTTAGAGACATGGCCTCGATACATGCGGACGAAGTTAACCTCGATGAAGAGATAGTCCGTCGACTCATTGATCACCAGTTCCCGGATTGGGAGCACCTGGCCCTCTCGCCTGCTGGGGAAGGCACAGACAATCGCATGTTACGCCTGGGTGATGATCTGGTGGTGAGGTTGCCGCGTACGTCCGGCACCGCAGCCGATGTGGCCAAGGAACAGAAATGGCTGCCGCGCTTTGCGCCGCACCTTCCGCTCAGTATTCCCGAGCCTGTCGCCATCGGCAGGCCAGATGAAAGCTACCCGTTCCCTTGGTCGGTCTACCGGTGGGTCGACGGTACAGAGTTGAACCCGGACGGTGAGCAGGATCTATCCCGGCTCGGCCGGGACTTGGCTGGCTTCGTCCGCGACCTCCACAGCCTCGACCTCATGGGCGCACGGCGGGTGGAGCCGCTGTTGTCGTACCGTGGCGGCAGTCTGCAGGACCTCTCCACCGGGACGTTAGAGAACCTCGATGCCTGCCGCAGAATAGGAGGACTCCACTTGGATCTCGACCGCCTGCAGTCCATCTGGCAAGCGGCGATGGAACTCGATGAACCGCAGCTTTCGCACACCTGGATGCACACCGACCTCAAGCCCTCCAACCTCCTGGTCCGAAACAGCGTGCTGGTGGGCGTGGTCGATTTCGGCGGCCTCTCGGTCGGTGCTCCGACCTGCGAGCACGCCGCGATCTGGGATCTCCCGGCCGAAGCCAGGCATGCGTACGCCGAGGAACTGGGCCTCGACAAAAACACGCGGATGCGCGCTCGTGCCTGGGCGTTGGCCATCTCGCTGTCGGGGGTTCCCTATTACTGGTCCACCTGGCCGGACTTTGCACAGGAATGCGTTCGCAGGCTTCAACTGATTCTGCGGGACACGGACGAGGTGTAACGCCGAGACCCGGCAAGTATCCCGATAAAACGGATCGGTTTACGGAACGCCTCAGGTGTACATCAGGGAGCCGGGGGTGGTGAGTTTTTCGCCGGTTTCCAGCCAGGTCTTCAGGCCGGAGAGGATCATGGGCCAGCCGCCGTAGAGCTGGTCGTTGGCGCCTTCGCGGAGCTGGTCGTGGGTGACGGTGAGGTGGCAGGAATCGGCGACCGGTTCGACGGCTTCGCCCACGCCAACTGCAACGAACCCGACAAAGTCCGCCTGCCTCACGGCTGCTGAGACGCGCCAGTACAACAACCAGTCCTGGGTTTGCACCATGGGCAGCGATCAGCGCCTGGTGTGGATGACGGAGGCTGACTCCAAACGGGTTGTGGCCGAAAAGCTGCGGAAAAGGCTGCGGCGGACAAGGCAGCATCCACGGCATTACACATGGGACGCTAAGTGCGGAACCCTTCCGGTTTGGACAACGATTCGGGAAGCCACGCTGCTGGTGTGAAAATCCTGGGCCTACAAGAGACTGAAGGATCCACCCTACAGAATGGATCCGTTGCGTGGCATTCTGGTCGTGTGGGAAGTCAACGGAGCCTTCCCTTTGCGGGAAGGGTCAGGACATGAGAACCGTCGCAGCACTTAAGGATCTCCAGCCCGCCGACCCCGCCCTCTGGGGGAGAAAGGCAGCCGCACTCGCCCGCCTTGCGAAGGCTGGCGATTTCAAGATCCCCGCCGGGATCGTCCTCTCCGCCGACGGCACGGACTTCACACCGGAGGAACTCGACCTGGCGGACAGGTCAGTCCGCGACTTCCTCGGGGACGTCGACCTCGCCGTCCGCTCCTCCTCCAGCGACGAAGACACCGCAGAGGAGTCATCAGCCGGTAAATACACAACAGTCCTCGGAGTGCGGGGCAGGGACGCGCTGGCCGCAGCCGTCCGGGATGTCCTGGACTCCGCGGACGGCGCGCCCATGGGAGTTCTCATCCAGGAGCTTGTCCACGCGGACGCTGCCGGGGTGGCATTCAGCGTCAACCCCGTCAGCGGTGCCAGGGACGAGGCGATCGTGAACGCCGTGCCCGGGCTCGGCGACCGGCTCGTCTCCGGTGAGCTCACCCCGCAGTCATGGACCGTGAAAGCCGACGGCACCGCCTACAGCGACGACGCCACCGACGCGATCAGCCCGGATGATGCCCAACGCATCGCCGAGCTCGCGCGGAAGGTGGAAGCCGCCGAAGGCGCTCCCCAGGACATCGAATGGGCCCTCGCCGGCGGGCAGCTCTACCTGCTGCAGGCCCGACCCATCACCACGCTGGTGGAACCGGTGCAGGTGCCGGTCATCGTGCCGCACGGGTACTGGGAACGCGAAACCACCCATGCGGCCACCCCGTCCACACCGATGACAGCCTCGATCGTGGACATCACCCCCGGCATGCAACAAATGGCCGAGCGCTTCGGTCTCATTGCGCAGTTCGACTTCCGCGAGATCGGCGGCTGGACGTACATGGGGATGCTCCCGCTGGGGATGGAGCCCCGAAGCGACAAGACCCCGCCCCTGCCGGGCTGGGCGCTGGCCCTGATCCTCCGCCTGGTGCCTGAGGGACGGCGCCGCATCCGCGCCGCACGGCAGCAGCGCGAAGAGGACCTCACCATGCGCGTCGTCGACGAATGGAACGACGGCCATGTGCACCGGCTCCGCGCGCGGATCGAGAGCCTCAGGGACAAGGACTTAGGTGGCCTCACTAACGGACAGCTGGCCTCCCATCTGGCCGCGATACGCGAGTTCCTGGCCGAAACGGTGCCACTGCACTTCCTCACGTCCATGCCCCAGTTCCTCGAGACGACTCGTCTCGAGTTCTTCTGCGAGGAGCACCTCGGGTGGGACTACCCCGAGGTTCTGAACCTGCTGGCTGGCACCTCCGAGATGTCCTCCGAGCCGGCCAGGGAACTTCGCCGCCTTGCAGACCGAAGACTCGATCCGGCGTCGAAAGAGCGGGCCTTGGAGGAGTACCGGCGCGTCTATGGCGCACGAGTTCTCTCCATCGAGCTTGCCGAGCCAACTTTTGGGGAGTGCTCCGGGCTCATCGCCGCGCAGCTCGAAGCTATGGAAGGCGCCAGCAGGGGCGACCCGGCGTCGGAGCAGCGGCGGCTGCGCGAGGAGACCGCGGCCCGGGCACGAACCCAGCTGAACGGCCAGGCGCTGGAAAGATTCAACACCCTGCTGGAGCGTGCCCTCCGGGCCTACCCGCTCAGGGAACACAACGTCTTCTACACGTTGGACTCCCCGTTGGCGCTCGCGCGGTACGCGGTCCTCGAAGCTGGCCGCAGGATGCAGCGCGCCCGTGCGATCACGGCGGTCGATGACGTCTTCTACTCCACTGCGGATGAAGTCCAGGAGTGGCTGGGCGGCAAGTCCGGGGACGTGCGAACCGCCGTCCGGCGCAGGCGCGGCGAACGTGCCTGGATCCTTGCCCATCCCGGACCGGCGAGCTACGGGACGCCCCCGCCGCCCCCTCCGAACACCAGATGGCTGCCTGCCGATGTGCGCGAAATGATGGAGCTGATGATGCGCGCCGGCGAGCGGATAGTCGCACCGGAAGAGAGCTCCCGGGCACAGGCGGCGGACCAGGGCATCCTGAGGGGCACACCGGCGTCGTCCGGGACTTACACGGGTTCGGCACGCATCATCGCCAGCGAGCGGGAGTTCTCCCGGATCCAGCCCGGCGACGTGCTCGTCTGCCCAACCACGCGGTCCTCCTGGTCGACGGTTTTCGCAACAATCGGCGCTGTCATTACCGACGCCGGCGGCGCCCTGTCCCACCCGGCGATCATCGCCCGCGAACAGCGGATCCCCGCTGTAGTCGCCACGGGCAACGCCACGAAGATTATCCGCGACGGGGCCCTAGTCACGGTCAATGGAACGACTGGGGCGATCACTCTCCACAACTGACAGCCCTTGGCCTGTCCTTTCAGCACGAGGGGTGCCCGGAACCCGCCGAGGGCGGTTCCCCAGGTAGAGGTCGACGACGGCCCTTACGTCACCCATCAAAGCAAACTGTTTGTGCCCTTGTGGATGCCAGTTATTTGGAACTCGCTGGGGCCCCTGCATCCGCTCACAGGGCCGCGCGGAGCGCCGCTGCACCGGCCGGCGTAGCGGGGCAGGCTCAGGCATGGATTCGCCAGGACCAGGCTCGCCAGCCTTTTCGGCGTCCGGAGGGCATACCCGGTCGCGATGATCGTCCCCCACGACTGGCCGAGGAGGTGGACCGGGCCCAACGCGAGGCCGTCAAGGATCCTGCCCAGCTCGTCAACCAGGCGTTCGTTGTTCCACATTTCGATTTCGTCGGGAGTATCCGATTTTCCCGCACCCAACTGATCGTAAAAAACCACTGGCCGCTCATCGGCCAGGGCTTCCAAAGGTTCAAGATAGTCTTGGGTGGCACCTGGGCCGCCGTGAACAGCGACCAGCGGTGTGGCATGGCCGTCACCGACGACGCGGTACCAGACACTGCCACCGGGAACCTTCAGCCGGCCCTCCCGAACATCTACTCCAGCGGGCATGATCCACCCCGAAAATGAGTAAGTCAGCGCGAGCAGCGCCATCTTCTTCCGATTAGACTCCCGATCTGCCAGCCGGTCAACGACGTGATGCTGGGCCGGATCAGGGTGGCCTGCTGGCGGGGGAACGGTCCTCAAACGAGGGACCTGAGGAACGCCGTCGTATCCTGTGCCACCTGCTCCGGGCACTGGTTGCGGCTGAGCCGGGACCGGTGCCGGTGCGCCCTCCTGGATGCCGTCGTCGGCCCGTACGATTCGGCAGCGCTCTGATTGGTGGAGGACACCTTGAGCGACGGTGCCAAAAGTGGCACCATTGCTTTGCACTCATTACTTTGGCGAGCCAAGATCTGGCACTGGCAGCCACAACGCAATCTTCAAGATGCCATGGGAGGGTGATCCCAGAATCAATCTTCAAAACAAGCATGGCAAGGCGAAGCCCTACCAGGTGAAGCAAGCCATAGCCGCCATCGATCGGAGTAAGGAGAACTAGCGTTCCTTGGGGGTCAGAACTTTGATGTTTGTCTTGAGTTTTAGGCAGCGTTTTTCATCCGGGCGTCGTCGATGTAGCCGTTGATGTGGCGGTCGATGGTGGCCAGGGCCTGACGTAGTGGTGCCGGTGCCGGCGGTTTGTCGGCGGCCAGCAGTGGTCGCAGGAGCCGGTTGTGGACCTTGGTGTAGAACAGGGCAACGCGTTGGCCCTCGGCCGTGAGAATGTAGGTGTTGCTGTGTGGCCGGCGTTCGATGAGTCCGTTGCGGCGCAGGCGTGCGAGGTCGTAGCTCATTTGGTTGGCGCTGTAGCCGCTGTCCAGCAGATGGTTCACCCGGGCACGCAGGCTCCGATGGGTGAATCCGAGGGCGGTGAGGCTGATACATAAGGCGCCGAGCAGGGCCATGACCCGTGGATCGCCGAACCGCAAGGCCGCGGCCCTCCTGCCATCCTCGGTGAGGGTGGACTGTGCGACCCGCTCAAAGGCTGGGCTCGCAAGGACACAGCCCTGCCCGACACGTTCAGTATCGAGCAGGCGGGCGTTGATGTCACGGGCTTTTGTCTGCAGCTCGTCCAGATGTTCCAGGCGGCGGTGGCAGCGTAGGTCATCGGGCGAGTTCACGACGGTTTCGATACGCAGTGCGCGGCCGTCTTTGAGGTATTGCTTGACGCGGGAGTGTTTGTAGAACGCGTTGACGGTGACGTCGGTATCCCGGGTGACAATTTTTGTCTTGCAGAGTCCGGGGTCGGGCGGGCGTCCGGGGCGGCTGTGGGGCGCATGCCCGGTGAAGATCAGCTCGACGCTGTCGGGTCGGCCGATATCGAGGTTGTCCGCGACGAGTGCCTCGAAGAAAGCGCGGGCTCGGCGGGGCGCGTCAAAGACCAGGGTCCTGGAGATCTCGATCTGGCGCATGGACAGTTCCCACCAGTACCCGGCGTCCGCGTCGTGATCGGTCAGCGGCAGCGGCAGCACGGCGAGCCAGCGCTGGAAGAAGACCTCGATGGTGCCCGGGCCGAGCCGGTCACAGATCTCCTGCAGCGCCTGCGGATCCTCGCAGGTTGCGAACCCGTTGGACAGGGCGGTGAAGGCGATCCCGGCCTTCACGGCTTGGCGTTTGGCCCACTCGTGGCCGTTGACCCAGACCTTGATCGGATACGGGAAGTAGGCGGACACCTTGATGAATGCCGGACCGAAGTCGGTGTCCCAGAGATAGAAGTAGAAGCACGTGACCCGCCGGTCTGCCTTGTGGAAGCCGAAGCACGGGATTCCGTTGGTGCCCTGGCGTTGGGTCGAGGCGAAGACGTTCTGGTATTCCTGGGCCACGCCGATCGCGGCGACCCCGGACCGGCCGGTCCTCTCCTGGGCGGTCAGGTGCCGGCGCATCACGTCTATCTTCCGGTCTTCCTTGGCGAAGCGGATCAGCGGGATGTGGTTGTCCTCGGCGAAGGAATTCACTGAGCGGCGGAAGTTGGTGCCGATCTTTTCCAGGATCGCCGGGGAAGGGATCCGATAGCCCAGATGCCTGGTCATGAACGAAACGACCTGGCCACCGACCTGCAGGGTCGGGACGTAGCCGTTGAGATAGATCCGGTCCAAGCACTGGACGTCCAGGGCCACGTGGCCCTCGAGGACCTCATTGACACCAACCACCACAATCACCGCATCCCCTAAGCGCGCCTCCGATACCACCAGAATGCACCGCAGCAGACCGGGCGTCATCAGCGACAGCCAGCCACCCACCTCGGCGGTCAGAGGCGTAGCCTCACTGGATGTCCACTCGAAATGTATCCGCTCCGTCCAAAGTTGCACAGTACCGTTACTCAGTGCAGTGGTCACCAGAGGACGAGGAGTTCGTCGCCAGTGTCCTCGAGTTCCCTTCGTTGTCGTGGCTGGACGAGGATCAGTTCGAGGCTCTCCGTGGCATCGAACGTTTAGTGTCCGCTGTGATTGAGGAAATGACCCAGTCTGGCGAACCAGTGCCTCAGCCCATTTCCAGCCAAACATTTAGCGGCAGGCTCAACCTTCGGGTATCCCCTGAGCTACACCGAAAGCTGGCGATGGAAGCCGCAAACCACGGAGTTCCTCTGAATAAGTACGCAACGGAGCTTTTGACGGCCTGAGGGAACCGGCCGGTTACAACGAACGCTTAGCCGTAAGAATTTTCTGCAGCAGCCAGACCGAGCGCGGAATCGGCCAGAGGAGCGCCAACGCGAGCACCGGCACCAGCGAGATGCCGACGTCGGGAAACTGGCGGATGATGACGAAAAGGTGTGTGTCGAACCGGGCGGGGGCGTAGACGAGGCACAGCCAAAGGGCGAACCCGTCGAGGACGAGAGCCGCGGCGCCCCACGCCAAAGGACCCCACCGAGCCAGGGATCGAGCCCGCCGCCGCACCAAAAACCGGAGCGCCAGCCACAGGCTCACCAGCTCCGCCAGCAGCAGCGCCATCGCCACCGCCCAGCTGTACCGCTGGAGCCAGTCCTCGAATACGACGGCGGGGACGGGGGAGTGCCCGTGGAGAATCCGCAGGATGTTGGTGTCGATGGCCTTGAGCCTCGACGGGGCAGCGGTGTCGTTGCCGTTGATGACCAGGGCGACGCCGAGCCCCGACTCCGGAACCATGGCCAGGTAGGTGTGGCTGTTGCCCCATTCGCCCTGATGCTCCACGAGCCGCGGCAACGCCTCCTCCGGGACGGGCTGCGCCGCGGGATCGGCGGACTCCACGAGCGGCCGGGTGAACCACCCCATGGCATACCCCTTGGACCCGTCTACCTGCACCCGGGGCTCGAACATCGCCGCCACGCTCCCGGGCTGGAGGATCCGGGCATCGCCGTACCGCCCGCCGTCGAGCAGTGCGATCAGCTGGTGTCCCAGGTCCTCGGCCGAGGCGAAGAGGGTGGACGACGGCATGCCGGTGGTGGGTGCCGGCACGTCAGTCTGGCGCCAGAACGAGCCGAACCACAGCGAGTAGCCGGCGGCGGCGTTGTCCGCGCGCGCGGCGGTCCGCGTCGGATGGCTGTGCGTCATCTCAAGGGGCCCGAAGACGTGCTGCTTCAGGTAGTCCCCGAACGGCTGGCCGGAGACCGTCTGGACCAGGAGGCCCAGGATGTTGAAGTTGGCGCTGGCGTAGTGGAAGGCCGCGCCCGGTTCGCCGGCCAGCGCGGAACCTGCCAGGGCGCGGACCCCTTCTTCGATGGCCTCTGGGCCCTGCGCGTCGGAGGCTTCGAAGGCGGTGTCTTTGGACGACATGCCGCTGGCCTGGTGGAGCAGGTGGCGGATCGTGATGGCGTGCGAGCGGGTGTCGTCCAGGGTGAACCAGGGCAGGTAGGTCCGAACCGGCTCATCGAGCTGCAGCCGGCCGGCCTCCACCTGCTGCATCACGGCGATGGCCGTGAGGGACTTGCTGGTGGAGGCGAGCAGGACCGGCGTCTGGGCGGTCATCGGCCGGCCGGAATCGTCGGCGCGGCCGAACGCGGCGGAGTGCACCTGGACGCCGTCACGCACGACGGCGATGGCGGCGCCGGGAATCCCGAGGGCGTCGATCTGCTCCCGCAGGAAGCCATCCAGCGCGTCGTACGTCTGCCCGGGATCCGCGGGTTCTGTGGCTGGCGGGCGGGCCGGGTCCGGTGCCGGCGTGGTGGCGCCTCCGAGGACCCCTACGGCCACGAGGCACAACAGGAGGCAGCGCGCTGACCAGGAAATAGTTCGCATGCCCGTACCTGCACTTCGGCTGACCGTCCCTTCACGGTATGGCGTTGCTGAAAAGAAAACAATGCATGCCTGCCGGGCGTGGGCGGACGCTCAAACGGCAGTTTGCGGAAGGTGTTGTCAGTGCTCGGGCCGTGGGCCTACGCTGTGCCCACGGCCCCGCTCGGGGACCGGCCAGGATCCACCCCTCGATGGGTATCAGGCACACGCTGGGATGCCGCGTCCTGGACATTACGGGACAGGAATGACCATGACCAAGTATCTGTTTGAAGCAAACTACGTGGGCGACGGAATCAAGGGACTCATGCGCGAAGGCGGAACCAAAAGGCGAGAAGCGCTGGTGGAGGCGCTCAGTTCCGTAGGAGGATCGCTTGAGAGCTTCTACTACGCCTTCGGGGACACTGACGTCCTCGGCGTCTTGGATGTGCCGGACCAGGCGGGCGCAGCAGCCCTTTCGCTGATGATCAACTCCACCGGCAACGTGGACGTGCGCTTGAAGCCGCTCATGACGGTGGAAGATATTGACGAAGCGGTCAAAAAGACTCCGTCATACCGTGCTCCGGGGCAGTAGAGCGCACGGCACCTGGCCAGCGGGCCGCCGTCGGGAATTACGACGGCGGCGCCCGGGTTGCGCGCCGCATGTCGCCTTAGGGTGACGGTGGCAGGAGTTGCCCACCGGTTCGATCTCCCAGGTGATGCGGGAGGTGCCCTCGGCCTTGACGTCCTCGCCCCAGAGCGCAGTCATCGTCTGGACGAGTTTGCGGGGCGGGTCCACTTCGATGTTGTCCTCGCGTGCGGCGGCCCGGGTCGGATGGCTGTGGGCCATCTCCAGGGGCGTGAGGACGTGCTGCTTCAGATACCCGCCCCGTCACGGTACGGCGGCAGCCGGGTTGGGTGCCGACGGTGCGTGACCGGTCATGGTGAAGATCGTGAACATTTCAGAAGTAGCTACGAATGTTCACTATTTTCAACATTTGGTTCTCATGCCTGTTGTGGTGAATATATGGAACATCCGGCTGAAACTCCGTTCTTCCGCGCCATGGATTCGAAATCCTTTGGCGCGTCGGTCCGTAGCGCGCGTCAGGAGCGAAAGCTGACGCAGAGCGGCTTGGCCGAGCTCATCAACGCGAGCCGTCACACCATCGTCCGCCTGGAACAGGGCGAGAATGTTTCCTTGGAGACGGCTATCGCGGCGGTGCGGGCCCTTGAGCGGGACATTGCCCTTATTCCGCGGTTTTCACGTTTGGACGTCAAGCAGTGAGGCGGAATGAGCGGCTGGCCGTCTGGCTGCATGGCCGGCGGATTGCCTGGCTCACGGGAACGTCGTTGCGTCCGCGGCTTGACTACCTCCCGGCAGGTTCGGGGGATTGCGTCTGCGGCAAAGTACGATCAGTCGACCGCGGCACCGTCACGCCTCGCGCAAGTGGCAGCGATCGCGTCGACGCACAGCCGAAATGCTGCTGCATTCAAGATTGAGTTGTTGAAGGCTGTGGCATTCAATGTCCTCATCGGCAACGGTGACGCCCATCCCATCGGTGCTGATCCGGGAAACGGGCGAGGTGCAGTTAGCGCCCCTTTATGATGCCGCGCCGACGCTGCTGCTCTATGCTCGCAGCTCCAATGCAGGGCATTCAGTGGCCGGTCAGGCCCGGCTGAACTACATCACCCTGGACCATCTTGTGAGGGAGGCTGGCAGTTGGGGGATGGACGTCGAGGAAGCCCGCTCCGCCGTAACGGGCCTCCTCGTTGCCGCGGCGGAGGCGCATACGTCGGTTCCCGAGCGCCTCGCGCACCTGCCCGCCGTGGTGGCCGCTCGCGCCGAAGATCTCATTGCTGGCAGCTCGGCACGCAGGCAGCTGTAATCGGACCAGGCGGCGCCCGGGTTGGGCGCCGCCGGCTGACTCAGGTATACATGAGGGAACCCGGGGTGGTGAGCTTTTCACCGGTTTCCAGCCAGGTCTTGAGGCCGGAGAGGATCATCGGCCAGCCGCCGTAGAGTTCGTCGTTGGCGCCTTCGCGGAGCTCGTCGTGCGTGACGGTGAGGTGGCAGGAATCGCCCACCGGTTCGATCTCCCAGGTGATGCGGGAGGTGCCTTCGGCCTTGACGTCCTCGCCCCAGAGCGCGGTCATGGTCTGGACGAGTTTGCGGGGCGGGTCCACTTCGATGTTTTCGCCCTCGCCCAGGAGCGCTCCGCCGGCCTTCGGATTGCCCATCTCGAAGCGGCTCCCCGGTGTCCAGTCCGACTTGATGCTGTTGCCGAACTGGTATTTGCTGCGGATATCGCTGTCCGTGATGGCTTCCCAGAGCCGTTCCGGCGTGGTCTTGATGTAGATTTCGAAGATCTTTTCCATGGGACTTTCCAATCTGGATTTAAGGTCGCTGAGGGCAGCGGCCCATGGTTGTGCATATTTGCTGACCCAGCGGTCGTGGACCAGCCGGATGGGCACCGGATTCAGGAAATGCAGCTTTTCGCGGCCACGACGGCGGGTGACCACCAGTCCGGCTTCCTCAAGGATCCTGAGGTGCTTCATGATCCCGAAACGGGTCATGTCGAACCGGGCCTCCAGCGCGCTCAGCGTCTGCCCGTCCTCGCGGAAGAGCTCATCGAGCAGCTCCCTGCGGGTGGGGTCGGAGAGTGCCTTGAATACGGCGTCCACGGTTCAAGAATAGGTGACCGTTTGGTCACATGTCAATGGTTTTGTGACCGGATTCAGGACCGCTTCATCGCCCCTTCCCACACCAGCTTCACCGCTGCCCGGGCCCGGGTCCGCGCTTCCTCGGCATCGGACGGGGCCCGCACTACGAACTGGTAGTAGTACATGCCGTTGATGAGGTCGATCATGGCTTCGATATCGACGTCGGGCGAGAGCTCCCCGGTCTCGATGCAGTGCCGGATCTCGGCGGCCACGGGCTCGCGGCGCCGGGAAACGTGCCGGTTCCAGGACAGCACGCGGAGCTGTTCGTTCTTCAGACCCATGGCCACGCGCTTCTTGACCAGGGTCCCCACACGATCCTCGAGGGCCACCGACGCTTCCTCGTGGGCGTTCAGAATCGTCTCCAGGCTCGAGGCGCCGCGCTTCAGTTCGATCCCCGAACGGACGCTGTCCAGGGCCGCCGTACAGCGCGGCCCGGCTGACGCCGGACCGTTCAGTGATGGCGGAGATCGTCACGTCGCGGGTGTCCCGTTCGAGCAACAGGTCCACGGCAGCGGACAGCACGGTCGTCTCCAGCGACGTGTCACGTGGCCTCCCGGGGCGGCGGTCCGATTCCGACACAACCTCAAGCATCGGCGGCCACCAGCCTGCCGCGGAGCTGCGCGATCGTGGCCTCGCCCAGGCCGGCCCGCCGCACCGGCTCCAGCACACTTCCGTGGCGTTCGATCAGGATTCGCTGCATCGCATCCATGGAGGCCGAATGTGCGCCCATCATGGCACCCTGTTCAGTTCCCTCGCCGATGGCGGACTCCGGCATCAGCCCGCCCATGATCGCCCGCAGCCGCGGGAACAGCCGCGGCAGTCGGGTGGAAGTCTCGGCATAGTCGGCGGAAATGGGCTCCTGGGTGGCGCCCAGGGCAGAAAGTACGACGGCGGCGAACACGCCCGTGCGGTCCTTGCCGGCCGCGCAATGGAAAACGGTGGCTCCGTCGGCCATGGCCACCAGTGTGACGTCCAGAGCGAGCTGACCGGCCTGGCTTTCCAGGAGGTTCGCGTACCAGGCACCCACCTGTTGCGGCGTAGTCGAGGCGGACATGAGCTCCCGGTCGATGTCCTCCGGGGCAGCCACAGAAGCCGTCAAGGCCAGGTGGTGGTGGTTGACACCCGGCGCCGTGAGGGGGCCACGGCCCGTGAACAGCACCTCCTCCGGTGAACGGAGGTCGATGACGTGCCGGACGCCGTCGTCCACCATTTGCCGGGCGAAAGCAGCCGGCATGACGGAGACGTCATCGCTGCGCAGCAGCACGCCGGTGCGGGTGATGCCGCCGTCGACGGGCAGGCCGCCGAGATCCCGGAGGTTGACACCGGTACTCAGTACAGTGGTCGCCAAGACGGTGGACAGGGTGCGGGAGTCGTTTCCGATGTTCCGGCAGCGCCGGCTGTGGTCAGGACTGAGCCCCGTAGCAACTGCGCAAATCAGCCATGCAACCGAACAAAAAGTTGACGCTGGCATAGTTGAATGCTGCACCCGGTTCGCCGGCCAGCGGAGCATCCGCTAGGGCCCTGACCCCTTCTTCGAGAGCCTCCGGGCCCTGCGCGTCGGAGGCCTCGAAGGCCGGTTCCTTCGAGGCCATGACGCTGGCCTGGTGGAGCGGCGCGGCCGAAATAGATCGGGGTGGTACGGCGGTTACCCTTTAGGTGTCCATGAGTGAGCCAGGGGCGGTGAGCTTTTCGCCGGTTTCCAGCCAGGTCTTCAGGCCGGAGAGGATCATCCGTTCGCCGGGGCTCCGGCAAGACGCGGTCGGCTTGGCGAGCCCTGCTGCACCGCGGCCAGGGTCTGCGAGATGACGCTGACCCGCTGATCCACACTGGCGTTCGGCGGAGCTGCCACTTTGATTGCGTGGAAGCCTGTTTCCGGCAGCGTACCAGCGGCCTGCAGGCACTCCTCGATCCGGTCGGGGGTCAGCAGCGAGGCGGGCTCCAGGAGGTGGTGGTCCGAGGGGCCGTTGGAGCCCTCAGCGCCGGCACCGGCAGTAGCCGGCGGGACATGGATATCGTCCCAGGCCTCGCCGAACCTCGTGTCCACGCTGGCGCATCCGGAAAATACAACGCCGCGCAGAAGGCCACGATCACGGAGGTAGGCGATATGTTCGCCGGCGGCTTCAGGCCGTCGCTGCTCAATGACAGACCGGCCCCAGTTAATCACAATGCCCGTCGATTTCCCCGTGGCCTCGTTGGCCCGTTGAACCGCTTCGGCCTCCGCTTCCAGGCCAAGGAACCCCTTGGCCGGCGCCTGGCCTGGCATCAGGGCGTCGCAGTGCTCCAGGACGAGGCGGGCGCCGGCCGTGTCCCAGTCAGACAGTTCGATCAGCGACGCTTCCAGGGCAACGGCGGACGCGGCATCCCTGACCGCTACGGGGGCGGCGTGCAGTTCCAGGGCTACGACGGCGGGCCTCCCCAGGTGCTCGTTTAGCCGCTTCACCGCGTCCAGCGCTTCCTTGACGAAATCCAGGGCTGACCTTCGCCCGGACACGGAAGTTGAGGCAAGTCCAAAGCTCTTGTCGGCCTGAAGCCTGGCCATGGTCCCGGGGATCGTCGTCACCACAAAGCGGGCATCCTCGGGGAGCTGTCGCAGAAACCAGGCCTCGTCGTCTTTGTGCAGCTCCCCCGTGAAGGGAACTTCCAGGCCGGCCACACCGTCCAGGGCAAGGACGGAAGCCAGGAACCTCCCTTCGGCACCGGGATCCCACCCGGTGAGGCTTGGCGCGGCGGCATAGGCGCCAACGAAATAGGGGGTTTGGTCCCCGATTGTTTTAGTCATCATCGTCTCCATGGTGTGCGGGCTCTTAGCGGCTTACAGGTTCGCGCGCCTGGAGCATGGGTAGTTCGTGCCGGCGGGGGAGGCCTTCCCAGTCTCCCGGGACGAGGCAGGCGAACGCCCCGGTTGCTGCTGCGGTTTTGAGCCTGTCCTGCGGCCCGCAGCCGGTGACGAATTCGGCCAGGTATCCGGCGACGAAAGCATCACCGGCACCCACAGTGTCTACGGCGTCAACGGTGACCGCTGCCTGGCGGAATATCGTGCCATCAATCAGGGCAAGGGCGCCGTCTGCGCCGAGCTTGATGACAGCCTGGCCTGGCCCCAAAGCAGCTATTCGCCGGGCCAGCTCCTCCGGCTCGCCGGCGCCGACTGCTATTGCGGCTTCATCATCGCCGGCGAACACGATGTCAGCGAGCGGGATGATGTCCCGGTAGACGCGTCGTGCACCTTCGGCGGACCACAGATTGCCACGGTAGTTCAGGTCAAAAGAGACCGTCACGTTTTGGGCTCTTGCCGTGTCCACGGCATACCTGAGGGTTGCCTCCGCCTGCGGGGAGAGTGCGGGGGTGATGCCGCTGACGTGCAGCAGTTCAGCTCCGGAAATGAGTTGTTCGTCAATGTCTTCCGGCGTGATCCGGGATCCGGCACTGCCGGCGCGGTAGTAGCTGACGCGTTGGGTGGCTGGCGTCCGGCGTTCCTTGATCATCAGCCCGGTAGGGGCGGACGGGTCGACGGCGACACGAACGTCGACGCCTTCGGCCCGGATTTCCCGCTCTACCAGGTTGCCCAGGGAGTCAGCTCCTACGCGTCCGCACCAGACGGCCTGCACGCCGAGCCGCTGGAGGCCGATGGCGACGTTGGATTCGCAGCCGCCGATGCCCAGGCTCAGTGTGGAGGCGTGGGCGAGGGGGCCGATCTGGTCAGTACGCATCAGCGCCATGGTTTCCCCGAACGTGAGCACGTATGGCGCGGCGTTCACCGGCTTCCTCCGAGCTGGCCTGCGGTCTGGTCGACCAGGTCACGGACCCGCCGTGCCCGCGCCGTGAGCTCCTGCAGGTCGCCGCCCTTGAAAGCATCGCCCAGCAGCGGCCCGCCCAGACTGACCGCAAGTGCTCCGGCCTGGATCCAAGCGGGGACGTCGTCGATGTCCACCCCGCCGGAAGGGATGACCTGGATATCGGGAAAGGGCCCGCGGAGCTGTGAGACGTAGCCGGCACCCACGGTGGAGGCTGGAAAGACCTTGACGGCGGTGGCGCCCAGTTTCCATCCGGCGTGGAGTTCGGTGGGCGTCAGGCCGCCCGGGTAGACGGCCACGCCGCGGCGGACGCAGGCGGAAATAATGTCAGGATCGGTGACGGGGGTGACGATGTAGGCCGCGCCCAGATCCAGGGCGGTTTCGGCTTCGTCTGCAGCGGTGACGGTTCCGACGCCGATTTCCAGGCATCGCCGAACCTCTCCTGCAGGCGGGGCAGTTCGTCCCAGACCCCTGGAGTGCTCAGGGTCAGTTCGATGCTCAGTACGCCGCCGCGCTGGAGTGCCTCGATGATCGGGGCGTACTCCGAGGCATGGGAGGCACGGAGTACGGCAACCACCCGCGTTGCGTTGAGGATGGAGGATGGGGCCGGGCGGAAAAGAATGCCTTGGTCGTTGAGGCGCTGCATGAATAGTTCTTTCTGGTGGTCAGGTGAGCAGTGGTGACGTGCCCGACGGCGGCGAATGCCGCCGTCGGGCAGTCAAGAGGTCTACTTGACGTGCTGTGCCACGGTTGCATCCGTCATGGCTGCGTTCGCTTGGCTGACCGCGTTGTTGGCCGGCTTCGCATCTTCCGGGTCGGTGAGGTCGCGGTCGAGAGTCTCGGGCGTCATCCTGGTCGCGATGAAGCTAACGAGCATCACCAAGGACATATAGATGGCCACCGGGATCCATGAGTTGCTGAACATTGCCAGGAGTCCGGCGCAGATCATCGGGGCGATGCCTCCACCAATGATTGAAGCGAATTCACGTCCCAAGGTGACGCCGGCGTAGCGGTAGCGGCTGCCGAAGATTTCCGGGAAGTAGCTCATGTGCACGCCCACAACCCCCTGGCAGGCCAGCATAAAGCCGACAACCATCACCAAAATGATGGCCACGGGCGATCCGGTGGTAAGAAGCATGAAGGCGGGTGCGGGGAAGAGAACAAGCGCTCCAGTGATGAGCGAGACGACGCGCCGGCGGCCGATCTTGTCCGACAGCATTCCGAAGGCCACGGCCGCCACACCGCCGCAAAGTGCACCGATCAGGAGCACCTGAGGGATGAATTTGCGGTCCACTCCGACGATTGAGATCAGATAGGTCGCCATGAAGACCTGGATAGTGTACGACTGTGCGCTGACGCCGAACGTCATCATCGTTACCCGAAGTACGTTGGCTTTGCCGAACTTCGCGACCTCCTTGAGCGGAGCGGGGGGTTCTTCACGGGTCCGCTTGATCTCTTCGAAGACCGGGGATTCATCCAGCTTGCGCCGGATGACCATGGCGGCAATGGTGACGAAGATACTGGAGAGGAAGACAAGCCGCCAGCCCCAGTTCATCATGTCGTCGGGGGCGAGTGCCTGGGCGGCCATCCAAACGAGCGCGCCAAGTGCGGTTCCGGCTGCGGCGCCCACCATGATCAGGGATGCCATCTTGCCTCGCGTGCCGAGACGGGCGGATTCAGTGAGGAGGGTGGCACCGCCGGACTGTTCTGCGCCAGCTCCAAAGCCTTGGCCCGCCCGGCACAGAACAAGGAGGACCGGAGCCCAAACGCCAATCTGGTCGTAGGTTGGCAACAGGCCGATGAGCAACGTGGCACCGCCCATGATTAACAACGTAGTGACGAGGACCCACTTGCGGCCGAGACGATCACCGAAGTGTGAGAAGAAGATTCCGCCGATGGGGCGGGCCAGGAATCCAACCGCGAATGTGCTGAAACTTGCGATCATGGCGACGGCCGGGGATTCGTTGGGGAAGAAAAGCTCGCCGAAGACGAGAGCTGCCGCCGTCCCATAAATGACGAAGTCATACAGTTCGAGTGTTGTCCCTATGAGGCCGGCAAGAGCTGCCTTACGGACCTTACTTTGATCAAGTTCCTTGTGTGGAACGTGTGCTGTGGTCATGTCCATACTCCTTTGAATGGATGCTGCGTGGGCCGGCCCTCGGACTGGGCGCGGACCGGTCTGAAGCCGTAATTTTTCAGTAGGTGATGAGTACTTTGAGGTTGCTGGGGTCCGCCGCGGGGGCGGTGAGCGCTGCCACGGCTTCTTCCAACGGGTAGGTGGCGGTGATGATGGACGGCAGGTCCACGGTTCCCGATGAGGCGAGTTTGATTGCTGTCGGGAATGCGTTGGCGTAGCGGAAGGCGGTGACGAGATCGATTTCGTAGCGCTGGAGGAAGCCGAGCGGAATTCCGTCCACGGTGGGCCGGGCCTGGCCGACGACTGTGGCACGAGCTGCCGGCGCCATGGTCTGGATGCCGGCAGCCAAGGCGTGCGTGTTGCCGGAGCATTCGATCAGGCGGTCCATGTTTGTCAGGTCCAGAGGTGCCGTGGCCGTGTTTATGGTGCGGGTCGCGCCGAATTTGGAGGCTAGGGCGAGGCGGTCATCGTTCACGTCTGTCACCACGATCTCTGATGCACCTTTGGCGGCAGCAACCTGGGACACAAGCAACCCGATGGGGCCCGCGCCGGTGATGAGCACGCGGTGCCCGGCCTGGATCTGGGCGCGTTCCACTGCCCAGACGGCGACGGCGAGCGGTTCGATCGCGGCTCCGATTTCGGCGGGGATCGCAGCGGGCAGTGCGTGGACGGCAGCTTCAGGAACCACCACGTGCCGGGCAAAGAGCCCATCGGTGGGAGGTGAGCCGAAGCAGGTTCCTGCGGGGCAGAGGTTGTACCGGCCTGAAAGGCAGGTGGGGCAGTTTCGGCAGGGAAGCGCCGGTTCGATGACGACGGCGGTGCCCGCGGCGACGATGGCGTCAGAACCTGCGGCGATGACCACTCCTGCGCCTTCATGCCCCAGCACCGTTGGCTGGGTGAGGACATTGGTGCCGTTGCGGCCGTCGGCGTAGTAGTGCATGTCGGAGCCGCAGATGCCACCGGAGCGCATCTCCACCAGGACGTCGGTGGGGCCGAGGGGCCGCAGGGACTTGTGTTCAATGCGGATGTCCAGCGCGCCGTGCAGGACGGCGGCCTCGGTGGTAGTGGGAAGTTCGGTCCGCGCGCCAGGCGCGAAGGTCTGGGTGGTCATGGTGTGCTCCGCGTGGTTTGGAGGGAAGAAGCATGGGGGCGGGAAGGTGTGCCGGCCTCGGTGATCGCGGCGCTGGGGCCGTGGGCGTGCAGTGTGTCGATGAGTTCGCCTGTGCGTTTGATGAAGGCCGCCCGGCCGGCCAGTTCGTCGCCGAGGAGGTGGTGGCCGGCGAGGACCCGTTCTGCCAGTTCCTGGCCGGAGCGTGACTGGCCTGCCAAGGTTGAGAGCAGTCCGCGGGCCGGGTCTTCCATGGCGGTGGCCTGTGGGCCTGGGTCAAACCCGTTGAGCGGTGCGATGCAGGTCAGGTACGCGGCTGTAGTGAGCGCCAGCAGTTGCGGCATGTCTCCGTTGTCCAGCATCTGCAGCGCCGGAAGCGGGATCCGCTGGCGGAGTTTGACGGATCCGTCGGAGCCCACCTGGCTGGTCCGGTGGCCCAGGGCGGTGTTCCGCCAACGGGAAAAGAGCTGCTCCTCATAGGCGTCGACGTCCACCCCTGCCGGCACCGCGACGCTGGGAAGGTATTCGTTCCGCAGTACCGAGCGGGCGGCCAGTTCGATGTGGGTGTGGGCGACGGAGTCCGGGATGGTGACAGCGCCGGCGAGTGCTCCGACGTAGGCGATCAGCGAGTGGGTGCCGTTAAGCAGCCGGACTTTGAGCTGTTCGTAGCCGGCGACGTCGTTGGAGAACACGGCCCCGCCGGCCTCCCAGGCCGGGCGCCCGGCGATGAAGTTGTCCTCCACGATCCACATGGTGAACGGCTCGGCCGGCACGGGGATGAGGTCCGTGTAGCCGGCCTGGGCCGCAACGAGGTTGCGGTAGTGGTCCGTCGTGGCCGGCACGATCCTGTCCACCATGGAGGACGGAAATGTGGTGCAGTTGTCGATGAAGGCCAGGGTTTCGGTGGCTTCGGCGGGGGAGAGGAGTGTGGCGAATTCGCGGACCAGCCGCTGGGTGTGGTGACCGTTGTCCGCGAGGTTGTCACAGCTGAGGATGGTCACGGGCTCCGCGTGGGTCCTGGCCCTGTGCTGCAGGCCGCGGACGATCTGTCCGATGGGCGTCCGGGGCGGACCTGCGATGTCGAGGTCGTGCCGGATGGCAGGGTCCCGCAGGTTCAGTGAGCCGGTGGCCGGCGTGTAGCGGTAGCCGTTTTCAGTGACTGTCAGGGAGACGATGCGCGTCGCGGCGTCGCCGATGACCTGAACCACCCGGTCCGGGTTGCCGGCCGCCGTAAAGGCGTCCGTGTGGACGCGGGGAACCGAGAACTTTGAACCAACAGGCGAGATCTCCACCACCGTGTACAGCATGTCCTGGGCGTGCATGGCATCCGGGATGGCTGAGGAGCGGCTAGAGACTCCGATGATGCCCCAGTCTCCGCCGTGGGATGCAACGGCGGCGTCCGTGTAGACGGCCTGGTGGGCACGGTGGAAGTTGCCAAGGCCCAGATGGACGATGCCGGGAGCCGGGGCGGCCTGGCGCCGCAGGATTCCAGGCATGGCGGCAGAGAGCGGGGGAATGCTGGCGGGATTCATGGGCTACCAGTCCTTCATGGAGCCGTCGAGCTCCCGGGCGATGGGCAGGTACGCCTGCTTGTAGGGGAAGCGGGCTGCTGCGGCCTCGTCCACGTGGACTCCGAGGCCGGGCTCATCTCCGGGGTGCAGGTAGCCGTCCTCGAAGCGGAAGCTGGACTGGAAGACTTCGGACACGATGGGGTCGTAGCCCATGTATTCCTGGATGGCGAAGTTGCTGGTAGCCAGGCCCAGGTGCAGAGACGCTGAGAGGTTGATGGGGGAGACGTCGGAGGGGCCGTGGGGGGCGCCCTTGATCTGGTAGACCTCGGCCAGCGCCAGGATTTTGCGGACGTGTGAGATGCCTCCGGCGTGGACGACGGCGGTGCGGATGAAGTCGATGAGCCGTTCGGTGATGAGTAGCTCGCAGTCCCAGATTGTGTTGAAGACTTCGCCGATGGCCAGGGGGATGGTGGTCTGCTGGCGAAGGGTGCGGAGCAGCCGCTGGTTCTCGGCCGGGGTCACGTCTTCGAGCCAGAACAGGTCCACGTCTTCCAGGGACCGGGCGAGTCGGGCGGCTTCGGTGGGGTTGAGGCGGTGGTGGACGTCGTGGAGCAGTTTCAGCTCGGGCCCGACATGCTCACGGACCGCGGAGAGGATCTTGGGGGCGTGGCGCAGGTAGGCGTAGGTGTCCCAGTCCTCCTCGATGGGTCCGGCGCCGCGGCCTGCGGGCTCGTAGCTGGCGGCGCCCTTGGTGACGCCGTAGACCTTGTCCAGGCCGGGAACGCCGGACTGGGCGCGGACGGCCCGGAAGCCCTGCTCGCGGCGCTTGTCCACGGAGTCGAGGAGCTCTGGCAGGTCCCACCCGGTGGCATGGGTGTAGGTGAGGATTTTGTCCCGGGCCGCGCCGCCGAGCAGCTGGTACACCGGAACGCCCAGGGCCTTGCCCTTGATGTCCCACAGCGCGAGGTCGATGGCACCGATGGCGGCCATGGTGACGGGCCCGCGGCGCCAGTAGGCGCCCCGGTAGAAGTACTGCCAGGTGTCCTCGATCCGATCGGCGTCCCGTCCGAGCAGCGCCGGGGCCAAGTGGTCCCGGAGGTAGCTGGCGACCGATAGTTCGCGTCCGTTAAGGGTGGCGTCTCCCCAGCCGACGATGCCGTCGTCGGTGGTGATCTTCAGGGTGACGAAGTTGCGGCTGGGGCTGGTGACCAAGACGTCGACATCGACGATTTTTCGGGTCATCGTGAAATCACCACGTTCTTCAGGGCTTCGTTGTTGGACAGCCGGGTGATGTTTTCGGCGATCTCGAGGGCGCGGCCGCGGAAAGTTTCGGCGGTGACGCCGGAGGAGTGCGGGGTCATGATGATGTTGTCGAGCCGGTCAAACGGCAGTGCGGATGGCACGCTCCGCCCATCAGTACCGGGGTACTGGTACCAGACATCGACGGCGGCCCCTGCGATCTTGCGGTCCTTCAGGGCTTCGTAGAGCGCTGCCTCGTCAAGGACAGGGCCGCGGGCAACGTTGACAACCTGGCCTTTCGGGCCGAGGTTTTCCAGTTCCTCGGTACTCACCAGCGCCGTCGTTTCGGCACTCAGCGGGATGCTGATGAGGAGAATGTCGGATTCACTGAGCGCCTCGTTGAGTCGGTCGGTGGTCCCGGCCCAGCTCAGGCCGTTCGCCTGAGGGTCCACAGTGCCGCTGCGGGTGATCGCGATTCCTTCGGCCCCGAACGCCTGAAGGAGCTTCCATGCGGCGCTGCCAATGTGGCCAAATCCCAGGAAAGTAACAACCGCCCCGCGGAGTGTCTCCGGCTGGGGGATGTCCCGTGAATACACCGAGGAGGCCCAGATGCCGCTGCGGAGGGCGGCGTCCTGGCCAAGCAGGTTCCGGCGGAGTGCCACCAGTGCAGCCGCGATGTACTCGGCGATGGAGCCTTCGTGGTGGAACGTGTTGGCGCACACCGCGCCTGCCGGGAGGGCATCGGCTTCGATGCCGTCGTAGCCTGCACCGGCCACATGCACCAGTCGAAGATTGGGGGCCTGTGTTCCCATGGCTTCGGTGAACTTGGGTCCTACATAGACGTCGGCGTCTTTAAGGTCAGTAAGGACCGAGTGCTCATTCCAGCTGTCGTGCCAGGAGGTGAGGGCGCCTGCGGGGAGCGCTGCCTCCAGGGTGGCCCGCTGGGGCATCAGGTTGGGGTCGGCAATGACGATTCTCATGGTTACTTTCCTTGGAGGGCGTGGTTTGCGGTGCGTGCGGCGAAGGTGGAGCCGCGGACTATGAGCTGTGAGCTGAGGTGGACGGCCTCGGTGGCGGACTGCTTTCCGCCGATTTGTTCGAGTAGAAGTTCGAGGGCGAGGGAACCGCTTCGGCCAATCGGGACGCGCACCGATGTCAGGCCGGGCTCCGCGGCTGCGGCAATGTCAAGGTCATCGATACCCACAACGCTGATGTCTTCGGGGCAGTGGCGTCCGAGGGTGCGGGCTCCGGCCAGCATGCCGATCGCCACGAGGTCGTTGTAGGCGATCACCGCAGTGGCGCCGCTGGCGACAACCGACGCCGCGGCGGCAAGGCCGCCGTCGACCGTGGCATTCTGGTTGCCGACAGTCACCAGCTCGATGCCCCAGTTGTCGCAGAACCTGCTGATCGCGGCGAGGCGCTGGCCGTTCGCCCACGACGACGCCGGGCCGGGAATGTAGGCGAGCTTCCGGTGGCCCAGAGCGTGGAGGTGTTCCACGGCCTGGCGGAGACCTTCGCCGGCTTCCATCAGCACGCGTGCCGCATGGTCGGCCTCGCCGTTGATCACCACAAGGGGTGTGGTGCCCGCCAGTTGGTGAATCTGGTTCGACGGAAGGCGGGGCGAGCAGAGGATGATGCCGTCAACGCCGGTGGTGAATGACTCGAGGTGGTCACGTTCCCTGGTGGAGGATTCAGATGTGTCCGCCAGCACCATCCGGTGCCGCCCGTGCCAAGCCTGGTCCTGGATGGACTTTATCAGTGCCGCGAAGACGGCGTTGGAGATGTCGGGAACAATGACGCCGAAGGTACGGCTGCCGGAGAGGCCGGGCACCTCATAGCCAAGCTGCAGTGCAGCATCGACCACTTTTTGGCGTGTTTCGGAGGCTAGTCGGCCCGGGTCGCTGAACGCCCTCGACGCCGTCGCCAGCGATACACCCGCGAGCTTTGCGACGTCCGTGAGTTTGGCCGACATGGATCCTCCAGTTGCTTCGTTGAAACCTTGCCTCATAAGTATGGAAAGAGTTGTACAACATTGTCAAGCGTTTTCCATGATTCACGTCACAGCGCGGTGTGCGGTGTCGGTCGGCGGGTGGCGGCCACGGCACCCCTGTATCCTGACAATGTAGGTTCAAGGGCTCCAGCGGCCATAGACCAAGCTCGGTTCGCGGCCGGATGACGGTCTGGAATTTTGGGCCGTAGCCTTGGATGTCGTGGAATCGCCGCCCGCAATCGTCAGTCTCCGATCCGCCCCGGACTCTTGGAATGGATCATTTATCAGTACCGACATGCCAGCTCCCGTGGGACTCCCGACGTCGGTCATCAAGCCCTCGCGCACAGCTGCGGTGGATGAACGCGCCCCCGTGACCTGGGCCGAGGCTGGTGTCAGCATGACCGCGCGCTGGCGTTCGGCGAACGGCAGGTCGGCGCCGACGCGCGTCGAAGTGGTCACAGACTCCCTCACGGCCGATGAGGCGAACCGGATGGCGTCACAGGGGACCGCGATGCTCTGGCACGGTGACTTCCATAACGCGCGGCAGATCCTCAACGCCATGGACCGGCGGGTGAGCGCCGGAAAGAAAAAGTTCGCAGGATCTCCGGCCGATGGGTTCTACCGGCATCGCCAGTCCCGCTCGCATCGTGCGCGCATTCTCGGCCTGCTGCTGATTCCTCTTGAGCCGGGCCCTGTGGTGCCGCTGCGCCGTGCACCGGATATCCGGGAGGCCGCCGCTGAAGCGTACGGCGATATCGGCGAATCTTCCGTTGTGTCCCTGCATGAGCTTGTCGGGGCAATTGGCGCCCACGAGTGGCGACGGAATGGCGTCTACGTCGATGCCCTGCAGGGCCGCATCCACCCGCACTATGGCACGTTCTTCCCCACCCGGAGTGAGTATGTGGATCTCGTGGCCGCCGCGCCGCTGCCCTCTGACACGCTGGCGTTCGACGTCGGAACCGGCACCGGGGTGCTCGCTGCCGTCCTCGCGCGCCGTGGCGTCCACCGCGTGGTAGCGACGGACAATGAACCGCGGGCCATCGCCTGCGCCGGTGAGAATTTCCGGAACCTCGGTGTCCAGGACCGTGCTGAGGCCGTCCTGACCGACATGTTCCCGCCCGGACGGGCGCCGCTCGTTGTGTGCAACCCGCCCTGGATTCCGGCCACGCCGCATTCCACCCTGGACAACGCCGTCTACGACCCCGGGAGCAGGATGCTGTTCCGCTTCCTGAACGAACTCTCCGACCACCTGCAGCCGGGCGGTGAGGGCTGGCTTGTGCTCTCCGACCTGGCCGAGCGCCTTGGCCTGCGGTCGCGTAACGATCTGCTGGCCGCCATCGAGGCGGCTGGGCTGAAGGTGATGGAACGGCTCGACACCAAGCCGACGCATCCGAAGGCATCGGACCGCAATGATCCTCTGTTCGAGGCGCGCTCGGCCGAGGTCACATCCCTGTGGCGGCTTGTTCCGAGATAGCCCGGCGCACGCCGGACACTTGGGTTTCAGCGGGCCGGCGCAGGTGGGACGATGAATCTGTGGGCCCCTTCTTCGATTTTGTCAGCCACTACTGGTGGCTTGTCTTTCCGTTGAGCGCCGTGATGGGCGGGTGGGCCCGGCAGTGGTCCAAAGCGAGCGAACGCCGCCACCTCCGCCGGGTGGAGCTCTACAAACTCAAGAACCAGTCGGTGCAGGCCGAACAGGCCAGCCAGGCGGCGGTCCTCTCGCTGGTGGCAGCGCACGACGCCGTGAACCGGCGGTGGCTGGAATATGAGCTTGACGTGGGGAAACTCATCGATTTTCCGGTCATGACGGATGTACGCGAACCCCTCACGGTCGCCTTCCTCCGGGCCAAGCGGGAGGCTGACGGTTTGCGCCCGGCCAAACCGGAGGAGATTACGACGGCGGCCCGGCTGGCCGAATACCGGGCGGCCGTGCACAGCTACGAGCTGGCGTTCGACGTCGCGGAGCGGGAAGCTAAGGGGATCAGGGACAGCAATTTCACGGGGCCCGAACGCCAGCGGTTGGCGACGGCCCGGAAGCTGCTCAACATCGCCTCGGACAGTGCCGCCACCCCGGCGGAGCGGCAGACGGCCTACAAGCGCGCCCGGCGGGAGCTGGACGGGCTGATCGTCCTGCCCGAGGCGACGCTTGCCGCCCTGGAGGAGAGGATCGCCGGGGAGCTCGACCCGCCGCACGCCGCGGATACCGATTGACGCAGGCGCCTGGGTGAATACCTCGTTCTACCTCGCGTCCGCGGCCGGACAGCCGCTTATGGGCAGGCTCGCGGACCGTTTCGGGCCGCGGCGCCTGTTCACGTTCGGGATGGCACTGGTGGCGGTGACCTGTGCGCTGGCTCCGTTCGCGCCCAACTTTGCGCTGGTCTGCGTGGCCCGCGCGCCGTCGTGATGGCGGTGCCCCCCCGGGGGGATTACTTCGTTACGTGAACAACCACTGCCTTCTCGACGGCTTGTACCGCCCCGGCGTTGTCGATTCCTGTAACTGTCCAGTTGCTGAGCAATAGCACGGTCTTGCCAGTGTCAGAGTTGTAGACGACCTTTTTGAAGCCCAAAGCCGATAGCTCGTCATCAAGCGCCTCCGCATTCATTCCTGCAGCGTTGGCCGGGATTGCGGCAGTCGCTGGAGCAGCAGGAGCCGGCACTGGGGCTGCCACAACGGCAGGAGCAACAGGTTGAGCTGTCACCGTGGCGGTCGCCGTTACGGTCACTGTTGCCGTTGCCGTCTGAGTCACGGTTTGGGTGACGGTGGGAACTGCCTGCGGTGAGCCCGCGCAGCTCGAAAGGGCCAAGCACAGGAGCGCGCCGCTGGCCAAATTTGTGGTGATTTTCAAACTAATTCTCCCTTGAATGTGTTGGCAAATTTGAATGCTCTGTTGCCGCGCCCTTTCCCGTTCGGGCACTGTTGGACCTCTGCACACGCCCTTGACCAAACGAATAACCATCGGAGATGGAATTCATGAACCCGTTGATGTCCCCCTGGACAGCGCCCAGGGGGCATTTGGGCTCAAATGGCAGCGGATATTTCGGTTGCGCACGTCCGACGGCGGCATCGGCGCTAAAGCCTTTGGGCGCTGAACTGAACCGGCCCGCTAGAGGCCCGTCGTGCTCACTCCGTACTCGGCCTGCTCCGGGGTGAAGCCCTCGTAGAGCAGTTGCTCGACCAGCCCACTGCGCGAGAAGGAGCTGAAGTCCAAGTAACTCTTGGCGGATTTGGCCGCCTGCGCGTTCCAGTCGACTGTTACTCGGTCCACAGCCCATGTCGCATCTTCGGTCGAATATTTCTCGTATTCGAGTTGATGGATCAGACCGGGACGCGAGAAGGCACTGAAATCGAGGTAGTCACCAGCGGCCCGCAGAGCATTCTGCTGGCTGACCGTACCCCTCGTGGCTGCGGCCTCAGCCTCTGCAGCAGCCTTAGCTGCTGCGGCGTCAGCCTCAGCCTTGGCTTTGGCAGCCGCGTCAGCTTCGACTTTTGCTTTGGCCGCTGCGTCGGCCTCAGCCTTAGCAGCAGCATCGGCCTCAGCTTTTGCCTTAGCCGCCGCATCAGCCTCAGCCTTGGCTTCTGCAGAGGCTTCAGCTTCAGCAGCAGCTACGGCCGGATCCTGGGTGGGCGTTGGTGTGGCAGATGCGGTCTGGGCTGCCGTGGCGACCTTGGGAGTGGAAGCAGCGGGCGCAATCGAAGGGGCAGAGCCCGCCCGGGCCGAGTTGACGACGATGCTGAGGAGAATGACAACGCCGGTGACGATCAGGGCGATCTTCCTGTGCCTGTCGTAGCCTTCCAGCGGAAGTCCCTGCTTGTCGCGGGTCCTATTGGTAAGCACGAGAATCAGATCAATCAGGGCCCAAATGCCGAGGCCGCCGAAGGTGACCAACTTCAGGATGCCGGTGCCCACCTTCCCAAGGTAGAAGCGGTCAACGCCGAGTACGCCAAGGAGTAGCGAGAGCAGCCAAGTCGTTAGGAACGACTTGTTGCTTACCGGCGGTTGACCATAGCCGTAGTTCGGGGGATAGGGGGCAGTGTAGGGTTGCTGGCTCATGAGAGTCCTTTCATAGGACACCTGACCGACGTGCGATGCGAAGCGTGCGGGGTTGGGTGCGGTGATGGACGCGCATGGAGGAAATGGAGCGCGGCGCGCAAAGGCGGTACACCGCACAATCCGACAAATACAAGAATCTTCGCTTCCCCCAATAGCGTCAAAGTCATTTAATTAGATCCGAGAAAACGCCGCCATTTTGGTTCCTAGGAGAAAACTGCGCGAATCTTGATTATCAATTGATGCTTTGTGGTCCCCACCAGCCACGCCCCGCGGTGACATTCGCATTAGGTATTTTTTGCCGAAGGATGTGGCCAATCGCCGCGCATTAGTCAGTCGTCGCGTTGGCTACGCCCTTGGCCAGGCCCATAAACATCGTCCGGTGCAGGATGTCCACGTGCTTGCGGGAGACCTCCACGGCCTTCTGGACATCGCCGGCGCGCAGGGCTGCCACGAGCTCGACGTGGTCGCAGTTCGATTTGTGCAGCAGTTCGATGGGGTAGGGAATGAAGTACTCATAGAGCTCGGCCAGCGCCTCGTGGTAAACCTCGACGGCGGTCCCCAGCCCTGATGCCGTGCCCACCAGCTGGTGGAACTGCTCGTCTGCCTGGTGGTAGTCGGACCAGTCCGAGGACTCGGCCATGTCCCGCGTCAACCGGTCCAGCTCGTTCAGCTGTTCAGCCGTGGCGTTGACCGCTGCATAATGCGTCACGGCGCATTCGAACAGCAGCCTGCGGTCCACCAGCCGGTTCACGGCCCGGGACTCGGCCGGTGATGCGGAGAGTTCGGCCAGTACGCTCTGCGGAGGCTCATCCGCCACGAAGGTTCCGCCGGCCCGGCCCCGACGGCGGACCACCACGCCCTGCTCGGCCAGGCTCGCCAGCGCGCGGCGGGCGGTGATAGGGCTGACCGACAGGCCCAAGGCCACGTCCTCCTGGTCGGGCAGGCGCTCGCCAGGTTTCAGCAACCCCAGGGAAATCGCCATGCCGATCCGCAGGCGCACGGCGTCGATGGCGCTGCGCCGGTCGATGCCGGCCAGCCTGCCGGCGCCGATGGGCGAAGGCTCGGCGGTGTCCTCCAACTGACGGGTCATATCCGCTACTTTACGGCCCAAACCTGCCTCTTCCCATAATTGGATCATTCTGATCTAATATTAGTCAGATCACATCCCCAACGCGGAGATAACCCATGCAACGCATCCTTCCCCTCATCGCTGTCCAGGCCCGGCCCCGGCTCATCGGCGAACCTGTCTCGGCCTTCGCGGACGAGGTCAAAGCAGCCCTCGCCGCCCAGCCGCACAGCAAGCTGGTCGTCTTCCCCGAGCTGCACCTCTTCGGCGACCAGGACCCGGACCTGCAGCGCACCGAGATGCTCCAGGCCTCCGCCGAACCGCTGGACGGTCCCCGCGTTAGGGAACTACGGCAGCTCGCCGCGGACCTCGGCATCTGGCTGGTCCCGGGCAGCGTGTGCGAGCGCGGCCCGGAAGGGCAGCTGTTCAACACCCAGCTGGTCCTTTCCCCTCAGGGGGAGCTCGCCGGCTACTACCGGAAGGTCTTCCCATGGCGCCCCTTCGAGCCCTACGACCCCGGCGACAGGTTCACCACCGTGGACCTGGCCGGCGTCGGCAGGGTGGGCCTGAACATCTGCTACGACGCATGGTTCCCGGAGGTCTCCCGCCAGCTCGCCTGGATGGGCGCCGAGGTGATCCTCAACGTCGTCAAAACCACGACGCCGGACCGCAAGCAGGAGCTGGTGCTGGCCAAGGCCAACGCCATCGTGAACCAGGTCTTTGTGGTCAGCGTCAACTGCGCCGGCCCCACCGGGAAAGGCCGGAGCATCATCGTGGACCCGGAGGGCAACACCCTCGCCGAGGCCCCCGACGACGCCCCCGTGCTGCTGACCGCGGAATTGGACTTTGCCGCCGTCGGACACGTCCGCACGCACGGCACCGAGAACCTCAACCGCCCCTGGTCGCAGTTCCGCGAGGGGGAGGCCGCCGTCGAACTTTCCGTCTACCAAGGCCGGATCAACCCGGCCACCTGGACACCGCCGTCCTACAAGCCGTAAGGAAACACCGTGACAACAACCCTCACCCGCACGCTGAAACTGCCCTCCCTGGTCCTCTTCGGCCTGGCGTACCTCACCCCGCTGATCGTCCTGGGAATCTTCGGCATCATCGCCGAAACTACCGGCGGCGCAGCGCCGGCCGCGTACCTCGTGGCGCTCGTGGCCATGCTGTTCACCGCACACAGCTACGGCCGGATGGCCATCGCCTACCCTGTGGCCGGCTCCGCCTACACCTACGTCCGCCGGTCCATCGATTCCCGGGTGGGGTTCCTGGTGGGCTGGGCCGTCCTGCTGGATTACCTCTTCCTGCCCATGGTCATCTGGCTCATCGGCGGCTCCTACCTGAGCGCCCAGTTCCCCGGAATCCCCATCGGACTCTGGATCGTGGGCTTCATCCTCATCACCACGCTGCTGAACATCCTGGGCATCAAGGTGGCGGACAAGGCCAACTACGTGCTGATGGCGTTCCAGCTGCTGGTCATTGTGTTCTTTGTCGCGCTGGCCATCGGCAACGTGGTGTCCACCGCCGGTGCCGGGGGACTGGCCAGCAGTCAGCCGTTCTTCAACGACACCGCCAGTTTCGCCACCATCTCCGCCGGGGCCGCGATCGCCGCGTACTCGTTCCTGGGGTTCGACGCCGTCACCACACTCACCGAGGAGACCATCGAACCGCGCAAAACCGTGCCGCGCGCCATCATGCTGGTGGCGCTGATCGGCGGCGGCATCTTCGTGGCGGTGTCCTACGTGACCCAGCTGGTCCATCCAGGCGGCGTGTTCGAGGACTCGGCCTCCGCGGCCAGCTCCATCGCCCTGCAGATCGGCGGGCAGCTGTTCGGTGCCGTGTTCCTGGCCGGCCTGGTGGTGGCGCAGTTCGCCTCCGGCCTCGCCGCGCAGGCCAGCGCCTCCCGTCTGCTGTACGCGATGGGCCGCGACTCCGTCCTGCCCAAGGCCGTCTTCGGCAGGCTCAGCGAGAAGTTCCACACCCCGGTAGCGAACCTGGTCATCACCGGCATCGTGGGCCTGATCGCGATCTTCCTGGACGTGGCAACCTCGACGTCGTTCATCAACTTCGGTGCCTTCACCGCGTTCACGCTGGTGAACGCCTCGGTGGTGTTCCACTTCGTGCGCCAGCGCCGGGTCGGGCAGCAGCTGAACCCCATGTCCTACGTGGTGGTCCCGGTGGTCGGAGCCATTATCTGCGCCTACCTGCTCTCCCAGCTGGACAGTAACGCCATTACGCTGGGAGTGTCCTGGCTGGTGCTGGGCGTGGTGGTCCTGGCTCTGATCACCCGCGGTTTCAAGGCGGCGCCGCCGGAGATGACGGCCACGGAAAAGGCGTCGGTCGAGTCGGCCGCCTGACCCTGACAGTCTGTACCAGGCCGCTGAGCCGAGGAAAGGAACAGCCGTGAGGATTGCGCTGGGGCAGCTGGAATCGGGCGCCGACATCCAGGCCAACCTCGCCGCGATCGACCGGTTCGCCGCAGAGGCAGCGCTCGACGGCGCCGGGCTGGTCGCCTTTCCGGAGTACGCCACTTACGAGAAGAAGAAAGTGGACGCGACATTTCCGGAGGTGGCCGAGCCGCTGGACGGCGCGGTCTGCCAGGAGCTCGCCGGCATCGCCCGCCGCCACCGCATCGCTCTGGTGGCGGGCGTGGTGGAAACGTCGGAGGAGCCGGGCAGGGCGTACAACACCCTGGTGGCTTTCGGGCCCGACGGCGGCCGGCTGGCTTTCTACCGGAAGATCCACCTTTTCGACGCGCAGGGCTTCGGGGAGTCGACGTTCATCAAGCCCGGGCCGTCCACTGCCCCGGTGGTGTTCGAGCACGGGGGAGTGCGGTTCGGCCTGATGACCTGCTACGACCTGCGGTTCCCCGAGCTGGCCAGGTCACTTGCCGACGCCGGCACCCAGGTTCTGCTGGTCTGCTCGTCGTGGGTGCCGGGCACCCATAAGACGGAGCAGTGGTTGGCGCTGAACGCGGCGCGCGCCATTGAGAACAGCGTTTACGTGGCAGGGGTGTGCCAGGCGCCGCCGGTCTCCGTGGGCCGGAGCGTGCTGGTCGATCCCATGGGTGTTGTTGAAGCTGACCTCGGCTTAGAGCCTGGCGTCCGGGCGGCCAACGTCTCGCTTGAGACGGTGGCCAGAGTGCGGGAGTCGTTCCCAATGTTCCGGCAGCGTAGGCTGTAGAGCACAAGTATTGCGGTGCGATTTTGAGCTTGACGTGGGGAAACTCATCGATTTTCCGGCCACACCGGAGGAGATGACGACGGCGGCCCGGTTGGCGGAATACCGGGCGGCCGTGCACAGCTTCGAGCTGGCGTTCGACGTCGCCGAGCGGGAAGCCAGGCGGATCAGGGACAGCAATTTCTCGGGGCCCGAACGCCAGCGGTTGGCGACGGCCCGGAAGCTGCTCAATATCGCCTCGGACAGTGCCGCCACCCCGGCGGAGCGGCAGACGGCCTACAAGCGCGCCCGGCGCGAGCTGGATGGGCTGATCGTCCTGCCCGAGGCGACGCTTGCCGCCCTGGAGGAGAGGATCGCCGGAGAGCTCGACTCGCCACACACCGCGACTAGGTTCGTGACCCGAAGCAACCATGCGCCAGACTTAGGGGCGTGACGAACAAACCCCGTCCCGGCCTCGCGATCGCCGCGCTCAGCCTCGGCACCGCCCTGAACCCGCTGAACTCGTCCATGATCGCCGTCGCGCTGGTGGTTCTGCGGGAGGATTTCGCGCTCGACGTCGCCACCGTCACCTGGGTGATCACCTCGTTCTACCTCGCGTCCGCGGCCGGACAGCCGCTGATGGGCAGGCTCGCGGACCGTTTCGGGCCGCGCCGCCTGTTCACGTTCGGGATGGCACTGGTGGCGGTGACCTGTGCGCTGGCGCCGTTCGCGCCCAACTTCGCGCTGGTCTGCGTGGCCCGCGCGCTCATGGCTGTGGGGACGGCGACGGCGTACCCGTCCGCCGTCGTGATGGTCACCGAACTGAGCCGGCTGGCGAAGCTGCCGCCCACCCGCCCGCTGGGCCGGATCCAGATGGCGAATACGTCGGCGGCCGCGGTGGGACCCGTCGTCGGCGGTTTGCTGGTGAGCCTGCTGGGCTGGCAGGCGCTGTTCGCCGTCAACGTGCCGCTCGCGCTGCTGGCGCTGATCGTGGTGCACCGGGTGGCGCCGACCGATTCCGGGCGCGAAACCGGGAAACTCTCAACCCTGATCCGGGACTCCGACATCCCCGGCATCCTGGCCTTCGTCGCCTCACTGATGCTCGCGATGATGGCGCTGCTGAACGTGATGCCGGGATACCGGTGGTGGCTGCTGGGCGCCGGGACCGTCATTGCCGCGCTGTTCGCGTGGCGGGAGCTGCGCTTCCGCCCGCCGTTCCTCGACCTGCGGCTGCTCGGCAGGAACCGGCCGCTGCTGCTCGTGTATCTGGTGTTCGTGGTCTTCAGCGGCGTCTACTACTTTGCGTTCTTCGGCCTGCCGCTGCTGCTGCAGGAGGCGGGGCATTACGACGCCGGGCTGGTGGGCCTGCTGATGCTGCCCCTGGCGGCCATGTCCGTGGTGGTCACCCCGGCGACGGTACGGCTGATTGAGCGGTTCGGCGTGCGTCCGGTGCTGATCGGCGGTGTGCTGATCCTGCTCGCTGCCTCCGGCGGGCTGGGGGCGTTGACGCTGTCCCTGTGGCCGCCCCTGGTGTTTGTGCTGACCGCGCTGATGGGTGTGCCGTACGGAGTGGTGAGCACGGCGTCGAACCAGGGCCTGTACGTGTCCGCCCGGCCGGAGGAGAGGGGGGTGGCTGCCGGTATTTTCCAGACCTGCCGCTACCTGGGCGCCATCACGGCGACGGTGCTGATCGGTGTGCTGTACGGGCCCGGAGTGAACCAGGCGAACTGGGGGCTGATGGTCCTGGTGATGCTGGGGCTGGGCGTCGTGGTGCTTGGGTTGGCGGTGGCGTGGAAGCGGAAGCCGGGGGTTTAGGTACCGCGGCCACCCTAAGGGGAACTCCAATTTCGATGAGTAATTCCATTTATTAAGAAGTGGACTACCAGTTTCATCCGGTTCCTCAAGATGGGCTCAAGACCCAATCAAGGTTGGCGCAGTTATGACCAATATTGCGTCCCGGTGGCAACCTGAGAAATAGACTCCTAATGAAATAATTATCGATGGAGTAAAAAGGCCCGGCCAATTGCCGGGTCTTTGTTTTTGGGGGAAACGATGTCGAATTATGAGTCTCTTTTGGGCTCGGCGCCTTACGCTCCGGGACCGGCACCGAAGCCGCCGCGGAAGCCACGCGTTGGGACCTTTGTTGTCGGCGGCATCACTGCCCTGTTCATGATTGTTGGGGCGATCAGTGGAGGCCTTGGCGGCGCGCTGATCGTCCTGGCGATCTCGGCTGCACTGACAGGTCTCTACGTTCTTGCGACCGGGCGGCGGTCGTGGGCGTGGCTTCCGGCCAAGCGGAAAGCCGGCGGGATCGCCGTTGCCACGGCGTTCGCGCTGTTTATCGCCGGTTCTGTCGCGCTGGCCCCCGCCTCTTCAGAGGACTTGCAGTCGGCATCTTCGGGGAACGCCGCTTCGGCCGCCTCCGCGAAAGCGAGCGCGACCGCCTCGGCCAGGCCGACGCCGTCCACTCCCACTGCCCAGGAAACCGGCGCTCCGCTGGATCCGGAGGCGGCGAACTCGCTGGCGCAGGGCGTCAGCGCAACGGCGCCGAAAGCCCAGCCCGCGTTCGCAACCAAGGCGATCGACCTGCTGGCCACCCTGCCCATCAAGGGCCGGGCGCCTAAGACGGGTTATGACCGGGCGCTGTTCGGCCAGGCCTGGGCCGACGTGGACCGCAACGGCTGCGACACCCGCAACGACACCCTGAAGCGCGACCTGACAGGCATCACCTACACGAACAGCGTCCCGTGCAAGGTGCAGTCGGGAATCCTGGCTGACCCTTACACCGGCACCACCATCAACTTCCTCCGCGGCTCAGCCACCAGCACCGCTGTGCAGATCGACCATGTTGTGGCGCTCAGCGACGCTTGGCAAAAGGGTGCCCAGCAGCTCACCACGGAACAGCGGACAGCGTTCGCCAACGATCCGCTGAACCTGCAAGCGACGGACGGCCCCACCAACATGAAAAAGGGCGACGGTGACGCCGCCACCTGGCTGCCGCCGAACAAGGGCTTCCGGTGCGAGTATGTCGCCCGCCAGATTTCGGTGAAGGCGACTTACAGCATGTGGGTTACTCAAGCGGAACACGACGCGATGGCCAGGATTCTTGCTGACTGCGCCGGCCAGTTGGCGCCGACGAATGAGCAGGCGCCCGTGGTTGCCGCTCCTGTGCCGGTTGCATCCCAGCCCGCTCCGGCTCCTGTTGCGCCGGTTCCGGCGGCGCCGGCTCCCGTTGTTGTGGTGCCCGCTCCAGCGCCGGCGGCGCCCGCACCGGTTGTACCGGCCCCGGCTCCCGCCGTTCCCGCGGCTGTCTACTACGCCAACTGCACCGCCGCCAAGGCCGCGGGCGCCGCACCAATTTACGCGGGGCAGGCCGGCTACCGCTCGGCGCTGGACCGCGATGCCGACGGTGTGGCCTGCGAAAGCTAAACCCGTTCCATCACTCACCCGTTTCAAAACTTTCCAAGGGGGAAAAATGAAAAAGACTCTTGCACTGATTGTGCTTACCGGCCTCATGCTGACTGGGTGCGGTGGCAAACCGACGGAAGCTCAGCCGACAGCCGCCGCAAATGCAGTGGCTGTGGAACAAGTCACGGTTCCCGGCGTGCTGGTCGTGACCCTGGACAAAGCCACGGATCAACTGGAAGACCTCGGGTTCGAGGTCGAGGCCGTGGACACTGTCGACGGCAAGTCGATCTTTTCAGAGAAGAACTGGCAGGTGATCTCCCAGGACCCCATCGAAGGCGCGCAGGCGGTAAAGGGATCCACCGTGGTCCTCGGCGTCAAGTCACTTGAAAAGATTGCGGCTGAGAAAGCGGCGGCCGACAAGGTGGCAGCAGAGAAGGCAGCCGCGGAGAAGGCGGCAGCAGAGGCAGCCGCGGCAGCAAAGGCTGCGGCCGACAAGGCCGCGGCTGATGCGGCTGCGGCTCAGCAGGCGGCCAAACAGGCTCCAGTTCCCGCTGCGCCTGCCCCGGCACCCGCTCCGCTTGTGCCTGCGCCGGCTCCCGTCGCGCCGGCACCGGCGGCCGTTTCCTACGCCAACTGCACAGCTGTGCGAGCGGCAGGTGCGGCGCCAATCTATGCCGGCACACCGGGATATGGGACGCACCTCGACAGGGACCGCGACGGAATCGGGTGCGATAAGTAGGCAGATCGAAAGCCATGCCGCGGATACCTTTCACCTGGAAGGTATCCGCGGCTGTCGGCTTTACATGAAGCGCTCGGCCACGGCCAGGTGCGGGCCCGGTGCAGGCGCGCGCCGACTTCATCCGCTGAGCATGACCGGCAGCATCACACCGCTGGACTTCCCGGAAACTTCTTGAGTAGCCTAACCGGGGCACTTTGACGCGCACACGCCGCGGATTGAGCCGTTTCGGGGCCGGGTCACCGTCAATGTGCCCCACGACGTTTGCTGCTTTCCTGGCAGTGGCCGCTTCTTAAACGGACGGCCAGTCCGCGGCGCCCGGTCCGTCGAACAGCGCACTGGTGCTGCTCTGCGGCACCACCACGTGGACGGCGTTGCGCTGGACGGTGAAGTCGGTGGGCGTGGTGGCCGCGATCTCGCCGTCGAGGTTCACCGGCAGCGGCGGGTCGGTGACCAGCCGGACACTCCGGGTGGTCAGGTGGTACACCCGGTCGTGTTTGATGAAGCTTCCGTCCTTGAGCAACCGCGCGATGCTCACGTGCTCCCGGAGCGGCCCCGCCACTATGGCATAGATGTCGAGGGTGTGATCATCGATCCCTGCCGTGGGGGAGACCGTGTTGCCGCCGCCGTAGTGCCTGCCGTTGCCGACGGCCACCTGCAGCAGGTCGTCGAGCTCCAGCGGCTCGTGGTCCCCGTCGGGGAACTCAAGGCGGGCCCGGAACGCCTTGTGCCGGGCATAAGCCGTTAGCGTGGCGATGCTGTACGCCAATGGCCCGACGTACCGCTTCAATCGGGGGCTGAGAGCTTCCGTGACAGACACCGACAGGCCCACGGACGCGACGTTGAGGAAGGGCTCACCGTTGGCCCGGCCGAGGTCGATGTCCACCACCTTGCCTTCTGCGATGGTGGCGCACGCCTCGGCAAGACTGTTCGGTATCTCCAGCGTGCGGGCGAAGTCGTTGGCGGTGCCCAGCGGAAGAACGCCGAGCACAACGTTGGTGCCGGCAACCCGGCCGGCAGCGTAGGACACAGTCCCGTCGCCGCCGCCGACAACCACCAACTCGTGCCCGTCCGCAAGCACTCGATCGAGCGTCCCGGCCAGGTCTGCCCCGGACAGCACGTGATGCACGGCGGAGATGGGCACGCCTGCCTTGCGCATCGTGTCCACAGCTAGTTCGTGGGTCGCCCCTCGGCGTGATCCGGCGTTGATCACAACGGCGGCAGAGCGTGCGTCCCGGGCAGCTTTCATGTGGGCCATGTTAGGTGGTGGACCTGTGAATTCCCCTAGCCCGCCACCGTTCGCAGTCATCCGTAGGTGCCTTGCGTAAACGTGAGCCTTCCCACCTTATTCTGAGTAGCTCACGATAACCCTGTAAAGTTAGATACAGGCCACCGTAGCCCTTGAGTACCGCACCGGTGAACATACCCGGGCCAGCGGGGCAAGCGACACAACGCGCAACCGCCCTCCTGCTTGAGCGGCACAAGAACCTGTATGGCCCTCATCCCGAAACCCCACGGAGAACCCATGACTTTGCTGACCGAACGCCCCGAAACCTCCTCATCCACCACCGAAACCACCCTTAAGGCCGCTACCGCTAGCACTGTCTTTGACACCGCAGTGCGCGGCGGCAGCTACGTGACTCTCCCCGCCGGCAGCGTCCCCGTCGGCGTCGAGGGCAGCTATGTCACCGTCGCTGGCGCCCGAAACCTGCCCCCCGTCACCCGTGGCAGCTATGTCACAGTCGACGGCACTCCCGTTGTTGCCGCCGGCGTCATCGAGGGCAGCTACGTAACGTTTCCAACGGCGGCCTAGGGTCCAGCGCCCTGCGGGGGATAGCACCTCCGCCGGGCATAAAAGGAGGCCGACGGCGACACTGGGTGTCGTCGTCGGCCTCCTTTTTCGTGCCCTTGGGGAAAGCGCCTGCGCGCGGCTTGACATAGGTCCGGCCTGCCGGGCCCGCGGGACGCACCCGCTCGCGGCAGAGGGCCCGGTGTCCACCAGATCCTCGGGCCGCTCCAGCTGAAAGGGACCCGCCGATCGCCGTCCACGTTCAGCCAGGGCCCAGGCATTCAGGCCGGCGCCGGCCACCACCAGTCCCGCACCCGCCATCCTGTGAACGGAACGGGGGCCCGGAAGCGGTGCGGGCCCGAGCCGTGGAAGGAGGAGATCAAGGGCCATCGTGGCCACGAGTGGCGCCGGCAGCGGAAGGTTCTCATAGACCGCCTTCACGCGTCCGCCACGATGCGCAGGGAACTGCCGTCGGCTGCCATGGGGTCAGGGTTCGCCGCTTGAGACGGGCGGGCGCGTGCCGTTGATTCTTGACAGTCCTGCCTGGCCCATGCAAGCCATCATCGTCCTGTTGGCGGCGTCCGTTTGTAGGGTTGCGCCTTTGGTGCGCCGACGTCGGCCGGCCTCGCACTGACGTCGTTCTATTCCGAGGTCGCCCTTCGTGCTTTTCTTCTCGTTCCCGTTGCTTCGAGCAGGTTTCTCAGGTCGCTCATGTCGAGGAATCCGGCAACATCAATAGAACCATCAGGGCGGACGCGTACATCAACGCGGTTGGCGGCAATTTCAGGGCGATAAGAGCTGTACCGATCGGATAGGTGGATGAAGCGTTGGTTGGTGGAACCGACCAACGCTCGGTCTTTTTCCTGATTCCATGCCTGATAGGGGCCGTCGACGAGCAGATCGATCGCGGCAAGGAACTTCTTGGTGTCTTGGCCCCTGTGCCTGAGTGTCTCGTACTCGTAGCCGGAGAAAGCGATAACTCCGAGCCCTTGTTCCTGTGCCTTCCTGGCCAGCTTCGCTCCAGCGGCAGGCTGGTCAAAGGGTTCACCGCCGATGAGAGTAAGCCCCTCGACTCGGCCGCCTACGGCACCTAGAACAATGTCACTGACCGTCATGTCGCTTCCGCCGGTCGAACTGAAGAGGTGAGGGTTGATGCACCCTGTGCAGCGGATGCTGCAGCCCTGGAACCAGATGGCGCTGCGCAACCCCGGTCCTTCGGCGGTTGTCCCGTGCAGGACCCGGGCAACGCGCAGCATGTCGGTGGTCAAAGGTCGAGTCGACGGGCCGCTTGGTTGGCATTTCGCCGGGTGGGCTGTGGCGGGGCCTGATCCGCCGCGCTGACGCCGCCCCCGAAGGCAAGCTTTTGCCGGTGCGGGATCAGAAGGTGCGGCTGTACTTGGGCCTGGGACATGAGCTGTTCAAATGAAGTGAAATGTCCTCGACTTGTCCGTGCCTCCACAATACGTCCGGCGGTGGAGTAGTCGATGCCCAAGGCGGCGAGGTCGTGGGTCGATGCGGAGTTGACGTCAACGGTGGCCAACGGCGCATTTTGAGGAATTGGGAAGTGGGCCGGCGGGGCGGGTTGGGCAGCGGGCGCGGGAGTTGCAGGGACGACAGACCTGAAGGCGGCCGCCGCGGCGGCGTGGGGGTCAGGAACTGGGTGGGTGTTGACCGGGGGAGCGGAGCTGCCAGCCTGGGCGTACCACTTGGTGTCGCCCGAGTGGGCCTTCCACACCAGCCACTTCCGGTTCATGATGATCGATAGAACGACTCCGGCGACGAACGTAGAGAACCAAATCCATCCCCAGATGGTGTTCGCCGTGGAGGTGACGGGTGCTTCCTTCGTGCCACTGTCAATGAATCCGCTCGCCACCATAAGACCGAGTCCCAGGACGAGAAATCCGACGCCCATTTGGATCCAGAGCTTGTTCTTGGATTTCACCCCGCGGATGAGGAATCCGACGCCTGTAAGGAAGCCGAAGGAAATAATACTCCAGAGGACTCCGGTGCTGTTGCGCATGCGCCACGTACGTGAACACAGTTTTTCTTCGGGCGTCATCGTCCGTTGTCTCCTTCGTGCTGTAGTTGTTGAGTTGCATCTTCTTGGGTGGTGGCGGCCTCGAAGTATGCAGGTGTCAGGCGGGAATCCGCGATGACTGCGTCAGGCAGGAGGGCTTGAATAGCTGCTAGTTCGTCCGCACACTTCGGGCCAGGCCCACTGGCTTCAGCTGTGATGGATCCAGAGGCTGAAACGGTGACGGTTATGGTCATCTTTTGCATCATGTCGCCTGTTCGAAAACGAGTTGGACTTCGCCGTTGGCCGTGGTCTGCGAGACCAGGGTCATCCCCATCTCGTGGGCCCGTGCGTGAAGAGACGCAACTGTTCTCTGTTGTAGTAGCGCTCCCGCGGTCATGTCCAGAGCAGCCAACATGTTGTCCGTGTCTTCGCCGTTGTCGCCATCGACTCGCCCGAGGAAGACTTCGCCGACCCGCTGGAAAGTGATCCGGCCGTAGGGGCTGACACCGGTGATGCGACCGTCCACTGCGCTGAGGCTGGTGGCTCCCATGCCCAGGAGTGCGTCGTGCAGTAGCTGTTGATCAGTAATGCGGGTGGTCTTGCACTTTTCGCAAAGATCGGTGCTGCTCGCTTCTCGTATGGCGGCAATGGCGGCAATTCCGAGTGGGATAAGGAGGACTTCGAGACTCATGGACTTTAATCTCCAAAATCGATCTGTCGACCACCGCGCCAAGAGTTTACGTCTGCAGGCGCTGCCGACCCACTAGTGGAGTAATCACCCCTGGAACTGGTCGAAGTTGCTGCCACGGCACGCTGTGAAGCCCAGTCTCGGACTCCCTTGATTTGTTCCGCTTGGGTGACCGACAAGGGAACAGTGTTGGTGATCGCCCTGCGGAGGTCCTTTTCGTTAAGGCGCCTACGCTCTGAAAATGCCTCGAAGCAGGCACTGACTGCTGCTTCGGCGATCTCTGCCCCTGAAAAACCTTCCGTATGTTCCGCAAGGAAGCCCAACGAGTCGTTGTTGATCTCGAAATCGCCAGTGGCTTCAGATCCCGTCGTAAGCCTCTTTTCGAGCTGGATGCGCCAAATATGGACCCGTTCCTCTCTGGTCGGCAGGTCGACGAAAAAGATCTCGTCGAAGCGGCCCTTGCGGAGGAATTCTGGTGGAAGGGTATCGATCTTATTTGCGGTGGCGATAACGAAGACCGGGTTCTTTTTCTCCTGCATCCATGTCAGGAATGTGCCGAAGACTCGCTGACTGGTTCCGGAGTCTCCGCTGCCGCTCGAACCGAAGCCTTTCTCGATTTCATCGATCCACAGAATAGATGGGGAGACCGCTTCCGCCAGCCTGAGCGCTCCCCGCATGTTCTGTTCGCTGGAGCCCACGAGACCGGAGAAGACGCGGCCGACGTCAAGGCGAAGTAGGGGCAGTCCCCAGAGCGTGGCCATACAGGTCGCGGTGAGGCTCTTGCCGCAGCCGGGGATGCCGGTGATGAGAACACCCTTTGGTGCTGGGATGGACCAGCGCTGTGCTTCGGGCAGCCAGGAACCGTTCCGCTTCTCCAGCCATTTCTTCAGATTTTCCAAGCCCCCGACATCGTTCATCGTGCCCTCTGGCGTGATGAATTCCAGCAGCCCCGACTTCCTAATGGTCTGGCGCTTTTCGTCTAGGACCAACGCGATATCCGAAGCGTCGAGCCTACGATCTGAGGCGATAGCGCGAGCGAAGGCGTTTTCTGCCTCGCCCAGGGTCAGACCCTGTGCTGCCTGGATGAGCCTCTGGCGATCGTCCGTGCTCAGGTCAACGACGATGGACGCGGCGTTCGCGCTGACAATCTCATCCAGGACACCCTCGATTTCCCCGGCTGTCGGCAAGGGAAGATCAACAACGGTTACTTCCTTCTCCAGATCCGCTGGCAACGTCAGGGCCGGCGAAACGATGATGAGGGTGTGCGGGACTTCTCCGGTACGGAAGGCTGTCGCGGCGTCCTGGACTGCCCGCACCATCGTTGGCTCCGCCGGACGCCCCTGCGACCCCAAGAAGTGGTGGAGGTCGAAGAACACGAAGATGGTGGGTTCTGGTGTCTTCGTGGCCTCGACGAGGGCCACATCCGGCGCGGTTGGCTTTCCCGCTTGCCCAGGTGCGTGCAGTCCCTTGGAAACCGTGTAGGCAATGACCCTGCGTTGACGCCGAATATCCGGGCTGACAGCCACAGCTTCAGCAGCAGCGATCACCCTGTCACCTTCGTGGGTTTCCACGAGAAGGATCGGATGCCGGGCCCGGATCAGCTCTACCAGAGTGGCACCGAACTTCAGCGGCATTTTTGAATTCATATTGGCCCCCAACATTACATTTGTCACAACTGGACGAAGCATATCCCAGCCGACCACAACGAGTGGCGCTTCCAACCGGTGTGAATGCCCGGTGTCCGCCGGTAAATTGCTCACGAAAGCACTTGCGGGTGACTGCTGGTTGAAAGGACGCTGGACGCTGCGCCTCTGAGGAACGGACCGGAAATCACCTGATCAGCGACTTAGGACAAGTCGCCCAGACTCTGCAATATGACGCACTGCGCAGGTTTGCCTCAAGATTGCCCTAGCTTTGCCCTCGGCGGTGATTGCCCCGGATAGTGTCCCTTTGGGGGAAATCGACGACGCCGTGATGCGCCAGAGGTGTTACTCCGACCGTTCCACGAAATGTGTCTAGGAGAACCATGAAATACCGCAGCATTGCAGCGCCGCTACTCTTGCCCATCGTTACTTTCGGAATCTACTCCTTGGTTTGGAGTGTGAAAACGAAAAATGAAATGAATAAGTACGGTACCGCTATACCCACCGCATGGTTGCTGCTCGTGCCCATTGCCAACATCGTCTGGCTGTGGAAATACTCAGTGGGTGTCGAGGTTTTCACGCGTCGAGGCCTGGGGCGTCACGCGGCGTTTTGGTTGATACTCCTTCTCGGTACCATCGGCCCCGCAATCGTCCAGCACGAGTTCAACCGAAAGATCGCACCGTCCGCGGTCACCGTTCCTGTTACCGCCTGACACGGCGTGCCCTGAGACCGGGATAAAGAGAACTGAATCGGCCCAGCACGACGTAACCGTGCTGGGCCGTTGACCTTTGAATTCCGTTACCCCGCCACCGCCGCCTTTGCCTCCTGCTTGGCCGCCATCCACTCGCTCAGCCACGGGGCCCGGACGCTCGACGTGATGCGGCAGTCGGCCACGAAGGTCCCCCTCGCACCGGCGTCGATCCAGTCCGTGAGCGCGGAAAGGTCCGCCAGCGAGCGGATGATCGCCGACTCGGCGCCGAGCGCGCGGGCGATGCCGCTGAAGTCCACCTCGGGGATCAGCATGGGCTTTTCGGTCAGGCCCTGGGAGCCGTACTGGTGGATTTCGGCTCCGTAGGCGGCGTCGTTGTAGATCACCACAACGGCGCTGCTGGCCGCCCCGATCAGCGATTCGAGGTCGGACAGGCCCATCAGGAAGCCGCCGTCGCCGGAGGCCAGCACCAGGGTGCGGCCGTCCTCCACGGCGCGGGCCGCCCCGACGGCGCTGGCAAGGCCCAGCCCGATGGCCTGGTAGGCGGTCCCCACCATGACCAGGTCCTGCGGCCGTGGAATGTTCCAGTACATAGGTGCCCAGCCCACGAAGTGCCCGCCGTCCTGGACCACCGTGCGGCGCTCCGGCAGCACGGCATCGAGTGCCGCGGCAAGGGAACGCGGGTCCAGCCGGCCGTCCACGGTTTCCGCGGAACCTGCCTGGTGGCCCGGTCCTTCGGCCAGACGCTTGCGGGCTTCCGCGCGCCACGCATCCGAGCGGGCGTCCGCCGAAGCGCCCTCATCCAGCATCCCGAGGAGGCGTCCCGCGGCAGACTTCACGTCAGCGCTGACGAACGTATCCACCCGGGGGTGCGTCGGCTGCAGGGCGGCATCGATCTGGATGACGGTGCTGTCCGGGCTGAGCAGGTGCCCGAACCGCATGGTGAAGGGGCTCAGGCTTGCCCCGGCCACGAGGACCACATCGGCTTCACCCATGAGCCCGGCCGCGGTGTCCGTGCCGAAGCCGCCCGCGACACCGAGGTACCCCTCGCCTTCGAGAAGGTTGAGCGCCAGAGCGGTGCCGGCGGTCAGCGCGCCCATGCGGTCGGCGAGTTCCCGGAGTTCCGGGCCGGCGCCGGCGAGATGCGCACCGCGGCCGGCGAGGATCAGCGGCCGCTTCGCCCCGGCGAGCAGGCGGGCTACCTGCCCAAGGCCGCCGTCGACGTCGTCCATCACCTGAGGTGCCAACGGCGCCGGAAGTTCCTCGTCCGCAGCCTCGAGGGCCGCGAGGTCGTAGGGAATGGCAATGACGACGGCGGTCCGCTTGGTGAGCGCGTACTCCACCGCCTGCTGCGTGATGGAGCCTGCGGCGTCGCGGGTGACGGTGAAGGTGGCCGCGCCGAGGCCCGCGGCGATTGCTGCCTGGTCCACGTCCTGGGGCCGGGCGCCGCTGGTGGGAGCGTCGCCGGTGACCAGCACGACGGGGATTTGTGCCTGGACCGCCTCTGCGAGGGCGGTGAGTGCGTTGGTGTAGCCGGGGCCGTAAGTGGTGGTGCCCGCGGCGAGACGTCCTGACGTTCGGTAGTAGGCGTCGGCCGCGGCGATGGCGGCGCCTTCATGGCGGACGGGGGAGAAGCGGAGGCCCAGCTTTTCCGCGGCGTCCAGGAAGTAGACGTTGCCGTTGCCCATCACGCCGAAGACATCGCTGAGATAGCTGCTGAGAACCTGCGCCACGCGGCCGGAGACGGTGAGAGTAGTCATGCAGGAATCTTGTGGGCTGGTTCACAGATAGGCAAGAGAGGCAAATTTGATTGGGATATTTGGCAGGACGATGCGGTAATTAGTGAAAATATGCCCACCTGTGGCGTGCATCACCCGCGCTTAGGTGGAAGGGCGGGTTTCCTGCTCGGTGAGCCGGCTCAGGAGTCCGTCGTAGCGGGGCGGCATGAGTTCCAGCACGGAAATGGCCGTGCTGGTCCGCTGGATTCCCTCGATTTCGAGGATCTGGTTGGTGATGCGGTAGAGGTCGGCCGTACTGCGTGCCACCACCTTGGCCATGAGGTCCGCGTCCCCGGTGGTGGCGTGCACCTCGATGACCTCCGGAATCGCGGCGAGCCCGTCTTCCACCGCACCTGTCCGCGTCTGGCTGATGGACAACGAGAGGAAGGCCATCAGGTCATAGCCAAGGGCGGCGGGGTCCAGTCTCCGGCTGAAGGAGCGGAGGGCGCCGCTGCGCTCGAGCCGGGCCAGCCGCGCGTGGACCGTGTTCCGCGCGACGCCGAGCGTCCTCGAGAGGGCCAAGGCGCTGGCTTCGGGATCCTTATCGAGAGCCAGGATGATCCTGCCGTCGAGGGAATCCACGGTGCGGGGGTTCGGGATGGTCATATTTTCACCACAGACAGTAGATGTTGAGCAGAAGTCCCAATGGGTTGAGGGTATCTTGCATTGTGGGCCGGATCACAACCATGATCGGTGCTCATGACCCGTGATCAGCTCCTGACCGCACCGGACACCGCGCTTCCCACCCTTCGTGGCGCGGTGGCCGGACTTCCGCCCTACGTCCCGGGCCGGCGCAGCGCCGGCCTGGACATCGCAGCCCTCGCCAGCAACGAAAGCCACTACGAGCCACTGCCCGCGGCCGCCGCTGCGGTGGCCGCGGCGGCAGGTACGATGAACCGCTACCCTGACAGTGCCGCCGTCGAACTCCGTGAACGGATTGCCCGCCACCTCGGTATCACGGCCGAAGAGGTCGCGGCGGGACCCGGCAGCGTCGGCGTCCTCCAGCAGATCATCACCGGACTTTGCGACGCCGGGGATGAAGTGATCTTCGCGTGGCGCTCCTTCGAGGCCTACCCCATCCTGATTGAGCTTGCAGGCGCCCGGCCGGTCCGCATCCCACTGGACGACGCTGAGGGCCACGACCTCGGTGCCATGGCCGCGGCCGTCACCGCCAGGACGAAGGTGATCCTGCTCTGCACCCCCAACAATCCCACCGGCGTGCCGATCAGCCATGACCGCATCGAGGCCTTCCTGCAGTCCGTGCGCTCCGACATCCTCGTGGTGATCGACGAGGCCTATGTGGAATACGCCGAAGCGGGCAGCGGCCCCGATTCCCTGGCGCTCTACCGCCAGCACCCGAACGTCTGCATCCTGCGCACCTTCTCGAAGGCGTACGGGCTCGCCGGCCTGCGCGTGGGATACGCCGTGGCGGCGCCGGCCATCGCTGAGGGACTGCGCCGCACCGCCCTTCCCTTCTCCGTGAGTGCGCTGGCGCAGAAGGCGGCCATCGCGTCGCTGGACGCCGGGGAGGAGATGGAAGCGCGGGTCGACGGCGTCAGGCAGGAGCGCGCCCGGATGGCCGCGCAGCTGGAAGCCCAGGGCTGGAAACTGCAGCCGAGCCAGGGCAACTTCCTGTGGATCCGTGCGGACGAGCACCTCCAGGCGAGGCTGGTGGACGCGTTCGACCGCGCGGGCATCCTGGTCCGGGCGTACCAGGGCGACGGCGTGCGGATCACCGTTGCCGCCCCCGCCTCCAACGACCGTGTGCTCCGGCTCCTGGAAGCCCACGCGGCCTCAACAATCGACTGACCTGAAACCCCAACCCGTTCCACCTACAACCAGAGGACTCCCCATGGAACAACAGACAAAGACGTCTGGCCGCGCCCTCGGCGCCGCACTCAAACCCCGTCAGCTCACCATGATGGGGCTCGGAAGCGCCATCGGCGCGGGCCTCTTCATCGGCTCCGGCGCCGGCATCCAGGCCGCCGGCCCGGCCGTACTGATCTCCTACCTCGTGGCCGGCACCCTCATCATCCTGGTGATGTGGGCTCTCGGCGAGATGGCCGCCGCCAATCCGGACAGCGGTGCCTTCTCCGTCTATACCGCCAAGGCCTACGGGCCGGTGGCCGGTGCCACGGTGGGCTGGCTGTGGTGGCTGCAGCTTGTGGTGGTCATCGCAGCGGAAGCGCTCGGTGCGGCAGGCCTGCTGGCCACCATTTTCCCGGCTCTCCCGGTATGGCTGATGGCCTTCGTGTTCATCGTGGTGCTCACCGCTGTGAACCTCACCAGTGTGAAGAACTTCGGCGAGTTCGAGTTCTGGTTTGCGCTGCTCAAGGTGGCGGCAATCGTGGCGTTCCTGGCTGTGGGCGCTGCCCTGCTCTTCGGCTGGCTGCCGGGGGTGCAGTCGCCGGGCCTGTCCAACTTCACCGGTGCCGGCTTCGCACCCAGCGGTTTTGCCGGTATTGCCACGGCACTGTTCGTTGTGGCCTTCGCGTTCGGCGGCACCGAGATCGTCTCCGTGGCGGCAGCTGAGACCGCCGAGCCTGCCCGCAGCGTGAAGAAGGCAGTCCGGACCGTGCTCTGGCGCATCCTGGTCTTCTACATCGGCGCCATCTTCGTGATTGCGGCCGTTGTTCCCGTCGGTTCGGCGGGGCTGAAGAGCCCGTTCGCCGCGGTGCTGGACGCCGCCGGCATGCCCGGTGCGGCCACCGCCATCACCCTAGTGGCCGTGGCAGCACTGCTCTCCGCCCTCAACGCCAACCTTTACGGTGCCTCCCGGATGGCGTTCTCCCTCGCCGAGCGGGGTGAAGCGCCACGCCTGCTTGCTTCCGTGTCCAAGGCCCGGGTTCCGGTGGTCGCGGTCCTGGCCAGCGTCGCCTTCGGTGTTGTCACGGTAGTGCTGGAGCTCGCCTTCCCCGAAAAGGTCCTTCCCGTCCTGCTCAATATTGTGGGCTCGACCTGCCTGCTCGTGTGGACGTCAGCGCTCCTCGCCCAGCTCGCGCTGCGGCTCCGCGCCGACCGCGAGGGAACGGAGCTTCCCCTGCGGATGCCCGGCTTCCCGTGGCTCACGTGCTTTGGCCTGCTCATCCTCGCGGCAATCTTCACGGTGGGCTTCATCGGCGAGGATTCCCGGCCCCAACTGCTGAGCACCTTCGGGCTCGTGGCGCTTCTGGCGGTGGCGAACTGGCTTCACCACCGTTCCGGCAAGGTTGCGCCGGTTGTCGAGTCTTCGGAGCGTGCCAAGCAGTCGGTGCTAGTCGACTGAACAGGGGCTGGTAGGGCTCTACTGGTTCGGTGCAAGCGAAGGGCGCGTCCGGCTTTGGCCGGCCGCGCCCTTCGCAATGCATGCCGGGCTTGGCGATGTTGCCGGGCTAAAGGCGGTTTTCGAGGCAGCCGGTTGGAGATTTCCGCGCTGATTCATTTCTACGCGTGGCCGAGGACCCGCTCCGGGTTTCGAAGAATAAGACCGATAGGCAACTGGGATCGAATGTGGCCCTGAAGCAAAATGCGTTGGTCGGGGAATCACGGGGTTCGTGCAGGAAAGCGGCACCAAGCGGTGTGAGGCTCTGACATAGGCCCTCGGTTCCAGAGGAGGATCGCTAGAGAGCTTCTACTGCTCTTTGGTTACACCGACGTCCTTGGCGCTTTTGAGGTGCCGGACGATGCAAGTGCTGTGCTGCAGCCAGGCCGCTGCTGATCAACTCGACGGAGAACGTCACCGTCCGTCTGAAGCCGCTCCTGACTGTGGAGGACATCGACGAAGCCGTAAGGAGGAGACGACCTACCGGGCTCCGGAACAGTAGGGCAGTTGGCACTATGGCCAGCGGGCCGGGCGCGGGGGCATTCAGCTTCGGCGAGGGCGTAGTTGTTCAAGCTCTTGCGATATAGGGAGCAGTTTGCGGTCCCGCCGTCTTTCTTACGTCGGCCGTTGCTGTTTGGGCGCAACCATCGCGGCTCCGGCGTGGCTGGCCTGGCTGCCCCTCACCCGAAGGCAGTCGCGGGAGTCGGGTTCCGCAAGCCGATCAGACGTCAGGAACACCTGCCATTTCCAGCCGAGAACGTACTTCAGAGGCGAACGAAGGATCTATGTAAGCGGAGTACGCATAATGACCCCAAATAAAACTTATGAATTCGAGATCGGAATGAAATCCTCTTGACATGGCATGTGCGGAAAGTCCGAATTCTTCGATTCCGTACAAGTGCGCTCTGATATGGCTCTTATAGTTTCGATTCAACCAGATGCCTTCCTGACCTACACACAAGCCGAGCATGCGAAACTCGTGCGACTTGGGAATAATGCGCGTCTTGTTGCGATTGAGGCTGAAGCCGGCTTCGCCGACGGCCCGTTCGATTTCCGCAAGGATGGTCCCGCCTTCGCTTCGAACCAAAGGATTCGGCCATGAAAAAGAAATATCGTCAGCATAACGGGTCACAACACCTCCCCGCTTTAGGGCAATTTCAGTCAAGAGACTATCTAATTCCCGGCACAAAAGGTTGGAAATCTTACCGCTCGTTGAGGCGCCCTGCGGAAGTCGTCCTTCTTTGAGGAATTCGTAAGGGACGCCACGGTCATCCGGTCCTCGAAGAGTGACCTCATGGCCCACGGAAGTTATAAGCGCCATTTCGAGCGCCAGAAGCTCCGGATACCCCAGTCTTGCGAAAATTGAATAGACGCGTCGGGATCCAATAGATCCAAAGAAGTCCTGAATGTCGACATGGATCATGGCCCTGGCGCCAATGTGACGACGAGCGGCCTGGGACGTGTTACGGCCCGGCTCAAAGGCAAACGATAAATCGGAGCTGGCATCCCTAGGCAGGCAGTTTTGGAGGATTGCGCGCTGCAAGGACTTCAATTGTGGAGAAGGCTCGTGGATCGTTCGGAAGCCTAGGCCTGACCGCTTGACCAGTTTCCGCGACGTGTAGTGAGCACGATGGTTAAAGATCACATCCCGGGCCGCCTCATAAGGCACCTTTCCTATGACACACAAGTGGGCGAGTGTATAGACGGGAACCACGTTGTGCGTCAAGCACGCGTGATCCACCGTCTTAATTTCCCTCAGGAGGTTGGCAGATCCAGCTCTGGATGTAAGTTCTCGAGCATAGGCGTGGGGTGAGACATTTCCTACCATTGGTTTCCCTCATGTCGGCGAAATTCCAATTGAATTTCGTCGGCTTCGATCTGTGTCTGCTATATATCTGGTTATTCAGCGCCGGCATGAAGCACCTATACACGAACGCAAGTCAAATTGACGCACGTTTTGATGATTCATACAGCTGAACCCCGAGAACGGGGCCGTTTTGGCACCCCGTCTTCAGATCGCGTCATCCAAATTGGATGACAAACTAGGTTTACCGCACCCCACGCAAAGACTGAGGGTAGTAGACGACATCGCGTCCGTCAACATGACGCTTCAAATAGCGTTTGGCGGAAGCGAAATCTGAGTAGGTGCCCTTCGACCCAAACCGCTTGACTATACTGCTGCCCTTACTGGTTGGAACGAAGTCGGCGGTGAGCCAGTCAAGTTCTATCAGCATCGATAGGGCTTTATGGAACTTGAAATAAGAGATTTCCATAGAACGTAAGGCATGGCTTTTACTGAAACCCGCCATGGCGAACAATAGGACTCGCCACTCTATGTCCCCTTTTACACTTGATCGGTTGGCAGCCTGAACTAATTTATGTTTTCTTAGTGCGCTAAGAAAGTCGGACTCCGACAAATCCGATCTTCGTGCGCTTGGAGCATGATCGAGGATGTAATCCGCGAGATCATTCGGGACTATCTTTGACGAAAAGAGGGGGCGGTAACTAATGGATTTTGCCGGTATGTACAAAAAGTCCGGGACATTATTTTGACACGATGATCCGAGCAGGACTGTCCGCGAAGCGGTTTGGCCGAATCCCAGTCCGCCGCTTTGCTTCTTTTTTTGCGGGTCTCCATATCGCGCGAAAAAGTCGAGGAGTCCCCCTCGAATATTGTCATCTTCAATCTCAAAGAATGACTTTGTATTTCTAAGATAGTCGATGTGCAAGCGGATTGATCGCAATCCTTCAACATCGGCTGCGAGGTCTTTGCTAATCAACGGCGTTGCTGCCGCCCAGTCTTGGACAGCTGAAATGCCTTGTGCGGTGGCAGTCCACGCGATAACTTTAACTTTGATTCGGGTAGAAAGCAGTGGACCCGTAATGCGAGACAGAAGCACCGAACCTAGAAAATCTATGATTTGCTGACCGGATCCTATATTATCGGTCAGCAGTATTAGGTCGAGGGGATCATTTGAACGGCTCAAGGCCGCTATATCTTCTCTACCTTTTACTATTGGCGACACCAACTTCAAATTCTCTGATATTGCCTTAATCCGCGAGTATTCATTCCTTATGACTAGATCCAAGTACTTCTCTGAACCTGATTCTTCATCTCTAACTTCTGAGGGATGATAGTTCCCATACAGGCTGCGGGTCGGCTTGTTCTTGCGAGAAATGGGGCCGATGAGGGATTTAATTTTTCGTTGGGCCTCTTCAGAGGCAGTTAGCGCTGACGACAAACCGGTAACTTCAAGAGGCATTACGCAGGCAGGCTGGTCGCTAGCGGACTCACGCAGGAAACGTTCTAAGTCCTCTTTTGAAAGAACCGATTCAATCAGTATTTTGGATTTCGTTCTGAAGGACTCGTCTACCGCGTCGGCCAGTGCTCCGGAGAGATCGTGTTTGACTTCATCGGTGGTTACGAAATGTAGATGCTCCAGAGCGAGAACAGCTAAGGAGCGCTCTGGATCGGGGAACTGGGTGAGCCAGGTTGCGACCGACGGAATCTTGAGCATGTGGCAACTCTAGTCAATGCGGACTTTGAGCCCACAGCAGGGGTCGTTTCGCGAGCATTATAGGTGAGTCTCGTCGTGGAAACGCGGTCAAGCTGCCATCGGTAGTATGGCCCAGAGAGAGCCTCGGGCACGGAGGAGTAAGGTCTGCGGAGCGCCTCTCGTTGAAACAGGAAGCCATCCCTTAGCCTTGCGCAGTGACCGACTTCGAGAGGGGAGCGGCGGCAGGACCGCTGCCCGATGGCTTGTACGAACTACTAAACACTGATGCACTCGGCGCGCGCCTGAACCAGATAGCGAATATCAAGTCGATCTTCACTGATATAGATCACGAAGACACCCCGGAGATACTCTCCCGTCATGTTGCAGATGCTGTCCGCGAGGCACTGAAGACCGCCAGGCCAGCAGACAGAGTCAACTTGGCGAACCGCTTGCTCCAAGTGCTACAGAACCACGACCGCATTGCTCCGGGCCCCACCCAGCTTCAGTCCCTCTACCGCCCGGACGCTCTCAAACGCCGGCAACTCCGCCGTCCCACAACCAAGCTCAGTGACTCTGCGCTGCTGACCAACAGCAAGGACGAGCCGAATCTTGCCGCGGAGCTCCGGGCCGAGATCGAGTCCGCCAACACCGTCGACCTACTCTGCGCCTTCGTACGCTGGACCGGCCTCCGCCTTCTTCATCCGGCACTGGAGCAACTCAAGGAACGCGGCGCCAAGCTCAGAGTCATCACCACGACCTATATGGGCGCCACGGAACGCCGCGCCATCGACGAGCTCGTCAACCGCTACGGCGCCGAGGTGAAAATCAACTACGAAACCCAGGCCACCCGCCTACATGCCAAAGCCTGGCTATTCCGCAGGAACTCCGGCTTCTACACTGCCTATGTCGGCAGCTCCAACCTCAGCCAGGCTGCGCTGCTGGATGGCCTGGAATGGAACGTCAGGCTCAGCTCAGTTGGCACGCCCACTCTCCTGCAAAAGTTCGAGGTCACCTTCGACAGCTACTGGGAGCAGCGCGCATTCCAGAGCTACGATCCGGAACGCGACGGCGAAAAGCTGGATGCAGCATTGGAGCGCAACGGCGGCAGGCGCACCGCAGCGCCGGATGCAGCCACCGGGCTCGAAGTCCAGCCGTACCTCCACCAAGAGGAGATGCTTGAAGAGCTGGAAGCCGAGCGGCTCAAAGGTTTCAACCACAACCTCCTGATCGCCGCCACGGGCACGGGGAAGACAGTTATTGCTGCCCTGGACTACAAACGCTTGTGTGAGGCCGCCGGCCGCGATCTGAAGCTGCTCTTCGTCGCCCACCGGCAGGAAATCCTCAAACAGGCAATGCGCACCTACCGTGATGTCATGCAGGACGGTGCCTTTGGCGAACTCTATGTGGGGGACCACAAGCCGAAGGACTGGAAGCACATCTTCGCCTCCGTCCAGTCGTTGTCCTCGCTAGGCATCGAACAGCTGGAACCGGACTTCTTCGACGTCGTCGTCATAGATGAATTCCACCACGCCATGGCGCCCACTTACCAACGCCTGCTGGACCACCTGAAGCCGCAGCAACTTCTCGGACTGACGGCTACGCCGGAACGCGGCGACGGGGTCGACGTCGCCAAGCAGTTCTTCGACGGGCGCACCGCCAGCGAGCTCAGGCTGTGGGACGCCCTGGACGCTGACCTGCTGGTGCCGTTCCACTACTTCGGCGTCTCGGACGACGTCGACGTGAGCCAGCTGGAATGGAAGCGCGGCACCTACGACACAGCCCAGCTCAGCAACCTCTACACCGGCAACGACGCCCGCGCTGCCAAGGTGATCCGCGAACTCCGCGACAAGGTCACCAGCACCGACCAGATGCGGGCCATCGGCTTCTGCGCCTCGGTTCAGCACGCCCACTACATGGCCGAGGTGTTCAACCGCGCCGGCATTGCCTCCGTCGCCGTCGATGGCAGCATCAACGACGCCGACCGCGCAGCCGCCCTGGAGCGCCTCCGCCGACGGGAAGTCAACTGCATTTTTGCCGTCGACCTTTTCAACGAAGGTCTGGACCTGCCGCAGGTGGACACCATCCTGCTCCTCCGGCCCACGCAGAGCGCCACAATATTCCTCCAGCAGTTGGGGCGGGGACTGCGCCGTGCGGAGGGCAAGGCGGTCCTGACGGTCATGGACTTCATCGGCCAGCAGCGGCGTGAGTTCCGCTTCGATCTGCGCTACCGGGCGCTAACCGGCTACGGGCGCAAGGAGCTGGAGAAGGCAGTGGAGGACGAGTTCCCCTACCTGCCGTCGGGCTCCCAGATCGTCCTGGACCGGGTGGCGCAGAAGGTGGTGCTGGACAACATCAAGGCACAGCTGCGCTTCAACCGGGCACAGCTGGTCCGGGACATCGCCTCCTATGCGGAGACCGAGCTGGAGGCCTATCTGGAGCAGTCCGGGAACGATGTGAAGTCGATCTACCGATCGACCAAGGACTCGTGGACCGGCTACCTTCGCCAGGCGGGGCTAATAGAGGGCCGGGGATTGAGCTTGTCGAAATCGCCCGTGGAGGAAATCCTCAAGGGCCAGCTCGTCGACCAAGCGGAACCAGATGAGAAGAAGCTGCTGGGCCGGATGGCTGCGCTCATCCATGTGGATGATCCGGAACGCGCCGAGGCGTACTCGATGCTGGTCGACCCCAATGCGCCCCGCTACGCGGAACTTGGGATGCGCGAGCAGACTTTCGCCCGGATGCTGTTCTACACCCTGTGGGACAACGGCGGCGGTTTTCAGACGTACGACGCTGGCCTGGAGTACCTGCGCGGCTACCAGTTTGTGTGCAGCGAGATCCGCCAGATCGTGAAGCTCGGGGTGGCCGCGTCGAAGCATGCTGCTAAGGGCTTAGGGGTGGGCCTGCAACACGTTCCGCTGCTGTCGCACGCTACCTACCGGCGTGAAGAGATCCTGGCGGCCCTGCAGTACGGTTCACTGGAGCTCGGCAAAAACGTGCAGCACCGTGAGGGCGTGGCCTGGTGCCCGGCAACGTCCACTGACGCCTTCTTCGTCACGCTCAACAAGGACGATAAGAAGCACTCGGCGACGACGATGTACAAGGACTATGCCATCAGCCCAGAGTTGTTCCACTGGGAATCGCAGAACGCCACTTCACCCGGAAGCCCGACTGGGCGACGGTACCTGGACCGGGCGTCGCACGGCTCGAAGGTCCTGATCTTCACGCGGGACACAGCGGACGACGAAACCGGCCTGACCGTTCCCTACACGTGCCTCGGGCAAGTGGATTACGTGCAGCACGCAGGCGAGAAGCCGATTGCTATTACGTGGAAGCTGCACCGGCCCATGCCCGCGGACGTTTATGCGACCGCAGCGGCGGTGGCTCAGTGAACTCGATTGCCAGGAATGCCCACTGTGTGAAAAACCTGTCGGCGTGCTTGCTGACAACGCCAGTATTCCTAATCACACGAGTCCGCGAGACCGCTTTTGTTCGGCATCCGGACGATCATTATCCGCGGTGGAGGAACAAATGAAACCCGTAGTCATCGAACCTGAACCGGACAAGCCAATAAAGATGGGTCGTTGCCCAGCCTGCAGGAAAAGCAGCTACTTTCTGGGCCGTCAACCCTCCTGCCGGCACCTAGGTGGATGACAGGGGCCGCCGTGCTCCGGTGGAGGCCGGGAGGCAGAACGAGTCCGCATTCGAGGCCGGTTTCGGCCGAACTATGGCTTACCGGAATTCGGCACAACGAGTGTTAGAGCGGCGCCTTCCTCATCGCAGGGAACCGGAAGGCGTCGCTCGTAGATCGAATGGTCGTCAGCCCACACATGCATGCATAGGGGGCTACGCACCGCGTCTTCCAGTTCTTGCAAAAACACATCGGTCTGGACCGGTGCAGCGTGCCCCGGGCCCACGGGACAAAGTTTCCGGTGCCGCCGAGCTCTGCAGTCCGCCCTGCATATCGATGCCACGGGGCGCTCGCCAACGCCGTGCGCTTGGCCCACTACTTTGTTGGAGACTCTTTCATGGATGATTCGCGTGGAAGAACAAGATGTAATTCTGGTATTTCTCCATTGGCAAGTAGGTCTGCGAGCTTTCGCACCGACCGGGCCCGGTCGCGAAGAAAAATCCGATAGGCAGGATCTACGGCTTCGTGAAGGTCTGAATCAGAAACTCCGGCGTAAGGTCCCTGATTCAGATTTTCAAAATCTACCAAATGTGATCGCAGCCGTTCGCGTATCTCGTTTTCATTAGTCCAACTAATACGATCTTTAAGATATGCGATAGGGTCTTTGCGGCCTATGGTTCGGTTTGTTTTCGTTGAAATTAGGGCGCAGTTGAGAACATTCCAGCTATTGATGGATGCGTCGGACAGGAGTTTGTCTGGGAACAAATGATGGTATTCGCGATTCTGGATGCTGGTATAGGATGCTACCGAGTCATCAGCAAAGTCCCGCCCACCGAAATACAATGATGCATTGAGGATGGCTCGTGAGAGGGATTCCTTTTTTGTAGGCCAGCCGGCTCCAAGGAGTTGATCGATGGTGGCCAACGGATGGGCGGACCTGTCCAGGGCAGGAACCGAGGATAGCTGGTCCGATGTGAACTCCTGGGCGAATGGTTTTTCGTCCGTTACCAGGTCCTTTATTGCCTTGAAGTCCGCAAGCGACCTAGTAGACGTGGTCTTTGCATATCGGTCACTGAAGAAGCTGGACCAAAGGTACCGCCGCAAAAGCCGGTGATCGCGAGCTACCCGGTCGCCGTGCGGGTTGGAGTAAAAAAGAGTAGCCGCTATGACCGGCAGAACTGCATATGTAGGAAGTCGTTTCTCATCAAATACCTTCTCCCTCGTAAGAAAATCAGTCATCCGGCCAAAAGCAATTTGCAATTGAGGCCAATTTTCAACCATGCGTTTCTTGTCCAGTTCAATAAAGCCAGCTATAATGGGCGGTTTTTCCTGGATGAGTGCGGATGCGGAGAGGACTAAGTTCTCAAGACTGCCGTATCGCTCGAGTGCAGGCGCGGCCAGTCGCAATTCGTCAACGAGACGATGAAGAGAAATTCCGGCAGCATCCTCAACCTCTGCAACGACGACATCGTACATTGTCAGCGGTTTGCTATTGGTGTTCATGTTGATGAAAACCCTTAGCGCAACCTCCTTGGGCGTATCCTCAGGGAGGGCCAAATAGGGCAGATTGAAATGAGTGACAGTTGATCGCAGTTTGGTAAGGAGGTGGTTCAGATTGTCCTTTGCCGGTTCCAGCATCTCAAAGGCAGCCAACCGCTCTTCAGCTGTCCCTTTGGGATCTGGACGGAGTCTTGCTAGAGCTTTGGCAGTCCAATCTTTGATCTCGTGGTCAATGTCCATCGGGCTCAGTAGCCGCACCGGAATCAGTCCTCTTTGGTAACACTCAGAAGGGTCCTCCACCCATCGGGGCATTTTCAAACCTTGTTTGTTTCGCCAAGTCCTGTACCCGCGAACTGACAGCTCACCGTGTTCTTCATCAGGGGAGGTATCAAGCTGCGGTGCGTGAACGAAAAAAGTGTCCCGATCGTAGTTGTCATGTAGGGCTCTCCAAAATGCAGTTAGGCGCTGTTGCCCGTCCAAAAGATGCATCGTCGTCGGCGACGGTGAGTAGGGCTCTGCAGTGGCGAGGAATCGCGATTCGAAAGCTTCCTTACCCGAGACACGCAGAACTAGTGCTACGCCTAGGGGAAGGTTCTTTACCACTGTGTCCAACAAGCTTTGGATGCGGCGCGCGTCCCAGGCCTGATGGCGCTGGAACCGCGGCAACTTCACCTGCCCGGTCTGAATAACGCCAAACCATTCGGACAGGGATAGGTCGTGAGCCTTAGTTGAAGGTCGCGTGTGTGACACTGCTTATCCCTTTTCCATTTGCGCTGCTACCGATCTAAGCCCCCGCTAGGGCCTCTGTTTTAGACAGCATATAGACCCGATGGAAACGAGCTGCTTGTTGCCGGGGAAGTAGCAGCCCAGCCAAAGCTCGATTTGTGGACGCTGAGGCGACGGCCATCAAATTTGTGCGGTCAGGGTGCGCGGACTTTCGGACTTGTGTTCCTCCACCAGAGTCCTGCGGTAACGGGCGAAATCACGCAGTTCCCGGATCGGCGGCGGCACGAACGACGGCCTATCCAAGCCATGCTCGACCAGCTACGCGATCCACGCCGAATCGGCGACGTCAGTCTTACGCCCGGGAACATTCTTCATGTGCGCCGCATTCAGCAGCCAGACCTCTGGAGTCCGATCCTCCAGCAGGTAGAACACCGGCTTCCAGTACACACCCGTGGATTCCATCCCCGCCCGGGTCACGCTCTGAGCACCCAGCCAATCGCCTAAATCAATCAGCCCGGCGGTGTTGGTGGAAAAGGTGCAAGTCTCCTGCTCGCGTTTCCCCGTTGTTGCAGGCCGCCTGACCGTGTCCCGGTGGACATCGAGCCCGGCGCAATATTGAACGATCTCCTCCATCGCCGTCCTCCTCCATATATGCCGCTTGCAACGTGTTCGCCGGAGGGAGGCCGTCAGTCAAGGACTCTGAAGTTCGGGCTCTAGGGCAGCACGACCGGGTGCCCACGGCCTTCCACGCCACACGATTTTCCGGGCTCACAGGCACCAAGGCCATCGACGTCCAGCCCGGCGAGCCCACAACCAGAATGCCCCCGAGCCAGCACGGAGGAAGAGGGGACCAACTCGGATTCTCATCCGCCCAGGTGCTGCCGCGGAGCTGCATCATGCTCACTATTTCAGTTGGCGTTCCTGGCCCTATTTTCGGCTGGCGTTAACAGGAGGGGCGTCAGCAGCGGCCGGCCGACTAGCGATATCATCTAGCAGACGTATTGTGGCTAAGTAGGTCCAAAAGACCCAGTCAAGAAATTCGTCGCCGAAGTCCGCTTTTTGGGCTTTGTCCCTGTGGCGAATGGTGAATTGGTTGGCTATGCGGAACAGGTCGGATTCATCACCAGCGGAGATTTTCCGCTGGATGATGCGGCGCTTTGGTTCCATCTCTCCGGCTAAAAGCGCGACCGCCGCTCGCTTGTCCACAATCGTGGCATCACGACTTCGGTACATCCTCACTGCATGGGCAACTTCATCCCGTGGGTTATTGGCGCGTTGGGTTACTTGTTCTGCCGCTAAGGCGTTCAAGGGCGATCTGAAACGCCGAACTAAGTGCCCTACTTCTTCACCTGAAGATCCCAAATGGAGCGGTACCTTGTAGCCCGCCAGCAGCGCGTTCACCCTCCACCGATATACGATCTGTCCTGACCTGGCGTTGAAGTTGTCATAGTGCAGGCCGCAATCGTTGAAGCTGTGATACCAGGTTGTCCTTGGCCTCTGCGCTTGATGGTGGAAGAACTCTATGAGCGAGTAGAGGGCCGGCTCTGGAAGGGCATCGGCCTGCTCATTGGTCAACGGCCAGGGTATCTCCAACTTCGTTGCTCGCCGAATTTCCGTGGCTGTATCTGGCCCGTCGCTGTAGTCGTCAACGCAGTCAAAGGGAAGAGTGCGCGGGAAGTACCCTGTTTGCCTCATCTGTTCTATGAGGTCAAGGAAAGCTCGGGGAAACGAAAGTCCTAGGTCGGCGTCAAGCGGCGATAGTTCCTTGGCATTTCTTTCCGCCCAGAAGATCGGCTGCTTGTACGGCTGTAAGCGCGATTCGTCTTCGATGAGAGCCGTGAACCACGTGCGGGCATCTTCCTCGGCCGTTCCCATCGCTGTCCATGCTTTCGCCGAGACGTTGAACCTAGAGTCGAAGAATTCGGCGACTGCTGGGTCTTGATAGGTCTCACGCAGCAGGTGGGCGACTTTGTTCGTCCAGTTTTCTGATCCGAAGTCCTGCAGGATGAGCTGTGCCTCCCATCTGAAGAGAGGCAGCGGCCATCTGAGAGCGTAAACCGGATCGATCATAGAAAGAACACTAGTGCCGCCGGGCGGCGCTACACTCTGTCGGACGCTTCCTCAGGAACCTCCTGGTCGTGGTGGGGAATCGTGCCTAAACCGAAGTTACGTCTGTCGTGACGTGCGAAATCCCCGCGTTGGCGGGGATTTCGCTGTTTCCGGGGTTCCTCCTTCTGTCTACTTCAGTGTCAGCGGGACGTTCTGGCCGATCAGGTCGAAGGCCTTGTGCTGGGTGGGGGTGGGCACGGCCAGGGTGGGGATCAGGGGCGCGGTCTCCTCGGCGCCGTAGCGGATGTCGTTGCGGGTCAGGGTTCCCAGATGGTCCAGCAGGGAGCGGAAGCTGTAGGCGGGTTCCCCTGTGCCGGTGGTGCGCCTGGAGGCTTTGAGCGCGGCGGCCTCGGAGCGGCGGGCGGGGGCGACGGGATCGGCCGGCTCCGGTCTGTTCTCGTCGGTGAACGTCAGCGGTGCCCAGGCTTTCCGCAGGTGCCAGGTCAGGTAGGCAGCGAGCATGCAGATGAACACGTGCGCCCGTACCCGGGTTTCGGTGTAATGGTGGATCGGGCGCAGATCCAGGTCGATGGACTTGATCGAGCGGAAGTCGCGTTCGACGTTCGCCAGGGATTTGTAGGTCGCCACGACCCTGGCCGCGTCCATCCGGGTGTCCGGGATGGTGGTGCGGATGATGTAGATTCCGTCCAGGGCTGCTTCGGCGGTGATTTGTTTCTCGTTGCGGGCGTAGGCGAACGAGGTGTCGCCGATGGTCAGGGTGTAGTGCTTTTCCATCTTGTATCTGCCGATGACCTTGCCGGCGCGCACGCCGATCTTCCCGGCGTCCTTGATGCGCCCGGCTTCGGCGGCGGCGGTGATCTTGGCCAGTTCCGCATCGGTGGCTGCGAGCAGTGCGGTGCGTTTGCGGGCCCGTTCGGCGGCCAGGAGCGGGTTGCGGCAGGCGATGAGGCGTTCGCCCGGATAGTCCGGGTGGGTGATCTCGGCCAGGTTCTGCTCGTCGAACAAGCTCATCTGCAGGGGCCCGTCGTCGGCGGCGAGGGCCTGGATCGCCGGGGCGCGCAGCGCGGTGACCCAGCCGAGGCCGCCGAGTTCCTTGAGCTGTTCGATCCGGGCGGAGGTGATCATGCCGCGGTCTCCGACCATCACCATGTCCGCCAGTCCGTACCGGGTTTTGAAGTCCGTGGCGAGGGCCTCGAACGCGGCCGGGTCCGCGGTGTTCCCGGGCACGACGCGCACGGACACGGGCCGGCCGTCCGGGTCGGTGAGCAGCCCGTACTCGATCTGTTCGAGGCCTTTCTTCCCGTCCCGTGAGTAGCCGCGGGCCGCGAGCGGGCAGTGGTGCCCGGTGACCCAGGACGAGGACAGGTCGAACAGCGCGAGCTTCTCCGGGTTGGCCTCCGGGGAGAGGTGTTTTTGGGCCAGGGCCTTCTCGATTCGTTCCTGCCGGTCGGAGAGCCAGTCCATAGCGGCGTATACCTCGTCCGTCGTGGCGCCGGCGACGCCGAGGTCTTCGGCGAGGGTCGTGTCGGCCCACCAGCGGGTGGTCGCCAGCTTCGAGCCCGGCCGGCAGACCCGGGCAATCACCAATGCCAGGGCAAGATCCCGCTGCCCGGACGCCGGCCCGAGCAGAGCAGGCAGGCCGAGGGCTTTGGCCTGGGCGTGCACCGCGGCGACGTGGCCGTGCGGCAGGGACCGGGTGATGGTGGCCACGGCGTCCGCGGGCACCAGCTGGCGGCCCTTGAGTCCGGCGTCGATGAAGTCGACCACATGCTCGGGCAGGGCCGAAAGGTTCGCGACGGTTTCGTTGCGGACTTTCCCATCCTCGCGGTAGGTCCGGCGCAGGTACGCCGACCGGTAGGCGCGCTCCTGGCCATGCTTGTCCGTATGGGACTTCGTCACTCTGACTACATGAACCGCTCCGCCTCGCTTCGCCATGACAACAGTTTAGAGCGATTTGTACTGCCAGCCTGAAACGACACGACAATTATTCTGACTACACGAAACGGCACAAAACGGGCCTCTCGCCCGGAAACTCAACGAGTCCGGACGAGAGACCCACGTAACTTCGGCCTAAACGGGCCCGAACGTTTAGGGCCATTCCCAACCTTTTGTGATTTACGGCATCCCAGACAAAACGTACGGTCCTGCCACCCTGGATCATCGTCTTGTAGGAGATCTCAACCGCTGCGTGACCAGAAGCGTTAGGGAGCAAAGCGACTTTTACAGTGGGGTCGTTGCGGGTCATTTCTCCGAGGACCACAGGTAATCTGGCGCGGGATTGGGAGGTTCCTGCATACGGCTGAATCTCAACGTTGAAGATCGGCGCGTCACCAATCTTCTGAATCTGAATTAGGGCGCGCCCATCGCGCACAGCACTACCCACATGTAGTCCTGCGGCGCGGCGCGCATCCCGGCGATTATTTATCTGCAATACGAATCCGGCAGCGGCCACCACCAAGGCCGCCAATGGCACCCAGTCCTTCAGATCATCCATCAATTGATATTAGCGGTGCCGACGCCTGCAGGGCTCGCCTTCGACGGGAACCGCTGCGCCAAAAGGCTCCTCAATCCACATGTAGATATCCACGACCCCGCGTAGTCGGGCAGGAGGACCATACTTGTCTGGTGGATGTGCCCTTCCGGGGCCTTCCCCCCTAACAAGACTCCCTTTGTTGACGAAGCCAACTGGACGTCTGCGACGACGAGGTTTCGACAGGCTCGGTTTCGGCGAGCTCAATTGACGGGCTCAACCACCGGCCAGGACAACTTCAACCCCGGAGTCCCGGAACTTCTTCACCTGGGCGGGGTCGGCGCCGTCGTCCGTCACCAAGGTCCAGGGCAGCGCGAGCCGGGCCCAGGCGTGGAACGGCCGCAGGCCCAGCTTGGACGAGTCGGCCAGCACATACACAAGATTGCCGGGCCGGGCCATGAGTTCCTTGAGCCTGGTCTGGGTGTGGTCGGCCTCGCAGATGCCGTCCTCGGCGGTGACGGCGTCGGCGCCGAGGAACACGCGGTCAAAGCTCATCCGTTCCAGGGCGGCCTCGGCGAGCGGGCCCACGAAGCTCTGGCTCAGGCTCCGCAGCCGGCCGCCCAGGCAGTCCACCTCGATGCCCTCTGACTCGGCGAGTTCCTGCATGGTGTTGATGCCCGGCGTGGTCACGGATAACCGATCAAAAGCGCGCAGTTCGTGGGCGAGGGCACCCACGGTGGAGCCGGCGTCGAGCAGGATGTTTTCCCCGGGCCGGATCACGGATGCCGCCCAGCGGGCGATGGCGTGCTTCTGCTCAAAGGCCTCGCCGGTGCGCTGCCGCAGCGACGCCTCAGGGTGGGCGCCCAGGGCCATAGCGCCGTCGGCTTCGGCCCACGGTGGAGGCGGTCACCTCGAACCGAACGAGCAGCGAATTTGGTTTCGACAAGCTCAACCATCGGGGTCTCGACGGGCTCAACCACCGGGTTTTTAACAGGTTCAACCACCGAGGGCAGGCTCAACTACCGAGAGCGGCGGACGCCCAAAACGTCAGATATCGCGCATCCCCGCGCCCCACCAGCCGCCCCAGGGCCTCGACTGCCTCCGAATCCGCGGAGCCCATGTCCGTGGACAGCCAGCGGATTAGGAGCCCGGCGTCGCCGCCGGACCGGACTGCCGACCCGACCGCGAGGTCTAGCTGGTCCCGGAGCAGCTGGACGGCCAGGGCCCCCGGAGCGGCTGAGCAGGGGAGCGCGGTAAGCGTCGAGCGCCTCGGCCACCTGCCCGTCGTACAGCAGCCGCAGCACCCGCCCCGAGTCCGAACAGCCAGCGAGACCGGCGACGAACCGGTAGGGGTTCGACTCCACCGCATCGCCCAGCATCGACCGGACCCGGAACATCTCCGTACGGATGGCCTGCGGCGTGCCCGCATCGCCATAGAGCTCATAGGCCAGTTCCTCTGCGCTCCACCCTTTGGTGCGTGAATCAAGCAGCGCCAGGATCTCCGCCCGGCGCAGCGTCAGCGGGACACGGCTGCCGTCCCGGAACACCGCGGCAGGCCTGTCGCCGAGCAGCTCCAGCGACTCAACGGCCGTGACTGGCCGGCGGGCGGCCTGCCGGGAGGCACTCCGGGCAGGTGAGGCACTCACGGACGTCCCGCCGTCGGGCGTTCCCAAAAGGGCCTCGGCCACCCGGACCGCGCAGCGCACCATCCGCAGCGTGTCTGTGCTGATGGTGTCCAGCGGTCCGGACACATCGAGCACGCCCAGCAGCCGGCCCGTGGCCGGGTCCGTGATGGGCGCCGCCGTGCAGGCCCACTCATGGTGGGTGCGGACCAGGTGCTCGGCGGAAAACAGCTGCACCGGCCGGCCGGTGACCAGCGCCTCGCTGATGGCGTTGGTGCCGATGCCGGCCTCGGACCAGTCCGCCCCTTCGGAGAACTCCAGCCGGTCCGCCCGCCGCAGCACGTCCGGGCTGCCCACCCGCCACAGGATCTCGCCGCGGGCATCGGTCAGCACCAGCAGGTGCCGGCCGGAACTGGAATCGTCGGCCAGCAGGTCGTTGAGCGCCGGCATGACCTGCTGCAGCCGGTGCTCCCGCCGCAGCCCCAGGACGTCGGAAACGTCGTGCAGGTGCCGCGGGCTGTGCTGGTCCGGGCTGATGCCCAGGGCCATGGAACGGCGCCACGAATCCGCCAGGTCGTTCGGGATCTCCGGACGCGGGACGCCGGAGATGACCAGTTCGTGGGCGCGGCGCAGGGCACGCGAGTACTTTGCCGGGTCCGAAAACCTTAGGCCGTAGTCCAAAACAGTGTCCTCCTCACCGGCGGCGTCCTTGCCGGCAGTGCCCGTGTAACGCGGTTGAAACCCCCACTGCGTTGCAATGGTGATGCAGCTCACGCCCGTCCCAGCATATCGCAGGGGATTCCCGCGGGACGGGGCCGCCGGGACCACCAGACACACGGACCATACGCACACAAAGGAGTGGACATGACCGAAACACCCACCGCAGCCGCGCAGGCCTGGCTGACGGAGCTGGATACCGCCCTGCAGCGGCGCGACGTGGACGCCGCCGTCGGGCTCTTCGAGGACGACAGCTACTGGCGCGACTTCGTGGCGTTCACCTGGAACCTGAAGACGCTGGAAGGCAAGGCCGACATCCGCCAGATGCTCGAGGCCACGCTGGACCACGTGCAGCCGTCTAACTGGGCGCTGGCGGAGGACGCCACCGGCGACGCCGGCACCACCGAAGCCTGGATCACGTTCGAAACCGGCGCCGCCCGCGGCTACGGCCACCTCCGGCTGCGGAACGGCAAATGCTGGACGCTGCTCACCACCATGCAGGAGCTGAAGGGCTTCGAGGAGAAGAAGGGGACCCGCCGCGAGAAGAGCGTGGCGCACGAGATCATCAAGGGCCGCCGCTCCTGGCTGGAACAGAAGGAGGAGCGCGAGGCGCGGCTCGGCTACGAGGAGCAGCCCTACACGGTCATCATCGGCGGCGGGCAGGGCGGCATCGGCCTCGCGGCCCGGCTGCGGCGCCTGGGCGTCCCCACCCTCGTCATCGAGAAGAACCAGAAGCCGGGCGACTCCTGGCGGAACCGCTACAAGTCCCTGCACCTGCACGACCCCGTCTGGTACGACCACATGCCCTACCTCAAGTTCCCCGACGACTGGCCCGTCTTCGCCGCCAAGGACAAGATCGGCGACTGGCTGGAGCACTACACCCGGATCATGGAGCTGAACTACTGGGGCGGCACCGAGTGCCTGGGCGCCGAGTTCGACGACGGCACCCAGGAATGGGTGGTCAGCGTCGTTCGTGACGGGGAGCCTGTGACCCTCCGCCCCAAGCAGCTGGTGTTCGCCCTGGGCGTCTCGGGCTACCCGAACATTCCCGCGTTCGACGGCGCGGGGTCCTTCCTGGGGGAGCAGCGCCATTCCTCGCAGCACCCGGGCGGCGGAGACTGGACCGGGAAGAAGGCGGTGGTGATCGGCTCCAACAACTCCGCGCACGATATCTGCGCGGACCTGTGGGAGCACGGCGCCGACGTCACCATGGTGCAGCGGTCCTCCACCCACATCGCCCGCAGCGAGTCGCTCATGGACCTGGCCCTGGGTGACCTGTACTCCGAGAAGGCTTTGGCGGCCGGGGTGACCACGGAGAAGGCCGACCTGCTGTTCGCGTGGCTGCCCATGCGGATCCTGCCCGAGGCGCAGGTGCCGGTGTACCAGGAGATGGCTGAACGGGATGCCGAGTTCTACTCCCAGCTGGAGGCCGCGGGGTTCGACCTGGACTTCGGCGTGGACGGGTCGGGCCTGTTCGTGAAGTACCTGCGGCGCGGCTCCGGCTACTACATCGACGTCGGCGCCTCCCAGCTGATCATCGACGGCCGGGTGCAGCTTCGCTCGGGGGAGGTTTCCAAGATCACGGGCAACGCCGTGGTCCTTGGCGACGGGACCGAGCTGGAAGCCGACCTGATTGTCTACGCCACCGGCTACGGCTCCATGAACGGCTGGCTGGCGGACCTGGTCTCTCCCGAAATCGCGGACAAAGTAGGAAAATGTTGGGGGTACGGCTCCGACACCCCGAAGGATCCGGGCCCTTGGGAGGGGGAGCTGCGCAACATGTGGAAGCCCACTAACGTGCCCAACCTCTGGATCCACGGCGGCAACCTGCACCAGAGCCGGCACTACTCGTCGTACCTGGCCCTGCAGCTCAAGGCCCGGATGGAAGGGCTGGAGACGCCGGTGTACGAACTGCAGGCGAGCCACCACACGCGGTGACTCGGTGGTTGAGCTTGCCGAAACTCTGGTTCCGGCAGCCTCAACCGAGGAGCGAAACCCCAGCGCCAGCTCCTGCATGGTGTTGATGCCCGGTGTGGTCACGGAAAGCTGTTTAAGCCCCGCAGTTCGTGGGTCAGGGCACCTACGGTGGAGCCGGCATCGAGCAGGATGTTCTCCCCGGGCTGGACGCCGCCCAGCGGGCGATGGCGTGCTTCTGCTCGAACGCCTCGCCGGTGCGCTTACGCAGCGACGCTTCCGGGTGGGCGCCCAGGGCCATAGCGCCGCCATAGGTGCGTTCTTGTGACCCTAAGTTTCCCCGCCGGACGGTGTCGAGGCTGGCGCTTACAGTGGCCCGTACCCCGAGACTCCAACCAAGAACGTAGGACACGGTTCGTCGTAGAAGTCCACCTGGAAGGTCACACTCTGTCCGGCAGCCAGGTCGGCATCGGGCGAGGCGTATCCGGTTTGGCTGCCCAGTAGCGAGCCCCCCTCGTCGAAGCAGGTAACGTGAACTCCATAGGGTCCATTCAGCTTGTTTTTGGACGTGTTGGTTGCCTTTCCAGTGACCGAGGTCCCCACGGCGTTGGCTTGGTTGACCGCTAGATCCTGGAAGTAGGGGTCACCTTCAAGCGGCTCTGAAGCAACCGTGAATTCGAGCTTTGTCGTTGCCGGCAGTTTTGCGTCAAAGAAGACGTAACCCAGAGAGACACCGCCGGCTGGCACTACCGCAGGGGAGAAGCCCTGGCTACGGCCGGAGGCCAGGATCTTGCCGGTTTCATCCATGGCGGCCCCGGTGACCTCGACACTGGTGATCGTCTCATCTGTGCCGTTACGCACTGCGACGGGCAGGGTCACGAGTCCGGCGGAATTTACCTTTATGGGGGCGGAGGCCACGACATCGACCTTCCCCGCTCCACCAGCCGGGAAGACGGGCGTGGCGTTACCGGCGAGCCATCCGGCCGCGATGGCGTCGGCCGTTGTTCCCATCTTCACTTCGGCCGCTGTCGTTGCCGGTGCTGCCGACTCTGTGCTGCTGCCGGCGGCGGTACCGCCGCCGGTCTGAGTGGCTGATGCGCCACATCCGCTAGCCGCTAACGCCAGCAGTGCTGCCGCCGCGACGGCACCCAAACGCTTATTCAATGTGTCCCCCTGGAGTGCTTGCTGCCCGTGTCTTCATCGACGGCGGACAGGATGATCTGTACGGGTAATTAGTACACGAACTGGGGCAAAGCACGGCATTCCGCTGTTCCATGACGATCCGCGGCCACCTGGGGGCGGAATTGTTCTGGATCTTGACCGGCTCAAAGCGTTTCGCTGCAGATACCAGCGCCCATGCCCGTCCCAGCCGACCACCGATTCCTAAAGTGTCCTACGGAGCGTCACAGCCGACCCTGACACGCACGGCCCCTAAGATCGGATCTATGCGAAAACATCTAGTCGCACTTGGGGTGGCGGCAATCATCCTGGCCGGCTGCGCGGCCCCCTCAACCCAGCCGGCAGCAACGACTGCGCCGCCAGCAGTCCCTCCAGCATCTGCTACACCGACACCCACTCCGACTCCCACCGAAGCCGCTGACGCAACCGCGGTCGCTTCGGAGCTCAAGGCCAAGGTCCCCAGCATCACCGGGATCACCACCGTCACCGAGGAGCTGGACAGCAACAAGCTCCTTGGCCGGTCCAACCAGTACACCTCGGCAGTGTGGATTGCAGATGCAGGCGCAACCCCGGGTGAGACCGGCATCGACAGCGGCGCGGTGGTGGAAGTGTTCGCCAACGAGGCCGAGGCGACGGCCCGCTCCGAGTACATCCAAGGGATCTTGAAGAAGGCAGGACCTGCCTTCGGCACCGAGTGGCATCACCAGAAGCGCAACGTCCTCCTGCGCGTCAGCGGGGTCCTGAGCCCCAGTGTCAACGATCAGTACAAGGCCGCCGTCGGCTCGTAACCATGTCCCGCCGAACTACAGAAACCCTGCACAGGATTACGTGCAGGGCTTCTGTAGTTTCTACGCCGTCACTGGAACTCGGCTGAGGGTGGTGGTGGCGGTGACCTCGAACCGGGCCGAGCGGTCCGTCCACCAAGGGTAAATGAGGTTGTTAACCTAATGATGCGTGACGAGCACCGTAGTAATTACAGTGGAAGGTTGCCTTCGAATGTAGCGGAGAAGTCTGCTTCTGGATTGGGCCCAGAAACGGTGACTTTTACGGTGGATCCTGCGTCTTCTGGAACCACAGCTCCCACCAGAATCGCGACTGTCTCCCCGGGCTGAAGAATCGGCAGGGAACTACGGCCCAGAACCCCGTCCGGGTCCGGCACCAGTTCACCGACTGCGCCTGTATCACCGTATTTGACAATTGGCTTAGACATGTGGCCTGCATCAAAGGGGTTGACGCTGCTGTTGCTTACTTTGATCTCAAATATGACAGCTCTTCCGGGAGCAGCCGTTGCAGAAACAGGAGTCAGTTCCCTGTAGCCCGATGTTCGCACAGATACGGAAATGCCGGATTCATAGGTTAGAAACGTCCCCAGACGGGCTGGCTTGAGATCTGGGATACAAGCGGACAGGCCGTGGAGACGTCCCTGATCAAAAGAACCGATTCTTTCGAATGGGTCGCCGTGGTCTGCACTACTTGTCCATGAGGTTTCGTCCGCCAAGGTGCTGAGGGCGCTCGCCAGCTCCTTTTGATCGCCGGACTCGAAGACCAAGTCTCCATCCGCAGCGGCACCGAAGAGGGTGGCACCGGCCAGACAGTCAGCCTGCAATTCCGAGGCAGTGGACGTGAGTGATTTGCCAATTCGAGCTTGGATGGCATGGCCCCATTCATGCGCAATGACGAGGTACGGCCAAGAGTCCCCGTCTTTGTAGCCACGAGCCATCAACTCCGTATCCCAGGCCACAAAATCCTGCGGTTGGCAGTACACCGCATTGTCCTCGGGCAGCTGCTGGCTTCCACAGAATGGTGAAGCAGATGATGCCCCGTCGTAAGTGCCAACGATCTTCGGTGCCACGTACTTGCCCGGAAAGTACTCAGCCCAGTGGCGCGACCAATACTTGTTCACGACGCGCTGAGCGGTGTTGATTTCTGCCGAGAGAGCCGGTGGCAGACCGGCCTTGGTTGAGGGCGGTGTGACGGGTCGGACGGTAGCGGGCGTCCCTGTAGCAATCGGTGGAGAAAGGACACGAGGAACCTTCGCTGAATTCCCAGATGCAGTGCTGACCCTATTGCTGTCTACCCCCACCCAAGCCGGTTGTGCTGCCACGACCACTCCTAGGAAGATCGCGGCGAGTCCAACGGTCACCACGACCGCTATCAACGCGAGACGCCAGCGGCCAGCTCTCCTTTCTTCAACCATGGGTGAAGACTAACGGACAGCAGGCCAAATTGAATTTATGCGACGCTGCATTGCCGAACCCTAAGTCGCCATGTCCCGTGCACTCTCGAAATCATCTGTTGCCCCCAAAGATCTAGCCATTGCCAACGCACGGAAGGTTGAGTCCTTCGAAACCGGTGACTGAGTAGTCGGGCCTGTCTAGGCCCAGTGCCGGCAGGCTCAACCACCGGGACCTGGTTCCTTTCCTTGACGGCGCTACAGGCTGAGAGGAGTCTTTATCGCACGGCACTTCCAGCCAGAAGTGCGCCTGAAGCAGCAACATCAGGAGGCCCTCGGGGTTTTGGATACTTCCTCAGTGATGGTGGAGACCCTTCTCGGACCCCTCAGCGTGCGCGGGGCCGGCACGGGCGCCCCGGCGGTCCTGTGGCACAGCCTGTTCGTTGACTCCAGCACGTTCGACGGCGTCCTGCCGGACCTGGGTGCTCATCGCGAACTTGTCGTGATCGACGGTCCCGGGCACGGCGGCAGTCCCGGGCCGCGTAGGCGCTACACACTGGAGGACTGCGCCACAGCGGCAACCCAGATCATCGATGCGCTGCACCTCCAGGGCCGGTGGACTGGGTGGGCAACGCCTGGGGAGGTCATGTGGGAATCGTCTTTGCGGACAACTACCCGTGCCGCTGCAGGACGCTCACCACTATTGGTACGCCGCCGTATCCGCTCACCGCGTCGGAGCGCAGGCAGAACGCCCTGCTCGTCTACCTGTACCGGGTCGTGGGGCCGCGGCCTTTCAGCCGGATCATGGTGGAGGCGTTGGCGGGCAAGGGAGTGGCTACCACCGCCCCGCAGGCTGCGGCCGTGGTGAAGGCGGCTTTTGTGGCCGGGGACCAACGCGGAAAATACTGGGCCATGCAATCAGTGATGATGCACCGCCCCGACCTCCGCCCGGTTCTGCCCCGCCTGCAGATGCCCGTCCTGATGCTGGCAGGCCGCGACGATGCACTGCTCGACGCGGGGGAGGCCGAACGGGCGGCCCTGAGCGCTCCTGACGGTCGCTTCGGACGGGTGACCGGAGCTGGCCATGTCGCCCCGCTTCTGGTGGCCCGGCGTGAAGTCACCGAGCGCGTCCTGGCGTTCTGGTCCGAACACCACGGATGAGAGCCGCGCCGGTGATTTCTATAGAGCCCGACGGCGGCGCGCACCTGGGTGCGTGCCGCCGTCGTCAGCGTGAAACCATTGCCCAGTTTCCTCGGGTGGCGGTACGCTCTTCGTCCCGGCCGTGCCCCTGGAAGGATCAATCATGAATGCCCTGGCTTCAGTCTCGCTGGCGCAGCTGATTCTCCAGGTCATCGGGGCCGGTAAGGCAATCCGGGACGGGATCCCTTACGACGTCCCCATTGGCCGGGGCAAGCCCGAGGACGTGGCGCGCGACATGTGGGGCGTGGGCAGCGGGCTGTCAGCGCCGTGGCATACGCTGGCCGTCCATGCGGCAGGGACCGCTCTGCTGATTGCCAGGCCGCGGCCGTGGGTTAGGCGGGCGGTTGGGTGGCTGGGTGCCGTGTATTACATCTTCGGCATCCTGTGGGAGCGGATCACGCGGGAGTCGTTCCGGCATCCGGACCGGGAGACCACCCCGCTGATCGCTTCAGGACTGGCACTGTCTGTTGCCATGGCGCTGCTCGGTCTGCCCGGACGAAAGCAGCGCGCTGACGCCCCACGTTGACCTCTACGGCCATTGGTGTTTTCAGAAGTGGTGTGCACAAATGTCAGTACCCGGCTGCACAGCCGTTCCTTGTGCATATGCGGGATCCGCATCGCTTCCGGTCCAGACAGCACCGCCTCCAGGGCAGGGCGTCACCTCGAACGCCAGGCCATCACGCTGGGCCCGCAGGTGGCGCCCGTCATCCTCGACGACTTCCCAGCCCGCCTCTGGCAGCGCTGCACGATAGTGCTGCAACACATCGACGTCTTCTGAGATCGCAAACCAGCGGGCACAGCCGCCGACACCACTGATGCCGCCGCCGCTGTAAAGGCCAATGTGTTCGATGGAATCGAACGCCTGCTGGGACTCACGGTCCGCAGTGGCCATGGGCTCATCCGTGCCCTCGGTCACGCATTGCGGAGCGGAGTCGAACTTCTCGGTCTTCTGCCCCATCGCCAAGGGGGTGACAGCGAGCATCCCGAGGAGCATGAGGATCGGGATGGCCCCGGCCGTCAGCCGCATCCACAGTCGTGGCGAGAGCACCAGGCCGATCACGGCAACCACCGCGACCAGACCAAGCGCCAATCCGGCGGGCCGGCCGTCAACCCCCACGTAAGCCCCTCGAACGCGGTATCCGTGACAGTGCCATACACGGCCGTGAAACCGTAGTGGACCAGCACAGCCAACAGAGCCAGTCCTGCCTCTATGACGAGCAGCACCGCAGCAGAAACGACTCGGCCGGTCATGGGCATGGCTCATTGTAGGTTCCGCCTGACCTGCTGTACATGGGTCGACGCTCGCAGCGCCCTCGGCCCTGTTGCAAGATATGTTGCAACCCCTCTTGACGCCCGCGCTTCTTGCGAGCAAACTTGAATCACCAACCTCTCTTGTAACCTATCTTGGAGTTGAAATGTTTATTCCGATCACCGTCCACGTCCCGGAACACCGCGTTGAGGAGTTCTACATCCGTTTTGGAGAATTCCTCGCCGACGTCCCCGATCCGGATGCGCCCACGCGGCTGCCGTCCGGGACCGTCCCTTCCTGGGTTGAGGCCGACGAAGCTCCAGCAATCGCCGCGACCCTATGGGAGAAGATCTCGCCGCAGGGACAAGGAGTTCTCCTTCACTTGATCCGGGCGACCGGTGACGAAACCGCGCACTTCCTTCCAGAGGAGATCGCCAAGGCGATCTCGCACCCGAAAGGCGCGTCGGGCGTCGCAGGCACTCTCGGTGGCGTGGGGAAGGCCATACGTCGCGCGGGGCTTCCGATGTACACCACCCCCAAGGGCCATTCCTGGCACTACATCTGGGATTGGGACGGTCAGCGCTACTCCATGACCCCCGAGGTCGCCCGGCTCTTGCGCACGGCAGCCGATAACTGACGGCAACGAACCTTCCATGAGGACTTGCACCTCACCGAGGAGATCGACGTCGCCAGCCTGATGAGCGAGCTCGGCATGACGGAGTACATCCGGCGGCGGCGCATGACCGTCGCCGCAGCCGATGTCATAGGAGAACGCGACCTGTTGGGGACTGCGGTGCGCTTCGGCTATGGCTCCATCGAAGCATTCAACCGGGCGTTCCGGGCGGTGCATGCGTCAGCCCCGCCGAAGTGCGCAGGGACGGTGGCCCCCTTCGGACACAACCACAGCTCAGGTTCCGCCTGGCGATAGAAGGAAATACCACCATGGATACCCGCATCACCGATCAACCGGCCTTCCGGCTCGTTGGCCACGCGGCCCGCGTACCGCTCATTCAAGAAGGCCCCAACCCGCACATCCAGGCGCATATCGCGTCGCTGCCCGAAGCGGAGCACCTTCGCCTTAAGACGATGAGCAACACCGAGCCCGCCGGACTGCTTCAGGTGAGCGCCGACGTCGACCCCGACTACACCGAGGGCAGCGAGCTGACCTACCTGCACGGCGGGCCAACTTCACCAACGGGGAAACTGGGGACGACAACTACGGCCACGGCACCCACGTGGCCGGCATCGTCGCCGCCAGCCACGACACCGTGGGGGTGGCCGGGACGTGCCCGGGGTGCACCATTCTGGACGGAAAAGTGCTGAACGACAGCGGGATCGGATCCAGCTCAAGCCTTGCGAACGGCATCAACTGGGCGGTCAGCAATGGCGCGAAGGTGATCAACATGAGCCTTGGAGTGCGGGCGTCACGCACCCTCGAAACTGCCGTCAACAACGCATGGGCCCGGGGCGTGGTGCTCGTCGCCGCGGCAGGCAACGGCGGTACCAGACCAAGATCTACCCGGGCGCATACCCCAACGTCATCGCCGTGGCCGCTACCGACAACTTTGACGCCAAAGCATTGTTCTCCACCTACGGCGCCAGCTGGGTGGACATCGCAGCACCCGGAGTCAACGTCTACTCGACGTTCCCCAACCACAAGTTCGTCCTTGAGGGGCAGTACAACCGGTCACGGGGTTACGACGTCGGCAACGGCACCTCGATGTCCTCATCGATCGTCGCTGCCACGGCCGCCCTTGTGTGGAGCAGGAACACTGGCGCTACCAGTGCGGTGGTCCGGGACAAGGTCGAATTGACGGCGGATGCTATTTCTGGCACCGGAACGTACTGGAAATATGGCCGTGTGAACGCTGACAAGGCCGTCCGGTAGTCATTGTTCGGGGGTCGCGTACCGCGTCTTGCGGAAGCGCTAGGGCCGGCTCACCCGGGCCGGCCGCATCATGGATCATGTCAAAGGCGTTCGCCTGTCGAGGCCAGTAATGCTCATATGACGTGATGCAGGGTTGGGTGAGGCTCAGTTCCGAGGGGAAGCGCCAGGGTCTGCGGTGACTGCCTCGAGCAGACGGTCGAAGCTTTCCACTCCGTAATCGGGCGGCGTGGCTGCCAGCACGACGTATGTGGTGGTGATCGGTTTCATGATGGGTTTTGCATGCTTCGAGGGCTTCGGTGAAGTATTCCGAATGACTTTGAGCTCCAGACCAGCTACCCCGTTCACAGACAGCGGCCTGGTTTTGCCAGTGACGAGCAGCAAGCGCAAATCGTCAGCCCCGAGTTGGGCAGCGCTGTCGACGGAGAGTTCGTGGAGTACTTCGTTCACAGACGCGGTCACCCCCTGGAGAAATGCCCGCTCTCGAGCACTCCTGGCGAGGATGCTCAGTGCCGTGAAAGTGGTTGCAAACATAGCCACGAACAACACCACGGCGGACACGTCCCTCAGGCCAGGAATCACGAGCATCAGGAGGAAGCACAGGGCGAGTCCCACCACCGATAACTTGCCGAATAAAGCACCCGCTCCGTCGTCTGGCCTCCCAGTCCACTCCTTGTCAGTGAAACTGCAGACGACCCGGTGCTTAGTTTGTGGGTTCTTCATGATCAGTTCCCTTTCACCTCCAGCAGGGCCTCGGCAAGAATAATGGCCTCCCGGGCCTCACGGAGGCTGTCACGAAGGCCGGGGTCGGGGACGCCGAAGCTGAGATTGTCGGCGGAGACCGACAGGTCCGCGGCGATTTTGCTGAGATTCTCCCGCTCCTGGGCGATCCTTCTCGATGACGCTAATTTGACCGTGCTCTTGTCCAGTTCAACAAGCGCCGCGTTGATGTGGTCCCGGCGCGCCCGGATCCCGCTGCACACCTGCTGGAGCCGCTGCGCGCGATTGCTGAACATCTGCTCCATCTTCAGGGCAACCTCATGGAGTTCGCTGAGGCTCCGGTAGGTCCGGGCCTGCTGCTTTGCGGCTTGGAGGTTGAGGAGCTGACGGACTCGAGTGCGTCGCTGACCCCAAAACTCGACGCCTGCGTTGTTCTGGTCTAAGAGGAGTCCGGCGGCGTCCAGGGCCGCGCTCAGGGCATCCCGACGGGGAGTGAGCTTGGCGGCCGCTGATTTCAACCGGCCGATGAACTCGCCATAGTTGTCGAGCGGTACCGCAACCGCGTCGTCCCTGCCGGCCAACTGAACGGAGGGGCTGGCCAGGGGTTCATTTGCGGGCGTTGGAGATCCCTCCGCTGCTCCGATCCTGGGCGGGTTGGCAGGCATCCGCGGCGGGACAGGTCGTGGGTCGCGACCGGACTCAGGTGCGCTGTTGCTCATGAGTAGCCATCCCATTCATGATCAATCACGGAGCAGGAGCGTGATGCGCGCGCCTACTTGTGAATAGTCATTCTAAAGCTCGAGGCTGCCGTTGTCTCCGGCAGGGGATTGACAGCCCAACCGCCGGGTTTCGACGGGCTCAAGGACGCAGCCGCGACTGTCGTCAGGGCCGTTGTACTTTTGATTAGAGCGGACGCGTTACATGTAACATTGACCTATGAGCGTACGGGATCGCGTTGCACGCCACAGGCTCGCCATGCGCGAGCGTGGCTTCCGACAGATTCAAATGTGGGTGCCGGACGCACGCACGGAGGAATTCAAGCGTGAAGCGCGCCGGCAAGCCATGGCAGTTGCCGCCGCAGACCGCGCCGGTGACGACCAGGATTTCGTTGAGCAAATTTCGGAAGACTGGCCGGAGTGAATCGAGGCGAGCTGTGGACGGTCTCAGGCCGAACAAATGCGCAAAAACCAAGGCCAGCACTGATCATCCAGGATGACCTGTTTGCGGCGTCAAAGTCGATCACCCTCCTGCCCTTAACGTCGCAACTGACGGACGCCCCACTGCTGAGGCTGACGGTTGAACCCGGCCAACTCACTGGCCTGGAGCGCGTAAGTCAGATCATGGTGGACAAGCTGACCACGGTGCGTCGCGCCAACGTTGGCCAGCGAATGGGGCGAGTGGATGCCAAGACCATGGTCGCAGTCGAGCAGTCGTTGGCCGTCTTTCTTGGTCTGGGACGCTGACTCACACACCTGGTGTTGTAGGTTCAATGGCTAGGTCTCGGCGGGGACGACGCCATGACGGCGCTCCTCGATTCGGCCGAATACTTCGTCCAACCCGGCGGGAGGTAGCCGACGTCGTGCGGTGGTTTCGACGGGCTCAACCACCCACCAGCCCCGGCGCGCCGTCGTGGATCGCGAAGGAGGCCTTCGTGCTGACGGGGGATCCCGGCGTCGTGACGTAGTCCAGCACTCGGAAGTCAGCGGTCATCGCGTCCTTGGTGATGCGGGTGGTCACGTAGCCGCGGTTGTCGTTGTAGAACTTCAGGTGCGGGTTCCAGGCCATGGTCGGATCGGTGGTGGAGCCTGTGCCGTTGCCGGTTGACGTGATGGAGGTGCAGACCAGTTCCGAGCCGACCACGGGGGAGGCGGGGTCCTTGTAGTCGACCTTGATGTCGTTGGCCCAGTTGCGGTGCACGTCGCCGGTGAGGACCACGGCGTTGCGACGTTGGCGTCCACCCAGCCCCGGGTGGAGCGGCGGCGAAGCCGTCCCATCCGTCCATGGAGACGTCATCGATCTCCGGGGCCTGGTTGCGGTCCGTTTCGGCGAAGTAGACCTGCTGGCCCAGGATGTCTCAGCGCTGGGTGGAGTTCTTGAAGCCGGCCAGCAGCCACTTCTCCTGCTCGGCGCTGGTGATGGTGCGGTCCTCGGCGAGGCGTTCGGTGACGTTCTTTTTCCAGCCGTCGCCCTCGAGCTGGTCGTCGCGGTACTGCCGGGTGTCCATCATGTGGAAGTTGGCCAGCTGCTGGAGAGCTCATCCACGAGGTCCGCGAAATCCGCAGCATCACCGATACGGCCAACGCCAGCTCATCAGGCACGCCCTCAACCGCGGCTTCAGCCAGAGCGAGGCACTGCAGCCGGCCCTCAGCCGCCCCGCCCTTAAAGGCGGTATGCCCGTCGCTGACAGGCCTGCGGATGGCAGAAAAGCCGGCGGCAGCACCGCCGTCGGACTTTGTGCTGCCGAAAGCAGCCGCAGCATGCATGCTGGCTCGGCTCAAACCGGAGCTCGTGCCTGGGGTGACAAACCCGCCGGCGGCAGCACCGGCGTCGCAATTCATGCTGCCGAAGGCGGCTGAGGCTTCCGAAGCTCCAGGCGAACCGGAAGTAGGGCTAAGCAGCACCGCGGCATGCGTCCCAAGAGCCAAGCACCCGGTCCCTCCAAGCGCAGGGGTGGGCAGGCTGGCCGCCCCTGCATCCGCACCATCGAACCGCGCGATTCGAGGATCAGAAGCGCGACGCCGTCCCGGAGCCGGAGGGATTGCGTCCGAGCGGGACTCCGCTCGTGTCCGTCGCGATGCCCGATTGTCCGCTCGCTGTCCCCTGGTATGAGGGAATGCCGGCGATGACGCCCGTGGCGGGGGTACCGCTCTTCAAGGCTCCGAGTGTGATCGTGAGGGTCTTGCCGTCCGCGCTCAGCGAGACGGAGGACGCCCCGCGCGTGCCCGTCCCCTTGAAGGTGAGGTTTCCGCCGCTGCTCGTGGTGTAGTGGGCGCCGAGGTTGACGGTGCCGAAGTTGTTTGCCGTGCAACCCGTCGAGAGGGTCAGGGTGTCGTTGGGGGCGGAGGTGTTGCGGCTGATCAGCACGCTGACGTTGTTGCCACTCTGGGTCCACGGCCCCGTGGTGCTCGTCCAGGTGCTGCAGAACGAGCTCGGGCTCATCGGCTCGTTGAACACGACCACGATCTTGTCGTTGATGTCCGCTTTACCGGCGGTTCCGCCGTTCTGGAGCGTGACGGACACGACCCTCGGGCCGATGCGGCTCGTCGTCGTCGTCACGGTGCTGATGTTGCCGTAGACGTCCGTGGCCTGGGCCGAGAACGTGACCAGGCCCGAGTTGAGTTGGCTCAGGTTCATCGACGCGGACCAGTTTCCCGAGCCGTTCGCGGTTGCCGTGGCCGATAGGCTGTGATTCCCCGAATCGGTGGCCGTGAGCGCCACGGCTGCCCCTGGATCGGAGGTCCCCGCGAATGGCACGGCGGTCAGCGTGTCGCCCGTGATCTGGGACGGCACGCTCGTGAACTGCGGTGCCGTTGCGGTGGTCTTCTTCGTTCCGGTCTGCGCTGCGGACGCGCCGGTGTTGCCGGACGTGTCCGTCGCGGTTGCGGTGTATGTGAGCTGGCCGTCGCTCAGGCTCGTCAGGTTCAGTGCCGTTATGGACCAATACCCGGTTCCGGTCGCGGTCGCGGTCGCGGTGACGGTGTGAACGGCATCGGTGTCCGTGATGTTGAGCGTGACGGTCGCGTCGGCGTCGGCGCTGCCGCTGACCGTCGCGTACGTGACGGTCGCGGCGGTGACTGTGGCGGGTGCCGTCAGTGTCGGTTCGGCGGGGGGCGCGGTGTCCTTGGGGACCGTTGCCGTCGTCGCGGGGCTGACGTTGCCCGCCGTATCGGTTGCGGTTGCGGTGTATGTGAGCTGGCCGTCGCTCAGGCTCGTCAGGTTTAGTGCCGTTATGGACCAATACCCGGTTCCGGTCGCGGTCGCGGTCGCGGTGACGGTGTGAACGGCATCGGTGTCCGTGATGTTGAGCGTGACGGTCGCGTCGGCGTCGGCGCTGCCGCTGACCGTCGCGTACGTGACGGTCGCGGCGGTGACTGTGGCGGGTGCCGTCAGTGTCGGTTCGGCGGGGGGCGCGGTGTCCTTGGGGACCGTTGCCGTCGTCGCGGGGCTGACGTTGCCCGCCGTATCGGTCGCGGTGGCGGTCAGGGTCACGGTGCCGTCGTTGAGGCTCGAGACGTCGAGTGTCGGAAGGGACCAGGCTCCCGTCGAGCTGGCCGTGGCCGTTCCGCTCACGGCATGGCCCGCACCGTCGGACGCTGTGACACTCACGGTGCTCGCGGCCTGAGCGGTGCCGGAGATGGGCACGGCCGTGACGTTCGCAAGGTTGACGACGGAGGATGCGTCCATCGTGGGCGCCGGCGGTGGTGCCGGGCTGACCGTGATGGTGGAGCTGGTCGTGCTTGAGCCGGTGTCGTTGGTGGCGGTCAGGGTTGCGGTGTAGGTTCCGGCGGTGGTGTAGGTGTGGGCCGGGTTCTGCGCGGTGGACGTGCTGCCGTCGCCGAAGTCCCAGGACCACGACGTCGGCGCGTCGGTGGAGGTATCGGTGAAGGCCACGTCCAGCGGCGTGGTGCCGGAAGTGGGGGTGGCCGTGAAGGAGGCAACGGGCGGTGGTGCCGGGTTGACGGTGATGGTCGTGATGGTCGTGCTTGAGCCGGTGTCGTTGGTGGCGGTCAGGGTTGCGGTGTAGGTTCCGGCGGTGGTGTAGGTGTGGGCCGGGTTCTGTGCGGTGGACGTGCTGCCGTCGCCGAAGTCCCAGGACCACGACGTCGGCGCGTCGGTGGAGGTGTCGGTGAAGGCCACGTCCAGCGGCGTGGTGCCGGAGGTGGGGGTGGCCGTGAAGGAGGCAACGGGCGCCGGCGGTGGTGCCGGGCTGACCGTGATGGTCGTGATGGTCGTGCTTGAGCCGGTGTCGTTGCTGGCGGTCAGGGTTGCGGTGTAGGTTCCGGCGGTGGTGTAGGTGTGGGCCGGGTTCTGCGCGGTGGACGTGCTGCCGTCGCCGAAGTCCCAGGACCACGACGTCGGCGCGTCGGTGGAGGTGTCGGTGAAGGCCACGTCCAGCGGCGTGGTGCCGGAAGTGGGGGTGGCTGTGAAGGAGGCAACGGGCGCCGGCGGTGGTGCCGGGCTGACCGTGATGGTCGTGATGGTCGTGCTTGAGCCGGTGTCGTTGGTGGCGGTCAGGGTTGCGGTGTAGGTTCCGGCGGTGGTGTAGGTGTGGGCCGGGTTCTGCGCGGTGGACGTGCTGCCGTCGCCGAAGTCCCAGGACCACGACGTCGGCGCGTCGGTGGAGGTGTCGGTGAAGGCCACGTCCAGCGGCGTGGTGCCGGAGGTGGGGGTGGCTGTGAAGGAGGCAACGGGCGCCGGCGGTGGTGCCGGGCTGACCGTGATGGTCGTGATGGTCGTGCTTGAGCCGGTGTCGTTGCTGGCGGTCAGGGTTGCGGTGTAGGTTCCGGCGGTGGTGTAGGTGTGGGCCGGGTTCTGCGCGGTGGACGTGCTGCCGTCGCCGAAGTCCCAGGACCACGACGTCGGCGCGTCGGTGGAGGTGTCGGTGAAGGCCACGTCCAGCGGCGTGGTGCCGGAGGTGGGGGTGGCTGTGAAGGAGGCAACGGGCGCCGTATCACCACGGTCGTAAGAGTGCCAGTACCGGTTTGTGGCGTTCACATCGGCGAGCACCAGCAGATCGCTGTTGGCCGTGCCCCGCGCCGCACTGTTGAGGTTCTGCTTCGTTGACGTCACGTTGTGGACATACTGGTCGGCGTCGACGATACGAGCCGTCTTCGTCGCGGTGGTGAAGTTGATGTTATTCAGCGGCGTGGACTTCTCGTAGATCGCACCCCCCGAAGTGGTGCAGACACCAGCGTTCGTTGTGCCACTCGGCTTCGGATAGGTAGCGAAGGTACGCAGCCTCTGCGCGAACTCATCAATCAAGACGATCACCCGGTTCGGGCACTCCGAGACAGTCGCGATCGGGTGCGCCGACCAGGTCGTGCCATTCAATGCCAACAGCTGGATCAGCGGCTGGGGCGCGGACGTGAAGGACGTCTTGACGGCGGCGAAAACCCGGCCGCCCGAGGAGTCCAGCCACTTCAAGTTCATATGGTCATCGCTGCTGCCCTGCCCCGACACCGCCGCCACAGGCGCGCTCCAGTCGGTGTCCGACGCTCCATCGACGTGGTAGCTCCAGTACATGCCGTCCGTGGCGTCACCGACCTCCCGGCTCCACATCAGACCCATCTTGCCGGGTCCGAACGCGATCACAGCCGACGTGTCGTCCACAGACACGTTGCTCAACGACGCAGGATGCGGGAACGGCGTGCCCCATGTTGTGCCGTCCGTGCCGGTGACGTTCAGATAGATCTTGTTACCCTGCTGCCAGGTGGCCCACACCCGACCAGTCGAGTCCTTATCGATGGTCAGGGTCTCAACCTTGTAGTTGTTGATGTTTGTAGAGGACAGCAGCGAGTAAGTCTTGGTACTCGAGTTGTAGCTGTAACTTCGCATCGTCGTCGGGAAGTTCGGCTCAGCCGGCAGGGTGTCGGCGACGAACCGATAGCTCGCCACATACAACGTCGTCCCGTCCCACAACACGTCATGATGAGTGTTCGCCCGCGTGTCCGTCGCCACACCCGTATCGACCCACGAGCTCGCCGCGGCATTGAACCGGAAGATATGAAAATCCGAGCTGGCAGTGTCCCACAGGTTCCCCCACCAGAGCCCGTCGTTGAACCACAACCCGCTCGTCGCCCGCTTCGTACCCGTCGGCGTCCCCGTCCCCGAATGCGACGGACCCTCAACCCCAACATCACCCTCAGCAGCCGACGCCGCAACCGGCACCACCAGAACACCACCCAGCGCAAGCAGCAGCGCTGTCAGCAGTGCATGGAACCGCAGATTCCGCGACCCGCGTAGAACGTCGATCCCCTGGGCGAATGCCGTGATAACCGCGAGCAGGGTCTTTCTCATGGTCTCTTCCAATCATGAGCCGATGTGGACGCCGGTAGCTTGTTGTGGTGGCGACGGTGAGACCAAGCCGCGCCGATGCGGGCTTTTCCGGCGGATAGTGGATTCTTCGGTTGCCGCCGCTGATTTCAACTCGTGTGATCTCTGTTTCGCGAGGCGATGGTTTCTGATTCTTCTCCCTTCGATTTTTGTCACGACGCTTCCATCGAGTGTTTCGATGTTATTAAGGCCAAATGAGATTTGGTCAGTGTATGCCCGAGACAAGAGGCCAACCAGCGTGGTGAGGGGCTTCCCTGTACTCGTTTTCTCGCAGGCGCTACCCGTCTTTCAACCCGGACTACCCGCTCTTGGCTCAGGACCCAAGGCCGGATTATCTGGCGGTCCGGCGCCCACCCGCTACACCGGCTGGCTCTCCTGACTCGCCCACGCCCTCTCAGGCGCGCAGACCGCAGGGAGCCAAGCCCTGGCCCGCCGTGGGTGATGACAAGGAGTCGGAGTGGCGGCCAGGGGACTACGGTGCGGAACGCGTACCTGCGTCCGTGCCCGGCCCCGACGTTGGAACGAAGTTCCAGTCGAAAGACCCGTTGTCTCGAAGTGTCATCCGAAGGAACCCGTGAGTGTCGCTGAACCGCTTCACGATGTACGACGGACTGCTAGTGAAGGAGCGGAGATCGATACCTCCCGTGGAAACCTGGAACGCTGTCATCCCGTCACTGACGCACTGGTCAGCGTTGTTCACCGGACATGACCGTTCGTAGTTGTGCTGTGACCCTGACAGGGTCAGACGGACCCGGTGCTTCCACATCACGTCGATCCACGGCTTGTGGTCAGCGGCCCGCTCATGTTCGTTCGTGTTCGACGTGAAGTAGGGTTCGTGGTATGCGACTGCCAGGTGCTTACCCGCCGCCCTAGCAGCAGCGAGGTCGTTGTCCAGCCACGTCGTCAACGCCCGAGCCTGCGTGGGGTTGTACCGCCAGTGCGCGGACGACAGGAACGCGAAGTGCCAGTTCCCGAAGTCCTTCGAGTACGGTTCCCCGTTCCCGATGAACCCACGCTGCTGGTTGATCGCAGCCTTTTCCGGAGACCCCGGGCATTGGCCATCCATGAACTTGTCGAGGTCTTCGTTGCGGCCGGGTTGCCAGTCGTGGTTGGGGGCGGACACCCAGTACAACTTGGGCATCGTGCCACCCCACAGCGGCGTCCAGTACTTCACGTAGTCGTCGCAGTACGCGGTGTCGTACTGGAAATCCCCGAGCCCTAGGAACGCGTCGATCTCGTTGTTCTGCACGAGCCCGGTGATCGCCGCACCGTTCAGACCGGACGGGCTATCAGGCGCAGAGGTCTTGACGCCGTTCATGTCACCGACAGCGGCGATCCGAACATCAGGCGGCTCCGGAGCGCTGGCGCAACCCGCGACGGAGACCGCCAGAAGGGCTGCGGCGGTTGCGGCCACCCGCCGGAAGGATCTGAGACGAGGAAGTGCTGACTGCATCCGATAGCCCTTTCGAGAAGTCAGATGTGTCGGTACCCGAGGTACTCGGTGACCTCGAGGACGGAGCCGGGCGGAGGCGGCCCGTCCGGGTTCCACGTCCTGCTGGAGATGCCTCCCGTGATGAAGGTGCCCAGATGGTCTCCGTCCAGAAGGAGCGCGCCGTCCGGTGCCAGCACCCGGAGGCCGGTGATGTCCTCACCCCTGCTGCTGACGACGAACGACCCGTCATCCGCGGTGATCTGCAGTTCGTGACCGGCGAGTTCAGGGGTGCTGACGGGGCCGGGTTGGAACGGCACGCGGCTGGTGCGAAGGATGTTCTCTGCGAGCACCCGGAAATCGACAACGAGCGAGGTGAGGCTGCCGTCGGCGGCCAAACCCCAGTAGCACGGGTAGGTCCCGTCGCCGTACCCGCTCGTCACCATGACCGCATCCACTACCTCGCCGGCGAGACCAAACATTGTGCCCGGTGTGTCCATGAGCCGTTCCACGTGCTCTTGAAACATCGTCTCGACGCGCTGGGCTTGGCACTCCACCAGCGACCCGACGTCGAGGATGGCCACGTTGCCGGCATCGACCCCTACCCCGTGCGTGCCGTCGGTGAACGCGGCGGGATGCCAGCTGACCGCTGGCGCCTCAGAGAGCAACAGCCGTACCGCGACCGTCACGTCCGCCACCGTGGCAACTTCGACGGCATACGTCCCCGGCATGATCCGCCGCGCCAAGGGGACAAAGTGCTCGTCAACCGAACCCAAGTCCAAGACCGTGAGCACCCCGGAGGCGCAGGTGAGCTTGCCGAGGTGAAGGACCTCGAGCGGCGCCGGTTCGCCGAACGGTGCGACCACCCGGCCCGCCGTAAACAATCCCGGCAGGTCGAGTTCCAGGTGGGCTGGCAGGTCCGGCAGGGCGGCGTCGGGTGTTGCACCCTGCAAGAGCGCCTCGGCCCGGGGCGGATCGATCAACGGTGAGCCGGGCGGGTCGAGGAAGGTGGAGAGTTGGGAGATCCGCCAGCCGTCATCGCCCCGCAGCAGCCGGTACTCGTAGTAGAAGGTGGTGGTCCCTGCCGCTTGGATGACCGAGCGGACCGTCGCCGTGTCCTCCACGACCTCGACCCCGGTGATCTGCTCGGCGGACGGGTCATGCGCGGGACTGGAAGACAGTGCACCCTCCTGGCCGGTGCGGACTCCCGGGGTGCAATGGGTCGCGACGACGTCCGCCAACTCGTCGGCCCAGGCTTGGAACACCGCAGGGTCGAAAGAGAACATGCCCGGCGACTTGCCGGACCGCTGCCACCTCGTGTGGAAATCGGCCACGAAGGCCTCGATTCTGCCGCGAACCTCGTCCTGAGTCATGCGACACATCCTACGGCCACACGGTGACCCTTCTCGTGGACAGACACGATGTGCTGGCAAGGCATCAGCGGTGGCGCGGCTGGCAGAAAAGCTGGCCGCCCGCCGTCGTTATTTGACTACTCGCGGTCCATGCACACGATCATGGCCTTTACAGTTCGGGAATCGCGCGCCCCGGGAAGAGCGTCGAGTACTGCCGGCGATACATCCGCCGTCCGACGAGGCGATAGCCAACGCGGGCCGCTGCAGGCATTTCCTTGAAGAATTCCTCCCGCTCACCGGGCGGATTCGTGGCCAGCACCATCCCGAGGTAGGCGACCAGGAACTTCATGCTGAACTGGCTGGACCCGTGCTCTGCGGCCACAGTCAGTTCCTTTGCGGTCAGTACTTTGTCCACCGCTGGCATCACCTCCGTTACCTCACGGCGCAAGTGCACTTTAAGGACAGCCGACAGGTCCTCATACCGCTCAGCGAGGTCGTCTCGGGCCTCTGCCTCAGCAGTTTCCATCCAGCGCAATCGGACCGGCTCGATGTTCTCAAGCCGGCGTGCGACCTGCCGATGCTGCTCAAGCATCTGCTCAACGTGCAACGCACATGCCGGTGCCCGTTCCGCAAGCTGCGGGTACATCAGCAGGTCCTCGCCCTCGTGGTGGACGTGGAGGATCTTGTCGAAGTTCCCAAGCACTTCTCCCACGTATGCGGCGCGGGCTGTTTCGCCAGGCCCGGCGGAGCGCACTAGGCCGGGCGCCTCGTCATACGCCCAAAGAAACACACGGTGAACACGCCGCATGGCAGCCGACCCGGTGCAGAGGATGGGTCCCGGTGGCACAGGAGCTGCGGTCTCGCCAGGGTGGATGGTGAAGAAGTCGGTCATTCGATGGCCCCTTACGGTCGTCATGCGAGACCAGGACCTCACCCCGGCAGCATCGTAGCGTTTTGCCCTCATGCCACACAATGGCCCCACCAATTGTGGAGGTCCATCCATCACCCGGAGACGGCGGCGGGGTGCCGGCAGGAAAGCCGGCCACCCCGCCGTCGTTCTTGGGTTTCGACTTTCCATGCTGAGTGTTCGTCGAGGGGGTTCAGGTTCAGGCCCGACTGCACTACCTTTCTCCTATGGCCATGGGCAAGCAACGGTGCTCTGACCCCCTGCAGGAATTTCTACTCAGAAGGAGTGGGAAAGGTCATGAATCAACGAACCAAAATCTTCTTTGCTCTCGTCGTCTTGTTGCTGGTTGTTGGCGGGGCGGCACTTTTTTCCGTCGACAACACAAAAAGGAGCAGGGCCGCGGAGTACACCCCGCAGATCAACCCTGCCGATTTCACCACCGAAATTACCAATAGATACTTTGCCCTCCCCGTCGGCAAAAAAATGATTTACGAGACCACCGAGCAAGGAACCGTCACCGAGCGGATTGAAATCGAAATCCTGCAGGAGACCAAGACCATAGAGGGCTTTGAGACGGTCGTCTATCTGGATAAGGAATACAAGAACGGGCAGCTCGTAGAGGAAACCCGGGATTACCTGGCACAACACAAAAACGGTGACGTGTGGTACTTCGGCGAGGACGTGAACAACTACTGGAATGGGATGTTGCTGAACCACTCCGGCAGCTTTCTCCACGGAAAAGATGGGGCAAAAGCCGGCATCTGGATGAAGGCCGAGCAGCGCACCGGCGATTCCTACAGGCAGGAATTTTACGTTGGTCATGCAGAAGATATGCGGGACACCGTCGCTTCCGGCGAGACCGTCTCCACGAAAACCCGCACCTACACTGACTGCATCAAGGTTTACGACTGGACGCCGCTTGAAAAGAATTCCCGGGAGCATAAATATCACTGCCCGGAGGTCGGTGCCCTCGTCCTAACCGAGGACCTGCAGACAGGACGCCGGTCAGAACTCGTGAATGTTGTCCAGCCCTAGCCCGTACTCCCGGGTTTCGACAGGCTCAACCTCCGATAAGCCCCGGCGCGCCGTCTTGGATCGAGAAGGAGGCCTTCGTGCTGACGGGGGATCCCGGCGTCGTGACGTAGTCCAGCACCCGGAAGTCAGCGGTCATCGCGTCCTTGGTGATGCGGGTGTTCACGTAGCCGCGGTTGTCGTTGTAGAACTTCAGGTGCGGGTTCCAGGCCAGCCGTATTTGACCCTACCGAACCTCCGGATCCGGTGCGAGGATGATCGGATGCGGCCCGGCTGCCTGAGGACCCGGGCCCTGCGAGGACATTCATGTTCACCGAAGGGAAGGATCCATCATGAAGGCAGCACGTTTCCATGGCCGCGAGGACATCCGCATCGAGGATATTCCGGAGCCGGAACTCCGGGCCGGAGCAGTGAAGATCGACGTCGCGTGGTGCGGTATCTGCGGCAGTGACCTGCACGAATATCTGGAAGGCCCCATTTTCGTCCCCGCGCCGGGACATCCGCACCCGCTCTCCCACGAGGAGGCGCCGGTGACCATGGGGCACGAATTTTCCGGGACTGTCTCTGCACTCGGCGAAGGTGTGGAGGGGCTTGCGGTGGGGGACAACGTCGTCGTCGAACCCTATTTCGTGGACGGCACCTGCGACATGTGCCAGGCGGGCAGCTACCACCTGTGCCGGCAGATGGGCTTTATCGGGCTTTCCGGCGGCGGGGGAGGCCTCAGCGAGACGGTGGTGGTGGACAGGCGGTGGGTGCATCCCATCGGGGACATTCCCCTGGATGAGGCGGCCATGATCGAGCCGCTGTCCGTGGCGCACCATGCCGTGGCGCGCAGCGGCGCGAAGGCCGGCGATGTTGCCCTGGTGGGCGGGTCCGGGCCCATCGGGCTGCTGACCGCCGCCGTCCTCAAAGGCATGGGCGTGACCACCATCATCAGCGAACTCACCGCGGCGCGGAAGGAGAAGGCCATCTCCAGCGGGGTGGCCGACCACGTGCTTGACCCCAGCCAGGAGAACGTTCCGGCGCGGGTGCTGGAACTCACCGGCGGCACCGGTGCGGACGTCGCGTTCGAATGCGCGGGTGTGAACGCGGTGCTGGACACAATGCTCGACGCCGTCCGGCCTGGGGCCGTTGTTGTCAACGTCTCCATCTGGGGTGCTCCAGCCACCGTGGACATGCAGAAGCTGGTGCTGAAGGAGATCGACCTCCGCGGCACCATCGCCTACGTCGGGGACCACCCGGCCGTGATCAAGATGGTTCAGGAGGGCAAGGTGGACCTGAAGCCGTTCATCACCGGCAGGATTGCCTTGGACGACCTGGTGGAGCAGGGCTTCGACACCCTCATCAACCACAAGGACACAGCGGTCAAGGTGCTGGTGCATCCCTAGGGCCGCGGCCAGTTCCCCGAAGTGATAGTGCACTGGCCCTGTTCAGCGGGCTCGGGTTCAACCAAGATAACCAAATGAGAAAACTTCTTACAGCTGGTTTCGCGGCGGCGATGATGGCGTTCGGCGGAATCACCGTGGCCACGCCGGCCACGGCAGCTCCCCAGACATCACACGTCGCGGGGCAAATCCTCGTAAAGTTCCGCGACGACCGCGCGGCAGCAGGCGTCCTTCGCCAGCACGGGCTCAGCGAGGGCCCGGGCATCGGCAGCACGGGCGCCCGACTGATCAAAGTCCCGGCCGGCAAGGAACTTCAGCTCATCAGCGCCCTCAGCCGGAATCCCGCCGTCGAGTACGCCGAACCGGACGAGGTTGTTACCGCCGCTACCGATGGTACTTACTTCGAGCGCCAGTACGCCCTGCACAACGTTGGCCAGTCATTCACGAACACCTGGGGCACGCTGACCATAGCCGGCGGCGACGCGGACGCTGATGTGGACGCCGTCGAAGCGTGGGCGGTCACCAAGGGTGGCGGCACCAGGGTGGCCATCATCGATTCAGGCGTGGCGATCGACCACGAGGACATCTCGCAGAAGGTGGTTGCCCGGGCCAACTTCAGCGACAAGGTAATCCGGGCAGGTCATCCTGAGGACTACGACGGATATGGCCATGGCACGCACGTGGCCGGCATCGTTGCCGCCGCGGACGACAACACGATTGGTGTTGCCGGGGTGTGCCCGGAGTGCACCATCCTGGATGCCAAAGTGCTCAACGACGCGGGGACCGGTTCCTCCTCGCGCATCGCCAACGGCATCAACTGGGCCGTCAACAACGGCGCCAAGGTCATCAACATGAGCCTGGGCCAGCGCGTTTCCAACCGGACGCTCGAAGCTGCCGTCAACAACGCCTGGAATGCAGGCGTGGTGATCGTTGCGGCAGCCGGCAACGCCGGTACCCAGGCCAAGATCTACCCGGGCGCGTATCCCAACGTTATTGCCGTGGCCGCAACCGACAACAGGGACGCCAAAGCATCCTTCTCGACGTACGGCAAGTGGGTGGATGTCGCGGCGCCCGGGGTCAACGTGTACTCGACGTTCCCGAACCACTCCTTCGTCCTGGGTACGCAGAACGGCCGCTCCATGGGTTATGACATTGCCAGCGGTACCTCGATGGCTTCACCTATCGTCGCCGCTGTTGCCGCGCTCGCCTGGAGTTCACATGCCGGAGCCACGAAAACGTCGGTCCGGGCAAATATCGAAGCAACCGCTGATGACATTGGTGGCAACGGCACCTACTGGACGTACGGCCGTGTGAACGCGTACGACGCCGTGCGGTAGTTCGCTGCCTTGGCCAGCCGGAGCTCGTGGTTGTGGAGGTCCGGGTCGGCGACGGGCCCCCTTGCTGGAGTGCCGCCGTCGTAATCCGCTACGACGACGGCGACCCGTCCTGCACCGTCGATGTCACCTGGAAGTTGGAACCGTTTCCAGGTCTTCGGCATCGTTATCTGAATCGTTGGCCAAAGAGTCGGCAGCGGCTGCTTCGTTGTTCCGGTGCCCCGATTCGCGCTGGGAATAGAACCAGATGGGTATGTAGAGCGACAAAACGAGGAAGCCGAGCCAGGTTGAGGTCCAGCCAATCTCCTGGCTATTGAGGTAGACCACGCCGATCAGGCACAGAGGCAGGTTGAACAGGCCAAAGATCATGGCGACATTTTTCCAGCCCTTGGGCGCCTTGAAGGGTCGTTCCAGATTGGCGAAGGCCGGGTGCTTTTTGGCTCTGACGTAGGCGAAGAGGCTGATGCCGTTGGCACAGGTGTAGCCAATGGCGGCGGCCGCAAGAATTGCAGCCAGGGATCCCATGGAAATCAGGACCATGTTAAAGGCCGCGGTGACCAGCAAGGCGATAAAGGGAGTTCCGTGGCGATTCGTTTTGCCGAAGACCTTGGGAAGGTTGCCTTCCGTGGTCATGGAGTGCAAGGCCCGGGACGATCCCAGGTAAGCCGTTTGGATGATCAGGATCATGGCGGCGATCAGCATGATGATGGTGATGATTGAGCCGGCTTCGCCAAAGACAGCCTGGGCCACTGGAATCAGAGGCGATACAGGCTCCGCCATCACACCTTCAACACCAAGCACGCCGATTACTGAAGCCTGCACCAGTACGTACGAGAGGAAGCAGATGATGCCGCAGGCAAACAGTGCTTTCGGGACATCTTTGGAAGGGTTTTTGTATTCAGGGGCGTAGATGGCTGCCGTTTCCCAGCCGCAGGCACTCCACTGTGCGATCGCAAAGATGCCGAAGAGAATGAGGATGTGGTGCATGTCCCAGGCCCAGTCAGTGGGCCACCAGTTGCCGGTGATGTTGGCAAAGTCGACATGTCCTGTGGCAAAAGGCGCCACTGCCAGGATAATCAGCGGTATCAGGGATACGGCCGCCAGGATGTAGCCCAGGATGGCGCCATCCTTAAGTCCGAACCAGTTAACGATGAACAGTCCGGTGAAGATCAGCAGGCCTGAGATTAATGCGAGCTGATACTCGGTAAAGGTCTCGGCCAGAACCGGGAACAGCCCATGCAGGTAACCGCCGACCAGGATGGCGAAGATCGCCAGGACCGGGTTCCAGGCAAACCAGTAGCTCCAGGCGGAGAAGCCGCCGATCAGCTTGCCCTTGTCGTACTTGCCCTTGTAGTTTTCGGTGCGGAAGACATGCTGCGCGAAACCTGGCAGGCCGGAGGCCTTGGGAAAGGTGGTAGCCATCTCAGCATAGGCAGCGTTCTGTATGAAACCCTGGATGACCGACAACCCCCAGACCAGGATTGCTGCGGCAGCCATATACATCGGCAGGTAGCCCAACGATGGCAGTATCAGCAAGGGGACGCCAAGTGCTATGGCCAGGCCCTGCTTCCAGTTGATCGACCTTTCCAGGTGGCCAACGCCATCCGAAATATTTTTACTCATAACAGTCTCCTTAGACGACAAGCGTCTGGTCTTTTAGTGTGAATAACTAGATTCGTGAGTCTGAAGTGGCTGCGAGATGCATGCCATTCCGCGCGGTATATACCACCGTGAAAGGACGTGGAAATCCGATGCATGCGCGCGCATATGGACAGGCCCGTACATTCGTACATTGGAATCTTCAAACGTTGGAGGCTCGACTAACCCTGCAACCGCGATCTGCAGTTGCATGTATTACCGCAGGCGGGTATGAATTCTGGCGCGTGAATGTCCGCGCATGATTCGCAGAAATGCAGAAGCACTTGTGTCGTCTAGAATCGTCAGTTCGGTCGAACTGGTGTGGCGGATTTGGCCGAAGGTGGCGTGCAGGCGTCTCACCTGGAGCGACCGTGCATCAGTCTAAAAGCTCAGATTTCGTAGTATCGGAAGGAGTGCGACTCCGCGCCATCGGGGTTGGGGCCGTAGACGGTGACCATCCGGGCGTAGACGGGCGCCCAGTATCGGCCAAGTTGTCCGGGATTTACGCGTGCTGAGTCACCGGGCCTCAGGATGACAGTCTTGCCTTCACTCTCGACGTAGAGCTCGCCTGCCACGACGAAGTTCGTTTCGGAGTGGGGGTGGAAGTCTTCCCAGCCGCAGGCTTCCAATTCCCATTCCGAGAGTATGAAGTCCTCCCATCGGCCTACGGGATCCGCGTTGATAAACCGGCAGCGCAATCGCGGCCATTCGTCCTTCATGACCTTCATGGACTTCGCTGACCAGAGGTCGATCGTTTCCCCCGTCGTCAATGTCGGGGAGTGGGTGGCTGTGGCCATAGTCTTTCACCGTTCTTCAGTTGGAAGCCTGCTTAGGGAACTTTCGGTGAATCAAAAATCAGTTGCATCAACGTGATGTGGATCACGGATTTGAATACTTTGACATTGACAAGCGTCCCAGTCAAGGGTCCATGAGAAGGAATGTGGAACGTCCCCAGGCCTCGGATCCGAGCGTCAGCTCCCAAAAGAATCTCGTAGGAAACTTTTCCTGAACGATTGACTTGCACGGCCGTTCATGTGAAAGTCGGTGGACGAACAAACGTGATTCACTTCACACTGGTACAGCTCAAGGTGGAGCTCAACCGGTCCGTTGGAATCATGAATGTCGGATTTGCAGCCATTCCTCCCGGAGCCATAACCCGGTTTCAGAGGTCGCCTTCAATGCACTCCCTTATGCGCCAGAAGCGCCATCCCTCTGGCTATTTATGCCCTAAATGAACAGTTCTGAAGAACTCATCACCCAATTCACAGGAGAGACCATGGAAACCACCCTCGTAGGCACATTGAGCAAGGCCGGATCCATCCACAAGGTAGAAAACGGCTTCATCGGACTGCCGTCGATGAACGAGCCTGGGACGGTCGCTGCGATCGGCGACTCCCTTCACAACCCGGCCGGGTCGGTCATGTGCGCCGGCTTCTTCGAGCTGAAGGCCTCCGAACCCTTGGTGTACACGTACACCTACGACGAAATGAAGGTCGTCATCAAAGGTGAATTCATCCTCACGGACCAGACCACGGGCGACGTGACGCACGCGAGGGAACGCGATGTGCTGTTCTTCCCCAAGGGCACCACCGTCAAGTTTGAGACCCCTGAGTACGGCCTGGGGTTCTTCGCCGGCGACCGCACCTTCGCACCCTAGGACCACCCAGCGCAACCTAACTCACAACGCCGCTCATCGGCGGCCCATGAAATTTTGGAAGAGGAGAGCAGCATGACACTTCGAGTCGGAATTATCGGTGCAGGCCCCAGCGGAATGGCACAACTGCGGGCATTCGAATCAGCACGCCAAAAAGGGGCCGAAATCCCCGAAGTCATGTGCTTTGAGAGGCAGGACGAATGGGGCGGTCAGTGGAACAACAGCTGGCGTATTGGGCTGGATGCCCACGGCGAGCCGGTTCACTCCAGCATGTACCGCCACCTATGGTCCAACGGGCCCAAGGAGTGCCTGGAGTTCTCGGACTATTCCTTTGACGAGCACTTTGGCCGTCCCATTTCTTCCTTCCCTCCCCGCGAGGTTCTCTTCGACTACATCAAGGGCCGCGTGGAGAAGTCCGACGTCCGCAAGTACGTCCGCTTCAACAGCGTTGCGCGGCACACCAGCTACAACGCGGCCACCCAGGAATTCACGCTGACGGTGGAGGACCTCAAAACCAACCTCACCGAAACCCATGTGTTTGACAAGCTGGTGATTGCGACCGGACACTTCTCCGTCCCTTCAGTCCCTGAGTTCAAGGGCATCAAAACTTTCCCGGGTGAAGTCCTGCACGCCCATGATTTCCGCGGAGCCGAGCGGTTTTATGGCAAGAAGTTGCTCATGATCGGCAGCAGCTACTCCGCAGAGGACATTGGCATGCAGGCCCACAAGATGGGTGCGGCGTCCATCACCCTGAGTTACCGCACCACGTCTATGGGCTATGACTGGCCGGAAAATACGGTGGAACGCCCGCTCGTCACCCACTTCGAAGGCCGCACCGCACACTTTAGTGACGGCACCCAAGATGACTTCGACGCCGTCGTGCTTTGCACCGGATACCAGCACAAGTATCCGTACCTTCCCAGCGAGCTGTCACTGAAGTCGTCGAACGTGCTCTACCCGGGCAACCTCTACAAGGGCGTGGTGTGGCAACAGAACACCAACCTCTTCTACCTGGGTGCGCAGGACCAGTACTACACATTCAACATGTTTGACGCGCAGGCCTGGTTTGCCCGCGACGTCATGACTGGCGTGGTTGAGCTGCCGTCCCTTGCCGAGCGCCAAAAGGACATCGCTGCCTGGCTTGAGCGCCAGGCCGTGCTGCCACATCACGATGCCGAGGCCGATTTCCAGACGGACTACCTGCGGGAGCTCATCGAGGCCACGGATTACCCGTCCTTCGATCTGGACGCTGTTTGCCAGTTGTTCAAGGACTGGATGCACCACAAGGAGACGGACATTCTGGGATACCGCGACATGCTCCACCGCTCCGTGGTCACCGGCACAATGGCGACCAAGCACCACACCCGCTGGATCGATGCCATGGATGACTCCATGAAGCGGTATTTGGAAGGCCCCTCGCAGGATGTGGACACCGGCTCGCCTGCCGCAGTGGACGAGATCCTGGCCGCCAGGTAACTAGAGGGTTTTGGCGCTCCGGACCGTATCCTGGCTGTTGCATCGACAGCCGGGATACGGTCTTCGGCGGTAACCGTGGAGAGTGGGGAGTGGTCTATGCGGGTATCCGCTTCGGAACGAAAAGAACAGCTGATTGCAGCCACCGTTGAAATCATGCGCCGTGAGGGTGTTCAGTCGGTGACTATGCGGGCCATTGCCAAGGAGGCTAATGCTCCGCTGGCTACGGCTCATTACTGCTTCAGCGATAAAGACGAACTCATGGACAAGGCCGCCGAGGCTTGGTTAAAGAACCTGAGCCGTTTTTCCAGCGACGTCCCGGTCCATCTGGGTCTGCGTAAGGCTGTGGAACAAGTGGCCGAAGGCTACTGGCGCGCATTGGAGGAAGAGCCGGCCAGCATACTTGCTGAGATCGAACTCATTCTGTGGGCAACACGCAATGCCGCCGTCAGCCCGCTGGCTGCGAAAATTTATCCCGCCTATGAAGTGGAGTTGGGAAACATATTTTCTTCCGCCGCCCAGAGCAGCGGGGATCAGTGCCTCATAGGCTTTGCCACGCTAGTGAGGCTCTTTCTGATGATTTACGACGGAGCGGCCATTCAATACATGACCGACCCGAAGGCTCGCGATCACAGCGCCCAGTTTTTTATGATGGTTGATGCACTCCTGATCAAAGCCGGTGTCTAGGGCGGGTCTCCTCCGACGGGCGAAACAGCCGCGACCTCAACCTCAACCCCTGTGTCCTGGAGCTTCGGCACCGGACCCGGGTCGGCGCCGTCGTCCGTCACCAAAGTCCACGGCAGTGCGAGCCGCGGTCAAAGCTTATAGTCGGCCTGGTTCAGGCGCCCCGTCTTGTTTCCGCGCCGCCTCGTCGATCGCTTCCAACACCCGCGCGTTGTTTGCCGCATCCGTGAGATCGTAGCGGAGCGGCGTACCGTTCAGGACGCTGCCCGCGAAGTGTTCGCCCATCCGTACGAAGTGGTTTTCGCCCTTGAACTTGTGATAGACAGTGTCCTGCCCGAAGTGATGCTCCTCCAGGACCGAATCCTCCACCAAGAGCCCGAAAGGATTGTCGAGGTAGAGCCGGCCCTCGGTGCCCGTGAGTTCCAAAAAGTTGCGGCGCTCGAGGTTCACTCCCGTATCAAAAAGCGCGGTTGCGCTGCCGGGAAAGCGCAGCATGCCCGCAATGCTGGTGTCGATTCGACCTCCGTCGTTGGCATCGCGGTAGTTGCCAAAGGCGGCGACGTGAACCGGCTCCTGAGCCGTGACCATCCGGCTCATGTTGACGCAGTAGCACCCCGTATCGAAAAGTGCGCCGCCGCCGAGCCCGGTATACCAGCGGATGTTGTCGTCGCCGCCCGCATCGAAGGAGTGAGCGACGTGGACAAATGTCAATTTGCCCACCGCATTGGCCGCGAGCAGCTCTTGAAGCTTCTCGAAACGCGGGTGAAAACGGTACATGAAGCCCTCTAAGACTTTGAGCCCGGTCTCGTCCGCCTTGCGCGTGATCTCCTCGCACTCGGCGGCGCTCATCGCCAAAGGCTTTTCACAGAGGACGTGCTTGCCTGCGTCCAAGGATTTAAGAATCCACTCGACGTGCAGTGCATTAGGCAGCGCAATGTAGACAGCGTCGATGTCAGGGGCAGCGAGCAGCGCCTCATAAGAGCCAAACGCCTGTGGTACGCCGTGCTTGTCGGCGTACTCCTTAGCCTTTTCCTCGGTGCGGGAAGCGATACCTACGACCTCACCATTTTTCGTTTCCTGCAACGCCGGAACTGTCTTGCGGACGATGCGGGCGGTGCCCAGGACGCCCCAACGCAATTTCTCGCTCATTGAATTCTCCTTTTTTCACAACCTACCAAGCATTCGTAGGGTTCTGCGGCTACCAAGCGCTGATATGTAGATCACCGTCAAGAGGCATAGAACCACCGACGGGATCAATCACCGGCAGCCACTATCCAGGTGGGGCAGGCGGGCGCAAGATACCCCTATGAAAAGAATGGCGATAGCTAGTTTCGCGGCGCTGGTCCTGGGGTTTGGCGCAATCACCTTCGCAGTCCCGGGCAACGCGGCCACCCAGTCCCCGCACATCGCAGGGCAAATCATGGTCAAATTCCGCGACGCCGGCGCGGCGGCCGGCGTACTGCGCCAGCATGGCCTCGGCGAGGGCGCTGGTATCGGCAGCACCGGTGCTCACCTCATCAAAGTACCGGCCGGTAAAGAACTTCAACTCATCGGAGCCTTAAGCCGGAATCCGGCGGTTGAGTACGCCGAGCCGGACCAGCTCGTTACTGCCGCTACAGCTGACCACTATTTCGATCGCCAGTACGCACTGCGAAACACTGGTCAAGCATTTACGAACACCACCGGTTCGGTGGCTGTGGCCGGGGGCAAACCGGACGCCGATATCGACGCCGTCGAAGCGTGGGGCATCACCACCGGCAGCGGCATTAGGGTCGCCATTCTCGATACAGGCGTGGCAAGCGGCCACCCCGACATCGCACCAAAGGTTGTTGCGCGCGCGAACTTCAGTACTGCAGCAACCAGTGAAGACAAGTACGGCCACGGCACCCACGTGGCCGGCATCGTTGCCGCCACCGCCAACAACACGATTGGTGTTGCCGGCGTGTGCCCGGCTTGCACCATCTTGGATGGCAAAGTTCTCAATGACAGCGGATCAGGCTCCACCTCACACATTGCGTCCGGCATCTACTGGGCCGTCAGCAACGGTGCGAAGGTCATCAACATGAGCCTCGGACAGCACCTCCCCTCACGAACTCTCGAGACTGCTGTCAAATACGCATGGAAGAACGGTGTTGTCATCGTTGCCGCAGCTGGTAACGGCGGTACTCAGACCAAGCTCTACCCAGCGGCATATCCCAACGTTATTGCCGTCGCCGCAACCGACAACACCGACGTCAAAGCCTCCTTCTCAACCTACGGCGCCAAGTGGGTGGATGTCGCAGCGCCCGGTGTCGACGTCTACTCGACCTTCCCGACCGGCAGCTTCGTCATCGGGGAGCCGCCGGACGGCCGCTCCCCGGGGTATGACATCGCCAGCGGTACCTCCATGGCGGCACCTGTCGTCGCCGGCGTTGCCGCGCTTGCCTGGGGCTCCCAGGCTGACGCCACGAACGCATCAGTCCGCGCAACGGTCGAATCAACCGCCGACAAAATTGCCGGCACCGGAAGTTACTGGGCACATGGCCGCGTGAATGCTTGCAACGCCGTCGGCGGGCATTGTCCTTTGCCATGACGGGACTGCAGGACTGGGAAACCGGGAATGGCTCAGCGGCCTTGTCCGGTCAGATCTGGAATGCGCTCCGGACTAACGAAAGACAAGGCCGTGTTCAAGGAGTGGACCGACGAAGAGATGGTCCTTCGCCCTGGCGGCGATGAGTTTGGCGACGCAAAGATCGTGGGGCTCCAGACATAGCCCGGTTCGGCCGAGGGTGTTGGCGTTGTTGACCTTGACCAGGCGGTGCTCCCAGCCTGCTGGGAGCACCGCCGTATCCCGGCCGACGCCCTGGACGTAGAAGCCGTGAGTCTCATGGAAGTGGGACATTTCGCCGATGACGGCGTCCAGTTGAGTGGCCAGTGACTGGGCATCGTCGTCCTGCAATGGGGCGATGTCGACTTCTTCGGACCGCGTTGCCTCGGCGGGTAGTTCGTCCTCCGTGAAGGACCCAAGAATGGCCTGGCTGCCGATGATGAAGACAGCATCCTGCCGGATGATTTCTGTTGCCGCGCGGATCGCGTGCTCGAGTTCGCTACGCCGCACGCGCTGCCTTATGTATGGCGACCAGCCGCTCCTCCTGGGTGAGTACGCCAGCGAACGGCGTCATCTGACGAAGGTCGATTCCGCGTTCATCGGGCCGCAGCATGACATCCACGAGTCGGTTGAGATCAGCGCCGTTGACCAGCGCAGTCCACTCTGCGATCCAGCCTCGGGCGTGAGTATCGCCAGCCCGAGACGCCATCTTCTGCAGATTGGTTCTTGCTTTGCTGAGCACCGGCTGGGGATCTTCGCGAACTTTTTCGGCCACGGCACGGTGCAGCTCGTACGACACTCGGTCTTCACGACGGGTTAGGTGCGGCCGGCTTTCCTTGGCTTTTTCGAGCAGGCGCTGGCTCACCGAGGGACTTACGCCGATGACCTCTGCGATTTTACGGACGGACATCCCCTCCGCCGAAAGCGCGAACACCGCTTCGGCTCGCCGGCCGGAGGCAGCAATCATCTCAAGACGGGACTGTTCAGCTGCCACGGCAGCATCCTTGGCTTTGCGGATGAGCTCACCCGTCAACGTTGCTGACATATTTGTATCCTACCCCCATACTGTCGTCGCCATCTGCCTGGCCATCGCGGCAGGGGCCTTCCTCTTCGCCCTCATCGCCGCGTTCTCCACGCGACTTCACATCGCTCCGACCCGTCCTCGGCCAGCAGGCTTTATTGACTTTTCGAGACTTTATTAGAATTGAATAAAGTAAGATAATTCTTGTAAGATCGTTCAGATGGACCCCGTTAACAACCCTTACACCCCCAATGCGGGCGCTACTCCGGAAATTGTCATCGGACGTGATGAGTTCCTGAACGACTTCCGCGTGCTCTTGCGCAGACTCGACCGAGGCCGGACGGATCAGTCCATGATCGTTACCGGGCTTCGGGGGGTGGGGAAGACAGTCCTGTTGGGAGAGTTCCGCCAGATCGCCGAAGAGTTCAAATGGAAGGTTCTGGAGCTGGAGGCCAGCAAGCACGACGACGGTCATTTCCGTCAAACAGTGTATTCACAACTCCGGGCGGCACTTTTCCAGATTTCTCCGAAGGCAAAATGGGGAGAGAAAGCCAGAAAGGCCGCCCAGGTCCTGCAGTCCTTCGGCCTGTCCATCGATCCGTCATCCGGCGCACCTACTCCGTCTCTGGATGTGGCCCCTGCCGAAGGGTTCGCGGATCACGGGAATCTGAATATGGACTTGACTGACGTTCTCGTCTCTATAGGGGAGGCCGCCAAGGAGCACGGGACAGGGCTGGTTCTCTTGTTCGACGAAGTCCAGTTCCTGAGCCAAACGCAGTTGGAAGCCATGATCCAGGCCATCCACAAGACAGTGCAAAGAAAACTGCCGGTAACTTTTGTTGGTGCCGGACTGCCCCAGATCGCGGAGCTGGCGGGCGATGCTAAATCCTACGCCGAGCGGCTCTTTAAGTTCCCAAAGATCGGATCGCTTGACGTTGAAGATGCGGCGAAGGCTCTGGCTGAGCCCGCTCATCTTGAACGCGTCGATTTCACCGACGACGCACTGGTCCGGGCGTTCGAGCTGACTGAGGGCTACCCGTACTTCGTGCAGGAGCTGGGCTACCAGGTCTGGGCGGCGGCGGACGGTGATGTCATCACTCTCGAAGATGTTGAGGACGCGAAGGACGCATACGAAGCAAAGCTGGACTCCTCATTCTTCCGAGTCCGGCTGGACAGGGCCACGCAGCTGCAGATCGCCTACATGCGAGCCATGGCGCAGCTGGGTCCTGACTCCCAGAAAGCCGCGGATGTGGCCGCAGTTATGGGTCGTGAATCCACTCAACTGGCTCCCACACGCTCAGAGCTCATCAACATGGGTTTGCTTTACACTCCATCGCACGGTTACGCGGGATTTACGGTGCCTCACTTTGATCGTTTTATGCTTCGGGCTGTGCCGGACTTGGACGTTCCCCCGGTCCAGAAGCGGCGTGCGAGGCCGAAGGAATAACGACGTGATTCGGTGGGCGGGGCGTCGACGGTTTGACCGGCTCAGCCACCGGGTTTCGGCAGGCCCAACCACCGAGTTACCCAGTCCCAACGGATCAGCTCCTGCTCCAGCCTGACCGCTGTGCCGAAGGCGTCATTGCGGAGTCTGTCATAGAGCGCGGACTCATCAGACGTCAGCCGGCTAAGCGAAGCCTTCGACGGCGACGGCTCGTTGACCCATGCATCGCGGTGGGCCAACAGCGTGGCCTCGTCCATCAGCACGCTCGCCACATGCGGGTGGACCGCGCGGAGCTGGTCCAGAATCCGGAACCCGTGCGTGTCCAGATCGCCCCAGTACAGGACCTCACAGTCACGCAGCCACCCGGCGTCCCGCAGCGATGAGAACCCATAACCGCCGCCATAAATCGCCAGCGTGTCCGGGCGGTCGGGGAGGGCCAGGAAGTTGACCAGGTTCTCCGTGATCAGCACCTTGGTGACGGGCAGGCTCAAAGTACTGAACGCTTCAGCGGTCACGGTCAGGTCCCGCGCGTGGCCCAGCAACGGCACGGCAGGATCCAGCAGGCGGAACCTGACCAGCTCCGGCGGATGCAGGAAACCGTGTCCCGCGGCGAAGCGTGCCGCGGGCGTCCGGGCCGGCATCTGCCCCAGCAGCGATCCAGGCTCCGCGGGCACGTCTGGAAGGGGCTCCACGGATTCAACCGCGGTGCTCACGGCATCCGCCCGCAGCGCCGCTGCCAGCTCGCTGATCACCGCCCTGTGGTTCTCGATGAACTTGGTGTGCACACCGGGAAGGCTCAGTTGCCGGACGTAGATCCCGGGCTCGGGATTGTCCCGCAGCCACAGGGCCACCCGGGCTGCGGTCAATGCGTCGGCCCCGAGTTCCAGCAGCTTGAGCGGCCGCTTCAGCGCCCACCCGCGGAAAGACGCGTGCAGCGATGCCAGGCCCCCTGCGATCTCCACGAACCGGGCCGCCTCCTTGGCCTTGCCCGCAAACGCGATCTCATCCTCCACAGCGGCGAAGACTGCCGCCGACGGCAGCTGGTTGGCCCCTACCGTGGTGCGCCCCACTTCGGCGGTCTCCAGGCTGAACGGCCCGACGCCTGCGAACAGCTCAGTCGCCCACGCACTCGCCGCAGCGTAGTCACTCCGGAGCGTCGCCGCCGTCGGACGTTTCAGTGGACGACGGCGGGGGTACAGTCCGCCGGGTTCCAGCACCTCGCGCAGCAACGCACCGCTGCCCCAGGCCTTCAGTGACTGCGCCCGCAGGTCAGCCAGCGTGGTCCAACCCTGCGCCCGGCCAGTGGTGCCGTCAGCCGGCACGTCGGGCACGCTCGTCCCGGTACTCCTGGATGGTCATGTTCCGCAGCTGCGAATCGTCGCCGTTGGTGTTGGCCACGAACCCCACATGGGAGACAAAGGGTTCGATGACGTGGATCTTCTGCAGGGGAGTGACGATCAGCAGCTGCAGCTTCATCCGCTGGAACAGCTCCAGCCCGTACCGGGCCGACTCGTCGGAGCCGCGGCCGAACGCCTCGTCAATGACCACAAACCGGAAGCTTCGCCCGCTGCCGGCGTTCTTGCCGGCGCCCTTGCCGGACGCCAGCCCGAACTGGAACGCCAGGGCGGCCGCGAGGATCGTGTAGGCGAGCTTCTCCTTCTGCCCGCCGGACTTGCCGCCCGAGTCCGTGAAGTGTTCAAACTCCTCGCCGGTTTCGGTCCACTTTTCCGAGGCGGAAAACGTGAACCAGTTCCGGACGTCCGTGACCTTGGCGGTCCAGCGCTCGTCGAGGGTGGTGTAACCGTCCCGGCCCCGGAACCGCTCGATCAGGCGGGCCACCTGCAGGTACTTCTGCTCGGAGTACTGGTCATCGTCGCCGATGGTGCCCTCCGAACAGGCCCGCAGGTCCTGGCCGAACTGCCGCACATCCAGGTCGGTGCTGTTCTGGTGCTCCAGCTGGATGTGCCGGCCGGCGTTGTACTCAATCCCGGCCAAGGAGAGGTTGATTTCGCCGATCCGGTTCACGATGTCCTGCCGGCGGCTGTCCAGGAACGCGTTGAACGCCACCACCTCGTGGATGGTGTTCTGGTTCAGGGATTCCTTGAAGTGGGCCTCGAAGCGGGGGAGATCGTTGCTGACCAGCTGCTCCAGCAGTTTGCCGAACTCGCCGGCGGACTCCAGGGCAGCGTCGATCTCCGTGGTCTCGTTCGGGTACTTGTTCCGGAACTCAGCCATCAGCCGCACGGTCTTCTCGGCGGCCCGGGCAATCTGCTTGGACAGTGCGTCGATCGTGTCGGTCAGCCCGGACCGGACGGCACTTTCCACGGTGCCGGTGTTCTTGTAGGTCAGCGGTTTGCCAGCCAGGTCCGCGGCGGCGAGCCGGGCGACGGCGGCCAGCACGCCGCCGTCGTCCGTCAACGGTGTCTCCCGCAGGACGTCGCGGCAGTCCGCGATCGCCTCCACGATGTCCTTGGCGGCGCCCTCGTTGGAGCCGATCCGGCGCTGGACATCATCCGCGCGCACCTGCAGGCGTTCGAGCTTTCCGGCGAGCTCGGCCTCCTTCGCCGTCAGCTGCCGCAGCACATCGCTGGTGGACTCCAGCTGCGCCTTCTCCGCCTTGAGCTCCTCGATGCGGCGTGCGGTGAGCTGCCAGCTGAGCTCGGCGAAGTCGGACACCGCACCGACGATGCCCAGCTGCTGGTTCTGCCGGCCGATGGCGCCCAGGGAATCGTTGACCCGCGACAGCTGGCCGGCCACAACAGCGAGCTGGCCCTTGACCTCGTCCTGTTCGGCCCGGAAGCGGCTGATCTTGTCCAGGTTGTCCCAGCCCAGGACGTAGTTCCGCCGGTCCGCGAGGTCCTGCCGGTCATCCTTCTCGTGCCGGCCGCGGCCGCCCTTGAGCTGGCCGTTGGCGGTCAGCGCCTTGGAACGGCGGCGGAAGTCTTCCAGGGTGTCGCAGCAGAAATAGTCGAAGCGGCTGCTGAGCTCGTCCAGCAGGAAATTGCGGAACGGCGTCCCCTGCTTGATGGCGATCTTCGCGGCCAGCGTGCCCGCCTCGGCCGGCTTCGGGGCGTACGATTCGCCGATCTTCAGGTACACCAGCCGGCCGCGCAGGTTGTTGCCGTCCACCCAGCCGCTCACCGCCGCGTAGTGCTCCGCCGGCACCAGCAGCGACAGCGCAAAGCCGCGCAGCGTGCGTTCGGCGGCACCTTCCCAGGCCGCTTCGCCGTCGCGGACGCGCAGCAGTTCGCCGGCGTAGGGCAGCTCGGATTCCTGGATGCCGGTCCCGTCGCACAGCCGACGGCGGAGCTCCACCTGGGGGCGCGGCAGCAGGTTGGGGCGCGCCTGCAGGCTGGTCAGCTCCGCGGCGATATCGCTGGCGCGGCCGGTGAGCACCGTCCGCGTCATGGTCAGTTCCGTGCGGCTGTCCTGCACTTCGTCGGCGGTGGCGGCGAGTTCCTTTTCGACGTCGGCCAGCCGGGCCCGGTTGGCGTCGAACTGCACGCGGTCCGCCGGCGCCTGCAGACCCAGGTCCGCCGCGGCTTCGGCGTACTTTTCGAAGCGCACCCGCTGCGACCGGGACTCCTCGCCCAGCCGCGCAGCCTCGGCCTCGATGGCGGCCAGCCTGCCGCCGCCGTTGCTGCGGATGTCCTCCTTGACGGCGGCCAGGTCCAGGCGGAGCTGGGTGATTTCGGTGGCCAGCTTGCCGCTGTCCTCCTGCAGCCGGAGTCCGGTGTTCTGCAGCTCCGCCTGGTGCTCGATGCTCAGCTGCAGCTTCCGGTCCGTGAACCACGGGTGCAGCTGGTCCCGCTGTTGCCGCGCGAATTCGTCGTCCCGGCTCAGGGCGGTGTGCTGGGCGGCGCCCTCGGTGATGGGCGTGAGGAGGGCGATCTGGTCCTTGGCGCGCAGGACGGCGTCGTGGGCCTTCTTCAGGTCGTCGAAATGGTGGATGAGGTTGCCGATCCGGGCCTCGACGTCGTCTTCCTCGAGCATGTTGGTGCGCACGAAGTTGGTGATGTTCTCCACCTGCTTCATGGACACCGTGCGGTGGAAGAGCTCCATGGCCTGGTTGCCGCTGATGCCGAACTGGCGCTTGAAGGCCGCCGCGTACGGGTCGAAGGTTTCATGGATGGACGCCCCCGCAGCCCGGAGCTGCTTCTTCAGCTTTGCGGGGTCCTGGCCGAAGTTGGCGAAGTCCCCGGCGATGGACTGCTCGCCCTCCGTCAGCGAGTAGAAGCGGTTGGGCTGGCCGGCCTCCTGGGTGGCCCAGAGGGTGATGCCCAGCGTAATTGATTTACCCAGGACGGCATTATGGAAGACGCCCAGGACCACGGTGAGCTTGCCGGTCCCGCGCAGGGCCACCGGTTTGGAGTATTCGCCGCCGGCGCTCCGGGTGCTCTTGTGGAAGCCCCGCACATACGACATCAGGGTGCGTTCCTTCTTCTGCGCGCCGGCTGCCTTGTTGTACTCGATCCTGTTGGCCGGCAGCAGCAGCGTGGTGATGGCATCCACCACGGTCGACTTCCCGGAGCCGATGTCGCCGGTCAGCAGGCTGTTCGAACCGTCCAGCCGGAAGGTCCGTACCTCCTGATGGAAGGTGCCCCAGTTGAGCAGCTCCAGTCGGTGCAGCCGGAACCCCGGGGGAGTACCGGCGTCGTCCGCTTTTTCATCCAGGCTGAACAGCATCTCCTGCTGGTCAGCCCCGCCTTTAACAGCAGTGGCCGTCTCGGTGGTCATGTGCGGTCCTCTCCCTTACTGCCGGCGCCGGTTCCGCTGAGCGAGGCGCGGTAGTCGGCCAGCCGCGCGTCGAATTCCTCCAGCCACTGGGCATCCACGTATGCCTTCAGGATCCGGGCGACCTCGTACGTGCCCGTCTGGCCGCGCAGTTTCCGCAGGAAGCCCAGCTCCACCACCTTCTTGATGTTGGTGCCGAGCTGGTCCAGGATCCGCGCCTCGTTGCTGGATTCGGGCAGGAAGACGGCCACCATGTCCGCGATGTCCTGCTCGGTCATGATCAGGCGCAGTTCGCTGCTGTTGGTGTCGAATTCGAGCATCCGGCCGCGCAGGAGCGCCAGGAGGAGGCTGACGTTGAAGGTGAGCGGGCGGCGGGGGATCAGGCGCGGCAGCGTGCCGTCCGGATCCTCGCGGGATTTCAGGAACGCGTAGCCCTCGGACTCGTCCAGGATCAGGTCAAGGCCCAGGACGGCCACGTAGTCGCGGACATGGGAGGACAGGCCCAGCAGCGACTGCCAGGTCTTCTCGTCCGTCTCGGCGTAGACCACGCCTTTGAAGAGCTTGGTGACGACGCCGGGAAGTTCCTCCGGCGTGTGTGTTTGCGGTGCGTCTGTGCTGGTCATGCTGGCCTCACGAAGATGATCTGTTCGACGGTGGCTTCCCGGATGCTGCCGTCCGGGAGCTGCCAGGACAATTGCTGTGACTCGTCCGGGTTGATGGAGGCCCAGTCCGATTCGGTGGCGAGCTGGTAGTAGGCAACGATCTCGGCCAGTCCCTGGGACAGCGGATGCGCCGCCGCTACTTCGCCGAGGGTGGCCTGCTCGGCGCCGGCCAGGACGTCGTCGATATTGGACTTCAGCCGTTCCGTGTCCACATGGAACTGGCTGAAGAGGGCGCCGGCGTCCACTTCTGTGTCGTTTGCCGCCACCACGATGTCGTCCACCATGATCCGCCGGCTGGGCTCATACAGCGGCCGTTCGAAGGGGAGGGCGACGTCCACGGACTGCGCCGCGATCTCCATAAAAACGCCCGACGGCGGCACCTCCCGGGTGCCCAGCGCACCGGATTCGATGCTCCGGACGAGCTGCATGATGCGCTTGTTCTCCAGGAACACCTTGTCGTCCAGGAGCCGGCGCATCTGCTGCGACAGCTGGCGGACTGTGGCCTGGGTCTGCTCGACGGCGGGCAGCCAGTCCTGGTGCAGGTTGGTCACGGCGTGCAGGTTGTCCAGTTTGGCCAGGGCGTCGATCTGCGTGGCCCGTTGCAGCAGGTCCCGCAGCTCCGTGCGCAACTGCGGGGACATCAGGTAGTCCCAGAAGCCCTGGAACGTGCGGCCCTGGAGGGAGCCGCTGATGTCCTGCTGGTTGGCGAAAATGGAGGCCAGCAGTTCGCCCTGGGTGCCGTCCCACGTGGCGATCTGCTCGCGGACCTGCCGGTCCAGCTTCCGGAAATTCTGTTCCACCTCACGGAAGTCGGAGAGCAGGTCCTTGGCCAGGGTGGTCAGCTGCTGGAAGTGGTCCAGGGCTTCCGGCGCAGTCATCACGCGGATGTTGCCGTCCTTGATCCGCTGCATCTCGGCGTCGATCCCGTCCCGCTGGCGCTGGAGCTCGGCCAGCCTGACCTCCGGATCGGTTTCGGACTGCTGGACCAAGGCCTTCAGCACGGCGAAGATGCTGGTCAGCCTGGACTGGGTGGCCACAAAGTCCCGCCCGCTCAGAGTCTCCACCCAGCGGACCACGTCCTCGGCGGCTGCGGTGAGATCGTAGCGCGGCTCGTCCTGGCCTGGGACGTAGTATTTCCGCAGCCAGGCCCGTTCCGGGGCGGCCCACTCGTCCAGGTATTCCCCGGCCGGCCGGGGGTACTTGTCCTCACCGTAGACTTCCCGGAGGCTGAACAGGACGTCATCGAGGTGGTCAATGAGCTCCTGCCGGCCGATGTCCCGCTGGTTGGGCCCGGTGAAGGCCTTGATGAAGAAACTGACGGCCAGCGGGGCGTTCTGGGCGCGGAGCAGCGACCACCCTGCGTGGTTCTCACGCAGTGCGTTGATGGCGTAGAAATCCATGGTGTCCTCGGTGCGGGGGCTGTTGTTCCTAAGCTACACGGGGCAGCGACAATTTCCGTGGGGGCCAACCTCCCGGACTACCTGAAGCGCGCCCACAAGGCGACGCACCGACGACGGTGACGTGGAATCCCTTGCCAACCCGGATGAAGTATGCAACTCGGGTTTTGACAAGTCATCGGTAAGCCCGAGGAGCCCCTGGAAAGCCGGTCACAGCGCGATGGGCCTCTGCGTTTGACCCTTGCCAGAGGTGCGCGTGAGAGGTTCTCAGATGTGCGCACTAGAGCGGTGCGCGGATTCTTTCTGCAGCTGGGCGCCTTTGTGGCACTTGCGCAGGTTTGGCGCAGGATTGTCCAAGTTTTTGCGAAGTTCCGGCCATTGCGGGAGAAGTATTGGCAGGCTCAAGCGCAGGCCGCTGTGAGGTGGCCCACTTGGCGGTGGGATATTTTCGTATCCGCCGGGACGAGCGGCTTCTTTGGGGGAAGAACCAATGCTTAAATCCAGAAAACTCTTTCGGCTTGTTCGGCGGGCTTGTTCCGGGGTCCTTATCCCTGTGATTGCCGCAGCGGTTCTCATCGCCGGGGGCTCACTTGGACCGTTATCGGCCGAGGCGTCAGCGGCGGTAGTAGCCAGCCGGGATGCTGTGCCTGTGAAGACCGCGCCGGCAGAGCCGACACCGCCCGCCGCGGAAGAGCGTGTTGTTGAGCCTGCTCCGGAGAAGGGCAAACCGGCCTAGAAGACAAAAGGTCCGCTCACGCCGGGGAAGAAGTCGGACTCACCTGCGGGTGAGGTGGCTCCGATGGTGGTGTCCGGACCGGATGTCCTTGAGGCAGTCAGCGTGGTAGCAGGGCCCTCAAGTTGCAGTAGTGCACCGGTGAACAGCGGCGCCCGGGTCTACGTGTGCGGCACGTTTTATATCAGTCCGGGATTCTATGATGCCGAGGGGAACCCCCTGTACCTATCGGGCGCGGTCGGCCTGGGCTTGACTGACGCTTGTGGCAACGTGGTTGTGGACGGCGCTCCGATGTGGTTTTGGGGCGGGATTCATTTTTCCGGGCCGGGATATTTTCGGTGGTCCTCCGCCAGCACGTTGCGTGGTGACACCCCCAATCACTGTCTGGGTACCTGGACCGCGGACTTCACTGTGATTCAGAGCTTTCCTGACGGGCAGCAGCTGACTGCGAGTATCCGGCAGAATGTGACCGTCCTTCCGGATGCTCCTGGTTATGAATGGCCCGTCGGCCAAACATACGGCGGAACAGCACCGATGCATGCTCCCCAGGCTGACCCAGTTAATTCGTTCACAGGCGCTTTTTACGATCACCTGCCAGCAGACGTGTCGTTGTCCGCTCTGGGCGCTCCTCTGTCGATGGCAAGGTCCTACTCAAGCGACGTCGAGAGGGTCGGGGCTCACGGCCGCGGATGGTCACACGCGTACGATTCCGGGCTAAGCGTAGATGCGGCCAGCGGGGCAGTCACTCACCACGATGCCAGCGGCTCGATCCGCGTATTCACTCCCGAATCAGGCGGGGGGTATAAGTCACCGCCAGGCGTCAGGGAAAAGCTCGCGCGGACTGCTGCCGGCTGGGAAATTACAACACCGACGCTGGCAAAGCTTGGCTTTGACAGTGCGGGCATGCTGATCACCATTCGCGACCGCAATGGCCAGGGCACTGATTTGGGCTACGTCAACGGCCTGCTGAGCACAGTAAGCGGCAGTGGACGATCACTGACCATCTCCTGGAACGGGGAGGGGAACAGAATTGTCGGTGTGGCCGGCAGCGACGGGCGGCGTGTTGAGTACACGTACGACAGCGACGGTAACCTGAGCTCGTTCGTCAACGCCGCCGGGAAAAGGACCAATTATTCCTATGACGCCTCCCAGCGCCTGATCTCAATTCAGGATCCCAACGGGAACTATCCGGTCCGCCTTTCTTACGGTGCAGTGTCGGGACGGGTTGAAAAACAGTACGACGCGCGCCGTGGGCTCACCGTGTTTGAGTGGGACGGTGCTACCACGACCTCCACCGTCACGGACCCGATGGGGAACAAGTCAGTCGACAAGTACGCCAACGGTTACCTCGTCGAACAGGTGGATGGAGCCGGGCGCAGCACAAGGTATAGCTGGAATGAGAACGGCACCGTGCGCCGGGTGACGAACGGGGTTGGTCAGACCACCCAATTCGGTTACGACCAGGCTGGGAATCTTCTCCAAAGAATATCGCCGGACATCAACCGGGACCAACGGAAACGCGCGCACGGAACGGTACACGTACAACGGGTCCAACGACCTGACTTCCAGCACTGATTTCAACGGCAACGCCACGTCGTATGCCTACGACACCAACGGCAACCTGACAACCGTGACCAGGCCTGCGATAGCGGCAGGGGCCGGCACCGTAGTCAGTCTTTCCAATACGTACAACGCCAACGGTACGTTGGCCAGCAGTACCGACGCGGTCGGGAAAACGACGCGATACTCCTACAGCCCCGAGGGTGACCTGACTGCCGTCACGTCGCCGGGCGGCCAGGTATCCACGTCCTTCTACGACGGGGCCGGTCGCCTGACTGCAACGGTAGGGCCCAGGGGAAATATCGCCGGGGCTAACCCGGAATCGCACCGCACAAGTTTCACACTGTCTCCCACGGGGCTGGTCTTGTCAGTGCGGGATCCGCTAGGGAACACCACGACAAACTCATTCGATGACGCTGGTCGTCCTGTGACAACGACGGACGCAAGGGGGCATACGACGACGTCCACTTATACGGAGGACAACAAAACAGCAGCGGTGCAAGGCCCTGACCCCGCGGTGCCGCCGACTCGTTTCACGTACGACGCGAACGGCAATGTAGCGACGAAAACGGCGCCTGGCGGCAAGACCACCACCTACACCTACACCGCCGCTAACCAGACGCAAACCGTCACCTCAACCGGGTCCGGTGTTTACCGCTACACCTATGACTCGGCCGGAAGGCTCTCAAGCCAAACCAGCCCCTCAGGAAAGATCGCGACCTTCACGCATAGCTCCATCGGAGGTATCGCCAGGATTACTTACAGCGACGGCACCCCCGAAATATCCTTCACCTACGATCCGAATGGCAACCGGACCAAGATGATCGACGGGACGGGCACAACCAACTACACCTACAACGCTCTGAACTTGCTTGGCACCGTCACCAAAGGAACTGACACATGGAGCTACGGATACGACAACGCCGGCGCACTTGTCGGGCGGACCTTTCCTGGATCCCCTGCCCAACAACTGACCTACGACGCAGATGACCGTCTGACCAAGGTCGGCGCCGGCACCAGCACGATCTCCTCATACTCCTACGACATGGCAGCAGGAGCAACAACGACACACCTACCGGGTGGGGTCGACAACACACTCTTTGTCGACAACGCAGGGCAACCCTCACGAACAAGGACAGCGAAGGGCGCTTCGGTCATCAGCGAAGACGCCTACCAGCTTGATCCCAACGGTAACCCTTTCCGGATTACCAACAAGGACGGAAGCGTCACCACTCATACCTACGACCCCGGCAACCGCCTCACTGAGGTTTGTTATGGGACCACTACCTGCGCGGGGGCCACCGACTACATCAGGTGGGCTTATGACGGTGATGGGAACCAACTGGAAGAGAAGCGGCCCGCCGGTACGACGACATATGCCTACAACGCGGCAGGGCACCTGACGTCACGCCAGAGCGGCGCAGCTGCAACGACGTACAGCTACGATGCGGACGGTAACCTGCTCACAGATGGAACCAACTCCTACGCATGGAGTGCCGCCGGTCAGCTCACCAGTGCCGGGGGCTCGAAGCCGACAACATTCACCTATGACGGGGACGGCCGCCGAACCACCAGCGCAGTAGGAAAGACGGCGACCGAGTTCGTTTCCGATCCCACGACCGGCTCTCTCGTGAGCGAACGCAGCAACGGCAAGACCCTGCGCCAATACACCTATGGCACCGGGTTGGTCGGGATGGTGGCCGGGCAGGCAAAGTATTCCTACGCCACCGATGCTCTTGGCTCCGTGCGCGCGGTTCTTGATTCATCAGGTGCTCAACAGCTGACCTACGCCTATGAGCCCTATGGCGCGATCAAGAGCTCAACTTCCAGCGGCAGGTCGGCGCCGGCTAACCCCAATGCCGTTTACTTAGGACGCACTGATTATTTAGTTGGTGTGTCGCCTGGTTTGAGGGTGTAGTTCCATTCGGGGTGCCATTCGTGTCTGTTCAGGGTTCCGCTGGTCTCTAGTGAGGTCATTTCGTGGTCTGGTATTTTCACGCCGGTGGGGTACTGTCCTGTGTCGAGTTCGGCCCGGACGGTGAGGCCTGTTTTGGTGGTGGTCGCGGCGATGGAGTTGACGATGACTTCGTGGCTGGACAGAGGCCGGCCGCGCCAGTTCATCGAGATGTGGGAGAAGAGCTTGTGCTCTATTTTGTTCCATTTGCTGGTGCCCGGGGGCAGGTGGCAGACGGTGATTTCCAGGCCGGTCTCGGCGGCCAGGGCGGCGAGTTCGGTCTTCCAGAGCCGGGTGCGGTAGCCGTTGGATCCGCCGCCGTCGGCGGTGATCAGCAGGCGGTTCGCCTGCGGGTGGGCGGGTTGGCCGGCGGTGTTCCACCAGGAGCGGATGGTGTTCACGGCGAAGGCTGCGGTGTCGTGGTCGGTGCCCACCGAGACCCATCCGGTGTTCGTTCCCACGTCGTAGACGCCGTAGGGGTTGGCCTTGCCGAGTTCCTTGTCGATGAAGTCGTGGACCTTGACCTGTTCCGGCTCTCCGGCCGGACGCCATTCGGCGCCGTTGTTCTTGTACTGGCCGACGAGTTCCTTCTTTTTGGTGTCGACGCTGATGACCGGCTGGCCCGCGTCCAGGTGCCCGGCGGCCTGGTCGTTGAGGTAGCCGAATTGGCCGTCGCGGTCCGGGTGTTGGCCGCCTTCGAGAGTCTTGGCGTTTGCCTGCAGGCTGAAGCCGTTGTCCTTGAGCAGTTTCGCCACGGTTTCCGCGCCCGCCGGGTGCCCCCTGCCGGTCAGTTCGGCGGCAAGCTTCGCGGTGGAGAGCGTGGTCCAGGACAGTGCCGATTCGGGGTCCCCGCGGCGGGTGGGCTCCACCAATTCCAGCAGGGCCGGGACCAGGCCCGGGTCCTTCTCCACCAGGGTCTTTCGCCCCGCACCGGGCTTGCGGACACGGCCCAGCGGCGCCTCGCCGGCCTCCAGCTCGGCGACGCCCTGCTGGACCCGGGAACGCGCAGCCCCGGACGCCCGGGCGACCGCGGCAATCCCGCCGTGGCCCAGGGAACGCGCCTCCGCTGCCAACAAAAGACGAGTTGAGCGTTCGTCGAGGTGCGGCAGGATCGCATCGAACTTTGCGCGCAAGGCCTCGACGGCTTCAGTGGAAATAGGCATACACCATCATCCCACCAAAAACCGCTAGTAGACGCACTTATTTATCAGCGTGTCCTTAGGTATTTTTGGTATTCGTTTGAGCGGCCAGGTGGACATTTTTCGTTTGACGGCGCGGGGGACGGTTCGTTGCCGGCGTGGTGGCAGGAGTTCGTGAAGGATTTCCCGGCAGAAGATGGTGAAGGCTTCAGCCAGTTTGTGAGGGGGAAAAAGCCGGGCGCCCGGCGAGGGATCGCCGCGCGGCCCGGAGGGTGCGTGTGAAGGAAAAGTGCAGGGGGTCTTCGTCGAATTCCGCGGCGACGGTGCCGATCAGGGACCGGATCGCGTAATGCGTGCAGAGGTAGCCGTAGATTTCCTGCAGCACCCCGTCGGGTGTTTTCGAGCGCAGGACGACGTCGGGGCCGCGCTGGTGGGTTTTCAGTTCGCCGAAACTGGACTCGATTTCCCAGCGGCGGGCATAGAGCCCGGCCAGGTCCTCCGCGGGGGCGGCGGCCGGGTCCAGGATGGTGGTGATCAGCAGGAATTTGCTGACCTCCTCCCCGGTGGTGACCTCGTATTCGATCACCCGGACCGGGATCCCGTTGGTGTCCTTGGCCCGGTCCTTGCTGCTCGGATAAACGGCCGAGCGGTAGGACCCGTCCTCGAACTCCTCAACAACGGGCAGGACGCTGTTGGCTTTCATCCGCCACAACAGCGCCGCCCCCGTGGCGGCACCGTCCTTCCACGCCGGGTAGGAGAAGAACCCGCGGTCGGACATCAACAACATGTCCTTGGCCACGTCCGCGAGCAAGGCCGGATACATGTCGTGCTCGGACGTGTTGTAGCCGGAGACCACCGCGGAGAAAACAGCATGCGTGCCGCACTCCACCAGGCCCAGCACACGTGCCTGCGGGAACGCGCTCTTGAAGTCCGTCTTCGTCCCCGGCCGCCCGTAGGCTTTCTCGTTCGCGGGAGTATCGGCCAGATCCAGGGTGGTCCCATCCACGGACACCAGCCGCCATTCCCTGTAGAACCCGGAACCGCCCGGGGCCGCGATCGGCTTCGCGACCTCGGCGAACAACGCCACCATCACCGATGACCCCAACCGGGTCCTCGCCTTGTAAATCGCCGCTTTCGTCGGCATCGTCCACTCACGGAACCGGCCCGTCAGCCACTCCATCCCGGCCAGCAACGACCGCATGACCTCCTCATACGAACCGGACGAAAACAACGCCAACGCCATCACGTAATAGACCATCAACCGCGACGGCAACAACCGATTCCGCTGCTCCAACGCCCCCGAACGCCCGATCACCGCGTCGACCACCTCTGCAGGGAAAGCCCGAGTCAACACCCCAAGAGAAACGTGGTCACTCAACCGCTCCGGACCCTCCGGGGTCACCCATCCACTACGCGCCATGCCGAAAGATTAACACACCTGTGCTAAGTAAACGGCATTGCGGCTAACCCGATGCAATTTCTGGGCGCGTACAACGCAGGTAACCAGTACCTGTTGAGTAACCGCCAATATGACCCTGCGGTGGGACGCTTTCTCTCTCCCGATCCAGCAGCTGCACCTGGCACCGGATATGGGTATGGAAATGCCAACCCCATGGGCTACGTCGATCCTCTGGGGCTGGACGGAGAAGATTGGCGCTCCGTTACCAACGGCATTTCCACCGGCATCGCCATCGCGGCAGGTGCCATAGCCCTCGGCTGCACTGTGGCGGTCATCTGTCTTCCCGCCGTGCCGATTGCGGGCGGTATTTCTCTAGTGGCCGGCGCCGTCAGCCTGGCAACCGACGACACGACTGTCGGTTGTTTTTCGGGTAAAGGCTCCTGCGCCGCCGCCGTCCTCGGAGCGGCGCTGCTCCCTTTGGGAGGGATCGGAAAGATTGGCAAAGGCGTTTACGTAGTAAACGCAAGTAAAGGTCGTTACGTCGGGCAGTCGGGAAATATCACGGCGCGACTGCAGCAACACGTCAGGAGTGGCAAGTTTACCCCGCAAGAGGCCGCAACTGCCCAAAGAATCCCTGTCTCCGGAGGCAAAACGCAGCGTGAGATTATGGAGCAACAAGAAATTGACGCCCGAGGCGGAGTGGGCAACCTGCTAAACCTAAACAACCCAGTCGGGCCGAAACGTTTTGGACTGATGCCAAACCAACCCTATGGACGGTGATTTCGTGCACGAGAGAGACTACGAGCTTCATGACGTTGAAGCGGGGACGGATCTAGTCGTCAAAGGACGCTGGAGTGAGTCGGCGGCCACGATTCTTCAGGACGGCCATGCCGATGGCTTGGTGCTCAATTACGCTAAAGGATTTAATGAACCGGACCTGCGATTCCTTGAGTCATGGCCGATCAAAAGGCTGATCATTCTCGACAGATCGATCCGCGACCTTTCGCCGATCTACCGCCTCTCGGCAACTCTACGAGAACTGAGCATTCAAACGTCGCCTGCTGCAATCTTGGATCTAGAGCACTTGCCCGATCTGACGAGAGTCGGTGCCAATTGGAGCCAAATCCGGGATACCATCCGCACCCTGGCGAATCTCAGTCATCTGTTTCTGCTCAACTTTGATTCTGCGGACCTGACGGTTTTCCGATCGAACAGGGCTCTCAAGAACATCCAGATGAAAGACCGCCCAAAAATTGAATCCTTGAAGGGATTCAGTGAGCTTCAGATGCTGGTAGACCTCGGCATCTTCCTCGCTCCAAAACTGAAAGACCTGGATGATCTGAAGTCCGGCAACGATAGGTTGCACACACTGCAGCTCGAAGGCTGCCGCGGTATAACAAACCTCGAACCAATATCGCATCTGACAGGATTGAAATTCCTCAACGTCAGCGACTGCGGAGACCTGGCATCCATTAGGCCGATCGCAGCCCTCAAGCGACTCGAGGAGTTATACCTCTACGGGACGACGAAAATCTTGGACAACAACCTAGACCCCTTACTGCAACTCCCGCATCTTCGTGAAGTGCGGATGCAATCGCGACGCACGTATAGGCCAGCTTTGGCTGAAGTCATCGCCTCGTTGGGTCAGTCCTAAACCATATGGGGATTGTAAATGGCCGTACCCGGTTATGCTCACCGTAGCCCGGATCCCTGCTGGCCCAATCAGCCATCGACCGGCTCACCCAAGGCGCCCACACCCTCGTCATCGAGGGCCCCTCCTGGCGCCAACGCGCCCGAAAACCGGCGCGCCACCCCCGGGGAAACAAGGAGACCCACAATGCTAAATAGCACTTACACGTGGTCCCATACTCGTGGCAACGCGGTGGTCCCATCCCGCTGGCAAGCGACATTTCGTGGCTTTGCTGGATTTTGATGAGGATGGGATGAATTTCGCGGCAGACGTAGCGTTTGAGTAGCCGCATGGCCTCGCGTTTGCTTTTCCCTCGTGCCAGGGATTTGGCCATGTAGTCCTTGGTGGCTTGATGGCCCTTCAGACGGCTGACAATGATGCGGTGGAGGGGCGGCGTTGCCTTGCCGGTTTCCTCCCCTGTTCAGCCGGTGCCTGTTCGTTTTCCCGGAGGAAGCGGGGGATCGGAGCCGCGCCGCAAAGGTGGGCGAGGGCTGATTCGCTGGTGATCCGGTCGACGTTCTCCCCAGTCACGGTCAGCAGTGCCGCGGCAACGTCGGGGCCGACCCCGTGGACGGCCAAAAGCTCCGGGGCGTAGTCCTTGACCAGGGCGTCGTAGTCCTTCACCAGGGCGGTGGCTTCGGCCTGCAACGTCAGATGCCTGGTCCCGAGTGCCTTCAGGGCCGTCTTGATGTGTCGGGTCACCAGGTCATCAGCCTTGAGCGCGCGCAGGCGCGTGCAGGCCCGGGAAAGCGGCTTGCCCGTCAGGCCGTCGAGCTTCTCACGCAACGTTTCCGGGGCGGAGACCAGCAGCCCCTTGAGTTGGTTCATCGTTTCCGTGCTCTGCTTGATGACTAACCGCTTGGTTGTGTGCAGGACCCGGATCGCCTCGACGTGGCCCTCCCGGGTCTTCGGGACCGTCGTGGCGCGCTGGGCGAGCATGGCCCGGGCCGCGGAATACGCATCAATCTTGTCCGTCTTGCCCCGCAAGCGCCGCTCCTGCTTATCCGGGGCAATGACGTCAACGACCTCGATGCCGGCAATCCAGTGACGGGGACCGGGCTGGCCGACGCATCGAGACAAAGACAGCCAAAGCGTCAGACAGGCTCTGAGTCAGACCAACCCGACCCCCACATCAATCATTACTGACAGGCTCAACCACCGGGCGCTCTCAGCCACCGGGTGACAGGACGTTGAGGCCTGCATCGACCGCCGCCGATAGGAGTTCCTTGTCATAGACCACCAGAACGTCGGACTGCAGCCGGATGGCTGTAGCCAGATGGATGGCAGCGGCGCTGCTGAGCCTGCCGGGCAGGGCTGCCGCATACATAAGGTCCGAACGGGCAAGATCGACCAGGTTGATGGCTCCCAGGACCGTATTGACGGGCCCGCCGGGAAACCCGCGGCGATGGGCCGCGCAATGAAGCTCCGTATAGAGCAGCATCGACGCCACCAACTTGTGGCCTTCGGCGGCGGCTGCTGAGAGGTATTGGGCGGCCGCGGATGATTCCGTCTCTTCGACCACCAGTTTGAGGACAGCCGATGTGTCCAGATAGATGATCAACGGTCCCCGCGGAGGTCGGCCAGGATCTCAGCCGTGCCGGCTTCGGACGTGGCGCGCGGAACTGCCAGGAAATCAACAGGACCCTTGGCGGCAGGGTGGACCTGTCCCGCCAGAAGCAGGCGCTCAAAAGGTGATGCCGACGGCGGGATCAACGTCGCGGCTACTTCGCCGTTGTTGGTGACGTCGATGGTTTCGCCGTTCTTCACGCGCTCCAGGATCTTGCTGCTCTGGTTGCGCAGTTCGCGGTGTGGAATGGTTGTCATGGTTACCTCCGTAGCAATCGTAGCAACTGCGGGGGGTTTCGGCAGGCTCAACCACCGTGGGTTTCGGCAGGCTCAACCACCGCCTGCGCCCAGTGCCGCCGGAGCATCTCCGCCAGCCGCTCAGGCTCGATCCGGTGTGGCGGGTCGAAATGGTGGCGTTTGGGGAACATCTCCAGGTGGAAGTCCGGGAAGAACACCCGTGACAGCCGGCTGGCAATCTCGCCGTAGTCATCGGGGTTGCTCAGGCCGCCGAGGGCAAAAAAGACAGGCTGGCGGAACGCGGCCAAACGCGCCCGCTCCAGGTCGTAGTTTTTGAAGGTCCGCAGGAACGCCCTGATACCCGCGGGCCGTTTGGCCATCCAGGGCGGCGGCGGATCCGGCGGCGGCGGAAGGACGACGTCGGGCTTAACTCCCAGCTTCATGAAGGCGGGCATGAACTGCTCCGGCGGGAGTGTTTCCAGCTGCTCATACTTCTTCCAGAGCTCCGCATGGGCAGGGCTCCAGTCCCAGTTCCCGGCCCAGGCTGGCTCCAGCAGCGCCAGGCTCAGCAGCCTGTCAGCGTGCTTGGCAGCGAACGCCAGCGCCGCAGCGCCGCCACCTGAGTAGCCCGCCAAGTGGAAGGTCTCCCATCCCCGGTCGGCGGCTTCGCGCAGCACGCCGTCGATCTCCGTGTCCAGGCTCCAGTCCGGCGGCGGCTGATCGTCCGCGTAGAGCTCGAGATCCTTGGTGATTGCCTGGACATCCGGCCCGAGGGCTGCGATGAGTTCGCCGAAGGCGGCCTGGGCGGGGAGTACGGCGCCCGGTAGAAGAATCGCCCGAATTGGTCCCATGGGAGAACGCTACGCCTGGGTTTCGGCAGGCTCAACCACCGGGGCCTGGTGGCCGGTGGTAAAGAGTGTTCCGAATCTCCTGTAGTGTTGATCCTGTTGTTGTGTTTATGCAGTTGGTAATTCAGGCAGTACGCGCGGTCGAAAGTCCGCGTCTTTCTGAAGTAGCGGTTTTGAACACCCCACACCGGAGGACCCGAAAGTCGGGACTTTTCCTCCACCTTCACGAAGGACAAAAATAATGGCTACTGGTACCGTCAAATGGTTTAACGCTGAAAAGGGCTTCGGCTTCATTTCCCCCGATGACTCCTCACAGGACGTTTTCGCTCACTACTCCGCGATCGCCTCTTCCGGCTTCCGCTCACTCGAAGAGAACCAGAAGGTTTCCTTCGAAACCGAGCAGGGCCCCAAGGGTCCCCAGGCCGTCAACATCCAGGCACTCTAATTCCTTAGAGATTCTGGGGCCTTAGGGTTTCATTTTCAAAGCAGGGCCGGTCACTTGACCGGCCCTGTTTTTGTTAACCCAGGTGTGCTGATCGCATCGTTCCCTCACAGAGAGGCCGCGCGCTTACGTGCCAATATCAAAACGCCCACTCAGTCCGCTGATCCGAAAGTACCTCAATGCCAGCCGCTCCGCCCAGGCAGAGGCCAGAGGCCTTGGCGAGCTTAAACCGGTGGAGCCCGCCGCCCGCCGGGACGGGGCGCCCATGCTGGGCGATGACCAGGTCTACGTGATGAAATACGGGACGGACTACCACACGGCGTGGTGCCAGGTGGTGGCCGACTTCTGGGGCCAAGCCCCCAGGAGACTGCTCGTGACCCTATTGGCCGCCGTCGGGGAGCGGACGCGGTGCACGGAATGCGACCGGCACGCGAAGGCAGCCAGGGCGTCGGCTGCGCAGGCACAGCACGTCCATACTCAGCCACCCACCCCGGAACCCGCACCGCATGACGCCGTGATCCCGCTGAAAGTTATGGGGCTGGCCCATGGAGTCCTCTTTCTGGCGGCGGAGCACGAGTATCGGGAACGCCTTCAGGAAACAGCCGTGGAGCGGGCAACCCCGCTGTGGGTGGACGGGCGGCGTGACGGCATGGTTGTCCGGCTGGACTTCTCCCACGACGAACCACTCGTGGTGGTCCAGATGGACCCCCGCGCTACGTTCCGGAATGGTCCGTACCAGGTGCGCCTGCGTCATCCGCTGCGGCGGGCGGCCACCAAACCCTACGCGGTTGAGTGTGTTGAGTCCGTTGAGCCTGCACTATGACGGATCCCCGGCCGCACTCTGGCAGGATGGCACGCATGCAACTTTCCGGAACCGTCCCCGCCATCGATCTGCGGATCAGCATCACGGACACCGAACCGTTGATCTGGCGAAGGCTGCAGGTCCCCGTGACGCTGACGGTTCCCGAGTTCCACCTCGCTGTCCAGGCCGCCTTCGGCTGGGAAAACAGCCACCTCTACGCCATCCGCTGCGTGGACCGCGCCGGAAAGCCGCGGGAGATTGTGGGTCCCCACGACCTCACGGAAGACCTCGACGCAGAGCCGGCCTCCGGCGTCGTACTTTCCGAACTGCTGGATGCCCAAAAGCCGGGAACCGCACTGGAATACGAGTACGACTTTGGCGATAGCTGGACGCATCACGTGGAGGTGCTTGGTTCAGCGGACCTTCCGGCCGGGGAGCTGCTGTGCGTTGATGGCGCCAACCGCGGACCCGTGGAGGACTCCGGCGGGCCGCACGGCTACCAGCGACTGCTGCAAATCGTCGCGGACCCGGAGCATCCGGAACACTCGGAGGCGAGGTACTGGATCTTCGGTGTGACGGGCGAGTACGGCAGCCACTTCGAACCCGCCAAGTTCGACCGACCGGCCGCCAACCGCAAACTCCGGCTGCTCAGCCTCCAGTGGTGGCCGCAGCCCCTCACCGACGAGGAGCGCGACGCCGTGCTGCTGCCGGTCCGCTGGCTGATGGAAAACGGCGCACCGGACGGCCTGGAACTCACCAAGGACGGCTACCTGAAGCCCGCCATGGTCAAGCGCGCCATGGACGAGCTCGGCTGGAGCGATCCCATCATGGGCAAGGGCAACCGCGAGACGCATGCACGGCCGGTCCTCGAGCTCCGGCTGCACCTCATCGACTGGAAGCTCCTGCGGAGGTTCAAAGGCAGGCTGGTGCTCACGCCGCGCGGAAAACGCTGCCTGGAACGGCCCGCGGAGCTGTGGGACTACCTCGTGGACGCCGTCGGCCGTCAGGAGCACGACGCCGTCCGGCTGGTCACCCGCGTCCACACGGACTGGCACCTCAGTGGCACCGCGCCCACGTGGAAACCGCGAGATGGAGGCGATCCGCGGCGCCATGCTGGCCGCCGGGTTTGTCACCCGGTCCGGCCATCCCATCCCGGACGACTGGGTCAGCGACATCAACCAGGTGGTGCGGCGGAACCTCAAATGCCTGCACCTGACGGCGCCCAAAGTGGAGCATCGCGGCCGGGCACTGCTGACCGACGGCGGCGTGAAGTTCCTGCTGGCAGTCCGGGCTGTTGGGCGGTCGGGTTAGTCCCCACCCGCTCCCTGGCCTCGCAAGCTCGGCTAGGGAACCCGGCGGGCGTGGGCCCAGGCTTAACTCGGGTCACTCGTCAGGGTTCGGATTGCGTACGTCCTTTTCGCCGATATCCGCAGCACCCAGAGCGGCCGCGGCATGGCTGTGCGTGGTTTCGTGATGGGTGCTGAGCTCCGGGTGGTGGAGGTCCAGGGCAGGACGTTCCGAACGGATCCGGGGCAAGGACATGAAGTTGTGCCGCGGCGGCGGGCAGGACGTGGCCCATTCGAGCGATGCGCCAAAGCCCCACGGGTCATCCACCTCAACGCGCTCCCTGCTGCGCCACGTGATGTAGACGTTCCAGAAGAACGGAATCGTCGACGCGCCGAGAAGGTACGACGAGATGGTGGAGAACTGGTTCATCCAGGCGAAGTTGTCCTCCACCAGGTAGTCCGCGTAGCGGCGGGGCATGCCCTTGACCCCCAGCCAGTGCTGGATCAGGAAGGTCCCATGGAAGCCCAGGAACAGCATCCAGAAGTGGATCTTTCCGAGGCGCTCGTTGAGCATCCTGCCGGTGAATTTTGGCCACCAGAAATAGAAGCCTGCGAACATCGCGAACACCACGGTGCCGAACACCACGTAGTGGAAGTGCGCCACCACAAAGTAAGAATCAGACACGTGGAAGTCCAGCGGCGGCGAAGCCAGGATGATCCCGGTCAGGCCGCCGAAGAGGAACGTGATCAGGAAGCCGAGGCTCCACAGCATCGGAGTCTCGAACGTCAGGGACCCCCGCCACATGGTGCCGATCCAGTTGAAGAACTTCACGCCGGTAGGTACTGCGATCAGCATGGTCATGAACGCGAAGAACGGCAGCAGCACCGAACCGGTCACGTACATGTGGTGCGCCCACACGGTCATGGACAGGGCGGCGATGGCGATGGTGGCGTAGACAAGGCCCTTGTAGCCGAAGATCGGTTTGCGGCTGAAGACCGGGAAGATCTCGGACACGATGCCGAAGAACGGCAGCGCGATGATGTAGACCTCGGGGTGGCCAAAGAACCAGAACAGGTGCTGCCACAGAACGGCGCCGCCGTTCTCCGGATCATAGATGTGGGCACCGAACTTGCGGTCGATCCCCAGGGCAAACAGTGCGGCAGCCAGCGGCGGGAATGCCATGATCACCAGGATGGACGTCACCAGGGCGTTCCAGGTGAAGATCGGCATCCGCCACATGGTCAGGCCCGGGGCGCGCATGCAGATGATGGTGGTGATGAAGTTGACCGCGCCCAGGATGGTGCCGAAGCCGGACAGCGCCAGGCCGAAGACCCACAAATCACCGCCGATGCCCGGGCTGAACGTTGTGTTGTTCAACGGGGCGTAGGCGAACCAGCCGAACGATGCCGCGCCCTGCGGGCTGATGAAGCCCGAGACGGCGATGGTGGAGCCGAAGAGGAAGAACCAGAAAGCCAGCGCGTTCAGCCGTGGGAAGGCGACGTCGGGGGCGCCGATCTGCAGGGGCATGATGACGTTCGTGAAGCCGGCGAACAGCGGCGTGGCGAACATCAGCAGCATCATGGTGCCGTGCATCGTGAACAGCTGGTTGTACTGCTCCTTGGTCTGCAGGACCTGCATGCCGGGTTCGAAGAGCTCGGCCCGGATCAGCAGGGCCATAACGCCTGCCAGCAGGAAGAACACAAACGAGGCGATCAGGTACATGTACCCGATGACCTTGTGGTCGGTGGAGGTCATCCAGCTGACCACCATGGCGCCTTTGCGCCGCGGTACTACCGCAGGAGCAGCGGTTGAGGCAGTCCCTATTCGTGAATGTCCGGTGATGGCCATCTTTCACCTCACAGATACTTCTGTACGGCATGTATGGGCCCTTTGCATGAGCCCCTAATTGCAGGCTACTCACTAACGCGGCGTCCCGGAAGAGTCAGTGCAGGCCCATCGCGTTCCGGACCTCGTTCAGGATGTGGTGGACGGCGGTCTCCGCCCCCACCGCGTCGCCGCGGGCCACTGCCGCCGCAACATCCTCATGGGCCTGCAACGCTTCGTTCCGCGGTTTGAAGGGCATCAGCCCCTGCTGGGTCCGGCTGGTGAGGACCTCGGCCACCATGCCCTCCAGTGCAGAGAACATCTCGTTGCCGCAGCTGTGGAGCAGCAGGCGATGGAACTCGATGTCCACGGCCAGGAACGCCTGAAGTTCCCCGGCCTCGCCCAGGCGCCGCAGTTCTGCCGCCAATGACACCAGCTTGGCGCGTTCGGCAGCACTTGCCCTGCGGGCGGCACCGGCAGCTGCAATGGGCTCGACGGCGATGCGCAGCTCCGTGAGGCTGCTGTACTGCTCGGCGCGGTTGCCTGATGCGAGCCGCCACCTCACCAGCTTGGGATCGTAAAAGTTCCAGAGCCCGCGCTCCTGCACAACGATGCCCACGCGGCGCCGAGAGTACACGACGTTCATGGATTCGAGCACTTTCATGGTGTCCCGGGCCACGGTGCGGGAAATCCCGTACTCCTGCTGGAGGCCCTCCAGCGTGAGCCGGCTGCCCGGTGGGAGGCTCCCGGATGCGATGGCGATGCCAACCGCCTCCAGAACGCGTTCATGCATCGCGGGGGAGGCCCCGCCGTCGTGCGCGTCATACGCGTGGTCCGTTGTCGCCGTCGACATGTTCCCTGCCTCTCTCTGCGCCGCAGCGCACTCACAGGATACCGAAGATTAAGGCAAAGGTATGACTTGTGACACTCAAAGATAGTATTTATGGTGCCAAATGGTGATACCTTATCTCGGGCGCACTTCACAGCTGTGCGCGGCGAGATTCTTCCTTTAGCCAAAGACGTCTTCACCGGAGGTACCAACATGCAGAATCCAGCCACACACCTGGTGGTGATGGGCGTTGCCGGGTCCGGCAAGTCCACCATTGCGGCAGCGCTTTCCCAGCAGCTTGGCTGGGCCTGTGCCGAAGCGGACGAGTTCCACCCCCAGTCCAACATCGACAAAATGACCCAGGGCATTCCCCTCCAGGACGAGGACCGCTGGCCCTGGCTGCAGGAAATCCAGGACTGGATGACCGCCCATGCCGCAGCGGGCAAGAGCACCGTGCTCACCTGTTCCGCGTTGAAGCAGGGCTACCGCCAGCTGCTCTCCGAAGCGCAGGGCCGGGTCCTGTTCATCCACCTCGACGGCGGCGCCGACCTGATCGGCCGGCGCATGCAGGGCCGCGAAGGCCACTTCATGCCGCCCACGCTCCTGCCCAGCCAGCTGGCCACCCTGGAACCGCTGACCGGCAACGAACTTGCCGCCGGCAGCCTCCGCCTGGACATCTCCAACTCCCCGGCGGAGATCGTCGCCGCCGTGCTGGCTGGCCTCACGCTTCCCGCGGCTCTGGCGCCGACCGCCCGCCTGGAGCCCAGCGCCAGCTGAGCTGGCCCGCTTTCCCCAACACCTCATTAGTTCTGTTTCAAAGGAGAACCATGGTCATCGAAGGATGGACCCAAACGCTGGGCGCAGGCCCCCTGCTGCTCATCGCCGCGGCATCGATCGCCGTACTGCTGTTCCTGATCATCAAGCTGCGGATGCACGCCCTCGTGGCCCTGATCGTGATCAGCCTCGCGACCGCATTCGCCACCGGGATCCCCGCCAATAAGGTGGTGCCGGTGCTGATCGACGGCTTCGGGACCACCCTGGGCACCGTGGCGCTCCTCGTGGGCCTGGGCGCCATGCTGGGCCGCATCGTTGAGACCAGCGGCGGCGCCAAGGTGCTGGCCGACTACCTGATCGGCGTCTTCGGCGAAAAGCGTGCCCCTTTCGCCCTGGGCCTGGCCTCCCTGATCTTCGGCTTCCCCATCTTCTTCGACGCCGGCCTGGTGGTCATGCTGCCCGTCGTCTTCGCCGTGGCCCACCGCCTGGGCGGGGGAGTGCTGCGTTACGGCCTCCCCGCCGCCGGTGCGTTCTCCGTGATGCACATCTTCCTGCCGCCGCACCCGGGCCCGGTCTCCGCCGCCGCCTTCTTTGATGCCAACATCGGGCTGGTCCTGATCGCCGGCCTCCTCACCGCCATCCCCACGTGGTATGTCACTGCCTACCTGTTCGGCCTGTGGACCGGCAAGAAGCTGGTCCTCCCGGTGCCGGAAATCCTGGGCCACGCCAGCGCCGAAGCCGAATCCCACCCGCCGCGCTTCCGCACCATCATCGGCCTGCTGCTCCTGCCGTTGGTCCTGATCTTCATCAACACCGGCCTGAACACCCTTGCCTCGTCCGGAGCGCTCTCCGAGGCAGTCCGGAACGAGCAGTGGTTCCAGGTCCTGCGCACCATCGGTGAAACCCCGGTGGCCCTGCTGATTGCCGTCCTGGTGGCCGTGTTTGTCCTGGGCGCCCGCCGCGGCAAGGACGCTGGCGCCATAGAGAAGCTGCTCGAATCCTCGCTGGGCCCGGTCTGTTCGGTCATCCTGATCACCGGCGCCGGCGGCATGTTCGGCGGCGTGCTCCGTGCTTCCGGCATCGGTGCCGCACTGGCCGACGTCCTGGGCAACCTGGGCATCCCGCTGATCCTGGCCGGCTTCCTGATCTCCGCCATCCTGCGCATCGCCCAGGGTTCGGCCACCGTGGCCCTGACCACCACCGCCGGCCTGATCGCCCCGGCCGTGGCCACCGCCGGACTGACCGGCATGCAGATCGCCGCGCTGGTTATCGCTGTGGCGGCCGGCTCCGTGGTGGTCTCCCACGTCAACGACTCCGGCTTCTGGCTGGTGGGCCGCTTCTTCGGCATGGACGTCAAGACCACCCTGCGGACCTGGACCGTCATGGAAACCCTCATTGGCGTGATGGGCTTCGCCATCGCTGCGGCCATCTTCCTGCTCGCCGGCGTGGCGGGTTAGCGCTCTGACTCCAGCCACGGCTGACTGAAGTACGACGGCGGGGCGTCCAGGAAAATTCTGGCCGCCCCGCCGTCGTCGTACTGCGGGTGCTGATTTTTCGGTCGTTAGCGGCGTTCGAGCACCCCGCAGACTGCCGGATCGGTGGCTTCCGCGGGCAGGCTGGCGTTCAGTTCGCTGGCGCCTTCGGGATCACTGAAGTTGTAGGTGCCGTTGCCGTCGTAGTCCAGGCCATGGATCACCAGGACGCCCTCACCGTCGCGGATCGCATCGGCAATCTGCTTGGCGGTACCCCTACCTCCGTTGCCCGGGTAGCCTATCCCGGTGACGTCCGTGAACTCGATGTTGCTGCGGCTGTAGTCATAACTGCCATCCGCGGAGACCGGGAACCGGCCCACGTCCAGGAAGCTTGCGGGGGAGGTGTCGCCGGTGGTGTTCAGCGACACCACCAGTGGTCCGTACGCCGGAATGCCTTCCACGGTGTTGACGCGTCCATCATCATTGCTGTCAAGGGCAATCGTGGGGCATTCGTTGAGTGCCTGCTCGCCGTAGTGGATGTGCTGGGCGTGCGGCGCGTCGGGCGTGAGGCCGTGCGCGTGCACATCAATGTGCTCGATCTTCTGGTTCTTGACGACGGCGGTGGCGGTACCGGACGCGCCTGATCCGTTCAGCTCCGTCAGGGTCGCGTGAAGGGTGACGGATTTGTCAGCCGCTTTCTGGCTCTCGGCAATCACAGGTCCGACCCCCACGGTCCCGGCTGCCAGCAACGCCACGGCGGAAACCCCTATGGCCAACTTTGGAATTCGTTTCACTGTCCACTCCTCGGTCAATGGCCAGGAAGGGTAGTCTCTCCGACCACCTGATATTCGAAGCACAGCAGTGTTTGGATGGGTGGACTCTCGTCTTTTGTTTTGACATGATCCCGAACTGGGGGCCGCTGATGCAGCTGTTGGACGGCTACTTGCGCGGTTTGGCTGCCTTGGGCGCCTTCGGCGGGAGCCCCGCGACGTACTCGAAGGCCTTCTCCACCCAGGCGCTTGCGCGCGCGTCATCGCCCTCGCCTTCGGCGTTCCACACCTCCGGCAGCCCGGTGTAGCCGCCCATGGGCCGCTCCGCCGGGCCGAACGGGACGGTCCGCTCGGTGCTTTCAAGCACCTGCCGGTCGGCGTCGGAGAGCTTCACCCCGATGGTGGAGCCGAACAGTCCGGCGAACATGTTGCCGTTGACAAAGGCGCCCAGGTTGCCGAACATCGGCTTGACCACCACCTCGGGGTGGTCCGGCACTACTGAGCGGAAGCGCTCCTTGGCTTCGTCGGACGCTTTGGCCATCTCCATGTCGCTATCTCCCAGGGTTGCGGTGTGATTCCTTGTGCAGCTTATGCCCGCTCGGGTGCCGGGGACAGGACCGGTGACCGCGTGGCCCTGTGGATAACTTCTTCGCTTATCTTGGGGCTCGGGTAGTCTGGCTGGAGCGAGCTTCTCCATTGTCTAGAGAAATGTCTGGGGACATCTATGACCACGCTGCCGGTTAATTCCGCGCGCTTTCGTCTTACCGTAGTGGCTGCTTTGGCGGCGTGCACGCTCGCGTTGGCGGGGTGCCAGGGCGGCGGTCCACCACCTGGCACTACGGAGACTACGACGGCGGCGGCGACGCCCAGCGCAACCCCGATGCCTGCTCCTACGCTGACCGCCGTCTACAAGCCGGCGGACGCGCAGGGGAAGGCGCAGAACGTTCCCGTTCCCGTGAAGCCGCCGCTTGCTGATGAGAACTCAAAGGCCGGGCTTGAGGCCTTTGTGGGGTACTGGTTTGCCCTGCTGAACTACGGCTACGAGACGGGTGACTCTTCGGCGTGGGAGCAATTGACTAAACCAGGCTGTGCGTTCTGTGACAACGTGAAGACTGCGATTGCAACTGGCTACAAGACCAACCGCTGGCAGGTGGGTGGCCGAATCTCGACGCCATCTATTGAAGCAAAAATGGTCGAAGGCTCTTCGACGCAGCAGGTTGTGGTGCAGGTGAATCAGGAATCAATCGAGTTCTACAAAGCCGATGGCAGCATTGGGCGGGAGCCGGAGCCCGGTTCAAACACTGCCTCAGTTGTCATAGCCTCTTATATGGGTGGTGCTTGGTCTGTTTCGGACATGCACTTGCTTCAGTAGGTGAAAATGACGGCGTGGACAAGGGTCGCACTCCCATTTATCGTCATTCTGCTCATGGTGTTACAGCCGTCCGGTGCGCAGGCAACTTCAACTACGACAACAACCGCTGCCGACGACGGAGACTACGGCGGTTCGGGGAACTACCAGGGGTCAGGGCTCCAGGCGATCGTGTGGGTCGTCGATCATGCAACTGGACAGATGCTCCCCGCGCCTCCAGGCCACGTCCCCGAGGACCCAAACCACTACAAGTACGAGATTCTCTGCCAAGACGCAGTGAACGGCTCGTGTGTCCAGGACATGATGATGTGTCCGGACCGGGGCGACGGCCAGGCCGGCACGTATGTCCAGTGGATGGTGGCGCCGAGGGCCATCTCTGATCCAGCGTGGGGGACCTGGGTTCCGCTGAACGGGCCCACCTGCCTCTACGACGAGAACCCCGAAGACCTCCTCCCGGCTATCGCCGCCCGGATCCAGCAGGACTTCCAGAACCTTCCCATCGCCCCGGCCACCTTGACCGCGCAGCCGAGCCCGCACACCCTCAGGGGCGCCGAGACCAACATCTTCGCGGATGCGCACGCCCAGGAATTCGAGGTCACCATCCTTGGCCAGCGCGTCCACCTGGTGGCGACACCCATCGAATACACCTACAACTACGGCGACGGCACAACGCTTGGGCCGACCCCCACCGCCGGCGGACCGCTGCCCCAGGACCGGTGGGGCGAGAAAACGCGGACCAGCCACGTCTACCAATCGACCGGTGATTTTGCCCTCTCAATAGTGACGTCATTCCGTGGCACGTACTCCGTCAACGGCGGCCCCAACCTGCCGGTCCCCGGAACCGGCCAGTTCGCCACCCCGGCCCAGACAGTTCAAGTGTGGCGGTCCATCACCCGCAACTATGCCGATGACTGCCTCGCAAATCCTGCCGGCGAGGGCTGCCCCGGATGGACCGACCCGAGTACATAATGCCCGCAGGGCTAGGCTGGCAGGAGTCCGCACTCACCTCCCAGGTTCCCACCCCAACCAAAGGACACCCCTTGACCCAACGCACCATCGTGATCACCGGCGCCAGCGACGGCATCGGCGCGGCAGCCGCGCGGACGCTGACGCAGGCAGGCGACCGGGTGGTCGTCGTCGGCCGTTCCGAGGAGAAGACGCAGGCCATCGCGAAGGAGCTGAACGCCGACTACTTCGTCAGCGACTTCGCCGACCTGGACCAGGTCCGCACGCTCGCCGCGCAGTTGAAGGACGACTACGAGCGGATCGACGTCCTGGCCAACAACGCCGGCGGCATCATGGGCAAGCACCAGCTCACCGTGGACGGCAACGAGTCCACCTTCCAGATCAACCACCTGGCGCCGTTCCTGCTCACCACCGAGTTGATGGACGTCCTCACCGCCAGCAGCGCCAAGGTCATCAACACCGCGAGCGCGGCCAACGGCTTCGGCAAAATGGACCTCTTCGACCTCAAATCGGAGCACACCTACTCCACCAACCGCGCCTACGGCACGGCCAAACTCGCCAACATCCTCTTCACGTCCGAGCTGCACCGCCGTTTCGGCGAGCAGGGAATCACGACGGCGGCGTTCCACCCGGGCGTGGTCCGCACCAACTTCGCGGCAGAGTCCACCAGCCCCATGCGGCACGCCTACAAGACGCTGCTCAACCGCTTTATGCTCACCCCGGACCAGGGCGCCGACACCCTCCTCTGGCTCAGCAACGGCACCGCCGGCACCGACTGGATCTCCGGCGCCTACTACGCCAAACGCGGCCTGGCCAAGGCCAACGGCCAGGCGTACGACGCCGAGCTGGCGCAGGGTCTGTGGGAGGCCAGCGAGGCGCTCGTCGCCCGCTGAGCCATTCCAGACCTGGAGCGGGTCAGCGTGCCCGCTCGACGTCGGAGGCGCTTTCTGCATCCCCGCGGGCGCTGAGTCCTGCGACCACGCCGTCAACATCCGCTGCGGATCGGTTCTGGCTCAGCTTGGTCTTCGCCTCGATCCTGGTGATGACCAGTTCGATGCCCACGATCGCGCGCAACTGGCCCGAGATGTAGCGTTCCGGCGCGTCGTCCACGCTCCACGGGTGCTCGAAGTCCGCCTCGTTGACGTTGGTCAGCCGCCTGACCTGGCCGGCGAGCCAGGCAGGGTCATCATGGATCACGAGTTGGCCGTACACGTGCGCCGTGGAGTAGTTCCACGTGGGCACAACACGTCCGTGCTCGGCCTTGGACGCATACCAGGACGGCGAAATATAGGCGTCCGCGCCCTGAATGATCATCAGGGATTCCCCGATGGCCGGTTCGGAGCACTGCGGGTTGTTCCTGGCGACGTGCGTGTGCAGCGCGCCGTGCTCGCCCACCGAGGGGTCGTAGACAAAGGGCAGCAGAGTGGCGATGAGGCCCTGGGAGGTCATGGCGACCAAGTTGGCGGCGCCCGGCCGAGTCAGCAGTTCCTGAATGGCGTCGGGGCTGGCTTCAAAATGGGCTGTGGTGTACATGGTGCTAATCCTTTACAGGCTCGAGCTGCTTTGTGGCGTGAGGGACAGCAGGGTGGGGGACTGCGGGCTGAGGCGGCGCCGGCTTGAGCCTGACCCGGACCGCGGCGCCCGCGCAGAGGATGACGGCCAGGCCGCCGACGATGGTGCTCCACGTCAGCGACTCACCGAGCAGGAGGCCCGCCCAGCAGATGCTCAGCACGGGCTGCACCAGCTGGATCTGGCTGACCTGGGCCATGGGGCCGGCGGCCAGGCCCCGGTACCAGGCGAAGAAGCCCAGGAACATGCTGACCACACCGAGGTACGCAAAGGCCAGCCACTGCACCGGCGTGCCTGTCGGCGGCTGCTGCGCCACGGACACCGCCACCATGATCACCATCAGCGGCGACGCCAGCACCAGCGCCCACGACACCGTCTGCCAGGCACCGAGCTCGCGGGCCAGCAGGCCGCCCTCCGCGTAGCCGATGGCCGCGGCCACCACTGCGCCCAGGAGCAGCAGGTCCGCCGAGTGCAGCTGCCCGAATCCACCGGACTGCATGGACGCGAAGGTGATGGCCGCCAGCGCACCCACGCCCGTGATGAGCCAGAACGCCGGGCGCGGACGCTCTCGCCCCCGAAGTACTGCAGCCACTGCCGTCGCGGCGGGCAACATTGCGATCACGACGGCGCCGTGGCTGGCCGGCGTTGTGGTGAGTGCAAAGGACGTCAGTAGGGGAAACCCGACGACGATGCCGCCGGCCACCAACGCGAGGCGGACCCACTGCGTGCCGCGGGGGAGTCGCTGCCGGGTGAGGGCGAGTGCGAAGGCGGCGAGGATGGCGGCGACCACTGCACGGCCGGACCCGATGAACAGCGGGGCCAGGCCTGCGACGGCCACCTTGGTGAACGGCACCGTGAAGGAGAAAGCCGCTACTCCGAGGAGGCCCCACCAGAGTCCCGTTGGCTGGCGGGACGGTACCACTGGCCGGATAAGTGTAGTAGCGCTACTATTGTCTCTCATGAACAACGATAGCAGTTCCCGGATTGTGGCGCACCTGAAGAAATGGATTTCCTCGGCCGCTCCCGGTGCCAAGCTGCCGTCCACGCGGTCGCTGGTGGCCGAGTACCAGGCCAGCCCCGTTACAGTGCAGAAGGCCCTGCAGACGCTCACGGGGCAGGGGCTGATCGAGAGCCGGCCCGGCGTCGGGACTTTTGTGCGGGCCGTCCGCAGCGCCCGTCCGTCCGACTACGGCTGGCAGACGGCGGCCCTCCGTTCCCCGCTGGCACCGCCGCCCCCGGCCTCCAGCACCATGCGCAACGTGGCCAACGATGCCATCTCCTTCCACTCCGGCTACCCGGACCGCGAACTCCTGCCCGAGCGGCTGGTGCGGGCAGCCATCGCCCGGGCAGCCCGCGGTGACGCGGCCTTGTTCCGTCCGCCCGCAGCCGGAATGCCGGAACTGCAGTCGTGGTTCGCGCACGAACTCGGTGCCTCCACGCCGGCCGGGACCACCCCGCCGAACCCGAGCGACGTCGTCGTACTCCCCGGAAGCCAAAGCGGGCTCAGCTCCATCTTCAGCGCGCTCGCGGGCCGCGGACAGCCGCTGCTGATGGAATCGCCGTCCTATTGGGGCGCCATCCTGGCCGCAGCGCAGGCCGGCGTGCGCGTTGTCCCGGTGCCCAGCGGACCGGATGGTCCGGACCCGGCGGAACTGGCCCGCGCCTTTGATGAGTCCGGCGCGCGGCTCTTCTACGCGCAGCCCAATTACGCCAACCCCACCGGCGCGCAGTGGTCAGCTGAACGGCGCGAACAGGTCCTGGACGTGGTGCGCGCGAAGGGGGCGTTCCTTGTGGAGGACGACTGGGCGCACGATTTCGGCATCTCCTCCAACCCCGTGCCCGTCGCCTCCCGCGACGACTCCGGCCACGTGGTCTACCTGCGCTCGCTGACCAAGAGCGTCTCGCCGTCGATCCGCGTCGCCGCGGTCATCGCCCGCGGCCCGGCGCGGGAGCGCATCCTGGCGGACCGGGCGGCCGAATCGATGTACGTCAGCGGGCTGCTCCAGGCGGCAGCGCTCGACGTCGTGACGCAGCCCGGGTGGCAGACGCACCTTCGCAGCCTCCGCCACCAGCTCGAGTCCCGCCGCGACCTGCTGGTTACCAGCCTGCGCCAGCACGCCCCGCAGGCGCACATCGAGCAGGTGCCCAAGGGCGGCCTGAACCTGTGGGCGCGGCTGCCCGACGGGACCGACCTCGAACGGCTGACCCGCGACTGTGAAACCGCCGGGGTGATCATCGCCGGCGGCAACGAATGGTTCCCGGCCGAGCCGGCAGGCCCGTTCATCCGGCTTAACTACTCGGGCACGAATCCGGGAGCATTCCCGGAAGGCGCCCGGATCATCGGTCAGGCAATAGAACGCAACGGGGCCTGAGCCGAGGCGATCCCTATTCGCCCAGCAGTCCGTAGGTGCTGACGACGTTGCCTTTCGTGGTCCTGTACTGGTCCTTCAGTCCGAGCCGCGTCACGGGGTCGCCGTCCTGGAACAGCTTCCGGCCGCTGCCGGCCACCACGGGGTGCGTGATCAGGGTGAGCTCATCCAGCAGCCCGGCGAACAGCAATTGGCGCACCACGGAAATGCTGCCGGTCACGGCGATCTCGCCGCCGTCGCGCTCTTTCAGGCCGGCCACGAATTCCTCCAGCGGGCCCTCGATCAGGTGGGAGTTCTGCCACTCAAGCGGCTCCGTCAGCGTCCGGGAGGCCACGAACTTCTCTACCGGGTTGATGAATCCGGCGAAGTCCTCGTCCACGGACGCCGTGGGCCAGTAACCGGCCCACTCCTGGTAGCTCACCCGGCCCAGCACCACGGTGTCCACGCTTTCCATCATGCGGGTCAGAGCCTGGCCGAGGTCGTCGTCGAAGCTGTCGAATTGCCAGAGGAATGGGTCTGAGACCACGCCGTCAACGGAGTGGAACAGGCCGGACGTGACTTTGCGCATGGGATCCTCCAAGGTCAGGGGCGGTTGTCATCCACGGTATTGGCTGTGCCCGCAGCAGGGAAGCCCCGGCCGGTGGTTGAGCCTGTCGAAACCTGGATCCCGACGGGTCTCAGCCTGGCCGCCGTTAGGTTCGTCACCACCGCCTGCGTGTTGCGCAAATCCGTGGGCCTGCAGCCGCATACTGGTGTTCATGCGGCCTCTCACCGCACCCCGGCCAGGCAGGAGGAAAATGCATGGAAACCCTGAAGAAGATCGTACGCAACCAGTACTTCCCCGCGGCCGCGGTGCTGACGGCGGTGTTGCTTTTCTGGATCATCGCCATGTTCGGCGGGCTCTCCCTGCTGAACAACAACCAGCCGCCCATGGCCACCCTGACGTGGATGCTGTTCGTCTATGCCGCCGCTGTCCTCACGCCGCTGGCAGGCATCCTGGCCGGTGTGGACCTGGTCCGCCGCTGGCGCCGCAACCGCATGTACGCGTCGGTTGACCTGGTGCAGGACGAGACCGCAGAGTACGAGACCGCGCAGGACGAGCAGGTTCAAGAGCCCGCCGAGCCTGAAGCCCCCAAGCAGTCCGCCCCGAAACAGCCCGCACAGCACCACCCGGTAACCCAGCAGCAGCCGCTCAAGCATCCCGTGCAGCAGCCAGCCAAGAAGCAGCCGGGTCAGACCAAGCAGCGCAAAAAAGCCGCGTAGCCGCTACTGCAACGCCAGCTCCACCCGGTTCCGGCCGGCCGCCTTGGCCGCATAAAGCGCGGCGTCGGCCTCGCCCAGGAGCGTGTCGGCGTCGGCCCGGTGTTCGGCGGTGAACGCGGAAATCCCGGCGCTCAGCGTCAGCTGCCCCAGCGGATCCCCGGAGTGCACAATCTCCAGCTCGCGCACGGTATCCAGCGCCCGCTCCATAAAGGCCTTGGCGCTCAGCTGTGACTGGTTCGGCAGCACCAGCAGGAACTCCTCGCCGCCGTACCGGTACACGCCGTCGGTCTTCCGCGCCGCACCCACCAGCGCCCCCGCCACGGCCCGCAGCGCGAGATCGCCCGCCTGGTGCCCGTAGATGTCGTTGTAGCTTTTGAAGTTGTCCACATCGCACATGGCCACGCAATACCCCTCCGTGTACCGCTGGCTGCGCGCATGCAGCTGCTCGAGGTCCTCGGAGAGCTTGAGCCGGTTGTGCAGGCCGGTCAGCGGATCGGTCCGCGCCTGCTGCGACAGCACCTTCCGGTAATGCGCCAGATCAGCGTGCAGCGTGGTCACCCGGAGCGCCACAAGGAGCCGCGCGTGCAGGACAAACGGGTCCAGCGGCTTGGTGACGTAGTCGTCCGCCCCGGCTTCGAGCCCGGCGAGCACATCGTCCCGGGACCCCTGCGACGTCAGCAGCACGATGTACGTATACAGGTCCGCCCCGCGCGCCCGGATGGCCCGGCACAGCGCCAGCCCGTCCATCCCCGGCATCATCCAGTCCGTCACCACAACATCGGGCTGGTGCTCCAGATACAGGGCCCACGCCTCGTCACCGTCCGCCGCCGTCAGGCAGTCATGCCCGGAGCGTTCGACGGCGGCGCGGGCCACCAGGAGCGAGCCCGGATCGTCATCTGCCACCAGGACTTTCACTGTGCCACCTCCAGCGCTAGATCGAGTTCAAAGTCCACACGCACAAGCTCAGCTTCCAGCCGGCTGAGCAGCAGCCGGCCGCCGTCGTGCTTTCCGCTGCGTCCCATGTCCTCCAGCTCGCCGCACAGGCCTGCGACGGCGGTAGCTCCGATGTTGGCGGCGGCACCCTTCAGGGCGTGCGCGGCCTGCGCCAGGGCTGGCCCGCCGCCGTTGTGCAGGGCTTCGCGCAGCGCCGCGAGCCGCGCGGGAACGTCCTTCCGGAACGCCTCCGTCGTTGCGGGCAACAGGCCCAGGCCGTCCTCGGGGCCGAGATCGCGAAGCATGGCCAGCCGGTCCGCATCCAGCGCCGGCGGACGTCCACCGGTGACGGCCAGCAGCTGGGGAGCCTCCTGCTGGGGAGCCTCGTGCTGGGGAGCCTCGTCCAACGGGGGTGCCTCCAGCTCCTGCGGCGAAGAAATCTGTGGCGCCTGTTCGGGGACCCAACGGGAGAGCGCGGCTTCAAGCTCGGCGGCGTCCACCGGCTTGGAGAGGTAATCGTCCATCCCGGCGGCGAGGCAGCGTTCCCGGTCCCCGTCCAGGGCGCCGGCGGTCATCGCGATGATCGGGAGATGACCGGGCCCGCCGTCGCGCCGGCGGATGACGCGCGTGGCCTCGAATCCGTCCATCACGGGCATGTGGCAGTCCATCAGGACGGCGGCGTACCTGGTCTTTGCAGTGGCGGCCACGGCCTCGGCGCCGTCGGCCACCACGTCCACCGCGTAGCCGAACTTAGTCACCGTGGCGCGGGCCACCAGCTGGTTCACCTCGTTGTCCTCCACCACCAGGATGCGGCCCCGTGATGGCCCCTGACGGGACGTCCCGGCGGAGGAATCAGCGGACGGCCCCGGGGACGGCTCAGCGTCGGACAGCCGGCTGGCCGCAGAGGGCGCCGGTGCATGGTGTTCGCTCGTGGACATCAGCCGGACCAGACGGTTGTAGAACTCGGAGCTGCGGACCGGTTTCATGAGCCATTCGCGGACTCCTGCGTCCGCGATGTCGGCCGCGTTGACCTGCATGGTGGACGTGAGCATGATCAGCTCGATGTCCGCCAGTGCGGGGTCGGCCTTTAGTTCGCGGGCCAGCTCAAGGCCATCGGTGTCCGGCATACAGAGATCCAGCACGGCCAGGTGGAACGGCACCCCGGCAGCCGCGGCTTCGTGGGCGCGGGCCAACGCAGCGCGGGCATCCGGCACCGCCTCCGGCTGCAGCCTCCAGCCGCGCAGCTGGGATTCCAGCACCAGGCGGTTGGTGGCGTTGTCGTCCACCACCAGGACGCGAAGCCCGGTGAGGAAGCCGGCGGCGGGCACGGGATCGGTGGACGGCGGGGCCACGGGCACGGGGATACGGAACCAGAACGTACTGCCCTCTCCGGGAGCGCTGTCCAGCCCGATCTCGCCGTCCATGGCTTCAGTGAGCCTGCGGCAAATGGCCAGTCCCAGCCCGGTGCCGCCATAGCGCCGGGTGGTGGAAGCGTCCGCCTGCGAGAAGGACTCGAACAGCCTGGCGTGGTGCGAGGGGTCGATGCCGATGCCGGTATCGCGGACTTCGAAATAAACCATCGCGGTGGCCCCGGGCTTCGCATCAGGTGTTTCCGTCTTGACCCGGATGGACACTTCACCGCCTGCCGTGAACTTCACGGCGTTGGACGCGAGGTTGAGCAGGATCTGGCGGATCCGGCCGGAATCACCGTGCAGCCGGGCCGGAACGTCCGGTTCGCAGTAGGCGATCAGCTCCAGGTTCTTGGCCTGCGCGGGCTCGGTCAGCAGGCCGGCCACTTCCTCCACAAGCATGCGGGGATCGAAGGCGCGGACATCCAGGTCAACCTTGCCGGCTTCCAGTTTGGAGAAGTCCAGGATGTCGTTGATCAGGGACAGCAGCGCCTCGCCGGCGCCCTTGACGCCTTGGGCGTACTGTTTCTGCGTCTGGTCCAGCGGCGTCTCCAGCAGCAGTGCGGTCAGCCCCACCACGCCGTTCATGGGCGTCCGGATTTCATGGCTCATGGTGGCTAGGAACTCGGACTTGAGGCGGCTGGATTCCAGCGCCGCTTCCCTGGCTGCCTTCAGCTCCAGTTCGGCGGCCCGGCGCAGCGTGATGTCCCTGGCGATGACGGCGATCCCGCGGACTGTGGTTCCTTCACGGATGGGGGAAATGGTCAAGGACACGGGGATGATGGCGCCGTCTTTCCGCAGGTGTTCGGTTTCGAAGCTCACGGCCTCGCCGCCGTCGCGGAGCTGCTCGAAAACCGCGTCGTCGCCGTCCGTGCTGCCCGGCGGCAGGAGGAAACGCGCGTCCCGGCCGATGGCTTCCTCGGCCGTGTAGCCGTACTGATGCTGCGCCCCCGGGTTCCAGCTGGTGATGACGCCGTCGGGTGTGGTGCTCAGGATGGCGTCCGTGGAGGAGTTCACGATCGCGCCCAGGCCCTCCAACTCAGCCGTCCGGGCCGCCACCTCCTGCTCCAGCCCGGTGGTCAGGGTGAGGTTCTCGATGATGATCAGCACCTGGCGGACCAGGATGAGCGCCACGGTGACCCTGGCCACCACCAGCAGGAAAAAACTCATCTCGTGCACATGCGGGCCCGCCACCACCATCACGGCCGCCAGGATGGGTGCGTAGGGGAGCAGCTCCAGGGCCAGCGCATACGCCCTGCGGTCCGGCCGCGGGTTTTCGGCATAGGGGAGAAGCGGTGCCAGCGCGATCAGGAGGAAGGCGATGATCCAGCCCAAGGCGAGCGGTGAACCGGTGACTCCCGTGACGCCGTCGTACGTCAACCGCACGTAGGTGGTGTCGGTGACGGTGAGGACCAGCAGGCCGCCGCCGAAGCACAGCCACGGCAGCCGCTCGCCGGGCTGCCGGCGCATCCCCAGGACCAGCACCAGCGACGTGATGATCACGTCCACCACGGGGTAGGCCATGGTGGTGAGCCTGGTCAGGAGGTCGCCCGCGGAGCTGATGGCCGGGCCCAGCGCCACGTACCAGCTGATCGCCAGGACCGAGCCCGCGATGACTGCCGCGTCCAGCGCTGACCGGAGCAGTCCAACCCGGGTGGTGCCGCCGGGCCGCTTAAAGCTGAAAAGGGCGACAGCGGCCGGCACCGAGTACCCCACGAACCCCACATCCGCCAGCGACGGGAAGGGGTAGATGTGGTTGTTGGTCAGCCCGAAGTACGTCCAGACAGCCATGCCGGCGGCCCAGACATAGGCAGCCACCGACATCAGGGTCCAGGCGCGTGCGTTCACGCCGCCGCGCAGCGCCGCCCGGCCGCAGCTGAAACCGGCCAGCAGGGCGGCCACAAGAACGGAGAAATCGCCGGCCACCATGGCCGCGGGAGTGCCGCTGTTGGCAGCAAAAAAAGCTCCAAGTATACCCAGCACCACGGCGACAGGCACCACCAGCCAACCCAGCCTGGCCGTGCTCCTCACCGTGGCGGGCCGTTGCTCCAGGAGACCATTCTGAGACACGCGGATCCCTCCCCATAGGTGCGCCCGTCACCCGCAAAACCTGAGACCGGGCCGCCCGAGACCTGGGCGAAGACGCATCCCTATGATATCCCTCACAGGTCAAGAAGGACCGTACTTCGCGTCCACATGAACCACCTGCCGGCCCGCGCGCTGCAGCAGGCTCGTCGCCACCCCGGAACGGTATCCCGAGGCGCAGTGCACCCACACCGTACCCGCCGGAATCTCGGCCATCCGCCCCAGCAGCTCATGCAGCGGGATGTTGACCGCCCCGGCGACGTGGCCGGCGTCGTACTCCTCCGTCCGGCGCACATCGAGCACCACGTCGCCGGCACTTCGTCCGTGCAGCATTTCGTCCCAGCCCACACGCGGATAATGCACGACGGCGGTGCCCGGCGCGAGTGCCGACGGTTCCGTTCCGAGGGCGGCGTCGGGGGAGTCGATGCCGATGCGGGACAGGTCCCGGATGGCCTTTTTGACGTCCTCCTCTGTTCCCACCAGGGTCAGTTTTTGGTTCCAGGGCAGGACCCAGCCCACGTAGGCGGTGAAGCTGGAACCGCGGCCGTACTCGAAACTCACCGAGCCCTGCAGATGGCGGCTGGCGAAGGCCACCCGGTGGCGCAGGTCCACCACCCATTCGCCGTCCGCGAGCCGGCGGCTGAGCTCTGTTGCGTTCAGGGATTCCGGCACGGTGAGGTCCGCCGGTCCCGGACCCTGCCGGTTTGCCGGGGCCATGTGCGCGTAGTAGGACGGGTAGGCGGTCAGGTTGTTGATGAGCTCGCGCACGAAATGGTCCTCGTCGGCATCCGTGAACGCGTGGTTGGTTTCCTGCTCCTGGGCGATGGTGGAGGAAGGGGCGCTCGACGGTGGCCCGGACGAACAGAACGAGCCGAACCCGTGCGTGGGGTACAGGGCTGCGTCCGGCTTGGCCTCGGCGGCCAGGCGGCGGACCGAGGAGTACTGGGCGTGGGTGAGGTCCTCGGTGTCCTCGTCCCTGACCAGATCAGTCCGGCCCACCGACCCGTAGAGCAGGCTGCCGCCGGAGAACACCGCCTGGTCCTCGCCATCGCTGACCACGTAGCTGAGATGGTGGTGGGTGTGGCCGGGCGTGGCCACGGCTTTCACGGTGAGCCGGCCCACCTGGACTGTGCCGCCGTCGGCTATTGGCTGGTGTTCAAACGCGACGCGGTCATTTGCGCTGACGAGGTACTCGGCACCGTGCGCGCGGGCGAGGATGAGCCCCCCGCTGAGGTAATCGTTGTGCAGGTGGGTTTCGGCAACGTGGGTGATCCGGACGTTGGCTTCCGCGGCCGCGGCCTCCACCCGGTCCGTGTCCCGCTGCGGATCGATGACCAGCGCCACCTGCCCGTCGTGGACCAGGTAGCTGCGGTCCCCGAGCGGCCGCGTTTCGATGACAACGACGTCCATAGGTTCATTGTCCTCGCGAGGCCTGATTTTGGCGCGGGTCAGGCGGTTGTTGGCCGCCCGGCTGCCAGCGCTGCCAGGGCTCCTTCCGCCTGCCTGCCGGCCAGTTCCAGCCGGTGCCCGGGCTCCGGCTGCGAGAACAGGTACCCCTGCAGCGAATCGCAGTCCAGTGCGGTCAGATAATCGGCCTGCGCGGCCGTTTCGACACCTTCGGCGGTGACGGTCAGGCCGAGGCTGTGGGCCATGTTGATCATGGAGCTCAGGATGGGCAGGCGTTCCTCTCCTGTCAGCACCATGGACACAAACGTGCGGTCGATTTTCACCGTGTCCACCGGCAGATCCTGCAGCCGGCCCAGCGACGAATAGCCCGTGCCAAAGTCATCCAGCGCCACCCGGACGCCAGCCTCGCGCAGCTTGCTGAGCTGCTTGAGCAGGCCGCAGTCGGGGTCGAAAATTACACTCTCGGTGACTTCCAGGACCAGCTGGTAGGCGCCCACTCCATAGGCAGCGGCCAGGCGGAGGACGCCGTCGGCAAAAGCCGGTTCCTGCAGCTGCACGCCGGACACGTTGACCGCAAGCGACCGCGACAGGTCCTCGCGCAGCCACGGCGCCAGCTGCATCAGGCTGAGCCCCATCACTTCGTTGCCGATTTCGCCGATCAGGCCGCTGCGCTCCGCCATCGGGATAAAGACCGACGGCGGGATGCGCTCGCCGGCGTGGTCCCAACGCGCCAGGGCCTCGAACTGGACCGTGAGCCCGGTCCGTGGGGAGACAATCGGCTGGAAGGCCACCGAGATCTCGCCGCGGGCGACCGCGAGCTGCAGGCCCGCTTCCATCTCCGTCCGCTGCACCAGGGCAATCATCATGTCCGGATGGAAGCGCAGGAAGCGGTTCTTGCCGGCAGCTTTGGCCGCGTACATGGCGATGTCCGCCTCACGGAGCAACTCGGAAGCAACCATCGTTTCCTTGCCGATGGAGGCGAGCCCCAGGCTGAGGCTCGGCCGCAGCGCCCTGCCGTTGATGGTCACGGGCACGTGCAGGCACCTGACAATGCAGGCGGCAATGGCTTCGGTATCGGGGCAGGCCGTCAGCAGCACCACAAACTCGTCGCCGCCCAGGCGGGCCACCACATCCGCCGTAGGGACGCAACCGCGGAGCCGGCGTGCCACTTCCAGCAGCATGTCATCGCCGGCCTGGTGGCCCAGGATGTCGTTGACTTCCTTGAAATCGTCCAGGTCAATGAGCAGGACGTCCACTGTCTTCAGGCGTGGTTCTTTGAGCGCCGCAGCAAGGGACTGGTTGAACACCGCCCGGTTGGCCAGTCCGGTGAGCGGATCCTGGAAAGCCAAGGCGCGCAGCTGTTCCGTCTGGGCCGCCAGGTCAGTCAGGGCCTGCTCGGCCTGCTCCTGCGCCTGCCTGCGCGGAGTGACATCCCGGAAGCTCCACACCCGGCCCGCGATCCTCTCGCCCACGCGCTGCGGCCGCGAATACCTTTCAAACGTCCTGCCATCCTTGAAGTCCAGCACGTCGTGGCTCTCCGCCCCGGGGCTCTCCACAACCTCGGCGATCCTGGCCATGAAGGCCTCCGGATTCGCAACCTGGGAGAGGATCAGCCCCATGACCGGCTCTTCACTGTCGCCGTCCACGAGTTCAGGCGGAATGCCCCACATTTTCAGGAACTGGTCATTGAACCCGGCCACACTGCCGTCGGAGCTGATGACCAGGATGCCGTCGGCGGTGGATTCGAGGGTGGCAGTCAGCAGTGACATGGCCTCGCGGAGGTCAGCGTCAGCTCCCTTGCGGTGTTCCGTGCTCCGGACGGAGACAAGCAAAACCTGGGAGCCGCCGTCGTCCAGCAGTGAGCCGGCCACCTCGGCGGCGAACTCTGTGCCGTCCCGGTGCAGTCCGTAGACTTCCCGCGGCGGCAGCGGTTCATCGGGCTGCGCCTGCAGGTGCTCCTGAAGCAGCCTCGTTTCGTTCCGGAACCCCTCCGACAGGAGCAGCCAGTGGTCGCTGCCCATCAGCTCATCGCGTGTGTAGCCGAAGAGCCTGCTGGCCGCCGCGTTGGCCATTTTGATGGTGCCGTCCGCATTGACCGCTATGAGCGCGTCCGGGCTTGCATCAAAAAACGCGCCGAACTCCGACCCGCTTAAACCCTTGTCCTGCCGCCTGGAACCCCCCATGCGCTACCACCCCCTCGCACATCATAAAGTGCAGGCGGGGATCGTGGAACGAAAATGCGTGACTTTTGAGAGGCCCCTGGAAATGGAAGCCCGGGAATCCGCGCTTCTGCTGATCCGCGGCGGTGGAAACAGGCTAAGAGTTACGCATTCCCGTCAGCCCGGCCCCGGAAGCGACACTGACAGCGGCACCGGCGTTTTTGCCCGCCCTGCCCAGCCCGCGGACCACCCAGCCCTCCGCTTGCCAGGTAGCGGCGTCGAGCACGTTCCTGGCGTCCAGGATCACCCGCCGCCGCACCAACCCTCCCGCGACGGCAGGGCTCAGGCGCAGGTACTCGTCCCACTCAGTGAGCAGCAGCACCAGCTCCGCGCCGTCCAAGGCCCGCGTTGCGGAGGCTTCGAACCGCAGCTGCGGATACCGCAGCCATGCGTGGTTCACTGCCTTCGGATCGGTCACCGTCACGTGCGCGCGGGCGGCTGCCAGCCGGGCCGCGACATCCAGGGCGGGGGAGTCGCGGATGTCATCGGTCTCGGGCTTGAAGGAGGCTCCGAGGATGGTGATGGCGCGTCCGGCGAGCCCGCCGCCGCACAGTTCCGTGGCCAGGGAAACCGTCCGGGCCCGCTGGCGGACGTTGATGGCATCCACCACACCCATCCAGTCGTTCACCGGGTCCACGCCCAGTGCGGCGGCCTGGCTGCGGAGGCTGCGGATGTCCTTGGGCAGGCACCCGCCGCCGAAGCCCAGCCCGGCATGCATGTAGCGGTTGCCGATCCTCGGGTCCATGCCCATCGCTTCGCTGAGTTCGGCCACGTCCGCGCCGGACGCGTCGCACAGTTCGGAGATAGCGTTGATGAAGCTGACCTTCGTGGCCAGGTACGCGTTGGCGGCCGACTTGATCAGCTCCGCCGTGGCGAAGTTGCACACCAGGCGCGGGATGCCGGCGTTCAGCAGCGGCTCATAGACGGCATCCAGCGCGGCCGTCACCGCGCGCGGCGCCCCTGTTTTGGGGTTGAAGGCCGCGGCTCGTCCGCCCGCCACACCGTAGACCAACCGGTCCGGCACCAGCGAGTCCTTCACCGCGGTGCCCTGCCGCAGGAACTCCGGGTTCCAGCCCAGCTGCACGTCCGGCCGCCCCGCAAGGACGCCCTGGAGCATGTCCACAGTGCCCACGGGCACCGTTGATTTACCGACGACGACGGCGCCCCTCGCCAGGTGCGGGAGCAGCGCCTCGGTGGCGGCGACGAGGAAGGTGAGGTCGGCGCCGTCGGACGTCTTGGACTGCGGCGTCCCGACGCACAGGAAGTGGACCTGGGCGCCGGCGGCAGCGGCGACGTCGGTGGAGAACGTGAGGCGGCCGGTGCTGCGTCCGTCGCGGAGCAGTTCGTCCAGGCCGGGTTCGAAGAAGGGGGCCTGGCCGCGGCCCAGCTGGTCCACTTTTGTCGCGTCCACGTCGACGCCCACCACCGTGTGGCCCATGGACGCGAGCGTGGCGGCGTGCACGGCGCCGAGATAGCCGCAGCCGATCACCGATATTTTCACAGGGACGCTCCACTCTTGGTTGGTACTGGCTCAACCACCGGTGCGCCGGTGATTACTGATCGGTAGTGACGCACCAGCTCGGCGCTGAGCACAGGCCACGTCCGGGCCTGGACCGAGGAGTGCGCCGTCGTGGCGAACGCGCGCCGCTTGGCGTCGTCGCCCATCAGGTCCATCACCCGGGCGCGGAAACCGGCCAGGTCGCCGGGCTGGTACAGCCAGCCCGTGCGGGAGTTTTCCACCAGGTCCAGGGGCCCGCCGCGGCCCGTGGCCACCACCGGCACGCCCGATGCCATGGCCTCCTGGATGGTCTGGCAGAACGTCTCGAACTCGCCGGGATGGACAAAAAGGTCGAACGACGCCACCGCCTTCGCCAACTCCTCGCCGCAGAGGAACCCGGTGAACACGGCGTCCGGGAGGGCTTCCTGCAGGGCGGACTTTTGGGGTCCGTCGCCCACAATCACCAGCTTGGTGTTGGGGACGTTGGCGAGGGCGGCCAGGTCCTCCACCTGTTTTTCGATGGCCAGCCGGCCGACGTACCCGATGATCCGCTCACCGCCGGGGGCCACCGTTGCCCGCCACCCGGCGTCGCGCTTTTCCGGCGAAAACCGCGCGGTATCCACACCGCGCCGCCACATGTCCACGCGCGGAATCCCGCGGCCGCGCAACTGGTTCAGCGCGAAGGTGGACGGCACCAGGGTCCGGGTGGCCAGCAGGTGGATGTTTTCCACCCGGTTCCACGCCCAGTTCTCCAGGAACGGCACACCGTACCGTGCGGCGTAGCTGGGAACCTCGGTCTGGTAGATGGCTATGGTGGGGATCCCCAACTGATGCGCGGCCTGCACAGCCCGCCACCCGAGGATAAACGGCGATGCGAGGTGGACGATGTCCGGCGCGTAATCGGCAAGGATTCGCTTGACCCGGTACACACCGCCCATCGCCACTCGCACGTTGGTGTATCCCGCCAGCGGAACCGCGGGAACCCGGTGCACCTTCGCGCCGTGAACCACCTCGGCCGGTCCCACAAGATCTGCGACGGCGTGGGTTGACGGGGCAATGACCAGGACGTCGTGGCCCTGGCCCTCCAGGTGCTCAAGCACCCGCAGGATGGAGTGGGTTACCCCGTTCATCAGCGGCAGGAATGACTCGGCAACAATTGCGATCCTCACCCCTCAACGGTGGGCGCGGCGCCTGTCGGTGCGGGGTCGCCCGGGTAGAGGGGAGGGAAAGGTTGGGTTAACAGATCAGCGCTTGGGGTCAGCCGTTATCGCCGTGCCGCAACACATCCGGGAGTTCGTCCACATAGACCGTTTGCGGCGGCTCGAAATAGATGACCAGCACTTCGTCGCCGACGGCGAAGACGCTCGTTTTATCGAAGGGGTGGGCATGGAAGGCGTTGGTGCCGCCCAGGTAGGGCAGCATGACCTCGCCGAGGGTTCCGGGCCCAATGCGCCCGGTCACGCGGCCGATCTTGCCGGTAAGGCTCCGGTCAACGTTTTTATGCATCGGGGGCTTTCGCGGGGCGCTTACCTTCCCGGCTGTGCTTCAGCGCAGAGGACAAGGCCGGAAGGTAGTCGCCCACCTGCGCCAGGATGCCGCCCAGCATCTTGTTGACGCCCTCGCCGCCGTTCAGCACGGTCATCTGGCCCACGTGGGAGAAAGGCTCGGCCGCTGCGGCGATGATGGCCGGCATGTTTTCGGCCAGCTGCTGCGAAATGACGGCGTCCTGGTTGGTCCCGAGTGCTTCGGCCCGCGCCTTGATGCCCTCTGCCTCGGCCAGCGCCTTGGCCTTGATGGCCGAGGCCGCGGCGTCACCGCGGGCCCGGGTGGCAGCGGCTTCGGCCTCGCCGGTGACCTTCGTGGCTCCGGCCGCGGCCGCCGCGGCCGTGGCGTTCGCCTGGGCCTGCAGCTCCGTCCGGCGGGCGTTGGCCTGGGCCTCAAGTTCCGTGCGGCGGGCCAGCGCTTCGGCGGCGCTGATGTCTGCCGCCTTCTGGCCCTCCGCGTCTGTGCGCTTGGCGTACGCCTTGGCGTCGGCGGGCTTCCGGACCGTGGTCTGGAGCTTCTGCTCCTCCCGGTCCGCCTCAAGCTTGGCCACTTCCGTTTCCTGGACGACGACATGCTGCCGCGCCGTCGCATCCGCCAGCGGTCCCGCCTGAGCGGCCTCGGCTTTGGCCCGCTCGGCATTCGCCTGCGCCACCGACTGCCGGATGGCCGAAACGCTCTGCGCGTCCGCGATCATGGCAGCCGCCTCGGCCTCCTTCTCGGCGGCCTCACGGTTCCGCGTGGCCTCCGCGATCCGGGCCTCCATTTTGACCTGGGCGATGTGGGGCTTGGCGATGTTCTGGATGTATCCCGTGGGGTCCTGCAGGTCCTTGATCTGCAGCGAATCCACCACCAGCCCCAGCTTCTCCATTTCCACTCCGCTGGCGCTGCGGACCTGGGACCCCATCTTGTCCCGTTCGCGGATGATCTCTTCAACGGTCATGCTTCCGATGATGGACCGCAGGTGGCCCTCAAAGACGTTGTAGACCTGGCTTTCCATTTTGGCCTGCTGGCCCAGGAAACGCCTGGCCGCATTTGCGATAAACGGCGGGGCGTCACCAATTTTGTAAATTACCACGCCTTCCACAATCACCTGGATGCCCTGCCAGGTCACGCAGGAAACCTTAAGCTCCGTTTCATTCAGCGTCAGGGAAAGCGTGCGGACGGTCTGCAGGCCCGGAAAGACCAGGGCGCCCTTTCCGGTGACAATCTTGAAGTCCATTCCGGCCCGGGTTTCCAGGGTTCCGCGGGTCAGGCCGGAGATGATCAGGGCCTCGTTGGGCTCCGCCACTTTCCACATCAGTTTGATGGCACCCCACACAACGCCGACCACCAGTATTGCCCCGATAATCGCGGCAAGAATCGGGAAGAATGCTGACAGATCCGGCATGACGAGGTCCTTTCGCGCGTGCGGAACAGGCCGTGCCGGTATTTCGTGTCTCCAATTCCGGCCAGCCGGCCAGCTGTTGTAGACAGTCTGGTTGGCGCCTGCCCAAGAGTCCAGAGCGCGGGCTGTTTGATTATGTGCCGAGGATCTCGCGGGCAACCCGCTGGGCCTCGATCTCCTCAGGGGCAACTGTGGTTCCGCGGAGGAAACCGGCGGTGGCCATGATTTGCCGCAGCTCGGCTTCCGTGCGCGGCTGGTTCACCCCATGGTGGGCCATGGCGTGGCAGTTGGCGCACAGCGGAACCAGGTCCGTGAGCGGGTCCAGCTGGTAGCCGCCGCCGAGTTGGGCCGGGGGCACCACGTGGTGGACGTCGATGAAGTCCTTGCCGAGCTCCCCGTACGCCAGCTCGAAGGAGAACCCGCAGGCCGCACAGCTGCTGCCGCGGTGTGCGATACACGCCCGCCGGGCCTCGGCGTCGTGCTCGTAGCGGTTGGCGGTGACACGGACGACGGCGGCCTCCGGGTAGGTGCCGGGCGCTGGCTGGGTTGGGTCTGGTCCTTGCGCCGGCCCGTGAGCGGCCCAGAGCGCTCGGATCGCTGCCGCATCGCGGGGATCCAGAGCCATGCCTTCGATTTCGGTACTGTTCCACCCGACGTCGGCCACTGCCTCGGTGAGGACCGCGGCGGGCACCTGATCGCCCAGGGGAAGGACGGCGTCGAACGCCACCTGCGCGATGAACTCGGGCTGCCCCGAGAGGACCACGCCATGGCCGATCAGGCCGGGACCCTGTGCCCCCAGCACGAGGAACCACACATCCGTGCCGGCGGCAACGCTCCGGCCCAGGTTCCAAGGCTCCAGATGCAGGCCGGTCACGGCCACGTGTTCAACAACAGCCGCGTAGTTCCAGCGGTTCCAGCGGGCCGGATCCCAGCCCAGGATGATGTCGCTCATGGGGCCATTGTTGCAGGCTCAATGGCCGGTGACGCTTTTGGCGCGAACGGACACTTGGGGCCCTGGATTCCAGGGCCCCAAGTGTCCGTTCGCGCCGGCGGGTGGGGCTTAAGTGTCCGTTCGCGCTAAGTGGTGGCGGGTTCAAGCACCGGCTCGGCGGCCGCGATGACCGGGTGGTCGCGGCCCAGGTTCCCGAGGCCGGCGGCGCCCTGCGGGGATCCCAGCTCGTCGAAGAACTCCACGTTGGCCCGGACGTAGTCGGCCCATTCATCCGGGACGTCGTCCGAATAATAGATCGCCTCCACGGGGCACACCGGATCGCATGCCCCGCAGTCCACGCATTCGGACGGGTGGATGTAGAGCGAGCGTTCGCCTTCGTAGATGCAGTCCACCGGGCATTCCTCGATGCACGCCTTGTCCTTCACATCCACGCACGGTTGCGCGATCACGTACGTCACGGCTGGCTACACACCCGTGTAGACGGTCTTGCCCCAGGTGAAGAAGTCCAGCGCGGACCGGCCCTGCTCGCGGAACGTGTTGGTGGAGGAGTCCTTCACACCGCCAAAGGGCACGTTCAGGTCCAGGCCCGCCGTCGGCCGGTTGACCTTGATCACGCCGGCCTGGGCACGGGCGGCGAAGTCGGTGGCGCACGCCAGCGAGTCGGTGCAGATGCCGGCGGTCAGGCCGTGCCGGGAGTCGTTGATGGCTGCCAGCCCGGCCTCGTAGTCGGCCACTTCGAGCACCGTCACCACCGGGCCGAAGATCTCCTCGGTCACGGCGGCGTCGTCGAACGGGAGCTCGGTGAGCACGGCGGCCGGGAAGAAGAGCGCGCCGGCGGGGTCGCCGTCGTACGTTCCGTGCAGGAGGGTGGCACCGCGCTCGACGGCGGTGCGCACGGCTGCCTGGTCCTGCTCGAACTGCTGCCGGCTCACCACGGCCCCCATCCGGACGGTGCCCGACCCGCCGACGTCGAGGCCGTCGCCTGCGGTGTACGCCCCGGATTCCTCCGTGAGTGCCTCGAGGAACGCGGCACGGACGCCGGGCGTGACGTAGACGCGGGACGCGGCGGTGCACGCCTGGGCACAATCAGATGATTCTTCGAAGAAAGCTACGCGGGCATCTTGACATGATTCCCCGGGCGGTTCTTCCTAAGTAAAGTGAAAAAATTTACAGAAGTGCGGGCCTCAAGTGACCGTTCGGGCTGGCCCCGCACCGCCGTCGGGCACAAAGAAGCCGGTGCAGCTGTTCGCGGAACGCGGCAACTGCACCGGCGAGTAGGACGAAATTCAGAACTTATGGATCATTTCTCATTCGCGGCTCCTGTATCCCGGCCTGTCATTTCCGGGCTATTTCCTCTCGCCGGACATGTTCCTGGAGAACAGCCAGCCAGCAGCTACCATCGCTACGCCCAGCACCAGGTGGGTCCAGTTGTCAGCCATGTTGAACGACAGGAAGTTGGCCGCCGAGTCAACGCCGACACTGAGCCCGTAAATGCTGAGGATGATGTACAGCGCGCCTGCTCCGATGAGGAAGTTCCGTGCGCCATGTTCGGTCCGGGACATCGCCCAGCCCGTTGCGCCGATGGCCAGCTGCACAATATTGAGCAGCATGGACACCTGGAACAGCCCAAGGAACATTGCATGGGAATCAGGTCCCAGGAACATCAATTCGCTGTACTGTGTGGTGACGCCGGGGATAAAGCCCAGGACACCCACCAACAACAAGAGGATACCTACTCCCATGCCGGCATTCTGGACGTCTGCGCGCCCAAAATGAACGTGTGCATGTGGGGATGCGGTAGTCATTTTTTCTGCCTCCAACCACTGATTGCGGACATTCCAATTTTACGGCGGACCTGCGGAAAAAGCGCCGGATCGGGCCCGGATGGGGACATCTGCCCAGCGACAGAATTGGGTGCTTCTGTTGGACTGGGGCGCGGACGAGGCGCCCGGACAGACTGAACGCCCGACGACGGCGCCATCACCGGCGGCGGCCGTCCCGCCGTCGTCGTCGGCTGCTTTGCCGGGAACTTCGCCGGGCATGCCGCCGGTAACTCCCGCGGGCCGTCCGCTGAACCGCGCGGAGGAACTCCTGCCACAGGTGGATGTGAAGCCGTGGCGGTGAGTTGGCGACCATCGTTGTGCGTCGACCGGAGTTGCCCTGGGGTTCCGGCACAACCGGGTCCTGGCCAAACTCGGAATCAAAGGGCCGGATCCCGGCGCGTTCAGGAACCCTTGAACGCGCCCCGTGAGGGGAGCATCCTTAAAAATCCCAGGCAGAGGAGTCACTATGAACCATGCACCTCAGAACGGCGGATCCGGCGCAACCGCCGGCATCCTCGCCGCCCTCACCTACATCGACAACGTCGGATTCCACGGCATCGCCACCAACCTCACCGGCCCCGCACCCAAGATCGACCGCAACTGGACCAACCTGATCCGCAACGCCGGCATCGCCGTCGCAGCCACGACCTGGCCCGACGACATCCACGCCCAGGCCCAGACGTTCACCACCACGGCCGCAAACCTCATTGCCGCGCTCGAACAACGGGACACCACCACGACAAAAGAACCCGCACGCGAACTCCACCTCGCCTACCACGCCCTCAGCGACGCAGGCTGGCAACACCTCGCCAACCTTGCAGGGATGGAAGTCAAAGGACACCGCCACCAGCACTCCGGATAGAGCAGCCGATCCTTGTCCGAATCCGCGTGATCGTCCCTGCCGGAAGGCTCAAGACTTCCCTATTGACGCACTGCCCAGCTGGCGGTTCCAGTGGTTGACCTCTTGCCCAATATACCCCCATGGGGTATATTGGCCGTGTTGTCAGTGAAGTGGTATGTCCCGGAGGGCTGCTTTGTTCCCTCCTTCACGGCCGTTCAACCCCAGCACCCATCGCACCTTCTGCAAGTAATGGAACTGACATGCAAACATCACCACGTACGGAACTGCCCTTAACCACCTCCGGATCGGGCTGCAGCTGCTGCTCCACTGGTGCCAGCCAAACTCCAGGGGAGAAGGCCGGTGTCGAGTACGGCCTGGAAGGCCTGACCTGCGGGGGCTGCGTGGCCAGCGTTGAACGGGCCGTCAACGCGGTGGACGGCGTGGAGGCCGCGACCGTTGAACTCGTCCCGGGCGGGGTTTCCCGCCTGAGCATCACCGGATCGGCCGAACCTTCCGAGGTCGGGGATGCCGTCACGTCGGCTGGATACAGCCTGACCAGCAGTTAGCCCGAACCCGCTCGGCCTGCGCCGCCTCGTGCGATGCCGCGGCCGTAACTGGAGGAGCACTCATGGCAGAGCACACTCATCACCACGACCATCACCCCGCACCGGTTCCCGAGGTCGGCCCAGGGCAAACAACAACAGCGCATCAGCACCACGCCCACCCGCAGGGTCACGACGTCGGGGACGATCATGCCGTGCACAGCCACGGTCAACACGCCGGGCACAGCACGGCAATGTTCAAGGACAGGTTCTGGCTCACCTTGGCACTGTCGGTGCCGGTCGTGTATTTCAGCCCGATGTTCGGACACCTCCTCGGGTACATGCCTCCGGAGTTTCCGGGCTCGGCCTGGATCCCGCCCGTCCTCGGGACGGTGATCTTCCTCTACGGGGGTCAGCCGTTCCTTAGAGGCGGGCTGAATGAACTGAAGTCCCGACAGCCGGGGATGATGCTGCTGATCGGCATGGCCATCAGCGTCGCGTTCGCCGCGTCCTGGGCCACCAGCCTGCGCATCGGGAACTTCGATCTGGACTTCTGGTGGGAACTGGCGCTGCTGGTGGCCATCATGCTGCTCGGGCACTGGATCGAGATGCGCGCCCTCGGCTCGGCGCAGGGCGCCCTGGACGCCCTGGCGGCGCTGCTGCCCGACGAAGCGGAACGGGTCACAGACGCCGGTGTGGAAACCGTCCCCATCTCCGAACTCAGGGCCGGGGATATCGTCCTGGTCCGTTCCGGGGCCCGGATGCCGGCCGATGGCGCCGTCGTGGACGGGCAGGCGGAGTTCGACGAATCCATGATCACCGGTGAATCCAAAACCGTGCTGCGCGCCAAGGGCGACCCGGTCGTGGCCGGGACCGTTGCCACCGACAACAGCGTCCGGGTCACGGTCACGGCTGTTGGGGACGACACGGCCCTGGCTGGCATCCAGCGCCTCGTGGCCGAAGCGCAGGCCTCGTCTTCGAAGGCCCAGGCCCTCGCGGACCGGGCCGCAGCGTTCCTGTTCTACTTTGCGACCATCGCCGGGGTCATCACCTTCATCGCGTGGACGCTGATGGGGAGCCTGCCCGACGCCGTCACGCGCACCGTGACCGTGCTCGTGATCGCCTGCCCGCACGCCCTGGGATTGGCCATTCCGCTGGTCATCGCGATCTCCACAGAACAGGCCGCCCGGGCCGGTGTGCTGATCAAGAACCGGGTCGCGCTGGAGCGGATGCGCAGCGTCGACGTCGTCCTGTTCGACAAGACCGGCACCCTGACGAAGGGAGAACCCGAGGTCAGTAACGCCGCCACCGTCGAGGGCGGCGGCACCGATGAGCTGCTCGCATTGGCCGCAGCAGTCGAATCCGACAGCGAACACCCCGTGGCCCGCGCCGTCGTCCGGGCAGCACGCGGCAAGGGCCTGCACATCCCGCCGGCCACGGGTTTCACGTCAATGACAGGCCGGGGCGTGCGCGCGATGGTCAACGGCCGTAGTGTCCAGGTCGGTGGCCCGGCGCTGCTGCGCGAACTGGGGCTCACGGAGCCGGAATCCCTGGCAGCGTCCACCAGCGAGTGGATGGGCCGCGGCGCCGCCGTGCTGCACGTCATTGACGGCGACAAGGTTCTGGGCGGGGTCAGCCTTGAGGATGCCATCCGGCCCGAGTCCCGGCAGGCCGTGGCAGCCCTGCAGAGCAGGGGCGTCAAGGTCGCGATGATCACCGGTGACGCCGCGCAGGTAGCGAAGGCGGTGGGTGCCGAGCTGAACATCGATGAGGTCTTCGCCGAAGTGCTTCCGGCCGACAAGGACAAGAAAGTCGCCGAACTGCAGGCCCGCGGCCTGAAAGTGGCGATGGTCGGGGACGGGGTGAATGACTCCCCGGCACTGGCCCGCGCCGAAGTCGGCATCGCCGTCGGTGCCGGCACCGACGTGGCCATGGAATCAGCCGGGGTGATCCTGGCCGGCAACGACCCACGGGCCGTGCTGTCCATGGTGGACCTGTCCAGGGCAAGCTACACCAAGATGTGGCAGAACCTTGTGTGGGCCACCGGGTACAACGTCATCGCCGTACCCCTGGCCGCCGGAGCCTTGGCGTTCGCCGGGATCGTCCTCTCCCCGGCCGCCGGCGCGGTCCTGATGTCGGCCTCCACGATCGTGGTCGCACTCAACGCCCAGCTGCTCAGGCGCGTCAAACTGAACCCGTCCCAGGTTCGTTGACCCCACAGGCCACCGGCATCGGCGCAACCAGCCCCACCCGGGATGGCGCGCCGGTGCCGGTAGCCTAGAAACAACCAGCACGCAGGAAGGAGGTCCGTCATGGCCGCACAACGCACCATGGCCGAATCCACCCTGCTCAGCGCCGGCCTTCTGGCCGCAGTCCTCGCGCTCATCGCCGGGATACTGGGCATGCACGTGCTGACCGGCACCCATTCGCTGCACGCGGCCGCGACCGTGTCCGGGGCAGACGCTGCCGCTGCCGCTGCAAGCCCCGGGGCCTCCGGACATACCGGCCATGGGGCCGCACCGCAGGAAACTGCCGCGCTGCAGGAACCGCGTGCCTTGAGTGGTGCCGCCTCCCCGGCGCAGTGCTCCTGCTCAGGGAACTGCTCGAGCCAGCACGCCATGACCGCCTCCTGCATCCCCTCCGTGGCAGCAGGTGGCCTCTCTGCGCCCCCGGCAAACGACACCGCCTCAATCGCGGCGCGGGTCCAGGCCCCAACCACCATGAACCAGGGCCTTTGGTCCTACCGCCCCGGCAGTCCTTCACCGGGTGAATTGTCCATCAGCAGAACGTAGACACAATGTCGGCCCGCGCCCTGCCCGGGCTACCTCCCTGGTAGACGACAGCCTCCAGTGGCTGTCGGACGCTCCGCTGTTGCACACCCACCCTTTGCGGGCGCCTGCGCGCCCCTCCAATTCCTTTGAAGGACCTGACACTCATGAACACGAAGAAGTTTTTGCCCCTCGCCGCCACTTCCATCGCAGCGGCCATCGCCCTCGCCGGCTGCGGAACCGGTAATTCGGGATCGTCCGGGACGTCCGCACCGGGTATGCACCACGGCAGCTCATCCAGCCCGGCCGCGGCCGCGGACCATAACGCAGCGGACGCCACGTTCGCCCAGATGATGATCCCGCACCACGCCCAGGCCGTTCAGATGAGCGAGGTGATCCTGAAGAAGCAGGACATTCCTGCTGAGGTCACAGCCCTCGCTACCCGGATCAAGGAGGCGCAGGGTCCGGAAATCGAAAAAATGACCGGCTGGTTGACGGGCTGGAACGAGTCAACGCAGATGCCCACCGGGCACAGCATGGAAGGCATGATGGGCGCCGACGACATGACAAAGCTGGAGGCAGCCCAGGGGGTTGAAGCAGCGAAGCTCTTCCTGACCCAGATGATCGCCCATCACGAAGGTGCCGTGACGATGGCCAAGACCGAGAGCACGGACGGCAAGGATGCAGAGGCGGTCAAGCTCAGTGAAGACATCGTGAGCGCACAGGAAGCCGAGATCCAGGAAATGCAGACGCTGCTGGCCACCCTCTAGGCAGCGCTACCGGCCGCCGGTCCCGTCCCCTGTCGGCGGGACCGGCGCCCCGCATACCCGAATTCCCCAACCTGGAGGTTCCCATGCAATTTTTCACCCCCGCGACATCCCGCACCGGAGCGATTGTTTCCGGCGCCGCCCTCATCTTCGCCTTGGCCGCCTGCACACCGGCCAGCCCGCCGACGTCCGCAGCTCCGTCCACCCATCGGACCGACAAGGGCCTTCCCAGCAGCCATGTCCACGGACTGACTGTCAGCGGCGACACCGGCCTGGTGCTTCTGGCCACCCACGATGGGCTGTTCGACGTAACAAAGCAGCCCGCCAGCAAGATCGGCGGCACGAACGACCTGATGGGCTTCACCGCCGGAAAGGATGGCGTCTTTTACGCCTCCGGCCACCCCGGCGCGGGCTCGGACCTGCCCAACCCCCTGGGGCTGATCAAGTCCACCGACGGAGGCCGGACCTGGGAGCAGCTCTCACGGCAGGGCAAATCCGACTTCCACGCCATGGCAGCCACAAGATCCGGGATCGTCGCGTTCGACGGGGAACTGCGCAGCAGCCCCGACGGGAAGACCTGGAACACCGTAGCCGCGGTGTTCGCACCTGCCGTCCTGGCCGGGCACCCCGACAGCGACACCGTACTGGCCACCACCACGGACGGCATCCAACGCTCCACCGACGGCGGCGCCACCTGGACGCTCGATAAGTCCGGCCCGGTGATCCAGTACGCTGCCTTCGCAAAGCCTGCCGAAGCGGCCGGAGTTGCCCCTGACGGTATCACCTACTATTCGGCCGACGCAGGTGCGACCTGGACCAAGAAGGGCCGGATCGACGGCGAAGTCCTGGCCATAGCGGCCAGCAAAGACGCCGACGGGAACATGCGGATCTGGGCTGCGACACCCGACGGGATCGTTGTTTCCGCGGACGGCGGCACGAGTTTCCACCCCGCGGACGCCGCCTGAAACAGGAGCCACCAGGGGTTGAATCCGCCGGAGACCGGCGGGAAGGCCGGAGCATGAAAACTGCCTTGGCCAATGCCTCAGGAGACGGCCGACCGGCAATCAAACCAAGGCATGGCGACCGGTAGGCACGCCGTCATTCAGAGTCGAATAGTGAACTTTCGAGTAGACGTCGCGACCAGGAGAGCCTGTCGAAGCCCGGTCCGGCGGCCCGGCCGTGACACCATGGGACACGATGAAACTGCGCGCTGATCAGACCGGAGACCGTGGCCTTCCCATGCCCTTGTGGCTGCAGGGAGCTCTCGAAACGGCGCAGGCTGCCGTCATCTCCGCGCTCCTCGCGGTGGTTCCCATTGTGGCCGTCTGGGCCACCGCTGGCTTCCAGGACGCCGCGTTTGATGCCTTGGCCCGTCTCGCCGGCCAAGGCTGGCTGCTGATTCACGGCGTGCCGCTCGAGCTCGCCGTCGTGTCCGGCGAGGCAGGTGCCGCCGGCAATTCAGGCTCCGGCCTGATGACCCTGGTGCCCCTCGGCCTGACCCTGATCCCGTTCCTCCTCGCCTGGCGTGCGGGGCGGCGCCTGGCCAGGGCCTCCTATACGGACCAGCTGTGGCAGGCGCTGCTTGGATCCTGGGTGGTCTACTCGGCATTCGGCGCGGCCACCGGCTTTGTGTGCCGCACGGCCGACGTCGTCATTAACATCTGGTTCGCGATGCTCATCCCGCTGATCCCGTTCGCCCTTGGCATGGTGATCGGCGCCCGCCGCGAGGCAGGCTCGTGGAGCCGGCTGATCGGCGTCGACGCGGTCGATTGGATCTCGCGCACCAGCCAGCATTCCCGCTGGGCCGGCTCCTATTTGGGGTCCGCGGCGAAGGCGGGCTGCGTGGCTCTTCTGGCATCGCTTGCGCTCGCGGGTGTGCTCCTGGCGGTGGACCTCTTTATCCACTGGAACCTCGTAATTGCCGTCTATGAAGCGCTCGACGCCGGCGCGGTAGGGGGTGCGGCGCTCACCATTGCGCAGCTTGGGTATTTGCCCAACCTCGTGGTTTTTGCGCTGGCATGGGTCTCCGGCTCGGGCTTCGCCCTGGGCGCGGGCTCGCAGGTGGGTCCGCTGGGCACGGCCACCGGGCCGCTGCCGTCCATCCCGGTCTTCGCCGCCATCCCGTCAGGCCCGCTGGACTACGGGTTCGTGGCGCTGGTGCTGCCCGTTCTGGCGGGTATCCTGGCCGGCTGGTGGTTCCTGCGCGAAGGCGAAAACCACTTCGACGAGTGGCTCTCCATCAAAATTGGCGCGCGCTGGTTCACGGCCACGGTGTCCACGCTGGCCCTCGGCGCGCTGGTCGGGGTTGTATCCGGGCTGCTGGCCGCCGGACTGGCCTGGCTGGCCCGCGGCTCCGCCGGACTGGGCCGCCTCACCGCCATCGGACCCGACCCCTTGTGGATGGGACTCTGGATTGCCGCGGAGGTGGGCATCGGCGTCGTAATCGGTTATGCGGCTGGACCGTGGCTGGAACGCCAGCAGCACGTGGATGAGGAAGCGGAACTGGCCCGCTGATCTTCCGTTGCTGTTGCTGCTGGCGTGGTTGCTACGGGAGCCCCGGCAGCGAGCTTTCCAGCTGGACCCGGCAATTGGAGAGCGCCTGGTCGGTGATGGCCAGCCGCGAGCAGGTCTGGAAGTCCTGGACCTGGCGGAAAAACAGGGCCGTCGCCAGGATAACCAGCAGCATGATCAGCGACACCACCAGCCCCGAGATGGTGCCGAACAGGACCAGCCTTGACTCCTTGAGCCTGGCCGACCGGACCAGCAGGAGGACACCCAGCACAAAGCTCGCGGCGGTCAGGATACCGGTGAGCCAGAGGTAGCTGACGTCGAGCTGGTAGACGAAGAAAGCGCCCAGCACGGTGACAATGAAGATCCGGAACAGATTGCGGGTTTTGGCGAGCGAGCTTTTGGCGTCGTCGCTGAGCGGCGGTTTGGTCCGCTGTTGGCCAGCCGGTTCCGGGGTGTTGTTCATGTTTTCCAGCCTACGCGAGCGTGCCCATAAGCTAGACCCATGCGCATCGTAGTCCTCGTTTCCGGTACCGGGTCCAATCTCCAGTCAGTCATCGACGCCGTCAAGGCAGGGGAGCTGGACGTGGAAATCGCAGCGGTGGGTGCCGACCGGGAGGGGACCTACGGCGTCGAACGCTCCTCGGAAGCCGGGCTGGAGACGTTTGTGGTCAACTTCAACTCCTTCCCCACTCGCGAGGAATGGGATGCCGCACTGACCGCCCGCGTCGCTTCCTACGCCCCGGACGTGGTGGTCTCATCCGGGTTTATGCGCATCGTCAGCGCCGATTTCATCAAGGCCTTCCACGGCAAGTACCTCAACACGCACCCCGCCCTGCTGCCTGCTTTCCCCGGCGCCCACGGCGTCCGCGATGCCATGGCCTACGGCGTGAAGGTCACCGGCTGCACGGTGCACTGGGCCGACGCCGGGGTGGACACCGGGCCCATCATCGCCCAGGAAGCCGTCACGATTGAACCGCGGGACACCGAGGAATCCCTGCACGAACGCATCAAGGTGGTGGAGCGCCGCCTCCTGATCAACACCCTGGCCACCCTCGCCGCCGCCTCCTAAGGACGCACTGATTATTTAGTTGGTGTGTCGCCTGGTTTGAGGGTGTAGTTCCATTCGGGGTGCCATTCGTGTCTGTTCAGGGTTCCGCTGGTCTCTAGTGAGGTCATTTCGTGGTCTGGTATTTTCACGCCGGTGGGGTACTGTCCTGTGTCGAGTTCGGCCCGGACGGTGAGGCCTGTTTTGGTGGTGGTCGCGGCGATGGAGTTGACGATGACTTCGTGGCTGGACAGAGGCCGGCCGCGCCAGTTCATCGAGATGTGGGAGAAGAGCTTGTGCTCTATTTTGTTCCATTTGCTGGTGCCCGGGGGCAGGTGGCAGACGGTGATTTCCAGGCCGGTCTCGGCGGCCAGGGCGGCGAGTTCGGTCTTCCAGAGCCGGGTGCGGTAGCCGTTGGATCCGCCGCCGTCGGCGGTGATCAGCAGGCGGTTCGCCTGCGGGTGGGCGGGTTGGCCGGCGGTGTTCCACCAGGAGCGGATGGTGTTCACGGCGAAGGCTGCGGTGTCGTGGTCGGTGCCCACCGAGACCCATCCGGTGTTCGTTCCCACGTCGTAGACGCCGTAGGGGTTGGCCTTGCCGAGTTCCTTGTCGATGAAGTCGTGGACCTTGACCTGTTCCGGCTCTCCGGCCGGACGCCATTCGGCGCCGTTGTTCTTGTACTGGCCGACGAGTTCCTTCTTTTTGGTGTCGACGCTGATGACCGGCTGGCCCGCGTCCAGGTGCCCGGCGGCCTGGTCGTTGAGGTAGCCGAATTGGCCGTCGCGGTCCGGGTGTTGGCCGCCTTCGAGAGTCTTGGCGTTTGCCTGCAGGCTGAAGCCGTTGTCCTTGAGCAGTTTCGCCACGGTTTCCGCGCCCGCCGGGTGCCCCCTGCCGGTCAGTTCGGCGGCAAGCTTCGCGGTGGAGAGCGTGGTCCAGGACAGTGCCGATTCGGGGTCCCCGCGGCGGGTGGGCTCCACCAATTCCAGCAGGGCCGGGACCAGGCCCGGGTCCTTCTCCACCAGGGTCTTTCGCCCCGCACCGGGCTTGCGGACACGGCCCAGCGGCGCCTCGCCGGCCTCCAGCTCGGCGACGCCCTGCTGGACCCGGGAACGCGCAGCCCCGGACGCCCGGGCGACCGCGGCAATCCCGCCGTGGCCCAGGGAACGCGCCTCCGCTGCCAACAAAAGACGAGTTGAGCGTTCGTCGAGGTGCGGCAGGATCGCATCGAACTTTGCGCGCAAGGCCTCGACGGCTTCAGTGGAAATAGGCATACACCATCATCCCACCAAAAACCGCTAGTAGACGCACTTATTTATCAGCGTGTCCTAACACCCCGCCCCACCCAACTGACTGGCACTTAACGTCCTCATTCGCGGTTTTCACGACGTTGTCTGCCAGTCAGATGCGTGCGGATGATCCGTCCTGTGGATAACTTCTCAGCAGCGGCGAAGAATTTGCAACCATGAGGAATGAGAAATCCTCGCCCCCTACCCATTGAGCTAACCGCAGTGCCCTTCACCGTCTACGAAGCCGCAGCCGCAGGGGTCAGCGCAGGGCGCTTGAGGTATCGCGGGCTGAGCATCCCCAGCCGTGGCGTGCGTTTGCCGGCTCAGCTGGCAGCCGTGGACCCTCTTGCCAAGGTCCGTCCCTATACGATCGTGACTCCGTTTTCGGCAGCCTCCCACGCGACAGCGTTCACGTTGTGGGACTTGCCAGGATTTCTCCCCGGCAGCGACCACGGAAGGATCCACATCTCGCGTCCGGACACGATGGCGATTGTGCGTCGCACCGGAGTGGTTGGGCATGTTGGGCAGTTCTTTGCCGACGAAATTGTCACCCTCAACGGTCTGTTCATCACGTCCCGGACCCGGACGTGGCTGGACTGCGCCCGGAAGATGAGCATTGACGACCTGACTGTGGTTGCCGATCATCTGCTGAGGATTCCCAGGCTTGATTTCGAGGGCAGATCCGAGCCCTACGCAACGCCGGCCGACCTTGCAGAAATGCTCGATCGACACAAGGGAACGCCCGGCATTCAAAAGGCAAGACTTGCCCTGGAGCAGGCACGGATCGGGTCCGACTCCGCTCCGGAAACCAAACTGCGGCTGGCACTGGAGTACCGCGGGCTGCCCGAACCGCAACTGAACGTTCCCCTGGAACTGGGCGCCGGCGTCGTACGTCAACCCGACCTCGCCTATCCGGAACAAAGAGTGGCAGTCGAGTACGACGGCGAAGGCCATTCCGAGACGGCGCAGATCGTCCGGGACATTGCCCGCGAGGAGGACTTTGCCCGGGCGGGATGGTCGATGGTTAGGATCTCCAAACGGCATATGGAGAACGACGCCCGCGCCGCCGTCGCCAAAGTCCGTTCAGCGATGGTGAACCGCGGCTGGTCGCCCAAGTGACTGGCACTTAACGTCGTGAAAAGCGCGAATGACGACGTTTAATGCGAGTCAGTTGGGAGGGCCGGCGCGCTACTCAAGCCGGCGCTGCTTGGTCTCCGGGGAGAAGAACGCCATCCACAGCACGGCCACCAGCACCAACCCACCGGCGAGGGCGAAGGACGTGGCCAGGCCCAGCTCCGGCCAGAAGTAGTTCGCGAATATCAGGGGCCCAAAACCAGCTCCCAGCCGGGAGAACGTTGAGGCCCAGCCGAAGCCGCTGCCGCGAAGCTCCGTGGGATACAGCTCTGCCACATAGGCGTAGAGCACCGGGATGGCTACCTGCACCACAAAGCCGAACACCAGCAGCCAGAACACCGCCGCCGTGGGGATGTCCACCACAATCGCCACGATCACCAGGGTCAAGGCGGACAGCGGGCCGGTAATGGCCAGGATCCATTTGCGGCCCACCCGCTCCACCAGCAGCGCGGCAACAACCACACCCAAGAGCCCCACAGCCGCCATGGACGCCGTGGTCACAAACGCCTTGTATTCGGCGAAGCCCGCGCCGATCAGGATCCGCGGCATCCACGTCAGGGACAGGTAGTAGACCAGCAGGATGCTGAAGAACAGGGCCCATGCCGCGGTGGTGATCTTCCAGTTGAACGCCCACACCAGCCGCAGCTGATGCCAGGCGCTGCCGGCGGAGAGCCGCGGAACTTCCTGCGCGTCGGGCAGGCTGTAGGCGAGCGGTTCGGCGCCGGTGGCCACCACGAGGTCGTCGATGACCTTGGCTGCTTCCTCACGCCGGCCTTTGCGGATGAGGAACAGCGGAGATTCCGGAACGCTGCGCCGGACCCAGAACACCAGGAGCGCGGGCAGCACCATCACCAGCATGGTCAGCCGCCAGTCGCCAAAAATGCCCACCAACGCAGCTGACACAAAGCCGGCAAGGGCCGCGCCCACCGGCCACCAGCCGTCCATTGCGGTGAGGACCTTCCCGCGCTGCTTGCGGGGAGTGAACTCACCCACCAGCGCGTAGTCCACGGGAATGCAGCCGCCCAGACCGAAACCTGCCATAAACCGGAACACGCAGAACCAGATGAAGTCGGGGGAGAAGGCGCCCAGGACGGTGAAGAGCGAGAAGATCAGCAGCGTGGCCGTGAACGCCTTCTTGCGGCCGATGGTGTCCGCGATGGTGCCCCACACAAACGCGCCCAGGGCCATGCCGATCAGGTTCGAAGTCCCCACCCAGGCCACTTCGCCGGGAGCCAGGGCCCAGTGCGTTGAGAGCAGCGGGATGAGGATGCCGTTGAGCGTCACGTCCCAGGCATCGAACATAAAGCCGAGGCCGCCGATCACGAAGATCCTGCCCTGGACTTTCCAACGCCAGGGCAGTTCCTGGACCACCTGTTCGCCGCTGGGCACAGTGGTGTAAGTATTCATCGCAGCCTCCTGTGAAAACTCTAGCCGTGCCCACTGACGTTCACACTGCGGCCGGGAGGCGGGCCAACCGCACAACACGATAAACTGGGCCCATCCCCACCAACCGCGGCACTGTTCCGCGAGATCAGACGGAGACTTTTTGTGAGCGTCACGCAGCCTGACCGTGTATCCATCGACCGTGTTCCCATCCGCCGGGCGCTGATCTCGGTTTACGACAAGACCGGTCTGGAGGATCTCGCCAAGGGCCTGCACGCAGCGGGCGTGAAGATCGTCTCCACTGGTTCCACGGCCAAGAAGATCGCCGCGGCCGGCATCCCGGTCCAGGAAGTCGAAGAAGTCACCGGTTCCCCGGAAATGCTGGACGGCCGCGTCAAGACCCTGCACCCGCGCGTCCACGGCGGCATCCTCGCGGACCGCCGCGTCCCCGCGCACATGGAAACCCTCGCAGGCATGGAGATTGAAACCTTCGACCTGGTGGTTGTAAACCTCTACCCGTTCGTTGAGACCGTGAAGTCCGGCGCCGCGCAGGACGATGTCGTTGAACAGATCGACATCGGCGGCCCCGCCATGGTGCGCTCGGCAGCGAAGAACCACGCCGCCGTCGCCATTGTTGTTGACCCCACGTTCTACGGCTCCGTGGTCACCGCCGCCGCTGAAGGCGGCTTCGACCTGAAGACCCGACGGCGGCTGGCCGCCAAGGCGTTCGCGCACACCGCGTCCTACGACAACGCCGTGGCCACATGGACTGCCAGCCAGTTCCTGGACGAAGACGGCGACGGCGTCATCGACTGGCCTGCCTACGCCGGCCTGTCGCTGGAGCGCTCCGAGGTCCTCCGCTACGGCGAAAACCCGCACCAGCAGGCCGCGCTCTACGTGGACAAGGCCGCCCCGGCCGGCATCGCGCAGGCCGACCAGCTGCACGGCAAGGCCATGAGCTACAACAACTTCGTCGACGCCGACGCCGCCCTCCGCGCCGCGTTCGACTTCGCCGAGCCCGCCGTCGCCATCATCAAGCACGCCAACCCGTGCGGTGTTGCCGTCGGTTCCGCTGATGCTGCCGACCCGATCGCCGACGCCCACGCCAAGGCCCACGCCTGCGACCCGGTCTCCGCGTTCGGCGGCGTCATCGCTGCCAACCGCACAGTCACCGCCGCCATGGCCGAGACCGTTGCCGGCATCTTCACCGAGGTTGTCATCGCCCCGGCCTTCGAGCCGGAAGCCGTGGAGATCCTCGCCAAGAAGAAGAACATCCGCCTGCTGGCCCTGCCCGAAGGCTACGACCGCTACCCGGCCGAAATGCGCCAGGTATCAGGCGGTGTGCTGGTCCAGATGAGCGACAAGGTGGACGCCGACGGCGACAACCCCGCCAACTGGACGCTCGCCGCCGGCGAAGCCGCTGACGAAAAGACCCTCGCGGACCTGGCCTTCGCGTGGACCGCGTGCCGTGCGGCCAAGTCCAACGCCATCCTGCTGGCCAACCACGGCGCCGCCGTGGGCATCGGCATGGGCCAGGTCAACCGCCTCGACTCCTGCAAACTCGCCGTCGAGCGGGCCAACGCGCTGGGCGTTTCGGTGGAGTCCGACGTCGAAGGTGCCGGCGGTGCGTCAAACGCCGACGCGACTGGCGCACCCGAGCGCGCCCGCGGCGCCGTCGCAGCCTCAGACGCGTTCTTCCCGTTCGCTGACGGCCTGCAGATCCTGATCGACGCCGGCGTCCGTGCCGTGGTCCAGCCGGGCGGTTCCGTCCGGGATGAGGAAGTCGTAGCCGCGGCCAACGCGGCCGGCGTCACCATGTACTTCACGGGTGCCCGCCACTTCTTCCACTAAGAAACGTCGACGGCGCCTGTCCCTGATGGGGGGACAGACGCCGTCGGGCCTTAACGGGCAGCTAGGAAGGACGTGGTGCCGGGTCCGCGCCCCGCTGCATGAGGCGCGGACCCCCTTCCGGAAGCCGAAGCTCCCGGGGCTTGGCGTCGGCCATTCGCTGTTTGGTCCAGTACTCGAGGATCTCCTCGTGGGTTTGGGCCGATTTGCTGTGGCTGACGGTTCCGTTCCCGGAGTCCTCGTCAGGCGAGGATTTCCTAGGCTGCTGCGGCAATGTCGTAGGTCTCCCTGATGGCGGCGCCCCAGTATGGGCCGTACATCACCGGTGCCGGGGTGTAGCCGTAACTGTTGATGGAGTTCTGGAAGCCGTCGGAACCGCTGCCGATGAACCAGGGGCCACCGGAAGAGCCGCCGGTCATGTCGCACGGGATGCCCTGGGTATTGAACTGCTGGTTGTTGGTGTCTTTGGTGGCCGTGCCGGTGCAGCTCCAGAGCCGTTCGCCGTTGAAGGGCTTGGCGGCAGGATAGCCGTGGGAGGTGTAGTTAAGGCCGCGGTCTTCATTGAATGCCACGCCGGAGCCCCCGACGACGTCGGTCAGGAACTCGCCGCCAAGCTGATTCATGACCGCAAAGCCGGTGTCATAGCTGATGTCCCCGGAGTCCTCCCACTGGGCGGTTGTGTAAAGCGCCTTGGCTGTCCAGGTTCCGTATGGCCTGGCGCCATTCTCGTAGGCCGGTACAAAGACGAAATTGGTGGCGAACGCGTCGGGTCCTTCATTAACACAGTGCCCGGCCGTCACCACTGTGCTCTTGTTCCCCGAGGCCACGGCATTTCCGGAGCAGACGTAGTTTGAGCCGCCGAGGGTGAAGAATACCTTGCCGATGTGGTCCACCGGGGTCGCAGCCTTGGCGATGGTTGGCTTGCCGCTGGTCCCCTTCACCTTGGTTTTTGGTCCCTTTTGCACCGTGGCCTCGCTGGAGGTGTTGCCGCGATCCAGTGCCTTCCCGGCGAGGACGTCGCCGGGAATCGCGGCGCGCATACGCTCTTCTGTCCAGTAGTCCGCAGCGCCGGTGCCGTCAACGGTTGCGCTGGCAACTGATGGCGCTGCTTTATCGTCCGACGCCGATGGGGCAGCGTGTGCGCCCCCGGCGCCCACCAGCGCCAAGATGGCAGCTGCCGAGAGGCTCAGGAGGCCGGCAGCAACGGACCTGGTACGCGTCATTGTTTTCCTGTCTAAAACTGGGTGAAGGCGTGCCCAAGAGAACCCACCGCGTGACTCATGTAACCTATCGAGGCATGACAATTTTGTAAATAGTAGTGACGCATCAAGTATGGTCCGCCAAAACGGCCCGGATCTGCTGGAAGCTGTGCGCCGCTCTGGTAAAAACCGTTGCCGAAGGGTATTTTTCTCTATACAGTGACATGTCCGATCTGGGCTCCGGACTCTTAACGAATTGGGGTCCCTCGTGAGTGCTTTCTGGAAGTCCGCCAAAAAGTCCGCCGTGAACGGCAGGCATGTTACCGCCGACAGCGGCAAAAGTGCCGCCCCTGACGTCGAGTCCTACGCTGCAGCCGTTCAACTGCGCGACGTCGACCCCGTCCATTCGTTCACAGCGACCGAAGAGTTGCGGCGTCAGGACGCCAAGTACGTGCAGCTCTGGCCCAGTGACATTCCGCACAAGCGGCGCTGACCGAACGCACACCTGAGCCGGCTCTGCCGGAAGTAGCCCCCGACGGCGGCTGGCCGCCCGGGGTGCGCTCCGCCGTCGGGCGTTCCGCCATGCCCCAATCCGCTGTAATGCAGGGCCACCCGACCGTCCCGGTAGGGTTCAAAGCCGTGTCCTCGGGTAAGTTAGGGGAGGTGAAATAGAACAAATTTCCAAAAAAATCAGCCGACCTCCAGGGAGACGCCCGCGCATGTCCAAGATTATCTATACCCACACCGACGAAGCGCCGATGCTGGCTACGTATTCGTTCTTGCCGATCATCGAAGCGTTTGCTTCGACCGCAGGTGTGGAGGTGGAGACCCGTGACATTTCGCTCGCAGGGCGCATCATCTCCGTGTTCGGTGACTACCTCACCCCGGAACAGCAGATCGGTGACGCCCTTGCTGAACTCGGTGAACTGGCAAAGACGCCGGACGCCAACATCATCAAGCTGCCCAACATCAGCGCTTCCATCCCGCAGCTGAAGGCCGCCGTGGCCGAGCTCCAGGGCCAGGGCTACAACCTCCCCGATTACCCGGACAACCCCTCCTCGGACGAGGAAACGGCCATCCGCTCCCGTTACGACAAGATCAAGGGCTCCGCCGTGAACCCGGTCCTGCGCGAGGGAAACTCGGACCGCCGTGCGCCGCTGTCCGTCAAGAACTACGCCCGCCAGAACCCGCACTCCATGGGTGCCTGGTCTGCGGATTCCAAGACCAACGTTGCCCATATGACCGCTGACGACTTCCGCGCGAACGAGAAGTCCGTGGTCATCGGGTCCGCCGGCACCATTGCCATCCAGCTGGTCCGCGAAGACGGCTCGGTCAAGGTCCTGAAGAAGGCCTTCCCCGTGCTGGCCGGCGAAGTCATCGACGGCACTGTTATGCGCGCCGCGGCGCTGGACGAGTTCCTGGCAGCCCAGGTAGTCCGCGCCAAGGAAGAGGGCGTCCTGTTCTCCGCGCACCTGAAGGCCACCATGATGAAGGTCTCGGACCCCATCATCTTCGGCCACGTGGTCAAGGCCTACTTCTCCGAACTGTTCGAGACCTACGGCAAGCAGCTCACCGCCGCCGGCCTGAGCCCCAACAACGGCCTGGCCGCCATCCTGAGCGGCCTTGAGGAACTGCCGGAGGACGTCCGTGAAGGCGTGAAGGCGCTCATCCAGAAGGGCCTCGACGACGGCCCGGCCCTGGCCATGGTGGACTCGGACAAGGGCATCACCAGCCTCAACGTGCCCTCCGACATCATCGTGGACGCTTCGATGCCCGCCATGATCCGCTCCTCCGGCCACATGTGGGGCCCGGACGGCCAGGAAGCCGACACTCTGGCTGTCCTTCCGGACAGCTCCTACGCCGGCATCTACCAGGTTGTTGTGGACGACTGCCGCGCCCACGGCGCCTTCGATCCCACCACCATGGGCACCGTCCCGAACGTCGGCCTGATGGCCCAGGCCGCCGAGGAATACGGCAGCCACGACAAGACGTTCGAGATCCAGGAAGCCGGCACCGTCCAGATCGTGGACGGTTCCGGAGCTATCCTGATCGAACATGAGGTTGCCCCGGGTGACATCTGGCGCGCCTGCCAGACCAAGGATGCCCCCATCCGCGACTGGGTCAAGCTGGCCGTCACGCGCGCCCGCGCCTCCAAGACGCCTGCAGTCTTCTGGCTGGACGAGACCCGCGCGCACGACACCAACCTCATCGCCAAGGTCAACGAATACCTCAAGGACCACGACACCGAGGGCCTGCAGATCGAAATCATGTCCCCGGTGAAGGCCACTGCCTTCACCCTGGAGCGCATCCGCAAGGGCGAGGACACCATCTCGGTCTCCGGCAACGTGCTCCGCGACTACCTCACGGACCTGTTCCCTATCCTGGAACTGGGCACCAGCGCCAAGATGCTCTCGGTTGTTCCGCTGATGAACGGTGGCGGACTCTTCGAGACCGGCGCTGGCGGATCTGCCCCGAAGCACGTCCAGCAGCTGCTCAAGGAAAACCACCTGCGCTGGGACAGCCTGGGTGAATTCCTGGCTCTGGCCGTCAGCTTCGAGCACCTGGCCACCACCACGGACAACGCCCGCGCGCAGGTCCTGGCCGACACCCTGGACAAGGCCACGGGAACCTTCCTGCTGGAAAACAAGTCCCCGAGCCGCCGCGCCGGCGAGCTGGACAACCGTGGCAGCCACTACTTCCTCGCCCGCTTCTGGGCCGAGGAACTGGCCAAGCAGACCGAGGACGCGGAGCTGGCGGAATCGTTCGCGGCTGTGGCCAAGGAGCTTTCCTCCAACGAGGACACCATCGTGGGCGAACTGGCCGCGGTGCAGGGCTCAGCGGTGGACGTCGGCGGTTACTACCGTCCGGACGAGGCCAAGGCCTCCGCCGTGATGCGTCCGTCCGCCACGCTGAACAAGGTCATCGCGACCCTGAACTAAGCGGAAACGAACGTTGGGAGGCTGCGCCCCGGGAAACCGGGGCGCCGCCTCTTCTCGTCTAGGCGACGGGACCGGATGAAGCTCGGGTGAGTCAATACACGGATGGGCCGTCCGTCTGCCCGTCAGTCGTCGTCCTGGCCTTTGCCTTTACTACCCTTGCCGTCGGTGGGCGCGGGAGCTGCCGGAGTGGGGGTCACCTTGGCGGCTTCAGCCGCAGCGGCGTCCGCCTCAGCCTTCGCTGCTGCGGCGTCGGCTACGGCCTTGGCCGCCGTCAGGTCTGCGCGGACGGCAGCGGTGGCCGTCATGATGCTGCGCCGGCGTTCCTCCGAAACCTGCCCGGTCCCCACGGCGCGGGCCAGATCTGCCTCGAGGCTATCCAAGGCTGCCAGTCCGCCGGCGGCGTCATTAATGGCTGCGGCCTGGCTGACGCCGAGGACTCGTTGCTGGAGTTGCCGGGCGGTGTCGCGTTGAAGGCCGGACCCGGCAGGACCGCACCCGGCCAGGGAGCCTGCGAGCAGAACCGCGGACGCAGCTGTCAGGCCTTTCGCAGCTGCAGCACGCCAGCGGATACTCTGGGCACGGCTCATGGTTCCACGCTCTCCTGAAGTTCCTTGAGGTGGTCGCCCAAGGTGCCGGTGACGGCGGGGTAAGGAACGACGTCGGGCGTTGGCTGAGGTGCCAGGCTGAAAGTCAGCGCCGTTGCGGCTGCTCCAGCGGCGAGCACGCCCAACGCGATAACCGTCCAGAACCGCCTTCCGGCGTGGCGGAGACGGGACAAGTCCGGGACCCAGCCGCGCGAGCCGGAACCGCTGGCGACGTCCGGTTGGCTCCTGCTGGCCCGGCCTGCCGGCAGGTCTGATTCCGCGGTGATGGCGATCGACGGCTGCCTGAACGGCATGGCCGGGAGCACTCGGGTGGTCTCCGGTGCGAGCTCGCCCGGTGCGGACACCGGTGATACCAGGGCCTGACGCAGAACGGATTCAACCTCGGCCGCGGTAGGGCGTTTCAGCGGTTCGATGGCAGTCATGGAACGGATCAAATTAGCCCACTCCGCCGGAACCTCAGCAGGCACCTCCGGCGCCCGGTGCAACCGGGCTACAGCGGATTCGACCGCGCTGCCCGGGAACTCAACGGTCTGCTTGACGCATTCCAGCAGTACCAGACCCAGCGAGTAGATATCAGTGGCGGGCGACAGGGGAGAACCCATGGCCTGCTCCGGACTGAGATACGCGGCCGTCCCCACCATGGTTCCCGTGGCGGTTAGCGGGGCTGAATCCGCCATCCTGGCGATGCCAAAATCCGTGAGTTTGGGTCGCAAAGGTTCACCCGGACGGATCTGCACCAGCAGGATGTTGCCGGGCTTGATGTCACGGTGGATGATGCCCAGGCTGTGCACGTAGGCCAGCGCGTCAGCTACGCCGGCCCCGGTGACTGCAAGCTCGTCCAAGGGAACGGTACTGTGCCTGATCCGGCTTCGGAGGTCCTGGCCCTCCACGAGTTCCATGGTCAGGAACGGGCGAGGTTCGTCCAGGACGCGCGTATCGATGCCTGCGTCGAACAGCGTGACCAGGCTGGGATGGTTGAGCGTCGCCAGCAGCTGGATTTCGGCTTCCTGGCGCTTGAGTTCGTTGGCGTCCGGTGCCTGGGGGGCAAAGAGTTTCAGGGCGACATCCCGGCCCAGGTTTTCATCCCGGGCGCGGTAGACGGATGACATGCCGCCGCGGCCGATGACCTCTCCCAGCCGGTACCGTCCGCCGAGCACTTCATTCCTGATGGAGCTAGGCGAATCCGCCACCATGACCAGTTCCTCCCGGTGCGCTGCGGCACTATTCGTCCTCAATAATACCGGCCGGTAGCGCATCCCTCATGCCGTCTGCCGGCACACCGGCGGCCCGGCTGAGAAGTGAATGGGACTTTCTCAGCCGGACCTCCGGTCACAAGGGACAAGTGCTGGTAGCTTAGCTCTCCGGTGACCACCTCCTATTCGTAAAAGCCGGCTCTGCCGCGAACGGCGGAGCCTGTGCGTTGACGGTCTTAGGCGTCGCAGTCCGCTGAGTGCAGAATCCCATTAGGCCTTCCGGCGCCGCTTGAGCATCACCAGTCCGGCAAGCAGCAGGATGATGGCGAGGGGGATCAATGAAGCATCCATGCCCGTCTTGGCGAGCGTGGCTGTGCCGCCCTGGCCTGTGGTGCCGCCGGTGCCCGTGGTGCTGCTGGTGGTGCTGCCTGCAGCGGATACCGAACCCGTGGTGGTGCCGGCAGGCACAACGCTGATACCGGTTGTGCCAGCTCCCGTAGTTCCTGTAGTTCCGGTTCCCGGGTCCGTGGTTCCTGTAGGTCCGGTTCCCGGGTCCGTGGTGCCGGTAGTTCCGGTACCTGGGTCCGTGGTGCCGGAAGTTCCGGTACCGAGGTCCGTGGTGTCCGTGTCACCGGTCGTGCCGGTTCCCGGGTCCGTGGTGTCCGTGCCGGGCGTTTCCGTACCCGGGGTTCCACAGCCACCCGTGCCGCCGCCGATGATGACGCATGCAGCAATATCAACATTCGCGTCGTCAAGGTTGCCGGTGTCCAGGCCCAGATCGATATCAACAACGGTATCCAAGCCGCCGTTGGTGCCGTCGAGGAGGTTGCCTCCGAGGTTGACGTCGGCTGCTGCGGCTACGTCGGCGGTGGTTCCGCTACCGTCCGTGCCGCCGAGGACGTTGTCGCCAAGGCCAGCGTTGACGTCGACGACGGCGGCTACGTCAGCGGTGGTGCTGTCGGTCCCGCCGCCGTTCGTGTTGCCGAGAAGGCCGTCGCCAAGGCCAAGATTGAGGCCGACTACAGCGGCGACATCCGCTTCATCTGACGTCGTTGAGCCACCCAGCAGGCCCAACGACGTCGTGTTGGCGGATGTCGCCGCTGAGACCAGAGCGGATGCCGAAAGTTCCGGTCCGCTAGTTGTTGCATCCGCGGCACTGGCCGCGGTGGCGCCGAAGGCTAATAGCCCGCCGGCAAAGAGGGTGCTAAGCAGCCCCCTGCGAAGGTTGCAATGCATGATGATGTCTCCAGACAAGTTGTCGTGGGGCGCTGTTGGGCACCCTTAGGCCGTGTCTGCCCATGAAAAGGGCAGCCGGGGGCAACTAGTCAGGAGAAGAACCGGGGTCGAACGACACCGGTGAAGGGGCATGCTGAGATGATCCGCCGATGGGGAAGGATCCCGGAATCGGAAGGTCAAAACCGAACTCGTCCAGCCAGGCAGCGGAGCCTGAGGCGCCGGAGGGCGATGCGCCGCTCCCGGCTCCCGAAGCAGGCCCTGCCGGGGCCGGAGCCGGTGGCGTGGAAGGATCGGCGGTCCAGGAGTCTTCTGCCGGGGCTGCGTGCATTTCTGTGCCGGCCGGAACCGGCAGCGACGACATTCCCGTATCGGACAGCAGGGCCTCGGAAGTGCCGGGGGAGTTAGCTGTGTTGTGCCCTGAAACAGCGGTTGCTGCAGCGGGGGCCGTCGAGATATCCCGGGAAACAGCACTCTCTGCAAGCGGCAGCAGCCCGGGCAGCGTGAGCGGTGAGGACGCAACGGTCGTATCTACCAGATCCACTACGGGCTTCAGGACAGGCTCAAGAACCGGTATGGCATCCGTGAGCGGAGGGGCGACTGTCTCAATCAGGTCTTCTGCAGCGGTGTCCACTACTGCGGCGACGGGGACGGCCACGGCCGAAACGGTGCCCGCCGGGACAACGCTGTTCATCACAGGCACTGCCGCTGCCAGCTGATCCGCAGCACCCGCCACACTTCCTACAACAGGCTGCAGAAGCCCAGACGGAGAGTGGACCGGAGCGCTGGATTCCAGCGGAGGAGCAACGGCGCTGGTCAGCGGAGCTGAAAGGGACGAAACAGATGAAGCGACGCCGCCCAGCAGGGAACCGGATTCGGTTGAAGAGTCTGCCGTCGCGGCGGAAGCGGAAAGTGTCAGCCAGGTAGCGGTCACGGCTCCTGCGAGGAGAAGCGGCCGGAGTGCACGCCAAGGCGAACGAACTTTAGCCATGCGTACCACCCCCAGTACCGTTGAGACCTAACGATTTCAACAGCGTAAGACTCTCGCGTGCAGGAAGTCTAGGGAAATGGAGAATAAATCAAGCAAACTTACTAATTTGTCACTCGATTATCGACAACCAAGCGAAAAGTGTCAAATCAATTTACAAAAAAGTCATAGGCCTGGAGGCAAAGGCCATTCCCCTTCAGTGGGCATCATTCGGGTAGCTGACGCCCAGCTGCCCGCGAACTCCGTCAAAGAGCCGCATTGTCTTGATGGAATCCTCCAACGGCATGACCGGGCTCTCGGTGAGGCCCTGCTGGATGCAGCGGGTCACCTCGCGCAGCTCGTACGTGTAGCCGATGCCAACGACGTCGAACGTCTCCGTGCGCAGGCCCTCCAGTCCGACGCCGATCACCAACTCTCGTGGATTGTTGATGGACCCCACACTCTGGAGGTACCCCAGGCTGCCTGCCACGGTGGCAGTCCGCGGACCGTACGCCAGGAGCGAGGACGTCAGCTGGGCCTGGGCTCCATGGTTGTAGCCGAGCGTCAGAGCATTCTGGGCGTCCACGCCGTCGTCATTAATGAAACCCGTGGCACTGACGGTCTGTGGGAACCCCAGCGTTCCCACTGCCCACAGCAGCGGATAGACCGAGATATCCAGGAGCGCGCCGCCACCGTCCTGCCTGGCCCACAGCCTGGACGTCGGGGAGTACGGCGCGGGAAAGCCCAGGTCAGCGGTCACCCAGTGCACGTCCCCGAGCTCCCCGGACGCGGCAATCTCGAACGCCCGCTGCATGCCCGGGAGGAAGCGGGACCATACTGCCTCCATAAGGAAGAGCTTCCGTTCCCGGGCGAGTGCGACGAGTTCGCTCGCTTCCCTGCCGTTGATGGTGAACGCCTTTTCGCACAGGACGTGCTTGCCGACGTTGAGCGCAGCGAGCACAATCCGGTGGTGCTGCGCGTGTGGCGTGGCGACGTAGACAACGTCCACCGACTCGTCGGCGAGCAGCCGCTGGTAGCCGGGCACGCCGTCGTCGTCCCCGTACGCCTTGGCGAAACCGTAATCCGCCGCGAAACTCCCCGCCGTGCCCTGTGAGCGGGAACTGACAGCATAGAGCTCGGCATCGGAAAGCAGTGCCAGGTCCTGCGACACCGACCGCGCGATCCCGCCGGTGGCTATGACGCCCCACCGCAGGCGTTTTCCGGTGGCGGACCGGGGGTCCTGGTCGGACTGGCTGGACAACCACGGTGTGGCAATGGGCGCGCTCATGGTGCCCATCCTCTCATCCGGACCGGTGCGGGCGTCAGACCAGGGCGCGCGCCGGTTCTTCCGTCAGCCTGCCCTGCTGAAGCCTGAAGCGGCGGTCCGTCTTGTTGGCCAACGCCTTGTCGTGCGTGACCACAAGGATGGTGGTGTTGTGGTCCCGGCTGAGCGAGCTGAGGAGCTCGATGATGTGGTCACCGGTCTGCTCGTCCAGGTTGCCGGTGGGCTCGTCCGCGAGAATCAGCTTGGGTTCGTTGGCGACCGCCCGTGCAATCGCCACGCGCTGCTGCTCGCCACCGGACAGCCGGTTGATGCGCCGCACCTGTTTCTCCGGGTCCAGCTGCACCTGCTCGAGCAACTCCTTGGCCCGGGAAAGCCGCTCAGCCCTGCGCACCCCCGCGAACTCCATGGGCAGCATGACGTTGTCCAACGCGGAAAGGTTGGGGATCAGGTTGAACTGCTGGAAAACGAACCCGATATCCCGGCGCCGGTACTCGGTCAGCTTGCCGTCCGGCATCCCGGCCAGGCTCACGCCGTTGACGACGACGTCTCCGCTGGTGGGTTTGTCCAGCGCACCGAGGAGGGACAACAGTGTGCTCTTGCCGCTGCCGCTTTTACCGACGATGGACGCCAGAGTGCCCTGCTCCAGAACAAAACTTACGTCGTTAACCGGCTTGATGGTGCGGTCGCCGGAGTTGAAAGTGCGGACCAGGTTCTTGACTTCAATCATGGCTATTCTCCTCGCAGGACTTCGATGGGACGGATGCGTGCCGTGAGCAGCGAAGGGACCAGCGCGCCGATGATGGCAACGCCGAACACCGCTGCGATGCCGGCGGCGATGACGCCGGGGGAGGCACTGGCGGTGACCGAAGTCAGCAGCTGGGAGGCGCCGCCGAGGGGTCCGCCCTGGCCGCCGGGGAAGCCAGCACCGCCGCCCGGCATTCCTGCGCCGCCGGCAGCGCCAGCCATCGCGGCCCCGCGCCCGGTGGCGGTGGCCGCCGTCGTACTCGTGTTGGTGCTGATCAGCGCGGAAGCGACGCCTCCGCTGACAAACGAGGCGACGGCGGCGCCCACCGCGCTGCCCAGGGCCACCAGCACCAGCGCCTCCAGCACGAACTGCAGGCCGATGGTGCGGTTGGGCGCTCCGATCGCTTTGAGGACGCCGATTTCCCGGCGGTGCTCGCGGACCAGCATGACCATGATCAGCAGGATGATCAGCCCGGCCGTGCCCAGGGCTGCGACGAAGACGATGAAGGAGATGTTCTTGACGCTGCCGAGCGAGCTGACGGCGGACTCCAGGCCAGGTTGTTCTTCTCGGCCAGGGTGGTTCCCAGGAGGGCGTTGGCGGACTCAGCCGTGTAGGCGCCCAGTCCGGTGCCTTCGGTGATGATCAGGGCCTTGCCGGTGGTGTCCACTTCGCCGCCGATGCCGGTTGCGGTGATCGGGAGGGAGCGTACCGGCTGCGCGGCGGTGGTTCCGGTGGTTCCGTTTGCGGCCTGGTTCCGGCCGCCGAGAGTGCCGGCGTCGACGGCGGCGGTGAGGCTGGTGGTCAAGGTTGCGGCGGACGCGCCGCCCGGGCCGCCGGCCGGGTTGACGGTCAGGACGGTCCCGACGGACGCGTTCAGCTCCTGGACTTTGGCTCCGACGGCCTGGTTGGCCACCAGCATGGCCAGTGCAAGTCCGATCGCGACGGCCAGGACTGCCACCACCGCAGCTGTTCGGACCTTGTTTCTGAAGGCATTGCCAACACCCCGGGCAAGGACGCTCACTGTACTCCTAGGATCTGGGGCCGGCGGAAGACCGGCATCTGCTCCTACCCTCGCGTCCGGGCCTGTGCAGGAAGACGGCCGAAGCTGTGTTCGGGCTGTGAAAGGCGGCGGGCAGTGAGAGAGCGTTGGGGAAATGGCTGCAGGAAGTGAGAGAGCGTCCGGCAACGCCGAATGCCCCGGCTCCCTGTGGGGAGCCGGGGCATTCTATGTATTCCGTTACTTGGTGAGTGGGCCCAGTACCGGATCGTCCACGTAGGCCGTCTTCACGTTGGCGGCGGTCACGATGACCGGCGGCAGCAGGAAGGCGGGTACGGTCTTCACCGTGTTGTTGTAGGACTTGTCGTCGTTGACCTCAGGCGTTTTGCCTGCCTGGAGATCCTTGACCATCACGATCGCGTGCTCAACGAGCTTGCGGGTGTCCTTGTTGATGGTGGAGTACTGCTCGCCGGCAAGGATGGACTTGACGGATTCCTCCTCAGAGTCCTGGCCGGTGATGACCGGAAGGGGCTTGCCGGCCGCCTTGACGGAGGTGATGACAGCCCGGGCGAGTGTGTCGTTCGGTGACAGAACACCGTCCAACGACGCCGTGCCGTAGGAACCGGTCAGGAGGGTATCCATCCGGCGCTGGGCGTTCTCAGCCTTCCAGTCCTGCGTGACGGCTTTTTCAAACGTCGTCTGGCCGGAGAGGACCTTCAGCGTGCCGTCGTCGATCTTCGGCTTGAGGACCTTCATGGCGCCGTCGAAGAAGACCTTCGCGTTGGCATCATCCGGTGAACCTGCAAGCAGTTCAATGTTGTACGGGCCGGCAGGCGTTTTGGCCTTCATGCCGTCCAGCAGGGCCTGGCCCTGGAGCTCGCCCACCTTGAAGTTGTCGTAGGCCACGTAGTAGTCCACGTTTGCCGTGTTCAGCAGGAGGCGGTCGTAGGCGATGATGGTGGCGCCTGCGTCCTTAGCCTGCTGGAGCTGGGTCCCCAGCTGGGAGCCGTCGAGGGCACCCACGATGATCACCTTGGCACCCTTGGCGATCATGGCGCTGATCTGGTTCTGCTGCTCAGCCACGCCGTTGTTGGCGAACTGGACAGTCGGCTTGAAACCGGCGCTGTTGAGTCCGTCGTTGAACAGCTTCTCTGCCAGCACCCAGTTTTCACTGGTCTTCTTGGGAAGCGCGACGCCGATGGCGGAGTCCTGCGCGAAGCCGCCGGCTCCGCCGGTGGTGCTGGAGGTGCCGGGTTCGGCCCGTCCGCAGGCCGTCAGCGCCAGTGCTGCGATCGCAGCTATCGCTGCTGCCTTTCCTGCTTTACCAATCATTCGCATTTCTTGGTCCACTTTCTCTTTTTTGGTACGGGTTCCGGAACCTGAATCGCTCAGGCTTCCCTGGCGATGGTTTCTTTGGTGGAGGTGGTCTCATCGGGCTGGAGCGGTGTGCCGGGCCCGCCGGACGGACGGTTGAGGTTCTTCATCATCAGCCCGATGATCGATGCCCGGCCCTGCGACTTGTTGTAGACGTCGATGGCTACGGCTACCAGCAGCACCAGACCCTTGATCATGGACTGCCAGTCGGCACCGACGCTGAGGAGCTGCAGTCCATTGTTCAGCACGGCCATGACCAGGCCCCCGACGATGGATCCGATGACGGTACCCACACCGCCCGTCACGGCCGCGCCGCCGATAAAGACAGCCGCGATGGCGTCCAGCTCCCAGCCGGTACCGTCCGAGGGTCCTGCGGAGGTCGACCTTGCCACGAAGATCATTCCAGCGAGCCCGGCGATGATGGACATGTTCATCATGACCAGGAAGTTGATCTTCTTTGACTTCACACCGGACAGCTCGGCCGCGTGGCGGTTGCCGCCGACTGCGTAGACGTGGCGCCCCACCACTGTCTTGGAGGAGATGAAGCCATAGATCAGGACCATCACGGCGAGGATCAGGCCAGGTACCGGGAAGGACGTGCCCGGGCGGCCGGTGGCGAACAGGTAGGTGGCGTAGAGAATCGCGCCGCCGATCAGGACGAGCCGGAGGACACTGACCCAGGTTTCCGAAACTTCCGCTCCGAGCGCCTTGGCGGTGCGCCGACGTCGGACTTCGCTGTAGATCACAAACGCAACGGCGGCAAGGCCGAGGAGCAGCGTGAGGTTGTTGTATCCGGGGATAGGGCCCACCTCCGGGAGATACCCGGCGCCGATGTACTGGAATTCCCGGGGGACAGGAATCGAGTTGGACTGGCCAACGAACTGCTGTGCCCCACGGAAGATCAGCATACCCGCCAGGGTCACAATAAATGCCGGAATGCCGACGTAAGCCGTCCACCAGCCATGCCAGGCACCGATCAGGGCACCAAGGCCCAGGCCAAGCAGGATCGCCAGGAACCAGGGGATGTCCCAGTCCCGCATGGCGATGGCCACCACCATGCCCACGAACGCGGCCACGGATCCTACGGACAGGTCAATGTGTCCGGCGATGATGACCAGCACCATGCCGATGGCGAGGATGAGGATGTAAGAGTTGCCGTTGAAGAGGTTGATGACATTGCCCGGAGTGAGCGTGATGCCACCTGTGAGCCACTGGAAGAGAACTATCAGAGCCACCAAGGCAAAAATCATGCCGAACTGGCGGGTATCGCCACCGAAGAGTTTCTTGAGCGCGTTCATTGTTTTTTCAGTCCTTGTATCTGGAAGGTTCTGGAAGGCTGCAGTGGATCAGGCGGCTTTTCGGGCGGAAGTCATAAGCTTCATCAGGCTTTCCTGGCTGGCTTCCTCTTTGTCGAGAACGCCGGTGATGGCGCCCTCGAAGATGGTGTAGATGCGGTCCGAGAGTCCCAGCAGTTCAGGCAGTTCGGAGGAAATCACAATGACTCCCTTTCCCTGGTTGGCGAGCTGCTGGATGATGCCGTAGATCTCGTACTTGGCGCCGACGTCGATGCCGCGGGTGGGTTCGTCCAGGATCAGCAGTTCGGGGTCAGTGAACATCCACTTGGCCAGGACCACCTTCTGCTGGTTGCCGCCGGACAGCTTGGCGACCCCTTCCTGGACCGACGGTGCTTTTGTCCGCAGTGACTTCCGGTACTGCTCCGCGACCGCGAACTCCTTGTTGGTGTCCACCACGCTGCGCTTGCTGATCTTCTCCAGGTTGGCCGAGACCGTGGTGGTCTTAATGTCGTCGAGGAGGTTCAGACCCAGCGACTTCCGGTCCTCCGTCACGTAGCCGAGGCCTGCATCGATGGCCTGGTGGACACTCTTGAGTGTCACTGCCCTCCCGTCCACGTAAACCTCACCTGAGACGAAGTGGCCGTAGGACCGCCCGAAGACGGATCGGGCCAGTTCGGTGCGGCCGGCACCCATCAGTCCGGCGAATCCCACTATCTCTCCCCGGCGTACAAAGAAGTTCGAGTTCTTGCAGACCATCCGGTCCTGGATCTGCGGGTGGGCCACGTTCCAGTTCTTGACTTCGAAGAACACTTCGCCAATTTTCGGGGTGTGGTCGGGGAAGCGGGATTCCAGGGCCCGGCCCACCATGCCCTTGATGATGCGGTCCTCGTCGACGCCGTCGGCCTTGACATCGAGCGTTTCGATCGACTTGCCGTCCCGGATGATGGTGATGGAATCGGCGATCTGCTCGATCTCGTTGAGCTTGTGGGAAATGATGATCGAGGTGATGCCCTTGCCCTTGAGCCCGAGCATCAGATCCAGGAGGTGCTGGGAATCGGATTCGTTCAGCGCAGCAGTGGGCTCGTCCAGGATGAGGATCTTGACCGATTTGTTCAACGACTTGGCGATCTCCACCAGCTGCTGCTTGCCGACGCCGATCTCCTTGATGGGGGTGTCCGGGTTTTCCCTGAGTCCCACCCGGGCCAGCAGTTCGGTGGACCGGAGGCGCGCCTCTGCCCAGTTGATGACGCCCCGCTTCGTCGGTTCGTTGCCCAGGAAGATGTTTTCCATGATGGAGAGCTCCGGGATGAGTGCCAGTTCCTGGTGGATGATCACGATGCCGGCGTGCTCGCTGGCCCGGATGTCCCTGAACTGCTGGACCTCGTTCTGGTACACGATGTCGCCGTCGTAGCTGCCATGCGGGTAGACGCCGGAAAGCACCTTCATCAGGGTTGACTTGCCGGCGCCGTTCTCGCCGCAGATAGCGTGGATCTCGCCGGCTTTGACCCGGAGGTTTACTTCCGACAATGCCTTGACGCCGGGAAATTCCTTGGTGATGGAGCGCATCTCCAGGATGACCGGGTCAGTGTGCGTGGTGTGGGACGTCATTTGCCCTTACGCCTCCAATGCATGACTTCGTTGTCCGCCCAGCAAAGCGCAGGGGCGTCTGATGAAAAAGTAAACTGGATCACACCCGTTGTCGTCAAGTCTTTAACGCAATTGCGGGGATAACGAAACGGCTACGTACGCCGGATTCCGGCGTGCTGGAACACCAGCGCGGCCGCTCCCAAAGCCTCCGCGCGGTCCCCAAGTGAGGACATCGTCAGTGTGGTGGTCTCGCCGATCACCGGCACTGCATGCCGGATAAGTCCCCGCCGAATGGGATCGAGCAGCAGGTCGCCCAGGCCAGCAAGGGGGCCGCCCACCACGATGACTTCAGGGTTGATCAGGTTCGCTACGTTGCCCAGGGCACGCCCAACCGCCAGTCCTGCATCGTCCACCACCCTGAGTGTTGCGGAGTCGCGCGCCAGGGCCTTGCGCACGATGTCCGCAGGTGTCTGGGGCGGGTCTTCCCCGCGGCCCAGCAGCTCCATCATTGTTGTGGTGGACGCAATGGTTTCCAGGCAGCCACGGTTGCCGCAGCGGCACACGAGTCCGTGCTCGTGAATGGTTGCATGGCCGATTTCGCCGGTAATGCCAACGGTGCCGTAGTACGGTGCGCCGTTGAGGATCAGGCCCGCTCCGATGCCCGATCCGATCTTGAGGAACATCAGGTTGTCTACGCCCGAATGCGGCCCCCACGTGACCTCGGACCACGCGCCGAGATTGGCGTCGTTATCGACGAATACGGGCATTTTGAGGGTTTCTTCAAGATGGTGAAGGATGTTGATGCCCACCCATTCCGGGAGGATGGCGCCCTGCGCCACGGTGCCGGTCCGGCGGTCGATGGGGCCAGGAATTCCGACGCCGGCGCCCACCACCAGGGTCCGGTCCACGCCGCTTTGCTCCAGCAGTTTGTCCAGTAGTCCGACGGCTGCCCGGATGCCTTCCTCGGCCTGGTGGCCCAGCGGCAGCAGGACGGATTCCTCAGCGATCACGTGGTAGCTCAGGGACGCCAGGACCACGCGGAGGTGCCGCCGGCCGAAGTCGATTCCCACGGCCACCGCGCCGTTGCTGTTGAGCCGTACATTCAGCGCCCGGCGGCCGGAACTGGTGATCGGTTCGGTGGACGCCAGGCCCGCATCCTGCATGATCTTGACGATGTTGGAGACCGTGGCGGTGGAGAGGCCGGTCTGGCGTGCAAGCTCGGCCTGGGTGGACGGGCCGCTCATGAGGGTCTCGATGATCCGTTGCTGGTTCAGTTGCCGGAGGGCGGACTGGGATCCCGGATTTTTTGGTTTGCTCCTCGTCGAGCGCGGTGTGGCGGACATGAAAAGAAGATTGCCCTACTTTGACCGTTGTAGTCAAGAAGTTAACGCAAGGAGTCTGTCGGATAAGACGAAATGATGGGACGATCCGTCCGTCCTGTGGCTTTGCCGGTGCAATTGGCCCCGGATGCCGTTCAGATCCGGTGGCTAGGCTGGAAAAACCGGACGCATACTTCCCTGTGGCCGTCCCGATCATGTGAGGTGGAAACAGTGCTGCTGGCCCTGATGCAGGCAAACGCCCGCGTGCTCGACGTCGATGCGAACTGCGCTGCCCTGGATGCGGCGGCCCGGGCGGCCGCCGCGGCAGGCGCAGCAGTCCTGGTCACGCCCGAACTGTTTGCCGTGGGCTATGCCCCGGTGAGGGTCCGCGCGGAGCTGGAGCCTTCCGAGCTCCCCGCAATCAGGGAGTCGCTGGCAGGGATCGCGCGCCGCCACGGGATCGGACTGGTCTACAGCCTCCCGTCAGTCACGGACGGGGGCAGCTGGCACATCACTTCCACGCTCGTGGACGCCACCGGGGGTGAGCTTCTCACCTACGCTAAAGTGCACCTCTTTGGCGATGACGAACGCGCGGCGTTCAGCCCCGCGGAGGCGGGTCCCGCCGTCGTCGATTTCAACGGATTCCGGACCTCAATGGTGATCTGCTACGACGTGGAATTTCCGGAATCGGTCAGGGCCGCCGCGCTGGGCGGGGCAGAGCTGCTCTTGGTGCCGACCGCTCTGGCGCACGGCTTCGAGACGGTTCCCCAGGTGCTGCTCCGGGCCCGCGCGCTGGAAAGCCAGCTGACCATCGCCTATGCCAACCACTCAGGAACCGAGGACGGCTGCGGATTCCTCGGCGGCAGTGTCATTGCCGGACCGGATGGTTCGCTGCTGGCCACGGCGGGACCGGGAGCCGAACTCCTGTTCGCCGAGGTGGATCCGGACGCCGCCCGAAATGCCCGTGACGTGGTGCCCTATCTCCGGGAACGCCGCCCGGAGCTCTACCGGTCCTGGGGCATCTGAGGCATCTGGACCTACCCGTCCTCCAGGCTGTCCACGTACTGCAGGGCAATCCACAGCTCTGCCCGCACCTGGGCGGAGCCAAGGTCGGTGGCCAGCAGGTCGGCCAGTGCGTTGATCTGGCGCCGCACGCTGTTCCGGTGCATCCCCAGGACTTTGGCAGTGGCATCCCAGTTGCCGTTTTCGCCCAGCCACGACTTCAGGACACTGAGTTGGGAGCTGATTCGGTCAGGCTCCTGCGCCAGGATCGGTTCCAGCAGCCGGGCGGCAAGCATGGTGCCCGCGCTGCGGCCCAACAGCCCCGTGACCGACCACGTCACGTCATCCACGCGCACGCTTTCTCCGCTGGCCTGGACGCGGGCCCGCAGCGACGCCGCGCGCTGGTATGCGGCAGGAAGTCCGGCCATTTCCGTCGGATCGCCCACCACCAGGCGCCAGCCCAGTTCCTCCACCTCATGCAGCAGCGTGTCGTCCACCTTGAACCGGGTGACGGCGGAAAACCCGTAGTCCGTCAGTTCCACCATCTTCGTGTCGAACAGCCTGCGCCACTGAAGCAGTTCCCGGACTGGGCCATCCGCGGACGCGGGCGCCGACGCGTCCGCTCGGACGCCCTGAACCACCCGGAGAGCACCGGACCGGGTTCCGGAAACGCTTTGCGCGAGGAGGTCCCTGAGGACGTTCAGTTGCCGGGTTGAGCCGGCGGCCAGGCTCTCAGGGTGCAGCAAGAGGGCCGTTGCCAGCTGGCTGGGGGCGAGCGAACCGCTTGTGCGCTGACGCACCAGCAGTTCCAGCAGCCCCACCACCGAGGACACCACACTGTTCTGCGCCGGGGTCAGCGGCTTGTCCGTGCCCAGGATGAGCGCCCCAAGGGTGGCGTCCTTGGTGCTCCGGAGGGGGTGGCCGAACACCAGGGCTGACCCGTTCGTGGGCAACGAGTCCGTCTCTACGCGCGGGCCGTTTCCAGCCAGCAGCCGCTTCAGCATGGGTTGCAGGGCGGAAGGCTCGACGGCGGCCGCAGGGCTGGTCCCGCCCGTCCGGGCTGCTGCGGCTCGGGCACGCATTCGGCCGTCCGCCCCGAAAAGCTGGGCCCATACCGGAACGCGCTGCGCCAGGGCGGAAAGGAGTTCGTGCTCGGGCCTGGCCGACAGCACTGCCCGCATCAATTGCCGGTTGGTGTCCGCCAGTTGACGGAAGACCCGGGCGTTGCCGGATTCCAGGAGCTGGGAGAACTCCAGGCCGATGGCGGCGAAGGGGACACTGCTGGGGATCTGGACCAGAGTGAGCTGATGCGTTTGGCACGCCGACAGCACGTGGTCCGGGACGGCGTCGAAGTAAGGCTCCAGACCAAATCCCAAGGCTGCGACGCCTGCACCGACCAGCCGCCGGACGTAGGCTTCCGCCCTCTCCTTCGTTCCGCCGTCGTCCTCACGGCAGTCCCGCCGTGAGGACGAACTCCCCGTCCAGCAGGTAGGGCGTGGGATCCTCCAGTTCGCTGGGCTCCACCCAGCGCAGGGGCACGCCCGTGTTGCCGGCGTCGTGCAGGACGGTGAGGTCCCGGGGGAGTGCTGCCAGAAACTGGCCCAGGGTCACCGCATCCAGGTGTTCCGCCGCATCAGGTTGCACGGAGGGACCCCGGGCAGGAGAGTTCAGTACTGTGCATCAGTGGTGCATTACGTCTCATGCTTGAACACTATAGGTCACTTTGCACATGCCTGAGATGCGGCTCACACCCCTACGCTGGGTTGGGGGAAATCGACAACTACTCACGAACGGACGTCAACGATGACTGTGCCAACACTCTCCGGACCGGCCACGGACCGTGCAGCCGGCCGTCCCGGGCTGGGCGCGCAACTGCTGCGCCGGAAACCAATCGGACAGATGGTCAGCGAAGCGGAAAGCGGCCATGGCGGACCGAAACTCGTCCGCAGCTTCGGGGTCCTGCAGCTGACCATGATCAGTGTCGGCGCCACGTTGGGGACCGGCATCCTGGTCATCCTCGGAGAATCTGTTCCCCTGGCCGGACCCGCGATCTGGATCTCGTTCGCCATCGCTGGGTTCGCCGCGCTCCTCTCTGCCGTGTCCTATGCAGAAATGGCCGGCATGGTCCCCGTTGCCGGTTCCAGCTATTCCTACACCTACGCCACCATGGGTGAAGGCATGGCCTGGATCTGCGGCTGGTGCCTGGTCCTTGAGTATGCCGTCTCGGTCGCGGCCGTTGCTGTCGGGGCGGGCCAGTACGTGAACGAGGCCCTGGCCGTGTTCGGGCAGGTCCTGCCCGACGCCGTCTCCCAGCCCCCCGGCGGCGGCGGCCTGGTCAACATCCCTGCCATGGTCATCGTGGTGCTGGCAACCATCCTGCTGGTCCGCGGCGCCAAGGAAAGCGCCTGGATCAACACGTCCATCGTTGTGGTCAAGGTGGGCATTCTCCTCTTCTTCTGCGCCGTGGCCTTCACCGCCTTCAACGCGGGCAACTTCGAACCGCTCCTGCCCATGGGCGCCGCCGGAGTCTCCGCGGCCGCGTCCCGGGTCTTCTTCTCCTACATCGGCTTCGACGCCGCCTCCACCGCCGGCGAAGAAGCCCGCAACCCCAAGCGTGACCTGCCCCGCGCCATCATGCTCTCCATGGTCATCGTCACCACCATCTACGTCCTGGTGGCGGTCGCAGCCATCGGCGCCCGCCCATGGGGATGGTTCGACGGCACCGAAGCGGCCCTGGTGAAGATCCTGGAGGAAACCACCGGCCAGCCGTGGATCGCCCTCGTCTTCGCCGTCGGCGCCGTCCTCGCGATCGCGAGCATCGTGCTCACGGTTCTGTATGGCCAGACCCGCATCCTGCTCTCCATGTCCCGGGACGGGCTCATTCCGAAGGTCTTCGGCCGCATCTCCCGCCGGACCGGCACCCCCGCGGCCGGCACGCTCCTGGTGGGCATCGCCGTCGCAGTCACCGCCGGGCTGGTCCCTCTGGGTGCCCTCGCCGACGCCACCAGCATCGGCACTCTGTTCGCCTTCGCCCTGGTCAACGTGGCCGTGATCTACCTGCGCCGCACCCGGCCCGAGCTGGAGCGCACGTTCCGCGTACCGCTCTTCCCCCTGACCCCGATCCTCGGTGCGCTGATGTGCGCCTACCTCATGGCCAACCTCGGTGCCGACACCTGGGTGACCTTCGGAATCTGGATGCTGGTGGGCCTGGCCGCCTACTTCGGCTACGGACGCCGGAACTCCAGGGTGGCGGCGCTGAGCCACGAGGAATACCGTGAGCTGAGCAGGCCGGAATCCTCAACGCTGTCCACCCCCGAACAATCGAAGGCAGAGCTTTCATGACCGTCGCCACCGAACTCCCGGCCTCAGACCCGTCCAGCACCCAGGCTGGTCCCATCACCATGCTGAACCCCGATTTTCCGTTCAGCTACGACCACTACCTCGCCCATCCGGCAGGGCTCGGCGCGGTTCCGCCGGAGCTGTACGGCACCGAGGTGGCAGTTGTCGGGGCGGGCCTTTCGGGCCTCGTCACGGCGTACGAGCTGATGAAGCTGGGCCTCCGCCCTGTCATCTATGAAGCGGACCAGATCGGCGGCCGCTTGCGGACGGCCGGGTTCCCGTCCGCTCCCGGCGTGGTGGCCGATCTGGGCGGCATGCGGTTCCCCGTCTCGGGCAGGGCTTTCTACCACTACGTGGACCTGCTGGGGCTGGACACCCAGGATTTCCCCAACCCGCTGGCACCCGTCACGTCCAGCACCGTGATCGAACTGGCTGGCCAGAAGTACTACGCCGAGACCGCCCAGGACCTGCCGCCGTTCTTCCGCGAGGTGGCCGATGCCTGGAAGGCCGCGGTGAACGACGGCGCGAAGTTCGTCGAAATGCAGGAGGCCATCCGGGCCCGGGACACGGGCCGGATCAAGGAGCTCTGGAACGAGCTGCTGCCGCTCATGGACGAGCAGACCTTCTACGGGTTCATCGCAGGGAGCGAGTCATTCAAGGAAGCCGGCTTTACGCACCGTGAGGCCTTCGGCCAGGTGGGATTCGGCACAGGCGGCTGGGACACCGACTTCCCCAACTCCATCCTGGAAATCCTCCGCGTGGTCTACACCGACGCCGATGACCAGCACCGGCTCATCAGCGGGGGAGCCCAACGGCTGCCCGAGGCACTGTGGCAGCACGCGCCGTCGGGCATGGCCCACTGGCCGGACGGAACGTCCCTGGCGTCGCTCCACTCCGGCACGCCCCGCGGGGCTGTGGGCAGGATCAGCCGCGATCCCGATGGCGGCCTCCGGATCAGGGAGCGCTGGGGCCGTGAGGCCAGCTACGCTGCGGTGGTGACCACGTGCCAGTCCTGGCTGCTGTCCACCCGCATCCACACCGAGGAGGCGCTGTTCCCGGCGGAACTGTGGACTGCGATCGAGCGTTCGCACTACATGCAGTCATCCAAGACGTTTGTGATGGTGGACCGGCCGTTCTGGAAGGACATCGATCCAGACACCGGCCGTGAGGTCCTGTCCATGACCCTCACGGACCGGCTGAACAGGGCCACCTACCTCCTGGATGACGGCCCGGACAAGCCCGCCGTGATTCTGCTGTCCTACACGTGGAATGATGACGCGCTCAAATGGCTGTCGTTGGACGCCGACGAGCGCGTTGAGCTGATGCTGCACTCGCTCGAGCAGATTTACCCGGGCGTAGACATCGCCAGCCACATCGTGGGCCAGCCCATCACCGTTTCCTGGGAAGCGGACCCCAACTTCATGGGTGCCTTCAAAGCGAACCTGCCGGGGCACTACCGCTACCAGCAGCGCCTCTTCACGCACTTCAAGCAGGACAAGCTGCCCGAATCCCAGCGCGGGATCTTCCTCGCGGGTGACGACGTGTCCTTCACCGCGGGCTGGGCCGAGGGCGCTGTGACCACCGGCCTGAACGCGGTGTGGGGAGTGGTGAACCACCTGGGCGGGACGTCGGCGCCGGGCAACCCCGGTCCGGGCGAACTCCTGGACGCAATCGGGCCTATCAGCCTCGACTAGCCGTGCAGCTCCCGGTGCGCCCGGGCCAGTTCCACGTAGCGGGCGGCATTCTGCTTCACGCCGTCGAACTCCTCGTCGGTGAGTTCCCGCCGTACCTTGGCGGGGACGCCGGCCACGAGTGACCGGGGCGGCACTACCGTGCCTTCCAGGACCACGGCACCTGCCGCCACGAGCGAGCCGGTGCCGATCACGGCGCCGTTGAGCACAGTGGCGCCCATGCCGATCAGGCAGTCGTCCTCCACCGTGCAGCCATGGACGACGGCGGCATGCCCCACGCTGACCCCTGCACCGATGGTGCAGGGGAAGCCCGGATCGGCATGGAGCACCACGTTGTCCTGCAGGTTACTGCCGGCGCCGACGCTGATGGCCGCCGTGTCCGCCCGGACCGACACACCATAGAAGGCACTCGAATCCTCAGCGAGCGTAGCCTTGCCGATGATCGACGCCGTCGGGGCGATGAAGGCGGATGCGTGGACGGCCGGAGTGTTGCCGGCGAAAGTGTGAAGAGGAGCCATGGGCCAAGCCTAGGACATCCGCCCACCCATCTGGCTCGCATTTAATGTCGTTAAAAGCGCGTTTGACGACGTTAAATGCGAGTTACTTGGGGGAGGCGGGGGTGCGGAGGATCAGGAACTGGTAGTGCTGCGTCCACTTCCCGGCGCCCGGGCCGGATTCCTCGCCGTTGCCTTCCGGCCACGTGACAAAATCCTCGATCGCACCATGCCGGCCAAAGACCTGCCGCACCGTCGCGTCGCTGCGCCGGCTGAAGAACCGGCGGGGCTCGACGTCGTCCTCGGGGTTCAGAACCTCGTCATCCTCACCCGACCAGAGGCCGACGGCGATGGGCGCGCTGGGTGCCGTGACGCGCACCAGCTCGCGCAGGACGCCGTCGATATCAGTGGCGGGGACGTGCAGCAGGGTGCTCATGGTCCAGACGGCCGGAAAGGTTCCGTCTGCGAAAGGCAGTTGCCGGGCGCTCGCGACGGACACATCCAGGCCCCTGGACCGGGCCTGCCGGACGTGCTCCTCAGAGAGATCAACGCCGGTGTAATGGATGCCGGCCTGGACAAACTTCAGCCCGTCCTTGCCGGGGCCCGAGCCTATCTCAAGGACGTTATGGCGGCGCTCGGACTTAAGCAGGTTGATGAACTGTTCGCACTGTTCGACCCGCCGGGGCGCCAGCGGATGGTCCCAGCCGGACGCGGCGCGGCGGTTGTAGAACTCGGCGAGACGCTGCTCGCTGCCCGGTTCCTCCATGGCGTCCTCTTTAGTTGAAGACCACGGTCCGGTTGCCGTCCAGCAGCACGCGGTGTTCGGCATGCCATTGGACGGCCTGCGTCAACGTGCGGCCTTCCACATCGCGGCCCATCTGCACGAACTGCTCGGGCGTCCGGGCGTGGTCCACGCGGATGACTTCCTGCTCGATGATGGGGCCCTCGTCCAGCGCGGCCGTGACGTAGTGGGCAGTGGCGCCGATCAGCTTGACCCCGCGGGCGTGGGCCTGGTGGTAGGGCTTGGCACCCTTGAAGGATGGCAGGAACGAGTGGTGGATGTTGATGGCCTTGCCGGTGAGCTCCGCGCAGAGATCATCCGAAATGATCTGCATGTAGCGGGCCAGGACGGTCAGTTCGATGTCGTGCTCGGCCATGAGGGCACGCAGCTTGTCCTCGGCCTGGGCTTTGGTGTCCGGGGTGACCGGGATGTGGTGGAACGGGATGCCGTAGAACTCGGCCAGCCCGGCAAGGTCACGGTGGTTGGAGACGATGGCGGGGATCTCGATGGGCAGGGTGCCGGAACGCTGCTGGAACAGGATGTCGTTGAGGCAGTGCGCCGACGTGCTGGCCATCAGCAGGGTGCGCACCTTCTGGCCCACGGGGTTGAGGCTCCACTGCATGCCGAAGGAGTGGACCACCGGCTCAAGGGCGGCCCGGACCTCGGCCCGGGAGGCCGTCGTCGTTGCTTCCACTCGCATAAAGAAGTTGCCGGTGGCGGGGCTGCCGTACTGCTGCGAGTCCAAAATATTACAGCCTGCCACTAACAGTGCTCCGGCCACGGCGTGGACAATTCCGGGGCGGTCCGGGCAGGACAATGTCAATACGTAAGCTCGGTTCAGCTGCTCTTCAGTCACGACAACAAGCCTACCCGCGCGGCCCGCCCGCGTTTGGTAGTCTGGTGGGGTCGCAACTGGCGTTGGGTGGCTAACCACCAGGGAGTGGCAATCACGAAGACCACGGATCGTACGCCTGGGCCGAGGGTCATGTCTTACCGGAGCTGCACCCTTTATGGACGCGGTTCACTTTCACGCCCTGTCATCAAGGGGCGGTGACGTGCGCCAGCCGGTAGCCTGACCTTAGCAGTGCCCGTATCCCTAGCCAGGAGTTTTTCGTGACTACTACCGCCACCACAACAGCCGCCGTCAGCAACCAGTCGCTGGCCGAGCTTGACCCCGAAATCGCAGCAGTCCTCAACCAGGAACTCGGCCGCCAGCGCGGCACCCTGGAAATGATCGCCTCCGAAAACTTCGCCCCGCGCGCCGTGATGGAAGCCCAGGGCTCGGTCCTGACCAACAAGTACGCCGAAGGATACCCGGGCCGCCGCTACTACGGTGGCTGCGAATACGTGGACATCGCCGAGCAGCTGGCCATCGATCGCGTCAAGGAACTGTTCGGTGCCGAGTACGCCAACGTCCAGCCGCACTCCGGTGCCCAGGCCAACGCCGCAGCACTGTCCGCCATGATCACCCCTGGTGACAAAATCCTGGGCCTGTCCCTTGCCCATGGCGGCCACCTGACCCACGGCATGAAGCTCAACTTCTCCGGCAAGCTCTACAACGTGGCTGCCTACCAGGTGGAACCGGACAACTTCCGCGTGGACATGGACAAGCTGCGCGAGCAGGCTATCGCCGAGAAGCCCCAGGTCATCATCGCCGGCTGGTCCGCCTACCCGCGCCACCTGGACTTCGCTGCCTTCCGCTCCATCGCCGATGAAGTGGGCGCGCTGCTCTGGACCGACATGGCACACTTCGCCGGACTGGTGGCTGCAGGCCTGCACCCGAGCCCGGTGCCGTACTCCGACGTCGTCACCTCCACCGTGCACAAGACCCTTGCGGGCCCGCGCTCCGGTGTGATCCTGGCCAAGCAGGAGTGGGCCAAGAAGATCAACTCCAACGTGTTCCCGGGCCAGCAGGGCGGCCCGCTCATGCACGTCATCGCGGCCAAGGCTGTCGCCTTCAAGATCGCCGGCACCCAGGAATTCAAGGAGCGCCAGGAGCGCGTCCTCGAAGGCGCCAAGATCATCGCAGACCGACTCAACCAGGCCGACGTCGCCGAAGCCGGCGTCTCCGTCCTGACCGGCGGCACCGACGTGCACCTGGTCCTCGTGGACCTGCGCAACTCCCAGCTGGACGGCCAGCAGGCCGAGGACCTCCTGCACTCCGTGGGCATCACCGTGAACCGCAATGCTGTTCCGTTCGACCCCCGCCCGCCGATGGTCACCTCGGGCCTGCGCATCGGCACCCCCGCCCTGGCCACCCGCGGCTTCGGTGCTGCCGAGTTCACCGAGGTGGCAGAGATCATCGCCACCGCACTGAAGGCCGGCTCTGCCACGGATGTCGAGGCACTGCAGTCCCGCGTGGACAAGCTCGCCGCCGATTTCCCGCTGTACCCGCAGCACGAGCAGTGGTAAACGCGTCCATGGCCCAGACCGCCAAGATCCTTGACGGCAGGGCGGCGGCCGCCGCCATCAAGTCCGAGCTGACGGAGCGTATCGCGGCCCTCAAGGCCAAGGGCGTCACTCCCGGCATCGCCACCGTGCTCGTGGGCGCGGACCCGGCGTCGCAGCTGTACGTGTCCATGAAGCACAAGCAGTCCGTGGAGATCGGGATGAACTCGATCCAGCGCGAGCTTCCGGCCGATGCCACGCAGGCACAGGTTGAGGCGCTCATTGACGAACTCAATGCGGATCCCTCATGCCACGGGTACATCGTGCAGCTGCCGCTGCCCAAGCACCTGGACACCGACGCCATCCTCGAGCGGATCGACCCCGCCAAGGACGCCGACGGCCTGCACCCGACCAACCTTGGCCGGCTGGTGCTCAACGTCAACGGTGAGATCACCTCGCCGCTGCCGTGCACGCCCCGCGGTGTCATCGAGCTGCTGGAACGCAACGGCTACAGCCTCGCGGGCAAGCACGTGGTGGTTGTCGGCCGTGGTGTCACCATTGGCCGCTCGATCGGTTTGCTGCTGACGCGGCGTGCCGTGAACGCCACCGTGACACTGACGCACACCGGCACCAAGAACCTCTCGGAGCTGCTGCGGCAGGCGGACGTCATTGTGGGTGCGGCGGGTGTGAAGCACATCGTCAAGGCTGCGGACGTGAAGCCGGGCGCGGCCGTGCTGGACGTCGGTGTCACCCGTGAAACCGACGCCGAGACGGGCAAGAGCAAGGTCCACGGCGACATCGAGCCCGCCGCTGCAGAGGTGGCCGGCTGGATTTCGCCGAACCCCGGCGGCGTCGGCCCCATGACAGTGGCGCTGCTCATGACCAACGTGGTGGAAGCCGCGGAACGCCAGGCGGGCACCGCCTAGTTTCACGTAACAGAGCCCGACGGCGGCCCGCACCTTCACTGAGAGGTGCGGGCCGCCGTCGGGCTTTGCAGTTTGAAACCAGAACCTACTTCAGCTGGCCGCGGACCTCCCCGCCGGGGAAGTTGGTGTTATGCACGTTGACGTAGTAGCTGCGCGGGTTGGCCTCAATGGCGGCCAGCACGGCCGAGTCCGCCGTAGTGCAGGTATCAACCGTCCAGTCCGTACCGCTGCCCACTTCGAGTCCAACAACGACAGGGCCGGCCGCATTGCGGGGCGCGACGTGGATGTGGGCCGCCGTGGCCGCGACGGACAGATCACGGACCGTCAGCGTATAGCAGAGCTCGTTACCGTCGATGGTGTAGCTGAAGGATCCGCCCGCCCCGGTACGGACCGGATCGGCTTCCTGACCGGCGCTAAGCGGAATGGCGGGAGTGCCGCCCGGTTTTGCCACAGCTGGGGCGGAGATTCCCACGAGGGAGACGATGGCAGTGGCCACCGCGACTGTCCTGAACGCGTGACTTTTCATGATTTGTCCTCAGATAGAAACGTGAACTTCCACCCCTAGCGCGTTTCACGGTACGCCGCGGCCCGAGCCTGCACAATAGCGAGCCGGGCCCGCTGTTCGCCGGGGGTGGAAGGGGCCGTGGGGTGCTGCGGCGTTTGAGACAATGGACGCATGCGATCTCTGGGTAACCCTCAATCTCCGTCAGGCCGGTCCAAGGGCGGCTTCTCCATGCTCCGGATCAGCGGCCCGGGAATGATGGTCTTTGTCATCGCCTTCCTGGTCGCCGTGATCTTCGCTGCCAACCAGAACGACGTCGTGGGCTGGGTTGTCGCGATCATCGCCGCCTTCTGGCTCGCGCTCGCAGCGTTCGTGGTGTTCAGCATCCAGAAGGCCGCCAAAAAAGCCGGCGCCAAGCTGACCGAAGCCCAGAACGCCTTCAACAGCGCAGCGGGCCGCGCGCCGTCGTCGTTCTCCGCTGACCACGGCGGCACCCGGGTGGTGTACGAACGGACCGAAGCGGACGAGGTCCGCGACCTCAAGCTGGACCACTCGTTCAAGATTGTCCAGGTGCAGATCCAGGTGGTGGAGAAGGAGCGCGCCAAGGGTGAGGCCGCGGATCAGGACACGATCCGCCGTGCACTGGAGACCATCGAGATCACCGCCACCAACGCCCGGGACATGATCCGCCTTGCCGGCGGCACCGGGGACCCGGTCAGCGGAACCATCATCGACTAGAGTAGTGCGGGTGATCTCGGCATTGAAGAAGGATTACCTTCGCATCGCATCAGTCAACGTCAACGGCCTTCGGGCTGCCTACAAGAACGGCATGGCGGCGTGGCTGGAGCCCCGCGAGGTGGACATTCTCTGCCTTCAGGAAGTCCGGGCGCCTGACGCGATCGTGCGCCAGCTGCTTGGTGATGGCTGGCACATCCTGCACGCCGAAGCCGAGGCGAAAGGCCGGGCCGGCGTCGCCATTGCTTCCCGCGAAGAACCCCTGGACACGCGCAACGGCATCGGCGACGACTACTTCGCCACCGCCGGCCGCTGGGTTGAGGCTGATTTCAGGGTGACCGACGCCGGGGGGAACCCGGTGCAGCTGACCGTTGCCAGCGCCTACGTGCACTCCGGCGAGGTGGGAACCCCGAAGCAGGTGGACAAGTACCGGTTCCTGGATGTCATGAGCACCCGGCTGCCGGAACTCACCAAGCACAGCGACCACGCACTCGTGGTGGGCGACCTCAACGTGGGCCACACCGAGCGTGACATCAAAAACTGGAAGGGCAACGTCAAGAAGGCCGGTTTCCTGCCGGACGAACGCGCCTATTTTGACCGCTTCTTCGGTGAGGACATCGGCTGGAAGGATGTCCACCGGGGCCTGGCGGGCGACATCGACGGCCCCTACACCTGGTGGTCGCAGCGTGGCCAGGCCTTCGATAACGACACAGGCTGGCGTATCGACTACCACATGGCCACTTCGGACCTCGCCGCCGCCGCGTTCTCGGCGGTGGTAGACCGGGCGCCCTCGTGGGACACCCGCTTCTCTGACCATGCCCCGCTGGTAGTGGACTACCGGCTCTAAGCCCCGAAGGTTTTTCTCCCATGACTAGCTCGACTTCCCCGGCGACCAAAAAGCGCATCCTCTCCGGTGCCAAGCCCACAGCGGACTCCCTGCACCTGGGCAACTACATTGGTGCTGTCCGCAACTGGGTGGACATGCAGGCCGAATACGATGCCGTCTTCTTCATCCCGGACCTGCACGCCATCACCGTGGACTTCGATCCCGCAGAGCTCGCCAAGCGCACCCGAGTGGTGGCAGCGCAGTACATTGCCGCCGGCATCGACCCGGACAAAAGCATCTTCTTCGTCCAGTCCCATGTCCCCGAGCATGCCCAGCTCGCCTGGGCGCTCAACTGCATCACGGGCTTCGGCGAAGCGTCCCGCATGACGCAGTTCAAGGACAAGACCCAAAAGTCGGGTACGGACGCCGCAACGCTCGGCCTGTTCGCCTACCCAACCCTGATGGCCGCGGACATCCTCCTGTACCGGACGGACCTCGTCCCGGTCGGCGAGGACCAGCGGCAGCACCTGGAGCTGACCCGGAACCTGGCCCAGCGCTTCAACACCCGCTTCGGCCACACGTTCACCGTGCCGGAAGCCACCATCCTGAAGGCCACCGCCAAGATCTACGACCTCCAGAGCCCGACTGCCAAGATGTCGAAGACAGGCGGGTCGCCGCACGGTTCCATCCAGCTCCTGGAAGACCCCAAGCTCGCCGCGAAGCGCATCAAGTCCGCGGTGACCGACACCGGAACGGAGATCCGGTTCGACGCCGAAGCCAAGCCGGGGGTTTCCAACCTGCTCACCATCTATTCGACGCTTACGGGGAAGTCAGTGGCTGAGCTGGAGGCGGAATACCAGGGCAAGATGTACGGCCACCTCAAGAAGGACCTTGCGGATATCATGGTTGACTTCATCACGCCGCTCCGGGACCGCACCAACGAACTGATGGCAGACCCGGCGGAGCTGGACAGGCTGCTCGCCCGGGGCGCCGACCGGGCCCGGGAGATTGCCGCCGTGACGCTGGGTCAGGTCTATGAGCGCATGGGCTTCCTGCCGTCCTTCAGCCTTGCCGGAGTCCGCTAGCTCGATGTCGGCCGCAAGCAATGTCAGTGACGGAATGAGCGTAGGCGTCATTCTGGGCTTCCCCCCTGCCATCGCCGAGGAGCTTCAACGGTGGCGTGCCTCCTTCGGGGACCCCATGGCGGGGGTCATCCCCGCGCACATCACGCTGGTCACCACCACCCCCACCCAGGACTGGGCAGCCACCCGGGCCCACGTCCGCGACGTGGCGCGGCGGCAGGCCCCGTTTATGGTCACCATCGCCGGGACCGGGACGTTCCGGCCGGTCTCCCCAGTGGTTTACATCAACGTGGAGGACGGCTTCGACTCCTGCGTGGAGCTTCACGAGAAACTCCAGACCGGTCCGCTCCACCGTGAGCTGCCGTTCTCCTACCACCCGCATGTCACCATCGCCCACGATGTTGCTCCCGAAAGCCTGGACGAGGCCGAAACGGTGCTCGAAAGTTACCGGGCAACCTTCCCGGTGGTTAGCATGGGACTTTACGAGCACGATGCCGACGGCATCTGGCAGCTACGGGAAGAGCTGGACTTTGGCACCGAAACTGACGACGACGGCGGGACCCGGGACGCCAGCAGAGCCGCGGACGCCGACGCAAACGGAGCCACCGCTCCCCACTGAACAGGCCCGCCTGCAGCTCGCCGTCATCCGGAAACGGATGGCGTGGGGCAAAGCCAGAAGGTCCGACGGCGGCCCGGTGGCCAGCCTGCTGGCGATGGTCCAGTGGTTGCTTGCCCGCCTTAATGCCTTCCGGCCCATGCGCGCGTGGCAGCACTACAACCTCCAGCACGGCCCCTTGATGAGCGCCGGCATCGGTTTCAACATGTTCTTCTCCATCACGGGCCTGTTGGCCACGGGTTTCTCCGTTGGCGGCCTGGTGCTCCGGGGCCAGCCTGCCCTGCTGGACACCATCATCGGCAGCGTGGCCCAAAGTGCGCCCGGACTGCTGAAGGTGGGCGGCGGAGAAGGGCTGGTTGATCCCCAGGACCTCCTGAACCCCGACGGCCTGGGCTGGACGGCCGTGATTGCAGCCGTGGTTACTGTGGTCACGTCCCTGGGCTGGATCGCCGGTCTCCGGGATGGCCTGCGCGGCGTGGTGCAGCTGCCGCCCCTGAAAATCAACCCGATTGTCCTCAAGCTGCGCGACGCCGGCACCCTCCTGCTCCTGGGAGTTGCCCTGGTGATCAGCGCCGGAGCGTCACTGGTGTTCGGTACCGCGGCCGGCTGGGTCACCGACTACCTGCAGCTGGATCCCGAGGTGGCAGGTCCGCTGACCACCGTGATCAAGATCGGTGTGCCCCTGGCGCTCAACTGGGTCACAGCCGTCATTATGTTCCGGCTGGCCGGTGGCCTCAAGCTCGCCCGGCGGGCGCTGCTGGAAGGAACCATCCTTGCGGCGGTGGGCACCACGGTCCTGCAGGTGTTCAGCACGGAACTGCTGGCCGGGGCTGGACGGAACCCCATCCTGGCGCCGTTTGCCATCATCATCGGGCTGTTGATCTGGTTCAACCTGGTCAGCCAGGTCTACCTGGTGTCCGCCGGCTGGTCCGCCATCCGCGAAGTGGACGAAAGGGCCAGGACTACTTCCCGGCGTCGAGGTATTGGTCGGCCCAGGCGGAGATAATCCTGGCGACCCGGGCTGCCTGGCCCTTGCCGGTCAGCAGGTGGTCACTGCCTTCCAGCGAGACGAAGTTCCGCGGATGGCGCGCCGTCTGGAAAATAGTGCTGGCGTTCTCGATGCCCACAGTGTTGTCCGTGGGGGAGTGGAGCACCATCAGCGGCTTGTGCAGCTGCTTGATGCAGTCCGTGAGGTCTGCCTTCTCCAGGTCCTCCACAAAGTGTTTCCGGATCTCCACTCGTTTGCCGCCGAGGTCCACCTCGGCGCTGCCCTCGCTGAGGATCCTGTCCAGGGCGGCGTCAAAGACGTGGGCCACGTGCTTGGGGGAGAAGGGCGCCCCAACTGTTGCGACGGCGTCGAGCTCGGGGATCTGGCGGGCGGCCGAAAGCACCGCCGCGCCGCCGAACGAGTGGCCCACCAGCAGCGAGATGGACTTCCCGTGGCTGCGCATGAACTCGGCGGCCACCACGGTGTCCGCCACTTTGTGGCTGAAGGAGCCCTCCGACCAATGGCCGGCGGACTCGCCCAGCCCGAGGTTGTCGAAGCGGAGCATGCCGATGCCGGTGTCAGCCAGGGCCTTGCACATCCGGGACGCCGCGGGGCTGTCCTTGCCCAGGGTGAAGCCGTGGGAGAACACACCCCAGCCCCGCACCGGCCCCTCCGGGACGTCGATGATGCCGGACAGGAGCTCGCCGGTGGATCCTTCGAAGCTGACTTTTTCGGAGCGGGACATCGCGTGCTGCTTTCGTTGGTGCCGTCAGGTGTTAAACAACGACGGCGCCCATCCCACCTAAGGTGGGTGACGCCGTCGTAAGCAAGAACCTGAATTAGATCTTACGGGAGAGAATTGCCTGCTTGACCTCGGCAATTGCCTGGGTCACCTGGATGCCGCGGGGGCATGCTTCGGAGCAGTTGAAGGTGGTGCGGCAACGCCACACACCTTCCTTGTCGTTCAGGATTTCCAGGCGCATGTCGCCGGCATCATCACGGGAATCGAAGATGAAGCGGTGGGCGTTGACGATCGCGGCCGGGCCGAAGTACTGGCCATCGGTCCAGAACACCGGGCAGGAGGACGTGCACGCCGCGCAGAGGATGCATTTGGTGGTGTCGTCAAAGCGCTCACGGTCCTCGGCGGACTGCAGGCGTTCCTTGGTGGGCTCGTGGCCCTTGTTGATCAGGAACGGCATGACTTCGCGGAAGGACTGGAAGAACGGCTCCATGTCCACGATCAGGTCCTTCTCCACCGGCAGGCCCTTGATGGGCTCAACGGTGATGGGCTTGGTGGTGTCCAAGTCCTTCAGGAGGGTCTTGCAGGCAAGGCGGTTGCGGCCGTTGATGCGCATGGCATCGGAACCGCAGACACCGTGGGCGCAGGAACGGCGGAACGAAACGCTGCCGTCAATTTCCCATTTGACCTTGTGCAGGGCGTCCAGCACGCGGTCGGTGCCGTACATGGTCACCTTGAAGTCGTCCCACGTGGCGTCCTCGGACACCTCGGGGTTGTAACGGCGGACGCGCAGCGTGACGTCGAACGTGGGGATCTCTCCGCCGCCTCCGATGTGTGCGGGCAGTTCGATCTTGGAGGCTGGCTCAGCAAGTTCAGCGGTCATCTTAGTACTTCCTCACCATCGGCTCGTAGCGGGTAAAGACAACCGGTTTGGTGCCCAGACGGATGCCGGCGATTGCCTCTGCAGAGCCGTCGGCCGGGGCGTGGTCATCCTTGTACGCCATGGAGTGCTTCATGAATTTTTCGTCGTCGCGTTCCGGGAAGTCCTCGCGGAAGTGTCCGCCGCGGGATTCCTCACGGTGCAGGGCAGCCACGGTCATGACCTTGGCCAGTTCCAGCAGGAAGCCCAGCTCAACGGCCTCGAGGAGGTCCAGGTTGAAGCGCTTGCCCTTGTCCTGGACGCTGATGTTCTTGTACCGGGCCTCGAAGGACTCGATGTCCGCCAGGACCTGGTTCAGGGTGTCAGCCGTGCGGAACACCTGCATGTTGGCGTCCATGGTGTCCTGGAGTTCCTTGCGGATTACCGCCACCTTCTCGTCGCCGGTGCCGTTGCGGGCAATGTCCAGCAGCTCGATGGTGTAGGCCTCAGGATCCTCCGGAAGCTCCACGAAGGCAGCCGTCTTGGCGTACTCCGCGGCGGCGATGCCGGCGCGCTTGCCGAACACGTTGATGTCCAGCAGCGAGTTGGTGCCCAGGCGGTTGGAGCCGTGGACCGAAACGCAGGCAACCTCGCCGGCGGCGTAGAGTCCCGGGATGACGGTGTCGTTGTCCTGCAGGACCTCGGTGGTGATGTTCGTGGGGATGCCGCCCATGGCGTAGTGCGCCGTCGGGAACACCGGAACCGGCTCCGTGTACGGTTCCACGCCCAGGTACGTGCGGGCGAACTCGGTGATGTCCGGGAGCTTGGCATCGATGTGCGCTGGCTCAAGGTGGGTCAGGTCCAGGAGGACGTAGTCCTTGTTCGGGCCGCAGCCGCGGCCTTCACGGACCTCGTTGGCCATGGAGCGGGCCACGATGTCACGCGGTGCCAGGTCCTTGATGGTGGGGGCGTAGCGCTCCATAAAGCGCTCACCCTCGGAGTTACGCAGGATGGCGCCCTCGCCACGTGCGGCTTCGGACAGCAGGATGCCCAGGCCGGCGAGGCCTGTCGGGTGGAACTGGAAGAACTCCATGTCCTCCAGCGGGATGCCGCGGCGGAATGCGATGCCCATGCCGTCACCGGTCAGGGTGTGGGCGTTGGAGGTGGTCTTGAAGACCTTTCCGGCGCCGCCGGAAGCGAAGACCACGGACTTGGCCTGGAACACGTGCAGCTCACCGGAGGCGAGGTCATAGGACACGACGCCGGCAACACGCTTCTGCTTGTACGGCGTGCCGTCTTCGCGGACAGCGTCTTCCTCGACCGTCAGGAGGTCAAGGACGTAGTACTCGTTGTAGAACTCCACGTTGTGCTTGACGCAGTTTTGGTACAAGGTCTGCAGGATCATGTGGCCGGTGCGGTCTGCTGCGTAGCAGGCACGGCGGACGGGCGCCTTGCCGTGGTCGCGGGTGTGGCCACCGAAGCGGCGCTGGTCGATCCGGCCTTCGGGCGTGCGGTTGAACGGCAGGCCCATCTTTTCCAGGTCAAGCACGGCGTCAATGGCTTCCTTCGCCATGACCTCGGCGGCGTCCTGGTCAACCAGGTAGTCGCCGCCCTTAATCGTGTCAAAGGTGTGCCATTCCCAGTTGTCTTCTTCGACATTGGCAAGGGCCGCACACATGCCACCCTGCGCCGCACCGGTGTGCGAGCGGGTGGGGTAGAGCTTGGTCAGTACTGCTGTGCGCGCGCGCTGACCGGACTCGATCGCGGCGCGCATGCCAGCGCCACCGGCACCGACGATGACGACGTCGTACTTATGGACCTGCATACTTGGGCGCTCTTTCTCTCAAAATTCGCTATAAAACAACGGGCAGGCGTTGCCTGCACCGCAAAATACAGCCTGCGGCTCACCGCGGGCAGCGGATGAACTGGCTACGCGGGGCAGAAGCCACCGGGTAGCGGAACACCGTCAACCACGGGGCATGGGTTGAAGGTGAAGATCACCAGGGTGCCAAGGACGATGATCACGGTGGTGGCCGCGTAGAGGACGATCTTGAGCCAGAGGCGGGTGGAGTCCTTCTCGGCGTAGTCGTTGATGATGGTGCGGACGCCGTTGGTGCCGTGCAGCATGGCCAGCCACAGCATGGCGAGGTCCCAGATCTGCCAGAACGGGTCAGCCCACTTGCCGGCGACGAAGCCGAAGTCGATGGCGTGGATGCCTTCGCCCACCAGGAGGTTCACGAAGAGGTGCCCGAAGATGAGCACCACCAGCACTACGCCGGACAGGCGCATGAACAGCCAGGCGAACATTTCGAAGTTGCCGCGGCTGGAGCCCGTGCGGCGGTACTGGGGGGAGATCTTGCCGCTGCGCGGGTTTTCGATCGTTGCAGTCATGGCTTAGTGACCTCCGAGGGCGAGGGAAAGGTGGCGGATGGAGAAGCCGACCATCACAACTACCCACAGGGCCAGGACGGTCCACAGCATCTGGCGCTGATACTTGGCGCCCTTCTTCCAGAAGTCGACGGCGATGATCCGCAGGCCGTTAAAGGCGTGGAAGACGATCGCGGCAACCAGGCCCGTTTCACCCAGGGCCATAAGGGGGTTCTTGTAGGCACCGATAACAGCCGTGTAGGCCTCGGGGGACACACGCACCAATGAGGTGTCCAGCACATGGACCAACAAGAAGAAAAAGATCACTACACCGGTAATCCGGTGTCCTACCCAGGACCACATGCCTTCACGGCCGCGGTACAAGGTGCCAGCTGGTTTTGTCGGCACTGATAAACCTCCCTGCAACACAGCGGCGCTGGCATGAGATCCACGCGGGGGGAACGCCTGCTGCGAGAGCAACTCGTAGCTCAGGCCTAAATCTAGGCTTCGCTCACAGCTTATTCAATTTAGGAACTCCTTGGTGACCCGCAATGCGCGGGTTTAGCCTGCGGATGAGACGAATACCACACCATGGCGCACTCGCGGGAGTTGGCGGAGTGTTCTGAAAGGGCAGTTCGCGGCTCGTCAGCTAAAGTAGCCGTGATGAGTACAGACAAAGTGACAAGCCCGGATTCACCCCTGAACCGCTTTATTGCGGTGATCCCGGCAGGCGGAGTGGGGACCCGCCTCTGGCCCCTGTCACGCGCAGCAGCTCCCAAATTCCTTCACGACCTCACCGGGTCGGGCAGCACTTTGCTGCGCGCCACCTACGACCGCCTTGAGCCGCTGGCGGGCAGTCGCGTCCTGGTGGTGACCGGCACTGCACACCGGGCTGCCGTCTGCCGGCAGCTGCCCGAAATCCAGGAGTCGGACCTTGTCCTGGAGAGCGAGCCCAAGGATTCCGGCGCCGCGATCGGCCTCGCCGCCGCCATCCTGTACGAGCGTGACCCGGACACCATCATGGGTTCCTTTGCCGCGGACCACGTCATCAGTCCTGACCACCTCTTCCAGCAGGCCGTCCGCGAGGCCATCCACACAGCAGCCGCCGGCAAGATCGTGACCATCGGCATCAAGCCGACCCACCCGTCCACCGGTTTTGGTTACATCCGCGCGGGCGAGGAACTCAACGTCGCAGGTGCGCCCAGCGCCCAGGCCGTGGTGGAGTTTGTGGAGAAGCCGGACGAGGAAGTTGCCCAGCAGTATGTGGACAGCGGCGAGTATGTCTGGAACGCAGGAATGTTCGTGGCTCCCGTTGCCCTGATGCTGCGGCACCTTGAGGCCAACCAGCCGGAGCTGTTCAAGGGACTGCAGGAAATCGCCCAGGCCTGGGACACCCCCGAACGCGATGCCGTCACGGCCCGCGTCTGGCCCACTCTGCCCAAGATTGCCATTGACTATGCGGTGGCCGAGCCTGCCGCCGCGGCCGGCGATGTTGCCGTTGTGCCCGGCACCTTCCGATGGGACGACGTCGGGGATTTCGCTTCGGTGGGCCGGCTCAACAGTGCCCGGGAAGTCGATGACGTCACCGTTATCGGTGAAGGCGCGCGCGTTTTCACCGAAAACGCCAGCGGCGTGGTGGTTTCGGACACGAAGCGCGTGATCGCCCTAATCGGCATTAAGGACGTAGTCATCGTTGATACGGGCGATGCCCTGCTGGTGACCACCAAGCAGCATGCGCAGCGGGTCAAGGGAGCCGTTGACGCGCTCAAGGCCAGTGGCGACACCGACGTTCTGTAACCCGGTCGGGAGTGTCCAGCCGCGGCACAATCTGTAACGCGCCCGCCGTGATGACGCTATTCCGTGGACGCTCGCTAGAGTAAATGAGTGCGTAATTACACTACTGAAGCCGAGCCCACCGCATTAGTGCGGCCATGGTTGGAACCCCTCCTGCCGGAACTGATCGACTTCCGCCGGGATCTGCACGCGCACCCCGAGCTTTCCTTCAAGGAATTCCGCACCACGGACAAGCTGGTGGAGCGGCTCGAAGCTGCAGGGCTCGCCCCGCGGCGGCTAGAAGGCACCGGCCTTACCGTCGATATCGGAGAGGGGCCCATCGCCACCGCGCTCCGCGGCGATATTGACGCCCTGCCCATCATCGAGGAAACCGGCCTGCCGTTTGCCTCAAAGAACCATGGTGTCACCCACGCCTGTGGCCACGACGTCCACACCGCCGCCATGCTCGGCGTCGCGCTCGTCCTGCAGAGCATGCACGAGGAGTCACCGCTGGGCGGTTCCGTCCGCATCATTTTCCAGCCTGCCGAGGAGACCATGCCCGGCGGCGCACTGTCCTGCATTGAGCAGGGCGTCCTGGACGGCGTGCCGCGCATCCTTGCGCTGCACTGCGACCCGAGGATCGACGTCGGACGCATCGGTACGCGCATCGGCGCCATCACGTCCGCCTCGGACACCATCAAGATCGAGCTGAGCGGCCGCGGCGGCCATACGTCCCGCCCGCACCTCACTGAGGACCTGGTCTTCGCCCTTGCGCAGATCGCCGTCAACGTCCCCGCCGTGCTTTCACGCCGGGTGGATGTCCGCAGCGGGGTGTCCGTGGTCTGGGGCCAGATCAATGCCGGCTCGGCACCCAATGCCATCCCGGGTACCGGTTACATGTCAGGCACCATGCGCTGCCTCGACCGCGATGCCTGGCATGACGCCGGCGAGCTCCTGGATGAAGTGGTGCAGCAGGTGGCCGCGCCCTATGGAGTGGATGTCCATCTGGAACACACCAGGGGTGTCCCGCCGGTGGTGAACTCCGAGGACGAGACGGCTCTGATCGAGGCCGCGGCCCGCGCGGAAATCGGTGAGGGCGCCGTGGTGCTGACGCCCCAGTCCATGGGTGGCGAGGACTTCGCCTGGTTCCTGGCGGAGCGTCCCGGAGCCATGATGCGCCTGGGCACCAAGACCCCCGGCGGAGAAGAGTACGACCTGCACCGCGGTGACTACATCCTGGACGAACGCGCCCTCGGCCTGGGCATCCAGGTCCTCACGGCGGCGGCCCTCCGGACCCTCCGCGACCTCTAGCCCCCTGGCGCGAACGGACACTTAAGCCCACACCTCCCGCGCGAACGGACACTTAAGCCCCCACCTCCCGCGCGAACGGACACTTAAGCCCCCACCTCCCGCGCGAACGGACACTTAAGCCCCCACCTCCCGCGCGAACGGACACTTAAGCCCCCACCTCCCGCGCGAACGGACACTTAAGCCCCCACCTCCCGCGCGAACGGACACTTAAGCCCCCTTGAAACATGGGGCTTAAGTGTTCGTTCGCGCATCCCCTTGGCCGGGTAAGTTGTGCACAATTGAATTGTGGACTATCGTCTAGGGTATGACTGAAGCCCCCCGCCTCGACCGCCAGGTGTGTTTTGCCCTGTACTCAGCGTCCCGCGCGGCAACAGCGGTCTACCGCCCCGTGCTGGAAGACCTCGGCCTGACGTACCCGCAGTATCTGGTGATGCTGGTCCTCTGGGAATCGGAGCCGAAGGGAGTCAAGGAGCTCGGCGAGGAGCTGGGCCTTGACTCCGGGACGCTGTCCCCGCTGCTCAAGCGTCTTGAGGCCATGGGGGTCGTGGAGCGCCGCCGGTCCGGGGAAGATGAGCGCCGTGTTGCAGTCCACCTGACGACGGCCGGACGCTTGCTCAGCAGCAAGGCCAGCGGGATTCCACGGCACTTGGCGGACGCCGCCGGGTTGTCAGCCGATGAGCTGGAACAGCTTCGCACCACTCTGGAAAGGCTCACCGAAGCCCTTCACCGCGCGCACTGAGCGCCCAAGATTTCCGTTATCCACATCCAACAGGACGGACCACCTATGAAGACTCTCTACACTGCCGAGGCCCTGGCTTCCGGCGAAGGCCGGGACGGTAACGCGCGTACCAACGACGGCAAGCTTGATGTCAGCCTGGCCAGCCCCGTAGAGCTGGGCGGTGACGGCAAGGGCACCAACCCGGAGCAGCTGTTTGCCGCCGGTTACGCGGCCTGCTTCCACTCGGCGCTTCGCCTCGTGGGACGCAAGGAGCGTGCAGACCTGACCGACTCAGCCGTCGCGGCCAAGATCCACTTTGGCGCCCTGAGCGACGGCGTGGGCTACGGCCTCGCAGCTGAACTGGAGATCGCGGTTCCGGCCCTGGACCTCGCCACGGCCGAGTCCCTGGTGGCCAAAGCGCATCAGATCTGCCCGTATTCGAACGCCACCCGCGGAAACATGACCGTGGACATCAAGATCCTGGAGTTCGCAGCATGAGCCTGACAACGGCACTTCCAACATCCACCCGGGAAATCCGCCTGGCCTCACGGCCGGTAGGGCGTCCCGTTTCCGAAAACTTCCTGCTGGCAGAGTCACCGCTGCCGGACCTTCAGGACGGCCAGGTCCTGGTCCGCAACCTCTACATCTCCGTGGACCCCTACATGCGCGGCCGCATGAACGACGTCAAGTCGTACTCGGCGCCGTTCGCTCTGGATGCAGCGCTCGACGGCGGCGCCATCGGTGAGGTCATCGCGTCCAGGGCGGAGGGGCGGAAGGTGGGGGACGCCGTCGTCCATCAACTGGGCTGGCGGGAACATGCCGTACTGGACGCAGACGCAACCGCTGCTGCCCGCACGGACCTTGCGCCGGCGTCGGCGTTCCTTGGCGCGCTGGGCATGACCGGACTGACGGCATACGCGGGCCTGCTCAAAGTGGCCGAGTTCAAACCCGGGGATGCCGTATTCGTGTCCGGTGCGGCGGGCGCCGTGGGCTCCCTTGTGGGCCAGATCGCCAAGGCGATGGGCGCTTCCAGGGTCATTGGCAGCGCGGGAACCCCGGAGAAAGTGGCGCGGCTCCTGGAGTTGGGCTTCGACGCCGCGTTCAACTACAACGACGGGCCGGTGCGGGAACTGCTTGTACAGGCCGCAGGACCCGCAGGTATCGACGTGTATTTCGACAACGTCGGCGGCGATCATCTGGAGGCTGCCCTGGCGGTCCTGAACGTGGGTGGCCGCGTGGCCATGTGTGGTGCGATTGCCCAGTACAACTCCACCGAACCCACGCCGGCGCCGCGGAACCTGGCGCTTGCCATCGGCAAACAGCTCACCCTACGGGGATTCCTGGTCAGCGGACAGCGCCAGCACAGCGCCGAATTCTTCGGGAAGATGTCAGCCTGGCTGGCGGACGGAACAGTGCGCTATGACGAGACCGTGGTGGATGGACTGGAGAATGCACCCCAGGCCTTCATGGACCTGCTCGACGGCGCGAACACCGGCAAGATGCTGGTGCGCCTCTAGCCTCCCCCTCCAGCGCGAACGGACACTTGAGGCCCCGCCGGGCGGGCCCCAAGTGTCCGTTCGCGCCTAATGGGAGAGGACGGAACCGCCGACTTCTACTGGTTGGTAACAAATTCTCAACAATCTTCGGGATCCGGCTCCAATGTGGTAGCGGATGTGTTGCAGGCCACTAATGTTGGTTCTATCAGAGCGCTTCGGCGCAGTGCTGCGGACCGTCAGTGAAAACAGAATTTCAGGGTTGAAACAGACACTCATTGAATTCACGTCGTAGCGCATCTCTCTTCATCCTGGAGGAATCTTGAAGACATCACTGCGTGCATACCTTAAGCGCGGTTCAGTTGCTGGCGTGGCCACCATGGGTGCTACCGCACTCCTGCTGACCAGCTGCGGTGCGCCTCCCGAAGCCGGCAGTCCCACAGCGACGGCCACGGACTACACCAGCTGCATCGTCTCCGACTCCGGCGGATTCGATGACCAGTCGTTCAACCAGTCCTCGTATGAGGGCCTGAAGAAGGCTGAAGCCGAGCTGGGCATCAAAGTCAACCAGGTTGAATCCCAGAGCAACAACGATTTTGAGCCGAACCTCCGTGCCATGGTCACCGCCGGCTGCGACCTCACCCTGACCATCGGCTTCCTGCTTGGTGACGCCACCAAGACACAAGCGACGGCAAACCCGGACAGCCACTTCGCGATCATCGACTTCGGCTACAACCCGCCGATCAGCAACGTCAAGCCCATCATCTACGACACCGCCCAGGCTGCCTTCCTGGCCGGGTACCTCGCTGCAGGCACCACCAAGACCGGAACCGTGGCCACCTTCGGCGGCATCAAGATCCCCACGGTAACTATCTTCATGGACGGCTATGCCGACGGCGTGAAGTACTACAACGAGAAAAAGGGCACCAGCGTCAAGGTCCTTGGCTGGGACAAGGCTGCACAGGACGGAAGCTTCACCGGCGACTTCACCAAACAGGACGTGGGCAAGCAGCTCACCCAGAACTTCCTTGACCAGGGCGCTGACATCGTGATGCCCGTTGCCGGTCCGGTGGGCAAGGGCTCCGGCGCAGCCCTGACCGAAGCGAAGGCGGCCGGCAAGGACGTCAAGCTCATCTGGGTTGACTCCGATGGCTTCCTGACTGCACCGGAATACAAGGACATCATGCTGTCCTCGGTCATGAAGCTTATGGGCGAGGCTGTACAGACCGTGGTGAAGGAAGACAAGGAAGGCAAGTTCACCAACACCCCGTACGTCGGCACACTGGCGAACGACGGCGTCCAGTTGGCCCCGTTCCACAGCTTCGACTCCCAGGTCCCAGCCGATCTGAAGTCCGAACTGGACCAGCTCAAGAAGGACATCGTGGACGGCAAGGTTAAGGTCGAGTCTGCGGCAAGCCCCAAGGCTTAGTCTCCCTCGCTAAGGCGCCACCCCCGGATGGTCACTGACTGGCCGGGTGGTGGCGCTTTTCGTTGGAGTTTCGCTCCACGGCGAGACCGCCCACCCGGGACTGCAGGCACTAGGCTGGTGCTGCAGCCATATATCCCGTCCGGTTTCGATTACGGACGCTTCGAGATTGGTCAGAGTTTTGAAACTTGAACTCAGAGGGATCACCAAACGCTTCGGCTCCCTGCTTGCCAACGATCACATAGACGTGGTGGTTGAACCCGGACAGATCCACTGTCTGCTGGGCGAGAACGGGGCCGGCAAATCCACCCTGATGAATGTGCTGTACGGGCTTTACGAGCCCACCGAGGGCGAAATCCTCGTTGACGACAATCCTGTTTCCTTCCGCGGTCCCGGTGACGCCATGGCCGCTGGCATCGGCATGGTGCACCAGCACTTTATGCTGGTGCCGGTCTTCACAGTTGCCGAGAACGTGGCCCTTGGAGCCGAGGCCACCACGGCCGGCGGCTTCCTCAACCTGGAAGTCACGCGCCGCAGGATCAAGGAAATCTCGGACCGCTACGGGTTCGACGTCGACCCGGACGCCCTCGTTGAGGACCTACCCGTCGGTGTCCAGCAGCGAGTGGAAATCATCAAGGCCCTGGTCCGTGACGCCAGTGTCCTGATCCTGGATGAACCAACGGCAGTGCTGACGCCGCAGGAAACCGACGAGCTGCTGGACATCATGCGCCAACTCAAGTCCGGCGGCACGTCGATCGTGTTCATCTCGCACAAGCTGCGCGAGGTGAAAGCCGTGTCGGACACCATCACCGTGATCCGGCGCGGCAAGGTAGTGGGGTCCGCCGACCCAGGCGACTCCACCACGGCGCTGGCCTCCATGATGGTGGGCCGCGCCGTCAGCCTCACACTGGACAAGGCCCCCGCCAAGCCCCTAGAGAAGACCTTCCAGGTCAAGGACCTCACCGTCATCGCTCCGAACGGGCAGCACACCGTTGACAGCATCAGCTTCGATATTGCCCGTGGCGAGATCCTTGCCGTCGCGGGCGTCCAGGGCAACGGCCAGACCGAGCTCACCGAGGCCATCCTTGGTCTGCAGGAGCGCGTCCACGGCTCCATCCTCCTGGACAACGTGGAGCTCGTTGGCCGCAGCGTGAAGGACGTCCTCAATTCCGGCGTCGGCTTCGTCCCGGAAGACCGGTCCGTTGACGGCCTCATCGGCACGTTCTCGATCGCTGAGAACCTTGTGCTTGACCGGTACGACCAGCCGCCGTTCGCCAAGGGCATCAGCATGAGCCCGGCGAAGGTCCTGGAGAACGCGAAATCGCGGATCGACGAGTTCGATGTCCGGACGCCCTCGGGCCTGCTGGCCGCCGGCACCCTCTCGGGCGGCAACCAGCAAAAGATGGTCATGGCGCGGGAACTGTCCCGGCCGCTGCGCCTCTTTATCGCCTCGCAGCCCACCCGCGGTGTGGACGTCGGCTCCATCGAGTTCCTGCACAAGCGGATCGTGGCTGAACGGGATCAGGGCACACCGGTCATGATCATCTCCACCGAGCTGGATGAGGTCATGGAACTCGCCGACCGGATCGCCGTGCTGTACAAGGGCAAGCTGATGGGAATCGTCCCCGCCGGCACCGGGCGCGGTGTCCTGGGCCTGATGATGGCAGGGATCTCCGCGGAAGACGCTGCCGGTGCTGACCACGCCGGCCCGGTGAAAGCTGACACGGCGGCCACTGAAACGCCCCCGGCCGACACGAAGGATGCCCCTGCCGCAGAACGCCGTGCAGCCTCCAGCCCCGAAGGAGGCGACCATGCCTGAAGAGCATCACCCTAAACATGCCGGCCAGCCCGCGAAACCGCACGAACAGAGCGTAGCGGCGGAAGAAACCGCCGCTGTGGTGGCCGTCGACACGGCCGGCGGCGCCATGAGCCCCTCGGCAGTGCCTGCCACCGCCCAAAGCGGGAAACTTCCCGGCGGCCCGGACACCCTCATGCGGAAAATCTTCACCGGCAACGGGATGGTCTCGGTCCTGGCCGTGCTGCTGGCACTGGTGATCGGCGGGCTGCTGATTGCCGCCACGGACGAGCGGGTCAGCACCGCGTCGGGGTACCTGTTTGCCCGGCCCACAGATTTCTTCTCGGCAGTGTGGAACTCCGCCACCCGGTCCTACGTGGCGCTGTTCCAGGGGTCCGTCTTCAACCCCAGAGGTTCCAGCCTGGCCGTCCAGTTCGCGCCCCTGATGGAGACCCTCACGATCGCGACACCGCTGATCACGGCGGGCCTGGGCGTTGCCCTCGCGTTCCGGGCGGGCCTGTTCAACATTGGTGCCCAGGGACAGATCATCATGGCCGGTATCCTCGCGGCCTGGGTTGGTTTTGCCCTGAACCTTCCCCTCGGCCTGCACCTGTTGCTGGTGCTGGTTGCAGGCCTTGTGGGCGGAGCCCTCTGGGGTGGCCTGGTTGGCCTCCTCAAGGCCCGGACGGGTGCCCACGAAGTCATCCTGACCATCATGTTCAACTACATCGCGCTCTACTTCCTGCGGTACTTGCTGAACACGCCGGCGTTCCAGCGGCCGGGGGAGTCCAACCCGATCTCGCCGATCCTGGATCCCACCGCAATCTACCCGCAGATTTTCGGCTCCCAGTACCGGCTGCACCTGGGCTTCGTCCTGGCCATCGCGGCCACCGTCCTGGTGTGGTGGCTGCTGAACCGGTCCACCGTCGGCTTTGAATTCCGGGCCGTCGGGGCCAACCCGAAGGCCGCGCTGACCGCCGGCATCAACGTTTCGCGGTCCACCATCCTGGTCATGGCAATAGCCGGCGCACTCGCCGGCATGTCCGGCGTGGCCCAGGTGGCCGGCACGGAAAAGGTCCTCACGGATGGGGTCGCGGCAACGTACGGCTTTGACGCCATCACGGTGGCGCTGCTGGGGCGTTCGACGCCGTGGGGCACCTTCGCTGCCGGCCTGCTGTTCGGCGCCTTCCGCGCCGGTGCCGCGCAGATGCAGATCCAGACCGGAACGCCCATCGACATTGTCCTTGTGGTCCAGTCGCTGATTGTCCTCTTTATCGCGGCTCCGCCGCTTGTGCGGGCAGTCTTCGGGTTGAACCCCCGCCGCAAGAAGCCGGCCAAGCCCGGGAAGTCCCAGCAGGCAGCAACCACCGGAGGCGCAGCATGAGCGCAACAGCAACATCGCCCCTGCCGGGACGCGGAACGCCCGGAACAGCGCCCGAGGCCAACGAGGCCCAGGCAACATCCGGCAAGCCGGTGCGCTGGAAAACCCCCGTCCTGCTGTCGGCGTTGGGTCTCGTGGCTTTTATTTTCTTTGGCCTGATGGGATCAGCGCAGACCGCAAGGTTCGGAATTTCCACCGGCGGGGATTTTTTCCAGCTTCCCGCCCTTGAAGTTCCTGCGATGGCGGGTGGCATCGTCCTCTCGGTCCTGATGCTTGGGCTTGCGGCCTATGCCGTCTATCTGAAGACCAAGGCCCGGCCCACGCCGGCCTGGCTGACCGTTGCCTTTACGGTGCTGTTTGTGGCAGCCTTCCTGATCTGGGTGGTGGGCGGTGCCCGGACACCCAGCATTTCGCTGGCCGGACTTATCGCCGGTTCGGTCACCCTGGCCGTCCCGCTGGTATTCGGCTCTTTGTCCGGCGTGCTGTGCGAGCGGGTCGGGGTAGTCAACATCGCCATCGAAGGCCAACTCCTGGGCGGCGCCTTCACCGCGGCAATCGTGGCCAGCATTACGCAGAACCCCTTCGTGGGCCTGCTCGCGGCCACTGTGGCCGGCGCGGCGGTGTCCATGGTGCTCGCTCTGTTCAGTATTAGGTACCTGGTCAACCAGATCATCGTCGGCGTGGTGCTCAACGTCCTGGTTTCCGGCCTCACCGGGTTCCTGTTCAGCACCGTGATGCAGGCGGACAAAGCCAAGTTCAACGCACCGCCCGGCCTGGACATCGTCGAGATTCCCGTCCTCTCGGGAATCCCGATCCTCGGCCCCATCCTGTTCAAGCAGTCGCTGGTGGGCTACCTGATGTACGTGGCGGTCATCGTTGTCTGGGTTGGGCTGTTCAAAACCAAGTGGGGCCTGCGGGTCCGCGCTGTGGGCGAACACCCGCAGGCTGCCGACACGATGGGCATCAAGGTCAATGCCACTCGCTTCTGGAACGTGACCCTGGGCGGTGCCATCGCAGGTATCGGTGGCTCGTTCTTCACGCTCGTGGCGATTGACAGTTTCACGAAGGAAATCTCCGGCGGACGAGGCTTCATCGCCCTCGCCGCGCTGATCTTCGGTCGCTGGAACCCCATCGGAGCGTTCTTCGCTGCCCTGCTGTTCGGCTTTGCGGACAACCTGCAAAGCATCGTGACCATCATCGGAACCCCGGTGCCGAGCCAGTTTATGGCCATGCTTCCCTATCTGGTGACCGTGCTGGCCGTGGCCGGGCTGGTGGGCCGGTCCAGGCCACCGGCGGCCAGCGGCATCCCGTACGTGAAGGGCTGAGCCTTGGCCGAGAGGTTCGTAGATTGGAAAGCCCTGGAATCGGCCGCGGTCGCCGCCATGGAACGGGCCTATGCGCCGTATTCGAAGTTCCCGGTGGGGGCGGCAGCCCTCACCGAGGACGGCCGGATCATCAGCGGCTGCAACGTCGAGAATGCCAGCTACGGCCTCACCCTGTGCGCCGAGTGCGCTTTGGTGGGGCAGCTCCACATGAGCGGCGGCGGCCGCCTGGCCGCCTTCTACTGTGTGGATTCCACAGGCAAGGTGCTCATGCCGTGCGGGCGCTGCCGACAACTGCTGTATGAGTTCCGGGCGCCGGGTATGCAGCTCATGACGACGCAAGGCATCAAGGCCATGGACCAGGTGCTGCCCGATGCCTTTGGTCCGGAAATCTGGAGGAACACCGATGACACAAGCAAGCGAACCGTTTGATGCTGTCCAGATCATCAGCATCAAGCGGGACCGGGGCGTCCTGAGCCCGGAGCAGATCGACTGGACCATTGACGCTTACACCCGCGGGGTCATCGCCGACGAACAGATGGCTGCCTTGAACATGGCCATCCTGCTCAACGGCATGGACCGCGTCGAAATTTCGCGCTGGACGGCGGCCATGATCGCGTCGGGTGAACGGATGGACTTCGGCGGCCTCCGGCGGCCCGACGGCGGCGTGAAGGCTACCAGCGACAAGCACTCCACCGGGGGAGTCGGGGACAAGATCACGCTGCCGCTGGCACCGCTGGTGGCAGTGTTCGGCGTGGCCGTGCCGCAGCTGTCCGGCCGCGGCCTTGGCCACACCGGAGGCACGCTGGACAAGCTGGAATCCATCCCCGGCTGGCGGGCGGCCCTGAGCAACGACGAAATGATGGCCCAGCTCCAGGACATCGGCGCCGTGATCTGCGCCGCCGGGGCGGGGCTGGCGCCGGCGGACAAGAAGCTCTACGCCCTGCGTGACGTTACCGGCACGGTGGAAGCGATACCGCTGATCGCCTCCTCGATCATGAGCAAGAAGATCGCCGAAGGCACAGGTTCCCTGGTCCTGGACGTCAAGGTGGGCAGCGGAGCCTTTATGAAGGACGAGGCCCGGGCACGCGAACTGGCCGAAACAATGGTGGCCCTCGGCAAGGACGCGGGTGTGAACACTGTGGCGCTTTTGACGAACATGAGCACCCCGCTCGGCCTCACTGCGGGCAACGCGATCGAAGTGGAGGAATCCGTTGAGGTCCTGGCCGGCGGCGGCCCGGAAGACGTCGTTGAACTTACGGTCCGGCTGGCCGAAGAGATGCTGGCCTGCGCGGGTGTCCACGACGCCGATCCGCGTGCCGCGTTGAAAGACGGCCGGGCCATGGACGTCTGGAACCGGATGATCGAAGCGCAGGGCGGGGATCCTCGCGCCAAGCTGCCGGTCGCCCAGGAATCCGAGGTCATTTTTGCCCCGGCCGACGGTGTCCTGGTGGAGCTCGATGCCTTGGCGGTGGGTGTTGCGGCGTGGCGCCTCGGGGCGGGGCGTGCCCGCAAGGAGGACGCTGTCCAGGCCGGTGCCGGGATCCGCATGCATGCAAAGCCCGGTGCCATGGTCCGCGCCGGCGAGCCGCTCATGACACTGCTCACGGACACGCCGGAGAAGTTCGCACGCGCCAAGGAAGCCCTGGAGCACGCCGTCACGATCGCCCCGGAAGGGGCACGGCCGGCGCAGCAGCTCATCATCGACCGAATAGCATAGGGAGCATGCAAGCCATCAATGAATTCATCCTCGCTGCCGCCGGGCAGCCGTGGGTGCTCCTCCTTGTGCTGGCCTGCTGCCTGATTGACGGGTTTTTCCCGCCTATCCCCAGCGAATCCGTGGTGGTGGGCCTGGCCGCCGTGGCTGCCACCGCGGACGTCCCCAACCCCTGGCTGCTGATGGCCGTCGCGGGCCTGGGCGCATTCTCGGGCGACAACATCGCCTACCTCATCGGACGCCGGGTCGGGACCCGGCGCTGGCACTGGATGCGCGGGCCGCGGATGCAAGGCGCATTCCGCTGGGCAGGGCACGAGCTGAGGAAACGGCCAGCGTCGCTCATCCTCGTGGCCCGGTTCATCCCCATCGGCAGGGTTGCCGTCAACCTCACCGCTGGCGTGACCCACTATCCGCATCTGCGTTTCGTTGGCCTGACAGTCCTCTCCGCCACTCTCTGGGCCTCCTACTCGGTGGGTATCGGGCTGTTCTTCGGCCAGTGGTTTGAGGACAACCATCTGCTGGGCGCGGCCATCGCGATCGTCTGCGCCGTGGGCCTTGGAATCGTGGTGGACCTGGTCATCAACCGCATCCGGGGAAAGGTTCCGGTGGTGGAACGGATGGAGGATCCTGAGGCCAGGGATTCCGGGACCCGAACGTAGCGAACCACGTCCCGGGCATGGGACACTGAAGAGCGATTTACGTCACATCCGGCTTCATCATTTCGTCTAGGAGCAAGACCCGCGTGGAGTTTATTAATGAGGCCGTGCTCCATGCAGCGGGCCAATGGTGGATCTACCCGGTCCTTCTTGTGTTCTTCTTCATTGACGGCTTCGCCATGGTGGTCCCCAGCGAGACGCTGATCGTGGCGCTGGCCGCGTTTTCCCGGCACAGCGGTGAACCGAATCTCTGGATCCTGGGCGCCACAGCACTGATCGGTGCCATTGCCGGTGACAACATGGCCTTTATGCTCGGCCGCAGGATCGGCCTTGACCGCTGGAAATGGATGCGCCGTCCCAAAGTGCAGAAGGCCTTCGGCTGGGCACGGTATGAACTCGAAAAACGCGGCGCCGTCCTGATTTTCACGGCGCGCTACATTCCCTGGGGGCGGGTGGCGGTCAACTATGTTGCCGGCAGCACCGGCTTCGCGCACCGCCGGTTCTTCCTGCTGGACGCCTTCGCCTGCATCACGTGGGTGGGGTACTCCATCGGCATCGGGATCCTGGCCAGTTCGTTCCCCTGGCTCCACCACAACCCGCTGCTCAGCGCAGGCATTGCCGTAGTGTTCGCCATCGTGCTGGGCATCCTGATCGACCACCTCCTGCGCTGGTGGCACAATCACCTGGCCCGCAACGACGCCGAGACTGTGGATGAATGGCTTGACGGCGGCCCGGAAGGGTCCGTGCCCGCGCACACCGGGGCGTCACCGTTGCTGGCTTCCTCCCCGGCTGAGGCGGAGCAGCTCGGGAAGTAGCGGCTGGCATAAGCCGCCCGCCGACCCTAAGGTTGGATGGTGACTGAGCCTATTGTTGACGCCGCCCCTGCCATCGATTTCGACCTGAAGAGCCTGCCTAAGGTTTCGCTCCACGACCACCTGGACGGTGGTCTCCGTCCAGCGACCATCATCGAACTGGCCGAGGCCATTGGCCACAAGCTGCCCTCCACCGATCCTGTGGCCCTGGGCGAGTGGTTCCGCGAGTCCGCGGATTCCGGCTCGCTGGTCCGCTACCTGGAGACGTTCGACCACACGGTCGCCGTGATGCAGACCAAGGAAGGCCTCATCCGCGTCGCCAAGGAATTCGTCGAGGACCTCGCGGACGACGGCGTGGTGTACGGCGAAGTGCGCTGGGCGCCGGAGCAGCACCTCCAGAACGGCCTGTCCCTGGACGAGGTTGTTGACGCAGTCCAGGAAGGCCTCGAAGCCGGCGTGGACGCCGTGACCGAAAGCGGCCGCGAAATCCAGGTGGGCCAGCTGATCACCGCCATGCGCCACGCAGACCGTGGCCAGGAAATCGCCGAACTGGCTGTCCGTCACCGCAACAAGGGCGCTGTGGGCTTTGACATCGCCGGAGCTGAAGACGGCTTCCTCCCGTCCCGGTTCAAAGACGTCTTCACCTACCTCGCCCAGCACAACTTCCCCGCTACGGTGCACGCCGGCGAGGCCGCCGGACTCGAAAGCATCCAGTCCGCCCTCGTGGACGGCCGGGCACTGCGCCTGGGCCACGGCGTCCGCATCGCCGAAGACATCATGGTGGAGTTCGACGACGAAGACGACGACGCCGCGGCGAGCGACGAAGACAGCATCGGCCTGGTCACACTGGGCGACCTGTCCAGCTGGATCCGCGACCGCGGCATCGCCCTGGAGATCTGCCCGTCGTCGAACCTCCAGACCGGAGCGATCGCCGGATTCGGCGAGGGCATCGAGAGCCACCCGCTGGACATGCTGTACCAGCTGGGCTTCAACGTCACCATCAACACCGACAACCGGCTGATGAGCGGCGTCACCCTGACGGACGAGTTCGAGCTTCTCGTGGAAACCTTCGACTACGACCTCGACGATCTGCTGGAGCTCACGCTCAACGCTGCCGAGGCGTCCTTCCTGCCGCTCGAAGAGAAGGAAGCGTTGGTGGAGTACATCAACGACGCCTACGACAACCTTGGCTGAGCCGGCTCCCATCGATCGGCTGGTCGCCGAGGTGGCCCAGCTGCGCGAGCACTGCCCGTGGATGGGAGCCCTCACGCATGCCTCGCTGGTGGAGTACCTGCTGGAGGAGGCCTTCGAGGTTGCCGAGACCATCGAGACCGGCGCGGATGACGCCGAGCTCCGCGGCGAACTGGGCGATGTGCTGCTTCAGGTGGTGCTGCACGCCCGGCTCGCCGAGGAGCGCGGCACGTTCACGTTCGACGACGTCGCGCGCGGGCTGAGTGCCAAGATGGTCCGCCGCAATCCGCATGTCTTCCGGCCCGACGGCACGCTGCAGGACAGCTTCCCTGCCACCGTGGCGGAGATTGTCCTCAAGTGGGACGCCGTGAAGACTGCGGAACGTCCGGAGCGGACGGGGCCTTTTGAAGGGATCCCGGACGCCCTGCCGGCCCTGGCGAAGGCGCAGAAGTTCCTCGACCGGGCCGAGCGGGCAGGATCGGTCCCCAACCACTCCCTAACCTCGCAAGCTCGGCCAGGGAACCCTGCGGTTGTGGGCCCAGGCTCCGAAGAGGAGCTCGGCGACCTGCTGCTCGCCGTCGTCGGCTCTGCACGTGCCAAAGGATTCGACGCCGAACGTGCCCTTCGGGGCGCCATCCGGCGGCAGTTCGCGTCGCCATCATGACGTCCGGGTGATGGATAGGGTTCCGTAACCTGAACCACTCTCGACTAGGCTTGGTCCTGACGAGGACGTCCCAGATTTAACGCTATTTTCCAGCTGTTCGTTCCCCCAAAATCGCCCATAAGGAGCACATCCATGGCGCTTATCGATGCCATCCACGCCCGCGAAATCCTCGATTCCCGCGGAAACCCGACCGTAGAAGTTGAAGTACTGCTTTCCGATGGCCAGATCGGCCGCGCGGCAGTACCCTCCGGTGCCTCCACCGGTGAGCACGAGGCTGTTGAGCTCCGTGACGGAGACAAGGGACGTTACCTCGGCAAGGGTGTCCAGAAGGCCGTTGACGCTGTCATCGACCAGATCGCTCCGGCCCTGACCGGCTTCGACGCCACCGACCAGCGCAGCATCGACCAGGCCATGATTGACCTGGACGGCACCCCCAACAAGGCCAAGCTCGGCGCCAACGCCATCCTGGGCGTTTCGCTGGCCGTTGCCAACGCGGCTGCCGCCTCTGCAGACCTGCCGCTGTACAAGTACCTGGGCGGCCCCAACGCGCACGTCCTGCCGGTTCCGCTGATGAACATCCTCAACGGTGGCTCGCACGCCGACTCCGACGTGGACATCCAGGAATTCATGATCGTCCCGATCGGCGCCGAGACCTTCTCCGAGGGCCTCCGCTGGGGCGTTGAGGTCTACCACAACCTCAAGTCCGTCCTGCAGGCCAAGGGCCTGTCCACCGGCCTCGGTGACGAAGGTGGCTTCGCGCCGAACCTGCCGTCCAACCGTGCCGCCCTGGACCTGATCCAGGAAGCCATCACGAACGCCGGCTACACCCCGGGCAAGGACATCGCCCTGGCGCTGGACGTCGCCTCCTCCGAGTTCTTCAAGGACGGCGCCTACCAGTTCGAAGGCAAGGCACTCTCCGCCACCGAGATGAGCGCCTACTACGCCGAGCTCGTGGCCGACTACCCGCTGGTTTCCATCGAGGACCCGCTGGACGAGAACGACTGGGACGGCTGGAAGACCCTCACCGACGCCATCGGCGACAAGGTCCAGCTGGTGGGCGATGACCTCTTCGTCACCAACCCGGCAATCCTGCAGCGCGGCATCGACACCAAGACCGCCAACTCGCTGCTGGTGAAGGTGAACCAGATCGGTTCCCTGACCGAAACCCTGGACGCCGTTTCCCTGGCCCAGCGTGCCGGTTTCACCACCATCACCTCGCACCGCTCCGGCGAAACCGAGGACACCACCATTGCTGACATCTCCGTTGCCACCAACGCGGGACAGATCAAGACCGGTGCCCCGGCCCGCTCCGAGCGCGTCGCCAAGTACAACCAGCTGCTGCGCATCGAAGAAGAACTCGACGACGCCGCACGCTACGCCGGCCGCAGCGCTTTCCCGCGTTTCAAGGGCTAGTAGCCGCGTAAACCTCTGACCGGTGGCTATGGTTGAAAGACCATAGCCACCGGTTTTTGTTTTAGCCGTCATTGATTGAGCCGGCATCAAGCGCAGAGTTGCGGCCAGAGGCAGGCCGCACGTTTCAGGAGTGTCATGGCTACCCGCCGTCCCAAAGTTCCCAAAGCAGCTTCGAGGCACCAGGCCACCACGGACCCAGCCAAGGAAGGCACCGGCGTCATCCGCGCTGATTTTGGCGGTACAGCCGGCAGCGCAAAGGGCGGGACCAAGGGCAAGGCCGGCCCGGCATCCAGCGCCGGAACGTCCGGAGCGGACACCAAGCTCCCGGCCACCAGAGGGCAGGGCAGCGGCCGCGGCGTGAACACCGCGGGCAAGACGCCGAAGCCTGACACCGCCGAGGATGACACCCAGCCGGTACCTGCCAAGGCGTTCTCCGGCCGCATGCTGGCACTCGCCGTGGTCATGATTGCCATCACCATCATGCTGGCACCCACCGTGAAGATCTTCTTCGACAAACGCGCCGAACTCGCCGCCCTCAGCGCCGATATTGCCGCCCGCCAGGCCGAGCAGGACGGCCTGCGGCAGCAGATCTCGCGGTGGCAGGATCCGAACTACGTGAAACAGCAGGCGCGCGACCGCATTAACATGGTTATGCCGGGTGAATCCGGCTACTGGGTCTTCGGCAGCGATCTGCCGGCCGGAACAAGCAGTAGCCAGACCGCCACAGCAGCACAAGACCCCGCCGATCTGCCGTGGGTGGATTCCCTGTGGGAGTCCATCAGGCGTGCGGCCACAGACTGAACAGCTAGAGGAAGGATGGCCCGTTCCAGTGGAAGAAAACACGGCGACTGCGCCGGAGAAGTCCCGCCAGCCATCAGCACAGGATCTTGAAGTACTCAGCAGGCAGTTGGGACGGCCGGTGCGCGATGTGGTGGAAATCCCGGCGCGCTGCGTCTGTGGCAACCCCCTCGTCGCTGCCACGGCGCCGCGGCTGAGCAACGGGACACCGTTTCCCACTACGTTCTATCTGACGCACCCCGTCATCACTTCCGCGGTTTCCAGGCTGGAAGCTGCCGGGCTGATGAACGACATGAATGAGCGACTGAGCGCCGATGAGCCGCTCGCGGCCGCCTACCGTGCGGCCCACGAGGACTATCTCGGAGCCCGCGCGGCCATTGGCGAGCGTTCCGGCATCGGCGCCGTCCCGGAGATTGACGGCATCTCCGCCGGCGGCATGCCCACCCGGGTCAAATGCCTCCACGTCCTGGTGGGCCACTCCCTCGCGGCGGGGCCCGGCGTGAATCCGCTGGGGGATGAGGCCATTGCCGGCATCAGTGAATGGTGGACAAGGGACCGCTGCTACTGCGACGGCGCCTGGGACACCGCGGGGGAGGCCCCGTCAAAGGATCTCAGCCGCCACGGACCCCAGGGCCTGCCGGAGATCGTGGGCCGGCCCGCGCCCGTCCGCAAGAGCGCAGGCACTGACGGGGCAGGGGTATGACCCGCGTCGCCGCCATCGACTGCGGCACGAACTCGCTCCGCCTGCTCATCGCCGATATCGACCGCAGCAGCGGGACAGCGAAGCTCACCGACGTTGTCCGGGAAATGCGGGTTGTCCGGCTGGGCCAGGGAGTGGACGCCGCCGGCGAACTTGCCCCTGAGGCGCTGGAGCGCACCTTCGCGGCCACTGCGGATTACGCGGCCCTGATCCGCGAGCACGGCGCCGAGTCCATCCGTTTCGTGGCAACCTCGGCCAGCCGGGACGCGCGCAACCGCCAGGTCTTTGTGGATGGGATCCGGGACCTGCTGGGCGTTGAGCCGGAGGTTATCTCGGGCGATGAAGAAGCTGCCCTGTCCTTCGCCGGGGCCAGCAGCGTCCTGCCCATCCTTGACGGCGAGCAGGTATTGGTGGTTGACCTCGGCGGCGGCAGCACGGAGTTCGTCCTCGGGACCGCCGGCGGTGTCACCGCCGCCAAGTCCGTGGATGTCGGCTGCGTCCGCCTGACCGAACGGCACCTGCAGGACGATCCGCCCACGGCCGAGCAGATCGCCGCCGCGGAAGCCGACGTCGACGCCGCCATCGCCCGTGCGGCACTGGACGTTCCGCTGGAACGCGCCACCGCCGTCGTCGGCGTGGCCGGCTCAATCACCACCATCACCGCCCACGCGCTGCGGCTTCCGGAGTATTCACCGGCGGCGATCCACGGCACGGAACTGTCCATCGGCACCATCACCGAGGCCGCCACCGACCTCCTCCACATGACGAGGGGAGAACGTGCCGGACTGGCGTACATGCACCCCGGCCGCGTCGATGTCATGGGCGCCGGCGGGCTGGTATGGCGGCGCATCCTGGAGCGGCTGAATGAACTCACCGCGGGCCGGATCGTCACGGCCACGGCCAGCGAACACGATATTCTTGACGGAATTGCCCTGAGCCTCCACTAACCAGGCCATCAGCCAACCAAGCATGGGAACCCACATGACCAGAGCAACAGCACGGTTCCGCCGGGCCGCGTCAGCTCTCCTGGCGATCACCCTTGCAGGCGTCAGCCTGGCCGCCGGACTGACCCTGGCGCCCGCGGCAACGGCCGACGCCGAACGGGACAAACAGTACTGGCTTGGCGAATTCGGAATTACGAAGGCCTGGGAAGTTTCCAAGGGCGCCGGGGTCAAGGTCGCGGTGATCGACAGCGGCGTTGATGCCCAGCACCCGGACCTGTTGGGCGCCGTCACCGGAGGCTTCGACGTGTCCGGGGCCGGCAGCCCCAACGGGCAGAAGAGCCTGGGGGTCAAGCCTGAACACGGAACCCTGGTAGCCACCATCCTGGCCGGCCGCGGACACCGGCCGGCCGGCGCGACCGCTTCGCCCAGTCCCGGCTCCGCTGCCACCGGCGGACCGGACGGCATGATTGGCGTGGCTCCTGAAGCTGAGATCCTGTCGGTGTCAACGTGGCTGGGATCGGCCAACCCTGCCGGCAAGAGTGATCAGGACCAGATCCCCGAAGCTGTCCGTTGGGCCGTGGACAACGGGGCCAAAGTCATCAACATTTCGCTGGGCAGCGCCACGCCGCAGTGGCCCCAGAGCTGGGACGCTGCCTTCCTCTATGCCGAACAGAAGGATGTGGTGATCGTGGCCGCCGCCGGAAACCGGATAGGCGGCAACCTCCAGGTCGGCGCGCCCGCCACCATCCCCGGCGTCCTCACGGTCGCCGGCCTGGACCGCAAGGGCACAGCGAGCGTCGACTCGTCCTCGCAGGGGATCAGCATCGGTGTGGCGGCCCCGGCCGAAAACCTGCTGGGCGGGCTGCCCGGCGGCGGCTACGCGGAATGGGCGGGAACCTCCGGAGCTGCCCCGATTGTTGCCGGGGTGGCCGCACTCATCCGTTCCAAGTGGCCGGAGATGAGCGCCAAGCAGGTCATCAACCGGATCGTCAGCACAACCAAGGATGCCGGTCCTGCCGGAAAAGACCCGCTGTACGGCTTTGGTGTGCTGAACGCAGAGGCCGCCCTGAAGGACTCCGTCCCGGAAGCCTCCGCCAACCCGCTCGGCTCCATCTCGGACTGGATCCGCGTACACCGGCGCGGCAACCTTGGTGCGCCGGCACCGGTGCCCACCGACGAAGTGGCCAGTGCTGTCCCCACCCTCCCGGAGCCCACTGTGCCCGCGGCGGAGGCGCCCTCACAGCGTGACAGTGCCGTTGGCGCCGCCGTCGTGATCGGTTCAGTGGTCCTCTTTGTGGTGATCATAGGGGCCGCTGCCTTCCAGCTGCGGAGGGCTGTCCGAACCCCCGGAACGGCGCGCGAGGAACCCGATACCGGGGCGTTCCAAACCGCTGATTCAGGCGGCAAGACGTAGTTAGTGAAGATTTTCACAAACTGTTGTATCCTTAAATCATGGCAACCACCCCAGAGCTCCAGGACCGTCCCAGGGTACTCGTCGTCGGCGGCGGGTACGTCGGCCTGTACGTAGCACTCAAACTGCAGAAGAAGATCGCGAATGCCGGTGGCATCGTCACCCTCGTGGATCCACTGCCCTACATGACCTACCAGCCCTTCCTGCCCGAAGTGGCCGGCGGCAACATCGAGGCCCGCCACGCAGTGGTCTCGCACCGCCAGCACCTGAAGCAGACTGAACTCATCCAGGGCAGCGTCACCTCGATCGACCACGCCAACCGCACCGCCGTCGTGGCACCCGCGGACGGCGGAGAGCACATCGAGATCCCCTACTTCGACATCGTGGTGGCCGCAGGCGCCATCACCCGCACATTCCCCATCAAGGGCCTGGCGGACAAGGGCATCGGCCTGAAGACCATCGAAGAGGCTGTGGCCCTTCGCAACAAGGTGCTGGAGCGCCTCGAGGCCGCGTCCACCATCGCGGACCCCGCTGCCCGCGCCAAGGCACTGACGTTCGTGGTTGTCGGTGGCGGCTTCGCCGGCATCGAGTGCATCACCGAAATGGAAGACCTGGCCCGCGCCGCGGTCAAGAACAACCCCCGCATCCGTCAGGAAGAAGTACGCTTCGTCCTGGTTGAAGCCATGGGCCGCATCATGCCCGAGGTCACGGCACCGCAGGCCGAATGGGTTGTGGAGCACCTCCGCAGCCGCGGCATCGAGGTCCTGCTCAACACCTCCCTGGACAGCGCTGAGGGCTCCCTGAAGCTCATCAACCTCCCGGACAAGTCCCTCGCCCAGGAATTCGAAGCCGACACCCTCGTCTGGACTGCCGGCGTGCAGGCCAACCCGATGATCCGCTCCTCCGATTTCCCGCTGGAACCGCGCGGCCGCGTCCGCGTTCTGCCGGACCTGCGCATCGGCGGCGATGAAGGCATCATCGACAACGCCTGGGCCGCGGGCGACATCGCCGCCGTGCCGGACCTCACGGGCAGCGGCCTGCCGGACGGCACCTGCGTCCCGAACGCCCAGCACGCACTTCGCCAGGCCAAGCGCCTCGCCAAGAACCTGTGGGCTTCGCGCTGGGACAAGCCGCTGAAGGACTACAAGCACAAGAACCTGGGTGCTGTGGCCGGCTTCGGCGAGTGGAAGGGTGTCGCCAACATCAGCCTCGTGGGCCGCATCGGCCTCAAGGGCCCGCTCGCCTGGCTGGCACACCGTGGCTACCACGGCATGGCCATGCCCACCATGGAGCGCAAGGTCCGCGTCATCATGGGTTGGATCCTCGCGTTCTTCATGGGCCGCGACACCACCCAGCTGATCGACCTCGACAACCCGCGCGGCGCCTTTGTGGCCGCTGCAACGCCGGCTCCCAAGCCGGCCGCGGCCGCTCCCGCCCCGGCAGCAAGCACACCTGAGGCGCCTGCCGCAGCAGTACAGCCGGGCTCCGCGGCTGCCACCAGCGTGGACGCCAAGGAGTCGGTCACCGCGGACGCCAAGTAAAACTGGCATCCTGACGCAGCATTTGTAACGCCCGACGGCGGCTGTCCCCTTGAGGGGGATAGCCGCCGTTTCGCGTATCCCGCCGGGTGTCCCTTCTAGACTGTCAGCATGACTGGCGAAAAGAACCTCCAGACCCTGCTGGCAACACTGAAACCGGTACTGCGGGAGGGGGAGTACGTCTACGTCCTGTGGCCGCATGGCAGGCCCCTCGAGCCGGGCATCGAAGCTGCCGTGCGTGAGGCTGAGGGCCTGACGGTTGTCCTGCCGCGGGAAGCGGCGGACAGCCTGGGGCTGCACTACGACTTTGTGGCGGCATGGATCACCCTGGAGGTGCACTCGGCGCTGGAAGCTGTTGGCCTGACCGCCGCCGTCGGGAAAGCCCTGACCGACGCCAGGATCAGCTGCAACGTGCTGGCCGGGTTCCACCACGACCACCTGCTGGTGCCGGTGGCGGACGCACCACGCGCCGTCGAGGCCCTCGCTGAGCTGTCAGCCGCCAGCCGGCACCAGCCGCGGCCTGAGCTGCTGCTCCGGAACGAGACGGCTGCGGACCGGGACAAGATCCTTGCGCTGACTGCGGAGGCGTTCGCAGTCTCTCCCGTCACGGGCCTGCCGGTAGACGGGGAGCCCGAAGAGGTGGAAGTGCTCCGCCAGCTCTTCGAATGTGAGGACTACCTGCCGGAGTTCAGCGTGGTGGCGGTGCTCGATGACGAAATAGTCGGCCATGTGATCAGCACACGCGGCTGGGTGGGCGGCTACGGGTTGCTTGGGCTTGGGCCCATCGGGGTTACACCCAGGCTGCAGCGCCACGGGATCGGCACTGCCCTCATGAATGACACCATCGCCCGGGCCAACGCGGCGGGGGAGGGCGGCATTGCGCTGCTGGGCAGCACGGAGTACTACCCGCGCTTCGGCTTCGTCCCGGCTACGAACTTCGGCGTTCTGCCGCCCGACGAAGCGTGGGGCGACCACTTCCAGCTGCTCCCGCTGGCCGTCTGGCCCGGCGGCGTCCACGGGACCTTCCGGTACGCCGGACCGCTTGCGGGCCAATGACGGGATACCATTGACCGGGCGCCCCAGTAGCCCAATTGGCAGAGGCAGCGGACTTAAAATCCGCGTGTTGTGGGTTCGAGTCCCACCTGGGGCACAAATTCTCCCTATGGAGTTCCTCCTGCTGCGCCATGCCGCACCCCCGCGTGACCTCAACAGACCTCTTCCGTTAGTTGATTCCGCATATGCAACGACTGTTATAAGGATGTGACCTCAGTCACTTATATCCGCCGAAGATATGCATTAGCTTGAAGTTAAATCAGGAACACCTGATCATCCGCATCAAAGGCCGTTCGCACCTTTCGATCCAGGAGATTGTCAATGATTTCACTCCCCACGGCGGCACCCCGCGTTGCTAAGCTCACAGCGCTTAGCGTCGGCGTCGCCCTGCTGGCCACTGCCTGTGGTGGTACCTCCACCCCGACGGCGACCACGACAACCAAGCCGGCAGGCCTTTCCTGCCCTGCTCCTTCGGAAGGACTCAAGGCACCCGTGATCCCCGCGTCAGGGACTGTGCCCCCGTCCTCAACCACCACTGACACGCCTCTGAAGATCGGCACCCTGTTGCCGACCACCGGAGCACTGTCCTACCTCGGCCCGCCCGAGATTGCCGGCGTTGAGCTCGCGAAGAATGAAATCAATGCCGCGGGCGGCGTCCTTGGCAAACCAATCGAAGTGACGCACCGGGACTCCGGTGACACCACTACAGATGTCGCCACACAGTCCGTAACCAACCTGCTGGGCCTGGGTGTCAGCGCCATCATTGGTGCCGCCTCCTCCGGCGTTTCCAAGACTGTCATCAACCAGATCACCGGCGCCGGGGTTGTCCAGTTCTCGCCTGCCAACACCTCCGTGGACTTCACCGCGTGGGACGACAAGGGCCTGTACTGGCGGACCGCCCCGTCCGATGTCCTGCAGGGTTCCGTGCTGGGTAACTACGCAGCCTCCTGTGGCGCACAGACACTGGGCATGCTGGTACTCAACGATTCCTACGGCACCGGGCTTGGCAAGAAGCTCAAGGAGACGTTCGAGAAGGCTGGCGGCAAGATCGTCGCCGAAGAGCTGTTCAACGAAGGCGACTCCCAGTTCAGCACCCAGGTGGACAAAGTTATCGCCGCGAAGCCGGATGCCGTTGCTGTCATTTCCTTCGTTCAGGGCAAGAGCATCATCCCGCTCCTGACCGGCAAGGGCATCAAGGCCGAGCAGATCTTCCTGGTCGACGGCAACACCGTTGACTACAGCAAGGATTTCCAGCCCGGCACGCTCACCAAGGCGCATGGCACGATTCCCGGAACTACTGCCGGTGAAGACTTCAGGAAGTCGCTGTTGGCTGTCGATCCTACCCTGAAGGATTTCATCTACGCCGGTGAGAGCTGGGACGCTGCCAACCTGACCGCGCTCGCGGCAGAGGCCGCCAAGAGCACCAAGGGTGTGGACATCGCCAAGCAGCTGCAGGCCGTGTCCAAGGATGGCGAGAAATGCTACAGCTTCGCCAACTGCGTGACGCTGCTGCGCGAAGGCAAGGACATTGACTACGACGGCCAGTCCGGTCCGGTCTCTTTTGCCGACAGCGGGGATCCTTCAGAAGCAACCATCGGTGTGTACGAGTACAAGGAAGACAACAAGATCACCCTCGTCAAGGAAGAGTTCGGCAAGCTGTAAGCCTGTTCCTCCGCTGACAGAGAAGACCCCCGTCCGGTTCACACCGGGCGGGGGTCTTCTCTATGGGTGCCGCTTTGGTGGGACTGACCAGTCCCGGCGGGCCAGTTATTCTTGGTCCCGTCAGTCCTGGTCGGCCAGGGTTCCCAGATAGAGCTGGATGACCTTCGGATCCTTCATCAGGTCGCGTCCGGTGCCCGTGTACGCGTCCTTGCCCTGGTCCAGCACATAGCCGCGATCGCAGATCTGCAGGCAGCGCCGGGCGTTCTGCTCCACCATGATCACCGAGACACCCGCCCTGTTGATCTCGTGCACACGGAGGAAGGTCTCGTCCTGCCTGACGGGCGAGAGGCCCGCCGAGGGCTCATCAAGCAGCAGTACGGCGGGATCCATCATCAGGGCCCGGCCCATCGCCACCATCTGGCGTTCACCGCCGGACAACGAACCCGCGCGCTGCGCGCGCCGTTTGCCAAGTTCGGGGAACAGGCCGGTCACGAAATCAAACCGCTCGGCAAAAGCCTTCGGCTTCTGGAACATCCCCATCTGCAGGTTCTCTTCGATGGTCAGCGCCGCGAACACGTTGTTTGTCTGCGGCACGAATCCCACACCCTGGCTGACCAGCTTGTTCGCCTTGAGGCCGGTGATGTCCTTGCCGCGGACCACCACGGTCCCCGAATGGACTTTGACCAGTCCGAACATTGCCTTCAGCAGGGTGGACTTGCCGGCCCCATTGGGGCCGATGATGCCGATCAGTTCCCCTTTGCGTGCTTCAATGCTGCAGCCGTTGAGGATGTTCACGCCCGGGAGGTAGCCGGCCACAAGGTTCTTTACCGAGACGACAGCGCCGTCGGCGTGCGCCGGACTTGCCGCCGGGGCTGTTGCGCTGGCTGCGCTCATTTTCCGTCCTTCTTTTCGAGTCCCGAGACAACTACTTCCGGGGCGATAATGCCGGCGTTTTCGGTGCCGACGATCGATTCGTCGTCTGCCTCAAGTTCGGCTTCGAGTTCCCTGATGCCTTCGGCGTCGCCGAGGTCCACATCGTGATGGGCGCCGAGGTAGGCGTCAATAACGGCAGGGTCCTTCATAACGTCCGCTGGAGGCCCTTCGGCCACGATCCTGCCTTCCGCCATGACCACGACCCAGTCGGCGATGTGCCGCACCATGTTCATGTCGTGTTCGACGAAGAGCACGGTCATGCCCTCGGATTTGAGGTTTTTAATATGGTCCAGCAGCGACTGGGTGAGGGCCGGATTCACGCCGGCCATGGGCTCATCCAGCATGACGAGCTTCGGCCGGACCATAAGGGAGCGTGCCATCTCGAGCAGCTTGCGCTGGCCGCCGGACAGGGAGGCGGCATAGTCATCCTTCTTGGCGTCCAGCTTGAATTTCTCCAGCAGGACGTTCGCCTGCGCGGTGATTTCCTTTTCCCGGCTTCCCCAGATTCCCTTGAAGAGGGCCTTGGAGAGACGCTCGCCCGGCTGGTCGGCAGCTCCGAGCCGCATGTTTTCCATGACCGTGAGCTTGCCCATGACCTTGGTCAGCTGGAAGGTCCTCACCATGCCCATTCGGGCGACTTTGTAAGGGGAAACGCCCGCGATGCTCTGGCCCTCAAACTGCCACTTGCCGGAGTTCGGGTTGTCGAATCCGGTCAGAAGATTAAACAGGGTGGTTTTGCCGGCCCCGTTCGGCCCGATCAGGGCAGTGATCTTGTGCCTCGGAATTTCGAGATAGTCGACATCCACAGCATTGATGCCGCCGAAGCTCCGCGTGACGTTTTCTGCCACCACGATGGGATCGCGCTTCTTGCAGCCGGGTGCAGTGTCGCCAGCCACGATGGGGCGGGTGTCGGTCATGTAGTCGATGTTCATTTCACGCTGTTCACTCATGCGAATGCCAGCTCCTTCTTATTACCAAAGACGCCCTGGGGCCGGAAGATCATCAGGAGCATCAGCGCAACACCGACAAGGATGAACCGGAGCTGGCCCGCCTGGATGGTGGTCAGCCAGGTGATGATCCCGGACTCGATCAGCCCGCTCAGAATGCCCTGGGTGAGCGAGAGCACCACCCAGAACATCATGGCCCCGATCACGGGGCCGAGGACGGTGGCCATTCCGCCCAGCAGGAGACACGTCCAGAGGAAGAACGTCAGCTCCGTGCCGTAGTTGGCTGGCTGGATCGCGCCGCGGGGAAGCGTGAAGATCATCCCGGCGAAGGCGCCCAGGACACCGCCGATGATCAGGGCCTGCATCTTGTAGGCATAGACGTTCTTGCCGAGCGACCGCACGGCGTTTTCATCCTCCCGGATGCCCTTGAGGACCCTGCCCCAGGGGCTGCGCATCAGCAGCCACACCAGAATGCCGGCAACAATGACCAGCGTCCAACCGACGATCCGGATGAAGAAGTCACGGTTGTTCATGCCCAGGGGGTACGAGCCCGGCGGGAACGGGTTCATCTCGTAGAACCCGCCCTCGAACGCTGCCAGGCCGTTGGCTGAGCCCGTGACCGCCGTCCAGCCGTTGGTGGTGACGAGATACCGGACAATTTCGGCCGCCGCAATGGTGACGATCGCCAGGTAGTCCGCCCGGAGGCGCAGCGTCGGAATGCCGAGGATCATCGCAAAAATCGCTGCTGCGACGATGGCGATGAGCAGGGCCACGAAGAACGGCGCTTTGAACGTCAGAGTGGAGATGGCGAAGCCGTAGGCGCCCACCGCCATGAAGCCTGCCTGGCCGAAGTTCAGCAGGCCGGAGTAGCCAAAGTGGACGGCGAGGCCCAGAGCCGCCAAAGCGTAGGCGGCAGTGGTGGGGCTGATGAGTTCGCCGAAGGCGTTGGAAAGAATTGCTGCAAAATCCATGATTGGTCCTTCCTATCCCACGCGCTCGCGGCGGCCCAGAATGCCTTGCGGCCGGATGAGCAGGACGATGATCATGACGCCTAGGGGTATGACGTATTTGAGGTCTGCGGGTGCCCCGAAGACAGTGGTCAGTTCGGTGAAGATACCAACGACCACGGAGCCAACGAGGGCTCCGAAAACGGTCCCGAGACCGCCCAGGGTGACTCCGGCGAAGATCAGGAGCAGGATCTGCGAACCCATGTTGAACGAGACGCCGGGGCGGTAGTAAGCCCACAGAATGCCGCCGAGTGAGGCGAGCACGCCGCCGACAATCCACACAATGCGGATCACGCCGTCCACATCGATGCCGGAGGCTGCGGCCAGTGCGGGGTTGTCAGCGACGGCGCGGGTGGCCTTGCCGAGCCTGGTCTTCATCAGCACCAGGCCCACGATGATGATGACTACGGCGCTGATGATGAGGGACCACAGATTATTCGGGGAGATGGAAATCGGCCCGAGCTGGATCTCGGCACTTTGAGCGCCAGGAAGCTGCTCGGTACCGCCGCCGAAGTAAAACTGGATGACATAGCGGGCGGCGAGGGCCAGGCCGATGCTGACGATCATCATGGGAACGAGGCCCGTGCCGCGGCCTCGCAGGGGCTTCCACAGCCAGGTGTCCTGCGCGTAGCCCACCAGGCCTCCGCCCAGCAGGGCAACGACGATGGCCAGCCAGAACGGCGCTCCCACGGCATTGAGAACAAAAACCAGGACGGCGCCCAGCGTGACCATCTCGCCGTGGGCAAAGTTGGTCAGGCCCGTGGTGCCGAAAATAAGCGAGAGGCCCACGGCGGCAAGGGCGAGCAGGAGCCCGAAACTTAAGCCCGCAACGAGCCGGTTGGTCAGGTCCTGGGCGAAGTTGCCCTGCTGCACCACGATGCCTTCGCCGAAGGCGAAGATGGTGGTCTGGTTCGAGGTTTGGCCGAACGTCAACTGGCGTGGGTTTTCCTGGCCGTCGGCCAGTTTGATCCCCTCGGGAAGTGTTCCTTCGTCCAGTTCGATTTCGTACGTGCCCGCTTGTGGGACGCTGAGCGACCAGGATCCGTTGGGGCCGGATGTAGTGGACCCCTCGAACCCTTGGCCGGAGACACTGATCTTGACATCGGCCAGGGGAGCCCCGGCGTTGCGGAGGAACCCGCTGATGCTGAACGGCGAGCTGGTGACCGACGGGGATGGTGTCGGAGACGGGGAAGTGGCCTGTGATGCCGGGGCGACGACGAGCAGGATTACCAGGACAGAGGCAAAAACGGCCCCCATCACTCTCAGCAATCCGCCCGGCCGTCTGTGCGGCAGGCCTTTGGGTGTACTTCTCAAAATGAAAATCCTCCACTTGGGGGGGGTGGCCAGGCTGCGCCTTGGCAACCGCTGCAAACGTCACGGGACGGAGGGTGGTGCTCTCCTGCAGGTTGGGGCCTAATTGTGATATCCGTCACCGTGTGTGGCCTATGTTACAGCTCGTCGGGGCCAAATTTTAGGCTGCGGGGAGGCGGTCTGGTAGCGATCGCATAACAACTGCGTCGCAGTCACGGCGCATCGGCAAAGTGTTCGCAAAGAAACTTCTGTTGATCAGCGGTATTCCATTGAGATCGGAGTGGCCCACACGGGGCCCGCGGCGGGGGCGGCCGTCCATCCGGATGCATCACGGTTGGGTTTCGGCGCCATGGATGGGGGAACTTATTGAAGCGCGGGCACGTGGAAATTGGTAACGTGAACCTTAAGTTCAGCAACCCACCCCCTTACTTGGAGGACACCAGCAATGGCACTTGGCGGAAACCCGATCTTCAACGGAAAGAACTTCCGTGGAGCCACCCAGGCACCGCCTGTCCCGCAGGCGCCCTACGGACAGGCACAGTACGGCCAGCAGCCTTACGGCCAGCGGGCTCCCGGCCAGGTCATGGATCCCCGGAACGGTTGGGGCCAGCAGCAGAACATGACCGATGAGCAGCTGCGCCAGATGTACAACCAGCCGGCCGCAGGTCCTGCGGACACCGGCCGGATGACGTACGACGACGTCATCGTCAAGACCGCCGCATGCCTCGGCGTCCTGCTGGCCGGTGCCGCCGTGACCCTGTTCGTGAGCATGGGGCTGGCCAGCATGCTCATGATCGTTGGCGCGCTGGGCGGCTTCGTCCTGGCCCTGGTCAACACGTTCAAGAAGCAGCCTTCGCCGGCCCTGATCCTGGCCTATGCCGGGCTCGAAGGCCTGTTCCTCGGTGGGCTCACCCGCGTGCTCGACCTGATGTACCCGGGAGTCGGCCTGCAGGCCGTCATCGGCACGCTGTCCGTGTTCACCGTAACGCTGCTCCTGTTCAAGAGCGGCAAGGTACGGGCTACGCCCAAGGCCATGAAGTTCTTTATGATCGCCATAGTGGGTTATGGCCTGTTCTCCGTGGTCAACCTGGTCATGATGATGACGGGTATGACGACGGAACCGTTCGGCCTGCGCAGCGGCATTATTGGTGTTGTCATCGGCATCCTCGCTATCGGCCTCGCCGCATTCTCCCTGGTGATGGACTTCACCAGCATCGAAGCCGGTGTGCAGAGCGGTGCGCCGCAGCGCTTCTCCTGGACCGCAGCCTTTGGCCTGACGGTCACCCTGGTCTGGCTCTACGTGGAGATCATCCGCGTCCTGGCTATCCTCCGCGGCGAGGACTGACAACAAACCCGGCGTCCGCCGTCGTAATCTATACGCACGAAGGGCCCCGCCTGATGTATTTCGCATCAGGCGGGGCCCTCTTTTTTGCGGGTGCCCAGGCTACGAAATGCGCATGGCTCCCGCTGCCGGGGTCACGGTGAAGATGTCAGGCGCTGCATAGCCGGCTTCTGCGAAGGAGCGCCCGACGGCGGCGCGCACCTGCTGCTCCGACGTCACCGGGGTGAGCGCGATGGCTGCCCCGCCGAAGCCGCCGCCGGTCATCCGGGCACCGATTGCCCCGTTGGCGCGGGAGGTGGCCACCGCCAGATCCAGCTCCGGGCAGGAGATTTCAAAGTCGTCCCGCATGGAAACGTGGCTGGCGTCCAGCAGCGCACCGATGGAATCGGGGCCCGCACTGGCCAGCAGCTCCACGGTCTGCAGCACGCGGTCGTTTTCTGTCACGATATGGCGCACGCGCCGGTACGTGACCTCGTCCAGGAGGCCGGCTGCTTCTTCCAGGTCCTCCAGCCGGACGTCACGCAGGGCCTTGACGCCCAGGACTTCGGCGCCCAGTTCGCAGGATGCGCGGCGGGAGGCGTAGCCGCCGTCGGCATGGGAGTGGGAGACCTTCGTATCGATCACCAGCATCACCAGCCCTGCGGGTTCTGCGTCGAAGGGAACCAGCTGAACACTTTGGTCGCGGCAGTCCAGGAAGACTGCGTGCCCCTTGGATCCGCGCAGCGACGCCGACTGGTCCATGATGCCCGTCGGTGCGCCGACAAAGTCGTTCTCCGCGCGCTGCGTGGCGAGGACCATCTCCTCGGGTTCAAGCCCGGCTCCCGTCAGGTCATTCAGGGCCGTGATGACCGCACACTCGATGGCGTGCGACGAGGACAGGCCGGCGCCCAGCGGAACGTTGGAATCCAGCAGCAGGTCCACGCCCGGAACGGTGATGCCCTGCTGCTGCAACGCCCACATCACGCCGAGCGGATACTTCGTCCAGCCCTTGGCGGAAGCCGCGGTCAGGGAGTCGAGGTCGGCGGTGACCAGGCCGTGGTCGCCGTAGGTGGACAGGAGCCGGACCGTGGAGTCCGGCCGGACTGCAACAGCCACCCGGGCGGTCCTGTCGATCGCGAACGGGAGCACAAAACCCTCGTTGTAGTCGGTGTGCTCGCCGATGAGGTTAACGCGTCCGGGTGCCTGCCAGACGCCGTCGGGAAGCCTGCCGAACTCCTGCTCAAAGCGGGCGGCCAGGTCCGCGGTGCCAGGTTCCGCCGGGCAGGTCAGCGGGGTCTGGGCAGTCAACGGGTCAGGGGAGGCGCTCACGCGTGTGCTCCTTCAGGCAGGGCCCCCAGAGGAGCGGAGGAAGTTGTGGCAGGGGCGGGGCTGGATTCCGGGACCACGACGGCACGGAGCCGCTCCGCTACGCTTTCGGGGGTGGTGTCATTGATAAAGGCGCCCATGGCGGCTTCGGACCCGGCCAGGAACTTGAGCTTGTCCGCTGCCCGGCGGGGCGACGTCAGCTGGAGGTGCAGGTAGCTGGCGGGCCGCAGGAGGTCATCGAGAGGTGCCTGGTGCCAGGCCGAAATGTAGGGCGTCGGCGTCGGATAAAGGGCATCGAGCCGTTTGAGCAGGTCAAGGTAGACATGCGCCAGTTCGTCCCTTTCCTCACCGCTCAGGGCGGCCAGGTCGGGCACGTGGCGGTGCGGCACGAGATGGATCTCCAGCGGCCAGCGGGCAGCGAACGGCACGTAGGCGCTGAAATTCTCGCCTTCCATCACCATTCGGCTCCCGTCCTCCCGTTCTGCCCGCAGCAGCGAGCCCGTGAGCGTCTGCCGCCCGTCGGACCCATCATAGAACTTGCGTGCGGCCGCTCCGAGGACCCCTGCCCTGGGCGTGACGTAGGGGTACGCATAGATCTGGCCGTGCGGGTGGTGGAGGGTGACGCCGATGTCGGCCCCCCGGTTTTCGAACGGAAACACCTGCTTGATCCCCGGCAGTGTGCTGAGGACTTCGGTGCGGTGCGCCCACGCCTCAACAACAGTCCGGGCGCGGGCTTCGCTCAGGCCACTGAATGATCCCGTGTGCTCGGGCGTGAATGCCACTACTTCGCAGCGGCCGTACGCAGGTCCCGTGGTGCCCCAGGCCGGTGTGGACGCCACTGGCCCCAGGGCCGGTCCCAGCGACGGGAAGCGGTTTTCAAACACCACAACGTCGTAGTCGGGTGCGGGGATCTCGGAGGGGTTGTTCGGCGTGGTGGGACAGATGGGGCACTGGTCGGCCGGCGGGAGGTGGGTGCGGGACTGTCGGTGGGCAGCGACGGCCACCCACTCGTCGGTGAGGGCATCGAAGCGGACTTCGCCAGGCGCGCCGCGCTCGGGCAACGGCCGGTGATCCGTGGTAGTGGCCGCCGTGCGGGGCTTGGCAGTGGCGCCGTCGTCGAAATAGATCAGCTCCCGGCCATCGGCGAGCGTGGTGGTGGTGATACCTGTCATGGCGGGGGTCCTTTGCGTGCTGGTGCCGGCTGGAGCCGGGCGTCCGTTGCCTCGATCATCCCATATTTCGCTCAAAAAAGAATAGTTTCACACAAAAGATAACATTTTGTGGTGGTGGCAGGCTGTCCTTGCCCCCTGTTACGGTGGTGCTCATGACTTCGAGTGCAACCCCGGACGTGAGCTTTCCCGCCGGATTCCAGACCTACGCCACCGGCCGGCAGTACGAACTCCGCAGGGGTGACGCGTTGGCCGTTGTGACTGAGCTGGCGGCCGGCCTGCGGCTTTACAGCCGCGCCGGTGTCCAGCTCACCGAGACCTATGGGGACGCCGAGATTTCCCCCGGCGCGGCCGGGATCACCCTCGCCCCCTGGGCAAACAGGGTGGAGGGCGGGGTCTGGTACCTGGACGGCAAGAAGCAGCAACTGGACATCACGGAGGTTTCACGGAACAACGCCAGCCATGGACTGCTCCGCAACTCCGCCTACAGCCTGGTTGATGAATCGCAATATTCAGTGACCCTCGAGGCGACGGTCTTCCCGCAGCACGGCTACCCCTTCCTGGTGCGGCACCGGGTCCAATACCTTCTCGCGGAGGACCTTGGCCTGGAAGTCCGCCAGACGCTGATCAACGATTCCAACGCGCCAGCGCCGTTCGTCCTGGGCGCCCACCCATACCTGCGTCTGGGCGACGCGGACGTGGACCACCTGACCCTGACGGTCGCCGCCGGCACACGCCTGGTGGCGGACGAGCGCCTGATCCCGCGGAGCTCGGGGCCCGTCAGCGGGGACAGTGACTTCCGCAGCGGCCAAAGGGTGGGGGACCTTGAGATCGATGTGGCCCTCACTGACCTGACGTTCGACGGAGGTGTGGCCCGCCATGTGCTCAGCGCGCCTGACGGCCGAAGTGTCACGTTGTGGCAGGACGAATCCTGCGGCTACGTCCACATCTTTGTGACAACTGAGCTGCCCGGCAGGCGCAGGGCGGTGGCCATCGAACCCATGACGGGTCCGGCCAACGCCTTCAACTCGGGTGACGGGCTGCGGTGGCTTCCGGCCGGGGAATCGTTCACGATGGCCTGGGGGATCGCTGCTGTCCTGGGCGGGGCCGGATAGACGTTTCGCATAAGGGCCGGTGCTGAGGAAGTATTAGGCTATGACGCCAGCCGAGGACGCCACCCCATCCGATTCAACGCCCACAGGCACGGCGCCGGACACGTTCCGGCCGGTGGAAACTGCCCGCCCGGTGCGGGTGCGTGCGGACCGGGAGCTTGAGCAGGACATTCCGTACGGTATCCGGATCGCTGCGTCGTGGGCCTGGCGGCTCGGCCTCATCCTGCTGGTGGGCGGCGCCCTGGTCTGGCTGCTCAGCCGGATCAGCTTCCTGATTATCCCCGTTATGGTGGCCGCACTGCTGGCCGGGCTGCTGAGCCCCGTGGTGCGCTGGCTGCGGAGCAGGCGCCTGCCGAACGGCGCCGCGGTGGCAATCACGGTGGTGGGGTTTATCGGTCTGATCGCGGGCGCCCTCGCCCTGGTGGGCCGCCAGCTGGCCGCAGGCTTCGGGGAACTGTGGTCCCAGGCGCTGACGGGCGTGAGACAGGTCCAGAACTGGCTGGCCGAGGGGCCGCTGCACCTGACGGCGGACCAGATCGACCAGTACCTCAAGGAAGCCTCCGCCGCCCTCCAGCAAAACAGCAGCAGCATCCTCAGCGGCGCGTTGTCCTTCGGCAGCACCGCGGGCCACTTTGCCGCGGGAATGGTCCTGGCCCTCTTCATCCTGATCTTCTTCCTGCTCGAAGGCGACAGGATCTGGGCCTTCCTGGTCCGCCTCCTCCCGAAGAAAGCTCGTGCGGCAACATTCGGCGCCGGCCGCAAAGGCTGGGCTTCCATGGTCAACTACGCACGGATCCAGATGTTTGTTGCGTTTGTTGACGCCGTAGGCATCGGCGTCGGCGCGGCCATCATCGGGGTGCCGCTGGCCCTGCCCCTGAGCGTGCTCGTGTTCATCGGTTCCTTTATCCCGGTGGTCGGTGCCCTGGTGACCGGGGCCATCGCCGTACTCCTGGCACTGGTGGCCAACGGGCCGGTCAACGCCCTGATCATGCTGGCGATCGTGCTGCTGGTCCAGCAGCTGGAGAGCCATATCCTGCAACCACTCGTGATGGGCAAGGCCGTGGCCCTGCATCCGGTGGCGGTCATCCTCTCCGTGGCGGCGGGTTCGTACCTTGCGGGTATCCCCGGCGCACTGTTCTCAGTGCCCATCCTCGCCGTAGCAAACTCCGCGATTCGCTACATCGCGGCCAGAACGTGGGAACATGAACAGGTGCTGGCAACCCCCGGAGGGCCGGTGACGCCAGGCCCGGACCACGATGACTCGATCAGGGATGTCCGGTTCCCGGGCGTCAGGCCCAAGCGCGGCAAGGACGCCGCAGCCAGCACAGAATCAGCCAATCCGGACGCCCAGGCCTGAGCCGGAGCGCCGGAGCCGTATCCACCCAAGGAGAATAAGTCCGTGAACACCCTTGAAACCCTTCCCGTCACGCTGGACGATGTCCTGGAGGCGCAGAAGCTGCTCGAGGGGATTATTATGCGGACCCCGGTGGAGTCGTCACGGGCCCTGGGTGGGATGGTTGGCGGCGACGTCTTCTTCAAGTGCGAAAACCTGCAGCGGGCCGGATCGTTCAAGGTCCGCGGCGCCTATGTCCGCATGGCCAAGCTCTCGGCTGAGGAGAAAAAACGCGGTGTTGTGGCCGCGTCAGCCGGAAACCACGCACAGGGTGTGGCCGTAGCCGCCAAGAGCCTGGGCATCAAAGCCCGCATCTACATGCCGCTGGGCGTAGCCCTCCCGAAACTGGCGGCCACCCGCAGCCACGGCGCCGAAGTGATCCTCCACGGCCACAACGTGGATGAGGCCCTCGCCGAGGCGCAGCGCTACGCCGACGAGTCCGGCATGGTTTTTGTGCACCCCTTCGACAATGTGGATGTGGTGTCCGGCCAGGGAACCATCGGCCTGGAAATTCTCGAGCAGATCCCCAACGTGGACACCGTCCTGATGGGTGTGGGCGGCGGCGGGCTGCTGGCGGGCGTCGCTGTAGCCATCAAGGCCCGGGCCAGGGAGCTTGGGCGGGAAATCCGCATCATCGGTGTCCAGGCCGAAAACGCCGCGGCTTATCCGCCGTCACTGGCCGCCGACGCCCTGGTTCCGCTGAAGAAAGTTTCCACCATGGCTGACGGCATCGCCGTGGGCCGGCCCGGACAGCTGCCCTTCAGCATCATCCGGGAGCTCGTGGATGATGTTGTCACCGTCAGCGAGGATTCCCTGGCGCGGGCCCTGATCTTCCTGCTGGAACGGGCCAAGATGGTAGTGGAACCTGCCGGAGCGGTGGGAGTGGCCGCCTTAATGGACGGCAAGATCGAAAACCCCGGCACCACGGCTGTGATCCTGTCCGGGGGCAACATCGATCCGATGCTGATGCTCAAGGTCATCCAGCGGGGCCTGTCCGCCGCCGGGCGCTACATGACCGTCCGGATGATGCTGGATGACCGGCCGGGTTCGCTGGCCACCATCGCCCGCATCATCGCCGAAAACGATGCGAACGTCACGGGCCTGGACCACACCCGTGTTGGCGGCTCCATCAGCATGGGCGACGTTTCCATCACCGTGAACCTCGAAACCAAGGGCCACGAACATTGTGAGCAGGTCCTCAGCGCCCTGCGTGCCGAGGGCTTCCAGCCCATTGTGGTGCATTAGGAGCAGCCATGCTTGACGCGACAGGGGACGGAAAGCCGCGGAACCGGGAAACCACAGCCTCGCGGGCGAAAGGCGGGCTGTTGGTGGCCGGCGGCTTTGTGGCCGTGCTCTTTGTGATCGAACTGATCAACATGCTGACCCTGCACGCGCTGAACCGGACGTTCGGGCTCCGGCCGCGGTCCGCAGACGGGCTTCTGGACATCCTGACGTTCCCGCTGCTCCACGCCAATCTGAACCACCTGCTGTCCAATGCCCTGCCGCTGATCGTCTTCGGCTTCCTGGTGTTCCTCTCCGGCGTACGGGTGTTCCTGACGGCCCTCGCGTTCAGCTGGCTGGGCTCCGGGCTGACAGTGTGGCTGATTGGCGACGGCGGCATCACAGTTGGCGCCTCCGGCCTGGTTTTCGGGTTGTTCGCCTTCCTCCTGGTGCGGGGTTTCTTCAACCACAGCTGGCGGCAGATCCTGCTCGCCGTGGTGCTGTTTATGGTCTACGGCGGCATCCTGCTGGGGGTGCTGCCCATTATGGGAAGCTACATCTCCTGGCAGGCGCACCTCGGCGGCGCGGCGGGCGGAGTTGTGGCTGCCCTGTTGCTGCGCCCCAAGCACGCAAGAACGCCGGCCCCCTGACGGGGACCGGCGTTGGCCAGGCCTGGTTGGCCTGAAGCGATCGGTGAAGCGTCAGCCTGCGTAAGGCTTGGCGGAGAGGATTTCCACCGTGATGTCCTTGCCGTTCGGAGCCGTGTAGCTGAGCTTGGCGCCCTCTTTGTGGCCGACGATTGCGGCGCCGAGGGGTGACTTCTCACTGAACACGTCCAGGTCCGAGTCGCCGGCGATTTCGCGGGACCCCAGCAGGAATGTCTCTTCGTCGCCTGCGATCCGGGCGACAACGAGCATGCCGGGCTCGACGATGCCGTCGTCAGCGGGGGACTCGCCCACGTGGGCATCCCGCAGCAGGGCCGTCAGCTGGCGGATCCGGGCCTCAATCTTGCCCTGCTCTTCTTTGGCTGCATGGTAGCCGCCGTTTTCCTTCAGGTCGCCCTCTTGCCGGGCAGCTTCAATCTTCTGGACAATCTCCGCACGGCCAGGGCCGGAAAGGTGGTCCAGCTCTGCCTTCAGGCGGTCAAAAGCTTCCTGGGTGAGCCAGGCTGCAGGCGCGCTGTTGGTGGTAGACACGGACTTCTCCTAATGGTCATACATGCAAAAGACCCCGCAACGGTGGCCACTTATGGAACTCAGCAACCAGCTCAGCGGGGTAAAGGTATTGATCCATTGTAGTCAAAACTCTGGACATACCCAACTGGCATGGGGCGCAGGTCACACGGACCTACGTCCCGGCTCCCGGAATCCAGCAATCGTCCACTACACCGGAAACGGACAGGGACTCCGTCCGCAGTGTCACGCGCTGCGAAACTGTCCTACCGCCGTCGGCCGTTCCGTCAGCTTCTCCGGCCGGGATGTCCACTACTTTCCAGCCCACCACGGCGAACTTGGAGTCGAGGGCCTTGACGGCGCACTTGACGGCCGTTCCCGGTTCCCTGGTGACCTGGAAATCAACCTCGGCCGCAGTGGCATCGATGGTGCTGAAGCCGATGTCCTTGAATGTCACGTCAGAGACGGCTGAGGACGTGGAAACCCAGGCCATAAACCCCACTCCGGCCGCCAGGGCCGCTATGGCGATGCCACGTTTGGCCGCACGCGGGAGGGGCTGCTTTTTACTGCCATAGCGATTGGCTAGGCTAGTGTCTGCAGGCGGGGACACGGCGGGCTGATCCTGGGTAGTCACCAGTCCAGTTTAGTTCGGTTCCGGGCCGTGGCGGTCCGGGCCGGATCGGCGCCCCTCCCCGGCACAGCTATGTTGTCCGTCCAGTCATGCAGTCCCCTCAGTCCAGTGGCCGTCACGGCAGCCACAGAAGAATAAGGAGCCGTCCTCGATGACAGCGTCCACCAATACCCCGGCAACGCTGAGGCTGTTAGCCGTTCATGCGCACCCGGACGACGAGTCCAGCAAGGGTGCGGCCACCATGGCCATGTACGCCGCCGCCGGAGTGGAAGTCATGGTGGCCACCTGCACCGACGGATCCCGGGGCGATATCCAGAACCCTGCCATGGAAGGCGAACCGCATCCCAAGCGGGACATGGCAGGGGCGCGCCGGCTGGAAATGGACCAGGCGGCCAGGGTGCTTGGTATCCAGCAGCGCTGGTTGGGATTCACGGACTCCGGGCTACCCGAGGGCGATCCGCTGCCGCCGCTACCGGCCGGATCCTTCGCCGTCCAGCCGCTGGAGCGCGCAGCCGCGCCGCTGGTGCGGCTGGTCCGGGACTTCAAGCCACAGGTGATCGTCAGCTATGACGAAAACGGGGGATATCCGCACCCGGACCACATCATGGCGCACCGGGTGGCAGTGGAGGCATTTGCCGCTGCGGGTGACCCCAGCAGGTATCCGGACGCGGGAGCGGCCTGGGAACCCAGCAAGCTCTACTACGACAGGGCCTTCAGTCCGGACCGGTTCCGCGCCCTGCATTTTGCCCTGGAGGAAGCGGGCCTGCAGTCCCCGTACGCGCAGCGGCTGGCCGCATGGCTGGAAACGGACGCGGAGGGCCACACGCCGCCGCAGGGTGCCCATGCCACCACCACGCAGATCGACTGCGGAGACTATTTTGAGGCCCGCGACGACGCCCTCCGCGCGCACCGGACGCAGGTGGATCCGCTGGGGTTCTTCTTTGCCGTGTCGGCGGAGATGCAGCGCCGCGTGTGGCCGTGGGAAGACTACACCCTGATCGAGTCCAGGGTCCCCGAGGAACTGCCCGAAAAGGACCTTTTCGCCGGGCTAAGATAGAAGCGGCAGCATATTCTATGCCGTGTAGAAAAGCAGTGGGCTGGTCCGGGTCCCGAGGACCCGTGTCCGGAATCCCCGGCCGGCTGCCCATCAGTTTCCACAGAAGGTTTTAACCGTGCATCACTTGCTCCTCGCCCTGACCACCACCCCTTCACCGCTGCCGACGCCCGGCCTGCGTGAGGGTATCTCCGAGGACCAGATCACCCCGGGCCTGTGGGGCTTCATCATGACGGCCTTCTTTGTGCTGGCCACCACGCTGCTGATTGTGGACATGGTCCGCCGCATCCGCCGCGTCCGCTACCGGGCGCAGGTGGAAGAGGAGCGCCAGGCAGCGGCTGAGGCCGCTGACATTGAAGCTGCGGACGACCACGACGGCCTCGGTACTGCCGGGGACACGGATGCTGCCGGCGACAAAGCGGGACTCGATGACAATGGTCAGGGCCAGGCCGCAGACCGGTCCCAGCCCCGCGAATAAAATCGGCCGAACTCCCGCGTTCCTAGCCGGCCTCGGCAGTTCAATTGAGGACTGCGATGGCAATCGCCGTAAAGTGTGCCGCGAACGCCAGGACGGTCAGGGCGTGGAAGAGTTCGTGGAATCCAAAGTGCTCGTAGCTGAAGTTGGGCTTCTTGAGCGCATAGAACACGGCGCCGGTGATGTATAGAATCCCGCCCACGCAGATCAGGACTGCGGCGGGGATGCTGGCCGCGAAGAACTCGGGCAGGTAGAACAGCGACCCGCAGCCAAGCGCAATGTAGATCGGCACGTATAGCCAGCGCGGCGCGTCCGTCCACAGCAGCCGGAACAGCACGCCGAGAATGGCCCCGGACCAGATGACCCAGAGCAGCAGGACCGCCTTGGGCTGTTCCAGCAGCGACCAGGCCAGGGGTGTATAGCTGCCGGCGATGACCAGCATGATGTTGGTGTGGTCCAGGCGCTTGAGGACAATCTTCACACCCGGAGACCAGTTGCCGCGGTGGTAGATGGCACTGATGCCAAAAAGCAGGACGCCGGTGGCAGCGTAGATGGCCGAGGTGATCTTGCGGTCCGTAGTTGGGGCGAGGACCACCAGGACGATGCCCGCTGCCAGGGCCAACGGAGCCGTGACGGTGTGGATCCAGCCGCGCCACTTGGGCTTGAGCATCAGGAGTTCGGCCAGCCGGACGGCGGCGTCGTCCAAGGGGCTGTTGCCGTGGTCCGCCGAGGGCGCGCGGGGGCCGTCAGGAGTCTGGCTGTTCATGGCTTCAGAATATCCTCTCGCCGGATAAGTTACTCATGGGTAACAATCATGACAGGTCATCCGGGAACGTCCCGTCACGCCGGTCCCGGTCCCGGACGGTAGCCTAGGATGTGCAATGCCGTCGAACAGCAACGGAAGTCAGGTGAGTCTCCTCGTGGAATTGCGCGGGTTCCTTTATGGCTTCTACGAGAGGCGGCTGCTCAGCGAGTTGGCCGGCGGCCGCATTCCCAACCATATCGGCGTGATGGTGGATGGCAACCGCCGCTGGGCCAAGCAGTTCAATGCACCCACCAGCCAGGGCCACCAGGCCGGCGCGGACAAGATCCACGAATTCCTCGGCTGGTGCCAGGAGCTTGGGGTCAAGGTGGTCACGCTCTACATGCTCTCCACGGACAACATGAGCCGGTCCAGTGAAGAGCTGGATCTTCTGATGGGGATCATTGCCAACACCCTGGACCGCCTTGACGAGAACGCCAACATCTCGGTCAATGCCATGGGCGCGCCTGAGCTCCTGCCGGACTACCTGGCGGAGCGGCTCAACAAGCTCACCGCCCGCACACCGGTGCGCGAGAAGATCCACGTCAACGTTGCGGTGGGCTACGGCGGACGCCGCGAGATCGTCGACGCCGTGCGCGAGCTTCTTCACGACGCCGTCGCCAAGGGTTCTGACATTTCGGCACTCGCTGACACGCTGTCCGTGGACGATATTTCCCGCTTCCTGTACACGCGCGGCCAGCCGGATCCGGACCTGGTGATCAGAACCTCCGGGGAGCAGCGGCTGTCCGGGTTCCTGATGTGGCAGAGCGCGTACAGCGAGTTCTACTTCTGCGAGGCCCTGTGGCCTGCCTTCCGTAAAGTGGACTTCCTCCGCGCCCTTCGCGACTACGCAGGCAGGCAGCGGCGCTTCGGCACCTGATCCGGCCGGTCGCAGGTTCGGGCCTCTCATCCCCCTCGTCAGCTCCGTTCATCCGGAATTCACAAGCCGGCAACAGGAATCGCCGACGGATGGCACCGGAAATTACTGGGCAGGGATTTACGTTATATCCATCAGCAGGCAAATACGCCGGCTGATCGGGGAGGCCAGTACATGGAGCGAATTTCGCACCGGTTGTATGGGAGGCCGGACCCGGCCTCCAGGCCGAGCCGCCTCACCAATAACAATTCCGGGCGTGCCCGGGGCTGGAGTCGATGTGGCTAATTCTGAACAACTGCCCGAGGCCGTTTTTGACCAGGGACAGAAAGCTACCTCTCGCGCCATGCGAGCCACTTCACAAACCGGTGCAGCAGACGAAACAGATGCGGCCGGTTTTGCTGTCTCCGGAAGGGACGCCACCATTAGCACGTTCGTCATTGACACCTCTGTCCTGCTCTCGGATCCACGGGCGCTGCTGCGCTTCGCCGAGCACGAAGTCATTGTTCCGATCGTTGTCATCACGGAACTTGAGGGGAAACGGCACGACCCCGAACTGGGCTACTTTGCCCGCAAGGCGCTCCGGCTGCTCGATGATCTACGGGTGAAACACGGTGGCTTGAGCAAACCCATCCCCATCGGAAACGAGGGCGGCACCCTCCTGGTGGAGTTGAACCACATTTCCGCCGAGGTGCTCCCTTTGGGTTTCCGCAGTGGCGACAACGACAGCCGCATCCTGGCTGTGGCCAAGAACCTGGCCAATGAAGGCCGGAACGTCACCGTGGTTTCGAAGGATCTCCCGATGCGGGTCAAGGCCTCCGCCATGGGACTCACTGCCGACGAATACCGCAACGAACTGGTCAAGGATTCGGGCTGGACCGGCGTCGCGGAGGTCGAGGCCAGCGAGGCCGAAATCTCCACCCTGTACGGCCACGAGCCGGTCTTTATCCCCGCCGCCGCTGAAATGCCGGTCAACACCGGGCTGGTGATCCTCTCCAACCGGGGCTCAGCCCTGGGCCGGGTTGGCGCCGACAAGCAGGTGCGGCTGGTCAAGGGGGACCGGGACGTGTTCGGGCTCCACGGACGCTCGGCGGAACAGCGGCTGGCCATCGACATGCTGATGGACCCCGCCGTCGGAATCGTTTCGATCGGCGGACGGGCCGGTACCGGCAAATCCGCGCTGGCCCTGTGTGCCGGCCTGGAAGCGGTGCTGGAACGCCGCGAGCATCGCAAGGTGATCGTCTTCCGCCCGCTCTACGCCGTGGGTGGCCAGGAACTTGGCTACCTGCCCGGCTCCGAGTCGGAAAAGATGAACCCCTGGGCTCAGGCGGTCTTTGACACCCTCGGCGCCCTGGTCAGCCAGGAAGTCGTGGAAGAAGTCATGGACCGCGGCATGCTCGAGGTCATGCCGCTGACCCACATCCGCGGCCGCTCCCTGCACGACGCCTTCGTGATCGTCGACGAGGCCCAATCACTGGAGAAGAACGTCCTCCTCACCGTGATGAGCCGGATCGGCCAGAACTCCAAGATCGTCCTCACACACGACGTCGCCCAGCGTGACAACCTCCGCGTCGGCCGGCACGACGGGATCGCCGCCGTCGTCGAAACCCTGAAGGGACACCCCCTCTTCGGCCACATCACCCTCACCCGCTCAGAGCGCTCACCCATCGCAGCCCTGGTAACGGAACTCCTCGAGGGGGCCGAGATCTAGGCTCTTACGGTGTGTGAGGGGCCGTGGTCCAGTCCGTCGGGCCACGGCCCTTCTCCGTCGCTTAGACACCTCCCGCCGCTTCGCTACGGTCGCTGGGCGACCTTCGCGCCGCGGAGGTCGCCCAGCGACCGAAGGGGCCCCTTTGCGTCGTGTCTAAGCGACGGCGAAGGGCCGCTGCCTGAGGAACCAAGCCCCGACTTACTGAGCCCCGAGGAACTTGGCTGCTGCTTCGTGGCCCTTCACTTGGAGGGTCCAGTCGGGGCGTTTGAAAGTTGCGGGGGTGAGGCGCACTTTTTGGACTTCCACGGCCTTGCCGCCCCAGGACTGCCTGTTGGTGCCGTTGAGTTCGTAGCCGAGGGAGCGGGACACACCCAGGGAGGCGGCGTTCCAGGCGGCGGCTTCGGATTCGGCCACCTCGGCGCCAAGCCAGTCGAACGCGTAAAGCGCGACGGCGGCCCGCATCTCGGTGCCGAGCCCTTGGCCGTGGAGGGACTGCTTGAGCCATGAGCCGGTGCTGACGGTCTTGAGGGTGGCAAAGTCCTTGGCACCGATGTCCTGGCAGCCGATGAATTCGTCCTGGTACCAGATGCCCAGGAGCAGGGTCCAGTCCTCGGGCGTGGCCTGGCCGCGGCAGCGCCAGTACCACTGCGCCATGTTGTGCCCTAGGGACTCCGCCGGCAGTTCCGTCCACGGAGTGCTGAAGGGGCTCCGGCCGGGTTCGTGGACTCCGCTGGCGGCCGCTGCAACCGCGGCGGGAATGTCGGCGTCGGTGATGAGACGCAGCACCAGGCGGGGCGTGGTCAGCTCAAGGCCGAAGAGCGGCCAGATGGAAGTCAGCGCGGTCATCAGGGAAGCCTAGCCGACGCCTGGCCACCGAAGCCCGTCAATCGTTTGTTCCGGTCGGCGATGGCCCGAGAAGGACGCGTGATCAGGCCCGGATATCCCAGCTGATGTGGCGGCGGACGTCCGTCAGGTTCATGGACTCGGCCACGAACAGGTCATCCAGCATGTATTCATCCACCGCGAGGATCCGGATCCAGTGCCCGTAATCCGGGGTCGCCGCTTCCAGTGACTGGCTGGCCACGCAGATGCCGGTTTCCAGGTCGATCCGCACGCGGTTGCTGCCGGGCAGGCAGAGCGGAGCGGCAGGATCCGTTGGATGGTAGGACGCGGTAGGCGTCACCGCTGCCTCCAGCGCCGGCCGGCCATCGTGATCCACGCGGCGAACGGCGTCGACCTCCACGGCGTTGGTGCCCGGGAACTCGATCGGGACCGGGGCATTCCCGGCGAGTTCCACGGGATCAAGGGCAGCCGAGAAACGGCCGTTCCCGAAGCCCGGTTCGCCGTAGGCTGCCTCCGGCCGGCGCCTGACCAGGCCGCCGTCGTCGTAAACGGGCGCCACCAGGTGGGGCGGCAACAGCCAGGACTTCCGGGTGGCGCTGACATACAGACCGTCCTTGGAATCGTTGATTCCGGTGGTGCTGTGGAGGACAAGCCGGTCGGCGGTTTCCAGGCGCAGCGCACCAGGCCGGCGCAGCCAGGCTCGGACCAGGGGAGCGGACGGGTCGGGGACGTCGGAAAACGGTTCATCCCAGTATTCAAAGCGCAGGGACTGCCACTTCCAGGGGGACGAACGGCAAAGATTCCGGAACATGGTGGTCAGGTCTGCAGCGGCGGCGCCGCCCTCCGGATCCGGCCGGCGCCTGGTGTCCCATGTCGACATATCCACAGTTTACGCGTGGGCTCTGCGGTGCGGCGCACGAATCCAGTAGCATCCGAGGGGTGATCCGACGACTCGATGGACTGTGGGACGCCACTCCGCTGGCGTTCTGGCTAGTGCTGGCCGCATGCGCCTACTTTTTTGTTATGGCCGTCCGCCTGACGGTTATTGACGTGCGCCACCATCTGCTGCCCAACCGGATTGTCTTCCCGTCCTACGGCGTGGCGGGAGTCCTGCTGCTCGCGGCGGCCGTGGTGCACGTGATTGCCGGTCCTGACGCGCTCCTGGGCTCACCCGACGGTGCTGCCGAGCTCCTGGGGATCCCGGCGCTGCGCATCCTGGCCGGGGGAGCGGTTCTGTGGGCCTTTTATTTTGTCCTGCGGTTGGTTTACCCACCCGGCATGGGCTTTGGCGACGTGAAGCTGGCCGGCGTCCTGGGAATGTACCTTGGCTATCTCGGCTGGGGGCACGTTTTTGCCGGAACCTTCGCGGCTTTCCTTCTGGGTGGCCTGTGGTCCACGGCCCTGCTGGCGGCCCGCCGCGGCACCTTGAAATCTTCCATCCCGTTCGGCCCGTTTATGCTCGCCGGCGCCGCTGCCGCCATGCTGCTCCCCGCTTAGCGCGAGAGGACACTTGTGGCCCCGGACCTCAGGGGCCACGAAAACAGCAGGGGCCAGGTGCTCTGCTTCCAGGTGATGGTCAGGATCAGCGCGAACGGACAGTTGGCGCCCTTGCCGGGCACAACCGCCGTACCACAAAACGGCCGCCCCGCTTCGCGATGAAGGTGGGCGGCCGCCGTCGTATGCGGGGCCTCCGTCGCCGAGGGTTCCCAGGCTGAGCGGAGCGAAGCGAGGGAGGCGGTGGGGACTTATGCCTTGTGCGGCGGGCGCGTCATGGACATAACGTCCAGGGCGGTGTCCAGCTGCTCTTCGGTGACCTCGCCGCGCTCCAGGAAGCCCATGGCGACGACGGTCTCACGGATGGTGAGGCCCTCGGCCACGGCCTTCTTGGCGATCTTCGCCGCGTTTTCGTAGCCGATGTACTTGTTCAGCGGGGTGACGATCGAGGGGGAGGCCTCGGCGAGGAAGCGGGCGCGTTCCACGTTCGCGGTGATGCCGTCGATCATCTTGTCCGCCATGACCCGGCTGGTGTTGGCCAGCAGGCGGATGGACTCTAGCAGGTTGGCGGCCATCACGGGGATGCCGACGTTGAGCTCAAAGGCGCCGTTGGTGCCGGACCAGGCGATGGCGGTGTCGTTGCCGATGACCTGGGCGCAGACCATGATGGACGCTTCGCAGATAACGGGGTTGACCTTGCCGGGCATGATCGAGGAGCCCGGCTGCAGGTCCGGGATGGCGATTTCGCCGAGGCCGGTGTTGGGGCCGGAGCCCATCCAGCGGAGGTCATTGTTGATCTTCATAAAGGAGATCGCGATGTTGCGCAGCTGGCTGGAGCCTTCGATGAGGCCGTCGCGGTTGGCCTGGGCCTCGAAGTGGTCGCGGGCCTCCGTCAGCGGCAGGCCGGTGTCTGTGGCGAGCAGTTCGATGACGCGCTCCGGGAAGCCGGCCGGGGTGTTGATGCCCGTGCCCACCGCGGTGCCACCGAGCGGAACTTCGGCGACGCGGGGGAGGGCGGCGTTGATGCGCTCGATGCCGTAGCGGACCTGGGCCGCGTAGCCGCCGAACTCCTGGCCGAGCGTCACCGGGGTGGCGTCCATCAGGTGGGTGCGGCCGGACTTGACGACGTCCTTGAACTCCACGGCCTTGCGTTCCAAGGACTCGGCCAAGTAGCCGAGGGCGGGGATGAGGTCGTTGATCAGGGCCGAGGCGGCGGCGACGTGGACCGACGTCGGGAAGACGTCGTTGGAGGACTGCGAGGCGTTGACGTGGTCGTTCGGGTGAACAACCTTGTCGCTTCCGGCGGCCTTGAGGGCGCGTGTGGCCAGCTCGGCGATGACCTCGTTGGTGTTCATGTTCGAGGACGTGCCGGAGCCGGTCTGGAAAACGTCGATGGGGAAGTCGCCGTCGTACTTGCCGGCAGCTACCTCATCGGCAGCCGCCGCGATCGCCTTGGCCAGCTCGCCGTCGAGCACCCCAAGTTCTGCATTGGCCTGGGCGGCCGCCTTCTTGACCCGGGCGAGCGCCTCGATGTGCGCGCGTTCCAAGGTCTTGCCGGAGATGGGGAAGTTTTCAACTGCACGCTGCGTCTGTGCACGGTACAGGGCGTTCACGGGGACGCGGACTTCGCCCATCGTGTCGTGTTCAATGCGGAATTCTTCAGTGGAAGTCATGGGGCTAGCTTAGGGCGATCGGGTGCCCGGACTAAAACCGTGAACCGCATGCTACGGGCATTGAATCGGGCTGGGCCTAGACGTCGCCGATCCCGGAAACCACGTTCGCGCGGCCCTCGGCGAGGCTGTAGGAGAGGCCGATCACCGCGGCGCGGCCGTTCTCGATTGCGGCGGAAATCACACGGGAGCTGTCCACCAGACGTTGGGACGTCTGCTTGACGTGCTCCACCACCATGTCGTTGATCTCGTGTTCGCCGTTCCGCATGGACGTCAGCACCGAGGGCGTGATGCGCTCCACCAGGTCCCGCATAAAACCCACCGGCATGTTTCCGGTGTCGACTGCGGACTTGGTGGCACCGACGGCGCCGCAGCTGTCGTGCCCCAGCACGACGATCAGCGGCACCCCCAGCACACTGATGCTGTATTCGAGGGACCCCAGCACGGCGTCGTCGATCACCTGGCCGGCGGTGCGCACCACAAAGGCGTCGCCCAGGCCGAGGTCGAAGATGATTTCCGCGGCGAGCCGGGAGTCCGAGCAGCCGAAGATCACGGCAAATGGGTGCTGGTTTTCCACCAGTGAAGAGCGGCGGGACGCGTCCTGGTTCGGGTGCGACGATTCACCGGCAACAAAGCGTTCGTTGCCTTCGCGCATGCGGCGCCAGGCAAGGGCAGGGGTCAGGTAGGTAGCCACGGGCTTACTTTACGGGGCGGGGCTGGCTGAGGAGGAAACTGTGACGGCCGGGTTGGCTTCCATGGACTGCACGACGGCGGTGGCGAGTTCGGCGAATTCGTCCAGCTGGGCGCTTCCCGTCAGGACAACGGTGGTTCCGCGGTAGTTGAGCACCATGCTCTTCTCGCCTTTGCCGGTGTCACGCAGCTCCCAATCCTGTCCGCCGGCCGCACGTCTTCCCGTCACGGGAGCGCTCTTGGTCTGCTGGACGAGCCAGGTTGGGTTGGACTGGCGGGTTTGGACCAGGGCGATGAAGGACTCGTTCGGGGTCAGGTAGCCAACTTCCCAGGTGGGAACGCCGCTGCCGCTGCCCGACTCCCATCGTGCGTAGTTGGACCTGAACGACTTGCCGGCGTCCGGTGTTACGGGTGTGAATCCCGCCACATCCGTGGCGTGCCGGGCTATTTCGCTGACGTCGATGTTCGGGCGGAATCCGTCGCTTTTCGGGAGGGGATTCATCAGGATGATGGGCAGGAAGGCGGCGATGCTGACCACCAGGGCAATGATCATGCCGATCACGGACGCATTGGCGCGCTTTGCCGCGGCGGCCGGGATTACTGGGCGGACGGGGGCTGCTTCGACCGTGCCTGCGCCGTCGCCTCGTGCTCCGGAGTCGGATGGGTCGGGCCCGGGGCTGGGTTTTTCCTGCATTTCACTCACCCCTCTATAGTCGCCCATATTCACGTGCAACTCACAGTCGGGGGTGTGGCGGGGGACCGGCGGTGCATGTTGCAGGGGGACGTCATGCCACGCCCCGGGGGCGCCGTCACGACTATGATCAGAACCAGAGGAATCACCGCACCGGCTGAATCCGGCCGAGCGGGTCCAATGATCGCCACTCGAAGAAGAGGTTCACGTGTCACCAGCGCCTATGACCCAGCAGTACTCCACGATTTCCCCCTCCCTGGCCGTGGGAATCGACGAGCCAGACCGCAACCTCGCACTTGAGCTTGTCCGCGTCACCGAGGCCGCGGCCATCGCCGGCGGCCACTGGGTTGGCTTCGGCGACAAGAACAAGGCCGACGGCGCGGCCGTTGACGCCATGCGCTCGTTCCTTCACACGGTCCACTTCAACGGCGTTGTGGTCATCGGCGAAGGCGAAAAAGACGAAGCCCCCATGCTGTTCAACGGCGAACACGTTGGCGACGGCACCGGTCCCGAGTGCGACGTCGCCGTTGACCCGATCGACGGCACCCGCCTGACGGCCCTCGGCATCAACAACGCCCTGGCAGTCCTCGCCGTGGCTGAGCGCGGCTCCATGTTCGATCCGTCCGCGGTGTTCTACATGGAGAAGCTCGTCACCGGCCCGGAAGCCGCCGACATGGTGGACCTCCGCCTGCCGGTCAAGCAGAACCTGCACCTGATCGCCAAGGCGAAGGGCGTGAAGGTCAACCAGCTCAACGTCATGATCCTTGACCGCGACCGCCACCGCCCCCTGGTCGAAGAGATCCGCGAAGCCGGTGCGCGCACCAAGTTCATCATGGACGGCGACGTTGCCGGCGCGATTGCCGCAGCCCGCTCCGGCACCGGCGTCGACGCCCTGATGGGCATCGGCGGCACGCCGGAAGGCATCGTTGCAGCCTGCGCCATCAAGTCGCTCGGCGGCGTTATCCAGGGCCGGCTCTGGCCCACAAGCGACGACGAGAAGCAGAAGGCGATCGACGCCGGCCACGACCTGGACCGCGTCCTGTCCACCAATGACCTTGTCTCCAGTGACAACTGCTACTTCGCGGCCACCGGAATCACCGACGGCGACCTCCTCAAGGGCGTCCGCTACTCCAAGGACAAGGTCCTGACGCAGTCCATCGTGATGCGTTCCAAGTCCGGCACCATCCGCTTTGTTGACGGCGAGCACCAGGCCAGCAAATGGGAAGGCTACGCCCGCAAGAACTAAACAGGCTCTTCACCCCGCGTACTCCTGCGCGAACGGACACTTGAGGCCCCGGAACTGTGGGCCTCAAGTGTCCGTTCGCGCATGTTCCCTGCCGCGGTAGCCATTCTGGACGTCCCCGGCACGGTGGCGGGACTGCAGGGCGGCCTTCACAAGCTCGACGACGAAGGGTTTGTCTCCCTCCAGGTCCTCCTTGAAAACCCTTACCTCCATCCAGCCGAGCCGCTCAGTGACGGCCCGGCGCTTGTTGTCGAGCCGCACCTGGCGGGCCTCCGAGTGATGGGCGCCGTCGTACTGCAGTGCCAACCGATGCTGAACGTACGCAGCATCCGGCCAAACCGCGGGCTGCCCCCAGCCATTGCGGATGACATGGTTCAACGCCGGTTCGCCGAGGCCCGTGCGCGCCAGTGCCAACCGCATCTTTGTTTCCTGTGGGGAATCGGCGCCAACCCTGATTTCGTTCAGGGCCAGGCGTGCCGTTTTCATGCCTCTCATCCCCGGATGTGCGGCGATCATACGGTGCAAATCATGGGTTGTGGCCAGTGGCTCTTTGGGCCGGGGAAAGTCTGTTCCGTGGCTGTTAACCACGGAGTCGCCGACGGCGATTAATTCGTCTACGGTGAGCAGATTTGCCAAATCCAGCCAGGTCCGGGCTGGCGACGTGACGCGGACGCCGTCGTGCATTACCACTTCGCCCGGCTTGAACGTCATTCGGTGGCCAACGACGTTCTGGCGCCGGGGTCTGCTGCTTTCCCGCTCCCGCGCCACGTGGATCCGCCAGTCTTCCTGTAGCCACGGGGGCAGCCCTAACTCCCATATTCTGCCGCCCGAATGATGCGTGAGCACCGAGGATTCGTCCAGCGCCGTGTAAGCACGGAGGTTGGCCGGGACACCGGCGTCGCTCTCCAGAGGGATGCGTACACCCCTGGATGGAATAACGACGTCGGGCTGCCGCTGCCGTTTGCGCGACACCCCTAAAGCCGCCGCGGTGGCCAACGTAAACGATCCGGTGAGTAGCTCCTCAGGGAGCGGTGCGAGGCCCATGCTTCAGTGTGCACGCGTCTGGCGATGGCAAAGCCGTTATCCACAGGTTTTGTCCCTGGGAATGCGCGAGAGGACACTTGTGGCCCTGGACAGAGGCAGTGGGCGGGGGCTTAAGTGTCCGTTCGCGCGGAAGGGCGGGGGCTTAAGTGTCCGTTCGCGCCGGGGGCAAGGAGGGGGAGCGGAGGGCACGGAGCCTGTCGCGCAGCTTGCGGGCCAGCTGGTAGGCGTTGTACCGGAGCTTCTGCACGGGGAGGTCCCAGGTGCCGGGGTACGCCACCTCGCGGCCGCCGAAGGACTTCTTGAACGCGGTGAATCCTGCCCACTTATGATCAGGCTGGTCCGCGGGCGCAACACCCCACAGGTCAACGTACTTCAGGCCCCGGTCCTTGGCGTCCGCCATCAGGGTCACCAGAAGCGGTATGCCCGCGCTGAGCTTGCGGTGGGTGTCATCCAAGGCCGCGTGGGCGTAGGTCCGGGTGTCCGCGGAGTCGTAGGCGAAGGCAGCAGCGATCGGCTCCCCGTGCAGTTCGGCGATGAACAGTGTGGCAGCGCCCGCGGGCATGAGGGAGGCTGCGACCTGGGTCAGGTACTCGTCGCTCTGCGGCTTGAAACCGTTCCGCCGGGCCGTCATGTGCAGGAAGTCCAGCAGGATACTGATGTCGTCCGGGTCCTGCGACGTGCGGAACGTGACGCCCTTCTTATGGATGTTCCGGTAGAGGTTCCGGTTCACGGGCTTCATCGCGGCCAGGACGTCCTTGAAGTCACCTTCGAGGTCCACGATCCAGCTGAGTTCAGGCTGCTGGTTCACGGGCGCCGGCTGCAGGCCGCGCCGGCTGAGCTCCGCCGCGGCCGGCATCTCCAGCCCGGCGGACACGGGCTCAATCCGGACAAACACGGCCCCGCACGACCGCGCCGTTGCCGCCAGGGCGGCCAGGGCGGCGTCGAACGCCTCCGCGGAGGATGCCACCGGTCCGTAGGGGGCGTAGAGGACCTTGCCGGCCGGGTTTTTCTCCTCCACGGCCAGGAAGCTCCAGCCCCGGCCGGACTGCTGATGGACAGTGCGGCCCAGCGAAGACTGGACGTCCGCCCAGGCGGGCGTCTGCAGGAAGAATTCCACGGCTCAGGCCTTCAGGGACGTGGTCACGGCGAAAGCAACGGCAGGGGACTCGGCACCGGCCACCGGGTGGACGTTGACCGGTGCTTCCGCGGCGGGCAGGAAGGCGCTGCCACCGCGCGCCAGGTGCAGGTCGCCCTTGGGGGAATCAAGATACACCGATCCGTCAACAACAATGACGACGACGGCGCCCGCCTGGGCCAGCGGCACCGGCTCCGCGCCGGGGGCCAGTTCGATCCGCTGAAGCTGGAACTCCCGGAAGGGCGGCTGGTAGAGCTCCTGGCCAAGGCCGGACACTTCCGGCGTGAGCATGGGGACGGCCACCGGCTGGAATTCGATGGTCCGCAGCAGCTCGGGCACATCGATGTATTTCGGCGTCAGCCCGCCGCGGAGCACGTTGTCCGAGGACGCCATGACCTCAACACCCAAGCCGTGCAGGTACGCGTGCACGTTGCCCGCGGGGAGGTAGACGGCCTCGCCGGGGGCCAGCGAAATCCTGTTCAGCAGCAGCGAAATCAGCACGCCCGGATCACCCGGGTACTTTTCGTTGAGGCTGACCACCGTGGACAGCTCCGCCTGGTACGGTGCCAGCGGAGCGCCGGAGATCAGGGCGGCCGCCACCACCGCTGTGGTGTGGGAGACGTCGTCGCCGCCGTTGATCAGCCGCTCGAAGGCGTTCCTGAGGCCGGCACCCTCGTCCGGGTTGTCCAGGACCTCAAGCAGCTCCACCAGCAGGGGCGGGATGCCGGTTTCCACCAGGTCGAAGCAGGCGGCAAGATGGAGCAGGATCTTCCGGGTTGCTGCCGGCGCCCGGAATCCGCACAACGCTTCGAACGGCGTCAGCGCGAAGATCATCTCGGGCTTGTGGTTGTCATCGCGGTAGTTGCGGTGGGCGGCATCGGGCGCAATGCCTGCAGCATTTTCGCGGGCGAATCCGGCCTTGGCCTGTTCGATGCTGGGATGGACCTGGAGGGACAACGGCAGCGCGGCAGCAAGGATCTTGGTCAGGAACGGGAGCCGCGGGCCAAACTCGGCCACAGATTCGCTGCCCAGGAAATGTTCCGGATCTTCGGCGATCAAGGCATCCAGCCGTGCCACGGAGCCGTCCGCCCGGCGGGCCGTTGAAGGGGCACCGGGGTGGGCGCCGATCCAGAGTTCGGCTTCGGGACGGCCGGACTCGGGGCGTCCCAGCAGCCCGGCGATGGCGGTGGTGGATCCCCAGGCGTAGTCGCGGAGGACGTTTTCAATTTTGTACACAGCCGGTGTCCATTCTTGGTTCAGGTCTACGGAGTCGTGCAGTCACGTGCTGCGGCCGGGTTTTCCAGGCGACGGCGCAGCGGGCCTAGAGCGGCGCGCACTGGCCGTTGGTGGCCACCAGTTCACGCAGCGCCTGTTCGTTGCCTTCGCGCTTGAGCTGGTTCAGCATCGCCTCGGTGATCGGCTCGCCGTCGGGCGTTGTGGTCACCGGGGTGAAGTCCGACGACGGCGGGGCAGTCTGCGCGCGGACTCCACCGGCTGCCAGGAAGGCAGCCGTGGGCAGCTGCGCGGCCGCCTGCAGCCGTCCGCCGGCCGCGGCGGGCTGCACGATGCCGTCGACCGGCGTGGCAGCCTGGGGCTGCCCCGACGCGGAGGCCAGGAGCTGGTCCACCCGGTCGTGAATGATCTCGAAGTCAGGCACGGTGGAGAAGGACGCGTCGAAGTCGGGCGGCCCGATGGTGAGCCGCTTGACCTCCTGCCCCTTGGCCTTCATGGCGAGATCCACGAAACCGCCCAGCTGGGCGGAGGAGATGTTTGAGTCCACAACCTTGGTGCCCGCACTGGCGATGTCCTCAAACTTTGCGAGCAGGGTTGCCGGGTCCAGCTGCTTGAGCATGGCCTGCTGGACGCACTGCTGCCGCTGGATCCTGGCGTAGTCGTCGACGAATTCGCGGGAGCGTCCGTACCAAAGTGCGCGGTCGCCATCGAGTGTTTGTTCACCGGCGGGAATCCAGCCCAAGGGCATGCCATGAGTGCGGGTAACCTCGTCGAAGTAGCCGCTCATGGGAACCCAGCCGCCGGCCTTGATCCGGATCCCGCCCATGGCGTCAATCAGCTTGGCGAAGCCCTCCATGTCCACCAGCACGTAGGCCTGGACCGTGATGCCCAGCGTTCCAGAGACAGCCTCCAGAGTGGCCTGGGCCCCTGGGTCAGCTACTCCGGGGTACAGGTCGGCGTGCTCGTTGGTCACCTCTGTGTTGATGGCATTGATGAGGCATTCATTGCCGCAGTCGTAGCCGTCCGGGTAGACCTGGCGCATGGGCGAGCCTTCGCTGAACTGGGCGTTCTGGAGGTTGCGCGGTACGGAGATCATGGCGGTCTGGCCGGTCTTGGCGTCCACGCTGAGCACGGAGAGGCTGTCCGGGCGCCGGCCCGTGCGGTCGTCGCCGGCGTCACCGCCCATCATCAGGAAGTTGTAGCGGCCCTCCACGGGATCGATCGACGGTCCCGAGGAGAAGATGCTGCCGATCGCGTTGCGGCCCACGTTCAGCAGGTAGGCCGCATACCCAAGGGTGCCGCTGCTCAGGACCAGGGCGAGGACCAGGGCGATGCCGACGGCGGGACGCGCCGCCGGTGCCAACAGGACAGGGCGGATCAGCCGGAGGGTGTTGATGAAGAGGAACGCCCACCCGAGCGCCAGAGCCACCAGGACCAGGATGATCACCAGCGAGGCAAACTGATTGGTGATGATGTTGATCAGGAGCGACCGGTTCACGGCCAACAGCAGCAGGGTGACCGCCAGTAACGCCCAGGCGCACAGGGTGACGCGCAGGGCAATACGGCCGAGCTTGCGGTCGCCGGCCACAATCTGGGCGCTGCCGGGCACCAGAAGGGTCATCAGGACCAGGGCAAAGCCCCGTTTGGTCCGGACGGGGGCGGAGGCGCTGGTCGGATACCGGACAGGATCAGTCATGACCGTGCCGGTTGCTGGCTGCTGCGGTTCGCTTCTGCTTCTGGACATGTCCGGTTCCTTAACGGCTGCCCCGGAGAACACCATTGCTGTCGGCGAAGACTTCGCTGACTTTCTGCCTGAGGTTGGCTCCCTTACGGGTGGCGACGTCGTTGAGTTCCTGGGCAAAGTCCAGGAGATCCGCGCGGAGCGAGGCTGCCAGTTCGTCCGTCCCCGACGCGAGGATCCGGACTGCCAGCAGGCCTGCGTTCCGTGCGCCGGCAATGGACACGGTGGCTACCGGAACGCCGGCCGGCATCTGCACGATGGACAGCAGGGAGTCCATGCCGTCCAGGGTTTTCAGCGGGACCGGGACGCCAATGACGGGCAGGGGAGTGACGCTGGCGAGCATGCCGGGAAGATGGGCGGCCCCGCCGGCTCCCGCGATGATGACCCTCAACCCGCGCTCGTGGGCGGTCTGGCCGTACCGGATCATTTCGGTGGGCATCCGGTGTGCGGAGACCACATCGGCTTCAAAGGGTATGCCGAACTCAGCCAATGCATCCGCGGCCGCCTCCATGACCGGCCAGTCCGAGTCTGAGCCCATGACGAGCCCAACGATGGGACGCGGGCCGGCGCTGCCGGTGGTGGTTTCGGTGGTCATGCGTTCTCCTCGGAAATCCGTGCTGATTCTTCGGTGGGAACCCGGCCGTCGCGGATGATGGCCGCCACCCGGGTTGCGCGTTGCCGGACCGAGTCCACATCATCCGTGGAGGTCCCTACCAGGTTGACATGGCCAATCTTGCGTCCCGGACGCACTGCCTTGCCGTAGCAGTGGACCTTGGCTGCCGGCTCGCTGGCCAGCGCGGCCGGGTAGGCGGAAAACAGATCCTGGTTCTCGCCCCCCAGGAAGTTCTTCATGACCACTACCGGGCCCAGGATGTCGGTGGCACCCAGCGGCAGGTCCAGGACCGCCCGCAGGTGCTGCTCAAACTGGCTGGTGACCGAACCGTCCTGGGTCCAGTGGCCGGTGTTGTGCGGCCGCATGGCGAGTTCGTTGATCAGGAAGCCGACGCCGGAGCCCGGCGTTTCGAAGAGTTCCGCGGCCATCACTCCGGTGACGCCCAGTTCCGTGGCCACGCGCAGTGCCGCGTCTTCCGCGGCCGCTGCGACCTCGAGGGGGATGTCCAGGGCGGGGGCGATGACTTCGTCGCAGACGCCGTCCACCTGGATGGTGTGCACCACCGGCCAGGCCCTCGCTTCGCCGCCCGGGGTCCGCGCCACGAGCGCGGACAGTTCGCGGCTGAACTCAACTTTCGCTTCGGCGAGGAGCGGGCTCATGGCCTCGAACCAGGGGGCAGCCTCTTCGGCTGCCTCGGCGGAGTCGATGATCCGCACGCCTTTGCCGTCGTAGCCGCCGCGGGGCATCTTGAGGACAACGGGCCAGCCGGTTTCGTCGCCGAAGGCCACGAGCGCGGCGACGTCAGCGACCGCAGCCCAGGTGGGGTTTGGAAGTCCCAGGCTGTCGATGGCAGCCCGCATCACCAGTTTGTCCTGGGCATTAACCAGGGCGTCCGGACCGGGCTGGACATTCACACCGGCGGCCAGAAGCGCGCGGAGGTGGTCTGTGGGGACGTGTTCGTGGTCGAACGTCATAACATCCAGGCCGTCCGCGAAGTCGAGGAGTGTCTGGAGGTCCGTGTAGTCACCCACCGGTGAAGTGGACACAGCCGACGCGGCTGAAACGTCCTCCGCCTCAGCCAGGACACGGAGTTCAAAGCCAAGGGCGGTTGCGGCTGGGGCCATCATGCGCGCGAGTTGGCCGCCGCCAACCACGCCGATTACTGGAAAAGTCACATATGCCAGCCTACAGAAGAGCTCACCGGATCCGGGCTTTGGGACGTCGAGGGGCCCGCTTTTCGGGTATTTCGGCCACCACCCTGCACGCCGCGGGGGCCGGTTCACCGATTTCGGTCTAAAATAGACCTCTGGCCGTGTGGCCCATTGAACGGACGGCCATGGAGGGTCATGTTTAGCGCACTTGCAGATCGTATCCGGGGGCTCGCCTCGCTATTTTGGCGTGAAGTGGCCAAGTTCGGAGCCGTGGGCGGTGTGGCCTTCGTCATTGACTCGGCAGTCTTCATCTGGCTGTTCACCGGACCGATGCACGGCAGCGAGGTCTGGGCCAAGGCCTTGGCAACCGTCGTGGCAAGCATCTTCTCGTGGGTTGCCAACCGTTACTGGACGTTCAGGCACCGCAAGCAAGCCAATGTGGCCCGCGAGGCCGCGCTCTTCGCCGTGATGAACGCGGTAGGTCTCCTGATCGCCTCAGGCTGCGTCTGGTTCGCGAAGTACATCCTGGACCTGAACGACAAGCCCTCGCTCTTTATTGCCGGCAGCGTGGTGGGCCTGGTCCTGGGCACCATCTTCCGCTTCTTCGCCTACCGCTTCTGGGTCTTCAACGAAGAACTGGACCAGGAGCCGGAGTTCTCCCACGACCACGAGCTCATCGAGCGGCACCATCGGGAGAAGGCTGCTGCCGTCGCCCAGCACGGGGAGCAGCCGGAGGCAGACTCATCGGAAAGCCGCCGGCAGCCCTGACGCGGGAAGCTATTTGCGCAGGACGCTACTTGCCGTGGATGCGTTCCGCAGCCAGCAGCTTGTCCGTCAGTTCCACATCGGGGTGCGCCAGCACCACTGAACCACCGCTGTGCCACGCGCCGAGCGAGTTCGCCAGCGCAGGCTCCAGCCCTTCGGAGGCCGGGACCAGAAGCCTGACGCCTTCCTCATGTGACGCCGCAAAACCAGTGATCAGGCTTTCGTGGACGTGCCACTGGCCTCCTCCCGCCCGAATGGCACAGCCGGCCGCCGAAGGGTCCGTGTGCGCCATAAAAACGTCACCATGGGAGCGCACCTCGGCGGCGTAGTCGATGACGCCGGCCAGCAGGTCACCCGGCCACCGCATCGCCAGGGCCGGCAGCGCGACGGCTATTACGGCGTCGTACTTCCCCTCAACGGTTCCGGGCCGGTCGGTGACGAGGAGTTCCGCCTTCCCGCCGTCCAGTACTGTTTCCATGCCCAGCTGCCAGGCGGCCAGTGCCCACACCATTGACTTCCAGTGGGCAGGCAGGTCAAGGTTCAGCCGCATGCCGGGCTCTGCGTCGAGTTCGTCCTGCAGCAGATTGCTCGTTTTTGCCACCCAGTTGTCCAGCACACGACCGGAGAGCTCCACGCGCTCGGAGTCCGGGCCGTACCAGGTCAGGCGGGGCGACGTGGCGTGGCCGGAACGCAGGGTGGTCATCAGATTTATCGCCGGGATGCTCATGGCTTTATCTTGCCACGGACGCCGTGGGGTGTCCTTGGCGGGGAGGCCGGGCACGGAGTCCCCTAAGGGTCCCAGCCGGGTCCGGCATAGCTGTGATGTTACTCACAGGAGTTTGTCATCTTATTTGTCTAATTCGGCCTGCGCCTGTATTTTTGGCAGCTATTCAGCGGAAACTTGGCTTTTGGGCCGTCGATGCGGACCGTCAGGCCTCCGGCGGGCCGGGCCTTCGAAAAACTCCCGGGCGTGGCGTGCCAGCGATTGGCCCGGAAAGTTGATTATTATCCCGTCCACGGCTTGACTCCCCACTAGTTACACACGTGTAATTAGATATCGAAAGTCACTGCATAAATACGGGCACACAACCGAGTGTCTAAGTATTCAGGCAGGGGCTGCAACATTTGGGGAGGGTCGCCGTGGGGCAAGCAGAGCGTATCCATGAAGATGCCGTCGTCGCCGGACAGGCAACGGCAAAATACCGCGCACGGGGGGTACCGAGCGACTGGTACGTCGATCCCGCCGATCCCGACGCCGCGGACCGTTACAACCGCAACACCAAAGACTCCCTCCAGGACCAGGCCACAGCCTTCCTGGCGGCGCACGAAGCACTCCTTGACGGCGGTCATGACCAGGACGATGACGACCTGGACCCGCCCATGGAACTGCGGACCCCGGCACAAGGGACAAGCACCCAGCCGGTGTGGATCGGACTGCCGTTCAGGCAGGATTTCGACGACGAAGGCGAACTCGGCTGGCAGACTGATGCATTGTGCGCGCAAACGGATCCGGAAGCCTTCTTCCCGGAGAAGGGCGGATCCACGCGCGACGCCAAGAAGGTCTGCGGTGCATGCAATGTGCGGTCGCAGTGCCTGGAATACGCACTGGCAAACGACGAACGGTTTGGCATTTGGGGTGGCCTTTCCGAGCGTGAGCGTCGGCGGCTAAGGAAGCGAGCAATCTAATTCTTCAGGAAGTACATGTCACTGCCGTTGTGGTGTCCCACAACGGCAGTGCCTATCTGCCCAGAACCCTGGCTGCCCTCGCGGACCAGACCCGGCCGGCGGACTCCCTCATCGGAGTGGACACCGGATCCCGCGACGACTCCGCCGTCCTCCTGGAACGGGCCTTCGGCGCAGCCAATGTGAGCACGTTTCCGCCCGGCAAGAGCGGCATGGGCGGCGCCGTACGCGCCGGGCTCAACACGCACGCGCCCTGGGAAGGCCAGTCCCAGCGCGCCACAACCGAGTGGATCTGGCTGCTTCACGACGATGCGGCCCCGGCGCCGGAGGCGCTGGCCGAACTCCTCAGTGCCGTGGAGCGCGCACCATCCGTGACGGTGGCCGGCTGCAAGCAACTGGACTGGTACGCGGAACGCCAGCTGATCGACGTCGGGCTCTCCACCAGCCGCTGGGCCGAGCGGCTGACCCTGATCGATGCCGATGAACTGGACCAGGGCCAGTACAACGGACGCACTGACACCTTTGCGGTGAACTCGGCCGGCATGCTGGTCCGCCGTGATATCTGGGAGCTCCTGAAGGGCTTCGACCCCGCGCTGCCGGGCACCGGCGACGACGTCGACCTCTGCTGGCGCAACCGCCTCGCGGGGCACCGTGTGGTGGTGGTTCCCACTGCGCGCATGTTCCACGTAGCCCACCGGCCCCATGCCCAGGGAAACGCCTCCGCGGCGCGGAAAGCCCAGGTGCATCTGCGCCTCAAGCACGCCCCGCTGTGGAAGGTGCCCATCCATGCGGTCGGCGCGCTGCTGGGCAGCATCTTCAAACTCGTGCTCAGCATCGCGGTCAAGGATCCCGGGCACGGTTTCTCCCAGCTTGTGGCCACATTCGCTGCCCTGGCCCGGCCCGGTGCCGTGGCAAAGGCCCGCCGGACCGCGGCAAACAGCCGGCGGATCCGGCGGTCCGTCATTAAGAAGCTGCAGACGCCCCGGCGTGAAGTCTGGAACCACCGCCGTTCCCTGATGGAGGCCCTGGGTGCCGACAACTCCACGGCCGATGGCCTGGTCCATGACCCCCTGGCCGACCAGCCCACGGGGGACTCATCAGACGACTTCGCCACGCTGACCACCACAGAACGGGGTTGGGTGGGGGCCGGCGCCATCGCCGCCATCATCATCGCGTCAGCGGCTTCCCTCACGGCGCTCACCGGGCTGTTCCGGGCCGACTCTGTTTCCGGCGGAGGCCTCATTCCGGTGTCATCCACCCTTGGTGAAATCTGGCACCACGCCTCCAGCTGGTGGATTAGCCTGGGGGCAGGGCTGCCGGGCAAGGGCGACCCCTTCGGCTATGTGCTGTGGATCCTTGGCCTGCTCGGCGGGGGAGACGCCAATGCGGCCATGGCCTGGCTCCTGCTGCTCGCCGCCCCGCTTTCCGGCCTGACCGCATGGTTTGCGGCCGGGGGCCTGACCATCCGGCGCCGCTTCCGCCTTGTGGCCGCACTCTTCTGGGCGGCCGCTCCTGCCTTGCAGATAGCCTTGAACCAAGGCCGGGCTGGTGCATTGGTGGCCCACATCATGATTCCGCTGCTGGTCCTGGCACTCCTGCGCGCCACCGGGTCCGCCGTGGGCCACGGACGGTTCATTGTCCCGTCCCCGGATGACCGGCGTTTCACCGAAAAACCGCCCGCACGGCCTGGGATCAACGGCATGCCGTCCTGGACCGCCGCCGCCGCCGCAGGGTTGTCGCTGGGTATTGTGACCGCCTCGGCCCCTTCACTGCTGATCCCTGCCACGGTACTGATTGTGCTCTGCGGGCTGATGCTTGGCCGCCGTGGTCGCACGGTGTGGTGGGCGCTGTTGCCCAGCGCCGCGCTCTTTCTTCCCTTCGGGTTATCCGTCATCGACAGGCCGCGGGCCCTGCTGGCAGACCCGGGTGTTCCGCTGGGATTCGAGGCAGCACCGCTGTGGCAGCAGTTCCTGGGGCAGCCGCTGCTGTTCTCGGCCGAGGGTGGACTTTCCGGCCTTCCGTTCTTCAGCGGCCAGGTCATCCCGTGGGCGCTCATGCTCGCACTGCTGGTAGCCGTTCCCGTCCTGCTGCTTGCCGTGGCCGCCCTTTTCCTCCCGGGTAAGCGCAGCAGGACGGCACGTGTTCTCTGGGTGGCGGCCCTGGTGATCTTCGCAGGTAGCTGGCTCGCAGGGCACGTTGCCACCGGCGTGAATGCCGACACCCTGGTGACTCCGTTCACCGGTCCGGCCGTCTCCGCCGCCGGGTTCGCCCTGCTGGGTGCTGCGCTGATTGGTGCCGAGCGTTTGCTTGATGCCGCGGACCGGGCAGGCTCTCAGAGCACTCGGCGCAACGTTGCCCTCCGCGCCGCGACGGCTCTTGCCATGCTGGTGCTGCTGGCCGGTCCGCTAGCCGGCATGGCGGTGTGGTCGGCGCAGAATCTGCTCCGGTCCTCAGCCGTTGCCCTCCCAGCCGACGTGCCGGCAGGGCCCGCGCTGGGAACGCCGCGGCTGGTGGAGCCAGGCAGCTCCCGGACGCTCCCCGCCACCGCCATAGACCGTGGCACCGGGCCGGAGCAGACACGCACACTGCTGATCAGCACGCAGGAGAACGGCGCCTTTGACGCGGCGCTGATGCGCGGTGCCGGGACCACCTTGGACAGCCTGTCAACGATTGCCGCCGCCCGGAACATCCTGGGCGCGCCCGGCCAGGAGACGCTCAGGGAGGACGACGACGTCACGGCGTCCATCCGCAGCGTGGTGGCCACGCTGGTGGCCGGCCAGGGCGTGGATCCCCGGCCCGGGCTTGAGCGCCTCGGTGCGGGGTTCGTGGTGCTGCGCTCGGCAGATACCGCCGCCCAACTCACGGCCAGCAGGATGGACGCCGTGCCGGGGCTTGTTGCCGTCGGCCAGACGGATGTCGGCTGGCTCTGGCGGATTACGCCGCTGAACCAGCCTGTACTGCAGCCCGCGGACGTTGCCCATCGCGTCAGGATCGTGGACGGTACCGGCGCCACTGTGGCACTGGTGCCTTCCAGATACGACGACGTCGACACCACCGTCGGCGGGGGACCGGAAGGGCGGCTGGTGGTGCTCGCCGAACGGGCGGACCCGGGCTGGAGCGCCTGGCTCGACGGGCGGAAGCTCACTGCCACGACATCCGGCTCGGCCCAGGCTTTCACCTTGCCGGCCTCCGCTGGCCAGCTGACCGTCCGCTACGATGCCCCCTGGGCCCTCTGGTCCGGAATCGCACAGATCACGGTGATCGGACTCACTGTCATGCTCGCCATTCCCATGCCCGCGCGCCGGCCCAACACAGGGCTCTCGAGGGACGAGGGATCTTTGCGTAAGGAACACCAGAATGCATAAGGACGCAGCCCGCAGGACCCCGCGCAAGCAGATGCTGGCAGGCCTGGTCTCGGCCGTCGCGATTGTGGCCGCAGCCGGCGCGGGACTCGCTGCCGCCTCGGTCGCGCCGCAGCCGGCAGGGAGCCGCAGCATCCCGGCCGTGCTGGCTGCTGTTCCTGCCGGCGCCAGTACAGGGGTTTGTCCTGGCCCGGCCCGCCTGCTCGAAGGAACGGAGGCGGGCACGGATCCCCAGTTCAGCCCCGAATCCGCGACCGCCAGGAGCACCGTCACGGGCGCCGTCCTGAGCGCCCCCGGCGGTGTCCTTCCCGGCAGCCGGCTCGCGACCCTTAACGGGACGCCCGCCGTCGAGATCGCCAAGGACGGCAGCCAGGCCGGCCAAGGGACAGGTCCCCAGGACCTGACCGCCGGAGTGCTCGCCGGGCACAGCGTGGATGACGCCACCCTCCTGAGCGCCGACGCCCAGGCAGGCCAGAAGCCCTCAGCCGCCGGTGTTATGAGATTCACTGCCACGGACGGTGACCTGCAGGGCTCGGCGGCGGCCAATTGCCAGCCGCCCGCCAACGACCTTTGGCTCTCCGGTGCCAGCACCACCCTGGGCCGCACATCCGTCCTTGTCCTCAGCAACGCCTCAAGCACACCTGCCACCGTCTCCCTGGAGCTTTTCGGCAGCAAGGGTCAGATCCAGGCGCCGGGCAGCAGGGGGCTGCTGGTCGCGCCGGGAGGTACCCGCTCAATCGTCCTGGCGGGCCTGGCCCCTGGTGAAGCCCAGCTCACGGTCCACGTCCGGAGTGCGGGCGGTCCCGTGGCCGCCGCCATCCAGCAGAGTGTCCTGAGGGGACTGACGCCCGGCGGCGTCGACTTCATTGCTCCGGGCGCCGCACCTGCCGCACGGCAGGTCATGACCGGCGTGGACATCCAGGATGCAGGCGCGGTCTCCGCCCTCACGGGAAACAGCGGCTTCAACGACGCCGGTCCCGCGCTGGGCATCACTGTTCCCGGACCGTCGGACGCGGTAGTGGAGGTCAAGCTCTTCGGCCGGGACGGCCAGAAAGCCCTCCCCGGCGGCGGCGTTGTCACGGCAAAAGCCGGGGCCGTGACCGAGATTTCGCTGGCCGGCGTCCCCGCAGGCCACTACACGGTGTCCACCAGTTCGGACGTGTCGTTTGTGGCCGCAACCCGGGTCACGCGGGGCGTCAACGACGAGAAGGCCTCGGACGTCGCCTGGGCTGCCTCCGGTGTCCGGCTGGGAAGCCAGCATGTGGTGCCCGTGCCCCAGGGCGGTGACCGAATCCTGGTGTTCGGCGTCCTCGAGAACCGGGCCACAGTTTCCTACGCTGCCATCACCGCGGACGGCAAGATCCGCGCGGCCGCCACAGCCGACGTCGCCGGCGGCACCACAACGTCCATCAAGGTCCCCGAGAAGGTGGAGGAGTCGGAGGTGGTGGCGTACGTTGTCTCCGCGTCAGGTGACGCCGCCTACGGCGCGCTGCTCCTGCAGCAGGAAGGCCGTGACGACGTCTCCACCGTGGCCTTTACGCCGGCCGCTTCCGGGCAGGAAAAGGTGCCGGTCTCGCTGGGGTACTGACCGGTCAGTACCGGCGGCGGTAGACCGGATCCAGGGTTTCCGGCGCTACGCCGAGCATTTCGGCGGTGTGTTCCACCACGACGTCGTGCACCAGGTCCTGGAGTTCCTCCCGGCTGGCGCAACCCTGCTCAACCACCCGGCGGTACAGGGTGATCACTGGGCCCTCCTCTGCCGTGGCGGGAGTGTAGGCGCCCATGGGAGGCGGGGCGGCGTCCGCCACCAGTTGCTCCAGCTGCGGGGGTATTTCGTCGACGGCAAACCGGACGCCGTCGAGCGTTTTGCCCCAGATGTCATGGAGCCGCTGCGCGGAATCCAGCACCATGTCATCAAAGCGGTCGGACCGCGTCCGATAACCGGGGTGGGTTGGCAACACCAGTTCCCCGCGCAGGCCGCGGCCGTGGCGGTTCCGCCGGCGCATTACAAAGCTTCGGCCAGGCGTTCCCGAATGCGATTCTGCGGCGCGATCATCCGGGTCAGCCAAACGGACCGTAAAAGCTGAATCATGGTTCGATGACTGCATACCTTGACTGTAAACCCGGGCGCGGAATTACGCGACATAACCCGGGTTTGCGTGCCAGGGCGCGGCGGTCGTTTCGCCAAATACGCCGAACAAGCACGGATACGGAGTAGTCTGTGATGTCGTGGGAGCTATCCGTCAATGTTCAAGGTCAGCCTGCCGTCAATCGGCGGTGGCAACTTTGACGTACGTCTATGCCGATTCCACCGCCGTCCTGGGTCCGCTGGCCACCTACGCCGAGCCGCATTGTTACGATTTGTGCGAGCAGCACGCCGGGTCACTGACGGTGCCCCGCGGCTGGGAAGTGCTTCGCCTGGCGATGCCAACAAGCCCGCAGCCTCCCGGACCGGACGACCTCCTGGCCCTCGCCGACGCGGTCCGCGAAGCAGCGGCCCAGCGGCCCCAGCCGCAGGCCACGCCGGGCCAGCGTGCCTCGCATTCAGTGCTGGAGGCCCCAGCGGGCACCGAAGGCGTCCGCCGGGGGCATCTGCGCGTCCTGCGCAAACCTTCCTGAGGCGGATCTGGCGGTAGGCTGGAACCTGCTAATCAGTCAGCCAACGGCGCAAACGCGCCCCTGTCGGGAGCACCAATCATGCCAAAGATCAGTCCTGAACTGTTGTCCGTCCTCCGCTGTCCCGTGACCGGTTCGCCCCTGGTCCAGGAAGGCGAAGAGCTTGTGTCGACGGCGGCAGGAGACTCGGGCGTGAAGCTGCGCTACCCGATCGAGGACGGTATCCCGCTGCTGCTGCCGCCGGAACTTCTCCAGGCAGCTACCGCCGCCGGCTCGGACCAGCACGACCCCAAAGGAACCCCATGACATTTGACTACAAAGTAGCCGACATCTCGCTGGCCGAAGCCGGCCGCCACCAGATCCGGCTGGCCGAGCACGAGATGCCGGGCCTCATGTCCCTCCGCAAGGAGTTCGGACCCACCCAGCCGCTGAAGGGCGCCCGGATCGCCGGATCCCTTCACATGACGGTCCAGACCGCCGTCCTGATCGAAACGCTCACAGCCCTCGGTGCCGAGGTCCGCTGGGCTTCCTGCAACATCTTCTCCACCCAGGACGATGCCGCCGCAGCCGTCGTGGTGGGCAAGGGAACAGTCGAGGACCCGCAGGGTGTCCCGGTGTTCGCCTGGAAGGGCGAGACGCTGGAGGAATACTGGTGGACAGCCCAGCAGATCCTGGCCTGGCCCGGATCGGACATCAATCCGGAGCTCGGCCCGAACATGATCCTGGACGACGGCGGCGACGCCACCATGCTGGTCCACAAGGGCGTTGAGGTCGAAGCTGCCGGCTCAGTACCGGCGGCAGGCGAAGACGAGTCCGAGGAAGGCCGGATCTTCCTGGACGTGCTTCGCGCCTCGCTGCAGGAAGACCCGCAGCGGTGGACCCGGATCGGGGCCGGCCTGCGTGGTGTCACCGAGGAAACCACCACCGGCGTGCACCGCCTCTACCAGCTGGCCGAACAGGGCAAGCTGCTGTTCCCTGCCATCAACGTCAACGACTCGGTCACCAAGAGCAAGTTCGACAACAAGTACGGCATCCGGCACTCGCTGCCGGACGGCATCAACCGTGCCACCGACGTCCTGATGGGCGGCAAGGTGGCCGTCGTCTGCGGTTATGGCGACGTCGGCAAGGGAGCCGCAGAGGCATTCCGCGGCCAGGGTTCACGCGTCATCGTCACCGAGATCGACCCCATCTGTGCCCTCCAGGCAGCCATGGACGGCTACCAGGTGGCCAAGCTTGAGTCGGTGCTGACCGAAGGCCACATCTTCATCACCACCACCGGCAACAAGGACGTCATCCTGGCCGAACACATGGCCGGCATGCGCGACAAAGCCATCGTGGGCAACATCGGCCACTTCGACAACGAGATCGACATGGCCGGCCTGGCACGGATCCCCGGCATCAAGAAGGTAGAGATCAAGCCCCAGGTGCACGAGTGGGTGCTCGGCACCGGGACCGCGGAAGAGCGCTCCATCATCGTCCTGTCCGAGGGACGCCTGCTGAACCTGGGCAACGCAACCGGCCACCCGTCCTTCGTGATGAGCAACTCGTTCGCCAACCAGACCATCGCCCAGATCGAGCTGTGGACCAAGCGGGACCGGCCTGAAGGCGAACGCGAATACAGCAACCAGGTCTATGTCCTGCCCAAGATCCTGGACGAAAAGGTTGCCCGCCTGCACCTCGACGCCCTCGACGTGGAGCTCACGGAACTCTCCAAGGATCAGGCCGACTACCTGGACCTGGACATCGCCGGACCGTACAAGCCCGAGCACTATCGTTACTGACGCGTGACGCCCCGGGTGCAGACCGCGCCCGGGGTTGTTACGTCCAAGCATTAAGATCGGACTATGGAACCTGTTGTTAAGCCGCGCCGGCAGGGGACCGCCAAGAAGATTCTCTTGGTGGCAGCCGTGTGTGTCCTTGCCGCAACGGGCGGCGTTTTCGCCGCCGTCGCGCCGGGTTTTGCGCGCGGTGGCCTTGAATCCGAAGCCAGCTCCGCAGTAAGGTCCGCACCGGGAGTCGCATCGCCCGTAGTGGCCCCGGTCAAGGTAGACATCACGCCGGCCAACGCCGCAAAGCAGGTGAACCCGGCCACGCCGGTGTCACTCAAGGTGGGCAACGGCCGGATCGAGAGCGTCACGCTGACCAGCACCGCCGGCGAAGTAGTCCACGGCACGTTCGCAGGGGACGGCAGCAGCTGGACTGCGACCGACCCGCTGAAATTCAACACCGAATACAGCTACACGTACGTGGTCACCGACGGGGCGGGCCGCGAAACCAGCACCACAAACTCGTTCAGCACGGTTTCCAGCACACACGAGGCGGATGCCGCCATCTACCCCCTGGACGGGATGAAAGTCGGCGTGGGCCAGCCGCTGCAGGTCATCTTCAGCGAACCGGTGGTCAACCGGGACGCCGTGGAGAAGGCCATCAAAATCACCTCCAGTGCAGGGCAGGCCGGGGCCTTCCACTGGTTCAGCGACACCATGGTCCGCTACCGCCCGGAAGCCTTCTGGGCCGCGAACTCCACCGTCACCATGGACATGCAGCTGTTCGGCGTGGACCTCGGCAACGGCCAGATCGCCAACTTCAACAAGAAAGTCACCGTCAATTACGGCGACAAGCGGGTGGCTATCGCCGACGCCGCCGCACACACGTTCACGCTCAGCGTCAACGACCAGGTAGTGAAAACCCTCCCGGTCAGCATGGGTGACCAGCGCTTCCCGTCAGCGCGTGGCTACGCGGTCCTGATGGAAAAGAACCGTTATGACCACTTCCGGGCGGCCAGCATCGGCCTCAAGCCCGGCGATCCGGCCTACTACGGCGAAGTGGACGTGGAGTATGCCATCCGCCTCACCCTGAGCGGCGCCTACATCCACCAGGCGCTTGAGTCCGCCTACCCGTTCATCGGCAACACCAACGTTTCGCACGGCTGCATCGGGTTCGCTCCCGACGGCGCCGCCTGGGTTTTTGACAACATGACCACCGGCGACGTGGTTCAGATCATCAACACCGAAGGCGACTACGCCGCCGTCGACGACGGCTATGGCGACTGGAACATCCCCTGGGCGGAGTACGACAACTAGGGGCTGAACGGCAGGCGGTCCAACCGCTCTGCCGTGGCCGAGTTCCGGCGCCGGGCCTGCTGCAGCCGCGCCAGTTCGCGGTGACGGCGTTCGGCGGTAACGGCGGCCAGGTACTGGTCCGGGCTGGTTCCCGGGGGCGGCGGCGGGGCCACATGCCCGGCCAGTTCCGTGGCGATCGACGCGGCCATACCGGCGGCGGACAAGGGTGACATGCGCCCGGCCTGCCGGATGAACTGGGCAGCCTGCCGTGCGGTCGCATCCGGAATCCGGCCGATGTCCGCGGCTGTGGCCCAGGCCTGAAGCTGTGGCGGAACAAAGACGCGGACCGGCGCCTCCACCGGCACGCGCCGGCGCAGCGCGTAGGTGCCGGCAAGGATGTCACCCAGCCGCTTGGAGCGGCTGTTGAAAAGGGCGACGCCGATGGCGAGGCCGCCCAGGGTCAGGTAGATTTCCAGGAATCCCGTCAGCCCCCGGATCAGTGCGTGGCGGAACCGGATGGCGCCGCCGTCGTCCCTGACCACCCGCAGGCCGGTAGCCAATTTTCCGAGGGAGAGCCCCCGGGTGAGGGTCTCGACCGCTACAGGGAAAATAACGAAGCAGAACACCACGCTCACCAGCGTCAGTGCCCGCATTGCCGCCTCGTCAAGGTCCTGGCCGGCGGCCGAGACACCCAGGAGGATCAGGACCAGCAGGACGATGTTGAACAGGACATCCAGCAGCAGGCCAAGGGCGCGGGCGGCGAAAGATGCGGCGCGCAGTTCCAGGACAACGGCCTCGCCGGTGATTATCGAACTCAAGCGGATACCCCAATCCCTTGTAACCCATCCTGCGGACGCTCACAGTCTATGGCGGCTAGGCTGTTGCCGTGGATATGGATGCCTTCTCCGCCGCCAACGGGGACAAATGGTCAAGGCTGCACCAACTCGCCCATAAGCGGCGCCTCAGTGGCGAAGAGGCCGATGAACTGCTGCGCCTGTACCAGTCGGCGTCGGCCCACCTGTCCTTCATCCGGTCCATTGCCCCGGAAAGCGGCCTGTCCGCGTCCTTGGCCGCCACCCTGGCCCAGGCCCGGACCCGTTTCACGGGCGCACGGTCCAACGTGATGGCGGACCTGGCCCGCTTCTTCGTGGCTGCCCTGCCGGCGGCCCTGTACCGCCTGCGGTGGCTGACCGTGGCCTGCGGCGCCGCGTTTGTGCTGGTCGCCGCGGCCTACGCGCTGTGGATCGGGACGTCTCCGGAGGCCCTGCGGTCCGTTGCCTCGGAGGCTGCGGTCAGGCAGTACGTCGAGAAGGACTTCATTGATTACTACTCGGAAAATCCTGCGGCCTCGTTTGCGGGGGCCGTCTGGACCAACAACGCCTGGATCAGCGCGCAGGCGGTGGCCCTGGGCATCACCGGCATCTGGGTGCCCATGATCCTGTTCATGAACGCCCAGGGCGTCGGGGTTGCCGCCGGAGTTTTCGCCGCCGTGGGCAAGCAGGATGTGTTTTACAGCTACATCCTGCCGCATGGCCTGATGGAGCTGACGGCTGTTTTTATTGCCTGCGCGGCGGGCTTGAGGATCTTCTGGGCCATGGTGTCCCCGGGACCACGGACGCGGGGACGGGCGGTGGCGGACGAAGGCAGGTCCCTGATCACAGTTGCCCTGGGGCTGGTGCTGGTGCTGTTCGTTTCCGGGTTGGTGGAGGGCTTTGTTACGCCCAGCCCGCTGCCGGTCTGGGCCAAGATCGGGATCGGCCTGGCGGTGCTGGCTGCCTACTGGGTCTACGTCCTGGTGTGGGGACGGCGGGCCTACGAAGCCGGTGAACGCGGCGACCTGGTGGCCGGCGACGCTGGATACAGCGAAATCGCCGCATGAATCCGGAAGCGCCGGGGTGGCTCCTCGCCGTCGTGGAGGAGCGGGCGGTAGGCTCGATATCAGATACACGGCGCTGCCCGGATCAGAGCCGGCGGCGCGGACCCCAACGGAAGTGACGCTGCTGTGAACGACAATTCGCCGACCCCTGCCAAACGCACGGAGCCGCAGCCGGATCCGGACCTGGATACTTCGTCGGACTCGGACGAGCCGGCCTTTGCCTGGATGAATGGCTCCGGCACCAGCACTCCCGAGGCGTCCCCGGCCGTTGGCTCCGGTTCCGGGCAGGGGGGCGTCACCCAGCCCGAAAGCCGCGCCGGACGCAAAGCCGCGGAGGCCGCCGTCGAACCTCCCGCCGCGGTACCTTCCGTGGACGAGTCACTCCGCAAGGAATCGTCAGCCCAGGGCGCCGCCCGAAACGGTGCCCACTTCAGCGAGCCGCTGCCCACGTCCGCGCTGCAGGTCCGTCCGCCGCAGGAGGAAGTGGAGCGCCGCAACGCGGAGCGCGAAAGTGCGGCCAATGCCAAGCCCGTGGCCCCGCGCATCTGGCAAGTCCTGCTGGCCCTTTTCTACCCCGTGATCCTGCTGGTTCTTGCCGTCCGCGCGGTCACCAGCCCCCTGTTTCTGTGGGCCGAGTACAACCGGCCCGGGTTCCCCGGCGACGGGTACGGCTTCAGCACTGACGACCGGATGACGTACGGCTCCTACGCGGTTGACTACCTCAGCAACTGGGCGGGCCCGCGGTACCTGGGTGACCTGGTCAACCGCAGCGGCGCGGACCTTTTCAAGGACGGCGAAGTCAGCCACATGGCCGACGTGAAAGTTGTCATCCTCTCCGCGTTTGGCGGGGGAGCACTCCTGATCGTCCTCAGCATTGTGGCCATCGTGTACCTGCGCCGCCGCAGCACCGGCGGAGTGCGCCGCGGACTGTTCGCCGGATCCATCGTTGCGCTCGCGATCATCCTGGGCCTTGGGGCACTGGCCGTGCTCGGCTGGCAGCAGTTCTTCACCGAATTCCACCGGCTCTTCTTCGCCAGCGGTTCCTGGACGTTCGCCCTGGAAGACACCCTGATCAGGCTGTTCCCGGGCCAGTTCTGGATCGATGCCGGCATTGTCATCGCCGGGCTGGTCCTCCTGGTATCCCTGGTGACGCTCGTCCTCACCTGGCCCACCCGCCGCCGTCGCGGCCTGGCCACGGATGAGCCGAGCGCGGCTGAGGTCCAGCCTTAACCTGAGGCGTAGCCACGAGCAGCTGCCGGTGTTTAGCCGTTTACTTGGGCGGGCTGCTTCTTGCGGCCGGTGATGGTCAGGAAGCCCTCCGGGTCCAGCTCGCCGAGGTCCCCGGTGCGGAAGAATCCATCCACAAAGGCCTCGGCGGTGGCCGCGTCATTGGCGTGGTAACCCTTAAACACACCGATCCCCTTGACCAGCACCTCGCCGTCCTCGGCCACGCGGATGGTGGTGCCCGGCAGGGGGACGCCCACGCTGCCCACCCTGGTCCGGTCGGGCGTGTTGGATGTACAGGGCGCCGTGGTCCCGCTCAGCCCGTAGCCCTCAAGGACCGGGATCCCGGCGCCGCGGAAGAAGTGCGCGTCCTCAGCTGCCAGGGGGCCGGGCGCCGATACCGCGTAGCGGACCCGGCCGCCCAGGAGCCTGCGGAGCTTCGGATACACCAGCCGGTCAAAGACGGCATGCTTCGCCCGCAACGCCAGCCCGGGTCCAATGCCCCCGCCGCGTGCCACGGTGTCCTGTGCCGTGGAGAAACGGATGGCGGCGGCTGACGCAGCCCCGAAAATCCAGGCTTTCCCGGACCCGGCAGCCTGGTGCACGGCGTCCGCCCTGACCTTCTCGAGCGTCCGGGGCACTGCCAGGAGGAACGTGGGTTTGAACCTGCCCAGATCCGCCGGCAGTTCCGCAGGATCGGTGACGTGGCCTACGGTGACGCCGGCATGGAGGCACGCCACCTGGGCGGCGCGGGCGAGCACATTGGCCAGCGGCAGGAACATCACGGTGCGCGCATCCGGTGCCTTGAGGATCTCCGGGAGAAAAGCGACGGCGTTGACGGCCGCGAGCGCAAAGTTGCCGTGGGTGATCACGCAGCCTTTGGGACGTCCGGTGGTGCCGGGGGGATAGACCAGGGACGCGACGTCGTCCAGGCCCGCGGCGGAGCGGTGGCGTTCCAGCTCGGCGTCCGTGACGCCCCTTCCGGCAGCCGCGAGGCTGGCGAGGTCCGGGGCCTCGCCGTCGTCATCCATCCGCACCACGGTGACCAGACGGTCCTTGAACAGGGCGGAGGTCTCCAGGATGCTTGAAATCGTCGCCACCTTGCCGCGGTCCTCGGCGAACACCCGCCGCGCTCCGGCGTCGTGCAGGATCCACTCCACCTGGCCGGGGGACGAGGTCTCGTTGATGGCCACGGTCACGCCCCCGGCGAACCAGATGGCGAAGTCCACCAGCGCCCACTCATAACGCGTGGCGGACATAACGGCCACGGCGTCGCCTGGCTCCAGGCCGCCGGCGATCAGTCCTTTGGCGAGGGCGCGGACGTGGTGCAGGAATTTTTGCGCCGGAACGTCGGTCCAGCCGTTGGGGCCTTTGCGCGCGTAGAGGGCGCGGGCCGGGTTGGTGTCCTCCCTCTGGAGCAGGAGATCGGTGACATTGCTGCCGGGCTCCAGCTCCACCAGGAGTTTTGTGCTTGCTTCTCGCACGGGGGCGTCTCCGTTCCGCTGCCTCAACGCAGTTCGCGGCTGGTCAGGGTCTGATCCATCCTGCCTTAGATCCAGGACGGCATCCACATCCGGTAGCGCCAGTCCTGGTAGGGGATGGTCTCCGCCGTCCACACCGGGTAGAAAAATGCGGACAACAGGACTGCCCCGGCGACGAACAATGCCACCAGGTAGACACCGGACCGCCGGCGCCAGAGCGGGTCGGTGTCCCGGCCCAGGACAAGGCCCAGGCAATACACCAGCGCGAGCACCAGGAAGGGCTCAAAGGAGACGGCGTAAAAGAAAAACATGGTCCGTTCCGGGTACAGGAACCACGGCAGATAGCCGGCTCCTACGCCCGCAAGGATCGCCCCTGCGCGCCAGTCCCGGCGCCCGGCCCACCAGAACAGCAGGACCACCAGCGAAATGGCCGCTCCCCACCAGATCATGGGGTTGCCCACGGAGAGAATGGCTGAGGCGCAGTTGGGAACGTCGCATCCCGGGACGCCCTGCTCCGGTTTCTGGTAGAAGAACGACGTCGGCCGGCCCATCACCAGCCAGCTCCAGGCGCTTGCCTCGTACGGGTGTTCGGAGCCCAGACCCTGGTGGAACTTGTAGGCCTCCAGATGGTAGTGCGCCAGCGAACGCAGGGAGTCCGGCAGCCAGCCCCACCCCGCTGAGGGATTGCTCTGGGCCCACTGGCGGAAGTAGGCGCCCTCGGAACGGAACCAGCCCGTCCAGGTGGCGGTGTAGACCACCACTGCAACCGGGACCATGCTGGCAAAGGCCAGCAGCCCGTCCTTGATGATTCCGCCGCTGACCCAACCGCGGACACCCGCGACGCGCCGTGCATTGAGGTCCCACAGGACCGTCAGCACGCCGAAGGCGGCGAGGAAAAAGAGACCCGACCATTTGGTGCCTATGGCGAGTCCCATGCATACGCCCCCGGCGAGACGCCACCAGCGGATCCCCAGCCACGGTCCCGCCAGCAGTTGGCTGGCTGCGGGCCGGCCCTTGCGGGACACGGCCGCGAGCCGACCGAGCCGTGCGGCCAGCCGTCGTCGTCCGTCATCGCGGTCCAGCAGCAAGGTTCCGAAGGCCGCCAGGAGCCAGAACATCAGGAAGATGTCCAGGAGTGATGTCCGCGACATCACCAGGTGGTGGCCGTCGACGGCGAGCAGCAGGCCCGCGGCGGCAGCCAGCGGCAGTGAGCGGAACAGTCTCAGTGCAATGAGCGTGAGCAGAAGGATGGACAGGGTTCCGGCCAGTGCGGCCGCGAACCGCCAGCCGAAGGGATTATCGGAGCCGAACAGCCACATGCCGCCGGCGATCATCCACTTGCCCACGGGCGGATGGACCACGTACTCGGGAGTGTCCAGGAGGATGGCCGGGTTGCCTGCGTTGAAGGAGTCGTTGGCCTTGTCCGGCCAGGCCCGTTCGTAGCCGCTGACCACGTAGGAGTATGCGTCCTTGACGTAATAGGTTTCATCGAAGACCAGGCTGTGCGGCGTATCCAGCCGGACAAAACGGAGGACGCCGCCCAGCCCTGTGGTCAGGGCAGGCACCAGCCAGAACCAGAGACGCAGCGACGGCGGGTAGTCCCGCCAGCTGCGGGTGCTGCCGATCAGGCGCTCGCGGAGGGCTGCTGCAGAGAAGGCCTCCGCCGGACGGGCGATCCAGGTGCCTCGTGCCGGCAAATTGGTTTGGCCGGCCTCCGCAGGCCGCATGGAGGTCTGCGTCACGAGCCCATGCTACCTTTTGCAGCTTGGGCCGCCTGCCAGCAGTACGCTGGGGGAGTGGACCCTAACCCCAGCACCTTCGCCGATTCCCGCCCTGCAGACCCTGCCGTTGCCGCCGGGGAGGAACCAGCGACGCAGTCGCAGGTGACACCGGACCCGGCTGCAGCGGCACCGGTTGCCGCGGGGCCCGGCCGGATTGTGCTGGCGGCAACGCCCATCGGCAATACCGGCGACGCGTCGGCCCGCCTGATCGAACTCCTGGGGACGGCTGACATCGTGGCAGCCGAAGACACCAGGCGCCTGCACCGCCTCGTCCAGAGCCTCGGAGTCACCGTGGCCGGGCGGGTCATCAGCTACCACGAGCACAATGAGGCCACCAAGACCGCAGAACTGCTGGAGCATGTCCGGTCCGGCAAAACCATGGTTATGGTCACAGACGCCGGCATGCCTTCGGTCTCGGACCCGGGGTTCAGGCTGGTGGAAGGCGCTGTGGCAGCCGGACTTACCGTGACCGCCGTCCCGGGCCCGTCCGCGGTACTGACCGCCCTGGCACTGTCCGGACTGCCCACCGACCGCTTCTGTTTTGAGGGATTCCTGCCCCGGAAAGCCGGCGAACGGGCGTCGCGGCTCGCAGACCTTTCAGCAGAACGCCGGACCATGGTGTTTTTTGAGGCCCCGCACCGCCTGGAATCGATGCTGCGGGCGCTGCGGGAGCGCTTTGGTGCCGAGCGGCGGATCGCTGTCTGCCGCGAGCTGACCAAGACCTACGAGGAAGTCATCCGCGGGACTGTGGGGGAACTGTTGCTGTGGGCCGAGGGCAACGAGGTCCGCGGCGAGATTGCCGTGGTGCTGGGTGGCGCCCCCGAGCAGGCGCCGGGCACTCCCGAGGACCATGTGGCGGCCGTTAACGAGCTGGTGGCCCAGGGAATCCGGCTCAAGGAAGCCGTGGCCGCCGTCGCTGAGGACGTCCGCGTCAGCAAGCGGGAGCTGTACTCGGCGGTCCTCGCGGCACGCTGAGCGAGCGAAACGCCAGTTGTGCAGCTGCACAACGAAATCTCGCGACAGTAGTGCGTCCAGGCGTAGACCCTCTGGCGGCCGCGGCAGTAGTCTGACAGTAAATCAGCCACTACGGCAGGCCGCCCAGGCCCTGCGTCAAGGCTGAACCAAACCTTACTGACGAGGGAGTCATCGTGACTGTCACCGCACAGCCAGCTGTTACCGCGGAGCGCGAAAGCGCGCTGCTGGCCTCTGTTCCCACCGGATTGCTGATCGACGGCGAATGGCGCCCGGCGGCGTCAGGCAAGACGTTCGACGTCGAGGACCCCGCCACGGGCAAAGTCCTCCTCAGCATCGCCGACGCCGGCGCCGAGGACGGCAAGGCTGCTTTGGACGCGGCCGCCGCGGCGCAGGAATCGTGGGCGAAGGTCCCGGCCCGTGAACGTGGCGAAATCCTCCGCCGTGCCTTTGAGCTGGTGACGGCGCGTGCCGACGACTTCGCGCTGCTGATGACCATGGAAATGGGCAAGCCGCTGGCCGAGGCCCGGGGCGAGGTCACCTATGGCGCCGAGTTCCTTCGCTGGTTCTCCGAAGAAGCCGTCCGTGCGTTTGGCCGCTACTCGGTCTCACCCGATGGCAAGTCCCGCCTGCTGGTCACCAAGAAGCCGGTGGGTCCGTGCCTGCTGATCACGCCGTGGAACTTCCCGCTGGCCATGGCCACGCGCAAGATCGCCCCCGCTGTCGCGGCCGGCTGCACCATGGTGCTGAAGTCCGCCAACCTCACGCCGCTGACCTCGCAGCTGTTCGCCGCAGTCATGCAGGAAGCCGGCCTGCCCGCCGGAGTCCTGAACGTCATCCCCACGTCCACGGCAGGCGCCACCACCGGCCCCCTGATCAAGGACCAGCGCCTGCGCAAACTCTCGTTCACGGGCTCCACCGAGGTGGGCCGGCGCCTGCTCGCCGACGCGTCCGAGACCGTCCTGCGGACCTCGATGGAACTCGGCGGCAACGCCCCGTTCGTGGTGTTCGAGGACGCGGACCTGGACGCCGCCGTCGCCGGTGCCATGCTGGCGAAGCTGCGGAACATGGGCGAGGCCTGCACCGCGGCGAACCGTTTCATCGTCCACGAGTCCGTTGCCGACGAATTCGCCGAAAAGTTCGCCGCGAAAATGGGGGTGATGACCACGGCCCGGGGCACGGAGCCGGAGTCCAAGGTGGGTCCGCTGATCGATGCCAAGAGCCGGGACAAGGTCCACGAACTGGTGTCCGACGCCGTGGCCTCCGGGGCCCGGGCTGTCCTGGGCGGCGCCCCGGCCGAGGGCCCGGGCTACTTCTACCCGCCCACCATCCTCACCGGCGTCACCGAAGGCACCCGGATCCTGTCCGAGGAAATCTTCGGTCCCGTCGCACCGATCATCACCTTCGGCACCGAGGACGAAGCGGTCCGCCTGGCCAACAACACCGAGTTCGGTCTGGTGGCGTACGTCTTCACGCGCGACCTGAACCGCGGCATCCGGATGGGCGAACGGCTCGAGACCGGCATGCTCGGCCTGAACGCCGGTGTCATCTCCAACGCCGCCGCACCGTTCGGCGGTGTCAAGCAGTCCGGGCTGGGACGTGAGGGCGGCCTCGAAGGCATCGAGGAGTACCTCTACACCCAGTACATCGGCATCGCGGACCCCTACGCCGGCTGAACGGAACGTCCTCCGGCTGACAGGATTATCCTCCGGTCAGCCGGTTCCCCCGCCCGGAGGTAGCCTCTGCGGCCAGCCGCTATTGGCTGCCCCGCGGCCGGAACAAGCCGCCGCGCGCCCTCGACCAGGAGCGTGCGGCGGCTTGTGCCGTCCGGCGTGCCAGCCTGTTGAGCCTCTTGAAGGGGGCAGCCAGGAGCCAAGCCCACCGGCCCAGAACCGACGGCGGGAGCCAGTCGGCACGGAGGCGCCGGGGGAGCGAGGCGTTGGCACGCAGGGACTGCTGCACCGCTGCGATGCGTGGAGCAATCGCCCCGGTCCTGCCGCGGCCGGCTGTGTCGTGGACAGGCGGGCCGTAGTGCCGGCGTTCGAAGTCGGAGGTAAGGGTGCGGATGGCCTGGTGCGCGGCGTCGTCCATGCCACCGCTTTCGCCGAGCAGCGATGAATGGCGGAGCCGTACGGAATACGTCCGGGCTGTTTCGCTGGATTCCGGGGGCAGACCGTAGTCGGTTCCCAGGTCACGGATTTCGGCCCACGCCAGCGGAATCACGTCCTCCCGCGCCCGGTCCTCGGTGCGGAGCCGCCTGGCACGCCGCCCCATCCTTACCAGCCGCGGCGAGGCTGCCAGGAGGACCAGGCCCAGCGCGGCCGCCGTCCCCAGCAGCCATGGCAGGAGCAGCTGCCCGAGCTCCCCTGCACCCCCGCCTGCACCGGGAAGGGGAACGCCCGTGGTGCTTGGCGTGGGGGCCGGGGCGGTTGCGCCGGGCAGGAGGTCTTCGTTGTTTTCCAGCGAACCGGGGATGCCCGGTGTGCTGGTTTCCGTGGCGTACGAGGGTATAACACCACGCGACGGCGTGGGTTCGAAGGGCACCCACCCCAACCCCTGGAAGTAGAGCTCGGGCCAGGCGTGGGCATCGCGGGCGTCCACCTCATGCTCCGGCAGCGCACCTTGCCCGGCGACTGACACCGTGGAACCGGTGGTTCGGCCCGGCGCGTAGCCAACCGCGATGCGGCTGGGGATACCTTCGAGCCGGGCCATCACGGCCATGGCGGACGAGTAATGGATGCAGTATCCGCTCTTCTGGGTCAGGAAATCGGCCAGCACCGAGAGCCCGTTACCGTCGTAGCCGCCCTGGACAGGTGACTGGAGCGAGTAGGTGAACTCCCCTGAGCGAAGGTACCTCTGGATGGCCATGGCCTTGGCGAAGGGTGTGTCGCTGGAGGACGTCACCGTGTCAGCCGTGCTGCGGACGATGTCCGGGACGTTGCCGGGAACCCTGGTGAAGTCAGCAGGGATTCCCTGCACGGCCTGCGACGACTGTTGAAGGAGGGTGGCCGTGAGCTTTGGCGCCGAGGACACCACAATGTATTGCTGTGCCCGGGTGTTGGTGTTGGATCCCTTGACGGCCAGGGTGGCCGGGTCCCAGGTCCAGGCGCCGTTGAGCCCGCGGATTGATTCCGGCGCGTACGGCAGCGGCAGGTACGGGCTGGTGAAGTTGCCCGTATCCACGGCGGTCACCTGGCGGAGCTGCTCCTCGGCGACGATTTCGTAGCCCGGCTCAAGCTGTCCGGCCACGGGGCGGCGCTCTCCGTCGCGGTCGTCAGGCCCCCAGGATTCGCCGTCGAAATTGTCAACAGTGACGGACCGCAGATACAGCGGCCCGGCCGCGTTGGTGGCATACGTGATCCGACCGCTTCCGGCCGGTGCCCGCAGGCTGTTTCCCAACGTAATCATGGGGTTCAAGCCGGTGCCGGCGCCCCAGGGGTTCAGCCGGGAGCCCTGCGGAAACGTGCCGTGGTCGAAACCGGGGATGGCCGCCGGCACGGCCAGGGTGGCCACCAGCGCCACGGTTCCGGTCAGCACGGCACGCCGCAGCTGGCCGGGATTCCTGCCGCTGTCGGCTGATGTGCGGGCATCCGGAGCAAACCACTGGCTGCAGGCGAGAATCAGCAGGTACCCGGCCACCGTGGCCGTGAAGCCCCAAACCCCCACGCTCTGGGGCTTCACGGTGGCCGGGACCACCAGAATGGCCAGCAGGCCCAGCCCGGTGGTTGCCGGCATGCCAAGCGGCACGGCCAGCGCATCGATGAGGATGACTGTCAGGCCAAGGGCTGCGCAGCTGACCATAACGATTCCGGCGTTGGGAGCCACCGGGGCAGTTTCCGCGAGGACGGTCTCGCTGGCCCGACGGACGAACCTGTCCACTTCGGCCAGGGTTGCGCCCGACGGGATGAAACCGGCAATGCCCGTGCTCCGGAAGAACGTCAGGGTGAGAATCGCGATCAGCGCCGCGAAGCCGCCGGCCGCCACCAGGAGCGGCTGGGCCCGCAGCGCGCGGAGCGTGGCGATGGACAGGCAGACCACCACCACCGTGGTCAAGATGGGCAAGTACCAGGCCCAACCGCGCAGGACACCGTTAAGGGAAATCGCGGCGCCGGCCACGGACAGGGCGACGGCACCGGCCATGGCCCAGGGGTACGCCCCGACCCGGGCCCGTACCGGGACCCGCCCCGGGGTACCTGTGGCGGCCTGCCCGCGTGACGCGTTGCGTTCCGGTGCCAGCGTCACCGACCCACCCCCGCTCCGCGGCGTACATCTGCCGCTGCCGTGGCCGGCGCACTACCACCCTGGTCGAAGTGGGTCCAGGCGTCAGGGACCGGAACCGAGGCTGGCACCGCCACTGCCCGCCAGCCGCCCCGGCGGAGGGCCTCCAACGAGTCCTCGGAATCCGCCGGCCTCTCGGAAACGATGATGGCGAAGGCATTCGCGCCGTAACCCGCCGCCGGCGCGAGGGCCCTGGCCTCGCTCGGAGAGATCCTGCCGAGCACCGCAATAAGGGGCCCCCGCATCCGGTGGGCCGAGAGCTTGTCCATCAGGTGATCATCGAAGACAGCCGGTCCGGTATCCTGGCCACCGTGGTCCCGGGCGGCGTGGTGCGGACCGGACAGCTGGATGGCAGCGAGGCTTTCGGCGATCGATTGGAGCCCGGACACTCCGCTGAACTCTTCCGCCTCCGGTTCCGGTGCGGACGGGGAGCGGAGGAACGCGGGTTCGCCGCGGGGGTCCAGGAGGCGGAGGGCGTAGTTCCGCTCCGAAAGGTGCGTGCAGATGGAGATTGCGGCCACCACAGCCCACTCGAACGTGCCGCTGGTGATCATCTCGTGGCCGTCCAGCGCCGCACTTCCCCCGAAACCGGAGCCGTGCCCCCCGGAAAACGCCGCGAACCGTTGGTCCAAGATGATGGTGGCCTCCGGCGTCGTGACGGATTCCTCCTGGCGCACCATCAGGGCGCCGTGGTGGGCGGTGGCCGCCCAATGCACCCGGCGCATGGGATCGCCCGGGCGGTATTCGCGGGTCATGACGTCATCGTCGCTGGGGTTGGCGCGGGTGCGGGTTGCTGTGATGCCGTCGTTGCCGCGGGCTCCCGCGAGGCCCGTCACGGGAAGCTCGACGGCGGCGGGCGTCACGGTGAGCGTGTCGCCGTCGTCAATTGACCGCCGGTGCAGGGACAACCCGAACGGATCGGTGAACTCGGCAGTTACCGGGCCGATCAGGTACTGTCCGCGTTTGGTGGTGCGCAAATGGTATTCGTACCTGCTGGTCCCGCCCTTTGCTGAGCGGGCGGGGAAATGGAAGGCGGGGGACTCGCCGAACCGTGGCGGCAGCCGTTCCTCCATGATCGCCCGGCCGCCACCGTAACCGGTCCGCGCCACGGCGAGCCGCACTGTGGTGGCGGCGGAGGTCTCCACCGGGGACGGGTTGAACTCGCGGTAAACCTGGAACCGGGGCTTGAGGAGCCTGATCCCGGCGAGCGAAACCAGGGGAAGAACGATGAGCAGGACACTCAGGCTCAGCAGGTCCCGCCGCCCCATGATCTGCGCAGATAACAGGCAGACGGCGCCGGCGGCCAGGAGCCCCCAGCCACGTTGGCTGAACAGGTGCCGGGGCAGTCGGTCACGCAGCGCCATGTGACAGCCCTGCCTAGTGGTTTCGGCGCAATCCGGCCGGCGGGGCCGATGACCTGGCCGGGCTGTTCACGGGGTCCTGGTGCACCGGGAGCCGGGAGAGGACGCCCCGGATGACGCTGTGCGGGGTCTCGCCGGCGCCGGCCGCCTTGCGGTCCAGGATGATCCGGTGGGCCAGCACGGATTCCGCGACGCTGACGACGTCGTCGGGCAGCACAAAATCACGGCCGTCCAGCGCCGCCGTGGCCTTCGCGGCCCGGAGCAGCTGGAGCATGGAGCGCGGGCTGGCGCCCAGCCGGAGCAGGGGGCTTTCGCGTGTTGCCCGGCCAACTGAGACGGTGTATTCCTTGACGGCCTGGGATACGTAAACCTGCTGGACCGTGGCGATCATCGCTGCGACGTCCGCCGCGGTGACCACGGCGGAGACCTTGGCCAACGGGGAGGTTGCCTGATGGGTCTCCAGCATTTCGATCTCGGAGTCCTTGTCCGGGTAGCCCATGGAAATCCGCGCCATAAAACGGTCCCGCTGGGCCTCTGGAAGGGGATAGGTGCCTTCCATCTCGATCGGGTTCTGGGTGGCCACCACCATGAACGGTTCGTCGAGTTTGTACGAGTCCCCGTCCACGGTGACCTGGTGTTCCTCCATGCACTCCAGGAGGGCTGATTGGGTCTTGGCGGACGCGCGGTTGATTTCATCGCCGATGACGATGTTGGCGAACACGGCACCCGGGCGGAACTCGAACAGCCGAGACGCCTGGTTGTAGATGGACACGCCCGTCACGTCCGAGGGCAGCAGATCGGGAGTGAACTGAATGCGGCTGACCGTGCAGTCAATGCTCCGGGCGAGGGTTTTGGCCAGGAGGGTCTTGCCCACGCCTGGCACGTCCTCCAGAAGCAGATGGCCCTGGGCCAGCAACACTGTCAGGGCGAGCCTGGCCGCCTCCGACTTTCCGTCGATGACGGTGTTGATTGTGGCCAGGATCCGCTGGCTGGCCGCGTGGAAGGCTTCCGCGTCCATGGCGGCTGCCTTGTGCCCGTTGAGGTGGCTCACCTGCTCCGTCACAGCGGTAAAGTTCCGGCTGGCAGGCGTTACCTCATTGACGGCGGTGCGGCGGTGAGAGTCCATCTGCAACCTTTCAGCCCGGGGATCACCCGGAGCGGGACAGCAGGCCTGCCTTCGCCCGGCGGCGGGCGTTCGCATCTGTTCGTACCAGCCTACTAACACAACTGCCCTTGCTGACAGAGAGTTCCGGGAATTCTGGGGGGATCCGCCGCCGCTAGGACGGCGCTGAACAATGTGGGTGGGTTGAGGCGCGCCTGCTGGACTTCGGGTCGTGGTCGTTAAGACTGGGTACATGCAAGGTATTGAGGCGGCCCAGCGCGGGTATTTGGATGTGGAGGCACTGGCCGGGGAGTTGTTGGCTCCGGGCGGTGCCTACGCTTTTTTGGCGGAGCATCGGGGCCGGCTGTTTCCGGATTCGATGATGGAGGACCTGTTTCCCTCCCGGCGGGGCCGGCCCTCGATCCCGGCCTCGGTGATCGGCACGGTCCTGGTCCTGCAGGCCCTGGAAGGCTTGTCGGACCGGGCGGCCGCGGAGGCGTTGACGTACGATCTGCGCTGGAAGGCCGCCTGCGGGTACGGGCTGACGGAGGCCGCGTTCCACCCCACCGCCCTGGTCCATTGGCGCAACCGGCTGCGGACCAGCGAGAACCCGCACCGGATCATGGAGGCTGTCGCCCAGGTCATTACCGCCACCGGGGTCCTGGCCGGGCGGCACCGCCGGGCGGTGGACTCGACGGTCTTCCAGGACGCGGTGGCCCGCCAGGACACCATCACCCAGCTCATTGCCGTGATCCGGCGCTTCGGCAAGGCCATGGAGCACGGCGCGACACTCATGGCCGTCCACGCGACCTCCTATGACTACACGCGGGTGGGGAAGCCGGATATCGCCTGGGATGACAAGGAAGCAAAAGACGAACTGATTTCCGGGCTGGTCACTGACGCGCTGGCGCTGCTGGCCGCGGTGGACCCCGCCACCCTGGATGACAGGTCCCCGGAGTATCAGGCGTACGTGCTGCTGGCGCTGGTGGCGGGGCAGGACGTGGAGCCGGCCGAGGGCTCCGACGGCACCGACGGGAGGTGGCGGATCGCCCGGAAGGTCGCCCCGGACCGGATCGTTTCCACGGTGGACACCGAGGCCCGGCACGCGCACAAGTCCCGCTCGGTGATGATGGACGGCTTCAAGGGCCACATCGTCGCGGAGCCGGAGACCGGGCTGTACACCTCCGCGGTGATGACCCGGGCCGCCGGGCCCGGCTCCAGTGACGCGGACGCCGGAATCGTCCTGCTCGGCACGGACCCGACCATGAAAGACGACGCCGTGGACTACCAGGTGCTCGGGGACTCGGCCTACGGTTCCGGTCCCATGCTCGAGACCCTCGATACGGCCGGGCACCAGGGCCTGGTCAAGCCCAAGCCGTTGCGCCCGGCCGTGCCAGGCGGGTACGACCTGGACGACTTCACCCACGACGAAGCAAAGAACACGCTCAGCTGCCCGGCCGGGGAGGTCCGCACGATCAGCCCCCGGGGCAACGTGAACTTCGGCACCGCCTGCAAGGCGTGCCCGCTGCGGGATCAATGCACGAAGGCCAAGGGCGGGCGGAAAGTCGTTATCACCGTCCACCACGCCCGCCAGCGCGCCCACCGCGCCGCCGCCCGCCAGGAAGCATTCAGGCACGACTACCGGGCCTACCGGCCCCTGGTGGAAAGATCCATCGGCTGGCTGGTCGCCGGAGGCAACCGGCGCCTGCGATACCGGGGCGTGGAAAAGAACAACGCCTGGCTGCAGGTCCGCACAGCCGCACTGAACCTTCGGCGACTGCTGAAACTAGGCCTCACCGGCGAAAACGGGGCCTGGGCCCTGGGATAGCACCCAAAATGGGGGGCCGCCCCGGCCCCCGGCCCCGATCCGCGCCGACGGGAGCTATGGACGGCCCGGCAAGGCCCGCAAAATTCATGACCGGAATTCCGGCGCCCGGAATCGATGCCCCCAACGAGCCGCCCAAGGCCCCGGAACGAGTCCAAAAGCGAAACCTGCCGCTCCGAATTGTCCCTTGTTCAGCGCCGTCCTAGGCTTGAGGGATGTGCAATTCGCTGATTCCCGCTGCTTACCGTGCCGCCGGGGCGGACCCTGCAGATGCCGCCGACGCCGCAGCAGATGCCGGGCGGCAGGCACGGCCGCACTATCCGCCGGCGCCGGAGCCTCTACCGGTCCCCGTGATGGACAACCATACGCACCTGGATTTCCCCGATGGCCAGAGCCCGGTGGGCATCGCCGCGGCGTTGGATGCGGCCCAGGCCGTCGGAGTGCAGGGGGCTGTCCAGGTGGGCTGCGACCTGGAGTCCTCCCGGTTCACGGTCCGCGCCGTAGAGCTGGACAGCAGGTTGCTGGGGGCAGTGGCACTGCATCCCAACGACGCCCCGGACTATGCCAGGCGCGGTGAGCTGGAGGATGCGCTGGCGGAGATTGAGCAACTGGCCGCCCATCCCCGGATCCGGGCCATCGGTGAGACCGGCCTTGATTTCTTCCGCACCGAAGGGGAAGGCCTGGCCCACCAGCGTTATTCGTTCCGGCGGCACATCGATATTGCCAAGCGCCTGGACCTGACGCTGCAGATCCATGACCGTGACGCGCACGACGACGTCGTACAGGTCCTGCGCGAGGAGGGGGCGCCGGAGCGGGTGGTGTTTCATTGCTTCTCGGGTGATGAGGCACTCGCCAGGACCTGCAATGCCGCGGGCTGGAACATGTCCTTCGCCGGCACTCTGACCTTTAAGAATGCGGCCAACCTCCGCGCCGCACTGGCGGTGGCGGACCCGGACCTGGTGCTGGTGGAAACGGATGCTCCGTTCCTGACTCCGCATCCGCACCGGGGCCGTCCCAACGCCAGTTATATGGTGCCGTACACCGTCCGCGCCATGGCCGAATTGACAGGAAATGACCTCGCCGAGCTCTGCACCCGGATCAGCGAAAATACCGTGCGGGCGTACGGATCGTGGGACTGATCTTGGCCTCGTCGCATTGCTGGTTACACATACCTCGTATGTAAAATTCTTGGCCGCTTTATAACGCTACGGTTACAGTGGAGAACTATTAGCCGGGGTCGGGGAAGGCCTTCGGATAATTTCACTTCATTCGCAGCAGGACCAGGCAGGGCTTTGATGCCCGCTGCCTGCCGTGAAGAGTGTGGCGGCGCAACGGTGCCCGGAGCTTGTCCCCAGGGTCATGCGCCGGCTATTTCACTGCGTTTTTCCCCGTGCCCGGATGGATCAAAAGTTACGGGCAATCGTGGTCAAGCTCTTCACAACGGACGGCAAGTTCAGTCTTATCAAGGTGGGCACCCAACTGGTGGTGCTGTGTGCGCTGGTGTTGGGCCTCGTGGCCTTCGTCGGAAATAACAAAACCGTTACCCTCAACGTCGACGGAAAAGTGACTTCGGTCCAGTCCTTCGGCGGCACGGTGGGCCAGGTAGTAAAAAGCGCAAACGTAGAACTGAAGCCGGCTGACCGCGTCTCGCCCTCGGCGGACGCCAAAGTGGAGAACGGCACCGTGATCAACGTCAACATGGCCAAGGCCGTGAAGGTCAGCCTGGACGGTTCCGAAAAGACCATCAACACAACGGCGCCGGATGTTGCGGGCCTCGTCACTGAGCTCGGAGTGGCCAGCTCTTCCTCCGTTTCCGTCCCGAAGGACGCCCAGCTCGCTGTGGCCGGATCATTTGTCTCCATCTCCACGCCCAAGACCGTCAGCATTGTTGCAGACGGCAAGGCCTCCACCGCCACCACCACCGCCGGGACCGTCGCCCAGGTGCTGGAGGACGCCGGCATCACCCTCGGCGTCGACGACCGCACGTCCCAGCCGGGCAACGCACACGTAGTCAACAACATGGTGGTTAAGGTCTCCCGGGTGGATACCAGCCAGACCGCAGCCACCACTGAAGATGTTGCCTTCGACAGCATGACCACCGAGAGTGCCGAACTCTTCAAGGGTGAGAAAGAGGTCACCCAGGCCGGCGTGGCCGGCAAGGTGGACAAGAACTTCAAGCTGGTGATGGTTGACGGCCGTGAAGCCTCGCGGACCCTGGTCTCCGAAACTGTTTCCCTGCAGCCCGTGACGGAAAAGGTTACGGTAGGCACCAAGGCAAAGCCGGCAGCCGCCGGAACAAACACCGGCGCCGCGGCCCCGGCCATGATGAACGAGGCCATGTGGGACAAGATCGCCCAGTGTGAGTCCACCGGCAACTGGTCCATCAACTCAGGCAACGGCTACTACGGCGGACTCCAGTTCGACATCCAGACCTGGATCGGCGCGGGCGGCGGCGCCTACGCCCCCAACGCCAGCCTCGCCACCAAGGCACAGCAGATCGACATCGCTAACCGCGTGTACGCACAGCGTGGCCTGCAGCCGTGGGGCTGTGGCTGGGCCGCTACGAGCTAGGAACCGATGAACACCTGCGCCGGCGGCAGCTGACCACAGCCGCCAGGCAAGCAGGAGGCAGCGGCCGGTCCCGGATTATCCCGGGGCCGGCCGCTGCCGTTTAACGGAACCACGCACCGCGTAACACGCATGATCCGCCCGGAAAGCGGATGGCCCGTCACAGCCGCCGGGATAGGATACCTAGGTGACTGAACCGACTGCCGCCGCGCCCGCACCCCTCTTCGGTGCCTCCGACATACGCCGGCTGGCGGAAGAAATCGGCATCCGGCCCACCAAGACACTCGGCCAGAACTTTGTCATCGATGGCAATACCATCCGACGGATCGTCTCCGTTGCCAGCATCGGCCCGGACGAGACCGTGCTGGAAGTCGGGCCCGGCCTTGGTTCGCTCACCCTGGGCCTGCTGGACGCCGCGCAGTCAGTGGTCGCCGTCGAAATCGATCCGGTCCTGGCGGCGAAGCTGCCGGAAACCGTCAAAGCGTGGCGGCCGGAAGCGGCGGGCGCTTTCCACCTGGTCCAGGCGGACGCCATGAAGGTCACATCGCTTCCCGTTGAACCCACCGCCATTGTGGCGAACCTGCCGTACAACGTGGCCGTGCCGGTGGTGCTGCATCTGCTCCAGCACTTCCCCAGCCTGCAGCACGGGCTGGTGATGGTCCAGGACGAGGTGGCTGACAGGCTGGCGGCGGGGCCAGGATCAAAGACCTACGGCGTGCCCTCGGTCAAGGCGGCCTGGTACAGCAGTATGCGCAAGGCCGGGGTGATCGGCATGAACGTCTTCTGGCCTGCGCCGAAGATCCAGTCCGGACTCGTGGCCTTCACCCGGCGGGAACCGCCTGAAACAACTGCCACCCGTGAGCAGGTGTTCGCCGTGATCGACGCCGCCTTCGCCCAGCGCCGGAAAACACTGCGGGCCGCCCTGGCCGGCTGGGCCGGCGGCGCAGCCGAAGCCGAACGCTGCCTCATCGCCGCCGGAGTGGCCCCATCAGCCCGGGGCGAAGTCATCGACATCCACGCCTTCGCCCGGATTGCCGAAGCCCGCGAGGCCGGGTCGTGAAGGCAGCCGCCGGGAAGTTTCCGGCACGGACGGTCCGCGCGAAGGCGCCCGGCAAGGTCAATGTTTCCCTGGACGTGGGACCCTTGCGTGCCGACGGCTACCATTCAGTTGCCAGCGTGTACCTGGCCGTTTCCCTCTACGAGGAAGTGGCTGCCACCAGCACGGAGACGCCGGGAATCACCGTCAGCATCAGCCCTGACAGCACCCTGGACCTGGACGGGGTGCATATCCCGCTGGATGAGAAGAACCTGGCCTACAAGGCCGCAGCCATCATGGCCGATGTCTCCGAGCACTCCACCGGCGTGCACCTTGAAATCACCAAGCGGGTCCCCGTGGCCGGGGGCATGGGCGGCGGCTCGGCCGATGCCGCAGCCACCCTGCTGGCCTGCGATGCGCTCTGGAACAGCGGGCTGTCGCGAGATGAGTTGGCACATCTGGCCGCTGAATTGGGGGCAGACGTGCCGTTCTCCCTCCTCGGCGGAACCGCCGTCGGGCTCGGCGTTGGCGACGACCTTTCGCCGGCACTGGCCAAAGCCCAAACCGACTGGGTCCTCGTGGCGGCGGACTATGGGCTGCCCACCCCCGAGGTCTTCCGCACCCTGGACCGGCTCCGCGACGCCGAAGGACTGGACGTTGCCGAGCCCACAGCGGTGGATCCCAAGATCCTGCAGGCGCTGCGGAGCGGAGACGCCGATGCCCTGGGCCGTGTCCTGGTGAACGATCTGCAGCGGGCCTCCATTGAACTTTCCCCCGCGCTCCGCGATACGCTGGGACGAGGTGAAGCGCTCGGCGCCCTGGCCGGAATCGTGTCCGGTTCCGGACCCACCGTGGCGCTGTTGACGCACAATCCCGCCGCCGCCGAAAACCTGGCGGAGGACCTGCGGCACTACGGGCTGACGGCATTCCCTGTCCACGGGCCCGTGCACGGCGCGCGCATCATCTCCGATACTCTCCTTTAAGAGCCCCCTTCCTTACTGAGCAGCAGAAAGCAGTCCCCTTGGCACACCTTCTTGGCGGCGAAAACCTTACGGTTTCGTACGCAACGCGCACCGTCCTGGACGGCATCACCCTCGGACTCGAGGAAGGTGACCGGATCGGCATGGTGGGCCGGAACGGCGACGGCAAGTCCACGCTGATGCGCCTGCTGGCCATGCGCTCCACGCCGGACTCCGGCCGGGTGACCAAGCGCAGCGAAGTCAACATCGGCTACCTGGACCAGAGCGACGTGCTCGACGGCGACCTCACAGTGGGCGCTGCGATCGTCGGTGACCAGGCCGACTATGAATGGGCCCGCAACCCCCAGATCCGCGAAGTCATGGGCGGCCTGGTGTCCGACGTCGACTGGCATGCCAACGTCCACGCCCTCTCCGGCGGACAGAAGCGGCGGGTGGCGCTGGCCAAGCTGCTGATCGAGGACCATGACGTGATCATGCTCGACGAACCGACCAACCACCTCGACGTCGAAGGTGTCGCCTGGCTGTCCAGGCACCTGAAGACCCGGTGGCGGGCCAACCAGGGCGCCTTCCTGGTGGTCACCCACGACCGCTGGTTCCTGGACGAAGTCTGCACCAAGACCTGGGAAATCCACGACGGCATCATGGACCCGTTCGACGGCGGCTACGCGGCCTACGTGCTGGCCCGGGCGGAACGCGACCGCTCGGCCTCCGTGGTGGAAAGCAAACGCCAGCAGCTCGTTAAGAAGGAACTCGCCTGGCTGCGGCGCGGCGCTCCGGCCCGCACAGCCAAGCCGAAATTCCGGATCGAGGCCGCCAACGCCCTCATTGCCGACGTCCCCGAGCCGCGCGACTCCACAGCCCTGAGCAAGATGGCCACCGCCCGGCTTGGCAAGGACGTCCTGGACCTCGAGAACGTCTCCCTGGATTTCCTGGGTGGCGACCCCGGACAGAAACTCTTCGACAACATCACGCTGCGGCTTGCTCCCGGTGAGCGGCTGGGCCTCGTGGGTGTCAACGGCGCCGGCAAGACCACCCTGCTGAAACTCCTCAACGGCCAGATTGAGCCGTCATCCGGCAAGGTCAAGCGCGGCAAGACCGTGGTCACCGCCGTGCTGACCCAGGAGGTCAAAGAGCTCGACGACGTCTCCGACTTGCGCGTGATCGAAGTCATCGAGCGCGAAAAGCGGTCCTTCAACGTGGGCGGCAAGGAATTCACTGCGGGCCAGCTTGTGGAGCAGCTCGGCTTCACCAACGAGAAGCAGTGGACACCGGTCAAGGACCTCTCCGGTGGTGAGCGCCGGCGCCTCCAGCTGCTGCGCCTGCTGGTGGGGGAGCCGAACGTGCTGATGCTCGATGAGCCCACCAACGACCTCGACACCGACACCCTCGCCGCCGTCGAAGACGTCCTTGACGGCTGGCCGGGCACACTCGTTGTGGTCAGCCACGACCGCTACCTTCTGGAGCGCGTGACGGACCACCAGATGGCGCTGCTGGGCGACGGCAAGATCCGCGCCCTGCCGCGCGGCGTGGACCAGTACCTGGAACTCCGCGAATCCGCCCTGGCCGGTTCCACGATCACCGGCGGCGGCAACCCCGTCACCGGCCCGAGCGGCAGCTCCGCCCCCGCGGCCTCCGGCTCCACCGAGGCCGAAAAGCGCGACGCCCGGAAGGCCAAGAACCGGATCGAGCGCCAGCTGGGCAAACTGGAGCAGCAGGAAAAGAAGATTCACGACCAGATGGTCAAGAGCACCGCAGAATCCGACTTCGATGCCCTGGGAGACCAGAACAAAAAACTTAAGGACCTCGCCACCGACCGCGAAACCCTGGAACTCGAATGGATGGAAGCCCTCGAAGTCCTCGGCGAGTAGGCCTGATCGGCACTCCCCGGGGTGCGGGTTGGGTGCCGCAGTCGGCCCTTCCGCGTCGCTTAGACACGGCACATAGGGAACGCTCCGGTCGCTGGGCGACCTGCGCGCTCCGATGTGCCGCGATGCGCTCCTTTCGGAAGGACCGCCTCCGGCGACGGTGGGCTCGCCTCCCAGCGCGAGGGGTCACTTAAGCCCCTTGGTACCTGTCCCCTCGGGTGTGCGGGCGTGTCACGGGGAGCAGATTTTTGGGTGATGGCCGACGGCGGGAGGCCGAGTTCGCGGGGGAGCGGGACCGCGGGTGGGCCGAAAGCGTGCCGTGCGTGACGCCGTCGTGCGTTGCATGCGGGATTCGGGTCCGCAAGTGTCCTCTCGCGCTTACCGGCGCGAACGGCCGCTTAAGCCCCCGCACCCGGGCGCGAACGGTCACTTAAGCCCCTTGGTACCTTGTCCCCTCGGGTGTGGGGGGCGTGTCACGGGGAGCAGATTTTTGGGTGATGGCCGACGGCGGGAGGCCGAGTTCGCGGGGGAGCGGGACCGCGGGTGGGCCGAAAGCGTGCCGTGCGTGACGCCGTCGTGCGTTGCAGGCGGGATTCGGGTCCGCAAGTGTCCTTTCGCGCTTACTGGCGCGAGGGGCAGTTGCGGCCTCGCGCCCGGGCTCGAACGGTCACTTAGGTGTGTGCTGGCGATCCCTGAACGGAACCTTCGGCAACAGCGGTGCGGGGGACCTTCGTGTAGTCGCGCATCGCGGCGCATCGTGGCGTGGAGGTCGCTCAGCGACCGTAGCGTCACCTGTGTGTCGTGTCAAAGCGACGGCGAAGGGCTCCTGCGCCGCGAACGCAACGCGCGGCTCGCTCTCGCGCACAGGGGGCTTAAGTGTCCGTTCGCGCTGGGTCGTCGGTGCGGAGCCCGGGGTCTTTTTGGAGGCCGGTGAGGCCGTTCCAGGCGAGGTTGACGAGGTGGGCGGCGACCGTGTGCTTGTCGGGCTGGCGGCTGTCCTGCCACCACTGGCCGGTCATGGCCACCATGCCCACGAGCATCTGGGCGTACATGGCGCCGTCCTGGGCGCTGAAGCCGCGGCGGTGGAATTCGTCGGACAGGATGTGTTCCACGCGGGCCGTGACCTGGGACAGCAGGGTGGAGAAAGCGCCTTCGGGCTGCGACGGCGGGGCGTCGCGCATCAGGATCCGGAAGCCCTCCGCGCGGTCCTCGATGTAAGTGAGGAGGGCCAGGGCGGCGCGTTCCACCAGGACCCGTGGTTTACCTTCTTCGGTGAGCGCACCGGTGATCGAGTCCAGCAGGATGTGGAACTCGAAGTCCACCACCTGCGTGTAGAGGCCCTCCTTGGAGCCGAAATGTTCGTAGATGACGGGCTTGGAAACACTGGCGCAGGCCGCGATTTCCTCAATGGTGGTCCCGTCGAGCCCGCGCGCGGCAAACAGGCCACGGCCGACGTCGATCAGCTGGCTGCGCCGCTGTACGCCTGTCATCCGTGTCCGGGGTGGGTTATTGCTCACATTTCCATCATGCCCTAGCACGCTGAGACAGTTGGAACCGGTGGCGCGACAGGAGCCTGGCTGCCGTGATTCCCGCCGATGTCGCGGGCTGCCCTGAAGCCATGGCAAAATAAATACTTGTGCCTTGGCCTTCGCGCCTGTGGCATGGTCCGCCCTGGTGTAATGGCAGCACCCCGGCCTTTGGAGCCGTGGAGTATAGGTTCGAATCCTATGGGCGGAACTGCTGTGCGAAGACCGTCCAGTAGGAGAAGACCGTCCAGTAGGATGGACCCGGTGCCCCGCCGTGGATTTTGGCCGGACAGGCACCGCGCCCAGCGCAACGCGCAACCAAGCAAGGAGAACCCGTACGTGATCCCCGAGACTACCGGCCCAGCCGCCGTCATTGTTCTGGCAGCAGGCGCCGGTACCCGGATGAAATCCCGTACCCCGAAGATCCTGCACGAAATCGGCGGCCGGTCCATGGTGGGCCACGCCCTGCTGGCAGCACGCAGCATTAACCCCGGACGGCTTGCCCTGGTGGTCCGGCACGAGCGGGATCTGGTTGCCCGCCACCTGAAACACCTGGACCCCGAAGCCCTGATCGTGGACCAGGACGATGTCCCCGGCACCGGCCGCGCCGTCGAGGTGGCCGTGCAAGCACTGGACGCCGAGGAAAAACTCGCGGGCACCGTAGTGGTCACTTACGGCGATGTTCCGCTCCTCACGGGCAGCCTGTTGGCGGACCTGGTGGCCACACATGAGCGCGAGGCCAATGCCGTCACCGTGCTCACCGCGCTGCTGGCTGACGCCACGGGCTACGGACGCATTCTCCGCGGTGATGACAGCTCCGTGACCGGCATCCGCGAGCACAAGGATGCAACGGAAACCGAACGCCTGATCCGCGAAGTCAATTCCGGGATCTACGCCTTCGACGCCGATGTCCTCCGTGACGCGCTGGTCCACATCACCACCGACAATTCGCAGGGCGAAAAGTACCTCACCGACGTGCTGGGCCTCGCGCGCCAGTCGGGCGGCCGGGTCGCCGCCGTCGTCACCGAAGACCGCTGGCAGGTGGAGGGTGCCAATGACCGCGTGCAGCTCTCCGCCCTCGGCGCGGAACTGAACCGCCGCACCGTTGAAGCCTGGATGCGCGCCGGGGTCACCGTGGTTGACCCCGCCACCACCTGGATCGATTCCACGGTCACCCTGGACGAGGACGTCCGCATCCTGCCCAACACGCAGCTGCACGGGGCCACCACCGTGGCGAGGGACGCCGTCGTCGGCCCCGACTCCACGCTGACCGATGTCCGCATCGGCGAAGGCGCCAAGGTGACCCGCACGCACGGTTCCGGTGCCGCGATCGGTGCGGACGCCGCCGTCGGCCCCTTCACGTACTTGCGTCCCGGCACAGTGCTCGGCGACACCGGCAAGATCGGCGCGTTCTACGAAACGAAGAACGTCACGATTGGCCGCGGCTCCAAACTTTCCCACCTCGGCTACGCCGGCGACGCCGAAATCGGCGAGGACACCAACATTGGCTGTGGCAACATCACGGCCAATTACGACGGCGAGAAGAAGCACCGCACGGTGATCGGCTCGGGCGTCCGCACAGGTTCCAACACAGTCTTTGTTGCACCGGTCACCGTGGGGGACGGTGCCTACAGCGGCGCCGGCGCGGTGATCCGCAAGGACGTCCCGGCAGGGGCTCTCGTCCTGTCCGTTGCACCGCAGCGCAACGCCGAGGGCTGGGTTGTGGCCAACCGCCCCGGCTCACGCTCGGCGGAACTGGCGCAGGCCGCCTCAGACTCCTCACATACCCCAGCATCGACAGAAGAGGACCAGCAATAATGAACGAAATTACGGCACGCGGCGAGAAGAAGCTGGTGCTTGCCGCTGGGCGGGCGCACCCCGAACTGGCGCGGGAAATCGCCAAGGAGCTGGGTACCGAGCTGCTGCCCGTTGATGCCTACGACTTCGCCAACGGGGAGATTTATGTCCGCGCGGGCGAAAGCGTCCGGGGAACCGACGCGTTCGTCATCCAGGCCCACCCGGCTCCGCTGAACAACCACCTCATGGAACAGCTGATCATGATCGATTCGCTGAAGCGGGCCTCCGCCAAGCGCATCACCGTGGTGTCCCCGTTCTACCCGTATGCACGGCAGGATAAAAAGGGCCGCGGCCGCGAACCCATTTCCGCCCGCCTGGTGGCGGACCTGTACAAGACCGCCGGTGCCGACCGCATCATGAGCGTTGACCTGCACACCTCGCAGATCCAGGGCTTCTTCGACGGGCCCGTGGACCACCTCATGGCGATCCCCCTCCTGGCCGACTACATCCGCACCCGCGTCGCCGCGGACAACGTCACCGTGGTGTCCCCGGACACCGGCCGGGTGCGCGTCGCTGAGCAGTGGGCCGAACGCCTGGGCGGAGCGCCGCTGGCCTTTGTGCACAAGAGCCGCGACCTCACAGTTCCCAACCAGGCCGTCTCCAAGACCGTCGTGGGCCAGATCGAGGGCCGGACCTGCGTCCTGATCGATGACATGATCGACACCGGCGGCACCATTTCCGGAGCGGTCCAGGTCCTGAAGAACGCCGGGGCGAAGGACGTCATCATCGCCGCGACGCACGCTGTCTTCTCCGAGCCCGCGGCTCAGCGGCTGTCCGAATCCGGCGCCCGCGAAGTGGTGGTCACCAATACGTTGCCCCTCACCGCGAACCAGCAGTTCCCGCAGCTGACGGTGCTGTCCATCGCACCGTTGATCGCCCGCGCCATCCGCGAAGTGTTCGACGACGGTTCGGTCACCAGCCTGTTCGACGGCAACGCCTGACCACACTGGGCTGGTGGGGACCGTTTTCCGTAATTGGGCCCGGCGCTGGTAAGCTTTTTGACGATACCTTGGCGAGGGAGAGCATCCGGGAAACCGGACTGCAGGTCTCCGTTATCGACTGGGTCTGAATCTCCCTTCTGGAAGGGCCGCCTCACGGCCGCCCGGCGTTGAAGGTCGTAACAGACCTCCGCCCTTGCTGAACACCTTTAGTCTTCCGAGGAGATACACATGTCTGAGCAGAAGCTCGCAGCAGAAGTACGCACCGAATTCGGCAAGGGCTTCGCCCGCCGCGCCCGCATGGCCAACCTGATCCCCGCCGTCATCTACGGCCACGGCGCCGAGCCGATCCACATCACGCTTCCGGCCAAGGCCACCACGCTGGCAGTCCGCAAAGCCAACGCCCTGCTGTCCCTGGATGTCAACGGCGAAGAGCACCTGGCCCTGGTCAAGGACGTCCAGCGCGACCCCATCAAGCAGATCATCGAGCACATCGACCTGCTGACCGTCATCAAGGGTGAGAAGGTCACCGTGGACATCCCCGTCCACATCGTTGGCGAACTGGCTCCGGGCAGCGTCTTCAACCAGGAACTCACCGTCATCTCCCTTGAGGCCGAGGCAACTCACCTGCCCACCGCAATCGAGGTCGACATCGAAGGCCGCTCCGCGGGACAGCACATCCACGCTTCCGACCTGGTCCTGCCGAAGGGTTCGGTCCTGCTGGCCGACGCCGACGCACTGGTTGTCAACATCTCCGAGGCCCTTGAGGCCGCAGAAGAAGAGGGCGAGGCTTCCACCGAAGCCGCAGCCGAGTAACAACTCCTCCGCTTGCAGCTGTGGCCGGGCCCTGTCGGGGTCCGGCCACAGCCATGTCCGGACCACCTTAGGATTGAATAATGACTGATACCTGGCTGATCGTTGGCCTCGGAAACCCCGGGGCCGAGTACAAGGCCAACCGGCACAACGTCGGCCAGATGGTCCTGGACGAGCTCGCGGGCCGGATGGGCGGCAAGTTCAAAACCCACAAGGCACGCGCCCAGGTGCTCGAAGGACGGCTCGGGATCGGCGGCGCACGGGTGGTGCTGTCCAAGCCGATGAGCTACATGAACGTTTCCGGTGGCCCTGTGGCCGGCCTGGCAAATTTTTACGGCATTGATCCTGACCATGTTGTCGCGGTGCACGATGAGATTGATATTCCGTTCAACACCATAAAGCTGAAATGCGGCGGCGGTGAGGGCGGCCACAACGGCCTCAGGGACATGTCCAAGGCGCTGGCCACTAAGGATTACCTGCGCGTACGGGTGGGTGTGGGTCGCCCTCCAGGGCGGATGGACACGGCAGACTATGTCCTGCGCGATTTTGGCACTGCAGAGCGCAAAGAACTTCCGTTCTTGCTCGATGAGGCGGCCGATGCCGTGGAGATGCTGGTCAGGGAAGGACTGACTGCGGCCCAGCAGAAGTTCCATCCGGCCAGGTCAGACGTTTAGGAATAAAACTTAAAACCGCCTGTCTCTGTTTACCTGCGTGTGCCAAGGGGTAGTCTTCTTCCTAAGCGGGGGAGCGATGGGGCTAATCCCGCTTTAGTGGGATGTAGGGGACAAGTTCATGTCAATCGAGCCACTCAGCTGGGGACGTGGGTCACCGCTCAACGACCTTGAGCTGCGCACCGACGCTGCTGGCATAGCAGAGCAACAGCGGTGGTCCGTGCCCGCGCGGAGCGCCAACCTCGAAACGGTCCGCACGGCCCTGACCAGCCTCGACTCCCTGGGAGTTGTCATCACCGGTGGACGCGGCGTAGGCAAGTCGTCCTTGGCCAGGACAGCCGTCTCCGAGCTGGGGCCGGATATCTGGACATTGCAGCTCCGCAACGGACCGTCGGCCGGCACAACGCCCTACGGTTGCCTGGCCTTCCTGCTGGCGCGGCTTCCCCAGGCGTACATGGGTTCGCCCACAGCCATCCTTCGTGGCATTACATCCCTCATCAAAAGCGATGCCGCCGGGCGCCAGTGTGTCATAACCCTGGACACCGCCGGCAGCATCGATGACATGAGCGCCGGCGTCCTGCTCAACATCCTCCTGACCGGGACCGCCCGCATGGTGGCCGTGGCACCGATGGTCAGTGATCTTCCGGCCGATTTCCACTGGCTCCTCAACGACCGCAGGCTCACCGAGGTCAGGCTGGACAACCTCAATGAGCTGCAGACCCGGCAGGTGCTGCTTTCCCTGCTGGGACACCGCGTGTCGGCCTCCCTGGTCAGCACCTTCCACACCATGGTTGGCGGCAACCCCCTGCTCCTGAAAGCGCTTGTAACCGAGCAGCAGCATTCGGGGAACCTGGTTCTGTCGGACTCCGTCTGGACTCTTCGGGACAAGGTGGTGCTTGATGGCGCGGCAAGCCTCGACGACATCGTGCGGTCCCAGTGGACCCGGAAGTCTCCTGAGGAGCGGGATGTCATCGAGATGCTCTCCTGCGCCCGCAGTGTGGAACTGTTCAGGCTGACCGCCGTCTACGGTGCGGGTGTGGTGGCGGACATGGAGGATTCGGGCCTGCTGGAGATCGACGCTTCGGACAACCGGTGGGTTTCACTGCGTGAAAAGTACCTCGGCGACGTTGTCCGCTCCTGGCTCAGCATCACTCGGCGAAGGGAACTGCGGAGCCTGCTCCTGGGCGGCAAGGAACCTGACCCTGACACGATGACCGTGGAAGAGCTGATGGCGTTCGGCGCCTGGACCCAGGAATGCGAGGCCGAGTTGAGTCCAGCCATGGCGCTGGCCGCTGCCGAAGCCGCAGTGCAGCTCTTTGACCCTCATTTTGCCCTCAAGTATGCCGACACCCTGAAACGGAATGACCCTCAATGGGTGCCTGCCCAGCGACAGAAGGCGGCAGCGTACCTGCTCATGGATCTCCCGGTGCAGGCCATGGCAGCACTGGACGATATTTCCCAGCCGCAGCTGGACAACCTGGACGTTGAGGAGTTCGCCCGGGTGGTCGAGGCCAAATCCCGGGTCATGGTCTGGCTCCCCGCGCACACCGCCCGGGTGCCGGCGCTGCTTCAGACGGCACGGGAGCGGCTGGGCGTGGAGCCAGGAATCGCGAAGGGCTGGCCTGAGCCGCTGGCTGCTGCGGCCAACCGGATCAGCCTGAGCGAATTCGAGTACCAGGCTTTCGTGGGTGACTACGCCGCCGCCTTGCCGGCCCTTGAAGCCGCTGCGGACCCCGGGCAGAATCCGGACACGTGGTTCAGGATGAACTCAGCGGTAATCCTCATGAGCGTCCTGTCCATGACCGGGCGGGAAATGGACGCCCTGAGCCTGATGAGGCAGCTGGGCGGGCAGATCTCGGACGCCGCCGAGATCGTGGGCCTGCGCGAAAAGTTCGCCAGCCGGGCGTACAACGTGCTCCTGATGGCAGGGCAATGGCGCCGGTGCATCGACCTCCTGGATCCGCCTTCCGCGCGCGAGTTCCACCGGCTCCCTTACCGGAGCGCCGCCGCGGAGCTCGCGGCCGGCATCGCCTACGTGTACTCGGGCCGCGGTGCCGTTGCCCTTGATTCGCTGCTCTCGGCCGCTGCACAGCTGGAGCTGCGGCCCGTCCAGAGCATGCTCCGCGCCGCCTATGCTGCCATCGCCTTCGCGTATGCGCAGATCGGCAATGCCGGGCAGTCCCGGAAGTATCTCGACAGGCTGCAACGGACAGCAGGGGCAGCTGACCATGCCGCCCGGAGCCGCACTGAATTCTGCGCGGATATGGCCGCCCGTTGGCTGGGGGACAGCGACGCAGCCACGCGCCTGAAGCAGTCTGCGCGCCGCGACATCGCAGCAGGCACGTTCACCCTTGCCGGGATCAGCCTGCTCGGAGCCACCGTCAACGGCACGGAGGCTGACTTCCGGCTGATGGAACAAGTGGCCGGGCATCGCCAGGGCCCCTTGGCGGAAATTTCGCGGCTGATCGCCGTGGGCAGCCGGACCCGCGACGCCAAAACGTTGCTTGCCGGCGGGGAGCTGGCGGCCACCCTGGAACTGGATGCCGTTGAGGCCCGGTGCATGGCGCTGGCCGTTGACTACGCTCGGCAGGCCGGCGACTCGGTCTCAGCCAGGACCGCACAGGCCCGGCTGGACATCCTCGCAGCCACCGTGGCAAGCCTGCCGATCGTCCCGAGCAGCGGCAGCCCGCTGCTGACCGCCAGGGAGAGGCAGATCGCGCGGCTGGCCGGCCGGGGCTCGTCCAACCGCGACATTGCCGTGGAGATGGGCGTGTCCGTGCGCACCGTGGAAGGCCACCTTTACCAGGTCTTTACCAAGCTCGGAGTAACGTCCAGGGGTGATCTGACTGGACTCGTCTAACGGCCACGCAGCCAAACCGGGAACGCCGTATCGACTGCTCACGGGTCGGCGTGAACCGCTGGACCGGATCTGCAACATCATCCGCAGCCGCACGAGCCAGGCTGTTTTCCTCATGGCGGGCCCGGGCATCGGGAAGTCAACGCTGACCGAAGCCATCACCGATCGGCTTGCCCAGGAGATGATCATTGTTCAGATCCACGGGAGTTCGTCACTGTCCGGCGTTCCCTTTGGAGTCCTGGCGCCCTACACGGCGGAGCTGACGGCCGAGGACTCCGTGTCTCCGGTGGCTGTGCTGCGGTCCGTGTGGAGCTACTTTGAGAAGCTGAAAGCCGGGAGGGATGCCCCTTTGCTCCTGATGATGGATGACGCCCATCATCTGGACGAGGCAACGGCCAGCATTGTGGCCGACATGATCTCCGCCGGCTGGGCCACGGTGCTTGCTGCCGGCAGGCCGCGGCCCGGGCTGCCGCAGCCGCTCGCGCAGCTCTGGTATGACGGCCTGGCTGACCGTGTGGATCTCCGTCCCATGAACCGGGAGCAGGTCGAGGAAGTCCTCTCCCACGCACTTGATGGAACAGTCCCGTCCGGAACCATTGACACCATCTGGAGTGCGTCAGGCGGAAATCCGCGGATTCTTGACGCCCTGCTGCACGATGCCGCAGAGCGGGGCGAACTCGCAAAGCGGAACGGGATCTGGATGCTGCTGGGCCCGTTGCCCGCCGACGGACCCAGGCTCACCGAGGTGGTGGTGACGGACATGCTCCGCCGCAGCCCGGAAGAGCAGGAAGTCCTGAAACTTGTAGCCCTCGCCGGGCCCGTGAGCCGGAAGGTGATCGAGGACATTTTTGGCGCCGAGGTAGTGCGCACGCTGCTGGACCAGCAGATGATGGTGGAGAGTTCCGGCATTCCAGCCGATCTCCGGATCTGGAACTCCGTGTTCGGCGAGTCGCTCCGCACCAGTATCTCGGTGTCCCGGAGCCTGCAGCTGCTTGAAAAGATCCGGGACCAGCTCGGAACCGCTCCCGAAGGGTCTGAGGGCAGAATGAGGGCCGTGGAATGGGCCCTCGAATGCGGATTAAAAATATCCGATCCCGAGCTGCTCGAGGCGGCCGGTACCGCCCTGATCCACTCCCGGAACCGGAGCAGCCGGACGATGGCGGCGAAGGTCGCGGACCCGGCCCTCCTGCCGCAGGCACAGGCCGTCCAGGGACGCGCCTTGTTCAATGAAGGCGACTTCGTGGGTGCGGCCAAGCTTCTGGACGGATGCTGGCTGCAACTGGGGAACGGTGCCTGGGCTGTTCCGGTCCTGATGCTCAGGGCCATGGCTCACCAGGCTCTGGGAACGCCGCTGTCAGTATTCGCGGCCGATTCCCGTGAAGCGCTTCAAAGTGCAGGCGCCACGACGGCTGGCCCGGATGCTGTGCCGCCGGATTCCCAAGAGAGCGCCGGTGTACCGGCCGGGCCCTGGCAGGAGCGCTTGCTGCGCCTGCTGGAACTTTGCGAAGCAGGCAACCACCAGGCCTTGGAGGCCGGGGTCCAGGAACTTCGGCGCAGCCCCGCCGGCGATGCTACGGACGACGCCCTGCGTGCTGTGGGACTGGCGCTGGAGGCCCATTCGTTCGCCTCGGCCGGACGTGCCGTCCAGGGGCTGGACGCCGCATTGCTGGCGGTCTCGGAACTTCCCTCCCTGCAGGGTGGCGTGTTCTTCTTCAATGAATTTGTCCTTGGCCGCCTGGTTGCAGATTACCTGGCCATGGGGGAGTGGGACTCGGCGGAACGGGAGCTGGCGAACTACGCTGCCGGACAGCCGAGGGGTGTTGCCTATTTTAGCGGTAGCCTCGAAGTGCTCCGTGGCTACTCGCTCCTGCGGCAGGGGCGGATGGAACGCGCCTACCAAACGCTGTTGCCGGCGGTGGAGACCCTGAGGCTCAACGATCCGCTGCAGATGTTCCGGTTTGGTTCCGGGCTTGCGTTTTATGTAGCGGCGAGGCTCGGCGACGCCGCCCAGGCCGGCCGGCTTGAGCTGGATTACAAGGATTCCCCGCAGGGCTCCACCGGCTACGGACTCCTTGCAAAGGCGTACGCATCAGCAGCATCGGAGTATGTGGCGCATGACGGAAAGGGCCTGGCGTCCCTCCACACACTGGCCACCACGCCCGAGGTGACCACCCGGGCCGGGACACTTCTGGAGCTTTTGGCTCTCTGCTGGGACCTGGGCGACCATTCGGTGATCCCTTTGGTCCACTCACTGGCGGGGAACGTTGAAGGCCGTTGGGCCGCGGCAATGCTCACGCTGGCGGGGCATTGGGAGTCCGCGGATGCGGAGTCCATCATGGAAACGGCGGTCATGCTTGAAGGCGCGGGATTCGTTAACCTTGCGCGGGAAGCCTACGCGCGGTCGAGCACCGTCCTTGAGAGCTCCGGTGAACGCCGGCGGGCCCGTCAGGCGGTGGCCCTGCGGGAGAAGTGTGACCACGAACTGGGCGAGAGGTTCCGGGAAGGCCACTTCATCGCCGCAGCACCCAGCGTGCATCTCACCCGCCGGGAACAGGACATCGTAGAGCTCGCTGTGCAAGGTCTCACCGACCGGGAGATCGCACAAAGGCTCATGGTGTCCGTACGTACTGTGGAGGGGCACCTGTACCGCACCTACGTCAAACTCGGCGTGCGGAGCCGCGACGAACTGGCTTCAGCCCTTCCGAACTAAGCCTGCCTGCGGACGCGCCTGCGTACGGGCGTCCGGATACGCGTAGCCCCGGCCCAAAAAAGTAGAGTACTGCCTACTCGTGTGCGGAGCATCCGCATGCGATTGACTTAGTGCGGCAGGAAAACACGGAGCCACCAAAACCGCGGACCGGCCAACAGACTTTCAGGCCTCTTTTTGAGCAAAACTTCCGGCCCCCGGGGCTGGATCGAAGCGGGGCCGGCGACGTCAGAGTCTTCTGAGACCGAGACTCTCCCCCCAGCCGTCGCCGGCCCTCACTTCCGCGGGCTGAAGCCCGGAGCTGCTGTGGCGGTTGCCCATCGGGCCGCCGCCACAGTGGTGTTGTGGGACAATTGAGTGTCAATCCATTGGCATCTCAAGGAGTTAGCTTTGGCCCTAGTATCAACGCCTGCCACGCTGGAACGCGCAGTACCGGCCCTGGATAACGCCGAAGTCCTCAGGATTCGAAACGACTTCCCCGTGCTTGGCCAGCTGGTGAACGGCAAGCCCCTGGTATACCTCGATTCGGGCGCCACCTCGCAAAACCCGCTGAGTGTCATCGAAGCTGAGCAGGAGTTTTACGAACAGCGCAACGCAGCCGTGCACCGCGGAGCCCATTTCCTTGCCGTGGAAGCGACAGAGGTTTTCGAAGACGCCCGCCAGACCATAGCGGACTTCATTGGTGCCGGCTATGAGGAAACGGTGTGGACCTCCAACGCCACCGAAGGCCTGAACCTGGTCAGCTATGCGCTGTCGAACGCCGCGCTGTGGGTGGCGCAAGGGCGCGGTGGCGCCCGGCTGAAAGACCTCGCCGTGGGCCCGGGTGACCAGATCGTGGTGACCGAGATGGAGCACCACGCCAACCTGATCCCGTGGCAGGAACTGGCGTTCCGCACCGGCGCCACCCTGCGCTACATCCCCATCGACGACGCCGGTGCCCTGCGGCTGGACATTGCGGCCGAGATCCTGGGAAGCAAAACCAAGGTCCTGGCCTTCACGCACGCTTCCAACGTGTTGGGCACCATTAATCCCGTGCAGGAACTGGTCGCGCTGGGGCGGCGAGCCGGAGCACTGGTGGTCCTGGACGCCTGCCAGTCCGCACCCCACCTGCCGTTGAACGTCAAGGAGCTTGACGTCGACTTCGCCGTCTTCTCCGGCCACAAGATGCTGGCGCCCACCGGAATCGGTGTCCTCTACGGCAAGCAGGACCTCCTGGACGTGCTGCCGCCGTTCCTGACCGGCGGTTCCATGATCACCACCGTGACCATGGAACGGGCCGAGTACCTGCCCGCGCCGCAGCGTTTCGAGGCCGGCACCCAGCGCATCTCGCAGGCCGTTGCCCTGGCCGCCGCAGCCAACTACCTCACGGAAACCGGCCTGGACCGTGTGCACCGCTGGGAATCGGAGCTCGGCCAGCGGATGGTGGCGGGGCTGGAGTCCATTCCCGGCATCCGCGTCCTGGGGCCCGCCGCAGGACAGGAGCGGATCGGCCTTGCCGCGTTCGACGTCGACGGTGTGCACGCGCACGACGTCGGGCAGTTCCTGGATTCGCGGGGCATCGCCGTCCGCGTGGGTCACCATTGCGCCCAGCCGCTGCACCGCCGCTTGGGCCTGACCGCAACCACCAGGGCAAGCGCCTACCTGTACAACACCACCGACGACGTCGACACCTTCCTGGAAGCAGTCGCCGGAGTCCGCTCCTACTTCCGCGTCTGACGCGATCACCGAAGGTAATCCAGCATGAGCCTTGACCAGCTGTATCAGCAGATCATCCTTGACCATTCCAAGGCCCGCCACGGCAGCGGACTGGCGGGTGTCACCGCGCCGGCGGGGGCGTCCACGGGCCAGTCCCACCAGCTCAACCCCGTCTGCGGCGACGAAGTCACGCTGCGGGTGGCTGTGGAAGACGGCAGGGTGGCGCAGATTTCCTGGGACGGCGAAGGGTGTTCCATCTCGATGGCCTCGGCGTCGGTCCTCAGCGAGCTCGCGGAGGGAATGACCGTGGACGAACTCCATTCCGTCATTGGCACCTTCCGCGAAGTGCTCCGCTCGCGTGGGAAGATTCACGCGGATCCCGAGATCCTGGGCGACGCCGCGGCTTTTGAGGGTGTGGCCCGCTACGCCGCGCGCGTTAAGTGCGCGATGATTTCCTGGGTGGCCGCCGAGGACGCCCTGAACCAGGCAGCCTAGGCCTTCACCGGCCGACGCCGGTCCGAAGCCGGCCCGCGGCTGTCAGCCCCGGCGCTCGAAAACGTCCGGGACGCCGTCGCCGTCAGCATCACGCCGTTCCGCCAGTTCCACTGCGCGGTAATGCCGGTTCCGCAGCCGGAGCACCACTGTGGCGAGCAGGGCAGCAACCAGCGATCCCGTGAGGATGGCCACCTTCGCATGGTCATCGTGGGCCGAGCCCGGACCGAAGCTCAGCTCGGCGATCAGCAGCGACACCGTGAATCCCACTCCGGCCAAAAGCGCAAGGCCAGCAACATCGATCCAGGCGAGGCCGTCGTCGAGCTTTGCCCTGGTGGTCTTAGTGATCAGGTAGGTTGTCCCGAACACGCCAATCGCCTTGCCGGCCACCAGGGCAGCCACGATTCCCACCGCCACCGGATCCGCCAGTGCCGACCGGAAGCCGTCGAGGCCGCCCACGGCAACTCCGGCGGAAAAGAAGGCGAAGACCGGGACGGCGAAACCTGCCGAAAGCGGGCGGAGCCGGTGTTCCAGGGACTCGGCCATACCGGAACCCGTCTCACCGCGTTTCCGCGACGCCAGCACCGGCACCGCAAACCCGAGCAGGACACCGGCCACCGTGGCGTGGATACCGGAAGCGTGCACGAGTCCCCAGGTGGCGGCGGCCAGCGGCAGCAACAGGTACCAGCTGCGGACCCTCTTCTGGGCCAGCAGGGTAAACAGCCCCAGCGGGACCAGTGCCGCCAACAGGAAGAGCGGCTGCAGTCCGGACGAGTAGAAGAACGCGATGATACCGATGGCCAGCAGGTCATCCACAACGGCCAAGGTCAGCAGGAACGTCCGGAGGGCCACAGGCAGATGGGTGTTGATGACGGCCAGCACGGCCAGGGCAAAGGCGATGTCAGTGGCTGTGGGAATGGCCCAGCCCCGAAGACTCTCGGCGCCCTGGCCCAGGTTCACCAGCGTGTAGATCATGGCCGGGACTGCCACGCCGCCCACGGCCGCCGCCACCGGAACCACCGCCTTGGATACCTTGCGGAGCTCACCGGAGACAAACTCGCGCTTGAGTTCCAGGCCGGCCAGGAAGAAGAAGATGGCCAGGAGACCGTCCGACGCCCAGTGGCCCAGAGAGAGCCGGAGGTGCCAGGGTTCATAGCCGATTTCAAGGTCCCGCAGGGCAAAGTAGCCCTCAGCCGCCGGCGAGTTGGCCCAGAGGAGGGCCGCGGCCGTGGCCGCCAGGAGCAGGGCACCGCCGGCTGTTTCCAGCCTGAGGATCTTGGAGATCCGCAGGAATTCGGGGTAGCTTGAGCGGCTGAGGACCTTAGCAGCGAAGGCGGGGCGGGAAGGGTGCTTGGCCATGGGTGGCTCCTGGAATTATGGGCTCGACAAAACTGTTGCCGACCAGACTTCCCGGCGCACCTGTGACCAGCCTACCCGAGCAGGCCCATAACCCCGATCACGGCAGTGGCAGCTCCCAGCACCATCGAGATGCTGACCAGCACCACGTGGACAGTGAGGAACTTTGTGGCCTTACCGGCGGCGTCCCGCGCCCTCGGATCCTTCATCACCCGGCGCAGGAACTGCGGCCAGACCACCAGGGACCAGACGCCGGCGATGATCAGGAGCAACGCCGCAAACACGGGGAGCTGCATGGCCCTAGTGGCTTTCGAGCCAGGCCTGGGCCTGCTGCGACTGGATGTTCAGGGCCTTGGACACCATGGGCTCGGCCGCCTCGGCGATCTTGCCGCCCAGGAACGGGACGGAGGAGGTCACATTGCCTTCGAGTTCAATGCGCGTGCTGCCGCCCTCCGCGACAAGCCGCTGGACCGCGGTCACATCAAGGGGGGCGCCGGCGATCTTCAGCGTGATGTTGCTCTGGCGGGAACCGTCGGCCGCGGGGGCGTCCCAGTTCTCCACCTGCGTCACCGTGAGCTTTTCGCCCACGAACTTGCGGGCGATCTCCGGCAGCCGGGTGGTGGGCAGCGTACGGACCGAGGTGGTGCTGAATACTCCGTCAACGTCTCCGGCCACCTCGAAGGACTCCAGTGTGCCGCCAACGAACTGGCTCGTGTGCCGCTGGAAGTCCTCGTTGATAAAAACAGCAGCGACGCTGCCGACGGCGTGCGGAAGGGTAGTGGTTGCACTCAGTGCCATGGGTCCTCCAGTGATGTGTAGGTCAGAACGCTTTTTGCTCCCCACATCCTACGGGGAGCTTTGCGTGTTGGTGGAACCCCGCGCTTGGTCAGCAAGCTTAGCAACGGGGTGCCCGCCAGGCGCCGGGGCAGGGGTAGGCTGGGATGACCCGGGATTCGAAGTGAATTTCGGGTTTTCGTGTTGCCTGCATTTTCATTGAACCCACAGGAGTTTCCGCCATGAGCCCCACTGGCCCGTCCCATCCTGGCCCGTCCCACGCTGGTCCCTCGCTGACCGGGCTTCGCCGTGTCCTGGCAGAAGACCAGACGTTCGCGCGGGTGCAGGCGGAGGCGGCCAGGGGGTTTGACGTCCGGGGCCAGGACTACCAGATCAGCGCGCCGGCCGGACTCCGCGCCGTCCTGCTGGCGGAAATGGCAGACGGCCTGGCCGCCGCTGCCGAAAGAGGAACTCCCGACGGCGGGCTCCCCCCTGTGGTGCTGGCAGTCACCGCTACAGGACGCGAAGCAGAGGATCTGACAGCGGCCCTGCGCGCATACCTGCCGGCCGATGCAGTGGCCGAGTTCCCCAGTTGGGAAACCCTGCCGCACGAACGGCTCTCACCCCGCTCGGACACCGTGGGCCGCCGGTTGTCCGTCCTGCGCCGCCTGGCGCACCCGGAAAGTTCGACGGCGGGCCGGCTGCGTGTGGTGGTGGCGCCGGTCCGCGCGGTGGTCCAGCCGATCGTCGCCGGGCTGGGTGAGCTGGTTCCGGTCACGCTGAAGGTGGGACAGGACATGCCGTTCTCCAGCGTGGTGCGGAGCCTCGCCGACGCCGCCTACGCACGGGTGGACATGGTCACCCACCGTGGTGAGTTTGCCGTCCGTGGCGGCATCATCGACGTCTTCCCGCCCACCGAGGACCATCCCATCCGTGTGGAGTTCTTCGGCGACGAGGTGGACCAGATGCGCTGGTTCGCGGTGGCCGACCAGCGCTCGCTGTCGGCGCCCGGCGTGCATCACCCCACCGAGCTCCACGCCCCGCCCTGCCGCGAAATCCTGATTACGCCGTCGGTGATGTCGCGCGCGGCCACCCTGAAGGCGCAGCTTCCGGCGGCCGCGGACATGCTGGAGAAGATCGCTGGCGGCATCGCGGTGGAAGGCATGGAATCCCTGGCCCCGGTGCTGGTGGACGCCATGGTCCCGTTCGTGGAGCAGCTGCCAGCCGGGTCCATCTCGGTGGTCATTGAACCGGAAAAGGTCCGCAGGCGCGCACATGACCTCGCGGCCACCAACGAGGAATTCCTGGAGGCAGCCTGGTCCACGGCCTCGGACGGGGGCACGGCGCCACTGGACCTGAGTTCGCAGGCGTCGGCAGCGTTGCACTCCGCCAGCTTCCGTTCCCTGGCAGAAACCCGGAGCTTCTCGCTGGCGCATGAGGTGTCCTGGTGGTCCATCACGTCGCTGGCCACTGACGAGGAGCTGCTGCCGGAGATCGACGTCCTGACCCTCCGTGCCCGGGAACCGCGCGGGTACCAGGGTGATGTGGCCGAGATGATGGACTTCATTGGCTCCCACGTCCGGGACCAGTGGCGGATCGTGGTGGCCACGGAGGGCCCCGGCCCGGCCCAGCGCCTGGCGGAACTGTTCCATGATGCCGACATCCCCTGTGCCCGGGTGGACACCCTTGAGAAGGAGCCGCAGGCGGGCATCATCGAGGTGACCACTGCCGCCGTCGGACGCGGTTTTGTCCTGGACAGCCTTAAGCTGGGGCTGCTCACCGAAGCGGACCTGCTGGGACGGACGTCCGCCAGTTCCACCAAGGACATGCGCCGCATGCCGTCCAAGCGGCGGAACGCCGTGGACCCGCTGCAGCTGGTCAACGGCGATTCCGTGGTGCACGAACAGCACGGCATTGGCCGCTTCCTTGAGCTCATCCAGCGCAAGGTGGCCGGCGGCGGAGAGGGCGTCCGCGAATACCTGGTCCTGGAATATGCCCCGTCCAAGCGCGGCGCCCCGGGGGACCGCCTGTTTGTCCCCACCGACCAGCTGGACCAGGTGACCCGCTACGTCGGCGGTGACACGCCGGTGCTCAGCAAGATGGGCGGCTCCGACTGGGCCAGCACCAAGTCCAAGGCACGCAAGGCCGTCAAGGAGATCGCCGGTGAACTGATCCGGCTGTACTCGGCGAGGATGGCCTCAAAGGGCCATGCCTTCGGACCGGACACCCCGTGGCAGCGCGAACTGGAGGAGGCCTTCCCGTACGTGGAGACGCCGGACCAGCTGACCACCATCAACGAGGTCAAGGCGGACATGGAGCGGGAGATCCCCATGGACCGCCTGGTGTCCGGCGACGTGGGCTACGGCAAGACCGAGATCGCCGTCCGCGCCGCGTTCAAGGCGGTCCAGGACGGGAAGCAGGTGGCGGTCCTGGTGCCCACCACCCTGCTGGCCCAGCAGCACTACGAGACGTTCACCGAACGCTTCTCCGGCTTCCCCCTGCGGGTCAAGGCCCTGTCCCGGTTCCAGGGGACCAAGGAAACCAAGGAGACCGTGGAGGGGGTCAAGAGCGGCTCCGTGGACGTCGTCATCGGCACGCACCGCCTTCTCTCCAAGGACTTCGCGTTCAAGGACCTTGGCCTGGTGGTGGTCGATGAGGAGCAGCGCTTCGGCGTGGAGCACAAAGAGGCCCTAAAGAAGATGCGCACCAACGTGGACGTCCTCGCCATGAGCGCAACACCGATTCCGCGGACCCTGGAAATGTCGCTGACCGGCATCCGGGAAACCTCCACGCTGGCCACGCCGCCGGAGGAACGCCACCCCGTGCTCACCTATGTGGGCCCGTACACGGACAAGCAGAGCTCGGCTGCGATCCGCCGTGAGCTGATGCGCGAAGGCCAGGTGTTTTTTGTGCACAACCGGGTGTCCACCATCGAGCGGACGGCGGCGAAGATCCGTGAACTGGTTCCGGAGGCTCGGGTGGAAGTGGCGCACGGGCAGATGTCCGAGAGCCGGCTCGAACAGATCATCGTGGACTTCTGGGAGAAGCGCTTCGACGTCCTGGTGTGCACGACCATCATCGAAACCGGCCTGGACATCTCCAACGCCAACACGCTGATCGTGGACGGGGCCGACAAATACGGCCTCTCCCAGCTGCACCAGCTCCGCGGCCGGGTGGGCCGCGGGCGCGAACGTGCCTACGCCTACTTCCTGTACCCGTCCGAGAAGCCCCTGGGCGAGGTGGCCCTGGAACGCCTCAAGGCAGTGGCCACGCACAACGAGCTCGGCGCCGGCATGCAGCTGGCCATGAAGGACCTCGAGATCCGTGGCGCCGGCAACCTGCTGGGCGGCGAGCAGTCCGGCCACATCCAGGGCGTCGGCTTCGACCTCTACATCCGCCTGGTGGGTGAGGCGGTGGCCGACTTCCGCGGCGACGCCGAGGAAAAGGCCGCCGAAATGAAGATCGAGCTGCCGGTCAACGCCCACCTCCCGCACGATTACGTGCCGGGGGAGCGGCTCCGCCTGGAGGCCTACCGGAAGCTGGCTTCCGCCTTGACGTACGAGGCCATCGGGGAGGTCCTGGCCGAGCTTGTGGACCGCTACGGCGAGCCGCCGCTGCCGGTCCAGAACCTCATCGCCGTGGCCCGCTTCCGGGTGGGTGCCCGCGAAGCCGGCCTGTCCGACGTCGCGCTGCAGGGGAACTTCATCAAGTTCTCGCCGGCGCAGCTGCCGGAATCGAAGCTGATGCGGCTGACCCGGATGTACCCGGGTTCGCAGTCCAAGCCCGCCTTGGACGCGGTGCTGATTCCGAAGCCCAAGACGGCCAGGATCGGCGGCCGCGACCTGCAGGACGCCGAAATCCTGGAATGGGCCAACGGGGTCATCCGCAACATCTTCTCCGACGCACCGCTGGCGGTGAGTTAGAGCTTGATGGGAGGACATCACGCCGCGTCGGGAGCCGCGGCGTGGGTAGCTATTGCCTCAACGGGACCGTACACGCTGGGCTGGTATCCGCTGGACGCAACCGGAATCCTGATCGGCGGGATGGCGACGGCGGGGACGGCGCTGGTGTGCGACTGGGACCACCGGCACAGCACCGTAGCCAACTCGCTGCCGCCGCTGTCAAACGTGATTGCCGTGGGTATTGAGAACGTCAGCGGCGGCCACCGGCAAGGCACCCACTCGGTGCTTGGCGCGGCGTGCTTTGTGCTGCTGGCCATGATGGCCGGCCAGTTCCAGCTGCAGACGGACTGGGGCCTGCTGTCGGTGGGGGCGGGCCTGCTGTGCATGTTCATGATCAACATTGCGGCCAAGGCGCTGAGGCTGTTTCCCAAGTCCGGATTCATCAGCAACTGGATCTTTGCCCTGACCACGGCCGGGCTGGTGACCTGGTTCGCGCCGGAGCAGTGGACGTGGCTGCCGGTATCGATGCTGACCGGGGTAGTGGTCCACATCGTGGGGGACATGATCACCACCGGGGGCGTGCCCCTGCTCTGGCCGATCGTCATCAAGCCGCCGAAGTTCCTCCGGAAGCTGCCGCTGCTCAGCGACGTCTGGAAAGCCAACGGCGCATTTTCCCTGCCGCTGCTGGGCCGCGCTGGTTCCCGGCGCGAGTGGCTGGTCCTGATCCCGGTCAGCGCCTATGCGATGGTGGGCATGTGCGTGGCGGCCTGGTCGTTGGCGAAGGTACACTTCCCGGCGGCCATGGCGATCGGAAAGACCACGGTCAGCCGCCTGCTCGGCGCGGGCTGACGCGGCCTGTACTCAAGCGGCCAATATCCACGCTTCCATGACTTAAAAGGCTGGGGCCCCGGAAGTGATCCGGGGCCCCAGCACTTTGAGTAACGGAGGGTGTTACTTCCCGCCGGCTGAATCGGAGCGACCGGTGATGGTCTGCGGGATCCAGTACGCGAGGAAGAACAGGCCCAGGCAGACGGCCATCGGCCACGGGTTGCCGAGCGTGAGGAAGGACAGGGAGTAGATGGAGCCCAGGAACAGCGCCATCATGGGTACAAACAGAAGGATGCTGCCCAGGAGGCTGTTCTCGTTCTGGGGGGTTTGTACCGTGGCGTTGCCGGACTCTGTGGTCTTGCTGGACATTCTTTCCTCCTCGGCCCCGTGGGGCTCAAACTGTGGCGGCTCCGGGCCGGCGTCAGTAGCTGGATGAACCCTGTTCACCTTTGACGATGGCAATGCCGGAGCTGGCACCAATACGTGTTGCACCTGCAGCTATCATAGCCTGCGCGTCAGCCAGCGAACGTACGCCGCCGGACGCCTTGACGCCGAGATCGGGGCCTACAGTGCGGCGCATCAGGGCGATGTCTTCGACCGTGGCACCCCCGCCGTTGAACCCCGTGGAGGTCTTGACGAAGTCCGCGCCCGCCTCAACGGACGCCTGGCAGGCAAGGACCTTCTGGTCGTCGCTGAGCAACGCGGTTTCGATGATGACCTTCAGGATGGCTCCGCCCGCGTGGACCGCCTCCGCGACGGCAGAGATATCGTCCACCAGTGCACCCTTGTCACCGGCACGGGCTGCCGCGATATTGATGACCATGTCGATTTCGTCCGCGCCGTCCAGCACTGCGCCGCGGGCTTCGAAAGCCTTCACGTCGCTGGGCGTGGCACCCATGGGAAAGCCGATCACCGAGCACGTCAGCACACCGGACCGCTTAAGCGCGGTCTTGACGGTCTTGACCCAGAGGGGGTTCACGCAGACTGATTTGAAGTGGTACTCGGCGGCCTCGGCGCACACTTTGAGGATCTCCGCTTCGCTGGCCTCGGGTTTGAGCAGCGTGTGGTCGATGTAGGAAGCGATGCTGCCCGATGCTGAGACCGTACCGGCTCCACTTTGGTCGGTAGGAGTGGCTGCGTTGCTCATGATGGTCCTTTCCATGTGGCCTTGTGGGCCGCCGGAGCCACGCAGTGCGTGGCTGTTCAGGTGACCATCTTGTCACAGCGGATATCGCGGTGGGCGGACGCCTACGCGGCCGCAGCCACGCGCTCCGCGGCCGATGTTGCGGTCATCAGCTGTGCGGCGCAGGCTCCGGCCGCAGAAGCCGCGGCGACCAGCAGTCCCAGCCGGACGCCGTCGAACGCGGCGGCATCACCGATGGCCCAGATGCCGGAGACCGATGTTCTGAAGTCCTTGCTGATGGCGATTCCGCCGTGGGGGGCGGTAGCAAGTCCGGCGCTGGCGGCGAGTCCATCGCGGGAAACCCGCTCTTCGGCCAGGACAACGAGGTCCCCGTTCATGCTGCTGCCGTCCTCGAAGACAACCCCGGAGGCGGTCAGACCTGAGCCGGCGACGGAGTGCACCACGGCGGCCGGCCGGACCGTTGTGCGGATGGGCCGGACTCCGCGGGCACGCAGCACCGCTTCGGCCTGGCCCGCTGCCGCGCCGGTTCCCACGAGGATCCCCAGTGGCCGCCTGCCCAGTTGCCGCGTCACTTCCTTGACGGCGTCGCCAATCCGGGCGGCGTCGTCGATCGTGGAGTAGCTCAGGCAGCGGCCGGCGCCCGCCACGGGGGAGCTGAAGGGCGCTGATCCGGTGGCGATGACCAGTTCGTCGTAGCTGAGCTCCATGCCGTCGGCGGTGGTGACGGAACGGTTCTCCACGTCGATGAAGCTGGCTGGCTGGCCGAAGCGGACTGATACCTGTGGCAGCTCGGCGAGCTCCAGGAGTGCGGCCGGAGCGTCGTCCCGGTTGCTGAGGACGGTGATAGTCCCGCGGAAGCGTCCGCCGTCCAGCTGGCGGACCAGGGCCTGTGCGGCGGGGCCTGCCCCGGCGATGACGATACGCGGAGCCGGGGAAACTGAGGTGGACGGTGCCGGAGCGGACATGTGCTGGCCCTTTCGCTGGCGGCCGCAGGAGCGGCCGGGAATTCCTGATGAATCCCAGCGTAGGCGGCGGGTTTTTCAGGCGTGTTTCCCCGCTGTTGCTGGGAAAACGCCCTTTGTTCGCCAACGTTTACAGGCCGGTAACAAAGCCCGTGACGCACCTCTCACTCCGCTGTGGAGTGACACAAAGACGGCCGGAGCCCGCGTCACTAGACCCGGATCCGGTAACCCCTCTTGACCACCGTCTCCACCAGGCGGCCGTCCGGCAGCGATGACCGCAGGCGGCTGACAGTCATGTCCAGGGCGTGGACTGAGCCCTTCAGTTCCAGCAGCTCGGACAGCGATTCACGGGAAAGTACGGCCCCACCCGCACCCAACAGGGCGCGCAGCAGCAGCAGCGGCGCAGGCGCCAGCTCAACCTGCTGGCCGTCGACCCGGAGGCTGCGCCCGCGCAGCTCAAGGTTGCCGGACGCGGTGTCCAGCCTCCGCACGTGGTTCAGGGCAAGGTGCTCGCACACCAGGCGGATGAGGGCACCCATGCGGAACCGTTCCGGAACGAGCGGCGAGATACCGGCGTCGAGCAGGGGCTGGGCCGTGACGGGGCCCACCACTGCGGTGGTGACGTTGGTTTTCAGGCTTTCGATGAGCTGCTTGTAGACGCCCATTTCGTGGGCGGTGCTCCACATGGCGTCAACGGCGGGGGCGCTGGTGAAGGTGAGCACGTCCAGGTTGCCGCTGCACACCGCCTCGATGAGGCGCGGAAGCCGGTCTTCGCCGTCGGGCTTTACCCAGCGGTAGGGGGTGACCGTCAGGACCGTGGCGCCGGACATACGCAGCCGTTCCAGCTGCCGGACGTCCGTATAGCCGTGCAGCTGCACGGCCACGGTCTTGCCGCGCACGCCTTCGGCGAGCAGCATGTCCACCAGCGTCGCGGTGGTTTCGTCGCTGCTGATTCCGACGTCGGCCAGTCCGGCCGCGCGGACGGCGCCGCGGGCTTTGGGGCCACGGACGAACATCCGGCATGCCCCGAGGGTTTCCAGCAGCTGCTCACCGATCCCAAAGGAATCGGCTGCTTCGCACCAGCGGCGCATGCCGTACGCCGTGGTGGCGATGCACAGGTCCGGGCGTGCGGCGATGATGGCCTCGGTGTCCTCGATGAGGCGGATGTCCTCCTGCACCGGGGCGATTTTGAGGGCCGGCGCGTGCAGTACTTCCGCGCCGCGGCGTTCCAGGGCTTCGATGAGGTCCCGGGAGCGCCGGTGCGAGGTGACTCCGATGCGGAAGCCCTCCAGCGGGGAGTCCGCAGCCTCCGGCCCGGAGGTCTTTTCAAGCTGGGCGGGCTCAGCGGGTGCCAGTGCGTTCATGGGGGTCAATCCTTTCATGAACCGAGCAGCGAGGCCGCCAGCCGGTCGAGGTCGGCGGCGGCCTCAGCATGCCCGCGGTTGGCTTCCGCCACACGAACCACCTCGCCAATGACCAGCACAGCGGGATTGCTGCACCCGGCAGCGGCGGAGGTGATGGTGCCCAGGTCCGCGATGGTGGTGCGCTGGCCGGGGCGGTAACCGCGTTCGACGACGGCCATGGGCATGTCGGGGCGCATGCCGGCTTTGCGGAGTCCGGCCGCGAGCTGGTGCAGGGTGCCGATGCCCATCAGGACCACAATCGTGCCGCCGAGCCCGGCCAGGTGGGTGTGTTCCTTGTCGGTCAGCGGCGCGTGGCCCGAGACCACGGTGAACATGTGGCTGACCTCGCGGTGCGTGACGGGGATGCCGGCGGCCGCCGGCACGGAGATCGCGCTGGTGACACCCGAGATGACCCGGACGGGCACGCCCGCTGCTACGCAGGAGGCCACTTCTTCGCCGCCGCGGCCAAAGACGTAGGGGTCGCCGCCCTTGAGGCGGACCACGTTGTTGCCGGCGAGTGCGCTTTCCACCATCAGCTTTTCGATGTCGGCCTGGCTTACTTTATGGTGGCCGGGCTTCTTGCCCACATCCACCAGTTCGGCGGAGGTCAGGTCCGGCAGGTCCTGGCACGGAGCCAGCCGGTCGAAGAACACCACGTCCGCGTCGCGGAGGGCCTTTACGGCGGCGACAGTCAGCAGCTCGGTGGTGCCCGGTCCGCCGCCCACCAGGGTGACGTGGCCGACGGGACCGGCGGCCGGCTCGGCCGCCACCGGAATGCCGGTGATACGGCACCGCTCGAGCAGGGCCTCCCAGCCGGGCTGGCCGTCGTCGACCGCGGCGACCAGGAAGGGGCGCTCGGGCAGGGGGCCGTCATGCGCTGCACCCGCAGGGGTGCTGAGGCGGTAGACGACGGCGCCCGCGGCCTCGTAGCGGCGGACCGCCTGGCGTGCGGCGTGGTCGGAGCCGGTGACCAGGACTTCGCGCCCGCTGAGATCAATGCTGAGCTGCATGGCTATACCTCGTTCTCGTCGCGGGGCCGCATGGGGATGGAAGCGCCGATCAGGACCTTGCCTTTTTCTTCCAGGGTGGCAGGGCGCATCTGGCCCCGCTCGTCGGGGACGAAGGTGATGGAGTCATCCTTCTGGTCGGGGGCGTTGACGAAGGAGCGGAACCGGCGCAGGCGCTCGGGGTCCTTCAGGGTGTCCGCCCATTCGTCCACGTAGGTGTCGACGTGCTTGGCCATGGCGGCTTCAAGTTCCTCGGCGATGCCCAGGGTGTCCTTGACCACCACGTCCTCGACGTGCTTGATGCCGCCGTCGAGCTCTTCCTGCCAGCGCGCGGTGCGCTGCAGGCGGTCCGCGGTCCGGATGTAGTACATGAAGTAGCGGTCGATGTACTTGAGCAGGGTTTCGTCGTCGAGGTCCCTGGCCAGCAGCTGGGCGTGGGCCGGGGTGGCGCCGCCGTTGCCGCCGACGTACAGGTTCCAGCCGTCGGCGGTGGCGATCACGCCGACGTCCTTGCCGCGGGCCTCGGCGCATTCACGGGCGCAGCCGGAGACGCCCATCTTGAGCTTGTGCGGGCTGCGGAGGCCGCGGTAGCGGAGCTCGAGCTGGATGGCCATGGCCACCGAGTCCTGGACTCCGAAGCGGCACCAGGTGGAACCGACGCAGGACTTCACCGTGCGCAGGCTCTTGCCGTAGGCCTGGCCGGATTCGAAGCCGGCGTCCACCAGTTCCTTCCAGATTTCCGGCAGCTCCTCCAGCCGGGCACCGAACATGTCGATGCGCTGGCCGCCGGTGATCTTGGTGTACAGGTTGTACTTCTCGGCCACGGCGGCGATGACGCCGAGCTTCTTCGGGGTGATCTCGCCGCCGGCGATGCGGGGGACCACCGAGTAGGTGCCGTCCTTCTGCATGTTGGCGAGGGCACGGTCGTTGGTGTCCTGCAGCGTGCCGCGGCCGGCGTCCAGGACGTAGGCGCTGTTCTGGCTGGCGAGGATGTTGGCGATGGTGGGCTTGCAGATGTCGCAGCCGGCGCCGGTGCCGTACTTGGCCATGATCTCCTCGAAGGAGGTCAGTTCCAGGACGCGGATGGCGTCGAAGAGTTCCTGGCGGGACAGCTCGATGTGCTCGCAGAGTGCCTTGGAGACCTCGACGCCGGACTTGGTGAGCTCGGTTTCCAGCAGCTTCTTGAGCATCGGCACGCAGGATCCACAGCTGGTGCCGGCGCGGGTGCAGCCCTTGAGCTCGCCGAGTTCCTGGACGGGGGCGTTGCCGTCGCAGGCGCCGCAGCCGTTGACGGTGTCGCGGATGGTTCCGGCGGTCACGTTGTTGCAGGAGCACAGGATGGCGTCGTCCGGGAGTTCGGTGTCCGGGGCGTCGCCGCCGCTGGCAGCGCTCAGGTAAGCGCCGGGTTCAGCGGCGAGCTCGCGGCCCAGGAGCGGACGCAGGCTCATGTACGGGGAAGCGTCGCCCACGAAGATGCCGCCCAGGAGGGTCTTGGCATCGTCGGTGGTGACGATCTTCTGGTACACGCCGCGGGCCGGGTCGGCATAGACGATTTCAAGGGAGTGCTCGGTCTTGGCGAACCCGTCACCGAAGCTGGCAACGTCCACGCCGGAGAGCTTGAGCTTGGTGGCGGTGTCGAAACCGGGGAAGGTGGCCTCGCCGCCGTGCAGGCGGTCGGCCACGATCTCGGCCATGGTGTTGGCGGGGGCAACGAGGCCCAGGCACATGCCGCCGAAGTTGGCGACCTCACCGATGGCCCAGATTCCGTCGACCTCAGTGGCGCAGGAATCGTCGATGACCACGCCGCCGCGCTGGCCCAGGCTGAAGACCTGCTCTTCGCCTTCGGCGGCGCGGAAGAGTTCGTCGCGGGGCCGGACGCCGATGGCGACGATCACCATGTCTGCATCGATAATGCGGCCATCGGCCATAAGGACACCGGTGACCTGGCCCTCGTCGTCGGACAATACTTCCGAAGGAAAGACGCCGCCGTGGACTTCGAAGCCCTTGGCCTTGATGAGCCGGCCCATTGCCTGGCCGGCGCCTTCATCCAGCTGTGTGGCCATCAGCCACTGCGAACCGTCGATGACGATCGGATTGGCGCCGAGCTGCTCCGTGCCGGCGGCCGACTCGAGCCCCAGGAGGCCGCCACCGATGGTGACCGCGTTGACCTTGCGGCCCAGCTTTTCCGTGAGCTCGGTGATGGCCTTGTTAATGGCCCACACGTCTTCAAGCGTGCGGTAGACATGTGTGAGCTCATTGCCGGGGATGGGCAGCCGGGCGGCATTCGAGCCGGTGGCAACCACAAGATCGTCGTATTCAAAGATGCTGCCGGCAGCGGTTTCAACCGTCTTTGCGTCGGCGTTGATCTTGACCACGCGCTCGCCGGTCTTCAATGACAGGGCAGTGTGGTCCCACATCGAGGCGGAGCCCAGGGTCAGGTCCACACTGCTGTCCGTCAGTGCCTTGGAGAGCGCCACACGGTCGTAGGGAAGGTGGGCTTCTTCCGTGAGTACTGTGACGTCCCAGCCCTCAAGGCCCCGGGTGTGCATGGCATCGGCGAAGCGGTGGGCGGCGGGGCCGCCACCGGCGACAACGATGCGGCGCGGAGTCTCTGTGGTTGAAGTCTGTTCGGTCACTGTGGGCCTTTCGCATGTGCCGCAGACGGTGTTCTGCGACATTCTCTGACGAGGTATGCATCCAGACTAGGTAGCCGCAGTTTCGCTTCAGTTTCCCAATTGTTTCGTAGGCTTAACTTCTGCATCACGATCACATTTCCGATCGGGTGAGGTCTCTTTTACGCGCCGGACACATTCACTGCACGCCTTTGAAACACCCGTTGCCTAAGTTGTTTGGTACGGCCATAGAGGTGGCCAATCAAGCACGGGGAGAGGAGCCGGACATGACGGCAACACTGGAACTTGGGGCGCTCGCCGCCGACACCGTTACCTGGCACCGGGTCTGCGCCGTGGACGAGCTGGAGCTTGCCTGGGGCGAAGCCGCACTCATTGCGGGCCGCCAGGTGGCGCTCTTCCGGACCGGCCCCGGTGAGGTTTTTGCGGTGGCCCACGAAGATCCGGCCACCGGCGCCCACGTGATGGCCCGCGGCATTCTGGGTTCACGCGGCACGCGCCCCACCATCGCTTCGCCGCTGCACAAAGAGGTCTACGACCTGGAAACCGGCGAATGCTTCGGAACCGCGGCGGTGCGCCTGGAAACGTTCAGCACACGCATTTCCGACGGTTTCATCGAAGTCGCCATCTAGTTCTCGGTCTAAGCCGACAGGCCTTGAGCTGCCCTGCCCCGCATACGCGGTGTGGGCCAGCAACGGTCCTGCGGGGCGGGGCCGTCCTTATGCGAACGGCGGGCGTTAACGTCAGAGCCCGAGGGCCTCGCGGACATCGCCGAGCACATTGTCCAGGGCGGTCCGGGCTGCCTGCCGGGCTTCAGGCAGTTCGGCAGCAGACTCAACCGGGAGAATGACTTCCAGGTAGCACTTGAGCTTGGGCTCGGTGCCGCTGGGCCGGATGATGACCCGGGTCTCGTCCCGGGTCAGATACAGCAGGCCATCGGTGGGCGGCAATTGCTCGCTCCCTTGGGCCAGGTCCACAAAAGTTTCAACAGCGGACGAACCGAACGAATCGGGCGGGCTGACCCGGAGCCGGTTCATCATGGCGTCCAGCAGGCCCAGATCCGCCACCCGGATGCCCAGTTGGTCGCTCGCGTGCAGCCCGTGCTGAAGGTAAAGCTCGTCCAGGGTGTCGAAGATCGTCTTGCCGTCAGCCTTGGCCGCGGCAGCCGTTTCCGCGATGAGGACAGCGGCAGAGATCCCGTCCTTGTCCCGGACCAGCTCGGGCGCAACGCAGTAGCCCAGGGCTTCCTCGTAGCCGTAGACCAGCCCGGGCACACGGGAAATCCATTTGAACCCGGTCAGCGTTTCCTCATGCTCGTATCCTGCCGCGGCGGCGATGCGCGCGAGCAGGCGCGAGGACACAATCGAATTCGCAAACACGCCGGCGGGCTTCCCGCCGCCCGGTTCCACACCGCCCGGCGCGTCCGCACTGCCCGGCGCGTCCGCACTGCCCGGCGCGTCCGCACTGCCCGACGCGTCGTCAGTGCGCGCAGCCAGCCGGGCCACAATATGAGCCCCCAGCAGCGCGCCCACCTCGTCGCCGCGCAGCATGCGCCACACGCCGGTGTCAGGATCCTTGGCCGCCACTGCAGCGCGGTCCGCATCCGGATCGTTGGCCAGGACGATATCGGCGTCGATGCGGGCGGCAGTTTCCAATGCCAGGTCCAACGCACCGGGTTCCTCCGGATTCGGGAAGTTCACCGTGGGAAAGTCGGGATCCGGCTCCGCCTGTTCGGCCACCAGGGTGACATCGGCAAAGCCGGCAGCGTTCAGCACCGCCACGGCAGTTTCGCCGCCAACGCCATGCATGGGGGTCAGGACGATCCGCAGGTCCCGGGACGGGAAGCGGGCCGCATCGGCGAGTGCCGCCGTCGCGCGTTCATAATCCGCCGCAACCGACGGGTCCAGGACCGTCCAGCCGTCGGCGGCAAGCGTGATGGATTCTAGGGCGCCGACGGCATCGATCCGCGCGGCGATCCTGGCGTCGTAGGGCGCCACGATCTGCGCTCCGCGGCCGCTGTCCTCTACTGCATGGCGGCCCAGGTACACCTTGTAACCGTTGTCCTGCGGGGGATTGTGGCTGGCCGTCACCATCACGCCGCCGTCGCAATCGAGGGCACGCACGGCGAAAGCGAGCAGCGGGGTGGGCAGCGCGGACGGCATCAGGAGGGTGTCAATCCCGGCGGCGGTGAAGATGGCGGCCGTTTCCTCGGCAAAGATGTCCGAGTTATAACGGGCGTCATAGCCGACGACGGCGCGGGGCCGGGTCCCGGGGGCGGCCGCACTGACTGCGCCAACCAGGAAGTCGGCGAGGCCGGCGGCGGCGCGGCGCACCACCACGCGGTTCATCCGGTTCGGCCCGGCGCCGAGGGCGGCGCGGAGGCCTGCGGTGCCGAACTGCAGCGTGCCGCTGAAGCTGTCGGCCAGCTCCTGTGACGCTGCCGGGGAGCCCTCCTCCGCGAGCTGCAGCAGTTCAGTGAGCTCTGCGGCTGTGGCGGGATCCGGATCTTTGGCCGCCCATTCGCGGGCTTGGCCGAACAAGGAAGCGGCATCGGAGGACGTCATGCGGTCAACGCTATCGTCATTGCTTCAGGAACTGTGCCTGAACACTCGCCTGTGACAGCGGAAAACAGCGAAATCCTTGCAGTAAATTTTCTGGACAAGTAATGTCGCGAATATGAAATTGGGGCAGGGCGTTGAGTGGGGTCTGCATAGCTGCGTCAATATGTCCTGGACCCCGCCGGGGGAGGCCGTCAGCAGCGCACGGCTGGCCGAGTTCTACAAGCTTCCCGCCGCGTACCTGAACAAGCAGCTCCAGGCCCTGGTGCGGGCCGGGATCCTGACCTCGGTGTCCGGCCCGCGGGGCGGCTTCTCGCTGGCCAGGCGTCCGGACCGGATTTCCGTCCTTGACGTGGTCCTTGCCATCGAAGGAAATGACCATGCCTTCCGGTGCGAAGGCATCGCCAGGGACGCCCCGGGAGCGAGCATGGACGCCGACTACGCGCGCACCTGCCTTATCTCGCAGACCATGCGCCACGCCGAGGTCACCTGGCGGACTGAGCTGTCCCGGCAGAACATTGCCGGGATCGCCCAGTCCATCGAGCGCCGGTTTCCCGATGCCAGGGAGTCCACCGTCCTGGAGCTCGTTGGTCCGCGAAGCGGCTAGCGGCTCAGGGGCAGTGGCCAGGGCCAGGCAGCTAAAGCTTGGCGATGATGCCCGCCAGCAGTTTGGAGATCCGCGGTCCGGCGGCCTGGCCGGACTCGATGACTTCCTGGTGGCTGAGCGGCATTGCGCTGATCCCGGCGGCGAGGTTGGTGACCAGCGAAATTCCGAACACTTCCATGCCTGCGTGGCGGCCGGCGATCGCTTCCAAAGCGGTGGACATGCCCACCAGGTCCGCACCGATCCGCTTGGCGTACTGGACTTCGGCCGGTGTTTCGTAATGCGGCCCGCTGAACTGGGCATAGACGCCTTCTTCCAACGAGGCGTCCACTTCACGGGCGAGGGCACGGATGCGTGAGCTGTACAGATCCGTCAGGTCAACGAACGTTGCGCCTTCCAGCGGGGACGTGGCGGTGAGGTTGATGTGATCTTTGATGAGGACCGGAGTGCCCGGCGTCCAGCTTTCGTTCAGCCCTCCGCAGCCGTTGGTGAGGACCAGGGTTTTGCAGCCGGCAGCGGCAGCGGTGCGGATGCCGTGGACCACGGCGCGGACGCCTTTGCCCTCGTAGTAGTGCGTCCGTGCGCCCAGGACCAGCGCGCGCTTGCCCTCTTTGGTCAGGACGGAGCGGATGGTGCCCACGTGCCCTTCGACCGCGGGGGCGTGGAAGCCCGGGACGGTATCGGCGGTGAGGGTGGCGGTGGTCTCGCCGATGAGGTCGGCGGCTTCGGCCCACCCCGAGCCCAGGACGAGGGCGACGTCGTGGCTGTCCACCCCGGTCTCCTGGGCGATGTACTCAGCGGCGGAGCGCGCGGCGGCGAAGGGGTCCGTGTTCTGGAAGTCTGTATTACTCACTGGTACAAGTTATCGTGCTGTTGCCGCTGTGCACAGCGGCAACAGCGTCGCTGCGGGCCGCGGCCGGCACCGTGACGGGCCACTCTTTATTGGTGGTCCCTGAGCAGATGCGCGAGAATGGTTGATTGTGACTACGCACCCTGATTTCAGCTCGCCCCGGATCGCAATCCTCGGAGGTGGCCCCGGCGGATACGAAGCCGCCATGGTCGCTGCCTCGCTGGGGGCGCAGGTCACCATCATCGAACGCGCAGGCCTGGGCGGCTCGGCCGTGCTGACCGACGTCGTGCCTTCCAAAACCCTGATCGCGACGGCGGATCTGATGACCCGCGTCGGCGAGGCCGGGGAGCTGGGAGTGAAGTTCGACGTCGACGGCGGCGACTTTGTGCCGGTGATGCGGGCAGATCTCAAGCACATCAACGACCGTCTCCTAGGCCTTGCCCGCCAGCAGTCCCGGGACATCACCACCGGTCTGGAACACCAGAACGTCCGCATCCTGCTGGGTTCGGGCAAGCTCGTGGACAGCCAGACCATCGAGGTGGTGACCGCTGACGGCACCGAAATCGTGGAAGCGGACACTATCCTGCTGGCCGTGGGCGCGCACCCGCGTGAACTGCCCACCGCGCGGCCGGACGGCGAACGCATCCTGAACTGGGCCCAGATCTACAACCTCGACGAGCTTCCCGAGGAACTCATTGTGGTGGGGTCCGGCGTGACTGGTGCCGAATTCGCCTCCGCCTACAACGGCCTGGGCTCCAAAGTCACCCTGATCTCCAGCCGTGACCGGGTGCTGCCCGGATCGGACACCGACGCGGCGGAGGTGCTGGAGGAAGTCTTCGAGCGCCGCGGCGTGCGCGTCCTGTCCCGCGCCCGTGCTGAGACCGTCGAGCGGACCGACGACGGCGTGGTGGTCACCCTCGGTGACGGATCGAAAGTCACCGGCAGCCACTGCCTGGTCTGCGTGGGTTCCATCCCGAACACCGCCGGCATCGGCCTTGAGGAGGCCGGCGTGGCCCTCACCGAGAGCGGCCACGTAAAGGTCGACGGCGTCTCCCGCACCACTGCGCCGAACATCTACGCCGCCGGCGACTGCACCGGGGTGCTGGCCCTGGCCTCTGTAGCCGCAATGCAGGGCAGGATCGCGATCGCGCACTTCCTGGGCGACGCCGTGACACCCATCAAGCTGCACCAGGTGGCTTCCAATATTTTCACGTCCCCGGAGATTGCCACGGTGGGTGTTTCCGAAGCCGAGATCGAGTCCGGCAAGTACCAGGGCGACATCATCAAGCTCTCGCTCAAGAGCAACGCCCGCGCCAAGATGCGCAACAACAAGGACGGCTTCGTCAAGATCTTCGCGCGCAAGGGCTCAGGCACTGTCATCGGCGGTGTTGTTGTGGGACCGAACGCCTCCGAGCTGATCTTCGCGATTTCCATCGCCGTGAAGCAGAAGCTGCACGTGGATGACGTCGCCAGTACTTTCACCGTCTACCCGTCGCTGAGCGGGTCCATCTCCGAAGCCGCGCGCCGCCTGCACGTCCGCATGTAAATGAGTTGCGGTAGCGTGGCCGCATGACTACAGCACTGGAGCGGCCGCGCCGCGGAAAAATCATCGGCGGCGTTTGTGCCGCCCTGTCAGCCCGATTCGGGATCCCGAAGTTCCTCGTCAGGCTCGGCTTTGTGATCTTTGGCCTGGTGGGGATCGGTGAGATCGTCTACATCGCGCTGTGGATCATGATCCCGAAGGCCCTGGCCTGAACGTCGAGGATCCCGGCCTCGACGCCTAAGCCAGGGCGTAGGGCGGGACCGTGCTCCCGGCTGCAAACGGGGCGAACCAGCCCTCGATACCCAGCTTTCCGGCGTCGACTTCCAGGAGGTCCGGACTGTCCGAGTAGAGGGCTGGACTATCCGCCTCCTCCAACAGGACTTCCTCGACCTGCGCACGCCAGTCTTCCGCGAGGTCGAGTTCATAGATGTCCTCGGTGATTTCCGCCTGATCGAGCAGGCAGCGGACGGCGAGTTCGGCTGCGAGGCATCCGGGGGCTGTCCAGCCGCGGACCAGCGATGCCGTCACATCGGAAGCGACGACGATGAACCTTTGGGTGAACTTCGCGTCGTAGCTAGCGGCGAACTGAGGCGGCAGCGAGGACAGCACAGAGGACCCGGCGATATCGGACGGAGTGACCGCATCCAGGGCGGTCATGGTCCCCAGATCGCGGAAGAGCTGGTCAACGAGAACGCCCGACGAGTTCCACAGAAGGCCTGCCAGCAGGCGGGTCTGGGTCACAGCTTTCCGCCGGTCGTCGGCCGGTACAGCAGCCATTTCGTCCAAGTCCTCCGGCTCGAACTGCAGCCGCTGTTCCGGCGTCATGTCATCCGGGTGCGGATCAAGGCCCAAGAGTTCCAGGCTCAGTCCGGTCAGTTTCCCAGCGTCGGCCAGCAGTTCTTCGGTGATGTCGTCTTCTTCGTCGGCATTCATGGCCCCGATGCTACCTGCCATCCGTTCCGGGTCCGATTCCGTGACGCGCACATGTCCGGGCTTCCCGATGAGGCGGCAGTCTTTGGGGGTGCCGCTCGCGCCCGCGCCAAGTTGAGATTTCGGGCGCACAGCAATTAGCCGCATGTGGTTACTGAACGGAAAATGCCGCCCTGTTCTGCGGCTCAAGGCGGCGGATGCGGCCTGAATGTTCTCAGAGTATCCGGAGTTTTATCCACTGACTAGATAAATTTTGCTCTAGGTTTTGCAAGCTTTACCTGTGTGGTCTGACGTCAAGGCCGATGGAACTAGGTTTGTTTTCATCGGGACTGGTGACGTTCAGAATGTAGTCGTACTTCCCGTCAGTTCCTGTGGAGTCACAGACAATTGTGCGGCCTATGTCGGTGGCCCGCCGCTGGCATGCGCCTCCTGTCTTCATCTCAAAGCTGACCCCGGAGACCACCGACTCGAGCTGGTCCAAGGTGAGTTCTTTGCCTGCGTTCCAGCGCCGGGAGATGCTGGGGCACGGGTTGGTGCTCATGCAAAGGAACCTTTCCGGGCGCGCAATATCGTCCATCGGCTTCCAGTCCGCAGGAATAGCGAAGCGATCGACGCGTGCGACCAGGTCGGCAGTGACCCTGTCTTCGGCAGCCCGGACCAGAAACAGCGAAGCCGTCAATGCGACAAACAGCACGGTGATGACGGCGATAATGATTGCAGATCTTCTCTTCACTGCGTTCCCCCAAAGCATCAGTGCAGCGCACCAATGACCGGGATGGCCGGGTGGTGCTGAGTGCATCGTATCCTCCGGGACCGGTGAAACCCGGACGAGCTGCTCCTGTCCGCCGGATGAACAGGTCCCGCCGGGCGACGCTCATCGAGGCTGGCTGTGCACGTAGGGTGATTCTCGAACCGTTTCCCGTCGACCTCGGGCTTCACATCCGCTCGGGCGAGTCCTCTGCTAGCTACAACCCGAACCTATTCCCCGGAATCTTGAAGAAGCCGGATTGCCCTCTGCTGGCGGGCCTCGGCCAGGAGTTCTTCAGTGTTGTCGTCGTCATCGGCATTTGTGGCCCCGGTGCTATCTGCCGTCCGGTCCGGGTCCGATTCCGTGACGCATTTGTCGGGGATGCCGGGGTTTCGACAGGCTCAACCACCGGCATTGTCAGGCGGCGGGAGCCGCCTGGAAGTGTTTTTCGATGAGCCCCTTGATGTCTTCGTGGCAGCCGCCGCAGCCTGTGCCGGCGCGGGTTGCCTTGGACACCTCGGCCACCGTGGAGCAGCCTTCGGCCACGGCACCCTGGATCTTGGTGCCGCTGACTCCGGCGCAGCGGCACACAGTGCCAGCCGGATCGGCGGGACCGGACGCGGCCAGCTGGTCCGGGCCATCGAGCCGCAGCAGCAGGGACCTGTCGGCCGGCAGTTCCGCGCCGCGTTCGAACAGTCCCACGAGCTCCGCGGCGGTCCGCGGCATGCCCACGGCCACAAGACCTTCCAGCACTCCGCCGCGGGTGGTCATCTTCACGTAGCGGCCGTGCTCAGGGTCTGCCCACTGGGCGATCTGCAGGCGCGGACGGCCGTCCACGGCGCCCGCGGTGAGCACGTCTTCGTCCCACGGTTCGGCACCGTTGTCGCCGGCCACAGCCATGTTCATGCCACGGGCCTTCAGTACAACCACGCCGGCCTGTTCCTGGGGCAGCTCCTGCAGCGCGTCGGCCTCTTCCTGCGTGCCGGTGGCCAGCAGCGTCAGGTATTCGGCCAGCCATTCGGCCTGCCGCCACCCGGGACCCACCAGGCCGGACGGGCCCTTCGCCGTGCGGCACTCGTTGCAGGCAGGATCCGGGCAGCGGACCTCGGCGCAGTCGCCGATCGCGAAGATGTGCGGCTCGTGGTGGGCCCGCAGCCGGTGGTCCACCAGGATGCCGGTGCCGGTGGACAGGCCGCAGCCTTCGGCCAGCTCGGTCCGGGGACGGACCCCGCAGGAGATGACCAGGAGGTCGCCGTCGATCGCAGAACCGTCGTTGAGCAGCAGTGCCGAGAAACCGCCGTCGGGCGCGTTGTGCTCCACCCCGGTGGACCGGGCGTTGCCGGCCATCCGGACGCCGCACCGGCGCAGGCTGGCCGCGAGGACCGCCCCGCCGCCACGATCGATGTTGCGTCCCAGCGGGTGCGGGCCGTTGTGCACCACGGTGACGGTGGCGCCTTCCTCGGCCGCCGCCAGGGCTGTCTCGAGGCCCAGGACACCGCCGCCCAGCACCACAACGCGTTTGCCGCCGTCGACCGCCTGTTTGAGTACGGCAGCGTCGCGGAGGTCCCGGAGCGCCGTGACGCCCGCCGGGAGGACGGGGGAGGCAGGGTCCGGGTTGATGCCGGTCAGGTTGGGGATGACGGGCCGGGAACCGGTGGCGAAGACCAGCCGCTCGTAGCGGGCCGAGGTGCCGTCGGTGAGGAGTACCTGCTGGCGGGCGCGGTCCACGCGGCGGACCCGCACGCCGAGCCGGACATCCACGCCGTCGGCGGCCAGGGCTGCGACATCGGAAAGTGCCAAGGCATCGGCAGTGGTGCGGCCGACGCCCAGATCGGCCACCAGCACACGGTTGTACGCGGCCTCGGCCTCCTCGCCCACCACTGTCAGGCTGACGTGCCCGTCGCGGACCGCGGGCAGCAGTTCATCGATAAGGCGGGCGGCCACCGGGCCGAACCCAACAATGACAATCTGCTCACTCATGAGGCCTCCGATGTCTGAAGAACGCTGTTCTGAAGTCCGTTGGCCGCAGCCCGGACCCACACCTTGTTGAACTTGAACTCGGGCATCCCGGAGATGGGATCCGTTGCCGCCTCGGTGAGGCGGTTGGCGCTTTCGAGTTCGGGGAAATGGAACGGCAGGAAGACCGTCTCGGGGCGGATCGCGGTGCTGAGCTCTGCCCGGCAGACCACCTCGCCGCGTTCGTTGGCCACCGAGACAAATGCACCTTCGGTGATGCCCATTGCGGCCGCGGCGGCGGGGTGGATCTGCATTTTCGCCTCGGGCTGGGTGGCCAGCAGCTCGGACACCCGCCGGGTCTGGGCCCCGGACTGGTAGTGCTCCAGGAGGCGGCCGGTGATCAGGGTCATGGTTTTCGCGGCCGGGTCCGGGTTGGCGGCCGGCGTACGACGGCGGCGGGGCGTCACCGGGGTCATGACCGCTTTGCCGCCGGCGTGGGCAAACGCGTCCAGGAAGAGCCGGGGAGTGCCGGTGCTGCCCGCGGGGTACGGCCAGTAGGCAGCTTCGCCGCGGTCCAGCATGGCGTAATCAATGCCGGAGTAGTCGGCATGCCCGCCGGCCGAGGCCAGGCGCAGTTCCTCAAAAACCGTTTCCGGATCCTCGCTGTACGTGGACGGGGCCTCAAGCGCTTCGGCGAGCCGGGCCATGATCCACAGCTCGCTGCGTGCGCCCGCGGGCGGCTGCAGGGCGCGGCGGCGGCGCAGGACGCGTCCTTCCAGGTTGGTGAGGGTGCCTTCCTCCTCGGCCCACTGCAGGACCGGGAGGATGAGGTCGGCTTCGGCTGCGGTCTCGGACATAAAGAAGTCGCAGACCACCAGGAAATCCAGGCTGCGGAGCCCGGCGATGACGGCGTTCGCGTCGGGGGAGGCCACAGCGATGTTGGAGGCGTGCACAAAAAGGCACCGGACGCCGTCGGGCTGTCCCAGCGACTTCAGCAGCTGGACGGCGGGCAGTCCCGGACCGGGGATGCTTTCCTCCGGGACGCCCCAGACGCCGGCCATGTGGGCGCGGGCGGCGGGGTCGGTGATCTTCCGGTAGCCGGGCAGCTGGTCGGCCTTCTGGCCGTGCTCGCGGCCGCCCTGGCCGTTGCCCTGGCCGGTGAGGGTGCCGTAGCCGCTGCGGCGTGAGCCTGGCAGGCCCAGGAGGAGGCTGAGGTTGATCGCGGCGGTGGCGGTGTCCGTGCCGTCCACGTGCTGTTCCACGCCGCGGCCGGTGAGGATGTAGCTGCCGCCCTTGCCCGCGCCGTCGGCGAGCCTGCGGGCAGTTTCGCGGATGAGTTCCGCCGGGACGCCGGTGAGGGACTGGACGCGTTCGGGCCAGAACGAGTTGACGCTGCGGACCACGGCCTCGTAGCCGGTGGTGCGTGCCGCGATGAAGTCTTCGTCTGCCAGGCCCTCGTGGATGATCACGTGCGAGAGGCCCAGCAGAAGGGTGAGGTCGGTGCCCGGCAGGGGCTGGAGATGAAGTCCGCCGCCGTCGGCCGTGAACTTTGCCGTGGCTGAACGGCGGGGATCAACCACGATCAGCCCGCCGGCATCGCGGGCGCCCTGGAGGTGTTGCACAAACGGCGGCATGGTTTCGGCGACGTTGGAGCCGAGCATCAGGATGGTGCTGGCGGAGTCCAGGTCTGCCAGCGGGAACGGGAGGCCACGGTCCAGGCCGAAGGCGCGCATCCCGGCGGCCGCGGCGGAGGACATGCAGAACCGGCCGTTGTAGTCGATGCGTGAGGTGCCGAGGGCCAGGCGGGCGAACTTGCCCAGCATGTAGGCCTTTTCGTTGGTGAGGCCACCGCCGCCGAAAACCCCGACGGCGTCCTTACCGTAACGTGCCTGCGTGTCCTTCACGGCGGTGGTGACCAGCGCCAGGGCCTGGTCCCAGCCGATGGGGCGGTGGACGCCGTCGGCTCCCTTGAGCAGGGGTTCGGTGACCCTTCCGGGGTGGTTGAGGAGCGTGGCTGAGGTCCAGCCCTTGCGGCAGAGGCCGCCGCGGTTGGTGGGGAAGTCCCGGCCGCTCACTTCGAGGAGGGGGGCTTTCAGGGGGGCGTCCGCGGCGGCCGGCGGTGCGGCTTCAGCCGGCACGGGGACTGACCCCGGCTCGGAAGCCGGGGTCAGTCCCGCAGGGGATGTGAGCGTCATGGCGCACTGCAGGGCGCAGTAAGGGCAGTGCGTGTCGGCGCTTTTGGTCATGTTAGACGTGTCCCATCGCATTTCGGTTGGCGTTGCGGATGTAGAAGAACCAGCAGACCGCCAGCATCACCGCGTAGGCTCCGACGAATCCGTAGAAAGCCGGGGTATAGGAGCCGCTGGCCGTGTTGGAAGCGTTCAGCACCTGCGGGATAACGAAGCCGCCGTAGGCGCCGATGGCCGAGATCAGGCCGAGGGCCGAGGACGCGAGCCGCTGCGTGGCCACGGTGCCGGCACCCGATTTCGCTGCCCGGCTGGACGTGGCGAAGATGATGGGGATCATCCGGTAGGTTGCGCCGTTGCCGAAGCCGCTGGCGGTGAAGAGCATCAGGAACAGTACCAGGAAGAGCCAGAAGTTCTTCAGCGGCAGGGTCCAGATCATGGTCAGGGTGATGACGGCCATGGAGGCGAAGGCCGCCACGGTCATGCGGGCGCCGCCCATGCGGTCAGCCATGCGTCCGCCGTAGGGGCGGGCGAGTGAACCGACCAGCGGGCCGAGGAAGGCCAGCGAGAGTGCCACGGTGCCGACTCCGATGGAGGAGAAGGCCGGGAAGTAGTCCTTGATGAGCTTGGGGAACACACCGGCGAAGCCGATGAACGAACCGAAGGTGCCGATGTACAGCAGTGCCATGATCCACAGGTGCGGTTCCTTCAGTGCCGCGACCGAGCCGGCCACGTCACCCTTGGCGCTGGTGAGGTTGTCCATGTACTTCCAGGCGCCGAAGGCGGCGATCAGGATGAACGGGATCCACATCCAGCCGGCCATCGGCAGGTTGACGCTGCCGACCGCGAGCAGGGTGATCACAATCGGGACGGCGAGCTGTGCGACGGCGGCACCCATGTTGCCGCCGGCGGCGTTCAGGCCAAGTGCCCAGCCCTTCTCACGTGCCGGGTAGAAGAACGTGATGTTGGCCATGGAGCTGGCGAAGTTGCCGCCGCCGAAGCCTGCAAGTGCTGCCACCAGCAGCATCACACCGAACGGGGTTTCGGGATTGGAGACGCAGAGTCCCATGCCGACGGCGGGAATGAGGAGGAGGAGCGCGGACACGATGGTCCAGTTCCGGCCGCCGAAGCGGGGAACCATAAAGGTGTAGGGGATGCGGAGGGTGGCGCCTACCAGGCTGGGCATCGAGATCAGCCAGAAGATTTCGGAGGTGGTGAACGTGAAGCCGGCTGCCGGGAGCTGGACCACCACGATGGACCAGAGCTGCCAGACCACAAAGCCGAGGAACTCCGCGAAGATGGACCAGTTCAGGTTGCGGCGGGCGATCGTTCGGCCGGCGGACTCCCACTGCTCTTTGTTCTCGGCGTTCCAGTTGGCGATCCAGCGGCCAGGGCGGAATTCAAGGGCGGGGGCGTCGGTTGTACGTGTGGAGCCGGGCTGTGCGCTGGCGGATGTGGACACGCCTTCGTGCAGCGGGTCGGTGTCTATGTCTACGGAATTGCCGGTGCCGGCATTTGCGCTGCGGTCAACAGTCACGGTGTACCTCCTCTTGGGGGATGTTGTTCTTCCAAGGTAGAGAAGGTGCGTTTCACGGACAGTCGCCGTTTGTTAACGCGCTGTGACATTTGCCTATCGGCAGCCGGCCGGCGGCGTGAGGAGAGTTAACGGACCGAAGGATGAGACGCGGGCCACAGGTCCAGATGATGGACCTTTTGTCCATTGACTGGACGGCCGGAACTAATATTGAACTCTAACTACTGCATGCCGGACCCTACCGGGCCCGGCCGGTTCTCAGGAAAGTGTTCATATGTCATCTATGCAAACCACCGCGGAGCAAGGATCCCCCAAGGCGGTGAACTCACGCGGCCGCGTGATTGTGGCCAGCCTGATCGGCACCACCGTTGAGTTCTACGATTTCTACGTCTACGCGACCGCCGCCGTACTGGTCTTCCCGGCGCTGTTCTTCCCCAACCAGAACGAGACCACCCAGCTGCTCAGCTCCTTCGCTGTCTTCGGCGTGGCCTTCGTTGCCCGCCCGCTGGGATCCATCGTCTTTGGCCACTTCGGCGACAAGTTCGGCCGCAAGGGCACCCTCGTGGCCTCGCTGCTGACCATGGGCATTGCCACGTTCCTGATCGGCTGCCTGCCCACAGCGCTCGTCCCGGGCTGGGAATTCTGGGCTCCGGCACTGCTCGTTGTGATGCGCTTCGCCCAGGGCCTCGCCCTCGGCGGCGAATGGAGCGGTGCTGCCCTGCTGGCCACCGAAAACGCCCCGGCCAACAAGCGCGCCATCTACGGCACGTTCCCGCAGCTCGGCGCGCCCATCGGCTTCATCATCGCCAACGTGATCTTCCTGGTGGCCAGCTACGCGCTGACCCCGGCCGACTTCCTGGCCTGGGGCTGGCGCGTGCCGTTCCTGCTCAGCGCCGTCATGGTGATCATCGGCCTGTACGTCCGTCTCAAGCTGATCGAAACGCCTGCCTTCACCAAGGTGCTCGAATCCAAAGAGGTGGCCAAGCTGCCCCTGGCCCGGGTCTTCAAGACCAGCTGGCGTCCGCTCATCCTGGGCACGTTCATCATGCTCGCCACGTACGTGCTCTTCTACCTGATGACCACGTTCACGCTGACCTACGGCACCCGCGCCTCGAGCCTGGATGCCGCCCGGGCCGCCGCCGAGAAGGCCGGCAAACCGATGTCCGAGTCCGCCGCGGCATTGTTTGTTCCCGGTTTGGGCTTCACCCGCAATGACTTCCTCTGGATGCTGATTGCCGGCGTCGTCTTCTTCGGCATCTTCACCCTGGTCTCCGGACCGCTGGCGGAGAAATACGGCCGCCGCAAGATGCTGCTGGCCGTCACCGGTGGCATCTTCGTCTTCGGCCTCCTGTTCGTCCCGCTGTTCAGCGGCGGCTTCGTGGGCACCATGGCCCTGCTGGTCATCGGCTTCTCGCTGATGGGCCTCACGTTCGGTCCCATGGGTGCGCTGCTGCCGGAACTGTTCCCCACCAACGTGCGCTACACGGGCTCCGCCGTCAGCTACAACGTGTCCAGCATCCTGGGTGCTGCGGTGGCTCCGTTCATCGCCGTCGCGCTCTGGGAGCTGGCTGACGGCAGCCCGGTCCTGGTGGGTGTCTACCTGACCGCGATGTCGGTGCTGACGCTGATCGCGCTGTTCGTAAGCAAGGAAACCCGCGACCTGGACTACGAGAACAACGTAGCCTGACGCTCCGCCGTCGGGCGTTCCAGCCCGGTTGCTGACAGAACTGTCCGGCGTGTTCCCCGTTATTCCGGGGAGCGCGCCGGGCATTGCTGCGTCCGGGATGGAGCAACTGGGCAGGAACGGACGACGGCGGGGCTCCAGTTGTCGCTGTCAGTTGGCGTAGCGGGCCGCGAAGTTCTTCAGGATCTTCATGGGCTCCGTGGCGGTGAACCGCCGTGCGTCGGCCATGAGTTCCTCGGCGGACTCCGGCGGGAAGTATCCGGCATGCCGGTAGATGTCGATCCTCGTGACCAGCCCCTCCGCGTCCAGTTCGGGGTGGAACTGTGTGGCGTACATGTTCTGCTTGATGCGGAACATGTGGACGGGGCAGGCCTTGGAGGATGCCAGCAACACTGCGTGGGAAGGCAATCTACTGCAAGCCTCCTTGTGCCCCGTGAAGGCGGTGAAGCGCCGTGGCATCCCGTGCAGGAGCGGATCCGAGAGCCCGGCCTCCGTCAGCTCGATTTCCACGCCGCCCAGCTGTTCGCCAAAGGTCCTGTCGATCACGGCGCCCTGGTGCCTGCCGAGCGTCCCCACGCCGTAGCAGGCGCCAAGAAACGGAAAGTCCTGGGCCACGATCCGGTCCAGGAGCCCGGCCAGTTCCCGCTCCACCCGGTGCTGGGTTTCGCTCTTGTGGTCTGCCGGGTCGCTGGACGTGAAGGGACTCCCGCCCACAATCACACCTGAGAATTCGGCCAGGTCCAGTTGCGGCAGGGGAGCGGCCTCAAGCCGGACACGCCTCAGCTGCGAAGGGGCCAGCCCGCCATACGTCAGGTACGCCTCATACTCTTCCTCTGCGGCGGCGTCTTCAGCCCGGGAGGCAAGGAGGAGGAAAGGCTTCACACGCTAAGTGTGCCTTTCGCCCCAGCTCAACGCCAGAGAGACGTCAGTGGCTGGCAGGCTGCGCCAGAGACCGACGGGACTGCGGCTGTGCGGCCGGGTCTGCGTGGCGGTGGACCAGCTTCCAGTAGCCTTCTTCGCGCCGGAAGATGCTGGTCACGCGGAGCGCGAATTCCTCCGGCGCTGCGGCGCTCTCCAGGCGGGCCCGGAAGTGCTCCGTTTCCACCAGGTACGCCGTGTCGCGTGCCGTGTAGGACGTGATGGTGTCGAACCCGAGCATCTCGCCGTCCTGGAACTGCCGGGACGCCTGGTCCAGCCTGGCCTCCACCTGGGCCCAGCCACGTGCGATGCCGCCGAACGGGTTGGCCAGCGTGACGTCGTCGAGCCTGGAATACAGGTCCTTGACGGCACCGGGATTCCCGCGGGTGATCTCGGGAACCGCCAGGTGGTAGCGGTCTACTTCTTCTTCAAAACTGGGTGCGAGCATGGGGGTGCCTCCGGCAGTGTCTAGTCTTCGATCGTGGCGATGACGGCGCCGGCCGAAACCGTCTCACCGGCCGCTGCGCTGAGTCCGGTGATGATTCCGGAACGGTGCGCGGTCAGGGGCTGTTCCATCTTCATTGCTTCGAGAACCACCACCAGGTCACCCTCGGACACAACGTCGCCGTTGGCCACGGCAACCTTGACGATGGTGCCCTGCATCGGGGACGTCAGCGCGTCGCCGGCGGCGGCCGCAGCCGTGCCGCTCGAACGGAGGCGCTTCTTGGACTTGCCGGCCTTGGTTCCGGAGCCGGAGGCGGAACCCGCCCCGATCGAACCCAGGGAGGCCGGCAGGACAACCTCGAGGCGCTTGCCCCCTACCTCAACCACCACACGCTGGCGCTCACCGGCGTCGCTACCGGCTTCAGCGGTTCCGTCCGGCGTCCAGGCGGGAATGTTGTTGACGAATTCGGTTTCAATCCAGCGCGTGTGGATGCTGAAGGGCCCTTCCGCGGGCGCAAAGGCGGGGTCCGAAACGACGGCGAGGTCGAAGGGGATAACGGTGGGGATGCCTCCCACCACCATTTCCTCCAAGGCGCGCCGCGAACGCTGCAGGGCCTGGGCGCGGGTGGCGCCGGTGACGATCAGCTTGGACAGCATCGAGTCGAAGTTGCCGCTGATGACATCGCCCTGCTCCACACCGGAATCGATCCGGATGCCGGGGCCCGTCGGGTTCTTCAGGGTGGTGATGGTGCCGGGGGCGGGCATGAAGTTCCGGCCCGGATCCTCACCGGTGATGCGGAATTCGAACGAGTGGCCGCGGACCTCGGGGTCGCCGTACCCAAGCTTCTCGCCGCGCGCCAGCCGGAACTGTTCGCGGACCAGGTCGATGCCCGTGACTTCCTCGGAGACGCAGTGCTCCACCTGCAGGCGGGTGTTGACCTCGAGGAAGGAGATGGTGCCGTCCTGGCCCACCAGGAACTCGCAGGTTCCGGCGCCGAGGTAGCCGGCTTCCTTCAGGATCGCCTTGGAGGATTCGTACAGGCGGCGGTTCTGCTCTTCGGTGAGGAACGGTGCCGGGGCCTCTTCAACCAGTTTCTGGTTGCGGCGCTGCAGGGAGCAGTCGCGGGTGGAGACCACCACAACGTTGCCGTGGGCGTCCGCGAGGCACTGCGTCTCGACGTGGCGCGGGGCGTCCAGGAAGCGTTCGATGAAGCACTCGCCGCGGCCGAAGGCTGCTGTGGCCTCACGGACGGCAGAGTCAAAAAGCTCAGGGATTTCCTCGCGGGTGCGGGCAACCTTGATGCCGCGGCCGCCGCCGCCGAAGGCAGCCTTGATGGCCACAGGCAGGCCGAACTTGTCCACGAACTCGAGGATTTCCTCGGCCGACTGCACGGGATCGGCGGTGCCGGGAACCTGGGGGGCGCCCACTTTCTCGGCGATGTGGCGGGCCTGGACCTTGTCGCCGAGGGCGGAGATGGCTTCGGGGGAGGGGCCGATCCAGGTGATGCCGGCCGCGATGACCTTGGCGGCAAACTCGGCGTTTTCGGCGAGGAAGCCGTAACCGGGGTGGATGCCGTCGGCACCGGACTGGCGGGCAACATCAATGATCTTGTCCATCACCAGGTAGGACTCCGCAGCGGTGTTGCCACCCAGGGAGTAGGCCTCGTCGGCAAGCCTGACATGGAGCGCGTCGCGGTCTGGATCGGCGTAGACAGCCACGGAGGCAATGCCCTCGTCGCGTGCCGCGCGGATGATGCGCACTGCGATTTCGCCTCGGTTTGCGATCAGCACCTTGGTGAGGTTCGACTGCACGGGACTAGTGGACTGCTCCAAATTTGCTGACAAGGCGTCTCCTTCTTTCCTTCAGGGAGCCTAGCGCGATTTTGTGGGTTCCGCCGATGTTACTTGCGGTTTCCGCGGGTAAACGGGCGCGGCTTTGTAGGGAACCTACAATTGGCCGGGAAATCGCCGCAATTATTCGGCGGACCACAGGTCCGTGATGCGTACGTTTGCATGCCCGAGGAGACTCCGCAGTGTGGAGACTGACAGCCCGACGACGGCGTGCGGGTCCCCGTCGACCTTGCGGATGAACGCCCCGCCCAGGCCGTCGATGGTGAAGGACCCGGCGCAGTGCAGCGGTTCGCCCGTGGCGATGTACGCGTCGATCTCTTCCGGGTCCATGTCCGTGAAGTGGACCTCGGCGGAGGCGACCGCCCCGAGCGTGGCGCCGGACCCCGGTGCCGTGATGCCGTCGTCGGACGCCCCATCCCCGAACCCGGCATCGGCTGCCGTCGCGCGGCAGTCCACCAGCCAGTGCCCGGTGTGCAGGACCCCGCTGTTGCCGCTCATCCGCAGCATGCGTTCGCGGGCGACGGCGGCCGTGTACGGTTTGCCGTGCGCCTCGCCGTCGAACTCGAAGACGGAGTCGCAGCCGATGACCAGCGAGCCCTCCGCTTCCGGCAGCGCCGCCACCGCTTCAGCCTTGGCGCGCGCCAGCAGCAGCGCGGTATCGTGCGGATCCGTGACGCCGTAGCGGGCCTGGACCGCGTCCTCGTCCACGTCGGAGACCAGCACGGAGTGCCGGATGCCGGCGTCGGCCAGGAGCTTGGTGCGGGCGGGGGACTGGGAGGCGAGGATGAGGCGGGTCACCGCTCCAGCGTAGCTTCATCACCACCCCACCCGACGCTCTCTCACTTTTGGAGCGTTTTTCCCCAACGCTCTCTCACGTTCGGGCCTATAAACCGGAACCCTCCTGCACATCATGTGCAGGAGGGTTCCGCCATTTGGCTTCAAAGGTGAGAGAGCCGAAAGTTGTCAAGCTGTGTGGAGTCACTGGGCTAGTTTTTGGGGTTTTTTGGTCTCGGGCAGGTTGATCCCGACGTATTTGGCGGGGGCCGGTGTGGTGGGTCGTTGGCGGAACCTTCCTGGGTGTCGTTCGTAGTAGTCCTGGTGGACTCTGTCTCGCTTGTCCCAGAGCTCTTTCCAAGAGCCGTCGTGGACTTGTGATGGTGAAAACAGTGCGATACCGGAGTGTTTGTGATCGGTGCTGTACCAGTGCACATAGCCGGTGAGGTACTCCCTGGCGGCCTCGAGATCGTCAAAGATCCGGGGGTAGCCGGGCCGGTATTTCATAGTGCGAAAGCCTGACTCCGAGAAGGGATTGTCGTTGGAGACGTACGGGCGGTTATGGCTGAGTTCCACGCTGTGGGCGGTGAGGGTGTCACGGAGCAGGTTTGATTTCATGGCCGGGCCTGAATCGGCATGCACCATGCGCGGGGCACCGTGCCGGGCGATGGCTGTCTCGAACATCTCCGCGGCGAGGTGGTCGGACTCGCGTTCCTCCACCCGCCAACCGACGATCTCCCGGGAGAAGATGTCCATGATGGAGTACACCTTGAAAACCTTCCCCTGCCACTTGGAATAGACGTCGGTGATGTCCCAAGACCAGACCTGGCAGGGTCCGGTGGCCTTGACCACCGGCTTCTCAACCGAACCACGCTTGCCCCCACGCTTGCGCGGGAAGGTTGGGCGGGCCTGCTGATCCTCGTACCCTGCCGCGATCCGCCACCAAGTGCGGTTGGAGGCGAGCAGCACCCCGTTGTCCCAGGCTGTGGCGAAGGCATGGTCAACGGAGTTGCCCTTCTCCCAACCGGCCAGGATGAGCCCCAGGATCCGGTCGTGATGCGCGGTGCTGATCCGGCATTCGTAGGCCCGGTCGGCCTGGTGGATCGGGTCCTGCACCGCAGGACGGGGATTGAACCGGTAATGCCAGGTCCCGCGCGACACGCCCGCCAGCTCGAGCGCTGTCCGCTGGGAGCCGGTGATCACATGCAGCGCCAGGACAAGACTGTTCTCGGCCGCTATGAATCGTTCTGAGCGCTCGTCGGGGTTGTATCGGGCTCTGGCGCGCTCAACTCGTGCAAGAGCCCTATAGCTTTTCCCAGCGCGGAATTCGTATCCTCCAGCTCCTGGACCCGCTTCCGGAGTTTTTCGACTTCGGCACGGTGGCCAGCCATTTCCTTCGCGCGTGCCTTTTCAAACGCGGAGAGCTCACGATTTGTAGGGACCATGCCTCCATGCTCTCGCGGAATCAGGCCACGGTCGATATCGCCCTGGACCATCATCGTGCGCCACCTGCGGAACGTCCAGTCGGAAATGGACTTCGAGGCAAGCCACTGCTTCCTCGTCCCGTGCGGCTGCAAATAGTACTCATGCATGAACTCACGGATCTCTTCACGCGTAAAACCCTTGTTATCAACGGCCATCGCCGGCTCCTTCAATCAACGGTTAATGAATGACTCACAACCAGCTTGACGGAGAGGGAGCGTCGCCCAAAAATGGCCTAAAGGTGAGAGAGCGTTGCCTAGTGGACGGGCTCGGTCAGCTTCTGCGGCTCGATCTCCAGGCGTTCCAGCCGGGCGCCCTCCACGTCCACATCCGGGAGGATCCTGTCCAGCCACTTCGGCAGCCACCAGGTCTTTTCGCCCAGCAGGTACATCACGGCCGGCACAATGGTCATGCGGACCACAAAGGCATCCAGCAGCACACCGAACGCCATGGCAAAGCCCAGCGGCCGGACCATGGTCAGGTGGCTGAAGATGAAGCCGGCGAACACGCTGACCATGATGATCGCGGCGGCGGTCACCACGGCACCGGCATGGCTGAAGCCGATGCGTACGGCATTCTTGGCCGGGGCGCCGTGCATGTAGGACTCCCTCATGCCGGAGGCGATGAACACCTGGTAGTCCATCGCCAGGCCGAACAGCACACCGATCAGGATGATCGGCAGGAAGCTCAGGACCGCGCCGGGATTGGCGACGTCGAACACACCCCCCAGCCAGCCCCACTGGTAGACGGCCACCACCAGGCCGAACGCGGCGGCCAGGGACAGCAGGAAACCGCCGGTTGCCAGCAGCGGAACCACAATGGAGCGGAACACCAGCAGCAGCAGGATGAGGGAAAGCCCGACGACGATCGCCAGGTACAGGGGCAGGGCGTCACCGAGTTTTGTGGAGACATCGATGTTGCCGGCGGTCTGCCCGGTCAGCCCGATGGTGACCCCCGTTTCGGCGTGGATCTGCGTGCCCCGTTCGCGGAGTTCGCTCACCACCTGCACGGTGCCGGCCTTGGCCGGCCCCTCTTCCGGGATGACCTGGAATACGGCGGTGCGGCGGTCTTCGCTGAGCGCCACCGGAACCGTTGCCACCACGTTGTCCACGCCCCGGATCAGGTCCGCGACGTCATGCTGCAGTTCCTGGGCCTGGGTTTCGTCCAGGCCGGCCGGGAATTCGCCCACCACCACAATGGGCCCGGTGACGCCTTGGCCGAAGCTCCGGGCGGTGACGTCATAGGCCTGGTAGGCCTCGGAGTCCACGGGTTCTGAGCCGCCGTCGGGCAGTGCGAGCCGGAGCTGCGCGGCAGGCAGGGCCAGCGTCCCAAGCAGGAGAACGCCGGCCACGAGCGCCACGACGGGGTGCCTGGTGACCAGGCCGCCCCAGCCCCGGGTGCTCTTTTCCTCATCCTTGGCCTGGTCGGCAACCTCGTGGCCGGCCTCGGCGTTGTGGGCATCGGCCTTGGCCCAGGCCCGCCGGGAAACGATGCGCCGGCCGATCAGGGACAGCAGGGCCGGGGTCAGGGTGAGCGCCACCAGGACGGCCACCGCGACGGTCCCTGCTGCTGCCAGGCCCATCACGCTCAGGAACGGCAGCCCGGGCACCACGAGGGCGGCCAGGGCAATGATGACGGTCAGGCCGGCAAAAAGCACGGCGTTGCCCGACGTTCCGGTGGCGCGTGCCACGGATTCCTCGGGGTCCATGCCGGCCAGCAGCTGGGTCCGGTGCCGGTTGACGATGAACAGGGAGTAGTCGATGCCAACCGCCAGGCCCAGCATCAGGGCGAGCATGGGGGAGATGGAGCTCATCTCGAAGGCGCCGGACAGGGCAAACGTAATACCCACCCCGACACCCACGCCAATGACGGCCATCAGCAGCGGCAGGCCCGCGGCGATGAGCGTGCCGAGCATCAGGATCAGCACCAGGGCCGCCACCCCGACGCCGATGATTTCGGCGGTCCCGAACAGTTCTGAGATGTCTTCGGTGATTTCCTTGCTGGCCAGTGCCGTTACGCCCACCAACGAGGTCTCATGCGCGATGTCCTGCACCTGCTGGCGCACCGCGGGGGTGAGGGCATTGATGGACGTGTTGAACTGCACCTGGGCCACGGCTGCCTGTCCGTCCGCCGAGACGAAGCGGATCCCGCCGGAGGCTTCGGCCTGCCGCTTACCCAGGTCCAGCTTGGCCTTGGCGGTGTCCAATTCCTGCGTGCCGGCGTCGAGCTGTGCCTGGCCCTGTGCCAGGGCAGTCTTTTGTGCTCCGAGCTGGGCTTCGATCATGGCTGCGGTGGCGCCGCCGGCGGCCATCTGCTGCTCCGCGGCACCCAGCTGCGCTGCACCGGCGTCGAGCTCTGCCTTAGAGGCGTCGAGGCGCGCCTGGCCCGCGGTGAGCTGCTGCTCGCCGTCGGCGATGGCCTTGCCTGCCTGGTCCAGCTGGGCCTGTGTGGCGAACGGATCCACCGTGGCCTTGACGTCCGGCAGGTCACCCAGCTCGGTGAGGGCGGCGGTGACGGCGGCGCGGCTCCCGTCGGTAAAGCCGCCTTCCGGGGCCTCAAAGACGATCGTGGCGGAGCCGCCCGACGCTGCCGGCAGTTCCTGCTTCAGCTTGTCCGCGATCCGCTGGGTCTCAGTGCCCGGAATCTGGAAGTTGTTGGACAGCGTGCCATGGAAGGCGGCTGCGGAGCCACCGACGGCCACCAGTGCCGCGAGCCAGAGCGAAATGACCAGCCAGCGGTGGCGGTAGGAGAACTTGCCGAGGCGGTAGAGCAGCAGGGCCATGTCAGAGCCGTTCTTTGAGGTGTGTGGTGGTGGGGGTCGCGGAAGTCTTGGCTGCCGGAACAGGGCTCCCGAAGCCGGAGCCGAGGTGGCCCATGGCGTCGATGAGCAGTTGCCGCAGGACAGCGAGCGATGCGGGGGAGAGGTCGGCGCCGCATTGGGCGAACCACACGTCCATGGCCGCCTTCCCGCAGGAGATGACGGAGCCTGCGAGGGCACGCAGGTACAGTTCGTCGACGACGGCGCCCGTGGTGCCGGCGAAACGTTCCCGCGCCGCGCGGATGATCTCTTCGGTGCAGTGGTCCCACGCCTCAAGTTCGGACCGGGACAGGACCGCGTTGTCCTGGGTAAGGGTGAAGAGTTCAGCCAGGGGCGCCACCGTCATGGGATCGGCAAGCTGCATCAGGGCCGCACGCGCGGATTCGAGGATGGGCTCGTCGGCGGGCCGCTGCCGGAACTGCTGGAGGGCGTTGTCCAGAAAGCCGTGCGTCATGGAGGCCAGCGCGGCCTCGGTGCTGCTGAAGTAGTTGAAGAAGGTGCGGCGCGAGATCCCGGCTGAATCGGCGATGTCTTCCACCGTGAAGTTCCCGGGTCCCTGGGCGCGCAGCAGGGTCAGTGCGGCATCGGTGATGGCTTGGCGGGTGGCGGCTTTGTTCAGCTCACGGCGCGAGAGGAGTTCGGGCATGAAATTACACTACGTGCAAGTTTGCACACTGCGCAAGTTGATTCACAGGAAGATGAAAGGTTCCCGACAGCTGAGCCTGATGCTGCCGCCGGACACTGAAATTGTCCCGCCTGGGACATCATGACCAGCCGTCACCTGACGGCAGATCCAGGAGACAAAGAATGGTACACACAAAGAGAATTGCCCTTGGCCTCACGGCCACCGCGCTGGCCCTTGGCGCCGGGATCGGCGTCGCCGGCATCGCGTCCGCAACCACGACGCCGACGCCCACACCCAGCGCCAGCTCAAGCGCCTCCGCCGACGGGAGCACCGGCACTGCCCCCGCTGAAGGGAAGGGCATGCGCGGTGGCCATGGCCACGGCGGCTTCCGCGGCGTGGACGCAGCGGAACTGGCCACCAAGCTGGGCGTGGACGAGGCCAAGGTGACGGAGGCCCTGAAGGCCTATCGCGAGGCCAACAGGCCCGCCACCAAGCCAACTGAAGGAACCCGGCCGGACCCGGCGGCGAAGCAGGCTGAACTCGCGAAGTCCCTCGCGTCGACGCTCGGCATCGACGAGGCCAAGGTCACCGCGGCGCTGGAAGAGCTGCGCACCGCCGAACAGGCAGATCGCGCCGCGGCTCTGAAGACCCGACTGGACCAGGCCGTCGCCGACGGCAAACTGACCCAGGCCGAGGCTGACGCCGTGACCAAGGCTGTCCAGAACGGAGTCATCGGAGGTGGCGGCCGCTAACAAAAAACACCCCACCCCCTGGACAAGCTCAGGGGGGTGGGGTGTTTCTTTGGCGGGACTGGAGCGTCAGGCCTTCGCGTCGGCCAGTTCGCGTCCGGCCTCCGGCGCTTCAGTACCTCCGGCGATGGCGGAGGGGTCCGCGGCTGAGGAGTCGGCGTCGTCGTCCACAAACGGCGTGCCGTTGCGGGGTGCGTTGTAGAGCGTCTCGTCGAGCATGCCCTGGCGTTTGGCCACGATGGTGGGGACCAGGGCCTGGCCCGCGACGTTGACCGCGGTGCGGCCCATGTCCAGGATGGGGTCCACAGCGAGCAGGAGTCCGACGCCGGCCAGGGGCAGTCCCAGCGTGGAGAGCGTCAGGGTGAGCATCACCACGGCGCCGGTAGTGCCGGCCGTTGCGGCGGAACCGAGGACCGAGACGAGCGCAATGAGCAGGTAGTGGCTGACCTCAAGCTGGACGCCGAAGAACTGGGCCACAAAGATGGCGGAGATCGCCGGGTAGATCGCGGCGCAGCCGTCCATCTTGGTGGTGGCGCCCAGGGGCACGGCGAAGGAAGCGTAGGCGCGGGGAACACCCAGGCTGCGCTCCGTGACGCGCTGGGTCAGCGGCAGGGTCCCGATCGAGGAGCGGGACACAAACGCCAGCTGCACGGCAGGCCAGACCCCGGAGAAGTACTGCTTGACGGACAGACCGTGTGTGCGGACCAGTGCAGGGTAAACCGCAAACAGCACCAGGGCCAGGCCCACGTAGATGGCGAAGGTGAACTTGCCGAGCGCGCCGATGGTGTCCCAGCCGTAGACGGCCGCGGCGTTGCCGATCAGGCCCACCGTGCCGAGCGGGGCGATGCGGATGATCCACCAGAGCACCTTCTGAATGACGGCCAGCGCCGAAGCGTTGAGGTTCAGGAACGGCTCGGCAGCCTTGCCCACCTTGAGGGCGGCGACGCCGATGGCGATGGCGATCACCAGGATCTGGAGCACGTTGAAGCTGATGGACGTGCTGACCGTGGTGGCCGCGGTGGCGCTTTCGGTCACGGTGGAGCTGGCACCCAGGCCAAGGAAGTTCTTGGGGAACAGCCCGATCAGGAAGGACCACCAGTCACCGGACTTGCCGGCGTACTTGGCCTCCTGGGTGATCCCGGTGTTGGCGCCGGGCTGCAGGAGCACGCCGAGGCCGATGCCGATCACCACGGCGATCAGGGAGGTGATGGCGAACCAGAGCAGGGTGTTCCAGGCCAGCTTGGCGGCGTTGGAGACCTGGCGCAGGTTCGAGATCGAGCTCACCACGGCGGTGAAGATCAGCGGAACCACGGCCGTCTGCAGCAGCGAAACGTAGCTGGAGCCGATGGTCTGCAGCGTGGCGCCGAGGCCGTTGGGGGCCTCCTTGGTGCTTCCCGTGTACTTGGCCAGGAGGCCGAGGCCCAGGCCCACAATGAGGGCGGCGATGATCTGGAAGCCGAACGAGCCAGCCCACTTGGGCAGCTGGAAGCCGGTCTTTCCTGCGGATTCGGGGGTGCGGGTTTGAGTGCTCACCAGAACACGCTAGGCCCGGGCTTCTTATCACGGCGAACAGATGTTGAGAAATGTTACGAGGACCAGTCGCCATAACAAGCCGGGAATCCCCGCAGATCCAGCGTCATACAAGGCAATTGTGAAGTTATTCCCGCCCTGGATGTGGCAAGAATCTCACGCGGAGCCGTTACCCGAGCAGCGCTCGCCTGAGGGTGTCGAGGCCGACGGAGCCAACATTCAGTGCCTTCGTGTGGAAGGCCTTGAGGTCGAAGCCGGGCCGGGTTTCGAGGTCGGCGCGGATCTGTTCCCAGAGGCGCTGTCCAACTTTATAGGACGGGGCCTGGCCGGGCCAGCCGAGGTAGCGGGTGAATTCGAATTTGAGCTGGCCTTCACTGATGGGCAGATTCTCTTTGAGGAAGTCGTAGCCCGCGTCCGGGTTCCAGGTTCCGGTGCCCCAGCGTTCGGGGATCTCAAGTTCCAGGTGGACACCGATGTCGAACACCACACGGGCCGCCCGCATCCGCTGCATGTCCAGCATGCCCATGTGGTCGCCGGGATCGTCCAGGTAGCCGAGTTCCTGCATGAGCTTTTCCGCGTACAGTGCCCAGCCCTCGCCGTGGCCGGACGTCCAGCAGATGTTGCGCCGCCACTTGTTCAGCAGTTCCCGTCGGTAGGTGGCGGTGGCCACCTGCAGGTGGTGGCCGGGAACGCCTTCATGGAAGACCGTGGTGGTTTCGGCCCAGGTGGTGAAGGTGTCCTCGCCGGCGGGAACTGACCACCACATCCTCCCGGGTCGGCTGAAGTCATCGGAGGGGCCCGTGTAATAGATGCCACCCTCGTCGGTCGGGGCGATAAGGCATTCAAGCTTCTTCATCACGTCCGGGATCTCGAAGTGCACTCCGGCAAGCTCGGCAACGGCCTTGTCCGACAGTTCCTGCATCCACGCCTTGAGGGCTTCCGTGCCCTTGAGCTGGCGGGCCGGGTCGTTGTTGAGGACGTCCTTGGCCTCCTCGATGCTGGCCCCTGGCTTGATGATGGACGCGACTTTTTCCTGCTCGGCGATGAGCCTGTCGAGTTCCCGGACTCCCCACGCGTAGGTCTCTTCGAGGTCGACGGCGGCGCCCAGGAAGGAGCGCGAGGCCAGTGCGTAGCGTTCGCGGCCGACGGCGTCCTGCTCCGGGGCGGCGGGCAGCAGTTCGGTGCGGAGGAACTCCGCGAGCTCCCGGTAGGCACCGCGCGCAGCGGCAGCACCGGCGTCGAGCCTTTCCTGCGTTTCGCCCGGCAGGGGACCGTCGGCAGTCCGGGCCCCGGCGGCGAGCTTGGCGAAGAAGCCGTCGTCGGCGGCGTATTTGGCGGTCTGCTCAATGACGATGGAGACCTGGCGTTCGGCCGCGACCTTGCCCGCGTCCCGGGCCTGGCGCAGGGATTCGATGTAGCCGCGGAGGGCGCCGGGGACGTTCAGGGCGCGGCCGGCGATGTGCTCCCAGTGCTCAGCGGTTTCGGTGGGCATCAGGTCGAAAATGGCCCGGATGTCCTGAGCGGGGGAGGCGATGTTGTTCAATTCCGCCACATCCCAGCCCGACTCGTGGATTTCCAGCTTGAGGCCCAGCCGTTCCCGCATGGCGTCCAGGGTGACGGCGTCAACGTCGTCCTGGGGCGCCAGGCCCTCCAGGGCAGCAAGGGCCTTGCGGGCTTCCGCCGCGAAACCGGCGATGCCGGCGGGGGAGTAATCCGGGTACTCGGTCTCGTGCCCGGGCAGCCCCAACTCGGTGGCAAGCGACGGGTTCAGGCGGATGAGTGTGTCGGTGTAGTCATCCGCCACGGCATCGATGGCGGAGTGCGGACGGGAGGCAGGGGCGGCTTCGGTAGTCACCCCACGAGCCTAACCCCGGCTCCGCCTCCAGGCGCCGGGTCCCGGCGTCGGGGCGAGCCGCAGCTGCTGGCGGCGCACCCAGTCGCGGGCGGTGGGCTTCCCGGTGGCCACGGCGTCCGCGCTGCCCAGGGACAGCACGACGGCGGTCAGCGCCGCGAGCTCTTCGGCCGACGGTTGCCCTTTGACCACAGAAAGCACGGGGGCCTCGGCGGGGGCATTGGTTTCGCTCCCCAGCCGCTCCCTAACCTCGCGAGCTCGGTCAGGGAACCCGGCGGCCGTGGCCCCAGACTCAACCACCGGCTTTTCCCTGTTCACAGCGGGATGTTCCCGTGCTTCTTGGTGGGCAGGCTCGCCCGCTTGTCGCGGAGGGCGCGCAGGCCCTTGATGATCTGGCCCCGCGTGTCGGACGGTGCGATGACCGCGTCCACGTAGCCCAGCTCGGCGGCCTGGTAGGGGTTCAGCAGCTCTTCTTCGTACTGCCGGATGACCTCGGCGCGCCGGGCCTCAACGTCCCCGCCGGCCTCGGCAACTGCGGCCAGGTCGCGGCGGTACAGGATGTTAACGGCGCCCTGGGCGCCCATCACGCCGATCTGCGCCGTGGGCCACGCCAGGTTCAGGTCCGCGCCGAGCTTCTTCGAGCCCATCACGATGTACGCTCCGCCGTAGGCCTTGCGGGTGATGACCGTCAGCTTGGGGACGGTGGCTTCGGCGTAGGCGTACAGCAGCTTGGCGCCGCGGCGGATGATGCCCTGGAACTCCTGGTCCTTGCCGGGCAGGAAGCCGGGGACATCCACCAAGGTGATGATGGGGATGTTGAAGGCGTCGCAGTTCCGGACGAAGCGGGCCGCCTTCTCCGAGGCGGCAATGTCCAGCGTGCCGGCGAACTGCAGCGGCTGGTTGGCCACGATCCCGACGGTGTGTCCCTCAACCCGGCCGTAGCCGATGATGACGTTGGGCGCATAGAGGGACTGCATCTCCAGGAAATGTGCGTCGTCAACGATCTGCTCGATGACGGTGCGCATGTCGTACGGCTGGTTGGCTGAGTCCGGGACCAGCGCATCCAGGGCGAGGTCGTCGTCGTTGATCTCCAGCTCCTGCTGGTGCTCCAGTACCGGGGCCTCGGAGAGGTTGTTGGACGGCAGGAAGTCCAGCAGTTCGCGGACAAACTCGAGGGCATCGGCTTCGTCGGAGGCCAGGTACGCGGAGGTGCCCGTCGTCGCATTGTGCTGGCGGGCGCCGCCGAGGGTTTCCATGTCCACGTCTTCGCCCGTGACGGTCTTAATGACGTCCGGGCCCGTGATGAACATGTGCGAGGTCTTGTCCACCATCACCACGTAGTCCGTGAGGGCGGGGGAGTAGGCCGCGCCGCCGGCGGACGGTCCCATGATGAGGGAGATCTGCGGCACCACGCCGGATGCGTGGACGTTGTTGCGGAAGATGTCGGCAAACATGGCCAGTGAGGCCACGCCTTCCTGGATGCGCGCGCCGCCGCCGTCGAGGATGCCCACAACCGGGCAGCCGTTGCGCAGGGCGAATTCCTGCACTTTAACGATCTTCTCGCCGTTGACCTGGCTCAGCGATCCGCCGTAGACCGAGAAGTCCTGGCTGTAGACGGCAACGGGACGCCCGTCCACCGTGCCGTAGCCGGAGACCAGACCGTCGCCGAGCGGCTTCTTCTTTTCCATGCCGAATGCGGTGGAGCGGTGCACGGCCAGCGCGTCAAGCTCCACAAACGAGCCTTCGTCCAGCAGGAGGTCCACGCGCTCGCGGGCGGTGTTCTTGCCGCGGGCGTGCTGCTTCTCGATGGCTTCGGGGCCGGAGGGCTGTTCTGCACGGGCCTGGCGGTCGCGGAAATCGGCGATCTTTCCCGCTGTCGTTGTCAGATCGTGGCTCATCAAGTGTCTCCGGCTCTGTAGCAGATTGGTGCTGTAACAATGTGGTGCTGCGTGTGGTGGTAAATGGCAGGTCAGGCGCGGGATTTAAGTAGATTCCACACAAAAGACGAACCCTGCTGGCTAGTCTAATGACGCATCTGCGTGGGACGACTGTAGAAAACCTACAATTTTCCGCACTTTCCAGCGGCCAGCCCTATGTTACTCACCAGTAACATATCTCGGCTACAGTGGAGCCATGACTTCCAGCAACGATGCAAGGTCCACTGCCGCGGCGCCGTACCAGGCTTCCGGATCCCTCCGGGGCCGCACCATTCTGATGTCCGGCGGCAGCCGCGGCATCGGGCTGGCCATTGCCACCCGGGCAGCTCAGGACGGTGCCAATATTGTCCTTATGGCCAAGACCGGCCAGCCCCACGCCAAGCTTGCAGGCACCGTCTTCAGCGCCGCCGCGCAGGTAGAGGCCGCCGGGGGCCAGGCCCTGGCAATCGTTGGGGATGTGCGCCGTGACGAAGACGTGGCAGGAGCCGTGGCGGCCGCCGTCGAACGTTTCGGCGGGATCGACATCGTGGTCAACAACGCGTCCGCGATCGATCTCTCCACTACCGACGACGTGGACATGAAGCGCTACGACCTGATGCAGGACATCAACGTCCGCGGGACGTTCCTGCTGTCCAAACTGTCACTGCCTGCGCTGCGCAAATCGGCCCACGCGCACATCCTGACGCTCTCGCCGCCCCTGAACCTTGACCCCCACTGGGCAGGCAGGCACCTGGCGTACACCGTGGCCAAATACGGGATGAGCCTCACCACGCTGGGCCTCGCCGAGGAACTCAAAGCCGATGGCATCAACGTCAACTCCCTCTGGCCGTGCACCCTCATCGATACGGCGGCCATCCGGAATATGCCCGGCGGCCGGGAAATGGTCCAGGCCGCCCGCGGACCGCAGATCATGGCCGACGCAGCCCATGCCGTCCTGACCGGCGGCAACCTTGCCGGCGTGCACGGGACCGGCGCGAGTGCGCCCAGCGGCAACTTCTATACGGACGAACAGGTGCTCCGGGCGGCGGGTGTCACCGACTTCCGTGCGTACAGCCTCGGGGCAGCGGAAGATCAGCTGGTTCCGGACATATTCCTCTGAGCCGCGGGTTCCAGTCATGTGGCTGCGGGAACAGCCAGCGGCGGCGTCTGAGTCGATAGGATTCAACCATGGATGACTCACGCACCCCAGGAAATCCGTTGAATCGCGGCGCCTTGGCGGACCAGGATTTCCTGGCGGCCACGGGCGTCGCCAAGCTGGTGGTGGTGGACTCCACCGGTTCCACCAACGCGGACCTCCTGCGCTCGGTGACGGTTGAGCCCAAAGAGTGGCCGGACCTTTCAGTGCTGACGGCCGAGTACCAGACCGCTGCCCGGGGACGCCTGGACCGGCGGTGGGATGCGCCGCCGATGAGCTCGGTGTCTGTGTCGGTGGTTCTTCGGCCCGCCAACGCCGAGGGCAGGCCCCTGCCCACCCACACGTATTCGTGGCTGTCGCTGCTGGGAGCGCTGGCGTTGCGGGAGACGCTGCTTGAGACCGCGGGTATTCCGGCCGAGCTCAAGTGGCCCAATGACGTCCTGGTCCGTGGCCGCAAGGTCGCCGGGATCCTGGCCCAGCTGGGGCCCATGGGGGACGGTTCTGTTCCTCCGGTCATTCTGGGGACCGGCCTGAACGTGACTTTGACCGCGGCGGAACTCCCGGTGCCCACAGCGACGTCAGTTGCCCTGGAAGAACCGCTGACTGTTGATCGGACCGTGCTGCTCAAGAGCTACCTCGCCCATTTCGCAGTGCTCTACCGCAGCTTCTGCAATGCCGACGGCGACCCCACCGCCGGGATTGCCGGCGGCCCTTCGCTCCACAAGCGGGTGGAATCCGCGATGGTGACGCTGGGCAAGCAAGTGCGCGCGCAGCTGCCCGGTGACCACGAGATCATCGGGCACGCTTCGAGGCTGGACGAGTACGGCTCACTCCTGGTGGTAGACAAAGACCGCCGCGAGCATGTGGTCACCGCCGGCGATGTGGTCCACCTGCGCCCATGGACCCCGCCGGGGCAGGGCGCCGAAAGCGGCTATGCGTAAAGGCCTCGTGCCGGGCGAGCAGGTCATTACGATCACCCGCCCGCAGCCGAGGAAACTGGCCGGTCCGGCCGCAGCCTTCATTGCGGCGCCGGCCGCTGCAGCCTTTGCCAGTGCCTGGACCGTGCGGGGCGAGGCTACCCGGTTGGTGCCTGTGGTCTCCGCTGACTGGACACCGTGGATCGTCCTTGCATGCGTCGTGGCCGCTGCGTGGATATGGTTGGCATATTGCCTGCCTCGGCTGCTGCGGTGGCAGGCAACCCGGTACATCCTCACGAGCCGGCGGATTGTTGCCCGCTACGGCATGGTGCGGCGCCGGGACGAGCAGGTCAACCTCGCGTCGATCCGCAACGTCACGGTCCACCAGTCGGTGCTGCAGCGCATATTGCGCTCCGGGAATATATCCTTGGAAACCGGGTACCAAGGTGTGGTGAGCATCCAGGACGTCCCGGAAGCCGTACGGTTCCGGGGCTTTGTGCTGGATGCGATCGACGAACTGCCTGCGGGCGGGGACCCGGGGACTGATGAGATATCGGATTACACAGACGAAGCGTTGCCGTGGGAGTTGAGAGAAGGTGGAGACGATGAACGATGAGGACCACCGGGAAGAAGCGGACCTGCCGGCTCCCGCCGTGCCCGAAACCGCCCACCCGGCAACAGGCACACTGTCTCCCGAACGAGTGGCTGCCAAGGCTCTCGAGGCCCGGCTGTTGGGCGGCGAACGGAAACTGCGGCGCCGTGAGGTGGCCGCCGGGGCCGGGCTGTCCCTCCTTTCGGCCCGGAAGCTGTGGCGTGCCCTCGGCTTCCCGAACTTCGGCGATGAAGACGTCGCCTTCACCGAACGGGACCAGGCTGCGCTGTCCACCGTGGTTGACCTGGTCCGCACCGGGGTGCTGACCGAAGAAGCCGCCATCTCCGTGACCCGGTCCATCGGGCAGATGACAGACCGCATGGTGGTCTGGCAGATCGAGGCCCTGGTGGAGGACATGGTCCACGAGCAGGGCGTCACGGACGCAGTGGCCCGCAAGCGCCTGGTGAGGGAGCTGCCCTCCTTGCTGGACGCGCTGGAGGAGATGCTGGTCTATTCGTGGCGGCGGCAACTCAATGCCGGCGTTCAACGCCTCGCCGTGCGGGCCGAGGCCGGCCTGCGGGCCAGCGAAGAAGGCCGCGACGGCGATGAAGACGATGCCCCGCTGCCGCTGGCCCGTGCCGTCGGCTTTGCTGACCTGGTTTCCTACACCAGCCTCTCCCGCCGGATGAATGAAAAGACGCTCGCCCGGCTGGTCCAGCGCTTTGAGAACAAATGCGCCGAGATCATTTCCGTCGGCGGCGGGCGGCTGGTTAAGACAGTAGGCGACGAAGTCCTGTATATCGCCGAAACGCCGGCTGCCGGAGCCGAGATCTCGCTGGCCCTGGCACAGGCGTTCACCGAAGACGAGATCCTGCCGGAAGCGCGCGTGGCGATGGTCTGGGGCCGGATCCTGTCCCGGCTGGGGGACATCTACGGCCCCACAGTCAACCTCGCCGCCCGGCTCACCACGTTGGCGGATCCGGGAACGGTCCTGATCGACTCCATGACTGCTTCCGCGCTGGACCAGGACAAGCGCTTCATTCTCGTCCCGCAGCCCGCTGAAAATGTCCGTGGGTTCGGCGAAATCCATCCCGTGCTCCTGGCCCGCGGACAAGGAAAGGGCCTGGTCCTCGACTAGCGCCAACCGTCCGCACCTATATATCCATTTGATGGTGGATACCGCTATAGTCGGTTGTGCCCGGCTGTAGCCGACCCTGTCGGGACCGACCGGAGGCTTACCTCCCTTGGGAACTTGTCCCCATCGCGGCCGCTGCCATGGTTCGGTAGGCTGGCGCGGGGAACAGAGAGCCCGGTATCGGGTCTTTGGAGGGGGCGCCCTGGGGGGCAGCCACATAATTGAGGGAATAGTAACGCTGTGACATCACTGCTGGGGAAGTTCGGTCTCAAGAAGCGCCACAACAAGATCGTTACCGGGTCGGCCTTTGCCGCCGCCGGGGCGGTGTTGGTCGCCGGCGCGATTATCTATCCGGGGTTCAAGACCACTGAGGTGGAGCTGAACGACGGCGGGGTGTGGGTAGTCAGCAAATCCAAAAATGCGGTGGGTCGGCTGAATTATCCGTCGCGGGTTTTGGATGGTGCGGTCACGCCGGCGAGCACCACTTTCGATATTCTCCAGAACGCCGGGGATGTGTTTGTGGATGATGAGACGGGTTCGACGTTGAACCAGGTTTCTCCGGCGAACATGCGCCTGGGCGGGGACAAGCAGCTGCCGGGTTCGGCGGATGTGAGCTTCGGTGCCGGCGTGATCTCCGTGACGGACGCGGCATCAGGCAAGGTCTGGGCCGTGTCGCCGTCCACCGTTAATGGTTTTGACCAGGAAGCCTCCGAACCTGTGATGGTGGGTTCCGAGGGTCTGGTCTCCGCAGTGGGTACCGATGATCGGATCTACAGTGCCGATCCCAGGTCGGGCGTTGTGACTGTCACGTCGGTGGACGCGAACGGCGAAGTGGTGTCCAGCGACTCGAGTACGTGGGGTGAGCTGAAGGGTGCGGGGGACCTGCAGATCACGGTGGTGGGGGATAAGCCGGTGGTGTTGGATGCCGCCGCCGGGAAGCTGTTCCTGCCGGGCGGTAAGCGGCTGCAGCTGGAGAACGCGCGGGATGCGAAGCTGCAGCAGGGCGGTCCGGCGAGTGATTTTGTGGCGGTTTCGACGCAGAAGGCGTTGCTGAAGCAGCCGCTGGACGGGTCCACGGCAAAAACCTTCACCTTTGATGGTCAGGATGTGCCGGCGGCTCCGGTGCAGCTGGCCGGGTGTGTGCATGCTGCATGGTCCGGGGCGAACAAGTATGTCCGGGACTGTGCCAATGATGCTGATGACAAGAACGTGGACGTGCCTAAGGCGAGTGCGTCGCCGTCGTACGTTTTCCGGGTGAACCGGGACCTGGTGGTCCTGAACGATGTGAACTCCGGGAATGTGTGGCTGGTGAACCAGAATATGCAGCTGGTCAACAACTGGGACGACGTTGTTCCGCCCAAGAACGAGTCCGATGAGCAGGACCAGGAATCGGCGGACAACAACACCATCAACGTCCTGCCCGACCGCACCAAACCGAACCGGCCACCGGAAACCAAACCGGACACCCTGGGCGTCCGCCCGGGCCGGACCACCATCCTCAGCGTCCTGGACAACGATTCAGATCCCGACGGCGACGTCCTGACCGCCGCCGTCGGCGATTCCGGGCCCAAAGCCGGAACGCTGGAGAGCATTTACGGCGGCACCGCGTTCCAGATTTCCGTTCCCGCGGACGCGCAGGCAGGCACCGAGACATTCAACTACAACGCCGCCGACGGCCGGGGACTTTCAGCAGGCGGACAGGTCACGCTCAACGTCGTAGGACCTGATGAAAACAAGCCGCCGGTCTTCAAGCGCGGCGGAGACTCCACCACCATGCTGGTGGAACAGGGCAAAACCGTCAGCCAGAACATCCTCACCGACTGGGTGGATCCCGACGGCGACGACCTGGTCCTGCTCGACGCCAAGGCGGACAACGACCAAGACCAGGTCAAGGTCCGCCGAGACGGACTGCTGACGTTCCAGGACTCCGGAGCCACTGCCGGCAAGAAAAATGTGGAAGTCACCATCTGGGACGGCCGGGCAACGGTCACCGGGAAAGTCGTGGTGAACGTGCAGCCACCGGGTGCCCTGGCGCCGGTGGTCAACGCCGACCACGTCACTGCCGTGGTGGGCCAGGACCTGGTGATCGCGCCCCTGAAAAACGACGTCGATCCAAACGGCGGCGCCCTCCGCTTGGCCCAAGTCGAGGCCAACGGTCCTGCCGAACTCGGCCCCGTCACCGACGGCGGTACCTTCACGTTCCGCAGCACCACTCCCGGTCCCGTCTACCTGACCTACATCGCCAGCAACGGCCCGCAGAGCAGCCAGGGCCTGATCCGTGTTGATGTGGAATCCGGCAAGGACGCCGGTGACCCCGTGGCCGTGCATGACGTTGCGCTGATGCCCACCGGAGGCAGCGTGCTGCTGGACCCGCTGGCCAATGACTCGGATCCTTCCGGCGGCGTGCTGGTGCTGCAGTCCGTGAAACTGCCGGACAACACCACGGCCTCGGTCAGCGTGATCGACCACAGCGTCCTGCGCATCACCGATGTGCTGGGCACCAAAGACCCGTTCCTCTTTGAATACACCATGTCCAACGGCAAGAAGTCAGCCACCGGCAGCGTCTCCGTGGTCCCCGTCCCGGCTCCCGCCGTCGTCGAAGCACCCCAGCCGAAACCTGACGAGGTGAACGTCCGGGTCAACGACGTCGTCACCATCCCCGTGCTGGACAACGACACCCACCCGCAAGGCCAGCAGCTGACTGTCGACCCGGTCCTGCCGCAGGCAGTGGAGGAACTGGACGGCAAGAGCTTCGTCTCCGAAAACAACCTTCGGTTTATCGCCGGGCCGCAGCCCAAGACCGTGCGCGCCATCTACAACGCGGTGGACCCCCAGGGGCAGAAGAGCGCCGCCGCCGTCACCATCCACATCCTTCCCCTGGAAGGAGCCGAGAATTCCCGGCCGCAGCCGCGGAACCTCACGGCCCGTGTGGTGGCCGCCGGAACAGTCCGCATTCCCGTCCCGCTGGACGGCATCGATCCCGACGGCGACTCCGTCCAGCTGACCGGCATCGACAGCACCCCGGCGATGGGAACAGCCACCGTGGGCAGCAACTTCATCGACTTCACCGCTGCCGGCGACGGCGCCGGAACTGACACCTTCCGCTACAAGGTGGTGGACCGCCAGGGCGCCGTTAATACCGGAACCGTGACGGTGGGCATCGCCCCGCGGGGTGAGACCAACCAGAACCCCACCCCCGTCGATGACGAGGTCAAGGTCCGGCCGGGACGGCAGATTGCCGTCGACGCCAGCGGCAACGACACCGACCCCGACGGCGATCTGATACGAATTCTCACGGACGGCATCGAGGCCGACGACGCCCTCCAGGCCACCGTGAGCAAGACCAGCGGCCGCATCATCCTGACCGCTCCCGGCGCTGCCGGGACGGTCAACGTTCGGTACACCATCGCCGACGACCGTGACGCCGCCGCCCAGGCCACCATCCGGGTGGTGGTGGACAACGAGGTTCCGCTGAAGGCACCCATTGCCCGCGACGACCGGGTCACCTCGGCCCAGGCGATGGGCAAGACCGCCGTGGACGTGCCGGTCCTCAAGAACGATGAAGACCCCGACGGCGTCGGCGAGAACCTCAAGCTCAGCACGGAGTCCCTCACCGCTCGCCCCGGGCCTGACGGCACCATGGTTGTGGACCTGACCGAACAGCCGCAGCTGATCCCGTACACCGTCGAAGACGTGGACGGGCAGAAGTCCACGGCCATCATCTGGGCACCGGGGCTGGGCCAGCAGGTTCCCACCCTCGCCAAAGACGAAGTTATTGAGGTCATCGCCGGCCAGTCCGTGAACGTCGAGCTCAAGGAGTGGGTCAAGGTCCGGGAAGGCCGCTCACCGCGGTTGACGCAGACGGACCGGATCAAGCTCATCGGTTCGGATGGCAGCAACCCCGTTTCCGGCGACGGTACGGCGCTGAAGTACACGGCCGGTGTTGATTACGTGGGGCCGGGTTCGCTCAGCTTTGAAGTCACCGACGGCACCGGGCCGGATGATCCGGAGGGACTGAAGTCCACCCTGAGAATCCGCACCAAGGTGCTGCCGGACCCCAACCGCAACAACCCGCCGGAACTCCTGGGCGCGAACGTCGAGGTGCCCAAAGGCGAGTCTGCGGACCTGGACCTGAGCCGGCTTACCTCGGACCCCGACCGGGACGATGTGGACAACATGAAGTACGAACTGGTGGGCGGCAGCCCGGCTAGCTTTAATGCCCGGGTAGACGGCAAGGTCCTCAAGACCTCCGTGGACGGCGCCACTGCCACCGGCACCACCGGTGCGGTCCAGGTCAAGGCCAGGGACTCGCGCGGACTTGAGGCAACGGCCACCTACCAGTTGGCCGTCACGGCCTCCAACCGGTCCAAACCAGTGGCGAACGACGACCTGGAGCCGAACGCGGCGGCGGGGAAACCGGTCACCGTGAAGGTCCTGGCCAACGACGCGAACCCGTTCCCCGAGACCGCACTGAAGATTATTTCCGCATCAACCGAGACGGGACAGGGAGGCGCAACGGTGTCGGGGGACTCGGTGACGGTGACGCCGTCGTCCGGCTTCACGGGGACCATGGTGGTGGCCTACACCGTGGCAGACAAGACCGGAGACGATTCCCGTAACGCCACTGCGCGCATCCGTCTCACCGTTAAGGACAAGCCCCTGGCACCGACTACTCCGCAGGCACAGAGCGTCGGGGACAAGACGGCGCTGCTCAGCTGGTCTGCCCCGGCAGACCGTGGTGCACCCATTACCAAGTACACGGTGTACGGCGAACCCGGCTTCAGGCAGGACTGCCCGGCCAACACCTGCACACTGACCGGGCTGGTCAACAACACGAAGTACCACTTCGAGGTCACCGCGACCAACGAGTTCGGTGAGTCTGACCGTTCCCCGGCCTCCGCCGAGGTCCGGCCGGACGTCAAGCCGGACACCCCGCTGGCGCCTACCCTGAAGTTCGGGGACAAGCAGCTCTCCGTGAACTGGGTGGCCCCGGCCAGCAAGGGCTCCCCGGTCAAGTCCTACGACCTGGAAATTTCACCGGCCCCGCCGGGACAGAACGCCCAGATCCAGAACCTGACAGCGGTGAGCTACGTCTGGAGGGGCCTCCAGAACGGAGTCTCGTACAAGGTCCGCGTCCTGGCTCGCAATGATGCCAAGGATCCGTCCGAGTGGAGCCCGTATTCGGCGGCGGAAGTGCCTGCCGGTGTACCTGCCACTCCTGCTCCACCTACTGCTGCCGAGGCCGGTTCCGTGGGAACCCAAAGCCAGCTGCGTGTCAGCTGGACTGCGCCGAACAACAACGGTGACGCGGTCTCCTCCTACACCCTCACCACGCTGAGGGGCGGGGCAGTCGTTGCCACCCAGCCGGTAGCTTCAGGCACCACCCAGAACGTCACAGTGGACAATTCCGAGTCCAACTACACGTTCACCGTCTCGGCCACCAACAAGGCCGGGACCAGCGGCACCAGCAACCCGTCCGCCCAGATCCGGGCGGCCGGAAAGCCAGGCCAGGTGAGCAGCGGAACGGTGGCGGATACCGGCACCAGCGGCCAGCTCAAGGTCACGTTCACACCGCTCACGCAGGCCCAGCGCAACGGCTCCACGGAAACGGAAATCCGGTACACCTACAACGCAGACGGCAAATCCGGAAGCATCCCGGTTGGCGGCGGAAACATCAACGGGCTGACCAACGGCAGGGACATCGCCGTGACCATCATTGCCACGTCCACCAAGAACAACGTGTCTGGGGACGCCAAAGCCATCGGTACCGGGAACCCCTACGGGCCACCGAATGCGCCCAACGTGGACGGCAGGACCTCGGCCAAGGGTGATGGCCAGGTGCATTGGACCTGGAACAACCCCGCCACCAATGGACGTGCGCTCAACCACTACGAGGTCAGCATGGACGGTGGTGGCTGGCAGAACGTGGGCCAGGCCAACAGCTTCGCTGCCGGCGCCGGAGGCTGGGGCAAGAGCCATACGTTGCGTGTTAAGGCGGTCACTGTGGTGGACGGTCCTGTTGGATCTGCAACCTCCACGTCCGGTGCCGATCCCACCCCGCCGCCGGCGCCGACCAAGGTCCGCGTCAAGCCGAGCGACGTCAACAGTTGCCCTGGGAAGCCGGGAGTCCCGGACCGTTACAGCAATGTGGGTGGGGACGCCCGGTGCGGTTCCAGCGATGCGAACTGGGTCTCCACCTCTGACGGCTGGATCGACAGCGCCTGCTGGATGAACATCTACGGCTCCAGCGAATCGTCCAACCCGGCGTCGTACTACAAGTGGTACCGGATGGACGGCGGTCCCCACGCGGGCTGGTACGTCAAGCTCGCCACGATCGATATCAGCGGTGCGGACGTCGGCAGATGCTGACAGTCCCCACCGCCCCCACCACGACCCGCACCCTAAGAAAAGGACTCACGTCATGACCATGACCACCGAGCAGGCCGAATGGTTTGCAGGCACCTTCGAAAAGCTCGTTGCCAATGTTGGACAGGCGGTCCTGGGCAAGGAACACGTCATCCGGCTGACCTTCACGGCAATGCTGGCTGAGGGCCACGTCCTGTTCGAGGACGCCCCCGGCACCGGCAAGACCATGCTGGCCCGGGCGATGGCCGCCACCGTCCAGGGCTCCAACAACCGCATCCAGTTCACCCCTGACCTCCTGCCCTCGGACGTCACGGGCGTGACCATTTACGACCAGAAAACGCAGAAGTTCGAGTTCCACAAGGGACCTATCTTCAACAACATCGTCCTGGCCGACGAGATCAACCGTGCCTCGCCGAAAACCCAGTCGGCACTGCTGGAAGTCATGGAGGAATCCCGAGTCACCGTGGACGGCGTCACCTACGAAGCAGGCCGGCCGTTTATGGTCATGGCCACGCAGAACCCGATCGAGCAGGCCGGCACATACCGGCTGCCGGAGGCGCAGCTGGACCGTTTCCTGATCAAGACCTCCATCGGCTATCCGGACCACGCCTCGACGGTCCGGCTGCTGGGCGGCGCCAACCTGAAGGACCGCTCCAAGGAAATCTCCGCTGTGATCACCACCCAGGCCGTCGCGGACATGGCCGACCTCGCTGCCACCGTCCATGTGGACACCGCCGTGCTTGAGTACATTTCCCGGCTCTGCGAGGAGACCCGCAACGCGCCGGAGACCCGGCTGGGCGTTTCCGTGCGTGGCGCCATCGCCATGGTCCGGGCCGCGAAGGTCTGGGCCGCGGGCCAGGGACGGAACTTCGTCCTGCCGGACGATGTCAAGGAACTGGCCGCCGTGGTGTGGACGCACCGGTTTGTGATGGATCCGGAGGCTGAGTTCTCCGGTGCCACCCCCGAGGCCGTCCTGGCCCGGGTGCTGTCCGACATCGCGGCACCGCAGCAGCGCGCCGCCGTCTGACGCTCCGGCGGAGTTCCAGACCACTGACCAGCGCGAACAAAGGCACATTTATGTCCAGCAGCACTCCGTTGACCCGGCTTGCTGAACGCCTCCGGCAACCTTTCCGCCGGGACGGCAGACCCACCAGGCTGCATCCCTCGTCCGTCTGGTCCGAGGCCACCAGCACCGCCGCGCTCGCCCTCACCCCGGCGTGGGGGAAGCTCCGTGGCCTGTGGCTGCGCTACGTGTGGCCTGTGCTTTCGGTGGTCAGCGTCCTGGGCTGGTCTGTCCTGGCCGCCTCCATCCTGCTGTGGACTGCCGGCCAGGCCTTCGGCTGGCAGGAGGCCAAAGCCGCGGCCATCGCGGCCTTTGTCCTTTTCCTGATCGCCATCGGGTTCATCCTGGGCCGGTCCTCCTACGGCGTGGTCCTGGACCTTGCCCGGACCCGGGTGTCAGTCGGGGACAGTGCGGTGGGAAGCATCGCCGTCTCCAACACCTCGGCCCGGCCCCTGCTGCCGGCCGCACTGGAACTGCCGGTGGGCAGCGCCACCGCCGTCTTCCACCTGCCCAGGATGAAGCCCGCGCAGGTGCACGAGGACCTTTTCACCATTCCAACCGCCCGCCGCGCCGTCATCGTGGTGGGACCTGTCCGCTCCGTCAGGGCAGACCCGCTGCACCTCCTCCGCCGCCAGGTGCTGTGGACCGAGCCCGAAGACTTGTTTGTGCACCCGAAGACAGTGGCGCTGGCCGGTTCCGCGGCGGGCTTCATCCGCGACCTCGAGGGCATGCCCACCACGGACCTGTCCAGCGCGGACGTCTCCTTCCATGCCCTGCGTGACTACGTCCCGGGCGATGACCGGCGGCACATCCACTGGAAGACCACCGCGCGGACCAACAAGCTGATGGTGCGCCAGTTCGAGGAAACCCGGCGCGCCCACCTTGCCATCTCACTGTCCATCAACACGGACGAGTACGCGTCAGAGCAGGAATTCGAAATGGCCATCTCCGCGGCTGCCTCGATCGGCCGGCAGGCCATCCGCGAGCAGCGCGAGCTGGACGTCCTGACGCAGAAGGGGCCGCTGCGCTGCGAAACCGGGCGAAACATGCTGGACGACATGACACGGATCATCGGGACCCCCATGCGGCGGACCGCCGTCGACCTCGCCCGCACACTGGCCGACACCGTCCCCAACGCGTCGGTGGTCTTTTTTGTGGTGGGCAGCAACGTGACGCCCGCCCAGCTCCGTTCGGCCGCGGCCTCCGTCCCGCTCGGTGTCAGGAGCCTGGCCGTGCGCCTCCAAATCGGTGCCGCACCCGGCCGCGCCAACATTGCGGACCTGACGGTGCTGACCCTCGGCGACCTCGCCGACCTCGCCATCGTCCTCAGAAAGGCGGCCGCATGAGCTCCGCACCGGGCCTCCGGCCTCGCCCGCAGCAGCGGCCGTACGAATCATCGTTCGCCGACGGTCAGCCGGCCTGGCATTATGTGCTCGACGCCGGTGCCCTCACCGTCCTGCTGGGTTTGGGCCTGCTGGGCTTCAGCCTCAGCTTCGGCGGCGACCCCTACTATCTGGTCTCGGGCTTCGGCGGCATCCTCCTGGGCCTCGGCATCGCCGCCGCCAACGCGCACCTGCGCCTGGGTTTGCTGATCACCACAGCCCTCGCGCTGGGCGCGTACCTTGTGTTCGGGGCGCTCCTCGCAGTCCCGGATGCGGCAATTGCAGGTTTTGTTCCCAGCCTTGACTCCCTGCGGACCCTGCTCCTGGGTGTCGTGTTTGCCTGGAAGGACATGCTCACGGTGGGCGTACCGGTAGGGTCTGCCGGCGGCGTCCTGATCGTCCCGTTCCTGAGTTCGCTGCTCACCGCATTGGTTGCCGGCGTCCTCACCTGGCGGCTGAAAACCCCGTACTGGCCGCTGCTTCCCGTGCTGGTTCTCTTCGTCACGGGCATAGCCTTCAGCACCAACGCTGCCTTCCTCACGGTGGAGCGTGGCATCGGACTCACCGTCATAGCGATTGCCTGGGCCACCTTCCGCCGCGACGCGCTGCGGCGCAGCGACACGCGAAAAGTCTCAGTCAATCGTCCGCAGACCGACGCCGCCACAGCCCAGCGCGCCAAGCTCCGCCGGCTGGGCACGGCCGCCGCCGTGATCGCCGCCAGCGTCGCTATTACCGCGGTGGCGGCGCCCCTGGTCATCGCCGGCGGTGACCGCAAGGTCCTGCGCAACGTGGTGGTCCCGCCGTTCGATCCCAAGGATTACATCACGCCCCTTGCAAGCTTCCGGACGTTCGTCAAGGACAAAAAAGACGACACCCTGTTCGTGGTCAAAGGACTGCCCCGGGACGGCAGGGTCCGGCTGGGCGCCCTGGACGCCTTCAACGGCACCAACTACAACATGGACCCCAACGGCTCCGGCAGCTTCAGCAAAGTGGGCGACACCGAATCCATCAATACCCTGGCCGATGCGGCAGGCGTCGTCCCCTCGAACGACTACTCCATAGACATCACCATCGAGGATTACCAGGGCTACTTTGTCCCGGGAGGCCGGAAGACCACCGGCCTGAGCTTTGACCAGGGCGCCTCCGCCGCGGCGTCCGGCCTGTACTTCAACGCGGGCACGGACACCGCAGTGACCACGCAGGGCCTGTCCAAGGGTGATTCCTACAGCGTCCAGGTGTCCGATCCCGTCAAGCTCGAACACGGCCAGCTGACGCAGTACGACTTCGCGAAGATCACGCTGCCGGACGCCGTCGAGGTCCCACCGGTGGTGGGATCCCAGGCCAACGATCTCTCAGCCGATGCGCCCACCGCGATTGACCGGGTCCGCCAGATTGAGGCCCATTTCCAGAAGACGGGAGCCTTCAGCAACGGCCTGGTCGCTGACGGCCAACTGCCCAGCGTCTCCGGCCACAGTTCGTCGCGGATCAGGAACCTGCTGACCGCCAAGCAGATGCTCGGCGACGACGAGCAGTATGCCGTGTCCATGTCGCTGATGCTCCGCCACCTGGGCATCCCGTCGCGTGTGGTCATGGGCTTCTACCCCGATCCGACCAGCCCGGAGAACGGCGCCGGCGAGGTAAAGATCACGGGCAATGACGTCCACGCCTGGGTTGAAGTGGCCTTCGACCGGGTGGGCTGGGTCAGCTTCGACCCCACGCCGCCCAAGGACAATGTCCCCATCCCGCCGGACCCCGAAAACAAGTCAAAACCCAAGCCCCAGGTGCTGCAGCCGCCGCCCCCGCCGCAGGAACCGGCCGATCTGCCGCCGGATTCCTCGCCGGACGCCCTGGACGCCGACGAGAAGAAAAACAATCCGTGGCTTTTCTGGGGTGCGCTCCTCGGGGCCCTGGGCATTGCCCTGATTCCACTGTCTATCCTTGCCCTGCCGCTGCTGCTGATCGCGCTCCTTAAATCACGACGCCGGAAGGCCCGCCTCATGGAGGGACACCCGGCCCAGCGTGTGGGGGGCGGTTGGAACGAGGTGATCAGCCTCGCGACGGATATGGGCGCCGGCATCGACACCCGTGCAACCCGGCGCGAAAGCGCAGGGGTGCTCGCTGAATCGTTCCCGGCCACCGGGCAGACCACCACCATGCTGGCGCACCGTGCGGACGCCTCCATCTTCGGCGCCGGCCAGCCCAGCGAGGAGGAGGTCCGCGAATACTGGACCATCGTGGACGGCTCGTTGAAGGAAATGACCGGGACGTTGGGGTTCTGGCGTCGCCAGCAGGCCCGCTTCTCGCCCCGGTCGCTGCTGGCCGATGGCCGCAACGCCCTTAAGCTGGGTGGCGGCAGGCTCGTGCTGGGCCCGCTGGCGGCTTCCGAGCCTGATGAGTCCACCGTTCTGCGGAACCCTGGCAGGAAGAACCCCACTGAATCATGATGAACGAGGCCGAGCGCTGCCAGCGGTGCCAGCAACTGATCCGGGGCGGCGCCACGTTCTGTCCGGCATGCGGTGCGCCGCTGCCCAACAGGGCAGCACTCAGCGGACGCAACGTGGACCATGCGCAGCGGGCCATGATGGAGCGTGCGGCGGGGCACGCCAGCCAGAATCCCGGTACTATCCCGGTAGTACAAACGGCTCCAGGGGGAGGAACGGGAATGGCAGCCAATCTTGAGCTTGTTCCGGCCACGGCGAGGAAACGGCTCGGCGCGGCAGTGCTCGACTGGCTGGCCCCCGTCGCGGTCCTGGTGGTGACATTCGCCATCGGGTTCGCAGGAATCACCCGCACCCAAAGCGGCGGATTCATCATCTACGACACTGGTTCGCTGGTCCTGTCCGGCGGCATCGGCCTGGGGCTGACGCTGGTTTACATGATGGTCCTGGCGGGCATGGAAGGCCGCTCCGGGAAGACCCTCGGCAACCATGTCATGGGCATTCGCAGCGCTGACAAGGATGGTTACGCCCCCGGCGCCGGGGGAGTGTTCCTGCGCGGCGTCACCACCGGCGCGGGCATCATCCTGACGCTCCTGGCCGCCGTTGCCATCGTCGTTTTCAAATGGTTCGATGTGGCCGTCTTCATCCTCGGCCCGTTGCTTTTGGTCGGCGCGGCGTGGGCCGTACTGGTGGTTGTGTCCAACACCTGGGACCGCAATGGCAGCCTCCGCGGCTGGCATGACTCCGCCGCCAAAACACTGGTGTTCGACGTCAAGGACGGCCGCAACCCCATCACCTCCGGCGGCATCCAGGGCCCCTACAGCTTCGCGCCCCTGGACCTCCCGCCCGTCCAGCAGGTCGCCTCACCTGTGGCCGGGGCCGCAAAGGCGCCGCAGGTTGTGAACGCCCAGGCGCCCGCGGCCCAGCCCGCCGTGCAGCCGTTCGCACCCCAGCCGTACGCACCGCCGTCGTCCGCTCCTTTCCCGGCGCCGCATGCCCCGGCCGCTGCGGTTCCCGCGCCCGCCGCCCAGTTCCACCCCGACGACGACCTCGACCGTACACAGATGCGCGGTGGAGCAGCGTACGCGGCGCCCGTCGCCGTGCTGCGGATAAAACTCGACGACGGCCGGGACTTCCAGCTCGACCGCAACGTCCTGCTGGGCCGCAACCCCGTGGGCCAGGCAGGCGAGCAGCAGGCCCAACTGCTGGCGGTCAACGATCCCGGCCGCTCCACCTCCAAGACGCACCTCCACCTGTTGACCGACGGTGCCGGCATTTGGGTGACGGACCGGAATTCCACCAACGGCAGCGCCGTCACCACGCCGGACGGCCGGCGCACGCCGCTGCAGTCCGGTGTACCCGCATTTGTCAGCCCGGGATCCACTGTCCACTTTGGTGACCGTTCCTTCCACCTAGGACAGGCATGAACTCCCAGCCCGCCAGTGACACAGCTGACGCAGACCACGGAACCGGCCTCAGCCTGAGCTACGGCTACGGCACGGACCGCGGGCTGCGCCGGGAATTGAACGAGGATTCCTTCATCGCCTCGGATCCGGTCTTCGCCGTGGCGGACGGGATGGGCGGACATGAAGCCGGCGAGATTGCCAGCGGCATGTGTGTCCGCGCCCTCGCTGCCATGCCACAGCTCGCCACGGGGGAGCGCAGCGTCACGGCGGCAGTGCTCCAGCAATACCTGCTCCGCGCCGACAGTTCCATCCGCGAGGTGACCGGCGCCCGGGCCGGGACCACGCTCACCGGTGCCGTTGTGGTGGAACAGATGGGCATGCCGTACTGGCTGGTCATGAACATCGGGGACTCCCGTACATACCGGCTGAGCCAAGGGCACTTCGAGCAGGTCAGCGTGGACCATTCGGAGGTCCAGGAACTCGTGGATGCCGGTGAAATCACGCCCGAGCAGGCCACCGTCCATCCCCGCCGCCACGTGGTGACGAGGGCGCTGGGCACCGGGGACGAGACCGAAGCTGATTACTGGCTCCTGCCCGTCGAAGAAGGCGACCGGATCATGGTCTGCTCCGACGGGCTCAATGCCGAGCTGACAGACGAGCACATGTTCCGGATCCTGAGCACCGTGGGCCACCCGCAGGACGCGGTGGATGCCCTGATCCAGGCCGCGCTCCGCAACGGCGGAAGGGACAACGTCACCGTCATTGTGGTGGACGCCAGGAACGTGATGAACGACGGCGGCATCGCCACCACCGCGCCCCGCCCCGCCGCTGATGCGGCAGAGGAGGTCACGCTGCCCCGGGCCACGATTGTTGACGCCAGCCGGCCCGCAGGCCAGGACAACGAAAGAGGGAAACACTGACATGGCCACCGCAACGTACGCCGTAGGCACCTGGCTCGGTGTTGTCCGGGCCAACACGGTGGTCCTCCTGGCGCCCGGAACCCCGCCCGCCCTGGTCCAGTCCCTGTGGGAACTGCTGGCGGACGCCCCGGAAGTCCACGAGGTGCTCCACGCCGTCACCAGCAGCTTTGGCGTTTCCCTGGCGCAAATACCGTCGTTCGGGATAGTGGGTTCCGGTGACGCGCTCCGGATCTTCCTCCGCGGCGATTTGGACCTGACCATGCAGCTGCCCGGCGGCCCCGTGGAACTGAACGGGCGGGACGTCACTACCTGGACGGAGCGCCGCCTGGACACACCCGAGTGGTACCGCCTCACCGCAGCCGGCGACGGCCAGCCCGGGGATGGCCAGGCCGGGAACGTGCTGCCGCTCAGCGAAGGCGTGGTCCTGCTGGAGACGCTGACAGTCTCGCTTGTCGGAACTCAAGTGGACGAAGTGGCGACTCCTGCTGCCACGCCCGCTGAGGCCAAGGCACCCACGCATGACCGGGAGGTCTCGGCCGAAACGGTGATGGGGTTCATGGACGATGACTCCAACTTTGCTGCCGAAACCCCGGAGCCCCCTAGGGAGCTGGAGCCCGAGCCGGACCCGGAACCCGCCGCCCATCCTGATCAGGTCCCGGCCCCCGAAATGACCGGCAGCTACGACCACCTTTGGGAACGGACCGTTGTCCGCCGCATCGAGGACGCAGCAGTCCGGGACGAACCCGGGGAAGACGACAGTGCCCCTGCGGCACCTGTCGACCAGGCTCCGGCACCTGTCGATGCGGCAGAGAGGGAGGCTGCAGGGCAGCCGGATGCAGCGGCCAGCGTGGCTCCCGCCCCGCCTGCCCGCGAACCGGCAGGTCCGGCTCCCACACCGCCTGCTCCCACACCGCCTGCTGCCGCGGCGGCCGCCCGAGTGATCGGCGGACTCATCGACTCGGTCCCGTGGCGGACAGGCGGGAGCGCCCCAGCCGCCCAGGCTGCCCCGCCGTCGAATCCGCCACCGTCGAACCTGCCGCCATTGAATCAGCCCCCGGCGGACGTGCAGGCAGAAGTCCACGCAGGAGGGCCGGCAGCAGACCAGGACGCCTTAGACGGTGACCACGACGGCCACACGATCATGAAGAGCGACCTCGCAGGAATGGCCGCGCATCCCGCCCCGGTTCCGGAGCCGGATTCAGCCGCCGGCCCCATGGTGCTGGCCCGGGTCTGCGGCAGGGGACACGCCAATCCGCCCACCCAGGCGCGGTGTGCTGCCTGCGGTTCGCCGCTGCCCGCCGATGCCGTCCAGGTGGCCCGGCCACGGCTGGGCCGGATGCGCGTCTCGACCGGTGCCCTGGTTGACCTTGACCAGTCACTGGTCATTGGGCGTCAGCCGTCCGTGTCCCGGGTCCAGGGTGGTGTGATGCCGCGGCTGGTCCAGGTGGCCAGCCCCAGCGGCGACATCTCCCGCTCGCACGTCGAAGTGCGGCTGGAGGGCTGGCATGTGATGCTCTGCGATCTCAAGGCCACGAACGGCACGGTCCTGGTCCGCCAGGGCCAGCCGCCCCGCCGCCTGGCCCAGAACGAGATGGCCATCCTGCTCGACGGCGACATCGCCGAATTGGGTGACGACATCTCACTGCGTTTTGAGGAGATTCCTTGAGTTCCAAACGGCCGGTTGCGCCGCCGCCCCACATTCCGGGGTTTACCTACATCAGCCTGCTCGGCTCCGGCGGGTTCTCCGACGTCTACCTCTACGAACAGGACCGGCCACGCCGGAAAGTAGCGGTCAAGGTCCTGTTGTCGGACCTGAAGACTGAGGGGGCCCGGCGCAGGTTCGAATCCGAGGCCAACCTGATGGCCCAGCTCTCCTCGCACCCGTACATCGTGACCATCTTCGAGGCCGAGGTGACCGAGGCTGGTCACTCCTACCTGGCCATGGAGTATTGCTCCAGGCCCAGCCTGGACGTCCGGTACCGCCGTCAGCGCTTCAGTGTTGATGAGGTACTGGCCGTGGGCATCCAGGTGGCTTCCGCCGTCGAAACCGCCCACCGGGCCGGCATCGCCCACAGGGACATCAAACCCGCGAACATCCTGGTGACCGACTACAACCGGCCGGCACTGACGGACTTCGGGATCTCGGGCACCCTGGGCGGCGACGCCGACGACGACGCCGGGATGTCTATTCCGTGGTCACCACCGGAACAGTTCGCGGACGGCCCCGTGGACGGCGTGATGGTGGACGTCTGGGCACTCGGTGCCACGCTGTACACATTGCTGGCCGGCAGGTCGCCGTTTGTGATGCCCGGCACCGATAATTCCCAGCGCGAACTCATCTCCCGGATCACCAGCGCAGCACTCCCGCGCCTGGGCCGGGCCGACGTTCCGGAGTCGCTGGAGCGCGCACTGTCCACGGCGATGGCCAAGTCCGCGGCGTCCCGGTACTCCTCAGCCCACGCATTTGCCCTCGCCCTGCAGCGGATCCAGGCCGAACTGAACCTTTCGGTCACACCCTTCGAGGTACTCGAAGAGCAGCACGTGGAAGACAACCACCCGGACGACGGCTTCGAGGAAACCCGCGTCCGCAGCATCGCGGCCATCGATCCGGAGCGGACCGGCAGCGCCCCTACTTTCCCGGCACGCACCCGGCCGCAACGCCCCGGAACCGGGGCGCCGCCGTCGGGCTTTACAGCCGGCGGATTCCCCCCGGCCCCTGCGGCCTTGGCAGGACCCCGGCCCCAGGTTCCGGGCAACCTCTTCGCCGGCCAGCAGGACAGCCAGCAGGGCGGCGGCTCCCAGGCTGACAGCAACTCCGCTGGGGAGTGGGCCCATGCCACAATGCTCCGCGGCAGTGCACCCGCCGCCGAATACGGCTCCGCGCCGGACGCAACCGTCCAGCGCCCCGGGCTCGTTCCCGCACCGGCGGGACGGGCCGATCCGGAGATCGACGCGACCATCAGCCGTCCGGCCCCGGTCACGGAAACCGCCCCCGAGGCGGCGCCGGACCACGGCAAACGCAACGTATGGCTCGCCGCCGCGGGCGGAACGCTGCTGGTCCTCGCCATCATTGTCGGGATCGTGCTGGCGTCCTCGGCTCCGGCGCCGAAGGTCGAAGTGACCGGCCAAGTCAGCAAACCGCCCGCGGATGCCCTGGACAACGGGACAGTCCCGGACGTCGCGGACCTGGCGGGGACTGTGGACGCCACCGGCAAGGCGACCTTCACGTGGACCAATCCGCAGCCAAAGTCGGGGGACGCCTACAAATGGCGGGTCTATGCGTTGGGCAGCAACGGGGAGTACCAGTCCACCGCCGAGCCAACCGCCCAGGTGGCGTTGAATCCGGCGGAACCCACCTGTGTCCAGGTGATGATCGTCAGGGGCGACGGCGCGTTCTCACCCTTGGAAGAAGACTCGATCGCCTGCATCCGCAAGTGACAGCAGAGCAGACCGGAACAGTTAGTGAACGCGGGCACCGCCCGTCGAGGAGGCACGGAAAATGGGGGATCTAGCAATAGATTTCTGTGGTGAATGGTACGAACCGTCGGATGAGGACATCTTCAACATCGGCCGCGAAGGCGACCTCGAAGTGGACGACAACCCGTACCTCCACCGCCAGTTCCTGCAGGTGGCCCGCTACGACGGAATCTGGTGGCTGAGCAACGTGGGCGGGATGCTGTCCGCCACGGTCGCCGACGGCTCCGGCGGGATGCAGGCCTGGCTGTCGCCGGGGGCGCGAATCCCGCTGGTATTCAGCCACACAAACGTCATTTTCACCGCCGGGCCCACCACATATGAGTTCGCCGTCCATCTCAGGACGCCGTCCTTCCGCCAGGAATCACGCGAGGACGACAGCAACGGCGAAACCACCATCGGCCCCGTGGTCTTCACCGACTCCCAGAAGGCCCTCATCGTGGCCCTGGCCGAACCCATGCTGCGGCGGGAAGGGACCGGGTTCAGCGCCATCCCGTCCTCTGCTGCAGCGGCCAAGACCCTGGGCTGGGCACTGACCCGGTTCAACCGGAAGCTCGACAACGTCTGCGACAAACTTGACCGCGTGGGCGTGGTGGGGCTCCGCGGCGGCGGCGGGAAACTGGCCACCAACCGGCGCGCGAGGCTTGTCGAACACGCCGTCACCTCCCATCTGGTCACCCCCGATGACTTGTACTTACTGGAAAAGATGAGGGGCGTGGACGAAGGATGAGGATCCGGCTGACACTCCGCCGGGACCCGGCGGAAACCAAGGACCTGGCCGTCACCGTTGACGGCCTGGCCACGGTGGCGGATATCGCCACCCAGCTGTGGGCCGCGGACCCCGACCGGAAGGGCTCGCCGGCACCGGAGAACCTATCGCTGCGCATCGACGAGGCCTTTGTGGGCGGCGGCATGCGCGGCAACGTCCTGACCCGCACGGACAACCTGCTGGAATCGGGCCTGCGCCCGGGCTCCGTGGTGTCCCTGACCGAGGTCAGCGAACTCTTCAACGCACCCGGCGGCAACCGCGGACCCGCCGCCGCCACCCTGCGGATCCTTTCCGGGCCCGACGTCGGCCAGGAGTTTTCGCTGCCCTCCGGCACCAGCTACATCGGCCGGGACCGGGACGTGGACATCCGGCTCACGGACCCGCTGACCTCCAAACGCCACGCCCGCATCACCGTGGGCGAAAGCGTGGAGATCGTGGATACAAACTCCGCCAACGGCCTCCTGATGGACGGACTGCCGGTTACCCGGGCCACCCTGAACTCCTCGGACACGGTGACGCTGGGGGAGACCACCGTCACCGTGGTGCCGCTGGGCCGCAACCAGGCGGCAGCGCCGACGTCGCCCCTTGTCGATTTCAACCGCTCCCCGCGGGTGGTTCCCCGCTTTGAGGCGCCCAGGCGCGTGCCCCCCGCCGGACCCAAACGTCCGGACCACCAGCCGTTCCCGTACATCATGCTGATGGCGCCGCTGCTGATGGGCGGCATTATGTTCGCGGTCACGCGGAACGTGCTGTCGGTGGTGTTTATCATGATGATGCCGCTGTTCGTTGTGGGTCACTACGTGGACCACAAGATGCAGACCAGGCGCCAACAGAAGGAACAGCTCAAACAGTTCCGGGAGTCCATGGCTGCGTTCCGGCAGGACATCACCGAACTGCAACACGTGGAACGCGCGGTCCGCTTGCAGGAAGCACCGTCGGTCAGCGACACCGTGGATTCCATCTACAAGCTCGGTCCGCTGCTGTGGACCCACCGCCCCGAGCACACCGGTTTCCTGGGCCTGCGGTTCGGGCTCGGCACCGGTAGATCACGCATCCTGTTCGAGGAACCCAACAGCAACGACACCGAAGCTGAATTCATGCGCGAGATCCAAGACTCCCTGAAGCAGTTCAGGGACATCGAGGGTGTCCCGGTGGTTTCCCAGCTGCGCACCGCCGGGTCCTTCGGCGTGGCCGGTGCCCGGGGCCTGGTTGACGACGTTGCCCGCGGCATGGTCCTGCAGTTCGTGGGGCTGCATTCGCCCGCGGAGGCCGTGGTGACGGCCATTACGTCGGCGCAGTCCCGGCAGCGCTGGGACTGGCTGCAGTGGCTGCCCCATGTGGGCTCCGGCCACAGCCCCCTCAACGGCGACCACCTGGCCGCCGGGTCCGCCAGCGGCTCCTCCCTCGTGGCCAGGCTCGAGGACCTGCTCGACGCGCGGGAAGCCATGGCCAAGCGCTACGGCCCGGAACACCGGGGATCCGTGGACCCTGCCAGGGACGAGATCCCTGCCCCGGTGCTGCCGGCGGTCCTGGTCATCGTCGAGGACGACGCGCCGGTGGACCGGGGCAGGCTGACCCGCCTCGCCGAGCGCGGGCCGGATTCCGGCGTCCACGTGATGTGGGTGGCCACCGACATCCAGGCACTTCCGGCTGCCTGCCGGGACTTTATGGTGGTGGACGGCGAAAACGGCACCACCACCGGGCAGGTGCGGCTGGGACGGCACACGTATCCCGTGAGCTGCGAAAGCCTCGACGCCGACCTGGCCGCCCAGCTGGCCCGGATGCTGGCGCCCGTGGTGGACGTTGGCAAGCCTGTCAGCGACGACTCCGACCTGCCGCGTGCAGTGTCCTACGCCACCCTGATCGGCAAGGACTTCCTGGATAACCCGCAGGCCGTGGCGGAGCGCTGGGTGGAGAACAATTCCGTCCATGCCTCCGCGGTCCCCAACCGGAAGGACAACGGGACCCTCCGCGCGCTGGTGGGTTCCAAGGGCATCGAGCCGCTTTACCTGGACCTGAAGAATGAGGGCCCGCACGCGCTGGTCGGCGGCACCACCGGCGCCGGTAAGTCCGAGTTCCTGCAGTCCTGGGTCATGGGCATGGCTGCGGCGTACAGCCCGGATCGCGTGAGCTTCCTGTTTGTGGACTACAAGGGCGGGGCGGCGTTCGCCGATTGCCTCAGCCTGCCCCACACCGTGGGCCTGGTCACCGACCTCTCCCAGCACCTGGTCCGCCGTGCCCTGACGTCCCTTCGTGCGGAGCTGCATTACCGCGAGCACCTGCTGAACCGCAAGAAGGCCAAGGACCTGCTGGGGCTCCAGCGCGAGGCCGACCCGGAAGCACCGCCATATCTCATCATCGTGGTGGACGAATTCGCCGCGCTGGCCACCGAGGTGCCCGAATTTGTCGACGGCGTGGTGGACGTTGCCGCCCGTGGCCGGTCCCTGGGCCTGCACCTGATCCTGGCCACGCAGCGTCCCGCCGGCGTCATCAAGGACAGCCTGCGCGCCAACACCAACCTGCGGGTGGCCCTGCGCATGGCGGACGAGGACGACGCCACCGACATCCTTGGTGTGCCTGATGCGGCGTACTTCGACCCGTCCATCCCGGGCCGCGGCGCAGCCAAGACCGGGCCCGGCCGCATCCAGGGGTTCCAGACCGGTTATGCCGGCGGCTGGACGACGGAGAAGCCCCAGCGTCCGCAGATCGACATCGTGGAGATGGCCTTCGGGTCAGGGCCCAGCTGGGAGGCGCCCGCCCCGGAGAAGCCCGTCAAGGAAGCTCCGGCCGGCCCCAACGACATCGCCAGGATGACCACCAACATCGTCAGGGCCGCGGAATCGCTGGCCATCCGGCCGCCGCGCAAACCGTGGTTGGACGAGCTGGCCAAGACGTACGACTTTTCCAAGCTCCCGAACCCCCGGACGGACGAACGGCTGCTGCTGGGTGTGGCGGATGATCCTGCCCGCCAGGAACAGCCCACGGTGTTCTACGAGCCGGACCAGGACGGCAACATGGCCGTCTACGGCACGGGTGGCTCCGGAAAGTCCGCCGCCCTGCGCGGCATCGCGATTGCCGCCGCCGTCACGCCCCGTGGCGGGCCCGTGCATATCTACGGGATCGATTGTGGCTCCTCGGGGCTGAAGATGCTCGAAGAGCTGCCGCACGTCGGCGAGATCATCAACGGTGACGACGTCGAACGCGTCGGCCGGCTGCTCCGCCTGCTCCGGGATATCGCCGACGAGAGGTCCGCCCGGTTCGCCGAGGTCAGGGCCTCCACCATCGTCGAGTACCGGACCCTGGCCAACCGCCCGGACGAGAAGCGGATCTTCGTGCTGCTGGACGGCATCTCGGCGTTCCGCGAGACGTACGAATTCAGCCGACTGTCGGCACTCTGGGACATCTTCCTGCAGCTGGCCACCGACGGCCGTCCGCTGGGGATCCACCTGGTGGTCACCGGTGACCGGCCGAACGCGGTGCCGGCGTCGTTGCTTGCCTCCATCCAGCGCCGGCTGGTGCTGCGGCTGACGTCCGAGGACGACTACATGTCCATGGACGTCGCCAAGGATGTCCTCACCAGCTCCTCACCACCGGGGCGCGGCATGCTGGGCGGCTACGAGGTCCAGCTGGCCGTCCTGGGCGGCAACTCCAACCTGGCGCTGCAGGCCCGCGAAGTCCACAAGCTCAGCCAGGCCATGCTGCGCCAGGGACTGGAATCGGCACCGAAAATCCAGCGGCTGCCCGAACAGGTGGACCTGGACGTGCTGCCGGCCGGCAGCCCGGACCTTCCCGTCATCGGCGTCGACGACGAAACCCTGCAGCCGGCCGGGATCATGGCCCAGGGACCGCTGCTGCTGGCCGGTCCGCCAGGGGCGGGCAGGACGGTGGCGCTGGTGACACTGGCGTACGCGCTGCGCCGCTCCAACCCGGACACGGAGCTGGTGTACATCGGCTCGCGCCGGTCCGCAGTGGCGTCGCTGCCGCTCTGGAACCGCTCGGTGGTGGGTGCCGATGACCTGGCTGAGATCATCGAGGACCTGACGGAGCACTCCTCCGGGAACCCCGGCAAGCTGGCCATCTTCATCGAGGGCCTGACCGAATTCACGGATACCGTTGCGGAATCTGGCGTGTCACAGCTCGTGACGGCGTCCATCAAGGCCGACCAGTGGGTCATCGGGGAATCCGAAACATCAACCTGGTCCTCCGCGTGGTCGCTGTCGCAGCCGTTTAAATCCGGGCGCCGGGGCCTGCTCATCAACCCGGGGGACATCGAAGGGGACAGCCTGCTCAACACCTCGCTGGGGCGGGTCAGCCCGGAGTTTATTCCGGGCCGCGGCTACATCGTGGGACGCGGCAAGGCACGCAAACTGCAGATCGCCCTGCCGCCGGAAAACAGGGGCTGAACGCAGGCAGCCCACGGGCCCGTAAATCCAATGGATTTGCGGGCCCGTGGCGAATTGTAGAAGACTACCGGAAACACTAGTTCGCCGCGGAAGGGGTGCCGCGCGCCGTCGAAAAGGTAACCATGATCCGATCCTCATTCGTGCTCCGCGACGTTCCAGTTGCTGCTGCCACTGCGGTGCTGGCGCTTCTGGTTGGCCTTTCCGCGGCGGCTCCTGCGCAGGCCGTAGACGGCGAAACGCCATCGAGTAACTGCGGCCTGATCTGCCTGGATGACAATAAGGGACCTAAGGGCACTCCGACACCATCGCCGACACCCTCGTCGTCGGCCCCAGCGATCGAGCCCCCGGCGCCGCCGCCCGCGCCCGTAGCGCCAGCCCCGGCACCGGTTCCCACCCTCGCCCCGGAACCGAGCGTTTCGCCGGCTGAGGAATCGCCGTCGGCCGCGCCCAGCACCACCATCCCCAGCCCGCCGTCGTCGTCCGCAACCGCGTCCACGGAATCGAACTGGAACAAACCCATCACAAAGTCGGCCAAGCCCACCCAGGCCGCCGCCGTTTCGCGGAACGACGGCTCCGGCCTCTTCGGCGACCCCGGACTGCTGGCCATCATGGGCGGCGTGCTGCTGCTGGGAGTCGCCGGCCTGGCCTTCGCCTGGTGGAGCCGGAACCGCCTCGCCTCACACTGACGCTGTCAGCCCCGACCTTCCCAACTAGGTAGCAGTAACTGTCGTTATGAGCGCTCATAACGACAGTTAGTGCGACCTACATGGGTGGGCGCTGCCGATGGGGAGTGGTGCATGGGCAGCGGTGCCCATCGACAGTGTTTTGGGGCGGGGATAGGTTCTAGGTGATGGATCTTCCGGATCAGCCGGGGGCCGCTGGGGATGCCGATCTGGATCGGATCCAAGACAACGAGGAGAAAACTGATGGCTATTTGGGGCGCAGATGTAGAACAGCTCAGGACTCTGGGCAGCAAGCTGCAGGCCGGTGCTGGCGAGATCGAGCAGCAGCGAGCCAACCTCTCCCGCGTGCTGGACAGCACCAACTGGGAAGGCCCGGACGCCACCCACTTCCGCGGCGAATGGTCGGGCACGCACACCGCGGCCCTGAACCAGGTCATCCAGGCGCTGAAGGATGCCGGCCAGAAGGCCACCAAGAACGCCAACGAGCAGGACCAGGCTTCACGCTAACCGCAGAAGCCCAAACGCGGGGCCCGGATACAGCACAGTGTCCGGGCGCCGCGGCATTTAACGGCCGGGCACGGCGGCGCAGCAGGCGTTTGGGCGCAATGTCGGGGCGGTAGGGCAAGATAGGTCTGTGAGCACAGCACCGGGCCCCGCAGAGGAAACAGCAATCAGCACTGAGGAACTTACCGAGCCGGACGCCGTCCCCGCCGGGTCAGTGCGCGAAGAATACGAAAACCTGACGGATCTGGTCAGGAAGTACCGGTTTGCGTATTACCAGGAGGACGAACCCCTGGTCTCGGACGCCGAATTCGACGAATTGTTCCGGCGCCTGGAGGAGATCGAGGCCCTGCATCCGGAGCTGGTAGCCAATGACTCGCCCACGCAGGAGGTTGGCGGGGAAGTCTCAGCCGCGTTCGCCGCCGTCGAACACCTGCAGCGGATGTACAGCCTCGAAGACGTCTTTTCCCTGGAGGAGCTGGAGGCCTGGATCACCAAGGCTGAGGCTGGCGTCGGCAAGCTGGGGGACACGGCCCAGCTGGCGTGGCTCACGGAACTCAAGATTGACGGCCTCGCGGTCAACCTGCTGTACCGCGACGGAAAACTGGTCCGGGCCGCCACCAGGGGTGACGGAACCACAGGCGAAGACATCACCCACAACGTCCTGACCATCAAGGAAATCCCGACGGAACTGACGGGCACCGGGTTTCCGCCAGAGGTGGAAATCCGCGGCGAGGTCTTTATCCCGTCCAAGGCCTTTGCGGAATTCAATGAGGCACTGATCGAAGCCGGCAAGGCGCCGCTGGCCAACCCCCGGAATGCCGCCGCCGGTTCGATCAGGCAAAAGGATCCAGCGGAAACCGCCAAGCGTCCGTTGCGGATGTTTGTCCACGGCATTGGTGCGCGCGAAGGGCTGGAAACCCTGAGCCAGTCCCAGACCTATGCCGTGCTGGAACAGTGGGGGCTTCCTGTCAGCCCGTACTTCGAGGTTCTCAGGGGCCTGCCGGAGATCCTGGCCTTCATCAAGCGCTACGGCGATCAACGGCACAACCTCATGCACGAAATCGACGGCATTGTGGTCAAAGTCGACGATCTCGCCACCCAGCGTGCCCTCGGCTACACCACCCGCGTGCCGCGGTGGGCGGTGGCGTACAAGTACCCGCCGGAGGAAGTCCACACGAAACTGCTGGACATCCGTGTCCAGGTGGGCCGTACCGGCCGCGTGACCCCGTTCGGGGTGCTGGAGCCGGTGAAGGTGGCCGGTTCCACCGTGGCCCGTGCCACGCTGCACAACCAGGAAGTGGTCAAGGCCAAGGGCGTGCTGATCGGCGACATCGTGGTGCTGCGCAAGGCCGGAGACGTCATCCCGGAGATCGTCGGACCCGTGATGGCGCTGCGCAACGGCCGTGAGGACGAACTGCGCGACTTCGTGATGCCCGCCGAATGCCCGTCCTGCGGCACGGAGCTCGCCCCCTCCAAGGAGGGCGATGTCGATATCCGCTGTCCCAATTCCAGATCGTGCCCCATCCAGCTGACGGAGCGGGTGGCGCACCTGGCCGGCCGCGGTGCCTTCGACATCGAGGCGCTCGGCGGGGAAGCTGCCGTCGCACTTACCGATCCGGCCGAGCCCAAGCCCGGCCCGCTGGTGAGCGAATCGGAGCTCTTCTCCCTTACCGCGGCGGACCTGGAACACGTGCGGATCCTGCGCGAGAAGCGTTCCAAAGGCGTGGGCACCGGCGTCTTCGAGCTGGTCCCGTACTTCTGGACAAAGGCAACCGCCAAGACCCCGTCCAAGCCCACCGCCACTACGAACAAACTCTTCGAAGAACTCACCAAGGCCAAGACACAGCCGCTGTGGCGGGTGCTCGTTGCCCTGAGCATCCGGCACGTTGGCCCCCGGGCCTCACGGGCCCTGGCCACCGCATTCGGCACCATGGACGGCATCCGGAATGCTTCCGAGGAAGACCTGGCCCATGTGGATGGCGTGGGGCCCACCATCGCGGCCGCGCTGAAGGAATGGTTCGCCGAGGACTGGCACGTGGAAATCGTTGACCGCTGGGCTGCAGCCGGGGTCCGCATGGCGGATGAGCGCGACGAATCCACGCCGCGCACGCTGGAAGGGCTGACGATTGTGGTGACCGGCTCCCTGCCCAATTTCAGCAGGGACGAGGCGAAGGAAGCGATCCTCATCCGCGGAGGCAAAGCGGCGGGCTCGGTCTCGAAGAACACCAGTTATGTGGTGGCCGGCGAAAGCGCCGGCACGAAACTGGACAAAGCCGAGCAGCTCGGAATTCCCGTCCTAGACGAAGACGGCTTCCGGGAGCTCCTGGCCAACGGCCCGGCTCCCGCTGCAGAAGTCACGCCCGAAGTCACGTCAACAGAATCAGAAGAGGGAGCCCAATGAGCCACCCGGACCTCAACACCGAACTGCTTGCGGTGGCCACGCAGGCGGCCGCCGCCGGCGCCGCCGTGCTGGCTTCGCGCAACGGCGAGGCGCTGGGCATCAGCAACAAGGGCGACGCCGGCGACTGGGTCACGGCCTTTGATGTCGCCGCGGAGAATGCGGTCCGGGAGGCCATCACCGCGGCACGGCCACAGGACGCCATCACGGGGGAGGAGCACGGCACCACCCGCCCCGCGGCCCCCACCGGCTATCGCTGGTCCATCGACCCGCTGGACGGTACCACCAACTTCATCCGGAACATCGTCTACTACGCCACCTCCGTGGCAGTGGCGGATTCCGACGGCGTCTGGCTGGCCGGCGTGGTCAACGCCCCGGCGCTGGGCCGCGTCTACTACGCTGCCCGCGGCCAGGGTGCGTGGCTGGAAGAAGGCGGCCGCGTGACCCGGCTCCAGGGCCCGGCGCCGGACCGTGCCGGACAGATCCTCGCCACCGGCTTCAGTTACGACCCCGCCATCCGCGCCGAGCAGGCTGCACTGCTGGGCAGCCTGATGGACGGATTCGCCGACGTCCGGCGGCTGGGCTCGGCAGCGCTGGACCTCTGCCTGGTGGCTGACGGGACCCACGACGCCTACGGCGAACGCGGGCTCAATGAACATGACTTCTCCGCCGGTGCGCTGATTGCCGAGGAAGCCGGTTGCTGGGTCCGGCGTCCCCGGCTGGCCAGCCCTCTGGAAGGCGGACCCGCCGACGAGGACAGGCTCGCGGCCTGGACCTGCGCCGGGACCTTGGCGCTGTCCGGCAAGTTTCCGCTGTGACGCCGTTGCGCCACTAACATTGTCAGGTGCAATCGCAAATAACCATCCGACCGGCCGTTGAGGCAGACTTCCAGGCGATCGCCAGGATCACCGTGGACTCGTACCTGGCAGCCGGGTATTTCGACAGCGCGGACCATCCCTATATGCAGCAGATCCAGGATGTTGCCGCCCGCGCGGCGAAGGCCACGATCTGGGTTGCCGAGCGGGGCCGGCAGGTGGTGGGTTCCGTGACGCTGGCCCTGGCAGGCGAACCGTTCGCCGACATCGCCCTGCCAGATGAGCTGGAGTTCCGGATGCTGGTGGTGGACCCGGCGGTGCAGCGCAGCGGCGCAGGCAAGGCCATGGTGGAGGCGATCATTGAGCATGCGAAATCGCTGACGGGGATCACCGGCGTGGCCCTCACTACCGGCGGGACCTGGGAGAGCGCCCATGGCCTCTACCGGAAGACCGGCTTTAAACGGGTCCCCGAGCGTGACTGGCTGATTCCGGGCACCGACATAAAGCTGCTGGTTTACCGGCTTGACGTCCAGCCAACCTAAAGTGGTGCCGACTCATTTTCGGCACTGAAAGGCCCACCATGCGAAAAACATTCGGCACCGGCTCCGTCTGGGAGCAGACCCTCGGCTACTCCCGCGCCGTCCAGGTGGACAACACGCTTTACATCTCCGCAACGGCAGCCAGCGGCGAGGACGGCATTGTGGGCGAGGACTTCTACACGCAGACCCAGTACATCCTGCAGAAGCTCGGCGTGGTCCTGGCCGATGCCGGCTTCAGCTTCGAAGACGTGGTCCAGTCCAAGCTGTACCTGACGGACATCAGCAAATGGGAAGAGGCCGGCCGCGCCCACGGCGAGGTCTTCGGCGAGATCCGCCCCACACTGGCACTCGTGCACGTCCTGCCGTTCCTTGACCCGAAGATGCTCGTCGAAATCGAGCTCGTGGCCCAGAAGAGCGTCAGCTAGCAGGCTCCCACCCGCCCCCCCGCTGCGCGCGAACGGACACTTGGGGCCCTGGAATCCAGGGCCCCAAGTGTCCGTTCGCGCTCGAGGGGGTGTGTTAACTGGCTGGCAGGCTGTAGCGGTGTTCCGGCCGCCCGGTGGTTCCGTAGCGCAGTTGGATGTCGACGGCGCCGTCGTCGGCCAGCGAGGACAGGTACCTTTGCGCCGTGGCCCGGGAGACGCCCACCCGGGTGGCCACTTCCGCCGCCGAATACTGCTCGCCGGCGACCAGCGATTCCAGCACCGCGGCCTCGGTGGCGGAGCGGGGCTTGGCAGACGGCGCGACGTCCCCGGGGATCAGCGCCCGTTTTGCCCGCTCCACTGAGCCCTGGTCCAAAACCCCGGGCTGACCCAGGAGTCTGCGGTACCGGGCATAGGAACGCAGCTGCTGCGAGAGCGACTCGGCCGTAAAGGGCTTCAGCAGGTACCCGAGGGCGCCGCGGCGGAACGCTTTCCGCAGCGACTCGGCGTCGGACGCGGCACTGAGGATCATGGTGTCCACATCCAGCTGCTGCAGCAGGTCGAGGCCTGAGGCGTCGGGCAGGTAGACATCCAGCAGGACCAGGTCCGGGCGGAGGCTGTGGATGGCTTGCAGTGCCAGCGAGGCCGAGCCCACCGGTGCCAGCGCCAGGAACCCCGCCACGGAATCCACATACGCGGCGTGCAGCTTGGCGACGTGGAAGTCGTCATCCACGATCAGCACCCTGAAATCCTCAGGCATCGTCGTCCTTTCCAGCTAAATCCTTGGTCCCGGCGGTTGTCCCCGCCGTCGTGCGTGGCAGGGAAGCCATAAACACGGCCCCGGGTCCGCCCGGCGTCCCCGGCTCCAGCAAGCGGACGTCCCCGCCGCGCCGCCTGGCCAGCTGCCGGGCAAGGGCCAGGCCCAGCCCCTGCCCGCCACTGTTCCGTCCGCCGGCAGCCGCCGGAGCCGCCAATGCTGGGCCAGCGGCGGTCGTAAATCCCTCGGCGAAGACCGCTTCCGCATCCGTCCCGGAGGCCAGCCCGTCGCCGGAATCGGCGACGACGATGTGCAGCGTCCCGCCGTCGTCGTGCGGTTCATCCAGCACCTCCAACTCCACCCAGCGGTCCGGGGCGGAGCCCGCGACGGCGGCGTTCACCGCGTTGTCGATCAGGTTGCCGAGCACGGTGGTCACGTCCTGCGGCTCGGTGACCTGGCCGCGGACCAGGGTTTCGGGGCCGACCCGCAGCCTGACGCCGCGCTCATCGGCCTCCACGCCCTTGGCGCCCACAAAGGCCTGGAGGTAGGGGTCCTGCAGCAGTTCCGCCTGGTCCACCGGGAACTTCAGCGGCCCCGTGGCGGCCAGTCCGGCCAGGTAGTCGCGGGCCTGCTGGTGCTGCCCGATGCTCATCAGGCCGGCGATCGTGTGGAGCTGGTTGGCGAATTCGTGGCGCTGGGCGCGCAGGGCCGTGGACATGGTGCCCACGGCGTCGAGCTGCCGGGTGAGCTGCTGGAGTTCGGTGCGGTCCCGGAGCATCACCACCCAGCCCAGGTCCTCGCTCCGGTGCAGGGCCTTGCGCGCGCTGGCCACCAGGACACTGCCGCCGGCCACCAGCTCAATGGCGTCCGCCTCCGCGGCGTCCGGCCGGGTCAACGCCCTGAGCTGCCCGGGCACGGGAGCGTCGGCCCAGGGCGTTCCGGAAAGGTCCGGCTGCTCCAACAGCCGCTGCGCCGCTGCGTTGAACACGCTGATCCTGCCGTCGGCCGAAACGCCGATGACGCCGTCGTCCACGCCCTGCAAAACGGCCACTTGGTCGTGGACCAGCGTGCTGATTTCCTCAGGCTCCAGGCCCAGCGTCAGGCGCTGGAGCCGCCGCCGCAGCAGGAACGAGGCCAGCACGCCCGCCAGCAGCGCACCTGCGGCGGTCAGCCCCACCGGGCCGACGTCACGCGCAACGCTTTGGCCCACGGTCTCCATGGAGTACCCAACGCTGACCTCGCCCACAACCGTGCCAGTACCGGGTGCGTAAACAGGGACCTTGGCGCCGGCAGACGGGCCCAGCGTCCCGGTGTTCCTGGTGGTGACCTCCTGGCCGGCGAGGGCCTGCGACGGATCGGTGCTGACCTTCTCGCCCAGCCGGTCCGGATCCGGGTGCGCCAGGCGCAGGCCGGTCTCGTCGGTGATCACCACAAACAGTGCCCCTGTCCGGGTCCGGATCGCCTCGGCGGCTGCCATCAGCGGCCCGGCGCGGAGCACGGCGGGCGGGGGAGTGCCCACGCCCGCGCTGATCGCCAGCACGTCAGCCTGCACGGAAGGATCCGCGGCGACGGCGCGGGCCAGCGTCAGGGCCTGGTTTTCCGCCTCGCGGCCCACACGTTCGTAGGTCAGCCAGGCGTGGACGGCGGCGCTGAGCAGCACCACCAGCAGGACCACGCCCAGCTGAAGGAGCAGGGTCTGCGTGGAGAACCGCAAGGGCGGCGTGCGTGCCGAACGCGGCATGGTTCTCCCTTCCTCAGGTATTGGCGTGAGCACAATGCGCAAAATGCTTCGAATAAGCAGTATGCCAATCAATTGAGCCAAAGGCACTGCCGTGACCTCCGCCACCCTAATGTCTGTAGCACGCGTCACACTGCGGTGGCGTTGTTCACAAGAAGGAGCCGGCCGTGCTGGTATTACTTGGATTCGCAATGATCGCGGTATTCATGGTGCTGATCATGACGAAAAAGCTGACGCCAGTACTGGCGCTGATCATCGTCCCCACCGTTTTTGGCCTCTTCGCAGGTGCCGGACTGGGTATCGGGGACATGGTCCTGGAGTCGATGAAGTCGATGACGTCCACCGCGGCGCTGCTGATGTTCGCCATCATCTACTTCGGCCTGATGATCGACGTCGGCCTGTTCGACCCGCTGGTGAAGTTCATTCTCCGCAAGCTGGGCAATGACCCCGCCAAGGTGGTCCTCGGCACGGCTATCCTGGCGGCCGCAGTCTCCCTGGACGGCGACGGCTCCACCACCTTCATCCTCACCACCGCGGCCATGCTGCCCGTCTACCTCCGCCTGAAGATGAGCCCCGTAGTCCTCACCTGCGTGGCCGGCCTGGCCAACGGCACCATGAACATCCTGCCGTGGGGCGGCCCCACGGCCCGCGCCGCCACTGCGCTCCACCTCGACGTCAACGACGTTTTTGTCCCGATGATCCCGTCCCTCATCGTCGGCCTCGTCGTGGTCTTCGGCTTCGCCTGGCTGCTGGGCCTGCAGGAACGCCACCGCCTCCGCGCCACCGCCCCGGAAATCTGGGCTGTGCCGGAAACCGCTGAAGGGCTCGACGGCGGCACGCCGGCCGGCGGCAACGGCGGATCCGGCCGTGGTTCAGGCCACGGTTCCGCACCTGTTCCCGCAACGGGAGGCCCCGCCGTCGGAGGTTCCTCAGTAGCTGTCCTGGAACGCACCGAAACCCTGGTCGAAGAAGACGACGGCGGCCTGGCCGACACCGCCTTGGACCCCAACCGCTCCACGCTCCGCCCCAAGCTGTTCTGGTTCAACCTTGTCCTGACTGTCGCCGTGATGGTGATGCTCGTGGCCGACCTCGTCCCGCTGCCGTTCGTCTTTATGGTCGGCTCGGCCATCGCGCTGGTAGTGAACTTTCCCAACGTCAAGGAGCAGGGCGCGCAGCTGGTGGCCCACTCTTCGTCCATCGTCGCAGTGGTCAGCATGGTCATGGCTGCCGCAGTGCTGACCGGTGTCCTGACCGGCACCGGAATGGTGGAGGCCATGTCCGCGTGGCTGGTCCAGATCATCCCGTCCGAAATGGGCCCCTTCCTGGCCGTCATCACCGGCGTCCTCAGCATCCCCATGACCTTCTTTATGAGCAACGACGCCTTCTACTTCGGCGTCCTGCCGGTGCTCAGCGAGACCGCCGCGCACTACGGAATCAGCGCCGCGGAGATGGCGCGTGCCTCCATCACCGGGCAGCCGTTCCACCTGCAGAGCCCTCTGGTTCCGGCCATCCTCTTGCTCGTTTCGCTGGCCAAGGTGGACCTCGGCGACCACCACAAGAAGGTCCTGTGGCGCACCGCGGTGGTTTCCCTCGTCATGCTTGGTGTGGGAATGCTGACGGGAGCCATTGGGATCGGTTAGTCTGTAGCTGCCTGTGGCTGGCCCTTGTGACCGGGACCACGGCACCGATGTGCCCGTCTGGCGCCCGCTGGGGGTCGTCAGACGGGCACTGACGTTTCCCTACTAGACTGGTTCGGAAAACAATCCGAACTTGCAGGGGAGATCCATGGCTGCGATCAACCGTGACGATGTTGCGCACCTCGCGCAGCTCGCTCACATCGAGATGAGTGCTGAAGAGCTGGACAGGATGGCCGGCGAACTCGCCGTCATCGTTGATTCAGTGAAGTCCGTGAGTGAAGCCGCCGGTGACGACGTCCCGGCAACCTCCCACCCGATCCCGCTGACCAATGTGTTCCGCGAGGACGTTGTGGGCCACACCTTCACCGCGGAGCAGGCACTTTCGGGAGCTCCGGATTCCGATGAGAACCGTTTCAAGGTCCCGGCAATCCTGGATGAGGCATAACCATGACTGACACCAACGAACTCATCCGCCTGTCCGCCGCGAAGCTGGCCGGCATGCTGGCCGCCGGCGAGGTCACCTCCGTCGAGGTCACGCAGGCTTACCTGGACCGGATCGCAGCTGTCGACGGCGGCGAACGCGGCGTGAACGCGTTCCTGCACGTCAACACCGAGGAAGCGCTCGCCGTCGCCGCCGAGGTGGACGCCATCCGTGCCGCTGGCGGTGCCGCGGCCGAGGAACTCCACGTACTTGCCGGCGTGCCGATCGCGGTCAAGGACCTCATTGTCACCATCGGCCAGCCCACCACGGCAGGGTCCAAGATCCTCGAGGGCTGGCACAGCCCCTATGACGCCACGGTGGTCAAGCGCCTCCGCGCCGCCAAAATGCCCATCCTGGGCAAGACCAACCTGGACGAATTCGCCATGGGTTCCTCCACCGAGCACTCCGCGTACGGCCCCACCCGCAACCCGTGGGACCTGGACCGGATCCCGGGCGGTTCCGGCGGCGGTTCGGCTGCGGCCGTTGCCGCTTTCGAGGCCCCGCTGGCCCTCGGCACGGACACCGGCGGATCCATCCGCCAGCCCGGCGCCGTCACCGGCACCGTGGGAGTCAAGCCCACCTACGGCGGTGTTTCCCGTTACGGTGCCATCGCCATGGCTTCCTCGCTGGACCAGATCGGCCCGGTATCGCGCACGGTCCTGGACTCGGCGCTGCTGCACCAGGTCATCGGCGGGCATGATCCGTTTGACTCCACATCCCTGCCCGACCCCTTGGCCGACCTCGTCGCCGCTGCCCGCGTCGGCAACGTCGACGGCATGCGGATCGGCATCATCAAGGAACTCCACGGCGAGGGCTACCAAGCCGGCGTCGAGAACCGCTTCAACGAATCCCTGGAACTGCTGAAGCAGGCCGGTGCGGAAATCGTCGAGGTGTCCTGCCCCAACTTCCAGTACGCCCTCGGCGCCTACTACCTGATCATGCCGTCGGAGGCCTCCTCCAACCTGGCAAAGTTCGACGGCGTCCGGTACGGCCTGCGTGTCCTCCCCGAGGACGGACCCCTGACCATCGAACGCGTTATGGCTGCCACCCGCGCCGCAGGTTTCGGCGACGAAGTCAAGCGCCGCATCATCCTTGGTACGTACGCCCTGAGCGCCGGCTATTACGACGCCTACTACGGTTCGGCCCAGAAGGTGCGCACCCTGGTCCAGCGTGACTTCGAGGCCGCGTTCGCGCAGGCCGATGTCCTGATTTCTCCGACGGCGCCCACCACGGCCTTCAAGCTAGGCGAGAAACTCAATGATCCGCTGGCGATGTACCTCAACGACGTCGCCACCATCCCCGCCAACCTGGCAGGCGTGCCTGGGCTGACCCTGCCCGGTGGCCTGGCTGACGAGGACGGCCTTCCGGTCGGCATCCAGCTGCTGGCTCCGGCCCGCGAGGATGCCCGGCTCTACCGGGTAGGCGCAGTCCTGGAATCCTTGCTTGAGGAACAGTGGGGCGGCCCGCTCCTGGATAAGGCCCCTGCGTTGGTCGAGACCCTTGTTGCAGCCAAGGAGGCAAAATAATGAGCACCGACGCAACCCTGAGCTTCGAAGAAGCCATGGAGAAGTACGATCCCGTCCTGGGGTTTGAGGTCCACGTGGAACTCAACACCAAGACCAAGATGTTCTCCTCCGCGCCCAACGTCTTCGGCGACGAGCCGAACACCAACGTCAACGAGGTGGACCTGGGCATGCCCGGCGTGCTGCCGGTAGTGAACAGGGTCGCGATCGAGTCCTCGATCAAGATCGGCCTTGCCCTGAACTGCAAGATCGCCGAATCCTGCACGTTTGCCCGGAAGCAGTACTTCTATCCGGACACGCCCAAGAACTTCCAGACCTCCCAGTACGAGGACCCAATCGCGTACGACGGCTATCTGGACATCGAGCTCTCGGACGGGACCATCTTCCGAGTGGAGATCGAGCGCGCCCACATGGAGGAGGACGCCGGCAAGCTGACCCACATGGGCGGGGCCGCCGGCCGCATCCAGGGTGCCGACTTCTCGCTGGTGGACTACAACCGCTCCGGCGTTCCGCTGGTGGAGATTGTCACCAAGCCCATCGAGGGTGCCGGTTCCCGTGCCCCGGAGCTGGCCAAGGCCTACGTGGCCGCCGTCCGGGAGATCGTCAAGAACCTTGGTGTCTCGGACGCGAAGATGGAACGCGGCAACGTGCGCTGCGACGCGAACGTGTCGCTGCGCCCGCACGGCCGCGAACGCTTCGGCATCCGCTCCGAAACGAAGAACGTCAACTCGCTGCGCGCCGTCGAACACGCCGTCCGCTACGAGATCCAGCGGCACGCCGCCGTCCTGGACTCCGGTGATCCGGTCATCCAGGAAACGCGCCACTGGCACGAGGACACGCGGACGACGACGTCGGGCCGGGCCAAGTCCGACGCTGACGACTACCGCTACTTCCCGGAGCCCGACCTGGTTCCGATCGTTGCGTCCCGCGAGTGGGTGGAGGAGCTCCGCGCCACGCTGCCCGAGCCGCCGGCCGAGCGCCGCAAGCGCCTGCAGGCGGACTGGTGCTACTCGGACCTGGAATTCCGCGACGTGGTCAACGCCGGCGTAATGGACGAGATCGAGGAAACCATCGCTGCCGGCGCCACCGCCACCGTGGCCCGCAAATGGTGGATGGGCGAGATCGTGGGCCGCGCCAAGAACGCCGACGTCGACCCCGGCCAGCTGGGCGTCCAGCCCGCCACCATCGTGGAGCTGAATCGGATGGTCGAGGACGGCAAGATCAACAACAAGATGGCCACCGCAGTGCTGGACGGCGTCCTCGCCGGCGAAGGCACCCCGGCGGAGATCGTGGAGCAGCGCGGCCTCGCCGTGGTTTCCGACGACGGCCCCCTCCTGGAAGCCATCGACGCCGCACTCGCCGCGCAGCCCGACGTCGCGGACAAAATCCGCGCCGGCAAACTCCAGGCGATCGGCGCGATCGTGGGCGGCGTTATGAAGGCCACCCGCGGGCAGGCCGACGCCGGCCGCGTCAAGGAGCTGATCCTCGCGAAGCTCGGAGTTGAAGGCTAGCCGAGGGCTAAGCCGCCTGTTTTAACCCAACTGGGTCGCAGCAGATGCTGTTATGAGCGCTCATAACGACGTCTACTGCGACCCAGTTTGGCGTTAAGTAGTACTCACATTCCACAGGCCGCAAAGTACCCGTGTTCAGCAGGGCGCCGCGGTTCTACACTAAAGTCCCAGGGCGCCGGAGCCCTGCCTGTGCTGTGGGAGGGAATGGCCATGTCGGTCCAAAAACCGTTGAGAATCCGCAAGGCTTTACTGGCCGGCGCCGTGGCGCTGGCGCTGACCGGCACGGGTGTCGCCATCGCCTGGTCCGCCACGGACACGCCGTCGCCCTCTCCGTCCGCCCCCGCGCCGGGGAAGTCGGACATGGCCCCGGGCAACGAGAAACCGGCCAAGGCCCAGCGCCCGCAGCACCTGCATAGCGAAAGTGTGGTGAAGAAGGCGGACGGGACGTTCGAAACCGTGCTGACCCAGCAGGGCACCGTGGACGCCGTCAGCGAAACCTCGGTCACCATCAAAAGTGAGGACGGCTTCACCCAGACCTACGCCGTCAACGCGGAGACCAGGATCATCAAGTTCCCTGCCCCGGCCGCAGACGGTTCGCCGGCAAGGGGCGACGACGGCAAACGGCTGAAGCGCTCAGAGGTCACCATCGCGGAAATCGCCGCGGGCGAGGCCGTCAGGGTCTCCGGCGTCAAGGACGGTGACAACGCCACCGCCCGGCAGATCGTGGAAGGCGCCGGCACCGGTCCGGGCCTGGGCCATGGAAAAGGAATGGGCAAGGGCCACGGCCACGGTAAGCGATTCCCCAAGTAGCTGGCATTTAACGTCGTCAAAACGCGGAATGGCGACGTTAAATGCGAGTCAGTTGGGCTGGGTGCGTAGCGTTAGTTGGGCCTAGCCGCCCTGTTCCACCAGCCCGGTCATGATCGCCTGCAGCGCCTCGCACACAATCATCACCGAGCGGCGCTTGAGGTTCTCCGGGCGGGCCAGGATGTCGATCCGCCGCCGGGTGCTGATGCCCTCAAGCGGCCGCAGCACAATGCCCGGGTTGAGCACCGGCCGCGCCGTATGCCGCGGCAACAGGCCCACCACACCCCCTGCCGCGACCAGCGCAGCAACGGTGGAGTAGTCGTTGATCCGGTGGACGATGTTCAATTCCTTGCTGGAGACGGCCGCGACAGCAGACAGGACGTCGGCGGGGGAGTACCCGGTGTGGCTGGTCACCCAAGGTTCCCCCACGACGTCGGCCGCGGTGACAGTATCGCGGTCCGCCAAAGGATGCGAGGCCGGGAGGGCAACGTCCAGCGGTTCGTGCGCCAGCGGAATCACCGCCACCCGCTCCTCCGGCCAGCGCGGGCTGTGGTCCATCCTGTGCGCCAGCACCAGGTCGTACCGCGCCGTCAGCGCCGGGAAGTCCTGCTGCGCCACGTCCTCGTCGGAGAGCTGGATCCGCGGCTGGCCGGGCGCGTCCAGCATGCGCGCAAGCGGCGCGAACAGCGCCTGCCCCGCGCTGTGGAAACCGCTGATGGTCACCGTGCCAGCGGGCGAGCCGTGATACGCGCCGATCGCCGTGCGGGCGTCCGCCATGGCACTGACGACGGCGGCACCGGCGTCGGCGAGCACCTGGCCGGCCTCGGTCAGCACCAGGTTGCGGCCCTCTTTCCGCGTCAGCGGCACGTCAACGTTGCGCTGCAGCAGTGCCAGTTGCTGTGACACTGCGGACGGGGTAACCATCAGCGTCTCCGCCACCGCTTTCACACTGCCCAGGGCCCCCAGCTCGCGGAGGATTTCCAGCTGATGAATTTCCATCCACCCAGTCTATGCATTAGTAAAAGCTTCATCGTCGATTGAGAGAAGTCTGCTTGTGCTAATGCTTTGAAATGGCTCTAATGAAGGGAGACCACACCCGCAGGCCGCGGGTCCGCTGCCAACAGTCAGGAAGCCAATGAAGGCACTCTACAAGTCCGGTGCACACGCCGGGTTCGAGCTGGTTGACCGGCCCGAGCCCGAAGCCGGCCCCAACGACGTCAAGATCCGGGTCATGACCACCGGGATCTGCGGCACCGACCTGCACATCCAGTCCTGGGATGCCTGGGCCCAGAGCATGATCGAGGCGCCACTCATCGCCGGTCATGAGTTTTACGGTGAAGTTGTGGAAATCGGCGACGGCGTCCGCGACGTCAAGGTGGGAGACCGGGTCTCCGGTGAAGGCCACGTGGTCTGCGGGATCTGCCGGAACTGCCGCGCTGGCCGCCGCCACATGTGCATCCACACCGTCAGCGTCGGCGTCCAGCGGGACGGCGCCTTCGCCGAGTACGTGGTCATCCCCGAAACCAACGTCTGGGTCCACAACGATCCCTCCATCACCCCGGAGCTCGGGGCCATCTTCGATCCGTTCGGCAATGCCGTGCACACTGCCCTCAGCTTTCCGCTCGTGGGCGAGGACGTGCTCATCACGGGGGCAGGACCCATCGGCCTGATGGCCATTGCCGTGGCCCGCCATGCCGGGGCGCGCAAGATCGCCATCACCGATGTCTCCCAGCCGCGGCTCGAGCTGGCACGCCAGCTGGGCGTGGACCTCGCCATCGACGTCTCCACCACGCGCGTCAAGGATGCCCAGCGTGAACTCGGCATGCGGGAGGGCTTCGACATCGGGATGGAAATGTCCGGCCACCCCACCGCCTTGCCTGAGATGATCAACAACATGAACCACGGCGGCCGCATTGCCATGCTCGGCCTGCCCAGCCAGGACATCACCATCGACTGGGGCAAAGTGGTCACGCACATGCTGACCCTCAAGGGCATCTACGGCCGGGAAATGTATGAGACCTGGTACGCCATGAGCGCCATGCTCTCCTCCAACCCCGTGCTGCACGCCGGCATTTCTGCGGTAGTGACGGACAAGCTGCCCGCCGCAGAATGGGAAAAGGGCTTCGATACCGCCCGCGCCGGCGTCGGCGGAAAAGTTGTCCTCGACTGGACCGAACTCTAAGGAGCACCATGTACACCTCCATCAAGGACCAGCTGCAGGCCGAGCTGGACGACATCCGCACCGCCGGGCTCTTCAAAACCGAACGCAGCATCAACTCCCCGCAGTCCAGCCACATCACGGCTGGGCAGATCGGCCAGCCCGGCGCCACCGTCCTGAACTTCTGCGCCAACAACTACCTGGGCCTCGCGGACCACCCGGACATCATCGCCGCGGCCAAGTCCGCCATGGATGCCCGCGGCTTCGGCATGGCCAGCGTCCGCTTCATCTGCGGCACCCAGGACCTGCACCTGGAACTGGAAGCCAGGGTCTCCAGGTTCCTCGGGACCGAGGACACCATCCTGTTCTCCAGCTGCTTCGACGCCAACGGCGGCGTCTTCGAATCCCTCTTCGGCCCCGGGGACGCCATCATCTCCGATGCCCTCAACCACGCCTCCATCATCGACGGCATCCGGCTCTGCAAGGCCCAGCGGTTCCGCTACGCCAACCAGGACATGGCGGACCTTGAGGCCAAACTCGTTGAAGCGAAGGATGCCCGGCGCAAGGTCATCGTCACCGACGGCGTGTTCTCCATGGACGGCTACCTCGCGCCGCTGGAGGCAATCTGCGACCTCGCCGAGAAGCACGATGCCCTGGTGATGGTGGACGACTCCCACGCCGTCGGTTTTATGGGCCCCACCGGTGCCGGAACCCCCGAGCACGCAGGCGTGTCCCACCGCGTGGACATTTACACGGGAACGTTCGGCAAGGCCCTGGGCGGCGCGTCCGGCGGCTATGTGTCCGGCCGCAGTGAGGTGGTGGCCATGCTCCGCCAGAAGGCGCGTCCGTACCTGTTCTCCAACTCTCTCGCCCCCGCGATCGTTGCCGCCACCATCAAGGCCCTTGACCTCGTTGAGAATTCCGGTGACCTGCGGACCCGGCTGTTCGAGAACGCCCGGCTGTTCCGCCGCCGGATGACAGAAGAGGGTTTTGAACTCCTGGACGGCGAACACGCGATTGTTCCCGTGATGTTCGGGGATGCCGTGATGGCCGCCAAGGTGGCGGACCAGATGCTCCAGCACGGCGTCTTTGTCACCGCCTTCAGCTTCCCGGTGGTCCCGCGCGGCGCCGCCAGGATCCGCGTGCAGCTTTCGGCGTCGCACTCAGCGGACGACGTCGAAGCGTGCGTGGGTGCGTTCGTCGCCAGCCGTGCGGCAGTAGCGGGCTAGGAAAACCCGCCACACCGTGGTTTCGCTCCCCAACCGCCCACTAGCCTCGCAAGCTCGGCCAGGGAACCCGGCGGTCGTGGCCCCGGCTCAACCACCGGTGGTTGAGCCTGTCGAAACCAGAAGGAACGCCGCAACCCGGCAACTCTGCAAGGATGGAGCCATGGCAGCACACTACGACGTCCTGATTGTGGGCGGCGGCATCGCCGGCCTGTCCCTCGCCTCCGCGCTGGCCGGCAGCTGCAGCGTGGCGCTGGTGGAGGCGGAGCAGGAGCTGGCGTACCACACGTCCTCCCGCTCCGCCCGCCAGCTGATTCCGAGTTACGGGCCGGATGTGGTCCAGGAACTCACCGTCCGGACCCTGGAACTGATGGCGGCCCGGGACGCGCAACTGCCCGAGCCGGTCCTGTCGCCGCGGAGTTTTATGCTCATCGGCACCGAGGAATCAGTCCGCGCCGAGGGCAGCGGCCTCATGCGTCCCATCACGCCTGAACGGGCACTGCAGCTGTGCCCTGCGCTGGTACCGGGCTCCTTCTCCGCCGCCGGCCTGGACACCGGATCCTACGGCTGCGATGCCCCGCTGCTCCTGGCCGACCACCGGCAGCGGGCCGCGGCCGCCGGCGCCGACATCATCACCGGCGCCCGGGTCCATTCCGCCCAGCGGCTGGGCTCGGGGTGGGAGATCGGGGCCGGGCAGGAAGCCTTCGAAGCCGGTGTGCTGGTCAACGCGGCCGGCGCCTGGGCCGACGAACTCGCCGTGATCAGCGGCGTGGAGAAGCTCGGGCTGCAGCCGTACCGGCGCACGGCGGCGATTGTCGACGTCGAACATCCCCTGCCCGGGCACAGCCCCATGGTGGCGGCAGCGGACCACACGTTCTATTTCCGCCGGGAGGGCACCGAGGTGCTGATCTCGCCGTCGGAAACGGTGCCCAGCGGACCCGAGGACGCCAGGCCGCGGCCCGGCGATATCGAGCGGCTGATCGTGAAGCTCAACCAGCTGACCACGTTGGGAATCCTCGGAGTTCGGAGCGCGTGGACGGGGCTTCGGACCGAGGCAGCCGACGGCGTCCCGGTAGCCGGTTTCGACGCCGAAGCCCCCGGGTTCTACTGGCTCGCCGGCCAGGGCGGTTACGGTTTCCAGACGTCATCGGCCATGGCGGAGCTCGCCGCCGCGCAGATCCTGGCCGGACAGGGCGTGGGCCGCACCGGGCAGGGCGCCGGTGCGGCCCACCATCCGGCATCCCGGACAACGGAGGCGCTGGCGGCCACGCGCTGGTCCATCCGGCGCTGAACAATGGAACCCATGAGTACCCTGATCACCAACATTGCCGAACTGATGACCCAGGACCTGGAACACCGTGTCCTTAAGAATGCCGCCGTGGTGATCGAGGGCGAACGGATCGCCTGGCTCGGTTCCGCCGCGGATGCGCCGGCGGCCGATGACGCCGTGGACGCCGGCGGCCGGGCCGTGTTGCCGGGCTGGGTGGATTCGCACACGCACCTGATCTTCGCCGGCGACCGCACTGCGGAGTTCGAGGCGCGGATGGCAGGGGAGTCGTATTCGGCCGGAGGCATCGCCGTCACCATGGACGCCACCCGGCGCGCCTCCGATTTCGACCTCACCCGGCTGGCGATGGCGCGCGTGTCCGAGGCCGTGTCGCAGGGCACCACCTACCTCGAAACCAAGACCGGCTACGGGCTGGATGTTGAGCACGAGGCCCGGAGCGCCCGGATCGCCTCCACCGTCGCGGACGAAGTGACCTACCTGGGCGCCCATCTGGTTCCCGCGGGCAGCGATGCGGAGGCCTATACCGATCTCGTCTGCGGGCCCATGCTTGACGCCGTCCGGCCCTACGTCCGCTGGGCGGACGTGTTCTGCGAGGAAGGCGCCTTCACCGCGGAGCAGTCCCGCCGTGTGCTGAAGGCATGCCGCGCGGCCGGGCTGGGGATCCGCGTCCACGGCAACCAGCTCGGCGAAGGTCCAGGCGTGCAGCTGGCAGTGGAACTCGGGGCGGCCAGCGTGGACCACGTGAACTACCTGGCGGCTGGTGATGTGGCGGCGCTGGCGGAAAGCTGGTCCGGCTGGAACCCTGGAAGCGGCACCGGGACCCGCGGCACGGTGGCAACCTGCCTCCCCGCGTGCGATCTTTCCACCCGGCAGCCGCTGGCCCCGGGGCGTGAACTGCTGGATGCCGGTGTGCAGGTGGCGCTGGCCTCCAACTGTAACCCGGGCACCTCGTACACCAGTTCCATGGCGTTCAACGTGGCTACGGCCGTGCTGCAGATGCGACTGAGCGTCCACGAGGCGGTTCGCGCCGCAACGTATGGTGGCGCGCTGGCGCTGCACCGGGAGGCAGGGCACGACGCCGACGGCGCACGGGCGGTGGGTTCGCTCGCCGTCGGACACCGGGCAGACCTGCACATGCTCAACGCCCCCTCAGCCACTCATCTCGCGTACCGTCCGGGCATGCCGCTCACGTACGCTGTGTGGCGGGCCGGTGCGCGGGCACGCTGACCAGGGCAGCACTTTGTGATTGCGAGATGATCATTTGTGCCTGTTATGATCAGATAACGTCATATTTTGGTGACTGTTTGACGCTGAGACTGTTTGACGCTGAGAGGCCCCCATGACCCGCACTGACCGCCTGACGGCCATCCTGGACATCCTCGCCAAGACCGGCCAGGTGGAGGTGGAGGAGATCGTCACGCAGCTTGCGGTCTCGCCGGCCACGGCGCGGCGGGACCTGGACAGCCTGGCCAAGCGGCGGCTGCTGACCCGGACCCGGGGCGGGGCCACCACCGGCGCCCTGGCCTACGACCTCCCCGGGCGGTACAACCGCGACGACCACGCCGAAGCCAAGGAACAGATCGCCCAGGCCGCCTCGGCGCTGATTTTTCCCGGCGCGGTGATCGGGCTCTGCGGCGGAACCACCAGCACGGCCCTGGCGCAGATCCTGGCCACGCGCGAGGACCTCAACGCTCCCGCGAACCAGTCCACACTGACAGTAGTCACCAACGCCATCAACATCGCTGCGCAGCTGGCTGTCCGCCCCAACATCAAAGTCATGGTGACCGGCGGCATCCTGAACCCCCGCTCGTACGAACTGGTGGGCCCGTACACCGACATCATCATGCAGAAGGTGGTCATGGACATCGCCTTTATCGGCGTGAACGGCATTGACCCGGTGGTGGGCCCCACCAACACGGGGGAGGGCGAAGCGTCGGTGAATGCCCTGCTGGCCAGCCGGGCCCGGATCTCCTATGTGCTGGCCGACTCCTCCAAGGTGGGGGTCAGGGCCTTCGCCACCATGGACGGCTACGCGTTCAACCGCCTGATCACCGACTCCGGCATCTCCGCCGAGGACAAGGCGGCGTTCGAAGCCAACGGCACCGAAGTGATTGTGGCCCCGCACTAAAACGGCCGGCAACAACCCCTAGAAGATCACCGGCGGCGCATCCAGGACGGTCTCGTCCACCCGGCGGTCCACCCATTGGCTGAACGGAATATCGAGTTCGTACTTGCCAAGGTCGGTGCGCAGGAGGGTCCGCACGGCGGCATTGTCCGGGTTGTTGAGCGATTCGAAATACTCCACCGACCAGTGGAACCAGCGCATGCAGAACAGCCGCATGGTGAGCCCGTGGGTCACCAGCAAGGTGTTGGGGGCGTAGTCCGGCTTGGACCAGTGGCGGTACAGCGTCTCCATAAAGGATGAGATCCGGTCGTAGACGTCAGAGCCGGATTCGCCCTCCCGGAATCGGTAGAAGAAATGGCCGTAGGCGTTGCGGAGCTCCTTCTGGTCCTCGATGTCGCCGCTGATCTGGAAGTTGGCCCAGTCCTGCTCACGGAGGCGCGGTTCTTCGATCACCCGTTCCGTGAGATTGCCGAGGTTGAGTGCCTTCAGGGTCTGGTGCGCCCGAAGGTACGGGGACACGTAAACGCAGACCTGGCGGCCGTCCAGCTCGCGGCGGATCCGTTCCCCCGCCGCCGTGGCCTGCGCCAGGCCCAGGGGAGTCAGCGGAATCCGGTAGTCCGGGACCCTGTTGTAGATGGACGTATCGACATTGGCCGCGGACTGGCCGTGCCGGATCATGAAGATTTTCCCTGGCGCACTCATAAGCCCCAAGCATAGGTCCCCCCCCACCCGGACGCTCTCTCACTTTTGGCGGGTTTTTGGCGGACGCTCTCTCACCTTGGTGTGCCCCGGCGAGCTGGCCACCCTAATCAGCGAAGAACCAGAAACAACAGGCAAGATGGAACCATGTTGGTTCCCTCCCGCCGTCGGCTGCGGATTGAAGTCTGGATTGTGCTGGGTCTTTCCCTGGGGCAATCCGCCGTCTACTCGGTGGTGCAGCTGCTGGACAAGATGACCCGTGCACCGCTGGCCGAAGGCACGTCCACGCTGAACCGGTCCCAGAGCCCGCGCGAGTACTTCGACCTCACCTACCAGCTGCTGGACATCATTTTCGCCCTGGTGCCAGTGCTGCTGGTCATCTACTTCCTCACGGACCAGCGGCAGTCCGGCGCGGATGGAAGTGCGCACGGCAGTTCGGCCTTCCGGAAGCTGGGGTTCAACTTCGCCCGGCCGGGCCGCGATCTGCTGCAGGGCCTTGGCCTCGCGGCGCTGATCGGAATTCCTTCGCTGGGCCTTTATGCCGCGGGACGTGCGCTGGGGATCACCACTGCCATCATCCCCAGCGCACTCGACGCGTACTGGTGGACCGTTCCGGTCCTGATCCTGTCCGCGCTGCGGCACGCCGTGGTGGAGGAGGTCATTGTGGTGGGCTACCTCTTGGACCGCTTGGGCAAGTTCGGCTGGAGCGTGCCCCTGGCCATCTTCACCAGTTCGATGCTCCGCGGCAGCTACCACCTGTACCAGGGCTTCGGGCCGTTCATCGGCAACGCCGTGATGGGTGTGGTGTTTGCCTGGCTCTACACAAAGACCAGGCGGGTTATGCCGCTGGTCATCGCGCACGCGCTGCTGGACATTGTTGCCTTCGTTGGCTTCAGCCTCTTTGGCCGGGCTGTGGGCCTGGGTTAGGACGGCAGTGGTTCCCGTGCGCCACAGGTGCACTTAGCGGCTTAAAAAGGGATTCGGCCGCCATCGGTGGGTGGCATCATTGGCACCCGCTGATGGCGGCCGAAGTTATTGAGCGTGCAATCAGATGGTGACTGCGCCCGTGGCGGTTTCGAAGGTCACTGACAGGATGCCGGGGGTTCCATGCGGAGCCACCCAGTCAACGGCCACATCTTCCAAGGGCTTCTCGACGGGTTCGCCCAGCCATTCCGTCACGCGTTCAGCGGAACCGGCGATGGTCAGGCAGCTCATCTTGACGTTGCTCTCATAGGCGTTGGACGGGTGCAGGGCGGGGTCGCCCTCCCACTTGAGCATGTACGGGACCTGCGGGTCCGCGATCAGGCCCAGGATGCCGATCTGCTTCCAGACCAGCTCACGGCCGTCCGGGAACTTGCGGTTGCCGTTGACGGCAGCACGGCCCAGGCGGTCTTCGAACGGAGCTAGGTCGTCCACTTCGACGCACCAGCCCATCCAGCCGCCGCCGGCTTCGGAGCGTGCCCGGACGGCCTGCCCGAAGGGAGCCTTGTCCGATGCCGGGTGGTTCAGGACCTCCACGACTTCCAGGTATTTGTGGCCGGCCAGGGGAATGATCATGTTCCGGGTTCCAAACCGGGGGTGCACTCCACCCTTCACGGCTTCAACGCCGAGGGCGGACGAAATACGTTCGGTGGTGGCAACGAGGCCATCTTGTTCACAGGCGTAAGAGACGTGATCCATGCGCATGCCATCATCTTGGCACTTTGTGATCCGGCTCTCAGCTAAGGGTAGCCTTACCGGATTCCTGTTGCGTCACGAGTGGACAGCAGTAGGGCTCCCGCGAAGTCATACCCAGTCACACGCTTAGCAATAGACCGCGGCTGTTCGTACACTCGAAGCAGGTCATGAGTGCCAGCGACAGCCCCGGCTTGCTGGCCGGCAACCCTCGTTCGCGGCGGGGTGCCCCGGGTGAGGACCTGGCCTGCCGGTCAATTGACGGTGGGCAAGCGCGTAGAAAGGTCCTTCCATGACGATTACGATTTCCCGTACCGCAGCACCCGGGAACGGTGTGGTCCGTTACGCCAGCATTGGTGGACTCGAGCTCGAAGCCGGCGGTTACCTCCCGGACGTCACCCTGGGCTATGAAACGTGGGGGACCCTCAACGCGGACGGCTCCAACGCCGTCCTCATTGAGCACGCCCTGACGGGCAGCACACACGTTACCCGCGGCGACAGTGACGAGCCCGGCTGGTGGGAACAGCTGGCCGGCCCCGGTGCGCCGGTGGACACCGACCGGTTCTTTGTGGTCTCCATCAACATCGTGGGTGGCTGCTACGGCTCCACCGGGCCGTCCTCGGTTGCCCCGGACGGCAAGCCGTGGGGGTCACGATTCCCTTTGGTAACGCTGCGGGACACCACGGCGGCTGAGGCCAGGCTGGTTGACCAGCTGGGCATCCCGAGTTGGTACGCCGTGCTGGGCGGCTCCATGGGCGGCGCGCGGGCCCTGGAGTGGGCGGTCACGTACCCGGAACGGGTTCAGCGGTGCGCCGTTATCTCGATCGGCGCCGCCAGCACGGCCGAACAGATCGCGTTCGCCCAGGCGCAGACGCTCGCCATCCGCCAGGACACCAATTTCAACGACGGCGACTACTACGGCGGTCCACTGCCGGAGGACGGCCTGGCCCTGGCACGGCGCATTGCTCACATCACCTACCGCTCCGCCGAGGAATTCCATGGCCGGTTCGGACGGTCGGCCCAGCACCCCGAATCGCCGTTCCAGGCTGCAGCGCTGGGGGAGCGGGGCCGCTACCAGGTGGAAAGCTACCTGGACCACCAGGGCAAAAAGCTGGTGCAGCGTTTTGATGCCAACAGCTACATCGCCATCACGGACGCCCTGATGAGCCATGACGTCTGCCGCGGGCGGGGTTCGCTGGACGAGGCCCTGGGCCGTGCCACCGCCAGGTTCTTCGTGGCTGCCGTCGACAGTGACCGGTTGTACTTCCCGTCCCAGTCCCGTGAGCTGGCCAACGCGCTCCCGGGCGACGTTGACGTCCACGTTATTGAGGCCCCGATCGGCCACGACGGCTTCCTGACCGAGATCGGCCAACTCGGCGTCCAGCTCCGGAACACCTTCCTCGTCTAAAGCGCGAGAGGACACTTGAGCCCCCGCCCTTAAGCCCGAACGGACACTTGAGGCCCCGGAATCGGGGCCTCAAGTGTCCGTTCGCGCTGTTTGAAGGGTCAGCCGTTCATGATGTCGGAGCGGCGCTTCATGTAGTCCTCCATGGCCAGCTCGCCGTTGCTGTACTGCTGGTCCAGTTCGGCCAGCTTCCGGGCTCGGTATCCCTGCGGGCCCGACGGCGGCGGGGGAGTGACGGGGGCGGCAGGCTGCTGTGGTGCTTCCGCGCGCTGCTCGGGCACCGGCTGCCTGTACGGCGGAACAGGCTGCCCGTAGGGCGGGAACTGCTGATCCGCAGTAGGAATCGGCTGCAGGGGCGGCAACGGCTGGCTGGGCGGCAGGGGCTGCGGGCTCATGATCTGGCGGAAGCCGCCGCTCATGTAATCCTGCTGCGTGTAGCCGTCGCGGGGTTGTTTGCTCTGCGGCCCCGGGTACTGTTCGCTGCCCGGGTACTGCCCGCCGCCTGGAAACTGCTCGGGGTAGCGCCCGGAAAAGCTCTGCTCCTGGTTCCGTTTGTTGACGGATTTCCGGTACATCCGCATCGCCATCGGTATCACGAACGCCAGAATGATGATCCAGAAAAACAAGCTGTTCACGGTGTAGCGCCTCTCATATGTGTCCTTCCAGCTTAACCCCGGAGCCCGCACGCGTGGCCTGGATGCCCAGGAAGGCCCCGTACCGGTCCACGGCGTCCTGCACCGCGTTTTCCACAGCGGGGCCCGCGGCAGCGAACAAGCGGATATCCAGCTCACAGCGGCCGGCGAACATGGTGTGCCGCCAGCAGCCGGCCATGCGCCCGTCGAGCAGCACCACGTGCATCGGATCCCCGGCGACCGGGAACGCCGGAGCGCTGCCGCCCAGATAGTGCCGCGTTGCTGAATAGCCCATCACGTATTCGTCGTAGCACTGGATCAGATCGATCCGCGGTCTGGCTGCCGGCATGGCTTTACCGGCCTCGGTGCCGCCGTCCGTATCACCGTCCGTCCCGGCGTCGAAATAATGCACGACGCCGTCAATCGCCGTCGTTGCCAGCGTTTCGGGCGCAGCCGCCAGGGACTGTTGGAGGCCGAGCCGTACGTCGGCCATGGTGAGCCCGGACCAATCGGCGCAGTCCTTGACCGTGGCCGGGCCGCGGCTGGTGAAGTAGCGCCGGACCAGCTCGCTGAGGGCTTCGGTCCGGGTGGGCGGCGTGGCCGGGCCGGCGGGCACGCGCTCGTCAAACAGGGCGTAGGTCTGTTTCAGGGCACCGCCCGGACTGCGCATCGGCGACCCGCTGGCCAGGATCCCGCTGATCTCGGCGTGCATGATCAGGTAGGCAAGCCCGAAGCCGGTGGCCGCGAACCCTTCGTCCTGCAGCCGCGCGGCCAGCTGTTCCCGGGTCAGGTGCCGCCCGCCCCGGACGGCGTCGGCCAGGACTTGCCCGCTCCGGTCGGCGGCGGCGGCATTAATTCCGGTCCGCCGGTACATGCCCGCGTTGCCCTGGTGAAGCCGTGGCGCGGACAAGGCCGTCAGCCAGCGAAGATCCTCGCGGTGCACAAAATGCCAGGTGGGCCGCAGGATATGGGTGCGCAGGATGCGCCCGTCGGACACCGCCTGCTCCACGGCCATGGCGTTGGAAACATCAGAAGAGGCGGCAGCACGACGGGCCGGGGCGCCATCGCCAAGACCGCCGGTCCGTTGCGCCAGGCTCCAGCGGGCGTAGGGAAACTCCTGCGCCTGGACCGCCAGAAGGTGCCGGACAACGTCCGCCGCGGCGTCCAGGCCCGGTCCGCGCAGCCGTTGGGCGTGAAGCCGAAGCCGCACCACCTCATCCGGATCCATGGCTGTCCGGGGCAGCTGTCCCTCGGTCACGCCGGGCCGCCGCTAGCGCCGGGCCGCCGCTCACGCCGGGCCGCCGCTAGCGCCGGGCGTCGGTGGTGCCCAGCGGACCCTCGCCGGATCCCAGCGGAACGCCCGGGCCGAACACAGGGCCCGGCGTCGGGCGTTTTGCGGTGATTCCGTCGCCGGAGGAGCGGTGGCGCAGCCGCCGCACCACCCAGGGGACAAAGTACTCGCGGGCCCACACCAGGTCTTCGGAGCGGGCTGCCCGCCACGTGCGCGCGGGCAGGGGCTTGGGCAGGCGCGGCTCAAGCGTGTGGTTCACGTTCAGCGATTCCAGCACCATGGCGGCGATGGTGTGGTGTCCCAGCGGCGAAAAATGCAGGCGGTCCTCGTCCCACATCTGCGGATCGTTCAGCTGCTTGAGCGACCACATGTCGGCGATGATGGCGTCATGGCGGGTGGCAACGGTGCGGAGGTTCTCGTTGTAGATGGCCACCTTGCTGCGGATCCGTCCCAGGACCGAAGAACCCGTATCCGGACCGTTGAACAGCACCACCGTGGCCCCGCCCATGGCCAGGATCTGGACCACTGAATCAAGTTTTTCGGCGAGGGCGTCGGGGTCGCCGCCGGGCCTGATGAGATCGTTGCCGCCGGCGGAAAGGGTCACCAGGTCCGGCTTCAGCGCCAGGCACGGAGCAAGCTGCTGGTCCACGATCTGCTGCAGCAGCCGGCCGCGGACGGCCAGGTTGGCGTAGGCGAAGTCCGACTGGCCCCGGCCCAGTTCCTCGGCCACCCGGTCCGCCCAGCCGCGGAAGCCGCCGGGGCTCGTTGGTTCCGGATCGCCGATGCCCTCCGTGAACGAATCTCCCATCGCTACATAACGGCTCCAGGGGTGTGCTGCCGTGGTAGTGGGCGGACTCTGCATGGCTTTTGCGTCATTCACGGTCCTATCCTGCCTCCTTGCTCACAAGCTACGCCACCGTAGGTAGTTACCACCGGGTAACTGTAAGAATGGAAACCATGACTGACGCCCAAGTATTTCCCGCCCCTGTTGTTATGTGGTCCCGGCCGGAGGACCAGCGCTCCGGAAAGCCGCTGCTGGTGCTGCTGCACGGCTACGGCGCCAACGAACAGGACCTGCTGAGCCTGGCGGATATGCTTCCCGAGGACTTTGTTGTTGCCTCCCTCCGGGCGCCCCTGGCCACGGGCCCCGGGTTTATGTGGTTCCCCCTGACAGCCTCCATCGATTACACCCTCGACGCCGTCAAAGCTGGAGCCGGTTACGTGCAGGACTGGATTGACACCGTCAAAGCCGGCCACCCATCGGTGACGCTGCTCGGCTTTTCCATGGGAATGGCGATGGCCACCACGCTGCTCCGGCAGCGCCCCGCTGACTATGCCGCCGTCGTCGGGCTTTCCGGTTTTGTGGTCAACGCGGACGGCGACCCCGCCTTCAAGGACGGCGAACTGGACGGCACAGTGCCGCTCTTCTGGGGCCGGGACCAGCAGGATCCCGTGATCACCCCCGACAAGATCGAGTACACCATGGGCTGGGTGCGTGGGCACGTCAAGCTCACCAAGGTGCTCTACACGGGCATGTGGCACGGCATCAACCAGCAGGAAATCGGGCACGTCTCCGAGTTCCTGACGCACGAGGTGCTGAACAAGTAAACGTACGACGGCGGCCGGCGGCATAGTGCCGCCGGCCGCTTGTGCTGTCCTCGCCGGGTGGGGCCCGCTGAATCAGGCCTTCCAAATCAGGCGTCCGGGGCCACAACCCTGACGGTCTGCCCGTTGACGGTGACGGTGTCGCCGTTGTGCAGCTGGCGTCCCCGGCGGTCGTCGATCTCGCCGTTGACCTTGACGAGTCCGTTCTTGATCAATTCGGCGGCTTCCACGCCGTCCTCCACCAGGCTGGCGAGCTTCAAGAGCTGACCAAGACGGATCATGCTGTCGCGGATGGGGATCTCTTCAATGTCCTGGTTGCTCATACAAGTAATAATGCCTGACGTAAGGTGAATCCAATGACCCACACCCCCCGGCTGCCGCGCTTCGCGGGGCTCCCGCTGGCCGTCGGGGCGGGGCTGGCCATTCCTGTCCAGGGCCGGATCAACGGCGCCCTCGGCGTCCGGCTCAACGACGGCATCGCCGCGGCCGTGGTGGGTTTCAGCACCGGCCTGGTGGTGATGATCCTGATCTCCCTGATCCTGCCCAGCGGCCGCGCCGGTTTGGCCAGGATCCTGCCAGCGGTCCGGACCCGGGCGTTCCCACCCGCGTACGTGCTTGCCGGCGGCATCGGCGGCCTGTTTGTCTTCGCGCAGTCCTTTACTGTGGGCGTCCTGGGCGTGGCACTGTTTACCGTGGCCGCCGTAACCGGACAGACCCTGAGCGGCCTGCTGGTGGACCGGCTGGGCATTGGACCTGCCGGAAAAAGGGCGGTGACCGCCATGCGGGTGATCGGCTGCGTGCTGACCGTGGCCGCCGTCGCCTGGGCCGTTTCGCCTCGGTTTGCCGGCACCCTGGGCACGCCGGGCTCGCCGACTGACGGCGCCGGAGGCCCGGAGACGTTGGTCATCCCCCTGATCCTCCCCGTGCTGGCAGGATTCCTGATGAGTTTCCAGCAGGCCATGAACGGAACCGCGACGGTCCACTACGGCACGCCGATCGCCGCCACGCTGGTGAACTTTGTGGCCGGCGCGGTGTTCCTGTGGATTGCGCTGGCCATCAAGGTGGCTGTTTTGGGGCCGGGCAATCCCTTGCCGTCCGAGTGGTGGTACTACCTGGGCGGGCCCATGGGCTGTGTGTTCATCGGCCTGGGCGCGCTGCTGGTCCGCAGCCTGGGGGTGCTGGTGACCGGGCTCGGCATGATCGCCGGGCAACTCCTTGGCTCCCTTGGCCTGGACCTCCTGGTGCCGGCGCCGGGAAGCATCGTGGCACCTGCCACGGTCCTGGGCACCATCCTCACCCTGGCCGCGATTATCCTGGCGACACTGCCCTGGCCCCGCGGAGCGTTCCGCAGGCAGCGGCCGGTAGGCTAGGACACGCAGTTCTCTGCATCTTGATCCTTCGCCCGCCCCGCCCGCACCCAGCAGTGATGCACCCACGTGCAGCGGGGCCAGATACCCGCGGACCGCACCCAGCGGCCCTGTAGAAATTGGAGTCCACCATGGCAGCAAAATCCGTACTCGACCAGGTCATTTCCCTTTCCAAGCGAAGGGGTTTTGTGTTCCAGGCCGGTGAAATCTACGGAGGCTCCCGCTCTGCCTGGGACTATGGACCCCTCGGCGCCGAGCTGAAGGAAAACATCAAGCGCCAGTGGTGGCAGTCCATGGTCCGCGGCCGCGAGGACGTGGTGGGCCTGGATTCCTCCGTCATCCTGCCCCGCCAAGTATGGGAAGCCTCCGGCCACGTTGACGTCTTCTCGGACCCGCTCGTTGAGTGCCTCTCCTGCCACAAGCGCTACCGTGCCGACCACCTCGAGGAAGAGTACGAGGAAAAGAAGGGCCGCCCCGCCGAGAACGGCCTGAAGGACATTGCCTGCGTCAACTGCGGCACGCGCGGCGAATGGACCGAACCCCAGGAATTCTCCGGCCTGCTGAAGACGTTCCTCGGCCCGGTGGCCAGCGACGAAGGCATGCACTACCTGCGCCCGGAAACGGCCCAGGGCATTTTTGTGAACTTCAGCAACGTCCTCACCACGTCCCGCAAGAAGCCGCCGTTCGGCATCGGCCAGATCGGTAAGTCCTTCCGCAACGAGATCACGCCGGGCAACTTCATCTTCCGCACGCGTGAGTTCGAGCAGATGGAAATGGAGTTCTTCGTCGAGCCCGGCACGGACGAAGAGTGGCACCAGTACTGGATGAAGGAGCGCATGTCCTGGTACACCGGCCTGGGCATCCGGGAAGAGAACCTGCGCTTCTTCGAGCACCCGCTGGACAAGCTCAGCCACTACTCCAAGGGCACCACGGACATCGAATACCGCTTCGGCTTCCAGGGCTCGGAATGGGGCGAGCTCGAAGGCATCGCCAACCGCACCGACTTCGACCTCTCCACGCACTCCAAGGCCTCCGGCCAGGACCTGAGCTACTTCAACCAGGCCACCAACGAGCGCTACACCCCGTACGTGATCGAACCGGCCGCCGGCCTGACCCGTTCCTTCATGGCGTTCCTCGTGGACGCCTACACCGAGGACGAGGCACCCAACGCCAAGGGCGGCGTCGACGTCCGAACCGTCCTGCGACTTGACCCGCGCCTGGCCCCCGTCAAGGCTGCGGTGCTGCCGCTGAGCCGCAATGAGGACCTCTCGCCGAAGGCCAAGGACCTGGGCACCCAGCTGCGCAAGAACTGGAACATCGACTTCGACGACGCCGGGGCCATCGGCCGCCGCTACCGCCGCCAGGACGAGATCGGCACCCCGTTCTGCATCACCGTGGACTTCGACACCCTCGAGGACCAGGCCGTCACCATCCGTGAGCGCGACACCATGAGCCAGGAACGCGTGTCCCTGGACAAGGTGGAGGGCTACCTGGCCGCACGGCTGATCGGCGCCTAGCCGTGGCCATCGAATACCGCGAATGGCTTGAGGGCGATGACCTGACGCTGCTGGAAGTCTGGGGCGGCCCGGAGACGGAACTGGCCCGGCAGTTCCGCGGTGCCCTGGCTGTCTCCTCGGCCGGCACGGACGGCACCCCGTGGCGCCGCTGCATCGTGGCCGAGGACGTCATTGACGGGGTCGGCATTCCGGTGGCGGCGGGCGTGGTCTACGAGGCCTCGCTGCACCAGGAGCGGCTGTGGACCTACATCGAAGTGGCGCGCGATCACCGCCGCGCCGGCATCGGTGCCACGCTCCTGACCATGCTGCGGCGCGAAGCCGGGCAGGCGCCGTCGGGAGTTACCAGGCTGCGCGCGAAGGTGCAGCCGGGCACTCCGGGGGCCGCGTTCGCCGAGGTGTTCGGGCTCGCGCCCATCCAGCGTTCCCGGCTGGTGGTGGTGGAGCCGGGCGCCCTGAAGCTGCCCGTGTTCCCTGCGAAGAACGACGGCGGCGGGCTGGCCAACGACGAAAACGCCGGTTCCGACGTCGTGATGGACCTCGCCACCGGCTCGGTTGAGCTGACCGACGTCGTGGGGCGCTATTACACCTCGATCCACGGCTGGGATTCGCCGGGCGTGCTGTCGGTGGGACAGGTGCAGAAGCTGTTCCTGGATGACCTCACCGGCGCCCACGGTGCACTTGTGCTGCGTGCCGAGCCGGAATCCGCCTTCGGCGGCGGGGTTACCCCCAGCAAGAAGGGCCGGATCCGCGCGTTCGCGGTGAGCTATGCGGAGGCGGCCCAGGACCCGACGGCGGAGCCTTCGGCCCAGGGCGCGAAGGCCACGGATGTGTTTGTGGGCCACGAACCCGCGCTGGAAGCGGACGACGCCGCAGCCGCGGTCCGTGACCTGCTCTCGCTCCTCGCGTACCAGCACCCGGTCATGCTGGAACTGGACGATTCGATGACAGCGCTGCGCGCCGCCGTCGAGCCCCTGCTGGAAGCCGGCAAAGCGCGCCAGGCCGGCGCCGAAACGCTGATCGTCTCGGACTGACCCTGCCTCACCCAACTGACTCGCAGTTAACGCTCCCAAATCGCGAAATGGCGACGTTTACTGCGAGTCAGTTGGGGGAGGCCACCGGCGTTTGGGCGGCCACGGGATGAAGCCGCTGGTCGCCTCAACATATTCCCGGTAGCCGGGTCGGCCGGACATCGCCTTTTCCGTCAGGGGCTTCCCGGTCTTCCCGGCCAGCGTCCACACCATCAGGGCCGGGGACAGGATGGCCAGGATGCCCGGCCAGGAGTCCGCGGCGATGAGGAACAGCCCCGTCCAGATAGCCGCGTCGCCGAAATAGTTGGGATGCCGGGTGTACCGCCACAAACCGGTATCCAATACCGTGCCGCGGCGGGCCGGATCCTTTTTGAACCGGGCCAGCTGCCAGTCGCCCACGGTCTCGAATACAAACCCCGTCATCCACAGCAGGACACCGAGCACGGCCACCCAGCCCACAGCGCCGGTGGCGAACATCCCCACCTGCAGGGTCAGGGACACAAAGAACATGACCACGCCCTGCGGCAGGTACACGCGGCGGAGCGCGAACACGTTCCTGGATCCGGGCGCCGGATCCAGCAGGGCCTTGTAGCGTGGGTCTTCATGTCCGTCGCGCGCCCGCCAGCCAATGTGGGCTCCAAGCCGCAACCCCCAGACTGCCGTCAGCAGCAGCAACAGGGCGCGGCGGGTGTCATCGCCCCATCCGGCTGACAGGAACCAGGACACCGCTGCCACGGCGACGAAGCCGGGGCCCCACGCGACGTCCATCACCGAGTGCCGGCCCTGCCGGACGGCCACACCAAACGTCAGCGCCAGGACCGCAAGGACTGCCAGTGCTGTCCAGGGCAGCGACGCCGCGAACTCCGGCCACGGAAACGGAGTCACATGGCCACTTCAGCGGAGGATCCTGGCACCAGCTCAGCCAGCGTTCGCGCGGCCTGGTGTGTGAATCCGATGCGCTCGGCGAAAGCCTTCATCACGAAACCGGTGGCCAGTGCGTGCCAGAGCCGGCCGCGGCGGAACATAAAATGCCCGGCACCGCGCAGCGAAACATACTGCATGGACGCTGCGGTTCCGGTGGCGCGGCGCGCAAACGCCAAGGACTGGGACGGGCTGGTCATATGGTCGCCGGTGCCGTGGACAATCAGGACCTTTCGTCCGGTGAGCGGGGTGGCGGGCGTCTCCGGGCTGAGCCACGGGGCCAGCGCCACCACGGCGTCCACCTGCGGATCGTCGGCGGCACTTATGGCGGTGAGGCCACCCATCGAGTGCCCCACGAGATACACGGGAACCGCGGGGTGCTGCGCGCGGATTTGCTGGAGGGCCCAGCGGGCATCCTGCAGTGCGGACCTGTCCGGCCCGTTCCAGCCCCGCACGCTGTTCCGCAGGGACCACACCGCCAGCCCGTGGTCCTTGCCGGCACGGTGCAGGTGACGGGCGAACGTGACCATGCGCAGCGGGCTCAGGTGGCGGGCATCCACAGGCTCATAGCTGTGGGCCTTGCCCCCGTGCAGGACCAGTGCCACGCCCCGCGTTGTTCCGGAGGCCGCCAGCACAGTGAGTGCCGCCTCCCGCCTCGCTGCGGGTTCGTTGGCGTGGAATTCAGTCCTGCGGTCCGTCACGCGTGGGTCTCCTCCCGGTTCCTGCCATTTACCAACCCTAAGGCGCCGGACGTAGAGTTCAAGGTATGAGGTTCAACTGCTGATGGGCTCCGGTCACACCCACGTTTCAACAGATCATTCGGAGCCGACGGCCCAGGCGATTGCCGCCCGCCGGAAGGCGAACCGCATCCTGGCCGCCGTGCTGGTGCCGCTGACGCTCCTGACCCTGGCGGGCATGGCCATGCTCTGGCCCTCCGGGTCCAAGGACGGCATCTCCCTCGCCAGCCCCTATTCGGCCGCGCCCGGCGTCACGTTCGATACGGGCAAGATCCAGAGCGTCGTCGAAGAAAGCTGTATGCAGGGCTCCATGGCCCCCGGCCAATCCCCGGACCCCAGCGGCCAGCCTGGCCCCGCCGGCTCCGACTGCATGTTTGCTTTCACGGAACCGGACCAGGGCGGCAGCCCCGTCAAAGTAGTGATCAATCCGGAAGTGGCACAATCCCACGGCGTGAAGCCGGGGGACCAGATCAGGTACCTGAACCTTTCCAACGCCCAGGGCGCTGCGGCGTCGCAGGGGTCCCCGGCCTACATCTTCGTTGACTTCGTCCGGACGCTGCCCATCGTGATCCTGGCCCTCCTCTATGCGCTGGTGGTCATCGCGGTGGCCCGCTGGCGGGGGTTCAGGGCACTCCTGGGGCTGGTGGGCGCGTATTTCGTGCTTGCCGGCTTTATGCTGCCCGGGCTGGTGGAGGGCAAACCGCCGCTGCTGCTGGCCCTGGTGGGATCAACGGTGATCATGATCGGGGTACTGTACTTTGCCCACGGCTTTTCCGCGCGGACATCAACGGCGCTGCTGGGCACCATGTTCGGCCTGGCCATCACAGCGCTTCTCGCGGCGTGGGCCACCGACGCCGCCAACCTGGCCGGAGTGGGCAGCCACGACGCCACCACTTTGATCAATACCTCGGCGAACATCTCCATTTCCGGGGTGATCCTGTGCGGCCTCATCATCTCGGGGCTTGGTGTCCTTAACGACGTCACCATCACGCAGTCGTCTGCTGTTTGGGAACTCTACGAGTTGGCCCCCGGCACCAGCGCCCGCAAGCTTTTCACGTCCGCCATGCGGATCGGCCGGGACCACATCGCCTCCACGGTCTACACCATCGCGTTCGCCTACGCCGGCGCGGCCCTGCCCATCCTGATCATTGTGATGCTGTACGACCGGCCGCTGGGGGACACCCTGACCAGCGCGGAGCTGTCCGAAGAAGTCATCCGCACGCTGGTGGGCTCCATCGGCCTCGTCCTGGCCATCCCGGTGACCACCCTGATCGCCGTGCTGGTGGTCAAGGCCACCGGTGTGCGGACGGCGGGTCAGCCAGCCATCGGCGTTCCGGACGGAGGTGGCCACCGCCCCGAAGCCACCTCTGGCGCCGCCTCCATCAACGCGGACGACGTCGACGATACCGGTGCGCTCGCAGCGGCCGCCTTCGAGAGGCGGTCACGGCAGTCCGCGGAAGATTCCGCCGATCCTGCCACCCGGAGGGGGCGCCGGGCGGACCGCGGCTGAACGGCAGCTGAACGAAGCTGCGGACGAAAAAGGGCTCGGCCCACCGATTTGCCCGGCTTTGCGACAATGGACAAGTGACTGTTACCGCAACGCCTCCCGCCCCCAAGCTGGAACTCCCGCCCCTGAAGCTGGGCCCCATCACGGTGGACACCCCCGTGATCCTGGCTCCGATGGCCGGCATCACCAACTCCGCCTTCCGTCGTCTGTGCCGTGAATACGGCGGAGGCCTATACGTGGCGGAGATGGTCACCTCGCGCGCCCTCGTTGAACGAACGCCCGAATCACTGCGCATCATCTCGCACGACGACGACGAAAAAGTACGCTCCGTCCAGCTGTACGGCGTGGACCCCGCTACGGTGGGCCACGCAGTGCGCATGCTGGTCGAAGAGGACCGTGCGGACCACATCGACCTGAACTTCGGCTGCCCCGTACCCAAGGTGACCCGGCGCGGCGGCGGCTCTGCCCTGCCCTGGAAGACAGACCTCTTCACCTCGATCGTCCAGACCGCGGTCAAGGAAGCGTCCAAGGGCAACGTCCCGCTCACCATCAAGATGCGCAAGGGAATCGACGATGACCACCTGACGTACCTCGACGCCGGCCGGATCGCCCGCGACGCCGGTGTCGCCGCCGTCGCGCTTCACGGCCGCACCGCGGCGCAGTTCTACTCCGGCCAGGCCGACTGGACCGCGATCGCCCGCCTGCGCGAAGCCCTGCCGGACATTCCCGTCCTGGGGAACGGCGATATCTGGTCCGCGGAGGACGCCGTCCGTATGGTCCGGGAAACCGGCGTGGACGGTGTGGTGGTGGGCCGCGGCTGCCAGGGACGCCCGTGGCTTTTCGGTGACCTGATGGCTGCCTTCGAAGGAAGCGACGTCCGCCACAAACCGGACCTGGGCAAGGTGGCCGAGAGCGTCTACCGCCACGCCGAACTGATGGTGGAAACCTTCGGCGACGAAGGCAAGGCCCTGCGTGAGATCCGCAAGCACATGGCCTGGTACTTCAAGGGGTACGTGGTGGGCAGCGAACTGCGGACCAAACTGGCGCTCGTGACCAGCCTGGAGATCCTCCGCGAGACCCTGGACCAGCTGGACCTGGACTCGCCGTACCCCGGCGGAGATGCCGAGGGCCCGCGCGGCAGGGCAGGATCGCCCAAGAAGCCGGCATTGCCCAAGGACTGGTTGGAATCCCGCGCCCTGAACGCCGCACAGTCCCAGGACATCTCCGCCGCGGAGCTGGATGTTTCCGGTGGCTGAGACGCGCACTACGGCACAGGCCCTGCCCGGCTACGAGGCCCATGATTCCGCCCGCTGGGTGGAGGAACCGCCCAAAAACAACTACCGCTCCGATTTTGAGCGGGACCGCGCCCGGGTGCTGCACTCCTCGGCCCTGCGCCGCCTCGGCGCGAAAACGCAGGTGGTTGCCCCGGATACGGATGACTTCGTCCGCACCCGGCTGACCCACAGCCTGGAGGTTGCCCAGGTGGGCCGGGAACTGGGCCGCGCCCTGGGCTGCGACCCGGATGTGGTGGACACCGCCTGCCTGAGCCATGACCTGGGACACCCGCCCTTCGGACACAACGGTGAGTCGGCCCTGAACGAAGTGGCACATGCCATCGGCGGCTTCGAAGGCAACGCCCAGACCCTCCGGCTCCTCACCCGTTTGGAGCCCAAGGTCCTGGCCACCGACGGGCGCCCGGCCGGCCTGAACCTCACCAGGGCCAGCCTGGACGCGGCGGCGAAATACCCCTGGTCCGCGCTGAACGCGCCGGTGATCCACGGCCAGCGCACCAGCAAGTTCGGTGCCTACGAGGACGATCTGCCCATCTTCGACTGGATCAGGGAGGGCGCGCCCGAACGCCGCCCGTGCCTGGAAGCCCAGGTCATGGACCTGGCCGACGACATCTCCTATTCCGTGCACGACGTCGAGGACGCGATCGTGGCCGGGCACTTCCAGCTGCGCTGGATGGACAACCCGGACCACCGGGCCCGCGTGGTGGGCTACGCCAAGCAGTGGTACCTCCCGCACAACGACCCCGCCGCGATCGACGCCGCCCTGGCCCGGCTGGAAGCCACGGACGTGTGGGTCCGCGAGGCCGACGGCAGCCGGAAGTCCATGGCCGCCCTGAAGAACATGACCAGCCAGCTGATCGGCCGGTTCTGCCAGAGCGCCCTGGAGACCACCCGCGCCGTCTACGGCCCGGAAAACCTCACCCGGTACAGCGCCGAACTGATGGTCCCGGACGAAACGGTCATGGAGATCGCGGTGATGAAGGGCCTGGCCACCACGTTTGTGATGACCACCGAACACCGCCAGCCCATCTACGAGCGCCAGCGCGAGGTGCTGCACGCGCTGGTCACCGCCCTGAACGCCACGGGAGACCGCCACCTGGAGCCGATGTTCGCGGCCGACTGGCGGGACGCGCCCGACGACGGCGCCAGGCTCAGGGTGGTCATCGACCAGGTGGCATCGCTGACAGACGGCTCGGCGCTGGCAATGTACGAACGGCTTGTGGGGAGCCTGCCCTCGCTGTGGTGACAGACGCCATAGGACGGCCTTCACTGTCGTGCCCCGGGACTAGGATGGCTCTGTGGCTGGCCTGATCAAACGTGAAGACATAGACGAAGTACGCCAGCGCACGGACATCAAGGAAGTCGTTGACGGCTACGTCACGCTCAAGGGTGCCGGGCTGGGAACCTACAAAGGCCTGTGCCCCTTCCACGACGAGCGGTCGCCGTCGTTCACCGTGCGCCCCCAGGTGGGCAGGTACCACTGCTTCGGGTGCGGTGAAGACGGTGACGTCATCGCTTTTGTGCAGAAACAGGACCACACCTCGTTCCATGAGGCCGTGGAAAAGCTGGCTGCCCGCATCGGGTACGAGCTGCGCTACGAAGACGGCGGCACCGGCCCCAACCGGGAGGAAGTGGGCAAGCGCCAGCGGCTCCTGGATGCCCACAAGATCGCCGATGAGTTCTTCCGCGCCCAGCTGCTGACGCCCGGAGCCGCCGAAGGCCGGAACTTCCTGTTTGGCCGCGGCTTCGACCGGGCAGCCTCTGAGCAGTTCGGCGTGGGCTACGCGCCGCAGGGCTGGGACGCGCTGTTGAAGCACCTCCGCGGCCGTGGCTTCACGGACCAGGAGCTCAAGCTGACGGGCATGTTCTCGGAAGGCAACCGGGGCATCTATGACCGGTTCCGCGGCAGGCTCATCTGGCCCATCCGCGACATCGCCGGCGACACCATCGGCTTCGGCGCCCGCAAACTCTATGAGGACGATCAGGGCCCCAAGTACCTCAACACCCCCGAAACCACGCTCTACAAGAAGTCCCAGGTGCTCTACGGGATCGACCTCGCCAAGCGCAGCATCGCCAAGGACCGCCAGCTTGTCGTCGTGGAGGGATACACGGACGTGATGGCCTGCCACCTGGCGGGAATCCCGACGGCGGTGGCCACCTGTGGCACGGCGTTCGGCACTGAGCACATTAAGATCGCCCGCCGCTTGCTGTCCGACGACGGCACCGGGGGAGAGGTCATCTTCACCTTTGACGGTGACGCCGCCGGGCAGAAGGCGGCCCTGCGCGCCTTCGAGGAAGACCAGCGCTTTACCGCCCAGACGTATGTGGCTGTGGAGCCCACTGGCGCCGATCCCTGCGACCTGCGCCAGAGCAGGGGCGACGCCGCCGTGCGGGACCTGATCGCCACCCGCCGGCCGCTGTTCGAGTTCGCCATCAAGGCCACGCTCAGGCGCCACAACCTGGACACCGTGGAGGGCCGGGTGGCCGCGCTGCGGGAATCGGCTCCGGTGGTGGCGCAGATCCGCGACGCAGCCATCAGGCCCGAGTATGCCCGGGAACTGGCCGGCTGGCTCGGCATCTCGGTTGAGGATGTCAGCCGGGCTGTGGGCGTCGCCATGAAGCGTGCCGCCGCGGGCGGGCCGGCTGCGCCGGGGACGCCTTCCACAGCCGGTGCAACGGCCCAGCAGGGTTCCACCCAGGCGGGGGCCGCACAGGCGGGCGGACCGGGCGTGGCGGCCGGCCCGACGTCGGGCGCTGTCCCTTCCTACCAGCGGCCCGACCCCCGGGACCCGGTGGCCTCCATGGAGCGGCAGGCGCTGGAAGTGGCGCTGCAGGAGTCCGCCCTCCTGGGCGGCGGCATCTGGGAGCGCTTCGCGGCCGCACGGTTCGTGACGCCGGCGTTCCAGGCTGTCCACGACGCCATGCGCGCCTCGGGTCCCGGACTGATTAGCGAGCCCCTGCGCTGGGTGGAGCAGGTGATGCACGAAGTCCCGGAACCCCTGCGGCCGCTGGTGTCCGAACTTTCTGTGGTGCCGCTGCCAGCGAGCACCGCTGAAGCCGTCCAGAAGTACTGCAAGGACATTCTGTCCCGGCTGTTCGAGCTTCAGATCACGCGGGTGAAGGCGGATAAGATGGGCCAGCTGCAACGGCTGGATCCGGCAGCGAACCCGGAGGACTTCCAGCGGCTCAACAGGGAACTGATGATGCTCGAGATGCAGCGCCGGGCACTTCGCTCGGACGCCTGAATTGCGCCGATTTCACTCCCTGCGGGGACTTTGCTAGGCTGGTACCCGCTTCATTCCTCCTTAGCTCAATTGGCAGAGCATTCGACTGTTAATCGAAGGGTTGCTGGTTCAAGTCCAGCAGGAGGAGCGCACAATCCCCGTTCCGGGTCTCCGGAACGGGGATTTTTTTATACCCGGGGAGGGTATTTCGTGGTGCAACGCCGCCGATTTCACATTCCCGGGAAACCTTTGCTAAGGTCATACCTGCTTCATTCCTCCTTAGCTCAATTGGCAGAGCATTCGACTGTTAATCGAAGGGTTGCTGGTTCAAGTCCAGCAGGAGGAGCAAACAAACAAAAGATCCCCGGCCTCTCTGTGAGGGCGGGGATCTTTTGCATTCATACAAAGTCCATTTCCACCTGCAGGAACCGCTCGGCCTCGGCGATGGCCGCGTGGAAGGCGTCCTGCTCGGTGGGGAACTTGCGGGGCTCCCGCGGGTGCCACTCATGGGGCGCTGAGTGCACCCGGACGAAGCCGGACGCCGGCGGTGCGTAGAAGATGCCGAAGCGCTGCACAGGCCACTCAGGCGAGGTCTCCGGGGCCACCAGGAGGGCTGCGTTGAAGGCGGCGTTGAACCACTGCGCGATGGGCCGCCGTCGGTCGTCCGTGAAGAGCCCGGCAGCATAGAGGGCTGCGGACTGCTGGCCGGTTTGGGCGCACAGCCGGTCCCACCACATGGGCAGTATGCCTGAGTCGCAACGTTGCCATGTGGCCGGGAGCGGCGAGGAGAACTGCCAGCTGGGCACGGATTTATTTTATCGTGCGAAAGGTCCCGGGCGGCAGGGGTGCGCCCCTCCTCGGTGGCCGGGATTGGTGCCAGGTCCCAACAGCTAGGGGCGGTTCCAGGGGCCCGGGTTGACCCGGTACAGCAGGGCAGCACCTGCCAGCGCGCCGAGGATGATGCCGATGGCGCCACTGCCGAACACGCGCCCCAGGAAGTAACCGGCGACGGCGCCCAGCACCGCCCCGAGGAACAGCCCCCGGGGGTTGCGGTGCGGCCTGCGTTTCGTGGCCTTCATGAATGGACCGGCGTGTTCAGTGGATCGAGGGCACAGTACGCGGCCTGACGACCAGCCAGAGGCCCGCTATCGCCAGCAGGATGCACGCGGCCTGCACGGCGCCCATGGGGGTGGAGCTGGTGATGCCCAGCCACCCGGCCACCGGCGAAACCAGACCGGCCATCAGGAAGGTCGCGGCACCCAGGAGGGAGGCGGCTGTGCCGGCCTTGTCCCCGTGGCTGCTCAAAGCCAGCACCTGGACACAGGGGAACGTAAAGCCTGCGCCCATGATGTAGAACCAGAGCGGAACCATCACGCCCCAGAGCCCCAGGCCGGCCTGGTCAAAGACCACAATCAGCAGGGCCATCAGGAACATCCAGGCTGTGGAGCAGGCAAGGATCCACTGCGGCGGGACAGTACGGATGAGCCTGGAACTGATCTGGACGCCGGCCACGATGCCAAGGGAATTGATGCCGAACAGCAGGCCATATTCCTGCGGCGAGAACCCGAAGATGTCCTGGAACAGGAACGGCGACGCGGACAGATAGGTGAAGAGGCCGGCGAAGTTCATCCCGCCCACCACCAGCAGGCCCACGAAGATCCGGTCTGTGAAGAGAACCTTGTAACGCTGTCCGGCGGTCATGCCGGACAGGCCGCGCTTCTCCGGCGGCAATGTTTCGCGGACCACAAAGAGCGCGGCGATGATCACCAGGGTGCCGTAGCCCGCCAGGAACACAAAGATGCCGGGCCAGGGCATCACCAGGAGCAGCTGTGATCCGATCACCGGGGCCAGGATCGGCGCCAGCCCGTTCACCAGGGCATGCGCGAGAACATCCGGACCATGGCATAGCCGGCGAACAGGTCCCGCACCATGGCCATGGCCACCACGCCGCCGCCTGCGGCACCCACACCCATAAGGACACGGAAGAGGCCCAGGGTGGAGATGTCGGTGGACAGGGCTGCTCCCACGGAGGAGGCGATGTGCAGGGCGGTGGCCAGGATGAGGGGGAGCCGCCGGCCGAACTTGTCGCTGAAGGGGCCCACCACCAGCTGGCCGAGGGCAAAGCCCACGGTGGTGCCGGCCAGGGTCAGCTGGACCTGGGCCTCGGTGACCCCCAGGCTCGCTTCCAGGGCCGGGAACGCTGGCAGGTACAGGTCGATCGTGAAGGGGCCCAGCGCGGTGAGGGCGCCGAGGAGGAGGATGTACAACAGTTTCCGGCGGCGGGTCAGCGAATCGCCCGGATTGGAGTGAGTGGTCACGGAGATCAATCCTAGGCCCGGAAGTTCCATCTTTCCGGGGTTGCAGGCGCGCCGTGCGGCCAACCCGGAAGTTTGCCCTGAACCTGAATGATAGTTTTGGGGCGGGACCGTGCTGCCGCGGGCTCCCATAGGACACGGAAGCCGAACCGACCAGGCGGCAGACTATGCAACAAGTTAGGCGGGAACCGATGAGCGGACGTCACACCGGGCGCACCAGCCAGGGATTGCGGATCACTGCGCTGCCCAAGACGCTGAAACTACTTTTCCGGCTGGCCCCCCGCCAACTCAACGACGAAATCGCCTTCGCCAAGATCGAGCTCAAGCGCAAAGGCATCCAGGTAGGCGTCGCCGCCGCCTTCTTCGCTGTCGCGCTTATGTTTGTGGCGTTCCTGGTGGTTGGCCTGATCGTGGCTGCCATTATGGGCCTGGCCACCATCATGCCGGCGTGGCTGGCCGCGCTGCTCGTCTGCGCCCTGTTCCTGGTCATCGCCCTCATTGGTGCCCTGATCGGCCTCCGCAAATTCAAGCAGGCCATGCCCCTGCTGCCTGCCGAGACCATCCGCGGGATCAAACACGATCTTGGCATCGCCAAGGAAGGCTCTGACTTCAACGCCGCGCTGCTCGATCCGGCCAGCCCGGAGGCTAAAGCCGCGAAGGCTGCCAAGGACGAAGCCGCCGCGAAGGCCAAGGCCGAGAAGGAAGCCAAGGCCGAGGCGCACAAACAGGAATTCCCGCAAGCGTCCGAGCCCGAGCTTCACCGCCGCCTGGAACAGCGCCGGCGCCACCTGGCCCAGGTCCGCGACGAACTGGATACCGAGCTCGACATCAAGCCGCAGGCCTTGTTCCTGCTGGGCGCTGCCAAGGAAAAACTGGGGGAGGGCAAGGCCGCCGTTGAACATGGCGCTGCCAAGGCCAGCCAAAAGTTCGCTGCATTCTCCGAATCCCCGGACGGCGCCGGCCTCCGCTGGAAGCCGCTTGCCGCCCTTGCAGCCTCAGCAACGATCCTTGTGGTGCTCCTGCGCAGGCTGCTGCGGAAGCCCTAACAACGCCACACGTCACACTGGGATCTAAGGAAGGGGGCGGATTGAGGTTCATCGGCGCTGGTGCGCGGCCCGGCCGCCCCCAGGTTGACCACGACCGCGTCTTCACCATCCCCAACGCTCTGACAGTGCTGCGCTTTATGGGCGTGCCGCTCTTTGTCTGGCTGGTTCTGGCCCAGAAGGAATATGGGATCGCCGTTGTGGTCCTGGTGGTTATGGCGGGAACCGACTGGATTGATGGTTATGTGGCCCGCCGCTTCGACCAGGCGTCCAAGCTGGGCCGGGTCATGGACCCGCTGGCTGACCGGCTGGCCCTGATCGCGGTGGCGGTCACCCTGGTGATTGCCGGCGTCGTCCATTGGCTGTACCTGGCCGCTCTCCTGGTGCCCGACACCGTGCTGTTAGTGCTGACACTCTCCTACTTCCGGGGGCACCCCGACCTGCCGGTGAGCCGTGTGGGCAAAGTCCGCACCGGCCTCCTGCTTCTGGGCACACCCCTGCTGGTCATGTCCCGATTGGACACCCCGTACGCCGGGCCGCTCTACATTGCCGCCTGGATCGTGCTGGGACTTGGGCTCGCCGGCCACTGGATTGCGGCGTACAACTATTTCTGGGCCATCCTCCGGAAGGGCCGTCAGCAGTCCCATCACGACGGCGGCACCGCCTGATGGTGTGGGTGGCGGTTCTGCTGGCGGTGCTTGGGGCATTCTGCCTTGCCTTGGGTGCGCAGAGGCAGGGGAGTGCCGTCAAAGCCGACACCGGCGGGCTGGCGCTTAGTTCACACGGCTTCCTCCGCCTGCTCCGCAATCCGCGGTGGGTGCTGGGTCTTCTCCTGCTGTGCGTCGGGATGGGAATGAACGCGGTGGCACTGGTGTCCGCGCCCCTGACGGTGGTCCAGCCGATCGGCGCCATCGCCCTGGTCATCACCACCGTGGTGAACGCCCGCGACCAGGACATCACCATCAACCGGGCCACCATGGTGTCCATCGCGGCCTGCGTGACCGGCTCCGCACTCTTTGTCCTGCTCGCCGTCAACGTGACGCAGGAGAACCACCACGTGAGCCAGGAGGACGAACTGACCATTGTGCTGCTGCTGGCCCTGGCGGTCGGCGTGTTCGGCCCCCTGGCGGTTATGTTCCGGCACCGGATGAGCGCGTTTGTCTATATCCTCGGCGCCGGCGTTCTGTTCGGCTTTGTCGCGGTACTTACACGCATCATCGGCAAACACCTGCTGGATCCGAACGGGCTGGCACTGCTCAATGTCCAGTGGTATTCGGTGGTGGCCATTGCGGCGGCCGGCGGCCTGGGTTCCTGGTTTGTGCAGAGCGCCTACTCAGGCGGCCCACCGGACCTGGTCATCGCCGGGCTGACGGTCATCGACCCGATCGTGGGCATTGCCATCGGCATCGTGATCCTGGGCGAGCTGCGCCCGGACGTCCACGCCGTGATGGCGATTGCCATGGCTACGGCGGCTTCGCTTGCTATCGTGGGGGTGATCGCCCTTTCCAGGCACCATCCCGAGGTCACCAAGCGCAGGAAAGATGCGCGGAAGGCGGCGGGCAGGGCGTCCCACTAGCTTGTTACCCAACCTGCGTACTTTCATTGCCAGCCGATTCCAAGAGGCCCCGGACTACAGTGCCGGCGGCCAACCGGTGCGGCCAGCGACAGCTGCCCGTGCCGTGACCTTCAGGAGCTCCTCACGTGACAACGCCCTCTGACCAGCCTCCCCTGACCATCCTGATTGCCGCGGACACGTATCCGCCCCACATCAACGGAGCCGCCCAGTTCAGCTACCGTCTGGCCAACGGCATGAGCGGTCGCGGCCACAACGTGCATGTGCTGGCCTGCCGTGCGGACAACGGCGCGAGCTTCACCGAGTTCCGCTCCGAGGCCACCGTGCACCGGCTCCGATCCCACGGGGTCTTCACGCACGAGTACTTCCGCATCTGCTTCCCCTGGGAAATCAAGAAGGAGATCGGCCTCCTTTTTGATCGGATCAAGCCTGATGTGGTGCACATCCAGAGCCACTACATGATCGGCGAGCACGTCCTCTACGAAGCGGCGAAGCGGGGCATCAGGATTGTGGCCACCAACCACTTCATGCCGGAGAACCTGAACCCGTTCCTGCCGTTCCCGCAGTGGTTCAAGGACATTATCGGCAAGATCTCCTGGAAGGACATGGGCAAGGTCATGGGCAAGGCTCACGTCGTCACCACGCCCACACCCCTGGCCGCCAAGGCCATGCACCAGCACGCTTTCCTGCACAAGGTACTGCCACTCTCCAACGGCATTGACTCCGCGGCCTATGAGCTGCAGCCCGGCGAAGTGATCGAACCGCACGCCCATCCAACAGTGGTGTTTGTGGGGCGCCTGGCCGAGGAAAAGCACGTGGACGTGCTCATCAACGCTGTGTCCAAGACGCCCGCGGAGCTCAACGTCCATTTGGAAATTGTGGGCGGCGGCGAAGTCCGCTCCGCCCTTGAAGCGCAGGCGGAACGGCTCGGACTGGGGGAGCGGGTGAAATTCCTGGGACTGGCCAGCGATGAAGACCTCCGGGAGGCCTACATCAAGGCGGATCTGTTCTGCATGCCGGGGACCGCCGAGCTGCAGTCCCTGGTGACCCTTGAAGCCATGTCGGCCTCCACACCCGTCCTGTTGGCGGATGCCATGGCCCTGCCGCACCTGGTACGCGACGGCGAGAACGGCTACCTGTTCACACCCAGTGACAGTGACGACCTCGCAGCCAAGATCACGCGGATCCTCCAGCTGCCGGCCGAGGAACGGGCGGCAATGGGTCAGGCCAGCCGGCGGATGGTGGAACCGCACAGCATCGAGGGTACGCTGCAGACCTTCGAGGACCTCTACCGGGGTGCAACCTACGACGACAAAGCCGTCTGACAGCGGCCTGACGGCGGTCCGCTCCCAGCCGCTTGTTTCGGTTACCGTCCCATGCCGCCAATGCGCGCCCGTGGTCCGGAGGACCCGTCCCGGTTTGCTAGAGTGTTTCTGCCCCGCCGAAACCTTAGTCACTGATGGATGATGGTCCGCCGGGGCGTGGGGCTATAGCTCAGCTGGTTAGAGCGCGGGACTCATAATCCTAAGGTCCTCGGTTCAAGTCCGAGTAGCCCTACCAAAGCACCACACCGCAGGAACCAAGCCACAGTGGAACCGCGGCTGACGAACATCGTCGGCCGCGGTTTCTTTCGTTTTCCTGCAATCTGCGGTATGTTACTGACCAGTAACATACCGCTGCCGCTGGTCCCGGCCTGTCCTGCCATGGCTGGCCCGTCCGCTGCTGATCTTTGCGAGGGAACCAATGTCCAAAGCCTCTGTTGACATCAACAACCTTCCGTACGCCGACGGCGACTTCTTCGCCTTCGAGCAGCTTCTCACCGGCAAGGAGCAGGACCGTCTGGCCGAGGTCCGGGGATTCCTGGCCCGCGAAGTCCGGCCGATTGCCGTGGACTGCTGGAACCGCGGCGAGTTCCCCATGGAGCTCATTCCCAAGCTGGCCGAGATTGACCTGGTCAGCCCCGTGCGGCGCCAGGGCTACTCCAACCTGTTTGCCGGCCTGGTCCACGCCGAAGCCACGCGCGCCGATACCTCCATCGCCACCTTCCTGGGCGTACACGACGGACTGTTTACCGGCTCCATCGAAGCCCTTGCCTCCCAGGAACAGCAGGAAGCCTGGCTCCCGGATATCTATTCGCTGAGGAAAATCGGCGCGTTCGGGCTTACGGAGCCCCTGGGCGGTTCCGACGTTGCCGGCGGCACGCGCACCACGGCACAGCGCGACGGCGACACCTGGGTCCTCAATGGCGCCAAGCGCTGGATCGGCAACGCTACCTTCTCGGATTGGGTGGTCATCTACGCCCGGGACCTCGCCGACAACCAGGTCAAGGGCTTCCTCGTGGATACTGGGCTGCCCGGCTTCAGCGCCACCAAGATTGAAAACAAGATCTCCCTCCGGACTGTCCAGAACGCAGACATCGTGCTGGAGAACGTGGTGGTTCCGGACTTCTTCAAGCTGGCGGGCGCCAACAGCTTCCGCGACACCAACAAGGTCCTGAAAGTCACGCGGCTTTCCGTCGGCTGGCAGGCAGTCGGCCAGCAGCTGGCAGCCTTTGACGTGGCCCGCCGCTACGCCGTGGAACGCCACCAGTTCGGCCGTCCGCTGGCGTCGTTCCAGCTGGTCCAAAGCCAGCTGGTGCAGATCCTGGGGAATGCCGTCAGCTCGATGGGCATGATGGTCCGGCTTTCCCAGCTTGAGGACGCCGGCCAGGCCAAGGACGAACAGTCCGCCCTGGCCAAGGCATTCACCACCGCCCGGATGCGCGAGAGCGTGGCGATCGGCCGCAGCCTCCTGGGCGGCAACGGCATCGTGACCGACTTCGAGATGGCCAAGATCTTTGCCGACGCCGAAGCCATCTACTCGTACGAGGGAACCCACGAGATCAACACCCTCGTGGCCGGCCGCGCCATCACCGGGATCTCGGCGATCGTCTAGAGCCGTCAGCCGTCAGCCGTCAGCCGTCAGCCGTCAGCCGTCAGCCGTCAGCCAGGGTCCAGCCGCAGCGGCAGCAGGATGGAGGGGCGGAGGTCCGTGACGAATTCCAGCGGATTGACGTAGGCGTCCCCCCGCCTGACGCCCCAATGGACGCAGGCAGGGGCGCCGCAGTGCCCTGGTTGCAACGTACCGATGGTTTCGCCCTTGGCCACCACGGTTCCGGCCGTGAGTGCGCTGTCGACCGGCTCAAAACTGCTGCGGAGGCCGCCGCCGTGATCGATCGTGATCACGCGGCGGTCCACCACTACTCCCACAAAACTGACGGTGCCGGACGCCGGCGAGGTGACCGGGACGCCGTCGTGCGTTGCCTCAAGGTCCACGCCCCGGTGCCCGCTCATCCACGGCTTGTCCGGCGGATCAAAGGCGCGCAGCACCGCCGGCCGGGGCGGGAGCGGCCACTCCCAGGAGTCGCGCGGCGCTGTGTCCGCGGGAGCCGCCGCGGCCGGGAGCAGAAGCACGGCGGCGAGGACAATTGCTGCTTTCATGAACCCAGCTTTCCGCGCCGGATTCCTCAGCGGGAGTGCCCACTTTGGCCATGTGGAAAACGCCCGCCGCAGGGCCCGGGGTTGTCCTGCGGTTATTGGCTCCTGTTGTACACTTGATGGAGCAGTTTGCTGTGCCCTCAACGCTTGCGTCAGCACGCCTCATTCAGGAATGCGGGGGAGCAGCAGCTGACTACGCGTATCCAGCCTTCCAAATCTGAAGCCCCGGCTTTGTCTGCGGAGGATTGTGTCTCTTGCGGTCAGGACCTAACGGTCCTGATGAGAGTCGCAATGGATGCCAGGAGCACGGCCCGCCTTGGGCCACGCTAAACAACCGTCAACTATTGGCAGGGTAAGAGAGCCTGAAAGGCTCTCTCATGAATGACCTGCCGGAAGGAGCGCCGGCATGCCCGTCGTAACTATGCGCCAGCTGCTTGACAGCGGCGTCCACTTTGGACACCAGACCCGCCGTTGGAACCCGAAGATGAAGCGATTCATCTTCACGGAGCGCAACGGCATCTACATCATTGACCTCCAGCAGTCGCTGTCCTACATCGACCGCGCCTACGAGTTCGTAAAGGCCACCGTTGCACACGGCGGCACCGTACTCTTCGTCGGCACCAAGAAGCAGGCCCAGGAATCCATCGCTGAGCAGGCTACCCGCGTTGGCCAGCCTTACGTGAACCAGCGCTGGCTCGGCGGTATGCTGACCAACTTCCAGACCGTTTCCAAGCGCATCCAGCGCATGAAGGAACTGGAAGAGATCGACTTCGACGACGTCGCCGGTTCCGCGTACACCAAGAAGGAACTGCTGCTCCTTCGCCGTGAACTCACCAAGCTGGAAACCAACCTCGGTGGTATCCGCAACCTGACCAAGGCACCTTCCGTGCTCTGGATCGTGGACACCAAGAAGGAACACCTGGCCGTTGACGAAGCCAAGAAGCTGAACATCCCGGTTGTGGCCATCCTGGACACCAACTGCGATCCTGACGAAGTCGACTTCCCGATCCCGGGCAACGACGACGCCATCCGCTCCGTGAACCTGCTGACCCGCGTTGTCGCCGACGCCGTTGCTGAGGGCCTCATCGCCCGCCACAACCGCGCCACGGGCACCACGGAAGCTCCGGAAGAGCCGCTGGCTGAGTGGGAGCGCGAACTCCTCGAAGGCAGCAAGACTGAAGAAGCTCCTGCCGCTGAGGCTGCTCCGGCTGCTGAAGAAGCTGCCGCTCCGGCAGCCGAAGAAGCAGCTCCGGTTGCCGAGGAAGCTCCGGCAGCCGCCGAGGCGCCCGCCGCCGACGCTGACAAGTAACACAAGTAAATCCGGATTCTCCAGCGCTGCCCGCAGCGCCGGAGCACCTGACAGGATGGCGGCTCACCCGGTGAGCCGCTGTCCTGTCGGTCCGTACACCACATACATTTTCTAGACAGAGGGGTTCACATGGCGAACTACACTGCCGCTGATATCAAGGCTCTGCGCGAGCGCACCGGCGCCGGCATGATGGATGTCAAGAAGGCTCTTGACGAAGCCAACGGTGACGCCGAAAAGGCCATCGAGATCATCCGCATCAAGGGCCTCAAGGGCGCTACCAAGCGCGAAGGCCGCTCCACCGCTGAAGGCCTGGTGGCCGCCAAGGTCAGCAACGGCGTCGGCGTGATGATCGAGGTCAACTGCGAGACCGACTTCGTCGCCAAGGCTGACAAGTTCATCCAGCTGGCTGACAAGGTTCTGGCCGTGGCTGTGGAGTCCGGCGCTGCCGACCTCGACACCCTCCTGGCCATCGAAGTTGACGGCAAGCCGCTGTCCGAGGTTGTCGTTGAAGAGGGCGCAATCCTCGGCGAAAAGGTTGTTGTCCGCAAGCTGTCCCGCATTGAGGGCGGCACTGTTGACGCGTACCTGCACAAGACGTCCAAGGATCTCCCGGCCCAGGTCGGCGTCCTGTTCGCTGTTGACGGTGAAGGCGAAGCCGCTGCCACCGCCGCACACGACGTTGCCGTGCACATCGCAGCGATGTCCCCGAACTACCTGACCCGCGAAGACGTTCCGTCCGACCTGGTCGAGTCCGAGCGCCGCATCGCCGAAGAGACCGCCAAGGCTGAAGGCAAGCCCGAGGCTGCAATGACGAAGATTGTGGAAGGCCGCGTTACGGGCTTCTACAAGGGTGAGGTCCTGGTTGACCAGGCTTTCGCCAAGGACGCCAAGAAGTCTGTGGCGCAGGTCCTCGAAGAGGCCGGCGTCAAGGGCACGTCCTTCGCACGTTTCCGCGTCGGCTCCTAGTCGAATCCGCAAAGGGGTGGCCACTTCGGTGGCCGCCCCTTTTGCATGCACCGGCTAAATGTCCGATGAGACCTTTGGCCGCCCGGCACGATAATCTTTTTCAGAGTTCACCAACGGGAAGGCACCCATGAAAGCCGTCAATTCTTCAAGCCAGCCAGAGAAAAGCAGGCGCCGCGTCCTCCTGAAGTTGTCGGGCGAGGTCTTCGGCGGCGGCAAGCTGGGCGTTGATCCCGACACCGTCCGCGACGTCGCCAAGCAGATCGCCGCAGCGGTCCCTGAAGTGGAAGTTGCCATCGTCGTCGGCGGCGGTAACTTCTTCCGTGGCGCGGAACTGTCCCAGAGCGGCATGGACCGCTCGCGCGCCGACTACATGGGCATGCTTGGCACCGTCATGAACTGCCTGGCGCTGCAGGACTTCCTGGAGCAGGCCGGCGTTGAAACGCGCGTCCAGAGCGCCATCACCATGGGGCAGGTCGCCGAGGCGTACATTCCCCGCAGGGCCATCCGCCACATGGAAAAGGGCCGCGTGGTCATCTTCGGCGCCGGTGCCGGCCTGCCGTACTTCTCCACGGACACAGTGGCCGCCCAGCGCGCCCTGGAAGTCCACGCAGACGTCGTCCTGATGGCCAAGAGCGGCGTCGACGCCGTCTACACCGCGGATCCCAAGAAGGACCCCGCTGCCGAGAAGCTGGACACCCTCAGCTACGACGACGCCCTGCGCCGCGACATCAGGGTCATGGACCAGACCGCCATGACGATGTGCAAGGACAACCGCCTGTCCATGGTGGTTTTCGGGATGGAAGGCGAAGGGAACGTCACCCGCGCCATCCTGGGCGAAAAGCTCGGTACCCTGGTGACCCCGTAGCTGCAGCTAGGATGATCTGAGCACGGTTCCATGCCCGCGTCCGGGCAACAATGGAACCAGTACCACTGAACCAAGCTTGTGCAGGGAACCGGTATCCGGGCTGCACTGATTTCTGAGGAGAGACCGTGATCGAAGAAACCTTGCTCGAAGCCGAAGAGAAGATGGACAAGGCGGTAGAGGTAGCCAAGGAAGACTTCGCCTCGATCCGCACAGGACGGGCAAACCCCGGCCTTTACAACAAGGTCCTGGTGGACTACTACGGTTCGCCCACACCGCTGCAGCAGCTCGCTTCCTTCGCCATTCCGGACGCGCGCACCATCCTCATCACGCCGTTCGACAAGACCGCACTGCGCGACATCGAGCGGGCGCTGAGTGATTCCGAGGTGGGCGCCAACCCCTCCAACGACGGAAACGTCATCAGGATCACCATCCCGGACCTGACCCAGGAACGCCGCAAGGAGTACGTCAAGATCGTCAAGTCCAAGGGCGAGGACGCGAAGATCTCCATCCGCAACATCCGGCGCAAGGCCAAGGAAACGCTGGACAAGCTCGTCAAGGACGGCGAAGCCGGCGAGGACGAAGGCAGCCGCGCCGAAAAGGAACTGGACGGCCTGACCAAATCGCATGTGGACGGCATCGACGAGCTGCTCAAGCGCAAGGAAGCAGAGCTGCTCGAAGTCTGATGAGCCAGGCAGAGCAGGCCCCGACACAAAGGGCGCGCACCCGGGGGAAACAGTTGCGGAGCAATCCGACGCCCAAGGCCGGCCGGAATCTGCCGGCAGCCATTGTGGTGGGCCTGGCCATGCTGATTGGCGTGCTGGGCGGGCTGGTTTTCCTGCCGCTCGGATTCGTGGCTGTCACCACCGGGTTCGCGGTCTTCGGAGTCTGGGAGATCTTCCGCGCACTGGAGGCGAACGGGACCAGGATGCCCATCGTCCCCGTCATGGTGGGTACGGTCGCCATGCCGTTTGCCGCTTATTTCGGCGGTCTTGAGAGCCTGCTTTTCGCCATGCTGCTGAGCTGCGTGGCGGTTCTCCTCTGGCGTTCAGTGGAGAGCCCTGCCGGTTCAGCGAACAGCATCTTTGCCGGCGTGTTCACACTTGGCTGGGTCCCGTTCTTCATCAGTTTCGCCACGTTGCCGCTGCACGCCGTCGGCGTCGCCACTCCGGTGGGTCTCTGGCCTGGCGGGACCGTGCCGCCCGGAGCCTGGCAGGTGGCCGTTATGCTCCTGCTGGTGGTTTCGAACGACACGTTCGGCTATCTCGTGGGCGCGTCGCTGGGCAAACACCCCATGGCCCCGAAGATCAGCCCCAAGAAATCCTGGGAAGGCTTCGCCGGCTCCGTTGCCGGGGCCATGCTGATCGGAATCCTTGCCAGTATTTTCCTGCTGGACAAACCCTGGTGGGTGGGTGTGATCCTCGCCGTGGGCGTCGTCGCAGCGTCCACCGCAGGGGACCTGGCCGAGTCGATGGTCAAGCGTGAACTCGGGATCAAGGACATGAGCAGCATCCTGCCCGGACATGGGGGCGTCATGGACCGCCTGGACTCCATCGTCTTCGCCTGTCCCGTGGCATTTGTGCTGTTCGCACTGGTTGCAGGCGCCTGACACGGCGCCCTCGGACCATCTCCGCCGGACCGCCGGCAGCGCCAATAGACTGGTACGTAACCTGACCCAGCCGAAGCAACAAAGGAACAACAGTGGCACTGGACTTTCAACGGAAAATCCCCGCGTCGTTTGAGCGCGTGCGGGGCAACGAATTCGGGTACAACGCCAAACAGGTGGACCAGTTCCTCCAGCGGGCCAGGGTGGCACTCGAGACGCCGAAGGCCGCCATCCACGCCGTCACCAGCGCCGATGTCCGGGGCGTCTCCTTTGACCCGGTCAAGGGCGGCTACGCTGCCGCCGTCGTCGACGCAGCGCTGGACCGGCTCGAAGACGCCTTCGCCCGCCGCGAACGGGACGAACTGATCGCCGCCAAGGGCGAAGATGCCTGGCTGCGGGAGATCGGCAGCCTCTCCGGGATCCTCCGGGGCCGCCTCCACCGGCCCGACGGTGAGCGTTTCCGCCGCCCGTCAAAAAAGAAGGCCCGCAGTTACAACATCCTGGACGTGGACAATCTTTGCTACGACCTGATCGGCTACCTCGAAGAGGACAAGCCGCTCAGCGTGGACAACGTCCGCCGCGTGGTCTTCCGCCCCGCCGTGGGCAAGGACGGCTACGAGGAGACCCAGGTGGATGCCTTCCTGGACCGCGTGGTTGAACTCATGGCGGCCATCGACTGACTCCGTTGCCTAACCCCGTTGCCGTACGCAGCACGACTCAGCGTTCTGTCACCAACGGCCGTTCGGGAGTGTGCAGCCGGGTCATGACCCGCGCCGTGGTCCGTGGAATCCGGTCCTTCGTGGCGCGTGAGACGAGCACCATCACGGCAAAGGCGGCCGGCACCGTCCACGCCGCCGGCTGGGCCAGCCAGAACGGCGTGCCGGCGGCGCCCAGGACGGTTCCCCACACCATGGCGCCACCGCAGAGGACGCCGCCGGTCACCATTCCGGCGATGGCGCCGGCGTCGGTGAGTCCCCGCCACCAGATGCCCAGCAGGAGCACCGGGCACACGGTGGAAGCGGTAAACGCGAACACCAGGCCCACGCTTCCGGCCAGAGCCAGGGAGTCAGTCATCACGGCAAATCCCAGCGGGACCACAGCGGAGACGACGGCGGCGAGCCGGAATCCCCGCACGTCGCCACCCAGGACGTCCTGGCTGATCACGCCCGCCAGGGAGACCACCAGGCCGGAGGTGGTGGACAGGAACGCGGCGAAGGCCCCGGCCACCACCAACGCTGAGAGCAGGTCGCCGGCGGTTCCACCGATCAGCTGCCCCGGCAGCAGGAGAACCACCGCGTCCGCCTGCCCTGAACGGGCGAGTTCCGGCGCGAACATCCGCCCCACCAGCCCGTAGGCGGTGGGAAACAGGTAAAACACCGAGAGCAGCCCGAGCACAATCAGGGTGGTCCGCCGTGCCGACTGTCCGTCCGGATTCGTGTAGAAACGGACCAGGACGTGGGGGAGTCCCAGCGTGCCGAACAGCAGCGCCACCAGCAGCGAGATGTTCTGGTACGGCCCGGCCGGAGCCAGCCCGGTGGGATTCACGACGGCGGGAGCCACGGCGGCGCTCCCGTCACCGGCGAGCGTAAAAACGATGAACAGGACGGGCACGGCAAGGGCGGTGAGCTTCAGCCAGAACTGGAACGCCTGCACAAACGTAATGGAGCGCATGCCGCCGGCCACAACGGACAGGCACACCACAACCACCACGGCCACGGAGCCCACCCAGGCCGGCAGCCCCGTGGTGATCCGGATGGTCAACGCGGCGCCGTGGAGCTGCGGCACGATGTACAGCCAGCCCACCACCACCACCACAACGCTGGTCACGCGGCGGACTGCGCGCGAATCCAGCCTGGCTTCGGTGAAGTCCGGGATTGTGTAGGCACCGGACCGGCGCAGCGGTGCGGCCACAAACAGCAGCAGCATCAGATAGCCCGCGGTGTAGCCCACCGGAAACCACAGCGCGTCGGTACCGGACAGCAGGATCAGCCCGGCTACGCCCAGGAAGCTCGCCGCCGAGAGGTATTCGCCGCCGATGGCCGAGGCGTTCCACCATGGCCTGACTGTCCGGGAAGCCACATAGAAATCGCCGGTGGTCCGGGAAATCCGCAGTCCGTAGAACCCGATGGCAGCTGTTGCCAGCGAAACCACAACAAGAGCCAGCACACCCACTGCGGGATTCATGAAGTCATCACTCGTCCCCGGCCAGGTCCCGGTAGCGGGCCTCGTTCCGGGCAGCGGTCCGGATATAAAGCCAGGCGCTGAGGCCGATGACGGGATAGATGCCTGCACCGAGCAGGATCCAATCGAACGGGATCCCCGCGACCCGGGTCTCGGCGAGGCCCGGCACGGCTGCGAGCAACGGGAACGCAGACAGGATCAGGATAAAGCCGATGGCCACCACCAGGGCCAGCCGCAGCTGGGAACGGATCAGCGAACGGACGAAGACCTGCCCCACCTCGGATTCCTCCGCCGCCTCGCGGGACTCCCGGGCCGGCCGGGGTGCCGAGCGCGGAGCGGTGACACGGACCCGGGTCATGCCTGCGGCCGGATGCGCGTGGCTTCGAGCTTTTCCCTGACCGTGGGAAGGTGGCGACGGCTGATGGGCAGGCCGGCACCGGCCACCGAGACGCTGGGTTTGTCCGCCGTCAGCTTCATGGACTGCACATGCTTCAGCGCCACCAGGTAGGACCGGTGCGTCCGGATAAACCCGGCCTCGGCCCACTGCTGCTCCAGGTCTGCCAGCGGAACCCGGATGAGGTAGCTGGCATCGGCGGTGTGCAGCCGTGCGTAGTCTCCCTGCGCCTGGACGTACGTGACGTCGTCGCGCCTGATCATCCTGGTGGTGCCGCCCTGGTCAACGGTGATCATCTCGGGGGCGGGGCCGCCGCCGCCGTCGCGCAGCAGCTCGCTGATCCGTCCCACCGTCCGGGACAGCCGCTCGGCCCGGAGGGGCTTAAGGAGGTAGTCCACAGCGGCAAGCTCGAACGCCTCCAGGGCGCAGTCCTCGTCCGCGGTGACAAACACCACAATCGGCGGTTTGCTGCTGCGCGCGATGGCGCGGGCAACATCAAGGCCGGACACCGCGGGCATGTGAATATCCAGGAAGACAGCGTCAATCGTTTCGGTGTTCAGGGCCCGCAGCGCTTCCGTGCCCGAAATAGCCCGGTGGATGACCCCGATCCGGTCATCCTTGCCCAGCAGATAGGCCAACTCCTCCACGGCGGGTAACTCGTCGTCGGCGACGAGGACATTAATCATGGTCCTACATTATCCGCCGGAGGCGGCTGAGATCATACAGCTGGGATCAGGCGTCGTGGCCGGGCTGGGACTTGGGCACGCGCATGGTGATCAGCGTTCCTTCGCCCGGGGCCGTCTCGATCACCAGGCCGTGCTGGTCCCCGTAAACCTGCCGGAGCCGGGCGTCCACGTTGCGCAGCCCCACGTGGTCGCCGTCGTGGTGCCCGGCCAGCATCGACTGGAGCTCGGCAGGGTCCATCCCCACGCCGTCGTCCTCTATTGTCACTTCCGCATAGGCGCCCGAATCATTGGCCGTGATGGTGATGTGGCCCGCCCCTTCCTTGGCCTCCAGGCCGTGCCTGACGGCGTTCTCCACCAGCGGCTGCAGGCTCAGGAACGGGATGACGGTGCTCAGGACTTCCGGCGCGATCCGCAGGCTGACCTGGACGCGGTCACCGAAACGGGCACGCTCCAGCAGCAGGTACCGGTCAATGCAGCGCAGTTCCTCCGCCAGCGTGGTGAAGTCACCGTGGCGCCGGAACGAGTACCTCGTGAAGTCGGCGAATTCCACCACGAGTTCGCGTGCCCGCTCCGGATCCGTGTTGATGAACGACGCGATGGCGTTCAGCGAGTTATAGATGAAGTGCGGACTGATCTGCGCCCGCAGCGCCCGCACCTCGGCTTCCATCAGCAGCGTCCGGGACGCGTCCAGCTCAGCCAGCTCCACCTGGACGGCTACCCAGTCCGCCACTTCGCTGGTGGCGCGGACCAGGCCCGCGCCCGCAGACGGGGCAAACGCCGCCACGGCGCCCACCACGCGTGACCCGGCACGGACCGGAGCGATGACGGCGGCGAGGCTTCCGGAGGCAAGGTCCGAGCCCAGGTCCCGCGCCTGGAGCACCGCGGTCCGGCCGCCGATCAGGACGTCTGCAGCCAAGTCCATCAACCGGGGCTTCAGTTCCTCGGCGGCACCGTCCCAGGCGAGCACGCCGGCCGTATCGGTGATGGCCAGCGCCTCACAGCCCAGCAAGTTCCTTAGCTGCCGGCTCGCCTTGGCGGCGCCCGCCGGATTGAGGCCGGTACGCAGGTGCTGTCCGGCACTGGATGCAGCGTGGAGGGTGTTGTACGTGGCGCGCTCGGCGTCGGTGCCCAGCTCGCGGAAGGACCGGAGCAGCTTGATGCCAACGCCGACGACGACGGCGATCGCCAGGGTGATTACCGCAACCGCGGCGGCAGTCAGGAGTGGGGAGTCCGGCATGGTGCCCAGCGTAGCGCCGGGTGCCGTTAGTCGCAGCATCGTAGCCGTTGAGCGACCGTTCCGGCCATGGCTCTGGAATGGACGCTTGCCGCACCGCAGAGTGATTGCAGTCACATTGTCCGCATCCTGCCCCGCAGGCTGGCCCGTGTGAACCACTCAACTCTCAATGAGGAGGAACGATGGGTAACGATGCCCGGACTCCGGACGCAGCGGCGTCCGTGGACTTCGAACAGGTCCAGTCGACAGCGCAGTTCCAGGAACTGCGCAAACGTCACCGCAGCTTTGTGTTCCCCATGGCCGTGGCATTCCTGCTGTGGTACTTCGCGTATGTCCTGCTGGCTGACTACGCCGTCGGGTTTATGTCCACCAAAGTGTGGGGCAACATCAACATCGGCCTGATCCTGGGCCTGCTGCAGTTCGTCTCCACGTTCGCCATCACCGGCTGGTACGTCAGCTACTCCAACCGGAAACTGGACCCCATCGCGGCGGAGATCCGCAACGAAATCGAAGGCCATGAGTTTGATAAGGACGGCAACATCTTGAGCGGAGTGACCAAATGATCGGGATTGCCGCGGCCGTAGACGTTGCCGACCTCAAAGAAACCACACTGCTCAACATGGGAATCTTCGGCCTGTTTGTCGCCGTCACCATGGTGATTGTGCTGCGTGCCAGCCGGAACAACAAGACCGCCGCGGACTACTACGCGGCCGGCCGCTCGTTCACCGGTTCCCAGAACGGAACGGCCATCGCCGGGGACTACCTGTCCGCCGCATCGTTCCTGGGCATCACCGGCGCCATCGCCATCAACGGCTATGACGGCTTTATGTACTCCATCGGGTTCCTGGTGGCCTGGCTGGTGGCACTCCTGCTCGTGGCCGAGCTGCTCCGGAACACCGGAAAGTTCACCATGGCCGATGTCCTCTCCTTCCGCCTCAAGCAGCGTCCGGTCCGCATCGCGGCGGCCATCTCCACGCTCGCCGTCTGCTTCTTCTACCTGCTCGCGCAGATGGCCGGAGCCGGCAGCCTCATTTCGCTGCTGCTGGGCATCAGTGACTGGGGCGGACAGGCCCTGGTGATCATCGTCGTCGGCGCCCTGATGATCATGTACGTCCTGATCGGCGGGATGAAGGGCACCACCTGGGTCCAGATCATCAAGGCGATCCTGCTGATTGCCGGCGCGGCCGTGATGACCTTCTGGGTCCTGGCCATCTACGGCTTCAACGTCTCCAGCCTTCTCGGTGCGGCGGTTGATACGGCCGGCAACCCGGCTGTCCTGAACCCCGGCCTGCAGTACGGCAAGACCGAGACGTCCAAGCTGGACTTTATGTCCCTGGGCCTCGCCCTGGTCCTGGGAACGGCTGCCCTGCCCCACGTCCTGATGCGCTTCTACACCGTGCCCACGGCCAAGGAAGCCCGGAAGTCCGTGGTGTGGTCCATCTGGCTGATTGGCCTCTTCTACCTGTTCACCCTGGTGCTGGGTTACGGGGCCGCTGCACTGGTTGGCGCCGAAACCATCAAGTCAGCCCCCGGCGGCGTCAATTCCGCAGCCCCCCTGCTGGCCTTCCACCTGGGCGGGCCGCTGCTGCTGGGCTTCATCTCCGCGGTTGCCTTCGCCACCATCTTGGCCGTAGTTGCCGGGCTGACCATCACCGCCGCCGCTTCCTTTGCCCACGACATCTACGCCAGCGTCATCTCCAAGGGCAAGGCCGACGCCGAGACCGAGGTCAAGGTGGCGCGGCGCACCGTGGTGGTCATCGGCGTGATGGCCATCCTGGGCGGTATCTTCGCCAACGGCCAGAACGTGGCCTTCCTGGTGGCCCTTGCCTTCGCGGTTGCGGCATCGGCGAACCTCCCCACCATCATCTACTCGCTGTTCTGGCGCCGGTTCACCACCCAGGGTGCGGTCTGGAGCATGTACGGCGGCCTGGGCTCGGCCATTATCCTGATCGCCTTCTCGCCGGTGGTTTCCGGCCTGAAGACCTCCATGATCCCGGGCGCCAACTTCGCCTTCTTCCCCTTGAGCAACCCGGGCATTGTGTCCATCCCGCTGGCGTTCCTGCTCGGCTGGCTGGGGACGGTGCTGGACAAGAAGCGCGAGGATTCTGCCAAGCAGGCCGAAATGGAAGTCCGCTCGCTGACCGGTGTGGGCGCGGAGAAAGCCGTGGACCACTGATCCGTGGACCGCTGATCGATGGCTAAGTCAGAGAGCCCCTGTGCCGAAGGCATAGGGGCTCTCTGACGTTCCAGCCGGCGGCGACGTTCAAAAGGCGGTGGCGTCAGCGCTGATGGTGGCCCGCCGGCACGGCCGGACCGCCGTGCTGACCATGCGGCACCGCAAACTGGCCGGCTGTGGAAGCGGCGAGTCCCGGCGTCGCGATTCCCGCCACCAGCACGGCCCCGGCGAAGGCGGTGAGCAGCAGGCGGCCCGGGCGGGCAGCGGCGGGCGCCATGCCGCCGTCGTCCTTTCCCCGGAGCCGGCGCCCCTTCAGCCATGCCGCCGACCTGATAATCATCAGCGTCAGCAGGAGCGCAGCGAGGTGGCTGAGGTGAAGGCTGGACGGGGCGCGGCTGTAGGCAAGGGCCGCCACATGCCCCGCGGACGCGGTCAGCAGGAACGCCACGGTCCACCCGGAACCGATAGTCCGTCCGCGGTGCAACGCCAGGACGGTCCACAGGATCAGGGCCGCTCCCCAGCCGCCGGAGACGACCGCGAGGGCTGGCTGCCAGACTTGGCCGGCCATTCCCGGCTCCGCGAGGAGGCTCGAGGAAACGGCCAGGTTCACTGAACCCGCCCCGAATCCTGCGAAGCCGCAGAAGAGCCGGACGGCCGGGGCAGCCCATCCCTCGACCGGCTGGGCAGCCATGGCCGGCTATGCCCGGACGGCTGTTGGGGACTTGTCCATGGACAGGCCAACGCCCAGCAGCAGGACGGCACTGGCCAAGTGGAGAACGTTGTCGGCGCCGTTGAGCGCGATGATGTTCAGCGGCGAGGTCAGCAGGAACAGCCCAAGCACACCGACCAGGAGGTAGACGGCACCGAAGACGGTGGCGACAAGGCGGTTCGGAGAAGTGCGCATGGCCCGAATCCTTCCGGTAAGGCGGGGACGTTATGTCCCGGCCGGACTGCGGGATCCCGGACGGGATCCCCGTGGAAGCAATTCGGACCATGTCCCCGTGTGGATGGGGCGCGGGCTTGGGTTGTGTGTGGCGCTACGCCTGGGGCTTGAGCTTGATGTTGATCATTTTCAGCTCGTCGGTTCCTTCGAAGCGGTACACGAGGTCGATCTTCTTGTCGCCGTCGCAGGTGACGAGGCCGGCCACGTCGGCGGACTTGGTGCCGTTCTCGGTGCTGGCTTTCACTTCGTTGTAGGCGGGCTTGCAGGTGCTGTCCATCTGCAGCGTCTTGATGCCGGCGATGAAGTCCTCCTTGGTCAGCTGTTCATGGAGGGCGGGGTCAAGATAGTCGTCGTAGGCCTGGGAACTGTCGCCGGCGATCACCAGCTTCGTGAAGCTGTCAGCCAGGCCCCGCGCATGGTTGGTGGCTCCGTTGACAACGTTGACCAGGATGAGGACGCCGACCACCGCCAGCACCAAGACACCGCCCACAGTGCCGAGGATGGTCCACAGCTTCCGGCGGCCTCCCGCCGGGGGCTCTTGTCCGGGCAGGCCGAACGGCCCCTCTGACGAGTATTGACCGGGTGCGCCGTACTGCCCGGCGTTGCCCGGCTGCCCCGCCGGTTGCGCGGGCCAGGCCGCCGGCTGGGACGGTTCCTGACGATTGCTCACGAATGGAGCCTTTCCGGCAACGCGCTGGCACTGCCTTATTCGTGGGACCCGCTGAACGGCACCCATGGATTCACCTTGGAACAGCCTATAACCCAGCCCGCCGGGGCTGTGTATCGGGGCAGAAATGAGGACTGCCGCCCCTATGCGTCACCTGATCCCCGCTCCAGCAGCGGCTGGATGCGGAAGGGGATGAGTTCACCCATGGCAAGGGCGGTGTCCGTCCGGTCCACTCCATCGCACGCCAGGATTTTGCCGTTGATCCGGAAGAGGTCCTCGGCGTCCAGGGCCACTACCCGGAGCAGGAGGTCAGCGGATCCGGTGAGGCCGTAGCCTTCCAGGATTTCCGGAATGCCGGCGAGGTCATGGGCCAGCTGTCCCAGTTTCTGCTGCTGGACGTGGACGGAGATGAACGCCATGAGCGGATAGCCCAGTGACACAGGGTTGATCCGCCGTTCAAAGGACAGGAAGACGTGCTTCTTCTCCAGCTGGGCCATGCGCGCCTGCACGGTGTTCCGGGACAGCCCCAGCTTCTGCGCCAACGCCACCACTGTCCGCCGGGGGTCGCGGGCCAGGGCCGAAAGCAGGCGCGTGTCAGTGCCATCCAAAGCTTGCATAATGCGCAACGTTAGCACGGTGAAGGCCCTGCAAACAGGGCATTATGCGCAGTATCTGGCGCGGTGGTTGTACCCATTGAGCATTGTGAGTAGGGTCACAATTATCCGGGGCAACGGCGCCCGGGCGGCCGGCGGCGGGCGGGACCACAAGTCCCCAGGCTCCGGTCAAACGACGTAAGAAGGTTGCGTGCCATCGTGTCTACAGACAGGAACCTGATCCAGCTGATTACCCCGGCAGGGGAGCGGATCAGCCACCCGGAGTTCGATCCCTGGGTGAAGGACATCGGGGATGAGCAATTGTGTTCCCTCTACGAGGACCTGACGGTCATTCGGCGGATCGATGTTGAGGCCACCGCCCTCCAGCGCCAGGGCGAACTCGGTCTCTGGCCCCCGCTGCTGGGTCAGGAGGCGGCGCAAGTCGGTTCCGGCAGGACCCTGCGCGAGGACGACTTTGTCTTTTCCAGCTACCGGGAAAACGGTGTGGCGTACTGCCGCGGCGTGGACGTGACGGACATTACGCGGGTGTGGCGTGGCACTGCCTCCTCCGGGTGGGATCCGTACACCGTGAATATGGCCACCCCGCAGATCATCATCGGCGCCCAGACCCTGCACGCCACCGGTTACGCCATGGGCATCCAGAACGACGGCGCCGACTCGGTGGCGGTGACGTACTTCGGCGACGGTGCCACCAGCGAGGGCGACGTCAACGAGGCCATGGTTTTTGCCGCCAGCTACCAGGCACCCGTGGTCTTCTTCTGCTCGAACAACCACTGGGCCATTTCGGAGCCCGTGCGGTTGCAGTCCCACATCCAGATCGCAGACCGGGCCGCTGGGTTCGGAATTCCGAGCCTCAGGGTGGACGGCAATGATGTGCTGGCCGTGATGGCCGCCACCCGCGTCGCATTGGACCGTGCCCGGCACGGCGGAGGACCCACGTTCATCGAAGCGGTCACGTACCGCATGGGACCGCACACCACCGCTGACGATCCCACCCGCTACCGTGACGCCAACGAACTGGAGGACTGGGCCGCGAAGGACCCCATCCGGCGGGTCAAGTCCCTGCTGGAACGCAAGGGCCTCCTCACCGAGCAGGTCCAGCAGCACGTTCAGGACAAGGCGGAGGCCGTCGCCCGCGAACTCCGTGCGGGCTGCATCGGCATGCCGGACCCGGAGCCCATGGACATCTTCAAGCACGTGTACAGCGAGCCCAACTCGTGGCTGGACCGGCAGCAGGACCACTACGCCCGTTACCTGGCATCCTTCGGCGATCCCGCGGGTGCCACCTCAGAAGAAGGTGCACGCTGATGACCCAGATGACCTTTGCCCGCGCCATTAATTCCGGCCTGCGCAAGTCCCTCGAAAACGATCCAAAAGTCATCCTCATGGGCGAGGACATCGGTACGCTCGGCGGTGTGTTCCGGGTGACCGATGGACTCCAAAAGGATTTCGGCACCCACCGCGTGGTGGACACGCCGCTGGCCGAGTCGGCCATCATGGGCACCGCCGTCGGCCTCGCCTACCGCGGGTACCGCCCGGTGGTGGAGATCCAGTTCGACGGCTTCATCTACCCTGCCTTCGACCAGATCGTGAGCCAGGTGGCAAAGCTGCACTACCGCACGCAGGGGACCGTGAAGATGCCCATCACCATCCGCGTCCCGTTCGGGGGCGGCATCGGCTCACCCGAGCACCACTCCGAGTCGCCCGAGGCGTACTTCACACATACCTCGGGTCTTCGCGTGGTCAGCGTCTCCAACCCGCAGGACGCCCACACCGTGATCCAGCAGGCCATCCTGTCCGATGACCCGGTGCTGTACTTCGAACCCAAGCGCCGCTACCACGACAAAGGTGAAGTGGATGAGGGCATCGATCCACGCACTGCGCTGCCCATGGACTCCGCCCGCGTTGTCACCGAGGGCACGGACGTGACGCTCGTGGCCTACGGGCCGTTGGTGAAGACCGCCAGGGACGCGGCAACGGCGGCCGCCGACGAAGGCATCTCCATCGAGGTCATCGACCTGCGCTCGCTGGCACCCGTGGACTACGCCACCGTGGAAGCTTCCGTCCGGAAAACAGGCAGGCTGGTGGTCACCCACGAAGCCGGCCAGTCCGGTGGCCTGGGCGCCGAAGTGGCGGCCAGCATCACGGAGCGGTGCTTCTACCACCTCGAAGCCGCCCCGGTCCGTATCACGGGGTTCGATATTCCCTACCCGTACTCCAAGCTCGAAATGCACCATCTGCCCGGCCTGGACCGGATCCTCGACGGCGTGGACCGCGCCCTCGGACGCCCGAACTCCCTCAGCGGGTTGGAAGGATGAGCGCCGCCATGATCAAGGAATTCAGGCTCCCGGACCTCGGCGAAGGCCTCACGGAATCCGAAATCCTCAGCTGGAAGGTGGCAGTGGGGGACACTGTGACGCTGAACCAGGTCATCGCCGAGGTGGAAACCGCAAAGGCCGTAGTCGAACTGCCGTCACCCTTCGCGGGTGTGATCACTGCGCTCCATGAAGAGCCGGGAACAATCGTGGAGGTTGGCAAGCCGATCGTCTCTTTCGAAGTAGCGGACGACGGCGGCGCCTCACCTTCGGGGGCTGCGCCGGCTGAGGGGGAGGCGCCCAAACGGCAACCCAACCTCGTTGGGTACGGCGCCGTCGTCGAAAGCTCAGGGCGTCCCGCCCGCCGGGCCCGCAACTTCACAGCGCCGGCGGTTGAGCCTGTTCGTAGTTCGGTGGTTGAGCCTGTCGAAACCGAGACTGCCGGAACGCAGGCCGTTGACACTGAGCGCCCACGCTCCACCCCGCCGGTCCGGAAACTGGCCAAGGACCTCGGCATCGAGTTGGCCGCGGTCGCGGGCACCGGAGCCGGCGGACTGATAACGCGGGAGGATGTCCAGAATTTTGTTGGCGGCGGCGAACTGTCGACGCCGGTGCGCCATCTTTCCGCGGTTTCGGATGCGGCTTCCGCTGCGGGACTGACGAAACAGGGCGGACGGGAAGTCCGCACCCCTATCAAGGGTGTCCGCAAGTTCACGGCGGCCGCGATGGTGGCGAGTGCGTTCACGGCTCCGCATGCGACGGAATTCCTCACGGTGGATGTCACGCCCACCATGGACCTGCTTGCCAAGCTGAAGGCGAGCCGGGCCTTTGCCGGGTACAAGCTCACGCCGCTGACGTTGGTGGCCAAGGCGGTGCTGATCGCGCTGCGGCGGAACCCGTCGCTGAACTCGCGGTGGGAGGAGGCAAGCCAGGAGATTGTGCAGTTCAACTACGTGAACCTAGGCATCGCCGCCGCGACTCCCCGCGGGCTCACCGTGCCGAACATCAAGGACGCGGATACCCTGTCGCTGCTGGAACTCTCCGAAGCCCTCACCGGGCTGACCGAGACGGCGCGGGCCGGGAAGACCGCCCCGGCAGACCTTTCCGGCGGCACCATCTCCATCACGAACATCGGGGTCTTCGGCATCGACGCGGGCACTCCCATCCTGAACCCCGGGGAGGCAGCCATCCTCGCCATGGGGGCCGTGCGGAAGATGCCCTGGGAATTCCAGGATGAGGTGGCCCTGCGCCAGGTCATGACGCTGAGCCTGTCCTTTGACCATCGCCTGGTGGACGGAGAGCAGGGCTCGCGGTTCCTCGCCGACGTCGGTGCCATCCTGGCCGAACCCGGCATAGTGCTCACGATGGTCTAACCCACGACCTGCACGAGCTGCCCTGGCCCGCTTATCCGGTGCTGCCCAGCACCGGTCAAGCGGGCCAGGGCAGTTCTTGTTGCCAGGAACCCCTGAGGGCCCGCCCCTCTTGTCAGGAGGCCTGGGGGGCGTCCACCAGGAGCGCCGCCAGAGCCATGCTCTCAAGAAGTGGCCGGGCCGTTTTGGGCGCAATCTTGCGTCCGTGGTTCCGCACCGAGTGCGGCGTGGAGTTGATCAGGCCGAACGTGGCGTGGGCCCGCATCCTCAGGTCGACGGCGTCGGTGCCCGGATGCAGCAGCGCCAGGACCTCCACCCAAATCTCCACGTAGTTCCGCTGCAGTGCCCGGACCTCGGACTGGTCCTTCTGGGAGAGGTTGCTGAAATCCCGGTCCTGCACGCGGATTACGTCGGGCTTGCCCAGCGCGAACTCCACCTGGAACCCCACCAGCCTGCGGAGCGCCGCGAGAGGGTCCGTGGTTTCGGCAATGACGCGCAGGCCGCCGTCGAGCAGTTCGCGGCTGACGGTGAGCAGCAGGTCTCCCAACACGGCCTGCTTGCCCTGGAAGTGGCGATAGACGGCCGGGCCGCTGACACCTGCTGCGGCGCCCAGATCTTCCAGCGACACCCGGTTGAACCCGTTGCGGGCGAACAGTGCCGCGGCGGCGGCGAGCAGCGCCTGGCGGCGGTTCTCCTTCGCCTGGCTGCGGGGCGTGCCGGGAACCGCCGGCGTTGCCGAAGCTGGCCGGGTTGCCGAATCCGGCTGCTCTGACAGTGCGGGTGTGGACGGCTTGACCGGTCGGGTGGTGGGCACGCTTTTCCTCCTAGGACCAGCAAATTCTAGCAATGCCCCGATGTGTTGGACATCATAGTTAATAGAGACTAACCTGAATTCAGTTACAACGCACTAACTGAGTTGGGTTGCGGCTTTCGCCGGAGCCTTGATGCTTTCAAAGATGAGGAACGGACGCAGTCGATGGAGACCCTCGCCGGCCGGCTTGATGCCGCAAGTGAAGCGTTTGCTGTAAACAACGCCGCGCAGCTCGCGCTCGCCGCCGAGCTCAGGGCCAGGCTGGCTGAGGCCGCGTTGGGCGGGCCGGAGAAGTCGCGGGAGCGCCATGTGGGCCGCGGCAAGCTTCTGCCCCGGGAACGGATCGACCGCCTGCTGGATGATGGCAGCCCGTTCCTGGAGATCGCGCCGCTTGCCGCCAATGGCATGTACAACAACGACTCGCCGGGTGCTGGGGTCATTGCCGGTATCGGCCTGGTCCACGGCCGCCAGGTGCTGGTGATCTCCAATGACGCCACCGTCAAAGGCGGCACCTACTACCCGATGACGGTGAAGAAACACCTCCGCGCGCAGGAGATAGCCCTGGAGAACCGGCTGCCGTGCATCTACCTGGTGGACTCGGGCGGGGCGTTCCTTCCGAAGCAGGACGAAGTCTTTCCGGACAAGGAACACTTCGGCCGGATCTTCTTCAACCAGGCGAAGATGTCTGCCGCGAAGATCCCGCAGATTGCGTCGGTGATGGGTTCCTGCACGGCCGGCGGCGCTTACGTTCCGGCGATGAGCGATGAGACGGTGATCGTGCGGAACCAGGGCACCATCTTCCTGGGCGGTCCGCCGCTGGTGAAGGCAGCCATCGGCGAAATCGTCACCGCGGAGGAACTCGGCGGCGGCGACGTCCACTCGAGGATTTCCGGGGTGACGGACCATCTGGCCGAAAACGACGAGCACGCCCTGCAGATCGTCCGCGACATCGTGGCCACCCTGCCGAAGCCGGCCGCCCCCGCGTGGGACGTGGACACCGCCGTCGAACCCGTTGCGGACCCCGCCGAGCTCTATGGGGCGGTGCCCACGGACGTCAATGCGCAGTACGACGTGCACGAGGTCATTGCCCGGCTGGTGGACGGCAGCAGGTTCCACGAGTTCAAAAAGGAGTACGGCACCACGCTCGTCACAGGTTTCGCCCGGCTCCATGGGCACCCGGTGGGGATCGTGGCCAACAACGGCGTGCTCTTCAGCGAGTCCTCCCTCAAGGGCGCGCACTTCATCGAACTGTGCGACCAGCGCGGCATTCCCTTGGTCTTCCTGCAGAACATTTCCGGTTTTATGGTGGGCCGGGATTCCGAGCAGGGCGGCATTGCCAAGAACGGCGCCAAGATGGTCACCGCCGTCGCCACGGCACGGGTGCCGAAGCTGACGGTGGTGATTGGAGGGTCCTTCGGGGCGGGCAACTACTCCATGTGCGGCCGGGCCTACTCGCCGCGCTTCCTGTGGATGTGGCCGGCGTCCCGCATCTCGGTCATGGGCGGCAACCAGGCGTCCGGTGTTCTCGCCACCGTCAAGCGTGACCAGTACGAAGCGGCCGGCGAGGAATGGTCCGCCGACGACGAGGAAGCCTTCAAGGCCCCGATCAAACAGCAGTACGAGGACCAGGGCAGCCCCTACTACTCCACCGCACGCCTGTGGGACGACGGCGTGATCGACCCCGCGGACACCCGCACTGTCCTGGGGCTGGCGCTCGACGTCGTCTCCCGCACCCCGCTGCCGGAGACCTCCTTCGGCCTTTTCCGGATGTGAGCCAGCCATGACCGTTTCCTCGCCCGCCGTTCCGTCGGCAACCCGGCAGCAGCCCCTGTTCAACACCGTGCTCGTCGCCAACCGAGGGGAGATCGCCTGCCGCGTCATCCGCACCCTGCGTGCCTTGGGCATCCGTTCCGTGGCCGTCTACAGCGACGCCGACGCCGGGGCCCGGCACGTACGGGAGGCTGACACTGCCGTGCGGATTGGCCCCGCCGCCGCCGCAGAGAGCTACCTCAAAATCGAGGCCATCATCCAGGCCTGCCGCGACACCGGTGCAGAGGCAGTCCACCCCGGTTACGGCTTCCTCAGCGAGAACGTCGATTTTGCCCGGGCCCTCGAAGCCGCCCGCATCACCTTCATCGGCCCCGGCGTCGAATCCCTGAACGTCATGGGCGACAAGATCCGGTCCAAGAACCACGTGGCCGGCTATGGAGTCCCGGTGGTGCCGGGCATCGCCGAGCCGGGCATGACCGACACGCAACTCATGGAAGCCGCGGCCGCCGTCGGCTTCCCGCTGCTCATCAAACCGTCGGCGGGCGGCGGCGGCAAGGGCATGCACATCGTGGAACGCCACGAGGACCTCGAAGCCACGCTGGCCACCGCCCGCCGCGTCGCCGCGAGCGCCTTCGGCGATGACACCCTTTTCCTTGAACGGCTGGTCCGCGCACCTCGGCACATCGAGGTGCAGGTCCTTGCCGATAACCACGGCAACGTGATCCATCTGGGGGAGCGCGAGTGCTCGCTGCAGCGCCGCCACCAGAAGGTGATTGAGGAAGCGCCGTCGCCGTTGCTGGAGTCGTTGCACGACGGCGGGGCCACCCGGGCGCGGATCGGGGAGGCCGCCTGCCAGGCGGCCCGCAGCGTGCACTACAGCGGCGCGGGAACCGTGGAGTTCCTGGTCTCCGACGAGGCCCCTGAGGAGTTCTTCTTTATGGAGATGAACACCCGTCTCCAGGTGGAGCACCCGGTGACCGAAATGGTCACCGGCGTGGACCTCGTCGAATGGCAGGTCCGCATCGCCGCCGGTGAGGAACTGACCGTCCGCCAGGACGACGTCGAACTCAACGGTCACGCCGCCGAAGCCCGCGTCTACGCCGAAATCCCGGAGCGGAACTTCATGCCGTCCACCGGGACCGTGCTCCTCCTGGACGAAATGCCAGGTCACGGAGCCGGCAGAATCCGGGTGGACTCGGCCCTGCTGGAGGGGCTCGAGATCTCCTCCAGCTACGATCCCATGATTTCCAAGGTCATCGCGTGGGGCCCGGACCGCACCGTTGCCCTGGACACCCTGGACGCGGCGCTCGCCGGCTACACAGCCCTTGGCATCGACACAAATGTTGAGTACCTGCGGCTGCTGATCAACGACGGCGACGTCCGCGCCGGGCATCTCGACACCGGCCTGATCGAGCGGAAGATGCCGGACTTCGCGTTCCGGCGGATTGATGACGCCGAACTGGTCGCGGCCGCCCTGTTCGCCGTCGTGGGCGGGGAACAGGACCGCGCGGTGACGCCTTCCGGCCCGTGGCAGGCCGGCAACGGCTGGCGCATCGGAGCGCCGGCGCCCCGGCGGATCAGCCTGGGAACGCCCGACGGCGGCATCGCCTCAGTGGGTGTCACAGGCCGTGTGGCCGCCGGTCCCGTCCAGGTCTGCGTCGGCGAGGGGCCCTGGCGTACGGCCTCCCTGCGAATGCCGGGCCGCGGAAGCCTGGTCCTGACCCTCGACGGCGAAACCACGGCGTACTCGTTGGCGCCGGTGTCTTGGGGACCCGGCAGCCCGGACGCGGATAACGCAGGCGGCCCCGCGGAACTGTTCCTCGGCAACCAAGGCTGGTCCTGCCGGCTGGAGGTGCTGACGCGGGAGTCACGGCTCGTCCGCGTGCTCGCCGCTATCGAGCGCGAGGAAGGTACCGCGGACCCGGAGGTCCGCTCGCCCATGCCCGGCACGGTGGTGTCCGTTGCCGTCAGCAACGGCGACGCCGTGGAAGCCGGCCAGGTACTTCTTTCCGTGGAAGCGATGAAGATGGAGCACCAGCTGGTGGCAGAGGTGGCTGGCACGGTCCACATCAGCGTCAAAGCCGGTCAGCCGGTCAAGGCGGACCAGGTGCTGGCAACCATCCACCCTTCGATCACGGATTCAGACACGGATTCACTTCAGGATTCCACCAACGAGTCCAACAAGGATTCCAACAACACAGGCAAGGGAGCCTAGCCATGGCAGATTTTGAACTCAGCGAGGAATACCAGGACCTCAGCGACACCGTCCGGGATTTCGCGGACAACGTGGTGGCGCCGGTCTCGGCCAAGCACGATGAAGAACACAGCTTCCCGTACGAAGTGGTGTCCCAGATGGCCGACATGGGCTTGTTCGGGTTGCCGTTCCCCGAAGAGCACGGCGGGATGGGCGGGGACTACTTCGCCCTGGCGATCGCCCTCGAACAACTGGGCCGTGTGGACCAGTCCGTGGCCATCACGCTGGAAGCAGGGGTCTCCCTTGGTGCGATGCCGGTGTACCGTTTCGGCACCGGGGCCCAGAAGGAGGAGTGGCTCCCGCTGCTGGCTTCGGGCAAGGCGCTCGCCGGCTTCGGACTGACGGAGCCGGAAGCCGGATCGGACGCCGGCGGCACCAAGACCCATGCCCGGCGTGAGAACGGCGGCTGGGTGATCAACGGCAACAAGGAGTTCATCACCAACTCCGGCACGGACATCACGCGCCTGGTCACGGTCACGGCCGTGACGGGCCAAAAGGAGCGCAAGGACGGGACCCTGAAGAAGGAGATCTCCACCATTCTGGTGCCCACCGGCACACCGGGATTCAAGGCGGAGAAGGCCTACAACAAGGTGGGCTGGAACGCCTCGGACACGCATCCGCTGACGCTGAAGGACGTCCGGGTTCCGGAGGCGAACCTGCTCGGCGAGGAAGGCCGGGGCTACGCGAACTTCCTCTCCATCCTGGACGAAGGCCGGATTGCCATCGCGGCGCTGGCAACGGGGGCGGCTCAGGGCTGTGTTGATTTGTCGGTGAAGTACGCCAAGGAACGCAAGGCGTTCGGCCACCACATCGGCAAGTACCAGGCCATCGCGTTCAAGATTGCCCGCATGCAGGCCCGGGCCCATACGGCCCGGCTGGCCTACTACGACGCGGCCGCGAGAATGCTTGCCGGTAAGCCGTTCAAGACGCAGGCGGCCATCGCTAAGATGGTCGCAGGCGAGGCGGCCATGGACAACGCGCGGGATGCCACCCAGGTATTCGGCGGCTATGGCTTCATCAACGAATTCACCGTGGCACGCCACTACCGCGACTCCAAGATCCTTGAAGTGGGGGAGGGCACCACGGAGGTCCAGCTGATGCTGATCGCCCGCGAACTCGGACTGTAACCGGCCTGAAAGGACCAACGATGATCAACAAGGTTGTTGCCAGCGCCGAGGAAGCCATTGCGGACATTCCCGACGGCGCGTCCCTCGCGGTAGGAGGGTTCGGTCTCTGCGGAATCCCGGTGGCCCTGATCGACGCCCTGCACCGGCACGGCACCAAGGACCTGGAAACCGTAAGCAACAACTGCGGCGTGGACGACTGGGGGCTGGGCGTCCTGCTCCGCGACGGCAGGATCCGGCGCACCGTCAGCTCCTATGTGGGCGAAAACAAGGAGTTCGCGCGCCAGTACCTGTCCGGTGAGCTTGAGGTGGTGCTGACCCCGCAGGGAACGCTCGCGGAGAAGCTCCGGGCCGGCGGCGCCGGGATCCCCGCCTTCTACACCAAGGCGGGGGTGGGTACGCAGGTGTCCGACGGCGGCCTGCCGCAGAAGTACGACGCCGACGGCGGCATCGCGATCGCCTCCGCCCCCAAGGAAGTACGGACCTTCAACGATGTGGACTATGTCCTGGAGGAATCCCTGACACCCGACTTCGGACTGGTGCATGCCTGGAAAGGCGACCGCCACGGCAACCTGGTCTTCCACGCCACGGCCATGAACTTCAACCCGCTCTGCGCCATGGCGGGAAAAATCACCATCGCCGAAGTGGAGGAGCTGGTGGATCCGGGGGAACTCGACCCGGAGCACGTCCACACGCCCGGCATCTTTGTCCAGCGGGTGGTGGTTGTACCGGCCGGTGAGAAGCGGATCGAAAAGCGGACTGTGGCCCTTGCACCGGCTGCCGGAACCCAGAGCGCCACCGAACAGGCAGGAGCGTAGCCATGGAGTCCAGCAGCACGCAGGGAGCGCCTCCCCGCCCCGAAGCCGTCCGCCACGAATACCGGCGTGCCGCCGTCGGCCATCAGGAAGGCACCAATCCGGAGGCCAAAGGGTGGACGCGCAACGAACTGGCCGCCCGGGTGGCGCAGGAGCTCAGCAACGGGCAGTACGTCAACTTAGGCATCGGCATGCCCACGCTCATTCCGAACTACATCCCGGCCGGCGTCGAAGTGGTGCTCCACTCGGAGAACGGGATCCTGGGCGTGGGACCGTACCCCAGCGAGGACGCAGTGGATCCGGACCTCATCAACGCCGGCAAGGAAACCGTCACGGTCAACAAGGGGGCCGCGTTCTTCGATTCCGCCTCGTCGTTCGGCATGATCCGCGGCGGGCATGTGGATGTGGCCGTGCTCGGCGCCATGGAGGTGGCGCAGAACGGCGACCTGGCCAACTGGATGATCCCGGGCAAGATGGTCAAAGGCATGGGCGGGGCCATGGACCTGGTGTTCGGCGCCAAGAAGGTGATCGTCATGATGGAACACGTGGACCGCAACGGCAACGCCAAAATCGTGGAACACTGCTCGCTGCCGCTGACCGGCAAGGCCTGCGTGGACCGGATCATCACCGACCTCGCCGTGATCGACGTCGTCACCGAAGGCGGGCGGTCCCGGCTGGTGCTCCGCGAGCTGGCCCCCAACGTCTCCGTGGAGGACGTGGCGGCGGCCACCGGCGCCGAACTGTTCGAAGAGGACCAGGAGCTCACCGTATGACAGCGGACATTCCCCGGGTCATCGAACAGCGTGGCCTGTATTTTGACGAGCTCGAGGAAGGTGTTGTCTACGCGCACCGGCCCGGCCGCACCGTGACCGAGGCGGACAACGTCCTGTTCACCACGCTCACCATGAACACCCAGGCCCTGCACCTGGACGCCGCCTGGAGCGCAGGGCAGCCGTTCGGCCAGCGGCTGGTCAACTCCATGTTCACGCTGTCCACCCTGGTGGGACAGTCCGTATCGCAGCTCACGCAGGGCACCATCATCGCGCAGCTGGGCCTGACGGACGTCTCCTTCCCGCACCCGCTGTACCACGGCGACACGCTCTACACCGGGACAGTGATTACGCAGAAACGCCTCTCGGGATCGCGTCCCGGCCAGGGGATCGTGACCATGCAGCACACCGGCCGGAACCAGGACGGCACCGTGGTGGCGCTGGCCACGCGGAGCTGCCTCATGTGGACGCGAGAGGCCCATGCGGCGCAGTCTTCTGGACAACAGGTGCAGCCTGCAGCAGCTGAAAAGGGGAGCGGTCAGGGCCCCGAAAAGGGGACAATGTCCGTATGACATTTGTGATGGGTCCTGCCCTGCTCTTCTGCCCTGCCGACCGCCCGGAGCGTTTCCCCAAGGCCGCCCAACGCGCGGACGCTGTCATTGTGGACCTCGAGGACGCCGTGGCACCCGCGGACAAGCAGCGGGCCCGCGGCGCGATCCTGGCCCAGTTGGGCGCTGCCGGGGATGGGCCGGAACTTGATCCCAGCCGCACTATCATCAGGATCAACCCGGCCGGCACCGACGAGTTCGAGAAGGACCTGCACTGCCTGGCCCACACGCCGTACCGCACGGTGATGCTGGCCAAGGCTGAGAACGCGGCACAGCTTGAAGCATTGGCGGACTACCACGTCATCGCCCTGTGCGAGACCGCCGCCGGCATCCTCAACGCGCCCGCCATCGCGGCAGCCCCCAACGTGGTGGCACTGATGTGGGGCGCGGAGGACCTCCTGGCTTCCCTCAGCGGCACGTCCAGCAGAACGGACGACGGCGGCTACCGCGCCGTGGCGCTCCACGCCCGGTCCGCGGTGCTGCTCGCCGCACGGGCTTTCGGGAAAGAAGCCGTAGACGCCGTGTACGTCAACATCCCGGACCTTGACGGGCTGGCGCTGGAGGCCGCCGATGCCGCAGCGTCAGGATTCGGCTCCAAAGCCTGCATCCACCCCGCGCAGGCGGCCGTTGTCAGGGGCGCCTACGCCCCGTCCGAGGCCGATGTCGCCGCCGCCACCGAACTGCTGCGGGTCGCTGCTGCTGCCGGATCCGGCGTGTTCCAGCACGAGGGCAAAATGATCGACGGCCCCATCCTCAAGCACGCGGAAGCCACCATCCGCCGGGCCGGCATCCGCTCCTAGGGCCCGCCCCGACTCACCGGCGCCGCCCGCGGGAACCGCCGAGGGACAGCGGCGCGATGGCCTCATAGAGCGGCATCCGGACCCAGCGCTCACCGGTCTCCCGGAACTCCGCCCTGGTGGCGAAACGGTACAGGTAGCTGTTGACACGCACCCAACGCGGCGGATCGCCGTCGAACGGGTCCGCACGGAGAAGCCGCAGCGTCTGCCGGTCCGCCTCCAGCAGCTTCGTGAGGAAGGCGTAAAACCACTCCTCGTGGACCGTGCGCAACGGCAGGAACCACATCAGCCAGTCCAGCCGCAGGTGATACGGCGCCCACTGGCCGGGTAGCCGGCGCACGTCTCCAGGTTTGCCCTTGAACCCATATTCACGCCAGTCCGCCGAGTCCTCAGGTTCCTCGTCCAGGGTGCCCTCCACCACGATCTCGACGCGGTGCCTGGTCACGGTCCCAAAGGCGCCGTACGTGTTGGCCAGCTGCCAGCGGTTGAAACTGGCATTCATCAGCTGCCCTTTGGAGAGCAGGTTGCGCAGCGGCCAGTAACTGAGGACCACCAGCAGCAGCGTGGCCACCAGGGTGATGGCGAGCCAGTAGGGGGGATTGCCGCGGCTGCCTTCCCCAGGATCCCCATCCAGCGGCAGGAACGGCAATACGGCGTGGGCCGCGGGGTCGCTGACCGCGGCGAAGGCCAGCACAATGGCCATCCAGTTAAGCCACGCGAAGTTGCCGCTGCCCACCAGCCACAGCTGGGTGAAGATGACGATTCCGGCTGCGGCGCTTGCCACGGGCTGGGGTGCAAAAAGGAAGAACGGCACAACCAACTGGGCGAAATGGTTCCCCAGGACCTCCAGCCGGTGGAAGGGTTTGGGCAGTAGATGTGCCTGGCGGCTTAACGGCCCCGGCATGGGCTGCGTTTCATGATGGTAGTAGAGGGCCGTCAGGTCACGCCACTCCCGGCCGCCGCGGATCTTGATCATCCCGGCGCCGAACTCCAGCCGGAACACGAGCCAGGCCAGCAGGATCAGAATGGTGCGCGGCGGCTCCGTCTGGTCCGAGCCAAGGAAGGCCACCGTGAACCCGGCCTCCAGCAGCAGCATCTCCCAGCCGAAGCCATAAAACGTCTGCCCCACGTTGACGATCGACATGTAGAGCAGCCACAGGGCCAGAAATGCGATCAGCGGAACCCACGGCGGCCCAAGTTGGGGGATGCCGGCCACCAGGAGGGCGGAAACTGCGAGTCCGGTGGCGCAGACACCACGCAGCAGCCGGTCCGAATAACGCCAACGGAACAGCGTGGGCCGCCGGCGCGCGCTGAAGCCTTCCAGATAGTCCGGAACCGGCAGCAGGCCGCGCTGGCCCAGCAATGCAGGGAACTGGTTCAGGGAGGACAGGAACGCAACAAAGAACAGCGCCGCCACACCTCGCTGCAGCACTTGCCGGGCGAATCCGTACTCCCGCGCATCGAACCAGGAAACCCAGTCCACGCAATCCACGTTACGCCCGGCGACGCGGTCCGCCCACTAGGATCGGATGGTGTTTGCATTGGTGCTCATTGCCGTCGTTGCAGGGGCACTGGCCCAGCGGCTGGCCGGCCTCGGATTCGGCCTTCTCGTCTCTCCCGTCCTCGTGGTGCTGCTCGGACCTTTCGACGGCGTTATGATCATCAACCTGTGCGGCGCAGCCTCATCCCTCCTGATCCTTTCCAGGGTCTGGCGGCATGTGGAGTGGAAGCGCTACTTCGGACTGGCGCTCGCCGCCCTGGCGGGTGTTTTGCCGGGCGCCTGGCTGGCCAGCAACGTGCCCGAAGCGCCGCTGGAGATCTGCATCGGCATCCTCCTCATCATCGCCCTGCTGGCTTCGCAGCGGCTGACCCGCAGCTCCTGGCGCGCCAGCGGGCCCGTCCCCATGGCATCCCTCGGCTTCACCAGCGGGCTGATGAACGCGGCAGCCGGCGTCGGCGGACCGGCCATCACCGCCTACGCCATTGCCACCCGCTGGGAGCAGAAAAGTTTCGGCGCTACCCTCCAGCCCTATTTTGTGACCACCGGCCTGTCGTCCCTGGTGAGCAAGTACGTACTATCCGGAGGACACGTTCCCGGCCTGGACGGCTGGCAATGGCTCAGCATCCTTGCCGCCATGGTGGCCGGAATCATCGCAGGCGATCTGCTGTCCGGCAAGGTCAAACCGGCTTCCGTCCGCCGGATCGTGGTGGCCATCGCCTACATCGGTGCCGTGTCCACGCTGGCCAAAGGTTTCATCGAGCTGGCGGCGGGCTGACCGGACCGCGGGCCGGGTGCGGGATACTTAACCAATGCAGCCTCGCAGAATCGTCCTCCTCGGATCCACCGGTTCCATCGGCACACAGGCGATTGACGTCGTCGACGGCGCTCCGCACCTTTTTGAGGTGGTGGCGCTCAGTGCCGGCGGCGGAAACCTGGAGCTCCTGGCCCGCCAGGCCGTCCACACCGGTGCCGGCGCTGTGGGCATCGCGGCGGGGGATCCGCGGCAGCTGCAGGACCTGATCTCGGAGGCCGCCCGCCTCGCCGGACGGCAGGACTACCGCCCCGAAATCATCGCCGGCCCGGACGCCTCGGCCCGCATCGCCGCTGTTGAGGCGGACGTGGTGCTCAACGGCATCACCGGGTCCATCGGGCTCGCCCCGACCCTCGCCGCCCTGAAGTCAGGTGCAACGCTGGCGCTGGCCAACAAGGAATCGCTGATCGTGGGCGGAGCGCTCGTTAAGGCGGCCGCACGTGAGGGGCAGATCGTGCCGGTAGACTCCGAGCACTCAGCGATAGCGCAGTGCCTGCGCTCCGGCTCCGCGGCCGAGGTGGAAAAACTCATCCTGACAGCGTCCGGAGGTCCGTTCCGCGGCCGGACGCGGGAGCAGCTCCACGACGTCTCCCCGAAGGAGGCCCTGGCCCACCCCACCTGGGACATGGGGCTGATGGTCACCACCAATTCGGCCACCCTGGTCAACAAGGGCCTTGAGCTCATCGAAGCCCACCTGCTTTTCGACGTCCCGCTGGACCGGATCGACGTTGTGGTCCACCCGCAGTCGGTGGTCCATTCCATGGTCCAGTTCGTCGACGGATCGGCCATCGCCCAGGCCTCCCCGCCCGACATGCGCCTGCCCATTGCCTTAGGGCTGGCCTGGCCGGACAGGGTCCCCAAAGCGGCCTCCCCGTGTGACTGGACCAAGGCCACCAACTGGACGTTCGAACCACTGGACTCTGTGGCCTTCCCGGCCGTGGACCTGGCCAAGGACGCCGCCAAGCAGGGGAGCACCTTTCCCGCCGCCTTTAACGCGGCCAACGAGGAAGCAGTCATGGCGTTCCACTCCGGCCGCATCCGCTTCACCGAAATCGTGGACACCATCGATGCCGTCCTCAGCGAACATTCAGGATCCTCCGGGCTGACGCTGGAGTCGGTACTGGATGCTGAAGACTGGGCACGCACGCGCGCCCACGAACGTTTAGCAGTCAGCAGTCTCTAGGAAGCAGCAGATCCACGCATGAGCCCCGTCCTCCTTTTTATCCTCGGCGTCGTCTTTGTGGCGATCGGCATTGCCGTGTCCATTGCGCTGCACGAAGTGGGGCACCTGGTGCCCGCCAAGCTGTTCAAGGTGCGCGTCACCAAGTACATGATCGGCTTCGGCCCCACCCTGTGGTCCAAGCGGAAGGGCGAAACTGAATACGGGGTGAAGGCGATCCCGCTGGGTGGCTATGTGTCCATGATCGGCATGTATCCGCCCAACAAGGAGGACGGCACCGTACGCCCTTCCAGCACGGGCATGTACCAGACGCTGGCCACTGAAGCCCGGTCCATGGCACACGAGGAAGTGGGCCCGGAGGACGCAAACCGCGTGTTCTACCGGCTTCCGGTGTGGAAGAAAATCATCGTGATGCTGGGCGGGCCGGCCATGAACCTGCTGATCGGTGTGGTCCTGACCGCCGTCCTGCTGATGGGCTTCGGCATGGCCATGGCAACCACCACCATCGCCGACGTCTCCAAGTGCCAGGTGGCGGCCGGCCAAACTGTTGATCCCGATTCCCCGGACTGCCAACTGACCCCCGCTGCGGCTGCCGGGCTCCTGCCCAACGACGTGGTCACGTCCTTTGACGGGAAAGCTGTCACCGGCTGGGACCAGCTGACCGACTGGATCCGCGCCTCCGCGGGCCGGGAAGTCAGCATCACCGTGGAGCGCGACGGCGCGCCCGTCACCACTACTGTGACACCGGTGCTTTCCGCCCGCCCCGTCGTCGGCGTGGACGGACGCCAGGCCAAGGACGACGCCGGCACCCTCCTCTACCAGGACGTCGGCTTCCTGGGCATCGGCGCGCAGACCGAACTGGTTCCCCAGCCGGCGTCGTCCGTCCTGCCCATGGCGGGCGAAAACATCAGGCAAGTGGCCGGTGTCGTCTTCAACCTGCCCGCCCGGGTGGTGGGCGTTGCCCAGGCGGCATTCAGCGAGGAAGAGCGCGACCCCAATGGCCCCATCAGCGTGGTGGGCGTGGGGCGCGTGGCCGGTGAAGTAGCGGCCATGGAGGAAGTTCCGCTCCAGTCCAGGATTGGCGCCCTGGTAGGGCTGCTCGCCGGCCTGAACTTTGCGCTCGCGGTTTTCAACCTGATCCCGCTGCTTCCCCTCGACGGCGGCCATGTGGCCGGAGCGCTGTACGAGGGGGCGCGGCGACGGGTGGCCAAGCTGTTCGGCAAACCGGATCCCGGCGCCTTCGACATCGCCAAACTGCTTCCCGTGACTTACGTGGTGGCCGCGTTGCTGATGGGCATGAGCGCGCTGCTGATCTACGCCGACATCGTGAAACCGGTGAACCTGTTCGGCTGACTCCCGCGGGCGCCTGGCTGGGCGGATGTCCCGGATCTACCATGAAACATGGGCACGTTCGCCGGCCAATCGCAGGACACCACCCGCTGGATCAGGGCAGGGTTATGGGCGCTGCCTGTCGCGTGGCTCGTCACCGCCTGGTCCACGCTGGAGCCGCAGCCGGACCAGGCGAAGGACCCTGAGGCCTGGGCCCGTTTTGTCAGCTCCGACTCCTACCAGGCCAGCCATCTTTTCGGCAGCACCGCAGGCACCATCCTGGCCCTCTTCGGTCTCTTTGCCCTGGGCTGTTCCATGGCCAACAGCCGGACGGGACGCCTGGCACTGGCCTCTATGGTCACCGCCGTCGTCGGTGCGGCTTTACTGCTCGTGCCGGCCGTGATTTCCACGTTTGTCACCCCCGCCATCGGAAAGGCATACCTGGGCGGAAACCAGGACGTGATGCAGCTTGAATTCCCGGGGTCCATGACCGGGGCGTTCCTGCTGGGCCTGCTGCTCGCCTTCGTTGGCACGGTGCTGCTGGGGATCGCGGTATGGCGTTCCCACGTGCTGCCACGCTGGGCGGGGGCACTCTGGGCGGCCGGCGCCGTGGTGTTCTACGTCCTGGGCGTTGTCCTGGGGCAGGCAACAACAGGAAGCAGCCTGCCGACGCAAACCGCCGGCGCCGTCCTGATGGCAGTCGCCGGTGGTTGGATCGCCTGGACCGGAACCCGGCAGGCCACGGCGGCGTCTGAGCGGACCGGATGATTCTCGCAAATCAGCCTTTATTGGCTGATATTTAATAATCAGCTATTTTGGATTGATTATGTGTGATCATCTGCGTACGGTTAAGGCATGTTCGTACTGACCATCGACCAGCGCGGCAGCACTGCCGACGTCGACCGCGTTCCCGATCTGATCGCCGCGCTGCGCACCCTCACTCCGGCGCCCTTTGAGCGGTCCGTGGGTGATGAACTCCAGGGTGTTGTGGAACGTGCCGAAGACGTGGTGGAGATCGCCTTGTACGCACTCCGGAGCGGGCACTGGTACGTCGGGATAGGGATCGGGGCCGTGCAGCTCACTCCGGGCGGAAGCCCCAGGGAAGGTTCCGGGAGTGGCTTTGTGGCGGCGCGAAAGGCCGTGGAACTCGCCAAGGGCTCGGCCGGTCAGGTTGCATTGTCAGTGGTGTCCGGCAGTATTGGCCGTGGACGGGAGATGCCTCCGTACGCCAAGAAAGGTGCCATGACCAGTGCAAATGCCCAGGCGGTGCTTCGCCTCATCGGACGGTTGGTGCAGCAACGCACACCAGCTCAGTGGCGGGTGGTGGACCGGTTGCGCGCGCTCCAGGGCGGCGATGGAAAGCATGGCAGCCAGAAGCACGTGGCCCAGGAATTGGGAATCACGGAGCAGTCGGTGAGCCGTGCGGTGCTCAGGTCCGGCTGGCAGGAGGAATGGGCCGCCAGACCTGCCGCGGCCATGCTCCTTGACTACGCCCATTCCCAGATTGAAGGAGCCCGGTGAACGCACTCTGGATCACAGCTGCCCTGCTGGTGGCCGGATTCGCAGGGTGGCCTGTGACCGCACTGGTGTTCCGGCTCGCCAGAACCATTGACGACAAAGCGGACGCGGCCACGAAATCGGACCAGGACGCATCAGCCCAGGATCCTTCAGCCGATGTCACGGTGGACACTGTTTCGGGAACACCGCGGGCTGGTGCGGATCATCACAAAGGCGGGCAAACCGTCGACGGCGAGCTGACCGTGGGTGGCGGCCAGCCGCCGTCGGACGCTCCTCAGCCGGCACCCACGCTGCCGGCCCAGCGGATCCTGCGCGGCGGGGCAATCATCGGAGTCCTGGAACGCCTGGGCGTCTGCGTGGCCATCCTGACCGGACAGCCGGTGGCCATTGCCTACATTGTGGCCATCAAAGGCCTGGGCAGGTTCGCCGAATTGAAGGAGACCCCCGTGGCTGCCGAGCGATTCATTATCGGAACGCTCACGTCCATGCTGTGGGCTGCGGGAACGGCGGCAGTGATCAAGGTGCTGTTCCTGCAGTGAGTCTTGCTGCCTTCCCGGATCGGCGCCAGAGCACGCCTGGGGATAGGGTGTCCTTATGACTGTTTTTGCCGTTGAGTATGTGTACGCCGCCGATTCCTCCGCCGTCCGTGATGACCACCGCCCCGCGCACCGCGCCTGGCTGGCCGGTCTCGCGGACCAGGGCCAGCTGCTGACCAGCGGACCCTACGGTGACGGGGCAGGCGCCCTGCTGATTTTCAAGGTTCAGGACGAAGCCCAGCTGAACGAACTCCTGAAGCAAGACCCGTTCGCCGTCGCCGGCACCATTGCCGGGATCCGGACTACCGAGTGGACTCCCGTGATCGGCCTCCTGGCCGCGCACGCATCCTGATTCCCGGACCCTTTTCACTACCGAAACACCTAATCAAGGAGTCCACGTGACCTCGGTCAGCCTGGGAATGCCGTCAGCACCGCCGCCCGTCCTCGCCCCCCGCCGCAAGACGCGGCAGATCAAGGTGGGTTCCGTTGGGGTCGGTTCCGACTCGCCCATCAGCGTGCAGTCCATGACCACCACGCCCACCACGGACATCAACGCCACCCTGCAGCAGATCGCGGAACTCACCGCCTCCGGCTGCGACATCGTGCGCGTCGCCTGCCCGTCTGCGGATGACGCAGAGGCCCTGCCCATCATCGCGCGCAAGTCCCAGATCCCCGTCATCGCGGATATCCACTTCCAGCCGAAGTACGTCTTCGCGGCGATTGAGGCCGGCTGCGCGGCAGTGCGCGTGAACCCGGGCAATATCCGCAAGTTCGATGACCAGGTCAAGGAAATCGCCCGCGCGGCGAAGGACCACGGCACGTCCATCCGGATCGGCATCAACGCCGGATCGCTGGAGCCCGGCATCCTGAAGAAGTATGGCAAGGCCACCCCGGAGGCCCTCGTGGAATCCGCCGTCTGGGAAGCCTCGCTGTTCGAAGAGCACGGTTTCAACGACTTCAAGATCTCGGTCAAGCACAACGACCCCGTCATCATGGTTGCTGCCTACGAAATGCTGGCCGAGCAGGGCGACTGGCCCCTGCACCTGGGCGTGACCGAAGCCGGGCCCGCCTTCCAGGGAACCATCAAGTCCGCCACGGCCTTCGGGGCGCTCCTGTCCCGCGGCATCGGCGACACCATCCGCGTGTCCCTCTCCGCGCCTCCCGTTGAGGAAATCAAGGTGGGAAACCAGATCCTCCAGTCACTGAACCTGCGCCCGCGCAAACTGGAAATCGTGTCCTGCCCGTCCTGCGGCCGCGCCCAGGTGGACGTTTACACCCTCGCCGAGCAGGTCACCGCAGGGCTGGAAGGCATGGAGATTCCACTCCGCGTCGCAGTGATGGGCTGTGTTGTCAACGGACCGGGCGAGGCCCGCGAAGCCGATCTGGGTGTGGCGTCCGGCAACGGCAAAGGACAGATCTTTGTGAAGGGCGAAGTCATTAAGACTGTGCCTGAGAGCGAGATTGTTGAGACACTGATCGAAGAGGCCATGCGCATAGCTGAAGAGATGGGGGAGGCCGATGGCGAAGATGCTGTCAAGGGTAGCCCCGTGGTTAGCGTCTCATAAAGAGGGCGCCGCGCCCGCGGGAATATCAGTCCGGACCCTCACCGGCGCGGACACCGCTGCCCTGCGGCGCCTTGCGTCGCGGGACCCGGTGGCCAATGTCTTTATCCTGGCCCACCTCCGGGCCGTGGGCTCTGCCGCGCCAACCGCTGGTGGCGCCGGAGTCTTGGGAGTGTTCGACGACGGCATCCTGACGGGCGCGTGCTGGGCAGGGGCCAACCTGGTCCCGGTCCAGCTTGACCCCGAATTTTCCGGGCTTATCGCTGCCGCAGCAAGCGCGTCCGGCCGCCGCTTCGCCTCCGCCTTTGGCCCCGCAGATGCCGTCCTTGCCCTCCATGCTGGGCTTGCTGAACGGGGGCATGCGGCCCATGAGGTGCGGGATGAACAGCCGCTGATGACGCTGTGCGGGCCGCCGTCGGTGGAGCCGAACGCGGATCTGGGGCTTGGCCGGCTGGCCGATTTTGACCGGATCCTTCCCGCCTGCGCCGCCATGTTCGAAGAGGAAGTTGGCTACTCGCCGTTCCTCGGGGGCAAGGAGTTTTACAGCCGCCGCGTGGAAGGCCTCATCCGGCAAGGCCATTCGTTGGCGCACGTCAACGACTCCGGCGACGTTGTGTTTAAGGCTGAGCTGGGAGCTGTGACGGCCGACGTCACGCAGATCCAGGGTGTATGGATGAACCCCGGTTACCGCGGACAGGGTCTGAGCGCCGGCTACATGGCTGCCGTAGTGGAGAAGGCACGCACGCTGGCCCCCGTCACCAGCCTCTACGTCAACGGCTTCAACCTGCGGGCCCGGTCCACGTACGAGCGGGTGGGCTTCCGCCAGGTTGGCACGTTCGCCACGGTGCTGTTCTAGCCTCCAGCTTCAATTCACCGGTCGGTGTGCAGGTCACCCGTCTTGAAGGTCACCCGTCAGGTAGTACTGGACGTTCGGAGCCACGAGCCGGACAACGTCGTCGGGGGAGGCGGACGCGAGCGGTTCCAGCCGCACCACATACCGGACCAGCATCACGCCCACCATCTGCGTTGCCACGAGGTTTCCGCGCATGGCCACTTCCGCGGGCGGTCCGGGAACCCCGGCCATGATCCGGCTGAGGATGGTGGGCTGTACCAGCTCGCGCAGCAGCATCGTCTTGGCCCTGGAGCCGATGGTTCCCCTGAGGAAGGCCACCAGGCTGTGCTGGGCCGGGCTCTCCCACAAGCGCAGCACGGCCCGCACGATCGCTTCGGCCCGGACCTCCGGCGAGTAGTCGTCGACGCCCGCCAGGATTGTCTCCGGGTCGGCCGGAAGTACCACGCTCAGCGCAAAAAGCTCGTCCTTGCCCTTGAAGAAGTGGTGGACCATGGCCGGGTCCACTCCGGTTTCCCGGGCGATCTGGCGCAGGCTGGTCCCTTCGAAACCGTGTTCGGCGAAAAGCCTCCGGGCCGTGTCCAGGATCTGGTCCCTCGTCTCCGTTGCGCCACCGCGTCGGCCCCGCCGGCCGGGACCACCAGGGGCTCCGGGACCACCCGCGGCCGCCGCACCCGCCGCACCCGCCGCACCCGCGGGGTCACCAGCACGCACCGGATCATGGTGTCCGTTCACGCGGTCCGCCGCCGCAGGGTCAACGACGCGAGGACCAGGACCGCCAGGACAATGGCCACGATGACGCCGGCGTCCATCCACAGCTGGTCTGTGGGCTCGGTGTTGGTGGCGATCTCCTGCAGGGCATCCACGGAAAAGGTCAGTGGCAGCACGTTCGACACCGCCTCCAGGACCTCGTTCATCCGGTCGCGGGCCACAAAGAGGCCACAGAGCAGGATCTGCGGCACCACCACCACCGGCATGAACTGCACGGCCTGGAATTCCGTGCGTGCGAAGGCCGAACAGAGCAGCCCCAACGCAACACCAAGAACCGCGTTGATCACCGCAATCATGACCACCAGGCCCGGGCTGCCTTGGATGTCGAGCCCGAAAATCCAGTACGCCACCGCGGTCGCCACCAGCGACTGCAGGGCGGCCATGATGGAAAATGCCAGCCCGTAGCCGAACAGCAGATCGGCCTTGTGGATGGGGGTGGTCAGCAGCCGCTCCAGGGTTCCGGTGGTGCGTTCGCGCAGCATCGTGATGGAGGTGACCAGGAACATGACCACAAACGGGAAGATCGCCAGCATCATCAGGCCCACGCGGTCAAAGGTCCTGGGCACGCCCGGCGGCAGCGTCTCATTCTCGTAGAGGAAGTACACAGCGGTGAGCAGCAGCGCAGGGACCACCAGGATCAGCGCGATGCTGCGGTGGTCATGACGGAGCTGGTCAAGGACCCGCCGGGTGGTGGCCAGCATCATCATCAGGTTCATGGCCGTACCGTCCTTTCGGGGGATGAGCCGGGCGTTTCGGCGGTGTCCTGGATGATGTGCAGGAAGGCCTTTTCCAGATCGGCACTGTGCCCGCGTTGGCTCAGTTCCGCCGGTGTCAGCTGCGCCAGGAGCTTCCCCTCCCGCAGCAGGAGGAGTGATTGGCAATGGCTGGCTTCCTCCATCACATGGCTGGAAACCAGCAGCGTGATCCCGGACTCGGCCATCGACCGGAACCGGCCCCACAGGTCAGCCCGCAGCACCGGATCAAGGCCCACCGTGGGCTCATCCAGGACCAGCAGTCGGGGACGCGCCACCAGGGCGCAGGCCAACGACACCCGGCTCAGCTGACCGCCGGAGAGGTCGCCGGTTTTCTGCCGCGCCTGCGGTTCGAGGCCGACGGCGGCGATCGCCTCCGCTGCTTCGGCCCGGCCCTTGCGGTGCATGGCGCCGAAGTACCGTACGTTTGCCTCGACTGTGAGGTCCGGGTACACGCTGGGGGACTGGGTCACGTAGCCAACCCGGTGTCGAAGATCAGGGTGACCCGCGGGTTGGCCCAGTACCTGAATGGAGCCGATCGTGAGCATCTGGACGCCCATGATGGCCCGCATCAGTGTTGTCTTGCCGCTGCCGGATGGCCCCAGCAGCCCGGTGATCTGGCCCGCGTGGACGGCAAAGTCCAGGCCGCGCAGGACGCGGACTTTTCCCCTGGTGACGTGCAGGGAGCTGGCTTCAATGGCCGCCCTATTGCCGGCGCCGGCCGGGGCGGTAGCTGCCGAATGGGACATTAATGCCTCCGAATGCTGGGAGCCCTCGCTGAATTCACCAGGTGATGAATTCAACCTAGGCCTGCCGAAGGTGGCCGTCAACAACTTTGAATGGAAAAAACCCTTGTCAACGTGTCTGCTATCACATAGGTTCGATCTAGCTGCGCTGGAGTGGGTGGGCGGTCTCACCAGTCCTCACCAGTAATCAACGGCGTAAACGGCAAGAAGAGCCACGCCCGGCCGCAATGACCAGCCCGTATGGGGGCCAGGGGCTTTGCAATGCCGGGCGTGGCTCTTCGCTGTCCCGGCCACAGACGCGGGCACGGCCACAGACACGGACTTCGGCGGCTGGCCTGTGGCCACCGGCGTTCCCGCGGGCATTGGCGTTGCTTGCCGGTAGATTAGTACCCAGAAGAATTTGCCCGGCTCTGCTTTCCAGCAGCTATTCCCCAGAAACGGATAACCCACCCGTGGTCACAAGAATGTCCAAGCTTTTCCTGCGCACCTTGCGTGAAGATCCCGTCGACGCCGAGGTGGCAAGCCACCGGCTCCTGGTCCGGGCCGGTTACATCCGCCGCGCGGCACCCGGCATCTACACCTGGCTGCCGCTGGGGCTGAGTGTGCTGCGTAAGGTCGAGGCCGTCGTCCGCGAGGAAATGGACGCCATCGGGGCCCAGGAAGTCCACTTCCCGGCGCTGCTGCCGCGCGAGCCCTACGAGGCCACCAACCGCTGGACCGAATACGGCGAAGGACTGTTCCGGCTCCAGGACCGCAAGGGTGCCGACTACCTGCTGGCCCCCACACACGAGGAAATGTTCACGCTTCTGGTCAAGGACCTCTTCTCGTCCTACAAGGACCTGCCCCTGAGCCTGTACCAGATCCAGAACAAATACCGCGACGAAGCACGCCCGCGCGCGGGCCTGCTGCGCGGCCGCGAGTTCATCATGAAGGACTCCTACTCCTTCGACGTGGACGACGCCGGCCTGGACGCCAGCTACGCCGCCCACCGTGGCGCCTACCTGAAGATCTTTGCGCGCCTGGGCCTGGAAGTCATTCCCGTTGCGGCCACCGCCGGCGCCATGGGCGGGTCCAAGAGCGAAGAGTTCCTGCACCCCACCGAGATCGGCGAAGACACTTTCGTGCGCTCCGCCGGCGGCTATGCGGCCAACGTCGAAGCCGTCACCACCGTTGTTCCGGCCGACATCGACTTCAGCAACGCCCCTGCCGCCGAGGTCCTCGACACCCCCGACACGCCCACCATCGACACGCTCGTGGCCGCATCCAACGAACTGGCTCCCCGGAGCGAGGCCGACGGCGGCGACTGGACTGGCGCCGACACCCTCAAGAACGTGGTTCTTGCCGTCACCCTGCCCACCGGTGAGCGCCAGCTTGTGGTCATCGGCCTGCCGGGTGACCGCGGCGTTGACCTGAAGCGCGTGGAAGCCAACATCGGTTCCTTCCTGCCCATCGGCGGCGAGATCACGCTCGAAGCAGCCAACGACGACGACCTCAAAAAGCAGCCCCTCATCGTCAAGGGCTACCTTGGACCCGGCCTGACGCTGGAAAATCCCCTGCTTGGCAGCGAAAGCTCAACCAAGCTCCTCTACCTGGTGGATCCCCGCGTTGTCAGCGGCACAGCCTGGATCACCGGGGCCAATGAAGCAGGAAAGCACGTGTTCGGCCTGGTGGCCGGCCGCGACTTCACCTGGGACGGCGTCATCGAGTGCACCGACGTCCGCGCAGGCGACCCCGCCCCGGACGGCTCCGGTCCCCTCGAGACGGCCCGCGGCATCGAGATGGGCCACATCTTCCAGCTGGGCCGCAAGTACGCTGCAGCCCTGGACTTGAAAGTCCTGGACCAGAACGGCAAGCAGGTGGTGGTCACCATGGGCTCCTACGGTGTCGGTGTCACCCGCGCCGTCGCGGCCTTGGCCGAATCAAACCACGACGACAAGGGCCTCGTCTGGCCCCGCGCCGTCGCCCCCGCCGATGTCCATGTCGTGGCTGTCGGGCGCGGCGAGGAAATCTTTGCCACCGCCGAGCAGCTGGCCCTGGAACTCGAGGCCGCCGGCCTGGACGTCATCTACGACGACCGGCCCAAGGTCTCCCCGGGCGTAAAGTTCGGCGACGCGGAACTCATCGGCGTCCCCACCATCCTGGCAGTCGGCCGGGGCCTGGTGGACGGCGTTGTGGAAATCAAGGACCGCCGCACCGGCGAAGCGGAGAACGTGGCCGTGGACAAGGCTGTTGACTATGTGGTCACCGCCGTCCGCAGCTAACCCGCGGCGGTGATTTCCGGTTTCGAGTCGATCCAGCTCACCACCATCATCCTGATTGTGGTGGCTGGATTTGCTGCCGGCTGGGTGGACGCCGTGGTGGGCGGCGGCGGTCTGCTCCAGCTGCCGGCCATGCTGCTGGTACCCGGGATCACGCCGGTCCAGGCCTTGGCCACCAACAAGATGGGGTCTATTTTCGGCACCACCACGAGTGCGGTGACGTACTACGGGCGAGTCCGGCCAGACCTGAAGACGGCTCTGCCCATGGCGGTGATCGCCCTGGCAGGGAGCTTCGGCGGCGCCGTGCTGGCCGCCAACCTCCCGGCCAGCGTGTTCAAGCCAATCATCGTGGTGGCGCTGGTCGCCGTCGCACTTTTTACGGCGCTGAAGCCCAACATCGGTGACATCACCGTGCTGCGGCACGATGGCCGCACACACTACGCAGTGGCGTGCCTGATCGGGGCCGTGATCGGCTTCTATGACGGGCTGATCGGTCCGGGCACCGGTTCCTTCCTCATCATCGCGCTCGTCTCGGCGATGGGCTACGCCTTCCTCGAGGCGAGCGCCAAAGCCAAGATCGTGAACATGGCCACCAACGCAGGCGCCCTCCTGTTCTTCCTGCCCCATGGGTCAATCCTGTGGGGTGTCGGCCTGCTGCTGGGCCTGGCCAACATGGCCGGCGGCTACCTGGGCGCACGGACCGCGGTGAAGCAGGGCAGCCGCTTCATCCGTGTTGTTTTCCTGCTGGTGGTAGGCGCCCTGATCATCAAGCTCGGCGTCGACGTCTGGCAGGAAAACTTCGCCTGACTGGGTAGCCGAAACCCTCCCAGCCGGTATCGCCCGCAGCCCGCGGCCGGGCGTACCATGCAGGTATGTCCGCCGGCGGGGAACCCTATTCGGAAGCATTGTCAGCCGCGGCCCGTCGCGCTGCCGAGTGGCTGGCGAGCCTGCCGGACAGGCACGTCGGGCCCGCGCAAAGCGCCCATGATCTCGCGGCTGACTTCGCCGGACCATTTCCCTCGCAGGGCATGCCTGCCGCAGCTGTGGTTGAGTACCTGGCGGACAAGGCCGAACCGGGGCTGATGGCCATGCCCTCCGGGCGCTTTTTTGGCTGGGTGATCGGCGGGACGCTTCCTGCCGCCCTGGCCGCGGACTGGCTGGTCAGCGCCTGGGACCAGAACTCCGGCCTGCGCTACGCCACCCCCGCGATAGCCGCCATCGAAGAGGGGGCGGGCCACTGGCTGCTGGACCTCCTTGGCCTGCCCGCGGAATCGGACGTCGGCTTCGCCACGGGTGCCACCATGGCCAACTTCACCGGGCTGGCCGCTGCCCGGTGGCGGTTGCTGGCCGATGCCGGCTGGGACCTCGACGGCGAGGGCCTGGCAGGCGCCCCGCGGATCAGGTGCTTTGTGGGCCAGGAGCGCCACGAGACCATTGACCTGGGCCTGCGGTACCTCGGCCTCGGCCGGCCCGTCGAGGTCCCCGCAGATGCCCAAGGCAGGCTGGTCGCCGCAGAGCTGGACCGGCTGCTGTCCGAAGGGTCCGGGCCCGCGCTGGTCTGCCTCCAGGCCGGCAACCTCCACTCCGGAGCCTTCGACCCCTTCGACGCCGCCATCGAGGTTGCCCGGCGGCACGGCGCCTGGGTCCACGTGGACGGCGCCTTCGGGCTGTGGGCCGCGGCCGTGCCCGAGTTCGCGGACCTCACCCGCGGCATGGAGTTGGCCGATTCGTGGGGGACCGACGCCCACAAGACCCTCAACGTCCCGTACGACTGCGGTATTGCCATCGTCAGGGATTCAGCAGCCCTTCGCAGCGCCATGGGCCTGCAGCACACCAGCTACCTGATCCACGACGTCGAAGGCCCGGGCGACCCGTTCGAAAAAGCGCCCGAGCTGTCCCGGCGCGGCCGCGGCGTGCCGGTGTGGGCCGCCCTCCGATCCCTGGGCAGGGACGGCGTGGCAGCCCAGGTCCGCGGGCTCGCCGATGCCGCGTCGAAGATCGGCAGCCGCCTGGCTGAGGTGGACGGCGTCGAGGTACTCAACGACGTCGACTACACCCAGGTGTCGCTCGCCTTTGGGGACGACGCCACCACGCGCGCCGTGACGGCCCGGGTGATCGAGGACGGCAAGGTCTGGATGTCCGGTTCACACTGGCAGGGCAGGGATGTCCTGCGCGTCTCGGTCAGCAACTGGAGCACTGACGCGGACGACGTCGGCACTGCCGTCGAGGCGGTCAGCTCCGCTTTGGCGGCGGTGCGGGCAGCGGGCTGACCGCCCCGCGATAGTCCTATCCCGCCAGGGAGGCGCCGGTCCCTCAGCTGTCGCCCTGCCCCGGCTCAGGCAGGGCGTCCGCCGAGGGGAGACCGTCGAGGGTCCGCCCGGCAAGGGTGCTGGCCACCCAGAGGGACCGCGCCAGATCGCCCTGGTGGCGCGGCAGGGCCGCGTAGGTGAGGGCGTTCTCCACTTCGCGTGCCACTGCCCACTGGCGCGCAGCTTCGGCATCGAGGCCGGCCGCAGCGCTGAAGTCCTGGCAGCGCCGCCTCAACCCACCGGCCGGATCGTTCCGGGGCAAGTCCCCGAGACGGTTCCACAGCAGCGGTGCCACCGCGAATTCCGGTTCGCCGATCATGGGCTGCGGGTCGATGGCGACGAACGCCTCCCCGGGCAGCGCTCCGCTGTTGGTCTGCGGCCGGGCAAGGATGTTCAGGAAATGCAGGTCCGTATGGACCAGGACATCGCGGCCCGAGCGCCGGCCAACAGCGCCGCGGGTCTGGCAGACTTCCAGGGCCGCCTCCAGGAGCCAGCGCGGGAACGGGCGGCCCTGCTGTTCCCAGTCGGCGGGCAGGTCATCGCTCCATTGTTCGGCCCGCCCGGCGATGTGGTCGAATTCCTGCCACTGCGGCCGGCCGTCCGGCACGACGCTCAACTGCCAGACGATGCTGCCCCAAGCGAGCGCTGCCTCATCCAGCGGGACAGTCTGCAGCGAGCAGCCCGCATTCAGCCGCTCCAGCAGCATGGCGCACGTTCCGGCGTCGGATTCCAACAGCCGGACGGCGCCGGAGCCGCCCCACAGCGCCAGCGCATGGCGTTCCACCCGCGCCTCATCGTGGGGAAACGCGATCTTGAGCGCAGCCGGTGTCCCGTCCGTCCGGCGGACAGGGACCACCACGCCGCCGTGGCCATGCCATGGGAGGGCGCCTGTTGCCAGGTCAACAGCCAGGTCCCAATGCTCCAGCCGCCCCTGCACCAGTCCCGGGAGTGAGGAAAGCCAGGCCCGTCCCGCGCTGCTGTGGCTGTAACGAACGCTGAGGGCAGGAGGGATCGGCATCCCAATCCGGACACTCACAGGACGCCGCTTGCGCCGAGCAGGTTGCCGATGGAGAACGTGGCAGCCAAGGCCAAAGCCCCGCCCGCCACTACCCTGGCGGCGGCCCGCAGCTTCGAACCGCCGCCGATCCAGGCGCCCAGCGCCCCGGTGGCAGCGAGGGCCACCAGCACGGCCGCGAAGGTCAGGGGGACCCGGATGTTCTCCGGTGGCAGCAGGATGGCGGCCATCGGCAGGATGGCGCCGGTGACGAACGCAAGAGCTGAAGCAAAGGCTGCATTCCAGGGGCTCACGATGTCTGTTTCGTCGATGTTCAGTTCGGCAGAGAGGTGCGCGCCCAGGGCGTCGTGGGCTGTGAGCTCCCGGGCCACTTTCCTTGCTGTGTCCAGGCTCAGCCCCTTGCCCTGGTAGATCGCCGCGAGTTCCTCCAACTCTTCCTCCGGCTGGTCCTGCAGTTCCAGGCGTTCCTTTTCGATCAGAGCGTGCTGGCTGTCCTTCTGGCTGCTGACGGACACGTACTCGCCCAAGGCCATGGATACTGCTCCACCCACCAGGCCGGCGGTGCCGGCTACGAGGATTGGCCCGGACTGTGTGGTGACGCCGGCGACGCCCACAACGATTGCGGCGACCGAGACGATCCCGTCATTGGCACCGAGCACACCGGCGCGCAGCCAGTTCAGTCGCTGCGCGACGTCGTTTTGGTGGGGCTCATTCTCATGAAGGGCGGGGGCGCCGGCACTGTCCATGCCTCCAGCAAAGCATTAGTGCCCGCGGCTGGCCAGTGTGCCGGAACTGGCCGGTCAGCCGGAGCCGGCCGGTGTGCCGGGCCTTGGCTAAGTATTGCCGGGAAGACGGGCGCTGGTTGGGGAAGTCCCCGGAGATGCAGGCCCCGGAGTCACGGGCCCGGGCAGTGGCGGCAGGAGTGCTTCGTCCAGGACGACGCCAGGGACCGGGCCCGGCGAGGCGCCCCAGTAGACGGTCCGCCGGACCGCCGACTGAAGGGCCAAGAGGGCCCATGCCCGTTCGGGTCCCTCGGTAAGGGCCACCACATCGCCGAGCACCGGAAGTGTCCCTGCCTCCAGTGTTCCCAGCCCCGCTGCAGGGTCGGCCAGGAACGCCTGGGTCAAGGCAAAACCGGGCTGCCTCAGGGGTACCACGGCACAGCGGGACCTGCCCAAGGCCTCCGCCTCGCCCCGGAGGGCGCCGTGCTGGGCCAGGAAGTTCGACGCCGGAGCCGCGGACCCGGAGTTAAGCCTGGTCAGTGCGGCCTGGTACGCGTAGACCAGTTCCAGCTCGCCCTGCACGGCCGAGGCGAAGGCTGAGCCGACGTCCACGCCAGTTGTGGCGTCGGGGACGGCTGCTTCGCTGGCACAGCTGGCGGCGGCTGACGCCGAAACAGGCGTGGTGGGCGCCGGCGATGCGGGGGAGGAGGAGCCACCGCCTGGAAGCGGTGCCAACGCGATCCCGGTCGCCGAGGCCAGGTCCTCAGCGGCCAGGAGCTGGGCAGTACCGGCGCCGGCGAGAAGGCGGGCCATTCCGCCGTCGGCCGTTTCAGCCTCCTGGAGCCGCCGTGCCCCGCTTGCCTGGAGGGCAGCAGCGAGGTCCGCGGTGGTCGACGGTGGCGTGACGGTGGGCAGCGCCGTGGCCAGATCAGCGACGGGGCCAGTAGCAGCGACGTCCCGGGCAGAATCGCTGGCCGCATCAGCCGGCAGCATCAACGCCCGGGCCTGGACAGTCAGCAAAGTCACAACCCGGGCCAAGGCTGCGGCCTGTGGGGCCGTCGCAGCGGCGCCGGCAGTGCCTTCGAGGTCCAGGCCCGCGGCCCTCAGGGTCAGGGAATCCGCGAACGCGGAAGCCCTTGCCTGCTCGGAAAACGGCGGCGCCGCAGGCGGGGGCGGTTCGCGGGGAATGAGCACGAATCCCAGGCTCACCACCAGAAGGGCGGCCAGCGCAAAAACGGCGTACTGGAAATAGCGCCCGTGGCGGCCGGTCTCCTGCGTGTCGTCTTTCACAACAGACCATGTTCTCACGCCTGATGCGAATCTTCGTGCACCACTGCGGCCGGAAAATCGTTAGGCTAGTAGTCACAACATCATCTATTGGAAGGCGGCCGGCATCGTGAGCAATGCAGAAGCCACGACTTCATCAGACGCTACCGGAGCGGGTACCGCTGTTGCTGCGCCCCCCAACAATCCCGAAGCCACCAGGCTCCGGGCGCTCTTGGAACCGGCGGTCCAGGCCAACCGCCTGTACCTCGAGGACGTATCCATCCTGGCCGGATCACACCGCGTGGTCCACGTTGTAGTGGACCTGCCGCAGGAGGAAACCGGCGGCGTAAACCTTGATGTCATTGCGGACATCTCCAGGGTTCTCTCCGACGTCCTGGACAATGACCCCGCAGACGACGGACGCCCGTACGACCTCGAGGTTTCCTCCCCGGGCGTCGCGCGTCCCCTCACCGAAGTCCGCCACTGGCACCGCGCCCGCGGCCGTATGGTCAAGGTCAACGTCATCCAAGGGGACAACGTCACCGGCAGGGTCCAGTCCGTGGATGATTCCGGCGTCACCATCATCCCGGAGATCGCCGTCAAAAAGGGCATGAAGCCCAAGCAGGGCGAGCCCCAGATTCTTCCTTTCGACAGGATCCGTAACGGAAAAGTCGAGATCGAATTCAGCCACCTCGAAGAAGCTGGTCTGGAACCTGAGCACAATGGACCTTCTGAGGAGGCCTGATGGATATTGACATGAGCGCGCTGAGACTACTGGAGCGTGAGCGCGAAATCCCGCTGGACCTCCTGATCCCCACCATCGAGCAGGCGCTCCTGGTGGCGTACCACAAATCGCCCGGCGCCTTCGAGAAGGCCCGGGCCGAGCTGGACCGCAAGAGCGGCCACGTGACCATCTGGGCTGTGGAGATCGACGACGACGGCGCCCCCATCGGGGAGTTCGAGGACACGCCTGCCGGCTTCGGCCGTATCGCGGCGAGCACCGCACGCCAGATCATCCTGCAGCGCCTGCGCGACGTCGAGGACGACAACATCCTGGGCGAGTTCAAGGGCCGCGAGGGTGAGCTCGTCGCCGGCCTGATCCAGCAGGGCAACAACCCGCACATGATCCAGGTCAACCTGGGTTCCGTTGAGGCGCTGCTGCCGCCGCCCGAGCAGGTGCCGGGGGAGAAGTACATCCACGGAAACCGGCTCCGTGCCATTGTGATCGATGTCCACCGCGGCACCAAGGGCCCGTCCGTCACCCTGTCCCGTTCACACCCTGGCCTCGTCCGGAAGCTCTTCGAACTGGAGGTCCCGGAGATCGCGGACCGCTCGGTGGAGATCGTGGCACTGGCCCGCGAGGCCGGCCACCGTACCAAGATCGCGGTCAAAGCCAACACCCAGGGCATCAACGCCAAGGGCGCCTGCATCGGCGAAATGGGTTCCCGCGTCCGCGCCGTCATGACGGAACTGAACGACGAAAAAATCGACATCGTGGACTTCAGCGAGGATCCGGCAACGTTTATCGCCAGTGCACTTTCCCCCTCGCGTGTGAATTCGGTCACCATCGTGGATGAGGCCACCCGCTCCGCGCGTGTCGTGGTCCCGGACTACCAGCTCTCGCTGGCCATCGGCAAAGAGGGCCAGAACGCCCGGCTGGCGGCCAAGCTCACAGGCTGGCGGATCGATATCGTCTCTGACGCCGCCCCGCAGCGCGAAAGCTAAACCGGGTTCCGGGGCGGCAGCCGACTGCAGGTAACTTCGGCCGAAGCCCCGGTTTCGGGCAGAACTGCCCCGAGGGGCTAGAATAAACATGACCGCGCCTAACGGCCGGTATTCGTGTGCCCTGAGTTTTCCCGTTCCGCCGATGTGCGGTGGGGGACTTGGGGCCGGCAGTTATGAACGTCAGGAAGATGCTCACCGTGGCAGAAGTGCTTCACACCGAGGATCAACCGCAGCGTACCTGCATCGGATGCCGGAAAAAGGCACCGCGGTCTGAGTTACTCCGGCTCGTCGCCGAAGGCAGCGGTTCCACCGCAGTGCTGGTAGACGAACGACGCCGGATGGCTGGCAGGGGTGCATGGCTGCACCCCAGCGAAGCGTGCCTGGCCCTGGCGGTCAAGCGGCGAGCATTCGGAAGGGCCCTCAACGGCGCAACCGGGTCCACCGCCGTCGAACGCCGGATCATGGCAGGCAAGCAGGACGCCGGCCCGTTGCAGAAACCCCTGGTAGCTGCAGCAAAAACCGTCCAACCTGAAAGCGGGTCAGAAAACTGATGGAAACCCGATGAGTTCCCAGCGATGAGTGCGCAACGATGACAACTTTGTTGCGCTCTGCAATGGGCCCTGTAGTTGCAACCGCGGCTGGGGCCCGCAGTAAGAAGTAGACGGTTCGTGCCTGGCTCGGTGCGGACCGAGACAGGAGAAATGTGGCCAAGGTCCGCGTACACGAGCTTGCTAAAGAGCTCGGTATTACTTCCAAAGATGCAGTAACCAAACTGCAGGAACTGGGCGAATTCGTTCGCTCCGCCTCTTCAACGATTGAGGCCCCGGTGGTGCGGAAACTCCGCAACGCCTACCCCGACGCAGCTGCGAAGACCGCAGCTCCGGCAGCCGCGCCCAAGGCGCCTGCCCCGTCGGCCGAAACACGACCCGCAGCACCTGCTCCGGGCCCCGCAGCTCCCTCAGCCCCGGCGGCACCAGCTCCTGTGGCTCCGGCTGCACCTGCCGCGGCACCGGTTGCGTCAGCCCCGGCCGCAAGTGCACCGTCCACCGGCGCCAAGCCCGGTGCCCGTCCGGCACCGAAGGCTGAAGCCCCGGCCGCACCGACCCGCGCTGGCGGATCAACCCCGGGTGGTTCGCAGGGCGGCTCCGCACCGCGTCCCGGTGGCCCCCGTCCGGGCAACAACCCGTTCGCCACGTCCCAGGGCATGCCCCGCGGCCGCGGTGGCGACGGAGAGCGTGCTCCCCGTCCGGGTAACAACCCGTTCGCTCCCTCGCAGGGTATGCCCCGCGCGGGTGGCCGTCCCGACGGCGACCGTCCGGGTGGTCCGCGTCCCGCTGCCGGTGCCGGTGGCCCCCGTCCGGGTGGTCCGCGTCCCGCAGCCGGTGCCGGTGGCCCCCGTCCGGGTGGTCCGCGTCCCGCAGCAGGAGCCGGCGGCGCTGGTGGTCCGCGAACCGCGGGAGGGGCCGGTGGAAACCGTCCCACTCCGGGCATGATGCCCAACCGCACTGAGCGTCCCGCACCCGCTGGTGCAGGTCGTCCCGGTGGCGGCGCACGTGGTCCCGGACGTCCGGGTGGCGCACCGGGTACCGGTGGAGCTCCGGGTGCCGGTGGCGGCGCTCCGGCCGGCGGCGGCTTCGGCAAGGGTGGCCGCGGTCGCGGTGGTACCCAGGGTGCCTTCGGTAAGGGCGGCGCAGGCCGTGGCAAGCAGCGCAAGTCGAAGCGTGCCAAGCGCCAGGAACTGGAGCAGATGAGTGCTCCGTCGCTGGGTGGCGTGAGCGTACCCCGCGGCGACGGCAACACCGTAGTCCGGCTTCGCCGTGGCTCGTCCATTACGGACTTCGCCGACAAGATCGAGGCAAACCCCGCAGCACTCGTGACGGTCCTCTTCCACCTCGGCGAAATGGCCACGGCCACGCAGTCGCTGGATGAAGAGACGTTCGCACTGCTCGGCGAGGAGCTTGGCTACAAGCTCCAGGTTGTGTCGCCGGAGGACGAGGAGCGCGAGCTGCTCTCCACCTTCGACATCGACTTCGATGCAGAGCTCGAAGCTGAGGGTGACGAAGACCTCGAGGCACGTCCTCCGGTTGTCACCGTCATGGGCCACGTTGACCACGGTAAAACCCGCCTGCTCGACGCCATCCGCAAGTCCGACGTTATGGCGGGCGAACACGGCGGCATCACGCAGCACATCGGTGCTTACCAGGTCACGCACACCCACGAAGGCGAAGACCGCAAGATCACTTTCATCGATACTCCGGGCCACGAGGCGTTCACCGCCATGCGTGCCCGTGGTGCGAAGGTCACCGACATCGCCATCCTGGTGGTCGCAGCGGACGACGGCGTTATGCCGCAGACCGTTGAGGCCCTCAACCACGCGCAGGCAGCCAATGTGCCGATCGTGGTTGCAGTGAACAAGATCGACAAGGAAGGCGCCAACCCGGACAAGGTCCGCGGCCAGCTGACCGAGTACGGCCTGGTTCCCGAAGAATACGGTGGCGACACCATGTTCGTGGAGGTCTCTGCCCGCCAGAACCTCAATATCGACGAGCTGCTCGAGGCTGTCCTGCTCACCGCAGACGCCGCCCTGGACATGCGCGCCAACCCGAACAAGGACGCCCGCGGTATCGCGATCGAAGCCAACCTGGACAAGGGCCGTGGTTCCGTGGCCACCGTCCTGGTGCAGTCCGGTTCACTGCGTGTCGGTGACACGATTGTGGCCGGTACGGCCCACGGCCGCGTCCGCGCCATGTTCGACGACGACGGCAGCGCACTGACCGAGGCCGGCCCGTCCCGCCCCGTGCAGGTTCTGGGTCTGTCTAACGTGCCGCGCGCCGGCGACACCTTCTTTGTGACAGCTGACGAGCGTACCGCCCGCCAGATCGCCGAGAAGCGTGAAGCAGCCGACCGCAACGCCGCCCTTGCCAAGCGCCGCAAGCGCATCAGCCTGGAAGACTTCGACCAGGCCGTGGCCGATGGCAAGATCGACACCCTCAACCTCATCCTCAAGGGTGACGTGTCCGGTGCCGTGGAAGCCCTCGAAGACGCACTGCTCAAGATCGACGTCGGCGAAGGCGTGCAGCTGCGCGTCATCCACCGCGGCGTTGGTGCCATCACGCAGAACGACGTCAACCTGGCAACGGTCGACAGCGCCGTTATCATCGGCTTCAACGTCAAGCCTGCCGAGCGGGTTGCCGAACTGGCAGACCGCGAAGGCGTGGACATGCGCTTCTACTCCGTCATCTACGCAGCAATCGATGACATCGAGATGGCCCTCAAGGGCATGCTCAAGCCGGAGTACGAAGAGGTCCAGCTGGGCACCGCCGAGGTCCGCGAAGTCTTCCGCTCTTCCAAGTTCGGAAACATCGCCGGTTCCATCGTTCGCTCGGGCATCATCCGACGCAACACGAAGGCCCGCATCAGCCGCGACGGCAAGATCATCGGTGAGAACCTCACCGTTGAGACGCTCAAGCGCTTCAAGGACGACGCCACTGAGGTCCGTACGGACTTCGAGTGTGGTATCGGTCTTGGTTCGTTCAACGACATCACCGAGGGCGACATCATCGAGACCTTCGAGATGCGCGAAAAGCCGCGCGTCTAAGGTTCGTTGCTTTCGCTGGTGGGGCCGCTGGGATTTTTCCGGCGGCCCCGCCCCTTCGCTGGGTGGCCAACGTCTTACGACGTCGGCCACCCAGCTCCGGAAGGCCCGATGCCACTCCCAGGCCGCCGGAAAAAACCCAACGGCGTCCGTCGTAGGCTCGCCTTAGGTGCGTGGCAGAAAACTGAAACGAACGACGCAGCTCACCAGGCCGCCGTCGTACATCCAAAATTTTTTTAGGAGTGGAAATGGCTGATCCCGCACGGGCTGCCAAGTTGGCGCAGCGGATTAAGGTTGTTGTTGCCGAGGCTTTGGGCCGGAAGGTTAAGGATCCTCGGCTGGAGGGCATTACTGTTACCGATGCCCGGGTGACCAATGATCTGCAGCATGCCACGATCTACTACACCGTTTTTGGCGACCAGGCTGTGCAGGCGGATGCTGCCAAGGGCCTGGAGAAGGCCAAGGGTGTGCTCCGCCAGGAGGTGGGGCGCAACGTGACTGTCCGCCTGACGCCGACGCTGGAATTTGTGGCGGACCAGGTCCCCGTCGTTGCCTCGAACCTTGAGGAACTGCTCCGGGCCGCCAAGAAGCGCGACGCCGAGGTGGCTGCGCTGGCCGAAAACGCCAAGCACGCCGGCGACGCCGATCCGTACAAGAGCGACATTCCCGCCGATGTGGAGATCGACGAGGACGACTTCGACGAAGAGGATATTGACCTCACCGACGACGAAGGCCTCGACGAAGACGCCAACAAGTAGCCTCACACGACGAAGGCCCGAACCCGCCCAGCTGGGGTCCGGGCCTTCTTCGTCTGCCGGGCTGTTCCCTGCACTAACTATCTGATACTGGCCTTTAGGACAGTTCCCGCGGTGAGGTCAGCGAAGCTGAAACCGGCTGTGGCATAGAGGGTTTTCCCCCTCAGCTCCACCGCGGCAGGACCATCGACGGCCAGGAACTGTGACTGTTCACGCGTCCAGGCGTCGATCCTGACGATCTCGTTGCCGAACATCGAAGCGGCGTAAACGTCTCCGGTGCGCGACACGGCGATGCCCGTGGGGCTCAGGATGCCATCGGCCCACAGGTGCGTGGCTCCGGTCCACGGGTTGATGCGGAAGATGGCTCCGCGGGCGCCGAGGGACGGATCCTCCGGACCGCCTGGCAGCGACGAGACATACAGCCAGCCGTCGGGGCCGATCTCCACATCCGTGGGTACCGGTTCAAATGCGTAGTCGTGTCCGACAACGCAGGACGGGAAGCCAACAGCCGCGGCAGCCTCTGCAGTGGCTTCCGCCGGACGCGGGGGCAGGACCGCGAGGGTGGAGGTCTCCCCGGTGGCGGCGTTGACCTTAAGGATGGCATTCATCCCGGCGTCGGCCACGAAGACGGTATTGCCGTGAACCGCTGTGGCATAGGGGTGTGAGTCGACCGCCCCGGAGTATTGTGCCGGCGGGAACGGCACCGTAATTTGGGCCAGGCACTCGTCGGTCACGTCGGACCCGAAGCCGTAATCCTGGAATCCGTCCGGGTTGTTCTTACGCTCGTAGGTCGCGAGGTCCACAATCGTACTGACCTCCCCGCGCCTGTCGATTGACTTCAGGTACCCGCCCAGCGCTGCGGGATCTCCGCCGCCTCCCCCGACGCTTTCGACGAAAAACGTGGTGCTGCCCCGTGTCTCAACACCGCCAACGTCCCAACCAGCATTCGTGTAAACGTTGGTCGTTTGCCCGTCATCCTCGATGCGGTCCAGCGTGCCCGCAAAGTTCTGCGTGACGAGGAGGCTCTTGCCGGGACCCAAGGCCAGGCTCAACGGCGTCATCAGGTGCTCCGCCAGGGTTTCGGGTCCAGACGGTTTCTGCGTAGCCGTGGCGGGCGCGACGGGGATGACCATCGCGGCTGCTGCCAGGCACGCGACGATCGGAACCTTCTTGTTCATTGGATCCTCCGGAGTTGACGTACACCCCGTCGCCGGGGCCTGGCCTGAGACCAAGTCAATGAGATCCGAACTACCCCCGGCGCTAGGTTAGTCCCGCGAAAGGGATGACGTCGACGGCATTTCCCCCTAATGTGCCCCCTATCTGAGCCCGCCACCGGCCTGCCATGGCTAAGATCGAGCTATGACCCATGCGAGTGACTCACTGGATGCCACCCGATACCTGGAACAGGCCATAATGCTGGCTGTCCGGAACGTCGCCGACGGCGGCGGCCCGTTCGGTGCGCTCGTGGTGACCCCGGACAGCCGTGTGCATGAAGGCACCAACCGGGTCACCCGGGACAACGATCCCACCGCCCACGCAGAAGTGGTGGCAATCCGCGCGGCGGCCGCAGCCACGGCAAACTTCGATCTCAGCGGCGCCGTGCTTTACACCAGCTGCGAGCCGTGCCCGCTCTGCCTGTCAGCCGCGCTGTGGGCGCGGATTGATCGTGTCTATTTTGCGGCCGACCGCCATGGCGCGGCCGCGGCCGGTTTCGACGACGCCGTGTTCTACGAGTATTTCAACGGCACCCGTCCGGAACTGCTGCCGGTCGCCCAAACCGCCATTCCGACGTCGGACGCTCCGTTTGACGCGTGGCGCAGCAACACCGAACGCAAGGATTACTAACCAGGTGCCGGGTCAGGACTCCTGACGTTCCGGCAGCCGGCCGAGGCCGTCGGCCAAATCGCGGCGGGCACCGCACAGCGCGATCCGCACCCAGCCCTCGCCAATCGAGCCAAACGCGGTTCCCGGCGCGAGCGCGACGCCGGAATCGGACAGGAACCTGCGGGTCCAGCTGCGGACGTCGCCGTCGCTGACGTGGGAGACATCGGCCCACAGATAAAACGCACCCTGTGCACTCAGGTACGGGATTCCCTTGCCCGCCAGCACTGCTGAGGCGGCGTCCCGGTTGGCCCGGTAATGCTCATGGGCGTGACGGACATAGTCCTGCGGGCCTGTCAGTGCCGCGAGCGCGGCATACTGCGACGGCGAGGCTACACAGGAGACAATCGCTTCCATCACGTTGTTCATCTTCTGTTCCAGGCCCGGCGGACAGACCAGGGCGCCGATCCTCAGGCCGGTCAGGCCGTAGGTCTTGGAGAGAGTCAGCGACGTGAACACGCGCGCCTCACCGGGGACGTCGCTGTCGAACCGCGCAGGGCTGATGTGGGGGACATCGTAGGTGAAGGCCTCGTAGCATTCGTCGGAAATGATCCAGAGATCGTGCTTGCGGGCCAGGTCCACAAGTTGCCGGGTCAGGTCCTCGCCGAGGACGGCGCCCAGCGGGTTGGACGGGGAGTTCAGGATGAGCACCCTGGTCCGGTCCGTGATGAGCGCCTCGATGTCCTGGATCCGGGGCTGGAAGTCAAACTCGGGATACAGCGGATAGCCCACCGGCACGGCATTCAGGAGCCGGCTGGTCATGGCGAATGTGGGGTAGCCGGGGTTGGGGATCAGGATCTCGTCACCGGGGGAGAGCAGGAGGCTCATGGCGAGGTGCAGGCCCTGCTGCGCGCCGTCCACCACATACACCCGCTCGGCACCCAGGCTGTTGTTGAGCCCGGCGCGTTCACGGAACCTGGCGGCGAACGCCTCACGGAGGGCCGGGATGCCGGCGTTGGGTGTGTAGTTCGTCTCGTCCCGGTCCAGGCAGGCCATGCCGGCTTCCAGGATGTGGCGGGGGAGCGCGAAGCCCGGCTCGCCGATGCTCAGGACGATGGCCCCGGGGGTATGCCAGGCGGCCTCGGTGATTTCGCGGATCTGGTTGACGGGGACGTCGCGCGCGTGCGCCGCAAGCTCAGGCATGGATGCCATCCTAGCCGCCACCCGCGCTCCTGGGCGGGGGCCGTCGCCAGCGCCGATATACTGGGAAGCGTGCTTTCTGGACTGGTGATAGTGGACAAACCGCAGGGATGGACCAGCCATGATGTGGTTGGTCGGATGCGGCGTATCGCCGGGACCCGGAAAGTGGGGCACGCCGGCACCCTCGATCCCATGGCTACCGGCGTCCTGGTGGTGGGCATCAACAAGGCCACCCGGCTCCTGACCTACATCGTGGGCACGTCCAAGACATACACAGCCACCATCCGGCTGGGCCAGTCCACCATCACCGACGACGCCGAAGGTGACGTGGTTGCCGCCGTCAGCGCCGCCGCCGTCGCCGACGAAGCAATTCACGACGGCGTCGCAGCGCTCACGGGTCAAATCCAGCAGGTGCCCAGCAGCGTCAGCGCCATTAAAGTCAATGGTGAACGTGCCTACGCCCGGGTCCGCTCCGGTGAAGAGGTAAAGCTCGCCGCGCGCCCGGTCACCATCCACCGTTTCGAAGTTCACGCCATCAACCGGGAAGCCGGCGGCGACGTCGTGGACATCGATGTCACGGTGGAGTGCTCCTCCGGCACATACATCCGTGCCCTCGCCCGCGACCTCGGCGACGGGCTGGGAGTGGGCGGCCACCTGACCGCCCTCCGTCGGACCCACGTTGGCCCGTACTCACTGGATCAGGCCCGGACGCTGGAACAGCTCGCCGAGGAGCTTAATGTCCTGGAAATGTCCCAGGCTGCCCGGGCCTTGATGCCCAACCGCGAACTCACGGCGGAGGAGACCACCGAGATTTCCTTCGGACGCCGGATCGCAGCGGGAGCGGAACCAGGCGATCCCGCGGCTGCCACCACTGAGCACCCAGCGGCAGCGTTCGCGCCGGACGGCAGCCTCGTGGCGCTCCTGGCGGACTCCGGAAACTTTGCCAAGCCCGTTCTGGTGTTCGCGCCGGGCAACGGTGCGGCCGAAAAAACTGCGGCCGGAAATAGCGCGCCCGAAGACGCTGCGGGCGGGGACGCCTAGGCATGGACACCTATTTCTACATCATCCTGGTGGTCGGCCTGCTTTCCAGCGGCATCTGCCTCGGTGCAGGCATCCTGAAAAAAGCCCCCAACGATCTCACCATCCTGTCCGTTGCCGCCGTCGAGCTGGCACTTCTGGTTTACCTGGTGGGTTCGATCGTAAGGGTGATCGCGGGCGAACCGATTGCCGGGGAAGCCTGGGAATTCTGGGGATACCTGGCCACTGCGATGCTCCTGCCGCCGGCAGCCGTGTACTGGTCCATTCTGGAACGGACACGCTGGAGCAACTTTGTCCTCGCCGCCGTCGGTCTCACGGCCTTGGTGATGGCCGCCCGCATGAACCAGATCTGGTACTGAAATGGAAGAAGTACGAAACGTGAAAGCACCTCGTTCCGAAGCAACCCTTGCCAAAGCCGGTGGCAAGGACACCCGGAACACAGGCCCCGGACGTCTACTCATCGCCGTCTATGCGGTGTTTGCCATTTCGGCCACCGCACGCGCCGGCTACCAGATCCTGACCAAGTTTTCCGAGGCTCCGCTCGCGTACCTGCTTTCCGCGTTCGCGGCGCTGGTCTACGTTGTGGCAACGGTGTCCCTGGCCAAGCCCGGCCGCACCTGGTTCAAGATCTCGCTGGCCGCCGTCCTGGTGGAGCTTGTCGGAGTGCTGGTGGTGGGGGCGTTGAGCGTGTTTGATTCTGTGGCGTTCCCGCATGAGACCGTCTGGTCCCTTTTTGGCCGGGGGTACGCGTTCATTCCACTGCTGCTGCCTGTCCTTGGACTGGTGTGGCTGTACCGGCGGCGGCCGAACCAGCAGTAAGCCTCATCCGGGCATGTCCGCGCCTGCCATCCAGCTGGCCCGGCGCCGTCCGGCAGCCATCATGAATGCGGGTAATCTTAGAGAGTTCCGGCGCCGGTGCGTTCGGAGAGATGTCAGTTGAAGGCAGTAAAAGGCGAGGGTGATGGTCTACATCTGGAACGATCCGTCCGAAGTCCCGGCGGACTTTGGTCCCTCCGTTGTCACTTTTGGCAACTTCGACGGCGTCCATCGCGGCCACCAGCAAGTGCTCTCCGAGCTCACCCGCTCCGCCCGCCGGAACGGGACCAAGGCCGTCGCTGTGACCTTTGACCCGCACCCGGCCCTGATCCACCGCCCGGAGTCCGCGCCCGAAATGATCATGGGCCTGGAGGACAAGTTGGTGGCGCTGGGGGAGCTCGGCCTCGATGCCATCCTGGTCATGAAGTACTCGCTGAACCTTGCCAGCCTCACGCCTCAGGAATTCGTGGGCCAGGTCTTGGTGGACAGCCTCCATGCCAGCCACGTGGTGATCGGCCACGATGCCCGGTTCGGCCGCGGTAACTCCGGCGACCTCGACACCATGAAGCAGCTGGGCGAAAAGTTCGACTTCGACGTCCAGGTCATCAGCGAGTTCGGCTCGGAAGGATACCCGCTGCATAACGACGGCGGCACGGACCGCCGCTGTTCGTCCACCTGGGTCCGCGAAGCTTTGCAGGCGGGCGACGTCGCTACCGCCGCCTCGGTCTTGGGACGGCCGCACCGTATGCGCGGCGAGGTTGTACACGGTGCAGCCCGCGGCCGCGTGCTCGGGTTCCCCACGGCAAACCTTGCCCACCAAGCCAGCGGGTACATCCCCGCGGACGGAATCTACGCCGGCTGGCTGGTGGACCAGGCCGGAACGCGCTGGCCGGCGGCCATCTCGGTGGGGTCCAATCCCACGTTCGACGGCGTCAGCCGCCAGGTCGAGGCCCATGTGATCGACCGTCCGCACGAGGCCGTGGAGGATTTCGATCTGTACGGCCAGACAGTAGTGGTCGAATTTGCGGCACGGCTCCGCGGCATGGTGGCATACCGTGGGCCGGAGGCACTTGTTGACCAGATGCGTCTGGACGTCATTCAGGCCCACGATCTCCTGGTGCGGCGCTGACCGGGTCCCACCCGCAACGAACACCCAGAGAGGCAGCACAGTGGCCGTCGAGAAGAACACCCGCAAACTGGACAAAGGCATAGTCCGCGATTTCAGTTCCCGGATGAGCTACGCGTCCTACCTGCAGCTGCCTACCCTGCTCAGTGCACAGCAACCAGTCAGCATGCCCGAACACCACGACGAGCTGCTGTTCATCATCCAGCACCAGACCACAGAGCTGTGGCTGAAACTGGTGCTGCACGAGCTCCGCAGCGCCGCGGCCTGGCTGCGCTCAGACGATCTCGGCTCCGCGCTCAAGGGCATCGCCCGGGTCAAGCACATCCAGAAAACCCTGACGGAGCAGTGGTCGGTCCTGGCCACGCTGACGCCCACGGAGTACGCCCAGTTCCGTGGGTTCCTGGGCAACTCCTCAGGATTCCAGTCCAGTCAATACCGGGCCGTGGAGTTTGTCCTCGGCAACAAGAACCGCAAGATGCTGCCGGTGTTCGAATCGGACCCGGAAGCGCACGCCATGCTGGAGGGCCTGCTTAACGCGCCCAGCATCTACGACGAGTTCCTGGCCTACCTGGCCCGGCAGGGCTTCGACGTGCCACAGTCCGTCCTGGAGCGGGACGTCACCCGCGCCCACGAGTTCTGCCCTGAACTGGTTCCGTTGTTCAAGCACATCTACGAAAACGCCGCCGATAACTGGGGCGCCTATGAGGCCTGCGAGGAACTGGTGGACCTTGAAGACAACTTCCAGCTGTGGCGGTTCCGGCACTTGCGCACGGTCCAGCGGACCATCGGGATGAAAGCGGGAACCGGGGGATCCAGCGGCGCAGCCTTCCTGCAGAAAGCCCTTGAGCTCACGTTCTTCCCGGAACTGTTCGCCGTACGGACGGAGATCGGCCAGTGAGCCACGCAATGGGCCCGAAGATGGGAAATCACGACGACGGCGCCCGCCTTGAGCGGGCAGCCCAACTGGATGCCGGGGACCCGTTGGCACGTTACAGGGGCCTCTTCATCGGGACGGACACGGACCTGTCCTACCTCGACGGCAATTCCCTGGGCCGCCCGCTGAAGCGGACGCAACAGGACATCAGCAGGTTCATCGAGGAAGGGTGGGGCGCCCGGCTCATCCGGGGCTGGGATGAGGAATGGCTGGACCTGCCCCAGACCATCGGCGATCAACTGGGCCGTGCGGTCCTCGGTGCAGCTCCGGGCCAGACCGTCATCGCCGATTCCACTACGGTGGTGCTCTACAAACTGATCCGCGCGGCCCTGGCCACCGTGGCTGACCCGGCCCGCACAGAGATCGTCCTGGACACGGACAACTTCCCCACGGACCGCTACCTGGTCGAGGGTATCGCCCGCGAGGAAGGACTCACCCTGCGGTGGATCGAATCCGATCCCTCCTCCGGGGTGACCGTCGAGCAGGTGAGGGAGGCAGCTGGCCCGGCTACCGCCGTCGTACTTTTGAGCCACGTGGCCTACCGCTCAGGCTTCCTGGCCGACCTTCCGGGCATCACGGAAGCTGCACACAGCGCGGGGGCGCTGGTGGTCTGGGATCTGTGCCACTCCGCCGGATCCGTGGAGCTGGGCCTGGACGGGGCGAACGTGGATTTTGCCGCGGGCTGCACCTACAAGTACCTCAACGGGGGACCGGGCTCGCCGGCGTTCGCCTACGTCAACAGCCGGCACCTGGCCGGCCTGAAACAGCCGATCTGGGGCTGGATGGGACGCAAGGACGCGTTCGAGATGGCCGCAGGCTACGAGCCGGCGCCCGGCATCCGGAGTTTCCTCAGCGGCACTCCGGCGATCTTCGGGATGCTGGCCATGCGCGGGACTCTGGACCTCATCGAAGAGGCCGGCATGGCTGCCATCCGGGAGAAGTCCCTGAAACTCACTGCGTACGCCGTGCAGCTGTATGAGGCGTGGCTGGAACCGGCAGGCGTGGAGCTGGCGTCGCCGCGTGAGCCGGAGCTTCGCGGGAGCCACATCACCCTGGATCATCCGGCGTTCCGGAACGTGACGGCGGCGCTGTGGGAACAGGACGTCATCCCGGACTTCCGCGCACCACAGGGGATCCGCGTGGGGCTGTCGCCGCTGAGCACGAGCTTCGCGGAGCTGTTGCGGGGGATGGCCGCCATCCGGGATCAGCTGCGTCGCTGAGCCACAGGCTTTTGGTGACGGCCTTTTGGTGACAGCCCTTGATGACTGGCGCGGCGGCGGCGGCTGTTTCGACAAGATTGCGGCGGGGCCGGTAAACTAAGCGTTGGATCCGGCTGCAGTCCGTGGCGGCTGGTTCCTGCCATGCGTGGAAAGTCCCTGGTTTCCGGGGGATTCCCGCGCGGGCAGACCCGGCAGTGAGTTACTGATTCGGGCCTCACGGCACATCTCTAGGAGTTATTGTGGCACTTGACGCCGCTGTAAAGCAGTCCATCATCCAGGATTTCGCAACGTCCGAGGGCGACACCGGTTCGCCGGAGGTCCAGGTTGCAGTCCTGACTCAGCGGATCAAGGATCTGACTGAGCACATGAAGGTGCACAAGCACGATTACCACACCCAGCGCGGTCTGCTGGCCATGGTTGGTCGTCGCAAGCGCATGCTCACCTACCTCAAGAACACTGACATCACCCGCTACCGTGCGCTCATCGAGCGTCTCGGCCTGCGCCGCTAGTCAGCTTTAAGGGGCGGCCCCTTCCGTGACGGAAAGGGCCGCCTTCTTCAGAAGAAAACTAAACAGGAGGATCAACCGCATCACGCATTCGCGGTCCTCGGTAGTGATCCCCGGGAACGGCTTCGAAGAATGAAGCCCTCGGCCCGTGGGTCTCGATCGATGACCGGGTGCAGTGCAGGCCAGTAGACAGATGCTGGACTGGGTTGATGCGGCTGGGCTCCGTGAAACAAGAAACGGAGGTGACTCTCTTGGAGGGTCCCGAAATCCAGTTCTCAGAAGCAGTCATTGACAATGGCCGCTTTGGCAAGCGTGTAATCCGCTTTGAAACCGGCCGCCTTGCCAAGCAGGCAGCCGGCGCAGCCATGGTGTACATCGACGAAGACACTGCGCTGCTGTCCGCCACCACCGCAGGAAAGCACCCGCGCGAAGGCTTCGACTTCTTCCCGCTGACGGTTGACGTTGAAGAGCGTATGTACGCCGCCGGCCGCATCCCGGGCTCGTTCTTCCGCCGCGAAGGCCGCCCGTCCACCGAGGCCATCCTGGCGTGCCGCCTCATGGACCGCCCGCTGCGTCCGGCCTTCGTCAAGGGCCTGCGCAACGAGGTCCAGATCGTGGTGACCGTCCTGGCCATCAACCCCGACGAGCTCTACGACGTGGTGGCCATCAACGCCTCCTCCATGTCCACCCAGCTCTCCGGCCTGCCGTTCTCCGGCCCGATCGGCGGCGTCCGTGTTGCCCTCGTCGCCGACGAGAACGGCTCGCAGTGGGTTGCTTTCCCCAAGCACTCCCAGCTCGAGAACTCCGTGTTCAACATGGTTGTAGCCGGCCGTGTTGCCGGTGACGACGTCGCCATCATGATGGTCGAAGCCGAAGCAACCGACAACTCCTGGAACCTCATCAAGGAACAGGGCGCAACCGCTCCCACCGAAGAGGTTGTCTCCGAGGGCCTCGAGGCTGCCAAGCCGTTCATCAAGGCACTCTGCGACGCCCAGGCTGACCTGGCCGCACGCGCTGCCAAGCCCACCGTTGAGTTCCCGGTCTTCCTGGACTACCAGGATGATGTCTACGCCGCTGTTGAGTCCGCTGCCGCTGAGAAGCTGGCCGCTGTCTTCCAGATCGCCGACAAGCAGGAACGCGACGTTGCAACGGATTCGCTCAAGGACGAAGTCACCTCTTCCCTGGCCGGCCAGTTCGAAGGCCGCGACAAGGAGCTGTCCGCAGCATTCCGCTCGGTCACCAAGCAGGTTGTGCGCCAGCGCATCCTGAAGGACCAGATCCGCATCGACGGCCGTGGCCTGACGGACATCCGCCAGCTCACCGCCGAGGTTGAGGTTCTGCCCCGCGTTCACGGCTCGGCAATCTTCGAGCGCGGCGAAACCCAGATCATGGGTGTCACCACGCTGAACATGCTCAAGATGGAACAGCAGATCGATTCGCTGTCGCCCGTCACGCGCAAGCGCTACATGCACAACTACAACTTCCCGCCGTACTCCACCGGTGAGACCGGCCGCGTGGGTTCGCCCAAGCGCCGCGAAATCGGCCACGGTGCCCTCGCAGAGCGCGCCATTGTGCCCGTGCTGCCGTCCCGAGAGGAATTCCCCTACGCGATCCGCCAGGTGTCTGAGGCTCTCAGCTCCAACGGTTCGACGTCGATGGGTTCCGTCTGCGCCTCGACGCTGTCCCTGCTCAACGCAGGTGTGCCGCTGAAGGCAGCCGTTGCAGGTATCGCCATGGGCCTGGTCTCCGACCAGGTTGACGGCCAGACCCGCTACGCAGCCCTCACCGACATCCTGGGCGCCGAAGATGCCTTCGGCGACATGGACTTCAAGGTTGCCGGCACCGCCGAATTCGTTACGGCCATCCAGCTGGACACGAAGCTCGACGGCATCCCCGCTTCCGTGCTGGCAGCAGCGCTGAAGCAGGCCCGCGAAGCCCGCCTGCACATCCTGGACGTCCTGAACTCCGCGATCGACACCCCGGATGAGCTCTCCGAGTTCGCGCCGCGCGTCATCGCGGTCAAGATCCCGGTTGACAAGATCGGCGAGGTCATTGGGCCCAAGGGCAAGATGATCAACCAGATCCAGGAAGACACCGGCGCGGACATCTCCATCGAGGACGACGGCACGGTCTACATTGGCGCCACCAACGGTCCGTCTGCTGACGCAGCACGCTCCGCCATCAACGCCATTGCCAACCCGCAGATCCCGGAAATCGGCGAGCGTTACCTGGGTACGGTCGTCAAGACCACCACCTTCGGTGCCTTCATTTCGCTGACCCCGGGCAAGGACGGCCTGCTGCACATCTCCGAGCTGCGCAAGCTGGCCGACGGCAAGCGCGTGGACAACGTTGATGACGTGGTTTCCGTCGGCCAGAAGATCCAGGTGGAAATCACCAAGATCGACGACCGTGGAAAGCTGTCGCTGTCCCCCGTAGTGGCCGAAGAAGAAGGCGCCGAAAGCGTTGACGCTTCCGCCGCAGAGGGCGCTGCCGACTCCGAGTAGTCGCAGTCTCCTGCGCATAACGCATGAATCGGCGGGGCCGGTGGATGATCCACCGGCCCCGCCGCTGTTACGATGGCAGCCAGATCCGGCTGCCGCTCCTGAAAGGCTTCAATGACTGTTGTACCCCTGCCGCTTGAGCAGAACCAGCCCGGCGACACCCTGGTCCACGGCTCCGACGGCGGCTCCGTTGTCCGGCGTTCAGTGCTGCCTGGCGGCGTGCGGGTGCTCACCGAAGCGATGCCGGGCCAGCGTTCGGCAACCATCGGTTTCTGGGTGGGCGTCGGGTCACGCGATGAAGCCCCGGGCCAGCATGGCTCCACCCACTTCCTGGAGCATCTCCTGTTCAAGGGAACCAAGCGCCGTACCGCCTTGGAGATCGCCTCGGCCTTCGATGAGGTGGGCGGGGAGTCCAACGCAGCCACGGCCAAGGAGAGCACGTGCTACTTCGCACGGGTGCTGGACACGGACCTGCCCATGGCCATCGACGTCATTGCCGACATGATCACCGGCGCCGTCCTTGATCCGGCCGAGATGGAGCAGGAGCGCGACGTCATCCTGGAGGAAATCGCCATGGACAGCGATGACCCCACGGACGTTGCGCATGAAAACTTTGTGGCTGCCGTCCTGGGCACCCACCCGCTGGGCCGCCCCATCGGCGGCACTCCCGCCGCGATCCGCGCCGTCGCCCGCGACTCCGTCTGGGAGCACTACCGCCGCTACTACCGCCCGGATGAGCTGGTCATCACTGCCGCAGGGGGCCTGGAGCACGACGTCGTCTGCCGCCTTGTGGTGGACGCCCTCCACACTGCCGGGTGGTCACTTGAACCGGACGCCGCACCGGTGGATCGCCGCTCCACCGAGCGTGCGGACATCACCGGCACCGCCGGGCTGCATGTGATCAAGCGTGCGGTGGAGCAGGCCAACATCATCATGGGCTGCCCCACGATTGTGGCCACCGATGAACGCCGCTACGTCATGAGCGTCCTCAACGCCGTCCTGGGCGGCGGGATGTCCTCGCGGCTGTTCCAGGAAATCCGCGAAAAGCGTGGCCTGGTGTACTCCACCTACTCCTTTGCCTCCTCCTACGCGGACGCCGGCTACTTCGGGATGTACGCAGGGTGCACTCCGTCCAAGGTCCGCCAGGTGCTGGACCTGCTGGGCCTGGAGCTGGACAAGCTTGCCGAAGGCGGGATCTCCGACGACGAGCTGCGCAAGGCAGAAGGCCAGCTCTGCGGCGGAATCGTCCTGGCACTGGAGGACACGGGTTCCCGCATGTCCCGCCTGGGCCGCGCTGAACTGGTGTCAGGTGAATACCAGGACATCGACGAGACGCTGCGGCAGATCAAGGCTGTCACCGCGCAGGAGGTCCAGGAGCTTGCCAGGGAACTGGCAGCCGCGCCGCGGACCGTCACCGTGGTGGGCCCGTTCGAGGAGACCGAAACCTTCGGTCTCTGACCGGCAGGCGTGCGCCCGCCATAATGAACCTATGAACGTTCCGCAGCCGGGCACGGTGCACGCCGTACTGGAGAACTTCCTGGGCCATTGGCGCGGCACCACCCGGCTCGACGCGTCGACCTGGGGGCCCCAGCGCACCGCCTCGGCGGAAATCAGCTACACCAGGGCAGCCGCGGGCTACGCCGTCGTGCAAAGTTACAGGCACACCGAAGCTGATGGCACGCACTTTGAAGGCCACGGCGTTTTTACTGTCGACCGCGACCACAACGACATCCTCTGGTACCACGTGGACAGCATGGGCCAGCCGCCGGGAGCCCCGGTCCGCTGCACGTGGGTGGAGGGTGTGCTGCGGGTCGAGCGCCACAGTGACCGGGGGACTGCCCGCCATACATTCCGCGTGGACAACGGCGTGCTGATCCACACCGCGGAGCTGCGCCTCGGCGACGGCCAGGACTTTGTCCCGTTCATGACCTCCGAGTGCCGCCGCATCTGAACAGTCCCGCCCCTGCGCGAACGGACACTTGAGGCCCTGCCTGTTGGCGCGAGAGGACAGTTAAGCCCCCACCTCTGCGCGAGCGGACACTTGAGGTCCTGCCGAGAACCGACCCTCAGCCTGCTGATTCCAGAATCCTTGTCCGCGGCGCGCCGTTCAAGGCGGGCGCGGCGGAGGGGGAATTCCACACCTTACTCTTCAGGTTCGCCAGCAATTGCTCAGCCTGGGCACGTTCGTTGAAATCGAGTTCCACCACCACGTACTGGGAATCATCCACCGGCTGGGAAATGCGGTGACGGACGACGCCGGACGCGGCGCGGTCCACCGGATCCCGGTCGAAGGCCGCTTTCCACATGCCAAAGTCCTTGATGCCATGTTCGATTTGTAGGGTATACATTCCGGGTTCTCCTTAGAGGATCGCGTCAGTTGATCGCACTTGTTTGCTTCCGTGCTTTTCCTCATCAGTCCTCTGCCGGGAGAATCCGCACGGTTCCGCTGCGTTGCGTACTGTCACGGTAACCGCTGGCCGGTTTGGCGTGTATCCCAGAAATCTGGGGGTCTTGGCAGGAGGCGCCGGTAATGGCGACAGAGCGCATACTGGGGTAATGACCCCCGGCAGGCCCTGGAACCGGAGCCTTGAACGGATCCGGCTCATCGGCGATTCCGCCCCGGATCACCACTCATTACGCGCCGCGGTGCTCGCTGAAGTAGGCCGGGTGCTTCCGTTCAGCGCCTTCGTGTGGCCCCTCGCAGACCCGCTGACGGCGACGGGGATTTCGCCCATGGCCCGGATTCCGTGCCCGGAGCAACTACCGTTGCTGATCCGCCTTAAGTATCTGACGCTGGCGGGTCGGTGGACGCAGTTGGCGACCAGACCGTCGCCCGTGACGACGTTGCTGCGGGAAACTGCGGGCGATCCATCACGAAGCCTGGTGTGGGATGGACTGATGAGGCGCTACGGAGTGACCGATGTCCTGTTCGCAGTGCTGGCGGATAAACACGGGTGTTGGGGTTGGCTTGACCTCTGGCGAACAGATCCGGACGATCCCTTTAGCGTCGAGGAAATGGAATACGTTGGTGACGTGGTGCACGAAGTGACGCCCGCCCTTCGTCGGTCGGTAGCCCGGCAGTTTGCCATGGAACGGTCTCGCGGATCCGACCCCGTAGGACGCCATACTGTCCGTGCGCGGGCATCAGCCACCGGCGGAGGTCCGAGGCCGAACTTGCCTCAGCAGGCTGTGCTGACTCTGGATGCGGACATGGCGGTGGTGGGAGGAACGGCTTCTGTGGAGGAGTGGCTGGGAGTGCTTCAAGCTGGCCCGCGTCCGTTTCAGCGCGTACCGGCCGAGGTCCTCAACGTCGCTGCCCAGTTGCTGGCGCGTGAGGCGGGCGTGGATCGCCATCCTGCGTCTGCCCGTGTGCATGTAGGGTCGGGCCAGTGGGCCATACTCCAGGCCAGCCGGATGGATTCCACAAGCACTGCAGCCATTCCGCCATTGGCTGTCACCATCCAGGCATGCCCGCCGGAGTTGAGGCTTGATATGTTTGCCCGGAGCTTCGGACTGACAACGCGGCAGCGGGAATTACTTGAGCTTGCTGCCAGTGGCGCTGACACCAACTCCATGGCGGCTGCCTTGGGGATTGGGGCCTACACCGTCCAGGATCAGTTCAAACAGATTTTCGACACGTGCGGCGTCCATAGCCGCACGACGTTGTTGGCACTGGCAATGGGAACGGCCCAGTGACCGACCGGCCCAGTGACCGAACCTCTGAAAACCGGGCGCGCCTGATGGGCCCAGCTCAAATGGCTGTCCTTCGCCGACTTGTACTGGACGGCGTTCCGCAGGCACCGGCGGTCCGAGCTGGCCAAAAAACTCAGGCGCCTATTGGGCGCCCGAGGGCCTATCAAGCCAGCCCGGCAGGGGGTCTTCCAGGTGCGCGGCGCGGTCCGGGTAAATCGTGCCTGTGGCGAAGTCCTGGGCCGGTGGCAGGCTAGAGCCCAGCGCAAGGTCGAGTCCTGATTCCAGGTCCGGATCGGCGCCCGTGCCTGCGTCGGGCATGGGGATGTTTGATGGCCACGTCGGTGGTTCCCAGTCGGGGTGTTCGCTTTGGTAGTGGCGTCCGGACGGTGATATCCAGCCGGGTGGTTCGTTCGTGGTGGCTGCTTTGGGTGTCCAGCCGCTCGTGTGTCTGAGCCTGTGGTGCCGGGGACATGGCTGGCCGAGATTTGAGATGCCGGAGGTGCCGCCGTGGGCCCAGGCGAGGATGTGGTCCGCCTCGTTGTCCAAGGACTGGTTGCTGCAGCCCGGGAAGGGGCAATTCCCGTCCCGTAGCCGTAGCCATTGGCGTTGGGCTTTCGTGACGCGGTAGCTGGTCCGCCCGATCTCCAGGGGTGCGCCGTCTCGGGGGTCGATCAGGACCCGGTGGAAGGACTCTGCGCCCTCGGCGATCAGGTGGCGGGCCATGGACGGCGGGATCGGCCCGTACCCGTCCAGCATGGCCGGCTCCTCGGTGAGGCCCAGCAGCGACATCACAGGAACCGTGACGAGGACCTGCGCCCGCGGCGAGGGAACACCATCAGCAAGACCGCTGCCCATTTCACCACTCCCATCACCGGTGCCGCCGAGGAGCCAGGTGGCGATGGTGTCGGCGCGGAGCTGGGTGAGGGTTCGCCCTTCGTCCGGGCCTTGGAGGGCGCGGGCGGCGGTGGTGGTGCGGTCCCAGATCCCGGCGGCCTGATCGGCGGGGAGGTAAGCGGAGAGCCAGGCCATCCCGTCGCGGTCCGGGGCGTACTCCACCCGGCGGTCGGCCATGCTGCGGGTGTGGCGTTTTTCGATGCTGACCGGGTGGTGGCGCTCCCGCCAGGTGCGGGCCTTGTGCCGGAACCTCCCGGGGATGAGCTCACCGGCAGGACCCCGTGCCGGGTTGGGCGCGCCGGGGTCCAGGAAATGCGCCTCAAGCGCTTGGGCACCGGCGGGGTCGAGGTTGGTGGTTTCGTCGACCATGATCCTCGCGTGCTGCCACGAGATCGTGCCGGCCTGGAGCGCCGAGAACGTTAACGGCAGGGCCGTGGTCAGGACGTGCGATTCGCCGAGCAGGGCACCGGCACTGCGTTCGCTGACTGTCAGGGCACACGCGACCTCGGCGACCACGGCCATCTCCTGCCCGCGGTTGTCCTGCGGCGACTGGGCCTGGCCCGCAAGGACTTGGGCGGCGTCGGCATAATCGGCTACCGCATGGACCTTCAGGGCCGCCAACTTCGCCTCCCCGCGGCCAACTTCAGCCAGCACCTGCAGGGCCATCTCAGCCCTTCGGCGCAGCGGATCAGCACACGGAATCGAGGCATCGGCGGATTCACGGAGCACCACAGCAAGGTCGGTAAAGGACACCGCAAGTGCCTCCGCCTTCGCCACAGCTGCTCTGCTATCCATACTCAAATCATCCCCGGAGGGTCTGACAATAACGGCGAGGCTGAATGGCTATGTGCATAACTCTGCGACTAGGAGAACGCTCAAAGCTTCGATCCGAGCTTCCAGCGGGGTCGCTGCAGTTCAGGGCCCGAAGTGTCCCCTCGCGCGCAGTGGTTCTTAGGTGTCCGTTCGCGCTGTTTGCGAGGTGTCCTACCCGCCGGCGAAAGGAGGCAGCACGTCAACCACATCGCCCGGTTTTAACACAGTTGTGCGGTCCCGGACTGCAACCTCGTTGAGCAGGAAACTGCTCCGGGACAGGATGCGTTGCAGGGGAGGAGTGCCGGCAGGCGGTTCGGCGCGGTCCACGGCCACGACTGACTGCAACAAGTCGGCCACTGTTGCCCCTGCAGGGAGGTCGAAGAGCTCCTCTTCCACCCCCGCGGCGGCGCGTGCAGCAGCAAAGTAACGTACGTTCAAGAATTCAGCCTCCGATGGCGCTCATGCTGCGGTCCGGCTGGACAAAGTCCGGTGCGCCGAGACCCGTGTGGTCCATGCCGTGGGCCTTTGGCTTGACCCACATGGCGTCCTGCCAGCGTTCAGCCAGGGCTTCGTCACTGGCGCCCTCCCGCAGCAGACCCAAAAGATCAAACTCCTCACGGGAGAACAGGCAGCTCATAATCTTGCCCTCGGCGGTGATCCGCGTGCGACGGCAGTCTGCGCAGAACGGCTCCGTGACGGACGCGATGATCCCCACGGTACCCAGCACCGGCCCGCCAGCTTCCGGCGCCGGCGCCGCGGCCCCGGCCACCCGGCGTCGTACTTCAAAGCGCTCTGCGGGGGCTCCGTCGCGAGCGCGGGGATCGGGACTCAGCACAAAGTCGCGCGAGAGCAAGTCGCGGATCTCGGCCGCCGTGATCATGTTCCGCCGCGTCCAGCCGTGGTCCGCGTCAAGGGGCATCTGCTCGATGAACCGGAGTTCGTAGCCGCGGTCCAGCGCCCAGGCGAGCAGGGACGGCGACTCGGTGTCGTTGATGCCCCGCATCAGCACGGCGTTGAGTTTGACGGGGCCCAGACCGGCCGCCCATGCGGCGTCCACGCCTGCCAGGACGCGGTCCAGGAAGGGGCGCCGGGTCAGCTTGGTGAAGGTCTCTTCGTGCAGCGAATCCAGTGAGACATTGATGCGAGTCAATCCCGCAGCCTTCAGCGCGGCAGCCTTTTTGTCCAGGCCCACGCCGTTGGTGGTCATGGAGATCGGCAGCTCCGGATGATTGCTTCGCAGGGCCGCAATGATGTCAACCAGGTCTGCCCTGACCAGGGGCTCCCCGCCGGTCAGGCGCAGTTCGCGGACACCGAGCAGGTCCACACCAATCCGGACAATCCGGACGATCTCCTGGGCGGACATGACAGCCTGCTTGGCCAGCCATTCAAGCCCCTCGGCCGGCATGCAGTATGTACAGCGCAGGTTGCACTTGTCCGTCAGTGACAGACGCATGTCCGTGGCCCGGCGGCCGTATTGGTCCAGCAGCCCCGGCGCCACGCCAGCCGGCCGGGCAGGCGGCAGGCCCGGCCCTGCACCTTCCCGGGGTTGCGGCATGCCTAGCTGAACACTCATGAATTCAGGCTACGCCACGTTTACGTCCGGGATCACGCCCATGACGCCCGGGATCCGGTCCATTTGCCGGAAGTCCCCCTGAACGGTGGCGAACCCGGCGCTGCCGGGGGCCCGGCGAACCTATGCTGGAGAGGTGAACAGTTCCCATCCCGTGCAGGAAGTGGCCGACGACGGCGCCACCTCGCCAGGGCGCTCGGGAACCGACGGTGCCGCTCAAGGCAGCCGCCGCTGGGCCGCCGTGTCGGGAGCAGTGGCTGCCGGCGCCGCCGTCGTAATAGGGGAGCTCCTGGCAGGGCTGTTCAGTCCGTCCCTCTCGCCCCTGACGGCAGTAGGCGGGGCCGTGATCGACGCTGTTCCGCCTGGGGTGAAGGACTGGGCGATCTCCCTGTTCGGCACCGCCGACAAGGCAGTGTTCGTGGGCGGGATGCTGCTGGTCATCGTCGCCGTCGGGGCCTTGGCCGGGATCCTGGAACAGCGCAGGCGGTTTTTCGGTGCAGCGGTGATCGCTGTTTTCGGGCTGGTAGGGCTAATAGCGGTCCTAACCCGCGCCCAGATGACCCCCGCCGCGGCTGTCGTGCCATTGGCCGCAGGCCTGTCCGGCGCGCTCCTGCTGGGATGGCTGATCCGCCGGCTCCGCGAAGGATTGCGCGTCGGTGGCGTCGGGGCGCAAAGTGCCGCAAGGACAGAAAATGCCGCGGGGACAGCAACAACCGCCGGGCGGCGCACGTTCCTGCAGGTCTTGGCTGCGAGTGCCGGGGCCACCGCCGTGGGCGGGGTTGTGGCCGCGGTCTGGCGAGGTGCCGCCGCAGGGATCAGCACTGCCCGTGAGAAACTGCGGCTGCCTGCCGCAGCCTCGCAAGCGCCCGCCATCCCGGCCGGCGCCGAGGTGAGCCTGGACGGAATGCAGCCGCTGGTCACACCGAACCGTGACTTCTACCGGATCGACACCGCCCTGATCGTCCCTTCCCTCGACCCCGAAACCTGGGTACTCCGGGTCACCGGGTTGGTGGAACAGGACATTGACCTGAACCTGGCGGATCTGCTGGCCAAGCCCCTGATCGAACGGCACGTGACCATCGCGTGCGTCTCCAACGAAGTGGGCGGGGACCTGATCGGCAATGCCCGCTGGCTTGGCTGGCCGGTGCGGGAACTGCTGGCCCTTGCCCGGCCCCAAGCCGGTGCGGACATGGTGCTGTCCCGAAGCTCCGACGGCTGGACGGCAGGCACCCCGCTGGAGGTCCTCACCGATCAGCGGGACGCCCTGCTCGCTGTGGGGATGAACGGCGAACCGTTGCCGCTGGAACACGGCTTCCCGGTCCGGATGATCGTGCCCGGCCTATATGGCTACGTTTCCGCCACCAAATGGCTCACGGAACTCCGCGTCACCAGGTTCGCGGACGACGTCGGCTATTGGACCCCGCGCGGCTGGTCCGACCGCGGCCCCATCAAAACGTCCTCGCGGATCGACGTGCCCCGCACCGGCCGGCGCGTGGGTGCCGGAACGGTCATGTTCGGCGGCGTTGCGTGGGCCCAGCACACCGGGATCGGCAAGGTGGAACTCCGCGTCAACCGCGGTCCGTGGCAGGAGGCCCGCCTCGCACCCGGGATTTCGCTGGACACCTGGTACCAGTGGCAGCTTGGCATCGAGCTGACGCCGGGCCAGTACGAGGTCCAGGTCCGCGCCACGGACCTCAACGGCGAGCCTCAGGTGGAGGAACGGCGGCCGGTTGCTCCCGACGGGGCCACCGGCTTCCACACGATTAGAGTTGACGTGAATCCATGACGGCCCGGACCGAAGGCAGGACCATGCACAGCCCTCCGCACCAGCACGGCCACACACACCACCAAGCCTGGTCCGTTGCCCTGCACCGCGCCGCAGTCACCGAACTGCTGACGCCCCTGCTGGCCCAGGGACGGACGGAAACGCTGTCACTTCGCGACGCGCTGGGCAAGGGCCTCGCCCAGGACGTGATGGCCCCCCTGAGCCTCCCGCCGTTCGCCAACTCCCAAATGGACGGCTTTGCCGTCAACAGCTTGGACGTGCCCGACGGCGGTGCGGAGCTGCCCGTCGTTGTCCCCGTTCCGGCAGGTGCCGTGCCGGCGGCCCTCGACCGTGGCACTGCCGCCCCCATCATGACGGGAGCCATGATTCCTGCCGGTGCTGACGCCGTCGTGCCCGTGGAACGTGCCGTGCCGGACCGGTTCCCCGCCCCGGGGGAAACAACCACTGTGTGGTTGCCGACGACGGCGGCCGGCACGTTCGTGCGGTCGGCCGGAAGTGATATTGCGGTGGGGGAGCGGGCGCTGTCCGCGGGAACCTTCCTCGGCCCGGCGCAGCTGGGGCTGCTGGCGGCCCTGGGGTTCGCCGAAGTTACCGTACGCAGGCCGGTGACCGTCCTCCTGGCCACGACGGGCGACGAAGTAGTGGAACCCGGCCAGCCCCTGCCAGCCGGCAAGATTTACGATTCCAACGGAACCCTCCTCGAAAGTGCCATGCGCCAAGCGGGCCTGGCCGTGGTGCGCACGGCCATCGCCTCGGACCATCCTGACGAATTCCGGGCACTGCTGCGCAGTAATGGGGGTGCGGCGGACCTGATCGTCACCGCGGGCGGCGTCAGTAAGGGAGCCTACGAAGTAGTCCGCCAGGCCATGGAAGGCCAGTCCACCGAGTTCCTTCACGTAGCCATGCAGCCCGGTGGTCCGCAGGGCATCGGGACCTTCGACGGGGTGCCCTTCCTGGGATTCCCGGGAAATCCGGTCAGCTGCCTGGTTTCCTTCGAAATGTTCCTGCGGCCCGTGCTGGCTGAACTGTTTGGCTCGCCTGCACCGCGGATCCCTGTCCGTGCGCGGCTGGGCCACAGCCTTTCGTCTCCCGAACACAAGCACCAGGTCCGGCGCGGAACCCTCCAGGGGGACGGAACCGTCCGTCTTGAGGGGGGCGAAAGCTCCCACCTTATGCACGCCCTCGCCGGCTCCAACGCGCTGGTGCACGTGCCCGTTGGGGTCTCGGCGCTCGCCGAGGGTGACGAGGTGGAAGTATGGATGCTGTGAATCCAGAACATAGCCAGTCCGCGCTGACCCACCTGCGCCAGGACGGCAGCGCCCAGATGGTGGACGTGTCCGCGAAAGCCGAAACCACCCGGGAAGCCACCGCCATGGCCACCGTCCGCACCACCGGCGAAGTGCTGGGCCTGCTCGGATCCGGCGGGCTGCCCAAGGGTGATGCCCTGGCCGTGGCGCGGGTTGCCGGCATCATGGCCGCAAAAAAGACCCCCGAACTCATCCCGCTCTGCCATCCTTTGCCGCTGTCGAAAGTCACCGTGGACTTCGAGCTCGGAACCGACTCCGTGACGATCCTGGCCACGGTCAAGACCCGTGGGGTCACGGGCGTTGAGATGGAAGCGCTGACGGCGGTCTCCGTGGCCGCCCTCAGCGTGTACGACATGATTAAGGCCGTCGACAAGCACGCCGTGCTGACCGACATCAAAGTGCTGGCGAAAAGCGGCGGCAAGAGCGGGGACTGGACACTATGAGCACTGAGAGCACGTTCCTGCCGGAGCCGCACACGCCTCAGCCCCACCTGCCGGAGCCGCACACGCACGGCGAGGTGCAGGGCCGCAAGGCCGGGGTTGTCATCGCGTCCACCCGGGCTGCGGCTGGCATCTATGAGGATGAAACCGGGCCTGTCATCATCGACTGGCTCACCGAGCACGGCTTCGAGGCCTACCCCGCCATGGTGGTGCCGGATGGCGAGTCCGTTGGCGCGGCGATCCGGGCCCTCCTCACCCAGCATCCCGCCGTCGTGATCACGAGCGGAGGTACCGGTCTCAGCCCCGACGACCGCACGCCTGACGTCACGCTGCCCCTTCTGGACCGGGAAATCCCGGGCATCATGGAGGCCATCCGACAGGCGGGCGCGGCCAAAACTCCGCTGGCGGCCCTCAGCCGCGGCCACGCCGGAGCTGCGGGAAAGACGTTCGTTGTTAACCTGCCCGGGTCACCCAAGGGGGTCATGGACGGCCTGTCCGTGCTGGACCCGTTGATCGGGCACCTGTGCGACCAGTTGGAGGGCGGCCATGGGCACTGAATCGGTTTTCGAAGTGGTCCACGCGGTACTGAGCGCGGAACCCATTTCCGTGGACCAGGCCATCGCTGCAGTGGAGTCTGACACCGCAGGGGCCGTGGTCAGCTTCAGCGGCGTGGTGCGGAATCACGACGGCGGCAAGGCAGTGGAGCGGCTCAGTTACAGTGCGCACCCCACGGCTCACCAGGTGATGGCCGACGTCGTCGCCCGCCTGGCTGCCGAACATGCCGGCGACGGGACCGCCACGCAGCCCGTGCGGATCTGGGCTGCCCACCGCATCGGCATGCTCGAAATCGGAGATCCAGCGCTGGTCTGCGCGGTCTCGGCAGCGCACCGCGGACAGGCCTTTGCCGTCTGTTCCGAACTCGTGGACCGCATCAAGGAGCAGGTCCCCATCTGGAAGGAACAGTTCTTCGCCGACGGCACGGTGGAATGGGTGGGCGCAGGCAGCTGACCCCTGCTGGTCTCCGTTGGCCAGGACCTGCATGGGCGTTCCCGGCCGCGTGCGAGGTAACGCACAGCCTTCGGTTCAATCCCGCACCCGGCCCGACGGTAGGGTTAACTTCATGACCGAACAACTCTCCGTGCCCACCCGCGTGGCTGTCCTGGGCGCCAACGGGCGCATGGGCGCCGAAGCCGTTAAGGCCGTTGAAGCCGCCTCCGACCTCGTGCTCGTAGCCGCCCTGGGACGCGGCGACTCGCTGGACGATCTGGCCACGTCGGGTGCCCAGATCGTGGTGGACCTTACCGTCCCCGAGAGCACCGAAGCGAACGTGCGCTACGCCGTCGAACATGGCATGCACGCGGTGGTGGGGACCACCGGCTGGGACTCCACCCGGCTCGCTGCCCTGGAAGCACTTCTCGCGGAGAACGCGGAAACCGGAGTGCTGATCGCCCCCAATTTTGCCCTCGGCTCCGTGCTGGCCTCGGCCTTTGCCGCCAAGGCTTCCAAATATTTCGAGTCCGTGGAAATCATCGAACTGCACCACCCGGAAAAGGTTGATGCGCCGTCCGGGACCGCTGTCCGCACCGCACAGCTCATTGCCGCCGAGCGCCAGGCGGCGGACGTTCCGCCCAGTCCTGACGCGACCACCAGCGAACTCGCCGGCGCGCGGGGTTGCGACGTTGAGGGAGTCCGCGTTCACAGCGTCCGGCTGCGCGGGCTGGTGGCCCACCAGGAGGTCTTGCTTGGCGGCCCGGGGGAGCAGTTGACATTCCGCCACGATTCCTTTGACCGTGCCTCCTTTATGCCCGGCGTGCTGCTTGGTGTGCGCAACGTTGCCGCGCATCCGGGCCTGACGGTGGGCTTGGACGGCTACCTGGACCTGGGGCTCTAGGCCGTGGGCGAGTTCCTGGCTGTTTTCCGGAAGAACCGCACCAAGATCTGGGTGGGTGCCGTCACGCTCCTGCTGGTCTTCTACCTGGTGGTGTCCTTCCAGCGCTCCGTGCTCTTGTTGATGGACAGCAACCCCGCCGCCAAGGCCATCGGGGCTGCCTATCTGGTCCTCCCCGCCATCGGCGCCTGGGCGATGATCCGCGAACTGCTGTTCGGTGCGCGCACGGAACAGATGGCCAAGGTGTTGGAGGCTGAAGGCGGGCTCCCGGTAGACGAACTGCCGCGCACACCGGCCGGCCGGATCGTCCGCTCGGCGGCGGATCTGGAATTCGAAAAGTACAAGGCCGAGGCCGAAGCGGCACCCGGTGACTGGCGTTCGTGGTTCCGGCTCAGCTGCGCCTATGACGCTGCCGGGGACCGTAAACGGGCCCGCGCGTCCATGCGCGACGCCGTGAAGCTGTTCCGCGGCCGGGTTCCGGCCTAGGTTCCGGCCCAGGCGCCTGCGCGTCGCGGCCCGCGCCGCGGCGGCAGGTCACCGCGCCAGGTTAGCGCGCACCGGCTCGTCCGCCGCGCCCCAGCTGGTTGGCCGCATGGCCCACGAGCTCCAGTGGTCCCCGCCATTTCAGGAGTACAAAGACGATGCCCACGGCTATGGCCGTCGCGGCATGCGCCCAGTACACCCCCTCCTCGGTCCAGCCGGCGGGCAGCGGCTTCAGGTAGAACGCCGAAACCACCCACACATGCGCCGAGTAGAGCGTGAGTGTCATGGCTCCCGCACCGCGCAGCGGCAGCAACAGGTCCAGATCCAACCAGTCAGCCAGCCTGCCGAGCAGGAGGAACACACCCACGACGGCGGCGGCCACGCCGCACGTGTGCACAAGATCCAGGGTGGTGGCCGAATGCGGCGCCGCGGCGGCCAGCCACCACCAGGATCCTTCCTGCCGGATTCCCGTGAGGTTGACCTGGAGGACACTGTCCAGCGGGTAGCCGGGGGCGTTCAGGACTGCCTCCAGCGCGGCCCGGCCGCCCCAGTTCTCCATTGCGGCCGTGCCCAAAGCCTTGGCCAGTGCGGCCACCGCAGTCCCGCCTGCGAGCAGCAGGACAGGAACCATCGCCTTGGTGAGCGCCAGCCGGCCAATGACAAGGCCCACCAGCAGGTATGACAGCCACTGGAACACCGGGTAGTAGCCGGTCAGGAACAGGTCCCCCAGCAGAGGGAAGGGCGTCGAGAGGTCTTCCCAGGACGGGTTGTGACCCAGGTTCAGGGGCGGATTGGCTGCCATAAGCCAGGGTCGGAGCAGATATGCGAGCACCGGGGAAACCACGATCCAGCCGGCGGCCCAGGCGCACAGCGCCTTCAGCTTCAGGCCCAGGAACGGCAGGATGCACAGGAACAGCACCGCGTAGTGGACCAGGATGATCGCAAGGTTCACTTCCAGCCCGCCCAGTGAGAGCCCGACGGCGGCAATCACCAGGGCGCGCAGTGCGATGCCGCGGCGGGCTGCGTTCAGGGCAGTCCCTTCCGGCGGCACCTGCTTGCCGGTGGACAGTGCCAGGCCCACGCCCGCCAACACGGCAAACAGGGCTGCCGCGCGGCCGGAGAAGGTCAGGCCGATCCACGTGGGGGTGAGGTCGGCGTTTGCCTCGAAAGTGGGGAGCAGATGCGTGGCCATCATGCCAAGGAGCGCCAGCCCCCGGGCTGCGTCAATACCGCGGAGCCGGCCCGCGGCCCGTGAGGTTCGAGGCACCCGCGAGGGTCTTGCCGGGGCACGGGACGTCATGAGGCGATGTTCTCACACCAACCTTTGTGGCGGCTGTCAAGAGCCGGCCGGAAACACGGTCTTGTAGACCTTGTGTTCGAATATATGTTTCCTTCAGCCCTTGGCTGGATGTCTTTGACGTAGCCTACGGGCGGCCTACGACAGTCACGCGGGCTTGTGCGAAGCGTTATCTGGAGTGTTGTCCACGAGTTCACGGATCCGTCAATTTGGCCTGTTAGAACGGATGCCGGTCACATGATCCTGATTCCAAGGAGCCGCCATGCCCTGGTCCGTTCAACGAGTGATTCAGCAAGATGGAGAGGAGTCCTGGACCGTCACAGACCCCTCGTACGACGTCGTGGCTCCAGTGGACCGATTTCTTGCCCACCTGGGTGCTGTGGACCGGTCGCCCGGGACCGTCAGGTCCTATGCCTTCGATCTGCGGGACTTCTTCACCTTTCTCGAGCAGTCCCAGGTCCGGTGGCGGGACGTGCAATTGGAGGACCTTGGCCGCTTCGCCAACTGGCTGCGACTCGCTCCCGCCGAGCGATCGGGACAACTGCGGCGCCTGACGGGCCCGGCGGAGCATTGTTCGGCGACGACGATCAACCGCAAGTTATCTGCGGTCGGGTCGTTCTACCAGTTTCATCAGCAACACGGGGCGGCCTTCGAGTTCATGCCGCTGTCGCGCCGGCGTGGCAGCAGTGGATCGTGGAAGCCGTTGCTTGCCCATCTTGGTGGTTCGGCCCGCCTTGGGAAAGAACTAAAGCGGCGGAAGCCGGCCCGGATACCGCGGACGCTCAGCCAGGGTCAGGTCTCCGCAGTCCTTGATGCGTGCGACCACCTGCGGGACCGGCTACTTTTCGCCCTGCTGGCTGGAACCGGGATGAGGATCGGTGAAGCGCTTGGGCTTCGGCATGAGGACATCGACGCCGCTGAGTGCATTGTCAGGGTGCGGTCCCGGCGGAACGCCAACAACGCCAGGGCCAAGACCGGCGACCGTGATATTCCCGTCCAGCCCGGTCTGGTACGGATGTTCGCCGATTACCTGTTCGACGAGTACGGCACGCTGGATTGCGACTATGTCTTCGTGAATCTCTGGTCGGAGCCCGTGGGCCGTCCGATGACGTATCAGGCGGCCCTTGACCTGGTCTCCCGGCTTAGAGCCCGCACGGGGTTTCACTTCACACCGCACCAGTTCCGCCACACATATGCCACGGACCTGCTTCGGCGGAACGTCCCGTCTGAGGTGGTCCAGAAACTGCTGGGCCACTCATCGGTCGCGACCACGATCGACACCTATTCCCACCTCGACATCCGGCACGTGCGGAAGGCACTGGCATCGGCGGGCTGGCTGCCCGACAAGCCAGAGACCGACGGCGATACTTTCGGTCCGAACCAAAAGGGGGCCGCTGATGACCAGACGTGAAGTCAGAGGCGGTCCCACGGGCCCGGGCGACGCCCTGCCACGGATGCGCCTTGCCCTTTCACCCCAATTTGATGCCGCTGTGATTGTCCTCGATGACGCTGACCTGGCGGGAAACCTGTTCCCGCTCTGCAGCATTGCAGGGTGCGTCCGATTCCTCCGCACCAAGCAGATGTGCCAGACGCACCTCTACCGGTGGAACAAACTCGGCCAGCCTGGTCTCGATGAATTCCAGGCATTGTCGGGGCCGGCTACCAGACCTGAAAGGTTGGATCTGGGCGGCTTGCCGGACAGGCTACGCATCGAGCTGGCCTTGGCCATCCAGCTCCTGGCTTCCCAACCCAGGGATCGGCAACGGTTCCGGTCACAGGACCTCCGCAGTCTGCTCAGCACGCTGAGGCAACGGGAGGCAGGGTCGTTACTGAGCCATTCCGGCGACCAAATCACCGAACTCCCGGAGGCTTCGTCGGCGGTACGCCGGGCACACGCGGGACTGTCCTCGGCGCTGGAACATTTTCTGGAACCGCCCAACGCTTCGTCGGAATTCGAGCGCGATGTCTGGCGGCTCGAGGTCATGGGATTCAGGGGCAGGACCGGCCAGCAGGGCAGGTTGCGGTTCAACACCATGCCGCAGCCGTGGCTAAGGCTGCTCGCGAAACGGTTCATACGCTGGCGGATCTCCACCGGCACGAGCTATTCCCAGCTCAACCGGGACATGACAGCCCTTCAACGGCTGGCTGACGCTTTCACCGAACACGCCGGTGCCAACGGCGCAGTGCAGCATTTCACCCGGGAAAGCATCGAGGTCTATCTCAACCTGTTGCTTCGGCTCCGCCTCAGTCCCGCCAGCCGCAGCTACTCCCTGAGCTCGACCGCCTTGTTCCTGCGCGCGGTCCGGGAAAACAATTGGGAACCAACGCTGCCACCATCTGCCGGGATCCGAATGGGAGACCATCCCCGCCGCCCGGCAGCACTGCCCCGGGCACTTCCGGAGTTCGTCATGGCCCAAATCGAAGACCCCAAAGCGCTCGAACAGTTGGAGCAGCCACACCGGCTCATGATGCAAATACTCATCCGCACCGGGCTTCGCCTTTCCGATACATACCGCCTGGAAATCGACTGCCTCCTCACCGACAACCAGAACGCCCCCTACCTGCGCTACTTCAATCACAAGATGTCCCGCGAAGCGACCCTGCCCATCGATGACAAATTGGCCGCCGCGATCACCCAGCAGACACAGGCCGTCCGCGCCGTCATGCCGGAGGCCCTCTACCTTGCCCCTGCTCGAAAGTCCCGAAGTGGGGACCGGCCATGGAACCCCGGAACCGCCGCGGGCCTCATCCAGGTCTGGCAGACGATGATCGGGCTCCATGATGAACAGGGCCATCCGTTCCGCTTCACGGCACACCAACTCCGCCATACCTACGCGACACGACTTATCAACGCCGACGTCCCACAGGAAGTGGTCCGCCGGCTCCTTGACCACGAATCTCACGAGATGACCGCCCGCTACGCGCGGCTGAAGGACGAAACCGTCCGTCGTCACTGGGAACAAGCAACGAAAATCAACATCCACGGCGAAACCATCAGCGCCGGGCAGGATGACACGATCAATGACGCGGCCTGGATGAAAGAAAACCTGGGCCGGGTCACCATGGCCCTGCCCAACGGGTACTGCGGACTGCCACTGCAGCAGGCCTGCCCCCACGCCAACGCCTGCCTGACCTGCCCCGTTTTCGTCACCACCCCTGACTTCCTGTCAGAGCATCTCGACCATCTACGCTCCACGAATCGGCTCATTGCCCACGCCGAGACGGCAGGGCAAACGCGGGTTGTCGAAATGAACCGACGCGTCGCGGCCAATCTGGAAAGCATCATCGGCACTATCCAAAGCGCCGAGGACGGGAGCATCAACGATGCGAACTGACAACACCCATCACCTCCTGGCCGCCGCTCGCCAGCGATCAGAGAAAGCGCGTCAACAAGTGGAGGAGGCGCTCAAGCAACTGGACCAAACCACCCAACCCGCGACCGTCAGCGAGCTAGCCAGAAAAGCGGGAGTGTCACGGTCCTGGCTGTACACCCAGCCGGACCTGTTGGAGCAGCTCCACCAGCGGAAACGACCGGATAGAACGTCGCCGGCGGGGTCGTCTGTTCGGGCGTCCGAGATGTCGATGCACCGGCGGCTTGAACTGGCCCACCAACGCATCCGGCAGCTCACAGACGAGAATCGCCGTCTACAGGAGCGGCTGGCACGGGCGCACGGAGCGCTGCGCGACGCCCGACGCTGACGTTGCCATGATCCCTGTCTCGGTGCACTTGATTGTGCACGGTCCGGGCCTGTGCTCAGGGAATTGAGTGTGGAACGGGGGTTTAATTTCTGATGGCTGTTGCGGGATTTTGCCGGCTGGCCACCCACGCCGGGTAGAGGGAGCTGAGGAGTCCGGCGCAGACCGCGGCGCCGAGGCCGATGAGGGGAAGGCTGCTCGCGAGCACGGGGGTCCATCCTTGGGCGGCGGCGCCCAACAGTGTCCCGGCGATGCCCAGGGCGACGCCAATGGCGCCGCCCATCGAGGAGATGAGGAGTCCTTCGATGATGAAGAGGCGCCCGATGAATCCCCGGCTGGCTCCGATGGCCCGGAGGAGCGCGATTTCCGATGTTCGGGATTGGACGGTCAGGTACATAACTGTGGCTGCGCTGGCGGCGGTCAGGGCGAGGAGTACAGATGAAAGGATTCCGACGAATATGCCAAGGTCATTGGACACCCCGTACCGGAGCGCGTCGAGATCGGCGACGGTTCGAGTCTTGATGCTTCCCGGGCTTGCGGGGTTGAGGGTGATAGGCACGGCGCGGGCGACGGCCGCGGGGAACCCCATCTCCGTTCGTATGATGAGGGAGAGCTGAACGTCCGCGTTATTGGCGATGACACCAGGGCTGACGACGACAGAATTTTCGAGCTGTTGAAACCGGTCGTTTACCTCAAATGAGCCGACCACCGGTACGCGGACCCCGTCTATCCAGACGGCGTATCCGGGGCTGAGGGTCATTCCGTCCTGGACGGGCAGGCCCAGTGCCGTGGCAGCATTCTTGGAGACCAGCGCGACGGGTCCCACGGATGGGTCTTCCAGGAGGTGGGCGCTGGTGGCGGGTGTTACCTGGGTGGTTGCCAGGTTCATGAGGGATGTGGAGGCGCTGGCCAGCCCGATGGCTTGGCGTGGTTCCTGGCCCGTTGGGTGCAACCGGGAAATCCAAGTGTCCGCGGGGTCGACCGTGGCAAGGAATCCTGCGCCGGCCACATGGGGCAGGCTGGTGATCTTGTGCAGGTCCAGGCTCAGCTGCTGACTGGCCGTGTTGAGGAGGGGTGCCGGGTTGTCCAGGTCGACCCGGACTTCATCGAGGGCGGCGGCGGTCAGGCGGTTGCTGATTTGGGCTGATGCGGTTTCGCTCAGTCCTGCCGAGGTCACGAGCCCGCCGATGCCGAGCGCGAAAGCCAGCATCAGCAACAGTGTCCGGACGCCGCGCGTCGAAAGGGCCGACACGGCGGCAAGAACGTCATCGACCAGGCATCCCCACGGGCCCAGTCGTCCGCTTTTCTGTTCGAAGGTGGCGAGGGGTGCCCGGTGGAGTGCCGGGGCCGTTGGCTGGTCAAGGCTGGTGGTGGCGTCCTGAACAATTCTTCCGTCCAGAACGCTGATCCGGCGGGTGGCCGCGGCGGCAACGTCCATGTCGTGTGTAATGATCACCACCGTGGCCCCTGCCTGGTGGAGACTGCGGAGGTGCTCGACAACCTTCTGGCTGTTCTCGGAATCCAGGTTCCCTGTTGGTTCATCGGCAAGGATCAGGGCCGGTGAGGTGGCAATCGCACGGGCTATGGCGACGCGCTGCCGCTCACCACCCGAGAGCAGTTTTGCCCTGGCCATGGTCTTGGCTTCCAGTCCAAGCTGGGTGAGGGCGTCGGCAGCGAGCCGGGTCCGTTCCCGTATGGGGACCCGCTGGACCCGTAGCCCCATGGCGGTGTTGGAAAGGACCGATTCGTCGCCCAGTACGTGTGAGGATTGAAAAATGAATCCGAAGGCTGCCGAGCGGAGATGGTTGAGCTCCTTCTCGTTCATGGAGCCCGTATTCAGGCCCAGCACCTTGTACTCGCCTCCGGTGGGGGTATCCAGTAGGCCCAGGATGTTCAGGAGTGTGGATTTTCCGGATCCCGAGGGGCCCACGATGGCAACGAACTCTCCGGGATGGATGTCAAGGGAGATCCCGTCGATGGTGGGGGCGTCGTTGCCGGGATAGCGTCGGGACACGTCCCTGAGCGAGAGCAGCGGGGAGCCGGGTGCCGGATGCCGGACATCCTCAGCGGCTTGGTCAAGGAGGGTCATTTGTTAGGACACCTTGACCTGATCGCCGGCGTTCAGCTCGGCGCTGATCGCGGCGTAGCCTCCACCGGTTCGCAGGACGTTGACGTCAATACGTTCTTCCACGGCGGCCAGGGCTGGTGAGGATCCGCTGGGGTTTTGGGCTGCAGCGCTTACGCGCCTGGTGACGTAGTGTCCGCTGGCGTCCTCACGGACAGCGATGAGAGGAACGGAGAGGGATGCCTCGGTCTCTCCGACGGTGACTATGGTCGCGGCCTGGCCGACCGGAAGTTCCAGATCGCCTCCCTCTGAGGGGGCCAGAGAGATGGGCTTGCCCGGTTTGGTTCCTTCTTTTCCTTCTTGGAAGGCCCCGATGTTTGCCACGGTGGCCAGGAATTCCTTGGAGTCGAGCCGGACGGAGAGTTTTTGGCCTATCTGGAGGCGGTCTGCCTGGGCGACGTCGGCAGTGAACGCCACGTAGCTGGGCGTCGTACGGATCGTCAGGAGAGGGGTGTCAGCAGCGATTTCGGCTCCCACCGGAGCGGACGTGGCAACCGCTCCACTCGCTGTCGGCATCACCAGAAGCTGCCGGAACGGGATATATGGGATCTTGGCTGCGGAGGCGGGCTGCCCGGCCTTCGATTCGGCCCCGCCAGCGGTGGAATCCTGGGATGGAGCAGGGAGATCGGGCAGGGTGAAGCCTGCGGCAACAAAGAGATCCTTCACAGCATTTAGGGTGAGCTGGTCCACCACACCGCTCGGCTCCACTCGATAGCCGATGCTTCCGAGTGCCGTCTGTAGGGCCAGCACGTCATCGCCCTTGTCGTTGAGCGAGACATCACGGTACAGGGGCAGCGGTCCCGGCAGGAAGAAATACGGTCGACCGGACACCACCCCCGCCAGGCTTCCGGCCGCTACATGGTCCCCAACTGCGAGGGCCTGCCGCACCACAACATTTGGCACGGCATCGGAGGCCACCACAACGCTGACGTCGGTTCCCGCCTGAACCCGGCCCGTAAACGTCACCCGGTCATCGACGACTTTGGTTTCAACCGCCGACCACACATCGATCGGCTGCTGCGCCGATTGAATGGCATCGCGGGGAGGCGCCTGGATGAAACGCCCGGCAAGAAAAGCCGCTGCCAGAAGCAACGCCACCAGCACGGTGACGACAGCCACGCGCAATGGATAGGCGACCCGCCGGGATCGGAACGTCTGGCCGGTGGTGTCCGCTGGCCCTGGTGCCTGCCTACTGGTGGTTTGCAAGGTACTTTTCTGCCTTCGCAACGTATTCCAGATTCATGGACTTTTGTTCGTTGAGCGCTGCCTGCCGTGTTTTGATCAAGCCCTCCTGGTAGCCGGCCTCAATATCTCCCAATTTCTGGGTAAGGGCCGTCTCTTCGTTGCAGGTCGCTTCCTTCACCGCAAGGCGGATCTGCTCCTCCTTCTCCGCCGACGAGGGATTATTCGGATCCGCCATGCCGCGAGTAAGGTCCCTCGTCTGCTGGCTGGACCACGCATCCTCTTCGGGGGGTGCTATCAGCCCGACGTTCTTCAAACACTGCCACCACTCGTCACGATGCACTTTCCACTGCGGATCCTTCTCGGCCAACTTGTGGGCTTCCATCTTGACCTGAAACGTCGCTGGATTGCTGGTGAGTTCATCCGGCGGGGAGAAGGGTTCAAGTTCACTCGCGAGGGACCGGATGCACGAGGTCCTGGCTTCGACCCATGCCGGATCCAACTCACGATATACACCTGGAGGCTCCTCCGCGGCAGCAGGTACCTCATCCGCAGGAACGGACCCGAATCCGTATATGCTGGCCCGCTCAACGTTCCACAACCCGTAGTCACGATCCTCGCTGAGTAGAGACTCCGGGGGGTTGGCGTCGATGACTCCGAGCTCAGCCATGCAGTTGGCGAAGGCAAGCTCGCGGGCCCGGGAAATCGCAGCCCAACCGGCATCCGAGATGTCGTACTCATCCAAAGGCATGATGATCGTGGAAGCCGCCCGGTCCAGCTTGGCGCGCCCCACCCCATCGGTGGCTTCATTGCCGCCGACACCACAACCGGCCATCCACACACTTGCCAGCGCAAGAGTTATCGCAGTCACGCGTTGGGAATTTTTCAATGCTTGGCCCATTTCTGGCTACTAATTACCGTGGTAACGGTTCGCCGGTTACCGATGAAACGTGGTTCACGATTCCACATTTCTCTGTGCGAATCTGCGAGTTTGCGTGCGTCGAACGGTTGTCCAGAAACTGCCGCCCTCCAAGAGTATGAGCGGTCGATTGAAATAACAATACGGATGACCGGTTTGGTTGGCGTAACCAATTGTCCTAATCTCTGACTACCGGCACGGAATTACGAGGGCCGGGGCCTCCATTCAAGCCAACGGAAAGTTTCTGATGCGTGCACTCGTGGGCATCAGACCGACGATCATCGCACCGGAACCGAATATCCGGTGGACACCAGTCCGGACAGTGCCTGCGGGTCCTCCTGGACGTCTTCATGCATGATCCCGGGCAGTAGTAGATGCCACATCTCCTCGATCCGCTGCATGACGTCAGTGCGACCGGTGAGGACCTCGGAAACCATTTGAACCCCGGTGAACGAGGCGACAATATACCTGGCAAGAACTGCCGGGGCCACGGAGGACCGCACCTGCTTCTCTCCCTTGGCCCGGCTGATCAGCTGCTCCATGGTGGCGATCCAATCCTCGTAAGGCCCTTTCACGGGCAGGCCAAAGGTGGTGGCCTCCATCGTGAGCCGGATGCCGGCCCTGACCACCGGCTCGTGGACGAGCTTGAGCCCAAATGCGCGACACATGAGGATCACGGTCACCAGGGCAGGGTAGTGCTCAGAGAGGATGCCCTCACTCTCTGCCACAACCAAGCGATGCTGTTCTTCGATGACCGCCCTGGCCAAGTCGTCCTTCGACTTGAAGTGAAAGTAAAGGGCACCCTTTGTTACCCCGGACGCCTCGGCTACCTGGCTCAAGCTGGCACTGCCGTAGCCGTGCTCCTCAAAGATCGCTGCCGCCCCGGCAATGATCGCCTCTCGCGTTGCTTTTGCTCGATCCTGAAGGACCATAAATGAACCTCAACTCTGGTAATTACGCATGTTCTCACGGCGTTCACCCGTGGGCTTTTTGCAGCGAGCCGGCACCTTGGATGACAAAGGTCCTTCTAATCGGAGCCACCGGTTTCATCGGAAGTCGGATCCTCCAGGCGCTCAGGGCCCGTGACGACGTCTTGGTTTCGATCCTAGCAAGGCGGTCAACCGGAATGGTTTCAGAGGGCTGCCAGGCGATTCACTTCGAGGAAGTGAGGGACGAGGTATCAGTCTTCCGTGCAGTTGGCGGCGCGGATGTCGTGATTAACGCATCCTCGTACGGTGTTCAACGAGGACATGTCAGCGTTGGTCCGCAGGCTTCCCTGAGGCAACCCTCGACCGACGTTCTTCGCAAATTCGGCGAGTTGGCTACGGAAGGCCTCGGTGGTGGGACGTCCGGAAGGACAAACCAATCTTCCGGCCGGTCGTAGCCCTGGTCAGATCAAGGCGTTACCAGATCGTGACGGACAACAGCGTCAGGGCAAGTGTTCAGATGGTCGTCTCTGCGCAGGATTCGCTCATCCAAGGTTTAGTGCCTCGCGCACACGTTTGTCGAGTCAATAGGAGACGGGTGTCCTAGACGTAAAACCCATGCTCCAAGCGGGAAGACACCCCAAGAGCTAATGGGAATATATGTTCGAATAATATGGACACCATGCAAACCCCATCCCAGTCGCGACCGTTTCCGGAATCCCCACCCGCCGGCGGATCGGTGCGCCCCGCCCAGGACGCCGTCTCGGCAGAGCCTGCAGGTCTGATGAAAGCGATGAGCCCGGGAGTGGTGGACTTCCTCTTTCGCCAGCTCGTGGCAGGCCGGCCCCCTGTGGACAGCCAGTGGCAGGACGAAGGAGTCACACTGACCGCCCAGCCGGCGGGGGCAGAGCTGGCCCGCAGGTTGGACGAAACCGACCTCGATGCCCTGACGCCCACGGAACTGTTCCACTACGTCCGGGCGGCCCAGCGGCTCGCGGCCTGGGCTGAGGGGCTGCGGGAGGCCGCGGTGGACCGATACTGCCAGCCAGGGAAGCCGCACGATGGTATGGTTCCCTCGGTCAGGCGCGCATCCCTAGCGTTCCTTGGGGGTCAGAACTTTGATGTTTGTCTTGAGTTTTAGGCAGCGTTTTTCATCCGGGCGTCGTCGATGTAGCCGTTGATGTGGCGGTCGATGGTGGCCAGGGCCTGACGTAGTGGTGCCGGTGCCGGCGGTTTGTCGGCGGCCAGCAGTGGTCGCAGGAGCCGGTTGTGGACCTTGGTGTAGAACAGGGCAACGCGTTGGCCCTCGGCCGTGAGAATGTAGGTGTTGCTGTGTGGCCGGCGTTCGATGAGTCCGTTGCGGCGCAGGCGTGCGAGGTCGTAGCTCATTTGGTTGGCACTGTAGCCGCTGTCCAGCAGATGGTTCACCCGGGCACGCAGGCTCCGATGGGTGAATCCGAGGGCGGTGAGGCTGATACATAAGGCGCCGAGCAGGGCCATGACCCGTGGATCGCCGAACCGCAAGGCCGCGGCCCTCCTGCCATCCTCGGTGAGGGTGGACTGTGCGACCCGCTCAAAGGCTGGGCTCGCAAGGACACAGCCCTGCCCGACACGTTCAGTATCGAGCAGGCGGGCGTTGATGTCACGGGCTTTTGTCTGCAGCTCGTCCAGATGTTCCAGGCGGCGGTGGCAGCGTAGGTCATCGGGCGAGTTCACGACGGTTTCGATACGCAGTGCGCGGCCGTCTTTGAGGTATTGCTTGACGCGGGAGTGTTTGTAGAACGCGTTGACGGTGACGTCGGTATCCCGGGTGACAATTTTTGTCTTGCAGAGTCCGGGGTCGGGCGGGCGTCCGGGGCGGCTGTGGGGCGCATGCCCGGTGAAGATCAGCTCGACGCTGTCGGGTCGGCCGATATCGAGGTTGTCCGCGACGAGTGCCTCGAAGAAAGCGCGGGCTCGGCGGGGCGCGTCAAAGACCAGGGTCCTGGAGATCTCGATCTGGCGCATGGACAGTTCCCACCAGTACCCGGCGTCCGCGTCGTGATCGGTCAGCGGCAGCGGCAGCACGGCGAGCCAGCGCTGGAAGAAGACCTCGATGGTGCCCGGGCCGAGCCGGTCACAGATCTCCTGCAGCGCCTGCGGATCCTCGCAGGTTGCGAACCCGTTGGACAGGGCGGTGAAGGCGATCCCGGCCTTCACGGCTTGGCGTTTGGCCCACTCGTGGCCGTTGACCCAGACCTTGATCGGATACGGGAAGTAGGCGGACACCTTGATGAATGCCGGACCGAAGTCGGTGTCCCAGAGATAGAAGTAGAAGCACGTGACCCGCCGGTCTGCCTTGTGGAAGCCGAAGCACGGGATTCCGTTGGTGCCCTGGCGTTGGGTCGAGGCGAAGACGTTCTGGTATTCCTGGGCCACGCCGATCGCGGCGACCCCGGACCGGCCGGTCCTCTCCTGGGCGGTCAGGTGCCGGCGCATCACGTCTATCTTCCGGTCTTCCTTGGCGAAGCGGATCAGCGGGATGTGGTTGTCCTCGGCGAAGGAATTCACTGAGCGGCGGAAGTTGGTGCCGATCTTTTCCAGGATCGCCGGGGAAGGGATCCGATAGCCCAGATGCCTGGTCATGAACGAAACGACCTGGCCACCGACCTGCAGGGTCGGGACGTAGCCGTTGAGATAGATCCGGTCCAAGCACTGGACGTCCAGGGCCACGTGGCCCTCGAGGACCTCATTGACACCAACCACCACAATCACCGCATCCCCTAAGCGCGCCTCCGATACCACCAGAATGCACCGCAGCAGACCGGGCGTCATCAGCGACAGCCAGCCACCCACCTCGGCGGTCAGAGGCGTAGCCTCACTGGGAGTGCGCTGAACAATTTGGGTGGTTTAAGGCGCGCCTGCTGGACTTCGTGCCGGGGTCGTTAAGACTGGATGCATGCAAGGAATTGAGGCGCCCCAGCGGGGGTATTTGGATGTGGAGGCACTGGCCGGGGAGTTGTTGGCCCCGGGCAGTGCCTACGCGTTTTTGGCCGGGCACCGCTCGGAGCTTTTCCCGGATTCGATGATGGAGGATTTGTTTCCTTCCAAGCGGGGCCGGCCCTCGATCCCGGCGTCGGTGATCGGCACCGTCCTGGTGTTGCAGGCGTTGGAGGGTTTGTCGGACCGGGCCACCGCCGAAGCGTTGACCTTTGATCTGCGGTGGAAGGCGGCCTGCGGGTATGGGTTGACCGAGGCGGCGTTCCATCCTACGGCGCTGGTGCATTGGCGCAACCGCCTGCGGGCCAGTGACAATCCGCACCGTATCACCGAGGCCGTGGCCCGGGTCATCACCGCGACCGGGGTCCTGACCGGCCGGCACCGCCGGGCGGTGGATTCGACCGTGTTTCAGGACGCGGTGGCGAGGCAGGACACCATCACCCAGCTCATTGCCGTGATCCGCCGCTTTGGCAAGGCCATGGAGCGCGGCGCCACGCTGATGGCGATCCACGCGACCTCCTATGACTACACGCGCACGGGCAAGCCGGACATTTCCTGGGACGACAGGGAAGCAAAGGAAGCCCTGATTTCCGGGCTGGTCACTGACGCCCTGGCGCTGCTCGGCGCGGTGGATCCCGACACCTTGGAGGAGGACTCCCCGCAGTACCAGGCGTACGTGCTGCTGGCGTTGGTTTCGGGCCAGGACGTGGAGCCGGCCGAGGGCTCCGATGGCACGGACGGGCGGTGGCGGATCGCGCGGAAGGTCGCCCCTGACCGGTTGGTCTCCACCGTGGACACGGAGGCCAGGCACGCGCACAAGTCCCGGTCGGTGATGATCGACGGGTTCAAGGGACACATCATCGCCGAACCGGAGACCGGGCTCTACACCAACGCGGTGATGACCCGGGCCGCCGGCCCCGGCTCCAGCGACGCGGAAGCCGGGATCGGGCTGCTGGGCACCGATCCGACCATGAAAGACGAGGACACCCGGTACCAGGTGCTTGGGGACTCGGCCTACGGTTCCGGGTCCATGCTCGAACACCTCGATGGGGCCGGGCACGAGGGGCTGGTCAAGCCCAAGCCGCTGCGCCCGGCCGTGCCCGGCGGCTACGACCTGGACGACTTCGCCCACGACGGGTCCAAGAACACGCTCACCTGCCCGGCCGGGGAGGTCCGCAAGATCAGTGAAAAGGGCAACGTGAACTTCGGCACCGCCTGCAAGGCATGCCCGCTGCGGGAGAAATGCACCACGGCCAAGGGCGGTCGCAAGGTCGTCATCACCGTCCACCATGCCCGCCAGCGCGCGCACCGGGCCGCAGCCCGCGAGCCGGGGTTCCGGCATGACTACCGGGCCTACCGGCCCCTGGTGGAAAGATCCATCGGCTGGCTGGTCGCCGGAGGCAACCGGCGCCTGAGATACCGGGGCGTGGAGAAGAACAACGCCTGGCTGCAGGTCCGCACCGCCGCACTGAACCTCCGGCGACTCCTGAACCTGGGCCTCACCGGCCACAACGGGGCCTGGGCCCTGGGATAAGGGCACGTCCCCTGTCCCGGGCCGTCAACGCGCCCCGGGACACCATGGACGGGCTACCACGCCACCAAAAAATTCTTATCCCCGGGCCCGGCCCCAACATTCCCAGGCCGTCAGCGGGCCGCCCAAGGCTCCGAAGAACGGCCCCCAAGCCGAATCCCATCTCTGGATTGCCCCTTGTTCAGCGCACTCCTAGGATAAGTACGTGACTGATGCCCTGACCGTCTCTGCCGTGCAGTACCAGGCGCTGGCAGGCGGGATTGTCCCGAATGTGCAAGAACACGTCCGGCTGATCGAGGATGCCGAATCCCACGGTGCCCGGCTGGTGGTGTTCCCTGAGCTGTCGCTGACGGGGTACAACCTGGCGCTACTGGCCGCTGACGACTCGTGGCTTCAGCATCATGACCCACGCCTGGGCGATCTCCACGAAATCTGCCGCCGGACCGGGATCACTGCCGTGGCAGGGGCTCCCTACCGGGAACCTGATGGCACGCCGCGGCTCGCCAGCCTCGTGATCCACCCCGACGGCACCACCGAAATCGGCTTCAAGACCCACCTCCACGGCCAGGAACGGGAGGTCTTCGCCGCGGGGGACGGTGCACTCATGATCGCGTTGGATGGCTGGAGCATAGCGCTGGCCATCTGCTTTGACGCAGCGGTTCCGGCCCACTCCACCGGGGCAGCCCAGGCCGGCGCGGATATCTACGCCGTTTCGGCCCTGTACACGCAGGCGGAAGAGCGGCGGCTTGGCTTACATCTCGGAGCCAGGGCTATGGACAACCGGATGTTCGCCATCCTGGCAAACCTTGGCGGATCCACCTCGCTGGGTCCCTCCTGCGGCCTGAGCGGGTTCTGGGGACCGGACGGCTTCGAGCTGAAAAAAGCGGCCGGAACCGGCACTGAAGTAATCACCGCCATCCTGCAGAGGAGTACGTTGCGGAAATTCCGCTGACCCCGCGGGAGCCGATCTTCAGTGCGTGCTGACCGTAGTTCGTGGGGCATGGCAGCCCGCTAGTTGACACGGATCACGCTGCCCCCATTGTCCTAACCAGCCGCCGACAGGGTAACGTTTTTTCCATGCCTCACAAATCCGCCACCGCTCCTGCCCTTGGTACGCTCCTGACCGCCATGGTCACGCCCTTCACCAAGGATGGCGCCGTGGACTACAGGCAGGCAGCCGAACTGGCCATCAAGCTTGTGGACGATGGCTGCGACGGCCTGGTCGTCACGGGGACCACCGGCGAAACGTCCACCCTCTCGGATGAAGAAAACCTTGGCATGTTCCGCGCTGTCAAGGAGGCCGTGGGAGACCGCGCCGCCATCATCGCCGGCACCGGGACGAACGACACCGCACACTCGGTGCACCTGTCCCAGCAGGCGGCAGCGCTCGGCGTAGACGGCCTGCTGCTCGTCACGCCGTACTACAACAAGCCCAGCCAGGCAGGCGTCCGCGCACACTTCGAGACCGTCGCGTCCGCAACCGATGTGCCCGTTATGCTCTATGACATTCCGGGCCGCTCCTCCATCGCGATCGAACCCGAAACCATGATCCGCCTGGCGCAGCACTCGAACATCGTCGCCGTCAAGGATGCCAAGGCCGATTTCATGGCGGCCAGCCGGGTGATGGCAGAGACGGACCTGCACTTCTACTCCGGCGACGACGGGCTGATCCTCCCCTGGATGTCGCTGGGCGCCGTCGGACTCGTGGGCGTCACAACCCACGTCGCAACGCGCCGCTTCCGCGAACTGATCGACGCCATCAACGCGAACGACCTCGAAACTGCGCGTAAGATCAACTTCGAGCTGCTGCCCGTCGTGAGGGCAACGATGACCCGCGTCCAGGGAGCCGTTGCAGCCAAACAAATTCTTAAATGGCAGGGAGTCCTGCCCAACTCGATTGTCCGTTTGCCCCTCGTGGAGCCGGACGAAGCCGAGATCGAAACCATCCGCGAGGATTTGGCGGAAGCGGGGCTGGTCTTTTCCTGAAGGCAAGACCAGCACCCTTCCGCCTGGAAAGTAGTGCACTATGACCCAAACCGCCCTTCCCGGCCTTGTCACGCCTCCCCGCCTGCCGCAAGGCACCCTTCGGATCGTTCCGCTGGGCGGCCTGGGGGAGATCGGCCGGAACATGGCCGTGTTCGAAATCGACGGCAAACTGCTCATCGTGGACTGTGGTGTCCTCTTCCCCGAGGAAACCCAGCCCGGCGTTGACCTGATCCTGCCCGATTTCTCCTACATCGAGAACCGTCTCGACGACATCGTGGCCGTTGTCCTGACCCACGGCCACGAGGACCACATCGGCGCCGTTCCCTACCTCCTGCGGCTGCGCGCCGACATCCCCCTGGTGGGCTCACAGCTGACGCTGGCCCTCATCGAGGCCAAGCTGCAGGAACACCGGATCCGTCCGTACACGATGACCGTCGAAGAGGGCCAGGTCGAAAAGTTTGGCCCCTTCGAATGCGAGTTCGTCGCGGTCAACCACTCCATCCCCGACGCTTTGGCAGTGTTCATCCGCACGGCCGGCGGCACCGTCCTGCACACGGGCGACTTCAAGATGGACCAGCTGCCCCTGGACGGCCGGATCACCGACCTCCGGCACTTCGCCAAACTGGGTGAAGAGGGCGTTGACCTCTTTATGTCCGACTCCACCAACGCCGACGTGCCGGGCTTCACCACCGCCGAGAAGGAAATCGGCCCCACGCTGGAACGGCTCTTCGGCCAGGCCACCAAGCGCATCATCGTGGCGTCCTTCTCCTCACACGTCCACCGCGTCCAGCAGGTGCTGGACGCCGCCGCCAAGCACAACCGCAAGGTGGCTTTTGTGGGCCGCTCCATGGTCCGCAACATGGCCATCGCCGCCAAGCTCGGCTACCTCGACGTTCCCGACGGCCTCCTCGTGGACATCAAGAACATCGACAACCTGCCGGACAACCGCGTGGTCCTGATGTCCACAGGGTCCCAGGGCGAACCGATGGCCGCGCTGTCCCGCATGGCCAACGGCGACCACCGCGTCGTGGTGGGCGACGGTGACACCGTGATCCTGGCCTCCAGCCTCATCCCGGGCAACGAAAACGCCGTCTTCCGCATCATCAACGGCCTGCTCAAGCTCGGCGCGGACGTCATCCACAAGGGCAACGCCAAGGTGCACGTCTCCGGACACGCGGCCGCCGGCGAGCTGCTCTACTGCTACAACATCCTTGAGCCGCTCAACGCCATGCCCGTGCACGGCGAGACCCGCCACCTGATCGCCAACGGCAAGATCGCCATCGAGTCCGGCGTCCCCACCGCAAGCGTCATCCTTGCCGACAACGGCACCGTCATCGACCTTAAGGACCACCGCGCAGACGTGGTGGGCCAGGTTGAAGTGGGCTTCGTCTACGTGGACGGCTCCAGCGTCGGCGAAGTCACCGAAGCGGACCTCAAGGACCGCCAGACGCTCGGCGATGAAGGCTTCATCTCCATCATCACCGTCATCAACCGCACCACCGGCAAGGTGGTCTCCGGACCCGAGATCCACGCCCGCGGCGTGGCCGAGGACGATTCGGTCTTCGACGAGATCATCCCGAAGATCAACGCCGCCCTGGAAGAAGCCGTGCTCAACCGCACGGACCACACCACCCACCAGCTCCAGCAGGTCGTCCGCCGCGTCGTCGGCACCTGGGTCAACCGCAAGCTGCGCCGCAAGCCCATGATCATCCCGGTGGTCCTCGAGGCGTAACCAGCCTCATCATCGATTGCTCCGTAGAGGCCGTTTTGGCGTCGTAAAAGGGCCTCTACGGAGCAATCGATGAGACCCCGCCTCCAAGGGAGTCCTAAAGGCCCGGTTCTTCGGAACCGGGCCTTTCGCGTGTACGCCCAGCATGGGCATTTGCTTGGAGGTGTGAGTCCTCTGAAGGAGAAGGTGGTTTAACTTCTAGCCAATGGCAACTGCGTCATCGTGAGGTGGGGTGGGAAGGAAGCCGGAGGCAAATCCCTGCACCGAGGGACACGAACTGCATAGAAGGCATGCTGGTTGGGGTAAGCCGGCACGCGATGGTGAAGCCCGTTCCACCGAAACGGCCAGTGTGTAAATGCGGCGGCGGCAGGGGGAAAGCAAATGTTCTTATCTGGGGAGATCTGTCCCAGTGCGTCACCTGCTTGTTGGGTGGAGCGGTGCGGCTCTAAGGGTCGCGCTGATGGGGCAGAAGTCAGCCGAGGCCATAGTACCGGCGGGAATCATGCATGATTTGCCGGGAAGGGCTGAACGCTGGGAATTGATGATTTGAAGCGGTGCTTCTCGTGTGTTCCACAAGAATCGCAGCCAACCCACGGGAGTGGTGGGACAGAGAGTGAAGGAGCGAACGGTGAATCCGGGATGGCCCCTTTCTGTGCGTAGTGAGGACCCGGCGGGTATCGGGGAGAACATCAGGGATACATCGGATCTGTGGGAGGAAGTTTTCTCCCGGCAGAATCTGATGATCGCGTTGAAACGTGTTGAGCGTAACCGGGGTGCTGCCGGTGCTGACGGGCTGCGCACGGAGGAACTCCGTTCGTGGTGCTTAGGACATTGGACAGAAACCCGGGAAGCGTTGGACGCGGGTACGTATGCTCCGGGCCCGGTTCGTCAGGTGATGATTCCCAAACCTGATGGCGGGGAACGGATGCTGGGAGTACCGTCCGTGCTGGATCGGTTGATTCAGCAGGCAGTCGCGCAAGTCCTTTCCCCGGTCTTTGATCCGGGGTTCGTGCCGATCTCGTATGGGTTCCGGCCGGGCAGAAGCGCCCACGATGCGGTGAAGGTCGCCCGAACGGTGATCGGTCAAGGGTATCGGTGGGTGGTCGAGGTTGACCTGGATGCGTTCTTTGACCGGGTGAACCACGACGTGCTGATGGCCAGGGTTGCGCGGAAAGTGAAAGACAAGCGGCTCTTGAAGCTGATTCGACGCTATCTTGAAGCGGGAATCATGGCTGATGGGGTGCGGCAGCCGACGGAGGAGGGAACCCCGCAGGGGTCGCCTTTATCGCCGTTGCTGTCGAACATCATGCTGGACGATTTTGATCAGGAATTCTGGGCTCGGGGGCACCGCTTCGTGCGGTATGCCGATGACATCAGGGTCTTTGTGAAGTCCAAGAGAGCCGCGGAACGGGTGCTGGAACAGGCGACGAAAGTCCTTGAGACGGGCCTGAAGTTGAGGGTCAACCGGCAGAAGTCCACGATCAATCCAGCGGGTATTGCAACGTTGCTGGGTTTCGGGTTCTACTTCACCAAAACCGGAGTCAGGATCAGGATCGCTCCGAAGGCGTTCAAGCGCATGAAGGACCGCATCAGGGAACTGACCTCGCGTAAATGGAGTATCTCCATGGTCGACCGCATCCAACAACTGAACCGCTACATCCGGGGGTGGATGGGCTACTTCCGGCTGTCACAGACACCGAGGAAGTTCGCCGCCCTTGATGAATGGTTCAGGCGAAGGATGCGCCAAATCCGGTGGAAGGAATGGAAACTCCCGCGAACCCGGGTGGTAAAGCTGCGTAAGCTCGGGATCAGGCCGGATCTGGCCTACCAGTGGGGCAACAGCAGTCGCGCTTACTGGCGAACCGCGGGATCTCCCATCCTCCAACGGGCGCTGCCCAATCAATACTGGGAAGATCAAGGCCTCATTCTCTTTCGCCATGCATGGGATCGTTTTCAACGACCTAGCGAACCGCCGTATGCGAGGCCCGCACGTACGGTGGTGTGAGAGGTGGGACGGGAAACCCGTCCCACCTACTCGATTGGGCAACATGGGGCCCGGAGCAGCCGGAAATCCGCGGAAAACCGGCCCCGTTCCGGTAGCGTGGCATGTATGGCCACTCGTACTACTCCCGCGCCCCGGGGCAATTCCGCCGGCAAACCCGGCAGCACCACGGGCCGCGGCGCCGGGTCCACGGCGCCAAAGACCGGCCGTACCCCCGGACGCTCCAGCACGGCCCGCACTCGCCAGCTTCCCGCCGTCGAACAGCGGCAGCCGTGGCTCCTGCGCGTTGTGGGCGGCGCCTGGCTGGCCGTGGGACATCTGGTCGGCGGGGGAGTCCGCAGGATCGGCTCCGACGTCAGCGACCTGCCGGCCGAGGAACGCCGCGACGGCGAGGCCCTGTTCAACCTTGCCCTGGGCGTCTTCATCGCCACGTTCTCCTGGTGGGGGATGACCGGCTGGTTCCCCGACGCCGTCTACAGCGTGGTCAACGGCACTTTCGGCTGGATATCACTGCTGTTGCCGCTGATGCTTTTTGTGTGTGCCTTCCGGCTCTTCCGGCAGCCCGACGACGGCCGGGGAAACAACCGGGTGGGCATCGGTTTCCTCATTATGACCTTTGCGGGCTGCGGCCTTGCCCACATCGTGGGCGGGCAGCCCACCGTTGCCGAAGGCTTCGACGGCCTCCGCCAGGCAGGCGGGATGCTCGGCTTCCTGGCCGCTTCACCCCTCGCGGCCATCCACTCGGCGGTGCCCGTGGTGGTCTACGGCCTGCTGGCCTTCATCTCACTGCTCATCATTACCGCAACCCCTTTCGGAGCTATTCCGCGCCGGCTGCGGGCAGCCTATGAGCACCTGATGGGCCTGGACCTGCAGGAACCCGGCGACGCCGGGGACAGCCACGACCGCAGCTACCTCGAGGAAACGAAGGCAACCCAGGCGCCGCGGAAGAAGAAGCGGCGCTTCTTCGGTAAGGACGACGAGTCCGACGCCGGGCTGGAAGGCTACGTGGGCGACGAAGCCTTCGAGCACGCCGTCATCGACGACGACGAGGCCGACGCAAAATCGGGCCCCGGACCGCGCCCGGCTCCCGGCGTGCGCCGCCCCACCCCGGCGGAAATCGCCGTCGAGAAAATCAAAGCCGCCCAGGGCCTCGGCGCTGCAGGGAGGGGGGCGGCAGAGGACAACGCCACCGAGGCCATCCCGCTGGTCACACCCGGGATGGTGGCCGCCGGCTCACTCAACGCTGCACCCGCCGCCGCTGCGCAGGTGCCGGCCAAGCCCGTCACGCCCATGCCTCTTCCGGCTCCTATTCCGCAGCGGACCGAGCAACTTTCGCTGGCGGGCGACGTCACCTACACCCTGCCGCCGTCGGACGTTTTGACCCCGGGTTCCATCCCCAAGGAGCGCACCGAGGCCAACGACGCGATCGTAGCGTCCCTGACCGAGACCCTCAACCAGTTCAACGTGGAAGCGCAGGTCACCGGCTTCAGCCGCGGGCCCACCGTCACGCGGTACGAGATCGAACTGTCGCCGGGAACCAAGGTGGAGCGCGTCACCGCCCTGTCCAAGAACATCTCCTACGCCGTGGCCTCCAGCGACGTCCGGATCCTCAGCCCCATCCCCGGCAAGTCCGCCATCGGTATCGAGATCCCCAATACGGACCGCGAGACTGTCTCCCTCGGTGACGTCCTCCGCAGCCAGAACGCGCGCCGGACCGACCATCCCATGGTGATGGGCGTCGGCAAGGACGTCGAAGGCGGCTACGTCGTGGCGAACCTCGCCAAAATGCCCCACCTGCTCGTCGCAGGTGCTACAGGCGCCGGCAAGTCCTCGTTTGTGAACTCCATGATCACCTCGATCCTGATGCGGGCAACCCCGGATGAGGTCCGCATGGTCATGGTGGACCCCAAACGTGTGGAGCTGACCGCCTACGAAGGCGTCCCACACCTCATCACGCCCATCATCACCAACCCGAAGAAGGCTGCGGAGGCCCTGCAATGGGTGGTCCGCGAGATGGACGCCCGGTACGATGACCTCGCCAACTACGGCTTCAAGCACATCGATGACTTCAACAAGGCAGTCCGCGCCGGCAAGGTCCAGCCGCCCGTGGACTCCAAGCGCGTCATCCGGCCCTACCCGTACCTGCTGGTGATCGTCGACGAGCTCGCCGACCTGATGATGGTGGCCCCGCGCGACGTCGAAGACTCCATCGTCCGCATCACCCAGCTGGCGCGTGCCGCCGGCATCCACCTGGTCCTGGCCACCCAGCGACCCTCCGTGGACGTCGTCACCGGCCTCATCAAGGCCAACGTGCCATCCCGCATGGCCTTCGCCACATCCTCCGTCACGGACTCCCGCGTGGTCCTGGACCAGCCTGGCGCCGAGAAGCTCATCGGCCAGGGCGACGCCCTCTTCCTGCCGATGGGGGCCTCGAAGGCCATGCGCGTCCAGGGCGCCTGGGTCACCGAGTCCGAGATCCACAAGGTCGTCGAGCACGTCAAGGGCCAGCTGAAGGCCGTCTACCGCGACGACGTCGCTCCCGAGGCGCAGAAAAAGCAGATCGACGACGACATCGGGGACGACCTCGAAGTGCTGCTGCAGGCCACAGAACTGGTGGTCACCACACAGTTCGGTTCGACGTCGATGCTCCAGCGCAAGCTGCGCGTGGGCTTCGCCAAGGCCGGACGCCTCATGGACCTGCTCGAATCCAGGGGAGTGGTTGGCCCCTCGGAAGGATCCAAGGCACGCGACGTCCTGGTCAAGCCGGACGACCTCGCTGCGGTGCTTGCGGCCATGAAGGGCCAGGACGCGCCGGCTAGTGCTGACTCGCAGACGGCGGCGCTCAGCGACAACGCCAACGCGAACATCGCCCAGGGCGGTTACGCGGAGGACCTCGTGCAGGCGGACCTGGACCAGCGGAGCCAGAACGTCGAGTACTTCGACGGCGCCGACGGCACCTCCGGCGACGACGAAGACGGTTCCGAAGACGCATGGTCACTCACCGGACGGTAGCCTAGGAGGGTGACTAGCCCCGAAGCATCCGCAGCCGGCTCCAGCAGCCCAGGAATCTGGAATCTTCCCAACATCCTGACCATGCTGCGGATCGCCCTGGTGCCGTTCTTCGTCTGGTTCCTCCTCGCCGACGCCCCCGGGCTGAGCAGCGAGTCAGGGCCCTGGCGCTGGGCCGCGGTGGCGGCGTTCGCCGTCGCCATCTACACAGACAAGCTCGACGGCGACATCGCCAGGAGCCGCGGCCTCGTCACCAATTTCGGCAAAATCGCGGACCCCATCGCCGACAAGCTCCTCATCGGCTCAGCACTGGTGATGCTCTCCCTCCTCAATGAGCTGCCATGGTGGGTCACCATCGTCATCCTCGTCAGGGAATGGGGCATCACCGCCCTTCGCTTCTTTGTCATCCGTTACGGTGTCATCCCGGCCTCGCGCGGGGGCAAGCTCAAGACCGTCGTTCAGACAGCCGCGATCTTCCTGTACCTCCTGCCACTCGGCGCACTGGCACCGTGGGTGGTGTGGGTGGCTTTTGCCGTCATGATGGTGGCCGTGCTGATCACGGTATGGACCGGCGTCGAATACGTCATTGAAGCCCTGCGAATCCGGTCACAGGGCAAGCAGTCCGGAAAAACTACAGCTGGCAACTAGGGAGCCGACGTGACCAACCTTCACCACCTGGCGGAACAGACAGTCAAAAAGGCCGTTGAAACGGGCCGCACGGTCGCGACCGCAGAGTCGCTCACCGCGGGAATGGTCAGCGCCGTTCTCGCCGACACAGCCGGAGCCTCAGGCATGCTCCAGGGCGGCGTGGTGGCCTACCAGAACTCCGTCAAAGTTGGCGTCCTGGGCGTTCCGTCAGAGCTGCTGGCCGCGGCCGGATCCGTTGACGGTGCCGTCGCAGCGGCCATGGCGGCAGGGGCCAGGACTGCGCTGCGTGCTGACGTCGGCGTTGCCACCACAGGGGTGGCCGGCCCGGAGGAACATGATGGCAAAGCGGTGGGGACGGTGTTCATCGGGGTTGCCACAGCGGCCGGTGCGTCCTACCTCGAGTACAGCTTCACCGGGAACCGGGCAGAGATCCGCGGACAGGCTTGTGGTGCTGCGCTGGAAAGTCTGATCGCGGCCCTATCTTCCTGAGGCTACCGGGCGTAAAGTTGCCGGGAACAAATCCCGGTGTCCATTAGTTATTACATTGTGTCGCTTCCGGAGAGCGGAGGCGCCTAGGATGAATAAACCACCACGGTTCGCTCCACGGCGGACCGAACTTATGAGGGAGCAAGGCGATACAGATGGTAAAGCAGCCCGTATCCATAAACGGCGTTGTCCGCTGGAAGGATGTGGGCCTCGCCGATCAGGCCAAGAGCGAACAGAAGGAGCGCAAGATGGTTGTACTTCGTCACGAAATCGGTGATGTCCTGCGCGATGTACGCCAGCGCCAGGGACGCACGCTCCGCGAAGTTTCGCACAGTGCCCGTGTTTCCTTGGGCTACCTCAGTGAAGTAGAGCGCGGCCAGAAGGAAGCTTCATCAGAACTCCTCTCCTCAATCTGCTCAGCCCTGGACGTGCCGCTGTCCAGCATGCTCAGGGAAGTCAGCGACCGTGTCGCCGTCGCCGAGGGCGTTGCCGTTCCAGACACCGTTCCCCAGGAATTCTCACAGCGCTACGGCCGCGACCTTGATCGCGATTTGAGCGCTGAACTCAACAACGAACTTTCCAAGGGCCTGCTTTCCGGCGCAAGGTAAGCCGACCGCAGAGCCAGACAGGATGTACCACAAAGCCTCCGGCCATGGGCCGGAGGCTTTGTTGATTGTGGTGGCTATTTTGCAGTGTCGCCGGCGGAGGGGTCCTTCGCGAAGCCGTCGAGTTCAAAGACGGAGTTGAGCTTGGCCATGTATTCGGCGAGGGTCTGAAGTTCCCCGACCGGCCACTCACCCAGGCGCTCACGGAAATCCTGGCGGCGCGCATCCTGGACCTGATGCATCCTTTCCTCGCCCTTTTCGGTGAGGCGGATCGACTGTGCCCGTCCGTCCAGGGGATCAGCTTCCTTGAACACCAGCCCGATGCTTTCCAGGAAGGCGATCTGGCGGCTGACGGAAGGCTTTCCCACGCCGATGTTCTGGGCGAGGTCCGTCAACCGGATGGGTCCTTCGCGCCGGATGACCGCAAGCAAGCCGTAGGCCGCCGGTTCCATGTCCGGGTGCACCTGCCGCGAGAGCTGATGGGACACCGAACGGGCACGCCGCCAGAAGAGACTGATCTGGTGTTCCACGGTGTTCAAGGCTTCATCGACGGTTTCCTTGTCGGTACCTGTCGCCGCAGGGGACGTCGCGGGAAGGCCGGTCTCGGGAAGGCCTGTCGCAGGAGGGCCGTCGGCAGGGTTGCTCATGGCAACAATTCTAGGGTCCGGGACCGTGAGAGACTCTATTGGTGCGGATCAGTGACTATTGGCGGCTTATGGACGACGAATTCGGGGCCGGCTACTCCCGGGTCTTGAGCAGCACCCTGGTCCTTGCCGGGGCCGGCGGGCGCACCGCCGACCAGGCCCTCGCGGCCGGACTGAGCCCCCGTCAGGTGTGGCTGGCCGTCTGCGACGTCCAGGATGTGCCGCCGGAGCGGCGCCTGGGCCGCGACGTCAAACCCCTGCGCGACTGACGCCTGCCACCAAAGCGTCCGCTTTATCCAGGCTCATGTGCGCCCCTTTCTGCGCTGACACGCCGCCGGATCTGTTCGAATATCTGTTCGGGTAAAGCTATGCTCTTCGTAGTGGGTTATCCACATAGGCGATGTCATCCGGCCAGAATGTCAGCGGGTGCCATTAGCGTCAGAGATGACCAAGAAATGGCCGCTGAGGCCACTCCAAAGCGAGAAAGCATTAGAGGTGTGAACCATGGCGGCAGCCCCGGATCGTCAAAAGGCGCTCGACGCAGCGCTGGCACAGATTGACAAGCAGTTCGGCAAGGGCTCGGTCATGCGGCTGGGCGATGAAGTCCGTGCCCCCATCGAGGTCATCCCCACCGGATCCATCGCATTGGATGTTGCGTTGGGAATTGGCGGCCTGCCCCGCGGCCGCGTTGTGGAGATCTACGGTCCGGAATCTTCGGGTAAGACCACAGTGGCCCTGCACGCCGTTGCCAACGCGCAGCGCCTTGGCGGCATTGCCGCCTTCATCGATGCCGAGCACGCCCTGGACCCTGAATACGCCGCCAAGCTGGGCGTGGATACGGACGCCCTCCTGGTCTCGCAGCCGGATACAGGCGAGCAGGCCCTGGAAATCATGGACATGCTGATCGGCTCCGGTTCGCTGGACGTCATCGTCATCGACTCCGTTGCCGCACTGGTGCCGCGTGCGGAAATCGAAGGCGACATGGGTGATAGCCACGTTGGTCTGCAGGCCCGCCTCATGAGCCAGGCGCTGCGTAAGATCACCGGCCGCCTGAGCCAGACAAAAACCACCGCCATCTTCATCAACCAGCTCCGTGAAAAGATCGGCGTGTTCTTCGGCTCCCCGGAGACCACCACCGGCGGTAAGGCCTTGAAGTTCTACGCGTCCATCCGCATCGATGTCCGCCGGATCCAGACCCTCAAGGAAGGTGCCGACTCCGTCGGTAACCGCACCAAGGCCAAGATCGTCAAGAACAAGATGGCCCCGCCCTTCAAGATCGCCGAATTCGACATCATTTATGGCCAGGGCATCTCCCGCGAGGGCGGCATCATCGACATGGGCGTTGAGCACGGCATCATCAAAAAGTCGGGTTCGTGGTTCACGTACGACGGCGACCAGCTGGGCCAGGGCATGGAGAACTCCCGCAGGTTCCTGCGCGACAACCCCGAGCTGGCGACGGAACTGGAGCGCCTGATCAAGGAGAAGCTTGGTGTTGGCGTAGTCAAGCCCGCAGAAGCCGATGCCAAAGACACACCGAAGCTGAAGGCTGTTGACGGCTTCTAGTGACGCCCCTGACCTGACGGCCGGGCAGAACTCCGGATGGCGTGCGGCCGGGCAGGACGACGGATCGGGGCGACGGCAGCGGAGACGGGGCGGCGGACGCCCCGGCTTCGGGCCGGACCGGCCCGATCCGGATGCTGCTGCCATCGCCGCAGACGCCGAACCGGATCCCGCGTCCGTGGCGCGGGCCATTGTGCTCCGGCAGCTGACCAGTTCGGCCAAGAGTAGGCTGCAACTGTCACGGAAACTGGCCGAGCGGAACATTCCAGAGGATGTGGCGGAAGCCGTCCTGGACCGCTTCGAGGAGGTCCGTCTCATTGACGACGCCGACTTCGCCGACATTTGGGTGCGCAGCCGGTCGCAATCTCGGAAGCTCGCCAAGGGGGCCCTCCGGCGGGAACTGGCGGACAAGGGGATTGACGCGGACACAGCCGCCGCCGCGCTGGAACAGCTTTCCGATGCGGACGAGGAAGCGTCTGCCCGGCTCCTGGTGGAACGCAAGCTCAGGGCAGGCACGGATTTATCGGACCGCGCTGAGCGGGACAAGATCACTCGGCGCCTGGCGTCAATGCTGGCCCGCAAGGGCTATCAGCCGTCGCAGGCCTTCCGGATCGTCGGAGAGGTGCTCGACGCACGTGCGGCCGGCCAGGCAGAGCCACCGGACAGCCTGCTGGATCCATAGGCCAGGCCAAGGGGCGTCTCCGCCAACCCGGCAGCCGTAGCGACCCGGTACCCTTAACAGGTGAGTTTGACCATTCCTTCCCCAGCATCCGGTAGCGCCCCGTCACCCGACCCCGCCCTCCAGCAGCCCCGTACGTATCAGGTGCGCACGTTCGGCTGCCAGATGAACGTGCATGATTCGGAGCGGATGGCCGGCATGCTCGAGGACGCGGGTTACGTACCGGCCAGCGGTGAGCAGGCCGACGTCGTGGTGTTCAACACCTGCGCGGTCCGGGAAAACGCTGACAACAAGCTCTACGGCAACCTGGGCATGCTGGCGCCCGTCAAGGCGGCAAACCCCGGGATGCAGATCGCCGTGGGAGGCTGCCTGGCCCAGAAGGACCGCGAGACCATCCTCAAGAAGGCTCCCTGGGTGGACGCTGTTTTCGGCACCCACAACGTCGGGGCGCTCCCGGCCCTTTTGGACCGGGCCCGGCACAACAACGAAGCCCAGCTGGAGATCCTCGAGTCCCTGGACGTCTTCCCCTCCACCCTGCCCACCAAGCGTGACTCGGTCTATTCGGGCTGGGTCTCCATCTCGGTCGGCTGCAACAACACCTGCACGTTCTGCATCGTCCCGGCCCTGCGCGGGAAGGAAAAGGACCGCCGCCCGGGCGACATCCTGGCCGAAATCCAGGCCCTGGTGGATGACGGCGCCATCGAAGTCACCCTGCTGGGCCAGAACGTGAACTCCTACGGCGTGGAGTTCGGTGACCGGCAGGCGTTCTCCAAGCTCCTGCGCGCGTGCGGGGAGATCGAGGGCCTGGAACGGGTCCGCTTCACCAGCCCCCACCCCGCCGCCTTCACGGATGACGTCATCGACGCCATGGCCGAGACCCCCAACGTGATGCCGCAGCTGCACATGCCGCTGCAGTCCGGGTCTGACAAAGTCCTGAAGGACATGAAACGGTCCTATCGGTCCACCAAGTTCCTGGGAATCCTGGACAAGGTCCGCGAGAAGATCCCGCACGCCGCCATCTCCACCGACATCATTGTCGGCTTCCCCGGCGAAACCGAGGAAGATTTCCAGGCCACCCTCGATGTTGTGGAGCAGTCGCGCTTCGCCACCGCTTTCACCTTCCAGTACTCAAAGCGTCCAGGCACTCCGGCCGCGGACCTGCCGGACCAGCTTCCCAAGGCCGTGGTCCAGGAACGGTTTGAACGCCTGACCGCGCTGCAGGACAGGATTGCCGCCGAGGAAAACGCCACCCAGCTTGGCCGCCGGGTAGAGGTGATGGTCACCGCCCATTCCGGGCGCAAGTCCGAAGAAACCCACAGGTTGTCCGGCCGGTCCCAGGACCAGCGGCTCGTGCACTTCTCGGTTCCCGAGGGGGCAGAAGTGCCGCGTCCGGGGGACCTGGTCACCGTGACCATCACCGAAGCCGCAGCCTTCCACCTTGTGGCGGACCCATCGGTGCAGGATTACAGCCTGCGACGCTCCCGTGCGGGGGACGCCTGGGACAGGTCCCAGGCCGAATCGTGCGGCGCTCCCGTGCCCGCTGCCGCAGGCGGCGCCGGTCGGACCGGGGTCTCGCTGGGTATGCCCACGCTGCCGGTCCGGAGCCGCTGACCGGTGGCCCCGCCGTCGGTTATTGCTGTTGTTGGGCCTACGGGGTCCGGTAAATCCGATCTGGCCGTGAACCTTGCCCTGGAGCTGGACGGCGAGGTCATCAATGCCGATGCCATGCAGTTCTATCGCGGAATGGACATCGGCACCGCCAAGATCACGCCGGCAGAACGCAAGGGCGTTCCCCACCACCTTCTGGACATCCTGGACGTCACGGAGGAGGCCAGCGTTTCAGATTTCCAGCAGCGGGCCCGGAGTATCGTCAACGATATCCACTCGCGCGGCAAGCGTGCCATTCTGGCGGGCGGTTCGGGTCTCTACGTGCGGGCTGCCCTCGACGTCCTCGAATTTCCCGGCACCGATCGAGTCCTCCGGCAACGGCTCGAGGCCGAGCTCGATGAAGCCGGCCGGGATGCCCTCCTGGCGCGGCTCCGGGAGGTGGATCCGGTGTCCGCGGGCCGTGTCTCCGATGCGCGCCGGATCATCAGGGCGCTCGAAGTCCACGATCTCACCGGCCGGCCCTTCAGCTCCTTTATGCCCCAGCGTGAGTATTTCCAGCCCGCCGTCCAGATCGGCCTGGCCGTGGACCGAGACGTCCTCCGTGAACGGCTGGCACTGCGCGTCCACAACATGGTGGACCAGGGGCTGCAGGCGGAGGTGCAGCGGCTGGACGCGACCGGTCTCCGCCGCGGCAAGACTGCGCCGCGGGCACTGGGCTATGCCCAGTTCCTGAAAGTGCTCGACGGCGGCTCCACAGTTGCCGAGGCAGCCGAGGACACCATTGTGGCCACCCGGCAGTTCGCCAGGCGCCAGCTCACGTGGTTCCGTGCCGATCCCCGCATCTCCTGGCTGGACTGGCAAGCGCCGTCGCTTGCGGCCCAGGCCGTGGCGCTCAGCCGGTAATCTAGGACTATGGACGCAACTCCCGCAGAGATCACAGAGCCCGCCTTCCGCACGTTGGGCGGACTCCGCTTCTCCAAGGGCCATGGCACAGGCAACGATTTTGTGCTGATCGCTGATCCCGACGGCGTCCACACCATTGACGCAGACCAGGTGGCCGCTCTCTGCGACCGTCACCGCGGAATCGGCGGCGACGGTCTGATCCGGGCCGTCCCCTCCCGGTACCTCCCCGAAGGCCGCGAGCTGCTGTTGAACAGCCCCGAGGCCGAATGGTTCATGGACTACCGCAACGGCGACGGTTCGCTGTCGGAAATGTGCGGCAACGGGGTCCGTGTTTTTATCCACTTCCTGCGTGCCGAGGGCCTGGTAGACCTGCCCGACGGCGGCGCGCTCACCATTGGGACCCGCGGCGGCGTCAAAACTGTGGTCAGGACAGGGGACAGCTACGCGGTGGACATGGGGCCGTGGGCATTCATTTTCCCTGGCGACGCGACCGCCAAAGCCATGGATTCGCTGGTAACCGCGGACGGCCTGGAAGTGCCCCGCCCGGCCCTGTCAGTCAGCATGGGCAACCCGCACACCGTGGTGGCACTGGCGGAACTGTCCGAATTGCAAGCCACCCGGCTCTACACCGCCCCGCAGGTCGATCCGGTGCCCGCCCATGGAACCAACGTTGAATTCGTCGTGCCTTCCGAACCGCTGGTCCACAACGGGATCGGCACCGTCACCATGCGCGTCCATGAACGGGGCGTGGGTGAAACCCAGTCCTGCGGAACCGGCGCGTGCGCCGCCGCCGTGGCCATCCGGCACTGGGCAGGGGCGGAAGCGCCGGACTCCTGGCTTGTCAACGTTCCGGGCGGCGTCGTCGCGGTCAAGTTCTTCGCCGGGGCAGGTGGCCACGAGCACGTCGAGCTCAGCGGGCCCGCCGAGATTGTTGCTACTGGGACGCTTTCCTGACCCGAAGGATCCGGAAGGACTTGGACGTGGACTCCCGGCTGACGGCGAACGATGCATCCAGCTCCGTCGACAGCCAGCGCTGAAGCGAATCCGAGCCCAGGTTCTTCTGGACCACCAGCCACGCGGAGCCGCCCGGCGCCAGCCGGGGCAGCCACAGCTTCAGGAGGCTGTGGAGTTCATCCTTGCCGATCCTGATGGGTGGATTGGACCAGATCGTGTCAAAGCGCAGGTCCGGGTCCACCGCGTCCGGCGTGCTGGCCAGCACGTTGCCCAGGCCCAGCAGGGCCGCATTCTCATTGGTCAGCGTGATGCAGCGTTCATTGATATCCACGGCGTACACCTTGGCATGGGGCGCCCGCAATGCGAGGGTCAGGGCAATCGGTCCCCAGCCGCAGCCGATGTCAAGGAGATTGCCTGTGGGGTCCGGGGCCGGAACCTCAGCTAGGAGCACCGCTGTTCCCTTGTCGATGCCATCGGGGCTGAAGATGCCGCCGGACGTCTGCAGCGTACGTGTCTCGCCAGCCAATTCCACGGTGAGCGGCTTGCGGGTGAACGGCCCGGCGGGCGATGCGCTGAAATAGTGTGCGGACTCCATAACTGGCCAGATTAGTTGGCCGGGGTGGACAATGCGAAACCGCGGCCACCGCTTCTGCTAATCTTGAACCCATGTTCTTGATCTTCGAGTAGCCGGCACGGCCGGTGTCCCTCTGGACGCCGGCTGTCCCGAAGCCGTGCCCCGCAGCGATGCAGGTATTAACCTTCCGCAAGTGCGCCACATAACAGGTCTTTCGTACCTGGTATGCCGCCGGGCAATACTCGAGTGATCTGCCCCCGCCGGTCCCTTGCATTTTGCCCGCGTTCCACCATTCCACGCATCTCCCGGATGCGAAGACTCCCTGCGCGCCACGGTCCTGACCGGCCCGCGCAGCACACCAGGAGGCCCGGATGACTGCAAGCCGTCAGCCCAGCGCGAATACTTCACCACTGACCAACGAACCGCACTATTCTGAAAATGACGAATCTTCAAAGGAGACCATGACCAGCCAGCCAAACACCGGTTCAGATCCAGCAGCCCAGGACATGAGTCCCGAGGAGATCCAAGCTGTCATCGACCGGATTCTCGCCAAGGACGTACCGGCCAGGAACGTGACCGCCGCAGACGGTGACAAGGGCGTGTTCGGCAGGGCTCAGGCGATCTCCCGCTTGGACGATGAACACACCAGCTACGACGGCGACCAGCAGGACCGGGAGGAACGCCGGGCACTGCGGCGCGTGGCCGGCCTGTCCACCGAACTCGAAGATGTCACCGAAGTCGAATACCGGCAGCTGCGGCTCGAACGTGTGGTCCTGGCCGGGCTATGGTCCGAAGGCACCTTGGCAGACGCGGAAAATTCCCTGCGTGAGCTTGCCGCCCTTGCCGAAACAGCGGGCTCGGAAGTCCTGGACGGCTTGGTGCAGCGCCGTGCCAAACCGGACCCGGGCACCTTCCTGGGCTCCGGAAAGGCCCTTGAACTCAAGGAAATCGTGATGGCCACCGGCGCTGACACCGTGGTGGTGGACGCCGAACTGGCGCCGTCCCAGCGCCGTAGCCTCGAGGACATTGTCAAGGTCAAGGTCATTGACCGCACTGCCCTGATCTTGGACATCTTCGCCCAGCACGCCAAGAGCCGCGAAGGCAAAGCCCAGGTGGAGCTGGCGCAGCTCGAATACCTCCTGCCACGCCTGCGTGGCTGGGGTGAATCGATGTCCCGCCAGGCCGGTGGCCAGGTGGGCGGCGCCGGCGCCGGCATGGGCTCGCGCGGACCCGGTGAAACGAAAATCGAACTGGACCGCCGCAGGATCCGCACTCGCATGGCCAAGCTGCGCCGCGAGATCGCGGCGATGAAGCCGGCACGGGAAACCAAGCGGGCCAACCGCCGTCGTAATTCAGTGCCGTCCGTTGCGATTGCCGGTTACACCAACGCCGGGAAGTCATCGCTGCTGAACAGGCTGACCGACGCCGGTGTGCTGGTGGAGAACGCACTCTTCGCCACCTTGGATCCCACCGTCCGCAAAGCCGAGACTTCCGATGGCCTCGGCTACACGCTGGCGGACACCGTGGGTTTTGTCCGTTCACTGCCCACCCAGCTAGTGGAGGCCTTCCGCTCCACGTTGGAGGAAGTGGCGGACGCGGATCTGATCCTGCACGTTGTGGACGTGTCCCACCCGGACCCCGAGGGCCAGATTGCTGCTGTCCGCAAGGTCTTCAGCGAAGTGGATGCCCGCAAGGTGCCCGAGATCATTGTCCTGAACAAGGCCGATGCCGCTGATCCGTTTGTGGTGGAGCGACTCAAACAGCGCGAGCCGCGGCACGTGGTGGTCTCGGCCCGCACCGGCCAGGGGATCGCCGAACTGTTGCGTGCCATCAGTGAAGGGATACCGCGGCCCAGCGTGAAGCTGGAGCTCCTTATTCCCTACGACCGCGGCGACCTGATCAGCAAACTGCACGAGACCGATGCCGAGATCCTGAGCCTGGATCACGGCGAGCACGGTACGCGCGCTTTGGTGATGGTGCGTGAGGGCCTTGCGGCTGAACTGGAATCCTTCATCAACCATGACTGACCTGGTGGCAGGGGAAATTTCCGAGACGGCCGGCGAGCAGTTCGTGATTGAGCTGCTCGACCGCGCCGTCGCCGGGATGGGCGGCCAAAGCCGCGCTGGACAGCACGAGATGGCGCGGCAAGTGGCCAAGGCCATCGAAACCGGCGACCACCTCCTGGTCCAGGCTGGTACTGGTACCGGTAAATCGCTGGCCTACCTGATTCCGCTCATTGCGCACTCGCTCGTGAGTAACAAGCCCACCCTGGTGTCCACAGCAACGCTTGCGCTGCAGACCCAGATTGTGGGGCGCGACCTTCCCCGGCTGCTGAAGACCATCACGCCTGCCCTGGACCGGCCGGTCAAGGTGGCGCTGGTCAAGGGCCGCTCCAACTATGTGTGCCGGCACAAGCTCGAAGGCGGGTTCCCCTCCGAGGAACCCGCCGAGGGCCAGCTGTTCTCCCTCGGAGAAGACACCAGCGTCCCGCATTTCGCCGCTGCCCTGGGCGGGCCCTCGTCCCAGCTGGGGAAAGAAGTGGTGCGCCTGCGCGAGTGGGCGGAAAAAACCACCACGGGAGACCGTGATGAACTGCTTCCCGGTGTAACCGACCGGGCTTGGCGCCAGGTTTCGGTGACGTCCATGGAATGCCTGGGGGCCCAGAAATGCCCCATGGCAGCTGAATGCTTCAGCGAACTGGCGCGCCACAACGCCGCCGAGGCCGACGTTGTGGTCACCAACCATGCCATGCTCGCCGTCAGCGCCTTTGAAGGCCTCGCCGTGCTGCCCGAATACGACGTTGTGGTGGTGGACGAGGCCCACGAACTGCAGGACCGCGTCACCGGTGCGGTGTCGGGGCAGCTCTCCGTGGCAATGGTCCACGCTGCGGCGTCGGGCGCGCGGAAACACACGGCCATCACCGTGGATGCCCTCAACGCAGCCGCCGCCAACCTGGAACTCGCCCTTGCCGGCGTGCCCAACGGGCTGCTCCCGAACGGCCTCAACGACGAACAGCTGGACTGTGTGGACCAGCTGCGCGAGGCCTGCAGGGCTGCGCTGTCCGATTCCAAGGGTGACGGCAGCCAAACGGCCGACGGCGGGCGGCAGCTCGCGCGCTCACGCCTGATGCTGATCCTCGAACTTTGTGAACGGCTGATCGTGGCCCGGGAAAACCGTGAAGTGGTGTGGTTCTCCCGTGCAAGTTCCTTCGATCCGCAGCAGGGCTATGCGCAGCCCGATGAGTCGGCGCCGGCCCTGGTCAACATCGCGCCGCTGAGCGTTGCCGGCAAGCTCCGCGAGGGGCTTTTCGCCGGCCACACCGTGGTGCTGACCTCGGCAACCCTGGCCATCGGCTCGGCCTTTGAACCGGCCGCCGGCGGCTTGGGGCTTGTGGGTGAGGGCGCACCGAGCTGGACCGGGATCGACGTGGGATCGCCCTTTGACTATCCCAAGCAGGGGATCCTCTACGTCGCGGGGCACCTTCCCAAGCCTGGCCGCGGGGCGTCGCCGGAGGCCCTCGACGAACTTGAGGCGCTGATCCGGGCGTCCGGCGGCGGCGCCCTGTGCCTCTTTTCGTCACGCCGTGCCGCGGAGGAGGCCGCCGAGGCAATGCGCCCCCGGCTCGGCCTCAGCATTCTGTGCCAGGGCGATTCCACCATGACGGCCCTCGTGAAGCAGTTCGCGGACGAACCGGATACCTGCCTGTTCGGCACCATGTCACTGTGGCAGGGTGTTGATGTTCCGGGTGGATCATGCCGGCTGGTGGTGATCGACCGCATCCCGTTCCCACGGCCGGATGATCCGCTGATGACCGCACGGTCACGCGCGGTTGCCCAGGCCGGCGGAAACGGCTTTATGGCGGTTTCGGCAACGCACGCGGCCATCCGCCTGGCCCAGGGCGCGGGCAGGCTGATCCGTTCCACCGGAGACAAAGGCGTGGTGGCCGTGCTTGATTCCCGGCTTGCCACCGAGCGCTACGCCGGATTCCTCCGCGCCGCGCTGCCACCGTTTTGGCCCACCACGGACCGGAAGACGGCGTTCGCCGCCCTGGAAAGGCTTTCCGGGAAGGGCGTCTGAGGGGGCGCAGGTCGTAGCGGGCCCTTGTTCTAGACGGACCTTTGTGTCCTAGAGGGACCGCAGGACCGAGACGACCTTGCCCATGATCGTGGCGTGATCGCCCAGAATGGGCTCGTACTGGGTGTTCTGCGGCAACAGCCACGTATGGCCATCGCGTTGACGGAAGGTCTTCACCGTGGCTTCGTCGTCCAGCAGGGCCGCGACAATATCCCCGTTGGCGGCATCGGACTGCCGCCGGACCACTACCCAGTCACCGTCGCAGATGGCGGCGTCCACCATGGAGTCGCCGGCCACGCGCAGCATAAACAGCTCACCCTGGCCCACGAGCTGCCGGGGCAGGGGCATCACGTCTTCCACCACCTGATCGGCAAGGATGGGTCCGCCGGCCGCGATCCGGCCCACCAGCGGCACCATGGCGGTGTCCATGGCAGAGGGAAGTTCGGTGACCGTTCCGCCGATGCCGTGCAGGACTGCGGGCTTGGTTGTCCCGTTGGACTTGGTGGACCCGCCGTCCAGCGTCAGCGGCATCAGGACTTCCATGGCGCGCGGACGCTTGGGGTCCCGGCGGAGGTATCCCAGCTTCTCCAGCTGCGAGAGCTGGTGGGTCACGCTGGACAAACTCGCCAGGCCCACGGTGTCGCCGATTTCACGCATGGACGGCGGATAGCCGTTGTCATTCACCGAGCGCTGGATCGTTTCGAGGATCTTCTTTTGGCGGGCGGTGAGCCCCTTGGGGGTCCGTTGGGGCTGGCGGCGCTGCGGTGTCGCCTTGCCCTCGGCGGCTGGTGCTGCCATGTTCGCCAATGCCTTTCGGTTGCCCGGATCCGCTCCGGCCGCTGGTGCCTGGAACGCCCCGGGGCTGGTGTCGGAGTTGATTGTCAGACCCTGCTGATCAACTACAGAGGTGGTTGTTCTTTGATCCAAACGTAGGCCAGCCGCAGGGCTTTTTCAAACATTTGTTCTAGCGAGTCTCGACAATATTCGTTGATAAGTGCTAAAAATGAAGAAGCAAAGTTCGAACATGTGTTCTACTCGTTGCTTGCGGATTCGAATACTCGAATTTATGGACGGCCCAGGCCAGCACCGGCAAGTGGACGCGGAGGGCGCACCGGGCAGCACAGTATGGTCCAGGAGGGCTCATTTCATGTCAGCTATATCTGCTTCGCAGGACTCGCGTCCGCAGCTTATGTCCGTGCAGGATCTCACCTCGCGGCAATGGTCCGCACGTGTCTCGACGCCGGCTTCGGCGCCCAGGCAGCGCACGGAATCGTTGAAGCCGCTGCGCCTGACCCGCAGGGGCCGGATTGTCCTCATCGGCATCCCGCTGATGATCCTTGCCGCCATCCTGCTTTCGCTGGCAGGTTTCCTCAACGCCCCGGCAAAGGCTGCTGATTCGGCGGCCGACCTGTCGCTGACGCCAACGGTCACGGTCACGGTGCAGGCCGGACAGTCACTCTGGGCTATCGCCGGTGCCGTGGCGCCCGAGCGTGATCCCCGTGATGTCATCGCGGATATTGCCCAGTTGAACAACCTTTCCGCCGGGGGCGTTGTCCCCGGACAGCAGCTCTTCGTCCCCACCAAGTAATGAGCCTGCAGGCTCGGGAGCGTGCCGCCGCAGGCCGTCACATTTTCAGGCCGTCTGCTTCGGACCTAAACTGTTCAGGTGAATGACCAGCTAGAGCGTCTGAACAGACTTCCCCTCCGGAGCAACCTCCGCGGACTGACCCCGTACGGTGCCCCGCAGCTGGATGTGCCCATCCTGCTGAACGTCAACGAGAACACCCATGGCGTGCCTGCGGACGTTCGGGCCGCGATCAGCGTGGCCGTGACGGAAGCCGCTGCAGGCCTCAACCGCTACCCGGACCGTGAGTTCACCGAGCTCCGGGAAGCGCTGGCTGAATATCTCGGCCACGGTCTTGATGCCACCAACATCTGGGCGGCCAACGGGTCCAACGAGGTTCTCCAGCAGATTCTCCAGGCGTTCGGCGGACCCGGGCGCACGGCCCTGGGATTCCCGCCCACGTACTCCATGTATCCGCTCCTGGCCAGCGGCACGGACACCGGGTACATCGTCGGGCAGCGGGCCGATGATTACGGGCTCAGTGCCGAATCGGCCGCGTTGCAGGTGAAGGAGCTTCAGCCCAACATCGTTTTCCTCTGCTCGCCGAACAACCCCACCGGCACGGGCCTGGGCCTGGACGTTGTGGAGGCCGTGTACTCGGCCGGCGAGGCCAGCCAGACCATCGTCATCGTTGACGAGGCCTACCATGAGTTCGCCCACGACGGAACGCCCAGCGCCCTGACGTTGCTGCCCGGGCGGGAGCGCCTCATTGTGTCCCGCACCATGAGCAAGGCGTTCGCCCTCGCGGGCGCCCGCCTGGGCTACATGGCGGCCGCTCCTGAAGTCACGGACGCAATCCGCCTGGTCCGGCTGCCGTACCACCTTTCGGCCATCACCCAGGCAACAGCTCTCGCTGCCCTCCAGCACCGCACCGCACTGATGGCCGACGTCGAGGACATCAAGGAACAGCGCGACCGCATCGTGTCGGAGCTGACCCGCATGGGCCTCAAGCCCGCCGCCTCCGATTCGAACTATGTCTTCTTCGGCGGCCTCGACCGCCCGCATGAGGTCTGGCAGCAGTTGCTGGACGGCGGCGTGCTGATCCGCGACGTCGGCATCCCCGGCCACCTGCGGGTCACAGCGGGAACTGAGACGGAGACCACAGCGTTCCTGACGTCGCTGGAACGCATCCTGGCCAGCCAGGCCAAGCTGCCCGCCTAAACTTGAAGTATCGGTGCCGCCGCGCGGCGGCACATCTCCTTCGCTGACGCATCACCGACTTCGCTTATAAGGACATATGACCATGAGTTCCACCGGATCGAACGCTGCCGAGTCCCGGACCGCACGCATGGAGCGTGCCACCAGTGAATCGTCAGTGCTCGTGGAGATCAACCTCGACGGCACGGGCGTCTCGGACATCGACACGTCTGTCCCGTTCTACGACCACATGCTGACAGCGCTGTGCAAGCACTCGCTCATTGACATGACGGTCAAGGCCACCGGTGACACCCACATTGACGTCCACCATACGGTGGAGGACGTCGCCATCACGTTCGGCGAAGTGCTGCGCACCGCCCTGGGCAACAAAGCAGGCATCCGCAGGTTCGGCGAGGCCACGGTGCCCCTCGACGAAGCACTGGCACACGCCGTCGTCGACGTCTCCGGCCGCCCCTACCTGGTGCACGGCGGCGAGCCTGCCGGGCAGGAGTACCACCTCATCGGAGGCCACTTCACCGGGTCGCTGACCCGCCACGTTTTTGAGGCCATCACGCTTCACGCAGGCATCTGCCTCCACATGAACGTCATAGCGGGCCGCGACCCGCACCACATCGTGGAAGCGCAGTTCAAGGCTTTCGCCCGCGCCCTGCGCGCTGCAGTCGAACCCGATCCCCGCGTGGAGGGAATCCCCTCCACGAAGGGTGCCCTGTGAGCGGCCAAATCCTCCGGGACGGTGCCGTCATCGATCCGGCCGCCAGCAAAAAGCCAGCATCGCCCGAGGGCAAGCCCACGGTCACTGTCCTGGATTACGGTTCCGGAAACGTCCGTTCCGCCGTTCGCGCCCTGGAGCGGGCAGGAGCCGAGGTCATCCTCAGCTCCAAGCCCGAGGACGTGCTGAACGCCGACGGCCTGGTGGTACCCGGCGTCGGCGCGTTCGAGACTGTTATGCGCGAGCTCAAGGCCGTGGACGGCATCCGGCTGATCGGCAGGCGCGTGGCCGGGGGCAGGCCGGTCCTGGCAATCTGCGTGGGCCTGCAGGTCCTGTTCGAGGCCGGGGTTGAGCACGGGACAGAAGCCGAAGGCATGGGGGAGTGGCCGGGCAAGGTGGAACTCCTTCCCGCCGAGGTGGTGCCGCACATGGGCTGGAACACCGTGGACGTTCCGGAAGGATCCAAGCTCTTTGCCGGCGTCGCGGACCAGCGCTTCTACTTCGTCCACTCCTATGGTGTCCAGGAATGGGACTTCGACGTCATCCAGCCGCGGATGGCCGCGCCGCTGGTGACCTGGTCAGAACACGGCGCCCGCTTTATCGCCGCAGTGGAGAATGGGCCGCTCTGCGCCACCCAGTTCCACCCCGAAAAATCCGGAGACGCCGGTGCACGGCTGCTGCGCAACTGGGTAGACGGCCTTCGCAAGCCGGCCGCCACGGACGCCGCCTAGATGTGGTCGATTGTCCTGATGGGCCTCGCCGGCGTCCTGGTGGGCGGCGCCCTGTCCTTCAGGCAGCAGCACAAGCCGCTGTGGACCCAGGTGGGCTTCTACGTCCTGGCCGCAATGTCGCTGCTGGCCGCCTACCTGCTGACGCTTCCTGGAACCTAGCCCCACGCATTGACCAGTTCCGCTTCCACGTCCAACCCAACACCCAAGAGGATTCGAGATGACCACCGCAACCGATCTGCCGGTTCTTGAACTGCTGCCCGCCGTCGACGTCGTAAACGGACAGGCCGTACGGCTGGTCCAGGGTGAGGCCGGCAGCGAGACGAGCTACGGCACTCCGCTGGAGGCGGCCCTCAACTGGCAGGAGCAGGGCGCCGAATGGGTGCACCTGGTGGACCTCGACGCCGCGTTCGGCCGTGGCTCCAACGCCGAGCTGCTCCGTGAAGTAGTGGGCCGGCTGGACATCAAAGTGGAGCTCTCCGGAGGGCTCCGGGACGACGAATCCCTCGAGGCGGCGCTGGACCTCGGCGTGGCCCGCGTCAACCTCGGCACGGCGGCGCTGGAAAACCCCGAGTGGACCCGCAGTGCAATCGACCGCTTCGGCGACAGGATCGCCGTCGGCCTCGACGTCCGCGGAACCACGCTGGCAGGCCGCGGCTGGACCAAAGAAGGCGGCAACCTCTGGGAGGTCCTGGCCCGGCTCGAAGAGGCCGGCTGCTCCCGGTACGTCGTTACGGACGTCACGAAAGACGGCACGCTGAAGGGTCCCAACGTTGAACTCCTGCGCCAGATGGTGGAGAAGACCGGCAAGCCGGTAGTCGCCTCCGGCGGTATCTCCAGCCTGGACGACTTGAAAGTGCTGCGCTCCCTGGTGCCGCTGGGTGTGGAGGGTGCGATCGTGGGCAAGGCGCTGTACGCCGGTGCCTTCACGCTCCCCGAAGCCCTCGACGTCGCCGGACGCCGCTAGGCAGTTTCCGTGGACAGCACGCACAACGCCGACCCGGCAGCGGAATCGCCGCCGCCGCGCCACCTGCCCGGGCACATTGCCGCGGCACTGGCCGGCGCGGGTGGCCGTACTGACTCGGCCGGCCAGCCCTGGGAAGGCCGGAGCCTTGCCGGGGACGACGGCAAGATCCACAACTTCGAGGACGACGACGGAACGGCCGACGCCGGCTACCTCGCCGCCGTCGCGGCCCTGGTTGATGGCAACGGCGACGAAGCGGCAGTGGTCGCTTCGCTGGCCACCGCCCGCGTGTTTATCCCGATCATCGCGCAGCTTGGCGAGGAAGCAGCCGGCGTCGACGGCCTGGCCGCGGACAAGCAGGCGGACATGGCGCTGGTCACCCTGAAGGCTGCCGACGGCCGGACGGCCATGCCGGCCTTCACCTCTGCGGATGCCTTGGCGGCCTGGCATCCCGAAGCCCGGCCCGTGGCAGTGTACGCTGCCCGGGCTGCCCTCTCAGCCGTGGCCGAGGGGGCCGAGTTGCTGGTGCTCGATCCGGGCTCGGAGGTCACGTTTGTGGTCCGGCGGCCCGCAGTCTGGGCGCTGGCCCAACAACGGGACTGGATCCCTTCCTACACTGATGCAGCGGTGGCAGCCGAGATGGCTAAGGCAACAGCCGCCTTCCCCGCGGTACGCCAGCTTGCCCTCCTCCCGGGCTCCGGCGTCGCCGCCCTCACCGGTACGGGTGCCACGCTCTCCGGGGGCGGTGCCGGGCCGGAACTTCAGGTGCTGCTCCACTTGGAGGATGGGTTGGACGCTCCGGCAGTCCAGGACCTGGTGTCCGGGCTCCAGCAGACATGGTCCCGGAATGTATTGTTTGGAGAGCGTGTTGACTCGATCGAAATCAAGTTGCGGCGCGCAGCACAATAGCTGACGGTTGGTGCGGAGATCTCCGGGCTGCCGCGGGCAGACCCAAAGGATTTTCCGTGAACTTCGCTCTTTACCGGGAGCTGCTAGCCCACCGGCCCATCCGGCGGCTGCTGCTGGTCGGCATGATCGCCCGCATCCCCCACTCGGCCGCAGGCATGCTGCTGACCCTGCATATCGTCCTGACCCTGGACCAGGGCTACGCAGCGGCCGGTGCCGCAGCGGCTGTTATGACCATCGGCATTGCAGTTGGCGCACCATGGCGCGGCCGGCGCGTGGACACTGTCGGCCTGCGCAGGGCGCTGATTCCGTCAGTGGTGTCAGAGGCCCTCATCTGGTCCATAGTGCCGCACGTGTCCTACCAGTGGCTGCTTCCGCTGGTCTTCGTCGGCGGCCTGCTGACGTTGCCGATCTTCAGTGTGATCCGTCAGTCGCTGGGCGTCCTCGCTGACGGCGACCAGCGGCGGACCGCTTTCGCGCTGGACTCGATCGCCACTGAGATGGTGTTCATGATCGGGCCTGCCGCCGGTGCCGTTGTGGCCACCAGCGGCTTCACCGTTCTGGGACTCACCGTGGTGGGTGTTTCCACGTCACTGGCCGGATTGTTCCTCATCTGGTTTAACCCGCCTACTCGAAGTGCCACGCTTACAGAGGAGTGCCAGGCACACCAACGCCACGCCGCGGAAGTGGCTGTGGTGTCCGCCGCACCGGCGCACCTCCAGGAAGCAGCGGCAGACCTCGTCCCGGCCGGGGCAGCACGCATCGGGGGCGGGCCGGCGGGGCTGCGCGGCAAGGTGGCCCACAACTTCACCTGGCTCACGGCCACTGTCGCGGCCGTCTTCGCCGTGGCGGCTGGAACCGGCATGGTGCTCAGCGGCACCGATGTTGGCATTGTCGCTGCCCTTGAAACCGGAGGGCACCAGGGCGAAATCGGCATTGTGTTCCTCTTTTGGTGCGCCGCATCGGTGGTCGGCGGGCTGGTGTACGGGGCCATGCACCGTCCAGTTTCGCCGATCCTCCTGCTGCTGGGGATGGCGGCCCTGACCATCCCGATGGGCTTCGCCCAGGACACCTGGACGCTGGCCTTCGTCTCAATCCTTCCGGGCCTGTTGTGCGCCCCCGTCCTGTCTGCCGCGTCCGAGCACGTGGCAGACCTGGTGGCGGAGGACCGCCGCGGCGAGGCGATGGGCTGGTACGGCTCTGCGCTGACTGCCGGGGTTGCGCTCGGGGCACCCCTTGCAGGGATTTTTATCGACGGGATGGGGCCATCCGGCGGATTTATCTCCGTGGGCGTTGCCGGCGTCCTGCTCTGCCTGGTGGGACTGCTGCTCCAGGCCAACCGACGCCGCCGCGCCACCGTCTGAGGCCGAACCGTCCCATCGAGTGCTCCAACACGGCCCTTTTGGACCCTCAAAACGGCGCGTACGGAGCAATCGATGAGACGCGCAGCCCGGCGTGCGGCTGCCTGAACGACGACGGCGGCGGAGGGTCCGTGTGGACCGTCCGCCGCCGTCGTCGTGCTTGTGAAGTTTTGCTGGTGGGGTTAGTTGACAGCGCCGGTGTACTTCTCGCCCGGGCCCTTGCCCGGGGCGTCCGGAATGATGGACTCCTCGCGGAAGGCCAGCTGCAGGGAACGCAGGCCATCGCGCAACGGGCCGGCGTGCTGGGATCCGATTTCGGGGGCCGCTGAGGTCACCAGTCCGGCAAGGGCGGTGATGAGCTTGCGGGCCTCGTCCAGGTCCTTGAGTTCCTCGGCATTGTCCTCGGCGGCGAGGCCCAGCTTGACCGCGGCTGCACTCATCAGGTGCACTGCGGCCGTGGTGATGACCTCGATGGCCGGCACCTCCGAGATATCGCGGATTTGCTGGCTCACGTCTGCCTTGGCGTCCGGGGCCTCGAAAACGTGTGAATTGCTGTCTGGGGTGCTCATACTGGTAAGCTTGTCACAGACCGACTGGATGTCGTTATTTTGCTGTGGAAGGTCCCACCAACGCCTAGCTGCGTTCGGCGGGATATTTTCTGTAGAATGACATGCAGTTTGCAAGCGGAGTTCTCTCCCACCCGCGTCAGCCGTTTTCCCGCCGGAAGCAATTCCGCTAGGAACCAAGGTTGCCGGGTACCGGTCGGACAGTTCCTTCAGGCGATTAGCCTGGGAAGTGCGCACTGCCTCCACGGAGGCCGGTGCATCCGATCATCGAGGCCTTCGATTGCTCCGGCAGTTGGGGGCCTTCTCTATTTGCCGGTGGAATACCACATCAATCACAGGAGCTTTAACATTAGCGAGCCAAGAATCAATGAGCGTATCCGCGTCCCCGAGGTGCGGTTGGTCGGTCCTGCAGGTGAACAGGTAGGAATCGTCCGTATTGACGATGCCCTGCGCTTGGCTGCCGAGTCCGATCTTGATCTCGTTGAAGTTGCACCGCAGGCCAAGCCTCCGGTGTGCAAGCTGATGGACTTCGGCAAGTACAAGTACGAGGCCGCCGTCAAGGCACGTGAAGCACGGAAGAACCAGACCAACACTGTTCTGAAGGAAATCCGCTTCCGCCTCAAGATTGACACCCACGACTACGAGACCAAGCGCGGCCATGCACTGCGCTTCCTCGGTGCCGGTGACAAGGTCAAGGCAATGATCCAGTTCCGCGGCCGTGAGCAGCAGCGTCCGGAAATGGGCATCCGCCTGCTCCAGCGCTTCGCTGACGACGTCGCCGAAGTGGGCGTTGTTGAGTCCAGCCCGCGTATCGATGGCCGCAACATGGTCATGGTTGTGGGCCCGCTGAAGAACAAGGCCGAAGCCAAGGCAGAGGCACGCCGCGCATCGCAGCGTGCAGAGGCCAAGGCGCAGAACGAAGCGAAAGCTACGGGCGGCCGCATCGACGTCTCCGGCGACGACCAGGCACCGCTGACGCAGTCGCTGGCTGACCTTCTTCCGGAAGGTTTCGCCATCACCACGGAGCCGGAAACCGAAGCTCCGGCACTGTCTGAGGCGCCTGTTGAAGCCGCTCCGGAAACCGAAGCCCCTGTAGAGGAAGCTCCGGTCAAGGAAGCCGCCGCGAAGGAAGCTCCTGCAACGGAAACCGCCGCGAAGGCAGCCCCCGTGAAGGAAACCGCCGTCCAGGAGGCGCCCAAGCAGGCAGCCCCGAAGGCAGCCGCTCCTAAGCGTGAGGCTCCCAAGGCAGCACCGGCACCGGTCAAGGCTCCTGCCGCTGCCAAGCCACCCGTAGCAGCTGCTCCGGCTCCGGCCGCCCCGGCTGCTCCTCGGCCGCCGGTGCCGATGCCTAAGCCGATCGCCCGGCCGGCAGCTCCGAAGCCTGCTGCAAGGCCTGCCCCCAAGGCAGCTCCGAAGCCGGCTGGCAAGAAGACTACCTAGTTCAGACCTGCGGGAGGTTATCCTCCTGCAGTACGCAACCAGCATGCCGCCTGCAGGGGTGGCTGCTCGAAAGAACTGCAGACAATGTCTGTGGACACGTAAGGAGATCGGTTCCCATGCCGAAGATGAAGACCCACAGTGGTGCTAAGAAGCGCTTCAAGCTGACCGGCAGCGGCAAGCTGCGCCGCCAGCAGGCCAACCGCCGCCACTACCTTGAGCACAAGTCCTCCAGGCTGACTCGTCGCCTCGCGGGCGACAAGATTGTCTTCAAGGGTGACGCTAAGGTCATCCGGAAGATGCTCGGCATCTAAGTTCCAAGTTCTCTGACTGATGCCACCTGGCAGCAGTCAACTACCAAAAAGGCTTCTCAGGCCAGCCGGTTGCTCCGGCAGTAGATGCTTGGGATCAGAATTTTCGAAGGAGTACGCACGTGGCACGTGTGAAGAGGGCGGTCAACGCCCACAAGAAGCGCCGGGTTATCCTTGAACGCGCAAAAGGCTACCGTGGACAGCGTTCACGCCTGTACCGCAAGGCCAAAGAGCAGCTGCTGCACTCGTTTGTGTACAGCTACGGCGACCGCAAGAAGAAGAAGGGCGACTTCCGCCGCCTGTGGATCCAGCGCATCAACGCTGCGTCCCGCGCCAACGGCCTGACCTACAACCGTCTGATCCAGGGCCTGAAGGCCGCTGAGGTCGAGGTTGACCGCCGTATGCTTGCCGAGCTGGCCGTTTCGGATGCGAACGCATTCGCCGCGCTGGTGAAGATCGCCAAGGATTCCCTGCCTGCTGACACGTCCGCTCCGGCCGTCGAAGCCGCAGCCCCGAAGGCTGCCAAGGCACCCAAGGCCGCAAAGCCTGCCGCTGACGTGGTTGCCAAGTAGCACCCACGCCAGTTCGAGGACTGGTGGCTGAAGCCACTAAGGTTCTTATATGAACGAAACCGGGCGCCCGCAAGACTTTCCACTCTCCAATCCCCGAGCTGATCGGGTGAGGAAGGTGGCACAACTTGCCGGGCGCCCGGCCCGTTTAAAGCGCAGCGAGTTCCTGGCGGAGGGTCCGCAGGCTGTCCGTGAGGCCCTGACGCTGCACCAGAAAAGGATCGCTGCGGGGGAGCCCGGCGTCGTCTATGAGGTGTACGCGAGCGAGGCATGCCTCGACCGGCACCCGGACCTGGAAGCCCTCGCGGAGGGCACTGACGCATACCTCACCACCGACGAAGTGCTGGCCGCGATGGCGGACACGGTAACCCCGCAGGGTATTCTCGCGGTCTGCGGTTTCCTGGACGTGAGCCTTGAGCAGGTCCTCGACGCCGGCCCGCGGCTGCTCGCCGTCCTGTGTCAGGTCCGGGACCCCGGCAACGCCGGCACCGTGCTCCGGGCTGCTGACGCGGCCGGTGCGGACGCCGTCATCCTGACCGCGTCCAGCGTTGACATCTATAACCCCAAGGCGGTCCGTTCCACCGCCGGTTCCCTGTTCCATCTGCCCGTGGTCCTGGGCGCCGATCTTGCGGAAGTGGCAGCAGCCTGCCGGGCTCGGGGGATTGGGATTCTTGCCGCCGACGGCGCCGGTGACGTCAACCTGGATACGCTCCAGGATGAAAACGCCGCCCGCCGGATAGCAGGTACCGGCGTCGACTCGCTGTTCGCACTTGAGGGTCCCACAGCCTGGTTGTTCGGAAACGAAGCGCAGGGGCTGGCCGAAGATGAACTGGCCTTGGCCGATCACCGGGTGGCCGTGCCCGTGTATGGCGCAGCGGAAAGCCTGAACCTCGGCACGGCGGCAACGGTGTGCCTGTATGCGAGTGCCCGGTCGCAGAAGGCGTAACGGCACACTTGATCAAAAGGCAGGGCCCCGGATCCCCGGGGCCCTTGCTGTATGAATCAGATGCGGTTAGGGGTAATCAGGGTGCCCGCGTGCTCTTGCTGCGTCCTGTAATAGCGCCGTAGACGAAGGCGACTACCAGGCCGCCTACGATGGCCAGGATCCAGGTACCCAGATCAAAGAAGGCAAGGTTACCCCCGCCGAACAGGAAGCTGCCGATCAAGCCGCCAACAATCGCGCCGACTACGCCAAGCACGAGACTCGTCACCCAGCCGCCGCCAACCTTGCCCGGCATAATGGCTTTGACGATGGCCCCTACGATGAGGCCGAGAATAATCCAAGCAAGAAAACCCATGTCTCCTCCTTCATATTCGTCGGGATTGATCGTCCCGATTAGTGTTCAAGCTAACATATGGCCCCTCTAATGTCAGCAGGCTTACTGCATGTCAGAGGTGCGTCTTACGCACTCGAACGGTGCGGTTTTTCAGGGCGGAGCCGACTGCGGCGCCAGGAATATCCCTGCTTGTTCCTGAACCTGTGAAGACGAACTCCTTCCTCAGCGCACCGGATGCTTCGGTGAGCCGCTGCCCGCCCGTTCCTCATGGTCAGGCGGCCAGCGGCTTCCTGCGTTCCAGGAGGCCGCTGGTCAGGGCGATGCCAAAGCCCAGGACAGCCAACACGGCCCCCACGAGCGCGGGCGCCACGAAGCCCCAGCCCCAGGCGATCACTACGCCGCCCAGGAAGGCGCCCAGGGCGTTGGCAACGTTGAGCGCGGCGTGGTTGAGCGAAGAGGCGAGGGAGGGGGCGTCCGGCGAGGCATCCAACAGTCGGGTCTGCAAAGCCGGGATCAGCATGGAGCCGGACGCCCCCACCACAAAGACCATCACCAGGGCTGACCAGGGCCAGTGCACAGCCACCGCGTAAACCACCAGGGCGACGGCGATCCCGGGCAGGACCCAGTACAGCGTCCCGATCACTGACTTGTCGGCAAGCCTGCCGCCGACGACGGTTCCCGCCACCATGCCCAGTCCATAGAGCGCCACCACAAGGGGCAGCAACGACGCCGGAATCCCGGCCACCAGGGTCATGGTGTGGGCAATGTAGGTATAGGTCGCGAAGAAGCCACCAAAGCCCACGATGCCGATCAGGATGGCCAGCCATACCTGAAGCCGCTTGAGTGCACCGAGCTCGCGGCGGATGCTGGCGTCAGGATGCGGTGCCTGGTACGGAACGTAGCGCCACAGCAGGATCAGCGTCAGCAAGCCAATGCCTCCTACCAGGAGGAACAGCAGCCGCCAGCCGAAGGCCTGGCCCACCCAGGTGGCCGCGGGCACGCCGATCACGTTCGAAACGGACAGGCCCGCCATCACCATGGAGATGGCCCAACCGCGACGCGTGGGGGAAACCAGGGAGGCGGCGATCACGGCCGCGACCCCGAAGAATGCGCCGTGCGGCAACCCGGCCGCAAACCGGGAAACCAGCATGCTCCCATAGTCGGGAGCAACATAGGACGTGAGGTTGGCCAGCGTGAAGAACATCATGAGCCCGAGCGCGAGGTGCTTTCGCGGCAGTTTGGCACCGACTGCGGCAAGCAGCGGCGCGCCCACCACGACTCCGAGGGCATAGGCGGAAATGAGGTGCCCGGCCTCCGGCGTGCTGATGCCGAGTCCTTGTTCCACCTCCTTCAGCAGGCCCATCATGGTGAACTCGGTGACACCGATTCCGACGCCACCCATTGCCAGTGCGAAAATCGCTGCGCCAACGTGCGGAGTCTTCGCCTTGGACGCGGTGGAGGTTTGGACGACGCTGCTCATGTGCCTGCTTTTCAAAGGGGATGGTGGGGGAAGGCCCGCAAACCATTCTCCCTCATAGACTGGTGCGGTGAGTGGACTGATACAGGTAGTTGGCGGAGCAATAGTGGACTCGTTGACGGAGCCGACGCGCATGCTGGTGGCCAGGCGGACTGCACCGGAGCAGTTCGCCGGGCTCTGGGAATTCCCCGGCGGGAAGGTGGACGCCGGTGAGGAATGCGAGGCTGCGCTGCACCGGGAACTCAAGGAGGAACTGGGCGTAGAGGTCCGCTTGGGGCTTGAACTCCCGGCAGCCGCGGCCACCGGGTGGCGGCTGAACGAGCGGGCCAGCATGCGGCTGTGGTTCGCGGAAATTTCCGACGGCGATCCCCAGCCGCTCGAAGACCACGACCAGCTGAGATGGATCAGCACCACGAACCGTGATGAAGCTCTCAGTCTTCCGTGGATCCCGGCTGACTTCCCGATTGTCCGGGCGCTTCTTGAATCTCTAGGCGCGCCGGTGGGTTCAAGCGCACCCGCTGAATTTTAGGACGCCCCGAGGCCCTCAATTGCCGCGTATGTTCGGTTTTGTGATTCACCACAGCACAGAACTTCTGACGAGCGCCATGATTTCGGCAAGCCGGGTCACCAAGAGCTACGGCTCGGGGCCAGCCCGGGTTCGGGCGTTGGACGACGTCTCCCTGACTGTCCGCCAAGGTGAGATCTTCGGCGTGGTGGGTCAGAGCGGTGCCGGCAAGAGCACCCTGATCCGTGCCATCAATTCGCTGGAGCGTCCCGATTCCGGCAGCGTCACCGTTGACGGCCGTGACATGGCCACCCTGGAAGGGGCGGAACTTCGCTCGGCGCGGCACAACATCCCCGGGTTCAGAAGCTTTACAAGATCCTGACCTCGCAGGACGTGAAGGACTTCCTGCAGGAGAAGTACAAGGGTCTGGTCATTCCGGCCAGCTAAGAATCTGCCCCTAGAACAGGGTGGGCTGCTGACGCGGCCCGGCGGCGGCCGGTTGGGATTCCCCAGCCGGCCGTTCCTGTGCGCTGGCGCGAGTGGACGGGATACTCCCCGCCGGATACTGGGCCTCCTCGCCACGGGGATCGTCCTCGAGGTCACGGTGGCTGAAGCCGTGGCCGCTGGTGAAGCCGTGCCGGTGCTTGAAATAGCGCACTTTTGCGGCAAGCCAGGTGCGGTATTCCTTGGACGCGTACGAGCCTGTGCCGTAGAGGCGCCGGTAGCGGCCAGTCAGTTCCGGATGGTTCCTGGCGATCCACTGCATAAACCATTCGCGTGTTCCCGGCTTCAGGTAGAGGGCACCGGCGGTGACACCCGTGGCACCGGCCGCGGCCAACGAAGCGAACAGGGAATCAAGGGCTTCGTCACTGTCGGACAGCCACGGCAGGATGGGCATCGCCATCACGCCACAGGGGAGCCCGGCATCGCGTAAGCGGGAGACCAGCTTCAGCCGCGCCCGCGGGCCTGGCGTGCCTGGTTCCACGGCTTCCGAGAGTGCCTCATCCGTCATGGCCAAGGAAATGCCAACTCCTACCGGCACCTGGGCGGCAGCCCGCTTTAGGATCGGAATATCCCGGGCGAGCAACGTCCCCTTGGTGAGGATGGACAACGGAGTGCCAGAGTCAGCCAGCGCCGTGATGATTCCCGGCATCAGCTGGTAGCGGCCCTCGGCCCGTTGGTAAGGGTCCGTGTTCGTGCCAAGCGCCACCTGGTGCCGGCCCCAGGACGGCTTTGCCAGCTCCTTCCGGAGGACCTCGGCGGCATTTACCTTGACCACCACCTGGCTGTCGAAGTCCAGCCCGGCGTCAAAGTCCAGGTACGTGTGGCTCTTGCGCGCAAAACAGTAAACACAGGCATGGCTGCAGCCGCGGTAGGGGTTCACGGTCCACTCGAACGGCATCCGCGACCCGGCCACCACCTTGTTGAGCACCGATTTGGCGGTGACCTCATGAAAGGTGATGCCGGCGAATTCGGGGGTGGTCACAGAACGGACCAACCCGGCAAGGGGGAGCAAAGCCGGTGATGGGCCACTTCCGAGGTCATCGGCGGGCCGGGGCATCAGTGCTTGTGCATCCCATCTCATGTCCTCTATTCGAAGATATGTTCGAACTTAAGTCAAGGACCGGACGCCGCGGAAGGCCGCGCGCCGGGCTCACGCCCGGCCGGAGCCGCCGGCCGAGCTCACCGCCGGCCGGAGGCTTGGGCTGGCGGCAAGTGTCAGGCCAGCAGTTCCCACGCCACAGTGACGCTGGCGCTAATGCTCGCGTGGCCGGCTTCCACACTGATGGCTTCGGTGGCGGCGGCGCGCTGGATCCGGGCCACCGGAACCGGCCCGGGCGCATCGGGGTGCTCGGCCACGGACAGCACCGAGCCAAGCCGCGCGGACGCCAGGGAGGCAAACTGTTCGGCCTTGGCTGCGGCATCCTGCCACGCAGCGTCCCGGGCGAGGGAGGAGACGGCTGACTCATCAGAGAAGCCAAGCTCCAGTCCGTTCAGGCGTCCGTCATCGCCGCCGGCGTCTACCGCGGCGGCAATGACAGCCGACGCCGCGCTGACTTGCCGCAGGCGCACGGTGAGCACACTGGAGGCCACATATCCCGTCAACTGCTGACCCCCGCCGTCGCGCCAGACGAACTCCGGCCGGACGTTCAGCCCGGAAGCCCGGATGTCCGCGTCAGCCACGCCGTGCCGGCGGAGCGCGCCGGATACAGCCGCAGACGCTGTTCCCGCATCCGCATACGCGGCGCCCACGCTGTCCCGCCGGCATTCGACGCCCACGGAAATGGTCAGCAGGTCAGGTGGCGCCTCGGCCGTCCCCGTTCCGGTCACGGTGATGGTCCTGGTGCTGGTCCCGGTGTTGGGTTCGCCCGTCATGGTCAGACCTCGATTCCGCCGGCCCCTTGGGGCGCCGGCCTTGGTGTTCTGATGTCAACGTAACCGCCGGCTGCCAGGCCCGCCTGCCGCTCGAAGAAGTTTGCCGACGCCGGATTGCCCGTCCGGAGCTGCGACCAGCCGGCGGCCAGAAAATACAACGGAAGGAAGGGCAGCCCCAGGCAATAGGCGTACTGGCTGCAGTGCTTTTCCTCATGCCCCAGAAGCGCCGGATTGGACGTCAGGTCTTCAGTCCGGATCCGGCAAATGACCACGTTGCCCAGGGTGAAGGCCCCCGCATATGGAATGCGCCACCGGTAACCGGACGCTATGACCAGCCCGCGGGGGCCTCGGCTGACGGCGGTTCCCGCAGCCGCGGCAAGCGCCAGGCCCAAGAGCGTAGTGCCGTTGGCCAGGTTGGCGAGCTTCCGTACCCGCTGCCACGGCGTCAACAGCTGTGCGGCTGCCCGGCCCTGCCCTTCTGTCATGAGGCCATGGTAGCCGGAGCCTTCACTTAGACTGGAGGATAGTGGCCGCCAGTTTTGACCGGTGTGCCCTGACCTGGTCATCGAGTGCATTCATCACGCATGGATTCACGACAATGACCTGCCAGTGACGGATGCGCTGCCGGGAAACCGCGCACGGCTGCACCCCTCACCGGCAGCCCCGACTCGTAGCTAAGAACAGTAGATGACTGAAACTTTGCCGGGCGCCGCCATCCCGAACCCTACGGATGAAGCCGCCATCACTGCCGCTGTAGACCAGGCCATCGCCGCCATTGCCGGCGCAGGCTCCCTTGACGAGCTCAAGGCGGTGAGGCTGGCGCACACCGGTGAGAAGTCACCGCTCAGCCTGGCCAACCGGGAGATCGGCGGACTGCCGAAAGACCAGAAAGCCGTAGCCGGCAAACTCATGGGTTCCTCCCGGGGCCGGGTCAACAAGGCGCTCGCGGACCGCACCGCCGAGCTGGAAGCCGAAAACGACGCCCGCATCCTGCTGGAAGAGACAGTGGACGTCACTGCCGCCCCCCGGCGTCGTCGGGCAGGTGCGCGTCACCCGCTCTCCACGCTGCAGGACCGCGTGGCGGACATCTTTGTGGGCATGGGCTGGGAAATCGCCGAAGGCCCCGAGGTGGAATCCGAGTGGTTCAACTTCGATGCCCTGAACTTCAAGCCGGACCACCCGGCCCGTGAAATGCAGGACACGTTCTTCGTGGAGCCGCCGGAGGCCCACCTCGTGATGCGGACGCACACCTCCCCGGTGCAGGTCCGTTCCATGCTGGAACGCGAGCTTCCGATCTACGTGCTGTGCCCCGGCAAGGTGTTCCGGACCGACGAGCTCGATGCCACCCACACGCCCGTGTTCCACCAGTTCGAGGGCCTGGCCATCGACAAGAACCTGAGCATGGCTGACCTTCTGGGCACGCTGGAGCACTTCGGCCGGCAGATGTTCGGCGACGAGGCGTCCATCCGGCTGCGCCCGAACTACTTCCCCTTCACCGAACCCTCCGCCGAACTGGACATCTGGCACCCGGGCGCCAAAGGCGGCCCGCGCTGGATCGAATGGGGCGGCTGCGGCATGATCAACCCCAACGTCCTCCGCGCCGCGGGCATCGACCCGGACATCTACTCCGGTTTCGCATTTGGCATGGGCATCGAGCGTGCGCTCATGTTCCGCAATGAAGTCGGCGACATGCGCGACATGATCGAAGGCGATGTACGTTTCAGCGAGCACTTCGGGATGGAGATCTAACAGTGCGTATCCCACTTTCCTGGCTGCGTGAATTCGCAGCAGTACCGGCCGGAGCAACGGCCGAAGACGTAATGGCCGAACTGGTCAAGGTTGGCTTTGAGGAAGAAGCGGTCCACCGCCCCACGGACACCCTCCAGGGTCCGGTTGTGGTGGGCCAGGTCCTGAGTATCGTCAAGGAACCCCAGACCAACGGCAAGACCATCAACTGGTGCCAGGTCCGGGTTGTCCCCGAAGGCCAGGAACAGACCCTCACCGGCGACGGCATCGACCCGTCCGGTGTGCAGGGGATCATCTGCGGCGCCCACAACTTCGTGGAAGGCGACAAGGTAGTGGTCACCCTGCCCGGCGCCGTCCTGCCCGGCGACTTCCACATCTCCGCACGGAAGACCTACGGCCACCTTTCCGCCGGCATGATCGCCTCCGTCCGCGAGCTTGGCATCGGTGAGGACCACGACGGCATCCTGGTGCTGTCCCGGATCGGGCTTGATCCGGAAATCGGTACGGACGCCATGGACCTTCTTGGCCTCTATGACCAGGCAGCCGAGATCAACGTGACCCCGGACCGCGGCTACGCGTTCTCCATCCGTGGTGTGGCCCGTGAATACGCCCACGCCACCGGAACCTCGTTCACGGACCCCGCTACCAGGGTCCAGGCCCCGGCAGAACTTTCCGGCGGTTACGGAGTGAAGCTCAACGACGACGCTCCCATCTACGGGAAGCCCGGCTGCGACCGTTTTGTGGCCCGCACCGTCCGCGGCGTCAACGCCACGAAGCCGACGCCCCCGTGGATGGCCTCGCGGCTGCGGCTGGCCGGGATCCGCTCCATCTCCCTGCCCGTGGACATCTCCAACTACGTGATGCTCGAGCTTGGCCAGCCCACGCACTGCTATGACCTGGACAAGCTGTCCGGCGACATCGTGGTCCGGCGCGCTGTGGCGGGGGAGAAGATCACCACCCTGGACGACAAGGAGCGCACGCTCGACGTCGAGGACCTCCTCATCACCGACGGTTCCGGCGCGATCGGCATCGCCGGCGTGATGGGCGGTGCGGCCACCGAGGTGAGCGATTCGACGTCGAACGTCCTGGTGGAAGCCGCGCACTTCGACGAGGTCTCCATTGGCCGTTCCCGCCGTCGGCACAAGCTGCCGTCCGAGGCGTCCAAGCGCTTCGAGCGCGGCGTCGACTGGCACGTGGCGAACATCGCCGCCCAGCGTGTTGTTGACCTCCTGGTGGAACTCGCCGGCGGCGTTGCTGACCAGGCGGGGACCGACGTCGGGACCGCACCGGACGCCGTGACCATAGCGCTGCCGGCAGCCTTCGCCGCCCAGCGGATCGGCATCGATTTCACCGAGGAACAGATCACCACCTCGCTGGTGGACCTCGGCGCAGTGGTGGAAAAGAGCGACGGCGGCTGGACCGTCACCGCCCCCAGCTGGCGCAACGACCTGGAAACCAAGGAAGACCTCTCCGAGGAAATCGCGCGGCTGGTGGGCTACGATAACATCCCCGCCACGCTTCCGGTGGCACCTCCGGGACGTGGCCTGACGCGCGTGCAGCAGCAACGCCGTCGGCTCATCCAGGCCCTCGCCGATGCCGGGCTGACCGAGGTCCTGGCCTACCCGTTCGTCTCCAAGGCGGCCAACGAGACGTTCGGCGTCGCCGAGCAGGGTGCTGCCCGGAGCGCGGTCAAGCTGGCGAACCCGATCAGCGAGGAACACGGCTTCCTGCGCACCTCCATCCTCCCCGGGCTCATCGAGGTGGCGAAGCGGAACTACTCCCGTGGCTTCCGCGACCTGGCGCTCTTCGAATCGGGCCTCGTCTTCCTGCCCGGCGGGACCGTGGGCACACCGTCCATCCCGCCGCTGGGCGTCAAGCCCGCCGACGAGGTGCTGGATGCACTGTACGACGGCGTTCCGGACCAGCCGCTGTACGTCGCCGCTGTCCTCACGGGCCACGATTCACCCGCTGCCGCCGGCCACACGCCGCGCTTGTGGGACTGGTCTGACGCGCTGGACATCGCCCGGCTCGCCGGGGACGTCCTGGGCGTGGAGGTCGTGGTCAGCCAGGGTACGCATCAGGCGTTCCACCCGGGCCGTGCCGCGCAGCTGTCGCTGCGGTCCGGTGAAGTGGTGGGTTACGCCGGCGAGCTGCACCCGAAGCTCCTGGCCGCGCACGACATGCCCGCCCGCTCGGTGGCGCTGGAGTTCAACGCCGATGCCCTGTTCGAGGCAGCCGCGGATGTGATTGTGGCCCGCCACATCTCCACGTTCCCGGTGGCCACCCAGGACGTTGCCCTGGTGGTGCCGCAGGACATTCCCGCGGACCAGGTCCTCGAGGCACTCCGCGAGGGTGCCGGTGAGTTGCTGGAAGACGTGGCACTGTTCGACGTTTACGCCGGCCAGGGGATTGAAGACGGCAAAAAATCGCTCGCCTTCGGGCTGCGTTTCCGGGCAACGGACCGGACGCTGACGGCCGATGAGGCCTCGGCCGCGCGCGAAAGCGCTGTGGCCCTGGCTGCAGAGCGCTTCGGCGCCGTCCAGCGCTAAGCGCCGATCCGGATGCCAGGACCGGGACCAGAGATGGCAGGACCTGCTTCAGAGGTGGCAGCGCTGGCTTTGCCAGTGCCGGTCCTGCTGTCCTGCCCTCCCGGATTACCGGGAGGGCAGGACGCGACGGCGGGCCGCCATCCCGTCATGCTGGGGCCTGCCGAGCTGGCCCGCGCGGCTGCCCTGGCCCCGGGTCCGCGGGCCGTTTTTGTCGCTGGCCGGCGTGCCCTGCGAACGTTCGCAGCGGAACTGCTGGACGTCCCGGCGTCGGACCTCACCACACACTTCAGCTGCCCGCGGTGCGGTACCGGTCCCGAGCTGTCGCACGGCCGGCCGGGCTATACGCTCCGGGGAGAGCCGGTGCCCCTCGCGCTGAGCCTGTCCGGGGCTTCCGGGTGGATCCTGTTGGGCGCCGTTGTAGCGCCCCCTGCCGGCGTCACGATCGGCGTGGACCTGGCGGACCCGTCCGGCACGGCCTTTGAAGGGTTCGACGGCGTGGCCCTCACCGCCGCCGAGCGCGCGGCCCTCGCCGGGCTGGCCGGGCCGCAGCTGCTGCGGGAGCGGGCACGGCTCTGGGCGCGCAAGGAAGCCTGGCTCAAGATGACCGGCGACGGCCTCGCCACCGCCCCGGACACCCTCGATGTGCTGTCCCGCCCGGAAATCCGGGACCTGGACCCCGGCGAGGCGGGGCTCCCGCTCAACTTCCGCGCCGCCGTCGCGGTTTCGCGCACCGGCAGCTAGCGCACCTGCCTGTGAGTGGACCTGCCTGTCAGCGAACGGGCAGCGGCGGAAGGGCTGCCTCGAGCAGCCACGGGTGCAACAGCGCCTCAGTGTCCAGGCCGGTGACCCGGTCCGCGGCGAGGATAAAGGCCGCCGTGGACACGGAACCGTGCCGGTGGGCATCCGTCCAGTCGTGCAGCAGCGCAAAAAATGCCAGGTCGCCGCAGCGGATCCGCAGGGCATGCAGGGCCAGGGCTCCGCGCTTGTAGACGCGGTCATCAAACATCAGCTCCGGCCCGGGATCGCCCACTATGATGTCCTGGCTGCCGGCGGCCAGCTTCCGCCAGGCTGCGGCGGCCCGGTCCGCGACCGGCAGGACGCCCGCTTCCTCGGACCAGATCCACTCCGCGTAGCAGGCGAAGCCCTCGTGGAGCCAGATGTCCGCCCAGGACGCGGCGGTGAGGGAGTTCCCGAACCACTGGTGTGCGAGCTCGTGGGCGATGAGCCGCTGGGATTCCCACTCTTCCGTCAGGTGGTTCCGGCCCAGAATGGAGAGCGTCTGCGCCTCAAGCGGTATTTCCAGCTCGTCTTCGGTCACCACCACCGAGTATTCCGGGAAGGGGTACGGCCCGAAACAGTTGGCAAACGTGCGCATCATCTCAGGCTGCCTCGCCAGGCCTTCACGGGCCGCCTCGACCAACAGCGCCGGGACGGCGGCGAACTGCGGAACCTGCCCGTCCACGGGGAAGGGAGTCAGGGCGAGGAACTCATACCGGCCGATCTGGACCGTGGCCAGGTAGGTGGCCATGGGCTCTGTCTGCTCGTAGACCCAGGTCTCGCGGCTTGCCCGGCTCGTGTGCGAGATCAGGGTGCCGTTACACACGGCCCGGTAATTGGCGTCGGTGGTCACACTGATCCGGTAGCTGGCCTTGTCCCCTGGGTGGTCGTTGCACGGGAACCAGGAGGCGGCACCGTTCGGCTGGCCAGCCACGAGGACGCCGTCGGTGAGTTCCTCCCAGCCCACCTCGCCCCAGAGCCCGCGCCGGGGAGCAGGGTTGCCTTCGTACCTTATGTCCAGCGTGAATTCCTCGTCCGCTGGCAGCGCGGCCTCGGGCACAATGACCAACTGCCCGGCGCGCTGGCTGAACTTTTTTACCCGGCGCCCGCTGAGTTGGATCTTGGTGGCCCGCAGCCCGGTCAGGTCCAGCACCAGGGCCGCCGTCGCGTACCGGGTGACTGCGTTCAGGACCGCACGCCCGCTCAGGCGGTTGCTGCTGAGCTTGTAGTCAAGGTCCAGTTCGTAGCGGCTGACCTTGTACGCGTTCGTGCCATGGCCCGGCATGTAGGGATCAGGTGCGGATGCGCCGTGCTCCGAGGTGCGTGCAGGGCCGTTACTAGCGGCCGTGGGGCTCGGTGCGGGGGAACTCATAAGACGGTCTTTCCGATCAGCGTTGGGCGGCAGGACAGCAGGTGCAGCGGGGCTACCTCGGTTTGGGAGCAGACGCTGCGGGGCCGCTCCAGGGACTCACCGGATTGCCCATCCAATAGGTCGCGGCGGGAACCGATTCGCCCCGCATCACCAGCGACGCCGGTCCTACCGTTCCGCCGCTGCCGATGCTCGCCTGCGGCAGGATGACGCCGTGGGGCCCCATGGTTGCCCCGTCTTCGAGGGTAACAGTGTCCAGGCTCATGACCCGGTCATGGAACAGGTGCGTCTGGACCACGCAGCCACGGTTGACGGTGGAGTTCCGCCCGAGGGTGACCAGGTCCGCCTCAGGAAGCCAGTAGCTTTCGCACCACGTGCCGCGGCCGATCCGGGCGCCGAGCGCCCGGAGCCACCAGACCAGGGCCGGGGTCCCGGTGGCGGCGCGCGCGAACCAGGGGGCGCTGACCATTTCGATAAACGTATCAACCACCTCGTTGCGCCAAATGAACGAGCTCCAGAGTGGGTGCTCGCCGGCCCGGATGCGGCCCACAAGGACCCATTTGGCGACGACGGCGCTGCCCGCGGCCACCGCGCCCGCCAGCAGCATCACCACGCCGCCCAGGGCTGCGGCAATCCCGTAGTTGTAAGTGGCGGCCAGCCAGTCAAGAGCAAGCATCACGGCCGCGGCGATGGAGACGGTGGTTATGACGGGCACGAAGCGGCCCAGCTCCCAGAGGCAGCGTGCAACCTTGAGCCGCAGCGGCGGCTGGTAGGTGCGGGTGTCGTCCGAGGCGATGGCCGTGCGCCGGAGCCGTACAGGCGGGCTGCCCAGCCAGGACGTCCCGGACTTGGCCTTGGCCGGTGTGGCCGACAGGACGGCGACGAGTGAGTTCTTGGGGACATTCCGGCCGCCAGCGGTCATGCCCGAGTTGCCCAGGAAGGAGCGCTTGCCGATCTTCGCGGGGGCAATCCGCAGCCACCCGCCGTCGAGCTCGTAGGAGGCCACCATGGTGTCGTCGGCCAGGAAGGCGCCCTCGCCCACGGTGGTCATCTTGGGGATGAGCAGGACCGTGGAGGCTTCGACGTTCTTGCCGATCTTCGCCCCGAGCAGGCGCAGCCAGACCGGCGTGAAGAGGCTGGCATAAACGGGGAAGAGCAGGTCGCGGGCCATGTCCAGCACACGCTCGGTGGCCCAGACCTGCCAGCCGATCCGGCTGCGGACGCGGTAGTAGCCCTCTTTCAGGCCGATGCCGAGCAACCGGGTGGTGACAAAAACGAGCAGCAGGTTGACGACGAACCACACAAGGGCCGCGGGTGCGAGGGCAAGCAGGAGCTGCGGGACGGCGGCGGAGAGCGATTCACTGCCCTGGATGAAGGCAAAGACCACCAGGGCCGCGGCGGTGGCGGAGACGTAAGGGATCAGGGCCAGCACGGCCGAGGCCACGGCGAATCCGGCGAACCAGAGCCGGCCAATCAGCCGATGCTCTGCGGGAGCGTCCGGCAGGGAGTGCTTGGCCTTGCCCCGGCGCTCGGCCGGGGACCCGGCAACGTGGTGGCCGGCCTTCACTTTGCCGAGGACGGCCGAACCGGGCTCCACCTGGGCGCCGGCGCCGATGGAAGCGCCGGGCATCAGCGTGCTGCGCGCCCCGACGCTCGCGCCGGCGCCGATGTGGATGGCGCCGATATGGACGACGTCCCCGTCGATCCACCAGCCGGAAAGATCCACTTCAGGCTCGATGTTGGAGCCGCTGCCGAGGGAGAGCAGCCCGGTGACCGGCGGCAGCGAGTGCAGCTGGACGTTGTTGCCGATCCTGGCGCCCAAGGCCCGGGCGTAGTAGGGCACCCACGGCGCGCTGGCGAGGCTGATGGCACCGGCGAGGTCCTGGATCTGTTCGACCAGCCAGAGGCGCAGGTGTACGCGTCCGGAGCGGGGGTAGGTTCCAGGCCCCACTTTTCGGAGCAGGAGCCGGGCCGCGGCTACGGAAATCAGCATCCGGCCGGCGGGGGCGACGAAGACGAGCCAGGACGCGGCCACCCACCACCAGGAAACGGTGGGCGCGGCGCTGAAGCCTGCGAACGCGGCCAACACGTTGTTCGCCGCCATTAGGTAGGTCAGCCAGCGCATCCCCACCAGGATGTGCAGGGGAATGCCCATCAGGGTTTGGAAGACCTGGGACTTGAACGCGGTGGGGCGCACTGTCCGTGAAGGCGCAGGTCCGGCGGCCACGCCATCCGGAAGGGACTGGCGGGCCGCATCTATAAGGGCCCCGATCCTGGGTGTGGCATAGATGTCGGCGACCGTGATGGTCGCGTACCGCACCCGGAGGGCCGAGACGAGCTGGGCCGCTGACAGGGAACCGCCGCCGTAGGCGAAGAAGTCGGCGTCGAGGCTGGTCACGGGGCTGCCGAGGACCGCAGCCCACTGCTCCGCTACCCAGGCGGCATCTTCGGGCAGGTTCAACGGTGCAGCATCGGCTTCCGCCGCGCCGCTGCCGGTCAGCGGCCACGGCAGTGCATGGCGGTCCACCTTGCCGCTGGTCTTAGTAGGCAGGGAGTCGACGACGGTCAGCAGCGGAATGAGGGGCGCAGGCAGGCTGGCCGACAGGAGCTCGCGGGCTGCCACCAGGTCCAGGCCAGCATCCGCGGCGGCCAGGTAGCCCACGAGGATCTGGTTGCCGGCACCGGTTGTCCGTACGGCCGCAGCAGCTCCGGCAACATGGGGGAGGGACTGCAGGGCGGCATCAATTTCGCCCAGCTCGATCCGGCGACCACCCAGTTTGACCTGTTCGTCGGCACGGCCCATAAAGATCAGGCCTTCGGCCTCGTAGCGGACCAGGTCGCCGGAACGGTAGGCGCGATCCCAGCCGAAGGACGGCATGGGCGCGTACTTCTCCCGGTCCTTGTCCGGGTCAAGGTAACGGGCCAGTCCGACGCCGCCGATGATCAGTTCGCCGATCTCCCCTTCGCCGACGGGCAGTCCTTCAGTATCCACTACGGCCAGGTCCCAACCGTCCAGGGGCAGTCCGATCCGGACCGGACCGGGGCCACCCAGGGGAGCCGCGCAGGCCACTACCGTGGCCTCGGTGGGGCCGTAGGTATTCCAGACTTCGCGGCCGGGGACGGCAAGCCGCTCCGCGAGCTCGGGCGGGCACGCCTCGCCGCCGAAGATCAGGAGCCGGACGCTCTCCAGGGACTCGGCGGGCCAGAGGGCAGCAAGGGTAGGGACAGTGGACACTGCGGTAATGCCGTGGCTGATGAGCCAAGGACCGAGGTCTGTTCCCGTCCTGACCAGTGCGCGCGGGGCGGGCACCAGGCAGGCGCCATGACGCCAGGCCAGCCACATCTCCTCACACGAGGCATCAAAGGCGACCGAAAGCCCTGCCAGCACCCTGTCCTGCGGGCCGAGGGGTTCCTCGGTGAGGAAGATCCTGGCTTCTGCATCAACAAAGGCGGCGGCGGAGCGGTGCTGGACGGCGACCCCCTTCGGCGTGCCGGTGGACCCGGACGTGAATATCACCCACGCGTCATCGCCGGGCTCGGCGGAACGGCGCTCGGCTTCACCGCGTTCAGCGGGTTCCGGGGAGTCAGGCACGGAGACACCCGCGCCACCGGTGAGCACTGCGGCTACGCCAGCCTCGCCGAAGACGAGCCGTGCACGCTCCTCAGGATCGTCGGCGTCCACGGGAACGTAGGCGGCACCGATGTGCAGGATAGCCAGAATCGAGACATAGAGCTCGTTGGTCCCGGACGGAATCCGCACGCCGATCCTGTCGCCGGCGCCGAGTCCGGCGGCCTGCAGTTCGCGCCCTTTTGCCCGGACTGCGGCCATCAGGTCGGCGTAGCTCAGGGAGCGCCGGCCGTCGTCGAGCGCCGATGCCTCCGGGAATCTGGCCGCCGAGTCCGCCAGGACGGCCATCAGGGTCCGTTCGGGCGTGGCCAGCGCCAACCCGGCCAACTGGGGGCTGTACAGGACATCCGACGGGGATGCTACGACATTCGGCAGATGCTCATTCACGGACGGATTCTGCCCGAACAAGGTGAACAGCAGGTGTCCGCAATTGGTTGAAGGTTCATATTCTGTTCATCCGAACTCCTTGGGGCTCAGGGAACGAGCAGGACCTTGCCCGTGGTACGCCGGCCCTCGAGGTCCTCGTGGGCGCGTCGCGCCTCGGCCAGGGGGTAGGTGGCACCGATCCGGACCTTCAGGCGCCCCTTTTCTGCGGCGGCGAAGATCTCCGCCGACCGCCAGCGGCGCTCCTGCTCATTGAGCAGGAAGTGGGCCAGGGACGGGCGGGTCAACGTCAGCGACCCGCCCGCATTGAGACGCTGCGGATCCACCGGGGGAACGGCCCCCGAGGCTGCCCCGAACAGGACCAGCGTGCCTCTCGTCCGAAGGCAGGAGAGGGAACCGTCAAAAGTGTTGCGGCCCACCCCGTCGTACACCACGTCCACACCCTTCCCGTTGGTGAGCTCGCGGACATGGTGGGGAAAGCCCTCGTAGCGCAGCACGTGGTCGGCCCCGGCACTGCGGGCAAGTTCTTCCTTGGCTGCCGAGGAAACCGTGGTGATGACGCGGGCGCCCCTTTCCTTCAGCAACTGGATCAGCAGCAGGCCGACGCCGCCGGCACCGGCGTGCGTCAGCACGGTGTGGCCCGGTTCGACCTTGAAGGAGGAATTGATGAGGTAGTGCGCGGTCATGCCCTGGAGCGGCAAGGCAGCCGCCGTCAGGTCGTCGACGCCGTCCGGCACCGGAAGTGCCTTGGCCGCATCGAGCACCGCGTAGCCGGCGTAGCAGTTAGTGCCCTCGGCCGTGGCCACCCGGCTGCCGACTGTGAAGTTTTCGATGCCTTCGCCGAGTTCCTCAACCGTCCCCGCGGCTTCCGAACCTGGCGTGAAAGGGAAGGGGACCTGGTACATACCCCCACGCTGGTAGGTTTCGATAAAGTTCACGCCGGCTGTCGCCACTTTGATGAGCAACTGGCCGGGGCCCGGCGTCGGACGGTCCACCTCGGCGAGCTCGAGGACTTCCGGACCTCCGGACTGGCGGGCAACGATGGCATGCATGAAAGGTCTCCTCTCCGGGCGGGGATTTCCCGCGGCCGGTGTCTCTGACCATCCTAGGGATACCGCCACCAACGCAGAAGCGACGGCCGGTAGCCGGCCGTCGCTTCAGACATACGAGGGAGGGGTCAATCGGGGGAGGCCGCGTGACGCGCCTGGTTCTAGCAGCGTGCGCTAGAACCGCCGGGTCACCGTGGCCATGGGGCACTCGAAGTGGCGTCCGGCAGCGAGCCCCACTTCGTTGAGGTAGCGGACGATGATGCCGTAGGACTGCAGCAGCGTGGTTTCCGTGTAGGGAACCTGGTGCTTCTTGCAGTATTCGCGGACGATCTTGGCAGCCTTGTCCAGCTGGGGGCGTGCCATGTCCGGGAAGAGGTGGTGCTCAGCCTGGCGGTTCAGGCCGCCGAGCAGGATGTCCATAAACCGGCCACCGGAGATGTTCCGTGACGTCAGGACCTGGCGGCTGAAGAAGTCCACGCGGCTGTCCGCGGGCAGGACCGGCATGCCCTTGTGGTTCGGTGCAAAGGAAGCGCCCATGTAGAAGCCGAAGACGGCAAGCTGCACGCCGATGAAGGCGAACGCCATTCCCAGCGGCAGGAACGTAAAAGCGAGCACGGGCAGCAGGCTCAGCCGGGCCAGCAGGATGGGAAGCTCTACCCAGCGATGTGTCACCTTGGCCCGGCGGAAGACGAACTTCACCGAATCGATCTGCAGCCCGAGGCCAACCAGGAACAGCAGCGGGAAGAACAACCAGCCCTGCTTGCGGGTCAGGAACGAAAACCGGCCCTGCCGCGTGGCGGCACCTTCGGAGTGGAAGGCGATGGCGCCGGTGGCAATGTCCGGATCCTTGGAAATGACGTTGGGGTGGTTGTGGTGGGCGCCGTGCTTCTGCTCCCACCAGGAGTAGCTCATGCCTGCCACGGAGGTGGCCAGGATCCGGGCGGTCCAGTCGTTGGCGCGGCGGGACGCGAAGATCTGGCGGTGCCCGGCCTCGTGGGCCAGGAAACTCAGCTGTGTGCAGAGGACCCCGACGGCCGCGGCGATAAGGAGCTGGAACCAGCTGTCGCCGATCAGGGCAAAGCCGAACCACGTGGCGGCCATCAGCAGCACGAGGCTGGCAAAGAGCGTGATGTAGAAACCGACGCGGCGCTCCAGCAGGCCTTCAGCCTTGACGGTCTTCAGCAGCTCCGAATAGCTCAGGACCACGGCGTTGGGCTGCCGGACACGCGATTTAGGGCGCTCTGATGTAGGGAAAGTGGTGGTCATGGAGCGGGGCCTCGTAACTGTTTCGGGCAACGCTGCAGCCGACATTCGGACTGCACGGTCAGGATCACCCTCACCCCAGCTTACGTGCCGGTGTCCAATTGCCCTGGGATCGAATCAACGCCGATGCATAAATATCGGGCACACTGAATACTTTTGCTGTAAGATTCAGGGCATGACTATTTCTGTTGCCGTCTCCGGAGCCAGCGGCTACGCCGGGGGAGAAGTCCTGCGGCTCCTGGCGGGACACCCGGACGTGACCATCGGCGCCATCACCGCGCACAGCAATGCAGGCTCCCGCCTTGGCGAGCTGCAGCCGCATCTGCACGGACTGGCCAGCCGCATCCTGGAGGACACCACCGTGGAGAATCTTTCCGGGCACGATGTGGTGTTCCTGGCGCTCCCGCACGGCGCTTCCGCTGAGATCGCGTCGCAGCTTCCCGAAGGCACCGTAGTGATCGACGCCGGCGCAGACCACCGCCTCGAAGATCCGGCGGCGTGGGAAAAGTTCTACGGCTCGGCCCACGCCGGAACCTGGCCCTACGGCCTGCCGGAGCTCCCCGGCCAGCGCGAGGCCCTCAAGGGCGCCACCCGGATCGCCGTGCCGGGCTGCTACCCGACGTCGGCCCTCCTGGCCCTGACGCCCGGGTTCGCCGCCAAACTGCTCCAGCCCGACGACGTCGTGATCGTTTCCGCGTCCGGCACCTCGGGTGCGGGCAAAGCGGCGAAGGTGAACCTGATCGGTTCCGAGGTGATGGGCTCCATGAGCCCATACGGGGTGGGCGGCGGCCACCGCCACACCCCCGAGATTGAACAGGGCCTCTCCAATGCTGCCGGGGAGGGTGTCACGGTGTCCTTCACCCCGACGCTCGCGCCGATGAGCCGCGGGATCCTCACCACTGCTACCGCGAAGGTCAAGCCAGGCACCACCGTGGCGGACCTCCGCCAGGCGTGGGCGGATGCCTACGACGACGAACCGTTTGTCCACGTCCTGCCTGAAGGACAGTGGCCCACCACCAAGTCCGTCCAGGGGTCAAACCATGCTGCCATGCAGTTGGCGCTGGATGAACACACCGGCCGCGTGATTGTGACGTGCGTCATTGATAACCTCACCAAGGGGACTGCCGGCGGCGCCGTGCAGTCCATGAACATTGCGCTTGGCCTGCCGGAAACGGCCGGCCTCAACCTGCAGGGAGTTGCACCGTGACCGTTACCGCCCCCCTGGGATTCCGCGCCGCCGGCGTCACCGCCGGCCTGAAAGCCTCCGGCAAGCCGGACTTCGCCCTGGTGGTCAACGATGGCCCGTCCAAGGCGGCGGCCGCCGTCTTCACCAGCAACCGGGTGGCCGCGGCTCCCGTCCACTGGTCCCGCCAGGTGGTCTCGGACGGCCGCGTGGACGCCGTGGTCCTCAATTCCGGCGGCGCCAACGCCTGTACCGGTCCGCAGGGGTTCCAAAACACGCACAGCACGGCCGAGAAAGTGGCCGCAGTGCTCGGCATTTCGGCGACCGACGTGTTTGTCTGTTCCACCGGCCTGATCGGCGAGCAGTTGCCCATGGACAAGATCCTCCCGGGCGTCGAGGCTGCTTCGGCGGCGCTCAGCACGGACGGCGGGCTGGATGCGGCCAACGCCATCATGACCACAGACTCGGTGCCCAAGTCCGCCCTGTTCATCGGCACGGACGCCGACGGCCAGGAGTTCACCATCGGCGGTATCGCCAAGGGCGCCGGCATGCTGGCACCCGGACTGGCCACCATGCTGGTGGTCCTCACCACTGACGCCTATGTCGAAGCGGAAATGCTCGACGTCGTCCTCCGCGACGCCACGCGCGTCACCTTCGACCGGGCTGATTCGGACGGCTGTATGTCCACCAATGACACCGTGGTGCTGCTGGCTTCCGGCGCGTCCGGCGCCGTCCCGTCCGCGGAAGCTTTTGGTGCCGGCCTGACCAAGGTGTGCGCCGAACTGGCACGCAAGCTGATCGGGGACGCCGAAGGCGCCAGCCACGACATCGCCATCCGAACGTTCAACGCGGCCAGCGAACGGGACGCCGAAACGGTCAGCCGCTCCGTGGCCCGGTCCAACCTGTTCAAGGCAGCCATCTTCGGCAAGGACCCCAACTGGGGCCGCGTGCTCTCCGCCGTGGGCACCACGGACGCCGTGTTCGAACCGGACCAGCTGAACGTCGCCATCAACGGCATCCAGATCTGCCGCAACGGCAGCATCGGCGACGACCGGAACCTGGTGGACCTGGAACCCCGCGAGGTCCTGGTGGAAATTGACCTGCAGTCCGGGGACACCGAAGCCACCATCTGGACCAACGACCTCACGCACGACTACGTCCACGAGAACAGCTCCTACTCAAGCTAGATCCTCGCGCTAATCAACCAGCAACCCTGGAGACACTGCCCGCATGAACACCCAGACCCGCGAAACGACGTCCATGAGTGATGCCCAAAGCAAGGCCGGCACGCTGATCGAGGCCCTGCCCTGGATCCAGCGGTTCGCCGGCACCACCATGGTGATCAAATACGGCGGCAACGCCATGGTCAACGAGGAACTGCGCCGTGCCTTCGCGGAAGACGTCGTGTTCCTGCACCATGTGGGCATCCATCCCGTGGTGGTCCACGGCGGCGGTCCCCAGATCAACTCGATGCTGGCGCGGCTGGGCATCGAGTCCGAGTTCAAGGGCGGCCTCCGCGTCACCACCCCCGAAGCCATGGACGTGGTCCGGATGGTCCTCACCGGCCAGGTGGGCCGCGAACTGGTGGGCCTGATCAACTCCCACGGCCCATATGCGGTGGGAATGTCCGGCGAGGACGGCGGCCTGCTCCGCGCCGTCCGGACCGGCACCGTCATCGACGGTGAGGAAGTGGACCTGGGCCTGGTGGGCGAAGTGGTGGGCGTCAACCCGGAGGGCATCCTGGACATCCTGGCCGCGGGCCGCATCCCGGTCATCTCCACCGTGGCGCCGGAAATCGAGTCCGACGGCGTCGAGACGGCAGCCGGCGATGTCCAGACCACCGGCCAGGTCCTGAACGTCAACGCCGATACTGCGGCCGCCGCACTCGCTGAAGCGCTTGGGGCATCCAAGCTGGTGATCCTCACCGACGTCGAAGGCCTGTACGCCAACTGGCCGGACCGGTCATCCCTCATCTCCTCCCTCACGGCCTCGGAGCTGCGCCAGCTGCTGCCCTCGCTCGAATCAGGCATGATCCCGAAGATGGAAGCGTGCCTCAAGGCCATCGACGGCGGAGTGGAACGCGCGCACATCGTGGACGGCAGGCTGCCGCACTCCATGCTCCTGGAAACATTCACGACCGCCGGTATCGGCACGCAGGTCGTCCCCGACGAAGAGGTAAACGCATGAACGAAACTGTTGGCTTGAGCCCGACCGGCGATGGGGGCCCCGCCCGCTTCGCGGTGCCCGACCACACCCGGGCCCCCATCGCCGGCTCGGCCTCCACAGCTTCCGTTATGACTGGGACGGGGAGTGGGGCGGACTGGCTGGCCCGCTATTCGTCGTCGCTCATGGGCGTGTTTGGCACGCCGCAGCGTGTCCTGGTGCGCGGCGCCGGCTGCCTGGTCTGGGACGCCGACGGTAAGGAATACCTGGACCTGCTTGGCGGGATCGCCGTCAACGCACTGGGCCACGCCCACCCGTTTGTCACGTCCGTGATTTCGAGCCAGCTGGCAACCCTGGGGCACGTCTCCAACTTCTTCACCAGCCCCACGCAGATCGCGCTGGCCGAAAAGCTGCTGGCGCTGACCCAGGCCCCGGCGGGCTCCAAGGTGTTCTTCACGAATTCCGGCACGGAAGCCAACGAAGCCGCCTTTAAGCTGGCACGGCGCAACGGAGCCAGCCCCGACGGCACCACGGGCAAGCGCACCAAGATCATCGCCCTCGAAGGCGCCTTCCACGGGCGCACCATGGGCGCCCTTGCCCTGACCGCCAAGGAAGCCTACCGTGCACCGTTCGAGCCCTTGCCCGGCGGTGTGGTCCACATCCCCTTCGGCGATGTGGAAACCCTGGAAGCAGCCATCGACGAAACCGTTGCCGCCGTTTTCCTGGAGCCGATCCAGGGCGAAGCGGGAGTCCGGCCCCTGCCCCCGGGCTACCTGAAGGCAGCCCGCGCGGCCACCACCAAGGCCGGCGCCCTGCTGATCCTGGACGAGGTCCAGACCGGCATCGGCCGCACGGGCAAATGGCTCGCGTCCGAGGACGCCGGGATCGTCCCCGACGCCATCACCCTGGCCAAGGGCCTCGGCGGCGGCTTCCCCATCGGCGCGCTGCTCACCTTCGGTGAGCCGACGTCGTCGCTCCTGACAGCAGGCCAGCACGGCACCACCTTCGGCGGCAATCCGGTGGCGACGGCGGCCGCACTGGCCACGCTGCACGCGATCGAAAGCCAGCGGGTGCTGGAGAACGTCGCAAAGGTGGGGGACTACCTCCGCGCCGGGCTAACCGCCATCGACGGCGTCACCGAAGTCCGGGGCGTTGGCCTGCTGATCGGCTTCGATCTCGACGCCGATGTGGCCCCCGCCGTGGTGACCGCAGGCCTGGACGCCGGCTTCATCGTCAACAGCCCCGGCCCGCGCACCATCCGGCTTGCCCCGCCGCTGGTCCTCAGCACGGGCCAGGCCGCCACCTTCCTCGCCGCCCTCCCGGCGATCCTCCAGACAGCTAAGGACGCGCAGTGACCCCTGTGGTTTCTTCCGCCGGAACGGCACGCACCACGCGCCACTTCCTCAAGGACACGGACCTCAGCCCCGCTGAGCAGGCCGAGGTCCTGGACCTGGCCATCCGCATGAAGGCAGCACCGTACAGCGTGCAGCCCTTTGCCGGGGAGGGCAACGGCCGTAAAACCGTGGCCGTCATCTTCGACAAGACTTCCACCCGCACGCGCGTTTCGTTCGCCACGGGCATCGCGGACATGGGTGGCAACGCCCTCATCATCAACCCGGGCGAGGCCCAGATCGGCCACAAGGAATCTGTTGAGGACACCGCCAAGGTCCTGGAGCGGATGGTCTCCACCATTGTGTGGCGCACCGGCGCGCACTCGGGCCTCGTGGCCATGGCGGAGAACTCCAGGGTGCCGGTTATCAACGCCTTGTGCGACGACTACCACCCGTGCCAGCTCCTGGCCGACCTGCTCGCGGTCAAGGAACACAAGGGCGAACTCAAGGGCCTCACCATGGCCTACCTCGGCGACGCCGCCAACAACATGGCCAACTCCTACCTGCTGGCGGGCGTCACCGCGGGGATGCACGTGCGCATCGCCGGGCCCGAGGGCTACCTCCCGGCAGCGGAGATCGTTGCCGCCGCCGAGGAACGCGCCGCCCAGACCGGCGGTTCCGTGCTGATCACCACCGACGCCGCGGAGGCCCTCAAGGGTGCCGACGTTGTGGCAACGGACACCTGGGTCTCCATGGGCCAGGAAGCCGAAAAGGAAGCCCGGCTCCAGCTGTTCCGGGAGTACTCCGTCGATGAGGCGGCCATGGCACACGCGGCGGAGGACGCCGTCGTGCTTCACTGCCTGCCTGCCTACCGCGGCTACGAGATTTCTGCCGGCGTCATCGATGGCCCGCAGTCGATCGTGTGGGACGAGGCCGAGAACCGGCTGCACGCGCAGAAGGCCCTGATGGCCTGGCTGATGCACCGGTCCGGGCTCGCCGTCGTCGAAGGCTTGCAGCCTATAGAGGTCGGGCTGGCGCCGGAGGTCGGCAACTAGTGTCCGTCCCGCCGGCAGCGCCGGGCTCCAGCCCGGCCACCAAAACGGCCCGCCAGGCGCGCATCACCGCCATCCTGACGGGTGAATCGGTGCGCTCCCAGGCGGAGCTGGCCGCATTGCTGGCGGACGACGGCGTCCAGGTCACCCAGGCCACGCTGTCCCGGGACCTCGTGGAACTCGGCGCCGTCCGGGTCCGCGGCAAGGACGGCGTGCTGGTCTACGCCGTCCCCGGCGAGGGCGGCGAACGTGCGGCCAAAAGCGGGGTCAGCCAGGAAATCCTGGACGCCCGGCTGGCCCGGCTCTGCAGCGAACTCCTGGTCACGGCGGAGGCCTCGGCCAACATCGCCGTGCTCCGGACGCCGCCCGGCGCGGCCAACTTCCTGGCCCTCGCCATCGACCACTCCGTGATGCCTTCCATCCTGGGGACCATTGCCGGTGACGACACCGTGCTGCTGGTCTCCCGGGATCCGCAGGGCGGGCAAGACCTCGCGGTCCGGTTCCTGCAAATGGCCGAGGACGCCGGGCAATAAGCTTGAAGACAACCAAGAACCAAACAACTAAGGAGCATTTTCGTGACTGAGCGTATTGTTCTGGCCTACTCCGGTGGCCTCGATACTTCCGTAGCCATCGGCTGGATCGGTGAAGCCACCGGTGCCGAGGTCATCGCTGTGGCGGTCGACGTCGGACAGGGCGGCGAGTCGCTGGAGACCATCCGCCAGCGTGCACTGGGCTGCGGCGCCGTCGAGGCCTACGTGGCCGACGCGTCGGACGAGTTCGCCAACGAGTACTGCATGCCGACGCTGAAGGCCAACGCCCTCTACCAGGGCCACTACCCGCTGGTTTCGGCCATCTCGCGCCCGGTGATCGTCAAGCACCTGGTCAAGGCCGCCCGTGAGTTCGGCGCCACCACCGTGGCGCACGGTTGCACCGGCAAGGGCAACGACCAGGTCCGCTTTGAGGTGGGCATCCAGACCCTCGGCCCGGACCTGAAGTGCATCGCCCCCGTCCGCGACCTCGCCCTGACCCGCGACAAGGCCATTGCCTTCGCCGAGGAAAAGGGACTGCCGATCGAGACCACCAAGAAGAACCCGTACTCGATCGACCAGAACGTCTGGGGACGCGCCGTCGAAACCGGTTACCTCGAGGACATCTGGAACGCGCCCACCAAGGACATCTACGACTACACCGCCACCCCGGAGTTCCCGCCGGCCGCGGACGAGGTCACCATTTCCTTCGAGGCCGGCGTGCCGGTAGCGATCGACGGCGTCCGGGTCACCCCGCTGCAGGCCATCAAGGAACTGAACCGCCGTGCCGGTGCGCAGGGTGTGGGCCGGATCGACGTTGTCGAGGACCGCCTCGTGGGCATCAAGTCCCGCGAAATCTACGAAGCCCCGGGTGCCATGGCGCTGATCACCGCGCACAAGCACCTCGAGGACATCACCATCGAGCGCGAGCAGGCCCGCTTCAAGGCCACCGTTGGCCAGCGCTGGGCCGAACTGGTCTACGACGGCCAGTGGTTCTCCCCGCTCAAGCGCTCCCTGGACGCGTTCATCGAGGACACCCAGAAGTACGTCACCGGCGACATCCGCATGGTGCTGCACGGCGGCCAGGCGATCGTCAACGGACGCCGCTCCGAGACCTCGCTCTACGACTTCGACCTCGCCACCTACGACACCGGCGACACGTTCGACCAGTCCATGGCGCGCGGCTTCATCGAGCTGTGGGGCATGTCCGCCAAGGTTGCCTCCGGCCGCGATATCCGCGTCGCAGGAAAGTAAACATCGGTGGTTGAGCCTGTCGAAACCCCGAAGTCCGACGCGACCAACACCGGCGCACTGTGGGGCGGCCGGTTCGCCGGCGGTCCCGCGGATGCCCTCGCGGCCCTGAGTAAGTCCACGCATTTTGATTGGCGGCTGGCCCGCTACGACATTGCCGGCTCCAAAGCGCACGCCCGCGTGCTGCACAAGGCCGGGCTGCTGGATGACGCCGAGCTTGAAGGCATGCTCGCTGCCCTGGGCCGGCTGGATGACGACGTCGCCTCCGGCGTGTACCTTCCGGCCGAGTCCGATGAGGACGTGCACGGGTCACTGGAACGTGGCCTGATCGAGCGCGCCGGCACCCAGCTGGGCGGCAAGCTCCGCGCCGGACGTTCCCGCAACGACCAGGTGGCCACGCTGGGGCGCATGTTCCTGCGTGACCACGCGCGGATCATCGCGCGCGGCGTGCTGGCCACCATCGAGGCGCTGGTGGACCAGGCGAAGGCGCACCAGGGTGTGGCCATGCCCGGCCGCACGCACCTGCAGCATGCCCAGCCCATCCTGCTCAGCCACCACCTGCTGGCCCATGCCTGGGCGCTGCTGCGCGATGTGCAGCGGCTCCAGGACTGGGACAAGCGCGCAGGGGTTTCGCCGTACGGCTCCGGTGCCCTCGCGGGCTCGTCGCTGGGTCTTGACCCGGAGGCCGTCGCGGCGGACCTGGGCTTCTTCTCGGCCACCCACAACTCGATTGACGGCACCGCCTCCCGCGACGTCTTCGCCGAGTTTGCGTGGGTGACGGCCATGATCGGCGTGGACCTGTCGCGTGTTTCGGAGGAAGTCATCCTGTGGGCCACCAAGGAGTTCTCCTTTGTGACCCTGCACGATTCATACTCCACCGGTTCCTCGATCATGCCGCAGAAGAAGAACCCCGACGTCGCCGAGCTGGCCCGGGGCAAGGCAGGGCGCCTGATCGGCAACCTGACCGGGCTGCTGGCCACGCTCAAGGGCCTGCCGCTCGCGTACAACCGTGACCTGCAGGAGGATAAAGAGCCGGTCTTCGACGCCGCCGACACCCTCGAGCTGCTGCTTCCGGCTGTCTCGGGCATGATCGCGACCCTGAAGTTCAACACGGAACGGATGGAGTCGCTGGCGCCGCAGGGCTTCGCGCTGGCCACGGACATCGCCGAATGGCTGGTCCGCCAGGGCGTTCCGTTCCGCGAGGCACACGAGCTCTCCGGCGCGGCCGTGAAGCAGGCCGAAAGCCGCGACGTGGAGCTGTGGGACCTGACGGATGAGGAATACGCCGCAATCTCGGGGCACCTGACTCCGGAGGTCCGCACGGTCCTGTCCACCGAGGGGTCGCTCAACAGCCGCAACTCCCAGGGCGGCACCGCACCCGCCGCCGTCGAACGCCAGCTGCTTGCGCTGGAAGCAGAGCTTGCCGGCGTGCGCGGGTACGCGTCCTAACCCCCAAAACGCTCTCTCACTTTTGAGGCGATTTCAGCCAACGCTCCTGCAGTCAGTGCAGGAGCGTTGGCCGTTTCCGCACCAAAGCTGAGAGAGCGTTGGGCGTTAATGGACGTTAACTCTGTCGGCTACCATGGCGCTATGACTGAGATCACTACTTCAGCACTCCTGGCCGAGCTTCACAAAGCCGCCGACGCCGTGGCCTCCACCGCCGCGACGTTCACCGATGAGGACGTCAAGGCGCCGTCAGCACTACCCGGCTGGACCCGCGGGCACGTCCTGGCGCATCTCGCCGGCATCTCCAACGCCATGGCACGGCAGCTGGAATATGCCGCCCGCGGCGCCACTGTTGAGCTGTACGACGGCGGCCAAGACGGACGCACGAAGGCCATCGAGATGGCCGCCGGCCACAACGCGGATGCTCACCGGGCTGACCTGCATGATGCCCTGGACCGGGCACTGAAAGCCTTTGACACGGTGGAAGCGGTCTCCGGCTGGCAGGCGCCCATTACCTACCGCGGCGGAGTGGTCGTCGACGGCGGTCTTGCGCTGTGGCGTGAACTGGTGATCCACACCGCGGACCTGGGCACTGGTCTCGGTCCCGAGACGTGGAGCCGGAAATTCTGCGAACACCTCTTCGACTTCCTGGCCGCCCGGGTGCCGCCGGGGGACAAGCTGGTCCTGCAGCCACTCGGGCTGCCGCCCGTGACCCTTGGCCTTGGCCGTTCCACCGTCATCAGCGGCATGATCACCGATATTGCCGCCTGGCTGGCCGGCCGTGAACCATCGCTCGGCAGCCTGCGCGCAACAGCCGCCGCGGACGGCGTGGACCTCCCGGAACTGCTGCCCTGGCCCTCCGGGACACCCGCAGCGCGGTAGCCCTATCCGGCTTCGCGGGCCAGCAGCACTTCCTGTGCCTCTCTGGCCAGCAGGCTCTCCTTGATGGCCAGGCCCCAGCGGAAACCGCCCAGGGAACCGTCAGTGCGGATAACCCGGTGGCACGGCACAAACAAGGCTGCCGCGTTGACCGCACAGGCGCCGGCCGCTGCCCGGACCGCCTTCGGATTTCCGGAAAGTTCGGCGTACTCGGTGTACGTCACCGGCGACCCGGGACGCACGGTCCTCAGCACATCCCAGGCGCGGGACCGGAACGGACCCGACTTCTGCCGCACGGGGACGGCCATGGCAGGCGCGGGGTCCCCGGCATAGAACGCTTCAACAGCCCTGGAAATGGGGCCGAGGTCCGTGACCGCCTCCATGTCCGCGGGCCGCAGCTCGGCGTGGATCTGCCCCGTCAGCTCACCCGGCTCGGCGGTCCAGCCCGAGGCCAGGACCACGCCGTCCTGGGCAAGGATGGTGAACGGACCGTCCGGGGTGGACATCACTAGCAATTGGGCTTTCATAGCATCGCTTTCTCTGGAACGGCTCGTACACGTTTGGGGGTTTGGGACTCCGCCGCGGCGCGCCACAGGTGCATAGTGGCGTAGGACCGCCAGGGACTGACCTCGCGGAAATCGGGGCTCAGAGCCGGGCCAGGCGGGTGCCCGCCGCGGCTGTCGTGGCTAGTGATGGCTGGGGCGAGCGCCCGGATGCCGTTTCGCACCGCGGCGTCGTTGGCCAGGAACACGTCCGGCGCACCGAGCACACGCATGGCCACGTAGCCGACGGTCCACGGGCCCACGCCGGGAAGGGGAAGCAGCTTCGCGCCGAGCCCGGGCAGATCGTCCCCGTAGCCAAAATCCAGTTGGCCGCCAGCGAGGGCCGACGCGGCAGAACGGATGGCGTCAATCCGCCGTTGCGGGCCGCGCAGCAGCGAGTAGCCGGTCTCGGCGATTTCGGCCGCGGTGGGAAACAACCGGTCAAGGCCCTCGCCGGGGACTGCGCTGGCACTGCCGGCGGCGGCCAGTTGCGTCAGCGCGGTCCGGGCCGCAGCCACGGTTATTTGCTGTCCGATCATGGCCCGGATCAGCAGTTCCTGCGGGTCCACCGCCCCGGGCATTCTGATGCCGGGCGCCGCGGCAACCGAGGCGGCCAGGCGGGGCTCTTGGGCCAGGGCACTGTCGATGGCTACCGGATCGGCGTCGAGATCGAACAGCCGGCGTACCCTGCTCAGCAGGGCGGGCAGGTCCCGGAGGTCCACCGCACCGATGGTGAGGGTCAGCGGCCGCCCGGGCGCGCCGCCGTCGTACGCCACGCTGAAGCGGGCATCACCATGCGGAAGCCGCAAAGTACGGGCGTACGACGTCGGTGTCCCCGCCTCGATCCCGGGAATCGCCCTGACGGCGAGGAAGGAAAAGATGCCGGGATCGAACGGTTCGCGGTACGGCAGGCTCAACGTCAGCGACGTTGCGGCCGCAGGGGAGCGGTGGTGCCTGGCGGTCGCGCGCAGGGCGGTGGGTGTCATCGCGAAAACCTCCACCATGGTGTCGTTGAACTGGCGGACGCTGCTGAACCCGGACGCGAACGCGATGTCCGCCAGCTTCATCGCCGTGGACACCAACAGGGTGCGGGCGGTCTGGGCGCGGCTGGCCCGGGCCAGGGAAAGCGGGCCGGCGCCGAGTTCGTGGCTGAGGATCCGGTTGAGCTGGCGCGAGGAATATCCCAGCCGGGCAGCGAGGCCCTCCACCCCGTCCCGGTTGATCACGCCGTCGTTGATCAGGCGCATCGCCCGGCCCGCCAGATCCTGCCGGATGTTCCACGCCGGAGTTCCGGGCACCGCCTCCGGGAGGCAGCGCTTGCACGCCCGGTAGCCGGCGTCGTGCGCTGCGGCCGAGGTTTCGTAGAAGGTGACGTTGGCGGCCTTAGGGGTCCGGGCCGGGCAGGACGGTCGGCAGTAAATTCCTGTGGTCCGGACAGCGGTGTAGAACTGCCCGTCAAACCGGGTGTCCCGCGCGTCAATCGCGCGGTAGCGCTGCCAGAAGTCCATGCCCTCCATCCTGCCAGCCAGCGCCAGGGACTGCTAGCGGAAATCGGACACGGCCGTGGTGTTCGATAGAGTCGGACCATGACCGTCAGCCTGAGTCCCGCAAGCCCGGAACAGCTCCGCGAGCTGCTGTCAGGCGACGCCCGGACGGTCGCTCCGCAGCTGCTGGGATCCGTACTGACCCACCACAGCCACGAGGGAACGGTGGCTGTGCGGATCACCGAGCTGGAGGCGTACATGGGTCCTGGGGACTCGTCGCATCCGGATCCCGGCTCCCACACTTTTCGGGGCCCCACGGCCCGCAACGCGCCCATGTTCGGCCCGGCCGGCCACCTCTACGTCTACTTCACGTATGGCATGCACTACTGCGCCAACATCGTCTGCGGCCCGGCGGGCACCGCGTCTGCCGTCCTGCTGCGGGCGGGCGAGGTGGTGGAGGGGCAGCACCTCGCGCTGGTCCGGCGTCCGACGTCGAAATCGGCCCACGACCTGGCGAGCGGCCCGGCCCGGCTGGCCACCACCTTGGCCCTCACCACCGCCGACAGCGGCCGGGATGCGCTGGCTGAGCCCTTTGAACTGCGGCTGCCTGCGGTGCCCGCTCCAGTGTTCAGTTCCGGGCCGAGGGTAGGCGTCTCCGGCGACGGCGGCTCCGCGACGTATCCCTGGCGCTTCTGGCTGCCGGGCGAGCCCACCGTGTCCCGCTACAAGGCGGCGAAGGTGCGCCGGGCATAGTCCGTCCCGCCCGTGTGCTCTCCCGCCAGTGCGAACGGCGCCAAACGGTGCTGGAGTTGCTGCTGCACCGTGGGCCATTCCTGCCCCAGGATCGAGAACACCGCGGAATCCGCACGTGTGCCGTCAGGCGCCAGGCGGTGGCTGCGCAGCACGCCCTCGAACGTTGCCCCCAGCCGTTCGATTGCGGCGGCGCTGCGCACATTGCGTGCGTCGCAGCGAAACCCAACCCGCTGAACCTGCAGGACTTCGAACGCAAAGGCGAGCAGGGCGTGCTTGCTGGCGGGATTTACGTGCGTGCCCCAGAACTGCCGTCCAAAGAAAGTGCCGCCAACTTCCACGCGTTGCTGCGCGGCATCGAACGCATTAAGGGCGGTTGTGCCCAGGAGTGCCCCGGTCCGCTGGTCCGTCACGGCGAAGGCCAGGCTGGCCGGGTCCTCAATCCTGGCCGCAAACAGCCCTGAAAGCTCGTGCGCCGTGGCCGGCAGAGGCGCCGCCATTCCTGCCCACATCGCGGCGTCCACGAAGTCAAACAGCCCTTCGGCATGGTGAGGTGCCAACGGAAGGAGGGAAAGCCCATATCCGGTCAGGACGTTCTCGTGGTGCATTGCAGTATTGAATCACTCACGGGGCGGCGCTGCTACGGATGTGTGCGGCCTGAAAGTGAACATTAGGTGACTTCCGGGGCGGGGGACCGGCGGGCGCGTTAACCGAAATGGTTGTAGAATGGACGGTCTGTCTTTTGCGATAGGGGAACGTTAATGCTCGACGCCGATTTGGCCCACGAACGGAACTATGTTGCCGGCCTGTACGCGCGGCTGGAAGAGCTCCGCACGGAAAAGCGCCTGCAGTTGGCACAGGTCCGCCGGGCCGGTGCCGTGGGCACCATGCAGAATGTTTCCGAACGGGACGCCTTCGCTGCGCTCTACGAGGACCGCCTCGCGCAGCTCGACGCCGTCGATGACCGCTTGGTCTTCGGCCGCCTCGACCTGGATTCCGGTGAGGCCCAGTACATTGGGCGCATCGGCCTGACCACCGATGACCTCCAGCGGCTCATGGTGGACTGGCGCGCGCCCGAAGCCGGGCACTTCTATCAGGCAACGGCGTTTGACCGGCAGGGCGTCCGCCGCCGGCGGCACCTCATTCTGCAGGGCCGGGAAGTCAAGGCCATCGAGGATGACGTCCTTGATGCGGACCTGCTCGCGGATGACGCCTCGCTGCAGGGCGAAGGAGCATTGCTGGCCGCCCTGGACTCCAAGCGCACGGGCCGGATGTCCGACATTGTCGGCACCATCCAGTCCGAGCAGGACCGCATCATCCGGTCCTCCATTTCCGGTGCCCTCGTGGTGCAGGGTGGCCCCGGTACCGGTAAGACTGCTGTGGCACTGCACCGGGCCGCGTACCTGCTTTACACGCACCGGGACCGGCTGAAGACTGCCGGTGTGCTGCTGGTGGGCCCGTCGTCGTCGTTTATGAAGTACATCGAACGTGTTCTTCCCTCGCTCGGTGAGACCGGCGTGGTCATGGCCAGCGTGGGCCGCCTGATGCCGGGGATCAAGGCGGTTGCTGAACCCGAGGCAGAGGTCGCGGCCATCAAGGGGCGGCTGGACATGGTGAAGGTTGTGGCCAACGCGGTGGCGAACCGGCAGCGGATCCCCGCCGAAGACCGCGTCCTGGACGTCGACGGCCGCAAGCTGGTGCTGACGCGGCGGCAGGTAAGCCGTGCGCGCGAACGTGCCCGGTCCACCGGCAAACCGCACAACGAGGCACGCCTGACGTTTATCAAGATTCTGCTCCGCGAGCTGACCGAGCAGATGACCGATCTCGTGGAGGCCGGGAGCATCGGCAACAATGCCGACCGCTCGTATCTCGCCGAAGATGTCCGCACGGCCCGCGACGTCCGGACCGTCCTGAACCTGTGCTGGATGCCGATGACGCCGGAGAAGCTGATCACCGAGCTTCTGAGCAAGCCCGCAGTACTGGCGGCCTGCACACCGAACCTGTCCTTTAAGGAGCAGTCGTTGCTGCTGCGCCCCGCTGATGCGCCGTGGACCGAGGCCGATGTCCCGCTGCTGGACGAGGCCGCGGAGCTTCTTGGCGAATTGGACGCGGCGGCGGGACGTGGCCTTGCCCAGCAGGAGCACGATCGCGCCCGGGACCTTGCCAACGCCAAGCAGACGCTGGTGAACATGGGGGACATGGGTGTCGATGTACTCATCTCCGCCGAGGAGCTCGCCGATCAGAACCAGGAGCGCGAGAACCGCCTGACGGCCGCCGAGCGCGCCACCAGCGACCGCACGTGGGCCTTCGGCCACATCGTGGTGGATGAGGCGCAGGAGCTTTCGCCGATGCAGTGGCGCCTGCTGGTCCGCCGATGCCCGCTGAAATCCTTCACCATCGTGGGCGACATCGCGCAGACCAGTTCAGTTGCCGGCGCCAACTCCTGGCAGGGGGCCCTGGGGCCCATGTTCGGTGACCGCTGGCAGCTGGAGGAGCTGACAGTCAACTACCGGACGCCCTCCCAGATCGCCGAAGCCGCCGCCCGCATGGCCAACGCTGCGGGCCTGGTGGTTTCCGCACCGAAGGCCGTCCGCGAGGGGCGCTGGGCCCCGGTCATCGACAAGGTTGCCCACGGACAGGTGGTGAGCCGTTTGGTGGAGGTGCTCCCGGAGGAACTGGCAGCGCTCGACGGCGGCCTCCTCGCCGTGATTGCCGACGGCGACCTTTTGCCGGCGGCGGCGTCAGCCCTCCGTGCCGTGTATGGCCGGCGCATCGGCAACGGCGCGGGCAGCTACGAACAGGACATCGTGGTCATCAGCCCGCGCGAGGCCAAGGGCCTGGAGTTCGACGGCGTTGTGGTCCTTGAGCCGTCCGTCATGCTCAACCACGAGCACGGCCGGGTGGGCGATCTGTATGTCGCCATGACCCGGCCCACGCAGCGGCTCCGGCTGATCGCCGCGGAAGGCATTCCGGCCGGCATAGAAGGCTGAGCCGGTCCGCTTTGCCCGTTCACGCCCGGCGCCGTTCATTTCGGCGCCGGGCGTCACCGATCCTGCTAACTTAGAAGTCGTGTCAGAACTCAACGATCTCGAATCCCAGCAGAACGACCCCACCTTCGCCAATGTCTGGCAGGAGCTGAAGTGGCGCGGCCTGGTCCACGTTTCCACCGATGAAGAGGAACTGGAAAAGCTCCTCGCCGGTGATCCGATCACCTATTACTGCGGATTCGACCCCACCGCGCCGAGCCTGCACCTGGGCAACCTGGTCCAACTCCTTGTTATGCGCCGGCTGCAGCTCGCAGGCCACAAGCCACTGGGCCTGGTGGGTGGATCCACGGGACTGATCGGCGATCCGCGGCCCACCGCCGAGCGCACGCTGAACACCAAGGACACCGTTAACGAATGGGTGGGCTACCTGCAGGCCCAGGTCCGCCGATTCCTCAGCTTCGATGGCCCCAGCGCCGCCCGCATGGTCAACAACCTCGACTGGACCGCGCCCTTGAGCGCCATTGACTTCCTGCGCGAGATCGGAAAGCACTACCGGGTCGGCACCATGCTTCGCAAGGATGCTGTCGCTTCGCGCCTCAGTTCGGACGAGGGCATCAGCTACACCGAATTCAGCTACCAGATCCTGCAGGGCATGGACTACCTCCAGCTGTTCCGCGACTACGGCTGCATGCTGCAGACCGGCGGTTCGGACCAGTGGGGCAACCTCACCAGCGGCACTGAACTCATCCGCAAGGTTGAGGGTAGGAGCGTGCACGCCATGGGTACGCCGTTGATCACCAACTCGGACGGCACGAAGTTCGGCAAGAGCGAAGGCAACGCCATCTGGCTCGACGCCGGCATGTGCAGCCCGTACGCCTTCTACCAGTTCTGGCTGAACACTGCGGACTCTGACGTTGTGGACCGGCTGAAGGTCTTCACTTTCCTGAGCCGCGCGGAAATCGAAACGCTCGCAGCTGCCGTTGCCGAACGTCCCTTTGCGCGGGAAGGCCAGCGGAAGCTGGCGTTCGAAGTGACGTCCCTGGTCCACGGTGTGGAGGCAACGGAGAAAGTCATCGCGGCGTCTGCTGCACTTTTTGGCAACGGTGACCTGTCCGCGCTGGACCGGCCAACCCTGGAAGCAGCCACGTCGGAGCTTCCGTCTGCCCGCATCCAGGTGGATGGTCTCGGGATCATTGACCTGCTGGTGGCATCCGGCCTGTCGGACAGCAAGTCCGCGGCCCGGCGGACCGTCGGCGAAGGCGGCGCCTATGTAAACAACGAGAAGGTGTCCGACCCGGAAGCTGTCATCTCCGAATCGGAGCTGCTGCATGGCCAGTACCTGCTCCTGCGCCGCGGTAAAAAGAATCTCGCGACCGTCGAAGTCCTGGTCCCGTAGCCCTCCCAAACCCCCAATTCACGCTCCTCCGCAGCCGATTTGCACGGCCGCGGGGGAGCGTGTATTGTTTTCTGAGTCGCCGCCGCTGAGTGGCGACAAACCCCCTTCTCAAGAGAAGCAATTCATCATGTGCAAAGCACGAAAATGATGAAAAGCTTCACTTTCTGATGGGCGGATTCGTTCCACAGAGTGAATATCGGGAAAATAACCCGGATTTGCAAAGTGAATAAGAATGAAATAAGCTATAAACATCGCAGCGAAGAAAAGCGAAACAAAAGAATTCATTGAATATGAATTGTTTCGGGAATTATTCGAATGTGTCTGTTGTTTGAGAACTCAATAGTGTGCCAAGTTTGTTGATACCAATTTATTGTATTGAATTGGTTGAATTTGCCGGGCCCGCCACCCCGTGGTGTGGTCTGGTGTTTTTAGCTGGTTTCAAATTTTGTGCAGCCATTTTATCCTGTTATTTCCGGGGTTGGTGGTTGTGTCTGTTTTTCTTCAACGGAGAGTTTGATCCTGGCTCAGGATGAACGCTGGCGGCGTGCTTAACACATGCAAGTCGAACGATGACCCGGTGCTTGCACCGGTGATTAGTGGCGAACGGGTGAGTAACACGTGAGTAACCTGCCCTTAACTCTGGGATAAGCCTGGGAAACTGGGTCTAATACCGGATATGACTCCTCATCGCATGGTGGGGGGTGGAAAGCTTTATTGTGGTTTTGGATGGACTCGCGGCCTATCAGCTTGTTGGTGAGGTAATGGCTCACCAAGGCGACGACGGGTAGCCGGCCTGAGAGGGTGACCGGCCACACTGGGACTGAGACACGGCCCAGACTCCTACGGGAGGCAGCAGTGGGGAATATTGCACAATGGGCGAAAGCCTGATGCAGCGACGCCGCGTGAGGGATGACGGCCTTCGGGTTGTAAACCTCTTTCAGTAGGGAAGAAGCGAAAGTGACGGTACCTGCAGAAGAAGCGCCGGCTAACTACGTGCCAGCAGCCGCGGTAATACGTAGGGCGCAAGCGTTATCCGGAATTATTGGGCGTAAAGAGCTCGTAGGCGGTTTGTCGCGTCTGCCGTGAAAGTCCGGGGCTCAACTCCGGATCTGCGGTGGGTACGGGCAGACTAGAGTGATGTAGGGGAGACTGGAATTCCTGGTGTAGCGGTGAAATGCGCAGATATCAGGAGGAACACCGATGGCGAAGGCAGGTCTCTGGGCATTAACTGACGCTGAGGAGCGAAAGCATGGGGAGCGAACAGGATTAGATACCCTGGTAGTCCATGCCGTAAACGTTGGGCACTAGGTGTGGGGGACATTCCACGTTTTCCGCGCCGTAGCTAACGCATTAAGTGCCCCGCCTGGGGAGTACGGCCGCAAGGCTAAAACTCAAAGGAATTGACGGGGGCCCGCACAAGCGGCGGAGCATGCGGATTAATTCGATGCAACGCGAAGAACCTTACCAAGGCTTGACATGAACCGGAAATGCCTGGAAACAGGTGCCCCGCTTGCGGTCGGTTTACAGGTGGTGCATGGTTGTCGTCAGCTCGTGTCGTGAGATGTTGGGTTAAGTCCCGCAACGAGCGCAACCCTCGTTCTATGTTGCCAGCGCGTGATGGCGGGGACTCATAGGAGACTGCCGGGGTCAACTCGGAGGAAGGTGGGGACGACGTCAAATCATCATGCCCCTTATGTCTTGGGCTTCACGCATGCTACAATGGCCGGTACAAAGGGTTGCGATACTGTGAGGTGGAGCTAATCCCAAAAAGCCGGTCTCAGTTCGGATTGGGGTCTGCAACTCGACCCCATGAAGTCGGAGTCGCTAGTAATCGCAGATCAGCAACGCTGCGGTGAATACGTTCCCGGGCCTTGTACACACCGCCCGTCAAGTCACGAAAGTTGGTAACACCCGAAGCCGGTGGCCTAACCCCTTGTGGGAGGGAGCTGTCGAAGGTGGGACTGGCGATTGGGACTAAGTCGTAACAAGGTAGCCGTACCGGAAGGTGCGGCTGGATCACCTCCTTTCTAAGGAGCACCTACAGTCACCTTGCCCCGTGTATGCGGGTGTGGAGGGGTTGTCAGGAGTATATGCCCGTTGCGCAGACGCAAGTTCTGCGGCGGGTGCTCAAGGGTGGAATATCAACAAATAGCGGCCGCTTGTTTCTTTCCTCGCCCAGTACGGTGGTTGGTTGTCCTTCGGGATGGCCGTCTCTGCCTGGAACGGTGCGGGATGGGGGTGGGTGGTTTAGTGTTTGGCACACTGTTGGGTCCTGAGGCAACAGGGCCGGGTTTTCCCGGTACTTGTTTGTTTCTGGTTTCCTGGCTGCACCGAGCGCGCACTTTGTGTGTGTGGGGTGTGTGGTATGGGGTTGTTGTTTGAGAACTACATAGTGGACGCGAGCATCTTTTATAAGAAGCAATTTCCAAGAATTATGAACCTGGATCTGTCCGCACTCTTTTGGGGTGTGGGTGGTTTCTGTGGTTCTCTCGAAAATTAGCGTTTTTGATCTTTTGTGGTCAAGTTTTTAAGAGCACACGGTGGATGCCTTGGCATTAGGAGCCGAAGAAGGACGTAGGAATCTGCGATAAGCCTGGGGGAGTCGATAACCGGACTGTGATCCCAGGGTGTCCGAATGGGGAAACCCCGCCAGGGGCGCGAGTCGCCTGGTGACCCGCATCTGAACACATAGGGTGCGTGGAGGGAACGCGGGGAAGTGAAACATCTCAGTACCCGCAGGAAGAGAAAACAATAGTGATTCCGTTAGTAGTGGCGAGCGAACGCGGATCAGGCTAAACCGTTCCATGTGTGATAGCCGGCGGGCGTTGCATGGTCGGGGTTGTGGGACTTTCCATACCAGTTCTGCCGGACTGGTGAGGTGTGATGTGCAGGCATAGGTGAACGGTCTTGAAAGGCCGGCCAGAGAGGGTGTGAGCCCCGTAACCGAAATGTTTTTGTGCCGCCTGGAGAGTATCCCAAGTAGCACGGGGCCCGAGAAATCCCGTGTGAATCTGTCAGGACCACCTGATAAGCCTAAATACTCCCTAATGACCGATAGCGGACCAGTACCGTGAGGGAAAGGTGAAAAGTACCCCGGGAGGGGAGTGAAACAGTACCTGAAACCGTGTGCTTACAATCCGTCGGAGCAGCCTTGTAGTTGTGACGGCGTGCCTTTTGAAGAATGAGCCTGCGAGTTAGTGTTACGTCGCGAGGTTAACCCGTGTGGGGAAGCCGTAGCGAAAGCGAGTCTGAATAGGGCGTTGCAGTGGCGTGATCTAGACCCGAAGCGAAGTGATCTACCCATGGCCAGGTTGAAGCGACGGTAAGACGTCGTGGAGGACCGAACCCACTTCAGTTGAAAATGGAGGGGATGAGCTGTGGGTAGGGGTGAAAGGCCAATCAAACTTCGTGATAGCTGGTTCTCCCCGAAATGCATTTAGGTGCAGCGTTGCGTGTTTCTTGCTGGAGGTAGAGCTACTGGATGGCTAATGGGCCCTACAAGGTTACTGACGTCAGCCAAACTCCGAATGCCGGTAAGTGAGAGCGCAGCAGTGAGACTGTGGGGGATAAGCTTCATAGTCGAGAGGGAAACAGCCCAGACCACCAACTAAGGCCCCTAAGCGTGTGCTAAGTGGGAAAGGATGTGGAGTTGCGAAGACAACCAGGAGGTTGGCTTAGAAGCAGCCATCCTTAAAAGAGTGCGTAATAGCTCACTGGTCAAGTGATTCCGCGCCGACAATGTAGCGGGGCTCAAGTACACCGCCGAAGTTGTGGATTTCAGGCAATAACCCAGCCGGTCCCTCGTGGATCCGGTTCAGGTGTCTGGAGTGGTAGGGGAGCGTCGTGTGGGCAGTGAAGTCGCGGTGTAAACCAGCGGTGGAGCCTACACGAGTGAGAATGCAGGCATGAGTAGCGAAAGACGGGTGAGAAACCCGTCCGCCGAATGATCAAGGGTTCCAGGGTCAAGCTAATCTGCCCTGGGTAAGTCGGGACCTAAGGCGAGGCCGACAGGCGTAGTCGATGGACAACGGGTTGATATTCCCGTACCGGCGAAAAACCGTCCATGTTGAACAGGGGATACTAACCGCCCGAGACCTGCCCGCCCACCCTTCGGGGTGACGTGGGTTTTGGTGGAGCGCGGGACCTGATCCTGGGAGGCAAGCGTATTAACAGGTGTGACGCAGGAAGGTAGCCAAGCCGGGCGATGGTTGTCCCGGTCTAAGGATGTAGGGCGAACGGTAGGCAAATCCGCCGTTCATGATGCCTGAGATCTGATGGGACCCCCTCACGGGGGGATTTGGTGATCCTATGCTGCCGAGAAAAGCATCGACGCGAGGTTTTAGCCGCCCGTACCCCAAACCGACACAGGTGATCAGGTAGAGAATACTAAGGCGATCGAGAGAATTATGGTTAAGGAACTCGGCAAAATGCCCCCGTAACTTCGGGAGAAGGGGGGCCCCAACCTTGAACACCACACGCTGGTGGGAGGGGATCGGGGCCGCAGAGACCAGGGGGAAGCGACTGTTTACTAAAAACACAGGTCCGTGCGAAGTCGCAAGACGATGTATACGGACTGACTCCTGCCCGGTGCTGGAAGGTTAAGAGGACCGGTTAGCCCGCAAGGGCGAAGCTGAGAATTCAAGCCCCAGTAAACGGCGGTGGTAACTATAACCATCCTAAGGTAGCGAAATTCCTTGTCGGGTAAGTTCCGACCTGCACGAATGGAGTAACGACTTCCCCGCTGTCTCAACCATAAACTCGGCGAAATTGCAGTACGAGTAAAGATGCTCGTTACGCGCAGCAGGACGGAAAGACCCCGAGACCTTTACTATAGTTTGGTATTGGTGTTCGGAGTGGCTTGTGTAGGATAGGTGGGAGACGTTGAAGCCCGGACGCCAGTTCGGGTGGAGTCATCGTTGAAATACCACTCTGGTCACTTTGGACATCTAACTTCGGCCCGTAATCCGGGTCAGGGACAGTGCCTGATGGGTAGTTTAACTGGGGCGGTTGCCTCCTAAAAAGTAACGGAGGCGCCCAAAGGTTCCCTCAGCCTGGTTGGCAATCAGGTGTCGAGTGTAAGTGCACAAGGGAGCTTGACTGTGAGAGAGACATCTCGAGCAGGGACGAAAGTCGGGACTAGTGATCCGGCGGTACATTGTGGAATGGCCGTCGCTCAACGGATAAAAGGTACCTCGGGGATAACAGGCTGATCTTGCCCAAGAGTCCATATCGACGGCATGGTTTGGCACCTCGATGTCGGCTCGTCGCATCCTGGGGCTGGAGTAGGTCCCAAGGGTTGGGCTGTTCGCCCATTAAAGCGGTACGCGAGCTGGGTTTAGAACGTCGTGAGACAGTTCGGTCCCTATCCGCTGCGCGCGCAGGAAATTTGAGAAGGGCTGTCCTTAGTACGAGAGGACCGGGACGGACGAACCTCTGGTGTGTCAGTTGTACTGCCAAGTGCACCGCTGATTAGCTACGTTCGGATGGGATAACCGCTGAAAGCATCTAAGCGGGAAGCTCGCTTCGAGATGAGATTTCCATACACCTTGTGTGTGAGAGGCCCCCAGCCAGACCACTGGGTTGATAGGCCGGATGTGGAAGCGAGGACTAACGACTCGTGAAGCTGACCGGTACTAATAGGCCGATAACTTACACCACACACCACCCCGCAAACCTAGTCAAAAGAGGTTTGCACCACGGGGTGGTAAAAAGAAACAAGACTGCTTGCGTCCACTATGTGGTTCCCAAACAACAAACCCGTCCATACGACGGCACGTTGTCCAGGGAACAAAAACACAACAAAATAACAACACCACAATGTTGTAACCACAAAGTTTTCCCACCCCACGGCACAGCCGGCAGGGTGCGGAGCAAGGGTTACGGCGGTCATAGCGTGGGGGAAACGCCCGGTCCCATTCCGAACCCGGAAGCTAAGACCCACAGCGCCGATGGTACTGCACCCGGGAGGGTGTGGGAGAGTAGGTCACCGCCGGAACATCATTACAGGTCGAGAGCCCCCCAACCACCAGGTTGGGGGGCTCTCCCACATTAACCACCACAACCAAAAACACCCCTTCTCACCGGACACACGGCACGCACCCAACCGGCCACCGCCGTCGAACGCTCTCTCACATCCTGCCGTGAATTCCCACACCCTCTCTCACCCCTCACAACCAGCCGCGCATACCAGGCACCCCGCCGACGTCGGAAACTGCTCCCGTGCGGTCGTATGGACACAGGAACTGAGAGAGCGTCGCCTGGAAACCTTCTTTACGTGAGAGAGCGTCCACCGGAAACCCACATTAAGTGAGAGAGCGTTGGCTGGGGGTGTGAACATTCCCACGACGGCGGCCTGGAGGCGGATCCATGTCATCTGTCGGTGGTGTCTCGCCTAGAATTGACTGAGATGTACGGACTTCGAAGCGCTTGATTTTCGGGTGCGTAGGATAACGAAGCACGTAACGAGCGGCTGCGATTGCGCCAGTGGTCGGCTCATAACAGGAGGAATCCACATGGCTGAGCACAACGGCGGCAACCGCGGCGGCAACGACCGCGGTCCTTTCCGCGGCAATAACAACTCCGGCGGCGAGCCGCGGGGTTTCCGCTCCCGCAACGACCGTAACTCCGACGGTCCGAAGCGCGCCCCTGGTTCCGGGGAACGCAAGCCTTTTGGTGATCGTCCGCGCCGTGAAGGTGACGGCGAACGTCGTGCCTTCGGTACTGGAGAGCGCAAGCCCTTTAGCGGTGGCGGAGACCGGAAGCCGTTCACAGGTGGCGGTGAGCGCAAGCCTTATGGTGACCGGGACAAGAAGTCCTTTGGTGATCGTCCGCGCCGTGAAGGTGACGGCGAACGTCGTACCTTCGGCGGTGGCGAGCGCAAGCCCTTCAGCGGTAGTGGGGACCGCAAGCCGTTCAGTGGCGGTGGCGAGCGGAAGCCGTATGGCGACCGGGACAACAAGCCGTACGGTGATCGTCCGCGCCGTGAAGGCGACGGTGAACGTCGCAGCTTCGGTGGCGGAGACCGCAAACCGTTCAGCGGCGGCGGTGAGCGGAAGCCTTATGGGGACCGTGACAACAAGCCGTACGGTGACCGTCCGCGCCGCGAAGGCGACGGTGAACGTCGCAGCTTCGGCGGTGGAGACCGCAAACCGTTCAGCGGCGGCGGTGAGCGGAAGCCTTATGGCGACCGGGACAACAAGTCCTTTGGTGACCGTCCGCGCCGCGAAGGTGACGGCGAGCGTCGTGGCTTCTCCGGCGGCGACAACCGCAAGCCGTTCGGTGACCGCCAGGACCGCGCCCCCCGCAGCTTCGACCGTGGCGATTCCGGCCCCCGCCAGTTCGGCAGGGACCGTCCGGAGGACCGCCCGGCCCGTGTACCCAACGCGCGTGACCTGCGCAGCGCCAACCGCCCCGACCGCGAACGTTCCCCGGAAATCGATGAGGATGTCACGGGTAAGGAACTTGACCGCGCCACGCAGCACCAGATCAAGACCCTGGAAGACAAGAGCGCCGAGTGGGTTGCCCGCCACCTCGTTATGGCCGGACGCCTGATCGACGAAGAGCCCGAGCTGGCTTTCCAGCATGCCCTCGCCGCGAGCCGGCGAGGTGGCCGGCTGGCAGCCGTCCGGGAAGCCGTCGGACTCACCGCCTACGCCGCAGGACACTACGGCGAAGCATTGCGCGAATTCCGGACCTACCGCCGCATCAGCGGTTCGAACGTCCACCTGCCCGTGATGGCAGACTGCGAACGCGGACTTGGCCGTCCTGACCGTGCCCTCGACGTCGTACGTTCCGAGGAAGCCAAAGACCTGGACGCCCCCGGCAAAGTCGAGCTGGCCATCGTGGCTGCCGGGGCCCGGACTGACCTCGGACAGCTGGACGCTGCCGTAGCAGAACTGGAAATTCCTCAGCTGGACCTGAACCGGGCGTTCTCCTACAGCCCGAGGCTGTTCCGGGCGTACGCAAACGCCCTGTCCGCCGTCGGCCGCGAAGACGAAGCGGCAAAATGGCAGAAGCAGGCCGTTGTGGCGGAAAATGCCTTGGGCCTCGGCGTCGATGAGGAACCCGACATCGTGGACCTCGGCTGGGACGAGGAAGAGGAAGCCCGCGAGGAAGCTCAGCGCCGGCGTCTGCTGGAGCGCGCTGCCGCAGGCCCCGAAGCCGCTGCCACCACGCCCGCCGCCCGGACGGAAGAAGCCGCGGACAAGACCGCCGCTGCGGCCGCCGGTGTGGATGCAGCCATCGATGACGTCGAATCGGATTACTTCGAGGCCGATGACGCCGAGTCTGACGAGGATTCCGTCGAATCAGACGAGCTGGAAACCGGCGACGCCGAGCACAGCGAAGAAGTGGATGATGACGGAGCGCACGGCGAAGCAGACGACAGCAACACCGATGGCCACTCTGACGGACGGGACAGCTAGCCCGCTATGACTGAAGTTCCCTTGATTTCCCTGTTCGACGCCCTTTTGGCGGACCTGGACGGCGTGGTCTACGCCGGGCCGCACGCCATCCCCGGCGCCGTGGACTCGCTGCAACAGCTGGAGGGTTTGGGCATTGGCCTGGGATATGTCACCAACAATGCCTCCCGCACTCCGGCGCAGGTCGCCGCGCATCTCCGTGAACTGGGTGCACCGGCAGACGACAACCAGGTGGTCAGTTCCTCGCAGGCCGCGGCCGAACTCCTGGCATCCCTCGTCGCCCCCGGAGCGCGCGTGCTGATCACCGGCAGCCCCGCCCTGGCGCAGGAAATCGACCTGGTGGGACTGACGCCTGTCTACAGCCAGGATGAGGATCCGGTGGCCGTGGTCCAGGGATTCAATCCCGGGATCGGCTGGAAAGACCTTGCCGAGGCGGCGTTCGTGGTGTCGGCCGGAGCACTGTGGATCGCTACCAACACCGATATGTCCATTCCGCAGGCCCGGGGCATGGCCCCGGGCAACGGCACGCTGGTGGCGGCAGTTGCCGCCGCCACCGGACAGACTCCACGGGTTGCCGGCAAGCCGGAGGCTCCGCTCTTCCACGCCGCCGCCAAACGGCTCGCGGCTGACCGCCCGCTGGTGGTGGGGGACCGCCTCGACACCGACATCCTCGGCGGCAACAACGCCGGGTTCGCCACGGTGGCCGTGCTGACCGGCGTCGATACCCGGGAAACCATCCTGGCCGCGCGTACGGCTGAACGCCCGGACTATGTCATCAACGAACTCAGCGACCTCCACCGCCCCTACCCGGCCGTGGACCACACTGACGGAACGCACCGCTGCGGGGACTCCACCGCGCGGGTCAGCGGTGAAACCATCCACATCACCGGCAGCGAAGGTGACCTGGATTCGTGGCGGGCCGCCTGCGCCGCGTGGTGGACCGCGGTCCCTGACGCCGCCCTGCCCACCGAGCCAAAACTCGAGTGGCGCAATCACTAGACTGGTCCAATGACTGAGCTGAACGAAGCGCACCATCCGGAAGCAGCCCAGCCAACGCCGGAATGGCCGGACACAGCTGCACCGGCAACCACCGATCCGTCTGTTGCCGCCTTAGCGGCCGCGCTGGACGGCGTCGAGAAGTTGCCCGTAGCTGAGCATGAAGCCGTTTACAGCGACCTCCACGATGCCCTGCTGCACGCGTTGAACGAAGAGGCCCCAAACGGCGAAGGAGAAGCTTGAGCATGGCACGACTTGACCAGGCGCTCGTCGCCCGCGGCCTGGCCCGGTCCCGGACCCACGCTGCATCGTTGATTGCCGAGGGCAAGGTGAGCTCGGCCGGGCAGATCCTCTCCAAGGCGTCCCTCCAGGTGGACGACGGCAAGGACCTATCAGTCGAGCACACGGAAGAGGACAGCTACGTCAGCCGGGCCGGACACAAACTGGCGGGCGCTCTGGACGTATTCCCGGAGGTCACGGTTGCGGGCAAGAGGTGCCTGGACGCCGGCGCCTCCACCGGCGGCTTCACCGAGGTGCTCCTGCGGCGCGGTGCGGCACACGTGGTGGCGGTCGACGTCGGGCATGACCAGCTGGTCCCGCAGCTCCGCGCCGATGACCGCGTAGCCGTTCATGAAGGCATGAACGTGCGGTACATGGCGCCGGCGGACATCGGCGGACAGGCCGAACTCACGGTGGCGGACCTCTCCTTCATCTCGCTGACCCTGGTGGTCCTGCCCCTGGCCCTGTGCACGCAGCCGGGCGGTGACCTGGTGCTGATGGTGAAGCCCCAGTTCGAGATCGGCAAGGACCGGCTGGGGCGTACCGGCGTGGTCAATTCCGAGCGCGAACGCCGGATGGCCGTGGAAAAAGTGGCCAATGCAGCGCTCGACGCCGGACTGGACCTATGTGGCTTAGCGGCCAGTCCGTTGCCGGGCCAGGACGGAAACGTCGAATACTTCCTGTGGATAAAGCGCAGGATGACCGAAGACCTGCCTAAGATCGAAGAGCGCCTCGCAGCCCTTGACGGATTGCTTGGCCGAATCTGGCCGAACCACTAGAAAGCGGAACCCGATGAGCAGGCGAGTACTTGTCCTTGCCCACACTGGCCGCGAGGAATCACTGAAGGCCGCCTGGGAAGCCTGCGCCCAGCTGCATGATTCCGGCATTGTTCCCGTTATGCAGGAATCTGAGCTGCGCGACATGGAAAGATTCTTCGGCCAGCTCAGCCAACCGGTGGAGATTCTCCACGACCACGTACAGTTGCCGGACGTCGAGCTGGTGATGGTCCTGGGCGGTGACGGCACCATCCTGCGCGCCGCCGAGCTGGTGCGGGAGGTGGACGTACCCTTGCTGGGCGTCAACCTTGGCCACGTGGGCTTCCTGGCCGAGAGCGAGCGGGCAGACCTGGCCCAGACGGTGGAGTGGATTGCCCGCCGCGACTACACGGTGGAAGAGCGTATGACCATCGACGTCCAGGTGTGGGTCCGGGGCCAGAAGATCTGGCACACCTGGGCACTGAACGAGGCCGCGATCGAAAAAGGCAACCGCGAACGCATGATCGAGGTGGTGACAGAAGTGGATGAGCGCCCGCTGACGTCCTTCGGCTGCGACGGTGTGGTGGTGGCCACCCCCACCGGCTCCACCGCGTATGCGTTTTCGGCCGGCGGCCCCGTGGTCTGGCCGGAGGTTGAGGCCCTGGTGATTGTCCCCATCAGCGCCCACGCGCTTTTCGCCAAACCGCTGGTGGTGTCGCCCCGGTCCCGGCTGGCCGTGGAAGTCCTCACCCGCACCGGTGCCCAGGGTGTGCTGTGGTGCGATGGCCGGCGGTCCGTGGACTTGCCGCCCGGCGCCCGGGTTGAAGTGACCAAGTCCGCCACACCGGTCCGGCTGGCCAGGACGCACCAGACGCCCTTTTCAGCGCGGCTGGTCCGCAAATTTGAACTCCCCATTCACGGCTGGCGCGGGCCCGTGCCGCAGTCGGAGACCATCCACACCGGACCCATCCCGATCGTCCGGACGCCGCGGCCCAGGCCGCCGCTCCAGCTTGCCTCCGGCGACCAGCCGGAGGACGAAACCGATCCCGCGACCGCAAAGTGAACCATGCTTGAAGAACTGAGAATCCGCGATCTGGGCGTCATCACCGACGCCACGCTGCCGCTGGGCCCCGGGCTGAGCGTCGTTACCGGCGAAACCGGTGCCGGCAAAACGATGGTGGTCACCGCCGTCGGCCTCCTGCTGGGGGCCAGGTCCGACGCCGGGGCGGTCCGGAGCGGGGCGAAAAACGCCACTGCGGAGGCCGTCCTCAAGCTCGACGCCGGGCATCCGGCTGTTGCCCGTGCAGCGGAGGCGGGTGCCGACGTGGAGGAGTTCGACGGCGGCGCTGAGCTCATCCTCGCGCGTCGCCTCGGTGCGGATGGGCGCAGCCGTGCCTTCCTGGGCGGGCGGGCCGCCCCAGTGGGCGTCCTTGCGGAGATCGGTGAAACCCTCGTGGTGGTCCACGGCCAGTCGGACCAGATCAGGCTGAAGGGGGCGGCCGCCCAGCGCGCCGCCCTGGACAAATTTGCCGGCGATGCACTGGCGGGCCCGATGGCCTCCTACCAGGCGCTCTACAGCCATTGGAAGGCCAGCCAGGCGGAGCTGGAAACCCTGCGCAGCGCCGCCCGCGACAGGCTCCGCGAGGCCGAGTCGCTGGAAGTCGCCCTGGCCGAAATCAGCAATGTGGATCCGCAGCCGGGGGAGGACGAGTCCCTCAAGGCGGAGGCTGTGAAACTGGCCAACGTGGAAGAGCTCAGGATCGCCGCCAACACGGCCCATCAGGCGCTCATCGCGGAGGACTACGGTGACGCGGGCGACGCCACCACCCTCGTGGACGTTGCGAAAAGGACTTTGGAGCACGTGGCCGAGCACGACGCCGAACTGGGATCCGCCGCAGCGCGCCTGGCCGAAGTGGGCTTCCTGCTCAACGACATCGCCACGGAGCTGGCCAGCTACCAGGCCGGCCTGGACTCGGAGGGCCCGGAACGCCTCGCCGAGATCGAGGACCGGCGGGCCGCCCTGGCCACGCTGGTCCGCAAGTACGCCCCCAGCATTGACGAAGTCCTGGTGTGGGCGGAAAATGCCCGGGTCCGCTTCGACGAGCTGCAGGACGACTCCACCAGGATCGAAGCCCTGGACGCGGACGTGGTCCGGACCGAAGCGGAACTGCAGAAGCAGGCTGCCGCCGTCAGTAAGATCCGGGCCAAGGCGGCCAAGGACCTGTCCGGCCGGGTGAGCTCGGAGCTGAAGGCACTCGCGATGGCTGACGCCACCCTGGTGATCACCCGTGAGGCGGCTGCTCAGCTGACACCGCATGGAGCGGACGAGATCGCGTTCCTGCTCCAGCCGCACTCCGGAGCCCCGGCCCGTCCGCTGGGCAAGGGCGCCTCCGGCGGCGAGCTGTCCCGCGTGATGCTGGCCATCGAAGTGGTGCTGGCCGCGGTGGATCCGGTGCCTACGTTTGTGTTCGACGAAGTGGACGCCGGGGTCGGCGGACGGGCCGCCGTCGAAATCGGCCGCCGGCTGGCCATGCTGGCACAGCATGTGCAAGTCCTGGTGGTCACGCACCTGCCGCAGGTGGCAGCCTTCGCGGACCAGCACATAACCGTCACCAAGACATCCGTCAGGGGGGCCGACGGCGGCACCGCCACCGGGTTCACGTCCAGTGACGTTCGCCTCCTCGACGGCCCGGAGCGCGTGCGGGAGCTCGCCAGGATGCTGGCCGGCCAGGAGGATTCAGAATCGGCCCAGGCACACGCCCAGGAGCTGCTGGACGACGCAAAACTGCTGCCGCAGCGGGCCTGACCACCCGAACCACTTGCTCGCACGGCGCCTTGCCCTGCACACTGGATCATTTGGGGATACAGTTCCTGATCGGGGAAAGGCTCATTTGATGATAGGCTCGAATTCCGTGGTGCAGCGATCAAATTCCCGTGTAAATTCCCGGTTCCCGGGCTCGTCCAAGACGACCAAACACATCTTCGTAACCGGTGGTGTGGCGTCCTCGCTCGGTAAGGGACTGACGGCTTCGAGCCTCGGTCACCTCCTGCGGGCACGCGGCCTGTCTGTAACTATGCAGAAGCTCGATCCCTACCTGAACGTGGATCCGGGCACGATGAACCCGTTCCAGCACGGCGAGGTTTTCGTCACCGACGACGGCGCCGAGACGGACCTGGACATCGGACACTACGAGCGGTTCCTCGACGAAAACCTTGAGGGCTCAGCCAACGTGACCACCGGCCAGGTCTACTCCACGGTGATCGCCAAGGAACGCCGCGGCGAATACCTCGGCGACACCGTCCAGGTCATCCCGCATATCACCGATGAGATCAAGCGGCGCATGCGGCTTCCGTCCGAAGGAAAAAACGCGCCGGACGTCATCATCACCGAAATCGGCGGCACCGTGGGCGACATCGAGTCGCAGCCCTTCCTCGAGTCGGCCCGCCAGGTCCGCCAGGACATCGGCCGCGGCAACGTCTTCTTCGTCCACGTCTCCCTGGTGCCCTACATCGGGCCCTCGCAGGAACTGAAGACCAAGCCGACGCAGCACTCCGTGGCAGCCCTGCGCTCCATCGGCATCCAGCCCGAGGCCATCGTGATCCGCTCGGACCGCGAAGTCCCCGAACCCATGCGCGCCAAGATCGGCCGCATGTGCGACGTCGATATCGAAGCCGTCATCGGCTGCCCGGATGCCCCCAGCATCTACGACATCCCCAAGACCCTGCACACCCAGGGCCTGGATTCCTACATCGTCCGCGCCCTGGACCTGCCGTTCAAGGACGTTGACTGGACCAGCTGGGACAAGCTCCTCGAAGCAGTCCACAACCCCAAGCACCACGTGGAAATCGCACTGGTGGGCAAGTACATCGACCTGCCGGACGCCTACCTTTCCGTGACCGAAGCCTTGCGTGCCGGCGGCTTCGCCAACGAGACCAAAGTCAAGATCCGCTGGGTACCGTCGGATGAATGCGAAACCCATGAAGGCGCCGTGGCGTCCCTGGACGGTGTGGACGCCATCTGCGTTCCCGGCGGCTTCGGCATCCGCGGCCTCGAAGGCAAGCTCGGCGCCCTGAAGTACGCCCGCGAAACCAAGCTGCCAGTCCTGGGCCTGTGTCTGGGCCTGCAGTGCATGGTGATCGAATATGCGCGCAACGTGGTGGGCCTCGAGGGCGCTTCCTCGTCCGAGTTCGAGCCGGATTCGAAATACCCGGTGATTGCCACCATGGAAGAGCAGCTGGACATCGTGGACGGCAAGGGCGATCTTGGCGGCACCATGCGCCTTGGCCTGTACGAGGCAAAGCTCGACGACGGCTCGGTCATCGCAGAGACCTACGGGAAAACCACGGTCAGCGAACGCCATCGGCACCGCTACGAGGTCAACAACAAGTACCGCGACCAGATCGCTGCCGAGGGCCTGGTGTTCTCCGGAACGTCGCCGGACGGCAAGCTCGTGGAATTCGTTGAGCTGCCCCGCGAGGTCCACCCGTTCTACGTGGCAACCCAGGCGCACCCCGAACTGAGCTCACGGCCCACGCGGCCGCACCCGCTCTTCGCCGGGCTTGTCAAGGCCGCCCTGGACCACCAGATCGCACAGGACGAGCCGGCAGCCAAGCCGTCGCGCACGGTTGCCGCAAAATAGAACCGAATACGTAGAGGACGGCGCGATGCCCGGCACACCTGAAACCCCCCAAGCTGCACGGCAGGTTTCGGATGCACCGAGCCCGCGCCGTCTTCTGTCTACGGAGAAGGTCTATGAAGGCCGGATCTGGGATGTGGTCAGCGACAGCTTCCAGCTCAGCGAGACAGGGGAGTCCCTGACCCGCGACTACATCGACCACCCTGGCGCCGTGGCCGTCCTGCCCATGAACGATGCCGGCCAGGTTCTGCTGATCAAGCAGTACCGGCACCCCGTGGGCATGGACCTTTGGGAAATCCCTGCCGGCCTGCTGGATGTGGAAGGCGAAGATTTTGTGGCGGGGGCTGCCCGCGAACTCGCCGAGGAGGCGGATCTCGCGGCCGGCGAGTGGAACGTCCTGGTGGACTTCTTCAACTCGCCGGGCTCCTCCAGCGAGGCCATCCGCATCTACCTCGCCCGGGACCTCACGGAAGTGCCGCACCACGAACGCCATGAGCGGACTGATGAGGAAGCCGAGATTGAATTCCACTGGATCGCTTTGGACGACGCCGTGGCCGCGGTCCTGGAAGGCAAACTGCACAACCCGTCCGCCGTCGTCGGAATCCTGGCCGCCGCCGCGGCGAAGGCCGACGACTTCGCCGGATTGCGTCCAGCCGATGCACCCTGGCCTGCGCACCCCAGCCAGCGTTGATGACGGCGGGTACTGAGGCGGAAGCCCCGACGCCCCCCGTCCGGCCACAGACCGCCATCGACCGCGCCATCACCGAGTATCTGCAACACATGGGCGTGGAACGCGGCCTGGCCGCCAACACACTCTCCGCCTACCGCCGCGACCTGGCGCGTTACTCCCGCTACGTGACGTCGGAGGGCTGCCCGGGCCCGGGCCAGATCACCCGCCACCACGTGACGGGGTTCGTGATGGCCCTCAACGACGGATCCGACGGCGGCACGGCCCTTGGCGTCCGGTCTGCCGCCAGGACTGTGGTGGCAGTCCGGGGACTGCACAAGTTCTGGGCACTCGAAGGGATTACGACGACGGATCCCGCCAGCGACGTCCACCCGCCCATGCCGGGCAAGCGGCTGCCCAAGGCCATCAGCGTGGACGAAGTCACCCGGATCCTTGAAGCCGCGGCCACTGACACCGCCACAGGGCTCAGGGACCGCGCCCTGCTCGAATTTCTCTATTCCACCGGGGCGAGGATCAGCGAGGCCGTGGGCCTGGACGTTGACGACATTGCCCTGCACGAGGCCGAAGCCGGACCCGCCGTGGTCCGACTGTTCGGCAAGGGATCAAAGGAACGGCTGGTGCCGCTGGGATCCTATGGGGCGCGGGCTGTGGACGCGTACCTGGTGCGTGGCCGTCCGCTCCTGGCGGCGAAGGGAAAAGGAACGCCCGCCCTGTTCCTGAACGCCCGCGGCGGAAGGATCAGCCGGCAAAGCGCCTGGACCATCCTGAAGGCGGCCGCGGCCAAAGCCAACATCACGAAGGATGTTTCCCCGCACACCCTGCGGCACTCCTTCGCGACGCACCTGCTCGAAGGCGGCGCTGATGTCCGCGTGGTGCAGGAACTGCTGGGGCACGCCTCGGTCACCACGACGCAGGTCTACACCCTGGTCACCGCCGACACGCTCAGGGAAATTTACGCGGCAGCCCACCCCCGGGCGCTGGGCTGACAGCAGGATCCTGCCGTTTCCGAGCCGGAGAATAATTTTCCCGCCTGCGTGTAAGAAACAGGGCATCACAGCATTTCACGCGCGTCTACCGCTACATTGCCTACCGCATCAACGACCTGCCGCGCGCCGAGGAACTGGCGGCGGACGTCTTCAGGATCGCGTGGGAGAAGCAGCCGGCGGAACCGCCCGGCATAGGTTGGCTCCTCGCGACCGCCCGCAAGTTGCTCAGCAACGAGTACAAGGGCCGGCGTCGTCGCCTCGAACTCGTCGAACGGCTGAAGGACCAGGCGCGCAGCGGTGCTCCCCGCTCCAACGATGAACAACAGGCCGCTGTGGCCGATGTCCTGCTGCGGCTCAATGCGCGGGACCGGGAGGTCCTGATGCTGAGCTACTGGGACGATCTGACCACCGCCGAACTGGCACAGACGCTGGGGTGTTCCCCGTCGGCCGCCGCCCGCTCTATCGCCTTTTCTGACGACCCCAGTGTGGTGCCGCTGGCACGGCGCAGGTCCGCGGGCCGGACGGCGGCCCGGGCAGCAGTGGTCACTCTTGCGGCGGCGGCAGTGGTTGGTGCCGTTGTGGTGGCCGGCGGCATGGGGGCGCCGCAGCCGGCGCCCGCGCCGGCGGGCACCTCCAAAGCAACCCCTGCCCCGAGCGCCATCGCCACCGAACCCGCGCCGTCGCCGTCGGCCAGTCCTTCCGCCACCACACCCGCAGTCCTGACAACAGACGGCATCCCGTGCACAGTGGCCAACATTGACCAGCTGCTGCAGACGCAGGCGCCTGCCATCGAGCCGATTCCCGAAGCGGAGCAGCACTACTACACCGTGCTGGGGTGCGCCGACGGCTGGCTGGCCTACTCGATTTCCGACCACGGCGTCAGGGCCCTTCAGCTCGACGGGGGCAACGCCTGGTACCACATCGCCCGGCTGCAGAACGGCCGCTTCCTCTTCGATGTACAGGCGCCGTGGTCCACTGTGTTCAGTTGGAAATTCCAGGCCTTGAACAACGACGTCTCGCAGAACGGCGTGCGGGTTACTGCGCAGGAAGCGATGGACCAGGAATTTGCGCAGAAGGGGATCCCTGTGGAGCTCCGCACGCAGCTTGTGGGGGAAGGCCCGGTGGACGCCGGCTGAGCTCGGAAGCCGCCGGAGATTGCCGGCGGCAAGGCTATAAGGTTGGGGGCATGACGTTTACCCCTGTCACGCTGTGCTTCCTCACCCGGGAGTCCGCCGGTGTGCCACAGGTCCTGCTGGGCCTGAAGAAGACCGGCTTCGGCCGCGGCAAGGTGGTGGGACTCGGCGGCCATGTTGAGCCGGGGGAGACGGACGCCGAGGCTGCCTGCCGCGAAGTGCACGAGGAATCCGGCCTTGTGGTCCGGCAGGAGGACCTGCGCGACGCCGGCGTGGTGATCTTCGATTTCCCGGCCCGGCCGCAATGGAATATGAGCACCCGCCTGTTTGTGGCGGAGCGCTGGGACGGTGAGCCATCCGAAAGCGCGGAGATCCGGCCGGAATGGTTCGACGTCGGCGCCTTGCCTGTGGAGCGGATGTGGCAGGACGCAGAACATTGGCTGCCGCTTGCGCTTGGTGGGTCGTTCTTGCGCCTGACGGTGGTCCTGAACGATGACAACGAGACCGTCCGTGAAGTGCTGGACTACACGACCCGCTGAAGCCGATGCGCAAACGGCGGGCCGGCCACCTTCAAGGTGACCGGCCCGCCGCCGTACGGTTGGGCCCACGCTGGCGGGGGACCCGAACCGAGCTTGCGAGGTTTGGGAGCCGGTGGGGACTACGGCACGTGCCGCTCCTCCACCCCGCTGTATTCGCTCAGCGGGCGGATCAGGGAGTTGCTGGCCGCTTGTTCCATGATGTGCGCGGTCCAGCCGGTGATCCGGCTGGCCACGAACAGGGGCGTGAAGGTCGGTGTATCGAACCCCATCAGGTGGTAGGTGGGGCCCGTCGGGTAGTCGAGGTTCGGCTTGATGGCCTTGGCCTCGTCCATGGCCTGCTCGAGGCCGTTGTACAGCCCCAGCAGCTCCGGGCGGCCGTAGTGGGCGATCATCTTGTCCAGCGCGGCCTTCATGGTGGGGACGCGGGAGTCCCCGTGCTTGTAGACACGGTGGCCGAAGCCCATGACCTTTTTCTTGTGGGCCAGGGCGTCTTCCATCCAGGTCTTGGCGCGGGCGGCGGCTTCGTCGAGGGATTCCTCGGGCCGGATGCCGATCTCGTCGAAGGTGTGCATGACCGCTTCGTTGGCGCCGCCATGCAGCGGGCCCTTGAGGGCGCCGATCGCGCCGGTCACTGCCGAGTGCAGGTCGGACAGGCTGGAGGTGATCACGCGGGCGGTGAACGTGGAGGCGTTGAAGGAGTGCTCGGCGTACAGGATCATCGAGACGTTGAAGGCGTCCACGACCTCCGGGACATGGTCCTCGCCGAACGCCATCCACAGGAAGTTTTCCGAGTAGCCGAGGTCATCCCTGGGCTCTACGAGTTCCTGGCCGCGCCGGCGTCGCTGGTCGTAGGCAACGATCGCCGGCATCGCAGCGAAGAGATCCACGGCCTTGGCCATGTTGGCCTCGGGCGAGGAGTCTTCGGCCAGTGGATGCCGGGCGCCCATAACGGAGGCCGCGGTCCGGCAGACATCCATCGGGTGGGCGGTGGTGGGGATCGTGTCAACGATCTGCTTCACCACAGGATCAAGGGCACGGCCGGCGCGCTCGCGGGCCGAGAATGCGGACAGTTCATCGGGAGTGGGCAGTTCGCCGTTCCACAACAGGAAGGCCACTTCCTCGAAACTGCACTTGGCGGCCAGCTCCTGGACGGGATAGCCGCGGTACAGCAGCGAATTGGTGTCCGGGTTGACCTTGGAGACCGCGGTGTAGTCCACCACGACGCCGGCCAGGCCCTTCTTGATATCTTCAGCAGCCATGCTGAACTCCTTCGTTCTTTCGTGGATCCCGGGTCCTAGCGGACGCCGGGAATTTGGAAGTTGAAAACGCCGGTATCGAAGTGGTTGTAGGCCTCATAGTCCACAAGGTCATAAAGCCGCGCACGGGTGAGCATGTTCTCCACCTGTGCTTCCTGCGACCCTGTTGCCTTGATCGATTCCAGAGTACGCTCTGCTGCGCCCATGGCAATGCGCAGCAGCGTGACAGGGTAAATGACCATGTTGACGCCCACTCCCTGCAGCTGCTCCACGGTGAACAGATCGCTCTTGCCGAACTCGGTCATGTTGGCCAGGATCGGCACGTCCACGGCGTCACGGATGGCCTGGAACTCGGACAGGTCCTTCATCGCCTCCGGGAAGATGGCGTCCGCGCCGGCGTCCACCAGGGCCCGTGCCCGGTCCTTGGCGGCTTCGATCCCTTCGACGGCGCGGATGTCGGTCCGGGCCATGATGAGGAAGTTCGGATCCCGGCGGGCATCCGCTGCGGCGCGGATGCGCTTGGCGGCCGTGTCCAGGTCCACCACGTTTTTGCCGTCCAGGTGCCCGCAGCGCTTGGGGTTGAACTGGTCTTCGATGTGGCAGCCGGCCAGGCCGGCGTTCTCCAGTTCCTGGATGGACCGGGCCACGTTCATGGGCTCGCCGAAGCCGGTGTCCGCGTCCACCAGCGTGGGCAGGTCGGTCATGCGGGCGATCTGCCCGGCACGCGTGGCCACCTCGGTGAGGGTGGTCAGCCCGATGTCCGGCAGGCCAAGGTCATTGGCGAGCACCGCTCCGGAGACGTAAACACCGGCGAAGCCCTTTTCCTCGATCAGCCGCGCCGAGAGCGGGTTGAAGGCGCCCGGGAACTGCTGGATGGTGCCGGACGCGAGCATCTCGCGCAGCGCGATCCGCTTCTGTTCCGGGGTGGTCTTGGAATACAGCATCTGATGCTCCTGTGCGGGGTGGGTAAGCAGGGCTTAGAAGAGGCCGGCGGGTGCGTTGCTCAGGTCGATGACACCCGGGGCGGCGGTGATGTTCAGCTGGTCCAGTTCGCCCGGGCCCAGGTCCGGAAGGCTCTCGGCGGCGGCGAGGAAGCGCTCGATTTCCGCTTCGGCAACGAGGCCGGCCGCCAGGGTGCGGAACTTGTTGATGTACTGCTGGCGGGCGAACGGCCGGGCGCCCAGCGGGTGGGCATCGGCCACAGCGATCTCGTCGGTGATGACCGTGCCGTCGTTCAGGGTGATCCACACGGAACCGCCAAAGGCCTTCTCAGCGATGTCCAGCGAGTGGTAGCGGCGGGTCCATTCGGGGTCTTCCACGGTGCTGACCTTGTTCCACAGCTCCACCGTGTCGGCACGGCCGGCGCGCTCGGGGGAGTAGGAGTCCACGTGGTGCCAGGAGCCGTCCTGGAGTGCCACCGTGAAGATGTACGGGATGGAGTGGTCCAGGGTTTCCCGGCTGGCCGTGGGGCTGTACTTCTGGGGATCGTTGGCGCCGGAACCGATCACGTAGTGCGTGTGGTGGCTGGTCTTGATCAGGACCGACGTCACGTTGGACGCGTCCGTTGCCTCCGGGTGCTCGGCATGCAGCTTGCGGGCCAGGTCGATCCAGGCCTGGGCCTGGTATTCGGCGGAGTGTTCCTTGGTGTACGTGTCCATGATGGCGCGCTTGGCTTCGCCGGCCTCGGGCAGCGGGACCTCGTAGGAGGCGTCCGGGCCATCCAGCATCCAGGCGATCACGCCGTCTTCGCCTTCGTAGATCGGCACGGGGGAGGTCTGGCCGCGCATGGAGCGGTCCACTGCTTCCACAGCCATCTTGCCCGCGAACGCCGGTGCGTGCGCCTTCCAGGTGGAGATCTCACCCTTACGGGACTGCCGGGTGGCGGTGGTGGTGTGCAGCGCCTGGCCAACGGACTGGAAGATCGTCTCGACGTCCAGGCCCAGGAGTGTGCCGATGCCGGCAGCGGCGGACGGACCGAGGTGGGCCACGTGGTCGATCTTGTGCTTGTGCAGGCAGATGGCCTTGACCAGGTTGACCTGGATCTCGTAGCCGGTGGCGATGCCGCGGATCAGGTCCTGGCCGCTCGCGCCGACGTGCTGCGCGACGGCCAGGATCGGCGGGATGTTGTCGCCCGGGTGGGAGTAGTCAGCCGCCAGGAACGTGTCATGGTAATCGAGCTCGCGGACGGCCACACCGTTCGCCCAGGCTGCCCACTCGGGGGAGACACGGTCCGTGATGCCGAAGACGCCGGCGCCCTTGCCGTTGGTGGTCGGTGCGTGGGTCAGAGCCTGGGCCCGGGCAGCCACAATCGGGGCGCGGTTCAGGGAAGCGATGGCCACGGAGGCATTGTCGATGACCCGGTTGATGACCATTTCGGTGACCTCGGGCGTGACCTCCACGGCGTCGGCGGCGACGACGGCGATCTTGTGCGCCAGCTGGTCTTCACGGGGGAGGTTCTCTTCGCTCTTGTAGACGCGGACGTGGTTGAGCTTAACCATGGTGCTCCTTCTTAGTGCTGTGGGTGGGTGGCTTTGACGTGGGAAAGGCTGCGGTGCAGGTGCAGGGTGGTGGCTGCTTCGGCGAGCCTGGCGTTGCCTGCGGCGATGGCCTCCGCGATGGCCGCGTGTTCGACGGCGGCCGCGTTCAGCCGCGGGGCGTCATCGGCAGCGAGCCGGCGGACCCGGACAAGATGGACACGCAGGCTGCGCATCGCCTGGGCGAGGTAGGAGTTGGAGATGGCGGCGTCGATTGCCTCATCCAGCCGGCCCACCAGGGCGTAGTACTCATGCCGGGCGGGATCGGAGTCGCTGATCAGCTCCTGCGCCCGCAGGAGATCGGCATGGAGTTTCTCAAAGACCGCGCGCTCGCCGCGTTCGGCGGCGAGGGCTGCTGCCTTGCCTTCGAGCGTTTCGCGGAGCTCGAACATCTCGTCGATGTCCTCCAGCGAGATGTCGGTGACGACGACGCCGCGGCCGCCTGCCGCCGTCGTCAGTCCTTCTGCGCTGAGCCGGCTCAGCGCCTCCCGGACGGGAGTGCGTGAGACGCCCAGCCGCTCCGACTGCTCCACTTCGGCAAGGACCGTTCCGGGCGCGAGGCGCCATTCGATGATGTCTTCGCGAAGCGTTGCGTAAGCTTTGTCGCTGGCCCGAATGGTGCCTCCCGTCAATCTGTTCATGGACATCAGTGTATACATGAATTGCCGAATTTCCCAGCAAAAGCCAGCGAATCAGCGAAATTTCCGTGGTTGTGTATACATCGGCCTTGTATGCTGCCTGTTGCCCGCATAGCATGGTGGCAACACAGTGACGTGGACGGGAGCCCAAGATGGTCAGCGGAAATTACCGGGAAGCATATTCGCGCAGCATCGAACATAAGGATGTCTTTTGGCTCGAGGCAGCAGGCGGCGTGACCTGGTCCAGGACGCCGGAAACCACTCTTGATGGATCGGCCGCCCCGCTGTTCCAATGGTTTCCCGATGGCATCCTCAACACGAGCTACAACGCCCTGGACCGCCACGTTGAGGCCGGCCGTGGGGACCGGGATGCCCTCATCTACGATTCCGCGATGCTGGGGGTCAAGCGCACGTACAGTTACGCCGAACTGACGGACCTCGTGGCGCGGTTCGCGGGTGTGCTGCGCTCGCAGGGAGTCCGCAAAGGGGACAGGGTGGTCATTTACATGCCCATGATTCCCGAGGCCGCCATCGCGATGCTGGCGACAGCCCGGCTCGGGGCCGTGCATTCGGTGGTCTTCGGCGGATTCGCGCCCAAGGAACTCGCCGTACGCATCAAGGATGCCGGTCCGGCCGCGATTGTGACGGCGTCCGGCGGGATTGAGCCCTCACGCCGGGTGGAGTATCTTCCGGCGGTTGCCGAAGCCCTCGAACTCGCCGGCGCTGGGCAGACGCCCGTCATAGTCAAGGGCCGGGAAGGCTTTGTGCACTCGGCCTCCGAGTATCCGGACTGGCTGGACTGGGACCGGTGCATTGACGCTGCCGCCCCGGCGGAAGCAGTGGACGTCGCAGCAACCGACCCCCTGTACATCCTCTACACCTCGGGCACCACCGGCACGCCGAAGGGCGTCGTGCGGGACAACGGCGGCCATGCTGTCGCGCTCAGCTGGACGATGGCAAACATCTACGACGTGGGTCCGGGTGACGTGATGTGGACGGCGTCCGACGTCGGCTGGGTGGTGGGGCATTCCTACATTGTTTATGGCCCGCTGTTGGCCGGTGCCACTACGGTCCTCTACGAGGGCAAGCCCGTGGGGACGCCCGATGCGGGAGCGTTCTGGCGCGTGGTGCAGGACCACAAGGTCAACGTCCTGTTCACCGCGCCCACGGCCCTGCGCGCAATCCGCAAGGCCGATCCCCGGGCGGCAGAACTGGCCCGGTACGACATCTCCACCCTGCGCACGCTGTTTGCCGCCGGCGAGCGGCTGGACACTGATACGTACCGCTGGGCAGGTGAGGCCCTGGGTGTTCCGGTGGTGGACCACTGGTGGCAGACCGAAACAGGATGGGCTATCTGCGCCAACCCGCGCGGGCTGGAGGACCTGCCCTTCAAGCCCGGTTCACCTACTGTGCCCATGCCTGGTTTTGCGCTGATGATCGTGGACGGCTCCGGCGCGCCGGTGGAACAGGGGGAGGAGGGCAATATTGTCCTCGGGCTGCCGCTGCCTCCCGGCACCCTGACCACCCTCTGGCAGAACGATGAGCGCTATGTCTCCTCCTACTTGGCGGCCTTCGAAGGCAGTTACGCCACGGGCGACAGTGGCTACCAGGACGCCGATGGCTACGTCTTTGTGATGGGCCGCACCGACGACATCATCAACGTCGCAGGCCACCGGCTGTCCACCGGCGCGATTGAGCAGGTCATCGCAAGCCACCCGGCCGTGGCCGAATGTGCCGTGATCGGCGTGGCGGATCCCCTCAAGGGTCAGCGGGCCAGTGGCTACGTGGTGCTCAAGGCAGGGGTGGATCGCGACGAAGCGGACCTGGTCCGCGAGCTGGTTGCCTTGGTCCGGAAGGACATCGGACCAGTGGCCGACTTCAAGCACGCCACGGTGGTCCAAGCCCTCCCGAAGACCAGGTCCGGGAAGATCCTGCGCAAGACGATGAGGCAGATTGCCGACGGCGAAGACTACGTGGTGCCCTCCACCATTGAGGACCCGGAGGTGATCGGGCAGTTGCTGGGCGTGCTCCGGCCGGAAGGCGCCGCTTAGTAGTACCGTCGCGTTAATTCGGGCTCTCTATCGGCGGAATAACCGGACTTGTTGACTGTGATCTGCCCCACAGCTACATTTGTTTCACAAAACGAAATGTCTTTTCCGCACTATGAAATAAAGGTTCCATGGGCGCCACCCGTCCAAGGTTGACGCTCCCCAGCGGCAGCGCCGGTTCCGTCCACACAAGGCCACGCCCAGCAATGCCGTTTCCGTCTTACGGAGGTCTGCATCATGTCCCACCAACACGGTCCCGGCTCGCACGATGAGCACGAGCATGGGCATCCGCATCTGATTGATCCTGAGCCGTGGGGCACCGGGGACCCCGCGGTCGAGGAGATCGTGAGGGGAGAGCCAGCCGCCCTGGTCCAGGTGCCTGCGGGCGTGAGCCCCCGGCTCTACAACGAGGACCTGGCGCCCACCACGCGCAAGGGGCGCACCTGGCACGCCTACAGCATCTTCACACTCTGGGCGAACGACGTGCACTCGCTGGGAAATTACGTGTTTGCCATCGGACTGTTCGCCCTGGGATTGGGCGCCTGGCAGATCATGCTGGCCTTCCTGCTCGGCGCCGTCCTGCTGTTCCTGCTGCTGAACCTTTCGGGGTTCATGGGCGAGCGGACCGGCGTGCCGTTCCCGGTCATGAGCAGGATCGCGTTCGGCATCCGGGGCTCCAATATTCCCGCCATCATCCGCGGCGCCGTGGCCGTGGCCTGGTTCGGCATCCAGACGTATCTGGCCTCGGTGGTGCTCCGGGTGCTGATCCTGGCCCTCGCGCCGTCCCTGGCTCCGCTCGATTCAGACTCGTTCCTCGGGCTCTCCACCCTGGGCTGGATCTCGTTCGTGGGGCTGTGGGCGGTGCAGACGGTGATCGTGAGCTTCGGCATGGAGATGATCCGCAAGTACGAGGCCTTCGCCGGCCCCGTCATCCTGGTCACCATGCTCGCGCTGGCCATCTGGATGTTGGTGGAAGCCGGCGGGACCATCGCCTGGTCCACCGCCGACTCGCTGACAGGCCCCGTCATGTGGGTGCGGATTTTCCAGTCGGCGGCGCTATGGGTGGTTGTTTACGGGACGTTCGTGCTGAACTTCTGCGACTTCACCCGGGGCGCTCCCTCCAGGCGGTCGGTGGTGCGGGGCAACTTCTTCGGCATCCCCATCAACATGCTCTTCTTCGCCGCGATCGTCGTCGTCCTCGCCGGCGCCCAATACAAGATCAACGGAACGGTCATCGAGTCGCCCACCGACGTCGTCAACGCCATCCCGAACACGCTCCTGCTGGTGCTGGCCTGCCTGGCCCTGATCATCCTGACGGTGGCCGTGAACCTGATGGCCAACTTCGTGGCACCCATATACACGCTGGCCCACCTTTTCCCGCGGACGCTGAACTTCCGCCGCGCAGCCATTATCTCCGCGGTGATCGGCCTGGTGATCCTGCCCTGGAACCTGTACAACTCGCCCCTGGTTATCGTCTACTTCCTCGGCGGGCTGGGCGCCCTCCTGGGGCCACTGTTCGGCGTCATCATGGCCGACTACTGGCTGGTCCGTAAGGGCAGGGTCAACATTCCGGATCTGTACTCGGACTCCCCTGACGGGGCGTATGCCTACACCCGTGGCGTCAACCGGAAGGCCGTCATCGCGGGCACACCGGCTGCGGTCGTCGCGCTGGTGCTTGCCCTCGTCCCTGCGTTCACCTATATCTCCGGCTTCTCCTGGTTCGTCGGCGCGATCCTGGCCGCGGTCACCTACCTGCTGATCATGGACCGCCACACGCCGTTCGAGGCCGTCGACGGCGAGCACATCGCCGTCGCACCGAAACACTGACCGGCCCGACAAGGGCAAGAGCCCGCCAACGAAGGAGTTCCAATGCCACAGGCTTTGACGTCGCGGTTCCTGTTCGGTCCGGGACCGAGCAACTGCTACCCGGAAGTGACCGCCGCGTTGGCGCATCCGGTGATTGGGCACCTGGACCCGGTTTTCATCGAACGGCTCGACAACACCTGCGAGGGCCTCCGCACGGTCTGGGGGACTCGGAATGCCCGCACCCTGCCCTTGAGCGTCACCGGTTCCGGCGGCATGGAAGCTGCTTTCGTGAACACCGTGGACGACGGCGATGTGGCAGTGATCGCCGTCAACGGCCTCTTCGGTGAGCGTATGTGTGAGGTGGCCCGCCGCTGCGGCGCGACCGTGGTTCGCGTAGACCACGAATGGGGCACGCCCATCGACGTCGAACGCGTCCTGGCGGCCCACCCGCGACCGAAGGTGATTGCGGCCGTCCACGCCGAAACGTCAACGGGCGTGCTGTCCGACGTCGCATCGCTCGGGCAGAACAAGGGCGATGCGCTGCTAATTGTCGACGCCGTGACATCCATCGGCGGGCTGGAACTCCTTGCAGACGACTGGGGAATCGACGTCGGCTATGCCGGCACCCAGAAATGCCTCGGCGTGCCGCCAGGGCTGTCGCCCTTCACCATGTCGGGTAGGGCCTTCGAGCGCCGGATCAGGAATCCCCGCTCCTGGTACCTGGACGTGGGTCTGCTGGGCGGTTACGTCGGGGCCGCCAGCGGCAGCGGCCGAACCTACCACCACACGCCGCCGGTCACCATGATCGCCGGTCTCGAGGCGGGCTTGCAAAGAATCCTGGCCGAGGGACTGGACGCGGTCCAGGCGCGCCACCGCGCGGCAGGGGCCGCGTTGCAGGCGGGGCTCCAGGAGATGGGACTTGAGCTGTTCGCGGCCGAGGGCCACCGGCTCCCCAGCCTCACCACTGTCAAGGTCCCGGACGGTGTCGACTCCGCGGCCGTACGCCGCTACCTCCTGGAGCACTTCAGCATCGAGATTGGCTCAGGGGCGGGCAAGTATGTTTCCAGCATCTGGCGGATCGGAATGATGGGCCCCAACGCAAGCGCCGCAGCAGTGACTCTGGCGCTGGGGGCCCTCAAAGAAGCCATCTCCTCTGCCTAAGCCACGGACTCTGTAGTGTCAGGGCCGCTTCCAACCATATTCGTTCTCCGGCCGGCCGGGCGTGCCGTAGCGGGGCGCGCGGGAAACGCGGCCGGCGTCGGCGAGGTATTCGAGGTAGCGGCGGGCGGTCACGCGGGACATGCCAAGGGCGGTCATGACCTCCGTGGCAGAAACAGATCCCGAATGCTCTTTGAGGTACGCCTGGACTGAATCGAGAGTGGAGACTGAGAGGCCTTTCGGGAGGGGCAGTTCCGACGGTGCCCGGAGGCTTGCGAAGGCCTGGTCCACCTCGCTCTGTGAGGCGCCGGTCCTGCCGGCGCCGGCCTCCGGGGAGGCCAGCTGCTGCCGGAACAACCGGTAGCTGGAGAGCTTGTCTTCGAACGTGGCAAAAGTGAAGGGCTTGATCAGGTACTGGACCACGCCGATGGCCACGGCACTGCGGACAATCGCCACTTCCCGTACCGCCGTGATGGCAATGATGTCCGCCAGGATGCCTGCCGCACGCATCCGGCGGGCGATGTCCAGGCCATGCAGGTCCGGAAGGTTCATGTCGAGGAGGACCAGTTCCACCGGCTCGCCGGCAGCCGCGAGTTCCGTCAGCAGCCTGAGCGCGGACTGGCCGTCAGGGGCCGTCCCGGCCAGCGTGAATCCTGCCATCCGGCCCACGTAGGCCGCGTGCGCGGCCGAGGCCACCGGTTCGTCCTCAACAACGAGGACGCGGATATCGGTCACTGGAACTGCTCCTCTTTGTCGGTCCCGGCGGCCATGGCCGGCAGGAAGACATGGAAGCGTGCGCCGTCCTTGCCTGTGATGGTCATGGTACCGTCCAGGCGCTGCACCGCCTGGCGGACGAGGGCCAGGCCAATGCCGCGTCCGAACGGACCGGAGGCTTTGGTGCTGAAGCCGTGCCGGAAAATGTCCTCCACGGCGGCGGAGTCCACACCGGAGCCGGAATCCTCCACCGTGATGTCCAGCCCCTCGGCATCGGACTCCACGGTCAGCTCCACCGTTCTGGGAGCCGCACCATCCGCGGCGGCATCGATCGCGTTGTCCAGGAGGTTTCCCAGGATGGTGACCAGGTCCTGGACAGCCAGGCCGGCAACGGACGCGGACCCCTCGGCGGAGAGTATCAGCTTCACGCCGCGTTCATTCGCTTCGGCGGCCTTCCCCATGATCAGGGCGCTGAGGACCGGCTCGTCCACGGAACTCACCATCTCGTCGGTCAGCTGCTGGCTCAGTTCGAGGTCCCTGGTGGCGAATTCCAGGGCCTCCCGGGTTCGCCCCAATTCCAGCAGGGAAACCATGGTGTGCAGCCGGTTGGCGTGCTCGTGGGTCTGGGCGCGGAGGGCGTCGGACAGCGTCCGCATGGTTTCCAGTTCGCTGCCCAGCGATTCGATCTCCGTCCGGTCGCGGATGGTGGCCACGGTGCCGAACACCGCGGGGCGGCGGAGGCCGGGGGAGTCGGGCCCGACGGCCGGGCCCTGGTTCACCACAACGATCCGCGGGCCCGTCAGATGGATTTCATCGTGGGCCGTGCGGCCGGATTCGAAGAGTTCCTTCAGGCTGGGGGCCAGCGGGAGATCGGTCAGGAAGGGCGGCCGCGACGGATCGTCTTCCGAATCGCGGGGCTCCAGTCCCAGCAGCTCGGCGGCTTGATCGTTGTACATCACCACCCGGCCCTTGGTATCGACCAGGATCAGCCCTTCACGCACGGAATGCAGGACCGATTCGTAGTAGGCGAACAGTTGCGCCAGCTGCTCCGGCCCCCACCCCCTGGTCACCCGGCGCAAGTAGCGGCCCAACAGCCAGGAAGCCAAGGATCCGCCCACCAGCAGGGCCAGGCCGAGGGCCAGCAGTGCCGGCAGCCGGCCGGTAATCGCCACGTCCACTGTCCGGACCGTAACACCGGCGGCAACGAGCGCCTTGACGTTCCCCGCGGCATCCTTGACCGGGACGACCGTCCGCACCGACGGCCCCAGCGTTCCTGCCGTGACCTCGGTGAACACCTCGCCACGCAGCGACGCCTCGATGGAGCCGATATACGGCCTGCCCAGCTCCTCGTCTCTGGGATGCGTCCAGCGCGTCCTGTCCGGCGCCATGATGGTGATGAAGTCCGCTCCGGATCCGGCCATGACGTCCAGGGCGTAGGGCTGGAGCAACGCCGTCGGATCCGTTTGGTCCGCGGCCTGGAGGACCAGCGGATTTGCGGCGACGGCGGCCGCAACACCGGTCATCCGCCGTCCGGCTTCCTCATAGCTCCGGTCCCTGGCGTCGACGAACGTAGCGGTGCCCGCAACCGCAATGAAGGCCAGCACAATCAGCAGATTCGCCACGAACAGCCTGCGGGCGATACTCCAGCGGTGGAACATTAAGCACCTCCCATGACCAATATGAACGCAACCGTGAGCTAAGTCACGGTGTGGCCAATGATGGATATCACACCGGACCGACGCGATGAGCCCAGAGAATGCGCCGCAGCGTCTACCAGATTATCCATAAGGAGACACATCATGGCTTCTCAACGAGGAGAGTCGCTCGACACCGTCAAGACGCGGCGCAAGGGCCTGGACAAATCCCACTACCTTTACATTGCCGTCATTGCCGCCGTCATCCTGGGCGCCGTCGTCGGCCTGCTGTTCCCCGAGGTCGGCAAATCACTGAAGCCCCTCGGTGACGGCTTTATCAAGCTCATTAAAATGATGATCGCACCGATTATCTTCTGCACCATCGTCCTGGGCATTGGCTCCATCGCCAAGGCAGCCACCGTAGGCAAGGTGGGCGGCTTGGCGCTGGGCTACTTTGTGCTCATGTCCACCTTCGCCCTGGGCATTGGCCTGGTGGTAGGCAACCTCATCCACCCGGGTGAAGGTTTGAAGCTTGCGGCGTACGACCCCAACAAGAAGGCCGAAGTAGACAGCACCGTCGCCTTCCTCCTGGGTATCATTCCCGGCGATGTACCCGTTCTACCCACGCTCCTCGCCGCCATCCTTGTGGGCTTCGCCCTCCAGAAGATGGGCGCGCAGGGCGCTCCTGTCCTGAAGGCGATCGGCCACGGCCAGGCAGTAGTGTTCAGGATCCTCATCATGATCATGTGGCTTGCTCCGGTGGGCGCCTTCGGTGCCATCGCCGCTGTGGTCGGCGCCACCGGTGTCGCGGCAATCGTGAGCATGTTCACGCTGATGGTCGCGTTCTACATCACCTGCGCACTGTTCATTGTGATCATCCTGGGCGGACTCCTGCAGCTGGTTGCCGGCGTCAACATCTTCAAGCTTATGAAGTACCTGGCCCGCGAGTACCTCCTGATCTTCTCCACTTCCTCGTCCGAAGCTGCCCTGCCGCGCCTGATCGCCAAGATGGAACACCTGGGCGTCTCCAAGCCGGTTGTCGGCGTCACCGTCCCCACGGGCTACTCCTTCAACCTGGACGGCACGGCCATCTACCTGACCATGGCCTCCCTGTTCGTGGCCAACGCCATGGGCACGCCGCTGGACCTCGGCGCCCAGGTTTCACTCCTGGTCTTTATGATCATCGCTTCCAAGGGTGCCGCCGGCGTGACCGGTGCCGGCCTGGCCACGCTGGCAGCAGGACTGCAGGCCCACAAGCCTGAACTCCTGGGTGGCGTTGGCATGATCGTTGGCATCGACCGCTTTATGTCAGAGGCCCGAGCCCTGACAAACTTCACCGGCAACGCCGTGGCCACCATCCTGATCGGCACCTGGGTCAAGGAAATCGACAACAAGCAGGTCGGCGAAGTCCTCTCGGGCCAGGTTCCGTTCGACGAGCGGACCATGATCGCAGGACATGGCGAGCCGGAGGCCAAGGACTCCAAGGCCGAGCCCGTGCTGGTCAACGCCTAGGCGACAGCAGCCGCCGACGTCTTCAGGACACGTCACGGACCGCCCGCACAGCCCCGGCTGTGCGGGCGGTTGCTGCGTGCGGAAGCCTAACCTTCGACCTCTACCAGAAGGTCAAGGCTCAGAATCCACACAATGTCAAGTTCCCTCGAATACCGTGTCGGGGCCTGTAGCCTAGGTGGAAAGCAGGATCGGCGCTGGACTTCCAGCGGCAGGAAAATCACCGTCATCGAAAGTGTGGATAGATACGTGAGCAGCGAACAGGGTTCGGCAACTCTGGAAGGCACGGAACTCGATCTGGAAGACGCCGTGATGGGTCCCACCGGGCGCCCCCACCGCGAATTTCCGGAACCCGCCCCGCTGTCGTCCCACGGTCCCGCGCGCGTGATCGCCATGGTCAACCAAAAGGGCGGCGTTGGCAAGACCACGTCCACCATCAACCTGGCAGCGGCCCTTGCCGAATACGGCCGCAGGGTGCTGTTGGTTGACTTCGACCCGCAGGGCGCGCTGTCCGCGGGCCTGGGCGTCAACCCGCACGAACTGGACCTGACGGTCTACAACGTCCTGATGGACCGCAAGGTGGACATCCGCGACGCCATCCACCAGACCGGCGTCGAAAACGTGGACCTGCTGCCGGCCAACATCGACCTCTCCGCCGCGGAAGTGCAGCTGGTCAATGAAGTAGCCCGTGAGCAGGTCCTGGACAGGGCGCTGAAAAAAGTCGAAGACGATTACGACGTCGTCCTGATCGACTGCCAGCCCTCCCTGGGCCTGCTGACAGTCAACGCCCTGACCGCAGCCCACGGCGTGATCATTCCGCTGATCTGCGAGTTTTTCGCGCTCCGTGCGGTAGCCCTGCTGGTGGAAACCATCGACAAGGTCCAGGACCGGCTGAACCCTGGCCTGCAGGTTGATGGCGTCCTGGCCACCATGTACGACGCCCGCACGCTCCACAGCCGCGAAGTCATCACCCGCCTGGTGGAAGCGTTCGGTGACAAAGTCTTCGAGACGGTCATCAAACGCTCCATCAAGTTCGCGGACGCCACCGTCGCGGCCGAGCCGATCACCAGCTACGCCGGCAGCCACATCGGCGCCGATGCCTACCGCCGCCTGGCCAAAGAGCTGATTTCGCGCGGCGGCGCACCCTAACTAGGCGTGGCCGAGTCCAAACCCGGCTTTGAGGTGCGGCTGGCCAACTTCACCGGCCCGTTCGACCTCCTGCTGGGCCTGATCGCCAAGCACCAGCTGGACATTACCGAGGTGGCCATTGCCACCGTCACTGATGAGTTCATCAAGTACATCAGGAAGCTCCAGAAGCTCGGCGAGGAATGGGCGCTGGATGAAGCCAGCGAATTCCTGGTCATCGCCGCCACCCTCCTGGACCTCAAGGCGGCGCGGCTCCTGCCCGCCGGTGAAGTCGAGGACGATGAGGACATCGCCCTGCTGGAAGCGCGGGACCTCCTTTTTGCGCGGCTGCTCCAATACAAGGCGTTCAAACGGGTGGCAGCCCTGATGGCTGTAACCCTGGAACACGAAGCCAGCCGGTTTCCGCGCCAGGTTGCCTTGGAGGAGCACTTCGCCGCCATGCTCCCGGAACTGGTGTGGAAACACACTCCGGACCAGTTCGCCCGCCTGGCCGGGTCCGCCCTGAAGCCCAAGACACCCAGGCCCACCGAGGTGGGCCTTGCCCACCTGCACGGCAGTGCCGTCAGCGTGAAGGAACAGGCCGAGATCCTGGGGCTCCGGCTCCAGTTGGGGAAGCCGCTGTCGTTCCGTGCGCTGATCGCCGACGCCGATTCCACCCTCGTGGTGGTGGCCAGGTTCCTGGCATTGCTGGAGATGTTCCGGGACCGGGCAGTCTCCTTCGACCAGGTGTCGCCCCTGGGCGATCTCACTGTCCACTGGACGGTGGACGGCCGGGACTGGTCACCAGAAAACCTGAGCGAAGAATACGAGGAACTGTCGTGAGCCAAGAACTACCGGAGCCCGGGGCGGAGCCGGCCATGGACGTCCGGGATCTTCCCGGCGGTGCCAAGGCTGCACTTGAGGCGGTCCTGATGGTCCTGGACCAACCGGCCAGCGCTGCTGAGTTGGCCGCCGGGCTAAACCTGACCGTCGCCGTCGTCGAGCAGTTGCTGGCGGAACTGCAGCGGGAGTATAGCGGCTATACTGTTAAAGCCCCGGACATGGACTGTGCCAGCGATGCTGGTTTCAGCGCCAGCCCCCGGGGTTTTGAATTGCGGAACATCGCCGGTGGCTGGCGGATCTACTCCCGCGCAGACTTCGCCGAGATCGTCGGACGGTTTGTGCTTGAGGGTCAGACAGCCAGGCTCACGCAGGCGGCTTTGGAAACACTGGCTGTCATCGCGTACCGCCAGCCTGTCTCCAGGGCCAGAGTGTCTGCAATTCGAGGAGTCAATGTCGATTCCGTCGTACGGACATTGACCCAGCGCGGGCTGATCGAAGATTCGGGACACGATCCTGAGTCGGGAGCCATCCTCTACCGGACCACGTCGTATTTCCTGGAACGGATGGGAATCGGCTCCGCCGCTGAACTTCCACAGCTCTCACCCCATCTTCCGGGGCTTGAGGGCATCGCGGAGTTCTACGACGCCGACAGAATGTAGGCGGGAAATCCCGCGTGCACACGAATATTCATAAGGGCAGATAATTTCTGCATGGCTGGCTAGGGTTGTTCTTGGACAACCAGCGGGCCAAATAACGAAGGACGGGTCATGACACAGGCGGGACGCCAGGGTTCACCACGTAACAGTTCAGGACGTAACAGTTCAGAACGCAGTTCTGCACAGGGCGGCGCCAGCCGTAACCCTGCACAGGGCGGCAGCGGCCGCCCCAGCGCGGCGGGCGGCGGATTCCGCGCCGGCGCCGGCAAGCGCAACGCCGGATTCGGCGGCGGCGACCGGCCGTACAAGGCCCCGAGGCCGCGCGAGGAGCCATTTGTCGATCCCGGCGATGCCCCGGCGTCGCCACCGGCCGGCCGCGGTGCCTCCGACTGGAAGCCCGCCGGCAGTACCTCGGCGCGCAAGCCTGCAGCCCGCAAGCCGGGCGCCAACAAAGCTCCCGGCACCCCGGGCGCACTCAAGCCCAAGCCCCGCACCGGCAGGCCCGGAGCAGCGGCGTCGCGCGCCTTCGGCAGCGAACGTTTTGGCCAGAACCTTGGCCCCGTGCGCAAGCCTGCCCGCAAGCGCGGACCCCGCGGAGCCGTTCCCCAGTCGGAAATGCACGACGCCGACGGCACCCGCCTGCAGAAGGTCATGGCCCAGGCCGGCGTGGCTTCGCGCCGCGTCTGCGAAGAGATGATCGCGGAAGGCCGGGTGGAAGTCGATGGCCAGGTCGTCACTGAGCTTGGTGTCCGCGTGGACCCCAAGACAGCGGTCATCCACGTCGATGGCCTGCGCATCCAGCTGGATGAAAACCTCGTGTACATGGTCTTCAACAAGCCCAAGGGCGTCGTATCCACCATGGAGGACCCCGACGGACGTCCCTGCATCAGCGATTTTGTGCGGAAGACACACCAGGGCGAACGCCTGTTCCACGTGGGCCGGCTGGACGTCGCCACCGAAGGACTGCTGCTGCTGACGAACGACGGCGAACTGGCCAACCGGCTGACCCACCCGTCCTACGAGGTCCCCAAGACCTACCTGGTCCAGGTCCGCGGCCCGTTCCCGCAGGGAGTCGGCGCCCAGCTCCGGGAAGGCGTGGAACTCGAGGATGGCTTTGCCTCCGTTGACTCCTTCAAGCTCGTGGACTCCACGCCGGGCCACGTGCTGATCGAAGTGATCCTGCACTCGGGCAAGAACCGGATTGTCCGGCGCCTGTTCGACGCCGTCGGGTTCCCGGTCCTGCGCCTGGTGCGCGTCAAGGTGGGTCCCATTGGCCTGGGCGACCAGCGCCAGGGCAGCATCCGCAACCTTGGCAAGCAGGAAGTCGGCCACCTGCTGGCATCCGTAGGACTCTGAGGCATGTCCGCATTTCGCTCCCACGGGCGGGGACACCTCAACGGGCCGGTCGTGGTGATCGGCACCGGCCTGCTCGGTGCCAGCATCGGGCTGGGCCTGCGTGGGCGCGGCGTGCCCGTGTTCCTGTCTGACCCGTCGCCGACCAACCAGGCTGTGGCCGTGGACATCGGTGCCGGCCAGCCCCTGGACCAGCTCGGGGACGAGGCACCGGAGCTCGTGGTGGTGGCAGCACCGCCGGACGTAACCGCCGACGTCGCGGCCCGTGCGCTTGCCGACTACCCGGATTCCGTGGTGGTTGACATCGCCAGCGTCAAAGCCGCCATCCTGGCGGAGCTGGGCGGCCGCGGCGCGGACCTCACCCGCTATGTGGGCACCCATCCGATGGCAGGGCGCGAAAAGTCCGGGCCGGTTGCGGCCCGCGGCGAGCTCTTCACGTCCATGCCATGGGTGGTTTGTCCAGGCCCGGAGTCATCCGCGGCTGCCGTGCAGACTGCGCGTTCCCTGGCCACGGACCTGGGAGCTGTGGTTTCCCAGTTCACTGCCGACGAACACGACGAAGCCGTGGCACTGGTGTCGCACCTGCCCCAGATCATGTCCTCCCTGCTGGCCAGCCGGCTGCAGGGGACGCCGCTTCACGCGCTGTCCCTCGCCGGCAACGGCCTGCGGGACGTCACGCGGATCGCCGCCAGCGATCCCACGCTGTGGGTCCAGATCCTGGGCGGTAACGCGGGCAAGGTCGTGGAGATCCTTTACGGAGTCCGCGAGGACCTGAACCGGCTCATCGGCACGCTCGAGGAACCGCTTGCGCCGGGCGCCAGGCTTGACCTGGCCCAGCTGATCAGCGAAGGCAATGCCGGGCAGGCTCGAATTCCGGGCAAGCACGGTGGCCCGCCGCAGGCCTACTCCTGGCTGACCGTCCTCGTGGATGATCGGCCGGGACAGATCGCGCAGCTTCTCACGGAAATCGGTGAGATCGGCGTGAACGTGGAGGACCTTCGGCTGGACCATTCGTCGGGCCAGAACGTGGGCATGGTGGAACTGTCCGTGCTGCCGAACAAGCATGACCATCTGATCGAAGCACTCAACGACCGCGGATGGCGGGTATTGCAGTAATGACACAAGAACTTCTTGACACTCTTCCGGCCTTGCGCGTCGGCCGGCCCCTGGTGGTTGCTATCGACGGGCCGTCAGGCTCCGGCAAGTCCAGCGTGAGCAAGGAAGTGGCCCGTCGGCTGCACCTTGCCTACTTGGACACCGGCGCCATGTACCGGGCCCTCACCTGGTTCTGCGTCACCAGCGGAATTGACCTCAGTGACGCCGCCGCCGTGGAGCAGGCTTCCCGGGACCTGGTCCTGGAACTGAGCACCACGCCGCGGGAGGAATACGTCCGCGTGAACGGCACCGACGTCACGGACGCCATCCGTGAACCGGCAATTTCGTCGGCGGTCAGTGCGGTGGCCACCACCCTTGGTGCCCGGACCGAACTGATCCGCCGGCAGCGTGAGCTTATTGAAAAGCACCACCGTCGCATCGTGGTGGAGGGCCGGGACATCACCACTGTCGTGGCCCCGGGCGCGGAAGTCCGCATGCTGCTGACTGCCAGTGAGGAGGCCCGGCTTCGCCGCCGCGGCATCCAGCTGGGCGGCACGCAGGATGCGGAGCAGCTCGCCGCCCAGGTCACCCACCGTGACGCCAAGGATTCCACGGTGGTGAACTTCACCCAGGCTGCCGACGGTGTTGTCACCCTGGATTCTTCCGATCTCGACTTCGCCGAGACCGTGGACGCGGCGCTCGTGATCGTCACGAAGGTGCTTAACCGTGACTGACCGCGGCGTGCGGCTTCCCTCCGGCCTGACCATGACCTGGAGCCGGCCCGTCGGCTGGCTCCTGGACCACGTGGTGTACCGGACGTCCGTCACTGGCCGGGACAACGTGCCTACAGGCGGGCCGGTGATTTTTGCCGGCAACCACATCAGTTTCCTGGACGGGCCGGTGATGTTCGGCGCGTCGCCGCGTCCCATGCACATTCTGGTTAAGAAGGAAATGTTCCAGGGTTTGCTGGGCCGGGTCCTTCGGGCCTCCGGCCAGCTGCCGGTGGACCGCTCCGGGGACCGGGCGGCGCTGCTGCTGGGCAAGGACATGCTCGACGCCGGCCGTTGCATCGGGATCCTCCCGGAAGGTACGCGGGGGAGTGGCCAGGCAACGGACATCAACAACGGTGTCGCTTGGCTGGCGCTCAACTCCGGGGCACCCGTCGTTCCGGTGGCGATTCTCGGCACCCGGACGGGCAACGAACACCTTGACACGGTGCCCAGGCCGGGGCGGCGGTTCCACGTCAGCTTCGGCAACGCACTGACCCTCAGCCGAAACCCCGGCGAAACGGGCCGTGCTTCAATGGACAGGGCGGGAATGGAAATCCGCGCTGCGCTTGCGGGGCACGTCCAGGAGACCATTCAACACAGCGGGCAGCCTTTGCCCCACGCGGACCCACCGCTCGAACCAGCAGTAGCCGGGACGCCGGCAGATGACCACTTAAGGAAAGTGTTATGAGCGATACGACTCAAACTTCCGGCCACTCCGGCGCCGGCGAAGACGAATACACGCCCACCGGCACGGACCAGGTGGCCGAGCGGCTGGCTGCCATGGACGACGACGAAGCGGAGATGCGTGCCGCGTCGCTCCGGGCCGGCCTGGATGACTACGAGCTCGACGAGGAAGATGCCGCCCTGCTGAGCGGGGACTACGACGACGAGGACTTTGACGGTCCGGTCAAGCTCGATCCCGTCCTTGCCATCATCGGCCGTCCCAACGTGGGCAAATCCACTCTTGTGAACCGCATCCTGGGCCGCCGCGAAGCCGTGGTCGAGGATACTCCCGGCGTGACGCGGGACCGGGTGATGTACTCGGCACACTGGAACGGGCGCAACTTCACCGTGGTGGACACCGGCGGCTGGGAGCACGATGCCCGCGGCATCCACGCCCGGGTGGCCGACCAGGCCGAAATGGCCGTGGAGCTGGCCGACGCCGTGCTCTTCGTCGTCGACTCAGCGGTGGGCGCCACCGCAACGGACGAGGGCGTTATGAAGATGCTCCGCCGCAGCAAGAAGCCAGTCATCATGGTGGCTAACAAGGTGGACGACTTCGCCCAGGAAGCGGACTCGGCCACGCTCTGGGGCCTCGGCTTCGGCGAGCCCTACCCGGTTTCGGCCCTCCACGGCCGCGGCGTCGCCGACCTGCTCGATCACGTCATGGACACCCTGCCGGAGTTCTCCACGATTGAGGGCCTGGAACGTTCCGGCGGTCCGCGCCGCATCGCCCTGATCGGCCGCCCGAACGTGGGCAAGTCATCGCTGCTGAACAAGCTGGCAGGGTCCGAGCGTGTAGTAGTGGACAACACCGCCGGTACCACTCGTGATCCGGTGGATGAGTTCATCGAACTCGGCGACCGCACGTGGCGCTTTGTGGACACGGCAGGCATTCGCCGCCGCCAACACATGGCGCAGGGCGCCGACTACTACGCCTCCCTCCGGACGCAGGCCGCGCTGGAGAAGGCGGAGGTCGCCGTCGTTCTTCTCGCCGTTGACGAAGTCCTCAGCGAGCAGGACGTGCGAATCCTGCAGCTGGCCATCGAGTCGGGCCGCGCCCTGGTGCTGGCTTTCAACAAATGGGACCTGCTCGACGACGAACGCCGCACCTACCTGGAGCGCGAAATCGAACAGGACCTGGCCCACGTGGCCTGGGCGCCCCGGGTCAACATTTCCGCGCTGACCGGCTGGCACAAGGACCGCCTGGTTCCCGCCCTGGACCTGGCCCTGGAGAACTGGGACAGGCGCATCCCCACCGGCAAGCTCAATGCCTTCCTCGGCGAGCTTGTGGCGGCGCACCCGCACCCGGTCCGCGGCGGAAAGCAGCCGCGCATCCTGTACGGCACGCAGGCGTCCAGCCGGCCGCCGAAGTTTGTGCTGTTCACCACCGGATTCCTGGACCCGGGCTACCGCCGCTTCATCACCCGCAGGCTCCGCGAGACGTTCGGATTCGAGGGCACGCCCATCGAGGTGAACATGCGCGTCCGTGAAAAGCGCGGCAAGAAGCGTTAATTCCGACACGCCGGAGGCGTGCAGGCGGCAAAGTGTCACTTGCACCCTCCGGGATCGTGTAAGCTTTTCAAGGTGGTTCGGCCGGACTGCTGAGTTGAAATCCTAGCTAACATCAGGAGTAAACGCAGCGGAGAACGGCGGAACTAACGGGCTGTAGCGCAGCTTGGTAGCGCACTTGACTGGGGGTCAAGGGGTCGCAGGTTCAAATCCTGTCAGCCCGACCAAAGAAACCACAGGTCAGAGGCCGTTTCCGGAGAAATCCGGAGGCGGCCTTTGCTGTTTAATAGGACATAACGTGGTCCCCGCGGGTTTTCCCCGCCGCCCGGTCAATTCCCCCAGCAATGTCCCGGGGATAAGTCCAGGTGGAGGGGACTCGCCAAAAGTGGACGTCGACTATTTCAGGAACTTCGATGTCCGGCGGTCCGCCAGCACCTTGCCGTGTGTCTGGCAGGTGGGGCAGTACTGCAGCGCCGTGTCCGCGAACGAAACTTCCCGGACAGTGTCGCCACAGACTGGGCAGGCCTCACCGGTCCGGGCGTGGACCCGCATGTGGCTGCGTTTGACGTCCTTAAGTTCACCGGGCGCCTTGCCCTCGGCTTCGGCGAGGGCGGTTCCCAGGATGCTGTGGATGGCGTCGTACAGGACCTGGACGGTATCGCGGTCCAGGGACTTGGCGATGGCAAACGGGGAGATTTTGGCGGCGTGCAGGATCTCGTCGCTGTAGGCGTTGCCGATCCCCGCGATGACGCTCTGGCTGCGCAGGACGCCCTTGATCTGTTGGGAAGTGGAGCCGAGAATTTCTGCCAGCATGTCGGCGTCGAACCCTGCGCTGAACGGGTCCGGCCCCAGTGCCGCGATGCCCGGCACATCCCGGGGGTCGCGCACAATGTACACCGCCAGGCTCTTTTTGGTCCCCGCCTCGGTGAGATCCATGCCATGGGCACCGTCCGGCCCGGTGAACGCCAGCCGCATGGCGATGTGGCCCTTTCCCATCCGGAGCTGCGTGTCGGTGGGGGAGTCCGTGAAGCGGACCCACCCCGCCCGGGCGAGGTGGAAGACAAACGACGGCCCGTCGGTGTCAATGCTGACAAACTTTCCGAACCGCCGCACACCGGCGACGGTGCAGCCCTCCAGCGCTGTGAACGGCGGATCCGCAGTCTTCAGCACGGCAAAGGAAACGACCTGGACCTTCCGCACCACGGCTCCGCGCAGGTGCTCGTCCAGGAAACCGGCCAGGCCTGCAACCTCGGGAAGCTCCGGCATGGCTTTACCTGCGGTCAGCCTGGCCGTCGGTCGCGTCCGGCGCGCCAGGAACAGCGGGCGCCTCGGGAGCAGGTGAGCCGGCCGCGGTACCATTGGCCGCCTTTGCAGCCACGGAACGCTCGGCATCTGCCTTCTTAAGCGCTTTCATCTTCTTGCCCCGCTGCCGCCAGACCCTCCACAGGATCAGGCCAACCACAAAGATCACGACGGCGGCGATGGCCGAGATCTGCGTCCACAACGGGAACCAGGTGGCCTCCGTACCCAGGATCCGCTGACCGTTGTGGGCGGCCTGCGAGGTGCCGAACATGATCCCGGCGGTGAGGAGGTTGGGCGTCGCGATGGCCACGGCGGCGAGGACGATGGTCAGCTTCCAGGGCCAGCCCACGGCTTTGCGCGTGGCCTGCCAGGCCACCAGGAGAGGCACGAACGTGAAAGTGAACCCATAGAACATGCCCACGAGGATGCCGGCCCCAAGATTGCCCTGGACCTGGTTGCGGATCACATTCGCCCACCAGACCGGCAGGACGGCCGCCAAGGCAAAGTACGCGATGACGAGAAGCAGCAACGCCACCGCCACAAAGATGATCCGCGCAGCCCAGTTTGCCTTTTTCCCGGGCGTCTCCTGTGCAGGTACTCTCATGCGTCCCATCATGTCAGAATCCTCCTCGAACGCCCGTGGAGTTGTGCCTATACTTTCAGCGGCGGCTTGTTTACCAGGCCCCGTTGACATTGGTGATTGACCCGATGAAAGGCCCCTGATGAGCAACATTCCCGAAGACCTGTCCTACACCGCAGAGCACGAGTGGGTATCCGCACCAAACGACGGCGTGGTCCGGGTGGGCATCACCGATTTCGCGCAGGACGCACTCGGAGATGTTGTCTATGCCCAGATGCCGGAAGCCGGCACCAAAGTCTCCGCGAACGAGGTGGTGGGCGAGGTTGAATCCACCAAGAGCGTCAGCGATATCTATGCTCCGGTCAGCGGCGAAGTCGTGGCACGCAACGAATCCCTCGATACCGATTCGGCCTTGATCAACTCCGATCCGTACGGTGACGGCTGGCTGATCGAGATCCGGCTCGCCGAAGCTGATGCTGTGGAATCCTTGCTCAGTGCATCCGAGTACGAACAGCAGGTAGGCTGAAGCTAACGGGTTCATCCGGTCCGGCCCACGGGCGTCTTCGCACGTCAGTGGGCCGGATCGGGGCCCGGCAACGGATCCGCGAGGCGAATCCGTCAGGGCAAATGTTGATTGCAGGCGTAGAGCTGCAGCGAAAGAGGAGGAATCCATGGTTGGCCACGAACAGGACCCTGCCGAAGGCGACTACGGCACAGGTGCGGCCAGGGCTTCGGAGACCACCTCGATCCATCTCACTCCCGTCACCGACGGGCCCACCATCGCCCCCAAGCTGTCCACGGAAGAACATTCATCCGTGGAGGCACTGCCGGCGGGTTCAGCACTCCTGGTGGCCCACAGCGGCCCGAACGCGGGTGCCCGCTTCCTGCTTGACTCGGACATCACCACTGCTGGCCGCCATCCGGACGCAGACATCTTCCTTGATGACGTCACCGTGTCGCGGCGCCACGTCGAGTTCCGCCGGACTGCGCGAAGCTTTGAAGTGGTGGATACCGGCAGCCTCAACGGCACCTACGTCAACCACGACCGCGTGGACAGCGTTGAGCTACGGTCCGGGAACGAAGTCCAGATCGGCAAGTTCCGACTCACCTTCTACCTGAGCCCTGCCCGCGCAGCAGGCCGCGCCTGATCCCGGGACATTTGCCTGTGGCAATGGCACAACCGGAACGCCGGGGGCCCCAAGTTCTGAACATCGGGGAAGTCCTCGCGCAGCTCAGCGGCGATTTTCCGGGTATGACCGCGTCTAAGATCAGGTTCCTGGAGGAAAAGGGACTGATCAATCCGCGCCGCACTCCGGCCGGATACCGGCAGTACTCGGACGGTGACGTCGAACGCCTCCGTTTCGTGCTGGCGCTGCAGCGGGACCAGTACCTTCCGCTGAAAGTTATCAAGGACTACCTTGATGCGATCGACAGGGGAGAGCGGCCGGAGAACCTGCCGCCCGGCGTCGTGGTTTCACCGCGGATCGTCTCGGATGAACTGGCGGTGGAGCTGCAGAACCGCGGACGGAAATTCAGCGAGGAACAGCTGCGGACCGAATCCGGCGCCAGCATTGCGTTGCTCCAATCCCTGCTGAGCTTCGGGCTGATCAGCCACAGCAACGGCAAGTTCGACGAGCACGCCCTCCAGGTGGCCCGCGCCTGCGTGCAACTGGAGAGCCACGGCCTTGAACCGCGCCACCTGCGTCCGTTCCAGGCCGCCGCGGAACGTGAATTCGGGCTCGTGGAGCGGGCAGTTGCGCCGCTCGCGTCCCGGCGCGATTCCGCGTCACAGGCGCGGGCTGCGGAAGCGGCCCGCGAAATCAGCGACCTCTGCCTGGTCCTGCACCGGGCACTCGTCCAGGACCGTATCTCACGTATGGACATCTGATGATCGAAGTGGAGATTGTAGGAGTTCGCATCGAACTGCCGTCCAACCAGCCGCTGGTCCTGCTGCGAGAGATCCACGGCGAACGCCACGTGCCCATCTGGATCGGGACTCCAGAGGCAAGTGCCATCGCCCTGGCCCAGCAAGGGGTAGTGCCGCCGCGCCCCATGACCCACGACCTCCTGGTGGACGTGGTGGAGTCCCTGGGCCATTCGGTTGTCAGCGTCAACATTGTGGCGGTTGAGGACAACATCTTTTATGGCCAACTCCAATTCGAAAACGGCACCACCGTCAGCTCACGCGCATCGGACGCCCTCGCGATCGCGTTGCGGGCCAAATGCCGCATCTGGTGTGCCGACGCCGTCATGGATGAAGCCGGAGTCCGCATTACCGAGCATGACGAGGGCGAGGACACGGACCCGGGCCCCACTGTGGACGAGGAACGCGAACTGCGGCGCTTCCGTGAGTTCCTGGACGATGTGGAGCCCGAAGACTTCGATGGCTGAGGTCCCGTTAAGGTTAAAGTTGAGCGTGAAAGTTCCGACACGCCTGCGCCAAGCGGCCTAGATCTTTGACCTTGGGGCGCAGCGGGCCTAACGTCGAAGGTATCAAGCTCCCATTGCTTACAGCAGCCGCGCAGGTCACACTGTAAAAGTACGACCCCCGCGAAATTACATGCATGGACTTCATGCGTGCACCGGCTGAAGCAGTGGTCCCCGGGAGCTTATGACAAGGAGGATCCAGGTGAGTCCCAAAGGCGAAGCAGGCGGGCTGAAACAGCCCACAACGGCTGGTGTGGCTGTGCCCGCGAGCGGTGCCCAGGGCCTCCTGTTTACCGAAGACCTTCCCGTCCTGGACGAGGACGCCGGCTACCGCGGCCCCACGGCCTGCAAAGCTGCCGGCATCACGTACCGCCAACTGGACTACTGGGCACGCACCGGGCTGGTTGAGCCCGCAGTCCGCGGCGCCGCAGGCTCCGGCTCGCAGCGGCTCTACGGCTTCCGGGACATTTTGGTCCTCAAGGTAGTCAAGCGGCTCCTGGACACCGGCGTTTCCCTTCAGCAGATCCGCACGGCGGTGGAACACTTGCGCGAACGCGGCGTGGAGGATCTGGCCCAGATCACGCTCATGAGCGACGGCGCGAGTGTCTACGAATGCACATCCGCTGACGAGGTCATTGATCTAGTCCAGGGAGGCCAAGGTGTCTTCGGCATCGCCGTGGGCAGGGTCTGGCGCGAAGTCGAGGGCAGCCTGGCTTCCCTTCCAAGCGAGCACGCCGTCGAACATTCCTTTCCCGACGACGAGCTGAGCAAGCGGCGTGCGGCCCGCAAGACCGGCTGACACATACAAGGCTGACACAACACCAACAGAAGAGGCCACCCCCGGCAAGCGGGGGTGGCCTCTTTTGCTCGGGCGTGCAACCCTGGCTGCAGCGGAGCGCTGCAGCTCTGGGATTACCGCTGGGTACGGTTCCGCAGGCCGCTTCCGGTCGACAGGAGGTTGACGAGGAGGGCGTCGAACAACGCAGCGGATGTCTTCGCGGATTCGCCGGGCCAGTGGTGCACCGGGTGCGCCGCGCCCTGGATCTGCTGCCAGTTCGCCTGTTCAGGGATGCGCGGGCTCAGCAGCAGGTCACCGAACATTGATTCCATTTCCGCGAGCCGGTACGTGTGCTCGGAGGAGCCCGTGCGCACGCGGTTGGCCACAATGCCCGCGGGGGATAGGTTCGGTGCGAATTCCTGCTTGAACAGCTGGATGGCGCGCATGGTCCGCTCCGTTCCCGCCACTGAGAAGAGTCCCGGCTCGGCCACCAGTGCCACCTTGTCGCTCGCGGACCAGGCCATCCGGGTCAGCCCGTTCAGCGACGGCGGGCAGTCAATGAGGACCAGTTCGTAGCGGTCGGCGCCAGCCAGGACTGCGGCAAGCCTGCGGAGGTCACGGCGGCCAAGGTCGGGGCGGTCGTAGATGCCGGTGTACGCCGAACCCACCGCGACGTCCAGTACGGGCGGTCCGGATCCGTTGGTATGCGCCCGTGCCGTCCAGGAGCTGCCCGCGACGTTCTCTGCCAGTTTGGCCCGGCGGGGGCTCTTGAGCATCCTGCCGATGTCCAGCTGGTCGCCGGCCTGGACCCCCAAGGCAGTGGTCGCGTCCGCATGGGGATCGAGGTCCACCACCAGTGTGGGGATGCCCGCGGCAAGCGCCGCAGACGCCAATCCTGTGGTGACGGACGTCTTGCCGACTCCGCCCTTGAGGCTGCTGATGCTGACTACTTGCACTTGTGAGACCAAAACCTAACGCCGGCTGCCGTGTTGGGGGTAATGTTTGCTCCGGCACTGCCGAAGCCGGCGGCTCGAGCCGCCTTACTCATCATATGTGGCTGCGCCGGTGAATCCCGTCTTATGGGGACGCGGCATGGCACGGCGATGGCATGGGTGGCCCGTTCTGCCAGCCTCCGTCGATGCACGCGGGACATGACGGAAGTTTCTGTGACCGTGGCCACAATGATTTGTATTTCTAAGCGCGGGTCTTAGACACTGTGACCACTTACCGATACACCCGCAATGATGCAGGAGAATTATGTTTTCCAAGATTCTGGTGGCCAACCGCGGCGAAATCGCGATCAGGGCCTTCCGTGCCAGCTACGAGCTGGGCGCCAAGACCGTTGCTGTCTTCCCCAATGAGGACCGAAACTCGATCCACCGCCAGAAGGCCGATGAGGCATATCTGATCGGCGAAGTGGGGCATCCCGTCCGGGCATACCTGGACGTTGCCGAAGTGGTCCGAGTCGCCAAGGAGTCCGGCGCCGACGCCATCTACCCCGGCTACGGCTTCCTTTCGGAAAACCCCGACCTGGCCCGCGCTGCACAGGAAGCGGGCATTACCTTTGTTGGCCCGCCGGCTGAGGTGCTTGAGCTGGCCGGCAACAAGGTGGCAGCGCTGAAGGCTGCCCGTGAGGCCGGTGTTCCGGTCCTGAAATCGAGTGAACCCTCGAAGGACATGGATGAGCTGATCGCTGCGGCCGACGAGATCGGTTTCCCCATCTTCGCCAAGGCCGTCGCCGGCGGCGGCGGACGTGGCATGCGCCGCGTCGACACGAGGGAAGCCCTTCCCGAGGCGCTGCAGGCTGCCATGCGCGAAGCCGATGCGGCATTCGGTGACCCCACCATGTTCCTGGAGCAGGCGGTGCTCCGCCCGCGCCACATCGAGGTGCAGATCCTGGCCGACGCCGAGGGCAACGTCATCCACCTCTTCGAACGTGACTGCTCCATCCAGCGCCGTCACCAGAAGGTCATTGAGATCGCCCCCGCGCCCAACCTGGACGAAGGCATCCGCCAGGCCCTTTACCGTGACGCGGTGAAGTTCGCCAAGGCCCTGAACTACGTCAACGCCGGAACCGTGGAGTTCCTGGTGGACACCGTCGGCGAACGCGCCGGACAGCACGTCTTCATCGAAATGAACCCCCGCATCCAGGTCGAACACACCGTCACTGAGGAAGTGACGGACGTTGACCTGGTGCAGGCTCAGCTTCGGATCGCTTCCGGCGAAACCCTCGCGGACCTCGGCCTCGCCCAGGAGACGGTCCAGCTTAAGGGCGCAGCGCTGCAGTGCCGCATCACCACCGAGGACCCGGCCAACGGGTTCCGGCCCGACGTCGGGAAGATCACCGGCTACCGCTCCGCCGGCGGCGCCGGTGTAAGGCTCGACGGCGGCACCGTGTACTCGGGTGCCGAAATCAGCCCGCACTTCGACTCCATGCTCGTGAAGCTGAGCTGCCGCGGCCGCGACTACCCGGCCGCCGTGGCCCGTGCACGCCGTGCCCTCGCGGAGTTCCGCATCCGTGGTGTATCCACCAACATTTCCTTCCTCCAGGCCGTGCTCGACGACGCCGACTTCATTGCCGGCAACGTCGCCACGAACTTCATCGACGAGCGTCCCCAGCTGCTGAAGGCCCGGGTCTCCGCCGACCGCGGCACCAAGCTCCTGACCTGGCTGGCCGAAGTCACGGTCAACAAGCCCAACGGCGAGCTGACCGTGCACTCGGATCCGGCCGCCAAGCTCCCGGCCGTCGCGGATCGGCAGGCAGCACCGGGATCGCGCCAGCGCCTGCTGGAGCTTGGCCCCGAAGGCTTCGCCAAGGCCCTGCGTGAGCAGACCGCCGTGGCCGTCACCGACACCACCTTCCGCGACGCCCACCAGTCCCTGCTGGCCACCCGCGTGCGAACCCGCGACCTCGTGGCCGCCGGTCCCGCGGTCACAGCCCTCCTGCCGGAACTCCTGTCAGTTGAGGCCTGGGGCGGCGCCACCTACGACGTGGCGCTGCGCTTCCTCGGCGAGGACCCGTGGGACCGCCTTGCCGCCCTGCGGAAGGCCCTGCCCAACGTCTGCCTGCAGATGCTGCTGCGTGGCCGGAACACGGTGGGCTACACACCGTACCCGGAGGAGGTGACCGTGGCGTTCGTCAACGAGGCCGCCGCCACCGGCATCGACATCTTCCGCATCTTCGATGCCCTGAACGACGTGAACCAGATGGCCCCCGCCATCCGCGCCGTCCGGGCCACCGGTACAGCAGTAGCCGAAGTGGCACTGTGCTACACCGGCGACATGCTGAACCCGGACGAGAAGCTCTACACGCTGGACTACTACCTGGAACTGGCCCAGCGGATTGTGGACGCCGGCGCCCACATCCTTGCGATCAAGGACATGGCCGGGCTGCTCCGCCCGGCAGCGGCCGCCAAGCTCGTGGCCGCACTGCGCGAACGCTTCGACCTCCCGGTCCACCTCCACACGCATGACACGGCAGGCGGCCAGCTGGCCACCCTGCTGGCGGCAGTTGACGCCGGCGTGGACGCTGTTGACGTGGCCTCCGCCTCGCTGGCCGGGACCACCAGCCAGCCGTCCGCCTCCGCCCTTGTGGCGGCGCTGGCGCACACCCCGCGGGACACCGGCCTGGACCTGGATGCCGTCAGCTCATTGGAGCCTTACTGGGAGGCTGTGCGCCGCGTTTACGCGCCGTTCGAATCAGGCCTGCCGGGTCCCACCGGCCGGGTTTACAAGCACGAGATCCCGGGCGGCCAGCTGTCCAACCTGCGCCAGCAGGCCATGGCGCTGGGTCTGGGGGAGCGCTTCGAGGCGATCGAGGACATGTACACCGCCGCGGACCGGATCCTGGGCCGCCTGGTGAAGGTCACGCCGTCGTCCAAGGTGGTGGGCGACCTCGCCCTGCACCTCGTCGGCCTCAACGCGGATCCCTCGGACTTCAACGAGAACCCGCAGAACTACGACATCCCCGACTCCGTCATCGGCTTCCTGTCCGGCGAACTCGGCGACCCGCCCGGAGGATGGCCGGAACCTTTCCGCACCAAGGCGCTCCAGGGCCGCAGCATCAAGGTCCGCGACGTTGACCTCAGCCCCGAGGACAGCGCCGCGCTCCAGAGTGATTCCAAGACCCGCCAGAGCACGCTGAACCGCCTGCTCTTCGAGGGCCCCACCAAGGATTACCTCAAGAGCGTGGAGACGTACGGCAACATTTCCGTCCTCGACACCCGCGATTACCTTTACGGCCTGCAGCGCGGCGCCGAGCACGAGATCCAGCTGGCGAAGGGGGTCCGGCTGATCGCATCGCTGGAAGCCGTGTCCGAGCCCGACGAAAAGGGTATGCGCACGGTCATGTGCACCCTGAACGGGCAGTCCCGGCCCGTCGTCGTCCGTGACCGTTCCGTGGTGAGCAACGTCAAGGCCGCCGAGAAGGCAGACCCGGCCCAGCCCGGCCACGTCGCCGCGCCGTTCGCCGGCGCCGTCACCGTGACCGTCAAGGCCGGCGACACGGTCAACGCCGGTGACACGGTGGCCACCATCGAAGCAATGAAGATGGAAGCCTCCATTACGACGCCGGTGGCAGGCAAAGTCTCACGGCTCGCCATTTCAGCGGTGGAGCAGGTCCAGGGCGGGGACCTCCTCCTGGTCGTCGAGCAGGGCTAATCAGTCCAGGCATAAAGGAAGGGCCCTCCCGGCTCGGAAGTTCTACTTCCGCCGGGAGGGCCCTTCCTCTTGCGTTGCCGCTTAGCCGCGCGGCGCGCCGTACATTTCCTCGATGACCGTTTCGAAGTCCTTCATCACCTGGGCCCGCTTTACCTTCATGGACGGCGTCAGGTGGCCGGACGCTTCCGTGAAGTCCGAGGCGACGATCCGGAATGCCTTGATGGCCTCCGCCTGCGACACCGAGGCGTTGGCCTGCGTGATGAGGTCCTGCACCGCGGCTTTGACCACAGGGTTCTCGACGGCTTCGTCAAGCGTGCTGGTGGCGGGGAGTCCGTGCCGCTGGAGCCATCCCGGCAGGGCCTCCTGGTCCAGGGTCACCAGTGCGCCGATGAACGGCCGGTTGTCGCCCACCACCAGGACCTGGGAGACCAGCGCGTCAGCCCGGATCTGGTCTTCCAGCAGGGCCGGAACCACGTTCTTGCCGCCGGCGGTGACAATTATTTCCTTCTTGCGGCCGGTGATCCAGAGGAAGCCGTTCTCGTCGAGCCTGCCGATGTCGCCGGTGCGGAACCAGCCATCGGCAAACGTTTCCGCCATCAGGTCATCGCGCTGGTAGTAGCCGCGCATCACACAGACACCCTTGGCCAGGATCTCGCCGTCTTCGGCGATCTTGACCGAGTTGCCCGGCAGCGGCTTGCCGACGGAACCGATCTTGATCAGGGCAGGCGTGTTGACGGAGATCGGGGCCGTGGTCTCGGTGAGGCCATACCCTTCAAGGATCTGCAGGCCGATGCCCTGGAAGAAGTGGCCCAGCCGTTCGCCGAGGGGACCGCCGCCGGACACAGCATGGGCCACGTTGCCGCCCATGGCGGCGCGCAGCTTGCCGTAGACGAGTTTGTCGAACAGCGTGTGCTTGAGTTTCAGCCCCAGGCCAACGTGCCCGGCCTGGCGGGCTTTGGAGAACGCGATGGCGGTCTCCGTGGCTTTGTGGAAGATCGCACCCTTTCCGCCGTCCTCGGCCTTTGTCAGGGCCGAGTTGTAGACCTTTTCGAAGACGCGCGGCACGGCCAGGATGAACGTGGGCTGGTAGCTCTGCAGGTCAGCGAGCAGGTTCTTGATGTCGGGTGTGTGCGCCACGGTGGCCCCGGCGGCCACGGCCAGCACCGAAATGAACCGTGCAAAGACGTGGGCCAAAGGCAGGAACATGATGGTTTTGGCCTGCTCGTTGACCACATGGCCAAGCAGTGCGAGGGCGTTGTCGGACAGCTCAACGAAGTTGCCGTGGGTCAGCTCGCAGCCCTTGGGCCGGCCGGTGGTGCCGGAGGTGTAGATGAGGGTGGCAACGTCACTGAGCCGTGCCGTTGACCGGCGTGCTTCAAGGTCGGCGTCGCTGACGCCCCGGCCGGCCTCACGGACGGCGTCCAGTCCGCCGCCTTCGAGCTGCCAGACGTGCTGGAGGGCGGTGAGGCCTTCCGAACTGGCTGCCTGCCGGATGATGTCCTCGTGGTGGGCGGCCTCGCCGAAGGCGGCCACGGCCCCGGAGTCTCCGAGGTTCCAGGCAACCTGCGACGGCGATGAGGTCTCGTAGATGGGCACCGAGACGGCGCCGGCGAACCAGATGGCGAAGTCGATGAGCGCCCACTCGTAGCGTGTGCGGGACATAATGCCCACCCGGTCGCCCGCTCCCACGCCGCTGGCCATCAGGCCCCTCGCAAGGGCGGAGACGTCCGCCAGGAAGTCTGTGGCGGAGACGTCCCGCCAGGCGCCTGCGGAGTCCAGCCGCGAGAAGAGCGCCGGGTTGCTGGGCTTGGCTGCCTGCCGAAGCAGAAGATCGGTGATGTTGGTTTCCGGTGGGACAACAACCAGGGGCGGAACACTGAATTCGCGCACTATAGCTCCTTTGATATCCATAGACCCGCACAGGGTATGCCTAAAGACTAATACGCCTGTAACGTGGCCGTGCAGAAACAAACCTACTGGCCAGTAACATATGAGTCAAAGGTGAGTGCGCAGGCCATGGGCCCGGCCTCCGGCGCTGCCCGCCCGGCGCGCCCTAGAATGAAGCACTATGTACCCAACGCCCCCCGGCGAGCCAGCCGCTCCGCTCCGACGTCCAGCCCCCTGGCGGCGGCGGCCGCTGGCCTTGAGGGCCCGGCCCAGGCAGGCGGACACATTCCGCGAGCACCTGCGGCTCGGGCGTAAGGGGCTGGCCATCGGCATCGATATCGGCGGCACGAAGGTCGCTGCCGGCGTGGTGGACGCCGACGGGCGGATCCTGAGTGAGGCCCGGCGGTCCACCCCCGGCAGCGATCCGCGTGCGGTGGAGCAGGTCATCGTGGAGCTCGTGGACGAACTCGGAGCCGGCCACAGGGTCTGGTCAGTAGGCATCGGTGCGGCCGGTTGGATGGATCTCGACGGCGGAACCGTGCTTTTCAGTCCGCACCTCGCCTGGCGCAACGAACCGCTGCGGGCAAACCTCCAGCGCCTCCTGCGCCGGCCCGTGCTGCTGACGAACGACGCCGACGCCGCGGCCTGGGCGGAATGGCGCTTTGGTGCGGGGCAGGGCGAGGACAGGCTGGTGTGCATCACCCTCGGTACCGGCATCGGCGGTGCCATGGTGATGGACGGGCGGGTGGAGCGCGGACGGTTTGGTGTAGCCGGCGAATTCGGCCACCAGATCATCATGCCCGGCGGGCAGCGTTGCGAGTGCGGCAACCGGGGCTGCTGGGAGCAGTACGCCTCGGGCAACGCCCTGGGCCGGGAAGCGAGGATCCTAGCGCGGGCCAATTCGCCGGTTGCCCAGGAATTGCTGGCCACCGTCGGCGGTGACGCGGAGCAGATCACCGGGTCGATTGTTACTGAGCTGGCACTCGCCGGCGATGCGGCCTGCCGCGAACTCCTGGATGAGGTGGGCGAATGGCTGGGCCTGGGATTGGCGAACCTGGCGGCAGCTTTGGATCCGGGGCTGTTTGTGATCGGCGGGGGACTCTGCTCGGCAGGGGACCTGCTGGTGGAGCCGGCCCGTAAGGCGTTCGCCCGGAACCTTACCGGCCGTGGCTTCCGTCCGGCGGCCGGCATCGCGCTGGCAGCGCTCGGACCCAACGCGGGGCTCATCGGGGCGGCCGACCTCTCCCGCGTCAGTAGCCGCATGCGGTGACGGACGCTCCTCAGACGCGGGCGCCGTCGTCGTTCTCGTCTTTTTCCTGGGGCAGCTTCATGATCAGGTAAACCACGGCAAGGATGAACACTGCCACCATGCCCACTATCGCCAGCAGCGGCGCGGACCGCCAGAACATAACGGTCAGGAGCAATCCAACGGGCGCGCCAATTGCGCCGAGCCAGGCAAGCATGGTCAGGGGATCCGTCCCGGCAAGACTGGGCGGTTCTTCGGGAACGAAGTCCCCGGCGTCGCCCTCCACGGCATAGTCACGCGGGCCGAACGCGGCGGTGCCGCCCTGGCCGTAACCGCCGGTCCCCTCGCCGACGTCGGCCTTCCCGCCGTCGCCGGCGACCGGCGTCGCCGCCTGCCGCTCGGCAGCGGACAATTCGGTGGGGGCTGTTCCCGCCAGACCCAGCGGATCAAAGTCGCGGAACGTTGCGGACCTGCCGGACCCGGCCACGGCGTCCGGGCCCGCTGGATCAGGAGTTTCAGCGTCCTTATCCGTGGCGTCAGGGCCAGGGGAGACGGCGATGCCCGGCTCCGCTGTGCCGGGAGGGGCGGCAGGTTTCTCTTCGAGCCGGGCCACAAGGTCCAGCCACACAGCATCGTCCTGGTTTGCGCTCTGGTCCGGTGAGCCGGAGTCGGGCCTATTCATGGGCTATGCCCTCCTGGACCTGGGCTGCTGCCGTGCCGGCAACCACCGCGCGGATGAAGTCGGCGGACCCTCGGAAGATCTCCTCGGCGTCGTTATCAAGCGTTGCCACGTGGTAGCTGTTCTCCAGGGTGGTCAGCGTCAGCGGAGCGTTGGTCAGGCCGCGGCGCAGCGCTGCCACGCTCGTGTCTGAAACTACGTGGTCCACGGTGGATCGGAAGACCCGCACGGGCGCGGTGATGCGGGGGAGCAGCCGGTTGGTGTCCTTGAACATCTTGTTGAGCTCATGGGCCGCGGCTACGGGCGTTCGCGGGTAGGCGCCCTCGTCCATCCCGGGCTTGAGGATGTCGTTGGCAATGGCCGGGGTGCTCTTCAGGACCAGTTTCAGGATGCCAGCCAAGGGCGCGCGGGGATCATCAATCACCAGTCCGGGGTTCACCAGGATCACCCCGGCCACGGGCCGGGTGGCGGCAATTCTCAGGGCCAGGGCACCGCCCATGCTCAGCCCGGCGACGAAGACGTGGTCGCACTGGGAGTCCAGGTCCAGGTAGGCGTCGTCCAGTGCACCGTGCCACTGCGGCCAGCGTGTGCGCGCAAGCTCCTGCCAGCTGGTGCCGTGCCCGGGCAGCAGCGGCATGCGTACGGCGAAGCCGGCGTCGGCGAGCGACTGGGCCCACGCGCGCAGCCCGTGCGGACTGCCAGTGAATCCGTGTGAGAGGACCACTCCGATCCGGGCTCCGTCGCCGTTGGCGGGACTGCTGAAAGGGCTGTGGTCCGGTAGGCCGGTCATGAAGTCTCCGAAGTGGTGTGAGGTGTGGCCGTGGCTCGGGCTGACGGTGCGGTGCTGGGTGTATGGGCAAGGAAGAAGGCGCTGGAACGGGCAAAAATCTCGGGTGCATCAACATCCAGGGTGGCCACATGACCGCTGTTATGCAGGTCCACTACCTCCACCAGGTATGGTCCCAACCGCTCCCGCAACGTGCGGAATGAGGTAGCCGGAACCACGACGTCCGAGCGGGACTTGAACACCTGCACCGGGGCGGTGACCTGGTGCAGGCCACGGGTGGCTGCGCCAAAAAGCTTCTTGAGCTCGTGTACGGCTGCCAACGGAGTCCGCGAGTAGTCACCGTCATTGGTAACTGCCGCCGTCGGCTGTTCCTCCTGGATGGGCACGGTGGTGCGCTGGAAATACTTGAGCACTCCGATGACCCGCACGCGGCGGTCATAGAAGCTGAGGCCGGGATTCACCAAGGAGACGCCGGCAACGGGATGCCTGGCGGCGGTCAGCAGCGCGATGGCGCCGCCCATCGAGAGGCCGGCTACAAAACAGTGCTCTGTCCGGGTGCTCAGCTCCAGGTATGCCGCTTCGAATGTGCCGTACCAGTCACGCCAGTTCGAGCGCGCGAGCTGCCGCCAGTCCGTGCCGTGGCCGGGCAGGAGCGGCACCGACACCGCGAATCCCTGGGCGGCGAGGTCCTCTGCCCAGGGCAGGACGCTGAGCGGGCTGCCGGTGAAGCCATGGCAGATGGCAATCCCGGTGGTGGCATTGGGTCCGTGGCCGGGATAGCTGAAAGCGGCAGGCCGGGGCGCGATGCTGCTTTCTGTCATGACACCATCGTGTCATTGTTCGCGACAAATCTCACTAGAGTAGGGTTGCAGTGAAGTGCCCGCCCGGCCCGACGAAGGGCCGGCCGGCCGGTTTCCGGAGAGGTTCGTCACGTGTTCTATTGGGTCATGAAGAGGATCTTCCTGGGGCCGGTGCTGCGGCTTCTTTTCCGCCCCTGGGTCAAGGGCCTGGACAATGTTCCGGCGCAGGGGGCGGCAATAATCGCCTCGAACCACCTGTCTTTCTCCGACTCCATCTTTATGCCGCTGATGGTCCGCAGGCCGGTGGTTTTCCTGGCCAAGTCCGAGTACTTCACCGGCACAGGCATCAAGGGCAGGCTGACGGCCATGTTCTTCAGGCTCACCAACCAGCTGCCCATGGACAGGTCCGGCGGCGCGGCGTCGGCTGTTTCGCTTAACGCCGGCATGGATGTCCTGACCGGCGGCGGACTGCTGGGTATCTACCCTGAAGGGACCCGCAGCCCTGATGCTCGCCTGTACCGGGGCAAAGTAGGCGTCGCCAGACTGGCCCTGCAGGCGGGTGTGCCCGTGATTCCCGTGGCCATGATCGGCACGGACAAAGTTCAGCCCATCGGCAAACGGATGCCGAATATCCGGCGGATCGGCATGATTTTCGGTGCTCCCTTGGATTTCAGCCAGTACGCAGACCAGGCTGAGGACCGGCTGGTCCAGCGCAAGGTCACCGACGAAATCATGTTCGAGCTGATGCGGCTCTCCGGCCAGGAGTACGTGGACGAGTACGCTGCCGTGGTGAAGCTCCGCCTTACGGGGGCAGCGGCCACCGAGGCCGGCGGCGCTTCCGCGAAAAACGCCGATGCTGACGGCGGTGCTGACGGCACAGATGCCGAAGGCAAGGACCCGGCGGCGGGCTGACTGTGACGCCGCTCTCGGTACGCGTGACGGACAGGTGTCCAGAACCCCGCCGCGCGCATTAGTCTTAGACAGTGACTGAGCTATCTGCAAAACCTGCCTTTTCGCTGTCCAGTACCGCCCAGAGCGGAGCAGCCAACTATCCAGGCCTGGATGATTGGCGGGACCTTCCCGTTTCCCAGCAGCCCAGCTGGCAGGACAAGGACGTTTTCGACGCATCTGTCGGGGAACTTTCCGTGCTCCCGCCGCTGGTTTTCGCCGGCGAGGTGGACATTCTCCGGGAACGGCTGGCGGCTGCGGCAGAGGGCAAAGCCTTCCTGCTGCAGGGTGGCGACTGTGCCGAGACGTTTGAAGCCGCCACGGCGGATAAGATCAGCGCCCGGGTCAAGACCATCCTCCAGATGGCCGTAGTGCTCACCTATGGTGCAGCGATGCCCGTCATCAAGATGGGCCGGATGGCCGGCCAGTTCGCCAAGCCCCGGTCCTCCAATGACGAGACCCGCGAAGGCGTTACCCTCCCGGCGTACCGCGGCGACATCGTCAACGGCTACGAGTTCACTCCTGAGTCCCGCGGCCATGACGCCGGCCGGATGCTCAAGGCGTACCACACCTCCGCTTCCACGCTGAACCTCATCAGGGCCTTCACGCAGGGCGGCTTCGCTGACCTGCGCTCGGTGCACCAGTGGAACAAGGGCTTCACCGAGAACCCCGCTCACGCCCGCTACGAGTCGCTGGCCCGTGACATCGACCGCGCCATCAAGTTCATGGCGTCCTGCGGCGCAGATTTCGAGGCACTCAAGCGGGTGGAATTCTTCGCCAGCCACGAGGCCCTGCTGCTGGACTATGAGCGTGCACTGACCCGCATCGATTCGCGGACAGGGTTCCCATATGACACCTCGGCGCACTTCCTGTGGATCGGGGAGCGCACCCGCGAGCTCGACCACGCGCACGTGGACTTCCTGTCCCGCGTCCGGAACCCCATTGGCGTGAAGCTGGGCCCGTCGACAACCGGCGACAACGCCCTCCGCCTGATCGACAAGCTGGACCCCGAGCGGGAGCCGGGCAGGCTGACCTTCATCACCCGCATGGGCGCGGGCAATATCCGCGAGAAGCTTCCCGCCATTGTGGAGAAGGTCACCGCCTCCGGCGCCAAGGTTCTCTGGGTCACCGATCCGATGCACGGCAACACCGTCACCTCGCCCAACGGCTACAAGACCCGCAACTTCGACGACGTCATTGACGAAGTGCGCGGGTTCTTCGAAGTCCACCACGCCCTGGGCACGGTTCCCGGTGGCCTCCACGTGGAGATGACCGGTGACGACGTCGCCGAATGCCTGGGCGGTGCCGATCCGGTGGACCAGGAATCCTTCCTCGACAAGTACGAGTCGGTCTGCGATCCGCGCCTGAACCACATGCAGTCACTCGAAATGGCGTTCCTGGTGGCCGGGGCGCTGGCCAAGCACTGACCGCTTGACGCGGAGTCGGGCTTCCGCGATGGTGTGGCCGGCAGACCGCCGGCTACACCACCGTGAGGGTTACGACGGAGCCTTCAGGCACTTTCTTCTTCACCGGGTCCTGGTCCCGTACCGTGCCGAAGAAGCCGCCGAGGATATTGTTCACCCGTACCTCGAAGCCCAGTGCGCGCAGCGCTTCCTCGGCTTCCTTGGCTTGCTTGCCGATGAAGCTGGGGACTTCCACCAGCTTGGGTCCATCGGAAATGGTCAGTGTCACTGTCCCGCCCTTTGTCAGGGTGCCGGTCGCGGGCGACTGCGCGGCAACCGATCCCTTGGGCACGTTCCTGTCGTTGACTTTGTCCTTCGCGACATCGGCCTTGAGTCCGGCAGCCTCGATGGCGCTGACGGCGGCGTCCTCGTCCAGTCCGACGACCGACGGAACGGGGATCGGCTGCGGGCCCTTGGAGACGGACAGTGCTACCGGAGTGCCATGGCGCGCAGGGGTTCCTGCGGCGGGATCCTGGGCCAACACAACGCCGGCGGCAACTGCGTCATCAAATTGCTCAGTGACGGTACCCAGCGCCATCTCGGCTTGGTTCAGTGCGTTTTTCGCGTCGTCAAGGGTTCCGCCGGTCAGTTTCGGGAGCTCAAACAGTTGCGGGCCCTTGGAAACAAACAGGGACACCGGCTGGAACTTCCTGGCCTCGGTGCCGGCAGCCGGGTCGGAGCCCACCACGAGTCCGGACGGAACGTCGTCGTCGAAGACGTCGTTGGTACGCGACTGGAACCCCGCTTCGCTCAGCAGCTGCTGGGCCTGGGCCACTGACTTGTTGGCGACCGCCGGAATGGTGCCCGGCGACCCGGGACCCATGCCGAAGAACCAGCCGGCCCCGGTGGCAAGCAACGCGATGATGACCAGGACCACCACCCAGAGGACGCCGCGGCGCCGCGGGTTGCCCTCGCGCAGGCTCCGGACCGGGGTCGCGGCCGCCCGGGACCTTGCCTTCTCGTCCTCCCTGTCCAGCTTGCGCTGGGCGCGTTTGCTGAGGGGGATGGCTGCCGGCACCGCGTCTCGAGCAGCTGGCCTGGACTGCGCATCCGGCCGGTACTGTTCGCCTGGCCGGTAGTCGGCATCCGGCGGATACAGCGCATGCGGAGCGTGCGGAGGGTGCTGTGGCTGCGGCCGGGAGAAGGATGACATCACGGCAGTGGGGTTGTTGGTGCGGGCGATTATTTCTGTGGGGTTCTGCTGCCCTTCCGGGGCCGCGGCCGGAGGCCTGAGGTCCAGCTCGGCGTCTGTGAGGTTGGTCCGGATGTGGCGCAGTTCCTGCAGCAGGGCGTTGCCGTCCACTGGGCGGTTCTCGGGATCGTTTGCGGTGCACCACTGGACGAGTTCATCCACCTCGGCGGCGAGGCCGGGCACCAAGGCCGACGGCGGGCCGACCGTTTCATTCACGTGCTTGTACGCAACCTGGATGGGGACCTCGCCGTCGTACGGCTGCTGGCCGGTCAGCATCTCATAGAGCATGATGCCCACCGAATAGATGTCACTCCGGGTGTCCGCCTGTTTTCCCAGCACAAGCTCGGGGGAGAGGTAACCCACGGTACCGATCAGCGTCCCGGTACTCGTGGACGTCGTTACCGCGCGGGCCAGTCCGAAGTCGCCGATCTTAATCCGGCCGTCGTCGGCGATCAGGACGTTCTCCGGTTTCACGTCCCGGTGGATCAGCCCCGCGGCGTGGGCCGCGCCGAGGCCCTGCACCACCGGATCAATCAGGGCAAGGGCCAGGCGGGGAGGCAACGCGCCTTTGGATCTTATGACGTCCCGGAGGGTGTGGCCCTTGATGTGTTCCATCACCAGATAGGCCGTCTGGCCGTCGTTGCCCTGATCCAGGACCCCTACAACGTGGGCGTGGGAAAGCTTCGCGGCGGCTTTCGCCTCGCGGCCCAGCCTGTCCAGGAATGTCTCGTCGGTGGCGAGGTGGGGATGGAGGACCTTGAGGGCAACATCGCGCTCCAGCCGGAGATCCGTTGCCAGATATACGGTGGACATGCCGCCGCGCGCGAGTTTGGAGCGGACGGCGTAGCGGTTGTCCACCAGCGTTCCAACGAGACGGTCTGTCACATGTTCCTGCACCCTACGATACTAATCCCGCATGGAAAAGGGTCCGAACCGACGTGCGGTCCGGACCCCTTGTCGTTATCCCGTGGGCCGGCTTCAGCAAGCCCGGGGCACCATGGCGCAGTGGCTTAGCCGAAGTTCTTCTGGTGCGCCTTGATGGCGGCTACGTAGGCTTTGGTGTCGTCGTACATGCCGTATTTGCTGACCGAGTACTGGCCCTGGTAGTACCCCGCAATTGCTGTGTCCTGGTCTTTGCTGGTGGCGATTAGCCGCTTGATGATCGCCACGCCGGCTGTTGCGTTGTCGTAGGGGTCCAGCAGGTTCAGCTTCCGCCCTACGAGGTCTGAGGCCCACTGCCCGGAGGACGGGATGACCTGCATGGTACCGATCGCGTTGGCCGGTGACACCGCACGCTGGTTGAAGCCCGACTCCTGATGCGCAAAGGCGAGGGCCAGGGAGGGATCCACTCCCATTTGGCGGGCCGTGTCGGCCACAATGGCGCGCATCTCGGCCCGGGACGGGACGGGAGAGGCGTTCAGCAAGGCCTTGTTCTCGTTGGCAGAGCTCACAACGGCCGCGGGGTAGGTAAAGCCCAGGAAGGTGCTCGGTACCAGCGGCGCGGCGGGGGCCGCCGGGGCGGCCGGGGTGGAGGAAGCGGGCTGCAGGGAGGCGCCGGGAATGACCAGCTTGTTGCCGGGGTAGATGACAGTGGTCATGCTCAGCTGGTTGGCGGCCAGGATGGCGGAGAGTTTGACGCCGTGCCTGGAGGCGATCGCTGACAGGGTGTCGCCGGCCTTGATCGTGTATGAGCCACCGGGAGCAGTCGCTGCGGGTGCCGGTGCAGGTGCGGGAGCCGGCGCTGCGGGAGCGGAAGAAGGCTGGACGGCCGAAGCTGGTGCAGCCGGGGCTGCGGGAGCACCAGCGCCGACCTTGATCTTCTGGCCGGGGTAGATGATGGAGCGCATGTTCAGGTTGTTCCAGCTGAAAACGTCCGACAGGCTGACGTTGTGCCGGGCCGCGATGGCGCCCAGCGTATCGCCGGCCTTTACGGTGTAGCTGCCTCCGGCATTGGCCGGCGCGGCTGCGGCGGGGGCCGCAGGCGCCGGAGCGGGGGCGGAACCCGTGCCCGACAGCTTGATCTTCTGGCCGGGGTAGATGATGGTGTTCGGCTGAAGGTTATTGAGCTTGAGGACCTCGTGGGTGTTCAGTCCGAATTTGCCGGCGATTCCGCTGATGGTGTCACCCCGGGCGATGGTGTACTCCGCAGGTGCCGCCGGCTGCATGGGCTGGAAGACAGCCGGAATAGTTGTGGAAACAGAGGCCGCCGGGATCGTGGCAGCCTTCGCTTCGGTTGCCTGTGCCTTCATTGCGGCGGCAAGGGTTGCCGGTATGGCGCGGGCAGGCGCCTCTGCAGCAGCGGGCTGGGCGAGGGCCAATGACGACAAGACAACCGCAGGAAGCGCCGCCGTGGTGACAGCAATCATGGGCAGGCTCTGCCTGGGGGGCTGCTTTGGCGAGCGGGATGTCGTCATGGAAAGAATCCTCTTTCTTCAACTGCCGGGGCGGGAAATGCGGTGTGAATATTGATACTAGTGTTACTTAAGTTATTGCTGTTACAAATGTGATCTATGTGAATCTCTCACGAAAGTTCGCATAGCACAAGAATTCCGCCCCGCGCGGGATCAAGAGTTTTGTGGAGTGTCGCGTGATTCACGGCAATGGCGGTCAAAGCCGACTAGGCGGCAGGGCTCCGGCCGTGGCAACCTTGATCCGTGAGTAACGTAGAAAGCCTTGTGGGCGAGTGGCTGCCCCTGCCGGATGTCGCGCAGATGTTGGACGTTTCGATTACGAGAGTCCACGGCCTTATTGATGAACGCGCTTTGGCGGCACTGCGGGTCGGGGAGCGGCGGATACGTTCAGTTCCGGCCGCGTTTCTCCTGGACGGCCAGGTCGTGGACAGCCTCAAGGGGACCATTGTGGTCCTGGCGGACGCCGGCTATTCCGACGAGGACCTGATCGTCTGGCTGTTTACCCCCGACGAGTCGCTCCGCGGCCGGCCGATTGATGCATTGCGGGAAGGCCGCAAGACGGAAATCAGGCGCCGGGCCCAGACCCTGGCCTGGTAGCAGCACCAAGGGCCCGGACGACGCCGGGCCCGGAGGTGGCCACGACGCGGACGCCAACGTCACGATGCGCGGCTAACCGTCGCTTCCGCCAGCTTCCGCAGGGCTGTCTTGGGCAGTTCGTCCAGCGGCAGCTGTTCCAGCGCGTCATACGCCGCGGCGCCGAATTCGTTGATCAGCACTTCAGTCGCCTGCAGCGCCCCCGACTCTTCGATGATCCGGCGGATCTCGGCCACATCGGGATCGCCCAGGTCAGGGCTGCCAAGCTTCGCGTCGATAAACGCCGATTCTGCGGTTGATGCCTGGCCCAGCGTGAGGGCAATGAGTACGGTCCGCTTGCCTTCGCGGAGATCGTCACCTGCCGGCTTGCCTGTAGTAACAGGGTCCCCAAAGACGCCCAGGACGTCGTCGCGCAGCTGGAACGCCTCGCCCAGCGGCAACGCGAAGGCCGAGTAGCCACGGAGCAACTCGTCCGGGGCGCCCGCCAAGGCGCCGCCAAGCGCCAGTGGGTGCTCAGTGGAATACTTGGCGGACTTGAACCTGATGATGGACTGTGCCCGCGTCACTGCTCCGGCCCGGTCGCGGACAGGGCCGGCCACTTCCTCCAGGATGTCGAGGTACTGACCCGCCATCACCTCGGCACGCATCAGGTTGAAGATCAGCCGTGCCCTGCTGCCGGCGGCTGCCTCTCCGCCGATGTCCGTGAAGGCCTCCTCGCTGAACGAGAGGCACAGATCCCCGGTGAGGATGGCGGCTGCATGCCCAAACCGCTCGCTGTCCAGCGCCCAGCCCTGCGCGTGGTGCAGCTGGCTGAAGCGGCGATGCACGCTGGGCCCGCCCCGCCGCGTGTCCGAGCGGTCAATGATGTCGTCATGGATCAGCGCCGCTGCCTGGAAAAGCTCCAGGGCCGATCCCGCCGTCACGATTTCCTGGGCGGCCGGCTCGCCGCCGGCCCCGCGCCACCCCCAGTAACACATAAGCGCACGGAGCCTTTTGCCGCCGGTCACCAGGTTGGAAATGGAACCCATGATGGGATCGATATCGGGTGAAATGGCGGCCATGAGGGATTGCCGCGTGGTGAGGAAGTCTGTCAGCTCACCGGCGACGGCGGCGACGAACGCAGTCTGCTCAATCCTTAACTGCTCCGAAACGCTCACTTGGCTGACTCAGCAGCCACGTTGGCGCCGATAGTGAACGTGGAGACACCGGCCGCTTCGACGGCGGCGATGTTGACCGTCTCGGAGTCGTTCCGGACGAAGTCCTTGGAAGCAACGGCGCCCACGGCGTCGCCGGGGACGGCTTTGAATCCCTGCGCCTCCAGGTGCTTTGTGTAGAAATCCACGACGGCGGCAGTCGGGGCGTTGATGCTGGCCACGAGTGCCGCGGTGGCGGGCGTTGACGTCTTGTCAAAGCTGCTTGAAATCACCGTGGCGCTGGGCATCACGGGGAGCAGGGTTTCCGGGAAACCTGCGACGATTGTCCCAACAGTGGCGGAGGTTCCAGGCGACGCCGTCGGGCTTGCGGACGCGGTGATGCTGGCGCCGCCCGACGCTGGCGCGGAGGTAACCGAGGAGGAAGACGTCGCTCCGGGCTCCGCGGGGCTGCAGGCGGCGAGGGCCAGCATTGCGCCCGCGGCCAGTGCCGCTAATCCTGTTGGCTTAAGACTTCTCATGACGGTCACAGGGACTGTCCTCCTGGTGTTGATGCCGGATTCAGCCTCCAGTTTAGTCAGTACCAGCCGATACAATTGCCGGTGTGGGGCCTGAGCGGAACAACCAGTACACCGAAGCGGGTCTTCGTGAGCTCCGGCGTAACTGCATCATGCACGTGGACATGGATGCGTTCTTCGTCTCAGTGGAGCTTCGCACGCGGCCGGAACTCCGCGGCAAACCCGTGATCGTCGGATTTCCTGCGGACCGCTCAGTGGTCCTGTCCGCGTCGTATGAAGCACGCGCCTTCGGGGTGAAGTCCGCCATGCCCATGGTGGTTGCCGCCCGGATGTGCCCAAAGGCCGTCATCATTGAACCGCGCCACAAGCTGTACTACGAGGTTTCCGCCCAGCTGATGGAAATCTTCGAGTCCATTACCGATCTGGTGGAACCACTAAGTGTCGACGAAGCCTTCCTGGACGTTGGCGGCGCTATCCGGCGGTTGGGACCCCCGCGCGCAATCGGTGAACTGATCCGACGCCGGGTCGCTGCCGAACTGGGCATTACAGCCTCCGTGGGCATCGCGGCCAGTAAGTTCGTAGCCAAGATTGCTTCTACGCGTTGCAAGCCGGACGGGCTGTTGCTGATCGGACCCGACGAGACGGTGCCCTACCTCCACAGTCTGCCCGTCGGGGCCTTGTGGGGCATCGGCGCGAAGACCACGGACGTCCTTGCCCGGATGGGCATCCGGACCGTGGCGGATGTGGCGGCCACGCCGGTGTCCTCCCTTAAGAAAATGCTGGGTGCTACCGGTGAACACGTCTACCGGTTGTCGTGGGGGATCGATCCGCGGCCCGTGACGCCCGTGCGGCTCGAGAAGAGCATCGGGGCTGAAGAGACGTTCACCGTGGACACCGGCGATGACGCCCTGATCGCCCGGGAGCTGCTGCGGCTTTCCCATCGGACGGCAGGACGGCTGCGGAGCTCGGGGATGGTGGCACGGACGGTGGCGTTGAAACTGCGCTATGCCGATTTTTCCACCATCACCAGGAGCCGCACTGTCCACACCCCCGTGGACAGCGCCCAACTGATATATGCCGTGGCCATCCAGCTGCTTGAATCATTGGGGAGCCGTCCCATGACCGTGCGGCTTGTTGGCATCCGGGCCGAGCAGCTCGAAGACACCGCCCACACGTCCCTCCAGCTGAGCCTTGACCGCCGGGATGACAACTGGCGGGCAGCAGAACAGGCCCTGGACGAGGTCAGCCGAAAGTTCGGAAACAAGTCCGTCCTCCCCGCCAGCCTGCTGGATTCCGGGAACGGGTCTTAGCAGGACGCCGGCGCCTTGCGTACTTGGTTCAGGGGGTGATGGCCGTCTTTCAGAACGGCCCCCGACAAACTATCCTTATATGTACATAGTTTTCAGTTATTGCCGGACTTCTTGGACATGCTGCAGTTCCAAAGGCCCGCATGCCGGTGTTCGCCTTCCGCCATCGTCGGCGGGGCGGGAACCTCCCGGGCATGTCGGTCGTTATCGGAGCAGTAGTACGGGATGGGACCAGCCCGGACGTTGGCCTACTTAAGGAGGTCGTGATGCCGCTCTCGGAGCACGAACAGAAGCTGCTGGAGCAGCTGGAGAAGCAGCTGCACGAGGACGATCCGAAGTTCGCGAATTCCATGGGTTCGGACCCTGGGCGAACGTGGTCCACGCGTCACATCGTGATTGGGGTGCTCTGCGCCCTCGCGGGGATCGCCCTGCTCCTGGTCGGCGTTACAGTCCAGAACATCTTCGTCGGTGTCCTGGGCTTCGTGGTTATGGGCGGCGGTGTGTACTTCGCCACAATGCGTAGCGCGTCCGGCGGCAAGCAGCGCTCCGCACCGGGTACAGGTAAGTCCGGAAAGCCCCGGAGTTCCTTTATGTCCAGCCTGGAAGAACGTTGGGACGAGCGTCGCCGCGACGACTCCTAAGGCAGTGCCTGCCGGTAAGGCTCCACGGCCATAGGCGCCGTGCTGTCCTCCATTTCCCTCCCTCGGTCAGGATGACCGCAGCAGAAGACCCGCCCCGGCGGGTTTTCTGCGTTTAACCCAGGGGACCGCGGATACGCCGCCCGCGTCAGATGAGAGCCCGACGGCTGCCTGGCGCCGCCGTCGGGCCGTTATGGTTCGAGCCAAATCGGCGCCGGGCCCTCCACTTCCATCCACCTCCTGCCCTCGCGCCATTTGGGGGACATACGCCTGAAGTGGGGGAATATTGGCCTGATTTGCGTTGACTGTGGTGGAAAGTGGAGTAATGTGGAGGACATAAGAGGGTAGTTGCAACACAGGGGATGTGCAGTTCCTGACGGCAGACAGGCGGTGGGCCAGTGTTTCTGGGCACCCACTCGCCACGTCTGGACGAAAAGGGCCGAATTATCCTCCCCGCGAAGTTCCGTGAGGAGCTTGCCAGCGGACTTGTTCTCACCAGGGGACAGGAACGTTGCATCTACGTCTTCAGTGAGCAGGAATTTGCACGTGTCCACGAGCAAATGCGGGAGGCGCCCATTTCCTCCAAGCAGGCCCGGGACTACATCCGCGTCTTTCTCTCTGGAGCCTCGGACGAGGTACCTGACAAGCAGGGGCGCATAACCATTCCGGCCGCGCTCCGGGAGTACGCAGGCCTCGGCAGGGAACTGGCCGTTATCGGCGCAGGAACCCGGGCCGAGATCTGGGACGCCCAGGCCTGGAACGAGTACCTCGCGGAGAAGGAGACCGCCTTCGCCGAAACCGACGATGCCATTCCGGGGATCCTGTGATCACCTGAACGGCCCGGCGGAACCGCTTCTTGAACGAGATCTCCAGCCGCCCATCGGACAGTCAACCTGGCTCACTTCCCCGGAGCCAGGCGGGCAGGACGATAGGCGCGGATGGGGATCTGGCTCAAGAAGTTGCACACCAACACCCACGGCAGGAAAGGACGAAGGCATGAACGATGACCCGAAGCCAACGTCCGAACGCCATGTACCGGTCCTCAAGGACCGGTGCATCAATTTGTTGGCCCCCGGCTTTGAAGCTGCCCGCCTCCGAGGTGAAACCCCCATCGCCATTGACGCGACCCTCGGCATGGGCGGCCACTCCCAGGCCATGTTGGAGCGTTTCCCCGATCTGCACCTGATCGGGATCGACCGTGACGAGGAAGCCCTGGCCCTGGCCGGGGAGCGGCTGGCGCCCTTCGCGTCCCGCACGGACCTGGTCCATGCCGTCTACGACGAAATCGCCGACGTCCTCGAAGACCTGGGCGTGGCGCAGGTTCACGGCATCCTGATGGACCTGGGCGTGTCATCCCTGCAGCTGGACGAGCGTGAGCGTGGCTTCGCCTACTCCTTTGACGCCCCGCTGGACATGCGGATGGACACCAGCCGCGGGCAGACCGCAGCGGATGTGGTCAACAACTACAGCGAAGAGGATCTCGTCCGGATCATCCGGAAATGGGGCGAGGAGAAGTTCGCCGGCCGGATCGCCAACAGGATTGTCGCGGCGAGGACTGTCAAGCCTTTCGCCACCACGGGGGAACTCGTGGAACAGATCCGCTCCGTGGTTCCGGCGGCGGCCGCCAAATCGGGCGGCCACCCTGCCAAGCGGACGTTCCAGGCACTGCGCATCGAAGTGAATGAGGAACTCGACGTGCTGGAGCGGGCTGTTCCTGCAGCCGTCGCAGCAACGGCCCTGGGCGGACGCATCGTGGTGATGTCTTACCACTCCCTCGAGGACAAAATCGTCAAATCAGTTTTCCAGGCTGGCTCCAAATCCTCCGCCCCGCTCGGATTTCCGGTGGAACTTGAGGAACACAAGGCCTTCCTCAAAACCCTGACCAAGGGCACCGAGGTACCCACCGCGGTCGAGATTGCAGAAAATCCGCGCGCGGCCTCCGCAAGGCTGCGGGCCGTGGAACGAATCAGAGCCAGGAGAGAAGCATGAGCACTGCCGCCGTCAAGAACTTCCCGGTCGTCTCCGGCAGCAGCGCCCCGGCAATCAGGTCGCTTTCCTCTGGCACCGGCCGCAGGGAACGCACACCCCTGTCTGTGGTGCGTTCCGCCCCCAAGAAGCGCCGCGCGCCGTTTGTAGTCATGTGTTTCGCCCTGCTCGCCGTTGCGCTCGTCGCCGTGCTGGTTCTGAACATCTCAGTGTCCACCTCCCAGTACCAGCTGGTGGAACTGAGGGGCAAGCAGAGCACACTGACCAAGCAGAACCAGGACCTGACACAGCAGGTCCAAAACTTCGAGGCTCCCCAGAACCTGGCAGCCAAGGCCTCAGAGTTGGGCATGGTACCTTCCACAGTCAAAGGCCAGATCGACCTCTCCACCCTTGCCGTCACGGGCAAGGCCACGCCGGCGGTGAAGGGTGGCCCGGCTGGATCGGTTATCCCTGCTCCAGCCGTCGAGGGAGTCCTCACAGTAGTTCCCCCGCCAACGACCTGGGAGCCGCTGGCGAACCGCAAGCCGGCTGCCAAGGAACCGGCCCCTGCAGCGGCAGCCCCGGCAGCGGCACCTGCCGCCGCAGCATCGCCAGCAGGGGCCCCGCCGGCTGAGGCGCCCGCTCCACCCGCACCTGCCGCGGAGCTCCACGGCGGCTCGGTTCCGGCCCCCGAACAGAAGGCGCCGGGGCAGCGGGGCAACCGCTGAAAAGCGGCCGGTCAGGGACCAAAACACGCAACAAGGCGAGCAGCAAGGGAATCACGGTGGCGCAGAGGACCGGCAAGGCAAAAAGCGGCAAGGCTCCTAACGCCACCAAGCGGCTGCGCCTCGGCCTGGGCCTTATGCTGACGCTGCTGCTGGTGGTGGGTGGCAAGCTCTTCTTCGTCCAAGGGCTCGACGTCGGCGGGATGGCCGCGGCTGCGCTCGACTACCGGATGCGCGAGACTTCCCTCCCTGCCGAACGCGGCAGCATCCTGGACGCCGATGGGACCGTCCTGGCCAACAGCGTGATCCGCTACAACGTTGTGGTGGACCAGCAGTTGAACACCAAGACGGACACTTTCACACGCTTTGAAAACGTGGATGGCAAGGAAAAGATCGTGGAGGTCTCCCGGGAGCAGGGCTGGCGGGAGCTTGCCGCTGCCCTGGGCATGGACCTCGACGCCGTCCGCGAGGCAGTCACCGGCGACCAGCGCTATTACATTGTGGCCAAGGACCTCAAGCCGGACGTGGAGCTCAGGGTCTCGGAACTCAGTATCCCCGGCATCGTCACGGAGGGCGTCAGCAAACGCGTCTACCCGAACGGATCCGTGGCCGGCGGTATTATCGGGTTCTTGCAGGACGGGAGTACCGGCCAGGCGGGGATCGAGCAGACCCAGGACGGGCTGCTGCGCGGCAAGGACGGCAAGCGGCTCTTCGAGATCGGCGCCGATGGTCTCCGGATTCCTGTCGGCGTGGATGAGCTGACACCGCCGGAGGACGGCAAGGACGTCAAGCTCACCCTCAATTCTGATCTCCAGTACTTCGCCCAGCAGGCGATCCAGAGCCAGACGGACAAACTCGGCGCCGAGTGGGGCGTCATCATCGTGATGGACGCCAAGACCGGCAACCTGATTGCCATGGCCGACACCAACGCGCCGGACCCGAACGACCCCGGCAGGGTAGCCGCCAAGGACCGCGGCGTCCGCTCCGTGACCGCTGCGTATGAGCCCGGCTCCGTGCAGAAGATGATCACGGCAGCCGCCCTGATCGAGGAAGGAAAGTCCGGCCCGCTGGACACTTTCACGCTCGGACCTTCATACACAGTGGACGGCCAGACCTTCACGGACTCCTTTACCCATGGCACCGAAGAGCGCACCCTCGCCGGCATCCTGGGCTGGTCCATGAACACTGGCACCGTGGCGGCCGGCTCGCGGCTCACCAAGGACCAAAGGTACAACTGGCTGCAGAAGTTCGGGATCGGCGAAGCTCCCGACATCGGGCTGCCCGCCACCGCCTCCGGCATCCTTACCCCGGCGGACCAGTGGGACGGCCGCCAGGAATACACGGTGCTGTTCGGCCAGGGTGTGTCGCAGTCCACCCTGCAGACGGTCCGTGCTTTCCAGACGATCGCCAACAATGGTGTGATGCTCCAGCCGCGCCTGATTGACGCGTACGTTTCACCGGACGGAACGGAGGAAGCGGTTGCCCCGCAGCCTTCCCGGCAGGTGGTGTCGGACGGCACCGCCCAGCAAGTCCAGGACATCCTGGAAAGCGCGGTGACCGAAGGCCAGATCAAGGACGCCGCGATCGACGGCTACCGGGTGGGGGCCAAGACCGGAACCTCTGAATCGCCGTGCGACGACGGGAAGTCAGGGTTCTGCGGCTACACCGCTTCCATCGTGGGTATGGCACCGATGGACGACCCGCGGTTTATTGTTGAGGTTGTACTGCAGCGTCCGAAGGGCAGCATTTACGGCATCACACAGGGTCCGGTTTTCCGTTCAGTCATGAGCCAGGCCCTGCGCACTTACAACGTCCAGCCGTCCACGGGCGAACCGGCCAGGCTGCCGCAGTACGCCAAGTAGCATCAAGCCAGGCCGCAGTTCCCCCAACGCCCGCAGCGGGAGCAGCCTCCCGCGGGCACGATCCACTAGCACCACCATCGGAGATTCCCTTGTCAGAGCAGAACGCATCAGCCAGCAACGCGGGGGCGGCCGGGGAACCAGCCCCCGCGCGATTCAGGCCCACGGCCGTTGCAGCCGTCCGCCTGGACACGATCGGCGACGCGATCGGTGTGCGGGTCCCGGGCGCCTCCGCTGCCGTCAGCGTCACGGGAATTTCACTGAACTCGCGAACCGTGGAACAGGGCGACCTTTATGTGGCGCTGCCGGGGGCTTCCCGCCATGGCGCTGACTTTGTGTCGCAGGCGGTCGGCAGGGGAGCCGTGGCAGTCCTGACTGACGACGCCGGTGCGCGCGTGCTTGCGCTGTCAGCGGACACCGCCGTCCCCATCCTGGTGGTGGACGGACCGCGCAACGTGGTGGGGCCGCTGTCCGCCATGATCTACCAGAGCCAGCCAACGGCTGGCCGGCCGCTGCGTTTGTACGGTGTGACGGGAACAAACGGCAAGACCACCACCACGTACTTCATCAACGCCCTGCTCCGTGCGCTCGGACAGCAGACCGGCCTGATCGGAACCATCGAAATACTTGCCGGCGGTGAACCGGTTCCCAGCCTCCTGACCACCCCCGAGTCACCGGATCTCCACGGCCTGCTCGCCCTCATGCGGGAGCGTGGACTGGACGCCGCGTCCATGGAAGTCTCCTCCCACGCCGTGTCCTTCCAGCGGGTTGACGGCGTGCTCTTCGACGTTGCCGGTTTCACGAACCTGACCCAGGACCATCTGGACCTGCACGGAACCATGGAGGACTACTTCGCCACAAAGGCGGAACTGTTCACGCCGGACCGTGCCCGCAAGGCTGTGGTGACGGTCGACGACGTATGGGGCCGCAGGCTTGCCGCCACGGCTCCGATCCCGGTCACCACCCTCTCGATGACGCCCTCCGGAGCTCCCGCCGACTGGGCCGTGATGGACACAGCCGCGCGCGGACTGGGAACCGACTTCAGCCTGCAGGGACCCGACGGCGTCAGCCTCAACGTCCACACCGGCCTGCCTGGCAATTTCAACGTGGCCAACGCAGCGCTGGCCACGGTCATGGTCCTGACCAGCGGGCTGGACGCCGCCACCGTTCAGGCCGCCCTGGACCACCACGACCCCTTCACCGTGGCTGTACCGGGACGCATGCAGCTCGTCTCCGAAGAACCGGCGGCCGTTGTGGACTTCGCCCACAACACTGATGCGCTGGCACGCGCGCTGGAAGCGGTCAGGTCACCGCTGCCCGGCTCCCGGGTGATCGTGGTTTTCGGAGCAACCGGACAGCGCGACCAGGGCAAGCGGCCAGCCATGGGGGCCGTCGCCGCAAAGCAGGCCGACATCGTCATCGTCACGGACGACGACCCCCACGATGAGGACCCTGCGGCCATCCGGGCAGACGTGCTGGCGGGCGCACGGTCAGCGCGCGAACAGGAATCGGCGGAGTGTGTCATCGAAGAGGTTTATCCCCGCGACGCCGCCATCCGGCGCGCCGTCGAACTTGCCGGTCCGGAGGACACCATCCTGGTGGCCGGCCGGGGGCATGAGGTCTGGCAGGAAGTCAAGGGGGTCAATCTTGCACTGGATGACCGCGTGGAACTGCGGAACGCCTTGACAGCCAGGGGATTCACCGTTCTCCGACACGACCGGATAGAGTCCTAGACCGAGATGATTGCACTTACTGCGGCGGAAATCGCCGATATCACACACGGCCGCCTGGACGCCGATCCGGGGATCACGCCCCTTTCGGTGGTCACTGATTCGCGGGAGGCTGCCGCGGGGTCGCTGTACGTGGCGAAACCTGGCGAGCACGCCGATGGCCACGACTTCGTTGACGCTGCCTTCAGCCGCGGTGCGGTGCTGGTCCTCGCTGAGCGCCCCGTCACGGGACCGGACGGCACCAACTATCCGGCTGTCCTGGTTGAGGATGCCGTGCTGGCCATGGGCGCGCTGGCCGCCGAAGCGGTCCGTCGGATCCGCCTGGCCCGCTCGGCCGCAGGCGAAGCCCTGACCGTTATCGGAATCACCGGTTCCGCCGGAAAGACCACCACCAAGGACCTCCTCGCCGGCATCCTCACCCGGCAGGCCGCCACCGTTGCCCCGCAGGGGTCCTACAACGGCGAGGTGGGCGTGCCGCTCACCGTCTTCCGCGCCGACAGCGAAACGCGGTTCCTGGTGATCGAGATGGGCGCCACCGGGATCGGGCACATCCGCTACCTGGCCGACATGGTGAAGCCTGACATCGGCGTCGTCCTCGGCATCGGCACTGCCCACGCCGGGGAGTTCGGCGGCGTGGAAAATATTGCCCAGGCCAAAGGCGAACTCTTGGAGGCCCTCGGCGACGGTGGCACCGCCGTCATCAACCTCGACGATGACCGCGTCGCTGCCATGCGCAGCCGCGCAGGCGCCACCGTGCTGGGCTTCTCGGCCGAAGGACGCGCTGATGCCACCGTTCGGGGCGAGAATCCGGACACAAACGCCGAGGGCAACCCGGAATTCGACCTCGTCCTTCCCGGCGGCGAAACAGGCCTGCACGTCAGCAGCCGCCTCATCGGCGCCCACCACACCGGCAACCTCCTCGCCGCAGCAGCTGCCGCGCACGCGGCCGGAGTATCCGGCAAGGACATCGCCGCATCGCTGAGTACACAGTCAGCAGCAAGCCGGTGGCGGATGGAACGCACCGAACGTGCTGACGGCGTGACCATCATCAATGACGCCTACAACGCCAACCCTGAGTCCATGCGGGCTGCCCTGCGCACCCTGGCCGACCTGGGCCGCGGACGGCGCACGTGGGCCGTCTTGGGCGCCATGCTGGAACTGGGACCTGATTCAATCCGTGAACACACTGTTGTGGGCACACAGGTGGTCCGCCTGAACATTTCCCGGCTGGTCGTCGTCGGCCGCGAAGCCCGCGCACTTTACGTTTCCGCCGTCCAGGAAGGTTCCTGGGGCGACGAATGCGTCTTTGCCGAAACCGCCGAGGACGCCTACGTGCTCCTGAACGCCGAGCTTGAGCCCGGCGACCTGGTGCTTTTCAAGTCGTCCAACAGCGTTGGACTGCGGCACTTGGGCGATCGGATAGCATTACCCCCACAATCCACGGAACCCACCGATGAAGGGAGCGAGCTGCTGTGATTGCACTACTTATCGGCGCAGGACTTGCCCTGCTGTTTGCCTTGGTGGGAACGCCGCTGTTTATCCGCTTGCTTGTCCGCAAGAGCTACGGCCAATTCATCCGTGATGACGGACCCACCTCCCACCACACTAAACGCGGTACCCCCACCATGGGCGGCACCGTAGTGGTGGGCGCGGTCCTGCTCAGCTACGGACTGACCCACCTCATCATGTGGCTGATGAATCCGGCCTCCGCCGGCCCCTCGGCGTCGGCCCTGATCCTGCTCTTCCTGATGGTCGGCATGGGGCTGGTGGGCTTCCTGGACGATTTCATCAAGATCTCGCGCCAGCGCAGCTTGGGGCTCGACGCCAAGGCCAAGCTCATCCTCCAGGCGGCGGTAGGCATAGGCTTCGCCATCCTGGCACTGAACTTTCCCGACCCGGACGGCCTGACGCCGGCCTCGACCAAAATCTCCCTGGTCCGTGACATTCCCTGGCTGGACCTGGCCTTCGCCGGCACGGTGGTCGGCGCAATCCTCTTTGTCCTCTGGTCCAACCTGATCGTCACGGCGGCAACCAACGGCGTGAACCTGACGGACGGCCTGGACGGTCTCGCTGCCGGAGCCTCGGTCATGGTCTTCGGCGCCTATACCCTGATGGGAATCTGGCAGAACAACCAGGCGTGTGGATCACCTCGGGAAGCCGGCAGCGGCTGCTACTCCGTCCGCGATCCCCTGGACCTGGCGCTCCTGGCAGCCATCCTGAGCGCAGCCCTCGTGGGCTTCCTCTGGTGGAACACCTCCCCGGCGAAGATCTTTATGGGTGACACCGGGTCATTGGCCATCGGCGGCGCGATCGCCGGTTTCGCCATCCTGTCACGTACCGAACTCCTGCTGGGCATCATCGGCGGCCTGTTCGTCCTGATTACCCTGTCCGTCATCATCCAGGTGGGCTACTTCAAGGCCACCGGCGGTAAACGCGTCTTCAAGATGGCGCCGCTGCAACATCACTTCGAACTCAAGGGTTGGGCAGAAGTCACCGTGGTGGTCCGGTTCTGGATCCTGGGCGGACTCTTCGTGGCAGTGGGCCTGGGTGTCTTCTACGCTGAATGGGTGGTGCTCCTGTGACTGTTTCTTCCCGCCTGGAAAACCTGGTCAGCTGGGATTCTGATTGGGCTGGGCTGCGCGTTGCAGTCACCGGCATCGGAGTCTCCGGGTTCGCCGCCGCAGATACCCTCATCGAACTCGGTGCCCGCGTGGTGGTGGTGGACGCGGCCACGTCCGAGACAGCCAAAGCACAGGCCGACACCCTGAGAATCGTCGGCGCGGTGGATGTGCTCCTGGGCGACGACGCCGTCAACAGGATCCCCAAGATCGATGGCAGCTTCCCCGAGCTCATCGTGACCTCCCCGGGCTGGCGGCCGGACCAGGCGCTCCTCGCGGCCGCTGCACGCGCCCACATTCCGGTCTGGGGCGACGTAGAGCTTGCCTGGCGCCTGCGGGTCCGGGACGGGCACAAAACCGCCGACTGGCTGACCATTACCGGGACCAACGGCAAAACCACCACCGTGGGCCTGACGGCGTCGATGCTGCAGGCCGCCGGCCTGAAGGCCATCGCGGTGGGCAACGTGGGCACCCCCATCCTGGACGCCCTCCGCGACCCCGTGGAGTACGACGTCTTCGCGGTTGAACTTTCCAGCTTCCAGCTGCACTGGGCCGAATCGCTGTCGCCGCTGGCCAGCGTCTGCCTGAACGTGGCTGAGGACCACGTTGACTGGCATGGTTCCTACAATTCCTACCTCGCCGACAAGGCAAAGGTCTACGCGCGGACCCAGAAGGCGTGCATCTTCAACGCGGAGCAGATCGAGACCGAACGCATGGTCGAAGACGCCGACGTTGAGGAGGGCTGCCGTGCCGTCGGCTTCACCACTCTCACGCCGGCCATCAGCATGCTCGGCGTGGTGGAAGGCCTGCTGGTGGACCGTGCGTTTATCGAGGAACGCAAGGACAGCGCCGCCGAGCTGGCGTCGATGGCCGACCTGGGGCAGTTTGCCCCCCGGCACATGGTGGCCAACGCCCTTGCGGCTGCAGCCCTGGTCCGGGCCTACGGTGTGGATGCGAAGGCCGTGCGCCAGGGCATCCAGGATTACGTCCCCGGCAACCATCGCATCCAGCCCGTCGCCAAGGAAAACGGCGTGCTCTGGGTCAACGATTCCAAGGCCACCAACCCGCACGCGGCCGCCGCGTCGCTGGCCACGTTTGAGAACGTGATCTGGATCGCGGGTGGCCTGTCCAAGGGCGTCAGCTACGACCACCTGGTCCGGGACCACGCCGCCCGGCTCAAGGCTGTGGTGCTCATCGGTACGGACACCTCCGCGCTTGCCGACGCCCTGCAGCGACACGCGCCGGATGTCCCCGTGATCACGACGCCGGCGGGCGACACTGAAAACATGCAGACTGCCGCAACGGGCGGAGCCACCACGGGCAGCTCGCCGGATTCCGGTGCGGCCGTGATGTCCCGGGCCGTTGCGTCAGCGGCGCAGCTGGCGGCATCAGGCGACACCGTGCTGATGGCCCCGGCAGCTGCTTCCATGGATCAGTTCTCTTCCTATGCTCACCGCGGCGACGCCTTTATTGAAGCTGTCCGCGAGCTGGTGGAAGGGCAGGCCCAGACCGGCGAGGAGTAACGATGGTCAGCACGCCCACCCGGACGCCGGCCGCACGGCCGCGCGCCGGGAAACCCGCTTCGCCCGCCAAGCCCACCGTCACCCTGCCGGCCAAGATCCGGGGCTGGTACCGGGCCTTCTGGTCCACGCTGGAAGGAACCGGCACCTCCAGGAACGGTTCAACGTACTACCTGATCCTTGGTTCCACGCTGGCTCTGACCGCCATCGGCATCATGATGGTGCTCTCGGCCTCGAGCGTCGAATCCATCGCTGCCGGAAAGTCTCCCTACGGGGACGCCCTGAAGCAGGGGATGTTCGCCGCCATCGGCATCTTCACCATGTTTGTCCTCTCGCGCATCAACGTGGTCTGGCTGAAGCGCCTGGCCTGGCCGGGGCTGGGCGCCGCGCTGGTCCTCCTGGTGCTGGTCCAGGTCATCGGTGACGAAGTCAACGGCAACAAGAACTGGATCGACCTGGGCGGCATCACCTTCCAGCCCTCCGAAGCGTCCAAGCTGACGCTGGCGCTGTGGATGGCCACCGTCCTGGCCAGGAAAGGGAAGCTGCTGCGGCGCTTGGGCCATGTGCTGATCCCTGCCGGGCCGCTGGCCGGTGGCGTGATCGGGCTGGTCCTGCTGGGCAATGACCTGGGCACGGCCATGATCATCATGATGATCACTGCCGCCGCCCTCTTCTTCGCCGGCGTGCCGCTGTACGTATTCGGGTTCGCCGCCCTCGCGGCTGCGGCCGGCACAGCCGTCATGGCCATTACCAGCTCAAACCGCATGTGCCGCATCACCTCGTGGTGGACGGGGCAGTCCTGTGCCGACGGCATTGACGCCAACTACCAGGCCACCAATGGCCTCTATGGGCTTGCCTCCGGCGGTTGGTTCGGCGTGGGCCTGGGCCAAAGCCGGCAGAAGTACAGCTGGATCCCGGAAGCCCACAACGACTTCATCTTCGCCATCATCGGCGAGGAACTCGGCCTGGTGGGCACCGTCGTCGTGCTTGTCCTTTTTGCCATCCTCGGCGCCGCCATCTACCGCGTAGTGGTGGCGCAGGAGGACATGTTCCACCGCGTGCTGGCCGGCACCATCATGGTGTGGCTGCTGGGGCAGGCCACGGTCAACATGGCCGTGGTGACCGGGCTGATGCCTGTGATCGGTGTGCCGCTGCCGTTCATTTCCTATGGCGGCTCGGCACTCCTGATGTCGCTCTGCGCCGTGGGCGTGGTGCTCTCGCTCGCCCGTGAACAGATGGCGCCTGCCCTCCGGCCGAAAAAACTGCTCAAACTCGGCGCCAAGAAGGCCGGGGGAGCCACCGGCCGCAAACCTGCCGGCCGCAACACCGCCGGCCCCAAAATAACCGGCCCGAAAACAACCGCAAGAAAGCGTTCGTAGCACCAGATGACTTCCCAGAACCTGTCCATTGTCCTTGCGGGCGGCGGAACCGCCGGCCATATCAGCCCCCTGCTGGCCATCGCGGCCGCCCTGCGTGCCGCCGCGCCCGGGGCCAGGCTGCTCGCCGTGGGCACACCCGCCGGCATGGAAACCCGGCTGGTGCCCGCCGCCGGCCTGGAACTGGCCACCATCGACCGCGTGCCGTTTCCGCGGAAACCTTCCGTTGACCTGCTCAGGCTGCCCGCACGGCTGGCCGGGGCGGTCCGGCAGTCCGGACGCATCCTCGACGACGCCTCGGCCGACGTCCTGGTGGGCGTCGGTGGCTACGTCTGCACACCGCTGTACCTCGCCGCCCGGCGCCGGGGAATCCCCATCGTGATCCATGAGGCCAATACCAGGCCTGGCCTTGCCAACCGGGTGGGATCGTTCCTGACCCGTCACGTGGCTACCGCCTTCGATACCACGCGCCTGCGGCACGCCCGCCACGTCGGCATGCCGATGCGGACCGAAATCTCCAGCCTCGACCGGGACGCCGGCCGTGCCGCCGCACGCGTTGCCCTGGGCCTGGACCCGAGCACGCCCACACTGATTGTGACCGGCGGTTCCTCCGGGGCCCAGAGCATCAACCGCGCGGTGGCCGCCGCCGTCCAGGACCTTGGCGCGGCGGGAATCCAGACACTCCACATCACCGGCCGCGGCAAGACCGTTTTGGGACCCGACGGCGGCCCGCTCGCCGCACCGGGATACCGGCAGCTGGAGTACGTGGACGGCATGGAACGGGTGTATGCCGCCGCGGACGTGCTGCTGGCGCGGTCCGGCGCAGCCACGGTCTGTGAAGTGGCCGCCGTGGGTGTACCCGCAGTGTTTGTCCCGCTGCCCATCGGCAACGGCGAGCAGGCGCTCAACGCGGCGGGGCTCGTGAACGCCGGCGGCGCACTGCTGGTCCAGGACAAGGCCTTCACCGCGCAGTGGGTGGCGAGCCAGCTCATCCCCCTGGTCACCGACCCCGCCCGCCTTGCCACCATGGCCGCCAGTTCGCGCCGCCTTGGCATCAGAAACGCCGATCAGCGCATGGCTGATCTTGTCCTGGAAGCGGTATCCGCATGATCCCCGCAAGCATCCGCAGCCAGGAGTCCCTGGGCCGTGTCCATTTCATCGGCATCGGCGGCGTGGGAATGTCCGCCGTGGCCCGCATCATGGTGGCCCGCGGCGTCGCCGTCAGCGGGTCCGATGCCAAGGACCTTCCGGTGATGGCGGAGCTGGCTGCCGCCGGCGCGAGGATCGCCGTCGGATACGCCGCAGCCAGCCTGGGCGATGCCCAGACCGTGGTGGCCGGCTCGGCGATCCGTGCGGACAATCCCGAACTGGTGGCAGCGCGTGCCGCCGGGCTGCCCGTGCTGCACCGCTCGGAGGCACTGGCGGCCACCATGGGGGACGACCTCGTGGTGACCGTGGCAGGTACCCACGGCAAGTCCACCACCACGTCCATGATCACCGTCCTGCTCCAGGGTGCCGGGATGGATCCGTCGTTTGCCATCGGTGCCAATGTGCCTGCGCTCGGCGTCAATGCCGCCCACGGTTCGTCAGGGGTCTTTGTGGCCGAAGCGGACGAATCCGACGGGTCCTTCCTGAACTACCGGCCAAAGATTGCCGTGGTCACCAATGTCGAACCCGATCACCTGGACCACTACGGCACCGCCGAGGCCGTCTACGAATCCTTCGACGCCTTTACGGCGCTGCTTCCGGCCGACGGCGTCCTGATTGCGTGCGCTGATGACGCCGGCGCCGCAGCCCTCGCAGAGCGGACGCTCGCACGCGGCAACACGCGCGTGATGCTGTACGGCACAACGGACGGGTCGGACCTGGTACTGCACGACGGCGGCCCGGGTGACGTAGCGGTCTCCTCACCCGCCGGGCGGTTCGCCTTGGACCTGCAGGTCCCTGGCCGGCACAACGCGTTGAACGCCGCCGCCGCCGTCGCCGTCGCGCTGGAGTTGGGGGTCGACGCCGAAGCTGCCGCGCGTGCCCTGGCGCACTTCTCGGGCGCGTCCCGGCGCTTTGAACTGAAAGGGGAGGCGCGCGGCGTGCGCGTCTATGACGACTACGCCCACCACCCCACCGAGGTCCGGGCCGCACTGACGGCTGCACGGTCCGTTGCGGCCGGGCACCGCGTCCATGTCCTGTTCCAGCCGCACCTCTTCTCCCGCACCAGGGAGTTTGCCAGGGAGTTCGCAGAAGCGCTGAACCTCGCAGACACCGCCCTGGTCCTGGATATTTACCCCGCGCGCGAAGATCCCATCCCTGGGGTCACCAGCCAGCTGATTGCCGAACACCTTGCTCCCGGTGGACGCCTGGTGGAATCGGGCGGGGCGGTTGCTGCCCTAACGGACGCCGCCGGGCCCGGCGACATCATCCTGACCGTCGGGGCAGGGGATGTCACGGCCTTCGGACCGCAGATCGTGCAGGCGCTCGGTGGGTAGTCCGCGCCGGCCCACCTACGCCTCGCCGGGCAGGCGGCAGCCTCCTGCGCCGGCGGAACCGGAGGTTATTTCGGCCTCCAAAAGAGCCCCGGAAGCGTACGCGCAGTCTTTGCCCGGCCGTAAAAAGGCCAAGGACGCGGACCGCAAGCGGTCCGCGGACAGGGCATCAGCAGGCAAGGCGCCGACGGGCACCGACAATGTGCTGGCCTTCCCGGAGCCGCCCGGCAAGCGACGCAAGCGGAACATCCTGGTGACCCTGGGCATTGTCCTTGCCCTGGTCTGCGCGCTGCTGGCCGCCGCGATTTTTTCGCCGGTCCTTGCCGTAGGCACCGTCTCGGTATCCGGGACCCGGCTCGTGACCACGGAACAGGTCCAGTCCGCACTGGAACCCCTGAAGGGCAAACCCCTGCCCCAGATCAGCGATGAGGAGGTCAGCCGCCTCCTGGCGCCCCTCGTCCAGATCAAGTCCGTCTCAACCCAGGCACGGCCGCCGTCCGGGCTGGCGGTCCAGGTGCTGGAGCGGGTTCCGGTGGCCCTGGTCAAGCAGGGGGAGCAGTACCAGCTGGTGGATGTGGACGGCGTAGTGCTGGCCAGCCCTGCGGACCCGGCCACGGTGGCCCTGCCCGTGATCGACGGCGGCGCCGGAACCATCGGCAAGGACCTCTTCCAGGCCACCGCAGCAGTCCTCGGTGCACTCCCGCTGGACGTGCTGTCGAAGCTGTCCAACGCCTCCGCCCAGTCCGTGGACGCGGTGGAGCTCAAACTGGTGGACGGTCAGACCATCATTTGGGGGAATGCGGGGGAGAAGGAGCTCAAGGCCAAGGTGCTGGAAGCCTTGCTCAAGGTTCCCGCGGACCCGAAGAACCCCGTGCGCGTGTACGATGTGAGCGCGCCCCGGCATCCCGTGACGCGCTGAACGCTTCATTTACCCGGTATTCCCGCGACACGCGGCTCCGGTTATTGAATGTCCGAACCATAGGAAATAGCGTTCCAGACATGAGTTACTTGACATAACTATAACCTTCAAGTCAAAGGTTAAGGTTCGAAGCTTCAAGCCCGACTCCACAGTTTTCGCAATAGGACACGAACAAGGGACACGTAACGTGGCAGCTCCGCAGAATTACTTGGCCGTCATCAAGGTCGTCGGCATCGGCGGCGGTGGCGTGAACGCAGTCAACCGCATGATCGAGGTCGGCCTCCGGGGCGTTGAATTCATCGCCATCAACACAGATGCCCAGGCGCTGCTGATGAGTGACGCCGACGTCAAACTCGACGTCGGACGTGAGCTGACACGTGGGCTCGGTGCCGGTGCCAATCCCGAGGTGGGCAAGCAGGCTGCGGAGGACCACGCCGACGAAATCGAAGAGGTCATCCGCGGCGCGGACATGGTGTTTGTGACCGCTGGCGAAGGTGGCGGCACGGGCACCGGTGGCGCCCCCGTCGTGGCACGCATCGCCCGGTCCCTCGGAGCGCTGACCATCGGTGTGGTGACCCGCCCGTTCACGTTCGAAGGCCGCCGTCGTGCGGGTTCTGCAGAGGCGGGCATCGACGCCCTCCGCGACGAAGTGGACACGCTGATCGTCATCCCTAACGACAGGCTCCTGTCCATCAGCGACCGCAACGTCTCCGTCCTGGACGCTTTCCGTTCCGCTGACCAGGTCCTGCTGTCCGGTGTCCAGGGCATCACGGACCTCATCACCACGCCCGGCCTGATCAACCTCGACTTCGCGGACGTCAAGTCCGTGATGCAGGGCGCGGGCTCCGCGCTGATGGGCATCGGCTCCGCCCGCGGTGAAGACCGTGCGGTGAAGGCTGCTGAGCTCGCCATTGCGTCGCCGCTGCTGGAAGCCTCCATCGACGGTGCCCATGGTGTCCTGCTCTCCATCCAGGGCGGTTCCGATCTCGGCCTGTTCGAAATCAACGAAGCTGCCCGCCTGGTCCAGGAAGTGGCGCACCCCGAAGCCAACATCATCTTCGGTGCCGTGATCGACGACGCACTCGGTGACGAGGCCCGTGTCACGGTCATCGCCGCCGGTTTCGACGACGTCAAGGCCACCTCTCCTTCCATGGACCAGTCGCAGCCGCACGTTGCACCGCAGCGGCCCGCAGCGGCGCCCGCGCCGGCCCAGGCACCCACCTCCGGTGGCAGCCACGAGCACCGCGTCCAGCCGGTCCACGCCGGAGTCGGCGCGTCAGGCCTGAGCAACTGGGGCCAGCAGCGCCCGTCGGCCGTCCCCGCCGATTCAGGTTTCGACGTCGACCTGCCCTCGGTAGTGGAGCCGGACCTCTCGGGGAACCGCGTCGATGACCTGGATGTCCCCGACTTCCTGAAGTAGGGCCCGGGTTGTTCTATTGGCGGGCTGAGGTCACTGCTGGCGTGAGTGTGGCGTTCACAGACACCCAGGCCGGCAATCTTGCCCTGCATATCGGGGATGACGCCGTTGACGTTCTCCAGCGCCGCGAGGCGTTGGAGAACGCTGCCGGCATGGCCCGTGGCTCCCTCCGGTTCATGGCGCAGGTCCACGGCAACGCCGTGGAAATGATGGAGCCGGCCACGCCTGCGCCGACCGCCGATGCCATGGTGTCGCGGGGGCTGCCGCTTGCGGTGATGGTGGCCGACTGCATTCCGGCGGTACTCGTGGGGGAGGGATCAGGCGGTCCGGTCCTCGCCGCGGTGCACGCTGGCCGCCCGGGGATAGAAAACGGCATTCTCCCGGCGGCAGTGGAGCGGATGCGCTCCGCCGGGGCCATAGGCATCCGTGCCTGGCTGGGCCCGTCAATCTGCGGGCGTTGCTATGAGGTGCCGGCCGAGCTGCGCGCCCAGGTGGCTGCGCACGTGCCGGCGACATGGGCTGCCACGTCCTGGGGCACGCCCGCGCTGGATCTGCCCGCGGGGGCGAAGAGCCAACTTGAAGCTGCCGGCGTCGTCATCGAATATGCGGGTCCGTGCACGCTCGAGAACCACGACCTCTTCTCTTACCGCAGGTCCAACACCACCGGGCGCTTCGCGGGACTGGTGTGGTCGCATGAATGAGGGCACCTTGGAGGACAACACGGCACGGATGGCTGATCTGGCGGAGCGCCTCGCCGCCGTGCAGCGGCGCATTCAGGCCGCCCTCCAGGATTCAGGCCGGGCAGGGGAACAGGCCACGCTGATTGTGGTCACCAAGTTCCATCCCGCCGCGGACATCAGGCGCCTGGCTGCGCTGGGCGTCCGTGACGTCGGCGAGAACCGGGATCAGGAGGCCTCCTCGAAGGCGGCCGAACTGGCAGGGCTCGGACTCAACTGGCACTTCGTGGGGCAGCTGCAGGGCAAAAAAGCGAAATCCGTGGCGAAGTACGCCCATGCGCTCCATTCCGTGGACCGGCTGGCCCTGGTTGATGGCCTGGAGCGTGCCATCGCGGCGGAACAGGATCGGACAGGCCGGGGAGCCCTGGAGTGCTTCATCCAGGTCAGTCTCGACGACGACGCCGGCGCCCACCGCGGCGGCGCGGCCGCGGCGGAGGTACCACTCCTGGCCGAGCGGCTGGCGGCCGCCGCAGGACTGGAACTGGCGGGCGTTATGGCTGTCGCCCCGTTGGGCGCCAGCCCGGAGGCGGCGTTCGAAAAGCTGGCAGCCATCTCGGCGAACTTGGTAGCGGAGCATCCCGGCGCAACGGCCATCTCGGCGGGCATGAGCCAGGACCTGGAAGCGGCCATCCGTTTCGGTGCGACACACCTGCGAATCGGTTCCGATATTCTCGGATCGCGTCCTGACGTGGGGTAGCGTCAAACCCATAGGAAGTGAATGGCGGGGGATTCAATGCTGTCAAGTCATTGGGCGGCCCGCCTACGGACACGATTAGGAGTCGACCATGGCCGGCGCTCTGCGCAAGACAATGATCTATCTTGGGCTCGCCGACGGCGATGAACACTACGAGTCCGAGCACACCACAACACGTAAGGACGAGGACGATTCCGTGGAAGTTGACCGCGAGGAACGCCGTGCACCGGCACCCGTCCGCGATGTCAGCCGCGAATCATCACACGCCCCCGAAGAGGAATACCGCGCACCAGTGACCCCCATCAAGCGTGCGGCCTCGAGCCGCGAAGAACCGTCCGGGCTTCGGCAGATCACCACGATCCACCCGCGGTCCTACAACGACGCCAAGCTCATCGGTGAGAGTTTCCGGGACGGCATCCCCGTCATCATGAACGTAACCGACATGGGCGAAGCGGACGCCAAGCGTCTCGTTGACTTCTCGGCCGGCTTGGTTTTCGGACTCCGGGGCAGCATCGAACGGGTCACCAACAAGGTTTTCCTGCTGTCACCGTCGTACATTGAGGTCATTGGCGATGACAAGAAGGTCAGCGAGACCCAGGCCAGCTTCTTCAATCAAAGTTAGCCCTGAGCTTATTCCGGATGCCAGACAGGTACACCTGTCTGGCATCTGTGCTGAAATAGACAAGAAACATTGGCAGGGCACCGCGGTATCCGGAATGGACATGGAGATATGAGTTAAGTCATGGGAATTGTTTTCGGACTTGTCTATATCGCCCTTTTGCTGTTCTTCGTGGCGCTGATCATCCGGCTGGTCTTTGACTGGGTCCAGATGTTTGCCAGGCAATGGCGGCCGCGTGGTGTTGCCCTCGTGGCGGCCCACACGGTGTACTCGATCACCGATCCGCCACTCAAAGGGCTTCGGAGGGTGATCCCGCCGTTGAGGCTCGGAGGGGTGACCTTGGACCTCGGTTTTCTGGTCCTGTTCATCGCCGTCAGCATCGCGATGGCGGTCATCAGGGGTTTCGCGTAATCTTCGACAAGACCTAGCGGCGCAGGCGAAGTTCCTGGAAATGGAACTCCCTCTGGGGCGCGAAGAAATCTCCGGTTTGACACCCAGTGTTGAATTAGAGGAACCAGACAATATTTAGGTACCGTAGTTTTGACGGCCGGAAGGCCTACTGACTAACTAGACCAATGAGGTGACCAGATGGCTTTGACGCCAGAAGACGTTGTCAACAAGCGCTTTCAGCCGACCAAGTTCCGCGAAGGCTACGACCAGGATGAGGTTGATGACTTCCTGGACGAGATCGTTGTGGAACTCAGGCGCCTGAACCAGGAGAACGACGAGCTCCGCAAGAAGCTTGCAGAATCAGGTTCCGGCGTGCCGGCCAGCTCCGCTGCGTCCGCCCCGGTGGTCGAGAAGGTTCCCGCGCCCGTCAAGGCTGACAAGGTTGAGGCCCCGGCGAAGGCCGAGGTCGAGACGAAAGCTCCCGACGCCGCCAAGAAGAAGGAAGCCGAGCCGGTAGCACCTACTGCAGCCGTCCCGGCTGCCGCGCCCGCCGGAGCCAACGGAAGCACGGTTTCGGCCGAGTCCGCTGCCGGACTGCTCGTCATGGCGCAGCAGATGCACGACCGTCACGTCGCCGACGGTCAGTCCCAGAAGGACAAGATCATCGCCGAGGCCCAGATCGAGGCCAGCAGCCTGGTCAACGATGCCCAGGAGAAGTCCCGCAAGATCCTCGGCGCCCTCGAGCAGCAGCGCTCCGTCCTGGAACGCAAGGTAGAGCAGCTCCGCGGCTTCGAACGCGACTACCGCTCACGCCTGAAGGCCTACATTGAAGGCCAGCTGCGCGACCTTGACGCCCGCGGTTCCGTGGCGGCCCCTGAGGTTGAAGCGAACTAGTTCGTCAAGCACGTATTCTGAGAACCGGTGGCTGAGGATTCCTCGGCCGCCGGTTTTCGGGATTTAACATCGGTTTTACAAAATGAAAGCACCATGACTGACCACCTCGCCGCTGACGCCGCAAACCCCTCTCCTTCATCGGCCCGCCCCCGGCGGGCACTCCTGCTCTCGCTCTTCGCCGGCTTTGCGGTCTTTGCGTACGTCCTGGACCAGCTGACAAAACTGTGGGTGACGTCCTCGATGGTGGAGGGTGAACGCATCCCGGTGCTGCCGCCGCTCCTGCACTGGTACTTCATCCGCAACTCCGGCGCCGCATTTTCGATTGGGGAAAATGTCACCTGGGTGTTCTCCATCATCATGGCCGGCGTCTCCATCGCCATCCTGTTCCAGGTGCGTAAGCTGGGCTCGGCCTGGTGGTCGCTGGCACTGGGCCTGCTCCTGGGCGGGGCCCTGGGCAACCTAACGGACAGGCTCTTCCGGGAGCCCTCGTTCGGCATGGGGCACGTGGTGGATTTCATCCAGCTGCCCAATTTTGCGATCTTCAACATCGCCGATTCCGCGGTGGTCTCGGCCGTGGCCATCATTTGTATCCTCACGCTGAGGGGGATCGCCCTTGACGGTTCACGCCACGTCGCGGCGCCACGGAAAGAGGCGGCGCAGCCGAAGGACACGGACGATGTCTGAGCGTGTGGTGGTCGCCGACGAATTCGGCGGAACGCGGGCGGACGCCGGACTCGCCAAGCTGATGGGGATTTCCCGGTCATTGGCCGCGACCCTCATTGCCGAAGGCAACGTGGTGAGCCGCGGCAAGAAACTCGGAAAGTCCGCGCGGTTGGTTGCCGGCGATGTCCTGGAAGTGACGGTGCCTGAACGACGGGACCCGCTCGAAGTGGTGGAGGAAGTTGTGGAAGGCCTGAAAATCCTGCTGGACGACGACGAATTTGTCGTTGTGGACAAGCCGGTGGGCGTTGCCGCGCATCCTTCGCCCGGCTGGGTAGGGCCCACAGTAGTCGGCGGTCTCGCCGGAGCCGGCTTCCGGATCTCGACGTCGGGTTCTCCTGAGCGGGTGGGGATCGTGCACCGGCTCGACGTCGGCACGTCCGGGGTGATGGTGGTGGCCAAAACGGAGCGTGCCTATACGGCCCTAAAGCGGGCCTTCAAGGAGCGCACCGTGGATAAGGTGTACCACGCGGTGGTCCAGGGGCTCCCGGATCCACTGGAGGGCACCATTGACGCACCAATCGGGCGCCACCCAGGACACGACTGGCGCTTTGCCGTGATCGAAGACGGCCGGCCGTCGATCACGCACTATGAGGTGCTGGAGGCTTTTGGCAAGGCCACCCTGGTGGAGGTGCACCTTGAGACAGGGCGCACGCACCAGATCCGTGTCCACTTTTCAGCATTGAGGCACCCATGCGCCGGAGATCTTACCTACGGGGCGGATCCTCGGCTCGCCGCCACCCTCGGCCTGACCCGGCAGTGGCTCCATGCCCGGCAGCTCGGCTTCGACCACCCGGCAACGGGGGAGCGCGTGACCGTCACCAGCGAATACCCGCAGGACCTGGCCTATGCCCTCGAAGTCCTGGAGTCGGGGGACGCCTAGCTGCTGGGTCGCTGGGCCCTTGGCGGTCCGCCAGCGCTTAGAATAGTGCGGTGACTTCCAGCAATGCCTCGTTCGTCCATCTCCATAACCACACCGAATACTCCATGTTGGACGGCGCAGCCCGCCTGGGTGAGCTCTTCAACGAGACTGAACGCCTCGGGATGCCGGCACTGGCCACCACCGACCACGGGTACCTGTTCGGGGCTTTCGATTTCTGGAAGCGCGCCACGGACCAGGGGATCAAGCCTATTATCGGCGTTGAAGCCTACGTCACCCCCGGCACCGCGCGGACGGACAAAAGCCGTGTCCGCTGGGGCGAGGAACACCAGCGCAAGGACGACATCTCCGGCGGTGGCTCATACACCCACATGACGCTGCTGAGCTACAACAACGTCGGCATGCGCAACCTCTTCCGGGCCTCGTCCATTGGCTCGCTGGACGCAGTCTTCGGCAAGTGGCCGCGTTTGGACCGTGAGCTCCTGAACACATACTCCGAGGGCCTGATCGCCACCACCGGCTGCCCCTCGGGAGAAGTCCAGACCCGGCTGCGGCTGGGCCAGTACCGCGAAGCCCTGGAAGCCGCCTCGGAATTCCGTGACATTTTCGGGGCGGAGAACTACTTCTGCGAACTGATGGACCATGGCCTGGACATCGAACGCCGGGTCACGGGGGACCTGCTGCGGCTGGCCAAGGATCTGAACCTGCCATTGGTGGCCACCAACGACCTGCACTACACGCACGAACACGACGCCAAGGCACACGAGGCACTGCTGGCCATCCAGTCAGGTTCCACGCTGCTGGAGCCAACGTATGACAACGGCGGTTCCCGTTTCGCGTTCTCCGGCAGCGGCTACTACCTCAAGTCCCCGCAGGAGATGCGGGAGCTGTTCAGGGACCACCCGGACGCCTGCGACAACACACTCCTGATCGCCGAGCGCTGCGACGTCTCGTTCAACACCGGCGCAAACTACATGCCGCGGTTCCCCTGCCCGCCGGGCGAGGACGAGACATCGTGGCTGGTCAAGGAAGTCGCCGCCGGACTGGAATACCGGTACCCGGGCGGTGTCCCGGACAAAGTCCGCACGCAGGCCGACTACGAGCTCGAAGTCATCACCTCCATGGGGTTCCCGGGATACTTCCTGGTAGTGGCCGACTTCATCAACTGGGCGAAGAAAAACGGCATCCGCGTGGGTCCGGGCCGTGGCTCCGGAGCCGGCTCCATGGTGGCGTACGCCATGCGCATCACGGACCTTGATCCGCTCCTGCACGGCCTGATCTTCGAACGGTTCCTCAACCCGGACCGTGTGTCCATGCCTGACTTCGACGTTGACTTCGATGACCGGCGCCGGTCCGAGGTGATCGACTATGTGACCCGGAAATACGGCGACGAGCGCGTGGCCATGATTGTCACGTACGGCACCATCAAGACCAAGCAGGCGCTGAAGGACTCGTCCCGTGTGCTGGGTTACCCGTTCAGCATGGGGGAGCAGCTGACCAAGGCACTCCCGCCGGCCGTGATGGCCAAGGACATCCCGCTCGCCGACATCCAGAACAAGGACTCAAAGCGCTACAGCGAGGCCGGTGACTTCCGCCAGCTGATCGCCACTGATCCCGAGGCCGCCAAGGTCTTCGAGACGGCTCTCGGCATTGAGGGGCTGAAGCGCCAGTGGGGCGTGCACGCCGCCGGCGTCATCATGTCCTCGGACCCCATCATCGACGTCATCCCGGTCATGCGGCGCATCCAGGACGGCCAGGTGATCACACAGTTCGACTACCCCACCTGTGAGGGCCTGGGCCTGATCAAGATGGACTTCCTCGGCCTGCGGAACCTGACGATCATTTCCGACGCCCTGGAGAACATCAAGCTCAACCGCGGCCTGGACCTGGACCTGGACAGCCTGGCCCTTGATGACGTGGCCTCGTATGAACTGCTGGCCCGGGGCGACACCCTGGGCGTGTTTCAGCTTGATGGCGGCCCCATGCGGTCCCTGCTGAAGCTGATGAAGCCTGACAACTTCGAAGACATCTCCGCCGTGCTGGCGCTCTATCGTCCCGGTCCGATGGGCGCAAACGCGCACACCGACTACGCGCTGCGCAAAAACGGGATCCAGGAAGTCATTCCGATCCATCCCGAACTCAAGGAGCCCCTTGCTGAAATCCTTGGCGGGACCTACGGCCTGATCGTCTACCAGGAGCAGGTGATGGCGGTGGCCCAGAAACTCGCCGGCTATTCCCTCGGGCAGGCAGACATCCTGCGGCGCGCCATGGGTAAAAAGAAGAAATCCGAGCTGGACAAGCAGTTCGCAGGTTTCTCCCAGGGCATGCAGGACAACGGCTATTCCACGGCCGCCGTCAAGACGCTGTGGGACATCCTGCTGCCGTTCTCCGACTACGCCTTCAACAAGGCCCACTCGGCCGCGTATGGTGTGATCTCCTATTGGACCGCCTACCTGAAGGCGCACTTTGCGCCGGAGTACATGGCTGCCCTGCTGACGTCGGTCGGTGACGACAAGGACAAATCGGCCATCTACCTCAACGAATGCCGGCGCATGGGAATCACCGTGCTCCCGCCGGATGTGAACGAATCCGCGCTGAACTTCACCCCGGTCGGTACCGACATCCGCTTCGGCATGGGCGCCATCCGCAACGTGGGCGTCAACGCCGTCGAAGCCATGGTGGCCGCGCGGGAAAAGGAAGGCGCCTACACATCCTTCAAGGACTACCTCGTCAAAGTCCCCGCGGTGGTCTGCAACAAGCGGACCATTGAATCCCTGATCAAGGCCGGGGCCTTCGATTCCCTCAACCACCACCGGCGCGCCCTGGCGATGATCCATGAAGAGGCCATCGACTCCGTCATCACCCTCAAGCGGAACGAGGCGATCGGCCAGTTCGATCTCTTCGCCGGTTTCGAGGAGGCCGAATCCGAGGCGTCGCTGAGCATCGAGATTCCCGACCTCCCGGAATGGGAGAAAAAGGACAAGCTCTCGTTTGAGCGCGACATGCTCGGCCTGTATGTTTCAGACCACCCGCTACAGGGACTGGAAGGACTCCTCAGCCAGCACGCGGACCAGTCCATCACCTCGATCATCGGCGACGACGGGCCGCACGACGGTGCGATCGTCACCATTTCCGGGATGATCACCTCCCTCAGCCGCAGGATCGCCAAAGCGAGCGGCAACGCCTATGCCCGGGCCGAAATCGAAGACCTCGGCGGTTCCATGGAGGTGATGTTCTTCGGCCAGGTGTACGGCCCTATCGCATCGGTCCTTGCCGAGGACCTGGTGGTGGTGATCAAGGGCCGCCTGCAGCGGCGGGACGATGGTGCCGTGACGCTGAACTGCATGGAACTGTCCGTTCCGGACCTCAGCGAAGGCACCAACGGGCCCGTGCTCATTTCGATGCCCACCCACAAGGCAACCGAGGCCGTTGTCACCGAACTGGGCGATGTCCTCCGGAACCACCGGGGGAACTCGGAAGTCCGGCTGCACCTGCAGGGAGACACCCGGACCGAAGTCATGGGACTCCCCGTCCATCTCAGGGTCAACCCCAGTCCCTCGTTGTTCGGTGACCTGAAGGTGCTCCTGGGCCCAACCTGCCTGGATAACTAGGTTCCGGAAACTAGATCTCGTAGTCCAGCGGGACAGGCTGGCCATAGCCGCCGGAGTGGTACAGGAGCGGCGAACCGTCCTCGCCCACTTCGCCTTCCACAACTTCAACCACAACTACTGCGTTGTTCTCGAAGGAGAGCCGCATCTGGATCTTCCCGATCAGCCAGCCCGCGACGTCTTTGAGGACCGGGACCTCGTGCGGGCCAAGTTCCCAGTGGTCCCCGCCGAACCTGTCCTTGGCGCGCGCGAAACGGTCGGCCAGTGCCTGGTTTTCCAGACCCAGCATGTGGACGCCGAGGTGGGTGGCGTTGGCCACGGCTGGCCAGGAACTTGAACTGCGGGCCATGTTAAAAGTGAACCGCGGAGGCTGTGCGGACAGTGACGCCACTGACGTGGCCGTAAAGCCGTAGGGCTCGCCCTGGTAGTTCACGGTGATGATGGCGACCCCGGCCGCATGCCGCCGGAACATTTCCTTGAAGGTGCCCTCGAACGGGGTTTTGTCTGTCATCTTGAAAGTTGCTCCCTGAAAAAGCAGGCTGAAATGGACTCTTCCTTAAGGGTATTAGTCCCCGCCGGAGAGGGAGCAATCGCTTGACCCGGCACGTCATCTGTCAAGACTGCCCACGTCATCTGATCGGCCGCACCCGACATTTGTTAAGGTTTGTTTCATGAGAGCACACATCAGCCGCCGGTCTTCCCGGCTGCCGTGGAAATGGTTTGCCGCTGCTGCTGCCGGTGGTGTTCCCGTCGGCCTGCTGTGGTGGCTTCTCGCCCCAGGCGGACTGAACCTGATCACCCGCAACCCCGCCCTGGCGGACGGGACCAATCCAGAGGTATGGCTGCTCAGGGACCTCACCCTTGCCGGACTTTGTGTGTTCGCAGGGTGCCTGGTGGCCGTCTTCCTGAGCGATAAAGGCGGCTGCGATGCCCAGGCGGCCTTTCTCTTGGGCGTGGCTGGCGGACTGGGCGGCGCCCTGATCGCGTGGCTGACAGGGACCCTTGCGGGCCAGTTGTGGGGCGGGCACGCAGATACGTCTGTTAATGCCAGCGTCGCGTTCTCGCTCCGGTCCCTGCCCGTGCTTATCCTGTGGCCGGCTGCGACTGCCACGTCCGTGTTTGTCCTGAGCCTGGTGAACCTGCTCAAGAACGGGCCCGGGAGTGCGGGCACGCCGGTAGCCGAAGGCAACGCGCCCGGCGCGTAAAATGGACCGGTGACCATTTCTCCTGAACTTCCTGCCACCCCTCCTGCCGCCGCTGTCAGCTTCCGGACGGTCGACCTTCGGGGCAGGGGCCTGACACTTGCCGGTTTGCGCGCCGCTGTTCCCCGTGCCCGGCAGCACACCGTGGCGGATGCGGAACAAAAGGTAGCGGACATCATCAAAGCCGTCCGCGAGGACGGCTTCACCGCCCTCGGCGACCTGGCACTCCGTTTCGACGGAGTCCAGCAGGTCCACCCGCGCGTCCCGGCGGCCTCGTTGGCCCGGGCGCTGGCGGAGCTGGATCCGGCCGTGCGCGGTGCGCTGGAAGAATCCATCAGCCGCGCCCGGCGCTTCGCGGACGGGCAGCGGCCGCGCGATCTCGACGTCGAACTCGGCGACGGTGCGCTGGTGAGCCAGAACTGGGTGCCGGTATCGCGCGTCGGCTTGTATGTGCCCGGCGGCCTCGCCGTCTATCCGTCGTCGGTCATCATGAATGTTGTCCCGGCGCTGGCTGCGGGAGTGCAGTCCATCGCCCTGGCATCGCCGCCGCAGAAAGACTTCGGCGGCCTCCCGCACCCCACCATCCTCGCGGCAGCGGCCCTGCTCGGAATCGACGAGGTGTACGCCATCGGCGGCGCCCAGGCCATCGCTGCGTTCGCCTACGGCGTGCCGGCAACTGACGCGGGAGCGGCACTGGAGCCCGTTGATGTGGTCACGGGTCCGGGAAACATCTTTGTGGCTACGGCAAAGCGCCTGGTCAAGGGTGTGGTGGGAATCGATTCCGAGGCGGGAACCACCGAAATCGCCATCCTGGCGGATTCAACGGCGCAGCCTGCCTTGGTGGCAGCAGACCTGATCAGCCAGGCGGAGCACGACCCCCAGGCTGCTTCCGTGCTCATCACGGACTCGGAGGACCTCGCCGCGGCGGTGCGCACCGAACTGGACCGGCAGGCGGCCGCCACCAAGCACTCCGCGCGCGTGTGCGAGGCACTGTCCGGCCCGCAGTCGGGGGTTGTCCTGGTGGAGGACCTGGAGCAAGGCATCGCCGCGTGCGACGCCTACGCCGCCGAACACCTTGAAATCATGACCGCTGACGCGCCGGAGGTCGCTGCCCGGATCCGGAACGCCGGGGCGATCTTTGTGGGGGACTACAGTCCTGTCAGCCTGGGCGACTACTGCGCGGGCTCCAACCACGTCCTGCCCACCAGCGGGACCGCGGCGTTTTCCTCCGGACTGAACGTCACCACTTTCCTGCGCGCCATCCAGGTCATCAACTACAGCCGGGCTGCGCTGCAGGAAGTCAGCGGCCACATCGTGAGCCTGTCCGGTGCCGAGGACCTGCCGGCGCACGGTGAAGCTGTGACGGCACGCTTCCGCGAGGCCCACTGACGCTGAAGGTCTGCGGGGCAAGGCTGCAGACACCACTACATGTGGTAATTACAGGATTGTTATTCCGCTACATGTAGTCGTAAACTGAGTGACGGAGAGGTCCGCCGGGGCCGGAAAAATCGGCGCCGGAAGACATCGAGGGAGGGGACACCATGTACTGTCCATTTTGCCGCAATCCGGACTCCCGTGTTGTGGACAGCCGTATGGCCGATGACGGCTCGGCCATCCGCCGCCGCCGGCAGTGCCCGGAATGCGGCCGCAGGTTCACTACTGTGGAAACCACCAGTCTTTCGGTGATCAAGCGCTCCGGGGTGGGCGAACCGTTCAGCCGCAGCAAGGTCATCAACGGCGTGCGCAAGGCATGCCAGGGCCGGCCGGTCAGTGAAGATGACCTGGCGCTCCTTGCCCAGGAGGTGGAGGAGCAGATCCGCGCGTCGGGCGCGGCCGAGATCGACGCCCACGAAGTTGGCCTGATCATCCTCGGTCCGCTGCAGAAGCTTGACCAAGTGGCCTACCTGCGTTTTGCCAGCGTGTACCAGGCCTTCGAATCCCTTGAGGACTTCGAGACCGCCATTGCCTTGCTCCGCCACGAGTCCGTGGAAGAAGGCGCCCAACCCGCGGGTGCGCCCGCGAAGAGCTCCGAAAAGAGCCCCCTGTAAGCTCCGGTGGTGGCCGCGGAGGGGAAGCCGCCGCCACCACCGGCTGCCTCTCGGCGCCGGTCAGTCCCGGTTATTTTGTGAGCTTGTGCTTCACGGCAATTTCGACGGCGGCGCCGACGATCCCGGCCTCATTCTTGAGTTTTGCCGGCACAATCCGGGTGCGCAGTTTGATGTGCGGCAGGTATTCGTCTGCGCGCTTGGAGATGCCACCGCCCACAATGAACAGCTCGGGCGAGAACAGGAATTCCACGTGGGAGAAGTAGCGCTGCAGCAGCACGCTGTATTCCTCCCAGCTCAGTTCGTCCCGTTCGCGGGCCACGGCTGAGGCCTTGCTTTCGGCGTCAAAGCCGTCGATCTCCAGGTGCCCCAGTTCTGCGTTGGGGACGAGGCGGCCGTCGAAGATGAATGCTGAGCCAATTCCGGTGCCCAGGGTGATCACCAGGACAGTGCCATCCACCCCCTGACCCGCACCAAAACGGGCCTCCGCCAGCCCGGCGGCGTCGGCGTCGTTGATGACCTCCACAGGGCGGCCAAGCCGTGCGGTGAACAAAGCATCGATGTCGGTGTTGAGCCAGCTCTTGTCCACATTGGCCGCCGAATGGACCACGCCGTGCTGGATGATGCCGGGGAAGGTGACGCCCACGGGCGAGTCCGCGGCCGGAGCCTCCGGGCGGCTTGAAAGCTCGGCGACCACTTGCGCTACGACGTCGGCTACGGCGTCAGGGGTGGCGGGCTGGGGCGTGGGCACGCGGAACTTCTCACCCAGGAGCTTGCCTTTTTTCAGGTCGACGATGCCGCCCTTGATTCCCGTGCCGCCGATGTCAATACCTATCAGCGGGGCGTTCTTGTGCGACTTCTCGTCCTTCTTGGTCAATGTTGTTCCGTTCGTGGCAGGGCGGGCAGGTCGGCCGGACGGCTGACCGGAAAAAGTTCAGGGGAGCGTGAGGATTTCGGCGCCGGACTCGGTCACCAGCAGTGTGTGCTCAAACTGGGCGGTCCGCTTGTGGTCGCGGGTGACAACGGTCCAGTCGTCTTCCCACATGTCCCATTCGATGGTGCCGAGGGTCAGCATGGGTTCGATGGTGAACACCATGCCAGCCTCGATGATGGTGTTGTAGGCCGGCGCTGCATCATAGTGCGGGATGATCAGGCCCGTGTGGAACGCTTCGCCGACGCCGTGGCCGGTGAAGTCCCGGACCACGCCGTAGCCGAAGCGCTTGGCGTAGGACTGGATCGCGCGGCCGATCACGTTGATCTCGCGGCCCGGGGCCACGGCCTTGATGGCGCGGTTTAGGGATTCCCGGGTGCGATCCACCAGCAAGCGCGATTCCTCGTCAACCTCTCCCACCAGGAAGGTGTGGTTGGTGTCGCCGTGGACGCCGTTGATGAAAGCGGTGATGTCGATGTTGAGGATGTCGCCGTCCTGGACCACCGTGCTGTCCGGGATGCCGTGGCAGATAACTTCGTTCAGCGACGAGCACAAGGACTTCGGGAACCCGCGGTAGCCCAGCGTGGACGGATAGGCCTTGTGGTCCAGCAAAAATTCGTGACCCACTTTGTCCAGCTGGTCCGTGGTCACGCCGGGCTCGATGTGGTTGCCCACCTCAACGATGGCCTGGGCAGCGATCCGGCTGGCGATGCGGATTTTCTCGATGGTCTCGGCGGACTTGATCTCCGAACCGGTGAATTTCTCCGGGCCGGGCCTGCCCACGTATTCCGGACGCGGGATGGACGCGGGAACGGGGAGCTGCGGGCTGACGGTTCCACGGGTGAGGGTGCCGGTGGGTGCAGTCGAGGCTAGGGAAGGCATAGATTGATCATATAAGGCACCGCATTAGGCCAAGTAACTGGAAGCCCCAGGCTGTCCGCATCGACGTTTAGGTTACGTGGATCACGGCCCGGGCCCCGCCAGCCGGAACGAGGAGCACCGATGACTGAGTACTGGTACAACGTAAACACCCACGAGGTGGAAGAAGATGCACTCTCGGACTGGACCCAGCTGATCGGCCCCTACAAAACGCGGGAGGAAGCCGAACACGCCCTCGAAAAGGTCAAGGCGCGCAATGAGGCCTGGGAAAAGGGCGACGAGGACTGAACGGCCGCGGCGCTCCCGCGCGCCGCTGTCGGGCTGTGCGGGCGTTGTGACTCTCCCCAACGGGGACTCCGTCTGCGAGAGTTACTACACGCGTCCGAGCATCGGACCGGTTCGTACCGCAAGGAGGCACACCATGGCCGAACTCAGGCCCGAGTACGCAGGACAGTGGCAATTCGACCCGGCGCACACGCGTATCGGCTTTTCCACCCGCCACGCAATGGTCACTAAAGTCCGCGGAGCTTTCAATGATTTTGAGGGCTCGATCACGGTCGACTCAGAGGATCCCGAACGCTCGAGCGTTGGGCTGACCATCAAGGTAGCGAGCATTGACACCCGCAATGCCGATCGCGATCAGCATTTGCGGACCAACGATTTCTTTGATGCCCCCAGTTTCCCCGAGATTACGTTCGTCAGCGACCGGGTGGATCAGGTTGACGAGGGCCACTTCATTGTCAGCGGAGGCGTGACTATTCGGGGCATCACCCGGGAGATTTCAATTCCCATCGACTTTATCGGCGTCGAACGGGACCCCATGGGCAACCTCCGGGCCGGCTTCGAAGGTTCCCGTCGCATCAATCGCCAGGATTTCGGGCTGAAATGGAACACCACCTTGGACTCGGGCGGGGTGCTGGTGTCGGACAAGATCACCTTGGAGTTCGAGGTGTCCGCCATCAAGGTCGAAGACGGCGCCACGAAGGTTGGCGGGTAAGCTGCCGGCCCGAAGGACGACCAAGACTGACGTGCGAGGGGTCCCTGGTGAGCTTGCGAGCTTGGGGAGCGCGTCAGTCGCTAGAAGGAATGCTCCGGGCCGGGGAACTGGCCTGAACGGACGTCGTCGCCGTACGCCTTCGCCGCGTCACTGAGGGTAGTGCGCAGGTCAGCGTACTGTTTGACGAACTTCGCCATCCGGCCGCCGCGGAACCCGGCCATGTCCTGCCACACCAGCACCTGTCCGGTGGTGGCATTGCCGGCACCGATCCCCACCGTCGGTACGCTGACGGCCGCGTCAACGGCGGCTGCCGTGTCCGCCGGAACCATTTCCATCAGGACGGCAAACGCCCCCGCCTCAACCAGCGCCACGGCGTCGTCAATCAGGCGCTGCGCGTCATCCCCGCGGCCCTGGACCCGGTATCCGCCCAGCGCGTGTTCACTCTGGGGCGTGAAACCGATATGGGCCATCACCGGGACGCCGGCCTGGACCATGGCCCGGACGGTTTCCGCGTAGTATTTTCCGCCCTCGATCTTGACGGCATGGGCCAGCCCCTCCTTGAGGAACCGGACGCCTGTTGCCACGCCCTGCTGCGCCGAGACCTCATAACTGCCGAACGGCAGGTCTGCCACCACCAGGGCGCGCTTGGCGGACCGAGCCACAGCGCGGCAGAGGGGCAGGAGTTCATCCACCGTGACCGGCAGGCTGGTCTCGTTGCCGAATACATTGTTGGACGCCGAATCGCCCACCAGGAGGACCTCGATGCCGGCCTGGTCGAAGATCTCCGCACTGTACTGCTCATAGGCGGTCAGCATGGCAAAGCGTTCACCGTCCCGCTTGGCCTGCTGCAGGTGGTGGATGCGCACCCTGGGTGCAGGCTTCGCGTTCACGTCCGACGACGGCGGCTGCACCGGGGCAGGTCCGTTTCCGTATGGTGCGTGTACTTCCGCGGACGCGCTTGACTCAGAGCTATTGGTTGAGGCCATGGCAAGAGCGTAATGCGGCAGCGGCAGTCCTAGCCAACGTAGAAGGGCCAGCGGACCGTGATCCGCGTCATATTCGGGTGCCCGCACAGGGCATTTTTGCCACCGGCCGGCGCGGCCGTCAATGGGTGCCGTGTTAACGCTGTGTTACGTGCGGCGCCGTCGCCAGCATTGGAGCCGAATGCTTAGTAAAGTGATGGTGAACTGCTGCCGGCCGCCGCTTCCGCGGACCCGGGGCATGAACGATTGACCGGAGAAGAGGCCATCATGGACCGCCAGCAAGAGTTTGTCCTGCGCACAATCGAGGAGCGCGACGTACGGTTCGTACGCCTGTGGTTCACTGACGTCGTAGGTTCACTCAAATCGGTGGCACTCGCCCCGGCCGAGGTTGAAGGTGCCTTTGAGGAAGGGCTCGGTTTCGACGGTTCGGCCATCGAAGGCCTCGCACGCGTGTTCGAATCGGACATGCTGGCACAACCGGATCCGTCCACGTTCCAGATCCTTCCCTGGCGTGGCGAGACCGAACAGACCTCGCGTATGTTCTGCGACATCCTGACTCCGGACGGCGAACCGTCAGCCGCGGATCCCCGCAATGTCCTCAAGCGCACGCTGGCCAAGGCTGCGGACATGGGGTTTACCTGCTACACACACCCGGAGATCGAGTTCTACCTCCTCAAGTCCCAGCAGCCCGGGCCCGACGGCGCGCCGATACCCGTGGACGAGGGTGGCTACTTCGACCACGTTCCCGGCGGCGTGGCGCAGGATTTCCGCCGCACGGCCGTGACCATGCTGGAATCCGTGGGTATTTCGGTGGAGTTCAGCCACCATGAAGCAGGTCCCGGCCAGAACGAGATCGACCTGCGCTATGCGGACGCCCTGCAGACGGCGGACAACATCATGACGTTCCGCACGGTGATCAAGGAAGTGGCCCTCCAGCAGGGAACCTACGCCACCTTTATGCCCAAGCCTTTCACCGACCACCCCGGGTCCGGGATGCACACGCACTTCTCGCTGTTCGAGGGCGACACCAACGCTTTCTATGAGGCTGGCGCCGAATTCCAGCTTTCCAAGACGGCCCGCCAGTTCATCGCAGGCATCCTCAAGCACGCTCCGGAGTTCACGGCTGTGACCAACCAGTTCGTGAACTCCTACAAGCGGCTCTGGGGCGGCGGCGAAGCGCCGAGCTACCTCAGTTGGGGCCACAACAACCGTTCGGCCCTGGTCCGGGTCCCGCTGTACAAGCCCGGCAAGGGCCAGTCGGCCCGCATCGAATACCGCGGCATTGATTCTGCCGCGAACCCCTACCTCGCCTACGCAGTCCTGCTGGGTGCCGGGCTGAAGGGGATCGAAGAAGGCTACGACCTGCCCGCCGCAGCAGAGGACGACGTCTGGTCACTGAGCTCCGCCGAGCGCCGTGCGATGGGCCACGACCCCCTGCCGGCAAGCCTTCACGATGCCATCAGGTCCATGGAGGACTCCGAACTGATGCCGCTGATCCTCGGTGAGCAGGTCTTCGAGCACTTCCTGCGCAACAAACGTGCCGAATGGCAGGACTACCGGCTCCAGGTGACGCCCTACGAACTGCAGCGCAACCTCGGCATTCTCTAGGCGGCGGTGAGCCTCGCACGCCGCCTCATCTCAGCCGGCTTCAGTGACCTGGAGAAGGGTGAGCGCTTCCTGGCTGCCCCGGAACTGGACGGCCTGGACCCGGACAGGATCTTCGCCGGCCTGCAAATGGCTGCCAATCCCGACACCGCGCTGCAGTCACTGGTGCGGCTGATTGAAAAGCACCCCCGTCTCCGGGAGCTGGCGGCGGCCGATCCGGAGGTCAGCGAGCCGCTGTACCGGGTGCTCGGGGCCTCCGAAGCGCTCGGCGAATTCCTCATCCGGCACCCGGAACACCTCGAGGCCTTCGACGTCACGGCCAGTCCCGAGCCGCTTCAGGCAGATCCGGAACAGCTCCGCTCGGTCCTCCTGAAATCCGTCCACGCGGAACCCGGGTCGGCCCGGCCTGTCGCCGGAATGACCGGAACCGACGCCTATGCCGCGCTGCGGTCGGCCTACCGCCGCGGGGTGGTGGACCTGGCGGTCAAGGACATGTGCGCTGCTGACCCGCTGGACTTTATGCCCGCCGTCGGCGCTGAACTCGCTGACCTGGCGGGGGCCGCGATCGAAGCTGCGCTGGCAGTTTCCCGTGCCGAGGCCGCTGAACAGTTCAGCGCCGGGGAGGTGGCCGCCGTTGGCCTGGCCGTCATCGGGATGGGCAAATGCGGAGCGCGGGAACTGAACTATATTTCCGACGTCGACGTCATCTACGTGGTCGACGCCGGCGATCTCGACGACGCCCGTGCCAGTACCATCGGCACAGCCTTGGCCACCGGCATTTCCCGGGCCATCTCCTCCGTGGCACGTGAACCCGGACTCTGGGAAGTGGACGCCAACCTGCGGCCGGAGGGCAAGTCCGGACCCCTGGTCCGAACCCTGGCGTCACACGAAAGCTACTATGCGCGCTGGGCCGAGAGCTGGGAATTCCAGGCGCTCCTGAAGGCGCGGACCATCGCCGGCGACAGGGACCTGGGGGAGCGGTACGAAAACGCGGTGGCCCCGCTGATCTGGAGCTCCGCGGGCCGCGAAGGGTTCGTGGAATCCGTGCAGGCGATGCGGCGCAGGGTCACCGAGCACATCCCGGCGGCGGAGGAACAGCGGCAGATCAAGCTCGGCCGCGGCGGCCTCCGGGACGTGGAGTTCACCGTCCAGCTGCTCCAGCTGGTGCACGGAAAATCCGACGAAACGCTCCGCCGCAGGGATACCACCGCAGCAATAGCGGCACTTTCGGCCGGGGGTTACATCGGCAGGTCCGACGCCGCTGCTTTCGATCACGCGTACCGGTACCTTCGCCTCCTGGAACACCGCATCCAGCTGTTCCAGCTCCGGCGGACACACCTGATGCCCGTCAGCGATGCGGCACAGCGTGCCCTCGCGAAGGCAGTGCTTGGCCCGTTCTCCAATGACAGGCCGCCACCGGCTACGCTGCTGGCCACCTGGCAGAAAACCAAACGCTCAGTCCGCGAACTGCACGAACGTATTTTCTACCGCCCACTGCTCAACACCGCGGCCAAACTCAGCAGCGAGGACGCCAGGCTGACCCCTGAGGCCGCCCAGGGCCGCCTTGCCGCGCTCGGCTATCGAGACCCGCGGGGCGCGATGCGGCACATCGAGGCGCTGACCGCCGGTGTCAGCCGGCGGGCAGCCCTGCAACGCCAGCTGCTGCCCATCCTGCTGGACTGGCTCGCCGAAGGCGTTGACCCCGACGCCGGGCTGCTCGCGTTCCGGCGCGTCAGTGAGGCCCTTGGCACCACCCACTGGTACCTGGGCATGCTCCGGGATTCCACGGCGGCGGCGGAACGGCTATGCAACGTGCTCTCCAACTCACGACTGATTGCGGACCTTCTGGAGGTTTCGCCGGAATCAGTGGCGTGGCTGGGTACCAACAAAGACCTCGTGCCGCTGGGTTTCGAAGCCCAATGGCAGGAGATCACGTCCAAAATGTCGCGGCACTCGGACCCGGAGAACGCCATCAGGCTGATCAGGCTGATCAGGCGCAGGGAGATCCTCCGGATCGCGATTGCCGATTCTGCCGGGCTTCTCAACCAGGACGACGTGGGCGCGGCGCTGGCGGACACCGACCGGGCAGCCGTGCTGGGCGCCCTGCGTGTGGCCGAAGGCATCGTCGCGGCTGACGAGCCGCTCAAGACCGCGATGCTGGTGGTGGCCATGGGCCGCCAGGGCGGCCGCGAGATCGGTTACGGCTCCGATGCCGACGTGATGTACGTACACCGCGCGTTGCCAAGCTATACGGACGAGGAAGCGCAGGAACAGGCGGCCCGGATTGTCGCCAAGGTCTCCAGCCTGCTCACCCAGCCGCTCAAACCGGCCATCATGGCCGAGCGGGTGCTGCAGATGGACGCGGATCTTCGGCCCGAAGGCAAAAACGGGGCCATGGTCCGCTCCTTGGATTCGTTTGCCGAATATTACCGCCGCTGGTCGTTGATCTGGGAAGCGCAGGCGCTGCTGCGGGCCCGGCCCATGGCGGGCGATGACGCCCTGGCCGAGGACTTTCTGGCCCTCATCGACCCGATCAGGTACCCGGAATCAATTTCGGAGCAGGATGTCCGGGAAGTGCGCAGGGTCAAAGCGCGGGTGGAAGCGGAGCGGTTGCCGCGCGGGGCCGATCCGGCACGCCACCTGAAGCTTGGCCGCGGCGGACTGAGCGACGTTGAGTGGCTGGTGCAGCTCCTTCAGCTCCAGCATGCGGCCCAGCACCCGGAACTGCGGACAACCTCCACGGTGGAGGCCCTTGAAGCCGCTGCTTCACTGGACCTGCTCACCGGGCCTGACGCGAAGCTGCTGGCCGACGCATGGCGGCTCGCCAGCCGGATCCGGTCCGCCAACGTCATCTGGAGCGGCAGGGCGTCGGACACGCTGCCGTCCGCACGCGGGGACCTTGAAGCGGTGGCCCGCTGGTGCGGCTACGAACCAGGCAATGCGGCCACCCTTGAAGAGGACTACCTTCGCCTGAGCCGGCAGGCCCGGGCAGTGTTCGAGAAAGCCTTCTACGGTCATTAGCGGCTGCCTGAGGACTTCCCCGGTGCTGCAGACAGCCGCGGCGGTGCGGTGCTAGGTTGGGGGCCATGGCTACGCAAATCTACCTGAACCTGCCCGTGAAGGATCTGAAGCGGTCCGTCGATTTCTTTACCGCACTTGGCTTCTCCTTCAATCCGGACTACACGGATGAAAACGCGACCTGCATGATCGTCAACGACAACGCGTTTGTCATGCTCCTGGTGGAGGGCTTCTTCAAGACGTTCACCTCCAGGGACGTGGCCGACGCCACCAGCTCCACCGAGGCCATCACGGCCTTTTCAGTGGACAGCAGGGAAGCCGTGGACGAAACGGTGCGTAAGGCGCTGGCCGCCGGCGGCACACCGTCGCAAGAGGTCCAGGACTACGGCTTTATGTACAACCACAGTTTCCAGGACCCGGACGGCCACCTGTGGGAAGTCATGTGGATGGACCCTGCCGGTCCATCGGCCGACGTTGGGACTCCCGCCGGATCCGACGGGCAGCCGACCTGAAAACCCGGGTTGATTCCGTCTGGCTCATCGCCCTGGATGACCTCGATGCTGATGCGCTTGCCATCCAGCTCGGTGAGGTGGCCAACCTTGAACTGGGCCCCGGCCAAAGCAGCTTCGTGGGTGACCCGCTCCGCATGGTCCTGGCGGGCCTGGAGGAGGATTCGCGCTTCCCGTATGTCGTGGAGGCCGCGGGCTACGCCGTGGGCGTGCTGACCCTCCAGGCCGGTGCCGCGCGCCTGGCCGGCTGGCCGGACGAGGCTTCCGCCTGGCTGTTGCGCGGTTTCCTGATCGACAGGCGCCACCAGGGGCAAGGCCTCGGGCCGCTGGCGGCAGCGTCCGCGGTGGAGGCCGCCGCGAATCTGAGCGCCAGGCGCGGAACCCGCGAGGCCGGCGTCGTGCTTTCCGTCAACGAAGCCAACCCCGCCGGTCTGTCCGCGTACAGGACCGCCGGCTTTGTGGACCAGGGGCAATACCTGGGCGGCAGTTCCGGACCGCAACGGATCATGTACCGGAGCTTCACGGGATAATCCGTTCAGACACGGCAGCCGGGGCATTGCCTCCGGCTCCGCATTGACCGATCATGTGGATTGGCGGTGTTCTTCAAACCTTGTTGGGGGGAAGGCTTGAAAAGTCTTCGTCTCGGGGAGCACATGCCAGGGGGCTGGCTCCCGGTCTCAGCACGTCTGGAGCCAGTCTCCACCTTAGTGACAAAAAAGTCCGCCCGGTCTGCAGCTTTGATGCTGGCAGCCCGGGCGGACTTTTGGGCGGACTGAACGGGTTCAGCCGCGGATCTGGCTAGACGCCGTAGTAGAGCTCGAACTCGTACGGGTTCGGGCGCAGGGACAGCGGGCGGATCTCGTACTCGTACTTGTACTCGATCCAGGTGTCGATCAGGTCCTGGGTGAACACGCCACCGGCCTGCAGGAACTCGTTGTCCTCGCGCAGGGCCTCCAGTGCCTCTTCCAGGGTGCCCGGAGCCTTCGGGATGTCCTTCGCTTCCTCGGCGGGCAGCTCGTAGAGGTCCTTGTCGATCGGAGCCGGCGGCTCGATGCGGTTGCGGATGCCGTCAATGCCGGCCATCAGCTGGGCAGCGAAGGCCAGGTACGGGTTGGAGGAGGGGTCCGGAGCGCGGAACTCGATGCGCTTGGCCTTGGGGTTGGAGCCCGTGATGGGGATACGGATACCGGCGGAGCGGTTGCCCTGCGAGTACACCATGTTGACCGGAGCTTCGAAGCCCTTGACCAGGCGGCGGTAGGAGTTCACCGTCGGGTTGGTGAAGGCGAGGACGGCCGAGGAGTGCTTCAGCAGGCCGCCGATGTACCAGCGGGCCGTGTCGGACAGGCCGGCGTAGCCCTTTTCGTCGTAGAACAGCGGTTCGCCGTTGGTCCACAGCGACTGGTGGCAGTGCATGCCAGAACCGTTGTCGCCGAAGACCGGCTTCGGCATGAAGGTCACGGACTTGCCCCAGGCGTCGGCCGTGTTCTTGATGACGTACTTGAACTTCTGCAGGTCATCTGCCGCGTGCGTCAGGGTGGTGAACTTGTAGTTGATTTCAGCCTGGCCGGCGGAGCCTACCTCGTGGTGGCTGCGCTCGACCTCGAGGCCTGCCTCATCCAGGGCGATGCACATGGCGTCGCGGAGGTCAGCCTGCTTGTCGGTGGGGGAAACCGGGAAGTAGCCGCCCTTGATGGGGGTCTTGTAGCCGAGGTTTCCGCCCTCTTCTTCACGGCCGGTGTTCCAGTGTGCTTCTTCGGAGTCGATCTTGTAGAAGCTGCCCTCGGGGGAGGACTGGTACTGGACGTTGTCGAAGACGAAGAACTCGGCTTCCGGAGCGAAGAACGCGGTGTCGGCGATGCCGGTGGAGGCGAGGTAGGCCTCAGCCTTTTCGGCCACGCCGCGGGGGTCGCGGTGGTAAGGGTCTCCGGTACGGGGGTTCACGATGGAGAAGTTCAGCGCAAGGGTCTTCTCCATGCGGAACGTGTCCAGGAATGCGGTGGTGACGTCAGGGATCAGCTGCATGTCGGATTCAGCGATGCCCTGGAAGCCGCGGATGGAGGAACCGTCGAAGAGCTGGCCGTTGACGAAGAAGTCCGCGTCGACGCTCTTTGCCGGCACGTTGAAGTGCTGCTGCACACCCGGGAGATCGGTGAAGCGGATATCGACGAACTTAATATCTTCGTCCTTGATGAACTTGAGGACTTCGTCCGCAGTCTTGAACATCTATGCTCCTTACGCATATGTAATATCTGGCTGGCAAGCCAACTGATCCAGCGCAATCCAAAGGGCAGGGAAACCAAGTTTCCCTGCTTGGGAGGTATTGCTTGAAACTGCTATCAGCCTATGGACACGTCATTTCCCGTCAGTGTCCACATTGTTTCGGGCAGGTTACAGAATGCCCTGTTCGGGTTACAGAATTGTCCTGATCAGGTAACGCTATCCGGTGTCCGTAGGGTGGTCCAGCGGTTTCCACTCTGTGGTCGGCGGTGAGTCGGTAAGCTTGGACGGTGGTAGATCGCAATGACATTGGCTCCTGGCTCGGCGGACCGGACACGTCCGGCATCTCAAAGTACCCGGGGGAGCGCCTGGGATTGCCCGAATCCGGTTCCGGCTCCATCGCCCGGGCCGGCAGGCGCATCCTCGCCATCGTCCTTGACTGGGGGATTGCCCTGCTGATCAGCAACTTTGCCTTTGGCGGTGACTCCTGGGCCACGTTGGCGGTTTTCGCCGCGGAACAGATGCTGCTTGTGGGCACGCTCGGTTACAGCATCGGCCACCGCGTGGCCGGGATCCACGTGCTGCGCCTGGGTGGCGGGCCCGCCGGTCCGCTGGCGGCCGTGGTGAGGTCAGTGCTGCTGTGCCTGGTGATTCCCGCCGTAATATTCGATCCGGACCAGCGGGGACTGCACGATAGGGCGATGAATACGGTCCTCGTGCGGCGCTAACAGTAATCAGGAACCTGGCGGCGCCGGTATGCCGGCACCAGGCGGGGCGGTAATACAGGGCGGCGCGGGGTCAGACCCCCGCTGTTTCCTTTGTCCCAGCAGGAACGGCTGCGGCCGGTGTCAGGTAGCCGCGCTTTCCGGCCCAGCGTTCGAACGCGACGGTGGCAAAGGGGAACACCGCTGACAGTCCGGCGAAAAGGGCCACCACGAAGGGCCACCGCTGGAGCCGCCACAGGGCGAGGGCAGCGATGCCGTAGCCCACAAACAGCGCCCCATGGATAGGGCCGGCGATCTCCACACCCAGTTCGGTGGTCTTGGCGATCCACTTGAAGTACATGCCTGCCAGGAGCGCGGCCCAGCTGAAGGCTTCGGCGACCGCCAGGACACGGAAGGCCCGGATAACAAGGGTTCTAACGGGAATCGTCATGTGGCTACTTCCAATCAATGTGCCCGCCTGGTTGGGCGGCGTGCGGCAGACAAAACCGCCCTGATGCCGGCCAAGCCGGAACCAGGGCGGTTCAAGAGTCTTAGCGTCCGCGGTTGGGGCGCGCTTTGTAAGGGTCGATTCCCTTGGGAATCGGGAGGCGGGTGCCCAGCGAGGAAATGCGCTTGGATACCGCATTCACCTCAAGCTTGGTCAGTTCGTTTTTGAGCTTGCCCATCTTCTTGGCCACCTGGCTGATGGGAACCTGTCCCTCGCCGCGGCCGCTTTCGATCATGTGGACCGTGACGTTCGGGAGGATGCGGGCAAGTCGCTTACGCTCTGCATCGAGCATCGGCTTGACGCGGATGGTGGGGCCTTCGCTGACGAGGACGACGCCGGGACGGCCGACGGCGCGGAACACGGCATCCTGCGTGCGCGGGTTGACGGCGACTGGCTGGTCCTCGGTGATCCAGCCGCGCTTCAGCGTTCCCAGTGCCGCGCCTGAGGCTCCGGGCTGGTTCTCGATCTGGGCGAAGGCGGCGCGTTCAGCACGTCGCGAAAGGATCAGCGTGGCGCCCAAGAGGCCCAGCGGAATACCGATGAGCAGGCCGGTGATCCAATTTTCCAGCCAGAAACCCACCAGGAAGCTGACGGCCACAACGCCCAGGAACACCAGCAGCATCAGCCACGGGACCATGGGATCATGGCGGCGGGTCATGCTAAAGACTTCGCCGATCTGCTTGAGCCGGCTGGGCTTCTTGACCTTTGCTTCTTTTGGCTTGCGCGAGAAGAGGCCACGCTTCGGGGCGTCAGCGGCCGCCGGAGTGCTGTTACTGGAATCAGGGGAGTTCGCCATAGTGCCTCAATTCTACGCGATTTAAGCCTGAGGGCCGGACGCCGGAGAATGTCCGGTGCCGGCCCTCAGGGACAACAGAAATACGGCTCAGGAATGTGCGGCGAGCAGTGAGCTGGCTTCCTGGCGGGTGCTGCCGGAGGACTCGATGTGGGCGAGCTGGGCGGGGATTTCCCAGCCCTTCTTGCGCATCGCGGTGGCCCAGAGCCGGCCGGCCCGGTAGGAGGACCGGACCAGCGGCCCGCTCATCACACCGAGGAAGCCGATCTCGTTGGCCTCGTCCTGCAGGTCCACGAACTCCTGCGGCTTGACCCAGCGGTCCACCGGCAGGTGCCGCTCACTCGGGCGGAGGTACTGGGTGATGGTGATCAGGTCACAGCCGGCCTCGTGCAGGTCCCGCAGGGCTTCGGAGATCTCCTCGCGGGTCTCGCCCATGCCCAGGATCAGGTTGGACTTGGTCACCATGCCCTGGTTGCGGCCCTGGGTGATGACATCCAGGGACCGGTCGTACCGGAACGCGGGCCGGATCCGCTTGAAGATCCGCGGCACGGTCTCGACGTTGTGCGCGAAGACCTCGGGCTTGGAATCGCAGATCGCCGCGATGTGCTCGGGCTTGCCGGAGAAGTCCGGGATCAGCAGTTCGACGCCGGTGCCCGGGTTCAGCTCGTGGATCTTCCGGACCGTCTCGGCGTACAGCCACACCCCCTCATCGGCCAGGTCATCCCGGGCCACCCCGGTCACGGTGGCGTAGCGCAGCTGCATGGCCTGGACCGAGCGGGCCACCTTCGTGGGTTCGAACATGTCCACCGGGGAGGGCTTGCCCGTGTCGATCTGGCAGAAATCACAGCGCCGGGTGCATTCGGACCCGCCGATCAGGAACGTGGCTTCCTTGTCTTCCCAGCACTCGAAAATGTTCGGGCAGCCGGCCTCCTCACACACCGTGTGCAGGCCTTCCTTCTTGACCAGGTTCTTGAGCTGGACATACTCCGGACCCATCTGGACCTTCGCCTTGATCCACTCCGGCTTCCGCTCCACGGGTACTGCGGAGTTGCGCTGCTCAACGCGCAGCAGCTTCCGGCCTTCTGGTGCCAGTGTCACAGGAGTGCTCCCTCAGGGCTTGAAACGAGTGCTTCTTCGTGCTTGCGAAATTCTTCCACGAACCGGTCTGCGATATCGCTCGGGGCGATGTTCCTGCCGGTTTCGATGGACATGGTGGTGACGCTGGCGTCGGTGATGCCACAGGCGATGATCTGGGCATAAGGCGCCAGATCATTGTTGCAGTTAATGGCGACGCCGTGCATTGTGACCCCGTCCAGGACGCGGATGCCGATTGCTGCAATCTTCCGGTCCGGGCCCTTGCTGTCAGCCGTGATCCACACGCCGGCCCGTCCCTTGATGCGCTCAGCGTTGATGCCATAGTCAGCCATGACGGCGATCATGACCGCTTCGAGCCGCTCAACGTAGTCGCGGATGCCTGACCGGTTCTTCAGCTTGAGAATGGGATATGCGATCAGCTGGCCGGGGCCGTGCCAGGTCAGCTTTCCGCCGCGGTCCACCGCCACGACGGGCGTGCCGTCCAACGGGCGCTCGTGCTCTTCTGTGAGCTTGCCCGCTGTATAGACGGCGGCGTGTTCAAGGATGAGGACAGTGCTGGGCGCTTCGGCTGTGACAACCTTGCCGTGGATCCCGCGCTGCAGATCCCAGCCGCGTGTGTAGTCAACGAAGTCCGGGGCGAGACCCACCTGTGAAAACTCAAGAGTCATGCCGTCCAGCTTAGACCCCCATCCGCGAGGGGGCCGGGTATAGTGGCGGACCTCTCATGCCACTGACGGATCCAGTGGATGCACCTGGCCTGTGGATAACTTCTGCAGGCATTCCCGGATTCCGCTAGACATGAGTCATGGATCATTTCACTGCCCCCGTGGTTCCCGGGTTCCAGGTGGGCCGCGTGTTGGGCCGCGGCGGGAGTTCAACTGTGTGGCTGGTTACTGAAGAAAGGTCCGGCCGCGAGTTTGCGCTGAAATGCCTTGGTGAGGGGCACCGCGGGGTGGCGGGTCCGGGCGGAGGCAGGGAGCCGGGGACCGACGCCGAGGAGGCCATCCGCCGTGAAATCCGCATTCTTTCGGTCCTTGACCACCAGCACCTCATCAAAGCCCATAATGCCCTCCGTGTTCGCGGGCCGGCCGGATCAGCGGTGGCGGCTGGAGGGGAAATAGGGCTGCTGCTGGATTACGCGCCCGGCGGTTCCCTCGGAGAGCTGGTGGGCAGCAGGGCCAAGCTCACCATCGGGGAGACGGTCACCGTGCTCACCCCTATTGCCCAGGTACTTGGCTACCTGCATGGTCAGGGGTTCACCCACGGTGACGTATCGCCCGGGAATGTCCTCTTTACAGGTCATGGCAAGCCAATGCTGTCCGACGTCGGCATTGCCAGGATGGTGGGTGATGTTTCGGCAGTGCCGGACCATGGCACCCCGGGGTTTATGGATCCGGCACCGGTGGACGCCGTGCGGGCGGGGCTGCAGCCGGAACGCGATGTCTACTCGGTGGCGGCGCTGGGGTGGTACTGCCTCACGGGCCAGCCGCCGCGCCGGACCGCCGCCCGCCCGCCCCTTTCACTCCTGCTCCCTGACGTTCCGGTCGAGCTGGCCGCGGCCCTGGAGGCGGGCCTTAATGAGGACCGGCGGCTGCGGCCCACGGCTGTTGAGTTGGCGACGGCGGTCTACCGCAGTGCCCCGCCGCTGCCGGTGGACCTCGCGTCCTCCGTCCACGCCACGGTCATCCCGCAGCTGCTGACGCGCCGCCGCGTCCCGGACCATCCCGGCGGCGCAGTAAGGAACCGTCTCGGGTCCTGGCGGCGCCGGATCTCGACGTCGCGCTGGTCCGGGCTGGTGGGGGCGCGGCAGGTCCTTCCATTCCCGGGGGAGGATGCGGAGATGCCAGTGGTGCGCGCACCGAAGCTCCGCGCACTGGAGGCCGGCGCACCTGAGGTCGGGGTGCCAGCGGCCGGAAGCCTCGCCGGACCGGTCCAGGCGGTCGACAGTAAGAACCCGGCGCCGCGCGGCAGGCATGCCGTGGAACCTGGCCCACACGATGACGAACCAATCCCCGGTGCGAAGCGTCGGACGGTGGCGTCGCAAAAAGTGGTGGATCCTGGCCCGAACCGGCGCGACGGGATCCCGGGGATGGCCGGACGCAATCGGGGCACGGTGCTGTTGGCGGTGGGAGCGGGTGCGATCCTGGCAGGCGCTATCTGGGCCGCCGGTGCCTTTGGGCCGGACGGGCCGTGGGCGGTGTCCGCCGGACCAGGGGCGGTGGCGGAGAGTGCGGAGACCGGAGAGGTGGACCCCGTGCTCGCCGCCGCAGGAGTCCCGGCCGCCGCCGCGGCTCAGCTGGACTCGGCGGACCCGCTCGAAGCAGTCCGGGGACTGGCCGCGGTGAGGTCGCTGGCCTTCAGCTCCGGCCGGCTGGAGCTGCTGGATCTGGTTAATGCCCCGGGATCGGCGGCCTCCGCCGCGGATGCGCGCCTCAAGGCCGAGCTCCAGGTGTCCGGTCACGTCCTGGCCGGATTCACCAGTGCCGTATCGAACCTGCAGGTCCAGCCCGGCATCTCACCCGGTCAGGTGGTCATCGCTGTCACGTCAGCCACATCGCCCTATGAGGAGAAAGACGCGTCCGGAGCAGTCGTGGCGGCGGGCGCACCGGTGGCCGCCCAGACCCTCCGGCTGGTGCTGGTCTCCGTTGACGGCCGCTGGCGGATTACGGACGTCCTGCCGGGGTCCTGACTGGTGTGCCTCTGAACGTTGGCTCAGCCCATTGGCTCAGACTCAGTGCTTGCCGGCCACCCAAGCGGCGGCCTCGGCCAGTGACGGGTGCTGCCACTGGAAGCCGGCTGCTTCCAGGGCCGCCGGTTCCATCCGCTGGCTGGGAAGGATGAGCTCATTGGCCAGCTGCCCCATAACCAGGCGCAGTGCCGGCGACGGTACGCGGAAAAATGCCGGCCGATGGAGCGCGGATGCCAGCGCGCCGATCAAGGCGTTGACGTCGGCGCTTTCGGGGGCGCAGACATTGACCGGGCCGCGGAGCCCGGAGTCAGCGAGGAACAAAAAAGCTGCGGCGACGTCCGGAAGCGTGATCCACGGCCAGTACTGCCTGCCGTGGCCGAGTGGACCGCCCAGCCCGAGGCGAAGCAGCGGCAGGAGTCGGCCCAGGGCGCCGCCTGCGGGGCTGAGGACAACACCGGTGCGTGGTGTGACCACGCGGACACCGGCCGGTGCCTGATGAGCGGCGGCCTCCCACTCGACGCAGATACGTGACAGAACACCCGAGCCCGGCGACGCGCTCTCCCGGAGCTGGGCGGACCCCGAATCTCCGTAGTACCCGGACGCCGACTGGCTGATGAACGTGCGCGGCGGGTCGTCAAGCGTGGACATGGCAGCGGTCAGGGTGCTGGTGGCAGCCAGCCGCGAGTTCAACAGCTCGTCGATCCGCCGGCGGGTCCAGGGCCTGTCCCCGATCCCGGCACCGGAGAGGTTGATGACGGTGTCGGCACCGGCCAGCGCCGCCGGATCCAGGCGGCGGGCTGCGGGATCCCAGCGGATTTCGGTGGGGGACGACGGTTCGCGACGGACGAGGGTCGTCACGTCATGGCCGGCCTCTCGCAGCGTTGCGGACAAGTGGGTCCCGATTAGCCCTGAGGCCCCGGCAATAACGATGTGCATGATCCATCACACCACGGCCCGCACGCCGTCGGTACCTCCCTCGGACCGTAGCGGGAGTTGACTATGATCGAACGATGACTTCTTCGAGCTACTTCCGGTTTCCGCATGTCCAAGGCGATCTGGTCACGTTTGTGGCAGAGGACGACGTGTGGATCGCACCCCTCAGCGGCGGCCGTGCATGGCGGGTGTCGTCACTGCAGCTGCCCGCCCGCAACCCGCGCTTTACGCCTGACGGCAGGCGGCTGGTCTGGACTGTTATCCAGGGAACCGCCCCGGAAGTGGTCTCGGCGGAGGTGGACGGCGGTGGCTACCGGCAACTGACGTACTTCGGCCACGCCACAACCAAGGTTAAAGGCTTCACCGCGGCCGGTGACGTCGTGGTGACCAGCGCTTTCCGCCAGGCTGAAAGCCGGCACACCTATGCTTACAGCGTCCCGGTTGACGGCGGGTCGGCTGACGAGCTCCCCTTCGGGCCGGTCGAATCCGTGGCCTTCGGTCCCGAAGTGGGGGACGAACGGCCGGTGGTACTGGCCAGCGTGCTCTCACGCGAACCGGCCTGGTGGAAGCGGTACCGCGGCGGCACAGCGGGCAAGCTCTGGATCGACACCGACGGAAACGGGGAGTTCGAACGCCTGGTTCCCCACCTCGACGGAAACCTCGCAGATCCGCTGTGGGTGGACGGGCGCATCGCGTTCCTGTCAGACCATGAGGGATACGGAAACCTGTACTCGGTGCTGCCTTCCGGCGGCGATCTGCGGCGGCACACCGACCACGAGGACTTCTACGTCCGCCACGCCTCCACTGACGGTGAACGGGTCATCTTTGAATCCGCCGGTGAGCTGTGGATCCTGCACGATCTGTCCTCTGCCGCAGTACGGCTGGACATCTCGCTGGGTTCCGCGTCGCAATCGCGCCGCCCGGGCCTGCTGAAAACGTCCAAACACCTGGGCGCGGTGGTGCCGGATGACAGCGGCTCCGCCAGCGCCGTGGAGGCCCATGGAACCATTCACTGGCTCCGTCACCAGGACGGCCCGTCCCGCATCGTCGAGGCCACCCCGGGTGTCCGGGCACGGCTCCCCAGGCCGCTCGACGGCGGCCGCCTCGCTTACGTCGCCGATCACGACGGCGTGGAGGCGATCTACATCAAGGAGATTGCCGCCGCAGTCCCCAACACCGTGGTTCCTGCCGTCACGGCACCCCCGGTGGCCGTGCCCGCCGCAGCCGATCGGGACGAATCGGAAGCGGCACTGCCGCGACCGGTTCCCGCGGCGGCATCCGCAGCGGTGACTGCCGACGTCGTTGTCCCGGTGCGTGATGACTCCCCGGCCGGTGACTCCCAGGCAGGCGAATCCACGGCCGACGCCGCCCACGGCAAGGCGGAATCCGCCGTCAACGCAGGAGCGTACGGCCTGCCCACCCGTATCGCCTTCCCCAAGCCGTCACGCGCCAGCGCCCTGGAAGCGAGCCCCGATGGCCGGTGGATTGCCGTGGGTACCTCCTTCGGAGATATCTGCGTAGCGGACACAGCCACCGGGGAACTGTCCCTGGTCACCAGCATCGGCGAGGGCACTATCGCGGAACTCGCGTGGTCTCCGGACTCACAGTGGCTCGCCTGGTCCGAACCCGTTACCTCGTTCGGTTCCCGGAGCCGGCTCCGGCTGGCCAACGCCGCAGACCTGGCGGGCGGCATCGTCGAGGTCACCGACGGCCGTTTCTGCGACCAATCACCACAATTCACGCCGGACGGGAAGTTCCTGGCCTTCCTGTCCAACCGCAGCTTTGACCCGGTCTACGACGGACACTCGTTCGACCTCTCCTTCCCCAGCCCCATCAAGCCGTATCTGGTGGCACTGGCGGCCACAACGCCGTCGCCGTTTGGCCCCGCTGTTGACCTGGACCCCGCCGCAAGCAGGGACAGCACGGACAGCAAGGATGCAGATTCCGCGGCAGGCGCTGCGCCAGTCAGTGCGGTCCGGGTGGATCCGGCCGGGCTGGCGCACCGGGTCATCGGCGTCCCCGTGCCCCAGGGCAACTACACGGCACTGACGTCAACCGAGGGCGCACTGCTGTGGCTGGACTGGGCCCTGGCCGGCGTCACCGGCGACGGCAAAGCCAGCCAGGAAGACAAGGACGCGCGCCCGAGCCTGGTCCGGTTCGACCTGGCCCGCCGGAAGTCCCTCACGCTGGTGGAAGCCCTGGACAGCTACCGGCTCTCGGGCGACGGCAAGAAAGTGGTGCTGGTCAACGACAAGCAGGTCAGCGTGGTTCCCTCTACCGCCAAGGCGGATGAGGAATCCGGCCAGCTGGTCAAGGTGGACCTGGGCCGCATCCGCGTGATGATGGACCCGCTCAGCGTCTGGGGCCAGGCGTTTGACGAGGCCTGGCGCCTGCAGCGCGATTTCTTCTGGGCCGAAGACATGGCAGGACAGGACTGGGAGTCGATCCACAAGCGGTACCGTCCGATCGTTGACCGGTTGGGGACCCACGACGACCTCGTGGATCTGCTCTGGGAGCTTCACGGGGAACTGGGCACCTCGCACGCCTACGTCCGGCCCACAGCGGTCACGGAAAACGGCAGCAACGGCCAGGGACGGCTCGGCGCAGACTTCGCCTTCACCGCGGCCGGCTGGGAGATCACGCGCATCCTTGCCGGCGAGTCCTCGGACCCGCTGGCCACATCGCCGCTGACCCGGCCCGGCGCAGCCGCGAAGGAAGGCGACGTAGTCCTGGCCATCGACGGCGTGCCACTGTCCGCCACGGTCAGCCCCGCGATGCAGCTGGTGGGCGCGGCCGGACGGGCCGTGGAGCTGACACTACGCAACGGTGCCGGGCATGGAACCGAGGCAGGGGAGCAGCGGCGGATCGCCGTGATCCCGGTCAAGGACGAGGAGCGCCTGCGCTACCAGGAGTGGGTGGCCGCGAACCGACTGACCGTCCGGGAGGCCTCCGGCGGCCGCTACGGTTACCTGCACATCCCGGACATGATGGCCAACGGCTGGGCGCAGCTGCACCGCGACCTGGACACTGAAACTGCCTTGGACGGCCTCATCGTGGACGTCCGCCGGAACCGTGGCGGGCACACGTCCCAGCTGGTTGCGGAACTGATTGGCCGGAAGGTCACCGGCTGGAGCATGCCGCGCGGTGAACGTCCGCGGACCTACCCGCACCACGCCCCTCGGGGGCCGGTGATCATCCTCTCCGATGAATTTGCCGGGTCCGACGGCGACATCATCACCCAGGTCTCCAAGCTGCGGGGGATCGGGCCAGTGATCGGCACACGCACATGGGGCGGTGTGGTGGGGATCGACAACAGGTTCTCCCTGGCCGACGGCACCGGCGTGACCCAGCCGCGGTACGCCACCTGGTTCGGGGGCGGCGTGGGCTGGTCCGTGGAAAACTACGGCGTGGACCCCGACATCGAAGTGCTCTACCCGCCGCACGCTTATGCCGCCGGCAGGGATCCCCAGCTGGAATACGGGATCGGTGCGCTCAAGGAAATGATCCAGGAACTGCCCACCGACAAACCCCCGGTCCGGGAAGGCTACCGTCGCCTGAAGCCCGCACCGCTTCCGGCCCGCCGGCACGGCGAATAGGCCGGCCCGGCACCTACAGAACACAGAAGGCCCTGCCCCTTCCGGCTAGTCCGGGCGGGGCAGGGCCTTCTGTGTCAGCGGCGGTGACGCCGCTTAGTGGGTCAGGACTGCAGCGTCGCGTCCAGGGTGATCTCGATGCTGGCCAGCGCGCCGGAGACCGGGCAGCCGGTCTTGGCCTCGCCGGCGATCCGCTGGAACTCCTCTTCGGAGATGCCGGGAATCTTTGCGGACATTGTCAGGTGGCTGCCCGTGATGCCGGTACCGGGAACGAACGTCACGTCGGCCTTGGTGTTGACTTCCTCCGGAGCATGGCCGGCCTGGGCGAGCATATTGCTGAACGCCATCGAGAAGCAGCTCGCGTGCGCTGCGGCGATCAGTTCCTCCGGGCTGGTCTTGCCCTCGGCCGCTTCGGTGCGTGCCTTCCAGGTAACCTCAAATGTGCCCAGGCCGGAGCTGTCCAGCGTGGTCTGACCCGACCCCGTGATCAGGTCGCCGTTCCATACTGTGTGCGCGGTGCGTGTTGCTGCCATGTCCACTCCTCAAAGTCGGTTCGAACCGGGACCGGCCGTTGCCTGGCCCCGCCGGTTCCAATCCTAGGGATTGAGCGGCGGCAGTGCACAGAGTGTCCGCTCTCAGTGGATTGTGACCGCGTGGGCCAACTGTGATTAACCACGACGGCGCCGCACCCCGGGAAGGGGAGCGGCGCCGTCGTGAGTGGTTCAGCCGGTGATCAGTTCCAGATCGTGGCGATGGCGATGTTAGCCAGGGCCAGTCCGCCAACGCCGTGGGCCAGGCCCTTGCTGATGTCTTCGCCCTTTTTGTATTTGCGGCGGCCGATGAAAGCCAGCACGCCGACGGCCAGGGCGATCGCGAACTTGATGCCCAGCTTGAAGTAATTCGCGTCCATGTCCAGGGACGGGATCAGGCCCATCAGCACGATGCCGGTGATGAGCTGAAGAGCTGCGCCGTCGAACTGCCGGGGGTGGACAGTGGGGGTTTTCATGTTCCCGATCCAGATGCCGACGATCATGGCGGCGCCGACGATGTGAAGGAAGACCACGATGTTGTACACGATAATCATGCGACCAGTCTACGCAGACGTTCTACATCATGTAGTAAGGCCGGCCGCATGATTTGTGTGTCGGCGGAGACCGCGCTGCGCCTTAAACCGCGACGGCGGTGCACGCCTTCCGGTGGTTTCCCACCGGCGGGTGCACCGCCGTCGTGCGGTTCTGGCCTGGGGCTAGAGCCCGAGGTCGGCCTCGAAGGCGCCTTCTTCAAGGCGGGCCTTCAGGGTCTGGAGGAAGCGGCCTGCGTCCGCGCCGTCCACCAGGCGGTGGTCGTACGTGAGGGACAGGTACATCATGGAGCGGATGGCGATCGAGTCGTCACCGTTCTCATCGGCCACCACCACGGGGCGCTTGACGATCGCGCCGGTGCCCAGGATACCCACCTGCGGCTGGTTGATGATCGGGGTGTCGAACAGGGCCCCAACCGAACCGATGTTGGTGATGCTGAACGTGCCGCCGGACAGCTCGTCCGGGCCGATCTTGCCGTCGCGGGTGCGGCCGGCAACATCGGCGATCTTGGCGGCGAGACCTGCCAGGTTCAGGTTGCCGGCGTCGGAAATGACCGGAACCAGGAGACCCTTGTCCGTGTCCACTGCGATCGCCAGGTGCTCGGCGTTGTGGTACGTGATCTCCTGCTTGTCCTCGTCGTACGCAGCGTTGAGCTTGGGGTGCTGCTTGAGCGCCTCGGCCACGGCCTTGGCGATGAAAGGCAGGAAGGTGAGCTTGACGCCGTTCTGGGCCAGGAACGAGTTCTTGGCCTTCAGGCGGAGCTTGGCGACCTTGGTCATGTCCACTTCGTGCACCTGCGTGAGCTGCGTGGAGACCTCCAGGGACTCGCGCATCCGGCGGGCGATGACCTGGCGGATGCGGGGAGCCTTCTGCGTGGTGCCGCGCAGGGAAGAGGCAGCCGGACCGGCCGGAGCGGCAGACGGCTTGGCCGGTACTGCGGCGGGAGCGGCCTTGGCTTCCGCAGCGGCGAGGACGTCCTGCTTGCGGATGCGCCCACCAACGCCGGTGCCGGACAGTGAGGCGACGTCCACGCCGTGCTGGTTTGCCAGCTTCCGGACCAGCGGGGTCACGTAGCCGGACTCGCCGCCGGCAGCAGGCTCGGCTGCCGGTGCCGGTGCTGCAGCGGGAGCAGGTGCCGCCGGAGCAGCCTCTGCCTTGGGAGCAACGGGAGCAGGTGCCGCGGCGGGCGCCGGTGCGGCAGGCGCCGGTGCGGCAGGCGCGGCGGCGGGTGCCGGCGCTGCGGGGGCTGCCGCGCCGGAGCCGATGACGGCGAGGACGGCGCCAACCTCGGCGGTTTCGTCTTCGTTGACCCGGATTTCCTGCAGCGTTCCCGCGACGGGGGACGGGATTTCGGTGTCGACCTTGTCGGTGGATACCTCGAGCAGCGGCTCATCCACTGCAACGGTGTCGCCCACGGCCTTCAGCCAGCGGGTGACTGTTCCTTCGGTGACGCTTTCGCCCAGTGCCGGGAGGGTGACGTCGTGGCTTTCGCCGTCCGAGGCGGCCGGTGCTGCTGCGGGTGCTTCCGCAGCGGGTGCTCCTGCGGCCGGGGCCTCTTCGGCCGGTGCCTCTGCAGCCGGTGCGGCGGGGGCTTCTTCGGCCGGTGCTGCCGCTTCGGGGGCTGCGCCGCCGCCGGAGCCGTCACCGATGCGGACCAGGGGAGCGCCTACTTCGGCGGTCTCGTCTTCGGCAACGAGGATTTCCTCGATGATGCCGGCAATCGGAGAGGGGATTTCGGTGTCTACTTTGTCGGTGGAAACCTCGAGCAGCGGTTCGTCCACCTCTACCCGGTCACCTACCTGCTTGAGCCAGCGGGTGACGGTTCCTTCGGTGACGCTCTCACCGAGGGCGGGCAAGTTAACGGATTCAGACATGTCGTCCCCGTTCTCCTTATTGATCTTTGTGCGGATGATGGCTGGCTTGTTCGAGCTTAGTGCACCCGGCGGGTCACGCCGGGTGCACCAAGCTCTGTTGTCTTGCGGTGCTGCTGGCTGTAATTAGCCGTGAAGCGGGCGACCGGCCAGGGCCATGGCGGCCTCGCCGAGTGCCTCGTTCTGCGTCGGGTGCGCGTGGATGAGTCCGGCAACATCTTCCGGGTAGGCTTCCCAATTGACGATCAGCTGGGCTTCGCCGATCTGCTCGCCGACGCGGGTGCCGATCATGTGGACGCCAACAACAGGGCCGTCCTTTTCGCGGACGAACTTGATGATGCCTCCGGTGCCCAGGATGGCGCTCTTGCCGTTGCCGGCCAGGTTGTATTCCGTGCTTTCAACCCTGTCCTCGCCGAACTTCTCCCTGGCGGCCTTCTCGGAGTAACCCACCGAGGCAATCTCGGGATCGCAGAAGGTGACCTTGGGGACGTTGATGTCGTCGACAACCACGGGCTTGAGGCCGGCGATTTCTTCGGCGACGAAGATGCCCTGCTGGAAACCGCGGTGTGCCAGCTGCACGCCGGGAACGATGTCGCCGACGGCGTAGACGTTGCCGACGCCGGTGTGGAGGCGTTCGTTGGTGATGACAAAGCCGCGGTCAACAGTGACTCCGGCTTCTTCGAACCCGAGTCCCGCCGTGGACGGTCCGCGTCCGACAGCCACGAGCAGAAGGTCTGCTTCGAACGTCTTGCCGTCCACCAGGGTGACCTTGACGCCGTCGTTGTTCTGCTCGACGCCCTGGAAGAAGGTGCCGGTGTTGAACTTGATGCCGCGCTTCTTGAAGGTGCGCTCCAGGACCTTGATGATCGAGGCGTCCTCGTTGGGCACCAGGGACGGCAGGCCCTCGACGATGGTGACGTCCACGCCGAAGGACTTCCAGACGGAAGCGAACTCGACGCCGATGACGCCGCCGCCCAGGACGATGACGCTCTTAGGCACGTAGTCCATCGTGAGGGCCTCGTCAGAGGTGATCACGCGGCCGCCGATTTCGAGGCCCGGAAGGGAGCGGGAGTAGGAGCCGGTGGCGAGGACGATGTTCTTGCCCTTGTAGGCCGTGCCGTTGACTGTGATGGTGTCCGGGGCGGTGAGTTTGCCTTCGCCCTCAATGACGGTGATGCCCTTGCCCTTGATCAGGCCCTGCAGGCCCTTGAACTTACCGGCAACGATGCCGTCCTTGTAAGCGTTCACGGCGGCCATGTCGATGGACTGGAGCTCCACGTTCACGCCGTACTTGACGCCGTCGCGGGCGTGGTCGGCAACTTCTGCGGAGTGCAGCAGGGCCTTGGTGGGGATACAGCCGTTGTGCAGGCAGGTGCCGCCCAGTTTTGCCTTCTCAACCAGACCAACGGTCAAGCCAAGCTGTACGGCCCGCAGGGCTGTGGCGTATCCGCCGCTGCCGCCACCTAGTACCAGGATGTCGAATTCTTGCGCAGTTGCCTGATCGGCCACTTAAACGCTCCCTCGCGTGAACGATGACGCGATCGTGCGCATCATCTGGTCTTGAACTTGTACTGCCGTGATTATGCCAGCAGGCAAGTTCTCGTGCATTTGTGACTACCGGGGTTCACCTTAGCGAACCCCCCCATCCATGCTCCACCTTGGCGCCGCCTTTGTGGGGCGCTTGTGTCGAGTGTCACGCGGCCATGTGGCCAACGGGTCACGGCCGGTTCTGCGGTCGCAGGACAAGCAGCCGCGTGACAACTCAACAGCAGAGGGCGGGTTCCCCTGGGGTCAGACGGCAGCCGCCAGGACGTCTTCCACGTATGCCACCAGGGTGCGGACCGTGCAGCCCGTGCCCTGCTTGTGGGTGTAGCCGTACGGGCTCCCGTTGTTAAAGGACGGGCCGGCGATGTCGATGTGGGCCCAGGGGATCTGCTCCCCGTCCTTGCCCTTGCCCACAAACTCGCGCAGGAAAACAGCCGCGGTCATCATGCCGCCGTGGCGCTCACCGATATTGGCGAGGTCGGCCACCTGGGAGTCGATGCTCGGGCGCAGCTCCTCAGGGAGCGGCATAGGCCACACCAGCTCGCCTGCACGGTCAGCGGCGGCCTTAAGCGGCCCGGTGACGCTGTCCGAGCCCATCACGCCGGCTGTCCTGTTGCCGAGGGCGATGAGCTGCGCACCGGTGAGGGTGGCGACGTCGATGATGGCGTCAGGGTATTCGCGGCTCGCCGCGACGATGCCGTCTGCCATGACCAGGCGGCCTTCGGCGTCGGTGTTCAGCACCTCGACGGTCTTGCCGCCGAACATGGTGAGCACGTCCGCAGGCCGTGAGGCGGAACCGGAGGGCATGTTTTCCGCGATGCAGAGCCAGGCGGTCGCCTTCACCGGCAGGCCAAGTCCTGCGATCGCCAGCACAGTATTAAGGACGACGGCGGCACCCGCCATGTCGCTCTTCATGTCGCCCATGCCAAGGGCCGGCTTGATCGAGATTCCGCCGGTGTCGAACGTGATGCCCTTGCCCACCAGGGCGATTTTTGCGGTGGCCTTTGCGGGGGCGTATTCCACCTTCACCAGGCGGGGCTGGCGGGTGGACCCCTTGCCTACGCCCATGATGCCGCCGAAGCCTTCCTTTTCGAGGCGCTTTTCGTCCCAGACCGTTACCTTGACAGGGAGGCCCTTGGACAGCTCCTTGGCGGCCTCGGCGAAGGATTCGGGGTACAGGTGGCTGGGCGGCTCGTTGACCAGGGTCCGCGTGGCGTTGACGGCTTTGCCGATGAGCCCTGCCCGCGTCAGTGCAGAGCGAAGCGCATCGTTGGCGGCAACGTCCGTGTAGATGACCGCGTTGCGGACCGGTTCCTTCAGCCCGTCGTTGGAGGACCGGTACTCGGTGAAGGAATAGGCTCCCAGGGCGGCACCCTCGGCGACCGCCGCGACATCGGCGACACCCGCCGTCGGGAGCGCGAGGATAACGGTGGGCAGGCCGCCGAGCTGGCGGACGGCGGACCCTGCGGCGCGCCGCAGGGCCTCTTCGGTCAGCGGACGGCCAGGGGCTACTTTGCCGACGCCGGCGAGGACGATAACGCCAGCACCCGTTTCCGGCAGGCCTGGCAGCCGAACGATCTGGTCAGCGGCGCCGGTGACACCCAGAACCTTCAGGGAATCAGTCAGGGCTTCAGCCGATTTCGCGGTCAGCGGGTTTTCAAGCAGGACGGGGCCGTCCGGTCCCTGTCCCACGCCGATGACCACGGCGTCACTGGGCGTCCTCTTCAGATCCTTAGCGAGGGTACTAAGGTTGATTTCAGTATTCTTGACCACGGGGTAAGTCCTCAATTCTCGAAAAGGCTGTTCGCGCTGGTATGGATGTCAGGCGCTAGGCCACGGAAATCCGGCGGCCGTCCGATCGGGACGTTGCCGGGGTGCCGGTAAACCCGTCCGGCAGGCCATTCACGATCGTAGTCGCTGCGGGCCGCGGCAGCTGAATTTCCTGAGACCTGCGCCACACCGGTGGGCGGAATTCCGGGGTGCCCGGCCGCGTTGTACAAGATATCCACCCGACTCCTTGAAAGGACGACGCCGTGCTTGAACGGATTTCCGGTTCCCTGTTGGACCCCGATGCGCTCTATGCGAGCAACATCGAGCTGTTCCACAGCCCGGCGCTCCGCGGGCTGAACCTGGTAATGGGTTTCACCGGCTTTGCCGATGCCGGCCACGTTGTACAGCAAATCAATGCGGAGCTCCTGGACACGCTCGACGCCGAGACTGTGGCGGTGTTCGACGCCGACCAGCTAATCGACTACCGGTCGCGGCGGCCCCACATCTCCTTCGTTGAGGATCATCTGCAGGACTATCAGCAGCCGAAGCTGGCGCTGTACAAGCTAACGGACGGGCTCGGCAGCCCCTTCCTGCTGCTGGCCGGTTTTGAACCTGACCTTCAATGGGAGCGGTTCGCGCGCGCCGTCGTCGGCATTGTGGAAAAACTGGACGTGAACCTCGTGACCTGGATCCACTCCATTCCCATGCCTGTGCCGCACACGCGCCCTGTGGGTGTGACCGTCCATGGCAACCGTCCGGAATTGATCGAGGGTATTTCGGTCTGGAAGCCCACCGTCGACGTTCCGGCGGCCGTGGGCCACATCCTGGAGCTGCGGCTCATGGAAGCGGACCGCAATGTTGCCGGCTACGTGATCCACGTTCCGCACTACCTTGCTGAGGCGGAATACCCGCCGGCCGCGGTGGCCGGGCTTGAGTTCCTCGGTGCCGCGACGTCCCTGATGTTGCCTGCGGACCGGTTGCGCGAAGCCGGGCGGGAAGTTGGCCGCCAGATCGCCGAGCAGGTGGCAGCCTCGGAAGATGTGCAGCAGGTGGTCTCGCGGCTGGAAGAGCGGTACGACGAGAAGGCCGAAGGCACCGTCCGGCGCTCGCTCCTGGCCGATGAAAATGACGAACTGCCCAACGGGGACGCGCTGGGCGCAGCAGTGGAGGCCTACCTGGCCCGCGAGAACCCGCACCCGTAGCCCGGCCCCACGGCGTCCGCCTGGTAGACGCCTGCCCCGGTCAGGGCACCTGCCCGGGCATAATGAGGGGGTGACTGCACCCCGCGCCTGGCTGATCTGGACCATCGGCATCTTCGCCTACCTTGTGGCCGTCTCCCAGCGCACGTCATTCGGGGTGGTGGGACTCGAGGCCACGGAGCGGTTCCATGCCGGCGCGTCCGCCATCTCCTTCTTCACCGTGCTGCAGTTGCTGGTCTACGCAGGACTGCAGATCCCCGTAGGCCTCCTGGTGGACAGGTTCGGCTCGCGCATCATGATCGCAGGCGGAGCCGTCCTGATGGGTCTTGGGCAGCTCCAACTGGCCTTCGCCGACACCATTCCGGGCGGTGTGGCCGGGCGGATCCTTGTGGGCGCCGGGGACGCCATGACCTTTATTTCCGTGATCCGGCTCATTCCCTTGTGGTTCGCGCCCGCCCGGGTTCCGCTGGTGACCCAGCTGACGGGCATGTCGGGCCAGCTCGGACAGCTTTTCAGTGTGCTTCCCTTCGCCTTCGTCCTGCATTCCTTCGGCTGGACCCCCGGCTTCCTGATGCTCGCCGGCATGGCGGGCCTGGCGGTGGTCCTGGTCCTGGTGCTGTTGAAGGACCACCCGCCCGGCGCGCCCGCCCCGAAGGCACAGCAGGGGCTGAAAGCCACGGGCGCCTCGCTCGCGCGGGCCTGGCGCCAGCCGGGTACCCGGCTGGGGATGTGGAGCCACTTCACCATCCAGTTCAGCGGCACCGTCTTCGCCATGACCTGGGGATATCCGTTCCTGATCTCGGGGCAGGGCCTGGATTCCGCAACCGTGGCCGGCCTGATGACCCTGTACGTTGCGGCGGCGATGGCCGTGGGCCCGTTCATCGGGCAGTTCGTTTCCCGCCACCCGCTTCGCCGGTCAACCATGGTGCTGCTCATCGCCGGCGCCACGGCCGCGGCCTGGGCCGCGGTGCTGCTGACGCCTGGCCGCTCCCCGCTGTGGCTGCTGGCGTGCCTGGTGGTAGTCCTGGCCATCGGGGGGCCGGGATCGATGATCGGGTTCGATTTCGCGCGGACGTTCAATCCGGCCCACAGGATCGGCACCGCAACGGGCATCGTGAATGTGGGCGGCTTCATCGCGGCGCTCGTGGCTATTTTCCTGATCGGCCTGGTGCTGGACATCCTGCTGGCCGCCGGCTATTCCGACGGCGTCCTGTACGGGCTCGAACCGTTCCGGATCGCACTCAGCGTTCAGTTCCTGCTGCTGGGGTTTGGCACCGCCATGACGTTTATCTGCCGGCGCAAAGTACGGCGCCAAATGGCCGCGCAGGGCGTTGTGGTGCCACCGCTCCTTCGGGCCATGGCGCGGCAGCGGCGGGCGAACCTGGCACAGCGGCGCCAGCGCGACCGCGCGGGCAAAGACTGACACTTTTCCTGCACAGGCAGGTTTCCAGGGTTGTTATCCACTTGGGGAAATTGACGCTTTCAGCCCCGCAGGCGCTGCGCCAAAGCTGGAGTCATGAAACCTCCAGAACACCTGACCGTCCGAGGCCCTGAAGACATCCTCGGGTTCATTCCGCATTCCCTGGGCTACTGGCCGGCAGACAGCCTGGTTGCGATGACCCTGCAGGGGAACCGGCTGGGAGCAACCCTGAGGCTGGACCTTCCAGGACCGGAAACTCTCGCGGACCCCCGGGGCTACGCCCGCACGGTGCGCGATTATCTCCAGGCTGACCAGAACGCCGATGCCGCCCTGCTGGCCTGCTTCACCAACGACGGCTGGATGGAACCACCTGGAACCTACCGCGGTCTCCTGGACGCCCTGCAGACGGTCCTTGGGGCCGCGGGGATGCCGGTCAAGGACGCCTGGTATGTCGGTGACGCCTTCTGGCGTGATGCTTTTTGCACCGACGCTTCCTGCTGCCCAGCACCTGGCCGTTCTGTTCAGGCGATCCGGGACAGCATGCTTAATGCCGAGATGATCTTCCGCGGCAGCAGCGTCGGGCCCGCGCCGGAGGAAGGGGCGCATCCTCCGCCCATGCTTTCCGGCGAGGACCGGGCAGCCGTCCTTGCCTCTGAGGCAACCTGGGCCGCACAGCTGGACCGGCGCCGGGGGAGCCGGGAGCAGTTCGGCCACCTGATGATCCAGTGGGAGGCCCTGCTGGCCAACGTGCCTGGTCAGGCGCTGCCGGTCAATGACGTTGCTTTCCTTCGCGCGTCGCTCCGGATCCCTGCCTGGCGTGACGCCGTGCTGGTGATGGCCGCCGCCGGTCAGGCGGCTGCCTTGGCGGGTGCAGAGATGTTCGGCATCTTCGATGCCGGCTGCATCCTGGCTCCGGTGGGGCCCGCACTCCCGGGGCCCGCACCTTCCGGACTTCCAGCGTCGGGAGCCGGACTGCCGGACGGGGAGCCAGCCGGACGGGTTGCTACCGGACCCGGTACTCACAGCATGGCGGGCATTCCGGGATATGGCGAAGTCCTGTTGGGGCTGGACCCGGCGGTTCCTGACTGGCACCGGCTTAACAGCCTGGACGCAGTCCTCGAACAGCTGTCGGTGTGCGGTGGCCAGGCCGGTGCAGCCTCGCTGACCGGGCGTGGATGGATCGCGTGGTGCAGGGGTCGGGGATCCTACGCGGCCGCTTACCTTGGCCGCGCCCTGGACGAGGAACAGGGCTACCGGCTCGCGGAACTCATGCTTGAGTTGGTGCGGCGCGGCACGCTCTGCGGCTGGGCTGCACGGAAGGACGCCGCCTGGCGGAAATTCGAACCGGATGCGGCCTGACCGGAATGCCCTGGCCCCGGGAATGGGGGCAGCCTTGAGGTCGGGTTTGGGAAAACCGTGAGACAATGGTTGCCGAGACCCGGTTGGGTCCGTGGATCAAGTGCATGTAATGAAGCCCGGTCGGGAACATTACGGCCGCCCCGTCAGTTCTACTTGTAGACTCTGCCGGCCGTGGTTGCACCTGATATTCATCACGGACTTGACAGGGTCATAGTGGTGTTGCCCGTATGGTGATTCCACAGACCGCCGCTAGAAAGGTTTTCTGTGACCCCGTCTTCCGCGAAGAAGGAACCCGCCGCCCAGGACGATTTGTCCCCTGAGGCGAAGCAGGCTGCAACGAACGCCAAGCGAGCAGCGACGCGGGCAGCCAACAAAGCCGCCGCCGGTGAAGCCGGTTTGGATGGCAAGCCTGAGCCCAAGAAGCGCGGGCCCAAGCCCGGCGCCAAAGCCGCTGCCGAAGCAGCCGGAAAGTCCGCGCGCGGCGCATCGGACGAAGATGAGGACGTTGAGGAGGACCTCGACGACATCAACATCCCCGATGACAGCGAGATCCACGCCGCCAAGGCCGCATCGGCAGCCACGGGCAAGGGCTTCGTCTACTCGGATGCCGACGACGATGACGCCCCTGTCCAGCAGGTGATGTCGGCCGGCGCCACGGCTGACCCCGTCAAGGACTACCTCAAGCAGATCGGTAAGGTTGCGCTGCTCAACGCCGAGCAGGAAGTTGACCTGGCACTCCGGATCGAAGCCGGACTCTTCGCCGAAGAGAAAATCAACGCCGACGACGGCTCGATGGACCCCAAGTTCAAGCGTGAACTTGAGTTCGTTATCCACGACGGCAAGCGTGCCAAAAACCACCTGCTCGAAGCCAACCTCCGCCTGGTGGTCTCACTGGCCAAGCGCTACACCGGCCGCGGCATGCTGTTCCTGGACCTCATCCAGGAAGGCAACCTGGGCCTGATCCGCGCCGTCGAGAAGTTCGACTACACCAAGGGCTTCAAGTTCTCCACGTACGCTACGTGGTGGATCCGCCAGGCCATTACCCGCGCCATGGCAGACCAGGCCCGCACCATCCGCATCCCGGTGCACATGGTTGAAGTCATCAACAAGCTGGCCCGCGTGCAGCGCCAGATGCTCCAGGACCTGGGCCGCGAACCCACGCCCGAAGAGCTGGCCCTCGAACTGGACATGACTCCTGAGAAGGTCGTGGAGGTCCAGAAGTACGGCCGCGAACCGATCTCCCTGCACACCCCGCTGGGTGAAGACGGCGACTCCGAGTTCGGCGACCTCATCGAGGACTCCGAGGCCGTGGTCCCGGCCGATGCCGTGAGCTTCACGCTCCTGCAGGAACAGCTGCACTCCGTCCTGGACACCCTGTCCGAGCGCGAAGCCGGCGTGGTGGCCATGCGCTTCGGCCTGACCGACGGCCAGCCGAAGACTTTAGACGAAATCGGCAAGGTCTACGGTGTGACGCGTGAGCGCATCCGCCAGATCGAATCCAAGACTATGTCCAAGCTCCGCCACCCGTCACGGTCGCAGGTACTGCGGGACTACCTGGACTAGATCAGGACTCAGGCAGCGCGGGTCCCCTGCACTCCCATCAACTTCGGATCGATGGGAGTGCAGGGGACCCGCGCTTTTCTGTCTCCGGCTACATTGTTTGGCCTTAAGGCAAAGAAGAGGACCCCTCCGGCTGGAGAGGTCCTCTTCTTGATGTGTCAGGTTGTGGTGCGCCTGGTCAGTCGACGGCTACGGGAGCCTTCTCGTGAAGCCTGCCCGTCTCATCGTGCCAGTCGGAACTCAACGGCCTCAGCGTAGCCTCGATGGCACGGGCGTGGTGGCCGCAGAACAGCAACTCACCGCCGGAGGACTCGAGTACAACGCGGACATATGCCTGAGCCCCGCAACGATCGCACCGGTCCAGTGCGTTGAGTGTGCGGTCTGCCACTGCTGTTGTCATGTCGGCCTCCTTAGTAGATCTGTATGTCTATATAACCAGTATTCGTACCAATCCCATCGCAAGGACGGGTCAAGTTCGCTGTCCGCGTAGCCACAAGAATCGATCAAGCCGCCCGGTATCGGTCACGGAAGGATAACGAGTGGCCTCGCCCACAGCCCCGGGGAAGTGTGGCAGCCCTCCGTCAGGGGCCGCGCCGACTAGGCTTGATGGAGCGCCCGCAGCGCCAGCTGTTCCGTCACTGAAGGAGTTCACAACCCGTGGCACCAAGTTCTGATTACACCGCCCGGCACCTTTCTGTCCTGGAGGGCCTCGAAGCCGTCCGCAAGCGCCCCGGCATGTACATCGGTTCCACCGATTCGCGCGGCTTGATGCACTGCCTGTGGGAGATCATCGACAACTCGGTGGACGAAGCCCTTGCCGGGTTCGGGCACGACATCAAGATCATCCTGCACGCTGACAACTCGGTGGAAATCCACGACGACGGCCGCGGCATCCCCGTGGACGTGGAACCCAAGACGGGACTCACCGGCGTCGAGGTGGTCTTCACCAAGCTCCATGCGGGCGGCAAGTTCGGCGGCGGTTCCTACACGGCCTCCGGCGGCCTGCACGGCGTGGGCGCCTCCGTGGTGAACGCCCTGTCCGCGCGCCTGGACGTGGAAGTGGACCGCGGCAGCAAGACCTACCAAATGTCGTTCCGGCGCGGCGAGCCGGGGCGCTTCCAGGATCAGGGATCCAAGCTGGACCCGTCGGCTGTGTTCGCGCCGTTTGTGGACGGCTCGGTACTGGACGTGGTGGGCAAGGCGAAGCGTGGTGTGACCGGAACCCGCATCCGCTACTGGGCGGACCGCCAGATCTTCACGCCGGACGCCAAGTTCTCCTACGACGAACTGGCCGCACGGGCCCGGCAGACCTCCTTCCTGGTGCCGGGTCTCAAGCTCACCGTCCGCGATGAGCGCAGGCTGGCCGGTACCCCCGGTGAGGCAGCCGGCCACGAAGAGGTGTTCCACCACGACGGCGGCCTGTCCGAGTTCGTCGAATTCCTCGCCGCCGATCCCGCCGTCACCGACGTCTGGCGGCTGCACGGTTCCGGCAAGTTCAAGGAAACCGTGCCGGTACTCGACGAGCGCGGCCACAGCCAGCTCGCCGAGGTTGAGCGTGACTGCGAAGTGGACGTGGCCCTCCGGTGGGGCATCGGTTATGACAGCACCGTCCGCAGCTTCGTCAACATCATCGCCACGCCCAAAGGCGGAACCCACCAGTCAGGCTTCGAGCAGGCGCTGGTGAAGACGTTCCGGAAAGCAGTGGAGGCCAATGCCCGCAAGCTCAAGGCCGGCAACGACAAAATCGAAAAGGATGACATCTTCGCCGGCCTGACCGCGGTCCTGACGGTCCGGTTGGCCGAGCCGCAGTTTGAGGGCCAGACGAAGGAGATCCTGGGCACCTCCGCCGTCCGCGCCATCGTCTCGAGGGTGGTGGAGAAGGAGATTACCGCGAAGCTGAATTCAGCCAACCGGAACGACAAAGCCCACTCCGCGCTGCTCCTGGAAAAAATCGTCAGCGAGATGAAGTCGCGGATCTCCGCGCGGGTGCACAAGGAAACGCAGCGGCGCAAGAATGCTCTGGAAACCTCGTCCATGCCCACCAAGCTCGCCGACTGCCGGACGGACGACGTCGACCGTTCCGAACTGTTCATCGTTGAAGGCGACTCCGCGCTGGGAACCGCCAAGCTGGCGCGGTCCTCGGACTTCCAGGCGCTGCTGCCCATCCGCGGCAAGATTCTGAACGTGCAAAAGGCCTCCGTAGGGGACATGCTGTCCAACGCTGAGTGCGCTGCGCTGATCCAGGTGGTGGGTGCGGGATCCGGACGCAGCTTCGACATCAACGCGGCCCGGTACGGCAAAGTCATTCTCATGACCGACGCCGACGTCGACGGCGCCCACATCCGGACCTTGCTGCTGACACTGTTCTTCCGGTACATGCGCCCGATGATCGACGCGGGACGGGTCTATGCCGCCGTGCCGCCGCTGCACCGGGTGGAGGTCATCAATGCCGGGCAGAAGGCCAACGAGATGATCTACACGTACTCGGAGGCGGAACTCCACGTGCTCCTGGCCCGGCTGGCCAAGGAAGGCAAGCGCTACAAGGAACCGATCCAGCGGTACAAGGGCCTGGGCGAGATGGACGCCGGACAGCTTGCCGAGACCACCATGGATCCGCGGCACCGGACGCTGCGCAAGGTGGGGATCGAGAACGCCAAGCATGCGGAGGACACGTTCGACCTGCTGATGGGATCCGATGTTGCCCCCCGCAAAGACTTCATCATCGCCGGCGCCTCCAGCCTGGACCGGGAGCGGATCGACGCCTGACGGCCGGGCAGGACCAGCCCTGTTCCATCGATTGCTCCCCACCGGCTCCCTTACCTCGCAAGCTCGGCAAGGGAACCCTGCCGGCGTGGGCCCAGTGCCCTTTTGGGCGGTCAAAACGGCGCTTACGGAGCAATCGATGGGCCGCCCGTCAGCCCAGCAGGCCCGGCACAATCAGCAGGGCGGTGGGCACGGCCAGGAGCAGGGCGGAGCCGGCAAGCACCATCCCGCGGGCGGCGGCAGGCAGTTGCGGCTCTGGGGACAGCAGCCGGCTGACCCGGGAAATAGTGGTCCGGGCGGAACCTGAGACGGAGCCGGCGGGCGCCTCAAGCCCGTCCAGGGCAAAGCTGGGGTGCGCGGACGGCACGCCGGCGGCCGAAATGCTTCCAGTCAGACCCGCCCCCGTACCCGGAGCCATACCTCCGCCGGGTCCGCTGGCAACAATGGCGATCGCCTTGATGAGCGTGGCCTTGCTTTCCGTCTTCAGCGCGACGTCGTCCGCCAGCATTTCGATGAGCGAGTTCACCGCCTCCTGCGCGAGTCGGGTGGTGGGCAGCCAGGGGAGCGCCTGGCGCCACGCGGCAAAGGCCCAAAGCAGGAGATGGTGGCGCTGGTTGAGGTGGGCATTCTCGTGGCTCAGGACGGCCCGAAGTTCAGCCGGCTCCAGGGCGGCCATCAAGCCGTCCGAGAGTACCGTGACGGAGCGGGCCCCGCCCGGCAGGCAATAGGCAACAGGTGAATCGTGGCTGATAACCACCGTGCGGGCAGCATCGGCGGACGGGGCGGCCAGCAGGGCCAGGAGTTCCCGGTGCCGGCGCCGCTGCCGTTCGATCTTGTAGTACGTCAGCAAGAGGGTGAAGACCAGGTGGGCGGTGAGCAGCGCCGCCGCGGACAGGGCGAACAGATGCCAGAAGCCCAATGCCGTGGTGGGCGCGTTGAAAAGAACCATGTCCGCCAGCCCGCGAAGCCCGGAGATGAGGTTGTCCCCGATCGGTTCGAGCCCGTAGACCAGCATGGCGCCGATCATGGACAGGCCGCCCGCCAGTGCTATGGCCTGCCACAGCAGCATGGCCGTGAACGGAGACCGGGCAGGCCAGGAGGCACGCGAAAGCAAGATAGGCACTGGCCACGCCAGGACTATCGCGAGGACCGCCAGCAGGTACGAGGTCCAGAACATGGTCCGCTAGATGTGGCCAAGCAGCTTGCGCAGTGTTTCCGCTTCACTGTCCGTCACAGAGCCGATGAACCGTGCCAGCACGGCCTCACGGTCAGGCGCTGAGCCCAGCACTTCATGCATCAGCTCGGCAGTGTGGTCTTCCCTGCTGGAAACGGCCTGGTAGCGGTGCGGCCGCATACCGCGTTCCCGCTCAACAAGGCCCTTCTTCTCAAGACGTGAGAGGACGGTCAGGACCGTTGTGACGGCAAGCTCCTTGCCCTCATGCCCGGCAGCATCCCCGTTTGCCTCGGTGGTTGTTGCCAGTCTGTCGCGCAGTGTATTCGCGGTGGCTGCCCCGTGGCCCGCCCAGAGCAGATCCATCACTGCCCGTTCCAGTTCGCCAAGACTTGCCATTGCAATACATCCTTCGATTCCCCGCACCGGGCCGTGACGGCCGCGGTGACTGCACTAAGCGCTACAGATACATAAATAAATTTACCTGTTTTCCGCCTGAGTTTCTACGTACGGTAGAACACTCGGCGCGCCGTGGCCTTGTGGGAGCCACTTCCAAGTGGAACTGTTGGTTTACAGTGCCTGTCGCATTGTTCTACACTCTGTAGAAGTCAAAGTTCTACGAATCGTAGAAGAGTTGAACCGCCAACCCGAGGGACTGCTGTGGAAGCTCTGGAAATCGCACGCTGGCAATTCGGCATAACTACCGTCTACCACTTCATGATGGTGCCCCTCACCATAGGACTGGGCCTGGTGGTGGCCGTGATGCAGACGCTCTGGCACCGCACCGGCAAAGTGGAATACCTCCGGATGACCAAGTTCTGGGGCAAGCTCTTCCTGATCAACTTCATCATGGGCGTGGCCACCGGGATTGTGCAGGAGTTCCAGTTCGGCATGGCCTGGAGCGAGTACAGCCGCTTCGTCGGAGACGTGTTCGGAGCGCCGCTGGCCCTGGAGTCGCTGCTGGCCTTCTTCGTTGAGTCCACGTTCCTGGGCCTGTGGATCTTCGGCTGGAAGCAGCTGAAGCCGGGCATCCACCTGGCCTGCCTCTGGGTGGCCGTGGTGGGATCGGTGTTCTCCGCCTACTTCATCATCGTCGCCAACAGCTGGATGCAGCATCCGGTGGGCGCGGAAATTATAGACGGCCGGCCGGTGATGACGGACGCCTGGGCTGTGTTCACCAACAACACCGCGCTGGTGGCCTTTCCGCACACCCTGATGGGGGCGCTGGCCGTTGCCGGTGGCTTCCTGCTGGGCATCGCCTGGTACCACCTGTGGCGCAGGCGCACGGACGGCATCGATACCGTCGGTGCTGACGGGAAAGTCATTCCCGGCGAAGCGGCCATCCCCGGCCGGGACCGGACCGATTACAAAGTGTGGATCCGCTCGTTGCGGATCGGTGCCGTCGTGGCCATGATCTCGTTCGCCGGCACCGCCCTGACCGGCGACCTGCAGGGCAAACTGATGTTTGAGCAGCAACCCATGAAGATGGCCGCTGCCGAGGGCGCCTGCCATGACGGCACCGGGTTCTCCGTACTGAGCGTCGGGAACCTTGGCTCCAAGAACTGCGATGAGATTGTTGCCCTGATCGAGGTTCCGGGCATCCTCTCTTTCTTGGCCAATGGCGACTTCACCACGGAGGTCAGGGGCGTCAACGGACTCCTGGACCAGTACAAGGCCGACTACGGAACCCACCTCCCGGACAGCCCGATCTACGGTGAGCGGGCCGGCCAGGAGATCGAATACGTCCCGGTTATGGAAGTCACCTACTGGGGCTTCCGGATGATGATCGGCTTCGGCGGGCTTGCGGCGCTGGCCGCGCTCATCGCGCTCTGGGTAACGCGGAAGGGCACCGTGCCTGCATCCCCGTGGCTGATGCGCCTGGCTGTGTTCGGCATCCTTGCCCCCTTCGGCGCCAACGCCGCCGGCTGGATCTTCACCGAGATGGGCCGGCAGCCGTTTGTGGTGGCCCCCAACCCGGACCTGAACGGCATCGACCAGGTGTTTATGTTCACCGCGGCGGCCGTCTCCCCGGGAGTCTCCGCCGGCGAAGTGCTGACATCTCTGATCGTCCTCACCGCCGTCTACGCCGCCCTGCTTGTGGTTGAGGTCAGGCTCCTGGTCAAGTACATCCGCGGCGGTGTGGTGTCCGCGATGCCGGAACTTGCCCACACCCCGGCCGACGACAACGAGGACGCCAACAAGGGCCCGGGCAATGGCAAGCCCGCCGACGACGTTCTGGCATTCGCCTACTAAGAAGAGCAGAGGATACTCAAGCATGGAACTCCTGCCCACCATCTGGTTCATCGTCATCGCGGTGCTGTGGACCGGTTACCTCTTCCTTGAAGGCTTTGACCTCGGCGTCGGAATGCTGATGACGCTGTTCGCGCGGAACAACACCGAACGCCGGGTCCTGCTGAACACCGTCGGCCCGGTCTGGGACGGCAACGAGGTCTGGCTGATCACGGCGGGTGCCGCAACGTTTGCGGCGTTCCCGCTCTGGTACGCCTCGCTGTTTTCCGCCCTCTACCTCCCGCTCCTGGTGGTGCTGGTGGCCCTGATCTTCCGCGCCGTGGCGTTCGAATACCGCGGCAAGGTGGACGCCGATGGCTGGCGTGCCCGGTGGGACTGGGCCATTGCCCTGGGGTCCTTCTTTGCCGCGTTCGGCGTCGGCGCCGCCCTGGCCTTGACCACCACGGGCTTGCCGCTGAACGCGAACGGTGACCGCGAAGGCGGTGCGTTCGCCTGGTTCAGCGGCTACGCCGTGCTGGGCGGGCTGGCCGTGGTGGGGTTCTCCCTGCTGCACGCGCTGGCGTTTCTCGCGTTGAAGACCGACGGCGACGTGCGCCACCGCGCGCGCCGCTGGTTCGTCCGGCTGCTTCCGGTCCTGCTGCTGCCCCTTGCGGGCTGGGCACTCATCATCCAGTTCCTGGAAGGCAAGCCGTGGACGTGGGCGGCCGTGATCGTGGCCGTGGTGGCCGCGGCAGCGGCATGGTTCCTGGCGCGGCGGGGGTCCGAAGGCCGGGCGTTTATGGCGATGGGGGTCTTCCTCCTCCTCGGCAGCGCGTCAATCTTCGGAGCGGTGTTCCCGGTGGTGCTTCCCTCCACCCTGGATCCGGCGTTTGACCTCACCGTTGCCAACGCGTCGTCGTCCGATTACACACTGGGGCTTATGAGCGTGGTCGCCGCCGTTGGACTGCCCCTCGTGGTCACCTACCAGGCGTGGACCTACTGGGTGTTCCGGCGTCGGGTCAGCGCGTCCCACATCCCCGCGGCCCACAGCTTCCTGCCGGCCATTGCCGTCAGGGCCTTCACCACGAAGGGCTGACCCGCGTGCGCCCAGACTTTCCGGCCGGACCGGCCACCCGCTCCGCCATCTACTGGCTTGGCCTGCTGGCAGCACTGAAGGCGCTGTCACTGGTCCTGATGGGGCAGGCCGTGGCCGCCATGCTCGCGGGGCTGGCCACCGGAAACGGGTCCTGGCCCGAGCAACTGCCGTGGGGCCTGGCGGGAGTTGTCCTGAGGTCCGTCACCGTCTGGGCCCAGGGCATCGCCGCGCGCCGCGCCGCGCTGGGCATCAAGGAGGAACTCCGCGCGGAACTGCTGGCCCGGGCCCTGCGGAACGGTGCACGCAGCACCGGCCCGGCCGATGGCGGGCTGGCCGTACTGGGCACGCGAGGGCTGGACGCGCTGGACAGCTACTACACGCAGTTCCTACCCGCGCTGGTGAACTGTGCCGCGATCCCGCTGCTGCTCGGGGCACGGATCCTGTTCACCGACTGGGTCAGCGCGGTGGTGATTGTCCTGACGGTTCCACTCGTCCCGCTGTTCATGGTGCTGATTGGCCGCTACACCGAGGACCATGTCCGCGAGGCCCAGGAAACCCTGACCCGGCTGTCCGCGCACATGCTGGAGCTGGCCAAGGGCCTGCCCGTCCTGGTGGGCCTGGGCCGTGCCACCGCGCAGCGCAAGGCCCTCGAGGAGATCTCGGAGGAATACCGCGCCCGGACCATGGGGACGCTGCGCACCGCGTTCCTGTCCGCACTGGCGCTGGAACTGATCGCCACGATTTCCGTAGCGGTGGTAGCCGTGTTCATCGGCGTCCGCCTGGTGCACGGCGACATGCCGCTCGAGGCCGGCCTCCTGGCGCTGATCCTGGCGCCGGACTGCTACCTGCCACTGCGCGAACTGGGCACCGCCCACCATGCCAGTGATGACGGCCGGGCGGCCCTGGCCGAGACCAGGAAAATCACTGACGCGCCCGAGCCGCGGCCGCTGCCAACACAGGAAAGCGAAGCTGCCGCGGACGACGACGGCAGCCGGGGTTCCGTGCCCGGGCCCGGGGGAGTGACGGTCACCGGCCTCAGCGTCACGTACTCCGGACGGTCCGCCCCCGCCGTCGGGCCCTTAACCTTCACCGCCCCGCACGGGCTGATCACCGCCCTGGACGGCCCCAGCGGCGCCGGCAAAAGCACTGTCCTGGGCGTGCTGGCCGGGACCGTCGGGGACGGCGGCGGAACCACGGTGTCCGGCAGCCTCTCCGGACTGGACCGCGATGCAATCGCCTGGGTTCCGCAGCATCCGGTCATGGTGGCGGACTCCGTGCTCGACGAAGTCCTGCTGTACCTTGGCGGCGGAATGGGCCGTGACACTCCGGCCGCAGCCGAGGCGGCAAAGGATTGCCTCGCCGCAGCGGCGGCCGGGCACCTCGCCGGCCACCATCCGGCCGAACTGAGCCCGGGCGAGCTGCGGCGCGTTGCGCTGGCCCGCGGCCTGGCACGCATCAGGTCGGGGGCCACCGTTCTGCTTCTCGACGAGCCCACCGCACACCTTGACGCGGTGTCGGCGGTGCTGGTGCAGGACTCGATCCGTGCGCTTCGCGGCCAGGTCACCGTTATCCTGGTGGCCCACGACCAGCAGACCCGCGAGCTGGCCGACCACGTGGTGCCCGTATCGGTCCAGGGCATCACAGCGCCGACTGACCCCTCAGCGACGACTCGAACCGGCGCCGGGACCGTGGCCGCCGTGGAGCAAGAGCATGCCCCGGAAACTGCCGGGCCCCGTCCGGCGAAGGCGCAGAACTCCGCGGCCACGCACCCCAGACCAAGCGGGACGGCCCGCCTCCTGGCCGGCCTGCTGTCACCGGTGGCCGGCCGGTTCACCGGTGCCGCGGTGGTGGGCACTTTTGCCGCCATTTTCGCCGTGGCACTGTCCGGACTCTCCGGCTGGCTCATCATCAGGGCCAGCGAACAGCCGCCTATCCTGTACCTGCTCACTGCCATCGTCGGCGTGAGGTTCTTCGGGATCGGGCGCGCCGTCCTGCGCTACTGGGAACGGCTCCTGCTGCACGACGCCGTCTTCGGGGCCCTCACCCGCCTGCGCGGCCGGCTCTGGGAATCATTGAGCCGCAAGGCACTCTCACTCCGGCGGCTCCTGCAGGGAGGCAACGTCCTGGGCACGGTGATTGACGACGTCGACACCGTCCGCGACCTGCTGCCGCGGGTTGTGCTGCCGCCCGTCACGGCGCTGGCCGTGGCCGGTTCAGCGCTCGCGGCAACCGCGCTGGTGGCCCCTGCCGCGCTGCCGGCGGTTGCCTTGGCAGCAGCGCTCAGCCTGTTCGTGGCGCCGGCCGCCGCCCTGTGGGGGGACCGCCGCTCGGCCACAGCGGAACAGAGCCTGCGGGCAGGCGTCCTGCGCCGCACGTCCGCTGCGCTGGATGCCAGGGCCGAGCTGCACGCGAACGGCATCGCGGGCACCGTCCTGGACGCGTTGCGGGTCGAGGACCGCTTGGCCACCCGGGCATCGCAGCGGTCCGCCTGGGCCGAAGGCCTCGGCCAAGCCATGACCGTCGCAGCCTGCGGCACGGCTGCTGTGGCTGCTGCCGTGCTGACCGCACCGCAGGTGCTGGCAGGAACCATGGAGCCCGCAACCGCCGCGGTTGTTGTCCTGCTGCAGCTGGCGCTGGGGGAACCGTATGCAGCGATGACGACGGCGGTGCGCCAGTACCCGGCGCTCCGCAGCGTTATGCGCCGGGTCGCGGAGTCAGGCGTGCTGGACGGCGATGCCACTGAAGCCGGGCACGGCGACGGCCTGCACATTGTCCCCGCCCGTTCCGGCGCAGCCGCGGGCGTTGAACTGGAAAGCGTCGGAGCGGCGTGGCCCGGCGGAGAACCGGTGTTCTCCGCGGTCTCCGCAACGGCCGGACCAGGCACCTGGCTGGCGGTCACCGGACCGTCAGGTGTGGGGAAATCCACGTTGCTCGCCGTCCTGCTGGGATTCCTGCCCGCCGCCACCGGCCGGGCAACGGTCACCGGGACGGCGGCCTGGTGCCCGCAGGAGGCACACCTGTTCGACTCGACGCTGCGGGGCAACCTGATGCTGGGCGTCCCCACAGCGGAGGCGCTGCCGGGTGTGTCACCTGTCCGCGGCGACGTTGACGGTGACGCCCGGCTGGGAGCGGCGTTGGCCGCCGTCGGCCTCAGCGCCTTGGTGTCGCGGCTGCCGGCCGGACTAGATACCCGGATCGGGCCGGGTGGTTCCTTCCTCAGCGGCGGCGAGCGGCAACGGCTGGCCGTGGCGCGGACCCTGCTGACGGGGGCCGAGGTCATTCTGCTCGACGAGCCCACGGCCCATCTGGACGCGCAGGCGGGACGGGAAATGCTGGCAGATCTCCGTGCCGGCCTGAAGGACCGCACAGTGGTTATGGTGACCCACAATCCGGCGGACATCCGGCCGGATGACGCCCGGCTGGAGCTCTCGGCAGTTTCCCGGACGGGCGCGGCTGCCTCGCTGGTGGGTTGAGTCCGGCAGCCTGAATTCAGCGTGCGCTGCCCAGCCCTCCGTGGCTCAGCCGCCTACTCCTCAGCCGTCCACATCGTGGAGGTGATGGACGACGTCGTGCAGGAAGTACTGCGCCAGCGTCAGGACCGTGAATTCGGAGCCGTTGCTGCGCAGGCCCCGCCGCCCCCACTCTGCCTCCCGGACGCCGGCGAAGGACTCGGCGACCTGCTTGCCCTCGGCCGTCAGTTCGGCGCTGACCACGGCGGGATCGGCGTTGGCGTAGTCCTTTTCGACGGCAGTGCGGTCCTGGTCCCAGTTCTCAAATTGGGCGCCGTCGGCCTCGAGCATAAGGTTCAGCCGCTGGTCGAACAGCGCAAAGACGTCACGGACGTGGCAGGCGTATTCCAGTGCCGACCACGTCCTGTCATCCGGGCGTTCGGCAACCTCAGGCCGGCGGAGGACGGCCCGCCAGCGCGGCAGCATGTTCTCCACGGTGCCAGGCACCGTGGCGGGTGTGACGGTGGACGCGTCGAAGGAGCACTCGGGGCAAGGCCGGGACAGGACCCAAGTCCAGTCCTTTTCATCAGGAATGATAGGCATGGCAGCAGTCTAGGACGGATCGCTCCAGGCCATGGCCGGACCCACCGCGTCCACTGCCTGGGACAGCGGAATCCCCGAGCCGTCCCGCCGGCCGTGCTCCTGCGGCAGCGACCTGGCAATGCCGGCCAGAGATGAGGCCTTCGCAGGTCCATGCCCGGCCCACGCCAGCAGCAGCGTGTCTTCGCCCTTGAGGAACCGGTGAGCGCGGACGCCGGCTGTTGCACGGCCCTTGGCAGGGTATTCGGCGAAGGCCGTCACCTTCGCGGCCCCCGGCGCGGTGCCCGGCAGGGCTGCGTTGGTGCCGGCAATGGTAACCACGACGGCGGCGTCGTCGGCGGCGGTAACCGCCCCGAAGAACAGCACCTGGTCCCCGGCGCCGAGCTTGATGCCCACCATGCCGCCGGCCGTCCTGCCCTGGGCCCGGACGTTGGCGGCACCGAAGCGGAGTAACTGCGCCTCACGGGTGAGGAACACCAGATCGGTCTCCTCAGACTGGGCCGGCGCCACACCCACCACCTCGTCCTTGTCCTTGAGCGCAATGACTTCCCAGTCCTCGCGGTTCAGGGGGTAATCGGGCTGGACCCGCTTGACCACACCCTGGACGGTGCCGATGGCAAGGACTTCATCCAGCGGGGCGAACGCCACCAGCGTTTCACCCTTCAGCAGCGTGATGAAGTCCTTGGCCGGGACACCGCCGGAGAGGTTGGGCAGGCCGGACATCGGCGGCAGCACCGGCATGTCCATGACCTGGAGCCGCAGCATCCGCCCCTGGGAGGTGACCGAGGCTATTTCCCCACGCGCCGAGGTCTTGACCACCGAACGGAAAACGTCGTGCCTGGCCCGCGGCCCGGACTCGGCGAGGGGCTCCTGGTTGGACGTGCGTGCGATCTGGCCCGACGCTGTCAGGATGGCCCAGCAGGGATCGTCCGCGATCTCCAGGGCGAGCGGCGCGGCTTTGCCTTTGCCGTTTGGGGTAGCCGCCAGGGCTGCCGCCACGGTGGGGGAGACGGCCTCGGATTCGAGCAGGACAGTCCGCCGTGGTGTGCCGTATTTCTCGGCTATTTCGCCGAGCTCAGAGGATACAAGGCCACGCAGCCGCTCCTCGGAGCCGAGGATTGCTTCCAGCTCCGCGATCTCGCGGCGCAGTTCCTCCTGCTCCTTTTCCAGCTCGATGCGGGAGTACTTGGTCAGCTGGCGCAGCCGCAGTTCCAGGATGTAGTTGGCCTGGATCTCGGAAAGATCGTAGATGGACATCAAACGGACCCGGGCCGCCGCCACTTCATCCGAGGAACGGATGATCTGGATGACCTCATCGATGTCCATGATGGCGATCAGGAGGCCCTCCACCAGGTGCAGGCGGTCCTTCTTCTTGCCCAGCCGGAACGACGTCCGCCGGCGCACCACATCGATCCGGTGCTCCACGTACACGGAGAGCAGCTTCACCAGGCCGAGGGTCTGCGGCTGGCCGTCCACCAGGGTCACGTTGTTGATGCCGAAGGAATCCTCCATCGGCGAGAAACGGTACAGCTGCTGGAGCACGGCGTTCGGGTTGAAACCGTTCTTCAGCTCAATGACGAGGCGCAGGCCATGCTGGCGGTCCGTCAGGTCAACGATGTCACTGATCCCGGTCAGTTTTTTGCTGTTGACCGCATCCTTGATCTTCTCGATCACCTTCTCGGGGCCCACCATGTACGGCAGCTCGGTGACCACCAGGCCGGTGCGCCGGGCCGAGAGCTGCTCGATCTCAACCTTCGCCCGCGTCTTGAAGGAACCGCGTCCGGTGGCGTAGGCGTCCCGGATACCGTCCAGGCCCACGATCCGCCCGCCCGTTGGCAGGTCCGGCCCGGGCACAAAGCGCATGAGGTCTTCGAGGGTCGCATCCGGGTGGGCGATCAGGTGCCGGGCGGCGGAGATGACCTCCACCAGGTTATGCGGGGCCATGTTGGTGGCCATGCCGACGGCGATGCCCGTGGCGCCGTTGACCAGCAGGTTGGGGAACGCGGCCGGGAGGACATCGGGCTGGGTCAGCTGGTTGTCGTAGTTGGGGACAAAGTCCACCACGTCTTCGTCGAGGTGGTCCGTCAGCGTCAGGGCCGCCGCCGCGAGCCTGGCCTCCGTGTACCGGGGTGCCGCCGGGCCGTCGTCGAGCGAGCCGAAGTTGCCGTGGCCGTCAATCAGCGGCAGGCGCAGCGAGAAGTCCTGGGCCATCCGGACCATGGCGTCATAGATGGCAGTATCGCCGTGCGGGTGGAGCTTGCCCATGACCTCGCCCACCACACGGGCGCTCTTGACGTGGCCGCGGTCCGGGCGCAGGCCCATCTCGGACATCATGTACAGGATCCGGCGCTGGACCGGCTTGAGCCCGTCCCGGGCGTCAGGCAGGGCCCTGGAGTAGATCACCGAATACGCATACTCCAGGAAGGAGCCTTCCATCTCGGACGTGACATCGATGTCCACGATGTTCTCGACGAAATCCTGGGGTGCGTCCCCGGCAGGGGCTGGGCTTTGGCGGCGGGCCATGGGGCTGGTGGATCCTTCTGGGTTACTCGTGGTGCTGTGGTCTGGGCGCAGGTGTGGAGGATAACTCCGGGCACACGGCCTGCGCCGCCAGTTTGTGGTTAGGCTAAGCCTATGGTGGATCAGCCCGGGGACGGCGAATATCCGGAACATTGGGAAGCCGATGTCGTGCTCCGTGACGGCGGAACAGCCCATCTGAGGCCCATCCACCCCAGCGATGCGGACGCGGTCCAGGCTTTCCATGCCGGGCAGTCGCAGAACTCAATCTACATGCGCTTCTTCGCGTTCAAGGCACGGCTGTCCAGCAAGGAGCTCAAACGCTTCACCGAAGTGGACTACCAGGACCGGGTTGCGCTGGTGATCACCTTCGGCGGCGAAATCCTGGGGATCGGCCGCTACGACAGGCTGGATGACCCCCTCGAGGCCGAAGTTGCGTTCAATATCGCCGACGCCCACCAGGGCAGGGGCATCGGTTCAATCCTGCTCGAACACCTTGCCGCGGCGGCCCACGAAAACGGGATCCGCCGCTTCAGCGCCGAAGTGCTGCCGGAAAACCGCAAAATGCTGATGGTGTTCGCCGATGCCGGCTACGACGTCAAACGCCACTTCGACGACGGTGTGGTCAGCCTGGAGTTCAACATCGACCCCACCGAAAAGTCCCGGGCGGTGATGGAATCACGGGAGCACCGCGCCGAGGCGAGAAGCGTCCGGGACCTGCTGGCGCCGTCGTCCATTGCCGTCATCGGTGCGAGCCGCAAGTGGGGGACTGTGGGGTACCAGCTGCTGGAACACATCATCGAAGGCGGTTTCGCCGGGCAGGTCTACGCCATTAACCCGGAGGCGCTGGAGCTCGCCGGAATGATGTCCTTCGGCCGGATTGCCGAGGTCCCGGAGCCGGTGGGGCTGGCCGTGGTCGCCGTCCCCTACGAAGAGGTCGCCACCGTGGTTGACCAGTGCGCCGCGGCCGGGGTCAAAGGGCTGGTAATTGCCTCCGCAGGCTTCGCGGACGACGGCGAACGCGGCCTCGCCCGCCAGCGCAACCTGGTCCGCAAGGCCAGGGCCAACGGCATGCGGGTGATCGGGCCCGCGTCCCTGGGGATCGTGAACACGCATCCCGGCGTGATGCTGAACGCCTCCATGGCACCCACCCTGCCGCGTCGCGGGGGCCTGGGCCTGTTCAGCCAGTCGGCGGCCATCGGTGTTTCCCTCTACGCGGCGTCACACCGCCGCAGGCTGGGCCTGTCCACGTTCCTGTCGGCGGGCAATCGTGCGGACGTCTCCGGCAACGACATGATGCAGTTCTGGGAGGACGACGCCGACACAACCGCGGTGGGCCTCTACCTGGAGTCGATCGGGAACCCCCGAAAATTCTCCCGGATCGCCCGGCGGCTCGCCCGCACCAAGCCCGTGGTGGTGGCCAAATCTGAAACCATGGGCCTGCGGCTGCCGCCCGGCCACGCCGTCAGGACTACCCAGGCACCCGCCGGCGCGCTGGACGCCATGATGCGCCAGGCCGGCGTCATCCGAGTGGAGACCATCGAGCAGCTGATGGACATCACCCAGATAGTGTCCGGCCAGCGGCTCCCGGCGGGGCCAGGGCTCGCCATCTTCAGCAATTCCCTGGCGCTGGGGAAAGTGGTGGCGGACAGCGCCGAGGCACACGGCCTGAGCGTGGATGGCATCACCACGGACGTGGATCTCGACGCCGGGATGTCCCTGGCGCTGCCGGCCCTCCGCCGCAGCCTCCAGGACACACTCGCCTCGGACGCCGTCCACGCCGTGGTGGCCGCGCTGCTGCCGGTGCGTGGCCTGACGGTGGACCATATCGCCGAGGTCCTGGCCGAATGCTCGGCCGCCGCCGGAAAACCGGTAGTCGCTGCCTTCACCGGCATCCTTGACCCCTCCATCTACGTGGAGGGCATGGTGGGAGGTGCGGGACGGACAGTGCCGTGCTTCTCGAACGCCGGTGCGGCTGTGGCGGCCCTCGCCGCCGTGGTGCGCTACGCGGAGTGGGTGGCACGGGACCCCGGCCACTTTGTCCAACCCGAAGGCTGCAACCCGGAAGGCGCACGGATCCTGCTCGATCAGGTGCTCCACGATGTCCACGGGGAGCAACTCAAGACCCTCGATCCGGCGTCCGCGGCCCAGCTGCTGGCCCACTACGGCATTGCGGTGCTGCCGTCCGCAGGTTTCGACTCAGAAGACGAGGCAGTTGCCGCCGCCGCCAGGCTGGGCTGGCCGGTGGCGCTGAAAACGACAGACCCCGCACTTCGCCACCGCCTGGACCTGGGCGGAGTCCGGCTCGACATCGAGGACCCGGAGTCGCTCCGCCGCAACATCGTGCAGATGCGGCGCTCGCTGGCGCCCTACGGTTCGCCGGCCCTGGAGGTGCAGTCCATGGCCCCGGTGGGCCAGGCGTGCACGTTCCGGGCCATTGAGGATCCGCTGCTGGGCCCTGTGGTCTCCTTCGGGCTGGCCGGGGACGCGGTCAACCTGCTCGATGACTGGGCGCACCGCGTGCCTCCGCTGTCCGCCGCCGACGTGAAGGACTTCATCCGTGGACCCCGGGCGGCGCGCAAGCTCTTCGGCTACCAGGGCCTTCCTGCCGTCGATATCGACGCGCTCGAGGAACTCGCCGGCCGGCTGGCCTGGATGAAGGACAACCATCCGGAAATAGCCCTGGTGGAGTTCAACCCTGTCCTCTGCGGAACCCAGGGGGTGTCCATCCTGGCCGCGGATATCCGGATCGGCAACGCGGCCCAGCGCACGGACAGCGCCCGCCGGGCCATGCTGGGCTGACCGCGGTTAGCAAGTCCCCGGCCGATCTGTGAAAATGGGGTAATGAGCTCACAGCCTTTCAAGTCGACGCCATCCACGCCCGGCACTGACAACCAGGCAACCCGCCCCCACAGCTCTAACAGCCACACACCGCAGGCCCAGAGCCTGGACGGCGCGCTCCAGAAGGCGGGCTTCTACCCGCCCCTGGTGACCGACGTCGTTGATGACGCCCTGGACGGCCGCGAGTGCCTGGCCCACCTGGTGCACCTGGAAACCCACTTCGACCGGGCCGAAGTCCGCCGCCACATCACCGTGCTGGTCCTGACCTCGGACATGCTGGTCATCACCCACGTGGACGACCAGCAGCTCGATGACGCCGGCGAACAGATCGTCGCCCAGGTTTCCACCGAATCCGTGCCAGTCGCGCAGATCCGCTCCGTGGTCCTGAGCTACATGTACTCCCAGCCGCAGGACTACAAGCCCTCGGACCCGGTCCGGGAAGTCACCCTCGCCATTGCCTGGTCCGGCGGCCAACGGCTGGACATGGGGCCCGCGAGCTGCGGAGACCCGCAATGCGAGGCAGACCACGGCTACAGCGGCACCATTGCCCAGGAGGACATCGTCCTGCGGATCAGCGCCGAAGCCGACGGTCCGCAGGCCGTCCAGGACGCCAAACTCTTCGCCCGTGCCCTGCGGGCAGTGAACACCGGCTCCACGACTCCCGTGCCGCACAACGGCCAGACACTCCAGCCCCGGCCGCGGACGGGTGTGTTCGGAAACAGGCTCAGCCGCGGGCACCAGCAGCGCTGAGATGCCGGAGCACGAAAAAGCATCAGTCTCCTCAGCCGCTTCCCCAGGGGGTTCCCGAGTGGCCGCCCGGCAGCTGAGGACGCCGCCCGCGCCCGCCTTTGGGCGGCGGTCCGTCGCGGACGTCCTCACCAGCGCGGCTGCCAGCCTCGGGGTGGAGGGTTTCACGAACTCCCTCGGCCTTCCGCCGGCGTCGCGCGTCTGCGTGGTCCTGGCCGACGGCCTGGGCCGGAACCTGCTGAAACAAAAGTCTGCCCACACACCCTTCCTGCGCTCCGTGATGCAGTCCGGCCAGGGGGACGTCCCCGTCTGGCTGGATTCCACGTTCCCCTCAACCACGGCCGCAGCCCTGGCCAGCTTCGGCACCGGCCTCCCGCCCGGCCAGCACGGAATGGTGGGCTATGACGTCCTGGACCCGGACCAGGACAAAGTAGTCAACATGCTCGGCAACTGGGATGCCAAGGTGGACCCCGCTGAGTGGCAGCCGTTCCCTACCGTCTTCGAACGCGCCGCCGAATCAGTTAACGTGACCACGGTCAGCCTGCCGCAGTTCGGCACCTCACCCATGACCCAGGCGGCCCTCCGCGGCGGGAATTTCGTCTCAGCCGTGACGTCCCACGCCCGCACGGAAGCCGCCGCCGAAGCCATGGACACCGCCGGACGGTCCCTGATGTACTTCTACGTCAACGAACTGGACAAGGCCGGCCACCGGCACGGCTGCCAGTCTGAAGAGTGGGAACACCAGCTCGAAGAGCTCGACGCAACCGTCAAACGGCTCAACGCGTCGCTCCCGGCCGGGACCACCGTGCTCCTCACCGCGGACCACGGGATGCTCGACGTCCCGGAGCAGCAGAGGATCGACTTCGCCGCGGACGCGTCGCTTGTTGACGCCGTGCGGCATACGGCCGGGGAGCCCCGGATGGTCCACCTCTACCTCGAGGATCCGGCAGATGCCTCGGGCCGGGACCGCTTGTTGGGTGCGTGGCGTGCCCGTTTCGGCGACAGGATCTGGGCCTTTACCCGGGAGGATGCCATCGCCGCCGGACTGTTCGGGACGCTGCGCCCCGCCGTCGGGCCCCGGATTGGCGACATCATGATTGCCGCACGCGACGCCCTGGCCCTCTACGACACGCGCCGCGGGCGCCCCGCCGCCATGGAGGTGGTAGGCCAGCACGGCTCGCTGACCAAAGCGGAACGCGAAGTACCGCTGCTGTGCTTTACGGCCGAAGGCAGGACACGCCGTCGCTGAGGCGTCAGTCCCGCTTGGTCCCGAAGACGATCTCGTCCCAGCTGGGAACCGTGGACCGCTTCGGTTTTGCGGGCTGCCGTTCAGGCTGGTCCGCGTCGTGGTCGTGGTGCTGGCCGGATCCTGCGTCTTCGGTGCCGGCCGCGTAGGCTGCCCGGCGCGGGCTTCCGCCCAGCAGTTCGTCCAGGCCCACGTTCGGCCCGGGACGTCCCGGCCCTGACTCTCCGGGGGCACCCTGTCCGGCGGGGCGAAGCGGCGACGCCACGATGGTGATTTCCCTAGTGTCAGTGCTGACGCCGTCGTGCAGTTTCAGGACGTCATCATCCTCTGAGTCCCGGTGCGGCGGGATGAGGCTCAGGCGGGACAACATTGACGGCCGTGCGTCACGCTTGCGGGTGAGGGGATCGGCTGCGGCGGCAGGCGCGGCGTCGTCCGGCGCGGACTCGTCGGGGGCTGCCTCCGGGGCTTCCGGCTCGTCGCGGTACCGCTGTTCCGGGGAGTCCCGCTCCGGGATCACCTCGGAGGGACGCGGATGGGCGGCGGGCACGCCGTGGGTCAGCAACAGTGCCAGGGCGTCGTCCGCGTCCTCATCGACGCCGAGGCGCTGGCCGCGGCGTGAACGAAGCATGTCGAGGAGACCGTCGGATTCCCTGGCCTGGGGGACAGCCTGCGGACCCGTCAAATTGCGGGCGGCCGCCGCAGCTTCGGCGTCGGTTTCAAAGTCAAACGGCCGGTCCGAGACGGCAGTGAGGCGGCGGGCCGGGACGGGACCGTCCAGCGGCTCCAGCTCGCTGAGCTGCTGGGCCCAGCGGTTGGCGTTCTGCAGCGACTTACGGACCGGACTGAAAGTCCACTGCGCAGGCGGCTCTTCGCCGATGCCGGAGGTGCCGTCCTTCTTGGTTTCAAAGCGGGCCACTACGGTCCAGTTGCCATCCTGGCGCCGCCACGAATCCCATTCCACGGTGGAAGGTTCAACCCCGTGAGCTGAGAGCCGGTGGTTGACCATGTCGTTGAGGGAAGCCGGGTTGTCGCCAAAAATGGAGCGGTACGCGTCATGGCCGGGGGAGGGCGAAGCCACTTCCACCTTCCGCGCCTGTTGCGCTACATACTCCCGCTCGGCAAGGACAGGGCCCTCATACCGCTCGACTTTTGCGAGGGGAAGCCCGGAAAGCTCAGCCACGTCCGCAGCGGTGGCACCGCTGCGGATCCGTGACTGGATGTCCCTCGGAGACATGGCAATGGGCGCAGCCGCAGCAGCGCTCTTCGCCGAAGACCGGCTGGCCGCCCGCAGTGCTTCATCGATCGGCAGCTGGAACATCTCGCCGCCGGCACCGCTCAACAGGAGATGCTCCCCGTCGTCGTGTACGCCTACAAGCCGTAGATCCTGCATACAAATCCTCCACCCTGGCATTACTATCAATCGAAACTCTGCCACCCACCGGCACGCTTTTGGGTTAGGAGCGAGGGCGCGCCGCGATATTCCGGCACTTTCGGACACCGGGGCACAAACAGGATGTGTCCGGCGTTATCAAGGGTGTCACCCGCTGACAGGAAAGGAACGGAGTTAAGCCGAGATGGCCACCGACTACGATGCGCCACGAAAATCCGAAGAAGACCTCACCGAGGATTCGCTGGAGGATCTGAAAACCCGGCGATCAGATAACCCGACGGCCGCCGTTGATGTTGACGAAAGCGATCTCGCCGCAGGCTACGAGCTTCCCGGGGCGGACCTGTCCGGCGAGGAACTGCTGGTTCTGGTGGTGCCTCCACAGGCGGACGAGTTTACGTGTTCCTCGTGCTTCCTGGTCCGGCACCGTTCGCAGATTGCGCGGGAAAAAGACGGCCGCTTCTACTGCAAGGAGTGCGAGGGCTGATCCGGGGTGGCTATTTCCGCGACAGCGCGGCAGTGAGTTCCTCAGGCCGCCTGGACGAGGTCAGCCAATAGGGGGTCCGGTCCGACGGGTCGGTGATTTCGATCCGCACCACCGGGTCGATCCAGCCACGGATGCACAGGTACGCGAGGCCGTTGAGCCGCGGACCCCGCTGGGCCGTGGCGTCCTTGCCGCGGAACGCCGCAACTTCGCCGACGAAGCGGCGCTCTATGGTGGCGCGCCCTACCGTCAAAGCGTCACCGGTGACCATGATGGTTGGAGTGGACAGCACCAGCAGGACAGCCATGATCGTGAACAGGACGCCGGCGGCCGTATAGCCCGCCCCCATGCTGATTGGGGCGAAAACGAGGATGCCGGCACCGGAGATCCCCGCCGCGATGACCCAGATCCACACGTTCGGCCACAGCCTCTCCCGGAAAACTGCCGGGGTGCCGGCGGAGGGGGCGTCAGGGACGGGCGCGGTGGAGCTGGATTCGGGCATGCCACCAGCTTTCCACCTTTGGCTGGCTATTTCATCTTGGGCCCATCCTGCCTTGGCCTGCGGTGTCCCGTTGAAGCTAGGACGGAACCGCGGCTGGGCGTTAGAGTGAGTGACTGTGACTGACGAACTTGCCACTGTTGAAACCGTTCCTGACAATGAGCTGGCCGGCTCTGCACCGGATACCGCCGCAGCCTACAGGGCCCCGACGCTGCAGGTGCAGCTGAAAATGCTCGACGCCGGGCTGGAGGCACCGTCGTATGCCCACCCTGGCGATGCTGGGGCTGACCTGCGGGCCCGGGACGATGTGGTCCTTGCGCCGGGGGAGCGGAAGCTGGTGGCTACCGGTGTTTCCATCGGGCTGCCGGACGGCTTTGTAGCCCTGATCCATCCGCGCTCCGGCCTGGCCACGAAGCACGGGCTGACTATCGTCAATGCGCCCGGCACCGTGGATGCGGGTTATCGCGGGGAAATTTCCGTGACCCTCCTCAATACCGATTCCAGGAACGTCATCGAGCTGCGGCGCGGCGATAGAATTGCACAGATGGTGATCCAGCGGGTGGAGTACGCGCAGTTTGTCCCCGTCAACGAATTGGGCGAATCGGTGCGGGGAGCCGGCGGATTCGGATCCACCGGCGGCTTCACCTCGCCAAACGCCTGACACCCGCCGACGGCGGCAACCAGCGGTGGTTGCCCGCGGCAGTTAAGACTTCCGACGGGACCACCGGGCCGGCGAGTCACTTTCACAACTAAGGAGACAAACCCCATGGTTTTTGGGCTCGGCAGGAAATCCAAGAAGGACCAATCGGCCGACCCGGATTGGTCCCAGGCAACAGCAGAATCAACGGATTCCGCTGACGAGGCCGCGGCGGACACCGGGCGGCGGGTCACGGGCCCCTTTGATGTTTCCGAGGTCTCCAGCCGCGACGGCTACGTTGACCTGGGCGCGCTGCTGATCGCCCCGAGCGAGGGCCTGCAGCTCCGGCTCGAAGTTGAGGAAGCCACCCAGCGCGTTGTCGCCGTGACCATGGACCTGAACGGCTCCAGCCTTCAGCTGCAGGCGTTCGCAGCACCCAAGACCGAGGGGCTGTGGGACGAGATCCGCGAACAGATCGGTCAGTCCGTGGGAAGCCAGGGCGGACAGGTCGAAGAAATCCAGGGTGGCTTCGGAACCGAACTCATCGCCAAACTGCCCGCCGGTGCACAGGACGGCAGCCAGGGCTACCGGGTGGCGCGCTTCATCGGCATCGACGGTCCGCGGTGGTTCCTGCGCGGCGTCCTGGGCGGCGCGGCAGCTATGGAGCGCGAAGCTGCGGCACCCTTGGAGTCACTTTTCCGCAAGATTGTTGTCATCCGGGGCGACAGTCCCATGCCGCCACGGGACCTGCTTCAGCTGCGGCTGCCCAAGGATGCCAGTGTCACCCCGCCGCCTGCTGCCCCTGAATTCAATGGCCCCGAACTCAAGGGCCCCGAGCGTGGTCCGGAAACCACCCAGATTGGCTGATTCCCGCCAACGTCCCCCGGAGTCCTCCCCGGACGAGGGGATGCCGGTCAGCCGGCTGCCGGAACGGGGGAGGGTGGTGTGCCACGGGCACATCGAGTCGGTCACCTACATGCCCGCGGACCAGAACCCGGCCTTCACCGCCATTGTCTCGGACCCCGACATTCGTCAGTCCGTCGCCAAGCCGGCCCAGGGAACGGGCGGCCGCTTGCGCGTGGTCTGGCTGGGGCGGCGCAGGGTGCCGGGCATCGAGGCCGGGACCGAAGTCCGCCTTGAGGGCATGCTGTCCCAAAGCCACGGCCTGCCCACCATGTTCAATCCACGCTACGAAATACTTTCCCGCCAGGAGCACGAATGACCTCGCCCCAGCAGCCCGAGCCGGCCAAACAGCCCGAGCCGTCCGCCGTAAACGGTCTTGCCGAGGGCTACGCAGCCAAAGCAGGCCTGCACCGCACTCATGACGGCCGGATCGATGTCCTCAAGAGCGCCGGCGGAATCCAGGGCATCGCCGAGAGCATTGTGCCCGGTCTGGTTTTCCTGATCACGTTCACGATTACCCGGGACCTGACCGTGGCGCTGGTTGCTGCGCTGGCGTCGGCCGCAGCCTTTACGGTTGCCCGTCTTGTCCAGCGGCGCCCGTTGACCCAGGCTCTGGCCGGAGTGGTGGGAGTGGGCATTTCTGCCTGGCTCGCCAACACCACCGGAAAAGCGGAAGATTTCTACCTTCCGGGTTTCTTCACAAACACCGCCTATATTCTGGCGCTGGTGATCTCCATCGCGATCAAGTGGCCGGTGGCGGGCCTGTTGTTCGGCTTCATCCGCAACGAAGGCCTTGACTGGCGCAAGGACCCTGTCCGCCTCAAGGCCTACCGCCTGGGCACATGGATCATCGTGGCGGTCCTGGTCCTGCGGCTGGTGGTCCAGGTTCCCCTGTACCTGATGGGGGCGGAGGGGCTGGCCGCCCTCGCCACCACTCGCCTGATCATGGCGGCCCCGCTGTACATCCTGGGCGTCTGGATCGCCTGGCTGGTCACGCGGCCGGTACCGGCGGACGCCGACACCCCGCCGTCGGATCAGCCGTCGAAGCCGTCGTCCTCCGGCGCCTGAGCTTCGGCAGGCTGCACGCCTTCGCGCTTGCGGGAGGGCTCCTCCGGCTCCTCTGCTGATTCGGGCGACAGCAGCGCACGCAACCGGTCCTCGGCCGCGATGGTGGTGACGAAAAACAACTCGTCCCCGCCATCGATCACGTCATCTCGGCTCGGAGTGATGGGTGCGTGGTCCCGGAGGATTGCCACGAGTGTTGCGTCCTCGGGCCACTGGATGTCGCCGACTGTCAGGCCGATGACGTGGGAATCGTGCGGGACCGTGAACTCCACCAGCGAAGCCACGCCGGTCTGCAGCGTCAGGAGCCGGACCAGGTCACCGATCTCCACAGCTTCCTCCACGAGTGCGGTCATCAGCTGCGGGGTGTTGACGGCAACGTCCACGCCCCAGGAATCGTTGAACATCCAGTCGTTCTTGGGGTTGTTGACCCGGCCCACCGTGCGGCCCACACCGAATTCGGTCTTGGCCAGCAGCGAGACCACCAGGTTCACCTTGTCGTCGCCCGTGGCTGAAACAACGACGTCGGCGTCCTCCACTTTCGCTCCCTGCAGGGTGCTGAGCTCGCAGGCGTCGCCCACCAGCCAATGCGCGCCGCGCAGCCCGCTGCGTCCGATGACCTCAGGCTTAAGGTCGATCAGCAGGATTTCGTGCTTGTGGGCCAGCAGTTCCCTGGCGATCGATGAACCGACGCTGCCGGCGCCGACGATGACAACTTTCACTACAACTCCTTGGCGGGTGCTTTGGCCAGAATCTGGGCGACCTGGGAACTGCGGTCCACCGGCAGCATGGCGTGGACTGTGTCGCCGTCCTGGTATGAAGTCCCGGTTTCGGGGAGCATTCCCTCGCCGAACCTGGTGAGGTATGCCACCCGGATGTCGGCAGCTTTTTCGACCTCGGTGATGCGGTGGCCGATCCAGCCGGCGTCGAGGTCCACTTCGGCGAGGACCAGCCGGCCGGTAGGCTCGCGGAAATCGCCGGCGAGATGCTGTTCGGGCAGGATACGGCGCAAGACCTGGTCTGCGCTCCACCGGACGGCTGCCACGGTGGGGATGCCGAGCCGTTGGTAGATTTCTGCCCGGCCGGGGTCGTAGATCCTGGCCACAACGTGGGGGACGTGGAAGGTCTCGCGCGCCACGCGGGTGGCCAGGATGTTGGAGTTGTCACCGCTTGAAACGGCCGCGAAGGCGTAGGCCTCTGCCACGCCGGCCTGCTGGAGCGTGTCCCGGTCGAAGCCGACACCGGTGACTTTCCGGCCGGTGAAGCCCTGCCGAAGCCGGCGGAACGCACGGTCATCCTGGTCGATGATGGCGACGGAATGACCGGCGTCTTCAAGCGTGTGCGCCAGAGTGGCCCCTACCCGGCCACATCCCATGATCACGAAATGCGCCACCGTATCTCCTCAACTTCCGTAGCCTGTTGCTGCTGCTAGAACTCTACCGGCAGCGCGCGTGTTGCAGCCGCCCCGGACGCCGTCATGACATGGGCGGGGAATCAGACTAGCTTTGTGGAGTGCTGACAATTTTGAATGCCGTGAAACGCGTGCTGGTAGGCAGGCCCTTCAGGAATGACAGGCTCGCCCATACCTTGCTCCCTAAGCGCATAGCACTTCCGGTTTTCGCTTCCGACGCACTGTCTTCGGTGGCCTACGCGCCCGATGAAATCCTGCTCACCCTGGCCCTGGCCGGCGTGAGTGCGGTGGCCTTTTCGCCGTGGGTGGGCCTGGCCGTCATGGTGGTCCTCCTGACGGTGGTGGCATCCTACCGGCAGAACGTGCACGCGTACCCTTCCGGCGGCGGAGACTACGAGATCGCCAACGAAAACCTCGGCAAGTTTTCCGGGCTGACGGTGGCCTCGGCGCTCCTGGTGGACTACGTCCTGACAGTGGCCGTCTCGATGTCCTCGGCGGCCACCTACCTCACCACGGCGGTGCCTGGCCTGCATGGGCAACAGGCCCTGTTCGCCACCATCGGCGTCGTCATCCTTGCCCTCGTCAACCTCCGCGGCATCAAGGAAGCCGGCAGTGTTTTCGCCGTCCCCACCTATATTTTTATGGCGGCGATCCTCGGCATGACAGCGGTGGGCATCTTCCAGGCCGCCACCGGCCAGCTGGGCGAAGCACCGTCGGCGGCCTTCGAGATTGTGCCGGCCCCCGGTTTCGACGAAGGGCTGGTGGGCCTGGCCGGTGCCTTCCTCCTGCTGCGCGCCTTCTCATCCGGCGCCGCCGCGCTGACCGGCATTGAGGCCATCAGCAACGGTGTGCCAAACTTCCGGAAACCGAAGAGCAAAAACGCGGCCACTACGCTGTTGCTGCTCGGCGTCATCGCCTCGTCCATGCTGGCCGGCATCATCTTTCTGGCCAACGCCACGAAGGTGCACATTGTGCTGGATCCGGCCACCGAATTCCTGATCAACGGCCTGCCGCTACCGGAGGATTACATCCAGAGTCCGGCCATCAGCCAGATCGCCCAGACCATCTTCGGTCCGGGATCCATCCTGTTCTTCATCGTGGTCGCCGCCACCGGAGTGATCCTGGTGTTCGCCTCGAACACCGCGTTCAACGGGTTCCCGGTACTTGGCTCCATCCTCGCCCAGGACGGCTACCTGCCGCGCCAGCTGCGGACCAGGGGAGACCGCCTGGCCTTCAGCAACGGTGTCCTTGCCCTGGCCGCCGGAGCGTTGGTCCTGATCCTCGCGTTCAACGGCGATGTCACCAAACTGATCCAGCTCTACATCGTGGGCGTCTTTATCTCCTTTACCCTCAGCCAGCTGGGCATGATCCGGCATTGGGGGAGGCACCTGAAGCTCGCCAAGGACAAAACCGCCCGACGCCGGATGGTGAAGTCCCGCACCATCAACACCATCGGGTTCGGCATGACGTCCCTGGTGCTGGTGATCGTGCTGATCACCAAGTTCCAGCAAGGCGCGTGGATCGCGCTGCTGGCCATGTTCGTCCTGTTCCTGATCATGTGGAGCATCCGGGCACACTATGACAACGTGGCCAAGGAACTGGCCGTGGATGAGGATTCCTCGCCCCGGGCCCTGCCCACGCGCGTTCACGCCGTCCTGCTGGTCTCGCACGTGCGCAAGCCGGTGTTGCGCGCCCTGGCCTACGCGCGGGCCTCGAGGCCGTCGCGGCTGGACGCCATCACGGTGGACATTAACGCAGAAGAAACCGCGCACACGGTTGCCGACTGGGAAAAGCTGGAGATCCCGGTGCCGCTCACCGTACTCGCCAGCCCCTACCGGGAAACCATCACGCCCATCATGGAATACGTCAAGAACATGCGCCGTGATTCCCCCCGCGACCTGATCGTGGTCTACATCCCCGAATACGTTGTCGGCAAATGGTGGGAACAGCTTGTTCACAACCAGACAGCATTGCGTATCAAAACCCGGCTGCACTTCGAACCTGGCGTGATGGTGGCCAGTGTCCCGTGGCAGTTGAAATCGTCCGAAGAAGCCAAAAACATGCAGGATATCCGATGAACCCCCAGACCCAGACCCCCTCCGCAGCTTCCACGGCAGCCCCCACCGAACTGGTGCTCGATGTCGGTCCGGTGGCCCACGGCGGCCACTGCGTGGCCCGCCACGAGGGCAGGGTGATCTTCGTCCGGCACGGCATCCCCGGCGAGAAAGTACGGGCCCGCCTCACCGACGCGGGGGAGTCGGCCAAGTTCTGGCGCGCGGATGTTGTCGAGGTACTGGAGGCCTCCCCGGACCGTGTGGAGCACTTCTGGCGTCAGGCGGACTCCGTCCGCGCTTGGGCCCACGGGCATCCGCCGGTGGGCGGAGCCGAATTCGGGCACATCTCCCTGGCCCGCCAGCGCGCGCTCAAGTCGGCGGTACTGGCCGAACAGCTTCAGCGGCTCGCCGCCGTCGAACACCTGCCCGACGGGCTGGGCTTCGGAAACCTCGTTGAGGCCGTGGACGCGGGCGGGGCGGATTCCGGCCAGGGGACGGAGTCAACGTACGACGCCGGCACTGGCCTTGGGTGGCGGACCCGCGCCAGCTTCTCGGTGACGCCGGGCGGAAAACTTGGCATGCACGCGCACCGTTCCGACCACATCATTCCTGTCCGGGAGATGCCGCTCGCCTCGGAGGGCATCAACCGGCTGCGCTTGTGGGACCTGGACCTGACCGGCATCGAACGCGTGGAGGTGGCGGCGCCGTCGAACGGTTCACGCCCGCTGGTGCTGCTGGCGCCGGCCTCCGGCACCAAACCGAAGCGGCTCAGCGCCATCGCGGCCCAGCTTGCGGACGACGTTTCCGTGGCCACCTTCGACCCCCTGACCGGGGACGTTGCGCAGTTGCGGGGCCGGACGTGGGTCCAGGAGTCAGCAGCCGGCCACGACTACAGGGTTACCGGCGCGGGTTTCTGGCAGATCCACCGCGACGCGCCCGGGACACTTGTGGGGGCCATCACAGAATTCCTGCACAATGGCGGATTCCTGGCGCCGGGTTCGGTGGTGGCTGACCTCTACGCGGGCGCCGGGCTGTTCACGGCTCCGCTGGCGGACGCGGTGGGGGAGACCGGGTCCGTTCTCTCGGTGGAAGGTGCGCCGGGAACCAGCAGGGACGCCCGCAAGAACCTTCATGGCGCGCCGCAGGTGGAGATCGAGCACGGCCGGGTGGAACGTGTCCTCCGCCAAAAGCCGCGGAAATTCGACGCCATCGTGCTGGATCCGCCCCGGGCGGGCGCAGGGAAGCCTGTGGTCAGCCAGGTGATCGCTGCCGGGCCCCGCGCGGTCGCCTACGTGTCCTGTGACCCGGCATCGTTTGCCCGGGACGTGGGGTACTTCCAGCAGGCAGGCTGGTCCCTGGCCGGGCTGCGGGCCTTCGATCTCTATCCGCACACCCACCACCTGGAGACGGTGGCGTTGCTGACGCCGGGTCAGTGATGCCACTAGGATGGCGGTAGTAATCCCACGTCGCGCCCCGTATTCACGGCTGACCTCCTGCAATTTTTGTGGCCAGCACTAATTAGGCCTGCCTAACTAGAAAGCGGTCTACCGCGCGACAAAGATGAAACTGTTGCGAGAGGAGTCCTGCGATGAGCACTGTGGACAGCTTCGGTTCAAAAGGCAAACTTAATGTAGCCGGAACCGAATACGAAATTTTCCGGTTGAACTCCGTTGAAGGTGCAGAAAACCTTCCGTTCAGCCTCAAGGTATTGCTTGAAAACCTGTTGAGGACCGAGGACGGCGCGAACATCACTGCCGATCACGTGCGTGCCTTGGCTGGCTGGGATCCTAATGCCCAGCCCGATACAGAAATCCAGTTCACGCCTGCCCGCGTGATCATGCAGGACTTCACCGGCGTCCCCTGCGTGGTGGACCTGGCGACAATGCGTGAAGCGGTCAAGGAACTCGGCGGCGACCCCAAGCGGGTCAACCCGCTGGCTCCGGCGGAAATGGTCATTGACCACTCCGTGCAGATCGACGCTTTCGGTAACTCCGGCGCACTGGAGCGCAACATGGAGATCGAATACCAGCGCAACGGCGAGCGTTACCAGTTCCTGCGTTGGGGCCAGACCGCATTCGACGACTTCAAGGTTGTTCCCCCGGGAACCGGCATTGTGCACCAGGTCAACATCGAATACCTGGCCCGCACGGTCATGACCCGCGAGATCGACGGCGTCGTCCGGGCATACCCCGACACCTGCGTTGGCACCGACTCGCACACCACCATGGTCAACGGCCTGGGTGTCCTGGGCTGGGGCGTTGGCGGCATCGAAGCCGAAGCGGCCATGCTGGGACAGCCTGTCTCCATGCTCATCCCGCGTGTTGTGGGCTTCAAGCTGACCGGGTCCATCCCGGCCGGCGCCACCGCCACGGACGTGGTGCTGACCATCACCGAGCAGCTGCGCAAGCACGGCGTGGTGGGCAAGTTCGTGGAATTCTACGGCGAAGGCGTTGCGGCTGTGCCGCTGGCCAACCGCGCCACCATCGGCAACATGAGCCCGGAATTCGGCTCCACCGCCGCAATGTTCCCCATCGACGACGTCACATTGGACTACCTGCGCCTCACCGGCCGCTCGGACGAAAATGTGGCCCTCGTGGAGTCCTACGCCAAGGAGCAGGGCCTCTGGCACGATGCTTCCCGCGACATCAAGTTCTCCGAGTACCTTGAGCTGGACCTGTCCACGGTTGTTCCCTCCATCTCCGGCCCCAAGCGTCCCCAGGACCGCATTGAGTTGACCGATGCTAAGGAACAGTTCCGCAAGGACATCCACAACTACGTGGCCATCGAAGACGGCAGCGTGGACGAGTCCCTGGACGAGTCCTTCCCCGCATCGGACGCCCCGTCGTTCACGCACGCCGACTCGCACACCACTGAAACGGCCCGCGTAGAGTCGGCAGCGAACGGCGCCCACGGGCGTCCGTCCAACCCGGTGCACATCAAGACTGAAGACGGCCGCGAGTTCGAACTGGACCACGGAGCGGTTTCCATCGCCTCGATCACGTCCTGCACCAACACGTCCAACCCTTCCGTGATGCTGGCCGCAGCCCTGCTGGCCCGCAACGCCGTGGACAAGGGCCTGATGTCCAAGCCCTGGGTCAAGACCTCTGTTGCTCCCGGCTCCAAGGTTGTCACTGACTACTACGAGAAGTCCGGCCTGACCCCGTACCTGGAGAAGCTCGGCTTCTACATTGTGGGCTACGGCTGCGCCACGTGCATCGGCAACTCCGGCCCGTTGGACGCCGAAATCTCCGAGGCCGTTCAGGCCAATGACCTCTCCGTCACCGCGGTGCTTTCCGGTAACCGCAACTTCGAAGGCCGGATCAACCCGGACGTGAAGATGAACTACCTGGCCTCCCCGCCGCTGGTCATCGCCTACGCCCTGGCCGGTTCCATGGACTTCGACTTCGACACCGATTCCCTGGGCAAGGACGAGGCCGGCAACGACGTCTTCCTGAAGGACATCTGGCCCAACCCGGTTGAGGTCCAGCAGGTCATCGATTCCTCGATCGACAAGGACATGTTCGCCCGCGGCTACGAGGGCGTTTTCGACGGCGACGCACGCTGGAAGGCGCTCGACACGCCTGCCGGTGACACGTTCGCCTGGGATCCGAACTCCACCTACGTCCGGAAGCCCCCGTACTTCGACGGCATGAAGGCGCAGCCGGAGCCAGTCCAGGACATCACCGGCGCACGCGTGCTGCTGAAGCTGGGCGACTCGGTCACCACCGACCACATCTCCCCGGCCGGTTCCTTTAAGTCGGACACCCCCGCCGGCCAGTACCTGCTGGCCAACGGTGTGGAGCGCAAGGACTTCAACTCCTACGGCTCACGCCGTGGTAACCACGAAGTCATGATCCGCGGCACGTTCGCGAACATCCGCATCAAGAACCAGCTGCTGGACGGCGTCGAAGGTGGCTTCACCCGCGACTTCACCCAGGCTGACGGCCCGCAGGCATATGTCTACGACGCCGCGCAGAACTACCAGGCAGCCAGCACGCCGCTGGTGGTCCTGGCAGGCAAGGAATACGGCTCCGGATCCTCGCGTGACTGGGCTGCGAAGGGCACGGCGCTCCTGGGCGTCAAGGCCGTCGTCGCCGAAAGCTACGAGCGCATCCACCGTTCCAACCTGATCGGCATGGGCGTCCTGCCCCTGCAGTACCCCGCCGGCGAATCGGCAGCCACCCTGGGCCTGACCGGCACGGAAAGCTTCTCGGTTGAGGGCGTCACCGCCCTGAACGAAGGCACCACGCCCAAGACACTCAAGGTCACGGCCACCGCAGAAGACGGTTCCGCCAAGTCCTTCGATGCAGTACTCCGCATCGATACCCCGGGCGAAGCCGACTACTACCGCAACGGCGGCATCCTGCAGTACGTCCTGCGCCAGATTTCCGCCAACTAGCCGAAACCTGAACCCACGCAGTACCCTTCGAAGCCCCGGCCGGTCACCGACCAGCCGGGGCTTCGGCTTTGCATTTCCGCGAGGCGTTAGAGTTAACAGGCACGTCTACCACCCGAAGGAGGGGTCATTGGGAATCTTGGACACCATCCGGAATCCGCAGGACCTGAACCAGCTGTCTCAAGGGCAGCTCGAAGAGCTGGCCGCTGAGGTCAGGAGTTTCCTGATCACTAACGTCTCCCAGACAGGTGGACACCTCGGACCCAACCTCGGCGTGGTGGAACTGACCCTTGCCGTACACCGCATCTTCGATTCACCCCGGGACAGCATTGTGTTCGACACGGGCCACCAGTCCTATGTGCACAAGCTCCTCACCGGCCGCCAGGACTTCAGGACCTTGCGCCAGCAGGGCGGCATGTCCGGCTACCCGTCCCGCGCCGAGTCCGAGCATGACATCGTGGAAAGCTCCCACGCTTCCTCCTCCCTTTCCTGGGCGGACGGCATATCCCGCGCCAGGCAGCTCACCGGCGAGTCGGAGCGCTACACCGTCGCCGTCGTCGGGGACGGGGCACTGACCGGCGGCATGGCCTGGGAAGCCATCAACAATATTGCAGCGGACAAGCGCCGCCGCGTGGTGATCGTGGTCAACGACAACGGCCGCTCCTATGCCCCCACCGTGGGCGGCTTCGCGGACTACCTTGCCTCACTGCGCCCCACCATCGACTCGTTCCGCGCCGCCCCTGCCTATGAGGGCACGCTGGACTGGTGGAAGAAGAAGCTCCAGAACGGCGGCCCCATCGGCCAGTTCACCTACAAGAGCCTGCACGCCATGAAAAAGGGCATCAAGGACTGGTGGGCGCCGCAGGGCATGTTCGAAGACCTCGGCATGAAGTACATCGGCCCGGTTGACGGCCACAACCTGCAGGCCATGGAGCACGCCCTGTCCACGGCCAGGAACTACGCCGGCCCGGTGATTGTCCACGCCATGACCGAAAAGGGCCACGGGTACGCCCCGGCCCGGGCCCATGAAGCGGACCAGTTCCACGCCGTCGGCATCATCGATCCGGAGACCGGCGAACCGACCGGCGTTTCCGGGGCACGGTCCTGGACGTCCGTCTTTGCCGACGAGATCGCGATGATCGCCGATGAACGCCCCGACATTGTGGGCATCACCGGGGCCATGCTCATTCCCGTGGGCCTGCACAAGTTTGCGGCCAAGCACCCGGACCGTGTGATCGACGTCGGCATCGCCGAGCAGCATGCGCTGACGTCCGCCGCGGGCATGGCTTTCGGCGGGCTCCACCCCGTGGTGGCCGTCTACGCCACCTTCCTTAACCGTGCCTTCGACCAGCTCCTCATGGACGTGGCATTGCACAAAGCCGGCGTCACCATCGTCCTGGACCGTGCCGGCGTCACCGGCCCGGACGGGGCCAGCCATCATGGCATGTGGGACATGGCAATGGTCCAGATCGTCCCCGGACTCCACCTGGCCGCGCCGCGCGACGCCTCCCGGCTGCGGGAAGAGCTCCGCGAAGCCGTGGCCATCGATGACGCACCCACCGTGGTGCGCTTTTCCAAGGGCACCGTGGGCGCTGAAGTGGAGGCCATCGAACGGCTGGGCGACGGTGTTGACGTGCTGGCCCGCCGACCGGCCGGCTCCACCGAAAACGACGTCCTCATCGTCAGCGTCGGAGCCATGTCCGAACTGGCCCTGGACGTGTCCAACCGCCTGGGCGCCCAAGGCATCAGCACCAGCGTGGTGGACCCGCGCTGGGTGCTGCCCGTGCGGCGTTCCATCATTGCGCTGGCCTCCCACCACCGGCTGGTCATCTGCATCGAGGACGGTGTCAGGGCAGGCGGCGTCGGATCGCGGATCCGGCAGGAAATGCGCGCCGCCGGCGTGGACACCGCCCTGAACGAGGTGGGGCTCCCTGCGGAGTTCCTGGACCACGGCACCCGGAGCCAGGTCATGGAACGTGTGGGGCTGACCGCCCAGCAGATCACGCACGACGTCGTTGCCCAGGTTTTGGGCACCAAGGTCCCCTTCGCGCGCCCCCTGCCGGGCCAGGAGCACCCCACCACCGGCAGCCTGCCGATCCTGTGAAGGAAGAAGACGCACTGAAGTATCCGGCCGCCGTCGGGAGTCCAAGCCCGGCGCGGCACACCAGCACCACGCGCGTCCCCGCGGGACTGCAGCCAGGCCAGCTGGTGGTGGCCCGGAACCGGAAATGGAACGGAAAAGCCCACTGGGTGGTCCCGGGACGGTACCTCGGCGAAGACCGGCACGGCTGGTGGATTTTCCAGGGGACCAATGAATTCTGTTCGCGCCCGGGCGCTGCCTTTTACACGGCATCCGACGCCGTGCTGCTGGTGCCGCGGTCCGGAGACTGGGTGGCCACGTTCTACGACGACGCCCACCCCAGTGGCGTCAGGGTCTACGTTGACCTCGCCGTCTCCCACGAGTGGACGAACATCCGGCCGGCGGTCACCGAGTTCCATGTGATCGACATGGACCTGGACGTGATCCGCATGGCCGGCCGCGGCGTCTTCATCGATGACCAGGACGAGTTCGCCGAACACCGCATCGCCATGAACTACCCGGACCGGCTGGTGGATGACATCCAGGCCGCCGCAGATGAGCTTTATCAGGCCGTCAAGGCACAGCACGCACCATTCGACGGAACAGACATCGAATGGTTCACGAAGGGACGGTCATGAGCGGAATCATCAGGGTCTACAAACGGGACGACGAGGGAATCCTGCGCTTCCGTGAAGGCTGGTTCGACGAGGACTACAGCCAGTTTGTGATGAACTACGGCGTAGTTGGCCACCAGAGCAAAACCGAAGAGACCGATGTGGCTGACGCCGCTGCGGTGGAGGGCCTGATGGATGCCTTTGCCGTGCAGTGCGAAGAGGACGGCTTCGCCGAAATCCCGGACGAGGACCAGTTCTGGGTGGTGGCGCAGTTCGCCCTCAAAACCAAGGAGGGCACCGACCGTGACCGCTACCTTGAGGAAAAGGCGAAGGACGCCCTTATCAGCCACCTGGCCTGGCGTGGCCTGGGAACCGTGGAACGATCGGAGTTCAGCGACTACAAACTGAACATCGTCTGCCTCTGCCCCGACGTGAACAAAGCCGTCAGCGCGATCAAGGTCTGCAGCCGCGGCGAAGACCTGGACTTCACCAAGCTGAGCATCGGCACCGCCCCCTACAGCGAACCGGACAACTTCAAACTCAAGCACTCCGCGAAGCCTGCCAACACCTTCAGCCTCTAGAGGGGAAATCCATGCCTGACTACAGACGCCTGGGAAACTCCGGGCTGACCGTCTCCGTGGTGGGGCTCGGCTGCAACAACCTGGGCCGCGCCAACACGGTGACCGAATCGCAGGCCGGGACTGACGCCGTCGTCCATGCTGCACTCGACGCCGGGGTGACGCTGTTCGACGTCGCGGACAACTACGGGCGCGAGCCCGGACTCAGCGAGACGATGCTGGGCAAGGCCCTGGCCGGCAAGCGGGATGATGCGGTGGTAGCCACGAAGTTCGGCATGGATGTCCGGGGTGCCAACGGCAACGACTTTGGGGCCCGGGGGTCCCGGCGCTACATTGTCCGGGCGGTGGAGGCCTCGCTGCGGCGGCTGGGCACGGACTGGATCGACCTTTACCAGTTCCACACCCCGGACCCCCTGACTCCCATCGAGGAGACGCTGGGTGCCCTCGATGACCTGGTGAGCAGCGGCAAGGTCCGTTACATCGGACACTCAAACCGTGCCGGCTGGCAGATTGCCGAGGCGGAATTTGTGGCACGGGCCGCCGGCGGCACTCGTTTTATCTCCACTCAGAACCACTACAACCTCCTGGACCGGCGGGCCGAACTTGAGGTCACCCCCGCAGCGGAAGCCTATGGCCTGGGTGTCCTGCCGTACTTTCCGCTGGCCAACGGCCTGCTGACGGGCAAGTATTCGCCGGGCTCGGCTCCGGCCGGTTCGCGGCTGAGCCATACGCGGACCAACATGGTGCACGATGCCGACTGGGACCAGCTGCAGCGTTTCAGTTCCTTCGCTGCCGACCGCGACCTGACCGAGATCCAGGTGGCCTTCTCCTGGCTCGCGGCCCAGCCTGCCGTCAGCAGCGTGATCGCCGGGGCCACCAGGCCGGAGCAGATCCGCGAAAATGCGGCCGCTGCCGCCTGGGTACCGTCGCCGGCGGAGCTCGCGGAACTGGACGCGATCTTCCCGAAGGTCCCCAAAGTCGCACTCTTCTAAGGACACCGCCGATGACCAAGCTCCTGCTGGATGTGGACACCGGGATCGACGACGCCCTGGCGCTGGTCTACCTGGCCTCGCTGCCCGACGTGGAGTTCGTGGCGGTGACGGCATCGCCCGGGAACGTGGACGCGCACCAGGTGGCGCGAAACACCCTCGCGCTGCTGGAGCTGTGCGGACGCACAGGGGTGGAGGTCGCCGTCGGCGCACTGGTTCCGCTGAGTATTCCGCTGGTGACAACGCCGGAAACCCACGGACCCCAGGGCATTGGCCACGCCGTCCTGCCCGCGCCGTCGGGCACAGTGTCCACGCGGCACGCCGCCGACGTCTGGGTGGAGGCCGCACGCTCCCATCCGGGGGAGCTCACAGCCCTGATTACGGCGCCGCTGACCAATTTCGCCCTGGCCATCCGGCGTGAACCGCGGCTGCCCGAACTGCTGGGCAAGGTGGTGATCATGGGCGGCAGCTTCTACCACCAGGGAAACACCACTCCAACCGCCGAATGGAATACGCACGTTGATCCGCAGGCGGCCAAGGAAGTTTATGCGGCCTACCGCGGCGTGCCGGTGGACCGGTTGCCCGTTGTCTGTTCCCTGGACACCACGGAGCGGATGGAAATGCGGCCGGAGCATGTGTTGCGGCTCGCGGAGGCGGCCGGCTGCGGTGAGCGGGAGTTGGTCCTGCCGAAGCAGCCTGAAGGGCTCAGGAGCACGGCGGACAGTCCGCTGGTGCGGCACCTGTCCGATGCCCTGCGCTTCTACTTTGAGTTTCACCGTCTCCACGGCCAGGGCTACCTGGCGCACGTCCACGACTACTTCGCCGCCGGTGTGGCCGCCGGGACCCTCGATTACGCAACCCGCCTGGCCACCGTGGACGTCGAGGTTGAATCGCCTCTGCTGGTGGGGACCACCGTGGCCGATTACCGGAACCTGTGGAACCACCCGCCCAATGCCCGGGTGGTCGCGGACAACAACCCTGAGCAGGCCTTCGGGGAATTGATCCGGTCCGTCGGCGGCCTGGCGGCGCGGCTGCGCTGAACGGTCGGTGGTCGGCACCCGTCTGGTGGTCCATCAGGGGCACCTCTGCCCTTCTCCAGTCTCGGATCCTGGTCCGGGTAGACTGGTCCGCGGACCGGGCCGGCGCAGTCGCCCCCGGCTGCCGCCGAGGTGACATAGGCGGCGTTCCGCACCGCCCGGGCCATCCGGGCGCCACAGCCTGAATCCCAGAAGGAACGCCATGTCATCGCACTCCCTCTCGCTGCCGTCACAGACGCCGGCCACTGCCCGGAACCGCCGCCTGCTGGAAACCCTCGGAGCGTTGGCCATCGCCGGCACGTACATCTACCTGGTCCTGAACCAGCCCGCGGACATCACCGGCGGCCCGGGCAGTGCCTCGGCCCTGATCGCCCTGTCCGGCTTCCTCGTCGGGGCCGTGCTGCTGATCATCGGCGTCCTGCCGACGCTGCCCGTGTCCACGCTGGTGCTGATTCCGGTGGCCCTGGTGCTGAACATTGTCCTCGGCCAGTTCGTCGGCAGCACCTTGGTGCCTTTCTACCTCGACACCATCGGCACTGTCCTTATTGCTGTTCTCGCCGGACCGGCCGCCGGGGCTGCCACGGGTGCCCTCAGCAGCATCGTCTGGTCGTTCTTCAACCCGACAGTCCTGCCGTTCGCCGCCGGTGCCGCCCTGATCGGTTTCCTGGCCGGAGTCGCCGCACGCCACGGCCTGTTCCGCCGCTTCTACCTGGCACCGGTGGCGGGCTTCCTGGCCGGCATCATCGGCGGAGTGGTCTCCGCTCCCGTTGCCGCGTTCGTCTTCGGCGGCACCTCCGGCCTGGCCACCGGCGCCATCGTCAGTGCCTTCCGCTCCATGGGTGACACCCTCCTGGCGGCCATCACCAAACAGGCCCTCATCTCGGACCCCATGGACAAGGCCATCGTCTTCACTTTGGTGGCCGTGCTGGTGTACGCCCTGCCGCGCCGCACCCGCCTGCAGTTCCCCTTTGTCCGGAGGCACCGCGTGCTCGCCGGCAAGCCCATCGACCAGTCCGCCACCAGCCAGGACGCTTGACCCCCTCCTGATGCGCCTTCACCCCTTCACCTCGCTTGCGGCTGCCGGCAGCACGGCAGTCATGACGACGGCGGCTGCCAGCTGGCCGCTGTCCGTCGCCGTGATCGCCGCGGCCGCGGGCTTGTCGGTCGCCGGCGGAGCGGCGCGCCGGATGCTGCCGGCGGCGGCGGTCATCCTGGTTCCGCTGGTCCTGTCGCTGCTGGCCATGCACGGGCTGTTTTTTCCTGAGGGCACCACGGTGCTGGCGCAATGGGGCCCGGCGCGCGTCACCGGGGAAGGCCTCCATTTTGCCTTCGAACGGGCTGCGCAGCTTTCCGCCGTGGTGATGGTGCTGCTGCTGTGTTCCTTCACGGTGAGTGTGCCGGACCTGGTGGCTGCCCTGTCCACCCGCGGCGCCCACTCGCGGTTCGCGTTTGTGCTCGCCTCCACCCTGACGCTGCTGCCAGCCATCGGTTCACGGCTGGGGCGGATCCGGCAGGCCCAGGAAGCGCGTGGCCTGGTGGTCAGGCCTGGAATTCTCGGGCGCGTGGGCGCGTTCCGGTGGCAGGCGGTTCCCCTGGTGCTGTCCCTCGTCGAGGAAGCGGGCACCCGCGCGGCGGCCTTGCAGGCCCGCGGTTTCGGCAGTTCCGGGCCACGGACGCGTTACCGGGAGGTGCAGGATTCTCCGGTCCAGCGGTGGGTGCGCGTGGTTCTGCTGATCGCGGCGGTGGCGGCCGTCGCCGCCCGTCTCTGGCAGCCGACGGCGGGTGCTTAGCAATGGTGCAAAGCCCACCTCCGGCCCTGGCTGCGGGTATCGAAGAATTTGTCTTCCCCGGCGAGCAGGAACCGGTTCTGGAAGGCCTCCATGTGTCCTTCGCCGCGGGATCGCTGACAGCCGTGCTCGGCGGTTCCGGCAGCGGCAAGTCAACAGTGGGACGGCTGCTTGCCGGCTGGTTGCTGCCCGGCGACGGTGGGACACTCACGGGCTTTCTCGAGGTTGCCGGCATGCGCCTCCGGTTCACCGGAACCGCGGGCGATCCACGGATCGATCCCGGGAGCTGGGGCCGCCACGTGGGTTTGGTGCCGCAGGATCCCGCGGCCGCCTTGTCCACGGTCCGTGCCACCGTGGCCGAGGAACTGGCCTTCGGACTGGAAAACGCGGGGGTGGACCGTGAGAGTATGGCCGGCGCCGTCCGGTACACGGCTGCCCTGACCGGCCTGACCCGGATGCTGGACCGGGATCCGGGCACGCTTTCCGGCGGTCAGCTGCGCCGTCTGGCCATCGGCTGCGCGGTCATTGCGCGCCCCGCGGTCCTCGTTATGGACGAACCCTTCGCCTCCCTCGACACGGAGGGAGCCGAAGACCTCGCTGTCCTGGTGCGGAACCTCGTCCGGGACGGCACCGCGGTCGTGATCCTGAGCCAGCGGGCCGATGCCTTCCTGCACAACGCCGATACCTGGCTGGTCCTTGCCGGCGGTACGGTGGCCGCGGCTGGCTCACCCGCAGAAATCGTGGCTGCCGGGGCGCTGGAATTGGCGGGTGTGGTTTGCCCCCGCCCGCATGCAGGTCTCCGGGCACTGACAGCAGGAGGCTATCAACCCGCCGTCGACAGTCCGCCGGCGCTGGAACTGCATAACGTCTCCTTCACGTACCGGCAAACGCAGCGCAGAGGCTGGTTCAGGGCACAACCGTCCCCGCCGGCTGACCCGGTACTGCACGGACTGGACCTGACCCTCAGCGCGGGTGAGATCCTGGCTGTGACAGGTCCCAACGGCGCCGGAAAGTCCACGCTGCTGAGGCACCTCAACGGCTTGCTCCAACCAACTGCAGGCAGTGTGCTGGTCAACGGGCGGAACATCGGCGGACAGCCCGCAGGACGGGTGTCCGGTGACGTCGGGCTCCTCTTCCAGCAGCCCAGGGACCAACTGTTTGAGCGGACAGTCGAACGGGAAGTCCGCTTCGGATTCAAGCGCGGGCAGCCAGCGGCGGACCAGGCAGTGCAGCAGGCCCTTGCCGCCGTTGGGCTGGAGCACCTTGCAAAGCGGCACCCGGCCGAACTGCCCGCGTCCCGGCAGCGGCTTCTGGCGCTGGCCACTGTGCTGGCCCGGCACCCCTCAGTCCTGGCGCTGGACGAGCCGACCGTTGCCCTGGACGGCCATGGGCTGGCCGCGCTGGACCGCGTGGTGCACAGCACGACGGCGGAGGGCACCGCCGTCGTGCTGGTCACGCACGACCTGGACTACGCCCGGTCCATCGCGCACCGCCTGGTGCGCATTGACGCCGGCCGCCTGCTACCCGCGGACTGATTCCGGCGTGGCTGAATTTGGGCTGATTGATTCCGAGGACTGACCCGTCAGACCCGACGCGACACCGGGCGCCAGGAAGCGCTTGCCGTTGACCCGCTCGGCGGCACCAACACGGTCCAGGTAAGGCGTGATGCCGCCCAGGAACATCGGCCATCCCGCGCCCAGGATCATGCAGAGGTCGATGTCTTCAGGACCGGCCACCACGCCCTCATCCAGCATCAGCCCGATCTCCTCGGCCAGGGCATCCTCGACACGGCGCAGCACGTCCGCCCCGGTGGACGGTGACGTGCCGAAGGACAGCAGCGACAGGGTGGACTCCGGGATCTCCTGGGAGCCGTCGGCTGCCGGGGCCCAGAGCGATTTCACGCTGTTCTCGATCAGTTTCTGCAGGTTCGTGGACACGGCGAAGCGGTCTCCGAAAGCGGCGTGCAGGGACTCCTGGACATGCTGGGCCACCGGCAGGCCCACCATGGCACCGAGCGTGAACGGGGTCATCGGCAGGCCCATGGGGCGCAGGGAAGTATCGGCAACCTCGGCAGGGGTTCCTTCGTCGAAGGCGGCCGTCACTTCGCCCATGAGCCGCAGCAGGATCCTGTTGACCACAAACGCCGTCGCATCCTTGACCAGGACCGCCGTCTTCTTCAGGCCCTTGGCCAGCTCAAAAGCGGTGGCCAGCACGGCGTCGTCGGTCTTGGGTGCGCGCACGATTTCGAGCAGCGGCATCACGGCCACCGGGTTGAAGAAGTGGAAGCCCACCAGCCGTTCCGGGTGCGCGAGGTCTTCGGCCATGGCCGTGACGGACAGCGAGGACGTGTTGGTGGCGAGGATGCAGTCCGGGGAGACGATTGCTTCCACCTCCGCAAAGACCTGCTTCTTGACGTTCAGCTCTTCGAAGACGGCCTCGATGACAAAGTCGGCGTCCGCGAAGGCTTCCTTGGAGACCGATCCCGTGACCAGAGCCCTGGTGCGGTTGGCTGCGTCCTGGCTGATCCGTTTTTTGCCGAGGAGCTTGTCCACCTCGGCGTGGACGTAGCCCACGCCCTTGTCCACGCGGGCCTGGTCGATGTCCGTCATCACCACGGGGACCTTGAGTTGGCGGGCGAACAGGAGGGCGAGCTGGCCGGCCATGAGGCCGGCACCCACGACGCCGATCTTGGTGACCGGGCGGGCCAGCTTGCGGTCCGGGGCGCCGGCGGGCCGCTTGGAACGCTTCTGGACCAGGTCCAGGAAGGCGTACACCGTGGCGCGGAACTCGTCCGTCTGCATCAGACCGGCGAGGGTCTCGCACTCGAGGGCGGCGGAATCGGCCTGGGACATGGTCCGGTTGGCTTCGAGGATGTCCAGGACCTTGGCCGGGGCAGGAGAGGCGTTGGAGGTCTTGGCCTCCACGAACGTCCGGGCGGCGGCGACTGCTGCGGACCAGCGCCCGGCAACGGCGGGGTCAGCGGGGTCCACGGCGTTGGCCCGCGGCGGGACCACCTCGCCGGTGATGACGGTGGCCGCCCAGGCGAGGGACTGTTCCAGGAAGTCGGCCGGTTCGAACAGGGCGTCGGCGATACCGAGCTGGAAGGCCTGCGGCCCGGTGAGCGTCCGATTGTTGCTGAGCGGGTTCTCGATCATCACCTTGACCGCGTTCTCGGGTCCGATCAGGCGCGGCAGGATGTAGACACCGCCCCAGCCGGGGACCAGGCCGATGAAGGCCTCGGGAAGCGCCAGCGCACCGGCGCCGGTGGACACCGTGCGGTAGGTGGACTGCAGGGCGATCTCCAGGCCGCCGCCCAGGGCAACGCCGTTGATGAACGCGAAGCTGGGGACGCCGAGGTTGGCCAGCGTGGCATACACGTCATGCCCGAGCTGCGCCATCCACAGGCCATGATCGCGGTTCTCGAGCGACTTCACCGCGGACAGGTCGGCGCCGGCCACGAGGAAGTACGGTTTGCCGGTGACGCCCACGCCCACGATCTCGCCGCGGGCCGCACGCTCCCTCAGGCCCTCCAGGACCGTGCCCAGTTCCACCAAGGTATTGGGCCCCAGGGTAGTGGGCTTGGAGTGGTCCAGGCCGTTGTCCAGGGTGATCAGCGCAAACACGCCGGGGCTCTGCTGGCCGGGGGCGGCAGGCAGCTTGATGTCCTGGACGTACGAGTGGGTCACGGTTTCGTCGGGGAAGAGCCCGGCGAGCTTGGTGAAATCGGCGGCGCTCATGCGGCGGCTCCTTCGGTGGTGGCTACTGTGTTTGCTTCGTGGTCGTCTGCTGCGCCGGCGCCGCTGTACTCTGTGTACTTCGAGTGACGCGGGTTTTCCCAGATGACGGTGGCGCCCATGCCCAAGCCTATGCACATGGTGGTGATTCCGTACCGGACGGAGGGGTCTTCTTCGAACTGCCGGGCGAGCTGGTTCATGAGCCGGACGCCGGAGGAGGCGAGGGGGTGGCCCACCGCGATGGCGCCGCCGTACCGGTTCACGCGGGGGTCGTCGTCGGAAATTCCAAAGTGGTCCAGGAAGCTGAGGACCTGCACGGCGAATGCTTCATTGATCTCGAAAAGTCCGATGTCCTCAATGCTGAGGCCGGCGTTCTTCAGGGCCTTTTCGGTGGCGGGCACGGGGCCGATGCCCATGACCTCCGGTTCGACGCCGGCGTAGGCGTAGCTGACCAGCCGCATCTTGACCGGCAGTCCCAGTTCCGTGGCGGCTTCCGAGGAGGCCAGGACGGCGGCGGTGGCGCCGTCGTTCAGGCCGGCGGCGTTGCCTGCCGTCACGCGGCCGTGGGCGCGGAAGGGCGTGCGCAGGGCCGCCAGGTCCTCGAGCGTGGTGCCAGGCCGGGGCGGCTCATCGACGCTGTTCACCGTCCAGCCCTGGCCCGGCTTGAGCGTAGCCACCGGGACGAGGTCCGGCTGGATCCGGCCCTGGGCGTAGGCGGCTGCGAGCTTGTCCTGCGAGGCAACCGCGTAGGCGTCTGTGCGTTCCTTGGTGATGGCGGGAAAACGGTCGTGCAGGTTTTCGGCCGTGTTGCCCATGTTCAGGGCGGCGGGGTCAACCAGGCGCTCGGACATAAAGCGCGGGTTCGGATCGGTGCCTGAGCCCATCGGGTGGTTGCCCATGTGCTCCACACCGCCGGCGATCACGACGTCGTAGGCGCCGAAGCCGATGCCGCTCGCCGTGGTGGTGACTGCGGTCATGGCGCCGGCGCACATGCGGTCGATGGCGAATCCGGGGACGGTGCGGGGGAGCCCTGCCAGGAGGGCGGCCGTGCGGCCGAGGGTCAGGCCCTGGTCGCCGGTCTGGGTGGTGGCGGCGACTGCGACTTCGTCGATCCGGGCCGCGGGCAGGGTCGGGTTGCGGCGCAGAAGTTCGCGGATGCACTTCACCATCAGGTCATCGGCGCGGGTTCCGGCGTAGATGCCTTTCTCGCCGGCCCGGCCGAAGGGTGTGCGGACGCCGTCAACAAAAACGACGTCGCGGACAGTTCGCGGGGATCCGCTGCTTCCGTGGTGGCTCACGTTTACTCCTCATCGAGACGTTGGCACCGTCCGGAGGCCCCATGGGCAGTGCTTGCCGGACGGCAGTGATCACTATGTTACTCGCCAGTAACATAGTCTGCAAGGACCCCGCCCCTACGCGCAGGGAACCACTGCCGGTTCCCCCGAATGGGGGAGGCGGTCCACCCTTTCCGGGGAAGAACGGCCCCTCCCGGGACGGGATGGTGGAACCATGACTACAAACAATACGAAAGCCCAGGGAAACCTGTTGCCGCGTGCGGGCCGAAATGCCCGCCGCAACCTCCTGGCATCCTGCATCGCCGTCCTCGCTGCAATCTATGGCGCTACCGGCGTCGTCTGGGGATCTTCCGGCCAACCGTTCCCAGTGGGCGACGCCGACCCCTACTCCACCTCCCTGCTCTTCTACGCACCCCACGTGGCAGTCGGCTGGGGCCTTGTGGTGCTCGCCGGTGTTGCGGCATTGCTTGCCGCGTGGGCTGCCATCGGCACGAGGAGGGCAAAGCCGACGGCGGCCCTCAGGGCGGCGGTGGCAGGAATGGCCCTGGCGATGTGCGTCGTCGCCCTGGTGCTCGTGGGTGATGCCCGCCTGCTCTCGGTCCTCGGGTACATTCCGGTGATTCTGGCAAAGGTCTACTACGACCCGCAGATCCAGGAAGCCCTGCCACGGCTTCTGGACGCGTCGCTGCTGAATCTCCTGGCGTTGACCGCCAGCGCCGCCCTGTGGTCGGCCCTCGCACTGGTGGTGGACCGCAACCACCGTGGAGCCTGCCAGCGTTGCGGCCGGAACGACGCCACCGTCCATGGACCGTTCAGCGCGGCCGCCGCGGCCCGGTGGGGCCGGGTTGCCGTACTGGTTGCGGTGGCGGTTCCCCTGGTCTATGCCGTGACCAGAATCTGCTGGGCCTTCGGTATCCCGCTCGGCGTGGATCCCGCAATCCAGGACGACATGGTCTCCCGGGGTATGGACACAAGCGCCTTGGGCCTCGGCGGGATGGCGCTTGCAGGCGCTGTGCTCACCATGGGGCTCGTGCAAAGGTGGGGTGAAGTCTTCCCCCGGTGGATTCCTGGGCTGGCTGGCAAGCGTGTGCCGATCAGCCTCGCGGTGGTTCCCGCCACGTTCGTCGCGATGGCGATCATCCCAGCCTCGGTGACGATGATCATGATGGCAGGAATGCCTTCCGGAGGAATCATTCCCGCATTCAGCCTCAGCAACTGGGCTCCCTTCGGGCCGGCATTCCTGTGGCCGTTGTGGGGCGTTGCCTTGGCGGCCACCGCTCTGGCCTACTATCTGCGCCGCCGCGGCGCTTGCCGTGACTGCCGTCGGATCGGCTGATAGGGAACAATGTTGACCGTGACCGTCACGAAGTCGACAGGGGGACGGCCGGCCGCGGCAACGCGGACGGCTGTCTTCCTCATGATCGGCGGGCTGCTGGCTGTTCCGTACGGCGCGCTGGTGACCTGGATAGTGCAGCTGTCGATTTTCGCCGGCGAAAACCAGCTTGCCGTGCCGAGCTCGCTGATCATTGGCGCCGGGCTGCTGGCCGTTCCGGCCACGCTGCAAGTCATGCGCACCCTGGAACGGACCGCGGCCAATGAACTGTTGGGAACCGCACTGTCCGAACCGACCGGGCCCGTCCGGCTTGGCGACGTTGCCCGCGGTTCCGCCTGGTTCCTTCTGCACCTCGCCTCCGGCGCGCTCGCCGTCGCTGTGCTCGTGTTCGTGGCACCGGTCATGGCAGCGTTCGCCCTCTCTCCCTTTATCGGAGGGATGGCCGTGGCCGGTCCGATCGCGTCCCAAATGTTGCCGGGCGCTGATCCCGTCGTCGCCGTCTGGGTCCTGCTCGCTGCGTGCATGGGCGCAGTGACGCTTCTCCTGGGTGTCACCACTCAATTGGGCACCTGGGCGGTGCTGCTCCTGGGGCCATCGGAGCTGGCAAACTGGCCATCGCCGAGCGCCGGTCATTTGAACTTGCGCGGCGCCATGAACTGGCGCGGGAACTCCACGATTCGATCGGGCATGCCCTGACGGTGACCACCCTCCAGGCCGCTGCCGCCCATCGGCTGGTGACGGCGGACCCCGCCAAAGCAGCCGAGGCCATGGCAGCGGTGGAGAACGCCGGGCGGGCCGCGTTGGAAGAATTGGACCACGTGCTGGGCGTGCTCCGGGCACCTGTCGATCCTGACGAAATCCGGACGTCAGCCGGTCCGGTGGCTGGCTTCCAGTACCGTCAGCCGGGCCGGGTAGCCGGTTCAATCCCACGCCCGACGACGGAGCTGAGCCCGCGTCCGCTGACAGAGCTTCAGGAGCTGGTGGACCGGCACCGCTCTGCGGGGTTCCTTGCCGGGCTGAAGGTCACCGGCGACACTGGGGCCGTACCGGCACTGCTTGCCCGCGAGGCGTATCGCGTCATCCAGGAAGGGCTGACAAACGCCCTGAAGCACGGAACCGGGTCGACGTGCGAGGTCTCGGTGTCAGTGACGGGCGGGCGGGACTCCGGAGTGCTGGGCATCCGCCTCAGCAACGAGCTCCCCACCAACCAAGCCAAACTGCCACATCAGGCCAAGCAGGGTGGGCGCGGGCTGGCCGGCCTGCGGGAACGTGCAGTGCTGCTGGACGGCACGTTCCAAGCCGGAGCCACGGATGGTGTGTGGCAGTTGACCGCCGAGTTCCCATGGAAAGGACAGGAAGATGATCACGCTGCTCATAGTGGATGACGAACCGCTGGTCCGTTCCGGGCTGCGGACCATTCTCGAAGGGGCTGGGGACCTGGCGGTCCTGGGGGAGGGCGCCGATGGTGCGGAAGTCCCGGCGTTGGTCGCGCGGCTGCGGCCGGATGTGGTCCTGATGGATGTCCGAATGCCGCTGGTGGACGGCATCCAGGCCACGCGGACGCTGCTGGGCGACGGTACCCGCCAGGACGCCCCCAAGGTCCTGGTGCTGACCACCTTCGGCAGCGACGACTACGTGTATGAGGCCCTGAGGTGCGGAGCCGCGGGCTTCCTGCTCAAGCGCTCACGGCCGGAGGAAATCATCCAGGCAGTGCGGACCGTGGCGTCCGGTGACAGCGTGGTGTTCCCCGAAGCGGTCCGGCAGCTGACAGGGCCGGGACACGAAGGAGCCGCGGCGAGGGCCATGGATGCCCTGAGCGCCAGGGAGAAGGACGTGCTGGGAGAACTCGCCGCAGGGCGGAACAACGCCGAGATCGCTTCGGCACTGTACCTGAGCCAGGAAACGGTCAAGACCCATGTTGCCTCGCTGCTGGCCAAACTGCGGGTCCGTGACCGCACACAAGCGGTGATCCTGGCCTATGAGACGGGCTTCATCAAGCCCGGGGGCCGCTCCGGAGGCCGCCCTGGAGGCCGGGCCAGTGCGCGCCGCATCGGCTCACCGCAGGCTTGGGATTAGCGGGCCTGTGATTCGGCGCCGGCTTTGCCCTCTCTGGATTCCTTGGCCGGCAGCGGTTGCGGGTTGAGGAAAGCGGTAGTGATAAGCGGCGCAACCAGGCCCACCTGCCACTCGCGGGCACCGAGGGCGCGCAGCTCAGTGGCCACCGCTTCTTCGGTAAGGTCCGACGGCGGACGCCACGCCACGCGGCGCAGATAGTCCGGCGTCAGCAGGTTCTCCACGGGAAGGTTCAGTTCGTCCGCCTTCTCCTGCAGCAGCGGGCGCGCGGTGGACAGACGGGCCGCGGCCTCCGGGTCGCGGTCGGCCCACACCCGCGGAGGAGGCGGTGCATTGGTAGGCAGGTGCAGCGGCGGAAGGTCCTCAAGATCGCGGGCGGCGGCGATGCACCGGAGCCAGCGGGGTGCCTCGCGCTGCGCCGCCCGGCCGTGGAATCCCTTGGTGCCGAGCAGCTGGGGCACGGTGGACGGCATGGCCTTGGCCGCGGCGACCAGGGAGGAATCAGGAATCAGCCGGCCGGGTGCCACATCGCGCTTCTGCGCCAGCGAATCACGCTCCAGCCACAGTTCGCGGACCGCGGCCAGCTGGCGACGGTCGCGGATCTGGTGCAGGCCCGACGTCTTGCGCCACGGGTCAACCCGGGGCGGGGCCACACCGGCGGCAAGGATCGCGGCAAATTCCTGCTCTGCATATTCCAGCTTGCCGTCGACCTGCAGCAGTTCTATGAGTTCTTCGCGCAGTTCGGTCAGGACTTCCACATCCAGGGCGGCGTAGCGCAGCCACGGCTCGGGCAGGGGCCGGGTGGACCAGTCGGCGGCAGAGTGTTCCTTCGCCAGGCCAAAACCGAGCAGTTGTTCGATAACGGCGGCCAGGCCAACGCGTGGCAGCCCGGCCAGCCGTGCGGCGAGTTCTGTGTCAAAGAGTTTGTCCGGCCACATGCCCAGCTCCAGCAGGCAGGGCAGGTCCTGGCTGGCTGCATGCAGGATCCATTCCACCCCCTGGAGCGCATCGTTGATGATGGACAGGTTCCCGAACGGTTCAGGATCGATCAGCCAGGTTCCGGAGCCTTCGCGCCGGATCTGCACCAGGAACGCGCGCTGGCCGTACCGGAATCCGGAGGCCCGCTCTGCATCAACCCCCGCGGGCCCTGTTCCGGCGGCGATGGCTGCCGCACACCGCTCCAGCCCGGACTGCGTTTCGATCACCAGCGGCACGCCGTCGCGCGGTGCGTCGAGGTCAATGACCACGGGGACTTGGCTGTCGAAGCCTTCCACCGTGATGTGGGGAGTGGTATCAGCAGCCGGAGCGCCGGCCGTGGTGTTTTCCGGAATATGAGGGGTCATGGTGCCTTCAGTTTACCGACAAGGGGCAGTCCTAGTTCCGGCGCCGGCGCGGAAGGGCCGCGACGCCGTCGGGCAGAGGGGGTAGGCCGGCGAACGTGCAGACCATGTCGGACCATGCCTCCAGATGGGCGGTGACGTCCGAGGACGCCGGGGTCCAGGAAGCGCGCAGCTCGATGTCGATCGACCCGGGCCGGTCGGACAGTGTTCCAAAGCTCTCCGACAGGACGCGCGTGGCAGTCCCGCCGGCCGCCCGGTAGGGGGCCTTGTGGTTCTCCAGTGCCTCCACCAGCCACGTCCAGGCCACGGTGCCCAGCATCTCGTCGTTGCCCATTTCGGGCTCAAGCTGGGCCCGGATATAGGTGACAATACGGAATTCGCCGTCCCAGACCGCTGAGCCTTCGGGATCGTGCAGCAGGATGAAGCGGCCCGTGGCCAGCTCGGTGTCGTCGTCGTCCTCGGTGCCGGACGCCGCGGCCAGCGCCATGGCAGCGGGCCCGTGGACGGGGGTGGTGCCACTGCCCGGTCCGGGCGCCATGACCTCCGCACCGAGTGCCACGGCGAACGGTGCCAGGCGCGCCGGCGCGGGAATTTCCGCCAGGCGCAGTTCACTGCGGCATTGGGCCTTCCTGAGGGTTCCCAACGCGTGGAGAAATTCCGGGGGAACCTGGGCTAGTGCGTTCACCTTCGCAGATTACGCAACAGCAGAGGGCGGGCAGTGCAGGCTCGCCGTCGGCCGGTCCATGCTATCCAGCTTCCTTGCCTGCTGGGTGGGCCGCAAGTTCCCGTCGGATCGCGGCCACAAAGGCATCGATATCGTCCTCGCTGGTGTCGAAGGAGCACATCCAGCGGACCTCGCGGGCGGCCTCATCCCAGTCATAAAACCGGAAGGATTCCCGCAGCCGGTCAGCTATGCCGGCGGGGAGGACGGCAAACACGCCGTTGGACTCTGTCTTCTGGGTGGGTTCCACGCCGTCGATGGTGTCCACCGCAGCGCGGAGGCGGGCGGCCATGGCGTTCGCGTGCGACGCCGAACGGAGCCACAGATCACCTTCCAGCAGGGCGATGAACTGGGCCGACAGGAAGCGCATTTTCGAGGCAAGCTGCATGTTCATCTTGCGCAGGAACTTCAGGCCGTGGGCCGCTTCGGGGTTCAGCGCCACCACTACTTCGCCGTACAGCAGCCCGTTTTTGGTGCCCCCGAAGGAGAGGATGTCCACGCCGGCGTCGCGCGTGAAAGCCCGCAGCGGCACACCCAGGTGCGCGGCCGCGTTGGCCAGCCGCGCGCCGTCCATGTGGAGTTTCATGCCCTTGGCATGGGCGTGGTCCGCGATGGCCCGGACCTCATCAGGGGTGTAGCAGGTGCCCAGCTCGGTGGTCTGCGTGATGGACACAGCCAGCGGCTGCGCCCGGTGCTCATCGCCCCAGCCCCACGCCTCCCGGTCAATCAGCTCCGGCGTCAGCTTGCCGTCCGGGGTGGGGACGTGCAGGAGTTTGATCCCGCCGACCCGTTCCGGAGCGCCGTTTTCGTCCATGTTGATGTGCGCTGTCGAAGCACACACCACAGCGCCCCAGCGCGGGAGCAGCGACTGCAGCGACAGCACGTTGGCGCCCGTGCCGTTGAACACCGGGAAACATTCGATGCCGGCGCCGAAGTGCTCCTCCATCAGCCCCTGCAGCCGGGCCGTGTAGTCGTCCTCGCCGTAGGACACCTGGTGGCCTTCGTTGGCTGCCGCGAGGGCGGCCAGGACTTCCGGGTGCACGCCGGAGTAGTTGTCCGACGCGAAACCGCGGACGGACGCGTCATGCAGCCGGGCGGCGGGATTTTCAAGCCGGGTTGCGGCATCTGCCGTTGTTGTCATTGTTTTGCTCACATTCTCAGTCTAGGGAGGTGGGTCCGGCCGGTCAGGGGGCCAGGAGCAGGCGCCGGCCGTTCAGTTCGGCGGCGGGGCGGCTGAACAGTCCGACGACGGCGGCGCCCAGGTCCTCGACGTCGGTGGCGCCGGGGAAGGTCCGTTCCGGGTGCGCCTTCCGGAGTTCCGCGTCCACCAGCGCTTTCACCACCAGGACGACGGCGGCGCCGCGCAGGGCGGTGCCCTCGTCCGCAGCCGCGCGGGCCAGGCCCTCCGCCATCGCCAGTGTCCAGGTCTCGGCGGCGGCCTTCGCCGCCACGTAGCTGGCCGTCGCCGCAGTGGGTTTGTCCACCGCGGTGGAGGACACCATGGCAAACCTTCCGGTTCCGGCGGCTGCCAGGTCTGCGTAAAAGACCCGCGAGACATTCCTGAGCGTGGTGATGGCGCCGCGCTCCAGGAAGTCCCAGTCGGCGTCGCTTTGGTCCGTGATGCCCTTGGCGCCGCGCCAGCCGCCCACGAGGTGGATGACGCCGTCCATCAGACCTGCCGCGTCCGTCAGGGTCTTCCGGAGGGCCTGGACGTCAGCGAGATCCGCAAGATCGCACACCAGGGGAGTGACGCCGTCGCCCGCCTGCCTCGCAGCAGCGTCGATGCGCGCGCTGTCAGAGCCGACGGTGAAGACCCGGAACCCCGCGTGGTGCAACGCCCGGGCCACCGCGATCCCGGAGGGTCCGCTGCCGCCGGTGACCAGGACCTTCAGCCCGGGGCCGTCGTCTGGAACAGGAGCCACGCGCGGGGCGTCGGGTTCGCTCACAGCGCGGACGCTCCGGTGATGCCGGCGGTGGATTCGATCACCGGGCGCATTTTCTTCTCCAAGGCTTCGTAGAACATGGACAGCGGAAATTCGTCGTCCAGCACCTGGTCCGTCAGCCCCCGCGGCGGACCGGCAACGGGAAGCGCGTCCGGGCCTTTGGCCCAGACTGATGCGGGGTTGGGCGTGACCGTGGCGGAGATCAGGTGGTACGCGGCGAGCCAATGCGCCATCTTCGGCCGGTCAATGGAGCGCCAGTAGAGCTCGTCGATCGAGGCGCCGAGGGCGATTACCGCGTCCGCCACCTGGTCCCAGTCGATGCTTAGCCGGCTGTCCGTCCAGTGCAGGACGTGGTGCTGGTGCAGCCAGGCGAAGAGCAGCTGTCCGCCCAGGCCGTCATAGTTGCGCACCCGGTTGCCGGTGATCGCGAAGCGGAAGATCCGGTCGAAGATGATGGCGTACTGCACCAGCTTCGCGTGCCGGCGTGCATCGGGGCCGGCGTCTTCGTCCCGTTCGATCCGGACGGATTCCCGGAAGGCGGTGAGGTCGCAGCGCAGCTCTTCAAGCGAATACAGGAAGTAGGGCATCCGCTGCTTGATCATGAACGGGTCAAAGGGCAGGTCGCCGCGCATGTGGGTCCGGTCATGGATCAGGTCCCACATCACAAATGTGGCTTCGGTCAGTTCCTGGTCGGCCAGGAGTTCCTCGGCGCCCGCGGGCAGATCGAGGGAGGTTATGTCCGCGGCCGCGCGCAGGACCCTGCGGAACCGGGCCGCTTCGCGGTCCGCAAAAATGGCGCCCCAGGTGAAGGTGGGTGTCTGCCGGACGGCCACGGTTTCGGGGAACAGCACCGCCGAGTTGGTGTTATAGCCGCGGGTGAAGTCCAGGAACCGGATGGGCACAAAGAGCTTGTTTGAATAGTCACCGGCTTCAAGGCCGGCCACAAAATCGGGCCAGATGACGTCGATCAGGACGGCCTCCACCAGCCGGCTGCTGCTCCCGTTCTGGGTGTACATGGGGAAGATGACAACATGCTGCAGGCCATCCTGGCGCTGCAGCTGGGGCTGGAACGCCAGCAGGGACGCGAGGAAGTCCGGGAGTCCGAATCCAGCAGTGGCCCACGCCTGAAAATCATCGACGACGGCGTCAAGGTAGGCCGCGTCGTGCGGGAACAGGGGTGCCAGTTCGGCGAGCGACTCCGTGATCGCGGCAACCTCGAGCGCCGCGGCTGCGTGATGGCCCGGGTCGGGCACGGAGCCGTCCTGGACCTGCAGTGCCTGCAGGGATTCGGCGGCGCTCCTGAGGCGGAGCCAGGCGGTATTTTCGGCGGTGATCCTTGTTGGAGCGCCGGTCACGGTGACGGTCATGGTGCGACTGCCTTTCTCATTGCTTGGGCATCTACGGCGAGCGTAGCAAGCAACCAGAGTCCCTAACTCAAATCTGGCCTGAGCATAAGATACTCTCAGGCTCGAGGTGCCGCCGGGCTCCGCCAGACGTAGGCGAAGCCACGGCTGGCGGACTCAGGACTCCGTGGATTCTTCCCCGGCTGCGCCGCGCGGCACTAGCTTCAGGGACACCGAATTTATGCAAAAACGCTGGTCCGTGGGCGTGCCATACCCCTCGCCCTCAAATACATGGCCCAAGTGCGAGTCACAGTGCGCGCACCGTACCTCCACCCGCTTCATGCCGAGCGTGCGGTCGTGGATGTAACGGACGGTTCCTTCGGCGAGCGGCGCCCAGAACGACGGCCAGCCGCAGTGCGAGTCGAATTTTTCGTTGCTCCTGAAGAGCTCGGTTCCACAGGCACGGCATTGGTAGACACCCTCCGTATGGGTGTCCACGTACTCGCCGGTGAAGGGGCGCTCCGTACCCGCCTGCCGCAGCACGTGGTACTCCTCCGGCGCGAGTTCCTGCCGCCATTCGGCGTCGGACTTCCGGTATGCGGGTTCCGCAGCTGCGGCGTCGGCGGCCGGCACCGAGTCCGTGGCCTTGTTGTCGAAGATGCTCTTACCAAAGATGCTCATAGTCAGCTCAACGCTCAGGAGTCGCCGATAAATCCCGAACCGGCATACAAGTGGAGCACCGGGAGCCCCAGCTGGTCCTGGGCCTTGTTGGCCCAGTCTGTGTGGAACGTGTCCGCAACTGCGTGGGGACGGGTGATCACCACCGCCTGGGCTGCGCCGAGCTCCTTGACCTTGGCCACGAGGCCTTTGACGGCGCCACCGTCCACCACCTCGCCCGTGACTCCTGCGCCCAGCCCCTCCAGGGCAGCCAGCGAGACGGCCAGCGTCTCTGCAGCCTCGGCCCGTTCAGATGACGGATCCGGGGCGTGCGCGGTCAGTTCGCGGAACGCCTTGGCAACGTCCAGCAGGGAGAGATTCTCAAGGAAATCCACCAGCAGATGCCGTTCAGTGTTCCCTGGAACCAGCAGGACAAGGGGAGTGTCCTGCCCGTCCACCAGGCGTTCAATGTTGACGCGGTCGTCCGCGCCCAGGGGTTCTTCGGTCAGAATGACGATTGGATCGCTCATGGCATCAGCCTAGTCGTGCGCACCGGTGCCTGCATCCATTTGGGCCGCATGGCCGGTGCGGTGTCATGCGCGCGGCGTCCTCGTGGCCGGCAGAATTGGGGCGCCACGTGCCGGACGGAATATGGCCAACCCGTCTGCGGCAGTAAGAATGGTTCCATGGCACCTTCCACGCGCACCCCCACGTTGACGGCGGCAGTTCCGATCCAGGCCGACGGCCGTATGTCACTGCGCGCCAAATGGGCGCTCGGCGGCGTCATTGGTGGCGGGGCCCTTGCGGGCCTGCTGGCAACTGGGTCCTCCGCACTGGCGCTGTACTTTGCCAGGCGTGTGATCACTCCGGTCCGGCAGCGGACGGCGGACCAGGAGGTCCTGGCCGTGCTCCGGGAAGGCGGCGGCCGGCAGGTCATCCTGGCAGCCACTCCGGAGACCACAGTGGAGGGTGTCTATGGGCTGTTTTTCGACGGCGGGAAGGGGCACGCCCGGATCGGGCGGATCGTGTCATATTCGCCGGCGGATGGCACAGTCCTGCGCGAAGTGGAAGCCGTCTATGCCGGCGATCTTGATTCGGCCCGCCGCGGGTGGTGGAGCGGTGCGCTCTACCCGGATCCCGCCACCGCCGGCTTTGCGGCGGAAGACGTGCTGATCGACGTCGACGGCGGCACAGCACCGGCGTGGCTGGTCCGGGCCGGCGGAACGGCCGGGACCTGGGCAGTCATGGTTCACGGCCGCGGGGCCACCCGCCAGGAGGCCCTCCGTGCGGTGGGCCCCGCCCTGGAACTGGGCCTCAGCAGCCTGGTTGTCTCGTACCGGAACGACGGGTTGGCGCCTTCGGCCGAGGACGGCCGGTACGGCCTGGGATCCACGGAATGGCGTGACGTGCAGGCCGCCATCGAGTTCGCCCTGGCCAACGGCGCCGAGGAAATTGTTCTTTTCGGCTGGTCCATGGGCGGCGCCATCTGCCTGCAGACGGCCGATCTTTCGCCTCACCGTCACCTGATCCGGGCCATGGTCCTGGACGCCCCCGTCATCAACTGGGTCAATGTGCTGGCCCACCATGCGCAGATCAACCGCATTCCGTCCCTCGTGGGCCGTTACGGGCAGCTGATGCTGGGCCACCCCGTGGGGCGCCGGCTCACCGGCCTGGCCGCACCCGTGGACCTCAAGGCCATGGATTGGGTGGCGCGTGCCGTGGAAGTCCGTACGCCCACCTTGATCATCCACAGCGTTGATGATGAATACGTTCCCTTTGAACCTTCCGCCCTCCTGGCCGAGCGGAATCCGGACATGGTCACGTTCGAAACGTTCAATCACGCCAGGCACACCAAGGAATGGAATGTCGATCCCGAGCGCTGGGAGAACCTGATCAAGGCGTGGCTCCGGCCCCATTTGGCTCCGCGGCTTAATCCCGGCCAAAACCGCTAAGGCGTGCGTGTGCCGATGGCCGCGGTCACGGCGGACGTCAGCCGGATGAGGTCGGCCGGTGCAAGCTCAACATCCAGGCCGCGCTTTCCACCGGAAACCAGCATGGTTCCCAGCTCAAGGGCGCTGCTGTCCACCACCGTGGGTGATGACTGGCGCTGGCCCAACGGCGAGATGCCGCCCAGCACGTAGCCGGTGCGGCGTTCAGCAGCCGCGGGGTCTGCCATCGAGGCCTTCTTGGCGCCCAGGGCGGCGGCGAATGCCTTGAGGTCAAGGTTTCCGCTGACCGGCACAATCCCGACAGCCAGCCGGCCCTCCGCTTCCACCATGAGGGTCTTGAAGACCTTCTCGGGAGCGATGCCCAGGGCCTCAGCGGCTTCGGTGCCGTAGCTGGCCGCTGAAGGATCGTGGGCATACGGATGCAACACAAACGTAACGCCGGCCGCAGCCAGTGCGGCTGTAGCCGGCGTTCCGTTTGAAGAACTCTTGCGTCCCAAAGCGTTCAGTTTCCTGTTAGGAGGTCAGCTGATCAGGACGCCAGCCGGGACGTAGCGGCGACCTTGCGTTTGATCCGTCCCAGCATGGCGGTCATGCCGCGCATCCGCAGGGGCGTGATGGCCCGCGTCAGGCCCAGCAGCTCCGGCATATCGTCCGGCACTGCCAGGATTTCGGCGGCGCTGAGTCCGTCGAGTCCCTCGTGGAGCACCCCGGCGAACCCCCGCGTGGTGGGGGCTTCCGGTGGCGCCTTGAAGTAGAGCCGGACGGCGTCGGCCGGGCCGGCGTCGTTCTTTTCCGTTTCGATGGCCAGGAACAGCGGCGACTGGCATTCCACAACCTGCTCCAGGAGCTCGGGGTGGTCCTTCAGCCGGTCAGGCAGTTCCGGCAGCTCGCGCGAGAACTCAAGCAGCAACTGAAGCCGATCGGGTTCGGTCAGGGCCTGGAAGTCATCCACGATTTCCGCCAACGCGGCGGGCAGGTCATGTGTAGTCATCTGTTCCAGTTTACGCCGGAACCGTGCCGCGTTCCGTGCCCTTGGCGATGGGAACCCGGACGGCGTTGCCCCACTCGGTCCAGGAGCCGTCGTAGTTCCGGACAGTGTCAAAGCCCAGCAGGTACTTGAGCGCGAACCAGGTGTGGCTGGAACGCTCGCCGATGCGGCAGTAGGCCACCACGTCATCGCCTGCGGTCAGCCCGGCCTCGCCCAGGTAGAGGGCCTCGAGCTCTTCCCGGCTGCGGTAGGTCCCGTCCGGCGCAGCGGCGCGCGCCCAGGGAATGGATGCTGCCGTGGGAATGTGGCCGCCGCGGAGCGCACCTTCCTCCGGGTAGGCGGGCATGTGGGTCCGCTGGCCGGTGTATTCCTCGGGGGAGCGGACGTCGATGAGCGGCTTGCCGAAGTGTGCCAGCACATCGTCCTTGAAAGCGCGGATGGGGGCGTCGTTGCGCTCCAGCACTGGGTACTCGCCGGCCGCCGGGGCGGTCCGCTCGGTGGTCAGTTCGCGGCCTTCAGCGATCCACTTGTCCCGGCCGCCGTCGAGCAGCCGGACGTCTTCATGGCCGAACAGCGTGAAGACCCAGAGTGCATAGGCTGCCCACCAGTTGGACTTGTCCCCATAGATGACCACAGTGGTGTCGCGGGAGATGCCCTTGGCAGCGGCCAGGGCCGCGAATGCTTCGCCGTTCACATAATCGCGGGTCACCTGGTCGTTAAGGTCGGTGTGCCAGTCGATTTTGACGGATCCGGGGATATGGCCGGTCTCGTAAAGGAGGACGTCCTCGTCGGATTCGACCACCACCAGCTTTCCGTCCGCCAATGCGCCGCTTTGAAGGGCAGCTGCGAGCCATTCGGTGGACACCAGGCGCTCCGGGTTGGCGTAGGCGGCAAACTTCTCGTTCTGTTCAACTGCGTAGGGCATGGTGATGGCCTTTCACTGAGACACACGGCGGACTGTTGAAAAAGGGGAACCTGCATCCACCCTAGCCACGGCCGCCCGCCCTGTCCGCCTTCTTGTTAACAGAGGGAAATATGGCCTTCGTCACGCCTGGGCCTTTGCCGGCCGCACGGCGGGGAAGGCCGGGGCTGTTGCCGGTATTCTTTCTGGGGACAACCCACCAGCAGAACGGACCACCTTGGTACAGATCGAACAGCTTGCCGCCCGTACTCCGGCGGTTTCGGTGGATGAGCTCCTTAAGGGTTTCTATCCGTCCCCACGGTTCGGCCAGGTCTCGTTTGCCAGCTACCGGCCGGACCGGAACCAGCCGTCCCAGGCTGCTGCGGTCAAGGCGCTGGAAGCGTTCGCCGGGGGAGTTGGCGCCGGCGACGGCGACGGCCTGTTCAAGAAGCTGTTCACCAAAAAGGTCGCTACCAGGGCGGGCATCTACCTCGACGGCGGATTCGGCGTCGGCAAGACCCACCTGCTGGCCTCGCTGTGGCATGCTGCCCCGGGCCCCAAGGCCTTCGGCACGTTTGTGGAATACACCAACCTTGTAGGGGCGCTTTCCTTCCGCAAAACTGTTGAGGCGCTGAGCCACTACAAGCTGGTGTGCATCGACGAATTCGAGCTGGATGATCCGGGTGACACCGTGCTGATGTCCCGTCTGATGCGTGAACTGGCCGACGCCGGCGTCAAGCTTGCTGCCACGTCCAACACCCTGCCGGGCTCGCTGGGTGACGGCCGCTTTGCCGCCGTCGACTTTGCCCGTGAAATCCAGGTCCTGGCGGACCAGTTCGACGTCATCAGGATCGACGGCGAGGACTTCCGCCACCGTGGCCTGCCCGCCGCCCCGGCACCGCTGAAGAACAGTCAGCTCGCCTCACAGATGAGGGCCGAGTTCGATGGCAAGACCGTGGCGGAGGACGAATTCACCTCACTGATCGGCCACCTGGCCGGTGTCCACCCGAGCCGCTACCGGCAGCTGATTGACGGCATCGACGGCGTCGTGTGGCGAAATGTGGAGACCATCACCGAACAGGCCGTGGCGCTTCGCTTTGTTGTGTTGGCGGACCGCCTGTACGACAAGGACGTGCCTATCCTGGCCAGTGGCGTCCCCTTCGACAAGCTCTTTACGGACGAGATGATGCACGGCGGGTACACCAAGAAGTATTTCCGCGCTGTGTCCCGCCTGACCGCACTGGCCCGCGAGGGCCAGAACCACGAGCCGTCGTAGGCAGTGTCCGGGAAAAGCCGGACGGTTAGTTAAACGCCAAAGGTGCAGGTGCCGCCTCTCGGCGGGACCCGCACCCCCTTGACGTGCTAGGGCAATGCCCTGGCCAAATCCTTCCTACGGAGCCTTGTCAACCGGGGGAACCGGGTTGACTGGCGGAGCCTGCTCGGTGGCAGGGGTCTCGCCGGGGGTTCCGTCGTTCTTGTCAACGAGCTTGGAAGCGCCATCCTGGATTTTGTCGACATGCTCGGCGTACTTGCCGCCGGTCTTGGAGTCGACGAAATCGCCGGCCTTGGTGATGCCGTCCTTGATGGCCTGCTCGTTGCCGTGGATGAGACCCTGAGCTTTGCCCTTAAGATCGTCAATCAGTCCCACGAGCACCTCCCTTCTGTCGCGGAGCCAGTTCGCTCCTCCGCAACCGATCCTAGCCCTGTCTAATGGGCGTGCCAAGGGGCTGTGACAATTTTTGTAAAGTCTAGGGACGGGCCCTTCAGGCAACAAAAAAGCAGCTCCCGGGGGAGCTGCTGTGTGTGGGCGATACTGGGATCGAACCAGTGACCTCTTCCGTGTCAGGGAAGCGCGCTACCGCTGCGCCAATCGCCCGGAACCGGAAGCCCGGTCATTTTGGATTTATTACTGGGGTAGAGAGCGGACGACGAGATTCGAACTCGCGACATCCACCTTGGCAAGGTGGTGCTCTACCAGCTGAGCTACGTCCGCGTATGAAGCACACCTGGCCGGTGGCCAGTGGTACTGCATGAAGCAAGTTTCCTTGCTTGGTGGGCGATACTGGGATCGAACCAGTGACCTCTTCCGTGTCAGGGAAGCGCGCTACCGCTGCGCCAATCGCCCATTTCGTCCGGCGTGAACCGGAATCCATGGTTTTCACCGAGGTGGGTACGGGATTCGAACCCGTGTGAACGGCTTTGCAGGCCGCTGCCTCGCCTCTCGGCCAACCCACCGTGTAAGCGCCGATTCCGAAAAACCTTTGCCGTGACAGTGTCCTGCGAGCGGACGACGAGATTCGAACTCGCGACATCCACCTTGGCAAGGTGGTGCTCTACCAGCTGAGCTACGTCCGCATTTGGGCCGCTGAATCCTTGCCGTTTCGGGCAATTCCTCGCGTTCCAACGAGTAAGAACTCTATAGGAGGTTCAGGGATTCTCCAAATCGGGCGCTCTCCGGCCGCGGCTATGCCCCTGGATCCCTGCAATCTAGGGGATTTTGCTAATTACAGGTGTGTAATTCGAGCCCGGTTCCGTCTCGATTTCCATAACCCCGCCGAGTCGGCTAGCATTCAAAGGCATCGGGGCGATTGGCGCAGTGGTAGCGCGCTTCGTTCACACCGAAGAGGTCACTGGTTCGAACCCAGTATCGCCCACCGAGGAATCTGGTCCGTTTCCGCTCAGCCGAGCGGAAACGGACCTTTTTTGTGCCCGCCATTATGTCAGCCCCCTGTGAAAGAGTCTTTGTATGACTGATCCACTCCTTGCCCACGCCACGGAATACGGCCGCATGTATGCGCGGTCCACCTCCGAACAGTTCTCTGTTCCGTCCATCACCACCGTCATCGGCCAGCAGCCGCACGGACTGGACGGCTGGTTCGGTTACATGGGCGCCAGCAGTTTGGCGAAGGATCCGCTGCTGGCCGATTGCCTGGGCAGCCCGGCGAAAATCCGTCAGGCCGTTAACCGGGCGTCAAAGGCGGCAGAACTGTACCGCGACGAGGCCGCCAAGCGTGGGGACCGCGTCCATAACTACTGCGAGCAGGTTGCGCTCCGCGCCCTCGGCCGGCCCCACGCCATGAAGGAAACCCGCGAGGCCCTGGCAGCCAACGGCGAGGAAGCCTTTGCCCTGCGGTTTGATGAGTGGTGGGAACTCTATGGCGTGGAGCCCCTCGCGCCGGAAGTCACCGTGTGGAACAAATCTGTGGGGTACGCGGGGACGTTGGACCTCGTGGCGAGGATCAACGGCCGGATCTGCATTATTGATTACAAGACCAAGGGCACCACACGGGACGGCACCGTTAAGCCGCTGGACGACAAGGTGGTCATGCAGTTGGTGGCGGGAATGAAGGCCGAGGAGAGCCTCGTGGATGCCGTCGCCGGGGAATGGGAGTCCTGGAAGTACGGCGAGGCCCCGCTGCTGCTCGCAGTGGCCATCGGCGAGACGGAAGTCCGTCCGGTCCGCGCCAACCCCGACGTCCTCAAGCACCACTGGTGGAAGTTCTGCGCCCTGCGCAGGGTCTGGGAACTGTCCGCCGACACGATCGCTGCGGGCTCTGCGCTCCTTCCGGTGGCTCCGCCGCCGTCTGCGCACGTCCGCAGCGCATAACCGGGCACGCCTGTCCGGAGCCTGGCTGCAGAGCCCGTCCCCGGAGTCCCGGGACCGGTGCCCCTGCACCTAAACTGGATAGGTTCGCCATTAACGCCCACCGTGAGGAACGACAGCACATGGCCATTCTGAATATCCGCATCATTGGTGATCCTGTGCTCCGCACAGTGGCCGATCCCGTGACGGAATTCGGTCCTGAGCTCGCCAAGCTGGTTGCGGACATGACGGAAACCATGGAGGACGTGGACGGCGCCGGCCTCGCAGCCCCCCAGATCGGCGTCAGCCAGCGGGTGTTCACTTACCGGATCGACGGCGTGGAGGGCCACATTATCAATCCGGTCCTGGAAAACAGCGAGGACTTCCAGTCGGACCAGGTTGAGGGATGCCTGTCCGTCCCTGGCCTGGCGTTCCCGGTCCGCCGCTTCCGCGCCACCCGCGCCACCGGCATTGACCTCAACGGGAATCCCGTTGCTGTGGAGGGGGAAGGTATGCTCGCCCGTTGTTTCCAGCACGAGACAGACCACCTGGACGGCATCCTCTTCACCGACAGGCTGGAGGGCGAGGACCGGAAGACGGCCCTGCGGTCCATCCGCAACGCCAACTATGACGCCATTACGGAACGCACGACGACGAAGCGCGCCAAGACGGTCGGGTCCAGTTTCGGGGGCGCGAGCTTTGGGGGAGCGAGTTCTGCCGGCGCCAGCTTCGGCGGCGGCGCCACCACATGAGGGTACTTTTTGCCGGCACCCCCGCCGTGGCCGTCCCGTCCCTTGATGCCCTCGTTGCGGCCGGCTTTGAGATCGTTGCTGTCCTGACCCGTCCCGACGCGCCGATCGGGCGCAAACGGGTGCTGACGCCGTCGCCCGTTGCCGCCCGCGCCGCCGAGCTGGGAATCGACATCATCCATGCCACCCGCGTGGACGACGCCGTGACGGCGAGAATCGCCGCGGCCAAGCCGGACGTGGCCGCCATCGTGGCCTATGGCGGACTGATTCCGCGCGCGGCCCTTGATGTTCCGCCGCACGGTTGGATCAACCTGCACTTCTCCCTGCTTCCCGCATGGCGTGGCGCTGCCCCGGTGCAGCGGGCTGTGATGGCCGGGGACGACGTCACCGGGGCAGTTACCTTCCTGTTGGAGGAAGGTTTGGACACCGGCCCGGTCTTCGGAACGCTGACCGAGGGCGTCGGCCCGGAAGACACTGCCGGAGCGCTGCTGGAGCGGCTGTCCCACAGCGGGGCGGTGCTCCTTGCCCAGACACTGTCAGCAGTCGAGGCCGGGAGGGCCGCTGCGCAGCCGCAGTTCGGCGATGTTTCGCTGGCCCCCAAGCTGACCATCGATGACGGCCGGCTTGACTGGAAGCAGCCTGCCCTGGCGATCGGCAGGCGGGCCCGCGGCGTAACTCCCGAGCCCGGTGCCTGGACCACCCTGGACGGACAGCGCGTCAAACTCGAACCCGTCCGGCTCCGGCCGGGTAACACTGACCTGCAGCCCGGTGCTGTAGTCCTCGACGGCAAGAGCGTCCTGGTGGGCACCGGATCCCACGCCGTGGAGCTGACGAGGATCCAGCCTTCGGGCAAAAAGATGATGGCCGCCGCCGACTGGGCGCGCGGCATGGCAACACTGGAAAGCGTGGTCTTCGAATGAGCGAATCCGGCGGTAACGCAGGCGGCAGGGGCGGCAGCGGCGCCGCGGGTGGCGGACGTGGCAACAGCGGACGGGGCAAGGGCGGGCCGCGGGATTCCAGCCAGCGCAACGCCCAGGGCCGCGAACGGAACCGTCCCTCCCAGCGGAGCTTCACCGAAAACGCTCCGGCGCAGCGGACCCGCCGGGCGGACCCCGCGCGGCTGGTGGCCTTTGAGGTCCTGCGCGCGGTAGCCGCGGAGGACGCCTATGCCAACCTGGTGCTCCCGTCCCGCATCCGCCATCACGGCCTGGATAAGCGCGACGCCGGTTTCGCCACCGAGCTCAGCTACGGAGCCTTGCGTGGCCAGGGTACTTACGATGCCATCCTGGCCCGCTGCGTTGACCGGCCGCTGGACCAGCTTGACCCTGCCATCCTGGACGCCCTGCGGATCGGCACCCATCAGCTGCTGGCCATGCGCGTCCCGGCCCACGCCGCCCTGGATCAGACCGTTGGCCTGGCCCGCGCCGTCATCGGCGCCGGACCCTCCGCCCTGATCAATGCGGTGCTGCGGAAGGTCACGGCGCACACGCTGGAGGAGTGGCTTGAGGTCCTCGTGGCCGGTGAAAGCGACGAAACCACCATCGCCTCCCTCCGGTACGCCCACCCCGAATGGATTGTCCGGGCCATGCGCCAGTCTTTGGTGGCCCACGGGCGGTCAGCCGCCGAAATCAACGATCTTCTTGAAGCCGATAACGAGGCCCCGGTGGTCAACCTCGTGGCACTGCCCGGCCTGGGAAGCCTGGATGAAGCCCTGGAAGGCGGGGCCACGCCAGGTGAACTCGTTGAAGGCTCGGCACTCTCCAGCGGCGGAGACCTGGGCCGGCTCGCGTCCATACGGGAAGGCAGCACGCGTGTCCAGGACGTTGGCTCGCAGCTGGTGGCCCGCGCCATGGCGGCAGTGGAGCTGGATCCCGCCGGCGGCGCCGGAACAGAGCGATCGCACGAAACCTGGCTGGACCTGTGCGCCGGCCCCGGCGGCAAGGCCGCCCTGCTGGGCGCGCTGGCCAACGCCCAGGGTGCCACACTCCTCGCAAACGAACCGGCCCCGCACCGCGCCAAACTTGTCAGCCAGGCCTTGTCCGCCGTGCCCAGGGACGTCTGGCACGTCCGGACTGGCGATGGCCGCGACGTGGGCACAGAACAGCCCGAATCGTTTGACCGTGTCCTGGTGGATGTCCCCTGCAGCGGGCTTGGCGCGCTGCGCCGCAGGCCGGAGTCCCGCTGGCGCCGCACGCCCAAGGACCTTGCGGACCTGGGGCCGCTGCAGCGTGCCCTGCTGAAATCGGCGCTGGACGCCGTCCGCCCCGGCGGAGTGGTTGCCTACGTCACCTGTTCACCCCACCCGGCCGAAACCACGGCGGTGGTCAGCGATGCCCTGCGGAAGCGTGACGACCTGGAGCTGCTGGACGCCGGCGCGGTGCTGGACAGCGTAAGCCTGACCGGGAACCTGGGCGCAGGCCACGATTCCACGGCTCAGCTCTGGCCGCATATCCACAGCACCGATGCCATGTTCCTGGCGCTCATCCGGAAAAAAGCCTGACCCGTGAAAGGTTCCCCCATGCCTCAATGCTGCATCAACCCCAGCATCCTGTCCGCCGACTTCGTCAACCTCGAAGCTGAACTGCAGCGCATCAGCAACGCCGACGCCGTGCACGTGGACGTGATGGACAACCACTTCGTCCCCAACCTCACCATCGGGCTGCCGGTTGTGCAGCGGATCCAGGCCGTCAGCCCCGTCCCGCTGGACGCCCACCTGATGATCTCCGACGCCGACCGCTGGGCGCCGGGGTTCGCCGACGCCGGGCTGGCATCCGTAACCTTCCACGCGGAGGCCTCCATTGCGCCGGTCAAACTGGCCCGCGAACTGAGGGCCCGGGGCTCCAAGGCCGGCCTGGCGCTGCGCCCCGCCACAGCCGTGGAACCCTACCTGGACATGCTCGAGGAACTCGACATGCTCCTGATCATGACCGTGGAGCCGGGCTTCGGCGGCCAGGCGTTCCTGGACCTTACCCTGCCCAAGATCCGCAAGGCCCGGGCCGCCATCGACGGATCCGGAATCAACGTCGCCCTGCAGGTGGACGGCGGCATTACCGAGGAAACCATTCTGCGCGCGGCCGAAGCGGGTGCCAACGTCTTTGTGGCGGGCTCCGCAGTCTACGGCGCGGCGGACCCGGCAGCAGCCATCGGACGGCTCCGCGACGCCGGCAGCATAAAGTTACGCGCTGCGTCCGCGGAATAGTCTGGGCCAGCTTGTGGTTATGGCACAATAGCAACACACAATACGTGCTCCGGGGTCGGTGTAAGTCCGAACCGGCGGTGATAGTCCGCGACCCGCGAGCCGGCGCTTTCCCCTTCAGGGAAGGAACCGGCGGACGGTTGAACTGGTGAAATTCCGGTACCGACAGTTAAAGTCTGGATGAGAGAAGCACGTACAGCTGTATCTGCGGCGCCATTTGGTGCCGCGGCCTTCTGCTGTCGTATACCCCCGGAGCCATCGCGGTTCTAGAGGGAAGGAACGACAACACACATGAACCCCTTGCGATGGCTCTTTGAAGCCAGGTTTTCCCATGATCGGGGAACGGAAGCCGCCGGACCGGTGGCCGCCCCATGACCCGGATCGAGAACGTCACGGCGTTCAGTGCCGCCGAAACCGCTGCCATGACCGCGGCGCTCGAAGCAGCCCTGCAGGGCCCGCGCGGAGCGAATCCGCTGGTGGGCGCCGTCGTGATCGATGCCTCAGGGCGCCTGCTGGTGACCGGGTACCACCGCGGCGCCGGCACCCCCCACGCGGAAGCGGACGCGATCAACCAGGCGGTGGCCGCCGGGCTGGACCTGCGGGGCTGCACCATGGTGATCACGCTGGAGCCCTGTGACCACCGCGGCCGGACGGGGCCCTGCACCCAAGCGATCATTGGTGCTGGAATCACGGACGTGGTCTACGCCGTCGACGATCCGCACGACCCTGCGGCGGGCGGCGCAGCCACCCTGCGTAACGCCGGTGTACAGGTCCGCAGCGGGCTCGCGGCGGACCAGTCGTTCGAGCTGAACCGTCAATGGTTCCGGGCCGTGGCCGCACAGCGCCCGTTCGTGACGCTGCACATCGCCCAGACACTGGACAGCCGGATCGCCGCTGAGGATGGCACGAGCCAGTGGATCTCCTCGCCTGAGTCCCTCGCCGACAACCACGGGCTCAGACGGCGGATCGACGCCATCCTCGTGGGCACGCAGACCGTGCTCGTGGACAACCCCCGGCTGACAGCCCGCGACGCGTCCGGAGCGACCTCCGGCAAACAGCCGCTGCGTGCCGTGATGGGCCTGCGGGACATTCCGGCTGATGCCGCCGTCCGTGGTGACGACGGGCACGTGCTCCACCTGCCTACGCGGGATCCGCGGGAGGCGCTCTCGCTCCTCTACACGGAAGGCATCCGTCACGTCATGGTGGAAGGCGGCTCACGCATCCTCAGCGCATTCCTGGCCGCCGGGCTTGTGGACGAACTCATTGTCTACGTCGCCCCCACCCTGCTGGGCTCCGGAACTCCCGCGCTCAACGGACTGGGAATCACCACCCTGGCCGATGCCCGGCACTGGGACTGGGACCCCTCCGACGGCGGCGCCGTCCTGACCCTGGGCCGGGACCTGAGGCTGCACCTCCGGCCAGAACCAACCGAAGCTTTTGAACCACACCTAACCCGCACAGCCGCGGAACCAGCCATGGGAGGCTACTGATGTTTACCGGAATTATTGCCGAACAGGGACAGGTCCTGTCCGTGGAGCGGGACGGCGATGCCAGCGCAACGCTCCGCCTGCGGGCCCCCGGCACCACCGAAGGGCTCGCCCTGGGCGGGTCCATCGCCGTCAACGGAGTCTGCCTGACGGCCACCGCCATCGAGGGCAAAGAGTTCAGCGTTGATGTGATGGGCGAAACCCTCGTCCGCAGCACCATCGGCGAACTTGCCGCCGGCGACTCGGTGAACCTTGAACGCTGCGTCCCCGCCGGCGGCCGGCTGGACGGCCACGTCGTCCAGGGCCACGTCGACGGCGTCGGGCAGCTGCTGGAGCGCGAGGCGCTCGGCAACTGGGAGCGCCTCCGGTTCGGCGTGCCCGCCAACCTCGCCCGCTACATCGCGGAGAAGGGCTCCATAGCGATCGACGGCGTCTCGCTCACCGTCACGGCGGTCAGCCCCGCCACGGAGCCGGAGCCCTGGTTCGAAGTGGGGCTGATCCCCACCACACTGGCAGAGACCGGCCTGGGGGCCAAGGAAACCGGGAGCAGGGTCAACCTCGAAGTGGACGTGCTCGCGAAATACACCGAACGGCTGCTGGCATTCAGCACCGGCACAACCACCGGGGGCGAACGATGAACACCACCGTTCGGCTGGAGCCGGCCGCCGTCCCGGTACCTGCAGCAGCCTTCGGGCTTGACCCCGTGGAAGATGCCATCCGCGCCATGGCCGCCGGCCGGCCCGTGCTGGTGGTGGACAACGAGGACCGCGAAAACGAAGGCGACATCATCTTCGCGGCGCAGCATGCGACCCCTGCCCTCATGGGCTGGACCATCCGGTACAGCTCCGGCGTCATCTGCGTCCCCCTGACCGGGGAGCGCGCCGACGCCCTGGCCCTGCCGCCCATGGTGGCCGTGAACCAGGACGCAAAGGGGACGGCGTACACCGTTTCCTGCGACGCGGCCGTGGGTGTCAGCACCGGAATCTCCGCCACGGACCGGGCCCTCACGGCCCGCGTCCTTGCAGACCCCGGCGCCGGACCGGCCGCCGTGACCCGGCCCGGGCATATTTTCCCGCTCCGGGCCGTTAACGGGGGAGTGCGTGAACGCCCCGGCCATACCGAAGCGGCCGTGGACCTCTGCCGGCTCGCCGGACTGGAGCCGGTGGGTGTTATCGCCGAGGTTGTGCACGACGACGGCGAAATGATGCGGCTCGACGGGCTGCGGGGTTTCGCCGCTGAACATGGATGCCCCCTGATCTCGATTGAGGATCTGGTGGCTTACCTTGAAGCAGGGGCCGGGGCTCCCGCCGACAGTGACACCGGGCCGGACGCCCGGGCGGAGTAGAGGAGTAATGATGACGGCTTCCGGAGTTCCGGACAACAGCCACCAGAACGGCCACCACCGGGGGACCGCCGGCAATGGCCGGGCCCACCACCCCGTGAGCGGCGGTCCCATTGTGCAGCTGCCCACGCCATTTGGCGATTTCGTCACCCAGGCGTGGACAGACCTGGTCACTGGCGCCGAACACCTGGCGGTGAGCTCGCCCAACCCGCCGAGGGAGGGCGTTGCCCCGCTGGTCCGGCTGCATTCCGAGTGCCTGACCGGCGACGTCTTCGGTTCATACCGTTGTGACTGCGGCGAACAGCTGGCCTATGCCCTGGAGATGATCAATGAGTTCGGCGGCACGCTGCTGTATCTGCGCGGGCAAGAAGGACGGGGGATCGGCCTGGCCAACAAGATCAAGGCCTATGCCCTCCAGGAGGCGGGCTTTGACACCGTTGAGGCCAACGAGCAGCTGGGTCTGCCGGTGGATGCCCGCTGCTACAATGCGGCCGCCCAGATCCTGGCCGAGATGGGCCTCCACGAGGTCCGGCTCCTGAGCAACAACCCGGACAAACAGAACCGGCTCGCCAAAGCCGGCGTAAAGGTGGTGGAGATGGTGCCCACCGAAGTGCCGTCCCGCGACCAGAACATCCGCTACCTGCAGACCAAAAAGGACCGCATGGAGCACCGGCTGACGCTGGACACACACGTTGTAACGGTGCCGGGCGCCGCTGCCGACGATTTCGACCACGACCAAAACTGAACGGAAAAGATTCACGCATGAGCGGACACGGCGCACCAGATATTGACCTCACCACCCTTAACCCGGCGGAAACGTCGCAGCTGCGGCTGGCCATTGTGGCGGCCAGCTGGCACACCCAGATCATGGACGGGCTCCTGGACGGTGCCCTGCGCGCCGCCAAGGACGCGGGCATCAGCGACCCCACCGTGCTGCGCGTTCCGGGCGCCTTTGAGCTTCCCGTCGCTGCCGCGCGGCTGGCACCGCACTTTGACGCCGTGGTGGCCCTCGGCGTCGTGATCCGCGGCGGGACTCCGCACTTTGAATATGTCTGCCAGGCGGCGACGTCGGGACTGACCGATGTCAGTGTCTCCACCGGCGTGCCCGTGGGCTTCGGCGTACTGACCTGCGATACGGAGCAGCAGGGCCTGGACCGCGCCGGCCTGCCTGGCTCCAGCGAGGACAAGGGCCATGAAGCCGTGACGGCAGCCCTGGCCACCGCCGTCCTCCTCAAGCAGTACACGTAGCAGCCAGTACACGCAGCAGCGGGTAGTCGGCAGCAAGCCGCCGGGGCGCGGTGTGTGTTCGCTCACATCGCGCCCGTCATGCGGCGGCCCGAAAGGGATCCCCAGGCCGTCAGCAAGTAGGCTGTAGGGCGTGAAGAATTTCGAGACGCTGTTCGCTGAACTGAGTGAGAAGGCAGCCACCCGCCCGGCAGGCTCCCGCACCGTCGCTGAATTGGAGTCCGGAGTCCACGGCATTGGCAAGAAAGTCGTGGAGGAAGCAGCCGAAGTCTGGATGGCCGCTGAGTACGAATCCGATGAGGCCGCGGCCGAGGAAATCTCCCAGCTGCTCTACCACCTGCAGGTTCTGATGCTCGCCAAAGGCCTGACCCTGGAAGACGTCTACAAGCATCTGTAGCCACTGAGGCACCCGGCGGGTCAACACCTGCCCGCCAGTGCCCTGCGTGGCCCGTTTGCCTGATCCCTAGACCTCCGAACCAAGAAAGACCCCCATGCTGCGAGTAGCCGTCCCCAACAAGGGCTCCCTGTCCGAAGCCGCCTCCGCCATGCTGTCCGAAGCCGGCTACCGCCAGCGCCGCGACACCCGCGAGCTGGTCATGATGGACCCGGACAACGACATTGAGTTCTTCTTCCTCCGCCCCCGTGACATCGCCGTGTATGTCGGACGCGGAACGCTCGACGTCGGCATCACCGGCCGCGACCTGCTGCTGGACGCCGAGGTGGAGGCAGAGGAACTGCTTCCCCTGGGCTTCGCTGCGTCCACGTTCCGCTTCGCCGGCCCCGTTGGCGACTTCGCCACCGCGGAAGAGCTTGAAGGCAAACGACTCGCCACCAGCTATGACGGGCTGCTCCGCGGCTACCTCGCCGAGCGCGGCATCAATGCCAAGGTGGTCCGGCTCGACGGCGCCGTGGAGTCTTCCGTGCGCCTGGGCGTAGCGGACGCCATCGCCGACGTCGTGGAAACGGGCAATACCCTCAAGGCTGCCGGGATGGAAATCTTCGGCGAGCCGATCCTCAAGTCTGAAGCTGTCCTTATCCGCCGCACTGGCGAAGGCGGAGCCGCCAACGGCACCGCCAAGGAAATTGAAGTCCTGATCCGCCGCCTGCAGGGCGTCCTCGTGGCGCGCCAGTACGTGCTGATGGACTACGACATCCGCAAGGAACTGGTGGAACAGGCCGCTGCACTGACTCCCGGCCTGGAATCACCCACCGTCTCACCGCTGCGCGACTCCGACTGGGTGGCTGTCCGGTCCATGGTTCCGAAGAAGGAAACCAACCGGATCATGGATGAGCTCTACGACCTCGGCGCCCGCGCCATCCTGGTCAGCAGCATCCACGCCTGCCGAATCTGATTTCCAGGAGAATCCCATGGCTGTAGCTGTACGAGTCATCCCCTGCCTCGACGTCGACGCCGGGCGCGTCGTGAAGGGCATCAACTTCGAGGGTCTCCGCGACGCCGGCGACCCGGTGGAGCTGGCACACCGCTACGACAATGCCGGCGCCGACGAACTGACGTTCCTGGACGTCACCGCGTCCTCGGGCAACCGCGAAACCACGTTCGACGTGGTCCGCCGCACGGCCGAGGAAGTCTTTATCCCGCTGACTGTGGGCGGCGGTGTCCGCGGCGTTGCCGAGGTGGACAAGCTCCTGCGTTTCGGTGCGGACAAAGCTTCGATCAACACAGCTGCCGTTGCCCGGCCGGACGTCATCAATGAAATCAGCCGGCACTTCGGTTCGCAGGTGCTGGTCCTCTCCGTGGACGCCCGCCGGACCCGCCCCGGGTCCCAGCCCACGCCGTCGGGCTTTGAAGTGACCACCCACGGCGGCCGCACGGGCACCGGAATCGATGCCATCGAGTGGGCCAGGGAAGCTGCCGACCGCGGCATCGGGGAAATCCTACTCAACTCCATCGATGCCGACGGCACCAAGGACGGCTTCGACCTGGAACTGATCCGCCTGGTCCGCGCGGCCGTGAAAGTGCCGATCATCGCGTCAGGCGGCGCCGGCGAACCGGCCCACTTCCCGCCGGCCGTCGCCGCCGGAGCGGACGCCGTGCTGGCCGCGTCGATCTTCCACTGGGGCCCGGACAACATGATGTCCCAGGTCAAGCAGGCCATCCGCGAAGCAGGCTTCGAAGTCCGCTAAAGGCCCACTTCGGCGGACTGGAGCAGGGCGACGGCGTCGGGCTGGCCTTCGAAGGTGACCAGGGCGTGCCGGGTGCGGCCGTGGGCGTGCATCAGCAGTTCGCCCGGCTCACCAACAATCGCCACCGAAACGGGTGCCCGCTTGGCGACATGCCGCGGTCCCGACGGGCGCACCAGCACAATGCCCAGGTCGACGCCGCGGTAAAGAATGGCTGCCCGTTTGATCAGCTCGTCCCAGAGGGCGTCCGAGTATGCCTCGTCGAGGGCGCGCGGCGCCCAGCGGTCCACAGCCCGGCGGATGTCCTCCGTGTGGACGAAGTATTCGATCAGGTTGGAGCTCTCGTCCAATGCCTTGATGTTCATGGGGGACAGCGCGGGCGGTCCGCCCCGGAAGGTGTTCACCAGGCCGGTGTAGTCGTCGGCGGTTTTCAGCTTCGCGGCGAGCTTGGCGGTGGCCTTGTCCGAAGCCTTGGACAGGCGCTTGATGATGAGGCCCAGCCCCACGGCCGCCTTGCGTTCGCGCAGGTAAAGGTGCGCGGCAAGGTCCCTGGTGCGCCAGCCTCTACAGAGGGTGGGGGCATCAGGGCCGGCCGCCAGCAGGGTTTCGGCCAGGACTTCTCGGGACGGTTCGACGAAATGCATCACTTGTGAAACTAGCACGAGAGCAGGGAAGTTGGGCAGCAGAACCGCCAGCCGATAGGTGCCCTTGTTCACACACTGTTTGTATGCCAGCTTGTGCATATTCAGGGGCCGCTGATCAGGCACTAGACTTGGTCTGATGTCTGAGCAGCCCGCCTCCGCCCCCGTAATTGTCCCGGCCCCCGCCACAAGTCCGCTTGCGCCTGAAGTTGCCGCCGCGCTGAAGCGTGACGGCGCCGGGCTGGTGGCCGCGGTGGTCCAGCAGTTCGACACCCAGGAAGTGCTCATGCTGGGCTGGATGGACGACGAAGCCCTGCACCGCACCATGACCAGCGGCCGGGTCACGTTCTACTCCCGCTCCCGCCAGGAATACTGGCGCAAGGGGGACACGTCCGGTCATGTCCAGTGGGTCAAATCGGTTGCCCTGGACTGCGACGGCGATGCCCTCCTGATCCGCGTGGACCAGGTCGGCGCGGCGTGCCACACCGGCACCCGGACCTGCTTCGACGGCAGGGACTTGAACATTACGGCAGGAACAGGCGGCGAAGCATAGCCATGCAGGACCTTGGAATCATCAGCCCGGGCCTCGAGGAGTTCCGCGAACTCGCCGGCAGCAGCCGGGTCATCCCCGTTACGCTCAAAGTGCTGGCGGACGCGGAGACCCCTATCGGCCTCTACCGGAAGCTGGCCCAGGGCCAGCCCGGTACGTTCCTGATGGAGTCCGCGGCGGTGGGCGGCACCTGGTCGCGGTATTCCTTCATCGGCGCGAAGTCCCGGGCAACCCTGACCACCAAGGACGGCCAGGCGCACTGGCTGGGCCAGCCCCCCGCCGGGGTGCCCCTGGACGGCAACCCCGTGGACGCCATCCGCGACACCATCGAGGCGCTGCGGACCAGCAGGTTTGACGGCCTGCCGCCCTTCACCTCCGGCCTGGTCGGCTTCCTGGGCTGGGAGGCGGTCCGCCACTGGGAACGGCTGACCAGCCCGCCGGAGGATGACCTCCACCTGCCCGAAATGGCGCTGAACCTGGTCACCGACATGGCCGTGCACGACAACCATGACGGCACCGTGCTGCTGATCGCCAACGCCATCAACTTCGACGGCAGCTCCGACCGCGTGGACGAGGCCTGGGAAGATGCCGTGGCACGGGTCAAGGCCCTCCTCACCACGATCAGCACACCCGTGGCCCACCCGGTTTCCGTGCTGGAACCCGCCGCCCTGGATTTCGCCTCCAGCGTCGAGGAACGGTGGGACGAACCCTCCTACCTGGCCGCGCTTGACCGCGGCAAGGAAGCCATCGTTGACGGTGAAGTGTTCCAGGTGGTGATTTCACGCCGCTTCGAGATGGAATGCGGAGCCTCGCCCCTTGACGTGTACCGCGTCCTGCGCAACACCAACCCCAGCCCGTACATGTACATCTTCAGCCTCGAGGACGCCGACGGCCGGGAGTACTCCATCGTCGGGTCCTCGCCCGAGGCCCTGGTAACGGTGACCGGTGAGGAAGTCATCACCCACCCGATCGCCGGTTCACGGCCCCGCGGCAAGACTGTCGAGGGAGACAAAGCCCTCGCCGAGGAACTGCTGGCCGACCAGAAGGAACGCGCCGAACACCTGATGCTCGTGGACCTCTCCCGCAACGACCTGTCCAAGGTCTGCGTGGCGGGAACTGTGGACGTCACGCAGTTCATGGAGGTGGAGCGGTTCAGCCACATCATGCACCTGGTCTCCACTGTGGTGGGCAAGCTGTCCCCGGACGCCAGCGCCTACGACGTCCTGAAAGCTACGTTCCCCGCTGGCACCCTGTCCGGTGCCCCGAAGCCCCGGGCACTGCGCCTGCTGGACCAGCTTGAACCGCACCGCCGCGGCATCTACGGCGGCGTGGTGGGTTACCTGGACTTTGCCGGCGACATGGACATGGCCATTGCCATCCGTTCGGCACTCCTCCGCGAGGGACGCGCCTACGTCCAGGCCGGCGGAGGCATCGTGGCGGATTCCGTGAACCCTACGGAAGCGCTGGAGACCGTGAACAAGGCGGCCGCTCCGCTCCGGGCCGTGCACACGGCCGGATCGTTGCACAACATTGCGGCGGAGTCGCTTCCCGGCAGTTCCCACACCAGCGTCGCCGGTACTCCCGCTGAGGGAAGCCAGGGCGCCGTATGACGCCGGCCTGGGCCAGGAAATCCACGCTGGTACTGCTGATCGCCGTTCTTGCGCTGGCGGTCTTCGGGACCACCACCCAGACCTGGATCACGGTCAGCCTGGACGCCAACCAGGTGGGCCAGGCGGCGGGGGACCAGAACACCCTTCCGGTCCAGGGCAGCAAGGCGGCCACAACCGTGACAGCCTTGGCCTTGGTGGCCCTGGCCGGTGGGCTGGCAGCATCCATCGCCGGAAAGTTCGCGCGGTGGGCCATCACCGCCATCATCATGCTGGCCGCCGCAGGCATCGTAGCCGCGGCCGCCACCGTGCTGGCTGACCCGCTGGGTGCCGCGCAGGGCTCCATCGCCGCTGCCACCGGCGTCACCGGCGGCAACGCGGAAGTGGCAGTTACCGCCTTCCCTGTCCTCGCCGTCGTCGCCGGCGCCCTGCTGGCGCTGGCCGCGTTGCTGATCATCCCCGCCGGCCGGCACTGGAAGTCGCGGACCAAATATGACGCGGCCACCTATGGGGCGCCCGCTGGAAGCACTGCGGCCGCCACCGGTCCTGTGGACGAGATCGACAGCTGGGACCGCCTCTCGCGCGGAGATGATCCCACCTAAACGCCGCACGCAGCCAACCCGCGCAAACTGAGCCCGGTCTGCCGATGGGCAGGTCGCGGCCAAAAAATGGCAGAATGTAAGCAGTATTCATCCCGAGGAGATTCACATGAGCAAAGCACCCGCTTCCGTATCGAAATCAGGCACCCGGACCGTTGCCCCCGGCGTCGTTGACCACAGCCAGGAACTTGGCCACGGCAACAGCCCTGCGGCCTGGACCTGCGTGATCGTTATGCTGGTCGGCGCCCTCATCGCGTCCATCGCCTTTGTCATCGCCAACACCCCCATCTTCATCGCCGGCGGAGCCGTGATGGTCCTCGGCCTGATCCTTGGCTACATCATGCGCAAGGCCGGCTACGGCGTCGAAGGCAGCAAGCTGAAGAACACCGGCCACTGATGGCGACTGTTCTCGATGACATCAACGCTGGTGTCAGGGAGGATCTGGAGGCCAGGAAGCGTCTCGTTTCGCTGGCGGAACTGAAGGACCTGGCTGCGGCCGCGGCACCCGCCCGGGACGCCTGGGCGGCCCTCGGGGGCACCGCGGTTCAGCGGGACCAGCTGAAGGTCATTGCGGAAATCAAGCGGCGCAGCCCGTCCAAGGGCGACCTCGCAACCATCGTTGATCCGGCGTCGCTGGCTGAACAGTACGCCGACGGCGGCGCGGCTGTGATCAGCGTCCTCACCGAACAGCGGCGCTTCAACGGCTCCCTGGCGGACCTGGACGCCGTCCGGGCCCGCGTGGACGTTCCGCTGCTCCGCAAGGATTTCACGGTCGACGAGTACCAGATCTGGGAAGCGCGCGCCCACGGCGCGGACCTGATCCTGCTCATCGTGGCGTCACTCTCCGACAGCGAGCTCCGGGACTTCAGCGCGCTCAGCCGCGAACTCGGCATGAACGTGCTCGTGGAGACGCACACGGAAGAGGAAATCGAACGTGCCGTGGCGGCTGAGGCGCGCATCATCGGCGTCAACGTGCGCAACCTGAAGACGCTCGACGTCGACCGTTCAGTTTTCGCGTCGCTCGCCGGACTGATTCCGGCCGAAGCGCTGGTCATCGCCGAATCCGGTGTGCGCGGCGTGGACGACGTAACGCACTACGCCGCCAACGGCGCCAACGCCATCCTGGTGGGCGAAGCCCTGGTCAGCGACTCAACGCCGCGTGACCGGATCGCCGAATTCACGGCAGCCGGCGCTGCCGCCATCGCCGCCCGGGCCTAGTCAGGGCACCCGCCGGCCACGGTGCCGACGGCACAACACTTCCGAACGATCAACTGGAACAGGACGGGACTGATGGCTGAAACCTCAGAGAACGCTGACAACAACGCTGCGGACGCTTTCCTGCAGGGCGGCTCGCTGAAGCACGCCCCGGGGCCGTATTTCGGCGGCTACGGCGGGCGCTGGATGCCGGAATCGCTGATCGCCGCCCTGGACGAGCTGGAAGACACCTTTGAAAAGGCCAAGGCGGATCCCGAATTCCTTGCCCAGCTCTCCGACCTGAACAAGAACTACTCCGGCCGGCCCTCGCTGCTGACCGAAGCCAAGCGGTTCTCCGAGCACGCCGGCGGCGCCCGGATTTTCCTCAAGCGTGAGGACCTCAACCACACCGGATCCCACAAGATCAACAACGTCCTGGGCCAGGCACTGCTGGCCAAGCGTATGGGCAAAACCCGCGTGATCGCCGAGACCGGCGCCGGGCAGCACGGCGTTGCCAGCGCCACTGCCGCCGCGCTGCTCGGCCTGGAATGCGTTGTCTACATGGGCGCCGAAGACTGCCGTCGGCAGGCGCTGAATGTCGCCCGGATGCAGCTGCTCGGCGCCACCGTGGTGCCTGTGGTGAACGGTTCCCAGACCCTCAAGGACGCCATCAACGACGCCCTCCGGGACTGGGTCAGCAACGTCGACACCACCCACTACCTGCTGGGCACCGCCGCCGGGGCGCACCCGTTCCCGGCCATGGTCCGCTTCTTCCACGAGGTCATCGGCGAAGAGGCCCGGGCCCAGATCCTGGAGCAGACCGGTAAACTGCCCGACGCCGTGTGCGCCTGCATCGGCGGCGGTTCCAACGCGATCGGCATCTTCCACGGATTCCTGGATGATCCGTCCGTAAAGATCTACGGCTTTGAAGCCGGCGGCGACGGCGTGGACACCGGCCGGCACGCAGCCACCATCACCCTCGGCAAGCCCGGCGTCCTGCACGGCGCACGCTCCTACCTCATGCAGGACGACGACGGGCAGACCATCGAGTCGCACTCGATCTCCGCAGGCCTGGACTACCCGGGCGTTGGCCCGGAGCACGCGTACCTGGCCGATATCGGACGCGTCAGCTACGAGCCCATCACCGACAGCGAAGCGATGGATGCGTTCAAGCTGCTGTGCCGGACGGAGGGGATCATCCCCGCCATTGAGTCCTCACACGCCCTCGCGGGTGCCATCAAGGTTGGCAAGCGCCTCACCGAAGGCAGCGCTGACCCCTCCGGAACGGTGGTCATTGTGAACCTGTCCGGCCGCGGCGACAAGGACGTTGAGACCGCCGCGGAATGGTTCGACATGCTTGACGAAGAGGGCAAGGTCAAGGGCACCAACCTGTCCACCCGCAAGCCCAAGGGCCCTGCCGACAGGGCAGCGGACAACAACGAGGACCAGAACTGATGACTGAACAGACGGCCAGCAAGTCCGCCGCCGCCATCGACCGGGCACGGGACGCCGGGCGCTCAGCGCTCGTGTGCTACCTGCCTGCCGGGTACCCGGACGTCCAGGCCACCATCGACGCCGGCATTGCCATGGCTAAGAACGGTGCCGATCTGATCGAAATCGGCATTCCCTACTCCGATCCGGTCATGGACGGCCCGGTCATCCAGGCCGCGACGACCGAGGCGATCGCCAACGGCTTCCGCGTCGAGAGCGTCTTTGACGTTGTCGCCGGCATCACGGCAGCCACAGACGTCGCCGTGCTCGTCATGACCTACTGGAACCCCGTGGTCCGGATGGGCGTGGACGAATTCTCCCGCCGGCTGGCCGATGCCGGGGGAGCAGGGCTCATCACCCCTGACCTCATCCCGGACGAAGCCTCGGAATGGTTCGCCGCCTCGGACAAGTACGGACTGGACCGCGTGTTCCTCGTGGCGCCGTCCTCCACCCCGGAGCGCCTGGCCATGACGGTCAAGGCAAGCCGGGGCTTTGTGTACGCCGTCTCCATCATGGGCGTGACGGGTACCCGCCAGGCTGTCAGCAGCAGCGCGGAGAAGCTCGTTGCCGACACGCATGCCGCCGGCGCCGAACGCGTGTGCGTGGGACTCGGGGTCTCCAACGCCGGCCACGTCCGCGAGATTGCAGCGTACGCAGACGGTGTCATCGTTGGCACGGCGCTTGTTGCCGCCATCCGCGACGGGGGAGTACCCGCGGTCGCGGACCTCACCCGGGACCTGAGCGCCGGACTCGTCAGGGAAGAAGCCTAACCACCATGCAGATCCTCCTTCAGGCCGCCACCCTGGTGCCGGCCAGCATCCCCAGCCCGGACTGGTCCGGCTTCGACATCCCGCTGCCGTGGGGGACTCTGCGGATCCACGCCTATGCCCTGTGCATCCTGGCCGGGATCATCGTTGGCCTGTGGCTCACGTCCGTCCGGTGGGCCCGCCGCGGTGCGCCCGAAGGCAGCGTCTGGGACATCGTCATCTGGGCGATTCCGTTCGGCATCATGGGAGGCCGCCTTTACCACGTGGTTTCGTCCCCGGACGCCTACTTCGGGCCCGGCTTCGACGGGACCGGGGACCTGTGGCTCATCCCGCAGATCCAGCGTGGCGGACTGGGAATCTGGGGTGCCGTGGTTCTGGGCGTCCTGGGCGCCTGGATCGGCTGCCGCCGGTCCGGCGTGAAACTCACAGCCTTCCTCGATGCTGCTGCGCCTGGACTGCTGCTGGCCCAGGCCGTTGGCCGCTGGGGAAACTACTTCAACCAGGAACTCTTCGGCGGGCCCACCACCCTGCCGTGGGGCCTGCAGATTGATGCGGACAATCCCAACTTTCCGGCCGGAATGCCGGTGGATACGCTATTCCATCCCACTTTCCTGTACGAGTCGCTCTGGAACATCGCCGGCGTGCTCATCCTGCTCGCGCTGGACCGCCGCTTCAACTTCCGCCGTGCCCGGCTTTTCTGGCTCTACGCCATGTATTACACCCTGGGCCGGGTCTGGATCGAAGCGATGCGCATCGACGAAGCCGAGCAGATCAACCTGTTCGGCATCACCGCCAGGCTCAATGTCTGGACCAGCATCTTTGTCTTTGTGGCAGCACTCATCGTGTTCGTACTCCTGGGCATGAAGGGCCGCCCGGAACCGGACACACCCTTCCTGGCGGGCCGCGAGCCGGCAGCAGTCGAGGCCGTGGACGCTGCGGGGGAAGAAAAGGCACCGGTCCGCGATGCGGACTCTGCTGTCTCGGATAGTGAATCGCGTGATAATCTCCCAGATAACCAAAATGGTGCCCGGATCCCTTCCACCCCAACGGAAGAGGAACCGGCATTCCGGGACGGTGACAAGCCTGTTCCGGAGTCGCCGGTAACCGGAAGTTCCGGCCACAAGGCAACGGAATCCGCGCCGGAGGCTGGCACAAGCAAGTAGGACGCCGGCACGGCAGGGTGGCAGAGTCAACGCTCGGAGCGCCCAAACACCACAGCGTCGTGGCAACAGGGCCTCTCCGGTCAGCAGACAGCAGCTGGTCGGTCAAGTCCGGGTCAGGGGCCTGCGTAACTGTTAGTTCAGCAGGCCGGTCTGGCCTACAATTTCCAGTAAACAACACTTTGTTGTGCCCATCACATAGGCGCTTACAAGGCGGGCCAACGGTGTCCCTTCCATACGCACGATATCGAGGAAGGACGTCTTCAATGACCCATCTTCATAGCCCACGTTGGTCCGAAAAAATAGGATCGCAGGGCCCCGTCTCCCCGTTCAAGCGCTTTGCCGCGCTTCCCGAGGCCCGGGGTCTGTACAACCCAGAGAACGAAAAAGACGCCTGTGGCCTTGCGATCATCGCCACGCTCCGCGGCGAGCCCGGCTACGACATTGTCGACGCCGCGCTGACCGCGCTCCGGAATCTGGAGCACCGCGGTGCTGTGGGTGCCGACGAGGGAACCGGTGACGGTGCCGGCCTGCTGATGCAGATCCCGGACGAGTTCTTCCGCGCCGTCACAGAATTCGAACTCCCCGCACCGGGCCAGTTCATCGCCGGCACCGCCTTCCTCCCTGCCGAGCAGCGCGAAGCCGCCGCCGCCAAGGCCGGCATTGAAGGCCTCGCCGCCGACGAAGGCCTGACCGTGCTCGGCTGGCGCGAAGTGCCCATCGTCGCAGACCTCGTGGGCGCCATGGCCCGCGCCTGCATGCCCTACTTCTCCCAGCCCTTCCTTGCCTCGGCAACCGGCGAGGAACTGGACCGCAATGAGCTGGACTCACGCGCCTGGCGGATCCGCAAGCGTGCCCAGAACAAGTTCGGCGTGTACTTCCCGTCGCTGTCCTCGCGCACCATCGTCTACAAGGGCATGCTCACCACGGCCCAGCTGGAGCCGTTCTACCCCGATCTTTCGGACAAGCGTTTCAAGACCAAGCTGGCGATCGTCCACTCGCGCTTCTCCACCAACACGTTCCCGTCCTGGCCGCTGGCCCAGCCGTTCCGCACCATCGCCCACAACGGTGAAATCAACACCGTCAAGGGCAACCGGAACTGGATGCGCGCCCGCCAGTCCCAGCTCGCCAACCCGCTGCTGGGTTACTCCCCGGAAGACCTGTACCCCATCTGCACTCCCGGTGCGTCAGACTCCGCGTCGTTCGACGAAGTCGCCGAGCTGCTCTGGCTCTCCGGCCGCCCCATCACGCACTCGATCATGATGATGATCCCCGAGGCCTGGGAAAACCACGCCACCATGGATCCGGCACGGCGTGCGTTCTACGAATACCACTCCCTGCTTATGGAGCCGTGGGACGGCCCCGCCGCCGTTTCCTTTACCGACGGCAACCTCGTCGGCGCCACCCTGGACCGCAACGGGCTGCGCCCCGGACGCTACTGGATCACCGAAGACGGGCTGATCGTCTTCGCCTCCGAGGTGGGCGTCATCGACGTCGAGCCTTCCAAGGTGGTCAAGAAGGGCCGCGTTTCGCCGGGCAAGATGTTCCTGGTGGACACTGACGCCGGCCGCATCATCGACGACGAAGAGGTCAAGGCCGAGGTCGCTGCCGCGAACCCCTGGGCCGAGTGGGTCAAGGACAACCTCATTGACCTCAAGGACCTCCCCGAGCGCGAGCACGTGGTGCATACGGCCGCGTCCGTCAACATCCGCCAGCGGACCTTCGGGTACACCACCGAAGAGCTGAAGATCCTGCTGGGCCCGATGGCCCGCACGGGCGCCGAACCGTTGGGCGCCATGGGATCCGACACCCCGGTGGCTGTGCTCTCCAAGCGTCCCCGGCTGCTCTTTGACTACTTTGTGCAGTCCTTCGCGCAGGTCACCAACCCGCCGCTGGATGCCATCCGCGAAGAGCTGGTCACGTCGCTGACCTGCGCCATCGGCCCGAACGGCAACCTGCTGGACACGAAGCAGGTCCGGCAGCCCCAGGTCATGCTGCCGTTCCCGGTGATCAACAACGACCAGCTCGCCAAGATCGCCAACATTGAAACGCCCGACGGCGACCGCGTGGCCATGAAGGTCCGTGGGCTCTACCGCCCCGAAGGCGGCGAGAACGCCCTGCGTGCCCGGCTCACCGAGATCTGCGAGCAGGTGTCCGGCGCAATCAACCGCGGCGTGCAGTATGTTGTGCTGTCCGACCGCGACTCGAACGCGCAGTGGGCCCCGATTCCTTCCCTGCTCTTGGTCAGCGCCGTGCACCACCACCTGCTCCGCAGCGCCAACCGCACCAAGACCGCCCTGGTGGTCGAGGCAGGCGACGTCCGCGAGACGCACCACGTGGCTGTCCTGATCGGCTACGGTGCCTCCGCAGTCAACCCGTACCTGGCCATGGAGTCAGTGGAGCAGCTCATCGCCGCCGGTGACGTTGTTGGGGTCACCCCGCAGGACGGCGTCTACAACCTGATCAAGGGCCTCGGCAAGGGCGTCCTCAAGATCATGTCCAAGATGGGCATCTCCACCGTTGCGTCCTACACCGGCGCGCAGACGTTCGAGGCCCTGGGCCTCGGACAGGAGCTGGTGGACGAGTTCTTCGCCGGCACGCATTCCCAGCTGGGCGGCGTGGGCCTGGACGTCATCGCCGCCGAAGTTTCGGCGCGGCACCAGATGGCCTACCCCGAAGGCGGCATCGAACTGCCGCACCGCCCGCTCCTGGGCGGCGGCGAATACCAGTGGCGCCGCGACGGTGAGCCGCACCTGTTCAACCCGGAGACCGTCTTCCGGCTCCAGCACGCCACGCGTGAGCGCCGCTATGACATTTTCAAGGCGTACACCAAGGGCGTGGATGACCAGTCCGAGAACCTGATGACCCTGCGCGGGCTGCTCAAGTTCAAGAACGACCGTCCCGCCGTCCCGCTGGAGGAAGTGGAGCCTGTCTCCAGCGTTGTGAAGCGCTTCTCCACCGGCGCCATGAGCTACGGGTCCATCTCCAAGGAAGCCCACGAGACCCTCGCGATCGCCATGAACCAGTTGGGCGGCAAGTCCAACACCGGTGAAGGCGGCGAGGACGTGGACCGCCTGCTGGACCCGAAGCGCCGCTCTGCCGTCAAGCAGATCGCGTCGGGCCGGTTCGGCGTCACCAGCCTGTACCTGACCAACGCTGACGACATCCAGATCAAGATGGCGCAGGGTGCCAAGCCCGGTGAAGGCGGCCAGCTGATGGCGCAGAAGGTGTATCCCTGGGTTGCCCGGACGCGCCACTCGACGCCCGGCGTCGGCCTGATTTCACCGCCGCCGCACCACGACATCTACTCCATCGAGGACCTCGCCCAGCTCATCTACGATGCGAAGCGCGCCAACCCCTCGGCCCGGGTGCACGTCAAGCTCGTCTCCGAAGTGGGGATCGGCACCGTGGCGTCGGGTGTCACCAAAGCGAAGGCCGACGTCGTACTGGTCTCCGGGCACGACGGCGGAACCGGCGCGTCCCCGCTGAACTCGCTCAAGCATGCGGGTGTGCCGTGGGAGCTGGGGCTCGCTGAGACGCAGCAGACCCTGATGCTCAACGGCCTGCGCGACCGTGTGGTGGTCCAGGTGGACGGCCAGCTCAAGACCGGGCGGGACGTTGTCATCGCCGCGCTGCTCGGCGGCGAGGAGTTCGGTTTCGCCACGGCCCCGCTGGTGGTGGAAGGCTGCATCATGATGCGCGTCTGCCACCTGGACACCTGCCCGGTGGGCGTCGCAACGCAGAACCCCGAACTGCGGGCACGCTTCACCGGCAAGCCCGAATTTGTGGTCAACTTCTTCGAATTCCTGGCCGAGGAAGTCCGCGAGATCCTCGCGGAACTTGGCTTCCGGAGCATCGAAGAGGCGATCGGCCACGCCGAGGTGCTGGATGCCCGCGAGGCGATCAACCACTGGAAGGCCGACGGCCTGGACCTGGACCCGATCCTGCACGGGCTCGAGTTCGACGACGACGCTCCGCTGCGCAACATGACCTCGCAGAACCACGAGCTGGACAAGCACTTCGACCAGCGGCTGATCACCATGGCTACGGAGGCCCTGACTGACCGCAGCCCGGTGAAAATCGCAGTGGACGTGATCAACACGGACCGCTCGGTGGGCACCATGCTGGGCCACACGGTGACCAAGACGTTCAGCACGGACGTGCTGGCGCCGGACACCATCGACATCACCCTGACCGGTACCGCGGGACAGTCGCTGGGCGCTTTCCTGCCCGCCGGCATCACGCTGCGCCTCTTCGGTGACTCGAACGACTACGTGGGCAAGGGCCTTTCCGGCGGGCGGATCATTGTCCGGCCGGACCGCACCAACGTGTTCAAGGCCGAAGGCAACGTCATTGCCGGAAACGTGATCGGCTACGGCGCCACCAGCGGCGAGATGTTCCTGCGCGGCCAGGTGGGCGAACGCTTCCTGGTCCGCAACTCCGGGGCCACGGCGGTTGTTGAGGGCATCGGCGACCACGGCTGCGAATACATGACCGGCGGGCAGACGCTGATCATCGGCCGCACCGGCCGCAACTTCGGCGCCGGTATGTCCGGCGGCACCGCCTACGTGCTGGACCTGCAGACCACCCAGGTCAATAAGGACGCCCTGCAGTCCGGCGAACTCCAGCTCGTAGAACTCGACGCCGAAGACCGGGACATTATCCACGGCCTGCTGGTGAAGCATGTCGAGGAAACGGAATCGCTTCACGCGGCCCGGTTGCTGGAGAACTTCGACGACACCGCTGCCCGCATTACCAAAGTGCTGCCGCGCGATTACGCGGCAGTCCTGCAAACCCGTCTCGACGCTATCGAAGAGGGCCTTGACCCCGATGGCGAAGAAGTATGGGCTCGAATCCTGGAGGTGACCGGTGGCTGATCCACGCGGATTTCTTAAAGTACGCCAGCGTGAAACCCAGCCGCGCCGCCCCGTTCCGGTCCGCATCATGGACTGGAAAGAGGTTTACGAGGCCCAGGAAAAGGGTGTCCTGAAGGCCCAGGCCGGCCGCTGCATGGACTGCGGTGTGCCGTTCTGCCACCACGGCTGCCCGCTGGGCAACCTCATCCCCGAATGGAACGACCTCACCTGGCGGGACAAGGGCGAGGAAGCGATTGAGCGGCTGCACGCCACCAACAACTTCCCCGAGTGGACCGGCCGGCTTTGCCCTGCACCCTGTGAGGCGTCCTGTGTGCTGGGAATCAACCAGCCCGCAGTCACCATCAAACAGGTTGAAGTCTCCATCATCGACGAAGCCTGGGACAGCGGCTGGGTCAACCCGCTACCCCCGACGCGCCTGACCGGAAAGACCGTTGCCGTCGTCGGCTCCGGCCCTGCCGGCCTGGCCGTTGCGCAGCAGCTGACCCGGGTGGGCCACACGGTCGCGGTGTATGAGCGTGACGACAAGATCGGCGGGCTCCTCCGCTACGGCATCCCCGACTTCAAGATGGAGAAGGAGCAGGTGGACCGCCGCATCGAGCAGATGAAGACGGAAGGCACCCGCTTCCGCACCGGCGTCGCCGTGGGTACCGACGTGACGTGGGAGCAGCTGCGCCGCCGGTATGACGCCGTCGTGGTTGCCACCGGCGCCACCGTCCCGCGGGACCTGCCCATCCCGGGCCGCGACCTGGACGGCGTGCACTACGCCATGGATTACCTGGTGCCGGCCAACCGCGTTGTCGCGGGGGAGACGGTGGAGAACCAGATCCACGCCAAGGGCAAGCACGTGGTGATCCTGGGCGGCGGCGATACCGGTGCCGACTGCCTCGGCACCGCGCACCGTCATGGAGCCGCATCCGTGACCACCCTGGCCATCGGCAAGCAGCCGCCGGCGGAACGTGCCGGGCACCAGCCCTGGCCCACGTTCCCCACGCTGTTCGAAATGGCCAGCGCCCACGAAGAAGGCGGCGAACGTACGTACCTCGCCTCCACCGTCGAGTTTGTCGGAGAGAACGGCAAGCTCACCGGCGTCAAGGTTGCCGAAACAGAGTTTGTTGACGGCAAGCGGCTTCCCAAGGCCGGCACCGAACGGATCATCCCGGCGGACCTGGTCTTCCTGTCGCTGGGCTTCACCGGAACCGAGCCCGCGGGCATCACCGAGCAAGTCAGTGCCGAATTCGACGGGCGCGGCAACGTGAGCCGCGACGGGTACTACATGACGAATACCGAGGGCATCTTCGTGGCCGGCGACGCCGGACGCGGGCAGTCGCTCATCGTGTGGGCCATCGCCGAGGGCCGGGCCTGTGCCGCCGCCGTGGACAAGTTCCTGATGGGCAGCACCATCCTGCCGGCGCCGGTGGCTCCGACGGACAAGGCCATCGCGGTTCTCTGACACCAGTCAGTTCGCCGCGGATTAACCTCCACAACAACTTAACCAATGCAGGACACTACTAGGGTAGGTACATGAGACGCGCTAAGATTGTGGCCACTTTTGGCCCGGCAATTGCCAGCTTTGAGAACACCCTCGCGGTGTTGGAAGCGGGTGTGGATGTTGCCCGGATGAACATGAGTCATGGTGACTACTCCGTGCACGACAACACCTACGAGAATGTCCGCAAGGCGGCAGCCCAGCTGAGCAAGCCGGTGGCCATCATGGCTGACCTGCAGGGCCCCAAGATCCGTCTTGGCCGCTTCGTGGACGGCCCCCACGCCCTCGCCGAGGGCGACATCTTCACCATCACCACCGAAGACGTTCCGGGCACCAAGGACATCTGCTCCACCACGCTGAAGAGCCTCACAGAGGACGTCAACGTGGGCGATGCCCTGCTGATCGACGACGGCAAGGTCGCTTTGCGCGCCATCGAGGTAGACGACGTCAAGGTTGTCGCCGAGGTGACCGTTGGTGGCATGGTGTCCAACAACAAGGGCATCAACCTGCCCGGCGTTGCCGTTAACGTTCCCGCATTGAGCGAAAAGGACGAGGACGATCTCCGCTGGGCCATCCGCCGCGGCGTAGACATGGTTGCGTTGTCGTTCGTCCGCGACGCCACTGACATCTCCCGCGTGCACGAGATCATGGATGAAGAAGGCCGCCGCGTGCCGGTCATCGCCAAGATCGAAAAGCCGCAGGCCGTGGACCAGCTGCACGAAATCATCGACGCCTTCGACGCCATCATGGTGGCCCGTGGCGACCTCGGCGTGGAACTTCCCCTAGAGGAAGTGCCGATCGTGCAGAAGCGCGCCATTGAACTGGCACGCCGCTGGGCCAAGCCGGTCATTGTGGCCACGCAGGTCCTTGAGTCCATGATCGACAACCCGCGCCCCACCCGCGCGGAAGCCTCCGACTGCGCCAACGCCGTCCTTGACGGTGCAGACGCAGTGATGCTGTCCGGCGAGACCAGTATTGGCAAGTACCCGATCGAGACCGTGAAGGTGATGGCCCGGATCATTGAATCCACAGAGGTTCATGGCCTGGAGCGCGTTCCGCCGCTGGGCACCAAGCCCAAGACCCGTGGTGGCGCCATCACCCGCGCCGCCGTCGAAATCGCTGACCAGCTGGATGCCAAGTACATCTGTACTTTCACCCAGTCCGGCGATTCGGCACGCCGCCTGTCGCGCCTGCGTCCCGTCAGGCCGGTGTTCGCCTTCACCCCGTTGGAGAACGTGTGGAACCAGCTGGCGCTGACCTGGGGCATCCAGCCGGTACTGGTGCCCATGGTGGGCCACACCGACGAGATGACCGCCCAGGTTGACCGCAGCCTGCTGGAAATGGGACTGGTGGAAGACGGCGACCTGGTGATCATTGCCGCCGGTTCCCCTCCCGGAAAGGCCGGTTCCACCAACTCGCTGAAGGCGCACAAGGTGGGCGACTTCGCCGACACCTCGCGCCTGGGCGGCGAGGCTGGCGTACCCAGGGAGAAGCTCGGTCCCTGGCCGACGGTATAGCAACCTAAAAGGAAGGACCCCTGCCGGCTGGCAGGGGTCCTTTTCTTTTGGTCCGGGTGATTGAGCTTGTTCGGTGATTGAGCTTGCCGAAATCCCGAGAGGTTAGTTGACCTGGTTGATGATGGTCTCGGCGACTTCGCGCATGCTGAGGCGGCGGTCCATGGAGGTCTTCTGGATCCAGCGGAAGGCTTCCGGCTCCGTCAGGCCCATCTTGGTGGTCAGCAGGCTCTTGGCGCGCTCCACGAGCTTGCGCGTGGCGAACTGCTCCTGCAGGTCCGAGACTTCGCTTTCGAGGGCCTTGATTTCCTCGTGGCGGGAGAGCGCAATCTCCAGGGCGGGGATGAGATCCGCAGGGGTGAACGGCTTAACCACGTACGCCATGGCGCCGGCGTCGCGGGCGCGCTCCACGAGTTCCTTCTGGCTGAAGGCCGTCAAGAGGACCACGGGGGCGATGCGGGCCTTGACGATCTTCTCAGCCGCAGTGATGCCATCCATGATGGGCATCTTGACGTCCATCAGGACGAGGTCCGGCTTGAGTTCCTCGGCGAGCTGCACAGCCTTCTCGCCGTTGTCTGCTTCGCCCACTACGTCATAGCCTTCGCCGCGCAGGATCTCGATGATGTCGAGTCGGATGAGGGTTTCATCCTCGGCCACAATGACGCGACGCGCCGGCTGGGACGTGGGTTTTGACTCCGTTTGTTCAGTCACGGGATCTCCTTGGAAAGGTACGGCGGGAACATCACCATCTTAGGTGCGCCCGCGGCCGTAGTTTGATCTGCATGGTCTATTGCGGCGTCGGCGGCGCGATTCTGGAATTCAGCCTATCTGCATGTAGAGTAATTCCGCGTACGTGAAGTGATCGCGTTGCTCACAATCAGCTGTGGGCGTACCGGTTGCAGAGCGTATTCCGCGCCCGAGTGGCGGAATTGGCAGACGCGCCGCACTCAAAATGCGGTATCGAAAGGTGTGTGGGTTCGAGTCCCACCTCGGGCACAGTGTTATCGCAGGTCAGCGGCCGATTGGCCAGTTCAGTGTGGACAAATCTACAGTTTTCGTCGACACCGGCGTAGCATTTTCATGTGGCAAACATCCGCAAACGCCTCAAAAAAGACGGAACGACGTCTTTCATGGTGTGCTGGCGTGATCCAAAAACTGGGGCCAGCCAAGGCATAACAGCGGTCACGGAAATCGAAGCGCAGACTCTCAAACGCCTGCTTGATGCAAACGGCCAGTCCTTTGAGATCGCGCAGTCCGCCCTCCTCACAAATCAAGCAAGGGTTCCGACGGTCGCCGAGGTCGTTCAGGAACATATTGACCTGCTTGTTCGACCTTCGAGCGGGACCACCAAGACATATCAGGTGATGCTCGACCTTCACATCCGAAACGTCATTGGCCACATCCCCGCGGACAAGCTCCACTACAGGCACCTCAGCCACTGGGTGAAGTCGATGGCGGCGAAGGGAAAGTCGCCGAAGACGATCCACAACGTTCACGGCCTTTTGTCTGCCGCGATGAACACTGCTGAGATGTTGCGGTACATCCCTCGAAATCCGTGCCGCGGGGTGCAGTTGCCAAGTGTCGACAAGGCTGAGGACGAAGCCATGTTCCTCACTCACACAGAGTTCAACATGGTTCTTGAAGCCATGGGGGCGCGGTACAAGACCTTCACGAGCTTCCTGGTGATGACAGGGACCAGATTCGGCGAGGCTACTGCACTGAGAGTGGCTGACGTCGATTTGCTCTCTAAGCCACCAACGGTGCGGATCAACAAGGCCTGGAAACGGGACGGCCAGTCGCAGTACTATATCGGAGCCACCAAGACTGGTGCAGGGAAGCGGACCATCGGGATCAACCCTGCCTTGGTTGACCTGCTGGTACCTCTCGTAGCCAGCCGTCCTGCTGATGAGCTTCTGTTTACGACCCCCAAGGGGGAACGGATCATCCACAAGCTCTATTGGCATCATTACTGGGTACCGGCCGTGAAGGCGGCGAAAGTGCAGGGACTGAAGAAATCTCCCCGCATCCACGACCTCCGGCACACACATGCGTCCTGGCTGATCCAGGACGGTGTTTCGCTGTTTACGATCTCGCGACGCCTTGGCCATGCATCAACCCGGACGACGGAGCAGGTCTACGGCCATCTGATGCCGGAGGCGCTGCAGGCCGGCGCTGATGCCACGGAGCGGTCGATCACCGGATTCGTGCGTTGACGTTTGAATCATTGCTGTTGTGATCTGGGCTGTTGGTAGCCGACGGGTGCGAGCCGCCGCCTTGCCCTGGCACCGATCATCCGTTCCTGCGAGGTTGACGCAGTATGAACCGGGACCTCCCGCAGGCGGGCGATCTCCGCGATGTGCTCCGAGGTGAAGATAATCTTTCCCTTGCCCCAGCAGGCGTGCGGGAAGGTACCGCTGGCGGCACCCTCCCGCAGCCAAGCCTCGGTGCACCGCATGAGGGCCGCTGCCTCGGCCGGCTCGTAGAACTCAAGGTCCATGGGAACTCCTAGGTGGCGTAGTCCGCTTGGAAGTTCATAGGGAGGTGAGTCGTGCCGGACATGACTTTCTGAGCCCTAACGGGACCAGGCATATCGGGTTGGGGACACGTGCTAGCGTGGCCGCCCTCCAGAGGCTTTGAGCGCTGCCCCAATGTTCGAGGGTCGGGTGATCCGCGTTGTCAGGTGCAGTGTTTTACAACACATGCGGCGGTCACTCGCTCGGCCACACATCGTGGCCTTGATGCTGATGTTGGCCATGTCGCTCTATCTGCCGTACTTCACCTTGGGCGTCATCGTTTTCGTACCAACCCGCAATTTGTGTCCAGTACGTTCCTAGATTAACAATTCCTTTTCTAAATTCGTCATACCTTAACAATTGTTAATTTCAACTGACGAAAGCAGTCCACCTGTGCCTGCGCAGCTCGGCCATTAGCTGGCTCTGTGCCATATCGATGGCGGCTTGTGCCTGGTCGATTAAGGCGCGTTGGTTCTCGCGTCCAGCGGTGTTCCTGTCCAAGATAAGGTCGTTGGCCTCAACACTGGCTGTGGTCTGCGCGACTGCGTCGACGAGATGTTTTCGCCGCCCGGCAACGGCAGGGTGCAGACCTTCATCACGGCGTCAGGGGCGGAGTTCGAGCGGACGATGTATGTTCCTGGCAACCCTGACCATGTTTAGACGCAACGCAATTGAGCCGGCGGGTCGCACGACTCCGAACGGCGGTCCTCGTCGCACGAGAAGCTGACTACTGTCGGGGCCAACAAGGGCTAGCAACGCCTCAGCGAAAGTTGGTCGCGCGGATCGGCGAACGAAAGTTGTCCGTGGTGGGACCTGATGCAGTCCGCTGACGAGCTGGCGCGCCCGGCCGACACTTCCATGAGGACCACGGGAACAGCACTACCGGCATCATGACAGCCGTCGCGGAGCTGGATTTGGCCGTGCAGCAGCCGGATGGTCTGCAAGGAGCACCATCCGTCGGGGCGGACGGTGGCAATGCGGCGTAGGGCGGCAATGCCTCCGTCCAGGGGTTCGATGAAGTCGTCCCGCCCGAAGAGGCTTAGCCCTCGCTACCAGGCCGGGGCCGTTGGGGACTGGGCATGCGTCCGGGCGACCTGGTAGGAGAGCTTGCCGAGCTCCTTTTGAACGACGGCATATTGATCCATTTGTGGGCCCAGTTGGGCGACCGCGGGCGGCCCTTGTTCCAGTAGCAAGTCGGCGATAGCCCGGGCCTGGGCGTGCACTTGGTGACAGCTTATTCGCGTGGCTGATGGCTATCACCGTTGGAGCGGCCTTGATCGGGGTTGGGCTTTTCGCCCGTGACTTCCGGCGGGCGCGGAATTTTTCAAGCTGAACGGTACCAACGGGAGTTAGGCGGCTGACTGTTCGGTGTTTTCCTTGGGTTGGTTGATCCATGCGGGCCCGGGCAGGGCCAGTATTTTGGGGTCGGTGGTTTTGGCGAAGCGGTTGGGGTGTTTTGCCCTCGCCGCGGCGAGGGTTTCCGAGCGTTGCTTGGCGATGCCGACGGCGAATCCGTAGTGGACGTTGGCGGGAGTGTGGAAGCCGATTCCGGAATGCTGGTGGTGATGGTTATACCAGTCCATGAACTCGTTGATAAAGGCTCTGGCATCGCCAAGGGAAGCGAAGCGTTCGGGAAACATGGGCCCGTATTTCATGGACTTGAAGAGGCTTTCTGAGTACGGATTATCGTTGCTCACCCGGGGCCGGGAATGTGACCGGGTGACCTCCAAGTCCGAGAGCAGCGCGGCCACTGTCTTAGACGTCATCGACGTGCCCCTGTCCGCGTGCACGACTTGCGGGATGCCGTGGATCCCGAAGATTTCCCTCATCATCTCCACTGCCAGAACCGCGGATTCACTGGCGTGCACGTGCGCTCCGACGATGAAGCGGGAGTGGATGTCGATCATCATGTAGCAGTCGAAGTATTTGCCCTTCACGGGCCCGGCCAGCTTCGTGATGTCCCAGCTCAGCACCTGGCCCGGGGCGGTGGCGACGAGCTCGGGCACGGTCCGGGGAGGGTGTTTGGCCAGGCGGCGGCGTTCCTTGACCTGCTTGTTCTCCTCCAGCACCCGGTAAAATGTTGACAACGAGCCCAGATAGACGCCTTGATCCAGGAGCTTCGCATAGACCTGCATCGGTGCCAGGTCCACAAACTCCGGGGCGTTCAACGCCGCCAGTACCGCAGCCCGCTCGGCAGGGCTGAGCTTGTTCGGTGGAGCTGCCTCCGGCTGGTCCCGGGGCGGGGCCGGCTTGCGGTACACCGTGGTGCGTGAGACCCCGGCCAGGGCCGCCGCTTGCCGGGTGGGGACCTGTTGTTGGCGCAGGCCGTGGTAGGCGGCCATCAATTCTTCTTGGACTTCGGCTCGTCCGGTGATTCCTGAATGGCGTTCTCTAAGAACGCCGAGAGTTTTTCCATGATTCCCAAGGCTGCCTCGGATCGTTTCAACCGGCTCTCACTCACCTCCAACTGGCGGCGCAAACGCGCGATCTCAGCCTGGTCCGACGACAGTTTCCCGATTGTCTCCCCAGGCTTCTTGCCAGCGAGGACACCGGCGTCACGGAGCCGGCGCCATTCAGTCATCTGGGATGAATAAAGGCCCTCGCGGCGCAGAAACGCACCGCCTTCATTGCCCTGGCACGCCGCCTCGTACGAGGCCAAATATTCGAGCTTCTGCACTGGGGTGAACGACCGGCGAGGGGTCGGTCCACCGGAACGCGGTCCGGGACTGTTCATAGGACCATCTTGGCCTACGGCACTCAAAACTGGACTGGACATGATTACTGGATTCCTGATTCTCGCCCCACGCGATTAAGCGGACTTGCTATGAGCCCTTGGTACCGTTCCAGCCTGACACGTAGGGGCGGGCCGGTTCCTGACACACACAGCCGAGCAGGCCGCGCCAGGCAACGCGTCGCTCTAATGTTCCAAAAGCTTCCCCTTACGGACAAGTAGTGGCCGTGCAGACGACTTTGGACATTTCGTGCCGACGACTTCGGAAAACGACAGTCACGCTTGCGAGCACGTCCAAGTCAGTGAGACGCCTCGCATCCCAAGGGTTATGAGACGGCGCCTATTATGCCCCTACACTTTCGGCATGACACTCACGGTTGTTCTTCCTGCAGCAGTTGGACTCCTCGGAGTCCTAATCGGCGGTTACCTTGCTGGTCGCCGCGATCAAGTGAACGCGGTCATCCAGATGAACATGGTGGACTATGCCGAGACCAAGGCAATATGCAGGGATGCTTTCGGCCTCCTATTGAAACTCCAGCGGAACGTGAAGGGGATGGCTTCGGGAATGAAACCCGATAAGGAACTGGCTGATGCCCTTACCGATTTGCAGGCTCGGGCAGAAATTCATCTTCCGGCACCGCTGCCGGAAAAGCTTAGGGCAGCAGTGGAAGCGATGACTCCTGTCACTTCAGCAGCGAAGGCAGGGGACTTCGTAACTGCCCAGAAGATTGTGGAAGACGGCTCGATCAAAGCTGCGCGAGTGGAGTTTCTGGAATGCGTGCAGAAGGAGTTTGATCGGCTCTACCTGCACATCTACAAAATGGGAGCGTCCCCGCTAACGATCGCATGGCGCACCGTGCTTCGCCGTTGGCCAGTTTAGAGGTGCTCGAGGACATCTGGAGCTGCGTGGGACAGGACGAACCCCCTCGACGGCAAATCGCGGGCGCCTGACCAAAAACCGCCGACCCTCCAAGATTGCTCTCGAGCGCTCTCCAGGACCTGGACAATGCTGGTAGCCACGACCCATCATCAATGTTGGCGAATACAGCGTGCCGGGCCGCTCCATCGCCATCAACTGCGGCGACAATCGGCGTCGCCCTGTGTTGATGGTAGGCAGCACAGCTCACGGATAGGGTTCCCAATTGCCAATAGACGGACCCGGAGTGCCCCACCTTTACCTACCGGCGCGTATTGACCGTTACCGGCAGTAACGGCCGTGTGGAGGAAGGGCTACAAACGGCTTTCGACGGCCCCGAAATGCGCACCGGAATTACGGTCCCGTGATCGGATTTTTGGCCGCCTAACGGTTGCACGAAGAACCGGAAACATCCCTCGTTTCGGGCTTTGGCGCTCCTACTCTGGAGTCATCCAATCACTCATACCCGAAAGGGGTACTCACGTGAAAAAACTAACCGCCTGGCTGACAGCCATCATCATGGCACTCGGGCTGGGCCTGCTGGCTTCGGGGTCCGCCTCCGCAGCCTCTTACTGCGGACTGGTCTGGAGCTCGCTGGCCAAGTCCAACCAGGCCATGAGCGCCGCGTCAGTAACCAACGTTCGATCGGGACAGCACCCCTGCTTCGACCGCTTGGTGATCGACATCAACGGAAAGGCAGCCGGCTACAACGTCCGCTACGTCTCAAAGGTCGTACAGGACGGGTCCGGACTGCCCATCAATCTGAGGGGTGGCGCATTCCTGCAGGTCATCGCCCACTCGCCCAGCTATGACGGCGCCACGGGCAAGGCCACCTTCGTGCCGGCCAACCGGTCCGAGGTGACCAATGTTTCGAACTACAACACGTTCAGGCAGGTGGCCTGGGCAGGCAGCTTCGAGGGCCACACCAGCCTGGGCCTCGGCGTCCGCGCCCGACTGCCTTTCAAGGTCTTCACCCTTGCAGGTCCCGGCAACGAATCCAAGCTCATGATCGACGTCGCCCACTATTGGTGACGGCAGCTGTGACGGCCGATAAAGCCTGGTAAAAGGCGAAGCCCCGCTCCCAAGGGGGAGGCGGGGCGCCGCTTTGCCTGTACCGTGCGGCGAGGCCTAGTCGGGAACCACCAGCGGCGGCGTGTCCTGGCGAATGGTCTTCCCCACGGAAGAACCCGGGCCGCGGGCGCGACGTCCCGACCAGCTCATTGCCGCTGGGTTCCTGTCGGCAGGGGCCGGGCCCGGGACAGCACCCAAACCGTACCGAAGGCTATCTCTGTGACGGGTGATTGTGGCATGAGTTTTCGAACAACATACGGGACAGCCAGATTACGGGCAATTACACGATCCGACTGTCAGTTTTCGAAGTCGTCTGCACGAGTGTCCAAAGCCGTCTGCACAGCGTGCCCGGTAGGGGATCCCCAACTGGGACGCATGTCGATTAACCGGACCCGTTCAGCGGCGGATACCGGACCGTTCGTGAGCAGGTTCTCTGCGCATACCGCGACTGAGCTGGTCACGGTCGGCCCGGTGTCCGCGGCGGCGGGCTTCACGCCGTAGGACTTTACACGGATACCTACTGTCGAAGGTCCTGTCGAAGGTCGGTCGTCGCGGGACCGGCTGGGACGGCGGGGTGCGGGGCCAGGTCCAGGCGGAGCGCAGGATGAAGGCCAGGAGCAGCACCTCGATTCCGATGGAGAGGCCGTAGAAGGAAGCATACTCCCAGTTCGTCGAGGCCGCGTTGAACACCGTGACGGGGATGTACAGCGATGCCACGACGAGGCTCGTGGCGCGGTTCACACGGGCGGGCAGCGTCATGGAGAGCCACGCCATCAGGGCCGGGATCCCTATGAGCGCGACGAAAATGGTCAACAATGGCCCGCTGATGTCGAACACAAAGACTTTGCCGGCCAGGATGTCGTCGATGCTGCCGGGCTTGTAGAGGTGGAAGTAGTCGACGTAGATGTAGAAGAACATGAAGCTGGTCCAGGCCGCCGCGAGCTTGGCCTGCACCGGGATCGGCGGGTTGTCGAGCAAGTTTGGGGTGTTCGTTCGGATGGTCATCGTTTTCTTCTTTCGGGAGGAGCGGTCCGTCCGCCGGAGTGACGGCAGGTCTGGGCGTGCATACGCACGGGTTGGGTCGTTCTCGTCGGTCCGGTCGTCAGACGGTGATCACGACCTTCCCTCGGGTGTGGCCAGCCGCGACGTAGCGGAGGGCGTCGGCTGCTTCGTCGAGGGGGTAGGTGCGGTCGATGACGGGCGTGACCTGCCCGGTCGTGAGCAGGTCGGCCAGGGTGAGCAGGTCCTGGCGCTTCCCGACCGACAGGAAGGGCTTCAGCTGCTGACGGGTGAACCCGGACAGCACGCGCGCTTTGACGATCCGACTGATGGGGCCGAGCCAGCGGCCGCCGCGTCCGCTGTTGGGGATGAGGGTGCCGGTGGGCATCAGCGCTCGGCGGACAGCCGCCAGGGGCTGGGCTTCCACGTTGTCGAGGATGACGTCGTAGCGCTTCTCCGTGCGGGTGAAGTCGGTCCTCGTGTAGTCAACGACGTGGTCGGCACCGAGCGACCGGACCAAGTCGACGTTGCGGGTGCTGCACACACCCGTCACCTCGGCGCCAAACGCCTTGGCGATCTGTACGGCGAAGGAGCCCACGCCGCCCGACGCGCCCGTGACCAGCACCGTCTGGCCCGGTCGGACGTTCGCGATCTCGCGCAATGCCTGCAACGCCGTCATGGCCGACGTGGGCACCGCTGCCGCGTCCACGACCGACAGGTTGGCAGGCACGGACACGAGGTTGTCCGCCGGGACACAGGCGTACTCCGCGAGCGTTCCAGCGGTGCTCCAGCCGAACACCTCGTCGCCGGGGCGGAGAGCGGTGACATCCTTCCCGACCGCTGCCACCACGCCGGCGAGGTCCCTGCCAGGGATGCCGTGGCGCGGCCGGCGGAGCCCGAACGCCAGGCGCACCAGGTACGGTTCACCGGTCATGACGAAGTAGTCGCCGGGATGTACCGAGGCCGCGCCCACCTGGACGAGCACATCGCCTCGACCGGGCAGCGGTAGCCCTACCTCGGACGACTCGAGCACGGAGGGCGGGCCGTAGCGGTGCTGGACGGCGGCCTGCATCGTCGCCGCCCCGGCCGGACTCGCCCCCAGCACCAGGCGTGCTCCGGCATCCGATCGCTGTTCGATTCCCACAGAAGGCTCCTCACGTCCGAGCTGCGACTCTCGCTGGCTCGTACACCGTACGTCGTACGGTGTACTATGATCGTGATCGTACGATGTACGAATGTCAAGCGTTCGAGAGAGCGAGAGGAGACCCATGTCTGCGAAGGAACAACACCAGGTCGCGTCAGACGCGCGGCTGAGCAAGCAGCGGGTGGTGGTCGAGGCGGTCCGGCTCGCCGACCGCGAGGGGGTCGACGGGCTGAGCATGCGCCGGCTGGCTGGCGCGCTCGGCGCGGGCGCGATGTCGCTCTACCACTACGTGGCGAGCAAGGAGGAGTTGCTGGACGCCATGATCGACATCGTGTTCGAGGAGATCGAGTTCCCGCCCGAAGAGACCGACTGGCAGTCGGCGATGCGACGGCGGGCGGTATCCGCCCGACAGGTTCTCGCACGCCACCGGTGGGCGATCGGCCTGCTGGAGTCGCGGACATCGCCGGGGCCCGCGAACCTCCGCCACCACGAAGCGGTCACCGCCTGCCTGCGGAGGGCTGGCTTCCCGGTCTTGATGGCGACGCACGCCAACTGGTTGCTCGACAGCTATGTCTACGGTTTCGCCCTGCAGGAAGCCGGCCTGCCGTTCGACACAGCCAATGAGTTCGCGGACATGGCCGAGGACGTCTTCCTGCCCCAGCTTCCTCCTGACGAGTTCCCCTACCTCAACGAGTCCGCCGCGGCGCTCATCGCTGCCGGCTACGACCCGGCAGAGGAGTTCATCTTCGGCCTCGACCTCGTCCTAGCCGCCCTCGAGCCCCTAAGAGCCTCCGCATAGCGACGCTCACGAACCGTGCCCGTAAGCCGGTCCCCCTGTCAGTTTCAGAAGTCGTCTGCACTGGATTCCGCGGAATTACGGGGCTTGTGCAGGCGTCTCCCGACACGGAAGTGCTCGAAGTCGTCTGCACCAACAGTCGTTTTTGTTCGAAGTCGCGTGCACCAACCGTCATTCTGTCTGCAGTCGCCTGCACGAACCGCCACGGACGCTGGGCTCTTTAGGCGTTCTGCTGGTTCTCGGCGGTCAGCGTCTCTGGTGGACGGGGCGGCAGGTAACGGCAGAGGCTGGAGCGGGTGATACCCGTGGCTTTGACGATCTCGGAGATAGACTGATTCTCCTGGTCACGAAGGTGCGCTGCGTAAGCGAGCTTCGCTGGATCGATCACGCTGGGCCGGCCGATCCTTTTGCCTTTGGCAGCAGCAACGGCACGCGCGTGGGCTGCGCGTTCGATTGCGTAGGTTCGTTCCATTTGGCCGAAGAGCGCGAGCATCACGACTGCCAGCTGCGACATGGGGTCATCTGGATTGGCTGAATCAACCCGGATCGGGTCGGCCAGGTTCCGGACGCCGACGCCGAGGCCTGCCAGGTCGTGGATGAGGTTCAGGGTGTCCCGGACGGTGCGGCCCAGCCGGTCCAGGGTGTGCACCACGATTACGTCTCCATTGCGGGCTTGGTCGAGTGCTTCGTGCAGTCCGGGCCGGTTTGTGGTGGATCCTGACTTCTTGTCCAGATATATGTGTTTGGCGGGGATCCCTTCGCCGCGTAGTGCGTCGATCTGTATGTCGAGGTCCTGTTTCGCGGTCGAGACGCGGGCGTACCCAATTTCCATGGAACCACTGTACCGATACTTATCCTGCACGCTTCGTATGGGACGCCTGAAAGAAGATAGTTGTGGAACGATATCTGGTCGCGTGTCGCCATTTTTCGGAGGAACAGTCTTGGGCGTTCGACTTCCTAGTACTACAGTCGCGTTTATTTTCGGTGTTGTCGGCGTTTTAATCGGACTTCGGCCCAGGATCCTGTTAATCATGTGTGATGTCTCCAGACATCGGTGACAGTTCTGCCTCAGGACAATGGTGACACTTGCTGCATCAAGACATCGGTAACAGTCCGCTCCTGCGCGCCACTACTTTCGGAACCGTGCTCGGGCCTTGCCGATCCCGACGTATCCGGTGCCTTCTGGCGGCCAGAAGTACTCCGCGATGACCTCGCCTTCGGTGTTGGCGAACACGACACCGTCCGTGTCCCAGACGGCAGTGACGATTCGTCCGCCCATCCGCTTGGTTACCGAGTACAGGGTCCTGCCGATGTTGACCACGCCGTTGGGATAGACCTTGAGCTTCTGGCTGCCGGTGGCTGCCGGGTGGGCAATGCTGCCGCTGATCTTCTGTGATGCTGTGGCCTCGGAAGAAGCTTCTGCTCGCGGCTCCGTGGTGGTCTGCCCTGCCGCTTCCGTATCGGCGGCCGCCACTGGTTCGGCAGCGCTCGGTGCCCCGGTCACCGGCCCCAACACCTCGGGTTCGGGAAGAACCGGCACTGGTTTGGGCCGGGGTGCTTCGGTAACGGCCGTGGCATCCCAGGACTGCTTCGGAGTGATGCGCCCCGGCAATCCCTGGTGCGGACGCTCGGTGTTGTAGATCAGGTCAAACCGGTCGACCTGGGCCTGGAGCTCTGCGTGGGATTGGGCCAGGGGCTGCTTGTCCAGCCAGCGGAACAACGTCTGATGGAACCGCTCGTTCTTTCCCTGGGTGGTCGGTTTATATGGTTTGCCGGTGATCGGCTCGACGCCGAGCGAGGAGACGTAGGTGACCAGCTGGCCTTCCCACCCCCGGCGTGAAGGATTTAGGGCCATGCCGTTATCCGTGAGCAACCTTTGCGGCACACCGTGGGCGGTGATGCCCTTCTTCACGACCGCCAGGGCCGCCTCACTGGTTTCGCCGGCCGCCACGTGGGTGGCGAGTGCGAGGCGTGAATGATCATCCTGCAGCTGGAAGATCACGCACTTGCGCCCACCGGTGAGCACGTACTCGGTGGCATCCAATTGCCAGCACGCGTTCGGGGCCGGATAGACGAACCTGCGGTAAGCGGCACGGGGCTTCTTCTTCGGCTCCAGCCGGGCCACGTTCTTCTCCCGAAAGATCCGTGCCAGCGAGGCCACGGACGGGGCGCGCATCTTCAGGGACACCATCTTGTCGTGCACGCTGATCGGCCCATGATCCAGCCCCGAGGATTCCAGAGCGGCCCGCACCTTCAACGCGTCTTCCTTGAGGTCCTCGGTGAGCTTGGTGGGTGAGGTTTTCGGGCGGCGTGAGCGTGGCTCCAAGGCTGCGGCCTGGCCTTCATCGCGTGCCCTGGCCCGGATCGCGTAGAACGTCTTGCGGGTGATGCCGTGCTCGTCGCAGAATGTGGTGACGGACCCGCGGGGTGCATCATCGGGCCACTGGGCGATCGCAAGGCGGATACGGGCGTTGATGGGCTCATTCTTATTCACCCGTCATTCTTGGTTTCCCATGCCATGCCGGCCAAAGCCGTGTTAACCCTCGAAAAGTGTCACCACCAAAGCCCGCCGAAGTGTCACCATTGTCCTGAGGCAGAACTGTCACCGATGTCCTGCGACATAACAATCCTGTTAATCATGACGGGTGAGCGATGATATTTGGGTGGCAGAAATCCAGGAATGGGCTCAGGGCCTTGAGGAAATCAGGGATCTGATCGGGGGCGAGTTCGCGCGCACGGAGCCGCGGAACAACGCGGTCAACTACATCCGCGGCCTGCTTTCGGATGAGGAGCGAAAGAACTCCTGGACCTTGTCCGAGCGCGCCGGGCAGGGCACCCCGGATGGGATGCAACGGCTGCTCTCGACCACGGACTGGGACCCTGACGCCGTACGTGATGCCATGGTCGGCTACGTGAAAAGGCATCTGGGGGATGCGAAGGGGATTTTGGCCATTGATGAGACCGGGTTCCTGAAAAAGGGGACCGCCTCGGCCGGAGTGGCCCGCCAGTATTCGGGCACCGCAGGGCGGGTGGAAAACTGCCAGATCGGGGTGTTCCTGACCTATGCCTCACCTGCCGGGCGGACGTTCCTGGACCGGGAACTATACCTGCCGAAGGCCTGGATCGAGGACCCTGCCCGTTGCAAGCGCGCGGGCGTCCCGGAAGAGCGGGTGATGGCCACCAAACCCGTCCTTGCGGCCGAGATGATTGAGCGTGCACTGGATGCCGGCATCCAAGCCGAATGGGCTACCGGGGACGCGGTCTACGGCCAACACGCCGGGCTGCGCCGCCGGCTGGAAGCCCGCGGCCTGCACTACGTCATGGCCGTTCCCATGAACCAGCGCGGCATCACTCCGGCTCCCGGTTCATTCGGCATCGAGGGCAGGGCGGATGAACTCTTCGCCGCCCTCGACGGACGGGCCTGGCGCACCCGGACTGCCGGGACCGGGACCAAAGGTGAACGGCTCTACGCCTGGGCGAGGATCCGCATCAACGGCCCCGCCGAGACCGGGGAGCACTGGCTGCTGGCCCGCCGCTCTCTGAAAGACCCCAAAGACCTGGCGTACTTCATCTGCTTCACGCCCGAGAACGTCACCCTGATCGAATTGGCCAGGGTTGCCGGGGCCCGCTGGGCCATCGAGGAAACCTTCCAAACCTCCAAGGGCGAAACCGGACTCGACCACTACCAAGTACGTCAATACACGGGATGGTACCGGCACATCACACTCTCCATGTTCGCGCACGCTTTCCTCAGCGTCATCCGCTCAAAAAAGGGGGCCCTTACCCGGGCTCCGAGCAGCTGGTAAGGCTCTCGCTGCCCGAAATCAGGCACCTCATCACACGAATCGTCTGGCACCGACAACCAGACCCCCATCACGTTATCCACTGTTCACTCTGGCGACGAAAACACCAACACCGCGCCCAGCAATGCCACTACAAAGCACGCAGACAGACCCTACAAGCGCGACTGTAGTACTAGGTTGTGGGCTTTTGTAGGCGATCCACAAAACAACAATCCTGCGCTCGGTCATCCATGCCTGTTGGCTGAGATTGGCGGCTATTTCCATCTCAGGTTGACAATATTGCGGATGTCGATGCTAAAGGTGGTCGGGAACCGCCGAACCAAAGTTGAGAGTCACAAGTCGCGCGCGGCTTAGTTCCGTTTCGCCCTAGTCCTTGAGCAGGAGGCGGAGGTTGTTCATGGCGTCGGTGTTGCCGAGGCCGGCCGCCTGGCGGTAGAGCTTTTCGGCCTGTTCCGTTTCGCCACGCTTCTCGAGCAGGGCGCCGAGGTTGTTCATGGCGTCGGTGTTGCCGAGGCCGGCGGCCTGGCGGTAGAGCTTTTCGGCCTGTTCCGTTTCGCCCCGCTCCGCGAGCAGGATGCCGAGGTTGGTCATGGCGCCGGTGTTGCGGAGGCCGGCGGCCTGGCGGAAGAGCTTTTCGGCTTGTTCCGTTTCGCCCCGCTTCTCAATCAGGATGCCGAGGTTGGTCATGGCGTCGGTGTTGCCGAGGCCGGCGGCCTGGCGGTAGAGCTTTTCGGCCTGTTCCGTTTCGCCCCGCTCCGCGAGCAGGATGCCGAGGTTGTTAATGGCGTCCGTGTTGCCGAGGCCGGCGGCCTGGCGGAAGAGCTTTTCGGCTTGTTCCGTTTCGCCCCGCTTCTCAATCAGGGCGCCGAGGTTGGTCATGGCGTCGGTGAGGCCGAGGCCGGCGGCCTGGCGGTAGAGCTTTTCGGCTTGTTCCGTTTCGCCCCGCCTCTCGAGCAGGACGCCGAGGTTCCTCATGCCGCCGGTGTCGCCGAGGCCGGCGGCCTCACGGAACAGCGTCTCGGCCTGTTCCGTTTCGCCCCGCTTCTCAATCAGGGCGCCGAGGTTGTTCATGCCGCCGGCGTCGCCGAGGCCGGCGGCCTGGCGGTAGAGCTTTTCGGCCTGTTCCGTTTCGCCCCGATTCTCAAGCAGGACGCCGAGGTTGCCCATGGCGTCGGTGTTGCCGAGGCCGACGGCCCGGGTGAACAGTTGCGCTGCGGCGGCTTCCTGGTCGTTTTCATAAGCGGTCACACCTGCGGTCACCATGTTTCCCGCTGGTGCTTCGGCACGCGCGACCGCTTCCCAGGTCTGAGCAGGAATCTTGTCGCCATTGGCGGTGATGTGGTCAACAAGATAGTCGAAGGGACGCCAGTCACCATCCACTGGGGAGAGCAGCCGGAAAGCACCGCCACCTATTTTCCGGTCTGTTGCCCAGTTGATCGCGCAGGGGACATCCTCCAAGCCGTCGTCCAGTTGACTGCGTGAGAGGTACGCCGGGGCGAGGGCTTCGGCAATCGACTTGGGAATGGCCTCTGCTATGCCGCTGCGACTCCAGTCCACGGCTGCGCGGATAAGGGCCGTGCCCAAAGGATGCTCGCTTCTTCCTGACTCCCAACGCTTCATGGCGAGGAAGCCGCCGCCGATGTAGGCGCCAACACCGTAGCGGGAGATACCGGCGCCTATCCGCGCGTCGCCGCTCTGCTCCGCGAGCCGTTGCCGTTCATTATCGTCAACGAGGAGCCGCACGGTGTGGAATTTGACCAACAGCTCCCATTGGGTGCGGGGCAGGTCACCGGTGGGCTGAAAGCCTTCGTAGGCGCTTTCCCTCATTGTGGCAATCACGATATTCCCAGCCCCGGTGAGCTCGTCGATCCACCTGCCCTTCAGATTCTTCGGATCAGTAATGTAGCGATCCAGATCATTGAGCCAAATCACCGCCTGGCGCGGCAGTTCCCCTCCAGCCATCACCTGGGCCAGTCCGTCCGGAACATCCGGGATCACGAGCATCCGCTCGGCATAGTAGGCACGCATCACTTCGGCCGCCATGCGGGTCTTGCCGGCCATCGAGGGGCCCAGCACCAACGCCGGCGCCCCGGATTCCAAGACATCCACCAGCTCACGTTCCGCATCGCGGTGCAGATACGGAATGGCTTCCATCGCTTCATGAACACCCAAGGCTGTGAGGGCTGTCCCGGCCACCGTCGGGAGACGCCCGACCCTGTCCCCGGTCGTCAGCAGCGCGTTCTCAAGCAACCCGGTGCGGGTATCGCGCGCCTTGGCATCCTCTTTCAGACGCACCAACAGCACCCCGCCCACGCCGGCCAGGACCGCGAGCACGACGATCAACCATGACGGCCCTTCCTTCCATTGGTTAATGACAACTGCCAGGACCGCCAGCGCGACAGCGAGCAACAACAGTACCCACGACTGTTCCCGCCGCCGGCGGCGGGAACTCCATTTCGGCTGGGCCATCCTGCGTCACCCCCGGTCTTCTCGCAGCAATCTTCGCCGCTGATATGTCGTCAATCTTGGCCCTGCCGCACAGGGAACGGAAGCCCCGACCAGGGGAACCGCCCGGGCTGGAAAGGCAAAACAGCAGCGGCGACTGGGCTAAGGAGGACAACAGTGCGGTGGAAGAGCCGAGTTGTCGTTCGGCTTACGGGAAGGAAGCGCCGTCTTGCGCCGAGTGCAGAGGACTTCGGACAGTCCGTGCAGACGACTTCGCAAAATGACAGGTCCAGAAAAATGGCATTTGACCGCTTATTTTTGATCAGAACCCGTTGCCGGTATCAAATCCGGGCGGAACGCGCGAAAGAGGGTTTTTGACGTGTTTCGATCATGCGGCACCTGATTATTGAAAGGCGGCCGTATGAGCCGGAACGTGATTGGCTATGCCCGAGTCAGCACCCGGGGGCAATCCCTGGATGCGCAGGTCGATGCACTCGTGGGCGCAGGCGCCATCAAGGTCTTCATGGAGCATGCCTCCGGCGCCACGCAAGCACGGGCGCGGTGGCAGGACTGCCTGGAGCACTTGATGAAAGTGCATGGATCAGCATCTACAGGCCCGATGCTGAGTCGATCAACGACCTTGAGACGGGGAACTCCGCTTTGCTGGAGACCTCTATCATCAGTTTCCTCGCATTTGGCAACGTGTTGGGCATGATCCAGGGCTCGCGATCGGCACCATCATCCGGAGCCTTAGCCGAGTGGATAAACGGATTGGGCCTTGTTAATGGAAAGGTCGAAACGCAGGCACTGATCTCCGAAGAAAGCGCCAGGAAACTCCGCCAGTCTTCAGAGGCGGCAAGGATTGAAACAAGGGTCCACACAAGCCGAGCAGAAGCGCTCGAGCGTCATGGTTCAAGGCTTTCGGGCATTATGAGGACTATCCGCCAAGAGTATGGGCCCATGACGGTGACAATCATCCTGCAGGCATCCCGGGCTAAGGCAAGCAGCGAGGGGCGACACATGTTGAAGGAGGAAGCCTTCAAGCTAAGCGAGGCCACTGACGACGACACTGTCGAGAGTGCTAAGGCCAAGCTTATTTATCTTGACGCAGATGAAGAAGCAACAACGGAAGAGGTGAACTTCGTCAAGCAGAAGATAACTGCCAAGAGAAAGATCGCCACCAGATCCGCCGACGGGAACCCAATCAGGAACCAGTCGGCAGTTGAGGCCATACTTGCTGTTGCCGACGAGCATGATGAAGAGTTGCGCCGGATTACCCGCTACTGATTCAAAACGTCCGACCCCCGGGATACGCTGACCGCAGAGGAAGGAGACAGGCTAATGAAACACCTTAAAGCATTGGTTTCCTCTGCAAGGGACTACTGGTTCGATCACTTGTGGGTGGACCTACTTTTTTCCGGGCTTGTCGTCGGTGGCCATTTGACGATCGTCATGCTCAGCGGCCGCCTAGACGTTCTGTCTCTGGCCTCGCTTGATGAGCGGCGCGGTCTTTACTCTGCCCCGGCTGTCGTTGTCTCGCTAATTGGCGCCTTTAGCGGTGTGGCTATTGGGCAGGTGGCATCAGGCAAGGGCGCTCGAATCCGCGCCTTGAAGTCGGCCGCTGCAAAACCTTTGGCTAACAGTTGGCGAAGCATCTATCTGGCGGCAATACTTGCAGCCTGCATGGCGCTCTTTTGCTTGGCGGTTGATGTCAAGGCACGTGAGGGTGGGGCGGCAGCCCCATTTGTCGTTCGGTGGCTGTTTGAGTTCGGTCTTGTCTACTGCGTAACAAAATTCGTGCGACTAGTAGCCTTGTTTCACCCTATTATCGAATCTTCCGCGAAGGACGATGCTGAGTCCGACGCCGGCCCTAAGCCTGCCCTCGTCCCGAATCCCAATTGGCCAGATAGGCGCGCAGGCTGACAAGTCGGGCTTTAATCCCATGGAATGAGATCTGTTGGGCGCTGCTGCGGACCGGGGTCCGGAGGGCTCCCGGCCGGCAAAAGGCTACAGCGAAAGCTGCGACGGTCTCTTACGGCGTTGGCGTCAGCGCGCGTGCCTCTTCTCAGCTCTGTGTACGATCCGCAGTAAAAGGTCAGCAAGCTGAATCACTTCAGCTGCTTCCAGCGGGTCGTCGAATTGGACCGTGCGGTGACTGGTTGGATTCTTGTAGGCTCCGATGGCTCCAGCAAAGAGATTAGCGGTGGCTTCCTTCTCGCCACCTTCGGCCGCAGCGTCTGTCAACAGCCCATCTTTAGTGTTGAAGGCTTTTCGCATGAGGTTGACGCCGATGGTCTCATCGGGCAGCCCAGCCACGCGTCTGACCTCAACTTCCACTGCCTTAAGCGCTGCGAAGCATGCTGTTTCGTAGTCTCCAAGGGAAAAATTAGAACGGGCGGACGATAGCAGCGGGTTCAGTGCGCCGGCCAGTCTGTCAGCAGCCCATACCTTCGATATTGCCTTCGGATCATCCATGAGCTCGCGTCCCGATGCCGTCACTCGTTGCCACTTCGATGCAGGTGCCGTATCTGGACCCAGCAGTCCGTGCGACTCCAGCCAAGCCCAGGCGTCACTCAGCCGGTTCAACAAGACCTGCTGGTCGGGCTGTTGGTTATCCCTCAGCGCCGACTCAAAACCTCTGAAGGTGTTGTTGGCGGTCACGGTTCCCGTGCCCAGCTTTCCCAATAGCTTCAAAGCTAGATCGGGTAGTGGCAGATTGCGAACGTCTTCGAAGGGGACAACGGGGAGATACATAAGGCCAGCGTAGGTGAAGGTTGGAAAGCAGATCCAAAGGGCACACTGGATCGCGGCCGCGGAAAAGGTCACGGCAGGATCAGCCCGGCTTCCATCTCTGCGGCAACGCCGCCCATGCAAGCCAAGGGCACGCTGTTACCCCGATCCGGTTCCGGCGCCGTCTCCTGCTCGCTTCGGCATCTGCAGCTCTGCTCGTCGGCGGAATCGTCGTGGCAGACGTCATCAAGCCCGCTGGTCCTGGCGCAACCGCCGAAGCAGCCGAGGTCCTGAAAAACGCAGCGGCAGCAACTAGACAGCTGACCCGTAGTGGCTTTGAAATAGAGCTCGTGACCGCGCGATATCACCAGTCGCGAGACACATTGAGCGTCCGGCCTCCTCGCGACGGTAGGCGGAACCAATAATGCTGAGGGACCCGGAGCAGCCCCTGCACTGGATTAGGGGACACCATGCGGGCGAGGGATGAGCCCTTTACTGGTCGTACCCGTTGTCGCCGTGGTCCTCTGGCACACATAGGGATGGTCCGGTGTCCGATGAACCCACCCAGCGCCGCTTCCTGACCGTCGACCAGACAGCCGAAGAGCTCAACGTGAAGTCGAGCCTCATCCGGGCACTCATCAAGACCGGGGAGCTACGCGCCATCCAGATCGGCGGGAGGCATGTGGCGCATCGGGCGCCAGGACATCGAAGACTACGTCAGCGAAGCCTACCGGCGTACAGCCGAACGCATCGCCGCCGGTGAGCTCATGGACGGGGGGGAGCCCGACGCTGAGTAGCCGTTCACTGGTGGGGCCTGACGATCGCGATAACAAGCTGGGGTGCGTTTACTGATGCACAGAAATCGCTCCGTCCGAACGATCTCGTCCTCCAGTTGCCAGACCGAGGGAATCGCGAAACGCTCTACACGCGAGAGCATGTTGGCAGTGACTCTGTCCTCGGCGGACCGGACCAGAAAATACCCGGTGGCTCCAAGAATCAGGATCAGTGCCAGGACCAGCCCGGTTCTGAGCTTCACTGGATCCCCCCAATCCGACTTTGTTCCGCCAGCCTAGCCCTGGTGTATCCCTATCTGGAGGACATGCCGTCGGAATTTGTAGGCCTATCGGTACCCGCGAGGACGCAGGGTTGGTCGGATCGGGTCCTGGCTACCGTCCATGAATCAGCCAGAATTTCGATGTCAGCAGGGCGCGCACACATGGTCTTTACGCTGTCCTGCACCTCCGGGAGTAGGCAAGACGATGCACGTTGGGTGGGGCGGCGAATTTCGCCCGATCGCGACGACGCCCCGCCGCGGTGACCATTCGAGTCTGTCCACTCGAATTCCGGGGCGGCAACATTTCGGGGGACAATCGGCGGCGCACTGTTGACGGCGGCTTCCGCCGGACACGAGTAGTGGTGACCGAGCTCAAGCCAGCGTTCACGCGATGATCATCCATGTGCCCGATTGCTCGTCCGTCAGTCGGCCGCTGGTTGGTTGCGCGAGCACGATGCGAACAGGGCCCATGCCGACCCACCTCGTCCTTGAACGTTCGTCAATCAAGCTCCTCTCACATGCTCTCTCGGAAGGTCGCTATCGTCCTCCGGTCAGGCTCTGCACGGTCGACTTGATGGCCGTGCCAGGGGCCGATTGAATGCCGAGAACCGCGCCTGAACAGGGGAAACACGGGCCTGAAACGACCCACCCCCTATTTCAACATTCACTGGGGTCAGGGCCTGGGGGTGGTCGGGGGCGTACTCCTGTTCGGTGACGGCCAGAGCCCGCTGCGAATGACGGACAGCTCCGGCGGAGTCGCCGGCCTGACCGTATGTAACGGACAGCATGTTGAGTGTGTGAAGGAGGTCATCTGGGTCGCCCTCGCTCTCGACGAGCTGAAGCAGGCGGTTCAATGTCGTTTTGGCGGCCGGGAAGTAGCCGCGCTCCCGTTGGAAGTTACCACCGAGGGTTAGGAGATCTTTCGCTGCTGCCATACCGTCTGTGAATCGTGCTGCATGCTCAGCCGCAGCGAGGACGTGGGGAAGAAGAACCTGATACTCGTCCCAGGACTCACGCTCGAGCTCGGGCAATCCCTCCAGCACAAGGGTGGCGGCAGCGTTCGACAGGGCCTCGCTTTGAGCAGGACCATGGCTGCTTGCCACGACGGATTGGAGAAGGCGGTGGACAGTGATCACGTCGGGCGTGAGCTCGACCAAGCTGTAGCGGCGCAGGACACTCAAAGCCTCATCGAAGTCCAGCTCGTCCAAGTCGTATAGAGGCGCGAGCGAAGTTCATCGGCGGCACCGTGCTCTTTTACGGGGCCAAGTTCACCGGCGGCACCGTGGACTTCGTGGGGGCCAAGTTCTCAGGTGGCACCGTCGACTTCCGCTTTCCCGTAGCTTGGCGGGTACCGCCTCTTGTCCACTGGTACCACGGCCCTCCAGAGAATATGGCCACAGGAACTGCCATTCGTCTGGCACCACTAAGACAATCGTCCACGGCGGCCTGCAAGGGTATGTCCATTGAGGCCGGATGGAAAAGATGCAACGGCTGATGAGTGCATCATTCCCGTCACAACCAGGCACCCCGGCTGCCGCCGCCCAACAGCGGCCACCGGAACAGCGCGGCCAGCAACAACCCAAATACGGGCGCTAAGCATCCTGACATCTGCCAAGGTCCAGGGCGGGCTCTTGAACTGGTGTTACATCCGGTTTCTGAAATTCACCGATACTCACTGAGACGTGACAGCTTTAGCACGCCCAGGCAACTATCAGGAAAATGGCAAAGGCTGCCGCGGCAATAAGAGCCCCTGTGGCGCCGCAGGCGAAGTAAATAGCGCACGCGGCAATAGCCGCAGCGGTCGAGCAAAGGACGAGCGCGATCAGGAACCATTTCCACCATGGAAGGGGAGAATGCGGTTGCGTGCCGCGCGCCGGCTGCTGCCTGGCCTCAATGAACTGACCAAGCCCGCTGTCCAGATATTCGTAGAGGTCGTCTACGTTGCTGGTTAGTCCGTCAATCTCGTCCCATACTTCCAGCACCTCCTGATACTCCACTGTCTTCATCGTGTATTCGGCCAGACGATGTGCGATGTCAGAGCGCGCGCTCCTATAGAGGCTGCTTACGGTCCCGTCGGCGAAGGCATCGCGGATCGCTGTGGATTCCGCGTCAGAACGCTGCCTGACTTCGGCCAAGACCGCCCGAGCGCGTTGTGCCGCCTTGATTGATCGCTCATTGAAGTTCACTGCCAGTCCGCTGTAGGGATCGGTCCCGGAGAATTCACCTATGGCAGCCAGTTTTTCGTTCTCACGAACCTGGATTTCGGTCGCCCCGGCGAACAACCCCATGTCGAGAACGCCCTGGTAGACAAGCTCGAACTTGGATTCTGACTTGCTGTAGATCTTCTCTACACGGCCCATCAGGGTGTCATTGGCCATTCCCTGACCGTCTTCGAATCCTCTTGCGCCTTTACTGCATCGCCATGTTGCACAAGCTTCGATCGAGCATTCCATCGCGAACACCGCCCACCTTCCTGTTTTGCCTGAGAATTACTGCTAACAAGAGAACAGCAGCCGGCGTCACCGGGACGTTACCGCGACGTGCCCAGACAACAGAAGCCGCGCCCTCGGGCAGGGTTCCCGGCGGCTGAGGGGCGTCCCGACGCCCTCGGTGTCGCCTGCCGTCACGGGGAGCGCCGCCTTTCCAGTTCGGCGGCATCGGGCCGGCGGCAGCTGGCCCCGAGGCACTTAAGCAGGTCGTCCGCCCCCTCGCCGAGCCTATCGATGAGCTTCCGGTTCCCGGACAGGCAGCGCAGCAGCTCGCACCATGGGTCGGGCCCGCCGTCGGACGGACCTGCCGGACCGACCATGATTACCGCGGTGAGCGTGACCTCCCGGGTGAACGGCGTTCCACTGGCGGTGATGCCCTGGCACCGCATCCGGGCCCGGTAGATCCCGGGGATTGTCGCCGTGAAGCCGCCGCGGAACTGCCCCGCCGCCATCGGCATGGCTACCCCGAAGGTAATGCCGCCTGGGTCGGTGACGTCGGCCCACACCTGTGCACCGGTCTCGACGACCCGGCTGTACTCGACCAGCCGCGCGTGCAGGCTGACGTGGCTGCCGGGCGTGTAACCCGGCTGGGTGAGCCAGCCCTTCAGCTCTAGGCTGGAGTAGGCGTGAACGACCACGTCGCAGGGGGTGGTGGTTGCGGTGGCGTGCCCCGCTGGCTGGTACTCCGAGGTGTAGCGTCCTCCCTTACCCCGGCGCACGCGGACCAGGACGTGCCAGCGGCCGTCGTGGGTGCCGCCCGGCTGAGACGGCACCGCGGGCAGAGCGACCCGGTATAGCCACATCCCGGGGCGCAGCGCCTGCTCGCCGGTGCCCTGGCCGGCCAGCACGGCGGCATCGATGATCATGCCGTCGGGTGCCTCCAGGACACATTCCAGCCGGCCCGGGTCGGGCGTCAGCAGGAACACGTCCAGGCCGTAATCGGCTTCGGTGAGATCGAATGGTACCCGGTGCACCACGCCAGGCGGCAGCTGGACCGAGGGATCCACCACGATCGAGGCATTGGTGATCTCGGCCAGCACCTGGAGGAAGTACTTCGTCAGGCGGGTTCGCTGGTCGGTGGTGAGCTCGCCGGTCACCACCAGATAGCCGTTGTTGCCCTGCGTCAACGCGGTCAGGGAGGCGACGCTGATGTTGGCCGGCACCCCAAGCCCGATGGCGAAGGTGCTGGCGGTGATGCTAGAGCCCACCGCGGAAAGCATCGGCATGGTGTTCTCGACACCGTCGCTGAGCACCACCATGGCCTGCACGTCGTACGGTGGCGAGGCGGCCGCCTGGCCGTCGGCCAGGGTGTGGGCACCCTCGACCACCCCGGCGCCGATCGAGGTCGCCCCGGCGGGGTCCAGGGCGTTGCTGGTGATGTGCCCGATCGCCGTCGCCCGGCCACCGGTTCCGTTCAGCGGTCCGACATCAGTGATGTCCATCAGGCGCTGCGCGGTGTCGTCGAAACGAACCAGCCCGATGGCGTCGCCTGGGAGCATCGCGCCGACGAAGATCGACGCGGCCTCCCGAAGCTTCTGCACCTTGGTAGTGCCGTCGCCGGCGTCCTCGGCCATGCTGCCCGAGTGGTCGAGCACCAGTGCGACGGCGGACTTCGGCCTGGGGATGGTCCGCGCTGTGACGGCGATGGTCCAGCTGAGGGCGAGCTGGTCGCAGCGGACGGTCACGCTGCCGGTGGCCACGGCCCCCGCCGTCGTGGAGGTGTAGCCAATCCAGATGGGCACGCGGTTCACCGGGGTGATGGAGGCGGCGGGGTCTGCGACGACGATGGTTCCGAGCGGCGCGGTGAACCCGCCAGTCGGGCCGGCCGTGATCCGGAACGTCAGCCGCCGGCAGGAGATGACCTCAAACACGACGGCACGGTGGGTCGTCACTCCGATGCCGCCGATACCTTCGGGAACGCCGCCGAAATTCAGGCTTGGCGACGGCGGAGCTACCGATTCCGTGGGCAGAAACGGCGTGAGGGTCTGGCGGATCACCCGTGCGCAGACCGGGCAGAACGGCCCGTAGTCGCGCATGTAGCACGACGGCAGCGGCCGGTAGACGCCGCAGTTGCTGTAGTCGGCGCCCTCATAGGTGCCGACCGCATTGGGCGGAGGCGGGGTGGCCGGTGGGGTGCAGCCGCTGCACGACACCGGCGGGGTGCTTGTGGTGACGCCGCACGCCGAAGGCATTGGCGTGGCCGGCAGCACCAGGTCGCGCCATTTGTTGGTTGCCCGGTTGGTGTCGCGGGTCACGTTGGGCTTGGGCGACTCGCCGGCCGTCGTGCCGACGCCGTCGCCGCCGTACTCGTCGGCCAGGTTGAACGCGGAGTGGCCCATCTCGTGGATGGCGATTTCGAAGGCGTTGAGGCTCGAGGTCGCTACCGACCCGCCCGATCCGCCGTACCGGGTGCTGTTGACCAGCATCAGCAACTGGTCGACTTGCGGCACGCGTGCCTTGGCCACGGCCTTGGCCTCGGTAGCGTTGCCGGTCAACAGCCGGGAATACTGCACCCCGCCAGGGCCGACACTGCAGAACGTCGAGTCGAAATAAGTCCGCGGAGCCGCCCCTGAACCCGTGCCGCCGTCGCCGCAGGTTGCGGGCTCGTCAGCACCCGTGTCGGTAGAGACGACGTCGATGCGGTACACGTTGATGGCGCACCACAATTCGTCAAACGGCGGCGTCGCCCGGAGCCGGTCAAGGAAGCCCTCCACGTCGGTCCGGTACTTGCCGAGTTCGGTCGAGCGGTAGCCGTCACCGACCACCACCAGGCACCAGCGGTCGACGTCAGAGCCGTGGTCCACGACTTTGGCCGTCGCTCCCACGTAGCCGTCCGATGTCGTCATGGTGCACTCTCCGATTCGCCATCCGGGCGCCGAAGGTCGAACCGGCCGATCGGTGCGGCCGGTCGCAGGGTCCGTTCATCGGTGAGTTGGCTCGCATACAGCACGACCGTCGCTGCCTCGGGCAGGTCAGGGACCAGTACGTCGAACGTGCCGCGCCCCGGCGGCCCGACCACGAGGGACGGGCCGGTCTCGGGGTCGTGGACCTCCACTCGCGTGCGTAACGGGTCGTGCAGCAACCGGGTGAAGACCGGGCGATCTTCGTCGTCGTGCAGCTGCAGCCATTCACCCGAGTGTGTACCGGCCTCGGGCGGGCTAGCCGTCATCGGCGGTACCAGCTTCTCCAGGCGCTGAATGCCGGCAAGCTCCACGTTGTCGCCGTCGAATTCGAAGGTCAGACGGAGCGCCCGACGCGTCGGCCGCGGAGCGCCGTTCCGCTCCTCGGACTCCCCAGTGTCGTCATTCCAGCCACTGGCATCCATGTCGATCCCCTCATCTTTCAGTTGTTTGTTTGTGCCCAGAAGCAGCTCTCCAGGAGCCGGACATCAAGCTCGGCCAGGCAACTGGCTCGTCGGGGGCGCCGCAGTAGGCGGCGGGTCGCCCACCGCCGGCAGAACCGGGTTTGCATTGTCGTGCGCCAGGGAGCCAGGAACGGTGTGGTATTCGTTGTTGCCTGGGCGGCTGCCCGGGAACGGCACCCAATGGTTGAGGCGTCGGGCCCTTTCCTCGCACCCGGAGCAGGGTGCGATCCCCATGGCTGTGGTGGCGCTCTTGATCACGTCGCCGAGACCTTCCGTGCGCGTCGCCGCGCTCTGAGTGTCGTTCGTGGTTTGCCTGGTCAGATCATCCGCATGAATGGCGCCACCGGCACTGGTGCCCGCGGTGCCCTGGATCGCTGGCGACTGGCCAGCGACCGGCTTGTGTGTGAGAGCCGCGACGGCTGATCTTCCAAGAGCCCCCGACGGATTAACGGTGATGCATCCGCGCCCCTTCGCCACCTCGTAGAGGACGGCCAGCACTAGACCCCAATTTATCCCGGCAAAGCTGGCAAAGCCGGCACAAAGCCACAGGAACTCCAAACCGAAGACCGCCGCAAGGACCGCCAGTACGATGGCGGCGGCTGCGAAGACAAAGATCAAAATTATGACGAAATCGATCACGGCGAGGATGACCGAACACGCAGTAATGGCAGAACAGATCACCAGCCACAGCAGGAAGAGCAGCACGCCGATGGCTACCAAGACCAGCCCAATGACCACGAGGATAAGACCGGCCTGGGGATAGAAGTGCATCAGGATGCAGCCGATGATGGCCAGCAGGGCCCCAATCAGCATCAAGAATACGGCGATCCAAAGCAAGACGGCGCAGCTGACACTGCCGCCTCCGCCTCCTTCGCCGGAGGGCGGACAGGGAAGGACGGTAACAGCGGTCGAGGCGCTGGAATCAGGGCAGTCTAAAGCTTTGGCCCGCACCGTGGCGGCGTAGGGACCAGGAGGGACGTAGTCGTGCGGCGGGCATATCGGCGCAGTAGTCGTCACGTCCGGCGTCCCGTCCCCGAAAGTCCACAGGTAGCTGGTGACGCCGGCGCCTACGACCTGCGCGGTGAGGGTGACCGGCCGTACCACGGCTCCGGCGACGCAGTTGCCTGCCGCTGCGGTGAGGGACGTGAGCGTAGGGCAGCACGGTTTCACCATGATCTGCAGGGGTAGGGTTGTGCTGCAGTTACCCGGGCCATCGGCGGTGAGGCGCACCACGTAGTTGCCGGGGGCGAACTCGTGGGTCGTCTGCGGTCCTCCGGATCCGGAGAGAGGCAGGGTCGTGCCGTCTCCACAGTCCCAGGTGTAACTCGTGACTCCGGTCCCCACGATCGTTGCATCAAGCGCAACTATCCGCCGCAACCCATCAGCGGTGCATGTTCCGGGCAGATCTAGGGTGAGGGCGGTAATTTTGGGACATCCGCTTCCACATCCGTCGAAGGTCACGGGCTGGGACAGCGAAGCGAGGCACGAGTCGCCGCGCGTCACGGTCACTTTGACCGTGACGTTGACCGCGACGTTTCCCGGTGCCGGGTACGGGTGGTGTTGGGTTATCCCCGTTGCCGCGGGCAGCCCTTGCGTGGCTGGAGCGGTATCCCATTGCCAGTAGTACAGATCCGATGGATCGGTGTTGTTTAGTACGGCTGTGGCCGTGACGAGGCGGGTGTTGGCCACTGGATCGCAGGGTCCGACCTGAGTGGTGATCTTCTGGATGCCTAGGTTGCAATTCGACTCGCACGGAGACACTACAAAAGACACCTGATGAGTCGGGCAATTGGCCGGGAGGGTGGTCGTAAGGATGGCCGTGTACGAACCGGGCGGGTAGTCGTGCGTCTGAGACAGGGTGAGTGTGGTGCCAGCAGGGACGGTTTTGGGCGGTCCCACTGACATGTCCCCGAAATCCCAATAAACGATTGTGGGTAGTGCCCCGGCAGGGGCCGCAACAGTGGCTTCGAGAGCGACGGTTCGTTTGCCTTTGACGCAACCACTTGTCACAGGGGGAGCGGCCGGAAGCGTGATGGTAGGACATGGTCCGCAGGTCACCGTCACCGCAACCGACAGTTCAGCACACTCGTATGGTGGGGGCGCCACTTTGAGCGTGGCAACGTATGGGTCGGGAGAATAGTCGTGCGTCTCGACGTGCGTGTGGGTCGTCGCGCTGGTGCCAGGAGCCGGATTGGAGATGGTAAAGGTCGGGCCGACCGTGCCGTCCCCGAAGTCCCAGTAAAAGTCCTGACTGGGAGTGGGAATCGCGATCTGCGCATCGAAAGTCACCGGCTGTAGGGGCGGGGAACCTGTGCATGTGGCGTAAGTGGTCAACACATTGGCGCCGTAGCATCCGAGGCAGCTCAGTGCACCCGAGATGGTCCGGGTGCACCCGTTACCACTGGCGCATGAGGCCGTGACCCCGACCTTTTCTTCGCACTGGACGGCACTGATCAGCGGAAGAAGCACGCTGAAACTACCGGTGTAAGGATCGACGGCGATAGGCCCTGTCGTTGCAGCCACGGTAGAGCTGATGAGAACCTCGTCAGTCGGGCACCCCAACAAGACGCCCTGCACCTGAAGCTGGGTCGGCAACACTGAACCAGGCGGGCGCACGGCCTGGAAGAACAAGATCGACAGCGTGCAACACTCCAGTACGCGGGCTGGATCGACCACGACGCACTGCGTATTCCCGACGCATTCGACGGCCACCTGGATTATGTCACCGCAGGAGGGAGGCGGCGACACAGTGATGGAAAGCTCGGCTCTGAAACGTCCGTTCGGGTCCACAGTAACCGCAGGGCTGTTGGCCGTGATGCTGGAACTGATTACCACCTGTCCCGAAGCACACTGTGTCGCCGTGCCGGTCACACGCAGAGCCGTGGGCGTGATCTGACCCGGTGGAACGATACCGTTTACCGACGTTATAGCGATCGAACAGGCCATTGATCCGGGCCGCTTCTCTGAGATTTGCACGAGACATCTCTGCCGCGAGGAGATGTGGGACGGGCTTCTGGTTCCATGTCGACCCAGCATCTATGAATGAATAATGTCGCGTCCGCGTTACTGGACCGTTACACGTCGGCTGCCGCCTGCATCCCCGTCTCAGGACCCTGCCGTGCCGCCAATGGACAGGCCCATGCCTCCGTGTTTCAGGGTTGTGCAGTCGAGTGCGAACACTGGCTTTTCAGTACTCCTCTACACTAATGTCGGCGAGGCTCGGGCGATCCCCGAAGCTCCAGACCCTTCCGATGGAAGGACGGGCAGTCACTGGGTCTTGACGGCCGGACCGGGCCCGCAAGGTCGCCTCGGGATTTTCCAGTCCGGGTGAGCTATCGTCATCGTGGACTACGACTCTGCGTGGCCCCAGCGCTTCGAAGCTCTAGCCCAGCCATCAGGGACGCAGTGGGTGAGAAGGCGGTGTCCGTCGAGCACATTGGATCCGCGACGGTTCCGGGCCTGGCAGCCAATGCCCATTCTCGACCTGCTGCTGACGGTCATGGACGTTGAGGATGAGGCCGCCTACGTCCCGGCCCTGAAACGCGCCAGGTTTGTCCTGCGAGTCCGCGAAGCGGGCATCGAATGATGAGGACGCCTGCAAAAGATGTCCACGTACATGTGTCTCACCCTAAGAACGAGGCCGTCTCCAAGTACCGCGACCTTCGGGACTGGCTTCGAACCGATGAAACTAACCGTGCCCGGACGATGCCCCGCTTCCACCAGGAGCACCTGGCCAGTGCCGAAGAGCGCCAACAGCAGCTCGGCACACCGGCGGCGCGCGACCTGGCCGAGGCGCGTCTGGCGCCCCAAAAGCACGCCCACCCCTCCCGCAAACGATCCATTCTGAGAAGGCCGTCCGAAGATGCCCTCTGGACGCCGCGAGACCCGGATTCATTCTCAAAAGCTTCTCTCACATGAACTGGGCCTGAGCGGATTGTGGGAGTGGTTTGCGAGAAGATGCCAGGTAAGCAGCGAACCGGACTTCACCCCCACCGATGCCGACGAGGTCGAACGGTAACCCTGCCTCCGGTGCATGGTCGGGCCGGGCCCGCCGAGCCGGTCGCGCTCCGGCACGGTCGCGGGCACCTACCACACCGGCCGGTTCATCGAGGTGCCCCCGCCTGGCGAAGCGGCTGCGGGTGCCGACCCCGGCCGACAGGGGGCCGGCCGGCTATGGCGGCCGGGCATCCCGCCGCCGGCCCGATCCCCGCGGACACGCCGGTGACCGACATTAGGGTGGGCTACGCCCGCTGCTCGTACCTGACCCAGTAACTCCAGTCCCAGCTCGACGCCCTGGAAACGCACGGCGTCGATCGTGCCGCGAGCTGCTCGCTGAGGCAGTCGCTGAGGCAGAACGGTTCTGGCTCTGCACGGACTGGCGGGGAATCCCCATCTTTTCCGGGCACGCGATCCCGGAAATCAACCGGGTCCGGTCCAAGATCCCCTGGCGCTGACCAACTTGCGCGTACCCGGGGTCGAAGACGGGTCCCCTCAGTGCAACTTGGCCAGTTCAGTACGCGCGGCACGCAGGAAACGCTCGTGTCCCTCTGTCCAGGAGACTAAGGCTGTCTTAATGTCACCGCCTTCCATTTTCCATTCGGACTCTTGTTGCCGATAGTGGTGTGGGTCGGTTGGACCGCCTTTAGGTTTGCGCGCTTGATGTGCGGCTTTGGCGGCGACATATTCGCGCAGGTGCACGCTGGCATCCCGGGCCATCGCACTGAGCGATTCAGGTGTTGAGACTGCAAGCACGGCTTCAGCCGCTGCAAGCTTCTCCAGATCCTGCTTGTAGTCCGTCGGGTATTGTCCGGATCCCAATCTGCTGGCGAATTGGTCGGATTCCGCCCATTGCTCAACTGCCGATGCGGCCTTGATGAATTCGCTGCAGGCCCGAACGAGCTGGTCACGGCGCCAACCTCGGTCCTCCCTGCCGCGGATGAAGCGCGAGCCAAGTCCAACGCCGAGCAGGGCCATGAGCCCCGGGATCGCGAATTTTGCGATCTCAAGTGTCGTCGCATCCACCGCAATCAGACTCACCGCGGCCGAGGGCAACTGCTCATAACCGCAACAGGAGCGATTGCCCGACATCATTGAGTTCGCGCAGCGTTGCCTTCACCCGCTCAACCTCTGAGGCATAGTTTTTGGCGAACTCATCGAGTTGCGCCCGAGCGGCGTCGAACCGCCCCGAGGTTGCGGCTCCATGCATGTCACGAAGCGTCGTGAGTGCGTGTTGCATAAACGGTTCTATCTGTTCGGTGAACTGCATGTCAGCCGTGGTGAATTTCTGCAGCAGCATATCCAGATCGTTCACCTGTTGATCCCCTTCATCTGGAGCGCTCGGGAGGGTACGTATTTGCTGCCAGTAAATGTTGGCAATCCTTCCGCAGGACGTTCGTTCAAGATTGAAATCACGACGATCAACATAATCAGAGAATTTGTCGAGATACTCCGACATTGTGGAAACATTGGCCACGTCCAAACGCTTTATGCCTTGGATAACCTGTAGCTCTAAACCCAACGATGCCTGCAGCTCCCAGATGATTCGAAGGAGTGCTGCCGCATTGTCCTTGACATAATCAGCCGGTGCAGTCGCTATTTCCCGTGCTAGGTCTTTACGTTCCTTGAACACTTCATCCGGAAACATCCGCTGACCCTCCATTTCTCCGCTGAGCATCCCGCCAAGACCGGCCAGGAACGTTGACCCTTATATCTGAGAAGTATCGCAATGGGACGTTACTAGAGCGTTACTGTCGCTAATCGGCATGCTCCGGTCATGTTCCGGAAGCAGCCCGGATATCGATAGGAAAACCACCGGCGCTGGAGAACAGAAAGGGATCCACACCAATAATGTGGACGCGGCGCGCGCCGCTGTTCGCTAGCAATTCCCGAAGTAGCTCGGTGAAGTGCGGGGCCGCCCATGCCGCGTTGGTTTCGTCAACGGTGTAAGCGAGCAGCTTGTCTTGGGACGGCCATGTGTAGACGACCGTGTGACCATCAAACTCGAGGTCGTAGGAGAATTGTGCGGAACGCTTGACGGCGTTCGCCCAGCTCGTCCTGTAGCCGTGGACAAAGATGAGGATGTCGTGGCTGGTGTCAGTCGGGTTGCCCTCCTCATCGGGAGCTGCCACTGCACGCTGAAGGGACTTAAACCAGAGGTCATGATCGAGCTCGGTCACCGACTGCACGGTGATGTGTAGGTCTGGATTCTCGCGGAACTGCAGTTTGTACCATTTGGGGCTTTCCATGCGCCCCTTGCGGTGGCCGTCGGGTATGCTCACGGCAACGGTGCCATAGTTTAGCCGCGACCCATCAGCATTGGGATCGCTTCGGTCGATGCCGTAGCGAAGCGAGGGCGACTCGCCCGGTTGATGGTTGCGATCAGTCGCGTACCAGATCGGCACGAGCATGTGACGAGGGTTAGGCGTAAGCACGTCTTGTCCCTCGGCCTGGACGGTCAGCGGTTCCTCCTCGAGCCGCGCTTGGGCTTCAAAGGCGACACGTACAGACGCCTCGCCTTCACCGGGATCCTTCCCACCAGCTGTGGAACTGCGGAGCGTCGACTGTCCCTCGGCTTGGAGCGGTTCCTCCTCGAGCCGCGCTTGGGCTTCAAAGGCGACACGTACAGACGCCTCGCCTTCACCGGGATCCTTCCCACCAGCTGTGGAACTGCGGAGCGTCAGAGTTTTGTCGAGGAGGTCCATGACGCGCCGCTCGAGCGGAAGCGCGTCACTGCCTGACGCGTAGCGTCGGATGAGCTCGCGGACCTCCATAGATGCTAGGTGCGTGAGTCGGTAGTGGTTTACGGGTTCCGCAGGTTTGTACCGTGACGGCCCAGGGGCCGGTCTCCTTTTCCTGGAAAAGGGGCCGACCTTTGGGCATTCTTGCGGAAGAAAGGCTGGAAGCTCCTGCGGGGCGCGGTTCTGTGGTGCGGGTCCGGTCCCGGGGCACTGTCCCCGGCCGTGTTCAGGCGGTTTGGGCCCGGTAGCTGAAGAGTTTGAGCAGGTTGTGGCAGCCGGCCATCAGCTTCCATTCCCCGGCTGCCTTTTCCAGCCCGCGCAACAGGACATGTTTGCCCTGCCGGGTGTTGATCTGTCCGAAGACCGGTTCGACGATGGCTTTGCGCCGGGCGTAGACCGCCTTGCCCTTCTTTGTTTTCAGTTTCCGGGCCATCCGCTCGGTCAGGGTGGCGTCCGCCGGGATCCTGCCCCGTGGCGCTTCCGGAACCGGGCGTCCGTGTTTCATCCGCCGGGTGGAGATGAAGAACTCGGTGGCTCCGCCGGCTTCAAGGTCTTTGACGTGTTCCAGATTCGCCGCCGAGCAGTACCCGGCATCGGCGCTCCACTTTGACGGCATGGCCCTTAGGGTGTCCTGGGTGTTCTGGACCATCGGGACCAGTTGCTGCACGTCGACCGCGGTGTTGTTCAGCTCGGTGGCAACGATGACCTGGTGATCTTTATCCACGACGGCCTGGCCGTTATAGCTGTAGTGGTAGGAGCCGTCCGCGGTCTTCATGATCCTCGCGTCAGGGTCGGTGAAGTTGCGCTGGGCGGTGGGTTTCGGCACCGCCGCCTCCGCGGCGGCATCGCCCTTGCCGGTGACATCCCCGTCATCGTCCCCACGGGTCCGGGCCTTCTCTTCGGCCTCGCGGCGGGCCTTGTCCGCTGCTTCGGCCTCGATGGATTCCCGGGCAGTCTGCATGGCCTGGGCGCGCCGGGTCCGGTTGGCCAGCTCGGCGGGCAGTTCATCGCCGCGTTTGCCGGGCCCGTAACGGGCGTCCTCGGCCGCGTCCACGGTCTTCGCCTCCGCCATCAGGTCGCTGATCTCATCGGCCAATACCTTCTGCTTCTCCGTCAACCGGGCATAGGACATGGCCTTGTGCCGGGAGGCGTTGGCGCGGACCTTTGTCCCGTCCAGTGCGACATGGCCAAGTGAGACCATGCCCGCGGCCCGGCAGAGCTCCAGGGCCTGGAGGAACACGTTGGCCAGCGCCGCGAGGTGGCGTTCGCGGAACCGGGCGATGGACCGGAAGTCCGGGGCCTGCTGGGCGGCCAGCCAGCGGAACGCGACGACGTCCGTGCACGCCTTTTCCAGTTCCCGCGAGGACCGCACCCCCACGCAGTACCCGTAGAGCAGGATCCGCAGCATCAGCCGCGGGTCATACGGGGGCTGGCCTTTGGCCTTGGCATAGGAAGCGTAGAACCGGGTCAGATCCAGTTCATCGTCCACAAGCTCGCCAATGAATCGTGCCAGATGGCCCTGGGGCAACCATTCCTCCAGCGAGGGCGGGACCAGCATCACCGCATCCGGCTCGAACGCCTTGAAGCGTTTGTTGGCCCCGCCATTGGCATCCATCGGCACCTCGGTCGGCAGCTCGACCCGCTCCACGAGCGACTCATCGAACAAACCATCCTGCGCGGAAGACCCGGTATCCATGCCCCCGATTCTCCCAGCCACCACTACCAGGCCCCGGTTAATTCGTCGGCGTTTTAAAAACCGGATGTGATGTCTCCAGACATCGGTGACAGTTCTGCCTCAGGACAATGGTGACACTTGCTGCATCAAGACATCGGTAACAGTCCGCTCCTGCGCGCCACTACTTTCGGAACCGTGCTCGGGCCTTGCCGATCCCGACGTATCCGGTGCCTTCTGGCGGCCAGAAGTACTCCGCGATGACCTCGCCTTCGGTGTTGGCGAACACGACACCGTCCGTGTCCCAGACGGCAGTGACGATTCGTCCGCCCATCCGCTTGGTTACCGAGTACAGGGTCCTGCCGATGTTGACCACGCCGTTGGGATAGACCTTGAGCTTCTGGCTGCCGGTGGCTGCCGGGTGGGCAATGCTGCCGCTGATCTTCTGTGATGCTGTGGCCTCGGAAGAAGCTTCTGCTCGCGGCTCCGTGGTGGTCTGCCCTGCCGCTTCCGTATCGGCGGCCGCCACTGGTTCGGCAGCGCTCGGTGCCCCGGTCACCGGCCCCAACACCTCGGGTTCGGGAAGAACCGGCACTGGTTTGGGCCGGGGTGCTTCGGTAACGGCCGTGGCATCCCAGGACTGCTTCGGAGTGATGCGCCCCGGCAATCCCTGGTGCGGACGCTCGGTGTTGTAGATCAGGTCAAACCGGTCGACCTGGGCCTGGAGCTCTGCGTGGGATTGGGCCAGGGGCTGCTTGTCCAGCCAGCGGAACAACGTCTGATGGAACCGCTCGTTCTTTCCCTGGGTGGTCGGTTTATATGGTTTGCCGGTGATCGGCTCGACGCCGAGCGAGGAGACGTAGGTGACCAGCTGGCCTTCCCACCCCCGGCGTGAAGGATTTAGGGCCATGCCGTTATCCGTGAGCAACCTTTGCGGCACACCGTGGGCGGTGATGCCCTTCTTCACGACCGCCAGGGCCGCCTCACTGGTTTCGCCGGCCGCCACGTGGGTGGCGAGTGCGAGGCGTGAATGATCATCCTGCAGCTGGAAGATCACGCACTTGCGCCCACCGGTGAGCACGTACTCGGTGGCATCCAATTGCCAGCACGCGTTCGGGGCCGGATAGACGAACCTGCGGTAAGCGGCACGGGGCTTCTTCTTCGGCTCCAGCCGGGCCACGTTCTTCTCCCGAAAGATCCGTGCCAGCGAGGCCACGGACGGGGCGCGCATCTTCAGGGACACCATCTTGTCGTGCACGCTGATCGGCCCATGATCCAGCCCCGAGGATTCCAGAGCGGCCCGCACCTTCAACGCGTCTTCCTTGAGGTCCTCGGTGAGCTTGGTGGGTGAGGTTTTCGGGCGGCGTGAGCGTGGCTCCAAGGCTGCGGCCTGGCCTTCATCGCGTGCCCTGGCCCGGATCGCGTAGAACGTCTTGCGGGTGATGCCGTGCTCGTCGCAGAATGTGGTGACGGACCCGCGGGGTGCATCATCGGGCCACTGGGCGATCGCAAGGCGGATACGGGCGTTGATGGGCTCATTCTTATTCACCCGTCATTCTTGGTTTCCCATGCCATGCCGGCCAAAGCCGTGTTAACCCTCGAAAAGTGTCACCACCAAAGCCCGCCGAAGTGTCACCATTGTCCTGAGGCAGAACTGTCACCGATGTCCTGCGACATAACAGTTTTAAAAACCGGAACCCTGGCTACTGACCCACGCACCTAGCCGAGTGTCGCTGGCTTCGAGCTCCCGCAGGAGCACTAGAAGCTCGGCCTCGAACCGCGTCGCGCGCTCGCCTAGCGCAGCGAGTAGCCGCCGCCAGATTGTCTTGAGGTCTATCTGTACGAGGTCGATCTCACGCATTCGTGCCCCCGAGGTCCAATACAGCCCATGCTATTCCGTGTGGCGACACCGTCTATTTGGTTCATTCGCGGCTAATCCATGTTCCGATATGTAGTTTGGAGCATGAGCTATGTTTTCAGCGCTGCAACAGCTTGGCTGATGAGGCCGCACCTTGGTGTTTGTCGTGCCAAACCCACCGCATCGATTCGTCCCAGTTTATCGCTGGCGTAGCGGAGCCGGAAGGTGGTCGTTGGGGACCAACAGTGTTGGGGGCTGGCACCATGCTGGCCGTTGAGCTGTTCGGTGAAATGAATGCGCCCCGAATCGCCGGTCCAGCCAGGCGGCCAACGCGCCATCAGTTGCGGGACAGCAGAGAGTAGGTACCGCCGGGCTGACCCGGCCGAGATAAGTGTGTATTACATCGTGCTGGCTCCGGCCCTGCGCCAATGCGTTTAGACGGCTAAGACTGCGTTGAGATCGTGGATGCGCGGCTTCACGGTGCCCGAACGCGTCAAGGCACACAACGCATCAAGGATGGGCTTTCTTGTCGGCCCGAGTCCATATGACATGTCGCAGGGCGGTAGTTCGTGGCGGCCTTGCGTTCGCTCATCGAAAGCTCCATGGCTCACAGTATGCGTCGGGTCGGCGGATGCCATCCCAGCAGGCGCGCCGTTAAGCGGGCATCTTCGATAGCAGCAACGCGGTCATCCTTGATCAGTCAATGCGGCCTGCCTGTTGCCCCCGGGGTGTAGAACGAGTATGTTCTCAAACTATGGCGTGCACTATGGTCCCTGCTCGGTATCGAACCCGTAAAGAATCCGTATTTCTGGGTCGGTTGTGGCCCGGGCTGGCGGGATGTCGTGACGGCGCTTAAGGGTGCCTTCGTCAAGTTCTCGGGGGGCCTGCTTGGCGCTCTCCCGAACATCGTCCTGTTTCAGTTCAATCCGGAGACGGTCAGCCGTGCCCCTAGCCTCGCCTACCCGCCGGGACCGCCGGACGGTTCGGGCCCACCGTCGTCCGATCAGCCGGGGGAACCGGATGAGAGCATCTCGTTCTCGTTGCGTCTGGACGCCACTGACCAACTGGCCTCTGGCAATCCGATCGCCGCGGTGAGCGGCGTACTGCCCGCGCTGTCGGCGATCGAGCTCCTCATGTATCCGGAGGAGTCGATTGCCTCGTCGCTGTTCGGGGGCGGTGGGCAGACGCACACAAGCCCACTGGCGCAGTTGCCGACCGTCCTTTTCTTTTGGGGTGTCTACCGGCTGCTGCCCGTGAACGTGACGAACCTGTTCGTAGTCGAGCGCGAGTACGACCAGATGCTCAACCCGATCCGCGTCGAGGTGAACGTCTCGTTACGGGTCCTCACCCCCGTGCGGCTTCCGGCGTCGGCGACCCTCGAGTCGGGAGCCTACAAATACACTCAGACAGTGCGCGAGGTAATGGCGGCGCTCAATCTCGCGAACACCGCCAGGAGTTTCTTGGGCGGCGCGCTGTGATCAACGACTCGGGCAGCCGTTACGTGAGCGTCGCACGGCGGGCGTACACCGTGACGACCGAGGACGGGCGGACGCACGCGGTCATGCCAATTCGGTTCCTCCCCCCGCCGTCGGGCTGGTACCGCCACCGGGTGGTCGAGGGCGACCGCCTCGACCTGCTGGCCGCGACCTACTACGGGCGGCCGGAGCGGTTCTGGGTCATCGCCGACGCCAATCCCGCCGTCGACCCGGAGGCCCTCCTCGTCCCAGGTGCGGACATCGTCGTCCCGCCAGACCGGACGGCGTGAGTACCGTGCCCAACAAGGCGTTCGAACTGCGATGCGGCGGTGTTCCCGCCCCCGATCTCTATCCGCACGTCGATCACGTCGAGGTCCTCGAACGCCTAGACGGCACTTCCTTCTCTGTCCGATTCCGGTCCACGCAGGGCACGAACGGGGAGTGGTCGTTGCTGTCCGACGAGCGCTTCGCCCCGTTCCTGCCCATGGGGGTCTCGCTCGGATTCACCGGCGGGGGGAACGGCCCGCTCGGCGGCAGTACCGGAGGCGGACTAGACGCGCTAGTAGAGGGCTACGTCACCGGCGCCAAGGTGTCGCTGACCGGTTCGGATACCCGTCTCGACGTGTTGGGTCGGGATCCGTGGGCGGTCCTGGAGACCGAGGAGAAGGTTCTCGCGTGGCCCGACCTGAGCGACTCTGACATCGCCCGACAGATCCTCGCTGGCGCCGGCATCGACGTGGATATCACGCCGACGTCGCCGGTCCACCAAGCCGACGATGTCCTCATCGTGCAGCGCGGCACCGACGCCTCGATGCTGCGGGAACTCGCACGCCGCAACGGCTACGAGTGCCGGTTCACCGTCGAGGACGGCCGGACCGCCTGCCGTTTCGGGCCGCCGCAGCTCGACGGCTCGCCACAGCCCGAGCTTGCGGTACGGTTTGGTACGGTCAGCAACCTGCGAACGTTCGAGGCCGCGCTGGACGGTCGTCGCCCCCTCGCAGTCCGCGCGGCGCAGATCGGGGCCCTCACGCGTGAAATCGTGGAGGCCGAGGCCAGCAACCCTTCGTTGCGACTTACGGGCCGCATCGGACTCGCCGATCTCGCGGCACCCGGCTTGGCCCGCGCTGCCGTCCCGTCGCGCGCCCATGGCATGCTGCTGCTCGCGGCAACGCCGGGGGACGACTCAGCGGAGCTCAACCGGCACGCTCAGGCCGCCCGGGACGAAGCCGCGTGGTTCGTCGACGCGAGGGGCGAGGTGAACGCCGATGCATACGGCCACGTCTTGCGAGCCGGGCGGACGGTGCTCGTCAAAGGCGCAGGGTCTCGTCACAGCGGCGTCTACTACGTCACCTCCGTGGTCCACCGGATGCGGCCGGACGGTGAGTACACCCAGCAGTTTGAGGCGCGCCGGACGGCCGTGGGCCTCGACGGCTCTGAGTCGTTCGGCGGCGCTTCCGGCGGCCTGCCGTTCGGGCTCTGAAAAGGGACGGCCATGGACCCGATCCAAGAGGTGATCGCCCGTCTCGTCGAATACGTCGAGAACCGCCACTTCGGCAAGTACCGCGGCATAGTCACCAGTGTCGACGACCCGCTGTCCATCGGGCGGGTCCGCATCAGGGTGCCACAGTTGACCGCGGACACCGAGCTCGGCTGGGCCCTACCTTGTCTGCCCTTCGGTGGGATGCCTGGCGAGGGACTGTTCACGATCCCGTCAGAGGGGGCGGGGGTTTGGGTCGAGTTCGAGGGCGGTGACCTAAGTCACCCGGTTTGGACCGGCGCTTGGTGGGGCCGGGATGAGGTGCCGGAGGGCGCCACCCCCGCGCAGAAGGTATTCCGGACCTCCGCCGGCCACGTGGTCGTCCTCGACGACGACGAGGCGACCCTTACGATCACCGACGCCAACGGGAACTCGGTGACGATGGACTCGGACGGCATGGTCCTAGAGGACACGAACGGGTCCACGGTGACGATGGACTCCAACGGGGTCACTATCGACGCTACAACCGTCATCGTCGGCGGCACAGCGACGGACCACCTCGTCGGACACAAGGCCCTCGACCAAGCTCTGCAGTCGCTCGTCAAGGCACTGTCCCTGCACACGCACGGGACGGCCGTCGGCCCGTCAACGCCCCCGACCTCCCCGATCGTCCTCAGCATCGACCCGGCGAAATCGCGTCACGGGGTGGAGCTGTGAACGGCGTCGCCCACGTCCGAGTCCCCGTGGAGGTGGCCCCGGATGGCGCGCTCCGGACGACGACGGCCGAGGAGCATCTGCGCGACCTCGTTCTCCAGATTCTTTTCACCGACCCGGGCGAACGGATCAACCGGCCGGACTTCGGATGCGGGGTGCGCCGGTTAGTGTTCTCCTCCGGCAACGAGGTCATGCGCACGACCGTGCAGTTCCTTATCACCCAGAATCTCGACCGGTGGCTGGGCGACCGCATCCGCGTCGAGCAGGTCGATGTGCGGGCAGAGCCGGGGTCCGAGGAGATACTCACGATCTCCCTCGTCTACGTGGTCCGGCGCAGCGGCGCACGGCAAGGGTTCACCGTGACGACGGCGGGCTCCGCAACGGTCTCGGCCCTGGAGGGGCGCACGTGACCGCGGCGCATCCTCCCACCAGCATGCCGCTATCAGGGACCCGGCCGCTGCTGCGCAGGGGAATGGTCGGCATCTCCCACGCCGAGGTGGCCGACCCCGTGCCCGCCAGTAGCACCGGGCCGGGGAGCCCTCCGCTCGTCGTCGTCACGCTCGTGCCGCACGACGCGACGGACCGGGCACCGTGGCTGCTGGAGCGGACCGGGTGGGGGCTCGTCGGTGGTGCGCACGCCCGCCCGCACATCATGGCCGTGGAGGCGACCGCAGGGCGCAAGGACCTCGTCACGCTTGTCCTAGACGCCGAGGGAGACCGAAGCACCTATACGCTGGGCCTGCTGGGCGAAAATGCCGATCCCTTTCACGACTCTGTATCGCTGCGCTTCCGGCTCGACTGCGACACGGGCATCGACTGCGCTCTCGCGGGGCCGCCACCGCTCCCGGCGCCGACGTCGGCAGTTCGCGTCGACTACCTGGCACGCGACTTCACAGGGTACCTTCGAGCACTGGGGGACTTCCTCCCTACGCGTCCGGCCGGGTGGCCAGAAACGAGCGAGGCAGACGTCGCCGTCATGCTCGTCGAGCTGCTTGCAGCGACGGCCGACTCCTTTGGCTACGTCTTGGACCGGGTGGCGAACGAGGCGTTCCTCGGGTCAGCGAGGCTGCGGTCGTCTGTGGCGGGCCACCTCGCCCTCGTCGGCTACGACCTGGACCCCGGGGCGTCGGCGTCGACCTGGCTGCAGGTCCGGGTCGCTCGGGTCCACCTGCTCGCGGCGGGGTACGCGGTGGGTACCCCCCGTGCGGCTGGGGACGCGAGGGGGGCAGGTGCTGCGGAAGCCGATGATGGGCCCGTGTTCGAGACGATGACAGACGCCGTTCTTCGTCCAGAGCACAACGAGATGGTGATGTACGGCTGGGACGCCCCCGACGGATACTTGCCCACCGGTGCGACGTCCGCCTACCTCACAGGGGACCTGCCGGCGCTCGCCTCCGGAGACGTCCTCGCCCTGTTCGACACGCGCACTGGCGAGGCTGAGCTGGTCCGCTTGGACGCCATTCCGGACCGCATTCCCGCGTCCGCCTACGGCGCCGCGGGAACTCCCGCCCTGACACGGGTCTCCTGGTCAAGGGCGGAGGCGCCGCTGGCACCGCACGCGGTCGCGGACACCGTCGTGCTTGGCAATCTCGTCCCCGCCACTCACGGGCACACCCAGCGGGAGCGGATCGTCCTCGCTGGCCCGAGCCGCCTGACCGGGGCTACGCCGGAGGCCGGGCGAGGCACGGCCTCCGGCGTAGCCACCCCCGGGGCCGTCGAACCCGGCGGGACTGTCCTGTTGTCGGTGTGGGGTCTGCCCGACGGGCAGGACGTGGTCGTCATCGTCGAGTCTCCCCGAGGAGAGGAGTCGCGCCGCACTCGGCCCCAGGTCGTGCGTGACGGGGTGAGCATCGGCCTCGACGCGGAGCCTGTGGTCCTAAGGTCGGACGCGCCGCCAGGGATCTGGCGGGCGCTCGTCGGCGCTACTGTGGACGAGGCGCTTGGCGAGCCCCAAGTCGTCGTCATGTGGGAGGTGCTCGACGGGACGGCCGCAGGGACTACTGCTGGGGCCTATGGTGGACTTACGGAGGGGTCTCCGGCAGTTCCCCGGCCCCCGAGGCTGCGGCTTCCAGTGTCCGCAGCCCCCGTAGCGGTCGTCGACGGCCGTGCCCAGCTGCAGGTCGTCATCGACGGGGTCGAGTGGGAGGTCGTCGGGTCGCTGCTCGACAGCGGCTCGCGTGACCCCCACGTCACTACGGAGCCGGGCGAGGACGGCGCCCTCACGGTCCTGTTCGGCCAGGGTGGCAGAGTGCTCGCGGGCCAGGACGCCTTCGGTCGCCGTCCCCCGGACGGTGCGGTCGTCGACCTCCGGTACCGGGTCGGGCTCGGCGCGGACGGCAACGTTGCGGCGGGCACCCTGACCGTTCCCGTCGACCAAGGTACCGAGACCGGGACCGCTGACTGGTTCCTGTCCGTCGGTCAGCCCGTCCCAGCGACCGGTGCCCGGGACCCTGAACCCCTCGAGCACGCCCGCCGGGCGGGGCCCGCGGCAGCGCGCCGCCGGGATGTGGCGGTCACCGCCGAGGACTATCGGGCGGCCGTTGCCGATTTCGATCGTTCGCGCGGCGGCAGCATAGTCTCCCGAGCCGGGGTGGATTTCCGATGGACGGGGAGCTGGCTGTCGGTCGACCTCATCCTCGACCTGGCCGCCGGTGCGGTGTTGGACGACAGACTCGCCGAAGACCTGCTTGCATTTCTCGACCGGCGGCGCCTGGCGGGGTACGACCTGAAGTTGCTGTCCGCCGAGGATCTGCCCGTCCAGCTCGCTATGACGATCTGCGTGCGGCCGGGGTTCCTAGCTTGGGCAGTCAGCCAGGAGGTTGCGCGTGCGCTAGGGCCTGGCGTCCGCGAAGATGGCACCCGTGGGGTGTTCCATCCGGACAACCTGAGCTTTGGCGAGCCCGTCGAGATCGGGCGGATCTACCTCGCGGCCGCCTCCGTGCCGGGTGTAGAGTCCGTGACCGTCGACGTGCTTGCGCCACTGCACTCGGCTGACCCGGCGGCTGAGACGGCCGCGGCCCGGGCGGCCGGGCGCCTCGTGGTCGGGCGCGACCAGATCGCCCGGTTGGATGACGACCCGGCGCATCCCGAACGGGGCCGGCTCACGCTCGTGACAGCTGGGGGACGATGATGGTAGAGCGACCGTGGAACCCGCCGGGCCTAGACCGGGTGCGCTACCGGGTAGGCACCTTTGACTCTTTCCGCCGCTCGATGCTCGACGAGCTCCCCTCGCGTTTGTCCGGGTGGCGGGAGAATGACGCCGCTCCGGACCGCGCGACCGCACTCGTGGAGGCCTGGGCCTACCTCGCGGACAACCTGACCATGTACACGGAGCTTGCAGCCAACGAGGCGCTCCTGCCCACGGCGACACAACCCGATTCGCTGCGTCGCCTCGCGGAGCTGGTGGGGTATCGGCCCAGCCCCGGCGCCTCGGCCGTGGCGCTCTTGGCGTTGTCGATTGAACCTGCGCGCCGTGGCGAGGTCGTGACGGTCCCAGAGGGCCTGCGGGTCGGTGGCCGGGCCGCGCCCGAGGCAGTTCCCGTCGTGTTCGAGACAGACCAAGCCGTCGACGCACGGGCCGAGCACAACCGGGTCCCACTCGCCGCCATGTCCCCCGCCAACCAATTCGCACCGCTGCCGGCGCTGGCGACTGTGAACGCCCTTTCCGGGTCAGACGCCGAGCTCGGTGACCGTGGTACGTCCGGGGCCTCATCGGGGGACTACAACCAAGTCGCAGCCGAGCTCGGCCAGGTCTTTCCCCTGCTAGCGTCGTCGCTGCTGCGGACCGGTACCAGACCAGTCCCCCCACCGGAGCCTTCACCCGTCCCCGACCCCGTCTCGCAGGCCCTCCCGGACCCGACGAGTGTCACCCGACGGGCCGTCACCCTCGTCGGCACTGGTCTTCGGCTGCGGCCGGGCGATTGCGTCCTGGTCTTGGATCGTTTCGAGGCCGGGGTCCCGGTGGGGGAGGGCCTGCTACGTCGGATCAGCGACGCACGGGAGGATCGTCGCCGCGGCCGGACCGTCGTCGAGTGGATCGAGGACGCCACCGTGTACGCGGCGGCACCCGGCGGGGCACCGGCGGTGTATGCCCTGAGTGAGGTGGCGGCACCCTTTGGCGCCGACGCCCCGGCGTATGCCAGCCTCCCGAAAGAGGTCACGGGGACCGGTCAGCGGTTCCCCGTTGACTGGGACACCGGTGTCGGGCAGTGGCTCCCGGACGGCGACGCCTCGACCCTATTCCTCGATCGGATCGTCGACGCGGTGGCCGCGGGAAGCGAGCTGGACCCTTCGTTCGCTGTCCTAGTGGACCTCGTCGGCACCTCGCGCCACTATCGGACTTTCCGCATCACGGGCGCCGACGCCGTGACGCATCTCGGGTTCACAATCGAGGCCCGCGTGACGAGGCTCGCGCTCTCGGCCCCGGTCTCGGCGAGGACGTTCCTGCGGCGGGCGACGACGGTGCTCCTGGCGTCACGACGGCTCGTACTCGACGATCGGCGGCCGCTCCCAGAGGCGGTCGCGGGCGACCGGCTTCTTCTGGAGGGTCGCCTGCCCGATCTCGTGTCGGGGCAGGCGGCGATCGTCACATCAACCGCCGTCGCACCTGGACGCCCCGGCGGGCAGACCGTCGTCGCCGAGTCGGTGACGGTCGACTCCGTCACGGTGCTCGCCGCCTCCGGCCTCACCGCGGTGACGCTGCGGGAGCCGCTGGTGCACGCTCACCGCCGGTCAACGGCCGTCCTGCTGGGCAACGTCGTGCCAGCCAGTCACGGCGAGACGGTCCCCATGGAGATCCTCGGTAGCGGGGACGGGTCTGCGTGGCAGGCGTTCGCACTGCGCAAGGGCCCGCTGACGTACGTGCCCGACGATGACGGCACGCTGCGAAGCACGCTGCGTGTCACTGTCGACGGTGTCAGCTGGACCGAGGTGGAGTCCATCGCCACCCCGGCCGTCTCGGCATCGGGCGAGGCCGCCTACATGCTGGAGAGGCACCCGGCCGACGAGGGCGTCACCGTCGTCCGGTTCGGCGACGTGACCTCCCGGCCACCGACCGGCCGGGACAACGTCGTGGCCTGGTACCGGCGGGGGATCGGGGATGCTGGAGCCGTCCCGGCAGGCGGAATAACTCGCATCGTCGATAGCCTGGCCGGTCTGCGCGGCGTCGAAAATCCCCTGCCGGCCGAGGGCGCAGCCGACGCTGAAGGTCCTGCGGCGATCCGCCGCAACGCCCCGGCCGCACTCCGGACGATGGACCGCGCGGTCTCTGTTGAGGACCACGCAGACCTCGCCCTCACCTTCCCCGGCGTGGAGCGGGCCCGGGCAAGGCTCGTGCCCGCGGGCTCTACCGGTGCTGTCGGCACGTCGGACGCGATCCACCTGGCTGTCGCAGGACCGGACCGGCGCCCCATGTCGAGGGAGGGATCTGCGCGATTGCGCCGTTTCCTCGACGCCCGCCGCGATCCCAACCGCCCACTGCGGATCGTCGCGGTTGAGACGGTGGCGGCCGACCTGTCCGTCGTGGTGGACGTGGATGACCGGTACGGGCAGCGCACGACCCTCGCCCGGGTCCGCGCAGCGCTCACCCAGCGAACTAACCCGGACGGCAGCCTCGGCTACCTGGCGACGCTGGGCTTCGGGCAAGCACTGCGGCTCAGCGGCGTTTACGCGGCCGTCCAGATGGTGCCGGGGGTGGCCCGAGCAGTCGTCATCCGACTGGCGCCGGCGACGGCACCAGACAGTCCCGGCACCGTACTTGACTCCGTGCCGGTCACGGCGACCGGCTTGGTGCTGGTCGCGGACGACCCAGCTGATGTGGCTGGGCGGCACGGCAAGTTGGTTGTCACCCGCGGTTCCGGGGGTTTCGCCGAATGAGCGTGTCCGAGGGGGCGACGGAGATGTGGCTGGCCCGGCTCTACGCGCGCGTCCCGGCCTACTATCGCCAGTTGGACATCGAACTCGCCCGCCGCCAGTTCCCCGGCATGGCCGACGACGAGGCCCTCGGCCGCGCACCGCTACGCTCGCTGCTCCGCACGATTGCCGCGCAGGTCGCTGCCGTGCGGCAAGGGATCGACGATCTGCTCGACGATGTAGTCCTCGAGACCGCCGATGACTGGGTCGTGCCCTATCTTGGCGAGCTCGTGGGCACTCGCCTGCTTGCCGACCCCGTGGGTCACTCTCAACGCCAGGACGTCCGCAACACCGTGGCTTGGCGGCGCTCCAAGGGAACGCCCGCCATGCTCGCCGAGCTCGCCCGCGGGACGACCGGGTGGGGGGTCGACGTCGTTGAGGGCTTCCACACGGTGGCGTGGACCCAGCATGTCGACCACGTCAGGCAGACGCGCACTCTCACGCCGTCCCTGCGCGACGCAGTGGCCTTGACGGCGGTGGAGACCGCCCACGATCCGTTTGCCCACCTCGTCGACATCCGACTGCCCGGGCGCGGCGGGCATCGTACCGGCGCCGGTACGTCCGGGGGACGATACCACCCCCGTTCAGTAGTGTTCCACGTGCGTCCCCTCGAAGTGTTCCGCCTCCGAGGGGTCACCCCGGCGGCCGCCGACCCTGGCCATCCCATTCCCGCAGCCGCCCGGGCCTGGACGTTTGATCCGCTCCACCGTGAAGTGCCCCTTCTCGGAGGCGACGGGCTCCAGGTGGATCCAGTCGCCTTCGCCGCCGATCCGGGCGCCTGGGCAGGTCCGGGCCGCGACCTTTCTGTCCGGCGTTGGGGGGTGCCACTCGCCCTCGCCCGGAAGAACGCCGGCGGGGTCGGTCTGACCGGCGGAGATTCGGCGATCGCCGCGGGCGGCGGTTCGGCGGATGGCGAGCCTGTAGCGTCATTCGGCTTCGGGGCACCCACCCCGGAGACTCGGTTGCATACAACCGAAGGCCTGCGGGTTCTCGACCCGACCGTCTTCTCCCGCCCCGCGGAGCACGTCACGATCACGGCGCTGTGGATCCCCGAGGGCGGCGGGCCGCCAGTCCGGCTGGGGGCAGTTGCCAGCGCCCTGCTGCCCGACCATGCCGACGCCTACCGGTCCGATTCCCCACTCGGCTCCGCCGGGAACCTCGTCCTCCGGGTCGCTGCCGGGCAGCCCGATCTCGGCCTGCCCGGTTGGCAGGCACTGCCCGGGCCAGCAGACACTTGCCGGGTTCCCGCGTGCGAGATCGCCATCCGCGACGATAGCCCGCCGCGGGCGGCGCGCCACGACGGCGTCCCGTCCACCACGGGACGCTGGGCGGGGGCCGTGATCGCCTGGCTCCCTGCGGTCGTCGTTCGGCCGGGCCAGCCCGTCGACCTGCTCCTCCGCACAGACGGCTCGACGGTTGCGGTGGACGTGTCGGGCGGGGCTCCGGTAGTGGTCGCGGGCGGCCCGGCCCGCACCGGCGAGGGCCAAGCCTGGCCGCCCGCTCTAACGGGCCGGCCGGCGTCTTGGCCGTACGTACCTGGCGGCGGGGTGCACCGATTCCGCGGCGCCCGAGCCGCCGACCAGTCGAGGTTCGACGGGCACGCGCCGCTACTCATCGAGGTCCACGTTTTAGCTGGTGCGGGGCAACTCGCGGGCGTCCTGCTCACCGCGGACACACCGATCTCTGACCTCGACCCTGGTCTGCGCAGCAGACTCGCTCTCGATCCAACCGCCGGTTTCCTTATGGCCGGAACCTTCGTTGCCTCCCGCGACGCCGTTGCCGACCGGATCCCCGGCGAGCGCGTCACCGCTGTGGCCCTGCGGCTGTCCACGGTGACCGCCCCCGCGCCAGGCGCTCAGGTCCCGGTCGCGCCCAGTTGCGAGATCATCCTCACCGACCGTGCGGCTAGGGCACTGTTGGTTCATCTCCCGGAGGCTGACCTCCCCGTGGCGGCCAGCGCGCCGGGTTCTTCGGGCGATAGAGCGTGGTTCGTGGTTGGAGCCGACGGGTCGACGTGGGCCCTGCCCGCGGGACTGCAACCGGCCCCGCCCGGAGGGCTGCCCGACGGCGCAGTCCTCGCGAGGGTGGCCACAGGACAGGTGCTGCCGTTGGAGGGCACGGTGCCTTCGCGCCGGCGGCGGCTAGTCGCGGGGCCGCCGGTCGCAGGGGAGCTGGGCATCGACGCCGTCCGGGGAGGGTTCTGTCTGGCTCCTGGCGACCCATTGCTGGCCGTCGGTCCGGCGGATCTCGACCTCGGCGTCGACCTCGTCGAGGCGTACCCCGCGCCGGTTGGCGCACGGGGCGTGCGTCCGGCTGCGGACGACGTCGTACCGCCTACCCGGGTCGTGGCGGTGACGGGTGATGCCGCCGTGCCACTGCCCCTCCACCGGATCCACCGGAGCCTCGGCGAGGCCCTTGCCGCGGCTGACGCGGTGTGGGCCGCGACCGGCGCTCCTGCGGAGGAGGTCGTCGAGATCGTCGACAGCGCATCCTATCGGGAGGACGTCACGGTCGATCTCGGATCGCCCGACCCAGGAGGTAGGTTCGGCCGGCGGCATGTGATGGTGCGCGGGGGCGGGCCCGAGGGCGGCTCGAGACCGTGCCTGCTCGGCTCGGAAGGCGCGGGCCCGCGCGGACCTGTCGTAAGTATTGCGGGGGTGAACGGACTCGGTGCCGTCGATGCCCTGCGCGTGGACCGAGGGTTGGCACTGGACGGGCTCCTAGTCAGCGGCCAGATCGCCGTCGTCGGGGGAACGGTGAGGTCGGTCCGGCTGACCGGTTGCACGCTCGACGCGGGGGGCGTGCAGTCGCCACCGCCGTCGTTCCTGTGGATGGACGACGACCCGGACCACCAGGGCGAGCTGACCGTCGTATCGGCCGTCCTCGCCGGGGTCCGGGCCGGGCGGGGCCTCGCTATGGTGCGACTCGCTGATTCCGTCGTCCACCGGCGCGTGGGCGACCTCCGCGGGCTGGCGATCGGGGGCCTGGATGCCGTCCCTCGCACCCCGCAGGACGAGTCCGTGGACCCGGGGGGTGACCGCCAGGTCCGTGCAGTGTCCATCGTTCGGGCCACGGTCATCGGCCGTATCCGCGCCGGAGTCCTCGATGCAACTGATGCCCTGCTGACCGGGCTCGCAGTGATCGACAGCCGACAGGAGGGCTGCCTGCGGTTCAGCCGCGTTGAGCCCGGATCGGTGCTTCCCCGGCGCTACCGTTGCGTGCCCGAGGACCGCCCCGCCGATCTCTGGGACAGCAACGCCGGGGGCCTCGCTGACCAGGCCCACGCTGCTTTCGGCTCCTTGCTACCCGCATCCCCGCTGTTCGCCGTGCCGACCGATGCGTCCTCCCCCCTCGTTCTCAGTGCCTCCGAGGACGGCGATCAGGTGGGTGCGTTCGCAGCCACCCATCCGGGCCTACGGCGGGCGAACCTAGGCGCGAAGCTCGCCGAGTTCCTGCCTGCGGGCCTCGAACCCGTGGTCCGGCCCGCCGACGGCCAATTGCCGCTCCCGATCCGTGTCCCGTCGACCTAGGAGAGCCACATGAAGGCTGATTTCTCACGTGTAGACCTGCGCGGGGCACCCGACGAGTGGCTACAGCAGCAGGGACGGCTGTGGCTGGATTCGGACTGGAACGAGGCGGTGCTGGCCCGGCTGCGCCGGCTGGAGCTCCACGCCCGGGATCTCGTCGGCCCGGTCGGGCGCCCCGAGCCCGCCACAGCGTTCCGGATAGCCGACGCGGGGGGAGGCAACCTCTCGATCGGCGGTGGACCGGGCCCGGCCGGGCACCTGTACGTAGCAGGTGTTCTCGCGACGAACGCCGCCCCGACCACGTACACCACGCAGCCGGGCCTGCCGTCCCCCCCTCCTCTGCCTTTGCCCTCTGCCACCGGGGTCGGCTGGCAGCTCGTAGGCGACATGGCGGGCGCGCGGACCGCGCACGGGGCCATTCTCCTGCCGCCCCAGGGGACAGCGCAGAGTCGAGTGCTCGTTTGCGGTGGCACAGACCTGGGGGCGGCGGTCTCCACCGCAGAGCTGTACGACCCGGTGATGGCCACGTGGACGTCGACGGGGGCAATGAGTGCGGCGCGGGCCGGTCACACCGTGTCCGCGCTGGGCTCCGGTCGGGTGCTCGCGGCGGGCGGGCTCGGACCGGCGGGGCTGCCTCTGACGACGGCCGAGGTGTATGACCCAGCGACGGGGACATGGACGGCAACGGGGCCGATGCCGACGGCCCGCTTCGACCACACCGCCACGGTGCTGACCGACGGCCGGGTACTGGTCGCGGGCGGGTTCGGTCCCGGGGACGGGTCGCTGGGGTCCATCTCTGGAGGACCGGCGGCGCTCGCGTCGGCCGAGGTATACGACCCAGCGACGGGCACATGGGCCGATGCCGGAGCGATGATCCGCCCGCGCGGCCGCCATGCCGCGGTCGGTCTCGCCAGCGGCCCCACCCCCGGCGCGGTGCTAGTGTGCGGGGGCGAGCAGGCGGGGACCGCCATCGCATCTGTCGAGATCTTCGATCCTGCGACGGGTACGTGGGCCGCCGGCCCGGACATGGCGGGCGGGCGCGAGAACCACACGGCCGACCTGCTGGTCGATGGGCGGGTCCTCGTCGCTGGCGGCACCGCGCTCGGCGGGGTCCTGGCGACATGCGAGATTTTCGACCCGGCGGCGGGTGGCGCTGGCGCGGAGGGGGCTTGGCTTGCTGCCGCGCCTCTGGCCAATGCCCGGACCGGCCATGCGGCGGCCCGGCTGTTAGGGGGCCACATCCTGGCTACAGGTGGTCTCGGCACCGACCGGCCGCTGGCGTCGGCCGAGCTGTACGACCCGGGCGCCGACCGCTGGACGATTGCGCGCTCCTTGGCCGAGGCGCGGGGCCGCCACCGCTGCACCGTCTTGTCCGACGGGTCCGTCCTCGTGAGCGGTGGGACGAGTTCGACGGCCGCGCCGGTAGCCGGCGGGGAGCTGCCGTCGGCGGAGCTCCTCGACCCCGTCGAATCGACCGTCGGGGTTGCCTATGTCGAGGTTTTCCGCCGTCTCGTGACCCATCTGCAAGAGGACCGCCGCGAGATCGCCCTCGGCGGCGCGGACACGACCGTCCACCTGCGCACCGTTGCACAGGTTAGGGTCGCCGCTGTTCCGACGAACCACGTCCCCGCGACGCTGGGATGCTCCAACGCCGCCGCGTACGTGCCGGGCGACGGCGCGGGCCGCCTGTCCACGATCACCACGCCATCGGTCGCGGCCACGAACCTGTGCGACGTGCCAGCCGACCGCACCTACTCCGGCCGAGACAACCGGCTGTACCGGGTGGAGATTCTTGACTCGGGGGAGATGCTCGGCGCTTTGGCGCCCGCCGGCCACTCGCTGGTGTCCGACGCCGCCGGCCCGGTCACCGTGCTGCACGTCGGCGCACTCGACCCGGCAGCAATCGCGGCGCTGCGGGTGGGCCGCTGGGACCTCGTCGCCGGGGACGGACCGTCCGCCGTCCGCGAGGCAGTCCGGATCTCGGGTGTCGATGCCTCGGGCACCGTGACGCTCGCCGCACAGACGCGCCATGCCTCCTACACTACGGCCGCGGGGGCCATGCTCGTTCCCGTCCGCGATGTCGCCAGACTCGCGGCGGCCGCGGCAGCCGGTGACGTCACGGTCACCGTCGTCCCGGGCGAGGGGCCGGACCCGGCCGAGGCCGCCTCGGGAGCTCTCTCCCGGCGTGGTTGGTTCCTGCGGACAGGGGCCGGCGCCGAACCGGTCTCGTTGCTGTCCTTCGACGCCGGCACCGGGACCGCGACCCTCGCCAGCCCGTTGCGCGAAGCCTACCCGGCAGGGGCGGAGCTCGTGCCCCGGGCGAGATACACGTGGTCTACCGAGAACGCATCGTTCGCCTCGGCGGTGACGTCCGTCGTCCGATCGGACCTCACCGCAGCGACGACGACAGTCCAGGTGGCGGGACTCGGGCCTGACCGATCGACGGCCCTGCGTGTGGGTGACTTGGTCGAGCTCGTGGGCGATGCAGACGAGCTTGGGCGCGGGCGGGGGCTGCTGTGCCGGATTGCCGCCGATCCGGACCCCGACACCCTGACCGTCACCCTCGACGCCGCGGATCCGCGGTTCACCCCCGACCGCACCGACGAGATCACGTCCGACCACCTCGTGCTACGTCGCTGGGATGGCATCGGCTACGTCGGGACGGACCCGGCCGACCTCGATGACGGGGTAAGGATCCGGTTCAGCGGGTACGACTTCCGCGCCACCTCGTACTGGTGGTTCACCGCCCGAGCGCGCGAGGCGCAGGTGGAGAAGCTGGACGCTGCACCCCCGAACGGCATCCAACGCCACCGAGCCCCCCTCGCGGTCCTCCACTGGAGCACCGACGTCTCGGGGACGGTCACGCTCGATCGGGTCACCGACTGCGTGCCCGTCTTTGACCCCCTGACCGACCTCCAGGCTCGTCATGTCCAATACGACGACTCGGCGACCGGCCTCGGGGCGGATAACGTGCAGGGGGCGATTGAGGCGCTCGCCCCTCAGCTTCTGCCGCGGGTGGACCGGGGCGGGATCAGCTGGGCGAACGACCGGCCCCTGCCGGTGGCCTCGCTCAACGCGGGCCTCACAGTCCGGTTCACGGAGTCGCTGGAACCTGCCACCCTGACTGACCGGACCGTGGAGGTGTGGCTCCACGTTCCCGACGAAACCGACCCGTTCATCCACGCGGTCCGGCTCCCCGGAATCGTCGCTCCCGGGGTGGCCAGCATCGCGCCGGGCGCGGTCTCGGTGACATTCCGGCCGCGCACACCCGTCGACCCACTGCGGGTCGGTGCGTGGCAGGACCGACTTCGCGTGATCGACGATCCCGCCTCCCAAGGAGTCCGCGCCGTGGTAGTGCTCCGTGCCGCGAAGATCCTCGACGCCTCCGGGACGCGCCCGCTGGACGGCGAGGCCTTCGCTCGCCTCACGACGGAGGGGTATGGCACCGTCACCGATCTGCGCTTGCCGTCGGGCGACGGGCGGCCCGGCAGTGACTTCGAAAGCTGGTTCTTTCTCACCGGAGCGGCCGCACCGGTGCGCGTCGCGACGGTCGACCCACCCACCGGGTCCCGCCTCGACGGCCCACCAGCGGCCCTCCACGTCATGTTCACCCGCGACGTCCGCCGGACGAGCCTGACGGCTGCCGCCGTCTCGGTGACAGGGCCCGAGGGCGGGGTGTTGCCCGGCACGGTCGCCCCATTCCCGTTCACGCCCGGCGCGGACGCCGTTTCCGGCCTCACACTGACGCCGTCTTCAGCGGCGGATTGGTCGGTGCCGGGCATGTACACGCTGCGCCTCTCAGCCTCGATCGTCGACTTGGACGGCGGAGCCCTGGACGGCGTCGGCAACGGCACGCCCAGCGACTTCGTCTCGACGTTCTTCCTCGACCCCTTCGAGCCGGGACCGGTGAGAGTTCTCGAAATCGAACCCGCCGATTCCCAGACGTTGCAGGAGTTCCCCGACGTCATCCGCGTGCGCTTCACCCGCCCGATACGCCCGGAGACGCTCGACTCCCAGACCGTCAACGTCATCCAGGCGCCCCTGGAGGACCCCGTAGGATTCGCGGACGTGCCCGGCACGATCACCCTCGTCACGTCACCGACCAGCCCGCCGCGTGTCGTCGGGTTCACCTTCGCCCCGACAGACAGGTCGCAGCTGAACTTCCCAGGCCTGTTCGGGGTCCGGCTGCGGGGCACGGGCAGCGTCGCAATCCGCGACTTCGACGGGAACGCCCTCGACGGCGAGTCCTCTGGCGGCCCGAGCGACTTCCGGTCCTTCTTCGAGGTCGGGAGCGTGCCGTGATCGTCACGACCAAGGCGACCGGTGTCGCCGCCCGCGGGCGGTCTCCGCTCGTCGGGCTCCTCGATCCGGCCGGTGATCGGTATCTTCGGGGGTGCCTCGTTGCCCTGCGCGAACGGCTCGGCGCCGACCTTGTCGGTGTCTACTTGTACGGCTCGGCAGTCATCGGCGAGTACTATCCCAGGCGCAGCGATCTCGACGTCGTCGCCATCGTCACGCGGCCGCTACCCGCATCGCGCGCGCTGTGGGTGGCGGCAGGCATTTCCGCGGTGGCCAAGCCCTGGGCAGCGAAGGGCATTGACCTGGCCGTCGTGACCGCCGACGTGGCGGGCTCCCCTTCCCGCAGCCCCCGATTCGAGCTCCGGATGCTGGCGTTCTACGGGCCACCCCAGGCAGGCGACGCCGTGCCCGGGGGGGACCCGCGTTTGGTCATGACCTTGGCCTGCTGCCTTGATCACGGGATCGCAGTATCGGGGCCGCCCGCGGCGCAGGTATTCGGGCCAGTGCCGCGGGAGGCCTATCTGTCGGAGCTGCGTGCTGAGCTCGGGAAGCGATGGCTGTCCTCGCACTACCGGGTCCTCAATGCCTGCCGTGACTGGCGTTACATCGAGGAAAGCGTGATCTGCTCCAAGGTCGACGGAGGGCGGTGGGCCCGCGGTCGCCTCGCCGATCCATGGGTCGTCGACGCCGCCTTGGAGTGGCAGGTGCGAGGCGACGGGCCGGTGCTTGACGTTGGGGAGATCGAGATCTTCCTAGCGCGGGTCGTGGCCATGCTGGAGGCGGCATAATGGCTACGGCCTCCAGAGTGACGGAGGTCGCCGCCCGACTCGCCGCACTCCCGGCCTGGCTCGCAGCCGGGGCGTCGGACGACGCCGGGCCGCTGGTGTCGGCGGTCCTCGTGGCCGGTCCCGACCCCGAGGCCACGGCGCGGTCCATGGCCCTCTTCGCAGCGCAGGACCACGTCTCACGCGAACTCGTCGTCGTGCTGACGGACGGCGGCGGGCTCCCCGACGTCTCCGTCCCCGTCCCCGTCGTCCCCGTGGTCGTGGAATCCGGCCTCGGCGCGGGAGTCGCACGCGACCGGGGCTGCGCCGCCTCGCGCGGCGACCTCCTCGCGCTGTGGGAGGTTGACGCCTGGTATTCTGCCTGGCGGCTACGCTACCAGTCACAGGAGCTCCGTCGCACCGGATTGCCGGTGTCCGTTGCCGCATCCTCGTTGGTCTGGGACCCAGAAGCGGGCGAGGGCTGGGCCGGCAACGCGGACCCGTACGCGCTGCCGCCGCGGGTGTTCGCGGCGACGGCCTGCCTCGCGCGGACTGAGTGGGTCGCGCGGCCTTTCGCCGGGCGCGGTATGCACCGCGCGGACGGCGGGAATGGTCCACTACTCATGGACATGCCCTCGACGCCGCGCCACGTGCCGCACGGCTCTCACCCGGCGGTCATCGTCCGCCCGGGCGCCTACCGGCCCGAGGTTGCCCAGAATGGCTATCCGCCGGGGACGATCGAACTAGTCCTCGCCGCCGGTGCGGGTACGGGGAGGGACGCGGTCGCCGGTCCCGGCGAGGGTACCGCCAAGGTCGCCTTTTCCGGCACCGACGAGGGCCCGGCCGCTGCGGCTATGGTTGTCGGCCGGGGCGGGCACAGCGAGGGAACCGGCCCGTGGACAGCACTACCTCTCGTGTCCTGCGTCATGCCGACATTCAACCGGCGCCGGTTCATCCAGCAGACCGTCCGCCTCCTCGCCCGCCAGGACTACCCCCACCTCGAACTCGTCGTCGTCGACGACGGGACTGAGCCGGTCGAAGACCTGCTCAGCGGGTTTCCACGCGTGAAGTACGTGCGGCTGGGAGAGCGGGCGACGATCGGCCGGAAACGGGACATCGCCGTCGAAGCCGCGAGCGGCGAGATCGTCGTCCAGTGGGACGACGATGACTGGTACGGGCCCCACCGGGTGAGCCGCCAAGTCATGGAGATTATCCGCGGCCGCGTCGACGTCACCGGTATCGGCATCAACCTCCTGCTAGACGTCCAGAGCATGCGGTTCTGGTCCGTGCGCGAGGACGAGGCCGACGCGCCGCACTTCGCCCCGTCCGACATCCTTGCCGCCGGCACCCTCTCGTTCCCGACCGAGCTCTGGCGCCGCGCAGGCGGCTACCCGGACCTGTCGATCGGCGAGGACGTCGGCATCGTCCAACGGTTCGCCGACGCTGGCGCGCGGGTCGCCGCCATCAGCAACCGGGCCGCCTACGTCTACGTGCGGCACGGCCGCAACTCCTGGCGCTTCGACTTCGAACCCGCAAATGGTCCCCCGGCGTGGCATCCGGCCCAGGCACCGCCAGCCATGTCGGCAGGAGACCTCGCCTTCTACGCATCGCTCACCCCGGGGGGTGCCTTGTGAGGAACCTGCAGACCAGCTCAGTGCCGCTCGTATCCTGCCTGATGCCGACCCAGGACCGGCGGCCGTTCGTCGCCCGGGCCGTTGAGATGTTCCTGGGCCAGGACCACCCGGAGCTCGAGCTCGTCGTCGTCGACGACGGCACCGACCCGATCGGAGACCTCCTGCACGGCGACCACCGCCTGCGGTATGTCCGGCTCACGGGGCGTCGCTCCATTGGCACCAAGCGCAACATCGCTGCCCAGCACGCCCGAGGAGAGATCATCGTGCACTGGGACGACGACGACTGGCACGGCCCCGGACGGGTATCGGCACAGGTGGCGCCCATCCTCGACGGGACAGCCGACATCACCGGCCTCGGCAACCCGCCGTTCGTCGATGTCCGGACTGGTTGGTTCTGGGCGTGCGACGTACCCGGCGACTACATCCTGTTCGACGGACTCGTGCTCGGCGGAACCCTCGCCTTCCGCCGGTCCTGGTGGCTGCTCAGCGGCGGATACCCGGATACCTCAATCGGCGAGGACATCCAATTCCTACGGGCGGCTATGGCCCGTCATGCCCGTCTCGCGGCCGTGACCGAGGACCACCACTACGTCTGCGTGCGCCATCCCGGCAACACTTGGCACTTCGACGGCGGCCACATCGAGCTGTTGTCCGGGTGGCGACGGATCCCCGCCCCGGCGTTCCTGCCAGAAGCCGACCGTCAGTTCTACGCCGCACCGACGGGACTGGGTGCGGCGGTGGTCGGGGGGCAGGGCCGATGACGACCCCGGCAGGCCCGGTCGGCGTGCCACCCTCGCGGTCGCCCAGAACGGGAGGACCTGGATCCCGCCAGGGCCCGGCGTCACGATTGCCGACCACCGAACGCGGCCGCGCGGATGAGGGCCCGGCGTCGCAGGTGGCGGCGCTGCTGGCCGCCGCTCCATCGCCGGGTGCAGGCGAAGCCGCGACCGAGCGCCACGCGGATGCCGTGGCGGAGGCGCTAGGGCCGGTCATCCAAGACGCGCTGCTTCGCGGGCCCCCCACCGGTGCCGTGGAGAGGACCGGCGGTCTGCCCGCACACGGCGCTCGCCCGCCCGACGGGCACTCCTCCGACCAGGCCGTCATCGCGGGTATCGGCGTGCCGGGCGACCCGCTGCCCGCTGCGCTCATCGCCGCACTCGGCACGCTGCTCCGGGTCGATCTCAGATCCGTCCGGCTGCACGAGGGAGCGATGGCCGAGGGCAGCACCCAAGCCCTCGGAGCACGGGCCTACGCGTTTGGCCCGCACGTCGTGCTCGGCGGGACGTGGCAGGGGCTCGGCACTGCCTCGGGTCGCCAACTGCTCGCTCACGAGCTGGCTCACATCGCCGTTCAGACCCACCAGGGGACCGCCCGCGTGCAGCGGGTCGAGTTCCCGGCCCAGACGGTACCCGCCCGGCCAGCGTTCGACACGCTGTACACCGGCGAGGACCCCGCGACGGTGATCGGTCAGCTCCCGGAGGTGTTCCGGGCGCTCAGGACGATCACGCTGGACGATGAGGCCGTCCAACTGGGCGTCTCGCCCCGTATCCTGCAGCCGTCAGAGTGCTTCCTCTACACCGAAAACTACATCGCCATCATCCGGGCGGATGGGACTGTCGGCGCCCTCATCGAGCAGGACACGAGCAACCCGGTCATGCTCAACGCGGCTCTGCTGCTGCTCCGCGAGCACCGCACCGGGCGGGTGTGGTTCGTCGGGCTGCGCGGTGACCTCATCGCGATCCAGTCTTTCCGCCGGTACGGGGGCATCCCGGAGCCGGCCCGGCCGGCGGGGGAGTCGGCGCTCGTCCTGTTCATGCCGGGCGTGCTAATGCCCCCGGAGCTGGCGAACTCCCTGCGGCGCCGCGCCCGAGGGGCCTCCGGTACGTCCGCCGAGGCCCCGGAATGGGCCCTGACTACCCTTGCCCGCCTGCGCCGACGTCGCGGGGGAGCCGGGAGCACCGGTGACGGGCCCGGCGCGGGAACCAAGGGCGCAGGAAGCGGCGGCGGCGGGATCGCCGATCGGGCAGGTGAGACGGTGACGGGCGACGGCACGGGCACCGGAACCGGCACCGGGCCGGGCAAAGGCACGGCGCCCACGCCCACGTCGCCCACGTCGCCCAAGCCGTCCCCGGCTCCCAGACCGGGCCGGCTGCGCGGCCCCGCCACGTACCGGGCTTCCGTATCCGCGTCGGGGGCGGCGCAGCTCCAGGTCACCATCGATCGTGCCACGACCACCGTGCCGTTGCGCGAGGGCGAGCCGGCCCCCTCGCTCGACGCACGCGTGGACGCGGCCGAACGGGCACTCCAGGAATCGCGCGACCCGAGCTCACAGGCGAACCAGCAGGTGGCGAATCCTGCGGCCGCAACGGGATTCACCCCACCGCCTCCCGGTTCCAATGCCTCCGCCCTCCCCCCGGAGCAAGCCGCCGAGCAGGCGCGCGGATCCGGAACTGCCGTGACACCCGGGGAGCACGTGCCCGGCGGCCGCTCCGGGGCGAACGCTCCGCCATACCCGTCAACGATCCGCATGGGTGGTGTCGCACCCGAGGACCCGGCGGTGACCGCCTCCGGTGCCACCAACCGGTTCACCATGAACCTGGACTACGCCGCCAGATCTCTCTCCTCCAACGACGAGGTGTTCAATCGGATGCAGCCGGTCCAGTACTACTGGGAGCTCATCGACGTCACCAAGCTGACCCGGGGCCGTGACGTCACGTCGGGCGAGGCGCGTACCCTCGCGGACAAGACGAACGTCGGCGAGGGCGAGGCCCAGTCCGCCTTCAGCGGCGCCGGGGCCGATCTCTCGCGCACGGCCGAGGACGTCGCGGTCGACCAGCAGCGCGACCTTGACATGATGGCCGAGGAGGACTGGCCCTGGGCGGCCCGGGCCGGCTACCTCATGGTGATCGGGCTGTCGAACAGCGTGCGGCTGCTCGGCTCGATCGTCAGCAGCTTCATCGACGTCGTCACCCAGCCGCTCAACGAGCGGTCCATCGGCTTCGACCGTGAGGGAGACTTCATCGTCCGCTGCGTCGCCAGTCCCCAGTGGTCCGACGAGGCTGTGGCGGACCCGGACCACCACGTACTGCGCGCCTCGAGCGTCGCGGTCCGCCCCGTCCGGGTCGCGAATATCGAGACACTCGCCAGCCAGGGAGCCGACCTGGAGGCGACAAACCTCGTCCAGGCCAGGGCGGAGCTGGTTGCAGCCGAGGCCTCCCGCAACGCCCGGCGCATCGCCGCGGCGCGGGAGAAGGTCCGGGGCCTGGAGGTGTCGGGCCGTTTGGGCGGGTTCGACATGTTCACCCGCACTGCCGACGGTCTGCGCAGGGTCATCACGGTGGCCCAGCAGCTGCAGGGGCACCTCACGGCGCGCGCCCCCGACTCGGCGCTGTCGCGCGACGAGGTATTCCTCCACCTCCAGTTGCTGAGCACCGGGCAGTCGGTCCAAGAGTTCCTCGAGCTGAAGCGCCGCCAGCTTGTCCAATTCGCGGGCGAGGGCGGCGAGCACGAGGCGTGGGTGCGCAAGCAGCACGCCTCGTTCCGGGCGGTCGACGGCATCATGGATTTCCGTCCGCGTCTGGTGCTGGCCAGCCGCGAGACCGGCCAGGTGACACCCGTTAACACGATGCTCGGCGAGCTGGCGGACTCGCGCCCGGGCGCCCGCCGATGGGGGCTGGTCGACGTCACATCCTCTGGTAGCCGGGATCTCTACGTCGGTCGCGGGTCGGCCGCCGGGCATGAGGGTCACGTGCAGGCGATCCGGGACGCGTTCCGCGACTTCGCCGAGAACGCCGGCTACGGGCGCGGCACCCTGGCTATCCGACTTCCCGAGGAGCTGACCAACGCGCTTGGCGCACCGGTCCGCATCGATGCCACCATGGTGTCGCGCCCCGGGGCATGGAAGCGGTTCACGCAGCGGCTGCAGGACCTCGCCACCGTCGCCGAGATCGCCGGGCTGTTCGCGACCGGCGGGCTCGGGCTCGCCGTCGGTGCGGTCGGGGGCATCGCCGGGGCAATCACTGCGATCGATTCGCTGGCGCGGCGCGCGAGGACCGGGCACGCGTGGGAAATCGGCACGGTGTTCGACGTCCTCGGGGTGATTGGGGGCGTCGCCGCGGTCGGGCAGCTGGGTACGTTCTCGGCACGTCAGATTGCCGAAGCTGGCAGTGCGGTGGGGCGCCTGCCGTCCTGGGTGACGCGCGTCGAGGCCGCGGAGAACGTCCTGCACGTGTACGGCATGGTCGGCAACGTCCAGCAGCTCGTCACGATCCCGATCCAGCTAGCGATCGAGTGGAACGAGATCGACAGGATGGAGGGCCTCACCGACGGGGAACGTGACTCCCTGCGAGCCCGCGCGCTGCTCGGGGCGATGAAGTCCGGAGCGGTCACGGTCGTGTCGATGGGCGGGGGCCTCACGTCCCACGAAGGTGGAACCACCCGTCTGGGCGGCGGAGAGCCGGAGGTGCTCCCCGCGGGGACCGGCGCCCGTGAGGCGGCCCAGCTCGCTGACGGGACCGGTCCGGCACGGCCCCCGCTGCGGCATCTCGAACCCGGCCTGGCCGGCGGCGAACAGGGACGTGCAACGGAGGGGGCCGGGGCGGCGCCGGGCCCCGCGTCCGGCGGGACCGATCAACTCGCAGGAGGTTCCAGTGCGACCGTCGCGCATGCCGAGGCACAACCGGTTTCTGACCTCGTCGCGCAGGCCCGCGAGCTCGCAGCCCGTCGCTTAACCGAGGCCCGCCGCGGCGCTGCCAGCACGGACGCGGCTGCCGCTAGCCCCACGGCCGACGAGTCGGGTCGGCGTGCCGCCGACGAGGGCGACGCCGCACGCACGGCGGCGGGGACCCCGCGCGATCCTGGTGGGGCCGTAGGCCGCGCGGCGGCAACCGAGGTCAACGCGGCCGAGCGTGACCTGTCCATCGAGATTCTCGGGTTCCGTCTCGGACGCAAACAGCCCTCCGGGCCGGTAGGTCCAAGCGCCAGTCCTCCGCGGCCAGGGCCGTTCGGTGCCAGGACCACGTCGGGCGAACAGGCGGTTGCCACCTATGACCAGGCCGTCGCTCACAGCAGGGGTGCGGAGGTTGGCTTGTTCTACAACGTGAACACCGGTGAGTTCGCCGTCCAGACAGGGACGGAGTTCTCCGTCCGCAGCCCGGCCGGCGACGGGTGGCGGGCCCTGGTCCACCTGCACCCCAACCCAGAGAACGTGGTCATCCGCCGCCTGCCGGCCCCGGCGGACATCTCGATGGCGGTCCGGGCGGCGTTCCGCAGCGGCAGCCACACCGAGTTCGTGCAGTCGACCCGGCCCAACGGTTCGACTGGCATCACCCGGGTAGAGGTGACGACGAACCCGCTTCGCATCGTCGTCGAGATGCCGGCGTCGGCCGGCGAACCGGCACGGCGCATCGAGGTCAGCTCGCCAGAGGCGTACGCGCGCGAGTACGGCGACCAGACGACGCACATGGACCCGTCGAGCCCGCTCTTCGAATGGGTGATCCGTGACCTGGACGAGTTCTACCGCGACCGGCGGGAGGACGCCGGGGCCGATCCCGCCACGGGAGAGGTGACCGGTGCCGGCGCGGCGCGGCCGGACACGGGTCCCGCGGCCGGGACCGGAGACCGCGCCGCCGAGGGCGGGCAGGCTGACGAGCGAACGGCCGCGGGCACCGTCCGCCCCCCACGGTCCGAACCGGGCGTCCGGCTCACCGGTCCGGACGCCCCGGCGCGGCTCGGCGAGGCAGGTGGCCTCGGTTCGGAGGTCCACGCGTGGGCCGAGCAGGTCCTCGCCGCCTGGACCGCGGGCCACACCTTGGAGGCGGGAAGGGGCGCACCGCTCCCGGTCGGGCACCGCGATGCGCCTGCCCTCGTTGCGCAGATGGATCGGCTGCAGGCGGCCATGGAGCGTTACCGCCGAAGCCGGGGATCGACCGCGCTCACCCTGGCCAGCGCGGTCGCGAACATGCGCCGCCAGGCAGCCCGCGCGACCGAACTGCTCAGGTCCAGTGCCTCCGCCTTCGAGGTCACGCCGCTGACCCCCGAAGTGCTGCCGCCCGGCGGCCCGCGGGTGCCCGGAGCGGTGGCGGAGCCCGGATCTGGTGCCGCCCTGGCCGATGCGGCACGGGCGCGATTGACGGCGCTGGGGCCCGTGACGTCGCCGTCGGCTCTGGAGATCTTCAAAGCCCTGCACATCTCCGGGCCGGAGTTCGTCGCCGAGGGCACTCTGCGGGAGTCACTGACGAGGGGCGAGATCCCGGATGTCGGGCTGCAGGGCTACACGCTCGGCGAGGGCGGCATCCGAGCCCTGGCCACCGACCCGCCCGGCTTGGCGGACAGGCTGGCCGATGTGGTCGCCGGGTGGGAGCGGGCGCACATGGTCGGGCCCGGCTTCGGGTCGGAGGAGTTCCTCGGCATTATGCTCGCGCCGTGGGGGGTGAACCAGGTGGCGCAGCGCCAAGGCATCGAGGCGTTCCTGCGCTGGGCGCGCGACAACGGCTACACCACCGATCCCTTCATCCGTGCCGCCGGGCGCCGCCTCGCGATCCCTCTGGAGGGCGGGGGGTACGACTACGTCGACGTCCTGACGTCGATCCACTACGAGATCCCGCGCGCCGGGGCCCTGGCCCTCACCTTCGACATCACAGTGCAGCCCGACGGCAGCTGGACGGTTGTCCACAACCTGCCCCCGGGCGCGCGCGGCGCGGACATCCCGCTGTCGGGCAGCCGCTGACCTCAGCCCAGTGCGGCCAAGGCGTCGAGCCAGGACCGGGTGAGGCGACGGGCGATCTCCTCATCGCCCTCGGTGGTGAAGTCCACGGTCATAGGGCGGGGCGACAGGACGGGTACCGAGAGGCTGGTACGGCGGGCCCCTAGTCGCACGAGATGGACTGGCGCCAGCTCTTCCAGCAGCGCCAGGGCCCGGCGGGTGATTGCCTCCACGCGGTGCGCGTGCTCATCCGGGGCATCGAACTCCACGGTCAGCCGGTCGACGCGCACGTCGAGTCCGCTCACGGCGGCGCAGCCCTGAGCATGACCTCGCGCCAGTAGGGTCCGAAGTCGGCCTCGGCCGGGACCCTGCCGTGCTTCTCGAGTTCGCGTCGCAGGCCGCTCAGCAGTCCGACCGTGCCGATCGGGCGCCCGGCCGCGGCGGCCTGGTACGCCGTGTGCAGCACGGCATTGCGGATCGAACCGCCCGCCAGCGGGAACGACGCGAGGCGGTCCCAGTCGACGTCGTCCTCAACCGGCGCGGCTGCCGGCAATTGGACCTGCCAGATGAGACGGCGCTCGGCGGCCGAGGGGAAGGGGAACTTCACCACGAAAGCCAGCCGGCGTAGGAAGGCCTCGTCGAGATGACGCTCCAGGTTTGTCGCTAGGACTACGAGGCCGTCGTGGGCCTCGATGCGCTGAAGCAGGTAGCTAATCTCGATGTTCGCATACCGGTCATGAGCATCCTTGACCTCGCTGCGCTTGCCGAATAGGGCGTCCGCCTCGTCGAAGAACAGCAGGCCATCCGTGTCCGCCGCGGCGGAGAAGATTCTGCTGAGGTTCTTCTCTGTCTCGCCGATGTACTTGCTGATTGCGGAGGCGAGGTCGACGGCGAATAGATCGAGGCCCAGCTGGGCGGCGACGATTTCGGCGGCGAGGGTCTTCCCCGTGCCTGGTGCGCCGCTGAACAGCGCGGCGATCCCGCGGCCCCGGGAGCGGCGTTCCCCGAACCCCCAGTCGGAGAGCACCCGGCGGCGGGCCCCCACCGCCGCAGCGAGCTCCGCCAACTGCTCCTTCTGCGCCGGGGGCAGGACCAGGTCGTCCCATGTGAGACGGGAGCGGATGCGGCGTGTGGCAGCACCCATCGCCGGTGCGCTGCCCTCGCGGGCCGCGGACTCGACGTCGCCGACCGTGACGGGCGATCCACGCAGCCGGGCGGACGCCACGGCCGCGGACACGACCGCCGGGATCTCGGTGGCACCGGCCCTGAATCTCGACGCGAAGGAGGAGGCCTCGGCTTCCCCGGCGTGGACGCCCGCCGCGGACAGCTCCGCTAACCAGTTGCTAGTGAGATCGCCGGTCCCGCTCTCGGGCAGGACGACTGTGATCCAAGGAACGCCCAAAGGGCCTCCGCGGCCGGTGACACCCTGCTCCGTGGAGACCAGCGTCAGCCAGCCCGTCCTGTCGATGACGTCGACGACCTCGGCGACCATGGCATCCACGTCGGTCCTTGGACGCTCGGGCGTCTCGCCACGGGAAGGTACCGGCTCGGGGAGGACGACCAGCAGGAGCGCCGGAGCGATCCGCGCTTGGAGGGTCGCTTCGCGGACTGCGTCCGCAAGCGATCCCGGTGCGGCTGGGTCGGCCCGGTCGACCGCGCCTTCAGCGACGGCAATGTCGAGGACAAGGAGAGGCAGTCCGAGCAGGCTCGCCGCCGCGTGCCCGGCGTCCACTCCCGTCTGCAACCGGCCGGTGAGGCATGCGACTAGCCGGGTACCCGCCGCGCCGGCGGCCCACGTACCGCCCGCGAGCAGCCGCGCCCCAGCCCGGACCAACGGCTCGGCCGCGGCCGTGATGTGATCTCCGAGAACATCAGGGCGGCGCGGCGCCATGACCCGCAGCCAAGGCCGATCGAGGAACGGCGCGTGCCCGACGAGGGCTGCGAGAGCGGCGTCGGTGAGTGCCAGCACCGACTGCCCGCCGTGCGGGTCGGGGATCGCCCGCAGGATGCCCGATCCCCGCAGTGGTGCCTGCGGCAGCAGCGCGAGGGCACCGCCGGCCCGCTCTGCCAGCCCACCGCCCAGCAGGTCAAGGGCCAGGGCCGTGCCGGGACGTCCCCCGCCGGAGACATCATGGAGGGCCGAGCACCATGCCGCCCACCTTCCGTCCAGCTCTACGCCCAGGCACAGGACGACGAGCGTCACCTCCCATGGGGAGAGCTCGGCCGCTCGAGCCAGCCGGGCTAGGGGCAACCGGACCCACGAGGCGGTCGCGGTTACGCGCTCGTCGAGGGCCGACCGTAGCTCCGCCAGGACCGGGCCGAGTTCTTTCCCTCGTTCATCGGACAGTCCGGGTGCCGCACCGAGGCTGTTGAGCGCGTGCTCCAACAGGACGAACTCCGCACGCAGGTGCTCCCAGTGGTCCGAGAACCCGCGCACAGACGCCGGCGTCGCTGTCTCGTCGGCGTCTGCGTCCATCTGCATGTCTGCACCCATGTCCACGTCACACGGTCAGGGTGAGGGTGTCGGAGCGACCGCCGTCAATGTTGACCTCGACCTTGTGCGTCCCCGGGGGGAGAGGACTGGCGAACTGGAGGACCAGCTCGGCTGCGTCAAGGTGCTCGCCGAGGGAGTGCTCGGCGCCGTCCAGTCGTACGCGCACGTCGTGTCCGTCCAGCCGATCGCCGCGAAGGACGAGCCGCCCCTGTGCGATCTCGTACGATGAGCCGCCACCTCCGGAGAAGCCCCGGAGCAGCGGTGCGACGACTAGCGAGCGCGGGTTAGAGAGTCCGCCTGAGGCGAGCTCGGCGCGGACCTCGTACCGACCGTTGACCAAGCCCGTCCCGGGAGCGAGGTTGGAAACAGCCGCCGTAACTGCCGAGACGGTGACGCGTTCAGCATCGCTGCGGGCCGGGTCCGCCGCTGCGGACCACGTGACGGTCGCCTCCGGCCGGTTTCCGACGACGGGCGAGGCGACGAGCCGTGTGGCGGTTGAGAGGCCTGAGCCCGTGAGGACGACGTCGGTCGCCGAGGCGAATGTCCCGCGCACCGGCGAGAGGCCGGCCGCCCAAGGATCGATCCGGAAAGCCTCGGGCGCACTGCTGCGTCCGCTCACCGTCACGACGACGTCGGCGTCGGGCCCCCGGCGCAGGGACTGAGGAAGGGCGGCGACGATCGTCCCAAAAGTCGCCGGAACCGCCGGGGCTGCGGTGGCCCCGGCGACTGTCACAACCGGCGCAGTGCCCTCCGTGGCGAGCCCGGTCCCCGTGATCGTGATACTCGTGGGCGTCACCGAACCGGCGACGAGCGCGGCGAGCGGCGCGGTGACCGGCTCGAGCCCGGTGATGGTCGGCCGTATGACGGCGGCCACATCGACCCGCACGGCGACGGCCGGGGGCGCGATCGGGGACGTCCCTGTGCCTCCGAGCCGGACGAGAGAGAGCTGGTAGGCGACGGACAGCCGGAACGGCTTGCCGATGGTGCTCCAGATCCTCGACAGTTCCTCGACTGTGATCGGATGGAGTCTGGCTGTGAGGTCGCCGAAGGCGTCCCGCAGAACCGACGGCACATCCGTATCGGAGTCGAAGCCAGGGACATGGGCGCGGGTGAGGACGGGAGCATCGTGGAGGGCGAGCATCGCCTCGCCGAGGGCGGCATGGGCTTCGTCCGTCTCGTCGTCGGCCGTGGGCGTGGGACCGAAGGGCGTCAGGAGATAGTAGAGGTCCAGCGACAGCGCCGGTACCTGCTCTGGCGCCCCGTCCATGGAATCGCCGGGGGGTGCGGCGTTCTTCAGGTATGGGCTCTCCGTGGTTTGGTAGAGATACAAGTTGACGCCGCTGCCGACCGTCGGCGGGTCCTCGCCGGGCGGGAGTAGCGTGACAGAGCGCGCGGCGGACATGACCGCAGTGAGGTAGGCCCGCAGTGTTCGGGTAGCCGCTGAGATCGCCTGCGCGCTCACGTTATCTCCCGAACCGGACTCGATCGAAGGGGGAAATGCCAAGCGGAGACGCGGAGAGGGCGGGCCGCGGTGCAGGCCGATGCGTCCCCGCCCCGTCCGAGGGAGACACGGGGACCACAGCCGGGCGGTGGACGACGGTGACCTCTAGCCGACCGATGTGGACCGAGATGGAAGGGGCGGTGTCGTTGCCGGGGCGTCCGCTGCCCTCGTCGGACCACTCTTGGCCAGTGGCCGAGCTGTCGTTCCCGGCGGCGCTGCCCCCCTCGGAGCGGGTACCAGTGGCGCCGACCTGTGCGGGATCGGGTGCCACCGGGCGGCCGGGTTCATCGGGCCCGACCCGGATTTCCGGCGGCATGCCACGGAGGACGCGGGTGAGCATGTCTTGCATGTCGAGGTCCGTGATGCTGACGAGGGAAGCGACAGCGGGCTGCGGTTCAGGCTCGGCAGGGGCCCGTCCGGAACCCGCATCCCCACCCGAGCCACGAAGTCCGGTCTGCGCCGTGTCGCCCCGCTGCAGCGAATGTTGAGACGTGGACCCTCCGGGCCCGGCCCCGGTCGTGGGCACGGCCTGAGGAGGCGGCTGAGGAACCGCCAAGGGCGGGGTTTCGCGCTGGCCGCGCGCTGTCGTGGACCCGGGACCGGGTGAGTGCGGAGGGAGCGCCGCTGGGGCGGCCTCCGACCACTCCTCGGGTGGGGCGGGAAGTGCGGCGATTCCGGCCGTCGGGGGCACCGCCGCCGACAGCGGCTGCAGCCCGGGGTGCGGGGCATCCGGCACCGGGCCAACCGGATGATCGCCCGCGGTGTAGGAGGAGGGCAGGCCTGCTCCCGGATCGGACGCCGCGCCGTGTCTTACTTCGGGGACACCTGGTCCGGAGGAACCGTCGTCTCGGTTCCCCACGAGGTCCAACCCCGTAGGACCGGCATCGCCCTCGGCGTGACCTGTACCGCCCTCAATCCCGCTCCCGGAACCCGGCCGCGGGCCGTCAGCGGCGCTCGACGTACCCCTCGGCTGCGCCCCTCGCACGCGCCCCGTCCTTCCGTGTGCCGACCCCGGCTGCGCTACATCGTCCGGCCGATCCGTGTCACCGAGTTGATCCGGATCGTCACCGTGCGGTGCCAGTGCGGTCGGAACGGTATACGGGCCGGCCAGCCCACTTGTCCGCGCAATGCGCGCGGCCGCGTTCTGCCGGAGCACGGAGTCGGCGCGCCACGGCCGCGCGCCCGCCGATGCCGACCGGGCCAGGTAGCCGCTCACAGAGCCGCCTGCGACCGGACGTCCTGGGAGACGAGGGTTGCAAGGGCGCGTCGACGGGGGCTGGGAAGGCTCATGATCTCCCGTTCGCCCCAGTGGTAGACGCTCGCCAAGAGGTGCAACTCGCGGACCACGGTGCTGGCCGGAACCGCGAACTCATCGAGCAGGTATGTCGCAAGGTCGAGATCCGCCTGGAAAAATGTATTGCACTCGGGGCATTCGAGGTCCATCGCCAGCTCGATCGCCGGGCCAAGGGCGGCGACGGCGTCGGGAAGGGCCGTGCGGGCCTCCGCCGGCAGGGCCTGCCAAGACCCATCGGTGACGCACCGCGCGACGAGCATGGCCAGCGGGTCCTCGCCGCTAGCGGCCCAGGCCCGAGCCACGGCCTCCTGGTCTCGTCCGGTAGCCGCCCGCACCGCGAATTCGAGCAGGCCACCGGCACCGTCCGAGACCTCGACGGGGACCGGGTCGGCGGCGAAGGAGTGCGCTCGCCGGGGAATGTCGGACGCGCCGAACGACACATCCATCGGTTGATCACACGTCGAGCACGACAAGACGACTTCGAACCGGTCCCCGTATGTCGCAGTGCGCACGGCGAGTAGCAATAGGTCACGGTCGGCGACGGCGAGGTCCAGCAGAACGTCGGGGCTCGGCGGTTCCCAAGGGCCCAGTCTGACGACGCTCCGGGACAGGAGGCCCGTGACGACGACCGCGACGGGACTTAAAGTCGGCTGGGAGGCGAGCCACTCCTCGTCGTAGCCGCACAGCGGCCGCACCCATGCTTCGACGATCCGGGAGCCGTCGGGCGCGGAGGCACCGCCCAGTAGGGGGACGGCTTGCGCGACGCTCATCCAGCGGCCACGGGATTCAGCCGATCCGCGCGGGCCCGCGGTCGGCTGCCTCGGACACTGCGGTGTCCCGCTCGAACCACTCGAACTCGAGTTTGACCGTCGTGATGGCTACTGCGTTCGCGGATGCGTCGAGGTCGGGGATGGCCTGGTAGTCCGCCACCCACGCCCGGTACAGGTTGTACGAAATCGCCTTCCCGCCAGCCTCGTTGAATACGTCGACCGTGACGTTCTTCCGGAAGTCGCGTGGGCTGGTGATTCCGTGGCTGGCAAAGTCGTTGACGAGATTCGCCCAATCCTCGAAGGCGGTGTCGTATGTGATTCCCGCCTCGAGGGTGACCGGCTCATACTTCGTCTTTCCCGGGAGCTTGCGGGCCACGATATTCTCACCCGCCTCGCGCCATTCCGTCATTTCCGTCGACCGTTTGAGGCCGGTCATCTTCGACAGGCCCGCAACATACAGGCCATCCCATTTGATCTTAAACCGGAAGTTCCGGTACGGATCGAAGCGATTGGTGCTGGCGCTCATCCTCATGAAGTACTCCGTCACATCCGCGTGGCTGGGGGCGGCTTACGTCGCCTGGTCGACCTTCTGACTCAGGGTGAAAACGACGAACTCCGCAGGCTTCAACGGTGCGAACCCTACGTGGAGGTTTACGACGCCGTTGTCGATGTCCTGCTGGGTCGTCGTTGTTGCGTCGCAGGCCACAAAGAACGCCTCGGCCGGCGTGGAGCCTTGGAAGGCTCCACCTCGGAACTGGGTCATCATGAACGCCCGAGCGTTGAGCCGCAGTTGAGACCATAAAGGCTCGTCGTTCGGTTCGAACACCGCCCACTGGATGCCGGCGTAAATGCTGGTACGAAGGAAGATCGCCGTGCGACGGACCGGGATGTAACGCCACGCCGCGTCAGTTGCGAGCGTCCGCGTTCCCCACGATACGACACCGTAGCCTGGGAACCGGCGGATGGCGTTTAGTCCAATGGGGTTGAGGCTGTCCTGATCGGCGTCCTGCAGGTCGTCGCACAGTCCGAGCGCGCCGGCCAGTCCGGTGTCAGTTCCCGCGGGGGCCTTGAAGACGCCGCGGCTGTTGTCGACGCGCGCGTATAGCCCGGCGATAGCTCCCGACGGCGGCACTGCGATGATGGGGTTGCGGCCGCGGCCGATTGGGTCGGACACGCGTAGCCATGGGTAGTAGACGGCACCGTAGTCGTTGGGCGTGGACAGCGAGCGGACGAAGACACGTGCCGCAGCCTTGTCGCCGACGTCGGGGGTGGCCCCGGCCACCCGGCCGTCTTCGGGAGACAGCACGCCGACGTCCCCGACGAAGAACGCGTCCTGCAGTGGGCGGTTCCGGCAGTAGGCCATTCCCGCGCTGACGGTAAGGTCGTTGCCTGACCCCGGGATCGCGATAATGTTGACGTCCGTCACTGAGTCGAAGGCGTACAGTCCAGTGCCGCGGTCGGGTCGGCCAATGAAGTGGCTGTCGCCGGGGGAGGGCACCCGGCCGTTGGCGCCTGGACCCGCGCTCACGCTCCCGCCGGGGAACGTGATCCCTGCTGGAAAAGCCGGCACCGGGAACGCCTGGACATTGTCGACCGGGCGCGACACGTCTGGGTTAGTCGACGGGGCGGAATCTGGCACTTGGATGTGAAGGTGGCGCGAGGACGGGTTGACCTTGCGTTCGACGAAGTTGCCAAGGGTGCGGTCCATAGAGAGGTTGTCGTGGCTCTCGACGATCCGTGTCCCCTGGGTGACAACAATCGAGAAGGTGGGCGGGTCGGTCGTCGACCGCGTGGTGCGAACGCTGAGAGCAGGGCCGAGCGAGACCGTGGAGGATGCGGTGAAGGCCGTACCGTTGTTGCCGTCCTTGAACGTTGTGACGTGCGAGGAGGCCGTAGCAGCGGGGCGGGCGTCCTCGGTCGATGCAGTCGCGGGCACCACGGCTTTGACGTAGATGTACCGCGACGATGTGTTGATTGCGGTGTCGACGAAGTCGTCGCGCGCGGGGTCCATGCTGAGGCCGTCGTACGACTCGACCGGCACACCGGCGTAGAGCACCGTGAGTCGGAACAGGTGGTCGGGGTCGCTACTGCTCTCGTCCACCTGGAGCCCGAGGGAGTTCGCCCAGGCCCCGGGTGACCGGGCGACGATCGCGAGGCTCGGGGCTGGTGAGGTCTCGCGGTCGAGGAGTCCGACGCCGGCGAGTCCGGCGTTGGTCGACGTGTCGTTCCCCGACGCGCTGTACCCTGCTGGGTCGTCGTCGTCGACGACGACCCGGACGATGTAGGCGCGGCGGCCGCCGTTGCCGAAGAACGCCTGCACCGCGTACGCGAGATAGCTGTCGGAGCGGAATCCGCCAAAGATCCGCGTGAACTCGGTGAAGCTCGTCACTAGAAGGGGGCGCGGAGCGGAGCCGAAGGGCATTGCGAATCCGGGGACTGGACCCTTATCGGCAACACCGACGAAGCCCGCAGTAGACGTGCTTACGCCTTCGATGGGCCTGACAGCGGAGGGCAACTCCAGCGCATATACACCAGGGTGAAGCAACTCGGGCATTCGGTCCTCCAAGCCATTGATGACTGGATATTGCCGTGTTTTCGTGCTGTCGGCGAGGAGTCGGTGGAGGCTCGCCGCGTCTCATTCATTCTTGACCAGCGGCAGGCGGCTGTCAACGATTCGCGTTGACTCATCAAGGATGCCCGCGTAGCTGCTATCGAAGAATCATTTGGTAATGCCCGCGTAGCGGCGCGTCTGCTGGGACGGTTTCTGCCGGCCCGGCACTGTGAGCCATGGAGCTTTCGATGAGCGAACGCAAGGCCGTCACGAAAACCACCGCACTCCGATATGCCCGGTCGGACCGGGCCGCCAAGAAGACAATCCTCGACGAGCTGTGTGCCCTGACGCTTTGGCACCGGGACCATGCGCGGAAGGCGCTGCGGCAGGCCCTGGTGCTCAAACAGGTCAAGCCCCGGCCGCCCAGGCCCCCGATCTACGGCGAGGACGTGATCGAGGCGCTGCGGTTCTGTTGGGCCGTTCAGGGCACCCCGTGCGGGCGTCTGCTGGCAGCAGCGCTGCCGGATCTGGTTCCGCGGCTGCGCCGGTTCAAGGAGCTGGCGATCGAGGACGGGACGGCGGCGTTGTTGCTGAAGATCGCCCCGGCCACCATCGACCGCCGACTCAAGGCAGACCGGGGCAAACTCGACCCAAGAGGCCGCTCCCACACCAAGCCCGGAACACTGCTCAAAGACTCCATCCCGATGCGGACCTGGGCCGAATGGGACGACGCGGTGCCCGGGTTTGTGGAGATTGATCTGGTCGGCCACGAGGGCGGAAATTCCAGGGGTGAGTTCTGCTTCACCCTGACGATCACTGACATTTCCACGGGGTGGACCGAGACCAGGTCCGTGAGGAACAAGGCCCAGAAATGGGTGTTCGCTGCGATCAAGGAAGCCACCGCGGCGTTCCCGTTCCCGATCCGGGGGATTGACTCGGATTAAGCCGAGGAAAACGCTAAGCCGAATGGAGCCGCTGTGGTCCCGGGTTCGGGGGATTTTGGACCATTTCCTCGGCTTAGTGCCTGCACGCAAATCTGGCCTTACCTTTGCCGTATCCATAGATCCAGCGAAGGGAACGCGTCATGGAGACGACAGTTAGTGGGATTGGTGAGCTGGTGGTGGCCTGTCTGGAAGCGGCGGGCTACAAGCAGTCGACGATACTTGAATACAGGAAATGGCTTCGCCGCTTGGAGCTGCTCGCTCGGAAACAGGACGGACGTTACACCGTGGAGCTCGGTGCGGAATTCGCGTCTATGACCACGAGCCCACGGACCGGCAGATTCAGTAGCCAGCGCCGAAAATCGTACGGCCGGTTGGTGAGGTTGCTGGATTCCTACACCCTCACCTGTTCGGTGGATCTTTCCACCATGCGGCGTGACGGCGGCGAACCCGCTCCGCAGTCCGAGGAGTTCATCCGGTCGTTGGCCGCCTGGTCAGTTGAGATGGGGCAACGCAATCTGGCGGTAGAGACTCGAAACTCGTACATGCGTGAGGTTCGCGGCTACCTCCTCTACCTGGAAGCGCAAGGAGTAACCTCGCTGCAGGAGGCCAAGGGTGCCAGCGTGCTGGGATTCCTTGAATCGTTGCGGGGACGCTGGGCCGAGTCCTCGATGTGGGTGGCGGTCATCAATCTGCGGGCCTTCCTGAAATTCTTGGGACGGCGCGACTTGCAGGACGCCCTGGGCCTGGCCAACGCCAAGCGCCATCACGGGATCGTTCCAACCCTGGGCGATGAAGATCAAAGCGCTGTTCTCCAGGCCTGCACCCATGGCTTGGTACCGGCCCGTGATGCGGCGATCACCCTGCTGGCGTTGGTGACGGGGCTGCGTGCCTGCGACCTGATCGCCCTGCGGTTGAGTGACATCAACTGGAGGGAATCAACGATCGGGATCGTGCAGCAAAAGACCGGCAATCCGCTCACGCTTCCCTTGCTTCCGATGATCGCCGAAGCGCTGGCGGCATATGTCCTCACAGAACGTCCTGAAGTCTGGAACGACCACGTATTCTTGCGCTCCTTGGCACCCCACACCGAGTTCTCGGATCACGCGTCCATCTATGAAGTAACCCGACGAACCTTTATCGCGGCCGGATTGGACCGCACCGATGCCGGGACGAGGCTGCTGCGCCACAACGCCGCCACCAGGCTCCTGCGTGCAGGAACCCCGCTGCCAACGATCTCGGCAGTTCTTGGGCACTCTGCCCCGGATTCCACCAACAGATACCTCGGCACGGATACCGAGCATCTGCGCGCATGCGTTCTCACTCTCCCGATGCCGCAGGGAGCATGAAAATGAACAAGCCACAATTCACCAGCGCACTCGGCCCCGAGCTGGAGCGTTACCTTGCCTTCAAGAAAAGCATGGGCATCTACTGCGACGGCCGGGTCTGGTACTTGAGGAGTTTTGACCGATACTGCACGGAACGTTCGCTAAAGGACCTTGACCGGTCCACCGTTGAAGGTTGGGTTTCTTCCCGGATCGCAAGTCTCCCGAACGGCCGCCGGTCGTGGCTGTCATACATCAGGGACTTTGGCCGTTGGGAACGACTCAACGGCGATGAGGAAGCCTACGTTCTGTCTGACGAGTGGAGATCCGACCTTGTCCGCCCGCAGCCTTACCTGCTGACGAACGAGGAGATCACCAGGTTCTTCGATGCCGCGACACGGTTGGACACCAGATCCCCGTGGAGATGGCAGGGACTCGCGTTTTTCGCCCTCATGCATTCGTGCGGGTTGCGCACCTGCGAGGCGCGTGGGTTGATGCCCGGGGACGTGAACCTTGCCGCAGGCGTCATCGACGTGCTCTGGTCCAAGGGCAACCGCAGCCGGCAACTTCCCCTCACCGGCCAAGTCGGTGAGATCCTGGCCGAATGCGACCGGACCTCCCGGAAATTCTTCGGCGCGGACCGGGCGGCTTTCTTCGTCTCCACCGTGGGCGCCCAGGTGCGCCCCAATGCTATTGGGAACGCGTTCCACAGGATCTGGGACCAAGCCGGGCTGCCGCGCCCCAGCGGAGGGAAACAGCCGAGGCCCTACGACTTCCGGCACCACTTTGCCTACGCCAACATCGAACGCTGGATGGCCGAAGGCACCGATGTCAACGCCATGCTGCCCAATCTGTCCAGGTACATGGGCCACGCTTCGCTGCACAGCACTCTTTACTACATCCATACATCCCCGGATTTCATGAACGGCTACGCCGACATCGTCCGTGAAGACCAGGGAATTCTTCCCGAGGTGGGATTCGAATGAAGCGCGACACCAAGCACGACACCCCCAACTTTTGGGGCCACGCACGGAACTACCTGCACGAATACATGCCCCAGGTCAGGAACGTTTCCCCGAAAACCGTCGAGGCCTACCGGATCTCCCTGGAATGCTTCGTGGACTACCTCGTGGACGAGCACTCCGTCCTGCGCAAGGACATCGGTTTCGACCACTTCGATCGGACATTCCTCAAGGCATGGCTGATCTGGATGCGGGAAACCAAGAACTACCAACCAAAGACGGTCGGCCTGCGCCTGACCGCCATCAAGGCGTTCCTGCGCTACGCCTCCCAGGAGGACCTCCGGCTGGTGGCCCTGCACGAAGCAGCCACGGCGCTCAAGGCCCCAGCGGTGCCCAAGAAGCCGATCGACCACCTGCAGAAGCACGAAACCGCGGCGATCCTGGCGGCCTTCACCGGCTCCACCCCGAAGTCGCGGCGCAACCGCATGCTCCTGATCCTCCTCTACGAATCCGCGGCACGCATCAGCGAAATCACCGCCCTGACCCTGAATGACCTGAGTCTGGCGAAACCGGCCCACCTGACGCTTACCGGGAAAGGAAACAAGAGCCGCGTCGTGCCCCTGGGCGACAAGACCATCGAGCACCTGCAGGTATATCTCCAGGAGTTCCATCCCCGGCCAGCAACCCTGCCGGCCACGCGTCCGCTGTTCAACAGCCTCCACCAGGGTGAACCGACCCGGCTTTCGGAAGACAGCGTCGCAGCGATCCTCAAGAAGGCCGGCGACATCGCCCGAGGCTCCTGCCCCACGATCCCGGTCAAGCTGCACTGCCACATGCTGCGCAAGACCAAGGCCATGGATCTTTACAAGCAAGGGATCCCGCTGCCGATCATCATGCAACTGCTCGGACACGAAAGCGTGAGCACCACCTCGGCGTTCTATGCCTTCGCCACCTTGGACATGATGAAAAAAGCCATGAACATGGCAACACCCGGCATCAGCCAGGCCACCGTGGAATGGCTCAGCGAGGAAAACCTGCAAAAGCTCTACACCCTCCGGTAGCCCCAGAAATGCTAAGCCGAGGAAAAGTTCGTAAATCCCCCGAAACCCGGGACCACAGCGACTCCATTCGGCTTAGCGTTTTCCTCGGCTTAATCCGAACTAAGCCGAAATCGGCTTAGTTCGGACAACGGGAGCGAGTTCATCAATTGGGGGCTGCTGCGGTGGTGCGAACAAGAGCAACTGACGTTCACCCGGTCCCGGTCCGGGAACAAGAACGACGGCGCCCATGTGGAACAGAAGAACTGGCATGTTGTCCGGCAAACCGTCGGATACCACCGCTACGACACGGGGGCGGAACTGGAGCTGCTGAACCGGATCTGGGCGTTGCAAGGGCGGCTGACCAATCACTTCGGACCCCAGCAGAAACTCATCCAGAAGATCCGGACCGGCGCAAAGATCAGCAAGAAGTATGACCGGCCGGCGACCCCTTACCAGCGGGTCCTGGCCGACGAAGGTGCGGTCCGGCCCAGCGAGAAGGCGAAGTTGAAGCGGGAGAACAAACCCTTGAATCCTGCGGCAATCCAACGTCAGGTTCAAGCACTCTGCGCCGAACTGCTCACCCTGACCACGGCCAAGCAAGGCCCCAAGAGCCAACCAACCCTCCGGGCAAAATCAAATGATTCCACGATGAAAGCTACGCGGGCATCTTGACATGATTCCCCGGGTGATTCGCGTTGACTCATGAAAGATGCCCGCGTAGGTGCTATCGAAGAATCATTTGGTAATGCCCGCGTGGTGGCGCGTCTGCTGGGGCGGCATCCGCCGGCCCGGCACTGTGAGCCATGGAGCTTTCGATGAGCGAACGCAAGGCCGTCACGAAGACCACTGCCCTCCGATATGCCCGGTCGGACCGGGCCGCCAAGAAGATCATCCTGGACGAACTGTGTGCGCTGACGCTTTGCACCGTGACCATGCGCGGAAGGCGCTGCGCCAGGCCCTCGTACTCAAACAGGTCCGGCCCCGGCCGCCCAGGCCCCCGGTCTACGGGGACGACGTGATCGGGGCGCTGCGGTTCTGCTGGGCCGTCCAGAGCACCCCGTGCGGGCGCCTGCTGGCAGCAGCGCTGCCGGATTTGGTTCCCCTGCTACGCCGGTTCAAAGAGCTGACGATCGAGGACGGGACGGCCGCGTTGCTGGTGAAGATCGCCCCGGCCACCATCGACCGCCGGCTCAAGAGTGACCGGGGAAAACTGGACCCCCGGGGCCGTTCCCATACCAAGCCCGGAACACTGCTCAAGGACTCCATCCCGATGCGGACCTGGGCCGAATGGGACGACGCGGTGCCCGGGTTTGTGGAGATCGATCTGGTCGGCCACGAAGGCGGAAATTCCAGGGGAGAGTTCTGCTTCACCCTGACGATCACTGACATTTGCACCGGCTGGACCGAGACCCGGTCGGTGAGGAACAAGGCCCAGAAATGGGTGTTCGCCGCGATCAAGGAAGCCACCGCGTCGTTCCCGTTCCCGATCCGGGGGATCGCTTCGGATAACGGGAGCGAGTTCATCAACTGGGGGCTGCTGCGGTGGTGTGAACAGGAGCAGCTGACCTTCACCAGGTCCCGGTCCGGGAACAAGAACGACGGCGCCCACGTGGAACAGAAGAACTGGCATGTTGTCCGGCAAACCGTCGGATATCACCGCTACGACACGGCGGCCGAACTCGAGCTGCTGAACCGGATCTGGGCGTTGCAAGGGCAGCTGACCAATCACTTCGGACCGCAGCAAAAACTCGTCCAGAAGATCCGAACCGGCGCAAAGATCAGCAAGAAGTATGACCGGCCGGCGACCCCGTACGAACGAGTCCTGGCCCGACGAGGGCAAGGTCCGGAAAGTCGTGAAGGCCAAGTTGAAGCGGGAGAACAACCCCTTGAATCCTGCAGCCATCCAACGCCAGGTTCAGGCCCTATGCGCAGAACTGCTCACCCTGACCACGGCCAAACAAGGCCCCAAGAGCCAACCGACCATCCGGGCACAATCAAATGATTCTTCGATAAGGGGTACGCGGGCATCTTGACATGATTCCTCGATTCGCGACGGTCCCATTCTTGATTCCTCGACGACTAGAAGGGAGTCAGAAGGTGAGCGTCCACCCCTCCCGTGCCGACTGTTCTTTGGTGTAAGACACGCCATGAACTTTCATGCCCTGTGGATCTAAAAGCGTGATCACACCGCCTCTGTTGCCCAGCTGCATCCCATTGGTCACAGGCACCTGCAGGGTTGCCCCAGCTGCCAACTGACCGCCGGGAACCGGACAGATGTTCTTCAGCCGGTCCGCGATGTGCCAACCTGTGAGATCGACCGGGTTCGGGGAAGCGTTGAGCAGGAGCATGGACTCCGCTTCCGGCGCCGGACCTACCGGATTTACCAACGCGGACAGGATCCGCAGCGCCGCATCTCCCGCTTCGGGACGCGGCTGGGTCCCCTCGATCGTGTGCCCCGTGGCATCGTCGGTATGCCAGGACTGGCTCTGGAAGGCGAGGAAGACTGCGACCCAGCGATCCTCCCCCGGAAAGTGCAGCAATATTGCGCCGTCCTGCCACACGCCGTCGTCCCGACGGAAGGCGGCACTGTTGCCCTGATTCATGTGGACATCATGAACGCCGTTCCCTGGGGTGAACCCGAAAACCTTGTCATCCATTCCTGGCTCGGGGCCCCAACGCTCACCGAAGACGTACAGCCGGGCGGTCGCATCGCCGATGGCCCGTAGCACGTAGTGGTCTAGCAGGTCGGCCAGATCATTGTCCGGGCCCGCGATCTCCGGGGGCAGGAGCCGCATATTTGCCGGATCAAACAGGTTGCCGCGGATGAAGTCCAGATTAGGACCGCCTGGCCCGGGCGGCAGGCGCGTCCATCCGGTGCCGGGGTCCGGCAGCAGGTCCAAGACCGGATGCCGGAAATTGTCATCCGTGATGTACAGCAATTCGGAGGGCGATTGCTGGGACTGGACGTTCACAGCGACACGGTAGTGCGTCCCGGAGTCATCCTGTAGATGGATCTGATAATGGGGCGTATCCGATGTTCCCTCCCGGCGACGGTCCTTCACCCTGGCCGTCAAAACCCCGTAGGCCTTCAAAGGCATCGCATCCTACCTTTCGTATGTCGATGACAGGCGTATGGTGAAACGCACCGCTTTACAATCAACACCACCCGCGTTACTACAGCGTTACTGCATGAGAGTCATAGCACCACTACCCTTGAACTCCTCGATGTGGTAGCCATAATCGGGCGTGGACGTATCGAACTGGCTCAGGCCTGACGCAACCACCACTCCGGAGCCACTTCGTCCGGGAAATTCTGAACGACCCCTATGCCAGCGTTTCCAACGCGGCCGGGTCCATGTGGGACGTTAAAGCTAACCGCCACACCCTGGCCGCCACCAGCAACTAGTAGTACTTAGTTAGGTTGGGCCTCGTGGTTGGCAGTAGGGGCAGTGTCCGGTCCGTGCGGCGACGAGGTGTTGGAGCTCGCGGAGGATGCCGTAGAGACTCAGCTGCCCCAGGCGCTTTTGGGCGTGTCAGGCGCAGTGTGGTGATGAATAGGTGGGCCGCGGTGACGAGGGTGGCGTGGTGGTGCCAGCCGAGCCAGGTGCGGCCTTCGAAGTGGTCGAGGCCGAGACCGGTTTTCAGTTCGCGATAGTCGTGTTCGATGCGCCACCGGATTTTCGCGATCCAGACGAGTTCCTTCAGCGGTGTTTGAGCTGCCGCGGAGATCTCGGACAGTGGGCCCTCATAAAATGAGGGTCTACCGAAAGTAGAGATCAGCATGACCGCATCACGCAGACGATTTACCCAGGAGTTCAAGGACGAGTTGTGCCGCGAGGTGATCAACACGTCCAGGCCGATCAAGGACGTGGCCACCGCGTACGGTGTTGGTCCCGAGACGCTGCGCAATTGGCTGCTCAAGTACCGTGAGGCCAACGGCGGCACGGAGACGGATCTGACGGTGTCGGAACGGGCCCGGCTGAAGGAGCTTGAGCGTGAAGTTCAGGAGCTGCGGGCGGAGACTGCGTTCTTGAAAAAAGCCAGCGCTTACTTCGCGCGGGAGCAGCGGCAGTGAGCAAGTATGAATTCATCGATTCCCAAAAAGCTGAGCCCGCCAATCTGACCTCGGTGGTGAAAATGTGCCGCTGGCTGGCCGTCTCGACCTCCGGTTTCTATCACTGGGCCACACGTCCGCAATCGGCCACAGCGGCCCGCCGCGAGACCCTGACCGCCCGGATCCAGCACTTCTTCGAAGAGTCCGACGGGACCTACGGGTACCGGCGCATCCACGCCGATCTCGCCGCGGAAAAGACCGAGTGCTCTCCGGAGCTGGTGCGGCAGATCATGCGCTACGAGGGCCTGGTGGCCTGTCAGCCACGGCCGTTCCGGATCACCACCGAGGCTGACGCTGAGGCAGCCGCGGGCATGCCCGACTTCGTCCGGCGGGACTTCACCGCCGACCGCCCCGGGGTGAAGTTCGTCGGCGACATTACCTATATCCACACCTGGCAAGGCTTCGTCTACCTCGCCACCGTCATCGACTGTTACTCAAAGAAAGTCGTCGGCTGGTCCATCGCCGATCACATGCGCACCGAGCTCGTCGCCGATGCGCTCAAGAACGCCGCCGCCACGACCCTGATCGAGCCGCACGCGATCTGGCACTCCGATTATGCCGAGGAATCGGTTAAGCCGAGGTTGGCGTGTTTGGCCTTGTGATTCGGGGATCTCGGCCCTGTTCCTCGGCTTAACGTTATGTGCTATTTCAGGGTGTAGAGGAGTTGAAGTTCGTCGTCGCTGAGGACTTGGGTGCTTGATTCGCTGATTGCCGGGGTGGCGGCATTCATTGCTTCGCGCATCATGTCGAGGGTGGCGAAGGCGTAGAACGCCGAGGTGGTGCTCATGTTTTCGTGGCCGAGCAGTTGCATGATGATCGGTAACGGAATGCCTTGCTTGTAGAGGTCCATGGCTTTGGTCTTTCGCAGCATGTGGCAGTGGAGGTTCTCCGGGATCGAAGGGCACTGTTCGCGGGAGAGGTTCCCGGCTTTGGTGAGTACCGCGGCGACGGTGTCGCTGGAAAGGGCGGTTGCTTGGCCGCGGTGGTAGCTGTAGAAGAGGGGACGTGTCGCCGACCGGGTTGCCCGTTGAGGGTGGAATTCCTTGAGATAGACCTTCAGGTGTTCGACGGTCTTCTCTCCCAAGGGAACGACGCGGCTCTTGCCCCGTTTCCCCGTGAGGGTCAGGTGGGCTGGTTTTGCCAGTGTCAGGTCGTCAACGGTGAGTGCAGTGATTTCGCCAACGCGCGCGCCACTGTCGTAGAGCAGGATGAGCAGCATGCGGTTCCGGCGTGATTTCAGGTCCTTGCCGTCGTGGGCGGCGAGTACCGCTGTCGTCTCGTTTTCTTCAAGGTATTCGATGGGTTTGCGCGGTGTTGCCGGTGCCTTGAGGTTCTTGGCCGCTTGGTAGACCGTAACCAGGGTGATCTCTTCCGCGGAGGCGAAACTCAGGAAGGCCCTGACGGCGCTCAGGCGCAGGCCGATGGTTGCCGGCTCGTATTTCTTGGTTTTCCGCATCCATACCAGCCAGTCCTTGAGGGCTTGCCGGTCGAAGTGATCAAAACTGATGTCTTGCCGGCGGACCTGCTTCTCCATGACCAGGTATTGGACGTAGCTCTCCAGGCTGATCCGGTATGCCTCAATGCTGCGCGGCGCCAGGGCCCTGACCTTGGGCAGGAAGTCGTGCAGGTAGTTCCGGGCGTAACTCCAGAAATCTGGGGTCGGTTCGTGCGTTGTGCGTTTCATTCGAATCCCACCTCGGGAAATACGCCTTGGCTGTCGTGGGTGAGGGCTGCGTAGCCGTCCATGAAGTCCGGTGATGTGTGGATGTAGTAGTACGTGCTGTCCAGCGATGCGTGCCCCATGTATCGGGCGAGGTAGGGCAGCATCGCGTTGACGTCGGTGCCTTCGGCCATCCATCGTTCGATGTTGGCGTAGGCAAAATGATGCCGGAAGGAGTAGGGGCGGGGCTGGTTGCCACCAACGGCCCGCGGCAGCCTGGCTTGGTCCCAGATCCGGTTGAACATGACCCCGATCGAGGCCGGCGGGACCGGGGCTGCGGTTGAGGAGACGAAGAACCCGGGACGCTGTTGCCCGAATCTCATGCGGGATATCCGGTCACAGTCTGCGAGGATATCGACGATCTGGCCGGTGATTGGGAGGCGCCGGCTTCTGTTGCCCTTGGACCACAGCACCTCGATTTCCTCTTTGTCGAGGTCAACATCCCGGGGTTGCAGCCTGCGGGTTTCGCAGGTCCGAAGCCCGCACGAGTGCATCAGCGCAAAAAAGGCGACGGACTGCCATTTCCATGGCGAGGTGGTCTCCAACTCGGCAGCAGATTGGAAGAACCGAGAGATTTCTTCGCGGCGCAACAAGTAGGGCTGGGAGCGGCGGAATCCGCTCTTCCAGGACTCGGAGAGCACATACGCTTCCGGGTTGTCGTGGGTGCGCATCCAGCGGCCAAAATCCCTGATGTATGACATCCAAGACGGTGGAGAGCCCGGCTGGGAGGACTTCTTGAAGGTGACCCAGCCTTCGACGGCTTGCTGGTCAAAAGAGGTCACCCCGTGTTCCGTGCAGTATGCATCGAAGCTGCGCAGGTACCAGATGCGTGAGGTTCCGTAGCAGCCCATGCTCTGCTTGAATGCGAGATACCGTGTCAGTTCCCGGGCGAACACGCTGGTGAACTCATGCGTGCTCATCGTCCTGACCCCTCCACGGGACTTGACCCCGACAGGGGCAGGACGCATCCACGCAGTCGTTCCGTGTCAGCGTTCAGGTACACGTTGGTCGAGTCGCTATGGGCATGGCCCAGGATCGCCGAGATGGTCGGCAACGCGGTGCCCGCCTGCATCAACTTGGACGCCGCGTTGTAGCGAAGGGCACGTGATCCAACCTTCACATCCTCCACTCCGGAGGCACGAAAGACCTTGTTGATGATCACGTAAATCGTCGCGTGGTCAGCCAATGCAACATGCGGGGCCTTCAGCCGCAAAAAGACTTCCGGCTCTTCGGATACCGGCCGCTCGTCAAGCACGTAGCGGGCAAGTTTCGCGAGAACGAGTGAAGGTAGCGGTAGGGTCAGCGGATTGCCGGTCTTTTGCTGCACGATCCCGATCGTGCCGCCGCGCCAGTCGATGTCCGCCAGCCGCAGGCTGCGGATATCGCACGCACGAAGGCCTGTGATCAGCGACAGCAGGACAATCGCCGCGTCCCGTGCTGACACCATTCCGTGCTGGCAGGCGTCAACAACGTTCCGTTCAACGTCGGAATCAAGCAGGGGAACAATCTCGTGGAGCCGCCTGGTCCGGGTCAGCGCCAGCGCATCGAGTAGATCCGTGCGGGAGGTGTATTTCAGGAACGGGCGGAAGCTGGCCACGGCCGACCACATGCTCGAGTCAGCCCACCGGTCGCGAAGGGACTGAACAAATCCCAGGACACTGGACCCTGTAGCGGCATCCCACGAGGAAATCCCGCCCGCCTCCAGGAAATTCAGATACTCGCAGGCCAGTCCACCGAAACAGTTTCGTGTTGAACGCGCGAGGCCACGCTGCGCCATGTCCTGGGACCAGGAAGCCAGCAGCCCGGAGAATTCAGGATTGTTGGGTGCTGCCCTGTGCTGACCGCGGGGTCGTGTGGAGAGGTCCACCGTGCCGGTGAGCACGAACGAGTCGAACAACCACACCAGCCGGCTGTAATCAGTATGGCGCTGGGCGCTGTACCGCCCGGTGCGCGGGCTGGTCGTCATGGAGGCGAATTCCGCACCCAACCCGCTTGTGTAGATGCCATCCTGTTTCTCGGCCAGAACACCCAGCCACTTGATGGACTTGCGAATCTGGCCAATCGTCGAGTGCATGTAGCCGGCGTCTTCCAACGCTGCCACAACGGCATCTCCGATAGCCGCAACTGTCGTATCCACTGCCTTGTCCTTCCATTAGAACCATGGAAACAAGACAGGCTAACCAGAAATATTAAGCCGCGGAACAGGCCCGAGATCCCCGAATCACAAGGCCAAACACGCCAACCTCGGCTTAACCGATTCCTCGGCATAATCGGAGTGCCAGATCGCGAGAGGCTCGATCAGGGTCGTGGCAGCGTCTATACCTCGACCAATTTCAGGGCTCTGGTGACCGGCCTGGGGATGCGTTCATCGATGGGACGGACCGGGGTGTGCTGGGACAACAGCATGGCTGAATCGTTCTTCTCAGCTCTGAAAAATGAGCGGGTCTATCGGACCGTTTACGCGACCAAATCACAGGCCCGGAGCGACGTCATCCGCTACATCGAGGGGTTTTACAACAGCCGGCGCCGTCACTCCGCCCTCGGTTACCGTCGGCCTAACGAAGTCCACTATGGTTATCAGCAGCCAGCCTTGGCAGCGTAGAAGAATCCACTAATTCCGCTGTCCGAAATCCCCGCAGCAGCTCAGTTCTTTCGGGCAATGTGGAGAGCCAGTAGTCGGAGGGCGCGGGTGCGCCTTTGGGCCATTCGGCAAGCAGCCACTCGGCGGGGAGGGAACCGTCTTCCGTTCGGGGGATGTCCCGGTTGGCTGCCCTGACGCGCAAGGCGATAAACCGGGAGGTCATCGACGCGAGTTTGTTGCTGGTGGTGGACTTGGTGCCGTGCCGCCAGGTGACCTGATGCAGCGCACGGCGGCCGGCGTCCATGACGAGGTCTTTCAGCGATGTGGGGGCGTCCAGGTAGCGGCGCTGGCTTGAGCGGGGGCCTTTGCCGGCGTACTCGGCCACACCGATGGGGGTTTCTTGGAGGTGCGCGGTCGTTGAGTGCTTGACGGCGACCATGTAGGGGATCTGTCGTTCGCTGAGCCCGGACCGGAACGCGGTGATCTCGCCATAGCCGGCGTCCCCGACCATGATCGGAGGCCGGTAGCCCCAGGCGCCGAGTTCGTCGATCATCTCCAACGCCATCGCCCCCTGCGTGCGATGGCGTTGGAGATCGGGGATCTGCGCTTTGGCCCGGCGGGCCGCGATCATTTCGGCTTGGGCGTTCGTGTCCGTGCAGGTGTCATCCCAGGCTTCGGGCACCTAGAGCCGCCAGTCCAGCGGGCAGGACGCCTGGTCGGTGGCTGCGTGGATGCTGACAGCGATCTGGCAGTTGCCGATCTTGCCCAGAGTGCCCGAATACTGCCGCGCAACGCACGGCGAGGAGCCGCCGTCCTTCTTGAACCCGGTATCGTCTACCACCCACGCGTCGGGGCCGATCACTTCGACGGCTTTGCGCACCAGGACCCGGCGTACCGGCTCGGGCTTCCACGGTGAAGACGAGGCGAACTGCTGCAACTGCTGATAATCAATCCCCAGCCGGCCGCCCATCGGCTGCATCGATTTCCGCCGGCCGTCCAGCATCAGACCGTGTAAGTACAGGTTCCCCTTGTTCCGCTGATCCGCCCGTGGAAGGGAAGCGAACACATCCCCCACGAACGCCTCCAACTCCGTCCTGGTCTCGGCAAGCTCATAGGGTTTCATGCCTCGAAAATTAACAGGATCGATCAGGGATCAAAAGCCGCCACGCCGACCTAACTAAGTACTACTAGGGAGGCGTACCAGAACTTTCAGACAACCTTAGACGAAGTTGTATTTGAAGCCGAGGCCAGTCACGCGGCGGCGAGGACTTTGCAGACAGCCCTGTCAGACGATTTACAATCTCGAAACCGCCACTTTTGGTCAGGACCACCCGCGGATCGGGATCAAGGCTAAGCGCAGGCTAAGCAGAGTGGGATTCTGACTGGGCGAAGACACGGACGCTGCCTTTCGTCGGGCGGCAATATGGTGCGATTGCCGCGCCTGTGTCGTATGCCCGGCTGGAGGTGATTCATCAGCTGGCCGACCGGACCAGCTATTTTTTAGTTCATATATGCTGCGGCGCATTGCTCATACAGGGGGCGTAGTGCTGGCAAGGTATGTCAGTACCTGATCAGTTTTGGGAGTTCCTTGCAGGCCGAAGGGGAGGGCGGTTCTTTGGATCCATGATTCAAGCTGAGCCTGGCTGGTTTCTGGATCCAGGCCGCCCGGCTTGACCCGGATCGAGAGCTCAAGGAAGTCCAAGTCCTCGATCGTCCAGCGTTCCGCGTCTATCTTTAGCCCGCCGCCGTCCGGGCCCGCGTCCGGACTGCCGACGCCGATGTCCTTCCACTTGGTCGCGGTTATCGGGCCGAGCGCAGTCAGCCCGGCCAGGCTGACCTTCAGGTCCGCGCACTCGTCCAGGAAGGTCAGCTGCCGAGTATCGAATGCTGCACCCAGGTCCGCGCCGGCCTCGATTTTTCGCGGGACGTGGCCAGCAGGCAAGGTTAGCGCCGATGAGACGGCGAGGACGTGGCGTGTACCGGTCCAGTCGCCCTCGATGCGGTGCTCCCAATCGTCTTTCTTCTGCGCTGCGGCCCATGACGGTCCCAGTTGTGAGCGGCGGCAGGGCCGGAGCTTGACGGTGGAGTCGTCTTGGTCATTTCTGCTACGCAGGCGGAGAATGATCCCGGCCGCCAACAGCGGAAGGGATTGGGGAAGCCCGGGTGTGAGGTCCTCCAAGAACCAGATCCGAAGTGGCGAACCCTTCTGGAGTTGGAGTGTGTCCAGTGCCGCGGGGACGCCCTGAGAGAGCGTTGCCTTTATCTCGACCGGATCACGAGGCGTCATGGAAGCGTTCTGATCCGTGGCCCATGGCCGATCTGCGCGTACAGATAGGGTGATGTGTTGGGTCGCTCATAGTGTTTCCTCCTTGCGTTTGTGACTATTTAGTGGACCGTAACGTCGACCATCATTTGGGCGGCGCCGGGGATGCCAGCGATGCTGAGGGTGACTCCTGACCACTTACCGTCTGGCCGGTTGAGAGCGGGCTTGGTTGACTTGCCGATCGTGGTGTTGTCAGCGAAGGGGTAGAGGTCGTTTGCGTCTCCGCGGTTGCCTTGGCCGAATATCGTCGCCAGGTCACGCTTGTTATCAGCCTGCAGGAGTTCGATGGCGAGGCCTCGTTCTTCGTTCACATTGTCGATCGCCTCATCAACCACGTAGACAGCGATTCCTTCGTCCGGCAAGAACGCATCCTGCGCCCGTCGGCGCCGGTACTCAACAGCAATGTATTGTGTTTCGGTCATCTTGCTGCGGTTTTGTATGAAGAGCATGCCGCCGCCTTCGGCCGCGGGTTCCAGAATGATGTTCTGTGTGGTCGTGGTGACCAGCTCAGGCGTGATCCATCCGTGAAACATTCGCAGCATGCCGTTGGGGAAAGCCGGTGTCAAACCGCCGTCGCCCCACGAGCCGGACGCCATAAGGCAGTAGTCGCCAAGGCCATTGGAGCGCGTTGCCTCCAGCTGCCCTGTATCGTAGTAGTCGGCCCAGCGTGCGGCAAGATGCCCCCACTCATGGGCGCAAACCCCAACCGCGCAGTCCTCGGGGACGGTGAGGAAGGTCCGGACAGACAGACCATCTCCGACGCCAATGCCCCCGGGCACAACCCATTTGAGGCTCCAAAGATCGTCCCTGGACCGGGTCTGCTCGGCTCCGCTGCCCGCATGGACAACGAAAAGAGCGGTGACTATGTTCTCGTCAAGCGCATCAAGGGAAGGCCCAAACTCAACGCCCTCGGCCAGTGCTGCCCGCACGGCATCCCGGGCCATGCCTTGAGCGTTGTGGGGGAAATTGTTTCCCATACCCGAATTTCCATCGGCGTAGAAGCTCAACGGCTGAGGCATCCGGAACCAGCCATGCACATCCCCCTGCACATCGATGCCGGTACCGTCTTCAACGTCGAAGCCGCTTACTTTGCGGTAGAAGTCACGCATGCTCCCGGTAGGGAAGACACCAGCGCTGAAGAGCATGGTGTCGTAATAGCCCGGGCCGTGGGTAGGATCGTGCTGCCGGTCTGGGAAATCGACCAGCAGCACCAGAGTGCGGACGACGCCCTTCAGTTTCTTAGCAGGTCGCGCGATCAACTGTTTGTCACTGCTTGAACCGTGCGTTACCGAACCGTCATCGAGGCCGACAAAATTCTCGCCCCGCCGACCGGAGCGCCAGACCCAGTAGTACTGGGCAAAGGTCGTGTCCTTGGGTAAGCGCCGCGATTGCAGAAGTTCCAGGTACCGAGCGTAGAGTTCCCCCATTGCCTGGGGCGACAGCGGTACCGGGCACAGGTGTTCGTAGCTTTGGGAGCCGCTTTGGTAACGCTGTGGGTTGAGTGTGACTCGCATCGGAAAGTTACCCTTCTTACCTCATCGGAAAGGACCGCCCGTAGCGGACCAGGAGAGCGTGAACGGGTACGTCGCACGAATACCCGACTGTAGAGCCCGTGGGGCAACACTCGCAGCACACCTGGGCAGTCTTGCAGACGTCCATCCGGCCGCATCAGTCATGGCAGGATCCCACGGAGGAATGGTCCAAGCCGACCACGTCGCATACCGGAATGCACACGCGGCAGTGCACTCGAGACGAATCTGCTCTCCAGATCACCCTGTGGGCCACCCCCATCAGCTGACTGCTCACGTGCGCCCCAACCCGGGGCACTTGCCACAATGGCCAGCGGCGTCCGGTGCGTAATACACAATGAGTGCGATAAGTATGGTGGTACGCCCTTCCGGCCCAAGCGTCAAGTGGGAAAACCTTCAGCTCGTCATAGCTAGATCCGCTTCCCTCCACGCCACGTTTTCGTTGGGAACCATCCGCGTCCCCGTGGTTCCCAAGCTACCCACGCGCGACGGCCCCGACCGGCCGGTCACAGCGACCAGAACATCCACCACCAAGCCCTTGGCATTCTTAATCACCCTCGCGTAATCAGATGCGTACCTTCTCCATGATCTCGCTTCGTACTCCTACGACAGGTCCGTCCATCATCACCACAGCCGTGCCCGTGGAGACCTATGACTCCGCGAGCACCATAGGTGAGGCGCGTTGCCCGCTTGGCCTAAGGGTTATGGCATACCGCTTACTCGTGGCCCTCGGCCTGCGGGCCCGCGATGTGGTGGAGTTGCTGCGCTCGGGCGAGCAGGCGATGGACGAGCTCGACGACCGGGTCGTGCAGCACGTGCTCGCCACGGTTGGCCCGCGCCCCGACGCGCAGCTGCGGATCGCTTACCGTGAGGCAGGCGCCGGCCAGATCCCGGTGTTCGAGATCGCCGCGCAATGCGAGCACCTGCGGTCGATCATCACCTCGGCGAGGCCGCTGCGGCCCACCGATGTGGTGCTCGCCGGCGAGGCATCTGGCGACCTCGACGCCGTCGCCGTGGCGGATCCCGCACGCCTCGTAGCCGTTCACACCCCGCTCGGCACATTGCTTGCCGACGCCAACGCGTACCTCGCGGTGTGGAACCCACGACTCGAGGACCTCGCCACCCACCGCGACGACGTATTGGACGAGACAGATGCCGCCATCGATGACGCGGTCGCGCTGCTGGAGCGCGGCGCGCGCCTCGCTGTGCCCGGCTCCGGATGGGGCCAGGCGATCGCCTCGCGCGGCGGCCAGTTTGCCCGCACGATCAACCGAGTCCGGGAACGCCTCGCCCTGTGGGACGATCGGCTCGCCCTGATCGACCAGGGACTGGTCCAATACGCCGCCCTGCCCCGCGCCACGCCGGACGAGGAGCGGTACGCCGCCCTCGCCGTGATCGAGGGCGCCATCGTGCCCGCGGCGGCCGGCGGCCTCGCCGATCCCGCCGCGACCCCGGCCCTCCAGCTCGTCGCCGTACAGGCACTGCGGGACACCTTCGCGGGGCGGGCAGACGGGCTGCGCACGTTCCTGGCCACCACGGCGACCGGCCTCGTCCCCCTGCGCACCGAACTGCTCGGCCACCTGCCAGTGAGCGACGTGGACCCGACGCCGTTCGAGGTGGACACCACGGAGCGGGCGATGATCACGCTCGTCGAGGACGTCGTGGCCGCAGTGCGCTCGCTCGCCGCAGTGCTCACGGTCCGGGACACGGCGGCGACGGCAGCGTTCGCGGACCACGCCGCGTCGACCGACCCGCCCGCCGCGCTCAAGGCCCTCGAGGCGGCTGCGGAGGCTCTGCTCGGCGAGGGGTTCCGCATCGTGCCGCGGTTTACCATCCCCGCGCAGGCGTCAGCCGAATGGGGTCAGGACCTCGCCGACCAGGCGGGGCTACTCGCTCACCTCACCGGCAGCGGGCGGGACTTCCCGGTGGAGGGCTGGGTGCACTCGGCGGCGCGCGTGCGCGAGCCGGTGCGCCGTCTCGAGCAGGCCGGGCTGTTTGCGCGAGCGCTCGTGGGCTTCGACCCGGAGCTCACTCCTGTACAGCTGCCGTACCGCTCGGGCGACGCGTGGCTCGCCATGGAATTTCCGCCGGCCCAGGATCTGAACGGCGAGCACCTCCTGTACTCGGCCGTGTACCACACCGGCTTCGATCCGGCGGGCGACGTGTGCGGGTTGCTCGTGGACTCCTGGACCGAGGTGCTGCCGAGCGACCAGACCACGGTGGGCCTCGCGTTCCACTACGACCAGCCCTCGAGCGAGGCCCCGCAGTCCCTGCTTCTGGTCACCCCCGCGAGCGACGGCAAGACGTGGGTCTGGGACGACCTGCGCCAGGCGATCCCGGACACCATGCGCCTCGCCCGCCAGCGCGCCGTCGAGCCCGTGCACCTCGACGTGGGCGCCGTCGCGCGGTTCCTGCCCGCCACCATCACTGCCGTCACCACACACGGTATCTCCATCGGGCTGTCCTATGCCGTCAGCAACCTTGTGGACCTCACCCTGGAGGATGGCAATGCCTGAGATCTCCGCCGCTGCGGCGTCAGCCCACTACGAGCTCATCTCCGGACCCACCCAGCTGAGCCAGGCGCTCACCGCGCACCTGTTCCCCTCCGTCACGGTCTACAACCGGCTCGAGGGCCGCCCTCGCACGCGGTCCTTCGACCGGTCCCTGCGCGCCGAGGTGCGCGACCCGCTGTGGGTTCCTAACCCGGCAGTGGCAGCTCGGCGAGTTCCAGGCGAATGACGCCGGCTCGCCGGTGTCATCCCAGATGCTCCTCGAGTGCACCGAACTCACCGAACTGGGCGCACGTGAATGGCCGGTGACCGCGTTCGACGCGCCGCTGCCTCTCGAGACCCGCGTCGAGCGGCGCCCGTTCGCGTTCCGGCTCGGCGGCGTTCTGATCGCTCTCGACTTGCGCCTCGCGCTCGGTCGACGTTGGGAAAAGTGGCTCGCGGCTGCCCTCGCGGCGGGCGACCTGTCCGCCGACTACACGGCGAACTTCCGCGAGGCGTTCCAGTTCCCGTCTCCCGACCCCGACTCCGCCGCCGACGCCGGCCTCGCGGCGCATCCGTCTGTCTGGCAGTCCTTTGCGGCGGTGTCAGGCAAGCGCGCGCTCGACGGCGGGGCGCTCTTCGAGCAGCTCACGGCCAGGCCGCCGGGGACGCCATACGAGGGGGTCACAGGGATCGCCGGCGCCGACGAGACGTTCCTCGACACCTTAGGCGTGCGGTTGGTCGAGTGGTTCCGTGACCTGGTGGTGCCCGCCGAAGAACCCGAGGCCGACGCGTGGGACCCGCAACGCCTGGAGTACAGGTTCCGGGCGGCCGCCCCGAACGCGGACGGATCGGCCCGGCGGTACGCTGCCCGCGAGTACCACGGTGGCCGCCTGGACTGGTGGCACCTCGACCTGGACGCGGAGGACTCCACGCCGCTGGACCGACCGGCCCCCGGAACCGTCGTGGAGACGCTGTCCGCGACAGTCCCGACGCCCGTGTCCTTCGAGGGCATGCCAGCCACCCGCTGGTGGGCGTTCGAGGACGGCCGGACGAACCTCGGGGCGGTCGACGCGGCGACGACGGACATCGCGACGATGCTGTTCGTGGAGTTCGCGCTCGTGTTCGCAAACGACTGGTTCCTCACGCAGCTACCGATGCCCGTCGGGTCGATCGCGAGGGTGCGCGGTCTCGCCGTGACGAACGTGTTCGGGGAGCGGTACTGGATCCCGCCGGCCGGCTCGGGGGACGACGACACCTGGCAGCGCTGGTCGATGTTCTCCTCATCGCTAGTGGGCGCGGGGCAGGCGGACACCTCGCTGCTCGTGCTGCTCGTGCCGCCCGTGGCCGCGAAGGTGCAGGACGGGCCGGCGTTCGAGGAGGTCGCGCTCGTGCGCGACGAGATGGCGAACATGGTATGGGGGCTTGAGCGGACGATCCCGTCCGGGGCCGGGGGAGGGATGCCGGGCGGGCTGTCAGCCGGGCAGACGGCCACGTTCTTCCGACGGCTCGGCGATGCGGTGCCGCCGGTGGACCCGGGCGAGCCCCGGGTCGCGGACGTGCGCTACGAGGCGATGACGTCGGTGCCGGAACACTGGATCCCGTTCGTGCCCGTGCACGTGGAGGGCTCGAACCGGCAGATCCAGCTGCAGCGGGCCGCGATGCCGCGTATCGTGCCGGGGCTCGTCACTGAGCCTGTGCAGCCGCGCACCGCGCTGCTGCGTGAAGGTCGGGACGCGGCGCCAGGCGATCCCGTGCAACCATACTTCCTGCACGAGGAAGAGGCGGGCAGGTCCGGAACGGTCGTGGCCCAGTCGTTCCAGCGGACGCGGGCTGTGGGCGGCCGGGCCGTGGTGTGGATCGGCGCCTCCCGGACTGTGGGGCGCGGCGAGGGCTCCAGCGGGCTCTCGTTCGACCGGCTCGTGCCCCTACCTCCGGCGGACGCCTGAGCCGCCCGGGCACAGGTGTCCGCGCACACAACAGCCCAATCTTGGGACACACGACCAAACTGAGTCCGGAGCCGCGTCTCGACGGCGAACCCGGTGACGGGCCCAGTGACTGTTGTTAGGAATGGCGATACTCTCACAGTTGTAAATGGCAGTTTGAAGAGCACCGGTTCTTGCTCCTGCGCCCACGCCTTCACTTGGGCCCGTGGGGCGCACTTTGTGGTCTGCCAACCGCCGCTGGGCGCCCTTCTTTCACGCCAGCGATAAAGCCCCCGCGCCACTTACAAACAACCGGACAGGCTCACGCCGGGCGACCATATCTGGCGAAGTCCTCATGCACGCCGCGCAGGGCACGGGCCGGCTGTTAAGCAGGTCAACCGCCCGGGCCCCAGCTGGTCGCAACCGCCGAGGCGCACCACGGGCACGATACCGGTGCCGCCTGCGCTTTGGTGCTGGCCAACTCTCTGGCGCGAACCCACACCGACTACCGCAGCGCCGAGACACGGGCCGCCGACCCCGATGACGCGAAGCGTTTTCTCGACCTCGCGGTGCAGGGACGCTCGGCTGCGCAGGTCGTCGAACTTGCGGCAACGGTGGCCAGCCCGGCGGAGCGGGATGCCCCGGTCGTCGCCGGCGCACTCGCACGGATGAAACGGGCGCACAAACCGCAGGCCGATCTGGCCGAGGCCGAAACCATCGCGCAGGACTTTGTGGAATGCTTGCCTAGATGATCCAAACTCCCGGTCCCCCGGACAGCCCCGGAAGCAGCCGGCCAGGCGGGCTTAACCTCAGCCTTAGCGTTCCAGACCGGGTGCCCCTGGATGAGGTGCTGATCGCTGTCGCCACATTGACCAACGGCGCGGATCGGCCCGTCGCTACCAGCGGGCGGCTGAACCTGGCCGAGGGCGACCTGGACGTTGTCGTAAGCGGCCCCGACGGATCCAGGACTCTCGCGGGCTGGCCGTGGCCCGCCGATAGCGCACCGCGGCAGGTGGAACTCGGACCGGGACAGGCGCTCATGGGAGGCGTCCTGCTGCTCAGCGCCGCGGGCGTGGCCCCCCTGTTCCCGATCGCCGGCCAATACGACCTGATCGCCGAGTACTCGCCATCGCCTGGCCAGATGCTCCGCAGCGAGCCCGTAACCGTGGTACGCACCGAACCCGGGGATGAAGCCGGCAGGGAAGCGCCAGCGCTCTCTGGAGAACCCTCAGGTGGCGCAGAGCCTGACATCGGCGTCGTGCCTCGGCGACGCGGCAGAAATGCTCGCGGAACTCGAACGACGCGGCACGCCGGTCACACACCTGATCGTAGGACTGGCCGCCGGCGACACCGCTGCGATCGCTGAACTGATCGCGGAGGCAGCCGACCAGGCCGGAGCCGCCACGGCCGCCGCCGCCATCGCCTCCGTTCTGCCCGACGCCTTGGCACCTTGGGATGAAAGGCTCCAGACGGCGGCCTCGGTCCTGACGGCGGCCGACGACGACGGGCGGGCGGCAGCCATCCTGCGGGCCGAACCCTGGCCGCAGAGCCAGAAGTGAAATGGCCGGTAAGGGGGCCTCCATCGCTCGACAGGCGTAACGGCGCAGTAACGCCCGCATTGTAAATTCTTGGGGAGGCAGCGTTGCAGCCGGGATCCTGCGGTGTTAAATTCTGCTTACCTGAAGGGCACGTTTTCCTAGAAGAGAGGCGAATGATGGTCGCCGAGAAAGATCCCAGGGACGCCGACTGGCCGAAAGTGAGGTACGAGGTGATCCTCCGGGCCGGGGCTTCGGGCAGCATGGACATGCGTAGTGTGGCGGACCTGGACATGGACCGTGTACCCGACCCGGACGCGGGCGTGCGGTTGCTCGTCGATATGCAGGAAGCGGCCCGCCTCGTAGAGAGCGGCTTTGAGGTCACACTGGTCCAGGCCGCGCCTGCCGGTCCGCTGGATCCTGCGCTCGTAATGGACGACGAAGCCGCGCGTGCGTGGCTCAAAGAACGTCTCCGCGGCGTCGAGCGAGGAGGGCAGTACTGATGTACCGCACCGTGTCCCAGCTCGATGCGGCCGGCAGCACGCTCGCCACGAACTACCCTCAGCTCTGCTCACAGTTCGTGCTGCCGGAGCCGTCGGTCCAGGGCCGGCCGGTCAACGCGCTCCGGCTCCGCGCTGGCGGCGGGGATAACCGCCGGGGTGTCCTGCTCGTGGGCGGCACACACGCCCGCGAGCTGATGAACCCGGACCTGCTCATTGAAATGGCGGTGGACCTCGTTGCCAGCTACCTGACCGGAAACGATGTGATCCTCGATGGCAGAACCTGGCCGGCTGCTGACCTCAGGCTCATCCTCGAGACCATCGATCTCTACCTCCTGCCGTGCGTCAACCCGGACGGGCGCCACCACGTGATGACCGTCGATGGCCTGTGGCGCAAGAACCGCCGGGATAACCCGGGGACGGCGTGCGACGGTGTGGACCTCAACCGCAATGCAGACCTTCTCTGGGGCGTGACGGAGGGCCAGACGTCCTGCGCCCCGTGCGCCGACACCTATTGCGGACCGTCCGCCGTTTCCGAGCCTGAGACGCGAAACGTCCGGTACCTGCTTGATGCGCACGCCATCGACTGCTTCGCGGATGTCCATTCTTACTCCGAACTCGTGCTGCACCCCTGGGGTCACGCGCCAACCCAGACCGGTGACGCCGCGAAACGGTTCACCACACTGCCGGCGGCCACGTGCCAGCCGATCACAGACCCCAGCTATGCGGAATACATGACCCCACGGGACCTTTTGCGGTTCGAGACGGTCGGGGACCGGGTTGTCCAGGCAATTGCCGACGTGCGCGGTCGCAATTACACCCGCCAAACCGGCGTCAAGCTGTATCCGACCACCGGGACGCTGAGCGACTACGCCTACGGGCGGCACATCGCGGACAGCACACACCGCAAGACTTATGGGTTTACCCTCGAGACCGGCCCCTGGCAGGGGAACGTGGCAGACTCCTTCCATCCCGCGAATCCAGAACCAATCAAGCGCGAGGCCGAATCCGGGCTGTTGGCGCTGGTACAGCAGTGCATCTGCGCCATCGAGCTGATCGGCTGGAGGCTGCTCGGCCGCGACACGGAGGTCCGTGCCTTGCGCCGGGTCAGGGACGAACTGCTGGGCAGTACGGAGGAGGGCAGGAGCTGGATCGCTTTGTTTGAGCGGCTCCAGACTCCCATGCTGGCCATCTTGCTGGAGGATCAGGACCTGGCCGGGCGTGCTGCCCGCCTGCTGGCCGACGCCGGGACACAGGTCGGCGACGACCGCGCGGTCTTGACGCCGGAGGTTGCCGGTGCAGCACGCCAATTCGTGAATGACCTTGCCGAGCGCCGCCCCTTGGAGCTCCGCCGTGACCTGCGCACAGTGGGGGAGCGCCTGGCGAGCTTCGCCGGTTTGTCCACCGCAGAAATCCTGCACTCGCTAATGGAACGCGGACCCGACAACGGCAACGGCTCCGACCCGCGGAACGCCTAGGACCAGCCTAACCCGGTGGCCCTTGGCCGCCCGGAACTGATCACGGGCGCGGTGGCCGCGGCTCGTTCGGCGCCACCAGGCCGGTGCGGTACGCCACGGCCACCGCTCAGGCCCGATCGTGCAGCCCCATCTTCATCAGGAGCCGGGTGACGTGCGTTTTGACTGTCGTCTCGGCGATGAACAGGTAATCAGTAACGTTCGTGTTCGTTATTCCGTGGGCGATGAGCGTCTGAAGCCGTGCTTGCAGTGTCAACAGCACCGTCGTTCAGTACTATTGCGGGGTGGGTGGCTTTGGGTTTACTTGCTTGACGTGCAGCTTTGGTGGGCAACATAGCCTCGCAGATGAGTGCCCAGCTTCCCAACCGAATCGCATCTTTTACCGGGAACAAGCGTCGGAATGGAAAGCTTCCACCGCTGACATTGAGACCGCCACGGGCTCCTGGGCGCAGGGCGAGAGCGTTTCCTGAGTGACGCGTACTGAATTGGCAGGCTGCACTGACGCTGACCGCACCGAACCATGCGTTGCAGGTGCTCTCAGGGCATGTACGGTCTTATTCTGAACTACCGTCTCCCAGTATTTCTTTGCCCCAACACTCCTTGAGCTCCTCGAACGCCGCCCGCGCGGTCGCAGCATTCGGCGCGGTGTTTGAGGGCGTCCCAGCGTTCGTGGATGCCAACCGGAAGGTGTTTCGGATCAGGTGAATAATGCAGATCCGCATCCCGGGATTCAGCACCACGGTCGCAGAGGTCTTCATGGCCGCGCCGACAATACCGTGTTCTCCACCGCGGGACACCTGGGTTCCTGGGCCGGCGCATCCCCGGGCGCCGATGAATCCGCCGGACGGGTCAAGTCCACCAAAACGCGCCCCTGGGCATCGCTGCCCTCTCGGCGGCACGCTCGAAGACCACCTACTTCGCCGCAAAGCACTCGCGTATCGCCGCCCGGCGCGGACCGATGAAGGCCCTTGTCGCGGTCGAACACTCCATGCTCACCGCGGCCTGGCATATGCTCACCACCGGCGAACTCTACAGAGACTTTGCCGACCCCGGCGCTGACCATTTCACCCGGCAGGCACCAGCGAAAACCAAAGCCCACGCAATCGGACAGCTTGAATCACTGGGCTACCAGGTGACCCTCGAGCCCTTCCAACAGACCGGATAAATCGCTTCCCGCAACCCTGGCCTGCGCGATCGGTTGGCCGAGGCCTTGTGCGGTGTAGCTGGTGATGCCAGCGAGGGCTGCATACCAGTGGGGGTCGTTGTGGCCGGGGCTGCGCTGTAGCTCCGGCCCGCCCACTGTCAGGGATGCTGTGGCATTGTCGGCGAGCGGTTCGGAGAGTCGCCTCTCCGGTATGGAAATAGGGGGGACAGGCTCATTGACAAGATCCATCGAATTGAGGATCGTCATTGCTACCGATTACCACATTATGACCGAACCGAAATCAGGTTCCCATGGGCAACTACGGCTCCGGAGAGTTGAAACTTGACCTGCTTCGGTCCTGGCGGCTTCGCCGGGACGCAGTGGACGTTCATGTTGCAACTCGTCAACAGCGCCTAATTGCTGCGCTGGCCCTCCGTGGTCCAAGCCTCCGTAGCTACCTTGTCGGCTTGTTGTGGCCTGAGCATCCCGACGCCAGGGCCCTGGAAAGTTTACGGGTTAGCGTTCATTTGGTTTCACGCCAAGTGCCCGGCCTAATCGTCAACGGTGGTGCAATGCTGTCCCTGGACACGCGGGTCGATGTGGACCTGAACCGGCTCCGGGCTCAGACCCAGGCCCTGGGTGAGGGCAGGCGCGAGGGAAACGCCGTCTCTCTGTTGCGTGAATTGCGCGATGCGGAATTGCTTCCGGGTTGGTATGACGACTGGGTGATGTTTGAACAGAGTCGACTGCTTCAGGATCGGCTGCGTGCTTTCACCTTGATCTCGAGGCAGGCACTCGACCGGTGTGAATCTGAGGTCGCCGGGGCGGCTGCGAAGGCGGCCTTGGAGATCGAACCACTGTATGAGAATGCCGTCCGGCTCCTAATTTCGGCGGAGGTGCAACAGGATAATCCTGCTGCTGCGGTTCGTGCCTACGAACGGTATGAACAGGAACTTGAAGCGGATATGGGTCTTCAGCCATCCAAGTCCGTCCGAAGGCTCATCGAATATGCCCCGCAGCGCCCAGCCCAGGTACAGAAGGACCGCCTAGGTCCGGCCAGTGACTCCCGGCTGGGCGGCGAGCCAGTCCTGCACCACTCTTAGGACCTCGGCAGGGTCAGCGGTGGCTATTGTGTTTCGGTCATTACCGGGAGCTTGTCCGTAGGTCATCCTTGCCCGGAAACTCTGAGGATGAGAAGGCTCGTGCCACGTCCGGATGATCATGGTCTCGACCGCTGGAGCCTCCTGACCTGCTCCGGCGTCATCAGCAGATTCTGACCAATGGTGGTCGTTCATCATGGTGGACATTCACTCCTGGTCTGCGATCAGTCTTGGTAGGACGGTCGCGGACTATTAAGCACCGAAACCGTCACTCTGCCAGCCGCAAGCTGTCTCCTTAGCGGTGGCGAGGCGAGTATTTCTCTTGGCTGTCATGATCCTGCTGCAGAAGTATCAGGAATTGGCTCATGTTTCCGAAATATTCAGGCAAGATATTACGGGGTTCGTTCGTGCGAGCCCACGCAGCGTCCGATTAAACCTGTCCGATTAAACCGCCGATACAGCTCACATTAAACGCGACTGTAGTACTAGGCGTTTTGGTGAATGTTGCAGTTGGTGCCAGGTCAGTCGTTCCGGACATCGCCGAATTGGACGGTGATGATCAGCGGGATTGTCAGAGAATGACCTTCGGTCGCGGCGGTTACCGCCGTCGCGGACGTCTTTGGGAGAGCCGGAGGCGGAAACGCCGCTGTGGACGAAGGGCTGGACGGTTCAGGATCCTCGACTGTTGGCTGATTGGTGCCTGGATGAGTCGCGTCTTGTGTGCCCAACTCTGTAGGTACCGGTGGAAAGTTGTCCTCAATGGGCGGGTTGAGGACATCTCCGAGCAGCGCCTGCTGCTGGGGACCCAGCGTGGTAGTCGTGGCGAGGCGTTCGATGATGCTGCTGATTCGTACCCCTTCGTTGGCTACCCACTTGATTCTTGTCTCGCCTAGGTTTGGGGTCCAAATGGTGCCGTCAATAGACAAAATGTTTCCGGATGTATCCCGCTCAGGCACGCCGGAGTGATGGAGGCCGATGACTTCCCACTGATTGTTGTAGAGGGGAGAACCGGAGGAGCCCGGGGAGGTGTCAGTGTGGTAATGGATGAAGTGGTCCAACCGGTCGATCAGTTCGTTTTGTTGTAATGCGACCTGCTTCGGTTGGCCATCCGGATGCTGAATGACGTTAATAGGCTCACCGAGTAATAGCTTGCCTTGGTCCGGCGTAACTCGGTTGAAACCAAAGTGCGCCAGCGGAAGCTGCGACCTTGTGTCGTCCTCTAGCGGCTGGGGATCGACAGCTACCAAGGTGAAATCCAGATCGATGTCGGTGAGGAAGAAGGTATCGGGTTCGAGGTTGAACCCGCTTGTGGCGCGGGGGTGGCCGTCGATGTCGTTCTGGAAGTTGAACTCTGCGCGGGATGACCGTGCGGTGGGTGTATCTGGCAGCACATGATTGTTGGTCAACATCAGTCGCGAGGAGATCATGAAGCCGGTGCCGAAGCCTATAGTTCTGAATTGGTCGCGAATTTGAATCCTCGCCACACTTTTGGCAACCGCCGATCCAAGATCTAGGAAAGCGGCATCCAGCAGATTATTTCCGCCGAGGATTCGTTCAAGCAAGTGGTTCGCCTCCACTGTGCCGAGGTTCTCAAGCGGTCTTCCATCCGTAACGGAATCCAGCGCCTTGCTTACGAGAGGGTGGCGCAGGACGTGCTGGGTTCGTAAGGCCACGCGTTGTGCATCATCCACTTGAAGAATACTGCCGCCGGGAGCCAACGCTGCCGCGATCCTGTCCTGGATACCAGTCCTGTGCGTGGCTCTGTCCCGGTATCGCGCCTCAGTTGCAGCGACTACATTTTCAGACAGTTCCATTACAAACCCTCCTGATGGCGCAGGGACTGGAGGTAGGTCCGCGGGTCCCATTAGTTCCAGGCGTGTCCCAGATTCTGCCCATTCAGGTGGTAGTGACCCTGTTGTCCCTGTTGCTGATGCTGTGGCGGATCGTTCATCCGTACGATCGCCTGTTGTCGGCACCGCGGTGGAAGATCCCAAAGCAGTGTTCTGTTCCGCCTCGAATACGAGTCTCAGTAATTTCGAGTCTTTCTCGGTGGGGGGAATGGTGGGCTGAATCTCCAGTCCAGGTAGGTTGGGGGACGAACCGTCGAAACGCAGAACCATCTTCCGAGGGTCGGCAACAGCAACGTAACGCTGCAGCAATGGCAGAACTGATCGCACTCGATCTGTTTCGTCGAGAGTAAGCTCGCTGGCCGAAGCTCGCAGATAGAGGTCAAGTCGCTCCATAGTGAAACTAAGGCCCTCGGTGAACAGTGGAAGGCCTCGGCTGGCGACGTTCAAGAATGCTTCGAGGGCCTCTCGAGGGCGGCCTGCTCGTGCCAAATATTCGCCTCGAATCGCCGCGCCGTCGGGAAACCAAGCGAATGAGCGGTAAAGTTTGTAACTCCAGTCGTTGATGTGCTTCAGGCGGTTAAACCGCAGTAGTGCGTAAAATCCCACTGCCGCGGCGACGGGGTCTTGGACGCTACCACCGATGAGGTGATCCGCATCTAGGGCATGGGTATCCATCTCCACACCTGCGGCTGCTTCGGATATGAAACCGAAACTCCGGTAGCGCGTCATGGCATTAGCATCCACATTTGCCATGTGGACCTCGAGGGCAATATCATCTCCCTCTTCGGAGGCTGAACCACTATCGAGGCGGGTGATAACGACCTCACAACCCAAGCTGAGGGATATCGGGAGTGCCACATTGGTGGCAGGGCGGCCTGTCTGCTGCACCTGGAGGAACCAAAGCCCCTCGGCGCCGGAAACAGACAATTTGTACGCATTTGAACTGACCTGCCGCACAACAATTAGGTCGATTGGCTGTGGAGCGGCACTGCAGGCTAGGGCGTTGCCCTTGAAAAGCCGGACTTCAATCTCGTCCCGGGAGAAACCGGGTACTTTCTGGATGGATGAATCCCCAAATCGGAACTTCAATGGCGGCACTGTATTGGCTGGCGGCTCGAGAGATGCCTCTGGACCCTGGGCCTCCAGAGCCGGCCCGGCGGCACCCATCGTCCAGCCCTGAGCTACTTCTCGAGGCTCTTCGAGGTAGTCACTCAGTAGGGCGTCCAGTTCACCCTCAGGGTTATCGCGGGCACCCAAATCCTCCAAAGGAGTTGATGAAAACTGCGCCGCTGCGCTGGAGAGAAGCCCCCGTCCTGGCAGAAGCTGGTTGTTGATACGCGGCAGGATCGAGGCGGAGGGGTTGCCCAGGAAGTGCTGTACCTCATCGCTTTCGTGCGGAGACTGCTGCCACTCGCGGGGCTCGAGTATCACCTCCGTGGGCGACTTCGAACGCCGCGAGATCGTCACTTCGCTCATCAGGGTGTGTCCCGCCGGTAGTTGAGCGAGCACCAGATACTTCTGGCCGTATTCCAAACCGCTGACTGTCTGTCCGCTGAACGTGTGTGCGACGAGCGACAGGTCACCCTTCCGGATCTGGACCGGCAGGGTAAGATTGTTCAGCTCCTGAGTTCGGAAGCGTGTTTTTACCCGGACCGACCCAGTGGATGCTTCTGGGGGCTTAGATTCCATGGATTTAGGTGCCATCAGACATTCTCGCTTTCCAAACCCGTTGGCGAAGTGGTTCGACGAGGTAGGCCTGAGCTGCGCAGTCGCGGAACGGTGGCGTAGGCGCATCTAGTGCAGCTGAGAACTGGTAGTAGCCGGCTTTGAGGCGTGGGCGGAACGGGTACGTGTCCCTAGTGGCATGAAATTCGTAGCTTATGGCCGGATCGGACACGTCATGAGCCCGGACGCGTGTAAAGGTGAGCGCCGTCTCTGGTTCAACAATGAACTGGAAGGGTACATCCGGTCGGTCCTTCAAATAGCAGAGAACGACATCATCACTGAACCCGTCGGCGATTCCGATTTGTTGGCCTTTGTATTGTGTACGTAGCTCCTCGAGTCGTTGCGGAAGACCGTTCAGTAGGGAAAACGACGAGATGTGCCAGTGGTCTGCCCGTTTGCCGGCGGCCGAGCCGTCCGGTGCCTTTGCTGCGTCACCTTTGAGGCATCGTAGGAGAGCCATGCTGAACAACGTCTGCTGACCAGGCACGGCTTGAGCGATTCCGGTCGGGATGGCGGCGTAAAAGATAGGGGCACGCCGGTCATCTGTCATATTGGGGCTTTCTACGTCGAAGACGGCGCTGGGGCGTAATTCCTCGTAGGTCCTTAATCGCCGGGGGGCGCTCCGGCACGCGTCCACGAAGTAAAACTGAGTGCGGGCGATCTCCGGGCGGGCAGTTTCGGGGTTAGGGTAAGTCGGATCGTTGCCATGAGGTGCCATGCCTTGAATCAGGGAGTTCGTATCGACGGCATGCTGTCCCAGTGGTCCTCCCGCCCCAAAGCTGTCTAAGAGCAACAGTAGATCGCTGCGATTTCGTTGGATTCCGTGGCCTGAGAAATAGAAAAAGGTTCCGCCGTCGCGGTTTACCCTCGCACTCTTGCGCCACTCGTGCGCGCACGCCCGGAATTTATCGAGGCCGCAGCGCGGAACTTGGAGCTTGTTCATCGGCGGAAGCCCCGCTGGCTGTGCGATCGTCTTCGCAACTTCGGCCTGGGTCGGAGACAACAGCAGACGCACAGTGCCGAGAGGCAGTTCCAACCTTTGCTCCTGCGCCGCATTGAGCAACCAGTCGAGGATAAGATAGGCCGTCAGGGACGTTGATGATAGCCGCTGCATCCCCCAATTGGCAGGGGTTTCGGATCCAGCGGCCGCAGGCAGGAATGCGTAATCGCTTACCCCTGCGATAAGTGCATGGAGTGCGGGACGGCCTTCAAGACTCTTGTCCTCGTAAATCAGTTCTGGCTGATTTGCCGGACGTTCTTCGAGTGTCAGCAGTTTCACGGCCTAGTCCTAAGCTCTCGCAAAAGCAGACTATAGAACGTCGGTCTCGTAAAGTAGGCGCCGTGGGCCTTGAATGCGGAGACCCCCGACTTGAATTTTAGGTCCTGGATGAGGACCTCGGTGTCCTTGTCCGAGAAAACTGGCTCGACAAGGAAGCTGAGGATATCTGCCGGGTCATAAACGTTTAGCCATGTCCGCACTCGACCGCCAAGGGCTGAGATTTTGTCGGGAGGCGGCGGAGCGGGGGGGCCGGTGATAACGCTGGCTTTGAAAATCTTCATTTCCTCGAACTGACCGACTTGCCCTCCTGCTGACACCCAGACATCGACCTTCAGAGAGGGGTCGTAGGTGGTCAGAAGGTCGTAGAGGATGTTGCCACCCATGGAGTGGGTGAGGATGACTAACGGTTCGTTAGGTCGTGTCCGCTGAGCATCGGAGATGGCCTGCCGAATACGTTCCACAATAGGTCCGGGTGTATCCGCATCACCTCGCTGGAGCAGGTAGATAAATACATCTCCCATAAATTGGGTGAGGCTGTAGTGCAGGCCATCCCGAAAACGATCGAGCGCGGCGAGCGATACGACCCGGGCCGGTGCGCCTTTAGCACGGTCGATGATTGCGCCGAGCGCGGCTCTGAGCTTACTCGAGCCGTCAGGGCCAAGGGTCTCAAGCCTCCTCGCATCCGGCAGCTGACCAGCTGGATGCCCGGAATCCGAGAACATTGGGGCCTGCGATGTTGCGCTCTGCCCGGCGAACTGCATCGTCCGCGCCAAAATTGCGTCTTTGATTGTCTCTAGGAAGTCGTCATCAGACGGGGCGTGCCGGATTTCCGCCGCCAGAGCTGCATCTGCGGCGACGTTTGCAGCTGCTGCCAGGACCACCCCATCGAAACTTCCCACAGTCTGGGTCCTTGACTCGGATTCTTCCGTGGGGAGGTCACCGGATTGGAGCACCGACCGCTCGCTGTGGATGAGCGGTGCCAGGAGCGCCTCCGCCGCCTGCCAAGGATTGGCGATCCACGCGTCCCGCAGAGGTGTTTCGCCACCTAGGTGCTCGAGCCCTCCTTCAACAGCGCCGTTGCTGTCCGCAATCAACTCCGCGACCTCAAGGTCAGCGGCTGTTGCTTCCACTGCTGGGCCAAGGTCCTCCAGTGTGCGGATATTAGGTACCGTAGCCTGTGCCCAGTAGTGCCGGACCGCAAGGTCTCCCCAGTAAGGGCTTACGATCTCCATATCCTTCCATAGGGGGTCAATCTCGGCCATAGGTTGAATGAGGAGGCGTCGAATTAACTCCGTGCGAGCATTGGCCTCCTGCTCGTACTTCTCACCCGTACGGGTGGCGACGCCGTGTATGAATACGACTGGCATGATTTACTACCGAGCCTTGCTGCTGGATGGTGTCAGGTTTCGGCATCTTCCCTGACCGGGTTTTGGGTCTGCCGGCACAGGTATCGTCCTTGGGCGGTGCTGTCGTCCCAAGGCGTCGAGCTGCGGCGGCCATATTGGGTCAGGAATTAAAGAGTCGAGCAATAGGCCTCCCTTCAGAGAGGAGCCCGTAAATTGCGGACGTATGCAGATACATCAGTGCCTACATCAGTGCCGTTTGGACATTCCGTTATTTATTACAACAGACCAGCGTTACTGCAGCGTTACTTGAAACGGACAGGGGATGCGCGCCGCCGCCGGCCTTCGATTCTTCCCCAACTGCCCTGACAGATGTTGAAAATGAGGCGTTTTCACGAATGCGAGTATGTGGGCGCACCTCACGCGGCCGCGCTGGAGGTGAGGGCTATTTGGTGCTTTGCTACCACCGGTCCTGCAAATTTGTGTGCATCTGGTTGACACCGACCCGGAGATCCCATCCGAGGGGGGACTGCACCTTGGAACAACTGGGACTGACCCGGATTTCGTTGACTCTCGGGGTTTAGTGTTGCTAGGCGGCTTTGAGGCCGGTATTGATTGTCTCAAACTCGACCGGGGTTAGCCGTCCGAGGCGCCGCTGGCGGCGTTTCCGGTGGTAGGTTTTCTCGATCCAGGTCACGATGGCCAGGCGAAGATCGGCCCTTTTGGACCATCGCTGGCGGTCCAGCACGTTCTTCTGCAGGAGTGAGAAGAACGATTCCATGGCGGCATTATCGGCATACGCGCCGACCCGGCCCATCGATCCTTTGAGCCCGTTGCCTGCCAGCGTCCTGACGAAGGCGTTGGAGCGGAATTGGGAACCGCGGTCGCCGTGCACCACGGTTCCTGCCGGCTCCCTGAGTGCTATCGCGTTGTGGAGTGCCGAGACGGCCAGAGACGCTTTCATCCGGGAATCGATGGAGTAGCCCACGATCCGGTTGGAATAGACGTCTTTGATGGCGCACAGGTAGAGCTTGCCCTCGTCGGTCCGGTGCTCGGTGATGTCCGTGAGCCACAGCTGATCAGGCGCCGTCGCGGTGAAGTCCCGGCGGACGTGGTCATCGTGGACGGGCGGGCCGGCTTTGCGGGTCAGGCCGCGCTTCTTGGCGAACACGGACCAGATCCGTTGGCTGCTGCACAGCCGCGCCACCCGGTTCTCTCCGGCGCTGAAACCTTGGTCTTCGAGTTCGTCGGCGATGAACCGGTATCCGAACGCCGGATCGTCCCGGTGGACGTCGATGGCGGCGTTGATCAGGTGCGCATCAGACCAGTCGCGCTCTGTGACCGGCGCTGCCTTCCAGGCGTAGAAGGCCTGTTTGGAGAAGCCCAGCACCCGGCAGGCCACCGCGACGGGGATCCCGTCCGCGGCAAGGTCAAGGACCAGCGGGAACTTCATTTTGGGGGCAGTTCCCGGGCGAAGAAGGCCGCTGCCCGGCGCAGGATCTCGTTCTCCTGCTCCAGCAGCCGGATCCGTTTCCTGGCATCCCTGAGCTCTGCGGCTTCCTTTTCCGTCACGCCGGGACGGGCGCCGTCCTCTATGTCGGCTTTCTTGAGCCAGTTGTGCAGGGTTGCTTCGGAAATTCCGAAGTCTTTGGCGATCTGCGAGATCGGGGCTTCGTGCTTCCGTGCAACCGCGACCACGTCACGGCGGAACTCAGCGGGGAAAGGCTTGGGCATATTGAACATTCTTGCTGCAAGGAGTAAATCCTCACAAGTCAGGAGTCAAGCAAACCCGGGGCAGTCCCACTCCTCGCATGCGGAGCCTTGACGGCGTTCTATGAGTACTACTTCGGCCTCAGTTGAACACCGGTAACGGGTGCGGTGAAGCCCGAACGCCTACCTAGTCACGGACTGTCAGAATTGTGAGTGAGTCCCAGGGAGCAAGACCATCAGTCAGTCGTAGCCACATTTGCTTCTCGCCGGCTTTTCACGGCTGACGCCCCTGGAGGAGGGCATAGATTAGGATCCGTCCGGGTCCCGCCCTGGCCCCAAATAGTCACATCGGCAGACCTACAGCCTTGGACATGGCTATGGTGGCCCTTGACGACGATAACGCTGTAGTAACGCGCTGAGAGGTGTACTCCAAAGTACGAAGTCCTACGCGGGTTTCGTGCCAAACCAGGACAATAACGTGGTCGGAAAGATCCGACCATTGGATGGAGATGGCAAATGATCCCGGACGATTATCACGCCCTTTATGACCGCGGAGCTCAGGTGGCACGCAGCGCCCAACACCCATCCGCGGAGACCCCAACCACCGGGCGGGACGCGTTGTCCGCTGACGTACCGGACCTGGTCATCGAGGAGGATGAAACCACAGGGCTACCCAACCGGATCGTCAGCCGGCAGCCCAGCGGCCGGCTGGCTGCGCCGGGACCTTCCGATGCGGGTGACGCCGTGCGCCAGTTCGTCCAGGACAGGCGGGCCGTCTGGAACCTCGCGGAAGAGGACGCAGCGGCTGTGGAGGTGCGCTCGGTCAGCCGCACCGGCCTCAAGACAGCGCAGTTGTACCAGAGCGTGGACGGCGTGGAGGTCTTCGATTCGGAGGTGACAGTGGCGCTCGACGACGGGAACGGCGTGATCTCGATGTCCGGGCAGCTGTTCCCCGGCGCGGGCGTCGCGGCCCGGGAGCGCCGCGCGGAACGGGCGCGGACCCCGGAGGACGCGATCGCCCGGGCAGCGTTCGACCTGACCCGGGTCGTTTACCAGTCTACCGACTTTGCACTCGCGGCAACGCAGCCCGACGATACTCCGTACCGGTTGTATGAGTTCAGGGCTGGCGAGAATGACCGTCGACCCCTGTTTGAGCGGCCGATCAGGCTGAAGGACGTGATGTTTCCGTTGGGGAATCAGCAGTTCGCCTCAGGTCACTACCTTGAGCTGTGGATCGTCGGATTTCCCGCGTTTAGTTACGTCATCGACTCTGTGGACACTCCATTTGTCCTGTTCCGCAAGAACCTGGCCAGTGAGAGTGCCTCCTTCACCTATCGCGTGCACAACACTGGAGACACGCTGTTCCGGCCCCATGACGGGCCGGCTCCCGGAACCCCCCATCCCACGGGGATGCCCGACGGCTTTCAGGCAGACGCCGTCGAGGAACGCCTGGTCACGCTGGAGAGCCTGCCCGGCCGGGACCCCTGGTTACCACCGGGCGCGACGACCACGCAGGGAAACAACTGCATCGCATACGCCGATTTGAAGGCGCCGACAGGGCCGGGCCCCGGCGATGTGTTTGGAAAAATTTCCGCACCCGACACGTTCGATTACACCTACGATCACAGCCAGGACGCCAGAGAGGCAACAAATCTCCAGAACAGCCTGGTAGGCATGTTTTTTCATGTCAACTGGCTCCACGACCGTTGGTACGAGGCAGGCTTCGACGAGGCAGCCGGGAACGCCCAGGCCGACAACTTCGGCCGCGGCGGTGTTGGAGGCGATCCGATCCTGGCGGAAGGCAACGATTTCAGCGGCACCGACAACGCGAACATGTCCACCCCGGCAGACGGGGCCAGCCCCCGCATGCAGATGTTCGAGTTCCTAGGACCGCAGCCCAATCAGCCGACCCGTACCAGCAACCACGAAGCGCTGATCACGTTCCACGAGATGGGCCACTACATCACCAACCGGCTGGTGGGGAATGCGAATGGCCTGACCAACCAGCAGGGCCGCGCCATGGGCGAGGGCTGGGGCGACTTCTTTGCCATCAGCATGACGTCGCAGCCCGCCGACGACTTCGTCAACGGTGTCTTCCCGGTGGGCGGCTGGACCGACCTCACACCAAACTTCAATGACAACTACTACTTCTCGATCCGGCGATATCCCTACAGCGCGGACATCGAGAAGAACCCTTTGACCTTCCGCCACATCAGCGCCGGGCATTTACTCCCGGTTGGTGCGCCCATCAGCCCTAACGCCGGCGGCTCGAACACCGCCGTGCACAACGCCGGAGAGATCTGGTGCGCAGCACTGTGGGAGGTCTTTGTGAACCTGGTGGCGAAGCACGGACATGAAGAAGCCGAGCGGCGGATTCTTTTGGATGTGGTCGGCGGCCTCAAGCTGACGCCGTCGCGGCCGACGTTCCTGCACGCCCGCGACGGGATCATCTCGGCCGCGACAGCCCTCAACCCGGAGGACTTGCCCGAAATTTGGTCGGGCTTTGCCAAACGTGGCATGGGAGTCGGGGCAGTGGCGCCGGCACAGAACTCTACCGACCTGATTGGTGTCGTGGAGAGTTTCGCTGTACCGGCTCTCTAGTGCGTGCAGACACCACGTCCCGTCGAATAGCCGATCACGAGGAGAGCCATGGATGTACCAGTGCAGCCTTCAGGTTGTCGACGAAGGCTGAGCGGGCGGCCGCGCCCCGTATTGCTGCCACGGTCGGAGTCGAGTTCGCGGCGTGATGCCGGCACGGCGGCAACCGGGCTGGTTGATGAGGTTTCGACCGACACGTATCGAGAGGCCCTCGAAGCCCTCACCGCACACCCGACCCGGCATTCGTTCTCGTCGGCGTACCGCGACGCGGCACGAATGGTCGGCGACAGGTTTGCCGCGCTTGGCTATGCCACCCGCGAGGAGCCGGTCGCCTTCGGTGGTCGAGAGACACTCAACATAATCGCCGACAAGCCCGGTACGGCCCCCGAGGACGAGCGACAACTGGTCTACGTCGTGGCGCATCTGGACTCGATTAATGAGGCCGGGGGCGTCAATGCACCAGCACCCGGGGCAGATGACAACGCTTCGGGTGCGGCGGGAGTCTTGGAGATCGCCCGTGTGATGGCCGCCGCCATCATGCAGCACGACCTGCGCCTGGTCATGTTCGGGGGCGAGGAACAGGGGCTCCACGGGAGTCGCATTCACGTGGCCGATCTGACTGACGCTGATCGCTCGAGGATCATCATGGTGGTCAACATGGACATGATCGGCCGCCTCAACACCGCCGCACCCTCAGTGCTTCTGGAGGGGGCGGCAGTGTCCCAACCTGTGATCGACGCGTTGGCGCAAGCCGCCCAGGAGACTTCGGACCTGGAGGTATTCGTCTCGCTCGATCCCTTCGCTTCTGACCACGTGTCCTTCATCGACGCCGGCCTTCCTGCTGTGCTGACCATCGAAGGCGAGGATCAATTGAACATCGATGAGCACACGCCCAAGGACACACTCGCCGGACTGGACATCCCGGTGGCCATCAGCATCCTTCGAATGAACACCGCTGCGGTCGCTGCCATGCTTGGTGTGTCGGCTTGAACGCTCCGCACCGGCCGAAGCGGGGCCACACCGGAGATGACCCCGTCCCATCGATCGAAAGGCAAGCACGTGGAGGATCTCATTGGCCGCCTCAAGGCCGCCAACGCTCGGATCGAAAGCCGGGATAGCGCGCTTGGCGAGGAACTGCTCGAACGCCGGGAGGCCACGGCATTCCCGGAGTTGGCCCCTGACCTCGAAGGAGCCCACCAGGATCCCTCGCCGACGATCGAGGTGGACGGGGAATCAGTTGATGGATCCGACTTCGCACAGGAGACCATAGTCTTGCGGACGGGGCGTCCTGTGCTGGCCGTCGTCGGTGACGAGGCGCAACTCGTGTTTTCCGATCCGGAAAGCAAGGTCTGGAAGTCACGTCTCACTGATGCTTCAGCGCATCTGGTCAGCGCCGTTCGGGCTGTCGGCCGCATCGAAGTCGAAGGACACGATCTGGCCTGGCTCGGCACTGGTTGGCTGGTACGCCCGGATGTCGTGGTCACGAACCGTCATGTGGCGGCGGAGTTCGGACGCAACGACGGCACGTCATTCGTGTTCAAGCAGGGGATCGGCAGCAGCCAAATGAAGGCCTCGATCGATTTTCTGGAAGAAATCGGAAGCGCCAGTGAACGGACGTTTCGGCTGAACCGCATTCTGCACATCGAGGATGCGGACGGACCGGATTTGGCGTTCGTGCAGGTCACCCCTACCAGGAAGCCCGTTCCAGCGCCTATCGGGCTTTCCACACATTCCGAAGCCAACGAGTTGGTAGCGGTGATCGGCTATCCGGCCCGGGACAGCCGTATCCCGGACCAGCAGCTGATGGACGAGATCTTCGGAAACGTTTATGACAAGAAGCGCCTCGCTCCCGGACAACTGACTGCGTCGGATTCGACGTCGGTCCGCCATGATTGTTCGACCCTTGGCGGCAATTCCGGGTCGGTGGTGCTCTCGCTGAAGACTGGCGAGGCGGTGGGCTTGCATTTCGCGGGCCGTTTTCTCAGAAGCAATTTTGCGGTACCGAGCACCATCGTGGCGGAGCGGCTCGAAGAGGTCCTGAGCGGCCGAACCCGGACGCGTCCCGTTAAGCCAACGGTTCCGGATCGGCGGGCATCGGCAAATCCCCAGGCACCCACGGCTCCCCGCACGGAGCCCAGATTCTCGGTTGTGGTTCCACTCCGGTTGACGGTGGAGGTCGGCAACCCATACCCGGACGACCACCAAGACAATCGGCGAACGGATGCGACGTCAACAACGGTAGATACCGAAGACGAGGTATTCACCGAGGCGGTTGCCGCCGACTACCGGGATCGTCTCGGATACGAGGAAACATTTCTCGGCGATCCCGTGCCGATGCCGTCCGTAACGAGCGGGCAGGATGATGTCCTCACGTTCACTGTCGATGGACACACCGAAGATGTCCTGCGGTATGAGCATTTCGCGGTCATGATGAGCAGGAGCCGCCGGCTGTGTTTGTTCAGTGCGGTGAACATCGATGGGTTGCAATCCGTCTCGATGTCGCGCGTGGGCTGGCGCACAGATCCGCGTATTCCGCTCGGAGCGCAGATCCGACATGAGTGCTACGGTGCCGAGCCAAAGTTCTCACGGGGTCACATGACCCGGCGCGAAGACCCGGTTTGGGGTCCCCGTGATCCGGCATCGAAGGCGAATGCGGACTCCATGCACGTCACCAACGCCGTCCCCCAGATGCAACCCTTCAATGGTGGAGTCTGGCTCGAACTCGAGAATTACGCGCTCCAGAACGCACGCAAAGACGACATGAGGATCTCCGTCTTTACAGGCCCATTCCTGACGAGCGAGGACCCAACCAGGTTCGGAGTACGTATCCCAACAGAATTCTGGAAGGTCATCGCATTCATTCATGACGAGACGCGGCAACTATGCGCCACCGGATACACAATGTCTCAGCAGGACTTCCTGCGTGAAGAGGAATTTGTCTTCGGCAAGCATAAAACTACGCAGCGATCAATCGACTCCATCGAGCACCGCACGGGACTCTCGTTCGGGCCACTTGCCGCACTGGACCCCATCCAGGACGCCGAGGGCCTGGTTTCCGAACTGACCGATGTCAGTCAGATCCGGTTCATGTGACGTATGTCGCAGGCGATAACGCGGCAGTAACGGGTTGGATGCTGAAGTTTTTCTGTACAGAACTAACAGGTGGATCCTCTCAGAACTGACCTCAAGGAGGTAGCCATGGCCCCGCGACTCATCGAAGTGCGCCAGCCGAATCCGAACGACGTCATAGGTAGCGACTTTACGATTGCCGGGTTCGGGACCGGCTTTGAAGCTACGGTCCTTTGGCAGCTCTTGGACATGAACGGTCAAAGCGTTGCTCAGGGGAACATCCAGGGCGCCGGGTCCATGGGAGTCATCCGCGACTTCGGCAATGAGGTGTCGATTGGCGGTTATACCGCCCGTGCAGCCCCCATGACGCTTCAGGTCTTTGGCGAGGATGCCTCCGGCATTCATCCCCCGGGGACTGACCTTAACATCGTTCCCGTCACCCTGTTTACGGCTTTGGAGGGCTTCAAGCTTTACGAAGTCCAGGCTGGCGACACCCTGACCAAGATCGCTCGCGAGCAGGGCCAAAACACGACTGCCGAGGACGTCTTCCAAGCCAACCGGGACCGCATCAACAACCCCAACCTCATCTTTCCCGGTCAGATCTTCCGCATACCGCTGCTCGCGTGAGGTCTGTTTAACTATGCCCTGTGGGGGCCAACCATTGGAGTTGAAATGTGGGACGATCCGCCACAATTGAAGTCGATGCTCGCAACAAGACCGTGGCGGACGGAGTTGCAGCATGGCACGCGATGGGGTGATCCAGGATGACCGGATGGCCTCAGGCAGACAAACGGTCGGGCAAAATCACTCTCGTACTCGACCAGCCCAGCACCCTCGGTCCGGACGATGACCTCCGTGATGGATTGTCCGCGATCGTCCGTCAGGGCGACCACCTCTGGGTCGCTAACGATGAGACGACCAGTCTCGAACGGCTCACAATTGCCGGCGACCAGGCCGCCACCCACCACAGCTTCGATCTTAGCGATTTTCTTAAGCTGCCGGGGGAGGGGGAAGTCGACATCGAAGGCCTCGACGCCGAGGACGACAAGTTGTGGCTGCTAGGGTCACACAGTTCGGTCCGCAAGCGGGTCAAGGATAAACACAACCCTGACCAGGCCCGGAAATCCCTGGCCGCAGTCGACGTCAGCGTGCGCCGGCAGGTGTTGGCACTGCTTTCGACCAGAACACTCCTTGACCCGGACGCTAGCCGGAACGGTGAGCAACAACACCTCCCTGTGTTCGGCCCTGGAGGCGATGGCGGGGGCCTGTTGGATCTCCTGTCCGCCGACCCTCACCTTGAAGGCTTCATACGGTCAAATCCGATCCCGGGCAAAGACAACGGGATCGACTGCGAAGGCCTGGCTGTGGCGGGCGACCGGGTGTTCATCGGCCTGCGCGGGCCGGTTCTGCGCGGTTGGGCAATGGTTGTCGAGTTCGATGCCGGAGACGGGCCACATATTGAGCCGCAGCCAATTAGTCCCGGGGGGCGCCGCTACCGCAAGCACTTTCTCGATCTGCGTGGTTTGGGTGTGCGGGATCTGTGCCGTCACGGCGATGACCTGCTAGTGCTGGCGGGGCCCACCATGGAGCTCGACGGACGCACGGCCATGTTCCGCTGGCGGGACGCGCTCACATCGGAAGGCGAGGCCGTCCTCCACAAAGACGACCTGAAATGCGAACTGAGCATACCGTTCGGAAAAGGTGAGGACCGGGCAGAGGGGATCACCTTACTGGAGGACGACAGGTCGGTCCTGGTGGTGTACGACACCCCAGCCGACGAACGCAAAACCGGAGACCACGGCATCCTCGCCGACGTCTTTGACCTCAGGGAGTAAGGAACTGTGCGGCCCTATCCTCTAGTTTCTAGTACAGGCCCGCAACTGGCTAAGGAAGCGTCGGATACACTTCCCGCGCTTGTGAGTCATTCGGTGCCAGCCCGGATGAAACCTGGTGCTGCGCACCGCTTTCTTCCGGCCACCAGTTCCCTCAATCGGGACTGCTTGGAAGACAGGCAGGCCGGGGGCGACGATCTCTCTTTCACGAGCCATGACGCCCAGCCGAAAATCGGAACCACCCCGGCCCCTCCCAAGGCCACCGTAAACGACGACCACCCCACCTCAACAGGGGGTACTTAAGAGATACAAGCCACCTAACCGCCGTTCTCGGCTAAAAGTGAAGGGCATTTGGCGTCCGGTAGCTCGCTGTTTCATCTATGAATCGATTACTGAGACAAGCGTGGGCCTATGTGAGAGTGGGCTCTCCGCATATCAAATAGGGGGGACTAAATTGTTGACTCCGATTCCTAATTTGCGCATCCTCATCGCTGAGCCTCTGCCGTTTCCCGTGCGGCTTCGATGGTCGCAAGTGTGTTCCGGGTGTTGTACGCGCCGGCAATAAGTGCGCCGCCTAGGCCCGCAGCGATTGCTCCACCGGCCACAACGATAAGCCGTATAGTCTCCCCATCCATCAGGCAATCCTACTTAGGCTTCACTGCCTTTCTTGCCTCAGGCTCCGTCCTTGATTGTTTTGCAAGTCATTGCATACGCCAAGAGTATTGAGGCAGCAAGGTCTATCCAGCCGACAATGGGGAAAGTGGCCAGCTCCTTAGGTACACCGCTAAGGACAATGCCAAGGGCAATAACCGGGATTTCTGCCGCATCGATGGAGGCGGCCTCCTCCTGCGCCTTGACCATCTTGGCGTGGAGTTCGGCGGTCTTATCACTCACCTCGCTCACCAGCTTCTTGACGTCGGTCACCTTGTTACTCAGGTTCTCTTAGTCGCTGTTTACGAGGTTTTGTAGGTTTCTCAGCGCCACTTCCATGATGACCAACTTCTCTTCGACGGTTGCATCAGGAGGAATGTTGTTTCCTGCAACGAGTCTCGTCGAAAGCGCCCCGGCTCCGCCGGTGGCAGACGTAGGGTAATCGGTCGTACTTGGTCGGGGAATGAACTTGAAGTACTTGCTGAGCCACATCTGGGTCACAATTAAACGTGACTTCGTCCAAAATTTAGCGAGGAACAGCATTCGCTTCCATCCATGGGGCGACGTGAGTACCGCTCCCAGAACAGCCAGCAGTACGCCGGCCGCCCGGAGTATGAGTTCGTCTTCCCACCTAAGTAAACTCCAGACATCCATGACGAATATGGGCGCAATTAAACAAATCAGGGCTAGAACCGAAATTAGTTCTAGCCCTGATTTCAGCCGGCACCAGTCAGACGGTGCGCCATATTCCTGGCTGGTGTCTGAGCTAGTGAGCGGCTTGGTACTTCTCTAAGATGTCGGCCTGAATACGGCCACGGGTGTTGACCTGGAAACCGTTGTCGATAGCCCAGAGACGGACGGCCTTACTGTCCACGCCGCTGGACTTACGACCCGCCGGACGACCGCGTCCACCGGAGGTCTTACGAGCGGCATCGGTAAATCGAGTCAGTGCATTGCGGAGTTCCGCTGCGTTGGATTCGTTCAGGTCAATCTCGTACTCAGTGCCGTCAAGGGCAAACGTGATTGTTTCGTTGGCTTCCGAGCCATCAAGGTCGTCGGAAAGAACTGTAATTACTTTGCGTGCCATGTAATTAGACTATCAGTCACATAGAGGCGGGCGACACAGGATTGTTTGTGGGACTGCTTGCGCCCCCGGAATCCTCAAATATGTTGTCTATGCTCATTGCTCCAGCGGCCGCTTTGTCAAGGAGTGCCATGAGCATCTTGTCGCCAAAGAGTCTCTTTTTCTTCTTCTTGGAGAGGTCGTCATACTGGCTAATCAAGTCGCTCAATATTTTCTGCTTCAAAATTTCCCGTTGTCGATCTGCGTTAGCCTTCGCTCTTTTGACTTGTAGAGAGACGTAGGCGGATTGAAGCGCAATGAGGCTACCAGTCAAGGCAACAACTGACGACACCGCAGTAACCGAGGCCTGCACATCCATCAATATCTCAAGCGGGCTTTCCTTTTTAATCCTCCGGATGATTACTGAGTCGGCAAGGTGGGCCCTAGCGCGTGGGTTCGTCAGCTCGTAGGGCTGTGCCATTCCTACGATTAGGAGCGCCTCCAAGTTTTCCATCAGTTCCGTGAAGTCTGCAATCGTATAGACCTGGTTGGTAAAAATGATTCTGACCGGCAGTCCGACACTTTCAAGGGACGCATTCACGCGTCCCTTGGGCTTAGCCCCCCGTTCGTCCCGTGGTGTCATGGCACAACCTCTTCCATCGTTGGCGAGTTGGCGCCTAGATTACTCTCCAGATACCGCCAACACCAGAACAGGGGGTCGGGGCCGCCGACAAAGAAGTATGACCACCTGGGGTGGGGGAGTGGCCCGCTTGCAGCGTCCCACAACCAAGGTAAGGGGACGCCGCGCTAGAAGGACAGCCGATTTCATCCCACCTGACGGCTCGCCGGAAGATGAGTCGCAGTTTCAGCTGAGCCCACGACATCTGACTTTGCATCGCAGGAGTTCCCATCAAGGCGAGATGACACCCCCAAGAGCGACGGGCTGAACGGCCGCGGCTGTAGCAGATGGTGCAGCCGTTCTTGGTGCCGCAGACAAGGTGGCCGACGGTTTCATTGTGGTTCTGCGGCGGAGCATGTCGTCGACGAGTGCGACCCAGAAGTTCAGCTTGGGGCCAAAAGGACCACACGCTGCTGCGCCCGGACCACCAACCTGCGTGCAGCGCGTCCGAGGCGATCTGCCGCACGATATTGACGACTTTTGTCAGCTTACTTACCCGATTGTCGTGGGGGTTTCTCTATTCCTTTGAGGATGTGTGGGCGTACCGTGAGCGGCATCATCCGTACGATGGGAGCAAAGATGATGGTCGTGGGAGGGCGCAGCGCGCCACAGGTACTTGCACGTGGTTTTGCCGGCGGCCAAGTGCCGCCGGCTTTGTTGTTCCGGGTCTTGAAGCGCTGACAGACCCCGGGTGGACGCCTCTGTCAGCACTTTACAGACGCCTACACCTTCATTACGAGTTGAAGTGTTTCATGGACTATCGGGGGATAAATTATGGATTCTGATATGGACACGCCGCAGGACATCGAACCGGAAACGGATGCATTCGCCGGGACTGATTTGTCAATGGTGCCCGCTGATCGGCCGAACGGGCCGCAGGAAACCTGGGGGACGGATGCTCACCATGCCGGGTTCAGGTCTGCTGTCAGCTTCCGACGCTGCGACTGGCCATGACCCCAGCCGTTCCGAAAGCCCATTCCTCGGGTCTGGCGTGGTCCATGGGTCTGGTCCCGGCGGGGCAAAGCCGGAAATCAGGCGGCCAGCTCTGCCTTAAGCCCGGTGCGCTCCTCGCGGGGGAGCCGTGGCGAGTAGGAGGAGTGATTCACAACGAACCCCGTCGCCGCGTTTTCGCGCACAGCCGCGATGCCGTCCACCACTGCTTTAATCGACGTGAACCTCGGTGAGACGGCCACGAGTGTTCCGTCGGCTGCGGTTAGCCGGAAGAGGAAAGCTCCCTCTCCTTCTCGGATGATTTCAAACGTGCCTGCCATGCTGTTGTCTCCCCTGCTCATGCATCATTGCATCGATCCGTTGATTCACGGATTGTGATCCGGCCAGCATTAGGATATCCGAGCATGCTTGGCAAAGGATGCTGCTGCGTGTGCATTCGGCGATTGAGCGGACTTACACTGCCTCGCGCAAGTGATGAAGCAGCTCAGCGTCCCGCAGTGGACCTGATTCAGCGTTCCTCAAACGGGGATCTCAAGACCGCTATTCGAAACGGCATCTAAGCCGATGAATACGCTGACACGCCAGCAGGAACATGAGTGGTCCTGGATCGGGTTGACATACTCAAACATCCGGGAAATACCTGCTCAGGTCCTTGCCTTGCCTCGCCTCGCCCACACTGACACATCGCCCGAACCAACATGGCATGCCGCCTGCATATACGCCTAAGGCGAAACGAAGCAGAACGACTCCACATCAGCAGCAATGAAAGCATCAGGTAGCGGCGGTGTCGGTCCACTAGCCGCTGACCGTTTCGCGGGCCGAGGACCGTGAGGCCGAGGTCGGTGAAGAACGCGATCGCGGCTTCGCGATCGCGGACGGCGATGCCGACGTTGTCGAGTCTGATGGCCATGCGTTGCATTCTATCGAGCCACGCTGGTTGGCTCCGGTGGCGAGTCGGAGCCGCCCGCCGTCAGACGATAACAGAGGAGGTTATCCACATACTGCAGTTCTGCCTCCGGGACCGGGACGCATGGACACATAGGATGGATCCATGCCCGAAGAGAACAAGCCGATGCCGGCGTACCGCGGGTAATTGTGAGGACCAAGAACCGCGAACCCCCTCGGGATCATGGAGGACACGGACCGGGGTCCGGAAAGAATCCCGGACGGACATAGCTTCGTGCTCCCGCGCGACGCCCATCGCAGGCTCTTCTTTCGGCGGAACATTGAGATTCTGAACGAAGGCCCTGGCTCCGTGACACTCAATCTCCACCAACCGCTTGAACTACTGCAAACGACCGCAGCATCACCCAATGCACCCTTGCACCGAACGAGTGCGTGGAAGGAATTTACCCGGTGTGCCGGTTCCGCAGGTTCGCACCGTGACGGCCCAGGGGCCGGTCTCCTTTTCCTGGAAAGGTGCCGCCCCTTTGGGCACTTTTGCGGTAGAAAGGCTGGATGCTCCTGCGGGGCGCGGTTCGGTGGTGCGGGTTCGGTCCCGGGCACCGTGCCCGGCCTTGTTCAGGCGGTTTGGGCCCGGTAGCTGAAGAGTTTGAGCAGGTTGTGGCAGCCGGCCATCAGCTTCCATTCCGAGGCTGCTTTCTCCAGCCCGCGCAACAGGATGTGTTTGCCTTGCCGGGTGTGTATCTGTCCGAAGACCGGTTCGACGATGGCTTTGCGCCGGGCGTAGACCGCCTTGCCCTTCTTCGTTTTCAGTTTCCGGGCCATCCGCTCTGTCAGGGTCGCGTCCGCCGGGATCCTGCCCCGTGGCGCTTCCGGGACCGGGCGTCCGTGTTTCATCCGCCGTGTGGAGATGAAGAACTCGGTGGCGCCACCGGCTTCCAGGTCTTTGACGTGTTCCAGGTTCGCCGCCGAACAGTAGCCGGCGTCGGCGCTCCACTTCGAGGGCATGGCTTCCAGGGTGTCCTGGGTGTTCTGGACCATCGGGACCAGTTGCTGCACGTCCACCGCGGTGTTGTTCAGCTCGGTGGCAACGATGACCTGGTGATCTTTATCAACGACGCCCTGGCCGTTGTAGCAGTAGTGGTAGGAACCGTCCGCGGTCTTCATGATCCGGGCGTCAGGGTCAGTGAAGTTGCGTTGCGCCGTGGCCTTGGGCACCGCCGCGGCAGCGGCGGCATCGCCCGTGCCGGTGACATCCTCGTCATCATCCCCACGGGTCCGGGCCTTCTCTTCGGCCTCACGGCGGGCCTTGTCCGCGGCTTCGGCCTCGATGGATTCCCGGGCCGTGGCCATAGCGGCGGCGCGCCGGGCGCGGTTGGCCAGTTCGGCGGGCAGCTCATCGCCGCGTTTGCCCGGACCGAAGCGGGCGTCCTCGGCCGCGTCCACGGTCTTCGCCTCCGCCATCAGGTCGCTGATCTCATCGGCCAACACTTTCTGCTTCGCGGTCAGCCGGGCATAGGACATGGCCTTGTGCCGCGAGGCGTTGGCCCGGACCTTCGTCCCGTCCAGTGCGACATGGCCCAGCGAGACCATGCCCGCGGCCCGGCAGAGCTCCAGTGCCTGGAGGAACACGTTGGCCAGCGCGGCGAGGTGGCGTTCGCGGAAGCGGGCGATGGACCGGAAATCCGGGGCCTGCTGGGCGGCCAGCCAGCGGAACGCGACCACGTCCGTGCACGCCTTTTCCAGTTCCCGCGAGGACCGCACCCCCACGCAGTATCCGTAGAGCACGATCCGCAGCATCAACCGCGGGTCATACGGCGGCTGGCCCTTCGCCTTGGCATAGGAAGCGTAGAACCGGGTCAGATCCAGTTCATCGTCCACAAGCTCGCCAATGAACCGTGCCAGATGGCCCTGCGGCAACCACTCCTCCAGCGACGGCGGGACCAACATCACCGCATCCGGCACGAACGCCTTGAAACGCTTCCTGGCCCCGCCATTGGCATCCATCGGCACATCGGCCGGGAGCTCGAGCCGCTCCACGAGGGACTCATCGAACAAACCATCCTGCGCGGAAGAACCGGTATCCATACCCCGATTCTTCCAGCCACCACTAACAGGCCGCGGTTAATCCGCCGGCATTCTAAAACCGGCACCACCATTACTGACCCACGCACCCAGTGAGGCTTCGCCTCTGACCGCCGAGCGACTGGGTCCGGTACCGTTGTTGGCCTACCTGCCACTGCGGGTGCACGCTTGAGCTGTCGGGATTCCCTTGTTCGAAGCGGTGGCTGCCATGACAAGTATCAATGACGTTCTCGAAGGCCACGTGGCGCTCGATATCGAGTGTCTGGATCGGATCTATCTCAACGGTTACGTTCCCAACCTGCAGGTCGGCGGGCAGGTCGTCACGTTCATGACCAAACATTTAGGCTGTCCGATACCGTCTCCTGCCATCCTGGAAAAGATCGGCACCGCGTTCCGCCGGGCAGTCAACGCTTTCGCCGAAGCCAACCACGTCCCCCTGATCCGCTTCGGCAAGGACGACCGCAAGATCGACATCATGCGCCGCTATCTGGCCGCCCAAGAGAGGACAGGCCGGTCCGGGGTCGCCGCGATCGGCGTGGCCCAGGAATACCAGAATGTCTTCGCCGCGTACCAGCGCCAAGGCACCAACGGCATCCCGTGCTTCTCCTTCCCCAAGGCCGACCGCCGCGTGACCTGTTTCTACTTCTACATCTGGGACCAGGACTTCGGCCCGGCGTTCATCAAGATCTGTGCCTACTTCCCGTACCCTCTCAAGGTCTGGCTCAACGGCCACGAGTGGGCAAAACGCCAGGGCCTCGGATTCACCGACCTGTCCAACGGTTTTGCCTCCTGTGAGGATCCCCAGGCCCTGCAGCAGATCTGTGACCGGCTCGGACCGGGCACCATAGAGATATTCTTCCAACGTTGGATGGCCGTGCTGCCATTGCCGCTCACCGACCACGACGCGGACGCCGGGTACTGGTGGGAATTGTCCATGCGGCAGATTGAGATCTCGCGGACCATGGTTTTCGACGCGCCCCGGCACGCCCGCGCCTTCTTCGAAGCGCTCGTGGCCGACAACCTCGATATCGGCCGCCCCGAAACCGTCGAGTTGCTGTTCACCGGCCACGCCCCCCACTCCCGCCGCGCGCGTCCGATCGTGAACCGGACGCCCCGCAAGACGAAAGTCGTCACCCGCGACACCTTGGTGACCGTGAACGCGTTCTTCAAGCACTCCCGCATCAAGCAGTACCTAAAGGAAGGCAGGGCGCTGCGGATCGAGACGGTCATCAACTCCCCGAGAGACCTGCAATGTCTCCGACGCCTGGAACATCTGGACGAACTGCAGACCAAAGCCCGTGACATCAACACCAGGCTGCTCGATACTGAACGTGTCGGGCAGGGTTGTGTCCTTGCGAGCCCAGCCTTTGAGCGGGTCGCGCTTCCCACGCTTACCGCGGAGGGAAGGAGGGCCCCGGCCCTGCGGTTCGGCGACCCTCGGGTCATGGCCCTGCTCGGCGCCCTTTGCGTCACTCTGAACGCCCTAGGATTCACCCACCGGAGCCTCCGTGCCCAGGTGAACCACCTGCTCGGAGCGGCCTACGGCACCAACCAGATGAGCTATGACCTGGCTCGGCTGCGTCTGAACGGGCTCGTCGAACGCCGCCCTCATACCAACACCTACCAGCTCACCGCAGACGGCCAGCGGACTGCGATCTTCTACACCAAGGTCCATGATCGGCTGCTGCGTCCGCTCCTGGCCGCCAACGCCCCGCCCGCACCAACAGAACTACGCCACGCCATGACCACTATCGACCGGCACGTCCGCAGCTATATCGACGACGCCCGCCCTGCCAAACGCAGCCTAAAAGGTCAAAACAAACGCGTATGTTTTGACCACGAAGGAACGCTAGCTGGGTTGCGCGAATCGAGTTGCCCAAAATGGCTCGGGAAGTTTTAGGGCGCGAAGCGAACATCGGAGTTGGCATCGCACAGTGGCGCTAGAGGAATCATCCCTATCTTGGGCTAGCCCAGGGTTTTCATGATGGTGTCGCCCGTGGGGTGTGTTTAAGCGACGAAAGGTGCTTCTGAGCTGGGAAAATAGTGTTGTTGACGCACTGTTTCACCGGCTGAAAGAAGCACCTTTCTGATGTCCAAGAATACCGGAGTTTTCCCGTCCCTTGCTGTCGCCACGACGGGGCAGCAACTGGTCTCCCACGCCGGGCTGAATGTGGTGACGTCCCTTGTTGACGCGCTCGGATTCCGGGGCTTGTGCGAGGATCGTTTGGGGCAGTTCGTCCCGTCCGGGGCCCGCCATCGGCCCGGCACGATCCTGGGCTCGTTGGCGGTCATGCTCGCCGGCGGCGGAGAACACGTCTCCGATCTGGATATCCTGCGGACCGGTGCCGGCGTCTTCGGGAACGTTGCTTCGAACGCGACGATTTCGAGGTTCTTTGAGCGGGCCGTGACCAACCCGGATCTCTTCAGCTACGGCTTCGCGACGTTGACGCGGGAGTTGCGTTGGCGGGTGTGGGAAGCCGCCGCGGACCGGAACCCGGCGTTGACGGCGACCACGCTGGAGCCGCTCATCGTGGACCTGGACGCCACGCTCGTGACTTCCCATAGTGACAAGGAGAAAGCTGTGGGAACGTACAAGGGCGGGTACGGGTTCGCTCCCTTCATCGCCAGCGTCGATTACGGCACAGGCCACGGGGGCGGAGAGATCCTGGCGGCACTCCTGCGTCCGGGTAATGCCGGGGCCAACAGCGCCTTATGCCGATATCGGCATAACGCGCTTTATCCCGATAGCCGGATTATGCCGAAGTTCCATCCGTGGCCTGGTCAAAGGCCTGTCACCGGCCGATTTATCGGCATATTCACGGGCTGCGGGTGGATGCTTGCCTTCCCAGGAAGGAAGGTGCCGCCATGGTTGCCGCTACACACGAGGAATGGTCCGCGGATCTGCTCAACCCGTTCTTTGAGGGGTTCGGGGACCACCTGACCGCGACGGGGTTGGCTCCTGCGACCGTGGACTACCGGTTGCGAGTGGCCTACCAGTTTGGGCGGTGGTTGGAAGATTCCGGACGGTGCTTCGAATCCATTGACGGCCATGTGATTCAGGAGTTCATCAAGACAAAGAACCGGGCAACCTATGCTGGCTGCACGTATCAGAGCACGCTGGGGCAGCTGCTGCTCTTCCTACGCATGGTGCATCGAGTTCCCCCACAAACACCCGAGGAGCTTCCTCCCGCCAATGCACTGGATGAGCTTCTTGAGTCGTGGTCCCGCTACCTCGTTGAGGGTCGTGGGCTCGCTCCGGCATCCGCTTACCTGTATACGTCATTTGGCCGGAGCTTCCTTTCCCGGGTTGCAGGTGAGGATGCGCTGCTTCTGAACACTGCGGTCACTGCGGAATCCGTGACGACCTTCATGGTTGCACGCGGTTCGGAGGTTTCGGCTGGACGTCTTGAAGCCGAAGCCTCACATCTGCGCAGTTTGTTGGGGTTCCTGTTTTCGCGAGGGCTGGCTGGTGACTTGGTTCACTCTGTGCCCTCGGTCGCCTCGCGTCGAAACTGCAGGGTTCCCAAGGTTTTGTCCGCAGACATGGTGGAGGGTATTGGCCGGGAAATCGGCACCTATCCCGGCACGCATTACCGGAACCTGGCCATCCTGGCTCTGCTTGCGGAGCTGGGGTTGCGTGCCCAAGAAGTCGTGGACCTGAGATTCGAGGATATCGATTGGCGTTCCGGCACCATGGTGGTCCGCGGCAAAGGAAATTACCGGGAAATCTTGCCGTTGACGCCAACGGCCGGCCAAGGCCTTGCAGAATATTTGAAACACGACATCCACCGTGGCCCGGAGGAACGGCATGTATTCCACTCAGCAGTCGGTGCATACGGGCCGCTGGGAGTCAACGGTGTCAAGAACGCCGTGAGTAATGCGGCCCGCCGGGCGGGGTTCGGTCCGATGGGACCTCACCGTTTCCGGCATACCCTCGCATCCCGGACCTTGAACGCGGGTGCCTCGATGGAGGAAGTCTCCCAACTTCTGCGCCACCGATCGATTAAGTCCACCAGCATTTACGCGAAGGTCGATTTTGAAAGGCTTCGTTTGGTAGTCAGGCCTTGGCCCGACCTCACCATCAGGAGCTGGAATGGGGGCGCCTCGTGAACGATCTTCACGAGCTCGTTGAGCGTTATCTGCAGGTGCGCCGCGCGATGGGGTTCAAGCTTGCTGAAGAGGAACGGATCCTCAAGCTCTATCTTCTTTTCCTTCAGGAACACCGTTACCCCAAGCAGAGTCTGGAGAACTCACTCGAATGGGCGAGGCTCGGGACGACATCGATGGTGAAAAGCGTCAGGTTGAGTGTGGTGAAGAGCTTCGTTCGGTGGGCTCAAACCTTTGATCCGCAGCTGGAGCTGATCCCGCAGCGATTGCTGCCACGAGAAAACCGTCGCGCCATCCCTTATGTTTACACCCCCGAACAAGTGGTGGCGCTCATGGAACAGGCCGCCCGATTACCCCAGCCCTACAGGGCGGCCACGTACTGGACGCTACTGGGGTTGCTCAGCTGCACCGGGATGCGCGTGGGTGAGGCGTTGCGTCTTGACCGTTCGGACGTGTGCGAAGGACTTGTCCATATCAATGATTCCAAATTCGGCGTTTCTCGGGTGATTCCCATCGATTCGACCACGATCAAAGCATTGGAGGACTACGCAAACATGCGGGATGCGAAGTTCACTAGTCCTGCCACCGAGGCGTTCTTCGTGTCATTACACGGCACGCGGCTGATCTATAACAACGTCCATATCCTCGTGCAAGAGCTTTTGAAAGCGGCCGGGATCCAAGCGATCTCACGGCGACACAGGCCCAGGATCCACGACCTGCGCCACGCATTTGCCACCGCCACCCTCCGCGATGCGTATACAAATGGGCATGATCCGGCGCAGATATTGCCGATCCTCGCCACGTACCTCGGGCACCAAAGCGTGCAGGGGACCTACTGGTATCTGGAAGCTGAACCGGGACTGCTCAACGCTGCCGCGCGGCAGGTTCCCATGCTACTGACACAGACCGGAGAACCATCATGAGCAATATTGCCCCCACTCTGGAACAATTCTTCACCGTTCACCTGATCCAGGAGGTGAACGCCAGTGCGAACACTATCGCCGCCTACCGGGATGCCTGGGTGCTGCTGTTGGCTTACGTGCACGATCGCAACGGCACACCAGTGCACCAGTTGGATCTCGCCGTCTTCGACGAGGCCATGGTCGGCGGATTCCTGACCTATCTGCAAACGGAACGCGGGAACGGCATCCGAACTCGCAACGCCCGCCTGGCCGCGATCCATGCGTTCTTCGCTTACGCGGCGACACACCACCCTGAGCACGCAAAGAGTATCAGCGGGGTAATGAACCTGCCGATGAAACGCCACGAACGCATCAACCTGACCTTCCTCACCGAAGACGAAGCCCGCACGCTGGTCGACTCGCCAACCACCCAAACCCGGGCCGGTCGCAGGGACCGTGTCATGCTGCTGACCATGGTCACCACCGGGCTTCGAGTCTCAGAAGTCACCGGTCTTCAATGGAAAGACCTGAAGCTGCAAAGCCCGGCGCACCTCTCGTGCCTGGGCAAGGGACGCAAAACCCGGATCACCCCGCTGAACACCGAAACACGTCAAGCCTTGGGCGCTTGGCGTGAGGAGCTGAAACTCGAACTTACCGATCCGGTCTTTCCTAGCAATCGGGGTACGTCAATGAGCACCGACGCCGTCGCCCAGCGCATCACCGTCAATGCCCAGAAGGCTGCCCTGTCTTTCCCCGCCATTGCACGTAAGCACATCACCCCACATACCTTGCGGCATACCTGCGCCATGCGGTTGCTGCAGAGCGGCGTCGGGATCGCCACGATCGCCTTATGGCTGGGACACCAAAGCATAGAAACCACACAGATCTACCTCCACGAGGACCTCTCGATGAAGGAACGCGCGCTGGCAGGGCTCGACCCGATCGGAAACAAACCTACCCACTTCCAACCCGACGATGAGCTCCTGAGCTTCCTCGAAGGACTCTGAATATGCCGATAAATCGGCCGGTGACAGGCCATTGACCAGGCCACGGATGGAACTTCGGCATAATCCGGCTATCGGGATAAAGCGCCTTATGCCGATATCGGCATAAGGCGCTGTTGGCCCCGGCATTACCCGGACGCAGGAGCGCCGCCAGGATCTCTCCGCCCCCGTGGCCTGTGCCGTAATCGACGCTGGCGATGAAGGGAGCGAACCCGTACCCGCCCTTGTACGTTCCCACAGCTTTCTCCTTGTCACTATGGGAAGTCACGAGCGTGGCGTCCAGGTCCACGATGAGCGGCTCCAGCGTGGTCGCCGTCAACGCCGGGTTCCGGTCCGCGGCGGCTTCCCACACCCGCCAACGCAACTCCCGCGTCAACGTCGCGAAGCCGTAGCTGAAGAGATCCGGGTTGGTCACGGCCCGCTCAAAGAACCTCGAAATCGTCGCGTTCGAAGCAACGTTCCCGAAGACGCCGGCACCGGTCCGCAGGATATCCAGATCGGAGACGTGTTCTCCGCCGCCGGCGAGCATGACCGCCAACGAGCCCAGGATCGTGCCGGGCCGATGGCGGGCCCCGGACGGGACGAACTGCCCCAAACGATCCTCGCACAAGCCCCGGAATCCAAGCGCATCAACGAAGGACGTCACCACATTCAGCCCGGCGTGGGAGACCAGTTGCTGCCCCGTCGTGGCGACAGCAAGGGACGGGAAAACTCCGGTATTCTTGGACATCAGAAAGGTGCTTCTTTCAGCCGGTGAAACAGTGCGTCAACAACACTATTTTCCCAGCTCAGAAGCACCTTTCGTCGCTTAAACACACCCCACGGGCGACACCATCATGAAAACCCAGGGATAGTACATGACCCTCCGCCGCCTCACCGCAGATCAGAAGGAGCGATGCCGTTGTTTCGCAGGGATGTGTTAAGAGGGCGTGATTGGCACACGTTATTGCAGCGTTATGGGGGCCGCGCTTGTCCCGTAACGTCGCAGTAACGGTCATTGGGGCAACGTCTGAGCTCTTAGGAGGCGTAGTGATCAGACAACGAAGGTCAGGCGGGCTGGTTCCCGATCCTGTCGACGTCGACGGCCTTACCGAGATTCGCGTTCACGGTGTTGGTGGGACGGGACCGGAGGACATGCTCGGAGACCCGCGTCCTGTGAGGGTATCCGGCGACCGGATCGCCGGTTTTTACCGGACGGCTGACGCGGCAGGACGGCATCGGGAGGCATATTCCTGGGGTGGCCTGACCTCGCACTCACCGCTCCGCGTTTTATGGCTGCTGCTGACGCCGTCAATGCTTGCCAATATGGCCGGATGGACGGCCCGGCGCCGAATCATGAACGGAAAGCTCGAGGAGGACGAAGCCCCGACGACAAGTGCTTTCCGGTGGTTTGCGAGAGTTGCGGCGCTCGCGCTGACTCTCAGCACGGCACTTATGGTCACCATGCTGAGCCTTGACACGCTGGTCTACCAGTGTCTTGGCCAGCATGAATGTCGCGAGCGGCTTTGGGGAACGTCCTGGTTAGACGTCGTCGCACCCTACGATCGCCCTGGGCTTCGGCTTGCCCTGGGTGTCATCTTGCCTCTGGCTGTTGCAGCTGTCTTTTACTTGCTGGCGTCCCGTTCCCGTGCGAGCTATGAAGGAATTGAGCCCCCGATACAGGCAGAGCCAGGAACTGACAGTATTCCCGTCCCCGCCCGCCTGTGTGCCGCCGCCCAGAAGGGTGGACTGCGTAACGCTGAATTCTGGTCCGGCAAAAGGTGGCATGAACATCTCTCCCTGCTTCGCATGACTATCGGCGTTGCAGTGGCGGCAGCGGTTCTGGGATGGTGCATGTCGTCGCTGGCCAGCGCTATGGACTACCCAGTTGATGGTCTTGTGATGGCGGCCCGGGGGGCGAGTGCTGCTGCCGTGCTCCTCATTTTCCTGGTGATATTCCTACTTGCCTGGGATGAGGCCCAAGAGCGTCTGGCCCGAGGAATATTCATAATTTCCGTGGGCGTGTTGGTTGTTGCCTTCTTAGTGGCGGTCTTGTGGCCGGTCACCCTTAGCGATGGACGTCCCGGCGGGCAAGGCGCAGCCTCCCAACCGCCCGGAACCCTACCCGGAGTTGTGCTGGCAGCAGAACTCGGCTGGATCCTCACGCTCCTCCTTTTGTTGCCTTTGATTTGCCAACAGGTTTGGGCATGGGGATCCAGGTGGAAACACGCCATGCAGCAGGTTCCCCGAGGTCCGGGCCGGATCAGGCGGCTACGGCAAGACGTGCGGGGGAGCATTCCCATGTTCCCTTGGGCGGCGCCGGTGGTTTTCCACATCGTTGCCCTGATCCTTGGTAATGCCGTGCTCCTGTCCCTGATGGTGCTTGCAGCAAAGGCATTAGGACGCGTCGAGTATGAGACCCTCCGTAACGGAAGGCCGGGCCAAAGTGAAGTGGAGCCGGGCGTTCTGGGGGAAGCGTCCGTGCTGTGGGTGCCCAAGGTGGTGATCCTGGTTGCGGGGATTCTGACCTGGTCATTCATAGCGTTGCTTTTTGCGTTCGCGGTGACCCTGCTTCTCTGGTTGTTGGTGTCCTCGAAGAAGAACGCCTCGCTGGTCAGGCAGGATCTCGCTGGGGCCTACGCGGTGAGCGAATCGTTGGGACAGGGTTGGGGTCTAACTGCGCCCGCCTCTGACAAGCGCGGTGCCTGGATCTATTCAGCATTTGAGGAGTTCCCCGTTCACCCCGGGCGCGGGCCCCTGGCGGTTGCCTCCGAAGCCGAGCGGCCGAGCAGGTGGGTGCGCAAAGTTGCGCTGATGCGTCAGATCGGTCAGCACGCGCATCAGGTAGTTGCCTGGTTCGCTATCGTGATTGCCGCTGGAGGCGTGGCCGAGGCAGTCGCCTTTCTCATCGCGCAAGGTTGGGTGCTCCAGGAAATGCCGATGTCCTGGGTCGAAGCTGGAGCCACCATAGGAGCGTGGTTGCCAGCCATCTATGTCTTGGCCGCAAGGGTGGCATTCCGCGATGAGAGGGCGCGGAAGATCCTGATGTCTCCCTTCGACGTCGGTACCTTTTTTCCCCGCTCCTTCCACCCGTTCGCTCCGCCTTCGTATGCTGAGCGGGCGGTGCCGGAACTGACGCGGCGGATCTGGTGGTTGCATGACAACGAGGGCAGGGTGGTGTTGACAGCACACTCCCAAGGAAGCGTGGTGGCCGCAGCGGTGCTGGTCCGGCAAGCCACCCGGCGGGAGGAAAGCGACAAGGGCATCGGGCTGGTCACCTTCGGCTGCCCGCTTGGCAAACTGTACCGGTGGGCGTTTCCGGCGCTGTTCAGCGACGGACTCATGCAAAGCCTTGCTGGGGGTGGCGTCGGGTTGGGTGATATCCGGTGGCGCAACGTGCACTACGCGACGGACTATATCGGTGGGCCGATACGGGCCGGGGACTGGGCCCTCAATATACCAAAGGACATTGAGGTGGACCTCGTTGATCCTCCCACAGACAAGTACGTATTCGGCCAGAGGCCACCGAGCATCCTCAGCCACACCGGCTACTGGATGGATTCCAGATTTTGGCAGCGTGTCGACTTCATGTGTGAAGAAATCCTGCGGCCGCCGTCCTCCGCTGGCGTGGACCCTCATCCCACAGATCTGGCAACAGCAGACGATCTAGTGGTCTTAGCCGACGGCGTCGATGCAATTGCCCCTGACCCGGCGACGCCCGGGCCATATCGCGGCACTTAGCTACTTCTCCCTGTACGACTCCCTGTTGGCGGATTGAGCTGCTGTGGTGATTTCGGACAGCGGAATTAGTGGATTCTTCTACGCTGCCAAGGCTGGCTGTTGATAACCATAGTGGACTTCGTTGGGTCGACGGTATCCGAGCGCGGAGTGACGGCGCCGGCTGTTGTAGAACCCCTCGATGTAGCGGATGACGTCGCGCCGAGCCTGTGATTTAGTCGGGTAAACGGTCCGATAGACGCGCTCGTTTTTCAGGGCTGAGAAGAACGATTCGGCCATGCTGTTGTCCCAGCACACGCCCGTGCGTCCCATCGACGAGCGCATACCCAGGCCGGTCACCAGGGCCCTGAACTCGGTCGAGGTGTAGACGCTGCCCCGATCGGAGTTAGCCCGAATTCGACTTAATTCGGACCGGGGCACCCAGTACACCTCCACCCAGCTCAACGATGTCTGCACCGGACTGGGCGTCCAACAATCCGTCGGCAGGACCGGGGTGTGCTGGGATAATGCCATGCAGGAATCGTTCTGGTCCACCCTGAAGACCGAGTTCTACGACCGCCGCCGCTGGACGACCATGCACGACGCGATCCAGGCAACGGGCCGCTGGATCGAGGAGTTCTACAACCGCGCCCGGCTGCACTCAGCCCTGGGCTATTCCACACCCGTGGAACACGAACGACTCCTCTGCACGAATAGACCTCAGCCGGCACAAGCCGCCTGATCAACTGTCCACGATTTGCGGGTAACCCCATTCAAAGACGACAGACGGAGCGCCCGATGTTGCTGGCAGCTGTGGATCCCGGAATCACCCCGAACGCCAACTTCCCCTTTCTTGAATCGCTGAAGCAGATCGGCGGCGGCATCCTCGTCGGTGCCTTCATTGTGATCGCCATTGTCGCTATCCTCGGCGCCGCGATGCTGTTGGCAGGCAAATTGAGCCCGTCGTCGCGCCTGGCGTTCAGCTTCTCAGACGTGGATGATTCGCAGTGGACCGCCGTCGAAGGGCTCAGAGCTGGTGGAGATTGCCGGCCCCGGAGGGTTCCGGCCCGGTTCCTGCCCTAGCAGCCGCCACTTGCCTTACGGATGAACTGCAATCCCACCCGCAGTGGGATGCGTTCCTGCTCGACTCTGTACGGGCCTGCCCATTCGGGGTCGGTCAGCACGCCGTAGAGATTCTCTTCAGCAGCAGTGAGCAATGGCAGGGTCTTACGCGCCGGCGCGGTCAGCGCCCGCCCGGCGGCGTCAATATCGGCGCCGAAGTGCTGGTAGGCCTCATAAGCGGCAATGTCCATCAGCACGGAACCGGCCGCCACCCCGGCTTTCCGGAACTGGTGCAAGATCTCGAACCCGGCTGCGTCCATGTCCCCCCAGTAAAAGATGGCCGGGCATCCGGCCAGCCATGGCAGTGATCCAGCAGTTTCTGCACCGCTGAACCCTGCACCCTCAACGGCTATCCCGCCGGGAACTGGAGGGAAGTGGATGGCAGTGTCCTTGTTCGGCGATGACCACCACGGTCGGGTTATATGCAGGGGTCATTGTGTCGCCTGTCGACGCGGAATCGTGCCGGCGTCCGCCGGCGGCCAGATATGCCGGGTCCAGGTAGGTGAAATGCAGCCGGGACGGGTGCTGCGGCAACAAGCCCAGATCGGTCCGGCCGGAGAGATACCTCAGCTCGGGGCCGTGGCTGTTCAGCCATTTCGCGTGCAGGCCCGGTATCGGCACCTGCCGGGGGGTCATCCCGTGGGCCGCATGCTCTCGGAACCAGGCGGCTGCCATGTTGAGCAGGCCAAAGTCCTGGTCCGTGTATTTGTCGACGGACCGCACTGCGGCCGCGATGCTTCCCAGCCCGGGGTGCAGCTGCGCCAGGATTGCCACGCGTGCCCGTCCGCGACCAAGACGATCCCGCCAGACCTTCCCGGCGACCAGCACGGCCGTGTCGATGTCGGGGATGGTCACATGGGTGGGGATCTGCTGCGGGGTGCCCAGAACCCTGCGCGTCTCGATGGAGACATTGAGCCCGTTCCCGGCCGCCCAGACACGGATTTCCGCGGCCTGGCGCCGAAATTCCGGAAACCCCGCGGCGAGGTCCGTCCCGGAGACCCGGCCGAGAGAGACCGTGTGCGGCCAGGACGCTGCTTCCCCGGCGGCGTCCAGGTGCCACGTGGAGGCCAGCCGTCGCTGGATGTCCGCGGTGACCTGTGCGAGGCCTTTCATGCGCCGGGCTCCGTCACTGACCGAATTTCCTGGACGTACGAGTACCCGGTGGTGGGGTTCTTGGTCATGGAAAGCGCCAGATCCGCGTACGGCTCAAGGGCGGTGACCTTATCGAGGGGCGCGCCGATGAGCAGCTGGAACCCCAGGCCTTTCCAGGCTTCCACAGAGCGTCCGGCGAATTCGCTGTCCGATTTCACGAACCCCTCATCCAGGAAGACCGGTGCGAACCGGGGCCTGGTGCGGCTTTCGTCGCCGAGCTGGAACCGCAGCGCCGCGCCGACGATGAACGCGACCAGCTCCTGGGATTCGCCGCCGCTCTTGCCGCCCAGGGACGAGTATGTTGCTAGCTGCTGGCCTTCGGCGTTGATGCTCACTGCCGTGATCTCCACATGACGGCGCACATCAAGGAACGTGTCCCGCTCCCCGGACCGGCCGCCGTCATCGTTTTTCCGGATCCGGTTCATGAAGGTCCGCAGCCGCTGGAACTGGGCGTCCACCTGTGTCTCGGTGAGGTCCTTGGTGGCACCAGAGGAGAGCGCCCTCAGCTCCTTGCGGAACGCGCCGACCCGGTCGCTGGTGAGGATCCGCAGGTCTATTTTTAGCCGGTCGCGGCCGGCACCGAACGCCAGAGTGGAAAGGATTGCGTTGACCGGGATGAGCCGGCTTTGGATTTCCTCCACGGACGTTTCGAACGCCCCGTTGAGCGGGACGAGGTCCTGACCGGACCATTCGGCGAGCCTGCGGACCCATTCCTGGCGCCGGTCGTGAAGGCCCGTGGTGACGATGTCGTCGTATATGGCCTGGAAGTCCTCCATCGAGGCCATGGTGGTCCCCAAATTGGGGTCATCCCAGCGGGCCAGGTAGCTATCAAATAGGCCGGTCAGGGCCTCTGTAGCCCGTTTCGCGTCCCGCTGGTATGAGTCCTTGTCTGCGTTGATTTTGTCCATCATGCGCTTGATGTTTCCGGTGAAGTCCGTGAGACTCTCCGGGTTTCCGACCGCGGTGAATTCGGTTGTCAGGAGTTCGACGTGAATATCGGCCAGTTCGACTGCCTCCGTTGCGAGCTGCTCAGCGATCAGGATTAGGCCCAATGCCGTTTACTTAGGTATTTTTGGTATTCGTTTGAGCGGCCAGGTGGACATTTTTCGTTTGACGGCGCGGGGGACGGTTCGTTGCCGGCGTGGTGGCAGGAGTTCGTGAAGGATTTCCCGGCAGAAGATGGTGAAGGCTTCAGCCAGTTTGTGAGGGGGAAAAAGCCGGGCGCCCGGCGAGGGATCGCCGCGCGGCCCGGAGGGTGCGTGTGAAGGAAAAGTGCAGGGGGTCTTCGTCGAATTCCGCGGCGACGGTGCCGATCAGGGACCGGATCGCGTAATGCGTGCAGAGGTAGCCGTAGATTTCCTGCAGCACCCCGTCGGGTGTTTTCGAGCGCAGGACGACGTCGGGGCCGCGCTGGTGGGTTTTCAGTTCGCCGAAACTGGACTCGATTTCCCAGCGGCGGGCATAGAGCCCGGCCAGGTCCTCCGCGGGGGCGGCGGCCGGGTCCAGGATGGTGGTGATCAGCAGGAATTTGCTGACCTCCTCCCCGGTGGTGACCTCGTATTCGATCACCCGGACCGGGATCCCGTTGGTGTCCTTGGCCCGGTCCTTGCTGCTCGGATAAACGGCCGAGCGGTAGGACCCGTCCTCGAACTCCTCAACAACGGGCAGGACGCTGTTGGCTTTCATCCGCCACAACAGCGCCGCCCCCGTGGCGGCACCGTCCTTCCACGCCGGGTAGGAGAAGAACCCGCGGTCGGACATCAACAACATGTCCTTGGCCACGTCCGCGAGCAAGGCCGGATACATGTCGTGCTCGGACGTGTTGTAGCCGGAGACCACCGCGGAGAAAACAGCATGCGTGCCGCACTCCACCAGGCCCAGCACACGTGCCTGCGGGAACGCGCTCTTGAAGTCCGTCTTCGTCCCCGGCCGCCCGTAGGCTTTCTCGTTCGCGGGAGTATCGGCCAGATCCAGGGTGGTCCCATCCACGGACACCAGCCGCCATTCCCTGTAGAACCCGGAACCGCCCGGGGCCGCGATCGGCTTCGCGACCTCGGCGAACAACGCCACCATCACCGATGACCCCAACCGGGTCCTCGCCTTGTAAATCGCCGCTTTCGTCGGCATCGTCCACTCACGGAACCGGCCCGTCAGCCACTCCATCCCGGCCAGCAACGACCGCATGACCTCCTCATACGAACCGGACGAAAACAACGCCAACGCCATCACGTAATAGACCATCAACCGCGACGGCAACAACCGATTCCGCTGCTCCAACGCCCCCGAACGCCCGATCACCGCGTCGACCACCTCTGCAGGGAAAGCCCGAGTCAACACCCCAAGAGAAACGTGGTCACTCAACCGCTCCGGACCCTCCGGGGTCACCCATCCACTACGCGCCATGCCGAAAGATTAACACACCTGTGCTAAGTAAACGGCATTGGGATTAGGCCCTGCCGTCGAAGCGTCAGCCGTTCATCTGCGGCGGCCATCTGATCGACCTGCGACTTGGCGGTGTATCTGCGCCCACGCACCTCCTCCAGCTGCGTTTCCAGATCTTTTTCCTTTTCCCACAGTCGTGTGAGAATGTCGCTTGAGTCAAGGATGCGTTGTTCCTCGGCCAGGACCCGGGAAATACTGTCCTCGACGGAGTCAGCGTCGATGTCAGCCCACACCCTGGCCAGGACGTGTTCGTGGGCGCTCCGGAAGTCGCGGAGCCGGCGCGCGGCGGCATCGATGTCTTGGATCCTGGCGGCATAGTCGGCGAGTTCGGCCTCGCAAATCTCGATATCCGCAGTGATCGCTGCGATTCGGTCTTTATTGGAGAACCCGATGATGGGACGCCCTGCCCCGCCGTGCGCCCCGGACCGGCCGTCGCGTGTCTGCCCGCTGAGCGTTACCCGGTAACCGCCGCTGCCCAGATCGTCTGACGATTCCACACACAGGGCATCGAGCCCGGCGTCCCGGACCCTGGCCTGGACCCAGTGGCTGAACGGCGAGTCTTTGAAGACAAGCTTGCCGGACACCCGCCCCGGGACACCGTTGGCGTGCCGGTAGGCGCGGCGGGGGACGCCCTCGAAGCGGATCCTCACTGTGTCGCGGATCGGGTCAATGGCCCTACTGAAACGTTCAAGCAGGGTTTCGTCGACCAGCATGATCCGCGCCACCGGGGAAAGTGTCACCTCAGCGGCGGTTCGCCACCGGTCCTCGCCGGGGGCAATGTCGATCAGTTCAGCGACGAAGGGCAGGTCGCCGGGGTCAATACCGGCCGCCTCGGCGAACCGCAGGCGTGCCTCGTGCAACTGTTGCGGGACGAGACCTTTGCGGCCTTGCAGGGAGGCGCGCTCGGCGGTGAGTTTGCTGGCCCGGTCCATAACCGGGTAGCGCTCCTTGCCGATCTCTTCTTTCTCCTCGGCTAGGAGCCGCTCCCGGCGGTCGTAACCGGCCAGGAAGCCACGGGCCGCGGCGGTGGCGACATCGAAGTCTTCCTCCGTCTCCACGAAGGTGTCAATGACAGCGGTACTGTCATCGAAGGTGCCGCGGAGCTCTGAGATCCGGGGCAGCCTGGCCCGGAGCGTCTCCAGTTCCGCCCGGAGCAGCCCCAGGGCGTTGCCGCCGTTGTTCCGTTGCGCTTCCTGATTCTTGGCCAGGTGCCCTGCAATTGCCGCCTCGTCCTCGGTGGCCGTGTGAAGGAGCTGCTTCTGGGCGACGGTGTTCTCCGCGTTGGCAGACAGGGCGGTGTCGATAAGCTCGGCCTCGGTCCGGTTCTGCCAGACCGCCAGCGGAGATGAGATGCCACCGATGATTTCCTCGACCAGGGCGTCGGCCGCAGTGGCCCGTGTCAGGTTTTCCCGGAGCTTCGGGAGCGCGGCCAGGGCCTTGCTCTTCTCTGCCTCATTCTGCATAGATGCGTACGAGGCCTCCAAGTCGGCAAAGTGGGCCAAGGCCCGGTCGGCGGCGGAATAAGTCCCGGGTTCTTCCAGGACCAGGGATTTGTAGAGCCCGTCCACATCCGTCACCTGCTGGCCGGCCTGGATCCGGGCCAGGAGCCGCAACGCTTTCTTCCCGTCACCGTTGGCGCCAATCCCGAGCCGGGCGAAAAGCACGTCGGAGAACACGCTGTAGGTCTGATGGACCCGGGCTCCGGGGATGGCTGTCTCAAGCGCCCGCTTATCGAATTTCGCCCCGGACGCATTTTCGAGTTCGCGGAGGTCCAGGTCCGCGTCGATGGTGACCATTTTGGAGATCACGTCACTGAAGACGGAACCTCCTCGGGGCAGGTAATAAGCACGCAGAGCCGTAAACTTCCTGCAGGTGTCGCTGACGAACGTCATGCCCACCGCACCCCAGATGTTGGAATTTTCACCCCGGAGTACGCGGTCGCGCATTTCGCCGGTGACGGCTTCGCGGTGCGCGTCTGTTTTTCCGCGCAGGTAGGTGACCACGTTGCGCTGGTCCACGCCGCGGGCCCGGCCGGATGTGGCGTCATTGGAGGCCCCATTGAACGGCACATCGGAGGGCATCATAAGGGCCAGATAAGCATCCATCAGGGTGCTTTTTCCGGTTCCGGACGCACCGGAGAGCAGGGTCGCCCCGGGAGCGAACGCCACCCGCGTGTGTCCGTGGAAGCCGCCCCAGTTGATGACCTGCAGATGCGAGGCCCGCCATTGGGCTGTATCGGCCGGACCTGCCAACTGCTCGGCGGTGTCCTCGACGCCTTCCATGTCGAACGTCATCTGCGTCATGCTTGTACTCCTTCGGTGGCGGGCGCCGCGGTCTGGCCGGAGGTTGCGGCCTGTTCGAGCCAGTCCAGGAGCTCCCGCAGCCGAGGCAATGGCATGAGCACTTCGATGACGGGAGAGATCCGCATTCGTTCCGGGTCCGGTGTGGTCTGCAGGACCCGGCTCTTCAGCAGGCTGTCGATGGCGTTATCCGCCCGCCGGGCGTCCCCGGAATTGTCGGTGGCGTTCGCCGGCCGGTAGGATTCCACGGCGCCTCGCAGTTCGTCCCGGTCCACGAAGACGTCGGTGGTGGTGCCGACATGTTCGCTCCGGAACCGGGTCCGCAGGAAGACCATCACGATGGTCTCCTCCTTGGTGTACGTAGTGTTCCTGAGCAAAGTCGGGTATTTCCGGCCATCCTCGGCGAGGACCTGGCGCTTGAAAGCGACCTCGCGTTCGCGGTCGACGTGCAGGTGAAGGAACAGCTCGTTGAGCCGGCGGACAATGGAGGCCTCCGATTCCATCAGGGTCTTCCACTCGGCGGAATGGTCCGCACCGCTGATGTAGTGGTTTTTCAGGATCGCCATCAGGGTCCGGCGTTCATCGAAGGCCAGCTCCCCGGTGTCGCCCGGGAACGCGGCCGTGCTGGTGCCGGCCTCCCAGAATCCGTCGTCGTCAGGGTTGGTGCTCATCGGAGCCTCTTTCGTCGTAGGCGGCTATCGCGGCAACGTCCTCCGCGGTCAGTTCCAGCAGGGGCGCCAGGAACTCCCTCGTGGTGCCATCCGGCCGGATGGTGTGGAAAGTTTCGGTGCCGGTGCGGGTCTTCGCCGACCCTGCTTGGGCGAAAATTTGGAGCAGGCCCAGGATTTCCACGGGCCGACGCAGGTGCTCGGGCTGGGTGTTGAACATGTCCCCGGCCGAGAGCGCCGTACCGGCGGCGTAACTTTCCACGACGGCGTTGCGCATCTCCTGCAGGAGCGGCCCTCCCTGCTTGCGGATCTGCTCCAGGTCCAGCGGTGCGGGAGCGCCCGCGGACGTGTCTTCAAGCGCCGGCGGGGCGACGTCGGAGGCCGGGTCGTAGAAGTTGGCCTTCAGGTAGCTGATGTCGAGTTCGTCCGGGGTCAGGTCCACCGAGACGGCGGCCCTCCGCGGTGCCGTTTCCATCCACGTCCCAAGACTTTTACCGACCCGGCGGAGGAGGTCGTCAAGCTCACGGTCCCTGAGCGCGTCGTGGTTGACGATGTGCTCGCGCAGCGTCGTAGTCAGTTTCATCCGACGGTCCAAGACATCCCGGATACCTTTGCGGATCACCGCCACGGTGCCGAGGAATTCGCGCTGCTCAGTCGTGGCGAGTACCGCAGCGAACGGGTGCTCGACAATGGTCTGGAGGTCGGTGCGCAGCCCCAGCAGCAGCGCGTCATCGCGAAGCAGTTCGAAGGCGCCCTCGAAGGCCCGCCCTTCGGGTGTGGCCCCCATCAGCTTGTCTGTCCGGGCCAGATACTCGTCCAGGACTTCGCCGACGTTGCGGACCTCGGAGCGGAAATCGTTGATGATCTGGCGGTGCATATCACTGACGGATTCCTCGATCCGCTTGAAGTCACTCGGTAGCTGGGAGATCAGGTCGGTGAGGTTCGCGTACCCGTCCAGCATCCGGTCCTCGTCCATGACGGCCATTTCGGCACCGGAGGCCAGTTCGTCCCGCTGGGCAGTCAGGACCGCGATCTGCTCATCCAGACGTTCGATGCGGGCCTGCCGGTCCGGGTTCGCTTCGGTCGCCCACACCCGGACGGTATCAAGGATTGTCGCGATCCGGGACTCGCTGATCAGGGCCCGGTCCTTGGCCAGGCTGTTGGTCAGCTTCAGTGCCTCCAAGGTATGGGAGGTCAGAGAATATTCTTCCTCTCCGTCTTCTCCAACTGAACGGAACAGCCATTTGTGGTTCATCCACAGCACACACTGGGCCCGGCCGGACGCGGCGGCGCCCAAATCCTCACCCACGGCCCGGAGCTCGCCCAGATAGGCGTCGACCTGGGAGTGGAGCCGGTCCGCCTTGACCCGCTCCTGGTCGCCGCCGAATTGGGCGTTGAACACGGCGAGGGCCAGCGGGGCATATTTGCGATCAAGGAGGCGCAGGGTCGGCTTGTCAAGGATGTCGCGTATACGCGCAACCTCACCCTCGATGCCGCTCATAGTGGTCCTTCCCCGGTTTCTACCGATGCTAATTCACTGCGCCGACCTGATGGTCAGGTCTTCGGCAGTTATTTTTCTACCCAATCTTGCCTATGCCTTTACCGCCGCCACGGCGGTTCACGTTAACTTGACCGCTACGGCACTGCCCCCAACCGCCCGCGGCCCCTGGCATGGCCGAATGGCATCACTCCGAGGTCGCAGCGTTCGAGCGATCCGGCTACCGCTACTCCATTGACGCCTACCTGACGCATCACCCTCGGCACCGCGGCCGCTATCGACGCCGACGTCCGGCACTGCTTCGTGGAAGCCCTTGCTGGTATGCCAGCGGGCTTCGATAGCATCGCCGAGCCACGAGTGGAAGCCGTCGAGCGGGCATTGACGCTGGTGGACTGCTTCAGTGATGGCTCCGAAAGCCTGTCTCTGGCACAGTTGGCAGAGCGAACTGATATGTACCGGAGCATCATATTGCGGCTCGCAGGGTCCCTTCAGCGCAACGGCTATCTGACCCGCAGCGCAGACGGCCAGTTCCGGCTAGGGGCCACGCTCTGGCGGCTGGGCTCCCTCCATGAGCGCAGCTTCAAATTCGCGGACTACGTCCGCCCGGTCCTGGCCGGCATCGCCGAGCAGGTCGATGAGACCGCGGCCTACTACATCCGCCAAGGGCGAACACCGGATCTGCCTCTACAGGCACGAATCCCGACAGTCCCTGCGCCACCACCAGGACGAAGGCGCAGAACTTCCCCCTGGACCGCGGCGCGGGAGGCCACATCCTCACCGCATACACCACCGGCACCGGCGAATTATACGACAAGGTCCGCGACGCGGGGGACTACATCTCCATGGGGGAACGCAATCCCCAGGCAGCCGCCATCGGAGTCCCGGTATTCGGCGTCCACCACCGATTCATGGGGCCCTCGGAGTCATCGCAGCCTCAGCCGGGCGGACCAGGACCGCGCCGAGGAGATCAGGGACATTCTGCTTGCCAAGGCCGCTGCATCATCGGCGACTCTTGGCGGGACCGCAGGGAATGAAGTCAGGCCTGCATCGGCAGTCCTCTAAACAGCCGGCTACGCGGAAGGGATTCACGCTTGGCGGGCAGGCTAAGCCCGCCAATTAACCCCCTCGTTGACCTAGGTTGACGTAATCCCCGCTATCAACTGCCTGCCGCCAGCCAGTCGAGCACCTCTTGGCTAGGAAAGGCGGAGGTTGCGGTGGACTCTGCTGCGCCGGTGGTGGTCCGTACCTCTTCCTGGTGGCCGGCCTGTCGGTTGTTCAAGTGGGTTGCGGTTCATTTCTCCATGACAAGTTCGGAGAGGAGGAACCCGCCACCATGATGTTCGTCGATTTCCCACAGGAGGGCCGCCCCATAGTGCGGAGCCTATTCGGGGGCCGGTTCGGTTCCGGAGGCCCACTCTTAAAGTCGGAGCGAATCACGCCCCGCCCGGACGGCCGTTTATGCAGCTTGGCTGGCGCCCCTACGCGGGCAAGAAAGTGGGTGTGCACAATGTGCACACCCTGGGCTTCGGATTGGGTCGTTCTGGTGTCGGACTGGGCCGGATTGCGGAGGTTTTCGCCGGGGGAGTGGCGGAATTGCAGGGTCTGGAACCCGGTTCGAGTCCCACCTCGGGCATAGCAGATCCCCTCGTCAGAGGGGATTTTTGCTTTAACGTGTAGACAAAGTTATTGCGTTCCTCTGACGCTGGTGCGGGGGCTGTGGCCTGGCCACCGCGGTGGTCTGTTCAGTTGTGTGGTGGCGCTATTCATGGTGCGGGGTTACCGGTACAACATGATGTCGCCGACTTCGGCACCGAATCTTTGTTGAAGGGCTCCTCTTAGACGTCAGGGGAGTCGATGTGCTCGGTTTGTCCTGCCAAAGTAAGTGTGGACACTGTCCACACTTATGTCTGCTTTATAGAACGACTGACGGCAGTCGGCGTTTCCCTCTTCAGGTTCACGCCTTGCGCCTATGGAGACCTGAGCCGCATGATCTTCGGCCCACTACAGTAGCGCTTGCCCGTTGGAGCCTCGCGCTCAATGGACATTGAGCGGCAGATCATTGAACTGAGGCTATCTTCCGCGCTGGCCACAGGCTGGAGCTACGCATGTCGGCACTCCCCGCTGCATTCCATCGAATCCGCGACGACACAGCCCAGGACTGCGTGTTTCCAAAACTAAGGAGCCAAGGAATATCCCAGCCCGGGGCTTCTTCAAAGAAAGCGTTGGCCCCTGTGAGCTTGGCCTTCGAATTGGCGACTTTGATCTTGCTACCTGCTCGATTATGTCCTCCTCGGAGCCGAGCTACTCCGCCCGTCTAACGGCCGGAAGTTGCTGGGTGCTTATAGGCGTTCGGCGGCCGCAATCGCGTCGACGATGCCGTAGACCCCAAGTTCCAAGAGCAGATCGAGAATGTCGAGAAGAGCGGCACGGTGAGCGGATCTCCGCGATTGCGCGAGTCCTCGTACAACAAGCTCGCTGATGTAGTGCGCATCGCCGGCCGCTCCCGTGCGAATGTCGGCAGCGTCCCTGCCGAAGACATCGACGAATCGTTGCGCTGCTTCAAGGACCAAGTCGTCGACTTTGTCAGGGGCGCTTTGCAATGTAATCAGCAGCTGAGGTGTGGCGTGGTCATACGCCGGTGAATTGATGAGCGCACTCAGAAGTTCAGCGAACGGGCGCAGCGGTTTTTCACGAAGGTGCGCAGCCATCTGTGCGGCAGCCTGGCGCACTTCGTCTTCGTCATCGTTCATGAGTCGCATCAAACTGGCCGATGCAAGTACAGCATTGGAAGTGCGGTCCACGCGGCGAGCACATGCTCCGGCGGCTCCCTGGCGCACGCGTGCATCACCAGACAGCACTTGGTCCATCAGTGCAGACCGATCCCACTCTAGGGCCGCGAAGGCGGCCATTGTGCCACCGGCTTCACGCGTCTCGCCGTCCACCGAAGTCAACATTCGTTGAATCACGGGGTCAATGATCTCCGGATTGACGTTTCCGATGTAGAGCATCAGCTTCTGCACCGATTCAGCGGCGAGCAATCGATCGTCAGTGTCGATCAACCGCTCGAATGCGGCTAACGCGTCCGGCCGTGCATGACGGAGTGAAGCCGCCACAGTATGCGCCACGCAGGAGCGCACGCTGATTATCGGATCGCTGGCGAGTGCTTCCAGTTGGCTCCGCACCAGCTCAGTTCGCGAACCGTCGACGTCGTAAATGAGCAAATCGCCAAGGGTTTCAGCCAAGCTGCCACGCGCAGTGTTGATCCCGTTTATCCGCATCTCTTCGCCGCTCTGACCTTCGCCTCCATGCCGGACGACGACGGGCCTGTCGTCCGTTGGATTGGGTGAATGCAGGGCTCGATCTCGTACTAACTCCACGAGGTCGAGTGGCACCCGCGGATAGTGTTGCCGCAGCGCCATCCCGAGCCAGCGGTCAGTGTCGGGATGCCCTAGTGAGACGATATGGCGGACGGCGTCGAAGATGAGCGCAGCAGCCTCGTTAGTCGCCTCGGCATTGCCGAACCCCATAAGGAACGCACCGATGTAGGAGGGGTTGATGTCTGCTGTTAATTGCAATGCGAGCCTGGCAAAGCGTGCGGGGTTTGCGGACACTCTTTCCCCCAGCACAGATGACAGTTCATGTGCTCCGCCGGTGAAGGTGTCCCAGTTAGTTTTGTCGGAATGGTGCACGGCCATAGCCTTGAGCCATTGCTTATCAGTCATCCTCGTGGCCGATTCTGAGCTGATGGGGGATCCGAATGTGCCGCTCGTCATCCCACGAGGTTTCGACGGTGCTTCTTTCTGGAACTTCCGTCGATATTCCCCTAGACGGCGCGCGCCTGCAGGGCTCAGTCGCCGCTCGTCGAGTGCAGATAGGAAAGCGAACGCTGTCTGGCCAGTGCTCCGTCGGCGATCGTAGGGGTCACGGAGATCACGGAACTGTTCCTCAAGTTGCCGGTGTTGATCCTCATTCAGATATGGTGCAACCGCACGCGCAAGTTCCCGAGCGGCCCAGCCGCCACCTGAAATGTAGCCGAAGTCGAGTCGCTTACCTCCTTCGAGTAAGAGTACGGCTCCCCATTCAGCGAAGATCATTCCCCCTGCGGTTAGTGCCCGGTACAGCAAATACTGCGCGGCTTCGTGCCGATCTGCCGCGAGGTCAAGCAGAATCGGCTTCACAGATGCCGGCGCGATCTCCACTAGCTTCACTAAGGCGCGAACGGATCCCGCCAGCAACGCATCGCCCAGCTCCCGGTCATCGGTGTTATCAATTTCAAACCGGCTGCTGAAATGCGCATCCCGAATGGCTGTACCTTCGTTTGGGGGTTCCGAAGTGGCAGCCATAACTTTGCACAGGTAAGGGACGATCGTCTTCACAAAGGCAAGTGGTTCAGCGGATGCAGCTGCGCGGACAAGCTCAGAGGCAAAATACTCGCGGAGCCCCAAGACGGCTACCTTGCCGTCTTCGCTCAGGGCCAGCGCATTAATGTGATCGATCAGGCGTGCCTGTAGCAACTCTATTGCCCAAAGCGGTTGGTGTTTGGCCAGCCCATGAACGGTGAGCCAAAGTTCGTGTTCGATCGCGTCGAAGCCCCCCTGCCGGACGGCAGCAAGAACAAGATCGAAGAGCCCACGGTTCTTGTGAACATCGGCGCCACGCACTATCCAGCGTAACCAATTGAGGTATTCCTCCGCGGATTGTCGGACGGTCAATAGCTCGGCGAGAAGGTCTGGGTATTCCTTGGCGGCACTGATCATCGAGTTGAGGGCACGGCCCCTCAGATCCTGATCGGAACCATCAAGCCAGTAGGCAATCCATCCTTGCTCGTAGAAGCGCAAGAACCACTGTGCGCCGCGCAGCCGCTGCCAGAGAAGGTCCTCAAAGCGCGGCTTTGTCGCGGCTACCCGCAGTACGACCTCAGCATCTTCGGGCGTCGGCGCGGGAAGATTAGCCAGAACTGCAATTACGATTTCTTTAATATGGAAACGTATTTCGGGGATGCCGAGAACCTCCTCGACCTCCTCGAGGAAACGATCCTCCTCGCGTTCGTGGAGGTGCTGCAGTATCTGTCGAACTTGCGCCCTCCGGAACAGCTCCTGCTCATCATTGAGGAGAAAGTCCACCAGCGACTGCGAACGGTGGACCCACTGTCGCGCGAAGGCGTAATCAAAGAACGCCTCATGGAAGAACGCGATGCGATCGCCGTCACGGGCTAACACGTGCTCGGAGACAAGCACATTCGCGTCTGCCATCAGATCTCCATCATCGAGTACCTCGATTGGGACGGACAGCACCTGACGATCGCTCACGGCGTTGGCGACACGGCTGAGCACTTCGTGGAACCGCACGCCAGATCGCCTTGCAGATGCGGCTTGTCGCTTGCGTTCCCAGAACGCGTCGAACAATGAGCCCCTCGAATGGAAGGCCAACGCGTCGTGTTCAGCTGCAATCGTCTGCAGGAGTACCAGATGGAGCGGCGTCCGCAGCAGTAAACGTTGCGAGGTACTGAGCCGGATCGGATTTAGTCCCATACGTGCGACCGCGGCTTCTACTGCCTCTACCGGCAGCAGCCCGACTTGCGCCTTAGAGATGTCGGGGCGTCCGGCAAGCGCACGAATCCGATGATCGTTCTCGATATCGAACTCACGACACGCGAGGATGACGCGAACCCTACCCACTGACAAGGCTTCGTCGATGAGGTCCATGACCACGTCGTAACTCTCTGGCATACGCCCGGAGGCAAGGCTGACCGCATCTAGCTGATCAACAACGAGGTAAGCGTCACGACCTTCAGCGGCCACTGCCAGCGCGACGGCAGGGGAGGTATCGAGGCCCAACTGTTGACCGAGGCCCATCGTTGAAGCAAACGAGTCCAGTCGGTCAAGACGAAGAGCAAGCACCTCTGCGTCAGCCGACACAAGCGACGCGACTGTTTGCTCCAGGACTGAACTCTTCCCACCTCCCGCCGTCCCAGTAATGAGACTTAGCCGGTTGACTCTGAGCGATTCAATGACTTCGCCGGCCTCCCTCCGCTCGAGGGGTGGCTGCAGCGACTCGCGCTGGATTGATCGCCGCCAGCTGCCGGTGATCGAACGAACCTTCTCGCGTGAGGTCTGATGCGAACCAGCCGCTAAGGGATGAATACCAATGACACGCAGCAGTTCCAACAACTCCGTTCGCGTGAGACGCCTTCCGAGGTTGTCGAGCAGGATGTCACCGATGGCCAACGACGCAAGGTGCCCGCTACTACCGCTCAGGTAGCACTCGGCAAGCATGCTGTTAATTCGGATGATGTCTTGCTCGTCCTGGGTTTCAAACCACATTCCCCGTAACACTGTCCATGCCGCCTGAGCACTGCCTAGAACCTCTGCAGCCGCAAGCTCGTCGAAGAAAGGTCGCAAATCAGCTGTGAGCCATGACTGCGTGAACGTTGTGAGGTCTGGCGACTTGCGCGCGCGGTCAGAGAGTTCCTGCAAGGGTCGGCAAGGCACGAGGGAGACAAAGTGATACTTGCGTCCGGCCGTGACATGGGAAGCGGCTGCCCCAAAAATGTTCAGGTCGGCAAGCGATTTAATAGTCCAGCTATTGCTGTTGCCTTTTTGGCGCTTGAGCTGATGCACCTCTGTGAAGGCACCAGTGTCGTATGTGAACTCAGAACCTCTGCCAACTTCGACGTCGATGTCTTCTGTAACCAGAGAGCGGCGTTCATCCAATAGGCAGTACAAGGCATGGCGGATGGCCCAGGCAAGCTCGTATTTATTGCCTAGTTTGTCCGCCTCGCCACCGGGTCTCGGGGTCACCTTTGCTTCTCTCGACTTTCCAACCTAATCAGCATTAGACCAGCGTAAACAGCATAAGTATTGTCAGCACCAGCCAGAGCATTTTGCGGCGCGGCTGGCCCAGCGGCCGTACGGAAACTTCGAGTTGCCGATGTGTGAGCTTTCTCCGTTCCCTCGTCAAGGATCGAAAGTGCTGGAGTGACGTAGTGCGGGCCGGAGAGAGCGGCGCGCCATTCTAATGGCCGGAGTCGAAGTAGGCTGCTGGACGAAGGCGCTGCCGGGCCCTGCCCTGGGCGCCCGCACCACCAGATGACTACTCCTGCCGACTGCGGTCTAAGCAACATACGCGCCGTTATCAGCATTCTAGTGTCGATATTGCAGAGATCGCTCCAGCGCAGGCATGTAGGAGCAGTAGTTGCGCCTCGGTTCACTAACCGCCGACTTGATGTGGTCATGGTGGAGACTTGTGCCTCTATGCGTGATCAAATGATGGAACGACGGGGCAAGCTGGACCACAGAATGCGGTCCCGGAGCCTAGGATGGACTCCGCCCGAATCTTAACAGGTAACGCATCACCGCCGACCCGTTCGCCTGCGAACAGTCGCTTCCACCCAGAAAGCGCCAAACCTGTCCCCCTTTTCTCCTGCGACATGGTTATACAAAGCCGCTACAACTCCTGTGGTTCTGAAATAATCACCGAGTCGTACTTCTCAATGGGGGAACAATTGAAGCTTGACTGTCTGACCATCCAGAACTTCCGGGCGCTGAAACATATCTCTCTACCGCTTTCACCGTTCGGCTGCATCATAGGCGAGAACAATGCTGGGAAGTCTTCGGTCCTGCACGCGCTCGTCTTTGCGCTGACTGGGCAGACCCCTCGGAAGCTAAACGAGGGCGACTTTCACGACCCCTCTTTGCCTATCCGTGTGGAGCTCAAACTCGTGGATATTACGACGGAGGACCTCGCTCAAATCGGTGCCGCCAACCACCGGTCGGCCATGGATAGTGACGTGGTCAACGGGGAGCTAACGCTTGTCCGTACTGTGGCGCCAGGATCAACGAAGCAGGTTTTGCAGCTCTCGAAGGCGTGTCCCGTAAATGAGAATCTTCTTCCCGACGTGCTGAAGCCAAAAATGACAGGTAAAAAGGACGCCGAACTCTATGGAGTAGTGGTCGGCCTAGTCCCCGAGTTGGCGGACCACCTCGAACCGAAAAAGCTTAGGCAGAAGCAAATCACAGAGGCTTGCGAGGCGATCGTTGCGGGAATTTCGACGGATGACCTCGTCATGCGCGATTGCGCGTTGGGCACTGGGATTGAGGCTGCAATCAAAGACTTCCTCCCGGAACCGATCTATATCGAAGCAGTCAAGGATGTCGCCGGCGAGATGAAGACGGCCGAGACGGCTACTTTCGGCAAGCTTCTTAAATTGCTCCTTGACGAGGTCGAGGATGAGTTCGACGACCTCCAGACCCAATTTCAAGAGCTGCAGAAACGGTTATCAAGGGTGCTGGATCCAAACGGCGAACCCGCCGAGGACTTTAGGCTGGAAGCTGTTAAGAAGATTGAGCAGACGGTTGAAGATTTCGTGAGGGAGAGCTTTCCCGGCGTGGAACTCCGGTTGAACGTACCGGTACCTGAACTGAAGACCATTTTTTCAACCGCGGAGATGAGCATCGACGACGGTCATGAGGGGCCTGTGACAGGTAAGGGAGACGGCCTCAAACGTGCCGTAGCATTCGCGATTCTGAGGGCTTATACCTTATTGCGTGCAGAGGGTCTGGGAGATGGACCACGTGAGAAGTCGAACCGCCGCATGAACGTACTTCTGTTCGAAGAGCCCGAGCTCTACTTGCACCCCAAGGGTCAGCGCCAGCTGTTTCGAGCACTGGAGCTGTTCTCCCGCGACTATCCAGTTCTTGTGACGACGCATTCCCCGCTGTTTTTCAGTGCCGATGCCACGACCACTTTCACCAAGCTTCGCAAGGCGCCGGTTGCTGGAGGAGGCCTCTCTAAAAATTCGGAGGCTTTCCCGGTCAACGTGACAGAAATGAACGAGAGGGAAGCCTTCCAAATCATCTGTCACGAGAACAACGAGAGTGCATTTTTCTCAAATGCTGTCGTGCTTGTGGAAGGAGAGAGTGACGCCGTTGTATTTCCGCACCTGGCCGAGGTGATCAACCCTGAGTGGAGTCATCTCGAGCGGAATCTTTCCTTTGTGATCACGGGTGGAAAGACGAACATCTCAAAGTACCGTTCGTTCTTCGATCATTTCAAGATCGACGTCCACGTGCTCTGTGATTTGGACGCGTTATTGGATGGCTTCACTCACATCAATACGGACCCTTCCATTAAGAATCTTCGGGATCAAATGATTGAGGCCGTTGATGCCGTGCTCCCCTCCGAGGATGCAGTTGAAATATCGACAAAGGATGCCGAGAAGCTATCCAACCGAGGCCGACTAAGAGCACAGTGGGAAAGCGCAGAGAGGGCCTATCGACAGTGGGACGGCACCGAGCTGGCGATGAAGACCATCAATGATTTGATGAAAGCTTTCTTCGGGACTCGCCGAGGTGGGGAGAGGCTGAACATCCTGAGAACGGACGCAGCAGAGGTCTTTCGCCTCAAAGACGAGCTTCTCAAGCGCCTGCGTGATGACAAAGTGTACGTTTTTTCCAGGGGTGATCTGGAGGCTTACTACGGTTCGGTGGACCGCAAGGGGCTTGGAGGCAAGGACAAAGTTCGGCTAGCCATGCACATCAAATCGACGGTGACGAACGTAGACGACTTCCGGAAGCTGCATGGGGAGGATGCAGACGGAGTCGTGGACGAACTTTCCGAAATTATGTCACGTGTATATGAGCGATTTGTGCCGGTCACGCTGGGGGACAGGGGCTGATCTGAAGAAGACGCTTCCGCAGTCAGCAGGTTGAGGAGCTGACCTTCAGCGGGCCGTCCCTTGTCGTTGAAGATCTCGGGCCGTTCCCGGGGGTTGGTTCCATTCGCTGAAGTGTTTCAGGAGCAGCCTCGATGCGGCTGAGCAATATCGTTGCGGCTGAGCGATAGCGTTCGCTGCTGTCTGCCGTTATGTCGGGGTGTTTTGAAGTGCAAATATGCGGACACTCGTGCCGAATGCCAGATCTGCCGGGAGCCACAGTAGTGTCCTCATCGTGATGAATGAAGGTTTGGTTTATACGAATGCTGCTGAGTGGCTTTTCAAGGCCACCGAGGTGATCGACAATGACGTGCTCCTTGTGAGTCCCTATGTGTCGTCCGACGTGTGCAGGCGTCTGGCGGCGGCCGCCAAACGGTCAGGTTATGTGTGGCGCCTCGTGACATGCTTGGACCCGACTGCGGTTGCCAACGGATACCTTTCGGTCGAAGGTTTGACTGAACTCAGGCAGAATGGCGTCATCGTCAGCCATGTTGACCGGCTGCATGCCAAGACGTTCATCGCTGGTAGCCGTGGCTTCCTTGGATCAGCGAATCTGACAGGCGCCGGGCTGGGCAGCTCAAAGTCGCCCAACTTTGAACTGGGTGTTGAGCTGGGAGATGCCCAGGTCGAGGCAGCCAAGGGGGCGATCAATACCTGGCCCAGCCGGGTAGTAACAGCGGCGGACTTGGAGAAGCTTCGTTCGCAGGCACGGAAGCTAACTCGTGCAGACGCAGCTGCTTCCGGTGACTTGGACAAGGACTCTGCTCTGGCTCATGTGGAGCAGCTACTGGTTGATGCTCGTGATGAAACCAGGACTTTGTGGTTGAAGTCCGAGTACGGCGAGCCAGCGCTGGAGCAGTGGCGCAGCGAGTGGTTTTTCGGAAGCCCTCAAAAAGGCGAGGGCAAGGGCCGCCCAAGTATCAAGCCAGGAGACTTGGTCTTTATCTGCGCAGAGACCAGAGATTGCTACGCCGTCGTCGAAGTGACGTCCTACCCAGAGTTCCTGCCTGATGACTACCGATCCGAAAGAGGCGAAGAGGCTGACCGTTGGCCTTCCCTACGTGTCAGGCTGGAACGGTACCAAGGGCTCATAGCAAGTCCGCTTAATCGCGTGGGGCGAGAATCAGGAATCCAGTAATCATGTCCAGTCCAGTTTTGAGTGCCGTAGGCCAAGATGGTCCTATGAACAGTCCCGGACCGCGTTCCGGTGGACCGACCCCTCGCCGGTCGTTCACCCCAGTGCAGAAGCTCGAATATTTGGCCTCGTACGAGGCGGCGTGCCAGGGCAATGAAGGCGGTGCGTTTCTGCGCCGCGAGGGCCTTTATTCATCCCAGATGACTGAATGGCGCCGGCTCCGTGACGCCGGTGTCCTCGCTGGCAAGAAGCCTGGGGAGACAATCGGGAAACTGTCGTCGGACCAGGCTGAGATCGCGCGTTTGCGCCGCCAGTTGGAGGTGAGTGAGAGCCGGTTGAAACGATCCGAGGCAGCCTTGGGAATCATGGAAAAACTCTCGGCGTTCTTAGAGAACGCCATTCAGGAATCACCGGACGAGCCGAAGTCCAAGAAGAATTGATGGCCGCCTACCACGGCCTGCGCCAACAACAGGTCCCCACCCGGCAAGCGGCGGCCCTGGCCGGGGTCTCACGCACCACGGTGTACCGCAAGCCGGCCCCGCCCCGGGACCAGCCGGAGGCAGCTCCACCGAACAAGCTCAGCCCTGCCGAGCGGGCTGCGGTACTGGCGGCGTTGAACGCCCCGGAGTTTGTGGACCTGGCACCGATGCAGGTCTATGCGAAGCTCCTGGATCAAGGCGTCTATCTGGGCTCGTTGTCAACATTTTACCGGGTGCTGGAGGAGAACAAGCAGGTCAAGGAACGCCGCCGCCTGGCCAAACACCCTCCCCGGACCGTGCCCGAGCTCGTCGCCACCGCCCCGGGCCAGGTGCTGAGCTGGGACATCACGAAGCTGGCCGGGCCCGTGAAGGGCAAATACTTCGACTGCTACATGATGATCGACATCCACTCCCGCTTCATCGTCGGAGCGCACGTGCACGCCAGTGAATCCGCGGTTCTGGCAGTGGAGATGATGAGGGAAATCTTCGGGATCCACGGCATCCCGCAAGTCGTGCACGCGGACAGGGGCACGTCGATGACGTCTAAGACAGTGGCCGCGCTGCTCTCGGACTTGGAGGTCACCCGGTCACATTCCCGGCCCCGGGTGAGCAACGATAATCCGTACTCAGAAAGCCTCTTCAAGTCCATGAAATACGGGCCCATGTTTCCCGAACGCTTCGCTTCCCTTGGCGATGCCAGAGCCTTTATCAACGAGTTCATGGACTGGTATAACCATCACCACCAGCATTCCGGAATCGGCTTCCACACTCCCGCCAACGTCCACTACGGATTCGCCGTCGGCATCGCCAAGCAACGCTCGGAAACCCTCGCCGCGGCGAGGGCAAAACACCCCAACCGCTTCGCCAAAACCACCGACCCCAAAATACTGGCCCTGCCCGGGCCCGCATGGATCAACCAACCCAAGGAAAACACCGAACAGTCAGCCGCCTAACTCCCGTTGGTACCGTTCAGCTTGAAAAATTCCGCTTGGGTGACACGGACGACACCGCGCTTCGTGCCGGATGAATTGCTGGAGCTCAAGGCGCATGAACTTGTTCGCAGCACCGGTGGCCTGCAGAACGGTCACATCAGGTTGAAGTTCGATCAGTTCACCAACGGTGTTCGTTCACTCGCCCGGCTCGTAACGGACTAGGGGTGACAAGCGGCGGCTGATGCGCCGGGCTAGGGTACGGGGGGCTTGTGGTGGCCCAGACCCAGCAGGGGCGCCACATCAGGAGAAGCTTCGCAATAGGGCTGAAGCTCCGCCGGATTCGGTGACGAAAATTTCACATCCGGATGTCATGACGGCAAGGTTGGCCTTCGCGGGTAGGCGCTCACTTAGGTGAAGTCTGTCATGTTCACTCCGGCCGTTGGGCCACGAAGGATGTGGAAGGAGGTGAATCGAATGCCTGATATTGATGCTTCATTGCCCGGGGGAAATATGGATCCGTGGCCTGGAGTCCGGTGTCGGGCTGTTCCTCGGACCTGCCCGGAACCGGGCAAAAAAGAAGTGTGGACATTGTCCACACTTTTCCCCTCGGATCGGGTCGTACATCGGCCGGACTGGCTCGTATTGCCTATGTTTTCGGGAGTTCCCTGTATTTGCAGGGTTTGGAATGCGGTTCGAGTCCCACCTCGGGCACGTTTTCCCACGTCAGAGGCGTTTTTTGCTGCTGACGTGTGTACATTTACCCTCCGCGGGTCCTCTGCGACCGGCCGCGGACTGTGCCTGGCGCCACGGTGGCCTATGAGGTGGCGGGCTCAGGACCTTGACGAGTAGGCCCTCCGTTTACTGGGATGTGGGGCATTTGTGTTTCCTTTCGGGTGTTGGGCGTCGCAGTGTTTGGCGGTGGGGGCGTCTCTGGCGATGACGATGCAGGTTTTTCCGGTGGTGTCTTGATTTAGTGCCGTCGGCGGCGTCAGGCTGACGATGTCCGGATAAGGCGAACGGCCGGCGTGAGAGTTTTCGAAGCACCACGCCGGCCGTTCTGACGCGTAAAGGCCGCGCCGATGCTTACGGTAAGTCATGAGGCTGTCTCTGTCGAGTGGGATCTGGCTGGCGGGCGGTTGGCCTGTCCGGGGTGCAGGGGCAGGCTGCGGCCGTGGGGCTGGGCGCGGGAACGGCTGATCCGGCACGGTGCCGGCACGGACCTGGCCCTGGTGCGCGGGCGTCCGCGCCGGGGTCGGTGCGCGGATTGTTCGGCCACGCATGTGCTGTTGGGCGTGGATCTGGCGGCCCGGCGGGCCGATACGGCCGAAGTGATCGCCTCTGCCATCGAGGCCAAGGCCGCCAGCGGGGCGGGACACCGGGTGATCGCGGCGCGGCTGGGCCGGCCGGCGTCCACGGTGCGCGGCTGGCTGCGCGCATTCGCCGCTTCCGCCGGCCCGATCGCCGAAGTGTTCACCGCCCTTTCCCACCGTGACGGCGCGGACGCGGCCGGGCTCTGGCCCGCGGCCGCCCCGGCACCGGCTGGCCGGGCGCTGGCTGCGGTGGCGGCGTATGCGGGCGTGCTCGCGGCCCGGTTTTCCGTCGCCACCGTGGCGTGGCAAACGGCAGGGCTCGCCGTTGCGGGTCCGTTCTTCTTCAGCGCCGGCCGATGGCAGGACCGGGAGCAACACGAGCTGGCCCTTATGCCTGCCGTCCCGGGCGGCAAGGGTGGGAGGAGCGCCGGCTGATCCTGCCGGGGCCATCGTTTCCTGACCTCTTGAAAAGGACAATGACCCATGACGGAATCCGAGCCGCACCGCGGTCCCCTGGCCCGCAAGGACCGGGCGGAAAAGATCGCGTTGTTCCGCTATCAGCTCATCCGCGATGCCGCGGACACGTCGCTGACCTCCCGCCAGCGCGGGCCCATGGTCCGTGCCCTGGCCGCCGCAGAGCACACCGGCCCGTCCGGGCAGGCCGTGCGCTACTCCCGCGAGACCCTGGACCGGTGGATCAGCGCCTGGCAGCGCGAGGGATTCGACGGACTCAAGCCGCGGGAAAGGGCCGCCGGCCCGGTGACCCCGGAGACCGTGCTGTCACTGGCAGCGACGCTGAAGCTGGAGCGTCCGCACCGCACCGCGGCCCAGGTGCGGCGGATCATGACCGAGACCCTCGGCGACGCGCCGTCCGAGTCGACACTGCTGCGCCACTTCCGCACCCTGGAGATCCCCACCGGCACGCCCGCGCAGGCCACCGGCCGGTTCGAAGCAACCCGGCCGAACGAGATCTGGGTCGGTGACGGGCTCCACGGGCCCCGGATCGGAGGCCGGAAAACCTACCTGTTCGCGTTCCTGGACGACCACTCCCGCCTGGTCACCGCGGCCCGCTGGGCGTTCGCCGAAGACGCCGTCAGGCTCTCGGCCGCGCTGCGCCCGGCCCTGCAGACCCACGGAATCCCCGACGCGGCCTATGTCGATTATGCCGACCTTCGCGTTATGCCGATGTTTTCTCGTTGTCCCTGTTCAGCGGGGTGAGATTTCGGGAATTGTCGGCATAATCGCGAGGTCTGCGCGATCCTTCTTGCATCGATATCCGGATGAAGGAGGAAGTCATGGCCATGCCTGCAACCAAGGTCAGCAAGGTCCGAATGACGGGGCCGTTGGCCCCGTTCGCGTCTGCTTTCAGATCCAAGTTGAAGGACCTGGGCTACACGCCGTTAACGATCGCCAGTGAACTGAGGATGGTGGCCGACTGGAGCCGCTGGCTTCAGGAACGGTCAATGACAGCTGTGGATGTGACGGGCGGGTGCGTCCGCCAGTTCGTCGCGGCCAGACACTTCGCGGGGCGCATTTCGCCGTATCCGCCCCGCGTTTTCAACACCATGATCGAGGTCCTCGTTGAACAAGGCGTGGTCCAGGCCGAGATCGAGGCGCCTGTGCCGGGATCGCCGATCGATGTGCTCCTGTCCTCGTTCGAGAAGTTCCTGCTCTCCGAGCGGGGACTGGCCCAGTGCACGGCGGCCGCCTACGTGCTGCGGGCCCGCCGATTCCTAGCCCAGCAGACGCCAGCGGGCGCCCTGGCCGATCTGAGGACCAAGGATGTGACCGATGCCGTGCGCACCGAAGCCGCGAAGGTCTCGGTCGGTTCCACCCAGTTCTTCGTAGTGGCCGTGCGCTCGTTCCTGCGCTTTTGTTTCACCGAAGGACTGGTCTCCACCGACCTCTCGGGAGCTGCCCTTGCCATTACCGGACGCCGCCGTTCACCGTTGGCTGCGGGAATCAGCGCCGCGGATGCCCGAAGGCTCCTGGATTCCTGTGACCGGCGGGAAAACGAGGGCCGGCGGGACTATGCCATCCTGGTCATCCTCCTCCGCCTGGGCCTGCGGGCCAGTGAGGTCGCCGCGCTGAGCCTCGAGGACATCGACTGGCGCGCGGGGCTGGTCGTGGTCCATGGAAAGGGCCGCCGTGATGACCGGCTCCCGATCCCCGTTGATGTGGGCCAGGCGATTACCTGCTATCTCCGGCGGGGACGCCCGCGAACCTCTCATCGGGCGGTCTTCCTGCGATCGTTGGCGCCCGTTGAGGCCCTGGGCCGGGGCGGGATCTCGTTGGTTGTGCGCCGAGCCTGCCACCGGGCCGGACTCGCCCCGGTCGGTTCACACCGTCTGCGCCATACCCTGGCCTGTGAGATGGTCAACTCCGGCGTTCCCCTGCCCGAGATCGCCCAGGTGCTCCGGCATGGGAGCCTGACGAGCACCGCCCTCTACGCCCGTCTGGATATTGATGGGCTCCGGGCCCTGGCCCGGCCATGGCCGGGAGGTGAACGGTGATGGGAGAGCTCCTCGGCCATGCCAATGACTACCTCAGACTCCGGCGGGATCTGGGCTACAAGCTCAGGCAGGAAGGCTATGACCTGCCCCGGTTCGTGGCCTTCCTCGAGGCGTCCGGCGCCACCGTGTTAACGAGCGAGTTGGCCATTGCCTGGGCGCGGGACTGCCAGGGCGTCCAGCCCATCACCTGGGCCCACCGGCTCGGCTCTGTCCGCGGGTTCGCTCGCTACTTGAAAAGCATCGACCCTGCAACGGAAATCCCGCCACTGGATGTGTTCGGTGCCCGCCAGCAACGGCCCACCCCATACCTTTGGTCAGCCGAGGAGATTGGTGCCCTGCTGGACGGGGCGGGGCAGCTCCGCCCGGAACTGCGGGCCGTTACGCACGAAACCCTGTTCGGTCTCATTGCCGTGACGGGGATACGGCTCGGGGAAGCGCTCGGGCTCAACCGCGAGGACGTCAACCTCAGCACCGGCGTGCTCACGATCAGGCATGCCAAATTCGAATGGGCAAGGCTGGTTCCGCTGCATCCGAGCACCACGGCAGCTCTGGCCTCCTACGCCCAACGCCGGGACAGGCTCTGCCCCACGCCCCGGACCGCGGCATTCTTCCTCACGCCGGCGGGAACCGGTCTGAGCACAAGCAGCGTTGAGCACACCTTCAACGACATCATGACCGGGATCGGGCTGCGTACCGCCACCGTGAAGCCACGCATCCACGATCTAAGGCACAGTTTCGCCGTCCAAACCCTGATCGATTGGCACCGGGCCGGAGCCGATGTTGGCGCCGGCATGGCTGTTTTGTCGACCTATCTCGGCCATGTCAGCCCAGCGGGGACCTACTGGTACCTCTCAGCCGCCCCGGAACTGATGGTGTTGGCCGCCGAACGGCTGGACCGACGATTCGGGGCGCGGTCATGACCGCGCTGGCCCCCACCCTGCAGGCCTTCTTCACCGACCGGCTCCTTGGCCAGCGTGGCGCCAGCCCCCACACCATTGATGCCTACCGAACGAGCTTCCGGCTCCTGCTCCGCTACGCCAGCGATAAGCTACATAAACCACCCAGCGGACTCGATATCGGCGACCTCGACGCCCCTCTCGTGGCCGCCTTCCTGACCCATCTGGAAGCGGACCGGCACAACAGCGTGCGGACCCGCAACAACCGGTTGGCCGCCATCCATTCGCTCTTCACCTATGCGGCCCTGCGGCACCCGGAGCACGCAGCCTCAATCCAACGTGTGCTCGCTATCGGGCCCAAACGCTTCGACCGGAACCTGGTGACCTTCCTCAACGAAGCCGAGGTCGACGCACTCCTGGACTCGTGCAGCAAGGACACCTGGACCGGGCGGCGCGACCACGCCATGATCCTGCTGGCCATCCAGACCGGGTTGCGGATCTCGGAACTCGCCGGGCTCACCTGCGCCGATGCGTCTCTGGGTGCCGGGGCGAACATCCACTGCATCGGGAAGGGACGGAAAGAGCGGCGCACCCCGCTCGTGCCCTCCACCGTTAGTGTTCTTCGGGCGTGGCTGCGTGAACGCGGAGGGTCGCCTGCGGATCCGCTCTTCCCCGCAAGCACCGGCAGGAAACTCAGCCGTGACGCCATCGAACATCGGATCACCCGTTACGCCGCCACGGCAGGAACAACTTGCCTATCGATGAGGACGAAGCACGTGAGCGCCCACACCCTGCGCCATACGGCGGCCATGCGGCTTCTCCTCGCCGGGGTGGACGTCACGGTCATAGCGCTCTGGCTGGGCCACTCGCAAGTCTCCTCGACCAACGCCTACCTGCACGCGGACATGTCGCAAAAGGAACGAGCCATCGCCCGCGTCACGCCAGCGGACACCGCCCCGGGCCGCTATCGTCCTCCGGACCCGATCCTGGCCTTCCTCGAGGCCCTCTGATTATGCCGACAAATCCGCCCCTCTCACCTCGCTGAACAGGGACAACGAGAAAACGTTGGCATAACGCGAAGGTCGGCATAATCGACATTGTGCCGACGTCGGCACAATGTCGACAACGGCAGCGCCTTTGTCGACGCGTCACTGGCGAGGATCTGCGCCCGGCTGGGCATGAAGCTGATCCATTCCAGGCCTTACCGGCCCCAGGGCAGGGGCAAGATCGAGCGCTTCTTCAACACCGTGAGCTCCCAGTTCCTCTCCGAGATCACCGTGATCGACGCCCCGGTCCAGACGACAGTTCCGGGCACCGGCCCGGTCGGGAACCCCGGAGAGGATCCCGACGGGACCGCGATCACCTCGTTGGCGGAGCTGAACGCCTTATTCATCTCCTGGGTGCAGATGGTCTACCACCGCACCGTTCACTCCACCACCGCGATGACGCCGCTGGCCCGCTGGGACGCGGGCTGGGAAAACCGGCACCCGGACCGCCGGGATCCGGACGTGATCGCCGAAGCCTTCCGCTGGTCCGTGACCCGCAAGGTCACCAAGACCGCGACGGTGTCCCTGCAGGGCAACACCTACCAGGTCGACCCCACGCTGGCCGGCACCCGCATCGAGCTGGTCTATGACCCGTTCGATCTGACCGGCCCGGTCGCGGTCACCGCCGCCGGCGGGATCCCTGCCGGGGAAGCGGTCCTGCTCGAGATCCGCCGACACGTCCACCCCAAAGCCGTCAACGCCGCCAAAGACGCCGACACCGGCGCGAGGAACGCCGCCTCCGGGATCGACTACCTGCGCCTGGTCGAAACCCGCCACAAAACCACCCTGACCGGCGCCCCGATCAGCTTCGAGAAAATGGCCACCGGCGCCGGCGCGACCGGAACCAATGGAGGACCCCAATGAGCATCTCAAACCTGCAATCCCACTACGGCTTCACAGCCATGCCCTTCGGCCGCTCCATCCCGGTCCAGGCCCTGCACCCGCACCCCGGGCACCGCGAGGCGGTCGCCCGGATCCAATGGTGCGTCGCCCAACGCCAGATGGGCGTGGTCACCGGCGAGGTCGGCGCCGGCAAGACCGTCGCTGTCAGAGCAGCCCTGGCACAACTCGAAGCATCCCGCCACCAGGTCATCTACATCGCGGACCCCACGATCGGCATGCGCGGCATCCAGTCCCAGATCGTCACCGCCCTGGGCGGGCAGCCAGCGTTCTACTCCGGAGTCCTCGCGCACCAGACCGCGTCCCTGCTCGCCGGGGAACTGGACGAACGCGCCCGCCTGCCCGTGGTCGTGATCGACGAGGCGCACCTGCTCGGCAACACCGAGCTGGAGTCCCTGCGGATGCTCACCAATACCGGGATGGACACCGGCAGCCACTTCGCGCTGCTGCTCGTCGGCCAGCCCACCCTGCGCCGCCGACTCAAACTCGCCGTCCTGGCCGCCCTGGACCAACGGATCTCCACCAGGTTCGCGATCAACGGCATGGACCTGGCCGAGACCGCGGACTACATCCGCCACCACCTCAAATTCGCCGGCAGATCCGACACCCTGTTCTCCGACGACGCCGTCGCCGCGATCCACCAAGCATCACGCGGCTACCCAAGGTCGGTCAACAACCTCGCCGTCTCCGCCCTGATCGCGACCTACGCCGGCAACAAAGCCATCGTGGACCTCTCCGCCGCCCAATCCGCGATCACCGAGAACAGCGAGTAGGGAAAAACCGCCGTCACCAATGACGGCCACCACGTCAGGCCGACGACGAACGCCCCGCCGGAAACAACCCGCGGGGCGCTTTCGTGCCCGGCCCATCGTCACAAAAACCGACGCGGCCATCGTCAAATAACGCGACGCCTAACATCGGGTTGATGTGGCGGCCGTAGTTGGTCTGTCACCTATTCATATCTCGCGGTTGCGCTGATGACATGACCTGGACGAGATTTCTTGAGATCCTTTCGCTATTTTCGCTCCATCTTGGAGGCTGGGGGAGCGGGAAGGTGGCCGTTTGTCCGGCCAAAGGGGTGTGGACATTGTCCACACGGTGTCCACGGGCGGCCGTTCACCCTGGATCTCAGCTCCCTTCCTGCCATTTCTGCCGACACCAATTCATGCTGCTATGCGGTCCAGGCGACATGACTTGCCGGCAGTTCTTCGAATTTTCTGGCGGATCTTGGCGGACCGTCGATCATCCAGCCGGAAGTTCTATCGGCGTCCATGCGGGCGGTGCCAGGCATGTCGACAGAATCCAGGTGTGTGGGACCCGGATCTTCTTCCGGGGCGCCCTCGGCGCCTGGCGCTCAGGGGATCGTGGGGTGGCTGTTTGTGCATTTGAGGGGTCAGGGTGGACTGCGGCTCACCTGCCCAGCATGATGTAGCCGTGACGACTGATGATTCTGTAAGCGGGGCGAGGCCGCGACGGGCAACAACCGCTGATGCCGGTGTGGTTGCGCAGCTGCTTCACGACTTCAACGGCGAGTTTTCGACGCCGAGCCCTGGCACAGACGTGCTCAGGCCACGGCTGGCGCTCCTATTGGCGGGAGAAGACGTGGTCGTGCTGCTGGTCGGCGAGCCAGCGAGTGGCCTCGCGGTGCTTAGTTTCCGGCCGAACGTCTGGTACGAAGGTCCGGTCGCGATCCTTGACGAACTCTATGTCCGTCCGGACCTGCGTGGTCGTCGTCTGGGCAGCGCTCTCCTGGACGCTGCATGTGATGTGTTGCGGGATCGGGGCGGCATGCTCATGGAAATCAACGTCGATGGCGAGGACACCGGGGCACGGCGATTCTATGAAGCGCGTGGGTTCACCAACACCGAACCTAACCGCACGGATCCGATGCTGTACTACTATCGGGAGCTGTAAAGCTCAGCCCGAGAACGGCCTGCCGGGCTTTCCAATGACAACGGGACCACATCTGGGCTAAATAAGCTGTTTCAAGCGTTCATGCTCAGCGGATGGCAGGATCGTGCGTCTGCCGAGCCGGGTGGCCTTGATCTGGCGGGTTTCCTGGATGCAACGGTCCTTGTCGTCAAGGCCCACCCGGGCCATCGACCCATTCCAATTGTCCAAAGTGCTCTGGACGATTGGCGTGGAACTCACATTCACGCCGGTCTGGTTTCCTCTGTGCCGATCAACCCACTGAGACTGAGCTCTATGCTCACTACGTCACTTTAAAAGTTGAAGGCAACTGACTGCCGAACCGCCCCGGCAAGGCCTACGCCGAGCTGATGCGCTACTTTCAAGCAGGCGGGCCGTTTCAGTGCACGGACCCAAGTAGCGAGGTCTGTCGTGGCAGGGTCCTGAATGTAAGGCCATTGGTGCAGCCCAGAATTAATGTTGACGCAGGCTGGCATGCCTGGCGCCCCGCCCATCTGCACCTGATCGTGTCCGCCACCGGGCACCTTCCCATCACCACGCAGTTGTACTTCCAAGGCGATGAGCACGTAGCGGATGACATCGCCTCGGCCGTCAAACCCGAACTCATCATCGCGCCCATGCCCGCAGCAGACGCCGCAGGCAGAGAAGCCACCTACGACTTCGTGCTGGACCCAGCCTGACCACCTCAGCTGGCCCCGCGCCTCTGCGGGGCCAGTTTTCTCCGGCTCAATTCAACAGAAGTAAGGAAGTGGGTGCTCGATGCTCCTTGCCGTAAAAATGGACGTGCGTCTCCCCGAGGACATGGATCCACAGGTCAAGGCTGACCTCCTATCTCAGGAGAAGGCCTATTCGCAGGAGCTGCAGCGCTCCGGAGTCTGGGTCCATATCTGGCGGTGCGTCGGACAGTACTCGAACCTCAGCATCTTTGACGTCGCTGACAACGGGCACCTCCACGACGTCCTCTGGCAACTTCCGCTCTTCCCACACATGAGCATAGACGTAACCCCATTGGCCGCTCACCCCTCAAGCATAAATCCTTGAATGTGCCCCGACCTGGCTCCTGCAGAGTGCTCGTTGCGGGGCCTCGATTAGCTCCCGCATCTACGGAACACAGATATTCGTACCTTGGTGGGCGGCGCATTCCTTGGCGCATCCTGATGTTTGCGCGCGCCCTAAACGACCAATATCCGTACGGATCCCGGCGGCGCAACAGGGAGATTCCGGTTCTGTCCGGCGGTACCGTCACCTCGAGGATTACCCGGTCAGCTGATCCCGCTTCGCCTCGTCGTAACCCAACACCGCTTTTGCGGCAGTGTGCTGCTCCACAATTTGTGCCTCCAGTGGCGCAGTCTGCAGTTCAGCCACCACCGCATGCCAAGCGGGGAACGAACCGGTCAAGGCCGCGGCCGCTTGCATCGCCGCACCCTTGGTGACGTACTCGTCGAACTCCGGAACGACGACGGGTATGTTCACCATCTGGTTGAGGATTTTCTGCACTGCGGGACTCTCGGCTGCGCCGCCGATGAGCATCAACCTGCTGGCGTTCACTTTGCAATCCCGAAGAGTGTCGAGCATCGCTACCTGGCTGGCGAGGGTTCCTTCAATGACGGCGCGGGCGAAGTTGGGACGGTTGAAGTTCGTTAGGGACGCACCCTGCAGGGAGCCTCGGGCGTTCGGTAGATCGGGGGTCCGCTCGCCCTCGAAGTAGGGCAGCAGCGTTAAGCCTCCAGCTCCAGGTGGTGCCTGCAGCGCCAAATCGGAGAGTTCCGTGTAGCTGCAACCGAGTAGTGCTGCGCCGAGGTCAAAATTGCGTGCAGCGTTTAGCGTGGCGACCAGGGGAAGGTGGCCGCCAGTGGCGTCGGCATAGCTGCACACGTATCCTGCGTAGTCATGAACCGGCGTCGCCGTCCGGGCGTACACCACGCCTGAGGTTCCCAGGGAGAGAACTGCGTCTCCGTCGGACAGTCCGAGTGCCAAGGCTGCGGCGGCATTGTCTCCGCTGCCTATCCCGATCGGGATGCCGGCAGGGATGCCTGGAATTCCGGAGCCGGTCACTCCGGCTTTGGCGAGTGGGTGAAGGACGCGCGGCAGTATCGCCGTCTTGCCGAAAGCATGCTCGAAAAGATCCATGCAGTATTCGCCTGTTTCACCGGACCAGTAGGCCGTGCCGCTGGCCTCGGACCGATCCGTGATCAGTTGATCCACGCCTCCTGTCCCTGAGCCGAATCCCATCAGCCGCCAGGTAAGCCAGTCGTGGACCACAGCCACTGCCGCAGTCTGTCGGGCGGCCTCGGGTTTCACATCCCGGAGCCAGCGGACTTTCGTGACGGTGTCGGAAAGCGTCAGGGGTAGCCCAGTGCGGCGGATCCACTCATCCCGACCGAGCTCGTTGTTGAGATCAGCCATCTGTGGGTGAGATCCGGTGTCGTTCCACAGGGGTGATTTGCAGACTACGGTGCCAGCCGCGTCGAGGAATACGGGTGTGTGTTGTTGTCCGCTCACGGAGATGGCGACAACATCCTCGAGTCCGCCCGCGCGGCGAACGGCGGTGAGCAGCGCGTCCCACCAGGTGTCCGGGTGCACGATCGTCTCCGGCGGATGCGAGGCCTTGCCCTCGCGAACCCGCATTCCGGTGGCGAGGTCCCGCACCGTTACTTTGCAGGTCTGCGTGGAGGAGTCAACTCCTGCAACGAGCATCATTGCTTCGCTCCTGTACTTCGTCGAGACTGATGGTCCCCTACTGTTGTTGTTCCGTTTTTCACGCGGGGACTCCTTTCAGGTACTCCCACTGAGGTTGAATCTCGGCAGACCACTCGCCCAGGCGCGCATTCCGGCGGTCGTCGACGAGGACGTCTTCGGGTTCACAGCTGTCCCAATCGCACGACACGTCCGAGGCGAGGGCCTGCGCACCCCTGGAGACGACTTCGGTGATTCTTGAGACGCTAAGCGGGCTTCCCAGCAGGTCGGCCTTCAGCTGCAGCCACAGCGGGTTCAAGCTAGCGGGGCCGATGACCTTTATCCGGTCCGGATGTGTGGGGAACAACCCGAGAACGTCCTGGAACTGCAATGCCATGCCAAGGAAGCACCCGAGGACGAGGTCTTCCGTCGTCGTGTCGGTTCGAAGCCCTGCAATTACTCCGCGCGCGGTGCCACGTTTTGTGGGCGGCGGGCTGCCGCGGAATTGCGGCAGGACGAGCGGAATCGTGCCCAGATCCACTTTTCCTGCAACGTAGCGCTCGTGCAGGTCGCTGATGCATGAGGACAGTTGTGCCGCAGTCATTCCGAGCATGCTCTGCAACGTCGCGAACGCTGAACCGCCGGTCGGTATTGAAGCGAACAGGGTGTAGTCCGCGGCCGTGCACGAAATGCCGTTCGCCAGTTTCGACTGCGCTGAGTGCCCATCGAGACTGGGCGCACCCTGGAGGAACAGCAATCCCTCCGTAGTGCCTGTCGAGTTCAGCAGCTCTCCATGGTGGAGACCCGCGCCAACGGCACCGACCATGTGGTCATGGCCGGTTACGTGGACTCGCACGTCCTCCGGAAGGCCGACGTCCCGTGCGCAGTCCAGTGAGATCTTTGAGCCGTCAGCGGCGGTCCGCAACTCCGGAAATACCCCGACGTCGAGCCCGACCAGCGCACACACCTCAGCTGACCATTTGCGGAGGTCCAGGTCCAATGCCATGGTCCGGCTCGCCAGAGAGTACTCCGACCAGCGATCCCCGGTCATCAAGGCGGCCAGATACTCAGCGATGTTCAGCCACTGGGCATCGTCGCCTGCATCCCGGGCATGCGCAGCAGCCCACGCCACCTTCGACAACCCGTAGTTGGCGTTGACCGGCAGACCTGTGATCCGATAGATCTGCGCGCGGTCCACCGTAGTCAGCGGAGCAAGGTGGCCGGCGCCTCGATGGTCGTGCCAGAGGATCATGGGGGATGCCAGCGAAAGGTCCGAACGGACTAGGCCGCCGGACTCGCCGACGCCGGTGATGGCTACCCTTTGAACTGAAGCCCGCACCACTGGATCGAGGTGCCGGACGAAGTCGAACACGACGCCCTTCATGGACTCCAGGTCGTAGATCTCGCCCCAGGCGTCCTTGGCGGTTGGGGTGGCATGCCGGCCTGATGCGAGCAGTCCTCCGCCTGCGCCGAACATGCACAGTTTGATGCTGGTCGTTCCAACGTCGACCGTAATTGTGGGCAGCACTGGTATTTCCTTATGCCACAGACGGGTTAAAGGTCCGGATCCGTTGCTCGACGACGTCCGTAATCGCCGCAACGGCGTCCATGGAGACGCGGATGAGCGAGTTTTCATTGGGGTTGGCCGCGTAGGCTTCTCCGAACGCGCGGATCATCGCATTGCGCAGGTCGGCCGCGACGTTCAACTTGACCACTCCGAATTCGTGCAGTCGGCCGAGCTGCTCGGCCGGCAGCCCGGAGCCGCCGTGAATGACCAAGGGGACCGGGCTTTCGGCCCGCACCTTGGCAAGCAGGTCGAAGTTGATCCGGGCATTAGGCGCATATCCGTGCTGATTGCCGACCGACACGGCAAGCATGTCGCAGCCTACACTTTCGACGAAGTGCTTCACCTGGTCCGGATTGGTGTAGCTGGCATGTTCGGGTGCGACGTCGTCCTCTTTGCCGCCAATGCTGCCAAGTTCAGCCTCCAGCGCCACACCCGGGGGGCACATCTGGCGGGCTCGAGCGGAGACCTTGATGTTCTCTTCGTACGAATACTCCGAGTAGTCGATCATGATCGACGTGAACTGAGCAGCCAGCGCGCTTTCGACGGATTCGAGCGACTTTCCGTGATCCAAGTGCAGCGCGACGGGCACATCGCATGTCGCCAGGCGGCGGGTGACCATGTCGTAGATGTACTCAAAGCCGGAGAGTGCCACGTTCGTGGGAGCCACCTGGATGAAGGTCGGCACCCCTACCCGCTCGACCGCCGCGATGATGCCCATCGTGGTCTCGATGTTGGTGGTGTTGAACGAACCTGCCACGAGCCCGCGGGATGTGCATTCCTTGATTACATCCATGCCACTGACCAAAGCCATTGATAGTCCTTTCGATGGTCGTCGCTGCGAGTGAGCGACGACGGGGACACGAGCGGTTACGCCTGCTAAACGTTCGGGTCCGGTTATGAAGTGGGCGGGATTCAGGCTTCGCTTGCGCCAAACTGTCCCGTCAACCACCATAAACCGTCATGTACGTATTGTCGAGCATGTACGTACAATCCGCTCAGAACATTCGTGTGCCGCGCTTACCTTTGGCGGTGGAGGGGGCCGGAAACTAGAGTATTGACCGTGGTCCACGTCACCCTTATGATATAGACAGTCCAGCCGATACGCATTGTCCGTACAGCTTGATAACCAGTGTTGTTTATCCAGGAAGGTTTTAGACATGCACCTCCGACCACATCGCCGCAAGGCCGCCCAAGTGCTGGCTGTCACCGCAGCCGGGGCGCTTCTTGCAGGCTCCTTCACCGCCTGCTCCACCGACGGGGGCGGCGGCACCACCGGTGGCGACGTCACCATCAACGTGGCTCTCGCCGCGAATCCGCAGATGAAGACCGCCGAGTCTCTCATCGGCGATTTCGAACAGAAGAATCCGGGCATCAAGGTCAAGTTCACCACCCTGCCCGAGAACGATCTCCGCCCCACCGTGACCAAGGACGTTGCTACCAAAGCCGGCCAGTTCGATGTGGCGATGATGGGCAGCTACGAGGTCCCGATCTGGGCCAAGAACAACTGGATCATTCCGTTGGAGGACTACGCCACGAAGGACACGGCGTGGAAGATGGACGACCTGACCGAGCCCATCCGGGACATCGTCTCCTCGGACGACAAGCTCTACGCGGCCCCGTTCTACGGCTCCTCGTCATTCCTTTTCTACCGGAAGGACCTCGCCCAGAAGGCCGGCGTCACCATCTCCGAGACGCCCACCTGGGAAGAGATCGCCGCAGCTGCGGCAAAGATGGACGGCTCTGCGCCGGGCGTCTCCGGCATCTGCCTGCGCGGGCTTCCGGGCTGGGGTCAGAACCTGGCCTCGCTCACGACGGTCATTAACACCTTCGGCGGCCGCTGGTTCGATGAGAACTGGAATCCGCAGCTGACCTCTCCGGAAACCACGAAGGCAGTGCAGTTCTACGTTGACCTTCTGCGGAACAGCGGCCAGGCCGACGCCGCAAAGGACGGCTGGGAGGGCTGCCTGCAGCAGATGAGCCAGGGCAAGACCGCCATGTGGTACGACGACACAGTCTTCGCCGGATCTGTTCTGGACCAGGCAACCCCGGAGGTCAAGGCCAACCTTGGCTTCGCGATGGCGCCCACAGGTCCGACCGACATCGCTTCAGGCTGGCTCTGGTCCTGGGGCCTCGGAATCACTTCCAGCAGCAAGCAGCCCGAGGCTGCATGGAAGTTCATCTCCTGGGTCACCAGCCCGGAATACATCAAGCTCGCCGGTGAAAAGGCCGGATGGGATGCCATCCCCCCGGGTTCACGCAAGTCGACCTACGAACTCCCCGAGTACAAAGAAGCGGCAGACCAGTACGCGGATCTGACGCTGAAGTCAATCGAAGCGGCGAACCCGAAGCAGCCGACGAAGGACAAGGTGCCCTACACGGGCGTCCAGTACGTACAGATCCCTGAATTCGTCGACATCGGTGACTTCGTATCCCAGCAGGTCGCGGGCGCCATCAGCGGCACTCAGTCTGTAGAGGAAGCTCTCAGGAAGAGCCAGGAGTACACCACCAACGCGGTGAAAACCGCAGGATATCTCAAGTAGTAGGACAACTGCGCCGTCCGCGGGAATTCCCTCCCGGAGTTCCCGCGGACTTCGCTTAGCTACGATCGGACAATACCAAAATTGGCTAAGACCATCACCGCCCCCCGCCCCCCGGCCTTCGTCCGCGAGCTCACCCGGGGCGAACGCTGGAAGGTGCGCGGCCCGCTTCTGCCGGCTCTCATCTTCACCATCCTGCTCACGCAACTCCCGTTCCTGCTCACGCTCATCTACAGCTTCCAGAGCTGGAACCTCCTCAGCAACCAGCCCGCGCGCTTCAACGGTGGAGCGAATTTCCTGACCACCGTCCAGGACGAACTGTTCTGGCGCTCCATCGGCAACTCCGGACTCATGACCGGCATCTCCACGGTGGCTTGCATTGTGATCGGTCTGGGCCTGGCCATGCTGCTCAACCACTCCTTCCCCGGGCGGGGAATCGCGCGGACCCTGGCGATCACGCCGTTCTTTGTCATGCCGGTCGCCGTCACGCTGTTCTGGCGCTCCGCCATGTTCGACCCGGGCTTCGGGCTTCTGGGCTGGTTCTCCCGCCTGATCGGACTGCCAGCGGTTTCATGGCTCAGCGAATACCCACTGGCAGCACTGATCATCCTGCTGACCTGGCGGTTCACTCCTTTCGCTCTCCTAATTCTGATCGCCGGACTGCAGTCAGCTCCCCAAGAACAGCTGGAAGCGGCACGCATGGACGGGGCGGGACCCCTTCGGCAGTTCGGGTCGATCCTGCTCCCGCACCTGCGCCCCTACATTGAGCTGACCGCGCTGCTCCTGGCCATGAACCTCATCCAGACCTTTGGTGAGATTGCGCTGCTGACAGCTGGCGGCCCGGCATATCAGACCACCAACATCACGTATTACATCTACCTCAAGGGCTTCAACTCCTTCGACTTCGGCACCGCGTCCGCCCTCGGTGTGGCCGCCCTGCTGATCACCATTGCGCTTGTCCTGCCTGCACTTCGCCTACTCTCGGGCATCTTCCAGAAAGAAGGTCGTCGATGACCGCCACAACAACCCGGGCGGACGCGGGATCCCGCGCCGGCGGTCCTGTCGTGATCCGCCGCCGCCGACCCGCGAAACAGATTAAGAGCTCTCTCATGGGATTCGGGGGATGGCTGGGCAGCCTGATTTTGTTCCTGCCCATCGCGTACATGCTGCTCAAAAGTTTTCAGACCGAGCAGGATGCTGCCGCATCCACACCGAAACTGATCTTCACGCCCACGATGGAGAACTATGAGGGGGTCTTCCAGGCGGGATTCTGGGCGTATGCCATCAACTCGCTCATCGTCGTGCTCGTTTCTACCGCCGTGGTGATCATCCTCGCGGTCCCTGCCGCGTACGCCCTGTCGGTAAGGCCGGTCGAAAAGTCCCAGGATGTGCTGTTCTTCTTCATCTCCACGAAAATGATGCCCATGGCAGCGGCCATAATCCCGGTTTACGTCATTGCGTCCGCGCTCGGTGTCCTTAACACTCTGGGTATCCTCATCGTGATGCACATCGGGATGAACCTTCCGCTGGGCATCTGGATGATCCGTTCCTTCATGCAGGAAATCCCGGCGGAAATCATGGAAGCTTCCGCCGTCGACGGCGCGTCCCAGTGGCGGGCGCTGCGGTCGATCATTCTCCCGCTGATCCGGCCCGGCCTGGCCTCCACGGCGCTGTTGTGCGCCGTGTTCTCCTGGAACGAATACTTCTTCGCCCTGAATCTGACCAACTCCACCTCGACACTGCCGCTGTTCCTGCAGAAGTTCCTCAGCTTCGGCGAGCTCTACACCGCCCAGGTAGCCGCAGCAGCCACGCTCCTGAGCATCCCTGTCATTATCGCCGGCTGGGTCGCCCAAAAGTCCCTCGTCCGCGGGCTCCTCTTCGGAGCAGTGAAGTAGCCCGCCCGGCAAAGGAGTCGCCATCGCAATAGGGACTTACACCCCGGCCTACCGCCGGGGTGTAAGTCCCTTTCGCGGTCCGGGGGAGGCCCTGAAATAAACAGGCATAACCCCTCTATTGTACGTACTGTACGTCCGGTATGGACATGTGAGACGAATTACAGTACGCTTTGGATTCAACAGTCGTCTGCTCCGCCTTCCGGAGCATGAATCAGCCCTCACGGTCGAGGATATTCCTCCGCCGTAGGAAAACGGAGAGGAGCGCACATGCGCGCAGTAGTCCTGGACGGTAAAGGCTCAATTGAGGTAGCGGAGCTTCCCGCACCGGTCCCCGGCTCGGGGGAGGTCGTCATCGCCCCAGAAGCTGTCGGCATCTGCGGAACGGACATCCACCTCGCGTCCGGAGACTACCCGACCGGCACGTTCCCGGTCGTCCCGGGCCACGAGTTCGCCGGCACGATCGTGGAGGTCGGCCCGGACGTCGACGGCTTCCGTGTCGGTGACCGCGTCTGTGTGGACCCCAACGTGGCCTGCGGAACGTGCGACCAGTGCCTTGCCGGAGCCACCAACCTCTGCCGGAACCTCGTTCCCATCGGAGTCACCAGCAACGGCGCCGTCGCCGAACTGGTCAAAGTCCCGGCCTCGGTGGTCTTCGCCCTGCCAGAAGGCATCGACTGGACCACTGCCGCTCTCATTGAGCCGCTGGCCTGCGTCCTTCACGCCCTGGGCCGGGTCGCACCCGTCGAGGGACAGCGTGTCCTGATCTACGGTGCCGGGTCCATCGGCCTGCTGGCGGCTGCTCTGGTGCACGCCCGGGGCGCAGCGGCCATCGACGTCGTCGAACCCAGTCCCGTCCGCCGCGAAGCCGCCCTGGAATTCGGCGCCAACCACGCCTACGCGCCGGGGGAGCGCCCCACGGAGCGGGATGTGGACCTCGTCATTGAGGCCAGCGGACACCCCTCGGCCGTGTCCGATGCCATCGCCAAGCTCGCCGAACGCGGCACGCTGCTGCAGATGGGCGTCGTCAGCCCTGCATCGCACATCGACCTGTTCCCCTACGACCTGTTCGACCGGGAGCTGACCTTCGTCGGCTCGCAGTCCCTGGCCACCTCATACCCGGCGGCGGTTGAAGCAATCCGAGACCTTCCGGACCTCGCCTCCCGCATGGTGACCCACACCTTCGGCCTGGACGACTACGCAGCCGCGCTCGAAGCGGCACACTCTGAATCCGCCCGCAAAGTCCACATCCTGCCGCAGCGCTAGACCGACCAACCCAGCCAAGAAAGCACCCATGTCTGCATTTCATCCCCGCACACTTTCCGGACGCCCACCCCTGCTGGAGAGGCTCGGCCTGCCCAAGCCCCTCGCCTGGGGGTTCGTGGGCCTCCTGCTGTTCATGGTCGGAGACGGCGTCGAATCCGGCTACATCGCCCCATACCTGGCCGCCAATGGCGCCGGTACGGAAACCGGCGCAGCGGTGATTATCACCGTCTACGGCCTCATCGTCGCTGTCGGCTCCTGGCTGGCCGGGGCCCTCTCCGACGTGTGGGGTCCCCGCCGGGTCATGCTGTCCGGCCTGGCAGTTTGGGTGATCTTTGAAGTTGTGTTCCTCGCCGTTGCCGTGCCATCTCAAAACTTCACCCTGATGCTGATCTCCTACGGAATCAGGGGATTCGGCTACCCGCTGTTCGCCTACGGATTCCTCGTCTGGATCCTTGCCGGAAGCCCCGCCAACCGTCTGGGGTCCGCCGTCGGCTGGTTCTACTTCGCCTTTACCGGCGGCCTTCCCACCCTCGGTTCACTCATGGCCAGCGGCACACAGCCGATCATCGGCGAATACCTGACTCTCTGGGTCTCACTCATCATGGTCGTGGCCGGCGGGATCGTCGCCCTCGTCGGCATTCGCCACGCTAAAGGCGGCGGCCGCCTAGCCGCACCGGGAGTAACCGCAAGGCAGAGCATGCTCAGCAGCGTCGCCATTGCGTTCACGAACCCGCGCGTCGGTCTGGGCTGCCTCATCCGCGTGGTCAACACCGCCCCGCAGTTTGGTTTCCTCGTCTTCCTGCCGACGGTCTTCGCCACCGGGCTCGGCTTCGGCACGGCCGGATGGCTCCAGCTGATCTTCACCATGGGATTCGCCAACATCTTCGCCAACCTGTTCTTCGGAGTGCTCAGCGACCGTCTCGGCTGGCACCGCACCCTGCGGTGGTTCGGCTGCATCGGTTCGGCCGTCAGTTCGCTGTGCCTCTACTTCGTTCCACAGCTGACCGGCTCGCAGTACTGGGTCGCCGTTGCGTGCGCTGCCTTCTACGGCGTCACCCTTGCCGGGTTCACTCCGATCTCGGTGCTGATGTCCCTCATGGCGCCTGGGCAGAAAGGCAACGCCATCGCCCTCCTGAACCTGGGCGCCGGCGCAGCAACGTTCGTCGGGCCACTGATCGTCGCTGTCTTCCTCGGTCTCGTCGGACCGGGAGGAGTCACGATCATTTTCGCGTCGCTGTATCTCGCGGCCGGTGGGGCAGTCCGGTGGCTTCGGGTGCCCGATGAGGCGGAGGCCCTCAAAAGTTCAGCCCCTGCATCGGAACTGGCCGGGGTTTAGCCGAGCCCCGACTTTCCAAAACATGAAGTGCCTCCGTTTCAGTTTGTGAAACGGAGGCACTTCCATGCCCGGCTTCAGCGGCCGGTGCTGAGGTCCACGGTGCTGACGTTTACCTCGATGGGAACGATTTCGCTGCGGACCCACGTCTCATAGACATCGAAGCGTTCCCCGCCCGTGGTCCAGGACGTGGAGTGGATCCGGAGCAGGGGTGAGGAGTCCGTGACGTTCAGTGCTTTTGCGATTTCCGGCGTAGGGTTCACCGCCCGGATGGTCCGGTTGGCACCGCCCAGACCGTAGCCGGCACCTGTCAACAGCCCGGACAGGGAAGCCTGCCCGGCCAGGACATCGTGCGCGCCGGCGATGACCGGCGCTACGGCCGGCGGGCTGTAGTTGATGCTGTACAGGGCAGGAACGCCATCGAGGGACCGCACGCGGACCAGCTCGAAGCCCCTAGTCCCCTCAGGGAGTTCCAACGAACGGCAGGCGCTCTCGGGCAGGACGACCGGGCCTGAGCGCAATACCTGGGTGGTGACGGGCCTGTTCTGGTGGCCAATGGCGTTCTCCAGGAATCCCTGCTGGCCTTGAATCACCCAGCCCCGGTCCGCTGTTGGCTCGCTGGCAAAGACCCCTCTGCCTGGAATACGGTGGGCCAGCCCGCTGGATTCGAGCAGCTTCAACGCCTGGCGCACCGTCGCGCGGGACAATCCGAACTCTGTGCAAAGCTCATTCTCGCTCGGCAACCGCTCGCCGGATTCGATCTCTTTGGAGGCCATCCTTCGTTCGAGGACGTCGAACAGTTGGCGGTAGTAAGGTGTCGGGGACTGACGGTCGATCGCCTCAGAAGCTGCTAGTGACACGAGGCCCTCCTTCGTTGAGGTCTCAGCGTGGATACATTGTCTGGCTCATTATAGACCGACCGTACAGTACAGTCAGCTGAACCGCACACTTTTCTAAGACGTGAAGCGGTATATCTCGAATCGAACCCTCACCCTGCCCCAGTGCCCCTCACGATACGGCTGCGACGTCCGCATGACGATGGGGGAGTGAACGCTTCAAGAACGGGGACGGTCGCCAACTGGGCCTAATTTGCCCACTGGCGACATGGGGCACCAACCTATCTTGTGCCGTACTCGGCGCATGGCTCGGTCGCCGCGGGACTTGACGGCGTCCAGTGTCAGCGAATAGAGTTCATCCGTCCATACTGTACGTACAGATCGTGCAGGACGGCTTGGATCGACAATGGACGCTATTCATGTAAAAGCTCTTCGACAGCAACGTGGCTCGTCTACAGAAAGCAGGCTTCAATGTCCATGGTTTACCGTATGCGCCGTACGCTGCCGAGCAATCGCGTCGCAATCATCATGCCTGTTGACCACGGCCTGATTTTCAACCGCATCGAGGGCCTTGAAACCCCCTCGGCTCCGTTCGCCGCATGGGCTAACCAGGGTGTCACAGGTTTCATGATGACCCCGGGCCAGGTCAAGCAGACTGAGCGGTTCTTCGCTCAGAACCAGCATCTGAGCCGCGTGCTCACCCTCGATACCTATTACGACTACCGGGACATGGACGGCAACGGCGCACACGGGCTTGTCACCACGGTTGAAGAAGCAATCCGGATGGGCGTCGACGCCGTCAAGATGCTCTTCCCGTGGAACATGTCAAACGCCGAGAGGGTCGCCATGTGCACCCGAGTCGGACAAGTCGTGTCAGCCTGTGACCACTGGGATATTCCACTGGTTCTGGAGCCGGTTCTCATCGGTGCCCCGCGGACCGAAGAGGTCGCCGCCGAGGAGGAAAAGGTCGCCCGTATCGCCTACGACCTCGGCGCCCACATCATCAAGATTGCTTTTCCCGGTGAAGAGCGCACCAAACGCCTCGTCGATGAACTCGGTGTGCCCCTCGTCATCGCCGGCGGCCCCCTTGCTGGCGAGTCGGCAGATACTATCGACGCAGTTGCAGGAACCATCCGCGCCGGCGCTCGAGGTGTTATCGTCGGCCGGAACATCTGGCAGCGTGAACGCATCGTCGCCGAGAAGACTCTCGCCGAAATTTCTTCCCTGACCAAGAGCGTTTCCTTCAACGACTAGGCCGGCAACCTAATACCGCATCAACCAGGAGGATGGCGAAATATGGGCGGATCGAGCGAACGTACAGAGGTCGTCTGCGGCATCGATATCGGCAGCACGAACCTCAAGGTCGTCGCACTCGACCGCACCGGCCGCGTCGTCGCACGGGCACGGCAAGCGACACCTCGCAATCCCACCGACCTTTCAATCGACGCGCAGGGAATCCTGGACGCAATTGAAGACATGATCCTCGAGGCCTGCGGCGCCGAGTACATCGTTGCCGCCGTGGCATCAGCCGGCGTGGGAGAAGATGGCATTCTCGTGGACAAGGACCGCCAACCATTGGGCCGAGCCCTGGCATGGTTCGACCCACGCCGGACCCGCCTCTTCGAGGGCCTGGAGCCGCGTCTTCCCTCCGCGGAAGGGCTCGGTGTCAGCACTAATCCTTCCCACACCCTCACCGGCTGGCTCTGGTCCAGCGAACAGGACACCAGCGGCAAAGCCGCATCATGGGCCGCCATCGCTGACTACGCCTCGAGCTACTGGTCCCGCAGGTCGTTCATCAGCGACAGTCTCGCAGCACGCACCGCTGCCTGGGACGGACGGACGCGGACCTGGCTGACAGAGCGCGTCGAGATGACGCTCGGTTCGACCGAACTACTGCCAGAAGTCATTAGAACCGGAGAACTGATCGGACCACTGCATTCCCCTCGCCTGAGCCGCGCCGGAGTCCTCGCACCTCACGCCACCGTCGTCGCCGGCGGCCACGACCACCCCATCGGCGGGTGGGGCGTCGACCAGCTACACCCCGGCGCGATTCTTGATTCCATGGGCACCGCCGAAGTGGTGGTGGCCCAATCCCCGACCGCGAACGTACCCCGATTCGGCAGGTGCGATACCGCGCCAGGCATACTCAGCCAAGGAAGCACACTCCTGAACGTCACCGAGCTGGCCCGCAACGTCCACTGGACTTCACAGGACCCCGCCGTTGCCGCCGCGTTTCAGGCGATCATTGCCGGAAGCCAAAAACCGGACGAATACCTCCATTCAGAATGCTTTATTCCAGGCGGCCAAGGCGGCGTGCGGCCGCGGTATGCCAGCGACGCCCCAGCTGCCCCCTTGTCGCGCGCTTCGGCGGCGGCAGGTGCCCTGGCCCGGATGGGCGGGGCTGCCATCCGGGCCGTAGCTTCCAAAATGCCCCCCGGCGCTCCGGTTTATGTCGCTGGCGGCTGGGCCAGATCACAGGGCTGGATCGACATCAAAAAGACCGTCATCGGCACCGACGTGCGCATCGTACCCGAGCCGGAGGTCACCGCCGTCGGCGCGGCGCTGCTGGCAGCACGTGCCATCAACTGGCCCGATTCCGCCCCGACAGCCCTTTCATTGAAGGCCACCAACATCTAATCCCGCCCACACCCCTCAGCCAAGACGCCTTTCGGCGAGCCGCAGCAGGACTGCGCTAAGGAAATACATGACTGAAAACACTGAGTCCTCCTTCCTTCTGGAAGTCAGGGGCGACCAGCCACTCCACATCCGTGAAGACCTGAACGGCGCCGTGGACCGCGCAGTTAGCCACGCCCTGGAAATCGGTCGTCACGGTGTGCTGGTAACCCAACACTGTTACGCCTTCTACACGGTCGCCCTCAGCAAGGAAGTTCCATACGGACAGATCCAGGAACGGCGGCTGACGGAATCCGTAACTTCGGACTCAACCTGTCGTGATTGACCCAAATTGCACCCGACGAAGTGACCGGTCAGATGTCGTGGGATGAACTTGAGCTCCTGGTGCTCCTCTCCCCAGGAGACGCGATAGAGGCACAGGACAACGATGGAAGGGAACTACCCGGTTCGTGGGGTCGGCGGTTCTGTGGCTGGTCATGTGAGTCTGTACCGCCCGGCTCACAATCCGTCAGGGCAAAGAACAACCGCGCCCCTTCGTTGCGGGGAGCGGTCGTTGTCTAAAGAGCTTTGAACGGCGAAATCGGGGTGTGGACAGTGTCCACACTTTGGGCCTCGGACTGGGCCGTATAGGGGTCGGATCAGGCCGGATTCCGCAGGTTTCCGGGAGTTCCCAGTGTTCGCAAGGGCCGGAATACAGTTCGAGTCCCACCTCGGGCACGTGTTTCCCCTGTTCAGAGGCTTGTGAGCCTCTGAGTGTGCACAAATGTTCACATGTGGGCCCCTTCGGGGTCCTTTGCTATGGCCGAGCAGCTCCGTTCTAGGTGTGGCTGATGGTTCCGCGCTCTTTCCCTTTCATGGCCGGGTGGGGTCGCGGCTACATGACTTGTCTCAAGTTGGGGACGTGCGCAGTTGGCGTTCCTGCGCATACCAACTTCGTTGGATGACTTTCTTCTGGTTTCGGCATGGTGGCTTCCGCCGACCACAATGGAACAGTGATTGAAGACACTCCTGAAGCTGGTGGTCAAACTGCGTTGCCGGGCCTTTCCGCCGCGGCAGATAGGGCGCTGAGACGTGAGCTCGACGAATTGCGCCTCGATAATGCCAGGCTGCGGAAACTCTTGGAACTCACGGAAGGGGAATCAGAGGCAGCACACCTGGCCCAGGCAGCAATTCCTTCGGTGGTGCACCATGGTCCGGTAACCATGGAATCGACTCCGGAAGCGAAAGTCCGTCTGTTCCAGGACTTGTTCAGGGCGCGCAGGGATGTCTACGCAGTCCGGTGGGAAAACTCGCGGGACGGCCGCTCCGGCTGGGTTCCTGCGGTCGTCGGTGGTTGGCGCAAGGGCGCGAACATCGCGGGTGCCAATTTCCTGCCGCTTACTCCGTTCGTTGTTGCGGATCATTTGCGCGGAGTGCAGCACATTGGCCTCTATCCCTTGACTGAACAGGACACCTGTTGGTGGGTGGCGGCGGACTTTGACGGCGGCGCCGCAATGCTGGATGCGTTGGCGTACGTTAAGGCTGCTCGCTTTCGGGGAATTCCTGCAGCGTTGGAAGTGTCCCAGTCCGGACGTGGCGCCCATGTGTGGATCTTCTTCAGTACCGCCATACCGGCGTCCGCAGCACGCCAGCTTGGCACTGGTCTGATCCACGAGGCGATGGCATTGCGTGGCAGCATGAGTCTGGCCAGCTATGACAGGCTTTTTCCTGCCCAGGACGTTCATTCGGGCAAAGGCATGGGCAATCTGCTTGCTGCGCCGCTGAACGGCAAGCGCCGCCAGCACGGCACTACGTTGTTCCTCGACACTACGACTCTCGAACCATATGAGGACCAATGGGCGTACCTGTCCAGCCTGGATCGGCTTTCGGAGCGGGAAGTTAGTACCCACGTCCGAAGGCTGCCTGCCGTCAAGTTGGGACAAGAGGTTCGCCGGCTCGAACTGCCGCTATCGTCCAAGATCGTTCCACGCCCCTCTCTGATCGTCCGAGTCGCATTCGCATCACGCCTTACTATCAAGGCAGCAGACCTTGGACCAGCCATGATCTCAGCCGTCAAGCATGCCGCTTCCATGCCGAACCCGGAGTTCTATGAACGCCAACGCCAGAGGCGATCCACCTGGAATATTTCCCGATACCTGCGCAACTACGACGAAACCCTTGACGGCGACCTCATCCTGCCGCGTGGGTTGTTGCCCTTCTTGAAGCTACTGGTCGAATCAAGTGGCAGCGCGCTGCGCATCGATGATCAACGGTCGGAAGGCACTGCCCATAGCTTCGAGTGCTCGGCCCGCCTGCGCGGGGAACAACAAGATGCCGTGGACGCCGCTACTGCCGCCGAGCACGGAGTCCTGGTGGCCCCGCCCGGCACCGGAAAGACCGTTATGGCGTGTGCTGCGATGGCACTTCGTGGCGTCTCAACGCTCATTCTGGTTGATCGCAAGGCTTTGGCGGAGCAATGGCGCAGCCGCATCCGTGAGTTCTTGGACGAGAAGTGCGGCCAAATCGGAGGTGGCCGTGCCAAAACGACGGGTCGGGTCGATGTCGCGCTTTTGCCCACGCTGGCACGGCGGGAAAATGTTGCCGAGCTGACCGCCGGCTACGGTTTCGTCATCGTGGACGAATGTCACCACGTCCCGGCGGCAGCGTTCACCCACGTCCTGAACCAGATCCAGGCCCGGTACTGGCTGGGGCTGACGGCCACACCGTACCGGCGGGACAAGTTGGACTGGCTGATCTACCACCAGCTCGGCCAAATCTCACACACGATTTCCCCAGCTGTTCCGCAGCAGCTGCCAACGCACGCACAACAGATTGCCGAACCGACCCTGACTTTGGAACTGCACCGGACCTCATACGCGTACGACGGCGCCGCCGACCCCAGCGAACCAGGCGGGATCGCCGCCATCTACAAGGACTTGATCGCCAATGAGGAACGCCTACAGCAAATTTACGACGACGTCATTGAAGCTTACGAACGGAACTCCCGAATCCTTGTACTGACTACGTGGAAAGCCCATCTTGAGTCCCTGAGGTCCCGGTTTGAGGCGGCTGGTCTGAAGCCGGTGGCTTTCACTGGGGCGATGAAAGCCAAGGAACGACAGGCCGCCGTCGACCTTCTTGCCACCACCGATGATGCGCAGCCTCTGCTGGTCTTGGGCACCGGCTCATACATCGGAGAAGGCTTTGACTGCCCCAAACTGGATACCCTGTTCCTTGCAGCGCCTGTGTCGTTCAAAGGCAGATTGGTCCAGTACGTCGGCCGGGTAATCCGGCCATACCCAGGGAAAACTGTGGCGACAGTTCACGACTACTACGACGCATCAACACCCGTACTGGCCGCATCCCTGAACAAGCGGGCTCCGGGCTATGTCTCGCTCGGGTTCCCTGATCCGCGCAAGCTCATAAGCAGATGACATCGTTCTCAACATGCCGGCGTGCGATGAACGATTGCGTGAGTCCCGGGGCGAATTTGATGAGATCGTCCGCATTGCGGGCCTTCTCGACGGGCAATACAACACTTGAGTTGTAGCACCCGTGAGTTGTATGATGAACTCGATGTGGAATGTTGACGTGGGACTCGTGGAGCCGTGGCTGTTAGGTCTTGACCAAGACTCGTATGAGCAGATTGTTGCCGCATTAGAGCTGCTCGCCGATCGCGGACCTCAACTTGGCCGTCCATTGGTCGACACTGTGGTTCGTTCACGGCATAAGAACATGAAGGAGCTGCGGCCGGGATCGAGCGGGCGGTCGGAACTCCGAATCCTATTTGCCTTTGATCCGGAGCGGCGGGCGATCCTGCTTGTCGCGGGGGACAAGGCAGGAAGCTGGGCCAAGTGGTACAAGACGAACATTCCGGTTGCGGATGATCTGCTTGAGGATCATCTGAGGATTCTGAAAGGAGAGACGTAATGGCGAAGTCCATTGAGGAACTATTGGCCAAGCGTCCTGTTGACCGGATTGCTGTTGATGCCCACAAGAAGCGCATGGTCGATGAGGTCCGGGCCTACCGCCTCCGGGAGCTCCGTGAGGCCTCTGAGCTGACGCAGGTGGAGCTGGCTGGGCGCCTGCATGTCAGCCAGAACAGGGTGTCCCGCATCGAACACGGTGACATCGATCGTGCTCAGGTAGACACCTTGCGAAAATACGTCGAGGCGCTGGGTGGCCGGCTTCGTGTCGAGGTTGAACTCGGCGACGAACGAATCCAAATCGCCTGACATAGCGACTCGGCACGTCCGCCACAGCGGTCGTTTTGCCATGCCGACAGGGAGGTTCAAATGCGGGAGGAAGGGTGTCACGATGAGCACACCCCGGGCTTCCCCGTCCTGCTGCCCGACGGGTCCGGATTCCGCGTGTTTCCTGCAGAGTCCAGTGTTTTGAGTCTGGAAGCCCGTTCGAGTCCAACCTCAGGCACATTGTCTCTGCAGGTCAGGGTCGTTTCTTGCTGCTATCGCAGTAGGTTTGTCTTATGACAAACACGGAGGTCTTGGCCAACTGTCGACCCCCGGCGGTCATGAAGCAGGCTCGAGGAAACTATGAGGAGAGGTTTGGCATCGTTGCCAAGTTTCCCGGTGTCTGCGGAATTTGCGGAGGGACTGTCGTCCTAGGTGACAGGATATTTCAAGTTGCCTGAATCGCGCCGTTCTAATGTGAACCCCTGGGTCTGCCGCGGCTGTCGCTACCCGGAGAACCGCTCTGAGCCAACGCTCGAAGAGGTATTCGTTAAACTGAACCACCGCAACCACACCGGGCGGACACCTGGACTCAACCGACACGACGTTGGACATTTGCTCGCCCTGCACGGCACCCTCACTGTCGAAGCCGCGTCCACCTTTGAGGACATGCCGGCAATGCTTAAACTCCGACGAGCGCATGCAGAACGAGTCTCGGCGAACCTCAATCGCGCTGAAGTCCTGGATCTCCTCGAAGGCTTTGTCCGTCACGGCCTCATTAAGCGCGTCGGACGGAGTCGTTACTACAGCATCCCTTCGAAGGTCGGGTTGGCAGGTTCCTAGAATGGCCTTGGCAATTCGCCGCCGAGGTGGGTGGCGCCGTCATTGGGCTTGTGCTTCAGGGGCCGAGGCAGAGCTAGATCTGTGTGGCGTTGAGTTCTCCGCCGCTCATGCGTTAGCCAGGCTGCGTTCGCGGATGAAGACGTTCATGGCGGCGAGTTCCGGGGGTGTTTCGGAGATGGTGAGTTGCTTCATAGGTTCGCGGATGCCCCGGTAGGACTCGGCGGGCATCCATGCTGCGTTCAGGGGTTTGATGCGTCGGGTCCAGGCCGGCGCGGGCTGGCCGAGCCGGTGTGCGGTGTGGTTGGTGATGCCGGCCAGGGCTGCGGACCAGTGTGGTTCTTTGAGTCGGGGGCTGCGCTGAAGCAGCGGTCGGCCGGCCCGGAGGGATGCGGTGGCGTAGTCTGCGAGCATCTTGATGGCGAACTCAAAATCCCGTTCGCCGATCAATTTGGTGAAGGTCTGGGCGTAGTCGCGCCGTGCCGGGTCGTGGTCGCTGCCGCGGGGGATGGGGTCAGCGGCTTCCAGCGACAGGCCAAGGGCTGCCAGGATGGCCAGGGTCTTGCCGAGTTCGGCGCGTTCGTGGCCTGCTTCGAGAGCTATGAGGAATTTCCGTGAGACGCCCGTGGCTTCGGCGAGGGACTGCTGCGACAGTCCGCGGTCGTGGCGCCGGGCACGGATAATTGCGCCAACTGCCGCGGGCGAGTCGATACGGACTTCCAATGACATGGAATCCTCCCTTAATGACTCCATTATGTCACCGAACGGTGACAGGAGTACCGCTTTTGGCAGAGCCTCTGCATTTAGTCGGGCCGGTCATGTCTTCCGCCCTCGAATGACCGATGAAGAGGGAGATCGTCGACGGGTGAAAGGGAGGAGATGATGAACGTGGTTCCTCGATTCGTGCCCGAAAGTCATGATCCTGGCGAATCCGGATTGGTGACTGGTGTGGTGTCGCTTCTGCGGTCGGTATCGTCTGCTGCTGCCACTTCCAGCGAGCCGGTGTTGCCGCCGAAAGGCAAAAATGGGGGTGTGCACAATGTGCACACCCTGGGCTTCGGATCGGGTCGTACTGGGGTCGGTTCGGGACGGATTCCGCATGTTTCCGGGGGAGGCCAGTGTTTGCAAGGGCTGGAATGCAGTTCGAGTCCCACCTCGGGCACGTATAACCCCTCGTCAGAGGGGATTTTTGCTCTAACGTGTGTACAAATCATGTGGTCAGGTCCCTCTGACACTGGCCGCGGGCTGTGCCTGGCGCCGCAGTCGCCTATGAAGTTTTGTGGGTGGCGGGCTCATGACCCGGAGTAGGCCCTCCGCTTGCTGGGATGTGGGGGCATTTGTGTCTCCTTTCCGGTTGCTGTGGCGGCCGTAGTTGGTCTGTCACCTATTCATCTCTCGCGGTTGCGCTGATGACATGACCTGGACGAGATTTCTTGAGATCCTTTCCCTAGTTTCGCTCCATCTTGGAGTCTGGGGGAGCGGGAATGTGGCCGTTTGTCCGGCCAAAGGGGTGTGGACATTGTCCACACGGTGTCCGCGGGCGGTTGTTCACCTTGCATTACCGCCCGTTCCTGCAGGTTCTGCCAGCACCACTTCATGCGTCCGGACGTTCCATGCGACATGACCTGGAGAAAAAATCGGTGTCCCTCGCCTCTTGACGGTTTGATCGGCTGCCCAAGTGGCCATCTCGTTAGTCCTTTCCGCTGCTCGTCCGGTTCTGATGATACGTATCCATGTTCTGCGACGACGATTCTGATGTGACCCGCGGAGGAGACCGGGCGTGGAAGCCTGTCGTGGCCGCGGCGAGGGTGCCGTCGAGGGCGCCGGCTGGAACGGCGCGCGTGCCGGCGGCGGGGAGTTCGTAGCTGCCGTGCCCCGTTCGGATTATGCTCCGCGACCTCACGCTGTCACCTCTCCATGCCATCCGCCCGCGGTTCCGACATGACCCCGCGACGAGATGTTCGCGAATCTCTGCTCTGAGTCCGCAGGGATTTAGCGGAGAACGCGGGTTCGCAACGCACGGGTAATGGTGGTGTGTGGGGCTGCGACCCGCCAACAGGATCATGTTGTCGCAGTTCAGGGGCGTTTTGGACCAGAGTGTGTCGACAAGTTTCCGATAAAGTGTGGACACGCGCACACCTCTAATTCAAGTCGCCTCACGGGGGTGGCGGGACAGGCCTGTTCCGGTTGGCGGATCGCCTACATCTTGGTGTGGGACGGGGCAGGCTGGCGCGTAGCCGGGACAGCCCTGCCGCATGGCGACCGGCAAGCCTGCACTTAAGCCGGCGACCGGCGGGCGGTCCGAATAGCCGTACCGATCGCCACCTCGCCGTGAAATCGGCGGGGTGGATCCACCCCAACAGGTGGGGGCCGAGCATGCTTTCGAGGACGATCTCGAAGACCACGATGCGCACTTTGACCACCCGGTCAAGGAAGCGCGCCGCGGAAGCGCTGCGATGGCCAGCAAGGCGATCAGAATTAGTGACGTGGACAAGCCCTGCACCAGCGGTACCTCCGGTATTTCGGCTGCTTCGATGGAAAAGTAATCCGAAGCTACCGCCACCATTGGTGCTGGCGCCATAACAGCCAACCTCCCAAAAGGGGAACTCCCAGGGGTAGGGTTTGCCCTAGCCAACGAAGGGGTCACGATGAGCTACAAATATCGAACTGTTCGGGTGCGCGGTACCGAGCTGGTTGGAACAATTGCCAGGAAGCACGGGAGTGCGGCTGAGATCTACGAAACGTCCAAGGACCCGAGTACATCGGTGGTTCCGGTGTTCTTCGAGGCAACGGGTGAGGTCCGTTTTTTCGACAGGTCAGTGCTGGAGGACGTGGTGGCGCCAGCCAGGTGACCGCCCAGGCACACGGGCGCCGGCCACGCCGGACTGCCTGGTGGGACGGGTGGTCAGGTTGTTGACTGCCGCGCACGCGCGCCAGCCATTCGACAACGAGTGCGTGCACCAGGCCGGGTTGCTCGTGCAGCAGCGCATGGCCGGCGCGATCGAGCATGGCAAAGGTAGCGCGGGGGTAGTGGTCAAGCAGTTCCCAGGGGTCTGTGTACCCGGCCGTGGCATCCTGGCGTCCGGCAAGGATTAGCACTGGATGGGGATAGGATTTCGCGGCTGCCGGCCCGTCCGCCAGCTCCCAGTGGGAAAAGATCCGCATCAGGCCTTCTTCGTCAACGAGGGACGCAGAGGGAGCCACATCCTCCTGGAACCGGCGCAGTGTTTCCGCCGTTTGCACCACGAAGTAGCTGCGGTACGTGGCTTCGAGATCCGGGTCCAGTTCGCCGGCCGGATCGGCCATCGAAACAAGTTCTTGGTGCTCGGGCACGTCACGCGTCCGCGCGCCAACGCGGCAGATGAGCGCGAGCCCGAGGGCCCGGCCGCGTCTCCGGTTGGCGATCGCCCGGGCCAGGTACCCACCGTAGGAATGACCCAATACAAGAAATGGCTCATCACCGATGGTGCTGTCGATCAGGCCCAGCAGAGCGTCCAGCACGTCATTGTTGCTCTTGACCGTCCCGGGCGCGGGGGTGCGGCCCATCCCCGGCAGGTCCGGATACAAGCGTGAATTGGCCTGTCTGTGCTGATTTCGCAGGCATCCTTTTGCCTCATAAACGAGCACATCACGCCACCGATCCACACTCCTCCGGGAGTCGGGAAGAGCCTGCTGGCCGAGAAGGTCGTAGTACAGCCATCTGCACGGATTGTGTTGAGAGTGTCCTCTTGGCAGAAAGGGTTTCCGCCCACGAACAGGCACGGGCGATTGTATCGTCTCGGCGCCCGATGGTGATCCAAACGTTGGGGGCCAGGTTGGGGCGCTTTCTGGAAGGCGGATCCGGCAAATTAATCGTCGGGTTCGAGGGTGGTGGCTGCGTCGAGTGCGTCGTCGACGACGATGAGGTAATTGTCGCGGCCTGCTGCCAGGGGGATGGAGTGTTCGCCGTATTTGTTGTAGGCGAGGGTGACGGCGTCGTTGGCGTTGGTGATGTTCAGGCGGCGCAGGAGACGGGCGATGTCGAGGGTGTCTTTATCGCGTTCGGCGGCGATTTTCATGGCCAGGAGCGTTTCGGTGTCGGCCGCCTGGATGGTGAGTCCGTCGAGTTGTTCGAGTTCGACCCAGGTCGCGTTCTCGGGCACGAAGGCTGCGGCGTTGGAGCTGAGCCAGTCGGGCGCGAGGTCGTACTCCGCGGCCATTTCAGTGACGACAGCGTCGACGGCCGCTTGGTCGGCGTAGCTGGCATCGATGTCGGCGGTGGGGCGGTTGCCGATGCCCTGCAGGATGAGCGCGGCACCGCCGACAAGTTTCACGTCACCATGGACGCCTTCGGCGTGCAGACGCCGGCCGAGTTCCTGGAGGAGAGCACGAATTTGTGCGGCAGTGAGTTCTCCGCCGCTCATGCGGTGGCCAGGCTGCGTTCGCGGATGAAGACGTTCATGGCGGCTAGCTCCTCGGGTGTCTCGGACATGGTGAGTTGCTTCATGGTTTCCCGGACGTGCCGGTAGGACTCAGCCGGCATCCAGGCCTCGTGGAGGGGTATGATTCGTCGGGTCCAGGGTGGTGCGGGCTGGCCTAGCCGGTGCGCGGTGTAATTGGTGATACCGGCGAGGGCGGCGGACCAGTGGGGCTCCTTGAGCCGCGGACTGCGCTGGAGCAGGGGCTTGCCGGCTTTGAGGGATGCGGTGGCGTAGTCGGCGAGCATCTTGATGGCGAACTCGAAGTCCCGGTCAGCGATAAGCCGGGAGAAGGTTTGGGCGTAGTCGCGTCTTGCCGGGTCGTGGTCGCTGCCGCGGGGGATTGGGTCTGTGGCTTCCAATGACAGGCCCAGGGCTGCCAGGATGGCGAGCGTCTTGCCGAGTTCGGCGCGTTCGTGGCCGGCTTCGAGTTCCATGAGGAATTTCCTTGACACCCCGGCCCTGTCAGCAAGGGTCTGCTGCGACAGTCCGCGGTCCTGGCGCCGGGCGCGGATGATTGCGCCGACTGCTGCGGGCGAGTCGATACGGGCTTCAAATGACATGGAATCCTCCCTCGCTGGACACCATTATGTCACCGAACGGTGACAAGCGCATTCTTTGGCTGGCCGAAGCCCTTGGGCCTGCTCGTGTAGATCATGTCCTGTTCCTTCGGAAACGCGATGAACGGTGAGAGAGATCGTCAGCGGATGGAAAGGGGAGGTGTGGCGTACGTGGTTGCTGGTGAGCGACCTGACTTCCGGCTAGTCGCGACGTCCTCCTGAGAGCGGTAGGCGCTAGCTGTTGGAGGCCGGGGCGGTTGAACCGAAATAGCGGTTCAGGCCCCCACCGTGGGAGCCTGCTTACGGATACCTGGCCGGTCACTGCAGTCGCGAACTCAATTCCATTTCCGCGAGCAAGGGTTCCCGGATGCAGCCCGCGAATCCTTCAAGGAGGCCCTGCGTATTCGGTCCCGTCCAGCGGAGCTCCGCCAAAGGGCGTTGATTGAGCGGGCTCTGACCTAGCTGAATGGAGGCCAGCGGTCCCTGGCCCGCAAAGAATTCGAAAAGGTTCTCGCGGAGAACAGCAGCTACCCTGGCCTGCGGGAGCACCTGGCCAACTTCGAGGACTGACCAGGTCGCTGATGGCTGGCCTGCCGGATGCGTTCCGTCCGCCTATGCTCTGGCGATTGCCAAGGCTGCGGCAAGAAAGACCCGGCTGGAACGTTGTGCTGTCTGTGACCACGGCGCCCGCTCCAAGGGAATCACGGTTATCCGCATGAACCATCCACCCCCCGCGACGCACTCTTTTGCGGCGGGTTTGCCAACGGCAGCACTGCATGCCGGAGAATTCTCCATCAACCCATCCAACCTCGCAGAAATACGGCCGGGAAACAAAGAGGGACTAATCCGTTTCCGGACCCTCGCAATAGTGGCAGTTTTCTTCGCAACCACTTTGGGGATCGGTACTGGATCCAGCCGCTTGGAGAGGGCCGTCCCGGCTCGTTGTCTGCTGGTGGGTAACGCTTGTCATCATAAGTCCTCGGATGCTGGCCGTTTGGTTGCCGCCCGGGGGTCGGCGATGGCGACCTATCAAGGGATAGATCGCCCGCGATGCCATGGGAGCTGTGCTTTACGGCCCAGGCGAATGAAGCTGGGCTCGGGGTGCTGTGTGCGGAGCCTGCTGCTAGATGATCAGGGCCGTTGGGCCCGGTCGTGCTCACGGATGAGTCCGAACGGGACGTCCGGCGACAGAGCGACGGAAATATGGTGGAAATCGTGACGCGTCACGAGTACACCATGCGCTTTGTCGGCGAGACTCTTGTGGGCAGTTTCGACTGCGGCGTCTATCATCTCGTTTCACTCCGCCTTGTGCGCGACCCGGAATTCGGCGATCAGCTGCGTCATCGTATTGCGTCCTCTCGGAGATGTTCTGGGATTTCAGTTAGCTGGTGTAGGGGTCTGCGATGCCGATGTATTGGGTGGTGGTGTATTCGGCGATGCCTTCGGAGCCGCCTTCGCGGCCGAGGCCGGATTGTTTGACGCCGCCGAAGGGGGCTGCGGCGTTGGAGATGATGCCGGCGTTGAAGCCCACCATGCCGAACTCGATCTGCTCGGCCACGCGGAGGAGGCGGTTGAAGTCGCGGCTGTAAAGGTAGGAGGCGAGCCCGTATTCGGTGTTGTTGGCCAGCCGGATAGCGTCTTCCTCTGTTTTGAAGGTGGTGACGGGGGCGACGGGGCCGAAGATTTCCTGGCCCAGGATCGTGGCGTCGTTCGGGACATTGCCGAGGACGGTGGGCGGGTAGAAGTAGCCCGGACCGTCCGGGAGGGCCCCGCCGGTGACGGCGGTCGCTCCGGCGTCGACGGCAGCACTGACGAGGGCGTGCACGTCATCCCGGGCGTCTGCGTCGATCAGGGGCCCGACCTGGGTGGCGGGGTCGGTGCCGCGGCCGGTGGCCAGGGCGCCCATCGCGGCGGCGAACTTGGCGGTGAACTCTGCGGCGACGGATTCCTGGACGAGGAAGCGGTTGGCAGCCGTGCAGGCTTCGCCCATGTTCCTCATCTTCGCGGCCATGGCGCCGTCGACGGCGGCGTCGAGGTCCGCGTCGTCGAAGACGATGAAGGGTGCGTTTCCGCCGAGTTCCATCGAAGTCCGCAGCACGTTGTGTGCGGCATCGGCCATGAGGCGTTTGCCGACCGGGGTGGAGCCGGTGAAGGAGACTTTCCTTAGGCGGGAGTCCTTCAAAAGCGGTCCGGAGATCCCGGCCGCGGACGAGGAGGAGACGACGTTGAGGACTCCGGCGGGCAGGCCGGCTTCCATCATGGTTTGAGCGAACAGCTGCGCGGTGAGCGGCGTGAGTTTGGCGGGTTTGAGGACCATGGTGCAGCCGGCGGCAATCGCCGGGGCGACCTTGCGGGTGGCCATCGCCAGCGGGAAGTTCCAGGGGGTGATGAGCAGGCAGGGCCCGACCGGTTTGTGCTGCACCAGGATCTTGTTCTTGCCCTCGGGCGTCGTGAGATACCGGCCGTAGTCGCGGACGGTTTCCTCGGAGAACCAGCGGAGGAACTCGGCGCCGTAGGTGACCTCGCCGCGGGCCTCGGCCAGGGGTTTGCCCATTTCCAGGGTCATCAGCAGGGCGAAGTCCTCGGCGCGTGCGGTGACCAGGTCAAAGGCCCGGCGCAGGATCTCGGCCCGCACCCGCGGCGCGGTCCGTTCCCAGGACGCCTGCGCGGCGTCCGCGGTATCCAAAGCGGCAACCGCGTCCGCGCTGGTGGCGGAGGCGAGGGTGGCGAGCACCTCCCCGGTGGCGGGATCATGCACATCGAACGTGCCGCCGTCGGATGCGTCCACCCACCGTCCGCCGATGAGCAGACCGGTTGGCACCGAAGCAAGGAGCGTGGCCTCGCGGCCTGATAAGACGGCAGACTGGCGGGCGAAGGAAGTAGTCATGAAGTGTCTCCTAGAAATAGTGGCTTACGGTGGTGATCCTCTAAGGAAGTGAGGACCACCACCGTCGGCCCCGTGGTGGTTGTGCCGGGACGAGGTGGTCCCCGAATTAGGCGGTATTATCGCTGATAAATCGGGCGACTTCGGCAACTGCTTGCTCGCCACGACGGATCCGGCCGGCCGAGGTGAACAGCCCATGGGCGTAGCCGGGGAGGTGCTGGTACCGGACTTCCGTTCCTGCCTTTGCCAACGCCGCAGCGAAGTGCGCGCCTTCATCGACCAAGGGATCGTTGTCCACGGTGATGACAAAAGCCGGTGGAAGCCCTTCCGGGAGCTGAGCCAAGCCCGGGCTGATGTTGGGCGCGGCACGGTCGGCGTCCTCTGGAAGGTAGGTGTCGGCGAACCAGGCGATGGTGTCGGCGACCAGCGGGAAACCCTCCGTGACGCGTGCATATGAGGGCGAGGACATGGTCAGGTCGAGCATGGGGTAGATGAGAACCTGGCCTGCGACCGGCAGCGGATCGGTCCTTGCCGCGTTCTCAATTGCCAGGACGGCGGCGAGCTGCCCTCCCGCGCTGTCGCCGACCAGCACAGCCCTGGTTACGTCCAGGCCATGCTCGGTTCCGGACGAGAACAACCAGTTCAGGGCCGTGCGGCTGTCGTCGATAGCTGCGGGATGGGGGTGCTCAGGGGCAAGCCGGTAGTCCACAGCGACGACTGGCAGCATGGTGAGGGCGGCCAGACGCCGGCACAGCCCGTCATGGGTTGAGAGGCTGCCCATGACCCATCCGCCGCCGTGGAAGAAGACAACGACGGCGGTGGGTCCGGCGTAGGACCGCGGGTCATAAATCCGAACCGCGAATTCCTCAATATCGAAGTCGGCAACCGACGGCAGTGAATCACCGCTGAGGCCGTTCGCTGCGCACGCGCGCTCATAGAGCTCCCGGACCTCTTCGATCGGGTAGGTGTGGAACGGGCGCCCCCCGGACGCCCGGAACTCTTCCAGCGGAGGTGACGCGTCCGACGCGACCGGCCTCCGGCTGAATATATCGGGGGTGGTCACTTCCCGGGCCCTGATTCAGCCAGCTGCAGGTAGTCGTTGAGCTGAAGGTCGTGGGTGTGGGCCCGGTATTCTTCAACGGTTCCGCACCAGTTGTTGATGACGCGGCCATCCTCGTTCTTGTACCAGGAAGAGCATTCGGAGGAGAATGCGGACTTTCCAAGTTCTTCCTGGACGTGCGCGTTGAACTCTTCGAGCACTCCGCGGTCTACTTCCAGCAGCCGTGATTCGTCCGCTGCGATGTATTCCACTGCCTGGGAGATGTAGCGGTGCTGGGCCTCCAGCATCGAAACGACGGAGTTGTGGTTCAGGTTGGTGTTTGGCCCGTAGACCAGGAAGAGGTTGGGGAAGTTGTCCACGGTGATGCCAAGGTAGGCCTCGGGGGCGTTGCCCCACCTCTCGTCGAGGCGGATTCCGTCGCGTCCTGCCACGCGCATGGAACCTTGGAAAGCGTGGCTCTTGAAACCGGTGGCGTAGATAATCACGTCGAACTCGTGCTCGACGCCGTCTGCTGTCCGGAGGCCGCGTGGTGTGAACTCAGTGATTGCTTCTGTCACGAGTTCTACGTTCTCGCGGGTCAGAGCAGGGTAGAAATCGTCGCTGCGCAGGATGCGCTTGCAGCCGAAGTCGTAGTCGGGAGTGAGTTTGGCCCGCAGTTCCGGATCTGACACCTGGGCTTCGAGGTGTTCGCGCGCTTGCTGCACGCCTTCCTCTGAGGCTGCCGTGTGGCGGCGGGTCCGTTCGAATCCGGCTTCGCGGAATTCATGGATTTCCTGGCGGAGTTGCCGGTACGTGTCCGGATTTTCCTGGAAACCGGCGCTCTCTTCATTGGTAAAGATGTACTGGCCGCGGGGGAGGATGTAGTTCGCTGAGCGCTGGAACACAGTGAGGTTCGCTGCAATCTTGGCGACCTCCGGCACGTACTGGACAGCGGTGGCCGCTGAGCCGATGGATGCGACCCGCTTGCCCGTCAGGTCCAGGTCGTGGCGCCACTTAGAGGAGTGGAACGCGACCCCCTCGAATGTCTCCGCACCGGGGAAATTCGGGATGCTTGGATCGTTCAACTGACCCCACGCGGCCACCAGGGACCGGGCCAGGAACTGTGAGCCGTCTGCAGTGTGCACAGTCCAGAGGCGGCGGTCCTGGTCCCATTCGGAATCGGTGATGTTCTGGCCGAAGTGGATGTGCTGGCCAAGCCCGAACTTCTCGACCAGGGAGCGCAGGTAGCCCTGGAGTTCGTCCTGGCCGGCAAACATCCGGGAAACCTTCAGGTTGAGGAAGTAGCTGTAGCAGTATACGAGTGCCTGTGTGTCACACGCGGCGCCGGGATAAGTGTTCTCCCGCCAAACACCTCCGACATCGTTGCCGCGCTCGAGGATCAGGAAGTCCTCGATGCCTTCCTGGACGAACTGGGCTCCCTGGCCCAGGCCGCCGAAGCCGGCGCCGATGATGATGGCGCTGTAAACATGGTCATTTGTGGAAGTCATGATGTTCTCTCTTTAGAGCTGGAATATGGGTGAATCAGGAAAAGGTGATGATCTGGCGCAGCGCGTGGCCGCCGTCGAGCGTGTCCATGGCGCGGTTGATGTCTTCGAGCCGGATGGTGTCCGAAACGAGGCCTTCAACGGCGAGCTGTCCGGTTCGCCACAGCTCTTCGTAAATCGGGATGTCGTGTGCGGGAACCGCTGAACCGAGGTAGCTGCCAACGATGGAGCGCGCCTCAGCCGTGAGGGTGAGGGGATCGATGGTGACCGACTGGCCCGGCGCAGGCAGCCCGACGGTGACTGTGATGCCACCGGGCCTTGTCAGCGCGATGGCAGTTTCGAGGGCTCGCGGATGTCCTGCCGCTTCGATGACGGCGTCGAACTTTTCCCCGCTTGCAAGGGCGTCGGATGAGGTCATGGCGTCAGCGGCACCGAGGTTCCGTGCGGCTTCGAGCTTGGCCGGCAGTGTGTCGATGCCCACGACGTGTTCGACTCCGACAGCGATGGCCGTAATGAGCGCCGCCATGCCTACCCCTCCGAGCCCCACGATCGCTACCCGGGACGAGGGGCCTGGCTTTGCGACGTTGAGGATGGCTCCGCCTCCGGTAAGGAGGGCACATCCCAGGAGCGCTGCTATGTGCGCGGGGACGTCGGCGCCCACGGGCACAACGGAGCGGCGCGACACAACGGCATGGCTGGCGAATGCCGAGACTCCGAGGTGATGGTGGACCGGCTGTCCGCCACGGGAGAGCCTCCGGCTGCCACCAAGCAGGGTTCCTTCGGTGTTGGAGGAGCTGCCTTCCGCACAGGGTGTCTTGCCATTGGATAGGCATCCGGCACATTCCCCGCAGCGGGGGAGGAAGGTCATGACGACGCGCTCGCCCAGTGAGAGGTCATCGACGCCCTCGCCGAGTTCCTCAACGATGCCAGCCGCTTCGTGACCGAGCAACATCGGAACCGGCCGCGGTCGGTTCCCGTTGACAACGGAAAGGTCCGAATGGCAAATACCCGCGGCCTCGATGCGGACCAGGATTTCGCCTCGTCCCGGCCCTTCCAGTTCAAGGTGTTCCACACGGATGGGAAGTGTCTCCGCGTAGGGCCGCGCTGCCCCGGTGGTTTCAAGTACCGCACCGCGTATGGTCAGGGTGCGGGCGGCCCTTGTGATTGTGGTTGTGTCCTCGATGGTCACGGCTGTCCTCTCAGTGATCCAGTGAAGGTATGCAGGGAAGGGCGATCCGGGAGACTCTTGGGGTGCTGAGTGCCTTGGCGCCTGCCATGGGTGCAATCCGCTGCAGTAGTTGTCAGTCCAGCCAGGGAAATGATTGGTTCGGTGATGGACTGTCCATTGAGATTAGGCAGCCCCATAGAGCAAGTCACCGTGCAGAAAGTCGAATTAGGCTGGCTCGCTTGTACGATTCGCCAAATACGGCGTGCTTCAGTTCAGGGGAGAAGGCGCGTGGTGCGGTGTGGACCCGAGGCAGAGCGGTCTGGAGCCCTCGGGGGCGAGGCTGCAGGGTCTATTTTTTCTGGGTCGCTTGGGACTGGCTGCGGAGGGCAAGCCAGAGCTGCGCTGCAACATCAGGGTCGTCAAGGTCGACGCCGAGCAGTTCCTTGGCCTGGGTAATTCTGTAGCGTACGGAGTTTCGATGCACTCCGAGTTCGCGGCCGGCCGCTTCCCACTGCCCGCGGTGAGCCAGGTACGCGCGGACTGTCTCCAGGAGTTGGCCGGTGTGCGCCCGCAGTTCATCCACCCATTCATCGGCAGGGAGATCCAGGCCGTGCCCTACGCGGATGAGCTGCCCTGCCGGTGCCGTGGCGGCCACCTCGGTGACCTGGGCTGCAATCTCATGCAACCGACGAAGCGGCATCGGGCCACCCCACGCGCCGCGGACACCTTTCGGTAGCTTGGGGTGGGGGCTGGACGCTGCCTGCAGCACAAACGTGGAACCATCACGTTCAAGTACGAGGCCGGACAGTGGAGTTTGCCCTCCTGACTGGTCAAGATCCGGCAGAACGGCCACAAAGGCTGTTTCTGGCAGCGGCTCAGAGTCCATCTGCTTGGCAAGGACGCGGGCGGCATCGTCATGTCCTTCCAAGACAAGTGCCGCAAGCATGCCTTCGGCCCGGCGCCGCTCAGCTGCCGCCCGACGTTGTCCGGCCGCTCTGGCAGCAAGGAGCGTCGAGGCGGTCAGGAACAGATGGCGTTCCGCCGCAGCCAATTGCCCGCTTCGGCCCAGCGCCAGGTAGCCGGAGGAAGCCTGACCGTCGGATACGGGGTAAAGCGAAGCCGTGCCGGAACCAAGTTGAATATTTCCCGTGGCGCCTCTGCGTGCAGTGCGCAAGATAACGGATTCCCGCGTAAGTTCCGCCAACAGCCCGGACGGCAGTTCACCACTGCTCGCCGCGGACGAGGGAGTGCCGTCACCTTCGGGAAGGTAGGCAACCCAGGTACCCAGAGCGCGGGAAAGTTCACGGACGATCTCTGGCTCCGCGTCATCTTGGGCGGCCGCCCGTGTTAGAGCCACCTGGAGCCCCAACAAGGCGGTGAGTTCGGCCTCGCCGCCTTGCCTGACAAGCTCCCAGTATGCCCGCGAGACGGCCAGGAAGGGTGATTCCCGGGGTACTGTCAGAAGCGGAAGGCCAGCTTCGATGCAGGCGGCCCGGAGTTCGTCGGGAACCATGGCATGGCCTGAACCCAGGCCAAGGCCCAGTGCCGCCACTCGTCCTTCAACAAGTCGGCGCACATAATCTCTGGCCGCTTTTCCCCGTGCCTCACTATCGAGGCCGGTGAGCTGCATCCCTACGGTCAGGAGAAGCTCACCCCCATAGAGGAACGTCGTAGGATCCTCCAGTTCGGAGACGTGAACGCCCGTCAATTCGACGCGGGGGAGAGGGGTCGGCCAGAAGGGCGTGAGGTCCCGCCTTGCAGCCTCCACGAGCCTTGCGAGGGTGATCATGGGTATAGCATAGGGCACGGGACTTTGTACGTTGCGACCCTGAGGCGCCGGAAATTGGATAGATCATCCAACGACGCATGCTGGACCCTTCCCTATCGTGGAGTTCACCACACGAGGAGGACCCATGACAGTCATACCAGAACTTGCCACGAACCCGGCCAACCACCCGGCGAAGGTCAAAGCAACAGCGCGTCGCCTGCTGACCGAGCTCCCGGGCCCGCGCTCTCGGGAGTTGGAAGCTGAACGCCGCCAGCACGTCACCGACGCATTCGGCATCGTCATGCCGGTATTTATCGAGCGCGCGCTGCACGCGCTGCTCGTCGACGTTGACGGCAACCACCTTATCGACTTCGCCTCAGGTATCGCCGTAACGAGCGTCGGTGCGGCTAACCCCAAGGTCGCCAAGCGCGCCGCAGCCCAGCTGGAACGGTTTACGCACACGTGCTTCATGGTCACCGAGTACGCTTCCTTCGTCGACGTTTGCCGGTGGCTCAATGAACACACTCCGGGCGACTTCGAGAAGCGGACCGCATTGTTCACTACCGGTGCAGAAGCGGTTGAAAATGCCATCAAGGTCGCCCGGGCCGCCACCCGACGCCCGAACATCCTCGTCTTCGATGAGGCCTACCACGGGCGCACCCAGCTCACGATGGCCATGACGGCCAAAGAGAACCCGTATCGGCTCAACTTCGGCCCTTTCCCGGGTTCCGTTTTCCGTGGTCCGACGGCGCCAGCGCACTCATCGCCTGATGGACCTGGAAAGGCCCTCGAGCAGATTGAAGAACTCCTCGCCGAAAACGGGGCGGAGACGTTCGCCGCGATGGTCATCGAACCAATCCAGGGCGAGGGCGGCTTTATTGTTCAGGCGCCCGGATTCCTCAAAGGGCTCCGGGAAATCGCCACCCGGCACGGAATCGTTCTGGTCATCGACGAGATCCAGTCCGGCATGGGTCGCACCGGCACCCTGTTTGCTTCCCAGCAGGAAGGAATTGCCGGCGACATCACACTTACCGCAAAGGCCCTCGGCGCCGGTTTGCCGCTCTCAGCCGCAACAGGACGCGCGGAGCTCATGAATGCAGTCCACAGGGGTGGGCTTGGCGGAACCTACGCCGGCAATCCGGTGGCCTGCGAGGCCGCGCTGGCCGTATTTGAACTCCTCGAGGAGGGCTCCCTTCTCGAGAACGCCGCAAGCATTGAAGCCGCCGTGCGCCGCCGCCTGGAGCCTCTCGTGGTTCTGGACGGCGTCACGGATGTCCGCGGCCGGGGCGCCATGATGGCGATCGAGTTTGGTGACAGCTCCGGCCCCAGGGGAGACCTCGCCGCCGCGGCCGCGCAGGCAGCGAACGCTCACGGTGTCCTGACTCTGACCTGCGGTACCAACGGGAATGTCATCCGGCTGCTGCCACCTCTTGGGATCGAAGCTGACGTCCTCGAGGAGGGCCTGGCCGTGCTGGAGGCCTCCATCCGGTCTGTACTGTCATGACCGGACGGGGACGGTGGGCCGATCGGAGTCAGCCATGACACCGGCAGCGAGAGCCGGCGCGCCGCTGGAGGGGATTCTCGTCGCAGACTTCTCCCGTGTCCTCGCCGGCCCGCTCGCCACCATGACTCTGGCCGATCTCGGTGCACGCGTCATCAAGGTGGAGCGGCCGGGGACCGGGGACGACACCAGAGAATGGGCGCCGCCGTCCTCAAAAACAGGGGCCACCTATTTCGAAAGCGTCAACCGGAACAAGGAGTCCATCGCGCTGGACCTGACCGATCCTAAGGACCTGGAGCTCGCCCGGGAACTCGCACATCGAGCCGACGTATTGGTTGAGAACTTCAAACCAGGGGGGCTCGCCAAACTAGGGCTCGGATATGAATCGCTCGCTGAAGTAAACCCCGGACTCATCTACGCCTCCATCTCCGGATTCGGCTCGGAAGGGGGCCGTGATCTGCCGGGCTACGACTTTATCGTCCAGGCCGTCGGCGGGCTTATGAGCATTACCGGCGACGCAGAGGGTGGCGCTTTCAAAGTTGGTGTTGCGCTGGTCGATGTCCTGACGGCGAAAGATGCCACGATCGGTATCCTCGCCGCCCTTTCGGAGCGCCACTCCACGGGGCGGGGCAGGCGGGTTGAGGTCAATCTTCTCTCGAGCCTGCAGGGCGCCCTCGTCAATCAGGGTCAGGCGTATCTGGGAGCCGGTGTTCTGCCAACACGGCTGGGAAATGAGCATCCTTCCATCGTCCCGTACCAGCTTCTGGCTACCGGTGATGACCCGCTCGCCGTAGCCGTTGGTAACGACACCCAGTTCGCCAGGCTCTGTGAGGCGGTCGGGAAACCCGAGCTGGCCGCAGATCCACGGTTCGGCACCAACTCAGCACGGGTCAAGAACCGTCGGGAACTTGTCCAGCTGCTTGAAGCCGGGCTCGCAGGGGCCGGGGCGGAAGCATGGCAGAACAAACTGGTCGGCGTGGGCGTACCGGCGGGCCGCGTGGCCAGCATTGGTGAAGGCATTGCCTACGCGGAGTCATTGGGTTTGTCGCCGACCATTAAGGTCCACGACGCCGATGGGTTGGTGGTGGGATGCCAGATCCGCCACCCGATCACCTGGAGCCCCCCGCTGCCACCGCGCACGCACGCTCCGCCCGCTCTCGGTGAGCACACCCAGAAGGTCCGGGACTGGCTGCGGCAGCCCCGAAACTCAAGCTCTACCGACACCGATTCCATGCAGCAAACTACCCAAATCATGCACGCCCAGGAGGGACCACATCATGACCCTTGCTCCTAGCACCGCAGAGACCGAGGCGACCACCACACCGGACCCCTCAGACCTCATCTCCTTCGATACGCTCCTTACTGCTGAGGAAGTCGCCCTGCGTAACCGGGTCCGGAAGTATGTGCGGGAGGAGATCAAACCGAACATTGCGAAATGGTATGAAGAAGGCCGGTTCCCGCTCGAGATCGTTCCCGACCTGGCCCAGCTCGGCGTGCTCGGGATGCACCTGAAAGGCTACGGATGTGCCGGCGGAACGGCAGTTGACTATGGGCTCGCCGCTGCGGAACTCGAGGCCGGTGACTCAGGAATACGCACGTTCGTCTCCGTCCAGGGATCTCTGGCCATGTCTGCGATCTCAAAGCACGGTTCCGAGGAGCAGAAAGAGGAATGGCTTCCGCCGATGGCCGCTGGGGCGGCCATCGGATGTTTCGGTCTTACTGAACCCACCGCGGGGTCCGACCCTTCCTCCATGGCCACCTTTGCCCGCCGGGACGGCAGGGACTGGATTTTGAATGGGACTAAACGTTGGATCGGACTTGCCAACGTGGCGCATGTAGCAGTGATCTGGGCCCAGACCGATACCGGAGTTCGCGGATTCGTAGTGCCCACCGAAACGCCTGGCTTTACGGCCACACCCATTGAGCCGAAGCTGTCGATGCGGGCCTCGGTCCAATGTGAAATCACGCTGGATGACGTGCGCCTGCCCGGCGACGCGGTCCTGCCGGATGTCACCGGCCTTCAGGGCCCTTTTACCTGCCTCAACGAGGCCCGGTATGGCATCGCCTGGGGAACTATGGGCGCCGCACGGGATGCTTTTGAAGACGCCTTGGCCTACTCAAAGGAGCGGCTCCAGTTCGACAGGCCGCTGGCTGGGTACCAATTGACTCAGCAAAAGCTCGTGAACATGGCGCTGGAGATCAACAAGGGATTTCTTCTGGCTCTCCACCTGGGTCGGCTGAAGGATGCCGGAGAGCTGCAAAACCACCAGATCAGCGTGGGCAAGCTGAACAACTGCCGTGAGGCGATCGAGATATGCCGTGAAGCGCGCACCATCCTAGGGGGCAACGGGATAACCCTCGAACACTCACCCCTGCGCCACGCCAACAACCTGGAATCAGTGCGCACTTACGAGGGCACTGACGAGGTTCACACACTCATCCTTGGTCAGAAGCTGACGGGCCTGGGAGCATTTCGCTGAATTTCGCCGGTGGCCGCTTGGGCGCGTCTGGTGCAGGTCCCAATGGGAACCGGTGTTAGGCGTCGCGTTATTTGACGATGGCGGCGTCGGTTTTTGTGACGATGGGCCGTGCACGAAAACGCCCCGCGGGCTGTTTCCGGCGGGGCGTTCGTCGTCGGCCTGACGTGGTGGCCGTCATTGGTGACGGCGGGTTTTACTCGCTGTTCTCGGTGATCGCGGACTGCGTGGCGGAGAGGTCCACGATGGCCTTGTTGCCGGCATAGGTCGCGATCAGGGCGGAAACGGCGAGGTTGTTGACCGCCCGCGGGTAGCCGCGTGATGCCTGGTGGATCGCGGCGACGGCGTCGTCGGAGAACAGGGTGTCGGATCTGCCGGCGAATTTGAGGTGGTGGCGGATGTAGTCCGCGGTCTCGGCCAGGTCCATGCCGTTGATCGCGAACCTGGTGGAGATCCTTTGGTCCAGGGCGGCCAGGACCGCGAGTTTGAGCCGGCGGCGCAGGGTGGGCTGGCCGACGAGCAGCAGCGCGAAGTGCGAGCCGGTGTCCATCCCGGTATTGGTGAGCATCCGCAGGGACTCCAGCTCGGTGTTGCCGAGCAGGTGCGCCTCGTCGATCACGACCACGGGCAGGCGGGCGCGTTCGTCCAGTTCCCCGGCGAGCAGGGACGCGGTCTGGTGCGCGAGGACTCCGGAGTAGAACGCTGGCTGCCCGCCCAGGGCGGTGACGATCTGGGACTGGATGCCGCGCATGCCGATCGTGGGGTCCGCGATGTAGATGACCTGGTGGCGGGATGCTTCGAGTTGTGCCAGGGCTGCTCTGACGGCGACGGTCTTGCCGGCGCCGACCTCGCCGGTGACCACGCCCATCTGGCGCTGGGCGACGCACCATTGGATCCGGGCGACCGCCTCGCGGTGCCCGGGGTGGGGGTGCAGTGCCTGGACCGGGATGGAGCGGCCGAAGGGCATGGCTGTGAAGCCGTAGTGGGATTGCAGGTTTGAGATGCTCATTGGGGTCCTCCATTGGTTCCGGTCGCGCCGACGCCGGCGGCCATTTTCTCGAAGCTGATCGGGGCGCCGGTCAGGGTGGTTTTGTGGCGGGTTTCGACCAGGCGCAGGTAGTCGATCCCGGAGCCTGCGTTCCTCGCGCCGGTGTCGGCGTCTTTGGCGGCGTTGACGGCTTTGGGGTGGACGTGTCGGCGGATCTCGAGCAGGACCGCTTCCCCGGCAGGGATCCCGCCGGCGGCGGTCACCGCGACCGGGCCGGTCAGATCGAACGGGTCATAGACCAGCTCGATGCGGGTGCCGGCGAGCATGGGGTCGACCTGGTAGGTGTTGCCCTGCAGGGACACCGTCGCGGTCTTGGTGACCTTGCGGGTCACGGACCAGCGGAACGCTTCGGCGATCACGTCCGGATCCCGGCGGTCCGGGCGCCGGTTTTCCCAGCCCGCGTCCCAGCGGGCCAGCGGCGTCATCGCGGTGGTGGAGTGAACGGTGCGGTGGTAGACCATCTGCACCCAGGAGATGAATAAGGCGTTCAGCTCCGCCAACGAGGTGATCGCGGTCCCGTCGGGATCCTCTCCGGGGTTCCCGACCGGGCCGGTGCCCGGAACTTTCGTCTGGACCGGGGCGTCGATCACGGTGATCTCGGAGAGGAACTGGGAGCTCACGGTGTTGAAGAAGCGCTCGATCTTGCCCCTGCCCTGGGGCCGGTAAGGCCGGGAATGGATCAGCTTCATGCCCAGCCGGGCGCAGATCCTCGCCAGTGACGCGTCGACAAAGGCAGACCCGTTGTCGACATTGTGCCGACGTCGGCACAATGTCGATTATGCCGACCTTCGCGTTATGCCGATGTTTTCTCGTTGTCCCTGTTCAGCGGGGTGAGATTTCGGGAATTGTCGGCATAATCGCGAGGTCTGCGCGATCCTTCTTGCATCGATATCCGGATGAAGGAGGAAGTCATGGCCATGCCTGCAACCAAGGTCAGCAAGGTCCGAATGACGGGGCCGTTGGCCCCGTTCGCGTCTGCTTTCAGATCCAAGTTGAAGGACCTGGGCTACACGCCGTTAACGATCGCCAGTGAACTGAGGATGGTGGCCGACTGGAGCCGCTGGCTTCAGGAACGGTCAATGACAGCTGTGGATGTGACGGGCGGGTGCGTCCGCCAGTTCGTCGCGGCCAGACACTTCGCGGGGCGCATTTCGCCGTATCCGCCCCGCGTTTTCAACACCATGATCGAGGTCCTCGTTGAACAAGGCGTGGTCCAGGCCGAGATCGAGGCGCCTGTGCCGGGATCGCCGATCGATGTGCTCCTGTCCTCGTTCGAGAAGTTCCTGCTCTCCGAGCGGGGACTGGCCCAGTGCACGGCGGCCGCCTACGTGCTGCGGGCCCGCCGATTCCTAGCCCAGCAGACGCCAGCGGGCGCCCTGGCCGATCTGAGGACCAAGGATGTGACCGATGCCGTGCGCACCGAAGCCGCGAAGGTCTCGGTCGGTTCCACCCAGTTCTTCGTAGTGGCCGTGCGCTCGTTCCTGCGCTTTTGTTTCACCGAAGGACTGGTCTCCACCGACCTCTCGGGAGCTGCCCTTGCCATTACCGGACGCCGCCGTTCACCGTTGGCTGCGGGAATCAGCGCCGCGGATGCCCGAAGGCTCCTGGATTCCTGTGACCGGCGGGAAAACGAGGGCCGGCGGGACTATGCCATCCTGGTCATCCTCCTCCGCCTGGGCCTGCGGGCCAGTGAGGTCGCCGCGCTGAGCCTCGAGGACATCGACTGGCGCGCGGGGCTGGTCGTGGTCCATGGAAAGGGCCGCCGTGATGACCGGCTCCCGATCCCCGTTGATGTGGGCCAGGCGATTACCTGCTATCTCCGGCGGGGACGCCCGCGAACCTCTCATCGGGCGGTCTTCCTGCGATCGTTGGCGCCCGTTGAGGCCCTGGGCCGGGGCGGGATCTCGTTGGTTGTGCGCCGAGCCTGCCACCGGGCCGGACTCGCCCCGGTCGGTTCACACCGTCTGCGCCATACCCTGGCCTGTGAGATGGTCAACTCCGGCGTTCCCCTGCCCGAGATCGCCCAGGTGCTCCGGCATGGGAGCCTGACGAGCACCGCCCTCTACGCCCGTCTGGATATTGATGGGCTCCGGGCCCTGGCCCGGCCATGGCCGGGAGGTGAACGGTGATGGGAGAGCTCCTCGGCCATGCCAATGACTACCTCAGACTCCGGCGGGATCTGGGCTACAAGCTCAGGCAGGAAGGCTATGACCTGCCCCGGTTCGTGGCCTTCCTCGAGGCGTCCGGCGCCACCGTGTTAACGAGCGAGTTGGCCATTGCCTGGGCGCGGGACTGCCAGGGCGTCCAGCCCATCACCTGGGCCCACCGGCTCGGCTCTGTCCGCGGGTTCGCTCGCTACTTGAAAAGCATCGACCCTGCAACGGAAATCCCGCCACTGGATGTGTTCGGTGCCCGCCAGCAACGGCCCACCCCATACCTTTGGTCAGCCGAGGAGATTGGTGCCCTGCTGGACGGGGCGGGGCAGCTCCGCCCGGAACTGCGGGCCGTTACGCACGAAACCCTGTTCGGTCTCATTGCCGTGACGGGGATACGGCTCGGGGAAGCGCTCGGGCTCAACCGCGAGGACGTCAACCTCAGCACCGGCGTGCTCACGATCAGGCATGCCAAATTCGAATGGGCAAGGCTGGTTCCGCTGCATCCGAGCACCACGGCAGCTCTGGCCTCCTACGCCCAACGCCGGGACAGGCTCTGCCCCACGCCCCGGACCGCGGCATTCTTCCTCACGCCGGCGGGAACCGGTCTGAGCACAAGCAGCGTTGAGCACACCTTCAACGACATCATGACCGGGATCGGGCTGCGTACCGCCACCGTGAAGCCACGCATCCACGATCTAAGGCACAGTTTCGCCGTCCAAACCCTGATCGATTGGCACCGGGCCGGAGCCGATGTTGGCGCCGGCATGGCTGTTTTGTCGACCTATCTCGGCCATGTCAGCCCAGCGGGGACCTACTGGTACCTCTCAGCCGCCCCGGAACTGATGGTGTTGGCCGCCGAACGGCTGGACCGACGATTCGGGGCGCGGTCATGACCGCGCTGGCCCCCACCCTGCAGGCCTTCTTCACCGACCGGCTCCTTGGCCAGCGTGGCGCCAGCCCCCACACCATTGATGCCTACCGAACGAGCTTCCGGCTCCTGCTCCGCTACGCCAGCGATAAGCTACATAAACCACCCAGCGGACTCGATATCGGCGACCTCGACGCCCCTCTCGTGGCCGCCTTCCTGACCCATCTGGAAGCGGACCGGCACAACAGCGTGCGGACCCGCAACAACCGGTTGGCCGCCATCCATTCGCTCTTCACCTATGCGGCCCTGCGGCACCCGGAGCACGCAGCCTCAATCCAACGTGTGCTCGCTATCGGGCCCAAACGCTTCGACCGGAACCTGGTGACCTTCCTCAACGAAGCCGAGGTCGACGCACTCCTGGACTCGTGCAGCAAGGACACCTGGACCGGGCGGCGCGACCACGCCATGATCCTGCTGGCCATCCAGACCGGGTTGCGGATCTCGGAACTCGCCGGGCTCACCTGCGCCGATGCGTCTCTGGGTGCCGGGGCGAACATCCACTGCATCGGGAAGGGACGGAAAGAGCGGCGCACCCCGCTCGTGCCCTCCACCGTTAGTGTTCTTCGGGCGTGGCTGCGTGAACGCGGAGGGTCGCCTGCGGATCCGCTCTTCCCCGCAAGCACCGGCAGGAAACTCAGCCGTGACGCCATCGAACATCGGATCACCCGTTACGCCGCCACGGCAGGAACAACTTGCCTATCGATGAGGACGAAGCACGTGAGCGCCCACACCCTGCGCCATACGGCGGCCATGCGGCTTCTCCTCGCCGGGGTGGACGTCACGGTCATAGCGCTCTGGCTGGGCCACTCGCAAGTCTCCTCGACCAACGCCTACCTGCACGCGGACATGTCGCAAAAGGAACGAGCCATCGCCCGCGTCACGCCAGCGGACACCGCCCCGGGCCGCTATCGTCCTCCGGACCCGATCCTGGCCTTCCTCGAGGCCCTCTGATTATGCCGACAAATCCGCCCCTCTCACCTCGCTGAACAGGGACAACGAGAAAACGTTGGCATAACGCGAAGGTCGGCATAATCGACATAGGCCGCGTCGGGGATTCCGTGGGTCTGCAGGGCCGGGCGCAGCGCGGCCGAGAGCCGGACGGCGTCTTCGGCGAACGCCCAGCGGGCCGCGGTGACCAGGCGGGAGTGGTCGTCCAGGAACGCGAACAGGTAGGTTTTCCGGCCGCCGATCCGGGGACCGTGGAGCCCGTCACCGACCCAGATCTCGTTCGGCCGGGTTGCTTCGAACCGGCCGGTGGCCTGCGCGGGCGTGCCGGTGGGGATCTCCAGGGTGCGGAAGTGGCGCAGCAGTGTCGACTCGGACGGCGCGTCGCCGAGGGTCTCGGTCATGATCCGCCGCACCTGGGCCGCGGTGCGGTGCGGACGCTCCAGCTTCAGCGTCGCTGCCAGTGACAGCACGGTCTCCGGGGTCACCGGGCCGGCGGCCCTTTCCCGCGGCTTGAGTCCGTCGAATCCCTCGCGCTGCCAGGCGCTGATCCACCGGTCCAGGGTCTCGCGGGAGTAGCGCACGGCCTGCCCGGACGGGCCGGTGTGCTCTGCGGCAGCCAGGGCACGGACCATGGGCCCGCGCTGGCGGGAAGTCAGCGACGTGTCCGCGGCATCGCGGATGAGCTGATAGCGGAACAACGCGATCTTTTCCGCCCGGTCCTTGCGGGCCAGGGGACCGCGCTGCGGCTCGGATTCCGTCATGGGTCATTGTCCTTTTCAAGAGGTCAGGAAACGATGGCCCCGGCAGGATCAGCCGGCGCTCCTCCCACCCTTACCGCCCGGGGAACCAGGCATAAGGGCCAGCTCGTGTTGCTCCCGGTCCTGCCATCGGCCGGCGCTGAAGAAGAACGGACCCGCAACGGCGAGCCCTGCCGTTTGCCACGCCACGGTGGCGACGGAAAACCGGGCCGCGAGCACGCCCGCATACGCCGCCACCGCAGCCAGCGCCCGGCCGGCCGGTGCCGGGGCGGCCGCGGGCCAGAGTCCGGCCGCGTCCGCGCCGTCACGGTGGGAAAGGGCGGTGAACACTTCGGCGATCGGGCCGGCGGAAGCGGCGAATGCGCGCAGCCAGCCGCGCACCGTGGACGCCGGTCGGCCCAGCCGCGCCGCGATCACCCGGTGCCCTGCCCCGCTGACAGCCTTGGCCTCGATGGCGGAGGCGATCACTTCGGCCGTATCGGCCCGCCGGGCCGCCAGATCCACGCCCAACAGCACATGCGTGGCCGAACAATCCGCGCATCGCCCCCGGCGCGGACGCCCGCGCACCAGGGCCAGGTCCGTGCCGGTGCCGTGCCGGATCAGTCGTTCCCGTGCCCAGCCCCACGGCCGCAGCCTGCCCCTGCACCCCGGACAGGCCAACCGCCCGCCAGCCAGATCCGACTCGACAGAGACAGCCTCATGACTTACCGTGAGCATCGGCGCGGCCTTTACGCGTCAGAACGGCCGGCGTGGTGCTTCGAAACTCCCACACCGGCCGTTCGCCTTATCCGGACATCGTCAGCCTGACGCCGCCGACGGCACTAAATCAAGACACCACCGGAAAAACCTGCATCGTCATCGCCAGAGACGCCCCCACCGCCAAACACTGCGACGCGCAACAACCGGGTGGAGCGGCCAGCGACTTTCCTAAACACACGACAAGGCCTGCCTCAGGGGGTGGGAACGGAAGCAGAATCAGATGCCTTACAACTCGTCAGCAACAAATGCACTTACATCATCGCCGACCACTCCACCGGCACACCCCAAGGCCATAGAAGCATTGGGCGTCGTCGGTGCCGGCCTCATGGCAAGCCAACTCGCCCTACTGATCGCGGAGAAGCTCCGCATCCCGGTCCTCCTAAGCGATCTTTCAGCCGATAGGGTCTCCGCTGCTCTCAACCGAATTCGCGGGCACCTTGATCGGCAGGAAGTCAAGGGCCGGCTCCTGCCCGGAGAGGCGACAGATATCGCAGGACTGATCCGGGGCACGACGGATCCAGCACGCTTCAGCGACTGCGACGCGGCAATTGAGGCTGTATTCGAGGACCAGAAGACTAAACGGAGCGTATTTCGGCAACTGGAGGAGTCCATCGCTCCGGAAGCACTCCTGTTCACCAATACGTCCTCGCTCTCCGTTACTGGCATGGCACGCAATCTCAGGCACCCAGGGAGGGTGATCGGGTTCCACTTCTTCAATCCGATAGCTGTCCTGCCGCTCGTCGAAATAATCCGGACTCCCTTCACCACGGATACCGCTCTCGCGACGGCATGGAATCTCGCCGGAGGTCTGGGCAAGACCGCCGTAGCCGTCGCTGACACACCAGGCTTTGTTGTCAACCGTCTTCTCACTCGCCTCTTTTGCGAGATACTGGCTGAGATCGACGAAGGTTCAGACCCTGTAGCCGTTGATAACTCCCTGTCCCCATGGGGGCTGCCTATGACGCCCTTGAACCTGATCGGATACATCGGCCCCTCGGTGCAAAGGCACATCTCAGACAGACTTCACCGCGCGTACCCAGAACGTTTCGGCCGGTCAGCTGCTCTCACTGCGATCGCCGAAGCCGGACTTCCCGGCTTCTTCGACGAAAACGGCAATGTTCCATCCACTGCCCGGATCCTGCCTGCGGAACCGCATGGGGTGGATCCGGCCCAGCTACGAAGGCGTGTCCGCGAAGCCCTGGCGAAAGAAGCCCACCTCATGCTGGATGAGGGGGTGGTCGAAACCTGGGAGGACATTGACCGGTGCATGACCCTGGGCGCCAACTTCCCGGTAGGCGGTCTTACTCGCCTGCTGGGGGCATGATACATAACGGCCGAGACGTCCAGGGGACACAGCCGCAGGTGATCGGGTCGAGGCCAGTGATTCCATTGCCACTGTGTCGCCCCTTCCCTTGGTGCGGGACTGGCACTGGAGGATAGGGGGCAGTTTCTAGGGGCGTTGCCGCACGTAGACGCTCGGCTGGGTTTCCTGGCCGAGCGTTTTGCGTGGGGTCCGTTGACCTCTTGGGGACATGTTGGCGGTCTTAGGGTCCGTAGCGGGCAGGTCGGTGCCTTCGGAGAGGTACCGGCGCAGCAGCCCGTTCCCGATCTTGTTGCAGCCGCGGAGCCACGTGCTTGCCGGATTGCAGAAGTAGACCTTCGTGTCGGTGGCCGACGTGAAGGAACTTGTAGGCGGCATTTTCCTGCCCTGGTCCCGGGGCAGGGATTCGCAGGTGCGCCGGAAGGGTGGCCGTGTTGTTGACGGAGTACGTCGCGGAGTGATCCGGCGGTGTCGTCATTTGGCAGGTTGTCAGCCGTGAAATAGCGGGTCCTGCGTTCGACCAGGGTCGCGACAGCGTCGGCGGGCATTGAAATGACGGACGGCTTCCGATGTGGCTGGCAGCCAACGGCGCAGGCCAGAAGGCCTACTTCCGTCGGGGCAGGCGTAGAACTTTACGGGCCGGGACTAACTACGGCTGGCGCTGGTCGGGGTGATGCCTCCGCATTACTCTGTGAGCCGCCAGATGACAGGGGCCAGTGCTTCAGACGCTGAGCCGCGACCCGCGTGGATTCCATTCCATGCGCCAAACTCCACCGGACAGGTTGTCCGGTGGAGTTTGGCTGCCATTGCACTCTTGCGCTCACCTATTGCGTGATTGCAGGATCAAGATCCTCTGTGACCGTGTCAATACTCTCTTCGGAACTGACCAGAAGCGGCGGCGACAACTTGTAGGCGCCGTAGTAGGTGCCGGCGGCCAAGGCCATGGTGATCAAAGGCGTCAGCTGCGCCACGACCGGCCACATTGTTTGTTCAGTGAGGGCGATCCCGACTGCTGAAGCGAACACCCAAGCGACTGCTCCCGGGCTCATTGCCTTGAGATTGGCCGGTCGGATGTCTGGGACGAGGTGGGGCCTCTTCCAGTTCTGGCCAATGAATACCAGTGCGATGGCTACCCATGCGGTCACAAACACACCTTGCCAGGCCAGCGCTTTGAGAAGGTAGCTCAGAACGTCCGTAAGCATGAGCAGGAATGCCAGAACGCCACAGACAACGACCCAGATGGAGCGGGAGAGGTTGAGCTTGAAGACCCGGCTTGCAAAGGCGGACAGGTTTTCTGATGCCAGGAAGTAGTTTGCAGTGTTGATGCGTGTCTGTGAAACGAGGATGATGAGCAGCCCTACAAAGCCCAGGGAGGAAATGAAGGCCTGTACTACTCCAGTCTCGGAGGCTTCAAGCTTCCAGGCGCTCATGATGTAGATGCCCACGAGCCCGTTCAAACCGAAAGTGAAGGCGTAGAAGACCCAGCCGAAGGCCACCGTGCCCAGAAACTTTTCGTCTTTCTTGCGTCCCATCCGTGCGTAATCGAAGGTGTACATCATCATGATGTAGACGCCCATGTAGATAAGGTACGAGGTCAGCCAGCCGGGCAGAGCCGAAGAGGCGGCTGCATTACCGATCCAGTCGGTGGGGACGCCTTTGAGCATGGTGGCGGCCACGACAACGGCGATCAGGCCCGCCAGATAGAGCGGCAGCAAGAGTCCGTTGAGCTTGTCAAGCCAGTTTTGCACGCCGCCCAAAGCCAGGGGAACGGCGTAGATCACTACGACGCCGTACCAAACCACCATGCTGCCGCCGAAGAATTCATGGAATGCCACGGCGATAATGGAGCCTTCGAACACGGCGTAATAGATTGCCGTCGCCGCGAAGATCAGGGAAGCCAGGGCAGAGCCGCCCAAACCAAAGAGTGTGCGCGAGAAGAGGCTTACTGTAAGTCCCGTCCGCGCCGCATACCGGGAAAGCACAAGGTTAATGGCGCCGTAGGTCACGATGGTCAGGACCATTCCGATGATGGTGTTCACCACCCCTACTGCGCCTGCCGATGCCACAGCAACGTAAATCCAGAACATCGCGGAAAACACTGCCCACCATGCCATGGTGAGCGACCATTTTCCGGCACGTTTGGTGTCAGGTAGAACGTAGTTTGAATAGGACATTTTGGTGCCTTTCAGGTCTGTTCAAAGAAATTGGATACAGGCGGGCCCGCCGGCGCGATCAGCGCCTGCGGGCCCGGTGTTGGTCAGAATGCGCTTAGTGCCAATGGGACGAGGAACGCTTCTCCATGCTTCTACGGAACTCGTTGGTAGTTTCGGGGAACAGTTCGCCGGTGCCCCAGTCGAGGATGACGCCGTGGCGGCGGATTACGTCGAGCATGTCCACCTCTCCGGCTCGGTACTTTTCAGCTACGGCGACCGGGTCGGCGCTCAGCCATGAGGACCGGTCGCCGCGGATCTGTTGGCGCAGCAGGGTGCTGCCCGCCTCATCGATCTCGAACTGGTCCAATTCACGGTCGATTTCGCGGATGATGACGCCGTAGTCCTTGGCTGCCCGTTCGATAGACACGTACTCGTCGATCACGTCATCGAGTACTTCGTCGAAGGGGCGTTCCAAGGGATCGCCGTAGCCGCCGCCGCCAGCAGACGGGCGTGTGAATGAGTCCCCGGAGTGCAGCGGAACTGCCGAGAAGTTGGAGCCGAGGAACTTCTCCTGGTCGGTGCCCTTATTCATCCAGACCCCGTGCGGGATAGAAGGCAGACCGCCTTCGATGCCCCAGGTGATGGAGCGTGCCCGGTCGCAGCAGTAGCTCATGACAGTCTTCGTTGCATCGACCAGTGTTCCGCCCTTTTCGATGCCCAGTCCGCCGCGGAACCTGCCGGGTCCGCCGGAGTCGGTGCCGATCTGGTGCACGGTGGTCAGGACCGGCGAGAGGCGCTCCTGACCTTCAATGGGCTGGACCGCCAAACCGGGGCCGAAGACCGGGGCTGTCGCGCTGGCTCCGTCCTTGGACGCCCGGCCACCCCATCCGCCAGCCATCCAGTCGTACCACATGAAGTAAGGGTTGTCGTCGGTGCGGCCGTCGCGTCCGCCCACCAGGAGGTACTCGAGGTTGAACGCGCACGCCATGGCACGCTCGGGCATGATCTGGGACCACAGTTCGAAGATCCCGTTCATCAGCTTCTCGTAGGGACCGGAGCAGAACCCGGTCACAGCGTACGGCCATCCGGCATTGACCACGGTGCCCTCGGGGCCGATTTCCGCGTCGACGGCGGCGTAGAAGCCCGAGTTAAGGGGAACGTCGGGGAAGAACGTCTTTGTTCCGGCGTAGATGGCCGAGTGGGTGGTGCCGTAACCGGAGTTCAGGAACGTTTCGACGGCGGGGGCCGAACCAGTGAGGTCGTAGTGGATGCCCTTGCCGTCCAGCGTGAGCTTGATTTTGATGGGCACCAGGCCCTCGCCCTTGCCTGGATCGAAATCGATGTAATCGGTGGTCTCCCACACACCTTGTGGCAGGGATTCCAGCCGGCGCAGGACGATCCGTTCCACGTAGTCCTGGGTTTCCTGCATCGCGGCGACGACTGTGGATTTGGAGTACTTATCCACAAGCCGGAGGACTTCGCGCTCGCAGACGGCGGTCGCTTCCGACTGTGCTTGGAGGTCACCCATGGCCTGGCGCGGTGCGCGGGTGTTGGAGACCAGGAGCTGCGCGACGTCGTGGAGGAAGACGCCTTTGCTCCAGATTCGGACCGGCGTGATCCGCAGGCCTTCGCCAAAGTGTTCCTTGGCGTTGACATCGAATGAACCTGGGACGTTCCCGCCGATGTCCGCCCAGTGGCCCTTGTTTTGGGCGAAGGCGATCACCTCGCCCTCGGAAAAGATCGGGCGGATGAAGCTGACGTCGTTGAAGTGTGTGCCGCCCCGGTAGGGATCGTTGATGGCGAACACATCGCCTGGGTGGATGTCACTCTTGAACTCGTCGATGACGGCCTTGCACTGAAAATGCAGGGTGCCCACGTGGACTGCGATGTCGCCGCTGCCCTGCATAACGGTGTTTCCGTTCGCGTCACAGAGGGCGGAGGAGAAGTCGCGGGAGTAGATAACGAAGGAGTAGCAGGTCCGGAGGATCTGCTCGCTCATCAGGTCGACGCTGGTGACGAAGGCGTTTTTCAGCACTTCGAAGGTAACAGGGTCAAGGCCTGAGCCCTGCCGCGCACTGGTGTGTGCGACATGGAGATCTGGCATGGTGATCACGTCGGTCATGATTAGGCTTCCTGCTCGTCTTTGAACTCTGTGAGGTGGATCCGGATGTTGAGCCATTCATCGATCTCGGCGGTGGTCCGCGGGGGCACGACCGTAGTGGAGTCGAGTTGGTCGATGATGGCGGGACCTTCGAACGTCGCACCGGCGCCAAGCTTGGTGCGGTCGTAGACGGGAGTCTCGAGCCAGCCGTCATTTCCGAAGTAGACCTGGCGGAACGAATCGGGTTCTCCGGGCTCCGAGACACGTTTCGTGGCTGGAGCAAAGGTGGGCTTGGGTGTCTTGCCGATCGCGGACAGCTGGAGTTGATAGATCTCCACGGGCTGATCATCCTGGCGGAACGCGAATTCGCGTTCGTGCTGCTGATGGAAACTCTGGATGGCTTCTGCGAGGGCGCTGTCGCCCGTTCCCATGTTGACGGCCAACGAACGCCACTGGCCCTGGTAGCGCATGGAGATGATGCGCTGGAGGATGGAGTTCTCTTCGGACACGCCTTCGTGGCGGAGCCGGGCGGTTGCCTCCGTTTCGAGCGTCTTGTACTTGCTCTCCAGGTCATCGGGATCGGCGTCGGCGGCAACAGCCGTGTACATCGCCGATAAGTCGTGCCGGATGTCCACCAGGAGGCAGCCCAACGCGGACGTGACGCCGGGGTTGGGCGGTACGACGACGGTGGGAATGTTCAGTTCCCGCGCTACTTCTGCGCCGTGCAGGGCGCCGGCCCCGCCAAAGGCGATCAGAGCGAAGTCGCGGGGGTCATAGCCGCGACGGATCGAGATGAGGCGGACGGCGTCGGCCATGTTGGCGTTTGCAACCTGCAGGATGGCGTGGGCGGCCTCCGCTTCGCTCATGTCCAGGGGTTCAGCGATCGCACGCTTGATCGCCGCCTGCGACAGTCCGCGGTCAAGCGTCTTCGCCCCTCCGGCCAGCGTGGACCCAAGCCTGTTCAGGACCACGTTGGCGTCGCAGTTGGTGGGGTCCTGGCCACCCATGTTGTAGCAGGCGGGTCCCGGGTCTGCACCGGCCGACTGCGGCCCGTTGCGAAGTGAACCGGCAATGTCAATGTGCGCAATCGAACCGCCGCCGGCACCGATCGTCAGCACCTCGATGCTGGGGAACACGATGGGGTGGCCGTATTCGACCTGCCATTCCTTGGTGATGCGGAGCTCACCATCGGAGACCAAAGCGATGTCGGTAGACGTCCCACCCATATCCAGGCCCACGGCGTTCTCGAAGCCACACTGCTGGGCGATGTGCTTCGCCGCGATGGCCCCGGCCGCAATGCCGGAGGCCGCGAGGCGCACCGGGTAACGCTTGACCATGCGCGGGGTCATCGACCCGCCGCCGGAGTGCAGGAGCAGCAGGTCGCCGTCGTAACCGCCGTTCTTGAGTTCATCGGCGAGACGGCTGACGTAGCCGGAGACAAGGGGTCCCAGCACAGCGTTGGAGACGGCGGTGTTAAAACGATCGTGCTCGAAGATTTCGGGCAGGATCTCTGCCGAGGTGGAGACCGTGGCTTCCGGAAGTTCCTCTTCCAGAATTTTTCGCATCCGGATCTCGTGCTCGGCGTTGGCGTAGGAGTTGATGAAGCAGACAGCGATGGTGGTGACGCCGCGCTTGCGGAGCACGCCGGCCAGACGGCGGGCTTCTCCTTCGTCCAGAGGAGAGACAATGTTGCCGGCGTAGTCGATGCGCTCCGAGACTTCAAACCTGTCGCGGCGGCGGATGTAGGGACCGCTTACGTCGTTGTAGGCATCCCAAAGGTCGTCTTTCGTACCGTCCCGGATCTCGATGACATCCCGGAATCCCTTTGTCGTTACCATCGCTGCAGGGGGGAAGTTCCGGGTGATCAGGGCATTCGTTGCCACCGTGGTGCCGTGTGAGAACAGCGACACGTCTGCGAGATCGATCTCGGCGCGTTCGACGCCACTGAGTATCGCAAGCATAGGATCCGCCGGCGTCGACGGGACTTTGGTGACACGCATACGCTGTGTTTCTTCGTCGAATATGCAGACGTCAGTAAATGTGCCGCCTACATCGACGGCGACTCTAACATTGGACATCTTTGTTCCTCCAGGAAGCTGCTGATTGGGTACCACCAACCATCCGCTGTGACGTGAGTCTCTGTCACTGGCGAAACTAAAATTAATGGGAAGGTCCTTTGTGAGATTTACAATCAGCAGTTCTCCTGGCCTCCCTTACCCTCTTACTAGGAGGCAAGATGCCCGACAACTCACCCGTCACCCTCAATGACGTGGTTTCCGAAGCGCCCTTAGGCTTGGCCCCGGTTGTGCCTGGAAACCCCGGTACGGTCATCACGGGAGCCCACACGAGCGACATCCACCACCCCGCCGACTGGTTGGAGCCGAATACGGTTCTGCTCACAACGGGGTTGAGGTTCGTAAACGCCGAACGGGACGAACTGCTGGCCGTGAGGCTGGTGGAAGATCTGCGGAAAGCCCGGGTGGCGGCTGTGTTCTTCGGGATCGGAGTCTACTTTGACCAGGTGCCGGCCAAGCTGGTCTCGGCCTGCAAAAAGGCTGAATTTCCGTTGTACACCGTGGCCGCCGATGTCCCGTTTTACCGCATAGAGAACTTCATCAACCATTCGCAAGCAGCGCCTGATGCCTACGTCCAGAAGCGCGCGTTGTGGCTCAGCAATGACCTGCTGCAGAGCATGTCCGCCGATGACCCTGTGAAAGCTCTCATCATCAGGCTCGCGTCCGCCTGCCGGGGTACAGCTGTTCTATACGAAGAGTCCGGGCGGATTATTGAAGCCTCGGGAGATGGCCCGACTCACCTGATTTGGAAGGAATTGCATAACCGAAAAAACGAATCCGACGCCATCGTGATCGGCCGGTGGGAAGTCATGGCGCGGCCGCTGGTACTCCGAGGCGATGGCTATACATTGGCGGTGGCGACGAAAAACCACCGGGTTCTCCGGGACCTTGGTGAGGTGCTGCTTGAAACGACGCAGCGGCTTTTGGCGGCAGTTAACGGCATCGCCCAGTTCTCAAATACCAGAGAGCGGCATGAAAACACGCAGCTGCTGACCATGCTCCAAGACGGTGTTCCGGTGGCTCGAGAGTTCAGGCATTGGGAACGGATGCGCGTCTTCCGCTTTACTCCTTACGAGCAGATACGCGCCGTCGTGTCCGCAAATTTAGAGCAGGAGCCGCTGGACCGTTCATTTTCTGAACGGCTTTTGCGAGGCGCTGAAAGCAGCGGATTGGGACTCTTGCTGGCAGAGAATGGCCGGACGCCCGAGAGTCCCCCCGGCTTTCATGCCGTGGTCTCGAACTCGTCCGCCCTGGACGCCTGGTTAGATCTGACCGACAGGTCGGTTTTCGTCGGACTGTCTGAACCCTATTCCGACCTGGCTTCCACCCCCGACGCTTTTCGTGAGGCAGAAGCAGCAGCAGGAATTGCCCGCAGGCAGATCCAAGCGGGTGCCCCGGATAGCTCGGGAACCTACCGTGGCATCGTCCGGCTGGATGAGGTGGACCCGTCCACATGGCTCCTGGCACGCCGTCAGTCTCCACAAGACAAGGACAAGCTCAAAAAGTTTGTTGAACCTCTGAGCGGCGACAGCGAACTAAAGCAGACGGTCATCTCCTACCTCGTGAATGACCTGGATGTTGCCAAGGTCGCCAACGTGCTCTTCGTCCACCCAAATACCGTCAGATATCGTTTGAAAAAGGTGGAAGCCCTGGTAGGGGGATCCCTCTCCAGTTCCAGGATCATCGCCAACCTTTACCTCGCGTTCCACGACGAGATAGTTGCATCAAGCCAGTCCACCACCCAACTGCCGGATTAGTCAGACCTCTCAACAATTCGTACAAATCGACCCTCACTTCTTGACGTTCTGCCTCAAGACGGAGGCTTCGTGGCTGCCTACGCTTTTCATCAGGAACCGCATTGGGTTCCGGTTCCCCACTAGGACGCCTTCGGAAGTGCAACGAAGCACACCGAACGTTTAAAGAAGAGGCCCGAATGGAAATCTTGGCAGACTACCGCCGCGGATCGGATGTTAGAGCGGTTACGGGTCACCACGCCCCCACCAGTGGTTGGTGGCGACCCGAAGGCGACCCGCAACCATTCCGCTACCTTCAGCGGGGAGAAATCATGCCCCCATTTGAGGGGGCGCAGGCGCGGTGGGAACTCGTTTACGAAGTTGATCCCTCGCGGCGAGCCCGCATCCGGAACTAGCAGAGCTAGCCCTCAACCACATAACAGTCCATGCGGGATCACGCGCACCTCACAGACAAGGAAGTCCATGAAACGCATAACGCTCGTAAAGAGCAAGAACGAGAGCCGGCTGGTCGGCATGCCTGAGCATGGGCGGCATCCGCTGGGCGATCGGCAGCCGGCAATCTGGCAAAGCCCTGTTCATGAACAGGGCAACTCCGAAGCCCGGTCCGCAGGTTTGGCCTTATCGTCAGCGGTCCCTCGCCCGACTGAATGAACAGCCAGCAGGCCCCACGGGCCCCGCGTCTTTGAGCGGGAGGGCAACGCCCTGCGGCCGAGTGCCCTCCGGCGGTCAGTCTGCATAGTCAGGAACCCCCTTTCTGGACGATTCATCTAAGGCCTTCCAACCTCCCGTCCCGCACACTTACATCGGTTGTGCGTCACATCACACATACTTCAACCCAGGAATGGAGACCCGTATGCAGGATCCTGCGACACTTGCCACGCCCGCCCGCACGCCGGGAAAAAGGGACACATCGACGACGGCTTCGGCCCACGGGGGATCCCTCCGTCCACGGCATCTCACTATGATCGCTCTCGGCGGCATCATCGGCGCAAGCCTTTTCGTAGGGTCGGGAACGGTGATCCGTTCAGTAGGCCCCGCAGCGCTGCTCTCATACGCGCTCGGCGGAATCCTAGTCATCCTCGTCATGCGTATGCTGGGCGAGATGTCAACAAACCGACCTATCGTCGGTTCTTTTATGGAGTATGCCCGTGAGGGGCTGGGGGAGTGGGCCGGATTCACGATCGGCTGGCTCTATTGGTACTTCTGGGTGGGCGTCGTCGCCTTCGAAGCGGTAATTGTAGGCCGGATCCTCCACGAATGGATTCCCATCGTGCCGGACTGGAGTTTTGCACTCGCGGGCATGCTGATTCTGACCATGACCAACCTTCTGTCGTTGCGTTCCTTCGGCGAGACGGAGTTCTGGCTAGCGTCCATAAAAGTATCAACCATCATTGTTTTTCTGATCTTCGGTACGCTCTACGTCCTCGGTTTGCTGCCAAACTCCACGGGCTCCATCACTAACCTGACCTCTCACGGCTTCATGCCCAACGGATGGACGGCGGTCTTCAACGGTGTCACCGTGGTGATATTCAGCTACTTCGGAACTGAGATCGTCACAATGGCCGCAGCGGAATCAGAGCAGCCTGCGAAATCGGTCGCTAAAGCCACAAACACCATTGTTTGGCGAATTCTTTTCTTCTACGTTGGCTCGATCGCACTACTACTTATGATTGTTCCCTGGGACGAACTGCCTACCCAGACGAGCCCCTTCGCCTTCGCCTTTGGCCTCTTTGGTCTGCCAGCAGCCGACCAAGTGATGAATGCAGTGGTACTGACTGCTGCGTTGTCTGTTCTCAACTCAGGGTTGTACTCCGGATCTCGAATGCTATTCGCGCTCTCAAAGCACGGCTATGCGCCCCGCTGGGTTGAGGACCGCAACCGGTCCGGTGTGCCCTGGAAGGCCATTCTCCTCTCTACCGTGGTCGGCTACATTGCGATCGCTGCAAATTACGTCGCTCCAAAGGTGATCTTCGACTTCATCATGAATTCGGCCGGTTGCGTGGCCATGTTTGTCTACGCGTTCGTGGCCTTGACACAGTGGCGGTTACGCAACCGAATGAGTCCGGCTGAGCGGGCCACCTTGGAGCTCAAAATGTGGCTACACCCTTGGCTCAACATCGTTGTGCTTGCAGCTGTCGTCTTCATCGTTGTCCTGATGGCAACCAATCCAGCCAACGCCCCGCAGGTGTGGCTGAGTCTCTCTGCTCTTGCTGTGCTGCTGGTCGTCTACCCCTTCGTACGACGACGAGCGCTCACGAGGGTCCACATCACGACCCCTCACTGATGCACGGATTAGGGCAAAATATTAACAGCATGGATGCCAGCTCTAAGGTGCAAGCGGAGACTCGGCGGTAGCGAGAGTCGTGCGCGTGGGCAGCATCGAATCGCTGAGAGTCCGTCGGGGTCCTCCCCGACGGACTCTTTGCCTCCTGATAGGAATACGGGCTGCAGCTGAGCGAGGGGATGTAATTCCTTTAGTCAGGGCAGCGACACCCGGCGACCTGGACCTTTGTTTTGAGTTTTCGGTCCGAAGCGGAACTGATTCCTCCTGTACGGGTGACGACGCTGATGCTTTCAATGCAAGCTACGGGGAGGTTCTTGGGGTGTGGACAATGTCCACACTTTTCGCTTCGGACTGGGTCGAACACCGGCCGGACTGGCTCGGATTCCGCGTGTTTGTGGGACTTCCCATTGGTGGCAAGGCTGGAATGCAGTTCGAGCCCCACCTCGGGCACAGTGTTTTCCCTGGTCAGAGGGGGTCTTGCATTTAATGCGTGCACATTGACCCTCCGCGGGCCCCTCTGACACCGGCCGCGGACTGTGCCTGGCGCCGCACTCGCCTATGAAATTATGTGGGGTGGCGGGTTCAGAGCCCTGGCTCGTGGCCCTCCGCCTGCTGGGATCTGGGGTGATTGGGTCTCCTTTCTAACCTTTTTGGTGGCCGTGGTTGGCCTTCACCTATTCATGTCCCAGCGTGAGGTGAGGACATGACTTGACGGAATTTTATTGAGTATCATTCTCTTCGGTTGGCCTCTTTCTGTTGCCGCAAGGGGAGGGCTTGGCGCCGTTTGTCCGACCCAAGGGGTGTGGACAGTGTCCACACGTGGCCGCCGAGCCAAAACAGGGTGTGCACAATGTGCACACCCTGGCGCAAGGATGACCTCGAAGCGGGTGCGGGCCCATTCCAGGCCGCTGATGTCCCGGCCGTGCGGCGCGGGGTGCCGGCGGGCCGGGGTCCGAAGCGTTTGACCAGGGAGTCCATGACGCCGAAGACGGAGTCGCGGATCAGCCACCGTCCGGGTGCGGCGTGAAACCTGAAAGGTCCGGCATGGGTCCGCTTGAATAATCCCCGGTCATCCCCGCGGAGCCAGTCAGTGGCAGCAGGAATCGGCCATGGCTAACCTTGTGGCATTGGGACAGCCAGACACCATCACCTGCAGAACCTCCGTGGCGTAGTGGCAGCAGCACAGAGCGAACGACGTCGTTGGCCGGGACTTCACGCTTGCCGGCTTCGGGACGTGTTGGAAGCGACGACACTGTGGCGGGTGCTCGACAGTGCCGGGGGCATTGTCGCCGCCGGCAACCTTCAGGGCGGGGGAGCTTGGGGTTATCGGCGACTGCGGCCATCAGGTTTCCCGGGGGTGCTTCACGGCCCGCGCTGTCCACCTGATGCCTCAAGTCTTCGGCTAGGACGCGTCCGAAATCCATCCACCGGGGACAGATCTGAACGTCGTCCCGGTTACCGAGTTCACGGGGTATAGGGCTTCAAGCTCTACGACGTGGTTAGCGGTGGCAACCTCACCAAAGTCGCCAGGGAGCAGGGACAAAACACCACGGCCGACAAATATTTTCCAAGCCAACCGGGACCGAACCGGCAAACTGAACCTGATCTTTCCGGCCAGGTCTTCGGTATTCCACTCCGTGCCTATCCGCCGGGGAGCGCACCCGCTGTTGCCGACGACGGCGGTTGTCCCGCCGTCGTCGGCTCTTCGATTCGCTACTTGCGACCGAGTAGGTGAAGGGGCGTGCGGAACGTTTCTTTGGCAGTAGCGGCGGCGATGGCAGCCAGCACGCAAACTACGGCTGTGAAGGCTGCCACGGGAATCCAGTTGGATTTGTCTCCTCCGTTGAGCCAGGTGGCGATGGCCGGACTGAAGCCTGCGATGAGGAGGCCGAGCTGCAGGCCGATGGCGACTCCGGTGTAGCGCACCTTGACGTCGAACATCTCGGAGAAGAAAGCCGGGTAGAGGCCGTTGGCCGCGCTGTAGAACAGGGAAGTCGTCACCAGACCCGCAAGAAGGATGAGCGTAAAATTGCCGGTTGAAATGGCCTGGAAGTAAAAGAAGATACCCACGGCGCTGCCGAGGCAGCCCGTAATGAACACCGGCTTGCGGCCGATTCTGTCGGACAGCGCTGCGGTAAGGGGTTGCGTGAGTAGAGCGGCCACGTTGGTGCCGATGGTCACCCACAGCATGGCCGCCGTTGGGATTCCAACCGTCTGCGTGGCGAAGGCCAGAGCAAAGACCGTGACTATGGTGTTGGCAACGGTGAACAATGAGGCGAAGCCGACCCTGACCACATCCCAGCCGTGGTCCCTGACGACGGTGACCAGCGGCAGTTTGGCGGTCTCATGGTTTTCCTTGGCTTCTTCAAAGATCTCCGGTTCCTGTAGGGTCCGGCGGATCACATAAGCCAAAACCAACACCGCCAGTGAAGACCAGAACGGGACGCGCCAGCCCCAGCTCAGGAGGTCCTTCTCCGGCAGCGCGGCGATGGGGAGAAACACGAGGCTGGCAAGGATCAGGCCCGTGACGATGCCGTTAAGCGCCCACGAACCGTAGAGGCCGCGGCGGCCTTCCGGGGCCTGTTCGATGGTCAGGGTGCTGGCACCTGCCGTCTCGCCGCCGGCCGAAAGGCCCTGACAGATACGCAGGACCACCAGCAGGATGGGGGCCCAGATGCCAATGGTGTTGAAGTCCGGCAGGCAGCCGATCAGGAACGTCGATGCGCCCATCAGCACCAAGGTGAACACCAGGACGTTTTTACGTCCCAGTTTGTCGCCGAAGTGGCCCAGGATGATGGCTCCGAACGGCCGTGCCACATAGGCCACGCCGAAAGTTGCGAGGGAAGCCAGCGTAGCTGCGCCTCCCGCCGTGGGGAAGAAGATCCGTCCGAAGACCAACGCCGCGGCGGAGGCGTAAATGAAGTAGTCGTAGTACTCCAGTGTTCCGCCGAGGTAGGCGGCCGCGGCCGCGCGTTTGGCCTGGTTGGGGGTACGACGGCGCGCTGCCGCACCGACGGCGGGCAAAGTCTCCATTGACATTGTTGCCCCTGGTTGTGGGTAAGGAAGTTCAGGCTGGGAGATAGGGCAGGCTGCTCAGGCACGAGCGGGCAGCGGCAGCGCGGAAGGAACGAGGGTGGCAGCAAGATGTTCACCGACGGCGAAGGCCCGGGTGATGGCCGAGCCGAGGGTCGCGCCGCCGCCAGGGTAGTTGTTCCGGAAGACGCCGGCCGACACGTTGCCTGCCGCGTAAAGCCGTCGTATCGGCTGCTGGTGTCGGTCCAGGACCCGGCCATCGAGATCCGTCGAGAGGCCACCGGAGGTGCCCAGCACGCCGGCGTGGATGGGCACGGCGTAGAACGGAGCCTTGAGGAGCGGCGCCAGGCACGGGTTGGGCGTGTTTTCGGCGTCGCCGAGGAACCGGTCCTGCGGTGTGGCACCTCGCTGGAACTCCGTGTCCACGCCGGTGCCGACGTCGGCGTTGAACCTTCGGACCGTTGAGGTCAGCCCGTCGGGATCGACGCCGATGGCCTGTGCCAGCTCTTCCATCGTGGCTGCGCTTGCCATCCACTTCGCAGGCTGCCCCGGCGTGGACCCGGCCACGGGGTACTTCGCCAGGTAGGCGGCATCGAAGACCAGCCAGGCCGGGTTGTTGGCCTGCTGGCCGGTCTGCGGATCGATGGAGGCGAAGACCCGGCTGGCGTCGTGATAGTTGAGTGCCTCGTTGACGAACCGGCGCCCCGTGGCATTGACGGTGATGGATCCGGGGAGGGTCATTTCCACGTTGCCCATGCGGCCGGATTGCCCGCCGTCGTACTGCTGCTCCGGCGTCGAAATCACCGGCACACCCCAGACGGCGGACATGTCCGCGACGGTGGCCCCGGCCTTCAGCCCGAGCTCCAGTCCATCACCTTCATTGGAGGGGGCGCCGATGGGTGTCACGGGGAAGGGGATAAATGCTTTGCGGAGCCTGGGGTTCCATTCGAATCCGCCGGAGGCAAGCACCACGGCTGCAGCAATGATCCGTTTCCCGGCGGCCTGGCCGCCAAGGTCAACGGCCCATTTTCCTTCCGTCTCTTCGAGGCCCTCCACCGGGGAATTGACGGCAAGCTGCACTCCGCGGTCCAGTGCGCTGGCCAGCAGGCTGCCTACCAGTGCGCCGCCCATGGTCCTGACGCCCGTCGCGGCGCGCCCGGCCAGCAAGGCCGGGTCCGCGGCGCGGCCGTTCAGGTTGTCCCGTTCGGTCATGGTGAGCAGGGGAAAGTACGACGACGGCCGGATCAGGTCTGACAGGCCCGGATGGTCGGCGGGATCAAAGGGGCTGTTGTCCAGCCCACGGCCGCCGGGTGCGGAGCCTTTCCATTCCAGGTGGTAATCCGGGCGGGAGATAGGAACCATGGACACCTTGGTGCGCTCGTTCAGGTAGCTGACTGCCCGAGGCGCCGTGGCCACGTACCAATCGATCTCCTCCGCGCTGAGCACGTGCCCGGCCGCCTCGGTAAGGTAGGCGACGCCGTCGGCATGGCTGTCGGTATAGCCACCGGCCCGGGCCAGATGGTTGTTCGGCGCCCACATCACGCCGCCGCCGGCCGCCGTGGTTCCGCCCAGCAGTGCCGCCTTTTCGACGACGACGACGGACAGTCCGGCGTCTGCCGCCCGGACGGCTGCCACGAGTCCGGCCGCCCCGGTGCCCACCACCACCACGTCGCAGGCGCCCGACAGTCGGGCTGCAGGAGTAAGGATCGTTCCCGGGACGCCGTTCATGGCCGCGATCCTGCACCTACAGGCACGGCTGCGGTGCCTTGCGAAGCAGATCTTGCCTGCTGTGCGGCTGGCATCGCAATGACGATCTTGCCGACTCTTTCCGTGCGGTCCTGCATCAGCCGGAAGGCCTGCTGAAGATCCTCGAAGGCGAATCGGTGAGTCATAAGAGCCCGGGCCTGGTGCGGGTACTTCGCCAGCAAGGCGAGACCGTCCGGGATGAGATTGAGGCTGTTGCGGCTGCCCAAGAGGTCGAGTTCCTTGAACGGGAGGTCTTTCATAGAGACGGCGGCCTGCCGGGGAGAGATCCCCACCTGGACGATCCTGCCGGCGCTGGCAACCAGCCTGATGGCATTTTCCAGTGAGGAGGGAACACCGGTGGCCTCGATGACGAGTTGCGGGCCATAGCCATCGGTCAACGCGGCGAGACGGGATGCCTGGTCTGCATCGGGGAAAGGGGCGCCGGGGGTCACCAGAAGGGTGTCCACGGCGCCGAACCCGGTGGCAAGCTCCAGCCGGTCAGCTTCGGTGTCTGCGCAGATTACCTGCACTCCGAGGTCGGTCAGGTAGAGGGCGGCGAGCAGGCCGATGGGTCCGCTCCCTAGCACCAGGGCAACTTCGCCGGTGGCGGGGCGCCCGCGATTCACGGCCTGCATGGCGATGGAGGTGGGCTCACCCATCGCGGCCAGGTCCAGGGGGAGGGCTGCGGGGACAGGGCACAGCTTCCCCAGCGGCACACTGAGTACTTCCACCAGCGCGCCGTCGGAATAGCAGCCGATGCAGCCGATGTTCCGGCAAACGTTGGGACGCCCCATGCGGCACTGCCGGCATTCCCCGCAGTAGGTCATGGGGCTGACGGCTACCCGGTCGCCGACACGGATGCCGGCGTCGTTGGGCCCTACAGCTTCGATAACGCCGGAGAATTCGTGGCCCTGGACGATGGGAAGGTCTGTGGGGTAATCGTCCTACCAGATGTGAAGATCGGTGCCGCAGAGTGTGACGTTGTGGACTCGGACCAGGGCGTGACCCGCCACAAGTTCGGGGTGGGCCGATTCGTCGTAGTGGATGGTTTCTTTGGCGACGGTGCGGGCGGAAATCACGGCTGGCCTCAGTTCTTTTCGGCGTCGAAGAAGATGTTCCATTGGCGGATAGTCCGCTCCTGGATCAGGCCGGCCTGGTGGAATGGGTCCTGGTCCATGAGGTTTTCCACGTCGGCCCTGGACTCGCCGGCAATGATCAGCAGGGCACCCGGTGTTTCCTCCGGTCCGAACGGGCCGCTCTTGAGTAGGCGGCCGCCGTCGAACTGGGTCTCGAGAAATTCAACATGGGCAGGGCGGGTCTCATCCCGCTGGGCGGAACTGGAACCGGAGTAGGCATAGGTGACGGCAAACGTGGCCATGGGTAGTCCTCATCATTGAGTGGATGGTCTTGGGAGACTCCGACCCGGTTTCCAGCCAAGGGTCCGGAATCGTTCTGTGGGATTGATTACGTCCCCCACTGCTCAATGGTGGCTGCACTATTAGGACAAGTCCAATACGTAATTGATCAAGGACTGTGTGTTTTTGACACACAGTCTGGCGTGGGGAATTACTGTGCAGGCGTCGGCAGGATTTCCTGGGCGACGTCCAGCGCCACCCTCAGGGCCGGGGACATAGCGGACGGATTCCAGGCCAGACCCGAATACAGGGGGATGGTTCCCCCGGAGATCGGCAGGAAGACGGTGCCGCCAGGCATGATGCCGGCGATGGACTCGGGCATGAGGCTGACGCCGACACCCCCCGCCACCAAGGAGAGCGCCGTGTAGGGGTCAGCCACCTCCTGGCCGATGTGCGGCCGGAAGCCGGCGGCGTTGCAGGCCGCCACCGTTGTTTCCCGCAAGGTGGAGCCCTGGGCGGCGGGCATGGTGATGAACGTGTCGCCTGCGAGCTCGGCCAAGTCGATCGAAGCCTTGCCGGCCAGGGGATGGTCCACCGGGACTGTGGCGCCGAGCCCTTCTTTGGCAATGGCCCGGGTTTCCAGTGAAGGTGCGTCCACCGGGAGACCGATGAACGCCAGATCCAGTTGCCCGTGGACAAGCTGCTGCAGGGCTTCCTGGGTCAGGAGCCCGCCCTGCAGCGTGACATCAAGCTGGGGGTGGCGGTGGCGCAGTGCACGGGTCAGCGGCGGAAGGGTGCGGTGGTTCAGTGCACCGGAAAAGCCGATGCTCAGCCGGCCGTAGACCGTACCGCCGTCCGCGCGGACTGCCCGCTGGCCGAGGTCCACTTCCTCGAGGATCTTCCTGGCGTGGGGCAGGAAGGAGTGCCCGGCGCTGGTGAGGGCGACGGTGCGGGTATTCCGTTCGAAGAGTGCGGCGCCGAGGTTCTTCTCCAGTTTCCTGATGGTCTGGCTGAGGGGCGACTGGGCCATCCGGAGCCGTTCCGCGGCGCGGCAGAAGTGCAGTTCCTCGGCCACCGCCAGGAAGGCCTCAACCTGCCTGAACTCCACGTGCACTCCTTCGCCGCCCACCCGCTCGCGGCCGTCCGGCCGTGATACTGCAAGGCTATATTGGTTCTGGGATCCGCGGATTCCGGCCGGCAAAGGCATTGTTCCGGTCCTAGCTGCAGGAGGCATCGTGGCAAACTCGGCATCGGGGGAGTCCGTCATCGAGCGCGTAGTGAAGATCATGGAGGCCTTCTCGAAGGGCCACCCGCGCCTGCCGCTGCGTGAACTTGTCCGCCTGACCGGGATGTCCAGCAGCACCGTCCACCGGCTGGCCAATGATCTTGCGGCCAGCGGACTCCTGGAGCGGGATGCGTCCGGAGACTACGGCGTTGGTGTGCGGATGTGGGAACTGGCCTCCCGCAGCAACCCGCTCGAAGAATTCCGCCGGCGCGGGCTGCCGTTTTTGGAGGGTGTCCATGCCGCAGTTCGTGAGCATGTGTCCCTGTCCGTGCCGGATGTCGATTCCCGGAGCGTGCTGTACCTGGAACGCCTGGACCGGCACGGAACCGTGATGAACCTGGCCGAAGTCGCCGGCAGGCTCGATATCCACAGCACGTCTTCCGGTATGGCGATGATGGCCCATATGCCGGCCTACGTCCAGGAGCATTTCCTCGCGGGACCCCTGCAAAAAACGACGCCGGCCACCGAAACGGACCCGCTGCGCCTCCGGAAGCAGCTGGCCCTCATTCGGGAGCGTGGCTACGCGCGCCTGGCGGGCGTGCTGGTGGCTGAAAACACCGCCTATGCGGTTCCCGTCTTCGGCGAGGGCCACTCGGTGATCGGTGCGATCGCCGTCGTGGTCCCGTCACGCGAGGAGAATCCCAGCCTGATCCTGCCCGTCCTGGTGGCCGCGGGCCGCGGACTGTCACGCACCATGGGGGCCGAGCGCCGGCCTTACGGGACGAGGCCGTGGCTGGAGTCCCCAGGGGCCTGACCGGGCGGCTCGAGCGCCGATAACTAGTGGTATCTCGTTCAACGGGATGCCTGGCTCTGCGGTGTGATTTGCGTCCTACAGTCGATTCAAGAGGAACAACCGCTTATGACCTGACGCACACACCGTCAGAAGGCTTTCCATCATCGACGGATGTGGAGGTGGCGCTGACCGGCCGCCAGCCAGCGAACGTAACTCGGGCAGAAACTTTCAGGCAGGCCGCACCATGGCGGTGCCGGCCGCCGCTCTCAATGAGGAGACACTATGGGACACGTGCACCAGCACCCGCCCACGGACGTTCGCAACGATCCGACAGTACCCGGCGAACACATCAAGATGCCGAAAAAGGCCGCCCTGGCGTCCTATCTTGGATCCACCTTGGAGTACTACGACTTTTTTATCTACGGCACAGCAGCAGCACTGATCTTCCCCAAGATCTTCTTCCCTGCGGGGGACCCAGTGGTTGCCCTGCTCGGAGCCATGGCAACCTTCGGAGTCGGCTACCTTGCCCGCCCCCTGGGCGGTGTTGTTATGAGCCATTTCGGTGACAAGTTGGGCCGCAAGCAGGCGCTCCTGATCACGCTGGTGATCATGGGCGTCGCGTCGATCGGGATCGGTTTCCTGCCCACCTACGGGCAGATCGGCTATTGGGCCACCGCGCTGCTCCTGGTGGGACGCCTCGCGCAAGGCTTCTCCGCCGGGGCCGAGGCCGCCGGCGCCTCCACGCTGACCATGGAACACTCACCGGAAGGCCGGCGCGGGTTCTTCACCAGCTTTGTGATGACCGGGTACGCCTCCGGCATGGTCCTGTCCACGGTGGTGTTCATCCCACTGGCCGCCCTGCCCGAAGACCAGCTGCTCAGCTGGGGCTGGCGCATCCCGTTCTGGCTGTCTGTCGTGGTCCTGGGCGTGGCGTACTGGATCCGCACCAGGCTGGAAGAACCGCCCGTTTTCGAGGAAATCCTGGAACATGACAAACCGCGCGCCATCCCCGCCGCCGCCGTCCTCAGGACCCAGTGGCGGGATGTCCTGCGCGTCGCCGTTGTGATGCTGTTCTCCGTTATGCAGACCACGTTCACCGTCTATGCGTTGGCCTACGCCACCGGGCCGGCCGTCGGCCTGGACCGGACCCTCATGCTCACGGTCAATGCAGTGACGATCGGCCTGTCGATGGTGACCATCCCGTTTGCCGGTAGTCTCTCGGACCGGATCGGCCGCAAAAAGGTGCTCCTGGTGGGGGCCGCAGGATGCGCCATCACCTCATTTGGCTACTTCTGGGCCATCAGCGAGCAGAACGTGGCACTGACCTTCCTCTTCGGCTTCCTGAACATGTCCGTGTTCTACTCCTGCTGGAACGGGGTGTGGACCGTGTTCTTCCCCGAGATGTTCCCGGCCGCAGTCCGCTACTCCGGCATGGCGATCGGCAGCCAGGTAGGCCTGATCCTCACCGGGTTCGCCCCCGTGATCGCAACCCTTCTGGCCCAGCCCGGGCCCGGCGGCTGGATCCCGGTGGCAGGCTTCACCGTCGTCTGCCTGTTGGCGTCGTCCATCGCGATCATGACCGCCCGCGAAACCTACAACGTCCCGCTTGAGGAACTGGGCCAGCCCCGCCGATAGCCGGCGCCCTCCAGCAGTACGGGCTCGACGCACTGCGCCCAGCCGCCACACTTTGCAAGCGAAGCACAACACAGCGCTCACTTTTGCGCTCAGCACCGAAAGTTGGAACCGCCATGACCCCCTCAGCAGCAGCCCCCCGCATCTTCCATGTAGGAATCGCGGGCTGCGGCGCCATCTCCCGCAACCACCTCGAGGCCTTCGGGGCGTTGGATAACGTCCGGATCGTGGGCGTCTGCGACGTTGATCCGGCGCGCGCGCGGGCTACTGCTGAGGCGTGGGGTATTCCCAACACCGTCACCAGCGTGGAGGAGCTCCTGGCGCTTGACCTGGACATCATCTCCGTCTGCACTCCGCATCCCACCCACGAAGAAGTGGTGGTGAAGGCGGCAGCGGCGGGAGTCCACGCCCTCTGTGAAAGCCGATCGCCACCAAGCTGGATGCCGCCGAACGCATGGTGGACGCCTGCGAGAAAGCCGGGGTCCAGCTGGGCGTCCTGTTCCAGCGCAGGTTCTGGCCGGCGGCCCAACGGATCCGGACCGCGATCGACGACGGCACGCTGGGCCGGGCGATAATGGCCCAGTGCTCTGTGATGCTGCACAGGGAGCCGGACTACTACTCCCGTGACGCCTGGCGCGGCACCTGGGAGACCGACGGCGGCGGCGTGCTTATGTCCCAGGCCGTGCACCAGATCGACCTGCTGCAGTGGTACCTCGGCGATGTCGCGGAGGTCTACGGCAGGGTTAACACGTTCCGGCATGGCGACTACATCGAAGTGGAGGACTCCGCCACGGCAGTCATTACCTTCACGTCAGGGGCCATGGCCACCGTGGAAGCTTCCACTGCAGTCTCCCCGAACCTCGGCATCCAGCTCAGGATTACCGGTGAAACGGGGGCGTCGGCATCGCTGACAGAGTTCCCCGAAGGTAGCGACGGCCGGCTGGACCTGTGGGCCGTGGGCGGGACGATCGTCGAGGAACCCGTGCACCCCGAAGGTGTGGAGCCGAACGTGGACCTGTCCACCATCAACGGCCAGCTGATTCCCCACCACAAGAGCCAGGTGAAGGACTTTGTCCGGGCATTGGAATCTGGCGGGGAACCTGCCATCACGGGCAAGGATGCCCTGAAGTCACTGCGGATCCTCCTGGCAGTCTACGAATCCTCGCGGACCGGCCAGCCTGTCCGCTTCGTCCCTCGAGCGGGGAACGAGTCGTTGGTAAAGATTCCCGTCATGGCTTCGGCCGGAATTGGAGCCTAGGCGAATGACCACCGGACATTTTGCAGCCCGTCCCCTGACCCTCGGACGCAATGGCCGCACCCCTGTGACCCTCCGGAACCGGCTTGCTTCTGCACCGATGGAGCGGAACTATGGCACCGCCGAAGGGTTCATCACGGAGCAGTACATCGACTACCTGGTCACCCGGGCCCGTGCGGGGCTTGGGATGGTCACCACGGAAGCGACGTTCGTCCGGGCGGACGGAAAGGGCCGGACCCACCAGCTGGGGCTCCATACCGATGAGATGGTTCCCGGCTTGCGGCGGCTCACCGATGCCCTGCACGCCGAAGGTGCGCTGGCCGCCGTCGAACTTAACCACGGAGGCCGCACCGCGCAGACCGCAGTGTCGGGATTCAAGAACGTGGCACCCTCACCGGTTCCGTGTGACGTGGCGGCGGCGAGGTTCCGGACGAACTGACACGCAAGGGCTGCTTGGAATTGGTTGCAGCCTACGCCCAGGCCGCCCGCCGTGCCGTCGCCGCAGGCTTTGACGTCATCAACATCTGAAGGAAACGCTCTCACGCATGCAGGACACGGGCGTGACCGTTGAGGACATCGAGTTCCTGCTCCTGGACGGCAGCAACCAGCGGGAAGCCTGGCTGCAGATGATGGAAGCCGGGCAGGTCCTGGGCGCCCGGACCCTGACAGTGGCCTGCGCGGACCCCGACGCGTCCCGTTTCGGGGACACTTTGGCCCAGCTGACCATGGACGGACGAGGCTTCGGCATAGTCCCTACGCTGGAACCGATTTCCTACCAGATGGTCAGGTCCATCCCGGACGCCGCGGAACGCGCGCGCCAGGCAGGCTGCTGGATCGTGGTGGACTCGCTGCACTTCAACCGCTTTGGCGGCACGCTGGACGAACTGGAAGCCTGCACTGCGCAGGTGCCGCTCCTGCAACTGTGCGACGGCCCCGCCGAACGTCCTGCCGGCCGAGAGGGCCTGGTCCTTGAATCGCGCTCGGAGCGGCAGGTTCCCGGCGAGGGGGAATTCGACCTCGCCGCGCTCGTGGCGGCCCTTCCGGCAGGTCTTCCCGTGAGTGTGGAAACGCCGTCGGACCGCCGGGTTGCAGAACTTGGCGAAGCAGGGTGGGCGCGGATGCTCAAGAGCGGTGTTGACGCTATCCTGGCATCGGCGGCCGAACTCCAGAAAGCAAGGACGCGATGAGCGTCCTATTTCACGGTACGACGGCGGAGATCGCCCCGGGAGTCCACGTTCCACTGATCGGGCTGGGCACCTGGCCGATGGTGGGTGAGGAAGCCGCGGACGCTGTGGCACGGGCCATCGGTCACGGGTACCGCCACATTGATACCGCCGAAAAGTACGGCAACGAAGGGGCCGTGGGAGAGGGTATCCGCCGCAGCGGTGTTGCCCGTGATGAGATCTTCCTGACCTCCAAATTCAATAAGGAATGGCACAGCAGGGACGGCGTAGGGGAAGCCTTCGAAATTGCTGCCCGCAGATTAGGTGTGGACTACCTAGACCTGTTCCTGGTGCATTGGCCAAACCCCGTGCAGGGCCGGTTTGTGGAGGCGTGCGAAGGCCTCCAGCAACTCGTGGACAACGGCAGGATCCGCGCGTGGGGGGTATCCAACTTCACCGCGGAGCACTTGCGCCACGTTCAGGGCGCCGGGCTCGAAATCGCCCTCAACCAGATCCAGCTGGATCCCGAGACCGGCCAACGGGAACAGATTGCCTTCCACCGCCGGCATGGCATCGCCACCGCGGCCTACAGCCCACTGGGCCGCAACGGCGCATTTATGGAGTCGCAGGCCATCGTGGGTCCGGCTGCCGAGCTGGGTGTAACACCTGGCCAGGTGGTGCTGCGCTGGCATCTTCAGCATGGCCGCGTGGCGGTCCCCAAATCCGCTGACGACCAACGCCAGCAGCAGAACCTGGATGTCTTCGGGTTCTGCCTGACAGACCAGCAGATGGCAGGCATTGACGCCCTGGACCGGAACCTCCCGCCACGCCTTAACCCGGACGAATACGGCCACTGACATGACACCGACGGAGAGTCAGATGAATAACAGTAAGAACACCATCGAATGCGACGTGCTGGTGGTCGGTTCAGGGGCCGGCGGGCTGTCCGCAGCAGTCACCGCCGCCTACCACGGACTTAAGGTCATCGTGGTGGAAAAGGCCGCAGTCTGCGGCGGGGCGACCTCCTGGTCCGGCGGCTGGGCCTGGACCCCTGGCAGTCCCTTCGCCAAGGCGGCAGGAGTCAACGAGGACAAGGAAGTCTTCCGCACGTACCTTCGCCATGTCCTCGGCGCTGACTACCAGGCGGAAAAAGTTGAGGCGTTTCATGAGGCGATCCCGCACATGGTGGGATTCTTCGAAAACAAGACGTCGCTGCAGTTTGTGCCGGGGACCAAAATCAACGATATCTACGGCGACCAGCCAGGCGCTGGGACCGGCAACCGTTCAGTGGGCCCCAAGCCGTTTAACGCCAGGAATCTCAAGCCGGAGCTTAGGGCAAAATCCCGCCACCAGCTGTACGAAACGTCGTTCCTGGGTATGGGCATCATGGCAGGACCGGACCTGGCCAAGTTCCTCTCGGCTTCCCAGGGAAACCCGAGGGGACTCTTCCACGCGGGGTGGCGCTTCGGGCTCCACCTCCTGGACCTGCTGACCCACAGGCGGAACATGCAGCTCGTGAACGGAACGGCGCTCACCGGCCGCCTGATGAAGTCCGCTGACGATCTTGGCGTTGAGATCCGCGTCTCCAGCCCGGCCACCTCGCTGCTGACCGACACCGACGGAAAGGTGAGTGGCGCCGTCGTAAGCTCTCCGGAAGGCGAGGTCACCATTCGCGCTGCCCGCGGCGTGGTGCTGGCCACCGGTGGTTTCCCGCACGACCTCCGGCGGCGCAAGGAACTGTTTCCCAAGACCCCCACCGGGCGCGAACACTGGTCCCTCGCCCCGGAGGAAACCACCGGCGACGGGATCAGCCTGGCCCAGTCCGTGGGGGCCCGTTTCAAAACTGCGGTTAGGTCCCCGGCCGCCTGGTGCCCCGTCTCGCTGGTGCCGTACCGCAACGGGCGCACCGGCGTTTTTCCGCACATCATGGACCGCGCCAAGCCGGGCAGCATCGGGGTCCGCAAGGACGGGAAACGGTTCGTCAACGAAGCGAACGGATACTACGACTACGTCGAAGGGCTGCTGGCCGCCACCCCGGAGGGTGAAACGGTTGAGTCGTGGCAGATCGCTGACAGCAGGTTCGTCCGCAGGTTCCCGCTGGGGATGGCTAAACCCCTGCCCGTGCCGCTCTTCCCCTACCTCCGGTCCGGATACCTGAAGAAGGGCGAGACGATCGAGGAACTCGCCGAGGCGTGCGGCATAGATCCGGCAGGCCTGCGGGAAACGGTGGCGCGCTTCAACGAAAACGCGCGCCAGGGAGTCGACCCCGATTTCGGACGAGGCGGAACCGCGTTCAACCGCTACGGCGGCGATCCCACCCAGAAGCCCAACCCGTCCCTCGGCCCGCTCGAGAAGGGGCCCTTCTATGCCGTTCGTGTGGTGCCGGGCAGCTTCGGGACCTTCGCCGGCCTCGACGCTGACGGACGCGGCAGGGTGCTGTCCGAAAACGGCGAGCCCATTCCGGGTCTGTACGTCGCCGGGAACGATCACTCCAGCATCATGGGAGGCCATTACCCCGCCGGTGGCATCAATCTTGGTCCTGCCCTCACGTTCGGCTATATCGCCGGCCGCGATCTGGCCGCTGCAACGGCATATGAGGACGACGGGACGCTGCCTGAATCCCCGGAATCGCAGGCAACCGAAAGGCCACTCCCGGTCCGTCGGAGTTGACCCGCCACCGACACGGGTTCCGCACTCAAGCTGAAGGGCCCCCTGCAACGAGTGAATTGTTCCGCGTTCGACGTCGACCACGTCGATTCCTTGAAGGTTCATTCGTCGGTTTCGGGTTGGAGAACTGTGGCCGCGTCGAGGGCCGTCGACGACGATGGGTAGTTGTCCCGGCCGGCTGCCAAGGGGCATGGAGTGCTGTCCGTATTTGTCGTAGGCGAGGGGCAATGTTCATGGCAGCGTAATCGGCGAGCGTCTTGATGGTGAACTCAAAGTCCCCATCAGCGATCAGGCGCGTGAAGGTTTGGGCGTAGTCGCGGCGTGCCGGGTGGTGGTCGCTGCCGCGTCCGTGGCTTCCAGTGACAAGCCGAGGGCTGCCAGGATGGTACAGGTTTTACCGAGTTCGGCGCGTTCGTGGCGCCGAGGGTGGGTGATTGTGCCTACGGCCGCAGACGAGTCGATGCTGGTTCCCGATGTCATGGCTGGCGTCCTCCTTGCTGTATGAAGACGACGGCAGTCCAGGGCCCGAATCAATTACGGGAAATGGCGGCACCGCGGATACACACCTTGTCTCCGTGTGAATAGGAAAAACCCCTGGAAGCGAAAGCCTCCAGAGGCTCTTCTGGGTTCCTGCACCAATATCGCATGCTCGGAATGGGAAATATGATCCGTGTTTGTTAGTAGGACCATGCCTAAGACCGCCGATCACCGTAGTTCCTTGGGATGCGCCCGGTCATAATCATTGCTTTGAAGCTGACCACCAGTGGATGACCTTGCCGATATTGCAGCCAGGGTGAGCTCACCGGCGTCGGCCCGATCTCTGCTACACGCTCTGATGGAGCCCGCTTACCGCCAAGACCCCGGCTCCGGTCACCGCCATTTAGCAACGGACCGTGCGGTGGCCGGGACTTCGCTTAGTTGGCATGGGCGCCTGTCTGCACGACCGGTTAGGGGCCGGCCAGCTCGGTGTACGCGCAGGCACCCCGGAGTCGCGAAACGACCCCGGGGTTGCGACTCGTATTAGGGGAGTTGGATGGCTGCCTCGTGTCCGGTGTGCTGTTCCAGGCGCCGTGCTGTGCCTTCCAGGTAGGGGGCGCCCAGTTCCTCGATGGGGGTCTTGAACGTCTCACGGGAGAAGTACACCGAGACGGCCGCGATGAGCATGCAGACTGTGCCGAAGACGGCCACAGGAACCCAGCCGTTGACGCCCGGGGTCAGGAGCAAGCCTGCGATCATTGGCGCGAAGCCTGCCAGGACCAGGCCGAGCTGGTTGCCCATCGCCATGCCGGTATACCGTACCGGTGCAGCGAACTGTTCGGCGAAGAAAGAGGGCCAGATGCCGTTGAATCCCGAGTACAGCACCGTCATGTTCAGGAATGCGGCCAGGAAGACCAGCACGATGTTGCCCGAGGACAATGCAAGGAAGTACACGAAGATCGTGATCGAGCAACCGATTGCTGCCGTCAGCAACAAGGGGCGCCGCCCGATCCGGTCCGAGATCTTCGCCGCCAGCGGCATGGCGAACATCGACAGGCCGATCGCCACGGCGTTGACGGTGAGGATGGAGGCCCGGTCAAAACCAGCCGTGGAGGTCGCGTACGCCAGGCCGAAGACCGTGAAGATGGTCTGCATGACGGACATGATGGACATTCCCACAACGCGCAGCACATCGGGACCCTGGAACTTGAGGACTTCCTTGACCGGCATTGGGGTGACCTGATGCTGTTCCTTGGCCTCTTCAAAAACCGGGGTCTCATCCAGGTGGGTCCGCACCCAGTAGGCGATGCCTAAGACCACGATGGACAGCCAGAACGGGACGCGCCAGCCCCAGCTCATCATTGCTTCCTGCGGCAGAGCTGTGACCGGGATAAAGACCAAAGTGGCCAGTACCATGCCAGAGGCGTAGCCGGTCATCACGAAGCTGGTAAAGAAGCCGCGCTTGCCTTCCGGGGAGTGTTCCAGCGTGAGCGTGGATGCCCCGGCAGACTCGGCGCCGGCGGAGAAGCCCTGGGCGAGGCGCCCGGCCACAAGCAGGATCGGGGCCCAGACGCCGACCTGTTCGTATGTGGGCAGGAATCCGATGCCGAGCGAGGCCAGTCCCATGATGCCGAGGGTGAGTAGCAGGATCTTCTTGCGCCCCAGCTTGTCGCCGAAGTGGCCCATAACCAGCCCGCCCACGGGCCGCGCCACGTAGGCGACTCCGAAGGTGGCGAAGGCTCCGATCAGACCAATGGCAGGGTCGGCGGAGGGGAAGAACAGGTGCGGGAACACCAGGGCGGCGGCGGTGCCGTAGATGAAGAAGTCGTAGTATTCCAGGGTGCTGCCGAGGAACGATGCCAAGGCTGCCTTCCGCGGGGTCTTGCGTGCGGCCAGGTGTGGGGCGGGTGCGGTGTGCATGGGGATCTCCTTAAGACAACGATGTCTTAGCGGCAGCCGGCTGGGAATCCCCGAGGTGGAAGTCCACCGAAAGGATTTGCTGGCTATTGGGGAATGAATAGGCTTTGAGCGGCTCGTGCAGCGGATGGGTGTTGTACCCCGCGATGTCCTCGACTTTTTCGAAGTCCGCCACGATGGCGTAATCGAAGGAACGCTCGGTGTTGAGTATGTCCGGGCCGTGGGTCAGGCTGATCATGCCGGGGATATTCCCCGACATCTTGTTGAGTCCGGCGATCCAGGCCTGCTTGTCGGCGGACGGGAAATCCGGTTTGAACTTGAAGAGTACGGTGTGGCGGATCATGTCAGGCTCCTATCAGTTCAGCGGTGGCGTCGGCGGCTGCTTGGCCGGCGGTCGCGGAACCGGCGAAGTCTGGGTCCTGGCCGGCGATTGTGCGTCCGGCGAGGTAACCCATGGTCATGATCGGGCCGAGCGTTGCGCCGGCGCCGGGGTACCCGGCGGCGTAGGCATTTTCCGTCGTGTTGCCGGCGGCAAAGAGCCCTTCGATGGGCTCATTGTCCACGTCCAGGACGCGGGCGCGCCCGTCGGTGGCGATTCCGCCGTTGGTTCCGAACGCGCCATTGACCACCTCCATGGCGTAGAACGGCCCGGTCTGCAGCGGTGCCAGGGACGGGTTCGGGAAGGGGTTTCCGTCGTCGCCCCAGTATTTGTCGTACGCGCTTTCGCCGCGGCCGAAGTCGGGATCCTCGCCCCTGACGGCGAACTCGTTGAACCGGGACACCGTCCCTATGAGGTTTTCGGCGGGAACGTTGATCTTCGCGGCGAGCTCGCCAAGCGTCGCCGCCTCGGTCAGGTACCCGGGGGTGGGCTGGCCAGCGCGGTGGGCCAGGATGCCGTAGTGCTCCAGGTAGGCGTGGTCGACGATGACGTGGGCCGGGGTGTTCAGGGCCTGGTTTCCGGCGGAGTCCCAGGAGTGCAGGGAGCGGGCCAGGTCGTTGTAGTTCTGGGATTCGTTGGCGAAACGGTGGCCGTGCCGGTTTACCATGATCGATCCCGGGCCCTGGCGCTCGAAGCGGAGGAGGGTGCCCACGGGCTGCCCGTCGCGGGTGTCCCCGGTGATGGACATCGGGGCCCACCAGGCTTCGCGAGTGCCGCGGGTCTGGCCACCGATGCGCTGGGACATCCGTAGCCCGTCGCCTGTATTTGAGGGTGGCGAGCACATCGTGTACAGCCGCGATGCCAGCATCGAGTCGGCCAGTGCCTTGTCCCATTCGAAGCCGCCGGTGGCCAGCACAACGCCGTCGTTCGCGTGGAACACTTCGCCGGTTTCCAGTTCGACGCCGGTCACCCGGCTGCCGTCAGAGACGAGGCGGTGTCCGCGTGCCCCCGTGATGAGAGCGGCACCGTCCCGGACCAGGCTGGCCAGGAGCATGGACACAAGGGCCTGGCCCTTGGCCACGAGACCGTCGGCCTGGCGCCGGTTCAAATCCTCCCAGGGGAAATTCGTGAACGCGCCCCAGTTCTCGTACTCCTGCATCGTGAACGGCGCGCGGCCGTCAGTGCGGACGTGCGGAGTGAGCCCGCCCAGGGCTTGCCTGCTGTTGAACAGCTCGGGTTCCACCGTGCGGCCGCCCGGCAGGGCGCCGGGCAGGTCCTGGCGGTAGTCCGGGAATTTGTTCAGGAAGATGAAACGGACGCCGCATTCCTCTTCCACGAACTGAAGCATCTGGTCCCCGTACTCCAGGGCCGCGTTCAGGAGTTCCTCACGGCCGCGCCCACGGGCGACGGCGCGCACATATTCGGCGGCTGCTTCCTTCGAATCGGCGATTCCTGCTTTGCGGGCGTGGTGGTTGTCGGCCACCCAGAGCATGCCGCCGGAAACGGCCGAGGTTCCGCCCAGCAGGTCGCTTTTCTCGAGGACGACGACGGACTTGCCGGCACGCGCGGAGGTGGCTGCCGCGGTGAGGGCGCCTGCCCCGGAGCCGACGACGATGACGTCGTAGCGGTCCGATCCGGTTCCGTTAATAAATTTCATAGTGTGTTGCCCTTTCGAAGAAGAAGTTCCGGTGCGGCTGCGAGGCAGCCTCGCCGTGGAACAGATCCGGGGTGCGGTTAGACGGTGGGAGATCAGACTGCGGTGTAGCCGCCGTCGATCACGAGTTCCGAGCCGGTGGTGAAGCGGGATTCGTCCGAGGCCAGGTACAGGACGCCGTAGGCAATTTCGTCCGGTTCGCCCTGCCGGGGCAGCGGGTTGGAGCCGACGAGCTGCTTGTAGTATCGCTCTGCGCCGATGTCGGACTGTTCGGCGGAACGGCGGCTCATCCGGGTGTTCATCGAGCCGGGATGGATGGAGTTCACCCGGATGCCATGTCTGCCGTAGGCGGCGGCGTCCGACTTGCTCAGCAGCCGGACGGCGCCCTTGGTGGCGTGATACAACGGGACGTTCGGGCCGCCGGTGAGCCCGTGGATCGAGGAGAAGTTGACGATGCTGCCGGCGCCTTTCTCGATCATTCCGGGGATAACGAATTTGGTCATCAGCCAGACGCCCTTGACATTGACGTTGAAGAGGATGTCGAAGTCCGTGATGGAGGCGGTGTGGGACGCTCCGGCCGGGCCGATTATTCCGGCCGCGTTGACCAGGATGTCCGGGGTGCCGAGGTCCTCGGTGACCCGGCGGATCGCGTCCGCGACGCTCTCCTCGCTGGTTACGTCGACGTCGTATTCGCTGATTTTTTCGTGGGCGACGGCGGCAGGAATGCCTGCCACGTCCAGACTTGCGACCTTGGCACCGTGCTCGGCAAGCAGCGCGGCGGTGGCGCTCCCGAGGTCGCCCCGGCCGCCCGTGACGACTGCCGTCTTGCCGGCGACGCGGTTGTGTGCGCTGTTCATGTTCTCTGCTCCTCGTAACTCCAGCGGCCTCTTTGCCGCGTTTAGTCAGAGTGACAGGGGGGCTGTGAGCGGGACCACGTCATTGCCGATGAACGGGAACAGAAACTTAGTGGCTCTGGCGGAGGGCACCCTTGAGTTCCCCGCGCCAGCCCAGGGCGCGGGAAATGCCGCGGGCGGCCGCCATCAGGACCGGCACTCGGGCGGCCGTGTATTCCTCGGTCCGGGGCACCACCACGCTCAGTGCCGCGACAGCGGTATTCTCGGGTCCGAAGACCGGCACGGCAATACCTGCAGATTCCGGCACGATCACCCCGGGCATGGCGGCAAAGCCCCGCTGCCTGATTTCGGCCAGATGGCGGCGCAGCACCGCTGGATCGGTGAGCGTGGATTCGGTGTACTTGGTTAGGGGCCGGGCCAGGATGGTTTCCTGGTATGCGGCCGGTGAATGGGCCAGCAGTATCAGCCCGGACGACGTCGCGTGCAGCGGGAGACGGCCGGCAATTTTCGTGATGTCCACAATGGTCGCAGCGGAGCCGATGCGCTCGATATACAGGACTTCATCGGAATCGAGTATGCCAAGTGTGGTGGAGTGCTGGACCACGGCCTGGACGTCCTCCATGAACGGCAGTGCGGCTTCCCTCAAGCCCACCATCGTCGACCCGCGGGACACCAGCTCCCACATCCGGGTGCCGATACGCACGTTCCCGCCGGGTTCGCGTTCGAGGAGGCGCTCGAGCAGCAGGTCGTTGACCAGCCGGTACGTGGTCGTAACCGGAAGGCCGGTACGGCGGCCGAGTTCGGCGACGCTCATGGTCTTGTGGCGGTCATCGAAGGCGCTCACGATCTTGACGAAGCGTCCGATGATCGACTCGCCTGATGAAGAGTTGGCCACACATCCTCCTCCAGATTCCCACTCAATGGTAATCCTCCTCACGCCTGACCCGATCACCGGCTGTACTGGGGGTTTAGCCTTTCCCCACGGCTGCCGCGCTGATGCGTGCGGCCGACTGAACGGAGCAAGAAGCATGAGTAAAAGCGTCGCCTGTGATGTCCTCGTCATCGGATCCGGTGTGGCCGGCATGGCCGCAGCGTTGAAAGCCGCGTCGCAGGGATTGAGCGTGATCGTTGCCGAGAAGGACCAGTACTTCGGCGGCACGACGGCGATTTCCGCCGGCTGGGCCTGGGTCCCCGGCAACAAGCAGGGAATGGCGCAGGGCGACACCCGTGAGGAAACGGAAACGTACCTAAAAAACCTGGCGCCGGAGACGTTCAACGAGGCCGGCGTCCGGACCTTCCTGGACACCGTGCCCGAAGCCATTTCCTTCTTGGAGAACGAGACCGAGGTGAAATTCACCTACCCGGAGAAGTCCCCGGACTACAAGATGGACCTGCCCGGGGCAAAGCTCTCGGGCCGGGCGATCCTGCCGCGAGACGTTGACGCGCGCATCCTCGGGGACAAGCGCCTGTTGATGCAGCCTTACATGAGTTCCTACACCGTCTTCGGCTACATGCCGCAGGTCGGCCCGGACATCAACGAGTTCTTCCATGTCAACCAGTCGGTCAAGTCGTTCGTCTACGTGGCCAAGAAGCTGCTCCGGACCTGGGTCGATGCGGCCCGCTACCGGCGCCCCGTGCTGCGTTCCAACGGCAATGCGCTGATGACCCGGATGGTCAAGAGCGCCGACGACCTGGGCGTGCGGCTCTGGAATTCCTCACCGGCACTTTCCCTGACCCGCGACGACGCCGGCACCATCACCGGAGCGGTCATCGGCGGAGACCATGCCGCCGCCGTAACGGCACGTCTCGGCGTCATCCTCGCCGCCGGCGGTTTCTCGGGGAACAAGGAACTCCGGAAGCAGTACTTCCCCCACGACGCCGAGGGCGACGACCACTTTACCCCGACCCTGGGCCACGGCGGGGATGCCGCCAACCTGGCAATCAGCGCCGGCGGACACATCGACAACTCAGTGTTCAGCGTTGGCTCCTGGGCGCCGGTGACCGTCTTCAAGTACCTCAACGGCAAAGAGCGACTCTTCCCGCACCTGCGCGCCATCGGTCTGCCGGGGCTGATCGCCGTCGACCGTCACGGCAAACGCTTCGGCAACGAAGCCCTGAGCTACCACGACTTCGGCGGGGCGATGATCGGGCACAACAAGGACGAGGACAAAACGTTCGGGTTCGTGATCGGCGACGCGAAGACGATGCACAAGTACGGCATCGGCTACGCCAAGCCCTGGCCGATGCCGCGCGGCTACTTTTACAAGACCGGCTACCTGGTCAGGGGAGACACCCTGGAAGAACTGGCCGGCAAGCTCGGCATCGACGCCGAGGGCCTTAGGGCGACCGTCGCCGGGTTCAACCCGGCAGCGGAACGCGGCGAGGACCCGGCGTTCGGCCGCGGCTCCACCCTGTACAACCACTTCCGCGGCGACATGGAGCACAAACCGAACCCGAACCTGGCCCCGGTCGGCAAGGGCCCGTACTACGCGGCCAAGATCCAGATGGGCGATCTGGGCACCTTCGCCGGCATCGGCGTCAACGACCGCTCCGAGGTCATCACCGCTGAGGGCACCGCGGTTCCCGGACTCATCGCCGTCGGCGCGGCAGCCGTCAGCGTGTTCGGTGGCGGCTACCCGGGCTACGGCTCACACATCGGCCCAGCCCTCGTGTTCGGTTACCGGGCGGGGCGCGACATCGCCAGGCTCGCCGCCGAACGCGGCCTTAAGCGTGCCGAAGTGGTCTAAACGTGCGCATCAGGACGTGTCCCCGGAGAATCGAAAGGCAGGAAGAGACAGCATGCTGATTGGAAAGTCCGCGGTCGTGACAGGTGGAGCTTCCGGAATCGGGGAAGCCCTACGTGTCAGGCTGGAACGGTACCAAGGGCTCATAGCAAGTCCGCTTAATCGCGTGGGGCGAGAATCAGGAATCCAGTAATCATGTCCAGTCCAGTTTTGAGTGCCGTAGGCCAAGATGGTCCTATGAACAGTCCCGGACCGCGTTCCGGTGGACCGACCCCTCGCCGGTCGTTCACCCCAGTGCAGAAGCTCGAATATTTGGCCTCGTACGAGGCGGCGTGCCAGGGCAATGAAGGCGGTGCGTTTCTGCGCCGCGAGGGCCTTTATTCATCCCAGATGACTGAATGGCGCCGGCTCCGTGACGCCGGTGTCCTCGCTGGCAAGAAGCCTGGGGAGACAATCGGGAAACTGTCGTCGGACCAGGCTGAGATCGCGCGTTTGCGCCGCCAGTTGGAGGTGAGTGAGAGCCGGTTGAAACGATCCGAGGCAGCCTTGGGAATCATGGAAAAACTCTCGGCGTTCTTAGAGAACGCCATTCAGGAATCACCGGACGAGCCGAAGTCCAAGAAGAATTGATGGCCGCCTACCACGGCCTGCGCCAACAACAGGTCCCCACCCGGCAAGCGGCGGCCCTGGCCGGGGTCTCACGCACCACGGTGTACCGCAAGCCGGCCCCGCCCCGGGACCAGCCGGAGGCAGCTCCACCGAACAAGCTCAGCCCTGCCGAGCGGGCTGCGGTACTGGCGGCGTTGAACGCCCCGGAGTTTGTGGACCTGGCACCGATGCAGGTCTATGCGAAGCTCCTGGATCAAGGCGTCTATCTGGGCTCGTTGTCAACATTTTACCGGGTGCTGGAGGAGAACAAGCAGGTCAAGGAACGCCGCCGCCTGGCCAAACACCCTCCCCGGACCGTGCCCGAGCTCGTCGCCACCGCCCCGGGCCAGGTGCTGAGCTGGGACATCACGAAGCTGGCCGGGCCCGTGAAGGGCAAATACTTCGACTGCTACATGATGATCGACATCCACTCCCGCTTCATCGTCGGAGCGCACGTGCACGCCAGTGAATCCGCGGTTCTGGCAGTGGAGATGATGAGGGAAATCTTCGGGATCCACGGCATCCCGCAAGTCGTGCACGCGGACAGGGGCACGTCGATGACGTCTAAGACAGTGGCCGCGCTGCTCTCGGACTTGGAGGTCACCCGGTCACATTCCCGGCCCCGGGTGAGCAACGATAATCCGTACTCAGAAAGCCTCTTCAAGTCCATGAAATACGGGCCCATGTTTCCCGAACGCTTCGCTTCCCTTGGCGATGCCAGAGCCTTTATCAACGAGTTCATGGACTGGTATAACCATCACCACCAGCATTCCGGAATCGGCTTCCACACTCCCGCCAACGTCCACTACGGATTCGCCGTCGGCATCGCCAAGCAACGCTCGGAAACCCTCGCCGCGGCGAGGGCAAAACACCCCAACCGCTTCGCCAAAACCACCGACCCCAAAATACTGGCCCTGCCCGGGCCCGCATGGATCAACCAACCCAAGGAAAACACCGAACAGTCAGCCGCCTAACTCCCGTTGGTACCGTTCAGCTTGAAAAATTCCGAAGCCATAGCCCGCAAACTGGCGGAAGCCGGGTCTGCAGTCACCATCGGCGATATTGGGAGCAGCGGCTCTCACGTTGTGGAGGAAATAACAGCTCGCGGGGGCAGAGCCCAATTCATTCGCACGGATGTGACCGACGAATCTTCGGTACGCCGCCTCATGGACGGAGCAGCGCGCACATTTGGCGGCTTGGACGTCCTGGTAGCTAACGCTGGAATTCCCGAGGTAAAGACACCGCTTCATGAACTCGATATGTCCAATTGGCGACGTGTCATCGACGTCAACCTCACAGGTGTTGCCATATGCAACAAATGGGCCGTCTCGACGATCCTGGCCCGCCGCGGGGACTACACAGAACCTCGTACCGCTTCTGTAATCAACATGGCCTCGATTTTGGCCCACGTCGGCCAGGCCAACAGCAATGCCTACTCTGCAGCGAAGGCCGCCGTCGCTAACTTCACGCGTTCAGCTGCGCTTACGTACGCCCGACAGGATATCCGCTTCAACGCGGTGTCACCAGGCTACGTGGACACGCCGTTGCTGGCTAAACTCCCGGAAGAGACCCGCTCCCAGATGATTTCCAGACAACCCATCGGACGACTGCTTCGACCGGAGGAGATCGCTAGTGTTGTTCTGTTCCTGGCCAGCGATAGCTCGTCGGCACTGACGGGATCTATTATCAACGCCGATGGCGGATACACCTCTATCTAAGATCTACCGGGGCCAGAATCGTTTTCCTGGTCGGTCTTGCAGATTGCTGCACAGGCCGTCCATCCCCATGCCTGGGAACCCTGATCGCCGCGAGGTGCAGTGCGGGTATGGCGGAATTGCACTGGTCACTCCCTGATGGAGGCCGGCAAATTCCCGTAGATAAACTGATCAGCACCTATAAGTTGGAGGAGAATATCCAGGCCCTTGCGTACTGCCGCCGGTCATGTGGCTGTCCGCCGATCGGACCCACGAAAGGGCTGAAGGGAGGTGGAATCGCTATGAAGACACCACAGACCAAGAATGCCGCGTGGCCTGCACTGGCATCTGGAAACGAGCGCGGGCATGACCTGTTGCCGCCAAGCGTGGACCCTCCGGTCGGATCGTTTTTGTCAGGACAAAGAAGAAGCGCGCCCCGTCGACGCGGGGCGCGCTCGTTGGTCTGGGGACTTTGAGCCGGAGAATTGGGGGTGTGCACAATGTGCACACCCTGGGCTTCGGACTCGGTCGTACCGGCGCCGGACTGGGTCGGATTCCGTATGTTTCCGGGGGAGCCCAGTGTTTGCAAGGGCTGGAGTCCCGTTCGAGTCCCACCTCGGGCACGCATAACCCCTCGTCAGAGGGGTTCTTGCTTTAATGTGTGGACATTGACCCTCCGCGGTCCCTCTGACACTGGCCGCGGTCTGTGCCTGGCGCCGCGATCGCCTATTCGGTTGTGTGGGTTGCGGGTTCAGGGCATTGCCTGGTGGGCCCTCCGCGTGCTGGTATCTGGGTTTATTCGCCCTCTTCTCTGGCTTGTTCCGGTGGCCGGTGTTGGCCATCACTCATTCATGGCTGCGGGTTGTGTGGACGACATGACTTAGCCGTGATTTTCGACGACTTTCCGCTACGCGCCCAGCCGCCGTCGGTGATCACGTGAGCGGAAATGTGATCGGTTGTCCGACCAAAAGGGTGTGGACACTGTCCACACCCTGTACACGGTCGGGTCCGTCGACCTGCATTTGGTCCCTCCCTGGTTCATACCAGCGCATGGGTCCGAACGCTCTGTGCGACATGACGTGCGGGAAGCTCCATCGCCTCCGTCCCGTCAGATAGTCGGCTCTGCCGGTTGCCATCGTGTGTCTTCTCGGCCGCTTATCCCTTTTCTGATGACTTCCATACATGCTCCGCGCCGGCCCTTCAGACATGACCCGCGGGCAACCCAAGCGCGGCACGCCCGCACCGACGCGGCCAGAACCACGTCGACGGCAGAAGCCCTGATGGTACGACGTGCGAGCAAGCGGGGCTGAGACTGCTGGTGTGTGGGACTGATGACCACCTCGGACCGAGTGTTGTCGAAGGTCAGAGGCGTTTAGGGCCCAGTGTGTGTACAAACTACCCACGAAGTGTGTACACGTGTGCACATGGCTCTTAAGTCACTGCACAAGCCGCGTCAGGAAATTCACGGTGTTGTCCCTGTGAGAATTTGATCTTGGCCGACTACTCCGACAAAATGTTGAAGGGTGCTCATGGTTTGGGGACGGTGGATCGGCGGCCCGGTTCTGTTCTCTGCTCTAATGAGAGTTAGCAAGAACTGGGGTATTCATCTGAGCGGACTTACGCAGGTTAGGAGCCTCTCCATGGGTGAGCCGCCCGTGGCCTGTCCATGGTCGGCGGATGGCCTCGTCTTCCTGGCGGTGGGGGCGGGGTCTTCTTCGGTTGGGGGTCGGCGACCAGGTCGCGGTAGCGCACGGGAGCGTGGGCGACGGCGAGTTGGAGGATGCGGTAGAAGACCATGCCTCGGCTGCGCGATTGGCGTCGGTTGAAGCGGAAGACGAACTCGTCGAGGTAGCTCTGCAAGTGCGCTTCGTCGACCGAGCCCTGGTGCGTGCCCAGCAGCCAGCGCTTGACCAGCGAGGCCACCCGATGGACGCCGGGGAGCAGGTCGCCGGGGTCCTCTCCGCGGGCGCGGGCGGCGCGTTGGCTGTGCGGTTCGTAGGTGTAGCCGAGCTTGTCGATTCCGCGGTAGCCGGCCCAGCCGTCGGTGATCACCCGCGTACCCGGCTCGACGTGTTCGGTGACGAAGGCGTGCAGCGAGGCGGCCGACCCGTCGGCCAGGATCGCCATCCGGGCCCGCCCGAACCCGTGCGGTTCCTGGACCTCAACTGCTATGCCTACCAGTGCCTTCTTGCCCTTGGCGCGTCCGCCGCGCAGCCCCGGCTCCTCGCCGCCGATGTATGTCTCGTCCACCTCGACGGTGCCGGCCAGTCGATCTCGCCCCGGCCGCACCAGTACTGAGCGGAGTCGATGCAGCATCGCCCACGCGGTCGGGTACGAGCCGATCTCCAGCGACCGTTGCAGGCTCAACGCGGACATGCCGTCCTTGCCCGAGGCGAACATCCAGCAGGCCTCGAACCACACCGTCAGCGGTGTCCTGCGGCGGTCGAAGATCGTGCCCGCCGTGACCGACGTGCGGCCTGCGCAGGAGGCGCACCGGTACCCGCCATCGGCGACCGCCCAACCACCTGTGTGCCCACACCGCGGGCACACGAAGCCGTTCGGCCAGCGCAGCCAGTCCAGATAGTCCAAGCAGTCCGCGTCTGTGCTGAACCACGATCGAAACTCTCCGGCCGACCTCGGATAGTGCACCCCTGCCCGCGGTTGCACCAATTCCACGCACTCAGGATACTCCGCTCAGATGAATAGCCCAGAGCAAGAAAACTGTCGATATCGAAGTTGCGTGGGTAGTCGGCGGAAGTGGTCATAGACGTGTCTTTGATTACGGGGGAGGGGTCGTCCTCACCGTTGGCCCATAGACTGCGCATTTAGAAAAACGGGGATCATCCTTCCGGGCCGGCTAACAGTAGCAAGCGTGTAACCGACTTTCTCTCGGAATGCAAGCGGAGCCGGAATCGCGCTTGTGACAAGAGGTCGGGCGGATTCCGCTACGCGGCGGCAGGGGAAGCCTCAATTGCCGGGCCCAGGTGTTCCCTGAGTTCAGTGATGAATGCCTGGAGGTTGGCTGAGCGGCAGTCCCGGCGCCACATCAGCCAGGTTTCGGCCGTGCCGAGAGCGCCTGGTATCTCGTGGGCGTGGACCCGATTTGCGCCGGGAAGCGTCTCCAGAAGCGATTTGGGCATCATGCAGATGCCGCCGCCGGCGGCGACGCAGGCGAGCATGCTGTAGTACGACGAAATCTCGACAATCCGCCCGGGGACGATTCCTTCCGAATCGAGCCAGTCCTCAAAGCGCTGGCGGTAGGAGCAGATGGTGCCGAACATGAACGCCGTCGGGTGGGACGCCTTGAAATCGTCGTTGATCTCGTTCACCGTCTGCGGAGTGAGGATCACCAGTTCCTCGCTGAAAGCCCTGACGCCAGTTATCGATGGTACGGCCGGTTTTCCATCGGAGAATGCTGCCGTGAGTTGTCCGTTGAGCAAATGGTCAAAGAGTACTCCCGAGGACCCTGCTTCGAGTTCAACGTCGACCGCCGGGTAACGGAGGTGGAAGCTGGCAAGTATCGGCGGTATTCGAACGGCCGCGGTGCTTTCGAGGGCACCGAGACGGAATTTGCCCCGAGGTTCACCCTGTGCCGTGAAGGCTTTGGCGTCGTTACACAGGTCAATGATCTTTTGGGCATGTTCGCGAAAGGCCTCCCCATCCGCGGAGAGGGAGCTTTGGCGCTTGTCCCGTACCAGCAGCTTGACTCCCAGCTCGCGTTCGAGCTGCTGGATCCGCGTCGATACGTTTGAGGGAGCACGAAGCAGCTTGGCGGCTGCTTTAGTGATGCTGCCGGTCTCCGCTACGGCTAGAAAAATTTCGAGCTGTGAGATCTCCATTGTCCTCAGTTCTTCATTAGTGAAGCGATGCAGTCGAAGCATCACTCTCACAGAAGGATGACAGCACTCGGGGTGCTTTTCAACCCGTTTAGGTCAGCCGGCCGTATGCACGCCGATTTGAACAGAGCCTGATCGTTCTCTTTCAGAGAAGTGACACTTCGGAAACTTCTTATTTATCAAACTGTCCGTTGCTTCTAGAGTCGTTGTTAGCCCCATCACACGAACTTGAAGGAACACACTATGGGCACCATCGAAGTTGCCGTCGCGAAATCGACGAACCCGGCCACCGGCGAAGACGTGGCCACCTACCCTTACCTGGATGAGCAGGGCGTCTCAGACGTCGTCCGGTCCGCAGCCGAGGGTTTCGCCAGCTGGCGGGACACGTCCCCGGCCCGGCGCGCTGAGGTTTTCCGCCGGCATGCAGAACTGCTGCGGCGCGATACCGCGAAGCTGGCCGCCGTCATCACTGCCGAAATGGGCAAACCGGTCACCCAAGCCCAGGCCGAGGTCACCAAGTGCGCGAACATGCTGGACTGGTACGCCGAACACGGGCCGGCCATGTTGGAGGACACGGCAACGGCCATCGGCCCGGAAGCCTACGTCTCCTATCTGCCCACGGGTACCGTGCTGGCGGTCATGCCGTGGAATTTCCCGGTCTGGCAGATCTTCCGCGGGGCCGCCCCCATCATCCTGGGCGGCAACGGTTACCTCCTGAAGCCGGCTTCCAATGTGGTCGGGTGCGGGCTGGCGTTGCAGTCTTTGTGGGAGGAGGCCGGACTGCCGAAGGGGACGTTCGCGGTCGTGAACTGCGACCGCGATGAGCTCCCTGCCATCATCCACAACCCGGCGATCACGGGCGTGGCGGTGACCGGCGGCACCGTCGCCGGGCAGAGCGTCGCCGCCGAGGCGGGCCGTGCGCTGAAGAAGGTCATCCTGGAACTTGGGGGATCGGACCCGTTTATCGTCCTTGCCGACGCCGACCTGGACAAGGCCGTCGAGGCGGCAGCCACCGGGCGAATGGTGAACGCAGGGCAGGTGTGCATTTCGGCCAAACGGATTATCGTCGAACGCTCCGTGTACGCGGAATTCACCGAAAAGCTCACCCGCCGTGTGGAGAGCTTGAAAGTCGGGGACCCGACCGATCCGGAAACCTTCGTCGGCCCGATGGCCAAGGAAGAGGGCCTGCTCGACGTCGATGACCAGGTCAAGCGGTCCGTCGCAGAGGGTGCAGAGCTCCGCACCGGCGGCTACCGGCTCTCCGGACCCGGCTCGTTCTATGCCCCCACGGTCCTGGCCGGTGTCACCGAAACCATGACGGCCTTCAAAGAGGAAATTTTCGGTCCTGTCGCAACCGTCATCGCTGCAGAGGACGCCGACGATGCGCTGGCCAAGGCGAACAACTCCGAATTTGGCCTCAGCGCCGCGATCTGGACCGCCGACAGCGCCAAAGCCCGTGCCATGGCCCGCAGGATCGACGCCGGCGGCGTCTTCATCAACGGTCTGTCCGTCTCGGACCCCCGGATTCCCATTGGCGGTGTCAAGAAGAGCGGCTTCGGCCGTGAACTTTCCTACCTGGGCGTCCACGAGTTCACCAACATTCAGGCGGTCTGGGACAAGACACCCCTCAACGCCGCCGAAGAAGCAGCAAAAGGAGAGTAATCCAGTGAGCACCACAACCATGAACCAGGACCTGTTCGACAAAGGCCTCGCCACCCGCCGGGAAGTCCTCGGCGACGCGTACGTCCAGCGCAGCCTGGACAGCGCCGACGAGTTTTCGATGCCGATGCAGGAACTCGTCACCCAGTACTGCTGGGGTGATGTCTGGAACCGGCCCGGTCTGGAACGCGCCCAGCGCAGCCTGATCAACCTGGCCATGATCAGTGCCCTGAACCGGCCGCACGAGCTGAAGGTCCACGTCCGCGGCGCCATCCGCAACGGTGTGACCAAGGAACAGATCAAAGAGGTCTTCCTCCAGGTCGCCATCTACTGCGGCGCCCCCGCGGCCCTGGAAAGCTTCCGCCTGGCCCGCGAGGTCTTCAAGGAAATGGAGGCGGAAGCATGAGTACCATCGGCTTCATCGGCCTGGGCAACATGGGCTTCCCCATGGCCGCACGCCTCGCCGACGCCGGCCACCGGCTGATCATCAGCGACCGGGACCAAGGCGCCGTCCAGCGCTTCCAGGACGAACATCCGGGCGCCCGGACCGCCGCAGACGCGGCCGCCTGGCAGGAAGCCGATGTCATCATCACGATGCTGCCCAACTCCGACATCGTCGAAGGAGTGCTCACCAACGGCGTGGCCGCGGCCGCGTCCCTGAACACCCTGTTCATCGATATGTCATCTTCCGAACCCATCCGCTCCCGCGACCTGGGCAAACGGCTGGAACGGCAGGGCATGCGCTACCTTGACGCACCGGTTTCCGGCGGCGTCCGCGGAGCCCGGAACGGACAGCTCGCGGTCATGGTCGGCGGTCGCTGGCACGACCTGGACCAGGCCAAGGACATCTTCGACGTCCTCGGAAAATCCGTCATCCACGTCGGCGACGCCGGCTCCGGGCACGCGGCCAAGGCGCTGAACAACCTCGTCTCCGCCGCATCCGTCGTCGCCACCGTCGAGGCGCTGCGTGTGGGAGAACGCTTCGGTATCGACCCCGCGACGATGACCGAGGTCCTGAACGCCTCCTCCGGACGGAGCAACACGTCCGAAAACAAGGTCGCCCAGTTCATGCTCAGCGGAACCTTCGGCTCCGGGTTCCCCATCGGACTGATGACCAAAGACATTAAGATCGCCACGGCCCTGGCCGATTCCCTGGGCATTGAGGCCCCGTTCAGCCACGACTGCGAAACCGTCTGGCAGTCCGCCCTCGACGCCGGCCACGGCGCCGAGGACCACACGAGGATGTATGAATACCTCGCCACCACCACTCAGGCTTTCAACGATGAAAGGCAAATCCATGCATGACTTCGCAGAGGTGCTGCACACCGCGACCGAAGACTTCGAGTTCAACCGCGAGATGCGCTACTACACCGGCAAACTCCACGTCGCCATCGGCGACAATGCCTGGCTCGCCGCCTACGACGACGGCAAACTCCTCACGGTCGAACCCTCCGGCACCGACCCGCAGGATGCCGCCATCTGGATCAAGGGCACCGACGAGCAGTGGAAGGACATGACCGCCGAGCACCCGCGGCCGTTCTTCCAGTCCCTGCAGAGTTCCTCCGCTAAGCACGGCGTGTTACTCAGCAACACCAACCAGCTCTACGCCTACCTGCCGGCACTGAACCGGCTCATGCAAATCTTCCGCCAGCTCAACGTCGAAGGAGCGTAAGTCATGGCAAAGTTCGAACCCATCAAGGGCGGTTACGTCTACCTCACCGTCGAGGACATTGAATACCGGGTCTACTACGAAGAAGCAGGCCAGGGCATCCCGCTGATCGTCGGGCACACCGCCGGCTCCGACGGCCGCCAGTACCGGCACCTGCTCAACGACCCCGAGGTCACCAGCAGGTACCGGGTCATCTCCTTCGACCTGCCCTTCCACGGCAAATCCCTGCCTCCGCACGGGGACAAATGGTGGACCCGTGAATACAACATGACCAAGTCACGCATGATGGCCTTCCCCAACGCCCTCTCCGAAGCCCTCGAGCTGGACCGCCCCGTCTATCTGGGCAGCTCCATGGGCGGGCACCTCGCCATCGACCTGGCCTCGAACTTCAACGACCGCTACCGCGCCACGATCTCCGTCGAAGGCGCCCTGCGCTCGGCAGCCGAATACGTGGAAGTCGGCATGGACGGGATCCGCCGCGAGTTCGATAACCCCAACGTCTCCCGCAACTCCATCGGCGCGGCCATGCTCCTGAACATCTCCCCCTACTCCCCGGAGGCGAACGTCCGCGAGATCCAGTGGGAGTACCAGTCCGGCGGCCCCGGCGTCTTCGCCGGCGACCTGTACTACTACTACTACGATCACAACGTGTCCCCGGAAGAGGCCGCCGCGATCGACACGAGCAAGTGCATGCTCTACTTCCTCACCGGCGAATACGACCCCAACACTTCCCCGGCCGACACGAAGGAAGCAGCGAACCTGGTCAAGGGTTCCAAGTTCTGGGAGATGCCCAAGCTGGGCCACTTCCCGGTCACCGAGAACTACGACGAGTTCCGCAAGTTCCTCCTGCCGATCCTCGAGGAAATCGAAGGTAAGTCCGCCTAGGACCCACCTCACGGCGGGCCGGGCAGACCGGCCCGCCGGACACGGTGCCACCTTTCCCGGCGCACCATCGCACTGCAGGGCCCTGCTGCCGCCAAGTCCGTAGGCAGTCACGCCCAAAAACAGTTGTAATCCACATCACATTCCTCCGCACCCATCAATGGAGCTGGATCATGTCCTCAATAAACAGCACGGCTTGGCGGCCGGCGCACGTCACCAACCGGCAGATCAAATTCGCGACCATCCTGGCCTTCCTGGCCTGGGCATTCGCGGTCTACGATTTCATCCTCTTCGGCACACTCCTGCCCGAACTTGGCAAGGAACTCGGCATGAACGAAGCCGAGCAGGCCACCATGGTCACCTGGATGTCCGTCGGCGCCGTCGGCATGGGCCTCCTCGCCGGGCCCGTCGTCGACAAGTTCGGCCGCAAGGCCGGGCTCGCCTTCACCACCGCCGGAGCAGGCATCGCCTCGGCCCTGACCGCGCTCGGCGGAGTCGTCCCGGTCGCCGTCCTCGTTGCCATCCGGTCCCTCAGCGGCCTGGGCCTGTCCGAACAGGGCGTGAACGGCGCCTACCTCAGCGAGCTCTACGGCGCGTCCGATGACCCCCGGATCAAGAAGCGCCAAGGCTTCATCTACTCCCTCGTCCAGGGTGGCTGGCCCATCGGCGCCATCCTCGCCGCCGCACTGACCGCTGTCCTGCTCCCCACCATCGGCTGGGCCGGCTGCTTCGTCTTCGCCGCCGTTCCGTCCCTGATCGTCGCGGCGCTGGCCCGCAAACTGCGCGAATCCCCGCAGTTCGAATCGATCCAGAAAATCCGGCAACTCCAAAAAGCCGGCCAGCATGACGATGCGGAAAACCTCTCCGCCGCGCTCGGGATCGAAGAGCACGAAACCCGCAGCACCCTCGCGGACGTTTTCCGCGGCCGGAGCCTGCGCACCACCCTGGCCCTGGGCCTGGGCCACATCCTGAACTACTTTCCCGTCCAGGTCTTCAGCGTGCTCGGCACCACCGTCCTGGTCAGCGTCCACAACGTCTCCTTCACCAACTCCCTGGCCATCCTCTTGATGTCCAACCTGATCGCCTACCTCGGTTACCTCACGCACGGATTCCTCGGCGACAAGTTCGGGCGCCGCAACGTCATCGCCTTCGGCTGGATCACCGGCGGCATCGTGTTCACCGCCATGATCTTCGGACCCAGCGACTTCTGGACCGTCGTCGCCCTCTACAGCCTCGGAACGTTCTTCCTCATCGGACCGTACTCCTGCGTGCTGTTCTTCGTGGGTGAAAGCTACGACACCCGCATCCGCGGCCGCGGCGCAACCTTCGTCGCAGCGGTCGGCCCCATCGGCGCGATCCTCTCCAGCGCACTGGCCGCCACCCTGCTCTCCAACGGCGGCAACTGGGCGATGGCCGCGTTCCTCTTCGGAGCTATTCCCTGCGTCCTGTCCGGCGTCGCGGTCCTGTTCTCCCGCAAGTACCAGCACGTCGCGGACCCCGTCCACATCCCGGCCGCCGCGGGGGGATCCCCGGCCGACGAGACAGCTCACTAACAACCCCACGACCAGGCAGTTGCCGGGGCGCCGACGTGCCCCCGGCAACTGCCTTCCAACGGAAAGAGACCCTCGATGCCTGACACCGCCTACGGCCGCGTGGCCGTCATGACCAGCCCCCGGGAACTCGATTACGCCGAGTATCCCCTCCCCGCCCCGGGTCCCGGTGCGATCCTGATGAAAGTGACCCGCGCTAACGTCTGCGGCTCCGAACTGCACATCTGGAACGGCAAGCACCCCGTGAAGAAGAGCGGAGGCCTCGGCCACGAAATGGTCGGCACTGTCGCCGCCATCGGCGAGGGCCGCCCCACCGACAACGCCGGCCAGCCCCTCAGCCCCGGAGACCGGATCGTCGCCACCTACTTCCAGACCTGTGACCGGTGCGCCCGCTGCCTGGGCGGGCAGCCGAACCTTTGCGACAACGCCTACGAATTCTTTGGCAAACAGCCGTCCGAAGCACCCCATTTCCACGCCGCCTTCGGCACGCACTATTACATCCACCCTGTCGTAAACGCCAACCCAGCGCCTGACTCTCGCCCAGCCCCGCCGGCCGGACTTTTCGCACCAGCAGGAAGTGACGTTCTAGACTGCCAGACGGGTAATCTACTGGTAGTCGGCGAGCCACAGGTCCGGACCGAAGACTTCGTACTGGATGTCCTTTGGCGGAACACCGCGTGTGATCAGAGCTGTGCGTACGGACTGCATGAAGACCACCGGCCCGCACAGGTAGTACTCGGCGTCCTCGGGCAGGTCGACTTCACGGACGTCCATGAAACCCGAGAACACGTCGCGGTCGCCGGCTGCCGTTTCGATCGGACCGGGCGCGGTCAGGAGCCAGGTGGCCATGTGGGCGTCCGGCAGCTTCTTCAGGTCCTGTGTTACCTGCTCCTGCAGCGCGAAGGACTCGGCGGAGTCGTCGGCATGGAGGAACAGGACCCTTCGCTGCGCACCCGCTTTCGCCAGGTGGGACAGCATGCCTGCCATCGGCGTAATGCCGATTCCGGCGCTGGCGAGCACCACGGGACGGTCGGTGTACTCCAGGACCACGTCGCCAAACGGTGCGGAGAGAACCACCTCGTCTCCAACGTTCACGGAGTCGTGGAGGAGGTTGGACATCTCTCCGTCGGGCGCACCGGGCGTCCGGACCCGCTTGACGGCGAACTGGCGGTGGAGTCCGTCGTCGGCTTTGGTGAGGCTGTACTGGCGGGGCTGTTGGACGCCGTCGGGCATCTTCATCTTGACGGTCACGTACTGGCCCGGCAGTGAAGGCTTGACGTCACGTTCATCCGTGCGTTCAACGATGAAGGTGGCCACGTCCGCGGTTTCCTGGATTTTCTGCGCTACCCGCCAGGTCCGCCAGATAGTTTCGGGGCTGAGCCGGAGTGCGCTGTAAAGGCCGCGCTCCTTGTTGATCAGCATGTTGGCCATCAGCCAGTAAACCTCATCCCAGGCCGCCGCGACTTCGGCAGTGACAGCATCGCCGAGCACGTCCACAATGGCCCACATCAGGTTGTCGTGGACTACCTGATACTGTTCCGGGTGCAGGCCCAGGGATGCGTGCTTGTGGGCGACCCGGGACAGCAGATGGTCCGGAAGGTGGGTGGGGTCGTTGACGAGGAAACCGGCGAAGGCTGCAATCGACCCGGCCAGAGCCTGCTGCTGGCGTCCGTCGGCCTGGTTTCCGCGGTTGAACAGCCCGTCCAGCAGTTCCGGGTGCCCTTCAAACATGTGGGTGTAAAACCGCGAGGCTATCTCCTGGATGTGCTCGCCCACCACCGGAAGGGTGGCCTTGATGACGGGAAGGGACGTATCAGACAGCATTTCCTGGCCTCCTCCGGCGCGGGGACAATGACGGCGGGTGGCGCCTGCTTCAACCTAACATCGGACCGGCAGGGCGAACAGGCCTTGAAATTTCCGACCAACGGTACCCGGTACATGTTAAGACCGTGTCGCCTGTTGGAAGGCACCCGACTTCCGCCGGGTGGCGACGCTGGCGAGGGCCGGCTTCGCTCCGAAGCTCCTGGCCGGGGCGGCCAGGTCCTGCCGACCACCGCACAGGCACGACGTGCCCTCCCGGCGATGAGGCTCCAACCGACGCGCTCCTTGCAGCGACGAGGAGCGCAGGGCACTGCGACGCCTGCGTCATGGCAGCGGGTGATCGCGTGGAAGTTCTCGCTGAAGGTGGCGACCTCGCCTGGTTGTGAGAACTGCTGGTGGGGCCACCGGGACGGTTATAGCTGGCCCCTGCGCTTAGACGATATGAGGTGAGGGTGGTTGGGTTTCCTGTCCGTCCGGGGCGGCCATTGTCGCCGGGCCGGTCCTGCGGCGCCGGCTTGATGCTGGCGGGTTTCCGTCGTGTTGGTGGGCGGCGCCGCGGGGCCTATCGCCCGGCGGAAATGTCCTTGTATCCGGACGACAGGGAGCCGACTCCCGGCTGGTGAGGGCCGGGGCCTTCTGTTTCACAGCGTCCGTGGGTTGCCAGTGAACAACCTCTTGGCTTGAGGCCTTCGTGAGAGTTGCATTGGTAGTGCCACATGTGAGTTTTGGGAGGTCCCGGCTATGTTTCAGCATACGTTTATTGGGCTCGATGTTCACGCAGTTTCCGTTGTCGGCTGTGCCCTGAATCCTGACACCGGAGAACTGGTCCGGATGCAGATGGACTCGGACCCGGCGGTCGTTTTGGATTGGGTCCGCCGCTTCGAGCCGCCGGTGAAGACCGTGTACGAGTCGGGCCCGACCGGGTACTTCCTGGCCCGTTTCCTGCGGGAGGCCGGCGTTGACTGTGTGGTGGCTGCGTCCTCGAAGCTGCTGCGTGCACCGGGAGACAAGATTAAAACGGACAAGCGAGACGCCCGGCTTTTGGCGGAAATGCTCGCCCTGGGCCAAGTCACGGAAGTGCGGGTCCCGACGCGGGAGCAGGAGGACCTGCGGGATTTGTCCCGGCTGCGGGCCACGGCAGCGAAGAACCTCGCCCATGCCCCCGCCAGCACGTGAACGCGATCCTGCTCCGCCACGGCATCCGCTACCCGAAGGAGACGAAGTGGACCCAGGAGCACCAAGCGTGGCTGCACCGGCAGCGTTTCGACTCCCCGGTGCTGCAGTTCACTTACGAGGACAACGTGGAACAGGCCGAACTGCTGGCCGCGCACCTCAAGCGCATCGACCAGCGCGTCGCAACGGTCGCCAAGGACTGCCACTACACGCCGGTGATCAACGCGTTGATGTGCCTGCGCGGTATCGAGGTCACGACCGGGTTCGGGCTCGCCGTGGAGATCGGCGACTGGACACGCTTCACCGGCGCCACCATCGGCTCCTACCTGGGTCTCGTGCCCAGCGAGCAGTCCTCGGGTCAATCCCGGCACCAGGGCCCGATCACGAAGGCCGGCAGCAGATACGCACGCAAGCTCCTGGTGGAGGCAGCCTGGCAGCACCGGCGGCCCTATGCCAGGCCGGGGCTGCGCCTGCTGCGGCAGCTGGACCTGGTCGGCCCGGCCACCCGGATCCGGGCCCTGGAAGGCAACCACAGGCTCCACCACAAATGGGAAGTCTTCGACGCCCGCAAGAAAAGAACCGTCACGGCCAACACCGCGATCGCCAGGGAACTCGCCGGCTGGTGCTGGTCCCTGGCCGCACCCCTCCAGCAAGGCGACCACGCGCAGGGGGAGCGCATGAACGCGGCGTAAAGAACGTGCCCTCCGGACGCGTGGCGGGCGTGACGTGGCAGCATTTTGGGGCTAACTCGAGACCCAACTATGAGCACACGGCCCATGGTGTTACGCGTCGCAGTGTTTGGCGGTAGGGGCGTCTCTGGCGATGACGATGCAGGTTTTTCCCGCGGTGTCTTGATTTAGTGCCGTCGGCGGCGTCAGGCTGACGACGTCCGGATAAGGCGAACGGCCGGCGTGAGAGTTTCGAAGCACCACGCCGGCCGTTCTGACGCGTAAAGGCCGCGCCGATGCTCACGGTAAATCATGAGGCTGTCTCTGTCGAGTCGGATCTGGCTGGCGGGCGGTTGGCCTGTCCGGGGTGCAGGGGCAGGCTGCGGCCGTGGGGCTGGGCACGGGAACGACTGATCCGGCACGGCACCGGCACGGACCTGGCCCTGGTGCGCGGGCGTCCGCGCCGGGGGCGATGCGCGGATTGTTCGGCCACGCATGTGCTGTTGGGCGTGGATCTGGCGGCCCGGCGGGCCGATACGGCCGAAGTGATCGCCTCCGCCATCGAGGCCAAGGCTGCCAGCGGGGCAGGGTACCGGGTGATCGCGGCGCGGCTGGGCCGACCGGCGTCCACGGTGCGCGGCTGGCTGCGCGCATTCGCCGCTTCCGCCGGCCCGATCGCCGAAGTGTTCACCGCCCTTTCCCACCGTGACGGCGCGGACGCGGCCGGACTCTGGCCCGCGGCCGCCCCGGCACCGGCCGGCCGGGCGCTGGCTGCGGTAGTGGCGTATGCGGGCGTGCTCGCGGCCCGGTTTTCCGTCGCCACCGTGGCGTGGCAAACGGCAGGGCTCGCCGTTGCGGGTCCGTTCTTCTTCAGCGCCGGCCGATGGCAGGACCGGGTCCAACACGAGCTGGCCCTTATGCCTGGTTCCCCGGGCGGTAAGGGTGGGAGGAGCGCCGGCTGATCCTGCCGGGGCCATCGTTTCCTGACCTCTTGAAAAGGACAATGACCCATGACGGAATCCGAGCCGCACCGCGGTCCCCTGGCCCGCAAGGACCGGGCGGAAAAGATCGCGTTGTTCCGCTATCAGCTCATCCGCGATGCCGCGGACACGTCGCTGACTTCCCGCCAGCGCGGGCCCATGGTCCGTGCCCTGGCTGCCGCAGAGCACACCGGCCCGTCCGGGCAGGCCGTGCGCTACTCGCGCGAGACCCTGGACCGGTGGATCAGCGCCTGGCAGCGCGAGGGATTCGACGGACTCAAGCCGCGGGAAAGGGCCGCCGGCCCGGTGACCCCGGAGACCGTGCTGTCACTGGCAGCGACGCTGAAGCTGGAGCGTCCGCACCGCACCGCGGCCCAGGTGCGGCGGATCATGACCGAGACCCTGGGCGACGCGCCGTCCGAGTCGACACTGCTGCGCCACTTCCGCACCCTGGACATCCCCACCGGCACGCCCGCGCAGGCCACCGGCCGGTTCGAAGCAACCCGGCCGAACGAGATCTGGGTCGGTGACGGGCTCCACGGTCCCCGGATCGGCGGCCGGAAAACCTACCTGTTCGCGTTCCTGGACGACCACTCCCGCCTGGTCACCGCGGCCCGCTGGGCGTTCGCCGAAGACGCCGTCCGCCTCTCGGCCGCGCTGCGCCCGGCCCTGCAGACCCACGGAATCCCCGACGCGGCCTATGTCGACAACGGGTCTGCCTTTGTCGACGCGTCACTGGCGAGGATCTGCGCCCGGCTGGGCATGAAGCTGATCCATTCCAGGCCTTACCGGCCCCAGGGCAGGGGCAAGATCGAGCGCTTCTTCAACACCGTGAGCTCCCAGTTCCTCTCCGAGATCACCGTGATCGACGCCCCGGTCCAGACGAAAGTTCCGGGCACCGGCCCGGTCGGGAACCCCGGAGAGGATCCCGACGGGACCGCGATCACCTCGTTGGCGGAGCTGAACGCCTTATTCATCTCCTGGGTGCAGATGGTCTACCACCGCACCGTTCACTCCACCACCGCGATGACGCCGCTGGCCCGCTGGGACGCGGGCTGGGAAAACCGGCGCCCGGACCGCCGGGATCCGGACGTGATCGCCGAAGCGTTCCGCTGGTCCGTGACCCGCAAGGTCACCAAGACCGCGACGGTGTCCCTGCAGGGCAACACCTACCAGGTCGACCCCATGCTCGCCGGCACCCGCATCGAGCTGGTCTATGACCCGTTCGATCTGACCGGCCCGGTCGCGGTGACCGCCGCCGGCGGGATCCCTGCCGGGGAAGCGGTCCTGCTCGAGATCCGCCGACACGTCCACCCCAAAGCCGTCAACGCCGCCAAAGACGCCGACACCGGCGCGAGGAACGCAGGCTCCGGGATCGACTACCTGCGCCTGGTCGAAACCCGCCACAAAACCACCCTGACCGGCGCCCCGATCAGCTTCGAGAAAATGGCCGCCGGCGTCGGCGCGACCGGAACCAATGGAGGACCCCAATGAGCATCTCAAACCTGCAATCCCACTACGGCTTCACAGCCATGCCCTTCGGCCGCTCCATCCCGGTCCAGGCACTGCACCCCCACCCCGGGCACCGCGAGGCGGTCGCCCGGATCCAATGGTGCGTCGCCCAGCGCCAGATGGGCGTGGTCACCGGCGAGGTCGGCGCCGGCAAGACCGTCGCCGTCAGAGCAGCCCTGGCACAACTCGAAGCATCCCGCCACCAGGTCATCTACATCGCGGACCCCACGATCGGCATGCGCGGCATCCAGTCCCAGATCGTCACCGCCCTGGGCGGGCAGCCAGCGTTCTACTCCGGAGTCCTCGCGCACCAGACCGCGTCCCTGCTCGCCGGGGAACTGGACGAACGCGCCCGCCTGCCCGTGGTCGTGATCGACGAGGCGCACCTGCTCGGCAACACCGAGCTTGAGTCCCTGCGGATGCTCACGAATACCGGGATGGACACCGGCTCGCACTTCGCGCTGCTGCTCGTCGGCCAGCCCACCCTGCGCCGCCGGCTCAAACTCGCGGTCCTGGCCGCCCTGGACCAAAGGATCTCCACCAGGTTCGCGATCAACGGCATGGACCTGGCCGAGACCGCGGACTACATCCGCCACCACCTCAAATTCGCCGGCAGATCCGACACCCTGTTCTCCGACGACGCCGTCGCCGCGATCCACCAGGCATCACGCGGCTACCCGCGGGCGGTCAACAACCTCGCCGTTTCCGCCCTGATCGCGACCTACGCCGGCAACAAGGCCATCGTGGACCTCTCCGCCGCCCAATCCGCGATCACCGAGAACAGCGAGTAGGGAAACCCGCCGTCACCAATGACGGCCACCACGTCAGGCCGACGACGAACGCCCCGCCGGAAAAGCCCGCGGGGCGTTTTCGTGCACGGCCCATCGTCACCGAAACCGACGCCGCCATCGTCAAATAACGCGACGCCTAACACCCATGGGGCCGTTGCTGCCCGAGCTTAGACAGCGATACGCCCCAGCCGAACAATCGTCATGCGGTAACCCAACCCGCGAATATCAGTCTGACACTGCCAGTCGAATACAAGACTCGCCAGCACGACCGCCACACCCGGACGGGCACCCCAACCAGCGGCCCCCACCAAAGAAGTTGGGAGCCGCTCACCACTGCCCCTTGACAAACCTTCCTACATATCAGTTGATGAGGGCGGTGGTGTCCGCCAGATGGTGTTTGTTACGTGGCGGTGTTTGGTGTTTGCTGTCCCTCAGCAGTTCAGCTCATTTTGGCTCACACCATCGTGAACGACCCGGACACGCCGGGGGCAGGCATGTGGGCTTCGCTCCTGGTCGTGCCCGTGGCGGTGGTCCCGAGCGAAAGGGCGTCTGGAAGGACCGGGCGGTCAGTGTCACTCCGTCTGGTGTCCCGCCACAGGGACATAGCCGCGGTCGAGCCGTGCCCTACCGCGTTCGGTGCCGCAGTCCGGGGCGCACGAGTGTGGCCCACAGGTGCCAGAGCATCCCGGCAAAGGTGGCGAGGAAGGCGGCGCCAGCCACCCACAGCCCGGCGCGGCCGATCACAGCGACAATGGGCAGATGCTCCGTGCGCCCCAGATAGATGCCTGCCACGGCGTACATGCCAAGGGGAAAGATGACGCTCCAGAGCCCGGGCTCGAAGGCCAGCGGCACGCGGTGGATCACATGCCTCCACCACCCCGCCGCGACGAGCACGGGGAGGAGCCACGAGGCGAAAGACCAGAACACCACGGACGAACCGGCCACGAGCCCCCGCGTCGCGTCCACCATGGGTGCGCCGGCCATCTCGACGATCCGCGCGCCGGCGAGGACGCTGATCGCCATGGCACCCATGGCCACGAAGTACTGCGGGCGGAGGTCTTCCGGCCTGATGGGGTAGGTCTTGAGCCGCAGCGAGACGAAGATCCCCGCAGCAGCGTACAGGATGAGCCCCACTGACCAGGCCACCACGGCCACGAGCGCCAACACCGCGCGCCAGTGCGTCCCGGAGAGGGGCTCGACGGATGCCGCCGCGACCGCCACGGACTGGCTCGCCACGCACCAGATGAACCACGTGCCGTTGGCGTCCTTGACCACGGGCCTCTTGTCCCGGCCCAGTACAGCCGTCCACGGCACGATGTAGCCGAGCACCACCCAGGCGAGCACTGCGACAACGAGGAGCAGCGCTGCCGCAGCCGGCCACCCCGACATCCCGAGCCGCACGCCGAGCACATTCGTCCCGGCGATGAAGGTGAAGAAGCCGAACGCACGGCCGGGGTCCATGAAGTCGCGGCGCATATCCTCGCGGAACCTGACCAGACGCACCAGGCTGAGCACGAGAATCACTGTGTAGGAGACCGCGCAGACCACGAGGAGTGCGGCCGAGAGCGCATGGAAGCCTTCGAGTTCGAGCCCCACCGAAATGATCCCGCTGGCCATAGTGAGGGCGAAATACCCCGGAGTGAGGGTCTGCACTGCCTCGGCGACGCGGGAACCGAAGGAACTCGGGGCGTGTGCGGCCGGGGTCATGGCCCCAAGCTTAGGTGGCATCCCGCATGTGTGACGAGGCCCGAGTCCCGTCGTGTCCGGGCTGCCACGTAGCCTTGGAGCACCACCGGAAAGCCCCCATGTCCACCCCCGGCGATCTGGATCATCAATGACAGGGCGGGAAATTCCCCGAGGGGACAGTGGAAACGGCGGTGTGTCCGGCCCAACATGATCTCAGACGAAGAACTGGGCCAGGTTGGTTGTCGACTGTTGGTGGGCCTTTCGGGATGGGTATATGCGGCCCTCCGTGGGAATGCTAGCCGCCGGCCGGCAGTGTCGGCTCACTGGGGCGGGGAATGGTATGGGACCCATGGTTGCCTACTCAGTGGCTGAGCGCTTGGCGCCTTCATTAGGGGTCCACCACATGCCGGGGGGCGCGACGGTAAATCGGCGTCCTGAGATGGAATGCGGCACCACACGCACGAAATGGTCCTTCTTACCGGCTTGCCATGGAAAGAGAGGCAGTGAGAATGTGCTGAGAACATCATCCGTTGTTGTCAGAAGCTCGGCCTTTCCACGGATCACCACGCTCCAGGCCACTCCTGTCTCCGGATTAACTCCGTCAGCTTCCATGGCCACCGGAAAACCAGCCAGAGCGGCATTAAGCTTTGTCCCCGTCCCTGTCCGGAAAATTACCGTTCCATGATCAACGGTGTAGTTGACAGGAAAAATACCCGGTCCGTCGTCAAGCCACACTGCCAAGCGGCCCACGGACACCTGTCGCAAGAGTTTCAAGCACTCCTGATTTTCCAGCACCTCTGTCATCGGCGCCGCCTGCTCATTCTCCATACCGTCGATCCTAAGCTCACTAGCTCCGAAGTGACAGGGCGGAGAATTGACTGTTCGGGGGGCGGGGTATCCTCGAAATCAGGTATCCAATCCGGCCGGCCCCGAATTCCCCGGGTGCGCAAATCCTGCGCTTTTAGTGCTGCTTACCTCGCAGAGTGTGCTGCTCCGAATGGGATACCACGGAATCTATCTGAAGACGCCGGGACGGAGGTCGCGGTGAAGCTGAAGATCACTCAGAAAACCGGGCAGAACATCCAACACGGAGCGGGGCAGTGGTGCGGGTCAGATGCGTTCTGGCTGTTCACCTAGGTTGAAGTGCCGCCCGCTGACATGCGACGGCTTGATTTCCACATAGAAGTCCTTGAGCGTTGGGATCCATGTCTTGAGGTTCAGTGCCTCTGCGGCGGCAATGTCCGAACTGTGCTCAAGGACCCGGGCTCGTCCCTTGACTACTACGCTCCAGGCTTCGTCAGAGGTGATGCCATCGGCCTGGAATACCACGTTCTCGTTGATGGTCAGCTCGGCAAGCTTGGTGCCAGGTGCCGTGCGCAGCAGCAGGAGGCCGTCATGTGCGCGGTAGTTGATGGGAAAGATATCGGTCTCACCGGCGGCGTTAAGGACCAGGCGCCCGTGCTGGGTGTTCTGCAGCAGCTTCCAGCACTGCTCATCATCAAGGACAAGGACGGGGTCTTCATTGGAGAACATCATGGTTACATCCTTCTAACCTTGGCCGAGCAATGTAAAGGAAAATGGTGCTTCCACTTACACTTTCTCCTTCGGCTACCGGCACGTGTTTGTATTTGTTGTCCCCAAACCGTGGCACTCCGGCCCGGTTGCCCCTAGGGTGTTGGCATGGTTGCCGAAGACGTTGGGGCGGGGTTGGATGGACCCGCATCGGATGCATTGCTGAAGTTCGGCCGTTTTTTCACGAAATGGGATGAAACCGACGATGGCCGTGCCGTGTTCCGCCAGGGCGGCCGGAAGGGCGATATCTTCTACCGCGACCGGTGGAGCCACGACAAGGTGGTCCGCTCCACCCACGGGGTGAACTGCACGGGCTCCTGTTCCTGGAAGGTGTACGTCAAGGACGGCATCATCACCTGGGAATCGCAACAGACCGACTACCCCACGGTCGGGCCGGACAGCCCTGAATACGAGCCGCGTGGCTGCCCGCGCGGGGCGGCGTTCTCCTGGTACACCTACTCGCCCACCCGCGTCCGGTTCCCCTACGCCCGGGGCGTCCTCGTGGAGATGTACCGTGAGGCCAAGGCCCGGCTGGGTGACCCGGTGCTGGCCTTCGCCGACGTCGTGGGTGACCCGGAACGGCGCCGCCGCTACCAGCAGGCCCGCGGCAAGGGCGGCCTGGTCCGGGTCTCCTGGCAGGAAGCCATTGAAATCGCCGCCGCCGCGCACGTGAACACCATCAAGGCCTACGGGCCGGACCGGTGCGCCGGCTTCTCGCCGATCCCCGCGATGTCCATGGTCTCGCACGCCGTCGGAACCCGCTTCATTCAGCTGATCGGCGGGGTGATGACGTCCTTCTACGACTGGTACGCCGACCTCCCCGTGGCCAGCCCGCAGGTCTTCGGCGACCAGACCGACGTCCCGGAATCCGGCGACTGGTGGGACGCGGGCTACCTCATGATGTGGGGCTCCAACGTCCCCGTGACCCGGACCCCCGACGCGCACTGGATGGCCGAGGTGCGCTACCGCGGCACCAAGGTGGTGACGGTCAGCCCGGACTACGCGGACAACACGAAGTTCGCCGACGAATGGCTCCCCGCACAGGCCGGCACCGACGCGGCGCTGGCCATGGCGATGGGGCACGTCATGCTCAAGGAATTCTTCATCGACCGTGAGGTGCCGTTCTTCTCCGACTACGTCCGGCAGTACACGGACCTGCCGTTCCTGGTCCGGCTGGAACGGCGCGACGACGGCTCCCTCACGCCGTCGAAGTTCCTCACCGCCAAGGACCTCCCGGCCGAGTCCGGGGCCGAGGACGCGGCGTTCCGCACCGTCCTGTTTGACAAGAAAACCGGCCTGCCCGCGGTGCCCAACGGCTCCATGGGGTTCCGCTACTCCGGCAGCGGGGAGGGCAAATGGAACCTGGACCTCGAGGGGATCGAGCCCGCACTGTCGCTGCGCGAGGTCTCCGGGGAAAGCGCGGAGATCCTGTTGCCGTGCTTCGAGGACGCCGGCGGGGCCGGCAGCGTGCTGAGGCGCGGAGTGCCCGTCCTCGAGGTCGAGGGCCGGCTTGTCACCACCGTGTTCGACCTCATGCTGGCCCAGTACGGCGTCGGCCGCGAAGGGCTCCCGGGGGACTGGGCCGCCGGTTACGACGACGCCTCGACGCCCTACACCCCGGCCTGGCAGGAGGAGATCACGTCCGTCCCGGCGCAGGCCTGCATCCGGGTGGCCCGCGAGTTTGCCCGCAACGCCGAAGAGTCCAAGGGCCGGTCGATGATCATCATGGGCGCCGGAATCTGCCAGTGGTTCCATGGCGACACGACCTACCGGGCGGTGCTGGCCCTGGTGATGCTGACCGGTTGCATGGGCCGCAACGGCGGCGGCTGGGCGCATTACGTGGGGCAGGAAAAGACCCGGCCCGCCACCGGCTGGGTGTCGCTGGCGAACGCGCTGGACTGGTCCCGGCCGCCGCGGACCATGATCGGCACCGGCTACTGGTACATGCATACGGACCAGTGGCGCCAGGACGGCTACTCCGCGGACGCGCTGAAATCCCCGCTCTCCACGGGAGCCCTGGACGGCATGCACACCGCGGACGCGCTGGCCCAGTCCGCGCGGCTCGGCTGGATGCCGTTCTACCCGCAGTTCGACCGCAACCCGCTGGACCTCGCGGACGAGGCGGAGGCCGCCGTCGCCGCCGGCACCGCGAAGGACACCCCCAGCTACATCGCGGACGCGCTCAAGAACCGTAGCCTGAACCCGGCGATCGAGGACGTGGATGCCCCGGAGAACTGGCCGCGGACCCTCGTGCTGTGGCGCTCCAACCTGTTCGGCTCCTCGGCCAAGGGGAATGAGTACTTCCTGCGGAACCTGCTCGGAACCCACAACAACGTCCTGGGTAAGGACCACGCCGAAGGGCTCAAGCCCAAGGACGTGAAATGGCATGAGCAGGCCCCGGAAGGAAAGCTGGACCTGCTGGTCTCCGCGGACTTCCGGATGACCTCCACCACGCTGCTGTCGGACGTCGTGTTCCCGGCCGCCACCTGGTACGAGAAACACGACCTGTCCTCCACCGACATGCACCCGTTCGTGCACGCCTTCACCCCCGCGATCGACCCGCCGTGGGAGACCAAGACGGACTTCGACATGTTCCACCTGCTGGCCGAGGAGTTCTCCCGGATGGCCAAGATCCACCTGGGTGTCCGGCGGGACCTGGTCAGCGTGCCGCTGCAGCACGACACCCCCGGCCAACTCGCCCAGCCCGGCGGGATCGTCCGGGACTGGCGGGACACGTCCATCCCTGCGGTGCCGGGGCAGAACATGCCCATTTTTTCCGTGGTGGAGCGGGACTACACCGCCATCGCGGACAAACTCGCCGCCGTCGGGCCGCTCGCCGACAAACTGGGCTTCACGGTCAAGAACGTCACCTACAAACTCCAGGGCCCGTTGGAGAGGCTCAGCCGCTCCAACGGGGTGATGCTCGGCGGCGCCGCTGACGGCCGACCCGCGATCGACACCGACGCGAAAATGGCCGAGGCCATCCTGGCGTTCTCCGGCACCACCAACGGCGCGCTGTCCGTGCAGGGCTTCAAGGACCTGGAGCTCCGCACCGGCCGGAAACTGGCGGACCTGTCCGAGGGCTCCGAGGAAAAATTCATCACCTTCGCCCAGACGCAGGCCGGCCCGGTCCCGGTGATCACCTCGCCGGAATGGTCCGGCTCCGAGACCGGCGGCCGCCGCTACGCCCCGTTCACCATCAACGTCGAACGGCTCAAACCCTGGCATACCCTGACCGGGCGGATGCACTTCTTCCTGGACCACGACTGGATGATCGACATCGGCGAGGCCCTGCCGATCTACCGGCCGCCCCTGGACATGCACCGGCTGTTCGGTGAACCCAAACTGGGCCAGGACGGGGCCATGGAGGTGGTGGTCCGCTACCTGACCCCGCACTCCAAGTGGTCCATCCACTCCGAATACCAGGACAACCTGCTGATGCTTTCACTGTCCCGCGGCGGCCCCACCGTCTGGATGAGCCCCGCGGACGCCGAGGCCATCCAGGTCAAGGACAACGACTGGGTGGAGTGCCTGAACATCAACGGCGTCCTCGTGGCCCGGGCGATTGTCAGCCACCGGATGCCCGCCGGCGTGGTCTACGTCCACCACGCGCAGGAACGCACCATCGACGTGCCGAAGTCCGAGGCCACGGGACGGCGCGGCGGCATCCACAACTCAGTGACCCGGCTGCTGGTCAAGCCCTCGCACCTGATCGGCGGCTACGCCCAGCTGGCCTACGCGTTCAACTACCTTGGCCCCACCGGAAACCAGCGCGACATGGTTGCCACCGTCCGCCGTCGTTCCCAGGAGGTGCAGTACTGATGCGTGTCATGGCTCAAATGGGCATGGTCATGAACCTGGACAAATGCATCGGCTGCCACACCTGTTCCGTGACCTGCAAACAGGCCTGGACCAACCGTGCGGGTACGGAATACGTCTGGTTCAACAACGTCGAAACCCGCCCCGGGCAGGGGTACCCACGCCGCTACGAGGACCAGGACAAGTGGCAGGGCGGCTGGGAGCTGAACAAGCGCGGCAAGCTTGTCCTCAAGGCCGGCGGCCGGGTCAAGAAGCTCCTCGGGATCTTCGCCAGCCCGGTCCAGCCCGAGCTCAAGGACTATTACGAGCCGTGGACCTATGACTACAAGACCCTCGTGGACGCGCCGCTGGGCGACGATTTTCCGGTGGCCCGGCCCAAGTCGCTGATCACCGGCAAGGACACCAAGATCACCTGGTCCGCGAACTGGGACGATGACCTCGGCGGCTCCACCGAGAACGGCCACCTGGACCCGATCGTGGAGAAGGTCCGCCGGGAGTCCGAGGACAAGATCAAGTTCGCGTACGAGCAGACGTTCATGTTCTATCTGCCGCGGATCTGCGAGCACTGCCTGAACCCCTCCTGTATGGCCTCGTGCCCGTCCGGCGCGATCTACAAGCGGGTGGAGGACGGGATTGTCCTGGTGGATCAGGACAAGTGCCGCGGATGGCGCCAGTGCGTCACCGGCTGCCCATACAAGAAGATCTACTTCAACCACAAGACCGGCAAGGCCGAGAAGTGCACGTTCTGCTACCCGCGGGTGGAGGTGGGACTGCCCACGGTCTGCTCGGAAACCTGCGTGGGCCGGCTGCGGTATCTGGGGCTCTTCCTGTACGACGCCGACGCCGTCACCGCGGCGGCGTCCGTCACGGACCCCCAGGAGCTCTACGACGCCCAGATGGACGTGCTGCTGGACCCGAACGACCCCGCCGTCCAGGCCGAGGCCCGGGCCCAGGGTATCCCGGAGGACTGGATCGACGCCGCCCGGCGCTCCCCGGTCTATGCCCTAGCCAAGGTCTACAAGGTGGCCCTGCCGCTGCACCCCGAATACCGGACCATGCCGATGGTCTGGTACGTTCCGCCGCTGTCCCCGGTGGTGGACCTGCTGCGGGACCAGGGGCACGACGGCGAGGATGCCGGCAACCTCTTCGGCGCCATCGACGCGCTGCGCATCCCCGTGGAATACCTCGCGGAACTCTTCACCGCCGGGGACGCCGACCGGGTCACCGCGGTGCTGAAGAAACTCGCGGCCATGCGCTCCTTCATGCGCGGCATCAGCATGGGCAACGATCCCGACGACTCCATTCCGGAAGCCGTGGGCATGGACGGGCAGACGATGTACGAGATGTACCGGCTGATGGCGATCGCCAAGTACGAGGAGCGCTACGTCATCCCGAAGGCACACGTGGAACAGGCCCACGACCTAGAGGAGATGGGCTGCTCACTGGACTTCGACGGCGGCCCGGGCATGCAGGATTCCTCCCCGTTCGGGGAAGCCAGCGGCAGGCCCGTCCCGGTGGCGGTGGAAACCTTCAACGCGCTGCGGGACCGGCAGACCTCGGGCTCCGCGACCGGCGAGACAACCCTGCGCGGCAGGGTGAACCTGCTGAACTGGGACGGCACTGGGGCTCCGGCCGGGCTGTTCCCGGAAAAACCATTGCCCGTGAATCCCGGCAGCCCCGCGGCGACCCCGCCGGCCGGGGGACAACCATGACTCGGCGCCAGCAGGTCGTCTACCTCGCGGCGGCCTGGTGCCTGTCCTACCCGGACGACGAACTGATCGGCAGGGTGCCGCTCATGCGAGCCGCGCTGGCCGAGTTCCCCGGGGCGGTGGCTGACTTCGCGGAGGTCCTGGACCGGCTGGAGTCCACGCCGCCGATGGAGGTCCAGGCCCACTATGTGCGCGAGTTCGACCTCGGCAAGCGGCATGCCCTGCACCTGTCCTACTGGACGGACGGTGACACCCGGCGCCGCGGCGAGGTGCTGGGCAACTTCAAGAAGACGTACCGGCAAAGCGACATCCTCGTGGACACCCACGGGGAACTGCCCGACTACCTGCCGATGGTCCTGGAGTATGCGGCCGTGGTGGACCTCACGGCCGGCCGCGAGCTGCTGACCCGTTTCCGGGCGAGCCTGGAGATGCTCCGCTTCGGACTGCTCCGGGACGAGCTGCCGCACGCACGGATTCTGCAGGCGATCTGCGCCACCCTGCCCGGGAAGTCGCCGGCGGACGAACAGGCCGTGATGCGGATGGCCGGCTACGGGCCGCCCACCGAAGCGGTGGGGCTGGACCCCTACGATCCCCGCCTGCTGCCCGTGAAGGGGGCCTGACCATGCTCGCGTCCCAAACTGAAGCCGCCGCCGTCGAACTCTCCGCTCTGGACATCGTGCTCTGGGGCGTCCTGCCGTACGTCATGTTGGTGGTACTGGTTGGCGGGCTGGTCTGGCGCTACAAGTACGACCAGTTCGGCTGGACCACCAGATCCTCCCAGCTGTACGAATCGAAGCTGCTGCGCATCGCGTCGCCGCTGTTCCACTTCGGCCTGCTGGCGGTCATCGCAGGGCACTTCTTCGGCCTGGTCATCCCCATGGCATGGACCCAGGCGGTGGGGATGAGCCAGGACTTCTACCACTTCAACGCCCTGTTCGTGGGCGGGATAGCGGGGGTGGGTACGCTGGGCGGCATCATCCTACTGATCTACCGCCGCCGCACCACCGGGCCGGTCTTCATGGCCACCACCAAAAACGACAAACTCATGTACGTCGTGCTCACGGCGGCGATCATCTTCGGGCTCTGGACCACCCTGGCCAGCGTGTTCCTGGGCGGACACGGCCACAACTACCGCGAAACCGTCTCGCCCTGGTTCAGGTCCCTGTTCATCTTCCAGCCCGACATCGCCGCGATGGCCGCCGCGCCCTTCTCCTTCCACCTGCACACCCTGGTCGGCATGGCCCTGTTCATGATCTGGCCCTTTACCCGCCTCGTGCACGCCTTCACCGCACCGCTGCACTACCTCTTCCGCCCCTACATCGTGTACCGCACCCGGGACGCCGGCAGCCCGGCGAGCACACCGGTCAAACGCGGCTGGGCACCCGTGGGCACCAAGGACCGCGACTCCCGGGGAAGGTAAGGGACCGCAACCATGGCAGACCACACCTCCACCAGCCAGACACGGACCGGCAAGGGCCGGAACCTGGCCCTGGCCACGGGCGCCTCAGTGACGGCCTTCTGGGCCTGGAACATTGTCGCTCCGCTAAGTGCCCGCTACACCCAGGAACTGGAACTGGACCCCACGTCCACGGCCGTTCTCGTCGCCATGCCCATCTTCGTCGGTTCCCTGGGCAGGATAGTGATGGGGGCCATGACCGACCGCTTCGGCGGACGGATCATGTTCACCCTCGTGCTGCTGGGCAGTGTCCCGCCCGTCCTGCTCGTAGCCCTCGGCGGCATTCTCGGCTCCTATGCCGTGGTCCTGGGCGCCGGACTGCTGCTAGGGATTGCCGGTACCGTGTTTGCTGTTGGAATCCCCTTCGTGAGCGCCTGGTACGAGCCTGCCCGGCGCGGCTTCGCCACCGGCGTTTTCGGCGCCGGGATGGGCGGTACGGCCCTCGCGGCCTTCCTCACCCCACGCTTGGTGAACTGGATCGGCTACCTGGCCACGCACCTCCTGATTGCCGCACTTCTGGTTGCCATGGCGGTCCTGGTCTGGTTCAACCTGAAAGAGGCCCCGGACTGGCACAAGAACACAGCCCCGGTGCTGCCCAAACTCAAAGAGGCGGCAGGGCTGGCCGTCACCTGGAAACTGTGCTTCCTGTACGCCCTGGTCTTCGGCGGCTTCGTCTCCTTCGCAACCTATCTGCCGACCTACCTGCGGGACATCTACGATTTCGACCCCACCGCCGCAGGCACCCGCACCGCCGGTTTTGCCCTGGCCGCAGTCATCTTCCGCCCCGCAGGCGGCGTCCTGGCGGACCGGTTCGGATCCAAACCTGTCGTTCTCGTCTCACTGGCAGGCGTCGCCGTCCTCGCCTACATCGTGAACCTCAGGCCTGGCGGGGAAATCCCGGCCGGCCTGACCTTCGTCGCCATGGCCGCCGCCCTCGGTCTGGGCGCCGGCGGCGTGTTCGCCTGGGTGGGAAGGCTCGCACCACCGGGCAAGGTCGGCAGCATCAGCGGCATCGTCAGCGCCGCCGGCGGCCTGGGCGGCTACTTCCCACCGCTCATCATGGGCGCCACCTACAACGCCCAGGACAACAGCTATTTCATCGGACTCATGCTGCTCGTCGTGACAGCCCTGATCGCGTTCGCCTTCACCATCGTCAGCGTCCGCTCCCCGCCTCCACCCGCAACCGCGGAGGGTTTGAAAGGCGCCGGCGGCCGGCGACAATAGGGGATCGACAGCGCAACCGAGGCACGACTTCGAACATCGGGGTCATTCATGACCTGCTTGACCGATGATTCAGGTGTTAAAAGGCGCCGAGGTCCCAAAGCAATTGAACTCAGATCCATGATTGCCTGAATTCTCTCTCTGCCGCAGATTTCCATGGGCGGGTGCAGGTATCGTGGCATTCATGGAGACCCGTAAGCCCTCGGAGGGCAACCTTAGCTACGACGATTGCTGGGAGCTGTTGGCGGCCGGCATCGTCGGGCGGCTCGCTCTGATTGTCGATGATCACCCGGAGATCTTCCCTGTGAACTACGTCCTGGAGCGACGGAGCATCGTTTTCCGAAGCGCCGGCGGTACCAAGCTATGGGGTGCAGATGCAGGCAGGCCAGCAGCTTTGGAGATCGACGGCTACGATTCCCGGAACGAAGAGGCCTGGAGCGTTGTCGCGAGGGGCGAAACGGAAGTTATCAGCAGCCAGGAAGAGAAGGCAGCGGTGGACGCACTCCACCTTGAGCCGTGGCAACCCGGAGCCAAAGACAACTACATCCGGTTGACGCCGCGGGCACTGACCGGACGCCGCTTCAAGGTGAAAAAGCCCGACCTGTGGAACACGCGACAGAACGATTCCCGGCGCTCCTCCTTCGAATAGGGGACAGGAAGCCCTCCTCCTGCCGGGGCTGCCGTGCTCCCGGCCAGGCGGCGGTATCGGCGCCCGTCGGACGATCGGGCCGAATGAGCTCGCCAACGTTGTCCATGGCATCATCCTGCCCGACATACATTTATCGCCCCGAAACCTGAGGCTGGGGCCGCATCATTACTTGCTGACGGGCTATGAACCGAATGCCAACCTCGGAGAGCACCTGAAACGTTGAACAGCTGCACCAGGCATTAAGGAGTGGCTGGGCCGGGACTGCATCGGCGGGCCTCGCGGGATGCATAGTAGATGATGAAGGCGCCGGTGAACAAATCGGTGGTGTAGGAGCTTCGCGGCTGGCCCAAGGGATCAGGCGGCGCAGCACGAGAGCTTGGAGACATCGGTAGTGAACGACTGCGCGGTGATTTTGATGCCTTCGGCCATGGTCAGATAGGGGCTCCAGAGGTTCGCGACGTGCTCGACGGTCATTCCGGCCTCGAGGATGTAGACCCCTGCGGCGGCGATGTCCCCGGCTTCCTTGCCGACGGCGGTGATGCCGAGGATCCGTCCGGTATCGGCATCGGCGACGATCTTAATGAAGCCTCGGGTGTCACGGTTCACCAGGGCGCGGGGGACATATTCCAGGGGCAGGACCTGGCAGGTGCACCGGATGCCCGCCTGGTTGGCTTCCTTGTCGGTCATCCCCACGGCCGCAAGGGCGGGGCCGGTGAACGTAACCCTGGGCAGATGCCGGTAGTCCACCTCGCGGCCGGCATGGCTAAACGCGTTCTCCACCATCAAGGTTCCGTGGGCGGCGGCGACGTATACGAACTCACGGTGGCCGGTCACGTCGCCGGCGGCCCAGATCCTGGCCCCGGTCATGAAACCTCCAGTTGTCCTGACGCCGGCTGTCCGTGCGATGCCCGACGCTGCCCCCGGATACTTTTCGCCCCCACCCTCAGCCGAAGGCAGATGCCTGCCTCTCATTCTCAACCTTCCCCTACACTGGAATGTCAAGGCAGGCAGGTTCGCGGCTCCACGGACAGAGGTCCATGATGCGTATAGGTGAGGCGGCGGCAGCGGCCGGCATGACGGCGAAGACTCTGCGTTTCTGTGAAGAAAGCGGCCTGCTGCCTGCCGGAAAGCGCTCCAGCAACGGATACCGGGACTACAGCCAGGAATCCTTGACAAGGCTTGAATTCATCCGCCGCGGGCAAGCAGCAGGGCTGGCCCTGGCGCAGATCCGGGAGATTCCGGCCCTCCGAGACGCCGGAGAGACTCCGTGCACTCACGTCCAGGAACTGCTCGCCGGGCAGTTGGCCGACCTTGATGACCAGATTACCGAGCTGAGGGCGCTCCGTTCCGCCGTCGCCGGGCTCCAGGCCAGCGCCGCGGCCGGGACCGCCGCAAGCTGCGATCCCGGCCGCATCTGCAGCTACCTCTGAGAACCACCTCCACCGCCTGTCAGTCGGCCGGGACAGTCTGCGACCGCACCAGGGATTTCGCTCCACTCCTCGGTCGGGGTACTCGGACTGCGAGCTGGCAAGAATAGTTGCTGCCGCTCGGAGGGAGGTTGCTGCCCTGCGGGACCGGCTCGCCGCCCCACCGCCTGACCTCAACGAGGAGGAGCGGCGGCTCATTGAAGTTGCTCGCACGACAGGCAGAGTTCCATTGCAGGACGTTCCAGCGCCGCGGCTAACCGAAGCGAGGAGAAGGGTCGCAGAGCAGGTCTTTGTCACCCGCAGGGATCTAACTCCTCTCCTCGTCCTGTTGGTCGCGATGACGGGCTGGAACATCGAGGTGATCAAAGACCTCCCGGCGCAGCACCGCATCATCGACGGGCTTGCGGTGGAGGTAGAAGTAACAAAGCGCCGGCGTGGCGCTGGGCGCTGGCACCAGACCGCGACGTGGGAGATCGGGCCACCCCGGAAGGAACTGACCACGCCCGGAGGGGTATACCTCCTTCTGCATCGACTGATGGCCCCAGCGCGGGAACTCATCGATGAGCATTTGTCGTTCTGGGCGGTCTGGTACCACCACGGGCCAGGCGTTGGAGAAGGCTGCCGCAGCCCATTCGCGGCGGCCTTGGATGCCAGCCTGCGACACCAGCGTTGGGTGCGCGAGCTGGGCATCAAGGCAGACCCGGCAATAGGTGACGCGGCAGAAGAGTCTCCGCTCCTAAGACTGGACTTCAACCGGCTCAAAACGAGCGTCGATGTCCGCCGCACCCGACAGATGGGCGGCCACTTGCCCTCGGCCGCGCGTACAAATACGACAGGGGTGCTGTTCAGCAGCTACCTCGCCGGCGACCACAGCACGATCGATTGGGCCCGCGACCTCGTCGCAGAGACCCTTGTCGAAGTCGAGCAGGCTGCGTGGTCGGCACATCGGCGCGCACTGGCTGCCCACGGCGCGACGACCTTGCAGATTCGCGTGAAGTCGGTCGACGGCGATCAGCAGTCTGCTACGGATGGGGTCGGTACCGCGTGGACAAGCTGTTCGGACCATGAGCACCACCCATTGACAGGGAGGCGCTGCGGAGCATCGTTTCTGGATTGCTTCCATTGCGGCAATTGTGTGGTCACTGACGACCACTTACCGAGGCTGCTCAGCCTTCTCGATGCCCTTGAAACTCGTCGCAGTCAAATGAGCGAGGATGCTTGGTGGAAGCGATACGGATCGAGTTGGGCGGCGATCCGCTATGAGGTGCTGCCGAAGTTCACCGAGGCGGAGGTCCACCGGGCCGAACAGTCGAAACCCAGCGACAGCCTCCTCGATCTCGTCGAGCCCACATGGGAGCATCCATGAGTACACGCACCAATCTGTCACCCGCACGCACACCACTGGACGGCACGTTAATACTGCGAAGTCGTCAACTGCGCCCGGGCGCGAAATTGATCGAAACAGCCCGGTTCGAGGACGACACTTGGCCACTGGCGCCAGCCGCACTCCAAGGACAAGAGCGCGGCCTAACCCTCCGCTTCGATAGCGTCCCCTCCCGGCACCGCCACATCAGTATCCCAATCAGGTTGACGGAAGAAGCGGACGACGGCGGGAGGCCCGCCGTCGTCCGCTTCTGTCTGGAGACGGGTGCCCGGGCGTCAGGCCAGGGCGGCGACCTCGTTGCCAAGCTCAGCGGCTTCACCGGCGTCGGTAGCCGAGGCGGTCAGGCTGACGGGACGGGCTCAAATCCGTCAGCGCTGATGTGCACGGTGATCGCGCCCGCTGCGGTGGGCCTGACCACGGCCAGCAGTCGGCCGTCGAAGGAGGTGTGGCTCGCCGCGGTGTAGCTCCCTCGTGTGTCGGGACGCGCACTGCCAAGGCCCTGCAAAACCCCAGCGCCATCCACCGTCACCGTGACAAGGCGATCCACGTGGCTGGCGAGGTTGCCGTCGCCGTCGCGGAATTCGATCTCAAGGTAGCTGAGGTCCGAGTGGTCGGCCCGCAGTTCCGAACGGTCCGCTGCCGCAGCCAGGCTGATGGCACCGGCCGCCGACTGGAGCATCGTGCGGCCCTTTCCGACACCGTCCACGTAGACGACGGCGAGCAGCTCACCGGGTTCGTAGCAGAGCTCGAAGTCCGCACGGAACGAGTGTTCGCGGCCAGCGGGCACACGGCCGATGGTGCGTCCGTTGAGGCGAAGCTCCACCTCGTCTGCGTCGCTGTAAACCTCCGCCCTGACGGGGGGGGGGGGGGGGGGGGGGGGGGGGGGGACCCTGCAGGTACGTCCCAACTCCAAGTGGCGATGGAGTCGGTCCAGGTCCAGGGTCCTGAGTTGTACTCGCGGTCGTAGTTCTGGGGGCGCTGGACTGCGATGTAGGGCTCGTTCCGGAGGCCGAAGACCGTCTCGCGGTAATAGGAGGCGGGTCGACGGTGGCCCGTAATGTCGATGTCGCCGCACCACGCCGCCAGCCACGGGTAGGGCGCGCAAAACGAGGGTTTGCCGTCACTTTCGTCGGCGTAGCTCACCCGGCCGATGCCGGATTCGCCGAGGTAGTCCCAGCCGGTCCACGTGTAGTCGCCGATGACGTGCGGGTTCTCTTCGACGAGCTTCCAGTTGACGTCGATGTGGCTGGGGTAGGTTTCGGTGCCGACGATAACCCGGTTGGAGAACAGTTCCTTGTCCATGACGTAGCGACCGTCACCGTAGTTGATGCCGACAAGGTCCACGATCGCGTGGGATTCGGCCGTCCGTTCCGTGACGAGGGGAGATGCCGCGATCCGGTCGATAGCTGCCATTGCCTGGCTCATCATCGCGTTGACGCCTTGTCCGTCGTTGCGTGCGCCGCCCTGTTTCATCATGGCGGCCGCATCCGCGAGGACGGAAACGAACCCGTTGATCCCGTTGGTGGTGTAGCGGGTGGCGTCCATGGACCTGATCTTTTCGGCGTTCTGCCGCCCCCCCCAACTGGAGCCGAGCCCGCTACCCGTCTCGGGGATCTCGTTGCCGATGGAGTAGAGCACCACGCTCGAGTGGTTAAAGTCTTTGGCCACCATGGCCTCGACGTCGCGTTCCCACCACTCAGGGAAGGACAGCGAGTAGTCGAAGGACGACTTTCCTTCGGTCCAGACATCAAACGCCTCGTCCATGACCAGCAGGCCGTGCTTGTCGCAGGCGTCCAGCATGGCCTGGCTGACGGGGTTGTGGGCACTGCGGATGGAGTTGAAACCGGCGGCCTTCAGCAGTTGGACCCAGCGCCAAGGATTCCGTTGTCGTGGTGGATGCACGCGCCGCGGAGCTTGACGGTCTCGCCGTTAATCTGCGGGGCGGTAGGTCTGCCTGAGGTCTGCGATCCCGCGGGAATTGCCGCGTCGTGCGGGGCAATTCAGGACCTTTGGCGCACGGTCTGCGGGAAAAGTTTGCGGACCTTGACGGCTTGCCTCGGGCTTGGCATTGTGGAAGTCGGATCGAGGAGGCGGGCACCATGCAAGAGAAAAGTTGGTCGGTGAACATCGTTATCGACGAACATGAAAATCAAACGCGGGCCACGGCGCGATTGAGGGCCGAGAACCGGGCTGAACTGGAAGGTGTCGGGTTGGCCAGGCTGAATCCGGTAGACTCCGACGTCCCCGAGATCGGGGACGAGTTGGCGACCGCGCGCGCCCTGGCGGACTTGGCGCATCAGCTGATCGAAGTCACCGCGGCCGACATCGAGAAAATTACCAAAGAACCTGCGCATCTCCGCCCTTGAGCCCAATGCCGTTCGGTTAGTTGTCTGGGTCGGGTGTCAAGATTCTCGTGGTGAGTGTTGCGGGGTAGGTTCGGCGGTCGACGTTCCGTTCCTTGGCGCGGTATTTGGAGATCGCGCGTTTGATCACGCGGGGCCGGGTGCGTGTGCGGCGGTCGGGGATGAGGTCGGCCCGTAGCGCGGCTCCGATATGGCCGACCAGATCGACCGTGGTAGCGGCGATGATCCCGGCGGCTTGGATGATCTGGTCGCGGGCGGTTCTCAGTGCGGTGGTGAACGATGCCCGGTCGGGATCGATGTCGGGGGTGTCAAGGAGCGCGTCGGCCATCGCTGTGCGCAGCACCTGGTAGGCCGTCAGCAGAGCCCAGACTTCCTGCTCAACCCCGGCCGGGTACCGGCTGCGGAGCACGCGCCCGCCCAGGATCGTGGATTTGAGTTCGCAGTACGCCGTCTCGATCTCCCACCGCTCGTGATACAGGCCCATCAGCTGTTTCGCAGGAGCTTCGGCGGGGTTCAGCAGCGTCGTGATGAGCCGATACTCGCCGGTGCGGGTCGATGCCTCGGTCGTGATCGTCACTGCCGCGTCGATGACTCGAACCGGTACCCCGGCAGCGACGGAGAGGAACGAGCCATCGCGCAGGCGGGTCAGGATGGGAAGGTTCATCGCACCGTTTCCGTTCTTGGCCCGGATCAGGAATTCCGCCCCGGTGCCTGCGACAGTGGTGAAGAACTTATAGGTGGCGAAGTTCCGGTCCCCCAGCAGCAGCATCCCCGGCCGCAGCGCGGTAGCGACACGCTCTGCATAGGTGAGCTCGCCGATCTTGTCGGTTCCGAAGACAGCCTCGATGATCTGGCGGGTACCGGCGGTAACGATCGCGACCAGCCGGATCATGGGGTATCCCGCTTCCCCGTTCGGGCCACCGCGCGGTTTGGGAAACATCACCCGGTTCGCTTCGGTATCGGCGACCGGGATCTGGGTGCCATCGATCGCGACCACGAGGCGCCCTGCGAACCTGACTCTCTGATGGGCGCACGTCACCGCGGAGCCCCTGAAGAACGTGAACAACTCGCGCAATGGTTTCGGCCCGACGCGGCGCATCGCCTCGGTGATCGCCGCACCCGAAGGCCGAACCACCGGGCCGGGAAGGCCCGCGGTCAGGCGCGAGAAGACATGCCGCCATCCCTGACCGGCGAACAGGGCCCCGGCAAGGAGGACATACACCACCACCCGTGAGGGCAGACGCCTGAGACGTTGTTCCTTCCCGCCAGCTGTTGCGAGAGCGGCATCGATCATCTCGGGCGGGACGATCTGGGTGAGTTGCCCAAGATGCCCGGGCGCGAAGACATCCGACGCCGGTGCGGACGAGTTGGTGGCAGAATGAGACATCGCAGCCCTTGTTGTTGAAGCGGAATCAAAAGTCCGGCAAGACTTGATTCACTTCTAACAAGGGCAGCGCCTATTCACCTGAACGCAACGCCGGGAAACGGGTTGACATCACCGTGCAGACCCTAACCGAACGGCATTGGGGCTATTCCTCGGCAGCCAATACTGAGGTGGTGCTCTCGAGCAGGCGCGATATGCCATAGCCAACGACCACGCCCCAGAACGCGGCATGGATGTTGAAGAGATCCAGGCCGGAGATCGTGACGACGAAAGTCACCAGGGCTCCCAGAGTGAAGTTCGTGGCGAAGGCGGTGACGAAGGCCTGTTGGAGGGCACGCAGCATGGCGATTCCTCCCAGGGCCAGAACGAAAGCTTCGGGGGTGGCCAGCATGAGGCGGGTGAGCATGGGAGCCAGCAAAGCGCAAAGCAGGGACAGTAGTCCGTAGATCACTGCGGCCGTGTACTGGCGCTTTTTCTGCCCGGAGGCGGTCAGGAGGGCGTTGGTAGGTCCAGTGACGCAGGCGGAGACAGCGCCGAGTGTGGCATTGAGCAGTGAGAAGACGCCCGAGCTCATCGCGAAGACATTGATCGGAGGCTGGTGTCCTGCGGCCCGGAGCACAGCCGCGCCTTGTCCGTTCTGTACCACGAGGACTGTGAGTGCCAACGGGATCACCAGTTCCAGTTGGGCGGCCCAGGTGAACTGGGGCGCAGTGAACACGGGCACCGCCAGGATCGGTCCTCCCTGGGACATCGCGAACCGGCCGCTGATCGCGACGGCGACGACGCCTACCGCCAGGGTGCCGAGTACCGGCGGGAGGCGTTTGCCCAAAGCCGGCACGGCGGTGAGCACAAGGAACGCCAGCACCATGGGTGCCGCCACTGCGGGGTCGCCCCGTGTGGAGGAGACAATGTCTGTCCCGAACCGCAGGAACACGGCGGCAACCATGGCCATGACAATCGGAACGGGAATCGCGGCCATGATTGGACGCACCACTCCGGATAAACCGAGGGCGAGAATCAGAACCCCGGCGGAGAAGAACGCCCCTACCACCTCAGGAAACGACAGATGCTGCAGCGAAGGCCCCAACAGCACGGTCCCTGGAATGGACCAGGCGAAGCCCAACGGCTGGCGATAAACCAGAGACATGAGCAGCGTCGCTGCACCGGCGGAGAGGAACATGGCGAAGACCCACGACGCGAGCTGGGCCTCTGTCAGACCGCCCACCGACCCGACGGTAAGAGTGACCGCTACCGGCCCGGATGCGGAGAAGGCCAGTCCGACGACGCCGTTCGAGGCGTAGTGTGGGCCGATGTCCCGCAGGAAGTCGCGCGGGCCGGCCGGACGGAGCGTGGGCCGTTCGAAGCGTGGTTGGGCTCCATGGCCCGGGCCGGTTCGCGATCCGGTGGTCACAGATGCGGCCATTCGGGCGCGGGGCATGATGTCTCCTGAGCTATAGCGGAGGTGGGATCCTGGTGACTACAGAGGTCGCCCCAGTGGATGTCTAGATTCCTCAGCGGACGGAGTTGGGGTGCTTGGCCAATGGTGTGACCTTGATTTTCATGAAGGGGTACATCGGGAAGCTGCTCAGGATCTGGTGCAGTTCGTCGTTGGATTCGACGTCGAACACCGAATAGTTCGCGTACTCGCCGACCACTCGCCAGATGGAGGCCAGACGGCCGTCCTGTTGCAGGGCCTGGGAATACTCCTTCTCCAACCTCTGCATGCGGGTGACGTCCTCGGCGGAGAGGTGCGCCGGAAATTGCACGTCCATGCGGGCCAAAAACAACATTATTCTCCTTGATGGTCGGGCTAGGACAGACGGTAGGCCGCGAGCTTGTCTTCGTCGATCTCCGCTCCGACCCCCGGCAGATCGCGCACGCGGATCGTGCCGTCGATTATCCGGAGCGGATCAGCCAGCAGGTCGTCGGCCATGTCGAGGAAATTCGACAGTTCCCCTGCCCGGCGGCTCGTGGCCTCGTGAGCGGCGCCGAAGGTGACCGTCGCAAGCGAGCCGACCTGGGTGTCGATCTGGTTGCCCATGGTCACATCCACACCGAGACCGGTGCACAGCCCCAGTATCTCGGTGGCCTCGGTAAAGCCCGAACGGGCGGTTTTGATACAGATGGCATTGCAGCCACCGGAAAGCAGTTCCCGGGATACGTCCCCCGCCGTGGGGACGGATTCATCGCCCACCACCGGGATTGACGATTTATCGACCAGGCGGCGACGGCTCAGCGTTTCCTTGGCATCGCATGGTTCCTCGAGCATGGTCAGCCCAAGCCCCTCAGTCCTCCGGAGCACCTCAAGGGCCTCGTTCGCAGTCCAGCCGCGGTTCGCGTCAAGGTATAGCTCCACGTCTTCGCCCAGTCCCTCGCGCAGCACATGGCAGGCCTCCACATCCAGCGACAGCGGACGACGGCCCACTTTCAGCTTGAAGGTGGTGATGCCGTACTGCTCGCCGAAACGCAGGGCCTCGTCGAGGAGTTCCTGCGCCGGCCGGAAGCCGAGCATGTGACTGACCCGCATTCGGTCGGTATACCCACCCAGTAGCTTGTGCACCGGAGTTCGGAGTGTTTTGCCGATCGCGTCCCACACCGCGATGTCTACGGCGCCTTTCGCCACCTGGTTGTGAATGGTCCGGCGCATCACCGCATGGATCTGCTCCCGGTCCACAATTTCTAGGCCGATCAGCTGCGGGGCGAAGGTCTTCTCGATGATCGTCCCGATGGACTCTTGTGTCTCGCCGTAGGTATAAGGACGGGGAGGTGCGTCCGCAACTCCTACGACGCCGTCGTCGGTGTACACGCGCACCAGAATGTGGTCAGCGTTTGCCACCTCGCCGCTGGCGAACTTCAGGGGGTGCGTGTACGGGATGGAGTACGGGATCACTTCGATCCGCTCGATCTTCAACGGCTCGGTTCCTTTCGATTGTGCCAGGCAGTCCAGTAGTGCTGGGAAGAACGGTGCCCCAGGGCTCATTGCCCTGGGGCACCTATTGGACGGAAATCATGAACCCGCCATGTCAAGGAACCTCTTACTTGGACTGTCCCACTTTGGCGAGGACGTAGTCATAGGAGGCTTCTTCGCCGGCAGCGCCGTCTGTACGCGGTGTGGTGTTCAGCATCAGCTCCGGCTTGACAGCCGAAGCAATGTCGTCCGCATTGTGCGGGTCACCGGGGAAGTAAAGCTGCTGGGTCACAGACTGGTAGCCGGGAGCTGAGACCTTGATGTGAATGTGGGCCGGGCGCCAGGCGTGCCAACCCGCAGCACTGATCAGCTGTCCACAGGCTCCATCAGTGGGAATCTGGTACGGAGCCGGGCGCATGGTGTGGAGGACGAATCGTCCATTGCTGTCCGCCCGCACGTTGGCGCGGAACAGCCAGTCCGGCAGACCCGGGGCGTACTGGGAGTAGAACCCCGCCGAGTCCGCATGCCAAATCTCGAGCTGTGCACCCTGGATCTGGTTGCCGTCGGTGTCGGTGAACCGGCCGCTGAACTGCAGCGGAACGCCATCTTCGTCATCACGCATCTCAACCGTGGCGGGGGAATCCAGCACAGGGGAGTCCGGGACGTAATAGGGTCCCTCGATGGTGCCTTTCGTACCGGGCCGGTCCTGGGAGTTGACATCCTCAACGGTGTGCTCAAGCCACACGTCGAGGAACAGCGGCCACTCGCCATCGTTGCCCACCTTGATCAGCCACGCTTTCAGGGCGTTGTACTCCTCGTAGGTGACTTCGTGTTCGACGACGATGTCGTTGGCCGCTTTGATGAGGGCACCTGCGAGCAGGCTCACGCGCTCCTTGGGAACCCCCGCGCCCGTGGGCTTGCCCGACGCGGCGAAGCGCTCGGTCGCCTTCGAACCGGCCTCCACAGCCGTACCCTCATTTTCCTGCCGGGTGTCCAACTGATTCTCAGTCATAGTGATCTCCACACTCCTCTGTGCAACGGGAACGGGAAATGTTCCGTTCCCTGAAACGCGCCGGCCGCAGGCTGTGCACCCGCAGGTTCACCGGCCTTCACGTGACGTCCATCTCATGCTAATCAGTCGATAAGGACGAAACAAGGACTCATATACCGCTGATTATGTAGTCCCATGTACATAAAAGCACCCTTGGTTCATACTAGGGTTTTGCCTGATGTGAGCGTTGTCACCCTGCGCCACACTTGGTGGGACACAATCATTCCGCCCGAGGGGTTGAGCGGAGCCGCACAGTCGCTGCCCGCCCACCCTCACCCTCTCCAAAGAAGGAGCACACCATGACCGAGAATCTGACACGTGTCCGTGAAGTCCTGGCTGACGCCGTCGTCGATGATCGAGAGAACGGCGTTATTCGGGCGAAGCGTGAAATCTTCACCGACCAGGAAATCTTTGAACTGGAGATGAAGCACATTTTCGAGGGCAACTGGGTTTACTTGGCCCATGAATCCCAGATCCCCAACGTAGGGGACTACTTCACCACCTACATTGGCCGGACTCCCGTCGTCCTTACCCGGGACAAGGACGAGAAGATCAACTGCATCGTCAACGCCTGCTCCCACCGGGGCGCCATGCTGTGCAGGCGCAAGACCGATAACAGGACCACTTTCACGTGTCCATTCCACGGCTGGACATTTAAGAACTCCGGCGAGCTCCTGAAGGTCAAGGACTCCCGCAACGCCGGATACCCCGAGACCTTCAACAAGGAGGGCTCACACGACCTCACCAAGGTAGCCCGCTTCGACTCCTACCGGGGCTTCCTGTTCGGCTCCTTGAACGCTGACGTCCTCCCGCTGGAGGAACACCTGGGAGATGCCACCAAGGTCATCGATTCGATTGTGGACCAGTCCCCGGAGGGGCTTGAAGTCCTGCGCGGATCGTCCACCTATACCTATGACGGGAACTGGAAGGTCCAGGCGGAAAACGGCGCCGACGGCTACCACGTCACCGCCGTGCACTGGAACTACGCTGCGACGACAGCCCGCCGCAGCGCCGGTGATTCCGCCAACAAGACCAAGGCCATGGACGCCGGCAAGTGGGGCAAGGTTAAGGGCGGCTTCTATTCCTACGATCACGGGCACCTGCTGCTGTGGCAGGAGTGGACCAACCCCGAGGACCGTCCTCTGTGGGACCGCCGCGATGAGCTTGTCGAAAAGTACGGCGAGGAGATGGCGAACTTCATGATCAACATCTCGCGCAACCTGTGCCTGTACCCGAATGTCTACATCATGGACCAGTTCTCGTCGCAGATCCGTCACTTCCGTCCCATTTCAGCGGACCAGACCGAGGTGACGATCTACTGCATCGCGCCAAAGGGTGAATCGCAGGAAAACCGCTCAAAGCGCATCCGCCAGTATGAGGACTTCTTCAACGCAACCGGCATGGCCACACCGGACGATCTCGAGGAGTTCCGGTCGTGCAATAAAACCTACTGGGCCACGTCCGCGCCGTGGAACGATATGACGCGCGGCTCCACCCACGAGATTGCCGGGCCCGACGAGCAGGCCACAGCGCTGGGCATGACGCGGGTGATCGCCTCCGGTGTGCGTACCGAAGACGAGGGGCTCTACCCGATCCAGCACGGGTACTGGAAGGAAGTCATGGACAAGGCCCTTGCCGACGCGGAATCCGTTGCCCAGGAATCCATGCCGGTCACGGCGTAATCGAAACGTCCGTCCATACAGAGAGTGCTGAAAACCCATGGCCAACCTTATTAATTCCGTGACCGCGCTCAAGAGCGCCGATGAAATCGCAACCCTTGAGACAGTTCGCGCCTTCCTTTACCGGGAAGCCCGGCTACTGGATGACCGCCAGTTCGACGAGTGGCTCGAGTGCTACCACCCGGACTCCGAGTACTGGATGCCGGCGTGGGACGTCGACGACCGGCTCACGGTGGACCCCCAGAACGAGATCTCGCTCATCTATTACGACAATCGTGGCGGCATCGAGGACCGGGTTTTCCGGATCAAGACGGACCGCTCCTCCGCTACCTCGCTCCCTGAGCCGCGCACCGGGCACAACATCACCGACGTTGAAGTCCTGGAGCACGACGGCGGGCAGGTCAAGGTGCGCTTCAACTGGTTCACCCTGTACTTCCGGTACAACACCACCGATACCTATTTCGGCACGAGCTTCTACACCATCGACCTCTCCGGCGAGCAGCCGGTGATCCTGAAGAAGAAGGTTGTACTGAAGAACGACTACATCCACCACGTGGTGGATGTCTACATGATCTGACGGCTCGGCATCCCGGCATCCCGGCATCCCGGCATCCCGGCACGCTCACGGCGCCGCCAGGAGCGGCCCGCCGCTAGATCTGCTCCCAAGAGATAACCGCACTAACTTTCCGGGGGTTGCGAGGATGCGACCCCCAACCAGGAGGAATCATGGGCCATCAGGTAGCCCTCAGTTTCGAAGATGGCGTCACCAAAGTCATCAAAGTCGGCGACTACGAGACCGTCATGGACGCAGCGTACAAGGCGCGCATCAACATTCCCTCAGACTGTCGGGATGGCGCCTGCGGTACGTGCAAGGCGTTTTGCGACTCCGGCTCGTTCGACCCCGGAGACTATATCGACGACGCAATGACAGAAGAGGAGCTTGAGAAGGGCTACCTCCTCACCTGCCAGGCCGTTCCGGAATCGGACCTCGCCATCCAGATCCCGGCCACCTCCGAATCCGCGAAAACCTCAGCCGCCACTTTTACTTCCACGCTGAAGGAACTCAACAAGCACTCGGAGTCCACCATCTCCTTCGCTCTGGAGGTGCAGAACCGGGAAGCCCTGGCTTTCCTGCCCGGCCAGTACGTCAACATCAAGGTCCCTGGCACCGACGCGGAGCGCTCGTACTCGTTCAGCAACGGCCCCGAAGTGATGGACGCGTCCTTTATGGTGCGCATAACGCCTCAGGGCGAGATGTCTGAGTACCTCCGTGACCGCGCGGCGGTCGGGGACGCCATCGAGTTCACAGGCCCGTACGGCTCCTTCTTCCTTCGCGAACCCAAGCGCCCCCTGCTCTTGCTGGCAGGCGGAACCGGCCTGGCCCCGCTCCTGTCTATTCTGGAGAAGTTGTCCGAGAACCCGCCGGCCACGCCGGTCCACCTGATTTATGGTGTGTCCCGTGAAGCCGACATTGTGGGACTCGACTGGCTGCGCACCTACGAAGCGACGTTGCCGACCTTCACCTGGGATTACATTGCCTCTGAGCCGGGGACTTCGGCACCGCACACGGGATACGTTACGCAGATTATCCAGCCGTCCCACCTCAACGATGGCGATGTCGATATCTACCTTTGCGGCCCGCCGCCCATGGTCAATGCCGTCTCCAAGTGGCTGGACACCGAGGACATCCAGCCGGCCAACTTCTATTTCGAGCGTTTCGCCCCCAAGGAAGCTACGGGTGGAGACGCCGAGACGGGTGCGCCCGCTTCCGTGGAGACACTGGAAAGCGCGGGCGACACAATCAGCCGCGTGGAAGCCATTTCGTCCATGGAGACCGGCCGGCTCGAGTTCCGTAAGGAAGACAGTTTCGCACACCTGGACGCCCGCATGGGCCTTGAACTTGCCGTGACCGAACTGATGTTGGACCGCCTTAGCAAGGAGCAGTTACACCAGTTCCGTCGTCTTGCCGAAGCGACCACACGTGCGGTGGACGCTGGAAGAGTTCTTGACCCCGAAGAGTATGTCAGGACCAACGAAGAGTTCCACGAGTACCTGTTTGTACTCTGCGACAACCCCATGCTGCTGGAGTCATACCGCCGGCTCGACGTCCACGCCCAAATGGCCGCCACTTTTGTGGTCGGCACCCGGATCTTTGAACGGGTTGCCCAGGACCACCTGGACATCGTGGATGCGTTTGAGCGCGGCAATAAGGAGCGGGCCCGGGACATCATCCTGGCTCACGCCCGCGATGCGAAGGGCACCATGGCCGAAGCCATAACCGCTGTGGAAAAGGGGTTGTAAGGGTGTCGGCGTACGCAGGGCAGTACATCACGCCCGGCCGGTTCGCCGGCAAAGTGGCGGTCGTCACAGGCGCGGCCCAGGGAATAGGGCAGAAGGTTGCGGAGAGGATCGGGGCGGAAGGCGGCGCCGTGCTCCTTGTGGACCGCGCCGACGTCGTCCAGGAAGTTGCCCGGGAAATCCAGAAAGCCGCGCTGCAGACCGGCTCCGGCGGGTCCGCCAGCTACATCACGGCTGACTTGGAACGCTATGCGGGAGCCGAACAGGCAGTGAACGAGGCCCTGGCCCTCCACGGAAGGATTGACGTACTCGTCAACAACGTGGGAGGGACCATATGGGCCCGCCCCTACGAAGAATACGACGAGGAGCAGATTGAAAAGGAGATCCGTCGTTCGCTCTTCCCCACCCTGTGGTCATGCCGCGCCGTCCTCCCGGCGATGCTGGCCCAGGACTCGGGCACTATCGTCAACGTCTCCTCAGTGGCCACTCGCGGAGTGCACCGTGTCCCCTATGCCGCGGCGAAGGGAGGCGTCAACGCCCTGACCCAGTCCCTGGCCATGGAGGTTGCCGGGCGCGGCATCCGGGTTGTCGCTACCGCCCCAGGCGGCACGGAAGCTCCGCCCCGAAGGGTCAAGCGCGGACCGGAGGCCGAGTCCACTACCGAAAAGGCGTGGTATCAGGCCATTGTGGACCAGACCGTTGAATCGTCCTTTTTGAAGCGGTATGGCACCCTGGACGAACAGGCTGCGCCGATCGTTTTCCTGGCATCCGACGAAGCATCGTATGTCACTGGCAGCGTCCTTCCGGTAGCAGGCGGAGACCTGGGTTGAGCCTGCTGTGACTGATAACCGCCGGCGGGGCCGGGATGTGCGGTCGAGTAAGCTTGCCAGCATGATTCCGGGCCAGCACCGCGGCAACCCTGAGGAAGATCTGGCGCTGCTCGGCCGTGCCGAGGTTTTCGAGGAGTTACTGGAGACGCTCCGCACTGTTCGTAAAGGCAACGTGCGTACGGTGGTACTGAGCGGCCCGCGGGGATCCGGGAAGACGGCGGTGTTGGATCTTTTCCTGGAGCACTGCCGTGGAGTCGCGCGTGGCGTGCGCGTGTTGTCCGCCACTGGCGACGAATGGGAAGCGCAGCTCCCGCTCGCCGGCTACTCCCAGCTCATGGTCTCCCCGCCGCTGCGCTCGGCAAAGGACCCTGGCAAAGAGGGCGGCCGTTCCGTGGACCTGGCCGGTACACTCAACCCCTCCCAAGCCGCCAACTATGCGTCTACCCTCGGTGCGCACCTCGACGGGCTTCAATTGCACGGGAGCGTGGTGGTTGCCGTTGATGACGTCCAGCATCTGGACGCAGAAACTCTCCACATCCTTGTCTTCGTCATGCGCCGGCTGCGCAGCAAGAGAATCCTGTTCCTCGTCACCCTGGATCCCGCACAGGCCCGGCTCGTGCCAGCGGGTGTGTTGGCCTTCCTCACCGGCCATCAGGTTTCCCGCCTTCCACTGGACCCCCTGTCACCGCAGCGGGTCCAGGAGCTCGCACGACGGTGGTTCGGCATCGACCTGAACGCGACGGCCGCCCACGAGATCGTGCGGCATACCGGGGGATGGCCCCAGCCGGTTGTCGAACTTCTCGGCGAGCTTCCTCCGGAAACCTGGCAGACATGGTTCTCGTCCCTGCCTCCGAGCTCACGCGTGCGGGCCCAAGTGCGAAGTCTCCTCGGAGCCGCCTCACCCGATCTGGTAGCTGTGGCTGAGGCCACGTCCGTGCTCGGCCGCAATGCCGGGGTAGCTGAGGTAGCCCGTGTCAGTGGGGTCGAATCCGTGATGGACGCCCTCGACGAGGGCCACAGAGCCGGACTGCTGGGCCTGTCAGTGGACCAGGCCCACTCGCTGGTGAAATTCTTCGAAGCGGGATCCACCGAGTCCGTCTACGAGCAGATTGCACCCGGCCGGCGCATTCGCCTGCACCGTAGGGCTGCGGACTCGGTTCAGAATGAAGGCGACCGCCTAGGTCACCGGGTGTCGGCTACTCCGGGACCGGACGAGGCCCTTGCCGAGGAGCTTGAGGAGTACGCGCGGCAACAGGCCCTCGTAGGTGCCTGGCACGATGTATCGACCGCACTGTTTTCCGCGTCCCGGCTCTCGGGTGAGATCCGCGTCGGAAACGATCGCCAACTGAGGGCAGTAGATGCCCTCGTGGGCTCCGGCAACATTGCCGAGGCACAGATGTGGGCTGCCGCCGTCGACGCCATGGCGCCCTCGCCGCTGCGTTCCTCGGTTCTGGGCTACCTCTCGACGGCGTCCGGACAGAACCACAGCGCCCAAACCCAGTTGGAAATGGCCTGGAGAACAAGCAACCCGCAGCGGGACCCGGCGGCTGCCGCGCAGGTTGCCCAGCGCTTGGTCCTGCACGGGGTGGCCTCCTGGGATGGTCCCGTCATCACGCGTTGGGCGGAGCAGGCTATGTCACTGACGCAGGTGGGTACGCCTGCGTACATCGAATCGGAAGCCATCTATGGGTTGGGGCTTTACGCCCAGGGCAGGCTGTCGGAAGCCGAGGCCTCTTATCGCCGGGCTTTCGAACACGCGTCCGAGAACGCCCAAAAGCAGCGCGTGCAGATTGGTGCGGGATGGCTGGCTCTGCGACTGGATGACGCAGAGACGGCGCTGGTGAATTTCGAAGCCGCTGCCCCGACTGAATTCCGCGGAGGCTCGTTGCGGATCTCGCTATGGGCAGAGGCGTGGTTGGCTCGCACGCAACTTGTGCTCGGCAACTGGGATGCGGCAGCGGCTACGGTTGCACGCGCCTCGGTTCGGCTCGAGACCTCCCGGATGCCGCTGATCCGCCCCTTGTTGTATTGGACCGCCGCAGAGCTGTGGTCCTTGCGTGGGGATTGGGACCGTGCACGGTACTACGTCTCCCAAGCGGCAGTGCAGCCGGGCACCTATCGCGCCATGCAGGTCCCTGCCAGCCTGGCCCGGGCGCGCTTCCATGAGGCACGGGCGGACTATGAAAGCGCATTGGCTGTGCTGCAGCCGCTGACGGAGCTGGACCCCTGGACAGAGAACAGAGTGTCGTTTTGGCCGTGGCAGGACTCCTACGTTAATGCCCTCGTCATGACCGACCAGCTGGATACCGCCGACGCTTTCCTTACCGCCTTCGAGCAGGTGCCGCGGGAGCGGGCCGTGCCGTCAGATCTAGCAAGAATGGCGTGGGCGCGGGGCCGCCTCGTTGCCGCCCAGGGGTATCCTGATACCGCCCGGGAGCATTTCGAGACGGCACTGGGTCATCTGCGCGGGCTCAACCGTCCATATCTGCGGGCCAGGGTGAGCTTCGCCTTCGGGCAAAGCATGCGGCGTGCCGGCAAGAGGCGCTTGGCATCCTCAGTGCTTCGCGTGGCCAGGGATCTCTATGATTCCCTGGGCGCTGCCACATATGTCGACAGATGCGATCGGGAGCTGAAGGCGACGGGCCTTGATGTCGGCAACATGTCCGACCCATCTGACGCGGTCCTCGCAGCCGTGACGGGACCGCAGGTCCAGCTCACGGCCCAGGAGCAGTCAGTGGCGGAACTCGTGGCGGCCGGGGCCACCAACAAGGAGGCGGCCCGTGCACTTTTCCTGGCCGACAAGACGGTGCAGTACCACCTGACCCGCGTCTATGCGAAGTTCGGAATCCGCTCCCGCAGCGAACTGGCCGCACGTTTCCGTCCCACGGACTAAGGCGCATACCACCTGGCACTGCACCGCCGGCGGCCCGTATCAGGTTCCGGGAGGGCTGGGATTACGGTTGGGTAGGTTTTTGGTCGCGGAGTCCACGACATCCAGGAAGCTTTGGAGCAGTGATGAGCGGTCCTCACGCCGCCAAGCCACGGCCAGCTCCACTTCGGGGGCCTGTTCGATATCGCGGTAAACGACGCCCTCGAGCTGCAGGGCACGGACGCTCGCTGGAAGGATGGCAACGCCACTACCGGCTGCCACAAAGGAGAGCATCGTGGACGTCTCACTGATTACTTGGGTGATGCGTGGCTGGAAACCTGCCTCGCGGCAGAGTCCTGCGGTTGTCCGGTATAGCACCGACTCCGGCGGGTAGGAGACAAATTCCTGGTCCTGGAGTTCGTGTACGGCCACTGGCCGGTCCATGGCCAGAGCGCTGAAGGACGGCAACGCCAAGATGAGCGGCTCGCGTGTAACGATGCGGTATTCGATGTCCTGGGAGGCGATGGGCGGGCGCAACAGGGCCGCATCCAAGGTGCCATCCCGCAGGCCGGCCTCCATCGCAGGGGTGAGCATCTCGCCGTGTAGATTCAGCGACAGCCCAGGGAGTACCTGCTTGGCGCGTCGGACGATAGGGGGCATGACTCCGTAGGTCGCTGAGCCGGAGAACCCCACGCGAAGAACACCGGATGCGCCTTGTCCGACCTGGTATACGTCAGCACGGAGAGTTCCGACCGCATTAACGATCTGCCGCCCCCGGTCCAGCAACGCCTGCCCGGCGGCCGTAAGTTCCACCCTCCGGGTGGTGCGGTTCAGCAAGCGCACACCCAATTGCTCTTCCAGCTGCCGTATCTGCTGGGACAAGGGTGGCTGGGCCATGTGCAGGCGTTTGGCCGCACGGCCGAAGTGGCGTTCCTCCGCAACGGCAATAAAGTAGTTCAGCTGCCTGATCTCCATTGGTTTGCCGTCCCTCCGTATGGCGCCTCCGGTCAGGCGCGGACCCCATTGATTCCCGAATCAAGTATAAAGCCGACCACTCTTGTATTCATCAGACATAATGGCAGGCTCGGCACGCCTGCCCAGCACGAAAGCAACGGAGAGGGTGCCCAGACCTGGCCTGGGCACCCTCTCCGTGGACCTCGACTTTTTTATGGCAGCGGCCGGCCGCGCTGGGTCAAAGGCGGACCGGGGGAGTGGCGGAGCTGAGCTCCCCTTCGGCGGAGTACTCCACAATCTCTTCGGCCTTGTGCTCTGCTTCTTCCAGCTTTCGCTGACGGGGGACCAGAACCGTGACGACCGCTCCCAGCAGGGCGACGCCGCCGTAGATGTAGAACGCGGTGGCGCCTCCGATTCCCGCCGCTGCCAGCCAGCCGCCGATGATTGGTCCGAGAATGCCGCCCAAGCGGCCCACGCTGGCACACCAGGCCACACCGGCCGCCCGGGCGTTGGTGGTGAAGTAGTTGGACTGGAAACCGTAAACCAGCACCTGGGTGCCGAGGGTGCCCACTCCGGCGATGGCGATGCACAGGAACAACATCGGCAGTGGGAAGCCGAAGGTCATCAGCACCAGGGTGATCGTGGCCAGCACGAAGGTGCTGGCTATGACCCGCTGGGGACCCGCCTTGTCAGCGAAGCGCGAGAGCAGCAAACCTCCCGCCACAGCGCCGAGGTTCAACGCCAAGGGGAAGAAAAGTGCGTATGTCCGCCCGTAGCCGTATCCCTCCATGATTTTCGGCAGCCAGGTGTTCAAGCCGTAGGTCAGCAGCAGGCCGGAGAAAGACATCAAGCCCAGAAGTACGGAAGCCACTGCGAACTGTTTGGAAAACACCGCCGCGAAGCCAGACTTCTGCGGGGCTGCGCCTAGCTGCCGAATGACCTGTTCTTCAAGGAGCGAAACGCCGGTCCGCTGCGCAGCAGCCAGGGCCTCATCCTCACGGCCGCGGGCCAGCAGCCAGCGAGGGGACTCCGGAAGCTTGAACCAGGCGATGGGCACGAGCAGGACGAGGGGGAGCGCGCCGATCATGAACAGTCCGCGCCATCCAATGTTATTGAGGAGCAGAATGCCCATGACGGAGGCGAACACACCGCCAGCGGGGACACCAGAGTAGACGATCGCGTTGTAGAACTGTCGCCGGCCGGCTGGCGCGAACTCTGCCATGGTGGCGCCTGCGGTGGCGATGACGACACCGAGGCCCACGCCCGTGATGAAACGCAAAGCGCCGAAGGACGCTACGGTTGTGGTCAGCGCCGTGACGAACATCCCAACCGAGAACCAGGCGATGCCTAGGAGCATGAGTCGGCGGCGGCCGAAGAAGTCGCCGACCGCGCCGCAGATCAATGATCCGACCAGCACGCCAACGAGCGCCCACGATCCCAAGAGACCGGCGGTAGCGGCATCGAAGGCACCAATCTGGCTTGGGTCGGCGAGCAGTCCCGGCAGGACCGTGCCGTACACAACAAGGTCGTAGCCATCGAATAACAGTGCGGTGCAGATGACGAAGGCCACCCAGTTTGCGGTGCGCGCCTCTTTGCGCGGGTCTTCGGCGATGACGGTGTGGAGCGTAGCCATATGCCTGTCCTCTCTGACGGAGCATGGAAGTAATGCCGTGGGGTGAACCTGCATCCCTTGGCTTTGCTCCAGTGTTCCAGAGGTGTGACGGCCGCCATATGCGGCAAATACCCGGGATTGGGCCGGGGTGTGATCCATACTTTCAAGATATCAATCAGATATGTCTAGCCATATTTCGGAAAGAGTAGGTGCTGCTGCCAGCGAAAGACTGCGTCTACAGCGCAGATTCGCTGTTTGTACGCGCCACGAAGGCTTTGCGGAACTCCGACGGCGACATACCGAACTCGGATTTGAAAGCCCTGGCGAGCCACTGGGCGTCGTGGATGCACCATCTCGCAGCTACTTCTGCGATGGTGATGTGGGTATTGCGGTAATCAGCAAGGTCGCGATGGACGGACTGCAGGCGACTCTTGCGGATCAGCCCGGTCAGCCCCGTGCCGCTTCCTGCGAACAGCCGCTGAACCGTACGCACGGAGACGTGATGCGCGGAAGCGATCTGCTGCAGGCCCAGGTTCGGGTCCTGCAGGTTTCGATCGACATAAGACTCGATTTCATGCCGGAGGAACTCAGCCATGTCCTCGGAGCCGGGTTCATAATCCTGCAGGACTACACTGGCCAGCAGTGCTTCACCGGCCGAGGCCAGGTGGTTCCACGCTGCCGGTGCGGGGACAGTCATGGACGTGCAGGCACTGATGAACTGCGCCAGCACCGTCCCGGCCCCCGTCATGGCCGACCAGGGGTGCGACCGTGCTTCGTCAACGGCTGCACGTGGCGCGCCCAGGGACGCTGAAGGAGCCGTCATGACCTCGCATTGCCAGACGTCTTGGAAGGTGAGGCGGTAGGGCACCGCCGTGTCGTAAAGGCCAAATTCCCCGGGTGCGACCGTCAGCTCGCGTCCAGACTGCTCGATGATGCAGCGCCCGCGGCGCATCGCGCACACCTTGAGTAACTCCGTTGGAGACTGGCGTACTGCACGGGGTGACCGGACGAGTTGCTGTGGGGTGCCCGAAATTCCGTATATGCCGACCTTGCCCAGTTCCTTCGCCGCCAGCGCACCGGAAACCTGCCCAGCGGAACCCCCAAGAGCCACCACCTCAAGCCCGCCGAACGTCGACTCCATGTCGTGATACCACGCGTCAGCTATCAAACCCACCGTCATGCACGGCACCTCCTTGTGTGCGGCGAGGATGGCGTCAATCGACAACCTGCATGTCGCCTGGGGACAACCCCGCCCGTTGTGCTACGTGTCACAGTATAGGCACCGCTCCGGATACACGGACTCTCTGCGGCAACCGAACGCTTGACGACTGCAAGGCCCAGCGTCGGGTCCTTGGCCCCGAAAGCCGCTCACCGCCGTCGACCCAATCCCGTGCGCCGCACGTGTCAGCTTCCGCCTATTCAAGCCTTACCCCTGAGGAGCCATTCCAATGAAGGTCACTGCTGCCCTCGCTACCGCGCCCAAAGCCCCTTTCGAGATCGTCCAACTCTCCCTGGATGAGCCCCGCCCCGACGAGGTCAGGGTGAAGCTCGTCGCAACCGGCGTCTGTCACACCGACGCGATCGTCCGCGACCAGGTCTACCCCACGCCGTTGCCGGCGGTTCTCGGGCACGAGGGGGCAGGGGTTGTAGAGGCGGTCGGCTCCTTGGTGACCTCCGTCGCCGTCGGAGACTCTGTGGTTCTTTCCGCCAATTCCTGTGGAGTATGCGGGCAGTGCCTGACGGGGCGCCCCGCGTATTGCAGCGAGTTCTTTGGCCGCAATTTCGCCGGCGCACGTCCCGACGGTTCCACCGCCTTGAAGGACGGCGAATCCGCCGTCTCCTCGCACTTCTTTGGTCAATCGTCCTTCGCCACCCATGTCAACGTTGCTGTCCGCAGCGTCGTAAAGGTGGACAGGAACCTTCCGTTGGAGTTACTCGGACCACTTGGTTGTGGCCTGCAGACGGGGGCTGGCGCTGTTATCAATTCTTTGGACGTTCGCCCCGGTTCCAGCATTGTTGTTTTTGGCACCGGTGCTGTCGGCTGCGCAGCTCTTATGGCCGCCGCCGCTCTGGGTGCGACAACCATTGTTGCGGTCGACATTGTTGAGTCCCGGCTTGCCACCGCAAAGGAGTTGGGGGCCACCCACGCCATCAACAGCCGCTCGATGGACGTGGCAGCGGAGATAGCCCAGATCACCGGCGGGCTCGGTGTCGATTATGCCCTGGACACAACTGGTATTCCCGCCGTCCTGCGCCAGGCTGCAGACATCCTGGGGACCGGTGGAACGGTTGCGCTCGTTGGTGCCCCGGCACCGGGAACGGAGGTGTCCTTCGAAATTGGTGGTTCGTTGCTCAAGGGATGGAACTTCCGCACCATCATCGAAGGAGACTCCGTGCCCCAGGTGTTCATTCCCCAGCTCATCCGGCTCTGGCAGCAAGGAAAGTTCCCGCTCGAAAAGTTGACCAAAACGTTTGCATTTGCCGACATCAACGAGGCTTTTGACGCCTCCGAATCCGGCGAAGTCATCAAGCCTGTCCTGGTCTTCTGACCAGCGGCGGACCCCACCCAGGGGACGCCCCCAGCCCGCGTTTGCCAAAATACGAATCCTTCAGGAGCAAAACCATGACGACAACCACCTTGGAAACCACAGCAACGTTTGCCGGCCAGCCCGTCACCCAGCAGTTCATCGGCGGGACGTGGCGTGACGGAAGATCCGGGAACACCCTGACTGTCACGAATCCTTATGACGACTCAGTGCTGGCTTCCATCCGCCAGGCCAACAAGCAGGACCTGGACGAGGCATATCGGGCTGCCGAAGCCGCCCAAAAGGAGTGGGCCGCCCAACCGCCCGCCGCCCGCCGCCAAGTAATTCTCCGGGCAGCGCAGATCCTGGAGGAGCGCCGCGAGGAAATTGTCGAATGGCTCATCAAAGAGTCAGGTTCCACCGTGGGCAAGGCCCAGGTCGAGGTCTCCCTGGCCGCCGGGATCACGCTGGAGGCGTCTTCCTTTCCCACCCGCGTATACGGTCGCATCGTCGAATCCAATACGCCCGGCAAAGAATTGCGCGTCTACCGCCGCCCCATCGGCGTCGTCGGCGTCATCAGCCCGTGGAACTTCCCGCTCCACTTGTCCGAGCGTTCAGTTGCCCCGGCCCTCGCCCTCGGCAACGCCGTCGTCATCAAGCCGGCCAGTGACACTCCCGTTACCGGCGGGCTGATCCTCGCCAGGATCTTCGAGGAGGCTGGATTGCCGGCCGGAGTGCTGAATGTGGTGGTGGGCGCCGGTTCCGAGATCGGCGATGACTTCGTCACCCATCCCGTGCCCGGGTTGATATCCTTCACGGGTTCGACGCCGATCGGGCAGAATGTTGGCAAACTCGCCGCCGGTGGAAAGCACCTTAAGCACGTGGCTTTGGAACTCGGCGGTAACGCACCCCTGGTGGTCCTGGCGGATGCCAATCTGGATGCTGCAGTGGAAGCTGCCGTGTTGGGCAAGTTCCTGCATCAGGGACAGATCTGCATGGCGGTCAACCGGATCATTGTCGAGGCCCCGCTCTACGATGAATTCGTCGCGCAGTTCACCGCCGCGGCATCCAGTGTCCCCTTCGGCGACCCAGCGTCCGAGCAGAACTTGGTGGGGCCAGTGGTCAACGACAGCCAGCTCGAAGGGCTGAAAACGAAAATCGCAACAGCCAAAGCCGAGGGCGCCCGCACCGTCCTTGAAGGGGAAATCACTGGACGGATTGTCCCGCCGCACGTGTTCGCCGACGTCAGGGCCGACATGGAGATCGCCCGCGAGGAGATCTTCGGCCCCTTGGTGGGCATCATCAAAGCCAACGACGAGGACCACGCACTGGAATTGGCAAACGCCAGTGAATTTGGACTCTCGAGTTCCGTGTTCACCCAGGACCTCGAACGCGGCGTGCGGTTCGCCCTGGGCATCAAGGCCGGCATGACCCATATCAATGAGATGCCCGTCCACGACGAATCGCACGTGCCGTTCGGCGGCGAGGGTAACTCCGGTCTGGGCCGGTTCAACGGCGACTGGGCCATAGCCGAGTTCACCACCGACCACACGGTTGGAGTCAAGCGCCTCTGATGCCGGTTGCCCCGCCGATGCATGCTTTAGCATGCACCGGCGGGGCACTTCCCGTTTTCACAGTGCCACAGTCAGCCATCACGAACCGTATGGATCGGTACGATTTCAGTATGAATCAGCGGCCCGGATTGCCAGCCGGCACCCAGGCCAATGGATAAGGTGAATTCATGATCAACCCCGCACACCTGCACTCGGACCTGTCCCGCCTCGGCCGGGAGACCGACATGTTCATGGCCACCCTAGAGTCTCTGTCCGACGACGAAATGGCCGCTCCATCCTTGTGCAAGGGTTGGACGCGGGCAGATGTCATCGCCCACATCGCCTCGAACGGCCAGGCCTTGGTCAAGCTCATCGACTGGGCAACCTCCGGCGAAGAGCAACAACTTTATGCCTCGCAGGAGGCCCGCGCCCGGGAGATAGCCGAGCTGGCCAGCCTGCCCCGCCAGGAACTGCTCGGCAAAGTCCGCCAGTCCTCCGCCTATTTCGCCGAACAGGCCCTCCGGCTCGGCGGGGAGATCGCCGTCGAGGAAGTGCACCTGAACGGCAAGCAGATTCCCGCGACGTCCATTGTGGCGTTGCGGATCGCCGAGGTCGTGGTGCACCACCACGACCTCGACACCGCATGGACCATAGAGGAAGCGGACCCGGACTCGGTACTCAACGCCTTGGAAGCCGCCGTGCGAACGATGCGCGCCCAAGGGGCGCCGGGGATGACCCTCATGACGGAGGAACGCGACGAGTGGGTGATCGGCGACGGCGCCCTGCACGTCTCGTCCGACAGAGAGGGATTGCTCGAATGGCTGGCCCGAGGTGTCACCGACAACGTAGAGGCTGACGGACCACTGCCCATCCTCCCGTCCTGGTAAGCCCCGTATCCCGAGTGCCCATCTTCAGCTCGCCCAGCATACAGACCACGGCCGGGTCGGATCAGCCCAAAGACTCAATGCCTGGGACGTGCCGGCGACTGGGCAGTCTTGACGGCGCACGCGTGGGCAGTGAATAGAAGCTGGAATAGATCCGGCCTTGAGTCTTGGGAGCGAAGCTCACAAAGAGACGGACCTACCACGCCACGGCGTCCAGCCAGATCCACCCGGACATTCTTGGATACACGTCTCAGGGAATTCAATGACGGACGCGACGCAGGCCGTTTCTTCCTCAGCCAGCTGCGAATGCGATGCTTCGTGGTTTCCCTAAATTCAGCTCGTATCGGTATCTTTGCCGTTTGGCCGGCCAGTTCGGGGTCAGTGCAGTGCGAGGCTGGAGTCCCTGCGGACTCGAGCACACATACACGGCACTGACGCGTTCTGGACAAATTCATGCCTCGGTTGGGTTTCAGCCGCCAGCGGTGCGCGGATTGTGCTACTGGATCGGCGCGGACGCGAGTGTTGTCAGTGCGTTGAGCACGGGAGCAGAGACGCCTGATTGCTCGCCGAGACGAACAATTGCCCCGCCGATGTAGTCAGCCTCCGTACGGCGCCCTGCCTCCCGGTCTTGGAGCATAGAGGTCTTATGCTCACCTCGCTCTGTCAAGGGCCATTACTTTCTGCCCACCAGCGGCCAGGTCTTCTGCCCGCTGGTGGCCAATATAAATGCCCGGACATGGCCATGAGATCTGCCCGCAAATATAGGTTTGTGGGTGGCCATTCCGTTCCAGTGATTTAACTCAGTTGTGTCACTCCCTTTCCGGCCAGGGCCTGCGTCAGCCTGACGGAGTCGCCGCTGGTCTGGCAGATGTGGGCGTGGTGCAGCAGTCTGTCCACGGTTGCCGTCGCCAGGGTTTTGGGCATGAGCTCGTCAAAGCCGGCGGGGTGCAGGTTGGAGGAAATCGCGATGGAGCGTTTCTCGTAGGCAGCGTCCACGACCCGGTAGAGTCCCTCGGCGGCGTCCGCACCGACGGCGAGGAGCCCGATGTCATCGACCACCACCAAATCGGCACGTAGCACCCGGTTGATGGCCCGGGTGACGGAGTCGTCGGTGCGGTGGGCGCGGATGAGTTGGCCGAGGTCCTCGAGCCGGAACCAGGCCACGCGCAAGCCTTCTTCCACGGCTTGCTGGCCCAGGGCTTCAAGGAAGAACGTCTTTCCTGTCCCGGAGGGCCCGCAGACGACGAGGTTTTCCCCGCGGCGGATCCATTCCAGGGTCCGCAGGGCCTGTTGCGTCGGCGCCGGGATCGAGGAAGCGCCGGGGTCCCAGGCATCGAAGGTTTTCCCGGTCGGGAACCCGGCGGCCTTGCGCCGGGTGGCGAGCATGGAGCGCGCCCGGCCGCTGACTTCCTCGGCGAAGAGGGCCTTGATGACTTCCACTGGTTCCCAGCGCTGGGCGCGGGCCGTGGCCATCAGTTCCGGCGCCAGGGCACGGGCGTGGGGCATCTTCAAGGAACGCATCATGGCTTCAACGTCCGCGGGCAGGGGCGCGGCGGTGGTGTTGATCGGGGTCACTGCTTGTCCTCACTGACGATGGTGGTGGTGGTGATGGCGGCCCAGGCGCCGGTGCCCTGGGTCAGGGAGGTTTCCTCCCTGGCCGCGTGCGTGATGGTGCTGGCCCGGCCAGCCTGCAGGATCGAGGAGAGGTCGCCGTGAGCGAAGCGGCCGTGGATCGCGGCCGTGCCCAGGGCCCGGTCAACGTCGATGACGCCGGCGATCTTTGCCAGGGACACGGCCTCGGCCATCTTCACGTTCATCCGGGACGTGCCGACCGCGGCGGCTTCCTTCAGCCAGGCCACGGCGCCGCCGCCGATGGCCAAAAACTCTGCCTCGGCCCCGGTGCGGGCCCGTGGCGTGTAGTCCCCGGGGATTTTCTCCACATATCCGGGAAAATGCTCGTCGTTGACCGCCGGGCTCCCGGGCCGTGCCCGGCCATGGCGTGCCACCTCAACGGGGCCGTGCGCGCCGTGGTGGACGATGATGACCTGCTCGTCCGGGCCGGTGCCGTGGGCGCGGACAAACACCCGCGCCCCGAGCAGATGGGACGGCACGGAATACATGGCGTTGTTGAAGGTGACCATGGGCGTGTTCGGCGGCACGGTCCGGGCCAGGCCGAAGGAGACCGTGTGCGCTGTTTCCGGGACCCGGTGCAGGCGCAGGGCCTCCTCGGCAAGCATGACAGCGGGCTTGCGCTTGGTCGTCCGGTGCTCGCGGGCGTTGATGTGGGCCATGAATGCCTCGCAGGCGGCCTCCACCTCGGCGAAGGACCCATACTCCGGGAGCAGGTTCGTGTCCTTGGGCACGAGATCGGCCTTGGCAACCTTCACCGACGACTCCACCCCGCCCTTTGAGGCAGGATCCGCCGGCTGGCAGGTCAACACCGTCACCCCGTAGTGGCGGGCGAAATCAACGGTCTGCTGGTTGCGCACCGGAACGCCGGCGACATGGGAAACCGTCACTGTTTTCTCGTTGTCAGTGAGGATGTAAGTCGTGACACCCCCAATCAGCCGGAAAGACCGATCCAGGGCGGCAAACACAGACGGCGCCGTCCGGTCCCGCAGCGCGATCACAATCCTGAACCTCGACCAGGCCAGCCAGGCCACGAACAACACGGTCTTCACCCCGTCAATATAGGGGCCGTCCCCGAAATCATATTGCAGCCAGCCGCCTGGCTCGGTCACCCATGGCCGGTGCACCCGCACCCGTCCCAGCTTCCATGCCGCCTTGACCTGGGCCACCGCCCGGCGGGTGGAGCGCTCCGATCCCTCATAGCCCATCCCGACCAGTTTTGCGTGGGCGATATCAGCCCGGATCCGGCCCTTCGTGGCATCGACCCACTGCTCGATCTTGGGCAGGAATTCATCGGTAACCCTGTCCCGGGCCACCGGCTCCGCCAGCGGCCGCCCGGCGTCACGGGCGGCGACGTGCTTGGCCACCGTGTGGTGGGAACAACCCGCGAGCTGCGCCGCGGCGCGCAACGACTGCGTAAGATCGTACGCTTCAAGAATTTCCATGATTTCTCCGTCAGACTTCATACAGAGCCTCTTCCTGATGTGGTTTGGTGCGACTAGACACCGACATCAAAACCCCAGGAAGGGGCTCCCGCCGTTAAGAACACGGCGATGCTAGAAAAAAGAATGGGCAGATCTCATGGCCACCAATGGGCACTTTTGCTGGCCATCAGTGGGCACTTCCGTGGCCGCCTATGGGCAGTTTTTCATGGCCGCTAACATCGCTCCAATTTGGCCTACGGTTTGTCCGGTCACGGCGCTAAGGGTATTCAGGGCGGCGTTGAAGGCAAGCTTTTCCCAGATGGGTTCCTGGATGGCTTTCTCGGCGGAAGCATTCAGTCCTGCTTTGTTCAGGATATCCACCAGCCTTTGGAGGAACGGTTCTTTCGTGCCGGCCCAGGTGCCTACCCGCACCTTCCCGCCGGGTCCGGTGATGATGTGGCCCGGCTGTTCAAGATCAGCGGGAAAGTCAGTAATTCCGGCCAAGGTGCGCTCAGGCGTGAATGCCCTCGCCAAGATGTCGGCATTTCCAAGGCCGTTTTGGAGTGTCAGACCGTACGTTGTCCCGGAAATCAGGTGCCGAACGGAATCGACAGCAGCCTCGGTGTGAAAGCTTTTGGTCAAGACGATGATGAGCTCGAGCGTTTCACTGAAGTCCGCCGCCGTTCCTGCCCTGACAGGTGTGTGGCTGGCTGCTCCCTCTGATTCCACCGTGATGCCACGGGAATTGAGCGCTTGAATGGTTGCAGGTGCCGCGTCAATGAAGTAAACATCGTTGCCTGACAATTGCAGCCGGCCACCAAAAAGCTGGCCCATTGCACCTGCACCAAGAACACCTATTTTCATCTGACTTACCTTTGCTTCGTAATGCTTGATTTTGAGAGTATTGATTCCGGCCCAGCGCTGCGGCGCTCAGTGCCGTCAGGCCACAAGTCCCGCGTGCTGCGGAGTCAGCCTTCGAATTGGGTATTTATCTCGATGAGCGAGGGCCGGTTGCTCTCGAGGGCTTTGTTGAGCGCAGTTCTAAGCGAGGCTGTGGTGCTCACCGATTCGGCGGCAACGCCGTAGCCATTGGCGATCTGGACAAAGTCCAGTCCTGGTACGTCCAATCCAGGAGTCTCCCCTGTACCGAGCAGTTTGGAGAAGCCGCGAAGCGCCCCGTACGTTCCGTTTTTCATGATGAGGAAAATGCACGGGACGTTGTACTGGGCTGCGGTCCAGAGTGCAGTGATGCCGTAGTTGGCTGAGCCATCACCAATGATGCCGATGACTCGGCGTTCCTTGTGCGCCAGTTGGGCGCCGACAGCGGCCGGCAACCCGAATCCCAAGCCACCGGATGCCGGGAAGAAATAGCTGCCTTGCCCATCGAGGTCCATCTGCTGCCAGAAGGCTGCCGAAGTCGACGTCGATTCCTTGACATATACAGTGTCCTTTGGCGCGGTGGTGCGCAGTGTCTCGAACACGGCCTCCGGATGTACAGCGTTGAACGATCCCTCGGAGGCTGCCGGGATGGCGGCCAGGTCAGGCAGTTGAGGGCGGCCTGTCTGCTGTACGGCTTTCGCCAGGGTGCGCAGGCTGCCGCGCACTGAGGTGACAATCGAGTCGCCCATGGGCGCCCGGGCAGCTTCGCCTGCATCCCCGGACAGGTGGATGATGCGGGTACCGGATTGCAGATATAGCCCCGGCACGTACTGGTGGTAGCGGAATACGGGCGCGCCGACGACCAGCACCAGGTCATGATCTCCGAGAATATGTGAGATGTCTTTAATGGAGGCTGGCAACGCACCGCGGAAACTTCGGTGACGCGTGGGAAAGGGGCACCGCGAAGGTGACGGGGCGATCCAAACGGGTGCGGCAAGCTTCTCAGCAAGCTCGATGGCAAATTCGTTAGCGTTGTCGGCGTCCACTTCCGGGCCGAGAACCAAAACCGGGTTCTTGGCATTGTTCAGCTGCTCCACCAGGTCCTGGGCGAGTTCGGCCGGGAGTTCCTGGGCAGCCACAGAAGTACGTCCGGCCAGGTGCCGGGTCTCCGCAGGTGCCTCCTTGTCCCAATCGTCGTAGGGAATCGACACGTACACCGGTCCCTTGGCCGGCAGCAACGCTGTGTGAATGGCCTGGCTGATGGACCGGGGTACATCCTCAGGACAGAGCGGCTCGGCGCTCCACTTCACCAGCGGCTTCGGCAGGGACGGCGCGTCGACGCTGGCCAGCATCGCCTCCAGCCCAACCATTGACCGCACCTGCTGGCCGGCGGTGATGACCAGCGGAGAGTGGGAGTAGACGGCGTTGGTCAGTCCACCCATCGCGTTGCCGGATCCGGACGCCGCATGAAGGTTCACGAACGCCGCACCCCCGGAAGCCTGCGCGAACCCATCCGCCATCGAGATCACGGCGCCCTCATGCAGCCCGAGAATGTATTGGAAGTCTTCGGGGAAGTCCTGCAGGAAGGGCAGCTCGTTGGAACCAGGGTTGCCGAAAATTGTCGTCAGGTTGTTCCGCCGCAGGATCTCCATCGTTTCGCTGCGTACCGTCTTCTTCACGTTCAGAAACCTCATTTCCATGCTGGTGGGCATCGCACCCCAAAAGCCTACGAACGGCGACTCCATAAAGCCAATAAATAAATTTGATAGTTCCATAGACTGGATCTATGAAAGAACCGATCGAGTCTTACGACCTCAATCTCCTGCGGACCTTCGCCCACATTTATGACACACGCAGTGTCACGAAGGCAGCGCAGGAGCTGTACGTCAGCCAGCCGTCCGTGAGCTATGCCCTGGGTAAGCTCCGGAAGCTCTTTCGCGACGAACTTTTCCTCCGGAGTGCCCAGGGGCTGCAGCCCACCCAGGTCGCATCGCTGGTTTACCCGCAGGTGCGCCTTGCCCTTGGATCGTTAGATGACGCCGTGGGTCGTGTCACAACGTTCAGCCCGGCCACATCCACGCGTCATTTCCGCCTGCTCATGACAGACATTGGGGAAATTGCACTTCTTCCCGCCGTCCTGAAAGCGATTCAGAAGGCGGCGCCCGCGATCTCACTTGAAGTCGTTCCGCTCGATTACGGAACCGCGAGGGAAGAGCTGGTGCAAGGAAAGGCGGACGCCGCTATTTGCACCCCTCGGATAGACGCGCCGGACCTGTTTCGGGACCATCTGCTGGAGCAGTTGTACTGGGGCATCTGCTCCGCTGAACATCCACGCATCGGGGATGAGCCGGACTTCGATCAGTTCTTCCGGGAGCGGCAGGTGGTAGTCAACGAACAGTTGGGCCATGAGCACATCCAACAGCGGATGAGGGAGTTGGATTACGTTCAGCCGGCAGCAATCAAACTTCCACACTTTTCCGCACTGCCCCAGGTGCTGGCAGCCACCGACTATCTGAGCATCGTGCCGGAGCTCCTTGCCCAGATCTTCGAAGCTGACGGGCGGATCAAGAAGTTCAGACTCCCATTCGAAGCCCCCACGGGTGACGTCGCGCTGTACACATACCGCCGCACCACTCCTGGGCCGGCGATGGAATGGTTTAGGGCCATCATCCGTGACACGCTCCAAGAGGTGCAGAGCTCTAGTTAGGCATTGAGCTGCAGGCCAAATCGCCGGCAGAGTTCGCCCACCAGCCGGAGATGGCACTTCAAGGCCTTGTCGCACTGGTGGGCGAATGCGTTACGCCGATGCCCGGAGGGGGCAGGAGGTGTCTGTTTCCCCGACGATGACGTGACCGTCGTCCCAGGAGACGGTGACGATTCAGCAGTTCGGAAACCCGGCAGCAGTAGATGTGTCGGAGCCACGTGGCCGGAGCAGGGTCCCTAAGACGGCGCCGTGAGTCACCACCAGCACGTCGCCGGATTCGGCGCGCGCCGAATGCTCAGCTGCCGCCACGACAACGTCGAGTCCTTTTGCGAGCCGGACGCTCACCTGCCTGGACGTTTCCGCCCGGCCGCTCGGATCATGCCGGTGAACCGCGTCAATGACGCTGTCGAAGCCGTTGGCTGTCATACGCAGCCAGTCTGGTGACGCTGGTGCGTACGTGTATCCGTGATCCCCGAAGACCGGACCCCAGAGGGAGGCATTTGGTTGCCTTCCCAGCTTCCGAAATTCCCTTCCCGCAACTCGTGCATCTGTGTGGGGGAGAGATGCGGATTCGACGTTGGCAGAGCCTGATGAGTTCCTGGTGTGTGAAGCGTGTGCTGGTGATGATGGAGTAGGCGTCGAGATAGTCGCGGGCGTATCCGCGCGAGTAAACGGCGAGCAGCTTGGATGCTACCGAGTCCTTCAGGGAGAGTATCGGTCCGATATCGATGATGGCGGGTGAGTTCTCCCACCAGTCCAGGCCAAGATCCATGACGACTGCTTCCTCGTCATGTCCTACGGTGACGCTGGCGAACTCGTCGTACTGTCGGGTGATCTCGACCTTGTATCCGGATGGCGTGCATTTTGTGCACGGTTGCCTCCTGCTTTGGTTCCGGGAGGTGTGCGGGGACCCGGCGGGCTATGGCGTTGTCCGGTAGGGGGAGTCCTTGGCCTGCCCGCGGCGGTCCCGGTTGCGGTGGGACCGTTGGTGGTGCGGCCCTGGTGAGCAAAATGGCAGGGGTGCTGAGATGCTGCCGCGTACGGGGAGCCGCTGGCCATCCTTGCCCGGCAAGCAACGGGTGATGCCCACGCTCTGGACGTCTCTCGGCCGCACGGCCGGCTGGGGGCCTCCGTGGTCCGGGCGGAGTTCCTGCTGACGAGGCGGCCTCGGAACGAGAGTCGTCTCCCCGGGATGTCTGGGCAGCTGCAGGAGTCGTGTTGTCGAACCTGGCCTCAACCGTCCTGTGCCTGGGCGTCCCAGGCGTCAGTCCTGCTGATTCGGCGATTGTCGGGACCAGCCGAGCACGGCGGTAGTCGAGCTGCTAAAAAGATTCGCCGGGGAAGGCACGGAATGCCGGTATCACGGTGACTTTGATTGGGCAGGTCTACGGATCGCCCGCTCCCGCAGCGCGTACGTGAAGTGGATGCCGTGGCGCTACACGGACGCCGATTACGGTGCCGCTGTGCGAGACGGGAAGCCTTCGCTTCGTCTGGCGGGACACCCAGCCGAATCCTCGTGGGATCCGAAGCTGGCGGTCGCCATGGCCGAATGTGGCCTCGCCCTCGAGGAGGAGGCTGCGGCGAACTTGCTTGCCGCGGACGTGTTGGCGGCAAGCGCTCGTGGGTATGGCCGTGACCGCGAGAGCAAAGGGATGTGGGCCCCAACGGTTTTCAGCCCCGACCCCAGTGGTCGAGCACCTCGCCTACTTTTCCACGGACCCGCTCGCGGGCCTCGTCCCGCGGCACGCCGGCCATGAGCAGTGCGTCGTAGTCGGTGTCTTGGTGGCGTATGGAGGCTACGACCGCCAACTCCAGCGCCTTTTGGTCAAGGCGCTGGCCCGCAGCGGTGCGGCCGACCCGGCCGCTGCCCCGTGCCGCGGTGTGTGCGGCGATCGCGGCAGCACGCTGAGGGGGACATCCGGGCAGCAGTCGGCTGATCTCCCCGGCCATCCGTTCGGCGAGCTCGCTGTCAGCCTCGCGGCGTCGCTCCTCATCGCGAGCTCGACGGCGGGTGCGCGCCTCCGCGTCGGCCAGGCACGATGCCTCGGCATTCACCAGCGCCTGCTCCTCGACGAGGACGCCTTGTCGCTCGTAGCGCCGTCGGGACCGCACGACTACCGCCGACAGGCCGCTGGCCTTGCGCGCCCGGCGCGTCAGAGTGGTAATGCCGGACGGCAGGTACGTGAGGTGGTCGAGATCGGCGCACCTCATGCACAGCGGCGCCTCGTCTTCCATTAGCAGCAAGTCCCCGTGTCCGCCGCACGCCGTGCATGTCCAATCCTTCAGCGGCGAGACAACGACGAGGTCCGGCGGCCGGCTGGCCTGCTCCTGGACGCGTTCGCGTTTGGCCGCTGACAGTGTCGGGGAGACCCAATGCGTACGGTATGCGCGCTCGATGGACGGGCTGCCGCTGGCGGAGAACCGCAGCGTCTTGCGGCCGCGGGTCCGGGCGACGTAGTCGGTCTCACTGGGCTGCAACCCCTGCTCATGGGCCCAGCGAGGCAATGCCCGCATCGCCGTCGAGACCTTGCCCAAGCCGACCTGCACCACCAGTTCGAGATAGGGTATGCGTCCCTGGCGCCAGTGGTCTCGGTGCACCGGCTGCAGCCAGCCCATTCCCACGAGCACGTCGACCGGCGCAACGTAGCCGTGGTCCTGCAACGCCTCCCCAGCCGCCCGGGCGACCCGCTGCTCGATTGATTGCGCCATGCTCTCCCATCACCGCCTCGCGAGCTCCCGCGCCCCCCGTTTTTGATCGGACCTCCGCTGAGTTGTTCGTACGATTGACCTCCGCGCCGTAACAGGGCTAAATCCTACTCCTGGTCCCAGAGGGCCGCGAGGCGGACCCTCGGCCGCCGTCGGCGCTGCCGGAACGCCGGCCCTCAGGTTCACTTCACTGATGCGGCGGCGGTTATGATGGGGTGCAGACTGCCCTGAGGTGCCACGTTTGGCCTGAGTCACTGTACTGAAGTTGCGGTGTGCACCTTAGAGGCTGGTGGCGCACTCAGCGCCGAACGTCTCCTCCAGGAAAGGCAACATACTTGCTGGTGCTCCACGCATTCTGGTCGCTTGACCGCGGCCTCGGACTGTGGGCTGAAGACTCCGAAAGGACCGTCAAGAGCCCTAACCAGGCGCTGAAGGCGGCGAGGCCGCACCCCTTTGCAGCCCCAGCCGGCGTCGTCGCGGAAATGCAGACCGGCGACCTCGACAGCACTACGTTGCTGCTGCCCTCGCTCCGGCGCTCGCCGCTGGACTCTCCCGAACTCGTGCGCGTCACGCCCCGGCCGCCGAGTTCGACCGATCCGTCGCTGTTGCCGTGGACGGTGCCCGTCGTCTGGGTCCATCCCACGACGCTCACTGGTTTCGCCGATGGACAAGGTGGGGCCGGTCTGGCTTCCGTGCTGTTCCCGGAGCAGGCCGCGGACGATGATTCAGGGCCGCTGAGCGAAGTACGGATCGCGCCGTCCGTGCGGTTCCTCGGCGAACTGACGCGTTTCGCCCGCGAGCTCGCGGAACGAGGCCGCGTGCTCCCGGGGATCACCTGGGTTTCCGACCCGACCGATGAATCCGCCGTCGCCAATGCGCGATGGCGGGCTGTGCTCCGCGGGCCTGACGCGCTCGCGTTCGGCGAGCTCACAGCCGCCACACCTGCCTCGTTCCGTGCAGAACCAGGCTCCGAGAACGCCGGTGAATTGATCGCCGCCGCCCTCGACGTCCTCACCGACGCCGCGGTCCGCGATAGACTGCCGCGCGAGGCGCCGCTGCCGCCCCGCCGCGGCCGCAAGCCCCTGCAGCCGCGCGCAGCCGAAGCCTGGCTTGAGGCGCTGCACGGGCCGGACGCGCGCATCCCGGTGCCGGAGCCAGCGCTCGCCGAGCTGGAACATGCGCTGGCCTCTTGGTCTGAATACTCGCGGGAAGCCAATGCCCCTGCCCGAGCAACATTCCGGCTCAGCGACGCATTCAGCACAGGGTATGCCGGAGAAGACGGCCTCGATTCTCCCGGCGAATCTGATGACGCATCCGCCTCGGCTGCGCTCGTGGAAGTGCCGCAGTGGCGGCTGGAGTTCCTGCTGCAGTCGTCCGCCGACCCCAGCCTGATCGTGCCTGCCGAACAGGTATGGCGCGACGACGGCGCGCTGGCCCGGTGGCTCGGCCGGCCGCAGGAGCTGCTGCTCGCGGAACTGGGCAAAGCCGTACGTGTCTACCCCGCGCTGGAACAAGGACTGCGGCAGCCGCGCCCCACAGCGCTCGACCTTGACGCGGATGCTGCGTTCGCCTTCCTGCGCGATGCGGCGCCCGCACTCGACGAAGCCGGGTTCGGGGTGCTGCTGCCCTCATGGTGGGATCGCCGCGCAAAGCTGGGCCTCAAGCTGTCCGCGTCTACGCCCATGGGCGACGACACCGGCCGGGCCCCGGCCTTCGGCCGGGAACAACTGTGCGACTTCGAGTGGAGCATCGCCGTCGGGGACCAGACCCTCACGGGGGAGGAGATCGCAGCGTTGGCCGAGGCGAAGGCTCCCCTGGTGAGGCTGCGCGGACAGTGGGTGACCGTCAACACGGAACAACTGCGCCGCGGCATCGAGTTCCTCAGGACTGGGGGGTCGGGGCAGGGCACGGTCGCGGATGTCCTGCGCCTGGCCGCCGCTCATCCCGACGACCTTGAACTGCCGTTGGAGGTTGCCGGCGTCGCCGCTGACGGCTGGCTAGGTGCCCTGCTGGACGGTTCGGCCGACACGATCATCCAGCCGGTCGCTGTGCCGGAGAGCTTCCAGGCCACGCTGCGCCCGTACCAGGAGCGGGGCGTGGCGTGGTTGAACTTCCTCGCCACTCTGGGCATCGGCGGTTGCCTGGCCGACGACATGGGACTCGGGAAGACTGTTCAGCTGCTCGCACTGGAGTCAGTGCACCGGCAGGAGCATCCCGACGCCGGCCCCACCCTGTTGGTCTGCCCGATGTCACTGATCGGCAATTGGGAGGCGGAGGCCGCGAAGTTTGCGCCTGACTTGCGGATGGGGGTGCATCACGGACCGGACCGGCTGCGCGGCGAGGATTTCGACGAGGCGCTGAACGGCGTCGACATTTTGATCACCACCTACACAACGCTGACCCGCGATCTGGAGCAGTTCAAGGCCATTGACTGGACCCGGATCGTGCTCGATGAGGCGCAGGCCGTGAAGAACCGGCTCTCCCGCACGGCGAAGGCCATCAAACGGCTCCCCGCCGCCCACCGGATCGCGCTCACCGGCACCCCGGTGGAGAACCGGCTCGGCGAGATGTGGTCGATCATGGATTTCCTGAACCCGGGGATGCTGGGTACGGCCGAGCTCTTCCGGACCCGGTATGCGATCCCCATCGAACGGCACGGCGACGAAGCAGCCGCCGAGCGAGTGCGCGCGGTCACCCGTCCGTACCTTCTGCGAAGGGTCAAGACCGATCCGGCCATTATCGACGACCTGCCGGAAAAAATCGAGATCAAGCAGTACTACACGCTAACGAGCGAGCAGGCATCCCTGTACCAGTCGGTCGTCGACGAGATGATGGAGAAGATCGAGGATTCCGACGGAATCGAACGCCGCGGAAATGTCCTCGCTGCGATGGCCAAGCTCAAGCAGATCTGCAACCATCCAGCGCAGCTGCTGCACGATCGCTCGGCCATCGGCCGACGCAGCGGCAAAGTGATCCGGTTGGAGGAGATTCTGGACGAGATCCTGGCCGAGGGTGACAAGGTATTGTGCTTCACGCAGTACACCGAGTTCGCCGAGATGCTGCTGCCGCACCTCGCCGCGCACTTCGATACCGACGTCGCCTACCTGCACGGCGGCACCTCCCGGCAGAACCGCACGGAAATGGTGCGCCGGTTCCAGTCCGACGACGGCCCACCGGTCTTCCTGCTGTCGCTTAAGGCCGGCGGTACAGGACTCAACCTGACCGCTGCCAACCACGTCATCCACCTCGACCGGTGGTGGAACCCGGCGGTCGAGAACCAAGCCACCGACCGCGCATTCCGCATCGGGCAGAAACAGCGCGTTCAGGTGCGCAAGTTCATCTGCCGCGGCACGCTGGAGGAGCGGATCGACACCATGATCGAGGAGAAGACAGCGCTGGCGAACATGGTGGTGGGCGACGGCGAGGGGTGGCTCACCGAGCTTTCGACCGCGAGCCTGCGGGACCTCTTCGCCCTGTCAAAGGAGGCCGTCGGTGACTAGGCGCCGCTACGAATCGCCGTTTTTTCCGCCGTCCGTTCCGCGCAGCGTCGAGGGCGGCGTCAAAGCCCGGAGTGTGCGGGGTGCCATCGGCACGAGCTGGTGGTCCGCCCGGTTCATCCAGGTGCTTGAGGGCCTGGGCGTGGGCGGACGCCTGCAACGCGGCCGCAATTACGCCCGCCGGGGGCAAGTGCTTTCGCTCGACATTGACGCTGGCGCAGTGACCGCGAGCGTCCAGGGTTCGCGCGCGAGGCCCTACCGGGTACGAATCGGCATCACCGCGTTTGGGAAGGCCGAGTGGGCGGCGGTGGAGGAGGCGCTCGCCGGCAACGCCTGGTATGTCGCGACCCTGCTGGCGGGAGAGATGCCCGCCGATATCGAAGAGGTATTCACTGCGGTCGGCCTGTCGCTCTTTCCCCGCAACCCCAGTGAGCTGAGTCTGGACTGTTCCTGTCCCGATTGGGAAGTGCCGTGCAAGCATCTGGCGGCGGTGTTCTATCTGCTGGCTGAGCAGTTCGACGACGACCCGTTCCGTATTCTTGCATGGCGTGGCCGCGAACGCGAGGATCTGTTGGGACGAATGCACGAGGCAGGCGCGGGCACCGGGCACGAGGCCCGGACTGGCGCCCCGCTCACGGAGGTGCTGGATACGTTCTTCGAATCTCCCGCTCCGGTTCCCGTGCGACGCAGCCCGGCAGGCGGGGCACTGCTGGTGGATCAGCTGCCGACGGTCGACGTCACGGTCCGTTCGCGGCCGCTTGCGGAGGTTTTGCGGCCGGTCTACGCGGCGCTCCGGGCTTCCGCGACGGATCCTGAGCGCGGCGCCACTTCGTGACAAGGATGGATTGACAACTGATGGGCGACTGAAGGATGTCCCCTGGGCTGCAGAACCGGCTGCGTTACCGGCGCTTAAATCAGACAACGGGCGAAGTCCACTGACACACCAGAACGGGTTGCAGCACAGTACGACGCACTCCCTGGTCGCGAGCTCGTTATCAATTACCCCAACGGTAGCTTTGTCGTCAAGGTGGACGTAAATTCAATACTGCTTCGCTAATGTCTCTTGAGCAGCTGTCGTGAGCGACAAGTGTAAATGGCCTCGCTCCGACTGTCGCTGACGGGGATTCCTACGAGTCGAATTATCCGTGAACAAATGGCTGAGGGCCCCACAGCTCCTGGCTGTGGGACCCTCAGTAATCCATAACAGGGAACCTGCCTCTGTCTTCCTCTGCATTTTACTACCGTGGCCAAGTCTGAACCTTTCCCGGTGGAGCGGGGGCGATTGACGGCGGGAGCTGGTCCTAGTGTGGTACTGGTTTGGTACCATGGGGTATGGCCATGAATCTGCGCGTTCCCGAGGAGCTTGACCGTCGGCTTGAGCAGCTTGCCGCCGAGGAGCACACCTCCAAGTCGGCGTTGCTCCTTCAGGGGGCTGAACTGGTTTTGCAGCGCCACGCGCGCCGCCGTGAGATCAGTGCGGGTCTTGACTTCGTCATGAGCCATGACGCCGCGCTGTTGACGCGACTTGAGGACGCGTGACGGCGTACCTCGACATTGAGGACGCGCTGCAGGGGGTCGACCGGTACGGGTTCCATATCAGCGACGTCGGTTTGCTCGCCTCGGCCCTCGCCCGGCCCGCAACAACAGTCATGGGCGCGGAGGCCTATCCTGAATTGGCGATGAAGGCGGCCGCACTTCTGGAGTCGGTGGCCCGTTTCCATCCGCTCATTGACGGAAACAAACGCACCGCCTGGACGCTCATGGTCCTGATGCTCTGGATCAACGGCCACCGCCACGACTTCAGTACCGACGAGGGTTTGAATCTGGTCGTGGGCGTGGCTTCCGGCAGCACAGGCCTGAAGGTGTGTGCCACCTTGATTTCCAAACATATGGTCCCGCGGTAGGAATCCGCGGTGCCTGCCGCGACAAAACGGGTGTGCACAATGTGCACACCCCGGGCTTCGGACTCGGCCGTACTGCTGCCGGACCCGGCCGGATTGCAGATGTTTTCGGGACTTCCCAGCGTTTGCAGGGGCTGGAGTCCGGTTCGAGTCCCACCTAGGGCACAGTGTTTTCGCAGGTCAGAGGGGTTTTCTTCATTCAGTGCGTGCACTTTGTGCACTGTTCCTTCTGGCCTGGGTGCCTTGAGGTGTGCGGGATCCCCGCGGGCTATGGAATTGTCAGGATCGGGGCCGGACGCCTCACCGGCGTCCCTTCGTAGTCAGCGGGTGAATCCTTCCTGTCCTGCCGCCGCAGACCGGTCCGCAGTGAACTGTCCCGGGTATGATGCCGATTTCTTTCACCGCCTTCACCGGGCCGGCAGCAGTCGATGGTCGCCGGGCTCGTCGCCGGCAGCTGGGCGCGCACGCTGTCCACGAGCCGGTCCGCCACCGGGGCCAGTTCCCCAAGCGCTCCAGCGACTCGTGGGAATTGGCCATGACTGGGGCTAGGTACTTGCCGCAGGGTTCGCCGACCAGCGCCCAGACCAACTGCATGACCTTGAGCGTGCCATGGCCGTACTGCGCGGCCTCGGTTTCCGCTCCATGATGCTCAGATGCCCGCCCGGTTGAGGCGTTCGATAAGACTGGGTTTGCGCGCATGCGTTTGCCGCAGTGCGATGACGCGCGCCTACTCCCGGCGTGCCTCGTCTTCGGCGCGTTGTGCGGCCAGGCGACGCTCACGGTCGGTCCGTCGGCGTGCTGCGTCGTCGAGCAGGCCAGCCACCGTCCGGCGGGTTGGGACGGGGATGGTTGGGGCGGTGTCGCCGCGGTAACGGCGCAGCAGTTCCATCCGCACCCGCGCGGCCTCACCCTGGACGACCAGCGCCAGGAGCCGGTTCTTCTGGGCAACAGGCAGGCGGGTCAGCCAGGCTGCCAGGTCGCCGGGATCGGCCGCAACCTTCTCGAGCGGCGGAGAAGTCTGAGCCGCGATCGCGAGCAGGTCCTCGTCGAGGCGGAGGAAGTCGGCCAATGCCCGTTGTGGCGCGGTGAGAAAGCCCAGCCCGGGTGGAACTGGCGGTTCGAGATAATGGTCGGCATCGCGGTCGAGGACGTTCTCGTCGCGCTCCCAAGTTCCGTAGACGGCGAGCCAGGCGAGGTAGAGCGGCCGGAGATCACCGGCGGCGAGTTCGGCACGAACTCCGACGATCGCCGACAGCAACGCCTCGGCATCGTAGTCGAGGTCAAACTCACCGCCGTGGTCCTCGCTGGTGAAGTCGAGCACGATGAAGTCGGCCGCGACCCAGGCACTCACATGGTCGTCGACGCAGAATTCCTCGACGACATCAGGATCGAGCAGATCGCATGGCAGGCGGAACATCACGCGGTGCGTGCCCCAGTTGGCCACGTACAGATGCGCGTCGTAATAGTGCTCCACCAACCGGCTCGGCTCACCCTTGAAGTCAGCCCAGTGGTACTCGTTGACGAAACTGGTGGCCGTGATCCTCGCCCGGGTGGACAGCGATCGAACCTCAGCCTGCTCGTCATCGTCCAGCGGCCGGTCGATCGCCAGGAATTCGTAGTACTGGTACTCGCTCACTGCCCATCCAGTTTATCGTCGCCGGTAAAGGGCTTTGCTCGGAAACTCGAGTCGTCGCCCATGTAGAAGAATAGATGACCCTCGATCGTCTCGTCGTCGACAAGAGCCGCCCAGCCACGTCCGCTGACCTGCTCGCCCTCGTCATCACCCTCCCAAGCGAACTCGACACCGGGACGACCGTCCAGCTCGATCCGGCGGTAATCCAGCCAACCGCGGACGGCGATGAAATAGAACTGTCCAGTCCCGTCCCCGGCGAACTCGATGAATCCGGGCTCGACCAAGTCGATGGCGTCGCGGTCCCACCCGCTCATCTCCACGATCCGCCACCGACCGGTCAAGCGCGCCCCAGACCTCTGAACACTCCTTTCCATGGACATTAGAATAGCCATCGCATGGCGAATCGGTTCGAGGCGCTGTCACTTCAGAGAGCAGCGGCGAACGGCCGAGACAGTTCACTCTGCTACCTCTGGTGACCGAGTGGGACAGCCCTGACTTTGATTGGCTCCTGACCAGCGAAGATTCGTCTTCGCTGGAACGATGTCACTGTTCATGGGGTTGTTCGTGGGTTACAGCATGACGAGGAGCCATTCCGCCATTCTTTACGTGGCTTTATCTGGCCGGGTCAGGAGCAGTACGTGACCGTGAGCCTCCGTTCAGAGCTGGTTTCGGCATGGTGGCCTCTGCCGACCACAATGGAACCGTGACTGAAGACACTCCTGAAACTGCTGGTCAAACTGCATTACCGGGCCTTTCCAATGCGGCAGACAGTGCGCTGAGACGTGAGCTCCATGAACTGCGCCTCGATAATGCCAGGCTGCGTAAACTCCTGGAACTCACGGAATCGGAATCAAAGGCACCACACCTGGTCATGAAGCGGGCCTCCGCCATCGTCACCAACCGCGGCGGACGCACGTGCCACGCGGCCATCATCGCCCGCGAACTGGGGATTCCCGCCGTCGTCGGAACCGGAAGTGCTACGGACACCCTGACCGACGGGCTTGAGGTGACCGTCTCCTGTGCGGACGGCGAGACCGGCACCATCTACGAGGGGCTCCTGGACTTCAGCGTCGAGGATACCGAGATCACCCAGCTGCCGGAGGCCCCGGTCAAGGTCATGATGAACGTGGGTACTCCGGAGCAGGCGTTCACGTTCGCGCAGCTGCCCAACCACGGCGTGGGCCTGGCCCGGCTGGAATTCATCATCAACCGCCAGATCGGCATCCACCCGAAGGCGCTCCTGAACCTGGACAGCCAGCCGGCGGACGTGGCCGCGGTCATCCGGGAACGGATTGCCGCGTACAGCAGCCCGCGCGATTACTACATCAAGCGGCTGGCCGAGGGCGTGTCAACGATCGCGGCGGCGTTCGCGCCGGAGCCGGTGATTGTGCGCATGTCCGACTTCAAGTCCAACGAGTACGCCAACCTCATTGGCGGTCCGGCCTACGAGCCGCACGAAGAGAACCCGATGCTCGGTTTCCGCGGCGCCTCCCGGTACCTGGAGCCGTCCTTCCGGGACTGCTTTGACCTCGAGTGCGAGGCCCTGTCCTTCGTCCGCAACGAGATGGGGCTGACCAATGTCAAGCTCATGATCCCGTTCGTGCGGACCCTGGACGAGGCCCGCGGCGTCATCGAGCTGCTGGCGGAGAACGGCCTGGTCCGCGGCGAGAACGGCCTCGAAGTGATCATGATGTGCGAGATCCCGTCCAACGCGCTGCTCGCGGACGAATTCCTGGACTACTTCGACGGCTTCTCCATCGGATCCAACGACATGACCCAGCTTTCCCTGGGCCTGGACCGGGATTCCGCGATCGTCTCGGGCGGCTTCGATGAGCGCGATCCAGCCGTCAAGAAGCTCCTGAGCATGGCCATCAAGGCCTGCAAGGCACGCGGCAAGTACGTCGGCATCTGCGGCCAGGGTCCCAGCGACCACGCGGACTTCGCCGAGTGGCTGGTCGAGGAAGGCATCGATTCCGTCTCCCTGAACCCCGACACCGTGGTGGACACCTGGCTCCGGCTTTCCAATACCTTCGCCGCGAAATGACCGCCTGACTGAGGACTAAGGCAGCGAGGGCAGCCGCCACGGCAGCACGGACAGGGGAACCCATCCGCGCTGCCGTGGCCCCCTCAATGGCAGGGACGGCAGACACCGGCCTGGCAGACAGACACCTACGCTGGCATTACCAGTCGATTCTTCGTATGCAGCTACCCAGGCATCTTCGATGAATCAACGCGACTGGTTGTGACTGACCCCGGACGGGGGCACCATGATCGTATGGATCCTCAAACACCTAACGCCGAGGAACTGAGCCTTCCACAGGCCTTCCTCCTCCTGGCAACGAACGAGATCGACGGCGAACCGGAGCTGCCGGCCTATCTACTCAGGACCACTGTGGCGGGGGCAATCCTGGCCGAACTGGACCTGCTTGGCGCAATCGAACTGCAGGGCAAGAATGTCCGGGCCACCGGTACAGAGCCACAAACGCACCTCCAGCACGAGCTCGAGATCATCCGCCACAAATCCCGTCCGCACTCTCCAAAAAGGTGGGTCTCCATGCTGGAGGGCCGCGCTGAAGTGCAGCGTGTCTACGAGAGCATGGCCACTCGCGGCATCCTGGATCAGGTCGGCGAAAAGCACCTCGCCGTGTTCAAGAGCGTGCGGTACCCGGAGAAGGACCACGCTCCAGAGGCGGCGCTCCTGCAGAAGATAGAGGCAGCGTTGAGCGGTGGCCGGCCCGGGCCGACGTCCCGTTCCTCTGCCGCGGAGTCGGAACCCGCGGCAACTGAGCGTGAGGAAACCGATCACAGGACCAGAGCGCTGATAGCACTCCTGCACGCGGCAGGACTGCTTGAGAAGCTCTTCCCGGCAACGGATCGAAGCCGGATTCAGGACCTGACTGGTGACCATTGGCCGTCCCGTGCTGTGGAGGACGAAATTCGCGAGCTCAGGGTGGCAGCTGAACCGCTCGTCTAGGAGACTGTGCCGCCGCTGGTAACGGCAGGGCGTTGAATCATTGCCGGCGGCCGTCCTATTCCCGGCGTCGTTGATGGGCTGTTTGTCACGGTGACGGTCCGGGGTGCTTGGAACGACAGGAGCCGGATCCACTCGGGCTGGTACTCCTGCAGATGCACTTCCGGCAGTGCAGCAGCGGCCTCCTGGACAATAATGGCGGCCTCCAGCTCGGCGAGCTTGGCGCCGAGGCAGCGGTGGATGCCGGAGCCAAAAACAAGGCCATAGCCAGCGGATTGAGCGCGCCGGACCGCCTCCGAAGGCATGGACTGGCCGGCGAGTGCGGCCGGTGCGGTAATGTGATTCCCGCTCAGTTCGAGGAGGATTTCGGTGCCCGCCGGGATCAGGTCGCCGTCGAGGTTCGTGTCGTGGGCTGCCACGCGGCGCCAGGTGGGGACGGACGATTCGGTTGTGAGTACGTGGCGGACCATGGTCTTTGAGCCCGTTTCGGTGGCAGCGTCGTCCCAGCCAACGGACGCGGATCGTTCCAGGAGGCGGAAGAGTGTGGTGCTGATCAGCTGCGTGGTTGTTTCCTGTCCGGCGATCAGCAGGAAGTAGCCGAGCGAGCACATTTCCGGTGTGGACAGGCCGTGGTCGGCCAGGGATTTGAACAGGTTGCGTCCGGGCGCCGCCCTGGATTCCGCGACGAGCTTCCGCAGCCAGACGTAGAAATCTGCGGCGCTGTGGGCCAGTTCGAGTTGCCGGTCCTCGTCTGGCCAGCCCCAGAACAGTTCCATGGAGTCAAGGCCCCACCGTTTGAGGTCTGCAAGATCCCGGGCGGGCAGGCCGAGGAGTTCGAGCATCACCACTACCGGGGGAAACGCCGCGACCATCTGCACGAGGTCCACTTGGCCGGAAGACTCGAGTTGGTCCGCGGCGTTCCGTGCCGCTTCCCTTGCGAGTTCCCGGATCCGCGGCTCAATGGCTGCGACTGTGGCGGGTGTGAAGAAGCCCGCCACGACTTTGCGGATCCCGGCGTGTGTCTCCGTGTCGTTGCTGGCCAGGACGGGCGGCAGCGCAAAGCACACGCGCTGGAGCACGCGTAGGGCGGGTCCTTTCAGGGGTGTCACGGCGACCAGCGAATTCGCGGGGCTGAAGTCGGCAGGCCGGTGCAGCACTTCACGGACCACGTCAGGATCACGCACCACGAAGTACGGGCAGCGGGCCTGGCCGGAGCTTCCCACTTGGTGAGGGGCCTCCGCCTGTCCCGGACCTCCCAGCCGCGCCTCCGCGGATCCCGCGGCCGTCAAAGCCGGGTTCATGCGGGCAGGCCGTTCAGCCAGTCAGCGGCTCCGGCTCGGAAGTCCGCCGGGGCCAGTTCCGAGGCCTGCTCGGGAAGGGCGCCAATAAAGGGTACTCGCAATGATCCGAGCACCTGCCGGTTGCTGTGGTGTAGGAAGGATGGGTTGTGTGGCCAGCTTCCAAGCACGACGCCGATGACCGGCAGGTCCCGGACCTCCAGCGCTTCGAGGGTCAGCGCCGTGTGGTTCAGGGTCCCGAGTCCAGGCCGGGCGACGAGCACAAATGCCGCTGCCAGGAGGGACCCGAGGTCCGCCACGGTGCCGCCGTCGGAATCCAGCTCCACCAGCAGGCCGCCGGCGCCCTCCACCAGGACGTGGTCGTGGGACGCGGCGAGCTCGCGAATTTTCTCGGCGTGCGCGGCGACCGTTGGTAGCGGTGTTCCGTCGACGCCGGCTGCGGCGACGGGGGCCAGCGGCTGCTGCAGGACGACCCCGGTTTCTGCTGTCGCAGCACCGGCGAGCCGGACAATTTCGGCGGCGTCGGAATCGCCGTCGGCGGCTCCTGACTGGCACGGTTTGTACACCGCGACGCTGCGTTCGGTTCCGTGGAGGACGGCGGCGAGGGCCGCCGTCGTGATGGTTTTTCCGACGCCGGTGTCTGTTCCGGTGACCAGGACGATTCCGGGCAGGTTCATGGAATTTCCTCCAAAATGACGCGCAGCACTGCGCAGCTGTCTTCGATTTCTTTGGGGGTGAGGGTGGCGCGGGCGGTGAGCCGAAGCCGGGAGATCCCGTCCGGAACGGATGGCGGTCGGAAGCAGCCGATCCTGACGCCGGCGGTGCGCGCGGCCGTTTCGGCGGCCAGCGCTGATTCGGCGGACGGCATGGCGATGGATTGGACCGCCCCCGGTGCCAGGTCGATATTGGCGCCGCGGGCCGCAAGGGCCGGGGCGAGCCCGGCTGCCAGCGCCGCAGCGTTGCTTCGCACGGATCCCGCCCACCACGGCTCATCCCGGATGATCCGGACCGCGGCAAGGGCCCCTGCGGCGGAAGCGGGCGCCAGGCCGGTGTCGAAGATGAAGCTGCGCGCCCGGTTGACGAGGTGCTCCCGCAGCAGGGCCGATCCCAGGACTGCTCCGCCCTGGCTGCCCAGTGCCTTGGACAGCGTCGCCGTCACAATCACGTTCGGATGCCCTGCGAGGGCTGTCCCGGCGACCGAGCCGCGGCCCTGGAATGCGCCGGTGCCGGTGACTCCGAGGCTGTGGGCCTCGTCGATGAGCAGCACGGCGTCGTACTGCTCCGCTAGACCGAGAAGTTCCGCAAGCGGGGCGTCGTCGCCGAGGACGCTGTAGACGGATTCGACGGCGATGAGGGCGCGCGGCTCAGGCCGGTCGGCCAGCAGGCGGCCGGCTTCCTCCACACTGTTGTGCGGGAACGATTCTGTGCGCGATCGGCTCAGCCGGAAACCGTCGATCATCGAGGCATGGCAGTGCTCGTCCGCCACGATCAGGGTCCCTGGGCCGCCCAGCGCCGTGATCACACCGATGTTTGCCAGATAGCCGGAGGAGAACACAAGCGCCGATTCCATTCCGGCGAGCTTGGCCAGTTCCCGTTCAAGGTCCAGATGCAGTCGGGTGGTTCCGGCGACCAGCCTTGAGGAGGTTGCGCCCGCGCCCCATTGCAGGGCGGCCGCCGCAGCTGCCTCGGTGACGCGCGGGTCGGCCGCGAGGCCCAGATAGTCGTTGCTGGCCAGGTCGATGAACGGTTCGCCCGCGGCGCGGGGGAGCGGGCGGCGGACCAGACCCCGACGGTCCCGGACCGCGGCCTGCAGCTCGAGCCACTGGATCATTGAGCTGCTCATGCCGCACCTCCCGCCCGTGCCGGGACGCGCTCATGGATTTCGGTGACGGCGGCCGTCATGCCCGCGGTGATCTGTTCAACGTCCGCCGCGGTGCTGATGTACGGGGGCATGGTGTAGACGAGGTTCCGGAACGGCCGGACCCAGACCCCGCGCCGGATGGCTGCGCTGGTGACTGCGGTGACGTCGACGGCGTCGTGCAGTTCGATGACTCCGACGGCGCCGATGGTGCGGATATCCCGGACGGCCTCAAGGTCCAAAGCGGGGGCGAGCCCGGACGCCAGGCCAACGTTGATCCGGCGAACGTCGGCTCGCCAGCCGCCGTCGGCGATGATGCCGAGGCTGGCATTGGCGACAGCGCAGGCCAGCGGGTTTCCCATAAACGTGGGGCCATGCAGCAGTGCACCGGCCCGGCCAGCGGAGACGGTGGCCGCGACCTCAGCCGTGCAGAGGGTGGCCGCTAGGGTCAGGTATCCGCCGGTCAGGGCTTTCCCAACACACATGATGTCCGGTACGACGCCGGCATGATTGGCCGCGAACAGCTCGCCGGTCCGCCCAAAGCCCGTGGCGATCTCATCGAAGATGAGCAGCAGCCCATGCCGGTCCGCCACCTGCCGGAGCACCGTCAGGCATTCGGCCGGGTAGGCACGCATGCCGCCGGCACCCTGGAGGACCGGTTCCACGATGATCGCGGCGAGCTCGCAGGAATTTGCGGCCGCGATCTCTTCGAACTCCGAGACCCATGTCAGTACGCTTTCCGGCGAGGCGAAGGCCGCCGCCGGTGGCCGCGGCGCGAAAACGTTGCCGGCCAGCATGCCCGGGAAGGCGGAGTGCATGCCGTCCACGGGATCGCAGACCCCCATCGCCGCAAAGGTGTCGCCGTGGTAACCGCCGCGGATGCTCAGGAACCGCTGCCGCTGAGGGTGCCCGGAAGCAGTCTGGAACTGCAGCGCCAGCTTCAGCGCCACCTCCACGGACACCGAACCCGAGTCCGCCAGGAACACCCGCTCCAATCCCGGCCGCCCGGGTGCCGCCGGGGCCAGGTCCACCAGCCGTTCGGCGAGTTCCACGGCCGGGGCGTGTGTGAGGCCGCCGAACATCACGTGGCTGAAACTCTCCAGCTGCCGCGTTGCGGCGGCGTCGAGCACCGGGTGGCGGTAACCATGGATCGCGGACCACCAGGACGACATGGCGTCAACCACCTCATGGCGTGTGCCGTCCTCGCCCCGAAGCCGCAGCCGCACGCCGTCGGCCGCCTCCACCTCCCACAATGGAAGATCGGGGGAAGCCGGCGCGTACGGGTGCCACAACCGGGCGCGGTCCCGCTGGATCAGGCTCATGCTGTGCGCCTGCCGTGGCGGGAGCATTCGGCGGTCCAGCCCAGCGGAGTCACCTGGACTTTCATACGCCGACGGCAGGCGGCGCAGTACCGCGGTGGCTCCAGCGCGAGATGCTCGGCGCAGCGGTGGTGAACGTCCGACGCCGGTCTGGTCCCGTCGTCGGACGGTTCGCCGCAGTGCCCGCAGAACCCAGCCGTGGTTGAGCCTGCTGCGTCGGCGGTGGTTGAGGGGTGGGGGAGCGAGACCCGGTTCATAGCGTTTTCTGGAGTTCCTTGATGGGCATGTTCAGTTCGACCAGCAGGTTAAGGTCGGCGTTGGCTGGGCGGCCGAGGGTGGTGAGGTAGTTGCCGACGATGACGGCGTTGATGCCGCCGAGGAGGCCTGCCTTGGTGCCGAGGTCGCCGAGCGTCAGTTCGCGGCCGCCGGCGTAGCGGAGCACGGTGCGGGGCATGGCGAGGCGGAACGCGGCGATGGCGCGGAGGGCGTCTTTGCCGTCCATGAGGCCCTGGTTTTCCAGCGGGGTTCCGGGGCGGGGGTTGAGGAAGTTGAGCGGAACTTCGTGGGGTTCGAGGGCTGCGAGCTGGGCGGCGAGTTCCGCGCGCTGTTCCAAGCTCTCGCCCATGCCGATGAGGGCGCCGCAGCACAGCTCCATGCCGGCGGCCTTGACCATGGCGCAGGTCTCGAGGCGCTCCTCGTAGGTGTGCGTGGTGACTACCTCGGAGAAGTAGCTGCGGGCGGTTTCGAGGTTGTGGTTGTAGCGGTGGACGCCCCATTCCGCGAGCTGGTCCACCTGGCGCTGGGTGAGCATACCCAGGGAGCAGGCAATGTTGATGTCCACGGCTTCGTTGATCCGGTCGATCGCGAACTTGATCTGGTTCATGAGCTTGATGTCGGGTCCGCGGACGGCGGCGACGATGCAGAACTCGGTGGCTCCGGTGGCTGCCGTTTCCTTGGCGGCTTTTACCAGTTCGGGTATGTCGAGCCAGACGCCGCGGACGGGGGAGTCGAACAGGCCGGACTGGCTGCAGAAATGGCAGTCCTCGGGGCAGCCGCCGGTCTTGATGGAGATGATGCCCTCCACCTCGACGTCCTCACCGCAGTGCTTCAGGCGAACTTCGTGGGCCAGTTGCAGGGCTGCGGGCAGATCCCGGTCCGGAAGCCTGAGGACTTCCAGAAGTTGATGTTCGGAGAGGCCGATTCCCTGCTCCAGAACCTGGGTCCGGGCCGTCTCGAGGATGGTGCCGGGGTTGGCCTGGAGCTCTGAGTGCATCGTCATCGATAGTCCTTCGGGGGTGTAAAGCTGCGGATGTTTCCTCCGAACAAACGCTAGGTCCCAGTTCGAGGCGAGATTTTGTCGGGTTCCGACAACGTGATGAAGCTGAAATTGGAACACAAGGCGGACGACCGGAACCCTCGGCGTCGCTGGCACAGTCTTCGAAGCGTGGCGCGCCCGCCTCGCTAGTCGCCGCGAGCGAAGGCGCGGCCGTCATTAGCCGGACGTATTGGGCTTGGATTGGCGGCTTATTCCTCGGGAAGAGCGGCGAAAGCCTTCTTGGTGTCGCGGTACCAGCCCATGCCCTTGATCGGGTTCTTCCAGCGGCCCTTCATCGCGTCACGGGCCTCTTGATGGGCCGAGTCACCGGCCCGGACGGCTTCCTTGAGGTGCTGGTCCTGTGCGTTGATGATCTCGTCCGCTGTCTTGCCCCGGAACGTGAGGTCGCAAGGGCCACCGAGTTGCTTGCAGGTCATGCTTTTCATGGCTGTTTCCTCTTTGGTCGTGCATCGAATTGTGGAAACTCAACGCGGCGAACGTTCCTGACGTGCAAGTTTAACCTTTCGACCGAGGTCCCGGCGTAACCCTCGGCACCGCTCGCACGGCGCGTGGACCCCCGCACTCCGCCGCCGCCCTATCTGGGTGGCCTGACGGCTGACTCGGATGGCGCACCCAGCGTCGCGGAAAATTCCATGGCGACTTTGGCGGCGAGGGCTCCTGCCTGCTCGAGATGACGTCCGAATCGCTGTTTGGGGGCGCTGACGTTGAAGGCGGCGACAATTCGCTGCTTGAAGTCATACACCGGTGCTGAAACACCGACAACCCCCAGCTCGAATTCTTCATCCACGACGGCATATCCGCGCCGTCGGATGAGGGCGATCTCTTGGCAAAGGTCATTAAACGTCTTGATTTTGGACGGAATGTGTCCAGTCGCCGGGCCCTGACCTGCCTCCAGCGCCAGGGGGGAAAGCTCCTGCTGTGGCGCTCTTCGCTCACCCGCGGCCTGGGCGGCGTGGTTGTCGTACCAATCGCGGAGAGCGGTGCGGTCCCAGTCGCTCACGAGAACCCTGCCGGCGGACGTTCCCCAAGCGTCGACGCTGACGCCTTCCCATCCCAGAGCGCGATAGGTGTGGTTGGACATTTCGCTCTTCAGTGTGAGCACAGTGCCGCCGCGCAGTACGCAAAGGTGCGTCGTCTCGTGCGTGGCTGCGGAAACCCGTTTGAGGTACGGCGCAGACGCGCTGACCATCCGCGCCTCCGCGGTCCTGGCCGCCAGGGCATAGAGTCCGTAGCCCAGGGTGTACAGGAGGCTCTCCGGATCCCTGTTGACCAGTCCGGCTTCAGCAAGCGTGGCGAGGGTGCGGGAAACCTGGGCTTTGTCGCGCCCGGCAATTTCGGCGACTTTGCTCACGCCTAGGCCCGAGGCGGCGACGGCTTCGGGGGACCCCAGAATTTCCAGCAGTTCGAGGTCGCGCCTGAGTCCGGAAGAGTTACGGCGCACGGGGCGGGCAGTTGTTCCAGGGGCGCCGGTCGCGCCGTTCAATGAGTCAGTCACAGCACGACCATAACAAGGCCGCGTTGACATATCAACAACCGGCATTGCGCAAAAGGGAACGGCGGCCCTACGGTTGTGGCATGGCTCACGCAGATGTAAGCCACGATCCTTGACCCGACGAAGTGAAAAGGAGGATCACGTTGAACGACTCGTTCATCTCGGACTTCGGTACGTTCCTCACGAAGAGATCGGCAGACATCGCCGAATCCGCCACCGAGCACCTTGTGGTCGTTTTGGTTTCCCTGCTGATCGCCACGGTAGTCGGTGTCGGCATCGGAGTGCTTGTCTGGGACAAGCCGATTTTCCGCTCGGTCGCCATTGCCGGAGCGGGCGTGGGCCTGACCATCCCGTCCATGGCCTTGCTGGCAATCCTTATCCCGGTCCTTGGACTCGGCTGGACGCCCACGGTGGCGGGTCTCGCGTTCTACGCACTGCTACCCATCATCCGTAACACTGTGGTGGGGCTGCGTGAAGTACCGCCCGCCGTCTCTGAATCCGCCCTAGGCATGGGCATGGGCAGGGTCAAAACCCTCTTCCGCGTCCAGCTGCCCATGGCCTGGCCCGTTGTCCTCACCGGTGTGCGGGTTTCCGCGCAGCTTTCCATGGGAATCGCCGCCATTGCGGCCTACGTGGGCGGCCCCGGCCTGGGCGAAATGATCTTCAAGGGCCTGTCCAGCCTCGGCTCCAAGAACGCCCTCAATTTCGCGATCGTCGGCACAGTCGGCGTGATCGTCCTTGCACTCCTGCTGGATGGAGCGTTTGTGCTCATCCGCCGCCTCACTACCTCAAGGGGACTTCGTGTCTGAACCAATCTCCCGTCCGGCCGCCGGCGCCCGGATCGTCCTGAAAGACGTTACCAAGACCTACCCGGGCCAGGCAGGCCCCGCCGTCGAGTCCTTCTCCATGGACATCGCGCCCGGCGAACTGATCATGTTCGTGGGACCGTCCGGCTGCGGCAAGACCACCACCATGAAGATGATCAACCGCATCATCGAGCCCACGTCCGGGTCCATCACCATTGACGGCGAAGACATCCTGTCCCTGAACCCGAACGAACTCCGGCGCCGGATCGGCTACGTGATCCAGCAGATCGGGCTGTTCCCGCACATGACCATCGCCGAGAACATCTCCGTGGTCCCCAGGCTGCTCGGCTGGGACAGGAACAAGACCCAGGCCCGCGTCGAAGAGCTCCTCTCCGTCGTCGAACTCGACCCCAAAACGTACGCCTCCCGCTACCCGAGGCAGCTCTCGGGCGGCCAGCAGCAGCGCGTCGGCGTGGCCCGTGCCCTCGCCGCCGATCCTCCCGTAATGCTCATGGACGAGCCCTTCGGCGCCACAGACCCCATCACCCGCGAAAAGCTGCAGACCGAATTCCTCCGGCTGCAGGAAAAACTGAGCAAAACCATCGTTTTTGTTACGCACGACTTCGATGAGGCAGTCCGGCTCGGAGACCGGATCGCCGTGCTGTCCGAACGCTCCCAGATCGAGCAGTTCGACACCCCGGCGAACATCCTGGCCAACCCCGCCAACGACTACGTCTCCCAGTTCGTGGGCCACGGCGCCGCCCTGAAGCGCCTCGGCCTTATCCCCGTCCATCAGGCCGCCTTGGGACCCAACGTCCCCGTCCGCGGAGCCATCGAAGTCAGCCTCAACGATTCCCTCCGCGACGCCCTGGACTCCCTGGTGCTCTCCGGCGGAACCCCGGTGGCCGTGGTCAATGGGCAGGGCCGGGTGGTGGGCTCAATCGACATCGAAAAGATCTCCGCCGTCCTGGGCGCAGAGATTCTCCCGCCGACACTTGCCGCGGGTGCCCTTGCCGGGGGAGTCCGGCCATGACAGCCCAGGCCACACGCGACCTTTCCACAGCCTTTGGAACAGCGTCCAACCGCCGCGGGAAGTACTTCTCCTTCAAACGGTTCGGCACCCCGATCGTCATAGCCCTGGCACTGCTCGCCCTGTTCCTGTGGATCTCTTCACTCTCCCTGGACTCCATCGAACTGCGGACCCTGAACTGGCAGTACCTGCAGGACCGGACCTTCGAGCACCTGCGGCTGACGGTGGTGGCTTCGGTGATCGTGGCGGCCATCGCCATCCCTGCCGGCATCGCGCTCAGCCGAATCCACTCCAAAGCCGTCCACGCCGTGGTCTTCGGCATCGCGAATGTGGGCCAGTCCACGCCGGCAATCGGCCTGGTGATCCTGTTGGCGATCGTCTGGAAACTCGGCTTCGAAGTGGCGCTCGTGGGCCTGGTGGCCTACTCCGTCCTGCCAGTCCTGCGGAACACCCTCGTGGGCCTGGAACAGGTCGATTCAAGCCTCACCGAAGCAGCCCGGGGGATGGGCATGCGCCCACTGCAGGTCCTCACCCGGATCGAACTGCCACTGGCCATCCCCGTGATCGTGGCCGGACTGCGCACCGCCCTGGTCTTCTGCGTGGGCGTAGCCACCGTTGCCACCTTCATCAACGCCGGCGGCCTGGGCGACATGATCGTCAACGGCCTCAAGCTCCAGCGCTGGCCGGTCCTGATCACCGGCGCCGTGGTGGTCTCCTGCATCGCCCTCACCATCGACTGGCTTGCCGGCCTCGCCGAGGACTTCCTCAAGCCCAAAGGCACCTGACCCTTGCTTCCAATCACACCAAAGGACCCCATCATGAAGAAACCCGTTCTCGCCCTCCTGGCCGCCGGCGTCGTCGCCGCGCTGGGCCTCACCGGCTGCGGCTCCGCCACCTCATCCACCAGCGACGGCAAAGGCAAGGAGCTCGCGGGCCTCACCGGCGTCTTCGGAGCCAAGGACTTCTCTGAGCAGTTCATCCTGTCCCACATCACCAGCCAGGTGCTTAACGCCCACGGCGCCCAAACCACCACCAACACCACCGTGGTGGGCTCGGCCAACGTCCGCACCGCCTTTGAAACGGGGCAGTTCGCCGGCTACTGGGAGTACACAGGTACGTCCTGGATCACCTACAACAAGCAGACCACCCCGCTGAAGGACAAGAAGGAGATGTTCGACGCCGTCAAGGCCGCCGACGCCAAAAAGGGCATCGCCTGGCTGGACCCCGCGCCGCTCAATAACACCTATGCCTTCGCCGTCCGGGAAGACAAAGCCAAGGAACTGAACATCAAATCCCTCTCCGACGTCGCCAAACTCCCGGCAAAGGAGCAGACATTCTGCCTGGAGAGCGAATTCTCCACCCGCGACGACGGCTGGCCGGGACTGCAGAAAGAGTACGGGCTGAGCCCGGAGGCGAAGGTCTCCATGCTGGACACCGGCGTCATCTACACCGCCACCCAGAAGGGCCAGGACTGCAACTTCGGCGAAGTCTTCGAAACGGACGGCCGTCTCGCGGCTCTCAAGCTTCAGGTAATGGAGGATGACAAGCACTTCTTCCCGATCTACCAGGGCGCCCTGACCATCAAGGCTGACGTCCTGGCCAAGTACCCGGCCATCGCCGACATCATGGCCAAGGTCTCCCCGAAGCTCACCACCGAGGTCATGCAGCAGCTCAATGCCAAGGCTGACGTCGACGGCGACGATCCGGACCAAATCGCCAAGGAATGGCTCGAATCCGAAGGACTGATCTAACCGTGACCACCAAAACACAGACCGTTGACCAGGCCCAGGTGCGCCATCGGGACCAGACAGATGTCCAGATCGGCGAGTCGTTCATTGGCGACGGCGTCAACGCAGCCCACGTCAACACCGTCCTGGGCCACCGCAACGGTCCCGCCGGCACCGCATGGGCCACAGCACTCGCCACACCCAGCGCCGGCCACGTCCCGTTCGTCACCGTCCTCCGTCCGTCCCTCCCGGTCAAGCCGTTGACCCTCTTCGTCACCAAGGCCGCCCCCGCCAGCGACCAGCACGGCCTCCTGATCTGGGGTGCCGCCCAGGCCGGCATCGCCGCCGGCGTCGCGGACGCCCTGGCCAACGGCACCGTCACCGAAGAGCAGGCCGACTCCCACGTGATCATCGCCGCCGTCTGGGTCAACCCCTCCGCCGACGACGAAGACGCCGTTTACCGCAACAACCGCGAATCCGCCCGTACCGCACTGGAAAACGGTGCCCGGCACCTGCCCTCCACGGCGGCCGTGATCGAGGCACGCAACTCCCCGTCCAATCCCTTCTTCACCCCGCGAGGCTGACAGCAATGAAGATCACCGCAATCCGGCTGACCCGCATGGTCCTGCCGCTGGACCCGCCGTTCAACGCCGCCTGGGACCCGGAGCCCCGCACCTCGTTCCCGGCCACGCTGGTGGAGGTGGAGACGGACGAAGGCATCACCGGCGTCGGCTCCGGCGACACGATGGACGGATTCGAAGCCTACGAGCACCTGTTCATCGGCACCGACCCGATGGCCATCCTTAACCAGGTCCGCCGGATCGAAACGATCAACTTCCATGGCGGCCGCTACTGGCCCCTCGAAGCAGCGTTCTGGGACATCATCGGCAAAGTGGCCGGCCTCCCGGTTGCCACCCTGTTCGGCGGTGCCAGCGACCGGCTGGTGGCCTACGCCTCCTCCGGGGAATTGAAGGCCCCGGCCGCCCGTGCCGAGTCGGCGCTCGCAGCCAAGGACCGCGGCTTCAAGGCCATGAAGATCCGCATCTCCCGTGACCGCCTCGAAGAAGGCGTCGAATCCGTCCGCGCCGCCCGCGAAGCCGTGGGCAGCGGCTTCGACCTCATGGTGGACCTGAACCAGATGTGGCGCATGAGCGGGGACATTGAACCGGCCCTGGAACTCGCCAAGGTCCACCGGCTGGCCTCCCAGCTGGCCGAACTCGACGTCCGCTGGCTGGAAGAGCCGCTCCCGCAGGCCGACATCAAGGGCGCGCAGCGGGTGCGCGAACAGACGGGCATCCAGGTGTCCGGCGGCGAAATGGTCCGCAGCATGGGCGAAATGATGGCCCTGATCGAAGCCGACGCCTACGACATCTACCAGCCCGACGTTTCCCTCGCCGTCGGCATGTACCGTGCCCGGCAGGTGGCCGAAACCGCCAACCTCAAACACCGGTTCTTCACCCCGCACACCTGGAGCAACGGCCTCGGACTGCTGGCGAACCTGCACGTGGCTGCCGGCGTGGACGCCGGACCCTATCTGGAGTTCCCCTATGATCCGCCCGGCTGGACCCCGGAGCGCCGCGACTTCTTCATGGAGCCGCTGGACATCGACAGCGACGGTTCGCTGCGGGTTCCGGACCTGCCGGGCCTGGGCGCCGTCATCGACTACGACGCCGTCAAGAAATACACGGTCTAAGGAACAGGCAATGACAGCAACCAAGAACGACTGGATCGCACGGGCCGCCGCCCAGCGCCCGGCCACGGGACTGTACATCGACGGCGGTTTCCGGGACGCCCGCAACGGCGACACCTTCCCCACGGTGTCGCCGCGGGACGGTTCGGTCACCGCCCACGTGGCGGCCGCGGGCGAGCAGGACGTCGACGACGCCGTGCAGAAGGCCCACCGGGCCTTCGAATCCGGGGCATGGTCACGAACCGACCGGCGCCACCGCCAGCAGGTCCTTACCCGGCTCGCCGACCTGATTCTCGAAAATCTCGAGGAACTCGCGCTGCTCGAATCCACCGACAGCGGCCACCCGATCAGCGACGCCCTCGGCGTCGACGTCCCCAGCTGCGCCCGCACGTTCCGCTGGTACGCCGAAGCCCTGGACAAGGTCTACGACGACGTCGCGCCCACCCCGCGCAACGCCCTCGCGATCATTTCCCGCGAACCGCTCGGCGTGATCGGCGCCGTGGTGCCCTGGAACTACCCGCTGATCATTACCGCCTGGAAAGTTGCCCCGGCCCTCGCCGCAGGCAACTCCGTGGTCCTCAAACCCTCGGAACAGACCAGCCTCAGCGCACTCCGCCTCGCCGAACTGGCCACCGAGGCCGGCGTCCCCGACGGCGTCTTCAACGTCACCCCCGGCCTTGGCGAAGTGGCCGGCGCCGCCCTGGGCCGCCACCCGCTGGTGGACAAGATCACCTTCACCGGGTCCCCGGAGGTGGGCCGGTACTTCCAGCGCTACGCCTCCGAATCCAACGGCAAGCAGGTGGCCCTGGAGCTCGGCGGCAAGTCGCCGCAGGTGGTCCTGCACGACGTCGGCGACATCGCCGCGTGCGCGTCCGCCGTCGCCTGGGGCATCTTCTACAACGCCGGCCAGACCTGCCACGGCGGCTCCCGCCTGCTGGTGGACGAACGCGTCCACGACGAACTGCTCGAAGAGGTCATCAAGGTGGGCCGCTCGCTCCAGCTCGGCGACCCGCTGGACCCCGCCACCCAGATCGGCGCCATCATCGATGACCGGCAGCTCGAGAGCATCCTGGGCTACTACGGAATCGCCGAATCCGAAGGCATCAGCGTCGCCACCGGCGGCACCAGAGTCCGGCCGGCCGGCGTCGAAAACGGCTTCTACCTGGAGCCCACGGTCCTGGACCGCGTCAACAACGCCGGACGCATCGGCCAGGAGGAAATCTTCGGACCGGTCCTGGCTGTCAGCACCTTCCGCGGTGCCGCCGAGGGAGTCCGGATGGCCAACGACACCAAATACGGGCTCGCCGCGAGCGTCTGGACCCAGGACATCACCAAGGCGCACACGGCGGCGCGCGAACTGCGCGCCGGGACCGTCTGGGTGAACACCTTCGACGTCGCGGACATCATCACGCCCTTCGGCGGCTTCAAGGAATCCGGCTTCGGCAGAGACCGCTCGCTGCACGCCCTGGACGCCTACTCCGCCCTCAAAACCACCTGGATCAACCTGGGCGACGCCGCCCTGGACGACGCCTGACCTCCCGGAAGCGAGACCCCCACAAATGACTGCAACAACCCACACCCTCTCCGCCGCCGCGGCACCAGCCCAAGCGCCCCTGCAGCCCGGAACCGCCCGCATCGGCTTCATCGGCCTGGGCAACATGGGCTCCGGCATGACCCGGAACCTGCAGGCCGCCGGCTTCCAGCTGATCGTCAACGACGTCCGCAAGGAATCCGCCGCGGAACTCCTCGCCAACGGCGCCGAGTGGGCGGACAGCGCCGCGGCCGTCGCCGCCGGCTCCGACGTCGTCATCACCATGCTGCCCACGCCCAAGCACGTCGAGACGGTGGCCCTCGCGCCGGGCGGCATCCTGGACGGACTGCCCGACGGCGGCACCTGGGTGGACATGTCCACGTCCGTCCCCGACGTCGCCAACCGCGTCCGCGAAGCCGGCGCCGCCCGCGGCATCCGCGTCCTGGACGCCCCCGTGAGCGGCATGTCCGTGGGCGCCGCCAAGGGCATGCTGCAGATTTTCATCGGCGGCGAGGGCGCCGACGTCGAACGCCTCCGCCCCGTGTTCGAAGCCATGGGCGACCCGGAACGGATCCAGCATGTGGGCGGCCACGGCGCCGGCTACGCCGTGAAACTCATGATCAACCAGCTGTGGTTCTCCCACCTCGTGGCCACCACCGAGGTCCTGAGCACCGGAGTCAAAGCCGGCGTGGACCTCGAAGTCCTCCGCCAGGCCCTCATCGCCAGCCCGGCAAACTCCAACTTCGTCGAAAACGACGTCCTGTCCATCCTCAACCACGGGGACTACGACGAAGGATTCGCGATCGGCCTCGCCTGCAAGGACCTGGGACTCTCCGTAGACCTGGCCCGCTCGGTGGGCGTCCCGGTGGAACTGTCCTCCCTGGTGGAGCAGCTCTACCGCCGGGCCAAGGCCCTCTACGGCGACAAGGCCGGCGAAATGACCCCCGTAAGACTTTACGAAGACGCCATCGGCGTCCAGCTGCGGACCGCGGCTGCTGACGCAACCCCGGCAGAAGGAGCCTGACATGCACACCCGGATGCAGATCCACGCGGAGCTCGCCTCCACCGAACTGACCCTGGACCCCAAGCCCACCGCGTACTTCGGCCGCGGCCGCGTGGCCGAGGTGGGCGGCATCGTGGCCGCGCTCGGCGGGAAATCGGCGCTGATCGTCACCGACCCGTTCCTCGCCACCACCGACGTTGTGGCGGCCGTCCGCGCCTCGCTCGAGGCCGCGGGACTCTCGGTCACCGTGTTCGACGGCGTCACCCCCAACCCCACCACCACGTGCGTGGACGCCGGCTCCGACCTGGCCGCGGAATCCGGCGTGGACGTACTGGTGCCGGTGGGCGGCGGTTCCTCCATGGACGCAGCCAAGGGGATCTCCCTGGGCGCCGTGAACCCCGCCCGGGGCGCCGGCCTGGACTACAGCAACCACTTCGCCAACCCGGCGCTGCCCATCGTGGCGGTTCCGACGACGGCAGGCACGGGCGCCGAGGTCAACGCTTTCGGCGTGGTCACCGACGTCGAGGCCCACCGGAAGTTCTACGTGGGCCACGAATCCGCCCTCCCCAAGGCTGCCGTGCTGGACCCCGAGCTGACGCTGGGCCTGCCGCCAAAGGCCACGGCCGCCACCGGCATGGACGCGCTGACGCACGCGATCGAGTCCTACTCGTCCATCCGGCAGAACCCCTACTCCGATGGCATCGCCCTGCAGGTGGTGGCCATGGTGGCCGAGTTCCTGCCCCGCGCCGTCGCCGACGGAACCGACATCGAGGCCCGGTCCCAGCTGCTCCTGGCCTCCCACATTGCCGGCGTCGGATTCTCCCACACCGGGCTGGGCCTGGTCCACGCCATCGCCCACCCGCTGGGCGGCCGGTTCAACATCCCGCACGGACTGGCCCTCTGCCTGGTGATCGAGGATGTGCTGCGGCTGAACTTGCGCAACCGCCTCGACCGGACCGCCCGCCTGGCCTTCGCGCTGGGCGTGGGGGAGACCGCGGCCAGTGTGGAGGCCAACGCGGAGGCAGCCGTCGCCGCCGTCGCCGCCCTGGCCCGCGAAGTGGGCATGACCGCACGCCTGGCCGATTTCGGCGTCAGGGCAGCGGACCTCGACTCACTCGTGGAGGACACCCTGGCCGACGCCGTCATCAACAACGCCCCGGTGCCGCCCACCGCCGTCGAAATCCGCACCATCCTCGAGAAAGCGCTCTAAGTGGAAAACACCCTTGCCACCACCCTGATCGAAACCGGCGTCACCGACGCCGAGCGCGCGTTCGTCGCGACACTGCCCACGCAGCTGTTCATCGACGGCGAGTGGACGGACGCGTCCGACGGCGCCACGTCCGCCGTCGAGGACCCTTCCACGGGTGCCACCCTGGCGGAGATCGCCGACGCGTCACCGGCCGACGGCGAGCGTGCCCTCGCCGCCGCGGCCCGGGTCCAGGACGGCTGGGCGGCGATACCGCCGCGCGAACGCGGCGAGATCCTGCGCCGCGCCTTCGAACTGGTCACCGCCCGCGCCGACGACTTCGCCCTTGCCATGACCCTGGAAATGGGAAAACCGCTGGCCGAATCCCGCGGCGAAGTGGCATACGGCGCCGAGTTCCTGCGCTGGTTCTCCGAAGAAGCAGTCCGTGTGTCGGGCCGCTACTCCACGGCACCGGACGGCAAGTCCCGGCTGCTGGTCACCAAGCGCCCCGTGGGCCCGTGCCTGTTCATCACGCCGTGGAATTTTCCCCTCGCGATGGCTACCCGCAAGATCGCACCGGCCATCGCGGCGGGCTGCACCATGGTGCTCAAGCCCGCCAACCTGACCCCGCTCACCGCGTTGCTTCTGACCGATATTTTCCGCGACGCCGGCCTGCCGCCGGGCGTCCTGAACGTCATCCCCACCACGCGTCCGGGCGAGGTGACGGGGCCACTGATCCGGGACAGCCGCCTGCGCAAACTCTCATTCACCGGGTCCACAGGGGTCGGCCAGCAGCTCATCGCCGACTCCGCCCACCAGGTGCTGCGGACCTCCATGGAGCTCGGCGGCAATGCCCCGTTCCTGGTGTTCGAGGACGCAGACCTCGACGCGGCGCTGGACGGGGCGATGCTGGCGAAGCTGCGGAACATGGGCGAGGCCTGCACGGCCGCCAACAGGTTCATCGTGCACGAATCGCTGGCTGCGGAGTTCAGCCAGCGCCTCGCGGACCGGATGGCTTCCCTGAAGCTGGGCCGCGGCTCCGCGGAAGGCACCACCATCGGGCCGCTGATCGACGCCAAGAGCCTGGCCAAGGTGGACGAACTCGTCCGGGACGCCATCGCCGGGGGAGCGACAGCCCTCACCGGAGGTGAGCCTGCCGGAGGGGAGGGCTACTTCTACCCGCCCACCGTCCTGATCAATGTGCCCGGCACGGCGCGGATCCTGCACGAAGAGGTCTTCGGCCCGGTCGCGCCCGTGGTGAGTTTCCGGACCGAAGCGGAGGCGATTAGCCTGGCCAACGACACCGAGTACGGGCTGGTGGCGTACGCGTATACGCGTGACCTCAACCGCGGCATCCGGCTCTCCGAGCGCGTGGATGTGGGTATGTTCGGTCTGAATACGGGCATCGTATCCAACCCGGCGGCACCATTCGGCGGCGTCAAGCAGTCCGGGCTGGGGCGTGAAGGCGGAACCGAAGGCATCGAGGAATTCCTGGAGACCCGATATGTCGGCATCGCGGACCCGTCGTGACGGCACCTCGTCGCCGGGGCGGCGCCTGATGCGGATCCTCGTCACGGGCGGCACCAGCGGAATCGGTGCCGCCCTGGTGCGCGAGTCCCTCCGCGCCGGACACTCCGTGTTTACTACAGGGCGCGACGCCGGGCGGTTGGCTGAGTTCGTTGACTCGTGCTCGGCGCTGGGGAACGTCAAGGGAGTTGTGGCCGACGCGGGGGACTGGGAGCAGACCCGCGGCGCGGTGGCCGTTGCCGTCGAGGAGATGGGTGGGCTGGATGTGGCGGTTGCCAATGCCGGGTTCTCGGCTCCCGGCGACCTGGCCGACGGGGCCCCGGAGCGCTGGCGGGATATGGTGCTCACCAACGTCTACGGCCCGGCGATCCTGGCGAAGGCAGCCCTGCCGGAGCTCACCGCCAACCGCGGCCGCTTCGTGCTGATGGGCAGCACCGCCGGGCGCAAGGTCTATCCGGGCAACCTGTACACGGCCACCAAATGGGCCGTGACCGGCTACGCCGAATCGCTCCGCCAGCAACTTGTCGGCACCGGGGTCCGCGTGCTGCACATGGCTCCGGGCCACGTGGACACGCCGTTGTGGACGGAAGCGCCGGACGCCGCCATTGCACCGGAATCCGTAGCGGCGGCGTTCCTTTGGGCTTTGTCCCAGCCAGCCGGCGTCGACGTCTCAGAGGTGGCGATCCGCGCCACCGGGCAGGCGTTTTAGGACTCCCGCCCGCCCAGCAGCCACGCGATGCGGCGGGCCGATGCTTGCCAGGGATGTTTAGGGCAGACTGGTGGCGTGAGTGGAATCCGGTGGGTGCTACACGTCGATCTCGACCAGTTCATCGCGGCGGTCGAAGTGCTCCGGCGGCCGGAGCTTGCGGGTAAGCCGATCATTGTCGGCGGTCGGGGAGACCCCACGGAACGTGCTGTGGTGTCGACCGCATCGTACGAAGCCAGGGCGTTCGGCGTGGGTTCCGGCATGCCCTTACGCATTGCGGCCCGGAAAGTGCCCGACGCCGTGATCCTGCCCGTCGACCAGCAGGCTTACCTCGCGGCGTCTGAAACGGTGATGGCTACGCTGCGCGCGCAGCCCGGTGCCACGGTGCAGGTGCTGGGTTGGGATGAAGCCTTTGTGGGCATTGAGACAGAGAATCCGGAAGCCTACGCCCGGCAGGTGCAGGCAGCTGTCCTGGAGCGAACGCAGCTGCATTGCAGTGTGGGCATCGGCGACACCTTGGTCCGGGCCAAGGTCGCCACCGGTTTCGGCAAGCCGGCCGGCGTCTTCCGTCTCACTGCCGGGAACTGGCTCGAGGTCATGGGCAGCCTGCCCACCAAGGACCTGTGGGGCGTCGGAACCAAAGTGTCTGGCCGGCTGGCCAAACTCGGCATCAACACAGTCGCCGAGCTCGCCGCGTCCGACCCCCAAAACCTGGTCCCTGAGTTCGGCCTCAAGATGGGTCCTTGGTACGCGGAGCTCGGACGCGGGGACGGCGCCAGCGTTGTGGACGACACCCCGTGGGTTGCCCGCGGGCATAGCCGGGAGACCACCTTCCAGCGGGACCTGACGGAGCCCGCCCAGGTGGACGACGCCGTGAGGGAGCTGGCAGCGCATGTCCTTCAGGATGTTGTGGCCGAAGGACGGCCCGTGGTTGGGCTGACCCTGAAGGTTCGGTACGCACCGTTCATCACCAAGACCCACGCGAGGAAGATTCCCGAGACCTTCGACCGAAACGAAGTCCTTGCGCAGGCCTTGGACCTGGCAAAAGTAATCGAGCCGGGCCGTCCGATCCGGCTCCTGGGCCTGCGGGCCGAAATGGCAATGCCCGACGACGCCCGAAGGGGACATACACCGACGCGCGGCGGTTGGTGACGGCGTCGGGCCCTCAGCTACCAGCGGCCAGCGGGTCCGGATCCTTCGCCACAACCAGCTTGTCAACGGTCCACGACTGAATGAGGCGGGGGAGGGGTTGGCCCATGGCCGTGGTGATCGTGATTTGTGCCTGCCCGTTTCCGAGTTCCTCCCAGCGACCGGGAATGGCCTGCCCGCGGTCGTCCGGGCCGCTGCCGTGCCAGATGCAGGTGCCGTCTGCCCGCAACTCAAGGGCGTCCCGCCAACGGGCGGGCCGCAAGGGGTAGTCGCGGGGGCGGAACACCATCGTCGCGGGGGTATCTTCTTCGTGGCAGTGCAGCCAGATACCGGTGATCTCAGGTGAAGGCCCGGTCGCGGCTTTCACCGCCCGGCCGGTGTCATCATCACCCCATCATCCACCCGTGGGGTTGACGCTGTCACTGCTCAGCGCCGCCCGGATGCCGTCCAGGATCAACATGGCCCGTTGGTTGTCCTGGCGGAGCCGATCCACCTCCTGCCGGAGCAGGACCAACTCACTGTCCCCCTGCGCCTGAGGCGGAGCGGACAGTGCCGGCGCACCAGAGGGAGCTGTCCCCGCCCCGGCGCCAGTCAGCGCGAAGGCCGGGGCCGCCAGGAAGGAAGCCCGGGCACCCTCCAGGCATGCGTCCATCCGCCTCGACTGGCCCTGGGTAAACATAAACATGGCCACGTCATCGGTGTAGTCCATGTAGTTCATGAACATGTTGCCGTTCGGTCCGTTGTTGCAGCTGATTTGAGGGAATGTCGGAGCGTTGAACGTGGCATCGGCCTGGTTTGGCGTGTCCTCGACCATGTCGCTGCCGCTGCACGAGCCGCGGTCGTCGCCCCAGATGTGCCGCAGGTCCAACCAGTGGCCGATCTCGTGGGTCGCTGTCCGGCCGAGATCGAAGGGGGCTTGCGCCGTGCCACCCTTGCCGAAGCAGAAGTTCGCGACCACAACACCGTCGGTTGTCGGCGGGCCGCCGGGAAACTGCGCGTAGCCGAGGATGACCCGGCCGATCCCGTCCCGGAGGTCGTTGCAGACCCAGACGTTGAGGTAGTCGTCGCTGGGCCAGGCGTCCGCCCCGCCGGTTGCAACCGACTTGACGTCGTCCAGCTCAGTGGTAAAAAACGGAACCGTCGACGCGGTCCGCGTGATGCCATCGGTCGGGTTGCCGTCCGGGTCCTGGGACGCGAGCCGGAACTCAATGTTGCAGTCGGCTACGAGGTTCGTCCACACGGCCGGCACTAGGGACACATCGGCGTTGCCGGCCCGGAAATCCTCATTCAGCACGTCGAACTGGCTCTGGATCTGTGCCTTGCTGATGTTCTGGGCAGGATTGGCCGGGTTGTGCACCACGTGGACAACGACCGGAAGGGTAAGCAGCCCGCTCCGCGCAACACTGCGCGACCGGTCCTCGTATGCCAGGGCACGGTTGTCGATCAGAGCCCGGCGTTCCTGGTAGGTGACGCTTTCGTTCAGCAGCCGGCGGTGTACTTCCATGGTTCCGCACAGTTCACGGCTGCGCTGCTCCGGGAGGTTTAGTGGGTTGGTCTCGTTCATCGCTGGTTCTCCTTCACCTGATGGGTCGAGCAATACTGGTGTCTCTATCGAGCGCCTGCGCCACGAACAGGATGTTCATCCGCAGGATCTCCAGGGCGAGGCTGATGTCGAGCGTCTCGAGCGTGTCCCGTTCAGTGTGGACCCGGTCATTGGCCGAGTCGGTTCCCTCGATCGTCAGAACGGCGGGAATGCCCAGGTCGATGAAGGAAACGTGGTCGCTGTTGAACGGCTCGAGGCTGGTCTGAACGGCGAGCGAAGTATTCGCCTGGGCAATGTCTGCCAAAGAGTCGATCATGCCCTGCGACACGGGGGCTCCCTCAAGCAGCACGGTGGCCGTGCCGGTATTTCTGCAGGCAATCATGTCCATGTTGATGACGGCGCTGATCCGCGCGCGCTCGTCGCCGTCGAGGCCGTTCACGTAGTGGCGGCTGCCGAACAGGCCCTGCTCCTCGCCCCCGAACAGGATGAGCCGCAGGTCGTGCCTGGATGACCGGCCCGCCAGCGCCTGGCCGATGGCCAGCACGCCCGCGGTGCCCGACGCATTGTCATCCGCACCTGGGGCGGCCGCTGCAGGCCCCTGGATATTGACGGAATCCAGGTGCGCGGTGACCAGCACCCGCTCCCGGTCCTCGCCATCCCCGGGACTGTCGGCAACCAGGTTTCGGCTCGTTCCGCCAGGCACCGCCACAGTCTGGATATGCGTTGCATAGCCAAGGTCCGCCAGCCGGCTTTCGGCCCACTCCAGTGCGCCGAAGAACTCGGCGCTTCGTGAGTGCCGGGTGCTCAGGCGGGCCAGCTTGCCGACGTCGTCCTCAAACGTTGCGCGGGACAGTTCGACGGCGGGAACGCCAGCTCGCGTCGCAGTCCGCCCCGGCCCAGCTGCCCGTTGATCAAACACCACAGTGTCGGCCGGAAGGAGGCGGACCGAGTAACAGGACGCATGCGGCCCGTCGACGGGAGAGGGCCCGCCGGGATCGAAATCGACCACCAGGTAGCGGCCTTTGTCCACCACGACCCGAACGTCGGGGTGATCCTCCTGGAAGAGACGGGCGGTCTGCGTGACCAAGTGGAGATGCTGCTCGGGCACAAGCAGGCGGCGCTCGGCCACCGCCGTTTCTCCACGGGCGCGGCGCTGTCCGGGACGGGTGGCGGAAGCGGCGGGGGAGCGGACCACCAGCACGTCCCCGAGCCGGGTCCACGTCGTGTCCTCGGCTCCCATCCGCCTCAGGGCCTCGTCTGGCGCCTCCAATGAAACGTCCAGGACGACGGTTTCAACGGGTTCCCCGCCGTCGAGGAACGCCTGCACCAGCGGAACAATCCCGGCCAGCGTGTCCACTTCACCGTGCGGTTGCCCCGGCCCGCGGACGTGCACAGCCACCAGCCCCAGACGGCGGGCGGCGAGCACATGGCCTCGGTTCTCGGTGACAAACAGCACGTCGGCGAATTCGACGGCGGGACCGGCCTTCGAAGCCGCAGCCCGGAAGACCGCCTCGTCCGGCTTGAACACGCCCACCTCCGTGGACAGGGTGACGCGCTCCGCTACGGGCTCGAAAAACGGCCGGATGCCGAGGTCGTCAAGCAGGTTGTAGTACTGCTCCTGGATGTCGGCTACGTCCGATGGCTCGGTCGGCATGTGAAAATCTGACACGAGACCCAACTGCGCCGCCGGGTGCCCTCCGGTGCTCATGGAAGCAATAGTTTCCAGCGTTTCCAGCGCGCCGGGAAGAAGGACACCATCGCTTTCCAGCGTGTCGCCGAGATCGAACAGGACGAGTTTCACAACCGGCTCCCCCAAAATTCTGAACTCACCGCAAGAAGAGTCCTTGGCGGCCTCTTGATCCTGATTCTTGGGCATCTCGCGTTACTCGGGCGTTACTGCTGCCCTGAAGTCGGGAGTAACGGACCAGTAACGAGGCGATCCTAGACTCGGCCCGGAAGGATTACCGGGGCCACGGACCGAGCAGGAAGGAGCAGGAGATGTCTGAGTCATTGCAGGGGCTTCATTATCACGCCGGGGAGGACAACACGGCCGCGCGTTCTCCTGAATCCTTTGGCCGCTCACCGGCCGGGGACGAAGGCGCACCGGCGCTGACCTTCAACAGCAATGAGGGGGCGGCGAGGTTCTACCTCGACCAGCTTCTTCAGCAGGACCGCCGTGCAGGCATGCGGTCACTGGTCGAACCTGAGCGGCCGGAGCGCGTTCCCAGCCTGGTGGTCGAGAGTGAGCGGGACCTGCCGGCCTTGGGAACCCATGCTTTGCGCTTTTCGCAGACGTACCGGAACATCCCGATCTTCGGTGCCATGGCACTGGTCGAACTCACGGCGTCGCGGGACCTCGTGAGCGTGAACGGGCAACTCGGTGAAGCCCCTGGGGTAAGTCCCGTCGAATCCCTCAGCCGTGCGGAGGCGCTGGCGAAGGTGGCGGACTTCACGGGAGCGGACATTCCTGCCGATGCCGGCATCGGCGCGAGACTGAACTTCTACAAGAAGGACGACGACGGGTCCTGGCATTTGGCGTGGTTCTTCCATGAGCTCCCCGCTGAGCCGCCTGCGAACGACGACGACGCCGGCGCCGATGACGCGGCCCTGCTTGGCCACGGACTGGGACGGCGGCCGGTCCCGCCCAGCTTCAACTACCTTGTGGACGCACACGACGGCGAGATCCTGTTCTGTTACAGCGCCGCGCCGACTGCGCTCGCGATCCCGGCCCGGTGCACCGGGATCGATGAGAACGATGACCAGCAGGCGTTCTTCGGGGAGTTGGTCGCACCCACGGCTACTACGTGCCGACTGAACGACCCCAGACGCATGGTCCGCACGTACGACCTGCAGTTCGCTGACATCGATGACGATCCTCCCGACCCCGACGTCCCGGTGGAGGCACCGGACAGTGACTATGGGACCACGAACCGGGCCGCCGTTTCCGCTCACGCCAACGCCTCCCGGGTGCTGGACTTCTACAACGTCGTCCTGCAGCGCAAGGGGATCGACGATAACGGGATGGACCTCGTCTCCCTGGTCAACGTCACGGCAGCCAGCATGCAGCCTCCGCCCAGCCTGCTCAACGCCTTCTGGTTCAGGCATCGCATGTGGTACGGGCAAATCAGGCAGAACGGCCGCCTTGTCAGCCTCTCGCGCTTCCTGGATGTCATCGGACATGAGCTCACCCACGGCGTGATCGAAACGACGTCCAGCCTGGTCTACGCCACTCAGTCCGGCGCGCTGAACGAGTCCTTCGCGGACGTTGCCGGGGTCATCATCAAGAACTGGTACGAGGCGCCGGACCGCGCGGATGTAGCAACCTGGGATTGGGAGATCGGCCCGGGGCTCAGGGCGGACGGCCGCCCGCTGCGGGACTTCGCTGACCCGTCCCGCACAGGGCACCCCAAGCACATGGACGACTTCCGTGCCCTGCGCCCCGGCGAGCTGCCCAGCCGATCCAACGACCAGGGCTGGGTCCACTTCAACAGCAACATCCACAACAAGGCGGTGCACAACCTGCTGACCATGGCCAAAGCCGGGGCCAGGGTGTTCAGCGTCGAAGACGTGGCGGTGCTGGCGTATCTGGGCATGGCGCGGTTGACTCCCCGCGCGACGTTCCCTGAGGCACTCCAGGCAGTGGTCGACGTCGGGCAAACGTACTTCGGCGGCGACGTCCGCAAGACGGAGAAGATCGAGGCAATCCGGAAGGCCTACCAGCTTGTCGGCATCACCTAAATCGGATCAGCTAAATCGCGGAGGCCACTGCGTTCTTCACCATTGGATGTCGCCAACACCATTGAGCGGCTCGCGGTCCGCGGCCGCTGAGCGTGCCCTAAACGTATCCGCGGTGCGCAACTTGTCTGCGAACTGCAGCTGTGTGCGCTGTTCCAGTTCGGCCGTGCTGACCTGAAAGGCACGGAACTCGTCGAAGTCGATTGCTTCGAAGGGGTTCAGGTTTTGTGTCAGCAGGAATGCATGGCTCTTGAATTCACCCCGCTCCACATACGCGAGTACCTTCCAATATTCGCGAGGAAGCTGCGTCTCCCGGTACACGCGGTCGTCATCGTGGAAAACCGGTCCACCGAACGCGCTCACCTTAAGATCCTGGACCTCAACATCGGCAAAGACCGTGTCTTCCAGCCGCCCCCACACACCGTCCTTGCTGCTCTGATTAAAGTCATCCATCTGGGGAGTGATGTTGGTGAAAAAGAACGAATCGCTGTTGGCCCTTTCCGCTTCGGCGAGAGGACCCCACAACAGGTCGGCGCGGCGCGCGAGGTGGCCCCGGTCAAGGCGATTGCCGCTGTACAGCTCGTCGCCATTCTGAAACCCGGCGGGGATCCGGGGGTCTTTGACAAAGGGAATGCCGGTACGGCTGATCCTCTTCAGCGTGCCGCCGTCGATGTTCCAGGCGACCCATCGGGCGAATCCCCGTGATTTGCTGAGCGCGAGCGAGAAGTGCGTGTACGGAATGATCTCTGAGCCGTCGAGCCGGACGGTGTCATCCTGCAAGGCATCGTCGATCGTCGGAGGGTCTACCCGTTCGCCCAGGAACTCGGCCGAGTATCCGCCGGTCCCCGCCACGGCCTGCGCGGATATGTCAGTAGTCATTGGATTTCCTTCCGAACTCGTTGGGAACATTGGCGCGGCACCGGTTGGCCGACCACCCCCGAAGGGGACGATAGATCCGCGCCGTTACTGGGGTGTTACCAGTCGGAACCCTGCCAGCATACGCAAACCATTGACAGCCTGCTCCCGACTGCGGAAAGTGGTGTTAAATCTGCTCCAGCATTTGAGGGCCACGCTGGATTTCGGGGGTACCCATGGGCAATGACGGCTATGGTTTTCAGTTGAGGCTGCTTCAATCGTGGCAACTTCGTCGGGATACCGACGTCGTACATGTTGCGGCGCGGCAACAGCGGCTCATTTCTGCGTTGGCCGTGAACGGTCCGCGGCCCAGAAGCTATCTCGTTGGCCTGCTGTGGCCGGACACCCCGGAGACCAAGGCGCTCGAAAGCCTACGCGTGGCCGTGCATCTCATCTCGCGGCAGGTCCCCGGCCTGCTGATCAACGGCGGGACCCAGCTCGCCCTGAGCGAACGTGTCGACGTGGACCTGCACCGGCTCCGCGCCCAGCTCCGGGAGCTGAGCCGGGCTGGACTTAACGGAAATGTCGCGTCATGTCTGGAGCAGTTACGGAACTCCGACTTGCTGCCGGGCTGGTATGACGATTGGGTGCTTTTTGAACAGAGCAGGTTGCAGCAGGACCGGCTCCACGCCTACCACATCATTGCTCGCGAGTCGCTGGCACGTGGTGATTATGAGTCTGCCCTGGAGGCCGCCGAGGCGGCATTGGAACTCGAACCGCTCTATGAAAGCGCCGTTGGGCTGCTCATTCAGGCTGAACGGAGGCGAGGCAACAATGCTGCCGCGCTTCGCGCTTTTGGAAAATACGCGGCGAAACTGAAAGAGGACATGGGCCTGCTGCCATCGGAGACCATTTGGCGCCTCTTTTCGGACCTTTCGTGAGAGTCAGGCCGCAAACGGGCGGAATACACCTAAGCCTCGCGTGAAGCTCCCGGTTGGGCAACGAGCCATTGGCGGACCAGACTCAGGACCTCATCCGGATCGGCAGTGGAGATTGTGCCGGGCTCATCGTCCGGTGCCAGGCTGAAGGTCAGCCTGGCGCGGAAACCTGGCACCTGATCCGGCTCGATCCAGGTGCGGATAACCAGGGCGCCCATCGATGGCATCGCAGGGTCCGAATCATCTCCGGCGGAGATTCCTGATGGAGGATCACCCATCGTCATTGCGCGTCACCCTGCTTTCATTCTGCGGGCACCCATTGGCTGGAAGCCTGTGGAGGCTGCCTTGATCCTGCAGCACCAGCCTCAGAAATCAACCTAGCTTTGCCAAAGGTTTGCTCAAGATCGCCCGTTGCAGGGTTGTGATCCCGGATCAGAAGAGGCCGAGTTCGGCGAACGCGCCCGTGAGTCCTTCCTGCCGCGGGCCCGCAGCGGTGCGGTCCGCAATGGCAAGCACCTCGGGGGCAGATCCTTCGATGGCGACGCCGATCCCGGCGTAGGCGATCATCTCCAGGTCGTTGGCTCCGTCGCCGATCGCAATGGTGTCTTCGCGGGCGATGCCAAGATGCGCGCTGACGGCGGCGACGCCGTCGGCCTTGCTGATTCCGCGCTGGAACAGTTCACCCGCGTGCCGCCCTTCGTCCGCGACAGAGTTGGCGACGACGGCAATGTCACTGCCGATCTCCTTCACCAGCAACTCCATGGCGACGGGGGAGTCAAACACGGAGACCTTGGCGAAGGGTACGGCCGCGCGGTCCGCCGTTTGGCGTACCGCGTCGAGGATGGCGGACGAGCCGACGGGGCCTCCCGGTGCCTGACTGAAATGGGCGTCGATAATGGCCCGCAATCGGTCCGCCGCCGCCGGTGAAACGTGCAGGGCCTCCTGCGCCTCGAGGATATACACGGCGTCGTGTGCGTCCAGCGCTGCAACCGTTCTGGCCGCGAGGTCTGCCGGGAAGCGCCGGTCCACGAGTACGGTCCCGGACACCTCCACGTAGGCTCCGGCGCTGGCCACCAGGCCGTCGAAGCCCGCACCGAGAATGCTCGCGGGCAGCATGGATACGGGGCGGCCGGTGCACAACAGGACCCGGTGGCCGGCCGCCCGCGCCGCGCGTACTGCCCGCACATGACCCTCGGGGACAACGCCATAGTCGGCGTAGGTCCCGTCCACGTCGAGGAAGACAGCCCGGGCAGTTTTGGCGGCAGTTGGCTTTGCACTCATGATCTGAGACCTTACCGAAGTAACTCCGCCACGCCTCAAACGGGACGACTCCGGGAGGACGAGGCAATGGACGCCGCCAGCATCCTCCCGCTGAGGAGGCCCTGGACAAGCTGGTAACCAAAGGATCTAGGGGATTTCCTTCTGCCGGGTTGGCGTCCCCGACGGCTTGCGTTGATGCTGCCGGAGTGCGAGCAGCGGAAACAGGAGTACCGAGAGCATTCCCGCTCCTACGAGCGCGGATGAGATTCCGCTTGAGATCAGCCCCTCGTTCCGGCCAATGGCTGTCACCGCCACGATAATCGGCAATCCCGTTGCGCCGAAAAGGATGATGGCCCGTTTGTCGGCAGGAGTGGAGTTGCGGGGAGCGGCGAGCAACGACGGGAGGCCGCGGATGATGAGCAGGAGGAGCAGGAACAGGGGGACCAGCGCGAGGGCGGCCGGGCTGGCGGTGAGCGCGCGCAGGTCGAAGTCGATGCCGGTGTCGATAAAGAAGATCGGCACAAGGAATCCGAATGCGATGGCGTCGATTTTCGCCTCGATGACCTTCCGGTCCTGTTCGGGAGCGCGCGCGATGGCCACCTTCCAGAGGACTCCGGCGGCGAATGCTCCCAGCAGCATGTCGAGTCCCAGCACCATGCTGAGCACCACAAGCACGGTAAGGATGAACATGATGGACCGGACGGCGAACTGGCCGCTGGTGTGGAGGGTCCTGGTGACCTGGGAGTGGAGCAGTGAGTGCCGGGCCCGCGAGGCGAGATAAATCGCCAGGCCGGTCAGGAGAACAAACCCGAGAAGTACTGCGGTTGCCGGTCCCAACTGCCTGCCGCTGAAGAACAGCGAGATCGCAACGAGCGGACCAAACTCCCCGGCCGCCCCCAGGGCGGTGACGGCGATGCCGATCGGGGATTTCGATTCGCCGGCGTCGCGAAGGATGGGCAGCAGCGCGCCCAGAGCCGTGGAGCAGAGGGCGACGCCGATAATCACGGCAGCTTCCGGTGTGGGTGCCAGGACCAGGCCGGCGCCGATGCCTGCCGCCAATGAGATGACCCAGCCGGCAGACGCACGGTTGGCGGGCCGCCCGCGGATCAGGGCGAAATCAATTTCGTGGCCGGCAACAAAGAAGAGCATGGCCAGCCCGAACTGGGCCAGCGTATCCGTGAACTCGGCGGGTTGGATCCACCCCAGCAGGCTGGGGCCGAGCATGATTCCGAGGACAATTTCGAAGACCACGATCGGCACCCTGACCACCCGCTCCAGGGAGCGGGCCGCAAGGGGCGCTGCGATGGCCAGTAAGGCGATCAGAACCAATGACGTGGACAAGCCCTGCATCAGCGGTACCTCGCCGGGCGCCCCGGCCACTGTTTGCCGGCCCAGGGGTCGTAGTCGGCGACGAGTTCCTCGTGCGGCGGACGTTCCGCTTCGGGGACGTGCTGCAGGTTCACCCGCACCCGGTACCAGAGTGAGCTTGATCCGCGCATTCCGTCGATGAGCACATCGGCGGGATGCAGGGCAGGGACGACGTCGGCATGCTGGGTCTTCCACTCGTCGAGCGCCGCCAGTGCCTCGGGCTTGGTCCGGGTGCGGGCCACCTCGATGAGAGGCATCAGCGACTGCCGGCGGCCGGCGCCGTCGCCGATGCGCGGCGGCTTCTCGGCGGGGCCGAGCTCGGCCGCCAGTGCGAGGAGCCCGTCGAGTGTGCCCACCGCGTCGTCGATGCCGGCGTGGGGGTCGCCCATGTCAGCAAAGCGCTGGGGCACCGTGCGCACGTTGAACTGTTCCGGCCGGATGGAGCGGACCTCGTCCCAGGTGAGCGGCGTCGAGACCCGGGCGTCGGGGAGGGGCCGGATGGAGTACGCCGATGCCACGGTGCGGTCCTTGGCGTTCTGGTTGAAGTCGACGAATACACTCTCACCGCGCTCCTCCTTCCACCACCGCGCGGTGGCAAGTCCCGGAGCGCGGTTCTCGACCTCGCGGGCGAGGGTCTCCGCGGCGAGCCGCACGTCGCGGTATGACCACTGCGGCGCGATGCGCACCAGGATATGGAGCCCACGCGACCCGCTCGTCTTGGGCCACCCCACGAGCCCGACGTCGTCGAGCACCTCCCGCGCGACATACGCGACGTCGACGATCTGGGACCAGCCGACGCCCGGCATCGGATCGAGGTCCACCCGGAGCTCGTCCGGATGCTCAAGGTCCTCGGCACGCACGGGATGCGGGTTGAGGTCGAGGCAGCCAAGATTCACCACCCACGCCAGACCCGCAGCATCCCGGATGACCGCCTCCTCAGCCGACGTCCCCGACGCGTAGTGCAGCGTCGTTGTGTCGATGAAGTCCGGGTGGTTTTCAGGCACGCGCTTCTGAAAGAACGGCTCAGCGTCGATGCCCTTCGGGAAGCGCTTGAGCACCATGGGCCGGCCGCCGGCGCCGCGCAGCGCACCATCCGCGACGGCGAGGTAGTAACGCACCAGGTCGAGTTTCGTCAGCCCGGGCTCGGGGAACACCACCTTGTCCGGACTCGAGATGCGCACCTCGGTGCCGGCAATGTTGAGGATCTCGGCCGGGGTCTTCGACGGGCTCATTCCGCCACGCTAGCAACGATCGGATGTTCCAACCAGACCGGCTGCACGGCAACCGTAATTGCCCCAAGAAGGAGTGAGGTCTTGAATAATGCGTTAGTGGCGACTAACGTATTAATTGTGTTGGATGCCTTGGAGATTGCTGCGGAGCCAAACCGGCGCCGGTTGCTGCAACTGCTGGCTCAGCGCGAACAGTCGGTGGGGGAGTTGGCCGCTCACTTCACCGTCAGCCGTTCCGCCGTCTCCCAGCATCTGCTCCTGCTCGAGCAGGCCGGCTTGGTGGCCGCGCGGAAAGAGGGCAGGAACAGGTACTACAGGTTGGATCCCCAGGGCATGGGCCGGCTCCGCCAACTGGTTGAACAGTTCTGGGCCGACGAGCTGGACCTGTTGGCTTCCGATGCAGCCACGCTGGCCGGACAGCGTGGCGGACCCATGCAACACCACACGACCGAGCCGAACATTCCGCTTCAACATAAAGGACCGCTCCCATGAGCTTCGATAAAACCATTCACTTGCCCGTCGGCACCGACGAGGCATTTGCCCTCATTACCGAGCCGGAGCGGCTGCGGCGCTGGAAGACCGTGGCGGCGAGGGTGGACCTTCGGGTCGGCGGCGAGTACCGCTGGACCATCACGCCCGGGCACCACGCCGCAGGAACGTTCCAGGAGATCGAACCCGGAAAACGCATCGTCTTCACGTGGGGCTGGGAGTCGGGGATGGACCTCCCGCCCGGGGCGTCCACCGTGACCATCACGCTGGAGCCCGACGCCGGCGGCACCTCGCTGCGGCTCGTCCACGAGGGGCTCACCCCCGACCAGGCCGCGGCCCACGCTGAGGGCTGGAACCACTACCTGGGCCGCCTGGTCGCGGAAACCTCGTCGGCGGCCGGTGTCGGTCCGGACGAGTGGTCCGCCGCCCCGGATCCCATCGACCACCTCAGCTCCGCGGATGCATCGCTGGCAGTGCTCTTGGGTGTGCTGCGCAAGCTCACCCCGGCCGACCGCGACAAACCCACGCCCTGTGAGGATTTCTCGGCCCACGAACTCCTCGAGCACTTGGCCGGTTCCCTGAAAAGCATCGGCGGCGCCCTCGGTGCAGACGTCACCGACCGTGCTGAGGCGGCCCCCGAGGCCCGCATCGCTGAACTCGCCCAGCCCACCCTGGAAGCGTTCGCCCGCCGCGGCCTCGATGGCACCGTCGACATGGGTTTCGCGGAGCTCCCCGCGACCGTTGTGGCCGGCATCCTGAACCTGGAACTGCTGGTCCACGCATGGGACTTCGCGAAAGCTGCCGGCCAGGAGCTGACGGTGTCTGAGGTCGTCACGGACTATGTCGAGGGCCTCGCCGTGGCCACAATCTCTGACCAGGTCCGGTCCGGCGGCAGCTTCGCCCCGGCTCAGTCGGTGGCCGAGGCCGCAGGCAGCCTCGAGCGCCTCATCGCTTTCACGGGCCGGACCGCCGGCGTCTGATCGCTTACCCACCACAAAACAACTAGAAAGCAGGGAACGAAATGTCTAAGTTCGTCTTTATCTACCACGCGCCCATGACTCCCGCGGAGGCCACGCCGGCGTCGCCCGAGGACATGGAAGCAGTCATGGGGGACTGGAATGCCTGGGCCGCCAAAGTCGGCGACGGCCTGGTTGACTTCGGCACGCCGCTGGCCAACGGTGTCCGTGTTTCGCCTGGTGGGGCCACGGCTCCCAGCCAGCGTGAGGTCGCGGGATACAGCATCATCGAGGCCGACAACCTCGACGCTGCCGTCGAACTGGCCAAAGTGCACCCCCACCTCAATATGCCCGGCGGATGCGAAATCGAAGTTCACGAAGGCCAGGAAATCCCCGGAATGTAGGTGCGCTCCGGTCCGGCCGCAGCAGGTAGTCCGTCGCTGCTCCACAGCAGCGGCGGGCTGCCGCTGCGTCGTCCCATCGGATGGGGTGGCATCACGGCTAGACTCTGATCGGACGGCCCCGACGGCCATCAGCAATGGGCACATACCGAATGAGGAGTCGCGATGGCCGGCGGCAGCCGCGAGCCCGGACGCACCGTAACGTCGAAGGTGCTGGCAATCCTGGAGGCCTTCGAAAAGTCCCGCGGCGCCCTGAGCCTGACGGATATCGCCGAGAAATCCGGGCTGCCCCTGAGTACCACCCACCGGCTGGTCAACGAGCTGACGGACTGGGGCTTCCTGACGCGCGAATCGAACGGCCGGTACCAGTTGGGCATCCGGCTCTGGGAGCTCGCGCAGAACACCGGACGGCAACTGCGCGATGCTGCCCGTCCCTACGTCCAGGACCTCTTCTCCCTCACCGGCGAGACTGCCCACCTGGCCATCCGAACGGGGAATGAAGTCCTCTACATAGACAGGGTCTACGGATCCAAGCGGGTCCCCCGGGCATCCCGGGTAGGAGGCAGGCTGCCGATGCACGCCACCGCCGTCGGGAAGGTCATCCTCGCCTTCGAAGACGACTGGGTCCGGGACGCCTACTTGAACCGGGAGTTGGAGCGGCCCACCGCCCACACCCACGTTGACACCCGGCGGCTCGCCGCCGAGCTGGACCAGATCCGTGAGCAGGGCTACGCCACCACCCTGGAGGAAGTGCGGCTGGGCTCGTGTTCCATCGCGGTTCCCGTGTTCCACACCGGCAGGATCGGCGGCTCGATTGGCCTGGTGCTGCCCACCTCCCACGCGGCCACAATGACCAGGCACCTCCCCGTCCTCAAGGGAATTTCCGCACAGATCGAACGGGCCACCGCGTGGATCCCGCTGGAAACGCTGATCGGTGTGCACCGCGGCGCCCGGGACTGATACTGCTTTCCACTGAGTGGAAGTTTCCACTATCGCGGTCCGGTGATGTGGAACACACTGGTCACTAAGAACCCCCGCCACCGTGACGGCGCCGGGCGGAACCAAAGTCACCAGGAGTCAAGATGTCATCGTCGACAGAAACGGCCGGCCGCTGTCCCTTTGGGTACGGCGCCGAAGCCCCCGCCGGGCACCATGGCTATGAGCCTTTCCAGATGAAGGACCCCTTCACCGCCTACGCCGAGCTCCGGGCCGAGCAGCCCATTATGTTCGACGAGCGCGTGGGCCTGTACGTCGTTTCCCGGTATGACGACATCAAGGCGGTGTTCGAGGACTGGGAGACCTTCTCCAGCCAGAACGCCCAGGCTCCCGTCCGTGAACGCGGCGCCGCAGCGAAGAAGATCATGGAAGACGGCGGCTTCACGGCCTACTCAGGCCTGTCCGCCCGCCGCCCGCCGGAGCACACCCGGATCCGTGCGGTAGTGCAGAAGGCATTCACGCCCCGCCGCTACAAGGCGCTGGAACCCTTCATCCGGCAGAACGTCACAGAACTCGTCGAGAAGATGCTGGCCCGGCCGGAACGCCGCGGCGACCTGGTCAAGGACCTGGCCTACGACGTCCCCACCATCACCATCCTCACGCTGATCGGCGCGGACGTTTCCCAGGTGGACACGTTCAAGCGCTGGAGCGATTCCCGCGCCGCCATGACCTGGGGCGACCTGAGTGATGAGGAGCAGGTCCCGCACGCCCACAACCTGGTGGAGTACTGGCAGGAATGCCTGCGCCTGGTGAAGGTGGCGCACGAACAGGGCGGCGACAACCTCACCGGCGACCTCGTGAAAGCGCAGCAGGACGGCGCGGAAATCTCCGACCACGAGATCGCCTCCGTCCTCTACAGCCTGCTCTTCGCCGGCCACGAAACCACCACCACGCTGATCTCCAACGCCCTGCGCGAGCTCCTCGCCCGCCCCGAACAGTGGCAGCAGCTGGTCGAGGAACCCAAGAAGATCCCCGCCGCCATCGACGAGGTCCTCCGCTACGCCGGCTCCATTGTCGGCTGGCGCCGCAAGGCCCTCAAGGACACCGAGGTGGGCGGCGTGGCCATCGAGGAAGGTTCCCAGCTCCTGCTCCTGATGGGCTCCGCCAACCGCGACGACAGCAAGTTCGCCGCCGGGGACGACTTCGACATCTCCCGGCCCAACGCCCGCGAGCACCTCTCGTTCGGATTCGGAATCCACTACTGCCTGGGCAACATGCTCGCCAAGCTCCAGGCCAAAATCGCGCTCGAGGAAGTGGCCCGGCTCGCCCCGGAGCTGCGGCTGGAGGATCCGGACGGCATCGCCTTCCGCGAAAACCTCTCCTTCCGCGTCCCCGAGACCGTCCCTGTCAGCTGGAAGGCCTAAGCACCATGCAAAGCAACGATTATGTCCAGTTTTTCGACGGCGGCATCGAACCGAAGCTTGAAAACCTCGGCGGCAAGGGCGCGTCCCTGGTCACCATGACCTCCGCCGGCATGCCCGTCCCGCCCGGCTTTGTGGTCACCACCGCCCAGTTCAATGTGTTCATGGACGAAGCTGGGATCACCGGGAAAATCAACCAGCTGCTGGCCGGCCTCGACCCCGAAGACATCAGCCAGGTGGACAAGGTCTCCGCGGCCATCCGCGAGGACATCTGCTCCCGGCCCGTGCCGCAGGCAATGCGCGAGTTCACGGTGGGCGCCTACGAATCCCTCATGGCGCGCTTCGACGCACCGGTGCCGGTGGCGGTACGGTCTAGCGCCACAGCCGAGGACCTGCCGGACGCCTCCTTCGCCGGCCAGCAGGATACGTATCTCTGGCTCGACGGCGTCAAGTCAGTCACCGAGCACATCCGCCAGTGCTGGGCCTCGCTCTTCACCTCCAGGGCCATCATCTACCGGCTCAAGAACAGCATCCCCAACGAAGGCCTCTCCATGGCCGTGGTGGTGCAGAAGATGGTCAACTCCCGCGTGTCCGGCGTCGCCATCACCATGGATCCCACCAACGGGGACCGCTCCAAGATCACCATCGACTCCTCCTACGGGGTGGGCGAGATGGTGGTCTCGGGCCAGGTCACGCCGGACAACATCGTCCTGGACAAGGTCACGCTCGCCGTCGTCGCCGACCACCTGGGCGCCAAGCACGCCGAACTGGTCCCCGCCCCCGGCGCCAAGCGACTGGTGGAACGCGAGGTCGACGCCGAACGCCGCGGCCGCCGCAGCCTCACCGACGCGGAACTCACCGCCGTCGCCCAGATGGCCAAGCGGGCCGAGAAGCATTACAAGTGCCCGCAGGACATCGAATGGGCCTTCGATGCGGACCTGCCGGACGGCGAAAACCTGCTGTTGCTCCAGTCCCGACCGGAAACGGTGCATTCCTCCAAACCGGCACCCCAGACCGCCCCGCAGCCCGTCATCTCCGGCGGCTTCTTCAGCGGACTCAGCACCCCGGCGCTCAAGCCGTCCGCCTAACACCCCACTCGTAAGGCCCCACCAAGGCTCACTGCCGAGCCCTCCTGAAAGGACCGCCATGTCCCTGAAGTCCTTCCCCAAACCCTCCGAGCTCGCGGTCCCCGCCGGCGCCGAAGGGTGGGAAAAGATCTACCCGTATTACCTGGTGTTCCAGGACAAGCTCAAGGAGCAGGAAGACGCCAAGTTCTGGTTCTGCGACAGCCAGCACTGGCCCACGGTCTTCAAGCCGTTTGAGACCATCGGCGGCGAATTCGCGGTCAAGTGCCTGGGCCAGTACAACGCCCGCCACCTGATGATCCCCAACGCCAACGGCATCGAGTTCCGCATCCACCTGGGCTACCTCTACATGTCGCCCATCCCGGTGCCGGAAGACCAGATCGCCGCCCGCGTGCCCCTGTTCGAGCAGCGGGTGGGCCACTACTTCCAGAACTGGGAGCAGCTGCTCAAGGAGTGGCACGTCAAGGTCAAGGGCACCATCGCCGAGATGGAAACCATCTCCTTCCCGAAGCTCCCGGAGCTGGTCCCCATGGAGGACATCACCTCCGGCAAGGGCAAGGACGGTTCCGAGAAGCTGCTGGAAAGCTATGACCGCCTCATCCAGTTGGCGTACCAGAACTGGCAGTACCACTTCGAGTTCCTGAACCTGGGCTACATCGCCTACCTGGACTTCTTCAACTTCTGCAAGCAGGTTTTCCCCAACGTTCCGGACCAGTCGATCGCCACCATGGTGCAGGGCGTGGACATGGAACTCTTCCGCCCGGATGACGAGCTCAAGCAGCTGGCGAAGCTCGCCGTCGAGCTCGGGCTCCAGACTCGTTTCAGCAACACGGACGACGTCGATGCCACCCTGGGTGCCATCGCCGCCGCTCCGGGAGGGGGACGCTGGATCGCCCAGTACGAAGGTGCCAAGGATCCGTGGTTCAACTTCACCGTGGGCAACGGCTTCTATGGCCACGACAAGTACTGGAACGAGCACCAGGAAATCCCGCTGGGCTACATCGCGGATTACATCCGCCGCGTGGACGAGGGCCAGGAAATCATGCGGCCCGTGGAGGCGCTCATCGCCGAACGCGACCGGATCATCGAGGAATACCGCGACCTGCTCGAAAGTGACAACCAAGCCATCTTCGATGCCAAGCGTGGCCTCGCCGCCACCGCCTACCCGTACGTGGAGAACCACAACTTCTACATCGAGCACTGGACCATGGGCGTCTTCTGGCGCAAGATCCGTGAACTTTCCCGCATGATGCAGGCGGAGGGCTTCTGGACCGAGCCCAATGACCTGCTGTACCTGGGCCGCAACGAGGTCCGCGACGCGCTCTTTGACCTGGTGACCGGCTGGGGCGTCGGCGCCAAGCCTATCGGCCCGGACTTCTGGCCCGAGGAAATCGAACGCCGCCGCGGCATCGTCGATGCACTCAAGACTGCCCGCCCCGCACCGGCCCTGAACACCCCGCCGGAGTCCATTACCGAACCCTTCACCCGGATGCTCTGGGGCATCACCACCGAGCAGGTCCAGCAGTGGCTGGGTGCTGGCGAAGAGGTGGCAGGCGGCGGCCTCCGTGGCATGGCCGCATCGCCCGGCGTGGTGGAAGGACTGGCCCGCGTAGTGACCGACGCCGATCAGCTCTCCGAGGTGCAGCAGGGCGAGATCCTCGTGGCAACCGTCACCGCACCGTCCTGGGGCCCTATTTTCGGCAAGATCAGGGCCACGGTCACGGACATCGGCGGCATGATGAGCCACGCCGCGATTGTTTGCCGCGAATACGGGCTTCCTGCCGTCACGGGGACAGGCTCCGCGTCCACCACCATCAAGACCGGCCAGCGGCTCCGGGTGGACGGCACCAAGGGTACGGTGCAGATCCTCGACGCCGAGACTCCCGACGACCTGCTCGTCACCGGCCCCGGCGCCCACAGCCACAGCCATGTCTGACCAGACCGGGCCTGCAGCGCCGAACGCAGCAGGGAAAACCGTCCTGATCACCGGCGCGGCGGGCGGGCTGGGCCGGGCGTTTGCGCTCGGCTTCGCCAGCCGCGGCTACCGGGTGGCGGTGGCCGACATCAACTTTGAGGGTGCCGAGCAGACCGCCAAGCTGGTCCGCGAGGCCGGTGCCGAAGCGGCTGCTTTCGTCGCGGACGTCACCAGTGTGGACTCCACGGAGGACCTCGCGAAAAGCTGCGCCGAGTTCGGGAACGGCAGCATCGACGTCGTCCTTAACAACGCCGCCGTGTACGCGGGGGTGACCCGCAGCCCGTTCGAGGACATCGATCCGGCCGAATGGGACCTGGTGATGAACGTGAACCTCAAGGGCCCCTGGCTGGTGACCCGCGCGGCGAGCCCCTACCTGCGCGAGGGCGGCCGCGTCATCAACCTCTCCAGCGCCACCATTTTCAGCGGCTCGGAACAGTGGCTGCACTACGTTGCCTCCAAGGGCGGCGTGGTGGCACTGACCCGGGTCATGGCCAAGGAACTGGGGCGGCGGGGGATCACGGTCAACGCGATCGCCCCCGGCTTCACCCTCACCGAGGCCAGCTACGGGCTGATGGAAAACGCCGAGAACTACGGCGTGGACCGCGGCGCCATCAAACGGGCCAGCCAGCCCGAGGACATCGTGGGTGCCGCGCTGTTCCTCGCCGGGCCGGACAGTTCCTACTACACCGGCCAGACCATGGTGGTCGACGGCGGCCGGCAGTTCATCTGATACTTCATCCAACTTCAATCCAAGGAGGACCAATGCCAACGGTTCACTTTACCGACGCCGAGGGCGCTGTCCGCGACGTCCAGGGCAACGCGGGCGACTCGGTCATGGAAACCGCCGTGCGCAACGGCGTCCCCGGCATCGTGGCCGAGTGCGGCGGCTCGCTGTCCTGCGCCACCTGCCACGTTTTTGTCCGGGAAGACTGCGCTTCGCAGCTCCCGCCCATGGAGGACATGGAGGACGAGATGCTCTACGGCACCGCGGTGGACCGTGAAGGCACCTCCCGGCTGTCCTGCCAGCTGCGCCTGACGGACGGGCTCGAACTGTTCGTCACCACCCCGGAAACTCAGGTGTAGCCATGGGCACGCACGCAGTGGAACAGGCAACCGACACAACCGGCCCCGCCACCGTTCCCACGCGCACCGGGCTCCTCATCATCGGCGCCAGCCAGTCGGGGGTGCAGCTCGCGGTCTCGCTCCGGGCGCTGGGCTTCGATGAGCACATCACATTGCTCGGGGACGAGGACCACCGCCCGTACCAGCGGCCGGCGCTGTCCAAGGAATTCCTGCAGGGCACGGTGGAGAGCGAATCCCTGATCTTCCGCTCCAACGACTACTGGGCCGAGCACAACGTGGACCTGGTCAAGGGCGAATACATCGTCCGGATCGACAAGGACGCGGACGGTTCCGGGGTGGCGCATGCGTCCTCCGGCCGGGGGTTACCGTTCAAGCGGCTGGCCCTCACCGTGGGTGCCGGTGCCCGCAAGCTGGACATCGACGGCGGCGACCTCGACGGCGTGCTGTACCTGCGCAACGCCGACGACGCCCTGGCGCTCAAGGCCCGCGTGGGCGACGCCATGGATGTGGTGGTGATCGGCGGCGGGTTCATCGGCCTCGAAGCGGCGTCCAGCCTGCAGAAAATGGGCAAAAACGTCACGGTCCTCGAATTCGGGCCGCGGCTGGTGGGCCGGGCCGTGGGGGAGGAGACTGCCGAGTACTTCCTGCAGGCGCACCGCTCCCGTGGCCTGGATATCCGGCTCAACACGAGTGCTGCGCGCTTTACCGCTACCTCCGCCGCAGGTGAAAAGCAGACGCGAGTCGCCGCCGTCGAGCTTCAGGACGGCACTGTGCTGCCTGCCCAGATCGTGCTGATCGGCATCGGCGTCATCCCCAACACCCAGCTGGCTGAGCAGCTCGGGCTGGACGTCAGCAACGGGGTGGTGGTGGACCGGTTCGCGCTGGCCTCCGACGGCACCACGGTGGCCGTGGGGGACGTGGCCAACATGCCCAACCCCGTGCCCGGCTCGGAGCCGGGCGAGCGGATCCGGCTGGAAAGCGTCAACAACGCCATCGAACATGCCAAGGTGGCCGCCTACTCGCTCACGGGCCGGCGGGAGGAATACGCCGGCATCCCGTGGTTCTGGTCCAACCAGGCCGACCTCAAGCTGCAGATCGCCGGCCTGTGCAACGGCTTCGACCAGACGGTGCTCCGGCGCGATGAGGAGCGCGGGAAGTTCAGCGTCCTCTACTACCGCCAGGACCAAATCATCGCCGCCGACTGCGTCAACGCGCCGCTGGATTTCATGGCCGTGAAGAACGCCTTGGTGAAGGGCCAGAACATTCCGGCCGATGCCGCGGCGGATCCCGCCACACCACTCAAGACCATCAGCACGGACAGCTAGCCGCCAGGCCGGCCCACCCGAAGGAGCATTATGAGCACCCCCAAGACCCCGGTTGCCGCGGCGGGCCCCGGCGATGCCGGCGCCGATACCGCCGATACACACGCCGAGGCGTTCGCCGCCGAGTACAGCGTCCGTCCCATCCCTGCACCCGGCCCGGTGGACACCACCGCCATCTGCAATACCCCCGCTGCCCTTGGGGAGCTTGACGCGCTGTGGAAGGCCATAATCCACGAGACCCGGACACGCGGAAACGACATCCACCTACCGATTTCCCTGGCCTACGCCGAACGGCTGTGCCGGGCCCACCCCGATGCCGACGCCGAACTGGTGCGGGTGGCCACACTCCTGCATGACACCGGCTGGGCCCACGTGGATGAATCCCGCATCATCTCGGAGGGGTTCGCGGGGGACTGGCGCAAGGCCGCCATCCGCTACGAGCATGAGCTGCAGGGCTGCGATGTGGCTCGCCGTGTACTCCCACCGCTGGGCTATTCGCCGGCGTTTGTGGAACGCGTCTGCGAGATTATCGACGGCCATGACACACGGCCCCTGGCGCGCTCGCTGGAGGATGCTTTGATGCGCGACGCCGACCGGCTGTGGCGGTTTGACCGCGCGGGGATCGCGCTGGCGTCCTCGTGGTTCGGCATGGACCCGGCCACCTACACCGACAGGCTGGCCACCGAGATCGTGCCTGAACTCATCACTCAGGCCGCCCTGGAGATAGCGACGGCCGACCTCAACCGGTCCAACGCCCTGCTGAAGACGGCGGTGATCCGATGACATCCGCTACTCATGATGCCCCCGCCCTGAATGCCCGGTCCGGGCTTGCCTTGCCGCACACGCACGTGGACACGATTTTCGTCGGCGGCGGCTGGCAGCCTTCCCGGGGCACCGGCCGGAACCCGGTGACCGATCCGGCCACGGGCGAAGTCTGGGGCTCCGTACCGGACGGAACTCCCGAGGACGTGGACGCCGCCGTCGGCTCCGCCCAGCGGGCGTTCGACGGCGAGTGGCCCCGGCTGGCCCCCTCGGAACGGGCTGCCTACCTGGTCCGGATCGCCGAGGAGGTGGAAAAGCGGGCTGAAGAACTGTCCCTGACCAACTCGCGCGAAAACGGCTCGCCGGTGGCTGAATCCTCCGGCGCGGCCGCCAACGCGGCAGGGATCTTCCGCTATTTCGCCACCCTGGCCGAGTACCTGGAGCGTGAGGACGTCCGTCAGTTCCCGCGCGGCGGCGGCGAGTCGGTGGTCCGCCGCGACCCCCTCGGAGTGTGCGCGCTGATCGCCCCGTGGAACTTCCCCATCAACCTGGTGGTCATCAAGCTGGCGCCGGCGCTTCTGGCCGGCTGCACCGTGGTGATCAAGCCGGCGTCGCCCACACCGCTGTCCATCCGCGTCATCATCGACGCGATCGCCGCGGCCGGGGTGCCCGCCGGCGTCGTCAACCTGGTCACCGGCTCCGGCCGGCTGGGCGACGTCCTGGTAAAGCACCCCGGGGTGGCCAAGGTGGCGTTCACGGGCTCGACGCCGGTGGGCCGGAAAATTGCCGCCGCCTGCGGCGAGCTGCTGCGGCCGGTCACCCTGGAGTTGGGCGGCAAGTCCAGTGCCATTGTGCTGCCCGACGCAGACCTGGACGCCATGTCCCAGGTGCTGATCCGGTCTTCCATGCGCAATACGGGGCAGACCTGCTACATCGCCACCCGGATCCTGGCCCCCGCCAGCCGCTATGACGAGGTGGTGGACATGGTCACTGCCACGATCGCCGCCGGGAAGCAGGGCGATCCGCTGGAGCCGGACACGGTGTTCGGCCCCTGTGCCACGGAGTCCCAGTACCGGACAGTGCTGGAGTACGTGGACTCGGGGCTGGGCGAAGGTGCCCACGCCACTACGGGCGGCCGGGCCGCCTCACTGTCCGGCGGGTTGGAGCACGGCTACTTCGTGGAACCCACGGTGTTCGCGGACGTCACGCCGGACATGCGGATCTCCCGTGAGGAGATCTTCGGGCCCGTGATCTGCATCCTCAAATACGACGACGGCGGCGGCAGCGTCGAGGAGGCCGTGGAGTTGGCCAACAACACCGAATTCGGCCTCGGCGGGCTGGTGTTCGGCAAGGATGAGGAGGCTGCGCTGGCGGTGGCGGATCGGATGGATTCGGGCTCCGTTGGCCTGAACTTCTTCGCCTCCAACCATGCGGCGCCCTTCGGTGGCCGCCACGACTCCGGCCTTGGGACGGAGTATGGAATCGAAGGCCTCAACGCATATCTGAGCTATAAGTCGATCCACCGCCGAGCGTAAGTACCTTCTACCGCTCGGCTCGTTCCGAACGCGAGGTACCATTGAATGGAATGAAGGCGTCAGATAGAGGAGCCGCCCTGTGGCCAATTCAACATCGGGTGACTCCGTGGTGGACCGCGTGGTGCGGGTCATCGCGGCGTTCCCGGAGGGCGTTACGGTCCTGCAGCTGTCCGACCTCGCGGAACGCGCAGAACTTCCCCTGAGCAGTGCGCACCGGTTGGTCCGCCAGCTCGCGGACCACGGGCTCCTGGACCTCGGCGCCGGCGGAAACGTCCGGCTGGGTATGCGGCTGTGGGAGCTCGTCAACCGCAATTCGCCCACGCTGGTGCTACGCCAGGCGGCCCTGCCGTTTATGGAGGACATCCAGCAGGTCCTGAACCAGAACGTGAACCTGGCAGTCCTTGACGGCTGGGAGGCATTGTTCGTGGAACGCCTGTCGCGGCGCGGTTCCGTGGCCAACCGGGCCCGCATCGCCGGCCGCATGCCCGTGCATGTCTCCTCGGCGGGACTCGCGCTGATGGCGAACCAGCCGAGGGAACTCCAGGCCGAGTACCTCGGGCAGTTCAGCGACCCCAGCGGCAAGGTGAGCGTCGACGTCGTACGCCAATTGCTTGCTGAAGCCGCCCAACAGGGCTACGCGCAGCTCGCCGGCGTAGTGGACCCGGATACCTGGGGCATTGCGGTGCCCGTCCTGGATGCCAAGCGGCGGACGGTGGCTGCCCTCGGCGTCGTGGTGCCTTTGAAGGAGATGCGCCTGCAGGCGCTGGTTCCTGCGCTTCAGACCGCGGCGCGGGGGATTGGCCGGCAACTGGGCGGCTGAGCCCGGCTTCCGTTCAACGGAATTCTTATAACGCCAATCAAGCAGCGCACGCCACACTTGATTACAGACTCATCCCGCGCCCGAACGGGATCCGCAACGAAGCGAGGAACACCATGGCACGCACCACCATCACCACCCAGGTGGCCATCATGGGCGCCGGCCCCGCTGGCCTTATGCTTTCCCACCTGCTGGCCACGCAGGGCATCGAATCAGTCGTGGTCGAGATCCGCAGCCGCAAGGAAATCCAGGAGACCGTCCGCGCAGGCATCCTGGAGCACGGCACCGTGAACCTGCTGGTGGACTCCGGTGTGTCGGACCGGGTGCTGCGCGAAGGCGACCGCCACGACGGCATCGAGCTGCGCTTCAACGGCGAAAGCCACCGCATCAACTTCAAAGAACTCGTGGGGGAGTCCGTGTGGCTTTATCCGCAGACCGATGTGTTCGCAGACCTTGCCGCACGGCGGGAGGCCGACGGCGGCGACGTCCGGTACAGCGTCACGGAGACCACAGTTCATGATCTCGAGGGCAAGCCGAAGGTCTGGTTCACCGACGGCGACGGCCGGGATTTCGAGATCCAGGCGGACTTCCTGGTGGGCGCCGACGGTTCCCGCAGCCACTGCCGCCGCCAGGTGCCGGAGGCCTCGCGGACCCAGTACTTCCACGAGTACCCGTTCGCCTGGTTCGGCATCCTGGCCGAGGCTCCGCGCAGCGCCGACGAATTGATCTACGCCAACTCCAAACACGGCTTCGCGCTCATCAGCCAGCGCACCGAGACCGTACAGCGCATGTATTTCCAGTGCGATCCCAAGGAAAACGTGGCCGACTGGGACGACGAGCGCATCTGGTCCGAGTTCCGCAAGCGCGTCAACGGCAATGGCTTCGAGCTTAAGGAAGGCCCGGTCCTCGAAAAAATGGTCCTGCCGTTCCGCAGTTTCGTGCACACGCCCATGCGCCACGGCAACCTCTTTCTGGCCGGCGACGCCGCCCACACCGTCCCGCCCACCGGCGCCAAGGGCCTCAACCTCGCCATCCACGATGTGAAGGTGCTCTTCGAAGGCCTCGACTCCTTCTACTCCAACGGCTCCACCGCGCTGCTGGACTCCTACAGCGACCGCGCCCTGGACCGCGTGTGGAAGGCCCAGCACTTCTCCTACTGGATGACGTCCATGCTGCATACCGTGCCCGGCGCCGACGAGTTCGACCGCGCACGCCAACTCGGCGAGCTACACTCCGTGGTCTCATCGAAGCACGCCAAGGCCTACCTGGCAGAGTCCTACACAGGCTGGCCGGGCTCGCGCTAAGCCGCGCACGCCAGCTGCTGGCGTGACGCCGGAAGTCGATGTCAGGAAAGGCCGGTTGCGTGAGCGAACCATTCATCGCCGATGCCCAAGCGATGTCGACCTTCGGGCGTATCGTCATAGACACGCCATTCGGTTAGCTCCTGCTGGGATGCGGTGGCCGTCCACAGCGCAGGTCCCTCGAGAGCGGGGACTCCTGGACATACGCTGTGGCCGACGATGGTGGCCCGGTCACCGAGGGACAAGACGGCTTCGAAGATGTTTCTGTACTCAGGATATGAATCGAAGAAGCCGTGCCAGGCTTCGATGCAGGCCGCTTTGCCGGTGATGGCGTTTCCGGCCGTGTCGATGAAAGTATGGCTGTTGGCCATGAGCCGCTCAAGCGCATTCAGGTCTCGCGCGTTGATGCAGTCGTTGAACTCAATGGCCAGCGCCCCCGCGTCCGGGTGGCGGCTGGCCTTCACCGCAGCACGGCGGCGACGGCGCTGATCTCGATCAGTGCGCCGGGCACGCCCAGCGCGGCGACACGCGCTCCGGTCACCAGTGCCGGTTCCTCGGACGCGAGTTCCGGTGCGATGGCGCCGTACGCGGCTGCGAGGTCGACGCCGTCGACGAACAGCACCGTCCATTGCACGACGTCGTCGAAGGTTGCGCCGGCCGCGGCGAGAGCGGTCCTCGCGTTCTCAAGGGTGCGGGCAGACTGGACGGCCACGTCGCCCTCTCCGACGAGTGCGCCGTCGGCGTCGACGGCGTTCTGACCGCCGACGTAGATGGTGGTCGCGCCGGGCGGCACGATGGCGACGTGGCTGAAGGCCGGGCTCGAGATGAGCCCCTGGGGGCGGATGCGCTGTATGGATGCCATGCCTGTATGGTCTCACCGACGGCGAGCCAGGGCGAGGCTACACCGCGTCGCCGCTGGGGAATCCGGTGCTGGATCAGGCCGTGGCGTGGGTGGACTGCGAGCCGCATCAGCAATACGACGGCGGCGACGACAACACCATCGTGGTGGGGCGGTACGCAAGCCACGCCCGGGACGGAGTTCACGTCGACGGCGGAGGACGCCATATGCCGAATGCGGGACTCCTCAGTGGTCACGGAAGCCGTTCCTCCCTCAAGGTTCGAACGGGTCACGGAGTCCGCGCTGGAGTCCAAGAAGAATGGGACGCAGGCGGACTGGCTCCTGGTGCACCGGTACGAAATACGGCCGGACGGAAACCAGAGCGACGTCACCTACACGTGCAGGCTGGTCCGCGCGAACGCACTGCCCGGTGCCCTGGCAGTGTTTGGCATTCCCGTCCTGCGGTCACTTGCCGCGATTGAGTGGGCGCGGGCAAGCAGGGCAGGCCTGCGCCGGCTCATCGTGGCGGCGGAAACCACACCGCGGGCATAACCCGCGCAAGAGACAAGATAAGGAACAAGACGATGGCAAAGCTATCAAAAGATGACGAGACCGCCCGCGTGGAGCGCTTGACCGGCTACGAGGGCCGTTACCGGGAGGCCGACGGCTACACAATCGCTTTCGAAAAGTTCGAAGACGGAGGTGACTTCACTCCGTTCTACCAGGGCTTGCCGGATGACCTGTGCCAAAGCCACCACTGGGGATACATCGTGCGGGGCCGGCTCACCATGCACACGCCCGCAGGAGACGAGGTTGTGGAAGCCGGCGAGGCATACTACACAGCCCCCGGCCACACCGATGAGCTTGATCCCGGGACGGAGCTGGTGGAATTCAGCCCGACTGACGAACTTGCGCGCACCCTGGCGGTCGTAGCCCGGAACTTGGAATCCGGCGCAAGCTGAGTCCCGAAACGGTCAGCCAACGCGGCCCCCTTGAACGTCTGATCGCTCCAGGGCTAGCATTGCCGGCACGGGCGCCGATGGGCACCATGTCCACCGTGGTGCCGACGTCGAACAAATCGAGGGGACGGCCATGGGCGAGACAACTGCAGAGGCGTCATCAGCGGACCTGATGGTTGACCTGATCATTTCCTTGGACGGGTATGCCTCGGCCGAGGGGTGGCCCGGCTGGTGGGGGCTGGAGGGGCCGGAATACCTGGCCTGGCTCGGGCAGGAGGGGGAGAAGGACTACACCTTCCTTCTCGGGGCGAACACATACCGGCTGATGTCCAGCATGTCCGAGGAGGCCGCGGCCAGCGACTCCGGATTCACCGAAAATGAAGGGGCCAGCCTGACCGGCCTTGCCGCCGTGCCCAAGGTCGCCTTCTCCTCCACGCTGCAGGCGCCGCTGACTTGGCCGAACTCGGAGCTGGTCACCGGGGACGCGGTCGAGGCCGTGAGGGAGATGAAACGGACCAGGACCGGGACCTTGAGTACCCTCGGCAGCCTCAGTCTCTGCCGGTCGCTGCTGAGCGCCGGCCTGGTGGACAGGTTCCGGTTGGTCGTCTTCCCGGTGATCACGGGCAGCACCGGGAGGGAACGGATCTACGACGGCTATCCGGACATATCGCTCGAAATGGTGAGCAGCAGGACCTTCGACGGCCGGCTTCAGTTGCTCGAGTACATCCCCACGGTACTCACCGGTCCGCCGGGCACCGGCCAGCCCTGAGGACGACGGCGGCACGCGAGGGGCGTCGATCACGGCCATAGAATGTTGGACACACCTTGTCCTCCCACCGAAGGGTCCCTTGCATGGGCAACAGCATTGACCGACGCCTGCCACGCCTGGAAGACGTGGCAGCCCTGGCCAAGGTGTCCCACCAGACGGTCTCACGCGTCATTAACAACCACCCCAACGTCAGCAGCGGCACCAGGGAGAAGGTGGAGGCGGCCATTGCCGAGCTCGGCTACCGGCGCAACACCGCTGCCAGGAGCCTTGTCACCCGGCGTTCACAAACCATTGGTGTGCTCGCGGCCGAGTTGGGCCAGTACGGCCCGGCCAACACCCTCCTCGGCGTCCAGCAGGCTGCCCGGGAGGCCGGCTATTTTGTGAGCATCGAGGCCATCAAGGAGGCCAGCGCGGATGCCATCTCTGACGCCGTCCGCCATCTCACAGACCAGGGCGCGGACGGGATCATCGTCATTGTTCCGCGCGACGGTACCGTTCAGGCCCTGGAAGGCCTGACCCTCGATGTTCCCGTGATCCTTGTAGGCGCGGCCGGTGGGGGGCTCTTCAGCGGAGCGTTGGTGGACCAGAAACTGGGCGCGCGCCTGGCGGTCTCGCACCTGATCGACCTGGGCCACCAGCGGATCGGCCATGTGTCCGGGCCCCAGGACTGGGTCGATGGCCGGTCGCGTGCCGAAGGGTGGGGTGAGCGGCTCCGCGAAGCCGGCCTGCCGGACGACCTCCTGATCGAAGGGGACTGGAGCGCCGGCAGTGGGTACCGGATTGGCCGGCAGCTTGCCGCTGAGCGCACGGCGACGGCCCTGTTCGTGGGCAACGACCAGATGGCGCTGGGCCTGCTGCGCGCCTTCAATGAGGCGGGGGTCCGCGTGCCCGACGACGTCTCCGTAGTGGGTTTTGATGACCAGCCAGAGTCGGGCTACTTTACCCCGCCGCTGACCACCGTGCGCCAGGACTTCGAGGAACTCGGCCGGCGCTGCATGAACGTTATGCTGAGCGCCCTTGAAGGCGGCGCGGGCGGAGCCACCACCGTGGTGGAGCCGGAGCTGGTAGTCCGCAGCAGCACCTCAGCTCCCGCCTGATCCTTTACTGATCTTCCCGGCTGGGGCCCGGCACTTGACGTCCGAATTGTTAGCGCTCACAATTGAATCAATCCGGGCACACCGGACCAGCTATTGGAGGACTTCATGGACGTCACAGTGGACGCCACAGACAACTACGTCATCGGCGTGGACTACGGAACACTTTCGGGGCGGGCCGTTGTGGTCCGGGTCCGTGACGGCAAGGAACTGGGCAGCGGTGTTTTCGACTACCCGCACGCGGTGGTTACGGAGGAGCTGCCGGCGGACGTCACGGATGAAGCGGACGACGGCGCCGCCCGGCTTCCCGGGGAATGGGCGCTCCAGGTCCCCAACGACTACCGCGACGTCCTCCGCCATGCCGTTCCTGCGGCGATCGTCGACGCCGGGATCAACCCGGCCGCCGTCGTCGGCATCGCCACGGACTTCACGGCCTGCACCATGGTGCCGGTCAAGGCCGACGGCACCCCGCTCAACGAACTGCCCGGCTTCGCCAACCGCCCGCACGCCTATGTGAAACTGTGGCGCCACCACGCGGCGCAGCCGCAGGCGGACCGGATCAACGCCCTGGCCGCCGAGCGCGGCGAAGCCTGGCTGCCGCGCTATGGTGGGCTGATTTCCTCCGAGTGGGAGTTCGCCAAGGGCCTGCAGCTGCTGGAGGAGGACCCCGAAGCCTACGCCGCGATGGACCACTGGGTGGAGGCCGCCGACTGGATCATCTGGCAGCTTTGCGGCAGCTACGTGCGGAACGCCTGCACCGCCGGCTACAAGGGCATCTACCAGGACGGCCGTTACCCCTCCGAGGACTTCCTCGCCGCCCTGAACCCGGCGTTCAAGGACTTCGTCAGCACCAAGCTCGAGCACACCATCGGCCGGCTCGGCGACGCCGCGGGATCCTTGACCGCCGAGGCCGCCGCCTGGACCGGACTGCCGGAAGGCATCGCTGTGGCCGTGGGTAACGTGGACGCCCACGTCACCGCTCCGGCCGCAAAAGCAGTGGATCCGGGGCAGCTGGTGGCCATCATGGGCACCTCCACTTGCCACGTGATGAACGGCACCGAACTGCGCGAAGTGCCGGGCATGTGCGGCGTCGTCGACGGCGGGATCGTGGACGGGCTGTGGGGTTACGAGGCCGGACAGTCCGGCGTTGGCGATATCTTCGGCTGGTTCACCAAATATGGTGTCCCGCCGGAATACCACCAGGCGGCCGACGCCGCCGGGCTGGGCATCCACGAATACCTCACCGAGCTCGCCGCAAACCAGGCCATCGGCGCGCACGGACTCATCGCCCTGGACTGGCACTCCGGCAACCGCTCGGTGCTGGTGGACCACGAACTCTCCGGTGTGGTGGTGGGCCAGACCCTCGCCACGAAGCCCGAAGACACGTACCGCGCCCTCCTGGAAGCCACGGCCTTCGGCACCCGCACCATCGTGGATGCCTTCCGCGACTCCGGTGTGCCGGTGAAGGAGTTCATCGTGGCCGGCGGGTTGTTGAAGAACAAGCTCCTCATGCAGATCTACGCGGACATCACCGGCCTGCAGCTCTCCACCATCGGCTCGGACCAGGGCCCGGCGCTCGGCTCGGCCATCCACGCCGCCGTCGCGGCCGGAAAGTACGCAAATATCCGCGAGGCCGCAGCAGCCATGGGCTCCGAACCCGGCGACGTCTTCACGCCGGTCCCGGAAAACGTGGCCGCCTACGACGAACTGTTCCAGGAGTACCGGGCCCTCCACGACTACTTCGGCCGGGGAGCCAACGAGGTAATGCACCGGCTCAAGGCCATCCAGCGCAATGCCACCAAGTCACTCGTTGCTGTTGGTGCATCCGCATGAGCACCACGACGGCAAGCACCGTGGAAGCCATCGCGCGGATCCGCAGGGATGTCTGCGATCTCCACGCGGAGCTGACTCGTTACGAACTCGTGGTGTGGACGGCGGGAAATGTCTCTGCGCGCGTCCCCGGCCATGACCTGATGGTGATCAAACCGTCCGGGGTTTCCTACGATGACCTCACGCCCGAACAGATGGTGGTCACCGACCTCCATGGGGTACCCGTGGCGGGCGACGCCGACGGTGAGTGGGGCAACCCGGGGCTGTCGCCGTCGTCGGACACGGCCGCGCACGCTTATGTCTACCGGCACATGCCGGACGTCGGGGGAGTGGTCCACACCCACTCCACCTACGCCACGGCCTGGGCGGCGCGGGGCGAAGCGATTCCGTGTGTGCTGACCATGATGGGGGACGAGTTCGGGGGCACCATCCCGGTGGGCCCGTTCGCGCTGATCGGCGACGACTCGATCGGGCAGGGCATTGTGGAGACGCTGAAGAACTCCAACTCGCCCGCGGTGCTGATGCAGAACCACGGCCCGTTCACCATCGGCAAGGATGCCCGGGACGCGGTCAAGGCCGCGGTGATGTGCGAGGAAGTGGCGCGGACCGTGCATATTTCCCGGCAGCTCGGCGAGCCGCTGCCGATGGAGCAGGCCAAGATCGAATCCCTCTACGCCCGCTACCAGAACGTCTACGGCCGCTAGGCCACCGCAAACTTTCAGGAGAACTTCCATGCCCAACGCCAACAACACCTCCCTGCAGCAGTACGAGGTATGGTTCCTCACCGGCAGCCAGCACCTCTACGGCGAGGATGTACTCAAGCAGGTCGCCGCCCAGTCACAGGAGATCGCCGCCGTGCTGAACGCCTCCTCGGATGTCCCGGTCAGGGTGGTCTGGAAGCCGGTCCTCACTGATTCTGACGCCATCCGCCGCACCGCGCTGGAAGCGAACTCGGACGATTCCGTGATCGGTGTGACGGCGTGGATGCACACCTTCAGTCCGGCCAAGATGTGGATCCAGGGCCTGGACCTGCTGCGCAAGCCGCTCCTGCACCTGCACACCCAGGCCAACGTCGAGCTGCCCTGGGCGGACATCGACTTCGACTTCATGAACCTCAACCAGGCCGCCCACGGCGACCGCGAGTTCGGCTACATCCAGTCGCGTCTCGGCGTGCCGCGGAAGACCGTGGTGGGCCACGTGTCCAACCCCGAAGTCTCGCGGCAGGTGGGTGTGTGGCAGAGGGCGTCGGCAGGCTGGGCCGCGGTCCGGACCCTGAAACTGACCCGCTTCGGTGACAACATGCGCAACGTGGCCGTCACCGAAGGTGACAAGACCGAAGCGGAGCTGCGCTTCGGCGTCTCCGTGAACACGTGGTCCGTCAACGAGCTCGCCGCCGCCGTGCACGGCGCCGCAGAGTCCGACGTCGACACCCTGGTTGCGGAGTACGAGCGCCTTTACGAGGTGGTCCCGGAGCTGCAGGCCGGGGGAGCGCGGCACGAGTCGCTGCGCTACAGCGCCCGGATCGAACTGGGCCTGCGCAGCTTCCTTGAGGCCAACGGATCCGCCGCGTTCACCACCTCGTTCGAGGACCTGGGCGAACTGCGCCAGCTGCCCGGCATCGCGGTCCAGCGGCTTATGGCCGACGGCTACGGCTTCGGCGCCGAGGGCGACTGGAAGACCGCCATCCTGGTCCGCGCCGCGAAGGTCATGGGTGCGGGCCTGCCCGGTGGCGCCTCCCTGATGGAGGACTACACGTACCATTTGGAGCCTGGCGCCGAGAAGATCCTGGGCGCCCACATGCTCGAGGTCTGCCCGTCCCTGACGGCCACGAAACCGCGCGTCGAAATCCACCCGCTGGGTATCGGCGGCAAGGAAGACCCGGTCCGGCTGGTGTTCGACACCGATGCCGGCCCCGGCGTCGTGGTGGCGCTCTCGGACATGCGCGACCGTTTCCGGCTCGTGGCGAACACCGTGGACGTCGTGGACCTGGACGAGCCGCTGCCGAACCTGCCGGTGGCCCGCGCCCTCTGGGAGCCGAAGCCCGACTTCGCGACCTCGGCCGCCGCATGGCTCACCGCCGGCGCCGCGCACCACACGGTATTGTCCACGCAGGTGGGTCTGGAGGTGTTCGAGGACTTCGCCGAGATTGCCAGGACCGAGCTCCTCACCATCGATGAAGGCACCACCATCAAGCAGTTCAAGAAGGAACTGGCGTGGAACGCCGCCTACTACAAGCTGGCCGGCGGGCTGTGAACGGCGTCGAACTTCAGCTTGTTTCGGGGGACTACACCGCCGCCGTTGTCCAGCGCGGCGGTGCCCTGCGGCGGCTCGCCTTCGACCGTTTGTGGTCCACTGAACGCAGCGGTACCGACGCGCTGAGCCTGTCCTGTGAGATCGCCGGGGTCCCGGGGTATCCGTTCCACCTTGGGCTCAACGTGGTCTACAGGCTGGACGACGCCGGGCTGCACACCACTGTCACGGCAAGCAACGCCGGCGATGAGACGGCCCCTTATGGCGTTTGCCCGCATCCCTATCTGTTGGCCGGAGCCGCGCCGTTGGATGAGTGGACCGTCCGGATCCCCGCGAATTCTTTCCTCGAAGTCACACCGGACCGGCTGCTGCCTGTGGCCACCCGGCCGGTCGAGGGCCATCAGTTCGACTTCCGGACGCCACGGGCCATCGGCGGCACGCAGATCGACCACGCCTTCACGGACCTTGAGTTCGACGACGGCGGCCGCGCGCAGCTGATCGTCAGGGACCCTGGCGGAACCGGAGTGGGAATGGCCTGGGACCGGGCATGCCCTTGGGTGCAGGTACATACCGCAGACAAGCCCGCGCCCGCGGCCAACAGGCTGGGCCTGGCGGTTGAGCCGATGACCTGTCCGCCGGACGCCTTCAACAGCGGCCAGGACCTCGTGCAGCTGGAGCCGGGCAGCAGCCACCAGGCTGGCTGGAGCATTTTCGCCGCCTGATGCCGAGTGGTTGTGTCGTTGACGCACTGAAGCGGCCGACCCGGCAGTGTGCCGGGTCCGCCGCTTCAGTACACGCGCAGGTCAGTGCGCCAGCAGCGTCTCGAGCGGTTCTCCTGCGGCGATCCGTGCAAGCAGCTCCGGCTCCGCCTCATCCGAGGCGAGCGCCTGCTCCAGGACGGCTGCCGCTTCCTGCGGGGACAGTACGATCACGCCGTTATCGTCCCCCAGCACCCAGTCGCCGGGGGCGACATCCACACCCCCGCATGTCACAGGAATGTTGACCGCGGACTCAGTGCCGTGCAGGCGCTTGGTGGTGAGGCACGAGGTGCCGCGGGCGAAGACCGGCAGCCCGGTGCTTCGCAGCTCCAGCACGTCCGTGGCCACGCCGTCCACCACGATGCCGGCGGCGCCCTGGGCCTTGGCGGCCGCCGCCGTCACCGCGCCGACGGGGGCGTGGCGGCGATCGCCGTCCATGTCCACCACCAGCACGGCTCCGGGGTACAGCTCCAGCAGCGCCCGGTTCATGGCGATGGCATCGTTGCCGACGATCCGGACGGTGACGGCAGGCCCGGCCACCTTCACGCCGGCCAGCAGCGACTGGATGGCCGGATCAAGGAAGCCGTCTTCGAGGAAGTGCCCGATGGTGGGGTAGCTGACGGCCTCCAGGCCGGCCAGGACCTCCGTGCCTGCCAGGACTTTCGTGCTCACTGGCCCGCCTCAGCCAGCACCGCAACACATTCGATTTCCAGGGAGACTCCCCAGAGGCTGACGCAGACCGACGTGCGTGCCGGCCTGGCGTCGCCGAAGAACTCCGCATAGACGCGGTTGTACTCCTCCAGCTGCCCCGGGTCGGTGAGGTAGGTGTTGACTTTGACCACCTGGGCCAGCCCGGAGCCGGCGGCCTGCAGCACTGCGGTGAGGTTCCGGAGTGTCTGGCGGACCTGTTCCTCGAACGTTTCCGGCTGGTGGTCCAGTCCCGTGATTGCGGGGATCTGCCCGGCGGTGAACACGAACCCGTTGGCGACCACTGCCTGGGAGAAGGGCCCGACGGCGGGCGCCCCGCCGGGGATCTCAGTGATCCGCCGGATGGTTTCCGCGGGGGAGGCTGCCGTCACTTCGCTGCCGCTTCAACGGGGGACTCGTCGACGGCGTCGATGTTGCCGTAGCGGGTTTCCGTCAGGATCACGAGCGCCGTGAGGGAGACCAGGGAGGCTCCCATGATGTACCAGGCGATGGACGAACTCTGGTGCGTGACGCCCAGCAGCCATGTGGTGACGAACGGGGTGGCGGCGCTGCCCAGGAGACCGGAGAGCATGTAGGCCACGGACAGGCCCGAGTATCGGACCTTGGAGCCGAACAGCTCGGCCAGGAACGTCGCGATGGGGCCGTAGTTGGCGCAGAACGCCGTCATCATGGCCAGGTAGGCGACGAAGAGCAGTGCCACGGACTTGGTGTCCATAAGCCAGAACATCGGGAAGGCCAGGAGTGCCTCGGCGGCAATGCCGGCGAAGATGATGGGCTTGCGGCCGAACTTGTCCGAGAGCCTGCCGAAGAACGGGATGAGGAACAGTCCCAGGATGCAGGAGACCAGCACCACCCAGAGCATCAGGCTCTCGGAGTGGCCCAGTTCCTTCTTGCCGTACGAGACGCCGGAGGCCACCAGCAGGGTGAAGGTGCTGCCCGTGGAGAGGGTGGCGATGCCGCCCAGGACAACCTGCTTCCAGTACTTGGCCATGAGCGCGGCAAAGGGCATCTTTGCCTTGGCGCCGGCGGTCTTGACGGCCTGGAACGAGGGGGTTTCCTCGATGTTCAGGCGGATGTAGATGCCCACCGTGACCAGGAGAACGGAGGCCAGGAACGGGATGCGCCAGCCCCAGGAGTACAGGGCCTCGGTGCTGACGGTGGAGGCCACGATCAGGAACGCGACGTTGGCGATCAGCGTGCCGGCGGGGACGCCCACCTGAACCAGGGAACCGAAGAAGCCGCGGCGGTTGGCAGGGGCGTGCTCCACGGTCATGAGCACCGCGCCGCCCCATTCGCCGCCCAGGGCCAGGCCCTGGATGACGCGGAGGAACAGGAGCAGCAGCGGGGCCATGATGCCGATGCTGTTGTAGTCGGGCAGCAGCCCGATCGCGAAGGTTGCCGCGCCCATGGTCAGCAGGGATACCAGCAGCATGGACTTGCGGCCCAGGCGGTCGCCGAAATGGCCGAAGATGATGGCGCCCACCATACGGGCAATGTAGGCCGAGGCGAAGGTGCCGAACGCGAGCATGGTGCCCACGATCGGATCGAAGCTGGGGAAGAAGATCTTGTTGAAGACGAGCGCGGATGCCGTGCCGAAAACGAAGAGGTCGTACCACTCGACGGTGGTGCCGATGACGCTGGCGAGGGCGATTTTGCGCATTTTTGTGAGATCCAGCCGTGCCGTAGCAGCGGCGGCGGTGGTTTCTACCGTGTTGGCCATCAGTTCTCCAGATGGGGTGCGGGGACGATTGTCCGATGCAAGGTAGTTACCAACTATTCTGTGTCAGCCATCACAGTTCAATGGCAAAAAATCCACCAGAAAACGCCGATAAATGTGAGTTCACACAAAACACCCCTGAGGGTGTTAATGGGCGGCGACGCGCAGGCCGCCACCAGTCGGGCGGCCTGCGCCGGATCAGTGCGTCACACCTGGGCAGAAAGTTCGTGCCGGGTCAGGTTCAGGTACACCTTTCCGTCTTCGACCCGGTTGATGGCGTCCGCAGCCGCATAGGAGTCGCTGGCCCAGAATCCGCGGGCATCGATTTTGATGTAGCCCGCATGGAACAACCGCCGGGCCATCAGCTCGGGTACTTTCGGTTCCCTGCCGAAGACAGCACTCAGCCCGAGGTTGAGCAAATCCTGTTGGGAAGCCGTGGCGGCTTCTTCGAACACTTCTGCCTTCGTGTTGGCCGGAACGATGCGCTCAACGGCACCGATATCATCGCCCGACGCATCCACAACGCGCATTCCCCTGGACACGGATTCCAAGACGTCCACGATCGTCCTCCTCCACTCAACTTCATTACGGCACCGTTGCGCCCCACGGTCAAGGGGGGTGTGGCTTGGGCAGGCGTCGCCAATAGGGGCGCTCGCAGACGTTAAGCCCACGCCACTACGAGCCTGGCCACCTGGGCGGGAACGGCGAGGTCGATCCCGGTCAGGTCCTGGAAGCGGTTGAGCCGGTTGAGGATGGTGTTGCGGTGGCAGAAGAGGACCTGGGCCGTGGTGGTGATGTTGCCGGTGGACAGGAAATGGCGCACAGTCTCCTCGAGGCGTTCGCGTTCTCCGCCTCGGCACGGCGCGAGTGCCGCGTCCAGATCCGCCCACAGGTCCAGGCCAGCATCCTGGAGCTGTTGCTTGGCCAGCCGGGCCCACGCCGCGGCGGCCGTCAGCGGTCCCCGGTCCGTCGGATGGAGCAGCAGGGCCAGGCGCTCAGCGGTCCGGGCGGCCGGCGGGAGGCCGCGCAGCCCGGAGAAACTCTCCACATAGCCGCAGGGGATCCCGGCGATGCCGGCCGGGATAAACGGCGCCGCGGGTTGCCGCACGCCGACCGTGGCCTTACCCAATGCCCAGAAGACATACGTACTGCCTCCGAATTCGTGGACAAAAAGCCGCTGTGAGGACTGGGGGCCCTGGGCAAAGGCGCGGAGCTTGGTGGCCGCCTCCCCGCTGGCGGCCACAATCGAGTAGCGGGCGTCGGGGTCGGTGACCAGGGCGGCTGATGCCTGGCTGATGGTGTCCGCCGAGAGTTCGGATTTGCTGAACAGCCGGGCGATGAATTCGCGCCGGATGTTGGATTCCTCCTGGGCCATGCGGACCCGCTCGGCCGAATAGCTCGAGTGCGTGTGCGCGGCGAATTCGTCCACCACACCCCACACCCGGTCCACCCGGGACGTGAGCAGCGCCGCATCCTGGGGCTCGGAGATCTGAAGTAAATCCTCCCACAGGATGCTGAAATCAAGCCGCACAGCCGAGGTGAGGGCTTCGGGTGAGATCCCGGCGCGTGCCCTCTTCGCTCCCAGCTCCAACGAGAACCGCACCAGCGAGTCCTGGTCGCCGTTGCGTCCGGACCGCTGCAGTTCCTTGTCGCGCAGCCCGTCCACCAGCCGGTGGAACGTTTCGCGCGCCGTATCCCGCAGTTCCGTCATGTCCACGGTGCTGCCGGAGTATTCGGGAATCTCCTGCACCCGCGCTAAAAACAGCTCAGTCAGTTCGTGGACACGGCCATGCAGCCGCTCAACCAACTCTCCCCAGCGGGCGCCATAGTCCTGATCATTGTGCATTCCCACATTCTAGGACCAATATCCCGTGGTGCATTGCTAGTTTTTTTGGACGAACCTACTGGAAGAATGGATTCACGTTCAAGGTGCGCCGCATCACCTGACAAGCGGCCAGCAGGCTGTAGGCCCGCACCATCCGGTCAGTATCTATCTGGAGTATTCATGGCAATCAACGACAGCACGGCGACAGGCGTGGACCAGCAGGTCCCGCGCATCGTGGATGAGAGTGTCACCCGCAAGGTGGCCCTGGCAGCCCTTGTTGGCACAGCCCTTGAGTGGTACGACTTCTTCCTTTTCACCACCGCCGCGGCACTGGTGTTCAATGCCCAGTACTTCGTGTCCGAGGACCCGTTCGTGGCCGCCATGAGCTCCTTCGCCACCCTCGCTGTCGGCTTCGTGGCGCGCCCCATCGGAGGCTTCATCTTCGGCTCGCTCGGGGACAAGATTGGCCGGAAGAAGATCCTCATGGTCACCATCGTGGGCATCGGCGTTGTGACCGGCCTGATCGGTCTCCTGCCGAACTACATGACCATCGGCGTCGCAGCCCCCATCATCCTGGTAGCACTGCGCATCCTGCAGGGCCTGGCCGTGGGCGGCGAGTGGAGCGGCGCGGTGATTATCGCCGTCGAAAACGCCCCCGTCGCCAAGCGTGCACGCTCTGCGGCGCTGCCGCAGATCGGTTCGCCGATCGGCACCATCCTGTCCTCTGGAGGCTTCTTCGGAATGCTCTATCTGGTGGGCCAGACCAACTTTGACGCCTGGGGCTGGCGCATCCCCTTCGTGGCGGCCATCCCGCTGCTGGCCATCTCCATGTGGATCCGGAGCCGCCTCAGTGAATCCCCCGAATTCGAAGCCCTGATGGAAGCCGGCGAGACCGAACATGCGCCCATCCGCGGTGTCCTGACCAAGAGTTGGCGCCAGATCATGGTAGGCATGTGCTCCGCGCTGCTGGGCATCGGCGGCTTCTACCTCATCACCAGCTTTGTGGTCTTCTACGGCACCAAGATCCTCAAGATGCCCTACGAAACCCTCCTGCTGGGCTCGCTCCTCGCTGCGGTCTTCGAGATCTTCGTCCTCATCTGGGCCGGACGCATGGGCGAGAAGTACGGTGCCAGCAAAGTGATCCTTTGGGGCGGCGTGGCTTCCGCACTCGTGGCCGTCCCGGTCTTCCTGGCCATCGACACGGCAAATCCGGTGCTGGTCATCGGCGCCATGATCATCGGCGTGGCCACCCTCTCCGTTCCCTACGCTGTCTCGGGCACCGCCCTCACGGCACTGTTCGCCACCCGTGTCCGCTACACCGGCGTAGCCATCACTTCCAACAGCGCCGGCGTTATTTCCGGCTTTGTTCCCCTGATCGCCACAGCCCTCGTGGCTGCCAGCGGCAATTCATTCTGGCCCGGGGCCATCATCCTGCTGGTTGTGTCGGTCCTGACCGCACTCTCAGGGTTGGTCCTGCCCGCCCTCAGTATCGAAGAAGAAGGTATGAAGCATTGAGCACAACAACCACCGCCGGCCACCTGATCGTCGCCCAGCTCGAACGTGCCGGCGTCAAGCGTGTTTACGGCGTCCCCGGCGAAAGCTTCCTGGATGTCCTGGACGGACTGCACGGTTCCTCGATTGAAACCGTCGTGACCAGGCATGAAGGCGGCGCCGGATTTATGGCCCTCGCGGAAGGCCGCCTCACTGAGCTGCCCGGCGTGGCCATGGTGACCCGTGGCCCCGGAGCGGCCAACGCCTTCATCGCCATCCACACGGCCCACCAGGACGCCACCCCCATGATCCTGTTCGTGGGCCTCATCCCCGTGGCGGACCGCGGCCGCGAATCCTTCCAGGAATTCGACATCAACGCCTGGTTCGGCAGCACCGCCAAGAAAGTAGTAACGCTCGACGACGCCGCGTCCGCCGCCCGCGTGGTGGACGACGCCATCTTCACCGCCCTGAGCGGCCGCCCAGGACCCGTGGTCATCGGACTTCCGGAAGACGTGCTGGTCCACGCCATTGCATCCGGGACGGTGGAACCGCGCAAGGTCTCCCGCCCGGCCCCGGCCGCCCCGGACCTGGCCGAGCTCGAAGCCCGGCTCGCCGCCGCCAGCAAGCCCCTCATCGTCGTGGGCGGCGAAGGCTGGACCCAGGAATCCGGCGAAGCCCTGGCCGGCTGGGCCAACCGCCACGGTGTTCCCGTCGTCGCGGATTTCCGAGCCTACGACGCCGTGCCGCACCACTCTGACGCCTACGCCGGTTTCCTCGGCTACGGCCGCAGCGACGCCAACGCCGAACGGCTTGACGCGGCGGACCTGATCGTCTTCCTCGGCTGCGTCCGCGGCGACGTTCTCTCAGACGGTTACACCCGTGGCCTCGACGCCGTGACCGTGGTGGTCAATGCCGACGCCGACCTCCTGGGCCACTTCGGCCGCATGGACCAGCACATCACCGCCGACGTCACGGCCTTCTCCACGGTTCTGGCAGGCGTGGAATCCGCCGTGCGGCCAGCCGCTGGCTGGTTCGCCGACGCCCGCGCCGAGTACCTCAAGTTCTCCTCGGCCCAGCCCGACGGCGGCACGGGCGTGGACCTCGGCGTCGTGATGGAAATCCTCAAGCAGGAAATGGCCGATGACGCTGTCCTCACCTTCGGTGCAGGCAACCACGCCCTGTGGCCAGCCCGCTACCTGCAGCACAACAGCGCCAACTCCCTGGCGGCGCCCCGGAACGGCGCCATGGGCATGGGCATCCCCGCCGCCGTCGCAGCGTCCCTCGCCTACCCGGGCCGGCAGGTCATCTCGGTGGCCGGCGACGGCTGCTTCATGATGAACGGCCAGGAAATCGCCACCGCCATGGGCCACGGCGCGAAGTTCATCGTGCTGGTGGTGGACAACGGCATCTTCGCCACCATCCGCGAACACCAGGAAGCCCACTACCCGGGCCGCCCCTCCGGCACGCACATGACCAACCCGGACTTCGCCGCCCTCGCCCGCTCCTACGGCGGCTACGGCGAGCGCATCGAGAAGGCCGAGGACTTCGCCGGTGCCTTCCGCCGCGCCGTCGAGTCCGGTTTGCCCGCCGTGCTGCACCTGCCGCAGGATCCCACCACCCGTTCCCCCAAGAGCAACTGACTGGAGCCCCACGTGATCACGCTCAAGAACATCATCAACGGCCAGGCCGTTGACGCCTCGGCCAGCCTGCCCTTCTTCGACCCCAGCACGGGACTCCAGATCGGCACCGCCCCGGACAGCGACGCGGCCGCCGTCGACCTCGCCTTCCAGTCCGCGCAGCAGGCATTCAAGGGCTACAGACGCACGACGCCGGGCGAACGCCAGGCCATGCTGCTCAAGCTTGCGGACCTCATCGACGCCAACGTGGACCGCCTGCTGGATGCTGAGGTGGCGTGCACCGGCAAGCCCCGGGCAGCGACCCGCGAGCTGGAAATCCTGCGCGGCGCCGATCAGCTGCGCTTCTTCGCCGGCGCCTGCCGGGTGGTATCCGGCACGGCGTCCACGGAGTACGTCGAGGGCTTCACTTCCTCCATCCGCCGGGAACCGCTGGGCGTGGTCGCGCAGATCACCCCGTGGAACTACCCGTTCATGATGGCCATCTGGAAGATCGGCCCGGCACTCGCCGCCGGCAACACGCTGGTCCTCAAGCCGGCTGACACCACGCCGTGGTCCACGGTGATGCTGGGCGAGCTGGCCCAGGAAGTATTCCCGGCCGGCGTCGTAAACGTTGTCTGCGGCGGCCGCGACGCCGGTGCCGCCATGGTTGACCACGAGATCCCGGAAATGGTGTCCATCACCGGATCCACCCGCGCCGGAGCACAGGTGATGTCCGCGGCGGCCAAAACGCTCAAGGACGTCCACCTCGAGCTCGGCGGCAAGGCACCCGCGATCGTCTTCGCCGACGTCGACATTGCCCGCACCGCCCGGGAGATCGCGCTGAGCGCCTTCTTCAACGCCGGCCAGGACTGCACGGCAGTCACCCGCGTGCTGGTGGAGCAGTCCATCCAGGCCGAGTTCGCCGCTGCCCTTGGAGCCGCGGCGGCCGCGCTGACCGTGGGCGGCGACGACGCAGACCTCGGGCCGTTGAACAGCGCCGCGCAGCTTGAACGGGTGGAGGGGTTTATGTCCCGGCTCCCGGCGAACGCCACGGTCCTCTCCGGCGGCAAGCGCACCGGCACCGGCTATTATTTCCAGCCCACCGTGATCGACGGCGTCTTCCAGAGCGACGAGGTGGTGTGCGACGAGATCTTCGGTCCCGTGCTCACCGTGCAGCCCTTCGCCACGGAGGAAGAGGCCATCGAGCTGGCCAACGGCACCAAGTACGCTCTGGCCTCCAGCGTCTGGTCCGAGAACCACGGCGTGGTCACCCGGGTGTCCATGGAGCTGGATTTCGGCGCCGTCTGGATCAACTGCCACCAGGTGATCCCCGCCGAAGCCCCGCACGGCGGCTTCAAGCATTCCGGCACCGGCAAGGATCTCTCCGTCTACGGACTTGAGGACTACACCCGGATCAAGTCCGTCACCACGTCACACCGGTAGGCCAGGAATCCGATCATGAAACTCGACCTCCTGCTGCGCAACGCGGACATCATCACGATGGACGCGGACCGTCCGCGCGCCACCGCGCTGGGTGTGTGGCAGGGGCGCATTGTGGGCTTCGACGGCGACCTCGACGGGCTGGCTGCCTCCGAGGTCCGGGACCTGGACGGTGCCACTGTGACGCCGGGCTTCATCGACGCCCACTGCCACACTGCCTGGTTCGGCCTCGGCCTGGCGGAACTGGACGTGTCCGGTGCCCGCGGGCTGGACCAGCTGTACGCGCTGCTGGAGGCGGAAACGGCTGTGGACTCCGGACAGGGCGGGTCCGGACAGGGCGGTGGCTGGCTCCTGGCCAACGGCTTCAGCCAGCACCACCATGGCGGGGCTTTCCCCGACATCGCGGTGCTGGATCGGATCACGGGCGGACGTCCGCTGCTCATCCGGCACAACTCCGGGCACATGGCGGTGGCCAACACCGCGGCTTTGCGGCTGGCAGGTGCCCAGGCGCCGTCGTTCCCGGATCCCGACGGCGGGCTGATAGTCCGCGACGCCGGCGGCAGGCCCACCGGCCTCATCCAGGAAACGGCGCAGCAGCTGATCCAGAACCTTATCCTGCCGTACTCCCTCGACGCCCTGGAAGATGCCCTGGACCGTGCCACCCTGCACTATGCCGCGGAGGGCATCACGAGCTTTACGGAAGCGGGCATCGGCGGCGGCTGGATCGGACACAGCCCCGTTGAACTGGCGGCATACCAGCGCGCCCTGGCCAACGGCAGGCTGCATGCCCGTGCCCAAGTGATGCCGGTGCTCGATGTCCTGCATGCGTTGGACGTGCACGCTTCGGACAGCCCCGGAACCATGCCCGCCGGCCTGGATTTGGGGATCGCCAGCGGCTTCGGAAGCGACTTCCTCTCCCTCGGGCCCGCCAAGGTTTTCCTCGACGGCTCGCTGCTGGGGGAGACGGCGGCCGTCAGCCAGGAGTTCTGCAGCCACGGCCAGCGCGACAACACCGGCAACAGGGGCTACTTCCAGGCCGATCCGGACCAGCTCAGGGACAGGATCGAGGCCGCCTACGCCGCCGGGTGGTCAATCGCCGCCCACGCCATCGGCGACCGCGCCGTTGACCTGGCCATCACCATCCTGGCGGACTGCACCGCCAAATACGGGCGCAGGGCACTGCCGAACCGGATCGAACACGCCTCCATGGTCAGGCCCGAACAGCTGGCCGCCCTGGCGTCGGCAGGAATCGCGGTCACCCCGCAGGCAAGCTTCTTCCGGGACGGCGGCGATGGCATGACGGAATCGCTGGGCCCCGCAAGGCTGGGCTGGGCGTACCGGGCGGCGACGTTCCTGGCGGCCGGCGTGACGCTGGCCGGCAGCTCGGACCGGCCCGTGGCCGACGGCAACGTGCTCAAGGGAATGCAGGCCTTTGTGGACCGCCGGATGGCCTCCGGCGGCGTGTTCGGCAACCTGGACGAACGGCTCACCCCGCTCCAGGCCCTCGCCGCTTACACGACCGGTGCGGCCGCAGCCACCGGCGCCGGCGCCCTGAAAGGGTCACTGACGCCCGGCAAACTGGCGGACTTCACCATCCTGTCCGGATCGCCCCTGACCGCCGCCAACATCGCAGACCTCCGGATCCTGGGCACCGCCGTCGGAGGTTCCTTCACTTACCGGGCGGATGCGCCGCCGGCCGCCCGCACCAACGCTTTACCAACCACTGACCACCACCATTCCGACCAGCATCGTTCATAGGGGAACACCATGACTACAACACCCACCTTCACCGCCCCCGACGTCGCCTTCGTTGAAGACTTCCGGACCATGAGCCGGTTCGGCGCCACGGAAAACGGCGGCGTGGACCGCCAGGCAGCCACGGCCGCGGACGGCGAGCAGCGCCGCTGGCTGACCGGCATGCTGGAGGTCCGCGGGTTCACCGTGAAGTTCGATCGCGCCGGCAACCAGTGGGGCCTTTTCGAGGCCGTGCCGGGGGCGCCCTTTGTGGTGGTCGGCTCGCACATGGATTCGCAGCCGACGGCGGGCCGCTACGACGGCGCCTTCGGCGTCCTGGCCGCGGCCCACGCAGCCTTCCGGCTGGTGGAGAAGTGGGCGGGCGGCTCCGCGACTCCGAAATTCAACATCGCGGTGGTGAACTGGTTCAACGAGGAAGGTTCCCGTTTCAAGCCGTCCATGATGGGATCCTCCGTCTATACCGGCAAGCTCGCCCTTGAAACGGCCCTCGACACCACGGACACGCAGGGGATCAGTGTCCGCGAGGCGTTGGACGGCGTCGGCTGTCGCGGCGACTACGACGGACCAGCCGCTGCCTCCTGCGCCGAAATCCACATCGAGCAGGGCCGCAGCATGGAACGCGACGGCATCACCATCGGCCTGGTGCAGTCCAGCTGGGCGGCCAACAAATACGAGTTTGTGGTCCACGGCGAACAGGCCCACACAGGTTCCACCGTGATCGCCGACCGCAAGGACGCCCTCCTCGGCGCCGCCATGCTCGTGGTGGCGGCCCGCGAACTGGCCGACAGGTTCCCTGGCGTGCTGCACACCTCGGTGGGCGAGTTGACCGTGTACCCCAATTCGCCCGTGGTGGTTCCGTCCCGGGTCAACCTCCTGCTGGACCTGCGCAGCGCGGACGAGTCCGTCCTGGCCGAGGCCGATGCCCTGCTTCACGAACGGATCCCGGCGATTGAACGCGCGGCCAACATCAGCGTGGAGCGGAACCATTCGCACTCCTGGCCGGTGACCCCGTACCAGACCGAAGGCGTGGAGCTCGCAGCCAAGGTGGCCGCGGACCTGGGCCTGTCCAGCACGCAGGTCATGACTCTCGCCGGGCACGATTCGATCAACATGAAGGACCTGGTCCCCACCGTGATGCTGTTCGTCCCGAGCGTGGACGGAATCTCCCATAACGAACACGAATACACCACCGACGAGGACATCGTGGCCGGCCTCGCCATGCTCACCGAAGTGGTCAACCGCCTCTGCAACGGCGAGCTGGAGGGCTAGGGGAGCGGCAGGCTAAGCCTGTCCGCCCGAGGCCCGCACTGGTCCCGTCGACTCCCGCATGACCAACTCCATGGGGTCCAGCACCAGGGTTTCGGTCGATGTGTTAATGCCGCGAATCCGCGCGATGAGTTCCTTCATGCTTCGGGCGCCGAGCGTTTCAAGGTCCATGTGCACAGTTGAAAGGGACGGAATCAGGAATGAGGATTCGGACATGTCGTCCCAGCCGAACACGCTGACTTCCCCCGGTACCGGTATGCCGCGCTCGTGCAAGGCACGGATGACGCCAATGGCCATCTGGTCGTTGCCCGCTACAACGGCCGTTACGTCCTTCAGGCCGGCAATCTTCTTGCCGGCAGCGTAGCCGGACGCCGGGGACCAGTCACCGGCCGCGATGCCCACGGACGTCAATCCCAGTTCCGCAATGGCTTCCTCGTAGGCTGCCTTGCGGTTGCGGGCGGACGGCCAGGCGGCGGGTCCGGCAACGTGGAAGAAATTCCGGTGCCCCAGCGAGGCCAGGTATTGGACGATTTTTGCTGCGGCCGTGCCGTCCGCCAGACTGCCGCGGGCGCGCATTTTGTTGTCGTACTCGCCGGCCACCATCAACGGGACCGATGATTCGCCATCGACGGCCACAGCGGACTTTGGCCGGGGCACAAAAGACAGGATCCCGGCGATGTCCTCTCCGGACAGCAGGTTTCGCAGCTGTTGTGCGCGGGCCTCGGCGGTTCCCTCCATGGCGATTACGTCTACGCGGTAGCCCGCAGAATGGGCCGCACTGGAAGCGCCGTTGAGCATGCGCGCCGGAAAGTACAGGGAGGCCTCGGGAACCACCACCACGACTCGGTAGAGCTCACGCGATCGCAGCGACCGCGCTGCGAGATTCGGTGTGTAGTTCAGCTCCGACAACGCCATTTCAACGCGCTCCACCGTGGCCGGCTTCAGTTTCGACTTGTCACGCAGATAACGGGACACAGTCTGATGGGATACACCGGCCAGGTCCGCCACGTCATAGATAGTGGGTGCCTTTGACCGGCCCGGTCCTGCAGCTGATTGCACCATGGTGGCGTCCCTTCAGATTTTCGTCCTGCGATTGTCGCGGGAGGGATCCGGTCCAGCCTAATCCCTCCCGCTTTGCCGCGACCGCACCCGCATCGGTGGCTCAGGCGGGTCCGCCGGAGTCCCATTTCTGCAGCATCCCGCACATGCCGAAAACCAGGTCCGGGTTGACCGGCGCCGTCCTGGACACGGCGGCGTCCTTAAAGTGGCCGAACCGGCCCTCTGCCAGGTCGGCCAGCCACTGCTCCGTCCGCGCCGCCTCGGGCGCGATCCTCTCGTTCCAGAGTTCCCGCCACCCCGGGACCCGGGACTGGACCAGCCTGACGGCGTCTCGGTGGAACTGTTCGACGGCGTCGAAGTCGCCCGCCAGCGCGGCGTCCTTCAGCAGCCGGTAACCGGCCAGCGCCGCGTCCCGCCGGGTGAGGGCAGCGGAAGCCAGCGAGTCCGACGCCGGGCCAGGCCCGCCGTCGAGCGCTGCGGTCCGAGCGTACCGGCCAGCGTCGGCCACGATGTCCGCCTCGAATGTGAGGACCGCGTCGCCGGCTTCCGGCAGCCCGCCGTTCTGCATGATGGCCAGGACGTCCAGGCCTCCGGTGTTTACGATCCGGTGGATCGTTCCGGGACTGAACCACAGGAGGTCGTTGGGGGCCAAGTCGTGGGACTCGTAGCCGGACACTGTGATCGTTTCCACCCGCCCGGTTCCCGCCAGCACCAGGTAGGCCTCGGTGGAGGCCGTGTGCATGTGCGGGGAACCCCCGCACACGCCATCGGACGCCTCCCAGTCGTAGACGCCAAGCCGCGTGAGGGCCACCGCGCCGGGGAAGGGTGCCGTCTGCCGGGTTGCCGTCATGCGTGCGACGCCACCTTTTGTTGCTGCAGCGAGGCGGCGGCTGCTGCTGCGAGGGCGTCGAGCCGCTCCCCGTCGGAGTCGCCGTCGGCGATCACCACGGCGTACCGGTTGACCATGGTGGCGCCGGCGGCGAAGGTGAACTCCTCGCTGAAGAACGGGGCGGGGCCGAAGCAGGCGAAAGGCTCGGACCGGGCGAACCACTCGGGCGGGTGCTGGGCGTTGTTGGTGTCGTCGGCGATCAGCACGGTGGAGAAGCGGCAGGTGTCATCGTGCTGGCCGACAAACGCGAGCCACGGCCCGCGCGTGCCGCGGAGTGCTTCGCCGCTGGCGCCGCCGGGGCCGGCGATCCGGCCGCCGGCGAATTCGCGGGGCCCGCGCCAGAACAGGCCGCCGTAGCCGGCGTTTTCGCGTCCTTCGGTGGTGGGGGAGCCGATCCGGATGTCGCTGCCGGAGACGTTGGTCATGGCCGTTTCGAAGACCAGGTTCCAGGAGCTTTCGTCAGCGCCGGGGCTGATCCGGATGCTGCGGACCTCGTCCACAACCTTCTTCCCGCCCTGCGTCCACCAGCTGAGCGCATGAGTGAAACGGAAGGCGCCGCCGTCGAGCCCGGCGTTGATGACGCGTTCGTGCCGCATGCTTCCGTTGTTGGGGAGCCATTTGTAGTCTTCCCCGCGGCGGTAGCTGGGCCCGCCCCAGAAGTTGTCGTCGCCGAAGTGGGGCAGGGACCAGGCGATGCCTTTGTGCCACACGTGGTCCCAGGGCCGGTACACGCTGACGGTTTCCCCGGCGGTGGTGCGCAGCGGGTGGAAGAACGGCCGCGGTGATTCGCGCTGTTCGTCGGTGGCGTCGTAGGTGTAGGTGGCGATTTCCAGGTCCCCGAGCGAGACGGTCAGGGACTGGTTGTCATCGCGCCAGGTGAGTGCTGTTGATGTGCTCATGCGTTGAGTGCTTCCTCTTGCTTCCAGGGTTCAAGGTGGCCGTCCATGCGGGTGAAGAACGGGCTGGACTCATCGATCTGGCCGCGGGCGATGGTGGTTCCGCTGACGCTGGACGCGTAGATGGCGGCGGCCAGCTCCATGGTGGCGTAGGCGTCGGTGATGGAGACGGGGGCGGCTTCGCCTCCCTGCAGGCTGCGGATGATGGCCGCGTACTGCGCCGCGTGGCCGCTTTGCTGGTCCTCGCCCTGGGCCCAGAGGCCGACGACGGTGTCCTGGCCGGGTGCCGGCGTCACCGTCCAGTTGTGGTCGGTGTAGCCGTAGAGATGGTCCAGTTCGACGGTCGCGTTTTCGTAGTCCAGCCGGAGGTAGGAGGCTTCGCGGGGCGAGATCACGGAGTTGATGATGGTGGCGATGGCGCCGGATTCGAAGCGGACCACCGCGGCGGAGGCATCCTCGGTGTCGGTCTTCCGGGCAAGCTTGCCGGCGAAGGCCGTCAGTTCGGACCACGGGCCCCAGAGGTGCAGGAGCAGGTCGAACTGGTGGATGCCGTGGCCCATGGTGGGCCCGCCCCCTTCAACGTCCCACAGTCCCCGCCAGGGCACATCGAAGTAGGGCTGGTCGCGGAACCAGAGGGTGTTGCAGGTTCCCACGAGCTGCCTGCCGAGGGCGCCGGAGCGCTGCAGGGCGAGCAGCCGCTGGGCGCCGGACCCGAACCGGTGCTGGAAGATGCAGCTCAGCGATCCTGCCGATCCTGCCTCGGCGGCTTCGAGTTCGCGCATCTGGCTCAGGGAAAGCGCCGGGGGTTTTTCGATGACTGTGTGCAGGCCGAGCGAGAGCGCCTCCAGTGCGAGTGGAAAGTGGCTGGACGGCGGTGTGCAGATGGCTACGAGATCCAGCCTGCCGCCGTCGGCCGCTTCTTGGAGGTTCGCTGCGGTGCGGGTGACGCCCCACTTGGTGGCGAAGGCCGCCGCGCGGGACGGGTCGATGTCGATGGCGGCGGCGAGTTCCACGCCCGGCTGCTGCTGCAGGGCCTGCGCGTGGGCGTTGGCGATGCCGCCGGTGCCCACGAACGCCACGCGCAGTGGCGTGCCGTCGTCGTGATTGTTTTTGTCAGTCATGTCTACTTCCGGAGTGAGGAGGAGAGTTCGTCGATGAAAGGCTGTGCGGCCTTTTCGGGGGTAGTGCGTTCGAACAGGATGTCGGAGGTGTAGCGGCTGAGGATGTCCAGGATGGTGCTGCCGCCGGCGGGCGTGATGGGCGGGGCGGGACGGACCTCGTCGGCGATGGCGTCGGTGAAATCGATGGCGGCCTTGTCCGTGGCGTTAAGCTTGGGCGCGATGGCCTCACGGATTTTGGTGTTCGCCGGGATCCCGCGTTCGGTGAGCATGATGTCCGCGGCGGTCTGGCTGTTGGTCAGGTAGTTGAGGAACTTTTCGGCGGCCTTTTGGTGCTTGGTGCGGGACGACACGGACCAGAACATTGACGGCTTGTAATAGGCGCCGCGTTGCTCAGCACTTGATTCGCCGGGGAGGCGCAGCAGCTTAAGCTCCTGGCCGCTTGCCCCCGAGAATGCCGTGAGCTGCGTGCTGAACACGCCGGCGAAGCCCATCTCGTTCTTGGCCAGGGCAGTCTGGTTCAGCGAGGCCGAGGCGTTTTCAATGATCGCGGAGGGCTTGGGTCCGGCGCCGGACGTCGACAGCTCCAGTGTGTTTTTCCAGAAGGCAGTGAGGGTCTCGGGCTTGATAACCACCTTGCCGGAGTCGTCGTAGAGGCGGTCGCCATTCTGCCGTGCCCAGATGTAGAGGTCCTGGTCGCCGTACTGGACACCGACGCCGGTGGCGCCGGCTCCGCTGTCACTGATCTGCTTGCCGAGCTTCTGGTAGTCCTCCCACGTCCAGGTGGTGTCGTCGGGCATGGCCACGCCAGCCTTCGCGAGGACGCCGGGGTTGGCAGCGATGCAGAAAGTGGCCACGCCGGTGACCAGGCCCACGAGCTGGCCGTCCACCTCGCCGCTCTTAAGCGTGTCCGGTTCAATGCCGGAGGTATCCAGCCCGCTGAGTTTCTTGATGTCCAGCAGAGCGCCTCGGTCGCCATATTCGCGGACGTACTTCTCGTCCATTTGGATGATGTCGGGGGCGTCGTTGGCGGCCACCTGGGTGGCGAGCTTGTCCCAGTAGCCGTTCCAGTCGCTATATTCGCCCACCACCGTGATGTTCGGGTTTTCAGCGTGGAAGGCGTCGATGACTTTCTGTGTTGCCTTCTGGCGGGCATCACCGCCCCACCAAGTGAACCTGATGGTGACTGGGCCTGTCTCGTCCGCGGCTGGTGTGCCGGCGGCGCATCCTGACAAGGCCAGGACGGATGCTGCGACGGCGGCGGAGAGCTTTAGGTAGCTTCGGCGGGTGGGCGTGTGGTTCATGGGAGTCCTTTCGTGAGTGGCGTCGTCGTCGGCGCCACGTCTGATGGGGGCTATTTGATGCCGGTGGTGGCGATGCCCTTGACCAGGAACTTCTGGCCGAGCAGGAAAGCGATAAACACGGGAAGAAGGGAGACGATGGACATGGCGAACAGTGACCCCCAGGAGGTGGAGGCGGTGGCATCGATGAAGGCTCGCAGTGCCACCGGCACGGTGAACATCTGTGGATCCGTGAGGTAGATCAGCTGGCTGAAGAAGTCGTTCCAGGTCCAGATGAAGGTGAAGATCGTGGTGGTTGCCAGCGCCGGCACCATCAGAGGAAGGATCACCTGGAGGAAGATGCGCGGGTGGCCGGCGCCGTCGATCCGTGCAGCTTCGTCGAGGTCTTTCGGGATGCCGCGGATGAACTGGACCATCAGGAACACGAAGAACGCATCGGTGGCCAGTAGCTTCGGGACGATGATGGGCCAGAACGTGTTCACCCACCCGATCTGCGAGAACAGGATGTACTGCGGCACGATCACCACATGGAATGGAAGCATGATGGAGATCAGCATCGCTCCGAACAGCCATTTCTTGCCCTTGAAGTTCAGGCGGGCGAAGGCGTAGGCGGCCATGGAGCAGGACACCAGGTTTCCGAGGATGCAGCCCAGCACCAACACCGCTGAGTTCAGCAGGTAGGTGGAAAACGGGCTTGCCAGTGCGTTCCAGCCCTCGCTGTAGTTGCTCGCCTCGAATGTGGAGAGCAGTAGCCCGGGTTCCCGGAAGATCAGGTCGTTGGGCCGTAGCGAGGAGGCGATCATCCAGAGCAACGGGTAGATCATGGCCAGGGCGGACACGGTCAGGATAAGGTGTTTGGCCAAGGCGCGGAGGCGGATGGCGGAGGGCGACTTGGAGCGTTGGCGGGAGTTCCTGCGCTGCCCTGGATCGGTACTGGAGGCGGTTAGGTTGCTGAGTGTGATGGGCCGTGGCCGGATTTCAGTCGTCATAGAACACCCAGAACTTTGAGGCGTAGAAGTTGATGGCGGTGAAGGCACCGATGATGAGCAGGAGCACCCATGCCATGGCCGAGGCGTAGCCCATGTCGAACTGGCCGAAGCCCTTCTGGTACAGGTACAGCGTGAAGAACATCGTTGAATCCGAGGGGCCGCCCGTGCCTCCGGAGACAATGAATGCCTGCGTGAAGGACTGGAAGGCGCCCACGATCTGCAGCACCAGGTTGAAGAAGATGATGGGGCTCAGCAGCGGCAGCGTGATCCTGAAGAACTGGGCCGCCTTGGAAGCACCGTCCACCTGCGCCGCCTCGTAGTACATGTGGGGGATCTGCCGGAGGCCCGCCAGGAAGATGATCATGGGGCTGCCGAAGGTCCAGATGTGCAGCAGGATGATGGTGCTCAGGGCCGTGCTGGGGTCCGAGATCCAGCCCAGGCCTTCGATCCCGACGATCGCCAGGAACTGGTTCACCAGGCCGGTGGTGCCGAAGATCTGCTTCCACAGGATGGCTACGGCGACCGATCCGCCGAGCAGTGACGGCAGGTAGAACACGGACCGGTAGAACGGGAGGCCGCGGATGCCACGGTCCAGGACGATTGCGATGAGCAGGGCGACGGCCAGTTGGAGGGGGACGCCCACCAGAACATAGATGAACGTGACCTTGAGCGAGTTCTGCAGGCGGGAGTCCTCAAGCATCCTCGCGAAATTCTCGAAGCCTACTAGGTTCGGTTCCTGGAGAAGGTTGTAGTCGGTGAAGGACAGGTACAGCGAGATCAGCATCGGGCCGAGCGTGATGGCCACCAGGCCCACCAGCCAGGGGCCGAGGAAGACCATGGCGGCCTTGGTGTCCCGGGCTTCAGCGCCCAGGCCGTTGCCCTTGAGCCTGCTGAGCTCGGAGAGGGCGCTCATGGCGCAGCCTGCGATCGCGGAGCCCGGTAGGCGGCATCTCTGGTGCCCGGGCGGAGTGACAGTTTCATTGCTTCCTAACTGGGACGTTGGGCCCACTGCGGCGTGGCACAGGAACGTCCGCGATGTATGGAGGAAAACGGTGTCGACCGGGGCCATCAGATGATGACGCTGCAGAATGGAGGTGTTGGCTCTCAATCCCGACTAAAGTGATCGATAACACAAGTATTAGTTATCGATCACTTTCTGTCAACGGATTAGTGGCGGGAAGAATTGCCCGGGAGTCAGATCCAGCAGGAAACACTAATAGCCCGGTGCGCGGCAACTGCCGCGCACCGGGCCATTACTTGGAAACTAGCGCTTGACGGCGTCCAGCTTGAGCATCTTGGCGATGACGCCGTCCAGCTCGGAGTCGTCGAAGATCTTCTTCCAGTCGTCCTTGATGATGGTGTCCTTGCCATACTGGATGGCGATTTCGCAGGCCTCCGAGAACGGGTTCGAGCCGCGCAGCGCGTTGGTGAGGGCGATCTGGACGTGGCCGAACAGCATGGCCTTGGCCGCTTCCTCGGGAACGCCGGCGGTGTGCACGGTCTCGTACAGCGCCTCGTTGAGGAGGGTGCCGATCATGCAGGCCACGGTTTCCACCAGGGTGGGCTCGAGGATGGCGAGCTGCTTCACGGTGACCCAGTGGACGTCGATCACGGGTGCGTAGATGATGCGAATGGTGGCCTCGGCGGCTGCCTTGGAGTCTTCCGGGGCGTCCTCGTCGATCGCGGCAACCACGTTCTGCGGGGCGCCCTCGCCGCCGAAGGTGTCGGCCCATTCCTCCTTGCTGGTGCGCTCCAAGAACACGGACGGGTGGCACGGGTGCGCCACCGCCTGGACGACGTCGTCGCGCTTTGCCAGCAGCCCGGCGTAGGCGGCGGCGGGGTCCAGGGTGAGCAGGATCGCGCGGGCCTTCATCTGGGGGACAACACCCTCGGACACCACGCCCAGGACGGTGTCCGGGACGGCGAGGATGACCACGTCGGCGCCCTTGACGGCGTCCTCAGTGGAGGTGATGTCGCGGCCTTCGGAGCGGACGCGCTCCTGGCCGGCGGGGGAGTTCTCGCTGTAGAAGACGGTGTGGGCGCTCTTCTGGAGGTTCCGGGATACGCGCATCCCCATTTTGCCACCGGCTCCGACGACGGCGACGGTCAATTTTTCTGCTGACATTTCACTTGCTCCTTAGGAATTCGATGCTGTGCTGGGTCCACTGGTTTTCGAGGCGGATGGTTTCCGCTTCGGAGTCCTGCCATGGCAGCCAGTGTTCGACGATCTGGTTGATGTTTCTTTGGTGGGGCTGGAATTTGGTGACCATGTATTCGTAGTCGAGCAGGCCTTCGCCGAGCGGTGCACCCGCGTACGTGAACCCGACCCAGCCGTCCTTGCGGCTGAACGCAAAGTCCTTGATGTGCATGTTCAGGACATACGGGGCGACGGCGTCAATCACCTCGCGCGGCATTTCCAGGGCCGCGACGGTGTTGGCCGGGTCGCTGCAGATGCCGAGGTACGGGCTGTCCACTGCCCGGATCACGTCCAGGATCCGTGTGGTGGGCACCTGCTCATAGGTTTCCACCGCGATCTTCACCCCGGCAGCCTCAAATTCGGGGAGCACTTCGGTGAAGATTTCTACGGCTTCCTCGTTGTCCGGCGTGTGGCCCGGTACGTTAAACATGGTCCGCAGCAGGGGAGAGTCCAGGATGCCGGCAATGTGCAGGAACTTGCGCAGGTGCTCCGGGCGGATGCCCTTCGTCCCGACTTCCAAGGTGATGCCCAGCCGGTCAGCTGTGGCCCGGACGGCTGCCAGTTCGGAGTTCGTCATGGCTTCTAGCGGGGCGTAGTCGCAGACCTGGAAGAGGTCCACGCCCAGTGCCGCGGTCCGCTCCAGCGCCTGGTGGATGCTGAGCGGTTCGCTGACTTGGTCCGAGAGCTGCCAGAAAAACGCATAGCTGCTCAATCCAATCCTGCTCATGCCGCCACCGCCTTCGCAGCCAGACGCCCAGCCGTCTCGTCCAGGATGGTCTTCAGCGCCTTCGGATCGTGGGCGAAGCGGCCCAGGAACAGGCCGGCGACGGCGGAGTCCAGTCGGGTGATCAGGCCGGGGCCGGCGCTGCCGCCGTAGATGACCCGGCTGTCCGCCTGGCCGGGCAGGGTGCGCAGGTGCGCGTCCAGACCGGTGATGACGGCGCTGATGTAGTCCGGGGTGGCGGGTTCCGGGGCGCCGATGGCCCATTGCGGCTCGTAGGCCACGATGGTCCGGCCGACGGGTCCCAGCGACTGGGCGCGGGTGAGGGCGGCGTCGATCTCGGCGGTGCACTGCGCGATGGCTTCTTCCGGCGAGCCGGCGTGAAGTTCGCCGACACACAGGATGGGCGTGAGGCCGTTGCGGTAGGCGGCGGCCGTCTTCAGCCCGATGATGCCGTCGTCTTCCCCGAAGATCCGGCGGCGTTCGGCGTGGCCCACCTCGGCGTAGCGGCCGCCGAGCTCAGCCACGGTCTTGCCGCCGACTTCACCGGTGAATGCGCCTTCGTCTTCCCAGAAGATGTCCTGGGCCCCGGTGGCCGCCCCGGCAGTGCCCAGGATGCGGGCAGCTTCGGGAAGCGCCGGGAGGCTGGGCAGGACGAACAGCTCAATGTCGCCGCTCTGGACCGCCGGGTGCGCGAACGAGATGGCGGCCACGTCGCGGCAGTAGTCCACCGAGCGGGCGTAGCCGAAGTACATCTTCAGGCTGACGCCGATGATGGCCTTCGGTTTTGCCATGCCGTTGCCGGCGGGGTTAGCAGGAAGTGACACCCTCGTAGTCCTTAATCAGCGTGACTTTCTCTGCGGAGGCGGAGGTTTCGTCGAAGGTGTAGGTGAGCCATTCCTTGGCGAGCCGGCGTGCCAGCTCCAGGCCGACGACGCGCTGGCCGAAGGTGAGGATCTGGGCGTTGTTGCTCAGGACCGAGCGTTCCACGGAGAAACTGTCGTGGGCGGTGACGGCGCGGATGCCTGGGACTTTGTTGGCTGCGATGGCCACGCCGAGGCCGGTGCCGCAGACCAGCAGGGCGCGGTCGGCCTTGCCGGCGGCGATGAGTTCTGCGGCGGCGATGGCCACGGACGGGTAGGGCGTGTGGCTGGTGGCGTCCACTCCCACATCGGTCACGGACTCAACCAGATCCGAGGCCAGCAGGTCTGCCTTCAGGGCTTCCTTGTATTCGAATCCGGCGTCATCGGCTCCGATGACCAGGCGCAGTTTGGCGCTCATGCGTTCTCCTTGACTGTGTTGTTGCTGGGGGTGTTCCCGGCGAAAGAGTTCTCGCCGAAGGTGTTGTGGATGGCCCGGACGATCAGGGCCATGGATACCGCGCCGGCGTCCGGGGTGCCGAGGCTCTTCTCGGCGTGCGGGCGGGCGCGGCCCATAAGCGGCAGCAGTTGGGCGGTATCGTCGGCGGCTTGCTGCGCAACCGTGGCGGCGGCGCCCCACGCGTCGGTGAGGGACTGCCCGGCGTCCACGCCGGCTGCCAAGGCGTCGCGGAACGGTACCAGGACGTCCACCAGGGTTTTGTCTCCGGGCTTGGCTTTGCCGAAGTCCATGATCGCGGCCGCGGCGCCGGCGACTCCGGCGGCGACAGCTCCGGCGTCGGGGGCTTTGGTGTCCCTGACCGCGTCACCGACGGCCCGCAGGGCCATGCCCCAGAGAGCCCCGGACGTGCCGCCGGCCTTGTCGGACCAGGCGTCTGCCGCGAAGTGCAGCGTGGTGGCGGCACCTGCGCCGCGGGCGACGGCGTCCGTGGCGGCCGCGACGGCGGCGCGGACACCGCGTTCCATGCCGATGCCGTGGTCACCGTCGCCGGCGATCGCATCGATTCGGCCCAGTTCGTCGGCGTTGGCGTCCACCACGGCTTTGGCGGCGCCGAGCGCGGCGAGGATGCGGAGGGCGCCGGCGCGGGACTCCGCCGTCGCGTCAGGAATGGAGAGTTCGACGTCGGCCGCCTCGCCGGCGTCGTTCGGCTCAAGGGCGGCGGCCGTAATGGCACCGCGGCGGAAGGCCGGAGCGTCGGCAGGGGCGTTCCAGAGGGTCTCGAGTTCGTCGTCGAGCCAGAAGAGGGTGAGGGAAGTGCCGGCCATGTCGAAGCTGGTCACCAGTTCGCCCACCTGCGGGTCCACCGTTTCGAAGCCGGCGTCGGCCAGGAGCTGGGCGACGCGGCGGTAGACGACGAAAAGCTCCTCGTATTTGACGCTGCCCAGGCCGTTGAGGATGGGGACAACCCGGGCGCCGCTGGTCTCCAAACCGTCGGGGATTTCGGTGAGGAGCTTGGTGACCAGCAGCTCGGCGAGCTCATCCGCCGTCGGGATGTCCGTCTCGCCGATCCCGGGTTCGCCGTGGATGCCCATGCCCACGGCCATCCGGCCCTCGGGGACGGAGAACAGCGGGTGGTCCGCGCCCGGCAGGGTGCAGCCGGTGAACGCGACGCCGAAGGAGCGGGTGCGGTCGTTGGCGCGCTCGGCGACGGTGACGACGTCGTCCATGGGGTAGCCGGCTTCCGCGGCAGCGGCGGCCACCTTGAAGACGGTCAGGTCGCCTGCTATGCCGCGCCGCTTGGCGCGCTCAGCCAGCGGGGCGGAGGAGACGTCGTCGGTGACGGCAATGCTGCGGCAGTCCATGCCTTCCGCCCGGAGGCGGTCCTGGGCCTGGTTGAAGTGCAGGACATCGCCGGCGTAGTTGCCGTAGCCCAGGAGCACGCCGGCGCCGTTGTTGGAGGCCTTCGCCACGTTGTAGACCTGCTGCGCCGAGGGGGAAGCGAACAAGTTGCCCATCGCGGCGCCATGCGCCAGGCCCTGTCCCACCAGCCCGGCGAAAGCGGGGTAGTGGCCGGAGCCGCCGCCGATCACCAGCGCCACCGTGTCCGGGGTGCTCTTGGTATTGCGGACAACGCCGCCGGAGACGCGCTTCACCCAGCGGCCGTGGGAGGCAACAAAGCCTTCGATCATCTCGTCAGCGAAGGCTGCTGGTTCATTGAAAAGGCGTGTCATGGGGAGCTCCTGGGCCTAACTGCGGGGAAGTCGGTTCGGGTGGTGCGGGGTGGGTTGGCCCCGGTGGTTGGGGAGCGAAATCGGTCTCGCCAGGCTCGACCACCGGATTGTTGAGGTGGTGCGGAGGCGTCCCCGGGTAAGGGGGACGCCTCCGGGCCTGTTACGGCTCGGCGTGGTGTCCGGCCCCCGCAGGGTCCAGGGCTTCCGCCGGGACTCCGTCGCTGACCTTGCCGGAGCGGCTCAGCGCCACCATGAGGATGGAGGACAGGAGCATAAAGCCGCCGACGACGAACATCGGTACCGTGTAGCTGCCGGTCAGGTCCTTGAGCCAGCCGGTGATGTACCCGGCGCTGAATCCGGCAAGGTTGCCCACGGTGTTGATCAGGGCGATGCCGGCAGCGGCTGCTGCTCCGGTGAGGAACTGGGTGGGCACTGTCCAGAAGTTAGGCAGTGCCGCGAAGATCGACATGGCCGTGATGGTGATGACGGCGATCGTGGCGGCCGGCGAGCCGGCGAACAGTGCCAGCGGGATGCTCAGGCCGCCGATGAGGGCCGGGAGGGCGATGTGCCAGGTCTTGACGCCACGTTTTGTGGCGTCCTTGGACCAGAAGTACAGGGCGAACGCCGCCGGCAGGTACGGGATGGCGGTGATGAGGCCCTTCTGGAGCACATCGAACTTGGCGCCGTAGATGCCTTCGAAGCCGGCGATGATGGTGGGCAGGAAGAACCCGAGGGCGTACAGGCCGTAGATGAAGCCGAAGTAGATGGCGGACAGCATCCAGACGCGGCCGTTGCCGAAGACGGTGCGGACGCTGACGTGCTTGTTGCTGGCGGTGGTTTCCTTTTTTTCCTTCTCCAGGGCGCCGGTCAGCCAGGTCTTTTCCTCGGCGGTCAGCCACTTGGCCTTGGCGGGGGAGTCGGCGAGGTAGAACCAGGCGATGATGCCGACGATGATGGCGGGAATGGCGACGCCGAAGAACATTACGCGCCAGCCTTCAAGCCCGAAGAGGCCGTGCTGCTGGATGAGGAGGCCGGCCAGTGGGGCACCGATCACGGTGGTCAGCGGCTGGGCCAAGTAGAAGAGGGCCAGGATTTTGCTGCGGTGGCGGGACGGAACCCAGAGGCTCAGGAAGAGGATGGCGCCCGGGAAGAAGCCGGCTTCTGCTACGCCCAGGATGAAGCGCAGGATGTAGAGCTGCTCCACGTTGCCCACCCAGGTGAACAGGAGGGAGACGATGCCCCAGCTGACCATGATGCGGGCCAGCCAGCGGCGCGCACCGAACTTGTGCAGTGCCAGGTTGCTGGGAATTTCCAGCAGGATGTAGCCGATGAAGAAGACGCCTGAGGCGAAGCCAAACTGGGCTGCCGAGAGGGCAAGGTCCGTATTCATGCCGTTCGGACCGGCAAAGGAAATAGCCGTGCGGTCCAGGTAATTGATGAAGAACATCAGGGCAACGAACGGAACAAGCCGGATCGCCACTTTCCTGATTGCAGATTTTTCGACCACCGATTGTGTGGTGTCCACGTTGACTCCTAGATGTTGATGTCCCGGCCGCATCCTGCGCTGGAGGCGTGGGGCTGGTTTCGAGGCTTCGCGGCATGGTGCTTGCCGGAGGGGCTAGGCCTGTGATCTCAACCTTAGGACTCTTCGCTAAATTGGTCAACCGGTTGACTGATTCAATTTTTGGCGCTGATGGTTGAGCCTGTCGAAATCCAGGGCCCGGGATCTCGACGAGCTCGATCACCGGTGCGGTTGCTACGCTGTGACTGTGTCCCTAAACTCCGCCGCCTCGACGGCCAAAATCAGTGCAGCTCTCGGTTCCATGGGGCAAGGCTCTGTCGTATCCGAGGTGGCCGAACGGCTGATGGCCTACTTCACCAGCGGTGACATCGCCGCCGGAACCCGTCTTCCCGCCGAACGCCAGCTGGCGGCCTCGCTCGGCGTCGGACGTTCAGCCGTGCGCGAGGCGCTGGCCGCCCTGGAAATCCTGGGCATTGTCATCGTGCGCCCGGGGTCGGGAACGTACCTGCGCGACGGCGTCTCCGAACTCCTGCCGCGGACCCTCAGCTGGGGGCTCATGCTGGGGGAGCCGCGGACCCGTGAGCTCATTGAGCTGCGGAGTGGCTTGGAAGTGCAGGCCGTGCAGCTGGCTGCGACCAGGATTACCGACGAGGCGCTGGCGCGCATGCGCGTCAATCTTGAGTCCATGGAGAAGAACCTGGACGACCTTTCGGCTTTCGTCGAGGCCGACGCCGCCTTCCATAGGGAAATCGCTGCCGGCTCGGGGAACCAAGTGCTTCAGGAGCTGCTGCAAAGCATCCGCTCCCTGCTGCGGATCTGGGTGGACCGCGCGCTGACCGACGAGGGGCATGCTGCGGCCGCCCTGAAGGAGCATGCCGAGATCTTTGCCGCCCTCCAGGCCCGGGATGTCGCGGCCGTCACGGACACCATGCGCTCGCACATGGAAACCGCATCGCGGCGTCTGCTCGCCGGCTTCGACGCCGCGCAGTAGTAGCTGCGGCCGGCAGTTCATCGCGGTCAGGATCTGCGCCGTCAGCTGACCGGGCGCAGAAGCGCAACACGACAGGTGAGACGCACGACGGCGGCTGTTCCGCCGTCGTACTCGCTGCTGGGAAACCGCGATATCCGGGATTCCCAAAGGACCGGAACTAGACTCCCTCGGGTACGGATTGCACACAATGGAGTGGTAGTCCACCGTGGCTGGCATAGTTCTGACGAACACCGGAACCGAAGAACGCGGGCTAGCCAAGGGCTAGCCAAGGGCTAGCCAGAGTCGCCCATCGGATGGCGGCCTGGACTGAGAAGTGGTTCCCGGCTGCCTACATCTTTGCCTTGGCGCTCCTGGGCCTGGGGACTATCGCCCGGCTGGGGAGACACTGGCGGTAGTCGCCCAGAACCTGCAATCCGACCCAACCTGAATACCCCGCTGGATCAGTGGCTCGTCGGAATGTCCTGGGAGGCGGCCCACTCGCCCACATCCCGCCGTTCAATGGCCGCCGCCATCAAATCCGGGAACAGGTCCGGCGTGCAGGCGAAGGCCGGGACGCCGATTCCGGCCAGGGCAGCAGCATGGTCCGAGTCGAATGACGGATGGCCGCTGTCGCTTAACGCCAGGAGCGCGATCATGGTCGTCCCGGACCCCACGATCGTGGCCGCGCGCCGCAGCATCTCCTCCGCAATGCCGCCTTCGTAGAGGTCGCTGATGAGCACCAGGATGGTCTCGGCGGGCCGGGCGATCTGGTCCTGGCAGTATGCCAGGGCACGGTTGATGTCCGTGCCGCCACCGAGTTGCACACCAAACAGCACATCAACCGGATCGTCCAGTTCGTCCGTCAGGTCCACCACCGCGGTGTCGAAGACCACCAGCCTGGTGCGCACCGACCGCAGCGAACTGAGCACAGCCCCAAACACGCTGGAATACACCACGGACTCGGCCATCGAACCGGACTGGTCGATGCAGAGGATTATGTCCCTCTGGATCTCCGTGCTTCGCCGGGCATGGCCCACCAGCCGCTCCGGCACGATCGTCCGGTATTCCGGCTGGTAGTGCTTGAGGTTGGCGGCGATGGTCCGGTTCCAGTCAATGTCCCGGTGCCGTGGCCTTCGTGTCCTTGCCGCCCGGTTCAACGCTCCGGAGACGGCCTGGATGGTCCGCGCCCGCAGACGCTCTTCAAGTTCATTCGTCACCTGACGGATGACGGCCCTGGCCGTCTCGCGTGAATGCTCCGGGATCACCCGGCCGAGGCCGACCAGCGTACTTACCAGGCCGACGTCGGGCTGTACGGTTCGCAGCATCTCCGGCTCCAGGAGCAACTGCCTCAAGCCGAGGCGGTCCATGGCGTCCGCCTGCATCACCTGCACCACGGTGGACGGGAAATAGCCACGGATGTCGCCGAGCCAGCGGGCCACCCGGGGACTCGACGCGCCGAGGCCGCCGCGGCCGTGCTTTTCGGCTCCGTACAAGTCTTCCAGTGCCTGGTCGCGGCGGGCGTCAGCGGTGGAGAGCACCACATTGTCGCCTTCCGCTGTGATGATGCCGTCGGCCTCATGCCCGCCGAGCACCAGGCGCCAACGGGGCAGCCGGCCACGACTGTTTCTGCCATCAGCGTCCGCGTCCGTCATGCGATCGCCTCCCATCCGAGATACCGGGCCATCGTGCGGACCGCGGGGCCCGCGGCCGCCAAGTCGAGCGCTGTTGGGCCGGCGATCGGGGCGACGCCGCCAATGCGGCTCACCTGTTCGCCGATCTCCCGCCGCTCCGGCCGGCTGAATGCTGAAAAGGTCCTGCGAAGGAGCGGCAGGACATCGTCGAAGATCCCGTCGTCCACGCTGGCGACCCAGTCGTCCACGATCTGCAGGAGCCGACGATCGTAAATCAGCAGCGTCGCGTCGCCGGAGAGCAGGCCATCCAGCCAAGCGGCGGCCTCCCGCGCAGGAGTGGCGATTGACAGCCGGCGGCTGAGCCTGGCCGCTACGTCGTCGCCGTCAACCAGGCCCGCGTCCAGGAGCAGCCTGGTGGCCCGGCCAGCCACTGAGCCATGGATCCGGTCAGGCCCCGCGACGGCGGCGAGCGCCCGGTGCCAGTCGTCCAGCTGCAGGTCAGGCAACAAGGAAAGTCCTTGCTGGGCTGAATCGACGGCCCGCCGCATGGCGTCCGCGGCCTCGTCGTCCAGCCCGGCACAGGCCGTGGGCAGCCCCACGCAGGCCCGCACAACCGTGGTGTCCAGAATCTTCCGTACGCCCGTGACATCAACGCCGCGCACGTTGCCGTACCGGCAGGTCTGGGCAAGGGGCGCGATGGTTTCCAGCAGCGGCGCGACGTCCTGCTGCAGGGCAGTGCGCTCGGAAAGGACGGACACGACGCCGCCGATGCCATCGGGAAGGTCGGCGAGCAGGCAGTTTGCGAGAAGTTCGCTCAGCTCGGCCAGGCTGCCCGAGCCCTGGGCGCGTTCGGATACGCGGGCCGCGGCAGCCGAGGCAACCGTGGTGCCGTAGCGGCTGGCTTCCACCACCGTGACAGCCAGCTCCGGATGCCACTGGAGGGTCCACACCTCCTTGAACGTGCCGGTGGTCCGGCCGGTTTCGGTCTGCAAACCCCACTCCACGCCGAGCAGCGCCAGCCGGTGCAGCAGAACCGAGCGGGCCAGCTGGTTGGGCTTGCGCAGGTCAAGGGTGAGGACCTCTTCCATGGCGCTGGGTTTCCACCGGAGCCTGCGTTGGGTGGCGGCGAGGTCGGCGGCCAGGGGGAGGGTCGGCGCAGACTCCGGCACGTTCCCCAGCTCAAGTCCGACGGTGAGTTCGCGCTGCACGAGGGCCAGCGGCAGGGATGAACCGTCGCACAGGACGGCCTGGGCGGCGTCGTCGAGTTCCGACAGTCCCGGGCTGGGCCGTCCACGGACGGCGGCAAGGGTCGTTGCCATCCTGCTTGCCTCCACCACGGAGGCAGTCGACGCGTCGAGACTCTCCCGGCGCAGGGCATGGGCTACCCGGACCAGCCAGGTGGTGGAAACATCCGTGCCGGGATCCCGGGACATCCAGTGGGTGAACAGGTGCTGGTACCAACCGGGCGCCGTGACGCCGGCCCCGTATCCGCTGCGCAGGCTGAGCCGTTCCGAGGTCCACGGCACCCAGGTGACGGCGATCTTTGCCTTGGGTAGGCCGGCTAGCACCAGGTTGTCGGCGGACGCCGGGGGAAAGCCCGCGGGAACCAGGGCTGGGGCGTGGTAGGCGCCACAGACCACGGCAATCCGCGCGTGCCCTTCTCGCATGGCTGCCCGCAGCAGGCGCCGCATCGCGGCTTCCCGCCGATTGTTCTCCATCACGTCGGGATGGTCGCCGGGCCTGTCGTCAACGGCACGGATCTCCGCAATGGCCTCGGTCAGCGCCGCGAACCGCTCCACCGGGTCCGTGTTCCGGTGTTCGACCGCGTCCTCCCACCACCGTTCGGCATCGCTGTACCCGGCGGCCCCTGCGAGCATCCCAATGGCATCGGGGCGATAGGGCAGCTCTGGCGGAGCCGCCGGTTCCGCGCCCGCTTCGGAGGGGTCGCCGTCGTCCTCGGCTGACACCGGCGGCCCGGCAGCGAAGGCAGCCAACCGGAGTCCGAGGGTGTGCGCCGCGGGCAGGTCGATCGCCCGCACCTGGGTGCCGGTGGACAGCGCCCAGCGGATCGCCACCCACTCCGGCGAGAAGCTTGCCATCGGGTAGAACGAAGCCAACCGGGGCTCATCGGCGGCGTAGATGAGTCCCGCGACCGGCGGGACCATCTCCGGATCGGACAGCAGCGGGATCACCTGGTCAAGTTCCGGGGGACCCTCAACCAGCACCAGGTCCGGCCGCAGGGTTGCGAGTGCTTCGGCGACTGAATGTGCCGACCCGGGACCGTGGTGCCGGATCCCCAGGACGTGGACGGCTGTCATCGGTCAGTTCGACGATTCGAGGTCGCGGCAGGCCCGGTACAGGTCCTTCCACTCCGGCCGGTTCCGGACGACGGTTTCCAGATACTCCTGCCAGACCACGCGGTCCTGCACGGGATCCTTGACTACCGCGCCCACCAGGCTGGCCGCCACGTCCTGGGCCCGGACCGTTCCGTCACCGAAATGGGCTGCGAGGGAAAGCCCGTTGGTCATCACCGAGATGGCCTCAGCAGTGGACAGCGTCGCGGAAGGCGATTTGATGGTTGTGCGCTGGTCCTGGGTCACGCCGGCGCGCAGCTCACGCATGACGGTGACCACACGGCGGACCTCGGAAAGCGCGGCAAGGTCGGCTGGAAGTTCAAGTGCAGTGCCGAGGCTCCGGACACGGCCGGTGACGATCTCGACCTCCTGCTCGATGCTGTCCGGCAGTGGCAGCACCACGGTGTTGAAGCGGCGGCGCAATGCCGACGACAGATCGTTCACGCCCTTGTCCCGGTTGTTGGCCGTCGCGATGATGTTAAAGCCCTTCCGCGCCTGTACTTCCTCATTGAGTTCGGGGATCGGCAGGGTCTTCTCGCTGAGGATCGTGATCAGGGAATCCTGCACATCGGACGGAATCCTGGTCAGTTCTTCCACCCGTACCAGGCTTCCGGTTTCCATCGCGCGCATCACCGGCCCAGGGACCATTGCCGCCCGGGACGGCCCGTCGGCGAGCAGCCGCGCATAGTTCCAGCCATACCGCAGTGCCTCTTCCGGCGTGCCGGCAGTGCCCTGCACCACGAGGGTGGAGGATCCCGAAACGGCGGCCGACAAGTGCTCGCCCAGCCAGGTCTTCGCGGTGCCCGGCACACCAAGCAGCAGCAGGGCCCGGTCCGTGGCCAGGGATGCGACGGCGATTTCCACCAGCCGCTCCGAACCCAGGTATTTCGGGGTGATCTGCACTCCGTCCGGCAGGGTGCCGCCCAGGATATAGGTGGTCACCGCCCATGGAGACAGCCGCCAGCTGGGCGGCCGGGGCCGGTCGTCGACGGCGGCCAATGCGGTGAGCTCGTCGGCATAGGCGTTCTCGGCATGGGCGCGAAGAACGTCTGTGTCGGTCTGGGCATCGGTCATTGAAAAGCCTCCGTCAGGGATTGTCGGAATGATTGGTATTGCACGGCATCACGAAGCACACGGCGGCGCCCTGCGTCGTCGTCGGACTGCTCGAGCAGGCGCCGGCAGTGCGGGGCCGCCTCCGGCGGCAGTGCCGCAGGAAGAACGGCGGCCAGCAGCGCCGCCAGCTGGCCGCCGTTCGTGGCGGAGATCTGCTCAAGCACGGCCTCAGCCAGGGCAGGTCCCCAAGGTCGTGGCATGTCACGCAGTGGTGTGGCCAGCAGGAACGGGCTTGCGGTGCCGGCCCGGATGTGCCGCATCAGCGTGTCCTCACGCTCGTCAGGGGGGAGGATCTGCAGGAGCCGCAGGTCGGTGCGGACCTCCAACAGCGCACGCACCCAGTCGAGATCGGCCCGTAGCACCGCAGTGGTGAGGATCGTTTCCAGGACGCGGGCTTCGCCCGTAAGCAGTGCCACGGTCGCCGCGTGGCTGCGGCCGGACACCGTCGTCCAGACATCGAGCGGGGCGCCGCGGACGACGGCGTCAAGCCGGCCCAGCCGGTCGGGTTCCCCAGTGCGCGGGTCCGGAGCGATCCCGTCCCGCAGGGCAGCCTGATCGGGTTCCGGCGGCAGGTCGATCTCGAACTGTTTGCGCAGCACGCCCTTGACGTGGAGCAGCGGGAGCAGCCGGGCGGCCATGCGGCCTGCGCGGGCGCTGGCGGGGAGCCGGTCCAGCAGGCCGGCGGCGACCTCACGCACGCTCTTGGCCTTGTCGTCCAGGCCCCGCTCCAGCAGCTCCTCGTCGTCGTCCCTGAGGTTTGTGGCGAAGGTGGCCAGATGGGCTGCGCGCTCCCGGGCGCCAAGGGCGTCCCAGTGCGTGGCCAGTTGTTCGCGGGCGGCAGCCGGATCACCGGCACGAAGCCGTCCAAGCTCCGCGGTGGCGTCAGCACTCGTCAGCTCCGCCCAGTCGGCCGGCGTTGCAGGGAGCGGGTCCGGGCTACCGGCCTTGAGATCCTGGAGCCAGCGGCCCCGGATTCCGATGGCTGGATTCAAGTGCCTGGCTACGCCGGGTTTGGTTTCCGCCAGGGAGAGCAGCTTGGGCAGCAGCCGGTGCGGAACCCGTTGTCCGGAGGCTCCGGCGGTCTGCAGCCAGTCCGTCACCAGTTGGTCGCGGAGTTCCAGCCCGACGGGCGGCTGGGTCAGCAGGAGGTCCAGCAGCCTGGCGGCTTCACCGGAGGCTTCGGGGACATCGTCCGGCGGCGCGGGCTCGGGTAGGTCAGCAGCGTCCAGTGTGATGGAACGTCGTCCCGCACGCGTGGCGGTGTCCGCCAACGCCGCCTGAGCAAGGAGCGCTTCCTCGCTGGACAGGCCATCCGGTGGGCGGACGCCCAGCTCACTGGGAGGGGGCGGTGCCGCGTGCCGCGCAGTTCCTACGAGCGCTGCGGTTCGAAGTTCGGCGAGCCAGGTCATGGCGTCACCACCGTTCCACCGACGACGGCGGACAGGGGCCGGATGCGGCCCGCCTCCAGTTCTCCGAAGACGTCCACCGGATGGCCGCCGGTCAGGGCAAGCAGCGAGTCCAGGGGTGCGTCGACCAGGGGGAGGGCGTTGCCGGATCCGTCGCTGAGCCAGCCATGGTCGCCGGGGGAGACCCGCACTCCGGCCAGCAGCACGGGGTGGCGTTCACGCCACGGGGAGAGCGCCACGGCAGCCGATTCAGCTTCGAGCGCTTGCAGAATGCTGCCGCCCTCTCCAAAGCTGGTTGCCATTCCCTGCGGCTGAACAGGGCTGGTGAACATTGCTCGCTGTGGCCCGGATCCGGGGTACCGCGCCACGGTGACATCCAGCACCGCGCCCGCAAGCTGCGGTGTCGCCAGCGCCTCGCTCTGGGTAGCAAAATCAAGGACGACGACGACCGTTCCGTCGGGTGCGCGGAGCCAGGTCCGCTGCTGCTGGAGCCGCCCGTCGTCGCTGCGGTGGGCGCCGAGCACCAGCCACGGCCCATGCAGTGCCTCGGTGCCCTGAACGTCGGCGGCAGGCGTGGCCCAGCCGACGGCCACACGGAGATCCGCAAGTTCCTGGCCGCTCAAGGTGTCCCGCTTGCGCCACGCCTTGGTCACTGCCCACCAGCGGCCCGCCCGCAGCAGCAGGTGATCTGCCCAATCGGTCCGTGCATGCACATCCGATCCCATGGCCCGCACCTGTTCAGCCAATCCTGGGAGCTGGGCGTCGACGAGCCGTGCTGCCACTCCGTCCCACCAGGAATACGGCTGGGTGCGGGCAGTGGCCAGGCCTGTCCGCACCAGATCTGTCAGCCAGCGGGCAAAGTCGTCCATCCCGGCATCCATCAGGGCCATTCGGTCGGCCAGCCGCTTGGCCTGGGCCGCCGGATCCACCGGTTGATCAGTCTGGCGCCGCTCCCTTACGGTGGCCCGTTCCGCCCGCTGGGCCGCCCATTCCTGGGCGAAATCGGCGGTCTCCGCGCCGGCGTCGGCCGCTTCACCGCGGGACCACAGAAGCAGCAGCGCCAGCGCGTGCTTGCAGGGAAACTTCCTGCTGGGGCAGGAGCAACGGTAGGCGGGGGCGGCAGTATCCACGCTCACCTGGTAGGGAGTCTTGCCGCTGCCTTGGCACTTGCCCCAGACCAGGACATCGTTGCTGCCTGTATCGGACCATGGGCCCTGACGTGCCAGCTTACGGGCGGCTGCCAGGGAAGATGCGTCGGGAGCGGCGTTGATCACCCGCTCCTCGCTCCAACGCCCCATGAAGCACATTGTGCCCGATGTCACAGGAAGCGCAAGCGAGGCGGCGCGGCGTGGCGGCGGCGCGAGCGTCACCAGCGTTAGGAGTGCACTATGTGGCCCAGAAAAGTTCTCCCGACGAGCCGAAGGCCAGGCGCCGTCTCTATGGCTATGACGAGGATCTGTGGCGCTGAACCGTCGGCTCATCGCCGTCTCCGCTTGGACCGTTGCTCCTCCCGCCGCTCGGAGCTGTCACGCTCGGCGGAACGCTGCGACTTCCCTGCCACCACCACCTTCTGGTGCCACTCGCGCTGGTAGGCGCGGCGGGCGGCCGCGTCAGTGCGGCGGGCCAGTGCGGCGAGTTCGCGCTGGAGTTTTCCGTAGCTGAGCCAGCGGCGCTCGTCGATCGTCCCGTCCGCCAACGCCGCCTGCACGGCGCAGCCCGGCTCGCTTTCATGAGCGCAGTCCGCGAACCGGCAGCGGCTGGCCAAATCCTCCACGTCCCCGAACATTTCGCCCAGGCCTTCGTCGGCGTCGAACAGGCCGAATCCGCGGACGCCAGGGGTGTCCATGATGACGGCACGGTTCGCCAGCGGCACGAGTTCGCGCGAAGTCGTGGTGTGTTTGCCTTTGAAGTCGCCGGAGCGGACCTCGCCGGTGTGCTGGACCTCGCGACCCGCCAGAGCGTTGATGAGCGTGGACTTGCCGGCGCCCGAGGGGCCCAGGAGGACCATCGTGCCGTGCGGCGGCAAGTGCGCCAGCAGCGCATCGATCCCGTCACCGTTTTCGGCTGACGTGGTGACCACGTCCACGCCCGCCGCCTGCAGAATGACCTTCCCGACGACGTCGTCCGCTATGTCTGCAAGATCGGCTTTGGTGATGATCACCAGCGGAACCGCGCCGGAATCCCAGGCGGCCACGAGTGTTCGTTCCAGGCGGTTGTGCGTCAGCGGCCGGTCCACCGGGACCACTACACCCACCACATCCATGTTCGCGGCCAGGACCTGCGCCCCCGAGGAGTCTTCAAAGGCGCGCTTGCGGCTGAGCTCAGACCGGCGCGGGAGGATCCCGGTGATCTGGCGGCCGCCCGCGCGGTTGGGCCCGATCCAGACCCAGTCGCCGGTGACGGGAATGCCGGCGTCGAGCGGGTACGGCAGGTGGAGAAGTTCGCGGCCAACGGCTGTGAGCACGAGGCTGCGGTCCAGGCGCACCACCCGTCCTCGCTCGTATTGCATGATGGCTGGGTGGCGGCCCTGGTGCTGGGGTTGGTGGGCGTCAAAGTAGGCGGCGACGGTGGGGGAGTAGCCGTACGTTGTGGGTCCGTCGGGTCCGTCGGGGCTGGAGGTGGATGGGGCGGAGCTTTCCAGGCTTGTGCCTGAGGAATTGTTCAAGGTGAGTCCTCGGGAGAGGTCTCCAGACTCAGGAATCAGCGCAGACCTGCGGCTGTTAGGCCTGTCAGTTAGTTTGTTGCGCGCTTACGCTGTGCGGATGCTGGAGACGGTGGTGATTGGTTTGAAGTGTGCGGGGCGCTCTGGGCGCGGGGCTGTAGCAGTCATCAAAACCACCTCCGTTTCTCTCCAGGTGTCCGGGTGCCGTCACGGACTCTCGGCTCTGAGTGTAGCTGCCCGGGGTCGCGTTGGGTAGGGAAGTTCCCGCTTGGCGCCGCTGGCGTTCGTATGGCGCAGTCCACAATCAACGCGGAACCTTGCGGGCTCCAGACACAGCGGCGTAGCTTATAGAGAACTAACGGTTCTCTACTTCTGGGATCCTTCAATGAGCAGCAAGCAGCGCCGAAACACCGCAGTTCCGACGGCCATCCGTGGGGCGCTTCCGGGAATTCTGCTGGTGATGTTTCTGGGGGCTCTGGACCAAACGGTCATGGCTGCTGCCTTACCGACTGTCGCCGGTGACCTGCGTGGTTTGGACCAGATGCCCGCCATCATTACCGGGTACCTCGTTGCAGCTACGGCGGCCATGCCCCTCACAGGAAAGCTGGGGGACGCCTTCGGTCGCAAGCTCGTCCTGCAGGCTTCGCTGGTTCTGTTCGTCGTCGGCGCCGTCCTGTGTGGACTGGCGCGGTCGGTGCCCGAACTCATCGCCTTCCGGGCCGTGCAGGGAATCGGCGGCGGCGGTCTGATGATCGGAGCCCAGGCCATCATCGGCGAACTCGTCAGCCCGCGGGAGCGCGGGAAATTCCTCGGCATCATCGGAGTGGCCTACATTGTGGCGGCCGTCGTCGGTCCCCTGGCCGGCGGGGCGGTCGTTGACACACTGTCCTGGCGGTGGATCTTCTACGGCTACGTGCCGGTGGGGCTCACGGCCCTCGCCGTGGTTTCGCTGGCCCTGCACCTGCCGGCGCCACCGCGGGGCCGGCGCATCGACTACGGCGGCGCGGCGCTGCTGAGCCTGGCCTTCGTGGCGATCATCCTGCTATGCAGCGTCGGCAATTATGCCGGACCCCAGTGGCTCGTACCGGTCCTGGCCGCGGTGGCAGCGGCGTCGCTGGCTGGCTGGGTCCTGACGGCACGCCTGGCGGCCGATCCGATCGTCCCGCTGGCCCTGTTTCGAGACCCGGCCTTCACCATTCCGACCGCCATCAGCTTCCTCCTCGGTTTCGCCATGTTCGCGGCCGTCAGCTACCTGCCGGCCTTCCTCCAGGTCGGGATGGGTCTGTCTGCCACAGCGTCCGGGGCCATGCTGATTGCCCTGGTAGCCAGCATTCTGCTGACGATGGCGGCCTCTGGGCTGCTGATTACGCGCACCGGGCGCTATAAGCAGTACCCGATCGCCGGGACGCTGCTGGCGGCGCCGGGGATGTGGCTGTTCAGCACCTTGGATTCGACGAGCAGCCTCTTGCTGGTCCTGGTAGCCATGCTGCTGCTGGGGCTGGGGATCGGCCTCGTCATGCAGGTCATGGTGCTTGTGGTGCAGAACTCCGTGGAACTGCGCGATCTCGGTGCCGCCACCTCCACCGTAACCTTCCTGCGGCAAGTGGGCAGTTCCGTGGGCGTCGCGGTGCTGGGATCGCTCATCACCGTGCGCTTCGCCGCTGCGGTCCCCGCAGGACTGGCAGCCCAACTCGGCGACAGGATCAATTCGCTCACGCCGAAAATGCTGGCGGAGCTGCCGGCGGCGGACCGCTCCGCCGTGGCGGTGGCCTTCGGTCAGGCGCTGCCGCCTGCGTTCGGCTACGCGGCGATCGTGCTCGCGATTGCCTTTGTGCTGACTCTTTCCCTCCCTGAACGGGAACTGCGCACTACGGCGCATGCCGATTCCGGCCAGGGCCGCTCCAACCCCAACCCCAACCCCCGTCCCCAAGGAGCCTCGGATGACTGAAAAATTTACGGGTACGCTCGCAGACTTCGGCGCCGCGGACCTGGCGTCGGCCGGCGGGAAGGGCGCGAATCTCGGCGAACTCGTGCGCCACGGTTTCCCGGTTCCTGCGGGTTTCCTCGTCACCACCGCCGCCTACGCCACCCTACTGGCGGAAACCGGGTTGGGTGCCGAGCTGGAAAGGTTGCTGGAAGCCGAAGCCGAAGCCGAAGACGCCGGAGCACGGATCCGGGCGCTGTTTACCGAAGCCCAAATTCCGGCGCGCGTCTCCGCGGACGTTGCTGCGGCCTATGCAGCCCTGGGCGGCGGACCGGTGGCCGTGCGTTCCAGCGCCACCGCCGAAGACCTGCCCGGTGCCGCGTTTGCCGGGCAACAGGACACGTTCCTGAACGTTGTCGGCGAGCAGGCGGTGATCCAGGCCGTGGTGGAGTGTTGGGGCTCGTTGTGGACGGACCGCGCCATCTCTTACAGACAGCGCCAGGGGATCGACCCGCGGGAGGTGTCCATCGCCGTCGTCGTTCAGGATATGGTTCCGGCGGACACCGCCGGAGTGTTGTTCAGCGCGAACCCGGTGACGGGCGAACGGGGCGAAATCGTGATCGATGCAAGCCCGGGCCTGGGCGAGGCGGTGGTTTCCGGGCGGGTCACGCCGGAGCACTACGTGCTGGATGGCACCGGCCGGACGCGATCGTTTACCCCCGGCGCGCACGAGGTGGTCATCCGGGCCTCGGCAGGCGGGGGCACGGAGGAGAGCGCCGGCACCGGCAGTACCCGTCCGGCCCTCGGCGAAGAGCACCTGGCGGAACTGGCGCGGCTGGCTCTGCGGGCCCAGGAGCATTTCGGCCGGCCGCAGGACATGGAATGGGCCATCGCCGGCGGGCGCGTATACGTCGTTCAGGCGCGTCCGATGACGGCCCTGCCGCCGCAGCCAATGCGCCTCAACCCGTTCCAACGGGTCGTGGGCCCGTTCTTCGTCGAGATGTTCCAGATCCGTCCCTATCCGCTGGACGTGTCGGGCTGGATGCAGCGTGGAATCCTGGCCATGCTCCACGGCATGGCCGGAAGCGTCGGGGTCGTCTTCCCGTCGGTGAAGGAGCTGCTGCCGGAGGAAGACGGCGTGGTGATCCGGCTGGTTCCGCCGACGCCTCGCCCCACGGTGCGCACACTCGGCGCGCCGGTTTCCGTGGCACGCCGTGCCCGTCGGTTCAATCCTGCCCGGTGGACCCAGGACAGCAGGTTCGCCGCGTTCCTGGAGAACGTCCGGCGGCTCGCAGGGCAGGATCCCCGGTCCTTGTCATGGCGAGGGGTCGTTGGGCTCGCGGAGGACGCCTACGCCACGATGCGCGGGATCACCGAGCTGCGGATCTCATACCTGCCGGGAGCCTTTCTTCCCCAGCTGAAGCTGCGCCTGATGCTCCTGCTGCTGGGCAAGAGGCACCTTGGCTCGGCACTCATCGCGGGCGCGGAAACCCGCACAAGCCAGGCCAACCGTGCGCTGGAGGAGCTGGCCGACCGGGTCCGGCCCCATGGCGAGCTGGCGCGGGCCTTTACGACGCTGGCACCGGGCGAACTGCTGTCCCGCTTTGAGCACGACCCGGAATTCAGGGAGTTCCACGCACGTTTCCAGGCATTCCTGGCCGAATACGGGCACCGCGAAACCGTCAGCGTGGTGATGAGCAGTTCACCAACCTGGTCCGATGCCCCCGAGGTGGTTCTCGGGCTGATCACGTCGATGATGGGCGAGCGGCGACCGGCCACAGACCAGACCGGCCAGGCACTGGCGGAACTGAAGCGACATCCTGCCCTGCGAATCACAGCCGTGCGCCGGCACCTGCTGTCCGCCGTCGACGCCGCCAAGGCCGGCATGGCCTTCCGCGAGGACAGCCACTTCTACGCCACCATGGTGCTGCCGCCGCTGCGCCGCGCGCTGTCGGAGCTGGGCCGGAGGCTGTGCGAGGCCGGTGTGCTGGCGGATCCAGCCGATGTGAATCACCTGCGCTTTGAAGAACTGGCGGAAATGGACGACGGCGGCGCGCTGCCGGCCGCGGAGCGGGAACGTTACCGCCGCCTGGTGGTGGCCAGGGCCGCCAAACGCCGGGAACTGGACGGTATTCCGCTACTGGATACTGCCACGTTGTTCCAGCACGGACGCCGGAGCCCGGGCGCCCTGGTTTCCGGCACGCCAGCCAGCCGTGGCCAGGCCCTCGGAGCGGTAAGGATCATCCGGGGGCCGGACGAATTCGGGTTGCTCCGCAGTGGCGAGATCCTTGTCTGCCCCTATACCAATCCATCCTGGACGCCACTGTTCCAGCGTGCAGCCGCTGTTGTGGTCGACGCCGGCGGGATTGCTTCCCATGCAGCCATCGTCGCCCGGGAATACGGGATCCCCGCCGTCATGGGCACCGGGTCAGGCACCAGTGCCTTGCAGGACGGCCAACTGGTTCTTGTGGACGGCACCCGCGGCCGGGTCACTGCTGCTGTTGCCGGGCCATCGGCGTGACCGCTGCGCCGGCCCCGGACCACCGAAAGCTGCCGCGCCGCCGCGGTGCGGTGCTGAGCAGGGCGATCTTCGATGCCGTCTTGGCCGAGATCGCCGAATCCGGCTACTCCACCCTGACCATGGACCGCGTCGCCGAACGTGCGCGCGCAAGCAAAGCCTCGCTCTACCGTCGCTGGCCTGGCCGCGCCGCCCTGGTACTGGACGCCGCCTACGAGGCGATGCCCGGCCCCGGCGCCGTCCCGAATACCGGCAGCCTGCGCCTGGATACCCTGACCGTCATGCGGCAAGGCGCCCGGCTGCTGGAAGGGATCGTGGGACAGGCCATGCGTGGAGTGCTGGGTGAGGCCTTGCAGAACCCCGACGTTGCCGCCGAGGTCCGAGAATTCGCGCGCGGAAACGCCAACAGGATGATGCACGAAATCCTTGCCAACGCGGTCAATCGGGGCGAATGCGAGCCGGACCTCGTGACCGACTTCAGGATCGAGGCCGGTCCCGCCCTCTTGAGGCAACGGTTCATCTTCGGTTCGGGACCGATCGAAGATGACTTCCTGGTGGGGATTGTGGACCAAGTGGTACTGCCTCTGTTCGGCGTCGACCCGAAGAACAACCTGCCACGCCGTTCCCGTTAGCCGGTGGGGCCGGTCAGTTGATAGTCCAGCAGCACAATACCGGACGGGAAGGAGCGGCACTCCCGGAGCGAAAGCTTTTTCCATTGGCTGATCCTGCCGAAGATTGGCACTCCGCCGCCGAGGATGACCGGCACGACGGCGACGCCCAGTTCGTCCAGCAGGCCCAGCTCGATGAATTCAGTGAGGAGCTGACCGCCGCCGAACACGCAAATGTCCTTCTCCTCAGGGATGGCGGACTTTATCCGGGCGACAAGATCGCCCAAATCGCCGGCGTACAGATGCGTGTTCCGTGCCGTGGCCAGAGTGTCATCGTGGGTGAGAACATACGTGGGAACCGCGGAGCCCCCGCCGCCCATACCCGCCATTTCCCGGTAGGTATTGGCACCCATGACATAGGCGCCGGTCCTGCGCTCGGTCGCCTCGAATCCGTAGTCCTCATTCTTGGCCATGGCATCGTTCAGCCATGACAGGTCGCCGCTCTCTGAACGGATGTAGCCATCGAGGCTGACCGCCATGCCGCCAAATATGGTGCCCATAATCGCGACGCTATCCAGCCCTGATTCGAGGGTCAAGACCACCGGTGCGCCGGTGGAAACCCCGGCTGACACACTCGTGGTGGCGGCTCAGCGGTCTCCACGGAAAGCAATAGGGTTGGGGGCAGCCCATACTTCCGAGAGCAAGGAATGCCGATATGTCAGAAACATACTTCCAGGTGGTGGTCCGCTACCAGGTGAAACCTGAAGAGACCGAAACGGTCCTGGGCCTGCTGGGCGAGATGGCCGCAGCCACGCGGACAGAGGAGGCCAACATTTCCTACGAGTTTTTCCAGGGAGTGGAGGACCCCGCGCAGATCGTGATCCTGGAGCGCTACACGGATGCTGCCGGTTTTGCCGCCCACCGCGAATATGAGCATATCGAGCGGATCGGGGCTGCGCAGATTATCCCGCGGCTCGAGCGCAGGACCATCCAAACCTTCGAGGTCACCGCGGACGCCTAAGCTGATCAGCCCTGGGCTGCCGCCACGACGCGCTCGCCGTTGAAGTATTCGAGCTCCCAGCCATCAACGGCATGGTGGTGGGCCAGGTTCAGTACGGCGTTGTCGATGCTGTGCAGCGTGCGGCCGATCGCACGGCCGAGGCTCATACGGAGGAGCGTGCCGTGGGCAACTACTAGGACGCGGCGGCCACGGAATTCATCGGCCAGTGCTTCCAGTGCCCCCAACCCACGGGACGCTGCCTCGTCCTCGCTTTCCGCGCCTCGGTAACCACCGGGGATGCGCAGGGCCTCCAGTTCTGCGCCGGCCTGCAGGCCCTCAGCCGGTCCGAAGCTGCGCTCGGTCAGTTCCGGAATGTGCCGGGTCACGCCAAGCCCCAGCCCGTCCGCAATCAGGTTCGCCGTTTCCGCGGCCCGGCTCAGTGGCGAGGACACGATCGCATCCCACTCGTAACCTGACAGGACCTTAACGGCGTCGCGCGCTTGGCCGCGGCCGACGTCGTTCAGCGGGATATCAGTGGCTCCCTGCAGCCGGCGCTGGGCATTCCAGTCTGTCTGGCCATGGCGGATGAGGGCGAAGGTCGTTAGGGTCATGCTGTCTATTCTGCCCTGATTGCGGGCTCGGTCCCGCAGCCGTCAGGAGCAAAGGAATCCCTGCTAGGCCCAGGCGTTCGGTCCGGCGTTGCGGTCGATGAAGGCCAGGACAGCCGCATGAGCTGGATCTATGAGGTGTCCGCCCGGGACCAGGACTTCATGCGTAAAGGGCAACGCGCCCGACAACCGTGCGTTCACCAACCGGCACGCTTCGATGGAGTCCTCGGCGGAAACGATCAGGGTTGGCCGGCGGATCCCGGCAAGTTGGTCCTCGGTCAGTTCCAGAGCGTCGTCGCTGAGATCCATGCCATGGCCATTGATTTCCGCGAGGACGGCGTGGCTGGTGCCGGCAAACATCTGCTTGAGCTCCGCTGGAAGCGACTCCCACGTCGCATCACCAAGGGCCTCCCGGATCACGCTCTCCGCAGCAAGCCCGGGCCGACCCTCCGAGCGCTCAAGCACCCGGCGGCGCAGGCTGCGAGCCCAGGCGTCTGCAACCGGATCGATGGTGAACAACGCCGGTTCCAGGAGGACCAGAGCTTTGACCTTGTCCGGGAAACGGCGGGCAAGTTCGACGGCGATCAGGCCACCTGTGCTGCGGCCGATCACGATAGCAGGCCCGGCATGGAGCGCCGCCAGGACGCCCGCCGCGTCGTCGACGTGATCCACCAAATCCAAGGCCACGAACGGCAGCGGCGGGGCGCTGCGGTGGAAACCCCTGCGGTCATAGATGATGCAGCGGCCGTGCCGGGCGAGTTCGCTTGCGGCGTCCGCCCACATCACCGCAGAACTTGGCGTTCCGTGCAGGCACAGTATTGGTGTCCCTTGGCCTTGCTCTTCGTAGAAGAGATCCACGCCGTTGACACTGAGTCGGGGCATGCCGTCAGCCTCTAATTCTTGCGCTCACCGCAAAGGACAGCGCCCGGGCTCATGAGTCCGGCCAGTGCTCCGGATTGAAGCCGTACCGGTTAGGGGCGGCCGTTCGATCGGCCGGCGCAGCGGGGCGGTCCCGGCCAGCGTGGTCGTCATGACGCGTTGAGGCTGGCTGAACATTGGCCCGTTTCACACGCGTGCGGGGCGACGGGGCAACAGGGGCATCATGAGACAAGGTCGAACCTCCCAGACAAGGTTGGTTTGGTCCCGCTGCTTGAACCGTTAGAGGCATCCTAACCCCGCCGGAGCGTTTGTGGGCATGCCTATCCGCGCCGGACAGCGGAAGTCCTGTTAGCCCAGCGGCTGCTTCCGTGTCAGGATCAGGTATGCCACACCGTTTGATGCTGCTCGACACCGCGTCCCTGTACTTTCGCGCCTTTTACGGCCTGCCGGACACCCTCCGCCGCGCTGACGGAACACCGGTGAACGCCGTGCGCGGCCTCCTGGACATGATTGCCCGCCTCACCACTGACTACGGGGCAACCCATCTGGTTGCCTGCTGGGACGACGATTGGCGTCCGCAGTGGCGTGTGGACCTGATCCCTACGTACAAGTCGCACCGGGTCGCCGAACTGGTGTCGGATGCCCCCGACGTCGAGGTGGTCCCGGACGCGCTCGAAGCGCAGCTTCCGATGATCCGCCGCGTCCTCGAGCTGGCCGGCATCGCTATCGTGGGCGCTGCTGAACACGAGGCCGACGACGTCGTCGGTACCTATGCCAGCCACGCGGACCTCCCCGTCGATGTGGTCACCGGCGACCGTGATCTTTTCCAGACCGTCAATGACGACCGTCAGGTGAGGGTGATCTACACTGCGCGGGGCATGAGGAACCTCGAAGTCGTGACCGACGCCGTCGTCGTCGGGAAGTACCGCGTGCTGCCCGAACAATATGCCGACTACGCGACCCTTCGCGGCGACGCCTCCGACGGGCTGCCAGGCGTGGCCGGCATCGGCGAGAAGACCGCTGCGTCGCTCCTGGGCGAGTACGGCACACTGGAGAACTTGCTCGCTGCAGCCGCTGACGGGGGCGGCGGAGTATCCGCGTCCATTCGCTCGAAGCTGGCCGCGGCCGCCGACTACCTCACGGTCGCGCCAACGGTTGTGAAAATTGTGCGTGACCTCAAGCTTCCCACCCTCGAGGAAGCGGGAGCCCAGCTGCACCCCATCGACGGCGAATCGCGCGCCGAGCTGGAGCGCCTCGCCGTCGAATGGAACCTGGGCGGCTCTGTCAAACGGCTGCTGGACGCGTTTGACCGGCACGAACGTTAAATTGCTGCATACGCACCGACCGTGCTGTCCGGGAGCGGCCTCACTGACGCTGCCTGTGGGTGTCAGTGTGCCGCACGGTTGGGGGACGGCTGCTCTGATAGCCAGAGAAAGTCAGCTACTGACAGGCAGGGTCCCGGTTCGTCGAGGGCTTGCCGCAGCCAGGCGGGATCCGGCGACCGGTCTGCAGGGGGCAGAAAATCGGGCAGCGCGCCGTCAAGCATGGCATCGTTAGACACCGTTCCGTCACGCGGGACTTCGTCGGGCGGGGCGTCGTTGGGCAGTGCGGAGCCTGGTTCCTGGTGGCATAGCTCGTCCAGTATCTGGGGTGGCCAGTGGGGTGGTTCCCAGTCCTGATGTTCGCTTTGGTAGTGGCGGCCTGACGGTGAAGTCCAGCCGGGTGGGTTGTTGGTTGCTGCCCCCGTGGGTGTCCAGGTTGTGGTGTGTTTCAGCCTGTGGTGCTTGGGGCAAGGCGAACCGAGGTTCGATATGCCGGTGGTGCCGCCGTCCGCCCAGGAGAGCAGGTGGTCGGCTTCGTTGTCGAGGGACTGGTTGCTGCAGCCAGGGAACGGGCATTTCCCGTCCCGCAGTCTCAGCCATTGGCGCATCGCGGCAGGGATCCGGTAGCTGGTCCGTCCGATCTCCAGCGGTGCCCCGTCGCGGGGGTCGGTCAGGACGCGGTGGAACGAGGACGCCCCTTCGGCAACAAGTTGGCGGGCCATCGACGCCGGGATGGGTCCGTATCCGTCGAGCATGGCGGGTTCGTCGGTGAGGCCCATAAGGGCGAATACAGGCACGGTCACCAGGACCTGGGCGGTGGGTGAGGGCACGTGCTCGGCGGTGCCGCCCAGGAGCCACAGGGCGGCCACATCGGCGCGGAGTTGGGTGAGGGTCCGGCCCTCGGTGGGGCCTTGGAGGGCGCGGGCTGCAGCGGTGGTGCGGTCCCAGATCCCGGCGGCCTGATCCGCAGGGAGGTAGGCACTCAGCCAGGCCATGCCGTCCCGGTCCGGGGCGAGCTCGAGGCGCCGGTCGGCGGCGCTGCGGGTGTGGCGTTTTTCGATGCTGTCCGGGTGGTGGCGTTCGCGCCAGGTCCGGGCTTTGTGCCGGAACCGGGACGGGATCATTTCCCCGGCCGCGCAGCGACAGGCCGCGTTCTCCGCATTAGGGTCAAGGAAGTGCGCCTCCAGCGCGGCGGCGTCAGCGGGGTTGAGGTTGGCTGTTTCGTCGACCATAACCCGGGCGTGCTGCCACGAAATGCTCCCACCCTGTAACGCGGCGAGCGTCAGGGGCAGGGTAGTAGTCAGTTCGTGGGCCTGGGCCAGCAAGTCCCCGGCAGCGGGTTCGCTGACGGTCAGCACACAGGCGAGTTCCGACACCACACTCATTTCCAGGGCGGTGTCCTGGCCCGGGCCCGTGGCGGGGGCGGCCATTTTCATGGACTTGTCTGCGAACGCGGCGGTAAGGTGCACCTTCACAGCTGCCAGCATGGCTTCCACCCTTCCCGCTTCTTCGAGCCCGTCGAGGCATGCATCCGCCTGGTCCCGGAGAGGATCGGCACCTGTGGAGCCCAAAGCCGGTGCGGCGCGGCGCATATGAACAACAAGCGCGGCGACAGAAGCCTCAAGGGCCCCTACTGCTTCACCTGCTGTGATGCGTTCCATAGATCCATCATCATGAGGGGGTACGACATTTAAGGACCCGTCCGGCCTGGTCCGAGAAAACCTTTTGAAAAGTTTTTCGGCCCGCCGGCCGGGCGGGCCGGAACTGTCCGTTCGCGCAGGGCGGCCGCATGCACAGCGGAGCGGACGACGGCGGTGGGTCCCGCCGTCGTCCTCCGTGCTGCGTACCGGCAACTTTCAAAGTGGAATGACACGCCGGCTGCTCAGTCTGCTGCCGTGAGGGACCGGCCGTTCCTGATCCGCGACGGACCAAAAACGACGGTCAGCGGGGCAATCGTCCGCGGCGCGCGTTCCCGCGACAGTGGACGGCCGACGGCGACATGGGGCACCCAGTGCGGAAAGCGGTAGCCCAGCGCCGGTGAGCTGAGGATGAAATCGTCCACATTGTCCACGAGGAGCCGGTCCAGGAGATCATGCAGGCCCTGCACCAGGGACACCTGGTAGTCGTGCACGCGATCGGGCACGTCCACTTCGAGCCCGGAGATGCCTCCTCCTCCCAGCACGATCAGTTGTTGCGACGTTGCCGCAAACCCGTCCAGTACGGGCAGACCCTGCAACCAGCCCGTTGTTTGCCGGACGGCCTCACCGGCCGGGGTGATCCCCTTGGTCCAGTCCGCGACGTCCTGCGCAAAATCCGCCAGGATGCCGACATGCAACAGTGTCAGGTGCAGCCCCTGCGGCCGGCGGAGGGCGTTGACATAGCTGCCCAGCGCCTCGTAATCGGACGGGCCCGCACCAACCATGAGGACGGGAACCTCCACTGTGATGCGCGGAACCGGCTGCATTGGACCCCTTCACAGTGGCACGGACTCTTGGGCTCTGGCTGCCATTATCCTCCGCTGCGGCCGCCCCGACCCGGTGGTTGCTCTTGCCCTTGCGCCCGCCAGGGTGTCGAATCAGAGAACACGATTCGGCCCGGTGCATGGCAAAGACGCCAGGAGGTTCCCATGTCAGTGAAAGCCGCAAAGGACGTAGCGCGGACACCGGGGCGGGGAGGGCCGGAGGTGCGCCGGGCTGATGCTCCGCACGGCATCGCGGCAACAGATCCGGAACAGGTGCGCAACGTGGCGCTCGTGGGGCATTCGGGCGCCGGGAAGACCCTGCTGATCGAAGCATTGCTGGCCGCCCACGGCATGATTTCACGCAAAGGCTCCATCGCAGAGGGCACCACCGTCAGCGATTCCGACCCCTCGGCAGTGCGGCAGCAACGGTCGGTCACGCTGTCCCTGGTTCCGCTGCTTGTCGACGGGATCAAGGTGAACCTGCTGGACACTCCGGGCTATCCGGACTTTATCGGCGAACTTCGGGCGGGGCTCCGGGCTGCGGACGCCGCCCTCTTTGTTGTCTCCGCCGTTGACGGCATCGACGCCACCACTACGGCGCTCTGGGGCGAATGCGAAGGCCTGGGGATGCCGCGGGCTGTGGTCATCTCCCGCGTTGACCACCTCCGGGCAGATTACGACGGCGTCCTGGCCGCCTGCCAGCAGGCGTTCGGCGACGCGGTGCTGCCGTTGTACGTCCCGGTCCGTGCCGGCGGCGAAACCAGCGGGCTGCTGGGATTGCTGACAGGCACGGTTTCTGACTACTCCGCCGGGAACGCGGACGCCGGTTCCCGGGACGCTGACCCCGGCGAGCGCGCGGCGTCGGAGGCCGCCCGGGGCCGGCTCATCGAAGGGATCATCGCGGAGAGCGAGGACGAGACCCTGATGGACCGCTATCTGGGTGGTGAGGACATCGATACCGATGTCCTGATCGCGGACCTGGAAACCGCCGTCGCCCGCGGTTCCTTTTTCCCGGTGGTGCCGACCTCGGCGGTCACCGGGCTTGGTACGGCGGAACTGTTGGAAGTCCTGACCCGGGGCTTCCCGTCGCCGGTGGAGGGCGCCCTCCCGGAGGTGACTGACCTGGCGGGCGCGCCGGCGTCCGCCTTGGCCTGTGACCCGGACGGGCCGCTGGCTGCTGAGGTGGTCCGCACCACCATTGATCCGTTCCTTGGCAGGGTCTGCCTGACGCGGGTCTTTTCCGGCACGCTGCGTGCTGACACTCCAGTCCACGTCGGCGGGCACGGGCTCGCCGACCGCGGCCATCAGGACCATGACACGGACGAGCGCGTCACGCACCTGTATTCTCCGCTGGGCCCCAACCTGCGCCCTGTCGCGCACTGTGTGGCCGGTGACATCTGTGCGGTGGCGAAGCTGGGAAGCGCCGAAACCGGGGACACCATTTCGGCCAAGGACCAGCCGCTGCTGCTGGCCACCTGGGAGATGCCGGAACCGCTGATGCCGGTGGCAGTGGAGGCGGACTCGCGCAGTGACGAGGATGCGCTGGCCCGGAGCCTGGCCAAGGTGGCCGCCGGCGATCCCACGCTGCGTGTGGAGCGGAACGCGGAAACACACCAGCTGATCCTCTGGTGCATGGGGGAGGCCCATGCCGAGGTGGTGCTGGACAGGCTGCGCGACCAGGGCGTGAAGCTTCACACCATTGACGTGGTGACGCCGCTGCGGGAAACGTTCGCCGCCCCGGCAACGGGCCACGGCCGGCACGTCAAACAGTCCGGCGGCCACGGGCAGTACGCCGTCTGCGACATCGACGTGGAGCCGCTGGACCGTGGCGGCGGGTTCGAATTCGTCGACAAAACAGTGGGCGGGGTGATCCCCGGAACGTTCATCTCCTCCGTGGAGAAAGGGGTGCGCGCGCAGATGCAGAAAGGGCTGGCTGCCGGGTTCCCCGTAGTGGACCTGCGCGTCACGCTGGTGGGCGGCAAGGCCCACAGCGTTGACTCTTCCGACGCCGCGTTCCAGGCGGCGGGGGCCCTTGCGCTCCGGGAGGCCGCCGCCACAGGTCGCATCCAGCTGCTCGAGCCGGTTTCCTTCGTCAGCATCACGGTATCCGAAGCGCACGTGGGGGCCGTGATGAGTGACCTCTCAGCACGCCGCGGCAGGCTCACCGGCACGGCCACATCCGGTGGTGAGCTGACCGAAATCAGCGCGGAAGTTCCGGACCAGGAACTGCTGAAGTACGCCGTGGAGCTGCGGGCGCTGACTGCCGGGACCGGCCGGTTCCGGCGCCGGTACCTCCGGCATGACCCGGTGCCCAGCAGCTCATGAAAGCCAGCCTATGAACGCTGCCGCGCGGAGGATCCAACGCATCTACCTCACCCTGACGCTGGGCAATACCCTTGCGGCCTCCTTCATCTGGGGAATCAACACGCTCTTCCTGTTGGACGCCGGGCTGAGCAACCTTGAAGCATTCGCGGCCAACGCCTTCTTCACAGCCGGCATGGTCCTGTTCGAAGTACCCACCGGGGTCATTGCGGACAGTTGGGGGCGCCGCGTTTCATTCCTGCTCGGCACCGTCACCCTGGCCGTCTCCACCTACCTGTACTACCTGCTCTGGCAGATATCCGCGCCCTTCTGGTCCTGGGCGGTGGTGTCGGTCCTGCTGGGTCTGGGCTTCACTTTCTTCTCCGGGGCAGTGGAGGCGTGGCTCGTCGATGCGCTGCATTTTTCGGGTTATTACGGGGACCTGGAGACCGTCTTCGGACGGGGACAGATGGTGTCGGGCTTCGCGATGCTGGTGGGCTCGGCGGCCGGCGGCGTGATCGCCCAAGTCACTGACCTGGGCGTGCCGTTCCTGGTGCGCGTCGGAGTGCTCGTGGCGATGTTTAGTGTGGCCTTCTTGCTGATGCGCGATGTTGGATTCACTCCGGAACGCTCCCCGCATCCGCTCAAAGCGACCAGGGCAGTGCTGACGGCCTCCATTGAGAGTGGCCTCAAGAACCCGCCCGTACGGTACGTCATGCTTTCCGCCCCGTTCAGTGCCGGCATCGGGTTCTATGTGTTCTACGCGCTGCAACCGTACCTGCTGGAGCTCTTCGGGGACCCGCGGGCCTACTCCGTCGCCGGACTCGCGGCGGCCGTTATGGCGGGAGCGCAGATCCTGGGCGGCTGGTTGGCACCAACTGTCCGGCGCCGGGTCCGCAGGCGCACCACTGTGCTGGTGGTGAGCAGCAGCATGGGCGGGCTAATCCTGGTGGCGCTCGGCATCACGCGCGTGTTTTGGGTGGCCCTGCTGCTGCTGGTGCTCTGGGCTCTGGTCTCCGCGGCGGGCACCCCGGTGCGGCAGGCCTACCTCAATGACATGATTTCCTCGCAGCAGAGGGCAACGGTGCTCAGTTTCGATTCGCTCATGGGATCGAGCGGTGGAATTGTGGTCCAGCCGCTCATGGGCCGGGCAGCGGACGTGTACGGTTACCCCCTCTCGCTTGCCATCAGCGGTGTCATCGAACTGTTCGCCGTGCCGTTCCTGCTGGCCAGCCGGCGGCGGCGCTCGCCGGCCGACACTGCCACCACCGAAGCCGGCACACCGGTCTGAGGCATGGCCTTGGCACAAAAAGTTGAGCCTTGAGAGTCCCAACCCGGCGGAGTATCGTGGCGCAAACCCACCCTGCGCAAACACCCTGACTTGGGAGAGATCATGCCTAGTGTGCGACGTCAATTGGCTGCTGTGACTGCTGTCCTGGCTTTGAGCGTGACGGGTGGGGCTGTCACCACCCCAGCGTTCGCAGATCCCCGGGAGATCAAGAAGGAGGCGACGGCGACCGGGTACGGCGGGGCGGTGAGCACCGTTGACCCGGAAGCGTCCGCCGCGGCGATCGAGGTCCTGCGCGACGGCGGCAATGCGGCGGACGCCGCCGTCGCCGCGGCCGCGACCCTGGGTGTGACCGAGCCCTACAGTGCCGGCATCGGCGGGGGAGGTTACTTCGTGTTCTACGATGCGAAGACCCGTGACGTGGGAACCATAGATGGACGCGAGACGGCTCCGGCAACGATGCCGACCAACGCGTTCATAGACCCCGCCACCATCACACCCGCGAACCCGGCCGGCAGCCCGTACCGTTTCTCTCCGGAACTGATCACCAGCGGCGTCTCGGTAGGTGTCCCGGGTACGCCGGCCACGTGGGAACGGGCCCTGGATCGATGGGGCACCCTGGACCTTGATGAGGCCCTCGAACCTGCCATCAAGGTGGCTGAGCGTGGCTTCGTAGTAGACGAGACCTTCCGCCAGCAGACGGCCGACAACCAGGCGCGGTTCGAGGCCTTCCCTGCCACGAGCAGCCTGTTCCTCCCCGGCGGCGAACTGCCCGCCGTCGGCAGTATCCTCCACAACCAGGACCTCGCCAAGACGTACCGCCTCCTTGCCAAGGAGGGGACGGATGCCTTCTACGGCGGCCCGCTCGCAGCGGAGATTGCCGCCACGGTGCAGGCGCCGCCCAAGAGTGCCACTACCACGCTGCCCGTTCCACCGGGCTACCTGACGACGGCGGATCTCGCCGCATACCGGACGCTGGACCAGGAGCCCACCCATGTGGAGTACCGCGACTACGACGTTTATGGCATGGCGCCCTCCAGCAGCGGCGGCACCACCGTGGGCGAGGCACTGAACATCCTGGCGCCGTTCAACCTGGCCGGGATGACCACGCCGGGCGCCCTGCACCACTACCTTGAGGCCAGCGCACTCGCTTTCGCGGACCGCGCCAAGTACCTGGGCGACCCGGCATTTGTCGACGTCCCCACCGAAGCGCTGACCAACCCGCTGTTTGGCAAGGAACGGGCGTGCGCAATCGACCCGAAGCATGCGGCGACACCGAAGCCCGTCGCCGCCGGTGACGTTTCCGGGTTCGACGGCGTCTGCACGGTTTCGTCGGCGGCAGCCGCGGACGAGAAGGACACCGAAAACATCTCCACGACCAACCTGACTGTGGCGGACAAGTGGGGGAACGTGGTGGAGTACACGCTCACGATTGAGCAGACCGGCGGTTCCGGCATCGTGGTTCCCGGCCGTGGGTTCATCCTCAACAACGAGCTCACCGACTTCTCCACCGTCTATGTCCCCACCGACCCGAACCGGATCGAAGCGGGCAAACGCCCGCGCTCCTCAATGTCGCCCACCATCATCCTCAAGGACGAGAAGCCGTTCCTGGCGCTCGGTTCCCCCGGCGGATCGATGATCATCACCACGGTCCTGCAGACAATCCTCAACCGCGTGGACCTGGGCATGACTATCTCCGAGGCGATCGCGGCCCCGCGCGCGTCGCAAAGGAATACTCCCGCGGTGGCTGCCGAGCCTGCCTTCAGGGCGGCTTACGAAGCGCAGCTGACCACGTACGGCCACACGTTCTCCACAACAGCCGAGATCGGGGCGGCCACGGCCATCGAGTTCCAAGATGATGGCGTCATGGTTGCCGCGGCCGAACCCACACGGCGCGGAGGCGGTTCGGCGATGGTGGTCAAACCGTCGCGGTGAACCAACTTGCCGCGGTGAGCCGGATGGCCGGGGTGGCCCGGGTTACTGCCCCATCCCGGGCCGGACGGGAACAAACTCGATGCTGGTCTGCACCTTTTTCTGCGGGCCACGGGAAAAACCCTTGGCATCAAGGTGATTCTGGGCGCGGAACACCGCCAGGGCGTCGTCGTAGATCTCGTTGAGACGGCGGCCGGAGAACTCCTCCTGGGAGCCGTCGCTGAACGTGACCGTCACGGTGGCACTGGCGGGAAAGTGCCGCTTCATACGGATGAAGCCTTCGGAGTCCTGCTGGAGGTTGATCAAGGGAAGTCCTGCTTTCATGGTCGACGACCTCCAGTCTGACCTATCCAGGCGCACCTGCGCTGATGGCGGTGGGGGATTGCGGCGACAATGGACGGGTGACATCGCCACCCAAATCCGCCGCCGTCCCCGCCGGCACCCCTGGTGCCGCCACCTTTGATCTGGCGGCCATCGGCACCGGTTTGGCCTTTGCTGAGTCGCTCGCGGAGTTGTCCTCGGTGCTGCGCGCCGGCGGTGCGGCGGGTACGGCAGTGGTGCAGGCACCGCCCGGCACCGGCAAAACGACGCTTGTCCCGCCGCTGCTCGCCAACCTGACGGGACCTACCAGAACGGCCCGGCGTGTGGTGGTCACACAGCCGCGGCGGGTCGCGGCGCGTGCAGCTGCCCGGCGGCTGGCCGCCCTGGACGGCAGCCGGATCGGAGACCGCGTGGGGTACACCGTCCGCGGAGAACGCCAGGCCGGCCCTGCCACCGTAGTGGAGTTTGTCACGCCGGGCATCCTGCTGCTGGGGATGCTCACCGAAGTGCGCCAGTTGCGCGGCGACCTCACCCTCGTGGCTATGTCCGCCACACTGGACGCGCCCCGCTTCGCCGCCCTGATCGGGGGAACAGACGGGAACGCAGGGAAAGGACAGACAGGGACAGCGGACGACGGCGGCGGGCCGGCGCCCGTCGTCGACTGCCCCTCAGCGCTGTACCCCCTGGCCGTGGACTGGGTACCCGCCGCCGTGCCGCGGCTGGACGACCGCGGGGTGACACGAGGGTTCCTCGACCACGTGGCAGATACCGCCGCGCAGGCCCACGCGGCCGCGGTGGCACTGGACGCGGGCACTGATGCCTTGGTCTTTGTCCCGGGGGCCTGGGAGGTCTCCTATGTGGCAGCCCGGCTCCGCGGCCGGGCGGCCCCCGGGACCGATGTGCTGGAACTCCACGGCCAGGCCAGCCCCACCGAACAGGACCAGGCCGTCTCCGGGCGCCGGCCGGGCGGCCCGGTACGGATCATCGTGTCCACGGACCTGGCCGAGTCGTCCCTGACCGTCCCTGGTGTGCGGCTGGTGATCGACTCCGGGCTGACCAGGGAACCCCGCCGTGATGCCAGCCGCGGCATGTCCGGGTTGGTAACTGTTTCCTGCTCCCGGGCCTCGGCCGAACAGCGGGCCGGCCGCGCCGCGCGGCAGGGCCCGGGCCGGGTGGTCCGCTGCTACGACCAGAAAACGTACGGTGCCGCGCCGGCGCATGTAACGCCCGAGATCGCTGTCGCGGACCTCACCGGTGCCGCGCTGCTCCTGGCCTGCTGGGGATCACCGGGCGGCGCCGGGCTGGCACTGCCGGATGCACCTCCTGCGGCAGCCATGGGCGAGGCTGTGGAGGTCCTGCGCGAACTCGGAGCCGTGGCGCGGGACGGGCACGCCACCAAGCTGGGGCGGACGCTGGCCAGGGTCCCGGCCGATCCCCGGCTGGCCCGCGCACTGCTGGACGGCGCAGCGGCCGTGGGCCACCGCGCCGCGGCAGAAGCGGTGGCACTCGTGGCGGGGGACCAGCGGGCCCCGGGGGCCGACCTCACGCGGCTGCTGACCGCCCTGCGCACCGGAACGGACCCCGCCGCCCGGCGCTGGGCGGAGGACGTTCGCCGGCTGGAGACCATCGCACGGAAGGAAGGCGCCGCCGTCGGCCCTTCCGCCATCGCCTCCCTGGTCAGCAACGCGCCGGTGACAGCTGCGGAGGCGGTGGGCGTCGTCGTCGCGCTGGCGTTCCCGGACCGCGTGGCCCGGCGTGTCCCGGGCGACGGCCCGGCACGGTACCTGCTGTCGTCCGGCACTCGCGCGGGGTTGCCGGCGGGCAGTCCGCTGACAGGGCATGAGTGGCTGGCCGTGGCGGAAGTTTCACGCGCCGCCGGCCGGGACGCTGCCGGCACGGGCGCGGTAATCCGGTCCGCCGCGCCGCTGAGCGCCGACACCGCCGAGGCGGCCGCCGGGCACCTCCTGACCGACACCGTGGAAGCGCAGTTCAGCCAGGGCCGGGTGAAGGCCAGGCGGGAACACCGGCTGGGTGCCATCAGCCTGTCCTCCACCCCCGTCCGCCCCTCCGCCGAGGACGGCCGGGCCGCCGTGGCCCGCGCCCTCGCCAAGGACGGGCTGGGAACCATCGGATGGTCGACGGCGGCCGACGCGTTGCGCCGCCGCCTCGCCTTGCTGCGCCGCGAATTGGGCGAGCCGTGGCCCGACGTTTCGGAACAGTCACTGCTGGCACGGCTGGACTCCTGGCTGGGACCGGAGCTGGAGGCACTGGCTGGCGGTGCCGCCACCAACAGCATCGACCTCACCAACCCCTTGCGGCGACTGCTGCCCTGGCCCGAGGCGGTCCGCCTGGCGGAACTGGCACCGGAGGCACTGAAAGTGCCGAGCGGCTCCATGGTGCGGATCGATTACCCCGAGGTTTCGGACAAAGCCGGCCCGCCGGTTGTCGCGGTCAAGCTGCAGGAATGCTTTGGCTGGGCTGAGACGCCACGGCTGGTGGACGGCAGGGTGCCTGTCCTCTTCCACCTGCTCTCACCCGCGCGGAGGCCGCTCGCCGTGACGGATGACCTGGCGTCGTTCTGGTCCGGGCCCTACGCACAAGTGCGGTCCGAGATGCGCGGCCGTTACCCCAGACATCCGTGGCCGGAGGATCCCTGGACAGCGCAGCCGACTGCCCGGACCAAAGCCCGCATGTGACGCCGGCCCCGCCGCGCGCCTTCTTTCGGTGGTTGCACAGGTGAGATGAAGGATACGTGGCCGAAACGTTGCGTCGACGCGCTGAAACATGGCCCAGTTAGGCTCGTTCCTACTTGGACAACGTGGTCCAGACCACCACACGAAGGGACACAATAATGTTGCTTTTGAGTAGCCTGAACTTCCTCCTTGACGCCGGCCGCGGAGAGGGCAGCCGCCCGCACAACAGCGGGATCGGGAAGACCGATTTCCCCACCGGCCGGCTGACCTCCACCGCCTGGGAAGGCTGGTGGCACGAGGACGTCGCCTAGCCGGACCGGACGACTGGCCGGACGGCACATCTGGCCGGACCGGTCAGACGCGGCTCCGCATGAACTCCGCCACCCTCGGTGCCAGCGACGCTCCGATCTCCGCAGCGTCGCGCTTCTTGCCTGCCACGGCGAAGGAATGGTCACCGCCGTCGATCCAGTCAAGGACGGCAGACCGGCCGATCCGGGAGACCACACCCTCCAGCAGGTCCGGCGTCGCGAAGGTGTCGCGGGTGCCCTGCAGGAACAGCATGGGGAGGGTGAGCCCGTAGAGGTGCTCGTCGCGGAGCTTTTCCGGTTTGCCGGGCGGGTGGAGGGGATACCCGAGGTAGACAAGTCCGGCAGTGTCCATTCCCTCGGCGACGGCCATGGACGCCATCCGGCCGCCGAACGATTTGCCGGCCGCCCACACCGGTCCGGTATCACCGTGGGCCTGGGCTTGGCGCGTGGCTTCGTCCATGGCGGCGCGCCAGGCGGCGATGGCTGCTGGCGGCCGGTCCGGGAACTTCCGGCCGGCCTCGCGGTAGGGGAAGTTAAAGCGCAAGGTGGCAACGGCGTCGTCGTTCAGTCCGCGGGTGAACCCGCTCATGAAGGGATGCTCCATACCAGCGCCTGCCCCGTGCGCCAGCACCAAGGTGGCGAAAGGGCTGTCCGGGCGGGCATAGGCGGCGGAAACGCCGACGTCGCCCACGGCGATCGTCAGGGCGGACTCTGAGACGGTCATGGATCCATCATGCCGGAAACGTGCCACAGGAGGGGCGGGGTGCTGACGCCGCGAGCGGCGCAGGGTAGGTTTGGCCCCATGGCGAGCGAACAGACCACCCTCACTGTCCCGGGACCGAACGGCGAGCGCGAGATGCGCGTTTCCAGCCCCAGCAGGGTGCTCTGGCCTGACCTGGGCCTGACCAAGCTGGACCTCGCACGCTACATGGTGGACGTGGGGGAGGCGTTCATTGCCGCGAACGGTGACCGGCCGGTGGCGCTGCAGAGGTTCTCAGAGAACGTCGAGGGGGACCAGTTCTTCTCCAAGAACCCGCCCAAGGGCACGCCGGACTTCATCCGGTCGGTGAAGGTGGTCTTTCCGAGCGCACGCTCGCACCCCATGCTGGTCCTTGACGAACCTGCCGCGGCCGTGTGGGCGGTGCAGATGAATACGGTGGTGTTCCATCCGTGGCCCTCGCATGCAGGGAACACCGATAACCCGGACCAGCTGCGAATTGACCTTGACCCGCAGCCGGGCACAGACTTCGACGACGCCGTCCCGGCTGCACTGGCGCTGAAAGAGGTGTTGGCGGAGGCCGGGCTGGATACTTTCATCAAGACCTCGGGGAATCGCGGCCTCCACGTTTACGCGCCTATCGAGCCCAACCACGAATTCCTGGAAGTCCGCCACGCGGTGATCGCTGCGGCCCGCGAACTGGAGCGGCGGATGCCGGACAAGGTCACCACGGCCTGGTGGAAGGAGGAGCGCGGTGTGAAGGTGTTCCTGGACTTCAACCAGGCGAACCGGGACCGGACCATCGCCGGCGCGTACAGCCCCCGCGCGCTGGCCCACGCGCCGGTCTCCTGCCCCATCAGCTGGGACGAACTGGGCAGCGCGGATCCCAAAAACTTCACCATCCTGACGGTGCCGGAACGGCTCAGGACCGTGGGCGATCCCTGGGCAGACATGAAGGCGCAACCGGGCACCATCGACGTGCTGCTGGGCTGGTGGGAGCGGGACCTCAAGGCTGGCCTCGGCGAACTGCCCTTCCCGCCGGACTACCCGAAGATGCCCGGTGAGCCCCCGCGGGTGCAGCCGAGCCGGGCCCGCAAACAGGACTGAGTCCGTTCGAGCCCGGGTTACTCGAACCGGGACGGGTCGCCGGTGCCGCGCCGGACCACTTCCGCCACTCCGCTCGAATAGTCGATCACCGTGGTGGGCTCTGCTCCGCAGTCGCCGGAATCGATGACGGCGTCCACTTCGTGCTCGAGCCGTTCCTTGATTTCCCAGCCCTGGGTCAGCGGGTCTTCCTCGTCCGGGAGCAGCAGGGTGCTGGAGAGCAGCGGTTCGCCAAGTTCGGCCAGGAGCGCCTGGACCACGCGGTTGTCCGGGATCCGCACGCCCACGGTCTTTTTCTTCGGGTGCAGCAGCCGGCGCGGCACTTCCTTGGTGGCCGGCAGGATAAACGTGTAGCTTCCGGGCGTGACGGCCTTGATGGCGCGGAAGACGTCGTTGCCGATGTTCACGAACTGGCCCAGCTGGGCGAAGTCCTTGCACACCAGCGTGAAGTGGTGCTTGTCGTCGAGCTTGCGGATATTCCGGATCCGGTCCAGCGCATCCTTGTTGCCCAGCTGGGCCCCGAGGGCGTAGCAGGAGTCCGTGGGGTAGGCGATCAGCCCGCCGTCGAGCACGATCTTCACGGCCTGCGTGATCGCGCGGGGCTGGGGATCCTGGGGATGAACATCAAAGTATCTGGCCATGCTCCTGAGCCTACGACAATTGCCGCCCTGGCCAGAAGACAGGCACGGCTCCGTGGACAGGCACGGCGCCGTGCGTACAACGCCGACGGAGGATAGGTTCAGGGCGTATAGGTTCATCCAGGCTGGTGAGACCGGGTGGATGAGTCCTGGTCGGGCAAACGAAGGGTGGCAGCATGCCGGAGTGGCTTCAGGCGTTGATGTGGGGAACCGTGGCCGGTGCCGCCCTGGTACTGGGGGCCGCCGCGTCATGGAAATGGCCCATTCCGTCCAAACTTGTCTCCTCGATCATGTCCTTTGGGGCTGGCGTGCTGATATCGGCGCTGGCGTTCGAACTCGTCGGTGAGGCTGTTGAGGGAGGGGGCCTGTGGCCCACCGTGGCCGGATTCCTGGCCGGTTCCGTGGTCTACGTGGGAGCGAACACGCTCCTCACGCGGGCGGGCGCTAAACACCGCAAACGCTCAGGCGGCCAGCAACCGTCGGAGCAGGAGAGCCCGGGCAGCGGCGCGGCCATCGCCTTCGGTGCTCTCCTCGACGGGATCCCGGAGTCAATAGTGCTCGGCGTCGGACTCATCACCGCGGGATCAGTCAGTCCGGCCATGCTTGCGGCTGTGTTCATCTCCAACGTTCCCGAGGGCCTTTCCGGAACTGCCGGGATGAAAAAGGCAGGCCGCAGCACCGGCTACATTTTTGGGGTGTGGGGAGGCATTGCCGTCATGTGTGGGCTCGCCTCACTGCTCGGGTACGTGGCGCTGGAGAACGCTCCGGACGCCGTCATCGCCTTCATTACCGCGATCGCGGCGGGCGGGATCCTGGCGATGCTCGCGGACACGATGATCCCCGAGGCGTTCGAAGAGCATCACAACCTCACGGGACTGACCGCTTCCGTCGGGTTCCTGACGGCCTTCACAGTCCACCAACTCGGAGGGTGACGTCCCGCCGGCGTCAACGCTCAGCCCACATGCACCCACGGCCGCTTCGTGACATCCGGTTCGGCTTCACGCAGGATCTCGCGTGTCACGGGTGCGATCTCGCCTTCGCCCAGCACCAGGAACTTCAGGAGGTTCACGGCAGGATTGCCCTCGGTCCAGCGGAAGTAGACGTGCGGCATCAGCCCGGTCACATCGCGGATGTGCAGGAGCACCGAAGCGATGGTGTTGGGCACAACCGGTCCATGGACTTCCAGCACGTCGAACCCGTGCCGCACCACACCCCGGACCTCCAGGGCGGTCTCGAAGTCGGAGGAGTCATCCACTGTCACTTCCAGGAACAGGGGCCGGTAATCAGAGGGGAAGTGGCTCGCTTCGGTGGCGGACGCCAGCTTCTGCCGGTAAGCGTCCGCTGACTGGCGCAGCGGTTCATGGGCGATGATCCCGATGGGCCCGGACAGGGTGTCCGCCATGAACTCAAGCGCCTGGGTGTCCAGCCGGACGTGCGTGGCGTGCAGTTCGAAGGACCGCAGCACGCGCGAGAGCAGCGAGATGCTGATGATCCCCAGGATGAAGAAGCCGGCAATCCGGATTCCTTCCGGACGTTCAAAGATATTAGCAACTGTTGTGTAGACAAAGAGCACGGTGATGATGCCAAAGCCGATGGTCCGGTTGCGCTGCTGCAGCCGGCGGGCGGAGAGTGTCACGGCAACTGCCGCCGAGGTCATCAACACCAGGACGCCGGTGGCGTACGCACCGCCCTGGGCGTCGACGTCGGCCTCAAACAGCCAGGTGATCAGGAACCCGATCAGCGTGAAGACGAGCACGAGCGGACGGACGGCCTTGGCCCACTCAGGCGCCATGCCATAGCGCGGCAGGTAGCGCGGCACAAGGTTCAGCAGGCCGGCCATCGCTGATGCGCCGGCAAACCAGAGGATGGCGATGGTGCTGAGGTCATAAACGGTCCCAAAGCCGGCGCCGAGATGTTCGTGCGCCAGGAACGCCAACGCCCTGCCGTTCGCCTGCCCGCCCGGCAGGAACTCGTCCGCCGGGATCAGGACCACCGTGGTGAAGCTGCTGGTGACCAGGAAGGAACTCATGATCACGGCGGCGGTGGTCAGCATCCGCCGGGTCCCCTGGATCCGCCCGATCGGGTTCTGCTCGGTATCGCCCGCGCCGCCGCGGACCTGCGGCATCACCGCAACGCCGGTTTCGAAACCGGACAGTCCCAACGCCAGCTTGGGGAAGACCAGCAGGGCGATCGCCACCGCCATCAAGGGATTGCCGTGCGACGTGGTGAGGGTCTGCCACCAGTCGCCCACAGCAACGGGGTGGGTGGCAGCCTCCCCGAGCGCCCTGGCTATCACCACCACGTTCAGCCCCAGGTACACCACCACCAGCACCACGGCGACGCCGATGGCCTCCTTGAACCCGCGCAGGAAGACCGCGGCGAGCAAAGCAAGCAGGACCAGCGTCACGGCCACCTCCTGGCCGTGCAGCATGTCCGGGGCAAAGGGATTCTCGATCAGGTGGGCCGTTGCGTCCGCAGCCGACAGCGTCATGGTGATCATGAAGTCGGTGGCCGCGAACCCCAGCAGCACCAGCACCAGGAGCTTGCCCCGCCACTTGGCCAGCAGGCGCTCCAGCATGGCAATGGATCCCTCGCCGCGGTGGCTTTCGATGGCAACCCGGCGGTAGACCGGGAGCGCGCCGAACAGTGTGACAGCCACCAGGACCAGCGTGGCCAGGGGAGAGATAACGCCCGCCGCGAGCGCAGCGATGGCGGGCTGGTAGCCGAGCGTGGAGAAGTAGTCCACGCCGGTCAGGCACATCACCTGCCACCAGTGGTGCTTCTTCCGCTGGTCGGCGAGCCCGCCCGGCCCCTGATGGGTGCCCTTCGCGTCCTCCAATCCATGCAGCAGCCAACTGCCCAGGGCCGCCCTGCGCGTCGGGCGGAGGGCCGAGGGATCGGCGGGAGGTCTGCTCATGGTGGTCATACATGCCTTTCCGTCCGCGGCACAGCACGGCGGCACAGCTGAATCTAGTACGGGGGAGACGTGCCGGAGCCGGATTCCGGCGGATCCTGACGCATCCTTAACACCCGTATGGCCAAAGCCACCATCCCAGGGTGGGGGCCGCACGGGACGTCCGGATCCGGGTGGGAGAATGGCCGCATGGCACGGGAACAGATAATCGTTGGCCTCAACGGCAGCGACGACGCAGAACTGCTCATCCGCCGTGCCCACAGGATTCTTGAAAGGAGCGACGGCGGCGAGCTGGTGGCCGTCCACGTCCGCACCGCAGGCGGTGCCGCGGGCGAGTCTCCACAGGTCCTGGAGGCACAGCGGCGGCTCGTCAATGGCGCGGGCGGGACCTACCACACCGTCTCCGCGTCGGATCCGGCCCGGGCCCTTCTGGACTTCGCCCGAAAGAGCGGAGCGACCCATATTGTTGTGGGGCAATCCCGCCGCGGGCCGCTTGCCGGAGTGCTGGCGGGGTTGTTTGCCGGCGGCTCCGTGGAAGCCCGCGTGGTGCGCGGCGCGGGGGACGTTGCTGTCCAGGTCGTTCCCCGCGTCCCGTCCCGGCGGAAGGCACCACACAGGCGGCCGGACCTGGGCCGGACCAGGGTTGGCATTGGCTTTGCGCTCGCAGCAACACTGCCGGTCCTGCTGCAGCTGCTGCTCGCAGCCTTCGAACACAGCGTTGCCACTGCCGTCCTGATCCAGCTCGCCGGCGCGGTTGCGGTGTCGCTGGTGGGCGGGTTGTGGCCGGCCGTCGTCGGCGCTTTGTGGAGCAGCGTGCTGGTGAACTACTTTTCCACGCCGCCCCTGGGGGATCTGGCCATCAGCGATCCGCAGGACTTCCTTTCCCTCGGCGTGTTTGTTGGGGTCTCCGTGGCAGTTGCGGGCGTGGTGGACACGTCTGCCCGCAGGTCCAAGGAAGCCGCCCGCGCCCAGGCGGAGGCCGCGACGCTGGGCGACCTTGCGCTGGGCGCCTCGCGTTCGGAGGACACCCTGGACGGGATCCTGGCGGAGGCCCTGGACGTTTTTGGTGCCACCGGTGCCGGCGTGTTCAGCAGCCGGGAGGCCATGGCGGAAGGTTCCGTCCCGGCGTCGGGATCCTCCGGAGTCCGCGGCGCGGACGGCCGGGCCTGGTCGCTCGTGGCCGGCGCGGGGGATACCGCCGGGTGGGAGCATGGCGTCACCGGACTGCCGGGCAGCACTGCAGAACCGGTCGACGACGACACCTGGCTGGTGCTGTTCGGCCGGGAGGTGCCCGCAGCGGAAAGCCGCCTGCTGGGTGCGTTTGCGGTCCACGTGAAAGCCCACCTGGAACGCCGCCAGCTGGCCGTTAGCCGGCGCGAGGTGCTGCGGCTGGCCGAAGGAAACACCATGCGCACGGCGATCCTGCGGGCGGTGTCCCATGACCTGCGGACGCCCCTGGCCGGGATCAAACTCGCCGCCGGCGGCCTGCTGCAGCGGACCGTCACCTATACGCCCGCGGAGGAAAGGGAGCTCCTGGAAACCATTGACGAATGCACGGACCGGCTGGACCAGCTGGTGGGCAACCTCCTGGACATGTCACGGATCACCGCCGATTCCGTCCGGCCGCTGCTGGGACCCGTGCGGTGGAGCGAGGTTGTGGCGCCGGCCCTGCGCGGGCTCCCGGACGGTACAGTCCGCGTGGAGCTGCCCGCCAACATGCCTACAGTCGAAGCCGATCCGGTGCTGCTGGACCGCGTTATTGCGAACATTGTGGAAAACGCCGTCAAGTACGCGCCGGGTTCGGGAATCACCATCACCGGAACTTCCGACGGCATGGGCGCAGCCACGCTGGATGGCTATCCGTCCGGCGAACTGTGGATCATCGATCACGGCGCTGGTGTGCCCGCCGGGAAGGTGCTGGAGATGTTCCAGCCGTTCCAGCGGCTCCACGACCGGCCCCAGGCCACCGGCGTGGGACTGGGCCTGGCCGTCGCTGACGGGTTCGTCAGGGCCATGGGCGGCACGCTGACTGCACAGGAGACGCCCGGCGGTGGGTTGACCATGGTGATCAGGCTGGCCCTTTCCACGGGTTCCCCGGGCGCGCGCCACGCGGCCGACCTGCCTCGGCAGGAGGCCACGTGAACACGGACCAGACCGATTCTTCCGGCACGCAGGGCGGCCACCGGACCAGTGTGCTTGTTGTGGACGACGATCCCCACCTGCTGAAGGCACTCCGGATCACGCTACAGGCCCACGGTTACGCCGTGGAGACAGCGGCCGACGGCGGAACCGCCTTGCGTGCCGCATCCCACCGTCCGCCGGACGTGATGATCCTGGACCTCGGGCTGCCGGACCTTGACGGAGCGGAAGTCCTGCGGGAACTCCGTCGATGGAGCAACCTGCCCGTACTGGTGCTGTCCGCACGCCACGGCTCATCGGACAAAGTCGACGCCCTGGATGCAGGTGCGGACGACTACATCACCAAGCCGTTCGGACTCGACGAGCTATTGGCCCGCCTGCGTGCGCTCCTCCGCCGCGTTCCGGATCCCGCGTCGGCACCCACGGTGGCCGCATCCTCCTTCACCGTGGACTTGGCTCAACGGCAGGTCACGAGGGACGGTGACGTTGTCCGGCTGACGCCGACCGAATGGAACATCCTGGAACTGCTGGTCCGGAACCCTGCCCGGCTGGTGACCCAGCAGCAGCTGCTGCTGGACGTCTGGGGTCCGGCCTATCAGACGGAGGCCAACTACCTGCGCGTGTACATGGCCCAGCTGCGGCGGAAGCTGGAGGCCGATCCCGCGAAACCCCGCCACCTGGTCACCGAACCTGGTGTGGGATACCGTTTTATGCCCTGAATCCGGAGGGAAAATCCGAGTGCCGTGAACCCTATGAACCCGGCTGGAAGTGCGGCAGGATGTTGACTGTTCCTTTTCGACTCTGTTCCGTACCGCAAGGAGAACCGGCCATGCCAACGACGCTCAACCCCTACCTTGGCTTCCGTGACAACGCCCGCGAGGCAATGACCTTCTACCAGTCCGTGTTCGGCGGCGACCTGGCGCTCAGCACGTTCGGGGAATTCCACGCCAGCGAAGATCCGGCCGAAGCCGACAAGATCATGCACGGCATGCTGACGGCCAGCAACGGACTGGTCCTGATGGGAGCGGACACCCCCAACGGCATGGACCTCGCGTCAGGCAGCACCATTTCCGTTTCCCTCAGCGGCGACGACGAACCTGAACTGCGCGGCTACTGGGACAAGCTGTCCGCCGACGGCGGCACCGTCACCGTTCCCCTCGAACTGGCCCCATGGGGCGACATTTTCGGCATGTGCACCGACAAGTTCGGCACCGCCTGGCTGGTCAACGTCAACAACCCCCAGGCTACGCCCGCGTCATAGGTCCGTTACCGGCTTTCGGCGGCCTGCTTCCTGGCCACAAAGTAGGCGTTGAATGGATCCTCCTCCAGATCCACGACCTGCACGTCGCCGAAGCCGGCATCGCGGACCATGGACTCCGCCAACTGCACGCCCCACACCGTCCCCAGGCCGTCGCCGCCCTGGGCGAGGGACACGGACGTGCAGTGCGTGGTGGAAATCGCGTACAGGAATGCGGCCCATGGCAGGTCAATGTTGTCCTCCAGCCTGCTTGATGCCTTGATGTCCACCATCAGGAATGTGCCTCCCGGCCGGAGGGCCTGCCAGATGTTGCCCAGGACTGCGGCGGGGTGGGCCTGGTCGTGCACGGCGTCAAAAACCGTGACCAGGTCAAAGCATTCCCTCAGGTCCAGGGTGGCGGCGTCGCGCCGTTCGAACCTGACGTTGGACAGGCCAATCCGGTCAGCCTCGGCGCGGCCCGCGGCAAGAGCCTCCTCCACGAAGTCGTAGCCAACGAACCGGCTCGCCGGGAACGCCTGCGCCATCAGGTTTACGGCATGGCCGGCACCGCAGCCGATATCGGCGACGTCAATTCCCGCCAGCAGGGCATCGGTCCGGCCGGACAGCGGAATAATCGTTTGCAGCAGCGACGCATCGTGCACCGAGCCGCTGTCCGCGGCCTGGACCTGGACAAAGCCCGGGTACTCGGCGTAGCCCAGCCCGCCTCCGCTCCGGAACTTCCCCGCGATCTTTTCGGCCACCTCGCCCATGAGTGTGACATAGGTAAGCGTCCGCGCCAGGTTTTCCGGGCCAGGCCCGCTGACGGAGGGCACGAACTCCCGGCGCAAGGCGTACGTCCCGGCAGCTGGCTGGTAATCGATGAACTTCGCTGTCACCATGCCACCCAGCCACTCACGCACGTAGCGTTCGTTGAGCCCTGCTGCGTCCGCGATCTGTTCGCTGCTGGCCGGCGGCAGGGCGGCGAGGGCGTCAAAAAGCCCTGTCTGGTGGCCGATGCTGGCCAGGACCGCCGTGGAACCGTCGTTCAGGATGCCCAGCAGGCGCCCGGCAGCCGCCTCCACCCCAGCCGCATCCACGTCAGCAGATTCGACGGCGGTGTCTGTCTCGGAAATGCTCATGGTCATGCCTTTCCCCACACGTCCGGACACGGTGTCCGATGCTCCGAGGTTATGGCCGTGCCGCCTGTGGCCGCGTCGGGCAGATGATGCATCTTTGGGCGCCGGGATGGTGGAAATCATGCAGGACTCCGGTACCGGTGGGGCCAGTTTCAGGGGGAGTACGACGGCGGCAGGCGCAGCAGGCAGTCAGATCGCCTCACGCCGTCGGGCGTCAGGAACTCCGTGAGTGCGCGCCCACCCCGCCGCCGCTGTCCGTGACGTGACTCCGATCTTCACGAAGATATTGGCCAGGTGCCGGCCCACGGTTTTTTCGCTGATGACCAGGGCCTCCGCCACTTCGCGGTTCGTGGCGCCGCGGCAGACGAAGCCCAGCACCTCGGCTTCCCTGGCCGTAAGACCGCCGGGGGCGGCACCAGCCAGGCGCTCCACGTCCGGGGTTGCGCCCAGCTGCCGGTAGATGGCCAGGGCAGTGGCCTGATCGGCGTTGGCGGCAGCGGACTCGCCCACCATTCTTCGGCACGTCGCCGAAACCTCATGGACCCTGGCGATGCTGTACCGGGCCCGCTGCTCGCGGTATATCCGGACGGCCTCGTCCAGCAGCGCCAGCGCGTCCCCGGCTCGGCCCGAGGCCAGCAGGACAAGAGCCCGGGCGTGATCTGACCAGGCGCGCAGCCCGGGGGAGGCGAACCGTGCCGCTGTCTTTTCGAGCTCGGAACAAAACGCGGCCGCGCGTAGCTGGTCGCCGGCGGCCAGGGCGAGCTCTGTGGCCGGGAGGAGGAGGCGTATGCCGTCCACGGGACCACTCTCGCCAAGGGCCACCCCGAGCTGCTCCAACGCTTCGCGATGCTCCCCTGCCGCGAAGCGAAGCAGCGCTTCGCCGGGCTGTGGTTCCACCCCTGTCTCGCGGGCGCGGGTGAACGCCCACCGCGCCCCGGCGACATCACCGCGCAGCCGGCGGATCTCGCCGAGTTCGCAATAGCCAGCGCCGGCCATCCAGCCATGCGCTGTGGCCAGCCTGTCACTGAGCGGTCCGATCTCGCTGAGCACGGCGTCCCAGCTGCCCTCGGTGGCCAGCAGCTGCAGTTCGTGCACCCGCGTGACATGGGCGTAGACAAAGGTGCGCGATACCCCGGACGTCCAGCGGTCCAGCTCGCTGGTCCAGGCGCGCATCCGGGCGTAGTCGCCGAGCACATGGCAGAAACGGATCACAGTGCAGTAGATATCCCCGGCCCATTCGGGCGGGACCGCTCCCGCCAGGACCGGGAGCATCGCCTCATCGAGTTCGCTGAAGCCTGTGTCGGTCTGGCCCTCGCGCACCAGGACGAGGCCGGCAAGCACGCGGGCGAAGCAGGACAGCGCCGGGTCGCCAACCGTGCGGGCCAGGGCGTCAACCGCCCGGGCGGCCGCCGCCGCGGTTGCCGGGCCGGTGTCGAAGTCCAGGGACATCGACGCCTCCATGTACAGCAGGTAGCCATATTCAGGCTCGCGTTCCCGGCCGGCAAGCATGCGCCGTGCCCGGTTAAGCCACCCTGAAGCCACGGCGAGGTCACCGCGGGTACTCCAGCGCAGCGACAGTTCGATCGCGGTCATGGCTGCCCTGGGCTCGTTGCCTTCCGCCGCCAGGTGGGCATAGAGCTCCTCGGACGCCGCCAGCGACTCGGGGACGTTTCCCAGCCACCAGGCCGAACTGGCGAGTGCGTCCAGGTCGGCTGTGGCCAATCGCGAACTGCGGTGGGCTGCGGTGAGGTTGCGGTACGCCGCGGCCCAGTCCCGCCGGACGAAGGCGTCGCGTCCGGCCGTGAGCAGTTCTTCGAGTTCTGGCATGGCCCGGCTCCCTGACGATGCATCCAGCGTACTGCCGGGGAGAACAACGGAACAGCGGCGGGTCATCCCGCCGCTGTTCCGTTGTACTGACTATTGGTGCTGCTTCGACGACCCGAAGGTCAGGCTCAGATCCACTTTGGGGCTGCGGGCGTTTCGGCCAGCGGTGCTCCGTGGTGTGTTGCGGTGACGCCGTGGGTGCCGCGGCCGGTGGCCCATTGGACGACGCCGGGCAGGGGCCCGGTGATGACCGTGGGGTTCTGGGCGGTGGTGTCGCCGAACGCCTGGTCCGTGCCGGTGATCTTGACGATCAGTCCGGTGTCGGTGCCGCGGGTTTGCCAGGCTCCGGTGATATCGCGCAGGAGCCCTTCGAGGACGGGTGCTGGGATGTCGGCGAAGGTGGCGCCGTTGTCCAGGTCCACGGCGTGGGTCCAGACTTCGCGGGTGCGCATCCACACGGTTTCGGTGGCCGGGACTTCCCGGCCCTGGATGGTGCGGACCTTCTTGTACCAGGCCTGTTCGGGCAGGTCCCGCCATTCGACGTTCAGGTGCACGGCGGAGTGGTCAAAGAGGTTCCGCAGTGCGATCGGGGACAGGGTCGCCCCGAAGCTGATTTCGTGGTCCCGGACGTTAGTGGAGGCGTACATGGGTGTTTCCACGCCCGTGTTGGCCCACTCGATGAGCCGCGCGATGGCCCGCGCGTTGTAGCCGATGTGCGCCGTGACGTGGCGGCGGGTCCAGCCCTGCAGCAGCGAATCCCCGTCAAGCTCCGCGTCGGTGAGTTCGTTGAGCTTCCGGGCGAAGAACGCGGTCCCGCGCCGGGCCTGGAGCAGTGCTTCGAGCAGTTCCGGGTCCGTGCTCTGGTCCTGGCGGGCTACCATCAGGCTTCCTTGACCACGCGGTTGTTCAGCTGGCCCAGGCCCTCGATGGTGGTGACCAGGATCTGGCCTTCCTGCAGGTAGCGTTTGGGGTCCTGGGCGTGGCCCACACCGCCCGGGGTGCCGGTGGCGATGACGTCGCCCGGGTTCAGGGTGATGATCGTGGAGATGTAGGAGACCAGGAATTCCGGCGTGAACACGACGTCGCCGGTGGGGGTGCTCTGCTGGATCTCGCCGTCCACGGTGGTGGTCATGAGCGGGCCCGCGGTGAATTCGTCCTGCGTGACCAGGGCGGGACCGAACGGGGTGGACTTTTCCCAGGTCTTGCCCTGGAGCCACTGGATGGTGCGGAACTGGTAGTCGCGCATGGACACATCGTTGAGGACGGCGTACCCGGCAATGTGGTCCCTGGCATCCGCTTCAGCGATCCGGCGGCCGGTCTTGCCGATCACGACGGCGAGTTCGGCTTCCCAGTCCACAGAATCGGATTCCTGCGGGAGGGCCAGGTCATCGTTGGGCCCGATCAGGGACTCGGCGTACTTGGCGAACAGGGTGGGGTGCTCGGGGACTTCCCTCCCCATTTCCTTGATGTGGTTGCGGTAGTTGTGGCCCACGCAGATGATCTTGCCCGGGGCGGGAACCACGGCGTCCAGGTCCGCGCCCTCAAGCGGGTGGGTGGCGCCGGTGGCGGCCTGCGCGATGGACTCCCAGGAGGAATCCTTCAGGAGTGCCCCGACGTCGGTGAACCCGTCGATCTCGGTGAGGGTGTCGCCGTCCTGGCGGACCGCCTTGGTTTCTGTTGTTTCCCCATTGGAGAGGCGGAGGGTGAGGAGTCTCATGCGTTCTTGCGTCCTTCGGTGTAGCTGCGGTTGAAATTGAGGCGTTCAAAGATGGGGGCGTCGCTGAAGCGGAACAGATCAAACTCGGTCTCGGCCTGCAAGGACCATTCCTGCCAGGACGGGACCACAAACAGGTCGCCCTTGGCCAGGGTTTTGACCTCGCCGTTCAGGGTGGCGGTGCCGGAGCCTTCGAAGACCTGCCAGACACTGGAGCCCACTTCACGCAACGGTTCGGTGGACGCGCCGGCGCGGAGGCGGTGGAACTCGGCGCGGATGGTGGGCATCACGTCCCCGCCGGTGGTCGGGTTCGAGTAGCGGATGGCTGCGTGGCCCTGGGACACGGTGGCGGGGTGGCCTTCGTCCTCGAGGAGGAGCTGCTCGCGCAGGGCGGCGTCGGTGTGTTCCCACCGGTACGCGGCGATGGGGGAGTTGACGGTGTCCTGGAGCCCGGAGAGGGGGCGCAGGCCGGGGTGGGCCCAGAGCCGCTCGGACCGGGAAATGTCCGGGGTGGCCTCGTCGGTGACGCGTTCGGTGCCGAACTCGAAGAAGCCGGCGTCGGCGTAGTGCACAAACGGGATGTCCAGGCCGTCGATCCAGGCCATCGGCTCATCGGTGTCGTTGTGGTGGCCGTGGAAGTTCCAGCCCGGAGTCAGCAGGAAATCACCGCGGCGCATCGCCACCGGGTCCCCGTTCACCACGGTCCACACGCCTTCGCCCTCGACCACGAAGCGGAAGGCGTTCTGCGAGTGGCGGTGCTCCGGAGCGGTCTCGCGGGCGCCCAGGTACTGGATCGCGGCCCACAGCGTCGGGGTCGCGTATGGGGTGCCGGCGAGGCCCGGGTTGGCGAGGGCTATGGCCCGCCGCTCGCCACCACGGCCTACGGGCACCAGGTCACCGGCACGTGCGGCGAGCGGGTAAAGGTCACTCCAGCGCCACACGTGCGGCACGGCCTTCGGGGTGGGGACCATCGGCATCAGATCCCCGATCTCCGTCCACAACGGAATCAGGTTCTCTTTGTCGAAGTCCCGGTACAACTGGGCAAGCTGCGCCGCCTCTTCCGGTGTCGGCTGGGGCATCGCGTGGCTGAGGGCCACAGATTCATGAGTCGTGTTCTCGGCGCTGATGGACACGTAGGCCTCCTCGATAGGTACGAACAGTTTTTGGCGTAGTTCGACCCTACGGATGCGCCGGTGTGACTCCCAGCATATTCTGCTAGCCAGAATTACTTTCGACGGTGGTTGCCAACCGACCCGTGGGTGGTTCAGTCCCGCTCGGCCGGGTTGGCCGCGATGTCGATCTCCAGCTGCCTGCAGGTCTCGCGCAGGGCGGCGACCAAACCGCCGTCGAACACTTTCCGGAACCGGGTGGCAGGCGTGGCGACGCTCAGTGCCCCAACTACCACGCCGTGCCGGTTGTGCAGTGCGATGCCGAGGGCACTCACGCCTTCCTCAGTGCCCTCGAAATTCGCCGCGAAGCCGTTGTTCCGGATGGTCTCCAGCTCGCGAAGGAATGCCGGGTGTTCGGAGTCCGGAAGGGTGTCGCCGCCAATTTCTGCGTTCTGGCTGCGGAACAACTGCTCGATCATCGGGAGTTCCAGCTCGGCGAGCATGGCCTTCCCGCCGGAGGTCTTGTTCGCGGGCATGACAGTGCCTTGCCGATCGCCGATCCGCAGGACATTGCTTCCCTCCACCGTGGCAAGGAAACGGACTTTCGTGCCCACGCGGACCATGAGGTTGACCGTCTCGTTGAGCTGCGCGGACAGGAGTTCCATGTGGGGCTGCGCCAGGTCGCGCAGCAGCCTGGTCCAGCTGAGACCGGCCGGCCCAACGCCCATCGCGGGGCCGGGGACGTAGCGGCGGTTTTCGTCCTGGACGGCAAAGCCGCGGTAAACGAGCATCGCCAGGAGGCGGTGTGCCGTGGACGGGGCGACACCCAGGTCCGCTGCGGCATCCTTGAGGCGGAGGGTGCCCCCGTCGCGAAGCAGTTGGAGGAGCTGCAGGGCGTTGTCCACGGCCTCGATGGAATAGGTGGGCCGCTTCTGAACGGGCTTCCGGCCTGACTGTGATGCTGGCTTGTTCTGCACAACAGAATTATATGGTGCTTCGCTTGGTGTTCACCTGACAGTGGTGGGATGAATCACACACTTCCCGCTGCAGAGCCGCGGCGGTCATCAGCCGATGCCGTCACCGCTGACGCTTCCGGCACCGCAACGCGGTTCTCGAAAGGCTCGGCCCTGGCCGTCCTTGTCTGCTGGCTGCTGGTGGTCTTCGACGGCTACGACCTCATCGTCTACGGCACGGTGCAGTCGTCCCTCATCAACGACACCGACTGGGGACTCACGAAGGCTACAGCTGGAACCGTAGGTTCCATGGCGTTTGTTGGCATGATGATCGGCGCCATCTTCGCCGGCAGGATGTCGGACACGTGGGGACGCCGCCGGACCATCATCGGCTGCGCCATTGTCTTCTCCGTTTTCACCATCCTGTGCGCGTTTTCGCCTAACGCCTTTGTTTTCGGTGCCCTCCGCCTGCTGGCAGGCATCGGCCTGGGCGGCCTCGTCCCCTCAGCCAACGCGCTCGTGGCCGAACTGGTCCCTACCAAGTGGCGTTCAACCGTTGCCACACTGATGATGTCCGGCGTGCCGATCGGTGGCTCCATCGCAGCCCTGGTGGGTATCCCGCTGATTCCCGCCTTCGGCTGGCCGGTGATGTTCCTCGTCGCGGTGCTGGCCCTGGTGGTGGTCATTCCGCTGGGACTCCGCTACCTGCCCGAAACGTTGGCACCGTCCCAGCACGTCGCGCCCTCCGACGCTGCCGTGACCCGGGAACCTGCCGGCTTCGGGTCCCTGCTCCGGGCGCCGTTCCTCGGCATGAGCCTGCTCTACGCCATCGCCACGCTGGTGACACTGTTCGCCTGGTACGGCCTGGGCACCTGGCTGCCCAACCTGATGCAGCTGGCCGGTTACAACCTGGGCTCAGCACTGACGTTTGCCCTTGCCCTGAACCTGGGTGCCGTCGCAGGCTCGATCATCACCGCCTGGGCCGGAACCCGCTTCGGCCCGATCCCGACGGCGATAGCCGCCGCCGCTGTCGCGGCCACCGCCCTGCTGGTTCTGGTGACCGGCCCTCCGGTCGGCGTCGTCTACCTCATGCTGGTCCTGGCCGGGGTGGGAACCCACGGCACGCAGTGCCTGATCATCGCCGCGGTCGCGAGTCACTATCCCGCGCATCTTCGCGGAACGGCTCTCGGCTGGGCCCTCGGCGTCGGCCGCATCGGTGCCGTCGCGGCACCGCAGGTGGGCGGGCTGCTTCTCGCAGCCGGGCTCGGCGTCAACTCCAACTTCCTAGCGTTCGCCGGCGCGGCGGCAGTAGCTGCCGTCCTGCTGGCCGCCACCGGCATCAAGATCAAATCCACTACCAAAATCTCAGAAGGAGCCAGCAATGTCTGACCTCAAATCGTCCACCGAAGTCCTCGTAATCGGCGGCGGAATGGCGGGCCTGGCCGGTGCCCTGGCCCTGCGGGAGAACGGCGCGGACGTGACCCTGGTGGAGCGTGCTCCTGAGTTCGGCGAAGTCGGCGCCGGCCTGCAGATGGCCCCGAACGCGTCCCGTGTCTTGAAGCGCTGGGGCCTGCTGGAGAAGGCGTTGGAAATCGGCGTGCAGCCCAAGCACCTGGTCTTCCGCGACGCCGTCACCGGCGAGGAGCTCACCCGGCAGACGCTCGGCGGGGAATTCGCCGAGCGCTACGGCGCGCCGTACGTTGTGATCCACCGCAGCGACCTGCACCGGGTGCTGCTCGAGGGCTGTGAGGCGGCTGGCGTCAAACTTGTTAACGATGTCATGGTTGAAAGCGTTGAAACCGTCAACGGCCGCGGTGTGGCTCACACCGCCGCCGGCGTGGACTACGAGGCGGACGTTGTGATCGGCGCCGACGGACTCAAATCGACCCTGCGTCCACTCGTTGCCAACGACGAGCCGGTTTCGTCGGCCTATGTGGCGTACCGCGGCACCGTGCCGATCACCGAAAACACGCCCAAAGCCGACCTTGAAGATGTCATTGTCTACCTCGGACCGGACTGTCACCTCGTGCAGTACCCGCTGCGCAAGGGTGAGTTGCTGAACACCGTAGCCGTCTTCAAATCGCCATCCTTCGAACGCGGCGAAGAGCAGTACGGCGGCGTTGACGAGCTTGAGGCCGCCTACAAGGACTGCGTCCCCGCCGTCCAGGAAGCGCTGAAGAACCTGGCTACGGGTATCCGCTGGCCCATGTACGACCGCGACCCGATCGAGAACTGGGTCGCCGGCCGCATGGTGCTGATGGGCGATGCCGCCCACCCCATGCTTCAGTACCTGGCCCAGGGCGCCTGCCAGGCCCTCGAAGATGCTGCCGTCCTGCAGGATGCCACCAACGGCACCGTCTTCACGGCGGAAGGCATCAACCCCGAAGGCTGGGATGGTGCGATCAAGGAGTTCAACACCGCCCGCGCCGGCCGTACCGCCCGCGTCCAGCGCACCGCCCGCGTTTGGGGCGAATCCTGGCACGTCTCAGGACTGGCCCGCACCCTCCGGAACCTTCTGTTCAAGAGCCGGGCGGACAACAACTTCCAGTACAACGACTGGATCTACGGCCAGGACCAGCCCGGAACTCCGGAGCGCCGCGAAGCTGCCCGTCCGGAGACGCTTTCTGTCTGAGACCCGGTCTAGCGGAGCCGGCTATGCGGCCGGAAGCCCTTGAGGAGGGCTGCACGCAATGCAACGATTGATGCGTGCAGCCGCTCCTTTATTTAAGGCTCGGTCCGGGTCCGCGGATCTGACGGAGAGCCGCCTTGCAGAACGTCACCCTGTATTTGGATGTCGACGGCGTGGTGTGCCCGTTCGGAGCAGCGGGACAGACGCCGTGGGGTTCCGGCTGGACGCTCGCGAACGCCGGCGTGCTCGAAGTGGCCTACGCGAGGGAGCTGATTGACGGGCTCAACGACGTGGCACGACTGCCGGGGGTCCGGTTCGTGTGGCTCACCAGCTGGGAGGACATGGCCCCTCAATACCTCTGCCCCGCCATCGGCCTTGCGGGCGCCCGATGGCCTTGGCTCACGGCGGAGGGCGCCGGAACAGGGGAAGGGTGGTGGAAGCTCGCCGCCCTCCAGGAAGACCTGGCAGACAACACCCCGGACGGCATTGTGTGGCTGGACGACCAGCTCCGGTATGAACAGGAAGCACTGGCCTGGGCCGCATTCCTGGGCCCGCGCATCCTTACGGTGTCGCCCGATCCGCGCCGGGGAATCTCTTCCGCAGAACTGGCCGCCGTCAGCGCGTTTGTCACCCAGCAGCCGTTTTGACCTGATGTCATGGACGCGTACGATCGATAAGGTTTCAAGCCGGTTCTGTTAACACCACAGGTCATTTCACATGAACTGCAGGTGAATTATGCATTGCAGGGCAGGTGGGGGAAACGGAACTGCTGAACGTCGACTCTGCAGATTGGGCAACAGGTGGATATCACCTTTATGGTGGCGCTGGTCATCGCACTGGCACTTTTTTTCGACTTCACAAATGGCTTCCATGACACCGCCAATGCGATGGCCACGCCCATCGCAACCGGTGCCATCAAACCGAAGACCGCTGTGACGCTCGCCGCAATCCTGAACCTGGTGGGTGCTTTCCTCTCAACGGAGGTGGCCAAGACAGTCTCCGGCGGTATCATCCGGGAAGGCTCGGACGGCGTCCTGATCACTCCGGACATCATTTTCGCCGGCCTGATGGGTGCCATCCTCTGGAACATGATCACCTGGCTTAAAGGCCTGCCTTCCAGCTCGTCGCATGCCCTCTTCGGCGGGCTGATCGGCGCAGCCATCGCCGGCATCGGCTTCAATTCCGTGAACCTGGAAACGCTGCTCCAGAAGGTCATCCTGCCGGCCATCTTCGCCCCGCTCATTGCCGGCCTTGTGGCGTACCTTTGCACGCGGCTCGCGTATGCCCTCACATCGCGGCACGATCCGGAAACCGGCAGCAAGCTGACGCAAAAGCGCGGTGGCTTCCGCACCGGGCAGATCTTCACCTCCAGCCTCGTGGCGCTGGCCCACGGCACGAACGACGCACAGAAGACCATGGGCATCATCACCCTGGTGCTCATTTCCGCCGGCACCCAGGCCCCGGGCTCAGGTCCCCAGTTCTGGGTCATCGCGGCGTGCGCCGTGGCCATCGCCGTCGGCACCTACGCCGGCGGCTGGCGCATCATCCGGACCATGGGATCCGGGCTCACCGAGGTCAAGCCCGCCCAGGGATTCGCGGCCGAGACCAGCACCGCCTCAGCCATCCTGGCTTCCTCCCACCTCGGTTTCGCGCTCTCCACCACGCAAGTGGCGTCCGGCTCAGTTATCGGGTCCGGCATGGGCCGTAAAGGCACCACGGTGCGTTGGAACATGGTGGGCAAGATCGCCCTGGGCTGGCTGTTCACGCTTCCCGCGGCCGGCATCGTGGGCGCGCTTACCGCGCTGCTCGTGAAGACGGGCGTGGTGGGTGTGGTGATTGCCGCCGTCGCCGGCACTTCCGCGGTGCTGTTTATGTTCTTCTACTCCCGCAAGTCCGCGGTGGGCCACCACAATGCCGTGGAAGTCGAAGAAGCGGGCCAGACCGTCCGCTTCGCCAAGAAGAAAGCACTCGCCCGGGCCCGTGCCAAGGCGGACCAGCAGAAGGATGCTCAGCTATGAAGTGGTTGGAACTCTTGACGGTGGCCGGCACCACCCTGGTGTCCGCGGTGACCGTGGTGGTCCTGTATTCGCTGGGCGTGCGGCTGACGGCCATCGCCGGCGACGCCCAGCAGGCCTCACCCCGTGCCAAGCGCTACTTCGCCTACACCTGCTTTGGCCTCTGCGGCGTAGCTGTTCTCTTCGGGCTGTACCTGATCATTCCCTACTTCAGCAAGTAGGCCTTCAGCCCGTCCACGCCGCAGGACTACTGTGGTTCCATGTCCAGGATCCAGTATTTTGTCGCGGCCTCAATCGACGGGTTCATTGCCACCACCAAGGATGACCTAGCCTGGCTTCTCGAGTTCGACGGCTTCGAAGGCGGCAAGGAAAGCTACGAAACCTTCATGGCCGGCGTCGGCTGCATTGTGATGGGCGGCGAGACGTACGCCTGGCTGATGGAGCACGAACCCGGCAACTGGCCGTACCCTTCCACGCCCTGTTATGTGTTCACCCGGCACGAGCACGTTGCGCCGGCCGGCACGGATATCACGTTCGTCCGCGGTCCCGTCCAGGAGTTCGTCCAGGACTTCAAGGACCACGCCGGTGAGCAGAACGTCTGGGTGGTGGGCGGCGGCAACCTCGCGGCGCAATTCGCCGATGCCGGACTGCTGGACGAACTCATTCTGTCGGTCATCCCCGTGGTCCTGGGCGAGGGCAAACGGCTGCTGCCGTTGGAAGGCCCGACGCCGCCACTTGAGTTAACGGCGTACCGCACCATGGGGCGGGGGATCGTGGAGTTGCGCTACACCCTCACAACCCCGGATCCGGCCCGCTAGGAAGCAGGACTGCGGGCGGCGATCAGGCCTCCGCGGACTCGTTGTCCCGCAGCATGTTGGTGATGCGCGCGGTGGAGAGGCGGCGGCCTTTTTCGTCGGTCATCACGATTTCATGGGTTGTCAGTGTCCGGCCCAAGTGGATCGCGGTGCAGATACCCGTCACAGTGCCCGCGGAAATTGCGCGATGGTGCGTGGCGTTCACTTCGATGCCCAGGGCGTGCCTGCCGGCGCCGGCGTGCATCCCGGCGGCGAAGGATCCCAGCGTTTCGGCCAGCACCACATGGGCGCCGCCGTGCAGGATGCCCGCCACCTGGGTGTTTCCTTCCACCGGCATGGTGGCCACCGTTCGTTCCGGGCTCATCTCCAGGAAGTGGATTCCCATCTTCACCACCAGGGCACCGATGCCCAGCCGGCCCAGCCAGTCGTGGAGGTGCGCCGGGATGCCTGCTGTGACCAATTCCTCAGTGAAGGGCCCGGGCGTGAAATTGTCCATCATGGGAACTAGGCTGGCACCTGTGAGTGAAACTACCAAACCGGCCCCCTTCCCTTCCGAGACCGCAGTGCTTGACGCTGATGCTGCCTTACAGGACATCACCGTTCCGCCGTCGGCCGGGGGCCGGGTTTCCGCCACCGAAGCGCCCGTCATCCCGCTGACCGACCAGCCGCGGCTTCTGGTGCTGGACGGCCACTCGATGGCGTTCCGCGCGTTCTTTGCCTTGCCGGCAGACAAGTTCTCCACCGCCAACGGACAGCACACCAACGCCATCCACGGCTTCACCTCCATGCTCATCAACCTGATCAAGGAACAGAAGCCCACCCACATTTGCGTGGCCTTCGATGTTTCGGATGAGACCACCCACCGAAAGGCCGAGTACAGCGAGTACAAGGGCGGCCGCAACGAGACTCCCCGCGAGATGAGCGGCCAGATCGACCTCATCGACAAGGTCATGCAGGCCTGGGGCATCAAGACCATCAAGCTGCCGGGTTATGAGGCTGACGACATCCTGGCGACCCTCGCTGCCATGGGGGAAAAGGCCGGCTTCGAGGTACTGCTCGTCTCGGGCGACCGTGACGCGTTCCAGTTGATTACGGACAACGTTTTTGTACTGTACCCGCGGAAGGGCGTCAGCGACATTCCCCGGATGGACGCGGCCGCCATCCAGGAAAAGTACTTCGTGACGCCCGCCCAGTATTCGGACCTTGCCGCGTTGGTGGGGGAGACGGCGGACAACCTTCCGGGCGTTCCGGGCGTCGGCCCGAAAACCGCGGCAAAGTGGATCAACCTTTACGGCGGTCTCGAGGGAGTCCTCGAGCACCTGGATGCGATCGGCGGCAAAGTCGGCGATGCCCTCCGGGAGAACGTCGAGGACGTCAAGCGCAACCGGCGCCTGAACAGGCTCCATACGGACCTCGAACTTCCGCTCACGCTGGACGATCTCGCCGAACCGCGGCCGGATGAGGCTGCCCTGGAGGCGCTGTTCGACGAGCTGGAATTCAAGACCATCCGTACCCGGCTCTTTGCCCTGTACGGCAGCGAGGAAGTGGAGTCTGCGGAGCGCGAAAGCATCAACACGCCGGACTTCGTGACTCCCGCCGACGCAGCCGGGCTGGGTGCCTTCCTGGCGGCCGGCGCCGGCAAGACGTCGGCAGTCGCCGTCGACCTGGTGCCCGGGCGCATCGGTGAAGACGCCGCCGCACTGGCCATTGTCCGTGACGACGCCGCCGTCTACATCGACCTCGCCGCGCAGGACGCCGCCGCCGAAAACGTCCTCGCGGACTGGCTGCGTGATGAAAACAGCCCGAAGGTCATGCATGGCTACAAGGCTGCGCTGAAGGCCCTGTCCAGCCGTGGCCTGGGCCTGGAAGGCGTGGTGGACGACACCTCCATTTCCGGATACCTCATCCAGCCGGACCGCCGCACCTATGAACTCGCGGAGCTGGCGCAGCATCACCTCAACGTCACTGTCTCGTCGGAGACCTCCAAGGCGGGCCAGCTGGAGCTGGCCTTCGACGGCGACGATGCGGCCGCTGCCCTGGTCCAGGTAGCGGCCGTGGTCCAGGCCCTAAGCCGGCAATTCGAATCAGAACTCACCGAACGCAAGGCAGGGGAACTGCTGACCACCCTTGAGCTGCCGGTCAGCCGCGTGCTTGCCGATATGGAAACCGCGGGCATCGCCATCGACCTGGAGCGCATGGACGACCAACTCGCGGATCTGTCCAAGGTGATCGACAACGCGCAGGAACTGGCCTTTGCCGCGATCGGCCACGAGGTCAATCTCGGATCGCCCAAACAGCTGCAGACCGTGCTCTTTGACGAACTCGAGCTGCCGAAAACTAAGAAGATCAAGTCCGGCTACACCACCGATGCCGCGTCGCTGAAGAACCTGCTGGAAAAGACCGGGCACGAATTCCTGGTCCAGCTGATGGCGCACCGGGAGTCCTCGAAACTGCGCCAGATGCTGGAGTCGCTCAAGAAGTCCGTGACCGAAGACGGCCGGATCCACACCACATACGCCCAAAATGTGGCAGCGACCGGCCGGATCTCCTCCAACAACCCCAACCTGCAGAACATCCCCATCCGCAGCGAGGAAGGCCGGCGCGTCCGCGGCATCTTTGTGGTCAGTGACGGCTACGAGTGCCTGCTGTCCGCGGACTACTCTCAGATTGAAATGCGGATCATGGCGCACCTTTCGGGCGACGCTGGCCTGATCCAGGCCTACAAGGACGGTGAGGACCTCCACCGGTTTGTGGGCTCGAACATCTTCCACGTGCCCACCGAAGAGGTCACCAGTGCCATGCGCTCCAAGGTCAAGGCCATGTCCTACGGCCTCGCCTATGGCCTGACCTCGTTCGGCCTGTCCAAGCAGCTGGAAATTTCCGTGGACGAGGCCCGCACCTTGATGAAGGACTACTTCGACCGGTTCGGCGCAGTCCGCGACTACCTCCGCGGTGTGGTGGACCAGGCCCGGGTGGACGGTTACACGGCCACCATCGAGGGGCGCCGCCGCTACCTGCCGGACCTCACCAGCACGGACCGGCAGCTGCGCGAAAACGCGGAACGCATCGCTCTGAACTCACCCATCCAGGGATCGGCCGCGGACATCATCAAACGCGCCATGCTGGGCGTGCACGCTGAACTGGCGGCCCAGGGCCTCAAGTCGCGCATGCTCCTTCAGGTCCATGACGAACTGGTGCTTGAAGTCGCCGCCGGCGAACGTGTTGCCGTGGAGAAGCTCGTCACCGAGCAGATGGGCTCTGCCGCGGACCTCAGCGTCCCGCTGGATGTCCAGATCGGCGTGGGCACCAGCTGGTACGACGCCGGCCACTAGGAAAAGCTCAAGACCATCCTCCGCCAACCCGTGCGGCGGCTCTGACCCATTTTCTGCCGGCGCGTTCCTGCCGGCGCGGGCGTGTTGCTGCTGGCCAGGCGCCGGATTCATTGGTTAGGCTCGGCGGTGTGGCTGAACTGAGTGATGACTATGAAATCCGGCGTTTCCCAGCGGCTTCCAAGGGCGAGGCGGGTTATCCCGATGCCGAATCATGGGTGAAGGCGGTGGCCTTTGGCTTCCACGAATCCACGCGGACGCCGGAGCATATTGCGAAGTCACTGGAGACCTACGCAGCTGACCGGCGGATCTTCACCGGCGCCTACCAGACGCGGGAAGTCGCGCCGGGGTCGCTCCCCGCAGACGTACCGGTGGCAACCTTCGGCACCCTGCGCAAAACGCTCAACATCGGCTTCGGCCGGCTGCTGGAAACCCAGCTGGTCACCGCGGTGACGGTCCGGACCTCGCACCGCCGGCGTGGCCTGCTGCGCCGGATGATGTCCGAGGACCTGGCCATGGCGAGGGGTGATGGCCTGGCCGTGGCAGCCCTGACGGCGTCGGAGGGATCCATCTACGGCCGCTTCGGCTACGGGGTGGCCAGCTTCGAACGCAACGTCAAGGTGGACACCACCGCCCGGTTCCGCCTCAACCACAACTCGGTTGGCACCGTGGACGTCGCGGACCCGCGCGTGCTGCTGGACCTGGCGCCGGAAGTCTTTGACCGCGTGCACCGCCTGACCCCGGGATCGATCGGCCGCCAGGACTGGTACCGCCAGCTGGCCTCAGGGTCCTTGGGCCGCGACGGCAAGGAAGATCCCGCCATCAAAGTGGCCCTGCACTACAGCCCCGACGGCGCCGTGGACGGCTATGTCTCCTACAAATTCCTTGGCTGGGACACCGAGCCCTACACCATGCACGTGGTGGACCTCGTGGCGGCTACTCATGAGGCCTACCTGGAGCTCTGGCAGTTCCTCGCCGCCATCGACCTCGTGGAGCGTGTCACGTGGGAGGAAGCACCGCTGGATGACCCGCTCACGTGGGCACTTGCCGATCCCCGCTGCATCGACTCCTCGGACAGCCGGGACATGCTCTGGCTCCGCATCCTGGACGTGGCCCAGGCACTTGAAGCGCGGCATTACCCGGTGGATGGAAGGCTTGTGCTTGAGGTGCAGGATCCGCTTGGCCTCACGGCTGGAACGTTTGCCGTGGAAGTCAGCGGCCGCGAGGCCGCCGTCGTGCGCCTGGAAGCTGCGCACGATCCGGACCTGACGCTGGATGTCTCGGCGCTGTCATCCATCTACCTCGGCGCCGTCAGCCCGGTGACGCTGGCGGCGGCGGGCCGGATCCGTGAACACACCCAGGGCGCGGCGCTCCGGGCGCGGGGGATGTTCGCGGTGGAACGCGCCACGCACTGCCTCACGCACTTCTGAGCCGCGGCATTGCAGGCTCGCTCGGCCAGGGCCGGTCATTGCCATGCGCTTTGACCCGTGTTGGCCGCTGCGACTAGAATGAGTGGGCGCGTACTACGTGCACGTTTCTAAAATCCACAAATCAGGATGACCCGGAAGATCCCAGCGATCGCCCGAAGACCTGCGCCTGCGTTCCATAACGCGGGCGCGGCGGTTTGCCTGACCGACTAACTATCCACAACGGAGCCCCTACTACATGACCATCACCTCCACCGAGAAGCCCGGTACCCCCGTAGTCGCCATTAACGACATCGGTACCGCTGAGGACTTCCTCGCCGCAGTCGACGCCACCATCAAGTACTTCAACGACGGAGACCTTGTCGAAGGTACCGTCGTCAAGGTCGACCGCGATGAAGTTCTGCTCGACATCGGTTACAAGACCGAAGGTGTCATCCCCTCCCGCGAGCTGTCCATCAAGCACGACGTTGATCCCGGAGACGTTGTCTCCGTTGGCGATCTCGTCGAAGCCCTGGTGCTCACCAAGGAAGACAAAGAAGGCCGCCTGATCCTCTCCAAGAAGCGGGCTCAGTACGAGCGCGCCTGGGGCGACATCGAGAAGGTCAAGGAAGAAGACGGTGTCGTCACCGGTACCGTCATCGAGGTTGTCAAGGGTGGTCTTATCCTCGACATCGGTCTGCGCGGCTTCCTGCCCGCATCCCTCGTCGAGATGCGCCGTGTGCGCGACCTCGCTCCGTACATCGGTCAGAAGATCGAAGCCAAAATCATCGAGCTGGACAAGAACCGCAACAACGTTGTGCTGTCCCGCCGTGCATGGCTCGAGCAGACCCAGTCCGAGGTCCGCTCCACGTTCCTCAACAAGCTGGAAAAGGGCCAGGTCCGTCCCGGCGTCGTTTCCTCCATCGTCAACTTCGGTGCATTCGTGGACCTGGGCGGCGTAGACGGCCTCGTTCACGTTTCCGAGCTGTCCTGGAAGCACATCGACCACCCGTCCGAGGTTGTCGAAGTCGGCCAGGAAGTCACCGTCGAGGTTCTCGAGGTCGACCTGGACCGCGAGCGTGTTTCCCTGTCGCTCAAGGCTACGCAGGAAGATCCGTGGCAGACCTTCGCCCGCACCCACGCCCTCGGGCAGGTTGTTCCGGGTAAGGTCACCAAGCTCGTTCCGTTCGGTGCGTTCGTACGCGTCGAAGACGGCATCGAAGGCCTCGTGCACATCTCCGAACTGGCCGTCCGCCACGTGGAGCTGGCTGAGCAGGTCGTCTCCGTTGGCGACGAGCTGTTCGTCAAGGTCATCGACATCGACCTCGAGCGCCGCCGTATCTCCCTCTCCCTCAAGCAGGCTAACGAGGGCGTTGACGCCGAAAGCACCGAATTCGATCCGGCTCTCTACGGCATGGCCGCTGAGTACGACGAAGAGGGCAACTACAAGTACCCGGAGGGCTTCGACCCGGAGTCCAACGAGTGGCTTGAAGGCTACGAGAACCAGCGCGCCGCCTGGGAGCAGCAGTACGCTGACGCCCAGACCCGCTGGGAAGCCCACAAGAAGCAGGTTGCCCAGCACGCTGCCGACGACGCTGCAGCTGCAACGTCCGGTGAGAGCGATTCCGGCACCACCAGCTACTCCTCGGAGCCTGCTGCTGAGTCCAGCGCCGGTGCAGGCACGCTTGCATCCGACGAGGCTCTTGCTGCTCTGCGCGAAAAGCTGACCGGCAACTAGTCGCCACCGGCCCGGGGCTTCCCGGGCCAACACAGCGGGCCCCTGCGAATGCAGGGGCCCGCTGTGTTTAACGGCCATCTGACCGGCACTTAACGCTCCCAAACGAGCGTTTCGGTGCGTCTACTGCGAGTTAGTTGAGAGTACGACGACGGCACTCAATGCGCCGTCGTCGTCGTGCGTCAGGACTGCACCCGCCGCGGTGAGGAGCCGCTGGGCGCCGCTGTTGCCTGCCGTCGTGTTGGCCACCACCTGGTGCAGCCCAGCGCGGCGGGCTTCGGCCAGTACCAGCCACAACGCGGCGCCACCGACACCGCGGCCGCGGTAGCTCCGGCCCAGCCAGATGCCGGTCTCGGCAGTGTCGGAACCCAGGGTGGCCGTTTCCGGGTCCGTCCGCTTGAGCCTGATCGAGCCCGCCGGGCTGCCGTCGCAGAGCACCGCCCAGCTCTTTTCCGAGGCCGGGCCGTCCAGTCCCGCGGCTGCAGCCCGGTGGTAAGTGCGGAACCAGTCGATGCGTTCCGCGTTCCAGCCCGTCCCGTCGCCAAGGGGCGGTGTGACTTCGTCCGCGGATGCGTCGAGCTGCGCCAGGTCCAGCAGCCGCTCCAGCATGGGTTCGTCGACATCCGACAGCCGGACGTCAGGGGAGCGGGACATCGATCCACTCCGTTCCAGAGATTGTGAGCCCGGTCCTCCCGGCGGTGAGCGACAACACGCGTTCGCCGGCGGCAGCGATATCCGCAGCATTGTCAGGCACGGCCAGTCGAAGGACCGTGTCCTGTGCTCCATATGTGGTTTCCGCCATCACAAACCCCGCTGCCCGAAGATCGTTCTCCAGCCGTCCGGCAGCGGCATGAGGCACGGATGCCGAACAGATCCGCAGCCGGCTCCGGCGGACCAGCGGGGCCCGTTCCAGGGCCGCGGACACCGACTCGGAATACGCACGCACCAGGCCGCCCGCACCCAGCAGGACGCCGCCGAAATATCGGACGACGACGGCGCTCACGTCGCTGAGGTCCGTCACCCCCGGTGCTGTTTCCCTCTTGACGATGGCCTCCAGCATGGGGATGCCGGCCGTGCCGGAGGGCTCGCCGTCGTCATTGGAGCGCTGGATCTCCCGGTCCGGCCCCAGGACGAACGCCGAGCAGTGGTGGCGGGCATCGTGGAACTCGCGGCGCAGGGCGGCCACGAGATCCCGTGCAGTGTCCTCGTTGTCGGCGCGGCGCAGCACCGTGATGAACCGGGAGCGTTTGATCTCGAGCTCGTGCCGGAACTCCGGCCCCAACGCGAGCGTGGTGTAGGCGGTGGCCCGGCTCTCTTGCTCTTGCACCGCCCAAGTCTAGCGGGGCATGGGCCCACGCCGCCGGGGTTCCCTGGCCGAGCGGAGCGAGGCGAGGGGGGCGGTGGGGACTAGTAGGGTGGTGGGGTGCTGAAGATCGGATTGACGGGCGGCATCGCCTCAGGGAAGTCAGTGGTTGCCTCACGGCTCGCCGAGCTCGGCGCCGTGGTGGTGGACGCAGACGCGCTGGCCCGGGACGTGGTTGAGCCGGGAAAGCCGGGGCTCGCCCGGGTGGTGGAAGCCTTTGGACCGGACATGCTCGACGCCGGCGGCCAGCTGGATCGGGCCAGGCTGGGTTCCGTGGTGTTCGGCAATCCCTCGCAGCTGGCCGTCCTCAACGGTATTGTCCACCCGCTGGTCCGGGACGCCGCGGCCGGCATCATGGCAACAGCCCCGGCCGGCGCCATTGTGGTCCAGGACATTCCGCTGCTGGTGGAAACCGGCCAGGGCAGCGGCTTCCATCTGGTCCTTGTGGTGGACGCAGACGACGACGTCAGGATCGCCCGGATGCTCGAACACCGCGGCATGACGGCCGAGGACGCCCGGTCACGCATGGCTGCCCAGGCTTCCCGCGAGGAGCGGCTGGCCGCTGCCGACGTCGTGCTGGACAACTCCGGATCGCTTGCGGATGTGACGGCGCAGGTGGACCGGCTGTGGACGGAGCGGCTGGTCCCGTACGCGAAAAATATCGGCCGCGGTGTCAGGGCGGCCAGGACCGGCACCGCAGTCTTGTCTGCGCCGAAGGAAGATTGGGCGCCCCACGCTGCACGGCTCGGATCCCGGATCACCGCCGCGGCACCGGATGACATCCTGGCCGTTGACCATATTGGCTCCACCGCCGTGCCTGGCCTGGCAGCCAAGGACGTCATTGACCTCCAGGTCACGGTGTCGGACCTCAACGCCGCGGACCGGATCGCGCCGCTGCTGGCGGCAGTTGGCTTCCCCTCCGTCCCGGGGGTGGGTTTCGACACTCCGAAACCGACGGATCCGGACCCGTCGCAGTGGCAGAAACGCTTCCACGCCAACGCGGATCCTGGCCGCCCCGTGAACGTGCACGTCCGTCCAGCCGGATCGTCCGGCTGGCGTTATGCGCTGCTCTTCCGCGACTGGCTCAGGAACGACCCGGAAGCCGCCGCCTTGTATGAGGATCATAAACGCGCCTTGACCGAACAGTTTGCCGGCACCAAGGGTACCCACGCCTACGCGGAGGCGAAGGAGCCGTGGTTCACGGACGTCGCCTGGCCGCGTATGGACGGCTGGGCCACGCGCACAGGCTGGCAGCCGCCGTCGTACATCCCCTGAACTCCCTGCCCCTGTGGCGGGTTGTTCGCCGGTAACTGATCGGCTGCCACTGTCGGTCCCCGGTTGTAGATTAGAAGCATGAGCCTTGCCCAGGAGATCAACCGCGTCGTCGCTCCGTTTGAAGTCATCAGCGAGTTCCAGCCGGCAGGGGACCAGCCCGCGGCCATCACCGAGCTGACGGAGCGGATCAGGAACGGCGAAAAGGACGTTGTCCTGCTGGGTGCCACCGGTACCGGTAAGAGCGCCACCACGGCCTGGCTCATCGAACAGATCCAGCGGCCCACCCTGGTGATGGTGCAGAACAAGACACTCGCCGCCCAGCTCGCCAACGAATTCCGCGAGCTCCTGCCCAACAACGCGGTGGAGTACTTCGTCTCTTACTACGACTACTACCAGCCTGAGGCCTATGTAGCGCAGACGGACACCTTCATCGAAAAGGACTCCTCCATCAACGAGGAAGTCGAACGGCTCCGCCACTCCGCCACCAACGCCCTGCTGACCCGCCGCGACGTCATCGTCGTCGCCACGGTGTCCTGCATCTACGGCCTGGGCACGCCGGAAGAGTACATTGCCGGCATGGTGACGCTCCGCAAGGGGGCGCAGATGAACCGTGACGACCTGCTCCGGAAATTCGTCGCCATGCAGTACGCGCGCAACGACATGGACTTCCACCGCGGCACGTTCCGGGTCCGCGGCGACACCGTGGAAATCATCCCGATGTACGAGGAACTGGCTATCCGGATCGAATTCTTCGGAGACGAGATTGAGAACATCCACACTCTCCATCCGCTGACCGGCGAGATGATCCGGGACGAAGAGGAAATGTACGTCTTCCCAGCCTCGCACTATGTGGCCGGTCCCGAGCGGATGGCCCGGGCCATCAAGCGGATCGAGGATGAACTCGCCGAGCGGCTGCAGGTCCTGGAAAGCCAGAACAAGCTGGTAGAAGCCCAGCGCCTCCGGATGCGCACCACCTACGACCTTGAAATGATGCAGCAGATGGGTTTCTGCAACGGCATCGAAAACTACTCGTCGCACATTGACGGCCGCGCCCGCGGGACCGCTCCGCACTGCCTCATCGACTACTTCCCGGACGACTTCCTGCTGGTGATCGACGAATCCCACGTCACCGTGCCGCAGATCGGTGCCATGTACGAGGGCGACATGTCCCGGAAGCGGAACCTCGTGGACTTCGGCTTCCGCCTGCCGTCGGCCATGGACAACCGACCGCTCAAATGGGACGAATTCCTCGAACGCGTGGGCCAGACGGTCTACCTGTCGGCCACCCCCGGCAAGTACGAGCTCGGCAAGGCTGACGGCTTTGTGCAGCAGATCATCCGGCCCACGGGCCTGATCGACCCCGAGGTGGTGGTCAAGCCCACCAAGGGCCAGATCGATGACCTCCTCGGCGAGATCAAGACCCGCACTGCAAAGAACGAACGCATCCTGGTCACCACACTCACCAAGCGGATGGCGGAGGACCTCACGGACTACCTGCTGGGCCACGGCATCAAGGTCGAATACCTGCACTCGGACGTGGACACGCTCCGCCGCGTTGAGTTGCTTCGGGAACTCCGGATGGGCAGCTTCGACGTCCTGGTGGGCATCAACCTGCTCAGGGAAGGCCTCGACCTGCCCGAGGTCTCGCTGGTGAGCATCCTGGACGCTGACAAGGAAGGCTTCCTGCGCTCAGCGACTTCGCTGATCCAGACCATCGGCCGCGCGGCCCGCAACGTGTCCGGCCAGGTCCACATGTATGCGGACCGCATCACGGACTCCATGGCGCACGCCATTGATGAGACGAACCGGCGCCGCGCCATCCAGGTGGCCTACAACACGGAAAAGGGCATTGATCCGCAGCCGCTACGGAAGAAGATCGCCGACATCACCGACCAGCTGGCGAAGGAAGACGCCGATACCCAGGAGCTGCTCAGCAACAACCGGCTGGCCAAGGGCGCCAAGCGGGGCAAGTCTGCGGCCAAGGGCGCGGCGCAGGTTCGCAAGGACGGCCTCGCCGCGGCACCGGCGGAAGACCTCGTGGGCCTCATCGAGCAGCTGACCGAACAGATGCACGGCGCCGCCGCCGAGCTGCAGTTCGAGGTAGCGGCGAGGATCCGGGACGAGGTCAGTGACCTTAAGAAGGAACTTCGCCAGATGCAGGCGGCCGGCCACGCCTAGGCCACGCCCTGGCGGCGAGGGGACGTAGCAGTCGGGACATGTTCCCGAGTGCAGACGCGCCTGCTGTACAGTTAACGTCACGTAGGGGAGTATCCCGAGCGCTACGATCGTCAACACGCCAGGCACAGTCGCCTGGCCGGGCGTAGCGGGCCGCCATTTCAGCACCAAGTGCACAGGCTGGCCGGAGAGACTTACACCATTTCTCTGCACCCTGCGAAAGGCTAACCTGTGCCCGAATTACCCGTGTGGTTCGAGGTCGGCTCACTTGTCGTCCTTGGCCTGATCCTTCTCATTGACCTTCTGCTGGTCGTCCGGCGTCCCCATGAACCTTCCATGAAGGAAGCCGGCCTGTGGGTTGCGTTCTACGTCTCCCTCGCCCTGCTGTTCGCCGGGGCCATGTTCTTCTTTACCGGTGCCGAGTTCGGCGGCCAGTTCGTGGCCGGCTGGGTCACTGAATACAGCCTCAGCATCGACAACCTGTTTGTCTTCATCATCATCATGGCCCGCTTCTCCGTGCCCCGTAAGTACCAGCAGGAAGTCCTGATGGTGGGCATCATCATCGCCCTGATCCTGCGCGGCATCTTCATCCTCCTCGGCGCCATCGTGATCGAGCAGTTCAGCTGGGTGTTCTACATCTTTGGCGCCTTCCTGCTCTGGACCGCCTGGAAGCAGGCCCAGGACGAAGGTGAGGACGAAGAGGACAAGGAAAACCCGCTCATCGCCCGGATCCGCAAGGTCATCCCCATGTCGGAGAAGTTCGACGGCGGCAAGCTGCGCACCACGGTGGACGGCAAGAAGATCTTCACCCCGATGCTGATTGTGTTCATCACCATCGGCCTCACCGACCTCCTCTTCGCAGTGGACTCGATTCCCGCGATCTTCGGCCTGACGCAGAGCCCGTTCATCGTCTTCACCGCCAACCTGTTCGCCCTGATGGGCCTGCGCCAGCTGTACTTCCTGCTGGGTGGCCTGATGAACCGCCTGATCTACCTGAAGCACGCGCTGTCCTTCATCCTGGCGTTCATCGGCGTGAAGCTGGTGCTCCATGCCATGCACGTGAATGAACTGCCCTTCATCAACGGCGGTAACCACATTGAATGGGCACCGGAGATTCCGACATTCGTCTCCCTGGCCGTCATCGTGGGCACCATCATCGTTGCCGTGATTGCCAGCCTCCTGAGCTCCAAGGCAAAGACGGCTCATCTGGATCCGCGCCTCGAGGAAGACGCCAAGAAGAGCAGGAGCCTCAGCGACGCCGAGCAGGCACCCTAGTCAATGCACGTTCCAGCAATCCCGGTCGCCGTGCGGCCGGGATTGCTGGCTTTAATTACCCTCTGTAGCACCGGTCAGCCGAGGACTATGCTCGGACCATGGCCCGCACCCTGATCACGGAAATGGGAGTGCACCAGGTGCAACGGCGCACCGTGGTGCTGCTGAGCGCGGCCCAGGTTTTCGGTGGTATCGGCACCGGAGCCACGGTTTCCATTGGGTCCATCCTGGCTGTGGAACTTTCAGGTTCCAGCGCCTGGGCAGGTGCCGTGGCCACGGTTATGACATTGGGTGCCGCCCTGGCAGCCCTGCCCTTGGCTTCGCTGGCGGATCGTCGGGGCCGCCGGTCGGGCCAGGTCACGGGGCTTTCCGCCGCGCTGGCAGGCACCGTGCTGATAGTGCTTTCGGTCGTGTCCGGCTTGTTTGTCCTGCTGGTGCTGGGGGCGGTGGGCATCGGGGTGGGTACCGCAGCCAGCCTGCAGGCACGCTTTGCCGCCGTCGACCTTGCGGACGCTGAACACCGCGGCAGGGCGCTTTCCGCAGTCGTGTGGGCCGTGACGGTCGGCGCCGTGGCGGGACCCAACCTCATCCAACCTGGCACCGTTGTGGGCCTGGCACTTGGTCTGCCGCCCGTCGCCGGACCGTTCGTGATCTCCGCGGCCGGACTCCTGCTGGCAATCGTGCTGCTCTTTGCCGGCCTCCGGCCCGACCCGCTCCTGCTCGCCCGGGAAATCGCCGCCCAGGAACCCGCCGCGCTGCAACCCCTCGTCCAGCCGGCTGGCGGAAAGCTGCAGGGCACGCCGCCAAGCACGGCCAATCAGCAAGGCACCACCGCGCGCAACGCAGGCGGGGGATCACTCGTCCGCGGACTGCGGGCAATCCGCCAGTCCAGGGCGTCCTGGCTGGCGCTTGCCGCAGTCGTCGGAGCGCACGCCGTGATGGTCGGCGTGATGTCCATGACCCCGCTGCATTTGCAGGAACTCGTGGCCGGTCCGGGTGCCGCCCATGCTGGCCACGCCGCCTCCGGCGATGTCCTGGTGATCATCGGCTTTACCATCTCCCTGCACATCGCCGGCATGTTCGCGTTGTCGCCGGTCATGGGCTGGCTGACGGACAAGGCAGGCAGGACTGAGACCATCATGATCGGCTTCGCCACGCTGATCGCCGCCGTCGCCGTCGCAGGGTTTGGCCAGACGTCCACCGTGGCGGTGGCCGTGGGACTTGTCCTGCTGGGCATGGGCTGGTCTGCGGCCACCATTTCCGGCTCCACGCTGCTGGCGGAGAGCGTTAACCAGGAGTCCCGTGTGGTGGTCCAGGGCGTGTCAGACATGCTGATGGGCGCCGCCGGTGCGGTCGGCGGGGCCACCTCCGGCCTTATCCTCAGCTGGGCCGGCTACCTGGGACTGAACGTGGCGGGCGGCCTGGTGGGAGCTGCTGTGCTGACCGCCGCCGTCGTGGTCCTTGTGACGGCGCGTCGCCGCAACCCCGCCGCCGGCACAGCCAACGGCTCAGCAGGCGGATGAGCTGCCGGCTGAGCCCGGAACCGAGCGCACCATGCCCAGCAGCCGCCCGAAAATGGCCTCGCCGTCGTCGGCTATGCCGTCGTGGTGGAAGTCGGCGGTCTCCCAGACCTGGAGTCCGCGAACTGCAGCCGCCGTTTCCAGGGACAGATTGCGGTCCACGTATATATCGTCCCGGTAAACCGCGGCGGCGACCGGCACGCCGTTCGCGGCCAGTTGCGTGTGGTCATACAGCGGCTTCCAGTCAGCCTTAATGGCCAGCAATTGGGCCACCTGCCGCAGCGGCGCCAATGCGGCATCCTGCTCGAAGTACCACGGGTACACCATCTCGCCGGTCAGCAGCAGCGGTTCCGCCGCCGGGCGGAATGCCGGATTTTCCTGCAGCACACGCCAGGCGGCCCAGTCGGTGGCCTGTCCCTGCCCGTAGATGGACTCATGCAGCAAGGCATAGAGCGGGTTCGCCAGGCGGGACACGATGCCCTGGACCTGCTCCAGGAAGGCATCGGAGAGCCTGTTCCTGTGTGGCGTCACGGTAAAGGCGTCCTCCAGCAGGTAGTGCAGGCCATCCACCCGCGTGTTTCCGCCCAGGAACGAGCCAACCATCTGGAACCGTTCCACCGTGAGCCGGCCGCCGTCGGGAAGGAACTCCTCGGTCTCCCGGAGGTGCGAGGCGATCGCGTTCACTGTCCGGCGGTCCTCCGGATACCAGCTGAAGTACTCAGTGTTGCGGGCCGCAACCCGCGCGAACGTGGCGCGGTAGACGTCGTCGGCGTGGCCGGCCAGCGGCGCCAGCCCGCCAGTGATGAGGGCTTCCTTGAGCCCTTCCGGGGCAAAGGACAGGTACGTCAGCGCGCAGAATCCGCCGTAGCTTTGCCCGTAGATGCTCCAAGGGCCGGAGCCGAGCGCCGCCCGGATAAGCTCCGCGTCGGCCACGATGGAATCCGCACGGAAATGCTCCAGGTACGCAGCCTGTGCCTCGGCCGTTCCACGCGCCGGCAGCGTGTTCCGGTCAATGGGCGTCGAAAGCCCGGTGCCGCGCTGGTCCAGCACCAGGATCCGGAAGTCCCGGGCCGCCGCCTTGCTCCAGCCGTTCAGCGAAGCCAGCCGGTTGCCGCGGCCGCCCGGCCCGCCCTGCAGGAACAGCAGCCAGGGAAGCTCTTCGGCTTCAGCCGGGGTGTGGGCCGAGGAGACGTACTCACGGGCGAAAACGGTGATGGTCTCGCCCGCGGTGTCACCGCTCTCCGGCGCGAAGTGGTCCAAGGGAACGGTGAAGTAGTGCTCGGCGGTGCGCATGCCCCGGAATTCGTGCCGCGCCTTCACAAAATGCGGGACAGGGGTCCGCGTTTGCGTCGTGTGAGGCGAAGCGTCCCGCTCAGCCACGGATGGACACTGCCGTTGTGGTGCCAAAGCTCTGCAGCGCGTCGCCCGTCAGTCGGAACGTGGACCAGCCATCCAGGGGGCGGGCGCCGAGGCTGCGGTAAAAGTTGATGGACGGTTCGTTCCAGTCCAGGACGCTCCACTCAACCCGGGCGTAGCCGTTCTCGACGGCGGTGGCGGCCAGGTGCTGCAGGAGCGCCTTGCCGTGGCCCTCGCCGCGGGCCTGCGGGCTGACGTAGAGGTCTTCCAGGTAGATGCCGTGGACGCCCTCCCACGTGGAGTAGTTCAGGAACCAGAGCGCGAACCCCTGGACCTCGCCCGCGCTGTTCTCAGCCATCGTGGCAAATACACGGGGATTCTCGCCGAACAGGACCTCCGCCAGCATTTCCGGGGTGTTGCGGACCGCGTCCGGTTCCTTCTCATAGATGGCCAGGTCGTGGATCATCTGCAGGATGGCGGGGACGTCTTGCCGCGTGGCGGGGCGGATTACACTCATGGTCCGAGTTTACTAGCGGCGCCGCGGTCCCTCCTGCCAGGATCCGAGCTGCCAGGATCAGTCCTGCCAGCGAAGCGGCGAGGTCCCGTAGCGGACGGGTCCCTTGCTGTACTCCAGCGGCACGCCGTCCGCCAGGATGGGCGGCCCAACGTATCGCAGGCGGCCGTAAGGGCTGTCCATCACCAGGAAGTCCGGTTCAGGCAGGGAACCACCCTGGCTGGCCGCCGCGGGGAGCTGGAACAATTCTTCAGCGGTGCGGGCCAAGGAAAGCCGGGCCGCTCCGCCACGTCCGCTTCGGAGCCGTTCGGCCAGCAAGGCTATTGCTGCCGCCGCCAGGCCATATCCGGTGGCATGATCCAGCACCTGCACGGGCAGCGCCCCAGGCTTCCACCCGTCATCAGTCGTGCGGCCATACCGTTCGGCAATGCCGCAAGCGGCCTGCACCAGGCTGTCGAAACCGCGCCGCCCGTTCCAAGGGCCGCCGCTGCCCCAGGCGCTGAGGGTGACAATGACGAGGCCGGGCCGGGCCTGCCGACGGCGGGAGCCATAGGCTGGGCCTTCAAGGCATCCAAAACCCGAAGGCTGCCGGTCAGGTCGGGGACGGAGTCCATGGGGTCAGACCCTAGAGCCGGTTGACGTCGGTGACCCGGACCACTGCCGTTCCGGACTCGTCGGAGGCCGCCAGGTCCACGTCCGCGGAGATGCCCCAGTCATGGTTGCGCGCCGGATCGTCGAAAATCTGCCGGACCTTCCAAAGCCCTGGCTCTTCTGTGATCATGAGCAGCCCGGGGCCGCGGGCATCCGGGCCGGTGCCGATGTCGTTGTGTTCGTCGAAGTAGTCGTCCAGGACGTTTTCCCAGCGTTCGGCATCCCAGCCCGCGCCGCCGTCGAGCTCGCCCAGCGCTGCCGCGTCCTCGTCCGCGAACAGTTCCACACGGCGGAACATCTCGTTGCGGACCATCACGCGGAAGGCACGGATGTTGGACGTCAGCGACGGCGGCGGGGGAGGGGGAGCGTCGTGCGGGGTGGGCATCGCGCCGGACGTCAGCTCCTCCCATTCGTCCAGGAGGCTGGAGTCCACCTGCCGCACCAGTTCGCCCAGCCAGGCGATGAGGTCCTCAAGGTCCTCCCGGAGCATGTCCTGCGGCACCGTTTGGCGCAACGCCTTGAAGCAGTCGGCGAGGTAGCGCAGCACAATGCCCTCGGAACGGGCCAGCCCATAGAACTGGACGAACTCGCCGAAGTTCATGGCACGCTCGTACATGTCGCGGACCACGGACTTGGGCGCCAGTTCAAAGTCGCCCACCCATGGCGCGGCCTTGCGGTAGACCTCGAAGGCTTCGCCCAGGAGTTCCGCGAGCGGTTGCGGGTAGGTGACTTCCTCCAGCATGGCCATGCGCTGGTCGTACTCGATGCCGTCAGCCTTCATCGCGGCAATGGCTTCGCCGCGGGCCTTTTTCTGCTGGGCGGAGAGGATCTGGCGGGGTTTTTCGAGGGTCGCCTCGATCACGGACACCACGTCCAGGGCGTACGACGGCGACTCCGGGTCAAGGAGCTCAAGCGCCGCCAGCGCAAACGGCGAGAGCGGCTGGTTCAGGGCAAAATTGGCCTGCAGATGGACGGTGAGCCGGACGGTCCTGCCGTCATGGCCCTGCTCTTCTGCCGGGATCCGCTCCACCACCTCAGCGGCGAGCAGTTCGCGGTAGATTCCCAGGGCCTTTTTCATCAGCCGCAGCTGTGAGGATCGGGTCTCGTGGTTTTCGGTCAGCAGCCGGCGTGTCGCCGTGAAGGGGTCGCCGGGCCGTTCCATCAGGTTCATCAGCACCGAATGCGTCACGCTGAAACTGGACGTCAGGGGATCCGGCACAGACTCCACGAGGCGCTTGAAGGTGGGTTCACCCCAGGAGACGAAGCCCTCCGGCGGCCTCTTCTTGACCACCTGGCGCAGCTTCTTCTGGTCATCACCAAATTTGGCGGTGGCCTTGGCCATGGCCTTCACGTTTTCGATTACGTGCTCCGGAGCCTGGACCACCACGGTCCCCGCGGTGTCATAACCGGCGCGGCCGGCCCTCCCGGCAATTTGGTGGAACTCCCGGGAGTTAAGCGGGCGGGTGCGGACGCCGTCGTACTTGCTCAGCGCGGTGAGCAAGACGGTGCGGATGGGCACATTGATCCCCACGCCCAGCGTGTCCGTACCGCAGATCACCTTAAGCAGGCCCGCCTGGGCAAGCTGTTCCACCAGCCGCCGGTACTTCGGCAGCATGCCTGCGTGATGGACGCCGATACCGTGCCGGACCAGCCGGTTGAGCGTCTTGCCAAAGCCGGCAGCGAAACGGAAATTCGCGATCAGCTCCGCGATCTTGTCCTTCTCCTCGCGGGTGCACACGTTGATGCTCATCAGCGTCTGGGCGCGGTCAATGGCCTCGATCTGGCTGAAGTGCACCACGTAGACAGGCACCTGGCGCGTGGAGAGGAGTTCCTCAAGCGTTTCGTGGACCGGCGTCTGGTGGTAGTAGTAGTGCAGCGGAATGGGGCGTTCGGCTGAACTGACGGTGGTGGTGGGCCGGCCCGTGAGCTCGGTGATGCCGGCCTCAAAACGGCTGACATCGCCCAGGGTGGCGGACATCAGGAGGAACTGGGCCTGGGGCAGCTCCAGCAGCGGGACCTGCCAGGCCCAACCGCGCTGGGGGTCGGAGTAGAAATGGAATTCGTCCATGATGACCGCACCGAGTTCGGCGGCGGCCCCTTCGCGGAGGGCGATGTTCGCGAGGATTTCTGCCGTGCAGCAGATGATCGGCGCGTTCTGGTTGACGCCGGAGTCACCGGTGATCATGCCGACGTTTTCTGCACCGAAGATGTCGCACAGGGCAAAGAACTTCTCCGAGACCAGTGCCTTGATGGGGGCGGTGTAGTAACTGCGCTGGCCGCGCGCCATGGCCTGGAAATGCGCCGCGATGGCCACCAGTGACTTGCCGGAGCCCGTAGGGGTGGCGAGGATGACGTTGGCACCCGTGGCGAGCTCCATGATGGCCTCGTCCTGGGCAGCGTACAGTTCCAGGCCCCGGCTTTCGGTCCACTCAAGGAATTGGGTGTACAGGGCGTCCGGGTCGATGCCTGCGCCGGAGGGGTCTGAGGCGGACAGGACAGGCAGCTGGTCAACGAGTTTCATTGATTTCCAGCTTAGTGCCCAGCCGGTGCAGGATATCCGGGCGGGCCCGGGTTAGGCTCGCGGTACTGCCAGGCGGCACCAGGCGATGGAGGTAACTGTGAAGTGGGACCCTGTAAAGTACGTCCAGTTCGGCGATTACCGCGACCGGCCCTTTTTCGACCTGACGGGGCGGATCCAGGCCGACCGGCCACAGCATGTTGTGGACCTGGGATGTGGTCCGGGGAACCTCACGGCCACCCTCGCCCGGCGATGGCCGGAAGCGAACGTGGTCGGGCTCGATTCGTCCAGGGAAATGCTGGACAAGGCGGCCGCGCAGGCCGCCGGGCATGCGGGCCTCAGCTTCGGGCTGGCTGATATCGCAGCCTGGATACCCCCGGCTGAAACCGACGTGGTGGTCACCAATGCCGCGCTTCAGTGGGTGCCGGGGCATCAGGAGATGCTGGCGGGCTGGCTGGCGGCGCTCAAGCCCGGCGCTTGGTTCGCCATGCAGGTGCCGGGGAACTTCAATGCCCCGTCCCATGCCCTGATGCGGGAACTTGCAGGCTCGGCACGCTGGTCTCCCCAACTCGACGGCGTACTTCGCGGTGGAGAATCGGTGGGGGAGCCCGCAGACTACCTCAGCATCATGCTGGACGCGGGCTGCACGGCAGACGCCTGGGAAACCACGTACCAGCAGGTCCTCGCCGGGACGGATCCGGTGCTGAACTGGGTGCGCGGCACGGCGCTACGCCCGGTCGTGGCCGCCTTGTCGCCCGAGGACGGGCACGCCTTTGAAGCCGAGTATGCTGCGGCCCTGCGGGCCGCATACCCAGGAACGGCCCATGGCACGGTGCTTCCCTTCCGGCGGATCTTTGCCGTAGCGCAGAAGCATCCAAGCGCCTAAACTCCATTCGTTTGAGGTTCTCTACATGGCCGGCAATGGGGCTATGACCAAAAGGGATGTGATGCTCGTTACAATGACGAAAGCGGCTTCTGGGGATGGCAAATGGCGGGACCCTCATCGGCCTCCGAAAACCCGTCCTGGAGGTGCGATGCTTTTCGGCTTAATGACCCGGCTTCTGGCTGGCCACAAGGGCGCCGTGGCCTCGATCATTGCGCTCCAGCTTGTCCAGACCGCAGGCAACCTGCTGCTCCCCACCATTAACGCTGCCATCATCGACGACGGCATCGTGGCCGGGAACACGCCGGAAATCTTCCGCCTGGGCACCGTCATGGCCCTCATAGCTGCGGTCCAGGCGGCGGCGGCCATCGCCGCTGGCTACCTCGGCGCAGTGGTGGCCATGAAGATCGGGCACCAGCTGCGCGGCGAGGTCTTCACCAGGATCCAGTCGCTTTCTTCCCAGGAAGTGGCAGCCTTCGGCACACAAAGCCTCGTCACCAGGGCCACCAACGACACCCAGCAGATCCAGTCGTTCGCCGTCCTGGTCTTCACCATGCTGGTGGCGGCGCCGGTGATGGCGGCCGGAGGCGTCTTACTGGCGTGGCAACAGGACATCGTGCTTTCAAGCGTCGTGATCGTCATCATGCCCATACTCCTGCTGATCATGTATCTCATCGTCCGGCGCCTGGTGCCCCTGTACCGTCAAGGGCAGGAGCTCCTGGACCGAACGGGGGAGCTCCTTCGTGAGCAGATCATCGGCGCGAACGTGATCCGTGCCTTCGTCAGGCAGGGACACGAAACACGCCGGTTCGCGAAGACCAACAGCAGCCTCACCGGAAACAACCTTCAGTCGTCGCTGCTCGTGGCCGGCATGCTGCCGCTGATCATGATTGTAGTCAACCTGTCATCGGTGGCTGTGGTGTGGTTCGGTGGCCACCGGGTTTACGACGGCGGGATGAAGATCGGCGCCCTCACCGCCTTTATCGCCTACATCTTGCAGATTCTCCTGGCAATCATGATGGCCATGTACGTGTTCATGACGGCTCCGCGAGCCGCAGCCTGCGCAGAACGGCTGGGGGCCTTGCTCGAGGCAGAGCCGTCGGTCCAGGACCACAGTGCCCCCCAGGAGACCCGCCACGGGAGTCCCCTGGAGGGCGGCAGCGTCGCCTTCAGGAACGTCAGCTTCTCCTACCCCGGCGCCGAAAATCCAGTACTGGAAGACATCAGCTTCACGGCCCGGCCCGGAACCACTGTTGCGATCGTCGGATCTACAGGGAGCGGCAAATCGACACTCCTGAGCCTGGTGCCCCGGTTCCTGGACGCTACAGCCGGAACCATCAGCATCGGCGGCCGGAACATCTCTTCGATGCCCCTGGACGTCCTTCGCCGGACCATGGCGGTAGTGCCGCAGACGTCGCACCTTTTCTCCGGCACCGTAGCCGACAACCTGCGGGTCGGAGCCCCGGAGGCAACCGACGGCCAGCTGTGGGAGGCCTTGGAGACAGCCCGGGCCGCAAGCTTCATCCGTGCGCTGCCGCTGGGGATGGATACGGAAGTCGGGCAAGGCGGAACGAATCTCTCCGGCGGCCAGCGGCAGCGCCTCTGCATAGCGCGGGCCCTCCTGCGGCGAGTCCCCGTCTATCTCTTTGACGACAGCTTTTCCGCGCTGGACTTCGCCACCGAGGCCCGGGTCCGGGATGCCCTGGAGGTTGCCCTTGAGCGTGCGGTGGTCATCGTCGTGGCGGAACGGATCTCCACCGTTGCCGGAGCCGGACAGATCCTGGTGCTCGACGACGGCCGGCTGGTTGCCCAGGGGACGCACCAGCAGCTGCTGGAGACGTCTGCCACCTACCGGGAAATCGCAGAGTCCCAACTCGCGCTGGACGACGCGCCATGACCGCCTCGCCCGGCGCCGGGTCGCCCGAAGAATTCTGGCCCACAGCGCGCCGGGTCCTCGCCCTGCTGCGCCCGTCCAGGGGGCGGATGCTGGGTGCGGTTGCGGCCACCTGCGCGTTTGTTGTCCTCAATGTCGCGGCGCCGCACTACCTCGGTGATGCCACCGATGTAGTGGTGGATGGGGTCTACAGCGGAGTGCTGGACGGGCAGCGGCTCGGAATCCTGCTGGCCGCCGTTGCCGCGATGTACGTCGGTGCTTCCCTGTTCAACTGGATCCAGGGAGTGCTGACGGCCAGCGCAGTACATGGCCTGATGTACAACCTCCGGGCATCGGTTCAAGAAAAGCTGCACCGGCTTCCTTCCACGCACTTCCAGAAGCAGTCCAGGGGTGATGTCCTGAGCCGCGTCACGAACGACATCGACAATATTTCGCAAGCGCTCAGCCAGGTCCTCACGCAGCTGATCATGTCTGTCCTGATGTTGTGCGGTGCCCTGGCCATGATGCTGTGGATCTCGCCGATCCTGGCACTGATAGCCCTCGTTTCGGTGCCGTTGTCCACCCTTATCACTGTTATGGTGGCCCGGAAATCCCAAGCCCATTTCGCCCGCCAGTGGACCGAAACGGGTGAATTGAACGCCCATGTGGAGGAGTTTGTCACCGGGCACGAGGTCATTAAGGCCTTCGGGTACCAGGACCAGGCAGCGGCAGTCTTCAAGGCAAGCAACGACCGCCTTGCCCGGGCATCCGCACGGGCCCAGTATTCATCGGGCATTGTCCAACCGCTGATGGTCCTTATCGCCAATGTCAATTACATCGTGGTGGCGGTGGTGGGGGCGCTCCAGGTCACCACGGGGGCCATGACCATCGGCGGGATCCAGGCGTTCATCCAGTTCAGCCGGCTCTTCACCCAGCCCGTGGGCCAGATCGGCGGCATGCTCAACGTCATCCAGTCCTGCGTGGCTTCGGCGCGCCGCGTGTTCGACCTGCTCGACGCCGCGGAAATACCTGCTGAGCCTGAAAGTAACGGTCACAAAGCCGGCCAGGACGGGCGGATTGTATTCAGCGATGTCACCTTCGGCTATGCCCGGGCTGACCCCGCGGTCCGTGGACTGTCGTTCACGGTGGAACAGGGCCGGACTGTGGCGATTGTCGGGCACACGGGCGCCGGCAAGACCACCGTTGTCAACCTCCTTATGCGGTTCTATGAAGTCGACGCCGGCAGGATCACCATCGGCGGGATGGACATCGCTGACATTCCGCGGGACGTCCTGCGCGAGGGATTCGGGGTGGTGCTCCAGGATGCGTGGCTGTTTTCGGGCACCATCCGGGAGAACATCGAATACGGCCGGCCAGGAGCCACGGATGCGGAGATCACTGCGGCAGCAGAGGCGAGCCATGTGGACCACCTCATCAGGTCGCTGCCCGCCGGCTACGAGACGATGCTGGGCAACGGGGGAGAACCGCTGAGCCAGGGCCAGCGCCAGCTGATCTCCATCGCCCGGGCTCAGTTGGCGGACCGGACTGTGCTGGTCCTGGATGAGGCCACCAGTTCAGTGGATTCCCGGACCGAGGCCCTGATCCGCCAGGCCATGCAGAGGTTGCGCCGTGGAAAAACAAGCTTTGTGATCGCCCACCGTTTGTCCACGGTCCGGGACGCTGATCTAATTCTGGTCATGGACCACGGACGCATTGCAGAGCAGGGAACCCATCGAAGCCTCCTTGCAGCCAACGGCCGCTATGCGCGGCTCTACAACGCACAGTTCGCCGGCCGCGCGGGCCGCGCCGGCACGTTGGAGGCCGGACGATGACAACGGGCGGTCCGTTCCCCGGAACCTGGAAGCCCAACCAGTCCAGCACCGTGGCACTGTTTGAACAGCTGCGCCTGCACGTGATCCGCCTCGCGGACAGCGGTGCCCTTCCGCCGGGAACCAAGCTCCCGGCCGTGCGGACCCTGGCGGGGCTGCTCGACGTCGCGCCCCACACTGTGGCCAGGGCGTACAAGGAGCTGGAGGCAGCCGGTGTGGTGGCTACGAAGGGCAGGAACGGCACCGTGGTGTGCGCGCGTGATGAACGCGGGGATGCGCTCTCCCTTGCCGCCAACTCCTATGCATCAGTGGCCAAGGCCCAGGGTGCCACCTTCGCGGAAGCAGTCCAGCTGCTGGCAGCGGCCTACGATGCCGACTAGGCGGACCCCACATGGATATTCGAAGACGTTTTCGATTAGCATTAGTGGGTGCGTAAAGCCGTAGCTGAAGAAACAGCAGTCCAATCCGTCCCTGTCGCCGTTCCCCCGGCCCCAGCCACGCCTGCCCGGCCAGACCTCTCCCGCCTTGTGGTCAAGGGTGCGCGCGAGCATAACCTGCGCAATGTGGACCTGGATCTGCCCCGCGATGCCATGATCGTTTTCACCGGGCTGTCCGGTTCCGGGAAGTCATCGCTGGCATTCGACACCATCTTCGCCGAGGGCCAGCGGCGCTACGTCGAGTCCCTGTCGGCCTATGCCCGCCAGTTCCTCGGCCAGGTGGACAAGCCGGACGTCGATTTCATCGAGGGGCTCTCGCCGGCGGTATCGATTGACCAGAAGTCCACCAGCAAGAACCCCCGGTCCACGGTGGGCACCATCACCGAAATTTATGACTACATGCGTTTGCTGTGGGCACGTGTGGGACGGCCGCATTGCCCGGTTTGCGGCGAGGTTGTGGCCAGGCAGACTCCGCAGCAGATCGTGGACCAGCTGCTTGAGCTTGCGGAAGGCACACGCTTCCAGGTCCTGGCGCCGGTGGTGCGCGGGCGCAAGGGAGAGTTCGTGGACCTCTTCAAGGAGCTGACCGCAAAGGGCTATTCGCGTGCCCGGGTGGACGGCGAGCTGATCCAGTTGAGCGAGCCGCCCAAACTCGGCAAGCAGTTCAAGCACACTATTGAGGTGGTGGTGGACCGCCTAGTGGTCAAGGAAGGCATCAGCCAGCGCCTCACGGATTCCGTTGAAACGGCGCTTGGACTGGCCGAAGGCCGGGTACTGGCCGAGTTCGTCGACGTGGACGCAGATGCGCCGGGACGGTTGCGGGCGTTTTCGGAGAACCTCGCCTGCCCTAACGAACATCCCCTGGCCATCGATGAAATCGAGCCGCGCTCCTTCTCCTTCAATAATCCCTTCGGCGCCTGTTCCGCGTGCAGCGGCATCGGTACACGGCTCGAGGTGGACGAAGAACTGATCATTCCGAATCCTGAGCTGTCGTTGTCCGAGGGTGCCATCGCGCCGTGGTCACTGGGCACCGCAACCACCGAGTACTGGAACCGCCTGCTCGAAGGGCTGGCCAACGAGCTTGGCTTCTCCATGGACACACCTTGGGAGAAGCTGGGCAACGACGTCCGCCAGACCGTCCTGCACGGCAAGGACCACAAGGTGGTTGTCCAGTACAAGAACCGCTTCGGACGGGAACGCAAATACAGCACCGGCTTCGAAGGAGCCATCCAGTACGTCCACCGCAAGCACGGTGAGACGGACTCCGAGTGGGCCCGCGACCGCTACGAAGAGTACATGCGGCAGATCGCTTGCCCCGCGTGCAATGGCGCCCGGCTCAACCCCGCCTCGCTGTCCGTCCTGATCAACGGCAAGTCCATCGCCGAAGTCGCGGCCATGCCCATGCGCGTGTGCGCGGACTTCCTGAACACCCTGGTCCTCACCGGCCGCGAGGCCCAGATCGCCCACCAGGTGCTCAAGGAAATCCAGGCCCGGCTGACCTTCCTGCTCGACGTCGGCCTGGAATACCTGAATCTCGAGCGCCCCTCCGCCACGTTGTCCGGAGGCGAAGCGCAGCGGATCCGGCTCGCCACCCAGATCGGTTCCGGCCTCGTGGGCGTCCTTTACGTCCTGGACGAGCCCTCCATCGGCCTCCACCAGCGCGACAACCGCCGGCTCATTGAAACCCTGACCCGGCTCCGGGACATGGGGAACACGCTCATCGTTGTGGAGCACGATGAGGACACTATCCAGGTCGCGGACTGGATCGTGGACATCGGGCCGGGCGCAGGCGAGCACGGCGGTCAGGTGGTGCACTCTGGTTCGTACCAGGAGCTCCTGGCCAACACCAACTCGCTGACCGGCGATTATCTGTCCGGCCGCAGGAAGATCGAAATCCCCAAGAAGCGGCGCAAATACGACAAAAAGCGTGAGCTGAAGATCGTCGGGGCGCGGGAAAACAACCTGGTCAACGTTGATGCGGTCTTCCCCCTGGGCCTGTTCACAGCCGTGACCGGCGTCAGCGGTTCGGGCAAGTCCACCTTGGTCAATGAGATCCTCTACAAGGTGCTGGCCAACAAGCTCAACGGCGCCAAGCAGGTGGCCGGACGCCACAAGAGCATCATGGGCCTGGAGCACCTGGACAAGGTGGTGCACGTGGACCAGAGCCCCATCGGGCGCACCCCTCGGTCCAATCCGGCCACGTACACCGGTGTTTTTGACAACATCCGCAAGCTCTTCGCCGAAACCACCGAGGCCAAGGTCCGCGGCTACCTGCCAGGGCGGTTCTCCTTCAACGTCAAGGGCGGGCGCTGCGAAGCCTGCGCAGGTGACGGCACGCTGAAGATCGAAATGAACTTCCTGCCGGACGTCTACGTTCCCTGCGAGGTGTGCCACGGGGCACGGTACAACCGCGAGACCCTCGAAGTGCACTACAAGGGCAAGACCATCGCGGACGTGCTCAACATGCCCATCGAAGAAGGTGCGGAGTTCTTCGCGGCCTTCTCGCCGATCGCCCGGCACCTGAACACCCTCGTGGACGTGGGCCTCGGCTACGTCCGGCTGGGACAGCCGGCAACCACGCTGTCCGGCGGTGAGGCCCAGCGTGTCAAGCTTGCCGCGGAACTGCAGAAGCGCTCCAACGGACGCAGTGTGTATGTTCTCGACGAGCCCACTACGGGCCTGCACTTCGAGGACATCCGCAAGCTCCTGATGGTCCTTCAGAGTCTGGTGGACAAGGGCAACACAGTGATCACCATCGAACACAACCTGGACGTCATCAAGAGCGCCGACTGGATCGTGGATCTTGGCCCGGACGGCGGTTCGGGCGGCGGCCAGATCGTTGCCACGGGCACGCCCGAGCAGGTCGCGAAATCCACCAACGGCCACACGGCATCCTTCCTCGCGGAAATACTGGGCTAAGGGGTTGGCCTCCGCTGACGTATGCCGTGTCTGGCATGCGAGTTTCAGGCATGCTCGGTGTCGTGAGAAACTAAGCCGGTGACTCAAACAACAGTGCCCGTGATCTTTGACCTGGACGGCACTCTTGTCGATCCGGCCGGCGGAATATCCGGCGGAATCGCAGCAGCCCTTGCCGCCGCAGGCCTGCCGGTTCCTGGCCAGGACGTCCTGAACTCGATGATCGGCCCCAAACTCAGCGACGCACTCCAGAGTGTCTGCAAGGTTCCGGCCGAGATGCTTGACGAGGTCATCCGGACGTACCGGCAGCACTACCTGGCCACGGGGATAGCCCAGAGCCGGCTGTACCCCGGGATCCGGGAAGCGCTGGAGACCTTCGCGGCCGAAGGCAGGCCGGTGGCCGTCGCCACGCAGAAGCCCGAAGGGCTGGCCCAGATCGTGCTGCGCCACCACGGCATCGCCAACCTGTTCCAGTCCATCAGGGGTTCGGCAGACAACGAATCGTCAACGGATGGTCCGGTGGGAAAGGCAGACATCATCGCCGCGGCCCTGACTGACCTCTCCACCCAGCATGCCGTTATGGTGGGTGACCGCGCCCAGGATGTGGCGGGCGCCATCGCGAACGGCCTTGACTGCATCGGCGTGGGCTGGGGTTTCGCTCCCGACGGCGAACTCGAGGAAGCCGGGGCCTTCACCGTGGTGGACACCACCGCGGGCATGGTTGCCGCCATCGGGCGACTCGAAGCCATCCACGCTGCCGCGATGAGTGAGGTGCGCAACGATGGCGCTGTTTGAGGCGGTCCGCTGGACATTTCGCGGGCTCGTCGCGGGCACCTGCCGGCCCACCGTCGTCGGCCTTGAAAACGTCCCAAAAGAGGGGCCCTTCATTGTGGCCCCGAACCATCTTTCCTTCTTTGACAGCGTCATTGTCCAGGCACTGATGCCGCGGCCGGTGGCCTTCTTCGCCAAAGCCGAGTACTTCACCACGGGTGGCGTGAAGGGAAAGGTCATGAAATCTTTCTTCGAGTCCGTGGGCTCCATCCCCGTGGAGCGCGGCGAACAGGCAGCCAGCGTCCAGGCGCTCAAAACCCTCATGGACATCCTGGAGGCCGGCAAGGGCATCGGCATCTACCCTGAAGGCACACGGTCGCGGGACGGCATCCTCTACCGCGGGCGCACCGGCGTGGGCTGGCTTGCCCTGGCCACCGGAGCTCCCGTGATCCCGGTTGGACTGATCGGGACGGAGAACCTGCAGCCGGCCGGTGAGAAGGGCTTCAAGCCGCATCACTTCACCATGAAGGTGGGGGAGCCCTTGTATTTCGACAAGACCGGTCCGGATCATTCGCTGCCGGCGCGGCGGCAGGTAACCGACCGCATCATGGATGCGATCGCCGAACTCAGCGGCCAGGAACGCTCCACCAGCTACAACCAGAGCAAGGCCGCGGACTAGGCGTTGGTAGAATGAAGTAGTGGCAGATCCAGCAAGTTACAGGCCCCAGACGGGTGAGATTCCCACCAACCCCGGGGTGTACCGGTTCCGCGATCCCCACGGCCGGGTCATCTACGTCGGCAAAGCCAAAAGCCTTCGCTCCCGACTGAACTCCTACTTCGCGAACCCGGCGGGCCTGCTGCCCAAAACGCACGCAATGGTTCACACGGCCAGCAGTGTCGAGTGGACAGTGGTGGGCAGCGAGCTGGAGTCCCTGCAGCTTGAATACACCTGGATCAAGGAATACAAGCCACGCTTCAACGTGGTCTTCCGCGACGACAAAACTTATCCGTACCTGGCCCTCACCATGAGCGAGAAGCTCCCCAGGGTCCAGGTCATGCGCGGGGACCGCCGCAAAGGTACCCGGTATTTCGGCCCGTACACGGCTGGCGCGATCCGGGAAACCATGGACACTTTGCTGCGGGTTTTTCCGGTCCGCAGCTGCAGCGCCGGGGTCCTCAAACGGGCCCAGGCGAGCGGCCGGCCCTGCCTGCTGGGCTACATCGACAAATGCTCGGCCCCCTGCGTTGGCCGGGTGACCCCCGAGGAACACCGGGCCCTGGCGGAGGACTTCTGCGCGTTTATGGGCGGCGAGGCCAAACGCTTCATCACCAAGCTCGAAAAGGAGATGGCCGACGCCGTCGGCACGCTCGACTACGAACGTGCGGCGAGGCTCCGTGATGACATCTCCGCCCTGCGGAAGGTCTTTGAGCGCAACGCCGTGGTGCTCGCCGATGATACCGACGCCGATGTCTTCGCGCTGCACGAGGACGAGTTGGAAGCCGCCGTCCAGGTCTTCCACGTCAGGGGCGGCCGGATCCGCGGCCAGCGCGGCTGGGTAGTGGAAAAAGTGGAGGACGCCACCACCCCGGATCTGGTGGAACACCTGCTGCAGCAGGTCTACGGCGACGACGGCGACAGCCACGGCAGGCTGCCCCGCGAAGTCCTGGTGCCCGTAGAACCCAGCAATGCTGCGGAACTTACGGAATGGCTCGGCGGCCTGCGGGGAGCCAAAGTGGATATCAGGGTGCCGCAGCGCGGCGACAAGGCTGCGCTGATGTCCACCGTCCGTGAAAACGCCGAGCACGCGCTTAAACTGCATAAGACCCGCCGCGCCGGGGACCTCACCGTGCGCTCCCAGGCACTGCAGGAACTGCAGGAAGCCCTTGACCTGCCCGTGGCGCTCCTCCGGATCGAATGCTTCGACGTCTCCCACGTCCAGGGCACCAACGTCGTGGCGTCCATGGTGGTGGTCGAGGACGGCCTGCCCAAGAAGTCCGATTACCGGAAATTCTCCGTCACGGGGGCCGCCGCGGCAGACGACACCGCGGCCATGCACGATGTCCTGACAAGACGCTTCCGGCACTACCTGCAGGACAAGTCCGCGCAGCTCGAGGCGTCCGCCCTGCCAGGGCACCAAGCCGCCTTGGAAGCGGCTGCCGATGCGGCCGTCCTGGACACTACGACGGCGGCGCCGCGGGCGAAATTCGCGTACCCGCCCAACCTGGTGGTGGTCGACGGCGGCAAACCCCAGGTGAACGCGGCAGCCCGGGCGCTGGCGGATCTTGGCATTGAGGATGTTTACGTAGTGGGCCTGGCCAAACGGCTTGAGGAAGTCTGGCTGCCGGACAGCGACTTCCCCGTGATCCTGCCCCGGACGTCCCAGGGACTCTATCTGCTGCAGCGGATCCGTGACGAAGCCCACCGCTTCGCCATCACTTTCCACCGGCAGAAGCGCGGGACGGCCATGACCGTCTCGGCGCTGGACGGAGTGCCTGGCCTTGGTGAGTCCAAACGCAAGGCCCTGCTCACCCACTTCGGGTCCGTCAAGGGTGTGAAAGCTGCCACCGCGGCCGAGCTCACGGCGGCGAAGGGCATTGGACCATCCCTGGCGAACGCCATCGTGGCCCACTTCAGCGGCGAAGACGCGGCCGGCGATGCACTTCCAGCCGTGAATATGGCCACCGGCGAAATCATTGAAACCTAGGTAGGGTAAGGAGCGCAGGTTTCCGCCGTTGCGGTTGCCTGCCTTCATCTTGATAGAAACGGGGCGGAACGAATGGCAGACTCTACGGCGGAATCCGGGACGGAGCAGGACGGGCTGACGCCGGTCAAGCCCCTCGAAGCGGAACTGCTGGTGGTCACTGGTATGTCAGGGGCGGGACGCAGCACCGCCGCGGACGCGCTTGAGGACCATGGCTGGTACGTCGTGGAAAACCTGCCGCCACAGATGCTCGGCACCCTTGCCGAGATCGTGTCCCACGCGCCGCAGTCCATTCCGCGGCTGGCCGTGGTGATGGATGTCCGCAGCAAAGGCCTCTTCGTCGACGTCCGTGCAGCGCTGGGGGCCCTCGCCGCCAGCGGGGTCACTTTCCGGGTACTTTTCCTGGACGCCAACGACGACGTCCTGGTCCGCCGCTTCGAGCAAGGCCGCAGGCCCCATCCCCTCCAGGAAGGCGGCCGGATCCTGGACGGCATTGCCGCCGAACGGGAGGTGCTCAAGGAACTTCGCGACAGCTCCGACGTCGTACTGGATACCTCCGCGTACAACGTCCACGCCCTGGCAACGGCCATCACGGAACTCTTCAGCGAGACCGGCCCGGTGGCGCTCCGGCTCAACGTCATGAGCTTCGGCTTCAAATACGGCCTGCCGGTGGACTCCAACTACGTCGCGGACGTCCGGTTCATCCCCAACCCGCACTGGGTCCCGCAGCTGCGCCCGCACACCGGCCTGGACAAGGACGTCAGCGATTACGTCCTGGAGGCAGAAGGCGTAAAGAACTTCGTGGACCGCTACGTCCTGGCGCTCGAACCGGTCCTTGACGGTTACCGGCGCGAAAACAAGCACTACGCCACCATCGCCGTCGGCTGCACCGGAGGCAAGCACCGGTCCGTGGCAGTCGCCGTCGAGCTTTCCAAAAAACTGGCACAGTATCCCCGCGTGACCGTCACCACGACGCACCGGGATCTGGGCCGCGAATAATGGGGATGCTCACTGGGCCGCTGCCGCTGATACCGGTTTCAGGCGGAACCTCGGCAGGCCAGCAGGATAAGGGACCCAACGTCGTGGCGCTCGGCGGCGGACACGGCCTGTCAGCCTCGCTGTCGGCACTGCGGCTGCTCACTTCCGAACTGACCGCCATTGTCACGGTAGCGGACGACGGCGGGTCTTCCGGGCGTCTGCGCGACGAGTACGGCGTGCTCCCGCCCGGAGACCTCCGCATGGCCCTGTCCGCGTTGTGCGATGACACGGATTGGGGCCGTACCTGGCGCGACGTGATGCAGCACCGTTTCCAACCCGGCAAAGGCGGTGGCGGGTCACTTGACAACCACGCGATGGGAAACCTGCTCATCGTCACCCTATGGGAACTCCTGGGCGATACCGTGGCCGGGCTCAAGTGGGCCGGTGCCCTGCTGGGCGCCCGCGGGCAGGTGCTGCCCATGTCCACCGTGCCGCTGACCATCGAAGGTGACATCCGCGTGACCGCACCGGACGGGGAATCCGCGCTGCAGACAGTGCGCGGGCAGGCACGCTGCGCCGTTGCCGGCTCGCTGGAGCATGTCCGGCTGCTGCCCGAGCATGCCCCCGCCTGCGTGGATGCCCTGACTGCAATCGAGCTGGCTGACTGGGTGATTTTGGGGCCGGGGTCGTGGTACACGTCCGTGCTGCCGCACCTGCTTCTCCCGGAAATGCGCCAGGCACTGTGTGGCACGGCCGCGAAACGCTGCCTCACCATGAACCTGGCCACCGACACGAAGGAGACCACGGGCATGTCCGCGGCGGACCACCTGTACGCACTGCGCCGGTATGCGCCGGACTTCAGCGTCGACGTTGTCCTGGCGGATCCCGCATCCGTGCCGGACCGGCAGGAGTTCGAGAAAGCCGCCGCGATGATCGGCGCCGAGGTTGTCTTGGGTAAAGTGGGGGCGTCGGGCCGCCGACCCGTCCACGACCCCCTGCGTCTGGCAGCGGCGTACCACGACATTTTTGGGAACAGTTAGGAAGGTGCCATGGCACTGACATCATCGGTCAAGGAAGAACTGTCCCGTCTGGACATCAAAAAATCGTCAGTCCGCAAGGCGGAGGTCTCGGCCATGCTGCGCTTCTCCGGCGGACTGCACATCATCTCGGGCCGGATCGTGATCGAAGCCGAAGTTGACCTCGCATCCACGGCGCGCAGGCTCCGGGCAGCCATCGCGGAGGTGTACGGCCACCAGAGCGAGATCATCGTTGTCTCCGCTGGCGGGCTGCGCCGCGGAAGCCGGTACGTAGTGCGGGTAGTCCGCGATGGCGAATCCCTGGCCCGGCAGACAGGCCTCCTGGACGGCCGCGGCCGGCCGGTGCGGGGGCTTCCCTCGGCCGTGGTCAACGGCTCGGCTGCTGACGCCGAGGCAGTGTGGCGTGGAGCCTTCCTGGCCCACGGCTCCCTCACGGAACCGGGCCGTTCGTCATCACTGGAGGTCACCTGCCCGGGTCCCGAGTCCGCGCTTGCCCTCGTTGGTGCCGCCCGCCGTCTGGGCATCCAGGCCAAGGCCCGCGAAGTCAGGGGAGTGGACCGGGTGGTGATCCGCGACGGCGACACCATCGCTGCCCTGCTCATCCGCATGGGCGCCCACGACGCCCTGATGGTCTGGGAAGAACGCCGGATGCGCAAGGAAGTCAGGGCCACGGCCAACAGGCTGGCCAACTTTGACGACGCCAACCTGCGGCGCTCCGCCCAGGCGGCCGTGGCGGCCGGTGCCAGGGTTGACCGGGCACTGGAAATCCTGGGCGACGACGTCCCGGACCACCTCAAATACGCCGGCGAACTCAGGGTGGCCCACAAGCAGGCCAGCCTGGACGAGCTGGGGCGCCTGGCCGATCCGGTGATGACCAAGGACGCCATCGCCGGCCGCATCCGCCGGCTCCTGGCCATGGCGGATAAGCGGGCCATCGACTTGGGGATCCCTGGCACTGATGCCAATGTGACGCCTGAGATGCTGGACGAGTAGCGGCACCCCTAGAATCAGAGCGTTCACCCTGATCTTCCGGATGCCAGACATCCGGATGCACAATCCGAGAGTTACAACCCGGACAGACCGTCCACGACATTGGAGGATTTTGTGACCGAGTACGTACTGCCAGAACTCAGCTACGACTACGCGGCGCTTGAGCCGCACATTTCAGCGCGCATCATGGAGCTGCACCACAGCAAGCACCATGCAGCCTACGTGGCAGGCGCCAACAACGCCCTTGCCCAGCTGGCCGAGGCACGCGACAAGGGCGACTTCGCCAACATCAACCGCCTTTCCAAGGACCTCGCGTTCCACACCGGCGGCCACATCAACCACTCGGTGTTCTGGAACAACCTGTCCCCGGACGGCGGCGACAAGCCTGAGGGTGAGCTGGCAGCTGCCATCGACGACACCTTCGGTTCCTTCGATGCCTTCCGTGCCCAGTTCTCCGCGGCAGCCCTTGGCCTGCAGGGATCCGGCTGGGGTTTCCTGGCCTACGAGCCGATCGGTGGCAACCTGGTCATCGAGCAGCTCTACGACCAGCAGGGCAACGTGGCTCTCGGCACCACACCGCTGCTGATGCTGGACATGTGGGAGCACGCCTTCTACCTGGACTACGTCAACGTCAAGGCTGACTACGTCAAGGCCTTCTGGAACATCGTCAACTGGGCCGATGTCGCCAAGCGCTTCGAGGCTGCACGCACCAACGCAACGGGCCTCATCACCCTGCCGTAGTGACCGGCAGTACATGAGCGTGTAACAAACTTCACATTTCGGCGTGATTTCGGCCGGAATGTGGAAGGACCGCCCCCGCACTTGCGGGGGCGGTCCCACTTAAACGTAAGATGGATCACGGAAGGCGGTCTGCCTTCAGCAATGTGGCTGGTCGCCCTCCGATCTGTTAATCATCTCTGCCCAATGGCGTGCGGGATCTGTTAGTTGGCTTCAACGCCCGCTCAACTAGTTTGTGCTTAATCAAGCACCAAGGAGACTGAACAAGTGACGACCCGTATTGGTATCAACGGCTTCGGCCGCATCGGCCGCAACTACTTCCGCGCAGCCCTCGCCCAGGGCGCGGACCTGGAGATCGTTGCCGTCAACGACCTCACCAGCCCTGAGGCACTGGCCCACCTGCTCAAGTACGACTCCGTCGGCGGCCGACTGAAGGAAACCGTTGAGGTCAAGGACGGCAATATTGTCGTCGACGGCAACGTCATCAAGGTTCTCGCCGAGCGCGATCCCGCCAACCTGCCCTGGGGCGAGCTGGGCGTCGACATCGTCATCGAGTCCACCGGCTTCTTCACCAAAGCCGCTGCCGCGCAGAAGCACATCGACGCGGGCGCCAAGAAGGTCCTGATCTCCGCACCGGCCTCCGGCGAGGACATCACCATCGTGATGGGCGTCAACGACGGCCTGTACGACAACGCGGCGCACAACATCATTTCCAACGCGTCCTGCACCACCAACTGCCTGGGCCCGCTGGCCAAGGTCATCAACGACACCTTCGGCATCGAGCGTGGCCTGATGACCACCATCCACGCCTACACGGCTGACCAGAACCTGCAGGACGGCCCGCACAACGACCTCCGCCGTGCGCGTGCCGCCGCCATCAACATGGTCCCCACCTCCACGGGTGCGGCCAAGGCGATCGGGCTGGTCCTGCCCGAGCTCAAGGGCAAGCTGGACGGCTACGCCATCCGCGTGCCCGTCCCCACCGGCTCGGCCACCGACCTCACTGTCACCGTCTCCCGCGAGACCACTGTCGAGGAAGTCAACGCAGCACTGAAGAGGGCTTCGGAGTCCGACGAGTTCCAGGGCATCCTGACCTACACCGACGCACCGATCGTGTCCTCGGACATCGTCGGGGACCCGGCATCGTCGATCTTCGACTCCGGACTGACCAAGGTCATCGGCAACCAGGTCAAGGTTGTTTCCTGGTATGACAACGAATGGGGCTACTCCAACCGCCTCGTAGACCTCACGGAGCTCGTCGCAGCCAAGCTGGGCTAGGGTTAGACACATGACATTCCACACCCTCAACGAACTGATCGCTGAAGGTGTCCGCGGGCGGTACATTCTTGTCAGAAGTGACCTGAATGTGCCGCTCGACGGCTCTACAGTGACTGACGACGGCCGTATCAAGGCCTCCCTGCCAGTCCTGGGAAAGCTCACGGACGCCGGTGCCCGCGTGCTGGTAACAGCCCACCTCGGACGCCCCAAGGGCGCTCCGGAGGAAAAGTACTCCCTCCAGCCAGCCGTAGCGCGGCTCGCCGAACTTGCCGCCTTCAAGGTCTCGCTCGCACAGGACACCGTGGGCGGCTCTGCTCAGGAACTCGCCGCCTCGCTTCAGGACGGCGAAGTCCTCGTCCTGGAGAACGTGCGCTTCGACGCACGGGAGACCAGCAAGGACGACGCCGAACGCGGCGCCTTCGCGGACGAACTGGTGGCCCTGACCGGGGCCAACGGCGCCTACGTGGACGACGCCTTTGGCGCCGTACACCGCAAGCACGCCAGCGTCTACGACGTCGCCTCCCGGCTCGCGTCCTACCAGGGCGACCTTGTGCACACCGAGGTGGAGGTCCTGCGGAAGCTGACGGCTGACACGCAGCGGCCCTACGTGGTGGTGCTCGGCGGCTCCAAGGTCTCCGACAAGCTGGCGGTCATCGACAACCTCATCGGCAAAGCTGACACCATCCTGGTGGGCGGCGGGATGCTCTTCACGTTCCTGGCAGCAGAGGGCCACAGCGTTGCCGGAAGCCTCCTGGAAGAAGACCAGATCCCGGTTGTCCGGGACTACCTAAAGCGCGCTGCCGGTGCCGGCACCGAATTCATCGTGCCCACCGACGTTGTGGTGGCCGCCAAGTTTGCGGCCGACGCAGGCCACGAGACCGTCCCCGCGGACGGCATCGAGGGCAGCAGCTTCGGCGCCCAGGGCATCGGACTGGACATCGGACCGGACTCTGCAGCTGCTTTTGCGGACCGGATCAAGGGCGCCAAAACGGTGTTCTGGAACGGACCCATGGGCGTCTTCGAGTTCGAAGCGTTCTCCGGCGGAACCCGCGCCGTGGCCCAGGCCCTGACCGAGGCCGACGCGTTCACCGTGGTAGGCGGTGGCGACTCCGCTGCCGCCGTGCGGACGCTCGGTTTCGCTGACGACCAGTTCGGGCACATTTCCACCGGCGGCGGCGCCAGCCTGGAATACCTCGAAGGCAAGGAACTCCCGGGACTCAGCGTCCTGGACCGTTAGGAACCTGGACTGCCAAGTCCTCCGGCCGGCAGGGTGCCCGCGGGCACCCTGCCGGCCGCACACATATCAAGTATTTTTTGGAGAACACGTGACAACGTCAACGAACGGCGCTTTTGACCGCACGCCTCTCATTGCAGGCAACTGGAAGATGAACATGGACCACGTCCAGGGCATCACCCTCCTGCAAAAACTGGCCTGGACCCTGTCGGACGCCAAGCACGACTACAGCCGGGTTGAGGTGGCCGTCTTTCCGCCATTCACCGACCTCCGCGGCGTGCAGACCCTCGTCCAGGGCGACGAACTGGACATCGCCTACGGCGGCCAGGACCTCTCCCAGTTCGACTCGGGCGCTTACACCGGCGACACCTCCGGCCAGTTCCTGAACAAGCTGGGCTGCCGCTACGTCCTGGTGGGGCACAGTGAACGCCGCACCATCCACCAGGAATCTGACGAAGTGCTCAACGCCAAGGTCAAGGCAGCGTTCAAGCACAGTGTCACCCCGGTACTTTGCGTGGGCGAAGGCCTCGAAATCCGCCAGGCCGGCACGCATGTCGAGCACACCCTGACGCAGCTCCGGGCGAACGTTGCCGGACTGACGGCCGAGCAGGCGGCAGAGCTTGTGGTGGCCTACGAGCCCGTCTGGGCCATCGGCACGGGTGAAGTGGCCGGGCCGGAGGACGCCCAGGAAATGTGCGACGCCATCCGCGCGGAGCTGGCCGCCCTCTTTGGCGACGACGTTGCGGCGAAGAGCCGGCTGCTCTACGGCGGCTCGGTCAAGGCCAACAATGTCGCCGCGATCCTGAAGGAACCCGACGTCGACGGCGTGTTGGTCGGCGGGGCCAGCCTCGATCCCGCGGAGTTTGCTAATATTGTCAGGTTCGAGAGTCACCTGGTGACGGACTAGTCCGTCACTCAGCTTCAGGCTCCCGCAATTCCAATCTTCTGAAAGGCCGTCGTGGACGTTCTTCATGTCATTCTGCAGATTCTCCTGGGCATCACCAGCCTTCTGCTGACCCTGCTTATCCTCCTGCACAAGGGACGGGGTGGCGGGCTGTCGGACATGTTCGGCGGCGGTATGAGTTCCGGCCTCAGCTCCTCGGGCGTCGCCGAGCGGAACCTGAACAGGTTCACCGTGGTCCTGGGCGTTACCTGGGGCATCGTGATCATCGCCCTTGGCCTGGTCATGCGCTTCAGCGGCGCAGGGGACTCATAGCCCCTGCAACTGATCGTCGCCCGGCACTGCCGCGATGAGGATCTCCGAACTAAACTGTGGCTGTTGGCTTCCAACAGCCACAGTTTTTGTTTAAGCAGCCAGGAGACTCGATGGTACATAGTGCGTCAGCGTTCCGCGGCACCCGGGTGGGTGTCACAGAAGGGGCCGGTCCCAAGAACCAATCAGAAGCTGCCTCCGGCGAAAGGGTGCCGCGTATCCGCGTTTCCTTTTGGTGCACCAAGGGGCATGAGACCCAGCTTGTCTTCCTGCGGTTGCCGGACGAGCAGCTTCCCACCGTATGGGACTGCCGGCGCTGCGGGGCTCCGGCATCACGGGACGGCAAGGAAGCCGACCTGCCGGGCCCGCTGGACGAAGGCTTCAAGAGCCACCTTGAGTACGTTAAAGAACGGCGCTCCGACCAGGACGCCGAAGCTGTCCTGGCCGGAGCGCTGGAAAAACTACGCGCCGGCGGCGTCCTTCCGGACGAGCTGCCGCGGGACACGTGACGCTGCGTTTTCATCGATAAGCCACAGCGTGCGGGATGTTCCACGGGGGCCCGCCGCCGGTACCTGCACAGGGTTGGCTCCCGCCAAGGCCAGGCCTACCGCGCCGGCTTTGTCCTCGCCGGCCACCACCATCCAGACCTCGGCCGCCGTGTTAATGGCGGGAAGCGTGAGTGAGATCCGCTGGGGCGGCGGCTTGGGGGAATTGCGGACGCCAACTACTGTCCGCTCCTTCTCCCGGATTCCGGCCTGCTCCGGGAAGAGCGAGGCCACGTGGGCGTCCGGGCCAACGCCCAGCAGCACAACGTCCAGCCGCGGCAGTTCTCCCGGTTCGTCCGGACGGTCGTCGGACATGTCGGCAGCGTGTTCGGCCTGGGCTGCTTCCCGGAGCCTGCGCGCGTAGTCCTCGGCTGCTTCCTCGGGTGTGTCGAAGTCATCCGAGGAGGCTGGCTGGTTGATCCTCGCAGGATCAACCGGAATGCTCGACAGGAGTGCGGCGAAGGCCTGCTTGGTGTTCCGGTCGGGATCGTCCGCACCGACGAAACGCTCGTCACCCCACCAAAAATTCACCCTGGACCAGTCGACGGCGGGCGCCGCTGGGGAATCCGCAACAGCCTTCAGCGTTCCGATGCCTACTGTGCCGCCGGTCAGGACCACCGTGGCCTCACCGTGCTTGTCCTGCACATCCACCAGTTTGGTGATCAGGCGGGCCGCAATAGCGGCCATCAGGACGGACGAATCAGGATGGATGCTAACTCTTGGCTCAACGCTCACTGGGTCGGACGCTCCTTAGATTGGTACGTGGCAGTCCAATAGTAATCACTTCGCCGAAGACTTCGTCGGGGTCGAGGCGGCGGAGCTCTTCGGCGAGGCAGTCTTTGAGGCTGCGGCGTGGCAGCGAGATGCGTTGGGCGGGCTGTCCGGGCTGGGTCAGTTCCGCCACGGAGAGTCCGGGGCGGAAGAGCTGCACGTCGCCGGTGTGGCGGGTGAGGCGGACCCTCCGGATGCCGGTCCCGGCAGGGTCCGCGACGATGGTCACGGGCGCGTCCAGGGCCAGGGTCAGCCACGCCGCGAGCAGGATCGTGGACGGTGAGTCGGAGGCGCCTTCCACGGCGACGGCGGTGACGGGTGAGCCGTCCACCTGGTCCAGGACGGCCGCGAGCTGGATCCGCCAGTTCGTCAGCCGGGTCCAGGCGAGGTCGGTGTCCCCGGCCTTGTACGTGGCCCGGATGTTCGCCAGCGCCATTTGGGGATCGGCTTCGTTCGCGGAGTCGGTGATCCGGCGGTGCGCGATCCGGCCCACGGAGGTTTCGCAGGCGTTCTCCGGTGCCCCGTGCGGCCACCAGGCCACGATCGGGGCGTCCGGCAGGAGCAGGGCCGCGACCAGGGATTCGCTTTCGTGGGCGAGCTCGCCGTAGCCGCGGAGCACGATGACCTCGGACGCGCCGGCGTCACCGCCCACCCGGATCTGCGCGTCGAGCCGGTCCGGGGCTTCGGCTCCGGCGTCGGCGAGGACGATGATCCGGCAGGGGTGTTCGCGGCTGGCCTCGTTCGCGGCCTCGATCGCTTCTTCCTCGAGCCCGGACCGGGTCACGACCACCAGGGTCAGGACCCGGCCCAGCGCGATCACCCCGCCCTGCTCACGCAGGGAGGTGATCTTCTTGGAGATCTTCGAGGTGGTGGTGTCCGGCAAATCTACAATCATGGCCTTCTCCAGGTTCGTCCGTCGCGGGCCAGCAGTTCATCGGCCGAGGCCGGGCCCCAGGACCCCGGGGCGTAGGGTTCGGGCTGTTCGGCCAACCCGGCCCAGTAGTCTTCAAAGGGGTCCAGGATCTTCCAGGACAGCTCCACCTCGGCGTGCCGCGGGAACAGCGGCGGCTCCCCGAGCAGCACGTCCAGGATCAGCCGCTCATACGCCTCCGGGGAGGACTCGGTGAACGAGTGCCCGTAGCCGAAGTCCATGGTCACGTCCCGGACTTCCATCTGCGTGCCCGGGACCTTGGACCCGAACCGGATCGTCGCGCCCTCATCGGGCTGGACCCGGATCACCACGGCGTTCTGCCCGAAGTCATCCTCGCCATGATCCCGGAACAGCAGGTTCGGGGCGCGTTTGAACACCACCGCGATCTCGGTCACCCGCCTCCCCAGCCGCTTGCCCGCCCGCAGGTAGAACGGCACCCCGGCCCAGCGCCGGGTATGGATGTCCACCCGGACCGCGGCGAACGTCTCGGTCTTCGAATCGGCCGGGATGCCCTCTTCCTCCAGATAGCCCTGGACCTGTTCCCCGCCCTGCCAGCCGCCCGCGAACTGCCCGCGCGCCGAATGCGTGGACAGGTCCGCCGGGAGTTTGACCGCGGCGAGGACCTTTTCCTTCTCCGCCCGCAAATCGTCCGCGTTGAAGGAAATCGGCTCCTCCATCGCCGTCAACGCCAGCAGCTGCAGCAGGTGGTTCTGGATCACGTCCCGCGCGGCGCCCACACCGTCGTAGTACCCGGCCCTACCGCCCGTGCCGATGTCCTCGGCCATGGTGATCTGGACATGGTCCACATAGTTCGCGTTCCACAACGGCTCAAACAGCTGGTTCGCGAACCGCAGCGCCAGGATGTTCTGCACCGTTTCCTTGCCCAGGTAATGATCGATCCGGAACACAGCATCCGGCGGGAACACCGATTCCACAATGTCGTTCAGCGCCCGGGCCGAGTCCAGGTCATGCCCGAACGGCTTCTCGATCACCACCCGCCGCCATTTATCCCCCTCGGCCTGCGCGAGGCCGTGCTTGGACAGCTGCCGGCAGACCTGCTCAAACGCCTTCGGCGGGATGGACAGGTAGAACGCGTGATTGCCCCGCGTTCCGCGCTGCCCATCCAGCTCAGCGATCGTGTCACCCAACCGCTCAAACGCATCATCGTCGTCGAACTCGCCCTGGACAAAGCGGATACCCTCCGCGAGCTGGTTCCACACCGCCTCATCAAACGAAGTCCGCGAATACGCCTGCACCGAGGCCTTCACCTCGGCGGCGAAGTCCTCGTGCTTCCACGGACGGCGGCCAAAACCCACCAACGCGAAACTCGGCGGCAACAGCCCCCGGTTCGCGAGGTCATACACGGCCGGCATGAGCTTCTTACGGGCAAGGTCACCGGTCACTCCAAAGAGCACCAACGAGGACGGACCGGCAATCCGGTTCAGGCGGCGGTCACGGGGATCCCGGAGCGGATTACGCCCTGATCGCCCCGAACGCGGCGCGGAATTCCTGCCGTTTTCAGTTTCTGGCATGTCTGCTGTTGAGCCTTAGTTGTCGGTGACGGAAGCTGACCGGGCTGCGACTGCTGCAATGATCTCCTGCAGCTGTGCAACGCCGGTGGCGCGGTCGGTCAGGTGCAGTCGCAGGACGGGGCGGCCATGGCCGGCCAAGACCTGGGCGTCGCCCGCGGCCTGGGCGGAAATCAGTTCCCCGAACGTGAACGGACGGTCCGGGATGGCCAGGTCTTCCGCAGGAGCGGCCGTGACCTGGAGGAAGACGCCGATGGCGGGTCCGCCCTTGTGGAACTGCCCGGTGGAGTGCAGGAACCGCGGGCCCCAGCCGAAGGTGACGGGACGGCCACTGACGCCGGCAAGCGGGTCGCGGATGCCTTCCAGCCCTGCGAAGGCCATCCGGTCAAAGTAGGCATGGACGCTGAGGTAACTGTCGTCGTCGAGCGTTCCCAGGAGAGCGCCGACGGCTTCCTCCGCAGTGGCTGCTCCACGGAGCCAGTCACCGCCGCGGACTTCGATGGCGCCGTCCACGAAGGCGGCAGGGGTCGGTTCGGGCTGGGCGTCCAGCAGGCCGCGGGCGGCAACCTTGGCTGCCTCCACGTCCGGCTGGTCGTACGGGTTGATGCCCAGCAGGCGTCCGGCAACGGCGGTGGCGAACTCCCACACCATCATCTGGGTGGCCAGGCCACCCGCGATGGCTACCTCGTTCTCACCGAGTTCGACGTCGGCATCCGCGGCTACCAGCCGCACCACCAGGACGTCCGCGGCGCCGGAAGTGACCTCCGGCGACGCGGGGCCGGCCACCACCGGCAGGACGCCGGTGCCGAGCTTGCCGGTGGATTCGGCGATGAGCTGTTCGGCCCAGTCCGCGAAGCCCACAATGCCGGAGCCGTCCTCGGCGATGACAATCTTGTTGCGCAGCGGGTTGGTTCCGCCCAGGGCCGTTCCGAGGGCCAGCCCGATGTTCTCTACGGCGTCCTCGTTCAGGATCTCGGCGGCTTCCTCAGCCTCATCCAGGAAGGCCTGGATGTCCACACCGGCCAGGCCGGAGGGGACCAGACCGAATGCGGTGAGGGCTGAGTAGCGGCCACCCACGTTCGGATCGGCGTTGAAGACGGCGCGGTAGCCGGCCTCACGCGAGGCCTTATCCAGCGGGGAACCGGGATCGGTGACAATGATGATCCGGCTCTTCGCATCGATGCCGGCCTCGGTGAAGGCGTGCTCGAAGATCCGGCGCTGGGAGTCGGTCTCCAGGGTTGAACCGGACTTGGACGAAACCACAATCGCGGTTTCGGCCAGCCGGTCTGCGAGGGCAGCCCGGACCTGGTCGGGGTCGGTGCTGTCCAGCACTGTCAGCTCGACGCCAGCGGTGCCGGCGATGACCTCGGGAGCCAGCGAGGATCCGCCCATGCCGCAAAGCACGATGCGGGTCACGCCGTCAGCCTTGAGGGCATCACGGAGCTCGAGGATGCCGGCCACGAGGGCCTGTGAGACGGTGGCCGCCTCAACCCAACCGAGGCGGACAGCGGACTCGGCCTCGGCGTCGGGACCCCACAGGGTGTGGTCCTTGGCGAAGATCCGGGTGGCAATGCGGTCCGCCACGAGGGCGGGCAGGTGCTGCTCGAGTGCCTGCTGCGCGGCACCGGTGGCGTCGTAGCTGAGAGTGCTCATAGTGGGTTAGGAAGCCTTCCGTGCAGCGGCAAGGGCACTTTCGACGTCGCCCAGGAGTTCCTTCCAGCTGGCCACGAACTTGTCCAGGCCTTCTGATTCGAGGAGTGCGACAACCTCGTTGTAGGAGATACCCAGCGCGTCCAGTGCGTCCAGCGTGGCGTTGGCTTCGGTGTACGTGCCGGAGACGGTGTCACCGGTGACGACGCCGTGGTCGAACGTGGCGTCCAGGGTCTTCTCCGGCATGGTGTTTACGACGCCGGGGGCTGCCAGCTCGGTGACGTAAAGCGTGTCGGGGTAAGCCGGGTCCTTGACGCCGGTTGAGGCCCAGAGCGGACGCTGGGGGAGCGCGCCGGCTTCGGCCAGCAGTGCCCAGCGCTCGGTGGCGAAGAGTTCCTCGTAGACCTGGTACGCCAGGCGTGCGTTGGCCACGCCTGCCTTGCCCTTGAGTGCCTTGGCCTCGTCGGTGCCGATGGCGTCAAGGCGCTTATCGATTTCGGAGTCCACGCGGGAAACGAAGAACGACGCGACCGAGTGGATCGTGGACAGGTTGTGGCCGTTTTCCTTGGCCTGCTCAAGGCCGGACTGGAAAGCGTTGATGACGGCGCGGTAGCGCTCGAGCGAGAAGATCAGGGTCACGTTGACGCTGATGCCTTCGGCCAGCGTCGCGGTGATCGCTTCGAGGCCTTCAAGGGTTGCCGGGATCTTGATGTGGACGTTGTCCTTGTTGACCTTCTTGTACAGGTGCTTGGCTTCGGCGATGGTGCCGGCGGTGTCCCACGCGAGGCGCGGGTCAACTTCGATGGAGACGCGGCCGTCAACACCGTTCGTGGCTGCTGCCACCGGTGCGAAGAGGTCGCAGGCGTCCGCGACGTCGGTGGTGGTGATTTCGAAGATGGTGTCTTCGACGCTGGCGCCAGCTGCGGCCTGGGCCGCGATGGTGGCGTCGTAGTCGTGGCCTGTGCTGATGGCGGCGTGGAAGATGGACGGGTTGGTGGTGACACCAACAACGTTCTTCTCTTCGATGAGCTTGCGCAGAGTGCCGGTCTTGAGGCGGCTGCGGGAAAGGTCATCGAGCCAGATGGATACTCCGGCGTCGGAGAGCTGCTGTGTGGGGGTAGTCATCGTGATATCTCCTGGAATCTGGTTCAGGCCTGCAGGCCAGCGAGGGAGTCCTTGGCAGCGGCGGCGACAGCCTCCGCGGTGATGCCGAACTCCTGGAAAAGGCGCTTGTAGTCGGCGGAAGCGCCATAGTGCTCGAGCGAGATGGAACGGCCGGCGTCGCCGACGAATTCCCTCCAGCCCAGGGCCAGCCCGGCCTCGACGGAGACCCGGGCCTTGAGGGCAGCGGGGAGCACGGACTCGCGGTAGGCGGCGTCCTGCTTGTTGAACCACTCGACGCACGGCATGGAGACAACGCGGGCGGCGATGCCTTCGGCCTGGAGGGCTTCGCGGGCCTTGACGGCCAGCTGGACCTCGGAGCCGGTGCCGATCAGGATCACGTCGGCGGGCACGGTGGCGCCGTCCTTGGAAGCTTCAGCCAGGACGTAGCCGCCCTTGGCCACGCCGTCAACGGAACCGAACGTGTCGCCGTCGGCTTCGCCAACACCCCGGGCGTAGGTGGGGATGTTCTGGCGGGTCAGCACAATGCCGGCCGGGTTTTCGTGGTTCTCCAGCATGGTCTTCCATGCCATCGCGACCTCGTTGGCATCGCCGGGGCGGACCACGTCCAGGCCAACGATGGCGCGCAGGGAAGCGAGCTGTTCCACCGGCTGGTGGGTGGGCCCATCTTCGCCCAGTCCGATGGAGTCGTGCGTCCAGACGTACAGGGACGGAACACCCATCAGGGCGCCGAGCCGGATGGCGGGCCGCTGGTAGTCGCTGAAGATCAGGAACGTGCCGGAGAATGCGCGGGTGCGGCCGTGTAGGGCGATGCCGTTCACGATCGATGCCGCGGCGTGCTCGCGGATACCGAAGTGCAGGACACGGCCGTACGGGTTGCCGGACCACGTATCGGTCTGCTTGGAGGCAGGCACGAATGACGGCGAGCCTTCGATGGTGGTGTTGTTGGACTCGGCGAGGTCGGCGGAGCCGCCCCACAGTTCCGGCATGACAGGTCCCAGTGCGTTCAGCACCTTGCCGGAAGCCGCGCGGGTGGAGACGTCCTTGCCGGCCGGGAAGACCGGAAGTGCGGCGTCCAGGCCGTCGGGCAGTTCGCGGGCCTCGATGCGCTGCAGGAGGGCGGCGCCTTCGGGGTTCGCGGCCTGCCAGGCGTTGAAGGATTCTTCCCATTCCTTCTTGGCGGCGGCACCGCGGTCAACGACCGAGCGGGCGTGGGCCAGGACTTCCTGGTCAACGTCGAAGGACTTGGCGGGATCGAAGCCGAGGACCTCCTTGAGGCCTGCGACTTCCTCTGAACCCAGAGCGGAACCGTGGATCTTGCCCGTGTTCTGCTTCTTGGGCGCCGGGTAGCCGATGATGGTGCGCAGCGAAATGATGGAGGGCTTCGACGTTTCGGCCTTGGCCGCGAGCAGTGCGGAGTAAAGCTCCTGCACGTCCTCTTTGTATTCGCCGGTCTTGGTCCAGTCGACGCGCTGGGTGTGCCAGCCGTAAGCCTCGTAGCGCTTGAGGACATCCTCGGTGAAGGAGATGTCGGTGTCGTCCTCGATGGAGATGTGGTTCTCATCGTAGACAACTACAAGGTTGCCCAGTTCCTGGTGGCCGGCCAGCGAGGAAGCCTCGGCCGTGACGCCTTCCTGGAGGTCGCCGTCGGAGGCGATGACCCAGATGGTGTGGTCGAACGGGCTTTCGCCAGCGGGAGCATCGGCGTCGAACAGACCGCGCTGGCGGCGCTGGGAGTACGCGAAACCGACCGACGAAGCCAGGCCCTGGCCCAGTGGTCCGGTGGTGATTTCCACACCGGCGGTGTGCTTGTACTCCGGGTGGCCCGGCGTCAGGGAATCCCAGGTGCGGAGCGCCTCAAGGTCCTTCAGTTCCAGGCCGTAGCCGGACAGGAACAGCTGGATGTACAGGGTCAGCGACGTGTGGCCCGGAGACAGGATGAAACGGTCGCGTCCCAGCCAGTCCGGGTTGCGCGGGTCGTGGCGCATCAGCTTCTGGAAGAGAAGGTATGCGGCGGGCGCCAGGCTCATGGCCGTGCCGGGGTGGCCGTTACCGACCTTCTCCACTGCATCCGCAGCCAGAACGCGGATGGTGTCCACCGCGCGCTGGTCCAAGCTGGTCCATGACAGTTCTTGCTCTTCCAAATGTGGCACGAAAACCGGGCCCCTCTCTGTGCTGATGGTGGACGGTACACGGGATCCGTTCCGGGGCACGATGAGGTGCCCGCTGCGGTGTGTACCAGCCGTTCACCATCGAAACGTTGATCTATCATTCAGCAGGGCTGTGGGAACGCGTTTTCCAACGCTTTTCTGCCGCGTGCTGATCTGGTGACAGCTTAGCTCGATTCCACTCTGCGGTCAGCGCAAATCTCACCTTTTGGACGCAATTTCCCCTTATGTGAATCGCCATTTCGTGAGGTTGAGTTAATCTGCTCGAATCACCCTGCGCGCAATCATCAGGGCCTAACCAGCGGGCATCTGTTACAAATGCGCACGGTATGATATTTGGAGGCCGACGCCGGTAGCCGAGCCCTTGAGGGGCGGCGGCAGACCCGGGGCGTTGCCGGGACCTTCTTCTGATGAGGAGTGGTGGGCTGCCCGGCGAACGGCCGCACGACACAGCTGCACCGCCAGAGAGAACTGCCAACCAGAACGGGTGACTGCCACCGTGAGCACAACAGATACGCCGCTTAATGCTTCCCGCGCCAGAGGGGGAGCCGGGTTCGCCCGTAAGGCCAAGGCGTATTTCGCCCTCACCAAGCCGCGTGTCATTGAGTTGCTGTTGGTCAGCACCCTGCCCACCATGATCTACGCCGAGCGCGGTTTCCCGCCCATCGGGCTGATCCTGGCCACGCTGGTAGGCGGCGCCTTTGCTGCCGGCAGTGCCGGCGCCTTCAACTGCTACCTTGACCGCGACATCGACAAACTGATGCACCGGACCGAGAACCGGCCGCTCGTGACCGGCGAGGTGACACCTCGTGAGGCGCTGGTTTTCTCCTGGCTGCTCGGGGCTGCCGCCATTGTTATTCTCTGGTTCGGCGCAAACCCGCTGGCCGCCTGGCTCGGCCTTGCCGCGATCTTCTTCTACGTGGTCATCTACACGATCATCCTCAAGCGGCGCACCGCACAGAACATTGTGTGGGGCGGAGCCGCGGGCTGCTTCCCTGTGGTGATCGCCTGGGCCGCCGTGACCAACACCGTCGAGTGGCCGGCCATCATCCTGTTCATGGTGATTTTCCTCTGGACGCCGCCGCACTACTGGCCGCTTTCCATGCGTTACGGCGAGGACTACCGCAACGCCAACGTCCCCATGCTGGGGGCCATTGCCGGCGCCAAGGTGGTTTCCGTCCAGGTGGTCCTCTACGCCTGGGCCATGGTGGCCTGCTCGCTGCTCTTGGTCCCGGCCGGTGGCGCGGGCTGGGTCTACACGGCCACCGCAGTCCTGGCGGGTGCCTGGTTCCTGTACGAGTCACACTCCCTGTACAACCGGGCGCAGCGCGAGGACATCTCGGACAAGCGCGCCATGAAGGTCTTCCACGGCTCCATCAGCTACCTGACGCTGCTGTTCATCGCACTGGCCGTGGATCCGTTCGTCGGATCAGCGATCATCGGCTCGTAGCACCCGCCACCGGACGCTCTCTCACGTTTGACGCGTTTTCGAGCGACGCTCTCTCACGTTTCGCACGATTTGCCCCAACGCTCTCGCAGTTCCTGCTGGAACTGCAAAGACCCTCTCTTACCCAAGGTGAGAGAGGGTCTTTCGTATGCGTACAGCAGGTGCGAGAGCGTCCGTGGTTTTGCCACCAAAGGTGAGAGAGCGTTCGTTAACTGCGGAGTGCCACGGTTCGTCGCGAACCGTGGCACTCCATCGGGGGTGAGGGCAGAAGGGTGAGCTACGCCGTCGGGCTTGAGCGGGCGACGTCGGCGGTGTTTGTTGCCGCGCTCATCAGCAGCGCCGCGCCGAGCATGTGCGCGCCCACCAGCAACGCGGGGATGCCGTTGTAGTACTGCGTGAAGCCGATGACGGCCTGCAGCAGGGTCACCGTCAGGAGCAAGAATACGGAGGTGCGGAACGGTCCCTGGATCCGGCGGACAATCACCAGCACTACTGCGAAGAGTGTTCCAGCGGTGATCACGTACGCCGGAACGGCATGGATGTGGGAGAACAGGTCCCAGTCGAGGCCGTTCCGGGGTGCGTTGGCGTCACCTGCGTGGGGTCCGGAGCCGGTCACCACTACGCCGAGCATCACGGCGAGGGCGGAGAAAAGCCCGACGGCGGCAGCCAGCGGACGCATGACGCCCGGCAAGGCGGGGAGTTGGGCGCTTGCATGGCGGCCTGTCCTGCCGTAGGCCCGGTTGACGAGCAGCGTGGCGATCACCACGAGGGCCATGGAAACGAGGAAGTGCAGGCCAACCACCCACGGATTGAGGTTGGTCAGCACGGTGATGCCACCGATCACCGCCTGTGCCGGAATGCTGGCCAGCAGGCCCAGCGCCAGCAGGAAGAGATCCCGGCGCTCCTTGCGAAGGTTCCACAAGTACACAAGCATGGCCAGCGCAACTGCTGCCAGGGCAAACGTCAGGAGCCGGTTGCCGAACTCAATGAAGCCGTGGATCCCCATTTCGGGAGTGTTCACCAGGGAGGTGTCCGTGCAGCGAGGCCACGTGGGGCAGCCGAGGCCGGACGCGGTCAGCCGCACGGCGCCGCCGGTGACCACCAGCAGCGTCTGGCCAACCAGGGACGCCACCGCGAGGCGGCGGACGCTGGCGTCCACGGTAAGGGGCAGCCTCGCGATGAGGCGGCCGGCGATCTGGGGGAGGCGTGAAGCCGTGCTCACGGATATCTCAATTCCACTTGAACCAACGGATGGCTGCTGCTCCGGCAAGAACCGTCCAGAGCAGCAGGATAAGAGCGGCGCCGCCGTTCAGCGAGCCGTGCAGGAAAGCTTCGCGCATGGCCTCGCCGAGTGCGCCGGAGGGCAGGTAGTGGACCGCTCCCTGCGCAAGTGCGGGCAGCCGTTCCGCGGGAATCACTATTCCTCCCAGGGCGCCCAGCAGGATCCAGAGCAGGTTGGTGATGGCGAGGGTTGCCTCGGGCCGCACAGTGCCGGCCACCAGGAGCCCCAGCGCGGTGAACGCCACGGCGCCCAGGGCCAGCAGCGACAGCCCAGGGAGCCAGCCGGCGGCAGGCGGCTGCCAGCCCAAGGGAAGCGCCACCAGTGCCACTACTGCCACCTGGAGGCAGAGCACCGCCAGGACCGCCAGCACCTTACCCGCGATGAGGCCTTCACGGCCCAGGGGTGTGGTGGACAGGAACCGGAGAACGCCGTACCGCCGGTCGAAGCCGGTGGCGATGCCCTGCCCGGTAAAGGCCGTGGACATCGCGCACAAAGCCAGGATGCCCGGGACCGCCACGTTGATGCGGCTGGCTCCGAAGCCGTCGAGGAAGGGGGTGACGGTGAGCCCCACCAGTGCAAGAAGCGGCAGGACCACGGCGAGGATCAGCTGCTCGCCGTTCCGCAGCATGGTCGCTGATTCGTACTTGCCCTGCAGCAGGATGCGGCGCAGTAGCGTGGCCGGCGCTCCCGGTGTGGGGGTGGCTGTGGGCACCGTCATCGGATGTCCTTTCCCGAGATGTCCAGAAAGACATCTTCCAGGCTTCGTGCCGCGAGGCTCATGGAACCGGGCATCACGTCGTGGGCGGCCCACCAAGCGGTGAGCGCTGCGAGATCGCGGGGCGTCAGCGCACCCGAGGCCACGTAGCTTCCGGCCCGCGTTTCAGTGACGTCGATGGCATCGGGCAGCACGCCGGTGAAATCCAGCCCCGGGGGCGCCTCGAACATCAGCGTGCGGACGTGGTCCGTGCCGGCCTCCACGGCGGGGTCGCGCTGCAGGAGTTGCGAAACTGTCCCCTCGGCGACGTTCCGGCCGGCGTCGATGATGTACACATAGTCGGCCAGCCGCTGGGCGTCGTCCATCAGGTGGGTGGTCAGAATAATGCCCATACCCCCGGCCCGCAGTTCCGAGATTAGCTCGAAGACCAACTGCCGGGACTGGGGATCCAGGCCGGCGCTGGGCTCATCCAGGAAAAGGACTTCCGGATTGCCCATCAGGGCCGCGGCCAGCGCCAGGCGCTGCTTCTGCCCGCCGGAGAGTCTGCGCACGGTGGTCCGGGCGAAAGTGTCTATGGCGAGCCGTTCCACCAGTTCGTCAACGGAGCGGGGCCTCGCGTACATTCCGGCGATGTGCCGCAACAGCGGGATGGGACGGGCCGACGGCGGGAGGCCACCGTCCTGAAGCATGACGCCGACGCGGGACCGCAGTTCAGCGCCCGAACGGCCCGGATCTTGGCCCAGCAGCGAGATGCTTCCGCCGCTGCGCTTCTGCAGGCCCTGGGCGCACTCGATCGTGGTGGTCTTCCCGGCTCCATTGGCGCCCAGCAGGGCCGTGACCTGGCCGCGTTCGGCCATAAGGGAAACGCCGTTGACCACCCGGAGCATTTTTCCGTCCAAGCTGGCCAGCGGACCAACATCCTTAATTAACCCGCTGATGGACAGAACCGGGGATTCGGGGGATCGCACCCCAGCATTCTACGCGATGTAGTACTGGCGGGGCCGCAGGGGATTCCGGCCGCAGGTCAGCCTGACCTTACTAGTACGGGGGACTAAATTACGACATGATTGTGTTGTGTATTCCATGACCAATGCTACTGCTGTGCCGTTTGCCGGGCACGGAGCGCCGCGTACCGCCGCTGACCGCGGCCACGTGGCCGCCCTGCCGGTGGCGGACTCGGACGAGCGTACCCGGGACCGGGTCCTTGGTGCCGTGCTTGAGCATGGCCCCATCAGCGCGGCGGAACTCGGCGACATGCTCGGTTTCACGCCAGCCGCGGTCCGCAGGCATCTTGATCACCTGGCCCGCAGCGGGGTTATCGAGGTCAAGCGCGTGGCCAAGGCCGGTGCCGGCGCGGGGCGTCCCGCCCGCCGCTATGTCCTGAGCTCGCAAGGCCAGTCCACGCTTGGCAACGATTACCTCGACATCGCCGCCCTCGCGCTCAAGCAGCTCCAGGCAGTGGCGGGCGAACAGGCAGTCCGCGCATTCGCCGTCGAACGTTTTGCCGACATGGAACGACGGTACGCACCGGAGGTCGAACAGGCCGGACCGGACATCACCGCCAGGGCGCAGGCCCTGTCTGCGGCGCTGAGCCGGGATGGTTTCGTGGCGTCAGCCGCCTCGATCGAGGCCAAGGCCCCGCTGCCGGCAGCACTGTCCAGCGTCCAGCTGTGCCAGGGGCACTGCCCTATCCAGCAGCTCGCCGCCGAGTTCCCCGTCTTCTGCGACGTGGAGACCGAAGTGTTCGCCCGGCTGGTCGGCGTTGACGTACGCCGCCTGTCCACCCTGGCGCGCGGCGGACACGTCTGCACCACCCACATACCCACAGGCCGGCTGGCTGCCCGGGGACCCCAGGTCCCGCAGGCAGCCCCCGCCAGCCTGGATGAAGTAACCAACCATCAGCAAGAAAGGCCGTGATGACGGACCAACTATCAGAGAAAGCGGTAGCCGAAGACACTGTGATCTCGGAGATTCTGGAAAAGAATCCCGAGCTCCACGGCATCGGCACGTACGAGTACGGCTGGTCCGACAAGAACGACGTCGGCGCCAACGCACGTCGTGGCATCAACGACGAAGTAGTCCGCGACATTTCGGCCAAGAAGAATGAGCCGGAGTGGATGCTGGACCTGCGCCTGAAGGGCCTGAAGTACTTCGACCGCAAGCCCATGCCCACCTGGGGTGCAGACCTCTCCGGCATCGACTTCGACAACATCAAGTACTTCGTGCGGTCCACCGAGAAGCAGGCCGCCACCTGGGAAGACCTCCCCGAGGACATCCGCAACACGTACGAGAAGCTGGGCATCCCGGAAGCTGAGCGCAGCCGCCTCGTCTCCGGCGTGGCCGCCCAGTACGAGTCCGAGGTTGTTTACCACCAGATCCGTGAGGACCTCGAAGCCCAGGGCGTCATCTTCCTGGACACCGACACCGCGCTGCGCGAACACCCGGAGATTTTCCAGGAGTACTTCGGCACCATCATTCCCGTGGGCGACAACAAGTTCGCGTCGCTGAACACGGCTGTTTGGTCCGGCGGCTCCTTTGTGTACGTCCCCAAGGGCGTCCACGTGGACATCCCGCTGCAGGCATACTTCCGCATCAACACGGAAAACATGGGCCAGTTCGAGCGCACGCTGATCATCGCCGACGAGGACTCCTACGTCCACTACATCGAAGGCTGCACCGCGCCGATCTACACCTCGGACTCGCTGCACTCCGCCGTGGTGGAAATCATCGTCAAGAAGGGCGCCCGCGTCCGCTACACCACCATCCAGAACTGGTCCACCAACGTGTACAACCTGGTGACCAAGCGTGCCATCTGCGAAGAGGGCGCCACCATGGAATGGGTTGACGGCAACATCGGCTCGAAGGTCACCATGAAGTACCCGGCCGTTTACCTGGTGGGCGAGCACGCCAAGGGCGAGACCCTGTCCATCGCGTTCGCCGGCGCCGGCCAGCACCAGGACACCGGTTCGAAGATGGTGCACATCGCGCCGAACACCAAGAGCTCCATCATCTCCAAGTCCGTGGCCCGTGGCGGCGGACGTGCCGCCTACCGCGGCCTGGTCCAGGTCCGTGAAGGTGCCAAGCACTCGGCCAACACGGTCCGTTGCGACGCGCTCCTGGTTGACACCATCAGCCGTTCGGACACCTACCCGTACATCGACATCCGTGAGGATGACGTGGTGATGGGCCATGAAGCAACTGTTTCCCGGGTCAGCGAAGAGCAGCTCTTCTATCTGATGTCCCGCGGCATGCGCGAAGACGAGGCCATGGCGATGATCGTCCGTGGCTTCATCGAGCCCATCGCCCGCGAACTCCCGATGGAGTACGCACTTGAGCTGAACCGCCTGATTGAACTGCAGATGGAAGGGTCCGTCGGATAACGATGACTGAAATCACTACTGAAAAGGCCCGCATCGGCGCGCCCTCGGCCCAGCCGTTTATTAACGGTTTCACGGAAGAAGGCGAAAGCCTGTCTCCGATCAATGCGGCCGCTTCCAAGGTCCCGTTGGCCGGCGAAGCGGTCAAGCGCCACTCGCACGGCGGCGGCGTCGGCATTCCGGACAGCTCACGTGCCGGCCGGCTGACCTCGTACAACCTGGCGGACTTCAAGCCCCTCACCGGGCTTGAGGAAGACTGGCGATTCACCCCGCTCAAGCGCCTGCGTGGCCTGCACAGCGCGGTCCTGGCGGGAGCGGCTCCCACCATCACCGTCAGCGGTCCGGAGCGGGTCACGGTTGAGACCGTGGCACGCGGCGACAAGCGAATCGGTTCCGCCGGCATCCCGGAGGACCGCGTATCCGCCAACGCCTGGGAGAACTTCAGCGAAGCCACCGTCCTCACCATCCCGGCCGAGTTTGAAGCTGACACCGAGGTCACTGTTGTGATCGAAGGCACCTCCACGGAGGCCGCCGCCCAGCACCTGGTGATCGTGGCGGAGAAGTTCTCCAAGGCCGTTGTGGTCCTGAACCACCAGGGCTCTGCCGTTGTGTCCGAGAACATCGAAATCGTTGTTGAAGACGGCGCCAACCTCACGGTTGTCTCGCTCCAGGAATGGAACGAGGACGCCGTCCATGCCTCCTCGCAGCAGGCAAAGATCGGGCGTGACGCCAAGTTCAAGCACGTAGTCGTCAGCCTCGGCGGGGACCTGGTCCGCGTCACGCCGTCGGCCCGTTTTACCGCCCCCGGCGGTGAAGCGGAAATGTTCGGCCTGTACTTCGCCGACGCCGGCCAGCACCTGGAGCAGCGGCTCTTTGTTGACCACGCCGTGGCGAACTGCACCTCCAACGTGCTGTACAAGGGCGCTTTGCAGGGCCGCAATGCCCACGCTGTGTGGGTAGGCGACGTCCTGATCCGCAAGGAAGCCGAAGGCACCGACAGCTACGAGGCCAACCGCAACCTGCTGCTCACGGACGGCGCCCGCGCCGACTCCGTGCCGAACCTCGAGATCGAAACCGGCCTGATCAAGGGTGCCGGCCACGCCAGCGCCACCGGCCGGCTGGATGACGAGCACCTGTTCTACCTCATGGCCCGCGGCATCCCCGAGGATGTTGCCCGCCGCCTGGTGGTCCGTGGCTTCCTGCACGAGATCATCCAGCAGATCAAGGTACCGGCCCTCGAAGAGCGGCTCACCGAGGCTGTAGAGCGCGAACTCGCCGTGACGAACAACTAGACGGCGCGGAAAACAGATGACTGACCAGCCAAAGGGCGAATTTGTCTGCAAGACGGATGAAATCCAGCTCAAGCAGGCGCTCCGGATCCTGATCGATGACTACCCCGTAGCCATCGTGAAGGACTCCATGGGAGACATCCACGCCATCGGGGACACGTGCTCGCACGCGGACATCTCACTGTCCGAGGGCGAAGTGGAAGGGTGCATGATCGAATGCTGGGGCCACGGCTCCCAGTTCGACCTGCGCAGCGGTGAGCCGCTCCAGCTGCCCGCCTACGATCCCATCCCGGTGTTCGCCGTCGAGATCGTTGGTGACGAGGTCTACGTGGACTTCACGAACGTGCTCAACGGAGCGGAAGCCCCGAACTTCAGCTAGCAGCATCTCCGGCGCCTGCCGGACACAAGCAACAGAACCAAACTTCCAGATACAGACCGCACCACCGCCGGAGGGCGCGGTGCAGAGGAGAACAAGACCTATGTCTACTCTTGAGATCAAGGACCTGCACGTCAGCATTGACACGGAGCAGGGCACCAAGGAGATCCTGAAGGGCGTCAGCCTGACCATCAAGACCGGTCAGACCCACGCCATCATGGGCCCCAACGGTTCAGGCAAGTCCACCCTGGCATCCACCATTGCCGGGCACCCGCGCTACAAGGTCACCAGCGGAACCATCACGCTCGACGGCGAAGACGTCCTCGCGATGACCGTTGACCAGCGCGCCCGCGCCGGCGTCTTCCTGGCCATGCAGTACCCCGTGGAGGTCCCCGGTGTCAGCATGACCAACTTCCTGCGCACCGCCAAGACCGCCATCGACGGCGAAGCGCCCAAGCTGCGTACCTGGACCAAGGACGTCAAGGCGGCCATGGCCCAGCTGCGCATCGACGCGGACTTCGCCGAGCGCAACGTCAACGAGGGCTTCTCCGGCGGCGAGAAGAAGCGCGTGGAGATCCTCCAGCTCGAACTCTTCAAGCCGAAGTTCGCCATCCTTGACGAGACCGACTCGGGGCTGGATGTTGACGCCCTGAAGGTTGTCTCCGAAGGCGTCAACCGTGCACACGAAACGGGCAACATGGGCACGCTGCTCATCACGCACTACACCCGCATCCTGCGCTACATCAAGCCTGACTTCGTCCACGTATTCGTAGACGGCCAGGTTGTCGAGGAAGGCGGCCCGGAGCTGGCAGACCGCCTCGAAGACGAAGGCTACGACCGCTACACCACGGGCGCCGGCGCAGCCGCCATCGCTGCTGCCCAGGCCTAGTTAGGACTTGCCATGACCGAAATCAATGCGGCCCGCACGGGCCTCGAGGATGTCGAAGAGGCACTTAAGGACGTCATCGACCCGGAACTCGGTGTGAACATCGTGGACCTCGGGCTGCTGTACGGCCTGAAGTACTCCGACGACGACGGCGCGCTGCTGATCGACATGACGCTCACCACGGCCGCCTGCCCGCTCACCGATGTCATCGAGGAGCAGGTAGGCAAGTCCCTTGACGGCATCGTCGACGACTGGCGCCTGAACTGGGTGTGGATGCCGCCTTGGGGTCCGGAGCGGATCACCGATGACGGCAAGGACCAGATGCGGGCCCTCGGCTTCAACATCTGAGTCTTCACCGCTCAAAGGACGACGACGGCCGGTTACCTCCCCAGCGGAGGTGACCGGCCGTCGTCGTACTTGCATCGGTTGCTCCGTAAACGCCCTTTTGACGCCTTAAAAGGGCCGCTACGGAGCAATCGATGGATCAGAGGGTGGGCGCGGAGAACGTGTCGCACTGGTTGATATCGCCGGTCTGATAACCCGTGTAGAACCACTTTTGGCGCTGTTCGCTGGAGCCGTGCGTCCAGGCCTCCGGCGAGACCCGGCCGGTGGCGGCTTCCTGGATCCGGTCATCGCCCACGGCGGAAGCTGCGGACAGGGCGTCGTTGAGGTCCTGCTGGGTGATCGGTTCCAGGAACGGCTGGCCGTCGGGTCCAGGCTGGGTTGAGGCGTGCCTCACCCAGAGGCCGGCGTAGCAGTCGGCCTGGAGTTCCACGCGGACGGCGCCGGACTCGGGTCCCTGCGGGTCCTGCTGGGCGCGGTCGATGTACCCCAGCACGTTCTGGATGTGGTGGCCGAATTCATGCGCCACCACATACTCCTGTGCCAGGGGACCGCCCGAGGATCCGAAGCGGTCCACGAGATCCTGGAAGAACCCCGGATCGAAGTAGGCGGTGCTGTCAGCCGGGCAGTAGAAGGGGCCCACCGCGCTGGAAGCGGTCCCGCAACCGCTGTTGACGGCTTGGTCGAAGATCACCGTCTCCGGCTGCGGGTACTGCACGTTGTAGTTCTGGAGGTAGGCCGGCCAGAACGCGTTCAGGCTATTCACGGTGCCGGTGATCCGGCAGTCCAGCCGTGCGTCGGCATCGGCCCCCGTGGTGCACGCCGGTGCCGTGCCCTGATTCTGTTCGGCCGTACCCGCCCCGCCGGTCAGGCCTTCCAACAGTGCTGGATTGACGCCGAGGAGGACGGCAATCAGGAGGATGATCCCGCCCCCGACGCCGCCGCCCACTTTGGCTCCGCGGCCCATGCCGCGCCGGTCCTGGACCTGGGACGGGTCCAGCTGGACGTTGTCATTGAAGCTCATGAAGTCACAATAGCCCTTGCCGGCACCGCCGAAGCGGAGTCCGCCCGGTAAAGTTGGGACGATGCCTTTTCTCGACAAGATCCAGCGCTGGGCCGACGAACGCCCCCATCACACCGCCGTTGTGGTGGCCGGACGGCGCCTGCGCTGGGCCGAGCTCCGGGACGCCGCCGCAGCAGCCCTGCCGGCGACAGCAGCGGTCAGCGTCCTTGCGGAGGCCAACTCCGTGGACTTCGCCGTGAGGTTCACCGCAGCCGTTGCCGGCGGCCGGCAATGCGCCGTCCTGGATCCGACCTGGCCGGCGTCCCTGCACCAGGAGATCGTTCAACGGCTGGCGGAATCAGCCAGGCCGGGAACGGTTTCCGCGGCGGATGCCTTGGCGGACGGGCCGCCGGAGTCGACGTTCCTCATCGGCCTGACCTCCGGTACCACCTCCGTGCCCAAGGCGTTTACCCGGTCCCGGCAGTCCTGGCAGCAGTCCTTCGACGCGTCCATTGAGTTCTTCGGCCTCGCCCAGGACGATGTCACGCTCGCGCCCGGGCCCCTGGCCGCCAGCCTTAACCTCTACGCCCTTGCTGAGTGCCTCTACGCCGGCTCCGAATTCCAGACCCTTGAAAGTTTCGACGTCGGTGATGTCCACGCCGCCATCACGCACGACGGCGTGACCCGGCTCATCCTCGTGCCCACCATGCTGCGGCTGCTGAGTGAGCGCGGCCTGACCGGCTGCGTCGATGCCTCCGGCATCCGGACCATCATCTGTGCCGGCTCGAAACTGGATGCCCGCACCCTTGAAGCGGCACGGCGCTGGGCGCCGAACGCCACCATCTTTGAGTACTACGGCGCATCCGAACTGAGCTTTGTCTCCGGTGTGGGGCTGGCAGCGGGGGAGCTGCTGGACGCCGGGGGCACAGGCATCGGACACCCGTTCCCGGGCGTGGACCTCAGAATACTGGCCGACGACGGTTCCGAACTGCAGGACGGCGAAGCCGGAAACATCTGCGTGCGCAGCGGCATGGTCAGCAACGGCTACCTGTGGGGCGACGACGGGCAGGCAATGCGCTCCTTCAACGGCTGGTTCACGGTGGGGGACCAGGGCTACCTCTCCGACGGCGAACTGCACATCCTGGGCCGGCGTGCCGACATGATTCTGACCTCGGGAAAGAACGTGTATCCGCACGAAGTGGAACTCGCCCTGGCTGCCGTGCCGGGGGTGGCTGCTGCGGTGGCCGCTGGAATACCTGATGATCTCCGCGGCCAACGCGTGGTCGCCGGCGTCGTTCCGTCCCATGGCGGAGTCACTGCCATGCAGCTCAAAGCAGGACTCGAAAACATCCTGCCGCGGGACAAGCGGCCCCACCAGTACTTCGCGCTCACCGAACTTCCCACCACGGACCGTGGCAAGGTCAGCCGGAACATCCTGCTGGACTGGATCGGCTCCCAGGACCCCAGGGCGCGGCACCTTGACCGCTGACAGGCAGACCGCTGACCTCTTGCCGGCGGACCGGCAGCCCGTGATCATCGCGGCGAGGCGTACCGCGGTCCGGCGTGCCAACGGTGCGCTGAAGGAGCTGCGTGCGCACCAGCTTCTCGCGCCGGTCCTGGTCAACCTCCTGGCAGACACGCAGGTGCCGGCTGACGCAGTCACTGATGTGGTGATCGGCAACGCCGTGGGCGGCGGCGGAAATGTGGCACGTCTGGCGCTTCTTGAGGCTGGACTGCCGGTCAGTGTGCCGGGCCTGACTGTGGACCGCCAGTGCGGGTCCGGCCTCGATGCGATTGTCCTGGCCGCCCGGCTGGTGGCCGCCGGCGGCAACCCCCTGTATCTCGCCGGGGGAGTGGAGAGCATCAGCACGGCCCCGCTGCGGGCCTACCGCGACGACGACGGCGAGCCCGCCTTTTTTGCCCGGGCCCAGTTTGTGCCGCACAGCTTCGGCGACCCGGATATGGGGGTCGCCGCCGAGAACGTGGCCGCCCGGTTCGACGTCGGCCGGGAACGGCAGGATGCCTCGGCGCTGCGCAGCCACCAGCGGGCACTGGCCGCCGCACAAGCGGGCTATTTCGCCGGCGAGATCACCACGCTGGAAACGCCGGCTGGACCCATCAGTGCCGACGACGGCCCCCGTTCTGGCCTGAACGCTGCCGTCCTGAAACGGTTCCCGGCCGCCTTTGTGCCAGGGGGGACTATCACGGCCGGGAACTCATGCTTCGACGCGGACGCCGCCTCCGCCGTCGTCGTAACTTCCTTGCAGCGGGCCCGGGAACTCGGGGCAGCTAACGGGCTCCTGGTGCTGGCCACGGATACTGCCGGCGTGGACCCCGAACTGCTGGGCATCGGCGCAGCGGTTGCCGCGGAGCGGCTCCTCCAGGCGAGGGGACTGTCCGCGGCCGGCGTGGACCTGGTGGAGTTCAACGAGGCCTTCGCGTCCCAGACCCTGGCCTGCCTTGACCAGTTGGGCATTGATCCGGAGCGGGTCAACCTCGACGGCGGGGCGCTGGCATTGGGCCACGCCTACGGAGCGTCCGGGGCCGTACTGGTGACGCGGCTACTCGCGCAGGCCCGGCGTGCCGGGAATCATGGCTCCCTCGCACTGGCGCTGATCAGTATTGCCGGAGGTATGGGCACGGCGGCGCTGCTGCGTTATGAGTTGCTGGCCGTCGACCACCAGGCCCCCTAAGCCGCACAAGAAAAACCGACGGAACGTCAGTCCGCGTCGCCCAGCCCGCGGGCAGCAAGCGCTTCGCCGGTCTGGCGGGCGAAGGCCACTGTGCTGATGAAGACGGGCAGCACAAGGGCACGCGGATTCCGCTCAAGCCCGCGGGCCCGGGCAGAATCCCTGACGTCTGCAAAGGCGCCGGCGATATACGGGATGCTGCGGAGCATGATGGCGATGGTCAGCGCAAACCGTTCAGGGTCCGCGCCAAAGCGGCGGAACGGGGTGGCCATCGACACCACGCCGTCCAGGATCCGCTGCATGGGGGTGGTGGCCGTCAGCAGGGACGCCGCCACCACGCACACCAGGATGTTCAAGACAATCCGCGCAGCCGTGGGTCCACCCAGCTGCCACCACTGGAACAGGCCAATGACCACCAGCACCAGGGCAACAGGACGGACAGCACCCAGGAGCCGCCGGGGTCCGGCGCCCGTAAGGAGAAACAGCACGCCGAGCGCGGACAGCACCGCGACGGAGACCAGCCAGTCGACCACCAGGAAGGACACCAGGCCGCAGCCCACTACCAGCAGGAATTTCAGTGCCAGCGGCGTCCGGTGGATGACGGAATTCCCCGGAACGTAGTTGGCCAGCAGGAAGCCGTGTCCCCTCACGGTGCAGCCAGGCCGTTGCTGACCAGCGCCCGGTACGAGTCGACTGCCGCCGCCGCGCCGCCGTCGAACATCACGCGCCCTGCCTCCACCACCAGCACCCGGTCCATTTCCAGGGCGAGGTCTAGGTCGTGCGTGGACATGACGATCTGCTGGTCGAGGCCAGCGAGGGTGCGGCGCAGGAGCTCGCGGTTCCTGAGGTCCAGGAGGGTGGACGGTTCATCCAGCACCAGGACAGCTGGGTTGACTGCCAGTACAGCGGCGAGGGCCATCAGCTGCCGTTCACCGCCGGAGAGCTCGTAGATGCTTTGGTCCGCGAGCGGCAACAGGCCGAGGCGCTCCAGGGCCGCTTCAGCCAGCCTGCGCCGCTCCGCCCCGTTGCGGACCGGGCGGCGCAGTGACAGCTCCACGTCCTCGCGGCCCGTGGGCATCACCAGCTGCGACAAGGGATCCGTGAAGACGAACCCCACCTGCCGGCGGACGGCCCGCACCGCACGGACCGTGTCGGCACCGTCCACCGATACTGCGCCGGAACTCGGCTGCACGAGGCCGTTTATCATCCGCAGCAGCGTGGACTTGCCTGACCCGTTGGCCCCGATCACGCCGATGCGCTGTTCGGTCAGCTCAAGCACGACGTCCTGGAGCAGGGACTTGGGTTCCGGGCGGTTGTCGACGGCGACAGCCACGGATGCCTGCCGGAATGAAATGGTTGGCATGGCGGGATTAGTTGCTGATCCGCTTTACCCGGCGGACCAGGACGTCCGGAAATGCCCGGTGCAGGGCCACGGCGATCACCGCGGCGAGGATGTTCTTAATCACGTCGCCAGGGTAGAAAACCAGGTCTGCGAGGAAGGCGTCACCCAGTGACGCTTTGGTGTTCAGGGCGATCCCGGCAACTCCGAGCGTGTGCACAACAGCGATGCTGGTGACCATCGCCGAGGCGAAGAACCACAGCGCCCGGACACGTGTTGTCCGCCGGATCACCACGGTGGCGAGCCAGCCCACCACCGCTGCTGCGATGGGGAAGGCAATGATGTAGCCGGCCGACGGTCCGGCCAGGATGCCCAGGCCGCTGCGGCCCTGGCTGAAGATCGGCAGGCCCGCCAGCCCCAGGAGGGTGTACAGGCCGACGGCGGCGAAACCCCGGCCGGGGCCCAGCATCAGGCCGGTGAGCATCACCGCAAGGGTCTGGAAAGTGATGGGGATGCCGAACACGTTCGCCGCGATGCCGGGCACCATGGCGGAGCCGGCAACGAGCGCCGCGAAGACCGCGATCAGGCCCAGGTCGGTGGCGTTCCAGCGGCTCCGGAGGCGGGAAGAGGTGCCGGTGACGGCGGCGTCAGTCTGGCTCATGGGGTGTTCCTGTCGTGGTTGTACAAGCGAAGCATGGGGTAATCCTGACGTTACCCGCCGCCGTCGGGCTCCATTTTGTAGGGGACCTACTACGCGGAGCGCCCGGGACTGACGGCAGGGCACAAACGTTGAGCCAACGCACGACGGCGGTGCGGCGGTTATGGGGTCATGCTGGGGCCGGTAGACTTGGAAAGGCCGTTCTGTCGGCCATTCTGCCGGCTGCTTCCAGACATCATCCGTTGAGCTGCGGCGTTTCCCTGTTGTGAAAGGCCTTACCTGCTGTGATTACTGTCCAGGATCTTGAACTGCGCGCCGGCGCCCGGCTCCTCATGGACCAGGTGAGCTTCCGCATCGACAAGGGCGACAAGATCGGCCTCGTGGGCCGTAACGGTGCAGGCAAGACCACCCTTACGCGGGTCCTCGCCGGCGAGGGACTGCCGGCCGCGGGCAAGGTGTCGCGCACCGGTGAGATCGGATACCTGCCCCAGGATCCGCGCACCCCGGACATGGAACAGCTGGCCCGCGACCGCATCCTGGCGGCCCGTGGACTGGACGTCGCCGTGGGCAAGCTCCGGAAGGCGCACGACGAGATGGCCAGCGAGGACGCCGATGTCCAGCGCAAGGCCATGAACCGCTACGACCGGCTCGAATCCGAGTTCCTGGCCGCCGGCGGCTACTCGGCTGAGGCCGAGGCCGCCGCCATCTGCTCCAACCTGGCGCTGCCGGACCGCATCCTGAACCAGCCTCTCAAGACCCTCTCCGGCGGACAGCGCCGCCGTGTTGAACTGGCCCGCATCCTGTACTCCGACGCCGAGACCATGCTCCTCGATGAGCCCACCAACCACCTCGATGCCGACTCCATCGCGTGGCTGCGCGAGTTCCTCAAGAACCACCAGGGCGGCCTGATCGTAATCAGCCACGACACCGAACTCCTGGAAGCCACGGTCAACAAGGTCTTCCTGCTGGACGCCAACCGCGCGCAGATCGACTTCTACAACATGGACTGGAAGCGCTACCTGCTCCAGCGCGAAACCGACGAACGCGCCCGCAAGCGTGAACGCGCCAACGCCGAGAAGAAGGCCCAGGTCCTTTTCGACCAGGCCAACAAGATGCGCGCGAAGGCCACGAAGGCCGTCGCGGCGCAGAACATGGCCAAGCGTGCCGAACGCCTGCTCAGCGGCCTGGAAGCTGTCCGCGAGAACGACCGCGTCGCAGCCCTGCGGTTCCCTGATCCGTCCCCCTGCGGCAAGACCCCGCTCACCGCTGAAGGCCTCAGCAAGTCCTACGGTTCCCTGGAAATCTTCACGGACGTGGACCTCGCGATCGACCGCGGCTCCAAGGTGGTCATCCTGGGCCTCAACGGCGCCGGCAAGACCACCCTCCTGCGGATGCTCGCCGGCGTTGACAAGCCTGACACCGGTGACGTTATTGCCGGCCACGGCCTGAAAGTCGGCTACTACGCCCAGGAGCACGACACCCTTGACGTCGACCGGACCGTCCTGGAAAACATGCGCTCCTCCGCCCCGGACATGAAGGACGCAGAAGTCCGCGGCATCCTCGGCTCGTTCCTGTTCTCCGGCGATGACGTCGACAAGCCCGCCAGCGTCCTCTCCGGCGGTGAGAAGACGCGCCTGGCCCTGGCCACCATCGTCGCCTCCAGCGCCAACGTCCTCCTCCTCGATGAGCCCACCAACAACCTGGACCCCGCCAGCCGCGCCGAAATCCTCGGCGCACTGCGGAACTACAGCGGCGCCGTCGTCCTGGTCAGCCACGACGAAGGGGCTGTTGAAGCCTTGAACCCCGAGCGCGTTGTGCTGTTGCCAGACGGCGTCGAGGACCTCTGGAACGAGGACTACCTGGACCTGATTACGCTGGCTTAATCACCTTTGGGGGGCGATTCAGCGGACAGTCACTTCTTCGGCGTCGGTGATTCTTTGTAGGTCTTCGTAGGTGATGCTGAACATTGAGTTGTGGTCTCCTGCTCCGGCCCAGAGGACTTTGTGGGCTTTGAGGGAGTTGTCCAGGAGTGTCCTGATCTTTTCCGGGTGGCCTATCGGGGCTACTCCGCCTACTTCCTGGCCTGTGTGTCGCAGGACGAAGGTGGCGGTTGCCCGGCGGATCTTTCCTGTTCCCAGTTGGGCCGCCACGAGGGGCGTGTTTACCTTGGCGGCGCCACTGGCCAAGATCAGAAGCGGGGCGCCGTCGACGTCGAAGATCAGGCTGTTGGTAATGGCCGCAACGTCGCAGCCGAGAGCCTCAGCCGCGGCAGCCGCCGTCGGGACCTTGGTGTCAAAGATCCGCACTGTGTCCCGGGCGCCGGCCGAGGTCAGGGCGCTTTTCACATTCGCAACGGGGGCGGCCACGTGCACATTGTGCATGAGTCAGTAGCCCTGCGCGTCCAGGAGGGCGTCTTCCTCTTCCTCGGTTGTCGCCTTCTTGCGCTTGCGGGCTACAGGCGGACGACGGCGGGCTGCCGCGGCGGCGGAGTGCACCGGGCTGCCTGAATCGCGCGACCCGTCCTCACCTTCAAGCTCGTCCTCGGCGTCGATCGCTGCGTTCCTGGCCTGCTGCCGTGCGGCGTACCCGAAGCCCACGAACATCAGCACGCCGAAGGCGAACCACTGCAACGAATAGGACAGATGGGTGCCTTCTTCGGTGGCCGGCTTCGGGAACGGGAACGGCATGTCAGCGGTGGCGGGGGATTCAGACGCGAGCTGCCCGTAGGCGCCGGTGAGTACGGGATATCCCAGTTGGTCCGCGTAAGTGGGGAGATCGATGGAAGCCAACTGGCCGTCGGGGGCGCCGCGGTCCAGTTGGGGTTCCCCGTGCTTGAGGCGGACGACGGCGGTCACGGGTCCGGCGGGAGGCGCCGGGATGGAATCGGGGCTGCCCGGGTTCTTGTTGCCGATGGGCAGCCAGCCGCGGTCGATCACCACGGTTTCGCCGGACTCCAGCTTGAACGGGACAACCACCTCATACCCGGGCTGCCCGTTCAGCGGACGGTTGCGGACAATCCGCTGGCCGTCCAGATCGTAGGTGCCTTTGAGTTCAACCTGGGTCCATTCCTTCGACGCGTCCAGCGCGGAGAACTCGTCCCTTGCCTCGTCGAAGGAGATGGGTGTAGCGGAATAGTTGGTAACCACGCGGTTGATCTCCGCGAGGGTCTCGGCGCGGCGGTCCATCTGCCAGCGGCCAAGGAAGACGCAGGCAGCGGCAAAGATGGCGGCCAGCAGGAGGTATCCCAGCCACTTGCTGGAAAAGAGGAAGCGGTACATTCAGCCGTCCTGCCCTGCTGGCGCTTGTCCGGCGACCTGCCCCGAATCCAGGACCAGGGTTTCCTTCCAGAGCCCGCGGGTCTGGAGGTAGTCTTCGAGCCAGTCGCGGTGGTCATCGCAGGCCAGCCAGGTCTTGCGGCGTTCCGGCGTATGGATCTTGGGGTTGTTCCAGAGCAGTTGCCAGGACGCTTCCGAGCGGCAGGCCTTGCGGGAGCACATGGCAGCCATGGCTGGCGGGTGACCCGCGGTCCCTGCAGCCAGGTCAAATATGTTCATGAGGCGCGCCGTTCCTGTCCGTGCGTGGGTTCGTCGTCGTCGCCAATGAGTTCGCCCTGGATGACGGCGGACGTGGAGTCGTCCTGCTCCGGCGGCCAAGACGGGCTTTCGAGCTCGGCAAGCGGAGCCGAGTCCAGCAGCAAGTCGCTGTGGACCTCCGCCTTGTCGCTGCCGTTCGCGATCACCACAGCGATCCAGGGGAGGAAGACGGCGCCGGCCACCATCACGAGCTTGAACCAGCCGTCCACCACAAAGATGAGGATGAGGCAGACCATGCGGATTCCCATGGCCACCGCGTACTTGATCATGCGCTGGCGCATGTCCTCCGAGTGGGCAGCCGCCGCGTCCGTGATGCTGTGGACTCCGGAATCCCCGGAGAACCTTTCGGGATCTCCGGGCACGGACTGTCCAGCATGGTTTTCAAGGGTCACGGCTGATTGATCACGCTCCAAAGGCTTGCCTCAATTCTCTCACCATCGGCAGTGGCGCCCAAACGCGGGCTAAGATCGGAGGCAGCAAAATCACACCCCGTCCTACCCGCGGCTGCACATGCCGCAGAATCCCGGAGCGTTTAATGTCTGAAGCAGCTACATCGGCCCGCAGTGTCCTGATCACCGGTGGAAACCGCGGCATCGGCCTGGCCATCGCGCAGGCTTTTGTGGCCAACGGCGACAAGGTGGCCGTGACCTACCGGAGCGCGTCGGAGCTGCCTGCCGGGATTCTGGGCGTGAAGGCCGATGTGACTGACGAAGCCTCTGTGGATGCGGCCTTCGCCGAGGTGGAAGCTGCCCACGGTCCCGTTGAGGTCCTGGTGGCAAACGCGGGAATCACCAAGGACACGCTCCTGATGCGCATGAGTGAAGAAGACTTCACGTCGGTGATCGACACCAACCTCACCGGCGCTTTCCGCGTCATCAAGCGCGCTTCGAAGGGCATGATCCGGATGCGCAAGGGCCGCGTGGTCCTCATCTCCTCGGTCTCCGGCCTCTATGGCGCGCCGGGTCAGATCAACTACTCCGCTTCCAAGGCCGGCCTGGTGGGCATCGCCCGGTCACTGACCCGCGAGCTGGGTTCACGTGGAATCACAGCAAACGTTGTGGCCCCCGGATTCATTAACACGGACATGACGGCCGAACTGCCCGAGGCCACGCAAAAGGACTATCTTTCCAGCATTCCCGCCGGCCGGTTTGCCGAGGCTTCGGAAGTGGCGAACGTGGTCCGCTGGATTTCCAGTGACGAGGCGGCCTACATTTCCGGAGCCGTCATTCCTGTTGACGGCGGTCTTGGCATGGGTCACTGACCACGGTGCACGGGATAGACACCTGAGAACCGTCACGCTGCGGCGTCGAAGGCATCTCGAAGCCAGGCGGCAACTTCGTCGTGCAGTTCCCGGGCATTGTGCAGTTCGAGGTGGTGCATCCACACACCGGGGGATGGGTGCACCACCTCCTTGAACCTCGCGGATTCCACTGGCCGCGGCAGGGCGATGGAAAGGACCACCGGAGGCACAGGTCCAGCCCTTCAGGTGAATTACGGAAAACGTCCTGCGGTGTGGATGGCGTGCCTCCTGTCATGGTGTGAGCCTATGCCCTCCCCAAGCTGAAGGACTCAAGATATCGATAGCTTCCAAGCACTGGCCGGCGCACCGTGTGCAGTGTCAGGATTGAGGACTCGACACAAGCGAAGGCAAGAGGAGGCTCGTGGATGACCGATGAGACGACAGCCGCACCCGAAACCGGATACGCGTCGGTCAACGGACTCCAGATGTACTACGAGCTTCACGGCGACGACGGCGGCGGTGGCACTCCGCTGTTGCTCCTGCACGGCGGGCTCTTCGACATCGAGCAGCAGTTCGGCGCGCTGATCCCGGGCCTGTCGTCCGGGCGCCGGGTGATCGCCACGGACTTCCAAGGGCACGGACGCACCAACGACACCGATCGGCCGCTGGGCACTTCCGACCTGGCGTCCGATGTCATCGGGCTTCTTGAGTACCTCGGTGTCGACAACGTCGACGTGTTCGGGTTCAGCGTCGGCGGTGCGGTCGCGCTGGACCTCGCGATCCACCACCCAGAACTCGTGCGCAAGCTCATCGTTTCGTCGGTGTCGTTCCGTCCAGAGGGCGACCGTGGCGGCAACGTCGAAGCGGTCGCGGAGATGACGGTGGACATGATCGCGGGTACCCCGATGGAGGAACGCTACCTCGCCGTGTCGCCGCATCCCGATCGCGAGCACCTGCAGGGACTACTCGACAAGCTTGCACGCTACGGCACGGGCGAGATCGGATGGAGCGACGACGAGATCCGCGGAATCGCCGCCCCGACGCTCTTGACGGTCGGTGACTGCGACATGGTCAGGCTCGACCACGCGGTGAAGTTCCTCCAACTGCGCGGAGGAGACGTGAACGGCGACTTCGAGGGTGTGCCCGCGTCGCAGCTCGCGGTGTTCCCCGGCACGACGCATTTCTTCGGGCTCGCCCGGACCGACCTCGTGCGCGACGTTGTGATCACGTTCCTCGATACACCCGAGCCCAAGGGCTGGGCCGATCGTTGAGAGGTGCACCGACGTCGAATCGCAGTGTCACCCCAGCACGCCTGATTGTCTGACGCGAGGCGCCATGGTCCAATGACCCCCGAGGACCCGACGGAGACACCAGAAGGCCTGTGCGAAACTAGCGCGACCGGGCTTCTTTGTGGGGGTCGTACAAGCGAATGTGCGGCTGGCGCTGGCATGATGGACTCCAGACCTCAAGCGATTTAGACGTTTCAAACAAAGGAGCCCATATGGGACTGCTGGACAACAAGACCGCCATCGTGACCGGATCCTCACGGGGAATCGGCGCTGAAGTGGCCAAGAACCTCGCTGCCGAGGGCGCCGCCGTCGTGGTTAACTACCGCCAGAAGGCGCCGCGCGCCAACAAAGTCGTCGCAGGAATTGAAGCTGCCGGCGGCCGTGCCACGGCTGTGGGCGCGGACCTCACCACCCAGGAAGGTGTGCAGGCACTGGCCAGCGCGGCGATGGAGAACTTCGGTTCGCTGGACGTCCTGGTGCTCAACGCTTCCGGTGGCATGGAGTCCGGTATGGAGGACGACTACGCCCTGAAGCTGAACCGTGATGCCCAGGTCAACATGCTCAACGCCGCCGTGCCCCTGATGAAGGAAGGCTCACGCGTGGTCTTCGTGACCAGCCACCAGGCCCACTTCATCAACTCGGTGCCCACCATGCCCGAATACGAGCCCGTGGCCCGCAGCAAGCGTGCCGGCGAGGACGCCCTGCGTGAGCTCCTCCCGAACCTGGCGGAAAAGGGCATCTCGCTCGTGGTTGTGTCCGGCGACATGATCGAAGGCACCGTCACGGCGACGCTGCTGGACCGCTCGAATCCGGGCGCCATCGAAGCCCGCCGCGCCGAGGCCGGAAAGCTCTACTCCGTCGAGGAGTTCGCTGAAGTTGTGGCCAGCATGGCTACGGCCGACGTCGAATCCGGCCACACGGAGTACGCCGGCGGGTCCGACTACTTCGGCAAGGGCGCGGAATAGCGGAACCAGACGCACCCTAAAGTCCCGGTTGTCCACGCGACGACCCATCACCATGACGAGCCCCGGGCAGTACTCCTGCCCGGGGCTCGTGTCTGTGGAGGGCGTTGTCTCCGGCGGCAAGGCGGCCTAGGACGGCGCTGAACAAGGGACAATTCGGAGCGGCAGGTTTCGCTTTTGGACTCGTTCCGGGGCCTTGGGCGGCTCGTTGGGGGCATCGATTCCGGGCGCCGGAATTCCGGTCATGAATTTTGCGGGCCTTGCCGGGCCGTCCATAGCTCCCGTCGGCGCGGATCGGGGCCGGGGGCCGGGGCGGCCCCCCATTTTGGGTGCTATCCCAGGGCCCAGGCCCCGTTTTCGCCGGTGAGGCCTAGTTTCAGCAGTCGCCGAAGGTTCAGTGCGGCTGTGCGGACCTGCAGCCAGGCGTTGTTCTTTTCCACGCCCCGGTATCGCAGGCGCCGGTTGCCTCCGGCGACCAGCCAGCCGATGGATCTTTCCACCAGGGGCCGGTAGGCCCGGTAGTCGTGCCTGAATGCTTCCTGGCGGGCGGCGGCGCGGTGGGCGCGCTGGCGGGCGTGGTGGACGGTGATAACGACTTTCCGCCCGCCCTTGGCCTTCGTGCATTGATCCCGCAGCGGGCACGCCTTGCAGGCGGTGCCGAAGTTCACGTTGCCCCGGGGGCTGATCGTGCGGACCTCCCCGGCCGGGCAGCTGAGCGTGTTCTTTGCTTCGTCGTGGGTGAAGTCGTCCAGGTCGTACCCGCCTGGCACGGCCGGGCGCAACGGCTTGGGCTTGACCAGGCCCTGGTGCCCGGCCGTATCGAGGGTCTCGAGCATGGGACCGGAACCGTAGGCCGAGTCCCCGAGCACCTGGTAGTCCACGGCGTCGTCTTTCATGGTCGGGTCCGTGCCGAGCAGGACGATTCCGGCGTCCGCGTCACTGGAGCCGGGCCCGGCGGCCCGGGTCATCACCGCGGAGGTGTACAGCCCGGTCTCCGGCTCCGCGACGATGTGGCCCTTGAAGCCGTCCATCATCACCGAGCGGGACTTGTGCGCGTGCCGGGCCTCGGTGTCCACCGTGGAAACGATCCGGTCCGGGGCGACCTTCCGGGCGATCCGCCACCTCCCGTCGGTGCCGTCGGAGCCCTCGGCCGGCTCCACGTCCTGCCCCGCCACCAGCGCCAGCAGCACGTACGCCTGATACTCCGGGGACCTGTCATCCAGGGTGGCGGGGTCCACCGCGGCCAGCAGCGCCAGCGCGTCAGTGACCAGCCCGGAAATCAGTTCGTCTTTTGCTTCCTTGTCATCCCAGGCGATATCCGGCTTCCCCACCCGCGTGTAGTCATAGGAGGTCGCGTGGACGGCCATGAGTGTCGCGCCGTGCTCCATGGCCTTGCCGAAGCGCCGGATCACGGCAATGAGCTGGGTGATGGTGTCCTGGCGGGCCACCGCGTCCTGGAAGACCGTCGAGTCCACCGCCCGGCGGTGCCGCCCGGCCAGGACCCCGGTGGCGGTAATGACCTGGGCGACAGCCTCCATGATCCGGTGCGGGTTCTCGCTGGTCCGCAGCCGGTTGCGCCAATGGACCAGGGCGGTGGGGTGGAACGCGGCCTCCGTCAGCCCGTACCCGCAGGCGGCCTTCCAGCGCAGGTCATACGTCAACGCCTCCGCGGCCGCCCGGTCCGACAAGCCTTCCAGGGCCTGCAGGACCAGGACCGTGCCGATCACCGAGGCCGGGATCGAGGGCCGGCCCCGCCGGGAGGGAAACAGGTCCTCCATCATCGAATCCGGAAACAGCCGGCCCCGATGCTCCGCCAAAAAAGCGTAGGCACCGCCCGGAGCCAACAACTCCCCGGCCAGTGCCTCCACATCCAAATACCCGCGCTGGGCCGCCTCAATACCTTGCATGTACCCAGTCTTAACGACCACGACCCGAAGTCCAGCAGGCGCGCCTCAACCCACCCACATTGTTCAGCGCCGTCCTAGGGTTTTAGGCATGGCACAGCAGCGAGAGGTGACGGGCCGTAGCTATCCGGCAGGTGTTCCCTGTTGGGTGGACACCCAGCAGCCCGACGTGGAGGCCGCCATGCAGTTCTACGGCGGAATTTTCGGGTGGGAGTTCGAGGACACCAACCCGCCCGGCAGCACTGGCAGGTACGTAATAGCCACGCTTGGCGGCCAGGAGGCAGCAGCGATCACGGGCCCCGGAACCGGCGCCGCCGTGTGGAACACGTACGTCTCCGTCGACGATGCGGCGGCTGCCACGAGCCACCTGGTCTCGGTCGGCGCAACACTGAAATCGGCTCCTGCCCGTGCGGGTTCAGGCGGCGTGCAGGCGGTGCTGGCGGACCCCGAAGGCGCCGAATTCCGTATCTGGCAGGCCCGCGAGCGACTCGGTGCCCAGGCGGTCAACCTTCCCGGCGGATGGAACTTCAGTGACCTGCACACACCAGACACCGAGGCAGCAGTCGCTTTCTACACGAAGGCCTTCGGCTGGCAGTTCGACAACCTCGGCTTCGGCACGATGATCCGCCGCCCCGGATACGGTGATCACCTCGAGGCCACTGTCGACCCCAACATCAGGGCTCGCCAGTCGGGCGACCTCGTTCCCAGCGGCTTCGAGGACGCTGTCGCCTGGCTTGCCTCCGCGGCGCCGGGTGAACGTCCGCAGTGGCACGTGACGTTTACTGTCGCCGACCGGGACGGTACGGCCGAGGATGCGGAACGCCTCGGCGCCGTCATCCTGGGACAGGATGATAACGAGTGGACGCGCACCGTCCTGATCCGGGATCCCGGCGGCGCCGTTTTCACCGCGAGCCAGTACACGCCGCCGGCGGGCTGAGCGGGCCCTGTTGAGTCGCGCCCGCGGGCGGGAGTGAGCCTTCGGAGATTCAGACCCCGGCGATGTGGCGCACCGCGTCCAGGTACGGCATGTTGATCGCGGAATCCGCAACGGCCCGGACCGCAGGCTTGGCGTTGAACGCCACTCCGATCCCGGCGGCCCCGAGCATGTCCAGGTCGTTGGCGCCATCGCCCACGGCAATCGTGTGTTCCATGGCGATGCCTTCAGCGGCCGCCCACTCGCGCAGGTACTTTTCCTTCGCCGCACGGTCGATGACGGCACCGAGCACCTTGCCGGTCAGGGCGCCGTCCACAATCTCAAGTTCGTTCGCCAGCCAGTAGTCCAGGCCCAGATCCTCCGCGATGGGTCGCAGGATCTGGTTGAACCCGCCGGACACCACGGCCACCACGTGGCCGGCGGCTTTGAACGCCGCAACCAGCTCAGCGGCACCTTCGCTCAGCTTCACTTCCGCCCGGACGGATTCGACGACGGCGGCGGGCAGCCCTGCGAGTACGGCCACCCGTGCGTGGAGGCTCTGCGCAAAGTCCAGCTCACCGCGCATGGCGGCCTCGGTGACAGCCGTCACCTCTTCCCGTTTGCCCGCATACGCCGCCAGGAGTTCAATAACTTCCTGCTGGATCAGCGTCGAATCAACGTCCATGATGAGCAGCTTCCGCGGAGCCGCACGCAAACCTGCGGGAACGATCGCCGTGTCCAGGCCGTCCTGCGCCGTCGCGGCCACCGCCGTGCGGAGGGCGGAAATACCCGCGTCCGTTCCATCAGCGATGGCGAGCTCGGCCGTGTGGACCTCAAACCGGCTGTCCCCGCCCGTTGATTCGGATTGGAATGTGGCGCCGCTGCCCGTCAGGGCGGAGCGCAGCGTGTCGAGCCCGGAGGCAGTCAGTTTTGGGCCATAGCTGACCGCAGTCACGTTCGGAGTCATGGCTGCAATCTTAGCCAGCGGGGGAGAGCCACCCGAATTGATTGCGCCAGGTTGTTGCGATCCCCGTGGGCCAGCAGGCGGGGCGTTGACCGTGACTGTGACGAGTGTCGCTGTCCAGGTACCAGTTATCAGTCCGCCCCTGTTTTGTCCTAGTGTCTATTCCTATGAGTGATGTTCTTGAATTGGCCGCCGTCAGCGTTGTCCGTGGGGCTAAAACGCTTCTGAACAAGGTGGACTGGCAGGTCAAGGAGGGCGAGCGCTGGGTCATCCTCGGACCCAACGGCGCGGGCAAGACCACGCTCCTGCAGATTGCTGCAGCCCGTCTTCACCCCACCAGCGGCATGGCCGGCATCCTCGAGGAAATCCTTGGCTCCGTGGACGTGTTTGAACTCCGTCCGCGCATCGGGCTGTCCTCCGCCGCCTTGGCCAACCAGATCCCCGAGGATGAGACCGTCCTGAACGTTGTGGTCACGGCCGCCTACGGCGTAACGGGCCGCTGGCGTGAAGGCTACGAGAGGGCCGACGAACGCCGCGCCTTCAGGCTGCTCAATGACTGGGGCATGGGGCCTCTGCTCAATCGTAAGTTCGCATCACTGTCCGAAGGGGAGCGCAAACGGGCCCAGATCGCCCGCGCCCTCATGACGGATCCCGAACTCCTCCTCCTGGACGAGCCGGGCGCCGGCCTGGACCTGGGTGGACGCGAGGACCTGGTGCACCGCCTCAGCGAGCTGGCCCGCGACGAATCGGCGCCGGCCATCGTCCTGGTCACCCACCACCTTGAAGAAGTCCCGCCGGGATTCACCCACGCCATGCTGCTCCGGGACGCAAACGTGGTTGCGGCCGGTCCCATTACCGAGGTGCTGACGGCTGAGAACCTGAGCCGGACGTTCGGACTTGAGCTTGACGTGAATGCCAGCGCGGGCAGGTACACCGCCGCCGCACGCCGCTAGCGCGGTCCTGTCCCGGTGGAGCTTCTCAGCAGCATCCTTGTGTTTTTTGCCGGCCTGTGGGCCGGCACCATCAACGCCGTTGTAGGTTCCGGCACCCTGGTCACATTTCCTGTCCTGATCGCCCTCGGCATCACGCCGGTAACAGCTTCCATCAGTAATGCCATGGGGCTGGTGGCAGGCAATGCCGCCGGCGCGTGGGGATATCGGAAGGAACTCAAAGGCCGGGGCCGGCAGTTGCTCAGGTTGCTTCCGGCCTCCCTGCTGGGGGGCATCAGCGGCGCGTGGCTGCTGCTGCACCTTCCGGAAAGGGTGTTCCACTACGCGGCTCCGGCCCTGATTGTCCTCGCCCTGCTGATGGTGGTCTTCCAGCCCCGGCTTCAGCAGTGGGTGCGGACCAGGGAGGAAAACCCCGAGCACGCCCTCAAAGACAAAAACCACGGCCTGCTGTTGATCGTGCTGGTGTATCTGGCCGGCGTCTACGGGGGCTACTTCGTGGCCGCCCAGGGCATCCTGCTGGTGGGCATCCTTGGCGTGTTCATGACCGGAACCATCCAGAACGCCAACGCCATGAAGAACATCCTGGTCCTGGGTGTCAACATCGTGGCGGCGGCCTCCTACCTGTTGTTCGCCTTCGGCCGCATCAACTGGGCAGTGGTGGCCCTTATCGCGGTCAGTTCCCTCATCGGCGGCGTCATCGGTTCCAAGGTGGGGCGCCGGCTTTCCCCGCCGGTCCTTCGCGGCGTGATCTTCGCCCTCGGCCTGGTGGCCCTGGGCTTTATGGTCGCCAACCTGCTGAAATAATCAGCCGGTGACAATCCACTATCTTGAATCCGCCGGGGACCCCCGCGTCTCCGACTACACGCAGCTGACGGATGTACACCTGCGGAAGCTCCGTGAACCGGCTGAAGGAATGTACATCGCCGAATCCTCCCGGGTCCTCCGCCGGGCGCTGGCGGCCGGCCACCGGCCAAGGTCATTTTTCCTGGCGGAGAAATGGCTGACTGACCTGGAGGACGTCCTCAGCGCCCACCCGGACGTACCCGCCTTCATCGGCAGCGCCGCGCTGCTGGAGGAGATCACAGGGTTCCACCTCCACCGCGGCGCCATGGCAGCCATGCAGCGGCCCGAACCGGTACCTCTCCACGAACTGCTGGCCGGCGCGCGCCGCGTCGCCGTCCTGGAGGACATCGTGGACCACACCAATGTGCGGTGTTCCAAAATGCGCGACGAATCTACGTCGCTGGAGAGTGCTCCACATCGGTCGAGAATCGCTGTCCTGGAGGACTTGACCGATCATACAAATGTCGGAGCCGTGTTTAGATCGGCAGCGGCGATCGGTGTCGATGCTGTGTTGGTGACGCCGCAATGTGCCGATCCGTTGTACCGTCGCTCGATCAGGGTCAGTATGGGCACCGTTTTCCAGGTTCCGTGGACGAGGATCGACCCGTGGCCGGCCAGTATCGAACAGCTGAAAGAGGCGGGCTACTTCGTGGCAGGCATGTCTCTGGGGGAGGGGACTATCACTCTTGATGAGCTCGTGGCCCAGGATCATCAAAACCTGGTGCTGGTATTCGGAACCGAAGGCGATGGGCTGAAGCCGGAGACCGATCAATTGCTCGACGCGCGCGTAACGATTCCGATGATGAACGGCGTGGATTCGCTGAATGTCGCTGCGTCGTCGGCTGTGGCGTTCTATGCGACTAGGTAACGAATGGCAGGAAGTCGAATGATTCGATTCGGGTCGGAACGTCTCGACGAGAGGACTCGTCACCCGGCTAGGCCCTCCGATATGACGAGCAGCGGGTTTGGCATCTTTCTCAGCGGCTCCTATGGCGTGGGGAAATCTTAGACACTTGCCCATCTAGCGAACTGCTTCGAGGCGGCCGCGCTTCCATTCAGCCTTTTCGATGTGGATTGGTTCCATCGTTCCTGGCCCCATGCCTCGAGCGACCCTCGAAATGTCTTGATGGAAGCCGAGAACATCCGTGCGGTATGGCGCAACTACTCCAAGCTCGGCCCGCGGACGCCGATCATTGCCGGTGTCATCAGCAACGAAGAGGACCAGGTTCGTTATGAAGATTGCTTTGGGCTACCTCTACGGATTGTGCACCTGACAGCCACGCCGGCGGTGGCTGAAGAACGATTACAGGGACGTTACACGGCGGGTCAAGAGGCTGCCTTGGCGTGGCATCTCAGCGACTGCCGTTGTCTTGCGCATGAGCTTAGCGAGTTTTCGCAATATGACCTCGTCATAGACACTGATTACAGCACCCCGGCTGCGATTGCCAAAGGGCACGAGTGACGCGGGTGTCACTGTCGTCGGGGCCGAGGATCCACAATGCCGTGGTTGCAGCCTCAATAAGAGCGCGGATTATGACGTACTCCGCAGTTAGGTGGAGCGTAATTCGCATAAACAGGAGGGTTGACTTGCTGGTCACAGGCGATGACTTACAGGTAGCCTCCAAAGATGAACTGCACTGCTCCGATCAGAGGACACAGGAGTCGCCGCGCCTTTTCGCGCTGCCCGGAACATCGAGATGGCGTATGGGTTTCGGCTTCAGCAAAAGGCGGACGAGGGGGAGTGGCCCGAGCCTCGCGAGCTACCCGTTTCCCCGGTGCCGGTAGCTCGAGTGTGTCTTCGATTGGCCAACAACGCCCCCGCAGGAGTCGGGTCGCCGAGACGGAGCGCGCGCTGATCAGCGCGGGCCTTGATGCCGCCACGTCTCACGACTTCACGGCAGCACTGACCGACGTCGCTACGGCTCTGGAAGAGGAGGCCTCGAAGCGTTTCAACGGCTCGCATTTCCTGTGCACTCTGTTGGCCGCCGCGGCCGATGCCGTTGACCCCGCGGTGATTGCGGCGGCGACGGGTGACGCGTTCGCTGACGCGCTGGTTGAAACCGGCGTACCCAAATGGGCGTCCTGGGTCATAGGATGGGGAGTGGCGAAAGCAGCCGAGAGCGCGCTCTCCTCGTTGCTGCCTGGAACGCAGCTGTGCCTCGGGCTGCGTGTCCTCTGTCTGCTGGTGTGTCGGTCGCCGTCGGGATGCCCGGCGCAATCTAGGCTCTCGGTTCCGTTGCTCAAAGCCGGCCTCGCGGGTTCGCCGTCTTAGGCCGCGCCTCTCAACATCGCGCGGCCATCGCATCGCGTCCTTCCGAATGCGCATCCAAGACGCCATCTATGTCCCTTTCCCCAACGCTGGCGACGCGGTAACTGTACCGGGTGGTGTTAGCGCGCGGCCGCAACCTCGCGGGAGTTGGTATCCCGCGCGGCTATTGCTGCCCCGGTGCGGCTCCGTGTCGTTGGTATTGACAGGACGCATCAGGCCAACAGGGTAAGTTCGTGCCATTGGCGTTCCGTGACGCCCTGCGCGTGCCCGCCACGACTGTCCAGACGGCAGGGCATCACGGAACGTCGCGTCAGTCGTCAGTAGGCAAGGAAGGAAAAATGATTCATGGGGGTTGCAGGAAAAGAACTGTCCGACATCGGGGGAGCTCCGGAGGGTAAGGGCACTCCGTTGGACTTCTGGCTGGGAGTGGAGGCCTTCTCCCCTCAGAACGTCCCGAAGCCGTCAAGGTCGCGGGGTGCAGATCCATACGTCGCGGACTATCCGCAGGGAGCCCGGCTTCCCTGGGAGGACCCTGGTTGGCGTCCGAGCAGCCCAGGGAAGATCTGGCGGCACACTGTGTTCCTGGGTGTCTACGACCTGGAGTCAGCGTGGGCTGTCCTGAGAGCAGAAACGGCGGAGGAGTACGCCGGCGGCACTGCAGGACAGAGTGCAGCCGTGATGGTCACGGTCGGGGAAGACGGGCTGCTGGACCTTGACAGCGCTGCCCTGTCCCAGTGCGTTTGGGCTGCCGGGCGCTTTCGTACACGGACGCGGTTGGACGATGTCATGGCAAGCTTCACCGCTGACGAGGCGAGGTGGAGCCAGCGCCTTGGCGACCTTGTCGTGGCCCGGGGGATCAAGGTCGGCGACGAGTCGCCGTCCGGGTTCCAGACCCGTCGTTTGGCCTACGCCGACCTGCAATCGATCCTTGCTCTGGCCCTGCAGGAAACCGGCGCTGGCGGGCTGCTGACCTACCGGGGCGGGGACCTGGCCGCCGTGAGGATTGAGAGCCGGGAGATCCGGACCCGACGCGACGGGGAGGAGCCCGAAGCGCACTTCTTCAACAGCGCTTTCTTCCCCGATCTCCTCTCGATTTCCCGGAAACCCGGACGCGGTGGGGCTGTGAGCCAGTATCTGGGCCCTCACACGGCAGGGCGCAGAATCGATGTCCGACAGGACCTCGTGGCAATGTACGATTCGGTCGCCCCGGACATGCTGCCGGACGGCCGCTGGCCGAGTGATGTCAAGCATCCGCTGGCCCTGTCGCAGCAGTTCGCTGTCAACCGGGCCTTGTCCGATCTGGAAGACTCAGAAGGGCTTTTCGCCGTCAACGGCCCGCCAGGTACCGGGAAGACGACCATGCTCCGGGACATGATCGCTGCCTTGGTGACCAAGCGCGCCACCGCACTTGCCTCGTTCGCTCGAGCGTCGGACGCATTCGTCGGAACCCGGCAGATGAGCACCAAATCCGGATATCGTCGCAGCGTGCACCGGCTGCATGAGAGCCTTTGCGGATTCGAGATGGTGATCGCGTCTTCCAATAACGGTGCGGTTGAGAATATCAGCCTGGAGATCCCGGAGTTGTCAAACGAAGTCATCGCCCCCGCTTTCGGCGACGCCGCCAGGTACTTCCCCGAGATCGCAACCCGCCTGCTGAACGACAACAACAGCGGCAGCAGCACTGACCAGGAGCCTGGAAAGCAGGCCTGGGGTCTGGTGTCGGCCAAGCTCGGCAACTCCTCCAACGTCGGTTCGTTCATCAGCGCGGCGTTCTTCGGAGACAAAGGGTGGCCCGAGGCCGAGGATGCCGTGCCGGGACTGTTCCAGTTGCTGGGCCAACCACCTGGCACCGATGTCCCTTCATGGCGGGAAGCGCGGCAATCCTTCCTGAAGGCAAAAGCGGACGTGGACCGGCTCAGGGCAGACCGGCAGCGTCTCCACAAGGCATTTCAAGACCTGCCACGCCTTCTCCTGGAGACCGGGGAGCTCGAACGCGTCCTTGAATCCGACACCGCGCGCCTGGGAGAACAAGAACAAATCGTGGCCGGACAGGAAACAGCTCTGGCCGGGCTGGTCCAGGCCGGGACGCAGCACCGCGCCGACTTGGCCGCCCATCTCGCGGCAAAACCCGGGGCGCTGGAACAGATCTTCACCTTCGGGCGGGTCATGGCAACCTGGAGGGAACGTCAGGTCAGTCTCGCCGAGCGGATGGAAGGTGCCCGGGCCGAAGCCGAAAGCCTGGGGGCGGTCATCCACCGGTCCCGGGAAACGGCGTCCTCTCTTCGCAACCGCCGGGACCATTCAGGTGCCCGCCTGCGGCACTGCAAGCAAGAGTGCTGGGCGCTGGAGTCCGCGCTGACTGCCTACACCCACGACAGGCCCTCATCGGACTGGTTCATGCCAGGAAGCGTCGAGCGGGAGAATGCCGCGCCCTGGTTGGACACCGTGTTCAACGAAGCCCGATCCCGACTGTTCCTCGCAGCCCTCTGGCTGCATCGGGCATTCGTGTTCGACCAGCGCGAGAAGATGCGCGAAAACCTCTCCGCAGTTTGCGATGTGCTGAAGAAGTCCATCGCGGCCGACGCGGAGCCCGGCACCGTGAGGGAGGCTTGGGAGTCCCTGTTCGTGGTCGTGCCGACTGTCACCACCACGTTCGCCTCCATGCCACGGCTCTTCGCCTCCCTCAAGGACGAGCAGCTTGGATGGTTGTTCATCGACGAGGCGGGCCAGGCAACTCCGCAGGCAGCTCTCTGCGGGATCTGGCGGGCGCGCCGTGCCGTGCTCGTCGGGGACCCGCTCCAGCTCACACCGGTGGTGACCCTCCCTGCCGAATTCCAGAACCGGCTCCTGGAGATCACAGGCGCTGACCCTCGATGGCTGCCGGAGGCGAATCCTGCCCAGGTCTTGGCCGACCGGACCTCCCGGTACGGCACGCACATCCAGCCTCCCGGACGGGACAAGGCCTGGGTCGGGGCCCCGCTGCGTGTCCACCGCCGGTGCGACAATCCGATGTTCGACGCCGTCAACAACGCGGTCTACGACGGCCTCATGGTCCATGGCGGAAAGACCTTGTCCAGAAGATTCCCGCAAGCCGGGGTCCGGCCGGAGTCCCCGGGATCATCGTGGCTCGACGTCGCCACCACGGAGTGGAACGGCCATGCCTCCTCGCAGGAACTCTCCCGTTTCGACGAGCTACTGGGTGCACTGGACGAGGCCGGACACGACATGTCTAAAATCCTGGCCATCGCCCCGTTCCGGCAAACTGCATACGAGATCGAACGCCTGGCAAAATGCCACCTGCCCGACCCGAAGGCCCAGTCCGGGACCGTCCACCGCGCCCAGGGCAAGGAAGCAGACATTGTGGTCCTTGTCCTTGGAGGCAGGACTACAGGGGCGAGGAACTGGGCCGTGGACACCCCGAACCTCTTCAACGTCGCCGTCAGCCGGGCGAAACACCGTCTTTACATCATCGGCGACCGCAGCCATTGGGCCGGGCTCCCGTACTTCAGCGCCATAGCCCCAAAGCTGGAAGTCCGCGGATCAGGGGTATCGCTCCGCGAGCTGTTTGCACCAGCATCATCGCCTGTCTCAGAAGCGCACTCCACAGGTCTGGCCCAGGACCCCGCGCTGCCTGAACCGGGAACGTGGCCACAAGACGGTACGGGGAAGGATGGCGAGCGGGCAGAGAAGCAGCTGCCGCAGATCTTCGACGACGACGGGACACCAGTCAGCCGCGCCGACTACTGGGGGCAAAGGGAACTCGGCGTGGAACTCGGAACAACCGCACCCCGCATAGGCGACCTCCTCAGGGCGGAAGGCCTGCTGCTTCCGGGGCCGGACAAGGAGCCCTCTCCCGAGGCGCTGCGCGAAGGCCTGGCTCTCTGGGTGACTGTGATGACCGCCGACGGTCCGCGACGATATGCGCGGTGGCATCGTGCAAGGACCGTAGGAATCCTGGGACCAGCAGTCGATCCGGAGCAGCCCGCGGACCTGTAACCCCTTCCCCATGCTTCGCCGCTCTTGCTGCCGTGCGCCGCTAAGTTGGGCGTCCCCGAGGATTCCTTCCGAATCGTCTCCCTCAGACCCTGACACGCTTAGGGATCTGGACATGATGGCACACCAAGCAGCCGCGGTTGTCCTCGTCCCGGGACACACGGATTTCGCGGCAGTCCAGCTCGTAGAAGCACTCATGGTGCACGGAGCGTGCCTACGAGGAGGTCGCATGCGTCCAGCCCTGAGTTCGTGAGCTCGACGGGGTGCCCGAACGGGCTACCACATGACTCAGGTTGAAAGTTATTGCCGAGATGCTCCTCTCGATCCATCGGAATTGGGTGCAGCTGTTCCATGCTCCTTGGGCGCGGCTGGAGTCCTGGCCGCACGACCTCTCGGTTCTCAAACAGAATGGCTTCACGGTGGCCGCGCTGGAACTGACGGAGGACGCCGTCGACGTCGACCACCTCGCCGCCCGCAATCCGGAGCGGCTGGCCCTGGTGCTTGGCACCGAAGGTGCCGGCATGAGCGCGGAGACGCTGGCCGCCGTCGACCTCGCCGTCAAGATCCCCATGCGCCGCGGCGTGGACTCCCTCAACGTGGCGGCGGCGTCCGCGGTGGCGTTCTGGGAACTCCGGCCGCGCGGTTCGCAGGGTCCGCGTTGATCCGCTATTATTAACAGCTGGCTGTACTGCGTTTTCTGCCGCGGCAGCGAACCAAGCACCAGCCATCCCATTCATACCTGGCAGCTGGCAAAATCCAGTTGTGCGAACAAAGGCCCCATTATGAAGTCTGATATCCACCCGAAGTACGAAGCTGTTGTTTTCAACGACCTGGCTTCCGGCGTCAGTTTCCTGACCAAGTCCACCGTGTCTTCCAAGAAGACCATCGAGTGGGAAGACGGAAACACCTACCCGGTCATCGACGTCGAAATCTCCTCCGAGTCCCACCCGTTCTACACGGGCAAGCAGCGCATCATGGACTCTGCAGGCCGCGTCGAGCGCTTCAACGCTCGCTTCAAGGGCTTCGGCGGCAAGAAGTAATTCACCCCCCAAGGTTCTTTGGAAAGCCCGCACCGGCAACGGTGCGGGCTTTTTGCGTCCGGGGTTGTGTCGTTTCGGGGAGCCCTGCTCGTGGGGCAGGATGGATGGCATGACTGCCGCACCATTTGCCGCCGAAGACCGCCCCCGCAGCCACCACGGTGAGTACAAAGTCCCGGGCGGCAAACTTGTGGTGGTGGACTTCGACGTCGTCGACGGTGTCCTCGCCGACGTCTCCCTCAGCGGCGACTTCTTCCTCGAACCCGATGAGGCGCTGCCGGCCATCAACCGGGCGCTCACCGGCTTCCCGGAAACCACGACGGCGGCGGAGCTTTCCGCGGCCGTCACCGGTTCGCTGCCGCCCGGCGCTGTCCTGTTCGGCTTTTCTGCCGACGCCGTGGCCGTCACCGTCCGCCGCGCGTTGGCAAAGGCAACGTCCTGGACTGATCACCACTGGAACATCATCGCTCCCACCGTGCTGCCCACGCACATCAACGTCGCCCTGGACGAAGTGCTCGCCGAGGAAGTGGGCGCAGGCCGGCGCAACCCCACCCTGCGGTTCTGGGACTGGGAGGAGCCGTCCGTGGTGATCGGCAGCTTCCAGTCCTTCCGGAACGAGCTGGATCCCGACGGCGTGGCCCGGCACGGCATCACCGTGGTCCGCCGGATCAGCGGCGGCGGAGCCATGTTCATGGAGGCCGGCAACTGCATCACGTACTCCCTGTACCTGCCGCAGACGCTCGTGGACGGAATCAGTTTCGCGGACTCCTACGCGTTCCTCGACGCCTGGGTGCTGGCCGCACTCGAGAAAATCGGGGTAACGGCGTTTTACGTGCCCCTGAACGACATCGCCACCGACCAGGGAAAGATCGGCGGTGCTGCCCAGAAGCGCCTGGCCAACGGCGGCATGCTGCACCACGTCACCATGAGCTACGACATCGACGCCGACAAGATGGTGGACGTGCTGCGCATCGGCAAGGAGAAACTCTCGGACAAGGGAACGCGCAGCGCCAAGAAGCGCGTTGACCCGCTGCGCCGGCAGACCGGGCTGGCCCGCACGGAGATCATCGCGGCCATGATGGACGTGTTCAGCGAGCGGTATGCGGCCTCCCCGTCCGAACTCACGGACGCCGAACTCAGCGCCGCCCGCGAACGGGTGGCCACCAAGTTCGGCACGGAGGAGTGGCTGCACCGCGTCCCCTAGATCGACTGCTCCGTAGGGGCCCTTATGAGCGCTCTAAAGGGCGGTTACGGAGCAATCGATGGGTTTAAGACGTGGCCTGGGCGGTGAGCGCCCGGAGCAGGTGGCTTCGCTGCTCCACAATGATCCTGCGCAGCGCCCGGGGCGCGTCAGTGTTGGCCGTCAGCCAGGCATCCGTGCGGAGCACCACCGGGTGTTCGGCAGGCAGGGTCCCCGTCGGCAGATCCTGCGCCAGGGGGTACAGTCCCCGGACGATCCGGCTCGCGATTTCAATGCTCCGGTTGTCCCAGACACCGCGGAGGCACTCGAAGTACGGCTCCACATAAGGTTCCAGGAGGGCCGCGGGAGCGGTAGTAAATCCAAGGATCGTGGCGCTGAGGAGTTGGTTGGACAGCTCTGTTCCCTCCACTGCGTCCTGCCAGGCGGCGGCCTTCACCTCAGGATCCGGACGGGCGGCGAGTGCGGTCGCGTGGCCGGCCCGGCCCGAGGCAGTAGTGTCTCGTTCGAGTTCTGCGTCGAGCTCTCCGGGGGTGGCCTGCCCGTTGGCCGCCAGGGCGTGCCAGAGACTCCAGCGCAGCTCGGCGTCCACGGCCAGGCCGTCCACCACCACCGTGCCGTCCAGGAGGCCCCTGAGCCGGGGGAGGAGGGCGGCGTCGTGACGGCTGACGGCAGCGAGCGTCCGCGCCCACGCCAGCTGGTGGTCCGAGCCCGGCGCTGCCTTGTCCAGCTGGGCGTCGGCCGCCGCCAGGAAAGTGCCGCGTACCGCGTCGCGTCGGTCCAGTGGTGTATAGCGTTCGACGGCGGTGGAAGCGTTCTCGAGGACGTTCAGCAGCACGCCGACCCCCGTTTCGGACGGCCCGAACGACGTCACGGCCTCCACATAGCGGGAAGCCGGGCTTTCCCCGTCGCGGGCGGAGTTCCACAGCGCGGTCCAGCAGAGGGCGCGGGCCATGGGATCGGCGATCCGGTCCAGCGATGCCAAAACTGTCGCCTCGGACACCGCATCCAGCCGTACTTTGGCGTAGGTGAGGTCGTCGTCGTTCACCAGCAGGAGGGCGGGCTGTGGCTGGCCGGTGAGTTCGGGAACGAAGGTCCGTTCCCCGACAACGTCCGTTTCGACGCTCCCGGTACGGACCAGGGCGCCGTCGGCATCGAAGTTGTACGAGCCCACGCGCAGCCGGTGCGGCCGCAGTTCCTCCCGTCCGGTGACGGGGTCCATAGCTGCCTGGACGATCCTTACGGCGCCGAAGACGCCGTCGTGCGTGTCCGTCTCCACCGACAGCGTGGAGATGCCCGAGGTCTGCAGCCACGCGGCAGCCCAGCCGGCCAGGTCGCGGCCGGAAGCAGCGCTGAGGGCCTTCAGGAGGTCCGCCAAGGTGGTGTTTCCGTAGGCGTGGTCGCGGAAGTACTGCCGTGAGCCGGCGATGAACGCGTCAAAGCCCACGTACGCCACCAGCTGCTTGAGTACGGACGCACCCTTGGCGTAGGTGATGCCGTCAAAGTTCTGCTTGGCCGCCTCAAGGTCCGGGATGTCGGCAACGATCGGGTGGGTTGTGGGCAGCTGGTCCTGGACGTAGGCCCACGCCTTGCGCTTGTTGGCGAAATTCACCCAGGCTGTCTCCCAGTCGGTGGCGCGGTCCACGCCGAGGGTGCCCATGTAGTCCGCAAAGGACTCCTTCAGCCACAGGTCGTCCCACCACAGCATCGTGACCAGGTCGCCGAACCACATGTGCGCCATCTCGTGCATCAGCGTGTTCGCGCGGGCCTGGTACTGCGCGTCGGTGGCGCGGGAGGTGAACACGTAGCTTTCGGTGAATGTGACCAGCCCCGGGTTTTCCATCGCGCCCAAGTTGTATTCGGGCACGAAGGCCTGGTCGTATTTTCCCCAGGGGTAGGGAAAATCGAAAAGCCGGTTGAAGAAATCCAGCCCGTTTTTGGTCAGGCGGAACAGCTCCGCGGCATCGAACGATTCCGCCATGGACGCCCGGCAGTACAGGGCCAGCGGCACCTCTAGCGTCGTGCCGTCGTCGAGCGTGGCGCTCCAGTGGTCCTGGGCTTTGAAGTACGGCCCGGCGAGCACTGTGGTGATGTACGTGGACATGGGGCGGGTGGCGGCGAAGTCCCAGCGGCTGGTGGCCGGATCGCTGGTCAGCTGCGTGCGGGCCGCCTCAGCGCCGTTGGAGGCGACCTCCCAGCCGGACGGTGCCATCACATGGAACGTGTACTCGGCCTTCAGGTCAGGCTGTTCAAAGTTAGCGAAAACGCGCCGGGCGTCGGCGGGTTCGTACTGCGTATACAGGTAGCACTGGCCGTCGGCCGGATCCACAAAGCGGTGCATGCCCTCACCGGAACGGCTGTACAGGGCGGTGCCGGTGACGGTGACCTGGTTCTCTGCCTGCAGGTTGTCCAGGCGGATCCGGGAACCGTCCACAACGTCGGCCACGGGCAGTCCCTTGCCGTTGAGGAACACACTGTGGACCTCACCGGCGATGAAATCCAGAAACGTAGACTGGCCCGGTTCAGTGGCGGAGAAGTTGATAACGCTGCGGCTGGCGTAGCTCGCCACGTCCGGGTCCGCTGCCTGCCGCACATCCAGGGAGACGTCATAGCTGTGGGTGGTGATCAGGGCTGACCGTTGAGCGGCTTCATTGCGCTGCAGATTCTCATGTGACACTCAGCTATCTAATCACGGGATCCGCGCGTGCAGGTCACCATCCGGCCGTACCGCCCACGCATGCCTAGGCGGTCATCAGCAGCGCCGCTGCCAGTCCCAGCAGCGCGATCAGCAGCCAGGCCGCCAGCGCCGCGAACAGTGCCCTCGCTCCGGTGTGCAGGAGCGTGCGGATCCGCACGGCCGAGCCGAGCCCGAACAACGCCGCCCCCAGGAGAATGTCCTGCAGCCCCGCACCGGCGTCGAGCCAACCGTCGGAGAGCCAGCCCGTGGACCGGAGCGCCACCATGGCCACAAACCCCACCACGAACAGGGGCACCAGCGGCGGCAGTGCGTGTTGTCCTGACGTGCTTATGCGGTGGTGCACGCCCGCCACGGCCACCACCGGTGCCAGGAGCAGCACACGGGTGAGCTTGACGACGACGGCGATGCCCAGTGCCGCCGTGCCGGCAGTTTGCGCCGTGGCCACCACCTGGCCGACGTCGTGCACCGACGCGCCTGTCCAGGCGCCGAAAGCGAGGGGGCTCAGCTGCAGGGGATGCATCAGCAGCGGCAGGATGCCGATCGCCAGCGTGCCGCACAGTGTCACCAGGGCCACCGGCAGGACGGTGTCCGCATGCCGGATCCGGCGCACGGCCGCCATCGCACCGATGGCCGACGCCCCGCAGATCGAAAAGCCGGTTGCCACCAGCAATGCGGTCTCACGCGGCAGCCGGAACAGCCGCACCAGCAGGTAGGTGCCGCCGAAACTCAGCAGCACCACGCCAGCGATCAGGACCATGGCCAGCCAGCCGAGGCCCAGGATGTCCATGATGCTCACTTTGAGGCCCAGCAGGACGATGCCGGCCCGCATCAGGTGCTTGCCCGCGAAGTCCAGGCCGGGCCTTGCCCGTCCTGCGATCCACACGGCCGTACCGGGCAGGTTCGCGGCGAGCAGGCCCAGCGCCACCGCGATGGTCATGGCCGGCAGGGCCGGCACCGCGGCGTGGACAGCGAAGGCAACGGCCAGCGCGGGGGTGGCCGTCAGCAGGCCGGGCAGGAGCCGGCGGGAACGCATCGTCACGTCGCGAACGCGGGCCCTCAGACCGCTGCGGCGGACGCTGTCCCCGCCGTCTTCGAAGCTCTCGCGATTACTTGTCTCTGGCACCCACTAACCTTGCCGGATAAGACACGGATCCAACGAACCGGCGCTGCCCCCGGCAACACGCCACAATGGATGGCAGTAATGATTTCGAAACAAAAAGATGGTTGGCTAAAGGACATGTCAGACCTATTCCAGGATTACTCCGAGGCTGCCGGGCGCACCGGCGCCTACGACGAGATGTTCGCCCCCGGCCAGGAGGCCCGCGACTCGTACGCGGAGGTGGCGGATGCGCTCCGCAAGCTCTCCCTCGCCGACGTCAGTGCCCGGGCCGACTCCATGGCAAGGACGTTCCTGGACCGCGGCGTGACCTTTGACTTCGCGGGGGAGGAGCGGCCGTTTCCGCTCGACATCGTCCCCCGCGTTATCCCCGCTGATGAGTGGACCGTGCTGGAAAAGGGTGTGGCGCAGCGCGTCCGCGCCCTGGAAGCCTTCCTCAACGATGTCTACGACAAAATGAACGTCGTGGCCGACGGCGTCATCCCGCGCCAGCTCGTCACCACCAGCGCCCACTTCCACCGCCAGGTGCACGGCTTCGAACCCGCCGGCGGAGTCCGCGTCCACATCTCCGGTATCGATGTGGTGCGCGATGCAGCGGGCACTTTCCGTGTCCTGGAAGACAATGTGCGGGTGCCGTCCGGCGTCAGCTACGTCCTGGAAAACCGGCGGGCCATGGCCAAGGGCCTGCCCGAAGCATTTGGCCAGCAGCTCATCCGGCCCGTGGAAGAGTACCCCCGCCGGCTGCTGTCCGCCCTGCGCAAAACGGCGCCCGCCGGCGTCGACGATCCCACGGTAGTGGTGCTGACCCCCGGCGTCTTCAATAGCGCCTACTTTGAGCACACCCTGCTGGCCGGCCTGATGGGCGTGGAACTTGTGGAAGGCCGCGACCTCATCTGCCGCGGCAACCGTGTCTACATGCGCACTACCGCCGGTGAGCAGCGCGTGGACGTGATCTACAAACGCATCGACGACGAGTTCCTGGACCCGCTGCAGTTCCGTTCCGATTCCATGCTCGGCTGCCCCGGGCTGGTCAACGCGGCCAGGGCCGGCGGCGTGACCATCGCGAACGCCGTGGGCAACGGCGTGGCCGACGACAAACTTGTCTACAGTTACGTTCCTGACCTCATCCGCTACTACCTCAGCGAGGAACCCGTCATCGCGAACGTAGACACGTTCCGGCTGGAGGAGAAGGAAGCCCGGGCGTATGTCCTGGACAACCTGGCTGAGCTCGTGGTGAAGCCCGTGGACGGTTCCGGCGGCAAGGGCCTGGTCATCGGGCCGGACGCCTCCAACGATGAACTCGAGGCCCTGCGCAAGCGGGTCGTCGCTGACCCGCGCGGCTGGATCGCCCAGCCGGTCCTGCAGCTTTCCACGGTGCCCACCCTCGGCGGGGACAAATTCGGCCCGCGGCACGTGGACCTGCGCCCCTTTGCTGTCAACGACGGCGACGACGTGTGGGTACTCCCCGGCGGGCTCACCCGGGTGGCGCTCAAGGAAGGTTCCCTCATTGTGAACTCCAGCCAGGGCGGCGGCTCGAAGGACACGTGGGTGCTGGCAGATTCACCGCAGGTGCCGGTGGAAACCGCTCCGCGGCCTACTATTTCCATCCGCGAGCGGGTGTCCGTCTGGCCAGTGGAGAGCAACTGGCGCGACCGCCAGTCGGAGCAGCAGCAGTGAGCCGGGCCATCGCACCGGCACAAATGTTCACGGGTTCATCCCCACAGATTTCGCACGCGCAGGAGGTCACCGCGAATGCTTAGCCGTATTGCTGAGTCCCTATTTTGGATCGGACGCTACGTGGAGCGGGCCGACGGCACCGCCCGCATCCTGGACGTCCACCTGGAACGCCTGAACCACCTTCCCATGGACGAGCGCCGCAGGGTGGCCCAGGAACTGCTCGCGGTGATGGGAGCCCGGCCGCAGAGCGAAGACTTCGGCCTGCCCGAACTCCTCCACGCCCTGGCGTACGACAAAACCAGCGCAACCTCCATTGCGGGATCGCTGGGCGCCGCCCGCGAAAACGCACGGCGTGCCCGCGAGACCGTGTCCTCCGGGCTGTGGGAAAGCCTCAACACCACGTACTACGGGCTGAGCCAGCACCGCAAGGACGTGGTGGGGACGTACCGCTTCTGCAACTGGACGCTGGAACGGACCGCCATGGTCAGTGGCCTGGCCGACACCACCGTGAGCCATGACGAAAGCTGGCTGTTCCTGGTATTGGGCCGGTCCCTGGAGCGTGCCGACATGACCGCGCGGATGCTCTCCACCCGGGATGTCCTCTCTGCTGGCATGTCCTGGGTCAATATGCTGCGCTGCGCGGGGGCTTATGAGTCGTTCCTGCGGACCCGTCGCGCCGCGTTCGGGGACCAGCACGCCGCCGAGTTCCTCCTGCTCGACCGATTGTTCCCGCGGTCCATCGTCTACGCCCTGCGGGACGCCGATGAGTGCCTCTCCAAGCTGGACCCTTCGGCACAGCGCGTGGGCTTCATCAACGATGCCCGCAGGATCGTGGGCCAAGCACGCACATTCCTCGAGTTCCACCGGACGGACGATCTGATGTCCGAACTGCCCGAGCACATGGAACGCGTGCAGAAGGCCGTCTCGCAGGCCTCGGACGCCATTTCCCGTAAATACTTCAATCAGGCAGACGAACTGGCCTGGGTGGGAGAAGTTTCATGACCCGGCTGAGTATCCTCCACACGACGGCCTACAAGTACAACAAGCGCGTCACGCTGTCCTACAACGAGGCCCGCATGACGCCCCTGACCGATCCGCAGCAGGTGGTCCTTGAATCCGTGCTCAAGGTCTCGCCATCGCAGGCCGCTGTCAGCAACTACCGGGACTACTGGGGCACGCGGGTCACAGCCTTTGACATGCAGATGCCGCACGACCACCTTGAGGTCGTTTCCAACATCACCGTCGAAGTGCACCGGGCCGAAAAGATCCCGGCGGACGCTGACATCGCCGGCTGGGATGTGCTTGCTTCTGCGGAGACACTGAACACGTTCAGCGACTGGCTCCCGCAGTCCCAGCTGAGCGGTCCCGGCGCCGAGGTACTGGGCATCATTCCAGGCGTGGTCGACGGCAAAAACCCGCACGAAGCCGCCATGGCCATCTTCGAATGGATGCGCGGCGAGATGACGTACATGTCCGGTTCCACCGCGGTCACCACCAACGCCGAGGAAGCCTGGGGCCAGCGGCAGGGCGTCTGCCAGGACCTCGCGCACCTCGCCATCGGCGCGCTGCGCAGCTGCGGCATTCCCGCCCGCTACGTGTCCGGTTACCTGCACCCGCGGTCGACGGCGGCCATCGGCGAGACAGTCGCCGGCCAGTCTCATGCGTGGCTGGAGTTCTGGGACGGCGAGTGGCGCAGCTGGGACCCGACGAACCACAAGCCGGCGGGGGATTACCACGTCACGGTCGCCAGGGGACGGGACTACCGGGATGTTCCGCCGCTGAAGGGCATCCTGTCCGGCGGTGGCGGATCGGCGCTGAGCGTAAGCGTGGAAATCACCCGCCTCGCCTGAGGCGGGAGGGGACGGTTCCTTTGGCCTGCCCAGGGGCTACTCCGGGGCTGTCCTGGCCACCCCGCTGAGCTGGGTCCACCAGGTCATGGGCGCGGTGACTTTGAACCGGCGCCCGGTCACAGTGCCCGGGCTCACCCGGACAAACGTGTCCTTCTTCCCGGCCTGCCATGGAAAGAGGTACAGGGCCGCGGAGTCCAGGATGCCCTCGGTTCCTGTAATGGCCTTTGCGGGTCCCTTGACCACAACACTCCAGGCAAGCCCGGTGGTGGCATCCACGCCGTCGGCCTCCAACGCCACCGGTGCACCTCCCGAGGCGCCGGCCAGCTTGGTTCCTTCGCCGGTGCGGAACACCAATGTCCCGCCGTCCACCGTGTAGTTGATGGGGAAGATGTCCGGGTGGCCGTCCGTCAGGACCGCCAGCCTGCCTACGGAGACCGTCCGCAACAGTGCCCAGCATTCGTGGTGTTCCAGGTTCTGAACCTGGGCCGTTGACTCGCTGGAGTTGGACTCGGTGGATATTTGGTCGCTGGACGTTTGCTCGCTGCTCATGCCGCCGAGCCTACGCCCAACACCCCGGCCACGACAGTGGCGGACTTACCAGGGGCTGGGCTTGTAGTCCTTCAGGAAGACGCCGTACTGGTCCTCGCCCTGTTCGCCCATCACGATCGGATCGTAGACCCGGGCGGCCCCGTCCACCAGGTCCAGGGGCGCGTGGAAGCCCTCCTCCATGAGGCGGACCTTAGTGAAGTGCGGGCGTTCGTCGGTGATCCAGCCGGTGTCCACCGCGGTCATCAGGATCCCGTCAGCGTCGAGCATTTCCTGGGCACTGGTCCGGGTCATCATGTTGAGGGCGGCCTTGGCCATGTTGGTGTGCGGGTGCCCGGGGCCCTTGTAGGCGCGGGAGAACTGGCCTTCCATGGCGGAGACGTTCACAATGTACTTCCGGTGCGCCGTGGAGCGCTTCATGGCGTCCCGGAGCCTGCTGACCAGCAGGAAGGGAGCCGTGACGTTGCAGAGCTGGACTTCCAGCATTTCCAGGGGGTCCACCTCGTCCACCACCTGGGTCCAGCTGTTGATGGCGGCCAGGTCCGGGACCAGTCCGCCGGCGTCAATCGCCGTGCCGGAGGCGATACGCTCCAGCGAGGCTGAACCCGTGGACAGCGCCAGCGAGGTGATCGCGTCGCCGGCCAGGACGGGGTGCTCGGTGACACTGCTCGCCAGTGCGAGGGGGTGCTTGTCGTGGGCATGGCCGAACGTTACCAGCTCCGGACCGCCGTTGGCCGGCTCCAGCGCGGCCGGCAACGGTTCATCCTCGGAGTCCACCAGCGGTTTGTAGGCGTTGCCGGAACGTCGCACGGTCTGGGCGGCATTGTTGATGATGATGTCCAGCGGCCCGGCTGCGTTCAGGGAATCCGTCAGGGCCATCACCTGTGACGGGTCGCGGAGGTCGATGCCCACAATCCGGAGCCGGTGCAGCCACTCGCCGCTGTCCTCCATGGCTGCGAAACGGCGCGCCGCGTCCTTCGGAAACCTGGTGGTGATGGTGGTGTGGGCGCCGTCCCGGAGGAGGCGCAAGGCGATGTACATGCCGATTTTAGCGCGCCCGCCGGTGAGCAGCGCACGCCGGCCTGTGAGGTCGGTGCGGGCATCCCGCTTGCTGTGGCTGAAGGCGGCGCACTCGGGGCAGAGCTGATGGTAGAAGGCGTCCACCTGTGTGTAGTGCTTCTTGCAGATATAGCAGGGGCGGGAACGGATCAGGTGCCCGGCCACCTTGCCCGTCGCCGAGGTCTCCAGCTTGTTGCCGCGGGTCTCGTCGTCGATCCGGTCCGGTGCAGCCGTGGCTGTCTGCGCGATGACCGCACGGTCGGCTTCGGAGATCAGATCCCGTTTGGTCACGCGGCGGTGACGCTTCACGGCCTTGAACATCTTCCCGGTGGCACGGCGGACCGAGACATAGTCCGGGTGTTCCTCGTCGTAGACGTGGATGGTGTTCAAAACCTTGAGGCAGGCCTGGATTTCGTCAGGCGTCAGATCGGGGGAGCTCATTGTACCGATTTTACAGCCTGGCGATGATCCGGCCTGACCGGGCCGCGGATGCCCGCTGCCCGGCCAGGCCTGCGCCTCGCTTACGCGCGGCGGCCGCCCAGAACGGCCTGTGCTGCCGCATCCGCGTGGACCGCGGCGGCCTGCTCCACAGATTCACGGATTTCGGGGTAGTTGGCCGTGGCCGCCTTCACGGCATCGGGCACCAGGTGCAGGTTCCTGGCGGCGAGTGCCCGTTCCTCGTTCCCGGGCTCTGGCACGTGCTGGCCTTTTGCCAGCACAGTGATGCCCGACTCGGTCACCTTGAACCCGCGGGCGCGGTCCAGGTCATGGTCCAGGCCGATCGCGGCGCCGGCGGGGACCTTCACGTTCTTGTCGAGAATGGCCCGTTTCACCACAGCACCTTCGCCGATGTTCACCTTGTCCATCAGTACCGAGTCGATGACCCTGCTGGCGGTGCCCACGAAGACGTCGTTGGACAGGACGGAACCCTCCACCACGCCCCCGGAGATGACCACACCGCTGGACACAATGGAGTCCAGGGCGGTTCCGACGGTGCCGTTTTCTCCGCGGACGAACTTGGCTGGCGGCGAAATGCTCTGGCGTGTGTAGATGGGCCACTCGGAGTTGTAGAGGTTGAAGACAGGCAGCGGGGAAATGAGGTCTATGTGCGCGTCATAGAACGAATCGATGGTGCCGACGTCGCGCCAGTAGGTCCTGTCGCGTTCGGTGGAGCCGGGGATGTCATTGAGGGTGAAGTCATAGACTCCGGCCTCACCCTGGTTGACGAAGTAGGGGATGATATCCCCGCCCATGTCGTGCTTGGTATCAAGCCGTTCGGCGTCGACGTGCAGGGCATCCACCAAGGCGTCGGCGTCGAAGACGTAGTTGCCCATGGAGGCCAGGAACTGGGTGGGGTCCGCTGCGAGGCCGGGAGTGGTGGCGGGCTTCTCCACAAACGCGGCGATCTTCTGGGGGTTCTTCTGGTCCACTTCGATCACACCGAACTGGTTGGCCATGTTCAACGGTTGGCGCACGGCGGCCACAGTGGCCTTGGCGCCGCTCTGCACATGCTGCTCCACCATCTGGGCGAAGTCCATGCGATACACGTGGTCCGCCCCGACCACCACCACGATGTCCGGGTTGGCGTCACGGATCAGGTTCAGGGACTGGTAGATCGCGTTGGCGCTGCCGAGGAACCAACTCTTGCCGACGCGCTGCTGTGCCGGCACGGACGCCACGTAATTGCCCAGCTGGGTGGACATTCGCCAGGTCTCGGAGATGTGGCGGTCAAGGCTGTGGGACTTGTATTGCGTCAGGACCACGATCTGCAGGTAGCGCGAGTTCACGAGGTTGGACAGCGCAAAGTCGATGAGCCGGTAGCTGCCGGCAAAAGGCACGGCAGGTTTCGCCCGGTCTGCCGTCAGCGGCATCAGTCGGTTTCCCTCACCGCCTGCGAGGACGATAGCCAGGACTCTCTTGTTCAACGGCATGGTGGTCGCTCCTGTACGCCTTCGTAACTCCCCAAAACAGTCCGGCACGCCCGGACTCCTTCACACTAGAACAGATAGTGCGGAACGACTACCTTGGGTAACGTGCGAATAGACATTGTGACTAAAGAGTTCCCGCCGGAGATTTACGGAGGCGCCGGTGTCCACGTGGCCGAATTGAGCAGGGTGCTCAGTAAGCACGTTGACCTGCAGGTTCGTGCCTTCGGCGCTCCCCGCGACGCCCACTATCACGGTGCCGGGGTGACCTCCTACTCCGTGCCCGAAGACCTGGGATCAGCCAACGCCGCCGTCCAGACGCTCGGCGTGGACTTGCGGATCGTGCCTGACGTCGCTGGCGCCGATCTGGTCCATTCGCACACCTGGTACGCGAACATGGCAGGGCACCTGGCGTCCCTGCTCCACGGCATCCCGCACGTGTTGAGCGCCCACAGCCTGGAGCCCCTGAGGCCGTGGAAGGCCGAGCAGCTCGGCGGCGGGTACGCCCTGTCCTCCTGGGTTGAGAAAACCGCCTACGAGGCGGCGGCAGCGATCATCGCCGTTTCGGAAGGCATGCGCCAGGACATCCTGCGCAGCTACCCGGACGTTGACCCGGCCAAGGTCAGAGTGGTCCACAACGGCATCGACGTCGAACTGTGGCAGCGCGATGAAAACCAGGACGCCGTCCGCGCCCTGGGCATCGACCCGGGCAAGCCCAGCGTGGTTTTCGTGGGACGCAACACGCGCCAGAAGGGTGTGCCGTACCTGCTGCGTGCCGCCGCGAAGCTTCCGGCCGATGTGCAGCTGGTGCTGTGCCTCGGGGCGGCGGATACCCCCGAGCTCGCAGCAGAAACTGCACGCCTGATCGAGGAGCTGCAGACCCAGCGGACCGGCGTTGTCCTGATCGAACGGATGCTGCCGCGCAACGAACTCATCCAGGTCCTCAGCCACGCCACAGCGTTCGCCTGCCCGTCCATCTATGAACCGCTGGGCATCGTAAACCTCGAGGCGATGGCCTGCGGTGCTGCCGTGGTGGCCAGCGCTACCGGAGGCATTCCTGAGGTAGTCCAGCACGGCGAGACGGGCCTCCTGGTGGATCTTGAGCAGGTCACCGACGGTACTGGCACACCGCTTGATCCGGAGAAGTTCGTGACGGAATTTGCCGCCGCCCTGACGGAAGTGGTGTCCGATCCCGAACGGGCGCGTGCCATGGGCCAGGCCGGCCGCCGCCGCGCGGAGGAGCACTTCTCCTGGGAATCCATCACCGAGACCACCCTTGAGGTCTACCGCTCAGTACTTTCCTGACGGACGGCAGGAACGGCAGCACAACTGACCAAACAACGCACGACGGCGCCCCTCCCCACCGAGGGGAGCGGCGCCGTCGTGCGTTGGTCCGCCAGTTGAACGCGGGGCGGGCGGTCAGTTCCGCTGGGTGCGGCTGCCACCGGAGGTGCGCGCCAGCAGCACCTTTTCGTCGACGGGTGCGTTGCCACTGGCCCGCTGTGCCCTGACGTACGCGCGGGCCTCGTCCTGGCGGGCCTTCTCGGCACCGGTGGCGATCGCCGCCCGCACGTGCTCATCCCCGTACCCGAAGGCTTCCACAAGGTCCAGGGCGTGTGGCCTGATCTTGACCAGGAGCCGGTTGATGTACTCGCCCACGGTGCGGGCCCGCTGCATGGAGAGCCTGCCGTTCATCAGGTACCAGGACAGGTTCTTTTCGATCAGCGACAGGCCGAAGAGGTCGCGCAGCCAGGTCAGGACCCGTTTGGTGCCGGGGTCCGTGACGTCGTCCAGGGCTTCCGTGAACGCCTCCCATTGCAGAAGCTCGGCGTGGGCCTGGGCGGCATCGATCAGCTCGTTCTGGTGCTGGTTGAAGAGGGCTGCTCCCTTTTCGACGGGCAGCTTGTTGGCGCCCTTGAGGGCAGCCCCGACGTCGGCCACCATGGTCTGGACGCGGTCCGTCAGGAGGGCGCGCTGGCCTTCCTCGTCCCGGAGCGCAATGGCAGCTTTCTGGACAGATCCCGTGTCTGCAACAAACTGCGCCACCTGCCGCAGGCCGGTGCGATGGATCGCCACACCCGTTGCCTGGGCCACCACGTAGCGGGCCAGGACGCCGAAATCGACGTTCCTGAACTCCTTCGCGTAGTCGGCCAGGAGGCGCTTGGCCACAAGCTGGAGCAGGACCGTGTTGTCGCCCTCGAACGTGACGTAGACGTCAAGGTCCGCCCGCAGCGAAGCGAAGCGGTTTTCGATCAGGAAGCCGGCCCCGCCGCATGCCTCGCGGCATTCCTGCAGGGTGTCCAATGCGTGCCAGGTGCTCAGCGGCTTCAGGGCTGCGGCGAGGGTCTCCAGGTCCTGCCGGTCCTCGTCGGTGTCGTGGGCACCGGAAAAGACGTCGTCGAACTTCTGGAGGAGCTGCTCGTGCGCAAAGCCCGCGGCATAGGTCGTGGCCAGCCGGGTGAACAGGCGCCGCTGGTGGCGCTGGTAGTCCAGGAGCACCTCCTCGTCCGTATGCGAGGACGCGTTGAACTGGCGGCGTTCGGTGGCATACCGGATGGCTGCTGTCAGGGCGATCTTCGACGCCGCCACCGCCGCGCCGTCCAGTGACACGCGGCCCTGGACGAGGGTTCCCAGCATGGTGAAAAAGCGGCGGCCGGGGCTGGCGATGGACGACGTGTAGGTTCCGTCGGGCGCCACGTCGCCGTAGCGGTTCAGGAGGTTCGTGCGGGGGATGCGGACGTTGTCGAAATGCAGCCGGCCGTTGTCGATCCCGTTGAGGCCGCCCTTGACGCCGTCGTCCTCGCCGCCGATCCCGGGCATGAACTCCTTGGTCAGGGGGTCCCTGAGGTCAACGTAGAACGCGTGCACGCCGTGGTTGACGCCTTTGGTCACGAGTTGGGCGAAGACGACGGCGCCGAGGCCGTCGATGGCTGCGTTGCCGATGTAGTCCTTCCACGCGGCGCGGAACGGTGTGTGGACCACAAATTCCTGGGATTGGACGTCGTAGGTCGCGGTGGTGGCGATGCTGGCCACATCGGAGCCGTGGCCGGTCTCCGTCATAGCGAAGCATCCGGGGATCTTCAGGCTCATGATGCCTGGCAGCCACTTGGTGTGGTGCTCCTGCGTGCCCAGGTGCATCACGGCCGAGCCGAACAGGCCCCACTGGACACCGGCCTTGATCTGCAGGGACGGATCGGCCGTGACCAGTTCCTCGAACGCCGCGATGTTACCGCCGTGATCATCGGACCCGCCCAGTGCCGCCGGGAAGGCCCGGTGCACGGCTCTGTTGTCCACAAGGTACTTCAACTGGCCGAAGGTCCGCGTCCGGTGTTCGGTGTGTGTGAGTCCTTCGATCTTGTGCACCGCAGGGTCGCTGGCCAGCGCGCGGGATTGGCGACGGGAGTCCGCCCATTTGCCCAGGAGTTGCTGGCCGAGGGCGGCAACGTCGACGGCGGGCTCCGCTGCCAGCCGCTGGTTGGCGTCCTGGCCGGTGGGGCGGTCCACTACTTCGGTCATGTCAATGTCCTTCGTTGGTTCTGACAGGAGGGTTGGGTGGTGTTTCGGCAGATTCATGGAGTGTTGGAAGGGTTAAGCTCGGAGGCTATTCCCACGCATAACCAGGCCGTGATCTGGCGGGCCATCGCTTCCTGGTCCGGCTTCGAGGCTGATGCCGGCGTGCCGAGCCATTGCTCGCCGGCATTCCGGACCAGGCCGATGGCCGCTGTGGGCCAGTAGCCGATCACCGCTTCCTTGCCATCGCCGAGGTGGGTCCGCATTGGCGCGGCGATCATCTCTGCGATGGAATCGAAGAAATGGCCCAGCGCTCCGGAGATGGCCGCCGATCCCTGCGGGCCGTCCGCATCCACTGGCGCGTAACGGGTGACAAAGCTGTAGACGTTGGGGCTGGTTTCCGCCATCTGGAGATACGCCGAGATCATGGCCAGCAGCCCCTCCCGGGGCGTCTGGGCACTCTGCGCCGCTTCGCGGATCTTGCGCTGCATCTGGCTCAGGACAACTTCTCCGACGGCGTGCTGCAGCCCCGCCTTATCGCCGAAATAACGGTAGAAGACCGACTTTGAGGTGCCGGCGGCCGTTGCAATTTCCTCCATGGAGGCATCGCTTCCCAGGGCGTGGACGGCCCGGCGTGCGGACTTGATGAGCTCCCGGCGTCGTTCCTCCCGGTGGGTCTGCCAGCGGGCCGAACGGCCGTCGGCATTTGCGCCGGCAGCCGGCGTCGGGACTTCTGAGGGGAGGTTATTCACGATACTCAGCGTATCAGGTACGCTGGGTATCGGTAACCGTCGTAGATCAGAGGAGTCACCCATGTCCGCCAATGGACAGTCCGGCACCGGACCCCACGAATTCGCCAGCTCCACGATTTCCGGCACGGCGCGTCCAGTCCGCCGGGCCGTGATTGTGGGTGGTAACCGGATCCCCTTTGCCCGCTCCGGCGGCGCGTACACGAAGTCTTCCAACCAGGACATGCTCACCGCAGCACTGGACGGTCTTATCGCCAGGTTTGGCCTCCAGGATGAACGGATCGGCGAGGTTGCGGCGGGAGCTGTGCTCAAGCACTCCCGTGACTTCAACCTCACCCGCGAGGCAGTCCTGGGTTCAGCGTTGTCGGCGGAGACCCCCGCCTACGACCTGCAGCAGGCGTGCGCCACCGGCCTGGAGACCGTTTTGGGCCTGGCCAACAAGATCAAGCTGGGCCAGATCGATTCCGCCATCGCGGGTGGCGTGGACTCGGCGTCGGATGCCCCCATTGCCGTAAGTGAAGGCCTCCGCGAGGTACTCCTGGATCTCAACCGCGCCAAGACCCTGCCCCAGCGCCTGCAAGTGCTCAGCCGGCTGCGGCCCAAGGACCTGGCCCCCGACGCTCCGAGCACGGGGGAGCCACGTACGGGCCTGTCCATGGGCGAGCACCAGGCGTTGACCACCGCGCAGTGGAACATTTCCCGCGAGGCACAGGATGAGCTCGCCTTCAACAGCCACCGCAACCTTTCCGCCGCGTATGACACAGGATTCTTCGATGACCTCCTGACCCCCTACCGCGGCCTCGCCAAGGACTCCAATCTGAGGGCGGACACCACCCTGGAGAAGCTGGCTACACTCAAACCCGTCTTCGGGAAGAGCCTGGGCGCCGCGGCCACCATGACGGCGGGAAACTCCACGCCGCTGACCGACGGGGCATCCACGGTCCTGCTCGCATCCGAAGACTGGGCCGATGCCCATGACCTGCCGAAGCTCGCCACCGTCGTTGATGGCGAAGCTGGCGCCGTGGACTTCGTCCACGGCAAGGACGGCCTGCTCATGGCCCCCGCGTTCGCGGTCCCCAGGCTGCTGGCCCGCAACGGACTGACGCTGGATGACTTCGACTTTTTTGAGATCCACGAAGCCTTCGCCGGGACTGTCCTGAGCACCCTGGCCGCCTGGGAAGATGAGGAGTTCGGCCGCACCCGGCTCGGACTCGAGGGTGCCTTCGGCAGCATCGACCGCACCAAGCTGAACGTCAACGGCTCCTCCCTGGCCGCGGGCCACCCGTTCGCAGCCACCGGCGGACGTATCGTGGCCTCGCTGGCCAAGATGCTGCAGGCCAAAGGCGCCGTCGACGGAAGGCCTGCGCGCGGACTTATTTCCATCTGCGCCGCCGGCGGCCAGGGCGTCGTCGCAATTCTCGAAGCACTCTAGGGGCACCGGATGACGGACAAATACACCACCCTGGTCAACCAGGGCCTGGGCAAGAACATCGCCAAGCGGCTGGGTCTGCCCCAGCCAGCGCTGCTGCGCCGCTACAAGCCGGGCCAGCCGCTGGCCACCGGTCCTGTCCTGGTCCAGGGCAGCACCGCCGGAGCCGACGAACTGGCCGCCAAGCTGCTTTCCTGGGACCTGGACGTCCGGCGCCACGCGGTGCCCCGCGAAAAGCTTGGCGCGATCATTCTGGTCCTGGATGAGCTGACAAGGCCCGAGGACCTTGAAAAGCCTGTGCTCTCAGCGGCGGCCTCACTGCGTGATCTGGGCCCCAGTGCCCGCGTCATCACCGTCTCCCGGCCAGCCACCGAAACCGCGTCCCCGGCACAGTCGGCAGCTCGGCAAGGCGTGGATGGCTTCCTGCGGTCCCTGGCCAAGGAACTCCGGGCCGGCGCAACGGCGAACGGCATCGTCCTGGCCGAGGGCGTCCGGAGCACTAGCCCCAGCGCTCTTGCCGCCCTGCGGTTCTTTCTGTCCGGCCGGTCGGCATTTGTGGACGGTCAGTTCCTGACTGTCGCAACCGAGCAGGGCCACCTGCCTGCTGACTTCGAGCAGCCGCTCGCCGGCAAGGTTGCCGTAGTCACCGGCGCCGCCCGCGGCATCGGTGCGGCTATCGCCCGGACCCTCCACCGGGACGGGGCCACCCTGGTCCTCGTTGACATCCCGGCAGCCGGCGACCATCTGGCTGCCGTTGCCAACGAAGTCCGCGGTACGGCGCTTCAACTGGACATCAGCGGCGCAGATGCCGGCCAGCGGATCATCGACCACGCCGTTCAGCGTCACGGCCGCCTGGACATCGTCATCCACAACGCCGGGATCACGCGGGACAAGCTGCTGGCCAATATGGACCACGGCCGCTGGAGCTCCGTCCTGAACATCAACATCGCCGCCCAGCTCAGAATCAACGAAGCGCTCCTCGCTTCGGAACACTTCCGAGATTCACCACGGATTGTCGCAGTGGCATCCACCAGCGGCATCGCGGGCAACCGCGGCCAGACCAACTACGCGGCGTCCAAGGGCGGCGTGATGGGTATGGTGCGTTCGTCTGCGCCCCTTTTGGCGGCGAACGGCGGGACCATCAACGCGGTGGCGCCCGGCTTCATCGAAACCGACATGACAGCCCGGATCCCGTTTGCCGTCCGCGAAGTGGGACGGCGGTTGAACTCCCTGCAGCAGGGCGGCCAACCGTCGGACGTCGCGGAGGCCATTGCCTTCCTGGCGAGCGACGCCGCGGGGGGCATCAATGGTGACGTGCTGCGGATCTGCGGACAGAACCTGGTGGGTGCATGAGTTCGGTCCAGCCGGTCATCCTGGGGGAGATGCCGCCCCTGTCCAAGCTGTACGTCAACGCCGCCGCACAGGCGGCGCGGCGCCGCGTGCTGGGCACGCACAACAGTGCCAGCCTGCCGGCCACGGGCCACGAAGTGCGTGGGGTGACGGCCGACGTCGGCAACCTCACCGCGTACCAGCACCTCATCGGGCTGACTGCGAGGGACACCCTGCCGGCCGGCTACCTCCACGCACTGGCATTCCCGCTGGCAATGAGTGTGATGAACCGCGACGATTTCCCGCTGCCGCTTCTGGGCATGGTCCACCTCAGCAACCACGTGGAGCAGCGGTCGCCGGTGCACTTCACCGAAGCCCTGGATATCCAGGCTGGGGTTGAAAACCTCCGCGGCCACCGGGCCGGCACACAACTTGACGTGGTCGCCGAGATCCGTGGCGCCGGTACGCCGGACATCAAGTGGACCGGTCGCTCCACGTACCTGGCCAAGGGTGTCTTCCTCCCCGGCATCGACAAGCCGACGCCCCACAACGGCCAGCCCGACTTCACGCCTCCGGACCCCACCGCGATTTGGCAATTGGGGGTCGATACGGGAAGGGCGTATGCCGCCGTTTCAGGCGACTTCAACCCGATCCACCTGAGCGTTCTTTCGGCCAAGGCACTGGGCATGCGACGCTCCATCGCGCACGGGATGTACCTGGCTGCGAGGGCCCTCGCGGACGTCGGGCCGGCCAAGGGCGAAACGTTCACGTGGGATGTCACGTTCGAGGCGCCGGTGTTCCTGCCGGCCCGCGTTGCCTTGGATATCACCACCGTGCAGACACCTGGCGAAGGCTGGCAGCGGGCCGAATTTGTGGCCTGGAACCCCCGCTCCAGCCGCCGCCACTTCAGCGGCTCCGTGGCACCGCTCTAGGCCGCAGCGGATCCCGGCATCAGGGGAGCAACGGCAAAAGCGAGGCCGGCCGCCAACGCTGCCTTCGCCGCCAGCTGCAAGAGCTGTACCGTGAAAGCCGACGAGAGACCGGACACCGAATTCCTCAGGAGGCGGGATCCAGCGGCAGGCCGACGCTGCGGCTGCACTTGATTGTCACCCATCCGCCCCGCCCTAGGACGGCGCTGAACAAGGGACAATTCGGAGCGGCAGGTTTCGCTTTTGGACTCGTTCCGGGGCCTTGGGCGGCTCGCTGGGGGCATCGATTCCGGGCGCCGGAATTCCGGTCATGAATTTTGCGGGCCTTGCCGGGCCGTCCATAGCTCCCGTCGGCGCGGATCGGGGCCGGGGGCCGGGGCGGCCCCCCATTTTGGGTGCTATCCCAGGGCCCAGACCCCGTTTTCGCCGGTGAGGCCTAGTTTCAGCAGTCGCCGAAGGTTCAGTGCGGCCGTGCGGACCTGCAGCCAGGCGTTGTTCTTTTCCACGCCCCGGTATCGCAGGCGCCGGTTGCCTCCGGCGACCAGCCAGCCGATGGATCTTTCCACCAGGGGCCGGTAGGCCCGGTAGTCGTGCCTGAATGCTTCCTGGCGGGCGGCGGCGCGGTGGGCGCGCTGGCGGGCGTGGTGGACGGTGATAACGACTTTCCGCCCGCCCTTGGCCTTCGTGCATTGATCCCGCAGCGGGCACGCCTTGCAGGCGGTGCCGAAGTTCACGTTGCCCCGGGGGCTGATCGTGCGGACCTCCCCGGCCGGGCAGCTGAGCGTGTTCTTTGCTTCGTCGTGGGTGAAGTCGTCCAGGTCGTACCCGCCTGGCACGGCCGGGCGCAACGGCTTGGGCTTGACCAGGCCCTGGTGCCCGGCCGTATCGAGGGTCTCGAGCATGGGACCGGAACCGTAGGCCGAGTCCCCGAGCACCTGGTAGTCCACGGCGTCGTCTTTCATGGTCGGGTCCGTGCCGAGCAGGACGATTCCGGCGTCCGCGTCACTGGAGCCGGGCCCGGCGGCCCGGGTCATCACCGCGGAGGTGTACAGCCCGGTCTCCGGCTCCGCGACGATGTGGCCCTTGAAGCCGTCCATCATCACCGAGCGGGACTTGTGCGCGTGCCGGGCCTCGGTGTCCACCGTGGAAACGATCCGGTCCGGGGCGACCTTCCGGGCGATCCGCCACCTCCCGTCGGTGCCGTCGGAGCCCTCGGCCGGCTCCACGTCCTGCCCCGCCACCAGCGCCAGCAGCACGTACGCCTGATACTCCGGGGACCTGTCATCCAGGGTGGCGGGGTCCACCGCGGCCAGCAGCGCCAGCGCGTCAGTGACCAGCCCGGAAATCAGTTCGTCTTTTGCTTCCTTGTCATCCCAGGCGATATCCGGCTTCCCCACCCGCGTGTAGTCATAGGAGGTCGCGTGGACGGCCATGAGTGTCGCGCCGTGCTCCATGGCCTTGCCGAAGCGCCGGATCACGGCAATGAGCTGGGTGATGGTGTCCTGGCGGGCCACCGCGTCCTGGAAGACCGTCGAGTCCACCGCCCGGCGGTGCCGCCCGGCCAGGACCCCGGTGGCGGTAATGACCTGGGCGACAGCCTCCATGATCCGGTGCGGGTTCTCGCTGGTCCGCAGCCGGTTGCGCCAATGGACCAGGGCGGTGGGGTGGAACGCGGCCTCCGTCAGCCCGTACCCGCAGGCGGCCTTCCAGCGCAGGTCATACGTCAACGCCTCCGCGGCCGCCCGGTCCGACAAGCCTTCCAGGGCCTGCAGGACCAGGACCGTGCCGATCACCGAGGCCGGGATCGAGGGCCGGCCCCGCCGGGAGGGAAACAGGTCCTCCATCATCGAATCCGGAAACAGCCGGCCCCGATGCTCCGCCAAAAAAGCGTAGGCACCGCCCGGAGCCAACAACTCCCCGGCCAGTGCCTCCACATCCAAATACCCGCGCTGGGCCGCCTCAATACCTTGCATGTACCCAGTCTTAACGACCACGACCCGAAGTCCAGCAGGCGCGCCTCAACCCACCCACATTGTTCAGCGCCGTCCTAGGTGCAGCCGCTTGCTACGACAAGGCAGACGCAGCCCGCCGGACTTCCGCAGCGAGCCGATGCGCTTTGCCCTGCGTGCGTCCCTCCTCCGCGCGCTGCGGGATATATCCGAAACCGAGACCGTAGGCGGGATCGGCGAATCCTAGCGCAGCGTTGGCTCCTTCGTGGCCGAAGGCGCGATGGCTGCCGAAGCTCCGCGCCGGGTGCGGCTTCATAAAGACAACGGCAAAGGCGTTGTCCAGACCGGACATGCGGTCCAGGCCCCACACCTGCTCCTGGGACATCACGCGGACAGTCTCAGGGGACAACAAGGCGGCCCCGCCGTCCACACCCGTTATTGCCGCGGCGTACAACCTGGCCAGGCCCGCCGCCGTACCCACACCGCCGGCGGCACTCATCCCCGCGGCGCGCACAGCCCGCTGATTGGGAAGTTCCATGATGGAACTGACTGCCGCGTTGCTATTAAGCCCGTCCAGGCTCAGTGGATCCAGCCATGGTTGAAGGGGATCGACGTCGTAGAGGACGTCACGGTAGCGCGGTTCCAGCTCTTCGGGCAGTCCCAGGAAGAAGTCGATGCCGTAGGCCGTGCGGATGCGCTGGTCATAGAGGCTCTGCAGGCTGGTTCCCGTGACCCGCCGGCAGAGTTCCTCCATGATGATTCCGATAGTGAGGGCGTGGTAACCAAAGCAACTGCCGGGACGCCAGGCCGGGTTCACCGCTGCCAACCTTGCCGCGGCGTTGGATGTGGTGAATTCGTCCAAGGCGAATCCTCCCGCGACACCCACCAGGCCGGCCTGATGGGACAGGGCTTCACGCACCAGCAGCCGGTCCTTGCCGTGGCAACCGAACTCGGGCCAGTAGTGCGCCACCGTCCGGTCAAGATCCAGCAGCCCGTCCTGGACAAGCAGCGAAATCACCAGGGCCGCCACGCCCTTGGAGACTGAATACGCCCCGGTGATGGAATCGGCTGTGATGTGGGGCCCGCCATACAGATCCACCACTTTCACACCGTCCCGGTAGGCGGCCAGTTGGGCGCTGTACTGCGGATCCGCGGCGAGAAGGGCCCCAAACAGATCCACAACGCCTTCATAACCGGGCGCTGCAAAGCCGAAAGTTTTCTGCATAGGCCTAGCCTAGCCGGTTAGAAAGCGCTTTCCTGGGATTCCTGGCTCATTCTGACCAGCCTAGGCTCCGACGGTCAGGATTGCCGAGATGGGCTGCCAGGCGACGAACCAGGAGCCGGCAATAACGGCGACAAAGAGCGCGATCCAGATGCCGGAGGGTATGGACGTTGCCCGGTACAGCAGGTAGGCGTCGGAACTGGCCAGCTTGTCACGGCGCCTCAGGTGCACATTAGTGAGCTTCGCGAGGTCCCGGACGGCGGCCACGAGCAGCGCCACGCCAAGCACGATTGCGACGTGGCCGGTGAAGCTGCTCGGCACAACGAGGACCAGCACCCCGCCCCCTGCGACGGCAAGGCCTGTGATCAGCAGCCCCGCGAAGTTCCTGATGAATACCAGCGAAGCCAGGAGGATAAGGCTGCCCGTGGCCAAGGCCGCCGGACCCCAGCCGGCAAAGCCGGAGGTGACCAGGGCAGCGCCAGTCAGGGCGGGAACGGGATAGCCCCAGAATCCAGACCAGACGGCGGCGGCCCGGCCACGGCTGTAGCTCGTGGTGGTGCCTGAATGGTCCAACCGGAGCCGGATCCCGCTCAGTCTCTGGCCGCTCATGACGGCGGCGAAAGCATGACCGAGTTCGTGCGTGGCTGTGGCCAGCAGTCCAAAGTACTTCCAGGTGGCACGGGGGATGGATAGTGCGGTTGCCAGCGCCAGCACGACAGCCAGTTCGGCCACCGTGACCTGGGGGATGGGGGCACGGCCGAAGGCTTCAATGATCCGTTGCCACAATTGCTCGGGAATCAACGTCATTCCCCGCCGGGCCGGGAGTAGTGATTGTCAGCCATAGCCCTATACGGTACTAGCGTTCCTTGGGTGTCAGAATTTTGAGGTTTGTCTCGAGTTTTTAGGCAGCGTTTTTCATCCGGGCGTCGTCGATGTAGCCGTTGTCGTGGCGGTCGATGGTGGCCAGGGCCTGACGTAGTGGTGCTGGTGCCGGTGGTTTGTCGGCTGCCAGCAGTGGTCGCAGGAGCCGGTTGTGGACCTTGGTGTAGAACAAGGCGACGCGAAGCCCCTCGGCGGTGAGAATGTAGGTGTTGCTGTGTGGCCGGCGTTCGATGAGTCCGTTGCGGCGGAGCCGGGCGAGGTCGTAGCTCATTTGGTTGGCGCTGTAGCCGCTGCCCAGCAGATGGTTCACCCGGGCACGCAGGCTCCGATGGGTGAATCCGAGGGCGGTGAGGCTGATACATAAGGCGCCGAGCAGGGCCATGACCCGTGGATCGCCGAACCGCAAGGCCGCGGCCCTCCTGCCATCCTCGGTGAGGGTGGACTGTGCGACCCGCTCAAAGGCTGGGCTCGCAAGGACACAGCCCTGCCCGACACGTTCAGTATCGAGCAGGCGGGCGTTGATGTCACGGGCTTTTGTCTGCAGCTCGTCCAGATGTTCCAGGCGGCGGTGGCAGCGTAGGTCATCGGGCGAATTCACGACGGTTTCGATCCGAAGCGCACGGCCGTCTTTGAGGTATTGCTTGACGCGGGAGTGTTTGTAGAACGCGTTGACGGTGACGTCGGTATCCCGGGTGACAATTTTTGTCTTGCAGAGTCCGGGGTCGGGCGGGCGTCCGGGGCGGCTGTGGGGCGCATGCCCGGTGAAGATCAGCTCGACGCTGTCGGGTCGGCCGATATCGAGGTTGTCCGCGACGAGTGCCTCGAAGAAAGCGCGGGCTCGGCGGGGCGCGTCAAAGACCAGGGTCCTGGAGATCTCGATCTGGCGCATGGACAGTTCCCACCAGTACCCGGCGTCCGCGTCGTGATCGGTCAACGGCAGGGGCAGCACGGCGAGCCAGCGCTGGAAGAAGACCTCGATGGTGCCCGGGCCGAGCCGGTCGCAGATCTCCTGCAGCGCCTGCGGATCCTCGCAGGTTGCGAACCCGTTGGACAGGGCGGTAAAGGCGATCCCGGCCTTCACGGCTTGGCGTTTGGCCCACTCGTGCCCGTTGACCCAGACCTTGATCGGATACGGGAAGTAGGCGCACACCTTGATGAATGCCGGACCGAAGTCGGTATCCCAGAGATAGAAGTAGAAGCACGTGACCCGCCGGTCTGCCTTGTGGAAGCCGAAGCACGGGATTCCGTTGGTGCCCTGGCGTTGGGTCGAGGCGAAGACGTTCTGGTACTCCTGCGCCACGCCGATCGCGGCGACCCCGGACCGGCCGGTCCTCTCCTGGGCGGCCAGGTGCCGGCGCATCACGTCTATCTTCCGGTCTTCCTTGGCGAAGCGGATCAGCGGGATGTGGTTGTCCTCGGCGAACGAATTCACTGAGCGGCGAAAGGCGGTGCCGATCTTTTCCAGGATCGCAGGGGAAGGGATCCGATAGCCCAGATGCCTGGTCATGAACGAAACGACCTGGCCGCCGACCTGCAGGGTCGGGACATAGCCGTTGAGATAGATCCGGTCCAAGCACTGAATATCCAGGGCCACGTGGCCCTCGAGGACCTCATTGACACCAACCACCACAATCACCGCATCCCCTAAGCGCGCCTCCAATACCACCAGAATGCACCGCAGCAGACCGGGCGTCATCAGCGACAGCCAGCCACCCACCTCGGCGGTCAGAGGCGTAGCCTCACTGGAGGGATGGTTAACCATTGTCCTGCTGCCCTGCTGCCCAGGGGCGCTCAACGAATCGAGGAATGCCGTGACCACTTTGAAGGAACGCCTGCACGCTGATGTTGTGGTGCACATGAAGGAGCGGAACAAAACCGCCCTGACGACGGTGCGCAATGTCCTGGGTGAGATCGAAACACGGGAGAAGTCGGGAAAGATGCCCATCGTCCTGGACGACGCCCAGGTAACCTCGTTGTTGCAGAAAGAGGCTGCAAAACGACGCGACACCGCAAGGATCTATACGGAAGCCGGCGAATCCGAGCGAGCGGCGGCTGAGATCGCCGAGGCCGAGATCATTGAGGCGTACTTGCCGCAGCCGCTCACAGCCGCTGAAGTCGAAGCGATTGTTGACGAGACCATCGCGGGGCTGAGGGACGAAGGCGTGGAGCCCGGTATGCGTCAGCTGGGCGCCGTGATGAAGCCTGTCACGGCCAAAGTCGCCGGACGCTTCGACGGCAAGGCGGTCAGCGAGATTGTCCGCAGCCGTCTCGCCTGAGCCGTCAGCCCGGCCCTTAACAGGAAAGGCACGCCTACTGAACGTGGGCGTGCCTTAACTTCCTGTTGGCGGGACTGGGCCGCCACGGAAAAGTATCCGGGTTTCTTGAATCAGCCTTCGCAGTCAATGCAGTAGCTGCGTCCGTCTTTCTGCCGCGCAATCTGGGAGCGGTGCCGGACCAGGAAGCAGGAGTAGCACGTGAACTCGTCCTCAGCCTGCGGGATAACCTGCACGACCAATTCCTCGGCAACGAATTCGCCTCCCGGAACGCCGGCGCCATCCAGCCCGTCGGCCTCATCGAGCTCGAGGACGACGCTGCGGGCGTCCGGTGCATTGGCGGACTGCAGTGCCTCAAGTGAGTTGTCCTGCGACTCCTTGACGTCGGAGCGAAGTTCGTCGTAATCGGTTGCCACTTAGGTGTATCTCTTTTCTTTGGTTCGTCTGTCGCGTATGCAACGTACAGCATCCGGCGGGTATTCCCCAATAGTCTGGCAAGAAAATTTCTCTGTGGAGCCTATATTTCCGTGCAGACACCAGTCGGGACCGGCGTCGGGTGACATTGGGCACCATGGTGTCCAGGAATGAAAAGTCAGCGCACGGCGGACGAACGGCAAGGCTTACGTGGGTTCTTTGGCCAAGGCCGTGGTCTGAGGCGGGGTAACCCGCCCAAGGCGCCCGTCGAGCGTCACGCGCAGCCTGGCGGCAGCCACCTGTACCCGGTGCTCGGCAGGGGTGTCCAGCCACGTTCTCCCAAGCCGTGTCGAACAGTTCGAGCTCTTCGGTACGGGCCAGCTCAACGCAGTCTTATCGGCCGAAGTTCGCTGGGCCCGGCGCCGGGTCGTCAGTCCTGAAGCATGAGCCCGCGGCCACGACAGCGTCGATCTGCACGCGCGCTCCGAGTGGAAGTCCGGCCACGTGGAGGGTTGTACGCGCAGGGAATGGCTTAGGAAAGTGACGGGCATAGGCAGCGTTGATGATATGGAAGTCGTCGTAGTCGGTCAGGTAAATGGTGGTGCGCAGGACGTGGGCCAGAGAAAGATGCACATCCGTCAGCAGCGTCTCCAGGTTGCTGAGCATGGACTCGCACTGCTCTTCAATCCCCGGGCCGACAAGTCTGCCGTCGTCGGGGCTCTGGCCAATGATCCCGGCTGTGTAGGCGGTGTCTCCGAGGCGTACGAGATGCGAAAACGGGGCAGGCGACTGATGAAGGTTGGGACTGAAGTGATGGGCAGGCATGATCTCCTCAGCGTTCGGGACAGTGCATAGGGGCTCAGGGTTTTTTGAAGACTGGCTTGTTTGCCGATCCGCTATCGGTTCGAGCTCCTGGAACAGCGTCACTTGAAGGCCTGCCGGCGCTGCAAGCCGGGAGTTCAAGGACTGCCAGGGAGTTATCCGCGGGGTGGCGATCAGTTCTGCTCCTGCGTTCACAAGGTCCGCCGTTACGGCCGCCGTGTCGTCCACTTCGAAGGCCACCCGGAGTCTGGCGCTGGGCTGCCCGTCCGATTCCACCCGGTCGATGAGTTTCACCTGGGCGGGGTTGGACAGCTCAAGCGTCGCCCGCCCGGCATCAAGAATTGTGACGCGCGCGTCCCCCTCTCCCTCGTAGGCCTCTTGCTCGGGGAGGCCGAGGACGTCTCGGTAGAAGGTGAGTGCCGCCTCGTAGTCCTCGGCTTCGACAACGAGGCGGAGCTGGCGGACGAGTGCCTTGGCGTTTTCCGTAGTCATATTTGTACCGTAGTGCTTTGCTTCCCCCGGAACCGGGCCTCGCGTGCGTGGGAACAGAAAAACCCCTGAAATCCGTGGATTCCAGGGGTTTTCCCATATGTGCGCGGAGGGGGACTTGAACCCCCACCCCCTTTCGAGGACTAGCACCTCAAGCTAGCGCGTCTGCCATTCCGCCACCCGCGCAGGTGGTAATTCGGAGGTCGTTTCCGCCTTTCAGCGTTTCGCTTTTCTCCGAAGCAGCGAGAAAGACTCTAACACGAACTTTCCAGAAACATCCAATCGGGGCTGATGGGTAGGCTGAAGGCACACAAAAACGCAGGGTTGTTTGCAGCCTTCCCATCGCCCAAGGAGTTTCTATGTCTGACATCCGTGCCGAGGATGAAGTTGTCCGGATCTGCCAGGAACTCATCCGGATCGATACCTCGAACTACGGTGACGGCTCGGGGCCGGGGGAGCGGGTGGCCGCCGAGTACACAGCCGGGCTGATAGAGGAAGTGGGCCTCGCTGCCGAGATCTTCGAGTCGGCGCCAGGCCGGGCAAGTGTTGTTACCCGGATGGCCGGTGAAGATCCGTCCGCCAGCGCGTTGGTGGTGCACGGGCACCTCGATGTTGTTCCCGCCCTGCGTGAACAGTGGTCGGTGGATCCCTTTGGTGCAGAACTCAAGGACGGACTCATCTGGGGCCGCGGAGCCGTGGACATGAAGGACATGGACGCCATGATCCTTTCTGTGATGCGGGATTTGGCCAGATCAGGGCGCAAGCCCAAGCGCGACATTATCTTTGCCTTCTTCGCCGATGAGGAAGCCGGCGGTGAGTACGGGGCCCGCTACGCCGTCGACAAGCGGCCCGAACTCTTCGAAGGCGCAACCGAGGCCATCTCGGAGGTTGGCGGCTTCTCGGCAACCATCGGCGGGCAGCGCACGTACCTCCTGCAGACGGCCGAGAAGGGCATCTCCTGGCTCCGTCTGGTGGCGCACGGCCGGGCGGGCCACGGCTCCCAGATCAACACGGACAACGCCGTCACCCGGCTGGCTGCTGCGGTAACCCGGATCGGCGAATACAAGTGGCCCATTGAGCTCACGCCCACCACGCGGCAGTTCCTGGACGGCGTGACCGAACTCACGGGCGTGGAATTCGATCCGGACAATCCAAACCGGCTGCTGGACCAGCTCGGCACCGTGGCGCGCTTTGTGGGGGCAACCCTGCAGAACACCACCAACCCCACGCTGCTCAAGGGCGGCTACAAGCACAACGTCATCCCCGAATCGGCTGAGGCCCTGGTGGACTGCCGGACGCTGCCGGGCCAGCAGGACCACGTGCTGGAGGTCGTGCGGGAGCTTGCAGGTTCCGGTGTCGAGGTCAGCTACGTTCACAACGACGTCTCGCTCGAGGTCCCGTTCGCCGGAAACCTCGTGGATTCCATGATTGACGCCCTGCACGCCGAGGACCCGGGGGCGAAAGTGCTTCCCTATACGCTCTCCGGCGGCACGGACAACAAATCACTGAGCCGGCTGGGTATCACCGGCTACGGCTTCGCCCCCCTCCAGCTGCCCGACGACCTCGATTTCACCGGCATGTTCCATGGCGTGGACGAACGCGTCCCGGTGGATTCGCTGAAATTCGGCGCGCGGGTGCTCAACACGCTCCTCACCAACTACTGAGCCGGCCCGGACGTGACGCCCGAGGAAATCCTCCCGGAGCCGCTGCTCGAGGCAATCCGTGGCCGTGCTGCGGGCTATGACCGGGACAACACCTTCTTCGTTGAAGACCTTGAGGAGCTGGCCGCCGCCGGCTACCTCAAGCTCTTTGTCCCGGCGTCCGACGGCGGCCTGGGGCTTGGGCTCGAAGCGGCGGCGCAGTGCCAGCGGCGGCTGGCAACGGCAGCCCCGGCCACCGCCTTGGCCATCAACATGCATCTGGTTTGGACCGGCGTCGCCCACGTCCTGGCCGCAAGGGGCGACCAATCCCTTGACTTTGTCCTGCAGGAAGCCACCAAGGGCGAGATCTTTGCCTTCGGCAATTCCGAGGCCGGAAACGATTCGGTCCTTTTTGATTCAAAGACGGCAGCCGTGCCCCTGCCAGGTGGAGGGTACAGCTTCACGGGTACCAAGATTTTCACGAGTCTTTCGCCCGCCTGGACCCGGCTGGGTATCTTCGGCAAGGACGCACAGGCCAGGGGAGGCGAAGGGGAACTGGTGCACGGGTTCATCACCCGCGAGGCCGCGGGCTACTCCGTTCTGGATGACTGGAACACCCTGGGCATGCGGGCCAGCCAGTCAAACACCACCGTCCTGGAGGGCGTCGAGGTCCCGCCGGAGCGGATCTTCCGCAAGCTCCCGGTGGGACCGAACGCCGATCCGCTGATTTTCGCCATCTTCGCCTGCTTCGAGACATTGCTGGCTGCCGTGTACACAGGCATCGGCGAGCGTGCCATGAACCTGGGTGTTGAGGCCGTCAAGCGCCGGACGTCGTTCAAGAATGCCGGCCGCAGCTATGCGCAGGATCCGGATATCCGCTGGAAAGTCGCGGAGGCCGCCATGGCCATGGATAACCTATACCCCCAACTCCTGACCGTCACCCGCGATGTTGATGCGCTCGTTGAGCACGGGCCGCAGTGGTTTCCCAAACTTGTGGGGCTGAAGGTCAATGCGACAGAAACGGCCCGCCGCGTCGTGGATCTGGCCATCAGGGTGAGCGGTGGCTCCAGCTACTTTCGCGGGTCGGAGCTTGAACGCCTGTACCGTGACGTGCTGGCGGGGATGTTCCACCCGTCGGACGATGAGGCGGCGCACAACACCGTGGCGAACGCCTGGCTGGGTCCTTTGGAAGGCTGAACGGACCGCTGGCCGGCGAATCCCTACACTGTCCGCTGGACCTGCATCACCCGGCGGCGGAGCCAGAAGCGCCTGCCGCCGCCCAAATACAGCTTGCTGCGTTCCAGCTCCCACTTGCCGTACTCGGAATGCTCCACGAGCCGGCGCCTGGCGTCAGGCAGCGAATCATCAGGGCTGACCGTCAGAACGAGGTACTCGTACTGCCTCAGAATGTCCCGTTCCCGCTGGACCGAGCTGGTGAGAAAATGTTCCTTCATTGCTCTCCATTTTCGTCCTTTTCCGGCTAACGTGAAGTCATGAGCATCGATCCGCGTGTCGCGCTTCAGTCCTTGACAACCGCCTTGGAAGAACACCTTATAGCAGCATCCAACCGGCGTGGCGATGGCGATCCCGCGGTGGAAGCGGCTTTTTTTGCGGTCTCGGATGCGTTCGAGGTTTATGAAGACGCACTCTACGAGGCTTACAGCGAAGTTACACCCCTTCAGGTCTTCGATGATGAAGAAGACGAGGACGATGAAGCCGGCATCGACGATGACGAGGACCTGGAAATCGTCCAGGAGTGAGAACTCCGCGCCACCAACGCCGGGGAACGCCCTAACGCGGCGGCCCTGAACGGCGTATCAGCGGGGGAGGGAAACGTCCTCGAGCGCGCGGGCAATTTCAGGCGGCAGCCGGGTCAGTTGGGCGGCCATGATTTCTTTCGCCTGCACGGGAGTCCTGGGCCCGATGATGGCGGTGGCCACGCCATGCTGGGACAACAGCCAGCTCAGCGAAACATCCAGCGGTGTCCGGCCCAGGCCCTTGGCAGCCATGGCCACGGCTTCCACAACGCTGGACGGCTGCGCTTCCAGGTACGGCTCAACGTAGGGTGCGGATTCTGTTCTTGCCGCCCGGGAATCGGCGGGAATGGCGCCGCGGTACTTGCCTGTCAGGACGCCGCGTCCCAGCGGCGCCCAGGCCATCAACCCCAGGCCGGCATCTTCGACGGCCGGAACCAGTTCCGCTTCCGCCTTTCGCTGCAGGAGCGAATATTCAGCCTGCGCGGCTACGAGCGGAAACCCGGCCAGCGCCGCGGCTTTGGCACTTTGCCACCCGTTGAAGTTGGAGATGCCCGCGTAGCGGGCGCGGCCGCTCCGGAGTGCGAATTCAAGCGCGGACAAAGTCTCGTCCAGCGGGACGTTGCCATCCCATGCCTGGGCAAACCAGATATCCACGTAGTCAGTCCCCAGCCTCGCCAGGCTGGCGTCCAGGCCGGTGAGCATCGCGTTGCGCGACGTGTCCACCGTGCGCCGGCCGTCCGACGTCGACATCCCCGCTTTCGTGGCGATGCAGACCTCGGTGCGGGAGACAACGTCACCCAGGAGGGACCCGATCATCGCCTCTGCGCCGCCGTCGGCGTATGACGCCGCGGTATCGACGAGTTTTCCGCCGCCGTCGACAAATGTGCGCAATATCTCAGAGGCGTCCTGTTCGTCGGTAGCGCCGGACCAGGACATGGTGCCGAGGGAAAGGGCGGAGACTCGCAATCCACTGTTGCCGACGTAACGCTGCTGCATAGCTGCAAGCTTACGGGGAATCGACAGGGTCAATGACGTAGTGTCTTAGCGTGAACTGGATTGAGGCGGCCCTGCTGGGCCTAGTGCAGGGACTGACCGAATTTCTACCGATTTCATCGAGCGCTCACCTGCGGATTGTGGGACAGTTCCTGCCCAACGCATCCGATCCCGGCGCGGCGTTTACCGCCATCACGCAGCTTGGTACTGAAACGGCGGTAGTGATCTACTTCTGGCGCGACATCGTCCGGATCGTCAGGGCGTGGGCCGGATCGCTGACCGGAAAGGTCTCCAGGCAGGACCCGGATGCCCGCATGGGCTGGCTGGTGATCCTGGGCAGCCTCCCCATCATCGTGCTGGGACTGCTGTTCCAGGACCAGATTGAGTCGGTGCTGAGGAGCCTGTGGCTCGTAGCCACCATGCTGATCGTCTTTGGACTCATTCTGGCCGTGGCCGACGCCATCGGAAAGCAGGACCGGGACCTCTCCCAGCTCACCTACAAGCACGGTGTCTTGTACGGCTTCGCCCAGGCGCTGGCTCTTATTCCCGGCGTGTCGCGATCCGGCGGCACCATCACCGCGGGTCTCCTCATGGGCTACACCCGCGAAGCCGCCGCGCGCTATTCGTTCCTCCTGGCTATCCCGGCAGTCTTTGGCAGCGGCCTTTACCAGCTGTACAAGGTGGTTTCCAAGGAAGGTATTACCGGCCCCTATGGCCTTCCGGAGACGGCGCTGGCCACGGTCATCGCCCTGGTGGTGGGTTACGTGATCATCGGTTGGTTCCTCAAGTTCATTTCCACCCGGAGCTACCGGCTCTTCGTCTGGTACCGGATCCTCCTTGGCTTGGCCCTGTATCTTTTGCTCGGTTTCAATGTCATCAGCGCCTAGCCGTAGGCTTAGGCTGTGAAATCCTGGACCTCCCGCCCTGTCCCTGCGCTGCCCGGCGCCATGCCTGCCATCCGGCTGTTCGATACCGCCAAGGGGAGTGAGGTCACGCTCCGGGCCGGGGGAGAGCAATCCATGTATGTCTGCGGGATCACCCCGTATGACGCGACCCACATGGGTCATGCGGCCAGTTACGTGGCCTTTGACCTCCTGAATAGGGCGTGGCGGGACGCCGGCCAGCACGTTTCGTACGTCCAGAACGTCACCGACGTCGACGACCCCCTGCTGGAGCGCGCCACTGCCACCGGTGTGGACTGGCGGGACCTGGCCGCGAGCCAGATTGAACTCTTCCAGACCGACATGGAGGCCCTGAACGTCCTCTCGCCGGACCACTATGTGGGTGCCGTTGAGTCGGTTGACATCATTGTTCCGGCCATCGAACGGCTTCTCCGCCTGGGCCTGGCCTACCGCGTGCCTGGTTCGGCCGGAGAGCCCGACGGCGACGTCTACTACGACGTCGAGGCTGCCGGCAAGCAGACGGTCGCCCCAGACGCCTGGACCCTGGGTTCGATCTCCCGCCTCGGTGAAGCCGAAATGCTTGAACTGTTCGCCGAACGGGGCGGCGACCCTGGCCGGGCCGGTAAGCGGCAGGCGCTGGACCCCCTGCTCTGGCGGGTTGCCCGCGACGGCGAGCCCAGCTGGCCGGGCGGCGAGCTGGGACAGGGCAGGCCTGGCTGGCACATCGAGTGCACGGTCATCGCCCAGCGGTACCTGCCGGCCCCCTTCACTGTGCAGGGCGGCGGCACGGACCTCATTTTCCCGCACCACGAGATGGGCGCCGGTCACGCCTATTCCCTCACCGAGGTGCCGCTGGCCCACCACTATGCCCACGCCGGCATGGTGGGCCTGGACGGGGAAAAGATGAGCAAGTCCAAGGGCAACCTGGTCCTGGTGTCCAAGCTTCGGGCCGCGGGAGAAGATCCAGCAGCCATCCGGTTGGCCATCCTGGCCCACCACTACCGTTCAGACTGGTCCTGGACCGCGGACGGCTTTGAGGCTGCGAAGGACCGGCTCGCCGCGTGGCGCCGCGCAGTCGCCGCCGCGCCGGAGGGATCGGCGTCCGGCCTGATCGCAGAGATGCGGTCCGCCCTTGCAGCTGACCTGAACGCACCGGCCGCCCTGGTAGCTGTTGACCGTTGGGCTGCCGCGGCGGATTCCACTGTGGCGGACTCCGCCGCGGCAGCGGGCAGCCAGCATGATCAGGCCCTGGTCAGTGACGCGCTGGACGCCCTGCTCGGCGTCGTTCTTTAGGGCTTGTCCCGGCCGCGACGCTTGAGGTAGCGCTCAAACTCCCGTGCGATGGATTCCCCGCTCGCCTCCGGGAGGTCGGCGGTGTCTTTTGCCTCTTCCAGCTGCCGGACGTACGCGGCGATCTCCGGATCCTCGGTAGCCAACTCATCGACGCCGCGCTCCCACGCGGCTGCCTCCTCCGCCAGTTCGTGGGTGTCCAGCGGGACCTGGATCAATTCCTCGACCCGATGCAGGAGAGCCAGCTGCGCCTTGGGTGACGGGGCCTGGGCCACGTAATGCGGGACGGCTGCCCAGAGGGAAACAGTGGGAAGCCCCGCCAGCAGGGACACTTCGGACAGCACTCCGACGATGCCGACAGGACCCTCATACTGGGAGGCTTCGAGGTTGAGGCGCTCCCGCAACACGGCATCGTCCGAGGAGGTGCTGACCGGAATCGGCCTGCTGTGCGGAACGTCTGCCAGAAGTGCCCCCACCAGGACCACGTAGTCCACCTTCAGCGCTTCGGCGTGGACCAGCAGCTCCGCCGTATAGGCCCGCCACTTGTAGGACGGCTCAATGCCCTGCACGAAAATGACGTCCACGTTCGAATCCGGCGCACTGGCCTTGTAGATCCGTGTGGACGGCCACTTGATCTTGCGTTCCCCCGAGGCGTTCCTGCGGACCGTGGGACGGGTGAACTGGAAATCGTAGTATTCGTCGGCGTCAATGGACGCGACCTTCTTGCCGCCCCAGACCCTGTTCAGGTAGCGCAGCGAATCACTCGCGGCTTCGCCGGCATCGTTCCAGCCTTCAAAGGCGGCCAGCATCACTGTGATGCGCTCCCCGTCCGCCACTGGCAGCAGGAACTGCTCCGGTTCAGGTGCGGCACCCGGTTCCGTGGTGTCTCCGTCGAAGCTATTCATCTCATCACCCTACGTCCAAGAACCGGCGGGACGCATTGAATGGAGGGCCAAAAAGTGCGCCGGGGCGCGTGGGCGCCTGAAGGCGATGCTGGTATTCGCCGACGGCGTATCGCACGGCTTGCGTTCAGGTGGGCCCCGTAGACTGGGACCATGCGATCCTCACCCCCCGTTTCCCCGCTCCGAGCCGTTCTTTGGGATATGGATGGCACCATTGTGGACACCGAACGCTACTGGATTGCCGCGGAGCATGCCCTCGTCGAAGCCCATGGCGGAACGTGGTCGCACGGGCAGGCCATGCAGCTGGTGGGGCAGTCGCTGACGTTTTCGGCCGGAATCCTGCAGGAGGCCGGCGTCCGGCTGGAGCGCCGGGAGATCATCGACCACCTGACCGCGGAGGTCATCAGGAGCGTCCGGCGGTCTGTGCCCTGGCGTCCCGGCGCGAGGGAGCTGCTGGATGAGCTGCATCAGGCGGGTGTGCGGTGTGCGCTGGTGACAATGTCGGAGGAGCCGTTGGCCCGTGAGATTGTGGCGAGCCTACCCAAGCCGTACTTCGAATTCCTGGTCACGGGGGACACTGTTACCCAGGGTAAGCCGCACCCGGAAGCGTACCTGACAGCGGTGGAGCTGCTTCAGGAAGCGGACCCGGAGCTGACCGTGGATCATTGTGTTGCCCTCGAGGATTCGGCACCGGGAGTAGCTGCGGCCGTGGCGTCCGGCGTCGCCACTGTGGCCATTCCGCACATTGTCGCCATCCCGGAGGATCCCCGGCACGCCATCTGGGACTCCCTGGCTGGCCGCACCGTTTCCGAGTTGGAGGCCATCGCAGCGGACAGCCTGGCTGCCGCTGCGGCTGGACCTGCCGTGGCCGTACGGGGGAGCCTGTCATGAGTTCCGCGCCGGCCCCCGCCCGCCGCGAAGGTATACCGCTCGGTCGGATCGCCGGAATCCCGGTCATTCTGGCGTATTCGTGGTTTGTGATTGCCGCCTTTACCGTCATTGTCTACGGTCCCCTGCTGTTGGAGCAGAATCCGGCATTGGGCATCTCCGCGTACTACGTGGCGTTCGCGTACGCCTTGCTGCTCCTGATCTCCGTCCTGGTCCACGAACTGGCGCACGCCCTCACGGCCAAGATCTATGGCTGGCCCACGCAGAAGATCGTGTTGAATCTTTGGGGCGGCCACACCCAGTTTGAGAATTTCACGGCGACGCCGGCGCGCTCGGTCATCGTGGCGCTGGCAGGGCCGGCGGCCAACCTGGTCCTCGCCGGCGGTGCCTGGATGGTCCTCTCGAGCACCAGCATGGGCACCGTGGCCGGGATCCTCACGAACATCTTTATGTGGGCCAACTTCGTCATCGGCATCTTCAATGTCCTGCCCGGACTGCCGCTGGACGGCGGCAGGATCGTTGAGTCGGCCGTATGGAAAGCAACCGGGAGCCAGGCCAAAGGCACCGTCGCCGCCGGCTGGGCCGGGCGCGTCATCGTGGTGGCGCTGGCCTTCTGGTTCATTGCCCGGCCGCTGCTAGCCGGTCAGACGCCTGATTTCAGCCTCCTCATGATCACCATCCTCGTCAGTGGCTTCCTCTGGATGGGTGCCAGCGCGTCAATCCAGCAGGGCACGCTGCGCGGACGGATGCACCTGGTCAGCGCCGCTGCCCTGGCGGCTCCCGCCATCGGAATTCCAGCCACCGCCATGGTGGCGGACATCCGCAGGCTGTCACCGGACGGCTCACGGGCCGTTGTGGTCTGCGGGCCGGATGGACGCCCGCAGGGTGTTGTGGACCCTGGCGCCCTCGCCGCGGTTCCTGACTATGCGGCCGGTTCCACCCCTGCCACTGCAGTGTCCTATGCCCTCGCGGCAGGAGCCTACGTGCCTGAGTCGTCCCAGGGGCAGGAGCTGATCCAGTACCTTTCCCAGCTTGACGGTCACGAATATGCCGTGGTGGACCATCACGGAACGGTCACCGGCCTTCTGGCGCAGAACGTGGTGGTGGCCGCCATCACCGGCAAGGCTGACCGGTCGAATAGGCATCCGCAGGGTCAAAGCCGGTAGAGTTACGTGCCGGCCGTGCATTGCCGCCGCGTGGCCGCCCGGAGGCCTGCGCCGCACCGGGCGGACCCATGTCGATGCGTGGCCCCACAGTTTTACAGGAGCGAGGAAAATCCATGAGCAGCGAATCTGTCGCCGAAGCCGCAGCACCATCCACCACCGGTGTTGCCGCCAATAGCACCCCGCCGGTGGGAGCTGCCCGCCGCCGCGGACCTTTCCGTGAAGGGGAGCGGGTCCAGCTGACGGACGAGCGCGGCCGCATGAACACCGTGACCCTTGAAAGCGGCGGCGCCTTCCACACGCACCGCGGCTTCCTGAACCATGACGAGATTATCGGAAAAGCTGATGGCTCGGTTGTTGTGAACAACGTCGGCCAGCAGTACCAGACGCTGCGCCCGCTCCTCTCGGATTTTGTCCTCTCCATGCCGCGTGGCGCCGCAGTGGTCTACCCGAAGGACGCCGGCCAGATCGTCACTATGGCCGATATTTTCCCCGGCGCCAGGGTTGTTGAAGCCGGCGTTGGCTCGGGAGCGCTGTCCATCTCCCTGCTCCGTGCTGTTGGCGACAACGGCTACCTGCACTCCTTCGAGCGCCGTGAGGAATTTGCGGACATTGCCCGCGGGAATGTGGAAACCATCTTTGGCGGCCCGCACCCTGCGTGGAAGATTTCACTGGGCGATTTCCAGGAGGAAGTAGTCCGCAGCGAGGAGCCCGGATCCGTGGACCGTGTTGTGTTGGACATGCTGGCACCCTGGGAGTGCCTCGACGCCGTCGCCACTGTTCTCGCACCCGGCGGCGTCTGGATCAACTACGTGGCCACGGTCACGCAGCTGTCCCGGACCGCGGAGGCCATCAGGGCTGACGGCCGTTTCACCGAACCTGACGCCTGGGAGTCCATGGTCCGCGGCTGGCACCTGGAGGGCCTGGCCGTCCGTCCGGACCACCGCATGGTGGCCCATACCGGCTTCCTGCTGGTCACCCGCCGGCTTGCCGACGGTGTCACCGGCATCTCCGTCAAGCGCCGTCCCTCGAAGACGGGCTTCAACGAAGAAGACGTCAACGCCTGGACTCCCGGTGCCGTCGGCGAACGCCTGGTTTCGGACAAGAAGCTCCGCCGTGCCGCGCGCGATGCCATCGCCGGCACCAACGTCAAGGACGAACCGGAGATCACGAACTAGTCCACATTTCGGGAGTCTCCAGCAGTACCTGCCAACTTGGGGCTAAGGTCTTAAGAAGAAGAGCAGGAAGGGGCTGATGCACCATGGAGACGCCGAATCAGGACTCCGGACGTACACCGGCGGAGCAGTCGGCCGCCAACGAACTGTCGGCTGCGGAGCGGCAGGCCAATGTCCTCCGCGACAAACTCAGGCACATTGACCGTCAACTTGCGGCCGCCACGCAGAACAACGCGAAGCTGGTCAGCATGCTGGAAGCTGCCAAGGCCGAGATCCTGAGGCTGAAAAATGCCCTGGACCAGGAGGGCCAGCCCCCGTACAGCTTCGGCACCGTCCTCCAGCTCAACCCCAGGCGGCTGCCGTCGCCGGGCAGCAGCGGCCAGGCCGCCACCGAGGAATCGGTGGACATTTTCAACGCCGGCCGGAAGATGCGGGTTGGCATCAGCCCCCTGGTCAACATCAACCAGCTGGCGGTCGGCCAGGAGGTTCTCCTCAACGAGGCACTGCTGGTTGTGGCCGGCCTCGGCTATGAACGCGCCGGTGAACTCGCGACCCTCAAGGAAATGCTTGGAACGGACCGCGCACTGGTGGTGGGGCGAGCGGACGAGGAACGTGTCATCAGGCTCTCCGGAGCCCTGCTCACCGAAAAACTCAGGGTGGGGGACGCGCTCTCCATCGATTCGCGTACCGGTTACGCACTCGAAAAAGTTCCCCGCTCCGAAGTGGAGAACCTGGTCCTCGAAGAAGTCCCCGACATCACGTACGAGGACATCGGCGGCCTCGGTCCGCAGATCGAGCAGATCCGGGATGCTGTCGAACTGCCGTTCCTGCACCCGGACCTCTATCGCGAACATGGGCTGAAAGCCCCGAAAGGCATTCTGCTCTACGGCCCGCCAGGGTGTGGCAAAACCCTGATTGCGAAGGCTGTTGCCAACTCCCTCGCCGCCCGCGCGGCGGAGCGGTCCGGCAATGTGGACCTGAAGAGCTATTTCCTCAACATCAAGGGTCCGGAGCTTCTGGACAAGTACGTGGGCGAGACAGAGCGCCATATCCGCCTGATCTTCTCCCGGGCCCGCGAAAAGGCGTCGGACGGCAGCCCTGTAGTGGTTTTCTTTGATGAAATGGATTCCCTGTTCCGTACACGCGGAACCGGGATCTCCTCCGACGTCGAGACCACCATCGTCCCGCAGCTGCTGAGTGAGATCGACGGCGTGGAGCGGCTCGACAACGTCATTGTGATCGGTGCATCCAACCGAGAGGACATGATCGACCCCGCCATCCTCCGTCCCGGCCGCCTGGACGTGAAAGTCAAGATCCAGCGCCCCGATGCAGAGGCCGCGGCGGACATCTTCAACAAATACATCACCACCGACCTGCCGTTCCACGAGTCCGATCTCGCCGAGCACAGCGGCGACGTCCAGGCGACGGTGGACGCCATGGTCCAGCGCACGGTCGAAGCCATGTATTCCACGGAGAAGTCCAACGAGTACCTGGAAGTCACCTACGCCAACGGCGACACCGAAATGCTCTACTTCAAGGACTTCAATTCAGGCGCCGTGGTCCAGAACGTTGTGGACCGGGCCAAGAAGTACGCCATCAAGGATCTGTTGACGCTGCACCAGAAGGGTCTCCGGATCGAGCACCTGCTGCGTGCCGTGGTGGATGAATTCCGCGAGCACGAGGACATGCCCAACACCACCAACCCGGACGACTGGGCCCGGATCTCAGGCAAGAAGGGCGAACGGATCACCTACATCCGCACCATCGTGCAGGGTAAGGCAGGCCAGGAGCCCGGCAAGTCCATCGAAACGATGCCGAACACGGGACAGTACCTGTGACGGCAGCCCCGGAACGCCCCGGCGGGGGAGGGCTCCCGGCCGGCGGGGCCATGCGCGTCATGGGTGCGGAAACGGAATACGGCATACACGCCCCGTCTGCGCCCGGAGCCAACGCCACCATGATGTCCGCCCGCGTTGTCCAGGCTTACGCCCAGGTAACGCGGCAAAGGGCAGCCGGAGGAGCCGAGACCCGGTGGGACTACACGGACGAGGAGCCGCTCCACGACGCCCGCGGCTGGACCCTGGAACGGGCCTCGGCCCACCCCAGCCAGCTGACGGACCAGCCGCCGGTACTCGACGCCGAAGCGGTGGCGCTTGCCTACGGCCGCGAGGAATTGGAACTGGACGGCGAGGACGAGTCCGGCAGTCTCCTGATGAACATGGTCCTGGGCAACGGAGCCCGCCTTTACGTGGACCATGCACACCCGGAGTATTCCAGTGCCGAGGTGACCAACCCACGCGATGCGGTGATCTGGGATGCAGCCGGGGACCTCGTCGCGCTGGCGGCCGTCCGTCGCCTGGCCGCGGATCCCGAACTGCCCCCGGTCAACCTGTACAAGAACAACACGGACAACAAGTCCGTCTCCTACGGCTCCCACGAGAACTACCTGATGCCACGCTCGGTGCCCTTCGGGGACATCGTTCGCGGGCTAACGCCGTTCTTCGTCACTCGCCAGATCATCTGCGGCGCCGGGCGGGTGGGCCTGGGGCAGGACAGCTCCACGCCCGGGTACCAGATCAGCCAGCGCGCAGATTTCTTCGAGGCCGAGGTGGGCCTGGAAACCACCATCCGGCGTCCCATCATCAACACCCGGGATGAGCCGCATGCCACCGCCGACAAATACCGGCGCCTGCACGTGATCATCGGTGACGCCAACCTGAGCCAATCCTCGAACTACCTCAAGTTCGGCACCACTGCCATGGTCTTGAGTCTGATCGAGGCCGGGCTGGCGCCCAAGGTGGAGGTCCACGAACCCGTTGCAGCCCTCCAGGCAGTCAGCCACGATACGTCGCTGACAGCCAAACTCAGGCTGCTGGACGGGCGCCGCGTGACGGCCCTGGACCTGCAGTGGATCTACTACGAGGCGGCAGCAAAACTGGCCCAGGACTCCGGCGTTGCCGATGCCGTGGACGGGGACGGCCATACGCATGACGTGCTGGAACGCTGGGCGGCCACGCTGACCCAGCTCGATTCCGACCGGAACGCGGCGGCCACCTCCGTGGAATGGCTGGCCAAGCTCTCCCTCCTCGACGGCTACCGGAACCGCGACAACCTTGCCTGGGGTGACGCGAGGCTCGGCCTTGTTGACCTCCAGTGGGCAGACATCAGGCCAGAGAAGGGACTGTACTACCGGTTCCTGGCGAGGAACCGCATGCAGCGAATCGTCGACGACGGTGCCATCGCCGCAGCGATGACCGAACCGCCATCGGACACGCGTGCCTTCTTCCGCGGGCGGTGCATCAGCAGCTTCGGCAAAGACGTGGTGGGCGCCAGCTGGGACTCGGTCATCTTCGATGTACCGGGCTACGGACGGCTCCAGCGCGTGCCAACCCGGGAACCCCTGCGCGGTACCAAGTCCCTCACGGGAGGGCTCTTTGCCCGCCACCGGACGGCAGGTCCGTTCCTCGCCGAACTTTTGGGGCAGAATACCGCTCCGCCTGCGGCGTAAACCGCGCCGTCGGGCGGACAGCGTGGCAATATGGGCGTATCAGCAGATCCGCCCGGATCCGAGGATTAGAGGAGAGATCACCATGGCAGGCCAGGAGCAGCAGAAGCCACAATCACACGACAGCCAGGTCGAGGACGAGATCCCGGAGGCACCCCCGGCAGCCCCCGAGGCCCAGGCATCGGCTGCCACTCAGGGCGTCGACGACCTCCTTGATGAAATCGACGGCGTCCTGGAGTCCAACGCCGAAGAGTTCGTCCGCGCGTTCGTCCAAAAGGGCGGCCAGTAACCCGGATCCGGATGGGTGGCGGAAGCCGCGTCCGGCCGGAAATCTGTACCGACGTTGAAGGACCACGTACAAGGAGTGCATCAGTGCAGGAAACAACCGCCAACCAGGTAGCCGGCAACGCGACATCCTCATTCACCGAGCATCTGCAGCGCGACCGGCCGGACCTGCTTCCGTACAACCGTGCCGCGCCTGCTGCAGCGTCGGCTGCTCCGCTGCAGGTGCCCCATGCCACCACGATCGTGGCGATGAGTTTTGGCGGCGGCGTCCTGATGGCCGGTGACCGGCGGGCCACCATGGGCAACGTCATTGCCAGCCGGCATATCGAAAAGGTGTTTCCGGCTGACAGGTATTCGGTGCTGGGGATTGCCGGCACCGCCGGCATCGCGATTGACCTGACGCGGCTCTTCCAGGTGGAGCTGGAGCACTACGAAAAAATCGAGGGCACCCTGCTGAGCCTGGACGGCAAAGCCAACCGGCTGGGGGCCATGATCCGCGGGAACCTCCCGATGGCCCTGCAGGGACTCGCCGTCGTGCCGCTGTTCGCCGGCTTCGACACAACCGCCGGCGTGGGCCGGCTCTTCTCCTACGACGTCACCGGCGGCAGGTACGAGGAACGCGAGCACCATACCGTCGGCTCCGGTGCCGTGTTTGCCCGCGGCGCGCTGAAGAAGCTTTGGCGGCCCAACCTGGCCGAAGCCGAGGCAGTCTCCGTGGCGGTCGAATCCCTTTACGACGCTGCCGACGACGACTCCGCCACGGGCGGTCCGGATCCCGTCCGCCAGTTGTGGCCGGTGGTGTACACCGTGAACAGGGATGGTGCCCGGCGCATCCCCGAATCCGAGCTCGCCGCTGTGGCGGGCCGGATTATCGAAACCAGGTCCGCCGAGCGGCGGGAGGCCTGAGATGACGCAGCAGTTCTATGTCTCGCCTGAACAACTGATGAAGGACCGTGCGGACTTCGCACGGAAGGGCATCGCCCGCGGCAGGTCCGTGGTGGTCATCAGCTGCCAGGACGGCATTGCCCTGGTCGCTGAGAACCCCTCACCCTCACTGCACAAAATCGGCGAGATCTACGACAAAATCGCCTTTGCCGCCGTCGGCAAGTACAACGAATTCGAAAGCCTGCGCCAGGCCGGGGTGCGGTACGCGGACGTCCGTGGTTACTCCTACGACCGTGAGGATGTCACCGCACGGGGGCTCGCGAGCGTCTACGCGCAAAGCCTCGGTGCCGTGTTCACCGCCGAACAGAAGCCCTTCGAAGTGGAACTGGCCGTTGCCGAAGTTGGCCCCACGCCGGAACTGGACCACCTCTACCGGCTCACGTTCGACGGGTCCATCGCCGACGAGAACGGCTTCATCGTGATGGGCGGCCAGGCGGAGCGTGTCGCTGCGGTCATCGCCGAGGGCTGGCGACCGTCACTGCGGTTCGCAGGCGCTGTCCGCCTGGCTACCGGCGGCCTGGCCAGCGGCCCGGACCAGGCCGCTGAACAGGGCGAAGCGGGAGGAACCCTTCCCGCCAAAGCCGTGGAGGTTGCCGTCCTGGACAGGCAGTCGGAAACCTCCCGGGGTTTCCGCCGGGCCTTCCGGCGGCTCAATGATGCTGATATCACGGCGCTGCTTGCTGAGGAGGACTGAGATGGACAAGAGGATCTTCGGTATCGAGACCGAGTTCGGAATCTCGTATTCGAGCCCCGATTCGAGGCCGTTGGCCCCGGAAGAAGTGGCCCGGTACCTGTTCCGGAAGGTGGTCAGCTGGGGACGGTCATCCAACGTGTTCCTGACCAACGGTTCCCGGCTGTACCTCGACGTCGGCTCACACCCTGAGTACGCCACGGCCGAGTGCGATGACCTGGCCCAGCTCATTGCGCACGACCGCGCGGGCGAGCTGATCCTGGACGACCTCGTTGACGAGGCACAGGCAAGGCTGGCCGCCGAAGGTTTCAACGGCACTGTCTACCTGTTCAAAAACAACACCGATTCGGCCGGCAACTCCTACGGCAGCCATGAAAACTACCTCATCCCGCGCCGCGGCGAATTCTCCCGGCTCGCGGAGATCCTGATCCCGTTTCTGGTGACCCGCCAGCTGATCGCCGGCGCAGGAAAAATCCTGAAGACTCCGCACGGGGCCACCTACGCATTTTCCCAGCGGGCAGACCACATCTGGGAGGGCGTTTCCTCCGCCACTACCCGGTCACGGCCCATCATCAACACCCGCGATGAACCGCACGCCGACGCCGAATTCTTCCGCCGGCTCCATGTCATTGTGGGCGACTCCAACATGTCCGAAACCACGGCCCTGCTCAAGGTGGGAACCGTGGACCTCATCCTGCGCATGATCGAGGCGGGGGTGATCATGCGCGACATGAGGATGGAAAATCCCATCCGCAGCATCCGCGAGATTTCCCACGACCTCAGCGGAAGGGCGCTGGTCCGTCTGGCCAACGGCCGCCAGCTCACAGCCCTGGAGATCCAGCAGGAGTACCTCACCAAGGTCACGGCCTTTGTGCAGGAGCACGGGGCCCACAACGCCCACGTTCCGTTCATCCTTGATCTTTGGCAACGGACCCTGAACGCGATCGAGAGCGGTGACACCAGCACCATCGACACGGAAATCGACTGGGCCATCAAGAAAAAACTGATGGACAACTACCGGGAGCGGCACGGTCTGGGACTGGACGCGCCCAGGATTGCGCAGCTGGATCTTACGTACCATGACATTTCGCGGAGCCGAGGACTGTACTACATCCTGCAGTCCAGGGGAGCGGTTCGGCGGGTTGTGGACGACACCGTGATCAAGGACGCCGTGGACGTGCCGCCGCAATCCACGCGGGCCAAGCTGAGGGGCGATTTCGTCCGGCGCGCCCAGGAACTCGGCAGGGACTACACCGTGGACTGGGTGCACCTGAAGCTGAACGACCGCGCACACCAGACCATCCTGTGCAAGGATCCCTTCCGGAGCGTCGATGAGCGGGTGGATGCCCTGCTGGGCTCTATGGGCTGACGCTCAGGTTCACGGGCTATCCTTGATGGGGCCGTTCCTTGGCCTTGCAGCGGTACCGGGCGCCTGATTCCGGTTCCGCATCCACCCTGCCCCGACGAAAGTTCTCTTACGTGCGCCGACTCCTAGCAATCCTGATCCCCGGCCTGCTGCTGCTCACCGCTTGTGGCGGTTCGCCCGCAGCACCGGAACCCACCAGCCAGTCTGCCGGTGACACTGCCAAGTTCGACTCCCTGAAACTGACGGAGAACGGGGACAAGAAGGCTCCCGGTGTCGAGTTCTCCAAGCCCCTCGAAGTCACCGAACCCACCATCAAGGTGGTCACCGAAGGTGACGGCGACCGGGTTAAAGAGAACCAGATCGCCAACATCTCTATCCTCGCGCTCAGCGGTGCGGACGGATCCACGCTGGAGGACACCTTCCCCGGCGAGCCCGAACCGCTGGAGCTGAACGAGGAACTGAAGACCGGCAGCCCGGTCATCTACAGTGCGTTTGTTGGCGCCAAGGTCGGCTCCAGCCTTGCCCTGGCCATCCCGGGCCAGGCCGCAACGGCTGAAGGCGCCCCCGCCCAGCCCACGCAGCTGCTCCTGATTAAGGTGCTCTCCACCAAAGACGTCCAGCCGGCCCTCGAAAAGCCCGAAGGCGAGACTGTCACCCCGCCGGCCGGCCTGCCGACCGTGAAGGACAACGACCAGGGCATACCGGAGATCTCCGTTGACGGAATCGCTGCGCCCACAGCCCTCGTGGCTCAGGACCTGATCAAGGGCACCGGCGCCGAGGTTAAGGAATCCGACACGTTGACCGTCAACTATGTTGGCGTGAACCTCGTGGGCGGCACTAAATTTGATTCAAGCTTTGACCGCGGCGAGCCGGCCAGCTTCCCGTTGACCGGCGTCATTCCGGGCTGGACCCAGGGACTGGCGGGCAAGACGGTGGGCTCCCGGGTCCTCCTGGTGGTCCCCAAGGACCTGGCGTACGGTGATGCCGGCCAGGGCGAAGCCAAGGGTGACCTTGTCTTCGTTGTGGACATCCTCGGCGTCAAATAAACAGCAACACATCACCCACCCAAACAAACAAAGGAGCAACCATGTCATTTGGTCAGCGCGATTTCGACCGCCAGAAGCCGGAAATTGACTTCCCGCAAGGCGATGTCCCCACCGAACTGGTCATCACCGACCTCATCGAGGGAGACGGTGCCGAGGCCAAAAAGGGCGACACCGTCTCCACCCACTACGTCGGCGTGGCCTGGTCCACCGGCGAAGAGTTCGACGCTTCCTGGGGCCGCGGCGCGCCCCTGGACTTCCGTGTGGGCGTGGGCCAGGTCATCCAGGGCTGGGACCAGGGCCTGCTGGGCATGAAGGTGGGCGGCCGCCGTCGCCTGGAGATTCCTTCCGAACTGGCGTACGGCTCCCGCGGGGCCGGCGGAGCGATCGGCCCCAACGAAGCGCTGATCTTCGTGGTGGACCTCGTGGGCGTCCGCTGACCGAAGCATGGTAACGCCGGAAGGCGCGGTAACAATCAGGGTTTTTGTATTCCTGTTGTTGCCGCGCTTTCTGCTTTCCGCGGCGGAGTTTAGTAACGTAGCCAGCGTGTCCGTCTCCCGTACTGAACGCCTGCTGAACCTCCTGATAGCCCTGCTGAACACCAAATACGGCCTGCGCCGTGCAGAGTTGCGGGCGAAGGTCTACCACGACACGTCCGGCAACGACGTGGCCTTCGGCAGGATGTTTGAGCGGGATAAAAATGACCTCCGCCACTTCGGGTTCGAGGTGGAAACCGTGACGGACCTCGGCTGGAGCGAAGATGATCCGGCCACCACCCGCTACCGCATCGGCAAGGAATCGAACCGCCTCCCCGATGTCCAGCTGAGCCCGGGGGAGTGGACGGTCCTCCTCCTGGCGTCCCAGTTGTGGGAGCGTGCCGCCCTGGGAACCGCCGCTGCCAGCGCCCTCCGCAAGCTCCAGGCCTCCGGTACCCTGTCCGACGTCGAACTCCCGCTTGGTGTGCAGCCGCGGATCCGGCCGGCGGGCCAGGCCTTTGATGATGTTGTGGCTGCCATGCACGCCCAGCACCCCGTCAGCTTCCCCTACCTGGCAGGCACCACCGGCAACGAAGCGCAACGGACGGTGGAGCCGTGGGGCCTCGGCAGCCGCTTTGGCCAGTGGTACCTGACCGGCTACGACCGCTCGCGCAAGGCTCCGCGCCACTTCCGGCTATCCCGGTTCACGGGCCCCGTTACGGTGTTGGAGAAGGAAACCTACTCGGCGCCGCCGAACTTCAATGTCCGCGCAGAACTGGACCGGCTTCCGGAACTTCCGCTCCGGACCGCCGTCGTGGACGTCCGGGAGGGCCGCCTCCTAGGGCTGCGCCGGCGCACCACGCCGGTTCCCGCCGGGAGTACGGGAACGCCCGACGCCGGCTACGAACGGCTGCAGATCAGGTTCAGGGACGCTGAGGTGCTGGCCGAGGAGCTGGCGTCCTATGGCCCGGACGCGGTGGCACATGCTCCCGACGAACTGGTCGCGGCCGTGCGGCACCGGCTGCGCAACGCCGCCGGTTTCTGCGCCGCTCCCAGCCCTGCCTATCTGTTTGCGGACGCACCGCGGGGCCGCGCCGTCCGGAAACGCACCTCCGAGGACCAGCTCAAGCGCATGCTGCAGCTGGTTCCGTTCCTGGTCCACAACCAAGGCCTGCACATCCAGGACGTCGCAGCACGGTTCGGCGTCACGCCCGCGGAGTTGGAAAGCGACCTGCGGATCCTTATCTGCTCCGGCCTTCCCGAGGGATACCCTGACGACCTCCTGGACATCCATTGGGAGGAAGGCCACGTCTACATCACCCAGGACCTGGATCTCAAGAGGCCGGTCCGGTTTACTGTCGACGAGGCCTGCGCGCTGCTGACCGGGCTCGAGACACTCAACGGGCTTCCCGAACTTGCCGAAGGAGGCGCCCTGGAGTCAGTGACCCTCAAACTGATGGCAGCGGCCGGCGAAGAAGGGCTGCGGGCCGGGTCACTCGCCGGTCCGGAGGTGGGCCCCACGGATTCGGCCGTCCTTGATGTTGTCCGTGCCGCCATCCAGGAACGGTCGCAGCTGCGGCTTGTGTATTTTTCCGCCCAGCGGGACCAGGTCTCCGAACGTGACGTGGACCCGCTCCGCCTGTATTCCCTGGACAACACCTGGTACTTCGAGGCCTACTGCCATTCGGCCCAAGGGCTGCGGAACTTCAGGCTGGACAGGGTCCAGGAGGTCCACCCGAACGGAAAGCCAGCTTCCACGCAGATCCGGCTCGGTGAAGGCTTCCCGGCGAAGCTGTTCACCCCCAACGACGACGACACCACGGTCCTCGTCCAACTCACCAGGCAGGGCGCCGGCTTGGCGGACGACTATTACGCCGAACGTGTGGCGCCCCTTCCCGACGGCGGCCTCGTAGCCGAGATCCGGTTCGGCAGTACGGCCTGGCTGCCCATGTTTGTGGCCCAGCACGGCGGGGCCGCCCGGATCCTCGAACCTTCCGAGCTGGGGACCGCAGCGCTGGACTGGATCGAGGCGGCCCTGGCCCGGTACGGCGGCTAGACTCGTCAGCATGCCTTGGTGGTCCTGGATCCTGATCTGGATTGCGCTCATTGCGCTCTCCCTGCTCTTTTATGTCCTCCTGGGCATCCGGCTGTACCGCCAGTTCATGGCGGTAGTGAAGGACCTGGGCGCCGCTGGAGCCAAGGTGGCACACCTGGCTCCTGCAGCGGCCAACGTCGATGACGGCCTGCAGGAGCCAGGGCCAGCCCAACCCGGTGCGGCTGTTTTTGCCTCACCGGCCCGGATGCGTCATGATTACGACGCATCCAAGTCATCCCGCCGGGAGGGCCGCCGCCAGAGGCGCGTCCAGCGCAGGCACGATCGGGGACAGCCCCAGTCACTTCGCGATCTCAATCTCAGTTAGACGTAGGATGTTGTAAGAGGAAAGGAATTCCCGTGGGAAGACTCTTTGAAGGCCCGTGGCCAATTGTCATTATCATCGTCGTTGCGCTGCTGCTTTTCGCCGCGCCCAAACTCCCGGCCATGGCGCGCAGCCTTGGCCAGTCCATGCGGATCATCAAGTCCGAGGTCAAGGAAATGAAGAACGACGGCAAAACCGACTCCACCGACACGGCATCCGGCCCGGTGGAAGGCAAGATCGTCAACCACCCGCAGGCGAAGCCCGGTGAGCCGACCGACGGCACTGACGTTCCGCCGTCGACCCGCGCTTAACCCGAAGTGGCACTCACGCGGGGCCGTAAGTCCAACCCTGAGGGGCGGATGGCTCTTTGGGACCACCTCAAGGAGCTCAAGAACCGGCTGATCAAAGCGGCAATTGCCGTGCTGGTTGCCGGCGTGGGCGGCTGGTTCCTTTACGACCCCGTCGTCTCGAGCCTTTCGGCTCCGCTGATTTCCATTGCCGAGGAAACCGGCCGGACTGCGGTCCTGAATTTTGCGACCATCGCTGATCCTTTTGCGTTCAAGATCCAGATTGCCATCCAGATAGGGCTGGTGATCTCCAGTCCTGTCTGGATCTACCAGGTGTGGGCGTTTATCACCCCGGGGCTGACCAAGAAGGAACGCGGGTACACCCTCGGCTTTATGGCAGCTGCCGTGCCCCTGTTCCTGGCCGGCGTTTTTGTAGCCTGGCTCGTGTTCCCCACCGTGGTCAGGGCGCTGCTGCAGTTCACACCCGCCACCGGCGCCAACAACATCTCGGCCACCGATTACCTTACGTTCGCCACCCAGATGTTGCTCATCCTCGGGATCTCGTTCCTGGTCCCCGTAATCCTGGTGGGGATCAACATGGCTGGTGTGGTCCGGGGCCGGACCATCCTCAAAGCCTGGCGGATTATCGTCTTCCTGGTCTTTGTCCTGGCTGCACTGGCCGCACCCGGTACGGACGCGTTGTCCATGTTCCTGCTCGCTGCGCCTTTGCTGATTCTGTTCTTCGCTGCGATCGGGCTGTGTATCTTCAACGACAAGCGCCGTGACAAGCGGGTTGCCAAACAGGCTGCTGAGACGGACGCGACAGCCGACATCGCTACGCCCGGCACCGAACTGAAGAACCTGTAGCGCGCGGCGCATTAGGCTTGAGGCATGTCCTCTATTTCCGGGCCACTCTCGCCCTCTGAAAGCTACCGGGCCAGCGTGGAACGCACGGCCGAAGCGGGCACCTACCTCGGCGGGTTTGTCCGCACCCTTGATTTTGAACTTGACGAGTTCCAGCACCTCGCCTGCCGGTCCCTCCAGGAGGGCAAGGGAGTGCTGGTGGCTGCCCCCACCGGGGCCGGCAAGACCATCGTGGGCGAATTTGCCATCTACCTCGCCTTGGAACGAAACCTCAAAGCCTTCTACACCACCCCGATCAAGGCCCTGAGCAACCAGAAATTCACGGAACTTTCCGAAAAGTACGGGGCAGAAAACGTCGGTCTCCTGACAGGGGACACGAGCATCAATGGCGACGCCCCCGTAGTGGTCATGACCACGGAAGTCCTCCGGAACATGCTCTACGCGGACTCGGACACCCTGGATGACCTCGGCTTTGTGGTTATGGACGAAGTACATTACCTCGCGGACCGCTTCCGTGGCGCCGTCTGGGAGGAAGTCATCATCCACCTCCCCAGTGAAGTCAAGGTGGCTTCACTCAGCGCCACAGTTTCCAACGCCGAAGAATTCGGCGCCTGGCTGGATACCGTGCGCGGCGACACCGACATCATCGTCTCGGAGCACCGTCCGGTTCCCCTGTGGCAGCACGTTATGGTGGGCCGGGACATCGTGGACCTGTTCGCCGGAGAAACCACTTTTGACGAAATCGCGCCGCCTGCGGATGCGGAGACCGGAGTTCCGGTACCGGTCCAGGAGCGGCTCACCGCGGCCACCAGTGACGCTGACCGCCCGGGGTTCGAGGTCAATCCGGACCTGCTCCAGATGGCACGCAGCGAAGGCCAGCAAAGTTTCGCTGGGCGCTTCGGCCACGGCGGACGAAGCCAACGCCGCCAGCACCGGCAACGGACAGAGGACCGCGCCAGCCAGGGAGCCCAGCCCGGCGCCGTCCGGAAAGCCAGTCGGCCCCAGGTGATCGCGAGCCTGGACCGGCAGGACCTCCTGCCGGCCATCACGTTTATCTTCTCGCGGGCAGGCTGCGATGCCGCCGTTGCCCAGTGCGTCTCCTCCGGCCTCTGGCTGACCACGGAGAAAGAGCAGCGGATCATTGCCCAGCGCGTCGACGAGGCCGGGCAGGACATCCCGTCCGACGACCTGGACGTCCTCGGCTTCTGGACGTGGCGGGACGGCTTGCTGCGCGGTTTCGCGGCCCATCATGCGGGCATGCTTCCCACGTTCAAGGAAGTGGTGGAGAAGCTTTTCGTTGAGGGCCTGGTCAAGGCTGTGTTCGCCACCGAAACACTGGCCCTGGGTGTCAACATGCCAGCCCGGTCCGTGGTCCTGGAAAAGCTCGACAAGTTTAATGGCGAAGCCCATGTGGACATCACCGCGGGGGAGTACACGCAGCTGACCGGCCGCGCGGGCCGCCGCGGCATCGACGTCGAAGGCCACGCGGTGGTCCTCTGGCAGCCGGGAACGGACCCTGCTGCCGTTGCCGGCCTCGCTTCACGGCGTACGTATCCGCTGAACTCCAGCTTCCGGCCGACGTACAACATGAGCATCAACCTGTTGGCGCAGTTTGGCCGCCCCCGTGCGCGGGAAATCCTGGAATCCTCCTTCGCGCAGTTCCAGGCTGACCGGTCCGTTGTTGGTCTTGCCAAGCAGGTGCGCAGCCGCGAAGAGTCCCTCGCGGGATACGCGAAATCCATGACCTGCCACCTCGGAGACTTCACCGAGTATGCCCGGTTGCGCCGCGAACTGTCCGACGCCGAAAATGTCACCTCGCGCAGCAAGTCCCGGGCCCACAAGTCCCTGAACGAAGACTCCCTGGCGCGGCTGATGCCAGGGGACGTAGTGGACGTCCCGGGCGGGCGGTCGCCCGGGCCGGCGATTGTGCTGAGCTCGGACCACAGCGGCAGGGAGCCACGGCCTGCCATCCTGACGCTCGACAACCAGCTCAGGCGAATCGGCACAGAAGACCTTGAAGGCCCCATCGCGCCCCTGACTCGGATCCGGATCCCGAAGTCGTTCAACGCAAAGGTCCCGAAGTCCCGGCGCGACCTCGCGTCGTCGGCCCGGAACGCACTGCGGGAGAACCGGCCGCCGGCCCCCGGCCGCAGCACCGATTTTGGCCTGGGATCCGTCCTGCCGCATCAGGAGAAGCGCATCACGGAACTTCGCCGGGCGCTGCGGGCCCACCCCTGCCACGGCTGCAGCGAGCGTGAGGACCACGCCCGGTGGTCCGAGCGCTGGTGGAAACTACGCCGAGAGACGGACGCCCTGGTCCGGCAGATTCAGGGCCGGACCAACACCATCGCCAAGACCTTCGATCGGGTCTGCGACGTCCTTTCCGCCTACGGCTACCTGGAAGCTGGAGCTGACGGGCGCCTGGCCATCAGCTCTGACGGCCAGCGGCTCCGCCGGATCTACGGCGAGAAGGACCTGCTGATTTCGCAATCACTGCGGCTGGGCGCGCTAAACGACCTGGACGCCGTCGAAGTAGCAGCCCTGGCCAGCGTCCTGGTCTACCAGGCCAAACGCGAGGACAGGGGCCTCCGCCCCCGGATGCCGAGCGTCTCCCTTGAATCGTCTGTGGATGTGGTGGTCCGGGAGTGGTCGGCGCTGGAGGACGTGGAAGAGGCCAACAAACTTCCACTGACCGCCGAACCGGAGCTGGGTCTCGTCTGGCCGATGTACAAATGGGCCAAGGGACGGCACCTCCAGGAAGTGCTCAGCGGCACGGACCTGGCGGCGGGCGACTTTGTCCGCTGGGTGAAACAGGTGATCGATCTCCTGGACCAGCTCGCCAAGATTCCCGGCCTGGAGCCGCGCCTGTCCAGGCTTTGCGCGGAAGCCATTTCGCTCATCCGCCGCGGCGTCGTGGCCTACTCTTCCGTACTTTGACGTGCCGGCTCTGACGTACCGGCAGGCTGCCATCTTTCCCCTAGTCCCAGGAGCTTCGCCCGCATGACCATTGAACGTTCCACCACACCCGCGCCGCACGAGCGGAAGGTGGTCCTGTACCGCAACGGCTCGGTCTACACAGCAGCGGACCCCTTTGCCACCGCCATGTTGGTTGACGGCGACACCGTTGCCTGGGTCGGCTCCGAGCAGGCCGCATCCTCCATCGCCGACAGCTCCATGGAGATCATCGACCTCCACGGAGCCCTGGTAGCACCGGGGTTTGTTGACTCCCACGTCCACCTCACGGAAACCGGCATCGCGCTGGGTTCCCTCCAGTTGGGCGGGATCCGTTCCGCCCGCCAGCTGCTCGATGCCGTGGCCACGGCCACAGGCGTCGGCCCCCTGCTGGGCCATGGCTGGGATGAATCCACGTGGGAGGACCCGGCACTGCCGGCGGCCGAGGAACTTGAGCAGGCGTCCGGTGGCAGGCCCGTGTTCCTGGCCAGGGTAGATGCACATTCGGCGTTGGTCTCTTCTTCCTTGGCTGCCGCCGCAGGGCTTGGCGGGCTCGACGGCTACACCGCGGGGTCACAGGTGAAGCGGGCCGCCCATACAGCCGCCCGTCAGGAAGCACGGCGGCTCCCGGAGGCCAGCCTCATGGCGTACCAGCGGCGGGCCCTGACCGAAGCGGCCGAAAACGGCTACGTGGCACTGGCGGAGATGGCCGCGCCGCATATCGGGGGAGTTTCCGACCTTCGCCTTGCCGCCGCGTGGAACACGTCTGCCGACGAGGCAATGACAGCGGCCATGCCGGAGGTCCTGCCGTACTGGGGCGAGCTGGCCACTTCGGAGGAGCAGGCCCGGGCGCTGCTGGACGAACTGGGCGTATCCGTGCGCGGCCTGGCAGGGGACCTGAACATTGACGGTTCCATCGGCTCCAGGACAGCGGCCCTGAGGTCCGGCTACAGCGACGCGGCAGGGGAGCGGGGCAGCCTCTACCTCTCGGCAGAGCAGGCCGGCGCCCACCTGGCAGCCTGCTCGCTGCTGGGCATCCAGGGCGGCTTCCACGTCATCGGCGACGCGGGACTTGATGCCGCGCTGAGGGCACTCGAACTCGCGGCCGCCGAAGTGGGTGAGCAACGGATCCGCGCGGCCGGCCACCGCTTCGAGCATGTGGAAGTAGCAGACGCCAACGCAGTGCAACAGCTGGCCCGCTTCTCCGTCACCGTCAGCGCCCAGCCACGCTTCGACGCTGCATGGGGGAACGAAGGTGGAATGTATGAGCAGCGCCTGGGGCACCGGAGCCGCTCGATGAATCCGTTTGCGTCGTTCTACGCGGCCGGTGTTCCCATCTGCTTCGGCAGCGACAGCCCCGTGACACCGCTGCGCCCGTGGTCCAGCGTGCGTGCCTGCCTGGAACACCACAACCAGGCTGAACGGATCTCGGCCCGCGCAGCGTTCCTCGGCCACACCCGCGCAGGCTGGCGGGCAGCCAACTACCACAACCCGATGGCCGGGCAACTGGTTCCCGGCGCACCCGCCAGTTTCGCCGTCTGGGATGTTGAGGAGCTCATGGTCCAGGTGGCGGATGGACGTGTCCAGTCCTGGAGCACGGATCCGCGTGCCCGCACGCCCCTTCTCCCGGCACTGGACACCGGTGTGGACCCGGTGTGCCTGCAGACGGTGAAGGACGGCGTGGAACTGTATTCCAGCCCGGCACTGCGCTCCTGACCGGACACACCGGCCGGTGCCTCGGTAAAGCGCCCTATAATAGGTAGTTGCGCCTGACCGTCAGCTACTCCGGTACCGTTCAGCCGCTCCGACCGCTCCCGTCCAGGAAGGCCCTTTGTGCGCGTCCTCACCATCATTCCTACTTACAACGAGCTGGAATCGCTGCCCAAGACTCTTCAACGCCTCCGCGCAGCCGTACCGGCCTCGGATGTACTGGTGGTGGACGACAACAGCCCGGACGGCACAGGGCAGCTTGCGGACGGCTTTGCCGCCGAGGATACGCAGGTCCACGTGCTGCACCGCAAAGGCAAGGCAGGCCTGGGAGCCGCGTACATTGCCGGGTTCAAATGGGGACTCGAGGCAGGCTACGACGTTCTGGTGGAAATGGATGCGGACGGCTCACACCAGCCCGAACAGCTTCCCCAGCTGCTGGAAGCCGTTGAACAGGGCGCGGACCTTGCCATGGGATCCCGCTGGGTTCCCGGTGGCAGCGTAGTCAACTGGCCGCTGTACCGGCAGGCAATTTCGCGTATTGGCAGCACGTACGCCCGGCTGATGCTGGGCCTGAAGATCAAGGACGTCACCGGCGGCTACCGTGCCTTCCGGCGGACGACGCTGGAGAAACTGAACCTCGACCAGGTCGATTCGGTGGGCTACGGCTTCCAGGTTGACTTGGCGTGGCGCGTTGCCAAGCTGGGACTCAGGATCGAGGAACGCCCCATTACGTTCGTGGAGCGCGAGCTCGGGGCGTCGAAGATGAGCGGCAACATCGTTGTTGAGGCCATGGTCAACGTCACCAGGTGGGGCCTGCAGGCACGCTGGAACAGGCTCACAGGCAAGAAGGATCCGGCACAGGGCTGACCCTGCAACGGCCGCTGCCACACAAGATAAGGGCCGGCCCGGCAACGTGATCACGTTGCCGGGCCGGCCCTTTCTCAATTGTTCAGCTCGCGTCAATCCCTGACGCTATGGCCTCCGTGGGAGGCCGTCACCGCCGCTGGGATCAGGCAGTGCGCCGTTCGCCACGGCGTTCGCGCAGGATGGTCAGCCGGTCCTCGAGGATCTGCTCCAGCTCGGGAAGGGAACGGCGCTCCAGGAGCATGTCCCAGTGTGTACGGACAGCCTTTTCGTTGCTGGTGTCCGGACGTTCGCCATCAACGAGGAGAGCTTCCTTGCCGGTCTTGGAAACCCACACAGGAGGAATTTCAGCTTCTGAAGAGAACGTCACGAAGACCTGCTCGCCGTCCTCGCACCGGTATTCGACACGCTGGCGCGGAGCCGGCTCGACGCCGGACTCGGTCTCCATGCTCTGCGCGCCAAGGCGCATACCCCGCAGGCTGCGATCGCTCATGTTTTCTCCCTCTGGTCGGTTCGCGGAGCAGGACTCCACGCAAGCCGGTACGGCATAACCGCCCCGGACTACTGTGTGCACTGTGCTGCATCATAAGATTCAACGCATTGCGAAGCATTCTTGTTCCAGCGGATCTGGTCCGACCGGACAAATACTCAATTATACCGGCATGGGGTCTGGCTGCAAAACGGGAGGGGACCCGCGCCGAAGCGCGAATCCCCTCCCTGCCCGTATGAGGCGGATCCGGGTCAGGAACCAGGCTGTTTAGCGGGTTCCTCGTCGAACAGCCCGCGGCCAGCCGCGTTCGGGTCAGGGTTGGTGCCGCCAAGTGCCTGGCCGATGCCCTTGAGTGCCTCGCCGATTTCGCTGGGAACGATCCACAGCTTGTTCGATGAGCCCTCTGCGATCTTCGGAAGCGTCTGCAGGTACTGGTACGCCAGCAGCTTCTGGTCGGGGTTTCCCTTGTGGATGGCGTCAAAGACCTTCTGGATGGCCTGTGCCTCACCGTCTGCACGGAGGATGGCTGCCTTGGCGTCGCCCTCTGCCGCAAGGATGGATGCCTGCCGCTGGCCTTCTGCCGTCAGGATGGCGGACTGCTTGGTGCCTTCCGCCGTGAGGATCGCAGCGCGGCGGTCGCGCTCGGCCCGCATCTGCTTCTCCATCGAGTCCTGGATGGAGTGGGGCGGGTCAATGGCCTTGAGCTCCACGCGCGAGACGCGGATGCCCCAGCGGCCGGTTGCCTCGTCCAATACACCGCGCAGCTGGCCGTTGATCTGGTCGCGGGATGTGAGCGCCTCTTCCAGGTTCAGGCCGCCCACAACGTTACGCAGGGTGGTAGTGGTGAGCTGCTCCACGGCCTGGATGTAATTGGCAATTTCATAGGTGGCGGCGCGTGGATCAGTGACCTGGAAATACACCACAGTGTCGATGGACACCACCAGGTTGTCTTCGGTGATGACCGGCTGCGGTGGAAAGGACACCACCTGCTCCCTCAGGTCCAGGAGCGGCAGGAGCCGGTCCACAAACGGGATCAGGATGGTGAGTCCAGGGTTGAGGGTCCGCTGGTACTTGCCGAGCCGTTCAACGACGCCGGCCCTCGCCTGCGGGATGATCCGCACTGAGCGGACCAAAACAATAATCACGAACACGATCAGGACCACCAGCACAATGGCCAAGGCGGCTCCTCCTGCGTTATCCATACGTCTCCTATTCCCCAATTGTTAGGCTGTACTTAGGACTGAGTGGCCTGCTCCGGCGGGGCGGAGACAACGGCCGTGGCCCCGTCGATGGCGGAGACCACTGCCTTCTGGCCGGCAGGCAGGACGCCGCCGGAGGACCGGGCGCTCCAGACATCGCCGCCGATCTTGACGAGGCCGCCGGTGGAGCTGACTGCTTCCATAACAAGGGCCTGCTCGCCGATTAGCCGGTCGATGTTGGTGCGTTGTTCGGCGGGTCCTTTTTTCAGGTGGCTTAGTGCCACCGGGCGGACAAAGGCGATCATCAGCAGTGAGACGACGCAGAAGATCACAATCTGCAGCCACAGGTCAGCGCCGGCAAAATCCGCGACGAGCGCGGCAAGTGTTCCGCCGCCGAGCATGATGAAGAAGAGGTCAAGGGTGATCATTTCGATCACTGCGAACGCGAGGAAGGCTGTGAGCCACAGGGCCCACCAGTTTTCGCCGAGCCATTCAAACATCCCGTCCCCCTTGACCTTCCGGTAGCTGTCTATTTATCCTAGTCCGCCGGAAAGCAGGACGGCAGGTTGCGTGCAGGGCAGTGGTTGAACGTGGCCAAGTCGTTACGGTGCGGACAGTGTCAGGCGGAAGACGGTGATCCGGAACCGGGCCTCCACCTGGGTGGACACCTCGCCGCTTCCGATTTTGGCCGCAATGGCCGTGCGGTCCAGGTGGTGTCCGGCCGGACCCATGAAGGCCAGGTCAGCGAGCTCGCTGGGCGTCAGCATCATCCGGATATCCAAGTCCCGGGTGGACTCGGCGACGAAGTGCGACGAGAGGGATTCTGTCAGCCGCGCGTCCTTGTCGTCCTCGATGGACAGCATTCCCGCCTGGGCGGCGACGGCGGCCAGGTGTCCGGCGCGCGGCGTCACCACCACCAGTCTCCCGCCGGGGCGGAGGACCCTGGCGAATTCGGCTGCGTTGCGGGGGGCGAAGATCACCGTGATGGCGTCAACGGCGGCATCGGCCACCGGGAGCGGCTTCCACACATCGCAGGCGAGGCTGACGGCCTCGGGGTTGAGGCGCGCGGCGCGGCGGAGCGCGAACTTGGAGATGTCGAGCGCGACGGCGGCGCAGCTGTCGGTAGCCCGCTGCACCTCATCCAGCACTGCCCTGAGATAGTGCCCGGTGCCCGTACCCGAATCGAGGACAGTGAATGGTTCGCCGGGGGTTACCCCGGGCACGACGGCGGCCGCGACGGCGTCTGCCAGGGGCCGGTAATGCCCGCCGTCGAGGAAAGCGGAGCGGGCCGCCACCATCTCGGCGGTGTCGGCTTCAAAGACGGTCCCCTTGCCCACCAGCAGGTTGAAGTAGCCCTGCTTCGCCGCATCGAAGCTGTGCCCGGAACCGCAGACCAGGGCCTTGGGGGCCGCGTCAGGCGCACCGCCCTGGGCATTCAGGGCGGCGCCGCACAACGGGCAGCGCAGCGGAGGGCGAAGGCGTGATGGCATACGGACCATCTTAGGGGCGGGGAGTACGCCGGTGCGGCGCCTGGGCCCGCGTTCTGGCCGGTGTTCGCCTGGGGGAAAGGCGCACGTTAGGCTCACGTGGGTGAAGCCCGAACACCTCCCGCTGCTCAATTCCGTCTCCGCGCCTGCCGTTCACCCGGACGGCAGCCGTGCTGTTGCCTCGGTGACCAGGCCGGATTTCGATGCTGATTCCTACGTGGGCCAGTTGTGGAACATTCCGTTGAACCAGGAGCAGCTGCCGCGGCGGATAACCAGGGGCTTCCGGGACACCGACCCTGCCTTCTCTCCCGATGGACTGGTCCTGGCCTTCCTCCGGACGGGCGGGCCGTCGTCGAAAGCGCAGCTCGTTCTGGTGGAGGCCGGCGGCGGTGAACCCCAGGTCATTACCGACAGGCTGCTCGGAGTGGAGTCCTTCGCCTGGTCCCCTGATTCGCGCCGGATAGTTTTCAGCTCCCGCGAGCCCGAGCCCGGACGGTACGGCAGCAGCGAAGCCGTCACTGCGGAGGCGGAGGAACCACGGCTGATTTCCTGGTTCCAGTACCGGCTGAACGGCGTTGGCTACACGCGTGACAAGCCACAGCAGCTGTTCATCGTGGACGTCCCGGAACTTGGCAGCGAGCCGCTGACACGGCCGGCGGCGCCGTCAATGCCGGCAGTCCGGCAGCTGACGTACCTCACCACGGACGCCGGCTCGGGGGTTTTCAGTGCAGACGGATCGTCCGTCTACTTTGTGGCGGCACCGCCGGAGAACGACGACGGCCTGGCCACGTTGATCTACAAGGTGGCAGTCTCTGGCGGCGACGCCGTCCCCGTGGAACAGGGCGTAGCCGCACCTCAAAGCGTCACGGAGGTCCGGCAGTCCCGGGACGGCAGATGGCTGTTCTACATTGCCCGGGACCTGGGCGGCTCCGGCCGGGACTTCGTGGCACGTAACGCCGTGCTGTACTGCGTCCCGGCCGACGGCGGCGTGCCGGTTGCGCTGACCGACCCTGAGCTGATGGACGTCGCCGCCCCGGGTGCCCGGATTGAGCTCCGCGGCCCGGACCGGGCCCTGGTCCTGAACAATGCGCAGGGCTCCGTTGAGCTCCTTGAACTGGGGGCGACGGGCGGGCATGCGCTGCTGGTGCACGGTGACAAGGTGGTGACAGGGGCTGCCTGGGCGGGTGGCTCGCTGCTCGTCGTCTTCGGTGATCCGTCCACCCACGGGGATGTCGCTGTGCTCGACGACGGGCAGTTGCGGCTGCTGACGGACTTTTCGGCCGTGCTGCGGACCCAGACGGACATCAGGGTTCCGCAGGAACTGACGTTTGAGGCGCCCGATGGATACCCTGTCCATGGCTGGCTGGTCAGGCCTGCAGGCAAGGGTCCGCACCCTGTCCTGGCGAACATCCATGGCGGGCCGTTTGCCCAGTTCACCATTGCCCTGTTCGACGAAGCCCAGGTCTACGCGGCTGCCGGGTACGCCGTGCTGATGTGCAATCCACGCGGCTCTGCAGGCTACGGCAGGGACCACGGGCTGGCCATCAAGGGCCGCTTTGGCACCGACGACATGGCGGATGTCCTTGCATTCCTGGACGGCGCGCTGGCCAAATTTCCGGCGCTGGACGCGGGCCGGCTGGGCATCATGGGCGGCTCGTACGGCGGATATCTGACCGCCTGGACCATAGCGCACCAGCACCGGTTCAAGGGCGCCATTGTGGAGCGTGGATTCCTGGACCCGGTCAGTTTCGAGGGCTCGGCTGACATTGGCTGGTACTTCGGCAGCGAATACCTCGGTGGCTCGGCGGTGGAGGTCGCCGCCCAAAGCCCGTTCGAGCACGTGGGCAATGTACGGACTCCGACGCTGGTCATCCACAGCGAAAACGATCTCAGGTGTCCGCTGGAGCAGGGCCAGCGGTATTTCACGGCCCTGAAGCGGCGGGGCGTGGAGGCCCGGCTGCTGGTGTTCCCGGGGGAGGACCATGAACTTTCCCGGTCAGGCAGGCCGCTGCACCGGCGGCAGAGATTCGAGCACATCCTGCGATGGTGGGCCAATCTCCTCCCGACCGACGCGAATCCGGCAGACGTGCCGCCGGAGTGATGCGCGGGTGTTCAGGGATTCTCGGGCAGGAATCCCAAGGCGGCACGGGCCTTTCCGATCCCCGGTTCGGCCCAGTTGGCGGCGTACTCGGCGTTGGAGCTCAAGGACCTCAATTCGGCGCGGTCAACGTACAGGGTGCCGTGGAGGTGATCTGTCTCGTGCTGCACAATCCTTGCCTGCCACCCCTCGAATTCCCGTTCCGATGCCACGCCTCCGGGGGTGTCGAACCGGAGCAGCACCCGTTCCGGGCGTACCACCACGGCCTGCAGGCCGCTCAGCGAGAGGCACCCCTCAAAGAACGCCGCGCTTTCCGTTCCGACGGCGGCGTAGCGCGGGTTGATGATGGTGAGGAACTCCAGCGGGCTACGGTGCCGCACGGCAGCGGCTTCCGGGTCGACGTCGTACTGGTCCTCAAGGACTGCCAGCTGCAGCGGGATACCGATCTGCGGCGCCGCCAGCCCCACACCAGGGGCCTCATGCATCACGTCGCGCATGAGGGCAATCAGCTGCTCCAGCTCGCCGGCGGTGATCTGTCCATCGAAGGCCGCTGCCCGCTGGCGGAGGACGGGATTCCCGGCCTGGACGATGGGCGGCGGCGATCCTGCGGACAGGATTTCCTGCACCCGTTCCCTCAGGTGCGCAGGAGTGAATGAAATGGGCGGTGTTACGGCGGTCATGCGGAAAGCCTAGCCGCGGAGGCCGCACGGCGGCTGCCGCGTCGGCTAGTGTCGATGCCATGGCTGAACTGATTGCGTCCGAACCCAACGCACTGGAACTTGTCCTGGACTTTATCCGGACCCTGGAAGCCGGTGGCGACGGCAAGGCCATCGAACCTTTCCTTGCTCCGGACTTTGTGCTGGTCGAGGCGCCGCATTTGCTCGCGGCTGAAGGCTCCACACGGACACGGGACCAGGCGATGGCGGGCCTCGATCAAAGCGGCGAAGTCGTGGCGGACCAGAAGTTTGAGATCCGCCGCACTACCTGCGAAGGCGGTCGCGTTGTGGTGGAGGCCGACTGGTCGGCGAGGACGCTGATGGACCTGCGGTACTGGGATGCCGGGGAGACGATCCGCGCCCGGACGTCGTCGGTCTTTGAAGTCCGGGACGGCCTGATCATCAGCCAGGACAGTTACGACTGTTACTTCGTGAACTCCTGACCCGGCACCTTCCGGCGCGGGGTCACTGCATGGTGAACCGGCGGGCCACCAGCGTGTTGGCCGCCGGAAAGCCGGACACCGCGCTGACTGCCCGGTTCCTCAAGGCCAGGACCGGCGGCGCCAGCGGGCGCCCCAGCGTCATATTCACTTCGGACTGCCACCGTGCCGCGGAGGCGGCCCTCCGACGCCGGGTGGAGTAGGCGTGTAGGCGCTGGCCAACCGGTTTCCCGGCCAGGGCATCACAGATGATCGGCGCGAGTTCCGCCGCGTCCAGCCAGCCAAGGTTCATGCCCTGGCCGCCGATGGGGCTTACTTCATGGGCGGCGTCACCGATCAGGACCGCCCGCCCCGCGACTGATCGGCACGCCATGGTGGACCGGGGACTGAAGCTACTGAGCATGCTGTTGGTGGCCGGGTCGGGCCGGATCCCCGTGCGCTGGTGGACCATCCGCGCCAGTTCGACGGCGTCCGGGACCGGTTCGGGCCGTCGAATCCTCACCACCCAGCGGCGGAGACCGCCCGGCAGCGGAAAGGATTCCACTATCCCTTCGGCCTCGAGGTATAGGACGGCTTCGTGCAGGTCTTCGCCGGAACCTGCGAAATCGCCCATCACATAGTGGTCCGGATAGGTTCGGGACGTGACCTGGATGCCCAGCAGGCTGCGCATCAGGGACCGCGAGCCGTCGGCGGCGACCGCAAGGCGCGAGGTGATCCGGGTGCCGGCACCGCCGGCCTTGGTGGCCTCAGCGCGGACGGTGACCAGTCCGCCGTCGTCCGCTATGTCCGTCACCCTGGCGCCCCTGACGAGTGCCGCGCCATCGAGTTCGTGTACGCGCTGCTCGAGCAGCGATTCCGTTGTGAACTGGGGGAGCGACAGGATGAACGGGAAGCGCTCCGAGACCGAACCGAAAGACATTGACCCCACGGTCTTCCCGCCGCTGACGGCAATGCCGCCGCGGATCTGTACGCCGGCACCAACCATGGCACTGGCCACGCCTACTCTGTCCAGGGCCGCGAGGGCGGGGGGATGGATGCCGATGGCCCGCGAGTGAGGTTCCCGGTGGAGACGCTGTTCAAGGAGGCGGACCGTGACACCTTCCTGCAGCAGCAGGGCCGCGAGATAGAGGCCCACGGGTCCGCCGCCGACGATCACCACGTCAGCCATCGGGATGCTCCGGGCGGTGGATGAGGACCTGGTGGAACGGGGCGTGGCGCGCCACCTGCCAGCCCGGGGGAGCGGCGCTGGTGAGTTCTGCCGGGGTGTAGCTGCGCCTGATCGAGGTCAGGCCGTCCGCTCGGATGAACGAGCCGCGGAAGGGGAGGGCCGCCAGGGAGAAAAGCGCATAGGCTGCGATGTTCCGGCGCAGATCGTTGTGCAGGGAAAGCCGGCGCGCCAGGGCTTGCGAATCTGCCAGGAGCTGCGTCAGGTCCGCCGGTTGGAGGTGGTGGATGACGTGGTTCGAGATGACGACGTCGAACCGGCGGCCTTCGCGGACCAGGCCGGCGCTGTCCGCCTGGCGGAAGCGGACTGAGTCATGGTGGGGGATGCGTGACGAGTAGCTGTATGCCCTGGCGTCGGGGTCAATGCCGGTGACGTCGAGCAGCAGTTTGTCCCGGGCGGACCAGAGGGCGAGCTGCCGTGCCAGGTCACCTCCGCCGCATCCTATGTCGAGGAGGGTGGTCACCGACGTTTCGGAGAGCAGAGGGCGAAGCTGGCGGCAGTACAGCTGCCGCCAGCCGGAGAAGAGCTGGTTCACCCGTCCGAACTGCCGGTACGTGAGCTCCAGTTTTGTGGGATCACAGTCCGGCATGTCCATCATTTCCACGGCGTCCACAGCCCGTTGCCGCAACAGGGACACCGGTCAGGCCAGGGACGAGGCCGCCTCGGGCAGCACCGGCCGTTTCCCGGAAGCGGCCTGGCGGAGTTTGGTGAAGAGCCCCGTTTCAACCGTGAGTCCGGGGCCGAACGCCATGGAGCAGATGCGTTCCTCACCCTCCACGGGCGGCTGCTCCAGGATGTGCCTGAGGACAAACAGCACGGTGGCGCTGCTCATATTGCCGTAGTCGCGCAGCGTATCCCGCGCCGGAACGAGTTGCTCCTCGGTGAGTTCAAGGCGCGTCTGGACCTTGTCCAGGATGCTCCGGCCGCCGGGATGGATGGCCCAATGGCGGATGTCCCGGTAGGGGAGTCCACACAATGAGGGATCCCGCGCCAGCAGCGGTGCCAGGGCGCCGATGATGTGATCGTCGATGATGTGGGGCACGTAGTTGCCCAGCACCATTTCGAAGCCGTGGTCGCCGATGTTCCAGGCCATGGACTCCTCGCCCACGGGTGTGAGGACTGTTTCGAAGTGGTCCAGCTGCATCAGGGCAGATGCTTCCGGATGGTCGCGGGCAGTAACAATGGCAGCTGCGGCGCCGTCGGCGAACAGCGCCGAACCCATGATGGTGTCGGGATCGTTCGAGGTCCGCACGTGCAGGGAGCACAGCTCGGCACAGACCACCAGGACAACGGCCTGGGGGTCTGCTTCGCAAAACGACTTGGCGGCCCGCAGTGCTGGAAAGGCGGCATAGCAGCCCATGAATCCGAGGTGATAGCGCTGGACGGCCGGGTCCAAGCCCAACGCACGGACGATCTTATAGTCAGGACCGGGGTTGAAGAACCCTGTGCAGGAGACGGTAATGACGTGGGTTATGTCAAGTAGATTGAGATCCGGGCAGGCATCCACGGCAGCCCGGGCGGACTCGATGAAAAGTTTGGTGACTTCGCGGGCGAAGATCTCGTTGCGCACCTTGGTGGTGGGGTTCAGGAGCAGGCCAGTGGATGGATCAAAGAACTGAGGATCGTCCGAACGGAACGCCATGGTCATTTCTTCGACAGCGGTATGGCGCGTGTCTATGGCGGCTGAATCGAAGCAGGTATTCACGAGCCGCGAACCCAGCCTGGTCAGGCCGGGCTGAGCTGCGAAAACATCCCGGGCTTCGGCCTGGACAAGTACAGTCGGCGGAACAGCAGTTTCAAGTGAACGCAGGTAGACCGTCATTGGTTCATTCTTGGCGAGCACGCCGGATTAGACAATGGCCGGGCTGGTGGGCCGTCGATTCCTGGTGGCACGGGCCATCCTGACGATCGTTTGCCGTCGCCACACGAAGCCCGGGGTGCGCGGCTTAACTGTGGCTTGCCAGCTTAGTTGGCGAGACTGACAACCAGTTGGCGAGCCGAGGAGCGTGGCCGAAGCGGGAATTCGGGTGGCCCTTGTTGGCCGACGGTGCGGGCAGCTGACCCAGAAGAACGAACCTGTATGAGCAGGTCTGGAGCGGCCCGCGTTGCCACTAGAATTGGCGAAAAGTTCGTTCCAGTGGAGTTCAGGGTCGGTCTGCGTCGCCGAGGCCAAGCGGCGACCCGGTCCAACGCGCACCATTCGCGGCTCGAGTGACCGATCGGCACCGGCGATTCGCTAACTCGCTGGCAAAATTCGCCAGATCGTTTGGCAATTCGCCAACAAGGCTGGCAATCCACATTAACGTCGGCTAAACGTAGACCTCTCTCCACTGTCAGATACGCCGATAATCCACATTATGTAAAGTAGTACCGTGATTATTGCATCTGATGCACGATCACCCTCCTCCGCCCATGGGCACCCGGTATCGCGTCACTTGAAGCAGAAAAATGCTTGTGACCTGCGGAAACATCGTGCGAATGGTCGGCCGGGGCTATTAGTAAGTCCACCATGCAGCCCTCAAGAGCTGGAGTGCATCAAGCTGGAATGGCCTTCTGATCCGCGGATTTGCGCGCGTTCTGCATTAATTGCATGATTCTTGCATCCAATGCAAGGTATCAGGAGGGTTCGTGGCGGTCGATTCAGCGGGACGGGTGCTCGACTTCGGCGCTGTGCGTTTCCTTCACCCGGAGGACCACGTGTTCACCCAGATGCTTACCGGCTGGCGCAACCAGCAGTTGAGCCGGAACCTGGCGTTTGGCACGATCGAGGGCCGGGAACGGCTGGTGACGCGGTTCCAGGAGTCCACGAACGAGTATCCATGGCAGTGGACGCCGGCCCATGTGGATGAGTTCTTCGGGGATCTGCGCAGCGTGAAGCATGCCGCCCAGTCCACAATCCGGAGCTACCAGGCAGCGCTTAGGGCGTTCTGCGCCTACGCAGCGTCGCCTGAGTATGGCTGGGACAGGGTCTGCGAACAGCACTTCGGAACGCACCCTGCTCAGGTCTGCTTTGACTGGAACACCGCGGTCCATGCGCAGGCGACAGAGTCAGCTCCTGTCCGGCGCCCGTTCACCAGGCAGGAGTTACAGGCCTTCTTTGACCGAACCGATGACGAGGTGGACCGGATCGCGACTCTGGGTCGCAAGGGCTGGCTGCCGGCCTACCGCGACTCTGTCCTGTTCAAGGTGGCCTACTGCTGGGGGCTGCGACGCAATGAGGTCAGACACCTCCAGACCGTGGATTTCTCCCGGAACCCGCACGCTCGGGAGTTCGGCAAGTACGGGGTGCTGCAGGTCCGCTATGGCAAGGCCATGCGGGGTTCTCCCCCGAAACGCCGCAGCGTCCTGACGGTGTTTGACTGGTCGGCGGAGATCATCGCCGACTGGCTGGAACGCGGCCACCCGCACATGACCGACGGGCTGGACCTGTTCCCGTCCGAACGCGGCACCCTTGTTTCGGAGACGGCACTGAACCGCAGGTTCAACCGCTACTGCGAAGACCTAGGCCTCTCCCCCGGCCTGGACATCCACTCGCTGCGCCGCTCCTACGTCACCCACCTGATCGAAGCCGGCATGGACCCCCTGTTCGTCCAGCACCAGGCTGGACACGAGCACGCCTCGACCACGGCTCTCTATACCTCCGTCTCCAGCGACTACCGGGTCAAAACGCTGCGCCGGGCCCTGGACTCCACCGTCCGGGACGCACTTGCCGGAATGGAAGACTGAACCTCATGAAACGAGAGATCGACTACCGGTGGCGGCTCGCCGAACTTATGGCAGCCCGCGGAATGCACAACAGCACCGACCTGGGCCCACTGCTAAAAGAACGCGGCATCGAGCTTTCGGCCTCCCAGGTATACCGCCTTGTTACGCAACGCCCGGAACGTGTCTCGCTCATGATGGTCGCAGCCCTCTGCGACATCTTCTCCTGCGGACCCGAGGACCTGGTCACCGTCACGGCAACAGACGCCAAGGTCCGCAAGGTCGCCTCAGACGCCAATGTCGCGGACCTGAACAAGACCATCCGCCCCAAACGTGCCCGCGTGATCCGCGATGACGGCTGAGATCACACCGCGGCTTGCCGTCCGCGGCCGACCCCGCACCGCAGGAGATTTCACCTGCGACAGATGCTCACGGACAGCCGGCAGGCACCGCGCCAGCTGGCCTGAAGGCAGGATCCGCGGGACCTGCTTCACCGTCGCAGTGCGCACGCACGGGACCTGTCCTGGCTGCCGGACAGAGCGCATGCTTCCCGGGCGGGCTGCTGGCCACGGCGATCAACCGGTCTGTGTCGATTGCGCAGGTATCACCCAGGACTACCACTGCTCACGCTGCGGCACGGAAACCGAGCACTACCGCCAGAACACCTGCGCCCGCTGCTCGCTTCGGGATGACCTCACCGTCCTGTTGAGCGTCGACGACGAGGCCCGGGGATCGAAAGCGACGGCGACGAAACTGCTTGGCGCGCTCTGCGGAGCCCAGCGCCCCGAAAGCATCCTCACCTGGCTCCGCAAAACCGGCGTCCGCGACCTGCTCCAACGACTTGCCACCGGCGAGATCGCCCTCAGCCACGAGGCACTGGATCAGGAACCAAACAGCCTGCGGGTGGAACACATGCGCAGCCTGCTAACCCACCACAAGCTACTCCCGAACAGAGACCACTACCTCGCTCTCTTTCAACGCTGGCTCACCAGCAAGCTCGAGGACATTGACGACGCCGACATCCGACGGCCCGTCGAGTCTTTCGCCCGGTGGCACCACCTGCGACGCATCAGGAGCCTCTCCGCAGACGGGAAACCCACCCGCGGCCCCGTCCACAGCGCGAAGCAGGAAATTACCGAAACCATCAAATTCCTCACCTGGCTCAAACTCACCCACGGACGGACCGTCGCCTCCTGCGTCCAAGCTGACGTCGACACTTGGCTGGCCGACGGCCCAACCACCAGGCACGCCATCAGAACCTTCTTCGTCTGGGCGGTCAAGAACCGGACCTCCACCAACATCACCATCGGATTCCGGCAGGCCAAGACCGTGCCACTGCTCACCCAGGGCCAGCGGCTCGCCATGCTCAAAGCCTGCCTCACCGACAACATCGACACCCTCCACTACCGGGTCGCCGTCACTCTCCTGCTGCTCTACGCCCAGCCAGTCGTGAAGATCGCCGCGATGAAAAGCACCGACGTGATCCTCACGCCCGAGGGACTGCGCCTGTCCCTCGGTGAAGGCGACCCTGCACCAGTACCGGAGCCGTTCGCGTCGCTGCTCACAGAACACCTGGCCGCACGCCCCAACATGCGCACAGGCAGCAGCTCGGGCAGCGAATGGCTGTTCCCCGGCTACCGGCCCGGGCAACACATCCACCCAAACACGCTCATGGAGCGTCTCCGGGAAATTGGCATCAACCTCCTCGGTGCACGCAACGCGTCCCTCCGCGCGCTCGTCACCGAAGCGCCCGCGCCTCTCGTCGCTGAAATGCTCGGCTACAGCTATCAAGTGACCCAGAAGCACGCAGCCGCCGAGCCCTGGTCCCGCTATCCAAGAATCCAGGCGACGCGGATAATGACTGACACCATCGGAATCGATCGATAGCCACTCCCTAGAGATCTGGGACGGGCCTCACGGATGGCAGCCCGACTACTGGAGACAATGGTGGCAACAAAGGAAGAACTGCAACGGAGACTTCAACGCATCCTCCGCTGGTCCCTTCCAGTAATGGTCATCATGCTGATCTCCACCGTCCTAAGCCTCGTTGGTGTCGACTCGGAGCCATGGCTCTGGACTCGGACCATTCTCTTCGGCATCGCCGTCCTCGTAATGGGCGTCCAAATAACCAGATTCTCGCTTTGGCAGAGGGACGAGTACTGGCGAGAACGAGGAAGAGATCCTAAGCATCCGGAGCGGTTTCCGTCGGCCGACGCTGAATAGTTCCAAAGTGAATATGCACGGTTACCAGTAGTACTCTGCGTATCTCATCAGATGAATCATTCAGGCCTGTCCGTTGTCCTTTCTCAATTTAGTTGTCCTGTCTCATCTAAGTTGAGGCAATCTCACTACAGATGAGGCATTGCCTGTTTTTGTCTCATTGCAGTTAAGGCATTCGCGCGGCGTGTCTCACTTCACTTAAGGCATTGGCCGCTTTTGTCTCATTACAGTTGAGGCATGGGACTCGCTGCGGCGGCGTCCGAGGCCTATGCCGGACGCAACATCGCTCCAGGCGCCCTGACGTACAGGGAGCAGTTTTCCTCTGCACCCAGGACTGGCCATCTCGCCGATTGCTGGATGATCCCGTTTGAGAACTCAGTGCCGATTCGGCGTCTTACGGCATTCAAGGGACAGCGCAATTTCGCCGGTCTCTGGTGGTGTGCCACGAACCATCGGCACGTCGGCTTTGAATCCTGGTGCGAACGCGACAATCTGATGCTTCTGGATTTCGACCCCGACGTCGTCGGGTTCTCATCCCAACCCTTCCGCATCGTCTTGCCCGACTCACTCCCCCAGATTTCACACGTACCGGACTACTTCGTCCGGCTGGCGGACGGTTCGGCCACCGTGATCGATGTCCGGCCCGACAACAGGGTGACTCCGGCGGATCAAGACATTTTTCAGGCGACGCAGGACTTGTGCGCGACCGTCGGCTGGGCCTACAGGCGCCTCGGCGGGTTGCCGGCTGTTCTTCAGGCAAATCTGCGGTGGCTGTCCGGCTACCGGCACCCGAGGTGTTTTCGGGCATCGACAGCAGTCAAACTCCTGGACAAACTCGCCGTCGATGGCCCGATGTCAATACGTAGCCTCACTGCTGCAACCGGTGACCCCGTCACGATCCTTGCACCGCTTTTCCACCTACTCTGGACGCACCGGATCGGCACTGACCTGAAACGCCGGGTCCTCCATCAGGACACGATGGTCTGGCTGAACGGCGAAGCACCGTGACGGGCGGGCGCGCCGTATTGACCCTCGGTGATGACGTTGAGCTCCGAGGGGTCCTCTACCGGCTGACCGCCCTTGACGGCGATGTCGCCATGCTTGCCGTTGCCGGCGAGGCACCTGTCGCGATCAAGGTCGGATCACTCCTTGCCGATAAGACCTTCAGGATCGTGGGAACTCGGCCAACACGGCGGCGGATAGTCGGCCCGTCACCGCTCTTCGAATCGCTGCCTGCCAACGTGCAAGAAAGAGCGCGGTGGATCGAAAGCCACATGACCGAAGTCCTGGACGGCGTCCCCTGCAACGCCGAGCCGGGTCAGACCGCCAGGAGGAGCTTTGACGTCGAGCTCACATCCTTGCGCCAACGTGAGCAGGCCAAATTGGCGGAACTTCACGAACTGGGCGAAACCATGAGCATCGGCTCGCTGCAGAGGCTGCGCCATGCCTATGAGAAAAAGGGCATCCTGGGGCTGGTTGACCGGCGACTCATCCGCCAAACGCCCTTGGCAGGCCGGACTGACCAGCGGGTGGTCGACGCCATTCTCTCAGTGCTGGAAGCCAACACCCATCAGTCCTCCGGAACCACAGACCGCCTGGTGCGCCAAGTACGCAAGCAACTCGAAGCCGATCACGGGCCGGACGTTGTTCCGTTGCCGTCGAGGGCCACCTTCCACCGCCTCATCGGCAGGCTTGCCGAGGGGCGCCACGCCACCGGCTCTGCCCGCACCCGTCGGACCCTTGCCCAGCAGCCGGAGGGGCCGTTTGGTGCCGTCCATCCGGTCAGGCCCGGGGAACTTATGCAGATTGATTCCACTCCCCTGGACATCGCCGTCGAACTCGCCGACGGCGTCATCGGGCGGGTCGAACTAACCGCCATGGTCGACATCGCCACCCGAAGCATCCCCGCAGCGGTGATCCGTCCCACGACCAAGGCAGTCGACGCGGCCCTGCTGCTCGCCCGCTGCCTGACCCCGGAACTCATGCGCCCCGGCTGGGCGGCCGCAGCGTCGATGGCCGCCTCCGCCTTGCCCTATCGGTCGATGAAATCCATCGACGAACGACTCGAAAATGCCGCGGCGAAACCGGTCATCGTGCCCGAAACGATCGTCTGCGACCACGGCAAGGCCTACCTCTCCAACACCTTCAAAAGCGCCTGCCGCAGCCAGGGCATCAGCCTCCAACCAGCCCACCCCGACACTCCCACCGAATATCCCGAGGATTCTGTTATCCCGAGTTGTTGCCGCGCTGTGCCTGTGGGAGCGGCCTTGGGGCGGTATTCCTCGGGATAACTATTTGAGTCCGGCGAGGCGGAGGATCAGGTCGTCAGGTCCTTTCCAGATGGGGGCGAGGTCGGGTGTGGTGCTGGCGGCTTTCTGGATTGCCTCGCGCACCATCTGGTTATCGGCCGAGGCGTAGATGCTGGTGGTGGCAATGTTGGCGTGACCGAGGAATTCTTTGATGTGGGGAAGGGGCACGCCGGCGCGCAGCATCTGCATGGCGCGGGCGTGCCGCAGCTGGTGGGCATGGATCCGCCCGGGAATCTCCGGACAATGCTCTCGCGCGGCTGTGGCGTGCTTGTTCAGCAGGTAGGTGATGTTGTCCTGGCTCATCGGTTGGTGTTGGCCTGCCCGGATCGTGTAGAAGAAGGGCGCTTCCGGTTCGGGCGTGCCGGAGTGGAACACGTTCAGGTATTGGTTCAGGTGGCGGCCGGTTTTGTCCATGATGGGGATCGTTCTGGTCTTCTGGCCTTTCCCTGTGAGCGTCACGCGCCCGCTTCCGGGGGTGGTGTCGATGTCGGAAGGCGTCAGGTCGAGGACTTCCTGGATTCGGGCGGCGGTATCGAAGATGAGCAGGATGATGGTGGTGTCCCTGAGTCCATGGCTGGTGTGTTGTCCTGGTGCTCGGATCAGCGCCTCGACGGCGGGCATGGTCAGCGCGTCGGGTGCATGGGCCGGTGCTCGGGCTGGCCGGATTTGTTTGATATCCAGCCAGATCGCGACGAGTGCCGGGTCCTCGCCGGCGCAGTAGGAGAGGAAGGACTTGATCGCGGCTACCCGTTGGTTCGCTGAGGAGGCTGCCATGTGTTTGGTATCGAGCAGCCAGGTGGTGAACCCGGTGATGGTGGCGTGGTTGATGGCGCCGAAGGTGATGTCGGCCAGCTCCAGGTGCCGTGTTTCGCGAAGATAGGCGAGCAGCGTGTTCAGTGCGGTCTTGTAGGAGCGGATGGTGTGCGGGCTGAGCCTGCGTGCCCTGGGAAGGTGGATGGTCAGCCAGGTGCGGACGAGGCGGAAGAAATCATCAGATCCCATGGGATGCCTCCGGGAGAGTGGATTCGATGCCGGTGTTGGCGAGCCTGCGCAGCTCGGGATGGAAATCGGCTGCAAGGTGGAAGTAGTACCAGGTGTCTTCGGTGCTGCTGTGCCCAAGATGAAGACTCAGATAGGCCACCAGCACTTCCGGGTCACGGCCGGCGCGCACCCACCTGTTGATGCTCTCGATCACGTGGGCGTGGCGAAGGTCGTAGGGGCGCGGCGGTGAGCCGGGGCTGGACACGACTGCCGGGCCGGCGGTGGTCAAGAGCTCGTGAAACCAATAGTCGATGCTTGATGCGTGGTAGAAACCGCCCGATCGGTTGGGGAAGAACGGCATCCGGTCTGGGTGGTACGCGCTGATCGCAGCGTCATAACTGCGGCAGTAATCATGCAGGTCCGGCGACATGAACACGAGCCGGTCCTTGTGCCCTTTGGACTCGCGGATACTGACCGTGCCCCGGGCCAGATCAACATCATTTCGATACAGCCGCCGGGCCTCTCCCGGCCGCAGGCCCAGGCAATAGATCATCCGGAATATCACCGGGATGATCAGATGCCGTTGCCAGCCGAACCCGGAGGCCCGAACCTGGTCGGCCGCGTCAAAGATCGCCCGCAGCTGCTCGCGCGAGAAGATGTGTGGGCGGTAACGGACCTGTCTGCCCGGAATGCCCGACGGGATGACATACGCGGCGACACCGAGACCGGCCATGTGCTTGGCGAGCTGCCTGACCGGGGTGATCCGTCGCATCTGCCCGTTCACGTGCTCATCGGGGCGGCCAACGGCCCATGCCATCGCCATGTCGCGGGTCAGTGTGTGCTGTCCGGGAAAGTCCCGGGCACACATCGCATCGAAATGGTGCAGGTGCCGCTCGGACCCCTCGTAGGGCAGCCCCAACGCGTGTTTGAGCGCCAACAGGCTCTGGATATGAGGGGCCAGGCTGCTGGCGAAACCGTTCACGGCCGCGCCGTCCTCGGCTCAATGCCAGCGAAATCGAGACAGCATTCCCGCATGCGCCTTTCATCGGCCGCGAGATAGTGCTTTGCCGAGTCGATGCCCCGGTGACCGAGCGCGCCGGAGATTACCGGCAACGGAGTGCTGCCTTCGAGCATCCTGGTCGCGAAGGATGCCCGCAGCACGCGGAAACCGCGGCCAGTGCCGTTCGGTGCAGCTGTCTCGGTGCGGGCAAACGCATGCGAGGCCACGTTATACAAACCGGACGAAGGTGACAGGCCAACGTACGGGGCATGGGCTCGCAGAAACACGTGATCGTCGGCAACACCGGCGGGCCTGCTGTGGAGAAGATAGTCAGCGATCGCCTCCCCGACATCGGCCAGCAGCGGCAACGTCAGCACAGTCCCCGTCTTATGCTGGGTGAGCGCGATCTGTCCCTGCTTCCAGTCGATGTCGCTCAAACGCAAGCCCACCATGTCAACAGGGCGCAGGCCTGTTCTGGCCGCCAGCAGCAGCAAGGCCCGGTCCCGGCGGCCGGACGGTTTGGCCACGTCCGGCGAGTTCGTCAGTTCCTCAATACGGTCGGGCGGGAGCGCAACGGCAGAATTGACCCGCCTCGAGAACCGCGTCGGGACCGCCCGTGACAGCCCTGCGCAATAGCCCGAGTCCTCAAGAAAGCGGCACAACACCCGCACCACCGTCACCGCAGTCCTCATGCTCCCGGGCCGATAACGTCCGCCGAGAAAGACCACCGCCGCAGACACATCCGCACCAGAGAGCGCCCGAACATCGGCCACACCACGTTCGGGCAGCCACGCCAGCACCGCGCGGGACACCACTGAATACAAATTCCTGGTAGCCAACGCCAGCCCTTGATCGCCAAGCCAGGCCTCGAATTGCTCTTGAACCGGACGGAACGCCGCACTGAGTGCATCATTCGGATGAATCCGGCGAGACAACCCCCACCGGTACGTGCCTGTCCTCGCTACCTCGGACAGGACCAGGACCGATTTACGCCGCAGCTTTCGCTTCCACTCCTTGATCCGGCCCTCCCGGTGCTCTGCAGCGACGGCCTGCAGATACAAGGCAACGACGTCCTCCGTGAACTCGTCAACGCCCTCCCGGGAACAGAACTTCTCGAACTGGGACCATGCCCACCGATACTGCATGTGCGTCGATGGCGCATGCCCAAGGCCACTCATTGCAGCATCCGCCTGCACGATCAGCCCGGCGATAGAAACATTCATCTCCTGCTCACCTCCAAGTGAAAATCAATAGAGATGAGTCAACGAAAACACGCGATGGTTATCCCGAGGAATACCGCCCCAAGGCCGCTCCCACAGGCACAGCGCGGCAACAACTCGGGATAACAGAATCCTCGGGATATTCCGTGTAATCCCGAATTCGGGATTAGAAAGACAAGCCCGTCATCGAGCGGACCCTGCAGTCCATCGGCACACTCTTCGCCCAGTACGTTACCGGCTACCTCGGTTCCTCCGTCGAGCGGCGCGGCAAGAACGCCGAACACCAGGCCGTTTTCTCACTGCTGGAAATCCAGGACCTCCTCGACGAGTGGATCGTGACCGGCTGGCAAAACCGCCCTCACGACGGACTGCGGGACCCCTTCACCCCCTCCCGCGTGCTGACACCTAACGAAAAGTACGCGGCCCTGCTGGCCGTCAGCGGCTACGTCCCGGTCCCCCTCGGGGCAGAGGACTACCTCGAACTGATGCCGGCTGAAACCCGGGTCATCAACAGCTACGGCGTGAAAAACCGCCACCGCGTCTACGACACCGCCGACCTGAACCCCTACCGCGGACAGAAATCCGGAATGAAAGCCCTCAAGGACCTGTGGGAGGTCAGGTACGACCCCTACGATGCCGGTTGCGTCTGGATCCGCAACCACCACGACGGCGGATGGATCACCGCCTTCTTGCGCCAACTCTCCGCCTCTCCCCAACCCTTCGGGGACGACATCTGGAACTACGGACGCCAAATCGTCGCCCAACGCGGCATCACCAGCCCCTCCGAGGAAACCATCAAGGCCGCCGTCGACAAGCTGCTCGACAAAGCCTCGCCGCCAGCGCCGCAACGGAAGAGAACACGGAAGGACCAACGAGCAGCCGCCCGCAACACCGCCGCAGCGACTGCCCAACGCCCGCGCACCGATCAACCACCAATAAAACCGGCCCCGCAACCCGAAACAGCTGCCGGATCATCGGCGGCACAAGTCGCTGAAGCCCCGAAGCTGGCGAAGATCATCCCGCTGAAGATCTATGACCCACAGAAGAAGGCCGACGAATGGTGGTAGAAGCAGCAGAGCTCCCCAGCACCAGCCGCGCGCCGACCACCACCCTGCAGGGATGGCGGAGCTTCGTCACTTCCGTCGCGCCCACAATCGAGATGCCCGGGACCGCGGCGCTGGCGGCAATGAGCTCCTCACAGCGGGAACGATACGACGAGCAGCGCATCAGCTACCACTCCGAACTCGTCATCGTGGAAACCTCCACCGTCCGCTCCATCACCAACCAGGGCCGGCTGTTGATGATGCTCAACCAACGCGAAATCAGCGCCCGCCGCGGCCTCGTAATCTCCGGCCCCTGGGCCTCCGGCAAAACCACCGCCATCAAACTCCTCGGCAAAACCCACGAACTCCTCATCCGGCGCAAGTACCCCACACAGCGGGACCGTATTCCCGTCGTCTACATCACCACCCCGCCGAAAGGCTCCCCGCGGAAACTGGCCAGCGAATTCGCGAACTTCCTCGGCCTTCCCCAACGCCCGCGACAAAACGTCACCGACATCGCCGACGCCGTCTGCCAGGTCCTCAGCAACGCCAAAACCGACCTCGTGATCGTCGACGAGATCCACAACTTGAACCTGGCCACCAGCGCAGGCGAAGACATGTCCGACCACCTCAAATACTTCACCGAACACATGCCCGCCACCTTCGTCTACGCGGGCATCAACGTCGAAAACTCCGGCCTGTTCACCGGGCTCAGAGGCCGGCAGATCTCCGCCTGCTCCGTACTGAAAACCACCGGCCCGTTCCCGCCCACGGAGGAATGGGACGCCCTCGTGGCAACCCTCGAAAACGGCCTGCGCCTGCACCAACACGACCCCGGCACACTCACCGCCCAGGCACAGCATCTGCACTACCGCACCGGCGGCAGCATCAGCAGCCTCTCCCACCTGATACGCCAAGCCGCCATCATGGCAATCCTCACCGGCACCGAGAAAATCGACCGCGAACTGCTCAATGAGACCAGCATCGACCACGCCGCGGAATCCCTCGCACCACGCCCACCCGCCGCCACCGCATCCCCACGATGAAATCCGCGGCTGCCTTCAAGAGCCCCGCCAGGCCGCTGCCCCGCCCTATCCGCCCGTTCATGGACGAGACCACTCCCTCCTTCATCCGGCGGCTCGAAACCGCCAACGCTCTCCAGCGGGGGCAGCTCAGAACGCTCCTGAAGAGCAGCCGCCGACCATGGATCGACAGCCTGGCGGTTTGGACGGGCTGCGACCCCGCAGTGATCGTGCTGGCGATGCCACAACTCGGCCTGCACGACCCTGATCCAGCACTGCGGCAAAAACTGGCAGGACGCCCCACCCGCACAACCCACACCGTGGCCTGCCACCGTTGCACGCTCGCCCGTGGCGCAGGACCGTACATCGAGATCTACAGCACCCACGAAAACGTCATCTGCCCGCGCCATGATCTCTGGATCGGAGAAGGGGTCACCGGCCCCACCGACCAGTTCGCCATCCGTGCCAGCCCGGAAATCATCTCGGCATGGCACCACCACAGGAACCTCATCACCCGGCACGGACGCTCCGGAGTGCGCAAGGCCTTCCACATCGCCAACGTCATCAACTGGCGCTGGTACGACCAGTTCCAACACTTCACCGCCGCCACGGACATCTACGACGCCTTGGCAGCCGACCAGCGCGGGCATGACACCAGCCACGCCGTCGTGGCGGCCTCGCTATGCCCCTCCATCGTCAACCTCACCGCCGCCATGGGATCGCCCCACTGGGCCCAGATAGCGCATTCAAGAAGGCCTGACGCATTCCTGGTCAGAGTCAGCGAAGAAGTCACCGAAGGTTGGATCCCTAAGGGATCCTTCGACCCGCTCCGCCAGTGGATGACCGAAGACTGGCTCCCAGGATTCCGCGGATCCGACACGTTTCTCCCGCCCAAACCCCAACGATTGACGCCCATTACGAAATGAGCCTGAACCGGCTCCAAATTCTGTCCCACATAAGGCCCCCCGGATTCTGTCGGTCGAAGCAACACCTTCTTTCAAGGTGGTTCGCCATGTATCTCAGTTCCTCGTCAGCAGCCGGTATCCGGTTTCTTGCCTCGGTGAAGCAGGGGCATGGTCTCAAACCGTCCGCCCGACATGCTGGCATTGATAAAGAGGTCGGTTACCGCTGGCTGCGCGAGGAATACTTGCGCCTGCGTCGCGAAGGCAAGACTCCTGCGGAGACGACGGCGGAGCTTGGGTTCACCACGTCCCGGCTGCAGGCGTGGGAAGCGGACGTCGGCCAGGTCAAAGACCGCCATCACCTTCGGGTTGGCGTCGACGAGGAGGCCAGCTTTTGGGCGGCGTTTGATCATGGGAAGAGCCTTGGGGAGGCAGCTAAGACGGCGGGAGTGAGCCGTTCAACGGCGTATCGGTGGATGCAAAGTCGCTTCGACCGGCTGCGTCAGTCCAAGGTGACCGTTAGTCGGTGCCAGGGCCAGTTGCGCCTGACGGATCGCCTCTGTCTGAACTTCGAACGCGAACGATTATCGCGACAAGCGAAAGAGCGGAATGCGGCGACGGCGGCGCAGCATGCCGCGGTTCTCTCCTCCGGCCGGTATGCAGACCAGATGCTCGGTGCGGTGCCCTCGGAGGCGCTGCAGCACCGTGCTGCACGGGCCGAGAAGTATTGGCAGCTGATGCGCAACGGGGTGAGCAACGCAGAAGCCTGCAGACTTCTTGGTATGCACAGAAGAACAGGGACGCAGTTACGGCGAGCCAGCAATTTCAAGATTCCATCCATCACAGTGCCGGCCTTAACCGTGGGCCGCTACCTGGATGCGCGGGAGCGGTTGCGGATCGCGGACCTGCTGCGGCTGGGGCACTCGATGCGGCGCATCGCAGTGGAACTTGGCCGTCACGCCTCCACGATCAAACGGGAACTGGACCGTCATCGGGACGCTCAGGGCCTCTACCTGCCCCGTACTGCCGACCATGACGCCCGGCTGCAACGGGCCCGACCGAAGGTGCACAAGCTCGTTGCCAACGCCCGGCTGCGCACTCTCGTGCAACGCAAGCTCAACCGTTTCTGGTCGCCGGACGAAATCTGCGGGTGGATGAAGAAGACCTACCCCGATGACCAGGCGATGCGGTTGTGCCCGGAAACAATCTACCGGGCATTGCTGCTGCGTGAGGACCACGGCCTGCATCAGCGATATGCCATGAAGCTGCGCACCGGTCGACGGATCCGCAAGACCCGCTGGCGTACCCGCACCGGGCAGGGATCGAGGATCCGCAACATGACCATGATCAGCCAACGGCCTGCCGAGGTCGAAACCCGTCTCGAAGCTGGCCATTGGGAAGGAGATCTCATCGTCGGTCTCGGGTCAGTTTCGGCGATGATGACACTCAGGGAAAGGAAAACCCAATACGGCATCATTGTGAATCTGCCCCAGGACCACACTGCCGCGAGCGTCAACGCGGCCGCAATCAGCGCGTTTGCGACGCTGCCAACACACCTGAAACGAACACTTACTTGGGATCAGGGCGTCGAAATGGCCAGCCACGAGGAACTAACAACGAAGACCGGGGTTCCTGTCTACTTCGCCGAACGCTCCAGCCCCTGGCAGCGCGGGGCAAACGAGAACTTCAATGGGCTGGCCCGCCAATATTTCCCAAAGGGCACCAACCTCGCCGTTCACAGCGCTGAGCATGTCTCCCACGTAATGCGGGAACTCAACGAACGGCCACGAAAGACACTCGCCTACGACACCCCGGCGGCACGATTCAAAGCCGAACGTACCGCGCCGTCAGCCGCATTGCGATAACCTCAAAACACCGGGGAAAACGCCCCCGTATCACGCATCTGTTGCGTCGACCCTCAGAAACCGCCGCCCGCTCACCGGGCATTTTCTCGGGCCGGTTCTACGGGAATCGGACGGCCGCGGAAACGCGGCGACCGTGATCCGGAAATTTTGGGTGGCGCTTGCGCCGGTGAAGGACCGGTCTACGGGACGGTTTGAGCTGCCCATACGGGATGTCCCTTATGGGACGGTGCGGCGCAACAACTCGGTAGCGGAGGGCCGGTGGAGGCGAGCGGGGCGGTGTCTGGTAGCGTCGGGCAACGAACATTTGGGGGAAATATTGAACAACGAATTTACGAGGGTAACCCCTGACCGACCACGCCTAGCCGTGGTCTTGGCTACGATCTTCTGCTCGCTGGCAATTCTGCCCGCGATTCCAACCACCCTTCTTGCTGGGGCCACCATCGTTTCCGTGCTCACCAGGACCGGGGCTACGTTGAACCAGGCGCTGCAAGTCAGCGCCGTCCTGGCAGCCTTCATAGCTGGCCTAGTGGCATTCGTGATGATGCGACGAAGTGTCACCGCCCGTAGGACCTGGGTATGGGCATGCTTGGCCATCATCCTCGGCGGAGCGGCATCCGCCCCGGTCGTTTGGAGCGTCGCACAGAGCTTCGTCGAGGAGTGGTGCGAGTATCAGCCGGGTGGCAGAGGCAATGCCGACATTGGCTCGCTTGATGAAATACCGGCTGTGTGCCGCTAGGCCCCGCGAGGGTGCGTTTACCTGCCTCCTATCAAAGGAAGTGAGCGCCCCGGCGTACGACTAGAAAGCAGCGGAGCCTATTCCATTGGGGAACTGCCCGTTACGCGTTCGATTAACGGGGCTGCCGCAGCTTACTCACCAGTGGCCGCCAACGCTCGTCGAAATCGATGCTCGCAGTGTCCATTCAGATAACTGTGCCGGAAATAGTAAATGATTGACCTATGACTGATAACTGGAGCATTGAGGATGCCACGTTCTACGGTGCCGACATACTTTGCGGAGATGAAGTACGCTTTCGCGCTCTCTCGGAAAACGATCTGCCGATGCTGGACAAGTGGTGGGCCCTGCCAGAATGGGCAATCCTTCAACAGGCCACCATCAAACCGCGTCCCGAGGGCTCGACGGCGGACATGTTCCGGCAGTGGAGTACGAACACCACTGCCGGAAGCGCCGGATTCAGCATTGAGACACTCGGCTCGGGAAACTTCATCGGACACGTAACGCTCTACGGGGCTTCGATGCCCGAAAGAGCCGCAACCCTTGCGATTATCATCGCCCCCGAAGAAACGGGAAAAGGCTACGGCACGGACGCCGTGAAAACGGCGATCAACTATGGGTTCCTCCAGATGGGTCTCAACCGAATCGAACTACGCACATGGGCCTTCAATAAGAGAGCCCGGAACGCATACTCCAATGCCGGATTCACCGAAGAGGGACGACTCCGTGAAGTGGTTTTCTTCAACGGCGCCCACCACGATGCCATCGTCATGAGCATCTTGCGGAGCGAGTGGGAGACACTTCGTCAACCTGATGCATTGGCGGCTTCGAATTCAGAATCACCGCAGTTGGTTCCTTACTTAGGAAAAGCGTCCCAGTAGACGTTCCCCTTACGGGACACCATCCGGGGACCGGCACGCGGGCACACCCAATGTTGAGGTCGTCAACTGAGGCTTGGAGCGCAACCAACGCAGGTTTCTGCGATTTAGGTCAACTGTAGTGAGACAAGGGCATTCATTTTGTCTCACTACAGTTGACCCAACCGCCCAAATTCAGGCCCTGTTGGTTCAAGTTAGATGAGCCAGGACAGCACTGGCTGCGGACCAGCCGCGCCACAGCCAAAGCCGGGCCGTGGTCGCCGCATCGCTCTACCCGTCCATCGTTTCGCTGACCGCCGCCATAGCATCCCCGTTCTGGGCCCGAATCGCGCACTCACAGCACCCAAACGCGTTTCTGGAGAGAATCAGCGCCGAAGTGACCGACGGCTGGCAGCCACGAGGTGCTTTCGACCCCCTGCGCTACTGGATGGACACGGATTGGCAACCAACTTCAAAGGTGCGGATGTCATTCTCCCACCAGGTTCGACCCGGCATGGCCGGCGCCCACGGCCGAACGACGCGATGCAACGGGGCCTGAACCGCGGCAAGAGCCGCTAACGACGGTCCAGTTCCAACCAACGAGGACCGCTGCTCCGGTTAGGGGCGGTTGAGAAATGTGCGGGGAATGAGTTTGCGACGATTTCCGCTGAGCGGGCGTTTTGCCTCGGGTCGTTCACCGTCCAGGCACTCGACCGGAGCAAACCCCGCGATCGTCTCCGGTCTCGGATCTTCATGTACGGGGCGGGTGTTTGCCACTACCGTGGGGGCATGGCGAACGTGGTTCTCGTAGGGGTTGACGGTTCCCCCGGAAGCCAGGCGTGTGTGGATTGGGCATTGTATGAGGCCATGGCACGTGGCTGGAGGATCTGGTTCGTCCACGTCGTTCCGTTATCTCCGGTCGTTGACCCGAGGGTTGAGTCGGCCTATCTCCGGGGGGCCGGTCGCCAAGCGGAGCAGTTCTTTGAACCGCTCCTGGCCGACGCCGGGGACAGGGGCGTGCAGGCAGAAAGCCAGGTTATCCGGGGAAGTGCCGGTGACGTCCTGATCAGGCTCTCGTCCCGGGCCGGTTTGGGCGTGGTCGGGCGGCGGAACAAAACCGGGCTTGGCTTTCGGTTGGGCAGTGTTTCATCGGCTCTGGCAGCACATTCCCACTGCCCCACAGCTGTCGTTCCTGACCGGAATTTGATTCCTGGGGTCACCGGTCCGGGCGCGGGTAGATTTGCAGGGCAGGTTGTAGTGGCCGTGGAGCACGGTCCCGAGGCCGTCGCGACGGTATCGGCCGCCGCCGACGTGGCCTGGCGGCACGCAGTGCCTCTGAACATCGTCACAGTCGGTCCGGCCGGCTCTGACGATGCCGGTGAGCCCCGGTTCTCGGACCTGTTTTCCCGCGTCCGGCGGAAGTATCCGGAACTGGCGTGCAACACCCACATCCTGACAGGGAGCCCAGTGCGTGAAATCACGAAAGCTGCCCGGGATGCACACCTGCTGGTGATCGGTACGCGCGGCATCAGCGGCCTGCCCGGTCTGATCCGCGGTTCGGTTAGCCAGGCACTGTTGGAAAGCGCCTCAGCTCCGGTTCTGGTCGTCCCCACGGTGCAGCATGGATAGGGTTGCCCGGCCTGGTTCTGTTCCTGCAGCGTCCGGGTCGGCCAGGCGCGACGGTCTCCCGATACGCCCCCTGCAGAAACCCAGCCGCCGTGCGGCGCCCCCTCCTGGGTGACGGTAGGATTGGCTGCACTATGGATGACCCTCCCTCACATATGCCCTTGCCCCTCAACCTTCTGACCGGTTTACCGGCCAACGCGGGAGAGGGGCGCCCGAATGTATGAATGGATCATGATCGGGATCGGTCTCATCCTCACCGTCGGCACGGGGCTGTTCGTCGCCTCCGAGTTCGCACTGGTGAACCTGGACCGTAACGATCTGGAAGCCCGCCAGGCCCGTGGCGAGAAGCGCCTCGGCCCTACAATCAAGGCCCTGAAAATCACCTCGACGCACCTTTCGAGTGCGCAACTGGGCATCACCCTCACCACACTGCTCACCGGCTACACTTTCGAACCGGCCATCAGCTCGCTGCTGCGCGGCCCATTGATCGCCGCAGGGCTCCCCGAAGGTGTTGTGCCCGGGGTCGGGGCTGTGGTGGGTATTTTCATTGCCACCGTCTTCTCCATGGTGATCGGTGAGCTGGTGCCCAAGAACTTTGCCTTGGCTCTCCCGTTGGCGACCGCCAAGGTTGTTATTCCGTTCCAGGCCCTCTTCACGGCGGTGTTCAAGCCTGTCATCCTGCTGTTCAACAACACCGCCAACAAGATCATCCGGTCCTTCGGGATCGAGCCGAAGGAAGAGCTCTCCGGGGCCCGCAGCGCAGAGGAACTCAGTTCCCTGGTCCGCCGCTCCGCACTCGAAGGGGTCCTGGACCTTGACCATGCTGCCCTGCTGCACCGCACGCTCCGGTTCTCGGACCACAGCGCAGCGGACGTCATGACCCCGCGGGTGCGGATGACCGCCGTCGGTTCCGACGATACGGCCGAACAGATCGTCAGCCTTGCGACCTCGACAGGTTTCTCACGGTTCCCGGTCATCGGCCGCGACCGCGACGAGGTCCTCGGAGTGGTGCACGTCAAGCAGGCTTTCGCTGTGCCGTTGGAAGAGCGCGGAAACGTGCTTGCTTCCGCGCTGATGATCGACCCTCTCCGCGTGCCCGAATCCATGGGCGTCGACTCTCTCCTCGCCCTGCTGCGTAAGCAGGGCCTCCAGGTGGCCATCGTCTCGGACGAGCACGGCGGAACCGCCGGCATCGTCACCCTGGAGGACCTCGTGGAGGAAATCGTCGGTGAGCTCGAGGACGAACACGACCGGGCCCGCGCGGGCGTCGTCCGGACCGGCCACTCCATCACCTTCGACGCGTCCCTCCGGCCGGACGAGCTCCTGGACCGGACGGGCATCACCGTTCCCGACGGCGAGGAATACGACACCGTGGCCGGGTTCGTGACCGACCAGCTCGACCGCATTCCCGAACTCGGTGATGAAGTCCCTGTCGACGGCGGAAGCCTCAGGGTCGAACGCGTGGCCGGCACGCACGTTGAGCGCCTCAGATTCACCCCGGACGGTACCGCGGAGGCGCCCCAGAGTGCCCATGACCGGATCATTGACAACCTCACGCAGGAGCTGACCCATGAGTGAATACCTTCCCGGCATCATCTGGCTCGTCGTCCTCCTGGTCGTGAACGCCTTCTTCGTCGGCGCCGAGTTCGCCGTCATTTCCGCCCGGCGCTCCCAGATCGAACCCAAAGCCGAGGCCGGCAGCAAAGCCGCGAAGACCACCCTCTGGGCCATGGAACACGCCACGCTCATGCTGGCGACCAGCCAGCTGGGCATCACGGTGTGTTCGCTGGTGATCCTGAACGTCTCCGAACCTGCCATCCACCACCTGCTGGAAATCCCGCTCGGCCTGACCTCCCTCTCCGGGGAGGCCATCGGCATCATCGCCTTCGTCACCGCCTTGCTGCTCGTGACCTTCCTGCACGTGGTCATCGGCGAGATGGTCCCCAAGAACATCTCCTTCTCCGTCCCGACGCGCGCAGCGCTGATCCTGGCCCCGCCCCTGGTCATGGTCGCCCGCATATTCAAGCCCGTGATCTGGACGCTGAACGGGATCGCCAACTCCATCCTGCGCCTCTTCAAGGTGGAGCCCAAGGATGAAGCCACCAGCGCCTACACCCTGGACGAGGTCGCCAACATCGTCGAGCAATCCACCAGGGACGGCATGCTCACTGACACCAGCGGAACGTTGACTGCCGCGTTTGAGTTCACCACCAAGACAGTGGCCGACGTGGAGGTTCCCATCAGCGAGATGGTCCTCCTTCCTGCGTCCTCAACGCCGGCGGACATCCAGCGCGCCGTGGCCGAGCACGGCTACTCCCGCTACATCCTTACCGACGAGGCCGGCGTACCATCGGGCTACCTGCACCTGAAGGACGTGATGGACCTGACGACACCGAAGAATTTCAGCCAGCCCGTGCCGGCCAAACGGATCCGCCGCCTCGCCTCGGCCTTCAGCGGCAGCGAACTCGAGGACGCCCTGGCGACCATGCGCCGCACCGGCGCCCACGTCGCCCGGGTCTTCGACGCCCACGGAAACACCACCGGAGTGCTCTTCCTCGAGGACATCATCGAAGAACTCGTCGGCGAAGTCCAGGACGCCACGAGCACCTAACCAAGTCCGGCCGACTTCACTGTCGGCGATAAGAAGTACAAAGGGTGCGGCTCCCTCGGAGCCGCACCCTTTCTCTATTAATCCGGGAGTCAGTCTTTCTTTTTGAAAGCGTCCTTGATTTTCTCGCCGGCCTGCTTCAAATCCGACTTGGCCTGGTCGCCCTGGCCTTCGGCCTTGAGGCGCTCATCTCCGGTTGCTTGGCCGGTGGCCTCTTTGCCCTTACCGCCAAGTTTCTCGGCAGTGTGCCTGATCTTGTCACCCAAACCCATGGTGTCGCTCCCTACGGTCTGCTCCCGTCGGCGCAGACCGCCGGCGGCTAACCATTCCATCGTATCCACACCGGGACCGGATTGACCCCGCGCCGTCTGGCCCATCGAAGGCACCGGGCAGCGGATAAGATCAGAGTATGCCCGGACCCGCAGACGTTCTTGGCCCCATTCTGGAACTGATGACCTGGGTAGGGTTCGTTCCCGGCATTCCGATGCTCATCACGGGTTGGGTCTTGGCGCGGCGCCGCTGCCTGTGGACCAGCACCACCGCCGAAGTCTTCGAAGCCGGCAGATACAAAGGTTTCCGCTGGTCCGACAGCACAAACACTCTGCACCTGTCCCTGTACGCCCCTGCAGAGGGCCGAGGTCTGGAGGCCGGTAACCGAATCGAGCTACATTACGATCAGTGCCACCCTGCCCGGTGGAGCGTGGACTCGCCCCGCCGAGATAACCCCGTCCTGATCGTCGGCTGGATCCTGACCGCGGTGGGAATCATATGCACCGTGGCAGGCTTCTTCCTGCTGATGCTCTGACCCGGGACCGGTCCGTCCCTGCGCCCGGAGACACTCAAGGTGCTCAAGCCGTCCCATTCACGGGCGTCACCCGGATCCGTGCAATGCGCAGCCGGTCCATCGCGGTCACAGTCAGAACATAACCGGCTACCTCCACCCGGTCCCCGACGTGGGGCAACCGGCCCACGCGGTCCATGACGAACCCGGCGACTGTCTCGTAGTGGCCCTCCGGCAGCGTTATGCCAGACGCTGACGCGAACTCCTGCAGGATCAGGCCGCCGTCGACGTCAACCGATCCGTCGCGCACGTCGATCCGGTCCTCGTGGTCAGCCCCGGTGTCGTACTCGTCATAGATTTCACCGACCAGTTCCTCCACCAGGTCTTCCAGGGTGACGATGCCGTCCGTGCCCCCGTATTCGTCCACGACCAGCGCGATGTGCTGACCCAGCCTGCGCATCCGGGACAGCGAAGGCAGCACTTTGTTCGTCCCCGGCAGCGGAAGAATCTCACGGGCAATATCCTTCACCATCCTCTGGTCATACTTTTCGTCCCGGGGCATCAGGTCACGGATGTGGACGAAACCAATGACATCATCCGGGGTCCTGTCAATCACCGGATACCGCGAGTACGGGCCGTCCCGGGCTATGGTGCGTGCGGCCGCTATGCTCAGGGTCCCATCGATGAAGGTCACCTCGGTGCGGGGGCGCATGACCTCCTGCAGCGAGCGGTTCCTGGCACCGAAGACATCGGTCAGGATGTCTTGGCTGTGTTCTTCGAGCTCGTCGCTCTCGGCAACCATGTTCCACAGTTCCTCGGAGCTGATGCTCTCCCGTTTTGCGTTGGGGTCACCGCCAAACAGCCTGACCAGGGCATTGGTTGAGACGGACAGCAGCCAGATCGCGGGCCGCATCATTGTCGAAAGGGTAATCAGCGGCGGGGCCAGGACCTTCGTGAAGCCGACCGCGGACTGCATGGCCAGCCTCTTGGGCACCAGCTCACCCAGCACCAGGGAAAGGTAAGCCACCAGCAACGTCATGCCGATAAAGGACACAGGTTCAGCCGCGGAACCCAGCCCCGCGCTTTCCAGCAAGGGTTCTACATCGGGGGCAATCGTGGACGCACCATAGGCTGCCGAGAAGAAACCCGAAAGCGTCACGCCGATCTGAACAGTTGAGAGGAAACGATTGGGATTCCGGGCCAACGCGGCAATCCTGTCGCCGCCCTTCCCAACCTTTTCGATCCCGCGGACCTGGCTCTCCCGAAGGGACACCAGCGCCATTTCCGTACCGGCAAAGACTCCCCCCAGCAGCACAAAAAAGAGAACCAACAGGAAATTGACCAACGTGCCGCTGTCCATGACCCGACACTACCGAACCAACCGAAGGTTGAGGCTCGGCGGTAATGGTGCCGACTGGGGATAATCGGTGCCGGACAAGATAGCGAGGGAGCGCGAGACAGCTCCGGCGATGACGGGGTCCGCTGCCCGTGGTGCCCGAATCGATCATGTCCGGAGACCTAGATCCAGCCGATTTGCGTCAACTGTAATGAACATTTCTCGACAGACTCGTTTCACTACAGTTGACGCACCGGCTGCCAAAGGCTGGGATATGCGCCAACTTAGCTGACACCGGACATCATCATCTAAAGTGACGCAATCTCAACTTAGTTCGAGGATTGCAGCGGATCTGCGCGACAGTGACCTCTCGGGCGTGGACCTGCTCGGCGCAGACTTCAGGGATGCACGGCTCGAAGGCACCGATCTGTCCCAGACCTTGTTTCTGACTCAGCCGCAGCTCAACTCCGCCATAGGCAGCCGCACAACTCTTCTGCCGGTGGATCTGGAAATGCCCGCGCATTGGCAGTAATTGTCGGCCATAGTCGGTATCGTCGAGCCCATGGACACCGACGGCGCTGACATCCGACCCTTCCGCATCCAGATCCCGCAAGCCGACCTGACCGCCCTGAATGACCGGCTGGCCAACACCCGCTGGCCCGACGAACTGCCCGACGTCGGCTGGACCTACGGCGTTCCCGTCAGCTACCTGAAGGGGCTGGCCGAGTACTGGCGAACCTCCTACGACTGGCGCACCTATGAGGCGAAACTCAACGGCTTCCCGCAGTTCACCACCACCATCGACGGGCAGAACATTCATTTCCTGCACGTCCGCTCCCCCGAGCCGGACGCGCTGCCGTTGATCATCACGCACGGGTGGCCCGGCTCCATCGTTGAGTTCATGGACATCATCGGGCCGCTCACGGATCCCCGAGCCCATGGCGGCAACCCGGCCGACGCGTTCCACGTCGTCGCCCCGTCCATGCCCGGGTTCGGATTCTCCGGGCCGACGCGGGAGGCAGGGTGGGAGATGTCGCGGATCGCCCGCGCGTGGGCGGAGCTGATGAACCGGCTCGGCTATGAGAGGTACGGCGCCCAAGGCGGCGACACCGGCTCGGTGATCTCACCCATACTGGGCCGGATCGACTCCGGCCACGTTGTGGGCGTCCATGTCAACGGCGGCCTCGGGTTCCCCACAGGAGATCCGGCCGAGCTGGCCGGCCTGAGCGAAGCCGAGCAGGCACGCCTCGCAGGCATGCAACGTCAGATGCAGGACGGCGCGGGCTACGCGATCATCCAATCCACGCGGCCTCAGACGCTGGGAGTCGGGCTCGCCGACTCGCCCGCCGGGCAGCTCGCCTGGATAGTGGAAAAGTTCAAGGAATGGACCGATCCCGCCGCCGAACTGCCCGAGGACGCCGTTGACAAGGATCTGATGCTCACCAATGTCAGCGTGTACTGGCTCACCGGCACGGCCACGTCTGCGGCGCGGCTCTACAAGGAGGCCCAGGCCAGCTGGGGGCAACGGGAAGAACGATCCGAGGTGCCCTCCGGGGTGGCGGTGTTCCCCGGCGACTTCGGGATCCGTGCGATCGCCGAGCGGGACAACAACGTCATCCACTGGTCGGAGTTCGAGCGCGGCGGCCACTTCCCGGCCATGGAAGTCCCCGATCTCCTTGTCGATGACGTGCGCACCTTCTTCCGCGGACTCCGCTGACCCCTGCAAGCTGTGACGCCGGGTAGGGCCCGGCGTCACAGCCATCCAGCTGCGCGGTCCTGACGACGAGTAAGCACTTGACCTGTAGGCATAGCAGACGTAATTAGCAGGGAGCAATTGCAATGACTTCACGCACCATCACCATTGTGGGAGCCGGCCATTCCGGGCTGCAGCTGGGTATCGGCCTGCTCGCGCAGGGCTATGACGTAACCATCGTCTCCAACCGGACCCCGGAGGAGATCCACGGCGGCCGGGTCAGTTCAAGCCAGTGCATGTTCGGCCAGGCACTGTCCCACGAACGTGCGCTTGATCTAGACCTGTGGTCCAATGCCCCTAGCGTTGACGGCATATCCTTCACCATCCCTCATCCGGAGCAGGCCGGGGCAAAGGCGTTTAGCTGGGCCCATCGGTTGGATGCGCCAGCGCAGTCCATCGACCAGCGGGTCAAGATGCCGGAGTTCATGGAGGTTTTCGAGTACCGGGGCGGCCACCTCCGTTTTGAGGACGCGGGGATCGAGGATCTGGAACGCTATGCGGCGGCAAGCGATCTGGTCCTGGTGGCCGCCGGCAAGGGCGAAATCTCACGAATGTTCGAACGCGATGCGGACCGAAGCGTCTACGACGCGCCGCAGCGCGCACTGGCCCTGACGTACGTCAATGGCTTGGCGCCACGTCGGGAGTACTCCGCTGTGTGCTTCAATCTGATTCCGGGCGTCGGCGAGTACTTCGTTTTCCCTGCCCTGACGACCACCGGGTCCTGCGAAATCATGGTCTTCGAAGGCGTGCCCGGCGGCCCCATGGACCGGTGGCAGGGCCTGAGCCCGCAGGAGCACCTGGCCCGCTCCAGGCACATCCTCGAGACCTTCCTGCCGTGGGAGGCCGAACGCGCCACCCACGTGGAGCTGACTGACGAACTGGGTGTACTGCAGGGACGCTTCGCCCCCACAGTGCGCAAGCCGGTGGCCACGCTTCCCTCCGGCAAGGCCATCCTGGGGTTGGGCGACGTCGTCGTGCTGAACGATCCAATCACCGGGCAGGGTTCGAACAATGCCAGCAAGTGCGCGGCGTCGTACCTGCAGAGCATCATCGGACACGGGGACCGGGCATTCAACGAAGGGTTCATGCAGCAGACGTTCGAGACATACTGGGACTACGCCCGGCATGTCACGCGGTGGACGAATGCAATGCTGGCCCCGCCGCCGGAGCACGCCGTCCAACTCCTGGCCGCTGCGAGCACCCATCCGGAAATCGCCAAGCGCTTCACCAACGGCTTCGACTTTCCGCCGGACTTCCAGGACTGGTTCATGGACGGCTCCAAAGCGCAGCAGTACCTGGACGACGTCCAAGGCCCCGTCCCCGCCGGCTGACCGGATCTGCCCGCCCGTCAACCCCTGATGGCCTGCCTGCCCGTGGGCTGATCGACGGTGCCAGCCCAGGCCGACCACCGGTACCGCGGCGAGCACCAGCACCGCGCCCGTGGTGTTGGCGATCTTCGCAATGCTGGCCACACTGGCCGTGCTCTCAGCCTTTCGGCTGCACAAGTAGTCCCGGCACTCGTCGCCGCTCCCTTGGCCCCACCGTTCCAAACAGGGTTCCGCCACCGTTGAACGACGGGTCCGCCATCGTGCCCGACGCCCGGGCGAAACCAGCCGACGCGGACCTGTTCCAAGCAACCAAGGACGTGTCAGCAGTGTCGTCTAAGCGGCGGCCGGTCAGACGGCTCCGGGTGATCGCGCGGCAGCAGGCTGCGGCGCGGGGTCCTGCACGAGCTTCATCGACACGAGCTCGGTGAAGCCGGCGCGTCGGGCGACGCGCACCTTCCGACGCTTGTACACCGTGAAACCGAGCTTGGCATAGAGGCCGAGGGCGGGTGCGTTCGTGTCCTTGATGTCCTCGAGCACGTACTCGCGATACTCGGGCTGCGCCAGCAGGTGACGCAGCAACGCGGTCGCCACACCGCGACCCTGATGGGCCGGTTCGGTGGCGACAAACCCGATCTCGGCCAGCCCGTGCCGGGCGCCGTCGAAGGCGCGCATGAACCAGCTCCGGATCACCACGTAGCAGAGCAGCCCGCGCGCCAGCCCGAGGTGATGCCGGATCTCCCGCCAGCGCGGCGCGAACAGAGTCTGTTCTCCCTCGGTGAGCGAGGCGAGGCCGGCGGGCTCCCCGTCCACCAGCGCGATGTAGAACCGTTCGAGCAGAAGCATGTGCTCGAACGCGTCGGCCAACTTGCCGGTGTCGCGCGAGAACGCGACGAAGTCCTCCGCGAAGCTGCGCACGTAGACCTCGGTGATGCGGCGCCGGTATTCCTCGCCGAGCTCGTCTCCGCGCTTGACCACGACCATCGTCTCGACCATCCCGTCCACTCGGCTTGTTATGCACCCGTATGCATTCGACCATATGGCGCCCGTCAGCGGAAAGTGCTTGCCATCTACTACCGCCAGGTAATACCGTCTCGACAAGCGGTTGCAAACCACAATCGGAGGGGCTTCATGCTGAAGCAAGTCGCTGAGGGCGTTCTAGTTCACGCGAGCGAGTTCATCCAAAGTAATTCCGTTGTCGTACAGGGCCGGAACGGTGTGTTGCTCATCGACCCCGGCATCACGGGCGACGAAATGGCAGCACTCGCGAACGACCTTCGCGAGCTGGGCCAGTCCGTCGTGGCAGGCTTCTCGACGCATCCCGATTGGGACCACGTGCTCTGGCACGCGAACTTCGGCGACGCGCCCCGTTACGGTACAGCCCGCTGCGCGGCCACTATCCAAGATCTGCTGTCGAACGCGGACTGGAAGGCCCGCATAGCCGTGGGGCTCCCGCCAGAGTACGCCGAGGAGATCCCGATGGATCTGCTCGGTCTCATTACCGGTCTGCCCTCCGAAGCTGCGCAGATTCCGTGGGATGGCCCCAAAGTCCGCATCATCGAGCATCAGGCCCATGCCCCAGGCCATGCGGCGCTGTTGATCGAGGAACGCGGCGTCCTCGTCGCGGGCGACATGCTTTCTGACATCCTGATGCCGTTCCTCGACCTAGAGGCCGCGAATCCGATCGAGGACTACCTCGCCGCGCTGCGGCTGTTCGAGAGCGTGGCCGACGACGTTGGTGCCGTCATCCCCGGTCACGGCTCAGTCGGCGGAGCTGAGCAGCTACGAGAACGAATCGAACAGGATCGCGCGTACGTGCAGGACCTGCGCGACGGCGGTGTTCCCGACGACCCGCGTGTCGGTCCGTCGGCCACGTTGGATTGGCTGCCCGACGTGCATAGATGGCAACTCCAGCGGCTCGCCCAGAGAGCGCAGAACGAGACACCCGAATAGCGGTCGCACACCGGGCACTGCGGTGAGTCAATGGCCGACGGCGGCACTCAAGCCAGGTGCCGCCGTCGTCCGCCAACCTACCCGTCGTAGGCACTTTGCAGTGCGCCGATGTCCAGCTTCCGCATCCCCAGCATGGCCTGCATGGCGCGCTGGGCACCTTCAGGATCGGGCCCGCCGATCAGTGATCCCAGCACTGCGGGAACGATCTGCCAGGACACGCCGTAGCGGTCCTTCAGCCAGCCGCACATGCTCTCCGCGCCGCCGTCGGTCAGCGCTGACCAGTAGCGGTCCACTTCCGCCTGGTCCGCGCAGTCGACCACAAACGAGACGGCTTCTGTGAAGGTGGCTGCCGCTCCCCCGTTGAGTGCCATGAACTTTCGGCCCTCGATCTCAAACTCAACGGTGATGACCTGCCCGGCCTGGCCGGGTCCGCCCTCGCCGAACCGCGAGACGTCCAGAATCCTGGAATCGCCGAAGACGGACACGTAAAACTTGGCGGCCTCTTCGGCCTGGTTCTCGAACCACAGGCAAGTCGAAATCTTCTGCATGGCTGCTCCCTTCCGGCTAGAGCCTAGACCGGGGCCGTTCCCTGCACAACGGCCGGAGGATGCCGGCTGACCAGTCCCACGGTGTTCCCTTCCGAGTCACGGATGAAGGCCATCCACTCATCGGTTCCCGCCGGACCCAGGTTGGCGTCGGCATGGTGAAACATCACCTGCGGCAGCGCCACCACTTCCACTCCCGTGCCCTGCAGGACGCTGATGCTGGTCCGGACGTCCGCCACCCCATCTTCCATAATCCCCCACAGCCGGGCAAGCATCAGGACCGGGCCCTCAGTGTTCCGTTCGGCGTCGCCGATGCCACGGCGCTAGGCTCGAAGCCATGACCTGGACCCAGCAGCAATCCGTAACCGGCGGCAGGCGCGCCATCACCGTCGCGGCACTCTCCGACGCCGTCCTCATCCTCGTTTTCGCGGCGATCGGCAGGGACGCCCACCAGCGCGGCGACATCGTCACCGGCGTGTTCCTTACCGCCTGGCCGTTCCTGGCCGGGGCTGCCATCGCCTGGTTCGCGGGGCGGGCGTGGCGGCGTCCGCTATCGATGGCAACCGGCGTCGTGATCTGGCTCGGCACCGTTGCCGGCGGCATGATCCTGAGGGCGGTGACGGGACAGACCGTGGTCGTTGCCTTCGTGGTTGTTGCGCTGTTGAGCCTGGGGCTGTTCCTGGTGGGCTACCGGGCACTTCTGGCGCTGGTACGCAGGCTTAAAAAGTCCTGAAAGCGCCGCCGGCCACGCGTCCGGGCCACGCCTGATGACCCACCGCCCATGTAATAGGCTGGGGATCACCACAGAGTATTGCCGGGCACAGCTACGGCCAACAGATCCGGAAGGATTGAACAGTGATCACCGCATTCGTTCTGATCAAGACCGACGCCGCGCGTATCCCGGAAACCGCCGAGGAAATTTCCGCGATCCCGGGCATCAGCGAGGTCTATTCCGTCACAGGCGAATGGGACCTCATCGCCGTCGCCCGCGTCGCCCGGCACGAGGATCTGGCTGACGTCATTGCCGACAAGCTGTCAAAGGTACCCGCGGTGGTCCACACCACCACACACATCGCGTTCCGCGCCTACTCGCAGCACGATCTCGATGCGGCCTTTGCGCTCGGCTTCGAACAGTAGGACCGCCCCGTAAAAAAGTTGGGCCCGGCTGAAAAGCCGGGCCCGCGTCTTTTCCTGCGCTAACGTCACGGCCGGGTCAGTGATACCCACTTGTCGAGGACAGCAGCGGCGGCACCGCTATCAATCGACTCTGCCGCCCGGGCAAGCGCCGAACGCATACGCTCCAGGAACGGGCCCTGGGAGGCCACATCAAAGGCCACCAGTCCGGCGGCGGCGTTGAGCAGCACCGCATCACGTGCGGCGCCGGTCTTGCCGGCAAGGACATCACGGACGACGGCGGCATTCGCCTGGGCGTCCCCGCCACGGAGTTCCTCTACGGTCGCGGGACGGATGCCCAGCTCGGCTGGCTCAAAATCCAGCTCAGAGACGGCACCGTCGCGGATTTCCCAGACGGTGGAGGGGCCGGTGGTGGTCAGTTCATCCAATCCGTCGTTGCCACGGAAAACCAAGCCACGGCTCCCCCGCTTCGCCAGGACGCCTGCAACCAGCGGAGCCATCCGGGCATTCGCCACTCCTACTGCCGAGGCTTGCACCCGGGCAGGATTGGTCAGCGGGCCCAGGAAGTTGAAAGCGGTGGGGATGGCGAGCTCCCGGCGGGGTACGGCTGTGTGACGGAAAGACGGGTGGAATACCTGGGCGAAGCAGAATGTGATTCCGGCCTCCCCCGCGTTGCGCGCCACCTGGGCCACGGGGAGGTCGAGCCTGACCCCGAGGGCTTCAAGCACGTCAGCCGATCCGGAGGACGATGACGCTGCACGGTTGCCGTGCTTTACGACTTTCGCTCCTGCGCCTGCTGCAACGAGGGCGGACATGGTGGAGATGTTGACGGTGTTGAGCTGGTCACCGCCGGTGCCAACGATGTCCAGCTTTTCGCCGGGGATATCGATGGGTGTGGCATGGCGCAGCATCGCGTCCACCAGGCCCGAGATTTCGTCGACAGTCTCGCCCTTGGCCCTGAGGGCAACCAGGAATCCGGCTATCTGGGCCGGAGTCGCCTCCCCGGACATGATGCTGTCCATCGCCCAAGCGGTACTGTCCGCTGCGAGGTCAGTACCGTTGATAAGTGCCGATATGAGCCGCGGCCAGGTGTTGCTGTCCGCCGGCGCGGTTGCCTGAGAAGTCACCTCCTGATGCTATCGAGCCACCCCGGACCTGACCAATGTGAACGTCGCCGGGAACTTTTCGCAGTGATTTCGCGTCTTTGTAGAAAAAGTCCCCCGAAAAGGCGGTTCGCGTTGGGAACTACGGACTTTTATAGACATAATGTCTATGTGACATCTGCGACCCATGCCCCCAGTACCCCGGCGCACCCCACGCTGAACCGCCCCAATATGGTTTCTGTCGGAACCGTAGTTTGGCTGTCCAGTGAGTTGATGTTCTTCGCCGGTCTCTTCGCCATGTACTTCACGCTGCGTTCCACGAGCGGCCAGATGTGGGCAGAAGAGACAGCCAAGCTCAACTTCCCCTTTGCGCTCGTCAACACGATCGTCCTCGTGGCCAGTTCCTTTACTTGCCAGATGGGCGTCTTCGCCGCCGAACGGCTGCAGCCCCGCAAGACAGGCGGCCCGTTCCAGTTCTCCCGCTGGGGCATGAACGAATGGTTCACGCTGACCTTCGTCATGGGCGCGTTCTTCGTCGCCGGCCAGGCAACGGAATACGCGATGCTTGTTTCAGAGCACGTTTCGCTCTCATCCAACGCTTACGGCTCAGCGTTCTACATAACCACCGGCTTCCACGGCCTGCACGTCATCGGCGGCCTCGTAGCGTTCCTCTTCATCATCGGACGCTCGTTCGCAGCCAAGAAGTTCGGCCACTTCGAAGCAACCTCCGCGATTGTCACGTCTTACTACTGGCACTTTGTGGACGTTGTCTGGATCGGCCTCTTCCTGGTCATCTACGTACTGAAGTAGTCAAGCTTTGATTCCTTTTCTACAAGAGGCAGAATTTCAAGAAGCGGCTCACGGAGCCGGCGCACGATCGAATAAAGGAACCACCACGTGAAGGCTCTCTCGCAAAAGCGGCGTCACCCACTCGCAGTAATCGCGCTGCTACTGATGGGACTCCTCGTCACTGGTGGGCTCTACGCCGTTGCCACCACCGCCAACGAGGCCAAGGCATCCACCACCAGCTACAGCTCCACTGACACCGCCGAGGGCGAAAAGCTCTTTGAAGCCAACTGCGCCACCTGCCACGGCATGGGCGCAAGCGGCACTCAGGATGGCCCTTCACTGGTTGGCGTCGGTGCTGCGTCGGTTGACTTCCAGGTCGGTACGGGCCGGATGCCCATGCAGATGAACGGCCCACAGGCCTACAAGAAGCCGGCCCAGTTCAACGATACGCAGACCCACCAGCTTTCAGGCTACGTGGCTTCCCTGGGAGCCGGCCCGGCAATTCCTGAAGAGCACCTGCTTGATGAGCAGGGTGACGCTGCCAAGGGTGGAGAACTCTTCCGCGTCAACTGCGCGATGTGCCACAACGCGGCAGCCGCCGGCGGTGCACTCACCCGTGGCAAGTTCGCTCCCGCCCTTGCCGACGTCTCCGGCAAGCACATCTACGAAGCAATGGTCTCCGGGCCGCAGAACATGCCCGTATTCAGTGACACCAACGTCACGCCTGAGGGCAAGCGCGACATCATCACGTTCCTGAAGCAGATCGAGGCCAACGGGTCACCCGGCGGCGCTGACCTCGGCTCCCTCGGCCCGGTCGCTGAAGGCCTCTTCGTCTGGATTGCAGGCCTGGGTGTCATCATCGCCTTCACCATCTGGCTTACGTCCCGGACGTCTTAGGCGTAACGGAATATTAAGAACTTCTGCTGCCCAGTCAGCAGTTTGAAATTGAAAACTAACCCGGCAGACGCCGGGACGAGAGAAGGATGAGGCGAATTATGGGCAACCATAGTGACGGCAGTCCGAACCACTCGGGCACCGTAGCTACGGCTGGTCAGAATGAGGTGGAGAAGTTCCAGGATCCTGGAATTCCCCCGCACCGTTTGCGCCTGGCCGACACGGACCCGAAGGCCGCAAAGCGTGCAGAACGGCAGGTCGCCGTTCTTTTCGGCGCGTCAGTTGTCGGCACCCTGATCTTCCTGGTGGCGTACTTCGCAATCGACCTGGGTGAAGGCGCAAGCATCGCCGACATCCGGCTGCAGAACGCCCTGCTGGGCCTTGGCACCGCTTTTGCGATGCTCGGTATCGGCACCGGTATTGTGCACTGGGCTAAGGCCCTGATGCCGGACCATGAAGTCTCCGAAGAACGCCATCCCATCCGCACCGAAGAAGACCGCCTGGCGGCAGTCCGGATCGTGGATGACATCGTGGAAGAGACCGGCATCAAGCGCCGTCCGCTCATCCGCAACACGCTGCTCGGTGCAATGGCCCTGGCCCCGCTTCCCGCAATTGCGGTTTTCGGTGACCTTGGCCCCCGCCCCGACCGTGCGCTGGCCCACACCATGTGGGCACCGCAGGAGGGCAAGCTCAAGCGCCTCACCCGCGACCCCGACGGCACGCCGATCAAGGCCTCTGACGTCACCATCGGCTCGGCTTTCCACGTAATTCCTGAGGGCCTGAACGGATTGCATGAAGGCAAGCTCAACGAGAAAGCCAAGGCAGTTGTGCTGCTGATGCGTCTGGACCCCGCCTCGCTGAACCCCTCCGAGGGCCGCGAAGACTGGAGCTACAACGGAATCGTTGCCTACTCCAAGATCTGCACCCACGTCGGTTGCCCCGTTGCCCTGTATGAGCAGCAGACGCACCACCTGCTGTGCCCGTGCCACCAGTCCACCTTTGACCTCACGAACGAGTGCAAAGTGATCTTTGGCCCGGCCAGCCGGCCCCTCCCCCAGCTGCCGATCGCAGTGGACGCCGAGGGCTACCTGGTCGCAACCAGCGACTTCAATGAACCTGTAGGACCGAGTTACTGGGAGCGTGATGAGCATGAGCGCAGCATCAAGAGCTGAAGCCCCCGCCTTCGTCGCCAAGACTAAAGCCGGACGCATCACCGATTTTGTTGACGCCCGAGTTGGCGGATCAGGAATCCTGCGCGAGTTCGGACGCAAGGTATTCCCCGATCACTGGTCATTCATGTTCGGTGAAGTCGCCCTCTACTCGTTCGTCATCCTGCTGCTCTCGGGCACGTTCCTGACGTTCTTCTTTGATCCGTCCATGGCGGAGACCCACTACGACGGTTCGTACCTGCCGTTGAAGAACGTCGAGATGTCCGTGGCGTACAGCTCCTCGCTGGACATTTCCTTCGACATCCGTGGCGGCATGTTCATGCGCCAGGTACACCACTGGGCCGCACTGCTGTTCGTCGCCTCGATCGCGGTGCACATGCTGCGCGTTTTCTTCACGGGCGCTTTCCGCAAACCGCGTGAAATGAACTGGGTTGTTGGCAGCGTCCTGCTGATCCTCGCCATGGCAGCGGGCTTCACTGGCTACTCCCTCCCCGATGACCTGCTCTCCGGCAACGGCCTGCGGATCATCGACGGCGTTATCAAGTCCATCCCCGTGGTTGGAACGTACACTTCCTTCTTCCTCTTCGGCGGCGAGTTCCCGGGAACGGCTGTTATTGGCCGCCTGTACATGCTGCACATCCTGCTGGTGCCCGCGCTCATCCTGTTGATGATCGTCCTGCACCTGTTCATGGTGGTTGTGCACAAGCACACGCAGTACCCCGGCCCGGGCCGCAACGACGGTAACGTTGTTGGCTACCCGCTCGGCCCTGTATACGCAGCCAAGGCAGGCGGCTTCTTCTTCATCGTCTTCGGTGTCATTGCCCTGATGGCGGCCTTCTTCACGATCAACCCGATCTGGAACTACGGCCCCTACGACCCGTCGCCGGTTTCTGCCGGCACCCAGCCTGACTGGTACATCGGGTTTGTTGATGGTGCCCTGCGCCTGATGCCCGGCATCATTGGCGACTTCCAGTTTGAGTACGTCATCTTTGGCTACACGCTGACTCTGAACGTCCTCCTGCCGGCCCTGGTGCCGGCCGGAATCCTGTTCACGGTGATGTTCATGTACCCGTGGATCGAAAGCTGGATCACCAAGGATACCCGCGAACACCACGTCCTGGACCGTCCGCGGAACGCCCCCACCCGCACCGCCATCGGCGTGGCCGGCTTCGTCTGGTACTGCGTGATGTGGGCAGCCGCTGGTTCGGACCTCATCGCCACACACTTCCAGGTGTCCCTGAACGATGTGACGTACTGGCTCCGCGCCTTGTTCTTCATTGGCCCGGTCATCGCGTTTATGGTTGCCAAGCGGGTAGCCCTCGCCCTCCAGCGCAAGGACCGCGAAATCGCACTCCATGGCCGGGAGACTGGACGCATTGTCCGCCTTCCGCATGGCGAATTCATCGAAGTGCACGCACCGCTGGATGAGTACAAGCGCTACAAGCTCGTCGGATTCGAATCCCCCTCACCGCTGCCTGCGGTCCCCAACGACCACGGCATTGTGACGCGCAAGGAAAAGCAGCGTGCTTTCCTGTCCAAGTGGTTCTTCGAGGACCGTGTTGCGCCGGCGACGCCGGCAGAGCTGGAGGCCGCACACGGCCACGCACCGGCAGTAGAAGCCGGCGAGGAAACCAAGAGCCTCAGCCACTAACTCACAGCAGCTAGGCTCCAACAGGAAAGGCCCGGTCCACATGGACCGGGCCTTTCCTGTTACGGGAAGCCGCCGCTGCAGCGGCAGCTGCCGCCCGCTGTTAGTGGTTGCGGTAGCCCAGCGATTGGTTCCGGGCCGGTCTCGCACCAGGCCGCTGGAGCGGTACCCACAGCTTGTAGCGGTCGGCCCGGTAGTACGAAACGGAGTAGTCCACCATCGCCCGGGCAACAAAGGCATGCCTCTGGATTTTGAGCAAGGGGGCGCCGACGTCGACGTTGAGCAGCCGCGCCGTAGAGGGGGAAGCGGCCGTCGCTTCGATCATGTCTTCCCCCCACTCCATCACGAGGCCGAACTGCTCACTCAGCACGTTGTAGAGCGATGTTGGGGGCTCGCCGTCCAGGAGACCCGGAACCCGCTGCGCCGGGATGAAGTTCTCGTCCACGCTCATGGGCTCTCCGTCCGCCAGCAGCAGCCGGCGGAAACGCACCAGCGGCGTCCCCTCCTCCACCTGAAGTTCACGGGCCAGGAAGGCGCTGGCGCCGATCTGTTCAAAGCTCAGGACCTTGGCGGCCGGGACCATTCCGCGGCGTTGCATCTCTTCGCTGTACGAGGTGAGTTTCACCTGAAGATCCAGTTTGGGCTTCCGCACAAAGGTGCCGAGGCCGATAACCCGTTCGAGGACTTCCTCGCCGACGAGGGCATCGATGGCCTGCCGGACAGTCATCCGGGCCAGCCCGAACCGCAGGGCAAGATCCCGCTCCGAGGGCAAGGCAGATCCAGGCGGACAGGAATCGCTGATGTAGGCCCGGAGAATCTCCCTGAGCTGGATGTAGATGGCTGTCCCGCTGCTGCGGTCAATCTCACCGGCAACGCCGCGGGCATCAGCAGCCACGGAGATGCGTCCTTGCTTCAGTTTTCACTGTCCAAGCTTAGGGCAAGCAGCGCCCGCTGGACTAGACCAGTTCAGGCAACGGACCGGCCCTGCACCCCCGTTTGGTCGCGCAGCCATCCAGCCCGATATATTGGACAGGAACTTTAGCGATGACGGTGTGGGGGCCGTCAGGAAAAATGGGAGACCCCTTGCCAGTGCATAAGGCCGTTGTGTCAGCGTCAGTCGGCTTGCATGCCCGTCCCGCCGCGATGTTCGTCAGGGCAGTGACCGAAACGGGACTTCCCGTCACCATCCGCAAGGCCGGCATCCAGGGTGTCGACGCCCGTTCCCTGCTTGAAGTCATGACTGCCGATTTTCACTTCGGCTGCGAAGTAGAGCTTTCAGTCCCCGAAGCCGCCGTCAGCGGCCCTGTCAGTCACCGCGACGCCGAGGATGCCCTCCGCAGGCTGGCCGACCTCCTGGAGTCACAGGGAGCCGGCTAGCCCCTCCCAGGGGCCATTGTCCCGTCACTCCCCCGCCCCAAATCGACGCGAACCGAACTGACAAGAACGACGTCGGGCCCCACGAAAAGGTGGGGCCCGCCGTCGTAATTTGGAAAATCTCTGCTGAAGCTCAGCGGCTCCTAGTGGGCGTGGTCCCCACGGCTGTACTCAAACACCCAGCCCACGAGGGCTACGAGTGCGAGGCCAGCTGCGATGAACACAATCCACCAGCCCACTGCGAGGCCCAGGAATCCAGCAGCGCACGATATGCCCAGGACCAGCGGCCACCAGCTCCAGGGACTGAAGTGCCCCTGCTCGCCGGCGCCCTCGTGGATCTCGGCGTCATGGCGGTCCTCGGGACGCATCCCGATTCGCTTGCCGGTGAAGCCCAGGTAGCCGCCGATCATACCGGAGAGCCCACCTACGAGGAGGATCCCAAGCGTTCCGACCCATTCACTCCAATTGGTCAGGAACCCGTAGACCAGGGAAACCGGCACGAAGAAGAAAACTCCGGCTCCAAATATCCATGATTCGATTTTCACTTGGCGGTGTCCTTCTGGTCGGCGTTACCGAGCACCGCTGCCGCGGCTGCAGGCGATTCAACGGTATGTACCTGCGAGAGCTCCGGGTGGTGGAGGTCCAGGGCGGGACGCTCTGAACGGATCCGGGGCAGCGAGGTGAAGTTGTGGCGCGGCGGCGGGCAGGACGTAGCCCACTCAAGCGACGCTCCAAAGCCCCAGGGATCGTCCACCTCGACGCGCTCGGAGCTGCGCCAGGTGATGTAGACGTTCCAGAAGAAGGGGATCAGGGAAGCGCCCAACACAAACGAGGCGATCGTGGAGAACTGGTTCATCCACGTGAAGTTGTCCTCCACCAGGTAATCGGCGTAGCGGCGGGGCATGCCTTCAACGCCCAGCCAGTGCTGGATGAGGAACGTGCCGTGGAAGCCGAGGAACAGCAGCCAGAAGTGGATCTTTCCGAGGCGTTCGTTGAGCATTTTCCCGGTCCACTTGGGCCACCAGAAGTAGAAGCCTGCGAACATCGCGAACACCACGGTGCCGAACACCACGTAGTGGAAGTGCGCCACCACAAAGTAGGAATCAGACACGTGGAAGTCCAGCGGCGGCGAAGCCAGGATGATGCCCGTCAGACCGCCGAAGAGGAACGTGATCAGGAAGCCGATGCTCCACAGCATCGGAGTCTCGAACGTGATCGATCCCCGCCACATGGTGCCGATCCAGTTGAAGAACTTCACACCTGTGGGGACCGCGATGAGCATGGTCATGAAGGCGAAGAACGGCAGCAGGACCGAGCCGGTGACGTACATGTGGTGTGCCCACACGGTGACGGACAGGGCTGCGATGGCAATCGTGGCGTAGACAAGGCCCTTGTAGCCGAAGATCGGTTTGCGGCTGAAGACCGGGAAGATCTCGGACACAATGCCGAAGAACGGCAGGGCGATGATGTAAACCTCGGGGTGGCCGAAGAACCAGAACAGGTGCTGCCAGAGTACGGCGCCACCGTTTTCCGGGTCGAAGATGTGTGCACCGAAGCGGCGGTCGGCGCCAAGCGCGAACAGGGCGGCAGCCAGCGGCGGGAAGGCCATCAGCACGAGGATGGACGTCACCAGGGCGTTCCAGGTGAAGATGGGCATCCGCCACATGGTCATGCCCGGGGCGCGCATGCAGATGATGGTGGTGATGAAGTTGACCGCGCCCAGGATGGTGCCGAAGCCGGACAGCGCCAGGCCGAAGACCCACAGGTCACCGCCGATACCGGGGCTGAACGTGGTGTTGGACAGCGGCGCGTAGGCGAACCAGCCGAACGACGCCGCGCCCTGAGGGGTAATGAAGCCGGACACCGCAATGGTTGAGCCAAAGAGGAAGAACCAGAAGGCCAGTGCGTTCAGTCGCGGGAACGCGACGTCGGGGGCGCCGATCTGCAGGGGCATGATGACGTTGGTGAAGCCGGCGAACAGCGGCGTCGCGAACATCAGGAGCATCACGGTGCCGTGCATCGTGAACAGCTGGTTGTACTGCTCCTTGGTCTGCAGGATCTGCATACCGGGCTCGAACAGTTCGGCCCGGATGAGCAGAGCCATAACGCCGCCGAGGCAGAAGAACACAAACGACGCGATCAGGTACATGTACCCGATGGTCTTGTGGTCGGTGGAGGTGATCCAGTTGACGACGATGCGTCCCTTGGACCTAGGAACTACGGGAGCCTCAAGGGTTCCGGCAGGTGCGGTTTGGGTGTAAGTAGCCACGTCGCTCCCCTTACTTAATTTCGTTCAGGTTCGGGTTGCGGTCATACTCTTCGCCGAGGAGTCCCGTGTTGCCATCTGCCTTGAGCTTGTCCATGTGAGCCTGGAATTCGGATTCAGAAACAACCTTCACGCGGAACAGCATTTCGGAGTGGTACTCTCCGCAGAGCTCGGCGCACTTGCCGTCGTAGGTTCCCTCTTTAGTGGGGGTGAACCTGATGTAGTTGGTCTTGCCGGGGATCATGTCGCGCTTCTGCAGGAAGGCGGGAACCCAGAAAGAGTGGATGACATCGCGGGAGTTCAGTTCGAGTTCCACTGACTTTCCAACCGGCAGGTAAAGCGTCGGAAGCGCTTCCTTGTCGATGGTGTTGCCCGTCAGGTGTGCCTGCACGCCTGCTTCGTGGACATCCTCGGAGATGACCTCGCCGGACTTGTAGTTGAAGTCCCAGGCCCACTGCTTGCCGCGGGCGTCAATAACGACGTCGGCCGGCTGGGAGCGGTCATCGATGGCCTGCTGGTCGCGGTCGGTGAAGTAGAAGAACACCAGGACCATGAACAGCGGGATGGTCAGGTAGAAGACCTCCAGCGGGAGGTTAAAGCTGGTCTGCCGCGGGAAACCCACGGTGCCCTTGCGGCGGCGGTAGGCGACAAGGCACCAAACGATCAAACCCCACGTGATGATGCCCACAACCAGGGCTGCAATCCATGAGTTGACCCAGAGGTCCATGATCCGGTCAGTGTGATTGGTGGTGCCACGCTCGGTGGGCAGCCACCCCTTCTCTACCTCTGGCGAACATCCAGTCAAAACCAACGCGCCGGCAACTGCCAAGCCTGAGATCGTAGTGATCGTTTTGCGTCGGCTGCCGGTTCGGTTCTGCGAACTCACAGACGGCCCTTCCTACTTGTTGCTGTTGCCCGGCCACCCAAGGGGCCTTCCGGGCACACTAAAAGTTTTACTACTCGATGTAGAGCTTACCGCTCTGCCGGGCGTTTCGCCCACATGTCGGCGCCGTGCCTCCGTGCCGTTTTTGGCAGACCGAAAGCAGGCGCCGGCATCGGGCGAAAGAACCGGGTCAGTGGAACGAATCACCACAGGCGCAAGAGCCACCGGCATTGGGGTTGTCGATGGTGAAGCCCTGCTTGGAGATGGTGTCCTCGAAGTCGATGCTGGCACCGCTGAGGTACGGCACACTCATCTTGTCCACCACAACTTCAACGCCGTCGTAGTCACGGACGGCGTCACCGTCGAGGAGGCGCTCGTCGAAGTACAGCTGGTAGATGAGGCCGGAGCAGCCGCCGGGCTGGACGGCAACGCGGAGGCGGAGATCGGTCCGGCCTTCCTGCTCCAGGAGGCTGCGCACCTTGCCGGCTGCGACGTCGGTCAGTTTGACCTCGTGTGCAGCCAGTTCATCGCTGGCAGCGCTGGCGGTCTCGGTGGTGTTCTCGTTGGTTGCGGTGCTCATTTGGCCTACCTTTGGACGGTCCTGGCGGCCCCGCTTCAGCGGCGCCTGCCCCTACGGATACGGTACGGGCTATAGCTACATGCTACTTCGGTCAGACGTGTAGCTCTAACTCCTGACGTAACCATGCTTGAACGATGCTTGTTCCCAACAGTGGAATAGTGCCGGCATCAGAGCTGCATCGGATTTAGGCCAGGCCTTCGGCGTTCAGCCGGGCGAGGAGCAGCGCCTCGGCCACCACTGCGTTCTTGAAATCGCCAATGTGAAGGGACTCGTTGGCACTGTGGGCACGCGAATCTGGGTCCTCAACACCGGTCACGAGGATCTGGACGTCCGGATAGACGTCCATCAGGTCCGCGATAAACGGTATCGACCCGCCGATCCCCATCTCCACCGCCGGAACACCCCAGGCCTCCCCCAGCGCCCACATTGCGAACTTCGCGGCCGTTGAGGATGTATCGGCAAGGAACGACTTTCCGCTTTCCCCGGGAGTGAACACCACCCTCGCCCCAAAGGGCGCATTGGCCTGTACGTGCCGTTGAACGGCTTCCATCGCGGCCGCCGGGTCCTGGCCAGGCGCCAGGCGCAGGCTGAACTTGGCACGCGCCCGCGGCAGAAGCGTATTTGACGCCACGTCCACGGCGGGAGCATCGAAGCCGATGATGGACAGCGCAGGCTTGGTCCACAACCGGGCAGCAATGCTTCCCGTACCGGCGAGCCGGACGCCGTCGAGCACGGACGCATCGGTACGGTACTCCGCTTCCGTGAGCTCCACGCCGACGTTGTCATTCGAGACCAGGCCTTCTATGGCCACGTTGCCGTCTGCGTCGTGCAGGGTGGCAATCAATCGGGACAGCAGGGTTGGCGCGTCCAGCACGGGTCCGCCGAACATGCCCGAGTGGACAGCATGCTCCAGCACCTGGACTTCAATGGTTCCGTCCACCAGGCCGCGCAGGCTGGTGGTCAGGGCGGGGATGCCCACCTTCCAGTTGCTGGAGTCGGCCACCACGATCACATCGGCCCGCAGCAGTTCCCGGTGCGTTTCCAGGAAGGAACGGAAAGTGGGAGAACCAGCTTCCTCTTCCCCTTCAAAGAAGAACGTCACACCAAGGCCGAATTCCGCGCCCAGAACCTCGGTCGCTGCAGCATAGGCGGCCACATGCGCCATGATCCCGGCCTTGTCGTCGGCAGCTCCACGGCCGTACAGTCTGCCGTCCCGTTCGACGGCGGCGAACGGCTCCGTTTCCCACAGCGCCGGGCCTCCGGGCGGCTGGACGTCGTGGTGGGCGTACAGGAGCATGGTCGGCTTACCTTCTGCCGCTTGGCGGCGTGCGACAACGGCGGGGCCGCCGGGCGTGCCGTCGTCCTTGTTACTGCGCAGGACCTGGACGTCCTCCACTCCGGCGGCCCGCAAAAGTTCAGCGACAGCCTGCGCGCTGGCTTCCAAGGGGGCAGGATCGAAACTCGGCCAGGCGATGCCGGGAATGGCCACAAGTTCCTTGAGCCGGTCGAGGGTGGTGTCGAAGGAACCTGTTACGGACAGCCTGAGTGCGTCCGCGTCGATGGCACGTGCAAAGTGACCGGAGCCGGGGGTGTTGGCGTCGGACAGATTGGCTGCTGGGGTGGGAGTCATGGCGAACACAATACCCGCGCCGGATCTCTTTGGGCCCGCAAGGTATTCTGTTCACGTGTTCGGACGTAAAAAGGAAGCGCCAACGGCGCAGCAATCAATAGACCAGCAGGCCGCTGAAGCGGCAGCCCGGCAGGATGCCGCGTTGGGCAAGGGTACGCCCACGCCCAAGCGCAAGGCCCAGGAAGCTGCCCGCAAACGGCCCCTGGTGCCGGAGGACCGGAAGGCTTCCAAAGCGGCTGAGCGCCAGGCTATCCAGGACCAGCGCACGAAAATGCGCCAGGCGCTCGATACAGGTGATGAGAAGTTCCTGCCCTTGCGCGACAAGGGTCCGCAGAAGCGTTATGCCCGCGACTACGTGGATGCGCGCTTCAGCCTGGGCGAATACCTGATGTTCGGCGCCCTGGTGTTTGTCATCATTTCCCTCATTGTTCCGGCTTCCAGTGAGCAGATGGTTTATGTCCTGGGCGGTTTCTGGGTGATGTTCCTGGCCGTTTTTGTGGACGTGTTCATTCTGTCCAGGCAGCTCCGCAAGAAGCTGACCGCGAAGTTCGGCGAGGTTGAGCGCGGCACCGTCTGGTACGGCTCCATGCGATCCCTGCAGTTCCGCAAACTGCGCCTGCCCAAGCCGCTTGTTAAGCGCGGCCAATACCCCTCCTGATGTGCACACCGGGCCAGGCCCGGCAGCACTCCCCTCTTAGACAACAAAACCCCGGCGGTCCTACCGCCGGGGTTTTGTTGTCTCAGTCAGCGGTTGCGCCGCGCTTTCGCCAGGTCGCGGTTGATCCGCGCCGCCCAGAACGGCCCCTCGTACAGGAAGGCCGTGTAGCCCTGGACAAGCGTGGCCCCGGCATCCAAACGGTCCTGGACGTCCTTCGCCGTCTCGACGCCGCCGACGGCCACCAGCGTGATCGCGCCCCCGGTGGCCTCCTTGAGGCGGCGAAGTACTTCCAGTGAACGCTGCTTCAGCGGAGCCCCGGACAGGCCCCCGGCGCCGCATTCGTCCACTTTCGCAGCCGACGACGCCAGCCCCTCACGCCCGATCGTGGTGTTGGTGGCAATAATGCCGTCCAGCTTGAGGTCCAGGGCCAGCTTGGCGACGTCGTCGATGTCCTCATCGCTGAGGTCCGGTGCGATCTTCACGAGCAGCGGGACGTGCCGGCCGGCCGCCTTGTCCGCCTCGGCCCCCACCGCGGCCAGCAGCGGGCGCAGCGTCTGGACATCCTGCAGGAGGCGCAGCCCGGGCGTGTTGGGTGAGCTGACATTGACCACCAGGTAGTCCGCGGCCGGCGCCAGGCTCCGGGCGCTGATGAGGTAATCACCCACAGCGTCGTCGAGTTTCACCACTTTGCTTTTGCCGATGTTCACCCCGATCACGGGGCGGACGTTGGGGTGCCTGCGCTGCAGGGCGGCGCGTGCGGCTTTAAGGCGCGGTTCGACGGCGGCCGCGCCATCGTTGTTGAACCCCATCCGGTTAATGACCGCCCGGTCCTCGATCAGCCTGAAAAGGCGCGGCTTCTCGTTGCCCGGCTGTGCCTGCCCGGTGATGGTCCCTACTTCGACATGGCCAAAGCCAAGTTCGGTGAGGGCCTCAATGCCGAACCCCTCCTTGTCGAATCCGGCGGCGAGGCCGAACGGGGACGGGAAGGTCAGCCCAAAGGCAGAAGTCTGCAGTGAGGCCGCTGGCGCCGTGAACCGGTGCAGCAGCCGTCCCGCGCCGGAAGTGTGGGCGAGCTTGATTCCCTTGAATCCGATCTTATGGGCGCGTTCCGCGTCCATCCACGAAAAGGCCAGCCTGAAGAATGTCGGATATACGCGCATGGTTCTAGTTTTCCGTCTCGGACGGTCCAGACCAAACCGGGCCGCCATACACGCCACCACGGCTAGCATAAAGCCATGAGGTGGCAGCCAGATATCCTCGGTGCTGGTTTCGAGGCCTGCACATTCGAGGCCGCGGGCGACGACGGCGTCCACCGCACCGCCACGCTGGTGCGCTTCCGTCCGGCGGGGAAACCGGCGGCCACCGGCCGGCGCCGGACGGTGCTGTTCCTCCATGGTTGGAGCGACTACTTCTTCAATGTGGATCTCGCGCAGTTCTGGAGAGGCAGCGGCTATGACTTCTACGCGCTGGACATGCACAACCACGGCCGCAGCCTGCGCCCGGAAACGCCCGGCGGCTATGTGGCGAACCTGGCGGACTACGACGCCGAGATCGAAGCGGCCACCGCCATCATTCGGGCCGACACGGCCTCCCCGGAGCTGGAAGCCGAGGCCTCCCTCACGCTGATGGGACACTCCACCGGCGGCCTGATTGCCGCCCTCTGGGTCAGCAACCACCCCGGAGCAGCCTCGCAGCTGGTGCTGAACAGTCCGTGGCTGGAGATGCACGGCAGCTCGCTGGTGCGCCGTGCTGCGTCCACCATGGTGGGACCCGTGGCGCGGTTCCGGCCGGAGGCTGTCCTGCGCCTGCCCGAGCGGGGGTTCTATTGGCGGACCATCAGCAGTTCAGCCGACGGCGAGTGGCCGCTTGACGACAGGTTCCGTCCGCCCATGGCATTTCCGCTCCGCGCAGGCTGGCTCAATGCCATCCTGGCCGGCCACACCAGGGTGGCCCGGGGCCTGGACATCGACATCCCCATCCTGGTGCTGCTGTCCCGGGGCAGCGCCACCGGGCCATTCTGGTCCGAGGAAATGCGGCGCACCGACGCGGTACTGGACGTCAACATCATCGCCCTCCGCGCGCTGACGCTCGGGCGCAGCGTCACGGTGGAACGGATCGACGGCGCGCTCCACGACGTCTTCCTTTCCCCTGCCAAAGTTCGGGCCGATGCCTATGCGAGGCTGGCCCGCTGGCTCCGGGGTTACGGTACGGCTGAACCGGGCGCGGCGTCGACGGCGCCGCCGTAGCGCCGGTCCCGCTGGGCGTAGATTTCGACGGCGTCCCACAGGGTCCGCCGGTCGACGTCCGGCCAGAGGGTGTCCATAAAGACGAACTCGGCGTAGGCGGACTGCCACAGCAGGAAGTTGGAGAGCCGCTGCTCCCCCGAGCTCCGCAGGAACAGGTCCACGTCCGGCAGGTCCGGTTCGTCCAGGTACTTCTGGATGGTTTTCTCCGTGATGGCCCCGGGTTTGAGCCGGCCTGCGGCAACCTCGGCGGCGATCGCCGATACGGCATCCGTGATTTCCGCCCGGCCGCCGTAATTAACACACATGTTCAACGTGCAGGTGCTGTTGCCCGCAGTGAATTCCTCAGCCTCTTCCAGCTCGCGGATCACCGAGCCCCACAGCCTGGGACGCCGGCCGGACCAGCGTACGCGGACACCCCACTCGTCCAGCTGGTTCCGCTGCCTTCGTAGCACGTCCTTGTTAAAACCCATCAGGAAGCGGACTTCCTCGGGTGACCGGCGCCAGTTTTCGGTGGAGAACGCGTAGACACTCACGTATTCAATGCCTAGTTCGATAGCACCCGCCATTACGTCCAGCAGCGCAGGCTCGCCTGCCTTGTGGCCCTCAATCCGCGGCAGGCCACGCTGGTTGGCCCAACGGCCGTTGCCGTCCATCACAATGGCGACATGACGCGGGATGAATTCGGCGGGGATCGCCGGGGCAACCGCACCGGACGGGTGCGGGTACGGTGCCACCACAGGGGTGGTCCGTTGCCGCGAAGGGCTCTTCTTTTTTCCCAGGGCCACAGTCAGCCACGCTCCACATGTTTGAGGGATTTCAGGACACGTTCCAGGTGCCATTGCAGGTAGACGGCCACCAGCCCCGCGGCTTCCCGGCGGTGCGGCACCTGCGAACCATCCGCCGTCGTCCAGTCCCCGGTCAGCAGGGCGCCGAGGAGAACGACGGTTTCCGCCGCCGGCGCAGGCGAACCGGGTGGCCTGCAGTCAGCGCAGACCATGCCGCCGAGCGGAGCGGCAAAGGCCGTATGGGGGCCGGGCCGGCCGCAGCGGGCACAGACGGTAAAACTCGGCGCCCAGCCGCCGGTGGCGAGGGCCCGCAGGAGATACGAATCAAGGATCAGTCCGGGTGCGTGTTCGGCCCGGCTCAGCGAGGCCAGCGCCCCCACCAGCAGGTTGTACTGGGCGGTGCCGGCTTCGCCGTCGACGTCGGTCAGTTTTTCCGCAGTTTCGGTCATGGCAGCGGCAACGGTGTAGCGGCCATAGTCTGCGGCGATGTTGCTGCCGTAGGCGCCTTTGGCAACTGCCTGGGTGACGATGTCCAGCGTCTTTCCGGAGACCAGCTGCAGGTCGGCAACCATAAAGGGCTCCAGCCGCGCCCCAAACTTGCTGCTGGTCCGCCGCACTCCCTTGGCGACGGCGCGGATCTGTCCGTGGTGCTTGGTCAGCAGGGTGATGATGCGGTCGGCCTCGCCCAGCTTGTGGGTACGCAGCACCACGGCGTCATCCCGGTAGGACCGGGTAGCAAAGGATGGTTGGACCACGGTTAATCTTCGCACTCAGTTCCGGAAAGCCGGCAATGCCGGTGCGTTGCGCGCCGGCATTGCCCGGCGCGCAACGTCTTCCGAATCAGGCGCGGGAATCCCGGATGGCCCGGTTGACTGCGGAAATGACGGCCTTGAGCGAGGACATGCTGGTGTTGGCATCAATACCGACGCCCCACAGGACCCGCTCCCCCACGGCACACTCCACGTAGGCTGCGGCCATGGCGCTGCCGCCTTCCGACAGGGCGTGCTCGCTGTAGTCCAGTACGCGGACATCCATGCCGTCCTCGCGCAGGATGCTCAACAGCGCGGCGATGGGACCGTTTCCGGTGCCCGTGCGACGGGCCTGGACACCGTCAACGGTGAGCGAGGCGTGCAGGGTCATCCCGCCGTCGTCATCCGTTTCGGTGCTGACGGAACCGAGGGAGTAGCGGCCCCACTGGCCGTCCGCCTGGCTGGAGGGCAGGTACTCGTCCTGGAAGTGCTGCCACAGCTGGGCGCCGCTGACTTCGCCGCCAACGGTGTCGGTATTCTTCTGGATCACGCCGGAGAATTCCATCTGGGCACGGCGGGGCAGGTCCAGGCTGTGTTCGTTCTTGAGCAGGTAGGCCACGCCACCCTTGCCGGACTGCGAGTTGACGCGGATGACGGCCTCGTAGCTGCGGCCCAGGTCCTTGGGGTCAACGGGCAGGTAAGGGACCTGCCAGGTGAAGTCCGCGACGTCCTTGCCGGCTGCGGCCGCATCCTTCTCGAGCGCCTCGAAGCCCTTCTTGATGGCGTCCTGGTGCGAGCCTGAAAAGGCGGTGAAGACGAGGTCGCCGCCGTAGGGGGAACGCTCGGCGACGGGGAGCTGGTTGCAGTACTCCACGGTGCGCCGGACGTCGTCGATGTCGGAGAAGTCGATCATGGGATCGATGCCCTGGACGAACATGTTCAGGCCCAGGGTGACGAGGTCCACGTTGCCGGTCCGCTCGCCGTTGCCGAACAGGCAGCCCTCGATCCGGTCCGCGCCGGCCAGGTACCCCAGCTCGGCGGCGGCCACGCCGGTGCCGCGGTCATTGTGCGGGTGCAGGGACAGGATGATGCCTTCACGCGGGTGCAGGTTTCGGCTCATCCACTCAATGGAATCGGCGTAAACGTTCGGTGTGGCCATTTCCACCGTGGCGGGCAGGTTGATGATGACCTGGCTGTCGGCGGATGCTTCGAAAACGTCGGCGATGGCGTTACAGACCCGGACGGCGTAGTCCAGTTCGGTTCCTGTGAAGGACTCCGGAGAATATTCATAGGTGATGTGCGTGTCAACGAGGGTTTCCTCGTACTTCTTGCACAGCCGGGCGCCCTGGAGCGCGATGTCCAGGATGCCGTCCTGGTCCTGGTTGAACACCACGCGGCGCTGCAGGACGGACGTGGAGTTGTACAGGTGGACAATCGCCTGCTTGGCGCCGACCAGGGACTCATATGTCCGCTCGATCAGGTGCTCGCGGGCCTGGGTGAGGACCTGGATGGTGACGTCGTCCGGGATGTGGTTGCCAACGATGAGCTGGCGGACGAAATCGAAATCGGTCTGCGAAGCGGAAGGGAAGCCGACTTCAATTTCCTTGTAGCCCATGCGGACCAGCAGATCGAACATCTTCATCTTGCGGGCCGGGCTCATGGGATCGATCAGTGCCTGGTTGCCGTCGCGCAGGTCCACCGCGCACCAGCGCGGGGCCTTGGTGATGACCTTGTCCGGCCACGTGCGGTCAGGCAGTTCAACGGTGATCTGATCCTGGAACGAACGGTAGCGGTGGGCTGGCATTCCGGAGGGCTTCTGTGCGTTTCGCATTACTATCGGGGCCTTTTCTGTGGTTTATCTGAAAGGTGGCCGGGCAACACAAACTCCGCGACGAGGATGGGCCTTGCGCTAAATCGCGTCTGAGGCCTCGCCGCGGCAGCTAAGAAGAAGGAGCTCTGCGCGCACCTTTTGAGGGTAGCACGCGTGCGTAAGATGAGAGGGCACCACCGTCCTTATCGTCCAACATGCAGACGCCGCGCCGGTGCCAGCGCCGGCCGCGGCACGTCACACGAAGGAGCTTCTGTGCCCATCTCGGGGATCGATCTGTCCAACATTGACCACACGGTCAGGCCGCAGGATGACCTGTACCAGCACGTGAACGGGTCCTGGCTCAAGGCCACGGAAATCCCGGATGACCGGCCACTCGAGGGAACTTTCACCGCACTGCGCGACGGAGCGGAGATCGCGGTCCGGGACATCATCGAGGAGGCAGCCGCGAAGGGCGAAGCCGCCAGCGGGATAGAACGGAAGGTGGGCGAGCTCTACAGCAGCTTCATGGACGAAGCCACTGTGGAAGCCAAGGGCATGGAGCCCATCCGCGGTCGCCTGGCCGAGGTTTTTGGCACCACGACCGTTGCCGACCTCGTGGCCCTGGCGGGGCGGCTGTTCCGGGCCGACGTTTCCGGGCTGTTCTACATCTACCCGGCCCCGGACGCGGGCAACCCGGACCGTATCCTGCTCTACACCGGCCAGGGCGGCCTGGGCCTGCCGGACGAGTCCTACTACCGGGAAGAGAAGTTCGCCCCGATGGTCAAGGCCTATGGCGAGCATGTCCGGACCATGTTTACCCTGGCGGGAGTGGCCGATCCGGAGCCTGCCGCCGCGCGTGTTGTTGCGCTCGAAACCAGCCTGGCTTCCCACCACTGGGACAACGTCACCCTGCGGGACCCGCAGAAGACCTACAACCTCAAGTCCGCTGAGGAAGCGGCCACCCTGTTCCCGCTCCTTAACACCTGGTTCGAAGCCGCCGGGATCGACGCCGACAAGCGCAGCGAGATCGTCGTCAGCACGCCGGACTTCTTCGGTGGGGCTGCCGGCCTGCTGGAGTCCGAACCGCTCTCGGTGTGGCAGGAGTGGCTGGCCCTGCGCGTCGTCAACAGCGCTGCGCCCTACCTGTCCTCCGAGTTCGTGGATGCCAACTTTGCCTTCTACGGAACAACCATCAGCGGCACCCCCCGGAACAAGGACCGCTGGAAGCGGGCGGTCGCCGTCGTGGAAGCCGCACTCGGTGAGGCCGTTGGGCAGATCTACGTCTCCAAGCACTTCCCCGAAACCCACAAAGCCCGCATGCAGACCTTGGTGGGCAACCTGATCGAGGCCTACCGGCAGTCCATCACCGGTCTTGCCTGGATGGGTGAGGAAACAAAGGCCGAGGCGCTGCGGAAGCTGGAGGCGTTCCGGGCCAAGATCGGCTACCCGGACAAGTGGATCGATTACTCCGCGGTGGAAATCGACCCCCTGGACCTCCTGGGGAACGTCGAGCGGGCCCACAACGCCGACGTCGACCGCCACCTGGACGAGGTGGGCAAACCGGTGGACCTCAACAAGTGGCTCATGACACCGCAGACGGTGAACGCGTACTACCACCCGATGCTCAACGAGATCGTCTTCCCGGCCGCCATCCTGCAGCCGCCGTTCTTCACGGCCGACGCCGACGACGCCGTCAACTACGGCGGCATCGGAGCGGTGATCGGCCACGAGATCGGCCACGGTTTTGATGACCAGGGGTCGCAGTTCGACGGCGGCGGCGCCCTGCGGAACTGGTGGACCGAGGATGACCGGACGGCCTTTGAGGAGCTCACGGCCAAGCTGGTGGCACAGTACGACGCCTTGTCCCCGTATGCCGCGCCAGGGCACACCGTCAACGGCAAGCTGACGCTCGGGGAGAACATCGGCGACCTTGGTGGCCTGACCATCGCCTACAAGGCCTACCTCCTCAGCCTTGACGGCAAGGAACCGGAAGTGCTGGACGGGCTGACTGGGCAGCAGCGGTTCTTCGCGTCCTGGGCGGCGGGCTGGCGGCAGGTGATCCGGTCCGAAGAGGCCATCAGGAGGCTCGCCACGGATCCCCACTCCCCCAACGAGTTCAGGACCAACGCCATCGCCAAGAACCTGGACGCCTTCCACGAGGCCTTTGGTGTGACCGACCAGGACGGCATGTGGATGCCGCAGGAGGCTCGCGTCAGCATCTGGTAGTCACCTCCAGCAGACGCACAGAGAGGCGGGGCCGTCTGGCCTCGCCTCTCTGCGTCTAACGGGTGATGCTGTCAGTCCTGGACGATCAGCACCGGGTTGGCCTGCTGGCAAACCGTATCGCCGGCCGTCTGGTTGACGATGTCCTCGGGCAGGGCGGCGCCCGCACCGGCACCGGCGCCGTAGGTCGCCCCGGTGGTGAAGTCGGTCCCAACGTAGACCTGCACTCCGGCGACGCGAGGTGCCAGCTGGACCTGGGCGGCCGGGATTCCCAGCAGCGCAGCCACGTCCGCTGCGACGTCGGCGAACTCAGTCCCGTAATAGACAACACTCTGTTCCACCGGGGTGGCTGCAAACTGCCCGGATTGAGTGAACCCGCCGGTGATCAGGGCCTGCACGATTTCCTGGGCGCGTCCCGGGACACCGCTGCCGTTGGCCACGGTGACTGGCTGCAGGGCCTTGTCATACGCTGGCACAGCCGGGGCTGTTTCTGTTGGCGGGGCGGTGGTTTCCGTCGGCGCCGGGGACGGCGTAGTAGGTGCTGTTGGATCCGTGAGGTCCACGTCCTCGCGGAGGGCCGCAAAGAGCTGGGATCCTGCGGGTTCGGCAATCTGCAGGCGGTTGATGTCCGTGACTGCGGGCGTGGTGGGCGCGGCCACAAACGCCACCTTGCTGATGTCGATGTCCTTCAACCGGCTACCGATACTCACGAGCGACGGCACGGAGGCCAGCCCCTCATCCACTGTGAGGTTCTTGGTCACAACATCGGCAATGCTCAGCATTTTGGCGGGGTCGGACAGTGTGCCGTCGTCCTTGATCTTGCGTGTGAGGGAGGACAGGAATCCCTGCTGGGCCCTGATCCGGCCAAGGTCGCCGCCGTCGGCGAAGGCGTGCCGCGTCCGCAGGAAGGCAAGGGCCATTTCGCCCTGAACGGCGGACGTGCCCTTCGGCAGGCGCAGCCGGGAGTCAGGATCATAGACGGCGTCACTGATGCACACGTCAACGCCGCCCACCGTGTTGGAGAGTTCCTTCACAGCGGTGAAGTCCGCCATCATGAAGTGATCGATCTCCAGGCCGGTCAGTTTGTTGACCGTGTCTACGGCGCAGCCGATGCCGGCTTCATTCATGGCCTCGTTGATCATGACACCGCTGCGGGCAGGATACGTCCGCTTGGTCTTCTGGTCGGTGCACTCCGGAATATCGACCAGCAGGTCCCGGGGGAAGCTGATGACGCTGACGCGCTTGTTGTCGGCCGATACGTCCATCAGCATCATGACGTCGGATTTGCCGTAGCCTGTTGAGTCCTCCACAGCGCCGTACTCCGCGTTTTTTCCGTCCCTGGTATCGGAGCCAAGGATCAGGATCTGCATCCGGTCCGTGGAGTCATTAACCTCGCTTCCGGTCCCGTCGCCGGCGTTCAGCGCCGCCGTGGTGATGTTCGACTGAAACCGCAAGTACCAGTAGCCTGCGAAGCCTAGACCGCCGACCACCAGGATGGTGACCACCGCAGTGGTCACTTTCAGCCAGGCCGGCATCCGGCTCCGGGATCCGAGATGCCGGGCAACGCCGACGGCGGTGGCATCAGCGTGGCGGGACACCGGACCGGTCCCGGCTGACGCGTCAGCTCCGTACTCGCGATTGTCGCGGCCTCGCCCCATGTGTGGTGTACCTTCCTCGAAAAAATTGAATCCGGCCTAATTTAGTTGCCCAGTCTGGGAACTTCCCGACGACCGGCCGGGGTAAAGCGAAAAGGGCAGCGTCAGAAGCCCAGCTTGACCAGCTGCTTCGGGTCGCGCTGCCAGTCCTTGGCCACCTTCACGTGCAGGTCAAGATAGATGCGTGCGCCGAGCAGCGCCTCGATCCCCTTGCGTGCGTTGGTGCCGACTTCGCGGAGCCGTGCGCCGCCCTTGCCGATGATGATGGCCTTCTGGGACGGACGTTCCACATAGAGATTAACCCGGACGTCGAGGAACGGCCGGTCTTCGGGCCGGCCTTCACGCGGAACAATTTCATCAACGACGACGGCCAGGGAGTGCGGCAGTTCGTCGCGGACGCCTTCGAGGGCAGCTTCGCGGATGAGTTCGGCGATCATCACCGCTTCGGGTTCGTCCGTCAGGTGGCCGTCCGGGTACAGGGGCGGCGACGCCGGCATGTGGCTGATCAGGACGTCTGCGAGGGTGTCCACCTGGAACCCGTCGGTGGCGGAGACGGGGACGATGTCCTTCCAGCCGTCCTCGCCGATGACATCCCGGCCCAAGGCGGCGACGGCGAGCAGCTGCTCGGTGAGCGCCTGCCGGTCCACGGTGTCCGCCTTGGTGACGATCGCGATGACCGGCTTGTTGCCCAGTGCGGCGAGCTGGGCGGCAATGTATTTGTCGCCCGGGCCGATCTTCTCGTTGGCGGGAAGGCAGAAGCCGATCGCGTCGACCTCGGCGAGTGTGTCGGCAACGAGTTCGTTCAGCCGCTTTCCCAGCAGGGTGCGGGGGCGGTGCAGGCCCGGGGTATCCACCAGGATCAGCTGGGCGTCATCGCGGTGCACGATCCCCCGGATGGTGTGGCGCGTGGTCTGCGGCTTGGCGGAGGTGATCGCCACCTTCTGGCCCACCAGGGCGTTCGTCAGGGTTGATTTGCCCGCGTTCGGCCGCCCCACGAGGACCGCAAAGCCTGCCCTGTAGCCGCCGAAATCCTTGGCGGCTGACTCCGGGTTGGCCGGACGGTTATTTTTCTTGCTCACGTGGAACTCCCTGCTGGGTTGCTTCCGCCTCGTCGAGGAGGTCTTCAAGGTCAGTGTCTACTTTTGGTACTGCTGAGGCAATGATGTGGCTGACGCGGTTGCGGCGGCCCTCCAGCCGTTCGGCGAGCAGCGAGATGCCGCCCACCTCCACGCGGCTGCCCACAATGGGAACGCGGCCCAGGGCCTTGGCCAGCAGCCCGCCCACAGTGTCAACCTCGTCGTCGTCGAGCTCTATGTCGAACAGTTCTCCGAGGTCGTCGATGCTCATCCGGGCGCTGACCCGGTAGGACCCGCCGCCCAGGGCCACTGCCTCGGCGCTTTCGGTGTCATACTCGTCCACGATTTCGCCGACGATTTCCTCGATGAGGTCCTCGAGGGTGACCAGGCCGGCCGTGCCGCCGTATTCGTCGATCACGATGGCAACGTGTGTTGACTCCTTCTGCAGCTCCCGCAGCAGGTCACTCACCGGCTTGGACTCCGGGACGTACCGGACCTCGCGGGCCAGGGCTTCGACCGGGGGCTGTTCGTCGTCCGGTCCCAGCTCATGAAGCGTCGCCGCAACGTCCTTGAGGTAGACGATTCCGAGGATCTGGTCCGTGTTGTCGCCGATCACGGGGATCCGTGAATAGCCCGACCGCAGGAACATCGACATGGCCCGCCTGAGGCTGGAGCCGGCGTCGATGCTGAGGATATCTGTCCGGGGCACCATCACGGCGCGCACCAGGGTGTCGCCGAAGTCAAAGACTGAATGGATCATTTCCGCTTCGGTGTCTTCAATCATGTCCGATTCAGAGGCGCGGTCCACGAGTTCGCGGAATTCCTGTTCGCTGAAGAACGCGTCATCACCCGCCGGAGCGCCGGGAGCGGCGGCACTGCCCACCGCCACGAGCCACCCCGGGATGGGACCAAGGACCCACGTCAGGAACCTGATCAGCGGTGCCGTGGACCGGACCACTGCGGCCGAATGCAGCCTGCCGAGCTGGCGCGGGGAAACGCCGACGATCACGAAGCCGAGCAGGGCCATGATTCCTGTAGCGGCCAGCCCTGCGAGCCAGACGTTGTCCAGCAGGCTGTGGAGCAGGACCGCCACCGCCACGGCTGAAGCCATCTCGAACCAGACCCGCCAGAACCGCAAGGCCCGGATGTGGGCCACCGGCTGGGCCAGGATGCGCTTCATGGCGTTTCCGCGGTCTTTGAGCAGGGCGTCTTCGGCGTCATGCCGGGGAAGGAACGTGAACGCGGCCTCGGCTGCGGTCAGGAGTGCTGCGGTGCTGAGGAACGCCAGGGCCATGCCGACAAGGATCAGGGGCGTCACTGCGTGGTCTCGGCGGGTGCTTCTTTGCCCGTGAAGCCGGAAAGCAGCTGGCGCTGGAGGCCGAACATCTCTTCCTTTTCCTCGGGCTCTGCGTGGTCATAGCCGAGCAGGTGGAGGATCCCGTGGGTGGTCAGCAGCAGCATCTCATCCTGCAGGGAGTGCCCGGCGTTCACGGCCTGCACCTGCGCCACCTGGGGGCACACGGCGATATCACCCAGCATCCCTTGCGGAGTGGGCCGGTCCGGCGTGCCGGGAGTCAGTTCGTCCATGGGGACCGAGAGCACGTCTGTGGATCCTGGCTCGTCCATAAGCTCGATGTGGAGCTTTTCCATGGCGGGTTCATCCACCAGGAGAATGGAGAGTTCCGCCTGCGGGTGGATGTACAGCTGCTCGAAAACGTACCGGGACAGCGCCACGAGCTCCGCTTCATCCACCTGGATGCCGGATTCGTTGTTGACCTCTATGCTCACGCGTTTTCCCCCCGCTTTTCCCGGCTTACCGAGTGTTTTACTTTGTTCCGCTGGGCATCATCCCAGAGACTGTAGGCACGCACGATGTCACCCACAAGCCGGTGGCGGACCACGTCCGTGTCGTCCAGGATGGTGAAGTTCACGTCCTCGATTCCCTGCAGGATCTCTTCCACGATCCGCAGCCCTGACCGGGTGCCGAAGGGCAGGTCCACCTGGGTGACGTCTCCGGTGACCACCATTTTGGACCCGAAGCCCAAACGCGTGAGGAACATCTTCATCTGTTCCGGTGTGGTGTTCTGCGCTTCGTCCAGGATGATGAAGGCGTCATTGAGCGTGCGCCCACGCATGTAAGCCAGCGGCGCCACTTCAATGGTCCCCGCAGCCATCAGGCGCGGGATGGACTCGGGGTCCATCATGTCGTGCAGCGCGTCGTACAGCGGGCGCAGGTAGGGATCGATCTTGTCGCTCAGGGTGCCCGGCAGGAATCCCAGCCGTTCGCCGGCCTCGACTGCCGGCCTGGTCAGGATGATGCGGCTGACTTCCTTCTGCTGCAGCGCCTGGACAGCCTTGGCCATCGCGAGGAACGTCTTACCCGTGCCTGCAGGGCCAATCCCGAAGATCACCGTGTTCGCGTCAATCGCGTCCACGTAGTTCTTCTGGTTCAGGGTCTTGGGCCGGATGGTCTTCCCCCGGCTGGAGAGGATGTCATGGGTGAGGACGTCCACAGGGTTCTGCAATGACTGGCTGCGAAGCAAGGAGACGAGCTGCCGCAACACCGCGGGGCTGATGACTGTTCCACGGGCAACGAGGCCGCGCACTTCATGCAGCAGCCGCATGATGCGGGGAACTTCGGTGGCAGGGCCGCTGATGGACAGTTCGTTTCCGCGCACGTGGAAGTTAACGGACGGGAACTGATCTTCGATGTAACGCAGGGCCTCATCATGGCTGCCGAGCGATTGGACCATCTGATCGGAGTTGTCAAAGAGAACCACCTCCGTCCGGACACCGGGAAGGGAATGTGGGAATTCTCCGGCGGCGCGGTCAGTATTGAGCCGGCGCTTTCCGTTCGCTGATTCAGTCATGGTGCTGGCCCGCAGGCCCGTGGTCTCCTCCAGTTCGAAATTTAAGTGCCGCCGGCTGCTGCGTGACCGGGGCTATTGCCGAGCACGATGGAGCCAGCGGAGTCCTTCCATCTTACGCCAGGAGGCACCTTCCGGCAGCGCCCGGCGGTCTCCGGCAAGGCCGTCCGTCGCCGGCTTGCTGCGGGACGGTTGGCGTCATTAGGTATCAACTTCATATCGGGCTCATATCGTTCCCGTTGCAGTTGGGCCGCCGGCCCGGATTCGGTCCATTTGGCGGAGGTGGCTATGCGATGCTGGAAATCAAAGCCGTCCGGGGACCGGCTCACGAGGCCCAAGCCTCACTATTTCACAGCCAGGAAGGACAGGGCCACGAGAGTGCCGGAAACAGCGACCCCCCTCACTTCCAAACGCGCCGCGCCGCGTTTCCGTCCACAACGTCTCCTGGGTCTACTGCCAGCATTCCTTCTTCTCACCGGTTGTATCGCGGGCCCTAGCCCTGAGCCCAACCTGACGGCAAACGCCGGCCCGGCCGCCACGGGCTCCCCCATGGCGCCCTCCACCAGCGCGCCCCTGGAAACCACACAGTCTTCGAATAAGGCACCGGTGTACTGGATCGGACGAAGCAACAACAACGCGTTCCTGTACCGGGAATTCCGGGACGTGCCGGAGCAGGAGAATCCCGTGACGCGCGCCCTGCGGGCCATGATGTCCGAGAAGCCGCTGGACCCGGACTTCTTCACGCCCTGGCAGAATCCCGAGAAACTCGCCTCGTCCATCTCCGGCAAGAACGTCATCACCGTCGACGTCTCGGAGGATGCCTTTAACAGCAATCTCGATGCCGACATGGCCGGCCGTGCCATTCAGCAGCTGGTCTTTACCGCTACTGCAGCGGCTGCGAGTTCCGGCCTGATCGATTCCGGCCAGCAGATCCAGGTGAGGATCTTGGTGGACAGCCACACCGATTACGTCGCCTTCGACCACGTGCAGCTTGGCGACCCCATGTCCCGGGCTGCCGGCATGGTGGCGCCCGTGTGGATCATCGATCCGCAGGAAGGCACGGACCTGGCCGGCGGAAGCGTCAAGATCACCGGCCGCAGCACCGTTCCGGGCGGAAAGCTCCGCTGGCAGATCCTCCGGGCCGAAGCCAACGGGAACAAGACGCCCTATTTGACCGGGGAGACCACTGCAGCTGCCGAAGCGGCCCAGTCCGGGGTGTTCACGCTTGCCCTCAGCCTGTCCTCGGGAGATTACGAGCTCCGCGTTTCGCAGGTGGATGCGGCCGGCAGCGGCCAGGAGCTGAATGTCGACACGCGGAACTTCAACGTCCGGTAGCAGCCTTCGCAGCAGGCCTCCTCAGGATACCGGGGCTGTCCAGCGTCCCAGTACGTCGCTCGCCAGAACAACAGCTGCCGGTCCGGCCGTGGATGACCTCAGGACGTGGTGTCCCAGGAGCGCCGTCACGGCGCCGGCGTCGCAAAGCCGGGTGACTTCGCGGGGACTGATTCCGCCTTCCGGGCCAACGATGAGCAGAATCTCCAGGGGCCCGGCGTCCACCTGGGTGGCCTGCCATGATTCCAGGACAGACCGGAGCGGCCGGACCGCGTCTTCGTGCAGGATTACGGCCAGATCCGCCGCCGCCACGGCTGCCGCAAGGCCCGGCGTTTCGACGGCGGCGCGCACCTCGGGGATCCAGGCGCGGCGTGCCTGCTTGGCGGCGGCAGTGACCACGGACTGCCATTTTGCGTGGGCCTTGGCCGCGCGCTCACCCTTCCAGCGGACAATTGATCGCTCGGACTGCCAGGGAACAACAGCGTCGATCCCCAGCTCGGTTGCCGTTTCCACGGCCAGTTCATCGCGGTCCCCCTTGGCCAGTGCCTGCACCAGGACCAGCCGGATGCCGGGCTGGTGCTCCACAACGAGGGCGGAGCATTCCACGGTGAGCTCCGCAGGCGACGCCGAGACAACAGTTCCGCTCAGCCGCTTTCCGGCGCCGTCGGCAATGTCCACCGCCTCTCCGGGAGCGAGCCGTTTCACGGTCACTGCGTGGCGTGCCTCCGGTCCCCGAAGGACAAAACGGGCACCGGGCACCAGCTCGTCCAGCGACCCGGCACCGCTGAAGAAAACGGGATTGCTCACTGCTATAGGTTACCGAACCGGTCCCGCAGCTTGGCAAAGACGCCGCCGCTGGCAGCCAGCTTGCCTTCCGTGAACTGCTCGCCCCGCAGCTTCGCCAACTGCCGCAGGAGATCCTCCTGCGCGGCATCGAGTTTGGCAGGCGTGTCCACCTGCAGATGGACCATCAGGTCCCCACGGCCGTAACCGCGCAGGTGCGTCACGCCGAGACCACGGAGCGTGATGATCTCCCCGGACTGCGTCCCCGCCTTGACGTCGATCTCCTGCAGCCCGTCAAACGTTTCCAGCGACAGCTCGGTGCCCAGGGCGGCGGCAGTCATCGGGATGTGCAGCGTTGCGTGCAGGTCGTCACCGTCGCGGGCGTAGGTGGCGTCGTTGTTGACCCGGAGTTCCACGTAGAGGTCCCCGGACGGTCCTCCGGCCAGGCCTGCTTCGCCCTGCCCGGAGAGCTGGATCCGGGTGCCTGTGGCAACACCGGCCGGCACTTTGATGGTCAGCGACCGCCGGCTGCGGATGCGGCCTTGTCCGCTGCATTCGTTGCAGGGGTCCTTGATGACCGTTCCGAAGCCTTCGCAGCTGCCACACGGGGCCGCCGTCATGACCTGGCCCAGGATGGAGCGCACCGCGCGCTGGATCTGGCCGCTGCCGCCGCAGATATCGCAACGCACAGGGTGGCTGCCTTCCCGGCAGCATGAGCCGTTGCAAGTGGGGCAGGTTACGGCGGTGTCCACTTCGAGTTTACGGTTGACGCCAAACACGGCATCGCGGAGTTCGATCCGGACACTAATCAGCGCGTCCTGGCCGCGGCGGACGCGGGACGCGGGGCCCGAGGAGCCGCCGGCACCGAAGAACGTGTCGAAAATGTCCTGGAACGCGAAGCCCTGGCCGGAGTACCCGCCACCGCCGAACCCGTTGTCGGTGCCGTTCTCGTTACCGGTGGTGTCATAGATCCGGCGCTTCTGCGGGTCCGAAAGTACCTCATAGGCGTGCGTCACGGCCTTGAAGCGGTCCGATGCATCGTCCCCGGGGTTTACGTCCGGGTGAAGAGTGCGGGCAAGCTTGCGGTAGGCCTTCTTGATCTCTTCCCCGGTGGCTTCCGGCGAGACTCCGAGGACGTCGTAGTGGCTGCTCAAAGTTCGTATCTCTTCCTTGTTGTACTGCCGGCCAGCCGGGCTGCCGGGACTGCTCTTCGTGCCTGGACCGTGGTGCTGTTACGGGCCCAGAATTCTTGAAAGGTAACGGGCTACTGCCCTGACGGCGGCCATGGTGGTGGGATAGTCCATCCGGGTGGGGCCCAGCACACCGATCTTGGCAGTGCTGTCAGGTCCGTAGCCCGTGGCCACCACGGAGGCCTCCGCGAGCCCGTCGTAAGGGTTTTCACGCCCGATACTGACTGCCACGCCCCTCGGATCCTGCGCCATGTCGCTCAGGAGGCGCAACAGGACAACCTGCTCCTCGAGGGCTTCCAGGACCGGTCCGATACTGAGCGGAAAATCCACATTGGAACGGGCGAGGTTCGCCGTTCCGGCCATGACCATGCGTTCCTCGCGGCTGTTGTGCGCGAGCGTTTCCAGCCCGTGGGCCAAAGCCTGGGCAGCTGCCCGCTGGCCCGGACTGACGGACGAAACAACTCCCGGCAGCGAGGGGGTCAGCCGGCTCAGCGACGTGCCCGCAAGGGAACCGAGGAAATGCGTCCGCAAGGCCGCGATGGCGTCGTCGCCGAGGTCCTGGCCGACGTCGATCACGCGCTGTTCGACTTTGCCGGTGGTGGCGATGAGGACCACCAGGACCTGCCGGGGCGCGAGCAGGACAAATTCGATGTGGCGGATAGTGGCGCGGCTCAGGTGAGGATACTGCACGACGGCGACCTGGTTGGTCAGCTGTGACAGCATCCTGACGGTCCTGTCCAGGACGTCGTCCAAATCGTCTGCGCCCTCCAGCAGCAACTGGATTGCACGCCGTTCCGCGTGGGAAAGCGGCTTTACCGCTGAAATCTGGTCCACAAACAGCCGATAGCCTTTGTCTGTGGGGATCCGACCGGCGCTGGTGTGCGGGGCCGTGATCAGGCCTTCGTCTTCGAGGGCCGCCATATCATTGCGGATGGTGGCACTGGACACGCCGAGGTGATGGCGTTCCACGAGTGCTTTGGAACCCACTGGCTCGCGGGAGTGGACATAGTCCTCCACGATGGCGCGCAGTACTTCGAGTTTGCGCGGCTCGCTCATACTCCACCTCCATCCGTGGTCACTGCAGGGTTAGCACTCGACATGCCTAAGTGCTAACAGTCTAATATGAGTCACCCCGTTGTTAGCATTGGTACCGCTCCGGGCGAAATTCCGGGCCAGGAACTAGCGGCAAGGCGGAATCAATCCATGCAGTACCAGAACTGGGGTCCGCAGGAGATCACCGCGCCCGTCAGAAGCGAACTCCCTGAGGTTCCCGTGGAACGCGGCATGGTGCTCGAAGACGCCCAGTCAGGCTGGGTGGGGGCGGTGACCCTGGTGGAGAAGTCAGGCGGCATGCATGTAGTGGCCCTCGAAGACCGGCGCGGCAAGTCCCGGTCCTTCCGGCTCGGCTTCGGGTTCCTCCTGGAGGGACAGCCCATCCGGCTCGTTGCCCCGGCGCCCCGGCAGGCTGCCCCCGTGGTTGCCGGCCGGACCGCGTCCGGCTCAGTCCGCGTGGCCGGCCAGCGTGCCCAGGTGGCCAAGGCCAGCAGAATCTGGGTGGAGGGAAAGCACGACGCCGAACTGGTGGAAAAAGTCTGGGGTGACGATCTCCGCGTGGAGGGCATCGTCGTCGAGCCTTTGCATGGCATTGATGACCTGGCGGGGGCGGTGGCCGCGTTCGGTCCCGGCCCGGGCCGCCGGCTGGGGGTCCTGGTGGACCACCTGGTGCCGGACTCGAAAGAGTCGCGCATCGCGGCGGCCGTGATGGCCTCCCCCGGCGCGGCCGGGAATGTCCTGATCGTCGGGCACCCTTACGTTGACGTGTGGCAGGCGATCCGCCCCGCTGTCCTGGGCATCGAACAATGGCCGTTGGTGCCCCGCGGGCAGGACTGGAAGACCGGCATCCTGGCAGCGTTCGGCTGGCCGCACTCCACCAAGGAAGACATCGGGCTGGGCTGGCAGAAGCTGCTGGGCGCTGTCCGCAGCTACGCGGACCTGGAAGCATCACTGCTCGGCAGGGTGGAGGAGGTCATCGACTTCCTGACGGTGCCGTAAGGCGGGTCCGGCTGCTGGCGGCGGCATTTGGTGGCAGAACCAGTATTCTTGGTACTGCGGAGGCTGCAGTTGCTTCAGTCCGGCATTCTCCAACCCAGCACCATTGCACTTTCGAAGGAAGAAAACCGTGGCACAAAACGCACGCGAGCACCGGGACGACCACGGTGGCCAGGGCCGTTCCGAGTACCAGGGCGTTCCGGCAAATGCGCTGCCGCTGACGGCCAGCGAAGACCGCCAGTGGGCCACGCTGGCACACTTCGGCGGGATCCTCGGCTGTGTTCCGTCACTGCTGATCTACCTGATTTTCCGTGAGCGCGGGCCGTTTACCGCCCAGGAATCGAAGGAAGCGCTGAACTTCAGCCTGCCGCCCACCATTGCTGCGCTGGTGGCCAACCTCCTGGTGTTCATTCCGGTGGTGGGAAACATCTTCGCCGTCATCGCCACCCTGATCTGGATTGCCCTGACCTGCTTCTCCGTGGCCGCAGGCATCCACGTCAACAAGGGCCAGCCCCACCGATACCAGTACAACCTGCGCTGGATCAAGTAGTCCCCACCCGCGAGTCAGTCCGGCAGGATCCTGCGGACCACTGCGTCGGCCAGCAGGCGGCCCTTGAGGGTCAATATCAGCTTGCCGTGGAAGGCAGCCGGCGCCTCCACCAGGCCGTCGGCAATGAGCCCGGCCACCGCGTGACGGCCGTATTCGCCCAGCGTTGACGTTGCCAGCCCCGACACGAGCCGGGCCTCAAGCATCACGCGCTCAACCTCGCGGGTGTCGGCGTCGAGCGTTTCCCGCCCGGCGGCCGGCGACAGGCCCTGCGCGAGCCGTCCCGCGTAGGCCGTTGGGTGCTTGACGTTCCACCACCGCACTCCGCCGACGTGAGAGTGTGCACCGGGTCCGATGCCCCACCAGTCGTCCCCGCGCCAGTACGCGAGGTTGTGCCGGCATGCCTGCTCCGGCGTCCGGGACCAGTTGCTGACCTCATACCAGCTGAGGCCCGCAGCACCGATCAGCTGGTCGGCGAGTTCGTACTTGTCGGCGTGGTCGTCGTCGTCGATTCCCGGGACCTCGCCACGGCGGATCTGGGCGGCCAGTTTGGTGCCGTCCTCCACGATCAGCGCGTAGGCACTGATGTGGTCCGGCTCGTAGGAAAGTGCGGTTTCGAGGGAGTAGCGCCAGTCCGCCAGTGACTCCCCCGGCGTCCCGTAGATAAGATCCAGGCTCACGGCCAGTCCGGCATCCCGCGCCCATTGCACCACCTGCGGCACGCGGCTGGGCGTGTGCGTGCGGTCCAGGACCTTCAGGACATGGGGAACGGCAGACTGCATGCCAAAGGAAACCCGGGTGAAACCGGCATCGGCCAGCACCTGCAGGGATGCAGGGGTGACCGAGTCCGGGTTTGCTTCCGTGGTCACTTCGGCGCCGGGTTCCAGGCCCCAGTGCCCGACGGCGGCCGTCAGGATCCGGGCGAGGTCTTCCGCGGGGAGCAGCGTGGGGGTGCCGCCGCCGAAGAAGACCGTGCTCAGGGGTCGGTCCGGAAGACCCGAGTCCCGCAGGGCCGTGGCCGCGAAGTCCACTTCGGACACGGCCGTGGTGGCGTAGGCGTCCTGGGACGCTCCGCCGCCCAGCTCGGTGGCCGTGTAGGTGTTGAAGTCGCAGTATCCGCAGCGCACCGCGCAGAACGGGATGTGCACGTACAGCCCGAAGGCCCGGTCCGCCGCACCGTCCACTGCCTGGGCGGGCAGCAGGCCGTCCGACGGCGCCGGGTCGCCGAGGGGAAGAACGCTAGGCATTGCAGGGGCGTCCGGTGTTGCCGGCCACTGTCATCACTACTTCTTGGCCTTGTCCTTGGACTCTTCGGTGGTCAGCGCGGCGATGAAGGCTTCCTGGGGGACCTCGACCCGGCCCACCATCTTCATGCGCTTTTTGCCTTCCTTCTGCTTCTCCAGCAGTTTGCGCTTACGGGAAATGTCGCCGCCGTAGCACTTGGCCAGAACGTCCTTGCGGATGGCGCGGATGCTTTCCCGGGCGATGATCCTGGAGCCGATGGCAGCCTGGATGGGCACTTCGAACTGCTGGCGGGGAATGAGCTCACGCAGTTTGCCGGTCATCATCACACCGTAGGCATAGGCCTTTTCGCGGTGCGTGATGGCGGAGAAGGCATCCACCTGTTCGCCCTGGAGCATTATGTCCACCTTGACCAGGTCGGCCACCTGCTCGCCGTCGGCCTTCCAGTCCAGCGAGCCGTAGCCGCGTGTTTTGGATTTGAGGATGTCAAAGAAATCAAACACGATCTCAGCGAGCGGCAGCCGGTAGCGGATTTCAACCCTGTCCTCGGACAGGTAGTCCATGCCGCCTATGACACCGCGGCGGCTCTGGCAGAGCTCCATGATGGCGCCCACGAACTCGTTCGGCGCCAGGATGGTGGCAGCGACCATCGGCTCGCGGACCTCTGCGATCTTGCCGGACGGGTATTCGCTGGGGTTGGTCACGTGGACCACTTTCTTGTCCTCCAGCGTTACCTCGTACTCCACGTTGGGGGCAGTGGAGATCAGGTCAAGGTTGTATTCGCGTTCGAGCCGCTCCCTGGTGATTTCCAGGTGGAGCAGGCCGAGGAAGCCGACGCGGAAGCCGAAGCCGAGCGCCGCCGAGGTTTCAGGCTCGTACACCAGCGCGGCGTCGTTGAGCATCAGTTTCTCCAGCGCGTCGCGCAGGACCGGATAGTCTGTGCCGTCCAGCGGGTACAGTCCCGAGAAGACCATGGGCTTGGCATCGGCGTAGCCGGGAAGGGACTCAGTGGCAGGCTTGGCAAGGTTGGTGACGGTGTCGCCCACCTTGGACAGGCGGACGTCCTTCACACCGGTGATGAGGTAGCCCACTTCGCCAACGCCGAGGCCTTTAGAGGGGGTGGGCTCCGGGGAGCTCACTCCGATCTCGAGGAGTTCGTGGGTGGCCCGGGTGGACATCATCTGGATGCGCTCACGCGGGTGAAGCATGCCGTCAACCACACGGACGTAGGTGACCACGCCGCGGTAGGTGTCGTAGACCGAGTCGAAGATCATGGCGCGTGCGGGGGCGTTCGGGTCGCCCACGGGGGCCGGCAGGTCGCGGACGATCTTGTCCAGCAGGACCTCGACGCCCATGCCGGTCTTGCCGGAGACGCGGAGCACGTCGTCGGGGTCGCCTCCGATCAGGCTGGCGAGTTCGGCCGCGTACTTCTCAGGCTGGGCTGCGGGGAGGTCGATCTTGTTCAGCACCGGGATGATGGTGAGGTTGTTTTCCATCGCCAGGTACAGGTTGGCCAGGGTTTGGGCCTCGATGCCCTGCGCCGCGTCAACGAGCAGTACTGCGCCTTCGCAGGCGGCCAGCGAACGGGACACCTCGTAGGTGAAGTCCACGTGGCCGGGGGTGTCGATCATGTTCAGCGCGTAGCTGGTCCCGTCAAGTTCCCAGGGCATGCGGACCGCCTGGGACTTAATGGTGATGCCGCGTTCGCGCTCGATGTCCATGCGATCCAGGTACTGGGCCTTCATATCGCGGGACTTAACCACCCCGGTGAACTGCAGCATGCGGTCAGCCAGGGTGGATTTACCGTGGTCAATGTGCGCGATGATGCAGAAATTCCGAATGATGGCCGGATCAGTCGCGGCGGGCACCGGGGCGGTGCGGGCCATGGGAGACACGCAGGGTCCTTACTGTTGACATTCGTGCGACCGCCGCCAGGACGCACCGAAGGCACCCTGCGGCTGGACCGCACATTTGGAACCTTTAGTCTCCCACGTCCGGGCGCATCGTATTGCATTCACGTCAAACCCGGCACTGGGCCCGGCGATAGTCTTGGCCCATGCCTATCAACCTCCGCTCCTTGGCCAGCGCCGTCCGGATGTCCCTCAGGGTCCTGCAGAAGTTCCGTACCGGCCCAACCCGGCCTGCGGGACCGGACACCTCCAAACCGGCCCGCCAGGCACCGCCGGTCAGGCCGTCCCCGCCCGGGGCCTATCCTGGCGACTTTGGCGGCGCGGCGGCCATCCGGTATGCCCCGCAGCCCGACGGCAGTCCCGACCCCGGCGAGATTGTGTGGACCTGGGTGCCCTATGAAGAGGACCACAGCCAGGGCAAAGACCGTCCGGTTCTGCTGGTGGGCAAGAGCGGGCGGTATCTGCTGGGGGTCATGCTCACCAGCAAGGACCACGACCAGGCAGGCGACAGATCCGGAGAGTATGTGGACATCGGGACCGGCAGTTGGGACCGCCAGCAGCGGCCCAGCGAGGCGAACCTCAGGCGGATCCTGCAGATCAGCCCGGACGCCATCCGGCGCGAAGGGGCTGTTCTGGACCGGAAACGCTTCGATCTGGTGGCTGCAGGTATCCGGCGGCGACACGGCTGGAAATAGCCCGCCAAAATGGCCAGTCTCCGGGGGGTCTGCTATTCTTTATAGCTGTGTGTCCGTGCAGGTCGACGGCCACTCATGGTTGGTCGCCATAGGTATCCCCACGCCGCTCAGTCAATGGCCAATCTGAAAGCCCTCTAGACCATTTCCGCATTAAAAAGAGAGTTCACACGTGGCTAATATCAAGTCCCAGAAGAAGCGCATCCTCACCAACGAGAAGGCCCGCCTGCGCAACAACGCAGTCAAGTCTGAGCTGAAGACGGCCATCCGCGCCGTCAACACCGCCGTTGAGTCCACCGACAAGGATGCAGCTACTGCTGCCCTGCTTGTTGCCGGCCGCAAGCTGGACAAGGCTGTCAGCAAGGGTGTTCTGCACAAGAACAACGCAGCAAACCGCAAGTCGGCCATTTCCAAGAAGGTCAACGCGCTGTAAGGTTTCCAGTTCACCTGAACTGATGATTGTGGTCGGCACCCGTTGGGTGCCGGCCACACATCTTTAAGCCGCCAGTGCCCCTGCGCCAGAGCCACCAAACGCAGCGGCAACCAGCCCGGCCTCAGTGCCCGCGGACCGAGGTTGCAATGACGGTCACCGCGTGTTCAACGGCATAGACCGGATCCCGCGACAGGCCTTTGACCTGGGCATCGGCCTCGGCGGTGGCCTGGATGGAGCGGACCAGGCCCTCCGGGGTCCAGCGGCGCACGTCGCGCTGCGCCTGCTCCACGAGCCAGAGCTGCATGCCCAGGTCCCGTGCGATCTGTGCAGGCGACCCGTGGGCGCCGGCAACTTTGGCCACCGTCCGCAGCTTGGCTGCCAGCGCTGCTACCAGCAGAACAGGATCGGCTCCCGTGGCCAGCGCGTGGCGAAGGGTGGACAGCGCCGCCGGCCCGTTTCCGGCCATGGCAGCGTCCGCGACCTTGAAGGCAGTGGCCTCAATCCGGCCGCCGTAGTAGCGGTCCACCATCTCCGGGGTCACTGCCCCGCTGGCATCCGCGATCAACTGGCTGCACGCGGCCGCGAGTTCCGAAAGGTTGGCGCCGACGGCATTGACCAATGCCTGGACGGCATCCGAGCTGATCTGCCGGCCGGCCGCCCTGAATTCAGTGGCCACGAAGGTGGCCTTGTCCGCATCCTTCTTCAGGGGCTGGCAGTCCACAACCGGCCAGCCGCCCGCTTTGACGGCATCGAGCAGTTTCTTGCCACGGACTCCCCCAGCATGGCGCAGGACCAGCACCGCGTCCGGTTCCGGGCGGGCCAGATAGGCGAGGGCATCGGCCAGGAAGGCGTCGTTCATGCCTTCAACGCCTTCGACTTCGATCAGTTTGCGCTCCCCGAAGAGTGAGGGGCTGACGTTCATGGCGAGGGTCCCGGCCTCGTAGCTGCCGGCCGCGAGGCGGCTGACTTCGACGTCCGGGAACGCCGTGCGCACCTGGGTGCGGATATGGTCCATCGCACGGATGCCGAGGTATTCCTCCGGGCCGCCCACCAGGACGATTTCGGCAGGCGTCACGTCCCGCCAGGTGGCCGTGTTGGATGCCGGAGTCTTGGTTCGTGTGGTCTGGGCTGCGGCCATGGTGGATTCCTCCCGGAAATTCTGGTGCAGTGTCTAAGCCTGCCACGGTGGGCCGCCGCCACCAAGCCGGGGCCACCAAGCCGGGGCCACGGTGGCCCGGCCCGCTTCGGTCCGGCCAGCGCCGGGCCAACATGGCACCCAGGTGCCGTTCCAAGTGGTCCAACACCGATTCCGTCCGGGCGTGCAGTTCCAGGACCCCCCGGAACACCTGACGCGGCCGGACAATGACGCAGCCGCCCTGGCGTGTCTTCTCTGCAGGTGGTTGCGTTTGAAATGCAGCCTTGCCCACTATGGAAACATGGCAATGAAGGACAAAAGGCGCTTGATCCGGCTTGCCCTGATCCCTCTGACCGGAACGGCGGCGTGCGTCTATGAATACCCTGAGCCTGCGCGGGCACCAACAACTGATCCCGAAGCCGTGCAACCCCAACCTCTGGCCAAACAACAGGGTTTCCCAAGCCCTACAGTGGTCTGCATGATGTTCGTGCTGTTCAGCTCCATACGGGTCAACTACTGATCTCTCGCGCAGCGCGCGAATCACCCGGCGGGCTGGCCACGTCACACAGAGTGGGCCCTCAAAACCGCCTCAAGATTGACGCAGGATCGCTCTCAACCTCGATCCCTCCAGCTACTCTGAAGAATCCGAGGAACTGGGGGCCAGGTGTTTTGCAGGAGCATGCTCATCGAAGAGGTTGCTGCCATGCTTCACGGAAAACGCGAATTCGTCTGCGTCGATCTTGAAACGACCGGGGTCAGCACCCGTCACAACCGGGTCATTGAGATCGGCGCTGTCCGATTCAACAGCAGCGGAAAACTGACCCGCGAGTTCTCCAGCCTCGCCTTCCCTGGACACGGCTATCTTCATGGTGCGGAGTTCATTCACGGCATCAGCCAGCGTGAGGTGGAATCGGCAGCACCCATCGGCGCCGTCCTCCATCAGCTGATGGATTTCGTTGGCGACCGGGTCGTCGTGGCACACAATCTCCCGTTTGAGAACAGGTTCCTTGGGTCCGAGCTTGAATGGGCGCTGATGGAGCCCGGTGACAACATTGGCTTCTGTACCTACTCCGCTGCCCGCAGGTTCGTCAGCACCGGAACGAATCACAAGCTGGCAACACTGGCTGAACACTTCGGCATCAGAGAGCGCTCATCCCACCGCGCCCTACCGGATGCCAGGGTCGGTGCGCACCTGGCATTCAAGCTCCTGCAGATGGTCGCCGCGGGTGCTCCCAAACTCCGGCCCTCGTCGTCGAAAAAGACCACGACCGCCAGCGCCTCCATGCCGACACGGCTCGCCGCGGTCCGGCAGGGTTACCGTCCACGGTGGAAGCCGAGCGATGAGCAGGATGCCATCTTGGAGGCGTTCTTCGGTCAAGGCGACATCAAGATTCTTGCCGGCGCGGGAACAGGTAAAACCACGACTCTGCAGTTGCTCGCCAACTCCACGAAATCAAAGATCATCTACCTCACGTTCAATAAGGCAAACTCGGTTGAAGCCCAAGGAAAATTCACCAAGAACGTGTCTGCTACGACGATCCACGCTTTCGCCCACGCGGAACTCATCGGCCAAGGCAAGGCAGTCTGGCTCAGCCGGCTGCGCATGGGCATTGAACCCATCCAAGCTACCGCTGTCCGTCTCGGCGCGCTGGAGCCCGGATTCATCGAAGCTTTCAGCAGCCCGGAAGTTGCCCGCCAGTTTACGCCATACGAAATCACCAAGATGGCCGTCGACACTGTTATCAAGTTCTGCCACAGCCCCAACCGGAAACTCCTCCCCCGCCATGTCAGCACCGGTAAGGCAGCCGCCAGCCTTCGTCCCGCCCTGGCTCCCGTGGTCTTGCTGATGGCCGAAGAGCACTGGGCCAACATCCTGGACGATGGCGTCAGCGACATGCCCATCCTGCACGACCACTATCTGAAGAGGTGGCTGCTGAGCGATCCGCTCCTGGGAGCCAAAGGTGGGATCCTCTTTGTTGATGAAGCCCAGGACCTGAGCCCTGCTGTAGCGGCAATTATCCAGGCGCAGCGGCATCTGAAGAAGGTCTTCGTGGGGGACCCCAATCAGTCCATCTACGGTTTTGCCGGCGGCAAGGACGCGCTGGCTACCATCTTGGCTACGCACACTCTGCCTCTGACCACGTCATGGCGGTTCGGTGAGGGCGCTGCGGTAATCGCCAACGGCTGGCTACGTGCATTGAACGCACGCCACTTGGTCAGATCAAATCCCATCCAGAGTACAACCATCGGTCCGTGCGAATTGCCTGACGCAGTGCTCACCCGAACAAACGCCATGGCTGTATGGGAACTCATGGAGCTACAGAGGCGAGGCACCCGGGCAACACTTCGATGCGATCTCACCGCCACATTCGCCCTTCTGGAGGGCGCCGACGACCTAATGAAAGGACGGCGTCCCGGCCACGGAACGCTGAGGCGGTTCAGTTCCTGGGATGATGTCCTCAAGCATGTCCGTCACGATTCCAGCGCGCACGAGCTGGTGACGTGGACAAGGCTGATCGAGGGGTTCGGGATCCCTGCGCTCAAGGCTGCCGTCATCTCGGCAACGGCTGCTTCTGACGGATCCGTTGTAGTTTCCACCGGACATAAAGCCAAGGGACTCGAATGGGACAACGTCCGCATCGCAGACGACTTCGGCGACAGGCTCGTACGAGTCACCTTGGGTGGCGACAAGGACCAACTGTCTGAGGAGATGCGGCTGGCGTACGTCGCTGTCACACGTGCGCGTAAACACCTGGACCCAGGCCCGCTGGCCGACTTCGTCCGTTAAGCAGGCCACTTGCAGGAATTTGGTCCAATCCATGGCCTTTGCCTTTTAGCGGAAGACTGAGGGTATTTTCTGTTGATGTATCAGCGGAAAGTAGCGCCTACCACATCGTTCCTACCCGACCCTTTATGGTTCCTACTCGTAGGAGGGAGGGGTGGAGTGGCGCTGCTTTCCGGTGGTTGAAGGCTTTTTGGTTCCTACCCGTCTTATTGGTGCATGGCACCGCGTAGGAACCTGCTGCAACGCAGCGTCACGGGCCTGCGACGAAGGGAGTAGGAACGGGTTTGGGCCTTCATCTGATCTCACATCAGGACACTGTGACGCAGGAGCAGTGATCCCATACGAGGTGCCGCTGGGGTGATGGCTGAGGAACGAAGACGGCACCACGGCGGTGGCGAGGGGGCCGCGTAGCAGTCCTACCCAGGTCTTTGGCTTTGGTGGTTTACCGGCCCGCAGGGGTTGCTGCGCACGCCTTCATGGAACTGCGTCGGCGGCTGTGACACTGCCGCAGCACAGCTTCCTCCGAGGGGCAGAGATCCCGCTTCAGACCCTTCCATGAACAGCTGCGGCACTCCCCACGGTCTGCTCCAGTGTCGCCGGCGGCGCTGCCACACTGTTCTCCAGGAGGCCGCCGGCGGTCCCATCAACTTTGTGCCACAGTCCTTTGGACTTTTCATAGATAGTTTTCAGGCTGCTTTTACCACGAGGAGTTCGTCCCACTCCGTGGTGTAGCGCGGGGACAGGGCCTGGCGCTTCATGCCCCAGTCAGGCGCCTCAACCATCCCGGCACCTATTGAGCTTGTCCCGAACCGGTCCATGATGTCCCCGAGCAGCGCCCCGATGTACTGCTCCTCGTGGGCGGTGGCGAACGCGGGCAATTGTGGTGCGGCGCCGGCCGGTGACAGGTCTGTCAGCATGACCCCTGCCCTGGCGTACGGCACAGGGCCGCGACGTGGACCACTGCTCGGAGCATTATCGTTACGGGTTACCCTCCGCCGCCAGCCTCCGGTCCGGTCGCAGTGATGGCGCCCGGGGCGTCGACCCAAAGCTCGACGCCGAAGCCCTCGGCGCTAAGATCCACCAGCTTGCCCTTGAGCTCCGTCGAATGGCCGATCAGCGGATGTAGGTTCTCATGCGCCGTGGGCCCGTACACCGGCATCGTCTTACCGTCGGCCAGTTCCAGCTCGTAAGCCAGCCCGGGCCGGTTTGCCGGCCCTGTGCCGCTGACCCGGCGGCGGAGGGTTCCGTTGAGAGTCACTTCCGGCTCCGGCCGCTCCGAATACCAGGCGCTAGAAGCGGACATGCGCAGCCCAGTACACCGTCGGTCTGAACAGAGGCACGCGGTAGCCCCTGATCCGCAGTTTCCAGGTGCCAGCCTCTACCCGTTCCGCGACCGAAGCCCGCTCAAAGACGCTTGGGATGGAGATGCTCAACGCTCGCATGGCCCCGCCTGGGTCGAGCAGGTACAGGTCCACGTCGCTGTGCCAGTCCAGCTCGAAGCCGAAGATGCGTCTACCACCCTCCGGCCACCAGAGCGCCGCGTCCAGGGTTCGGGCGCCCCGCCCGATGGATAGCGGAATGTCGATGTCCTGCTGATCTCCCACGCTTACTTTGCCCCACCACGCGGTTCCGTCCGTCGGCAGCCGGAGACGGCCCGCCCCGCTGGTATTGTCGAAGGGGTAGGGGTCCTGTCCGGAAAGAATCAGCTGGGCGTAAACCTGCCCGGGGTCGATGCTCCCGGTATGGCGCCGCAGCCAGTTCCGCAGCAAGGTCGCCGCCCCGGCTGCGTACGGGGTGGCACCGCTGGTGCCGGTGAAGACCCGGCGCGCCGTATCAGAGGCATTGCTGGCGGTCTCTGTGTTCGTCGAAGCCTGGATGTCCGGTTTGAACCGGTTGTCCTCTGCCGGGCCGCGGCTCTGGCTGGCGACCTGGTTACCGGATGCGACGTCGAAATTCCCGACGCCGATCACCTTGTGCGCGATGGCGGGCACGTTGACCGTGCTCGCCCCCGGACCGTTGTTTCCGTTCGCCGCGATGATGACCGCTCCGGCGTCGAACGCGTTGTCCGCTGCCAGGGAAATCGCATCCCTGGACCCGCCCGAGCCCTGCATCTCCGCCACGATAACCCGGTCCAGCACCCGTACGGCGTTCTCGAAGGCTCGCACCGAGGCCGTGGTACTCAGGAAGCCGGAGCAGGCCCCGCTGGCGTCCGTCGTCGAAGGGTAGACCTTCCAGCTGTCCAGCGTGACTGCCGTAACACCACGGAAGGCGTTGCCCTGGCGCGAGTTTGCGCTGATGATGGCGGCACTGGAAGTGCCGTGGTTCCAGCAATCATCATTAGGGTTGAGGTTGTTGCCGGTGTTGCAGTTCGCGCCGCCGTTCACGCAGTCGCGCATAAAATCGATGTGTGATGGGTTATTGAACAGATCATGTGTGCGGCGGATCCCCGTGTCGAGCAGTCCGATCCAGCCAGAGGTCAGGCCCAGGTTGAAGTAGGGGTCGGTGTCCATCGCAGCTCGACCGTCCACCACATCGTCCTGTGGCGGCGCGTCCTCCGATTCCTCAGGCTGCAGGTACAGGACCTCCTCGTCCTCCGCCAACGCTGCCACCGCTTTGAGCGGCATCTCAACGGACACCGCCCGGATCAGCCAGAAGGTTTCCCTGATTCTGGCATCGTGCTGGTCCAGTCGGTCGGTGAGGCGCAGGTAGTCCTCGGCCCGCGCCCTTTCGATCTCTCCAGCCAAGGCGTCCGCCCGCTCGAGTATAAGCACATTTTCCCCGTGCTCGCGAGGCTCCTCCACATCCGGCTCAGGGAACCGAGGAATCACCAGATCGTCCCGGAAGGACACGACGACGACGGCCCTTTCGTCCGACCGCTCATCCAGCCAGCGCTGAAGCAACGGATGAATCTTTTGCCGCGGATCAAGAGGGACGGGGATCTCCGGTAACTCTTCGTCGGTCTTCTTGTCCTCACGCGGCGCCTCACGGCGAGCATCCCCCGGCAAGGCCATGGCCTCATAGCTGCCCATCACTCCGTCTTCAAGGGTCGCCGAATGGATAACGTCCGGCTCATCCTCGTGGCCGGTGAGTTCCTCCGAGAACCCCTCATCGCCTGCAACCATGACCGTGCTCCTGTCCTTCTCCTCGGTTCCGCCACCTGCGGCAGAGCGCTCCTAGCGTAGGGAGCGCTCCGTTACAGCTTCGTTACTGGGCTCATCCACGCATCCGCTAACGGCCGACGTTGTCCTAAAGCTGGAACTGCTTGGTGAGCCACTCAGCTAAACCAGCGAAGACGAGGCCGAGTGGAACGAGCAAGAGCGCATCGGCGCCCCCCATGTCACGGATCATGTTCAGGCTGTACGTCCATGATCCCGGAAGTGCGCTAGTCCAGAGCGCGAAAGCAACGAGCGAGAGCAGGACTCGTACAAAGAGGCCTAGTACTGAAATCTGTTTGTCGGGCTCACGAGGTTCGGTGAAGGCGCCGGTTCCTTGCTGCAGCCTCCAAGGAGAAGTCCTTAGGGCTTTTTGCGAGAGTTGAGGCGCCTCACATGTGTGCGGCAAGCCCGGGAAACGGCGGATCTGCGGTTTAGTGGACCGGCGGGTGAGGTAGTGGCCCAAATCTGGAGAACCAGGACGGCGCCAGCTCGTCCCACAGGATGGGGTCCCGATGAGGATCCGTGGGGTGTGTCCCTTCTGCCTCCGTGGTCACGTAAACATACCCGGCATGGCGTTGGCGGCTAAGTTCCGCCATCGCATCCTCTTCCAACACCGGGAGCTCCTTTACTGAATGCACTATGTGCGCGAACTTGTACGCACGGGCACTGGCGTTGCCCGGATACACCCAGCTGGGCTGAGGCCAGATTTTATAGTCGACTGCTTTCTTCTCAACGACCACGAGGACGTCCAGGACTGGGTATTTCCTGAACGTCCACCACGGTGGGGGTCGTAGGACCCAGTCCCCCTGTTCCTCGTTCACGTTTCCGGGATTTCCGATGACCATCTTGACTGATCCGTCACGGTTGCGCGGGCCAGACCGGATAATGTTGCTGATCCTGGTGTAGTACTTCCTGGCTGTGACCTTGTCGGCCGTTTCCGTTTCCCCGGCAGCCGGTCTTTCGCTGAAGTACAGCATCTCGTCCAGGAAGATGTCGTCGGGGTTGTACCAGGACATCTGATTATGGACCTGTTCATCCAGGGCGGTCCAAGGCTTCCCCCCGTACGTCGTCGCAACATAGCTCACGACCTTGTAGCCCTTGTCTTGGCAGTGCATAACCGCCCCTACGTAGTTCAGGTCCTTAACGTGCCCCGCTCCGCTGTCGTGGTTCGCGATGATGATAGACCCCGGCTTTGCGATGTCGCACATTTTCTTCCACTCGCCAGCAGCTGGGTTGTCAGGATCGGAGCCAAGGTCCGGATAGAAGTACGCGGGGACGAGCTCCCGCTGTTCGGCTGAAGTAAGTGGGGGCGCCGGGTCGGGAACTGCGGGGAGCATTGTACTCATACCGACCGCTTTGGATGCCAGGAGCGCGGTACGACGATTGGGGACGCGGAACATGGCGTCCTCCCATCCCATTGTGAAGATGATGTCTGCCGGGGCTCTGTCACCGGCACTCACGGCCGAGACATACAAAGGTTCGATCCTTCTGAGGAACGAACCACACTGGGTGTGGGTCTCACATGCACCGCGTCCGGGGCGGCACCACCCTCGGTTCTCCAATGATGGCCCGGGCCGTACTCGAAGGGAATATTTCTCAGAAAACCATTTCCGCCAAAACTCGCGCCCCGGTCCCGGCACCGTCGGCCTCCCGGATCCGGCGGCCCACCCCGGATGCGGCATCGCGGAAGATCGCCGAGTCCACCACAGTCTTCACAGCCCGGGCGATCTCCTCCGGGGACGACGACGCCTTGATCAGCAGCCCCGCCCCGGCGTCCTGCACCGCCTTGCCCACCATCCGCTGGTCCAGCAAAGGATGCATCGGCGCGATCACCAGCGGGAGTCCGTGGGCCAGCGCCAGCATGGTGGTGGCATGCCCGCCGTGGCCGATCACCGCGCTGCACTCCGGCATCACGTTCCGGTGCGGAAGATAGCGGTGCACAATCGTGTTCGGCGGCGCCGTCAAGCTCCCCGGATCAATGGCGGGACCGGTGGTCACCACCACCTCGAGCGGCAGATCGGCCACCGCCTCCAGCGCCTTGTGAAGGAATGCCTCCTGCCCGGGGAACGCCGTGGTGCTCAGGCTCACCAGCACGCGGGGCCATGACCCCGGCGGGGCAGGAGTTGCCGGATGCTCCACGTCCGCCACCGCACCGGTCCACACCACCTTGCCGTTGCCGTTCATGCCACCGGCCGGATCCAAAAGCGGATCGGAGCACACCAGGATCCGGTCGGCACGCTTCATCACGCGTCGCGGTCCGAGGCCCCGCGCTGCGATCACGGCCGTGATGGGCGTCCGCCGGAACGGGCCGTCGAAAAATGCGTAGAAGGAATGGACCAGCACCACGGTGCGGAGCCCTGCCCGGGCGGCGGCGTCGATGGCGCCGAGCAGCAGGCAGTCCAGGATGACCACGTCCGGCGGATCGCGCCGCGCCTCCTCCACGACGTCCCGCGCGATGCCGGCGTCGGTGAACACAGACACCATCATGGAGATCTGCTGCAGCGCGGACATGTGGTCCGCCGCAGCCATCGGGAACGAATGGTCGTAAGCGCGGAATTCGGCACCCGCGGCCTCTATCGGGCCCGCCTGCTGCGGCTCCCCCAGGAAGCGGACGCGGTGACCGCCCCGGACCAGTTCACGGGCGATGCCGAGGGCCGGCGGCAGGTTCCCGCCGGCGTCGAGCGTTGCGAAGAGAAAATCCGTCACTGGAACCTCCCGGCGGTCAGGTAAGCCGGCGGTGAACACCGGTGGGCAGAAGCCTAGTCCCGATGCCGTGTCCCGAACAGAGGCCGACGAGACTCACCAATACTGCTCGCGAAACGGGGTGCATGCCTCATTTGAGAAACGCTCGCGAAATCAGGGCCGCTACGGGCACGACGGTGACGATGAGGGATGGACCTGTCGGTGGCAACGCGTAGGGAAATCACGAAGAAATACGCAAGCGATTATGCGAAGTCGTCGAAGAATGCCAAGGGTTTGATTCTGGACTAGCTGGTCGCCATCACGGGGTGGTCCAGGGCCAACGCCCGTCGGGCACTGTCCACGGCGCGTAAGCGGAAGGGCCCGGCGAAGGCGCCAGCCGATCGCTTTGCGGAACTGATGGACATCACCAACCCGGCCGACCTCACCCGAGGCATCACCGCCATTCATACCGAACTGATCACCCTCTCAGCAGCCAAAACACAGGCACTGGAAGCCTCATCCACGCGAGCACAAATAGCTGAGGCACGCACAACACTTTCGCGAGCATCTTGACATGAGGCGCTACGGAGTGTGGTGGACTCGGCGATCTTCCGCACTGCCTGGTCCAGCAAAGGATGCATCGGCGCAGGTCGGTGACCATGATGCCGGCCCTGGCGTACCTCACACCCTCGTGGATGAGGGGGAGGAGTGCGTGGGAGGCCTTGGTGATGAGCAGGACCGGATCCGCGGTGGGCATCGGCAGCGGGACGCATACCGCGACCCGAGCCTCTGCGCCGGGCATCACTGGAACCCCAAGCAACAGCCGATCCCGGGGCCGCCTGACGTCCCCTGTTGCATCCTCGGCGCAACGAAGCGACGACAAGTGGTCGAAATTTTCCGAGCCTCGAAAAGCTTGGAGCGGGACTCAACTTGGTCTGGTCGACCAACGTCCACGAAGACGAAACTCAAGCCTGTCGGTTCACAAAGCGTCTTCGACTCTGAAATTTCCTTCGACCGGAGCAAATATTGGCTGCAGAAAGAGAAGTGCCTCGGCACATGCCTGCTGGTCTGGCGCGGGGGCGCCCGGAGCACCCCCGTGGGCAGTTTTGATCAGGTCGCCGGTCTCGCCATTGTCCTGGACCGCACGTAGGCGTGTTCTCCAGTACGGGTTGGCCCGCCAACAATGGCGGTCTTGCCGGTCACGATCATGCACGAAACCGTGGCTCGATCGTCTGTGAATGCGGGATCATCGAAGTCCACCACAATGATTCCGCGGGGATTCTCTCCATGGGGTCCGCTGGTCGCTTCCACAAGAGCCTTGAAGCTGAACGTGGAGGCCGACCCGTGGCCGGATGCCTTGTCGCGTTGTGGCGCTGCACTTGCGAGCTGTGGCGTTGCGAGCGTTGCGGCTACCATCGCGGTGGCAAAAATGACGGTGAATGCTCTGCGCATCTCAGGGTTCCCTTCTCGGTTAGCGTTGTCCTTGCGTCACCACGGCTAGAAGGTGCGGCTGTATTCGCCGCCGGAAGTCCCGCGGGCGGCAAAGGTGCCTTGTCCGCTGCAACGGCCTACGACTTCCTCCACGACCGGGTTCGCGTGAACACCGTTGTACCCGGTGGCGGCGCCATCATCTCCGGCATGACTCTGGGACGGGTGGGCGGCTGGGGCTACCAGGACCTCCTGGATAACTTTGATGCCGTCTTTGGCGGCAAGCTGCAGAACGTCGGCGAGGAATTCCTTCCCCTGCCCGAGGAGCTCAAGCCCGAGCCCGCCCAGGCACGCTGACATGGGCGCCTCCCGTTACGAATTGGGCATCGACGTCGCGGCGCTGGACGCGATTGACATGCACGTCCACCTCGAAGTTGATGGTCACGGTCACCAGTTCCTGCCGCCGGTCCTGACAGAGGCCTCCGCGAAGTACTTCAAGTCCGAGGACCGCACGCCGTCGCTGGACCGGATCGCGGACGTGTGCCGGGAACTGAACACGGCCGCCGTCGTGTTCACCGTGGACGCCCGCACACAGCTCAAGCAAGAACCGAACAGCATCGAGGACCTGATCGCCGGCGCGGCCAGGAACAACGACGTGCTGATCCCTTCGGCAGCGTGGACCCCCGCACCGGCGCCGAAGCCATCCAGGGCGCGAAGCACCAGGCCATCGACCTGGGTGCCCGCGGTTTCAAGTTCCACCCCTCCCTGCAGGGCTTCGACCCCTCCAGCGAGCAGTTCTACCCACTCTGGGAGACCCTGCAGGAACTCGGGCTGCCCGCGATCTTCCACACGGGCCAGAACGGCATGGGCGCAGGGCTTCCCGGCGGGTACGGCATCAAGCTGGGGTACTCCAACCCGCTGTTGCTCGATGCGGTGGCCGCAGACTTCCCGGAGCTGCAGGTCATCATGGCGCACCCGTCGGTGCCGTGGCAGGATGAGGCCAACTCGATCGCCACGCACAAGGCCAATGTTTTCATCGACCTCTCCGGTTGGTCCCCGAAGTACTTCCCGGAGTCCCTGGTCCGCATGTCCAACTCGGTGCTCCAGGACAAGGTGCTGTTCGGCACGGACTTCCCGCTCATCACGCCGCAAAAGTGGCTCGGAGCGTTTGCGGACCTCCCGCTCAAGGACGAGGTCAGGCCCAAGATCCTCAAGCACAACGCCGTCCGCCTGCTCGGACTGGACAGCACCACCCCTTAACGGCACGTTTACCCCAACCCAAGAACCAAATCAGGAGCCCAAGATGCCCAATCTCGTCGTCGATTTCGACAAACTTCTCACACTCGCCGGCACCGACCTCGGCGCCACCGAATACCGCGAAATCACGCAGGAACAGATCAACAAATTCGCCGACGCCACCGGCGATGACCAGTGGATCCACGTGGATCCCGAACGCGCCAAGGACGGCCCGTTCGGCGCTCCGATTGCCCACGGCTTCCTCACCCTCTCGCTCATCATCCCGTTCTGGGGCGAGCTGTTCGACGTGGACGGCGTCACCACCAAGGTCAACTACGGCCTGGACAAAGTCCGCTTCACCTCCCCCGTGAAGGTGGGTTCGCGCATCCGCATGCAGGCCACCATCGCCGAAGTCACCGAGGTCAAGGGCGGCGCCCAGATCAAGGTCGCCAACACCATCGAAACCGAAGGCCAGGAGCGCCCCGCCGTTGTGGCCGAGGTCCTGGCACGGTTCTACAAGTAATCCGCCATTTTCCCTACTCAAAGAAAGGACCGCGTGGAGAACTTCGGCATCGGCTCCTGGCTGCTGCGTCGCCGCCCCAAATCCGGTAACAAGACCGCGCTGATTAGCGGCAACCGGGAACTGAGCTATGTGGAGTTCGCGGACCGAAGCGTCCGCATGGCCAACGCCCTCCGTAATCGCGGAGTGGCCAAGGGCGACAGGGTGGCCTATCTGGGCGAAAACCACCCTGCCTTCCTCGAAACCCTCTTAGCGGCAGGCGTGCTCGGGGCCATCTTCGTACCCCTCAATACGCGCCTGGCGCCCCCTGAGATCCAGTTCCAGCTCCAGGACTGCGGGCCGCGGATCGTCGCCTGCCACGGCGCAACGGCTGCACCAAGCCGCGGCCGGGCCGCATGGACTTTCCTTCCAGTGTCCGGTCAAGCACACAGGCAGTCTTGAAGTGGGCGGCCAGCACGAGACGGATGGTTCCGGCGGGATGGGCCACCGCCCAGACTGCCAGCGCGGTCAGGACGGAGAACAGCACCATGGTGAGCAATCCGAACGGGCCCTCGGGCCAGGGCGGGGCCGCGCCCGGCAGGCCGGCCATGAACCTGGCGATGCCGGCCACCCCGGCCGCGAAAAGGCCTGCCACGCCGATCAGCGCGGTGGCCAGCCACGGCAGGAGCGGCACCAACGGCACGGCAGCCGTCCCCAAGATGGTGACCGGTGCCACCAGCGGGGCCACGAGCATGTTGGCCAGCAACGAGTAAGTGGCGAACTGAGGCTCCAGCACCACGATGACGGGTCCGCACAGCAACTGCGCGGAGAGCGGGACGGCCCAGGCTGCGGCTGCCCAGCGTGGAACAACTGCCGGGGTCCAGTCAATCATCCGTCGGCCCAGGACGATGATTCCCAGGGTGGCCAGGACGGAAAGCAGGAACCCGAAGCTGGTGCCCAGGCCCGGATCGAAAAGCAGGAGGCCTACCACCGCCAGGCACAGGAAGCTGAGCCCCCGGCCGGCCCGCCCACCCGCCAGGGACCCGAGGGCGATGGAGCCCATGAGGGCAGCACGCAGTACACTGGCATCCGGCCCCACCAGCACCACAAACAGCCCAAGTCCCGCCAGTGCCAGCGCCGCCGCGGGCAGCCTCGGCAACCGCAGGCTCCGGGCCCCGAGCAACAGCGCGCCCAGGACCAGGCTGCAGTTGGCTCCGCTGACCGCGGTCAGGTGGGTCATGCCCACCGTTTTCATCGCCGCATTGAGCCCTTCGTCCAGTGCGCTGGTATCTCCGGTAACCATGCCCGGGAGGAGACCGGCCGGATCGGCGGCAAGGAAGGACGCAGCGGAAACATAACGGACGCGCAGGTCCTTCGCTACGAGCTGCCAGCCCGGGGCGTCGGCATCATCGACTCCGGCGCTGCTGCCCGTCCCGGATCCGGCACGGGGTGGGAGGGAGGCCGACAGGACAGCGGCCTCCTGCTGGCCCGGGTCCGGTGGCTTCAGCTTCCCGGCGGTCCGGACCACCTGGCCGGGAACCAGGTCTCCCCAACCCTTGCCGCCCATGACCACCACCCGTGCACGCGTGCGGATGACCCGGCTGCTGACGGTGACCTCCTCCGTCTGCGCACTTACCGACCACCGTGCGGGCGGCCCCGAAGTTCCCGGAACTGTCATGGCCCGCGGGGATCCTGTGACTTCCAGGATGGCCACCACAGAGTTCCCGGTGGCGACAGCCTCGGCAAGCGGCCCATCGTGGCGTTGCGACGAGGAGACGGCCGAATGGGCAGCGGCGGTCGCAGCAAGCACGAGGGCAACCGCGGTGGTCATAAGAAGGCTCCGCCGGCCTGCCAGCAGCCCCCTGCCGCGGGCGGCCCGGATCAACAGGAACGTGGCCAACAGCACCAAGCCGCAGCACAGCCCTACCAGCGCCACAGGGGTAAGCCAGACGCCGGCGACGGCGGCACTCCAGACGAGAAAGGCGGGCAGCGCCAGCCTGACGTCGGTACGGCGGCGCGGCGCATTCGTTGGTGAGTTCGCACGCTCCATGCCCCGGAGCTTCGCCCCGACGCGTTCACCCAGTCTGCGGGCCGTCAGCCCACCGGCCTGGACCCCGGCGCGTGTAGCCCCGGCGGGCGTGTCCACGGGAGCCGGGAGGGCTGCGGGAGCCCTTTGGCCCTGCACGGCTGAGTCAACAAAGCGGCTCCACGGGCTGCGCCTGGCCATCTCAGACGTCTACCAGGGGAAGGAGTGTTTCGAGCATCTTCGGACCCACGCCGTCCACGGCGTCGAGCTCCTCAACGGATTTGAAGGGGCCGTGTTCCTTGCGCCAGTCCACGATCCGCTGCGCCAGCACGGGCCCAACCTTCGGCAGGGCATCCAGTTCCTCGATGCCTGCTGTGTTGAGGTTGACCTTTCCTCCTGCTGACGCAGTCCCACCGCGGCCAGTCCCCTCCCCCGATTCCCCGGGTGGGCCTGACGAACCGGCGGGGATTTCTTCGCCGGCCTGGGGAACGTAGAGCTTCTGTCCGTCCGTCAGCACGGCAGCAAGGTTGAGACGGTTCAGGTCGGCGGAGGGTGTGCCGCCGCCTGCCGCGGCGACTGCCTGGTGAACCCGGCTGCCGGCGGGCAACGGCACAACCCCGGGCACGGCGACAGCCCCGGCCACGTGGATGATGACGGTGCCGGCCTGTGGACTTTCCGACGGCAGTTCCGGCGGCCCGGCCCCGTGAAGCTCCTTGCCTTGGGCACCTTCCCCCGCAGGCACGCTGCCCTGGGCGGAGATGTCACTCAGTGGCATGACCTCGGGCTGGCCGGCGGCTACCTGTGACCAGAACCAGGCCCCGCCCAGCACCGCGAGTGCGGCGATGAGCAAGGCGACCCGCAGGCCCACCCGCCATCTCAGTACGGGTCCCGTCCTGCCTGTCCCGCCAGGGGACTCATCAGCAGCCGCCGGAGCGGTGTCGTCGGCGGAAAGGTGAGCACCGCCGTCGTACTCAAAGACCTTCTCGCCGCCGTCAGTAAGCAGAAGCCCCGGGCCGGCACCCAGCGTGGACTGCAGCCGGTCGCGGGCATGCCGGGCCCCCTGGCGTGCTGCTCCAGCGTCCCGGCGTGACATGCACCCAACGCTAGGGAAGGACGGCCGCCGTTGACAGTGCCCGCCACACCTATGTGGAAACCGCGTCCGTCGGGTAGATTCAGGAAGCCGGTGACGGGTTGGGCATGGAGCCGCTACGATTCGCTTACCTTAGACAACCCCTATCAGTCAGAAGGTGGGACCAATGCAGCTTCACGAGGTCATCGACCAGTTTCATCTAGCGGTAAATCAGTTTGCTAAGGGCAACCCGGCACCCGCCAAGGCCATTTTCTCCCACAGCAAAGATGTCTCCCTTGCTAATCCCTGGGGCCCTCCGGTGGTGGGCTGGGAGCGAGTCTCAGAGGCCCTCGACTCAGCGGCTGCACGATTCAAATCTGGACGTGTCACGGGTTTTGATGCCCTCACCAAGCACGTCACCACCGATCTCGCGTGCTTCCTCGACATAGAACACTGGCAGGCCAAGGTCGGAGGCGGCGACAAGATACTGCCCTTTGACCTACGGGTAACGAGCATTTATCGCCTCGAAGGCGACACCTGGGCACTCGTGCACCGGCACGCGGACCCGATCACCACACTGCGGGCCCCGGACGCCGTCTTAGGAAAATGACGCCCGGGAGTCACGTCTATGCGGAAACCGCGGGGAGCTCCGGCTCCACCGGAGGCGGGGCGTCCTCCCCCACGATCACAGCGAGCACGCCAAGCCCGGCGTGGGCTGCCAGGACGGCGGGCAGGGAGCTGATCTGGGCTGGCGGACAGCTTGGCAGGGCCGCGGTCAGCCTGGCTGCCAATGCTTCTGCCTCGGCCGGATTCCCGAAGTGGTGGACGGCGAGGCGGGCCTGGCCGTGAGGGCGGGACGCGGCGTCCGCGGCGGCAATCTCCTCGAGCCTGGCGACAGCCTTTGCAGCCGATCTGACCTTCTCCAACGGAACGATCTTTCCGTTGTCGACGGCCAGGATGGGTTTGATGGCGAACATCGTCCCCAACAGTGACGCGGCCGCGCCGATCCGCCCGCCCCGGCGGAGCTGTTCAAGGCTGGGAACGTAGAAATAGACCTTGGTTCGCGCGAATTGCGCCGCCGCCGCGGCGGCTACGGCTGTGGTGTCGCTCCCTGCCGCGGCTGCTGCTACCGCGGCCTGCACACCCATGCCCAGGGCCATGCCCACAGTCCCGGAGTCGAGGACCTCCACGGGGATGGCCACCCGGCTGGCTGCCAGCCGCGCCGCATCCGCCGTTCCGGACAAGCCGCCGGAAATGTGGATGGAGACCACGCCTTCGTAGCCCAGGCGTTCGGCGGCCAGGAAGGCCTGTTCAAACTGTCCGGGTGACGGGCGGGATGTTTTGACCGACGTGCCACTGGCGAGTGCCAGCGCAATGGTTTCGGTGATGTCGTCTTCGCCCTCACCATAGATTTCCGCGCCCACCATCACAGGCATCGGGATGACAGCCACGCGTCCGTCACCGGCACAGGAATGCACCCAGTCGGCCGGCAGTGCAGAGGCTGAATCAGTCACCACCGCGGTACGGACGACGACGGCGGGCGGGGTGGAGGATGTTGCCGCACCGGGCCGCGGCGCAGGACGGAGGGCAGCCAGACGCTCCCGGAGCCAGAGCCATGCGGCGGCGTCACGGTCGGGCAAGAGCGCCTCCTGGTTTAGGGCCGGCCGCCGGTTGGGCCCGGCGGCCGGTGCCCCGGACTATGCCGGGACGATGTTGACCAGTTTAGGCGCTCGCACGATCACCGTGCGGATGCCGCGGCCGTCGAGCGCGCGCTGGACGTTTTCGCTGGCCAGCGCCAGTTCGCGCAGTTCGTCTTCGCCGATCCCGGGCGAGACTTCGAGACGGTCACGGACCTTCCCCTGGACCTGGACCACCGCGGTGACGGTCTCCTGGACCAGCAGCGATTCATCGTGCACCGGCCAGCCGGCGTTCGCCACGGACGCCGGGTGGCCCAGGACGTTCCACATGTCCTCGGCCGTGTACGGCGCGAAGAGGCTCAGGATGACGGCAACGGCTTCCGCCGCCTCGCGGACGGCGGGATCGGCCCCGCCGGCGCCGGCATCTATGGTCTTGCGGGTCGCGTTGACCAGCTCCATCAGCTTGGCCACCACTACGTTGAACTTGTTGGAGTCCAGCAGCGCTGCGGCGTCGGCGATGGTGCGGTGCGTGACGGAGCGCAGGGCACGGTCACCAGCACTCACATCGGCACCAGGCTCGCTGGTGACGTCCTGCGCCAGGCGCCAGGCACGGGCCAGGAACTTCGCGGAGCCCGACGGCGAAACGTCCGCCCAGTCGACGTCGTCCTCCGGCGGGGACGCGAAGATCATTGTCAAGCGAACGGCGTCCACGCCAAACTTGTCCAGCTGCTCACTGAGGTCAACGCCGTTGCCCAGCGACTTGCTCATGGCCTTGCCTCCGTTGAGGACCTGGCCCTGGTTCAGCAGCGCACTGAAGGGTTCGTCGGCTTCGATCATGCCGAGGTCGTGAATGACCTTGGTGAAGAACCGGGCGTACAGCAGGTGCAGGATGGCGTGCTCCACGCCACCCACATACTGACCCACGGGCATCCACTCGTTGATCTTCGACGGGTCGAACGGGCCCTCCGTGTACTGCGGCGAGACGAACCGCAGGAAGTACCAGGACGAATCCACAAACGTGTCCATGGTGTCCGTATCGCGCTTCGCCGGCCCGTGGCAGTTGGGGCAGTCAACGTTGACCCACGCCTCGGCGGCGGCCAGGGGGGACGTGCCCTTCGGGGACAGGTCCTCGCCGCGCAGGTCTGCCGGCAGCCTGACGGGCAGCTCCTCGTCAGGGACAGGAACCTCGCCGCAGGCAGGGCAGTGGATGATCGGGATAGGGGTGCCCCAGAAGCGCTGGCGGCTCAGCAGCCAGTCACGCAGGCGGAAGTTGACGAACTTCTCGCCGGTGCCCTGCTTCTCCAGGATGTTGATGGCAGCCGGGATGGCCTCCGCCTTCGGCAACCCATCGAGGACGCCCGAGTTGATCAGGGTGCCCTCGCCCGAGGTGGCCTTGCCGGACACAGCCGGATCCTCTTCACCGGTATCCAGCACGGCGCGGACGGGCAGGTCGAACGTCTTGGCGAAGTCGAGGTCGCGCTGGTCGTGCGCCGGGACGGCCATGATTGCGCCGGTGCCGTAGTCGGCCAGGACGTAGTCGGCTGCCCAGACCGGCAGTTTTTCGCCGTTCAGCGGGTTGACGGCATAGCGGCCGGTAAAGACACCGGTCTTTTCGCGTTCCGTGGACTGGCGTTCGATTTCAGTGAGCGCCTTCACCTGTTCGCGGTAGGAGTCCAGGGCGGCGGCATGTTCGTCGGTGACGAGTTCGACGGCGATCGGCGCGTCGGCTGCGACCACAAAGAATGTTGCACCGTACAGGGTGTCCGGGCGGGTGGTGAAGACGGTGACGTCCTTGGCGGGATTGCCGCCGTCGGCTTCGATCACAAAGTTGACGTGGGCACCTTCGGAGCGGCCGATCCAGTTTTTCTGCATCGCCAGCACACGCTCGGGCCAGTGGCCGCGCAGCTCGTCCATGTCATCGAGCAGCCGGTCAGCGTACTCGGTGATCTTGAAGTACCACTGGTTCAGCGACTTCTTGGTGACGGGGGTGCCGCAGCGTTCGCAGGCACCGTTGACCACCTGTTCATTGGCCAGCACGGTTTGGTCCTTGGGGCACCAGTTAACCGGGGAGTCCTTACGGTAGGCCAGGCCCCGCTCGTAGAAGCGCTTGAACAGCCACTGGGTCCAGCGGTAGTACTCGGGGTCCGAGGTGTGCACCCGCCGGGACCAGTCCGCGGAGATCGCGTACCGCTTGAACGACGCCGCCTGGGTTTCGATGTTGGCGTAGGTCCACTCGCTCGGGTGGGCGTTGCGCTTGATGGCGGCGTTCTCCGCCGGCAGGCCGAAGGAGTCCCAGCCGATCGGGTGCAGGACGTCGAAGCCCTTCTGCCGCAGGTACCTGGCAACAACATCGCCCATGGCAAAAGCCTCGGCGTGGCCCATGTGCAGGTCACCCGAGGGGTACGGGAACATGTCCAGGACATAGCGGCGCTCGCGGGAACCATCATCTACAGGGGTGAAAACCTTGAGGTCTTCCCACACCTGCGGCCACTTGGCCTCCATCGCCGCGAAGCTGTAGGCACCCTCCTCGGGTGTTTCCGCCGACACTGCTGCTGTTCCGGTCTCTGTCTCCGGCTGAACGCTCACTGCTGCCCTCTTCTGTTCTGTTGTGGCATCGGTGCTGCCACAACGGTCTGATCCCCTGTGCTGCCGGCACGGCAAACTTGCCCGGACACACAAAAGCCCCTCGCCATGGAGGGGCAGCCGCGCGGCATTCCGGTTGATTCCGGACACCGGGCGGCTAGCTAAGCAGAAGGATCGCACGCATAGGACTACTTTAGCCTACCCACTGCGGTCACGGTCGACGGCGGTGCCGGAACCATCGAGGTGGAGGGTGCCGACGCGCCCATTAGGTAGCCCCGATCCCTTCGCCACAGAGAACCCTAGAACGGGGTGGTTCGATTAGGTAGATTCCACCCTTGCCAATAGGGGGAGAAACGGTCCACAGTATTGTCAAGTCTGTGGGGAAACTAGACGGTCTCAGGTCGAGGAGCCTGAAATGTATTCTTGGCGTTTATGTCCCGCACACCGTAGTGATGGACTGAAAATTCCATCCTTCCCGCCTGCGAAGAGCTAGCGAGGGACTGACCGTGTTTGGCTGGGTCACCCGGTTTAGCATGCAGTTCCGTATTCTGGTTCTCGCTCTCGCGGGGGGCCTCATTGCATTTGGCGTCGTGAACGTTCCACATATCGCTGTGGACACCATGCCGGAGTTCGCCCCCGCACAGGTAGAGATCCAGACTGAAGCCCTCGGGCTCTCCGCTGTTGAAGTTGAGCAGCTCATTACCGCACCGATGGAAGCAGACCTCCTCAATGGGGTTGCCTGGCTTGACGAGATCCGCTCGAAATCCGTCCCGGGGATGTCGTCCATCGAACTGGTCTTCGAGCCTGGCACGGACCTCCTGCGGGCCCGCCAGTTGGTCGCGGAACGGATGACGCAGGCACACGCGCTGCCTAACGTCTCTGCGCCGCCACTTCTCATGCAGCCGTTGTCCTCCACCAGCAGGGTGCTGATGGTCAGGCTGAACTCCAAGGAACTCTCCGGCATTGACATGTCGGTCCTGGCCCGGTGGAAGATCAAGCCGCGGCTGATCGGCATCCCTGGTGTGGCGAATGTGTCCATCTGGGGCCAGCGCGAACAACAGCTTCAGGTGGAGGTCACTCCGACGCAGCTGCGTGACAAGGGCATTACCCTTGAGCAGTTGGTCAAGACCACGGGTAACGCCGTCTGGGTTTCGCCGTTGAGCTTCCTCGAAGCCTCGACGCCGGGGACCGGCGGTTTCGTTGAGTCGCCCAGCCAGCGCCTTGGCATCCAGCACGTCCTTCCCATCCGCACCCCGGCCGACCTGGCCAAGGTGAGTGTGGAGGATACGGACCCGCCGTTGCTCCTGGGCGACATTGCCCAGGTCAAGGAAGACCACCAGCCGCTGATCGGCGACGCGGTTGTCGGGGCGGACGCCGGCCTGATGCTGGTGGTCGAAAAGTTCCCTGGCACCAGCGCCGTCGAGGTCACCCGGAATGTTGAGGCGGCCCTCCAGGACATGGCGCCCGGCCTCACGGGGGTCGAGATCGATACTTCGGTCTTCCGGCCTGCGACCGGTGTTCAGGACTCCGTCAACAGCCTCGGCCTGGCACTCCTGATCAGCCTGCTGATCGCCGTAGCGCTGTTCTGGCTGCTGTTCCGGTCCTGGCGGGTGGCCGTGATCGCGCTCGTAGCCATCGCCGCCACGGTCATGACGGCGGCGGTGGTGCTGTTCGCCCAAAACGCAACGCTTAACATCACCGTCCTGATGGGCGTGCTGCTCGGCACGTCCGTGATCGTGGGCGACATCGTGGAAGACGTCCAGGCCCACCGCCGGCAGCGCGCCGTCCGCGACGCGTCGGACGCCGAGGCTACCGCGGGGACGCACAGCAGCTACATCCTCCGGGGCATCCGCACACCGCTGTTCCACGCATCGCTGATCATGGTGGTAGTCCTCATTCCGACGCTCTTCGTGACCGGAGTCGGCGGCTCGTTCTTTTCGCCGCTTTTCTGGTCGCTGGCGCTGACGCTGGCCGCCGCCCTGATCGTGGGCCTGTCCGTCACGCCGGTGTTGGCGTATTTCCTCCTTCCGTCAACGACGGCCCCCGACACGGAGCTTCCCGCCGTCGGGCGTGGGAAGGCGTACTACGACCGCACACTGGGCGGGGTCAACTCCCGGAAACCTCTGGCGATTGTGGCCGTCGTGGTCGTGGGGATCCTTGGCATCGCTGCCGGTTCGCAGTTGGCAGGAAACCGGCCGCTCGTTCCCACCATGCCCGACCGGACCCTGTTGGTTCAGTGGGACACCATGGACGGTACGTCCACTGACGAAGTCCGGCGGATCGCTGGCCTGGCCTCCGATGAGCTGAAGGCGCTCCCGGGCGTTTCCGGAGTCGGCGGGCATGTCGGCCGCGCCATCTCCGCGGACCAGGTGGTCGGCAACAGCTCGGCGGAGCTGTGGGTGTCGATCGCACCGGACGCGGACTTCCGCGCGACGGAGCAGGCAGTACGGGACGTGGTGCAGGGCTACCCCGGCATCGCGCACAATGTGCTGAACTACTCGCAACAGACCATCGGCGACATGCGCTCCAGCATGGAACCGGGCTTCGCGGTCCGGGTCTACGGAACGGAAATGCCGGTGCTGCGCGAAAAGGCCGAAGAGGTCCGCCAGGTCCTTCAGAAGATTGACGGTGTGAACAACCCGGCCGTCTCTGCCACGCCCATGACCCCGATCGTAGAGGTCCAGGTCAATCTCGAAGCTGCCGAAAAGTTCGGCATCAAGCCCGGTGACGCCAGGCGCGCCGCGGCGACACTCATGCAGGGCATCGTCGTCGGCAACCTCTTTGAAGAGCAGAAGGTGTTCGAAGTGGTTGTGCGCGGTGCGGTTGGTGTCCGGGACGATCTGACGAGCATCCGTGAACTGCTCTTGGATGCTCCCAACGGCGGCCACGTCCAGCTGGGCCAGATCGCCGACGTCAGGATGGTTCCCAACGAAGTTGTCATCCAGCACGATGCCACCTCGCGGCGGATCGACGTGGTGGCGGACGTCAGCGGACGCCCCCTGGCGGACATCCAGCGCGATATCGAGGCGGCAATCCAGCAGATCCAGTTCCCGCTCGAGTACCACGCCGAGATCCCGACCAAGTACAGCCAGCTGCAGGCCGCAGACACCCTGGTGCATGGGCTCGGAGTCGCGGCAGCGTTGGCTGTGCTGCTCCTGCTCCAGACTGCAGTGCGAAGCTGGAAGCTGGCCCTGGCCGTCTTCCTGGCACTTCCCGCCGCGCTGGCCGGAGCGGCGATCGCCGGATGGCTCGGGGCTGCGTCGCTGTCCTGGCTGTCGCTGACGGCGTTTGCGGCTGTCCTCGCCATCGCTGCACGCAACGCGGCGTTGCTGTCCGCGCGCGTCGACGAGCTCTGGCGGGAGTCCGCCCAGATGTCACGCTCAGACGTGGTCATGACGGCGGCCCGGGACCGGATTTCGCCGATCCTGAAATCTGCCCTCATTACGCTCCTCGTGCTGATACCGCCCGCCTTGCTCGGCGGCACGGTAGGCGAGACGTTGATGGTGCCGATGCTGCTGATCATTGCCGGCGGCCTCGTGACCACCACGCTCGTGGGGCTCTTTGTACTCCCGCTGCTCACACTCTGGTTCGGTCCCCGCACCGTGCCGGAAGAGTGGTCGGAGGTCTACGAATCGGAAGCACCAGTCAACCCCGTTACGCCGGAAAAGGTGGAAGTATCATGACCAGCAAAAGGCCCCTGCGGCGCCTGCCAGTGGCGGCCGCTGTCTGTGCAGCACTGCTGTTTTCACTGCCCGCCTGCGCTCAACCCGCAGCGTTGGCGGAATCCGCAGTTGAAGCGCCTGCCACGGTGGAAAAGAATGCCAGCACCGGCATTGCACGCATCACGCTGAGCCAACGGGCCATTGAACGGCTGGAACTGCAAACCGACACGGTCAAAGCGGCTCCGGGGGGCGCAGGCCTCCTGTTCTCTTACGCAGCGCTGCTGTACGACGCGCAGGGGAAGACCTGGGTCTACATCAACCCGGCGCCACGGGTGTACGAGCGCCAGGCCGTCACCGTCACCAAAGTGGAAGCCGGAACCGTCACGGCCAGCGCCGGCCCCACCGTGGGGACTGCAGTGGTAACCGTAGCCGCGGCTGAATTGTTCGGCGCAGAGTTCGTTACGGGCAAATGACATGCGCCGGATAGTCGCGGCAAGCCTAAGGTTCAGATCGATCGTCATTGCGATGGCCGCTGCCCTGATGGTCGTGGGCGGCGCCCAGCTCAGCAGCGCATCGGTGGACGTGTTCCCTGAATTTGCGCCGCCGAAAGTGGAGGTCCAGACAGCCTGCCTGGGACTTACCGCCGCTGAGGTGGAAGAACTGGTTTCGGTTCCCTTGGAAGAGGCCTTCAACGGCATCGACGGCCTCCACCACATGCGGTCCAAGTCGGTACCGCAGCTGTCCTCGATCGTGATGGAATTCGAGAACGGCACGGATCTGCTCACTGCCCGGCAACTCGTGTCCGAGCGGATGGCGACGGTCATTCCGACGCTGCCCACCTGGGCGGCGCCGCCGATCATGCTGCAGCCCCTGTCCTCGACCAGCCGGGTCATGAAGATCGGGCTGTCCTCCGACACCCGGTCCCTGATCGAGATGTCAATGATTTCCTACTGGAACATCAGGGCCCATCTGCTCCGCGTTCCCGGCGTGGCAAACGTCGCCATCTGGGGCGAACGCCTCCAGATGCTCCAGGTCCAGGCTGACCCGGCCAGGCTGGCGGCAAACAACGTCAGCCTGGAAACGGTCATGAGTACCACCGCCAACGCCCTCGACGCCGGCCTGCTCCAGTATTCCTCCGGTGCCATGATCGGCACCGGCGGTTCCATGGACACACCCAGCCAGTCAATCGGGGTCAGGCATGTCCAGCCCATCACCACCCCTGCGGACCTCGCGAAGGTGGCGCTGGAGGATCGTGAGGGACAGACCCCGCTCCGGCTGGGCGACGTGGCAAACGTGGTGGAGGACCATCAGCAGCTGATCGGTGACGCCGTGATTAACGGCGGACCGGGTCTGATGCTGATCGTGGAGAAACTGCCCTGGGGCAACACCCTCGAAGTGACGCGGGGGGTGGAGGAGGCAATGAAGCAGCTCGAACCCGGCCTGACCGGAATCGCTGTGGACACGGCCATCTTCCGGCCGGCAACGTTCATCGAGGAATCCCTCGACAACCTGGGCGTAGCCCTGCTGCTCGGATGCCTGCTGGTCATCCTGGTGTTGAGTGTCTTCCTCTTCCAGTGGCGGACGGCACTGGTCAGCGTGCTGGCCATCCCGTTGTCACTGGTGGCGGCGGCCCTTATGTTGTATTGGACCGGCGGCACGATCAATACCATGGTGCTTGCGGGGTTGGTGATTGCCGTCGGGGTGGTGGTGGATGATGCCATCATCGACGTCGAGAACATCGTCAGACGGCTCCGGCACCACCGGGCCAGTGGCGCCACCGGAAGCACCGCCAGGGTAGTGGTGAACGCCTCGCTTGAGGTCCGCGGACCGATTGTGTACGCCACGCTGATCATCGTCGCCGCCACGGTTCCGATCTTCTTCCTGGACGGGCTGACAGGGGCGTTTTTCCGGCCGCTGGCCACCTCCTACACGCTCGCGGTCATCGCGTCCATGGTCGTGGCGCTTACGGTCACGCCGGCATTGGCGTACATCGTCCTGCGAAATGCCAAGCTGGAGGACCGGGATCCGCCCGTGGTCAGGGTCCTGAAGCGCTGGTACGCCAACGCACTCCGGCCCCTTGTCCGCCGTCCCGTCCCCGGCTACCTGACACTGGCCGCCGTCGGGGTGGTCGGCATCGTGGCGGCGCCGCTGTTGGGCCAATCGTTGCTCCCGGAATTCAAGGAGCGAGATTTCCTGATGCACTGGCTCACGCAGCCGGGCACGTCCAACGCCGAGGAAGTCCGCGTCAGCGAGCTGGCCTGCAGGGAACTCATGACGATCCCCGGCGTGAACAATTGTGGCGCCCACACAGGACAGGCGTTCAACGCCGATGAGGTGGTGGGCGTCTACTTCGGTGAGAACTGGATCAGCGTCGACCCCGGGGTGGACTATGACCAAACCCTGGCAGCAGTCACGGCGGTTGTGGACGGGTACCCCGGAATCCAACGGGACGTGCAGACGTACCTCAAGGAGCGCATCCGCGAGGTACTCACCGGAACCGGTTATGCCGTCGTCGTCCGTGTGTACGGGGACGACCTGGTGACCCTGCGCCAGGAGGCAGAAAAGATCAAGGCGATTCTGGGCGGCATTGAGGGAGCCGTCGGGGCGAAGGTTGCTCTCCAGGCCAGCGTTCCGCAAATCGATGTGGAAGTGAATCTGGACGCGGCGTCCCGCTACGGGCTGAAGCCGGGCGATGTGCGGCGTGCCGCGGCGACCTTCGTTGCCGGTGAAGAGGTCGGCGACATCTACCGGGACGGGAAGGCCTACGACGTCCAGGTGTGGAGCCCGCCGGGGGAACGGACGAGTGTCACGAGCATTGAGAACCTTCCCCTCGATACGCCGAGCGGGCAAAAGATCCGGATGGCTGATGTCGCCAAGATTTCGGTCCAGCCCACGCCCAATGTCATTGAGCGTTCGGAGGGATCCAGGCGCATCGACGTCAGTGCCAACGTCAAGGAAGGTGATCTGGCGAAGGTCGTGGAGCAGCTCAAGACCGAAATGGAATCCGTTCAGTTCCCGGTGGGCTACAGCACGGCTGTCCTCGGCGAGTACGCCGAACGCCAGGCCGCATCCCAACGGTTGCTGCTCTACGCCATTGGCGCGGTCATCGTCGTGTTCCTTCTCCTGCAGGCTGCTTTCAAGAGTTGGCGGCTGGCCACCCTGGCCATCCTGACGTTGCCGGTGGCGCTCGTGGGCGGGGTGATCGCCGCCCACCTCAGCGGCGGAATCCTGTCCCTCGGTTCGCTGGTTGGCTTCCTGACGCTCATGGGGCTCGCGGCACGCAACGGCATCCTGCTCATCAACCACTGCCAGCACCTGGAGCAGTACGAGGGCATGGCCTTCGGACCCGCGCTGGTGCTTCGGGGGGCTGCAGAGCGGTTGTCGCCGATCCTGATGACCACGCTGGCCACTGCCCTGGCCCTGGTTCCGCTCGTGGTGATGGGGAACATTCCGGGCCACGAGATCGAACATCCCATGGCCGTGGTCATCCTGGGCGGGCTGGTGACGTCGACGATGGTCAACCTGTTCATCGTCCCGTCGCTGTACCTGCGTTTCGCTAAAGGCGGCGGCCGCCGGCACGGAGCACACGAGCTGGAACCCGCGCCTGCGGTCTAGCAGATCCTCACCGTGCTGGCGGAGGGTTGGTGACTGAAAGTTCCCGACCCGCAGAAGAAGAGGGAGGGCGGCACTCCTCGGCCACCCTCCCTCTTCTCTGCTGTCAGCCGCGGGCGCCTAGCGCACGTCCTCGTCCACCCAATCCATGGACTTGGTGACTGCCTTCCTCCACAAGCGCAGCTGCCGGTCCTGCTCGGCCTGGTCCAGCTTCGGTTCCCACCGCTTGTCCTCGGACCAGTTGGACGAGAGCTCGCCTAGGTCCTTCCAGAAGCCGACGGCGAGGCCCGCAGCGTAGGCGGCGCCTAGTGCGGTGGTTTCCACTACCTTCGGCCGGATCACCGGAACGCCCAGGATGTCGGCCTGGAACTGCATCAGAGCGTCGTTGGCCACCATGCCGCCGTCGACCTTCAGCTCAGTGAGCGGAACGCCGGAGTCAGCATTGACTGCGTCCAGTACCTCGCGGGTCTGGAAAGCCGTGGCCTCCAGCGCCGCCCGGGCGATGTGGTTCTTGTTGACGAACCGGGTCAGGCCCACCATGGCTCCGCGGGCATCCGAACGCCAGTACGGGGCAAAGAGCCCCGAGAACGCCGGAACAATGTAAACGCCGCCGTTGTCCTCAACGGCCGCGGCCAGCGTTTCCACTTCCGGCGCACTGCTGATCATGCCGAGGTTGTCCCGGAGCCACTGGATCAGGGAACCGGTGACCGCGATGGAGCCTTCCAGCGCATAGTGCGTTGGGGCATCGCCGAGCTTGTACCCGACCGTGGTGAGCAGTCCGTTCTTCGAGTGAACGATCTCCTCGCCGGTGTTGAAGATCAGGAAGCAGCCGGTGCCGTACGTGTTTTTGGCTTCACCGGCCTCGAACGCCGCCTGGCCGAACGTGGCGGCCTGCTGGTCACCCAGGATGCCTGACACGGGAACTTCGCGCAGCAGCTGGGAGGTGTGCACGGTGCCGTAGACCTCGGAGGATGACTTGATGGCCGGCATCATGCTCACCGGCACGCCGAAGATGCCCAGGATCTCCTCGTCCCAGCTCAGCGTGTCCAGGTCCATGAACAGCGTGCGGGAGGCGTTGGTGACGTCGGTGACGTGCACACCGCCGTCCACGCCGCCGGTCAGGTTCCAGAGGACCCAGGCGTCGGTGTTGCCGAAGATCAGGTCACCGGCTTCCGCTTTGGCCCGGGCGCCGTCGACGTTGTCCAGGACCCACTTGATCTTCGTGCCGGAGAAATACGTGGCCAGGGGCAGCCCTACCTTTTGCTTGAACCGCTCCGGGCCGCCGTCCTTGGACAGCTCATCCACGATGTCCTGGGTCCGTGTGTCCTGCCAGACAATCGCGTTATAGACGGCCTCGCCGGTGGTTTTGTCCCAGACGACGGATGTCTCGCGCTGGTTGGTAATTCCGACGGCGGCGATATCGTGCCGGGTCAGGTTCGCCTTGGAGAGGGCGGAGCCAATAACCTCCCGTGTGTTGTTCCAGATCTCGGCAGGGTTGTGCTCTACCCAGCCCGGCTGGGGAAAGATCTGCTCGTGCTCCATCTGGCCCGAGGAAACGATGTTGCCACTGTGGTCGAAGATGATGGCGCGGGAACTGGTGGTGCCCTGGTCGATGGCGATTACGTACTGGCTCATGTTGACGTCCTTGTCTGTATTTTGTGTGTGTTTGAAAATTGGTTACTAGCCGGCGACGGCAGGCATGATCGCGGGAACCCAGAAAGCCACCAGACCGGCAAGGCTACCGCCGACCAACGGCCCTACGACGGGGATCCAGGAGTAGGCCCAGTCACTGGAACCCTTGCCCTTGATGGGCAGGATTGCGTGGGCGATGCGGGGCCCGAGGTCGCGGGCCGGATTAATGGCATAACCCGTGGGTCCACCCAGGGATACACCGATGCCCACCACGAGCAGGGCCACCGCCAACGGCCCAAGGCCCGAGGGCGTCCCGCCGAACGTCAGAATGACGAATACCAGGACAAACGTGCCGATGATCTCCGTGAGCAGGTTCCAGGGCGTGGAGCGGATGGCCGGACCGGTCGAAAACGTCGCCAGCTTGTTGGCTTCCACGGGTTCGGCATCGAAGTGCTGCTTGTATGCGACCCAGCAAAGGACAGCACCCAGGAAAGCGCCGAGCATCTCACCGCCGAAGTAGGTGAAAGTTGAGGCCACATCTACCGGGACGCCGGGGGCATACTCCTTGCTCTGCTTGACGAGCAGGCCCAGCGTGACGGCGGGATTGATGTGGGCACCGGATTTGGCGGCAACATATACACCCGCGAAGACGGCGATCCCCCACCCCCAGGTCACCATCAGGAACCCGCCGCTGTTGCCCTTTGTGCCCTTCAGGGCAACGTTGGCCACGACGCCGCAACCCAGCAGGGTGAGCATCGCCGTTCCGAAGACTTCGGAAAGAAAAACAATTCCAAGAGACATCATTGACTCCTCTATTTTCTATTTTGCGGTCCTTCGCGGGTTGAAGGACCGTTGAACCGGAGCGCGTTAACGCCCCGGCTGCAGCCTGGCCTGCCTAGGCCACCAGGCTGTGGATCTGCACGCCGTGGAAGCGCTCCAGCACCTCCCGTGCACGTTGGATCTCGTCAGCCTTGGCTGCCGTGTCCCAGCCGAGCGGTGCGGAAAGGACATCGGCCACCTCGACGAGGAGTTCACCGGTCACCAGCCCCCGGAAGGCAAGCGACGTGCGCCGGACCAGGACATCGATGAGGTGCCCGATCTGCTCATTCCGGGCCATGAACTCCAGCTCACGGACGCTGAGTTCACGGGTGGAACGGAGCAATCTGTCCGGGCCGGCATCAAGGTACCGGATCACGTCGCCAGCCCTTGTGCCGTAGCGGGTCAGCAGGACGGCGGAGCGGTCAGCATCCCGGCCGGCACCCATATGCGCCTTGATCCATTTCTGGATCCCGGCGTCATCCGCAGGGAAGCCGGCCCCGCCGCCGATGGCGAGTTTCGCCGTCGAGACTTTCCGTTCCATCCCCAGCTCGGCGAGCACATCATTTGCCATGTGCTCGGCCAGGGCCCGGAAAGTGGTCCACTTGCCGCCCACCAGGCTGAGTACGACGGCGGCTCCCGCGCCGGGTGCCCCGGCAGCCGGCGTGCGCCGTTCAATCCGGTAGTCACGCGATACAAAGCCCGGCTGGGTGGCGTCGTGGCGTGGCAGCGGGCGGACACCCGAGAACGTGTACACGATCTGGTCACGCTGCACGGTGATGTCCGGGAAGACGTGTCCGATCAGGTCAAAGAAGTACTCGATCTCCTCCTCCGTGCACACCGCGTCCTTCGACATGTCGGCATCGATATCAGTGGTTCCCACCAGGACCCTGTCGCCCATGGGATAGATGAGGACAATCCGGCCGTCCGTGTGCTCAAAGAAGATCTCCCGGCCTTTGCAGGCCTCGAGCAGGATCGGGTGGTCCAGCACAATGTGCGATCCCTTCGTGCCGCCCATAAAGGCCGACGCCGCCCCCATGGCTTCGTTGGTCAGGTCCACCCAGGCCCCGGTGGTGTTGACGATGACGTCCGCGGTGAAATCAAACAGCTCGCCGGTCAGTTCGTCGCGGAGCTGGACCGTGGTGCCCGACTCTGTGGCGGCCCCGCCGAGTGAATGGAGTGCGAGGTAGTTGCTTGCCCGAGCTGTTGGGCTTCCCGGTCCGCCGCTGCCTTGCCCGGCCTTCTCGCCGTCCTGGAGCACATCGAGCGTGAGCCGCTCGGGGTTGTGGACCGAGGCGTCGAAGTAGGTGGCAGTGTACTTGATGCCCGGGTGCAGCTGCGGCAGCTCGGCGAGGGCCCGTTTGCGTCCGCGGAACTGGTGGCGCGGCACGGAGCCGCCGTCCCGGGAGAACGAATCGTACATACTCAGGCCAAGTTTGATCAGGAAGGCGCCGCGCTCCTTGGGCTTGCCCTGCTGTTTGTGCGTGAGGAAACGCAACGGTGCGGACAGGACGCCGGAAAAGGTGCTGAAGATCGGGATGGTGGTCTGGAGGGGCTTCACATAATGCGGTGCGATCCGCAGGAGGCGGTTGCGTTCCACCACGGATTCCCGGACGAGGCGGAATTCCCCGTTTTCGAGGTAACGGATGCCGCCATGAATCATGTGGGAGGACGCGCCGCTGGCACCCTGGCAGTAATCGCCACGCTCCACCAGGGCCACGTCCACTCCCTGCAGTGCGAGGTCCCGGAAGGTTCCCACGCCGTTGATGCCTCCGCCGATGATTAATACCTTGGCGTGCGGACGATTCCGCAGACCCTGCACCGATGCGCGCGGCACGGTGCTGTGGGCGGGCGTGGCTCCGCTATGGCCGAATGAATCTTTGAGTCCCAATACTGCTCCCTGGGTTATTGGCGTGCCGGCATCCGCCGGACGCACCGTCGTTCTTCAACTATTGTTTGGACTAATGGAAAATGGAGTCAAGCACTATGCACAAACGTGCAGAATGGAGTCCGAATGACGCCCTCCCGGCACTCAGATGCGCTCCGGGCTGCACAGATGTATTACCTCCAGGACCTGACCATGGACGCGATCGCCCGCGAATTGCGGACGTCCCGGTCCACTGTTTCTAGGCTTCTCTCGGCCGCGAGGGACACGGGCCTGGTCCAGATCCAGATCCGCAACCCGCTGGACACCGGCCCCGAACTCGAAAGCATGATCCGGCGCGAGTACAGCGTGGACGTGCACGTTGTTCCGGTGCTGGAGTCTTTGAACGAGGCGGAAACCCTGGACCGCGTGGCAATTCAGGCAGCACGCACCATCGGCCCACTGGTGGACTCCAATGCGATCATCGGCGTCGCATGGGGATCAACGCTCAGTGCCGTCAGCAGGCACCTCACCCGCAAAATCACGCACGACACCGTGGTGGTCCAGTTGAACGGCGCAGGCAACATGCACACCACCGGCATCACCTACGCGAGTGACATCATGCGCCGCTTCGGAAGTGCCTACGGCGCCCGCGTGGAGCAGTTCCCCGTTCCTGCATTCTTTGACCATGCGGCCACCAAAACCGCCATGTGGAATGAGCGCAGCGTGCAGCGCATCCTGGACCTGCAGGCCCGGATGAGCATCGCCATCTTCGGAGTTGGCTCCGTGCACGCCGATTACCCGAGCCACGTCTACGCGGGTGGCTACCTGGATGAAAGCGACCTGAAGATGCTGGCCCGTTCAGATGTGGTGGGTGACGTTGCCACGGTCTTTTTCCGGCGTGACGGATCCTCTGACGGCATCGTCCTGAACGAACGCTCCACGGGTCCGGCGCTGTCCCAGCTGCGCCAGGTCCGGCGTCGGATCTGCGTGGTCTCCGGGGCGTCCAAGATCAACGGTCTGCGGGGCGCCCTCTCCGCCGGCCTCGCGACCGACCTGATCGTGGATGAAGCCACCGCGCGCCGCCTGGTGGGCTTTGGCGGTGTCGCCTGGCCCAATGGGTAAAGTCAATGCTATGAAAACCTCACCCCGGCTCAGCCTCAACAACGGCGTGCTGATCGACCAGTTGGGATTCGGGCTGTACAAAGTTCCGGCGGCGGATGCATCCGGCCTGGTGGCCACCGCCCTGGGCACCGGATACCGCCACTTTGATACGGCAGCCATGTACGGCAACGAAACCGGCGTGGCGCGCGGACTCGGGCCCGCCATGGATTCCGAAGGCAGAAGTGGCGGCTCCGGGGAATCCTCGCCTGGCCTGCGGCGCGATGACGTATTCATCACCACGAAGGTCTGGAACGACGACCATGGGTACGACTCAACCCTGCGTGCCTTCGATACCTCCATGGTCAACCTCGGCCTGGAGTATGTGGACATGTACCTGATCCACTGGCCCTGCGCCAAGCGGGACCTGTTCACCGACACCTATCGCGCCCTCGAAACGCTGTACCGCGAAGGCAAAGTCCGGGCCATCGGTGTCTGCAACTTCCAGCCCGCGCACCTGGACCGTCTGCTCGATAGTGCCGAAGTGGTGCCCGCCGTGAACCAGATTGAACTGCACCCGTGGCTCCAGCAGGCCGAGCTCAGGGATAAGCACCACGCCCTGGGCATCCGGACGGAAGCCTGGAGCCCCCTGGGGCGCGGACAAGTGCTGTCGGATCCGGTGGTCCTGGCCCTGGCCGCCGAACACGGCAGGACAGCGGCCCAGATCATTCTGCGGTGGCACATCCAGCTGGGGAACATCGCCATTCCGAAGGCAAGCTCCGAGTCCCGGATCAGGGAAAACCTGGACGTCTTCGGCTTTGAACTTTCAGACCGCGACATGGCAGCCTTTGCCGAGCTTGACCGCGGGCAGCGCACCGGGTCCCACCCCGACAACGTCAACTAGGACCGAGGGTCATGCAAACCGCCGATCAACAGCCATCCCCTGCGCCCTCCTTCTTCAGCGCCGGGCTGACGGCCCGCACCCGGGCCTCCAACACGGTGATCAACGGCAGCGCCGTAGCGTACTGGACCTACGAGCCCGTCCAGCCCTCACCTGATACGCGCACCATCCTGGTCATCCACGGTTTCCGCGGCGATCACCACGGCCTGCTCCGGGTGGCGGACCAGTTGCCGGAAATGCGCATCATCATGCCTGACCTGCCAGGGTTCGGCAACTCCGCCGCGTTCGCCTCCGGGAAACATTCGGTGGAGCAGTACGGCACGTTTGTCACCGACTTTATGGCAGCGCTCGGCCTTGGCCCGGACACCGTGCTGCTGGGACACTCCTTCGGCTCGATCGTCGCCGCCCATTTTGTCGCGACCCACCCGGGGACCGTCACACCGCTGATCCTGGTCAATCCCATCGCCGCGCCAGCCCTGGAAGGCCCCAAGGGGATCATGACCAAGCTGGCCGTCCTCTACTACCGGCTGGCGGCCAGGCTCCCCCGCCCGCTGGGGCTGGCACTGCTGCGGAGTCCGCTGATTGTCAGGGTCATGAGCGAGGCCATGGCCAAGACGTCCGACAAAGAACTGCGCCGCTTCATCCACGGCCAGCACCATGCCTACTTCAGCGCGTTCGCGGACCGGGAAAGCCTCCTCGAATCGTTCACGGCGTCGGTCAACGGCCATGTGGCCGAGGTTGCCGGGAAGCTGAACCTGCCGGTGCTCCTGGTCGCGGGCGAAGAGGACGAGATTGCCACCCTCCCGGACCAGCACCGCCTCGCCGCTCTCCTGCCCGACGGCGTCCTCAAAGTCATTCCCGGCGTCGGCCATCTGATCCACTACGAAACGCCCGGCCCCGCCGCCGGCTTCATCCGCAGCTTCCTTAAGGACCACCCCGCGTGAAGATTGTCATCGATGCACGATTCACCCGGACGGACCACCACGACGGCATCAGCCGTTACGGTGCCAGCCTCATCGCCGCCACGGCGGAAGTGGCCGACGTTTCCATGCTCATCAGCGACATGCGCCAGCTGGCGCTGCTCCCGGATGTTCCGTACACGTTGATCAACAGTCCGCTGTCCCCGCTGGAGCTGTTCGTGGCCCGCAGGATCAACCCGCTGGGGGCCGACGTTGTGGTGTGCCCCATGCAGACCATGGGCAGTTGGGGGCGCAAGTACGGCCTGGTCCTGACCCTGCACGACCTCATCTATTACGAGCACCCGGCTCCCCCGGGGTTCCTGCCGGCACCCGTTCGCCTGCTGTGGCGGCTTTACCACAAGGCGTTCTGGCCGCAGCGCGTCCTACTCAACCGGGCGGACACTGTGGCCACCATCAGCCGGACCACTGAGGCGCTGATGGCCAAGTACCGGCTGACCAAAAGGCCGGTGCGGATCATCAGCAACGCCCCGCAGCCCGCGCAGGAACCGCGTGACCCTGCCGCCGGGGCGGACCATTCGCTGGTGTACATGGGCTCGTTTATGCCCTATAAAAACGTCGAAACAATGGTGGCCGGCATGTCCGAGCTGCCTGATTTCACCCTCCACCTGCTGAGCAGGATCACCGCGGAGCGCCGGGCCGAGCTGGAGATCATGGTGCCGCCGGGTGCCAAGGTGGTCTTCCACAACGGGGTCACCGATGAGGAATACGCCGTCCTGCTCAGGCGCGCCACCGCACTGGTGAGCCTCTCCCGCGCCGAGGGTTACGGTCTCCCGCTGGTGGAGGCCATGGCCCTCGGCACTCCGGTCATCGCCAGCGACATACCGATTTTCCGCGAGGTGGGCGGCGACGCAGCAACCTACGTTGATCCCGCGTCCCCCGCAGACTTCGCCGCGGCAGTGCAGAACCTGCGCGACAACGCCCACTGGCAGCAGGTGTCCCGCCGTTCCGTGGCACGTGCCCAGGAGTTCAGCTGGGACGAATCCGCGCAGCAGTTGGTGGACGTGGCCCACGACATCATGGCGCGGCGCAGCCGCTGACTGACGCCGCCAGCGGAGACCGTTAGAGGACGTCCACGCCGTCCAGCCTGACCTGGACCGGTTCCGTGCTCCTCTTGGCGGCGGCCGCAGCCTTTGTTGCCCGCAACACGCGGGTGACAGCGGCCGCCTGCCCGTAGGCGAAGAACAGCAGGGTCCTGGCGTCGTCGCCGGCACCCCCGGCTCCCCCGGCGGCGGGACCGGTGAGGACCAGCGGCGCCGGTCCGGCGGTCCGCAGCGCGACGCCGGCGGCGGCCAGCTCTTTTTCCACGCTCCCGGAAAAATGTACGACGGCGGCCCGGGGGCCGGTGACCGAGGCAATCCTGACGGCCGGCGGCAGCTGGAGCTCCATCCGGAGTTCCAGCTCGCGCCGGGCGTACCCGGCCGGGTCCCACCGCAGCAGCGCGCCCACAGCAACACTTTCCGTCGCGGTGATGACCACCAGTCCGCCGTCGGACGCCGGGCGTACAAGGGCCGCGGCGTTGAACCAGCGGCGTACGGTGTCCTCGCCGGCGCGGAGGTTCTCGCGGCGGAGCAGGGAGTCGCCGTCGAGGAGCAGCGCCGCGGCGTAACCGCCCTCCGCTACGGGTTCGGCCCCGACCGTGGCCACCACCAAGGCCTTGGCGCTGCCCACGCCGGCCTTGACGTTGCCGCCCGAGGACGTAATCACGGCTTTTCCGGGAAACGCCCTGCCCAGCTCTTCGGCTGTGCGCAGGACACCGGTGGCGCCCTTCCGGAGTTTGTGGCCCGTGCAGTGGGCACACTGCCACGCCGGCGCCGGTGTGGAACACCACCGGCACTGCGGGATCGCAGGGCTGCCGCTGGCTCCGGACAGGGCGAGGGGACCCTGGCAGGCCTGGCACCGGGCAGGCTCGCGGCAGGTTTCACAAACGAGCGACGGAGCGTAGCCGGCGCGGGCCACCTGCACAAGGACGGGCCCGCGTTCCAGTCCTTCCTTGGCGGCGCGCCAGGCGGCACCGGGAAGCCGGGCAACCAGGGCAAGGGGGTCGCGTTCCTGTTCGAAGCTGTCCGCTGTGTTCAGGACTCGGGGCACGGTGCGTCGTGCAAACGCCCGATCGGCCTCGACGGGCATGGCCCACCCGGCCTCCACCAGCCGCTGGAGTTCCGTGCTCCTGGAATGGCCCGCCATCAGGCAGGCGGTGCCTTCCTGATCCGCGCGCAGCAGCAGCACGTCACGGGCATGGGCGTACGGGGCACGCTGTTCGATGTGGAGATCATCGCCGTCGTCCCAGCAGGCAACCAGGCCCAGATCCCGGACCGGGGCAAACGCTGCGGAACGCGTGCCGATGGCCACACGTGCGGACCCGGCCAGGAGACGCAGGAAATTCCGGTAGCGCGGCGTCGGCCCGTCATCGGCCGTCAGGCGGGCGATATCGTCGGCAGGCAGCACCTCCAGGAGGGCCTTTTCGAGCTGGTCCAGGTCCCGGTAGTCCGGCACCACCACCACGGCGCCGCGGCCGGAGTCCCTGACTGCTGCCACGGCCGTTGCCAGCAGGTGCGGCCATGCTGCCGGGCCGAATCCCTGGAGCGGATTGAAGACCGCCCGTGGAGATCCGCCGTCGCGCAGATGGCGGACAAATGCCGGGCCGTTGCGGTACCCGGCCCAGTCTGCTTCGGTCCCGGCAGGGGCGTCAGTGCCGGTCAAGGCGTCGACGTGCGGATCCGGTGCCGCAGGCTCTGCTGCGGGGGGCGAGAGGAAGTCCTTCTCGAGCCTGGCCATGCGCGGAGGCACCGCGACGCGAAGCACGTCACTGACCGTGCCCGCATACCTGGCCGCGACGGCGGACACCAGATCCCGGACAGCCGGTGTCAGGACAACGACCGGGGAGACCACTTTCTGCAGGGGCACCAGAGTGTGGCCGGCGTCGGACTCTGCAGTCCGTTCAATGATGAACCCGGACAGGTCCTGGCCGTTGAAGCTGACCTTGACCCGGACGCCGGCCTGTGCGGCCTCGTCCAGTTCGGCCGGCACGCTGTAGTCGAACGGCCGGTCCAGATGAGGCAGCGGCGTCTCCACGAGGACCCTGGCCACCGGAAGGTGCGCGGCCAGCGGAGGTCCGGACGGCCTGGCCTTCGCAGGGAAGCCGTGAAGCAGCGACAACTGGACAGCGCCGGGAGGGACAGACTCATCAGAGGCCATGGCGGACTGGCCTACGCGTTGAAGAAGGCCTTCAGGTCCTCCACCCGGTCCAGTCGCTCCCAGGTGAAGTCGGGATCGTCACGGCCGAAGTGCCCGTGCGCGGCGGTTTTGGCGTAGATGGGGCGCTTGAGGTCCAGGGCATCGATGATGGCACGCGGGCGGAGGTCGAAGATCTCCGCGATGGCGGCGCTGATCTTGGCCGGGTCCACCGTCTCCGTGCCGAAGGTTTCGACGTAGGTGCCCACGGGACGGGCCTGGCCGATGGCGTAGGCGATCTGGATCTCGGCCCGCTTTGCCAGCCCGGCCGCCACGACGTTCTTGGCAACCCAGCGCATCGCGTAGGCAGCGGAACGGTCCACCTTGGACGGGTCCTTGCCCGAGAAGGCGCCGCCGCCGTGGCGGGCCATGCCGCCGTAGGTGTCGACGATGATCTTGCGTCCGGTCAGGCCGGCGTCACCGACGGGTCCGCCGATGACAAACTCGCCGGCCGGGTTCAGGATGTTGGCAGCCCGGGAAATGTCCAGGTTGGCTGCAGCCAGGACGGGCTCAATGACAAAGGAGGCGAGGTCCGCGCGCAGGCGGTCCAGGCTGGTGCCTGCGGCGTGCTGGCTGGAGATGACGACGGTTTCGACCGAAACCGGGACGTCCTTGTCGTAGCCGATGGTGACCTGGGTCTTGCCGTCGGGGCGGAGGTAGGACAGCTCGCCGGACTTGCGCACCTCGGTGAGGCGTTCGGACAGGCGGTGTGCGATCCAGATCGGCGTCGGCATGTAGGACGGGGTTTCGTCGCTCGCGTACCCGAACATGAGGCCCTGGTCGCCGGCGCCCTGGAGGTCGTAGTCGTCCTCCTGGCGGCCTTCACGAGCTTCGAGGGAGTTGAAGACACCGCCGGCGATGTCGTTGGACTGCTGCCCAATGGAGACAGACACACCGCAACGGGCACCGTCAAAGCCATTGGCCGAGGAGTCGTAGCCGATGCCCAGGATGGTCTCCCGGACGATCTGCGGGATTTCGACGTAGGCGTCGGTGGTGACCTCACCGGCAACATGGACCAGGCCGGTAGTGGCCATGGTCTCCACGGCGACGCGGGACTCGGGATCCGCGGCGAGCAGTGCATCCAGGATGGCGTCACTGATCTGGTCGCAGATCTTGTCCGGGTGGCCTTCAGTGACCGACTCGGACGTGAAGAGCCGGAGGGCGGAGGGCGTGGCCCCGTGGGTGTGGGGAATGTGCAGCGGTAAAGTCACTCAACTACCTTACTGGTTGGGAATCGGACGTCCGGCGGCGTGTGTCCCCGTGCTAAGGAAACGGTGCGTGGCTTTCGGTCAGGCGCGTGGCGAAACGTGGTTCAGCTCATAGCCGACCCGCGTGATGACGGCGACCGAAACCTCTGTTTTGGTTCCGGCGGCCAGTTGTGGTTCGGTGCCCGAGCGGGCAAGGATGACTACCGAGTTGCTGTCCTGGCCAAAGACCTTGTCCGTTCCCACATGATTGACCACCAGGAGGTCGCAGCCCTTGCGCTTGAGCTTTGCCTCCGCGTAGGTCAGGACATCGCCCTGGCCGTCACCGGTTTCCGCCGCGAAGCCCACAATCAGCTGGCTGCGGCGGGCGGCCTGGTTTTCGGGAGCGTGGTCCCGGACCTCTACCAGTTCCTGGAGGATGTCCGGGTTCCGGACCAGGGAAATGACGGGGTCAGCGGTGTCATCACGTTTTTTGATCTTGGTGCCGGAGATCTCCGCGGGGCGGAAGTCCGCCACGGCCGCAGCCATGATCACGACGTCGGAATCCGCCGCGGCTGCCAGCATGGCCTCGCGCAACTCCAGGGCGGTCTCCACGGTCACGACGTCGACTCCGGCCGGCGCCGGGACCTCCATATGGGCGGCGACCAGCCGGACCGTGGCGCCCGCGTTGCGGGCAGCGACGGCCAGCGCCACGCCCTGCTTGCCGGAGGACCGGTTGCCCAGGAAGCGGATGGGGTCCAGCGGTTCCCGCGTGCCGCCTGCGCTGACGGTGACGGTCCGGCCTGCCAGCGGAAGCTGGTAGTCGGACTGACCCTGCGTCAGTCCAATGGCGGCGTCGAAGATGGCTTCCGGCTCAGGCAGGCGGCCGGGACCGGAGTCGGTGCCGGTGAGCCTGCCGCTGTCCGGTTCCAGGACGGCAGCTCCCCTGCTCCGCAGCGTTTCCACGTTGGTGCGGGTGGCGGCGTGCTGCCACATCTCCGTGTGCATGGCGGGGGCGAAGAGCACCGGGCCGCTGGCCATCAGCAGCGTGTTGGTGAGGAGGTCGTTGGCTTGTCCGGTGGCCGCGCGCGCCAGCAGGTCCGCGGTCGCCGGTGCCACCACAATGAGATCGGCCTCATGGCCAAGCCTGACGTGGTTGACCTGGTGGACGCCGTCGAAGACGCTGTTGCTGACCGGGTTCCCGGACAGTGCCTCCCACGTGGCGACCCCCACAAAGCGGGTGGCTGCCTCAGTGGGAATCACCGTGACGTTGTGGCCGGCTTCAGTAAAAAGCCGGAGGAGCGATGCGACCTTGTAGGCCGCAATCCCTCCCCCGACTCCGAGGACTATGCGCACGTGACCTCCGTCAACAGGGCAGTCTTAACTTATTCTGCGGGTTCGATCGGCGTGGAAACGAGCTTGCCTTCGTTGATTTCGCGCAAGGCGATGGACAGCGACTTCTCGTTCAGCTTGGTGTCGACCAGGGGGCCGACGTACTCGAACAGGCCCTCATGCAGCTGGGCGTAGTAAGCGTTGATCTGACGTGCACGCTTGGCACCGAAGATCACCAGGCCGTACTTGGAATCAGCTGCCTTAAGCAGTGAGTCGATCGGCGGGTTGATGATGCCTTCAAGGTTCGTGGACACGAATTCTCCAAATTCTAACGGGCTGGCTGGTACCGGCTAGTTGTGCGGGTGCGGGGTCAGCCCCATGAGTGAAACAAGCTCGTCCGCTGCCCGGCGAACGTCATCATTGATGACGGTGTGGTTAAACTCCGGTTCAGCGGCAAGTTCCAGTTTAGCTGTTTCCAGGCGCTGCTGCTGCTCCTGCTCGGTTTCCGTGCCGCGGCCCACCAGGCGGCGGACCATTTCGTCCCAGGTGGGCGGCGCCAGGAACACAAACTGGGCGTCCGGAACGGCCTGCTTGACCTGGCGGGCACCCTGCAGATCGATCTCCAGCAGGACGGACCTGCCGGCGGCGATGGCCTCGTCCACGGAACTCCGCAGCGTGCCGTAGGTGTTCTGGCCGTGGACCACTGCCCATTCCAGGAACTCGCCGGCCGCAACGAGGGACTCGAATTCTTCCTTGGACTTGAAGAAGTAGTGGACGCCATCCTGCTCACCGGGCCGCGGAGCGCGGGTGGTGGCCGATACGGAAAGCCAGACTTCGGGGTAGTTATCCCGGATGTAGGTGGACACGGTGCCTTTGCCAACAGCCGTCGGACCAGCGAGGACTGTCAGTCCCGGTTTCTTGCTCACGTATTCCTTTGCGGCGGAGTTTGGGTTCGGGCGCCGCTATGGACGCCCTATTTCTCGTCTATAAAATCTACCAGCGCCTGGCGCTGGTGAATGCCCAGCCCGCGGAGGCGGCGGGACGCCGCGATGCCCAGCTGCTCCATGATGGCGGCAGCCCGGACTTTTCCGATGCCCGGCAGCGCCTCCAGCAGTTCCACCACCCGCATCCGGGCCAGGGCGTCATCCGCGGCGGCGGCGCCAATAAGGTCCGCCGCCGACGTCTTGCCGTTTTTGAGGCGATCTTTCGCGGCCGCCCTGGCGGCCCGCGCGGCGGCCGCTTTGTGCAGGGCGTCCGCGCGTTCCGAAGCGGATAAGGGTCGCAGGCTCATGGAGGACACCCCCGGATTCATCGGCTGAGTCCAAGGCGACCGCCATTGGACTTGTCCTGAAACCTACCCCTTGGTGGGCGGCGAATCAATGGATGCCAGCATTGGGCACCTATTCGCCGCGGAGCCCCTCGAGCGTGCGCAACGCAGCTTCACGGAGACCCTGGGCCCCTGGACCGGCAGCGAGGATATCCCGGCTGGACGTGCCCAGGACCTGCGGGTATGCGGCCCCGAAGGTCCGGCGCAGGTCTGCCGGGGTGGCGCCCTGCGCGCCCAGTCCCGGGGCCAGGATGGGTCCGCGGACCGCCGGCAGGTCCAGGTTCAGGTCAGTCAGCGCTGACCCCACGGTGGCGCCGACGACGAGCCCAACGGACCCCAGGCTGCCGGCGTAACGGCTGTTTTCTGCCGCTGCCGCCTGGATGATCCGCCGGGCCACGGAGTCGGCTCCGCCCACATGCTGCACGGAAGCCCCCTCCGGATTGGACGTCAGCGCCAGGACAAAAACGCCGCGCCCGTTGTCCGCCGCCAGGTCAAGGGCCGGGCGGAGCGACTCAAACCCCAGGTACGGGCTGAGAGTCACGGAGTCGGCAGCCAGGGACGAGCCGTCCCGCAGCCAGGCGTCCGCGTAGGCAGCCATCGTGGAGCCGATATCCCCCCGCTTGGCATCAGCAATGGTGAGCACCTGGCCCTGGGCCGCAGCCAGCACTTCTTCCAGGACTGCCATCCCGGCCGAGCCGTGGCGCTCGTAAAGCGCCACCTGCGGCTTGACCGCGGCAGCGAGCGAACCGACAGCCTCCAGGACCGTCAGCGAAAACCGCCTCAGCCCGGCGGCGTCGTCGTCCAGTCCCCAGCTCTGCAACAGTGCCGGGTGCGGGTCAATGCCCACGCAGAGCGGCCCGCGGGCCGCCATGGCCGCCCCGAGCCGGGAGCCGAAGGACTCCCGGCTCGCGGGTGTTGATGATGTGGAACCGGACTCAGGCATGCTGCGAAACCGCAGATTCGTCCGCCGCGTTCTCCGCGGCGGCCTTCTGGGACGCCACCAGGGCGGCGGCGTGCTCCTGCAGGCTGGTCACTGACCACTCGTAGGTGCGCATCGCCTCGATGGCCTGCACCGCCGCGTTGAACTCGGCCACCGTGGTGATGCAGGGGATGCCGATGGACGTCGCGGCGGCACGCAGGGCGTAGCCGTCGCTGCGGGCTTCACCGCCGGAAGGCGTATTGAAGACCATGTCGATCTCGCCGGCGATGACGAGGTCCGCGATGGTGCCCTCACCTTCGGCGCTGCTGCCCTCGGCGACCTTGCGGACCGTGCTGGCCTGGATGCCGTTGCGGCGCAGGACATCGGCGGTGCCACCCGTGGAGACGATCTCAAAGCCGAGGTCCGAGAGGCGCTTGACGGCCATGATGACCGCACGCTTGTCCCGGTTGGCCACTGAGACGAAGATCTTGCCTTCGGTGGGCAGGGCGTTGTTGGCGGCTGCCTGGCTCTTGGCGAAGGCTGTGTCGAAGTGCTTGTCGATGCCCATGACTTCGCCGGTGGAGCGCATCTCCGGGCCGAGCAGCGAGTCCACTACTTTGCCTTCCGGGGTGCGGAAGCGGCTGAACGGAAGCACGGCTTCCTTGACCGAGACCGGAGCGTCGAGCGGCAGGGTGGAGCCGTCGCCGGTTTCGGGCAGCATCTTGTAGGCGGTCCGGAGCTGGTGGATGGTGACGCCCGTGCCGATCAGCGCGGCGGCCTTGGCCATCTGGACGCCCGTGGCCTTGGAGACGAACGGCACGGTACGGGAGGCACGCGGGTTCGCTTCGAGCACGTAGAGGACGTCTGAGGCCAGCGCGAACTGGATGTTGATCAGGCCGCGGACGCCCACGCCCTCGGCGATGGCGCGGGTTGCCGTGCGGACGCGCTCGATCACGTTGTTGCCCAGGGTGATGGGAGGCAGGACACACGCGGAGTCGCCGGAGTGGATGCCGGCTTCCTCGATGTGTTCCATGATGCCGCCCAGGTACATGTCGGTGCCGTCGAAGAGCGCGTCGACGTCGATTTCGACGGCGTCCTCCAGGAAGCGGTCGATCAGCACCGGGTGGTCCGGGGTGATTTCGGTCGCGTTGGCGATGTACCGGGACAGGTTGGCCTCGTCGTAGACGATTTCCATGCCGCGGCCGCCGAGTACGTAGGACGGGCGGACCAGGACGGGGTAGCCAATCTCGTCGGCGATCTTCTTGGCGTCGTCGAAGGACACCGCGGTGCCGTTCTTCGGCGCGATCAGCCCGGCGTTCTCAAGCACGCGGGAGAACTCGCCACGGTGCTCGGCGAGGTCGATCGCTTCCGGGGACGTGCCCAGGATGGGGACGCCGGCGTCGGCCAGCTGCTGCGCGAGCTTGAGCGGGGTCTGGCCACCGAGCTGCACGAAGACCCCCATGACGCCGCCGGTGCGTTCCTCCGCGGCGATGACCTCGAGGACGTCCTCAAGGGTCAGCGGCTCGAAGTACAGGCGGGTGGAGACGTCGTAGTCGGTGGAGACGGTCTCCGGGTTGCAGTTGACCATGACGGTCTCGTAGCCGGCCTTGCGCAGCGCCATGGAGGCGTGGACGCAGGAGTAGTCGAACTCGATGCCCTGGCCGATGCGGTTGGGGCCGGAGCCGAGGATCAGGATGGACGGCTTGGCGTGCAGCGCAATCTCGTCCTCCTCGTCGTAGGACGAGTAGTGGTACGGAGTGTAGGCGGCGAACTCTGCGGCGCACGTATCCACGGTCTTGTAGACCGGACGGATCCCGAGGGCCTGCCGGACACCGCGGACCACGGCTTCGGAGTTGTGCGTGAGGGAACCGATCTGCTCGTCCGAGAAGCCGTGGCGCTTGGCACGCTTGAGCATCTCCACGGTCAGGGCTCCGGCCTGGCGGATCTCGTGGGAGATCTCGTTGAGCAGCTGGAGCTGGTCCAGGTACCAGGGGTCGATCTTGGTGGCTTCGAACAGCTGTTCCACGGTGGCGCCGCCGAGCAGGGCACGTTGGACCTGGTGCAGCCGTTCGGTGGTGGGCCGCTTGGCCTTCTCGATCAGCTCCGGGACTTCCCATTCGGGGACGGAGGTGAAGTCCAGCTGCGAGCCCTTCTGCTCCAGGGAGCGGAGCGCCTTCTGCAGGGCCTCGGTGAAGTTGCGGCCCATGGCCATGGCTTCGCCCACGGACTTCATGGTGGTGGTGAGGGTGTCGTCTGCCGCCGGGAACTTCTCGAAAGCGAAGCGCGGAACCTTGACCACCACGTAGTCCAGGGTGGGTTCGAACGACGCCGGGGTCTTCTGGGTGATGTCGTTCGGGATCTCGTCCAGGGTGTAGCCGAGGGAGAGCTTGGTGGCGATCTTGGCGATGGCGAAGCCCGTGGCCTTGGACGCCAGGGCGGAGGACCGGGACACGCGCGGGTTCATCTCGATAACCACTACCCGGCCGGTGTCCGGCTCGATGGCGAACTGGATGTTGCAGCCGCCGGTGTCCACTCCCACCTCACGGATGACGGCGATGGAGATATCGCGCAGCCGCTGGTATTCGCGGTCCGTCAGGGTCAGCGCAGGTGCCACGGTGATGGAGTCGCCGGTGTGCACGCCCACGGGGTCGAAATTCTCGATGGAGCAGACCACCACGACGTTGTCGTTTTTGTCGCGCATCATCTCAAGCTCGTATTCCTTCCAGCCGAGGATGCTCTCTTCGAGCAGCACCTCGCTGGTGGGGCTGTACTGCAGGCCCTGGCCCACGATGCGGCGGAGGTCGTCTTCATTGTAGGCCAGGCCTGAGCCGAGGCCGCCCATGGTGAAGGAGGGCCGGACCACCATGGGGTAGCCGAGGTCCTCGGCGGCGGTGAAGGCCTCGTCCATGGTGTGGATGATGTGGCTGCGGGCCGATTCGGCGCCGCAGCGTTCCACCACGCCCTTGAACTTTTCGCGGTCCTCGCCGAGCTCGATCGCGGCAATGTTCGCACCGATGAGTTCCACGTTGTACTTTGCCAGCACGCCGTTTTTGTCCAGCGCGATGGCCGTGTTCAGCGCGGTCTGCCCTCCGAGGGTGGGCAGGATGGCGTCCGGACGCTCCTTGGCGATGATCTTCTCCACCACCTCGGGGGTGATGGGCTCGATGTAGGTGGCATCGGCGAACTCGGGGTCCGTCATGATGGTGGCCGGGTTCGAGTTCACCAGGATGACCCGCAGGCCCTCCTCCTTGAGGACACGCAGTGCCTGGGTGCCGGAGTAGTCGAACTCCGCGGCCTGGCCGATAACGATCGGGCCGGAACCGATGACCAGGACGCTCTTAAGGTCAGTTCTCTTGGGCATTACTTCTTGTCCTCAGTCTTGGAATCGGTGGTGTTCTCTGAGCCGGTTTTGGTGACGGCCATCAGGTCGATGAAACGGTCAAACAGGTAGGCGGCGTCGTGCGGGCCGGCCGCGGCTTCCGGGTGGTACTGCACCGAGAAAGCGGGGATGTCCAGGCACGCGAGGCCTTCGACGACGTCGTCGTTGAGGCTGATGTGGCTGACCTCAACGCGGCCGTAGCGCTCCTCGGGAGCCTGCGTGGCGCCGTCGAGCGGTGCGTCAACGGCGAAGCCGTGGTTCTGCGAGGTGATCTCCACCTTGCCGGTGCGGCGGTCCAGGACGGGCTGGTTGATGCCGCGGTGGCCGTAGCGGAGCTTGTACGTTCCAAAGCCCAGGGCGCGTCCCAGGATCTGGTTGCCGAAGCAGATGCCGAAGTACGGCAGTTTCTCGTCCAGGACGGAGCGCAGCAGCTTGACCTGGGCGTCAGCCGTGGCGGGGTCTCCGGGGCCGTTGGACATAAAAAAGCCGTCCGGGTTGACGGCCTTGACGTCCTCGAGGGTGGAGGTTGCCGGCAGGACATGGACCCGGACGCCGCGCTCGGCGAACCGGATGGGGGTCATGGCCTTGATGCCGAGGTCGATCGCGGCGATGCTGAAGCGCGGCTCGCCGTCCCAGCCGTGGTCCTTGGGGTCCACCACGTAGGCTTCGGTGACGCTGACTTCCTCGGCGAGGCGGGCGCCTTCCATGGGGGCGCTGGCCAGGACCGCGTCAAGGAGTTCCTTGTCCGAAACCTTGGCGGCGTCGCCCGAGAAGATGCCGGCGCGCATCGTCTTGTGCTCGCGCAGGTGGCGGGTAATGGCGCGGGTGTCCACGCCCTGGATCCCCACGATCCCCTGCTCGATGAGCTCTTCGTCCAAGGAGCGTTCGGAGCGCCAGTTGGAGGGGCGGCGGGCGGCGTCGCGGACGATGTAGCCGTCCACCCAGATGCGGCGGGACTCGGCGTCGTCGCTGTTCACACCCGTGTTGCCGATGTGCGGCGCCGTCTGCACCACCAGCTGGCGGGCGTAGGAAGGATCGGTGATGGTTTCCTGGTAGCCGGTCATGCCGGTGGCGAACACCGCCTCACCCAGGGCCGTGCCCTGCGCGCCGTAGCTGGTGCCGCGGAACATGCGGCCGTCCTCGAGGACCAGCACCGCCGGTGTGGGAACTGTGGTGGAAAGGGCTGCTGGTGCCGCAGTCTCTGCTTTTGCTGTCGCTGTTTCTGTCACTGTCTTACTTTCCACTCTGGGGATCCTGGGAATGTTCCTGGGGGGCTGCGGCGATCAATTGCTGAAGGGAGTCATAGAGGGTGTCTTTGTCGGCGGCCCGGCGGGTCCGGAAGCCCGTGTCGAGTTCGTGGGTCCCGAGGTCCCACGTGAGGACCAGGAGGCCGTCCTTTTCAACGAACTTGCCGGCCATTCCGCTTTCCTGCCGGACGGCGGAGAGGCTTCCGGCCGGGATGTAGAGCGCCGGCGCACCGGTCCTGTCGAAGAGGACGCCGTGCGGGTACACGCTGAGAACGGCGTTGGTGCGGATGCCGAGGCTGTGGACCGCGATCCGGTCCAGCCAGTCTCCGGCGGTGGTGGAGGCAACGTACTGGCCGTCGGCCCCGGCGAGCGGCGCCCCGGGCGCCTCTGGCACGTCGGGCAACCGGCCGACGTCGGCCTGCCGCCTGAGGCGGTTACGCCAGCCTGCCCAGATCATCAGCAGGACGACGGCGATGAGCGCGGCCGTGATGAGGCCGGTGAGTAGTTTGGTGTCCATCAGGAGGCGCCTGCCGCAGCCTGTTCGCGGTACGGCGTGTTGAGCTTGCCGTCCAGGACGGTGGGGTGGCCCTTGTAGAAGGTGGACACCACCTTGCCCGGCAGCTCCAGGCCGGCGAACGGGGAGTTGCGGCCCATCGTTGCCATCTTGGCCGGGTCAACGGTCCAGCGGGCCGCGGGGTCCACCAGGATGATGTTGGCGGGCTCGCCGGTTTCCAGGGGACGGCCCTGGTCCGCCACCCGGCCGATCTGCGCGGCGGCCGTTGAGGTCACGCGGGCGAAATCGGCCCACGTCATGAGGCCGGTTTCGATCATGGTGTGCTGGACCACGGACAGAGCGGTTTCCAGCCCGGTCATGCCCATGGCGGCCTGCGCCCACTCGCATTCCTTGTGCTCGCTCGGGTGCGGGGCGTGGTCGGTGCCCACCACGTCGATGGTCCCGTCGGCCAGTCCGGCGCGCAGGGCCTGCACATCGGCATCCGTCCGCAGCGGCGGGTTGACCTTGTAGACAGGGTTGTAGCTGCGGACCAGGTCGTCGGTGAGCAGGAGGTGGTGCGGGGTGACCTCGGCGGTGACGTTGATGCCGCGTTCCTTGGCCCAGCGGATGATCTCAACGGACCCGGCGGTGGAGACGTGGCAGACGTGCAGGCGGGAGTCCACGTGCTGCGCCAGCAGGACGTCACGGGCGATGATGCTCTCCTCGGCCACCGCCGGCCAGCCGGTGAGTCCGAGGACGGCGGAGACGGCGCCCTCGTTCATCTGGGCTCCGGCGGTAAGGCGGGGTTCCTGCGCGTGCTGGGCCACCACGCCGTCGAACGCTTTGACGTACTCCAGGGCGCGGCGCATCAGCACCGGATCGTGGACGCAGAGGCCGTCGTCAGAGAACATACGGACCTGGGCGCGGGAATCGGCCATTGCGCCGAGTTCGGCGAGCTGTTCGCCGGCCAGGCCGACGGTCACGGCGCCGACGGGGCGGACGTCCACCCAGCCGGCCGCGCGGCCCAGGCTGTGGACCTGTTCCACCACGCCGGCGGTGTCCGCCACCGGGTTGCTGTTGGCCATGGCGTGGACCGCGGTGAAGCCGCCCAAGGCGGCGGCGCGGGTGCCGGTCTCTACGGTTTCGGCATCTTCGCGGCCGGGTTCGCGCAGGTGCGTGTGCACGTCCACCATGCCGGGCAGGGCTACGAGGCCGGCGGCCTCGATGACGGTGGCGCCGGGTGCGTCTTTGTGGGCTGCAGCGGCTGCGCCCCGGGCGGCGATGACGCCGTCACTGATGAGCAGGTCCTCGGCCCCGGCGCCCAGGATCGACGCACCGCGGATCAGGTAGGTTCCGTTGTTCTCTGCCATCAGTTGCTCTCCTTGGTGGAATTGTTGCGGGCCGCGCCCGCCGTGGCGGCTGGTTCGCGGGTATCCCCGGAGAGCAGCAGATAGAGGGTGGCCATCCGGACCGAGACGCCGTTGCGCACCTGCGCAAGCACGGTGGAGCGGGGCGAGTCGGCGGCGGCGGAAGAAATCTCCAGGCCACGGTTCATGGGTCCGGGATGCAGGATGATGGTGTCCTTCAGCCCCAGGCTGTCCAGGGCACGGAGCCGGTTGTCATCGAAGCCCCAGCGGCGCGAGTATTCGCGGGTGGAAGGGAAGAACGAGGCGTTCATCCGCTCGCCCTGCACGCGCAGCATCATCACGGCGTCCACACCCTGCGCCAGAGTGTCATCCATGTTGTAGCTGACCTTGCACGGCCAGTGTTCGACGCCGATGGGCAGCAGGGTGGGTGGCGCCACGAGGGTGACGTCGGCGCCGAGCGTGCGGAGCAGCCAGACGTTGGAACGGGCCACGCGGGAGTGCAGGACGTCCCCGGCGATGGCTACGCGCATGCCTTTGAGGTCCGCCCCGGTCGAGGCGGAGCCCGCCAGCTTTGACCAGTGCCGGCGCATGGTGAAGGCGTCCAGTAGGGCCTGCGTGGGGTGTTCGTGGGTGCCGTCGCCGGCGTTGATGACGGCGGCGTCGATCCAGTCCGTCGCGGCGAGCCGGTGCGGCGCGCCCGAGGCCCAGTGGCGGATCACGACGGCGTCCGCGCCCATGGCTGCCAGCGTCTGGGCTGTGTCCTTGAGGGATTCGCCCTTGGAGACGGAGGAGCCTTTGGCGGCGAAGTTGATGACGTCGGCGGACAGCCTCTTGGCGGCTGCCTCGAAGGAGATCCGCGTGCGGGTTGAGTCCTCGAAGAAGAGGTTCACCACGGTGCGGCCGCGGAGGGCCGGGAGCTTCTTGACTTCGCGGTCCCCTACGGCAGCCATTTCTTCGGCGGTGTCGAGGATGCGGATGGCGTTGGCCAGGCTGAGGTCTTCTGTGGAGAGGAGGTGTTTCACGCGCCGCCCTCGATAACCACTTCGTTGACTACGGACCCGTCGGCGGCGGTGTCGGTTTCCTCGAGGCGGACCCGGACCTTCTCGGCGGACGAGGTGGGCAGGTTCTTGCCCACGTGGTCGGCCCGGATGGGCAGCTCACGGTGGCCGCGGTCGATCAGCACAGCGAGCCGGACGATCCGCGGGCGGCCGAGGTCGATAATGGCGTCAAGGGCGGCACGGATGGTGCGGCCGGAGTACAGGACATCATCAATGAGCACCACAACCTTGTTATCGATTCCCGTTCGCGGGAGCTGTGTGGGGTACGGCGGCCTGGTGGGCTGGTGGGAAAGGTCATCGCGGAACATGGTGACGTCCAACTGCCCGACGATGGCGGTGGCGTCCACGGTAGGATCCGCGGCTGCAATCTTGTGTGCGAGGCGGACGGCCAGCGGGTAGCCGCGGCGGGGGATGCCCAGCAGGACCAGGTCCTTGGACCCTTTGTTGGCCTCAAGGATCTCGTGGGCGATTCGAGTGAGTGCACGGTCAATGTCCGCCTGGTTGAGGACAACCCTGGCTGGAACCGGTGCGTTTGTGACAGCAGTCAAACTCTCGTCTCCCCTTTCCCCGCCTCACGGGACGGAATTAAAAAAGGATCATTTGCGTTTCAAAATTACCACACCGGCAGGGGCATCATAGGCTTCCAGTATGTCCATGCACCCTCAGCAGCCGGGTTCCGGCCAGCCCGGCGGGCCGGCCGGTCCGCCGGATCCCTTCCCCACGCAGGCCAACCCCAGCTGGATGGGCCGGATTGAACCGGAGTACTACCGCCCGGCGCCCGGAACCAACGCAGCCCAGCTGCCGCCGCTGGGGCCGCCACAGGCAACCCTGGCAGGCAGGCGGTCCACCGGCATCCTGGCACTCACGGTGGGAGGCGCCGCCCTTGTTTTCCTGAGCCTGTTCCTGGTGGTGCCGTTCCTGCTGGCCAACACCGGCGTGGGCGGGTTCCTGGTGGGCTTTGTGGTCTCATTGATCCCGCTGTCCGCGGTGCTCCTTGCCGTCTACCTGATCGACCGGTGGGAACCGGAACCGAAGCGGCTCCTGTTCTTCGCGTTTACCTGGGGCGCGGCGGTGTCCATCGCCGTCACACTGCTGGTCCAGCCGTTCTTTGCCCTGACCTTCCAGTTCAGTGACGTGGCTGACTTCCAGACGTTTATGGCCACCGTCCAGGCGCCCGTGGTGGAGGAGTTCGCCAAGTCCCTGGGCCTGCTGCTGATCCTGCTGCTGGCGCGCAAACACTTCGACGGTCCGGTGGACGGCATAGTCTTCGCCTTCACCATCGCCGGCGGCTTCGCGTTTACCGAAAACATCCTCTACTTCGGACGGGCCATCGCCGAATCCGCCAGCCCGGGAACGGATTTGGCCCAGATCTTCCTCCTCCGTGGGGTGATGTCGCCGTTCGCACATGCCATCTTCACGGGAACCACCGGCCTCATCATGGGTTTCGCGGCCCGCCGCTGGCACTCCGGGGCCTCGGTGCTGGCCTTTGTCATCGGGCTGATCCCGGCGATGCTGCTGCATAACCGGTGGAACAGCATGGGCGCGGGGTTCCTGGCGGAGTACATCCTGATCCAGGTGCCCATCTTTGTACTGGCCGTTGTGGGCATCATCCTGCTCCGCGTCGCTGAAAACCGGCTCACCCGCCAACGGCTGCTGGAGTATTCCGCGGCTGGCTGGTTCAGCCCTGCCGAGGTTGAACTGTTGGCCACTCCGCGCGGCCGGCGGACCGCCCTGCACTGGGCGGCCGGCTACCACCGCCGCCCGCAGATGAAGGCGTTCCTGCACTCTGCCACCCAGCTCGCCTTCATCCGGCAGCGCATCCTCAGCGGCCACGATGTCCGGCTTCACCAAATGGAGGAACAGCAGCAATTGCAGCGGATTCTGTCGTTGCGCGCCGCCGTCGCGGGCTGACTGGCACGCTGCCTGTGTTTCTGGGGTTACGTTCCCTGGAGAGCTTTCGGCCCGGCCGTCATTGACAGTGCCTCATCGAGGACTTTGCCGAAATTCGCCGCATCGTGGGCGAACCGGCCCAGAAAAAGTCCGGAGACGCCGTCGAGCGCGGGCAGCAGCCCTGGCTTGGCCGACCCCCCATAGATGACAGGCAGCTCCCCCAACGCACTGCCTGCCTCGTGCGAATGGGCAGCCAGCAGCCTCCGGAGTGAACGCACGACGGCGGCGACGTAGCCTGCGCCGGCGGGCTCCGCTGCGCCAATGGCCCAGACCGGTTCGTAGGCGATCACGAGCCGGGATGCCAGGGCCCAGTCACCGCCTACCGCCTCGTTGATCTGCTGGTGGACAAACGCGGCCGCGGCGCTGGCCCCGGTCCCACGCTTTTCATCGCGGGTTTCCTCGCCGACGCACAGCAATGGAGTGATGCCGGCGTCGTCGGCTGCCCGGACCTTCCGGGCGATCATGGTGCTGTCCTCGCCGAAGTGCCGCCGCCGTTCGGCGTGGCCGATCTCCACGAGGGCTACCCCCAGTTCGGCCAGGAGCGACGGCGACACCTCACCTGTCCACGGCCCGTCCGCCCAGCCGCAGTTCTGGGCCCCCAGCAGAAGCCGTGATCCTGCGAGGACACGGCCGGCGGCCGGAAGGACCGGGAAGGAAGGGATCACAAACGGGACCACCCGCCCGGCCGCAAGGGCCGGACGGGAGTCCGCTTCATGCTGGATGCGGGCGAGCCAGTCCAGGCAGTCCCGGTACCCCATGTACATCTTGGTGCTGACGCCGATGTAGAGGATCTCCGGGGTGCCGCTGTGCTCAGCGCTGCTGCATTCGGTCATGGCGTCCGGTCACTCGTTGTCGAGCAGATCGTCCGCTTTGTTGCGGAACCTCTTGGTGGCGTACATCATGATGGCCGCCACAAACGGAAGCACGCCCAGGGCGTAGACGCCCATGGTGCCCGTGTCCGATGCGGTGACCTGGTTGACCGTGGTCCGCAGGATGGGCGCCACGAAACCGCCCAGGTTGCCCAGCGAGTTGATGAGGCCGATACCCGCAGCGGCCGCCGTTCCGGTGAGGAACGCCGTCGGGTAGGACCACGCGATGGGACCGATCGAGAGGAAGCTGCACACCGCGAGGGTGATGAAGATGATGCCCAGCGCCGGGAGGTGGTTGGAGCCTGCCCAGGCGGAGCCGAAGATGCACAGGCCGGTGGAGACAAACAGGCCGGTGCCCCAGACGCGGCGGCGGACGATGGTGTTGGCCGCTTTGCCTATGAAGTAGCACGCGAAGATGCCGAAGAACCATGGGATGGCGGCCAGCAGGCCCACTTCGATGCCCACCTTCTGCCCGGTGAGCTGTGCCACCTGCTGCGGCAGGTAGAACGTCACGCCATAGACGGCAATCTGGAGGCAGAAATAGATGGCGGTGAAGTACCAGACCTTGCGGTTCTTCATGGCGGCGAGGACACCGCGGGGGCCGTCCTTTTCCTTGACCCCGTCTTCGAGGGCCATAACGTCCAGGAGTGCCTTCTTCTCGTCCTTGTCCAGGAATTTCGCGTCCTGCGGGGAGTTGATGAGGAAGAAGTAGGCGGCAATACCTGCGAGCACCGCCAGCATGCCCTCAACGAAGAACATAACCTGCCAGCCGGCAACGCCGGGAACCTGGTCGCCGATGTTGATGAGCCATCCCGACAGCGGGGCGCCCATCATCTGGGAGAACGGCTGGGCCAGGTAGAAGATGGCGAACATCTTCACGCGGACCTTGTTGGGGAACCAGGCGGCCAGGAACATGATGACGCCCGGGAACAGGCCGGCCTCAGTGACGCCCAGCAGGAAGCGGAGGATCACAAACGATGTCTCGCCCTGGACAAAAGCGAAGCAGGCGGAGACGATGCCCCACGTGATGGCGATGCGGGCCAGCCACATCTTGGCACCGTACTTGGTCAGCAGCAGGTTGGAGGGGATCTCGAACAACGCGTAGCCGATGAAGAAGATGCCCGCGCCGAGTGCGTACGCGCCGGCAGTGATGCCCCTGTCCACTTCCAGTGCTGCCTCGGCGAAGCCCACGTTGGTGCGGTCCAGGAATGCCACGACGTACAGGATGACGAGCATCGGCATCAGCCGGAAGGAGGCCTTGGAGATCGCCGATTTGAGGACCGGTGAATCCAGTAACTCCTTGGTGGCGTTTGTTCCAGTGGTGACAGTCATTCGAACTCCTCGTTGAGTAAGTACTTGAGCAAATCAGTGGAAGATGTTGGAGCGGTCAGAGCGAAAATGCGATGAGCGCTGCGCCGACCAGGCAGGCGAACACGCCCACGGCCAGGTAGATTCTGCGTTCCTTGGTCCAGGAGCCCATGGTGGTCCTTCCTAGTGCATGTAGAGTCCGCCATCCACGTTCAGCGTCTGGCCGGAGATGTATCCGGCGTCCTCGCTGATGAGGAAGGCGATGGCTGCTGCGATGTCGCGGCTGGAACCGACGCGGTTGACCACGAGGTCCTTGGTGAGTTCGTCTTTGCGTTCCTGGCTGAGGGTGCCGCCCATGATGTCCGTGTCGATGGGGCCTGGGGATATGGCGTTGACAGTGATGTCGTACTCCCCCAGTTCGCGGGCGGTGGCGCGGGTCAGGCCGATGACCCCTGCCTTGGCCGCAGAGTACGGCGTCTTGGAGAAGGTGCCGCCGCCGCGTTGCGCGGAGACCGAAGAGATGTTCACGATGCGTCCGATCCGGTTCTTCGCCATGGATTCGGCGACGCGGCGGGTGGCGTAGTGGACACCGTTGAGGTTGACGCTCATAACGCGGTCCCATTCCGCGGCGTCCAGTTCAAGGTAAGGAACAGGTGAGCTGACGCCGGCCACGTTGGCCAGGGCTACGACCTGCGGCAGCTCTGCCTCGATCGAGTCGATGGCTGCGCGGACGGAGGCTTCGTCTGCCACGTTGGCGCCTACACCGTGTGCCTGGACGCCATATTCGGCGGCGATTTCCTTGGCGGCGGCCTTGCACAGGGCGTCGTCGAGGTCGATGATGCCGATGTTCCAGCCCTGGGCGGCCAGGTAGTTGACGGTGGCGCGGCCGATACCGCGTTCGGAGACGGCTCCGGTGATGATTGCGGTGCGTTCAGTGGGGAAAGTGGTCACGGGAATGCTCCTTAGTTGATGGGGGCCGGGCCGAGCTCGTCGATGAGCTTCTGCATGGCCACGTAGGCCCTGTTGCGGTAGGCGATGAGTTCCGGGGTGCGTTCGGCCGGGACGTTGAGGAAGCCCGCGCCGGTCTTGGTGCCGAGTTTGCCTGCCTCCACCAGGTCACTCAGGATCTTGGGCGTGGCGAAGCGCTCCGGGAATTCGGTCTGCAGGGACTTGTAGCAGAAGTTGTAGACGTCCAGGCCGGCCATGTCTGCGATGGCGAACGGACCGAAGAACGGCAGGCGGAAGCCGAAGGTGGTGCGGACCAGGGTGTCCACGTCCTCAGCGGTCGCGATTCCCTGCTCCACGAGCTGCGCGGCCTCGTGGAAGAGGGCGTACTGCAGGCGGTTCAGGACGAATCCGGTGACGTCCTTGACCACCGCGGTCTGCTTGTTGGCGGCATGGACCAGGTCCCGGACGGCACCGACGGTGGCGGCCGACGTGCCTGCATGGGGGATGATCTCCACACCGGGGATAAACGGGGACGGGTTCGAGAAGTGCACACCCAGGAACCGCTCCGGGTTGGCGACCGGCTCGGACAGCTCCGCGATGGAGATGGTTGACGTGTTGGAACCGATGACAGCGTCGGCGCGGGCCGCGGCGCTGATCCGTGCCAGTGTCTGGTGCTTGATGGCGATGACTTCGGGCACGGCTTCTTCGATGAAGTCGGCCTCCGCCACGGCTTCTTCGATGTCCTTGGCCGCCCACAGGTTCTGCTTGAGGATTTCGGTGGATCCCTCGGGGAACAGGCCGTCGGCGACGAACTGGTCGGATTCGGCCAGCAGCCGTTCGTAGTTGTTCTGCGCCACCTCGGCGGAAACATCTGCCAGGGCAACGCGGGCTCCGCCCAGTGCCAGGACCTGGGCGATGCCGCCGCCCATGTAGCCCGACCCGACGACGGCGATCTTGCGTGAGCTGTTACGTGTTGTGGTCATAATCAGACTGCCTTCGTGTATTCGGGCTCGTAGGAGCAGATGGCGTCGACCTTCTCGGCGGACGCTGAACTTTCATCAAACCGGTACTCGAGCCACTCGCCCACGAGCTTCTTGGCGAGCTCCAGGCCGATGACCCGCTGGCCCATGGTGAGGACCTGGGCGTTGTTGCTGAGGACGGACCGCTCCACGGAGTAGCTGTCGTGGGCCGTTACCGCACGGATTCCGGGTACCTTGTTGGCCGCGATGGCCACGCCCAGTCCCGTGCCGCAGATGAGGAGGGCGCGGTCCGCTTCTCCGTCCGCCACTTTACGGGCGGCATTGACCGCGACGTGCGGGTAGGCGGTGGCATCGTTGGCGCCCACGCCGACGTCCAGCACCGAGGCAACGCGACTGTCTGCTGTGAGCAGCGCCTTCAGGGCTTCCTTGTATTCGACGCCGGCCTCATCGTTGCCGATGACGATGCGCCAACCTTGTGATGTGCTCATGCCTGTGCTCCGTTTCCTGCCGTGGTGGCCAGCTGGGTTTCAGCCAGTTGTTGATCGAGGTGTTGTGAGATCCGCGCCGTGATCAGCCCAAAGGAGACAGCCCCGGGGTCGGGGTGGCCCAGGCTCTTTTCGGCGAGCGGACGGGCGCGGCCCTTGAGAGGGCGCAGTTCTGCGGTGCGGGCGGCAGCGAGCTCGGCTGCCGCGGCGGCTGCCGCCAGCGCTCTGTCAACGGGCGCTCCGCCGTCGAACTCGGTGAGGAACGCGTTCCGGAACGGGAGCAGCGCGTCCACCATGGTCTTGTCGCCGGCTTCAGCCTTGCCGAGTTCCGTGATGGCCGAGACGAAGGCCGTGACGGCCGCGGCCGCGTCCTCTCCGGAGTAGCGGTCCTTGTTGCCGAGCGACTGTCCGGCCGCGATGACGGCGGACCCCCACAGTGCGCCTGAGGTTCCGCCGGCGCGTTCGCTCCAGGCCTCCCCCGCCGCGGCCAGGATCCGCCCCACGGAGGCGCCGGCGCTGGCTTCCGCCGCGGCAGCCGCAGCGTCCACGCCGCGGCGCATGCCGATGCCGTGGTCGCCGTCGCCGGCAATAGCGTCCAGTTTCCCCAGCTCGTCTTCGTGTTCGACGACGACGTCCCGCACCTGGGCGAGGACGGCCACGGCCTGCCGGCCGAGCTCCGCCGCCGCAGGGGTGGACTGTTCGACGTCGGCGGTTTCGGCGTCGTCGATTCCCGCTGTCTGGCGCAGTGCGCGCGGCGACATGCTGCCCTTGCGGAAGGCAGGGGTGTCTGCCGGTGCCGCCCAATACTGTTCGAGTTCCTCGTCCAGCCAGAGCAGCGTGAGGGAAAGCCCGGACATGTCCAGGCTGGTGACCAGTTCGCCGCATTCCGGTTCCACCACGGTGAGGCCGGCGTTGACGAGGAGTTTCTCCACCTTGCCGAAGAGGAGGAAAAGTTCGTCGTACTTGACGGTTCCCAGGCCGTTGACGATGGCCACGACCCGGTTGCCGGCGTCGTCTGGCTTGTCATTGAGGAGCTTGGTGACGAGGAGTTCGGCCAGCTCGGAGGCCGCGGGCATGGCATGTTCGGAGATGCCCGGCTCTCCGTGGATGCCCAGGCCCAGTGACATCTGGCCGGCCGGGACGTGGAACAGCGGGTCCTTGGCACCCGGGAGGGTGCAGCCGTCGAAGGCCACGCCCAGCGAACGCGTGCGGTAGTTGGTCTTGATGGCCAGGCGCTCGACCTCGCCGAGGTTCAGTCCGGCTTCGGCCGCGGCGCCCGCGATCTTGAAGACTGTCAGGTCGCCGGCGATGCCGCGCCGCTTCTCCAGCTGGTCCAGGGGTGCGCTGGCGATGTCGTCGGTCACCGTGACCGTGCGCGTCTCGATGCCCTCGGCGTTGAGCCGCAGCTGGGCCTGCCCGAAGTGCAGTACATCGCCGGCGTAGTTGCCGTAGCTGAGCAGCACGCCGCCGCCGGCGTTGGCCGCCTTGGCTACGCGGTAGACCTGGCCCGCCGACGGGGAGGCGAACATGTTGCCGCAGGCCGAGGCCGTGGCCAGCCCTGGGCCCACGAGTCCGGCGAAGGCGGGGTAGTGGCCGGAGCCGCCGCCCACTACCAGGGCCACCTGCCCGGCGGGGACTTCGGTGGACCGGACCACGCCGCCGTCCACGTGGGCAACGTAGCCGCGGTTCGCCGCCACAAAGCCGTCCAGCGCCTCATCCGCGAAATCAGCGGGATTGTCGAAGATCTGTGTCATGGCTGTTCCTTAGACTCCTGCCAGTTCCGCGGCGGGCTGTTGCCGCCCCTGGGACACCTGGCTCTGGCCGAGCGCATAGCCGTTGGCCTTGGGCAGGATCTGGCGGCGCAGGTAGTCCTGGTTGCTGGCTGTGACACTAAGTCCGTCGCCGCCGTAGTGCTCGGTGCAGAGGATGCCCTGGAAGCCGACGGACAGTGCGATCTTGAAGGCTTCGCGGTAGTTGATGAGGCCGCTTTCCATCGGCGCCGGCATGGTGATGTAGCTGTCCCGGGCCACGTCTTCGTCGCGGATGTAGTTCTTCATGTGCCAGTAGTTGGAGTACGGCAGGGTCTTGGCCACCATCTCGCGCCAGTCCTCGATGGGCCGGTGCAGGCGGATCAGGTTGCCGAGGTCCGGGTTGAGTCCCACGTTGTCCAGCCCGATGTCCTGCACCAGCTGGACTGAGGAATCGGCGGTGCCCAGGTAGGTGTCCTCGTACATCTCGAGCGAGAGCAGGATGCCGGCGTCTGCTGCGTGCCGGCCCAGTTCACGCAAACGCGCGACGGCGTTGCCCCAGGCTTCCTTATCCCCCACCGGGTCCTTGTGGCCCTCCACGGTCCAGAACCACAGCTGCTTCTGCTGCTCGGCGGTCAGTGCCTGGTGCAGGCCGAAGGACACAACTTCGCAGCCGAGTTCCGCGGCGGCGTCGATGGTCCGGTGGCTGTAGGCGAGGTTGTCTGCCCACTCCGTCTCGTGGATCACGCTGCGGCGGATGGCGGAGATGACCGGGATTCCGATGCCCACAGTCTCCGCGGTCTGCTTGAACTCGGCGAGCCGCTCCGTGCTCAGATCGCCGGGACGGACCCAGCTGTCGGTCAGGTCAGCGTTGGCAAAGCCGGCTTCCTTGACCTCGGTCAGGACTTCCGCCCAACTGGACGCATCGGCGTCGTTGATCTGCGTTCCCTTGCCGTCAGTTCCCGGAAACTGCAGCAGTGCTGCGGTGATGGGCCAATTCTCAGCTGTGTAAGCCACGATGCTTCACTCCTTCATAATCCTCTTTCCTATAGGATCTACTATCAAAAAAGAGTTGTCAAGATCACATCCTTGAGGTGCCCTTCCCAACTAGGTCGCATTTAATGTCGCCATGGGCGCTCATAACGACACTAAATGCGACCTACATGGGGTTGGGGTTAGCTTTCCGGGGCGTCGGCAATCGCCCGGGAACGGACCCTGCGGATGTGGTCCGCCATGGCTGCCGCCGCTTTGTCCGGATCGCCAGTGGTAACGGCTTCCAGAACTGCCTGGTGTTCCGCGATGGCATGCTCGGCGTCCGTGATGCCCACCCCGCCGAAGAGCCGGAACCGTTGGACCTGACCCCCGAGGGCTGAGTAAGCGGCCTCCATAAACTGGTTGCCGGTCTGCCGCGCAATCAGCTGGTGGAACCGCTCATCCGCCTCGAGATAGTCCTTGAACTCGGCAAACGAAGGCCCCCGCGGTGCGGATTTCAGGTCCTCGACGGCCTGCTCGAGCTCGGCCAGGCCATGCGGGTTCATGCGTTCACAGGCCAGCCGGGCGTTGACAGGCTCGATTGCCAGCCGCGCCTCCATCAGCTCCGCAAAATCCTCCTGCGTAAAAACGGGAGCCACACGATAGCCCTTCAGTGCCACCCTCCGGACCATTCCGGTGTGCTCAAGCCGCGCCAGGGCCTCACGGACAGGAGTGGGGGAAACGTCCAGCTCGCGGGCCGTGCCGTCAATGCTGACCACTGCTCCAGGGGCCAACCGGCCATCCATGAGGGAGGCCAGGAGCTCCGCATAAACGTGGTCCGCCAGCACCTCGCGGCTGACCGTGCGGCCGCTCCTGCGGGGGCCGGTCTGGTCATCTGGCCTGCTGCCGGCGCGGGGGCCTTTGGACGCGTTTTGCATATTCAGATCCTATAGGAAGCGCCGGTCAGCGATCGTTGCCGGGACGCAAAGAGCCCCGGCCAGGGTGAACTGGTCGGGGCTCTTCATGACGGCTGTGCGCGGACGGTTGGCCCGTGCGAAAACAGCTCAGGCGAGCAGCGAGGGCTTCAGCTGCTGCAGCCGGCCCAAGAGGCCGTTAATGAACGACGGCGATTCGTCCGTTGAGAGCGTCTTGGACAGTGCCACTGCCTCACTGACCGCGACGCCGTCGGGAACGTCGTCGTTGTACAGCAGTTCCCAGGTGCCGATCCGCAGGATGATGCGGTCCACCGCAGGCATACGTTCCAGGGTCCAGCCCTGGGAATAGGTCTCAAGGAATTCGTCGATGGCGGCCTGCTGCGAGACCACGCCCTCCACGATTTCCAAGGTGTACGGGTTCACGATCTGGTCGGTCAGTTCGCGCCGGGACCTGAGTACATCGAAAGCGGAAACCGAGCGCTGCTCAGCTTCGAAGAGGACCTCCAGTGCCCTGTTACGGGCCTTACCGCGTGCGCTCACTACTCGCTGACCCGGCCGAGGTAGCTGCCGTCGCGGGTGTCGACCTTGACCTTGGTGTTGTTCTCGACGAACAACGGAACCTGGATCTCGTAGCCGGTTTCCAGCGTTGCGGGCTTGGTGCCGGCGGAGGAGCGGTCGCCCTGCAGGCCAGGCTCGGTGTAGGTGATCTCCAGGACAACGCTGGGCGGAAGTTCGATGTACAGCGGGTTGCCTTCGTGGATGGCGATGTTCACCATCTGGTTCTCCAGCATGAAGTTGGTGGCGTCGCCAACAGTGGCGCCGGAGACCGTGAGCTGGTCGAAGTCCGAGGTGTCCATAAACACGAAGTCTGCACCGTCCTGGTACAGGTACTGGTAATCGCGGCGGTCAACCGTGGCGGTCTCGATCTTAAGGCCGGCGTTGAACGTCTTGTCTACAACTTTGCCGGACATCACGTTCCGCATCTTGGTCCGCACAAACGCGCCACCTTTGCCGGGCTTGACGTGCTGGAATTCAATGATGTTCCAGAGCTGGCCCTCGAGCTTCAGGACCGTTCCGTTCTTGATGTCGTTAGTGGTTGCCACTGGTATCCTCTGGTTTCTATCTGTCTGGTCAGTTGTCAGACGTTCTATGCCGGCCAGGCATGCCGAACGGCCCGCCAGCGCGTGTTTATCAAAAATCCAAGAACCATTCTACCGGTAAAACCCGGGCGCCTTGCGTCCGGCCTCCCGGCCACCCACCTCAGAACCGGATAGGCGTGTCAGCAGGCGAGATCAAGGACGTCGCGGGCCCGCTGAAGCGCCACGGTGGACGAGTAGATCTGCGCGGCATCAGCCGATTGCGCAACCCGAAGATCCAGCGCCCGGGCGAAGGCTTCTACGGCGGCGGACGTGTGTCCGGCGGCGTATTGCGTCTTACCCAGGTACTGCAGCACCAGGGCTTCACGGTCAGTCCCCTGGAACTCCGCGAGCAACTGCCGGAACAGATCAAGGGCGCGGTCCGTGCGGTGTGAGACACGCAGCACCTCAGCCTCGAACGTGCGAAGGCGGAAGGACTCAGGATCCTTGAAGCGGGCCTCGGCGAGCAATTCGGCCGCCTCTGGAGCATGCCCCTCCACGATCAGGACGAAGATCTGGTCTGCCGGGTCCGTGGACGCCGCCAAGGCTGCGCGGCAGGCATCCTCGTTGACGATCTCCGGCAGCAGGGAGACCGGGTTGATCCGGATTCCGGGGAAGCCGGCCTCGGGCCAGTCGCTGGTGCCCGCCACGTCGCCCTGCATCAGGACGCGATTTCCTGGTAGGCCGCGAAAAGCAGCGACGTGTCCGGGACATCCAGGATGCCCGGCTTGGCGATGCCGTCCAGAACCACAAAGCGCAGGAGGTCCCCGCGTGACTTCTTGTCCCGCCGCATGCCGTCCAGCAGACCCTGCCAGCGGTCCCGCCGGTACGTGACCGGGAGTCCCAGTGTTTCCAGGATGCTGCGGTGGCGATCGGCGTCGGCATCGCTGAGCCGGCCAACACTGCGGGCAAGTTCAGCGGCGAACATCATGCCCACCGAAACCGCCGCGCCATGTCGCCAGGAGTAGCGCTCCACCAGTTCAATGGCGTGGCCAAGGGTGTGGCCGTAGTTCAGGATTTCGCGCAGCCCGGATTCCTTGAGGTCCTCCGAGACCACCTTGGCCTTGACCGCGATGGCGCGTTCAATGAGTTCGCGCAGGGCGTCCGAGCCGGGGTCGGTGGCCGCCGCCGGGTCCCTTTCCACCAGGTCAAGGATGGCCGGATCTGCGATGAAGCCGCACTTGATGACTTCGGCCATGCCGGAAATGATTTCGTTCCTGGGCAACGTGGTCAGTGTGTCCAGGTCCACCAGTACACCGGCCGGCGGGTGGAAGGAGCCCACCAGGTTCTTGCCCTCAGCCGTGTTGATCCCGGTCTTTCCACCCACGGAAGCGTCCACCATGCCCAGCAGGCTGGTGGGCATGTGGATGACCTTCACGCCGCGGAGCCAGGTGGCCGCCACAAAACCGGCCAGGTCGGTGACGGCCCCGCCGCCCACTGCCACGATGGCGTCGGAGCGCGTGAAGTCGTTCTGGCCCAGGACCTGCCAACAGAAAGCGGCGACCTGGATGTGCTTGCCTTCTTCGGCGTCCGGGATTTCCGCGGTCAGCGACGTGAAACCCGCTGCAGCGAGCTCATCGCGGACGGTGTCACCGGTCAACCGCAGCGCCCGGGGATGGATGACCAGCACACGCCGGACCCGCTCCCCCAGCAACGCGGGCAGGTTCCCCAGCAGACCGCGGCCGACTACGACGTCGTAATTCTGCCCTGCGGATTCGCCGGTGACCTTGATGACTGTTGAATCGACGCTCACTTTTCAACTTCCTGTTTGGCGGCCGCGTAGTCACGCAGCGCAACTTCGAGCCGGTGTCCCAGCTCGCTGACAGAGCCATGGCGGACATCCACCACAAGGTCTGCCAGCCGTTCGTAAACGGGTTTCCTGGTAATAAACAGCGCGGACCATCGGGCCATCGCATCGCCTGCGAGCAGCGGCCGGCCCGAGTTCCGGGCGATGCGGACGGCCACGGTTTCCTCATCGCATTCGAGGTACACCACAGTGCAGCGTCCCAGGAGCTGCTGCGTTCCGGAATCAAGCACGGCTCCGCCGCCCAGGGAAATCACGCTGGTGGAGCCCTCCGCATGTTCCACCGCACTGGCTACGGTCCGGGCCTCGATCTCCCGGAATGCGTGCTCGCCGCGACCGGCAAAGATCGAAGCAATGCTGCCATGGGCGTCCACGATCAGATTGTCCGTATCGACGAACGGCACGTCCAGCAGCTTGGCCAGCTCGTGGCCGATGGCGGACTTTCCCACCGCCATGGGTCCGATGAGGACAATGGGCCGGTTGCCAGGCACACCGGCCTTATGGCTCCCGGACACTAGTGGCCGATCGAGTCCAGGGATGCCGGAATGTTGTCCAGGTAACCCTTGATGTTGCGGGCGGTCTCCGCCACGGAGTCACCGCCGAACTTTTCGGTGACGGCTTCCGCCAGAACCAGCGCCACCATAGCCTCGGCCACCACGCCGGCAGCCGGCACCGCACAGACGTCCGAGCGCTGGTGGTGCGCCTTCGCAGGCTCCCCCGTGCTGACGTCAACCGTGCGCAGGGCGCGGGGCACCGTGGCGATGGGCTTCATGGCCGCACGCACGCGCAGGACGTCGCCAATGCTCATGCCGCCCTCGATGCCGCCGGCCCGGTTGCTCGTCCGGATGATCTTGCCGTCCGCGTCCTTGACAATTTCGTCGTGGGCAGCGGAGCCGCGGCGTGCAGCTGTCAGGAACCCGTCGCCGACTTCCACGCCCTTGATGGCCTGGATGCCCATCAGGGCGGCGGCGAGCCGGGAGTCCAGCCGGCGGTCCCAGTGGACGTAGCTGCCCAGTCCCGGCGGCAGTCCGTACGCGAGGACCTCCACCACACCGCCCAGGGTTTCGCCTTCTTTGTGTGCGGCGTCAACCTCGGCCACCATGGCGTCAGAGGTCTCGCGGTCAAAGCAGCGCAAGGGATCGGCGTCGAGCGCAATCACGTTGGCCGGAACGGGCAGCGGACGGCCCTCCGGGACAGTCACGCTGGCAATGGAAACGGTGTGGCTGACCAGTTCAATGCCGAGCGCCTTGAGGAACTGGGACGCGACGGTGCCCATGGCAACACGGGTGGCGGTCTCCCGGGCGCTGGCACGTTCCAGGACGGGCCGGGCTTCGGAGAACCCGTACTTCTGCATCCCGGTGAAGTCTGCGTGTCCGGGACGGGGCCGGGTCAGGGGCGCGTTGCGGGCCTGGTCGGCCAGGATTTCCGGAGCCACCGGGTCGGCAGCCATGATCTGCTCCCACTTGGGCCATTCGGTGTTGGCGACCTGGATGGCCACCGGACCGCCCTGGGTCAGGCCGTGGCGGACGCCGCCGAGGATGGTCACGACGTCCTGTTCAAACTTCATACGTGCGCCCCGGCCGTAACCGAGGCGGCGGCGTGCCAATGAATCGGCGATCTGCCCGCTGGTGAGTTCAACACCGGCGGGGACGCCTTCAATAATTCCCATCAGGGCCGGACCATGGGATTCACCGGCAGTCAACCAACGCAACATAATTTCCATCCTGCCATGTATGGCGGTCAGAACGCCCGTCGGGGAAGGCCGACTGAGTCGCACATCACATCTATGACAGATGCATTAACGTCGTCACCGCGGCCGGTGAACAGGCGTACCTGCTCCACCGCCTGGTACATCAACATTTCGAGTCCGGGCACCACGGCGCCGCCGCCGGACTGCCACACCGAGGCGATCCGGCTGGGCCACGGATCATAGGCCACATCCAGGAGCACACCGGGTGTTCCGGTTCCCAACGCGGCGATTTCCTCGGCCATGCCGTCGGCCGCGCGCGGCGGGAGAGTGGAAATTACGACGTCGGCACTTGCGGTCGGAACGGCGGCTTCGGTCAGCGGCCGGACGGCGATGGACAGTCCAACGCCGGCCGCCGCGGCTCGCGCCTCGTCGGCTCGGGTGGTATCCCGCACGAAGATCTGGGCGTGCTTTGTGCCCAGATCCTTCAGTGCTGCCACAGCGGCCGCGGCCGTGCCGCCCCCGCCCAGCACCACGGCGTCCGGGCTCGCCGCCACTCCCGCGTTCAGGACAGCGTTGACGATGCCGGCGACGTCGGTGTTGTAGCCGATCCGCCTGACGGCGCCAAGGCCTTCTTCGAAAGCGACGGTGTTGACCACACCGAGTGTCCGTGCCACACCGCGGACCTCGTCCACCTCGGCAAACATCCCGGATTTCAGGGGCATGGTGACTGAGAGCCCACGCCAGCCCTGCTGCGTCCTCACTTGTTCCATAAAGGCCGGCAGCGCCTGCTCAGTCAGGTCCAGTGCCGTGTAGGCGATGTCCATCCCGAGCTTGCGGTAGGCCGCCAGATGCAGGGCCGGGGACTTGGAGTGGCTGATCGGATGGCCCAGGACGGCAGCCCGAAGACTCATGCGCAGCGGCCCACGTTGGCCTGGCACCAGGTGTTGTACTGGTTGACGTAGACGTTGTGCTCGTCGAGCGTCCTGGAGAACTTCGTTTCCTTCGTGTCCAGGTTGATGGTGACCCAGTACAGGTAATCGTTCGTTTTGGGCTTCGCCGCCGCATCGATGGCGGTCTTGCCCGGGGAACCGATGGGGCCCGGAGGCAGGCCCGGGTTGGCGTACGTGTTGTACGGGTTGGACTTGTCCTGGCGCTCTTCATCGGTGAAGTTGAAGCTCTTGGTTCCCAGTCCGTATGTCACGGCCGAATCCACCTGCAGGAAACCGGAAGTCTGGTCATTCGGCTTGAGCCGGTTGTAGATGGCTCCGGCAACGTCGCCGTATTCAGCCTGGCCGCCTTCAGCCTGCACAATGCTCGCCACGATCACGGCCTCATATTGCTTCGCCGGATCGGTGATGCCCTGTGCCACAAGTTCGTCGGTGGTGGTCTTCACCAGGGCCTGGAGGATCTCTTTGGCCGGTGTACCGAGCGGGAACCGGTACTCGCCGGGGTGCAGGAAGCCCTCAAGGTTGGTGGCGTTGGCCGGCAGGCCAAACTGTTGCGGGGAGTTACTTAGCTCTTTGAGCTGTTGCACCGAAACCCCGGATCCGGTGGAAATCGCCTGCAGGGACTCGCCGATCCTGAGACCCGCGCTCAATGCGAAGTAGATGACCTTGCTCTGGTCGGTGCCGAGCAGGACGCTGACGGCGTCGGCGTTTTTCATCTCCATCTTGAAGCTGTAGTCCCCTGGCGACAGTGTTCCGCCGGACGAAGCAAATGCCTGCAGGAAAGTGTCAGCGTTGGCCACTACTTTCCCGCTCTCCAGTTTGGTGGCCACGGAGCGGGTGCCTTCACCAGGCTGGACCGAAACCATGACCTCGCCTGTGCCGGGACCGGGGTAGTCGGCCGCTTTGTCGTTTCCAAGCAGGGGTTTGATGAACTGCGCACCCACGGCGATCGCTGCCACGAAGACCACAAGCGTCAGGAACAGGGCCAGGAGGCGGCGCCGGCGTCGGACCTTCTTGGAGGGCTTTGCCACTACGGAAGCCGCGGCCGCGCCGGCGAACAGGCCGGCGTCGGGGTGGTGGTCATCAAGGTGGTGATCATCAACGTAGTGGTCATTGTGGTGGTGATCATCGGCATGGTGATCATTATGGTGGCCTGCATCGTGCTGTTCTTCGTCCGGATAGTGGTACCCGGCCTCATGGAGCGCTTCGTCAGGGTAGTGGTGCCCGGCGTCGTACGCTTCATGAGCGTGCTGGTCTTCGGGGTGGAATTCCTGGACCTGGGCGTCATCCGGATGGTGGTCTGCGGCAGGACCATCGTCCTGGATGGAAGGCGGGGCGTCCGGGGCTGTCGGAATAACCGGCTCCGGATCGGGCGTCTGAAGCGGATCGTGCGTCTGGACCGGCTCGGGTGCAGGCGCAGGATCGGGGGCAGGCGCGGGATTCGGGGCAGGTGCCGTAGCAGGTGCAGCGTGGGGTTCAGGTGCCCTAGCAGGTGCAAGCGCATCCTGCCCCGTTTCGTAGGCCTGCTCGGGAACCACGTCGCTGCTCCCCGTGTGCTTCTCCAGGGCGCGGAGCTCTTTTCGGGTCAGCGGCCTGGCACCATCGTTGCTCATGGCGCCTGAGGCGTCGTCGTTATTGGACGGGCTCACTGTAGCCTTCCGTGTTCTGAGATCGGGCTGTGCCTTCCGGGGCTGCATGCTCGGGCTGAACTGCCGAACCTGCTCCGGATGGCCGCGTACGGGGCGGCGCGGTCACGCGGCTGCCAACGTCCGTTCCCCTGGCTTTTTGCATGTCGATGGCGTGCTGGAGGATGCCTGCCGCCGCGACCTGATCCACCACTTTACGGTGGTTCCGGCTGCTCATGCCAGCTTCGTGCAAGTTGCGGTGCGCTGTAACACTGCTCAGGCGCTCATCAACCAGGTTGACCGGAACATCCATTTCCCGGGCACCGAACTCCGCAGCCAGCAGTTCGGCGTAGTCGGTAGCCATCCTGGCGGAGGCGTGCTCTTCGCCCTTCATGGTGCGTGGCAGCCCCACAAAAACCTGGACGGCGCCACGTTCCGCAGCGAGCGACGCGATGACGCGTACGTCGGAATTCTTCTTGGCGTTGCGGTCCAGGGTCTTGTACGGAGTGGCCAGGATTTCGTCCCGGTCGCAGATGGCCACGCCCACGCGGACGGTGCCGACGTCTACCCCCAGTTTGATGCCCTGGGGGTAGGCGGCGGCGCCAGCGGATTCTGTCACGGGTTCCCTAGCGCCGGGAGATGGCGTCCACAACGGCGGCCAGCGCCGGTGCGACCTTGGCAGCGTCCGTGCCGCCACCTTGGGCGACGTCGTCCTTGCCGCCGCCGCCGCCGCCGAGGATTCCGGCCGCCAGCCGGACCAGGGCCCCGGCCTTCACGCCGGCTTCCCGGGCTGCCTCGTTGGTGGCCACGAGAATCATGGGCCGGTCATTGCTGACACCGGCCACTGCCACGGTGGATGCTCCCGAGCCGAGGCGGTTGCGCAGGTCCAGGGCAAGGTTGCGGATGTCGTCTGCGCCGCCGATCTGGCCGGCATCGTGCGCGATGACCTGGATGCCGGCTGCATCCCGGGCGGTGCTCACGAGGTTTCCTGCCGCTGCGGCGATCTGTTCCTTGCGCAGGCGGTCGAGTTCCTTCTCCGTGGCCTTGAGCTTGTTCAGCGTGCTGGCGATTCTGTCGGCGAGCTGACCGGAAGGCACTTTGAGCATCTCGGTCAGTTCGGTCACCAGGGCGCGTTCGGCGGCCAGATGGCGGAAGGCATCCATGCCTACAAAGGCCTCAACACGGCGGTTGCCTGAACCGACTGACTGTTCGCCGAGCAGGGACAGGCTGCCGATCAGGGACGTGTTTGCCACGTGTGTGCCGCCGCAGAGTTCACGGGACCACGCGCCGTCGATCTCTACAACACGGACTTCGCTGCCGTAGTTTTCGCCGAAGAGCGCCATGGCGCCCAGCGCCTTGGCCTCTGCCAGGCCCATAACCTTGGTGTCCACCCGGAAATTGTTGCGGATGGCGAGGTTGGAGACTTCCTCGATTTCGGAACGCGTGGCCGTGCTCAGGCCTTCGCCCCAGGCAAAGTCGAAACGCAGGTAGCCGGCCTTGTTGTAGGAACCGCGCTGGGTGGCTTCCGGGCCGAGGATCTGGTGCAGGGCGGCGTGCACGATGTGGGTGCCGGTGTGGGCCTGCTCGGCGGCATGGCGCCGCTCGCGGTCCACGGCTGCGCGGACCAATGAGTCGGAGCCGATCTCGCCTTCGCGGACGATTGCCTTGTGGACGCTGAGTCCCTTGATGGGGCGTTGGACGTCCAGGACTTCGACGACAAATCCGTCACCGGTGATGAGGCCGGTGTCAGCCGACTGGCCGCCTGCTTCAGCGTAGAACGGGGTCTCCGCCAGGACGAGTTCAATCTCATCGCCGGTGGCAGCGTGCCCCACGTGCTGTCCGCGGCTGAGGATGCCGCGGACCCGGGACTCACCATCCAGGTCGGTGTATCCGGTGAAGACAGTCTCGCCCTGGGCCAGCAGTTCCTGGAAGGCGCTGAGATCGGCGTGGCCGCCCTTCTTGCCCTTGGCGTCTGCCTGGGCCCGCTGGCGCTGTTCGAGCATCAGGCGGCGGAATTCCGGCTCATCGACCTTGAGCCCGGCTTCCTCCGCCATCTCCAGGGTGAGGTCGATGGGGAAGCCGTATGTGTCGTGCAGGGCGAAGGCATCCGCACCGGACAGCGGCGTGCCGGCGGCCTTGGAATCCGTGACGGCGTCTTCGAGGCGGGCGGTGCCTGAGGCGATGGTGCGCAGGAAGGCCCGCTCTTCGGCGTAGGCGATCCGGCTGATGCGGTCAAAGTCCGTCGCCACGATGGGGTAGACGCCCTTCATGGCATCGCGTGAGGCTGGGAGCAGGTCCGGCAGGCACGCCTTTTCGACGCCGAGCAGGCGCATGGAACGCACGGCGCGGCGGATCAGGCGGCGCAGGACGTAGCCGCGGCCCTCGTTCGACGGCGTCACTCCGTCGGCGATCAGCATCAGGGCCGAACGGATGTGGTCACCCACAACGCGCATGCGGACATCGTCCGTGTGGTGCGGATCCTCAGGTGTTTCGGCCGAGGTGTACTCCCGGCCCGACAGCTCAGCAGCCTTGTCGATCACGGGCCGGACCTGGTCGGTCTCGTACATGTTCTCGACGCCCTGCAGGATCATCGCGAGGCGCTCCATACCGAGGCCGGTATCGATGTTCTTTTTGGGCAGCTCGCCGACGACGTCGAAGTCGTCCTTGGAGCGGACGTTGTCGATCTGGTACTGCATAAACACCAGGTTCCAGATTTCAACGTACCGGTTTTCGTCGGCGATGGGACCGCCCTCTACGCCGTAGGCGGGGCCGCGGTCGTAGTAGATCTCCGAGCAGGGGCCTGCGGGGCCCGGCTGTCCGGTGTGCCAGTAGTTGTCGGCCTTGCCCATCCGCTGGATACGCTCGGCGGGAACGCCGGTGTTCTTGAGCCACAGCTCCTTGGCTTCATCGTCCTCTTCGTAAACCGTCACCCACAGCAGTTCCGGCGGAAGGCCGTAGCCGCCGTCGTCCACGCTGGTGGTGAGCAGCTCCCAGGCGTACTTGATGGCGTCTTCCTTGAAGTAATCACCGAAGGAGAAGTTGCCGCACATCTGGAAGAAGGTGCCGTGGCGGGCGGTCTTGCCCACTTCCTCGATGTCACCGGTGCGGATGCACTTCTGAACGCTGGTGGCCCGGTCGAAAGGGGCTTCTTCGCGGGCAGTCAGGTAAGGGATGAACGGGACCATGCCGGCCACGGTGAACAGGAGGGAGGGGTCGCTGGAGACCAGCGAGGCGGAGGGAACCGCGGTGTGTCCTTTGCTGACAAAAAAGTCCACCCAGCGCTTTGTGATCTCCTGCGACTTCATGAGCTGATTACATACCCTTCTCGGTTCACGCGTTGTGCCACGCATGACTTATTGATTCAGACGGCAGTGCCGGCAAGCGGCGGCTGCTGGTTTAATTCTCGCGCGTTTTTCCCGCGTTCAGCGGCGGGCTACGTCCTGGGAGTCGATCCCGAGGGCGGCCCGAAGGTCCGTCTCGCGCTCACTCATTCCGGCACGCACGGCATCGGCGAAGTCGTATACGCCGTCGGCCAGCCGGCCCACCGCGCGGTTCAGGCCTTCCGGCCCCAGATTGGCCTGGGCTTCGGTGACCTTGCGGAATGCGATGACACCGATGGCCACGCCGATTCCCATCCAGACAAATCGTTTCATTTCAGTTCTCCGGTGGCTTAGCGGCTGCGGCGGCCCGGTGCGGGCTTCTTGCGGTTGGCGAGGGCTGAGCGCACGCCGTAGCTGAAGGCTGCCACCTTGATCAGCGGTGAACCGACTGTCGCTGCCACGAGTGAGGACAGTGCGGAAAGGTTTGCCGACGCATCGGAAACGTTGGAGGCGATGCCGTCCACTTTCTTCAACTGCTGGTTGGTGGTGGAGACGGTCGCGGTGACTTCGTCCATCAGGGGCGTGGCGCCGTCGCTAAGGGAACGGATGGAGGTCCGAACTTCCTCCAGCACGCTGCCGAGCTTCAGGATGGGCACGGCGAGCAGCAGCACCAGCAGCGCGAACACCCCGGCTGCGATCAGGCCGGCAATATCGCCACCAGACATAGACGTTCATCTCCTTGAAACTGACGTGGATCTTTTACCTCCGCGCACGCTGCCTTGATGCGTTCCGCAGATGTCCCCCAAGTACCTTACATACAAAGAAGCCCGTGGCGCTTGCCACGGGCTTCTTTGGATACGCTGCTGGGATTTAGCGTGCGTAGAATTCGACGACGAGCTGCTCTTCGCAGGTTACGGGAACCTCGGAGCGCTTCGGGCGACGGACCAGGCGGGCCTGCAGGGCGTCAAGCTTGACGTCCAGGTAGGCCGGAACCTGGGGCAGCACGTCGCGGTGTGCGCCGGCTGCTGCAACCTGGAGCGGAACCATGGTTTCGCTGCGGGTGTGGACGTGAACGAGCTGGCCTTCGCCTACGCGGAAGGACGGGCGGTCAACGCGGATGCCGTCAACCATGATGTGGCGGTGCACAACGAGCTGGCGGGCCTGGGCGATGGTGCGGGCGAAGCCGGCACGCAGCACGAGGGCGTCGAGACGCATTTCGAGCAGTTCGATCAGGTTTTCGCCGGTCAGGCCCTTGGTGCGGCGGGCTTCTTCGAAGGCGCGGGTCATCTGGGCTTCGCGGATGCCGTACTGGGCGCGCAGACGCTGCTTTTCGCGCAGACGTACGGCGTAGTCGGAGTCTTGCTTCTTGCGGGCACGGCCATGCTCACCGGGGCCGTACGGGCGGCGCTCCATGTACTTGGCGGCCTTGGGGGTCAGAGCAATGCCGAGTGCACGCGAGAGGCGTGCTGTACGGCGAGCACGAGTGTTGTTAGCCACTTGTGTCCTTCCAATATCTGCGGTGTGTCAGTGTTACTGGCCTCCACGATGGAGAGCATCGGCCAACCGCTGCCTTTTGCTACTGGGCACAGGGCTACCCCAACGAAACAGCAAAAAAATACTGAAGGATGGGGAGATTGCGTCCGCGCCTTGCCAGACAACGAACAATCTTAGCAGGATTCGCCTGCATTCCCACACTCGCCTCAATTGCCGCGGATGATCTTGCGGAGGCGTTCGAGGCGCACGGCGATGTCCCGTTCCGCGCCATTGACGGTGGGCTCGTAGTAGTCCCTGCCCACCAGGTCATCCGGCGGGTACTGCTGGCTGGCCACGGAATGGGGGGCATCGTGGGCGTACTTGTAGCCGAGCCCGTGGCCCAGCTGCTTGGACCCCGGGTAGTGCGCGTCGCGCAGGTGCGCCGGGATCCCGTTGCCCAGGCCGGCACGCACATCCGCGACAGCTTTGTTGATTCCCATGTAGGCGGCATTGGATTTCGGCGCGGTGGCCAGGTGCACCACGGCCTCGGCCAGGACGATCCGCCCTTCGGGCATGCCGATCAGCTGCACTGCCTGGGCCGCGGCAACAGCTGTCTGCAGCGCTGTGGGGTCCGCCATCCCCACGTCTTCCGCTGCGGAAATCACGATGCGCCGGGCAATGAACCTCGGGTCCTCCCCCGCCTCCAGCATCCTGGCGAGGTAGTGCAGTGCAGCGTCCACGTCGGACCCACGGACTGATTTGATGAAGGCGCTGGCGACGTCGTAATGCTGGTCCCCGGCGCGGTCGTAGCGTACGGCGGCAACGTCCAGGGCACGTTCGGTGTGCTTGAGCTCCACGGTGACCAGCGAGTCGGCATCGGCGTCGTCCGCATCGCCGAATGCCACGCCTGCCGCGGCTTCGAGGGCCGTCAGGGCCCGCCGGGCGTCGCCGCCGGCGAGCCGGACGAGGTGCGCCAATGCCTCGGCGCTGAGCTCCACCTTCCCGTTCAGGCCGCGCTCGTCCGCCACAGCGCGCTGCAGGAGCCCTTCGATGTCCGCCTCCGTGAGCGGTTTCAGGGTGAGCAGGAGTGAGCGGGACAGCAGCGGTGAGACCACCGAAAAGGACGGGTTTTCGGTGGTTGCCGCCACGAGCACCACCCACCGGTTCTCGACGCCGGGCAGCAGGGCATCCTGCTGCGCCTTGTTGAAGCGGTGGATCTCGTCAAGGAAAAGCACCGTGGTGGTTTTGTACAGATCCCGCGCCGTGAGGGCTTCGTCCATGACCCGCCGAACGTCCTTGACGCCTGCCGTGATGGCGGACAGCTCCACGAACTTCCGCCCCTTGCCCTTGGCGATCACGTGCGCGAGCGTGGTTTTTCCGGTCCCGGGCGGCCCCCACAGGATCAGCGAACTGGGGCCTGCGGGACCTAGGGCGTCAGTGCCGGCCGCCAGCTGACGCAACGGCGACCCCTGGCCCAGCAGGTGCTGCTGGCCCACCACGTCATCCAGCGTGCGTGGCCGCATCCGGACGGCCAAGGGACTGCGGGGCAGGGCGGCACGGCCGGCTACGGTACGGCCGGACGACGACGGTTCGTCGCTGTCGTCGTCATTGCCATGCCCTTGGGCGAAGAGATCATCCACATAGATAGGCTACTCATTAGTTCACCGCCCCACTTCCGCCCTCCATGCAAGGGATCCTCCATGAGCGCACGCAGTACGCCCGGCACCGGCCGGCCGCGGTCCGTCAGGACCGCGTTTGTGTCCGGCGAACGCCTGGCCGGATGGGCGGAACGCTTCGGTGCCGCGCACGGCGGCTTCCGGATCAGCGATGACGACGACGGCGTGCGGCTGCTGGCAGCCGACGGCACCACTGCGCTGCTCCAGGCGCCCTGGCCACCGGACGGAAGGCCGGGACGGGGCGCCGATCCCTTGGAACGCCTGGCCTCAGTGGCGTCCCAGCCCCGGACGGCCGGCCTGGTGCTTGTCCGGCGCGGCGGCTATGCGGTGGCTGTAGCCAGGGAAGGCAACCTGCTCGCGTCCAAGGCGGGGTCCCGCTATGTGCAGTCCCGGACGGCGGCGGGCGGCCAGTCCCAGCAGCGGTTTGCCCGCCGCCGGGCCAACCAGGCCGATGAGCTGGTGGAGAAAGTGGCAGCGCACGCAGCAGCAGTCTTCGGCGGCCAGCCGATCGAGTACCTGGCGCCTGGCGGGGACCGGACCCTTGCGGGGCTGGTCATGGACCAACCTGCCATGAAGCTCTATGCGGCGGTTCCGCGGCTGGACTTCCTGGATGTGCCTGATCCCAACGGCTCGGTACTCAGGAAGGCCGCCGCCGATGTCTGCGCCGTCCGGATCCAGGTCGCGGACGCGCCGGACGTGCAGCCTTCGCGTGCAGTCCACCGGAGTGAAATGTAAGGATTCCACCCGCGACAGCCGGACACTGGCCGGAGCGCGCCGTGAGGATCTTGGTCACCGGCGGGGCCGGTTTCATCGGCGGCCACATCGCCGATGCCGCCCTGGCCCGTGGATGGAGGTCCGGATCCTGGGCTGCCGCCGCCCTGCGGTACCACAACGTCTATGGCCCCCGGATGCCCAAAAACACCCCTATGCGGGCGTGGCCAGCCTGTTCCGCTCGGCCCTGGCCCGTGGGGAGGCGCCGCAGGTGTTCGAGGACGGCGGCCAGCGCCGCAGCTTCATCCACCACAGCAGGAACGCAACTGCGCAGCCAGCAGCGCCTGCAGCCTGAAGCGGGTGTCCGCCGCCGCCGGCTCCGCCGTATCGGGTTCCACCCTTGATCCTCCCTAGGCCGTCTCTGAGACCACAACCCAGTCTTCAGGCTTGCCACCGCGGCCTCTGGTCTGCAATTGTTCGGTGGCGGCCGCCACCGCGGCTGCAAATTCGGTGCACGGGATTTCCGCGGCGATCTGCCGTGCGTCGTCCATGTGGTCCATGTCCCTCAGAACCGGCAACAGCCCCACTGAGAGTCCGCCCGCCGCCAGCCGGGTGAGCTGTTCGGCTCCGGTCGTGTCCGTGGACATCGGCACGCCACGGACCAGCGCGCCATCGGGCCGGCGGAGGGCCAGCGCCCAGAAGCCGCCGTCGGCGGCCGGTCCCATCCAGGCATCGTGCTGTGGCGTCGCCGCGGACCAGTCCATGAGCAGCATGGACAGATGCGCCGCTGAAATCTGGGGTGTGTCCATGCCGACGATCAGCAAGGGGCCGGTGGCGTCGTCGCAGAATGCGGCGAGCCGTTCATCCAGCGGGCCGCCGGCCTGGGCCACAACGGCGAATCCTGCCGCATCCCGGGCGCGTGGTGTCCCGTCCATCACCAACAGCCGTTCGCGTACCGGCAGGAGCCTGATGATGTCTAGGGTCCTGCTGAGGCTGAGTTGTGCCAGGTCAGCGGCCTGATCTGGCGTCAATGGCGGAGTCAGCCTGGTCTTAACCCGGCCCGGCAGGCACTCCTTGGCGAAGACCGCCACCTGCAGATCCGGCGTTGGCCTCATGGCTGTTCCTCGCTGCCGGGAAGGCTACGGACCGGCCCGGCGGCGGATGCGGCCGCTGCCGCCCGGAGCTGTGCCGACATATCGCGCACAGCCCTCACTGTGCCCAGGACTGTTCCGGTTACCTTGGACTTTCCCGTGCGCGGGGCATAAACCACCGGAAGTTCGGTGATTCTCCAACCCCGCAGGCTGGCTTTGAGAAACATCTCGAGAGGGTATCCGCTCCTGCGGTCCTCAAGCTGAAGGGACAGCAGACCCGCGCGGCGTGCGGCCCGCATGGGTCCGAGGTCGGTGACGGCTTCGCCGGTGCGGCGGCGCAGCAACCAGGCCAGGGCATGGTTGGCCATACGGGCATGAAAAGGCCATGAACCGCGCTGCGGCTGGCGGCTTCCCAACACGAGATCGGCGGTGCCGGCCATTACAGGCGCCAGAAGGGCAGGCAGCCCGGCCGGATCCAGGGAGCCATCGCAGTCACAGAACGCCACGAAGTCCGCCGTAGCGGCGAGCAGGCCGGCATGGGCTGCCGCCCCGAATCCTCGCCGGTTTTCCCGGATCACCGTCGCCCCAAGCTCCGCCGCAAGTTCCGCCGAGCCGTCGGTGGAGCCATTGTCCACCACGATGGCCCGGTACCCGTGAGGCATCCGGGCCAGGACCCATTGCAACGCCCCCAATTCATTCAGACACGGCAGAACAACATCCACAGTGGGCCCGGTCATGTTGTCCACCGCTCCACGTCATGGGTCCAGGCACGCGGATGCGGCCTTGTCCCTGGCCGGTTCACCGCCTCGTGGGACTCACCTCGGGGCTGGATAGGCTCGCCTGCCGCAGCCATTAGTCCGGCCCGATGGGCTTGGCTCGCCGTTCAGGGGTTGGTTTGTTACCGACGAGCATGATTCCGATCAAGGCCATGCCGAGTCCGGTCAGCAGCGCTGCCGTTCCGACGTCGCCGGCGATCAGCCCGAACTCCTGTCCGTAGGTCAGAAGGCGGAGGAGGCCCAGGACGATCATCACTGCCCCGACACCGAACAGTATCGGGCGCAATCCGAGCATGGTCCCGGCGAAGCCGATCAGGGCAAGAACGAGAAGAATCACGGCCTGTGCCGGACTGACCGGCACCAGCTTGAGCGGAGTATAGTCGATGAGTCCGAAGATCGCGGATGCACCTGTGGCGGCACTGAGCGTGAGCGCCCGGCGCCGGGTTCCCCGATCCAGCCCGGTACGAAGGGCGCCGCGGGGACCTGTCATGATGCCCTCAGCGCCAACCTGGCCAGGCGGGTCGAGGAGGTCCGCCAGCGGGGACGGAGCAGGCCGTCGAGCCCCGCGGACCTACCGGCGGCCGTCGCGATCAGCACCGCGTGCACGGCGAGCATGAGGAAGTAGGACCAGTGCCACTCGTGGGGTGCGTTCAGGACCGACATGGTGATGGCCAGGGTCTGGATGATGCCGATCGCGGCCCAGAACCGGGTGAGCAGGCCGGCGAGCAGGAACGCGCCGAGGCTGAACTCGACCAGCAGGGTGGCGTAGCCGAACAGTGTGAAGTTCGGTAATACGACGTTCTGGACCAGCCAGGAGAACGGCGGGACGACCGGATGATCAACAGCGTAACTGGTGAACTGGAAGAGTCCTGTGCCCTGGTCGCGGCCAAAGTTGGGAGGGAGCTTCCAGCCGACGTTCTGGATCCACATCAAGGCCACGACAATTCGCAGGCCGGCGATGACGGCTCGGGCGGTCCGACCGGAGTCGAGTTCTTCGTCGGCGGTCCTGCCGCCCGGCGTCGTGGTCGCGGCCAGATCAGACACGGTCGGAGACCTTGCCGGTGTCCTTCATGAACGCGTTGTCGCAGGGCACAGGGCCGGCCGGCAATTCCTTACGCCCGCCGTATGTTTGTACGGCATGCACCACGTCGTTGGGGGTCATGGCTTCATGTTAGCCCCCGGTCGTGTCCGTTGGGGACCCACTGAACCTTACGATTGGCGTACATCCGCTGCGTTGTGAGGTCAACGCCCCCACCGCGGAATCGGCCCGATCCGCTGAGCCGGTCCGGACCCTGTAAGCCCGGCTACGCGCAGGGGAAAAGTTTGGCGGCGGCGCCGGCTGCAGCCCATTGTTCGGCGAAGAGCCGGTAGACCTCGCTGAGCGCCGGTCCCAGGGGTTCGATTTGCGTGCTGACCAGGGCCTGGTCATCTGTCGCGGCTACGGGGTGCCAGTACACCCCTTCGGCGGTGACGGTGACTTCGGGGACCAGTGTTTCGCGGGTGAACTGGACTCCGGTGCTGGCGGCTCCCTGCTGCGCGACCGGGCGGATGACCTGATCGGCCCGGGGAATGCCCAGCCCGTCGAGAAAATCGTGAAGTGCGGCCAGATCGGTCGCGTGGGGTGAGGCGATCGTGGCAGCCACCCGGACACGGAAACCCTCGCCCAGTGCAACCTGGATCCCGGCCACCGCCCGGGCCCAGCTGCCAGCACCGCGGTGCCCGTCGTGGATCTCGGGAGTCGGGGAGTCCAGGCTGATCTGCAGGGCGAAGTCCTCGCGCGGCATCGCCTGCAAGGAACGAAGCCCGGGCCCCCGGAACAGCATGCCGTTGGTCAGCAGGGTGGTTGGCAGCAGCCGGACACAGTCTGTGACAATCCGGGCAATGTCGGGCAGCAGAAACGGCTCGCCGCCGGTGAGATATACCTCCTGGACGCCCCAGTCGGCGCCCGCCCGGACCAAGCGGGAAATCCGTTCGACGCCGAGTTCCCGGCGCTCGGCCCTGGGTGAAGAGGCGACACAGCAGTAGTCACAGGCCAGGTTGCAGTGGAAGTTCGTGTACAGCCAGAGCCGGGCCCCGGGCAGGCGGTCCGGTCCCAGCGTCACTGCCGGGTCGGGCAGGCGGCCGCGACGTACGACGACGGCGCCGGGACCGACGTCGGTCCATGACTTGGTGATGAGGGTGTTGCCCGTTCGTTCACACCAGCGTTGGACCAGGTCAAACTCGGTCGCGGAGCCAATAGTCACCGCCCCGGTGGCACCCTCGGCCAGGGTTCCCACCATGCGTACCAGGTCCAGGATCACCACCACTTGGACACCCCCTGTTCCTCGACGGCGGCGAACAGCCCGGCGTAGCCGTCGAGTTCGGGCCGGACCCAGCGCCGCAACCCCTCGAGCTCCAGGATCCTGCGGTGCTCAGGCCGTTCCCAGTCCATGGCCAGCAGCGTGCTGACCCACGGCTCGTAGCGTTCGGCGGGCAACGTGTCCAGTGCGGTGAACATGCAATGGCAGTACGGTTCGGTCTGCCACACTGGCTCCAGTGCCTCCGGCATCAGCTCTCCGCCGCCGATGCCTTCCCAGGTGGTGATTCCGATGGCCGCGACGTCGGCCTCGCCGGCGAGTACCGCGTCGATGGCGTCCAGCTCGCTGCGCCCGGTGTCACCGTGCTTGCCGATGTCACTATCGAACCGTGTCACCTCCAGCAAGGTGAGGTCCAGGCCGGCCCGGGCCAGGTAGTACAGCGGCAGGATGGCGGCCTGGGCTGAGTCCGCGGACCCCAGGGCCAGCCGCTGTCCGGCGAGGGCGCCCGGGCCGGAGAGCCCGCTACCGGTGCGGGCGACGAACACGGTCGCGAACCTTGTGTCGGTGTCGCGCATCGCCAGTGCCCGGGCCCGGCCCCCGGTCTGCATGACCGTGCGCACGTAGGCCAGGTTGGTGTTCCAGACGATGTCGACCTGTCCGGCCCGAAGAGCCTCGACCTGGCGTCCATAGTTGGAGAACAGGACAAAGTCCATCGGCGCCGGCGACTGCGCGAAGTATTCGCGGATGCCTTCCCAGATGGGCACCACATTTGGAGTGTAGGCCACGGCCCCGACCAGCAGCTGCTCGGACATGATCCGGCCTCCTCAGAACAGCGGCAGGCCGGTGATGGCCCGGCCGTAGAAGTCGTAGAGCGCATCCGCGGTCGGCGCCATTACCGAGCCCGCCCGCGCATCACGGAAGGCCCGCTCGATGGGCAGGTGCTTGGAGAAGGCCGCGCCACCGCAGACCCGCATGGCCGCATCCGTGATCTCAAGTGCCGCGTCATTGGCTGAGGCCTTTACCCCGAGCACATGAAGCATCGTGTCTTCCCCGGGAGCGGCGACGCTGCCCGCGGCATGGGCCAGGTAAGCACCCTGCGCTGCCAGGCTGATGCCCATCCGGGCGAGCTGGGCCCGGATCGTAGGCAACCCAGCCAGTGACTGGCCCAGGTGTTCGAGCCGGGCCGCTCCAACGTGTTCGACAGCGGCCCGGGTAGCGGCAGATGCCAGACCCAGCGAGACCGCCGCGTTGCCGAGGTTGAACCACGGCAACACCGTCTCCATCATCAGTGCGAAGCCCGCCGCCGGCCCACCCAGCCGGCACCCGACCGGAATGTCAGCGTCGACGGTCATCGGTGCGGAGTCGTTGCCGCGCAATCCGAGCCCCCGCCAGGGACCGGCAACGGTCAATCCCGGCGTACCGGCGGGAACCGCATACAGGTCCACCTCACCGGGCACCCCCGAGGGCGCACCGGTCGAGACCACATAGACATCGGCGTGAGCGGCCGACGTCACCCAACTCTTATCCGCGCGCAACCGGACAGAAGTCCCGCTGGCAGTCGCGATCGAGACGGGCGCCCAGAAATGCGACCGGGATCCCCGCTCACTGAAGGCCAGTGTGCCCAGCGTTGTCCCGCGCGCCATCCCTGCAAGCAGGTCCGGCAGATCCGGGGGCGGCGCGGCAGCAATCGTTACTGCGGCGGCGGCATGCATCAGATAGATCATCGCCGTTGAACCGCACGCCTCCGCCAGTGCACTGACCGTCTCGGTGAATACCTCCGGCCCGGCACCGGCACCGCCGGCCTCGACGGGCAGCACCAGCCCCAGGAGGCCGCCGGCCCGCAACTCCGCGACCGCCTCGAGAGGGTATACCCCGTCGGTGTCCACCCTCTCGGCGTGCTCCCGCGCGACCTTGACCACATCGTCCAGTGCCTGGCTCGTTGACAATCCACTCACCCGTCTGCCCACATCGCCCTCGCGTGCCTGCATCGCATGCTGACGAGGGTCACGGCCAGCACGTGACGATTATGCACTCCGCACGGCCTCCACGCCAGAGACCAAACCTTACCGTCCAGGAACGTTCGGGCAGGCAACACCCTTTTCTCGAGGGAAGTGGAGCGGTAGGGGCTGGCCGGCGTCGGGCGTTTGCCTCGGGCGGTAATGTTCGGCACAATCTGCGGGAGTTGTGTATGCGGGAACACAGAAGCCGGGCTGCATGCCTTGCTATGCTGAGTTTAGGAAACGGGTGGAACCTCCACCGTTGCCGACGAAGGTGCGACCTGTGATGAAGTCCCCCATGGCCGTGGTGATGACGGGATTCCTCGTCGCGTTGGGTGCCGCGTCCTGCGCCGCACCCTCCAGTATCGCGCCCGGCACCGGTGCCGGGTCCGGACCCGCCGCACCGCAGGCCAGTGCTTCCGCCAGCCCGGTGGGCGGCACCCCGCAGGAAGGCACCCCGCAGGAAGGCAGCTACAGCGCTTACACCCCCGAAGCAGTGTCCTCGGCGTCGGAGACGGAGAACGTGGTCCTGTTCTTCCACGCCACGTGGTGCTCCACCTGCAAACTGCTCGCCAGCGATATCGAGGCCAATGCCGCCAGGATCCCTGCCAATGTCAGGATCCTGCGGGTGGACTTCGATTCCGAAACGGCGCTCAAACAGAAATACGGTGTAACCCTGCAGCACACCCTGGTACAGGTGCGGCCCGACGGTACACAGCTGGCCAAGTGGAGCCTGAGCCGCAACCTCGATGACCTCGTCAGGGAAATCCGCTAGGCGCAGGCCCCCATCCCATGGAGCTCCTGCCGCTCGCCTTCCTTGCCGGTATCCTCACCGTCATCTCCCCGTGCGTGCTGCCCCTGCTCCCCGTGGTGCTCGCCGGCTCGGCCGCCGAACAGAACCGGCGGGCGCCGTACATCATCATCGCCAGCCTGGCGGTCTCGGTGGTCCTGTTCACCCTGCTGATCAAGGCAACCACCCTGCTGCTGGGCGTCCCGAGCCATGTTTGGCTGATCATTTCCGGGGCCCTCGTGGCCTTCATCGGCGCCACGCTCGCGTTCCCGCGGCTCTGGGAATGGATCTCGGAACGGCTCCGGCTGCAGGAAGCCGCCGGCCGGCTGTCGGCAGGTTCCACCAGACGCAGCGGCGCCTCCCGCAGCGTCCTGCTCGGCTTCTCGCTGGGGCCCGCGTTCACCAGCTGCAGCCCCACGTACGGGCTGATCCTCGCCGTCATCCTGCCGGCCAACTTCACCGAGGGGATCGGCAACATCGCCGCCTACACGCTGGGGCTCGCTTTCATCCTGCTGCTCGTGGCCCTCGGCGGCCGCAAGGCGACCCGGCGCCTGGGCTGGGCGAGCAATCCGGACGGGAGGTTCCGCCGCGGGCTCGGCATTTTCCTGGTGCTGGTGGGTCTATTGATCGCCTCCGGGCAGGTACGCACCGTCGAGTCCTGGCTGATCGAGCGCGGCCTCCTGGGCACTGTGGTGCTGGAGCAGGGAATCATCGACTCGGTCCATGGACAGCCGCGCGGCTCCGCTGCCGAGGTCCCGGGCGTTCCAGCGTTCCTGCGCCAGTCCTTCCCCGATACCGACTTCACCCGGGCCGACCCGGCCATTGCCGACGTCCTGAGCGGCGGCCCGGCCAAGGACGGAATACCGGCACTCGAGAACCCCGCTTTCGTGCCCATCGCCGCATTCACCGGGCCGGACAACGTCCAGGCGCTGCTGCTGGAAGGCGGCTCCGAGGTCAGGGCGTACCCCTACAACATTCTGGTGTGGCATGAGATCGTCAACGACACGATCGACGGCGAGCCCGTGGCCGTGACGTTCTGCCCGCTGTGCGGCAGCGCCATCGTGTTCGACCGCGTCCTCCCCGGCGGGAAGGCCACCACGTTCGGCGTCAGCGGCGGCCTGTTGGAGAGCAATCTGGTCATGTTCGACCGCAGCAGCGAGACGCTCTGGCAGCAAAGCACGGGCAAGGCCCTCGCCGGCAAGCACTTCGGCCACCAGCTGGCCCTGCACCAGTTCCAGCTGCTGACCGTCGGCGAGATCAAGGCCCAGCATCCGTCCGCGCGGATCCTGAGCGAAGACACCGGGTACCAGCGCGACTACTCGCGCAACCCGTACGCGGGCTACGAGCAAAGCGAGGGTTTCTACTTCCGGCCCAGCCACAACGATCCGCGGTATTTCGCGAAGGACATATTCGTCGCCTTCACCGTGAACGGCACCCCGGCCGCCGCGCCCTGGCTGGCACTGGAAAACGGCCGGAACTACAGCACCGAGGTCGCAGGGAAACCCGTCACGCTAAGCAAGGTCAAGGACAACCTGGACATCACCGGTCCGGACGGCACCAAAATCCCCTTCTACTTCGAAATGTGGTTCAGCTGGGCGGTCCAGCGCCAGGACGCCGGTGTAGTTTACGACCCCCGGGAAGGGTAGCCCTGCGTCATGTCTTTCTGCGAATAGAGACGTGGTGCCCGTTTCAAACGAATAGTAGGTCCATCCCAGCGCCCGCGTTCGAGTCGTGTAAGGATTCCACCCGCGACGGCTGCTGCCCGGGTTGGCATGATTGGGGCATGGCCTATCCCTCGGAACCCTTCGCACGCATCGGCATCATTGGCGGGACCGGCCTGTACCGGCTTCCGGGCGCCACAGTGCTGGACACGCTGGACGCCGCGACGCCGTTCGGCCCGCCCTCCAGCCCCGTCACCGTTGCCCGGCTGGCAGCACCGGACGGTCCCGGAGGCGCGGACGGGCCGGTGATCGCGTTCCTGAGCCGGCACGGCCGCGGACACAGCATTGCCCCGCAGCAGATCAACAATCGTGCCAACCTCTGGGCACTCAAGAGCATGGGTATTGAGGCTGTCATCTCCTCCGCAGCAGTGGGCGGACTGGTTCCCAGCCACGGAACCGGCACCTTTGCCGTCCCCGACCAGTTTCTGGACAGGACCTGGGGCCGGGCCGACACTTTCTACGATGGCTCGCTGCCCACCGGGGTGCAGCACCTGGCCGCCGCCGAGCCCTACAGCGCCCCGCTGCGCGCCGCGCTCATCGCCGCTCTGGAGCTGCAGGGCGAACACTTCGCACCGGCAGCCACCGTGGCAGTCATCAACGGGCCACGCTTTTCCACCAGGGCCGAGTCCGCGGCCCTGGTCCAGGCCGGTGCGCATCTGGTCAGCATGACCCAACACCCCGAGCCGGTGCTGGCGGCGGAGCTGAACATGCATTTCGCCGCGCTGGCGTTCATCACGGACGCCGACACCGGCCACGACGGTTCCGAACCCGTGACCGCGGAGCTGGTGCTCGGCCGTCTGGCGGCCGCGCAGCCGCGGATCCTGGCCGTGCTGTCCGCCGCGGTGCGGAGGGTGTCCGCGGGGCTGTCCGGCGCGGAGCCGGCGGACAACGGCGGATTCCCGCGGATGGCGCTCATGCCCGCCGACGCCGTGGCCACTGTGATGGGCGCCGGACCCGTCCGCCCCGGCCGGAGCGCGCCGTGAGAATCCTGGTCACCGGCGGAGCCGGTTTCATCGGCGGCCACATCGTCGACGCCGCGCTGGCCCGCGGATGGGAGGTCCGGATCCTGGATTCGCTGGATCCGGCGGTGCATCCAGACCAACCCCCGGGAAATCCCGGGGCGGCCCTGATGGTGGGGGACGTCGGCGATGCATCTGCCGTCTCGGCGGCGCTGGAGGGGATCGACGTCGTCGTCCACCAGAGCGCCAAGGTGGGCCTCGGAGTGGACTTCTCCGATGCGCCGGACTACATCCGCAACAATGACCTGGCCACAGCTGTGCTCCTGGCAGGCATGGCCTCGGCCGGCACGAAAAAGCTCGTGCTGGCCTCGTCCATGGTGGTCTATGGCGAGGGCGCCTACACCGACTCCGCCGGCCGGCTGGTGCGGCCCGGCCCGCGCCGCGTGGAGGACATGGAGCACGGCATCTTTGACCCCAGGGACCCTGCCACCGGCGAGCTGCTGCTGCCCGCACTGGTCACCGAAGACGCAGTGCTTGACCCGCGGAACGTCTACGCTGCCTCCAAACTGGCCCAGGAAAACCTGGCGTCGGCGTGGGCCCGTTCCACCGGAGGCACTGCCGCCGCCCTGCGGTACCACAACGTCTATGGCCCCCGGATGCCCAAAAACACCCCCTATGCGGGCGTGGCCAGCCTGTTCCGCTCGGCCCTGGCCCGTGGGGAGGCGCCGCAGGTGTTCGAGGACGGCGGCCAGCGCCGCAGCTTCATCCACGTGGCGGACGTGGCGGCGGCAAACCTGTGCGCCATTGAGGCGTTGGCGGAAGGCAGGGTCATCGCGGCGGGCAGCCTGAGGGCATACAACGTGGGAGCCCCGGAGGTCCACACCATCGGACAGGTGGCGGGGGTCCTGAGCGCTGTCGGCGGCGGCCCGGCCCCTGAGGTCTCAGGCCGATTCCGGCTGGGCGACATCCGGCACATCACCGCCACTTCGGCCCGGGCCACGGCCGAACTGGGCTGGGCTCCGCGGCATGGTTTTGAGGACGGCATGCGCGAGTTCGCCACCGCCCCGCTGCGCGGGGACCGGAGCTAGAGAGCCGGTCCCAGGCGCTCCTTGCCGGCTGGTATCCGCAACAAAAACTGGCACCCGCCCGCAATGTTGGCAACCTCCAGGGTGCCCTGGTGGGCCTGGACGATGCCCTGGACCATGCTCAGGCCAACCCCTGCGCCGCTGTAGCGTGATTTGGTGCGTCCGGTGCCCTTCTGCCAACCTGCGGCGAGCATCCGGGGCAGGTCCTCCTCCGGGATCCCGCCGCAGCCGTCTCGCACCTGCACTACCGCTTCGCCGGCTGATGAGGTCACGGCAATGGACACGGTGCTGCCAGGGGTGCTGTACAGGATGCCGTTGAGGACAACATTGCGGATGGCCCGGGCCAACGACGGCCCATCGGCGGCCACCATGGTGGGGGCGACGGCGTCGCCGTTGATGGTTATGGCCCGGCTGGCCGCGACAGGGGCGAGGTCGGCTATTGCGTCGCTGACGACGTCGTACAGGTCCAAAAGCTGGTGGTTCAGCACCAAGGTTCCGGCCTGGATCTTGGAGAGTTCCAGCAGGTCATTGACCAGCACGGCCATCTGGTCGGCCTGGCAAATGATTCTCTGGTGGTAGCCGGACACATCCTCGGCAACGCCATCCTCCAGCGCCTCGGCCATGGCGCGCATGCTGGCCAGCGGGGTGCGCAGGTCGTGGGAAACCCAGACCACCAGTTCGCGCCGCGCAGCCTCCACCGCCAGTTCCCGTTGCCTGGATTCTTCGAGTTTGTGGCTGGTGGCGGCGAGTTCGGCGGCCACCGCGGACAGTTCCGAGGTCATTTTCCGATGCGGCGCCACGCTCTCGCCGCGGCCGATTCTGGCGGCGTCGCCCGCCAGCCGGTTGGTGTTGTGCGCCACCCCCACGCCCAGCAGCACCGCGACGGCGACCGCCACAAACGAGGCGATCGCCAGAATAACCCACATCACCTGAAGGTCAGCCGCAGTAATGAACATGGCATTGAAGGCAGTCACGATTCCCGCCACCAGGATGGCCAGGGTGGCCAGGACCACCAGCAGGATCTGGACCACAATCGAGGCGCTGCGGAGCAGGCGCTGCAGGACCACAGTCACGGCGCCGATTGCCAAGGCCCATGCAAGCACGACCGCGATAATGGTGAACAGATCACCGCTAGTCATGGCTTGCCAACTCTGTGCCGTCGTCAAATCTGTAGCCCACGCCCCACACCGTTTTCAGCAGCAGGGGTTTGGTGGGGTCGGCCTCGATTTTTTCGCGCAACCGGCGGACGTGAACCGTTACGGTGGAGAGGTCGCCGAAGTCCCAGCCCCAGACGGCCTTGATCAGGACGTCGCGGCTGAAGACCTGGTTGGGGCGGCGCAGAAAAAACGCCAGAAGATCGAATTCCCGTGCTGTCAGGGTGAGGTTCTCATCGCGGTATCTGACGATGCGCGAGGCCGGATTGAGGACAAAGCCCGCCAGTTCCACGGGCTGCTCCGGGGTGAATTCCTTGATGCTGCGGCGAAGCACGGACTTCACCCGCAGCACCAACTCACGCGGCGAGAAGGGCTTGGTCACGTAGTCGTCAGCGCCCATTTCCAGGCCCAGGATACGGTCGTCCTCAGTGCCCAGCGCGGTGAGCATGATGATGGGCATGGACTGTGTGCGGCGGATCCGCCGGCACACTTCCGCCCCGTCCAGGCCGGGTAGCATCCGGTCCAGGATGATCAGGTCCGGGTTGCGCGTCTGGGCCAGATGGAGGGCACTGAATCCATCGCCTGCCATATCCACCTGGAAACCGGCCAGCACCAGATAGTCGTGCACCACCTGGGCGATGGTGGCTTCGTCTTCAACGAGCAGGATGCGCCGGTTGCCAACGTCCACCGCGTCAGCGTCGGGCTGGACAGTGTTCACGTTCCCAGCATAGGTTCCCGCGCGCCGCTGCGAGTCCGTTCAGGGCTGCCGGAGGGCAAGCGTCCCGGTTCCGTAAGGATTACCGCCTGCCGCTCCGGGCCCCGCGGATTCTACGGTCGAAGGGTGGAGAAAAAGCCGAACAATCCTCACGATGGAACCGGTACGGCCAGCAGGCGGGGCGGACCGGACGACGACGCCGCGGGCACGCCCGGCGTGCTCGATGAACGGCTGGCGGCCATCTGTTCGCTGAGTGCCGGCCCGCTGCTGATCCTGGGCATGGACACACCCCAGGCTTCGTGGGCACCACTCGAAGGGCTGCTGGCGGACTGGTCCGCCCCGGCGCCTGGATGGGCCCGGCGTCGGATGGCGGCTTTTGGGCTCTGGGCCTGCACCGGCCCGACGGCGGCCTGGTCCGGGGCGTGGAAATGTCCACCCCGCAGACCGAGGCGCACCAGCTGGCCCGGCTGGCCAGCGCCGGCCGACTCACCAACCCGAGAGGCGGCCCGGTAATGAGCACCCAGACAGCCTCCACCGATGCCGGCACTCGGGCGGGCGGCGCACCTGCAGGGGGCACCATCCCGGTTGCCTTGTTTGGGCAAGGAGGACACGAGCCCTACGAAGGAAGCCTGTCCCTCGGACTGGGGCACCTGACGCTGCGCCCGGAATCTGCCCGACCGGAACCCATCGGGCCGGTCCACTTCAGCATGTTCGGCTGGTCCGCCCCGGCCACCGCCTGCGAACGCGAACTGCTGAGCACCCTTAGCGGACCCGTTCTTGATGTGGGCTGCGGCCCAGGCCGAATGCTGGCCGCCGCCCGGGAACTGGGCTTGGCCGCAATGGGCATTGACACGAGCGCCCCAGCAGTGCGGCTGGCCACCAGCCGCGGTGGCGCCGCCATCCACGGCTCCATCTTCGACCCGGTCCCGCACGAGGGAGGTTGGGGTTCGGCCCTGCTGCTGGACGGCAATATCGGCATCGGCGGGAACATCCGGACGTTGCTGGAGCGTGTTGCCTCGCTGCTGGCGCCGGGCGGTCAGGTGTTGGCAGAAGCCGAAACCAACGATTCCCTCGACGTTGCCTATCTGGCCGTGCTGGAGGATTCGGCCGGACGCGTCAGCGCCGCATTTCCCTGGGCCCGCGCCGGCGCGAAAGCGCTGGCCGCCCATGCAGCCCGGGTGGGGCTGACCTCCGTCGCCACCAGGACGGGTCAGGGCCGGGTCTTCCTGACGCTGGAACGGTGCGTGTAAAGTCCGACGGCGGCCACGGCCGCTGCCGCGGCCAGCACCAGCACCAGCCAGAAGATGCCCAAGGCCTGCACATAGTCGCCCTGCAGGACTGATTCGTTGGCACCGCTTCCCGTGCCGTTTGGCTGGAGCACCTGCTGGGCCCGAATCAGTGGGGCTGCCAGCAAGGTCACCACCGCCCCCACCAGCAGGGCGCCGCGCACAATCCCCTGCTGGACAGGGCGCAGCCCATAGGTCAGCCGCGACAATCCGCCGCCAGCCAACGTTGTCAACGGGACCAGCACGCCGTCGTGCACCAACAAGGCCACGGCAAGCCAGGCCGCCACGCCCACCAACTGAGCAGGCGGCACATTGGCCAGGAATCCGAAAAGGGCATAGCCGAGGGCGGCCACGCCCAGGACGCCCAAAGCTGCCCGCACCCACCACCCTGTTCCGCGCTCCACCGTCGCCGGCGGACCCAACAGTGGCAGCCGCATCAGATCACCTCCACTTTGTGCACCCATTTGGTCTGCAGCACCCCCGGGCGGCCGGGGGCGATGATCCGTGCCGGATAGCCGTGGTCAAGGTCCAGCGGAGCGCCGTTGAGTTCGAGCGCCAGCAAGGTCATGTCGTCCTGGCTGTACGCTGCGGGCATGAACGAGCGCCCATACACGCCGCCCTGCTCGAGACTGGAAATCTGCAGCACGGCCTCCGCGGGCGCGCCCACCGTCGCCATCAGGTCCCGGACCCGGACACCGCGCCATTGGGCGTCCTGGCTCCAACCCTCCACACAGGCGATGGGCAGCCCGTAGCTATACTGGGGCAGGGCGGCCAGCTCGGCCAGAGTAAAAGTCTTCTGCACCGATCCCGAGGACACGGTCAGCACCCAGTCCGGGGCCAGTGCAGCGCCCGCGACACCGGCCTCGGCCGCGGTCCTGTTGATCGGCACCCCCTGCGGACCCGTGTCCATGCGGCGCGGCGCGAAGAGGTTCAGGCCCCCCAACCACGCGAAAGACTGGCCCGCCGTCGTCATAACCACCACAAGGGCGCTGCCGGTGATTGCCGCCAGGAACCCCCGGCGGCTCCACCCGGGTTCGGGTGCAGCAGCCGGGGTGGCGGCCGCCTCCGATCGACGGCTCCAGTGCGCCCGGATGAGGGGCAGCTTGACCGCAATATGCAATGCCAACGATCCAATGACCACCCAGGCCAACCAATAGTGGACATCCCTGAACGAGAACGGCCAAGGGTACCAATGGAATGTGTTGAGCAGGCCGATGGTGACCTCCACCAGCGAGGCGGCCACAAAGAGGGCAATCGACGCCCGCTCCAGGCCCTGCACCAAAGATTTGAGCGGCGGCCACCGCAGCAGTTCAGGGAACACGGACCAAAGCTTGGCCGCCAGCAACGGGATGGAAGCTATCCCGGCGGTGACGTGGATGCCCTGTGTGGCCGCATACAGCCACACCGGGCGGGTGGGGAAAAGCATCCAACCAGGCGGATCCTGCAGGAGGTGACTGAACAGCCCCGTCAGGAAGCACACCGCGAAGGCCAAGCCAAGCCAGCGGCCCAGCACCACCGTCAGCCGTTTACTCCGCAGGCGGGAGGAGAACCGTCTGTTCACCGACTCCATCCGCTGCTGGAGGAGGTCGGTCAATCTGTCCATACCCAAATCAGACCACTTGGGCCCGCCCCCGGTCCCGGGCCAGACCTTACAAAATGCGAACACTCCCTCGGTTCCATGGCCCAACGGCCCACACACGGTGCAGGATCAAGGGGTGAGCGAATCCACACCCCGCCGTGCACATGGCGGCCAGGCGCACGGGCGGGCGGGTAACATCCCGGCGGGAACCGGGCCTTCACACGCCGGCGCCACGGTGGCGACGGTGCTGCTGGTGGCTTTGCTGGCTTGCGCCGTCTGGTGGACCGTCACAACTGATCAGTCAGCGGAGTGGGTGTCCCCAGCAGGAACGCTGGCGGCCTGGGCACTTTTCCTCCCGGCCGCCCTGATGGCACGCCGGGTCCCAGCCCGGTACTCGGCCGCCGTTGTGCTGCTGGGCTCCCTGCTGCTGGGTGCCGCGGCCCTTTCTGCCCCGCCTGCCACCAGCAATGACTCCGCCCGCTATGCCTGGGACGGCATCGTCCAGAAGGCGGGAATTTCCCCGTACCGGTATGTGCCGACCGATGAGGCACTGCGGCCGCTGCGGCCGGCGTGGCTGTTCCAGGACGCCGGACCGGACCTTACCTGCCACACCAACCCCTTTCCCACCGGCACTGAGACCACCGCCAACATTCCCGGCGGCGGCACCCTGTGCACGGCCATCAACCGGCCCACCGTGCCCACCGTCTATCCGGCCGTGGCGGAGCTGTATTTCCTGGCCGTCCGGCTCATCCCCGGTGCCGAGGTGGGGTTCATTGCCTTCCAGCTGGCGGGGCTGCTGCTGAGCGTGGCCGTGACGGTGCTGCTGCTGGCGTTCCTGCGCCGCGCCGGCCGTCCGGCACACCAGGCAGTGTGGTGGGCGTGGTCCCCGCTGGTGGCCTTCGAAGCGATCAACGGCGCCCACGTGGACGCGCTCGGCGCGGCGTTGGCGCTGGCCGCCGCTCTGCTGCTGATGGGTCAGCGCTCGCTGGGTTCCGGAATGGCCTTCGGGGCGGCGGTGGCCACCAAGCTTATTCCCGCCATCAGCGCCCCGGCAATGCTCTACCGCCGGCCTTTCCGCTTTGTCGCCGCGGCCGCGGCCACCTTCGCCGTGGCATACGTTCCGTATGTCCTCGCCAGCGGCTGGGCGGTACTGGGCTACCTGCCCGAATACCTTCGCTCAGAGGGGTACGACGGGGAGGACAGCCCGCGCTTCACGCTGTTGAAGCTGGTGCTCCCGGACAGCTGGGCGACGCCGGCGGCACTGGTACTGCTGCTAGGTCTGGGCGTGTACGTCTGGCGGACAACCGACGCCGCCCGGCCGTGGGACGGGCAGGTTTTTATGGTCGGAGGGACGCTGCTGCTCGTCTCACCCAGCTACCCCTGGTACGCACTGCTGCTCCTTCCGTTCGTCGTGCTGAGCCGGCGCTACGAGTTCACCCCCATCGCCGCCGTGCTGGCCATGATGTACTTCACCGGTGCCGAACCACACGGCCAGCTCGTGGCCAGGCTAGGCCTGGGCGCCGCCGTCGTGCTGATCGTGGTTGCCACCGTCGTGAGACAGCGGCGTTCCCCGGTTCACGTGTGACATTCATAGGGCCTGCCCGTGCTGCCAGGGCGGGGTGCTTAGGAGAAAGACGATGGCAGCGATCATCACACCTGCGGCGAAGATGGTGGCCACGTGGATGGACAACGCGGTGCCGTTATACATCGTGACGCCAACAGCCAGCAGCGAGGTCACCAGGAGGACCAGGGCTCCCCAGTGCTGCCGACGCAGTCCGGCCAGAACCAGCAGGGCGGGAACCGCGTACCAGATCATGCTTGCCGTTCCCATGGAGTTGATCTGGCTGATGACGCCCTCCGTGCCCGGTATCGCCGCCACGACCGGCCCGGAGAATCAGTAGGGCAAGGGCAACGCTCGCGAGTGCCAGGACGAACATGGTGGACATGGGTCCACCATAATCCAGCACCTCAGCCCAGGTGGACAAAAACGCGAGCGGACACTTGAGGCCCCGGTTTCCCGGGGCCTCAAGTGTCCGTTCGCGCCATCCACCGTCAGCAGCCGGTCAGGTGCCGTTTGGGCCGTTCCTGCCGGTAAAGGTAGCGGCCGGTTTCCCTGAATCCCGCCTTGGCGTAGAGCTGCCGGGCGCCGGGGTTCGAAGCGGTGACCAGCAGCCAATAGCCGGCGAGGTTCCGGGCGGCGCCTTCGTCCAGGAGTGCCTGCATGATCCGCAGGGCATGGCCGCGCCGCCGGGCGTCCGGGCGGGTGGCCATGCAGTACAGCCCGCCCCAACCGCTAGCTGCCGCACCGGCAGGGACGGCCAGCCGGCCGACGGCGGCGGGAACGCCGTCGTCGGACCTCACCAGGGCATAAATCGACGGGCAACCGGCCAGGATGCTGCGTGCGGTTTCGCGCTCGGTCGGGCCGCCGCGGCCATCCACACTCCACCACAGCTCCAGCCACTCATCGCTGGGATCCGTGGAGATCTCGACGCCGGGTGGCGGAGCCGCGCCCTCCGGCCCAGTGCGGTCTGCCCCGGCATCCCGGCACATCACCAGAGTTTCGGACTGCCTGGTGAAGCCTTCCCCGTCGAGGACGGCATTCAGTCCGGTGAAGCGGGGATCATCGAAGACCTGGAAAATCAGCGGCAGGCGCCGGCCGCGGTACCAGAGCCGCGCGGCACGCAGGGCCTGGTGCTGCTGGTGAGTGTCGCCCGCCGGCTCGCGCGGCCAGACCGAATTGGCGCGCTGCGTCACACCGGAGGCCGCGCGAAGCACCCAGCCGACGGATTCCGCGCGGTCGGGGGCCGGCCAGGCGGCGTCCATCAGCGCCTCAAGCCCCGGCAAGGCCGGAATATGAACTGGAGCTGGAACCGGAGCCCCCATGCGAACCACCTTTCCGATGCGAAAGGCCCCCCAGTTTCCCGAGGAGCCCTTCCAATGCAGTGCCTAAGTTACTCGGCCTTTTTGGGCTCTTCCGGCTTCGTCTGCGGCTTGAAGTCCACGCCGGCTTCCTTGCGCTGCTGCGCCGTGATGGCCGCGGGAGCCTGCGTCAGGGGGTCGTAGCCGTTGCCGGTCTTCGGGAAGGCAATGACGTCGCGGATGGACTCAACGCCGGCCAGGAGTGCAACTACGCGGTCCCACCCGAAGGCGATGCCACCGTGCGGAGGGGCACCGAACTTGAAGCCTTCCAGCAGGAAGCCGAACTTGGTCTGGGCGTCCACTCGGTCCAGGCCCATCAGTTCGAACACCCGTTCTTGGACGTCACGCTCGTGGATACGGATGGAGCCGCCGCCGATTTCGTTGCCGTTGCACACGATGTCGTAGGCGTAGGACAGGGCCGATTCCGGGTCCTTGTCGAACGTGTCCATGAACTCAGGCTTGGGCGAGGTGAAGGCGTGGTGGACGGCGGTCCACTTGCCGGCGCCGACAGCCACATCGCCGGAAGCAACCGCAGCGGCAGCCGGTTCGAACATGGGAGCGTCCACCACCCAGCAGAAGGCCCAGTCCGCAGGGTTGATCAGGCCGGTGCGGTGGCCGATCTCCACGCGGGCAGCACCCAGGAGGGCGCGGGCCGCTGACTTCTCACCGGCGGCGAAGAAGATGCAGTCGCCCGGCTTGGCGCCCACGGCGTCGGCCAGGCCGGCACGCTCGGTTTCTGTCAGGTTCTTGGCCACCGGGCCGGCCAGTTCGCCGTCTTCCTTGAAGAGGACGTAGGCCAGGCCCTTGTGGCCGCGCTGCTTGGCGAATTCCTGCCAGCCATCGAGGGTACGGCGCGGCTGCGAGGCGCCGCCGGGCATCACCACGGCACCCACGTACGGAGCCTTGAACACGCCGAAGCCGGTGTCCTTGAAGAATTCGGTGAGCTCAGTCAGCTCCACGCCGAAACGGAGGTCCGGCTTGTCGGAGCCGTACCGCGCCATGGCGTCTGCGTAGGTGATGCGCTGGATGGGCGTGGGAATCTCGACGTCGATCAGCTTCCACAGCGCCTTGACGATGCTTTCGCCCAGGGCCATGATGTCGTCCTGGTCCACGAAGCTGGCTTCGATGTCCAGCTGGGTGAATTCGGGCTGGCGGTCGGCGCGGAAGTCCTCGTCGCGGTAGCAGCGTGCGATCTGGTAGTACTTCTCGAAGCCGCCCACCTGCAGGAGCTGCTTGAAAAGCTGCGGGGACTGCGGCAGCGCGTACCAGGAACCCGGCGCGAGGCGGGCGGGGACCACGAAGTCGCGGGCGCCTTCCGGCGTCGAACGCGTCAGCGTGGGCGTCTCGATCTCGACAAAGCCGTCCTGGTGGAGCAGCTCGCGGGCAATCCGGTTGGCTTCGGAGCGCAGGCGGAGGTTGCGGGCGGGGCCGGGGCGGCGCAGGTCGAGGTAGCGGTGCTTCAGGCGGGCTTCCTCCCCGACCTCCACGTGCTCGTCGATCTGGAACGGCAGCGGATCGGAGGTGTTGAGGACAACCACCTTGTCCGCCATGACCTCGATGGCACCGGTGGCCAGGGCGGGGTTCTCATTGCCCTCGGGGCGCTGGGAAACAGTGCCGGTGATCTGCAGGACGTACTCGTTGCGCAGGCCATGGAAGACCTCTTCCTCACGGACCACAACCTGGGCCACGCCGGACGCATCGCGGAGATCCACGAATGCAACACCACCGTGATCACGACGGCGGCCCACCCAGCCAGCCAGGGTTACGGTTTGTCCAATGTGCTCGGAGCGAAGGGATCCGAGGTCATGTGTGCGCAGCACAGCACGCCTTTCTGAAGACGACAGCAGGAAAACAAAGATAAAAACTGCATAGGATCGTTCCGGGAACAATCCCGTCTGAGTTTACCCGCTGGAAAGGCCCGCCTCCCCCATGCCCGAACACCAGCAGCTTCAACGCAGGCTCGGCGTGTTTGACGCCACGTCCATTGGCCTGGGCTCCATGCTCGGCGCCGGCGTTTTTGTGGTCTTCGCCCCGGCCGCTGGCCTGGCCGGAAATTTCCTGGTCCTCTCGGTCCTGATCGCGGGTGCCGTGGCCTACTGCAACGCAGTAGCCTCCGCAGAACTGGCTGCCCGGTATCCGGCCAGCGGAGGAACGTACGTATACGGCCGGAAGCGCCTGGGAGAATGGCCGGGTTTCCTGGCCGGCTGGGGGTTTGTCACCGGCAAGACAGCCTCCTGCGCCGCCATGGCCCTGACGTTCGGCCACTACGTCTCACCGGACTACGCGGTGCCGGTTGCCATCGCTGCGGTGGTGGCGCTGACCGCCGTGAACCTGTTTGGCATTACCCGCACAGCACTCCTGACCAGGATCCTGCTGTGTGTCGTCCTGGCCACCCTCGTGTTCGTCGCCGCGGCCGCGATCGTGGGGCCGCATCCTGTCGGTTCGGCAGGCGGAAGATCCGACGGCGGAGCTACCGCTGGCTTCGGGGGCGTGTTGCCGGCGGCCGGGCTGATGTTCTTCGCTTTTGCCGGGTACGCCCGCATCGCCACCCTGGGTGAGGAAGTCAAGGATCCGGCCAGGACCATTCCGCGTGCCATTCTGGCTGCCCTCGCCGGCGCCTTTGTTATCTACCTCGCGTTGGCCCTGCTGCTCCAAAACCACTTGACCGAAGGCCGGCTGGCCGCCACCACGGCACCATTGCTGGACGCTGTACGCAACTCGCAGCTCGCCGCCGGCGCGCCGGTTGTCCAGGCCGGCGCGGCTGCGGCGTGCCTGGGTGCGTTGCTGGCACTCATCACCGGTGTCGGCCGCACCACCCTGGCGATGGCGCGGGAGCGCGATCTTCCGGCGACCCTGGCCCGGGTGGGCGGCAAGCACACGGTGCCGTTCGTGGCAGAACTGGCCGTGGCCGCCGTCGTGATTTTCCTGATCCTGACCACCGACGTGATGACGGTGGTGGGGTTCTCCAGCTTCGGTGTGCTCATCTACTACGCGGTAACGAATGCCGCGGCGTACACCCTCGAGGAGCACCCGGCCCACGGCCCGAAGTGGCTCAACGTGGCCGGCTTTCTCAGCTGCCTTCTGCTGGCTCTCACACTGCCGGCCGCTTCGGTGCTGGGGATGGCCGCTGTCCTGGCGGTCGGAGCGGCCGGCCGGTTCCTGGTGCTCCGGCTGCGCCGCTAGCCTCGCTGGCCTGAAGCCACGCCGTCGTGGGGCACTTTGGTGCACCAAACCACGGAAAGAGACCCAGAATGCGGCGAGTCCGTGTCGAAGTGCCCCGTTTAGGCCGGCTGGACCGCTGCCGTTTTCACTTGCACGGAGAGGTCTTCCGACGGCGGCATCCACGTTGCGGGATCGGCGTCGGCCTGCTCGCCCGACCGGATGTCCTTGACCTGGTGCTTGCCGTCGTCGTCGGTGAACCAGACGAACGGGATCCCGCGGCGGTCCGCGAATTTGATCTGCTTACCGAACTTCTCTGCCTTGGCGGCCACTTCGGTGGCGATGCCCCGGCTGCGCAGCTGGGCAGCAACGTCCTGCGCGGCACCCCAGCTGTCGTCATTATTGAGCGCCACCAGCACGGCGGTAGGCACCGAACGGGAGGCCTTGGCCAGGTCCTGGCTCAGGATGCGCGACACCAGCCGGGTCACGCCGATGGAGAGGCCGACGCCGGGGAACTTGCGGTTGCCCTTGCTCGCCAGGGCGTCGTAGCGGCCGCCGGAGCAGATGGACCCGAGCTGTTCGTGGCCCACAAGGACCGTCTCCACTACCGTGCCGGTGTAGTAGTCCAGGCCGCGGGCGATGCTGAGGTCGGCAACAACCTTGCCCGGCGCGCGCTGCACGGCGGCCTCGATCACCTGTTCCAGTTCATTGAGGCCCTCCTCGAGGAGGTCATTCGTCACGCCGAGGGCGCGGACCTGGGCCACAAACGAGGTGTCCTCGGTACGGATTCCTGCCAGCTTCAGCGCTGCCTGCGCCTGGTCATCGGTGGCACCGAGTTCGGACTTGAGCAACTCCGCGACCTTGGCTGCGCCGATCTTTTCCAACTTGTCGATGCTGCGGAGCACGCCGGCTGTGTCGTCCAGGCCAATGCCACGGTAGAAGCCCTCGGCAAGCTTGCGGTTGTTGATCCGTAGACGGAAGTCCGGAATCGGCAGTGCGCTCAAGGCTTCGGCGATGACCAGGGCAATCTCCACGTCATAGCGGAACGGCAGCTCGCCGTCGCCCACTACATCGATGTCTGCCTGCGTGAATTCACGGGCCCGGCCTTCCTGCGGGCGTTCCCCGCGCCAGACTTTCTGGATCTGGTAGCGCCGGAACGGGAACGCGAGGTACCCGGCGTTCTCCACGACGTAACGGGCAAAAGGCACCGTCAGGTCGAAGTGGAGCGCGAGGGCGTGGGGGTCAGCCTTACCGGCCTTGCCCGCCTCGGAGGTGTCGGCGTCGTCGTCCTGAAGGCGGCTAAGGCCGTAGACCTCCTTATCAATCTCACCCTTGCGCAGCAGCTGGCCAACGGTTTCCACGGCACGGGTCTCGATCGACGCGAAGCCGTGCAGTTCAAAAACCTTACGAAGGGTGTCCAGCACGTGCAGCTCCACCAGCCGCTCCTCGGGAAGCCACTCGGGGAATCCTGACAGGGAGGCGGTGCGTGCCATGGGGGATGTTCTCCTCTTGATGAAGGCTGCCTGGGACTTTGCCCGGCATTCCACCCGAAACGGGCGGGGAACGGCGGCAGTCCGGCAACTCATGCATAAACTATGTGCGGCAGTCAGTTTATGCGTCTTCCGCCGGCATCTCTAATACGGCGGCCGGCAGCGCGGAAGGCTGCCGCAGACAACCGCCTCCGGGTTCAGTAGCGACCGGACGCGGCCCGACATACAGGAGGACCAGTGGCGGCCAGTTCACGCAGCGCCCGCGAAGCCAAACGGCGCATCCAGCAGATGGAGGCAAAGCGCGAGCTGCGGCGGGACCAGGAGAAACGGCGCAAGCGCGACAACCTCATCGCCGCCGGTGCCGGAACCGCCGCCGTCCTCCTCGCCGTCGTGCTCCAGCTGACTGCTTTTGCCGGCAACCCCACGGAAGACGAATTTGCCGCCTTAGAGGCCGGCCTGACCAGCCCAACCGACTCCCCCACGCCTTCCGCGCCCGCCACTAACGGCGCGAACATCCCGGCCCCTGACACTGCCGCCGGCAAGGTGTTCACTGGTGAACTGGCACTGAACGGGAACGTACTCGGCGTCGAAATCGACGGCACCAACGCACCCCAGGCCGCCGCGGTCTTCAAGGCACTGACGGATGAAGGTTTCTATAACGGCAGCGCCTGCCACCGCCTGACCACGGGCGAGAGCTTTGCCCTGCTGCAGTGCGGCGGCGCCTCGGCCTCCGCCGACCCGGACTACACCTGGGGACCCCTCGAAAACACCCCCGCAGACAACATCTACCCTGCGGGCACGATTGCCGTAGCCCGGTCCGGCGACAACGCCTACGGTAACGGCAAGCAGTTCTTTGTGGTCTACAAAGACACGGTGATTCCCGCCGACTCTGCCGGGGGCTATACGGTGGTGGGCAAGGTGACCTCTGGCATCGAAGCAGTGACCGCCATTGCCGCCGCGGGAATCACCCCCGGCTCCAGCGCATCAGACGGCGCACCTGTGCAACCAGTCACGATAGACTCGGTTTCTCTGAAGTAGGAAGCCCGGCCTTTATGGCCGCGGTGCAGTACGTGAGTATTTCCCTCCAAGCGAAAGACTTTTAGCGGTGACAGACAGTCAGAAATCCGACGAAACAGCAGCAGACCTGACCGAGGTAACGGCCCCCGTGGCTGACCAGGCAGACGCTGTCCAGGCAACCGCCGAACAGGCACCCGCCGAACAGGCCACGGTTGACGAAACCGTGGCTGAACCGGACGTGGATCAAGAAGGCGTGGCCGCCCAGGCCGAAGGTGACGAGGTCCCGGCGGCGCCGGCTGCTCCGGTTGAAGAGAGTGCGGCCGGTGATGAGGGCGCGGCTGAAGAAGCCCCGGCTCCGGTACCGGCGCCTGCTCCCGCACCCCGACCCGCCCCGTCGCCCGCAGCCTTCGCCGCCCGGCCCAAGCCGGCAGCAGTCGCGCCTGCGGCAGCACCGGCACCGGTCGCCTCCGCGACATCGCTGGCGGAAGCTGCAAAGTGGGGCCGTGTTGAGGGTGACGGCCACGTATTCCTGACGATCGACGACGGTGAGCACCCGGTGGGCCAGTACCCCGGCGTCAGCAATGACGAAGCCCTTGCCTACTTCGCACGGAAGCATGACGACATTGTTGCGCAGGTCCTGCTTCTGGAGCAGCGCATCAGCTCCAAGGCGCCCAGCACCGATATGCAGAAGACCGTCACGCACCTGCGCGAGCAGCTCGCAGAGCGGAACATGGTGGGAGACCTCCGTTCCACCGAAGCACGGCTGGACGCTGTTTCCACGCAGATTGCCGAACTCGAAAAGGCAGAGAAGGCGGAACACGATGCCGTTCGCTCCGCCGAGCTCGCTGCCCGCGAGGCCATCGTGGCCGAAGCCGAAGAGATCTCGGGCCAGGATCCCGCCCAGATCCAATGGAAGACCTCCAGCGCCCGGATGAACGATCTTTTTGAAAGCTGGAAGACAGCCCAAAAGAGCGGCATCCGGCTTGGCCGTAGCAACGAGGACGCATTGTGGAAGCGGTTCCGTGCCGCCCGCACCGTCTTCGACCGTCACCGCCGCGCCTACTTCTCCCAGTTGGACAGCACCAACTCGGCCGCAAAATCGGCCAAGGAGAAGCTCATCGCCGAAGCCGAGGCCCTGTCCTCGTCCACCGACTGGGGCTTTGCCGCTGGCGAATACCGCCGGCTCATGGATGAATGGAAGGCCTCCCCGCGCGCCAGCCGCAAGGACGACGACGCCCTCTGGGCCCGTTTCCGTGCCGCCCAGGACGTGTTCTTCACGCACCGCCAGGCAGCCAACGAGGAGATCGACCAGGAATACGCCGCCAACCTCACGGTGAAGGAAGCGCTCCTCGTCGAAGCGAACTCCATCCTGCCGGTCAAGGACCTGGCCGGGGCCAAGAAGGCGCTCCAGTCTGTCCGCGACCGCTGGGAAGAGGCCGGCAAGGTTCCCCGCGCCGACATGGGACGCATCGAAGCGGGCCTCCGCAAGGTGGAGGACGCTGTCCGCAACGCCGAAGAGGAAAACTGGCAGCGCTCCAACCCCGAGACGAAGGCGCGCACCAACAGCGCCCTGTCGCAGCTGGAAGCAGCCATTTCCGGCCTGCAGGACGATCTCGCCAAGGCGGAGAAAGCCGGCGACCAGCGCAAGATCAAGGGCGCGCGCGAAGCCCTCGAGGCGAGGCAGGCCTGGTTGGACCAGATCCAGCGCTCGGCCAGCGAGCTTTCCTAGTCAGTAGTTTGTAGGGCGCCTTTCGCACGGCGCATATTGCAGGACGCGCAGGCCCGGTCCCGGTTATCCACATAGCCGGAACCGGGCCTGTGCGCGTTAAGTGAAGACGCGGCAGGATGGAGGGATGGCCACCTCCTCACCACCCCAATACCCGGACCTGTATTCGCCCGGGAAGCCTTTCGCGTGGCCCGAACTGCAGTCGCTGGCGGCGGACGGTGTCCTGGCGAAGTTCCACCAGCACGGCTTTACGCTGCCGGACGCTCCCGCGTCACCCCAGGTTCGGGCCAGAACGGTGGCCAACGCGGTTCCGGCAGCGGTCAGGCAGCGCGTGGTGGCCGGGCGGATGACGGCGGCGTGGATCTACGGCTGTGCGGCTGAACCGGACCGGCTGGCCTTGCTTGTGGATGCGAAGCGGCGGATTTCGAGCCTCCGAAATACCCGGGGCTGCACGCTGCATGAAGTCAGGCTTGGTCCGTTCGACGTTGTCAGCATGGGCGGGCTGATGGTGTCCAGTCCATTGCGCACCGCCGTGGATATTGCCCTGCACGTCGACGCCCACCGGGCCTTGCCGGCGCTGGCGGGGTTGCTGGCCCGCCCGGAGCGGGACGTGCGGCTGCGCCTGCTGGTCCTGGCCATCGAGGCCAGCCCTCGGGTCCCGCACAAACGGGCCGCACTGGAAACGCTGGCCTTGCTAGCTCCGGCGCTTGTTGCCGGTGGTCCGGTAGACGTCGAACACGCCGTCGATGCGCCGCACGGCACTGAGGACGTGGCTGAGGTACTTGGGGTCGCCCATCTCGAAGGCGAACCGGGAGATAGCCACCCTGTCGGTGGAGGTGTTCACGCTGGCCGCCAGAATGTTGACGTGGTTCTCGGACAGGACGCGCGTGACGTCGGAGAGCAGGGACTTCCGGTCCAGCGCCTCCACCTGGATCTCCACCAGGAAAACACTTGACTGCGTGGGTGCCCAGTCCACCTCGACAATCCTGTCGGGCTGGTCCCGGAGATCCGAAATGTTCGTGCAGTCCGTACGGTGCACCGAAACACCGGAGCCACGGGTGACAAAGCCGAGAATCGGGTCCGGCGGAACGGGCGTGCAACAGCGCGCGAGCTTCACCCAGACATCGCCAACGCCGCGCACCACCACGCCGGAATCGGAGAACTTGGTTTTGGCCACCTGCGTGGGGATGCTGACTTCAGTGATGTCCTCGTCAGTGCTCTCGTTGCCGCCCAGGCTTTCAACGAGTTTCTCCATGACGGACTGCGCTGACGTGTGACCGTCTCCTACGCCGGCGTAGAGGCCCGAGATGTCAACGTACTTGAATTCTGCGGCTACCGCCGCGAGGGCCTCGTGCGTCATCAGGCGCTGCAGGGGCAGGTTCTGCTTGCGCATCGCCCGTGTCAGCAGTTCCTTGCCGCGGTCGATGGCTTCTTCGCGCCGTTCCTTGCTGAACCACTGCCGGATCTTGTTCCGGGCACGGGCGCTCTTGACGAAGTGCTGCCAGTCCTGGCTGGGCCCGGCGCCTTCGGCCTTGGAGGTAAAGATCTCAACCCAGTCGCCGTGGTTCAGCTCGCTGTTCAAGGGCACGAGCTTGCCGTTGACCCGCGCGCCGATGGTGCGATGCCCCACTTCGGTGTGGACGGCGTAGGCAAAATCCACCGGCGTTGATCCTGCGGGCAGTGCCATGACTTCACCCTTGGGGGTGAAGACAAACACTTCGCGGGCGTTGATCTCAAACCGCAGCGAGTCCAGGAACTCTCCGGGATCGGACGTTTCCTGCTGCCAGTCAACCAGGGACCTCAGCCAGCCCATGTCGCCGTCGCGGGGGCTGCCCGGCCCCACTGCCGTGCGGTTGGGCTGATCCTTGTACTTCCAGTGGGCGGCAACACCGTACTCAGCACGGCGGTGCATTTCGTGGGTCCTGATCTGGATCTCCACGGGCTTGCCGCCGGGTCCGATCACCGTGGTGTGCAGCGACTGGTACATATTGAACTTCGGCATGGCGATGTAGTCTTTGAACCGCCCCGGCAGCGGGTTCCAGCGCGAATGCATGGTGCCCAGGGCGGCGTAACAGTCCCGGACCGAATCGACGAGCACACGGACGCCCATGAGGTCGTTGATGTCGTCGAAATCCTTGTCCCGGACGATCATCTTCTGGTAAATCGAGTAATAGTGTTTCGGCCTGCCGGTAATGGTGGCCTTGATCCGTGCGGTACGGAGGTCCTCGGTGATCTGGTCCCGGATGACGCCGAGGCTTTTCTCCCGTTCCGGGGTGCGGTCGCCCACCATCCGGACGATTTCCTCATAGACCTTCGGATAGAGGGCCGCGAAGGACAGGTCCTCCAACTCCCACTTGATGGTGTTCATGCCCAAGCGGTGGGCAAGGGGCGCGAAGATTTCAAGGGTTTCGCGGGCTTTGCGGGCCGATGACTCCGCGGAGACAAACCGCCAGGTCCGGGCGTTGTGGAGCCGGTCCGCGAGCTTGATCATAAGGACCCGGATGTCCTTGGCCATGGCCACAACCATCTTGCGGACGGTCTCTGACTGCGCGGCTTCACCAAAGCTGACTTTGTCCAGCTTGGTGACGCCGTCCACCAGCATGGCAACCTCAGGACCGAAGTCCCTTTTCAGGTCTGCCAGCGTGTAAGGAGTGTCCTCTACCGTGTCGTGCAGCAGCGCCGCGGCGAGGGTGGTTCCGCTCAGGCCCAGCTCGGCGAGGATGGTGGCAACGGCCACGGGGTGGGTGATGTACGGGTCACCGCTCTTGCGCTTCTGCCCGCGGTGGCTCTGCTCAGCCACCTCGAAGGCGCGCTGGATGAGATCAAAATCTTCTTTGGGGTTGTTCGCGCGTACGGTACGCAGCAACGGCTCAAGAATGGGCGAATAGGTTGCCGTGCCGCGGCCTGTCAGCCGGGCCAGGCGGGAGCGCGTACGTTCGCGTCGGCCGGGAAACGTAGGGCGGGAACCCGAATTATCCACGGGAACAGCCGGCGCCGGACGTGCCGAAGCGGTCAGCCCGGTCTGAACTCCGTGGCCCGGGCTGTCATCCCCGCCTGCCGTTGGCACCGACGCCGAACGTTCTTCCAATGAAGCACCCCTCACGACTGTTTAATTACCTCAGTCTATTCCCCCGCCAGTTCACTTTTGTAACCGGCGCTTAAATGCGAAACGGGCCGGGCGACGTCGGTGTTCCGACGCCGTCCGGCCCGTTGTGGTGCGAAAGGTCAGGCCCCTGCGGGCGCAGCCGGTTCTTCGGTCCGGGCATTGTTCGCGGACCTGCGGTGTTCAACGCGTTTCGCCTGCTTCACCAGGTCAGGTTCGTTCTGGCGCAGCCGGGCATACATCGGGGCCGCAATAAAGATGGTGGCCGCTGTACCGATCAGGATTCCGACGAACAGAGCCAGCGAAAGGTCGCGCAGCGTGCCTGCTCCCAGAAGGCCGGCCCCGATGAACAGGATGGCACCGACCGGGAGGATGGCCACCATCATGGTGTTGATGGAACGCACCAGGGTCTGGTTGACGGCGAGGTTGACTTCCTCACCGAAAGTGCGGCGCGTGGACGCATCCAGATCAGCGGTGTTCTCACGGATCTTGTCGAAGACCACCACCGTGTCATACAGCGAGTAGCTGAGCACCGTCAGGAACCCGATGATGGCCGAGGGCGTTACCTCGAAGTCGCTGAGGGCATACACGCCGGCGGTGATGAACATCGTCACCAGCATTCCAGCCATCGCGGACAGCGACATCTTCCAGGTCCGGAAGTACAGCGCCATCAGCACCGCGGCCAGGGCCACGAAGACGATCAGGCCGATCAGGGCCTGCTTGGTGACATCCGCGCCCCAGGTGGGGCCGATAAAGGTCGACGTCACTTCGTTGTCAGTGACGCCGTAGGCCGAGGTGAGGCCTTCCTTGATCCGGAGGGTCTCGTCATCCGTGAGCTTGTCCGTCTGGATCCGCATGGTGGTACCGGCGACGTTGGCCACACGCGGAACGCTGCCGGCCACAACGTCTTCGACAACCTTTTCACCAAGGGCCGAGTCGGTGCTCTGCACATTGGAGACGGTGAACTCCGAACCGCCGCGGAATTCGATGCCGAGGTTGAAGCCGCCCTTGGCAATCGGAATGAGGATGGACAGAGCCACCGCAACCGCGGCGATGATGAACCACAGTTTCTTGGCCCCGACGAAGTTGTAGGAGCGCTTCCCGGTGTAGAGCTCGTTGCCGAAATTGGCGAAGCTGCTGGACATTACTTGTTCTCCTTGGCTGCGCTCTTGGAGGAGCCGGTGAGCTGCTCCTGCTTTTCCGCGAGGCGGCGTTCTGCTATGGTCATGCGTCGTTCAGCCTCGGCCGCCGCGCCGGTGTTCTTGGCGCGGACTACGGACGGCTTGGCCTCCGGCGTGCGCAGGCGCCCGGCACCGCGGTAGAGCGGCACAACACCCAGCTTCTTGGGGTCCAGGCCGGAGAGCGGGTGGCCTTCCCCGAAGAACTTGGTGCGCGCCAGGAGCTGCAGCGTCGGGTGCGTGAACATAAAGACCACGATGAGGTCGGCAATGGCCGTCAGGCCAAGCGTGAAAGCGAACCCGCGGACGTTGCCGACGGCCACAAAGTAAAGCACCAGGGCGGCCAGCAGGTTCACGGCCTTGGAGGCCAGGACAGTGCGCTTGGCCCGCTTCCAGCCGTTCTCCACCGCGGAGACCAATCCACGGCCTTCGCGGAGTTCATCGCGGATGCGTTCAAAGTAGACGATGAATGAGTCAGCGGTCTGGCCGATGGCGACGATGATGCCGGCCACGCCGGCCAGGGAAAGCCGGTAGTTTTCAGTCCAGCCCAGGAGGGCAATGGCCAGGTAGGTCAGCGCGCCGGCCACAACGAGCGAAGCGATGGTCACCAGGCCCAGGGCCCGGTACTGGAAGAGTGAGTAGACCACCACCAGAAGCAAGCCGATGATGCCTGCAAGGAGGCCCATGCGGAGCTGTTCGCCACCCAAGGTGGCGGAGATCTGCTGGTCGCTCTGGATCTCGAAGCTGATGGGCAGTGCACCAAAGCGAAGCTGGTCGGAAAGGACTTTGGCACTCTGTTCGGTGAAGCCGCCGGTGATCTGCGGACGTCCGTCGGTGATGACGGCCAAGGATCGCGGCGCGGAAATGACCTGGTCGTCAAGGACGATGGCGAACTGCGCCTTCGGGTCGTTGCCCGTTTCGCCGCCGGCTGCCACGTAGAACTGGTTCAGGCGTTCGGTGACCGTCTTGAACTTGGCGGTGCCTTCGTCGTCGAACTGGATGTTGACGGCCCAGTCGTTGGTGACAGCGCCCTGCGCGCCCTGCTGGAGCTGGAAGGAGGACGTGACAATGTTGCCGCCCTTGACCTCCACCGGACCCAGGATGTACTTGATGGCCGGCGTGGTCTCCGTTGCCGGCTCACAGGTAACCAGGGGTTTGGCGGGATCGGAGGCTTCCGGGCTCTCCGGCGCAGGATTGTTGCAGTCCATGGCTTCGAACTGCCGGTAGATGTCCGCGGTGATCCAGTTGATATCGCTGCCGTTGGCGGGTTCTGCCGTGGGCTTCGGAAGCTGGTCTTCGGGGGTGCGGGATTCCGTGGGGACAGGCGCGCCGTCCCCGTTCAGCAGTACGGGACGGAAGTTCATGTCCGCGGAGGCCTGGATCAGGTCCCGGGTTTCCTTCGTGGGTGTGCCCGGAAGGCTGACCACCACGTTGCGGCCGGACTGCGTGCTAATTTCCGCTTCGGCAACACCTGAACCATCCACACGCTGGCGGATTATGGCTACGGCCTGGTTGAGCTGGTCTTCATTGATGTCCGAACCGCCCTCAACCTTGGGCGCCAGGATCATCTGGGTGCCACCCTCGAGGTCCAGTGCCAGCTTGGGTGCCCAGCTTGCCTGTCCGGCAAGGGTGCCGCCGGCCAGGACGGCGGTCAGCACGGCGAGGACTACGCCGAGCCACACCAGTACCCTCAGGCCTGATTTGTTAGGGCCAGTTCGTGCCATTGTCGATCTTTCTCTTATTTACGGAGGAACCACCGGCCGGACTTATCAGTCCCGCCGGCGGTTGTCCCCAGCCGTAGAGGTGTTGTACGCGGGCTGCCGTGCGGCGCGGACTAGTTGTCCTTCTTGCCCTCGTCGTTGAGGCGCTTCAGGGTCTCGTCCGGGGTTTCGGCGGATGCTGCCGGCGTGCCTGCTTCTTCAGTGGTCAGCGAAGAGGCGTCATCGGGGACCGCCGGAGCCTCGGCTTCGACGGGCGGTTCCACAATCTTGGTCACGGCCTGGCGGTGTACCGTGGCCAGGTTTCCGGGTGAGAGCTCAAGGACAACCTTGTTCTCGGCGTCGTCCATGGAGACAATCCGGCCAAAGAGTCCGAAGCTGGTCATAACCTCAACGCCGGGCGCGAACTGGGACTGCAGCGTTGCCTGCTGCTCCTTGGTCTTCTTGTTGCGGCGGAACATCATGAAGATAAAGATTCCGAGCATTGCGAACAAGACGATGTTCATTGGATCCACAGGGAAGATTCCGTTCTGTACTGGCGTATCGGGTGTTGGCAGCGTCCGCGTCGTTCCCCGCTGCAGAAAATCCTGCCTGGCAGGAAGCGGCTTCTCGGAGCCGCCGCGGGAACACAGACCCGAACGTGCCGGGTGTCATACCAGTCTAAAGGGAAAAGCTGGGAGGACAGTGCTATTGACCGTTCGGCGCCCATTCGGCCGCCGACTCGGCGCTGTCCGCGTCCAGCTCGAAGAGATCCAACGGCTCCTGCCCGAAAACTCCGGCCGGTACGGCGAAGCCCAAGTGGGTCCAGGCCGGAGCCATGGCGATGCGGCCCCGGGGCGTCCGGCCCAGCAGACCTTCGCGCACCAGGAACGGTTCCGCCACCGTTTCCACGGTCTCGGTTTCCTCCCCCACCGCAATGGCCAGGGTGGAAAGTCCCACGGGTCCCCCGCCGAACTTCGTAATGAGTGCTTCCAAGACTGCCCGGTCCAGCCGGTCCAGGCCCCGCTTGTCCACCTCATACATGTCCAGGGCAGCGGAAGCGGCGCGGGCATCAATCTGGTCGATCCCATGAACGAGCGCCCAGTCCCGGACCCGGCGGAGGAGGCGGTTGGCGATACGCGGCGTACCGCGGGACCGGCCGGCAATTTCGCTGAATCCCGCGGAGTTGACCTTGAGGTCCAGCAGGCCGGCGGAGCGCCTGAGCACCAGCTCGAGCTCGGCCACGCTGTAGAACTCCAGATGCCCGGTGAAGCCGAACCTGTCCCGGAGCGGGCCGGGCAGGAGACCGGCGCGCGTGGTGGCACCTACCAGGGTGAAGGGCGGGAGTTCCAGCGGTATGGCGGTGGCCCCGGCGCCTTTTCCCACCACAATGTCCACACGGAAATCTTCCATGGCCATGTAGAGCATCTCCTCTGCCGGCCTGGACATCCGGTGGATCTCGTCCAGGAACAGGACCTCCCCTTCGGAAAGGGAGGAAAGGATGGCGGCGAGGTCGCCGGCATGCTGGATGGCGGGACCGCTGCTGATCCGCAGCGGCGCGTTCATCTCCGCGGCCACGATCATGGCCAGGGTGGTTTTGCCCAGGCCGGGAGGGCCGGAAAACAGCACGTGGTCCGCGCTGCGTCCACGCATCCGGGAGGCCTGCAGGACCAGCGAGAGTTGCTTGCGGACCCGGTGCTGGCCTACGAAGTCATCCAGGTTCTTCGGCCGGAGGGCGGCTTCAATCGCCCGTTCCTCGGGTTCCTCCCCGGCCGCCACCACTGAAGGCTCAGCCACGGCTGCCTACGCGGTTGCCGGCCCGCGCGCCGTCCTGGCCCAGCCAGCGCAGCGTGGTCCGCAGGACCTCGGCCACATTGCCGCGGAATTCAACCTCGGGATCGTCCGCAAGGGCCTTCTCGATGCTGGCCGCCGCGTCCTTTTCCGACCAGCCGAGGCTGGTCATGGCCGCCACGACCTGCGGCTTCCAGGCTGCTTGGGCCGGGGTGGACGCGCCGGCGGCGCCTACCGTGCCGTGCGGCACCAGCTTGCCGGCCAGTTCCAGCACGATCCGCCCGGCCACCTTGGGGCCGATGCCGGGCACCGTGGTGAACGTCTTGCTGTCACTCGTGTGGGCAGCAACCCGGATCGCTTCAGGCTCGTGCACGGCCAGGACCGCCAGTGCGAGCCGCGGACCCACGCCGCTGACGCTGAGGAGGACATCAAAGACTTCGCGTTCGTCGTCGGTGGCGAAGCCGTAAAGGGTTAGGGAATCCTCCCGCACGATCAGCGACGTGAAGAGTTTGCCTTCCTCGCCGGTGCGGAGGCGGCTGAGGGTCTGCGGCGTGGCGTTGACGCTCATGCCCGCGCCGTTGAGGTCGATCACGGCAGCGGAAAGGCCTACGTGCGCTACTGTTCCGCGAAGGAAACTGATCAAAGCCGGGCTCCTGGTGTACTGCCGGGCTCTGGGGAGCAGGACCGGCTATCCGAACATATCTACGAATACCCTAGCAAGCGCCTTGGACATTCAGCGTGCGCGGCGCGCTTTTGCCTCGGCGTCGGCCCAGGCGCGCTGGGCCGGCGTCAACGACTGGCTGCCGGGGCCCGTGGTGGCTACGGCGGCTCCGCTGCCCGCGCGCCAGGCGTGCGTGATGGCCAGCGCCAGGGCATCTGCAGCGTCCGCCGGCCGCGGCGGCGCGTCCAGCCTGAGGATTTTTGTGACGAGCTTGGTCACGGCTTCCTTGTTCGAGGTACCGCTGCCGGTCACTGCGGCTTTCACTTCCGACGGCGTGTGCAGCGCCACCGGGATCCCGCGCCGGGCCGCGGCGGCAATCACCACCCCGGAGGCCTGAGCAACCCCCATCACCGTGCTGACGTTGAGCTGGGAAAAGACGCGTTCGACGGCGAGAACGTGCGGTTCGTAGCGGTCCAGCCACTCGTCGATGGCCAGGGCAATAACCAGCAGGCGTTGGTCCAGGCTCTCCTCGGGAGAAGTGCCCACCACCCCGACTGCCACCATGGTGGCACGCCGGTTCCGTTCGACGTCGACCACGCCGATGCCGCAGCGGGTGAGGCCCGGGTCAACGCCCAATACGCGCAAGGTCACCCTGAAACGTCTCCCCTAGGCCGCAAGGCCGAAGGTCACTCGGCTTCCAGGGCGGCCTGGACTTCGTCGCTGAGGTCGGCGTTGCTGTAGACGTTCTGGACGTCGTCGAGCTCTTCCAGGGCGTCCACGAGCTTCATGAACTTCTTGGCAGCCTCGAGGTCCAGCGGAACCTGCATGGACGGCACAAACTCGGCCTCGTCGGTCTCGTACTCGATTCCGGCGTCCTTGAGGGCATCGCGGATGGCTTGGAGGTCGGTCGGCTCGGAGTGGATCTCGAAGCTTTCTCCGTTGTCCTTGACTTCCTCGGCTCCGGCGTCGAGGACGGCCATCAGTACGTCGTCCTCGCTCAGGCCGTTCTTCGGCAGCGAGACGACGCCCTTGCGGCTGAACAGGTAGCTGACCGAACCGGGATCAGCGATGGTGCCGCCGTTGCGTGAAATGGCCAGGCGGACTTCGGAGGCGGCACGGTTCTTGTTGTCCGTGAGGCACTCGATCAGCAGCGCCGAACCCTGCGGGCCGCGGCATTCGTACATGATCTCGGTGTAGTCCACCACTTCACCGGTTAGGCCGGCGCCACGCTTGATGGCACGGTCGATGTTGTCAGCGGGCACCGACGTCTTCTTGGCCTTGGTGACGGCGAGTTCCAGACCCGGGTTGCCCTGCAGGTCCGGTCCGCCCATGCGCGCAGCAACTTCGATGTTCTTGATCAGCTTGGCAAACGATTTAGCACGGCGGCTATCAAGAATGGCCTTTTTGTGCTTGGTTGTTGCCCATTTGGAGTGTCCAGACATGCTTTACGCGTCTCCTCTGATCATGCGGATAAAAAGTTCATGTACGCGTTTCTCCCCAGTCACTTCCGGGTGGAAGGAGGTGGCCAGCAGGTGGCCGGAACGCACTGCAACAATTCTAGCCGTCCCCGGCAGGCTTGCGGCGTGGGACGCGTGCTCAGGGTCTGCGGGCTCCACCTGGGCAAGGATTTCCACGCCCGCGCCGGCGCGTTCCACCCAGGGGCCTCGGATGAACACTGCATGAACCGGGGCAACACCGGATTCGGTGGCGCTGAAGTCCAGGCCCTTGAAGTCCAGGTCCGTTTCGAACGATTCGCGCTGGCGGCCGAAGGCGTTGCGCCGCACCGTGATGTCCAGGCCGCCGAAGGTCTGCTGCGGGTTGCCGGCCAGGTCCGTGGCCGGGTCGGCGATCTCGTCGGCGAGGAGGATCATGCCGGCGCAAGAACCGTAGACTGGCAGTCCATCGCGGATCCGGTCCTTCAACGGTCCGGCCAGCTCAAAGGCGCGGGCCAACTTGTCGATGGCCGTGGATTCGCCGCCGGGAATGATGAGGCCGTCCAGGCCCTCCAGTTCGGAGGGTCGGCGGATTCCGACGCCGGCGGCGCCGGCGGCTTCCACGGCCCGGAGGTGTTCGCGGAAGTCGCCCTGAAGTGCCAGGACGCCGATCCGCAGGCCCGAGCCCACGCGTGCAGAAGCAGCCGAAAGGGGGTTTGTCATCCAATCAGCATAATGTGCATGGGTTCCGGGGCGGCGCCGGAAACGCTTCCCGGGACGGGTTCTATGCCGTTGCTGGGATATATTACAGAGCATGCTTTACATCAGTGTTCCGCTCGGCAAGCTGGTCCGCCGGGTGTCCCGGCTCAGGGGTGGTGGGTCCGCGCTGCCCGGGCTGGTGGTCGAGAAAATCGACCCCGGCTTTATGCAGCGGACGCTCGCCACGCTCCCCCACGGCGTGGCCGTAGTCAGCGGAACCAACGGCAAAACCACCACCACCAAAATGGTGGTGGAACTCCTGGAAAGCCAGGGCCTGAAGGTCTTCACCAACCGCACCGGCAGCAACTTCACCCGCGGCGTGGCGGCCTCCCTGCTCGGCGAAGTGGACTGGCGCGGCAGGCTCACGGCCGACGTCGCCGTCCTGGAGCTCGACGAAGCCCACGCCACGCATTTTGTGAACCGCGTTCCGCCCCGGTACAGCCTCCTGCTCAACGTCCTGCGGGACCAATTGGACCGGTTCGGCGAGATCGACAAGACGGCCCAGCTGCTGCAGCACATCGCCGACAAAACCACGGGAACAGTGGTCCTCAACAGGGAAGATCCCCGGGTGGCCCGCATCGCGGAGTCCCTCACCGGCCAGGACGTGCAGTACTTCGGCCTGGACGATTCCCTCCTCAGCACCTTCCCCAACGACGACGACATGCGGGCGGCGCCCGGCAGCCCCGCCCCCGCAACGCTCCCCCAGAAGCCAGCGGCCGACGTCGTACTCCGTAAAGTGGGGCCGGACACCGCCGATTTCGAGTACGACGGCGCCACGGTCACCACCGGGATGAGGCTCCGCGGCGTCTACAACATCTTCAATGCGGCTGCGGCGCTGACCCTGGCCCGCAGCATTTGCGGCGGCGGTGCAGCCACCGCAGACCACGCCACCCTGCTGACGGCGCTCTCCCAGGTGGAGCCGGCGTTCGGCCGCGGAGAGAGCCTCACGGTGGACGGCCAGCCGCTGGACCTGGTCCTGGTCAAGAACCCCAGCGGTTTCCGGCTGGGGCTGAAGTCCTTCCCCGCGGGCGGCTACGCCACCATGATCGCTATCAATGACAACTATGCCGACGGCCGGGACATGTCCTGGCTCTGGGACGTGGAATTCGATTCGCTCCGCGGCGGCGGCGTGGACCAGCTGACCGGGTCCCGGGCCTATGACATGGCGCTGCGGCTGCAGTATGACGACGTCCGGATCGGCGGCGTCCAGCCGGAGATCGCGCCCGCACTCGCCGCGTTCATCCGGGACGCCAAGGGCAAGCCGAAGCGGATCTTCTGCACCTACACAGCCATGCTGGCCATCCGCCGCGAGCTGTCCAAAATCACCACAGTGGAGGTGGTCTCATGACCGCTGAATCAACCGGCGTCCAGCCGGACAGTAAGGGCACCATCCGGGTCCTGCAGCTCTACCCGCGGGACATGAACATCTACGGCGACTGGGGCAACGCACTGGTCCTCAAGCAGCGGATCAGCTGGCACGGCTACACCCCGGAGCTGCTCGAGTACAACGTCGGCGACGAATTTCCCGCCGACGTGGACCTGATTGTCGGCGGCGGCGGCCAGGACAGCGGACAGCTCATCATCCAAGACGATTTGCACTCACGGGCCGGCGTCCTGAGCGGGCTTGCCGAGGACGGCGCGCCCATGCTCGTGATCTGCGGGCTTTATCAACTGTTCGGACGCTTCTTTAAGACCCGCCTGGGCACGGTCATACCGGGGATCGGCATCCTGGACATGGAGACCCACGGCACCGCGGAACGCCTGATCGGCAACGTCAAAGTGGCCACGGAAGAGTTCGGCGAGGTGCTGGGATACGAGAACCACAGCGGGCAGACCACGCTGGGTGCGGGCGTGCGGCCGTTGGGAACCAGCGCGAAAGGAACCGGCAACAACAGCAGCGAGGGCCACGAGGGCGCGCGCTACAAGAATGTGGTGGCCAGCTACCTGCACGGTTCGCTGCTGCCCAAGAACCCCGCCATCGCCGACTTCCTCATCAGGACCGCCGCCGAGCGTAAATACGGCACCTTCACGTCCGGTGCACCGGACGACCGCTACGCAGAGCTGGCCCGGGAGCACGCAGCGCGCCGGCCGCGCTGAACGTCGCTTATGGTTGCGGCGCTGAGTAGCGCCGCGCTGACGGTTTCCCCGTCGAAGCGCCTCAGGGTTCCTTGCTGATCAGCAGTTCGTGCGCGCCGGCAGCCGCCGCGCCCATCGAGTCCACCACCGTAGCGGTCCTCAACCTGGTGGCAGCGTCGGCCTCGGGTGTTGCACAGACGCCCTGCGGCGCGTCGGCTGCCACCGAACACCAGCGGTACGGGTCGCGGACAATCACCGAGGGGGCCCAGGCAAGGTCCGACGCCGTCCACTTGCCGGCCGCGTCCTGGCTGAACTGTGCCCGCACCAGCAGGCCCTCGTTGTTCACTACGTACCAGGGTGACAGTTCCGTGACCCCGTTGCCCAGCCCGTAGACGATCCAGGTTCCCTTGTAGTTTTCGATGGGCAGCACGGAGTGGGTGTGGTGGCCGTAGATCATGGTGAACTGGCCGCTGTCCACCAGGGCATGCGCCACTTCCTGCTGCTGGGCGTTGGCTTCGCTGGCATACTCGTCGCCGGCGTGCATGGCACCGAGCACGATATCTGCACCGAGGGCCCGTGCCTTGACGGCCTTGGCGATCATGGTAGTTGCATCGAGCATGTCCACCTGCCAGTCGTATTCAGGGTATTGGCCGTTAAGCCCGTAGGTCCCCTGGATGATGGCGATCTTGGCGGCGCTGGTCTGCAGGATCAGGATTCCCTGGGACTCGGTTTCGGTGCGGTAGGAACCGGTGTGCTTCAAGCCCGCCGCATCCAGGGCGTCCAGGGTGCGCAGTACGCCGTCAGTGCTCCGGTCGATCGTGTGGTTGCTCGCGGTGGTGCAGGCCTGGTACCCCACCGCCTTGGACGCCGTGATGATCTGCGGAGGGACGTTGAAGGACGGGTACGCAGAGAACGGCCCATCGGGCCCGGCCACGGGAGTTTCCTGGTGGCAGATGGCGAGGTCGCTGGCCTGGATGTACTTGCGTTGGCCTTCGAGGAGCGGGGTGAAGTCCATCCCCGGCTGACCCGCGGCGGCGGCGTCATCGCGGGCCTGCTGCCAGAGCTGGGTGTGGACCAGCATGTCGCCGGTCACCAGAACGGACGTGCAGCGCAGAGTGGGACACGCCGGCCCCGCGCCGGGCGTGGGAGTAGGCGTCGGGGTGGGCGTCGCCGTCGGGCTTGGCTGCCTTGTCCCGGCGTCGGGACTCGCGGCTGTACCGGAGGAAGGCGCGGTCTGTTCAGCGATCAGGCCGCACCCGGCCAATACGGCGGCGAGGATGCCGGCGGAAACCGCCCCAGCGCAGCGGGCAACAATGCCACGATTTTTCCCCATAGACGTGATTCTAGGTTTTGAAGTCCCAGGAAGCCCGCATTTGGCTCATTGAGAACCACGCCCGGATATGAAAGCCCTGACGTTGTGACGAATCCGCTCCTCGCTGAGCTCCAGGCCGTCGTGGACAATCCGGAGCCCGCAACATTTGAAGCCGCAGGCGCAGACTGACCTCCCCCGCCGCCGTCGTCCTCTGCCTGCCGGAGTCCACGCCGAAGCGCTAAGCTTCACGTATCGGCGCCGTCCGCACCGAACAGCGGCAGTGGAGAAGCAATGGCGGCAGACCCTCTCCGTCTGGGCCGGGAGGCTTTCAGGCGACAGGAATGGGCGAATGCACACGCCCTCCTGACGGATGCTGACCGCCAGTCGTTGCTCGAACCCGACGATCTCGAGCTCGTGGCCAATGCGGCCTACCTCGTCGGCCACGACGACGAAGGATCAAGGCTACTGGCCCGCGAGTATCGGGCACGACTGGCCCACACGGACCATTCGGGGGCGGCGCGAAGCGCTATCTGGCTTGCCCTGCACTTTATCCTCAGCGGCGAAGAAACGTTGGCGAATGCGTGGCTGCAACGGGCACGGCGTGCGCTTCCGGACGACCTGGACTGTGTGGAGCAGGGACTGCTGCTTGTGCCGGCCGGCCTTGAAAGCGCCGCCCAGGGGGATGCCGCGACAGCAACCGCAAGTTTCGGGACCGCGCTGGAAATCGGCCACCGCTTCGGACACCAAGACCTTGCCGCCCTGGCAAGGACGGGCCTTAGCGAGTCGCTGATCGCAACGGGTGATACACGGCAGGCAATGCCGCTTTTGGACGAAGTCTTTGTGAGCGTGACCGCCCATGAGCTTTCCCCGGTCACCGCCGGGATTGTGTATTGCGCGGTCATTGAAGCGTGCATGGACGCCTTCGATCTGCCTCGGGCACAGGAGTGGACGGCCGCATTCACCCGGTGGTGCGCATCCCAGCCGGACATGGTCCCCTATCAAGGTAATTGCCAGATCCACCGGGCACGGATCATGCAGTTTCAGGGAGCATGGCCGGATGCATTCGATGCTGCCCAGGATGCCTACCGCCGGCTCGTCGGCCCGCTTACCCGGCCGGGAATCGGTGCTGCGCTATACCAGCTTGCCGAACTGCACCGTCTGAGAGGCCAGTTCGCCGAAGCCAAGAACACCTATCTGCAGGCCAGCCGCTGGGTAAGGGATCCGCAGCCCGGTCTCGCGCTGTTGCTGCTTATGCAAGGCCGGACAGAGGCCGCCGTGGCGGCGATCCGCCGGTCCCTTGCGGAGACAACGTCTCCGCCGGAGCGTTCCAGGCTCCTCGGTGCCGCCATTGAGATCATGCTGGCGTCGGCTGACCTTTCCGGCGCACGGGCCGCCGCCGAAGAACTGGGGGCGAGGGCCGGGGCCTTGGGCAGTCTGTGGCTGAATGCGGAGACTGCCCAGTGGGAGGGAGCCCTACTTCTCGCGGACCAAGAATACGCGGCGGCTTTGGGAGTGGCACGCCAGGCATGGTCAGCATGGCAGCGGCTCGACGCGCCCTATGAGTCAGCACGCACCAGAGTGCTTATGGGGCGGGCTTATCGCGGGCTGGGCGACGGGCACTCGGCCGAGCTGGAGTTTGATGCCGCCAGATGGGCTTTCCTCCATCTTGGCGCAGGGCCGGATGCAGCGAACGTGGACACATATTCGAACCGGCAACAGGCTATTAGGGCGAATCCGCTGACCGTCCGGGAGACTCAGGTGCTGCTCCTTGTTGCCAGTGGAAAGTCCAACCGCGAGATTGCAGCTGAACTGTTCCTCAGCGAAAAGACGGTTGCCCATCACGCCAGTAATATCTTCACGAAGTTGGACTTGACGTCACGTGCCGCCGCAACCGCCTATGCCTACGAGCACGGGCTTATCAACCGAAGCTGACGCAGACTGGGCACAATTTCCCATCTTGCCATCACGGGCAGTTCTACCGATGCGGCGGCGGGCTGCAGACCATAGCATCCTCATTAAGGAGTCTGAAAGGCCAATGGAGGTGCCGTGATGATCAGGGAATCGCACAATGCTGCCGAGGCGGGCAACCGCATCACCGATGTGGAAGTCGGTGGGCTCGACGTCTTCCCGGTGATCCTGACATCCGTGGATCTGGCCAGGCTCGGATCACTGCTGGCAGAGCCAGTGTTACGCCCAGGCGACTCGGGCTGGGGTTCGGCCGTCCTGCTCTGGAACGGTCTTGTGACGAAGGAACCAGCCCTGGTGGTCCAGCCGACATCGGCGCGGGAGGTCTCGGCCGTTGTTATGTTCGCCGCGGAACACAGGCTGCAGATCAGCACCAAGGGCGGCGGCCACAACATCGCCGGTACCGCCATCGCCGACGGAGGCCTCATGTTGGATATGTCGAGGATGAACTCAGTCGAAGTGGACCCGGTGGCCAGGCTCGCCCAGGTTGGCCCGGGCTGTCTGCTGCAGGACGTCGACCGGGCCACGCAGGAACACGGGCTGGCCACTGTCCTCGGATTCATCTCCGAAGTGGGTGTGGCGGGCCTGACCCTCGGGGGCGGCCTCGGCTATCTGAGCCGCAGGTTCGGGTGGACCGTGGACAACCTTGAGGACGTTGAGATTGTCACATCCGACGGGCTGGTCCGTACCGCCAGCCGTAACGAGAACCCGGATCTGTTCTGGGGCGTTCGCGGCGCGGGGGCTAATCTTGGCGTGGTCACGCGCTTCGCGCTCCGGCTGCACCAAGTGGGACCCACAGTGTATGGCGGTCTCATCGCCTGGCCTTTCGAACGCTGCGACGAAATCCTCCGGACGTACCGGACAATCACGTCCCGCGCGCCACGCGAGCTGGCCGTGTGGCTGATCCTCATGACTGCCCCGGCGGAACCTTTCATTCCTGAACGGTGGCAGGGCAAGAAGATCTGCGCCATGGCAGTTTGCTACAGCGGCGAACTCCAAAACGTCCCGGAAGTTATGGCATCCATCCGGGAAATTGGTGATCCCGCCGTGGATCTCCTGGCGGAGCAGCCGTACACACAGGTCCAGTCCTATCTGGATGACAGTGAGCCGAAGGGCCTCCACTACTACTGGAAGACGGAGTATGCCGACGGGCTGAGCGACGGTCTGCTCTCCACCATCCGCGAGCTCTTCGATGGCTGCCCCATAGAGGGGGCCGAGCTCGGTATCCTTCACCTCGCCGGCGCCCTGAATGAGCACCCTGAGGATGACGGTGCGGTGGGCAACCGAAACGCCCGGTACGTCATCGGATCCAATGGCATGTGGGACCCCGGCGATCCCGCCGCGAACACGTACCGAACGTGGATCCGGGAATCATGGGAGCGGCAACGTCCGTTCACTGCCGGTCGCAGTTACATCAACTTCCAGACAGCGGACGAGGGGCAACAACAGGTCCGGGCCGCCTACGGCACCAACTATGAACGCCTGGTTCAGGTGAAAACGAAGTACGATCCCGATAATTTGTTCAGAACCAACCGCAACATTGCCCCATCCGTTCCTGCCAGCGAATCCACAGGCGGCTGAAGGAGCCAACGCACGACGGCGGCGGGTCACCTTTGAAGGTGACCCGCCGCCGTCGTACTGCTTTAGAGCTGCTACCAGCCGCGCTCGGAAAGGCGGTGCGGCTGCGGGATCTCGTCCACGTTGATGCCCACCATGGCTTCGCCGAGGCCGCGGGAGGCCTTGGCGATGACGTCGGGGTCATCGAAGAAGGTGGTGGCCTTGACCACGGCAGCGGCACGCTGGGCCGGGTTGCCGGACTTGAAGATGCCGGAGCCGACGAACACGCCGTCGGCGCCGAGCTGCATCATCATGGCAGCGTCGGCCGGGGTGGCAATGCCGCCCGCGGTGAACAGCACCACCGGCAGCTTGCCGGCAGCGGCAACTTCCTTGACCAGCTCGTACGGGGCCTGCAGTTCCTTGGCCGCGACGTAGAGCTCGTCCTCGGGCAGGGCGGCAAGCTTGGCGATCTCGGCACGGATCTGGCGCATGTGCCCGGTCGCGTTGGAAACGTCGCCGGTGCCGGCCTCGCCCTTGGACCGGATCATCGCCGCGCCCTCGTTGATGCGGCGCAACGCCTCACCGAGGTTGGTGGCGCCACAGACGAAGGGAACCTTGAAGTTCCACTTGTCGATGTGGTGGACGTAGTCGGCCGGGGTCAGGACCTCGGACTCGTCAATGTAGTCCACGCCCAACGACTGCAGGACCTGGGCCTCGACGAAGTGGCCGATCCGGGCCTTGGCCATGACCGGCACGGAGACGGCGTCGATGATCTTGTCGATCATGTCCGGATCGGACATGCGGGACACGCCGCCCTGGGCACGGATATCGGCCGGAACACGCTCCAGCGCCATCACTGCAACGGCACCGGCGTCTTCGGCGATGCGGGCCTGTTCAACGTTGACGACGTCCATGATGACGCCGCCCTTGAGCATCTCAGCCATGCCGCGCTTGACGCGGTTGCTGCCCGTGACGCTGTTCGCGGACGAACCGGCTTCGCTGCTTACATCAGGTGTAGACACAAAAACCCCTATGGGTAGATAGATGATCTTCGCCGGGCGTGAGGGCGGCAGGAAGCCGGAAGTACACGCACCGGGTTGCCGGATCCATTGACCGGGCAGTCACAATACTAGTCCCACGGCAGGCGGCGGGCTTAATCAGCCTTAATCCGAAGCCGCGGACTCCGCAAAGGCCTGGCGATGGACCGTGGCTACGCGCTGGATGATGGTGATGAGGCTGGCCAGGGCCAGCAGTCCGAGAGTCACCAGAAGAACCACTTGGGGCAATCCCAGGCCAGTGAATCCGGTGACCACCAGCACCGAAACCAGTCTCTCGGCGCGCTCGGCGATGCCCACATTCGCCGTGAAGCCAAGGGATTCGGCCTTGGACCGCGCATAGGAGACCACCATGCCCAGAACCAGGCAGAGCATGGCTGCAACGGCGATGGCGTAGTCGGCACCCCCGGTGAAGAACCAGATGGCCACACCCGCGAACAGTGCGCCGTCGGCGATCCTGTCCAGGGTGGAGTCCAGGAAGTTTCCCCAGCGGCCGCCGGTGTCCCGCAGCCGGGCCATTATGCCGTCGAGCACGTCCGAGAAGATGAACGCGGTAATGAACAGGGTCCCCCACCAGAGCTGGCCGAGGGGGTAGAAGACCAACGCACCGACCACCACGCCGGCGGTTCCGATGACCGTCACCGCGTCAGGGGAGACACCGATTTTCAGGAGCCAACGCGCAAGCGGAGTGAACAGCGCGGTGAAAAACCCGCGCGCGTGCCTATTTAGCATCCGTCTCCCCGGGCCAGGCCTCTGCAACCTGCTGGCGGACTTCATCCAGGGTCTGCGTGACGGCCTTGGTCTGGGCAATGATGGGGAAGAAGTTGCCGTCCCCGCCCCAGCGCGGAACGATGTGCTGGTGCAGGTGCGCGGCGATTCCTGCCCCGCCAACGACGCCCTGGTTCATGCCGAGGTTGAACCCGCCCGGGTTCGCTACTTTGCGCAGGACCCGCATGGCCGTCTGGGTGATCTCCGCGAATTCCGCGGTCTCCTCCAGCGTGAGGTCCGTGTAGTCCGGGACATGCCGGTACGGGCAGACCAGGAGGTGGCCCGGATTGTAGGGAAAGAGGTTGAGGACCACGTAGCAGGTTTTCCCCCGGTAGACGATCAGGGCTTCCTCGTCAGTCCGGCCCGGACCCACGCAGAAGGGGCAGTCGTCCTCGTTCTTGAACTGCTGCTGGCCGCCCTTGATGTAGGCCATCCGGTGCGGAGTCCACAGGCGCTGGAAAGCATCCGGCACGCCCGCGAGCTCAAAGTCATCTGTCAGGCCGGCATCCCCTGGATAGCCTGCGCCTGTGGTCTCCTGCACCGTGTTCTTATCCGTTTCCGCTAGCTGGTCCGGTTACGGACGGCTTCTGTGATCCGCTTGACGGCCTCGGCCACCGGCACGCCGTTGTCCTGGCTCCCGTCGCGGAAGCGGAAGGACACCGCGCCGGCCTCGGCGTCGTCGCCGCCGGCAATCAGGACGAACGGGATCTTGTCCTTGCTGGCGGTGCGGATCTTCTTGGGGAACCTGTCCGACGACGTGTCCACCTCGGCGCGGATGCCCGCCGCCTTGAGCTGGTCGACGACGTCGAACATGTACTCGTTGAACGTTTCGGCCACCGGGATGCCCACCACCTGGACAGGGGAAAGCCACGCGGGGAACGCGCCGGCGTAGTGCTCGGTGAGCACGCCCATGAACCGCTCGATGGAACCGAAGAGCGCACGGTGGATCATCACCGGACGCTGGCGGGTGCCGTCGGCTGCCTGGAATTCCAGTTCGAAGCGTTCCGGGAGGTTGAAGTCCAGCTGGATGGTGGACATCTGCCAGGTGCGGCCGAGGGCGTCCTTGGCCTGGACGGAGATCTTCGGGCCGTAGAAGGCAGCTCCACCCGGATCCGCGACCAGTTCCAGGCCGGATTCCTGGGCCACCTCGGCGAGGGTCCGGGTGGCTTCTTCCCAGGCGGCGTCCTCGCCGACGGACTTCTCCGGGTCCTTGGTGGACAGTTCCAGGTAGAAGTCGTTCAGGCCGTAGTCCTTCAGCAGGTCGAGGACGAACGTCAGGGTCTTAGTGAGTTCGTCCTTCATCTGCTCGCGGGTGCAGTAGATGTGGGCGTCGTCCTGTGTCATGCCACGCACCCGGGTCAGGCCGTGGACCACGCCGGACTTTTCGTACCGGTACACCGAACCGAATTCGAAGAGGCGCAGGGGCAGTTCGCGGTAGGACCGTCCCCGCGAGCGGAAGATCAGGTTGTGCATGGGGCAGTTCATCGGCTTCAGGTAGTAGTCCTGGCCGGGCTTGCGCACGGTGCCGTCCTCATTGAGTTCGGCGTCGATGTGCATGGCCGGGAACATGCCCTCCTTGTACCAGTCCAGGTGGCCCGAGACTTCGTACAGGTGGCCCTTGGTGATGTGGGGGGTGTAGACGAACTCGTAGCCGGCGTCGACGTGGCGCTGGCGGGAGTAGTCCTCCATCTCCTTGCGGATGATGCCGCCCTTGGGGTGGAACACCGGCAGGCCGGAGCCCAGCTCGTCCGGGAAGGAGAACAGGTCAAGTTCGACGCCGAGCTTGCGGTGGTCGCGCCGCTCAGCCTCCGCGATGCGCTCCTGGTAGGCCTTGAGCGCGTCCTTGGTGGGCCAGGCGGTGCCATAAATGCGCTGCAGCTGCTGGTTCTTCTGGTTTCCCAGCCAGTACGCCGAGGAGGACCGGGTCAGGGCGAACGCATTGGAGATGAGCTTGGTGTTGGGCAGGTGCGGGCCACGGCAGAGGTCGCACCAGACGGTGGTTCCCTCTTTGCGCTCGACGTTGTCGTAGATGGTGATGTCCCCGGCGCCGACCTCGACGTTGACGCCCTCGCCGGCCTCGGCGGCGTTGTTCTTCTTGCCCAGGAGTTCGAGCTTGTAGGGCTCGTTCTTCATGGCCTCGCGGGCCTCGTCCTCGCTGACCACGCGGCGGACGAACTTCTGGTTCTGGTTGACGATCTTGAGCATCATCTTCTCGAGGGTCTTGAGGTCCTCGGGGGTGAACGGTTCAGCGACGTCGAAGTCGAAGTAGAAGCCGTCTGTGATGTACGGGCCGATGCCCAGCTTGGCGTCCGGGCGCAGCTGCTGCACGGCCTGGGCCATCACGTGGGCGGTGGAGTGGCGCAGGACGTTCAGGCCATCCGGGGAATCGATGGTGACACCCTCGATCTCGGCGCCCTCGGGCAGCTCCTGGTCCAGGTCCTTCAGCTCGCCGTTGACGCGGGCAACAACAACATCGCGGCGCTCAAAGAAGAGTTCCGCACCGGTTGTCCCGGTAGTCACCTTGGTCTCTTCGCCATCGACGATGAGGGTGATCTGCTGGGCATCTGACACGAGTGTCTCCTATTCAAAGTTTTAGGCTTCATAGCTTGCGGCATACGGGGACCACAGCCAGCCACCGTCAATGCTATCGGTTTCCCGGGAGGCCTACTAACGGGACCCACGGCCGCTCAGCCGCCCATTCCGGTAATCGCCAGGCTTCGGCTGATTCCGTCCAAAGGATGCGGCACATCGGTGCTCTCCACCCGATCCGCCGCGAACGGCAGGGATTCCACCCGGCTCAGGTCCCAGGCCATGCTGGCGCTCAGGCTGATTCCCCGGGGACCTGTCCGCCGGGTAGTGCCCCGGATCAGCAGCAGCCTGGTGCCGAACAGCAGCAGCCCCGCCTGCTCCTGGGCTTCATGGAAGAACACGGAGTCGACGCAGCCGGTGCCGTCGTCGATGCTGATGAACACCACCCGCCGGCCGCCACGCATGGGCGGCGTCTGGGTGGCGATGCGCACCCCGGCCACCAGCACTTCGGTGCCGTTGCGCAGGCTCAACAGTTTGTCTGCAGTGGTGACGCCCAGCCGGTCCAGCATGGGCCGGTGGCTGTCCATCAGGTGCCCGCTGACATCGATGGCCATCAGGTCCAGTTCTGCCCGGACGTTTTCCACCAGGGTGGGCGCAGGTAGCCCGGGTTTGACGTTCCGCAGCTCCACATCCCCCAGCGGCAGGGACAGCTGCCCTTCCATGATGTCGATGCCCTTCCGGGTCCCGCCCGCGGCTTGGAGCTGCTGCAGGTGCTGGACGAGGTCCGCGCGGTTTGCGGCGCCGCCTGATTCGCGGTGCAGGGAGTCAAAGGCACCCAGCTGGGCGAGCCTTTTGATGCTTGGCTTGCTCAGCCTGGACCGGGCCCGGAGGTCAGCCAGGGAGTCGTAGGGCTGGCCGGCGACAATCCGCTTGAGCTCGGTCCCGGACAGGCCATAGATGCCGTTAAGGCTCAACCTGATCCCCAGCTTGCCGGCGTCCGGCCCGTCCGCCACCCGTTCCACCCGGTACTCGGCCTGGCTGCGGTTGATGTCCAGCGGCAGGATGGGGATGCCCAGCCTGCGGGCCTCGGCCACCAGCAGCCGTTTGGGGTACATGCCGGGATCGTGCTCCCACAGCCCGGCCAGGAAAGCCTCGGGGTGGTGCGTCTTGAGCCAGGCGGACTGGTATGTGGGAACGGCGAATGCCGCCCCGTGCGCCTTGCAGAAGCCGAAGCTGCCAAAGGCTTTCAGTGTCCCCCAGACCTTGTCCACCACTTCCGGGGAGTACCCCTTGATCCGGGCCTCCTTGCGGAAGAACTCCTCCACTTTCAGCTCGAGAACCTCGTTGCCAAGCGCCCGGCGGAACTCATCTGCGCGCGCCAGGCCGCAGCCGGTCATCACGTGGAACGTTTTCAGGATCTGTTCATGGAAGACAGTGACGCCATGCGTTTCCTGCAGCACGGGTTTCAGGTCCGGGTGCGGGTAGACCTCCGGCGCGAAGCCGTGCCTGTGCTCCAGGAAAGGCCGCACCATGTCCGATTTCATGGGGCCCGGCCGGAACAGCGATATATCGATGATGAGGTCGTTGAACTCACGCGGCGCCAGCTTGCCGATCAGCTCACGCTGCCCGGGTGATTCGATCTGGAAACAGCCCAGGGTGTGGGTGCTGCGGATCAGTTCGTAGGTTGGTTCATCATCCAGCGGCACGGCGTTGAGGTCGATGTGGCCGTTCTCGGCGATGTAGTCCGGCCCGGTCCCGTCCGGACCTGCGGGGTGGGCCCCCGCCGCCACCACTTCGGCTTTGGAGGGATGGATCCGGATGACTTCCCGGACGGCAAACGCCATGGCGCTCTGCATCCTGACCCCCAGGACATCAAGCTTGAGCATGCCCATGGGATCCATGTCGTGTTTGTCGAACTGGCTCATGGGCAGCCCCAGTCCGCTGGGCTGGACAGGGGTCCGGTCAAGCAGCGTGGCATCGCCCAGGATCACCCCGCAGGGATGCATGGAAATATGGCGGGGCAGCCGGTCCAGCCGTTCGGTGAGGTCCACCAGCAGGTCAAGCTGCTGGTTTTCGGCGAAGTCCCGTTGTTCCACCCGGCCGGCGAACTCCCGCAGCTCAGGTTTCTCAACCAGTGCCTCACGGAATTTCCGGGCCGAGAAGCGCCACAGCTGCTTGGCGATCTCACCGACGTCGTCATTATCCATCCCCAGGGCCATCCCGGCGTCACGGACGGCACCGCGGGCGCGGTACCCGTTCTGCATGCTCATCAGCGTGACGCGCTCGGAACCGAAGCGGTCAAAGATCCGGCGGTACACGTTGTGCCGTTCGGCGCTTTCGACGTCGATGTCGATGTCCGGCAACGTGGCCCGGTCCCGGGACAGGAAGCGTTCGAAGATCAGGTCGTGCTGCAGGGGGTCCACCTGGCTGATATCAATCAGGTAGTTGACCAGGCTGGAGGCCCCGGAACCGCGGGCGGCCGCCCTGACGCCCATGTCCTGGATCATCCGGGAGACCTCCGCGACCGTGAGGAAATAGGAGGAGAACCCGAGGTTCCTGATGATCCCCAGCTCATGCTCCAGCCGCGAGCGCATGTCCTTGTGGGCCGGGCCTGATATTCCCGGGAACCGCCTGCTGATCCCGGCCTCACAGCGTTGTACCAGTTCAATATGCGGGTCCTGGCTGATGCCAATGACCGATGCCTCGGGGACTACTGGCTGCTTCCATCCCATGTCAGTCACCGGGTCAATCCGGCAGAAGTCGGCGAGCGCCTCGGTCTGTGCCATCAGCTGTTTGAGGTCCGCTGCGCCATACCCTGCGGCGCGGATGATTTCCTTGCCGAGCTGAAGCATCTGCGCCGATGATTTGAGCCAGGCCTGCCCGTTGGGCTGGAGCAGCGGTTCGGCCGCGAGTTCGGGGAGGGACTTCAGCGTCCGGGCGGAGTCGAGCACGTCCGCCGTGGCGGCACCGTCTTCTGCGCAGTAGCGGACCGCATTGGTGAGTACGGCTGGCACGTGGTGTTCTTCCGCGAGTTTGAGCATGCGTACTGCGTGGGCGGTGCTCAGGGGCGCTCCGGGGGCGGTGAGCTGGGAAACGACTTCGGCCACCAGGGTTCTTGGGGGCATGGCGTCCAGCCAGCTTTTGAAAAGAGTGCGCGGACGGAGGTAGCGCCGGCCGCTCATGGCCCGTCCGACGTCGGAATCCGGGCCGATCAGGACGGTCAGGACCGGTTTCAGGGTTTGGGGGTCGAGCGTGCGGGAGGCGAGTTCGGCGCGTGTGACCGCCACCGGCACCGTTCCCCCGGCTTTGCCGGAGGTACGGGCATGGGCATCGGACACCAGCCGGCACAGTGCGCGGTAGCCCGCCCCGTTGTTGTGGCCGCGGGCGAGCACCACCACCCTGCCGGCGAGCTGGGTGCGGTGGTCGCCGTCGTCGTCGAAGACCGCAAGGTCCACTCCCACGATGGGGTCGATGCTGGCTTCCATGCAGGCCTTAAGGTGCTTGATGGTGCCGTAGAGGCCGTCCCGGTCCGTGCAGGCGAGCGCGGTTGCGCCGTCCGCGGCGGCAACTTGGGTCAGTTCGTCGGGCCAGGCCACGCCATAGTGTGCGCTGAAGGCCGTGGAAACGTGAAGGTGGGAGAAGCTCATGCTGTTTGGGGCCGGAGGGCGTCGTGGATCTGCAGGAGCCTCCAGCAGCCGCTGCCGACATGCCTGCTCAGGTCCAGGGTGAGCGGCTCCCCTTCATCCCGGGGCCCGGCACTCCGCGGGTCCGCCCGCACTTGGACGCGCCAGATTTCGTGGTCCACCAGCCCCGGCCCGCTGCCGAGGGGCGCACGGCGTTCCTCGGCCCACCACTGCCGGCGTTCGTACCACCGGACAGGCTCGGCGCATACCGTGTAGTGCCGCCCGGCCCACTGGAGTTTCAGCGGCTGGCCGGCGGGGGTGCAGACGACGTCCACGGACTCGCTGAACATACCCATGGGCGCCTCCCGGAACTGAACGGAGCTGATGCAAAGTGCTGCTGCAAAAGCAGGGTATTCGAATACATGTTCGAATAAATCCAGTCTACGACGGTGCTCCGACAAAACCTAGACAGGGGTGGACGGACGGGCAGCAGGAGGGCAGGATTATGGCATGAGCACCAATGACGCACTCCTCAAGCACGTAAGCATCAAGGCCCAGGACGAAAAGCTCGTGGCAACCTTCGATATCGACGGCAACATCCCGGGGGCAGGTGCGTACGTAGTGGGGCTGGTGGCGGCGAGCCCTGATTACTCATCACAAAGACGCTTGGGCATTGAGTTCATGAACGGGGAGGCCATTGCCTTCTACTCGTTCAGCCATGACCAGAGCGCCGAGGAAAACTACGATCTTGGCGGCGTGACGCACTCGGGCAGCACCATCACGGGCAACTTCCCCGTCGCGGCCGTCCATGGCCTGGGCAAGGGGCACATTATGTCGGCCTTCAGCGAGGCTGACGGCAGGGAGTTCCAGTCGGGCGTCGCCGTCGACGAATCGCTCTAGGCAACACCGGGACAGGTGCTGCCGGAACCGTGTCCGGACAGCACCCGGGGCGGCGTCAGCTGCTTTCTTTGTGGACCTTCATTTCGAGTTCAATGAACCCCGAGATCATGGCCCGGTAGGTTGATTCCACGATGTCCGGATCAATGTCCTTCTTTTCCGCGGCGGCCCGGACATGCGCAATCACCCGTTCCACCCGGCCGGGCGCGCGGACTTCAGCGTCGTCCCCCTTCAGGGTCCCGGCGATCCGGATCAGGCGTTCACGCCGCGCAATGAGCGTGACAATCTGCTCGTCAACTTCGTCGACCGCAATCCGAACGGCAGCGAGCTGTTCCTTGTCGGCCAAAGCGTCCCTATCGTGTCCTTGAATTGTTGCCATCTTCTGACAGTATCGAAGCATGCAGCCCAGAGTCGACTTCATCTCACTAGGCGTTCGCAGTGTTGACGCCTCCCGCCGGTTCTACGCGGAGGGCCTCGGCTGGCCTGTCCAGCGCGAGTTTCCCGGCGATGTGGTGTTCATCCAGGTCAACCACGGCCTCATCCTTTCCCTGTGGGATGCCGCGCAGATGCACGCCGAGGCCGGGGTAGGCGCTCCCGGCCCGGTCCCCTGCATCACGCTTAGCCACAACCTGCCCAGCACCGAGGCGGTGGACCGAGTCATGGCGGAAGCGGCATCGGCCGGGGCCACCATCGTCGCCGCACCCGTCACTCAGCCTTGGGGCGGGTACAGCGGCTATTTCGCCGATCCGGACGGCTTCCGCTGGGAGATCGCCTATAACCCCACCTGGGGAGTGGACGACGCCGGCAAGGTCACCGTTTAGGGGCACGTCGCCCCGGGTGCCGGCTTAGAAGAGTGCTTCCACCGGCCGGATGAGTTCCGGGGAGTTGTTGCGTACGTCACCCACCTCGGTACCGACCGAATCCACATGCCAGTCAGCCGCGACTTCCTTCACATGGGCCCGGACCAGGTCCACGAGGAAGGCGGCGTCATCGATCTGCGGATCAAGCCACGACGCCATCGTTGCCCGGTCCATGGGCAGTGGCACGCGGTCGTGCAGGGCAGTGAGCTTGCCGAAAATTGTGGACTCAGCACCGGGCGGCGGGGTGTCTGCGGTCAGGATGGACGTGGAGAGCATCCACCGTCCGGGATCGCCGTCGGCCTTGGACGGATCCTTCCACCACTCATACAGGCCCGCGAACACCAGCCCGCCGGTCTTGCCTGGATGAACGTAGTAGGGCTGTTTGGCTTTGCCGGTGCCCTGCTTCCATTCGTAGTACCCGTCCGCAGGGACAGCGCAGCGGCGTGACTTCACGGCCTTGCGGAAGGCCGGCTTCTCCAGCACAGTCTCGCTCCGCGCGTTGATCATCTTGGGACCGATCCCCGGATCCTTCGCCCAGGACGGTACCAGGCCCCAGCGGGCCACATGCAGCTGCCGCACGGGGCTGTCGTCGATCAGCCGTTCCAGGACGATTGGAACGGCGTCGGTCGGCGCCACGTTCCAGGACGGGGGAAGGTGCACTTCTTCTTCCAGCTGGGCATCAAAGTCGGCCAGCAAATCGCCCACGGCCCGTGCCATCACATAGCGTCCACACATGGCTCCAGCATGCCATCAGCGTTATGTACTGTCATCCGACACGGCTTCCGCCGGGCATTCGAAGGGCCGGCTCAGGGAATAGTCCGCCGCGGGTTACCGTTGACAGGAACGAACCCCCTCAACGAAATCAGGAGAGCTCCGTGGACTTTACCCCCGAGAACGGCACCATCACCATGTTTTCCACCACCTGGTGCGGCTACTGCAACCGGCTGAAGAAGCAGCTGGACGCGCAGGGCATCGGCTACACGGAAATCAACATCGAAGAGGTGGAGGGCACAGCCGACCTCGTGGAGAAGCTCAACGGCGGCAACCGCACCGTCCCCACCGTGCTCTTCCCGGACGGCACGGCCGCCACCAACCCTTCCGCCGCCGAGGTAAAAAGCCGCCTCGCAGCCTGAGACCTGCAGCCCATGTGGTAGACAGAACGGGACCAACATCCGTGTTGGTCCCGTTCTTGTCTATCTGCATTGAGGGAGCCTTTCGTGGTCCATAAAGTCAAAGGTGTCATAGCCCGCTCCAAGGGCGCCCCGGTCACTCTGGAGACCATCCTGGTCCCGGATCCGGGCCCGGGCGAGGCCCTGGTGGACATCATCACCAGCGGCGTCTGCCACACCGACCTGCACTACAAACTGGGCGGTATCAGCGATGACTTCCCGTTCCTCCTGGGCCACGAGGCCACCGGCGTGGTCAGCGCCGTGGGCCCCGACGTCACCAATGTCGTCCCGGGCGACCGTGTGGTACTGAACTGGCGGGCCGTCTGCGGCAATTGCCGTGCGTGCAACCGTGGCCAGGCACAGTACTGCTTCAACACCCACAACGCCACCCAGAAGATGACGCTTGAGGACGGCACCGAACTGTCCGCCGCCCTGGGCATCGGCGCGTTCACCGAAAAGACACTCGTGGCTGCCGGCCAGTGCACCAAGGTGGATCCCGACGCCGACGCTGCCGCGATCGGCCTGCTGGGCTGCGGCGTCATGGCCGGACTGGGCGCCGCGATCAACACCGGCGGCGTCAAGCGCGGCGATACCGTCGCCGTCATCGGCTGCGGCGGCGTGGGCGTGGCTGCCATCGCCGGCGCCGCGCTCGCCGGAGCCACCACCGTCATCGCCGTCGACATTGACGCGAAAAAGCTGGAGCGCGCCAAGGAACTCGGCGCCACCCACACCGTGGATTCCTCGGATTCGGACCCGGTGGAGAAAATCCGGGAGCTCACCGGCGGGTTCGGCGCTGACGTGGTGATTGACGCCGTCGGCCGCCCCGAAACGTACAAGCAGGCGTTCTACGCGCGCGACCTCGCCGGCACCGTTGTGCTGGTGGGCGTCCCGACGCCGGAGATGACCCTTGAACTGCCGCTCCTGGACGTTTTCGGCCGCGGAGGATCGCTGAAGTCCTCCTGGTACGGCGACTGCCTGCCGTCCCGGGACTTCCCCATGCTGATCAGCCTCTACAAGCAGGGCAAGCTGGACCTGGATGCCTTTGTTACCGAGCGGATCACCATCGACCAGGTGGAGGAAGCGTTCGAGAAGATGCACTCCGGTTCGGTGCTGCGTTCGGTGGTGGAACTGTGAGCCTCCGGATCGAGCGACTCGTCACGTCCGGAACATTCTCGCTCGACGGCGGCACCTGGGATGTGGACAACAACGTCTGGATCGTGGGCAACGAGGAGGAATGCGTGGTGATCGACCCCGCGCACGACGCCAAGGCCGTTGCCGCCGCCGTCGGTGGCCGGAAGCTCAGGGCGATCCTGCTGACCCACGGCCACGACGACCACATCCGTTCGGTGGGTGACTTCTGGGACCTCGTCCAGGCCCCGATCCACCTCCACGAGGCCGACTGGATGCTGTGGAAGAGTGTCTACCCGGACGTGGAACCCGACGTCGCCATCAAGCACGGCGACGTCATTGAGGTGGCGGGGGCCAGCCTGACGGCCCTGCACACCCCCGGGCACTCGCCTGGCTCGGTGTCCTTCCACCTGGCTGACGGGCCCGACGGCGAGGGCTCGCTCTTCAGCGGCGACACCCTGTTCCAGGGCGGCCCCGGCGCCACGGGAAGGTCCTACAGCGACTTCCCCACCATCATCGAGTCGATCCGGACGTGGCTGCTGCCGCTCCCGGCCGAAACGGTGGTCCGGACCGGGCACGGCGACAGCACCACCATCGGAGCCGAAGCCCCGCACCTGGACGAGTGGATCGCGAGGGGCCACTAAAGGCCCCGGCAAGCGTCGGCTACGCCTCCCCAGTGTCCAAACCGGCATAGCTGCCGAAGTCGGCATGCTGGAGGGAGGCGTGGCCCGCGTACGCCGCAACAACGGCGTCCTCGACATCCTGGACCGTCAGCCCAGGCACCAGATCGTTGGCCGCGCCGGCGGTGGCCGGGTCCCAGTCCAGGCCCAGGGCTGCATAGCTGTCCGTCAGGACGCTGCGGATGGGGGCCGAATTCTCCACCACGATCACGGAACTGAACAGCCACCCGCCGCTCACCACGCGCTGCGCTGTGCCCACGAGTTTGATCCGGTGCGCCGGGTCGGCCGGGTGGGTACCGTGAACGCTGAACTCCCCCGGGCAGTACTCCCCAGGAATTTCGCCCACTGCTGCCTGCACACCGATGTTCCGTAGGGACTGCGCCAGCAGCTCTCCAAAGAAACTGAACCGGTCCTTGGAACCGGCAATGGCGTCCCCATGGGGCATCACATGGTCCACCACCAGCGTGCCCTCGTGATAGGCGGCGGCGCGGCCGCCGGCCTTCCGCACCAGAGGTGCGAATCCGTGCTCCCGGCAGGCCTGGGCGGCCGCGTCGAAGCCGGGCAGTCGGGTATCCCGCTGGCCGAAGGCAACAGTGGGTGCGGGCCGGTACAACCGCAGCGTGGGGCCGATCCTGCCGGTCTTCGCCTGGGTCAGCAGTTCGAGGCCGAATTCCAGGTCACGTGCGGCCCCGAGGGAACGATCCTGCCGCACCACGGTGAGCGTCCGGAGTCCCGCTTCGGCGTCCTGCATGTTGCTAAGCTCCCTTATGGTCATATTGCAATTCCTTGTCGTCGCGGCTGCATTCGCGGCCATCGACGCCGTCTGGCTCAAGCTGATGAACCCGTTCTACCGAGGCCACATCGGTGACCTGCTCGCAGACAAGCCACACTTAGGTTACGCCGTGGCTTTCTATGTCATGTACATAGCGGGGGTTGTCTTCTTTGCGCTGCGGCCGGCGCTCGACGGCGGCAGCTGGCTGACCGCCGTCGGCTATGGGTCCGCCCTGGGTGCCTTTGCCTACGCGACGTACGACCTCACGAATGCCGCCACGCTCAAGGCGTGGCCGCTGCAGCTCATTGTTGTGGACATCCTGTGGGGTGCCGCCCTGACGGGACTGTCCACCCTCGCCGGCTGGCTGGTGTTCCGCTCCACCTGACATCCAGCGGAGTAATACTGCACCGTCTCCCATCGGGTGGCTAAACTCAGGAACTGGGTCCACCCGCTACTCCTCAGAAGAGGTAATCCACTGATACGCGTCATTAGCTACAACCTCCGCAAGCACCAGGCCAGTGGGGAACTGGTTGATCTTGCCCAGAATTTCGGCGTCGATGCCCTGTGCCTCCAGGAGTGTGACACCTCGGACCTGCCGGACACGCTGGGTCCGCTGCAGCTCGCCGACTCCACCAAGGGCAACCGCCTGGGGCTGGCGATCTACTACCGGCCCGACCGCTTCACGGCCCACGGCACCAAGACCTTCGCGCTCAAGAAGTCCCTGCACGACATGGTCCTGGCGCCCGCCCATGAGCGCCTCATCGGCACACGCGTGCGGGACAACGAGACCGACCACGAACTGGTGATCGCCTCGTTCCACGCCGCTCCGCTGACCGCCACCAACTCCCTGCGGCGCAACCAGATCCACGCGGCCCACGCCGAACTCCTGGGTATGGGCACCGGGCTCATGACGCTGATGGTGGGTGACTTCAACTACCCCTTCTTCACGAAGAACCTCAACGAACACATGAAGAACACCGGCTACGAACTCTCCCTCAGCGACCGCAGGACCTACACACGCTACAAAGTGTTCAAGGGCCACTTCGACTTTGCCACGTCCCTGGGACTGAACATCGAGAACGTGGAAACACTGCCCCGCGGCGCCTCCGACCACCTGCCCATCCTGGTGACCGCCGAATACGGGCAGGACTCGACGCCGTCCCAGGAACCCCCGGCTTCCTGACTTCACCCATTTGGAGGCCCGCGTGCGGCACGACTGGATCAAGGCGCTACCGGGCGTTGGTGTTGCGCGTGGCTACAAACGGTCCTGGCTGAAGTCGGACCTGGTGGCCGGGGCAGCCTTGAGCGCAGCCCTCGTGCCGGCAGGGATGGCGTACGCCCAGGCCAGCGGGCTTCCTGCGGTGAACGGGCTGTACGCCTCCGTGGTGCCCATGATCTTCTATGCCGTGTTCGGGCCATCCCGGGTTGTCATTGTGGGACCGGATTCAGCGCTGGCACCCATGATCGCGGCCGCCATCCTTCCCTTGGCCGGGCGGGACCCGGAGCAGGCCGTGCCCATGGCAGGAGTCCTCGCGATCCTGATCGGCGTCTTCCTGATCGCCGGGCGGCTTTTCAAACTGGGGTTCGTCACCGGCCTGCTGTCCAAACCAATCCGGGTCGGTTACCTGAATGGCATTGCCCTGGCAGTCACCGTCAGCCAGCTTCCGCGGTTGCTGGGCATCAACGGCTCCGGGGAAACCCTCGTGGAGCGCCTTGGATCCCTGTCCGAGGCCGTCCTCAGCGGCGGGATCAACCTCGTTGCCCTGGCCATCGGGGCAGGAAGCCTGGCCGTGATTGTGGCCGGGCGTTTCCTGCCGGGGAAGGTGCCCAGCGTCATGTTTGCCGTGGCCGGAGCCATTGCCGTGGTGGCGGCGCTGGACCTCGCAGGGCAACTGCCGGTGGTTGGCGCCCTCCCGCAGGGACTGCCCTCGCCGGCGCTGGGAGGCGTTGGCTGGGACGAGGTCCTGGCGCTCGTGGGTCCCGCTGCCGGCATCGCGCTGATCGCCTTTGCCGACACCTCCACCCTGTCCAAGAGCCTCGCCGCGCGCCGCGGGGCGAGGGTTAACGGCAATGAGGAAATGGGAGCGCTGGGCATCGCCAACGTGGCCACCGGGGTGCTGGGCGGCTTTCCGGTGTGCGGAAGTTCCTCCCGCACACCGATTGTGCTCGACGCCGGGGCGAAGACGCAGCTCAGCGGTGTGGTGGCAGCCTTGCTCGTGGTCCTTTTTATGCTCCTCGTGCCGGGGGTCACGGCTTTCCTTCCGACGGCGACGCTCGCTGCCGTGGTGATCGTGGCGGCATCTTCGCTGGTGGACGTAAAGTCGTTGGTGCGGCTGGTCAGGATGAGCCGGATGGAGGCCATCCTCCTGCTGGTCACGTTCCTCGGCGTCGCCTTTGTAGGGGTCCTGCCGGGAATTGCCGTGGCCATTGGACTGTCCCTGGTGGCTTTTGTCCGGCGTGCCTGGGATCCCTATCGTACCGAACTCGCCAGCGTTGACGGTGTTCCCGGCTTCCACGATCTGGACCGGCACCCTGAGGGGAGACGTGTTGAGGGCCTGGTGATCGCACGTTTTGACGCACCACTGTTTTTTGCCAACGGCGAAGTGTTCGCGGACCACATCCGCAGCCTGGTGGACGGCGCCCCGTGGCCCGTGGAGCGCGTCATTGTGGCGGCAGAGCCCATCACCGACCTCGACACGACGGCACTGGAGGAGCTCGCACAGCTCGATGACGAATTGGCCAGGGATGGCATCAGCCTCGTCTTTGCCGAGCTGAAGGGCCCCGTCAAAGACCGGCTGGTCCGTTTTGGTGCCAGTGCCAGGTTCAGCGCAGACCATTTCTACCCGACCCTCCACAACGCGGTACGCGCCTACAGGGAGTCGACGGGCAGGGATTAGCCGCCAGCCGGAACGTCAGGACGGCCGCCCGTCCCGTCGCTCACGGCATCAGGTCCGGCGCAGCGTCAGGATCTGTTCGGCACGGCCGAAGGGCCCCTGGAGATCGTGCAGGACCGTGGACGTGAGGCCAATCCCGTCGCTGCCGAAGGAGACGGCGTTGTCCAGGCCCAGCCATTCGCCCTCGGGCCTGCGGTACATGTGGATCTGCAGGTCCAGGTTGGGGAAGGCATAGCTGTCTTTGCCCGGGGGAACCCTGGCCGCGATGCCGTTGGCCGTGTCAACGAGGCCCATCAGGCGGGCCAGGTCGCCGCTGTCGGCTGTATCCGTCAGGGGGTGCTGGGTGCGGATCCAGACGATGCCGGCACCGGGCCTGTGACCCTCGGCCGCCCGCATCTCCAACGACCGGATGTAGCCGCCTGGCCAGATAGCGGCGCCGTCGAACGGCTTGCAGTCATCCGGTGCCGGAATGCTGGTGTCCTCGACGGCGGCAACCATGGACGTGTCGCTGGTGATCATCCGCCACGCGGTGGCGCGGATGGCCACGCGGCCGTTGGCAACAAGTTCTGCCTGCAGGAGCTCGATGGTCCGGCCCGGGCGGAGTGTGGTGGTATCAATGTGGAACCCGCCACCCGGGATCAGGCCCAGGATCTCGTAGCTCAGCCGGGCCATGCGCATGTCGGCGCGGGGCTCGTGGCGCTCCAGGCTGTCCGCCATCAGGCCGGAAGCCGGCGCCATGTGCTGCTCGTGCTCGTTCCAGGCCCCCTGGGCGTGGATGGTGGAGCGGAAGTGGCCGCCGCCCAGCGCCTGGTAGTAGAAGTCGCCGTCGGCCAGTTCCGGGAGTGCAGCAGTCAACATTGACCCTTTCGCTTGTTCATGTGGGGCTCAGCCCACCCTATCCGCATTGCCTGCATCCGCCCGCTCGGCAGCGCTCCCCCGCGACCGGCGCCGCCGTCGTACCAGCAGCCACGCGATGAGCCCGGCCGCCGCGGCCGCCAGCACGGCAATCCCCCATGGCGATCCGGCAGCCAGCACCAACCACGCCTCCACGGCGGCGAGCCCGATGGTGGCATAGATCAGGGCCCAGAGGATGGAACCGGCGACGGCGGCGGGAAGGTAGCGCCGCAACGGCATCTTCGCAGCACCGGCGGCGAGGTTGACGGCTGTCTGCAGGCCGATGGTCAGGAACGAAAGCGTCACGGCGTACGGTCCCCACCGGCGGACCAGCTCTTTCGCCTGGACGGCACGCCGGCCGTTCCAGGACGACGCGAACCGGGTGTGATCCACGCCGGCCGCCGCTCCCCGGCCGATCCAGTACGTCGCATTCACACGCAACATAACAATGGCGAACAGGCTGGCCGCCGCCACGCCGAAGGGCAGATCCAGGAACTGGTCCATGGGTCAGGCCGCAGGCTGGGGACGGGCCCCGACGACGGACTGCAGGTCCGCGAAGATGTCGCCGTTGAGCCGGAAGGCGTGGGCGGCGTGGGCCAGCACCTCTTTGGTCCGGTCCGTGTCCAGCGCCAGGGCGTCCAGCCGGAGCCGGTAGCCGTCCTTGTACTGCTTCATCTTCCCGATGCCGGGAAAGAGGTAGAAGTTCAGGCCGTCGTCCGGGATTCCGTAGTGCCGCTGGACCAGGCGGTGGATGATCTGCCCGCCGGACAGGTCCCCCAGCAGCCGGACGTAGTGGTTGGCGAGCATGAACTCGGCACTGTGGTGGTCACGGATCAGGGTGGCGTAGGCCGTCGTGGCGGGGACGGTGACGATCCGGCCGTCCGCCAGCCGGTCCTGCCAGCCGGCTCCGTAGTGGAACGCCATGTCCGCCTCAAGGGCAGCCATGCGTTCCAGGGCGGGGTCCAGGAACCCTGCCAGCAGCGGATCGGAACCGTACGTGGACCGTGCCACCGACTCCATGGCGCCGTACACCGTGTACAGCTGGGCAGTGAGGGCAGCGACGGCGGTGGCGTCCAGCCCGCCCTCGAGCAGGTCGCCCATGAACGGGGACGATTCGGCCTCTTCGTGGGCCGCGCTGGTGGACTGTTTGAGCAACACGGAGAGCGGGGCGGTCATGTTCTTCCTCACGCGCAGCAGGGGGTCGGAACACCATTATGGCGCACCGCACTTAGGCTACCCTAATTTATCCGCTCCAGCATGCGCGCCCGCAGGTCCGGCCACGATCTTGCGAAACCGGGATGGAGCACTTTCCGGTCAACGTCATCCAACGGAACCCACTGGAGTTCGAGACTTTCCGGATCGCTGATCACAGGCTCAAAAGGCGCGGTCACCAGCACAACAACGGTGGTGTAGGACCAGTAGCCAAAGTCCAGCACAGCCGTGAAGAGGACGCTGACATCCGCGGCCGGCACCGCTGCTTCCTCGTGCGCCTCGCGGAGGGCCCCAATAACTGCGTCCTCGCCCTGGTGCAATGCTCCGCCGGGCAGTCCCCAAGTACCACCGTTGTGGCTCCACAGGGCGCGGTGCTGCAGGAGAACGCCCTTGCCGGGGTCATAGGCCAGGACGCCGGCGGCACCGAACCTGCCCCAGAACTTGCCGCGGGCGCCCTCCACCCAGGCGTCACCGGGGTCCCGCGGACCGGTCCGGACCGGCGGAAACGTGAGGTGCGCATCAGGGGACGTGGCGGCCAAGGAGTGATCCATTCCACCAGTCTGACAGGTGCCCGATGGCCCTGACGCGCACCGCCCGCGGCGCGTCAGCCGGGCTGTCCCCCGTGACCGCGTTCGACGGCGAAATCACCGCCGGGATACATGACGGTTTCGTGTCCGTCGTCGAACCGGACCAGGTAGGGCGGATGACCCTCCTGACCGCGGACTTCAACGATCACCCCGTGCCGGTCCGAAGATCCGACGGTCCTCCCCCGGACGATAATCCTGTCGCCCTGCGCTGCCTCCATGGCAATCACCTCCAAGCCCCAGAGTACGACTGACGGGGACCTGGGAACAGGGGTCAGCCGCGTCCCGGTCCTCGGTTCCCGGAAATGCGCTGCAGGTCAGTACCCTCACGACGCGATGAGCCGGGCAGCATGGCGCAGCGCGTCGTCGGGGTCCTGGTGCCAGCGGGTGATGACGACGTCGGCGCGCTGGCGGTCGCTTTCGCCCAGACCCTGCAGCAACGGAACCACAACGTCGGCAATCAGGGGGAACGCCAGCTCACCGGTCTGCGCGGTTCTGATGAAGCCCTCCAGCCGGGTCAGGTCAGAGTGGCGGAGGAGTGCCACCCGGGACTGGAGCAACACAACGGCGGCGAGCCGTCGCTCATAGATCGGCCGCCTGCCTGGACCGGGCCGGCCCCAGAGGAGAGATGCCAAAGAGGTCACCTCATCATGGCCAAGGTCCTTGAACTTCCTGCCGGCGTCGCGGACGGTGCCGCGTACGGCTCCCACCGACGAGCCATAGGACCCCAGTGCACCGCCCGCCCGGGACTCCACGTCGTCGGCCCGGTACCAGGTGCCCTCGTTCTGCAGGGTGGCGTCGATGAAGCTGGCAGCCTCCTGCACGCGCTCGTTCACGGCCCCCTACCGCCCGTGCCGGCCGGTCGCGGCGTGGAGGATGCAGAACGGCGTCGACGGGCGGGCCTCGAGCCGCCCGTCCGCGATGGCGTCTCCGCACACGGCGCACGTACCGTAGGTGCCCGCCGCGATCCGCGCCAGGGCCGCGTCCACCTGCTCAAGGCCCGCGCTGCTCTGCCTCAGGAGCGCCGAGGCCTGCGAGAGCTCGAACGCAATGGTGGAACCTTCGGGGTCGTGCTCGTCATCCACGTTGGAATCCTGGCGCGCAGCGTTGGCCGAGGAGATGTCCGCACGGAGCGCGGGGAGCAGCTCGAGTTTCCGGGTGCGCTCCTCTTCCAGCAGGACCCGGAACCGTTCAAAATCGGGCATGGGAAAAGCCTAGTGGTTTGGGTCTCGACAAGCGCCGCCGGCGGGAGGATGCTGGCAAGCGTAAGCGCCTCAGATGCGGTCTGGCAGCCAGGGACAGAAAGCTGCCGGACACAAAACCAACAGAGAGTCTGCGTGTCATGCCTACAAACATCGTCACCGAGCTGGCAGTCAAGTCCCACAACACACCGGATGAGAAGCGCCGGCCGGAGAAAACGGAAGTGGACGTCGTCAACCTGGGCGGCTACACGGTTGGCCGGTTGACGTTCAGTCCGGGCTGGCGCTGGTCGGACTGCATCAAGCCGGTGGTCCAGACCGAGTCCTGCCAGAACAACCATGTAGGTTACTGCGTTTCCGGTGCGCTCAACGTCGAGACCACCGATGGCAACCGGATCAACATCAGCGCCGGCGACTCCTATACCATTCCGCCAGGGCATGACGCCTGGGTGGACGGCGACGAAGCCTTCGTCGGCATTGAATTCTTCAGCGCCGCGGAATTCGCCAAGGCCCCGGGAACCTGACCCGACTGCCGTCCCCGGCAGGTCAGTACCAGTTGTTGGCCACGGAATGGTTCCACGCGCCGCACGGTGACCCGTAGCGGTCAGCGATATAAGACAGGCCCCAATTGACCTGGGTCCGGTAGCTCGTGAGCCAGTCGCTGCCCGCGCTGGCGTACTTGCTGGCCGGCAGCGACTGGGCGATCCCGTACGCGCCGGAGTACGGGTTGGTGGCGGTGGTCAGCCAGTTGGACTCCTTGGTCCACAGTGACGCCAGGCACGGGAACTGGTCCTGGCCCCAGTCGTAGGCGGCCAGCTGCCCGGCTGCGTAGTTCTTGGCGCCGGCGGGGTCGTTCACAGCGCCTCCCGGCACGGAAGGCACGACGACGACGGGCGGCGGGACCGGCGTCGGGCTCGGGACTGGAGGCGGGGCGGGTACTCCCGGTACAGCAGGTGGGGCCGGCGCCGGTTTCTGCGCGGCGGCGAGGGCAGCTGCCTTGGCTGCCGCCTCCGCCTGTTGGCGCGCCTGTTCCTGGGCCGCGGCCCGTTTGGCGGCCTGCGCCGTTTCGTACGCGGCCAAGGCCACCTGGCCCTGCCGGAACTCGCCCTCCACCGCAGCGGTGGTGCCCTTGAGGGAGGCCAACTGCGCGGTCAGTTCCTGGCTGTGCTCCTGCTGCTCCGCGATCTGCCGGGACATGGCCTGCTGGGCGGACCGGGCGGCGTCGAGCTTGGTCCTGGCTTCGCCGGACAGCCGCTCACGTTCGGCCCTGGCTGCCTGCTCCTGATCGGCCAGGGCGCGGGACGTGCGTTCGGCGGCTGCAGATTTGTTCACCAGGGCAGCGGTCTTGTCGCTGACGATCTGGACGACGTTCAGGCCCTGGATGCTGTTGGTTTGTACGGCGTCGAGAGCCACGAAGAAACCCATATTGGTGCCGCCGGTCTTGTATGACTGGGCCGCCAGGGCACCGATTTCCTTTTTGTACTGTCCCAGTTCGGCCGCGGCGCGTTCAGTCTGCGCGGTCAGTGCGTCCACTGTGGAAGTGGCGGCCTGAAGCGCCGCTTCGGCCAGGGCGTACTCCGCGGCGGACGTCACGGCCGCATTGCCCAGTGCCTCCGCTTCGGTCTGGAGCCCGCCCAGCAGCCCGTTGATCCTGGTGACCTCTGCCGCTTTGCCAGCCTCGCTTTGCTTGGCGTTCTGCACGTCCTGCCAGGAGGGATACCCGCCCGGGGGTGCGTCGTCGGCAGCATGTGAGGGAAGCAGCGCGGCCGACCCCACGAGGGCGACCGCCAGCAGGCCCGCGAGGGCGGGCAGCCGCATTTTTAGAACAATCCGGGACATAGTTGGTGAGCTTACCGGGCATATGCGGATTACGGGGCCGGCACCGTCGTCCAGAGCACTGAAAAGAACTGTTTTTGCCCGACTTGAATCAGCTTCCTGGACTTGTGATGGATACTTCGCCGCTGCCGACGCTCGGCTTGAGGCAGTCAGCAATCCGTTCGGCGTCGTCTTGTGTCGCTGTGTCGCGCAACTTGATACTCAGGTGCGTGGAAGGCAAATCAAGCGATTCGATCGATTGTTCGACGATCGGGTCTTCTAGGCAGTGCTCGATTGCGGCACCGCCCCGTGGTCCGAGCACCGAAACATGCCAACGATCCGACGTTCCTGGGGTGATGCGTGTTTCGCCTGATACCGTCGCACAGCCTCCCAGGGCAAGGGGTAAGAGGAGCAAACTCATCCACCGGCTCGTCCGGTGCTTCATTCGTGGACCCTTCCTCAAAATCCCAGCCTGACCTGAGCATACGCTCAACCCGTAGTTCCCAAGGTTCCGCATGGCGGCTTGATTGGTTCGGCCCGTCGGTGCTGAGGCGACCGAAAAAACCTCTTGTTATCCCCCGTGCCGTGAGCATAGTGGACTCAGGTGGGGTGCCCTACCGCTCAAGGATCACTCGGAATGCCGGATCAACAGAGTCCCGGTTCACTACGTCGAGCATGGCGGCGGCGTGCCGCTTGTTGCGCTCCACGGTGCCGGTGTCGATCACCGCGAGATCGAGGCGGCAATAGAGGCGGTCGTCCCCAGCATGGGCTACCGGCTGATTTACCCGGATCTGCCGGGGATGGGCCGATCGACAGCCGATGGCCTAACGTGCAACGACGATGTCGTCAAGCTGCTCAGTGACTTCATTGGTCACCTGGGCGCGGGACCGGTGATGCTGGTCGGGCATTCCTACGGCGCCTATCTGGCTCGCGGCCTGGCGGCGGCACGACCGGACTTAGTGCTCGGCCTGGCGTTGGTCTGCCCGGTCGCTGAGCGGTCACGAAACGTGCCCGCCCAGGACGTGGTTCGCCAGGACGTCGACGCGTACGACGAACTTGCACCGGAGCAGCGGGCGGGGTTCGATGAGTACTTGGTCGTGCGGACGCTGGCCACTGCGCGGCGCTATCGCGACCACGTGGTGCCCGGCGCGTCGCTGGTCGCCGAAGCTGCGCTTGAGCGCATCTTCGCCGGGTGGACGGTTGACGTCGGATCAGGAAACTTCTCGGCGCCGACGTTGATCGTGGCAGGACGACGTGACTCGATCGTCGGGTACTCCGACGCGACCGAACTGATCGGGCGTTACCCGCACGCCACTTTGGCAATTATCGAGAGTGCTGGCCACGCGCTCATGCACGAGCGGCCCGAACTACTCGCCGCGCTCGTCGGCGACTGGCTGGACCGGACACGCACAGACGACAAGTGACCGTCTCGCCCCGACTCAACCGGTGACACTGCGTAGAGGAACGTTGAGAGGCGCAGATCGGGTAAAAACGCGCCGGGCCTTGATCCGCTGGCCGTTGTGTCACACGGGAACCTTTACCGGGCAAAGTGAGCGGGCCGACGTTTCAGTCGTTGAATACCGACCAGCAGATGTCGTTGCGGCGGGCTTGGTCTTCGAGGACGCGGTCGTGAAGACTGCCGGGAATCTGTCGGCGCTGCCAGTCACGCTCGGCCTGGCCTGCCTCTTTTCCGTTCCCGCTGGGTGCCGCGGCCTGAACCGCCTTGATGGCGTAAGCAGCGGCACCAAGGTCGTGCTCAGGCACATGAGCAACGCAGGCTGCTTGACCGGCTGCGTACGCCGCAAAGCGCGCGGCGCCCCGCAGAGGGCGAGCGGCACCCATGGCGTGCCCGCCGATCGCACGGGTATCCATCATCTTCGCTTGGCCGCGAGCCCAAGTCCGTGCAGCTTCAATCGCGTCACGAGGTCGGGTGTCCCCGCTATTCGATTCCTCAAACAAGGGCAGCACATGTTCGGCGCAGGTGGCCGCCCACACTGCCAGAAGCCGGTGGTCAGTTTCGGTGAGCGTCCCACCACGGCGGATGCTCACGAGCCGAGGGTCACGAACAGCGGGAAGGATCATGCGGCTACCTTACGCCGTCAGCACCGTTGCGACGGCTACTTCGTGCGGTGTCTGGTGCTGCGTCCGTAAGCCGAACGGTCTACGGGACGGCTTGTGATGCCCGTAGACGGATCTTGGGCCTGGACCCGGGAGGCACGGACCTGCTGCCCTGCCATCTGCTCCTTGCGGGGTATTCCATCCTGACCGGGCACCGCTTTGTACGGGTTTCGACTGGATCCGTTTGCACTACCGCAGCTGGTCGCGGCGGCGTGTCAAGTTGGCGGCCTCGGCGGTGTTGCCCGCCAATTCGATGGCTTTGTCATACGCCGCGCGGGCATCCTGACTGCGGCCCAGCCTGCGCAGAAGGTCGGCGCGGGTTGCATGGCAGGCATGATAACCATTCAATCCCTTTTCAAGCCGGTCGACGGTCGCAAGTGCCACTTCCGGGCCGTCTAGCTCGGCGACCGCGATGGCCCTGTTGAGGTCGATGATCGGCGACGGGTCGACGTTGACGAGCTGGTCGTAGAGCGCGAGGACCTGTGACCAGTCGGTGTCGCGGATGTCGCGGGCAGAGGTGTGCACGGCGCCGATCGCTGCCAGGATCTGGTAGCGACCCGGAGCCTCCCCGGCAGCGGCGGCGGCCAGGCGCTCGCGCACCAGCCGATGACCCTCAGCAACCAGCGCCGCGTCCCAGGCCCCTCGGTCCTGCTCGTCGAGGGGAACCAGTTCGCCGTTTGCCGAGATCCGGGCGGTGCGGCGGGCCTCGGTAAGGAGCATCAACGCCAGCAACCCGGCCACCTCACCATCCTCCGGCGTGAGGGCACGGACCAGGCGAGTGAGCCGGATCGCCTCGGCCGTCAGGTCGGCACGTACCGGGCCGGTGTCGGGGCCGGTCGCCAGGTAGCCCTCGTTGAAGACCAGGAAGAGCACGGCGAGGACACCGGAGACGCGGCCAGGGAGATCTGCCGCGGACGGCACCCTGTAAGGGATGCGAGCCGCCTTGATCTTGGCTTTCGCACGGGTGATCCGCTGTCCCATGGTGCTCTCGGGCACAAGGAAGGCGCGGGCGATCTCGGGCACGGTCAGACCGCCGATCATGCGCAGTGTCAGCGCCACCCGGGCCTCCATCGCCAACGCCGGATGACAGCAGGTGAAGATCAACCGGAGCCGGTCGTCGTCGATGGCACCGATCGACTCGGGTGGAGCGTTGTCGTACACCATCTGAGCCTCCTTGTGCTTGCCGTCGCGTTTGTTCTCGCGCCGCATTCCATCGATGGCCTTGCGGTTGGCTGTGGTGGTGAGCCAGGCGCCGGGATTGGGCGGTACGCCGTCGGCCGGCCACCGCTCGACGGCGGTCGCGAACGCCTCGGCCGCCGCCTCCTCCGCGAGGTCGAGGTTGCCGAAGCGTCTGGTCAGGCTGGCGACCACCCGAGCCCACTCGTCATGGTGTGCCCGGGTGATTGCGTCCTCGACGTCGCTCACTGGAATGGTCGCACCTCGATCTTCCGATCGCAGATCTTCGAAGCCTCGGCAGCGAGGGCGAGTGCCACATCCAGATCGGGCGCCTCCCACACCCAAATACCGGCGAGGTACTCCTTCGACTCCACGAACGGTCCGTCGCTGAACACCGGTTGCTCGCCCCGGTTGTCGATGACCGTGGCCGCGTCAGTGTTCGCGAGTCCGCCCGCGAACACCCAGTAGCCATCGGCGATCAGTCGTTCGTTGAACACGCTGATCGCCGGCCGCTTGTCCGTGCTGCCGGGATTGCTCTTGTCATCGATCACGGAAACTAGGTACTGCATCTGAAGATCCTCTCCTACGGTTTTCAAGAAATTGTGTCACGCCTGGTTTTCAAGACATTGTGTAACGCCGCTCAGGTACTTCAGCCTGCTGCATATTGCGGCCGGCCGGTAGAGCGTCAGCGCACCAGCCAGTGGTGCCGTTCATTGGGCGCTCGTGAGTTGTCAGTGCGGGCCAGCGGGATGCAAGAGGTCGTAGGCGCGGGAGACCTTCGCTGGGACGACCTTGCGCCAGGCATCGACGACGAGCTCGCGGGCCTCGGTCGGATCCAGGGCCGCAAGATCGGCGTGGACCCAGTTGAAGCGCAGGTCTGACTCCGAGGGCATCTGGAACTTGCGTGGATCCCCCGCGACTAGCGCTGCCCGCTCCTCCTTCGGGAAGGCGAACCCCATAACGCTCTCGTCGAGCGAGAACGCGACGTAGACCATCTGACCGACGCGGTACTTCAACCGCCCGCGCACGTAGGCATGGTAGGAGCGCTCCAACTCTGCGCCCAGCGCTCGAACGTCGTCGATGTCCGCCATGTCTAGAGTCCGTAGGGCGTGTTCGACACGGAGCGATCCGCGATCGGCAAGCAGACCGTTGTGCGGTCAAGCTTCAGCCGCACCTCCTTAGGCCTTCACGTAGCCGCGCGCCTCGACGAACCTGCCGTCGCGGATGCGGATGAGGTTCACGCCGCGGACCCAGTCGTTCTCGCCACTTCCCCAGCGCAGGATCCACGGTGCCACGGCGAGATCACCGAGGATTTCCGCGGGCTCGGTCGAGAAGTTGAGGTCCGCGTTGCCCGCGAGCTCGGACCAGCGCGCTAGACAGGCTCGACCGCCCTCGTGACGGGCTCCGTCGGGAGCCGGGCTCGTGTCCTCGATGACGCATTCGTCTGAGATCAGATCCTCCAGGAGCGTTGGATCATGCAAACGGAATACCTTTATGTATCGGTCTATGACCTCATGGATGGTGCGGGGTGTTGTTTCGGTCATGGCGACGCCTCCTCATGTGTAGATGAACTGATCGGTTTTCGGCTGGCGCAGTCGCCTGCGGTGATGGCGCTGCGAGCACATCGCCCAAGCTCGCGGGCGCGCGCGATGAGGTCCGGCAGTGCGGCAACGTGGCCGTTGCTATCGTCGGCATTCACGCGTTAAAGCTTGCGATGATCATGTCGCTCTCTCAGGCTGTCCGCAGGCCGGTCATTCCGGAAGCGGAAGGACATCGGGGGTCTTGGCGCCACTCACTCTTACTACGAACAGTCCCACCTCGATCGGACAACATACGGCAGAAATATGTCGATCAGAAGGTTGCGTAGTTGGGGCCGCCAGCGGGCCGATAGGTCTGAATCATCACTCCCTTTGAATCGGAACGCGAGTCAACCAGGTTCATCGCGATATCTCGACCTGAGTCTGCGAAAAGTCGGGCACCCTGCCCGAGGACCACGGGGATGGTGATGAGTTCCATTTCGTCGACGAGGTCCTTGTCCAGTAGCCACTGAATGAGACGACTGCTTCCGTGTACTTGCAATTCGCCGTCCCCGCTGGCTTTCAGTTCCGTGACGGCGGCGAAGAGGTCGTCTCCGAGGACTGCCGTGTTTGCCCATTCCGGCTCCGTCAGCGTTCTGGATGCCACGTACTTCGGCTTCGAATTCAGGGCCACGCCGATCGGGTGCCGTTTCAGGTCCTCGATTGTGCCCCAGAATTCGAGAAGAATGTCGTATGTTCGGCGGCCGAAAAGGAACGCGTCGGCGCGCTGGAATGTCGCGGCAATGTGATCGCGGGTCGTGTCGTCAGCCGCTCCCCTCGCCCATCCACCTCGTTCGAATCCACCCTTGCGGTCGTCATCAGTTGGGCCGCCATTACCCTGGGTCACTCCGTCAAGAGTGAGCTGCGTGATCGTCGTAAGTTTCATTTCTTTTGTTCTCCATGACTTCGGCACCCACACATTGGGCACTTTTCACCTATTCAACGAACGACTCCGATCGGATCCGACACCAGCCGAAAAAGAATTCATTCGGACAAGAAGTCTCACGGTGAACAGGCCCGAGTCTCGAGCCGCTTCTTTCTCATGAAAGGCCGCTTTTCACTAGCGCGACAAAATCAAGTGCTAGGCCTGTGCGTTGCAGCCCACTTTGCACCCGTGTAGCTGCCCGCCAGCGGGTCCCCCAGCGGCGCAAGCTCCACTCAAAATTTCCGGATCGCGATCGTCGTGTTTCCGGGGTTGATAGATTCCTGTAAGGACCCGCCCGAGAAAATGCCCGGTGATGGGGGGACAAACGGTACCTTCTGAAGCACGACCGGACGCCTGATCGCATACACCCGCGTACCCACCAACGATCAAAAGGCTCACCGCCCAGAAAAACGCCCTGGCCGCCTGCCGGACCGGGACACACTCGCCGTGACCAACTCGATCGTCTGGCCAGATCGCTCCGCGATGCGAACGACATTGTTGATGAAGTCACCCGCCGCGAATTCAAGCTAAGCATCGGCGGCTCCGTCCGAGACGGGACCGATCCCGTAGACCGCCCTCTCTTCAATGTCCTGGCCGTGGTCGCCGAATTCGAAGCCGACCTGCTCCGGGCGCGGACCCGAGAGGGCATGCAGGTAGTGAAAGCTACCGCGCCATTAGTTGCTGCAATACACAGGCCTGACCTGCAACATCGTTACCGTCTCAGTACTGCTCCTGGTACGAGTTGGGGGGTGGCCACGCAGACGGTTCGGGTGGCGAGGGCTCCAGCCCGATGTCCTCGGAGATCCGTCCGCGCTCATTGCCGTCAGGTGCGAAAAGAGCGCGAACCACTGCTGGGCGTACGCCACTGCGGCCGTGGCCACGGGTGCGGTGTTGTCACCTCGGACGGGTGACGCCGAATCCGGCGGCCTCGATGACCCGCGTCCGGGTTGGCTGGTGATCCATCCTGATCAACTTTCTACTGCGGCCGCTGGGCTCATGCTGGCGGCTGTCTGCACATCATCAAGGCCATGGCGTCGGTGACCCAGCACGATCTCCGAAACGGCCGCTTCCGAGGCGGCCGAGAAAGGGCCGAAGTGCCCTTCAACGGCCCATCGGGTTTCCTCTTCGATGAGGTCGGCGTTGATCATTGCGCCGGCCATGACACCCTCGGCCGCTGCGGTGATCACTTGAGCCATTAGGTTGGAGACATTGCCCGCCGCATACACGCCGCGGACGGCCGTCGCACCCATAGCGTCGGTCTCGATAAACCGTCCGGCCTTCCACGGGTGCACCTGGGAACTTAGCCCGAGTGATTCCAGCAGGGCGGATCTGGCCTCCATCCGCGCTCCGACAGCCAAAGCCTGCAGATCGAACGAGCGGCCCTGGCGGAGCGTGAGCCCCGTGAGGACACCATCGACAGCATCAACGGAAGCCACGGCGCCGTCAACGACCGTTACGGACCGGGCAGCAAGCTTTTCCCACTCCTCGTCGGTGGGTTCCACGGTGTCGTTGAGGAAAAGGGTGATATCCCCTGACCACTGCCTGAACAGCAGAGCCTGGTGGACGGACAGCGGGCCTGTGCCCAGCACTCCAATCCGTTGTCCGCGGATTTCCCAGCCATGGCAATAGGGGCAGTGCACAACGCCCTTCCCCCATTGCTCCCGCAGCCCGTCGATGGGAGGCAGCTCGTCCGTCAGGCCGGTAGTGACCAGGAAGCGCCTGCCGGAGAACCGGCGGGCATCACCGAGCATCACCTCGAATCCATCGAGGATTCGCCGTGCCGAAACGGCTTCTCCGTCAATGACCGTTCCGCCGTAGGAGAGAACTTCGGTGCGTCCGATGGACAAGAGTTCCCAGGGGTTCATACCGTCCCTCGACAGATATCCGTGCACACCCGCCGCGGGTGCGTTGCGTGGAGTTCCGGAATCGATGACCAGCACCGAGCGCAGCGCCCGGCCCAGCGTTGTGGCCGCGCTGAGTCCCGCGGCACCGCCGCCAACAATCACAACGTCATACTTTGTCATGTCCATGCTGATTTGCCCTTCGCCTCTTCCTGAAAGTTCGCCACCAGCGTCCTCTGTGGCGGTGACACCAGCATCCACCGCATCCAAGATTGTTGGCAAACCATGTTGCCGTTATGGCAAACTGGAGCAATGGTAAATGAGCTCGATGACGTTCTCGGGACGGTTGGCCCCCGGCTCCGGGGACTCCGTACGGAACGGAACCTCACCCTCGGCGAGGTGTCCTCCGCATCCGGTGTATCGGTCAGCACTCTGTCCCGCCTGGAATCCGGCCAACGCAGGCCAAACCTGGAAATCCTCCTGCCTCTCGCGAGGTTGTATGGTGTTCCCCTCGATGATCTGGTGGGCGCACCGCCCACCGGGGATCCGAGAATCCATCTGCGGCCCATCACGCACGGCGGCATGACGGCTGTTCCACTTACGCGCCGCCCAGGCGGTTTGCAGGCCTTCAAGATGGTGCTCGCCGGTGGTGCCCGCGGGGCGGAGCCTGAGCCGCGCGTTCACGAAGGCTACGAGTGGCTGTACATCCTGAACGGACGGCTGCGTCTGGTACTGGGCGACAAGGACTTTGAACTTAGCCCCGGGGAAGCCGCGGAATTCGACACCCATACACCGCACTGGTTCGCCAGCGCCGACGGAAAACCCGTCGAGTTCATCAGCCTTTTTGGCCAGCAGGGCGAGCGGATGCACGTACGGGCGCGACCCAAGCCCTCATAGCCCAAGTCCGCGCAGTCAGCTGGCTCGGCGGCACCCAGCCGTGCGCCGCCGTCGTCCGTCCCTGGTGTTCGCTCAGGTCCCGCAGAAGGTCCGGTAGCTCCCGAAATCTTCAGGGGCGGGGCCGGCGTAGCGTTCCAGGCCGGGGCGCTGCGTGTACGGATCGGCCAGGGCGTCCATCAACCGGTTGAAGGGGACCAGGTCGCCTGCCATGGCGGCCGTAAGGGCCTCTTCAACCAGGTGGTTCCTGGGGATGTAGACGGGGTTGACCCGGTCCATCAGGTCCGCGTCCGGTTTCAGGTCCAGCCACCGTGCGGCCCAGGCGTCGAAGGCTTCGGGGTCTGCGAACATGGCCCGGGCGGTTTCCGGGGTGCCGCGGGCTGCCGAGCCGAGGCTCCGGAAGCAGGACGTGTAGTCCACCTGGCCTTCCTGGAGCAGGCCCAGGAGGCGGTCCACGAGCGGCGACGCGACGTCGTCGTGCGTGTCCGCGCGCAGCCCCAGCTTGGATTTCATGCCGGCTGACCAGGCTGCGCTGTACAGCGTGCGGAAGGCGCCTAGGGATTCCACGGCGAGCGCCACGGCCTGATCCTGGTCTTCGTGGAGCAGGGGCAGGAGCGCTTCGGCGAGCCGGGTGAGGTTCCATTCGGCGATCACCGGCTGGTTGGCGAAGGCGTAGCGTCCGCCCGCGTCGATGGAGCTGTAGACCGCGCCGGGGTTGAAGGCGTCCATAAACGCACACGGACCGTAGTCGATGGTCTCGCCGGAGATGGCCATGTTATCGGTGTTCATCACGCCGTGGACGAAGCCCACCAGCATCCATTGCGCCACCAGGGAGGCTTGGGCGGCGATGACGGCATCGAAGAACGCGAGGTAGGTCTTGTCAGCGCGCGCCGAGTCCGGATAATGGCGGCTGATGGCGTGGTCGGCCAGGCGGCGGAGAAGGTCTGTGTCGCCGTTGACGCGGGCGAACTGGAAGCTTCCGACGCGCAGGTGGCTGCTGGCCACCCGGGTGAGCACGGCCCCGGGCAGCATGGTTTCGCGGCGGACGGGCCGGCCCGTGGCCACCACGGCGAGGGACCTCGTGGTGGGGATGCCCGTGGCATACATGAATTCGCTGATGACGTACTCGCGCAGCATCGGACCGACGACGGCGAGACCGTCACCGGCGCGGGCGAACGGTGTCCGGCCGGAACCCTTGAGGTGGATGTCCCGAAGCTGCCCGTGGTTGTCCGTGACCTCACCCAGCAGGAGGGCCCTGCCGTCGCCGAGCAGGGGTGAGTAGCCGCCGAACTGGTGCCCGGCATAGGCCTGGGCCACGGGTGTGGCACCTTCGGGGACCCGGTTGCCGATCAGCAGCAGCGTCCCGTCGGGTGTCCGCAGCGAGGACGGGTCCAGGCCCAGCTCGCGGGCCAACGGCTCGTTCAGGACCAACAGCCGCGGGTCGGGTGCGTCCTCCGCCTGCCAAGGAACCGCCAACTCCTCGAGTTCGCGGGCGAAACGCCCGTCGAACGTGAGTGTCCATGGGATTGCGGTGCTCATGTTCCAAGCCTACCCGCGGCAGCGACTGAGTGCCCCGCCCTCCCAACTGAGTAGCGCCATCTATCGTTCTGGAGGCTCAATACGTCAGATAGCGCTACTCCGTTCAGCTGTGCTGTCTCAAACGTGCTGTCCGAACCAGGCAAGGGTGTCGTTCCAGGCAGCCGTGGCCTGGGTTTCGTTGTAGCGCTCGCCGGTGTCGTTGTGGAAGGCATGGTCCACGCCGGGGTAAACGGTGAGCTGATGCGTCACCGTGGTGGCGTCCAAGGCATCGCGGAGTCCCGGCATCGCGCCGGTGATCCGCTGGTCACGTTCTGCATAGACCCCGAACGCCGCCGCCTTGATGGCCGGCACCTTGTTCAGGTCCGGCGCCGGCCCATAGAACGCGGCGGTGGCCTTCAGCCCGGCCAGCTCGGTGGCCGCCTGCCACGTGATCCCGCCGCCGAAACAGTACCCGTTCATGGCAATCCGCTCAGGGTCCACGAAGTCCTGGCCCTGAAGGTAGTCAAAGGCCGCCGCGAAGTCAGCAACATGCCGTGGAGCGCCGGCGCTGGTCAGAGCACCCGACACGGCGTCGGAGTCAAGGCTGGCAGTGCCTCCCTCCCGGCTCAGCAGGTCAAGGGCCAACGCGGCATACCCGGCCTTGGCAAAGCGGCGGGCAACGTCCTGGATGTGTGGGGTCAGGCCGCGGTTCTCGTGGCAGACCAGCACCGCCGGGCCGGCTGCACGCGATTCGGGCCGGGCGAGGTAACCGCTGATTTCGGTGCCGCCGGCAGCGAACCGGACGGTCGCCGTCGTAAGCCCTGCGGCGCCCTCCGGGACGGAGAGCGGGCTCTTGGCCCCCGGAACAGCCCCGGCGGAAGCAGTGCCGGTTCCCGCCGTCGTCGCTGAAGGCGTGGGCATAGGGTCGGTGCTGCGTGGGACTTCCTCGGGTGTGCATCCGACAAGCAGCATCGCGCCCGATGCCGCCGCCATGCTCCCCATGATGAACGCGACGCGGCGGGTAAAGGTGCGGTGCGTCATTTCACCGGCACGGTAGTCGTCGAAGAATTCCTCGATCAGGTACCGTTCAAACTTTCCAAGCTGGACCATGGATGGCCTCCTCGAGTGAGGCTCATATCCTTCTCCGCTGCGGGCCGTCCTGCAAGGGGTCCATGCCCCCTGGTCAGAACTGTTCGGACGGGATGCTGAACCCAAGGTCCAGAAGTCCGCGGCCCGCCTGTTCCAGGATCGGGTCCATGGTCAGCGAGGCGTGGTTGAGCAGCACGTTGACATCGCGCTGGATCCGCTGCAGGGGGTGCGTCAAGCGGTGCACGCTGCCGCCGGAGCCCGTCAGGATGAGGCGGACAGCCTCGGCGGACGCCGCGCCGCTGAGACCAAGCGAAAGCCGGTACTGCGCCCGCTCCTCATCGGTGAAAGCGACAGGCCGGCGGTCGTAGGAGGCGGCCACCACCCTCACCGCTTCCTGCCAGTGCAGCCGCGCGGTGGCCACCTGCCCATAGGCCTGGGAGAACCGGGCCTGCGCGAGCGGCGAATCCGCCTGCCGCGCCTGCGTTGTCTGTTTGACCTTGCGCACCGTCATGAGATCCTGGAACACCTCCAAGGCGTGCTCGGCGGCCCCGAAAGCAGCGGCCGGGGCAACCATGTTCAGGAATGTGGCCATGGGGATGTGGATGTTCGGATCCGCGTGGATATGGCTGCCGGGGTTGTCCGCGGCTGCCAGGAGGTTCCACTCGAGGACGCGGTGCGCCGGGACAAAGAGGTTTTCCACACGGAGATCGTTGCTACCGGTCCCCCGCAGGCCGGCCGTGTGCCAGACGTCAAGGAGCTCAAGATCGGACACCGGGACCAGGCACTGCAGCCGAACGTCGCCGTGGTGCACGGCCAGGAGCGCCCACTCGGAGTGCATCACGCCGGAGGCGAAGCTCCAGCGGCCCGAGATGGCGAACCCGCCGGGAACCTTTTCTGCTTTACCGGGAGGGGCGCCGGTGGCGGCAGCCAACGGGGCCGGCCCGTTGGCGAAGACTTCATCCTGGGCTTCCTGCGGCCAGCGGGCCAGCATCCAGACATGCTCTACCAGGTGCCCGACGGTCCAGGCTGTGGAGACACATCCTTGGGCAAGGCGGCGGACCACTTCCACATAGGTTTCGAGGCCCATGCCGAAGCCGCCCACAGCTTTCGGCGCGAGCATCTGGAACACGCCCGCTGCCTTGAGTTCAGCCATGGTGGCCGCCGGGATGCGGCGGATCTCCTCGGTCTCCGCCGCGCGCTCCCGCAGCCGGGGAACGAGGGCATCCACCCTGGCCAGCAGCTCGTCGTGGGAAGGAATGATCTCGGCGGGCAGAATCTTGGCCGGCAGCTCGATGGTGTGTGCCGTGTGGCTGCGCTTCGCGGCCAGGTAGCGGTGATTGGCTTCAGAGAGGTGCACCCCGGTGGGGACCTGCTCCGAGACGTCGACGCCAAGGGCGGTCAGCTGCCCCACCTTGTCCGGGTTGTTGGTGAGGAGGCGGATCCGGCCGGCGCCGAGCGCGCCGAGCATCTGGGCGGCGGCACTGTAGTCCCGTTCATCCTCACCACGGCCCAGCGCCACATTGGCTTCGTAGGTGTCAAGGCCCGTGTCCTGCAGGGCGTACGCGTCCAGCTTTGAGTACAGGCCGATGCCGCGTCCCTCCTGGCGGAGGTAGAGCAGGAAACCCCCGACGGCGGCAATCTCCTCGACTGCCTCGCGCAGCTGGGGTCCGCAGTCGCAGCGCTCGCTGCCGAACACGTCGCCCGTGAGGCACTCGCTGTGGAGCCGTACCAGCGGCACCGCGCCTTCCGGCCCCTGGTCCAGGAGCCTCTGCTCCCACTCGCCGAGTGCCAGCAGCAGGTGCTCCTTGCCATCGGCCAGTCCATGGAACGTCATGATCTCGGCGGTGGCCGCATAGCCGTCAGGGAAGCGCAGCGGGACGGCGACCTGGCTGCGGACGGCGGCCGGCTGTTCGAATGGCCGCGCGACGGTCTCGGTCATAACGGTCATCTGAGCTCCTCAGGAAGTCGGTTCAGTCCGGGAAGTACTTGAATGTTTAAGTAAATGTACCGCTCATTAGTTCACGATGCAAGTGATTTGACGGTCGTAAAACTTCATTCATGAAGTAACTGACCTAGACTTGCCCTATGGAAGATGCCAAGGAGCCCCGCTGGCTGAGCAGCGACGAACGCGACGTCTGGCTGACTCTGGTGGGCGTGATGATGAAGCTGCCCGCTGCCCTGGACGCCCAGCTGCAGCAGGACGCCGGCCTGAGCCACTTCGAGTACATGGTCCTGGCCGGCCTGTCCGAGGCCCCGGCCCGTACACGCCGGATGAGCGACCTGGCCAGCTTCACCGAGTCGGGGCTCCCACGCCTGTCCCAGGTGGTGGGCCGTCTCGAGAAGCGGGGCTGGGTGCATCGCTCCACGGACACTTCTGATAGGCGCATCACGCTTGCCACCCTGACCGACGACGGGTGGGAGAAGGTCGTCCAGATAGCTCCGGGCCACGTGGAGGCCGTCCGCAGCCTCGTGTTTGATCCCCTCACGAAGGCGCAGTCGCGCCAGCTGGGCAGCATCGGCAAGCGCATCATGAGCGCCATTGACCCGCAGGACCGCTGCCTGCGCGAAAGCGCCCCACTCTGAGACGAGCAGGGCGCTTCCTGACGGCTAAGCAACGGCTAAGCAACGGCTAAGCAACGGCTAAGCGTAAACGGTCTTTTCAACCTTCCACTGCATCAGCCTCATCTGTAAGCATCCCGACGGTGAGCAATCGCGACCACCTCGATCAAAAGGATGTCGTCAATGATCCGGTAGATGACTCTGTATTCGCCGCGTCTGGCCGAATACAGAGGATACAGAGGCCCATGTAGCTGCTTGCCCAGCCGGCGAGGATTCTCGCAGAGCGCACCCGTGATGAACTCGAATGCTGCCGCTGCCACCTTTTCCGGCAGGTCATGTGTCAGTGCGCGCCGTGCAGATTTGGAAAACCGGACGTCATACCCGCTACTCATTCTGTTCCGGCTGGAGGCCGCATGGCAGCCTTAACCTGCTCGGCGTCAAACGTGTCACCGTGTTCGAGGTCATGGAGGCCTTGGCCGATCTCTTTCACAAGCTCCGCGTCAGAGAGAATGGCCAGCGTCTCCAACATCGCATCGTAGTCATCGGCGCCCAGCAGCACAGCCGCCCGCAGTCCGTTTCGAGTAATCTCAAACCGCTCGTGCGTCTTGGACGCCTGTTCCACAAGGCGCGAGAAATTTGACCTTGCTTCTGCCACCGGAAGGGTTGTCATGTACATAATTCTAGCGCACACGAACGCGGTAGTACCTGGTCGCTGGAGGCTGCACGGCCCGTCTTACGCAGGGGCATGACTAGCCTGTAGTCATGCCGGGGCGTCGTTTGTCACCGTTCCGGATGCCGGGCTGCCGTCGTCCTCATAGTGCGTGGCGTTGGCGAGATCGCGGCCGGCGATGTATCCGAACGTCAGGGCCGGGCCGAGGTTGATTCCCCCGGCCGGGTAGTGGCCACCCATGACAGAGGCCTGATCGTTGCCGGCGACGTAGAGGCCGCCGATGGGCTGCCCGGCGTTGTCCAGGACCCGTGCGCGTGAATCTGCTGCGAGGCCCGCAAACGTGCCGAAGGATCCGGGGACGATTTTGACGGCGTAGAACGGTCCCTTTTCCAGTGGCCGCAGCGATGGGTTCGGGGTGTTCGTCGGGTCCCCGCCGTAGCGGTTGAATTCACTGGCGCCGCGGTCAAACTCCGGGTCTATTCCCCTGCGGGCGTTTTCGTTGAACTCGGCGACGGTCGCGGCGAGGGCCTGGGGATCGATGCCGCACGCTGCGGCGAGTTCCTCAAGGGTGTTGCCCTTCTTGAGGTAGCCGGAGCGCAAGTAAGGGAACAGCGGCACCGGCAGCGGCTTGGCCATGCCCAACGGGAACTTGCGCACGAATGCGGCGTCGGCGATCTGCCAGGCCTCAACGGGCTCGCCCTCAGGGGTGGCTTTGATCAGGCCTTCGACGTAGTCGTAGTAGCCATTGGCCTCATTGACGAAGCGCTTGCCGTCCCGCCGGACCCCGATACTGCCGGGCTTGGCCCGGTCCATGATGTGCGGGAACGTGCCGGTACGTCCGTTCCGGTACGGGACCAGCGAGACCGGGCACCACGCGGCCGGGGACTCCACATCCGTGTCAAAGCGGGCGCCCACCTCCTGGGCCATGGTGATGCCGTCGCCGGTGGTTTCCTTCGGTGCGAGCGTCCAATGCTCACGCCCTGTGGGGGTCTTGGGGAACAGCGCCTTGCGGCGGCCGACGTCGTTGGGGAAACCGCCGGCGGCCAGGACGACGCCGCGGGAGGCGTTGATCTGCACGTCACCGTCCGGGGAACTGACGACGGCGCCGGTCACCTTGCCGGACTCGTCGGTGAGCAGGTGCTTGGCGGGGGTGGAGACGCGGATGTCCACGCCCAGGTCATCGGCTGATTTGAGCAGCCGGCCGGTGAGCGCCGTCCCGTTGACCAGCTGCATATTGCGGCGGTGCGTGATGAGGTCCAGGAGGTGGAGTCCCACCCGCCAGCCTGCGTGGAATATGCCCTGGATGTTGCCCTGGGAGGCGGAGAGGAACTTGGTCAGGTCCGGACCTGCCATGATGCCCATGCCCAGGAATGAGGTCTCGTAGAGCTGGTGGCGCATCTTGGCGCGGAGCTCGGGCTTGATTAGGCGCGCGTTGAACGGCTTGGGCCCAACTGAACGGTTTCCGGTACCGGCGCCCGGTGTGCTGCCGTAGATGTCCTTGATCTTGGCTCCGGGCGCGAACTGCAGGCTGGTTTTTTCCTGGAAGAAGCCCACCATGTGCGGGACCGCTTCCAGGAAGGCGTCCACCCGGTCTTCCTGGTAGTGCCTGCCGAGGCAGTGACGCAGGTACGTGCGGAAAAGCTCGCGGTCCTCGTTCACTCCCGCTGACTTCGCCAGCGGGTTTCCGGGGGTCCATGCCCATCCCCCGGACCACGATGTTGCCCCGCCGCACACCTCGGCTTTTTCAACCACCACGACCTTCAGTCCGTGGTGGGCGGCGGTCACGGCGGCAGACAGACCGCCGGCGCCGGAACCCACCACCAGGACGTCACAGTCCACGCTCGAAGGTACGGATGAATTGTGCAAGGATGCAGTCATTTCAGTGCTTTCTCAGTGGAAGTAGGTGTCAGAGTCCAGGCGCGGCGGCGCACCGGTTTCGAGTGCGTCAATCGCATCGAGTTGCGCCTGTGTCAGGGCAAAGCTGAAGACGTCCAGATTCTCGCGTTGACGTTGCCGGTCCGCGGACTTGGGTATGGCCACGCGGCCGTGCTGAACGTGCCAGCGCAGGACGATCTGCACTGGTGTTTTGCCCAGGTCCCTGGCGGGGCCGCTCACTGCCGGGTGGGCCAGAAAGCCGCCGTTGCGGCCAAGGGGGCTGTAGGCCGCCGTCAGGATCCCGTTGTCGCGGTGGTACGCCAGCTGACCGGGCTGGCCGTGCTCGGGATCAACCTGGACCTGGTTCAGCGGGACGTTCAGGCCGGCGTCCTGGACGAGCCGCAGGTGGGCGGGTTTGAAGTTCGAGACACCCCAGGCCCGGATGGAGCCGTCGTCAACAAGTTCCTGCAGTCCCTCGCAGGCTTCAACGAAGCGCCCCTGGGCGGGGTTGGGCCAGTGCACCAGGAACAGGTCCACGTAGTCCGTCCCCAGCCGCTTCACGGCTTCGCCAAAGGCTTGGCGCACTCCGCTCCGGCTGTGCCATCCGGTGTTGAACTTGGTGGTCAGGAACAGCTGTTCGCGCTCGATCCCGCTGCGGCGGATCCCCTCCCCCACGGCGGCCTCATTGGCATAGTTCTCGGCGGTGTCGATATGGCGGTAGCCGCTGGCGACGGCCTGGGACACCGCCGCAGCGGCGTCTTCGCCCGTCAGAGGCCAGGTTCCCAGGCCAATGAGCGGGATACGCACACCCGGCGTCACTTCCGCCGTCGTGATCTCTTCCGCAATGCCGCTCATTTCGCCACCGCCGGGTGAAGGGTTCCTGTTTCCTGACGAGGGCCGGCCTCCGCCAGCACAGCGTCCAGGCCGGATTTGAGCCTGCGCGCCCACCCGAGCTCGCCGAGTTCCGCCACCCGCCGGTCCGACGGCGTCTCCGCACTTACCGGGAGTCCGGCAGGAAGGGCGGCCACCACCTCCGCAAGCCCGAACTCGCCCTCGCCGGGGACCTCCCGTTCCGAGCGGGATTCGATGACGAGCCCTTCGCGGCTGGTGGGCCGCTCCGCCGCCCCGTCGCACAGCTGGAGCAGCGGCACGAGGTCCGCATTGGCGCGCAGGTCTGCCCACTGGCCGGCAGCCCCGGCACCTACGTAACGGTTGAAATGCAGGGTGTCCACCACGATGTGGCAGCCGGCCTGGCGGGCAATATCCGCGGCCTGGGCGATCGAAGCAACGGGCTGGTAGGAGATCGCTTCGAGGGTGGGGGTGATTCCGAACCCGCGGCCGTCCTCAGTCATCCGGGCCAGGGTGTGGACCAGCCGGCCGGTGTCCGGGTCGGCTCCTGCCACAGTGAGGGAGCTGGCCCCCAACGCCTGGCCGGCTTCCATCATGCGCAGCCAGGCCTCCCGCTGGTCGCTGCCATCCAGCAGCAGGAATTCGATGTCCCGCACGGTCACGCCGGTGTCCCTCATCCGGGCCAGGGTCTCCCGCAGCAGCGGAGAACCCGGCTGAAGATCGTAGGGCCGTTCAGCGGGCGTCACCGGGCGGACCCGGACGCCAATAAAGTCAAAGCCGGCTTTTGCCGCGATGCCCACCAGGTCCGGCGGGGCGGTGTTGAGCAGGGACAGCTGGGCCAGGCCCAACGGCCGGGGGGTGTTCTGGGTCATGAGTTTGCTCCGTTCAGGCTCAGTTCGTTGGTGCCGGCGGACACGGGCGCCAGCAGCGCGGCGATCCGCTGTGCGGCGTCGTACCCGCTCTTGACGGCATTGGATGCGATGGCCGGCGTCTGGTCCACCACGGTTCCGGCCAGCGTCACCGGCACTCCGCCCGTGCGGCTCAGTCCCGCATCGCGGTCCGGTGCCGGCACGGAGCCATCCAGCGGAACCACGGAGCGCGAGACCAGAAGCGGTCCGGGCGCGTCAAGCCATTCACCGGCCGGCGGAAGGCCCGGACCGCTGATCCGGACGCGGGCGCCGTCGTAGCCCTCAATGGTAGAGCGCAGCCGGATCCGCACGCGGGGGTTGGCCTCAAGCCGGGGTACCGCCAGGATCTTGGCCCTGCGGCCGGATTCGGGGGCGATGACCTCCTGCGGGCCGACCAGCAGGACAGCAGTCCCGCGGTCCGCCAGGGTGTCAGCGACGCTCATGGCGACAGAGTCGGCGCCCCAGATGGTCACGGATTCCGGCAGGCCGGGGCTGGTGGCCGCGCTGCGGTCGAGGATGTCCGGATGGGCGGCGAGCCAGTCGCGTACATCCAGGACGTTCGGTGACCCGTCGCCGGCGAACCCTGCGGCCGGGCGGAAACCGCCGGTGGCGAGCACGACGGCGTCTGCTTTCGTGTGGCGGACCAGCCCGCCGACGTCGGTGGTGTCCACCGTTGTGTTCAGCCGGACGTCGATGCCGAGCCGGGCGTTCTCCTCCGCCGACCATTCGGCGAAGCGGTGGAAGTCAGGGGTGGACTTCATCCGCTCCGCGAGGGCGAACTGGCCGCCGGGGCGGGCGCCGCCGTCGAGCACGGTCACCTGTGCCCCTGCTTCGGCAAGCTCGCGGGCGGCGGTGAGGCCGGCGGGCCCGGCGCCCACCACCACCACGCGTGCACCATCACGGACGGCGGGCGTGGGGACGGGGACACGGGAGCGCCCCACCGCCGGGTTGACGGTGCAGGTGACCTGGCCGAGTCCCAGGTTGTCGATGCAGACGTTGCAGGCGATGCACGGGCGGTAGCGCTCGCCGTGCAGGACGCCGCCCACGAAAGCCGGGTCCGCGTGGATGGCGCGGGCCAGGCTGACGAAGTCGCAGGTTCCTTCGCTGAGGACCTCCTCAATGATGGCCGGGGAGTTCAGCCGGCCGGCCATGCCCAGGGGAAGGCCGAACTGGCGGTAGGCCTGGGCATAGCCGGCCAGGATGCCCGGCTTCCATTCGCCGGACTGCACGATCCACTCGCCAGCTTCGTAGCTGCCGGCAGAGAGGTCCAGGAAATCCAGGTGCTCCAAGTGGGCTTTGGCGATGATGGCCACCTGCTGTTCGGCTGAGATGCCGTCTTCAGGGCCCTCCACCACGGAGACGCGCATACCCACAATGGTGTCCGGAACTGCGGCCCTTACGGCGTCGATAACCAGGTTCATGAAATGTTCCGGCGCAGCGAACTCGTCCGAGCGGTGGTTGGAGATGGGCGACATGAACTGGTGGATCAGGTAGCCGTGGGCTCCGTGGATATTGATGACGTCGAAGCCTGCGTCCACGGCCCGGCGGGCTGCCCGGGCGTAGGCTTCCACGAGCTCATGACACTCGGCCATGGTGAGTTCCCGGGGGACTTCTCCGCCGGCCACCACACACGGCACCGGTGACGGCGCCAGGTTCTTGAAGCCGGAGACGGCGGTTTGGGCGGTGCGTCCGCCATGGTTAAGTTCGACGGCGGCGAGCGCGCCTTCCGCGTGCAGGGCGTCGGTGAGTTTCCGCAAGCCCGGGATCATGGCATCGCTGTGCAGGCCCAGCTGGTGCGTGCGGCCCTTACCGTCGGCTCGGACATAGGTGGCCTCGGTGGTGACCATCCCGAGTCCGGCCTTGGCACGGGTGACGAGATAGTCGATGTACTGCTCGGTGATGCGGCCATCCGTGGTGCCATAGTTACGTTCCATGGGAGCGGAGGCGAGGCGGTTCCGGAGGGTCTTGGGGGTGCGGCCGTTGCGGCCCAAGGTCAGGGGACGTGCGGCGTGGCGCGTGTTCTGTTCCATTGCTGTTCCTTAGCCCGCAACCGGTGCGAGGGGTCGTGTGCGGTCAGGCAGTGGGGCGGAGCGGACCGGAATGCCCGTCCGGGACGATTCGTAGATGGCCAGCAGGATCCGCAGGGCCTTCGTGGCGTCCTGGCCCGTGATGGCCGGTTCACCGCCGTCCCGGACTTGCTGGACAAAATCGCGGACCTGGGCGGTGTGGTGCGGGATCAGCTGGCCGTTGATGGTGGCCAGGTCCACGTTCGGCTGGAGTCCCTCGGGGTGGGGTGCCTCGGTGGTGATCGTCCCGGACGCGGCCCAGAGGTCCAAGCGTCCGTCGCTGCCTTCGGGGAACTCCGTGAGGGAGGCCGAGGCGCCGGTCTCCCCGGTGACGCGGAGCTGCACGCCGAGGCTCGGGGACACCGCCGTCGAGGCTTCCAAGGTGGCCATGGCGCCGGAGGCGAAGGTGATGACGGCTGTCGCTGAATCTTCCACTTCGATGTGCTGGCCATGCTTGTAGGTGTTGATTTTGCCGTAGACCTCGGCCACATCCCCCATGAACCACTGCAGCAGGTCGATGTAGTGGATGGCCTGGGTCATCAGTACGCCGCCGCCATCGCTGGCCCAGGTGCCGCGCCAGGCGTCCTGGGAGTAGTACTCGGGTTCGCGGTGCAGCATCACCGAACACTGGCCCATGATGGGCCGACCCAGAGTCCCGTCGTCGATCGCCGCGCGGATGCGCTGGGCGGCTGGCCAGAACCTGCGTTGGAAGAGAACGCCCAGCTTCACGGCAGCGTCGTCGCAGGCCTTCACCATTCGCTCCGCTGACGCCAAGTCGATCGAGATCGGTTTCTCGCAGAGCACGTGGACACCGGCTGCTGCGGCCTGCAGCACCACATCTTCGTGGGTGGGGTGCGGCGTGCAGACCGAGACAATGTCCAGGTCCAGGTCCAGGAGTTCCTGGACTGTATTCACGGCGGCCGGGATCCCCCATGCCGCAGCGGTAGCACGGGCGCGGTCCGGGTCGATGTCGCAGACGCCCACGATTTCGAGGTCATCCAGGGCGTGGAATGCCTCCAGATGGTTGCGGGAGATCGCCCCGCAACCTGCGATTCCAACGCGGAGGGTGCGGGTGGTGACGGATGATGAGGTGGTCATCGTAAAGGGCCATCCTTCTGGTGCTGGTGGGAAGCTGTGGTGCGGGCTAGTAGGTGGCCCGGCCACCGGAAAGGTCGAAAACGAAGCCTGTTGTGTAGGAGGCCGCCGGTGAAACGATGAATTCGATGAGTGCGGCCGCTTCTGCGGGTGTCCCGAACCTGCCCATCGGGATCTTGGTGGCCTGCGCCGCCTGTTGTTCGGCCGGAACTTCGGCAAATAGCGGGGTCATCACATTGCCCGGGGCGAGCGCGTTGACCGTGACGCCGGACAGTGCGAACTCCTTGGCGAGTGACTTGACCAGGCCCAGAATGCCGGCCTTGCTGGCTGAGTAGGCGGGCATGTTGACCACGCCTTCCTTGCCTGCCGTCGACGAAATGTGGAGCAGGCGCCCGTAGCCCGCTTCGGCCATCCTCGGCAAAACGGCCTGGGAGACGATGAATGCCCCCGTCAGGTTGATCCTCATGATGCGTTCGAAATCTTCGACCGAGAGGGTAAGGGCCGAGGCCACCGGTCCAAGGATGCCCGCGCAATTCACCACCGCGTCCAGCCCGCCCATTTCCTGCGCCGCTGCGGAAACGGCTGCAGCAACGGACACTGGGTCTGTGACGTCCATGGCGATTGATGACGTGCCGGGTTCCCCGGGCCAGCTGGCTGACGGCAGGTCCGCTCCGACGACGGCGGCGCCGGACGCCCTCAGACGTTCCGCCGTCGCCCGCCCGATTCCGCTGGCTGCCCCGAAAACGAGGCAGCGGGACTCGGCGACGGTGCCGGGTGATGTCTTTGGATTCATGGTTCTCCTCAACGGACGGCTGAGCCTGCAGCTTGGCGGAACGTGGTGAGCATACGGTCGGCATCGGCGGGGGTGCCGGTGAAGAGCTCGAATGCTGCGGCTGCCTGCCCCACCACCATTCGTCCGCCGTCAAGTACGGCGCAGCCCAATTTGCGCGCGGCCGTGATCAGCTGGGTTTCGAGCGGCCGGTAGATCACATCCGCCACCCAAAGCCTTGGGTGGATCAGGGCGGGATCCAGGGGAAGACCGGGGTGCCCGGTCATGCCGATTGGCGTGGTGTTCACCAATCCATCGGCATCCCCGATGCTCCCGGCGACAGAGTCCGTCCGGGTCGCGGACACCTCGCTGTGCGGAAAATGCGGGGCCAGCCTGGCCGCGAGGCTCTCGGCGCGGGCCGGTTCGATGTCTGCGATGACCAGGTGCCGGGCTCCGGCGCTGAGGAGCCCGAAGGCTACTGCCGCTCCGGCTCCTCCCGCACCGATCTGCACCACCGAGTTGGTGGCGGCGGACGGGAGGCCGGCCCGGAAGCCGCCGATAAAGCCGGTGTGGTCGGTGTTGTGACCCACTGCTTTGCCGTCGCGGAACGTGATGGTGTTCACCGCGCCGAGGATGCGGGCATCCGGGGAGAGCTCGTCCAGTCCGTCCTGCACCAGTTGCTTGCTCGGGTGGGTGACGTTGAGACCGTCATATCCGAGGTCAGCTGCATTCCGGACCAGCGCTGCGGACCTGTCGGCATGCTGGCCCAGGACGTCGAGGTCGATGACGCGGTAGGTGTAGGCCAGGCCCAATCTGTCAGCCTCCGCTTCGTGGAGGCCCGGGGTAAGTGAGCCGCCGATGCCCGCGCCGAGCAATCCCACAACGAATCGGTGATTCGTATCAGCTGCACGCGGCTGAAACGCCCACGTGTCCGCCAGGGTTTGCTGGCTCACGCCCGTGCCTTGTCTGCAGTGGCAGGTGCAGTGCCATCCGACGGGACGGACGACGGCGCGTGGTTCCGCGCATCGGATTTCTTCAGTCCCAGCAGGGCTGTCGGAGTCTTGAACGTCTCGGGTGCCATGAGCGCTGCTATCGCGGACACGGCACAGGCCAGGGCCGCAAACGTTGCCACGGGAACCCAGTTGGCCTTGTCGCCACCGATCAGCAGCTCGGAAATCACCGGGGCGAATCCGGCCAGAAGCAGTCCGAACATGAGGCTGATGGCCATACCCGAGTAGCGGACCTTGACGGGGAACTGCTCCGGGAAGTAGGCGGGGTAGATGGAGTTCGAACCGGTGTAGGCAACACCGATCAGCAGGATGCCGGTGAGGAAGATCAGGGGAACATTGGCGGCTGACAGGGCCGAGAAGAATACGTAGATCATCCCGCCCTGAAGCACCAGGGCGGAGACGAAGACGGGTTTGCGGCCGATCCGGTCCGACAGGATGCCGGCCAGCGGGCCCATGGCGACTGCGGCCAGGTTGGCTACGGCGATCACAGTCAGCATCAGTCCTTTTTCTACACCGACGACGGAGGTGGCGTAGGAGAGAGCGAAGACGTTGATGATGGTGTTGATGATGGTGAACAGCGACATCGCGGTAACACGGATGACGGTGACCCAGTGGTGCCGGAACAGGGTGACAATCGGTACTTTGACCACTTCATCGTGCTCTTTGACTTCCGCGAACACCGGGGGCTCTTCGAGGAGCCGGCGGAGCACAAAGGCGACGACGGTGACTACGGCGCTGGCAAGGAAGGGGATGCGCCAGCCCCAGGCAAGCAGCTGGTCCTCGGGCATGGACGCCACGGGAATGAAGACGAGGGTGGAGAGCACGATGCCGAACATGATGCCGCTCATCGTCCAGCTCGTGTAGAAGGCGCGCTTCCGGTCGGGTGCGTGCTCCAGGGTGAGGGAGCTTGAACCGGGCGATTCGCCGCCCGCCGACAGTCCCTGAAGAAGCCGAAGAAGGACAATGAGGATGGGCGCTGCCATGCCGACCTGGCTGTAGGTGGGCAGGCAGCCGATGAGGAAGGTTGACGTGCCCATCAGCAGGAGGGTGAGCAGCAGTACTTTCTTGCGGCCGAATTTGTCGCCGAGGTGGCCGCAGATCACGGCCCCGAGCGGACGGGCGATGTATGCAACGCCGACAGTTGCGAATGACAGCAGCATCGCCGAAGGGCCGGGGGCGAAGAACAGCTTTCCGAAGATCAGCGCGGCCGCGGAGCCGAAGATGAAGAAGTCGTAGTACTCAAGCGCGCTGCCCACGAACCCCGAGACTGCTGCGATCTTCGCATTGTTTTTCGGGCGTTTTGGCGCCGATGTCGACATTGACATGGTGTTCCCTTCGTGTGACTGGGACCGTTGCGAGGGCACCTTGCGTGGGCCGTGCTGCGAAACGGTTCGCCGCGATGTGCGGCTCCTACATCCAGTGTGGCTGTCATCACTTTGTTAGTCCACGACTAAAATGATCTATCACTATGCTGTTATTGGACTATATTGCGCTCATTTGTTGATAGCGGGAAAGATCTCTTCGACGACGGCGAGCACGGCCGCCAGCACGGCGGAATCATTCTCGGAAGACCAGGCGATGGCGTGATTCATGTAGTGCTGCGGCTCATCCAGGGCCACGTACGTCGCGCCGGAGGGAATGATGCCCGCTATTCCGCTGCTCATCAGCGTGACGCCAACACCGGCGGCCACAAAGGTCAGAACCATGTACGGATCCGACATCTCCTGGACAATGCGCGGTCGGAATCCCGCGGCCATGCAGGATGCGAGCATCACTTCAGTCATCGAGGACGATCCGTCCGTTGGCGGCGAGATGAAGTCGTCACCCGCCAGTGCCTGCAGTGGTATCGACTTCTCCTGCGCCAGCGGATGATCCAACGGGAGTACCGCCCCGATTTCCTCGCTGGCAACCAGCCGGGTCATCACCGTGGGCACCGGGGATTCGGGAAGGCCGACGAAGGCAAGGTCAAGCGTGCCGTTTGCGACGCTTGCCAACCCATCGGCTGTCCGCACCCTGCTGGTGAGGTCCAGCTTGATGTCGGGATGCCGCCGCCGCACAGCGCGGGTGAGGGGCGGGAGAGTCAAATGGTTCACAGCACCGGAGAAACCGATTCTGATGTTGCCCCGGATACCGGCAACCTCCGCCTGGGCGGCCTCGCGGGCCAGGCGCATCTCCTGGAGCACACGGTACGCACGCGGAAGGAGGGCGTACCCCGCCGGCGTAAGCGCCACGCTTCTGGTGTTGCGCTCAAAAAGCCGCGTCCCGAGGTCAGTCTCAAGCTTCCGGATCGTCTGGCTCAGCGGTGATTGCGACGTGTGCAGACGCAGCGCCGCCCGGCCAAAGTGGAGTTCTTCCGCAACCGCAACGAATGCTTCAAGCCATCGGATCTCAGTCATGTACTCAGAATGTACACTCTGATGTCCGAAACGTACGAGGCATCAGGGCAGGACGTCCTGACTTGGATTAGGACCAGTGCCGCCGTTTGGGAAAAGGGATCCGGTCCAGGTCATTTGCCGCTACCACGGCCGCCTCGCCGGCACGGGCCCTGGCCTGCTCGGCGAGCGCCGTGACGTCGTCGCCGTACCGTGACGAGAAGTGTGTGAGGACAAGCGTTCCGACGGCGGCGCTGGCCGCCAACTCCCCCGCCTGCCCCGCAGTGAGGTGACCGTACTCCTTGGCGAGATCAGCGTCGTCGTCGCTGAAGGTGGACTCAACCACGAGGAGATCGACGCCGTCGGCCAGTTCCTCGGCACCGGCACACAGTGCCGTGTCCATGACAAAGGCGAAGCGCTGGCCGGGACGGGGAACGCTCACGTCCACCAGCCGTACGCCTGCCAGGCTTCCGTCGCGCTGCAGGCGCCCGACGGCCGGACCCGAAATGCCGGCCGCCGCCAGCCTTTCCGGGAGGAGACTGCGCCCATCGGGTTCAGTCAGCCTGTAGCCATAGGTCTCTATGCGGTGCCGCAGCGGCCGGACCTCAAGGCCGGGTGAGATCGTTTCCGCACCACCATGCGGGTGAAGCTTCAGGTCAATCCCCGGCGTGCTGATGGCTACGAGCGCGCGGACCACATCCTCACCCGAGGCGGGATAGTGCAGATGGACCAGATGGCTCACGCCGTCCAGAGCCATGCGTGACAGTACGCCGGGCAGCCCGAAACAGTGGTCACCGTGCATGTGGGTGAGGCAAATGCGCGTAATCTGCGTGGCCGACACGCCGGCACGGATCATCTGCCGCTGGGTCCCTTCGCCGGGATCGAAAAGCAGGCCCTCGCCGTCCCAACGCAACAAGTACCCGTTCTGGTTGCGGGTCCGCGTCGGGACTTGGGAGGCTGTGCCGAGGACGACAACTTCACGCATGAGAGCAATCCTCGCAGGTCCGGCGGCTTTGGGTGAGTGGGGTCTGTACCCTTGAGGCGTGGGACATTCAGCGGTCATCATCGGCGCGGGAATCGGCGGCCTGAGCACGGCACGTGCGCTGAAGCGTCACGGCTGGTCAGTGACTGTTTTGGAGCAGGCTGCGGCCCTGCCGACGTCGGGCACCATGCTGGGCATGTGGCCGGCTGCGATGAAGGCCCTCGACAGCATTGGTGTTGACGCCTCAAGCCGCACTGACGGCTGGGCGCATATCGCCTCCGGCGCAGGAACCCGGCTCTGGACGCCGGCCGGGCGGACGCTGGTGGCAGCCCCCGGCGGCGCCGACCTGAACCTGGTCTCCCGGCCCGCGTTGCTCGCCGCGCTTGCCCGGGACATTGACATCAGCTTCAGCATGCAGATTGTCGACGCCGGACAGCTGGACGATGCAGAGCTGGTGGTTGGTGCCGACGGCACGTTCAGCCGCACCCGGCAGCGGATGTTCGGTGACCGGTTCCGCGCCCGGTCGCTTGGAGCTGTCGCATGGCGGGGCACCGTCAAGGGGTCCGTGGCCGAATACGGCGAGACCTGGGCCCCTGGGGCGCTGTTCGGCATTACGCCAGCAGGTCCTGATGCGACCAACTGGTATGCCTGCATCCGAGCGGACCAGACGTTTGAAGGACCGCACCTGGCGCACATCGTGAACCATTTCGGGTCCTGGCACCCCGGCGTGCGCGGGCTCATTGACAGGATCGAAGAAGATGCCGTCCTGCACCATGGGCTCTTCGAGGCGCCGAAGTTGCCGCGGTACATCACCGGGAACACAGCGCTGGTGGGCGACTCCGCCCACGCCATGGCGCCCTTCCTCGGACGCGGCGCCTGCGAGGCCATAGTCGATGGAGCCACCCTGGGGCGGTACATGGCGCCGGCCGCATCTGTTGAGGCGGGTCTGGCCGGGTTCGATCGCGAGCGCAGGGCTCGGACGCAGCGGCTGGTCCTGGCCTCGCGCCTGATGGGCCAATTCGCCATGCTGGATACCGGCTCGGGAATCCGCAACGCCGCGGTTGGTACCGTCGGCCGGCTGGTGAATCCGCGGCCACGGCGGGATCCCATGCTCCCGCGTCACTAGGAAATCACAGTGAGATTGGGCGAAAGGCCGCTGCGGCTGGTGGTGTAAGCAAGATGTCTGGCCAATCCGGCTCGCGTGTGTTGTGATTTTGACTAGCCGAGGAACAGCGCCGGGAATCCCCGGCTCCACGGCGGCCTCATCGTTACGACAAAGATGGCAACGCGTCAGGAGGCGAGGCGATGGCATCCATGGACGGGACCGTGGCCCTGGTGACGGGCGCGGCCGGCGGCTTGGGAAACGCCGTGGCAACCGGCCTTGCACGCGAAGGTTCCACGGTCGTCTTGGTGGGACGCTCAACAGCCCGGGCCAACGAGGCGATAGAGGGCATTCGCCGGCACGTTCCAGGCGCCAAACTTGAGCCACTGGCCTGTGACCTCTCAGACCAGGCCTCGATACATACGGCGGCTGCTGACTTCCTGTCCCGCCACGACCGGCTCGACGTGCTGGTCAACGCAGCGGGCGTGTTCCGCAAGGAGCGTCAGGTAACCCGCGATGGCATGGAACTGACCTTCGCCACCAACGTGATGGCCTACTTCCTGCTGACCAACCTGCTGCTGGACGCGCTCACGCGCCGCGCAGCCGCACCACCCGGCAATTCCCGTATCGTCAACATCGCGTCCCGGTACGGCAATACCAGGCTGAACTTCGATGACCTCCAGACTGCAAGCGGCAAGTACAGCTACCTTCGCTCGACGCCGCCCACAATGCTCGCCCGGGTTTTGCTCACGCAGGAGTTCGCTGAGCGCCTGCGCGGCTCGGGCGTGGTCGCCAACGCCGCCCATCCGGGGCTGGTCAAGAACACGACGCTGCTACAGGACGTCGGAGGCCCTTTCCGCTGGATCACGAACACCTTCGGCGCACCGGCCGAGAAGGCAGCGGACACACCGCTCTGGCTCGCCACGTCAAATGAAACAGCGGGAGTCTCCGGAAAGCTATGGGCCAAGCGCAAGGAGCTCCCGACGCCCGGAATGGGATCGGACCCCGAAGCCCGGAAGCGCTTGTGGGACGCGTGCGCGCACCTGGCCGGGATGAGGGCCACGTGAAAGTCTCTGTTGCGCCAGCCAGTGCGACGATCGGGATAGGCCGGCCATCAATATAGGAAGATTGGCAGCCAGTCGCGGTTGTGCGCGTGCACCAGCGCGAGGAACAGCACGAAGTCGAAGACCAAGTGCACCGTCACCACATAGGTGAACGACTTGGTCAGCTTGAAGGTGTACCCCTGGAGCAGCGCGAACGGGAACGTCAGGAGCGGGCCCCAGGCCATGTAGCCGATCTCCCAAAGGAATGACGAGAAGACGACGGCCTGCAGAATGTTGGCGAGCCAGTCCGGGAAGTGCCGCCGGAGCAGAGTGAAGGTGGTGCAGATGAAGAACAGCTCGTCCCAGATCCCAACAGCGTTCACGCCGAGAAAAAGGCGCCAGAAGATGGTGGGGTCGGACGCGTCCGGCCAGTTCTGATATACCCCTGTGCGTATCAGATACACGGGCAGAATCAAGTAACCGAGTGCCACAACGGCGACCAGGTACAGCTTCGCGCTCAACGGCCATTTGCGGCCCGTGTTCACCGGAAACTTGATGATCCTCTCGCGGTAGACGAAACGGGACACCAGCCACGGCACCAGCACTGCCAACGCGAGGGCACTACCCATGAGCGTCATGTGCGGGATGCTCAAATCAGCGTTCAGCGGTACCAGGCTGATGATCAGCATTCCCGCCGCAATCAACGCGAGGTGCCGCAGGAGTTCGTGGTCGATGACTGCGGCGGTGACCAGGCTCAACGCAAGCATGCTGTAGCCCATGAGGTCGTGCTCGACACCGAATAGCAGCACTCCGGACACCGACAGCAGGACCGCTGGCAACAGTTTCCAGGTGAGCGCGGTACGGATGGGTTGCGTCGAGATCGAGGTCACACCACCAGCATGTCAGCGACGGTCACTTCTGGAAAAGGTGGCCGCGGCGGATCGCCGTCTGGGCGAGGCCCCATTCTCTGTTTCCCCTGCCCACACGCGGTTTTCCGGAGTACGATATGGGCGTCGGCAGGATTCCTGCGACTCCTTGCCGCGAGACCGGTTCGCCATCAGATGAACCGGTAATCAGTGCGAAAGGGAAGGCCATGACTACCGCTTCACACCCTGCGCAGCACCACATGATGGGGTTGACGCTTCACAACACCGCCCTCGGTATTGGTGCGGTTTTCCTGCTGGTTGGAGTTCTCGGGTTCATCCCGGGAATCACCACCAATTACGGCGCCATGACCCTTGCGGGACACGAGTCCGGGGCCATGCTCCTTGGAGTCTTCCAGGTGTCAGTGCTGCACAACATCGTGCATCTGCTGTTCGGTGTGGCTGGCATTGCGATGGCGCGGACCAACCCGATGGCCCGCTTGTTCCTGCTTGGCGGCGGCATTGTTTACCTGGTCCTGTGGATCTACGGCCTGGTCATCGACATGAACGCGGCTGCCAACTTCGTCCCGTTCAACACTGCCGACAACTGGCTGCACCTGGTTCTGGGCCTCGGTATGGTGGGCCTGGGCCTTTGGCTCGGCAAGGATGCCATGGAGAAGAAGGGAAGCACCCCATAGCGCCACGGTTCGTGGAAAACCGACGACGGCGGCAGTCCCCAGGGCGCGAAATCCCCGGGACGGTCGCCGTCGGCTCCCCCGGCGTCGGCTACTGCTGACGCAGCCTTAACACAGCCGAGTAGTACAGGGTGAACCTGAGGTGACGCAGTGAATGCCGCATCGAACAGCGGACGGCCGGAAGGTGAACCCGTCTCCCTCTGGGTCGCGACCGCCGGAACCACCGATTATCCCGTCTTGCGCGGGGATCTGCGGGTCGACGTCGCGGTCATCGGGGCGGGCATCGCGGGGCTGACCGCCGCGTTGGCGCTCAAGCGTAAAGGCCGGACCGTCGCGGTCATCGACACCGCCCGCGTGGGAACCGGCGTCACCGGCCACACCACCGGCAAGGTCACGTCCCTTCACCGCCTTGCCTATACCGAACTTGCACGCAAACACGGCGACGCGACCGCCCGCATGTATGGGCAGGCGAATCAGTCGGCAGTCGAACACGTCGCGCAGCTGGTGGCAGAGGAAGCCATCGACTGTGACTTCCGCCGCGTCGCCAACTACACCTACGCCGAAACCGAAGACAGGCTCGACCTTGTGCGCGTCGAAGCCAACCTTGCGGCCGGGTTCGGCCTGCCCGCCGCCTACACCACCGATGTGCCACTGCCTTTCCCGGTCAAGGGTGCGGTCCGATTTGACGGGCAGGGGCAGATCCATGCCGTGAAATATCTCCAGGGTCTCGCCCGTTCGGTCAATGGTGGGGGCAGCTTCGTCTTCGAGCGGACCCGGGCTCTACGAATCCACGACGGCTCCCCTGCCGTCGTCGATACCGAACACGCCACCCTCCGGGCCCGCGACGTCATCGTCGCCACGAATGTGCCGTTCGGCGGTCAGGGCCTGTTCTACCTGCGGTGTCATCCGCACCGCTCCTACCTTGTCGCCGGACGCGTGGACACCGCCCCGCTGGATGCCACGTTCATCAGCGCCGACGAACCGATGCGCTCCATTCTGACCGCCAGCGTCAACGGCACAAGCTACGTGCTCACCGGCGGCGAGGGCCACCGCGTGTCCGAGTCCGGCGATACTGCCGCGCGGTACCGCAGACTCGCAGCCTTCGCCCACGACCGCCTCGGCGTGGATAAGGTCGCCTACCGCTGGTCAACACAGGACGGCATCCCGCTCGACGGGCTGCCCTACGCCGGACTCATGTCCCCCACTGCAAAACACGTCTACGTGATCACCGGTCTGCGCAAATGGGGCCTGTCCAACGGAACTGCCGCCGCCCTCATTCTCGCCGACACCCTCAGCGGCCGGGAGAACCCCTGGGCCTCCGTGTTCAACAGCAACCGGATTACCCCGGCGGCCAGCGCGGGACGGTTCATGAAGGAGAACGTCAAGACTGTGGCAGCTGTCCTGGCCGGAAAACTCCGGAGGCTGCCAGGCCACACGGAACTGTCCCCAGGAGAGGGGAAAGTCGTCACCGTCAACGGCGCGAGCACCGCCGTCTACAAGGACGCGGACGGGCAGGTCCACGCCGTCTCCGCCACGTGTACCCACCTTGGCTGCACGGTGGGCTTCAACACCGCCGATGCCACCTGGGACTGCCCCTGCCACGGCTCCCGGTTCTCCACCGACGGCACCGTCATCCAGGGGCCCGCCGCCAAGAACCTCCCACCCGCACCGGCGCCCTGACGGCCCGCTACGTGCCCTCGGCCCGTCGCTTCGGGGCGGTACGGACCAGACCTACGGCGGCCAGGAGTGCTCCCACTCCTTCGGCCACGGCGCTGAGGGTTTTCTCAAAAAACCACACCGGCTCATACATCGCGGGGAAGGGTCCGAAGGCCGGAATATCCACATACCGGTACAACACCACAGCGACGAATGCACTCAGGGCCACCACCAGGGCCACCGCAAAGGAGGCTCTGCTGCCGCGGAACAGAACCCATAGCCCCGCCAGCACCGCCGCGGCCGATTCGAGCAGGAACAAATTGCCTTGTCCGATTCCGCCAGGCGAGGCCGCCTGGTAGCCGGGGGCCAGATAAATATGTACTCCGGCATCGATGAACAAAGCCAGTGCCGTCAGGACCCTCAGTGCCACGTTCATTTGACGATCAGCGTCCCGCGCATATTGGGGTGATAGGCGCAGAAGAAGGGGTAGGAGCCGGGTGCCGAGGGCGCCGTGAACGTGGCCGTCCCGCCGCTTCCGCGGACATCCACGTCAAATACCTCGCCCTGGTCCGCGGTGACGGTATGGCCCGCTGAATCCATGTTGGTGACCGTGACGGCGGCCCCCGGCGCGACGGTCAGCGGCGCGCCGTACTCGAAGTCCTTGATGGTGATGGTTGGCGCTCCCGGTGTGACCGCTCCGGTTGTCGCTGTCCCCGGCCCCGGGGACGTCGCGGTGCTCCCGCCCCCGGAGCCGCACCCGCCCAACAGGAGCGCCGCCATCAGCAGCACTGCGGCCTTGGCCTGAATCGCTCTCACGGTGACCGTCCTCGACTCCGGAAACCAGGGCCGGCCAGGCCCTGCCTGTCTTTACTATTGTGCGCGCATCGGAGAGAAATGGCGCCTGCGGTTCGGTGCTGGGCGGCCGACGGCGGTGCTGCCGCAGCCTGCGCTAGGTCTTCCCCGGTGCGGCGGAGGCAACCGAACGGGACTATCGGTTAGCCGACTGCATACTTGCCGTAGACATCGCCAACCCGGACCCGAAATCCCGGGCGGCCCCGCAGGGCGATGGCCTTGGGCGGTCGCGGATCGGATCCGAGGAGTGCGATGGCGCCGTGGATACGATCGCATGGCTCACCCCCTCGCTATCCCGCACGTGGTTGGCACGTCGGCGCCACCGCGTCAAAGCACCTGACCTGGCGGGTACAGCTGCGCGAGCCGGCTCCGTCAACTTCCGCTCCCTGCTACCGCTCCGACGACGTCGTCTCCCGCTGCGGTTCCCGCAACGCCGGCTCCAACTCAGGTTCCGGGCCGTAGCCCTGCGCTCCTTCGCGCTCATCAATGAATACCGGTTGGCCAACGGCCTCGCCGCGCTGCGCTACAACACGGGGCCGCGGAGAACATCGCAGTGAACGCCGACGCCGATGCGCTCTTCGCCGCGTGGAAGGCCTCCCCGGGCCATAACGCCAGCCTGACCGACTTTGGCTTCGGCTCTGCCCGGCTCTCCGCCGGTTCCCCGTACGGGGCGCAGTTGGTGGCCACTCAGAACTTCGCCACCTACGGGAAGTAAGCAAGGGAACGACGGCGGCTGACCGCCGTCGTTCCTTGTCGCCGGTTCTGAAGCCAGCCAGCATCGCATCTGGGTGCGGTTAGAAGAGGTCCGCCAAGTCCTCGTTGGCCTGTTCCAGGTCAAAGGCCTTGGGATCCAGGGTCTCGCCCTTGCCGAGCCCCATCCATTCCCGGTACTGCTTGTGCTCCGCGTGGGCGGGATCGTTGACGGCCTGGACGACGTCCATCCATCCCCAGACGCCCCCGCTGTCCTCCGCAGGTGCGGCACCGCGGCCCGCGGTGCACCGCGGGAGCTGCCCGCCGTCGTCGGGATTCAGGACTTTTTCCAGAGTGATGGCGTGTTCCCAGTTGTCGCCAAAATCGTACGTGTAGGTCATGGTGCTGCCCACCGCGGGCAACAGCTGGGCAACCGTCACCTTCGATTCGTCCAGCGAGTTCTCGCCATAGAAGTCATCCACTCCATCGGGCGCCACCGGTGCATATGTTGGGCCGCGGAATCCCCCGGTCTGGAAGTGATGCAGATGATAATCCAGCCATGCGAACACTTCCTGGATCACCAGGTGCAGTTGCGAGAGCGGCATACCGGCTGGGACCAGGACCCGCCGCCAGATGGGCGGCTTGGACCCTTTAAGTCCGATTTTCAGTTGCAGAACTGAGCCGTCACCCGGCAGCGGCGGCGTCTTCGGCGTTCCATGCCCGGCCGGCTCTGCTGGCTCGGGCGGCGTTTCTTCCTCGTCCGGCTCTTCGCCCAAACCCAGTTCCGCCAGCACCCAGGGGTTGTCGAACGTATCCGCGACACAGCCGATAAGCGCCGGGGGCACGCGGAAATGAGTATCGATGGTCAGCAGCCCAAGTTCCGCGAGTTCCTCCAGCCGGGCCATTGCCACACTGGTCAGCAGCGCGGTCATCGCCTTCTCGGCTTCCGGGGCGTGGTCCGGGGCAGCCAGGACACGTTCCAGTGAGGGTGGCTCCGGAGTCGATGCCGCCAGCAGGAGGGAGGTCTGCATGGCGGATATGAGCTTCTCCCACGGCTGTTCGGGATCGTGGCGAAGTACTGCCTGCTCAAGGAAACAAGAGACGAACATGGAGAAGTCGTCCAGCTGCTCTGTCGCGTCCCCGGCAAGGAATGCGTCGGCGTCGAATGGAACCACTTTTGTTGACTTGATGGCAATCAGTTCGGCGGCCTCAAGCGCGGCCCACATCTGTGCCAGCAGGGGCACCTCATACATGCTCTGCACCGTCGGGACTCCGTCAGCTGCAGCTGTCCCCTTAGTGCCGCCCCGGACCGTCACGCCCACGCATGCGGCTGCCGCTTCAACGTCCCGCAAGCGAAGCGCCCCGGTTCCAGTGACGGGCTTACCGTCGCCGATCCACCGGACCAATGCCAGGGCCCGCCGGATCAACGGCAACTCGGAAAAGACTTCGAGCGCCTTCTCTTGGGAAACCTCCGGAACGTCAATGAACCGGGGTTCATCGTCGCCCTCGGCCAGGACGTCGAAAAAGTCCAGCACTCCCCCGAGCTGCTCCGTGGTTCCGGTCCACCGGCCGGTTTCCGACAAGAAACCCACATAGGCGTGGACAGCGTCAACCATGAAAGCGGCGCGTTCGACGTCCGGCAGCCCGACGGCCGAAACACCCGCGGTGGCAGCGGCCTCTTCCGAGATGGCAAGGGCCAAGGGAACCGGCTCCAGATTCGTCGCGTCCGGCACCGCCGCCTTGTCCAGATAGCGGCCCAGGACAGGTTCAATCAGCTTCAGGTACTGCACGGCGGCAGCTGCGGCGCCGGGCGAGCCGTCATCAAACCAGTGAACAAAGGCCGGGGCCAGCGCGTCCAAGGCTCGACTGGCCCGAAATAGACTGAGAGAGACCGATCCGGGGCTGTGATTTCCTGCCGGACCCTTTTCCACGCGACGCGTCTTGCTCGTCTTGCCCACACTGCACCTGTCTGTCGGGAGATTTGAGTTGCTGGTACGACGCTACTGACTCTCCCTGGGGGATGCCACTTATGAGCGGGGCAATTTTCGAGACGGCGGCACCACGGCTTGCCGATACGCCGCTGTGCGCCGCTAGATCTGTTGGACAGCCTGGCCATATGAAGTCGCTGACGGACGAGAACCGGAACCTCGCCGCCACCCGCGACGCCGTTCTCCCCCAGCTCATGTCTGGCAAGCTCCGCGTCAAGGATGCGGATCCGTTACTGGAAAAGCGGCGTATGACGCCGGGGTTCGCTCCACCGGAGTGGCTGGGATGGTTATCGATTGTGCAGCAAGCTTGCTGCACAGTCGACGACGTTCTGGGCGCTGCTAATTGTGCAAGCGCCTGCACAATTGCTGCCGAGCAAGCACCGGGGGGTGTTCGGCAACCTACCCTTCTAGGAGACCACTGACTGCACTACCAGGGAGCCAGATCGGATGTCAGACCTGTTGCCTGTGTTGGTTCCGTGAACTCAAGTCCTTCTCCAGAACCCTTGGAAGTCGTCCTCCGCACTGGGCCGGCTGAATGGTGGCAAATCCTGGCCGCACTTGGTCCGCTGGCCATCCTGTTTGGTGCGCTCCTCGCGGCCTTCATCAGTTGGAACACGCTCCGCCAGCGAACCGCCTCGGACAAGGAAACGCTGTCCCAAAAACGTGACGCTGACGGCCGGGCGGAGTGGTGGCGGCGGAGGCAATGGGCGCTGGAAGCATCGTTGGATGCGAAGCCGGAAAAACAGGACGTTGGCTTGGCAGTGCTGGAACTCCTCACCACCAGTACTCTGGCGGGCCCTGAGGAGGTCGAGATCATCGCCGAAGCGTGGAAACAACCCCTTTCCGGTGGGGAGGCCACGCTAGACCTCTTGCCCCCATTGCCGGACAATAGGGGTAGCGAACCGCCTAAGGAGGACGGGACATGAGCGCAGTTGCTGAAAAGAAGACCATCGATGATGGCAATCAGAAAGCCTTCGTAACTCCGGCGCAAGAGCGAGCCCGCCTCCGCCTGACCACGGACAAGAAGCAGGGAATCGAGAGCCCCGTGTGGGTCAAGAAGATTGCCAACCGCCCTCTCTGAAGACTACGAGTCCTGGAGCCCCCAGGCTCTGAGTACCAGCGAATAAGAATGGCCAGTCGGATCCGATCCGACTGGCCATTCTCCTAACAGAGCATGAAGTGTGAGTTGCAGGTCATTTGGGAAGAACTTCAACAAGGAAGCGCCTTGATCCAGCGGGAGCAAATGGCTCTGAGCAGGGTCATCGCGGCCAGCCCAATTGGAAGTTTGGGCGCAGCTTCTCTTGTTTTTTCGGAGTCAGAGGGGTGCAGGTGGGATCAAGAAAAGACTGCAGCGGAAGATCGATCATAGTGGTGGCCCGCAATCGCCGACTATGGCCGCGGACCCTCTTAGTCGGCGCGGGACGCCCGAACTCAGTGAACTTCGATGTCGCGCATGGTCACACGTCTTGCAGGCTTCCCGGTCGCCGGATCTAACCCCGTTCCCTTGAGGTTTAGGTTTTGACCGGGTCATCGCTGCCGGTCGCAGACCCATCGGAGGCGTCTCTGCCGCGCTTTTTTGACTTAAACATCCCGGCAACCTTCCCACTCACTGAGTCTGCGGCACCAGCGATGGCACCGCCGACACCCTTAACAGCAGCAAGCGCCTGCGGCTCATCCGGAATACCGTCACCGTCGACGTCGACACTTCGGAAAGGTCGTGTCACCGTGCCGGCTGCGCTCGCTACCCCCGTTCCCACGGTGGCGGCGCTCTTCGTCACTCCTTCACCCACTGTGCTGGCAGTGCCGGAGATCCAGTTACCCGTCGACTTCGCAGCGTCCTCCAAAGCTGCAAGTGCCCGGTTAGGCTCGGCCTCACGGTCATCGGTATCCGCCTTCGCCTTCTCGTGAAGGGCCAGATGTGCGGGAAACGCGTCCGGGGCCTCCGGAAATGCGGCTCGGGCTGCTTCGACGACGTCGCGGCCAAACACGAAACGGCTGACTCCCCCCGTCAGTGCACCAACTCCATATTCGATCGCCGACTGTTGCTTTCCGCTCAAGGATTCACGCACGGTGTCCAGTTGACCCGTCTGAATGGTCCGGACGAGGCTCTGAGCCGCACCGCTCGGCAGGGTGTCAGCGAGCGTCGTCGCCCAGTGTGACCAGTCACCGCTTCCAGCGGCAATTTTGTGACCAACGCCCACCACACCTTCGGGGGAGGCTTTCGCGACGTCCGTGGCCATGACGGCGATCTGCTGCTGACTTACGCGGTCATTGGTCAGTCCGTAAACCAGAGCATGAGCCTGGTCCTGGTCAAGATCCATCCCGTGGATGTCGGCGAGGGCCAGCCCGAAGACCGCTGTGATCTCGAATTGAAGTTGCTGATCTCCCGCAGGGAGGAGCGCCGCGACCCGCTGGGCGCCGGTCTTTGCCGCACCCATGGCTACATTCTTCGCCGCCACCTTGGCGGCTTCCTTTGCGGTTACCTTCACGGCTTCCTGCACAGTCCTCTTCGCGGCCTGTTTGCCCGCATTCTTCAGCCCCGCGGCGGCGACACCGCCGCCGGGAATCAGAGCGATGCCGACTTCGGCAGCGATCGAACCAGCAGCGATGGCCGCCCCTGCGGCGCTGATCGAAGTGCTGTAGTGACGCTCAAGCATCTTGATCACTTCTGCCGGCGTCGCCTCGGGATGCCGGCGCCGGATCCTCATGACGTACTTGCGAGCGATCGAGTGACGAGCACTGACCGCCTTCGCGATGTCAGAATTGGCCTCGTCGTCGTCGACCTGTGCCTCCAGCGTGACAGCTTCGCTATCGGTCATTACGTTGTCCCCCTCTAACCACAGGCTCGTGCCTGGGCTTATTCCTCGTTGCTGCAAGTCGGTTCGCCGCGCGGGAACAAAAGAAGGCTTCCCGCTGCGACCTCATCAGTGTCCCGCATCATGCGGCACGACTCCGTGCGCCACGCTGCACCATCCGGACCCGGCACCACGGCCCGGGTGAGTACTTTACTTATCCAGGGATCTGGATCCGCGCGGCTTCCTGCATCAGCGGATCCGAAATCATCACGGTTGCTGCCCCGGGGGCCATGTCGAACGCGATAAACCCGCGGGACTTGTCGCCCGGCAGGACGTCACCGGAGCCCAGCTGGTTATCGGCAAACATGCTGAGGTCAGCCTTGCGGCCGCTTTCATCCTTGGCTGAGAAGTAGAAGGGGTTCGAGCTGGTCTTCCCCGCCTCGGTCTCCCACAGCACGTCCAGGAGCAGGTAGGTTCCGTTCTTCGGCGGCGACGCAAACGCCGTCGTGGTCACCGTGTCCGTCCGCACGGCGGAGACGATCGTGATTCTGGCGACGTCACCGTTGCGCATCTTTACGGCGAAGGGTGTCCCCACCGTCGGTGCCGTGGGAGCCGCCGGTGCGGGGGCGGCCGACGGCGGTGCTGCCGCGGGCTGCGCCGCGGCCTCGACCGGAGCAGCGGAGGCAGCAGCGGAAGCGATGGGGCTGGAATCCGCCACAGGCTTGCTGCCGCTGGAGCAGGAGCCCATGACGATTCCGAGCAGCAGGACGCCAATCGGAATCACAAAGCGCTTCTTCTTGAAGAACGGGCGCTTGACCGGGGCCGCAGCAACCGGCGCGGACGGGACTGAATCAAAGTTCTGGTGAGACATGGTGGTGCCTTTCGAGAGTGCGGTTGGTGATGCTGCGGGTGCTATTGCTTTTCCCATTTGCCGCAGCGGCTGGATTTGAAATCTTGGCCGGCGGACAGTGCAACGGAGGGCCGGCCGCCGCCCGGGAGGTCGTTGTCGATGATGTTGCTGCCGTTGCTGCCGGTGGCATAGATGCCCCAGTAGCAGGAGGAGCCGACGTCGGCGGATGCCCGATAGGTTCCGGGCTCGATGTCCGTGCCCACCGTCCAGGTGCCGTCGCCAATGGTGTTGGCCGCTTTGGTCTTTTCCGCTCCAGTGACAGCCTCTTCGCGGGCTTTCACCGCGGCTTCGGCAGTCTTGACTGCAGCGTCGGCCTTGCCCACTTCGGTCTCCCGTGCGGAAACCTTGGACTCCCGGGTTGTGATCCCGCCCTGGAGGCTGTCGTACTTACCCTTCACGGACGCATAGCTGGACAATGCGGCGTCGCGCTCGATCTCGACCGTTCCCTTCTCGTCCGCCAGCGCCATGTAGGCATCGCTGGTCTTCGGGTCAGGAAGTACGGTTCCGAAGGCCACCCCGCCGGCGAGAAGAACGACGGCGGCTGTCGCCAGAAGGGTGCCCTTCTTGCGGCTGGACTTCGCCGCCGGAGCGGGTTCCTCCTCGGCTGCCTCAGGAGCTGTTTGGTCGTCAGGCATTTGCGCCTGGCTGGCGTCAGTGTTCAACATGTTCTCTTCCTCTTGTTTGTGGATGACCGCTAAACGGCGGCGGGATACTGATCCCCCAATACGCGGTTCCCCGCCGCCGCCGCAGCTCCGGAAGATTGCTTCGTGGCTGCAGAATGAACTTATGAGCGAATCGGGCAACGGCGCCCGATATAGCTGATAACCCGGGTTATCAGTGCCAAACCCAGAATGTCGGCTGTCGCCACTAAGCTGATGGGACGATCACGACTGAAGGGGGCAGCCATGGACACAGTCACGGAAACATTGCGCATGACACTCTCCGATGTCGCCTCGCTCGCCCAGGTGCAGCGCCCGGTCGTCTCCATGTGGCGCAAGCGCAGCAGCGGAGGCCCGCTGCCGTTCCCGGTATCCACTGCGCAGGCCAACGGCGTCGAGCTGTTCGACGCAGACCAAGTCACCGCCTGGCTCCAGGCCACCGGCCGGGGGAACAACCCCGAGGCTCGGAACGACGTCGCGGTCTTCGCGAGACTGGCTGCTCCGCCTGGCGAAATGCCAAGGGACAGCCGGCAGTCCTTCGATGGTCTGACCGCGCTCCTCGCCCTGAAGATCACCACGGGACAGGCTCTGGCACAAAGTACTGCAGCCGAACTCCTGGACGCCGCAGACGAAGCGGACCCTGACGATGTGTTCCTCTACGCCGAACTGGAGGCACTCGGCTCCGCGCTCTCGGGATTGGCCGGCTTCGCGGACAGGTTGGCGGACAGCGCCTTCAGCGCGCCGGCCGCCTTCGAAAAGTTGCTGACCCACCGGTTCAAGGAGGGGCTGCGCGAGCATTCAGACACCGCACTGACGGACGAAGCACTAAAACTCGTGGGCGCAACTGCAATGGAACTGGCATCCACTCTCGACAGCAGGCTCCTCTTCGTCGACTCGACGCCGGGCGGGAGCGACGTGATGCTGAGCATCGTCGAGCAGTCCGGAGAGTCACGGCCCATCACTCTCCTGGCAGCAGACCACCACGGCAGCGCATCACGGCTGGCCCGCCGTCGTCTGGCAGTTCATGGCACGGACAGCAACCCAGTAAAGGTCGATGCCAAGGGAGCCTTTGCGGTCAACGGCCCCGCGGTCCACGTGGCGCAATATCCCGCCCCGGGCAATCCCGCCCTGGACACCACGGGCATCCTGAACAGCATTGAGAACATCGTCCTGCAAATGGACGACAGCCAGCGGGCCGTTGTCATCGCGCCTGCCCGGGTGCTGTGCGACGCTCTCACTGGAGAGGCCGGCAACCTGCGCTCAGACCTGTTGCGTTCGGGCAGAGTCCGTGCCATCGCCCGTCTTCAGCCTGGACTTCTCCGCGCAAAGCCGCGGGAGCCGCAGGCCCTCTGGGTGCTGGGACCGTCCTTCGCTGATGTGCCGATCGCGGAGCGCTGGACGAGCGTGGCGGACCTGAGCACCACTTCGCTCACCCTCGATGTCAGCCAGGACCTGATCAGCGACGTCGTCGCATCCATGGGCGATCGCGCCACCATCCGCGCGCACTCGTTCAGGTTCACCCGGCTGGTACAGACGCGCTTCCTTCTCGCCGGCAAGGGTTCCCTCGTGCGCGGTCTGCCTGCCAGAGGTTCGACGGCGACCGGCGGCGCCGAGTCTGCGCTCCGGGTCGAGGAACTCGTGCGCCTGTTGTCAGCTGGGACATCATCATCTGTTCTGCCCGAAGTGCAGCCTGCCGTACCGGGCACCGGACTCCGGCCCGCTTCAGTTCAGGAACTGTTGACGGCCGGAAACCTCAAGTACGTCAAAGGCATCAGGTTGGAAGCGACTGACCTCAACCGGCAGGCCGGAATCAGGATCCTGGGCCGCGAGGAACTCATGGATCCTAACGACGCCAAGCCACGGTTCATCACGCTCCTGGACTTCGCGGCGAAATACACTGCCGGGCGCCTCACCGAACCTGGTGACGTTGTCTTCTGTACCAGCCCGCGGCCCGCAGCGATGGTCGATGCGGAGGGCGGCGCCGTCGTAGTCTTCCCCGCCCGGATCCTGAGAATCGACCGCGGTGATCCCGGCGGTCTCGTGCCGGACGTGGTTGCCGCTGACATCAGCAGCCGCCCCGCCGCAGACAAGACCTGGCGGAACTGGCGGTTGCGGCGCGCACCGGAAGTTCAACGACAGCCGCTCTCCAACGCCTTAGGCCGGCTGCAACACGAGCAGGCTGAAGCCCGTCAACGCCTCAATCGACTGGAAGAACTCGCTACCCTGATTACGGACGGCGTAGCAGGCGGAAGCCTAACCCTGACAGACCCCATCTCCATCGCCGCACCAACAGAAGGAACCGCATAATGCCCCCGAAATTGAAGGCGGACCTCGCCCCTTCCACTATGAAGGAACTGAAGGACACCCTGTGGAAGGCCGCCGACAAGCTGCGCGGTTCCATGGATGCTTCCCAGTACAAGGATGTGATTCTGGGCCTGGTGTTCCTGAAGTACGTCTCTGACGCGTTCGAGGAGCGCCGCGGGATCATCCAGGACGAACTGGAGGCCGACGGCCTCGCCGAAGAACAGATCGCGCAACTGATCGACGACGTGGATGAGTACACCGGCCACGGCGTGTTCTGGGTTCCGGCCCGGGCACGGTGGGGCTACCTGGCAGAAAATGCCAAGGGCTTGGATGCAGTCGACGGCGCCGAGCCCAAGTCCATCGGGCTGCTCATCGATGAAGCCATGGACCTCATCATGGCCGACAACAAGAGCCTGGCCGCGACGCTCCCCCGCATCTACAACCGCGACAACGTAGACCAGCGCCGCCTGGGTGAGCTGCTGGACCTCTTCAACTCCGCACGTTTCACGGGCCAAGGCGCCAGTAAGGCCCGCGACCTGCTCGGCGAGGTCTACGAGTACTTCCTGGAGAAGTTCGCCAAGGCCGAAGGCAAGCGGGGCGGCGAGTTCTACACGCCGGCAGGCGTGGTCCGTGTACTAGTTGAGGTGCTCGAACCACACAGCGGCCGCGTCTACGACCCCGCCTGCGGTTCAGGCGGCATGTTCGTGCAGACCGAGAAGTTCCTGGACGCCCACAACGAGGACCGCACCGCGATTTCGGTCTACGGTCAGGAGCTCAACGAACGCACCTGGCGGATGGCAAAGATGAACCTCGCCATCCACGGCCTGAACGCCAACCTCGCTTCCCGCTGGGGCGACACCTTCGCCCGGGACCAGCACCCGGACATGCAGGCCGACTACATCATGGCCAACCCGCCCTTCAATATCAAGGACTGGGCCCGCTCCGAGTCCGACCCGCGCTGGAAGTACGGCGTCCCGCCGGCCGGCAACGCCAACTACGCCTGGATCCAGCACATCATCTCTAAGCTGGCACCGGGCGGCAGCGCCGGCGTTGTTATGGCCAACGGCTCCATGTCCTCCAACTCCGGCGGGGAGGGCGAAATCCGCGCCCAAATCGTGGAAGCCGACCTTGTCTCTTGCATGGTTGCGCTGCCCACCCAGCTGTTCCGCAGCACCGGCATCCCTGTGTGCACCTGGTTCTTCGCAAAGGACAAGACAGCCGGTGCGCACGGCTCCGTGGACCGTACCGGCCAGGTGCTGTTCATCGACGCCCGGAACCTCGGCTACATGGTGGACCGCGCCGAGCGCGCCCTGTCCGACGAGGACATCGCCAAGATCGCCGACACGTTCCACGCCTGGCGCGGCACGTCCTCGGTGCTTGAGCCTGTCGAAACCGTCGAAACCCCGGCGGTTGAGCCCGTCGAAACCAAAGCCCCGGTGGTCGAGCTTGTCGAGACCTACGAAAACATCCCCGGCTTCTGCTATTCGGCCACACTGGCGGAAATCAAGGCAACCGACTATGCGCTTACGCCCGGACGTTACGTCGGGGCTGCCGAGGTGGAGCACGACGGCGAGCCGATCGAGGAGAAGATCGCGAGGCTTTCGAAGGAACTGTTTGCACAGTTCGACGAGTCCGAGCGGTTGGCTACTGGTGTGCGCGAGCAGTTGGGGAGGGTTTCGTGACCAGTCGCCGAATCTTTGGGGACCTCATGGCCTATCCGCTTCGGAGTGGAGTGACTATTCCCGCGGGCAACCGCGGCAGCGGCATGAAGATGCTCAACATGGGTGAACTATTTCGACACCCGCGCGTACCTGCGGTAGAGATGGCCAGAGTTGAACTCGCAGATTACGACCCCGACAGGACGCTTCTAAGGCGACACGACCTCCTGTTTGCACGTCGTTCATTGACCCTCGAAGGAGCTGGGAAGTGCAGCATCGTCGACGATGTGGACGAACCCACCACTTGGGAAGGATCGATTCTCCGTGCTCGCCTCGATCCTGCGATCGCACATGCTCCCTACTATTTCTACTATTTCGCGTCGTCCCAAGGCCGCCGGAGCATGGAGACAATCGTCGAGCAGGTTGCTGCAGCGGGCATTCGCGGATCTGACCTCAAAAGACTAGAGGTTCCGTACCCAGAACTACGCGAACAAGTCGCGATTGCAGAAGTACTGGGCGCCCTCGACGACAAGATCGCCGCCAACACCAAACTCGCCACGACTCTGACCACACTTCTTGAGGCCCGATTTGAGGCTTTAGGGCTAAATCAGGACCCTAGGGAAGATTTAGACGTCATTGGGCTCGGAGACCTTGTGGAGATTAACCCCAAAGTCGCGGCACCCTCAGAGGCCGAACCAGTGTATGTCGACATGCAGAAGCTTCCTGTCGCAAATATGGGAATCAGCCATTGGGACCGTCGCCCTGCCAAAGGCGGAGCCCGTTTCATGAACGGTGACACCCTTCTCGCTCGAATTACGCCATGCCTTGAGAATCGCAAGACCGGCTTCGTGGATTTCCTCGGCAAGGGGCAAGTTGGCATCGGATCGACTGAATTCATCGTTCTTCGATCTTTGCCCGACGTACCAACGCCTCTCTCATACTTCCTGGCGACCAGCGGTCGCTTCCGAACGTTTGCTATCCGGCACATGGTTGGTACGTCAGGGCGACAGCGCGTCTCGGCCCTTGATCTGGCGGGATACAGCTTGTGCGAGCCAGATCCGGTCGCACTTGCACACTTCGGAGAGATTAGCGAGGCCAATTTCCAGCTAATGAAGTCACTGACTGACGAAAACCGGACCCTCGCCGCCACCCGCGACGCCCTCCTCCCCCATCTAATGTCCGGCAAGCTCCGGGTCAAGGACGCCGAACGTGACCTGGCCACGGTAGGAGTGTGATGGCAGCGCTGCCGCTAATTGTGCAGCACCTGTTGCACAATTGCCGGCACACCATGAGGAAATTTTGCAAGCACCGCTTGCCAGATTGAGGGGCAAATAATGTCGGTGCCCACCGATACATTCATGGTGAAATGGCCGCCAGGGAAGGAACCGATCAGTATGTCATCAGCAGCATCGTTTGAAGAAACGCCCGCTAAGTCCGATATGCCGCATTGGTACCCAGAACTACTGGCATCGGTGACACGCCAGATTCATGCCGGCAGGTCGAAGGCAATCTCAGCCGCCAACCGGCAGATGCTGCTTTCGTACTGGGCCATCGGCAATGAACTGAGCCAACGCGAATCCGCACAAGGTTGGGGCAGTAAAGTCGTCACTAGGCTCTCGGCAGACGTCCGCGAGGCCTTCCCTGAGGCTAGGGGCTTCTCGCCTCGAAACCTCCGCTACATGAAGTCATTTGCTGAGGCTTGGCCTGAGTTTCCAATGTTGCAAGCGCCGCTTGCAACATTGCCTTGGTATCACCAAATCGCTCTCCTGGAGAAGCTCAAAAGTGCGGATGAGCGGCTCTGGTATGCAGCGTCGGCGATCGATCAGGGCTGGTCTCGAAACGTCTTGGTCCACCAGATTGATACGCGGCTTCACGAACGCTCCGGTCAAGCCATCACCAATTTCAAGGTGACCCTGCCGCCGTTGGAATCGGATCTTGCCCAGCAGTCCTTCAAGGACCCCTACGTCTTTGACTTCGTGTCCATGACAGGCAAACGGAACGAACACGAACTCGAGGGACAGCTGATCCTGCATGTGGAGAAATTCCTCCTGGAACTTGGCCAGGGCTTCGCGTTCGTGGGACGGCAAGTACGGCTGACCATTACCGACGACGAATTCTTTGCCGACTTGCTGTTTTACAACTTCAAACTGCGCTGCTTCGTTGTAGTAGAGCTCAAGGCCACCGCTTTCAAGCCCGAGTATCTAGGACAGATCAACATGTACATGTCTGCTGTGGACGATTTGCTTTCACACGCGGACGACCAACCGACCATTGGACTGTTGCTCTGCAAGACCAAGAACAACGTGGTGGCTGAGTATTCTCTTCGCGGATTTTCCAAGCCGATCGGCATTGCCGAGTGGGAGTCAGAAATTGTGGAGTCGCTACCCGCGGAATTCGCATCCACGCTTCCCAGCATCGAACTCCTTGAGGCAGAGCTGAGCGCTAAGGAACGGCGAAAATGACTGTACTGGCGGCCGGAAATGCTCTTACAGGGCTAATCATGGATGGCGTTGAGGAGACACCTTGGACAACAGCGACTTTGTCCGTGGAAATTCGAGGCGGCGTTGTTCTTGAAGTTCCATTTGTATCTCATCAGGGGGCGGAGCAATTCGCGACTGTAGAAGGATGGTTTCGTGGAACGGAGCAACCACGCAATCTCGCAATTGCCACCAATGATGGCACGTTCACTCTCATTGATTGCCACTACTCCCCAGCAATCGAACACCGATCCAATGGACTCAGCATCGGAAGGATTCGTCCGCAGCTCACAGTGAGCTCAACGCGTGACGCTGACCTGCACGAACCGCTCGTAGTCGCAGAAGTCCGGTCCAGGATTGATGGCCTTCTTGAGTGGACCAGCGCCACATCCTTTCAAGTCAACTTGGACCTCCCCAGCCACGGGCCGCGTCAGAGCATAGATATCGAATTTCCCGAAGCGGTTTCGTTCAGTTGGCGTCAAGGGACCGCGGTGATGAAAGTTGACGCGGTGCACAGTTGGCAATCAGGCCTCCGATCTTTCGCCATTCAGGACGAAGTTTTCCTAACGAGTCTTTTCGAAGCGCCAGTCGCCTTCGACGAGCATTTAGCTGAACAAGGGAAAGTTTCTGCCCTCATTACGATCCTCAATGGCGCACCCGCATACTTCCGCCAGCATCAAGTCCGCGATGCTCAATTCCCTGAGCACTTCGTCAGCGGAGACGTTTCCCATGTCCCGTTCCAAGAGATGATCAGCCGCAAGACTTTCCGTGACTCTCAGCAACCACAGCCGAGCAAGTATTTGTTTCGATACTCACTTTCCGATCTGGAGACGATCGGCCAAGCTGGCCTTGAGAGCTGGTCCTCAGTTCATGACACTTGGAAACGAGCAATCGAACCCTTGGTTGCACTATTTCGTCGGCGGACGACATCCGAAGATGCCCTCCTCAGCACCTGTGTGGCGCTAGAGGCTGCTGGGCATCTGCTAGGAAGTGTCCCAGCGGAATCGGAAACTTACAACCGAACAGGGCGTCCTACCACGGCGACGTACATATACCGTTGTCTTGCGCAAGTGCCCGTCAACTGGGCTCCGGTTGCCGGATCGATGCTCGCCCTGTCGCGCGCCATTGCAAACACGTATAACGACATCAAACACTTCGACCGTCAGACCACGCCTGATCCGATTCATCTGGATTTGATCTGCCAATTGACCATTCTGGTCGCAAGAATATCTATCGTCAGGCAAATCGACGTAACTGGAGAAATCGTCGAAAGAGCGTCCACTGGCAATGAATTGAGCAGAATCCTGGCAGCCTTTGGAGACCATGGTCTTTTCATTTCGGAGACTGGCCAAATGATCGAGCAGGACCAAACGGTCAACCAGGGGGAATCACCGTGACAGCAGCACCCGCAGCAACCTTTTCAGAAGCCGACTGGGAAGGCCTCGCACTCGAGAAGCTCGCCGAACCGCTCGGCTGGCAGCCCCAGCGCGGCGACGAGATCGCGCCCGGCTCCGGCGAACGGGATAGTTGGGACGAGTTGCTCATCCGGCCACGGCTCATGGAAGCGCTGCAGAGGCTCAACCCAGACGTACCCGTCCAGTACGTGCACCAGGCGTTGGCCGAAATCTCCGCGCCCAGCTCCAACGACGCCATCACCGAAAACCACCGCATCCACACATACCTGGTGGACGGATTCCGGCTCAGCTACATCGATGCCGACGGCAGCGAAGCCAACCCCACTATCCGCCTCATCAGCGCCGAACCCAGCCAGAACGACTGGCTCGCGGTCAACCAGGTCACCATCATCCAGGGCGATTACAAGCGCCGCTTCGACATGGTCCTTTACTGCAACGGCATGCCCGTCAGCATCATTGAGCTCAAGAAGGCCGGCAGCCTCCACGCCGACGTCGCGGCCGCCCACGCCCAGCTCCAGACCTACCTGCGCGAATTCCCCATGGCCTTCCGCTTCTGCGTCTTCGCACTCGCCTCGGACGGGATCCAGGACAAATACGGGACGCCCTTCACTCCACTCAACCACTTCTCACCGTGGAACGTCGACGACGACGGCGAGCCGGTGCCGCCGGGAACGTTCGACGACGGCGAGGCCGTCACCGCGCTGGAGACGGCCCTCTACGGACTCTATGAACAGGGCCGTTTCCTGCAGCTACTGCGCCTGTATACCGCCTTTGACCAGGGCTCGGACGGCCTCACCAAACGGATCGCGAAGCCCCACCAGTATTTCGCCGTCGCCAAGGCGGTGGGCAGCACCGTGCAGGCAGTAGAGAGCAACGGCAAGGCCGGCGTCGTCTGGCACACCCAGGGCTCCGGCAAGTCCATGGAAATGGAGCTCTACACGAACCAGGTGCTCCGCCATCCCCGGCTGCGGAATCCCACCGTGGTGGTCATCACCGACCGGAATGAACTGGACGGCCAGCTCTACGAGGGTTTCGCGAAGAGCCTCCTGCTGGCCGAAACGCCGAGGCAGGTGCGGCGGCGTTCCGAGCTGCGCGAAGAATTGAGCAATCGCACCACAGGCGGAATCTACTTCACCACGCTGCAGAAATTCGGGCGCAGCCAGGCTGAAAAGGAATCCGGAACGGACCACCCCCTGCTTACGGACCGGCGGAACATCGTTGTGATCGTGGACGAGGCCCACCGCTCCCACTACGACGACCTGGACGGCTATGCCCGGCACCTGCGCGATGCCCTCCCCAACGCAACGCTGATCGCCTTCACAGGCACGCCGATCACATTCGAGGACCGCAACACCCGCGACGTTTTCGGTGACTACATCGACATCTACGACCTCACCCGCGCAGTGGACGACGGCGCCACCGTGCCTGTCTACTTCGAGCCGCGGCTGATCAAAGTCAGCCTGGCGGAAAACCTCACCGAAGATGTACTGGACCAGGCCGCCGACGAATACACGGCTGGCCTGGACGATACGGAGCGGGCGCGCATCGAGGCGAGCGTCGCCGTCGTGAACGCCGTGTACGGTGCGCCGAAGCGCATTGCCGCGCTGGCCGAGGACCTCGTGGCGCACTGGGAAAACCGGCGTGACCGGATGGGCAAGTTCATCGAGGCGCCGGGCAAGGCGATGATCGTGGGCGGGACGCGTGAGATCTGCGCGAAGTTATACACGGCAATCGTGGAGCTGCGGCCGGAGTGGCATTCGGATGATCTGGACAAGGGCAAGATCAAGGTTGTGTATTCCGGGACCGCGTCCGACAAGCCCCCGGTGTCCGACCATGTACGGCGCGATTCCCAGAACGCCACAGTCAAGGAACGGCTCAAGGACGCGGACGACGAGCTCGAACTCGTGATCGTCAAGGACATGATGCTCACCGGCTTCGATGCTCCCCCGCTGCACACGCTCTACCTGGACCGGCCGCTCAAGGGCGCCCTGCTCATGCAGACTCTGGCCCGCGTCAACCGTACCTTCCGCGGCAAGGAGGACGGCCTGCTGGTGGCGTACGCGCCGCTCGCCGAGAACCTGGCCAAGGCGCTGAGCGAATACACCAAAACGGACCAGGAACACCGGCCCGTGGGCAGGAACATCGACGAAGCGGCTGACCTGGCGCGCACTCTGGTGGAGACCTTGCGGGGACTGCTGGCCGGTTACGACTGGAAGGCAGTTTGGCTCAGGGGCGGGCCGAAGGCATTCATCAATGCCGTCACCGGCGCCGTGAACTACCTGCGTTCACCCTCCACACCCGGGAACCTGCCGGCCGAGGGTGAGGAGTCCCTGGCGTCGAGGTATCGCCGGTTCTCCAGCCAGCTTTCGCGGGCGTGGGCCGTGTCCTCCGGCTCGCAGACGTTGGCCGACCTGCGTCCGGAGATCCAGGTGTACGAGGAAATCCGGGTCTGGATGGCCAAGTACGATGCGTCCGAGCGCCAGGGCCGGGGCGAACCCGTGCCGGAAGACATCCAGCGCCTGCTCGGTGAGCTGATAGATTCGGCGACATCGCCAGGTGGCGTGCTGGACATCTACGAGGCGGCCGGGATGCCCAAGCCGTCGCTGGATGACCTGACGCCCGAGTTCATCGCCAAGACCAAGAAGGCCCCGAACCCCCACCTCGCAATTGAGGCCCTGCGGAAGTTGATCGCCGACGAGTCCGCCGCCACGATGCGCAACAACGTGATCCGCCAGCGGGCATTCTCCGTGCGCATCACGGAGCTGATGAAGAAGTACACCAACCAGCAACTGACGTCCGCGGAGGTCATCGCCGAACTGGTGGAGCTGGCCCGCGACGTGGCAGCCGAATCCCGGCGCGGCGAGCATTTCACACCGCCGCTGAACTCCGACGAACTGGCGTTCTACGACGCCGTCGCTTCGAACGAATCGGCCGTGGAAGTCCAGGGCGAAGGCGTCTTGGCTGACATTGCCCGCGAACTGGTGGCCGTGATGCGGCGCGACGTACGGACGGACTGGACTGTGCGGGACGACGTGCGGGCCAAGCTGCGCTCGTCCATCAAACGGCTCTTGGTGCGCTTCGGCTATCCGCCCGACAAGCAGCCGGAGGCCATAAAGCTGGTCATGGAGCAGATGGAATCCATGGCGCCGCGGTTTGTTGAGGCACGAGGCTAAGTCGTACGACACAGCAAAGAATCCCACGCTCCGAACTAGACCGATGTGAATATCGCAACAGCATGATAGACTGGTTACATGGAGACATTACGCGAGCGGGTTTTGACGCGCCTTGAAGAAGTGGCATCCGGCACTTCTCAGAATGAACTCGCTCGACGCGTTGGTATGGCGCCGAGTGCCTTATCACGCGCCCTGGGCGAGACCCGTGGCCTCACCGGCGATGAACTAGTGCGCCTGGCCCGGGAGCTCCAGGTCTCGGTGGACTGGGTGCTAACAGGTGAGGATCCATTTCCCGTCAAAATTGCAGCGCGCCATCTTTTCAGCGCCGAACGCGGACATGAACTGTCGCGGTCAGCAGTTGCGGAGCGCGCCCTGCTTGAGGACATCGCTCTCGCATATCGGCAGGCACCTGACCTCACCGCGAACTTGCAGCGGGCGGTTCCAACTGACCCTGATGAGGCTCGAGCTCTGCTTGCGGAGAAGTTTGGCGACGACTGGTCCCGCTTCTTAGCGGATGCCGTTGAGCAAGTCTTTGGCGTCGACGTCGTAAAGGTGGACCTGGCGGATGGCGCCGGTTACTCGATGAGCCTGAAGGCGGGCATCATCATTGTCGTGCCCACATCGAATTTTTGGGGCCGCCAGAACTGGACGATCGCCCATGAACTCGGGCATATTGCGCGTGGTGACTTCACCCCGATCGAGCAGAAGGCTGCCGCTGACGCGGAATCGGCTGCAAATGACTATGCAGCTCAACTGCTGCTACCAAAGGAACGCCTGTCCGACGTCCACGCCATCGCAATGGATCCCCCGGGGCTCGCGAAGTTCCTGTGGGATACCGGCGTGTCGCTTGATGCGCTTAACCGAAGGCTAACCCGTTGCGGACTGGCCAGGGTGGAGTCCGAGCTGACTACTGGGCAACTGATCAGGCGCTATCCTCCGGTCCCCATCAGGCAATTCGATGATCCCATCACCGATCGTTGGCGAGCTGCGGGTACCAGGCGGTTCCCCACGAGACTGCTCGCTGCGCATGAAGGTTCACCGTCCACGAAACGCACGCTGGCATGGATGCTGGGCGTGACCGAACCGGAGGACGAAGAAACTAAGCCAACGTCTATTGATATGGACACCGCAATGGCGGCATTCGGATTCACTTCCGACCAGTGACCTACTTCTTCCCGGACAACACCGTCCTAATCAACTTTGCACATATTGGACAGCTTTCCCTCCTTGAGACCTTGTTGCAGGGTAGGGGGCGCTGGGCGGCCGCCGTCGCGGCGGAGTGTGAAAACTCCGCCGAATTCCCAGGTCTGCATGAACTCCGATTTGTTCCAGAGTTCATGGGCGAAGCACTCCATCCGGACAACGCCGAACGGATCGATGCGCGGACGATTCAGTCCATGCTTCGATTTCCTGGAGATGCGCCGGACAAAAGCTACGGGGAAGCGGTCACAATCGCGATAATCCGACGGCGGGGCCTGGACGCTCTGTTTCTGACCGATGACGGCGGTGCCATCGCTTGGCTTGCAGAGAATCATCCCGAGCTGAAGACGTTCAACACCCCTCAGCTTCTTGCCCTCGCTGTTCGCGCCGGAAGGTTAGCTCTCACCGATGCAACAATCCATATGGCAACGCTTCGGCGGCTCCGACGAACTCGGATGACGGACTCCGCGTTCCGCACGCTCGCTGGGCCGTAACGTCGCAATGACCACGATCTTCAGCCATTGGATTCCCTTCACGGCCGTACCACGAATGGCGGGCAACGCATCACTCGTTGCCCGCCATTTGTGAAGTTCCTAAGGATAAGGGCTAGTGTGAGATGCCGACCTAAGCTAGCAATTGCTCAGAAAAAAAGCCCCGCCATCTTCCGGCTAAGCCATGGAGCCGTCCACCTAAGTTCGTCGAGCTATCTGAGCAATTCGGACAGCTCGTTATCTGGGAAGAACCAGCCACAGTAGCCGGAAGGCTCGCACCCAGCTCAGTAGCGGTGCGCTCATCAAGTCCTGAGATGTCACGTCAGCAGTTTACTTAGCTCATCGTCTGGCCTATGGCCCCCGCAAGAGCAGGTGTCCGAATCGATTCCTACATAGGTCCCGCACTCTTCGCAACCCCAGAACTCTGGGTAACGGAGGGTGACTGGCAGGAGCTTGATTAACTCATCTGGCAGCGGCTCCTCTGGCACAGCTTCGTTTCTAACTGCAAGATCCAGATCCTGAAGGTAATCAACCAAACTCCCGTAGTCCTGGGCCTCCCACGCTCGCGCAGCCTGCACACGGCGCACTCCGACGCGTGCTCGTTGATCTGAGAGAAGCCAGGCCTCACCCGGGTGGTGGTACTCGACCACAACCCCAACTTGAAGCCGGGATGTCGGCGAAAGCTCAGTCAGAGCCCCTTCGAGCTTGCTGCGGAAGCCTTCAGTCAAGCCTTCTACGGCCAGAGACATAGACTGCGCCAGCAAGCCGAGCCAAACGTTGCCCGATTTCCAAGCAGCTAAAGTGAACTCCTCCCATCCTTCCGAAGGTGACAAAGCAGGCACCGGAGTCCGATAGGACGGAATGCTCAGCAACGAACTGCCCTGTCGGCCGAGCAAGGAAACAACGCGAAACTGAGCGGCAACTTCACTCGTATTGAGCGAGGAGTCATCTATCAACTTACGAAGCACTGCCGCACTGAGCTCCGGAAACGTCTCGATGGCCCAATACAGTTGTCCGAAAGGAACATCGTTGACTCGTAGTAGTAGATATGCGGCCGCGGCCTCGCTCAAATGCCACAAACTCGCTCTTTCGCTTTCGCCTGGTTCTCCAAGGCAATCAAGAAGCAGGCTTATTGGCTGGTCTGTGGTCATGAAGGACTCCGGGAGGCTGGCGAATAGATCAACACCGATGTGAAAGTCCAGCATCCCGAGATCTTCGCCGAGTCCCTTCTCAACGAGCAGGGTGTGCACGTCATCCACGTCTAAGACCGGGCCCATGTGGGCTGCTGCCAGAACCCGGAGTGCCAGGTCTCCACGTTCTGTGGCCAGCTTCTCTGCCGCGTAACGCGTAACGTTGTGCAGACCCCAGGTGTCTATGCCTCGCCAAGGTGCGACATATCCTTCTTTTCGGCTACGATCCGGCCGCGGGGGCAAGGCATCAGCAATCACCTGCCAATGCTCATCCGAGTCGACAGAATGGCTCGGACTTTGAATTTCCCTGATAGCAAGAACGATAGCCCGTTGCGCGGAGTCCAACTGTGACGTCGCAAAATCTCTGATGGCCAAATCTTGGGGCCCTGTCAACGAGTGTTGGGCCACCCGAACCGCCAGGCGATAGGCGTCGTCCACTGGCCCCGTCTTGAACTTCCTGATGCGTGTTTTCACCGTGCTCTCCTCGGTAACCTCGCCTTGGGCCGAGTGGTTCCGGGGCAGATCAGGGAGCCTGGCTAGCTGACGGTCAAGTACCTGATTGAAGAGGGATGCATTCATGGTGGCACCCTCGTCCACAGCACGGAGAATGAGATCAAGGAGTTCAGAGGCTCCTTGCAAAGCGAGCTCAGCAATCCAATCCAACGCATTTGAGTCAAGACCAGCGAGAAGGCAAATGGCCTCGTAAGAGTCGGCATCTTCCTTGTTTGATAGCACCCATTCCTTCATCGCGGCAGTGTCGCGATTAAGTAACATCGCAACACCGAGTTCGGTGAACAAGCGCGACCTAGCGGTAAGTTTGCCTTCTTCAGCAGACGTGACAAAAACAGCTGCGGTCTCGTCCCAGAATTGAACAATGGCCTCGGCCCATGAACGAGCAGCTGGAGCAGGAATCCCCCAATGAGGGAGCCGATTGACAACCGCTTGTATCGCGTCGCCCTGTCGGCCACCACCGGCTACTACGCCAGCAATATCGGCAAAAGTGTCAAATACAATTTGCGGCTGGTAGTCCAAGGGCAAACCCGCCTCGATACCATTCAGGCGCCGCATCTCCCACCGCCTGACGCTTGACTCAATCGCCGTTCGCAAGAGCCCCGACCTCGACTTGGGAATGCTTTCCGGTCCCTTATCAACGAGCGTGGCGATCATAAGAAGCGCTAGCAAAGGAACGCGCCAGAGATCCCTATCTTGACTCTGGGCGAGCTTCACAAAGGCGCGTCGAGACTGCAGCCAAACAGTTCGCTCATCGCCCTCTACTGCAAGGCCCTCCGAGAATTTGACTAGAACGTCATCAGTGAGTGCGGTGAGATCGTCCGGGGGCAAGAGCTCGAATTGAGGAAGGACAAGATCGGCCCGTCCGGCCGCTGCATATCTGCTGGAGATAACCAAGTCAGTGTGAGCATCGATGTTGTCCAAGAAATCCCTCAGCCAACCCACAATTTTGGATCGATCACTGGCAACCTCGTCCAGCCCGTCAAACAGGTAAATAACGTCGCCCTGCTGCATGCGTGCAAGTAAAGCTCTTTCGAGAACAACGTTGTTCACGGCGAGATGGTGTGCGATCTCCTTGAAACCCCAGGAAGACGACATGGGTAACGCACTGAGCGAATTGGAAACATCACGGAGTCGCAGCAGTAATGGGAGCGGCGCATTCGGCTGATCGGCCAGGCTCGCGGCTATCTGTCCAAGGCTGAATGATTTGCCAACGCCGGGGCCACCAACCAGAACGAATCGTCCTTGTCTCCTGGTTAAGTTCAGGAGGGGGACCACGTCGGACTTTCCTTGCCGTTCCGACTTCGGTGTACCCAGTGCACGAACACGGAGGGCCTCGGAACACTTAGGACGGACAAACTTTTGAACCTCAAGGTCGAGCGAGAAGAAGTTGACTTCGTCTTTGGTCTTGGCCAAGCTCCCTCGGTAAGACGCGATTTCTTCATCTTCTGCCTGCAGTTGGGCGGCCAGCACTCCATTCGGATCAGAGTGCACGGGCAACTGAGCAGCGCGGAGTGCGGAACGCCAATCGTTGAGGTCAGTTTGCTTGCGCTGCCGGCTATTGTCATGGAAGAAATTGGTCAAGATTGCAAGTGCGGCCGTCCCGGTCCCGGCTGCAACGACACTTGTATCCAGGAGAGCGGCCCCTAGTTCCGACGCCTGCCCGGAAGGATCCGTATCAAGTATCGCCACGAAGACCTTCTTCAGGACGTACTCGGCGTCTTCACTGCTCAGCTTGTGCTTGGTGGTCATCAGTTTGAGGACACCGTTCAGACTGTCTTCTTCACCCTTTGGCAGCGTGGAGCCTGCGCGCCAGTGATCGAGCGCGTTGCGGAGCACTTCCAACGAGCCCGTTGGCTTGGAGACCAGGAGGATGAACCTGCTTACGGAAGTGGCTTCCCCGGTCTTGGCGGCTGCGGCCCATTGCGCGGCCGACTTCCTGAAGCTGGGCCCAAGGCCACAGCTGCTCTTTGCCTGTATGTGAACCGAGCGCTTGTCGCTGAGTATGACTTCAATGTCGTCGACCGCATGATCCGTCTCTAACCCAATTCTGGCTGGCCAAGCGTCTCCACCCAGCCATGAGACTTCTTTTCCGTTTAGCCCGTAGGCCGCAATAAGTGCCGCACCAACACTTCGGTGGTTCGACCCGCTTTCATTAGCTACGCCCCCGATAGCCCCTTGCATCACCACACTGATCCCACTCCTCAAGCTCTCCAATAGCTTAGTAGGGACTATAAACAGCCAGGACAGTTGAGCGCCGAGGACGCGCGGCCCAACGGTCATGCGATCCTTCGGGGAGCACAACTCGCCCGGCGTAAGCAGACAGTCGAGAGCCGGTCATGGGTGAAGAATGTTGCCGACCGGCCCCGCCTGGGAGCAAATGGGTTCTCTTCCGATCTACTCGTATGGGGACCCGAATGATGCATAAACCCTCCTTTCACGAGCGTGTCGCCCGTGCCCTGCTCATTCTTCTTTCACACGTCTGGCTGGAGCGCTGCGGAGTGGGTCGGGTTGAGTACGTTTTAGCCCCCATCTGTCGATGCTGCGTTCGTAAAGTTGTGTCGTCAGCTAAGTACGTTCGGCCTGATGCGTTTATCCCAGCCTTGCCGCCCGCGAGCAAACTCGCTTGCTGGTGTTGCGATACGCGCCTCAGGAGGGCACTCTGAGCATCCACCGGAGCGTGCACGATTGCGAACCGCTGTGTGCTGGGTGTGGTTGTTTCGGCAAGTCCACCATCGGTTCTTGGTACCCGGAACGACCTGTGTGGGGTCGACGTTGTTGCGTTCATAATCCCAGTCAGCAACGAGACCCGGCTGCTTGGTTGCCAAGTCATTTTCTCCAGTAACCATGAGGCGACCGGTGTCGACCGGGCACTGCTGTTTTTTCTGCCTGGCACGATAGTCGATCTGCTGCTCGAATTCGTGACCGTCCGGACACTGCCACCACACGCGTTTTTCAGAACCAGCCTTCACATCTACCGGTTTCAGCGCGCCGTTCTTGGATGGGTGCCACCATGAAGCCACCCAGAGGTGCGTGGTCACAAGGTCGTTCTCCCCCTCGGCCACGGCGCGGCCGTCACAATACGGACAGAACGGGCGCAAGACGAGCTTGGCCGGAGTGCGAACGAAACGGTGGCCTGCCGCACACCGCAGATGTAATTTCGCAGTCGCGTTGCCAGCGGAGACTTCGTGCGCCTGCTTCTGCTCTACTCCGGGGTCCCAAAACTTTGCCAGCGTTGGATGCGTCGTTGCTAAGTCGTTGTAATTGGGCAGGACAGCCTTGGCGGCGCAGTATGGGCAGCCTGAACCGAGCAGCGCACGGTTGGAAATGATGGCTTGCCAGGAGTGCCCCTCAGCACAGCGCCACCACACTCTCTTGTTTGACCCGCCCAGCATCGCGCCGGCCGTGACGTCGCCATTTCGCTTCTCGTCCCATTGAATGGCCACGGACGGGTGGGTGTCGGCCAAAGAGCTGATGCCATCCACAGCGCGGGACCCTGCACAAACTGAACAGTGGAACTCATTGTGCGGGTAACGCCGAGCTCTGGACTGGCTGTCGTGGAGGCAATGGCCCGCCGGACACAGCAACGTCCAGGCGCTGCTGCCCCTCACATACCCTGCCGTCCTTGCTGCAAAGCGGTCAATCCACCAAAAGTCGTCAGTACGTTTAGTCCTCAAATGCCCGAACCAATCCCGCGGGTCCGCCTTGAACTCAGCACCGGCAATGGCAACGGGCAGAGGCACCACGGGGTCCAAATCATCGACGGGGATGTCCTGACCAGACGCAACACGCGCGGCAACTACTGTCGGGCGGAGAAGCAACCAGGCCTGGTCGATCAGCTGAACCAACTGCTGCTTTGTCACGACGTTCAAAAGTTCCGCAGCGACGTCCTCGATGCGACTCTGGAGGCTTTCGCGAGCGGCCGTTGTGTCACAGGCTGCAGCCAGGTCAAGCAGGGTAAATGGGTTGAGCCCAACGGCAACCAATACGGAAACGACTGGCAGATCACAAGGCTCCGGGATTCGGCGGCGGCCATGAGAACGCATTGATATAGTACGGCGCAGACACTCGCCCACGAGGTCGGGGTGCGTCTTTCTGCGCTGCTCAAGAGTGGCCGCTGCACTCACGACCACTGCTGCCACCGGCTCCCCGTGCCGAGGATCTGGCTTTGCGGGGTCCAATCGATCGTGAGATTCGACGCAAACTGGTCCCGTCCAAAGGCAATGCTTCAGGCAGACGAAATTCGCGCGCCGGGCGTCAAGTTCGACGACAGGGCCGCACTGAGGACATGAGGACCAGGCCATTTCCATGTCCCATAGGCCGGGCACAAAGTGGTCTTCTTCCAGATCACAGCGTTCCCTGAGGAGATCCGCCAGCTGGTCATATTGCTGGGATGTGGTCGGTTCGGTGATCCCGAGTCTCCGCAGTTCAGAGGTAGCTTTGCCGAGGTAAGTACCATGACGAGCACCGAGGCGGTCCTCAAGTCGGCGGGCATAGCTTGCCGGTGTCTCTCCGGGCACGGGCTCGGGGACTAATATTGAGGCCAAGGACGGCCTGGGTTCAAGCACTCGCTCGTTTCCTTCCCCGCACGTGGGCACCAATTGCAGCGGTCTTCCTGCCAGAGGGTTTCGGGCCCGCCGTCACTCGGACCCGGTGGCGTTCTGCCTGCAAAGTTAGTGAGATGCGGTCGAGGTCCTCAGCAGTCACCTGTTCCTTGTCAAGCGCTCCTTCAGAGATCTTGCGACGTGCTATCTGGGTCAGCGCAGAGTTGAGCATTCCAACAGAGCCTCGAGTGATGTCGAAGAGCAGTGCGGAGAGCTTCACTGTCTCCCTAGGGTCACTTGCATGGAGCGGCAGAGCTGCGGCCATCCCACCCACCAAGCCGAGCCAGTGCTTCTTCCAATCTTCCTGCGCATCGTCGGCATAGTCGTAAACGGCGGCGCGACGAAACCGATTGGCGATTTGAGCGCCGCGGCGGCCTGTCGTGATCGAGGTGTGCTCGAGGTCGATGCCGGCCAAGATGATGGTGGCGTCCACATCGTCCCCTAGTCGCCTGAGTGCGTCAGCGACAGATCCGGCGTTGGCTGCGTTATCAAGGTTTTGGACCTCGTCGATCGCTAAGAGCTCCATCCGGGTTAGGTTAATTCCGTTGCGGACCATTGTTGACAGCTCGGCTTCGGTGACGCCTGCCGTGTAGTCGATGCCGAGATAATCGGCGAGCACTTGGTAGACGGAGCGCGGTGTTCCTAGTGCCGGGATGCACACGTATCCGACCGGGACCTCTCCCCGTTCAAGCAATTCCGGGTCGTCCTGTTTTAGATCGGCGAGCACGGCACCGAGTACTCGGTGCAGGGATGTTGTCTTGCCAGCCCCGGATGGCGCAGAGAGGAATATGCCATGGCCGCCGCCACGTTTGGCGAAGTTCGTGTCCATTTGCTCCACGACAGTCGCGTCGAGGTCATGGACAGTCCTGGTAGCGACCGTTATGCCGCGCGACAGGTAGATCTGGCGAGCCTCGTCGTATTCGCGCCGCTGCAGGGTGGTCATAGAGGCGACGGCATCGTTCGGCGGCATGCGGACAGCCTCACGCTGGGATTGTGCCCAGGTCAGGTACCCAAGATAGTGGGAGAGGTTTCCGCCCGTGCGCAATCGTTTACGGTACTTCACCTTCTTCAGACCTCCTTTTCGATGCCGAATGCTTCGTCCGGCTCCCAGTCGTCAAGGTTCCAATCATCGACCTGGCCGTCCGCCCGATTGGTCCTGGTGGCGGCGGGTGCCTCGTCGTCAACAGCGCGAAGGGAGGCACGACCCGTACGGGCCGTACGGCCCTGCACTTCGTCGAGGTGCTCGGCAAGCTCGGCCCGCTCGGCTTTTGCGGCTTCCTTCTTCCACTGCCTGTGGGCGCGGTCGATCAGTGAGATAGTTTCTCCGAGGCCGTCATCGGGATCAAGGGGATGGAAAGTGCTGCGCACCTGCCCCGCCAAGTCCCACATCCGTCGGGAGTGAGGCGTGTCCACGCGACGATCGCGCCAGTCGCATGCGACGTACTCGTCAGTCTGGTCGATGTAAACCCAGATTCGGCTGGGGTCGTTGGGCTGGTAACGGAGCTCGTATTTTTTCTTGCCCAGCAACCCCGAGGATCGGTGTTCCGCCAGCGCGGGAGAGTCGTAGGTACGCCGACCAAACTCTACGCCGTCCTTCTGTATCGTGCGCTCGTCGACGGGCATTAGCGATATGTAGTCGCGTTCACTCAGTGGCATCGGTACGTATCCGACGAATGGAAACATCGCTGCGTACATCGCGTTTGGGCTCAGCGGCGGTGCCGAGGGATGACGAGGGTCACGCAACCCCTCCATTGGACTGTTCTGCCAGACCTGAGCTACCCAGGCATCGAAGAGCCAAATCAGTTCCTCGACATCTAGAAGGTCCTCGCGCTCCGGCTGCTGACCGCGCGCCTCGACGGTGCCGCCCGTCTGGCCGGGCAGAAGCATCACGAACCTGGTCTTGATTGTGTGGAACGCCCGCTCCACGTTGGCTTTGTCTGTATAATCCCGAATTCGGGATTAGAAAGAATATCCCGAGGATTCTGTTATCCCGAGTTGTTGCCGCGCTGTGCCTGTGGGAGCGGCCTTGGGGCGGTATTCCTCGGGATAACTATTTGAGTCCGGCGAGGCGGAGGATCAGGTCGTCAGGTCCTTTCCAGATGGGGGCGAGGTCGGGTGTGGTGCTGGCGGCTTTCTGGATTGCCTCGCGCACCATCTGGTTATCGGCCGAGGCGTAGATGCTGGTGGTGGCAATGTTGGCGTGACCGAGGAATTCTTTGATGTGGGGAAGGGGCACGCCGGCGCGCAGCATCTGCATGGCGCGGGCGTGCCGCAGCTGGTGGGCATGGATCCGCCCGGGAATCTCCGGACAATGCTCTCGCGCGGCTGTGGCGTGCTTGTTCAGCAGGTAGGTGATGTTGTCCTGGCTCATCGGTTGGTGTTGGCCTGCCCGGATCGTGTAGAAGAAGGGCGCTTCCGGTTCGGGCGTGCCGGAGTGGAACACGTTCAGGTATTGGTTCAGGTGGCGGCCGGTTTTGTCCATGATGGGGATCGTTCTGGTCTTCTGGCCTTTCCCTGTGAGCGTCACGCGCCCGCTTCCGGGGGTGGTGTCGATGTCGGAAGGCGTCAGGTCGAGGACTTCCTGGATTCGGGCGGCGGTATCGAAGATGAGCAGGATGATGGTGGTGTCCCTGAGTCCATGGCTGGTGTGTTGTCCTGGTGCTCGGATCAGCGCCTCGACGGCGGGCATGGTCAGCGCGTCGGGTGCATGGGCCGGTGCTCGGGCTGGCCGGATTTGTTTGATATCCAGCCAGATCGCGACGAGTGCCGGGTCCTCGCCGGCGCAGTAGGAGAGGAAGGACTTGATCGCGGCTACCCGTTGGTTCGCTGAGGAGGCTGCCATGTGTTTGGTATCGAGCAGCCAGGTGGTGAACCCGGTGATGGTGGCGTGGTTGATGGCGCCGAAGGTGATGTCGGCCAGCTCCAGGTGCCGTGTTTCGCGAAGATAGGCGAGCAGCGTGTTCAGTGCGGTCTTGTAGGAGCGGATGGTGTGCGGGCTGAGCCTGCGTGCCCTGGGAAGGTGGATGGTCAGCCAGGTGCGGACGAGGCGGAAGAAATCATCAGATCCCATGGGATGCCTCCGGGAGAGTGGATTCGATGCCGGTGTTGGCGAGCCTGCGCAGCTCGGGATGGAAATCGGCTGCAAGGTGGAAGTAGTACCAGGTGTCTTCGGTGCTGCTGTGCCCAAGATGAAGACTCAGATAGGCCACCAGCGCTTCCGGGTCACGGCCGGCGCGCACCCACCTGTTGATGCTCTCGATCACGTGGGCGTGGCGAAGGTCGTAGGGGCGCGGCGGTGAGCCGGGGCTGGACACGACTGCCGGGCCGGCGGTGGTCAAGAGCTCGTGAAACCAATAGTCGATGCTTGATGCGTGGTAGAAACCGCCCGATCGGTTGGGGAAGAACGGCATCCGGTCTGGGTGGTACGCGCTGATCGCAGCGTCATAACTGCGGCAGTAATCATGCAGGTCCGGCGACATGAACACGAGCCGGTCCTTGTGCCCTTTGGACTCGCGGATACTGACCGTGCCCCGGGCCAGATCAACATCATTTCGATACAGCCGCCGGGCCTCTCCCGGCCGCAGGCCCAGGCAATAGATCATCCGGAATATCACCGGGATGATCAGATGCCGTTGCCAGCCGAACCCGGAGGCCCGAACCTGGTCGGCCGCGTCAAAGATCGCCCGCAGCTGCTCGCGCGAGAAGATGTGTGGGCGGTAACGGACCTGTCTGCCCGGAATGCCCGACGGGATGACATACGCGGCGACACCGAGACCGGCCATGTGCTTGGCGAGCTGCCTGACCGGGGTGATCCGTCGCATCTGCCCGTTCACGTGCTCATCGGGGCGGCCAACGGCCCATGCCATCGCCATGTCGCGGGTCAGTGTGTGCTGTCCGGGAAAGTCCCGGGCACACATCGCATCGAAATGGTGCAGGTGCCGCTCGGACCCCTCGTAGGGCAGCCCCAACGCGTGTTTGAGCGCCAACAGGCTCTGGATATGAGGGGCCAGGCTGCTGGCGAAACCGTTCACGGCCGCGCCGTCCTCGGCTCAATGCCAGCGAAATCGAGACAGCATTCCCGCATGCGCCTTTCATCGGCCGCGAGATAGTGCTTTGCCGAGTCGATGCCCCGGTGACCGAGCGCGCCGGAGATTACCGGCAACGGAGTGCTGCCTTCGAGCATCCTGGTCGCGAAGGATGCCCGCAGCACGCGGAAACCGCGGCCAGTGCCGTTCGGTGCAGCTGTCTCGGTGCGGGCAAACGCATGCGAGGCCACGTTATACAAACCGGACGAAGGTGACAGGCCAACGTACGGGGCATGGGCTCGCAGAAACACGTGATCGTCGGCAACACCGGCGGGCCTGCTGTGGAGAAGATAGTCAGCGATCGCCTCCCCGACATCGGCCAGCAGCGGCAACGTCAGCACAGTCCCCGTCTTATGCTGGGTGAGCGCGATCTGTCCCTGCTTCCAGTCGATGTCGCTCAAACGCAAGCCCACCATGTCAACAGGGCGCAGGCCTGTTCTGGCCGCCAGCAGCAGCAAGGCCCGGTCCCGGCGGCCGGACGGTTTGGCCACGTCCGGCGAGTTCGTCAGTTCCTCAATACGGTCGGGCGGGAGCGCAACGGCAGAATTGACCCGCCTCGAGAACCGCGTCGGGACCGCCCGTGACAGCCCTGCGCAATAGCCCGAGTCCTCAAGAAAGCGGCACAACACCCGCACCACCGTCACCGCAGTCCTCATGCTCCCGGGCCGATAACGTCCGCCGAGAAAGACCACCGCCGCAGACACATCCGCACCAGAGAGCGCCCGAACATCGGCCACACCACGTTCGGGCAGCCACGCCAGCACCGCGCGGGACACCACTGAATACAAATTCCTGGTAGCCAACGCCAGCCCTTGATCGCCAAGCCAGGCCTCGAATTGCTCTTGAACCGGACGGAACGCCGCACTGAGTGCATCATTCGGATGAATCCGGCGAGACAACCCCCACCGGTACGTGCCTGTCCTCGCTACCTCGGACAGGACCAGGACCGATTTACGCCGCAGCTTTCGCTTCCACTCCTTGATCCGGCCCTCCCGGTGCTCTGCAGCGACGGCCTGCAGATACAAGGCAACGACGTCCTCCGTGAACTCGTCAACGCCCTCCCGGGAACAGAACTTCTCGAACTGGGACCATGCCCACCGATACTGCATGTGCGTCGATGGCGCATGCCCAAGGCCACTCATTGCAGCATCCGCCTGCACGATCAGCCCGGCGATAGAAACATTCATCTCCTGCTCACCTCCAAGTGAAAATCAATAGAGATGAGTCAACGAAAACACGCGATGGTTATCCCGAGGAATACCGCCCCAAGGCCGCTCCCACAGGCACAGCGCGGCAACAACTCGGGATAACAGAATCCTCGGGATATTCCGTGGGGGTTCGGACCGCCGAGCGCGTCAAGACGATCCCCAGCTGCGCGCAGGCCGCCTCGACCACCTGCGACCTGTAATCCTTGCCATTGTCAGTAACCAGCCGGTTGACAACTATTGCCGGGCGGGTCGTGTCAAGCAGCGACTTCTGGTCGTGGGTCAAGTTTTTGGCCCACGGCAGTTCCATGCGACGCAGGCGCCAAGTGTCGATCGCTGGCAACCCCGTTGGGCGAAGCGGCGGAGGCGTCATGGAGTCGGCCAGCATTGCGGCAACGTCCATACCGGTGTTCTTCTTCTTGACGCTGCTGGCCATGATCGACCGCGTGGCCTTGTCAATCATGATCGTCAGTTCGACCTTGCCGGGGCTTCCGTCAGGCATCCGCACGATCACATCGAATGGGCTCGAGTCGACTTGGACCTCGCCTCCTGGTAGTAACGCAGGACGCGGGCTGAATACCCGTTTCGGTGAGTTCTCGGCAGTCTGCCGGTTTTTCGCTGAACCAGTCGGGTCAAGATCGCCGGACAGCTCCTGAAGGACCTGAATGACCTTCTTTTTTCCCGGAAGCAAAGATTGCCTCGTCGGCCATTCGGCAAGGAACCGGACGCGCACTTCGGCGGCGAGATTGGTCCAGGTGGTCGACGAGCTACGAACTCGTTCCCGGAGCAGTCCGTCACAAGTTGCGATAACCTCGTCGGCAACACCGTCCAAGGGCAAGTAGGTTCGAGTTGATCGGCCATCAACTATCGCTGCTGGCCCGTACTTCCGGTACTCCGTGACGTACCGGCGTAGAGTGCTATTGCCCACCCGAATTCCGAGCCCTTTTAGCTCCTCCACCTTCCGGCCGTTGCGCTGGCCCTGGGGATGGCCAAGTCCATACTCGGGGCGTGGATCTCCCCCACCCGGCGCAGTTCCGTCGACCAGTTCCCGCACATGCTCTGCCAGTAGGATCGTCGCCTCGTCACTGTCGTGAAGCGCGATCATCCTAGATCTCGATGAATCAAGCGTGTCAGTTCGTCCGATAGCCAAGACCAGCTCTGTCAGCGTCGTGGACATGAAATCGTCAGACAACACATCCCGCAGACCGAACACTGTACCGGCCATAGTGGCAATCACCCACTCTCGGTCCCGGAAGGCCACGGCGTCGCCGAGCCTGAACCCACCTAATTGATTCACGATTCAACCTCTGCTGCCACGATTAGCATCTCCTCGAAGAATGGGCCATCGGAAAGGGTTACGACTTCGCGCGTCCACATCAGATGGTAAAGAGCAGCTTTGCCCGCCTCCGGCGCCCGCAAGTCGATCAGCCTGGCGGCGTCAACGAATGACCGAGGATTCCTGAGGTACGGCGTGAGGCGCTCCACTACCGGAGCAGCCAAGGCGAACCGCGAATGCCGGAACGACGACAACCACTCAAGGTTCATGGCCGCCCAGCCGGTCAAACCATGCATGATTTCGTATTCCCACCCGACCTCGCGACAGAGCGAAGCAGTCAGCTCGTATTGGGCACGAGTCGCTCCATCAATTTGGTCGGCGGACCGAACGTCGACAACTACGCCCGCCCCGTCCGAGGCACGACGGTAAAAGAAGTCGGGGTAGTGCCGGAACCGGTCCGGTCCGACTATGCAGAACGGCTGGGCCGAGATGCCGGAGAGGTCGCCAGTGTGCTCCAGTTGCATAAGGCACTGCCACTCAAGTATCGACTCATACCAGACTGACTGTCGTGTGGAAATCACCGGATAGATCCCCTCGTAGTGCCTGCGGTGCTGGTAGTTCCGGCCGGACCGGACCGCCGCGGTGTCCTCGAAGCTCATCTGGGTCAAGCCGGAGCCCATCTGCTTTTGCCTTGTCATCCCGTCGTTCTCCCACAACAGTAGGTAGCGATCGGTCGACACCACGTGCCGATACGGATCCGACGTGTCGCGCCTTCCCATTGCGCTACTCCTCGCCAACAATGGCCCGTTGAGCGGGCTGCGGCTTCTTGTTGCGTCCCACGGTGCACCTAGAGATCGGCGCATCCAGCCCGCTCGCCTCCAGCAACTGAGGGAGGCCCTGCGCCGCTGATTCCGTCCAAGGGAAAACAGCGAGGCCCAACGTATCAACCATGTTGCCGTCCCGGTCTGCAGTCTCCGCTGCATTCTTCACGTCAGCCTCCGAGCCCTGAGTCGTCCACCATCCGGCAACTCGTATGCATGTCTATTAGACATACACGCTATCCGACATCTTCTCGTTTTCGGGCCAGCCACGCCCGGGTCGCACTCTTCGACGCGACCCTTCAGGATGTGATTCCCGCAGCCCCGCCTCGTCCAGCAACACCCGGAACTACGAGGCATCTCGGCCAAGAACCCGTGTGGCGCGGCACCCTCCCGTTCCGCATGAGCCCGAATTGGACATGTCTAATTCCGCATGCGCCCGGCATAGAATCGGACCATGAGCGATCCTCGATTCCGGCCCCGCCAACTGGCAGCACCGCAGGACCGTCGGAATTTTGGCAAGGTCGCGGAAATTTCATGGCTCCATGGCGCCTCCGAATCGGAAGCATCCCAGATCGACGCCGCCCGCCTTCAGCACACTCTTGCACTCACGATCACAGGCCGACTGAGAGAAAGGGGCTACAGCATCCGCACTTACGCCGACCTTGCGGGCGTCGGATATGACCGCATGGCAAAGGTTCTCCGAGGAGAAGCTCTGATGCGACTTGAGGATGTTTCGGATGCCGAACGCCTGCTTGGCGCGGTAGTACGACCCCTAATCGAAGACAGCACGTCCCCGTAGCCGGAACACGATCGCATCGATAAGCTCGTCACCGAGCGAGTACAACTACTCGAAGCATTGGTGGGCTCCTCCAATGTGGCCAGCATCCGAGCAGGGAGATTCTTGCTGGCCCGGCCTGCCGCAGTCAGCGATCAGCCTGCGCAAGCGCGCGTCAGGAACGGATTCTCAGCGGCGTGACCTCTGGCCTCCCGTCTTCCGCCCATTGCACAAGAACGGTGTTCCCGCCCCATGAGCCCTCGTGGGCGAGGACGTGAGCGGCTGTGAGAGTGCCGTCGCCCCAGACAAGCTCTTGACTCTTGCGCTGGTGCCAGTGTCCGGAAAACAGCAGGGCAGGTTGCAGCACCTCGACCGTTCTCTGGAGCAGTCCCCGCGTGCGTTCTGCTGCAAAGGCGATGTCTGGCGGCAGCGCGAGCCCCTTGAGTCCCTTGAAAATGACCGGGGCGTCGTGCGTCAGAAGCACGTCAACTGGAGCCGATGCGATGAGCCGTTCGGCTTCCTCTGGTGTCGGTTCCTCAAGGTCGGCCCAAAGGTCTTTGCCCTCGGTTCGCCATCGCCGGTCAACACTGTATGCGCCCCCTAGGCCCCCGATGCGGATGCCATAGCGCTCGATTACAGTCCCCCGGGGCAGGTAGCTCATCCGATCGGACAGCCTCCTGGTCCCGTCAGGGAGGGGGGTGAGCTCGCGGAGTTCCTCGTGGTTGTCGTGGTTGCCGTCGATGAAGAGAAATTCGATGTCGGCATCGTCGAGCAGCTGACCGAGGCGCTTGTCGAAACGGCCCTTCTTGGGGCCCGGCCATCGAACGGCTAAGTCGCCGACGTGAAGGAGCAGGTGTACGTCCTCGCTCTTCAGCGTTCGGACTACGGCTCGGGCGATACTGAGGTCGCCGTGCCAGTCGCCGGCCACAGCGAACCGGACGACGTTCACTCTGTGAGCCTTCTGATGACGCACACGGAAGTTGTCATTCTGGTCGTCTCGATACCATCGCCCCTAACGTCGATACGGAAGACCCCCGGACGCCCGAGCTGAAGTTGGATGATTCCGAGTAAGGCCATAGTCTCCCCGTCCCGTCGAAGGGATACCGTCTCCCACTCGCGCACGGTTTGCCACTGGAAGGAGCGGGTCAGTGAGCTGGAGTGGGGTCCAACGTCCAGGACATACTCCGAAGCTGAGGCGGTTATGACTAGATAACGGCCGTAGTCGAGGTCGGTCACAGCCTCTACCAGTCCGGAGTCGATGCACTGGGCGCTAACGGGCCTTTTTGCGTTCTTGGATTGCGAAGGCTTCGTCATGCGGCCTGGCTGCTCGGAGCCGCTTCGATTTGCTGGGACGCGGAGGGGAACTCTACGGCGAGGTAGACGAGCCTTTCCTCCTGCACGTAGCCGTAGCGCAGGTCCTTCGTTTCGTCGACGTACTGCGGCATGCAGTTAAGGAAGGTGCGGAGATCGCGGATGGAGACTGAGTTCGAAAGGTCGAGTCTGACCTGTACTGCCAAGGCTGATACTCCTCGTTTGAAAGGTGATTTAGGTCCCATGTCCAACTAGTTGGACAGACAACAATGTCCCATCTTAGTGACATTGAACGATGCCCGTTCCCCGTAAGCCCTCCGCTGACCAGCTAGAGCGTTGGAGTACGCGTCGCAAGGCGGTGGGAGCTCGGATACGCGAATTGCGATTGGAACGAGGCCTGACGCAGGAGGAGCTCGGAAACGCCGCAGGAATGGATCGGAAGACCGTGCTGTACGTGGAACTGGGCCAGAGGAGTCTGGGCTATGAACGCCTCTGGGACATCTGTGCGGTGCTGGGCGTTGACATCGTCGATCTCTTTGTTCCACCTGAAACCATGCCCCAGAGAATCATTTATCGGGGTGGCCGACGTCGGCACAGAGACCGGAACTTAAGTTCTCGAGAGTCGACGCCCGAGCCCTAGCGCGGAGCAGGCCCTCACTAATTGGGCAGGAAGTTCCGCCTCCGCGTTACACAGGATCGCCCGTGCTCCAGCTGGCGATCCTGCTGCCTGGGCTGCGCTACAGCTCATCGCACGGGCATGGCGACGATCGCGAGCTTCGCTGGTACCAAAGCCGCAAGTCCTTACCCGCCTTCACGTTCCGTAGTTGCACTCCTGAGAACGGGCGGGAACGGACCTGGGGCGGCTGGCTTCTCTACTGCCGCAATGCCGCCGCTGCCGGCTCCCTCTCCCCCACCAACAGGGAAGGCCTCGCCGTTATCCCAGGCTGGGACAACCAGCCGAACCGGGGCAGAGGAGAACGGCATCTACTAGCTGCGCGCACGCTGGTGGAATTATAGTGCGAGAGGCGCTCTTGAGGTGATCATGATTCCTCGTCCGGGTCCGGTTCTTCTCCGCGCAGGTCCGGGCCGCCGGCCTCCGCCACCTCCCCCAGGATGCTGATCTCCTCGACCTCGATAACTTCGCCGTCCACTACGACGGCATCCCTGTCGGGCATCGTCACATCCTGGACCTGGTCGGCAAGGTGGGGGTACTTCTCCAGAAGGAACCTGCGCCGGAACTCGACATCCGCTACGGAGGCGATCTCATCCAGAGTGGCCCAGTTCAGGACAGAACCCAGCGCAATCCCAACACCGGGGGCCAACTTGCCGAGCCCCTTTTGGGTCAGCCGCCTGCCAAACCGATCGGCGAAGGATTTGGAGACCTTGGCAATCAGGGATGCGTCCATCAGGAAAGCCCAGGTCTTGCCGCGCATCAGCCCCTGAGTCAGCCGCGAAATGTCAGCCATGGCCGCAGCCTTCGCCCCGGCGGTTGCAGCAGTGGCTAGATTGAGGACGGACATGATGAACAGCTGCTCTCCTGGCGCATCAGGATCGAAGCCGTAGGACAGTGCGATCTCGCCGACGCAGCGGGAGGCGAGCCCGTACGTTGCTGCGGCGTCGGCAGCGAAAGCGCCGGCGATGGTGGCCCCGGAGGGTGCGGCTGCAGCCCCTGCCGACACCACCGTGGCCAGTGAGCTTCCGGAGATAACGAAGCTGGAAATTGCGCTGACAGCAGCACCACCCACGGGGTACCCCCAGGTCGATCCCCGGCCGCGGACAGCATCGATCTGCTCAAGGTCAAGGCCGCGCAGCTCGAACAGATGCTTGATCTCGTGCCCGGCCTCTTGGTGCTTGGCCACGACGCGCTTGGGTGAAAGCCCGATGCGCGCGACCTTGCCCACCGCTCTCTGCACCGAACCGACAGCAGTCCCCTGCCATGCGCTCACCGCAGAAGGGATCGCCTCGGCGACCTTTTGTTTCGTGGCACCGGCTATCTGGGCAGTCCTGGCGACCAACTCCTGCGTCCGGGCGGCCATGGCCTGGGTCCGAGGCCGGCTCTCCAAATACTCAACCGCGCGGTCATTGGCCCTGCTCAAGTAGCCAGAGGCGTGGCCCAGCGTGCTTTGTATAGCCTGCGTTGCGGGGCTCACTTTGTACTGCTGGATGCCGCGCCATGCGTTGAGCTCATAGGCCGAGGGTTCAGTCATGGCGTCAGTGTAGCGGTCCGCACAGTCCGGCCTGTCAATGGAGACTGTGAATGGCTCCCTTTGGGGACCACGGCTACTACAAGGTGCCTGCGGGTCTCATGGCGTCACGTTCGCCACTTTTGCCGCCTAGCCTGGGCCGCGCCCGCCGCGCGCGACGTCTGTGCCGAGCTCGTGCGACGACTTCCTTCCGTCGCACAGAGCGGACGCGTCGAACAGTAGTCAGAGTATGCGCGACCCACTGTGAAGGTGCCCTCGGTGTCGTCCTTTGCCGATATTGTCTAATTGTGAAAACTTCCGATCTCGCCCGGGTGCGGGCCACACTCTGGGCTGCCGCCGACGAACTGCGAGCCAACTCGAAACTCACACCGGGCCAGTACCGCGACCCGGTGCTCGGACTGGTGTTCCTCGCGTATGCCGAGAACCGCTTTGAGGCAGTCCGTGGCGAGGTAGAGGCGAAGGCCAGCGCTCGGAACCCTGCAACGATCGCGGACTACAAGGCGAAGTCCGTGCTCTATGTCCCCGCCAGGGCACGGCTGTCGAGTCTTGTTGACTTGCCCGAAGGCGATGACGTCGGCAAGGCCACCGACGAGGCGATCAAGGCCATCGAGAAGGACAACCCCGAACTCAAGGACATCCTTCCCCGCGGTTACCAGAAGCTGGAACGGTCGACCCTGATCGAACTGCTGCGGCTCTTTGCACCGCTGCCCACCCAGCTCGAAGGCGACGCTTTCGGCTTCATCTACGAGGACTTCCTCTCCAACTTCGCAGCGCAAGAAGGCAAGGGCGGTGGAGAGTACTTCACGCCCTACTCCATCGTCCGCCTCATCGTCGAGATCCTGGAACCGTTCCAAGGTCGGGTTTTCGACCCGGCCTGCGGGTCGGGCGGCATGTTCGTCCAGTGCGCGAAGTTCGTTGAGCGGCACAACGAGTCGGCCAGCCGCAAAATCTCGGTCTTCGGAGCGGAAAAGACGGAGGACACTGTTCCGTTGGCCAAGATGAACCTCGCGCTCCACGGGCTCTCGGGCGACATCCGCCAGGCCAACAGCTACTACGAGGACCCGCATGGCGCGGTCGGCGCCTTCGACTACGTGATGGCCAACCCGCCGTTCAACGTCGACAAGATCAAGAAAGAACAGCTTGCCGGCGACAAGCGATTCCCGTTCGGCGTACCGAAGGCCGACAACGGCAACTTCCTGTGGATCCAGCAGTTCTACGCGGCGCTCACTCCGAAGGGCCGCGCCGGCTTCGTCATGGCGAACTCTGCCGGAGATGCCCCCCACTCCGAGAAGGAAATCCGCAAGCAACTCATTGAGTCCGGCACTGTCGACGTCATGGTCGCCATCAGCTCCAACTTCTTCTACACCGTCACACTGCCGGTGACGCTTTGGTTCCTCGACAAGGCCAAAGTCGGTACGCCGCGCGAAGACACTGTGCTATTCCTCGACGCACGGCACATCTACAACCAGATCGACCGTGCCCACCGCGACTTCAAGCCCGACCAGATCGAGTTCCTGGCCAACGTCGTGCGGCTCTACCGGGGCGAGGAAGTCGAGTCCATTGACGGCAACGACACCCTGTTTAAGGAGAACTTCCCCGACGGGAAGTACGTCGACGTCGCCGGTCTGTGTAAGGTCGCAACTCGCGCCGAGATCGAAGCCAAGGGCTGGAGCCTCAATCCCGGGCGGTACACGGGCACCGCAGCGGTTGACGAGAGCGATATCGACTTCATGGGCGATCTCGAGGCTCTGTACGAGGACTTCACGGTGCTGAGCGACGAGGCTGAGGCCCTGCGCGCGAAGGTCGATGCAGCTGTTCAAGGGATCCTTGAAGTATGAGCGGATGGCACGTTGTCCCGCTTGGGGATGTGTGCGAGCTGAAGCGTGGCTACGACCTGCCCAACGGTTCGCGTAGGAATGGTCGGATTCCCGTTGTCTCTTCGTCCGGGACGACGGGATGGCATGACGAGGCGAAGGTCGCAGCACCCGGCGTCGTGACCGGCCGATATGGCACGCTCGGTCAGGTCTTCTACATAGTGGAGGACTTTTGGCCGCTGAACACTGCTCTGTACGTCCGTGACTTCAAGGGGAATGACCCCCGCTTCGTTGCTGCCCTGCTGCGATCGATGGATCTGGCGCAGTATGACGGAGCAGCGGCCATTCCTGGTCTGAACCGCAACCACCTACACACGGTGCCCGTCCGGGTGCCGGCAGTAGTACGGACGCAACGGGCGGTCGCGGATGTGGTCCAAGCATTCGACGACCTGATCGAGAATAACCGGCGGCGGGTGGGGGTGCTGGAGGAAATGGCGCGTGCCATCTACCGCGAGTGGTTCGTGAAGTTCCGCTACCCCGGCCACCGCGACGTGCCATTGGTCGACTCGGTTCTCGGCCCAATTCCTGAGGATTGGGGCGCCGGGAAGATCGGCGAGCTTTGCTCACGCGTTCAAGCCGGTGCCACGCCTCGACGGTCAACGCCTGAGTATTGGGACGAACCTTCAGTCGATTGGTACAAAACCGGCGACCTAGCCGATGGCGTTTTGCTTAGGTCCTCGGAGAAGCTCTCAGACGCTGGGCTTGAGGCAGGCAGGACATTCGAGCCTGAGACCATCCTCATGGCCATATATGGAGCAACCATTGGTCGACTTGGCCTACTTACGTCGAAGGCAAGCGCAAATCAGGCGGCGCTGGGCCTCGTTGCGGATCCTGACGTTTGTACGACCGAGTATCTCTGGTTCGCCCTTGAGTCCCTACGCGGTCACCTGATTCAAATCGCGCAGGGTGCTGCCCAGCAGAATGTGAGCAAGGAGAAGGTCATTGATTGCGATGTTCTCCTGCCACCTCGTGAGATCATGGAAAATTTCACCCTTCGGGCCGGGCCAGGCTGGAGGCTGTCGCACGAACTTGCACGCCAAGCTGCAGTGCTCGAGTCTATGCGGGACCTCCTGTTGCCAAAGTTGGTGACAGGGCAGATCGACGTGTCGACGCTCGATCTTGATGCGTTGCTCGTGGAACTGGTCGCGTGATGACTCCCACGGGTCCGGAGTACTTCTATGTCGAGAAGCCGAGCCTCGAGTTGCTGGAGCGGCTTCGCTGGACGCCTGTGGATGCCTTCCATGAGGTCCTCGGAGCCCAGGGAACCCTTGGGCGTGATTCTCAGCACGATGTCGTACTCAGTCACAGGCTGCGGTTCGCGATGCGGAAGCTCAACTCCGAAGACGTGCCCGACACGTCGATCAACGAGGCGATCGAGGTGCTGACCAAGGACCGCTCGGCCATGGACCGGGTGCGTGCCAACCGTGAGGTCCACAGCCTGCTCCGTGACGGCTACCTAGCCGAGTGGACCGACGACTGCGGCGACAAGCAGATCGACACGCTTCGCTACCTCGATCTGCAGAACCCCTTACACAATGACCTCTTGGCTGTGCGGCAGCTGTGGGTAAAGGGCAACCTCCACAGCCGCCGCCTTGATCTTGCGTTGTTCGTCAACGGCGTCCCCTTGGTGCTGATGGAGTTCAAGGAGCCGAACGAGTCGGTTAAGTCCGCGTACGACGACAACCTGACCGACTATCGCGACACCATCCCGCAACTCTTCATTCCGAACTGTTTCGTGCTGTTGTCCAACGGCAGCGTCGCCAAGGTCGGGTCGACGTACTCTCCGTGGGAGTTTTTCAGCGATTGGATGGTCATAGACGCCCTCGGTGCCCGCGGCGCGATCGCCTTGGAGACAGCCCTCCGGGGCACCTGTGACCCCGCAGTGCTGCTCGACCTGATCGAGAACTTCGTCGCTTACATGGAGCGCCCCGGCGGACTGATCAAGGTCTTGGCGCGTTCGCACCAGTACCTCGGGGTCAACGCAGCGATCGAGAACCTCCATCACGCCCGCGCAGAGCAGGACAAACGCCTCGGTGTCTTCTGGCACACCCAAGGCTCGGGCAAGTCGCTGTCGATGCTGTGGTTTACGCAGAAAGTGCTGCGCCAGGTGCCCGGCAAGTGGACGTTCGTTATGGTCACGGACCGCACCGAACTCGACACCCAGCTGCATGGAGAGTTTGCCGACGCCGGGGCGATCTCGCCCGAGGCCCGGGTGCACGCGGAGTCCGTTGCGCACCTGCGCGAACTGCTGGCCGCAGATCACCGGTACGTGTTCACCCTGATCCACAAGTTCCAGCCGTCCAAGAGCCTCGGGGAACGGCAGATGCCGGTCCTCTCAAGCCGTTCCGATGTCATCGTCATTACCGATGAGGCGCACCGAAGCCAGTACGACACGCTCGCCCTTAACATGCGCACGGCGTTGCCTAACGCCTCGATGATGGGCTTCACCGGCACCCCGCTGATCGCCGGCGAGGAGCAGGCGACTCGCGAGCAGTTCGGTGACTACGTCAGCATCTACAATTTCCGCGATGCCATGGAGGACGGTGCGACTGTCCCGCTCTACTACGAGAACCGCATCCCCGAACTCCAGCTTGTCAACGAGAACTTCTCAGACGAACTTGACGCGCTCCTTGAAGAAGCCGAGCTTGACGAGGACGCCGAGGGCCAGTTGGCTCGCGCCTTCGGTACGCAGTACACGCTCCTGACGCGTCCCGAGCGCCTGAAGACCATCGCCAAGGATCTCGTGACTCACTTCGTGGGCCGCGGCTTCACCGGAAAGGCAATGTACGTAGGGCTCGACAAAGCCGCGGCAGTGCGGATGTACAACTTCGTCAAGGAAGCCTGGGCTGAACATCTGGACGAGTTACGGGCTGAGCATGATGCGCTCCCTGAGTTGGAGCGACCCTGGCTCGCATCGCGGGTCGAACTGATGGAAACCGCCGACATGGCGGTGGTGGTGTCGCAGAGTCAGAACGAACTCAAGATGCTCGACGACCTCGGACTAGACATCCGGCCACACCGCGAGCGAATGAATCGTGACGATCTTGCCGAGAAGTTCAAGGACTCGGCGGACCCGCTGCGCCTGGTGTTCGTCTGCGCGATGTGGATGACCGGCTTCGACGCACCCAGCGTCTCGACCGTCTATCTCGACCGGCCCATGAAGAACCACACGCTGATGCAGACCATCGCTCGCGCCAACCGCGTCTTCCCAGAGAAGGACAACGGCCTGATTGTCGACTACGTCGGCGTCTTCCGGAATCTCGAGAAGGCTCTCGCTATCTACGGAGCCGCAGAGACCGGCCAGTCGCCCATCGAGATCATCGACGCGCTCTCGGGCGAGCTGGATGCCGCAGTGGCCGACTTGTTCGAGTTCTGCTCCGGCTTGGGGGTGGCTCTTGCCGCGATGCGTGACGCGGAAGGGTTCGATCACATCGCCAAGCGCGACGCCGCAGTCGAGGCTCTGCTGGTGGACGAAGACACCCGGACTGACTTCCAGCAGAAGGCCCGCCAGGTACGTAAGCTCTTCAAAGCCCTCCTACCGGATCCCAAGGCAGCCGCCCAACAGCGCAACGTCGCCGCGATCCGGTTCCTCGCCGAACGCATCGCAGATGTCACACGACCGCCTGGGGCCGACCTCGGAGTCGTCGCCGATGCGGTCGATGCCTTGCTCGACCGATCGGTCGGTGCGGAGGAGTACGTCATCCGGGCGGCTGCGGAAGGGACCAAGCCCGACCCCTTGATCGACCTGTCCTTGATTGACTTTGAGGGATTGGCAGCCAAGTTCGCAGGTCGCAAGCGAGCCGAGACAGACCGGCTGGCCCAACTTCTCCGCGAACGGGCCATTGGAGCAGCGACCCGCAACCCTACCCGGTACGAACTCGTCGAGCGCATCGAACAGCTGATCTCGGAGTACAACGCCGGAAGCGTGAACATCGACGAGTACCTCCGACGCCTGATCGAACTGTCACAAACCCTAACCGAGGAGGAGGAGCGGTCGGCACGAGAAGGCATGACCGAGGCGGAGCTCGCAATCTTCGATCTGCTAACCCAGCCCGATCCCGTGCTGACCGGCGACGAGCGTGACACCGTGAAGGCCAGCGCCAAGAATCTCCTGGAACATCTCCACGACAAGCTCGTCCAAGACTGGCGTCGCAAGGTTGACGTAATGAACGACGTTGACAGCACCATTCGTCGGGTCCTGGACCAAGGGCTGCCCGAGACGCCCTACACACCTGACATCTTCACCTCGAAGGTGCAGCTCGTTTTCGACCACGTTCTCACCGCATACGGCGACGACGGTGAGAGTGCCTACACTCCGAGGGTCGATCTTCATTGGTCGGTGCAGGGGTCCGAATACGGACCGCTTGACGTGAACAAGATCGCTGACGACGTCGTGGCCCGCATCCACGACGACCCCGTGTTTGCCGCTCATATTGCGGCGCAGCTGGGCGTCACGGACGTTCGATGATCCGCTGTTGACCCTGACGCTCGGTCCGGTCCTGCAACTCGGCGGTGGCGGGCTTCCCTCGACCGCTTTGGCCTCAAAGTGGCTCAGTAGGTCGCCGGTGGCCCTAGACATCACGTATCTACCGCACCACGCAGCGTGCGTCGCTCTAGTGCCTCTTCATATTCCCTCATGTCGAGCGCTACAGCAGTTCCGATGAGCTGCAGTTGGCGGAACAGGCGGATGGCGAAGTGGATAAGTTGATTGCCTGGTTCACTGAATTGGAGCGGCGGGTTAACAGCCACATGGTCGTCGTCTCCGTCGACAAGGTCAGGAGTAAAGTCAAAAGCCACTGTATCCAAGGCGATGCCGATGTCCAGGAACCCTGGTTCGCCGTGCTCTGGTAGGTGTTTCGCCAAATGACTCCGCGTGGTCTCTTGGGTCCAATCAGCACGAGTTGCCAGGATTCCTCCCACAATGGGCTTATCAGCAGGGTCTGCCGCCTTGTACTTGCCTCCGGCATGGATAATTGGCGCCGATGCGCGTTTGAGCGTGCGGACAGAGGCGATTTTGGCCTGTCCATATTCAAGGTAGGCCTTGGTAAGTTTTGGCTTGACCTCGAACACTGCGTAGACGCTCTCCACTGGAACGAACCGAACGCCTTGTCTCGTGCCGAACCACTGCGGTGAGTACTGCTGATCGTAGATGGCTACGTCGATTTGGTCGCTGCTTTCTCCAGTGGAGTCCACCGCGAAGATTGGGCCGACCTCGTATCGGGCAGGCAGAAAGTCCCTGATCAAACCCACCCAGTCCGCTTCCGCTTCGTCACCCATGGTGCCCGGGTGAGCAGTGGCAGCACGGATACCCGAATAAGATGCCTCCAGGCCAGCTTGCTTGCTCAAGAAGGCGCCAGCGATGTCGAACGTTTTCTTCATAGGGGTTCTTTCGTCGAGGTGAGACTGAGGACTGACGGGTACGCTCCGTGCGTATAGATTGTCCACGCCGATACACACGGCGACCCGGCAGGCGACGACGTCACGATCAGGCTAAAGAAACGGTCAAAACCGAGTTCCGAATCCGTCAAATGGCCGAGGTATGAATTAAGGTCTGCGCCGCTGGGAGAGGGCTGTCCTCCTGGGTGTGTGTGCCACTCCCCTATCCACTGCGCACCGCTCCGCCCCCAGGCGTCGTTAGCCAGGCGCTGAGCGTACTCTGTGTCCCGGCTGAAGAATTGGGGTCGATGGATAGCATTCGGCCCGGGAAGACCTGCCATCAGGACCATTGGACCGCATTCAGGCGAATCTGTGCCGAGCAGTATCCCACCTGTTTCGAGACCGTTGTTCGACCGCGAGACTTCGGTGCGGATTGTCTGTAGTGCCTCGGCCGTGATGGATATGGACCTGGCTTCATGATCCTCGGTCACGCTGATTTACACGTCGGACAGTGTGGTCGTGGCTCCGGGATGGTGTCCCAGCGTATGGTGCATGGCTGGTGCAGATCGAATGGAGCGGCGAGGTCTCCGGCGGGACGAAGGCCGATTACTGCATGTTCACCAGGGAGTTGGTGGGTATGGTCTCCGTGCTGGGACTCCAAAATGGTGGCTACTGCGGCCTTTGCCGCGAGATGGCCGATGGCGTGAAGGTCTGGGCCGACGGCAGTCATCGGCTGATGGACCTGACCCGTTCCGTAATCGAGTTCCTGGTCGGCTTCCGCATCGATGGTGCCCCGGGATGCAAGGCCAGCGCGTTGGCAGAGGAGGCACCCGAAGCGGGGACCGGGCCGAAGTCGAAGTATCTCGCCCACCGACCCTTGGTCGAGGACGCAGGCAAGAACGGCAGGGATCCCTGCACGTCGGGCGAGGTGACTTACGACCCGGCGTGGTGCAATACCATCAGCCGCACACAGTACGAGGTCCACGTCGGCCAGCATGCCGCGGATGTACTGGGCGTCGTTGACTACATCCAGCCGATAGCCTTCGACTTCGACGTTGCTACCGACCCACCGGCGGTCAAGTCGATCCTTCATGGCGTCGACCTTGTGACGCCCGACGCTCTCTGCGCCAAGAACATGACGCACCATGTTGTGCCACAGGAACCGGTCGGGATCGACAAATAGAAGGCGTCCGACGCCATATGCGCCAAGTGCATCGGCGGATGCGCCACCAATGCTTCCGAGGCCGACCACCATTACGGTGTGCTGAGCCAGTTCCTGGATCGGCCATTTCCCGCTAAGTTGTTGAAGTCCTATGGTCTCGGGCTCAACCTCCACGTGGATTGGAACCACGCCGTCTCGATCGACGACCCAGGCGGCAAACTCGTACGCGCCTAAGCTCCGCAAATCCGGGGGCAACGCGGGATCGTGGGTTATTAGGAAACTGCGGTTCCCTCCGGGGTCTTGTACTTCCGGGACGTAAGTCCTGAACGCGTTGAGGGGCATACTGACATCAACCCTTCGAAGCATGTCCAAGTGAATCAGGTTGATCTCGCTCCCGGAACGCCGCACCCACTGTCCCGCATGAGCCGCGTCACCCCAGTTAAGCGCCGTGTATTCTCGGGGGATTTGCACACGCATTCGCGTCCCACTGGACACTTCCACCATGCTGACCACGTCCAGGTCTTCCGATGGGGCATGACGAAGTGCCAGAGTGCCAGCGGAGGATGGTGCTGATGATATTTTTTCTGCGGCGTCGCGGGAGATGATCAAGAACGGGCTTGCAATTGTCACTGACCTTGCTCTCCATCCTCATTCAAGTGCTGGGGCTTATTCAACTGCGTGGCTTTGGCAATGAGCTTGTCGCGAGAACTGTCTGACACAATGCCGTTCGTTGACATACTCTCAATCAAGCCGGCCTTCATGAGTGCATACTCGATCCGCCAGCCAGCGGCTTTGAGCAGCAACTCAACGATGCTCGCTTCAGGAGTCCACGCGCCATCGGATTGCAGGAGGCACAACGATCCCCCGGGAGCGACATGCCATCTGTTCTGTGTTCGCTCTACGAGGGCAGGCTCGGGCTCAAGGGCGTATAAGACCGGCGGGACCATCGGATACGCCGCCTTGTAATAGAGCGCGAATTTGAGGCCTCCGACAATTGTCAGGTCGTCTAGCCCGTCCGGCGCTGGACGATCAAACGGCCAGATCGGCAGTACCCCTGTCCAGTACCCATGATGTGCGTTCGCTGAAGGTGATACGTATTCAATATCTGGCGCGAAGGCTGCTATTTCTGCGCTGTCCCGCTCAAGACGAGCCGGTTCGGCCTCCATCCAGCCAATTGGTGTTACAGCCACGCGCCTTGCCGCCCCAGTCATCCTTGTGGCGTGTCTTTAACCGGCCGTGGCACTGCCGCAACCGCAGCAGGGCCACTTATGCTCTTCGGCGGCCTGGGAAAGTCATCCCCGAAAACTTCACCCCAATACGAGACAGCCGCATCGTCTTTGTTACTAGCCTGAGCCGCAACGGCAAGGCTAGCGGCTTTAGCTGCTGCACGAAGTCGTTCCCCGAACTCCACATACTTCAGGTCCGTTTGGATGGGGCCACAGATTCCGGCCGGATCCTCGACTAGCATGCCGCTCTCAACGTGGAATGCGGCCTTCACGAAGAAGTTTTTCATTGCGACTGGGCGTATCTGGGAGGTGGGCATATGGTGAAGGGCGAGTACCTCCATAACGAGGGACTTTACTTTGATGTCCTGCTCAGCACCCCAGGCCTTAAGCATCCGCACTGAACCCGCGAACTGGTTCCAGGCCTTATGTTTGGCGGCCACGCTGGCAATCAGGTGTTCCGGGTCAGCTGGCACCCAGGTTTTGGATTTCGCCTCGGGGATTAGCAATTTGCCTTCGGAACGTAAGGCGGGCATTGCATCCACTGTAAAGGCGTCGGAATCCTCGGGGTCGTCGAGAAAGCACTTGACGGCATGGTTACGCCACTTGGCGAGACGGACTTCTTTCGCGAAGGTACCATGCGATGCGCCCAGCAACGCGTTGACCTTGCCGCGCGTGTAATGGAGAGCTTCTTCTGCAGATGCACCTGGTTGGCCCCAAGTGGGGTGGTGGTCACCATCAAAGACTATGACGACGTCAACATCGTGGATGGGGTCCCGATGGGTTCCCCTCCGTAGGGACCCTGAGGCAATCACTTCCATGACATCGGTCGCCGGGCTGAAAGCATCTTTGAAGAGATCCCGGCGCCGCCGGGCTTCGCGTATGGACTCTTCGTCTGCATTTACTACTCGTTGGTAATTGTCGAAGGCGCTGCTGACATTCATAGGTCTCCCCTAGCGTGCAAACTACGTCACCGATTGGCCCCGCAAGCAGGTGACTACCTCCGGAGGCAACAGGTCTCTCTGTCTCAGCAACTCCGGACGTTGTTGGGTCCGCTGCCCCTGTATCAACCAAATAGATACAGGGGCAGCCGGCGCCCAAGAACGTGGAGGGCCGAGCGAACGCAAACGAGCAAATTTCGCCACAAACTGAGCAATGCTCAGATAGGAGGCTGTTTTTGCTCAGATACTGCGAAATTGCTCAGTTAGGTCGGGGTCTCACAGCTAGAAGTCCCAGTCATCATCCTCGGTGTTGACAGCCTTGCCAATGACGTAAGAGGAACCCGACCCGGAGAAGAAGTCGTGGTTCTCGTCCGCGTTGGGCGAAAGGGCCGAGAGGATGGCCGGGTTCACGTCGGTGACGGAAGCCGGGAACATGGCCTCGTAGCCCAGGTTCATCAGCGCCTTATTGGCGTTGTAGTGCAGGAACTTCTTGACGTCCTCGGCCAGGCCAACGGAATCGTAGAGGTCGTGCGTGTACTGGACCTCGTTCTCGTACAGCTCGAAGAGCAGCTCGAACGTGTAGTCCTTGATCTCCTGCTTGCGCTCCTCGGAGAGACCTTCCAAGCCCTTCTGGAACTTATAGCCGATGTAATAGCCGTGCACGGCTTCGTCGCGGATGATGAGTCGGATCAGGTCGGCCGTGTTCGTCAGCTTGGCCCGTGAGGACCAGTACATGGGCAGGTAGAAGCCCGAGTAGAACAGGAAGGACTCCAGCAGCGTGGAGGCCACCTTGCGCTTCAGGGGATCGTCGCCCTGGTAGTAATCCATGACGATCTGGGCCTTCTTCTGAAGGTTCACGTTCTCAGTGGACCAGCGGAATGCCTCGTCGATCTCCTTGGTGGAGGCCAGCGTGGAGAAGATGGAGGAGTAGCTCTTGGCGTGCACGGACTCCATGAACGCAATGTTCGTGTAGACGGCTTCCTCGTGCGGGGTGATCGCGTCGGGAATCAGCGAGACGGCGCCGACGGTGCCCTGGATGGTGTCCAGCAGGGTCAGGCCGGTGAACACGCGCATGGTGAGCTGCTGCTCGTCCGGAGTCAGCGTGGCCCACGACTGCACGTCGTTGGACAGCGGGATCTTCTCGGGCAGCCAGAAGTTGTTGACCAGACGGTTCCAGACGTCTACGTCCTTATCGTCCTGGATCCGGTTCCAGTTGATCGCTTCGACGTGGCTGAGCAGCTTGACCTTCTCGGTCATGTCATCCCCTAAAAGTTGGGTTGTTCTTTGAAGTTAAGCGTACGACGGCGGGCGGGCGCCCGCCGTCGTACTGTCAAGATTTAGTTGAAGCTACAACTACAGCATGCAGCTGACGCAATTGTCCACCTCGGTTCCCTCCAGCGCGAGCTGGCGGAGACGGATGTAGTAGATGGTCTTGATGCCCTTCTTCCAAGCGTAGATCTGGGCCCGGTTGATATCGCGCGTAGTGGCGGTGTCCTTGAAGAACAGCGTCAGGGACAGGCCCTGGTCCACATGCTGGGTGGCGGCGGCGTAGGTGTCGATGACCTTCTCGTAGCCGAGCTCGTACGCGTCCTGGTAGTACTCCAGGTTGTCGTTCGTCAGGTACGGCGCCGGGTAGTACACGCGGCCCAGCTTGCCTTCCTTGCGGATCTCGATCTTGGACGCCACTGGGTGGATCGAGGAGGTGGAGTTGTTGATGTAGGAGATGGAGCCCGTCGGCGGGACGGCCTGCAGGTTCTGGTTGTAGATGCCGTGCTCCATGACCGAAGCCTTCAGCTCGCGCCAGTCATCCTGGGTGGGGATGTGGATGTTCTTGAACAGCTCCGCAACCTTCTCGGTCTGCGGCACCCACTCCTGTTCCGTGTACTTGTCGAAGAACTCGCCGGAGGCGTACTTGGACTTCTCGAAGCCGCCGAAGGTCTGCCCGGTCTGGATGGACAGCAGGTTGGAGGCGCGGACCGCGTGGAACACCACCGAGTAGAAGTAGATGTTGGTGAAGTCCAGGCCCTCTTCGGAACCGTAGTGGACCCGCTCACGGGCCAGGTAGCCGTGCAGGTTCATCTGGCCCAGGCCGATGGCGTGGGACTGGTCGTTGCCGCGGGCAATGGACGGCACCGAGGTGATGTTGGACATGTCCGAGACTGCCGAGAGGGACCGGATGGCCGTCTCGATGGTCAGGCCGAAGTCCGGGCTGTCCATGGCCTTGGCGATGTTCAGCGAGCCCAGGTTGCAGGAGATGTCCTTGCCGGTCTCATCGTAGGACAGGTCATCGTGGTACGTGGTGGGCTGGGAAACCTGGAGGATTTCCGAGCACAGGTTGGACATGATGATCTTGCCGTCGATCGGGTTTTCCCGGTTCACGGTGTCCTCGAACATGATGTACGGGTAGCCGGATTCGAACTGGATCTCGGCGAGGGTCTGGAAGAACTCGCGCGCCTTGATCTTGGTCTTCTTGATCCGGGAATCATCCACCATCTCGTAGTACTTCTCGGTGACCGAGACGTCGGAGAACGGCATGCCGTAGACGCGTTCGACGTCGTACGGGGAGAACAGGTACATGTCCTCGTCCTTCTTGGCCAGCTCGAACGTGATGTCCGGGATGACAACGCCCAGCGAGAGGGTCTTGATGCGGATCTTCTCATCCGCGTTCTCGCGCTTGGTGTCCAGGAAGCGGTAGATGTCAGGGTGGTGCGCGTGCAGGTACACGGCGCCGGCACCCTGGCGGGCACCGAGCTGGTTGGCGTAGGAGAAGCTGTCCTCGAGGAGCTTCATCACAGGGATGACGCCGGAGGACTGGTTCTCGATCTGCTTGATCGGGGCGCCCACCTCGCGGATGTTGGTCAGCGCGAACGCCACACCGCCGCCGCGCTTGGACAGCTGCAGCGCCGAGTTGATGGACCGGCCGATCGATTCCATGTTGTCTTCGATGCGGAGCAGGAAGCAGGAGACCAGCTCGCCGCGCTGCTTCTTGCCGGCGTTCAGGAACGTGGGCGTGGCCGGCTGGAAGCGGCCTTCGATGATCTCGTCCACCATCTGCAGGGCGAGTTTTTCGTCGCCGCGGGCCAGGTGCAGGGCCACCATGCAGACGCGGTCCTCGTAGCGCTCCAGGAAGCGGTTGCCGTCGAAGGTCTTCAGCGTGTAGGACGTGTAGAACTTGAACGCGCCCAGGAAGGTCTCGAAGCGGAACTTCTTCTTGTACGCGCGGTTGTAGAGCTCGCGGATGAAGTTCATCGTGTACTGGTCGAGGGTTTCGCGCTCGTAGTACTGGTTCTTCACCAGGTAGTCGAGCTTCTCTTCCAGGTCATGGAAAAAGACGGTGTTGTTGTTCACGTGCTGCAGGAAGTACTGGTGTGCAGCCTCGCGGTCGGCCTCGAACTGGATCTCTCCGTTCGGGCCGTACAGGTTCAGCATGGCGTTGAGCTCGTGATAGCCCAGCCCCTTATAGGCGGCCGGCATCTCGGGCTTTTCGACGGCGGCGCCTGCGCGGGTGCCCTGGCCTTCGGCCCTGGTTACTTCTGTGTCTGCGACAGTCGTGTCCAAAACGTGTCCAATCCATTGTGTACGCGGGCCACGTCTTCTGGCGTGCCCATAAGTTCAAATCTGTAAAGCCGGGGGACGTTGCATTTGGCGGCAATGATGTCCGCGGCCATGCAGTAGTTGTCCCCGAAGTTTGTGTTGCCTGCACCGATAACCCCACGGATCAGTTGCCTGTTCTGCGGGCTGTTCAGAAAGCGGATCACCTGCTTGGGCACTGAGCCCTCTCCCCCGGTGCCCCCGTACGTCGGCACTACCAGCACGTAGGGCCGGGTGGCGAGAAGGGGTGCATCCTTTGCATGGAGCGGGATCCGTGCCAGCTCACGTCCGAGCTTCGCGACAAAGCGGCTGGTGTTCTCGGAGGTGGAGGAAAAGTAGATGAGCTGGCTCTGTGTGGTGACAGGCGGCAACGGGGCCACCTGGGCCCTGGCTACTGCCAGTGCTGACACGGGAGTCACCTCATGTGTGCGGATTGAAAGTTGCCGGCTGGCGAAATGTGTAGGGCCTTAGGCCACGGAGGAAACGGCAGACAGCGCCAGTTCCTCGATCTTGTCCGGGCGGAAGCCTGACCAGTGGTCCTGGTCCGTGACTACAACAGGTGCCTGCATGTAGCCCAGCGCCTTCAGGCGCTCGAGGGCATCGGCGTCCTGTGAGATGTCAACGCTCTGGTAGGTGATGCCCTTTTTGTCCAGTGCACGGTAGGTTGCGTTGCACTGTACACACGCAGGTTTGGTGTAAACCGTAACGGTCATTGTCCCTGTCCCCTTTATCGAAATCTTCGCTCGTCTTAGTCCTGCCCAAGCTGTACGTCGATACTACATGTAGTGCAGGCGGCTCTTCGGAACCCCAAGATGATGTATTACAAGTATGTCATTTAATGCACTTTTAATCCACAGGCAGAGGCCTTCAAAATGTCCGGAATCCCGCCGTTTTTGCGGACGAAATCCACACCCTGTGGAGTAGTTAGCCACAATTAACCCCCAGCGTGTCGCATGTTTGACGGCGTGTCGCGCCTAGGGGGAGGACCACTACATCTAGTGCCGGGCACGCAAGAGGGGCCCTGAAGATGCCTTCCGGACCCCTGCGACGTGATGAACCTAACCAGCTACAGCTGAGCCTCCCGGCGGTCCAGGACAATCTGCTGCACGTCCAGGTAGCCGGACTGGAATCCCGCCCGTGAGTAGCACAGGTAGAACAGCCACATCCGCTGGAACACGGCGTCGAACCCCAGCTCGCCCACCTCCTGCGAGCGGGTGATGAACTGTTCCTCCCAGAGGCGGAGGGTCGCGGCGTAGTGATCGCCCAGGCCCATCCGCTCCCGCACCCGGAGTGTGGTGTGCTGCTGGGTCACGCTTTCGATGGCCCGCACGGACGGCAGGAACCCGCCCGGGAAGATGTACTTGTGCACCCAGGTGTACGCGTTGCGCGTGGCAAGCATGCGGCCGTGCGGCATGGTGATGGCCTGGATGGCCACCTTTCCGCCCGGTGCCAGCACGCGGTCGATGGTCTGGAAGTAGATGGGCCAGTACTCATAACCAACCGCCTCGATCATCTCGACGGACACGATGGCATCGAACTCGCCTTCAACGGCCCGGTAGTCCTGCAGCGCCACGCTCACCCGGTCTGCGTAGCCGGCGGCCGCAATCCGTTCCTGCGCCAGCGCCCGCTGCTCGCTGGAGAGCGTCACGCTGTAGACGGTGGCACCGCGGGCTGCTGCCCGGAGGGCCAGCTCACCCCACCCGGTGCCGATCTCCAGCAGCCGCGTCCCTGATCCGACGCCGGCCTTGTCCAGCAGCCTGTCGATCTTGGCCTGCTGGGCCTCCGCCAATGCGTCCCACGGGACCGATTCCAGCGCACCGTCGCTCAGCGGGAAAAGTGCCGAGGAGTAGCTCATGGTGGTGTCCAGGAAGTGGGAGAAGAGCTCGTTGGAGAGGTCGTAGTGCCGCGAGATGTTGCTGCGCGTGTTGTGCTCTTCGTTGCGTTCCTGCCGCGGCGTCCGCGGCAGGTACAGGGTCCGCAGCTTCTGCAGCGGTGCGGGGATCAGCGTGTCAACGGAGGCGGCGAAGACCTCCAGCACTCCGGCGAGGTCTGATGCCTCCCAGTCCCCGGCCATAAACGATTCGCCCAGCCCGATCAGGCCGTTGTCACCGATCCGCACTTCGAACGCTGCCGGCCTGAGCATGGTCATCACCGGCGCTTCCGGACCGCCGGTGCCCAGCACTGAACCGTCCGGGTAGGCAACGCGCAGGGGCAGCCGGCGGATGGCCGCTTTGAACAGCAGGCCGGCGGCCTTGCCCGCCACCAGCGCTTTAGTGCCCGACGGCGCGTGGGCAACACCGGGCCATACTTCCGGATCGACGGTGGCAGGTGACGCCGGTACCCCGGCATTAGTCTGCCCCGTCACCGGGTGCCGTGCGGCTGACTTCGCGGCGGAAAGCTCCGCCGTTGCGGCCGTTCCGTTCTCGTCGGTCATAGTCATTGGACTGCCTCCTGTGAGGGGTGGTGTGGCTTCTTGATGACTGGCAGGCGTCGTGCCCAGAGTTTGATGCCCTGAATCCGGATCAGCGCCGATACGAGCAGCGGCGCGGCGGGGACGGCGATGGCTGCTGCCAGGATGTTCCTGACCGTGGCCGGGTGCCGCTCCCCGCCCATGGTTGCCGCGAACGGCCGCTGCCCGTCCCGTTCCAGAACGATGGAGACGGACAGCCGTTGCTCCGGTGCGGGCAGCTTCATCCGGTACTGCCCGTCAATGTCGTTGAACGGCGAAACGTAGAAGGCCTTTGGCACACTGGCCCGGCCGGAAGGATCCGTCTCCAGGAGGTAGCAGTGGCGTTCGCCGTACGTGTTGTGGACCTCGGCGATGACACACTGCAGCTCCCCGGACGTCCGGTAGCACCAGAAGAGGGTGAGCGGGTTGAAGACGTGGCCGAAAACCCGGGCGCTGGTCAGCATCCGGATGGCCCCGCCGTCGGGCTCTATCCCCCGGGTCCGCAGGAACCGTTCCACGTTGCTGCGGATGGTGCCCTCGGGATCGCCCAGGTGGTCTGCGGCCCGGAAGACTGCCAGTGGCCGCATGAGCCGGGGCAGAACCGGGAGCCGGTCGACGTCCACAAACCAGCTGTAGCTCCGGTAGGTGAACGCATTCTTCAGCGGGGTCTGGCGCACGTGGGAAATGGACGTGCGGTAGATGGCTGCGCTTAAGCTCATGCGCCCTCCGAGGCTGAGAGCAGTTCGGGCTCGGGTGCCTGAGTCGCGGGCGTATCCCAGGTGCGTCCCAGGCTCGCGGCGGCCCGGACCCCGGCCAGGGCGCCGTCCTCGTGGAAGCCCCAGCCCAGATACGCGCCGGCGTACGCGATGCGGTCATCACTTAGCGCTGCAATGCGCTGCTGTGCCCGCAATGATTCGGCGGTGTACTGGGGGTGCTCGTAGACCAAGTGTTCCAGGACCCGGTCCTCCGCGATGAGTTCGGATTCCCCCAGGCTCACCAGGTACGGCTGGCCGTCGGCCGGTTCCAGGCGCTGCAGCCGGGTGAGGTCATAGCTGACCAGCACCTTGTCCGGGCGGGCTTCGCAGTCGGGGAGCCGGTAGTTCCAGGACGCCCTGGCATTGTCCGCGGCTGGCAGGACGGCCGGGTCCCGGTGGAAAACGGTGTGGTTGACGGAGTACGGCATCTGGCCGAGGGCTTCCTTTTCAGCCGGCGTGGCGTCCGCGAGGAAGCTCAGGGCCTGGGCCGGGTGCGTGGCGATGACCACTGCCTCAAAGTCTTCAATCCCCTGGTCGGTGGCCACTTCTACGCCCAGGGCGTGCCGCCGGATACTCGTGACAGGCGTACCGAGCCGGATGTCCGGGAGCGTCGCGGCGAGTTTCTCCACGTACCTCCCCGAACCGCCGGTGACAGTCCTCCACTGCGGGGAGCCCTGGACGCCCAGCATGCCGTGGTGGCCCAGGAACGTGAAGAGGTAGCGCGCCGGATAGGACAGCGCCGTGGTGGGATCGCACGACCAGACCGCGCTGACCACCGGCGTCATGAAATGGGAGATGAAGTACTTGCTGAAGCGTTCCGTTGCCAGGAATTCACCGAGGGTGAGCTCCGCGCCGCCCGCACCAGGGCCGGCGTCGGACGCTGGAGCCGAATCAATCAGCGCCCGGGCCCTGCGGTAGAAACGCATGACCTCCAGCAGCATCAGCAGGTAGCGTCCGCGCAGCAGGCTGGACGGGCGGGCAATGATCCCGCGACCGCCCCCACGGGCCCCGGCGTACTCCAGGCCGCAGCCGTCACAGCGGACGGACATGCTCATTTCGGAGTCCTGGGTCTCCACACCGAGCTCGGAGAACAGCCGCAGCAGCGTGGGATAGGTCCGCTCGTTGTGGACGATGAAGCCGGTGTCGACGCCGAGGGCTGATCCATCCGCTTGCGCGACACTGTGGGTGTGGGCGTGGCCGCCCAGCCTGCTGTCCGCCTCGAAGAGGGTGACGTGGTCGTGCCGGTTCAGGACGTATGCGGCCGTCAGGCCGGATACTCCGCTGCCCACGACGGCGACGCGCCGCCCCTGCGGCTTGCCGGTCGCGTTCCCTGCCAAAGACACTGTTTTTCTCCCCTGCTTGGACTTCGTGGTGCACTTGCTCGGTGCAAACTCTCTAGGGGCAGTTCGACGCCGTGAGGCCGGTGGATGACTGAGTTTGAAGTAAATCTTGTGCCAGAATGAAGCGGGCCTTCCAGACCCGGCACATTGCAGTGCTGAGGCGGCCCTGACCGAAGGGCTAAGTTGGTAAATCCCGTACATCTGAAGACACTTCTCGAGGTGACCCGGCTGGGTTCCTTCGCGGCCGCCGCGGCACGGCTGGGGTACACGGCGTCGGCGGTTTCGCAACAGATGTCCGCCCTGGAACGCGAGACGGGCGTGGTCCTGTTCCAGCGTTCGGCCCGCAGCGTGGTCCCCACGGAAGCGGCGGTGGTGATGACCCGGCACGCCGCGAAAGTAATGACGGACATCGAAGCCCTGATGGCGGCTGCCTCCAAGACGCACAACAGCACCAGCCAGGAGCTCCGGCTGGGAATCTTCCCCAGCCTGGCAACCTACGTCCTCCCGCGCATCCTGAAGAATCCAGCCTGGAAGGACCTCGGCATCGACCTCAAGGTGTCCGTTGCCGAGCCGGCCCAGACCATCCAGGGACTGCGCACCGGCGGAGAGCTCGATGTGGCGCTGGTCTTCCAGGTGGGCCAGTCCGGGCTCGCCTGGCCGCACACGATTAATCGGCAGTGGATCGGAGACGACAACTTCCGTGTGGTGCTGCCCGCGGGCTGGGGGTTCCGTACGGAGGCCAAAGTGGCGGCGGACCACCTGTCCGAGCTGCCCTGGATCATGCACCACCCCGGGAGCCCGGATGCCGTGGTGATCGAACGGCTTTTTGCCAGCTGCAACCTGCATCCGCGCGTAGTGGCCCACAGCGACGACTTCCACGCCAGCCTCGAAATGGCGGCCGCCGGACTGGGTGCCGCGCTGGTGCCTGAGCTGGCTTTGCGGAACCGGCCGGCCGGCGTTGTGGTGCTGGACGTTCCGGAGATCCGCCTGGCCCGGAACGTGTTTGCCCTGCTCATCAACGAGAAGAAGACCGCCCGCGTGCAGCTCTTCGTGGACCTGCTCGCCGAAACCATGGCCGCTGCGGGGTCCTCAGGCAATTAGCCCGGAATGCTGGAAAGCGCAGCACTTGGGGTCTATGTTGAAGGTATGAACAGGGTAGCGAGCCAGCACTTTGGAGAAATCGAGCTCAACCACGGCACGGATCACAACATCGCTGCCAAACATGAGCTGGGTGGCCAGTTACTGGAACTCGACCTGAACATCAACGCACACGACCACTTCGACGAAGCCGCCATGCACAAGGTGGACTACCGGCTGCGTTTCCTCCCGGAGCTCGTGGACGAGGTGCGGGAAATGATCGCGGAGGAACTGGGCCAGGAAGGCACCAGCCCGCAGGAGTACCTCAATTTCCACTGCAGTGCCCTCAAGTCCGAGCAGCTGCAGAAAATCTTCGGCGTGGACGACCGCAGCCAGCTCACCAACGACGTCTTCCTCAAAGCCCTCAAACTCGGCCACGTGGGCATCTTCCCCGGCCAGCCTGAGCGATACTTCGTAATGGACTTCACCCTGGGCTCACACTTCACGGACGAGGTTCTGGTGGTAGCCGCCGACGAAGACGGCGTGGTGGACGACGAAATCCTCTGGGTGTCCTGAACCCACCGGTGGTTGAGCTTGTCGAAACCTCAGGTTTCGACAAGCTCAACCACCGGATTCCTTAACGCACGACGGCGGCCGGTCACCTTTGGTGACCGGCCGCCGTCGTGGTTAGGACACGCTGATAAATAAGTGCGTCTACTAGCGGTTTTTGGTGGGATGATGGTGTATGCCTATTTCCACTGAAGCCGTCGAGGCCTTGCGCGCAAAGTTCGATGCGATCCTGCCGCACCTCGACGAACGCTCAACTCGTCTTTTGTTGGCAGCGGAGGCGCGTTCCCTGGGCCACGGCGGGATTGCCGCGGTCGCCCGGGCGTCCGGGGCTGCGCGTTCCCGGGTCCAGCAGGGCGTCGCCGAGCTGGAGGCCGGCGAGGCGCCGCTGGGCCGTGTCCGCAAGCCCGGTGCGGGGCGAAAGACCCTGGTGGAGAAGGACCCGGGCCTGGTCCCGGCCCTGCTGGAATTGGTGGAGCCCACCCGCCGCGGGGACCCCGAATCGGCACTGTCCTGGACCACGCTCTCCACCGCGAAGCTTGCCGCCGAACTGACCGGCAGGGGGCACCCGGCGGGCGCGGAAACCGTGGCGAAACTGCTCAAGGACAACGGCTTCAGCCTGCAGGCAAACGCCAAGACTCTCGAAGGCGGCCAACACCCGGACCGCGACGGCCAATTCGGCTACCTCAACGACCAGGCCGCCGGGCACCTGGACGCGGGCCAGCCGGTCATCAGCGTCGACACCAAAAAGAAGGAACTCGTCGGCCAGTACAAGAACAACGGCGCCGAATGGCGTCCGGCCGGAGAGCCGGAACAGGTCAAGGTCCACGACTTCATCGACAAGGAACTCGGCAAGGCCAACCCCTACGGCGTCTACGACGTGGGAACGAACACCGGATGGGTCTCGGTGGGCACCGACCACGACACCGCAGCCTTCGCCGTGAACACCATCCGCTCCTGGTGGAACACCGCCGGCCAACCCGCCCACCCGCAGGCGAACCGCCTGCTGATCACCGCCGACGGCGGCGGATCCAACGGCTACCGCACCCGGCTCTGGAAGACCGAACTCGCCGCCCTGGCCGCCGAGACCGGCCTGGAAATCACCGTCTGCCACCTGCCCCCGGGCACCAGCAAATGGAACAAAATAGAGCACAAGCTCTTCTCCCACATCTCGATGAACTGGCGCGGCCGGCCTCTGTCCAGCCACGAAGTCATCGTCAACTCCATCGCCGCGACCACCACCAAAACAGGCCTCACCGTCCGGGCCGAACTCGACACAGGACAGTACCCCACCGGCGTGAAAATACCAGACCACGAAATGACCTCACTAGAGACCAGCGGAACCCTGAACAGACACGAATGGCACCCCGAATGGAACTACACCCTCAAACCAGGCGACACACCAACTAAATAATCAGTGCGTCCTTAGTGCGGGGGTGTTACTTCGCGGACTCCAGCAGGCTTGCGCGGACTGTCTTGGTCGCCTTGACCAGGTTGCGCAGGGACTCTTCGGTCTCGGTGTAGCCGCGGGTCTTCAGACCGCAGTCCGGGTTGACCCAGAGCTGGCGGGACGGGACATGCTTGACCGCGGTTGCCAGGAGTTCGGTGACCTCGGCCTCGCCCGGAACACGCGGCGAGTGGATGTCGTAGACGCCCGGGCCAACGCCGCGGCCGAAGCCGTGGGACTCGAGGTCGTGGACAACCTCCATACGGGAGCGTGCGGCTTCGATGGAGGTGACGTCTGCGTCGAGGCCGTCGATGGCGTCGATGATGACGCCGAACTCCGAGTAGCACAGGTGGGTGTGGATCTGCGTGGCGTCGGCGGCACCGGCGGTGGACAGGCGGAAGGAATCCACTGACCACTGCAGGTAGGCAGCGTGGTCGGCCTTGCGCAGCGGCAGGAGCTCGCGCAGTGCGGGCTCGTCCACCTGGATGACCTTGATGCCGGCAGCCTCGAGGTCCGCGATTTCGTCGCGCAGGGCCAGGCCAACCTGGTTGGCGGTCTCGCCCAGCGGCTGGTCATCGCGGACGAAGGACCACGCCAGGATGGTGACCGGACCGGTGAGCATGCCCTTCATGGGCTTGCTGGTCAGCGACTGGGCGTACTCGGCCCAGGCCACCGTGATGGGGGCGCTGCGGGTGACGTCGCCCCAGAGGATGGACGGACGGGTGCAGCGTGAGCCGTAGGACTGGACCCAGCCGTGGACCGTGACGTCGAAGCCTTCGAGGTTCTCGGCGAAGTACTGGACCATGTCGTTGCGCTCGGGCTCGCCGTGCACCAGGACGTCGTAGCCGAGCTCTTCCTGCAGCTCGACGACGCGCTTGATCTCGTCCTTCATGAGCTGCTCGTACTGCTCGTTGGTGAGGTCGCCCTTGTTGTTGCGGGCACGCGCCGCGCGGATTTCGGACGTCTGCGGGAAGGACCCGATGGTGGTGGTGGGCAGCGGCGGGAGGTGCAGGGCCTCTTCCTGGGCGGCTTCGCGGACTGCGTAGGCGGAGCGGCTGAAGTCGGCTGCGGTCAACGCCTCGGTGCGGGCCCTGACGTCTTCGCGGCGGACGCCCTTGGCGACCGCGCGGGCGGCAATGACGGCGGATGCCTCGTCGATGGCTGCCTTGGCGGAGGCCGGGTTTGCCAGGTAGGACGCGAGGGTCTTGACTTCCACGGCCTTCTGGTCGGCGAACGCGAGCCAGCTGCGCAGCTCCTCGGAGAGCTGGCCTTCTTCAGTGACGTCGTGCGGGACGTGTTGGGTGGACGTGGAGGTGCTGACGGCGATCCGGCCTGCGGCAGCCTTCAGTTCATCCAGCTTGGCGGCAGCGACGGCGAGGTCGTTGCGCCAGATGTTGTGGCCGTCAACGACGCCGGCAACCAGGGTCTTGTTGCCAAGGCCGGCCAGGGCCGCCGCGGACGGGACCGCACCCTTGAAGGCGTCGATGTGCAGGGCGTCGATGTTGGTGGCGGCAAGCGTGCCGAGCTGGCCATCGAGGGCACCGTACGGGGTGGAGACGAGGATCTGCGGGCGCTTGGCGGCACCGGAGAGGACCTCGTAAGCGCGGGCAACGGCTGCTTCGATTTCGGCGGCCGGGGTGTCCTGGTCAACAACCAGTGCGGGCTCGTCAAGCTGGATCCAGCTGGCACCTGCAGCGGCAAGCTTCTCGAGGAGCTGCGCGTAGACCGGCAGGACGTCTTCGAGGCGGGACAGCGGGGCGAAGCCTGCGGGGGCCTCGTCGGATGCTTTGGAGAGCAGCAGGTAGGTGACCGGGCCCACGATGTACGGGCGGGTCTCGACGCCGTTGGCCAGGGCGAACTCGAATTCCTCAACGATGCGGTTGGAGGCGAGAGTGAACTCGGTCTCCGGGCCGATCTCCGGAACGAGGTAGTGGTAGTTCGTGTCGAACCACTTGGTCATTTCCAGCGGCTGCTGGTCCTTGGTGCCGCGGGCCAGGGTGAAGTAGCCGTCGATGTCGAGCTGGCCTTCGGCGTTAAGGAGCTTGCCGAAGCGGGCGGGGACAGCGCCGAGGTGGGCGGTGGCGTCCAGGACCTGGTCGTAGTAGGAGAACGTGCCCGGAACGGCGGCGGCTTCGGTGAGGCCGAGCTCCTGCAGGCGCTTGGCGATGGTCAGCTGGATGTCCTTGGCGGCAGCGTCCAGGGCTGCGGCGTCGATCTTGCCGGCCCAGTAGGCTTCGACGGCCTTCTTGAGCTCGCGGCGGCGGCCGATGCGCGGGTAGCCGAGGAGGGAGGCTGCCGGGAACGGAGTGGCGGGGGTGTTCTGTTCAGTCATGGGAGATTCCTTGAGTGTTGGTGGAAGCTGTGAATGGTCTGGCGGATGTTGGCAGGTCAGCTGGCGAGCTGGCGCCGGAGGATGGCGCTGCGTCGGCCAACTGACCGGGATTGGCGCGGCAGTGCCAGTTTGTCCAGCACCTCCAGCGCGCTCTGGTGTTCGTTGAAGGTGTAGAGGTGGATGCCCGGCGCGCCGGCGTCGAGGGCCGCGTTGGCCAGGTCCACCGTGGCCCGGACACCGATTCGGAGGCGTTCGGCGTCACTGTCCGCGGCGGCGAGGCGGGCCAGGAGTTCCGGTGCAGGCTCGACGCCGGTGAGTTCGCCGAGCCGAGTGACCCGGCGCAGGCTGGTGAGCGGCATAACGCCCGGGATGATGGGGATGGTGACCCCGGCCCGGCGTGCGCGGCTGATGAGGTTCGCGTACTGGTCGGTATGGAAGAAGACCTGGGTGATGGCAAAGTCGGCGCCAGAACGCTGCTTGGCGAGCAGCACCTCGACGTCGTGGGCTTCACTGGGTGATTCCGGGTGCCGGGTGGGGTAGGCAGCGACGCCCACGGCGATCTTGCCTGCGCACAGGAGCGCCGACCGCCGCTGTTCAACCCGGCGGATAAGTTCGATCAGGTCCTGCGCATACCGCAGTGACCCTGCGGCGGGCGGTGCGCCGTCCTTGGGCTGGTCGCCCCGGAGCGCCAGGATGCCGCGGACCCCGGTGTCCAGAAGGTCGCCGATGATCTCCGCCAGTTCCTCCGGCGTGTTGCCCACGCAGGTGAGGTGGGCGAGTGGCCGGAGCGTGGTTTCCAGCAGGAGCCGGTTGATGAGTTCGACGGCGGTATCCCGGTTTGAGCCGCTGGCACCGTAGGTGACGGAGACGTAGTCCGGCTCCGTGGTTTCAAGTTCCCGGATGGTGGTCCAGAGGGACTCGGCCGCGGCCGGTGTGCGGGGCGGGAAGAGTTCGTAGGAGAGCGCTACGGGGGCCGTGTCGGTGAGATTCGGATGTGTTTCGATAAGGCTTGGCGGTGACATTTGCGTCCTTGGCTTTGGGCCATTGCCGGCTACCGGTCAGCAGATGTGACGGTAGTGCCCGCAATGAATTGAGTTTGGGGAACACGGAAGAACTCCACAGGGACGCAGCCGCGACTGTTACGCCTGTAATGAAGCTTTCCGTGAGCAAATGTCAGGCCCACATGGGGGCACCCACACCCTCCACAATGGGAGGATCGCTGACACGTTACCTCGGTAACTTGAATAGAACTCTAGGATCCCGCAGGACACCGTTCAAGTCCACTGCCGAATTAAGACGCAGCTTTACGGCGTGTTTCGTCATGGTGCAGAATTTTGTTCGCCGCTTGGGTCAAAGAATTCATCGGGGCATACTGCGGACTGCTGACACGCCGGCCTGCTACCAGGGCCGGTCAACGCCCGGGCCGAAGTCGTCGTCCCGGAGGTACTCGTCCCGTTCCTGACCGGAATTCCGCTCGCTCTGGGCTTCCTTGGTGCTGTCCTTGAGCTGCTCAAGCTGGCTCTGCTGGCCCGGATCGGCAGCCGGATCGTTCGCGCCAGGCTGCCCTGACGGTTGCGGTGTGGTGTTGTCTGCAGCCGCTGCTTCGGCCTTTTGCTTCAGCCGCTCCCCCGCCTGTTCCAGCTTCTCCCCCGCGGCGGCGTCAAAACAGCCCTCCGGAGCAGCCTCCACCACGGCAACGCCTTCGGCGAAGAGCCGGGCCGCCGCCGTCGGATCTTCTGCTTTGGCCTGCGCATCGCCGAGGCGTTCGATGGTGAGCGCCAGGTTGACCCGGATCACGCACTCGTCGGCCGTCCCTGCCGAGGACAGTGCTTCCTCGAAGCGCTGGCGGGCAGCAGCGAAGTCCCCGGCGAGGAACAGGCCGTCACCCTCGGCGAACGGCGCCTTGTACGGTTCGATGAAGTTGGCGATCTGCAGTCCGGCCGCAGCATCCGTTACACCACCGGAGTCCCCGGTTGCGAAGGACCGGGAGGCGGTATCGGCGAGAATGCCCACGCTGAGCATCTTCGCGGCCAGGCACAGGACCAGGAGCACGGGCAGCGCAGACCACCACAACAGCCGACGGCGGCGCTCCCGCGGACACGGTGCCTGCGGTGTCGGTTCGCGCGGTGTTCGTTGGTGTGCTGACCGCATCATGTTCGAACTCCCGGTCCGGGCCGGAGCTGCCGCCACTGGCGCAGCACCAGGACAGTTTCGCGGAGGGCCAGCAGGAACGCCCCGGCGGCGAGGAGCCAGTACAGCTCCGTCCGCCCGCCAACGACGCCGTCCACCTGCGCCCGTTGGAGTTCCTCCGGATGAGCCGCCTGCATCATCGGCGCCACCGGGTCTCCGGCCGAACGGTGGACATACGGAACCCCCAGCTGCCCAGCAATCCCCCGCAGCCGGCCTTCGTCGATGACCGACACCGCATCCTTGCCGGTTCCGGACGTGCGGTCCTGGATGTAGCCGGCACCGGTGTCCTGCCCGGAACGCCGCCCAGGGTTTTCCTTCATCCGGCCACCGTCCGCCGTGCCGTAGCCGAGCACTGCCCCGCCGTCAACCAGGCCGCCGTCGAGCCTTATCGCCTCAGGTGCCTTGGCGCTGGTCTGTTCACCGTCGCCCAGGTAGTAGACCAGGCGAGGCCGTTCGGGATGGCTGTCCCGCGCGGCGCGCAGCCGTTCGGCCAGCAAGGTTCCGGCAACCGTGACGCTGCTGCCCTTCGAGAATGCCGTGACCTGTGGCTGCAGGACGGTCACGCTGGTGTCCAGGGCGGTGGTGTCGGTGGTGAGGGGCATCCGGACCATGGCGTTGCTGTCGAACGTCAGGAGCGAAAAGCGGGCGCCGGCCAGTTCACCGGCGATGGCCATGATGTCCTGCCGCACCCCGTCCAGCCGGGGCGAGCCGTCGCCATAGTCCTCGGCAGCGATGCTGCTGCTGGTGTCCACCACGAAGAACACGCTGACATCCGCCGTCGCGGCTTGGGAACTTCCACCGGGAACACCCGGCCGGAGGGCCGCAGCCAGGAGCAGCAGCACCAGGGCGCTCCTGAACAGCCAGTCGCGGCGCATACCGGCAGAGCTCTCCCGCGAGGCCTGGACCAGCCGCCAAACCAGAAACAGCACGGCCCCTGCGATGAGCGGGACCATAACCCACCAGGGCAGGATCGGTTGAAGTGTCATGGCCGGAGCCTCCACGATGCGCCCGCCAGCACCAGGCTGGACAGGAGCGACAGCGCGAGGGGCAGATCGGGCCGGTCCGAGACCACGGCCCGGGGTGCGCCTTTCATGGCGGCGGCTTCGGTTTCCTGCACGGACCGGACGATGTCCGCAACGGCTTCCGGGCTGTCCAGCCGGTAGTACTTTCCACCGCTGGCTTCGGCCGCTGTGCGCAGCCTGGCTCCGGGCTGGCCGGGGCCGGGTCCATAGTCGAAGTCGCCGGGATTCAGGGCATACACCGTCACTTCGCGCTCCCTGGCCAGGGCGGCCGCCTGTTCGAGCGTGAAGATGGGATCGCCGGACAGGTAGTTGTCCGTTGCCATGACAATGGACCGCGAGCGCCGCTGACCTGCATCCGCGGCAGCATTGCCGGTGTCCGGGAATCCGTTGACGCAGGACGCCAGGCCGTCACCGATCAGCGACGATCCGCGGCCATTCCACGTACCGTCCAGGAATCCCGCGCTGCCTGGGTTTCCGTCGAACGCGTCTTTGGCGAGCGTGAGCTGTTCCTGGACATACGAGTAGTCGTCGGTGAGCGGGAAGACCTGGACGGCGCTGCTGTCAAAGACGGTGAGGCCGATCCGTTCGCCGTCGAACTCCTTCGCCAGTTCGGCAAATACCTGGACTACGGCCGCGTCAGCGCCGCTCATCGAGCCTGAGGTGTCCAGGCACAGCATGATGTCCCGGTTGCGCTGCTCGGGCTGAATCGTGGTCAGCTCCACCGGTCGCGCGGCCGCGGCCACCGCGGAAACCACCAGGGTTACGGCTCCGAGCCCTGCTGCCGCCAGCCAACGGCGGTGCCGCCGGAGGGCGGCCTGGTATTCGGGCAGCGCGGTGAGGCGGTCCGCGTTGGCCACCGGCCGCCGTCGTGCGTTTGCCTGTCCGTCCGGCCGGAAGGCGCGCCAACCGGCCAGAGCCGCGATGACCAGCGCCGGCGGGATCAGCCACCAGAACATCAGTTCCATTGCCACACCGCCTGGCGGGCGGTCTCGGCCGATTCCGCGACCGGCGGCAGCGGTTCCAGGCCGAACTCGCCCGGGTAGATCTTCCGGACGGCCTCGGCCACTGGGGGCAGCGGGTGCCCGTGCAGCTCCGCCAGGGTCATCCTGGGGGCATCCACGCCGGTGACGTCGCGGGCGAACCTGCGGACCAGCAGGCTCAGTTCCTGGTGCGACTCCCGAGCGGTCAGCAGCCCGGCGGCGGCGTCTGATGTGACGGCGTCGATCCTTTGCAGGTAGGCCTCCTTGAGGCCCGCAAGGTCCGACGGCGGCGTGAACCGGGGCGCCGCCGCCGGCGCCTTTGGTTTGCGCGTGCTCAGGAAAACGAACGCGTACCAGCCAAGGACCGCTGCCAGCAGGGCGAGCCCGGTCAACAGCCACGCCTGGCTGTACTGGAGGGGTCCATAGATGCCCGGGTCAGCCTGCACGCCGGTGCCTTTCCAGGAGGGCGAAGAGTTCCGTGATGACCGCACTGCTGCCGGCCACGTGGCCGTGGGTGATGCCGGTGCGGCGGAGCATGGCATGCCTGGCGGCGTCCCGTTCCGCCGTTGCCTTGGCATAGGCCGACGCGATTGCCGGGGATGCTGTCAGGTGTGCAGGCAGTACCGAGGAGTCTGCCACGCTGAACGCGTCCCGGCGGGGGTGTCCTTTCCCGGCCAGGTCAGCGTCCCGGATGGTGAGCCAAAGGACCTCGTGCTGGGCACGCAGCCGGCGGAGCAGCTGTTCCGTATCGGGGCCCGCAGTATATTCGTCGGACACCACAAACACCAGGAACCTGCCCTTGACGTTGCGGGCCACGTATTCCAGCTGGTCCTCTATCCTGCTCGGGCCGGAGTCCAGGGACGTGGACGAGTCAACCTCGCGCAGGAGCCGTTCCAGGTGCGGCTCACCGGCTTTGGCGGGAATGGAGCGAGTCCCGTTGCGGTCGCCGCAGACCAGGCCCACCACGTCGCCGTGGCGGTGCGCCAGGTAGCCCACAACACCGAGCGCCATAACGGCGATGTCCTTCTTGGTTTCGCCGTCGTGGGACTCGGCAGCCATGCCCCGGCCGGTATCTGCAATGAGCAGGACGGTCTGGCGCCGCACGGCGACATACCGCTTGATGAGCGGCGAGCCGAAGCGGGCCGAAGCCTTCCAGTCGATGTCACGGACATCGTCGCCCGGGATGTAGGCGCGCAGGTCATCAAAATCGAGGCTGCGGCCGCGGAAGACGGAACCGTATTCGCCGTCGAGCATGCCGCGGGCTTTCCGGTGGGCGAAGATGGCCATCTTCGACTTCACGCGCTGCAGGAGGCTGGTCACTGCTGGCTCAGGGAGTCTGGACGGAGGCCACGACCGCGTCGATGATCGTCTCCACCGGCACCTGCTCCGCGACGGCGTCGAACCCCAGGATGAGGCGGTGCCGCAGCACACGGTGGGCGAGGGACTTCACGTCCTCCGGAATCACGTGGTCCCGGCCGTTAAGGAGGGCCACGGCACGGGCGGCCTGGCTGAAGGCAATGCTGGCACGCGGGCTGGCGCCGAATTCGATGAAGCCGGCGAGGCGCTGGTCGATGTACTGCCCGGCGTTCCGAGTGACGAACACCAGGCCCACGATGTAGTTGATGATGGCCTGGTCGATGTAGATCCGCTTCACCAACTCCTGGACGCCGATGACTGCGTCCAGCGAGGCGGCGGCCGCCGGCTTCTGCTCCGCGCTGAAGACCCCGGCGTCGATCCGCCGGATGATCTCTGATTCTTCGGCCGGAGTCGGGTAATCCAGCACATCCTTGAGCATAAAACGGTCCATCTGCGCCTCCGGCAGCTGGTACGTGCCTTCCTGCTCGATCGGGTTCTGCGTGGCCAGCACCATAAAAGGGGACGGCAGCCGGTATTCCTCTCCCCCGATGGAGGTCTGCCGCTCCTGCATGGCTTCCAGCATGGCGCTCTGGGTCTTGGCGCTGGAGCGGTTGATCTCATCGAGCAGGACGATGTTGGCGTGCACCGGCCCCAGCTGCGTGATGAAGGTGCCCTTGGCGGCGTCGTAGATCTGCGTGCCCACAATGTCGCTGGGGAGCAGGTCCGGCGTGCACTGGATCCGGCGGAACTCTGCACTGACCGCTTCGGCCACGGTCTGGGCGGCGGTGGTCTTCGCCAGCCCCGGAACGCTTTCGAGCAGGATGTGCCCGCCGGTCATCAGGCCCACCAGCAGGGATTCACGCAGCCGTGCCTGGCCCACCACCTTGGCATCGAAACTCCGGGAAATGTTCGCCACCACCTGCTGCGCACGGGCCAGTTCCGCCGGGTCGATGCGTGCGGGCGCACTGGTCTGAAGCAATGGATTTCCCCCTGATGGTGGTGGTCTAAGGACGTGAGGCCGGCGGTCCTGCCGGGCGGCGGCACTCCGCCCGCCATCCTATCCAAGCCACCTGCCGGTCCGCCCGCAATGGGGACCCCTCCCCATCGCGGGCGGGCAGGTTTATCCTGTTGGAATGAGCGAGCTTCCAGCCAGTTACAAGCAGTTCCTCGCCGATAAGAGCGAGAGCTTCATCCTTGCCGTCAAGCCTGTTCTGCAGCAGTCCGCTGCCGACCAGTCCCATGGCGTCCGGGTCACCTACAACGTGGGTCCCACCGGCCACCAGGCCCACCTCGATGACACCATTCCCTTCGGAGTGGTGGTCGAGGACATTGACTGAGGCTCCGGCAGGCTAGCCCTTCACAGCACCCGAGAGTGCGAAGGAGCTGCCCGCGCCCTTGGCCACGATGACGTACAGGGCAAGCACCGGGACTGAATACAGGATGGAGAAGGCGGCCAGCTGGCCGTACGCCACTGCGCCGTGCTGTCCGAAGAAGCTGAAGATGGACACCGCCGCCGGCTGCCGGGACTCGGACAGCAGCAGGACGAACGGGACGAAGAAGTTCCCCCAGGCCTGGATGAACACAAAAATGAACACCACACCCAGCCCCTGCCGCATCAGGGGCAGGACGATGGTCCGCAGCGCCGTCAGCCCGGAGGCACCGTCCACCCAGGCCGCTTCCTCCAGCGATACCGGAACCGCGTCCATGAAGTTCTTGGTCATCCAGACGGCCATGGGCAACGTGGTGGTGGCCATAAAGAAGATGGTGGCGGGCATCGAATCCAGCAGTTGAAGCTGCACAAACAACCCGTACACCGGCACCATGATGGCCGTAATGGGAAGGCAGGTTCCAAACAGGATGGTGTACATAAAAGGCCTGTTGAACCTGGACTGGTAGCGGGACAGCGGGTAGGCGGCGAGGACTGCTGCCACGAGGTTCACCGCTGCTGTTCCGGCGGACAGCACCATGCTGTTCCATAGCGGCTGGAAGAGCAGCCCCGGCGTCATGATGGCGGCAAAGTTGTCCAGCGAGACGACGCCCGGGAGCCGGGCCTCATGCCCGGCGGAGGCGTCAAGGGACGCAAACACCAGCCAGAGCAGCGGGAGGACAAAGCAAGCGCCGATCAGGATCAGCGACACGTTCGCCGGCAGCCGGGCCCGCTGCCGGGCACGGGAAACTGCGCCCGCTCCGGACCGCAACTTCCCCCGGGCGGAGGTCCCCGCCGTCGTCGTCATGGTTTGTTCTCCCGCAGGAGCCGGACGTAGGCGGCACCGAACACCAGGCCGATCAGGATCAGCACTGACGCCACCGCGGTGCCGTAGCCGATGTCGCCGAATTTGAAGGCCTCTTGGTACGCCAGCACCGGCAGCGTGGTGCTGGCGTTGGCGGGACCGCCCGCTGTCATGACCCAGATGAGGGTGAACACCGCCAGCGTCTGCAGCGTAATGAGCATGAGGTTGGTGGCGATGCTGCCGCGGATCATGGGGATGGTGATGAAGGCCAGCCGCTGCCAGCCGCCGGCACCGTCCATCAGCGCGGCCTCCGTGACTTCACCGGGGATGTCATTGAGCGCGGCACGGTAAACCAGCATGGAGAACGCCGTGCCCCGCCAGATATTGGCAAGCAGGATGGCAACCATCGGGAACGAATACAACCAGTCGGTCTGCCCGAACCCCAGCCCGCCCAGCAGCTGGTTCAGCGTCCCGTCCCGGCTGAAATAGGCGTACGCGGCGAAGGCGGCCACGATCTCGGGCAGCACCCACGCAGCCACCACCGCGGTTCCGACGACGGCGGCCACCGGGCGGCCGGCGCGCCGCATCAGCACCGCGAGGGTGAGCCCCAGCAGGTTCTGGCCCAGGATGGCAGAGCCGCCCACGAACAGGACTGTCAGGCCAAGCGAGAGCGGCAGCACCGGATCGGACAGGAGCCTGGCGTAGTTGTCGAACCCGATCCAGCCGGGATTGCGGGCATTACGGCCGGTCAGGGCTGCATTGGTGAATGACGCGTGGAAGGCCCACAGCACGGGGCCGGCCAGAAACACCAGCAGCAGAACAACCGCCGGGAGCACCGGAAGCAGCCGTGCCTGGCGCCGGAGTCCGGGGCGCCGCCGCCGGTGGCCGGTCCGGTCACGCGTTAGGGAAACCGCCACAGGTTACTTCGCGACGGTCTTGGCCTCACCCACGATGCCCTTCACCGCCGCGTCATAGTCGGCGGCTGCCTGCTCCGGGGATTTCGCCCCGGTGATCACGGCTTCGGTTGCCTCCTGGACGGCCGCGGAGATCCGGGGGTAGTCGGCGGTTGCGGGGCGGTAATGCGTGACGGCCACGAGCTCGGACACGTCCTTCACAAACGGGTTTGCCGCCTGGTAGCCGGCATCGGCGGCGACATCCTTTCGCACGGCGATCTGGGAGCTGGCGATGTTGAAGGCCAGCGAGTTCTTCTGGTTCAGTGCCGTTGCGAGGAACTTAAACGCGAGGTCGGGGTTCTTGGTCTCCGCCCCTACCGCCAGGGTCCAGCCGCCGGACATGCTGACGCCGCCGGGTGCCTGGCCGTTCTGGGTGGGGAACGCCGTGACGCCCATGTCCTGCCCGTACTCGGCCCACTCGTAGCTGCCGCCCTTCTGCCAGAACGACGGCGAGTAGGAACCCTCCACGGTTGCGCCCATCTTGCCCTGCGGCAGCCATTCGCCGAAGACTTTCTTCCACACATTCGCGTCGAGGGCCTCCGCCGGGGAGACGGCCAGTTTTTCGTCGTAGAGGGTCTTGAGGAACCCCAACGAGTCGGTGAACCCCGGGGACCCGACCACCCACTTCTTGGCGTCGGCGTCGTAGAGTTCGGAGTCCGTTCCGTAGAGCAGCTCGTAGAAGCTCTGCATCACGGTGCCTTCACCGGAGGCCTTGCCGGCGTACATGTTGAACGGCACCACGGTGGGATCACTTGCCTTGATCTTCCGGGCGGTGTCCAGGATGTCCTGCCACGTGCGGGGCTCCCACGGGACGCTGACTCCCGCGGCGGTGAGCACCTTTTTGTTGTACCAGATGGCGCGGGTGTCGGTGCCGAGCGGGACCGCGTACGTGCCGCCGTCGTCCCCCAGGCCGGCGGCCTTGGCGCCGTCGTCAAAGGTGTCCCAGTCCGCCCAGCCTGCCAGGTGGCTGTCCAGCTTCAGAAGATAGCCGGCGTCGACGTCGGAACGCACCTTGAAGGTGTCCTCATAGAAGACGTCCGGGGCGGTTGAGGGCGAACGGAGAGCGAGGGCAAGCTTGGTGCCATAGTCGTCGTCGTTCGCCTGGATGGGCTCCAGGGCGACCGTTACGCCCTGGTTGGCGGCCTCAAACTCCTGCTTGGCCGCCTGGAAGAGCGTGTCCAGGGCAGTGAAGGAATCGGTCTTTTGGTAGACCACCTTCAGCGTTTTGGTCTCCGCTTCGGGGGCGGTGGGGGAACACGCCGTCAGCACTAAGGCTGCGGCAGCAATGAGTGACGTGATTCCAAGGGCATGACGACGCATGATGCTCCATTTCGGTCAATGGCTGCCGTCCCCTGTGTCTGCGGGCCCCCAGCCGCGGCGATATCCACATGCTAGATGGGGCTCCTGCCACTGGCAAGGAGCCGCGGTTCAGACTTCCAGGAGAAGCCGCTGCGCCCGGGGCGCCAGTGTATGCTCCAGGACCAGGCAGGCAGCTCCAATTGCGCCCACGTCCTCACCCACTCCCGTGCCGACAACCTCGATGGTGTGGATCAGGCGCGCCGCGCTGTTGGCGTCCACCAGCGCCGGGACCTTCTCCAGGTAGCGGTCAGCGATCCGGCTCCAGAAGGGCCCGCCGAACACAACCCGCTCCACATCCAGCGTGTTGGTGACCACGGAGACGGCCCGGGCCACCAGCACGGCTGACTTGTCGATGATCGCCATTGCCTTGGCGTCGCCGGCATCGGCGAGATCGCACAGCTGCGCGAAGCTCTGCTGCACTTCGGCTCCGCTGGTGTACTTTCCGGAGCCGTCCAGGATGCCCGCGGCAACGGCCTCCGCAACGAGCACCTGTGGGATGGCCGAGGACTTCACGCAGCCGCGCAGGCCGCAGTCGCAGGACGGGCCATCGGGGTCCACCACGATGTGGCCGATCTCGCCGGCGTTTCCTGACGTTCCCCGGACCACCTCATCGTTGAGGACGATGCCGCAGCCGATACCGGTTCCCATGTACATAAAGACGAAACTGCCCGAGCCGCTGGGCCCGCCAGCCCAGGTTTCGGCGACGGCGGCACTGGTGACGTCCTTATCCACCAGGACAGAATAGCCGGTGGCTTTGGCCAGCGCGTCCCGAAGTTCCACGCGGTCCCAGCCCGGCAGCAGCGGCGGATCCACCACGGTGCCATGGTCCAGGTCGATGGGTCCCGGAGCGGCCAGGCCCAGGCCGGCGATCCTGCCGGTGTCCACGCCGGACTCGGCAACGAGCTGTTCGATCTCGGTGGCCATCGTGGACATCACGGCGGCAGGATCATTCCCGCCGGGTGTTTTGATCCGTGAATGCTGCACAACGGCGCCCACGAGGTCGAGGACCACAAACGTGGTGACGGCGGGGTCCAGGTGGACGCCGATCGCATACATGCCGCCCGGGTTGAGGCGGAGCATGGTGCGCGGTTTGCCGGGGCCGCTGCCTTCTTTGCCGGCTTCGATGATCAGGTGCTGGTCCAGCAGGCGGCGGGAGATGTTGGAGATGGTCTGCGGCGAGAGGCCCACAATCTGGGCGAGCTCCACGCGGCTGAGTCCGCCGGATGACCGGCGGATGGCATCAAGGATGACCGTGAGGTTAAAGTCCCCCATGCGCGGAAGATTAGTCCCGCGCCGTGGCGCCGAGGACTGGCGGATTTCTGGCACGGTCTCCCCTAGGTTTTCGGCCACGTATTCATGATGTCTGAATGGTACGTTACCTCCTGACCAACGCCCAGAGCCGGAGGTGGGGCCGCGCCGCGGCCGGGGCGCCCCATTGCCGTCCTGGCACGCCTATGGCCTTCTGGTGCTGACGGCCACCGTGAACTTCGGATTGCCGCCCCTCACAGTGGTGGGTCCCACCAGCCGCTCCAGCGCCGGGAGGTACTGCAGGTGCCTGTTGAAGACCGTCCACAACTCACCGCCCGGAGCCAGGACCCTGGCTGCCGCCTCGAACAGTTTGATGCCCGCACCGGCATGCACACTGGCGCCCAGGTGGAAGGGCGGATTCAACAGGACCAGGTCAGCGCTTCCGGCAGGTAGGGTGCTCATCGCGTCATCCTGGAGGGCAGTAATCCGCTCCTCAAGGCCGTTGGCCCGCGCCGTGGCCAGGGCGGACGCGACGGCGGCTGCGGACCGGTCCGTGGCCGTAACCCTTGACGCCGGGTTCTGCCGGGAATACATGGCAGCGAGGATGCCGGTGCCACAGCCCAGATCGACGGCGTGCCCGGCCTGCGGCATCTCCGGCAGGAAACTCAGGAGGAACCTGGTTCCGATGTCCAGTTTCGTTCCGGCAAAGACGGCACCGTGCGCAGCAACGTCCAGGTCCAGCTCGGCAAGGCGTTCGACGGCGGCACTCCACTCGTGCGTCCCGGTTTGCCGGGCGCCGCTGGCCAGGATGATCCGGGACTTCTGCCGCGCCAGCTGCGGCTGGACCGTCTCGAAGTGGCGTTCCAGGACCGCGTTCATTCCCAGGGACATGTGTTTGATCCGCCCGCCGGCGAGCAGCACCACGTCAGGGGCGGCATAGCGCGCCACGGCGGCTGCGATTTCTTCCAGCTCCGCCAGCGTCCGCGGCAGCTGAAGCAGCACCAGCTCCGCGCCGGACAGCAGCTCCTCCCCCAGCGGCAGTTGTTCGAACCCCGTGGCGTCAACGGCTCCGGAGTCCGCCGCTGCGAGCCCCACGGCCGCAGCGTTGCTCCGCAGGGCGCGCTCGCCCGTGATGAGGTCCTCGTGCACCCGGACCCGCCGGACCCCGAGAGTGGCCAGCGCACCGAGCGTGAGGGCGCCGTAGCGGTCGCCGATCACAGTCAGCCGGATATCCGGATCCGTGCGCGCTGCGGCGGCTTCCAGCAGCAGCCTGTCCGTGGCGTCCCAGGCCTGGAGGTTCGGGGCTTCGACGTCCGGGTGGCGCCGGAGCGTGCCGAAGATGTCCTCAAGATTGTTCTGTACCACTGGTTCCTGCCGTCTGGTCATGAGCTGGTTGGTTTAAGGGGTTGGTACGCAAGCGCGGGCAGTTTGAGGAGCGCCGTGACTGCCGCCCGCCCCGCCCGGTTTGCGCCGATGGTGGACGACGACGGCCCGTACCCCACCAGATGGACGCGCGGTTCAGCTGCCACCTGGGTTCCCTCCATGGCGATGCCGCCGCCGGGTCCCCGGAGGTGCAGCGGGGCCAGGTGTTCGAGCTCGGCACGGAATCCAGTCGCCCAGAGGATGACGTCGGCCCGCAGCAGGCTGCCGTCGGCGAGCCGGACGCCGTCGGGCTCTATGGCCGTGAACATGGGGCGACGGTCCAGCGCGCCCCGTTGTGCTGCCGCCCGCAGGGCGGGCGTCCAGATGAGGCCGGTCACCGCCACGACGCTTTGCGGCGGCAGGCCCTGCCGGACGCGTTCCTCCACGAGGGCGACGGCGTTGTGCCCGGCCTGGGCGTCGAACTCGGCGTCGCGCCAGTCCGGTTCCCGCCGGGTGAACCAGCTGGTGCTGGTGACCTGCGAGATCTCATCCAGCAGCCCGACGGCGGAAATTCCGCCGCCCACCACGATGACGTGCAGGCCGCGGAATTCCTCGGCGGAGACGTAGTCGGCCACGTGCAGCTGCCGGCCCCTGAACGTGGCGCGGCCCGGGTAGATGGGCCAGAAAGGCCTGGTCCAGGTGCCGGTTGCGTTGATGACCGCCTTCGCTGACCAGTGGCCGCGGTCGGTGCTGATGCGCAGCCGTCCTGCGGGATCCTCATCTTCCCTGGCCACGGAGATGACCTTGACCGGGCGCAGGACGTCAATCCCGAGTTCGTGCTCGTAGCCGCCGAAGTACCGGCTCAGGAACTCCGAGCTGGGTTCCGCGGGGTCCACGTCGGGCTTCGCGATGCCGGGAAGGTCGCTGATGCCGTTGACCGTGGCCATCACAAGGCTCTTCCAGCGGTGGCGCCAGGCGCCGCCGGGGCCTTCCTCGGCGTCGAGGACTTTATAGGCCAGCCCCCGGCGCTGCAGGTGGTAGGCGGCAGAGAGTCCCGCCTGGCCCGCGCCGATGACCGCTACGTCCGTGGTTCCGTTGTCCATGGTCTTGACCGGTTCCGGCTAGGCCTTCTTCACTACGGAGGATTTGAGCTGCATCGGCCCGACGCCGTCCACTTTGCAGTCGATGTCGTGATCGCCCACGCCGTCCATGAGCCTGATGCCCCGGACCTTGGTGCCCACCTTGATGACACCGGAGCTGCCCTTGATTTTCAGGTCCTTGATCACCGTGACCGTGTCGCCATCGGCGAGGATATTGCCCACGGCATCCTTGATGACCCGCGGACCGGCCTCTGCCGTCGCTTCTGCTGCCTCTGCGGACCACTCGTGGCCGCATTCCGGGCAGACCAGAAGCACACCCATCTCGTAGGTGTAGGCGCTGGAGCATTCGGGGCACGGCGGCAAAGTATCGTTCACTCCCCCATGATAATCGCGGCCGCTTCACTGACAGGCGCGCGCCGCCGTCGTACTGTTGGGCCTAGGCGGAAGAAAGGCGAGGACCATGGGAACGGAAAAAGGGGCAGCGTCGCTGCTGGCAAACGCGCTGGGCATCGTAGTGGGGGCGGAGGAGATACCGCTGCGGCTGCGGGCGTGGGACGGTTCCGAGGCGGGGCCGCCGGACGCCCCGGTCGTCGAATTCAGGTCACGCCGCGCCCTGCGCCGGATCCTGTGGTCGCCGGGGCAGCTCGGACTCAGCCGCGCCTACGTCGCCGGGGACATCGACGCCCCCGGTGACATCTTTGCGGCCTTCACGGCGCTCAGCTCGGTGGGGAAGTTTTCCGAGCCGGGCCCCTTCCGGCCCCTGACTCCGCGCGAACTGGCCACGCTGGTCAGCACCGCCGTCCGGCTGGGCGCGCTGGGTCCAAACCCCGCACCGCCGCCGGAAGAAGCAAAGGTCACGCGGAAGGGCCGACTCCACACGCGCCGGCGGGATGCCGCGGCCATCTCGCACCATTACGACGTCGGCAACGAGTTTTACGCCCTCGTGCTGGGACCGTCAATGGTTTACTCGTGCGCGGTGTGGGCGGATGGACCCGACGGCGGCGGCGCCCCTGCCGGCCGCGGCCTCCCGGCCGGGCTGGATGAGGCGCAGAAGGCCAAGCTGGACCTTGTCTGCCGGAAGCTTGGGCTGAGGCCCGGGATGAGGGTGCTGGACGTGGGCTGCGGCTGGGGCAGCTTCGCGTTGCACGCGGCGCAGCACTACGGCGTCACGGTGGTGGGGGTGACGCTCTCCACGGAACAGGCCGTGCTGGCGCGCAAACGTGCGGCCAACGCCGGCCTGACCGAAAACATCGACATCCGGGTCCAGGATTACCGGGACATCACCGACGGTCCGTTCGATGCCATCAGCTCCATCGGCATGTCCGAACACGTGGGCCGGGAACAGACACCCCACTATGTCGACGTGCTGCACGGCTTGCTCCGTCCCGGCGGCCGGCTGCTCAACCACGCCATCTCCTGGAACGCCGGCCCCACCAAGCCCGACCCTGACTCCTTCATTCCGCGCTACGTCTTTCCGGACGGCGAAATGATCAGCCTGGGCGAGATGGTCAGCGCCCTGGAGACCGGCGGGTTCGAAGTACTGGACGTGGAGGCACTGCGCCAGCACTACGCCCTGACCCTTCGCGCCTGGGTACGCAGGCTCGAAGAGAACTGGGACGAAGCTGTCCGGCTTACCAGCCTGGGCCGGGCGCGGGTGTGGCGGCTCTACATGGCCTCAAGTGCCCTGGGCTTTGAAACCGGGATCACGGGCGTCAACCAGATCCTCGTCCAGCGCGCCGGCGGGGAAGGGCCACTGCGCCGGACCGACTGGATCTGAGCACTGAGCGGTTGCTGCCTGGGAAATAAAAAGAGCCGCCCGGCCGGGCGGCTCTTTTTGTGGACCTTGGGTCCTGGTTTGGTGGAGCTGAGGGGACTCGAACCCCTGACCCCCTGCATGCCATGCAGGTGCGCTACCAGCTGCGCCACAGCCCCAAACCTGTGCCCCTCCGCGGTCCAGACCGCCCGAAGCAACCTGATCAGCTTAATAGAAATCTGCGCGCGGCGCCAATCGGGAGGCGCCGCGCCATAATTCATGGGCCTGTTCGCGGATCCGAACCTTCAAGGCCAGGATCCGCGAACAAGGACTTTTGCCACGAGGCAACAAAAAATCCGCCGGAATCTTTCGATTCCGGCGGATTATCCGGTGGAGCTGAGGGGACTCGAACCCCTGACCCCCTGCATGCCATGCAGGTGCGCTACCAGCTGCGCCACAGCCCCGGACCTTCGTTACTCCGTGGTCTCCCCGGAGCAACTCAAATATCTTAGACCAGCTTTTCCGAAAATTCCAAATCGGGCATATTCGGGCCGGCAAGGCCGGCTATTCCGCGTCGGAAGCCGCCGTCGCCTTGACTGAAGTGTCGTCGCTCAGCTGCAGGTCAACTACCGGGCAGTCCTTCCACAGGCGCTCCAGGGCGTAGAAAACGCGGTCCTCTTCATGCTGGACGTGGATGACGATGTCCGAGTAATCCAGCAGTACCCAGCGCCCGCCGGAACGGCCTTCGCGGCGTACCGGACGGAGGTCCTGCTTGGAAAGTTCTTCCTCGATGCCGTCAACGATGGCGTTGACCTGGCGCTCGCTCGGCGCGGAGGCGATGAGGAAGACGTCTGCCAGGGCCAGGCGTTCGCTGACATCGAGCGCCACAATGTCGTGGGCAATCTTGTCTGCGGCTGCCTTGGCGGCTTGGCGGGCGGTGGCTATGGATGAATCAGATGCAGTCATGGGACTCCTTGTAGTTTTCTAAAGCTTCGTAAAACGGCGGTGCCTGGTCAGCTGGAGATGCCGCTGACGATGAGGATGACACCGGAAATAAGGGCCACAATCCCAAATGCCAGGACGAGGACCTGCATAAGCCTGAGCCGCTTCGCGCGGGCCAGGCCTGCCGTTGCCGCATCCAGCGGCTCCAGCCCATGCGCTGACCGGGCCGGGATGCGCGGCAGGTCATCGAACAGATCGTCCGGCTCCCCCACAGGCGCATTGGCCACGACCGGCTGGACGGGAACAACGCGTTTCGGTGCCGAGGCAGCCCTGGCAGCCGCCTCCGCACGGGCGATGACCCGGGAGCGGCCCGAAGCGGCTGCCTGCGCAGCACCCGCGGCCGGCGCCTTTGACGTCGTGGACGGCCGCCCGCCCTTGCCGCCAGGCCGGACCTTGGGTCCGGTCTGGGTCGCCAGCGGCACATAGGAGGTGGCCGGGGGTTTCATCACAGGACGGTCGACGCCGGGTACCTGCACGAATTCCAACGGCGTCACCATGGCCAGGTTGTCCGCGGTGGCCGGACCCGTCTGCGGCACGGACTGGGTGGACACGGCCTGCGTCGCGGGGGCGGCCTGCTCGGCCAGCCTCTGCTTGGCCATCGCCCGGCGGTTGAGCACCGCCGCACGCTCGGCCAAGGCGATCTGTTCCGCAAGGATGTCCGGATCCACCGCTTCGGGGTCCAGCGAGGCGATGTGTTCCATCTTCGCCAGCTGGTTCTTGGCCTGCTCCGCAATCAGTGTGCGGGCTGCGAGTGCCTGCTCCACGCTCATGCCAGCCGGAACGCCCTTGGCACTGTCGGTCTTCGTTGGGCCTGGCTTGGCCTGACCTGGTTTGGCCTGGCCTGGCTTATGTTGGCTCGGCGCAGGATTGCTTGGCAGAGGCTGCCCCATGGGAGCGGGAATGATGGGATTGGCCGAGGTGACGGCCTGTTCCTTCAGTTGCTGGAGCCGTAACTGCCTGCGGGTGGGAGGGCCGCCGGCAGAAAGCTGGTCCTCTTTCTCCTCAAGTTCCTTGATGGCACGCAGTGCAGCCCGGTCGCGGGCGCGGATCTGCGAGGACCGCTGCGCCTGGGACTGCTCGGGGACAGTGTCCACCGGGGCGTCAGCCGCGCGCCGTTGTTTTGAGGCAGGCGAAACCTGGCCCGGGCTGTTAGACCCGGGAGCCGTATTCTCATCTCTGGCCTGCCGCAGTTCGCGGCGGCTGCGGACGGGGGGCTGTTCCTGACTCATTGAGGACTCATTCAGTACTGGCTGGCTCGTCTGTTTCGGTAGTTCGGACGTCCTGGGGATCTGATCCCTCGGCGTACAGACCGTATTTGGCGATGTATTGGACCACTCCGTCCGGCACGAGGTACCAGACAGGGTTGTTCCCGGCTACACGGACACGGCAGTCCGTGGACGAGATGGCCATGGCGGGCACCTCAAGGAGGCTGACGTCCTTGCGGCCCATCCCATCAAGCACATGTCCCGGCCGTGTCACGCCGACGAAATGGGCCAGGGACCACAGCTCGTCGATGTCCTTCCACGACAGGATCTGTGCCAGTGCATCCGCACCGGTAATGAAGAACAGATCCGCATCCGGACGCTGGGTCCGGAGATCCCGCAAGGTATCAATGGTATACGTGGGACCGGGCCGGTCAACATCCACCCTGCTGACAGTGAAGCGGGGATTCGATGCCGTGGCGATCACCGTCATGAGGTAGCGGTGTTCAGGCTCGCTGACCTGCTTGTGCGACTTTTGCCACGGCTGCCCTGTGGGGACAAAGACCACTTCATCCAGGCCGAACTTGGCTGCCACTTCGCTGGCTGCAACAAGGTGGCCGTGGTGGATGGGATCAAACGTCCCGCCCATCACGCCCAGCCGCAGCCGCCTTTGCGCACCGTTACGGTGCAGAGCACGCGAAATGTCAGTGGCCTTGGCCGTGGTCGTGCTTGTTGGGGTGCTGGCGGTGCGGATCGGCGTGCTCGTCCGTAACGGAGTGCCGGTTGCCCAGGTTGGAGTAGGACAGCGTGACGAACATCATCACCAGCAGGATGGCGAAAATGGATACGCCGAAGACCCACGGCTCAGCCCACAGCGGAGCGGGTTGGTGTTCTCCGCCTTCGGCAACGGTCATGGCAATCTGCTGGAGCAGCATTTTCTCCCCTAAGGTTCAAGGATGTGGCAGCGGATTGTCCCGCCGTTCCGGACTTCTGTCTATATTACCGCGTTGCTACCCGCGGACCTGGCCCTCGCCCTGCACGATCCATTTAGTGGTGGTGAGCTCAGTGAGTCCCATCGGGCCGCGGGCGTGCAGCTTCTGCGTGGAGATGCCAACCTCGGCACCCAGGCCCAGCTCGCCGCCGTCGGTAAACCGCGTGGACGCATTGACGATGACAGCCGCCGAGTCAACCTCGGCGATGAACCGCTCAGCGTTGGCGAGGTCGTTGGTGAGGATCGCTTCGGTGTGGCCGGTGGACCAGGTCCGGATGTGCTTGACGGCGTCATCCAGGCTGTCCACCATGGCCACGGCGAGGTCCAGGTCCATGTACTCGGTTCCCCAGTCCTCATCCGTTGCCGGTTCGGACTCAACGGATGACGGCAGGGCGGCGCGGATGCGCTCGTCGGTGTGGAGGGTGACCCCGGCACCGCGCAGAGCGGCGGCGACGGCGGGCAGCACGGTGGACCGCGAATGGACCAGTAGGGTCTCAACGGTGTTGCAGACACTGGGCCGCTGGGTCTTGGCGTTCAGCAGGATCTCCACCGCCATGTCCTCGCTGGCGGATTCGTCGATGAAAATGTGCACGTTGCCCTCGCCGGTCTCGATGACCGGCACGGCGGCGTTCAATACCACGGATTGGATCAGATCCCGGCCCCCGCGCGGAATCAGGACATCAACTCGCCCGCGGGCCCGCATCAGCGCATTCGCGCCTTCCCTGCCGTACTGGTCCACTGTCTGCACGGCATCGGCGGGCAGCCCGACGCCTTCCAGGGCTTCGCGCAGCACGTAAACAAGGGATTCGTTGGTGGCCGCGGCGGCGGTGCCGCCGCGGAGGATAACGGCGTTGCCGCTCTTGAGGGCCAGTCCGGCGATGTCCACGGTGACGTTGGGCCGGGCCTCGTAAATGGCTGCGACGACGCCCATGGGGACATTCACCTGGCGCAGGCGGAGGCCGTTGGGGAGGGTCTGGCCGCGGACCACGTTGCCCACCGGGTCAGGGAGGTTGGCCAGGTTCTCCAAGGCGTCAACGAGCCCGGTAATGCGGGCTTCGTTCAGTGTCAGCCGGTCCAGCATGGCCGCGGACGTGCCGTTGGCCTTGCCGGCGGCAACATCCTTGGCGTTGGCGGCCAGGATCTGGTCCTTCCGCGCCAGCAGGGCAGCACCGATGGCGCGCAGGCCACGGTCCTTCCAGGCCCGGTTTGCCCTGGCCATCCGGCGGGCCGCGTGCTTGGAGCGATCGGCAATGGCGTGGACCGCCGCTTCGACGTCCTCGGCGGACAACGGAACGGCAACTGATGCAGGCGCTTCCGGGGCAGCGGGAACAGAAGTGGTGTCCCCGGAAATCGCAGCAGTGTTGTGGGTCAGTGCCTCAGTCATGATCCAAGTTTAGGCGAGCCGGGGGCTCAGACAAGCACCAGGTCGTCAACGTGAACAACTTCACGGTCATATCCGCGGCCCAGCGCCTTGCCCAGCTCCTTGGTGGACCGTCCCAGCATCTGGGGCAGTTCCGCGGCGGAATAGTTGACGAGGCCGCGGGCAATAACGGTGCCGTCGGCACTGACGATTTCGACGGCGTCGCCCGCTTCGAAATCGCCGTCCACCGCGGAGATGCCGGCCGGAAGCAGCGAAGTGCGGCGGTGGCGCACTGCCTTGACGGCGCCGTCGTCGAGAACCAGCCTGCCATGCACGGAGGCAAGGTGCTCAAGCCACAGCAGCCGGACCGGCTTGCGGGCGCCATTGACCTTGAACCAGGTGCCAACGTCCTCGCCGGCCAGCGCGGCGGCAGCGTTGGCGGTGGAGGTGACCAGAGCGTGGATCCCGGAGCCGGCCGCGATGGTGGCGGCTTCCACTTTGGTGGTCATGCCGCCGGTTCCGACGCCGGCTTTGCCTGCCTTGCCGATGGTGACGCCGTCGAGGTCGTGCGGACCTTCCACGAGCGGAATCCGTTTGGCACCGTGCGACGGCGGACCGTCATAGAGGGAGTCGACGTCGGAGAGCAGCACCAGCGCATCGGCGCGGACGAGGTGGGCCACCAGGGCCGCAAGGCGGTCGTTGTCACCGAAGCGGATCTCGTGCGTGGCCACGGTGTCGTTTTCGTTGACCACCGGAACCACGCCAAGGTTGAGGAGCCGGTCCAGCGCACGGAAGGCGTTGGTGTGCTGGCTGCGGCGCATCAGGTCATCGGCGGTGAGGAGCACCTGGCTGACGGTCACGCCGTGAGCGCCGAACGCCTGGGTATAACGGGCCATGAGCAGCCCCTGGCCCACGCTGGCCGCGGCCTGCTGCGTCGCCAGGTCCCGTGGCCGCTTGGCAAGGCCCAATGGTGCCAGGCCGGCCGCGATGGCACCGGAGGACACCAGGATGATCTCGGTCCCGGAGTTCCGCTTGGCTGCCAGCGCATCGGCTAGGGCGGTCAGCGATTCTTCCGAGATGCCGCCCTTGATGCTCGTCAGCGACGATGAGCCGACCTTAACAACAATCCTGCGGGCGCCCGAGAGCACGCTGCGGTCCGCGGCCCGCTTGCGCGGGACCGCGGAAACGGTGCTACTGGTCATCTTCTGCGCCTAGTCCACTCTCCTTGACCGGCTTTGCAGCGCGGCGGCCGCTGACCGATTCGGTCCAGATCCCGGCCTTGCGCTCGGCTTCGAGCTCGGCGCGGGCGGCGGCCTTGGCCTCGCGGCGTTCCACCTGCTCGTCCCGCTTCTGACCTCGGGTGGGCCGGTCGCCGATGTCGGCGAAGCGGACGTCGGTGCCACGCGGTGCCGCCAGCAGTTCGGCGCCGGCCATCATGGTGGGCTCCCAATCGAAGACGACGCCGTCGTCCTCGCCGATCACTACCGTGTCGCCCGGCTTGGCGCCCTGTTTGAACAGTTCGTTTTCGACGCCGAGCTTGGCCAGGCGGTCGGCGAGGTAGCCGATCGCTTCCTCGTTGGTGAAGTCGGTCTGCTTGACCCAGCGGACAGGCTTGTCGCCCAGGACGCGGAACAGCGGTTCGAGGTTCTTCTCCTCGCGGCGGATCTTGAAGCCGGATTCGTTGACGGCGCGGGGCCGCAGGACGGGCGGCTTGACCTTGGGCGGGGCGGCGGCGAGGGTGTCGCGGGCGGCCTGGACGATTTCCGCCATGGCGAAGCCAAGCTGGCGGAGCCCCTCGTGGCTGGTGGCCGAGATCTCGAAGACCCGGTAGCCGCGTGACTCGAGTTCCGGGCGGACAAATTCAGCCATGTCCTTGCCGTCCGGGAGGTCCACCTTGTTCAGGGCCACCAGGCGCGGACGGTGGTTCAACGGAACCACATCGCCGTCGGTACCCGCGTAGCTCATGTCCACGGAGTACTTTTCCAGCTCGGCCTCGATGATGGCAAGGTCTGCCAACGGGTCACGGTCCGATTCGAGCGTGCCGCAGTCCAGCACGTGCACCAGGGCGGCGCAGCGCTCCACGTGGCGCAGGAAGTGGTGGCCAAGGCCCTTGCCTTCGCTGGCGCCCTCGATGAGGCCCGGGACGTCGGCAATGGTGAAGCGGACATCGCCGGACTGGACAACACCCAGGTTCGGGATCAGGGTGGTGAAGGGGTAATCGGCGATCTTGGGCCGCGCGGCGGACATGGCCGCGATCAGGCTGGATTTTCCGGCAGAGGGAAAACCCACAAGCGCGATGTCGGCGATGGACTTCAGTTCCAGCACAATATCGCTGGCGTCACCCTCGATGCCCAGCAGGGCGAAGCCCGGGGCACGCCGCTTCTGCGAGGACAGCGAGGCATTGCCCAGGCCGCCCAGGCCGCCGGCGGCCGCCACGTACTCGGCGCCTTCGCCCACCAGGTCCGCCAGGACGGTGCCGTCCTTGGACTTGACCACCGTGCCATCGGGCACGGGCAGGATGAGGGTCTCACCGCTCTTGCCGCCGCGCCAGTCACCCATGCCCGGTCCACCGTTGGTGGCGTGGCGGTGCGGGGCGTGGTGGTAGTCAAGCAGCGTGGTGGTCTGGTGATCAACGCGCAGGATGACGTTGCCGCCGTCGCCGCCGTTGCCGCCGTCGGGACCGCCCAGGGGCTTGAACTTCTCCCGGTGGACAGAGACGCATCCGTGGCCGCCGGTACCGCCGGATACGTGCAGTACTACCCGGTCTACAAAGCTCGCCACGTGGATCTCCTCAGTGCTGTTTCCTGTCCGCCCAAAGGCGCCAAGACGATTGTAATGCGGTTAAAAGAACAGTGGAGCGGACCAAATGGCCCGCTCCACCGCTTCAGAACTATTTGTTACTCTGCAGCTGCAGCAGCAACGATGTTAACAACGCGGCGACCGCGGCGGGTGCCGAACTGGACGGCTCCCGGGGCCAGTGCGAACAGTGTGTCGTCGCCGCCACGTCCCACGCCGGCGCCCGGGTGGAAGTGGGTGCCACGCTGGCGGACGATGATCTCGCCTGCGGAAACTACCTGCCCGCCGAAGCGCTTGACGCCGAGGTACTGGGCGTTGGAGTCACGACCGTTGCGAGTGGAACTCGCGCCTTTTTTATGTGCCATTTGAAATGCCTGCCTTTAAATTCTGGGGAATCTGCTGAAGAACCTGAACGGTAAACGAAGTTACTTGATACCCGTGATCTTGACCTTGGTCAATTCCTGACGGTGACCCTGGCGCTTCTTGTAACCGGTCTTGTTCTTGAACTTCTGGATGACGATCTTCGGACCACGGAGGTCTTCGAGGATCTCAGCCGTAACCGTTACCTTGGCCAGGTCCGCAGCAGCAGAGGTGACTTTGTCACCGTCTACCAAGAGCAGTGCGGGCAACTCAAAGGTGCTGCCGGCTCCACCGGGGACGCGGTTCAGGGTAACGAAGTCTCCAACGGAAACCTTCTCTTGGCGGCCGCCTGCGCGGACAATCGCGTACACCACTTGGGAACTCACTTCTCTCGACGTTTATTACTAAATTTGCGTGCTGAACCCGGTTCCGTAATTGGCTGGGTTCTCGCTGTGCCTCAACGCCGTGGGGTCGTAACCCAAGTGTTGGCGTAAGCACCGAAGATCTAGAATACGCTAAATTTGCCTTCGGCCGCAAATGAGGCTGGTTACGGTCGATTGTCTGTGATAGGACCCACAAGCAGGTACTGCACTGACAATCCAAAACCGTGCCTGACTATCGTACAGGCCACAAGGTCCGCAGCCTGTCAGGAGTGAATTCGCGGCGCGTCGAAGAATTCCACTTCGAACCGGCACGACTGCCTGAAAGCCACCAACATCGCAGCCCGTTCATCCGCGGATGCACTCCGTCCGGCGTCGTCAGCCAAGGCGATCGCCTCACGGGTGGCTTGGGCGAAGTCCTCGTCAGCATAGGCCCGCAGCCAGTCGGCATAGGGATGCTCCGCCGGTGCACCGGCGGCCAGGAACTCCGCGTGGAGGGTCTGTCCCACCTCGGCGTACAACCAGAAGCACGGCAGCACCGCCGCCACGAGGACCGCATAGCTGCCCGAAGCCGAAGCGGCCAGCAGGTGATCCACATACGATTTGGTGACCGGTCCAAGGACGGATTCCACCGTCCTGGTGCTCAGCCACGTGCGGTGCAGTTCAGATTCGACCTCAAGGCATTGCTGGGCCGACTTTGCCCAGAACAGCTGGGCGGCTTCCGTGGGCGCCAGCGCACTGGCCCGGGCGAGGACACGCGAATAGCCGTTGAGGTAGATGGCGTCCTGGGCGAGGTAATAGGCGAACTGTTCCTCAGCCAACGTGCCGGCCGCCAGGTCGCGGATGAAATCCAGCCCGTAGATAGCGTCAAGATCCGGCGCAGACGCCAGCCCCAGCGTCTGCGCGAATTCGCCGGCCGCCGGAACCTGCTGCATGTGGTGGAAGTGGTTGATGGGGCCGTTACCCCCGCCCACCTCGAGTTGGTCAGAGGCCTGCAGCGCGCCCACCAGCCAAGGCTTCACCTGCCGCAGTGCGGCCTCCCAGTCTCCCAGCCTGGCCTGGGCCGTGGCTATGGCCGAGGACAGCGAGCAGCCGGTGCCGTGGCTGTTGCGGGTGGGGATCCTGTCCCCCGCCACTTCCACCACCTCCCGTGCGAGCAGCCCCGCGGCGTTGACCAGGGCATCCGGGCACGCACCGCCGTCGAGATGGCCGCCCTTGACCAGGACGGTGGCACCGGTCGCGGCGGACAACCGCCGCCCCTGCCCGAGCGCGTCGGCCCAATCCCGCGCCTGCGGCTCCCCCACCAGGATGGCCAGTTCGGCCAGGTTGGGGGTGATCAGGTCCGCGAGCGGGAGCAGCCCCCGCAGGGCCGCCTCCGCAGACTCCTGCAGCAGCCGGTCGCCGCTGGTGGCCACCATCACCGGATCAAGAACGACGACGGCGGGACGCACCCTTTCCAGCCAGTCGCGGACCACGCCAATCACCGCAGCGTCGCCCAGCATGCCGATCTTGACGGCGTCGATGGTGATGTCATCGCTGATGGCATCGAGCTGCTGGCCCAGGAAGGACGCCGGCGGGACGTGAACCGCCTGGACCCCCTGCGTGTTTTGGACTGTCAGGGCGGTGATGGCCGCCATGCCGTAACCGCCAAGAGCAGCAATGCTCTTGAGGTCGGCCTGGACGCCCGCGCCACCGGACGGGTCCGATCCGGCAATGGACAGCACCCGCGGGACGTCACGCAGCACCTGGACCACAGAAGAGTTGCCTGGTGCGGGCAGGACCGCCGCGGGCGTTGCGGGAGGAAGGACAGAAGTTGAAGCCAAAGGAGACATCCCTTCGCCGGTGCTAACCGGACAGGTTCAACGGGTGTGGATCTCAGCCGGCCCTCTGCGCGGCACCCCGTGTCAGTCACCAGCCTAGCGTCCCTCAGGACTTAACGCCGGACGCCCGGACGCGGGCTGTAATTCACAGGCACGTCCGGGCGCCGTTGTTTTGGCTGCCCCTACAGCTTGGTCAGAGCTCCGAGGCCGGAACCCCTACGCCCAGGATGATGGGCGCGTTGGTGGCCGCCGGCTTGTCAGCAACGGGAGCCTTGACAGGCTCCGGGGCCTTGGCGGCGTGCGTGTGTCCAGCGGCAGCCGCCGGAGCGGCTTCGTGATGCTCCACGGACGTGGCGTTGGCTGCGCCCTGGGCACGGCTGGCACTCCGGTTCCGCCGGGGACGGCGGGCGCGGGGCTCCTGGGTGTGGTCGGAGTAATCCTTCTCCACAGCTGGCTGCTGCTGGCGGGCAGGTTCGGCCGGCTGGCTTTCAGGTGCCTGGACTGCCAACGGCTTGCTGGCCGCTACAGGAGCCGGCTCGCCCAGGTGGGCGAAGGCCGCCGCGAGGCGGTCAAGTGTCAGGGCAGGCGCGTGCGGCTGGTCCTCGTGGTGCTGCACGAACGGCAGCACCACCTGCTCGCCGCCGAACGTCAGCACCGCGGCCGGGCGGCCGTTGGAGTCCGTCTCGGACCGCTCAGCCGGCACCGGAGCAGCAGGCTGCTGGCGCGCGGCGGCTGATGCGTGGGCTACCTCGTCGTCGTGCAGGTGCGCAGCGTGGGCTGCGGCCGCAATGTTCGCAAGTGCCGCCCGCGTGGCCTCCGCCTTGGCATGGCGCTCGGCGTCACTGGGATCCGGGTGGACCGTATGGATCTGCACCGGAGCGGACGGTGCCGTTTCCAGCGGCTGGCCGCCCCGTCCGCGGCGGCGCTTCCGGTCAGTGCGGCCACCCGGCTGGCTGTCCGGGCGCTGGCTGTCGGTGCGCATGGTGTCGGTGCGCTGGCTCTCCGGGCGGCTGTCAACCCGCTGCACGTGGTGCTCCGCGGCTACGATGTTGGCTCGGCGGTGTTCCACGGGGTCGTCGTGGGTGACAATTCCGCGGCCTGCACAGGTTTCACACTGCTCGCCGAAGACTTCCAGGAGCCCGGTGCCCATGCGCTTGCGCGTCATCTGCACGAGGCCCAGCGAGGTCACTTCGGCCACCTGGTGCTTTGTCCGGTCGCGGCCCAGGCACTCCACCATGCGGCGCAGGACCAGGTCGCGGTTGGATTCGAGGACCATGTCGATGAAGTCGATGACGATGATGCCGCCGATGTCGCGGAGCCGGAGCTGCCGGACCACTTCTTCAGCTGCCTCGAGGTTGTTCTTGGTGACGGTTTCCTCGAGGTTGCCGCCGCTGCCGGTGAACTTGCCGGTGTTGACGTCCACCACGGTCATGGCTTCGGTGCGGTCAATGACCAGCGAGCCGCCCGAAGGCAGGAAGACCTTGCGTTCCAGGGCCTTGTGGATCTGCTCATCGATCCGCCACGCAGCGAAGATGTCCTGGTCCTTGGTCCACTTTTCCAGGCGGCCCACGAGGTCCGGGGCAACGTACGTGACGTAGGCCTCGATGGTGTCCCAGGCCTCCTCACCGGAGACGATCAGCTTGGAGAAGTCCTCGTTGAAGACGTCACGGACCACCTTGATGGTGAGGTCAGGTTCGCCATAGAGCAGCTCCGGCGCGAGGATCTTGGTGGACGTGGACTGGCTATCGATGCCCTCCCACTGCGCGCGCAGCCGGTTGATGTCGTGCGTGAGTTCCTCTTCCGAGGCGCCTTCGGCAGCGGTGCGGACGATCACGCCGGCGTGCTCCGGGAGGCGGTCCTTGAGGATGCGCTTGAGGCGGTTGCGCTCGACGTCGGGCAGTTTGCGGGAGATGCCGGTCATGGAGCCGCCGGGCACATAGACCAGGTAACGGCCCGGCAGCGAGATCTGACTGGTCAGGCGTGCACCCTTGTGGCCCACGGGATCCTTGGTCACCTGGACCAGGACGGTGTCGCCGGACTTGAGCGCGTTTTCGATCCGGCGCTGCTTGCCTTCGAGGTTAACGGCTTCCCAGTTCACTTCACCCGCGTACAGGACGGCGTTGCGGCCGCGTCCGATGTCCACAAACGCCGCTTCCATGGACGGCAGGACATTCTGCACCTTGCCGAGGTAGACGTTGCCGATCAGGGAGTCCTGCTGGGTCTTGGAGACAAAGTGCTCGGCCAGGACGCCGTCTTCGAGGACGCCGATCTGGATTCTGTCGTCGCGCTGGCGGACGATCATCTGCCGGTCAACTGATTCACGGCGGGCCAGGAACTCGGCCTCGGTGATGACGGTGCGGCGGCGGCCGGTGTCGCGGGATTCGCGGCGGCGCTGCTTCTTGGCTTCGAGGCGGGTGGAGCCCTTGACGGACGTGACGCGGTTGTTGACCGGCGCTTCGGTCGCGGCGCGCGGCGCGCGGACGCGGGTCACCGTGTTGGGCGGGTCGTCGCCTTCTCCTCCGGTCAGTTCCAGATCCTGGTCGCCACGGCGGCGGCGACGGCGACGACGGGAGGTCACGCCCTCGTCGGCCTGTCCAACGGATTCCTCATCGGTTTCTTCGGCTGCGCCGTCGTCGCCTTCGTTATCGCCCTCAGCATCGCTTTCGCCCGTTCGGCTGCGTCCGCGGCGGCCACGGCTGCGGCGCCTGCGGCGGCCGTTGGCGTCGTCCGCTTCGCCGTCTTCGGCGTCGTCCTCTTCCTGCTCCTCAACCACGGCGGCGGCCGGCGCGGGGCGGACCACGGTGCTGAGGTCAGGGGCCTGGAAAAGCACCGATGTGGTGGACGCCGGCTCGAGGAACAGTGAACTGAACGGGCTGGCGGGCTCAGCTACAGCCGGTTCTTCAGCCGGCGCGGCGGCAGCGTTGACGGGGGCGACGGCGGTTGCTGCGGGCGCGGCGGCCTCCGCAGCGGCGACTTGCTCTGCTTCCGGGGCCGGCGGTGCTGCAGCTTCAGGGGCTGCCTGCTCCTCCGGTGCAGGTTGTTCGACGGCCGCGGGAGCGACGTCGGGAGCCGAAGTTTTGCGCGTGGCCACCCGGCGGCGGCGGACAGGCTTGGTCTCCGCTGCAGCCTCAGCGGCTGCGGGTTCGACGGCGGCAGGCTCCACGGCAGCGGGCTCGACGGCGGTCTCGGCAACAACGGCGGCAGGTGCTTCCAAAACCTCAGCAGCGAAGGCCGGCAACGGTTCGGCGGTAACCACCGCCTTACGTGCGCGAGTCCGCCGCACCGGCGCCTTAGCCTCGGGCGTGGCGTCTGACGCAGCCTCAGTCTGGGCGGCGGCGTCCGTCATGGGTGCGGACTCTGCGGCCTTCGGCACTGCCTTCCGACGCGTCCTTGTAACCTTCTTGGGCGCTTCCGCAGCCTCGGCGACTGCTTCATCATTAACGGCTGGTGCTTGTTCGTTTTCCATATGTGGCAACACTCCTGCCCCTGACGTACCGCCACATCCGGCACCCATTGGGGCACATATTGTCAAAACCCGCAGGCGTTGACAGAAGTCAAGTGGATTCTCCCAGGTTCGCACCGGCAGAGGGGTGCGGCAGCCCGTGGGAGCCGTCGGCTGTGTCCTGGAACCCGTTGTTCTACACGCCACAACCAGGTGCCGACCAATGGAATTGCGGGAAGCCGGATCAGAGAATCCGAAGCCTGCCCTGCTCATCATTGGCGGTCTTGAAACAAGCCACCGGACCGGAGTCCGAATGTGGGTCGGCCTCCAGCCATGTTCATTCTCTCACACCCGGGCTGAAAGACGGCGGAACCACGGGCAGCGGATCAGTACGTGAGGGGCGATTACTGAATGCTGCTGCCAGTCACCGGCGTTACAATCGGGGCAAGGAGCACCCAAGCAAAGGACGCCACACACCATGCCCAGTATTTCCTCCCACGGCACCGACACGCCGGCGGCCTCCCCGGCGGCAGAGCCGTTGCCCGCCACGCCTGGCACTGTGCCGCCGATGGCACGTAACCGGCCCTTCGGCTGGCTGATGGTCATCACCGGCGTCATCGGCTGGCTTGCCTCGGGAACGCTGGTCCTGGAAAAGCTCGCCCTCCTAGAGGATCCGAATCACGTAACGGCCTGCGATGTTAATCCGTTTGTCTCCTGCGGCCAGGTCATGCAGACGTGGCAGAGCTCGGCGTTCGGGTTCCCCAACATGTTCATTGGCATCGTCGCGTTCGCCGTCATCATCACCGTGGGCATGGCCCTGCTGTCCGGCGCCACCTTCGCCCGCTGGTACTGGACAGGGCTCCAGGTCGGCGTCACGCTCGGCTTCGCGTTTGTGGTGTGGCTCTGGTCCCAGGCACTTTACGACATCCACGTTCTGTGCCCGTTCTGCATGATCGTCTGGGCCGCGATGATCCCGCTCTTCGTCTGGGTAACCATCCGAAACGTCGTCCACGGCATCATCCCCGTCCCGTCAGGTGCGGCACGTGTGCTGGGCGAATCGGGCTGGATCATCACCGCGTTGCTGTATGTAGCGGTCATCGCCACCATCTTCTTCGCCTTCATCCAGGTGTTCGCCGGAACTTCGGGCTTCTGACGCCAGCCCCGCACAAGACTCACAACAAAGCGCGAACGGAAAAGCGCGAACGGACAAGCGCGAACGGACACTTGAGGCCCCGGTTTCCCGGGGCCTCAAGTGTCCGTTCGCGCCGGGGCCTCAAGTGTCCGTTCGCGCCGTGGGGTGGGTGCAGGACTTAGTCCTGGAACCAGATCTTGATTTCGCGCTCGGCCGAGTCAACGGAGTCGGAGCCGTGAACCAGGTTCTGCTGGACCTTCAGGCCCCAGTCGCGGCCGAAGTCGCCGCGGATGGTGCCCGGAGCCGCGGTGGTGGGATCGGTGGTGCCCGCCAGGGACCGGAAGCCTTCGATGACGCGGTGGCCTTCGAAGATCGCGGCCACAACCGGTCCGCTGAGCATGAATTCAACGAGCGGCTCGTAAAACGGCTTGCCCACGTGCTCTTCGTAGTGCTGCTCCAGCAGTTCCCGGCTGGCGTCAACCTTCTTCAGTTCAGCGAGGGTGTAGCCCTTGGCCTCAATACGGCCCAGGATGGCGCCGCTGAGGTTGCGGGCAACGCCGTCGGGCTTGATCAGTACCAGGGTGCGCTCAATGGTCATGGCTGCTCCAATGCGTAAAGGGGGTGGGTTTCCCAGCCAGTTTACGGGGTTTCGCCGGCACCAAGGGACGGGTTGTGGCGCTTGAACGTCCCAGCCAGATGCCCCTTGTCTTCCCGCCCGCAACTGGACAGACTGAAAGGTGGCCGCGCGAACAGCCGCCTACGGCCGGATGGAGAGAGAGGACGCCGACAATGGACAACAAGGAGCTTGTAATCAAAGCCGGGAACGAGCTTTTCATTGACCGCGACCCGGGAGCCATTGACCGATGGTGGGCAGCGGGCTACCGCCAGCACAGCGCCATGGCCGCCGACGGACCTGAGGCGCTGCGCGGCCTGGTGGCTGGCCTGCCCGAAGAGTTCCGCTTTGAGCCGGCCAGGATCCTTGCCGACGGCGATCTGGTCGCAGTACACAGTGTCTACCACGGCTTCGGGCCGGATCCGCTTGTTGCGTTCGACCTGTTCCGTGTCGCGGACGGCAGGATCGCCGAGCACTGGGACGCGCTCCAGCCGGCGGTGTCCAGCACAGCCAGCGGCCGCAGCCAGGTGGACGGCCCATCCGAGGTCACCGCACCGGAACAGACCGAGGCGAGCCGCGCCGTCGTCGTGGGTTTCGTCGAAGCGGTCCTTAAAGGCGGGCAAGTCGACCGGATCACGGAGTTCATCAGCCCGGAGCAGTACGACCAGCACAACCCCGGCGTCGCCGACGGCCTGGACGGCCTGGGCGCGGCGCTGAACGCATGGGGTGAACAGGGCATCACGATGCAGTACGACACCTTGCACCGCTCAGTCGCCGAGGGCGAGTTCGTACTGACCCAGTCCGAGGGGCGGCTGGGAGGCAAACCCACCGCGTTCTACGATCTGTTCCGGGTCGACGGAGGCAAGATCGTCGAGCACTGGGATGTCGTGGCGGACATCCCGGAGTCACTGCCCCACGGCAATGGCCTCTTCTAGTCCGTTTGGCCACCCTCCGCGCCGTGCGACGCGTTCCATTCGGCCTGTTCGCGTTCGCGCTTTGCGGCCTCGGAATCGATCCTGATGCCGGTGCGGATTCCGTACCACCAGGCCAGGCCGAACAGTGCACCAACCAGGAACATCATGGGCTCAACGATGCCCGTCAGGATCAGCACAATCTGCAGGATCCAGCCCAGTCCCACGCCCCACGGCTTGGATAGCACGGCGCAGGCAAGGACCATCACGAGGCTCAGTGCGATGCCGATGCCCAGGATCAGCGCCGGCGGAAACTCGCCCCGCCTGAGTCCAAAGACGGCCAGCGTCGCGAAGAACACCACAAAGGCCTCAAGCAGCAGGACGGTGGAGGCAAACATCACCTTGGTGGACCGGCGCTTCTTGGGCATTCCCGGGCGCCATTCACGCTGGGCTTTGGTCAGCTTGGCCATGGCTAGGCCTCCGTCTTTCCGAGCAGGATCCGGGCTTCAGCCACCAGGGTGATGGAGCCCGTGACCAGGACGCCGCCGGAGAGGTCATCGTTGGCTTCGGCGCGTTCCACGGCCCATTCGAGGGCGTCGTCGAGTTTCTCCGCGATGTGGATGTTGTCTTCGCCGAAGCCCAGTTCCACGGCCAGTTCGGCCAGTTCGGCCGCGGGCACTGCGCGTGGCGAGTTGGACTGGGTGAAGCAGTATTCCTGGGCGATATCGCCCAGGGATTCCTTGAGCTGGCGCAGGATCTCTTCGGCGTCCTTCTCCTTCAGGACTCCCACCACCGGCACCAGCCGGGTGAAAGTGAAGGCCTCCTGGATGGCCTCGGCCGAGACCCTGATGCCGTCCGGGTTGTGGGCCGCGTCCACGATGATGGTGGGCGCCGTGCGGACAACCTCAAGCCGGCCCGGGGACGTGACGGATGCGAAGGCTTCCTGGAGCACCTCGAAGTCAAGTTCCTTTTCGCCGCCGAAGAACGCCTCGAGGGCTGCCACTGCCACCGCGGCGTTCTGCGCCTGGTGCGCGCCGTGCAGCGGCAGCAGCAGTTCCGGGTACCGGCCGGCGATGCCCTGGATGCTCACTACCTGGCCGCCCACGGCAACCGTCCGGGATTCGACGCCGAACTCCACGCCTTCAAACCGGAACGGGACTGCCACGTCCTTGGCTTTCTCGAGCAGCACCTGCGCGGCATCAACGGGCTGCGAGGCACTGATGAGGTAGCCACCGGGCTTGATGATGCCGGCCTTCTCGTAGGCAATGTCCTCGGTGGTATCGCCCAGCAGGTCGGTGTGGTCCAGGGAAATGGGAGTGACCACCGAAACCAGGCCGTCGCCCACGTTGGTGGCATCGGTGATGCCGCCCAGGCCCACCTCGATCACGGCCACGTTGACGGGCTGGTCCGCGAAGACCGCGAAGCCCAGGATGGTCAGGCACTCGAAGTACGTAAGTCGGGGCTCCCCCGCCGCGGTGAGTTCGTCGTCGACGATCTGCAGGTAGGGGCGGATTTCGTCCCAGATCCGGACGAATGTTTCGTCAGGGACGGGGTGGCCGTCGATGCTGATTCGCTCGGTGACCTTGGACAGGTGCGGGCTGGTGTAGCGGCCGGTGCTCAGCCCGTGCGCGCGCAGCCCGGCCTCGATCATCCGGGCCGTGGAGGTCTTGCCGTTGGTGCCGGTCACATGGATGATGGGGAACGCCTTATTGGGCTCCCCCAGCACGTCCATGGCCCGGAACAGCGGGGCAAGACGCGGCTCCATTTTGTTTTCCGGTGCACGCCCCAGCAGCTCGGCGTACACACTCTCTACGGAGAATTCGTCAGTCATGGCTCAGGCCTCTGCTTTTTCGACGGTGATGCGCGGTTCGCCTGACACGGCAGGAACGGTGGCCAGCTCCAGGGTCAGGGTTTCGGTCTTGACCAGCTCGGCGTTGGCCAGCAGGGCGTCCAGCACGGTGTGAACGGCCGTGACGGTGGTCCGGATCCGGTCGCTCACGTTCAGTCCGGCGTCCTTGCGTGCCTGCTGGATGGCCCGAACCATGTCGCGCGCGGTTCCTTCGGCCTCAAGTTCGGGCGTGACCTCGGTGTTGAGCACCACAAAGCCGCCGCCCGGCAGGACAGCGACTGAAGCCGATCCGCCGTCGGACTCTGCCACCACTGTCTCCAGGGTGTACTCCTGGGGTTCCAGGTCCAGGCCTCCGGCGATGACCACTCCAGCATCGGAAACCGACCAGTCACCGGACTTGGCGCCCTTGATGGCCTGCTGGACGTTCTTGCCCAGGCGCGGTCCCGCGGCGCGGGCGTTGACCACGAGCTTCTGTTCGATGCCGAACTCCTCCGGGGAGGCGCTCTCGGCATCCAGCAGGCGCACGGAGCGCAGGTTCAGTTCATCGGCGACGACGGCGGCGAAGCCTCCCAGCGCCTCCGCGCCGGGTGCCACAACCGTCAGTTCCTGCAGCGGCAGGCGGACACGAAGGTTGGCGGCCTTGCGCAGCGAGGATCCGGTGGAGCAGATCTGCTGCACGCGGTCCATCGCCTCCACCAGCGAAGCGTTGGCCGGGAACAGGTCCGCGTCCGGCCAGTCGGCCAGGTGCACGGAGCGGCCGCCGGTGAGTCCGCGCCAGATCTCTTCGGAGACCAGAGGCAGCAGCGAGGCCGCCACGCGGGACACGGTCTCCAGCGCCGTGTACAGCGCATCGAACGCGTCCACGCTCTCGTCAAAGAAGCGCTGGCGGCTGCGGCGGACGTACCAGTTGGTCAGCATGTCCAGGTAGCTGCGGAGCTCGTCGCAGGCGCCGGAGATGTCGTAGCTGTCCAGCTGTGCAGTCACGTTCCGGACGAGGTCGCCGGTGTTGGCCAGCAGGTACTGGTCCAGGGTGTCGGCGTACCCGTCGTAGCGCAGCTTCGCGTCATATCCGGAGCCGCCATTCGCGGCGTTCGTGTAGAGCGTGAAGAAGCTGTAGACGTTCCACAACGGCAGGATGACCTGGCGGACGCCGTCGCGGATTCCCTGTTCGGTGACCACCAGGTTGCCGCCGCGCAGAATGGGGCTGGACATCAGGAACCAGCGCATGGCGTCGGAGCCGTCGCGGTCCAGGACCTCGGAGACATCCGGGTAGTTGCGCAGGCTCTTGGACATCTTCTGCCCGTCCGAGCCCAGCACGATGCCGTGGCTGATGACGTTCCGGAAGGCCGGACGGTCAAACAGCGCCGTGGACAGGATGTGCAGCATGTAGAACCAGCCGCGGGTCTGCCCTATGTACTCCACGATGAAGTCCGCCGGGTTGTGGGTGTCGAACCACGCTTCGTTCTGGAAGGGGTAGTGGACCTGCCCGTAGGGCATGGAGCCGGAGTCGAACCAGACGTCAAGGACGTCCTCGACGCGGCGCATCACGGACTGGCCCTCTTCCGGGGTCCGGGGGTCGTCCGGGTTGGGGCGCGTCAGTTCGTCGATGAACGGGCGGTGCAGGTCAACCTGGCCGGCCGCATTCAGCGGCAGGCGGCCGAAGTCGGCCTCGATCTCGGCCAGGGAACCGTAGACGTCGGTGCGCGGGAATTCCGGGTCGCTGGACTGCCACACCGGGATGGGGCTGCCCCAGTAGCGGTTGCGGCTGATGGACCAGTCGCGGGCGTTGGCCAGCCACTTGCCGAACTGGCCGTCCTTGACGTTGCCCGGGATCCAGTTGATGTCCTGGTTCAGTTCGGACATGCGGTCCTTGAACTTGGTGACTTCCACGTACCAGGAGGACACGGCGCGGTAGATCAGGGGGTTGCGGCAGCGCCAGCAGTGCGGGTAGCTGTGCTCATAGCTGGCCTGGCGGACCATCCGGCCCTTCGCGCGCAGCACCTGGGTGATGGGCTTGTTGGCTTCGAAGACCTGAAGGCCCACGATGTCGTGCAGGTCGCCGTGGCTGAACAGGTGCAGGAACTTGGCGCCTTCGTCAACGGACAGGACCACGGGGATGCCGGCCTCTTCACAGACCTTCTGGTCGTCTTCACCGTAGGCGGGGGCCTGGTGGACGATGCCGGTGCCGTCGGTGGTGGTGACGTAGTCGGCCACGAGAAAGCGCCAGGCGTTCTCGGTGCCGTACTTTTCGGCGTCGCTGAAGTCGTTCCAGAGCGGCTGGTAGGCCAGGCCCTCAAGGTCGGCGCCGGTGTGGGCTGACGTCACGGCGGCCTCGGCGGAGTCCGCATCCTCATAGCCCAGGTCCTTGGCGTAAGCGGCCAGGAGGTCCGCGGCCAGGAGGAAACTGCCGGTGACGGGCGCGTCCGGCGAAGCAGCCTTGACGCCGTTGGGTCCGGCGGGGAGTACGGCGTAGGTGATGGAAGGCCCGACGGCGAGCGCCAGGTTGGTGGGCAGCGTCCAGGGCGTGGTGGTCCAGGCGAGCGCCTGGACGCCGGCGAGCTGCTTCGAGAGCTCCGACTCCCCTGCCGTGATGGGGAACGTCACCGTGACCGTTTGGTCTTGGCGGTTCTTGTAGACGTCGTCGTCCATCCGCAGTTCATGGTTGGACAGCGGCGTCTCGTCCTTCCAGCAATACGGCAGCACGCGGTAACCGTTATACGTCAGGCCTTTTTCATGCAGCTGCTTGAAAGCCCACAGGACCGATTCCATGTATTCGACGTTGAGCGTCTTGTAGTCGTTGTCGAAGTCCACCCAGCGGGCCTGGCGGGTGACGTAGCTCTTCCACTCATCGGCGTACTTCATCACGGAGGCACGGCAGGCGTCGTTGAACTTGTCGATGCCCATGGCCTCGATCTGGGTCTTGTCCGTCATGCCCAACTGCTTCATGGCTTCCAGTTCAGCCGGCAGTCCGTGGGTGTCCCAGCCGAAGCGGCGTTCAACGCGGCGGCCGCGCTGTGTCTGGTAGCGGCCCACGAGGTCTTTGGCGTACCCCGTCAGGAGGTGGCCGTAGTGCGGCAGGCCGTTGGCGAAGGGAGGGCCGTCGTAGAAGACGAACTCGTTGCTGCCGGGCTGCCCGCCGGGAGCATCGGCGCTGCGCTGGTCGATGCTGGCCTGGAACGTGCCGTCCTGGTCCCAGTACTTCAGGATGCGCTCTTCGATCTCCGGGAACTTCACAGAGGCGGAGACACCAGCGGCAGCGCCGCTCGATACAGCAGCCGAAGGGGAAGCTGAGGCTTTGGGGTAATAAGTCATTCTCGACATCCTGGGTTGAGCTGGTGAACCACACAGCCGTTGCTGGATGGTTCCGTTCAGGATGCGAGGACGGCTGGTGTGCTGTCCTGGGACTGCACGCTTACCGCGGTACCACCTCACTTACCGGCACTCCGCCATGCTCCGGGGGAAGCTGTTGGTGCGCCGGCCGCTCATTACTGCTGTGACGGGCTTACCCGTCCGGTTCTAGTAACACCGGCTGCCTGGCCGTCAGTGCGTTCTTCCGGAAGCTCACCGGTGATAGCCGGGTCATAGCCACCTTTGAGTCTACTATCGCCTGCCCGTCCTCCGCCATTCTTCGACGGCGGCCTGGGCGCGCCGCAGCCGGGCTACTCCGGGCCACGGATTGCCTAGACTCAAGGTCATGACTGCTTCCGGCCGGGCTTCGGCAATAACGCGACCCGCCGCGCTGTTCAGATGGCTGTGGCTGCTGGCCACGGCGCCGGTGCTGGCGCTCTCAGTTTTCCGCGCCATCCCGGCGGAGTGGCCCGTGCTGGTGGTCCAACTGCTGGCTTTCACGCCGTGGCTTGCCGTGCCCGCCGCCGCTGCCCTGCTGCTTGCGTTTCTGGGACGGAGCCGCTGGCAGCAAGCGCTCACCGTCGCCCTTGTCCTCATCCACGTGTTCTGGCTCTTCCCCCTGGATACGGCCCGGCCCGCTTCCGCGGCGGGGCGTCCCACTGTGCCGCTGACGGTCATGAACATCAATTCCGAGTTCGGCCAGGCCGACGCCCGCGAAATCGTCCGCCTTGTCCGGGACAACGGTGTGGCGCTCCTCGCGATCCAGGAACACACCCAGGGGCTCCAGGACAAGCTTTCGGCGGAGGGTCTGGACCGGCTGCTTCCGAACAGGATCAGCGAACCCACCAACAACGCCGGCGGCAGCGCCGTGTACTCACGCTACGCAATGGAGCTTGTAGGCATCGTCCCGGACACCCCGTTCAGGATGCCAACGGTCCGGCTGACCGCCGAATCCGACGGGGCGGTTGCCGTGCTGGAAGTGACCAACGTGCATGTGCTGCCGCCGGTGGATGTCAGGGTTGACCAGTGGCGCAGTGACCTCGCGGCCGTGGGCCTGCTGGCGGAGCGTCCCGGCAACAGGCTGCTGACCGGCGACTTCAACGCCACGTATGACCACGAAGAATTCCGGGCGCTGCTTGGCGCGGGCCGGGACGGTACGGGACTGGTTGACGTGGGGACGGCGTCAGGATCCCGGCTGATGCCCACCTGGCCGATGGAGGGACCGCTGCTGCCGGGGATCACCATCGATCATCTGGTCACTTCAAGGCAGGTGGGGAGCACCGGATACCAAGTCAAGCGGGTGCCCGGCACGGACCACGCAGCTGTTCTGGCCACGCTCACCGTCCCGGCTGGCTGAACTCCCGTCAGTAAGCGCCGGTCAGTAGGCACCCACCCGTCGGCCGCAGCGGTTCAGTTCACCCTTTGCGGATCAACTTGTGGGTGGCGGCCTGGGCAACGGGCCGGATCACGATCTGGTCCAGGTTGACGTGGTGCGGCGCGCTGACGGCAAAGCGCACCACGTCGGCGACGTCGGCTGCGGTCAGGGGCTTCTCCACGCCCTGGTAGACCTTCTCCGCGGCGTCCTGGTCACCAAACCTGTTGAGCGCGAACTCTTCGGTGCGGACAAGGCCCGGCGCTACCTCGATGACGCGGATGTTGTGCTCCGCCTCTTCCAGCCGGAGGGCACCCGTCAGCGCGTGCTGGGCAAACTTGGCGGCGTTGTAGCCGCCGCCGCCCTCGTACGCCACCAGTCCGGCGGTCGATGTCAGGTTCAGGACGGTTCCTTCGCCGTTGGCGCGAAGCATCGGCAGGAAAGCCCGGATGAGCTTCAGGGTGCCCAGCACGTTGACCCGGTACATCCAGTCCCAGTCCTCGGTGCTGGCAGCGCCCACCAGGTCCGCGCCCCGCGCCCCGCCTGCGATGTTAATGAGCGTTCCCGCACCCCCCGCTTCGGTGACACGGGCAAGCAGCCCGGCGACGTCGTCGTCCTCGGTAATGTCAGCGGGAACTCCGACGGCGCCGGTCTCAGCTTCCAGCGCGGCCAGCCGCCCGGCGCGGCGCGCCACAGCAAACACCGTCCAGCCGTCCGCCCGCAATGCACGCACGGTCGCCTCGCCGATGCCTGTGCTGGCGCCCGTTACTACTGCTGCCTTGTTGAGTGAATCTTCAGTCATGGCACCACCCTAACGGGCCCGGCCGGTGGCATGCTTGGAGCGATGTCGCCGGATGAAGTCCTGGCCATGAAACAATTGCCAGATGGCTGAAGACACTCAGGGTACAGACACGCCCTCCACCGCCCCTATCAACGTTCCGGACAAGCCCGCCCTTGAGGGGCTCGAAGCTGCCCTCACGCAGCGCTGGCTTGCCGAAGGGACCTACAAGTTCAACCCGGACACCACCCGGGAGCAGGTCTACTCGATCGACACTCCCCCGCCCACCGCGTCGGGCTCTCTGCACGTGGGGCACATGTTCTCATTTACGCAGACGGACGTGCTGGCCCGCTACCAGCGCATGATCGGCAAGAACGTGTTCTACCCCATGGGCTGGGATGACAACGGCCTGCCCACCGAGCGCCGCGTGCAGAACTACTACGGCGTGCGCTGCGATCCGGCCATCCCCTACGATGCCGCTTACCGTGCACCGGCCGAGCCCGCCAAGAACCAGCGCGACTTCGACGTCGTCTCGCGCCGGAACTTCATCGAGCTGTGTGAAGAACTGGCTGTGGAGGACGAGAAGGTCTTCGAAAGCCTGTTCCAGCAACTCGGCCTGTCCGTGGACTGGCAGTTGACGTACCGGACCATCGACGACGCCTCCCGCGAAGTCTCCCAGCGCGCCTTCCTGGCAAACCTGGCCGCCGGGGACGCCTACATGGCCGAGGCCCCCACCCTCTGGGACATCACCTTCCGCACGGCCGTGGCCCAGGCGGAACTCGAAGACCGCGAAGTGGCCGGCGCGTACTACCGCTACCCGTTCTTCACGGAAGACGGCGAAAAGATCTACGTCGAGACCACCCGCCCAGAACTGCTGGCAGCCTGTGCCGCCCTGGTGGCAAACCCCGACGACGAGCGCTACCAGCCGCTGTTCGGCAAGAAAGTCACGTCCCCGGTCTTCGGTGTTGAGGTTGAGGTCAAGGCCCACGCGCTGGCCAAGGCGGACAAGGGCTCCGGCATCGCCATGGTGTGCACCTTCGGTGACCTCACCGACGTCACCTGGTGGCGGGAACTCCAGCTGCCCACCCGCGCCATCGTTGGCCGGGACGGACGGATCATCGGCGAGACGCCGGACTGGATCACCACCGAGGCCGGCCGTGCCGCGTTCGAGGCGATCGCAGGCAAGACCATCTTCAGCGCCAAGGAAACAGTAGTGGAGCTCCTGGCCGCCGAAGACCTGATCGACGGCGAACCGAAGAAGATCATGCACCCGGTGAACTTCTACGAAAAGGGCGACAAGCCCCTCGAGGTTGTCACCTCACGCCAGTGGTACTACCGCAACGGCGGCCGCGACGAAGACCGCCGCGCACGCCTGATCGCGCGCGGCCACGAGATCGACTTCCACCCGGCCTTTATGCGGTCCCGCTACGAGAACTGGATCTCCGGGCTGAACGGCGACTGGCTCGTCTCCCGCCAGCGCTTCTTCGGTGTGCCGATCCCCGTCTGGTACCCGCTGGATGCTGATGGCAACCCGCAGTACGACGCCCCGATCGTGCCCCTGGACGAGCAGCTGCCGGTTGACCCCGCGGCCGATGCCGCACCGGGCTACGACGAAGCCCAGCGCGGTGTTCCCGGTGGCTTCGCCGGCGACGCCGACATCCTGGACACGTGGGCCACGTCGTCCCTGACGCCGCAGATTGTGGGCGGCTGGAGCCGGGACGAGGACCTCTTCGCCAAGGTGTTCCCGTTTGACCTGCGCCCGCAGGGCCACGACATCATCCGCACCTGGCTCTTCTCCTCCGTGGTTCAGGCTGATGCGCTGCAGCACGCCGCGCCGTGGAAGCATGCCGCCATCTCTGGCTGGATCCTGGACCCTGACCGGAAGAAGATGTCCAAGTCCAAGGGCAACGTGGTGGTTCCCACCGATGTGCTGGACGAATTCGGCTCCGACGCGGTCCGCTACTGGGCCACGTCCGCCAAGCTCGGCGCGGACACGGCCTACGAGATCGCGCAGATGAAGATCGGCCGCCGCCTGGCCATCAAGCTGCTGAACGCCTCCAAGTTCGTCCTCAACCTGGGCGCGACGGAGAACTCTGTAGTGTCCGCGGACCTGTCGGTCCTGACCAACCCGTTGGACCGCGCGGTGCTGGCCCAGCTGGCCGACGTGGTCCGCCAGTCGAGCAAGGCGTTCGAGAACTACGACTACGCCCGGGCCCTGCAGATCACCGAGAGCTTCTTCTGGCAGTTCACCGACGATTACGTGGAGCTCATCAAGGACCGCGCCTACGGTGCCGCCGGCGACGCCGAGCAGGCCTCCGTGCTGGCAGCGCTCGCCACCAGCCTGGACACACTGCTGCGCCTGTTCGCCCCGTTCCTGCCCTTCGCCACCGAAGAGGTCTGGGGCTGGTGGCGCACCGGCTCCGTGCACCGTGCGCAGTGGCCCACCGCAGTGGGCGTGGACGGCGACACCACGCTGCTCGCCACCGTGGGCACCGCCCTGAGCGGTGTCCGCAAGGCAAAGTCCGAGGCCAAGGTCAAGCAGCGCACCGAGGTCCTCTCCGCCACCATCACGGCATCGGAATCCCTGACCACCCAGCTGAAGGCCGGACTTGGCGACCTGAAAGCTGCCTCGAACGCCCGCGAACTGACCCTCGTGGCAGGCGACGGCGAACTGACCGTCAGCGATGTTGTGCTGGCAGCTCCGGAGGAACAGCCCAAGGCCTGACCTGTTTTTGGGCAAAGGGGAAGCCCCATCAGCGTTTTGCCGTTGGTGGGGCTTCGACTTTTCGGCCATCCTGGTGACGTCTTTGATGGTCTGGCAGGATCCTTGGATCTTCAGGTCTTCCTACCTCGTCACTGGTAGCTTGTACCTGACTTTGCCGATGGCTGCGTCTGATACATATCACTGAATCTTTGGTTCCTGCGTCCCGCTTCTTTCGAAGTGGGTAAGAACTATTGTTGTCCCGCTGGTTTGGATGCGCAAGGGCCCCGGAAGAATTACATCAGAGTAGTTCTTCCGGGGCCCTTTGCTGCCTGCCAGGGAAAGGAGTTTCAGTTGAATTCGGGACGTTCGCTGCGGCTGCGCTTGATCTCGAAGAAGTGCGGGTAGGAGGCGAGCGTGACGGTGGCATCCCACAATTGGCCCGCCTGTTCTCCGCGCGGGATACGGGTCAGCACCGGGCCGAAGAAAGCCGTCCCGTTGAAGGCAACAACCGGCGTTCCCACGTCCTGGCCCACCAGCGAGATGCCCTCCTCGTGGCTGGCCCTCAGCTGGGTGTCAAAGGCGTCCGTGGTGGCTACATCTGCCAGGCTGGCCGGGAGTCCGCACTCGGCAAGTGCCTTGCTGATGACAACGCCGAAGTCCTTCTCCCCGCCCTGATGGATCAGTGAGCCCATGGCGTCGTAGAGCGGCTTCACCACGTGGTGGCCGTGCTGCTCCTGGGCCGCGATGATGACCCGTACCGGGCCCCACGCCTTGTCCATGGCCTCGCGGTACGCAGGCTCCAGATCCCGGCCCTCGTTCAGGACAGACAGGCTCATCACGTGCCACACCGTCTTGATGTCGCGGACGGCCTCAACTTCGCCGATCCAGCGTGAGGTGATCCAAGCAAACGGGCACAGCGGATCAAACCAGAAATCGGCCTTGTTGATGTTTGTTTCAGTCATGCGTGAGTCCTCTGGTTCCTGGGCATGCGGGGATGGAAGGCGGAAAGTGTCAGGCGGGGCGGACGTGTCAGGCGGACTTGCGCCGCTTGGTCACGTGCGGAATGAGGGTGGGCTCGGCCTTGCTGAGGACAACGTCAGCGGTGATGACCACACTGGCAACGTCTTCGCGGCTGGGGAGGTCGAACATAACCGGGAGCAGGACTTCCTCCATGATGGCGCGCAGGCCACGGGCACCGGTGCCACGCTCAAGGGCCTGGTCGGCGATGGCATTGAGGGCGTCCTCATCGAAGACCAGTTCCACGCCGTCGATCTGGAACATCTTCTGGTACTGCTTGACCAGGGCGTTTTTCGGCGTGGAGAGGATCTGGATGAGGGCGTCGCGGTCGAGGCTGGAGACCGTGGTGATCACGGGCAGGCGGCCGATGAATTCCGGGATGAGACCGAATTTCAGGAGGTCCTCGGGCATAACTTCGCCGTAGGAGTCCACTTTGTTGCTGGCATCGTTGAGGGGGGCGCCGAAGCCGATGCCCTTGCGTCCGGAACGCGAACCAATGATCTCTTCCAGCCCGGCGAAGGCGCCCGCAACAATAAACAGCACGTTGGTGGTGTCGATCTGGATGAATTCCTGGTGGGGGTGCTTGCGTCCGCCCTGGGGCGGAACGGAGGCTACTGTTCCTTCGAGGATCTTCAGGAGGGCCTGCTGCACGCCCTCGCCGGAGACGTCCCGCGTGATGGAGGGGTTCTCGCTTTTGCGCGAAATCTTGTCGATTTCGTCAATGTAGATGATGCCCTGTTCGGCCTTTTTGACGTCGTAATCGGCCGACTGGATGAGCTTGAGGAGGATGTTCTCCACGTCCTCACCCACATAGCCGGCTTCGGTGAGCGCCGTGGCGTCGGCAACAGCAAACGGAACGTTCAGCCGCCGCGCCAGTGTCTGGGCAAGGTAGGTTTTGCCGCAGCCTGTGGGGCCGATCAGGAGGATGTTGGACTTGGCGATTTCGACGTCGTCGTGGTGGCCGCCCTCGGCGAGGCTGCCGCCCTTGGGGGCGTGGCCGGCCTGGATCCGCTTGTAGTGGTTGTAGACGGCGACGGCGAGGGAACGCTTGGCGGGTTCCTGGCCGATGACGTATTCCTGCAGGAAGTCGAAGATCTCGCGGGGCTTGGGCAGTTCGAAGCTTCCCAGATCGGCGACTTCCGCGAGCTCTTCCTCAATGATCTCGTTGCAGAGCTCAATGCATTCGTCGCAGATGTAGACACCGGGCCCGGCAATGAGCTTGCGTACCTGCTTCTGGCTCTTTCCGCAGAAAGAACACTTCAGCAGATCCGTGCTCTCGCCAATCCGAGCCATATGTGAACCCCTTTAGTATCTTGCTGCCAGGCAGCTGTGCACCGTTGCTGGAATCGTGGCGGGCCTGGGAGGACCGGCCGTGACATCTTCCACTCTAGGTCACAATTGCGCCCAAGGGTGGAAAGCGAAGGCCGGTGCGGCCCAAATAAATGGGACCGCACCGGCCGCCGAAGAGCCGTACTACCTGGTAATGGCCTGCGGCTTGATCTTGCGGGAATCAAGGACCTGGTCGATGAGGCCGTACTCCAGGGCGTCGGCCGCGGTCAGGATCTTGTCGCGCTCGATGTCGTTGTTGACCTGCTCCGACGTCCGGCCCGAGTGGTGCGCCAGCGTGTCCTCAAGCCAGGAGCGCATCCGCATGACTTCGGCCGCCTGGATCTCGAGGTCCGAGGCCTGGCCGCCCTGGCCGCCGGACAGTGCCGGCTGGTGGATCAGGACACGGGCGTTGGGCAGTGCCAGCCGCTTGCCGGGGGTACCGGCTGCGAGCAGGACCGCGGCGGCGCTGGCCGCCTGGCCAAGGCAGACGGTCTGGATCTCGGGCCGGATGTACTGCATGGTGTCGTAGATCGCCGTCATGGCGGTGAAGGAACCGCCCGGTGAGTTGATGTACAGCGTGATGTCGCGGTCCGGGTCCGTGGACTCGAGCACCAGCAGCTGGGCCATGACGTCGTCTGCGGAGGCGTCATCCACCTGGACGCCGAGGAAGATGATGCGGTCCTCGAACAGCTTGGTGTAGGGGTCCTGGCGCTTGAAGCCGTAAGGCGTGCGCTCTTCGAACTGGGGAAGGACGTAGCGGCTGGTCGGAAGGTTACCGGCAGTCGATCCGAAGTTGTAAGTCATTTTTGTTGCTCCTGATCTAAGTGTTCTAAGTGCCGGGTTACTTCTCGGAAGCTGACTCGCCGGAGCTGCCGTTGGCGGTTCCGCCGCCGCCGGAGACGGATCCGGCGTGGGCCGCGATCTTGTCGAAGAAGCCGTATTCGAGGGCTTCGGTGGCGGTGAACCACTTGTCGCGGTCGTTGTCCTTGAGGATGGTATCCACCGACTGGCCGGTCTGGTCCGCGGTCAGTTCGGCCATGACCTTCTTCATGTGCAGGATCAGCTCGGCCTGGATCTTGATGTCCGAGGCCGTGCCGCCGATGCCGCCGGAGGGCTGGTGCATCAAGACGCGGGCGTTGGGGGTGGCGTAGCGCTTGCCCTTGGTGCCGGAGGAGAGCAGGAACTGGCCCATGGAGGCTGCCAGGCCAGTGGCGACGGTGACGACGTCGTTCGGGATGAACTGCATGGTGTCATAGATGGCCATGCCGGCGGTCACGGAGCCGCCGGGCGAGTTGATGTAGAGGTAGATGTCCTTTTCCGGATTCTCGGCGGACAGGAGCAGCAGCTGCGAGCAGATGGCGTTGGCGTTGTCGTCACGCACCTCGGAGCCCAGCCAGATGATGCGCTCTTTCAGGAGGCGGTTGTAGATGTAGTTGTCCTGGCCTGCCGGATCTACAGTCGCCATCCGGGGGGCCTCTGCGTGCTGTGACATGTGTACTTACCTCTCGCTGGTGACGGTGACATCACTGAACTTCACTACTTGGACACTAACCGGTTTGGTGGCCGATTTGTTCGCGGGAATCGCGCTGTTCGCTGACGGCGCACGATCCCCGCGGCGGCCCGTTAAACCAAGGCAGCCCCCGGACCAGTAGGTCCGGGGGCTGCCTTCAGTCGCACTGCCAGGGGCGTGCTAGAACTTCACTGCTGCCGGGTCGTCACTCGGGGTGGCCTCGGTCTCGGCGTTGGTGTCTTCAGCGGCCTCGGCCTCAACGGCGGGAGCCTCTTCTTCGCCGCCGGGGCGGACGAAGTCGCTGAGGTCAACGGCCTTGCCGTCGGTGTCGGTCACGGTGGCCTGGCCCAGGACAACGGCCAGAGCCTTCCGACGGCGGACCTCGGAAACCATCATGGGAACCTGGCCGCTCTGATCGATGATCTGGGCGAACTGGTTCGGGTCCATGCCGTACTGGCTGGCGGCGCTGACGATGTAGTCGATCAGCTCAGCCTGGCTGACGTTGACTTCTTCCTTTTCGGCAATGGCGTCGAGGATGACTTCGTTCTGGAAGGCGCGGGCGGTGTTGGCCTTGACCTCTTCGCGGTGCTCCTCGGTGTCGTGCTCGCCTTCACCGTGGCCGTTGCCCTCCTTGAAGTGGGCATCGAGCTGCTCTTCAACGACGGAATCCGGAACCGGAACCTCAACGAGCTCAACGAGCTTGTCCAGAACCTTGTCGCGGGCCTCTACGCCCTGCTCAACAACCTTGGACTCGGCGGCCTGCTTGGCCAGGTCCTCGCGGAGTTCGGCGAGGGTGTCGAACTCCGAGGCCAGCTGGGCGAAGTCGTCGTTGGCCTCGGGAAGCTCGCGCTCCTTGACGGCCTTGATGACAACCTTCACCTGGGCGGACTCGCCGGCGTGGTCGCCGCCCACCAGGGTGGTTTCGAAGATGGCGTCCTCGTCAACGCTGAGGCCGGTCACGGCCTCGTCCAGGCCCTCGAGCATGGTTTCCGTGCCCACCTGGTAGGACAGGCCGGAAGCGGAATCGACGTCGGCGCCGTCAATGGTGGCGGTGATGTCGATGGTCAGGAAGTCGCCATCGGCGGCCGGGCGGTCCACGGACTTCAGCGTGCCGAAGCGGCCGCGCAGTTCATCCAGGGCCTTGTCAACGTCTTCGTTGGAGGACTCCGCTGCGGCTACCTCGACCTTGATGCCGGCGTAGTCGGGAAGTTCGATCTCCGGACGGATATCAACCTCGGCGTGGAACTTCAGTTCCCCGTCCGTGGAGGTGGGGTCCGGAACTTCGGTGATTTCAACCTCGGGACGGCTCAGGGGGCGGATGCCGGATTCCTGGACTGCAGCCTGGTACCAGCCGTTGAGGCCTTCGTTGATGGCCGTCTCCAGGACGTAGCCGCGGCCAACGCGCTGGTCGATCAGCTTGGACGGGACCTTGCCCTTACGGAAGCCAGGGACCTGGATCTGCGAAGCAACAGTCTTGTATGCCTCGTCGATGCTGGGCTTCAATTCCTCAAAAGGGACCTCAACATTGAGCTTGACCCGCGTGGGGGTGAGGTTCTCGACAGCGCTCTTCACGGTCTAAGTACTCCTGGGTTTGTGGGATGGGTTTCTGCAAACGCATTTTTCTGCCCGGGCCGTATGCACGGCCCGAGCCGCAGAGTCGGGGTGACAGGATTTGAACCTGCGACTTCCTGCTCCCAAAGCAGGTGCTCTAGCCAAGCTGAGCTACACCCCGTAAGTGCACAGGCAAGTCTACGGTCATCCGGGCGTTCTTTGCACATTTGACACGTGGGGCATGAATTAGGTTTAGTTGTATCCGGCTTCAACAGCCAGCCTGAAGAAACGCAGAGCAGCCCGATGCAACAGCTGAGCTGTATTTTTCCGGGGACGTAGCTTAATGGTAAAGCCTCAGTCTTCCAAACTGATTACGCGGGTTCGATTCCCGTCGTCCCCTCCACACAAGCAGGGCCCCTCGCTGAGGGGCCCTGCTTTTTTGTTTGGCTGGCTTTTCTGTTGGCTGACTTTGCGGCTACTGCTGGCAGCCGGGGCACCAGTACAGCTTGCGCCCCACCATTTCGGTGATGGCCACCGGCACAGCACAGACCCGGCAGGGCAGCCCCTCGCGCTTGTACACAAAGTGGGCGTCGCCGCCCGAGGGCAGGACCGCCCCTGGTTCCCGGGAGTCCGGCTCCCAATAGATCGCCGGTGTGGTGATGATCCGTCCGTCGCGGACGCCGTCGGCCATTACCGCGGCCGTGTCGTCCCACAACAGGCCGGCGTCGCTGCTGGAGAGCCCGCTACCCGGCAGCCACGGATCCAGCCGCTGCCGGAACAGCGCTTCGGCACGGTAGACATTCCCGACGCCGGCAATCACCTTCTGGTCCATCAGGAGCGCCGCGATCGGCGTCTTGCGGGACAAAAGTCCCGTCACAAAGCGGGCCCGGTCCGCGGGCTGGTTGTGCAGCGGATCCGGCCCCAGCCGCGCCAGGACGCCCCGCGCTTCTGCCTCGGTGATGGCTGCGCAGGTGGTGGCACCGCGCAGGTCCGCCCAGCCATGGCTGCTGACCAGGCGGACGCGCACGGCGCCGCGGGGCTCGGGAGGGCCTGCGTACTCAACGGTCCCGGCGCCGTCGGTAATTTCCGGGTCGTCGAAAACCTCGCGCTCCCCGATCTTCCGCGGGGCGCCGATGCTGGAGGCCCCGCTGAAGGTCGCGTCGCCGCCGAAGTCCCAGGCGCCATAGAGCCCCAGGTGGACGTGCAGCACCACGGCGTGGTCAAAGTGCAGGAAGAGGTGTTTGCCATGGGCGCGCGAATCCGTCAGGACCTGGCCGTCCAGCAGGGCTGCGCCGGCAGTGAACCGGCCCTGCGGGCTGCTGACGGACAGCGACTCGCCAATAAAGACGTCCCCGAACTGTTGCGCCAGGCGGCGGACTGAATGCCCTTCGGGCACTACTCGATGACCTCGCCGGTGGTTTCGTAAGCCGCAATCTTGCCGATGCGGCGGACGTGCCGCTCGTCGTTGCTGAAGGGCTCAGCCAGGAAGGCCTCGATCAGTTCGGTCGCTTCTTCGACGGTGTGCTGGCGGCCGCCCACGGCCACCACGTTGGCGTCGTTGTGTTCACGGGCCAGGGTGGCGGTGGAGTGGTTCCAGGCGAGGGCGGCCCGGACGCCCTTGACCTTGTTGGCCGCAATCTGTTCGCCGTTGCCCGAGCCGCCCAGGACGATGCCCAGGGCGTGGATTCCTGCCTGCTGGTCGGCCACGACGGCGAGCGCTGCGTTGATGCAGAAGGACGGGTAGTCGTCCAGGGCGTCGTATTCCTTGGGACCGTGGTCCACCACGTCGTAGCCCTTGGCTGCGAGGTGGCCGACCAGGTGGGCGCTGAGTTCCATGCCTGCGTGGTCGGTGGCGATGTGTACCCGCGGGAAGGCAGGGGAAGAAGTCACAGCAGTATCCGTTCGTTTCGGCGCCGGTGGCCAGCAGTGCTGGTTCAGGCCAGGGTCAGATCATCACGGACAAGGTTACTAGGACTCAGACTCCGGGGCACGCCCGCCGGAGCCACCCCCGTGCGCCCTGGCAGCCACCCGGGTCAGGACTTCCGCCAGCCGGGCCGCGGATGCCGGGCTGCCGCCGCTGACCGCAAGGTTTCGCCCATTCGTTTGATGGACGACGACGGCGGGGCCGCTGCTGACGAGCATCGCGGCGGTCCCGCTGTGGTTGCGGTAGCCCCACCCGCCGTAGTCGGCGGCGCGGACCTCCGCGGCGCTGGCCGTGGAGATCGCGGCCGCCGGCACATGCATGACCGGGAGCACGCCGGCCACCAGGACACGCAGGCCGCCGCGGTCCGCTTTGACGCGGGCACACAGGAAGGCAGCGCCCACCACCGCCAGGGCAGCGACCAGCGCCCCGAGCCAGGGCAGCGCAACGACGATCAGGGCCGCCGGGAACAGGCTGGCCACCGCGATCATCACAAAGACGGAACTGCGGGCGTGCACCCACATCCGGAACGTGTCGCCGGCAAGATCCGGGTCAAGCTCACGGGCGAGTGCCAACTCCAGGGCCCGGTCATCGTCGAGCGACCACTGCCTGTCAGCTTTGAAGACGAACCCCATGATGACGCCCAGCGACAACGCCGCCCCGCTCCCGAGAGCGAGGACCGTGAGGTCCACGCGGGACTCCCGGGCGTCGGCGAGGCCGGCCTGGCCCACCAGCCCGGCCGCCAGGACGCTGGTGATGAACAGGCTCAGGAACAGTCCTGTTCCCATCATGATCCGGCGCATCACAGCAGGCCGGGACAGCGGTACCGCCTGGAACAGCACCAGCCAGCCTGAGGCGATGATGAGCAGCGCTCCGCCGCCCGCATAGGCGCCGAACGGGGCAAAGGAGGCACCGCCGTCGGCCGTCCAGCTGATCGCCACGGGGTCCGGAAGATCGGGCCGCAGCAGAAAAGCGCAGAACACAAAAGCCGCCGCCAGGACCACGGGAAAGCCGACAGCGAAGCGCAGAGCCTTGGTATCCACCGAATCCCGGAACTTGCCCATGCCTTAACGCTACTCCCGCGGGAGGCCGTGACAGAATGACTTCACTCGCCGGTGCAGGCCACCGCCCGCCGGCAACCGCAACCCCTTCTGGAGGTCCCACTTGCCAGGTATGAACCTGACTCGCGCCGAAGCCCGCGAGCGTGCCGAACTCATCAACGTTGACTCCTACGATGTCATCCTCGACCTGACCCGGGGCGAGAAGGTCTTCGGGACCACCACCACGGTGAAGTTCACGGCAGCGCCAGGATCTTCCACGTTCATCGATGCCGTCACCCATGCCGTGCACAGCGTCACGCTCAACGGGCGTGCACTGGACCCTGCAGCCGTCTCCGACGGTATCCGGATCCAACTGCCGGACCTGGCCGGCTCCAACGAGCTCACGGTGGTGGCCGACGCGCCGTACATGAACACCGGCGAAGGCCTGCACCGCTTTGTGGATCCGGTGGACAACGAGGTGTACCTGTACACGCAGTTCGAGGTTCCCGATTCGCGCCGGATGTTCGCGGTGTTTGAGCAGCCCGACCTCAAGGGCACCTTCAGGTTCACGGTCACCGCGCCGTCACACTGGGATGTCATCTCCAACTCCCCCACCCCCGCCCCGGTGGAGGCCACGCCAGGGGACGACGGCGGCGCACGCTCAGTCTGGACGTTCACCCCCACGCCGCGGCTGTCCTCCTATGTCACCGCCCTGATCGCCGGCCCGTACCAGTCGGTCCGCAGCGAAGTGGCCAGCTCCGACGGCCGGGTGATCCCGCTGGGCGTTTTTGCCCGGAAGTCCCTGATGCAGTACCTCGACGCGGACAACATCTTTGCCCTGACCCGCCAGGGCTTCGAATTCTTCGAGGCGCAGTTCGGCGTCCCGTACCCGTTCGAGAAGTACGACCAGCTCTTTGTGCCCGAATTCAACGCGGGCGCCATGGAGAACGCCGGCGCGGTCACCATCCTCGAAGGCTACGTTTTCCGGAGCAAGGTCACCGGGGCGCAGATCGAGCGCCGGGCCATCACCGTGCTGCACGAGCTCGCGCACATGTGGTTCGGCGACCTGGTGACCATGCGCTGGTGGAACGACCTCTGGCTCAACGAATCCTTCGCCGAATACATGTCCCACCTCGCGGCCGTGGAAAACACGTCCTTCACCAGCGCGTGGACCACCTTCGCCTCGGTGGAGAAGTCCTGGGCCTACCGCCAGGACCAGCTGCCCACGACGCACCCGATCTTCGCCGATATCAACGACCTGCAGGACGTGGAGGTCAACTTCGACGGCATCACCTACGCCAAGGGCGCCTCAGTCCTGCGCCAGCTGGTGGCCTGGGTGGGGCCGGAGCAGTTCATGGCCGGGGTCCGGGAGTACTTCGCCAAGCACGCCTGGCAGAACACCGAGCTCAGCGACCTCATGGTGGAACTGGAAAAGGCCAGCGGCCGCGACCTGGACCAGTGGGGCCGCCTCTGGCTGGAGACCGCCGGCGTCAATACGCTCAAGCCGGAGCTCGCCGTGGACGGCTCCGGCACGCTGACGTCCTTCACCATCGTGCAGTCCGCCGTCGAGGAGTGGCCCACCATCCGTCCGCACCGGCTCGCCGTCGGGTTCTACAACCTGAATGGCGCGGGCAGGCTGGAGCGCGTCCACCGTGAGGAGCTCGACGTCGACGGCGAGCGCACCGAGGTGCCGGAGCTGGCGGGCCTGGCCCAGCCTGACCTGATCCTGGTCAACGACGACGACCTCGCCTACGCCAAGGTCCGGCTGGACGAGAAGTCCCTCGCCACGGCAACGGCGCACCTGAAGGACTTCAGCGAGAGCCTGCCGCGCACCCTGGTGTGGAACTCCGCCTGGGACGCCGCCCGCGACGGCGAGTCCCCCGCACGCCGGTACGTGGAGCTGATCCTGGCCAACGTGGCCGCGGAGTCCGATTCCTCGGTGATCCTGGTCCAGCTGCGCCAGCTGGCCACCACACTGAACTTCTATGTCGCCGAGGAGCACCGCGAGGCCACCACTGTCGCCGCCGTGGACACGCTGTGGGATCTGACCAGCGCAGCACTTGGCGGGTCCGACGCCCAGCTGCAGTTTGTGAAGTCGTTTGCCCTGCTGGCCTGCAGCCCAGGCCAGCTGGACACCGTCGCCGGGCTCCTGGACGGCTCTTTGACGCTGGAGGGGCTGGCCGTGGACCAGGACCTTCGCTGGGAGCTGCTGGCATCGCTGGTGTCCGGAGGCCGGCTCGGCCAGACCCAGATCGACGCCGAACTGGAACGCGACAACACCGCGAGCGGACAGAACGCCGCAGCCCTGGCCACGGCGGCCATCCCCACGGCCGAGGCCAAGGCAGCCGCCTGGGACTCGGTCGTCGTCACGGGAGAACTCTCCAATGCGCTCCAGGGTTCAGCGGTCACTGGCTTTATGCGCGTGCTGGACCGTTCACTGCTGGAGCCCTACGCGGAAAAGTACTTCGAGGCTGTTCCCGGGATCGTGGCAAACCGCACGCACGCACTCGCCCAGCAGATCGTCGTCGGGCTTTACCCGGCACTGCTGACCACGCAGGCAACGGTGGAGCGGACAGATGCTTTCCTCGCCGGCCTTCCGGCCGACAGCAGCGCCCTGCGCCGCATGATGCTGGAAAACCGCGACGGCGTGGCCCGGGCCCTGCGGGCACGCGCGGCCGACGTGCTGCCGGGCGAGTTGTAGGCCGCGCCATGGGACTGGGCGAGCACCACTATGCGCTGACGGTGCAGTGGACCGGCAACCTGGGAAACGGCACGTCGTCATACCGTGGCTACTCACGGGACCACGACATCCGGATCCCCGGGCTGCCGGTCCTGCCAGGCTCCGCCGATCCGACGTTCCATGGGGACCGTGAGCGCTACAACCCGGAGCAACTGCTCCTGGCAGCGCTGGCGCAGTGCCACATGCTGTCCTTCCTGCACGTGGCGGTGCGGCACGGGGTGGTAGTGACCGACTATCAGGACGACGCTACCGGTGTTATGCGCCTGAACCGCGACGGCAGCGGACAGTTTGAATCCGTCACGCTGAACCCGCGGGTGACCGTGGCGGACGCCGCCCACCTGGATCTCACGGAACAGCTTCACCGCGAAGCGAACGCGGTCTGCTTCATCGCCCGGAGCGTCAATTTCCCCGTGCTTCATTCCCCCGTGACTGTGGTGGCCTGAGACCCAACTAGGTCGCACTAACTGTCGTTTTGGGGCCTCAGAACGACACTTACTGCTACCCAGTTGGGCGGGGCCGGACTCAGCGGCTCTGGATCAGCTCCTCTGCCAGCCGCGCTTCGGTGGCGGGCGTGAGACCTGCTTTGCGGGGGCGGTCCAGGCCGCGGCGGCGCTCGTCCTCCAGTGCGGCCGCCAGCGTTTCCTGCCAGGGCCTGGTCGCCAGCCCGGCAGCCCTGGCGGCGTGGTTGCTGCGGCTGCAGAACCCCTCGTGGCCGGGCGGGAGCCACAGCGGGAGCGAATCCGGCCCGGCCCAGTAGTCGATCCCGCGCTCCAGGAGCCAGTCCTCCGGTGCGCCGAGGACGTCGCCCCGGTACCCGGGCCACTGTTTTGGCCGCCTCGATGTACTCGCCGAAGGGCACCTGGTCCCCCACAGCATTCAGCGGCCCGGTCACCCCACGCTGGGCAGCATCGAGGACCCAGGCCGCGAGGTCCCGCACATCGATGACCTGCGTGGCGTGGCCTTGGATATCCGGGACCACGGCCGGGCCGTTGGCCCTGGCGAACCTTGCGGGCCAGTAGCCGTACCGGTCCGTCCCGTCGCCGGGGCCACCGATCAGGCCGGCGCGGCAGAGGTGCGCCCTGTCCCCCGCGGCGTCCAGGGTTGCCTCTTCAATCGCTGACTTGGATTCGCCATAGTTCTCGGGAGTGGATTCTGTTCCGGCCGGCAAGGGGGCCAGGAGCGCGGCGTCCTCAGCCGCTCCGGGCGTCGAAGTGTCTCCGTAGACGGAGCAGCTGGACACAAACGTCCAGTGCGCGGTCCGTTGGGCCAGGACGGTCAGTGCCTCCTTGGCCGGGACAGGATCACGGGCCACGTCAATGACCGCATCCCAGTCCGCTGCCACCTGTGCGTAGCTGTTCGCGCCGAGTGAACGGTCCGTTTTTACCCACTGGACACCGTCCGGCGGTTCCGACGCCGATCCGCGGGCCAGGCACGTGACCGTATGACCTGCGGAAACGGCCTGCCGGGCGATTTCAGACGAGAGAAAGGCGGTTCCGCCCAGAATGAGGATGCGCATGGGGCCACGCTACGGCGCTAGGGTGGAAAGAGAATAGAGCCTTATGCCGCGGGCGAACCTGTGCATGGGCCGACGTCATCCCCGGCCGCCGCCGGTGACCCCCAAGGAGTTTTCCTCTATGTTCAGCACGATGCCGATTACACCCCCTCCCCTCACCTCGCAGCCCAACGGCGTCAGCATCACGGGCATCGCGATCAGCCTCGGCGTCGGAATCGCCGTGTGGCTGGTGGCTACGTTCGTGATTTCCCGGATCAGCAAGCGTGTGGCTGCAGGCAGCAATTTCTTCAAAAAACCGCATTTCAAGTGGGTGGCCCCGGCACTGCGGGCACTGGACCATGAACGCCGCGTGCAGCGGGCGGAGACCATCGGTTCCCTGCTGAACAGCATCGTGGGCGTACTGGTGGCCGTGATCACCATCATGTACGTGCTGCAGAACCTGGACATCAACATCGCACCGCTGCTGACCAGCGTGGGCATCCTGGGTGTGGCCATCGGTTTCGGCGCGCAGCAGCTGATCCGTGATTTCCTCGCGGGGATCTTCATCACCATCGAGGACCAGTACGGGATCGGCGACGTCATCGAAACCAGCGAAGTAGTGGGTGTGGTCGAGTCCATGGGGCTGCGCATCACCCGGGTCCGCTCGGAGGACGGCGCCATCTGGTACCTCCGCAATGGCGAAATTCTTCGCGTCGGCAACCGTTCGCAGGGCAACTACGTGCCCGTTTCGGATGATGCCCCGGTGGCCGGGCCCGAGACTGCTTTGCATGAGCCTGCCACCGAGGCCAAGAAAACGCCGCAGAAGGCGGGAGAATAGAGCCATGACCACACCCGTCGAGCCGCAGCGGCCACGCCAGCTGATGCAGAACGATCCCTTCAGCCAGCCCGGCTACACGGATAACTTCTACGATGCCGTGGGCGGACACGAGACGTTCGCCAAGCTGATCGATGTCTTTTACGACGGCGTCGCCACCGACGCGCTGTTGCGCCCGATGTACCCGGAGGAGGACCTTGCGCCGGCCAAGCGTCGGTTCCTGATGTTCCTGGAGCAGTACTGGGGCGGGCCTACAACCTACGGCGAGGAGCGCGGGCACCCTCGCCTGCGGATGCGCCACATCCCGTTCCGGGTCACGCCGGAAGCCAAGGACCGCTGGCTGTTCCACATGCGAACGGCGGTCGATTCCCTGGAACTGCCTCCCTTGTACGAGGGAACGCTCTGGGACTACATGGAACGCGCCGCGCTGTCCATGGTGAACAGCCCCTCGGACGCCTGACCGGCCTGACGCCTTAGCGCGTACGACGGCGGCGGGCCGGTCCTAGAGGCCGCTGCCGGTCCGCGCCAGGACGTGGCCGCGCGGACCGCTGAGGCGGAACCAACGGCCCGCCCGGTAGAGCTTCTGGTCCGCGTCTGCGAGGAACCCCAGGGTGAGTGCCGCGAAGGCGGCTCCTGCCGGGAGGCCGGAGTCGTCAAGGGCCCGGCCCCACACGGCGGCGCGTGCGTTGTTGACGATCAGTGCCCCCGGCTGGGCGGGCACAATGCCGGCAACTTCGGTGATGCCGGCTTCGGCCGCGCGCCGGAGGTCGGCATCCGATAACACCCCCACCAGCTCCCAGCCGGTGCGCGGCGCGCCGACGCCCGTCCACGATTCCGTGACGGTGGATGGCGGAACCGGCAGCTCGACGTCGTCCTCCCCTGCCCTGGCAAGCCGGTCAAGCACTGCTGACAGCGGCACCGTCACGTCAATTCCGGAAGGTTCCGCCAGCGCCATCGTGCGCAGGCCCAGGATGGTGGGGGTGGATTCGCCCAGCAGGCGGGGCCGCAGCACGCATACGTAGGCCGCGAGAACGGAGCCTGCGGCCTGAAGCCGGATGGCGCCGTCGTCCACGGCCTTGGCACGGGTGGCGAAGGTGCGCAGATCGGCGAGATCATGCGGATCGGCGAACCGGAAGGACTTAGTAAGTAGGTCAGACACATTAAGAACACTACCGGCTGAAGCTCGGTTGAGCAGCGGCGGGGCGACGTCTAGAGTCAATCCATGACTGAAGCCGAAACCGGACTGCTGGCGCCACCCAACGGCGACCCCACCGAAACGCTCATCCAACTCCTTAACCTCGGTGAGCTTGAAGGCGCCCGGACCGATGAGGACATCTTCCTTGGCCCATCGCAGCAGCAGCCCCGGCAGCGCGTGTTCGGTGGCCAGGTCTTGGCCCAGTCGCTGATCGCTTCCATGAGGACTGTGGACCCGGAACGGTTTGTCCACTCCATGCACGGCTATTTCCTCCGGCCAGGAGACGCCAACAAGCCCATCACGTTCGGTGTCCAGCGCCTGCGCGACGGCAGGTCCTTTTCGGCCAGGCGGGTTCACGCGTACCAGGAAGGCGTGCCCATCCTTTCGATGATCGCGTCCTTCCAGGGCCTGGACGAAGGCCTCGACCACGAGTCCAAGATGCCCGCCGGCATCCCCGATCCTGAGTCGCTGCCCAGCACGGCGGACCTGCTGGGCAAGTTCGACCACCCCATCGCCCAGCATTGGGCTTACGAGCGGCCCTTTGATATCCGGCACGTTGACCCGCCGCTCTACGTTTCGGCCAAAGGCAAGAAGGAAGCCCGGAACGCCGTCTGGATGAAGACGTTCGGGCCCATGCCGGATGATACGAACCTGCACCGGGCCGCACTGGCCTACGCCAGCGACTACACGCTCCTGGAATCCATCCTGCGCCGCCACGGGCTGAGCTGGATCACGCCCGGCATGAGTGTGGCCAGCCTTGACCACGCCATGTGGTGGCACCGTCCCGCCCGCGTGGACGAATGGCTGCTCTACGTCCAGGAATCGCCCAGCGCCCAGGGAGCCCGCGGCCTCGCCACGGGCAAGATCTTCAACCGGGCCGGGCAGCACGTTGCCTCGGTGGCGCAGGAGGGCATGGTCCGGGTTCCCACCGACCTGAAGAACAAAGTAGTTGGCGCCTTCCAGTCCAAGGTCCTGGACCACCAGATCCGCAAGGCCGGGCGGAACTGACAGCAGAAAGGCCGGCACCCCTGGGCGGGGTGCCGGCCTTTTCTTTGCGATCAGTCGCGGGTGAGGCGGCGGTGGGTCACGCGGTGCGGCTTGGCCGCGTCGGGTCCGAGCCGCTCTACCTTGTTCTCCTCGTAGGATTCGAAGTTGCCCTCGAACCAGTACCACTTGGCAGGGTTTCCCTCGTCGCCTTCGTAGGCCAGGATGTGCGTGGCCACCCGGTCCAGGAACCAGCGGTCGTGCGAGACCACTACGGCGCAGCCGGGGAACTCCAGCAGCGCGTTTTCAAGGCTGCTGAGGGTCTCGACGTCGAGGTCGTTGGTGGGTTCGTCAAGGAGCAGCAGGTTTCCGCCCTGCTTGAGGGTCAGCGCAAGGTTAAGGCGGTTGCGCTCACCACCGGAGAGTACCCCGGCTTTCTTCTGCTGGTCCGGACCCTTGAAGCCGAAAGCGGCAACATAGGCGCGGGACGGCATTTCAACCTGGCCCACCTGGATGTAATCGAGGCCGTCGGAAACAACTTCCCACAGGGTCTTGTTCGGGTCGATGCCGCCGCGGCTCTGGTCCGCGTAGGAGATCTTGACCGAATCGCCGATCTTCAGCTCGCCGCCGTCGAGCGGTTCCAGGCCCACGATGGTTTTGAACAGCGTGGACTTGCCCACGCCGTTGGGGCCGATGACGCCGACGATGCCGTTGCGGGGAAGCGTGAAGGACAGTCCGTCGATCAGGGTGCGGTCGTCGAAGCCCTTCTGCAGGTTCTTGGCTTCCAGCACCAGGCCGCCCAGGCGCGGGCCCGGCGGAATCTGGATCTCTTCGAAGTCAAGCTTGCGCGTGCGGTCAGCCTCGGCAGCCATTTCCTCGTAGCGGGCCAGACGGGCCTTGGACTTGGTCTGGCGGCCCTTGGCGTTGGAGCGTACCCACTCGAGTTCCTCGGTGAGGCGCTTGGCCTGCTTGGCGTCCTTCTTGCCCTGGACTTCCAGGCGGGCGCGCTTCTTCTCCAGGTACGTGGAGTAGTTGCCCTCGTAGGGGTACAGGTGGCCGCGGTCAACCTCGGCGATCCATTCCGCGACGTGGTCAAGGAAGTACCGGTCGTGGGTGACGGCCAGAACTGCGCCGGCGTAGCTGGAGAGGTGCTGTTCCAGCCACAGCACGCTCTCGGCGTCCAGGTGGTTGGTGGGCTCGTCGAGAAGCAGGAGGTCGGGCTTCTGCAGCAGGAGCTTGCAGAGGGCCACGCGGCGTCGCTCACCGCCGGAGAGCAGTGTTACGTCGGCGTCCGCGGGCGGGCAGCGGAGGGCGTCCATGGCCTGCTCAAGCTGGGAGTCGAGATCCCAGGCTTCCGCGGCGTCAATGGCTTCCTGCAGCTGACCCATTTCTTCGAGCAGGACGTCGAAGTCAGCGTCGGGGCTGGACATTTCCTCGGAGATCTCGTTGAAGCGCTGGATCTTGCCGTAGATCTCGCCGACACCTTCCTGGACGTTGCCCAGGACGGTCTTTTCCTCGTTCAGTGGCGGTTCCTGCAACAGGATCCCCACGGTGTAGCCGGGGCTGAGCCGGGCCTCACCGTTGGACGGGATGTCCAGTCCGGCCATGATCTTCAGGATGGTGGACTTACCGGCACCGTTCGGGCCAACAACACCGATTTTGGCGCCCGGGAAGAACGACATGCTTACGTTGTCAAGAATGAGTTTTTCGCCAACTGCCTTGCGGGCATTGGTCATTGTGTAGATAAATTCCGCCATGGTTCCAAATCTAGTGGGTTGGCGGGCTTAACTCACATTCGAGGCGTCAGGCAAGCGCTCCTACGAAGCACTTGCCGCTGGCCAGGACCGGCAGAACGGTAACGGTGACGTTGCCGTCGCGGACCTGCCCCACCACGCAGTCGTTGCCCTGCAGCACTGCAGCCTCAATGGCATCGGCTTCCAGCCCGGTAGGCGTCCGGCTCGCCGACACTTCCAGGGCCGCAGGGGAAATCCCTGCGCCGGTCAGGGCATCTGTCACCTGGGCTGTGGCTGGCTTTGGTGTCCCCGCCGCCAGCCTGCCCAGCGCATCCGTTATTGTCTGTTTCATCATCACGATGGCCGGGTCCTCCGCCGGGGACGTGGCGGCCGGCTGGGTGGAGCCCGTAGTGGCCGGCTCCGAGGGTGTGGCCACATCGCCGGAGGTGGCAACAGCCTGCCCGGTTCCTGTTGGGGAGCCGCCGGTGCAGGCTGCTAGGGCGAGAACCATCAGGAGGCTGCCGGCGAGCGCCGCGGGCGCCCGTCCCGCATTTGACCCAAACCGCCAGGAACGGCTGGTCCGGCTGGTGATTGGAGATGCCTGCCGGGTGTCCGTCGCGCGATTCATGCCGCCATTCTGTCACGCGGCCAAGCCTGGGACGGAACGGTCCCGGCGCGGGCGGACTGCCGGCACCGGCTCCGCCCGCGTCCCGTGCGGTGTCCAACGCCAGCACTACTTTCAGACGTTGGCTCCGGCGAGCTCGCCTGTTTCAGTGTCCACCGGGATGTGGTTGCCGTCTGCGTCCTCGTGGAAGACTGCCAACGCTGCGGCGTCGTCGTCCGTGTGCTCCCCGTCGTCCGGGTCGCCGCCGTCGTCGTCAGGATCAACTGGGCCGATGCCGTTGCCCTCCACTGCCGCATCCTGCCCCGCCGCGCCGTTGTCTGAGACGACGTGCAGTCCGGTGTCGCTGGTGCGGATGTAGTTGGCCGAACCGCGCTTGAGGTCGTGCCCCACGGAATCGGCATCGATTTCGGCCGAATGGTAGACCCGGCCGTCTTTCTCCCAGCTGCGGAGCTTGAGCCGGCCCACGACGATGACGCACTGGCCCTTCTTGATGCTGCAGGCCATGTTCCCGGCAAGCTGACGGTAGCCCTGGACGTTGAACCAGTTGGTGTGGGTGTCCACCCAGGTACTGGTGGCGCGGTCAAAGCGCCGCGCCGTCGAACCGAGGCGGAAGGAGGCGGTGCCAACGCCGCCCGGAGTTGTGGAGGTCTTGATATCCGTGGCAACGAAGCCCCGGAACGTTTGGTAGTCACTCATCGTCTTGTCCTGTCTCGAAGGTGGTGCCTTAGCGGCAGAACCAGCTTCGCGTTGACGGCACCGGGCCGCGAGGGACAACTTCGCGTATGTGCATAACCTGCCTGGAACCGGCCTGTTGAGGAGCAGTGCCGGGCGGCCGCCCAGGTGACGCGGCCGCACCCTGGGGCCGTGTAAACTTTTGATGCGCCGGATTTCTGGTTGTGGCGCCACGTGCCCCAGTAGCTCAGGGGATAGAGCAGCGGCCTTCTAATCCGCCGGTCGGGGGTTCGATTCCCTCCTGGGGCACAAGATGATGAGCCGGACATCCTTGACGGATGCGCCGGTCAGCGAAAAACACCCCGGTCAGCAGACCGGGGTGTTCCTCTTTGTGTGGCTGGTGTAAACGTGCCCTTCTTAGGCGTAAGGCAGGACGAGTTCCGCGTAGCGCGCCTTGACGGTCTCCATAACCGCATCGCCGTCAGCGTCCCAGATCTCCTGGTTGAAGATTTCAACCTCGATGTCCCCGGTATACCCGGCATCCCTGACCCAGGTGCCGATGGTGGCGAAGTCAATGACGCCGTCGCCCATAAATCCCCGGGACAGCAGCGGATCGGCCGCAATGGGCATGTTGAAGTCACACACCTGGTACGAGGCGATGCGCCCTTCCCTGCCGGCACGTTCAATCTGTGCCTTCAGTTCCGGATCCCACCAGACGTGGAAGGTATCGACGGCGACGCCCACCGCGTGCGCATCAAACGGGGTTGCAAGATCCAGGGCCTGGCCCAGGGTCGAAATGACGGCGCGGTCCGCTGCGTACATGGGGTGCAGCGGCTCCAGCACCAGCCGGATGCCGTTCTCCGAGGCGAACGGGACAAGATCGGCGAGGCGGTCAGCAACGCGCTGGCGGGCAGCCACCACGTCCTTCTCGCCCGGCGCCAGCCCGCCGACCACCAGGAAGAGTTCCCTGGTGTCCAGCGCAGCCGCTTCGAGGACTGCCGTCCTGTTGTCCGCCAGCGCGGCGGCCTGGCCTTCAGCGTCGGCTGCTGTCAGGAAGCCGCCCCGGCACAGGGAGGAGACCCGGAGGCCGGCGTCCTTGATCAGCTTCGCGGCCTTGTCCAGCCCCGCTTCTTCAACCCGGTCGCGCCACGGGGCGATCGCGGGGATTCCGGCGCGGACACAGCCATCGACCACTTCGGCAAGCGTCAATTTCTTGGTCGTGGCGCTGTTCAGGGAAAGTCGTGAAAAAGGGGACGGTTCTGAATTGGATGTCATACTCCCACTCCGTTGATGCGCAGGTAGTCGGACATCCGGAACGCGGCGAGCGCCGGGTCCTTCAGCAGCCCTGCCTTGTCAGCCAGTTCGAAGGTCTTGGCGAGGTGGCAGACGGAGCGGCCGGAGTGCAGGCCGCCCACCATCTGGAAGCCGGGCTGCTTGCCGTTGAGCCAGGACATAAACGCGATCCCGGTTTTGTAGTAGAACGTGGGGGCGCTGAAGATGTGCTTGCCGAGCTCGCGGGTGGAGTCCAGGATGGCGCGCGCTTCCGCAGCCTTGCCGACGTCGTACTTCTGCAACGCAACCGACGCCGCGGGGTAGATCGCCGCGAAGATGCCCAGCAGGGCGTCCGAGTGGTGATCGCCGTCGCCGTCGATCAGTTCCGGGTAGTTGAAGTCGTCGCCGGTGTAGAGGCGGACGCCTTCGGGAAGGGCAGCGCGCAGGGCAACCTCGTGCGTTGCATCCAGCAGGGATACCTTCACGCCGTCCACCTTGTCCGCGTGCTCGCGGATCAGGGACAGGAACGTCTCTGTCGCGGCAGCAACGTCGTCGCTGCCCCAATAGCCGGCCAGTGCAGGATCGAACATGGTGCCGAGCCAGTGCAGGATGACGGGCTGGTCCACTTCCTGCAGCAGCGTCGAGTAAACGTGCAGGTAGTCGTCCGGACCTGTGGCCACGCGGGCCAGCGCCCGGGAGGCCATCAGGATGATCTTGGGTCCGGCTTCACTGACGACGGCGATCTGCTCGCGGTAGGCATCCAGGACCGCGGCAAGACCTGCCCTGCCGGCGGGCAGGGTTGCGAGGTCCAGCTGGTCCGTGCCGGCGCCGCACGAGACGAGGTCGCGGACAGTCTTGCCGGCGGTTGCGGCATTACGGGCGGAGACCACCGATGCGGCCTCCACACCAGTGCGCTTGATGAGCTGCTGTGTGGCCGCCCAGTCCAGGCCCATGCCGCGCTGGGCCGTGTCCATGGCATCCGCTACACCCAGGCCGTAGGACCAGAGTTCGTGCCGGTATGCCATGGTGGCGTCCCAGTCGAGTCTGGCCGGGGCGCCCGGTGTGTTGTCCGCGAGGACCTCGGGAATGACGTGCGCGGCGGCGTAGGCGCGCCGTGACGTGAGCGGGGCGGTGGGGCGGGCCCACGACACGCCGCCCTGGAGGCGGTACTCGCGGGTACCGCCGTCGTGGGTGGGAAGGATGAGGGAAGTCATCAGAGTGTGATCTCCGGGATGTCGATGGTGCGGCGTTCGTCGTTGGACTGCAGGCCCAACTCGGCGAGCTGGACACCGCGGGCGGCGGACAGCAGGCCGAAGCGGTGCTCGCGGCCGGCGACGACGTCGCGGAGGAATTCTTCCCACTGCAGCTTGAAGCCGTTGTCCAGCTCGGCGTTGGCAGGGACTTCCTGCCACTGGCTGCGGAAGGATTCCGTGACGGGCAGGTCCGGGTTCCAGACGGGCTTCGGCGTGTGGGCGCGCTGCTGCGCGACGCACTTGTTCAAACCGGCTACGGCCGAACCGTGCGTGCCGTCGACCTGGAACTCCACCAGTTCGTCGCGGTAGACGCGGACGGCCCAGGAGGAGTTGATCTGGCCGATGACAGGCTCGCCGCCCGGGGTTTCGAGTTCGAAGATGCCGTAGGAGGCGTCGTCGGCGGTGGCCTTGTATTCCTTGCCGGCCTCGTCCCAGCGGGCCGGGATGTGCGTGGCGGTCTTGGCGTTGACGCTCTTGACCTTGCCGATGATGCCTTCGAGGACGTAGTTCCAGTGGCAGAACATGTCCGTGGTCATGCCGCCCCCGTCCTCCTTGCGGTAGTTCCAGGACGGGCGCTGTGCTGCCTGGACGTCGCCTTCGAAGACCCAGTAGCCGAACTCGCCGCGGATGGACAGGATGCGGCCGAAGAAGCCTTCGTCCACCAGGCGGCGGAGCTTGACCAGGCCGGGGAGGTACAGCTTGTCGTGCACAACGCCGGCGGTGACACCGGCTTCCTTGCCGATGCGGGCCAGCTCGATGGCTTCCTCGAGGGTCTCGGCCGTGGGCTTCTCGGTGAAGATGTGCTTGCCGGCGCGCATGGCCTTCTTCAGGGTGGCGGCGCGGAGGCTGGTCATGGACGCATCGAAGATGACGTCCACCGAGGGATCGTTGATCACGGAATCCAGGTCCGTGGTCCATTCGGCCACCTTGTGGAGCTCTGCCAGCTCACGGATCTTGGCCTCATTGCGGCCTACCAGGATCGGTTCCACCTGGACTTTGGTGCCGTCTTCCAGGGTGAATCCGCCGGCGTCGCGGATGGGAAGGATTGAACGCAGCAGGTGCTGGCGGTAACCCATCCGGCCGGTGATGCCGTTCATGGCGATACGGATCGTCTTTGTTTCGAAGCCCATGTTTCCTCCACGGTGAGTGAGCAGTGTTACTCAAACTGATTGGGAAAGCGCATTCCCAGTGCATCCATCATGCACCGCACCCGTTCAGGTTGGCAAGCGCTTTCCCAAAGTATCCCCAAACTGCCATACTGAAAGCGGCGCTAACGGCGCCGAAAGTCTGTATGAACGGGAGAAGCTGTGGCTGCAAGTACCCTCACCGAGGTGGCGCGGCTGGCGGGCGTTTCGCCGGCCACCGCCTCCCGCGTGCTGAACGGCTCCGCCCGGATACCCGGCAAGGACATTGCCGACCGGGTGCGCCAGGCTGCCGAATCCCTCGGCTACATTCCCAACGCCCAGGCGCAGGGGCTGGCCAAGTCCAGCTCCGGGCTGATCGGGCTGATCGTGCATGACATCGCCGATCCGTACTTTGCGGCCATTGCCCGCGGCGTCCAGGAAGCCGCCAGGGAACAGCACAAGATGGTGCTGCTGGCCACCACCGAGGGCGCTCCGGAGAGTGAAAAGGAGGCCGTGGCAGCATTCGCCGCGCGCCGCGCCGATTCGATAGTGATCGCAGGATCACGGACATCCCGCACCGAGGACATGGAAGGCAATACCGAGCTCGCTGCGGAACTTGACCGCTACTGCCGCAACGGCGGCCACGTGGGTGTGATCGGCCACGGGATTGTGGGCGCCACGGCGGCAGACGGCTACCACGTGGTGAGTGTGCCCAATGAGGAACTGGCCGCCCAGCTTGCAACTGAGCTGGCCGAGTCGCCGGAAGAAGACTTCGTCATCATCGCCGGCCCGGCAGGGCTGTTCACGTCCGACGACCGGATCCGTGGGTTCCAGCGCGGCCTTGCCGGCGCCGGCCTGCCTGCCGCGGACATCATCCGCACGGACTTCACCCGTGCCGGCGGCTTCGAAGCAGGACTCGCCCTGGCTGCACGGATCACAGGGTCCCGAACGGGGGGCGAGACAAAAAGGCTCTGCATCTTTGCTGTGAACGATGTTATGGCCATCGGTGCCGCGGCCGCGCTGCGCGCGCAGGGACTGCGGATCCCGCGTGACGCCGCCGTTGCCGGATTCGACGATATTGAGACCCTGCGCGATTTCCGTCCCGCTCTCTCCACGGTGCACCTTCCCCTCGAGGAGATCGGACGGCAGGCCGCCAGCAGCGCAGCCGGCCTGTCCGCCGACGATGCCGGATCATCGCCGATAACCGGCCAGGTCATACTGCGGCGCAGCACTGAAGTGGCGCAGGCGAGCGGCGCCGGGTCGGTGGCCTGACCAATATGACGGACGGGCCCGCCGCTGGCCTGACGACGGCCGCGGCGCAGTGGGACGGCGTGGAGCAGTTGTTCGGCCGCCCCGGTGAGCCGTCCCGCTGCTGGTGCCGGTTCTTCGCCCTCACCGGTCCGGAGTACTCCGCGCTGGAACCGGGCGCCCGCAAAGCACAGTTAAAGGAAAAGTTCGACGGCGGCTCCCCCGCCCCCGGCGTCCTCGCCTTCGTCGACGGTCAGCCGGTGGGCTGGTGTGCCGTGGAGCCACGGACCTGTTATCCACGCGTGCTTCGCTCCCGTGTGCTCCGGCTGGCCGAGGAATCAGGGCTGCCCGACTCCGAAACTGCATCACCGAATGCGTCCGGCGGAGTGTGGTCAGTGACCTGCTTTGTGGTCGCGGCCGGCCACCGCCGGAGCGGCGTGGCCGACGCCCTGCTGCGTGCCGCCGTCGAGCATGCCCGGCTCAATGGTGCAGACGTTGTGGAAGGCTACCCGGTGGACCGCGAGCAGCGGCCCAAAGCGGGACCCGCAGATCTTTACCACGGCACGCTGAACCTCTTCCTGCGCGCCGGGTTCACCGTGGTCAGCAGTGCCGTCCCGGGGCGGGCCGTGGTGCGCCTGAGCCTGACCGGACCTAAGGGAGCGTAAGGATCACCGGGCCGTCCGCGGTGATGGCCACCGTGTGTTCGCTGTGGGCAGCCCGGCGGCCGTTGGCGGAGCGCAGCGTCCATTCGTCGTCGTCGTGGTAGTAGTCGTCCTTGCGGCCCAGGATCAGCATGGGCTCGATGGCGATGACCAGCCCCTCGGTGAGCTTGATCCCCCGTCCCGGCCTGCCGTCGTTGGGTACAGGCGGTTCGGCGTGCATGGTGCGGCCGATCCCGTGGCCGCCGTGGTCAGCCAGCAGGCCGTACCCCGCCCGGCGCGCGGCGCCGCCGATCGCGTAGGCAAGATCGCCCATTTTGTTGCCGATCCGGGCTGCCTCGATCCCTCGGGCCAAGGCGGCATCCGTGGCTTCAATGAGCGCCTGGTCCACAGGATCGGGTGTTCCCACGATGAAGCTGATGGCCGCATCGCCGCACCAGCCGTCCAGGAATGCCCCGCAATCCACGCTGAGGAGGTCACCATCCTGGAGTTTGTAGCCGTCGGGGATCCCGTGGACCACGGCGTCATTGACACTGGTACAGATCACCCCGGGAAACGGAACTGAGGCCCAGCGCGGGTGGTAGTCCAGGAAGGCCGGCGTGGCTCCTGCCGCGGCAATCGTCTCGGCGGCCAGCGCATCGAGCTCCCGCAGGGTGACACCCACTCCGGCCGCCTCACGCACCGCCGCCAGCGTATTGGCCACCACCCGCCCGGCTTCGCGCATGAGGGCAATCTGCTCGGGAGTCTTGATCATGGACATGCAGGGAACCTCCGACGTCGGGTGGCACAGTCCAACGGAACGTGCAGTTTGTCTGCTTCCACTCTAGGGCCGTCCTGCTGAAGAGGCCCGGCCCAGCATTCACGCCGGCGGCGGCTCGCTACAGTTGCACCATGGACGGATTATCGCCGCATAAGGCATCGCCGGACAAGGAATCCTTGGACCCTGAGGCCACGGCCACGGAGGCGCCGAACCGCGAGCTGCTTAACACCGAGCTGCTGGACGCCATCCGCGCGGCGCTGCGCGAACATGCGGACTCGGCGCGGGCCGCCGGAGCGCAGGCGTATATGAAGTCCACCCTGCCGTCACTGGGCGTCAGGGTCCCGGAAGTCAGGCGGCTGGCGCTGGCCGCTGCCGCCGCCCATCCCTTTACGTCGGCGGGCCAGTTGCGGGCCACCGTGCTTGAATTCTGGCGCGGCTCCACGGTGCGCGAGGAACGCTATGCGGCCATTGACCTGACGAGCCTCCGGCTGGTGGCCCGTGACCAGCTGATGCTCCCTATCCATGAGGAGATCATCCGCACCGGCGCGTGGTGGGATCTCGTGGATGGAGTGTCGCCTCGGATCGGCGGGCTTCTCCGGGCCCACCGGCCCATGATGACCGAACTGCTGCTGGCCTGGAGCACAGACCAGGACTTCTGGATCAGGCGTTCGGCCATCACCTCGCAGTTGAAGGCCAAGGCCCACACGGATCAGGACCTGTTGCGGGCCGTGATCGAGCCGAACGTGGCGGACCCGGAGTTTTTCATCCGTAAGGCCATTGGCTGGGCCCTTCGGGAATACGCCAAGACGGACCCGGATTGGGTACGCAGCTTTGTGGCGGAAAAGGGGTCCCAGTTGAGTCCGCTGTCCAGAAAGGAAGCCGTGCGCCATCTGGAGGGCACGACGGCGGGAAGCACCGGCGCCGGATAACCGCACCTGCGGAGACTAGATCACCGGGCGTTCGGTCACCGGCTCGGCCGACTTCCGGAAAAGCCGCTTAGTGCCCGGATCCATGAAGATCAGGTACATGGCGAAAAGCAGGCCGGTGATCGCTGCCGCGAAGCGGGCCAGGACCAGGGCAAGTCCCAGGTCCTCGGTCTGGAGGTAGGGAAACACTTCCAGCTGGTCGGAAATGGCGTAGATCATAAAGAACGACACGATGAAGTACAGGGCTTTGACCTGCCAGTCATTGCGGACGCCTGTCACCGCGAACAGCGGGATGAGCCACACCACATACCAGGACTGGATCATCGGCGCCAGCACCACAATGGCCGCAAAGCCCAAGGTGAGGCGGCGAATCAGGCGGTTATGCTCACCCTTGAAAATCTGGAAGGCGACGATGCCTACGGCAAGTAGCTTGCCGGCGTCGAACACCCAGTCTGCGAGCGTCCACCCGTCGAGGCCGAAGGCGTTCGAAACGGAAGCGATCACCAGCCCCACCAGGCCCACCGGGGCGTACCAGATGAAGAGGCTGCCAGGGGCGGACAGCCCGTTGATCCAGCCGAAGCCGAACCCGTTGACCAGGCTCAGGCCGTACAGAATGGCCAGGCTCAGCCCTCCAGTCATTCCCCAGAACAGGAATTTCCGTGGCCAGCCGGCGTTCTTGCCTGCCCAGAGCAGGCCGATGAACGGCAGGAAAACGATGGTGATGGGCTTGACGGCGATGGAAAGCGTGACGAGGACAATACCCAGCACCACGCGCCTGGTGGCCGCGTAGTACAGCCCGGCAAGGGCCAGCCCGATCATGAGGGCATCGTTGTGGACACTCGCGATGAAGTTGGTGAGGAACAGGGGGTTGGCCGCGGTGAGCCAGAGGGCGCGGTGCGGATTGACGCCATGAAGCTCGGCCAGCTTGGGCACATAGATGACGCAGAGGACCACACCAAACAGCGCAACGAGCCTGAAAAGCATCACGCTGGCCTCGGGCTGGACGTTGGTGGACCAGACCACAAACTGCTCGATCCACAGGAACAATTGGCCGTACGGCACGGGAGCTTCGGTCCATTGTTTGTCGGCGCCAAGCTGGAAGTAGTTGGACAGCGCCGAGATGCCGTTCTCGTAGGGGTTGAACCCCTCCACCATCAGCCTGCCCTGGCCGATGTAGGCATACACGTCGCGGCTGAAGAGCGGGACGGTGAACATCAACGGCAGGCCCCACGCCGCGATGGCCTGCAGCGTTGCCTTTCGCGCCGCCGGCCCCCACACGCGGACCCGCTGGCCGAGCCTCAGCCAGGAGCGGACCAGGAGCATGCCGCCCACCGCAACCAGCACGATGGCCAAGGCAACGCCGATGGCCTCGGTGCGCATCCAGATGAAGATGGGTACCCGGCGGAGTTCGGAAACGGGGGCCAGCCAGCCGACGCCGAGGGAGCCGATCACCATAAGGACCGAGCCGACAAGACCGGCAAGGATGGGGGACCTGGCGTTATCCACTTCTGCCGCAGCAGGCTCCGGGATCACGCTGGCGGCCATCTCCCCCGTTGCAGGCACAGGCGCCGTCATCTCAGGATCGTCCAATCTCTTTACACTCGGCGCTTCAGCCCCGCGGGCGGCAGTGGCCGCCCGGGCCGCGCAGGCACAGCGGCAAAGTCCTCGCCCCCATGTACCCGAAATCCTAGCATCGGACGGTTGCCGGGAAGCTAAACGGTAGGCTGGTCCGGTGCCTATATCTAACGAACGCATCGTCTGGATCGACTGCGAAATGACCGGCCTGGACATCAAGAACGACGCCCTGATCGAGGTGGCGGCGCTGGTGACGGACTCAGAGCTCAACATTCTCGGCGACGGTGTGGACGTGGTGATCAAGCCCGAGGATGCTGCCCTCGCCCAGATGAACGACTTCGTGCGGGACATGCACACCCGTTCCGGGCTGCTCAAGGAACTGCCTCACGGCAAGACCATGGCCGAGGCCCAAGCCGCCGTCATGGAATACATCGAAAAGTGGGTGCCGGATCCGCGCAAGGCACCGTTGGGCGGCAACTCCGTGGGAACCGACCGCGTCTTCCTCTCCCGCGACATGCCGGCCGTTGTGGAACACCTGCATTACCGCGTGATCGACGTGAGCACCATCAAGGAACTCTCCCGCCGCTGGTTCGCCCGGGCTTACTTCCAGTCCCCCGCAAAGAAGGGCGGCCACCGCGCCCTGGGGGACATCCAGGATTCCATCGACGAACTCCGCTACTACCGCGAGGCGGTTTTTGTTCCGGCTCCGGGGCCTGACAGCGTCACGGCTCGGGAAATCGCCCAGCGCATCTCTGCCACACCCGGTACGCCCGCCGCCCCGGCAGAGTAATCTGCGCCACGTTTGGTAGAAATTTTCGCAAAAACCCCAAAAGTGGCACAAGCGCCCGCAAACAGCAGGTAAGCTATTTGAGTTGCCTTTCCAGAGGACCGGGTTACCGGATCATCTGCGGGGCACATGGTGGGCTTAGCTCAGTTGGCAGAGCGCCTGGTTGTGGTCCAGGAGGTCGCGGGTTCAACCCCCGTAGCTCACCCTCATAGGGCGGCAGTAGCAGCCGTTCGTTTGGAGGCCGTACCGGATATCCGGTGCGGCCTTTCCTTTTGCACAAAATGCCGGTGCCACACCGCACGCACGAAGGGTCACTTGCCATGACAGTTCTGCCAATCACCGTCTGGGGAGAACCGGTGCTGCACCGCCGCGCCGCAGAGGTGGAGGTGTTCGACGACGAGTTGCGCACGCTGATCGCGAACATGTTTGAAACCAACGACGCCGCCAACGGTGTGGGCCTGGCCGCCCCGCAGGTTGGTGTTGGCAAGAGAATCTTCGTGTACAAGTACGCCAATGACGACGGCGCTCCCGCCACCGGAGTCCTGGTTAACCCGGTCCTGACCCTGTCCAAAATCTCTGGCGCCCTGCCGGACCCCGAGGAAGAGGAAGAGGGATGCCTCTCGTTCCCCGGTGGCGCGTACCCGCTCAAGCGTGCGGAGTGGGCGCGGGTGGAAGGATTTGACGGTTACGGGCAGCCAGTTGAATTCGAAGCGACCGGATGGTTCGCACGGGTGATCCAGCACGAATACGACCACCTGGACGGAAAACTCTACGTCAACCGGCTGATGGACCGCTACGCGCGGAAGGCCATGAAACTGGCCAAGAAGAGCGGCTGGGGTGTGCCCGGGCTGACCTGGATGCCCGGCGTGGATCCGGACCCGTTCGGCCACTGAGCCAGCGCATTACCGGGTGGTAATGGTTGGCTGATCCGGGCAGGAGTCCAGGACGCGCTTCATCGCGTCCTTCTCCGGCTGCGTGACCCACAGCCCATATGACGCCTTCACCGAGATCTGGCGGGCAACATAATGGCAGCGGATATTCTTGTTCTTCGGCAGCCAGGTGGCCGCGTCGCTTGCACTCTTCTGCTGATTTGCGGGACCGTCCGCGGCGATGAGGTTTATCGGATCGTTGGCCAGACTATGGCGCTGCTGCGGGGTCAGCCCCTGTGCGCCTTTCTGCCACGCGTCACTGAGCGCCACAACGTGATCGATCTGGATTTCCTTGCTGCTTTCCGGACCACGCCGGAACTCCATGGCTTTCCCCGTGTACGGCTCCTGGATAGCCCCTGACGCAACCCTGCATTTGGACCCCTCCGTGAAGCCCACAGCGGTGAGGTCCCTGCGGAGGATGTCATTGCGGGTGTCGCAGCCGTTCCGGTCCACGTCCAGCCAGGCCTGCCCGAAGGCCTCCCGCTGATAGTTGTCCGTCGGAGCCCGTCCCTTGACGGGCAGCACCTCGAGGGCGGCCACGGCACTCCCCCGCGGTACAGCGTGCACCGGGATCACGGGCTTCATCCAGGTCCCGTCGAAAACAGGCGCCTCGCTGGGTCCTGCGATTGCCGGTTCTGCCGCCGCGAACTGGCCAGTGGTGAAAAACCACCCCACAAAGCCCACTACGGACAGGGCCAGCACCGCCAGGAGAGCCCAAGCCAGCCTGGAACGGCGGCGGGCACGGCGGTAGGCACGCCAGCTGACGGTCATGGGCAACCAGCTCTTCCGGAAATGTAATGCACCAGAAGAGCCTAGGCCACCCCACTGACACCGAAACGGTTATCCACAATGGGGAGGAAGAGTGGCCCGGGTAGGCCGCCTATTACTAAGGGCCGCCTACTGCTCCCGGGCTACGCGGCGCAGGTCCTCCTCCGCAACCTGGAGGAGCCCTTCGAGCTGCCGCACTCGGTCGTCACCAACGTCGCCGGACGCCCGGGACGCGCGTGCCTGCTCCAGGAGCCGGATGGCTTCTTTGTGGTTGGCCTTGGCGACGTCGAGGGCGTGTTCAAGGGTGGTCTCGTGGAGAGTTTCGTTATCCATGCCACCAGTGTGGCCCCGATTCCCGGCTGATTCCAGCGAATCAGCCGGGAATGTCGGGCAGCCAGCCGGCAGTCGGCCCTAGACGGCGATTGCGGCCAAGGCAACAGCGGCTTCCTTGGCAGGGAAGGACGGCGGGTTGACCCCGGCCATCTCTTCCATGACGCGGACTACCTGGCAGCTGTAGCCGAACTCGTTGTCGTACCAGACGTAGAGGATGACGTTCTTATCATTGGAGATCGTGGCGAGACCGTCCACGATGCCGGCACGGCGCGAGCCGACGAAGTCCGTGGAAACAACCTCGGGTGAATCGATGTAATCAATCTGCTTGCGCAGGTCCGAATGCAGGGACATCTGGCGCAGATAATCGTTCACCTCATCCTTGGTGGTGCCGTTTTCCAGGCTCAGGTTCAGGATCGCCAGGGACACGTCCGGAGTGGGGACGCGGATGGAGCTGCCGGAAAGCTTGCCCTGAAGTTCGGGCAGGGCCTTCGCCACAGCGGTGGCCGCTCCGGTTTCGGTGATGACCATGTTCAGCGCGGCGGAGCGGCCCCGGCGGTCGCCCTTGTGGAAGTTGTCGATCAGGTTCTGGTCGTTGGTGAAGGAGTGGACCGTCTCCACGTGGCCGTGGATCACACCGAACTTGTCGTTGATGGCCTTCAGGACCGGCGTGATGGCGTTCGTGGTGCAGGAGGCCGCGGACACAATCTGGTCCGAGTCCAGGATGGTGCCGTGGTTGATGCCGTGCACGATGTTCTTGAGTTCGCCCTTGCCCGGTGCGGTGAGGAGAACACGGGCAACGCCCTTGCTCTGCAGGTGCTGCGACAGGCCTTCAGCGTCGCGCCAGCGGCCGGTGTTGTCCACAACGAGCGCATCCTTGATGCCGTAGGCGGTGTAGTCGATCGTGGCGGGGTTGTCCGAGTAGATGACCTGGACCTGGACACCGTTCGCGGTGATGGTGTTGGCTTCCTCGTCCACGCGGATGGTGCCTTCAAAGGAGCCGTGGACCGAGTCGCGGCGCAGGAGGCTGGCACGCTTGGTGAGGTCCTTGTCCGAGCCGCGGCGCACCACGATGGCGCGCAGGCGCAGGCCGTGGCCGCCGCCTGCCTTTTCGATCAGGAGGCGCGCCAGCAGGCGGCCGATCCGGCCGAAGCCGTACAGTACAACGTCGGTGCTGGTGCGGTCATCGCCGCCGCGCTTGCCCACAATCTCGGCAAGCTCGGCGCGGAGGAACTCTTCCAGGGTGGCGCCGTCGCCTTCGGCCTTGAACTTCTCTGCCAGGCGGGCTACGTCGATGGCTGCCGCACCCAGCTCCAGCTGAGCCAGGATGTTCAGCAGCGGTGCGGTCTCTTCGAGCAGGAGCTCGGTGTTGCTCATACGGCGGGCGAAACGGTGCGCCTTCAGGATGTTCATGGTGGACTTGTTGATCAGGCTGCGGCCGTGAATGCTGGTCACCACGTTGTTTTCGCGGTACAGCCGGCCAATCACCGGAATCATGGCCTCGGCGAGAGCCTCCCGGCCCATCCACGTATCAAGACAAGAATCTGACGTCTGGCTCACAGAACTACCTTCCTCGGTTCAGCCGCATACGTCCTCGTATGCGGTTGGCGGCCACCTGATGTTGTCCAGGGGCTCTGGCACCGGCAGGATGCGGTCCATCCCGGGTGCCGTGGAGAAGCGTAAAGAAAAGCCACCGGCTGCGAACGCAGACCCGGCGGCAGAACTTCTACGTTCGCTCTCTATTCTAGGCTGGAGCAGCCGCGCGGACCGCCGCCGCCAGCGTGAAATCACTCACATGCGGCGCGGGTCCGGGCCCGGTGGTGGTGCTGGATGGGTTGACCGATACGCCGGGTTCTGTGCTCCCGCGCCGTTACCAGCGCGGGAGTAGCGGCCATCCATCTACGGACGCCGTTGCCGACGCCCTCCAGCGGCCTACCCGGACACTCGGGCGGGCAGCCCTCAAACGTGTCCTGTCTGGCCTTGCTCCGGGTGGGGTTTACCTAGCCTTCCCGGTCACCCGGGAAGCTGGTGGTCTCTTACACCACCGTTTCACCCTTACCTGCTTCGTGCCGCTTTCAAAACGGCGCGACGCAGGCGGTCTGTTCTCTGTGGCACTGGCCTGCGGGTTACCCCGAGTGGGCGTTACCCACCACCCTGCCCTGCGGAGCCCGGACGTTCCTCGAGCCACTTGCGTGACGCGCGGCCGCCTGGTCAACCCATCCGCAGCCCAGTCTACCGCCGGAAGGAGGCCACGCCGTCGCCGGTAGGATCGTACGGTGCTGATTCTGCTTCCCCCCTCCGAAGGCAAGACCCCCGCAGTCCGCGGGTCCGCCGTCGACTGGCCGTCGCTGAGCTTTCCCGAACTCAACACCTACCGGGCCAAGGTCCTGGAGGCACTGGGGACGGTCAGCGCACACGAGGATGCCCTCGCGCTGCTGGGCGTCGGCGCATCGCTGCAGGACGACGTCGAACGCAACACCCGGCTCCACGCCGAACCGGCGGCCCCTGCGCACCAGATCTATTCGGGCGTTCTGTACGACGCCCTCGGCTACAAAACCCTGACGCCGGCGCAGCGCCGGAAGGCCGATGTGTCGGTGCTGGTGATCTCGGCACTGTGGGGTGCCATCCGCTTCGCCGACAGCGTGCCCGCCTACCGGCTGTCGATGGCAACGGCACTGCCCGACGTCGGCCGCCTCGCCTCGTTCTGGAAGCCGCAGCTTTCGGAGGCCCTCGCCGAGTCGGTGTCCGGGCAGCTGCTCGTGGACTGCCGCTCCAGCACGTATGCCGCGGCGTGGGCACCGCCGCCGGCTCAGACGGTGGCTGTCAACGTTTTCACGGAGGTGAACGGGGTGCGCAAGGTGGTCAGTCACTTCGCCAAGCACACCCGAGGAGAGCTGGCGCGGCACCTGCTGGCCCGCCGCGGCCACGCCCCGCAGACCCCGTCGCAGCTGCTGAAGGCCACGCGCGAAAAATGGGACGCGGAGCTGGTTGATGGTTCAGCCCGGAAGCCGCATGCCCTGAACATCATCCTGCCCAACTGACTCGCATTTAACGTCGTCATTCGCGATTTTCACGACGTTATCTGCTAGTTACTTGGGCTGCTAGGCAGTTGGGGCGGGCGCGTTCCACTCGGCGGAGCGCACCAGGATGGCGCCGGAGTCCGGGCAGAACACAATGTCGTCTTCGGCGGCGGCCTTGATTTCTGCGAGGTCTCCGGGGCTCAACTTCATGCCGGAGGCTTCAGAGGTTCCGTGGAACAACCGGGCGGCGCCCACTCCCCGCTTTGCCAGCGTCTTTTCGTAAATAGCCAGCATCCCGGCGTCGAGTCCTGCAGCGAATTCGGCGCGCTTGCCGCTGACAACGGTCGCTTCAGCGGCCACTTCGGCCAGGGCCTCATCGAGTTCGGCCCGGATGCCGCCGAAAGAGCCTTGGACGTTGTCCACGATGAGTTGCTGGGCAGCCTGCCGCTCGCGGAGCGAATCCAGGCGTTCCAGGACTTCCAGCTCCACGTCTTCAAGGTCGGAGCGGCGTTTATTGAGGGAGGCGATGTCCTTCTGCAGCGCCACGAGGTCCTTTGACAGCCCCGTTCCGCTGTTGAGCCGGGCTTCGTCGCGTTCGATGCGGGAGGCAACCTGTTCGACGTCGGCTTCGGAGCGCTTCAGCTCGGCTTCGGCGTCATGCACGGCCATCTTTGCGGAGCCGAGTTCACCGTTGGCGACGGACAGGGCAGATTGCAGGTCCTCGATCCGTGGATCGGTTTCCAGGGCGCGGCGGCGGTTGGACAGGGACCTGAGCTTTGCGTCCAGCCCCTGCAGTTCGAGCAACTTCAACTGTTCCGTCGGTGCTGCCTTGGCCACTATTTACCTCCGCTAAATCCAATCCGGCCGAAGCCGGGCACCGTATCGGCGCTGTTTAGACTCTAGCGCCTAGCGTGCTCCCCTGGCTTAGCCCGGAGTCAGAATGAAGTCCCACGGATCGCTGTTGGTGGTGCTTACCTGGATCTCGACGTCGTGGCCCTGGTCGGCGAGCACATTGCCCAGTGCCGACGCCGCGGCGGGCAGCCACAGCCATTCGCTGGCGAAGTGCGAAACGTCGATCAGGTAGGGGCGTCCGTTCACTGCCTCTTCGCGGGCTTCGGACGCCGGATGGTGACGCAGGTCGGCAGTGACGTACACGTCGGCATTGTTGGCGCGCACCTCGTTGAACAGCGAATCCCCTGCGCCGCCGCACACCGCAATGCGCCGCACCAGCCCGTCCTTGTCCCCGGACACGCGGACGCCCCCGGCCACGGACGGCAGGATGCCGAACACCCGGGCAGCGAAATCGCCCAGGCTCATCACGTCAGCCAGATCACCGACGCGTCCGATTCCTTCCTCGGGCAGGCCGTTCGCGGCAACAGTCAGCGGGACGACGCCTTCGAGTCCCAGCGCATCAGCCAGGACATCGGAAACGCCCCCGACGGCGGAATCACCGTTGGTGTGGACGGTCAGGAGGGCGGTGCCAGACTCGATGAGCCGGTGGATGGCCTGACCTTTGGCTGTGGTGGCCGCCACCGACGTGACGCCTTTGAGGAGCAGCGGGTGGTGGGTAATCAGGAGCTCGGCACCCCATTCCACGGCTTCCTCGATCACCGTAAGAGTCGGATCAACGGCGAACATCACCCTGGTAACGGGCGCTGACGGGTGGCCGGCTACCAGCCCAACTTCGTCCCAGTTTTCGGCCAGCGACTCGGGCCACAGTTCCTCTACCGCCAGCAGCACCTGGCCCAGCGTGGGCGCAGCCGGACCAGCCGCTGCAGCGTCCTCCCTGGTAAGGGTGCCGTCGTCGTGCTTTTCCGCATCTGTAACGCCGGTGTCTGCAGATTCCATAGTCTCAGTTTTACCCCATCGGGCCGATTGCCCCGCATGTTTCAAAGTCTCGTAGGGTGGTCAGGGAATCATCCGGCGCGCTCAACCATTGAAGAGGTCATGAAAACTTTTGTTCTTGGCGGGGGCTGCTTCTGGTGCCTTGACGCTGTTTACCAAAAAACCAAGGGCGTCACGTCGGTGATTTCCGGGTACACGGGCGGCCATGACCCCCAGCCGGACTACTACTCCGTCTGCGGCGGAACCACGGGCCACGCTGAAGTGGTGGCGGTCACTTTCGACGAGTCCGTCATCCCGGCCGAGGTCATCCTTGACATGTTCTTCGTGCTGCACGATCCCACCACGCTCAACCGCCAGGGCTACGACGTGGGCACGCAATACCGCTCGTCCATGTTCTATGAGACCACCGAGGAGAAGATTCTCTTCGAGGAAGCCATTGACCGGAACCAGGCGCTGTGGTCGCACCCGATCGTGACCGAGGTCAGCCGGCTGCCACGGTTCCATGTTGCGGAGGACTTGCACCAGGACTTCTACGCCAAGTATCCCGAGCAGGGTTACTGCCAGGTGATCATCAATCCCAAGCTCGCCAAGGCCAGGAAATATTACTCTGCATGGCTTAATGCTTAGCAGCGGCCGCTCAGCCATCGTTAGGCTGACCTCAGCATTCACTCTTGAGAGATAGGCATATCTACATGGCACGGATCTATGACGATGTAACGCAGTTGGTCGGCGGCACTCCGCTGGTCCGCCTGAACCGGCTCACCGAGGGCCTGGGCGCCACTGTGGCCGTCAAGCTTGAGTTCTACAACCCGGCCAACAGCGTCAAGGACCGCATCGGCGTGGCCATCGTTGACGCCGCCGAGAAGTCCGGCGCCCTCAAGCCCGGCGGCACCATCGTTGAAGGCACCTCCGGCAACACCGGCATCGCCCTGGCCATGGTGGGCGCGGCCCGCGGTTACAAGGTCATCCTGACCATGCCCGAGACCATGTCCACCGAACGCCGCGTTATGCTGCGGGCCTTCGGTGCCGAGATCGTCCTGACCCCGGGTTCCGAGGGCATGCGCGGCGCCGTGGAGAAGGCCCAGGAAATCGTGGCCAACACGGAGAACTCCATCTGGGCCCAGCAGTTCGCCAACGAGGCCAACCCTGAGATCCACCGCACCACCACCGCCGAGGAAATCTGGTCCGACACCGACGGCAAGGTGGACATCTTCGTCGCCGGCATCGGCACCGGCGGAACCGTCACCGGCGTCGGCCAGGTCCTGAAGGAACGCAATCCTGAGATCCAGATTGTGGCCATCGAACCGAAGGACTCCGCCATCCTGAACGGCGGCGCTCCCGGGCCGCACAAGATCCAGGGCATCGGTGCGAACTTCATCCCGGAAATCCTGGACACCAACGTCTACGACGAAGTCCTGGACGCCACCCTGGAGGATTCCGTCCGCGTCGCCCGTGAACTCGGCGTCAAGGAAGGCATCCTCGGCGGCATCTCCTCCGGCGCCATCGTCTGGGGTGCCCTGGAACTGGCCAAGCGTCCGGAGAACGCCGGCAAACTGATCGTGGCGGTTGTCTGCGACTTCGGTGAGCGTTACATCTCCACCGTGCTCTATGACGACATCCGCGGCTGATCAGTCCGTTGTCGCCCCGTTTCCTGTAGAAAGAACTTTGTGGGCTTTTTCGCAAGACTGAAGGAAGACCTCGACGCCGCCCGGTCACACGACCCGGCGGCTCGAGGTTCTTTTGAGAATTTTTTCGCCTATTCGGGGCTGCACGCCATCTGGATCCACCGGCTGACGCACCAGATGTGGCAGACCCCGGGGCTGCGGTTCCCGGCGCGGCTGGTGTCGCAGCTGGGCCGCTTCCTGACCGGAATCGAGATCCATCCCGGCGCCACGATCGGCCGGCGCTTCTTCATCGACCACGGCATGGGTGTGGTCATCGGCGAGACCGCCGAAATCGGCGAAGACGTGATGATCTACCACGGCGTCACGCTCGGCGGCCGCTCCCTGGCCAAGGTCAAGCGCCACCCCACCATTGAGGACCGGGTCACCATCGGTGCCGGAGCCAAGATCCTGGGACCTATCACCATCGGCCGGGACAGCGCCGTGGGCGCCAACGCCGTGGTGGTCAAGGACGCGCCACCGGAATCGATTGTTACCGGAGTGCCCGCCAAGTGGCGCCACCGCGATGCCCAGCGGGAAACCAAGCCCGCAGTGGATCCGGCCGAGTACGACATCGAATACCGGATCTGACCCTGCTTCTAGCCGGCAACACGCTTCAGGACTGCCATAACCACCGCATCATAGATTCGGTCCGGCAGGAGGCGCCGAAGGCCCAGAATGGCTGCCGCTCCCCTGCCCACCGGATACCGGGTCCGGGGACGCGCAGCCGTGGCCGCGTGCAGCACGGCCGCCGCAATCACCGTCGGTTGCGTTGACGTTTCGGGCCTGTCCGTGGTCGCCAGGAGGTCCGCCATCTGCCGGGCCTGGGCAGCGTACGGCCCCTCGCCGCTGCTGGTCAGCAGCCCGTCGGCGGAAATCCGGCCCCATTCGCTCAGCGTACCTGCCGGTTCAATGATGGCTACCTCGATGCCGTGCGGCTTGAGTTCCAGCCGCAGCGAATCGCTCATACCCTCAACGGCGAACTTCGTGGCGTGGTACCACGCGCCGAGCGGCTCGTAGTACTTTCCGCCGATGGACGAGACGTTGATGATCCTGCCCCGCCCTGCACTCCGCATGGCTGGCAGAACCAGCTGGGTCATCCTGGCAAGGCCAAAGACGTTCACCTCGAATTGGCGCCGGCCTTCGGCCAGGTCCACCTGTTCCAGCGCCCCGTAGGACCCATAGCCGGCGTTGTTGACCAGGACGTCTATCCGCCCGCGCTCTTCCAGGACACGGCCGACGGCGGCACGCATCGAGTCGTCGTCCGTCACGTCCAGTGCCAGGACCTGGATGCCAAGCGCTTTCAGCGGCTCCATCCTGTCCACCCGGCGGGCGCCGGCATAGACGATGAAGCCGTGGCTGCTGAGCGTCTTCGCCGCCTCGAAGCCGATACCCGTGGAAGCTCCCGTAACAAATGCGACTGGCTTGGGCATTCTGACTCCTTGGATGGACGGACACCGCGGCTGCTGCCGGAAACACCAACGGCCGGCAGCTCCCAGAATATCCGGGAAGTGCCGGCCGCAGGGTTTGCAGCTTGATGCAATCAGAGCATGGCGATTAGTGCGTGTCCACTGCTTCGATTTCGGACTTGTCCTCGCCCCACAGGGTGTGGAACGTGCCCTCGGCGTCGACGCGGCCGTAGGTGTGCGCGCCGAAGAGGTCGCGCTGGCCCTGGATCAGGGCTGCGGCCACACGCTTGCGGCGCAGGCCGTCGTAGTAGGCCAGGGAGGAGGAGAACACGGGAACCGGGATGCCCAGCTGGACAGCCGTGGCAACCACGCGGCGCCACGCCGGGAGGGCGTCGGCAATCGCCTTGGTGAAGGCCGGGGCGAACAGCAGGTTGGCCGGCTTTTCCTCGGCGGCGTAGGCCTTGGTGATGTCCTTGAGTAGCTCCGCACGGATGATGCAGCCTGCGCGCCAGAGAGAGGCGATCTCGTCCAGCTTGAGGTCCCAGCCGTATTCCTTGGCGGAGGACGTCAGCATGTCCATGCCCTGGGCGTAGGAGACCAGCTTGGAGGCGTAGAGTGCCTGGCGGACATCTTCGACGAAAGTCTCCGGGATCTCCACGGATGCCTCCGCGCCGGCCAGCAGTTCCTGGCCCAGCTTGCGCTGCTCGGCCTGCGAAGACAGTCCACGCGCGAAGACGGACTCGGCGATGCCGGAGACCGGGGAACCGAGCTCGAGGGCGGAGATGACCGTCCAGCGGCCGGTGCCCTTCTGGCCTGCGGCATCCACCACAACGTCAACGAACGGCTTGCCGGTCTTCGCGTCAACGTGGCCGAGGACCTCTGCCGAGATTTCGATGAGGAAGGAGGACAGCTCGCCTTTGTTCCACTCGGTGAAGATCTTGGACTGCTCGGCCGGCTCGATGCCTGCACCGGAGCGGAGGAGGTCGAAGGCTTCGCCGATGACCTGCATGTCGGCGTATTCGATGCCGTTGTGGACCATCTTGACGAAGTGGCCTGCACCGTCGGTGCCTACCCATGCGCAGCAGGGCTCGCCGTCGACCTTGGCTGAGATCTTTTCCAACAGCGGTCCGAGGGCGTCATAGGACTCCTTGGAGCCGCCGGGCATGATGGACGGGCCGTTCAGTGCGCCTTCTTCGCCGCCGGAAACGCCGACGCCCACGAAGTGCAGGTCCTTCTTCGCCAACGCGGCTTCGCGGCGGCGGGTGTCCTCGTAGTGGGAGTTGCCGGCGTCGATGATGATGTCGCCGGCTTCCAGCAGGGGTTCAAGCTGCTCGATGACCGAGTCAACGGGCTTGCCGGCCTTGACCATGATCAGGACACGGCGGGGCTTCTCCAGGGAGTCAACAAGTTCCTGCAGCGTTTCGGTGCGGACGAAGTCGCCGTCCGTGCCGTGCTTTTCGAGCAGTGCGTCAGTCTTTTCGACGGACCTGTTGTGCAGGGCAACGGTGAAGCCGTTGCGGGCCAGGTTGCGGGCCAGGTTGGCGCCCATCACCGCAAGGCCGGTGACACCGATGTGTGCAGACATCAAAACTCCAATTTCGTTGTGCAATGGATGTGCAGGTGGCTCCGCGTTCGCAGCGAAGCACGCTGTCACGAACCGAGGGATCCGAATAAAGCATATATATTCAAACGGCCCGAGGGAAGCGGTGCCCACTTTGTGGAACGGGGCCAGTCAATCCCAGTTTAGGCTTGAGTCCATGTCGACCAGCCTGCACCACCGTGCCATTGAGAACCTTGGCACCCGGATCATCACGGGCGAGCTGCCCACCGGACACATCATGCTGGCCGAGCATCTTGAGGAAGAACTGCAGGTTTCGCGCTCCGTGGTCCGCGAGGCCGTGCGGGTCCTCCAGTCCCTGGGCCTCGTGGAAACCACCAAGCGGGTGGGGATCCGGGTACTGCCGCCGAGCCGCTGGAACCCCTTCGATCCGCAGGTCATCCGTTGGCGGCTTTCCAGCGACGCCCGGGGCGCCCAGCTGCGCTCACTGATCGAACTGCGTTCCGCCGTCGAGCCCGCCGCGGCCGAACTGGCAGCGAACAATGCACCGGCACAGCTGCGGCGGGAACTGGTGGACATCGCCCATGCCCTCCGCGACGCCGGCCACACCGGCGACGCGCAGAAGTTCCTGGAGCTGGACATCGCTTTTCACTCGGTCCTGCTTTCCGGATCGGGCAACGAAATGTTTGCCAACCTGATGGGGCAGGTGGCGGAGACCCTGACGGGGCGCACGGTCCACGGACTAATGCCGGACCACCCCCATGAGGGGGCGCTCCAGTGGCATGTGGACCTCGCCGAAGCGGTCGCCGCGGGGGACGCCGCCACGGCCCGGGCCGCGTCCGAACAGATCATGCGCCGCACCACCTCCAGGCTGTCCGGAACGTGGACGGACCAGCCCCGGGTGTTCATTCCGGTCCGCCGGGCTTGAGCGCGAACGGACACTTGAGGCCCTCTTGAGTTGGGGCCTCAAGTGTCCGTTCGCGCTCAAACACTCAGCTTGCCGGTTGGAAGTTGAGGAGGACTTTTCCTGATTCGGCGGAGTTCCTGGCCACTTCGAAGGCGGTCAGTCCCTGGCTGAGGGGGTATTCGTGGGTGATCACGGGGCCGATCTGCAGGGTGCCGTCGGCGAGGGCGGTGATCACGTCATCGATTTCGTTGTTGAAGCGGAAGGACCCGCGCAGGTCCAGTTCCCGGGTGATGGCCAGGGAAATCAGGACCGGCTGCGGCCCGGTGGGCAGCAGCCCCACCATGACCACGGTCCCGCCCCGGGCCGCGCCCTGGATCGCCGAGGCCAGGCCGTGGTGGCTGCCCGAGGACTCAATCACCACATCAGCCTGCACCGCGGCGATCGCCTCCGCGTCGCCGGCCTGCAGGACCGCGTCCGCGCCGACGGCCGCGGCGATCTCCAACGGCTTGGCATGCATGTCGACGGCGGTGATCCGGGCCGCGCCGGCACGTTTGAGGACCGCGACGGCCAGGGCACCGATCGGCCCGGACCCGATCACCAGGGCGGACTTGCCCGCCACGTCCCCGGCCCTCGCCACGGCGTGCCAGGCCACCGCGGCGGGCTCGATCAGCGCCGCGGTCCGCAGGTCCAGGCCCGCCGGAAGCACCCGCAGCATCCGGCTCGGCAGGTTCACGTACCGGCTGAACGCGCCGTCGGTGTGCGGGAACCGTGCCGCGGAGCCCAGGTACGTGCAGCCCGGGGACAGGTTGGGCCGGTCCGCCGGCCACCGCACCTCCCCCGCACCCGGGCCCGGGGTGGCCGGGTGGACCGCGACCGGGGTCCCGGCGGCCGGGCCGGCCCCGTCCGCCGCAGCCGCCACCACCGTCCCGGAAACCTCATGCCCCAGCACCATCGGCGCCTTCAGGATCGACTCGCCCGCAGCCCCGTGCAGCCAGTAATGCAAATCCGACCCACAGATCCCCCCATACGAAACCTCGACCACGGCCTCATCCGGGGCCGGTGCCGCCAACGGGACGTCCTCGATCCGCAGATCCCCGGCCGCATACGCCACCACCGCAGCACCCGACACGGACAGTGTTGTGTTCGCGCCCATCAGACCACCACCGTCATTCCGCCGTCGATAAAGATCGTCTGCCCGTTCACAAAATCCGACCCGTCCGAGGCCAGCCACACCGCCGGACCGGCCAGGTCCTGGACCGTGCCCCACCGGTGCGCCGGCGTCCGGCCCAGGATCCAGGCGTTAAACTGCTCATCGTCCACCAGGTTCTGCGTCATCTCGGTGTGGATGTAGCCCGGGGCGATCCCGTTGATCTGCAGCCCGGACCCCGCCCACTCCGCCGTCATCGCCCGGGTCAGGTTCCGCAGCCCGCCCTTCGCCGCCACATACGGGGCAATCGTGGGCCGGGCCAGGTCCGTCTGCACCGAACAAATATTGATGATCTTGCCCCGCCCCCGCGGAATCATGTGCCGTGCGGCCGCACGGCCCACCAGGAACGCGCTCGTCAGATCCGTCCTGATCACCCGCTCCCAATCCGCGACATCCAGCTCCAGCATCGGCACCCGGTGCTGGATCCCGGCGTTATTCACCAGAATCTGCAACGGCCCCACATGCTCCTCCACCCACGCCACACCCCGCGCGGCCTCGGCATCACTCGTGACATCAAACGCGACACCATGGATCCGCCCCGGCGCGAAATCCGCAGCCATCGCCGCCTCCGCCGCCTTCAACCGCTCCGCGTTCACACCGTTCAACACCACCGTCGCCCCGGCCCCAGCCAACGCCCGCGCCAACGCATTGCCAATCCCCCGGCTCGAGCCCGTCACCAAGGCAACCCGCCCGGTCAAATCAAAAAGTCCACTCATCGTGCAGCTGTTCCTTTCGTTGCGGCATCCGCAGGTTCCGCGATATTGGTGTTGTCGCTCAGATTCGAAATGGCCTGGCGGACCACGGCAAGGTCCTGATCGCCAAGGCCCTGGCGTTTGAGTTCTGCGTAAAGTTCGACGCCGGCAGTCGCCATGGGCACGGCAGCGCCTGCCGCCTGGGCTGATTCGAGCACAAAGGACAGGTCCTTATGCATGAATTTCGCCGGGCCTGTTGGTGCGTAGTCCTTCCGGACCAGGCGCGGTCCCACGTTCTCCAGGACACGGCTGCCGGCAAGGCCGCCGGCCAGGACGTCGAAGAGCGCCGCTGGATCCATCCCGGAGCGGTCGGCGAGCTCGGCCGCTTCGGCGAGCGCCGCCGTCGTGGTTCCTACAATGAGCTGGTTGCAGGCCTTGGCGAGCGACCCAGCGCCGAGTGGGCCCATATGCCTGACGGTGGTCCCCATCGCGTTGAAGAAGGGCTCGAGCCGCCGGAAATCATCCGCGGTACCGCCAGCCATGATGGCCAGGGTCCCGTCGGTCGCGCCCTTGGTCCCGCCACTGACCGGTGCGTCCACCACGGCGGCGCGGCCGTGGCTTGCCTCGTGGACCCGTCGCCCGAAGTCCTGGACCTTCGCCGGTGAGACTGAGCTCATGACCACCACGGCAGTGCCGGCCTGCGGCGGATTTTCCTCCCAGCTCGCCAGCAGCCCCGCCGTGGCCTCCTCGATGAAGGACAGGTCGGGGAGCATAAACGCGATGACCAGCAGGTCCCGCAGGGATGCAACGTCCCGCTCGGAGCGGCCACCCTGCGCCACGAACTCCTTCAGGGGTCCTTCGGATCGGTTCCAGGCAGTAACCGTCCAGCCGGCACGGACCAGATTCGCTGCCATGGGCAGCCCCATCAGCCCCAGGCCTACAAAGCCCGCTGTTCTGTCTTCCATCTATAGGCCTCGACTCACATCGTTGGGTGGTTAATGAAGAGAAATCTGTCCAATATCCTAGCCGCTATTCAGTATGATGAACACTATGACGACTCTAACCACCGTCGCGATCGCCGTCCCGCTCGAAGCCGAGCTGGTGGACCGCATCCGCGCCGTAGACCCCTCCGTAACTGTCCTCTATGAGCCGGACCTGCTTCCGCCCGAGCGTTTTCCGGCCGACCACTCCGGGGACCCGGACTTCAAACGCACTCCCGCGCAGGAGGAGCAGTACTGGGCCATGCTCAACCAGGCGCAGGTGCTGTACGGCCTGCCCAATGAAAGCCCCGCCGGACTGGCCCGCATCGCGCGCGAGAATCCACGGCTCCAGTGGGTCCACGCCATGGCCGCCGGCGCCGGCGGTGCCGTCAAGGCCTCCGGGCTGGACCAGGAAACACTCCTCAAATTCAAGGTAACCACCTCCGCCGGCGTCCACGCCCTGCCGCTGGCAGAATTCGCTGCCCTGGGAATCCTCAACGGCTTCAAGCGCAGCGCCGAACTGGCCCAGGACCAGGCGGCCAAGGTGTGGCCTGAGCTTCGGACCCCCACCCGCCTGGTCAGCGGTTCCACGCTGGTGGTGACCGGTCTGGGCGAAATCGGCCTGGAGACGGCCCGGATCGCCCGCGCCCTGGGCATGACGGTCAGCGGCACCAAGCGGAATGTTGAACCGATCGAAGGAATCGAGCAGGTCGCCGGCAACGACGGCCTGGCCGGGCTGCTCGCCTCGGCGGACGCCGTCGTCAATACGCTGCCCGGCACCCCGTACACGGAGAAGCTCTTCAACCGCGAGGTGTTCGCCGCGATGAAGCCGGGAACGGTGTTTGTGAACGTGGGCCGCGGCACCGTTGTGGACGAGGACGCCCTGCTGGAGGCCCTGGACAACGGCCAGGTCTCCTACGCCTGCCTCGATGTCTTTGCCGTGGAACCGCTCCCTGCGGACAGCCCGTTGTGGAACCACCCCAAGGTCATGGTGTCGCCGCATACCTCGGCGCTCAGTGCTGCGGAGAACCGCCTGATCGCGGAGCGTTTCTGCAGCAACCTGCGCACGTTCCTCAACGGCGGCGACCTCCCCCACCTGGTGGACCCGGTCCACTTCTACTAAGGGCACCGCCCACCGGCCCCGCAACACAGAGCCCCTGCTGAGGAATCCTGGAAACAGGAATCCTCAGCAGGGGCTCTTTTGTGTCGGCGGTTGTGTCCGCGTCGTGTCGGCGGGAAGCACCGTGGGGCGCCGGGGAAGGTGCATCTGGCTGTTTGGGCATTAACGCCGGAAGGTGGCCTCCCCGTTTCGGGGAGGCCACCTTCATAGAGTGGGTACGGTGCGTCTAGCGTGCGTCCTCCACCAGGAGCAGGTCGCGGCCATTGGTTTCCGGCGTGGCGAAGGTGGTGCCGAAGGAGATCAGCGCCAGGACCAGGGAGTAGATGGCGGGAACCAGCCAGGAATGGCCGGTCGCGGCCAGGAGCGCCACACCGATCATGGGTGCGAATCCGCCGGCCAGGACGGCGGAGAGTTCACGGCTCAGCGCCACGCCGGTGAAACGGTGCTGGGAGCCGAAGAGTTCCGGCAGCAGGGCGCACTGCGGACCAAGCATGGACTGCACGCCGAGCGAAATGCCCACCACCATGACCACCCAGACGAGGGTGACATTGCCGAGCGTGACCAGGTAGAAGGCCGGCAGGGCGATGGCAGCCTGGAAGAGAGCGCCGTAACGGTATACCGGAACGCGGCCGAAGCGGTCGGACAGGGCACCGAAGGTAACCACCATGACGGCTGCGAATCCGGCGGCAATGAGGAGGCCCGTGGGGCCGATGAACTTGTCGCCGGCGAAGATCCCGGCGGGCATGCTGATGAAGGACACCAGAAGGGCTGAGTAGATGGAGGAGTTTCCGTTTTCTCCCATGCGCAGGCCGATGCCGATGAGCACGTTCTTCTTCGAGTGCTTCCAGATCTGCACTACGGGGTTCTTGACCACGGCCTTGTGCTTTTCCAGTTCCTGGAAGACCGGCGTTTCCTTGAGCCGGAGCCGGATGAAGACCGCTACGACAATCAGGATGACGCTCGCCAGGAACGGAACGCGCCACAGCCAGCCCTGCAGCACTTCCTTGTCAGCCAGTGCCATCAGGGCGAAGGTGCCTGCGCCGAGCAGCGTGCCCAGCTGGATGCCGACGAACGGCAGTGCGGCGAAAAATCCACGACGGCGGCGCGGGGCCACTTCCGAGATCAGGGTGGTGGCGCCTGCCTGCTCGGCACCGGCACCCAGGCCCTGGAGGATTCGAAGGGCCACCAGGAGCACTGCGCCTACCATTCCCGCCTGTTCAAAGGTGGGCAGGAGCCCGATGGCGAAGCTGGCCATGCCCATCAGGCCGATGGTCAGGATCAGGACCATCTTCCGGCCGAACCGGTCACCGATGTAGCCGAAGACGATGCCGCCGAACGGCCGGGCTGCGAAGCCCACGCCGTAGGTGGCGAACGACGCGATCATGGCGCCGCTTTCCCCCAGCGGTGAGAAGAAGAGCGGTCCAAAGATCAAGGCCGAGGCGAGGCCGTAGATGTAGAAGTCGTAGTACTCCAGTGCGGAGCCTACTGAACTGGCAAGAGTTGCCCTTCGCAGCTGCTCCGGATCGACGGCGGCGCCGTCCATGTCAGTCTGCGGTGATTTAGTACGAGTTGTCACAAGAACTCCCTCAAAAACACTCCAGGCCCCCGTTGGCCTGGTGGGATAGCGAGGACACCCCGTGGCGTCGATCACTATATTGAACAGAGTACAGCAAGTTGAACACGTAGCAAGCGGTTGACGGATATTTTGGTCACAACCAGGGTTTTGAACGTTATATAGGGCCGTCCGGGCGCCATACTCAGCCCATGGGGTTGCCCAGGGACCGCGCCAACTCGTTCAATTCCTTGACCATCTGGGCACCCTGCTCCGCGGAGTATGTGGCCTTAAGAGCCGTGACTGACAAACCAAGGCTCGGGCCGTGGGCGCCGCGCGTGGGCACCGCCACCGCCAGGCAGACCACTCCCGTGGTGGACTCCTCATCCTCGAACGCATAGCCCTGTTTACGGATGGTGGTCAGGTGGGCCTTCAATTCCGCCCCCGTGCGGAGGGACTTCGGCGTCAGCACCGGAAGTTCGGCGTCATCGGAAAACATTGCGTCGACGTCGTGGTCATGAAGGCGGGCAATCAGGGCCTTGCCCACGGCACACAGGGACACCGGCATTTTGTCGCCGATGTTGGACGTCAGGCGGACCGCCGGATGACCCTCGTAGCGGGCCAAATAGATCACGTTGGTTCCGTCCAGCATGGCTATGCGTACTGTCTCCCCGGAAAGGGTCGGCGCCTGCTCGCAGAACCGGTAGAACTCCTGCACTTCGTCGAGCCGGCTGAGATAGGCGGCACCAAGTTCCACGAGCTTGCGTCCTAGCGTGAATTCGGCGCCCTGGCGGCTGATCAGCCTGGCTTCTTCCAATGCCAGCAACAGGTTGGAGGTGGACGACTTGGGGATCCCCAGTTCGCGGGCCAGGTCGCTTAGTGTCAGCCGCCCCGTCGCAGAGGCTGCCAGGGCGTCCATGACGGCGGCGGCACGCGTGACCGCCGGCGCCGGCGATGTGCTCCCCAATCCCTCGGAGGAGCGGGAGGTGCGGGAATCGGCCATGATTCTCCTTCGATCGGCACGCCGGGGCGCTTCGCGTAGATGCGTTCATTCTGCTGAACAGTAACCATCATAATGGCTTGGCGGCGATTCAGAGCCCGACTCACGGCGCCGTCCGCCGCGCCACGCACCCCCATTCGCGTGGCATTTGTTTGTTTCGGGAAGTTCACGGTATATTCATTTCAGACCCTCCACCGCGGCATCCCCCAATAGTCGCGGTGGAGGGTTTTCCAATGCCTGAATGTTGTCGTGGCCTTTGCCGCCGTGTTCAGGCGGCGTCCACCACGGATTCCCTCAGCCGCCAGCCACCACCAAGGCCGTCGCGCTCCAGCAGCATAGTGGTCAGCGCGGACTGCGGATTGCGGCCCAGCCGCACCTGGACCTGCAGCACCTCAACATCCACGCGGCCCAGCCCTTTGGGCATACGGCGCTGCGCCTCCCACCAGCGCACGCGCTCAAACCATCTCACTGCGTCGGCACCGACGGTCCATTCCCGGCCGTTGCTGACCACCGCCGTCGGGCTGCCGTCCTTGGCCGTCTTCACCACCACATATTCCATAGCGGGAACACTAGGGTCAGCCACCGACAATATGGCGCCACCAAGTCAGGGCCTTCGACCCGCTGCGGCACTGGATGGACACCGACTGGCCGCCCGGATTCCGCGGATCGGACGCGAGCTAAGGACTGCAGGAAAGTTTTTCTGCACCGATGTAATTTTTGCCCTTCGTGCGGAAACTTAAGAGTCAAGGGGTGGGAACCGTCCGCATGCAAGGGGGGCACCATGTTGGCCACAAGGGAGCATCAGTTCATTGCGATGCATACCGAGCACTTTGGCCGGGTATACAGGTACATCGCGTACCGGATCAGTGACTCCCAGCGGGCCGAAGAACTGGCTTCGGATGTTTTTCGGATCGCCTGGGAAAGGCAAATCCCGGAAGTTCCAGGGATCGGCTGGCTCATTGCCACCGCACGGAACCTGGTGGGCAACGAGTACCGCGGACGCCAACGCGAGCACTCACTTACCGAGCGCCTGGCTGACCAGGCCAGAGCGGCAGCACAGACGCATCGCAGTCCGGAGGCCGCCGCCGTCGTGGACGTCCTTTCGCAACTGAACGACAAGGACCGTGAGGTTCTCATGCTGAGCTACTGGGATGAACTGACGACGGCGGAACTCGCCGCAAGTCTCGGTTGTTCCGTTTCCGCCGCGAGAGTGCGGCTGCACCGAGCCAGAAAAGCCTTTGCCCGCGCCTTCCCGTCACATCTGATGTCCGAAAGGCAGGGTTAGCCATGGATCGCATTGAACAGCTTATGAGGAACGCAAAGCCGGACGTAGCCGAACCCCAGCGGCCTGCACTGACGGACCCGCAGGCCATGTTCGGCCGGGCCGGGACGGCACCTATGCTGTCCGAAGAGGTCAGGACGTTCTCAGATGACTACACGGACCAGCCTGTGGACCGGCCCATGGACCTGAGCCGGGGCAGCAAGCGTCAGCTGGGGCTGCGGGTGGCAGTTGCCGGACTCGCAGCGGCTGCGGCAGCGGCCGCGGTTGTTGTGGCCGGCAACCTGGGGTCCCTGGTTCCGGCGCCTGCGCCGCCGGCCGTGAGCAGCACCGCAACGGACCAGCCAACAGTTGCAACACCTTCGCCAACGCCTCCGCCCGGTTTCCCCACGACGGGGTCAGCGGAATGCTCTTCAAGTAACATCTCCACCATCAATTCAGGCGCACCTGGTGAGCCGCCGGCTCCACAATCCGAGGTGATTGGATGTGCCGGTGGCTGGATGGGGTACAGCCGGCTGGAGCCAGGCTGGGACGGGGAATACTACTTCGCCAAGCTGCAGGACGGTCGCTTTGTCACCGATTTATCGGCCAAGTGGTCAAGGGTGATGTCTTGGAACTGCCGAGGAGTATCTTTCGATGTTGGAATGTGCGGGGTAGTCGTGACGAACCAGGAGATGGATGAGCGATTCGCCGCGGCGGGGATCCCCGTTGAACTCCGGCCGCAGCTGGTCGGGGACCAGCCGACAACGCAGCCGAGGCCTACTGCGTCAGTGGCCGACGGCTGGAAGGTCCCACAATAAAACCCCGCCGTTCCCAGCCACTCGGGCCAGGAACAACGGGGTTTGGTGGTGGGTCCTACCGGGATCGAACCGATGACATCCACGGTGTAAACGTGGCGCTCTACCAGCTGAGCTAAAGACCCAAACTACCGGTTTTTCGCGCCTCAGCGCGTCAACCAACGAACATAAACTCTACCTGACGGGCGGGACGAAAAGCCAATCGGCACGCCCGACGACGCGCGGGTCAGAGATCGGGGAGTTCGGCGGCGAGCCAGGCCAGTGCCTCGCTGACGCCCACGTGGAGCTTGATGGTGGCGTGCTGGTCGCCCCTGGTGTCGCCCCGGTTGATGATCACCACACACTTGCCGTCCTTCGCCGCGTGACGGACAAACCGCAGTCCGCTCATCACGGTCAGCGACGATCCCGCAACAAGCAACGCCTCTGCACTGTCCACCATCAGGTAAGCGGCTTCGGCACGCTCCTTGGGCACGTTCTCGCCGAAGTAGACAAAGTCAGGCTTGAGTATTCCGCCACAGGCGGGGCAGGCGGCGACCACAAAACTGCTGATCAGAGCCGCGTCATCAACTGTGGCGTCGGCGTCGGGGGCCATTTCCACCAGGCCGGAGCTGCTGGCGCGCGCCAGGAAGCCCGGATTCAGTTCATCGAGCACCCCCGCCAGCAGGTGACGGGTGTAGGTACGTTGGCAATCCAGGCACACCACCCGGTCATAGCGGCCGTGGAGGTCAATGACGTTCCGGCTGCCGGCGTCTTCATGCAGCCGGTCCACGTTCTGCGTGATCAACCCCGTGAGCAGGCCCCGCCGCTCCAGTTCTGCCGCCGCACGGTGCCCGGGGTTTGGATCTGCGTGCCGCAAGCGGGACCAGCCAATGTGGTTCCGCGCCCAGTAGCGCTGGCGGTTGGCGGCCTCGCGCACAAACTCCTGATAGGTCATGGGCGAACGTGGCACAGCGTCCGGCCCACGGTAGTCCGGTATGCCCGAATCGGTGCTCAGCCCTGCGCCGGTCAGTAATGCCAGCCGCTTGCCGGACAACAGGTCCCGGACGCCTTCAAGCCCCTGAAGGTCCGCACCGGACAGCGCAGCAGGGTCAGCGGCCGGCAGGCTGGCGAAGCCTGTCAGGCCGATGCCGTGCCGCTGCGGGTCCATGCGGCGTCAGGCCTGTTCCAGACCTGCCAGAGCATCCTGGTACTCGGCGAGCTCGCGGGCCTGCCCACGCGGATTCACCACGACGTAGCGGATTGTTCCGGCTGCATCGATGATGAACGTCCCGCGCCCAGCCATGCCGCTCTCGGGGTCGAAGACACCGTACGCGGTAGCGACAGCGCCGTGCGGCCAGAAGTCGGCCAGAAGATCAAAGCCGTAGCCTTCCTTCTCGGCATAGGCCCGCAGACTGAACTTGCTGTCCACGGACACTGTCAGGACGGTGGCCCTGGCATCCTCGAACGCGGCCAAGTTGTCCCGGATTTCACAGAGCTCGCCGGTGCAGACACCCGAAAATGCAAACGGATAAAACACCAGCACAACGTTCTGCCCGCGGAATGAGGACAACCGGACAGGTTCTCCGAACTGGTTCACCAGCTCAAAATCCGGGGCAAGCTCCCCCACCGCCGGAACAGTCTGCCCGGCTAGGGAAAGAACTGCCGTCACTTGTTCTTCCTGCTGACCAGGCGGGTGGCGCTCCAGTCCTTTGACACACCTGCGGAGGTGGTGAGGTGCAGGCCCGCAGTGGGCGCCGCTTCCTGGATTTCCGCCGGCGAGACGTACCCGGCGCGCCCGGACTTTGGCGTCAACACCCAGACAACCCCGGTTTCACTCAGGGTGGTCAGGGAATCCATGAGGCTATCGACCAGATCCCCGTCGCCCTCGCGCCACCAAAAAATGACGGCGTCAACAACGTCGTGATCGTCCTCGTCCAGGAGTTCGGACCCTGTCAGGTCCTCAATATCATCACGTAAGTCGAAATCGACGTCGTCGTCGTAACCGAACTCCTGAATCAGATCCCCGTTTTTGAAACCCAATTTTTCCGCCACATTTACCGAAGTGGCGGCGTCGGCCTCGCTCACGTGTTCCTCCAATGCCTAATACATGCAATACGCATAGTGATTTCCATTACTCCCAGCCAACACCCTTTGTGCCTGCGCTTCAAGCTGCCACCACCGCGATCCGCCATATTCTGCGTCACATCCGGCGCCGTCAGCCTGGGTTGCAGCGGCTTTCGTCACACAACCAGTATGACGGCGAAATACAACAGGGACGCCATGGACGCGGCTACGCATCGCGCTGGAGTCACAGCTAGAGTGACTGGTGACAACTATGCCTGCGGGGCGACCGCCTGGAACTCAATGGCAGACATAGGCGTGATAGGAACCTGCCCGGCGCACATGACCGGGCTGTTGTAACCGATACGTCGCACACGTCGCACTCATGCCGGACAGTCACCCTGCCTGGCATGTGGGCGCCGATGCATGCGCGCAAAGAGAGGTTGGACGTGGCTGCAGGAGAAGATACCTCCCATATCCTCAGCGGGTTGACAAACCAGCTGCCTGATCGTGATCCGGAAGAGACCGCCGAATGGGTTGAGTCCCTGGATGCGCTGATCAGGGAACAGGGCACGGAACGTGCCCAATACATCATGCGGAGCCTGCTGCAGCGTGCCGGCGCGCAGAGCGTCGGCGTGCCGATGGTGACCACCACGGACTACGTGAACACCATCCCGGTAGACCAGGAAGCTCCATTCCCCGGCAACGAGGAATTCGAACGCCGGTACCGGGCGTACATGCGCTGGAACGCTGCCATCATGGTGCACCGGTCCCAGCGGCCGAACATCGGCGTGGGCGGGCATATCTCCACCTATGCCGGTGCCGCCACCCTGTACGAGGTGGGCTTCAACCACTTCTTCCGCGGCAAGGACCACCCCGGCGGCGGTGACCAGGTCTTCTTCCAGGGCCACGCCTCCCCCGGCATGTACGCCCGTGCGTTCATGGAAGGCCGGCTCGCCGAGGAGGACCTGGACGGATTCCGGCAGGAAAAGTCCAAGGAAGGCCACGCGCTCTCCTCCTACCCGCACCCGCGCCTCATGCCGGACTTCTGGGAATTCCCCACGGTCTCGATGGGCATCGGCCCGATGAACGCGATCTACCAGGCCCAGTCCAACCGGTACCTGCACAACCGCGGCCTGAAGGACACCAGCGACCAGCAGGTCTGGGCGTTCCTGGGCGACGGCGAAATGGACGAGCCCGAGTCCCGCGGCCTGCTCCAGCTCGCCGCCAACGAGAACCTCGACAACCTGAACTTTGTCATCAACTGCAACCTCCAGCGCCTGGACGGACCCGTCCGCGGCAACGGCAAGATCATGCAGGAACTCGAAGCGTTCTTCCGCGGTGCCGGCTGGAACGTCATCAAGGTCGTCTGGGGCCGGGAGTGGGATGACCTGCTCACCCAGGACACCGACGGCTCGCTCGTGAAAATCATGAACGAGACCCCGGACGGGGACTACCAGACCTACAAGGCAGAATCCGGCGGCTTCGTCCGCGAGCACTTCTTCGGAAAAACCCCGCAGACCAAAGACATGGTCGCGGACCTCTCCGACGACCAGATCTGGAACCTCAAGCGCGGCGGCCACGACTACCGCAAGGTCTACGCCGCCTACAAGGCAGCGACCGAATTCAAGGGCAAGCCCACCGTGATCCTGGCCAAAACGGTCAAGGGCTACGGACTCGGACCCCATTTCGAGGGCCGCAACGCGACCCACCAGATGAAAAAGCTCACCCTCGATGACCTGAAGAAGTTCCGCGACCACCTGCGGATTCCGGTCACCGACGAGCAGCTGGAGAAGGACCCCTACCAGCCCCCGTACTTCCACCCGGGCACCGATGCGCCGGAGATCCAGTACATGATGGAACGCCGCGCCCAGCTCGGCGGTTCTGTTCCTGAGCGCCGCTCCAAGCACCAGGAGATCGCCCTCCCCGAGGCAAAAACGTATGACGTTGCCAAGCGCGGGTCCGGCAAGCAGCAGGCCGCCACCACCATGGCGTTCGTCCGGCTCCTCAAAGACCTCATGCGGGACAAGAATTTCGGCAAGCACATCGCCCCGATCATCCCCGATGAGGCACGCACGTTCGGCATGGACGCGTTCTTCCCCACGGCGAAGATCTACAACCCCAAGGGCCAGAACTACCTGTCCGTGGACCGGGACCTGGTCCTGGCCTACAAGGAATCGGCCCAGGGCCAGCTGATCCACCCCGGCATCAACGAAGCCGGGGCCGTGGCCGCGTTCACGGCCGCCGGCACCGCCTACGCCACGCACGGCGTACCGCTGATCCCGATCTACGTGTTCTACTCCATGTTCGGGTTCCAGCGCACCGGGGATGCCTTCTGGGCCGCCGGGGACCAGATGACCCGTGGGTTCATCATCGGCGCCACCGCAGGACGGACCACCCTGACCGGCGAAGGCCTCCAGCACGCCGACGGCCACTCCCCGCTGCTGGCCTCCACGAACCCGGCAGTGGTCACCTACGACCCCGCCTACGGGTACGAAATGGGCCACATCATCCGGGACGGCATCGAGCGCATGTACGGGCCCGATTCGGCTGACCGGAACCTCATGTATTACCTGACGGTGTACAACGAGCCCATCACGCAGCCGGCCGAACCCGAGGGGCTCGATGTGGAAGGTGTCCTCAAGGGCATCTACCTCCTGGCTCCGGCGAAGATGGACGGTCCCCGGACCCAGATCCTGGCCTCCGGCGTCTCGGTTCCCTGGGCCATCGAAGCCCAGCGGCTGCTCGCCGAGGACTGGGGCGTCTCCGCCGACGTCTGGTCCGTGACGTCCTGGAACGAACTGCGCCGCGACGGCATGGCCGCCGAGGAAGAGGCATTCCTGAACCCGGGCAAGCCCGCCCGTGTTCCGTTTGTGACCCAGCAGCTCGCCGGCGCCACAGGCCCCGTGGTGGCGGTCTCGGACTACATGAAGGCCGTCCCGGACCAGATCCGCCAGTTTGTGCCGAACGAGTTCGCCACGCTGGGTGCGGATGGCTTCGGCTTCTCCGACACCCGCGCGGCAGCACGCCGCTTCTTCAAGAACGACATCCACTCGATCGTGGTCCGTTCCCTGGAACTGCTGGCGCGCCGCGGCGAAGTTGATGCCCAGGCCCCGGCCCAGGCCATTGAGAAGTACAAGCTGCACAACGTCAACGCCGGTTCCACCGGCAACGCGGGCGGCGAGTCCTGATCAACTCCTGCTGACCTGCTGTCAGCGGAAATGAACGACGACGGCGACCCTCACCGAAAGGCGAGGGTCGCCGTCGTCGTTCCCTGCGTTTCTGCACAGGAGACCGCCTGTGATGCAGGTCCAACAGCGTTGTAGCCTTTGCACAAATGGAGCTTGCCGGGCAGGCACCGTATGCTCGAAGGATGCCAGAGCCAACCACCCCGCCCGTGAAGCGCAAGCCGTCCTCGCGCAGCATGACACCGGAGAAATCCGAAACCCTGAAAAAGCTCCGGGCAAGCGTGGGCCAGCTCTCCACCACCACCCTTCGCCAGCTGGAGAAGTCGCTGCCGTGGTATTCCCGGCTCAGCTCCGATGAGCGCTCAGCGCTGGGCATGGTGGCGCAAAACGGCATCGCAGCGTTTGTCACCTGGTATGAGCGGCCCAGCTCGCCCTCGTGGATCCTCACCGACGTTTTTGGCACGGCACCCACGGAACTGACCCGGTCCATCAGTCTTCAGAAGGCGCTCCAGCTCATCCGCATCGTGGTTGAAGTGGTGGAAGACCAGGTGCCTGTCATTGCCCCCGAAGCCGACCAGCCCTCGCTCCGCGAAGCCGTCCTCCGGTACTCGCGGGAAGTGGCCTTCGCCGCGGCAGACGTGTACGCGCGGGCGGCCGAGTCCCGCGGTTCCTGGGACACGCGGCTGGAAGCGTTGATCGTGGACGCCATCCTCCGTGGCGAAAACACGGACGCGCTGCGGTCCCGGATCGCCGCGCTGGGCTGGAAGGCGCAGGAGAGGTTCACTGTGATGGTGGGCAATTCGCCGTCTGAACCCAGTGCCAGCTACGTCAGCGAGCTGCGCCGCCTGGCTGGCCGCTACGCCGAGGATGCATTGGTGGGCATTCAGGGCGACCGGCTCATCCTGATCCTTGGCGGTGTCCAGGACCGAGAGACGGCATATCTGAAGCTCAGCGAAATGTTCGCCCCCGGCCCGGTGGTCTACGGCCCGGAAGCCGGCTCCCTGCTGGAGGCCAGCAGCTCAGCCCAGTCAGCCTTTGCCGGCCTGACCGCGGCAAGGGCCTGGCCCGCCGCTCCCCGGCCTGTGGCCGCCGATGACTTATTGCCCGAACGCGTCATCTCCGGCGACGAGGCGGCGCGCCGTTCCCTGGTGAAGAACATCTACCGTCCGCTTGTCGCTGCCTCCAACGGGCTGGTCGAGACCCTGGGCACCTACCTGGAGTTGGGTCATTCCCTCGAGGCGACTGCCCGCGAATTGTTTGTCCATGCCAACACGGTCAGGTACCGGCTCAAGCGCGTCTGCGACGTCACGGGCTGGGATCCATTGCTCCCCCGGGAGGCGTTTGTGCTGCAGGCGGCGTTGGTAGTCGGGCGGCTTTCGGCGCCGCCAAAAGCCCCGACAGAGCGTAATCCGGCGCGGAATCAGCCGTGAGTCGTTGTAGACTTCCTACAATCTGACCCCTTCAGCTTGGTGCAGAGAAACACCGCTGGATGACCCCGTAATTTGGAAAGCTGGATACGTGCTTGCAATAGTCTGCCCTGGACAGGGCTCACAGACCCCGGGTTTTCTGGCCCCTTGGCTGGAACTGCCTTCGGTAGCAGGCCATCTGGCCTCCCTTAGTGAGATCGCAGGCATCGACCTGACAGCCCACGGGACCACCTCTGACGAGGAAACCATCAAGGACACCGCCGTTGCGCAGCCCCTGATTGTTGCCGCCGGGCTGGTCGCCGCCAAGTCGCTGTTCGACGTCGAGCTCGGCACGCTTCCCGTGATCCTCGCCGGCCACTCCGTCGGTGAAATCACCGCCTCGGCCCTCGCCGGGGTGCTCACCGAGCAGGAAGCCATGACGTTTGTCCGTGAACGCGCCAACAGCATGGCCGCCGCCGCTGCCGTGACCCCCACCGGCATGAGTGCCGTGGTGGGCGGGGATCCTGCAGAGGTCCTGGCCGCCATCGAGGCGACCGGCGCGACACCTGCCAATGTCAACGGCGCGGGCCAGACCGTGGCAGCCGGAACCTTCGAACAGCTCAAGGCCCTGGCGGACAACCCGCCGGCCAAGGCGCGCGTCATCCCGCTGAAGGTGGCCGGGGCGTTCCACACCTCCCACATGTCCCCCGCCGTGAACGCCCTCGAGTCGCTCAAGCCGGGCCTCAAGCCGCAGAAGCCGCAGGTGCCGCTGCTGTCCAACTTTGACGGCCGGGAAGTGACCGACGGCGGCGCCGCCGTCGAGAGCCTCATCGCGCAGGTCTCACGGCCAGTCCGCTGGGACCTCTGCATGGAAACCCTTGTGCAGCGCGGCGTCACCGGTGTCATTGAGCTGGCCCCGGCCGGCACCCTGGCCGGACTCGCCAAGCGCGGCATGCCCGGCGTCAAGACCGTTGCAGTCAAAACCCCGGACGACCTCACGGCCGCACTGGCACTCTTCGCAGAACTGGAGGGAAATGCATGAGCGTTCCCACGCTGAAACAGGTTCCCGTCAACGAATACAGCCGCATCATCGGCCTTGGCGCATTCCGGCCTGACGTCATCGTCACCAACGATGACGTCTGCCAGTGGATTGATTCCTCGGACGAATGGATCCGCCAGCGGACCGGCATCGTCACCCGTCACCGGGCTGCGGCCAACGTCAGCGTCATCGACATGGCCGAGGGCGCCGCCCGGGAGGCCCTGCAGCAGGCAGGCATCGAAGCCTCCCAGCTGGGTGCCGTCATAGTTTCCACCGTCACCCACCCGTACGCCACGCCGTCGGCCGCCGCCGCCCTGGCTGACCGCATCGGTGCGACGCCGGCTCCGGCCTTCGATATCTCGGCTGCGTGCGCCGGGTACTGCTACGGCATCGCCCAGGGTGATGCCTTGGTCCGCTCCGGCACGGCCACCTACGTGCTGGTGGTTGGTGCGGAGAAGCTTTCCGACGTCATCGACAACCGGGAACGCACCATCTCCTTCCTGCTCGGCGACGGCGCGGGCGCTGTTGTCATCGGCCCCTCGGACACCCCCGGCATCGGACCCTCCGTGTGGGGTTCGGACGGCAGCAAGTGGGACGCCATCGGCATGACGCGTTCCATGCTGGACGTCCGTGACCTCAGCATGGCTGCCCGCCAGTCCGACGAGTCCGGCGACTTTGCCCTGCTCGAAGAAGCGCAGGAGCTCTACCCCACACTCCGCCAGGACGGGCAGACCGTCTTCCGCTGGGCGGTCTGGGAAATGGCCAAAATGGCGGAGCAGGCCCTGGAGGCCGCGGGCGTCAAGGCTGAAGACCTCGTCGCCTTCATCCCCCACCAGGCCAACATGCGGATCATCGACGAGATGGTCAAGAAACTCAAGCTTCCCGAATCCGTCACCGTGGCCCGTGACATCGCCGATGCCGGTAACACCTCGGCGGCCTCCATCCCCCTGGCCACCCACCGCCTGCTCAAGGAAAACCCTGAGCTCAGCGGCGGCCTCGCACTCCAGATCGGCTTCGGCGCCGGGCTGGTCTTCGGTGCCCAGGTAATCGTCCTTCCTTAGGAACGCCCCATACAGGCCGCATCCGCGGACTGCACCGTTTCCGGCGCCCCCTGCCGGCAATAACAAGAAAAGGAGCCATCAATGGCTAGCAACGAAGAGATCCTGGCCGGCTTGGCTGAAATCGTCAACGAAGAAACCGGCCTCGCCCCCGAGTCCGTGGAACTGGACAAGTCCTTCACCGAGGACCTGGACATCGACTCCATCTCCATGATGACCATCGTGGTCAACGCCGAAGAGAAGTTCGGCGTGCGTATCCCGGACGAAGAGGTCAAGAACCTCAAGACCGTGGGCGACGCCGTCAGCTTCATCGCCGGCGCACAGGCCTAGCCAAGGCTTCAGCCCCTTATGGCTGACTGGACTGCCGGCTCGTGCTCAGGCCGGACCGGCAGTCCACCACATTTTTCGGCAGCCAGCTGCCCCACACGCGGGACCCCGCCGGATAACCGGATACGGCCTGCCCACCGACAGAGAGTGATCCAATGACACGCAAAGTAGTCATTACCGGTCTGGGTGCCACCACGCCCATCGGCGGCGACGTACCCACCATGTGGAACAACGCGCTGAAGGGGGTCTCCGGTGCCCGCACGCTGGAAGACGAATGGGTCGCCAAGTACGAACTTCCGGTCCACTTCGCTGCCCGCTGCTCCACTCCGGCCCTGTCGGTCCTGAGCCGCGTTGAGGCCAAGCGGATGGACCCGTCCACCCAGTTCGGCGTCATCGCCTCCCGTGAAGCCTGGGCCGATTCGGGCATCACCGAGATTGACCCCGACCGGCTTGCGGTCGCCTTCGCCACCGGCATCGGCGGCGTCTGGACCCTGCTGGACGCGTGGGACACGCTGAAGGAAAAAGGTCCGCGCCGCGTGCTGCCCATGACGGTGCCCATGCTGATGCCCAACGGCGTCGCAGCAGCTGTCAGCCTTGACCTTGGCGCCAGGGCCGGCGCCCACACCCCGGTTTCGGCCTGCGCGTCGGGCACCGAGGCCCTTCACCTGGGCCTGGAGCTGATCCGCTCCGGCAAGGCCGACGTGGTGATGTGCGGCGGCGCCGAAGCGGCGATCCACCCCATGCCCCTGGCCGCGTTCTCGTCCATGCAGGCGCTTTCCCGCCGCAACGATGACCCCCAGGGCGCCTCACGCCCGTACGATCTGGGCCGCGACGGCTTTGTGATGGGCGAAGGCGCCGGTGCGCTGGTGCTCGAGGCTGAGGAGCATGCCATTGCCCGCGGCGCCCGCATCTACGCCGAACTGGCCGGCACCTCGGTGACGGCCGATGCCTACCACATCACCGCCCCGGACCCGCAGGGCCTGGGAGCCACCCGCGCGCTGAAGGCAGCCATGTTCGACGGCCGGATCCAGGCCGAGGACGTTGTCCACGTCAACGCGCACGCCACGTCCACTCCCGTAGGTGACAAGCCCGAGTACACGGCCCTCCGCGCATCGCTGGGGAACCACATCGACAACGTTGCGGTGTCCGCCACCAAGTCACAGATGGGCCACCTCCTGGGCGCGTCCGGTGCCGTGGAGGCAGTGCTCACTGTGCTGGCCGTCTACCACCGCAAGGCCCCGGTCACGATCAACCTCGAGAACCAGGACCCGGAGATCCCGCTCGACGTCGTTACATCGGCGAGGGATCTGCCGGCGGGCGACATCGTGGCGCTGAGCAACTCGTTCGGCTTCGGCGGCCACAATGCCGTGATCGCTGTCCGCAGCATCTAGCAGCAAAGTCCCCCGCGAGATGACAGATGGCGGCAATGTTCGAGAGAACATTGCCGCCATCTGTCATTTGGGCGTTGCTATGGAGTTGCTGCCTAGCCCACCTGGTGCAGCCAACGGACCGGCGCGCCTTCGGCTGCGTGGCGGAACGGCTCGAGTTCCTCGTCCCAGGCCTCACCCAAGGCCAGCGAAAGCTCGTGGTACACGGCGGAAGGATCGCCGGCGCCCGATTCGTAGGCGTAACGGATGCGGTCCTCTGAGACCATGATGTTGCCGTGGACATCCGTGGTGGCGTGGAAGATTCCCAATTCGGGGGTATGCGACCAGCGGCCGCCGTCAACGCCCTGGCTCGGCTCTTCGGTGACCTCGTAGCGAAGATGGGCCCAGCCGCGAAGTGAGGAAGCCAGCAGGGATCCGGTGCCCGGAGTTCCCGTCCAGGAGAGCTCGGCGCGGAACATTCCGGGCGCGGCAGGCTGAGGGGTCCATTCAAGATCCGTCCGCTTATCCACGACGGATCCAATGGCCCACTCAACGTGCGGGCACAGTGCTGTAGGGGCTGAGTGAACAAACAGCACACCGCGGGTCATTGCAACAGACATTCCATCCTCCATAGCTGTAGGTACGTCTTCCCCAACGACCTCTGCCCGGATGAAACTGCCCGTTGCGCTGTTCCAGCGGCGGTGTTCCCTGACTGATTATTAAGCTGTGTCCGGACTTGGGGTAACGCGCGAAGCGATAGAGCTTCAAGCGAAACTTGAAAGTTGCCGGACGTGACTCTTATTGTGCCGTACGCTGCGTAATTACGCCAGTGCGATTCGCCACGGGTGACATGGTCCGGGAATTACCCGGCGTTGGCGGGAATCCCGGGCACTCAGGCCCGGGGATGGGCCTGCTGGTAGCTGCTCCGGAGCCGCTCAACCGACACATGGGTGTAGATCTGCGTGGTGGCGAGGCTGCTGTGGCCCAGGATTTCCTGGACCGCACGAAGGTCCGCGCCGCCATCGAGCAGGTGCGTTGCCGCAGAATGCCTCAGCGCGTGCGGGCCGGTGGCTGAGGTGTCGCCCAACGCTTCGAAGAGGGCGTTCACCACGGTCCTGACCTGACGCTGGTCAACACGGTTTCCTCTGGCGCCCAGGAAAAGCGCCGGACCGCTGTGCCCTGTCGACAGGAGCGGCCTGGCCCGGCGGAGCCAGTCGTCGACGGCCACAGCGGCCGGGACGCCGTAGGGAACCGTCCGTTCCTTGTTGCCTTTGCCGACCACCCGCAGCGTGCGGCGGTCCGGGTTCAGATCGTCCACATCCAAGGCGGCCAGCTCCCCCACCCGCAGCCCGGTGGCGTACAGGAGCTCCACCATGGCCCGGTTGCGCACCGGAACCGGTGACCCGTCAGCCGCGGCTTCCTCCAGGCTGTTCAGCAGCCTGAGGAGTTGTTGGGACTGCAGCACCCCGGGCAATGACTTTTCCGCTTTGGGAGCCCGGAGACGGAGTGCAGGATCGGTCTCGATGAGTTCTTCCCGCATGGCCCACGTGGTGAAGGAACGCGCCGTAGCCGATCTCCGCGCAAGGGTGGCCCGGGATATCCCGGCCTGGCTCTGCGCCCCGAGCCAGCGGCGGAGAGTGCCCAGCTCCAGGCCCGGCAGATCCGTGACGCCCTCGGAGGCGGCGTATTCCAGGAGGCTCCGAAGATCGGACAGGTATGCCCGGAGTGTATGCCCGGACCGGGCCCGCTCGGCTGTCAGGTATCTGCCGAAGCCGGCAAGGGCCTGCTCAAACGCCCGGGACAGTTCCTGATTCTCCACTGTTCCACTGTCCCAGAACTCCGCGGGGAATCCCGTGCCGGACACAGGCATCTACGCTGATTCCTTGGCCCGTTTCCAGCCGCCCCTTTCTGACGCCGCGAGCCCCAGCAGGCCTAGCCTGCCCAGCCCGGCCCGCACGGAGTCCGCACTGAGGCCTGCAACTGCGCAGAGCTTGTCCACGGACGTGGTGGACCGCAGCGGGAGTGCGTCCAGAAGGATCAGGTCCTCCAAGGTCAGTCCGTCATGGTCGGCCGCATGCGCTGTCCCGGGCTCCGCAAGCCCCACGCCGCTTGGGGAGGCCAGCTCGGCGATCTCCGCGGCGTCAGTCACGCAGACAGCGCCACCATCGCGGAGCAGCCGGTGGCAGCCGGCGGAGTTGGCGCTGTGCACGGAACCCGGCACAGCTCCGACCGCCCGGCCAAGCGTCTCCGCATGGTGGGCCGTATTCAGCGCACCGGACCGCCAGCGGGCCTCCACCACCACGGTCACTGCAGCCAAGGCCGCGATCAGCCTATTCCGCTGGAGAAAGCGGTAGCGGGTGGGTGCCGACCCCGGCGGCACCTCGGCGAGCACTGCTCCCTGGTTGCAGACCGCCCGCAGGAGATCCTCGTTGCCGGAGGGGTAGAACCGGTCCACACCACCTGCCATCACCGCGATAGTAGGCACCGCCGCTGTTCCCCCGGCCAGCGCTGCCCTGTGCGCGTGCGCGTCGATGCCGTACGCGCCCCCGGAAACCACTGTGAAGCCCCGCTGAGCCAGGGAGTAGGCCAGGTCCCCTGTCACCGAGGCGCCGTAGCTGGTGCTGTCGCGGGACCCCACCAGCGCCACGCTCCGGGCCGGACCGGGAAGCTCCTGTTCCAGGCCCCGCCACCACAGACAGATGGGCTCCTGCATCCCAAGGTCGCCGAGCTGGGCGGGCCAAAGATCGTCCGACGGGATAATCAGCCGGCCGCCAAGGCGTGCCATGGTGGCCAGGTCGCGCTCGGGCGCCAGATCCGGAATGCGGGGAGCCCAGCGCTTGAGGGAGGCAGCCAGCCCTGCCCAGCTCGTTCCGGCGCCGTTGTCCGCCAGCAGGCCGGTAATCTCCCGCTCCAGTGCCGGGCCGGCGGCCGCGTATCCGGTGGCAATTTTCAAGGCCTCGAGTGCGCCGGTGGCCTGTACGAGGGCCAGTCCGGCCGCGTCCTGCGGTTCCATGAGCCGCGACAGGGCGGCCCGGGCAATCCGTTCGTTGTCCATGTGGCTTCTTCCTTCACGCAGCTGCCGAGGCAGCCTGCCGGAGGCCAAGGGCCTGGCCGATGTCGTTGGTGTCGGGCACGTCGCGGTGTGACAGGTCCGCCAGGGTCCAGGCCAGCCGCAGGACCCTGTCATAGCCCCTGGCTGTCAGCACGCCCCGCTCCAGTGAGTGGTCCAGGATCCGCGTGGCGCCGGCCGGCAACCGTAGGGCACCTCGCAGAATCCGGCCGGGCACCTGCGAGTTCGTTTCCATTCCCAGCGGCTGCAGCCGTTCGGCCTGCCGCCGGCGTGCGTCGCCGACCCGCCGGGCCACGGCGGCTGTGTCCTCTTCGTCGCCCGCCTGGCCGAAGTCGGCCAGTGACACGCGCTCCACCTGCAGCTGGATATCCACCCGGTCCAGCAGCGGACCGGACATCCTGGCCACGTAGCGGCGCCGCATCGTGGGCGTGCACGTGCAGTCCAGGCCCTTCCCCGAGGCCTTGCCGCAGGGACAGGGGTTGGCGGCAAGGACCAGCTGGAACCGGGCCGGGTAGGCTGCTGTTCCTGCCGAGCGGTGAATGACCAGCTCCCCGCTCTCCAAGGGCTGGCGAAGGGCGTCCAGGACACGCCGTTCGTATTCCGGCGCCTCGTCCAGGAACAGGACTCCGCGGTGGGCCCGCGACGCGGCACCCGGGCGCGGCAGCCCCGATCCCCCGCCGATGATGGCGGCGGCTGTGGCCGAATGATGCGGATTCTCGAACGGCGGCCGCCGCACAAGCTGAACGGCAGATGCGGGAAGGCCACAGAGCGAGTGGATGGCCGTGACTTCCATGGCCTCATTGTCAGCAAGGTCCGGCAGGAGACCGGGAAGTCTTTCGGCCAGCATGGTCTTGCCGGCGCCCGGAGGTCCGGTCAGGAGCAGGTGGTGGGCCCCGGCAGCGGCCACCTCGAGTGCACGCCTGGCTTCGCCCTGGCCGGAGACGTCGGCCATGTCAGGAACGGCCTGAGCCCCCGGTTCGGAATCCCCGTGACCGCCCTCGTCCTCCGGTTCGAAGTCCAGTGCGAGCGCTTGCGGGTCTGCACCGAAATCGAGTGCCAGCCGCGCCAGCGTGCGGTACCCCCTGACGTTGGCTCCGGGGACCAGCGATGCTTCGCCGAGGTTGGCGTGCGCGACCACCACGTCCGGATAGCCGGCCTGCACCGACGCCATCACTGCCGGCAGGATGCCGCGCACCGGCCGCAGCCGGCCATCCAACCCCAGTTCGGCGATGAAGACGGTCCGTCCGGTGGGCTTGATGTCATTTGCGGCCCTCAGGACCGCCATGGTCACGGCAAGGTCGAAGCCGGAACCGCGCTTGGGCAGCGACGCCGGAATGAGGTTGGCCGTGATCTTCCGCCGGCTCAGCGGAATGCCGGAATTCTTGGCCGCGGAACGTATCCGTTCCTTGGCCTCGTTGAGGGCGGCATCCGGGAGGCCCAGGATCACAAATGCCGGCAGTGTCTGGCCGATATCGGCTTCCACCTCGACGATGTACCCGTTCAAACCCACCAGCGCCACGGAATAGGCCCGGCCCAGGACCATCTACCCCACCCCCTTGAGGTGTTCGACGAGGGGTTCGCCGCCGCCGTCGTCCAGCACGGCAATGACGTCCACCCGCCGTAGCGGCATCCGCAGCTCCCGGTCCCGGCACCACGCCGAACCAAGCCGATGCAGCCGGGCGAGTTTGTCCGGCCCCACGGCTTCGAACGGGTGCCCGTAGTCCAGGGAACGGCGGGTTTTCACCTCTGCGATGACCAGGGCGTCCCCGTCCAGGGCCACAATGTCTATTTCACCTTCGGTGCAGCGCCAGTTGCGTTCCACCACCAGCATGCCGAGCGATTCAAGATAGCCGGCCGCGAGCTCCTCGCCGCGCCGGCCCAACAGGTCCTTGGATTTCATTTTCTACCTCCGCAACCAGCCTGCAGTGGCAGGACAGCGGAGGACAGGGGGCTATTCGCGTATGTGGGTAACCCGGGAAAATCGCCCCATTGCAGCGGAGCTGTTCAGGAGCAGTGGGCCGGCGTCAGTTGCCGAGGCCAGCGTCCTTCGGCAGGGCGAGTTCCTCGTTGCGGGGAAGTTCTTCGACGTTGACATCCTTGAACGTGAGGACGCGGACCGTCTTGACGAACCGTGCCGAACGGTAAACATCCCACACCCAGGCATCCTGCAGCGTCAGATCGAAGTAGACCTCACCGTCGGCGCTCCGGGCCTGCAGGTCAACATGGTTGGCGAGGTAAAAGCGGCGTTCGGTCTCGACAACGTAACTGAAGAGCCCGACAACATCGCGGTATTCACGGTAGAGCTGCAGCTCCATGTCGGTTTCATAGTTTTCAAGATCCTCAGCACTCATGCTTCCATCTTGCACCATCCAGGGCGCCGCAGTCGCAGCGTCCGTGCCGCGTGGGCCCTGCACCAGTGCAGCAGGGATTCAGAGTTCGCCGCCCAGGAGATTCCAGCTCACCCGGTGGTACGGTGTGGCTCCTGCGGCGCGGAGCACGTCCCGGTGATTTGCCGTGGCGTAGCCCTTGTTGATGTCCCAGCCATAATCGGGGTATTCACCGTGCAGGCCGCGCATCTGCTCGTCGCGTTCCACCTTCGCAATCACGCTGGCCGCGGCCACGCTCAGGCACTGCATATCCGCCTTGATCTTGGTGTGGACGGGGGCCAGGCATGCGAAATCCAGGGGTGGTTCGTCAAACAGGGAAGGCTGCCCCGCGGGCGAGAGCCAGTTGTGGCTACCATCGAGCAGCACCACATCAGGGCTGATGCCGGCCGCAAGGATGTCCTGCCACGCGCGCGTGCCGGCCAGCCGCAGTGCAGCAATGATGCCCAGCGCGTCGATCTCCCGCGCGGAGGCGTGCCCGACTGCCGACGCAACGCTCCAGCGTCGGACCAGCGGTTCCAGTCGCTCCCGTTCGGCGGGGCTGAGGAGCTTGCTGTCCCGCACACCGGCCAGGGGCTTCTGCGTGTGGAGGTCGACGACGGCGATCCCGACGCTCACAGGTCCTGCCAGCGCTCCGCGGCCCACTTCGTCCACGCCGGCGAGGTAGCGGGCACCTTGCGCTTTGAAGGTCCGCTCGTGCCGCAGCGTCGGTGCTTTGGAGCGGACGCCTGCAGCCTGGCGGGCTGGAGCCTTGGCCTCGGTAGCCGGTATCACTGCGGACACTGCTAGCCTCCCGCAGGCACGTTCCGGAAGACGGCCGGATAGTTGTCAAGGACAGTGATCCGGTTCAGCGGCCACGCGATGACGGCGGCTTTGCCCTCCATGTCCACGAGGTCCACGAAGCCGCCGTTGGAGTCCATGTGCGAGCGGGAATCAGCGGAGTGGTTGCGGTTATCGCCCATGACCCATACCTTCCCTTCCGGAACAACGACGTCGAAGGCACGGATCTGCGGTTCCTCAGCACCGTTGACATAACTTTCATCAATGGGAGATCCGTTGATGGTCAGTTTACCGCCGGCGTCGCAGCAGATCACGTGGTCACCGGGGAGCCCGATGATGCGTTTGACGAGGTGCTGTTCGGAGTTGTCCGGCAAGAGTCCCACAAATGTCAGGCCGTCCTGGACCCAGGTAAACGGTCCCTTCGGTTCATCCGGCGACGCGGTCAGCCAGTTCTTGGTGTCCCGGAAGACCACCACGTCGCCGCGCGAGAGGGAAAAAGGCTCCGGTACGAGCAGGTTCACGAAGATGCGATCGTTAACGTCCAGGGTGCTGACCATGGACTCGGACGGAATATAGAACGCACGGAACAGGAAGGTCTTGATCAGGAAGGACAGGACCACGGCGATCACCACCACCGTGGCAACTTCCTTCAGCCAGATAAAGAGCTGGCTGGGCACGGCAGGCTCACTCCGCGGCGCGGCTGATCGCCTTCCGGAAGCCGGCGCGGCAGGACTGGCATCCGCCCCACCGGACGCCCCGCCGGACGCCCCGCCGCTGGATGTCTCGCCTGCGGGCGGCACTGATATCCCGTCGGCAGTGCCGTGGGCACCCTCGCGAGGCGGCTCGGGTGTCCGGGCATTGTTCTCGGGCATTTACTGTCCGTCCTCTGTTGTTGGTGCTGCCGCAGGCGGCCGTGGTACTGCAGCAAATCTATCAAGTGGCCAGACGATCTGGACCGGCCTGCCGATGACCCGGTCCAGGGGCACCATGCCGCCGCCGGGCGCACCGAGCAGGCTGCGCGAATCAGCGGACGCCGAGCGGTGGTCACCCAGCAGCCAAAGCCGCCCGTCAGGTACCACCGCACTGAAGTTCTGCGTGCTGGGGCTGTCTCCGTCGAACAGGTAAGGCTCATCGAGCGCTTCGCCGTTTACGGTGATCTGTCCGTGTGCATCGCAGCAGACCACGGTGTCCCCCGGCAGGCCGATAACACGTTTGACGAACGTGGTGTCACTGCCGGCCAGGCCAAGCCACTGCCCGGCCGCTGCGACGGAATCCGCAAGGGGGCCTTTCCCACTGTTCAGGGGAGCGAACGAACCCCTGCCGTCGAAGACCACGATGTCGCCGCGACGGATGGGTTCGGCGTGGAAATCTGTCCTGGAGACGAGGATGCGGTCGCCGCTGGCAAGGAGCGGTTCCATGGATTCCGACGGAATGTAGTACACATCCAGCCACAGCGAACGGATCAGGCCGCTGATAGCCACGGCGAGGAGAAGAGCCAGGAACGCAAAACGCCAGCCCATTCTTCTGGGCTGGCGTTTTGTGTGGTCCATGATCCGTATTCCTGGGGCGCTGTTGCGAATGGCTCCGGCGCTGGCCTGGTACGGCTGGGGCCACTTTGTAGATCCCTAGGGACTTACTTCTTGGTCTGGAAGTCGCGCTTTTCCTTGATCTTCGCGGCCTTGCCACGCAGATCGCGCATGTAGTACAGCTTGGCGCGGCGCACGTCACCCTTGGAGACAACCTCGATCTTTTCAATGATCGGGGAGTGCACCGGGAAGGTACGCTCCACACCGACGCCGAAGGAGACCTTGCGGACGGTGAAGGTTTCGCGAAGGCCATCGCCGTGGCGGCCCAGGACGAAGCCCTGGAACACCTGGACACGGGAGTTCTTGCCTTCGATGATGTTCACGTGAACCTTGAGGGTGTCACCCGCGCGGAACTCGGGAACATCGGTGCGCAGCGAGGCTGCATCTACGGAATCGAGAATATGCATAATTGCACTCCTGGTGAACGCCACAGGTCATTCACTTTGGGTCACGGCGGCCAAGCCCGGTAGCACCGGAAATTACCGCCGAAAGTTAAGTGGGTCCGGTTCCTTCACTGATTGAAGGTCTCGGGGCATCCAACTGTTGGTTACGCTCCCCCTGTAGCAGGTGCGGACCCAGCAGACACAAAGACTAATTTTGCCACACTCGCAGGCCTACAGCCAATCGCTGCAGGCCGATACCCGCGGCGGTTCAGGCTGGGGCGTCGGTTTCGGTGTCCGTGCCGGTACCGGCCTGCCGCCGCGCCCGGAGGTGACCGTCGACGACGTCGTACCCGAGATCGGCGAAAGCCGTCCGGTCGGCACGCGGCAGCTTCCCGGCGTCGAACGTTTCCAGCAGATCCGGACGGCGTTCCGCCGTCCGGCGGTACTGCTCGTGGCGGCGCCACTGCGCGATCTTCCCGTGGTTGCCGCTCAGCAGCACCGCAGGGACTTCCCTGTCCCGCCAGCTGGAGGGTTTGGTGTACACAGGGTATTCCAGCAGCCCGTCCGAATGCGACTCCTCGACCAGGGAATCAGGGTTGCCCACCACGCCGGGCAGCAGCCTGCCGATGGCTTCAACCATGGCCAAAACGGCCACCTCGCCGCCGTTCAACACATAGTCACCAAGGCTCACGGGGCGCACCGTGAAGTGCTCTTCCGCCCACTCGATGACACGCTCGTCGATCCCCTCATAGCGGCCGCAGGCAAAAACCAGCTGGTCCTCTTCGGCGAGCTCATAGGCCAGGGCCTGGTTGAAGCGCTCCCCTGCCGGCGATGGGACGATCAAAACCGGCTTGGCGGGCTTGCCCTCCGTGGTCTCGGCGCCCTCTGCGGTTTCACCGGCTCCGGCGACGGCAGCCAACGCCTGCGCCCACGGCTCAGGCTTCATCACCATGCCGGCGCCTCCGCCGTACGGGGTGTCATCCACTGAGCGGTGCTTGTCGGTGGTGAAGTCGCGCAGGTCGTGGACGCGCAGGTCCAGTAGGCCGTCCTGCCGGGCCTTGCCAATGAGCGAGAGTTCCAGGGGCGCCAGGTACCCGGGGAAGATGCTGACGACGTCGATTCTCATCTACGCGTTTTCCTCCGGGTCGCCGGTGCCGGCTTCGCCGTCGTTGACCTCAAAGAGTCCGTCCGGCGGCGTCAGCAGGACAAAGCCGTCGGCCACATTGACCTCGGGAACGATCTGCTCCACGAACGGGACCAAGATTTCCTTGCCGTCCGGCGTTTCAACCACGAGCAGGTCCTGGACGGGCATGGTGTGCAGGGCCGCGATCTTGCCGACCACCTGCGAGCCCACCCGGGCTTCGAGCCCCACCAGTTCGTGCTCGTACCAGCCTTCGTCCTCGTCCTCGTCCAGCTCTTCGGTTTCGATAAAGAGCTTGGCGCCGCGCAGGGTCTCTGCCTGGTTGCGGGTCTCGATTCCCTCGAACGCGAGCAGCAGGATGTCCTTGTTCCACCGCGCACTCTCAACAATGAGCGGGCCGGCCGATGCAGGCTCCACCACAAACTCGGTCCCGGGAACAAACCGGTCCCCCGGAGCGTCGGTCAGCACCTGGACCGTCACTTCGCCGCGGATTCCATGCGGTTTGCCGATTCGTGCCACCTGAAGCTGCATCTGTTCCTCTGTTCCGGTTCTGGGATTACCCACGATGTTGTGGTGAAAGCACTCCGGCCCCTCCACCGTTGCGGGTGGAAGGGCCGGAGCAAAAAACTGATGTTGCCGAGCGCTTAGCGGCGGCGGTCTGTGTCGACGACGTCGACCCTGACCGGTTCGCCGTCTGCCAGTGCCGCCACAACGGTGCGCAATGCCCGTGCGGTGCGGCCCTGGCGGCCGATCACCCGTCCCAGGTCATCCTGATGAACACGAACCTCGAGGGTGTCCCCGCGGCGGTTGTTCTTCGAGCTGACCTTGACATCCTCCGGCGAATCAACGATTCCCCGGACGAGGTGTTCGAGCGCTTCTGCCAGCAATCTACTCAGCCTCGGTGGTCTCTGCTTCGGCCGGGGCCTCGGCTGCGTCAGACTGCTTTGACTTCTTGGTGATGGCTTCCGGGATGATCACGGAACCCTTTTCCGGGGCAACAAAGGCAGCCTTCGGAGCTTTGGTCTTCAGGGTGCCTTCCTGGCCCGGCAGGCCCTTGAACTTCTGCCAGTCACCGGTGATCTTGAGGATCGCAGCAACCTGCTCGGACGGCTGTGCGCCGACGCCGAGCCAGTACTGGGCACGGTCCGTGTCCACCTCGATGTATGAGGGCTCTTCGGTGGGGTGGTACTTGCCGATCTCTTCGATGGCACGGCCGTCACGCTTGGAGCGTGCGTCCATGACGACGATGCGGTAGTACGGTGCGCGCATCTTGCCAAAGCGCTTAAGGCGAATCTTTACGGCCACTTTTGTGGTCACTCCTGTTTCAGAAAAGGGGTGAACCGACGTTCTGCACCCGTGGGGCGGGCCATACTTGAGGGTTCAAAGGACAGGATCCGGACGCGGAGAGAGGGGCCACGCAGATCGAGTACCTGTTTATTGTGCCAGATCAGCGTCCGGATTTCGACTTGACACGTCGGGATGGGGCAGCCGGGCGGACCCGGCAGGCCGCGGCAGGCCTAGGACGACCAGACATACACGCCGGTGCGTGCGGCGTCATCGATGGAGTTGGCCAGCTCCGCGAACTGCTGGACATACGCACGGGCCTCGTCCGCGCCGAACGGCATGTCATCCTGGGCCGCCCACTTTTCAGCGACGTCGTCCAGGACATTACCTTCACCCTCAGTCTCATAGCTGAGCAGATCCGCCAGCGCACGCACCATGGCCGGCGGAACTCCGAGGAGTGAATCGCTGGCCACGTCAACCATTGCCAGTTCGTAGTCTGCGCCACCGGCATGCACCGCAATCCCGGCAAGGTTGCCCAGCTGTTCGATTTCGAAATCGCTGATTCCGGGAATCCGCAGGGCAGGGCCTGCCGGGGAGCCGCCGTCATCAAGGACACTGGCCCGCTTCAGCGCGGCATCGTGGGTGGCAACAAAAATTTCAGTGAAGCCCATGGGAACAGCCCTCATTCCGTCGACGGTGCGGCCCGGAAGGGCAGCACCAAGTGCCGCCCCGGCCGTTCAGAATCAGCCTAGTACAAGGCGGACCGCACATTTCGCATCCGCGCTCAGCGGACCGCGACTCGAATGCTGTTGCGCCACGGATCCTCGAAGCGAAGCTCGGCTCCCGTGTGGTGCGAGGCCACACCGGCGACCTTCAGGCGGTCGGCGAGCGCGCCGACGTCGTCCCCGGAAGGGACCTCGATGAGGACTTCGCCCAGGCCCAGGGTGTCCTTGCGGGGACCAGCGCCGCGGCTGTTCCAGACGTTCATGGCCATGTGGTGGTGGTACCTGCCGGCGGAGACAAACAGTGCCTGCCCGTGCCAGCCTGCGGTCTTTTCGAAGCCCAGCGCGCCCACGTAAAAATCGTGTGCAGAGTGGACGTCGCCCACCTGGAGGTGGACGTGGCCCACGCCGGCTTCGGCGCGCCGCTGGCCCTCCACGGACTCCTGGGTCAGGTGGTGCTCGAGGTAGCGCTGCGGCGGCAGGGCCAGGCTGTCCATCACCACGTCCTTGCCGTTCCAGGACCAGTTTTCGCGGGGCCGGTCCCAGTACAGCTCGACGCCGTTGCCTTCCGGGTCACTGAAGTAGAAGGCCTCGCTGACCAGGTGGTCAGCACTACCGGTGAAGGACCGGGGTTCGTACTGGGCGGCGGTGGCCACCGTTGCAGCAAGTGAAGCCTGGTCGTCAAAGAGCAGCGCGGTGTGGAACAGCCCGGCCTCTCCCCTGCCGGGCAGGTTCAAGGACGGGGCGGCCGCGAGATGGACCAGCGGGCGTTGAAGCCGGCCAAGGTAGACGCCGCCGTCCTCTTCGGCGACAACCTCCAGGCCGAGCGCACGCTGGTAGTAGTCGGTCATCAGCTTCATGTCGCCCACCTTGAGCATCACGGTGCCCATGGAGAGATCGGCAGGAAGGAGATCCTGGCTGGTGGCTTCTGCAGTCATGTGAAAACTCCCGGTCCGTTGGCCTTCGGATGGAAGGCGGCTATGCCTCCAATTTACTTGAAGCTTCAATTTAATTCAAGTGGCGGACCAGACAGATTGCGACCCCTTCCCGTGATTGCTGTCACGAGTCCACCCTCGGCCTGTGGTAGCTTCGACTTGACCACACGGGAGCCCTTGCAGGGGCTGAGATCGGGCTAGCGCAGCCTGCGACCGTTGAACCTGTCCGGGTAATGCCGGCGAAGGAAGTGAGTATTCAGTGAATACACAAGAAACACAGCTGATCCCTGCCCTAAATGAAGCAGCCGTGGATCAAGCGGCCTGGACTGAAACCCAGTCGCTGAAGTCCCATTCGTTGGCGTATGTCACCGATGACGCCACGGGAATCCGGGTTCCAGTGACCGAGATCGCGCTGGAACCGTCGCCAAACGGCGAGGCGAACGGGCCTTTCCGGACCTACCGCACGGCCGGTCCGGGCAGCGATCCGGTGGTGGGCCTCAACCCGTTCCGCTCGGAGTGGATCGCCGCCCGCGGAGACACCGAGCCCTACAGCGGCCGGGAACGGAACCTGCTCGACGACGGCAAGTCGGCCGTGCGCCGCGGCGCAGCCTCTGCGGAGTGGAAGGGTGCACAGCCGGTCCCCCGCCGCGCCGTCGAAGGCCGGACTGTCACCCAGATGCACTACGCGAGGAAGGGTGTCATCACCCCGGAGATGCAGTTCATCGCCCTCCGCGAAAACTGCGACGTGGAACTGGTCCGCAGCGAAGTGGCCGCCGGACGGGCCATCATCCCCAACAACATCAACCACCCGGAATCCGAACCGATGATCATCGGCAAGGCCTTCCTGGTGAAGATCAACGCCAACATCGGCAACTCCGCCGTGACCAGCTCCATCGCCGAGGAGGTGGACAAACTCCAGTGGGCCACCCAGTGGGGCGCGGATACCGTCATGGACCTCTCCACCGGGGACGACATCCACACCACCCGGGAATGGCTCATCCGCAACTCCCCCGTCCCCATCGGTACCGTGCCCATCTACCAGGCGTTGGAGAAGGTCAACGGCGAAGCCAACGCCCTGACCTGGGAGATCTTCCGGGACACGGTGATTGAGCAGTGCGAGCAGGGCGTGGACTACATGACCATCCACGCCGGCGTGCTGCTGCGCTACGTACCGCTGACGGCCAACCGCGTCACCGGCATCGTCTCCCGGGGCGGCGCGATCATGGCGGGCTGGTGCCTGGCCCACCACCAGGAGAACTTCCTGTACACGCACTTTGACGAGCTGTGCGAGATCTTCGCCAAGTACGACGTCGCGTTCTCCCTGGGCGACGGGCTGCGTCCGGGAGCGACGGCGGACGCCAACGACGCCGCCCAGTTCGCCGAGCTGGACACCCTGGCGGAGCTTACCCAGCGGGCGTGGGAATTCGATGTGCAGGTCATGGTGGAAGGTCCCGGGCACGTCCCGTTCCACCTGGTGCGGGAGAACGTGGAACGCCAGCAGGAACTCTGCAAGGGCGCCCCGTTCTACACGCTGGGGCCGCTGGTCACGGATATTGCCCCGGGCTATGACCACATCACGTCCGCCATCGGCGCCACCGAAATCGCCCGGTACGGCACGGCCATGCTTTGTTACGTCACGCCCAAGGAGCACCTTGGCCTCCCGAACAAGGACGACGTGAAGACCGGTGTGATCACCTACAAGATCGCCGCCCATGCAGCCGACCTTGCCAAGGGCCACCCCGGCGCCCATGAACGGGATGATGCCCTGTCCAAGGCCCGGTTCGAGTTCCGCTGGCGCGACCAGTTCGCGCTGTCCCTGGACCCGGTCACGGCGGAGGCCTTCCATGACGAGACGCTGCCCGCCGAACCGGCCAAAACCGCCCACTTCTGCTCCATGTGCGGCCCGAAGTTCTGCTCCATGAAGATCAGCCAGGACATCAGGGACGAATACGGTTCCGCCGATTCGCAGGCGGCCATCGCCGAGGCCTACAGCGGGATGCGGGAAAAGAGTGCGGAGTTCCTGGCCGCCGGCGGGAAGGTCTACCTCCCCGAGCTTCGGATCCCCGCCGGAAGCTGACGGCTCAGGAAGCCTGAACTGAGCGTGACCTGCCGACGTCGGCGATGAAGGACCGGATGGCCCGGTCACCTTCGGCTGAGTCCTGGGGCCGGTGTCCTCCCGCAGCAGTGCGGTGCAGGGCACCGGTCTCCTGCAGGTAACCTGCGATCTCTTCATAGAGCGGTTCCCACCCACCCGTCAGGACCATGGTGGGGACGCCCGGAACAATATGGAGCGGGGCCTCCCAGGACGGCGCCTGCAACCGGAGCCGGCGCGCCGACCGTTTTTCCTCCGGCGTGGCGGGTTCCTGCAGGTCCGCCGCGAACACTCTCCGGACGAATTCCCGCTGGAAGTCTTCATCGCTGAGCTGGTGCCGGACGTCGAACAGCGGCTGCATCAGGGCCATGTGGGCAGAGGTGGCCGGCAGTTCGGCGGTCAGGGACAAACACGCCGGTTCAACCAGCGTGAGGGAAAACACCAGATCGGGGCGTTCGACGGCGGCCATCGTGGCCGCAATGGCGCCCTCGGCGTGGGCGACGACATGGCCCCCGGCGGCCCCGCGGCCGTCATCCGCAAGCGAGCGCAGGATGATGGCGGTGTCTTCAGCGAACGAGGACTCCACGGGTTCAGCCACCGCATCAAAGCCGTGCCGCCGCAGGAACAGGGCGTCGTACGTCAGCGCCATTCCGTGCTGGCGCGGCCACGCCGCCGCACCGAAAGGTCCGGCGCCGTGCACGAACACTACGCGCTGTTTGAACATGACCCAACCCTATTCCACGGCGCCGACATCCCAACTGACTCGCATTAGATGTCGTCAAAACGCGGAATGACAACGTTAACTGCGAGCTAGTTGCGTTACTTGCCGAGGAACTTGTCGAATCCCTTGGGCAGGTTCAACTGCGAAGGGTCGAAGTCGCCGCCCTGCTGGCCGAACGCTGCCCCTGTGGGGAGCGCCTTCGCCGCGCCGGCCCGCCGGGCCTCGGCGTCCTTGAGCTCCTGGGCAGCCTTGGCAGGGTTGCCTGAGCGGGCCTTCTTCTTCGGGGCGTTCTTGCCACCCTTCCGCGCACCGCCGGGGCCGCCCATGCCAGGCATCCCGGGCATTCCCGGCATGCCGCCGCCCTGGGCCATCTTCTTCATCATCTTCTGGGCCTGGCCGAAGCGCTCCAGCAGGCCGTTGACCTCGGAGACATGCACGCCGGAACCGCGGGCGATGCGTGCCCGGCGGGAGCCGTTGATGATCTTCGGGGCGACGCGTTCGTGCGGCGTCATGGAACGGACAATTGCTTCGACACGGTCAATCTCGCGCTCGTCAAAGTTCTCCAGCTGCTCGCGGATGTTCTGCGCACCCGGCATCATCATGAGCATCTTCTTCATGGAGCCCATGTTGCGGATCTGCTGCATCTGGGAGAGGAAGTCATCCAGGGTGAAGTCCTCCTGGTCGGCGAACTTCTTCGCCATCCGGGCGGCTTCGTCCTTGTCCCAGTTCTTCTCGGCCTGCTCAATCAGGGTGAGGACGTCACCCATGTCCAGGATGCGGGAGGCCATGCGGTCCGGGTGGAACAGCTCAAAGTCATCCACGCCTTCGCCGGTGGAGGCGAACATCACCGGCTTACCGGTGACCGACGCAACCGACAGTGCGGCACCGCCGCGGGCGTCGCCGTCGAGCTTTGACAGCACGATTCCGGTGAAGTTCACACCCTCGTCAAACGCCACAGCCGTGTTCACGGCGTCCTGTCCGATCATGGCGTCGATCACGAACAGCACTTCATTGGGGACGATGGCGCGGCGGATCTCGCGCGCCTGCTCCATCATCTCGGCGTCAACACCGAGGCGCCCGGCGGTGTCCACAATCACGACATCATGCAGTTTCTGGCGCGCTTCCTCGACGCCGGCGCGGGCGACGGCGACCGGGTCACCGGCGGGGTGCTCCAGTTCCGAGGTGGCCCCGGGGTGCGGCGCGAAAACGGGCACGCCGGCACGGGTGCCGACAACCTGGAGCTGGGTGACGGCGTTGGGCCGCTGGAGGTCGCAGGCCACGAGAATGGGGCTGTGGCCCTGGGACTTGAGCCACTTGGCGAGCTTGCCCGCCAGGGTGGTCTTACCGGCACCCTGGAGGCCGGCCAGCATGATGATGGTGGGGCCGGTCTTGGCCAGGCGGATGCGGCGGGTCTCGCCACCGAGGATCTCAACAAGTTCCTCATTGACGATCTTGACGATCTGCTGGCTCGGGTTCAGCGCCCCCGAAACCTCGGCCCCCAGGGCACGCTCACGGACGCGGGCTGTGAACTCACGCACCACGGGAACGGCGACATCGGCATCCAGGAGGGCGCGGCGGATCTCCCGGACTGTGGCATCGACGTCGGCCTCGGTGAGGCGGCCCTTGCCACGGAGATTCTTGAAGGTTGCTGTCAACCGGTCAGAGAGTGAATTGAACACGCGCCGCGCACTTCTTTCAGTGGATTTACAGGGGGGACTCGACTATCTAGCCTACCAAGTCGGGCTTGCCGGATGGCATGCTGGCAGGGTGACCAGCGAAACAAGTGTAAAAACCCTGATCGTTCTGGGTGCCTCAGGCGATCTGACGGGACGCCTACTGCTCCCGGGACTGGCCCGGCTGGTGGCGACCGGGCGGGCCGATGGACTGACCCTGGTGGGCGCCGGCTCCGATGCCTGGACACCGGAACAGTGGCGGACCAGGGTCCACGAGGCCTTCGCCCCCGCCGCGGACGCCGCCGACGCGGCTGGAAAAAAGGCACTCACCGCCATGGCAAAAGCCACTCCCTACCACCAGCTTGATGTTACGGCGGACGGAGCCCTGGCGGCATTATTGGCCGGACTGGACGGCCCCACCGCGATCTATTTTGCGTTGCCTCCCCATGTCAGCCAGCTGGCCTGCGAGTCCCTGCACCGTGACCAGGTTCCGGCCGGAACACGGCTGGTAATGGAAAAGCCCTTCGGCTCAAGTGTTGCCTCCGCCCGTTCCCTCAACCACACGCTCGCCGCGCTGGTGCCGGAGGACCACATCCACCGGGTGGACCATTTCCTGGGCAAGGCGACGGTGCTGAACATCCTGGGCCTGCGCTTCGCGAACAATTTCCTGGAACCGGTGTGGAACCGCGAGCATGTGGAAAAAGTAGAGATCATGTTCGACGAAGACCTGGCATTGGAGGGAAGGGCGAGGTATTACGACAACGCCGGCGCCCTGCGCGACATGATCCAGAGCCACCTGCTGCAGATCATGGCCCTGCTGGCCATTGAGCCGCCGGCCACCATCGGGGAGCGGGACCTCCGGGACGCCATCGCAGCCGTGCTCCGCGCCAGCAGCATCAGCGCGCCGTACGCGAAATCCACGCGCCGGGCCACGTACACGGCAGGTTCGATTGCCGGCAGGACCGTCCCGGACTATGTGCAGGAAGAAGGGGTGGACGCAGCCCGCGGGACCGAGACCCTGGCGGAAGTCCGCGTGGAGATCGACAACTGGCGTTGGAAGGGGGTCCCATTCATCCTGCGTTCGGGCAAGGCCCTCGGGGTGAAACGCAAGGAAGCCGTGGTCACCTTCCGCCCCGTCCCGCATCTGCCGGCAGGATTCACGGGCGTGGACTCCCCCAACCAGCTGCGGATCGGTTTCGGGCCGGATACCCTGGCGTTCGACGTCGACGTCAACGGGCCCGGCAGCATCTTCAGCCTGAGCCGCACAACGTTGAATGCGGAGCTCAGCGCTTCTGAGCTGCTGCCCTACGGCGAAGTGCTGGAGGGCGTTCTGACCGGCGATCCGCTCCTCTCGGTGCGCGGCGACACAGCGGAAGACTGCTGGCGGATTGTTGAGCCCGTGCTGAAGGCATGGCAGCGGGGCAGCGTACCGCTGGAAAAGTACGACGCCGGTTCGGCCGGTCCCGCCGGATGGCCAGGTTCTGCGCCGGCTGAGTAGGCACCTGCCGAGTCGGCCACAACAAACAGAGCGGGCAGGGAAACCCTTTCGGGGTTCCCTGCCCGCTCTTTCGTTTGGAACAGTCTGCCTTGCCGATCAACCAGCCTGCGGGACTGCTAGATGGCGGCGACGCCGCGTTCTCCCGTACGGACCCTGACTGCTTCGAAGACGTCCACGGTCCAGACCTTGCCATCGCCCGCGCGGCCGGTGTTGGAGCTGGCGATGATGACGTCGAGGATGTCATCTGCCTGATCGTCCGTGGCGAGGACTTCAACCCGGATCTTGGGCAGGAGGTCCACGTTGTATTCTGCTCCGCGGTAGACCTCCGTGTAGCCTCGCTGGCGGCCGTAGCCGCTGGCCGCGCTGACCGTCAGCCCCTGGACGCCGTAGGACTCCAGGCCTTCCCGGATGGCTTCGAGCTTCTCCGGGCGGACGATGGCTGTGATCAGTTTCATGCTTCCACGCTTTCCTTGCCGGCTGCCGGCTCGGTCTTCTTTGCGCCAGCAACCTGGCCTTCAGTGGCCGTTCCCTTGCCCGTGATCAGTTCGTGGAGCGGCTGGAAGCTCCCGCCGTGACCGCCCACACCGAACTCGTAGGCCGTTTCGGCGTGCAGGCTCAGGTCAACGCCCACGACTTCCTGCTCATCCGAAACCCGGAAGCCCATGGTCTTGTGGATGGCGAAGGCGATGATCGCCGTGAGGATTGCAGAGTAGGCGATGGCGATGCCGGCCGCGGCCAGCTGCGCCCACATCTGGGTCATGCCGCCGCCGTAGAAGAGGCCGCCGCCCACGCCGTCCGTGGGGAGGGCGATGAAGCCCAGGGCAACCGTTCCGATGATGCCGGAGACCAGGTGCACGCCCACAACATCCAGGGAATCATCGAAGCCCCAGCGGAACTTGAGGCCAACGGCCAGGGCGGAAGCGACACCGGCGACGACGCCGAGACCGAGCGCGCCCACCGGGCTGACGTTGGCGCAGGCCGGGGTGATGGCGACCAGGCCGGCAACAACACCGGAGGCGGCACCAAGTGAGGTGGGGTGGCCGTCGCGGATGCGTTCGGTGACAAGCCAGCCGAGCATTGCCGCGGCCGGGGCTGCGAGGGTGTTGACCCAGATCAGGCCGCCCTGCTCAGCGGTGGTGGCGGCTCCGCCGTTGAAGCCGAACCAGCCGAACCACAGGATGGCTGCACCGAGCATAACGAACGGGATGTTGTGCGGGCGGTGGTTCGGGTCCTTGCCGAAGCCGCGGCGGTTGCCGATGATCAGGACCAGCACGAGGGCTGCCACACCGGCGTTGATGTGGACCACTGTGCCGCCGGCGAAGTCGATGGCCGGGCCGAGGGCCTGGCCAATGGCGCCTTCGGGGCCGAAGAGGCCGCCGCCCCAGACCATGTAGGCCAGGGGGCAGTAGACGAGGGTGACCCAGACGGGGACGAAGACGGACCAGGCGCCGAACTTGGCGCGGTCAGCGATCGCGCCACTGATGAGGGCGACGGTGATGATGGCGAAGGTGGCGGCGTAGCCGACCTTGATGAGCCCGTCCGGCGTGGTGATGCCTTCAAGGCCGAAGGTGGCGAACGGGTTCCCGACTATCTGCAGGAAGCCCTCACCGGAGCTCATCGAAGCGCCCCAGAGGACCCAGACCACGCCGACCATGCCGATGGAGATGAAGCTCATCATCATCATGTTCAATGCAGCTTTGGCGCGTGTCATGCCGCCGTAGAAAAATGCCAGACCTGGTGTCATGAACAGCACGAGTGCTGCCGCCACCATGAGCCATACGTGACCTGCAGTAAGTTCCATGGTGCACGTCCTCCCTATGATCGATGCTGCGGAATCCTCCGCCTTACCAACGCCTTTTGCGTCCTGCATCGAGTCTGTCCCTGCCGTGTTTCGCTCGCGGAGGATTTACATTGCCGGATTGTTACAACAACCTCCCGGAAGTAAATGGTGCATATCTGGCTTGTTACGGTTATGTTTCACCACTGCCGCCGGCCACCGGCTGCCTACCTGCAAGGAACCCCGCCCCCATGACGGCACCATCACCCGTGAGCCGCGCCACAACGCGGATTATGTCCGTTATCCGCCCGCAGCGGCCCCCGCTTCCGCGCGACATCAAGGTGATGCTCGCTGCGGCGTTCCTGATCGCCCTCGGATTTGGGCTGGTGGCGCCGGTCCTGCCCCAGTTCGCCACAACTTTCGACGTCGGGGCAACGGCCGCCGCCGTGATCGTCAGCATCTTCGCCTTTATGCGGCTGGTGTTCGCGCCGGCGGGCGGAGCCCTGATCGGCCGCTGGGGTGAGCGGCCGGTATATGTGGCGGGGCTGCTGATTGTGGCGGTATCAACCGCGGCGTGCGCGTTTGCCCAGGACTACTGGCAGCTGCTGGTCTTCCGCGGGCTTGGCGGCGTGGGTTCGGTGATGTTCACCGTGGCCTCCATGGCCCTTGTGGTGAGGCTGGCCCCGCCGGAAAGCCGGGGCAGGGTGTCCGGCGCTTACGCGTCCGCGTTCCTGATCGGCAGCGTCCTGGGCCCGGTGGTGGGTGGCCTGCTCGCCGGATTCGGCTTGCGGGTGCCGTTCCTGGGCTACGCGGCCGCGCTGGTCCTTGCTGCCGCGGTGGTGCAGACCCAGCTCAGCCACGCGCCGTCCGCGGCCCGGTCGACAGTGAGCCGCGCCCCGGACATGCGTTTCGCCGAGGCCTGGGGAGTTGGCGTGTACCGCTCGGCGCTGCTGTCCAGCTTCGCCAACGGCTGGGCCACGTTCGGTGTGCGGATGGCCACGGTCCCGCTGTTTGCCGTTGCTGCACTCGGCGCCGGTCCTGAGGCTGCCGGCCTTGCGCTGGCTGTTTTTGCCGCGGGTAATGCAGCCGCGCTGACGTTCTCCGGCCGGCTGGCGGACAGCCTGGGCAGACGGCCATTGATGGTCGTTGGCCTCCTGGTCGCCGGGCTCGCCACGGCCGCAATCGGCTTCACGGCCCACCTGGGGTGGTTCCTCGCCGCATCAGTGGTGGCCGGGGTGGGGTCCGGACTGCTTGGACCTGCCCAGCAGGCCGCCGTCGCGGATGTCATCGGCAATGAGCGGTCCGGCGGGCGGGTCCTGGCCGCTTACCAGATGACCTCGGACGTCGGGGCCATTGCCGGACCCGTGCTGGTGGGCGTCCTGGCGGACCGGCTGGGCTACGGCTGGGCATTCGGCGTCACCGGCGGCGTGCTGGTGCTGGCGGCGGCCTGCTGGACTGTAACGCGCGAGCCGCTGAAACGCATCGAGAGGTGAGATCCCGCCGCTAGTTCAGCAGGGCGTCGACAAAGCCCTCAACTTCGAACGGAGCCAGGTCATCGGCGCCTTCGCCAAGACCGATCAGCTTGACCGGCACGCCGAGTGATTTCTGGATGGCCACCACGATGCCACCCTTGGCGGTCCCGTCCAGCTTGGTCAGGACGATGCCGGTGATGTTCACTACCTCGGAGAAGACGCGGGCCTGGTTCAGGCCGTTCTGGCCGGTGGTGGCGTCCAGCACCAGCAGGACCTCATCCACCTCCGCCAGCTTCTCGATGACGCGCTTGACCTTGCCGAGTTCGTCCATCAGGCCGGTCTTGTTCTGCAGGCGGCCCGCCGTGTCAATCATGACAACGTCGACTTCCTGCTCAATGCCGGCCTTGACCGCCTCATAGGCAACGGACGCCGGGTCCGCGCCGTCGACGTCGGACTTCACGGTGGGAACACCCACACGCTGGCCCCACGTGGCCAACTGCTCGGCGGCTGCGGCGCGGAACGTGTCCGCCGCGCCCAGCAGGACATCCTTGTCCTCGGCAACGAGCACGCGGGCGAGCTTGCCCACGGTGGTGGTCTTCCCCACGCCGTTGACGCCCACCACCAGCACAATAGCCGGCTTGTCGGCGTGCCTGTCGGTGCGCAGGGCGCGGTCCATGGTGGGATCCACCAGCTTGATCAGTTCCTCGCGGAGCAGTGCCTTGACCTGTTCAGGGGTCCTGGTGCCGAGTACTTTCACGCGCTCCCGGAGGGCATCGACCAGCTGCATGGTGGGTTCAGTGCCGAGGTCGGCCAGAAGGAGGGTCTCCTCCACTTCGTCCCAGACGTTTTCGTCGATCTTGTCGCTGGACAGCAACGCCAGCAGGCCCTTGCCGAGGATGTTGTTCGACCGGACCAGTCGCTCCCGGAGCCGGGTCAGGCGGCCCGCAACGGGAAGGGGGGTCTCAACCTCGATGGTTTCCAGGCCTGCCACGTCATCAGGAACATCGGTGACTTCGAGGTCTTCGAGGTCGACGCCGGCGGGAGCATTGCGCTCGGCCGGAACGACGGGCGCGTCCTCGAGCAGCGTTCCCCCGCCTTGCGGGGTGGCGGGATCATTGGCGTCGCGCGTCCCGGGGTACCGGGTGATGTTCTTCCGCGTCTTCAACAGGACCGGGATCAGCCCGCCAATAACCGCCAGGGCAGCAACAATGGACAGAACAATGGGGAGAATGTCATTCACTCCCCTAGCTTCTCACAAACGTGGCAGGCGTTCGGGGCGGCCACCTGTGCGGACGCTAGACGTCGGCGCCCAGCCGCTGGCTGATGACGGTGGACACACCGTCGCCGCGCATCGTGACGCCGTAGAGCGCATCAGCCACTTCCATGGTCCGTTTCTGGTGGGTGATCACGATCAGCTGGCTGGATTCCCGGAGCTCTTCGAAGATGGTGATGAGCCGGCCGAGGTTGGTGTCATCAAGCGCCGCTTCAACCTCGTCCATGACATAGAACGGAGAGGGGCGGGCCTTGAAGATGGCCACCAGGAGTGCGACGGCGGTGAGGGACCGTTCGCCTCCTGACAAGAGTGAGAGGCGCTTGATTTTCTTGCCGGCGGGTCGCGCTTCGACTTCGATTCCGGTGGTGAGCATGTCCGAAGGGTCCGTGAGGACGAGCCTGCCTTCGCCGCCGGGAAAGAGGCGTTCAAAGACGTGGACGAACTGATTCCGGGTGTCCTCAAAGGCCTCGGTAAAGACCCGCTGGACCCGGTCATCCACTTCCTTGATGATGTCCAGCAGGTCCTTGCGGCTGGACTTCAGGTCCTCCAGCTGGGTGCTGAGGAACTGGTGGCGCTCCTCCAGTGCCGCGAACTCCTCCAGCGCCAGCGGGTTGACCTTGCCCAGGGCTGACAGGTCCCGTTCGGCTTTCCGGAGGCGCTTTTCCTGCTCCTCGCGGACAAAGGGCTTGCCTTCCGGGACGGGTGTGCCGTCGCCGTCCACGGGTGTCCGCAGGGCCGCCCATTTGTCCCCGCTTTCTTCTGCGGGGACGGGCACGGGAACGTCCGGGCCGAAGTCCACCACCAGCACGTCCGGGGTGATCCCGAGTTCCTCGATGGAGCGTGTTTCCAGGGCTTCAATTCGTGCCCGCTGCTGGGCGCGGGCCAGTTCGTCCCGGTGAACCGAGTCCGTCAGCTCTGCCAGCTCACGGGCCAGGGCGTCATTGGTTGTCCGGGTCTCCAGCAGCGCACGGTCCCGCTCTTCCCGGTTCTCTTCGGCGCGGTCGCGTTCATTCCGGGCCAGCTCAACAGAAACATCGATAAACCGGATTGCCAGCTCCACCGCAGCGGAGACGGCGGCCGCCCGTCCAGCCTGTATCCGACGGCGGCGCGCCCGTTCGGCTGCCTCTTCACGCGCCCGGCGTTCGGTGGCCGCTGCCCGCTCCAGCGACAGGGCCCGGTTGCGGGTGGCGGTGAGCTGCTCTTCCGTGCTGCGGAGCGACAGCCGCGCGTCCATCTCCGCAGACCTGGCCAGCGATGCGGCCAATGCCAGCGCATCACGCTGTTCGGTGGACGGTTCCTCTTCGGCCGGCGCCTCCTGCGCCGCAGCCAACCGCGCCGCAACGGCGGCGAGCGCCTGTTCCTCGGTGACAACGTTGGCTTCCGCCCTGGCCAGCGAGGTGGCCAGCCTGTCGCTTTCACCGACGGCGCTGCGCAGGATGGAGTTCAGGTGGCCGAGCTTTTCGGCCACGGCCGCGAGCCGGGCGTCGGAATCGTGCAGGCGGTCCAGGGCAGCATCAGCCCTTGTCCGGGCTTCGGCGCGGCGGACTTCTGCGCCGGCCAGGGCGAACCTGTTCCGTTCCAGATCCGCGGTGACAACCGCCAGCCGGGCCTCGGCGTCGTCCACGGCGGCCTGCACTTCAAGCAGGGACGGCGGCTTCGCCGAGCCTCCAGTCACCGTGAGGGCAGTAAACACGTCCCCGGCCAGGGTCACGGCTGTCAGGTCCGGGCGTTCGGCAACCAGCAGCCCCGCACCATCCACGTCTTCAACAACTGCCACCCCGGTCAGGAGCGCGGCCACCGCGGTGGCGGGCCCGCCCCCTGCGGATGCCAGGTCCATAGCCCAGCGTGCGCCCGCCGGCAAAGGTCCGCCCGTGGCGGAGTTTGCGTCCGGCATAGGTGCAACAGACGCCAGCAGCAGGGAGGCACGCCCCGCGTCGTCGTCCTTCAGTAGCTGCACCACGACGGCGGCGACGTCAGGATCCCGGACCACGATCGCTTCGGAGGCGTCGCCCAGGGCCGCGGCAATCGCAGTCTCGTACCCCGGATGAATGGTGAGGGCAGAGACAAGGGTGCCCACAACGCCGTCCAGTCCGGAGTTCAGGGCGTGCGCCGTGCCGTCCTTGCGGCTAAGGCCGAGCTGCAGCGCATCCCGGCGGGCCACGAGGGCGTCACGTTCGCGGACAGCTTCTCCCCTCACGGAGGTCAGATCGGCAATCTCCTGGACGACGGCGTCGAGCTCTGCGCTGGCGTCCTCGTAGTCGGCGTCGAGGCTTTCCTCCCCTTCCTCCACCCCCGCAACCTGGGTTTCCAAGGCGGTGAACTCGGACTGGGCCCGCCGGCGGCGTTCCTGTCCGGCGGCGAGTGACTCCCGCAGCCTGCCCAACTCGGCCTGCGCGGATTCAACCCGAGATCTGGCCGCACCTACGGCTCCGGCCAGCTTCGCCAGGCCCTCGCGACGGTCCGCTGCGGCCCGGAGGACTGCCGTGAGCCTTTTGTCCTCGGCAGTCGCGTCGAGTTCGGCCCCGGTCTTGGCCGCCGTGGCTGTCTCCAGCGCGCTGCGCCGGTCAAGAATGTGGCACTCCAGCTCCGTCAGCTCATCCCGGACCCGAACGGCCTGCCGTTCCAGCTGCTCAGGATCCCTGCCCGAGTACGGTTCAGCATCAGCCCCCAGCAGCCGGCAGCGTTCCTCGGCCAGCGAGCCCAGGGAACGGAGTCGTTCCCTGGCAGCGGAGAGCCGGTACCAGGTATCCCGCGCGGCGTTGAGCTTTGGCGTGGCCTCGGCGGCGAGCTGTTCCGCGGCTGCCTGATGGCGGCGCCCCGCCTCAAGCTGCTGATCCACTACTGCACGGCGGGCCTTCAGCGCCGTTTCGTCCGCCACGTCCTGCTTGAGTGAATTCTGTTGCTGGACGAGGTCGTCGGCCAACAGCCGTGCGCGAGCGTCCCGGACATCGAACTGGACCCGCTGGGCGCGGCGCGCCACATCAGCCTGCTTGCCGAGCGGCGTGAGCTGGCGCCTGATCTCCCCCGTCAGGTCGCTCAGCCGCTGCAGGTTCGCCTGCATGGCCTCCAGCTTGCGGACCGTTTTTTCCTTGCGGCGGCGGTGCTTGAGGATCCCGGCCGCTTCCTCGATGAAGCCGCGGCGGTCCTCCGGAGTTGCGTGCAGAACCTTGTCCAGCTGGCCCTGGCCCACAATGACATGCATTTCCCTGCCCATACCGGAATCCGAGAGCAGTTCCTGGATGTCGAGCAGGCGGCAGCTGGCACCGTTGATGGCGTACTCGGAGCCTCCGGTGCGGAAGAGGGTCCGCGAGATGGTGACCTCGCTGTACTCGATGGGCAGTGCCCCGTCGGTGTTGTCGATGGTCAGGGAGACGTGGGCCCGGCCCAGTGGCGGGCGCCCGGAGGTCCCCGCAAAAATGACGTCCTCCATTTTGCCGCCGCGGAGCGTTTTGGCTCCCTGCTCCCCCATCACCCAGGAGAGGGCGTCCACCACGTTGGACTTGCCGGAACCGTTCGGCCCCACCACTGCCGTGACTCCGGGCTCAAAATCGAAGGTCGTGGCCGACGCAAACGACTTGAACCCACGGACGGTAAGGCTTTTGAGGTGCAAGGTGTTTCTGTTCTCCTGAGTGGCTGAAGCGGCTGCTTTGCTGCCCCAAATCTACTGCGTGCTGGCGGAATTCCGCGGATTTGGAGCCTGTCCGCTGTGACGGCTACTGCCGGACCACCGCAGGAGACCAGGCATGTTCGATAAAGAGGGAGGGCTGTGCAGCCGGGTCAATGGCCTCAGGTGCGCTGTGGACTACCAGCGTCCGTTGCGCGGGCGCGGCTGACAGACCGGGCAGGAGTATGACGAGCGGTTCATGAACTGCTCGCGGCGGAGCGTGGAGTTAATTCCGACGGCGGCACAACGGCTGCAGGGTTTCCCTTCCCGCCCGTAGGCGTTCAGGGAGCGGTCGAAGTAACCAGAGGCCCCGTTGACGTTGACGTACAACGAATCGAAGCTGGTGCCGCCGGCCTCGAGAGCGTCCAGCATGACCTCACGCGCGCTGGTTATGAGCCGTTCCGCGTCGCCTCGGCGCAGCGTATCGGTGGGTCTGGCGTAATGCAGTTGTGCCCGCCACAAGGCCTCGTCCGCATAGATGTTGCCGATGCCCGAGACGAGTCCCTGGTCCAACAGGGCGCGTTTGAGGCCCGTCTTTCGCTTCCGCAGCCGGCTGTAGAAAAGGTCAAAGGAAAATGCCGGGTCCAGTGGGTCCCGGGCGATGTGGGCGGCTTCCTCGGCGATCAGCGCAACGGGAGATTCCGCCTGGCCGCCAGGACCGCCGTCGTCCGTGGGAACCATGCCGGTGACGAACAACCCGCCGAAAATCCGCTGATCAACAAACCGGAGTTGTTCAGGCATTCCGGCCACGGGACTCAGGCGCAGCCTGACCTTGAGGTGTTTCTCGTCCGGAACCTGGCTGTCCTGCATCAGGAGCTGACCGCTCATCCCGAGGTGGGCCATGAGCGCGACGGACGGCGTGCCGGTGGCGTCGGGTGTCTCACTCAGCGGCATCCAGAGGAATTTTCCGCGGCGCACCACGTCCACGACCATTGCGCCCTGGAGGTTGCCCTTGAAGTCCTCAGCACCCAGGGCATGGCGGCGGAGGGAACGTGGGTCCAGTACGTCTACCGATGTGATGGTCCGGCCGCGGACCCAACTCACGAGTCCGCGGCGGACTACTTCGACTTCAGGCAGTTCGGGCACGGCTCAGCCTAGACGCTGCGGAAGGACTCTGATGATGCGCCCTCCGATGAGGAGGCTGCGGCGGTTCCCGCATTTGGAGAGAGCTGACGCCAGGCGTCCGCAGCAGCTTCCTGCTCCGCTTCCTTCTTCGAGTGGCCTGATCCGTTGCCGTATGGTTTGCCGCCGATATTCAGGACAGCGGTGAAGGTTCGGGCGTGGTCCGGTCCGGCTCCCTCAACGGCGTAATAGATAGTGCCGAGCTGCCGGCTGGCGGCCAGTTCCTGGATGCTGGTCTTCCAGTCAGTACCGGCGCCGAGCGCGGCCGCATCCTTGAGGAGCGGGCCAATCAGGCGCATGACCAGCTGGCGGGCAGTCTCGATGTCGTTGGACACGTAGGTGGCGCCAATGAGTGCTTCCATGGTGTCCGCCAGGATGGAAGCCTTGTTCTTGCCCTCGGTGAGCTTTTCGCCCTGCCCCAGGTAGATGTAGTCCCCGATGCCGAGGCTGCGGCCGATGCCGGCGAGGGCCCGGGTGCTGACCACCGCAGAGCGGCGCTTGGCGAGGTCGCCTTCGGGCAGTGTGGGGTTGTCCCGGTACAGGGCATCGGTCACGGAGAACCCCAGGATGGAGTCGCCCAGGAATTCGAGCCGCTCGTTGGTGGGAATGCCGCCGTTTTCGTAGGCGTAGGAACGGTGCGTGAGAGCAAGACGAAGCGTCCCGGCGTCAATGGAGACACCGAGACGCTTCAGAAGCTCTTCAGTTGAAGACATCATGTCAGCCCAAGCGGCCGATTAGACGTCAGCGACCTTGCGGCCCTTGTACTCAAGGAACAGCGCAGTGCCAGCCGAGTCGGTGACGACCTTTGCCTGGTGCGGCAGGCTGTAGGTAACCTGGCCGTTTTCGACAGTCTTCACCAGGTGGGGGGCAGTTGCCTTCCACTGGGAGCGGCGGGCGCGGGTATTCGAGCGAGACATTTTCCGCTTCGGGACAGCCACGGCTAACTCATTTCTCTCTAGACAAACACGTACAAATCAGTTTTGCCGGTCAGGCTTAGCCAAGTCGGCTAGGGCAGCCCAGCGAGGATCTACGATCTCGTGGTGATGCCCCGGCTCGTCTTCCAGGCGGACTCCACATTCGGAGCAAAGGCCCTGGCAGTCTTCCCGGCACACCGGCTGGAACGGCAGCATGGTTACAACTGCGTCCCGCAACACCGGCTCAAGATCGATAACATCGCGCTCGACTCGATATTGCTCTTCTTCGTCTTCTTCGTCCGACAGCACAACGCCCTCGTAGAAGAAAAGTTCTTGCACATTGACCTCAAGGTCATACGCAAGGGGATCCAGGCATCTGCCGCATTCGCCTTTTACTTCGGCGGCTGCGGTTCCGGATACCAGAATTCCTTCGTGTACGGCCTCAAGCCTCAGGTCAAGCTCGATGTCCGAGCCTTCCTGAACGCCAATGAGTGCCACACCAAGATCACTTGGTGCGGGTACATGTTCCTTCAGTGTCCGCATGCTGCCCGGGCTGCGCCCGAGATCCTTGACGTCGAACGCCAAGGGCGAACTAGCATCTCGTTTAATGAGAACTCCTGTTGAACATATGACCGACGTACCATCTTAGCCTGAAGAACCGCAGGGACTCAAACCAGGCGACGGACGGCCGTCGAAGTACCGGACTAGCCTACCTGCTTGGCTGTTGTTAGGGCGCAGACTCGCCCGCGAGCAACCTTTTATGTACCGACCGGGGCACATAGTCGGACACGCTGCCGCCCAGGCCGGCCACCTCTTTGATCAGGGTGGATGACAAATGCAGGTAGTGCGCCTCGGCCGGCAGGAACACCGTTTCCACGCCGCTGAGCTGACGGTTCATCGTGGCCATCGGAAGTTCGTAGTCGAAGTCTGAGGATGAGCGGAGACCTTTGACGATCGCGGAGACCCCGCGCTGGCGGCAGTAATCGGCCAGGAGGCCATCTCCCACCGGTTCCACCACAATGCCTTTGAGGGACGCCAGTGTTTCGCGCGCCATATCCAGGCGGTCCCCCAGGCTGAACCTGTACTTCTTCGCATAATTGGTCGAAACCGCCACGATCACCTCATCGAAGAGGCCGGCGGCACGGGCGATGACCTCGAGATGGCCGTTGTGAATGGGGTCAAAGGATCCGGGGCAGACAGCGCGTCTCATGCACCGAACCTACCGCATGGGACGGCCGGGATACCATGACTGGATGCATCCACCACGGGACCTTTCCATGCCCACTGTGCCTGCCCCGTGGCAGCGCACCGCCTCAGGCGCCAATCTGCTGGGACCTGCCGGCCAACTGGGCGTCACCATCTTCGAAGAGATGACCACGCTGGCGGCGCAGACCGGCGCCATCAACCTCGGGCAGGGCTTTCCTGACGAGGACGGTCCGCTGGAAATCAAGGCGGCAGCGATGGCCGCCATCGAAGCGGGGGCCAACCAGTATGCGCCGGGCAAGGGCATCCTGGAACTGCGTGAAGCCGTGGCTGCCCACCAGGAGCGGTTCTACGGGCTGACCCCGGACCCGCACACCGAGGTCATCATCACCACCGGTGCCACAGAGGGGATCGCCGCAACGCTGCTGGCGCTCGTCGGCCCGGGCGACGAGGTGCTGACCTTCGAGCCGTTCTATGACTCGTACGGCGCCGTCATCGGCCTGTCCGGCGCCACCCACATCACGGCCCCGCTGCTTGCCCCCGACTTTTTCCCGGACATGGCGGCCCTGGAAGCGTCCTTCACCGACCGCACCAGGGTGGTGCTGTTGAACAACCCGCACAATCCCACCGGCGCCGTCTTCCCGCGTCATGTTCTGCAGCGCGTCGTTGAGCTTGCCGCAAAGCATGACTGCCTCATCATCACCGACGAGGTGTATGAGCACCTCACCTTCGGCGCCCGGCACATTCCTGTAGCTTCCCTGCCGGGTGCGGGTGAGCGGACCATCACCATCTCGTCCGCCGGAAAGACCTTCTCCTTCACCGGCTGGAAGATCGGCTGGCTGACCGGCCCGGAACACCTGGTGGCGGCTGTCCGCACGGTCAAGCAGTTCCTGACCTACAGCTCCGGTACACCGTTCCAGGCGGCCATTGCCACCGGCCTGGCACTGCCGGATGAGTTTTACCAGGGCATCTCGGCCACCCTCCAGAAGAAACGGGACATCCTCAGCGAAGGCCTGCGCGCCGCAGGATTCGACGTCTACACGCCGCAGGGCACCTATTTCGTCAACGTGGACACCGCGCCCCTTGGCATTGGCGACTCCGTGGACCTGGCCCGCAGGCTGCCCGGACTGGTGGGAGTGGCCGCCATCCCCGTCCCCGTCTTCTGCCACCCGGAGGGCGCGGAACGGACACGCAGCCTCCTCAGGTTCGCGTTCTGCAAGAAAGTGGAGGTCCTAGAGGAGGCCGCCGCCAGGCTGGCGACCCTCGGCGGAAAGCTCTGATGGCGGATCCCGTCGGCAAACGTTCCACCCGGTTCCTGCGGACCACCGGACAGCACGCCTCCATCGAGCCCGATGCGTTCACCGACGGCGGCTACGTCCTGAGCATCGGCGTGGCTGAACAGTCCCACGTTAATCTGGCGCACCCCGAGGAGATCTTCTACGAATACCTGCGGAGGATCGGCCACCTGGTGGATCTCGCCGCCCCCGAAGGCCAGCCAATCACCGCACTGCATCTTGGGGCCGGGGCCCTGACCCTGGCCCGCTATATCCAGGCGACGAGGCCCGGATCCGTCCAATACGCGGTGGAGCTGGAACGGGAACTCCTCGACTTTGTCCTGCAGCAACTCCCCCTGCCCGACGGAACCGACCTGCGTACGGTCATCGGCGATGCCCGCGACGCCCTGGCGGACCTGGACCCGGAACTTCAGTTCGACGTCGTGATCCTGGACATCTTTTCGGGACCGGAAGCACCGCGCCACATCGCCTGCCAGGAGTTCTACCAGGAGGCCCGAGCCCGACTGGCACCGGAAGGCTTGCTGATCGTCAACGTCGGCGATGAACCCGGCCTGACCCTGGTACGAAGCCAGGCCGCCGCCCTGCGCCGCGCCATGACCGACGTTGCAGCCTTCGCCGAGACCGGGATGTTCGCGGGCCGCTACCCCGGCAACATCATCCTCGCCGGAACGCAGACTCCCTGGCCCGAAGCCTGGACAACCGAACTGACGGCGCGCGGCCCCCACCCTGCGAAGGTTCTGGCCGGCGTGGACCTGGATCGCCTCGCCGGCTGAGCCCTAAGCCTGCTCCTGTTGTGGCGACTGCTCCTCAATAACAACGTCCGGCGCGATGGCGTCGGGCACAAAAGGCTCCGCGAACCAGAGCCGCGTTTCGCCGTACTTCTTCTCGGCAAACCGTTCCAGTCCTGCGGGCCAGAACGGCTCCGGTGAACGCGAGGACCGCTCCACCACCACCAAGGCCGCCGGAGCCAGATGATCGGCGAGTTTGCCCAGCACCGCCGACAGGGCAGGGTCATCCAGCGGATACGGCGGGTCCAGGAACACCAGGTCCCAGCGAGCCGTCTCCGCCGTGCGCTCCAGGAAGGACTCGACTTTGGACCGGTGGACGGTCACTGCTTTGCGGCCCAGCACGCCGTTGATCAGGTCCGCGTTGCGTTGGCACACGGAACTGGCTTTGGCGTCGAATTCCACGAGGTCAACGGCCTCAGCGCCCCTGCTGCCGCTCTCCACCCCCAACGATCCGGACCCTGCGTACAGGTCCAGGACCCGGGCACCGGCAATGATTCCGAAGGCGTCGAGCCGGGAGAACAGTGCTTCCTTGACGCGGTCGGTAGTGGGCCTGGTCAGGGAGCCGGGCACGCTGACCAAGGGGGTCCCGCCTGCGGCGCCCGCGATGATGCGGCTCATGGCCGCCTCCTATCCGCGCTCAAGGAACGCCTCCTTCTCGGGGTTCAAATACTCGTCAATGGCCTCCGCCAACCGCGGATGCCGCGCCAGGGCCGGATCCGAGCCCACAATTTCCTGGGCGTCCTGGCGCGCCTGGGCAATGATGTCCTCGTGCTCCAGCACGCGCAGCAGTTTCAGGGTGGAGCGGCCGCCTGACTGCGACGCGCCCAGGATGTCGCCCTCGCGGCGCAGCTTCAAGTCCTCCTGCGAAAGTTCGAAGCCGTCAGTGGTTGCCGCCACGGCGTCCAGCCGGCGCCGGCTCGGGTGCCCGCGTTCCAAATTGGTGACCAGCAGGCACGTACCGGGAAGCCCGCCACGGCCCACCCGGCCGCGCAGCTGGTGCAGCTGGGAAATGCCGAAACGGTCGGCGTCGAGGATCACCATCATCGTTGCGTTGTGGACGTCAACGCCGACTTCGATGACGGTGGTGGACACCAGGAGCTTGGTCCTGTTGGCCGTGAAGTCGGCCATAGCGGCGGACTTCACGGCGGTGTCGAGGCGGCCGTGCATTGGCCCCAGCGGTACACCGGCCAGGGCCGGCTCCTGCTGGAGATGTTCGACGACGGCGGTCACCGACGCGAGCTCCCGCGCAGCGCCGTCGCCGGCCAGGTCAGCCGCGGAGGGTTCCGCTTCCCCCGGACTGAAGTCGCCGTCGTCGTCCGTTCCGATCCTGGGGCACACCACGTACACCTGGTGCCCGGCGTCGATCTCCTCACGGGAGCGCGTCCAGATGCGGTCTGCCCAGCCGGGGTTCTCGGCGAGGCCCACCACATGGGTGGTAATTGGTGCCCGGCCGGCGGGGAGCTCGTCCAGGATTGAGGTTTCGAGGTCGCCGAAGACCGTCATGGCCACGGTACGTGGAATGGGCGTGGCGGTCATGACCAGCAGGTGCGGCGGTTTGTTGGCCTTTGACCTGAGGACGTCCCGCTGCTCCACGCCGAACCGGTGCTGTTCGTCCACCACGATCAGGCCAAGGTCGTAGAACACGACGTTGTCGCTGAGCAGCGCGTGTGTGCCGATCACAATCCCGGCGGCGCCGGAAGCGGTGTCAAGCATGGCCCGTTTGCGGGCGGCGGTGGGCATGGAGCCGGTGAGGAGAGTGACCTGGACGGCCCCTTCGGCGAGGCTGCCCAGCAGCCCGTCAGTGGAAAGCATAGGGTCGCGGGACAGGGAACCCAGGGTCCGCCGGATGGATTCGAAGTGCTGGGCGGCGAGGACCTCCGTTGGCGCCAGGAGCGCAGCCTGCCCGCCGGCATCCACCACCTGCAGCATGGCCCGCAGCGCGACGATGGTCTTGCCCGAGCCGACCTCGCCCTGCAGCAGCCGGTTCATGGGGCTGCCCTGGGCCAGTTCCGTGGCGAGCGTTTTTCCGACGGCGGCCTGGCCGGCGGTGAGCGTGAAGGGCAGTTGCCTGTCGAACGCCGCCAGCAGCCCGTTGGTGGCCGGGCGGCGCGCCGTGGCTTCCTCGGCCGCAAGCTGGGCACGGCGCCGTGCCAACGCCGCCTGCAGGACCAGGGCCTCCTGGTAGCGCAAGCGCTCCTGGGCCTTTTTCCAGTCAGCCGGCGATTCCGGCATGTGGATGAGCCGGTAGGCCTCAGCCACCGGCAGGAAGTTCTCCCGCGCGGTGACACTCTCCGGCAGCGGATCCGGCAAGGCGTCCAGATCGACGGTTTCCAGGAGCGTGGAGATGACTTTCTGAATCGACCAGCTGGTGAGCTTTGCGGTGGCCGGATACACCGGGATGGGCATGGCGGCGAGCTTTTCGGGGTCCACGGCCGGCATGTCCGGGTCCTCGTCCAGGAGGTGGAAGTCCGGGTTGGTCAGCCCGAGCGACGAGCCGTACCGGGTCACCTTGCCGGAGAACATCACGCGCCGGCCCGGCAGGAGTTGGGCTTGGGCCCGGTAGCCACTGAAGAAGGTGATCTTGAGGGTGCCGTGCCCGCTGCCAGGGCCCACGGCGGCGAGGCGGGGACGGCCATGGGAGGCGGCGTCGTCAGTGATCACGACGTCGGTGATGGAACCTCGGCGGGTATGCATCTTGCGGGTGGTGTTGGAGAGCACCCGCGCGATGAGGGTGACCTCCTCGTCGAAAGGGAGCTCGCTGATGGGTGTCAGTTCGCCGCGGTTCAGGTAGCGGCGGGGGAAGTAGTTCAGCAGGCCGCCGACTGTGGCGATGCCCAGGTGCTTCTCAATGGCCGAGGCTGACCGTTTTCCGATCAGGCGTTCCAGGCCCAGGTCCAGTTCAGCGCTCATGCCCACTGGAGTTCACCGGAGCTGGTTCGGGTTCGCGGGCCAACGCAAGTTCGCTGACCGAAACGTCGCTGGGTTCGCCAAGGGAACGGATCAGGGCAACCGCGGGCGCGGCGTCGGGGACATGGACGTGGACGCGCCACCGGTAACCGCCCTCGGCGTCCGCCATGCTGTCCACCTGGCTCATGATGACGGACTCGCCGATCTCGTCGAGCCGCTGGCGCAGTGTGGCCGCGCTGAGCGGCGAAAGGCTGATGGTGCACATAACCTCAACGCCGTCGTCATCCGGCATATCAGTGTGGATGTGTGGGTCCTGGACGTCATAGCCGTGCAGCCCGTCGAGGAGTTCGCGCTGCAGTTCCTCGCCCATAACGGCGGAGCGGAGGCAGTCGAGGATGAGCAGCATGCCAACGCCCCCGGCATCGACCACATGCGCGGCCTCGAGGGCGGCCAGCTGGCTCTCGGTCCTGACCACTGCCTTCAGCGCGCCGTTAACCGCAGCGTCGAGGGCTTTGCCCAGGGCCTGGTTGCTGTCGTCGCCGTTATGGCCGGCGTCCACTGCCGCGGCGGCCCGAGCGGCAGCTTCCATAACCGATAGCATGGTGCCAGGAACGGGATCGCTCAACGCGGACCACGCCCGGATCTGGGCGCGGTTAAGCGCGGCGGCCAAGAGAGTTGATGTCAGGCGCGTATGACCGGCCAGGGGTTCAGCCGCGGCGCAGAGGAAGACTGCGAAGAGGGTTCCGGAGTTACCGCGGGCCTGCTCCATCGCGGCCCTGCCGGCACGAGCCAAGACAGCTCCGACGTCCGCCTGGCCGGAGTCACCAGGGACTGCCGCCCAATGGCCCGCCGGGTAGCTGCGCAGGGCACGGGCAGCCGCCCGAACGGTGAGGTAGAGGTTCGTGCCGGTGTCACCGTCCGCCACGGGGAAGATGTTGATGGCATTGAGGCGGTCGCTGTGGTTGGCTATGGCGGTTTCAGCCTTGTCCAACCACCGCTTCATCGCTTGCGCGTTGGCGGCAACCTTAGTCTGCAAAGTGATCCCATCCCCCGGTGCCAACGGCGTGGCCCGCAATTGTGACGCCCGGAGGTGTGGAGCTTCCCGGGGCTTGTACTGAGCCTATCGCAGTGAATCCGGCTGGCAGCTGAACGCCGGCAGGGAATGTGGCCAGCAGCCCGTGGTCCTCTCCCCCGCCCAGCACCCAGGCCATGGGGTCAGCTCTGAGAAGGTCCGACGCCGGACGCAGGGCTTCCGCGAGAGGCTTCAATGCTGCGGGGTCAAGGTCAATGACGACGCCGCTGGCGGCGGCGAGGCGACCGCCGTCGCGCACTACGCCGTCCGAAATATCCAGCATGGCCGTGGCACCGGCTGACCTGGCCAGCGGCCCCGCGGAAAGGGGCGGCCGTGGCCTGCATTGGAGTTCCACAAGCGCCCGCTGCGAGGGCGCCAGGGACTGCACGGGGGCCGCCGATTCCAGGAGCGCAAGCCCGGCTGCGGCCCGGCCCACCGTCCCGGCCAGGGCCACGACGTCGCCGGCGCGGGCCCCTGACCGCAGGACCGCCTTGCCGCCAGCCAGTGAGCCCACCACGGCGACCGTCACGGAGATTTCCCTGCCGCGGCCCAAATCGCCCCCCGCCACCGAGCATTCGGTGGCACCGAGTTCCCTGATTCCCGCAGTCAGGCCATCGGCCAGGTCCGCCACCCAGCTGACAGGAGTTTCGGGCGGCAACGTCAGGCTCACCACCAGCGACGTTGCCACGCCGCCCATGGCGTTGATATCGCTGAGGTTCTGGGCCGCCGCCTTCCAGCCGACGTCGAAGCCCGTAGTGCGGTACCCGTTGGGCCACTGCAGCCGGAAGTCCTGGTCCTGCACCTGGGTATCGATGCTGATCACTGTCCTGCCATCCGGAGCGGCGATAATGGCGGCATCGTCTCCCGGGCCCAGCAGCGTTGCCGAACCGTGCGTTCCGGCCATTTCCAGCCGCGGAAAGATCCGGGCCAGCAGTTCGGCTTCGGACAGCGCGGCGACAGTCAGCGTTTCTTTAGTCAACGGAATTTCAGGCACGCCCCTACGCTACAGCGCGGCACCGACATCGCAGATCCGCCCGTTGCTGGTCAGGTGCTCGCAACGGGCGTACGGGCGTTCCCGCGTCCCGCTCCACACCGCGGCGACGCTAGGCTGGATAGATGCGCAATCCCCGTTTTCCCTTGCCTGTCCGCGTGTCCGGAATCCTGCTGACTGCGGCCCTCACCGGAGCCGTTCTGTCCGCCTGCGCCCCGACCGTGGATGTCACCGCCGCCGGCGATGCGGCGAACCCGGCCTGCGCTCCGATGATGGTTGCCCTTCCGGACGCCATCGGCGATGCTACGCTGCGGAAAACCAACAGCCAGGCAACCGCGGCCTGGGGAGATCCGTCGCAGGTGATCCTGCGCTGCGGCGTCAACGTTCCAGGCCCGACGACGGACCGGTGCGTGAGTGTCAACGGCATCGACTGGGTCATCAAGGAAGGCGATCCGGTGTGGACCCTGACCACCTTCGGCCGCGAACCCGCCACGGAAATCCTGATGGATCCGGAGAAGATCAGCTCCGCGACGGTCCTGGCTGACCTTTCCGCCTCCGCCGGAAAAATCCCGGCTACCCGGAACTGCGTGGGTCAGGAAGAACTGCAGAACCTGCCGTCCAGCCAGTAGGGTCCCGGAGGTGGGCCCACGCCGGCAGGGTTCCCTGGCCGAAGCGGAGCGAGGTTAGGGTGCCGGTGGGGACCCGTCAGCGCAGGCCGGTCTTCCGGTTCAACGCCAGATGGATCAGCTCATCAATCAGGTCCGCATAGTCCAAGCCTGATGCTGCCCACATCTGCGGGTACATGCTCTTGGGCGTAAACCCGGGCATGGTGTTGATCTCGTTGATGATCAGTTCGCCGTCGGGCGTATAGAAGAAGTCCACGCGGCTCAGGCCTTCGGCACCCACAGCGTCAAAGGCAGCCGCCGCGAGTTCCCGGACCCGCACGATTGCTTCCTCGGGAATGTCGGCGGGGCAGCTCAGCGCGGCGGCGTCGTCCTCAACGTACTTCGCGTTGAAATCGTAGAATTCGTGCGTTCCGGCGGCGACGGAAATTTCGCCCGGCATGGACGTCCGGGGGGAATCGGTCCCGCGTCCTTCCAGGACGGCGCACTCAATCTCACGCCCCACGATGCCGGCCTCGATGACCAGCTTAAGGTCGTGGCGCCGGGCTTCCTCGACGGCGGCATCGAGTTCCTCGAGCGAGTCCACCTTGGAGATCCCCATGGACGAACCCGCCCGCGCCGGCTTAACGAACACGGGAAAGCCGAGCTGGTCCACCCGTTTGCGGACAGCCTCCGCGTCCTTGACCCACTGGCGGTCCGTGACGGCGATGTAGGGCCCCACGTGCAGCCCGGCGGCTTCGAAAACAACCTTCATGTAGTGCTTGTCCATGCCCACAGCCGATGCGAGCACGCCGGCGCCGACGTAGCGGGTGTCGGACAGTTCCAGGAGCCCTTGGATGGTGCCGTCCTCGCCAAAGGGGCCATGGAGAAGGGGGAACACAACGTCCACCGTGCCGAGTTCCTGCGGGACCTGGTTCGGCGAGGCGACGATCAGCTGGTGCTCGCCGCCGATCTCAGCCAGTGTCACCGTTTCCGACGACGGCGGGACCTCCGGCAGCGACGACGCGGACAGCGACCATTGGGCCGTATCCCCCGCGGCCAGCACCCACTGCCCCGACTTGGCGATGCCGATGGGGATGACATCGTACTTGTCTTTGTTGATCGCGCCCAGGACACCGGCAGCTGTCACACAGCTCACGGCATGTTCGCTGGACCGGCCACCAAAAAGGACCGCGACGCGGGGTTTGGCCCGGGGGGCGGAGTCCGCTGCGGTCAGGTTATGGTCGGACATCGTCAGTAATCGCCTTCGGGTTTCAGGTCCCGGGCCAGCAGCAGCGGCCCCAGTTGGTCAACGGACAGTTTGCCGGCCAGGACGGCTACGACGGCGGCAGTAATGGGCATGTCGACGCCCAGTTTCCCCGCAAGTTCATGCACAGCCTGGCCGGATTTGATGCCTTCGGCTGTTTGGGTCATTTGCTGGGCCAGCTGTTCGAGGGTGAGTCCCTGGCCGAGCATCCGGCCGGCCGTATGGTTTCGCGACAGCGGCGAGGAACACGTTGCCACCAGGTCCCCCAGGCCGGCCAGCCCTGCCATGGTCCGGGCCTCGCCACCGAGGGCAAGCGCGAGCCTGGACGTTTCGGCCAGGCCCCGGGTGATCACGGAGGCCTTGGTGTTGTCGCCCATCTGTTTGCCTTCACAGATGCCCACGGCCAGCGCGATGACGTTCTTGACGATGCCGCCGATTTCCACGCCGACGACGTCCGCCGTGGTGTAGGGACGGAAGTACGGTGCGGTGCAGCTCCTGGCGATCCAGCCTGCGGCCGCCGCGTCGGTACAGGCCACCACGGAGGCTGTGGGTTCCTCGCGGGCGATCTCCATGGCCAGATTGGGGCCCGATACCACCGCGATGCGGTCCGCGGGAATCCCCAGTTCGTCGCTGATGACCTCACTCATGCGGGCGTCCGTACCCAGCTCCAGGCCCTTCATCAGGGACACCACCACTGCGTCAGCAGCGATCAGCGGCTTCCATTCACGGAGTTGGAGGCGCAGTGACTGGGCAGGAACAGCGAGGACCACCAGGTCCGCGCCCGCCAGCACGTCACGGACATCCGTGGACGCTGTGATGCTGGGCGGCAGTTCGGTGTCCTTCAGGTACTGGACGTTGCGGTGGGAGCCGTTGATCTGCTCCACGACTTCGCTGCGGCGGCCCCAGATCCGGATGCTCCGTTGTTCCCCCGCTGCTCCAGCCGCATCGGCGAGGATCTTGGCGAACGTGGTTCCCCAGGAACCTGCGCCCAGGACGGCGACAGACCGGGCGGAACGCTGACGGCTTTCGTCGGCCATCAGGTGGCATCCGCAGCGTCGTCAGGATTGCCCCGCTCAACGAAGCGGCCGTGCGCGGCTTGATTGTGCTTGGAAGGGTCCCACCGTTCTGCGGGAGGCTCCTCCCCGCGGATGCCGGCGAGCAAACCGGTCACGGCGTCCATGATCGTCGCCGTAGCGGCGGTCAGCGTTGCTTTATCCAGTGGCCGGTCCGCGTACTGGCTGAGGTCCACGGGCTTGCCCACCATCACCCTGGAGGTCTTGCGCGGGAAAAGGTGGAACCGCTTCGCATAGCGCGGGAACACCTCATGTGCGCCCCAGTGCGCGATCGGAACCACGGGAATGCCGCCTTCCAAGGCAAGACGGGCAGCGCCGGTGTGGCCCTTCATCGGCCACAGCGCGGGATCGCGGGTGAGCGTACCTTCGGGGTAGATGATAATGGCCCCGCCGTCCGCCACTATCTCCTGGGCAAGCTGCAGCGAGCGGTTCGCTCCCGCCGTCGAGCGTTCCACCGGGATCTGCCGGGTGGCCCGCAGGACCCCGCCCAGGACCGGGACCTTGAACAGTCCGGCCTTGGCGAGGAAGTGCGGGGCGCGCTTCTGGTTGTAGAGCAGGTGGCCCACGATCAGGGGATCGATTTCCGTGCAATGGTTGGGCGCGGCAATAAATCCGCCGGCGGGGAGGTTCTCGAGGCCTTCCCACTTCTTGTTCATCATTGCGTTCAGCACCGTGCGCACGATGGCTGCGACCACAACGAATGTGGCCTGGCTCTTGGCCGTTTCCTTCACGTACCCACCGCTACTTTGTCGAGGTGATGTCGAAATCGGCGCCGAGGCCGGCCAGCTTTTCGGTGAAACGTTCGTAGCCGCGGTTGATGATGTCGATCCCCGTCACGCGGGACGTTCCGGAAGCGGCCAGGGCAGCGATCAGGTGGCTGAAGCCGCCACGCAGGTCCGGTACGTCGATGTCGGCGCCCTTGAGCTGGGTGGGGCCGGAGATGACGGCGGAATGGAGGAAGTTGCGCTGGCCGAAGCGGCACGGCACACTCCCCAGGCACTCGCGGTGCACCTGGATGCTGGCGCCCATCCGGATCAGCGCATCGGTGAAGCCGAACCTGTTTTCATACACGGTCTCGTGGACGATCGAGACGCCTTCGGCCTGCGTCAGTGCCACCACGAGCGGCTGCTGCCAGTCGGTCATGAAGCCGGGGTGCACATCCGTTTCCAGGACCAGCGGGTTGAGCTTGCCGCCCCGGTGGTAGAAGCGGATGCCGTCCTCGCCGATGTCCATGCCTCCGCCTACCTTCCGGTAGGTGTTCAGGAACGTCATCATGTCCCGCTGCGAGGCGCCTTCGACGAAGATGTCACCGCGGGTCACCAGGGCTGCCGAAGCCCACGACGCCGATTCGTTGCGGTCCGAGAGGGCCCGGTGGTTGTAACCGCCCAGGTCCCGGACGCCTTCAATGCGGATGGTCCGGTCGGTCTGGACGCTGATGATGGCGCCCATCTTCTGCAGCACGGCAATGAGGTCGATGATCTCAGGCTCGGTGGCGGCGCCGGAAAGTTCGGTGATCCCTTCGGCCCGGGTTGCACTGAGCAGCACCTGCTCCGTAGCGCCGACCGAGGGGAAGGGCAGGGAGATTTTGGCCCCATGCAGCCCCCGCGGAGCCGAGATGTGGATGCCGCCCGGGCGTTTTTCCACCACGGCGCCGAACTTGCGGAGCACGTTCAGGTGGTAGTCGATGGGCCGGTCACCGATCTTGCAGCCGCCAAGGTCCGGAATGAAGGCCTCACCGATCGCATGGATCAGGGGTCCGCAGAGCAGGATGGGGATCCGCGAATCACCGGCGTGGGCATCGATCGCCGTGCTCGGGGCGGTTTTGGCCGCCTTCGGATCCAGGGTGAGGTCACCGCTGACGGGATCCTTGACCACCGTCACTCCGTGCAGCTGCAGGAGCGAGGTGACAACCTCGACGTCCTTGATCTCCGGAACGTTCCGCAACACCGACGGCTCGTTGCCCAGTAATGCTGCCACCATGGCCTTGGGAACAAGGTTTTTGGCCCCCCGGACGCTGACGCGGCCTGTAAGCGGGACTCCGCCGCGGATTGTCAGAACACTACTCATATACCGGTTTCCTTACGATTACTCGCCCCAAAATCCTTGCAAAGGCTCCAGCTAAGCATAGGAGGTCGCGTTACCGAACCGAAATGACGAGTCCCACCAGTTTTGCACCCGCTGCGGACTGACGCATCCGTTCCACTGGGCGCAGGGTTCCTTTGCGGGTGCATATTCGGTGTGGCGCATCGGTCACCTCGGTCCGGTTATCAACATACGACGACGGCGGGCTGGCGCAGCCGGGCGCTGCGGGCCACCGTGGACCCATGACTGCAGCCACGACGTCCCCGGCCTGGATCACGCCGCACAGCGACCCCGATGATGACCACGGCGGCCGGACCGTGGCCAGGCAGGCCAAACGCAAGGAACTGGTCCGGATCCGGCGCGGCCTCTACTTGCCTTCGGACGGCTGGAACTCGTTGAAGGAGTGGGAACAATTCGCAGTCCGGATCCACGCGGTACAGGCAACGGCCAAAATCGCACCAGTGTTCTGCGGGCAGTCCGGCGCCACGATCCTCGGTCTTCCGCTGATCGACACTCCTCATGAAGTGGAAACCCTGGTACGTCGGACCAGCGGCGGCGGACGGTCCAAGAACGGAGTACGGCGGCGGTTCGGCGACCCCGGCTCCGCAAGTATCGTGACCATCGACGGCCTGCAGGTCACGCCGGTTCAGGAAACCCTGCGCGAATTGGCCGCGAGGTTGCCCCTCACGCACGCTCTGCCCGCGTTCGATGCCGCCCTGGAACGGGCCGGACATGCCGCCTATCTCAGCCATGGCATCGCGTCCCCGGATGAACTCCGGGGACGGGTACTCGCGTGTCTGGATGAACTCAGCGCCACCAAGCAGGCCAGGGTCCGGTGCGTCCTGGCCGCAGCTAACGCCCTTTCGGGTTCCCCAGGCGAGTCCCTGAGCCGCGCCGTAATGATCCAGGCCGGCTTTCCGATGCCGGAAATGCAGGCCAGGTTCACGGACCGGCGGGGACTGATCGGCTACACCGACTACTACTGGCCAGAGCACGGACTGGTCGGGGAATTCGATGGCTGGGCCAAGTACAGCCGTGGCACGTACCTGCAGGGGAGGCTGCCGGAGGACGTGCTCAGGGCAGAGAAGATCAGGGAAGACAGGCTCCGGGCCACCGGGCTGCGGGTGGTCCGTTGGATGTGGCCGGAAGCCCGGAATCCCGCTGCCTTGTCCACGAAGCTCCGCGAAGCCGGGCTCCGCGCGCAGCCTAGAAACAAAAAGTGCACCCAGTGAGGAACGATGCACCCCGTCAAACGGGTGCGATGTTCCCTACCGGGTGCAATTCTGTTCGACGCAGGGCTTCGGCTCAGGAAAGGCGGGCCGGAAGCGTTGTGGGTTTGAAGGCGGGACGGGTGGCCTCGTACGCGGTGATGTCCTCTTCGTGCTGGAGTGTCAGGCCAATATCGTCCAGGCCCTCCAGGAGGCGCCAGCGTGTGTAGTCGTCGATCTCAAACGGCGCCACGATTGTGCCGCAGATAACAGTCTTGGAGACGAGGTCCACGGTGACTTCGGTGCCCGGGGCGTTTTCGAGCTCTTTCCAGATCAGCTCGATGTCGTCCTGGGCGAGCTCGGCGGCCAGCAACCCCTGCTTGCCGGAGTTGCCGCGGAAAATATCGGCGAACCGGGACGATAGGACGGTCTTGAAGCCGTAGTCCTTCAGGGCCCAGACGGCGTGCTCACGGGACGAACCGGTGCCGAAATCCGGGCCCGCCACCAGGACGGAGCCGGCGTTGAACGGCGCCTGGTTCAGGATGAAGGCCGGGTCCTTGCGCCAGGCAGAGAACAGCGCGTCCTCGAACCCGGTACGGGTGATCCGCTTGAGGTAGACCGCGGGGATGATCTGGTCCGTGTCGACGTTACTCTGGCGCAGCGGGACGCCGACGCCGGTGTGGGTGGTGAACTTTTCCATGGCGGGCTCCTAGGCTGCGTCGGTGCGGATGGCGGCGGATTCGGGTGCCGGATCGAGGTCCGACGGCGAACTCAGGGTGCCACGGATGGCCGTGGCCGCGGCCACCACAGGCGAGACCAGGTGCGTGCGGCCGCCCTTGCCCTGCCGGCCTTCGAAGTTGCGGTTGGAGGTCGAGGCGCAACGCTCCCCCACCTCCAGCTGGTCCGGGTTCATGCCCAGGCACATCGAGCAGCCGGCAAACCGCCACTCGGCACCGAAGTCCTTGAAGACCTTGTCCAGGCCTTCGGCCTCTGCCTCCAGCCGCACGCGGGCAGAACCCGGGACCACCAACATGCGGACGTTGGGGTCCTTACGGCGCCCGCGGATGATGTCCGCGGCGGCCCGGAGGTCCTCCATGCGCGAGTTGGTGCAGGAGCCCAGGAAGACCGTGTCCACCCGGATGTCCTTCATCGGTGTACCGGCCGTCAGCCCCATGTACTGCAGGGCGCGTTCGGCGGCCGCTTTGGCGTTTTCGTCGCCGAAGTCCTCCGGGAACGGCACCTTGGCGGAGAGCGAAACGCCCTGGCCCGGGTTGGTGCCCCAGGTGACGAACGGCTCCAGCGTGTCGGCATCCAAATCCACTTCGACGTCGAAGGTCGCGTCGTCGTCGGTCTTCAGGGTGTTCCAGTACTCGAGCGCGGCATCCCAGTCCGCGCCCTGCGGCGCGTGCGGGCGGCCAAACATGTAGTCGTAGGTGATCTGGTCCGGGGCCACCAGGCCGGCGCGGGCACCGGCTTCGATGGACATGTTGCAGATTGTCATCCGGGCGTCCATGGACAGCGCGCGGATGGCCGAACCACGGTATTCCAGGACATAGCCCTGGCCCCCGCCGGTGCCGATCTTGGCAATGACGGCCAGGATGATGTCCTTGGCGGTGACGCCCGGGCGCAGGGTACCTTCGACGTTGATGGCCATGGTCTTGAACGGCTTCAGGGACAGCGTCTGGGTGGCCATGACGTGCTCCACCTCGGACGTGCCGATGCCCATTGCCAGGGCACCGAACGCGCCATGGGTGGACGTGTGGGAGTCGCCGCACACAACGGTCATGCCAGGCTGCGTGAGGCCAAGCTGCGGGCCTACAACGTGCACGATGCCCTGCTCTGCATCACCGAGTGAGTGCAGGCGGACGCCGAACTCCGCGCAGTTGTTGCGCAGCGTCTGGATCTGCGTGCGGCTGGTGAGATCGGCAATGGGCTTGTCGATGTCCAGCGTGGGAGTGTTGTGGTCCTCCGTGGCGATGGTGAGGTCCGGGCGGCGCAGTTTGCGGCCGGCCAGGCGGAGCCCCTCAAATGCCTGTGGAGAGGTCACCTCATGGACAAGGTGAAGGTCAATGAAGAGGAGGTCGGGCTGGGCGTTGGCTCCTTCGCCGTCGCCTTTGCGCACCACGTGCGCGTCCCAGACTTTCTCGGCCAGTGTCTTTGCCACGGCCATCTCCCTTCACTGCTGTTGGCTGTTTGGTTCCACTGAACCAGCAGGGCTGCATCTGTGCCAGCCCAAAGATTTGCATCTCAGATAATGAGACGGCAATATCATTACATGGACAATTCTAGTGGAGTCGGCGTCATTGATAAAGCGGCCCATGTACTTGATGCATTGGAGGCCGGACCCACCACGCTGGCACAGCTGGTGGCCGCAACGGGCCTGGCCCGGCCCACCGTGCACAGGCTCGCCCTGGCCCTGATCCACCACCGGCTCGTAAGCCGCGACATCCAGGGCCGTTTTGTCCTCGGCAGCCGCCTGGTGGAGCTTGCCTCCGCCGCGGGTGAGGACCGCCTCATCGCTTCCGCCGGGCCGGTCCTGATGCAGCTGCGCGACGCCACCGGCGAAAGCTCCCAGATCTTCCGCCGCCAGGGAGAATGGCGCATTTGCGTCGCCTCCGCGGAACGCCCCATCGGCCTGCGCGACACCATCCCCGTCGGCACCAAACTCTCCATGAAGGCCGGCTCCGCCGCCCAGGTGCTGCTCGCCTGGGAAGACCACGACCGGCTCCTTGAGGGCCTGCAGGCCGCCCGTTTCACGCCCACGGTGCTGGCAGGTGTACGACGGCGGGGCTGGGGCCAGAGCCTCGGCGAACGCGAGCCCGGGGTCGCCTCAGTCTCGGCCCCCGTCCGGGGACCGTCGGGACGCGTCATCGCCGCCGTCTCTATCTCCGGCCCCATCGAGCGGCTCACCCGCCAGCCGGGCCGCCTCCACGCCGAAGTGGTCTGCAACGCCGCGCGGCTCCTCACCGAGGCCCTGCGCAAGAGCAACGACTGAGCCCTCTCCTCCGTCCAGTGCCGGCAGCCCACGGCTAGGCTGTCGGCATGAACAGCTACGCAGTCTTCCTCCGCGGGATCAACGTCGGCGGCATCAACATCAAGATGGCGGACCTTAAGAATGCCCTTGCAGCGCAGGGGTTCGCGGACGTCAAGACGCTGCTGGCCAGCGGCAATGTGGTGCTTGCCAGCAAAGACGATCCTGCTGCGGTCAAGGGGACGTTTGAAAAATGCCTGCGCGACGCGTTCGGCTACGATGCCTGGGTAGTTGTCCTGACGGCACAGCGGGTCGCCGACCTCGTGGCGGCCTGCCCGTATCCGGCGGACGACAAGGCAACGCACACGTACATCACCCTGGCCTCGGACACCGCCGTGCTCGATGAACTGGACGCCGCCGGCGCGTCCCTTGAGGGGACTGAACAGAAGCGCCTCGGCCCGGAAGCGCTGGCCTGGCTGGCTCCGGCCGGCGGGACGCTGGACAGCCCCTTCAGCAAGATCTCGTCCAAGGCCAAGTTCAAAGCAACCACCACAACCCGGAACCTGCGGACGCTGATCAAGGTCAGGGACGCCGCAGCCGCCCTGGCGTAACTTAATTTCCGCCCGCAGCCTTCAGCGCCTTATTGAACCCAGCCAGCCTGTTGACTTCAACTTCCACCGGCTCCACCACCAACTCTTGGGCAACCTCGCCTACTGCTACCTTCAGCCGTTTCCTGGCCCTGACTGCACGCGCACTCGCGGCTCCTGACCCGATGAACTTTCCGGTCAGCGCCAGGAAGATCCCCAGCACCACACCGCCGGCAATCATCAGCGTCGGCAGCGGCCAGCCTTCCACCTTCGGAACCTCGGGGACGGGCAGTTGAAGATAGCCGAGCCCTGCCAGCACGCCAAGCCAGCCCAGGCCGCCCAGGACCGTCAGCAGCGCGAGCCACTGGACCACGTTGAACACCCCCCACCACCAGGACTTCCGGGACGCCATCAGGTCGGTGCCGGCGATGGCCTGGTCCAAGGCATCCGGCAACGCGTCCCGCCCTTCCCGGGCAGCGCCCCGGATCGCGGCGCGCCACGGTCCGGGTGCGCCGGCACTCGCCGCGTCCGCAAAGTCGCGGACGGCAGCGTCCGTCCGCGCGCGTTCCGGAGCCCCCGCGGCCGGGAGCGAGGTCCGGTTGAGTTGGGACGGAGAAGCACTTCTCAGATTGAGCCGGCGGAGCGGATCAGGCCGGAACCGAACCAGCCACCGCGTCGCCGGCCACCCCGTGCGGCGCGTCGACTCGATGCGGTAGGACCGGGCAACTGCGTCCACCACCACGGGCACGTTGGCGGCCGTTGCCAGCTCATCGGTGAGCCGGGATCTCGACGCCGGCCTCACACCGGCGGCTTCCCCGGCGCCGGCGGCTTCGCGGAGCTGCCCGGAGGCCCGCGAAACATCCGCGGCCAGCCGCTGCGAAACCGCCTGGCGCTGTACCGCCACACTGCGGATGGCGCTCCGGACCTTGTCCACGCCCGTGCCCTTGAGCGCGGATGCTCCCAAGACCTGCACTTTGCCCAGCCCGTCACGGGCAAGGATCCCCTTTAAGGACTCCAGCACAGGCTGCACGTCCCGTTCGGGCAACCGGTCCACCTGGTTGAGGACCACCAAGGTCACGGCTCCATGGGCGGCCAGGGGCGCCAGGAAATCGTTGTGGACTGCCGCGTCGGCGTACTTTTGCGGATCCAGGACCCAGACCAGGACATCGACCAGGCCAACCATGCGTACCACGATCTCGCGGTTCGCGGCCCTGGTGGAATCGAAGTCAGGCAGGTCCAGCAGGATCAGCCCCGTGCCCTCGTCCGCGAAGCCTGCCACTGGCTCGGCATGGTGGCGGTTGCGCACCTCCAGCCAGTCCAGCAACGGCTCGCTGCCGTCCGCTCCCCAGACCCCTGCCAATGGTTCCGACGTTGTGGGCCGGCGGGCGGCCGCCGTCGCGATTTCAGCGCCGCTGACCGCATTGAAGAGTGACGACTTGCCGCTGCCGGTGGCACCGAAGAACCCCACAACGGTGTGATCGGCCGAGAGTGAGCGCCGGGAGCTCGCGCGTTCGAGAAGCTCGAACACTTCCTCGAGCGCAGCATCCGGCAAGACGCCTTCGGCGAGTTCGCGGGCATCGTTCAGGGCTTCGAGCCTGCGGTCCAGCTGCGACGCTTCACGGGCAACGCTGTGGCGGCTCATGCCTTGTCCGCCAGCCGGGCCAGGGCAGCGGCGTGGTCAGTCAGGATCCGGCCGGTGTCCGTGCCGCCCTCCGGCAGGCGTTGGAGGAACTTCTGCTGCTCTGCCTGCAGCAGCCGCTGGCAACGGGCGTGGAGGTCATCCCGCGCCGTCTGCGCAAGCCGGCGGACCGCGTCTTCGCCGAAGACCGCCTCCAGCAGTCTCTGGCCGACGACGGCGGTGCCGCCCGCCACTCCGATCTCCAGCCCGGTGAGGCCGGCGGTCATGGAAAACACCACGATCATCAGGGCGGCACCCAGTCCGTTAATGCCGAAGGAAAGCCATCTCGCCTGTGTGCGCTTGCCCTGCCCTTCTGTGCGGATCAGTTCCATCAGGCCGGCCTGCCAGGCCCTGATCTCCGCTGCGGCCACCTCGGCAAAGCCCGGGCTGGTGCCGGACAGATCGTCCGTCCCCAGGAGCCCGCGGCCGGCCGGGTCTGAGCGCCACCGCTGGTCTGTTTCTTCGCCGGCGTTGGCCGCCTCGTCCAGGATGACGGCCTGCAACCCGGTTTCGATGGCGGCCTCAACCCGGACGGCCGGCGTCGGCTCGCCCCGGAAGAAGGCTCCCACGCGGTCCCGCAGCCGTCCGATGTTCTGTTCGAGCGCCCGGAAGAATTCCCCTGTTCCGACGAAGTCCTGCCAGCGCGCCAGCACTTCCCCGCGGAGCAGGGCGCCGTCCTTTGTTGCGTCCAGGATCCGGGTTCCGGCATCGCGATAGGCGGCATCAGCGTACGCCCGGAGTGAGGCCGCGGCCCGCTCCTGCCCCTGGACCGCGTGCGCCACTGCACCGACCCGCCCGGCCAGCGCCTTCACCGTCCCGTTAAGGGTCCGGCGGGCAATTTCGGACCGCCCGGCGGCGTCGGCTGCAAGTTCCCGCAGCCAGCGCCGCAACGGCTCCGCGGCGTTCGTTGGCAGCATGCCGAGATGGTCCAGGTCAGTCTCCGGCACAATGAACAGTCCGGCATCGCCGAGGCCTTCCTGTTGCAGCAACGCGCGGAGATCGGTGCTGACTTCGGCTTCGGCCTCCGCCGGCACACGGTCCAGGACCACGGCCACCATGATGTCCCGGGAGGCCGCGTCCAGGAGCAGCCTCCACGGGACCGCGTCCGCGTAGCGGTTGGCAGTGGTTACAAAAACCCACAGGTCCGCGGCGGCGAGCAATTGACCGGCGAGCCTGCGGTTGTCGTCGGAGATGGAGTCGACGTCGGGAGCGTCAAGCAGCGCGATCCCCTGCGGAACAGCCTGGTCCGCCACCAGCACCAGGGAGGAAATGGCCTCCGCATCGGGTGTTGCGCCGGCCCGGCTGGCCGGGACGGGTTCCACGGAGACGGTGCCCCGGATCCGGTTGAGGGTGGGCAGCACACGGTGGCCTTCGAACCAGCCGGCATCGGCCGGGTGGTGCAGCAGAATGGGCTGGCGGGTGGTGGGCCTGATGGCGCCGGAGCGTGTGACCGGGTGCCCCGCCAGAGCATTCACCAGCGTTGACTTGCCGGCGCCCGTGGAACCCCCGACGACGGCGAGCAGCGGTGCGTCCAGGCTGCGGTACCGCGGCAGGATGTAGTCGTCCAGCTGGGCCACGGCGTTCCGCGTGTCCTGGCGTGCCTGTTCGACGCCCGCAAGGGCGAGCGGCAACGACACCGCGGAAAGATCCCCACGGACTGCTTCCAGCAAGGCCACCGCCGGCTCCGACGCCGGATGGAACGGGCCAGGCTGCGTTTTCGGTGCGCGCATCGGCGGCGGAGGCTGCGTGGGACGAAGCCCGTCTGAGGAGGTCACAGCTTCATCATGCCAGTTGCTGCTGCTTTTCCACCGGGGCCCTGTTACCGGCAGGGCGGACGCAACAACCAAAAACGGCCCCGGGCTGATGCCCGGGACCGTTCGTTGTGACCCCAGCGGGATTCGAACCCGCGTTACCGCCGTGAGAGGGCAGCGTACTAGGCCGCTATACGATGGGGCCGCGTACTTCCAAAAAGGCTTGCGCCTTCTATTTGGCTATTAGCCAGTTTTGCTAAATGAGTATTTCATACACTCAGCTTGTGTTTCAAATCGGCAAACCTCCTTGAAACCCCTGATTTGCCGCGGAATTACTGCGACTAAACAGAGCTGGGATACCAGGACTCGAACCTAGAATGACGGTACCAGAAACCGTAGTGTTGCCAATTACACCATATCCCAATGATACTTTCGGGCCGGAGTTTCAGGCCTAAACCCGCGCTCCGTGCGCCTCAGCACGAGAAATTACTTTACCTGAGACTTGGGGCTGGCACAAATCGACGCCCTCCCCCCGCACATTCCCCTGCCGCATCTCATGACACAGGCGCCTCCGTAGCGACTCTTGCGCGTCTCCGCGGGCTAGTTTACTCTCGGTAAGTTACCAACCAGTAACAACTCCCGCCCTGACCTAGGGACCCACGAGGACAAGGGACTCCAGACCACGCACGGTTTTCACCAGCAGGCAATGTCGCCCGGCAGGAAAGTTAGGAACGTCAGTGTTGACCACCCGAATAGCAGCCACTGCTACAGCCAAGACCACCCGAGTCCGCTCCCAGCAAGTGGCAATCATCGTCTTATCCATTCTCCTCATTCTTTTCCTGGCCTTTTACACCTACCTGACGGGCCAGATTTCCCGCGGAGCCAACCAGCTGATGGAAGGTGCCAGCCAGGCAGCCAGCGGTGCAGAGCAGCTGAGGGACGGATCGGGGCAGTTGGCGGACGGTGCGGGCGCCGCCCACGCGGGCGCGAACCAGGTCAAGGACGGCACCGGCCAGCTCCATTCCGGTGCTGCCAAGCTCCAGGCCGGCGCAGGGCAACTGTTCGCGGGCGTCCGTGACCAGCTGACGCCCGGGGCCGACAAGTTGCACGCCGGGACCACCAAGCTGCAAAACGATGTGATCAATAAGCTCGTCCCTGGCGTCTACCAAGTAGACGCCGGTGCCCGAAAGCTTCAGGCTGGCGCCGTCCAGCTCTCTGCCGCCCTGACGCCCACAGCGGCCGGAAACGCTCCGAACAACCTTGCCGACGGCGCCGGCCAGCTGGCAGCTGGGACCGAACGGCTTGCCGCCGGGGCCGGTCAATTGGATGCGGGCGCCTCGCAACTCAGCGCCGGCACTGCTGCGCTGCGGGATGGCGCGGGCCAGCTCTGGGCCGGAACGGGGCAGCTAAAAGGCTACCCCGGGGCGGGCAACGATCCCACCAAAGGCGACGGACTCGCAGCTTTGAGCCAGGGACTGGACCAGCTTGAGGCAGCAGCCAACGGGCCCCAAGGGATAGTGCCGTTGGCGCTGCTCAAGGAACAGATCGCCAAACTGGCCGACGGCGGACGCAGGGCCTATGCCGGAGCCGGCCAATTGGAGGCTGGGGCGGCAAAACTCAACGCCGGAGCCACACAGTTGAACGACGGTGCCGCTCAACTGAAAGCAGGAACGGGCTCGCTGGCAACCGGCGCAGGTCAGTTGAACGATGGGACAGGACTGCTGACGGCCGGATTCGCTACCTTGGCGCAGAAGCTGAACAGCACTGATCCGCAGAACCCCGGCGTGGTGTTGGGTACCAGCATGCTCGCTGACGGCACTGCCAAGATCCGCGTCGGCATGGACGGCGTTCCGGGCAACCCGGACAGCCCCGGCCTGATTTACGCCGCAAATAACCTCCAGGCCGGCACCACCAAGCTGACCCAGGGCATCAAGGGGGATAATGATCCTGCCAACCCTGGCCTGCTCGCGGGAACCGAAGCGCTTTCTGACGGCACTGTGACGCTATCGGATGGAACCGGCAAACTGCAGTCCGGAACGGCGCAACTCGCGGATGGCAACGGCAAACTGGACGATGGTTCCGGCAAGCTCGTCGAGGGTGCAGGCAAGCTGGCGGACGGCAACGCAAAGATTGCGGCCGGCACGAAGGAACTTCACACCAAGGTCTCAGCCGTCTCGCCGTCATCCTGGCTGAATGACCCGGTCATTGCCCTCGTTCTGGTCGCGCTGTTGGTGACTGGCGCCGTCGTGGGCTATGTCCTGCTTCGGCGGCGGGCCCTGCGGCTGAGCATGGCTTAGCTAACGGGTGGCAGGAGTTCTGTCAGCGTGCTGACCGCGGCGCCACGATAGTGGCCCGCAGGCTCCCCCACCCTGTTGAGCCAGACGCCTATCAGGCCCGCCGCCGTCGAACCTTCAGCGTCCAGCATCCTGTTGTCCCCCACGTAAAGGGTCTCCTCCGGCGCGGTCCCCAGCAGGCGGACGCCTTCGAGATAGATGGCCGGCTCAGGCTTGGCCACCCCCACGGTGTCCGTGCCAACCAGGCGCACAACGCGTCCCAGGCCGGCGCCGTCGAGCTTTGCCCGCTGGTAATCGTGCACGTTGTTACTGACGGCACCGTAGGGGATGCCGGCCGCGTCCAGCAGGTCCAGGAGCGGAAGCACGTCTTCAAAGGCCCGCACATAGCTGGGCTGCAGCCGGCTGTAGGCCGACAGCCACCGGTGCGCTTCTTCACCGTCGGCAAGATCCACCCCGAAGTGCCCCAGGGCGGCGCGTCCCCGCAGGAGGCGCTGGTCGTTGAAGGTCAGTTCCCCCGCCAGGTACCGGTCGTAGTAGTGAGTGGTCTCGTGCGTGAAGATCCTGCCGAACCGATCCCACCCGGTCTGGTCCAGACCAGGCAGGAGGTGCTCGCTGACCTCACGCAGGGCGGTGGTCATGGCGTATTCAAGATCCACCAGGGTGTCGTCGATGTCGAACAGGACGCCCCGGATGGTCCCGAAGCGCGTGCTCAGGACCCCGCCAGCTGTGGTGCCGGTGGAAGACATCAGCCGCGGAAGGTGCGGAGCCGACGCAGGGACGAGTCCTTGCCCAGGATCACCATGGATTCGAAGAGCGGCGGCGATATCCGGCGCCCGGAGATAGCGGTGCGGACAGGACCGAACGCCAGCCGCGGCTTCAACCCGAGGTCCTCCACGAGTGCCTGCTTCAGCGCCGTCTGGATCTCCTCCGGGTTCCAGTCCTGAACCGGCTCAAGGGCCGCCAGGGCGGCGTCCAGCACTTCGGTCAGGTTGGCGGGCAGGCCCTTGCGGGCGTCATCCGCGATGTCGATCGCGTCGTCGGCCTTGAACAGGAAGGCGAGCATCTCCGGGGCCTCCCCCAGCAGCGTGATCCGCTCCTGGACGAGGGGTGCGGCCTCGATGAGGATCTCCTCCTCGCGGTCGGTGAGGATCTCGCCGACCAGGTCCGCGGCCCGGAGGTACGGCACCAAGCGTGCACGGAAATCGGCCGCCTCAAGCATGCGGACGTGCGTGCCGTTGATGGCCTCCGCCTTCTTCAGGTCAAAACGTGCCGGGTTGGCCAGCACATCATGGATGTCGAAGTGCTCCACGAGCTGCATGACAGTGAAGATGTCCTCGTCGGCGCTCAGGGACCAGCCCAGGAGGGACAGGTAGTTCAGGAGGCCCTCGGGGATGAAGCCGCGTTCGCGGTGCAGGAACAGGCTGGACTCGGGGTCGCGCTTGGAGAGCTTCTTGTTGCCCTGGCCCATGACGTAGGGAAGGTGGCCGAATTCCGGCATGTACTCGGCCACGCCGATGGCGTAGAGGGCACGGTACAGCGCGATCTGGCGGGGCGTGGAGCTGAGCAGGTCTTCGCCGCGCAGCACGTGGGTGATTCCCATCAATGCATCGTCCACCGGGTTTACCAGCGTGTACAACGGCGCGCCGTTGGCCCGGACCACCGCGAAGTCGGGCACGGAGCCGGCCTTGAACGTGATCTCGCCACGGACGAGGTCCTTGAACGTGAGGTCCTCATCCGGCATCCGCAGGCGCAGCACGGCCTGGCGGCCTTCTGCCTTGTACTGGGCCAGCTGTTCCTCGGTGATGTGCCGGTCAAACCCGTCATAACCCAGCTTGGGGTCCCGGGAAGCCGCACGGTGGCGGGCTTCGATTTCGGCCGGCGTGGAGTAGGACTCGTAAATGTGGCCGCCTGCCTTCAGCCGCGCGATGACATCCTGGTACATGTCGCTGCGCTGGGACTGGCGGTAGGGCTCGTGCGGGCCGCCCACTTCGACGCCCTCGTCCCAGGTGATGCCCAGCCACTTCAGCGCGTCGAGCAGCTGGTGGTAGCTTTCCTCACTGTCCCGCGCCGAGTCCGTGTCCTCGATGCGGAAGACCAGGGTCCCCTTCGTGTGCCGGGCATAGGCCCAGTTGAACAGCGCCGTGCGGATCAGGCCCACGTGCGGGGTGCCCGTGGGTGACGGGCAGAACCGCACCCGGACCGGGGTTTCGGCAGTGACGGACGGGATGGCTGCAGGGTTCAGCTCGGAGGCAGTAGTCATAGTGGTTCCAACTTTACCCGTCAGCGGCGGACCACCGGGTTGGACAGGCGGCCGATGCCCTCGATCTCAACGTCGTAGCGGTCCCCCGCGGTGACGAGGTCGACGCCGGCCGGGGTGCCGGTCATGATGACGTCGCCGGGAAGCAGGGTGAAGGCCTGGGACACGATGGAGACGATTTCCCTGACGCCGCGGATCATCTGGCTGGTGCTGCCGTCCTGGCGCAGTTCGCCGTTGAGCCAGCCCTTGATGGCCAGGTCTTCGGTGTCCAGCTCGGTCTCGATCCACGGTCCGAGGGGGGCCGACGTGTCGAAGCCCTTGGCCCGGGCCCACTGCAGGTCCGTTTTCTGGACATCGCGGGCGGTGAGGTCGTTGCCGCAGGTGTAGCCGAAGATGACATCGTCGACACGATCTTCCGGGACGTCTTTGCAGATCCGGCCGATGACCACACACAGCTCGGCTTCGAACGAAACTTCGTCTGAGAATTCCGGCAGCACAATGGGGTCGCCGGGGCCGATGACTGAGGTGTTCGGCTTCAGGAACAGCAACGGCTGCTGCGGGACTTCATTGCCCAGCTCCGCGGCGTGCTCGGCGAAGTTGCGGCCCACACCAATCACCTTGCTGCGGGGAATGATCGGCGCCAGCAACCGGACGTCTTCAAGCTTGTGCTTGACGTGGGTGCGCTCCACCCCGTTGAAGAAGGGGTCGCCGTTGATGACAGTGATTTCCTCACTGCCGGACTCGCCTTCAACAACGCCGTAGAGGGGATCAGAATCGACTACAAACCTGGCAATACGCATGGTTGCTAGCCTACCGTCTTGAGCGGCGGCACCTGCCCTGCGTCATCGTCACACTGTCAGGCGTCGGGCAGCCATCGGAGGTAGTCAAGCTGCGCCGCCACCGACATTTCGGCCGCCCGCCTGACGGAAGGTTCGACGTCGGCGTACACGTCGTCTGCCACGTCGGCCACCGTTGCGTCCCCGCCAAGCCGGGCCAGCGCCGCGCGGATCTGCGCCAGCCGCTCGTGCCGGTGCTCGCTGTAAGCGCGGGTTATGGCCGCAAGGGAGGGAAGTACCGGCCCGTGGGCCGGCAGGACGGTGGCCGGGCCAAGGGCTTCGAGCCGGTCGAGCGAACGCAGGTAGTCCCCCAGCTTCCCGTCCGGGTAGTCCAGCATGGTGGTGCCGCGGCCCAGGATGGTGTCGCCGGTCAGCACAGAACCGTGCGGGCCGTCGTCGGGAAGGTGGAAGCAGACCGAATCCGAAGTGTGGCCAGGCGTGGCCAGGACGCGGATGGTCACTCCCGCCGCCTGGATGGTTTCGCCGTCCTGCAGGGGCTCGCCCCCGCCGTGGCAGTGCCGGGGATCGGCCGCGCGGACTGGGGCGCCCGTGAACTCGTGGAGCCGCCGGGAACCCGCAGTGTGGTCGGCGTGCCGGTGGGTCACCAGGATGAGTTCCACGGGGCGCACGTCCGCAAGGCGGCGGAGGTGGCCCTCGTCGGCGGGCCCTGGATCCACCACCACGGATGCACTGGACGCGGGGGCCGAGATGACATAGGAATTTGTCCCGTCCAGGCTCATGGGCCCGGGATTGGGAGCCAGGAAGAAAGCCGTCAGTGGGCTGGCAGCGAGGGGCGTGCCGCTTGTGGTGGAGTTCACTGCACCATCTTCGCATCACGATGGCGCGGAATAACCGCACCCCCGATGCCGGTTATGGCTGCTGAACCCATCGCCCAGAGAGAGCAGCCAGGCAGAATCCATGAGCACTTCATCCACCATCTCGTTAGCAGAACTGCTGTCCGGCGCCGACGCCGCAGGACACGATCACGCACTGACAGAGAAGAACACCGGCCTTCAGCACATCCACAACCACGCGACGGGTGCCATTGTTTGGTTCCCCACGTGGAAGAAGTTCCGCGAAACCACCGACTGGCGCGAGGAAGTCGATGCTTTCGCCGGGGACCTCAAGTCTGGTTCACAGCTGGTGGAAAAAGTGGCGGCCCGCTCCGTGGCCGGAGAGCTGGAGTCACTCCTGAAACGCGCCGCTGCCGCCAGTGATGCGAACATCTTTGTCCAGGAAAACCTGACAAAGCACCTGACCCGGACCTGGGCAATTGCCGACGCCGTCGCTGAGATAACAGGGAAGGATCTGCCCGCCGGCGGCACCACGCCGTCCGTCTTCGCTGACTACCCCTACGACGTCTACGCGCAGGACGGCGGCGCCTTCGCCACCGCACTCTGGAACGACGTCATCGATGCCCGCCGCAACCGCGCCCTGGCCGACGAAGCGGCGCGCAAGGCCCTGAAACCGGTCTCCCGCAAGGCCCTCAAGAATGCTGCCCGGAAGGCCGCCCGCCGCTGAGGCCGCGACTCACTGTTAAAGGAAGACCCCGTTAACGGACGACGGCGGTTGCCCGGCAGTGTGTAGAACTTCCCACAGTGCCGGCCAACCGCCGTTGTTATTCCTAAGTGAATTGCCTTGCTAGGCCAGGCGGGTCAGCCAGCCGTGGGTATCCGGCACGGTTCCGGTCTGGATACCGAGGAGCTGTTCGCGGATGGCCATGGTGGTCTCCCCCGCTTTCGCGTCCTCGGAGCCGATGAATTCGGTGGCGTCCTTCAGAACACCGATCGGGGTGATCACCGCTGCGGTGCCGCAGGCAAAGACCTCGGCGATCTCGCCAGAGGCCACGCCGTCGCGCCATTCATCAAGGGTGATCTTGCGCTCCGTCACCGCACGGCCCATGTCCTTGGCAACCTGCATCACGGAGGAGCGGGTCACGCCTTCGAGGATGGTTCCGCTCAGTGCGGGAGTGGCCAATGAGCCGTCCTTCATCACGAAGAAAACGTTCATGCCGCCGAGCTCTTCCACGGCGTCATCGTTGAAGTGGTCCAGGAACAGCACCTGCTTGCAGCCGTTGGCTTCGGCTTCCTGCTGGGCGATCAGGGAGGCAGCGTAGTTGCCGCCGCACTTGGCCGCACCGGTGCCGCCGCGGCCTGCGCGGGCGTACTCGCGGGAGATCCAGATGGACACGGGCTTGAGCTCGCCGCCGAAGTAGTTGCCGGCGGGCGATGCGATCACCCGGAAGGACACCTCACGCGCTGCCCGGACACCCAGGAACGCCTCGGTGGCGATCATGAACGGGCGCAGGTAAAGAGCCTCGCCGTCACCGGCAGGGACCCATTCCTTGTCCGCCTGCACGAGTTCCCGGATGGCGCCCAGGAAGTATTCCTCAGGCAGTTCCGGAAGTGCCAGGCGCCGCGCCGACTTGTTCAGGCGGGCCGCATTGGCCTCCGGACGGAAGGTCCAGATGGACCCGTCGGCGTGGCGGTAGGCCTTGAGTCCTTCGAAGATCTCCTGGCCGTAGTGCAACACCGCGGCAGACGGGTCTAGCGAGATGGGTCCGTAGGCCTCAACGCGCGCGTTGTGCCAGCCACCCTCGCCTTGCTCGTCCACGCTGTAGTCGACGACGGCCGTGTGGTCGGTGAAGTAATTGCCAAATCCCGGGTTCGCCAGGATGGCTGCACGCTCTTCAGCTGACTTCGGGGTTGCCGAGAGCTGCTGGTTAAATTCGACGCCATGGGCGGTCTGAGTCATGGTTCCTCCACGATCGGCTGCCTTCTGAATGTGGTTCAACACTGAACCGCAGGGCAGCATTTGGTGATTCGAAACAAGCTTACGCCCGTTGGCAGGACCTGCCGGCCGGGCCTAGAGCGCTGCCGCGATGGCATTTCCGACGGCGCTGGTGCTGCGGGCGCCGCCGTCGCGGGTTTCGACGTCGGCGATCACCGCAGCTTCGATCCTGCGGGCCGCGGCCGTGTAGCCGAGGTGGTCCAGCAGGAGCACCGCAGACAGGATGGCCGCGGTGGGGTCGGCCTTCTGCTGGCCGGCGATATCCGGGGCCGAGCCGTGGACCGGTTCGAACATGGACGGAGCGGTGCGGTCCATGTTGATGTTGCCGGACGCAGCCAGCCCGATGCCGCCGGTGATGGCAGCTGCGAGGTCCGTCAGGATGTCGCCGAAGAGGTTGTCCGTGACAATGACGTCGAAGCGGGAGGGGTCGGTGACCATAAAGATGGTGGCCGCATCAACGTGCAGGTAATCGTGGGTAACCTCCGGGAATTCCTGGGCCACCGCCTCGACGGTGCGCTTCCACAGGTGGCCTGCGTAGACCAGGACGTTGTGCTTGTGCACCAGGGTCACATGCTTGCGTTCGCGGGCACTTGCGCGACGGAAGGCATCGCGGACAACGCGCTCGACGCCATAGGCCGTGTTCAGTGAGACCTCCGTGGCCACCTCGTGCGGTGTGCCGGTGCGAAGGGAGCCGCCGTTGCCTACATAGGGCCCCTCGGTTCCTTCCCGGACGACGATAAAATCTATGATGCCGGGATTGGCCAGCGGGCTGCCTACCGTTCCGTACAGCCGTGACGGCCGCAGGTTGACGTAGTGGTCCAGGCTGAAGCGGAGCTTGAGCAGCATCTCCCGCTCGATGATGCCGGACGGAATCCGGGTGTCGCCCGGGGCGGCACCGACCGCACCGAAGAGAATTGCGTCCCGTGTCCGCAGGTCGGCGAGGACCTCGTCCGGAAGGGTCTCGCCGGTGGCCAGCCAGTGCTCGGCACCGAGCTTGTAGTGGGTCTGCTCTAGGGCAACGCCTTCAGCGGCGACAGCCTTTTCGAGGACCTTCAGTGCCTCGGCAATGACCTCTGGGCCAATGCCGTCACCGGGAATGACAGCGAGATTGATCGTGGATGCGCTCATGGTCCAAGAATATTAAGACGATCCGCATGCCGGACAATCAGTCTCATTTGCTGAGACGGAGGAGTGGGTCCTCCGGTGAGGCCACCACCACTACGTTGGTGCCCCAGGCATCACCCGTATAGCAGGAAATCAGGACCAGCCTGTTGGGTGCCACCTGCCAGATGGGGCTGTCTTTAAGGCCGGACTTGACGTAGGTAGTCACCGAGTCCACCAGGTAGGCCACGTCGCCCGTGGCCGTGGCCACTGTCAGCCTGTCACCTGCCGCCGCCTTGGTACTCAGCCGGTTGAACGGCGCATCCCGGTCCGTCCAGCTGTGCCCGGCGATGTACGTGGTATTGACCGAGCCCGCGCCGGGGGCGCCGTAAGGCGACAGCCAGTAGCCGTCCATGGTGGGCGGCGGCACGATGGTCTGGGTGGCCTGGTCCTCGCCGGTGGGTTCGAGCGGATGGACTACCACATCGATGTCTGCGGCCGGGTACACCAGCCTCTGAGGCGGCGACGCTGCCGGACCGACCGGGACGGGCGTGCCGGTATCCACCGAGGGTGTGGGGGTGGACGGCGCTGGAGCCGGGGCCGTCGGCTGCACAGCAACCTCGGTCGCCGTCGGCGAAGCCCCCGGCCCGGCCAAGACGGGGAGAAACGCAAACGCCAGGTAGGCCAGCACGCCGCAAAGCACCACGAAGACGATGCTTTTGGTGGTGAAGAGCCTTCGATCGCTGTCCATGGTTACCCCGCTTGTGAGTCGGATTTGCCCGGTTTTGCCGGCAGGCGCCGTGTGCCCTTGCGGCCACGGCGCCTGCCGGTGATTCAAACAGCGCCCCTGCGGGCGCCAGTAGCGGGCGTCATTCCTTCCGGGGCCCGGACACCGTACCGCTGGCTGCCAGGGTCTTGCGGGCAGCCACTCCCGAAGCAGCGAGCATCATCACGACGATGCCAGCGGCCCAGGGGGCGATGGAAACGTCAGTCGAACCTGCCATTGCAGTCTGGACATTGAAGCCAGGGTTGTTGGCAGCTACGGCACCTTGACCCGCCGGCGCACCCACAACAGCACCTCTGGGAGTTTCGCCCGGCGTCACCGGAGGAACAACAGACGGGACCACTGGAGGAACAACAGACGGCACCGTTGTGGGAACGCAGTTGTTGTTGTAGGTTGCCTGCCCCTCAGCCGTCCAGTTCTGGCCTGCAGGCAGCACCTTGCCGTTGTTCGGCGGGATGATGTCTTCAGCGTGCTGGTGGTTGGCATTGGCGTGGCCGTTGAGCCCCTGCAGGGCGATCGTAATCGGCTGGTACGGATTCTTGTCCGAGCCGGTGGCGTGGCAGATGCTGATCTTGTGATCGCCGTGGCCGTTACCCTCGCCTGGTGCGGCGCAGCCTGCATTCCAGATGCTGGCCTTGTCAAGGTTCTGGCCGCCGGGTAGGACTTTCCCGTCGTTGGCCGGAATGATGTCCTCATAGTGCTGGTGGCCCACGTGGGCGTTGAGCGCGTTGAGGCTGATGGTCACCGGCACGTAGGGATTGCTTTCCGAGCCGGTGGCGTGGCAAATGGTGATCTTTTTCTCGTCCTCAGAAGGCGACGCGGTGGCCGGCGCTGTGGCACCCAATAGCGCAAGACCCGCGACACCAAAAGCGGCAAGGATCCGTTTCATTTCCGTCTCCATCCATTGTCTGGTCCAAACTGATCAGACCTGTGGAAGAACGGCGCCATCCCCGACACGGAGGGTAAAGGCAAACGGACAGCATCGGGGGGCGACGGTTCTCCCAGATGCGAATCATCAGTTTGCTAACCAGATAAGGCTAGACAGGCGGACACCAAGGTGTCTCCAGTACTCAGTACGCGCCTTTCAAGGTGCGCCCTACTGACCGGCCCCGGAATCGTACTCAGTCCGCGTACTAGCAAGTAGCCAGCCGGGACATACCTAGGCCTCGGCCGGCTCCTCATACTTGGGGAAGACGGGCGCCGGGGCCGGCAGCGGCGTTCCGGCGACAATGGGTGTGGTGAGCGCGGAGAACTGGCGGGATCCGCCGTCGGGCTGTCCCAGGGTGTCCAACAGCGCGGCCGTGGCGGTGGGCATCACTGGCTGGGCCAGGATAGCCACGATGCGCAGCACTTCCAGCGTCACGTACAGCACGGTGTTCATGCGTTCGACGTCGGTCTTCCGAAGCACCCAGGGGGCCTGATCGGCGAAGTAGGCGTTGGTGTCCCCCAGAACGCCCCAGATGGCCTCGAGGGCACGGCTGAATTCCTGCTTTTCGAAGGCGGCCCGGGCCGTCTCGAGGAGCCCGTTGGCCTGCGCCAGGATCGCGGTGTCTTCAGCTGTAAAGGCTCCCGGAACCGGAACCCGGCCCTCGCAGTTCTTGGCCACCATGGACAGCGAACGCTGCGCCAGGTTGCCGAAGTTGTTGGCCAGGTCGGAGTTCATGCGGCCCACGATGGCTTCGTGATTGTAGCTGCCGTCCGCCCCGAACGGGACCTCGCGGAGGAAGAAGAACCGTACCTGGTCCAGGCCGTACTGCGCCACGAAGTCTGCCGGCGCCACCACGTTGCCGAGGGACTTGGACATCTTCACGCCATTGTTGTGCAGGAAGCCATGGATCATGACGCGCTTCGGCAGCTCAATGCCGGCACTCATCAGGAACGCCGGCCAGTAGATGGCGTGGAACCGCGAGATGTCCTTGCCGATCACGTGCACGTCGGCGGGCCAGAACTTCTTGAATGATTCCGATTCGACGTCCGGGTAACCGACGCCGGTCAGGTAGTTGGTCAGCGCGTCCACCCACACGTACATTACGTGCTTGTCGTTGCCCGGGACGGGGACGCCCCAGTCGAACGTGGTGCGGCTGATCGACAGGTCTTCGAGTCCGCGTTTGACGAAACTGATGACCTCGTTGAAGCGGGACTGCGGCGCCCCGAACTCCGGCTGGGCCTCGTACAGTGCCAGCAGGCGGTCCTGGTAGGAGGACAGCCGGAAGAAGTAGCTCTCCTCAGCCGTCCACGTCACCTCGGTGTCCGTCTCCTTGGAGTACCGCACGCCGTCGTCCTTGACCACGGTGTCGTCCTCCACGTAGAAGGCCTCGTCCCGGACGGAGTACCAGCCCTCGTACTTGGACAGGTAGATATCGCCGCTGGCTTCCATCTTCTTCCAGATGGCCTGCGACGCGGCGTAGTGGTCAGCGTCCGTGGTCCGGATGAAGCGGTCGTAGGTGATCCCCAGCGCGGCGTGCGCTTCCTTATACACCTCCGCGTTGCGGTCCACCAGCTCCTTGGGCGTAACGCCTTCCTTCTCGGCCGCCTGCGCAATCTTCATGCCGTGCTCATCCGTGCCCGTCAGGAACATCACGTCAAAGCCGTCCAGCCGCTTGAAGCGCGCCATGGCGTCGGTGGCGATGTACTCGTAGGCATGCCCGATGTGCGGAACACCGTTCGGGTAGGTGATGGCCGTGGTGATGTAGAACGGGGTTTTGGCTGTTGCGCTCACGTGCGGACGTTACCTTTGGTGCGAAGGGGTAGGGCTAGATCAGTTCAGTCAGCGTATCGCTCAGGCGGACCAGTTCGTGGTCGTGGGAAGCGACCAGTACTGCGATTCCGTCCGAGGTGGTGTCCTTGAGGATGCTGATGATGCGGTTGGCCGAGGCCCGGTCCAGGCTGGCCGTGGGCTCATCAACCACCAGCACACGCGTGCCCAGGATCAGGGCCCGGGCGATCGCCACACGCTGGCGTTCACCACCGGAAAGCTGGGCCGGACGGTGCCGCATCCGGCGGCCCAGGCCCACCAGGTCCAGGAGGTCCTTGGCCATGTCGCGGCGCTGGTCCACCTCACCGTCGGGCACGGCCGGCAGGAGCACGTTCTCGAGGGCGCTCATCCCGTCGATCAGCGCTCCGCCCTGGTCCACGTAACCGATCAGGGCACGACGGCGGTCGGCGATTTCGTCGTCGCCCATGCTTTCGAGGGAATCCCCTTCCCAGAAGACACGCCCCGACGTCGGCAGGGTCAGTCCAGCGCCGACGGTCAGGATGCTTGTCTTGCCGGATCCGCTTCGGCCGGCCACGCAGTGCATCTCGCCTGCGTGCAGCGTGAGGTCGAAGTTCTCCACGACGCTGACGGCTTCGGCACCGCTCTTGCCGCCGCCATAGCGGATGGTGATGTCGCTCAGTTCCAGCGGGGTCCCGTGGTCCGCTTCCTTGACGATGGTGTTGGCACGCGTCTGCAGCGGCGCGTTAGCCGAGCCGGACCTCCGGCCTCGGTAGACATTCGTCTCGTTTGTCATTGGACCACTTTCGTTGCAATCGGTATCCAGCAAAGTACAGCCACCAGGCCGGCGACTCCGGCCCACAGCGCGGCATACGGGGCAAGGAGGAGCCCGATGCCCAGCGCACCCAGCACGCCCAGCGGCAAGGCCACCGTGCCCACGAGCGCGTTTTCGAAGAGACGGACCTGGCGGAGCATGTCCGGATTCCAGCCCATGGCCTCGAGGATGCCCAGGTACTGGCGTTTGGCGTTGAGCTCAAACCTGCCGGTGACCAGGGTCAGAACAAGCCCCACTGCGACGCCGGAGAGGGCCAGGAGCATGCTGGGCAGCGCGACGCTTGCTGCGGCCAGCCCGCTGAGCGCACTCGCGCCGGCGGCCCGGGGAATGTCGATCAGCAGGGCAACCAGCCCGCCCACCGCGGCGCCGAACACGCCTACGGCGACGGCCAGGGACAAGGTGTTGAATTTGTTGCTGGTCAGCTGCCGATTGGCAAAGGTCAGCGGGGAGTCCACCGGGATCAGCCGCTCGTCGTGCTGCGGTTCCTGGTCCACCTCATCGCGGTGGCGCAGCTGCTGCGCGGCGAAGAAGGCCGCTGCCGCATACAGGACCAGGACGGAGGCAGAGACGATGGCGGTGGTCACGCTCCAGCTCACCAGGCTCAGGATGATCCCGGCTACCGCGAGCAGCGCAGCGCCGACACCGAATTCCTCGAGCACCCAGTTCCTGATGCGGAGCTGGGTCCAGCCCATGGCGCGGAGGGTTCCGGCTTCGCGTTTGCGTTTGCGGATGTAGCTGACGGTGGAGGCGCCGGTCAACAGCGCGGCTCCGCACAGGGTGAGGAAGAGCAGTGTCACGTTGGTCCCGGTCAGGGAGCCGGAGACTGCGTCGGCCGCGTTCTGCCGTACCCAGGACTGCTGGACAGTGCCCAGCGCTGACTCCTTGCCGGCGTCGTCCTTTGAGTATCCGGGGACAAAAATGCTGGCGTCTTCACGGGCGGAACCGGCCACAACAGTAGCCTCCAGACCCATCTCGCGGATCTCGCTGGCGAGCTTTTCGACGTCGGGCTGGGCTTCCTTCCAGCTGCCGGGGGCCTTGGCCCGGACACGTACGGCATCGATCACGGCGGCGTTGTCCTTGTAGCCGCGGGCTGCGGCCAGGCCGTAGAAGTCGGTAATGGCACCGGCAGACTGGCTCGCCAGTCCGGTGGCACTGAGGGAGGGCTTGAGTTCGGTAGCGGTGACCGACTTGCCTTCGGCGTCCTTGGTGAGGGTAAACGGAGTGGGGTCGTAGCCACCCAGCGGGAGGCGATTGACGTCGCCGGCGGCCTTCTCGACAGCCGTGGGGTCAAAGGTGCCGTAGACCATGGCCAGCGGAGCGGCGAGCTTCTCCCCCGTTGCCAGGTCTTCCCGGTAGGACCGTTCGTCCACGGGTTCACGCTGCGTCTGGTCCACAGGGGCGCCATTGGCGCCCTTCTCCGGCAGCCGGTTTACGGTGACCCAGTCGCTGGGGACGGCTGTCTTCTGGACTGCCCCGTTGGCCGCGGCCTCGCCGTCGGTGTACTTGGGCGCGGCAGCGAAGTCGGTGCTCCACGTGGCCGGGGTGTAGAGCCCCTGGTTGAAGTTGCCGCCACTGCCGAGGAGGCCGGAGTGGTCGGTGGAGCCGGGCCAGGACAGAGCGAACGGGTCCTTGGACACAAACGGCAGGTAGTCCTTGCCGAGGGAGCGCGTGGCGGTGCCGATTTCCTTGACCACCTTGCCCGCGGCGTCGACCTCCTCGATCTTGACGTTGTATTTCAGGTCCAGGGACGTGCCGGAACGAACGATCAACGGGATGCCCTGGGAGTCGGCGGTGAGCTGTCCGCTGCGCTTGGCCTGCTGGTACTGGGTCATCAGCGGTGCCCAGTACTTGAGCTTGACGCCGAGGAAGTCAGGGCCCTCGTTGAGCTCTTCCATGCTGATGCCGTTGGTGAAGAGGCTTTCGAAGTGGCGGCCGATGGCCCCTGCGTTGCGGGCGTCGGCGGGCGGTGCCTTCTCCAGCGGAGCCAGGAAGTCACCTGCCGAGCCCAGCAGTGCCCGCTCGGAGACGGGGTCTACGGCGACGACGGACTCGGTTACCTCGGGTGACAGTGGCAGGGACACCGAAAGGTTGAACAGGTTGTGTTCGGAACCGCCGGCCGGGGCGGGAAACTTGATGCCTGTCTCGCCGGCCGGCGGGGCGATCCGGATGCTGGTGCCCCCGGCCGTCTGCTCTTCGACCAGGCGGGCCTTGCCCAGGCTGCCCTCGGCAGTGGACTTGAACAATGTCTGCTCGGAGACGCCGTCCGAACTCACGGCGCTGGCGGTCAGACGGTAGTTCTTCGGCGTGTCGCTCAGAACGGACTCGGCCGCGGGCCATTTGCTGGGGTCAGTGGCGTCGGCGGCCTGGTCCGTGATAGCGGTGCCTGCCAGTCCGGAGTTGTAGCCGAGGTAGTCCATGGCGTCGAGCCGTGGCGCTTCCAGGTTCTGCGTCACGCGGGACACCAGGCTGATGGGCGCCGCCACGGAGGTACCGGAAAGCTTCCGGATGTCCTCGAGCTGGTCAAAGCCGATGCCGCCGCCGCCGTTGGCGATCTCCGGCTGCATCAGCGCCCCGGAGCCTGCCTTGGCCTGGACCAGGACGTCGTAGAGACCCCGCGAGTTCTCATCCACCGTTCGGTTAAGTGCGGCCTGCGACTGGCCTTGGACGATGACCGACAAGCACATGGCTGCGATCAAGATGGCCGCGGTCAGCAGCAGCACTTTGCTTCTGATGAACCTCTGGACGGCGTTCATTGGGCTCCCTGAAACCTGGATTGCGTGCGCACACCGGGATCCGCAGGCGGCGGATATGAAGGATTTCCTGCCTGGTGTGCAAAAAGTATTGGCCGGCCTGCCGGCGTGGTCCCGAAACAGGACCTAGCCATTGTAAGCAGACCGGCCAATCATACGTGGCCGAGGTGAAGCTCCGGTCACGCGTACTTGATGGCGGTGCGGTTCTTAGTCCTCGAGGTCCACTTCGCGGACCATCTCGGCGCCGATGCCGGCCTTGATGGCGTCAAGCACCTGCTGCGGAACGGAGCTGTCGATGGTGAGCAGGGCCAGCACCTGGCCGCCTTCCGCCTGCCGTGCCACCTGCATGCCGCCGATGTTGATGTTGTTCATGCCCAGGATGTGTCCGATGGTTCCGATCACACCCGGCCGGTCTGCGTAGGAGACAACCACAAGGTGCTCGCTGATGGGGATCTCGACGTCGTAGCCGTTGACGCCGACAAGCTTCTCCACCTGCTTGGGGCCGGTGAGGGTACCGGCCACGGAGATCTGGCTTCCGTCGCTCAAAGCACCCCGGATAGTCAGGACGTTGCGGTAGTCCTCCGCTTCCGACGTCGTGATGAGGCGGACGTTGATGCCGCGCTGTTCGGCAATGACCGGAGCGTTGACGTAGGAAACCTGCTCGGTCACGACGTCGGCAAAGACGCCCTTGAGGGCGGCAAGTTCCAGGACTTTGACGTCCAGCGCCGCGATCTCGCCGGCCACCTCAACGTCGATCTGGGTCAGGGAGGCGTGGGTCAGGGAGGTGAAGATCCGGCCCAGCTTTTCGATCAGCGGGATGCCCGGACGGACGTCGGGGTCGATCACGCCGCCCGCCACGTTCACGGCATCCGGCACCAGTTCGCCGGCCAGCGCCAAACGCACCGACTTGGCAACAGAGACGCCTGCCTTCTCCTGGGCTTCGTCGGTGGATGCACCGAGGTGCGGGGTGACCACCACGTTGTCCAGGGCGAAGAACGGCAGGTCCGTGCTGGGTTCCTTGACGAAGACGTCCACGGCTGCGCCGGCGATCTGGCGGTCCTGCAGGGCAGCGTAGAGCGCCTCTTCGTCCACCAGGCCGCCACGGGCCACGTTGACCACGTAGGCGGTGGACTTCATCTTGGTGAACGCGTCGGCGCCGAGCATGCCAACGGTTTCCGGCGTCTTGGGCATGTGGATGGTGACGAAGTCCGACTGGCTCAGCAGTTCATCGAGGGTGACGAGCTTGACGCCGAGCTGTGCGGCGCGCGCCGAGGTGATGTACGGATCGTAGGCGAGGATTTCGGTGTCGAAGCCCTGGAGGCGGGCAGCAACGAGGGCGCCGATGCGGCCCAGGCCGATGATGCCGATCTTCTTCTCGAAGAGTTCGATGCCGGTGTACTTGGAGCGCTTCCATTCACCGTTTTTCAGCGCGGAGCTGGCCTGCGGGATATGGCGTGCGAGGCTCAGGATGTGGCCCACCGTCAGTTCCGCTGCCGAAATAATGTTCGACGTCGGGGCATTGACCACCATCACGCCGGCCTGCGTGGCGGCTTTGATGTCAACGTTGTCCAAGCCAACCCCGGCGCGGGCGATGACCTTGAGGTTCTTCGCGGCGGCAATGGCTTCGGCGTCCACGTGGGTGGCGGAGCGGACCAGGATGGCGTCCACGTCGGCGATCGCGGCGAGCAGCTGGGTCCGGTCGGAGCCATCGGTCTGGCGGACCTCGAAGTCCGGGCCGAGGGCCTCGATGGTGGCGGGCGAAAGTTCTTCGGCGAGCAGTACTACGGGTTTTGACACGGCTGATCCTCTGCGTTGCAGTCCTGGGGATGGGAACAAGTCTAGGCTGACGGAAAGGCCGGGCTCACATTGTTAAGTGTGAGCCCGGCCTCACTGTTGTGCGGTGAATGGCGCCGGAAGGGCAGACTTAGCGGGCTGCGGAGCCCTCTACGTAGTCCACGTCCGTCTGCTGCCAGGCGAAGAGGGAGCGCAGCTCGCGGCCAACGGCCTCGATCGGGTGCTGCTCAGCCTTGGCACGCAGGGCCTTGAACTCCGCGCCGCCGTTGTCCTGGTCGTCGATGAAGCGCTTGGCGAAGGCACCGCTCTGGATGTCGGCGAGGACAGCCTGCATGTTTTCCTTCACCTCGGGGGTGATGACGCGCGGGCCGGAGACGTAGTCGCCGTACTCTGCGGTGTCCGAAACGCTCCAGCGCTGCTTGGCGATGCCGCCTTCCCACATGAGGTCAACGATGAGCTTGAGCTCGTGGAGTACCTCGAAGTAGGCGATCTGCGGCTGGTAGCCGGCTTCGGTCAGGGTTTCGAAGCCGTACTGGACCAGCTGGGACACGCCGCCGCACAGGACGGACTGCTCGCCGAAGAGGTCGGTTTCGGTCTCTTCGGTGAAGGTGGTCTTGATGACGCCGGCGCGGGTGCCGCCGATGGCCTTGGCGTAGGACTTGGCCAGGTCCCAGGCTGCGCCGGTGGCGTCCTGCTCCACGGCGATGATGTCCGGGATGCCACGGCCGGCTTCGAATTCGCGGCGCACGGTGTGTCCCGGAGCCTTCGGGGCAATCAGGATGACGTCAACGCCCTCCGGTGCCTCGATGTAGCCGAAGCGGATGTTGAAGCCGTGGGCGAAGGCCAGCGCCTTGCCCGGGGTCAGCTTGTCCTTGATGGAGTCGTTGTAGATCGAGCGCTGGTACTGGTCCGGCGCCAGGATCATGATGACGTCGGCCCATTCGGCGGCGTCGGCAACGGTCAGTGCCTTGAAGCCGGCTTCTTCGGCCTTGGCGATCGACTTCGAGCCTTCCTTGAGGGCGATGACAACCTCGACGCCGGAGTCGCGAAGGTTCAGCGCGTGGGCGTGGCCCTGGGAGCCATAGCCAACAATGGCAACCTTGCGACCCTGGATGATCGACAGGTCGGCGTCGTCGTCGTAGAACATTTCAGTCACTTGGGTAACTCCTCTTGAGTGGATTCACTGGGTAATTAGTCTGTGGTGTTGCGGTACTGCACGGGCATTGCGCCTCAGGTGGGGCCGGGCCCCGCCTTACTAAGCGCTGCGCAAAGCCCTGTCACTCATGGAGCGGGATCCCCGTCCAACGGCCAGGGTGCCGGACTGCACAATTTCGCGGATGCCGAAGGGCTCGAGCACTGAGAGCAGTGCCGTGAGCTTTTCGGGGTGGCCTGTTGCTTCAATGACCACGGAGTCTGTGGAGACGTCAACCACTGAAGCACGGAACAGGTCTGCAGCCTGGGTCACCTGCAGACGAGTTGCGGCATCCGCACGTACCTTGACCAGGATGTGGTCTCGCTGTACGGAAGATTCGGAGGTCAGCTCAACAATCTTGATCACGTTGACCAGCTTATTGAGCTGCTTGGTGACCTGTTCAATCAGGTCACCGTCGGCGTCGACGACGACGGTCATCCGGGACATGCCCGGAACTTCGGTCGGGCCCACGGCCAGGGAGTTGATGTTAAAGGCGCGTCGAGCGAACAGGCTCGCGACGCGGGTCAGTACACCGGGCTTGTCTTCAACCAGAACGGACAGTGTGTGGCGGGTCATGTTCAGTCCTCCTCTTCCCATTCCGGGGTCATGTTGCGGGCAACCTGGATCTGGTCGTTGCTCACGCCGGCGGGCACCATCGGCCACACCATGGAGTCGGGGCTCACCACGAAGTCGATGACCACGGGGCGGTCATTGATTTCGAGGGCCTTCTGGATAGTTGCATCAATATCCTCGTCCCGCTCGCAGCGGAAGGAGGCACAGCCGTAGGCCTCCCCCAGCTTGACGAAGTCGGGGATGCGGACAGTCTCGTGGCCGGTGTTGAGGTCCGTGTTGGAGTAGCGGCCCTCGTAGAACAGGGTCTGCCACTGGCGGACCATGCCCAGCGAGGAGTTGTTGATGATGGCAACCTTGATGGGGATCTTGTTGATGGCGCAGGTGGCCAGTTCCTGGTTGGTCATCTGGAAGCAGCCGTCGCCGTCGATCGCCCAGACCACGCGGTCCGGCTCCCCCACCTTGGCGCCCATGGCAGCCGGTACGGCATAGCCCATGGTGCCGGCGCCGCCTGAGTTCAGCCAGGCGTGCGGGCGCTCGTACTTGATGAACTGGGCCGCCCACATCTGGTGCTGGCCAACGCCGGCTACGTAGATGCCTTCGGGGCCGGTCAGCGCGCCGATACGTTCGATAACGCGCTGCGGGGCGCTGAGCCCGTCCTCCGGCTCGGTCCAGCCCAGCGGGTAGGTTTCCTTGAGGTTGTTAAGGAACGCCCACCACGTAGTGAGGTCCGGTGTGCCGGCGGATTCGAACTGTGAGCGGACAGCCTCGGTGAGCTCGGGGATGATTTCCTTGACGGATCCCACGATCGGCACGTCGGCGGTACGGTTCTTGGAGATTTCGGCGGGATCAATATCCGCGTGGATCACCTTGGCGTTCGGCGCGAAGGACTTCAGGATGCCCGTCACGCGGTCATCGAAGCGGGCGCCGAGGGTGATGAGCAGATCGGACTGCTGCAGCGCCGTCACGGCGGAAACGGTGCCGTGCATGCCCGGCATGCCCACGTGCTGCGGGTGCGAATCGGGGAACACACCGCGTGCCATCAGGGTGGTGACAACGGGGGCGCCCGTGAGTTCCGCCAGTTCGCGGAGTTCCGCGGCAGCGTGTGCCTTCACCACACCGCCGCCCACGTAGAGCACCGGCTTGGTGGCCGAAGCGATCAGCTTCGCTGCTTCGCGGACCTGCTTGTTGTGGCCGCGCGTCACCGGGCGGTAGCCGGGGAGGTCGATCTTCGGCGGCCAGGAGAAGGTCATCTGACCCTGCTGGGCGTCCTTGGCGACATCCACGAGCACCGGGCCGGGACGTCCGGACGAGGCCAGGTGAAAAGCCTCCGCCATAACGTGCGGGATGTCGTTGGGGTCGGTCACCAGGAAGGAATGCTTGGTGATCGGCATGGTGATGCCAACAATGTCGGCTTCCTGGAACGCATCGGTGCCGATCACACTGCTGGATACCTGGCCGGTAATGGCCACCATCGGCACGGAATCCATGTGGGCATCCATGATGGCGGTAACGAGGTTGGTGGCTCCGGGGCCCGAGGTGGCGATACAGACGCCCACCCGGCCGGTAACCATGGCATAGCCTTGCGCGGCGTGGCCGGCTCCCTGTTCGTGACGGACCAGTACGTGATTCATGCTGGAGGCCATCAAGGGGTCATAGGTAGGCAGGATCGCGCCACCAGGCAAACCAAAAATATCGTCGACGCCGAGTTCTTCGAGCGATCGGACAATAGCTTGCGAGCCGGTCATCACCGTTGGGGGTACAACGTTGTTCGGCCCAAGGACAGGAGAGACAGCGGCAAGATCAGCGACGACGGCGGCCTGGTCAGCCGTTCGGTCGGCACGTTCCGGAGCCTTGGGGGCTCCAGCGGACTTAGTAGCCATCAGCGAGGGGCTGATCGGCGATCCTTTGCTCATCGGACTCTTCCTTGTGGATCATCTGTGTACTCGGAAATGCGGAAATAAAAAAACCCCTCAGCCTGGCGGCTTTTCGAGGGGTTGCGCGTGACGGTTCGTTACCAGTCGGGCTAGTTAGCCACGCGCTTGGTAAGGACGACAACTGCATCTGCAGCGGCGCAGCTGGTAACGAATGCGATCATGCGTTCAGTTTTCCCTCTGGCAAGAAGCGTGTCAACGACGCACAACGCGATCTCACCATGTGGACTCCATTGTCCACTGGTTGGCCATGTTCCCCAACTAGGTCGCAGTAACTGTCGTTATGAGCGCTCGTAACGACAGTTACTGCTACCTAGTTGCGGTTAACCCGCTACCCGCAGTATGCGCCGGTGGAGGCGCTGTGGACCAGCTTGGCGTACTTGGCGAGCACACCCTTGGTGAACTTGGCCGGGAGCGGCTCCCAGCCGATCTTGCGGGATTCGAGCTCGGCCTCGTCCACCAGCAGGTCAAAGCTACGGGCGGCGATGTCCACGCGGATCCGGTCCCCGTCCTTGACGAAGGCGATGGGGCCGCCGTCGACGGCTTCCGGTGCCACGTGGCCGATGCACAGGCCGGTGGTTCCGCCGGAGAAGCGTCCGTCGGTGAGGAGCAGGACGTCCTTGCCGAGCCCGGCGCCCTTGATGGCGCCGGTGATGGCGAGCATTTCGCGCATGCCGGGGCCACCCTTGGGGCCTTCGTAGCGGATGACCACAACGTCCCCGGCTTGGATCTTGCCCTTGTCCAATGCGTCCAGGGCGCCCTGCTCGCGTTCGAACACCCGGGCGGTCCCTTCAAAGACGTCGGCGTCGAAGCCAGCACTCTTCACCACTGCGCCCTCTGGTGCCATGGTGCCGTGCAGGATGGTGATGCCGCCGGTCTTGTGGATGGGGTTGTCCAGCGCGCGCAGGATCTTGCCGTCGAGGTCCGGCGGGTTGATCGCTTCGAGGTTCTCGGCGAGCGTTTTGCCCGTAACGGTGAGGCAGTCGCCGTGCAGCAGGCCGGCGTCGAGCAGTGCCTTCATGATGACCGGCACGCCGCCGATCTTGTCGACGTCGGTCATCACGTAGCGGCCGAACGGCTTCAGGTCGCCCAGGTGCGGGATCTTGTCGCCGATGCGGTTGAAGTCGTCCAGGGTCAGTTCCACCTCGGCTTCGCGGGCGATGGCCAGCAGGTGCAACACGGCATTGGTGGAACCGCCGAAGGCCATGGTGACGGCGATGGCGTTTTCGAAAGCCTTCTTGGTCATGATGTCCCGGGCCGTGATGCCCAGGCGCAACAGGTTGACTACTGCTTCCCCGGACTTGCGGGCGAAGTCATCACGACGGCGGTCTGCCGAGGGCGGGGCGGCGGAGCCGGGCAGGGACATACCCAGCGCTTCGCCGATGCAGGCCATGGTGTTCGCCGTGTACATACCGCCGCAGGCACCTTCGCCCGGGCAGATGGCCTTTTCGATGCGTTCCAGGTCGCCGAGGCTCATCTTGCCGGCGGCACAGGCGCCGACTGCTTCGAAGGCGTCGATGAGGGTGACTTCCTTTTCGGAGCCGTCCTCGAGCTTGACCCAGCCCGGCATGATGGAGCCGGCGTACAGGAAAACGCTGGCGAGGTCCAGGCGGGCTGCTGCCATCAGCATGCCCGGGAGGGACTTGTCGCAGCCGGCAAGGAGGACGGAGCCGTCGATGCGCTCGGCCTGCATGACGGTTTCCACGGAGTCGGCAATGACCTCACGGGAGACGAGCGAGAAGTGCATGCCTTCGTGGCCCATGGAGATGCCGTCGGAGACGGAGATGGTGCCGAACTGCATGGGGAAGCCGCCGCCTGCGTGGACACCTTCCTTGGCGCCCTGGGCCAGACGGTTCAGGGAAAGGTTGCAGGGAGTGATTTCATTCCAGGAACTCGCAACGCCGATCTGGGGCTTCGCGAAGTCGTCATCGCCCATGCCGACTGCGCGGAACATGCCGCGCGCGGGGGCGGCGTGGATCCCGTCCGTGACGACTCGGCTGCGGGGCTTGATGTCAATGGTGCTCTCGGCTGCTGCTTGGGTGTCCTCACTCATGGGTCAAAGTCTATGACTCCAATCGGGACGACAACGACTCCAACAGCCCCTTTATCCCAATTTCGGGAATATTCGATCACGTAGTGGACTCTCGTCTCAATTCTTGAGACGGCCGCCAGTTGGGCTGCGGAAACCTAGACAGTCCCGTTCGCGCCGACGTACGGTCAGGGAACGGCAACCATGCCATCCGGACTGAAGGGCCCTGCTATGGACATTGTCTTCTGGATTATCCTCATTGTGCTGATCGTGGGCGTTGTGTGGTGGCTGCTGAACCGCAGCAACACCTCGAGTACCGGCGACTCCACACCGGTCCGGACGGACGGCGGCCTCGCCGGCGGAAGCGTGGCCGCCTCAGCGGAAGCCGCCGGCACGGCAGGTATCCCCAGCGCGGCGGGCTTCGGCGCAGCTGAGCCGGCGGCACCGACGACGGCGGACGAGGCTCCCGTGCGGTCCAGCACGGCAGAACCCCTGGAAAGCGGCGCCGGGCAGGACGTCCGCGTGGAACCCAACGCTGCCGAGTCCACGGATACTGCTGGTTCAGCAGATTCTGCTGGTTCCGCAGAAACCGCCGCAGCTGATGCACCGGAACGCGTTCCGTCCGAAGAACCGTCACTCATGCAGGAGCCTGCTGGCGCTGTGGAACCGTCGACCCCGGAAGAGCAGTCCGCTGCTGAGCAGCCGGCCGGCCCCGAGGAGCCTCTTCGCCCAGAGGAGCCAACAGCCCAGGAGCCTGGCAGCCAGGAGAGCGTGAGCCGGCAGACGGACGAAGGCGAGTGGGAAACCCAGTGGTCAGAGGCAAGCGCGCCAACCCAACCCGCTGCCAGTCACCGGCCGGCAGGCGATGCGTCCACCGTTGTCGCAGATGCGCTACTGCCCGAAGGGGCACCGGCCCAGGACGCCGCACCTGTGCATCACCCGGAATACACGGAGCCGCACGCACCCACGCTACCCGGTGCCGAGACGGCGGCTGCCGAAGCTGACGCGGTTGAAGCGCAAGCGGAGCCCCCGACCATGGAGCCCGCAGCGGTGGCGGACTCCGAAGCCGCGCCGGAACCGACTGGGCATCTGGCCGCGGACCAGCCCTACGGCTCCGGTTCCGCGTCGCCCGGCCCGGACGGCAGCGGCCCGGCAGATTTCGACGTCAAGGCCGACGCCGGAACGATGGTCTATTACGAAGAGGGGCATGCTGACTATGAGCAGACGAAAGCCGACGTCTGGTTTGAGTCGGCGGCCCACGCGGAAGCTGCCGGTTTCCGGGCTCCCCGGCGCACGCGTATCTGACCAGACGCCGGCTCCCTTTCGTCCGTTCACGGCGGCCAAGCCCACTGCGGGCGCCTTCGCAGTGTGCGTGGCCCTGCTGCTGTCGGGCTGCACGGGGGAAGCCACCGATGCCCCCACCGGCAGCATCACAGGAACTGGGACCGGCGCGGGAAACGCCACACCACCGGAGGTTGTGGCGCGGCTCGATCTTCAGCTCGACATTCCCTGGGCCGCGGTATTCCTACCGAACAGAACCGCCGTCATCTCCGAGCGCGATTCTGCGCGGCTGAAAGCTGTCCGTGATGGCAGCGTGACCACCATCGGCCAGGTCCCCGGCGTAGCTCCCGGCGGGGAGGGGGGCTTGTTGGGACTCGCCCTCTCCCCCGGCTTCGCGGCCGACAACTACCTGTACTTGTACTTCACGTCTGCACAGGACAACCGCATCGCCCGGCTGAAGCTGACCGAACGGCCTGACGGAACCCTGGACCTCGGCGACCCCGACGTCGTCTTTTCCGGAATCCCCAAGGCGTCCACGCACAACGGCGGCCGGATCCGGTTCGGTCCGGACGGGTTCCTGTATGTGGGCACGGGAGACTCCCAGCGCCGGGATCAGCCGCAGGACCCGAACGCCCTCGGCGGGAAGATCCTGCGGCTGACTCCGGAGGGCAACCCCGCGCCCGGCAACCCGTTTAACAACGCCGTGTACAGCCTGGGGCACCGAAACGTCCAGGGGCTGGCGTGGGACAGCGCCGGGCGGCTCTGGTCGAGCGAGTTCGGCCCGGACGTCAACGACGAGCTCAACCTCATCGAGCCGGGAGCCAACTACGGGTGGCCCGCGGTGACCGGGGCGCCGCACCAGGAGGGCTACCATGACGCCAAGGTGGTGTGGCCTTCGACGGCGGACTCCTCACCCAGCGGTCTGGAGATTGTGGGGTCCACGGCCTTTCTCGGTGCCCTGCGCGGCCAACGACTCTGGACAGTGGCCCTGTCCGGTGAGGAGGCAAGCACACCTGTGGCGTACTTCACACGGGAATACGGCAGGATCCGGGACGTCATCCGGACTCCCGACGGCGGCTTGTGGCTGCTTACTAACAACAAAAACCCTGATTTTGTGCTGGTCCTGGCCCCTCCCGGCTGAACCTGAGGGGCATCGAGGCCTCGATTTCACATGGGTCGGAAGTTCGTGTAGAGTTTCATGTCGTTGCGGAGATCAACCGGGAAAGAAAAAGCCCGGAAGGTCACCACATAAGAGATGCACCTCTAGCTCAATTGGCAGAGCAATTGACTCTTAATCAATGGGTTCCGGGTTCAAGTCCCGGGGGGTGCACCAAGGGAAAACAGCCCCTGGCAGGCGGAAACGCGGCCAGGGGCTGTTTCTGTTTGTGGCGGGAGAAGATCCGGCACCACCAGTGCGGAACGTCGCAGCAACGGTACCGGCGGGATATTTTCCGGATTCTTAACCGAGCGGGGCGCCGTCCACCAGGGCCCGGGTTGACGGCGAGGCAAACTGGCTGGCCAGCTCGCGTACCACTGCCTGGAGCTCCTGCCGCAGGGCGTCAGGGTCAATGGCTGCCGCTGCGAGTACCGAACGCTCCATCTCAACTGCTGCGGCTGCGGCTTCCCGGCCGCTGTCGGTGAGGGACACCACCTGGCTGCGGCGGTCCGACGTGCTGCGGACGCGGGCAATGTGGCCGTGGGACTCCAACCGGCTCAGGGTCTTACCCATGGTCTGGGCCTGAACGCGCACATATTGGGCGAGTTGTGCCTGCGTCATAGGACCTTGCGCTGCGAGGACTTCGATGGCGATCACGCCGGCGTGCGTCAGACCGATGGCGCTTAGCTTTTCGTTCCAGGAGTGTTCAACGAGGCGTGCCGCAGTGGACAAAAGGCGCCCAGTGGGCCAGCGATCCATGTCAGGCATACCAGCAAGTATAGCCAAGGCTGGTTAGCACCGGCCCTGGATGCTTACTAAACTGGTGTGTTCCGCCTGCAACGAGGAGATTAATAGTGGCTGAAAGACTCTTGACCGGTGACGTGGCGCCCGGCTTCACCCTGAAGGACTCGTCGGGTAAGGACGTCAGCCTTGCTTCCCGTCACGGCGGCAGCACCATCGTCTATTTCTACCCGGCCGCCGCCACCCCCGGCTGCACCAAAGAGGCATGCGATTTCCGCGACAGCCTGGCGTCCTTCACGTCGGCCGGCTATCGAGTCCTGGGTGTTTCCCCCGATTCCGTGGACAAGCTTGCTGCCTTTGCCGCCAACGAGGACCTGAGCTTTCCGTTGCTTTCGGACGGGGACCACGCCGTGGCCGAGGCCTATGGGGCCTGGGGCGAAAAGAAGAACTACGGACGGACCTATGAGGGACTGATCCGCAGCACGGTGGTGATCGATCCCGACGGCAAGGTGGCGCTGGCCCAGTACAACGTCCGGGCCACCGGCCACGTGGCAAAACTGCGGCGCGACCTCAAGCTGGACGCGTAACGCCTTCCGCGTGACGAGGCGCCGCTACGGGCGGCAGGATCCGGCTGACCGGAACCCCGCCTGCCCGAGGCTACAATGGAAACTGGCATCCGCCGTCGTACGTTTTTATCCGTAGGCCATCTGGCCAAGACCAAAGACAACGGCAGCAACTGCCAAGCGCGAGTGGTGAAATTGGCAGACACGCAGGATTTAGGTTCCTGTGCCTTCGGGCGTGGGGGTTCAAGTCCCCCCTTGCGCACCCTTACACAGAGATCCCGGGCCCACAAGCTCGGGATCTCTGTCATTTAACTGCTGCCCGCTGTGGCGTTCTCCCCCGGTTCTCCCCCGGTTGGCCCGCCCTTTAAAAACTTTTGCCGATCCACCCATCCGTTTCCGTGCTCCGGCCGAATACCCATTGAGACACCAGCCAAGGGCAGGTGCCCAACAGTCGGAAAAGGCCACGCGGCAGGCACCAGGCCTGCGGCAGGCAAGAAATCGGCACAAACAAGGAGAACCGAAATGCAGTCATTCAAGCGCACATCCTTCACCGTCGCAGGCGTTGCAGCTGCAGCCCTGCTGAGCCTCACCGCCTGCGGTGGAACCACAACGACGGCCCCGACTTCCGCCGCGCCGTCCGCCGCACCGACGGCAACCAGCAAGGCTCCGTCACCGACCGCCACTGCCATGGATCCGGCAGCCAACCTCGTCGGCCCCGGCTGCGCCGGCTACGCAGAGAAGGTCCCCACCGGGGCAGGCTCGGTTGCCGGGATGGCCCTTGACCCGGTAGCGGTCGCGGCATCCAACAACCCCATCCTGACCACCCTCACGGCCGCTGTCTCCGGCAAGCTGAACCCGAAGGTTGACCTGGTTGACACCCTTAACGGCGGCGAGTTCACGGTCTTCGCTCCGGTGGATGACGCTTTCGCCAAGATCGATGCCGCCACCATTGAAACGCTCAAGTCGGACGACGCCCTGCTCAGCAAGATCCTGACCTACCACGTGGTCCCTGGCCAGATCACCCCGGACAAGATCGCCGGCACACACGCCACGGTCCAGGGCGGATCGGTCACCGTGACCGGCAGCAAGGATGCCCTCATGGTTGATGGCGCCAGCGTGATCTGCGGCGGCGTCCAGACCAAGAACGCCACCGTTTACCTGATCGACTCGGTGCTGATGCCCAAGTAGTCCCGCTTCACGCCAGCGGCCTGTTCCAGCAGGAACAGGCCGCTGGCGTGTGCCCAGGGAGCACTGGGGTGTGTCAACTAGACTGTGTCCTTGGCCCGCAGTCGGCGGCGCCGCCCAGTTGCAGCCAGAGGTGATAGACGAGTGCCCAGCAGTACTTCGCGGCGAACGGTCATCAAGACCGGCGCCGTTCTTATGGCGTTAGGCCTGACATCCTGTACCGGCAACCCGGGGCCTTCGCCCTCGGCAACGTCACCGTCGACGGCGCCCGCCGGCGCTGAGCCCACCGAAACGTTCACTTTCGGCACAGCGTCCCAGCCCTTGGGCCTGGACCCTGCCCTCTCAAGCGACGTGGAAAGCCACCGGATCACCCGCCAGATCCTCGAGGGCCTGGTGGGCGTGGACCAGACCACCGGCAAACCCACACCGCTGCTGGCAACGGAATGGTCCGAAGAAGACGAGGGCCGCTCCTACACGTTCAAACTCCGCAGCGGCGTCTCATTCCAGGACGGCACGCCCTTTAACGCCGACGCCGTGTGCGTCAACTTCAACCGCTGGTTCGCCTTCTCCCCGGAACTGCGCCGGCAAGCTCCGGGAAATTCGTTCAAGAGCGTGTTCAAGGCGCATTCCGACGATGCTGCCCTCTCCATCTTTAAGAGCTGCACGGCCCTGTCCCCCGACACTGTCCGGATCAACCTGACCCAGCGCTTCACGGCGTTCCTCCAGGCGCTGACGCTGCCCGCGTTCGCCATCGCCTCCCCGGCGGCCCTCAGCGCCGGCACGGCGGATGTCCTGGACCAGACACGTGGCGGCAACCCGGTCTCCCGGTTCGCCACCAACCCCGTCGGCACAGGACCGTTCAGCCTGGCCGCCTGGGACGACGCCAGCGTCCGGCTCGTCAGCCACAAAAACTACTGGGGTGACCGCGGACAGATCTCCACCATCAATTTCGTCACGTACGACCACCCCCAGACGCGGCTTCAGGCCCTCCTGGACGGAAAGATTGACGGCTACGACGCCGTCACGGTGGGCAATTTCGATCAGCTGGTCAAGCGGGGCATGCAGATCGTACAGCGTGATCCTTTCTCGGTGATGTACCTGGGCATCAACCAGGAAATTCCGGTGCTGCAGAACGAAAAGGTCCGGCAGGCCATCGAGCTGGCCATCGATAAGGAAACCCTGATCCGCAAGTTCTTCATCGACAACACCGCCAAAGCCTCACAGTTCGTCCCGCCCAAGATCAGCGGTTTCAATAACGACGCTCCCGCACTGGGCCACGACCCGGTCAAAGCCAAGGCCTACCTGGTCGAGGCGGGCTACCTCGGCGAAGAGCTCAGGTTCTACTACCCGCTCAACGCCACCCGCCCATATCTGCCCACGCCGGAGAAAATCTACGCCGAAATCAGCAGGCAACTGACCGCCGTCGGGTTCAACATCAAGCCTGTCCCGGTGGACTGGTCCGACGGCTATCTCCAGAAAGTGCAGTCACCCGGGGACCACGGGCTCCACCTGCTCGGCTGGAACGGCGCGTATGCCGACGCCGATAACTTCGTGGGCCCGCTGTTCGGTGAAAAGAACGGCGAATTCGGTTACCAGGACCCGCAGGTCTTCTCCAAGATCAACCGCGCCCGCGGCCTCCCCGCAGGCAGGGAACGCGACGAGCAGTACCACACCATCAACGCCCAGATCGCGGCCACTGTGCCGGCCGTTCCCATCGCCTTCCCCATCTCTGCCCTCGCACTCTCGGACCGCGTCAGCAGCTACCCGGCGTCCCCGGTACTGAATGAAGTTTTCACAAAGGTACAGCTAAGGCCTTGACGGTCCGGCCCAATTTCAGTATGCGGGCTGCCCGGGGATATTCTTTGACAGCCAGAGCCGCTGCTATCGGAGACTGATTGTGACCTTCATATCCAAGACCCAACATGCCGACGTCGTACTGATTGGCGGCGGCATCATGAGCGCCACGCTCGGGGCATTCATCAAGCAGCTTGAACCGAACTGGACCATCTCCCTGTTCGAACGCCTGGATCAACCCGGGCTGGAAAGCTCCGACCCCTGGAACAACGCCGGAACGGGCCATGCCGCCCTCTGCGAGCTCAACTACTCCCCCGCAGCCAAAGACGGCTCGGTGAACCCGGCCAAGGCCCTGCTCATCAACGAACAGTTCCAGCTGTCCCGCCAGTTCTGGTCCCATCTCGTGGAGGAATCCCTGATCGGCTCGCCGAAGGGCTTCATCAACACTGTCCCGCACATGAGCTTTGTGATCGGCGAGGACAACACCCAGTTCCTTAAGACCCGCTACGAAGCGCTCAAGCCCCACACGCTGTTCCGCAGCATGGAGTACTCCGAGGACCACGCGCAGATCGCCAAATGGGCGCCGCTGATCGTCAAGGGCCGCGACTCCAAGCAGCGCATCGCCGCCACCCGCGCCACGGAGGGAACCGACGTCGACTTCGGGGCACTGACCCGTGAGCTGACCACCTACTTGGGGAACAACGGCGTCGAAATCAACTACGGCCACGACGTCACCGGTATCTCCAAGGCGGCCGACGGCGGCTGGGACCTTTCGCTCAAATACCCGGCTTCCGGGGAACACGGCAAAATCCACGCCAAGTTTGTGTTCGTCGGCGCCGGCGGCGGCGCGCTGCACCTCCTCCAGGCCTCCGGCATTCCCGAAAGCAAGGGCTACGGCGGCTTCCCCGTGTCCGGCCAGTTCTTCCGCTGCACCGACGAAAAACTCTCCGCCCAGCACAGCGCCAAGGTCTATGGCCAGGCTTCGGTGGGCGCGCCGCCCATGTCAGTCCCCCACCTGGACACCCGCTACGTGGACGGGAAGCGTTCCCTGTTGTTCGGCCCCTACGCCGGCTTCTCCACGAACTTCCTGAAAAACGGCTCGTACCTGGACCTACCGCTGTCCATCCGGCCCAGCAACATCATCCCGATGCTTGCCGTGGCCAAGGACAACATGGACCTGACCGCGTACCTCGTCAAAGAGGTGGCCAAGCGCCACGGCGACAAGGTTGAGGCGCTGCGTGAGTACTACCCGGAGGCCAAGGACGGCGACTGGGAACTGATCACCGCCGGCCAGCGTGTCCAGATCATCAAGAAGGACCCGAAGCGCGGCGGCATCCTCCAGTTCGGTACCGAAGTCATTGCCGGCCGTGACGGCACCATCGGGGCGCTTTTGGGCGCGTCGCCCGGCGCGTCCACTGCGGTGCCCATCATGATTGAACTGCTGCAGAAGTCCTTCCCCAAGAACTTCAAGGGCTGGCAGGGCAAACTCAAGGACATGATGCCGGGCTACGGCGTGAAGCTGGATGAGAATCCGGAATTGGCTGCCGACCTCGAAACGGCCACGGCCAAAGCACTCCAGCTGGAAAGCGTTCCCGCCAACCACTGACGCCAGGCTGTCCGGCGAGCGTCAGGCCGTCCGGCGGGCGTCAGGCCGTCCGGCGGGCGTCAGGCCGGCTGTTCGGTCCGGTCCGCAGGAGTCCGTCAACCCCACAGGAGAGACCCGCGATGTTCCGGCTGGCACAACTTTCATTGGCAAACCGGGCGCTGATCGCGCTGATCACCGTCTTCGCGACGGTGTTCGGCGTGATCACCATGTCATCGCTGAAACAGGAACTCATTCCCTCCATTGAGTTCCCGCAGATCACCGTCCTCTCCGCCATGCCCGGCGCGTCACCCGAAGTGGTGGACAAACAGGTCAGCGAGCCCCTGGAGAAGGCGCTGAACGGCGTCGAAGGGCTGGAGTCGACGTCGTCGACATCCCGCACCGGGGTCTCGCAGATCTCGATGACGTTCACGTACGGCTCCAACCTGGACCGCGCGCGGAACCAGATTGACCGGGCCATCTCCAATGCCAAACGCCAACTGCCGGAAGACGTGCAGCCGCAGGCCATCGCCGGCAGCATCAGCGATTTCCCCATCCTGTTCCTGGCGGTGTCCTCGGACAGGCCCCTGAGCGAACTTAATGCCGACCTGCAGCGGCTCAGTGTCCCGCGGCTGCAGAAAATCGACGGCGTCCGCAGCGCCGACGTGACCGGCGGCGCCACCCAGCACATCCAGATCCTGCCACGCACGGACGCCATGGTGTCCAGCGGGGCAACGATCACGGCAATCCGCGATGCCCTGTCCAACAACGGCGCGCTGATCCCGGCCGGGACCATCCAGGAGCAGGGCAAGACGCTCTCCCTCCAGATCGGCAGCCCGGTGGACTCCCTCGATGCCATCAAGGCCCTGCCGCTTGCCGGGACGAAGGAGCCTGCGACGGTCGGCTCCGTGGCGGAAGTGTCGCTCAAGGACGATGAACGCACCTCCATCTCCCGCACCGATGGCAAGGAAACGCTGGCAGTTTCCGTCACCAAGAAGCCAGAGGGCGACACGGTGGCCATCTCCCACGCTGTCGCCGGCATTATCAACGATCTTGAAGCGGAACTGGGCTCCAACGCCACGTTCACTCGGGTCTTCGACCAAGCACCCTTCATCGAGAAATCCATCAAGGACCTGACCACCGAAGGCCTGCTGGGCCTGGGCTTTGCAGTGGCGGTGATCCTGGTGTTCCTGATGTCGACGCGCTCCACGCTGGTGACGGCGGTTTCCATCCCCCTGTCACTGCTGGTCACGTTCATCGGCCTGTCTGCGACGGGCTACTCACTGAACATCCTGACGCTGGGCGCGCTGACCATTGCGATCGGCAGGGTGGTGGACGACTCGATTGTGGTGATCGAAAACATCAAACGCCACCTCTGCTACGGCGAGGAGAAGGTCGCGGCGATCCTCACCGCTATCCGGGAGGTGGCCGGCGCCATCACAGCCTCCACCCTGACCACCGTGGCGGTCTTCCTGCCCATTGCCTTCGTGGGTGAACTGGCCGGCGAGCTCTTCCGGCCTTTCGCCCTGACAGTCACCATGGCGCTGCTGGCATCCCTGCTGGTATCGCTGACCATCGTGCCGGTCCTGGCCTACTGGTTCCTCAAGAGCCCCGCCAGTTCCGCCGCCGGTTCGCCTGCTGCCCGCGAAGCTGCCGCCCAAGTTGCCGCCGGCGCCCGAGCCCAGGAGGCCGAACAGAAGAGCCGGCTGCAGCGGGCGTACCTGCCCGTCCTCCGCAAGACCCAGAAACATCCGGTGGTGACACTGATTGCTGCCGGGCTGGTACTCGCGGCCACTGGGGCCATGACCCCGCTGCTGGCCACCGACCTGCTGGGCCAGTCCGGGCAGAACAGCCTCACCGTGCGCCAGGTCCTGCCGGGCGGCACCAGCCTGGCCGAGACCAGCGCCGCCGCCGTACGGGTGGAAGGGGTGCTGCGCGGTATCGACGGCATCAAGACCGTCACGGTCACGTCCGGCAACGCCCAGGCGGGCTTCGCCGCGCTGGTATCCTCCGGCGCGTCCAATTCGACCTTCACCGTGGTCACGGACGAGAAGGCAGACCAGGCGGAGCTGCAGGAGAAAGTCCGCACTGAGCTTGCCGGTGTCCCCGACGCCGGGAAGATCTCGGTGGGTACGCAGCAGGGCGGCTTCGGCACTTCCTCCACCGTGGACATCACCCTGCGGGCCGCCACGTCCACTGACCTCCGCACCGCCAGCGATGCAATGGTCGAAGCAATGAACGGCGTGCCTGGCACCAGCGAGGTGGCCACCAATCTGGCGGCCAGCCAGGATGTTGTCCAGGTCAAGGTTGACCGTGCAAAGGCCGTGGCCGCCGGGCTGAACGAGCAACAGGTGGCGGGTGTACTCGCCTCAACGATCAGCCCGGTTCCGGCAGGGACGGTGCGGATCGAAACCGACGATTTCCCGGTGCAGATCGGCGAGGGAACCCGGTTCACCAGCATCGAGGCCGTGCGCAACATTCCGCTGCCCGGCGGAAAGGCGACCCTCGGCAGCATCGCGGCCGTCGAGCAGGTGGAGGTCCCGATCTCCATCACCGCCAGCAACGGGCAGCGCACCGCGAAAGTCTCCCTGACGCCGTCGGGCTCCAACCTTGGTGCGGTGAACGCGGAGGTGCAGAAGCGCCTGGCTGAGGTCAGTCTCCCCGCGGGGGTCACCGCGGAACTCGGCGGCGCCACCACCCAGCAGGCTGAGTCCTTCCAGCAGCTGGGCTTGGCGCTCCTCGCGGCGATCGCGATTGTCTACGTCATTATGGTGGCCACCTTCAAATCGCTGATCCAGCCACTGATCCTGCTGGTGTCCGTTCCGTTTGCCGCCACAGGCGCCGTGGCCCTGCTGCTGGCCACGGGCGTTCCCCTGGGCCTGCCGTCGCTGATCGGCATGCTGATGCTTGTGGGCATTGTGGTCACCAACGCCATCGTCCTCATCGACCTCATCAACCAGTACCGGCAGCCACGGGACGGCCGCGGCGGCATGAGCGTGGCGGACGCCATCACTCACGGCGCCCGGCAGCGCCTCCGGCCCATCCTGATGACCGCCCTGGCCACTGTTTTCGCCCTGACACCCATGGCGCTCGGACTGACCGGGGGCGGCGGCTTCATTTCCCAGCCGCTGGCCGTGGTGGTGATCGGCGGCCTGGTCTCGTCCACAGCGCTGACCCTGGTGCTGGTTCCCGTGCTGTACCGGCTCGTGGAGGGACGGCGGGAAACAAAAGCGCTGCTCCGTGCCATGCAGCAGCGCCCGGAGTTTGCGGCAGCGGACGACGTCGATGCCGAGTTCCGCGACTGGACCACCGGCATGGTGCCCCGCGTCAGTGGCCGCCGCGCCGCCCCGGGCGACGCCCAGTAGGGTCTGGAATATTCTCGCCGGGGAGGCGTTATATCCGTCGATACATGCAAACGCATGAAAATCGGGTATAGTGGAAGCAAGCCCAGAGAAGTCCAGGAAACGGAAGGCACACCATGCAGATCGGCGTATTCAGCGTCAGTGACATCACCACTGATCCCACCACCGGCCGGACCCCCACGGAGAACGAACGCATCAAGGCGTCCGTGGCGATCGCCAAAAAAGTCGAGGAAATCGGCATGGATGTGTACGCCATCGGTGAGCACCACAACCGCCCGTTCTTCTCCTCATCGCCCACCACCACCCTCGCGTACATCGCCGCGCAGACCGAGCGGATCACCCTCTCCACGGCCACCACGCTGATCACCACCAACGATCCGGTCAAGATCGCCGAAGACTTCGCCATGCTGCAGCACCTGTCCGACGGCCGCGTGGACCTGGTCCTGGGCCGCGGCAACACGGCACCCGTGTACCCGTGGTTTGGCAAGAACATCCAGGACGGCGTGGAACTGGCCATCGAGAACTACAGCCTGCTGCGCCGGCTGTGGGACGAGGACACGGTGAACTGGTCCGGCAAGTTCCGTACGCCGTTGCAGAACTTCACCTCCACCCCGCGCCCGCTCGACGGCGTGGCCCCCTTTGTGTGGCACGGCTCCATCCGGACTCCGCAGATCGCCGAGGTGGCCGCCTACTACGGCGATGGGTTCTTCGCGAACAACATCTTCTGGCCCAAGGAGCACTACCAGCAGCTGATCGGCCTCTACCGTGAGCGCTACGAGCACTACGGCCACGGCAAGGCGGACCAGGCGATCGTTGGCCTAGGTGGCCAGTTCTTCATGCGGAAGAACTCCCAGGACGCCGTGAAGGAATTCCGGCCCTACTTCGACAACGCGCCCGTCTACGGCCACGGCCCGTCGCTGGAGGACTTCACCTCCCAGACACCACTGACCGTGGGCAGCCCACAGGAAGTCATCGAAAAGACCCTGACGTTCCGCGAGTACTTCGGCGACTACCAGCGCCAGCTGTTCCTGATCGACCACGCGGGCCTTCCCCTGAAGACCGTGCTGGAGCAGCTTGACCTGTTCGGCGAGGAAGTCCTCCCGGTCCTCCGCAAGGAATACGCGGCCCTTAAGCCCGCCCACGTGCCGGATCCGCCCACCCACGCCGGCCGCGTGGCCGCCCTGATGGCCGCACCGGCACCTGAAACTGCCCCTTCGGAGGCGTGATGGCTACCGACGGAAATGAGTCACCCATCCGCCTGGCAGCGGAAACCTGGGAATCCCTGTTCCGGGCGCAGGTTGCCGTTATGCGCAGGCTGCAGGCCGGTCCCGCTTTCCGGAAAGTGGCACTGAACGAATACGACGTGCTGTTCACGCTGTCCCGGTGTCCATCCGGTTGGCTCCGGCTCAATGAACTCAATGACCATGTCCTGCTGAGCCAGTCGAGCCTCAGCAGGCTGGTTGAGCGGCTGGAGAAGCGCGGGCTCGTGGTCCGGATGGCGGCCCCCGACGACGGCCGCGGCGTGCTGCTGAAGCTCACCGAGGAGGGGTCTGCCCTCCAGAAGGAAATCGGCCGGGAGCATGTGCGGGACATCTCCAGCCTGGTGGGGCCGGCCCTGACGGCTGCCGAGCAAAGGGAACTTCAGCGGCTGACCGAGAAACTCCGGCACTCCGTGGGGGCGCGGCCGGCAAAGTAACTGGCCGGCTGTCACAAACACGGCCACGGCTGGGTCCTCCGGGAATCAGCCCAGCATGACCAGCTGGGCCGGATCTTCCGCCGGCAGCTGGCCGTTGACCACAGCGGTGACGCGCAGCTCGTTCAGCGTCAGGCGCCCGCCCACGGTGGACAGGAACGCGGTGTCGGACGAGTCCCGGCCGGCGGTGATCCGCAGCATCGACTCCCGCGGGGCCAGCCCCGTGGGGTCGATGACGTGCCAGGCGCCATTGACATGTGCCTCGGCTACCGCGTGGAAATCCATGGGGCTCAGCCCCGGTGCGTACACGGCGGTGAGCCGTGCCGGGACGTCCTTGGAACGCAGCAGGGCGATGGCCAGGTGCGCGAAGTCCCTGCACACTCCCCTGCGGTGCAGGAGGGTTTCCACGGCACCGTCAGTGCCCCGGGAGGAACCGCTGATGTACCGCAATTCCCCGAAGACCCAGCTCCGCACGGCCTGGAGCAGTTCCGCACCATGCAGGCCGCCAAATTCAGCATAGGCCGTGGGCAGGAGCCGGTCCGACTCAGCGTAGCGGCTTGGCCGGACGTAGCGGATGAGCTCAGCCAGGGTGGCCTCTTCCGGGACGGCCTGCCCTGCCACCGTCGCCGAGTACTCAACGGTGACCTCGGCGGGTTCAGCTAACTCCATATAGTGCAGGCGGCCGCCATGATGGTCCGCAAGTTCCTGCAGCGGAACCGGCTGACCGCCGGCAGTGACAGTCAGGGATTCAACAAACGAGGTGTAGCCGGGATTCCTGGCTACAGCGATGGCCAGGGCTGCCTTCGTGTCGGCGATGGTCGTGAAAACCATACGTGCTGAAACGGTACGTTCCATGTATCTCCGGGGTGTGGGGTGGTGGCAGAACGTCCCGCAGTGGCCCGGGGTTGTGTGGGCCGGGGCGGGACTAGTTTTTGATCTCCAGAGACATTAGCATCCGCTGGACGTTCGCGAATTCCGAGCTCTCGTCCACGTACTTTGCCGCCTGGCCCAGCGTGTCAAACGCCTTGGCCGGCGCCACTTTCTCATCCGGGGCGAAGGCCTTCAGGACTCCGAGGTCACCGAACGAGTAGTCGCCTTTCCCGGCCGGGCCACGGACCACATTCCGCAGTTCGCAGGCCTGGCCGTCTGCCCCGCCCACGATATTGGTGATGCCATAGGAGCCGAAGTAGCGGTAGCCCTGGATGACGCGGAACACCACGTGCGGTGCGATGGTGCCTTCCCCCGTCAGGCCGGGAAGCTCTACGGGCACGCTGCTGATCACAACGTACGGTTTCCGGGCCGCCTCCGGGCACTCGGACGACGACGGCGGCAGTCCCGTGCGCAGGGCAGCCACAACCGTGCCGTCCTGCTTTTTCACCTCGATCTTCAGGGCACCCGGCAACGTCCCTTCCTCGGGCGTGACGGACTGGGCGATCCATTCCTCCGGCAGGTCGAAACTGACGGTCTTCGCCGGATCGGTAAAGGTCTTCCAGGCAGCCGCTGTTGCGGCCGGCCCGGGTGATGCGGACGTCGAGGCGCCCGCTGTGGCAAAAGGATCCGACGACGGGGACCCGGCAGCGCCGGCAGCAGGGCTCGTACTGGCGCCTGGGCTGGCCGATGTGTCCGGCTGCGCCGTCCACGCTGAATCGCTGTTGCCAGGCGCGCTGCAGCCAGCCGCCACGGCACCGGCCATCAGCAGCGCGGCCGTCCGGACTCCCCACATTGCCGCTTTGTGTGTCATGCAGCCAGCCTATCGGCGGACGACGGCGGCCAGGGGCCGGGGCCGCGTGTCGCCGTCGGACATTCCCCGCACGCAAGGGACTAGGCTGGTGCCCATGGCGGATGAGCAGTACGGCGCGGACCTTGAGAGCCTGGCGGACATCTCCGCCATCGACGTTGCGGACTGGCGGCTGCGGACGTTTGCCCTGTACGACACCGTACGGAGGATTGCCGCCGAAGATCCGGCGGAGGCCCATTCCCTGTGGCGGCATGAACGCGACCGGATGTTCGCAACGCATCCGGCGTCGGCCCTCAGCGCGAAGGACAAGTCGCAGTTCTCCGGCCTCAAGACCGCCGACTACGACCCCATCTACCGCTTCTATGTGCCGCTGACCCTTGAGGGGGCCGGCCGGGAAATGACCGTGGAAACCGCCACTGACGGGGTGGTCCGTTTTGTCCGGCTGGGCACATTTGATCTGCCGGAACTGGGCCAGCTTGGTGTGTGGAAGCTGCACGGTTACGGCGGCGGGATTTTCGTTCCGTTCCGCGACGCAACGGCCGGCCAGCCCGGCGGAACCTACGGCGCAGGACGGTACCTCCTGGACACCATCAAGGGCGCGTTCCACGGGGTCCATGGCTCCGGGGCGGGCGCCGAGTTTGTCCTGGACTTCAACTTTGCCTACAACCCGTCCTGCGCGTACAACGAGGCCTGGGCCTGCCCACTGCCCGGCCCGTCCAACCGCCTGGCCGTCGAGATCCCGGTGGGCGAGCTTTACTGAGCCGGCCACCGGCGACCGGAGGACGTAGGATGTCATCATGACTGCCAGCGCTCCCCGCCGCCTTGCCCGTGTCCGCCCCCTCTCCCCGGCTGTTGCCGACGAGCATTTTTTCGTGGCCAATGACGCCTCTGACTTCGGCTCCGACGCCGGCCGGTCCTGGACAGTGGTTGATTCCCCCTTCACGGCGTCCCGTGCCAACGCCAGTTCCCCGGCCCGGCCGGGGTGGGAGACCGGCACCGCAGTAGACCAGGACTCGTTCACATTCCTGGCACCCTCGGTTCCGGTCAACGTCTTCGGCATGGCGCACAACACCGGCCAGGCTGGCCGGGACCTCCCGGCACAGGCCTTCCACAAGGCCGCATCCAGCGTGGTCGGCCCCGGCGACGCCATCGAACTGAGCTCCACCGTGGGCTATGTGGACCCGGAAGCTGAACTGACCGTCGTCGTCGGGCGCACCGTCCGTGGCCTGACGCTGGAGACTGCCCGGAGCGCCATTCTGGGATTCACCATCGGCAATGATGTCTCGGCGCGGGATCTGCAGAAGTCGGACGAGCTGTGGATCAGCGCCAAGAGCCAGGACACGTTCACGCCCGTGGGCCCTTGGATCGTGACGGACCTGGACGACTCGGACCTGTCCATCAGCATCGTCCACAACGGCACCGAACTGAAGGCCGCCAGCAGCGCGGACCTCGGCTGGAAGGTGGACGAAATCCTCGTGTACCTCAGCTCGTTTATGACGCTGCACCCCGGCGATCTGGTCCTCACCGGCTTCCCGGCGGAGTGTGCCCGCATCCACCCCGGAGACACGGTGGTGTGCCGTGTGGCGGGAATTGGCGAGCTCAGCAACCCGGTGAAGGCTGCGTCCTGGGAGGAATCACCGGCCTGATATGTCAGGCTTAGGCCATGGAATCCCCTGCTGCGCCCGCCGCCCAGCTGACGCAGCAGCCCACGCGCGGTGCGCCGGCCACCAAGCATTACCCCGGACTCTTCAGGTTTCCGCTGGTGCGGCAGCTCCTCCGCTTCACCGGCGTCGGCATCATCTGCACCGCCACGTCCCTGGCGCTGTACGCGTTGCTGCGGCCCTGGCTGGGACCGCAACTGGCCAACGCGGCCGCCCTGGTGCTGACGTCGTTGATGAACACGGCGCTGAATCGCAGGCTGACGTTCAAGATCTCCGGGCAGCGCCGGATGGCCCGCGACCACCTCAACGGCATGATCGTTATCGCGGTGGCGCTGGTCATCACGGGCGGCAGCCTGGGCGTGCTGCATTGGCTTCATCCGGACGCCACCGTGTCCGATGAGCTGTGGACCACCACCCTGTCGGGCTTCGTGGCCACCGCCGTGCGGTTCACGATGCTGCGGCCCTGGATCTTCCGCCGCGCCCGGCACGTCTAGCGAACCCCAAGTGACTGGCATTTAACGTCGTCATTCGCGCTTTTGGCGACGTTAACTGCGAGCCAGTTGGGTCGGTTGGGGAATGGCTAGCCGCGGCCGAGGGTCCGGACGCTCCCGACGGCGGTGCCCACGGCTGCCGCCGCCTGCTCCAGTTCGTCCGCGGTCACGGTCGAGGTGAAGCTGAACCGCACAGCCGTCTGCGCCACTTCTGCGTCGTAGCCCAGCGCAGTCAGCACCGGCGACGGCGCATCCGAGCCGGCAGCACATGCTGAACCGCTTGAGCACACCACACCTTGCCGCTCGAGCTCCAAGAGCACGGATTCGCCGCTGGTGCCGGGGAAACAGAACGAGGCTACTGAGGGCAGCCGTTCCGTCCGGTGCCCGGTGAGCAGTGCACCGGGGACCGTGTTCAGGATGGTGGCGATGAAATGTTCGCGGAGCCCTGCCACACGAGGCGACAGGTCCGGCCGTTCGGCGTGCGCGAGCGTCAGCGCGGTGGCGAGCGCTACGGCACCGGCAACGTTTTCGGTGCCCGAGCGGCGCCCGCGCTCCTGCCCGCCGCCGTGCACCAGGGGCTCGACGCGGGTCCGTCCACGGACGTACAGCACACCGCAACCTTTGGGGGCACCGAGCTTGTGGCCCGAGACGCTGAGCGCATCCACGCCCAGCGCCTTGACATCAAGCGGCATCCAGCCGGCGGCCTGGACGGCGTCGGTGTGGAAGGGCACGCCGTACTCAGTGGCCACGGCGGCCAGTTCGGCCACGGGCTGGGTGGTGCCCACCTCGTTGTTGGCGTACATGATGCTGACCAGGGCGGTCTCCGGCCGGAGCACGTCCCGCAGGGCGTCCACGGAAATCCGGCCGGTCCCGTCCACCGGAACCACGTCCACGGCGAACCCGTGGAACCGCTCCAGGTAACGCGCGGATTCCTCCACGGCGGGATGTTCGACGGCGCTGATCACCACGCGGTTGAGCGCAGGGTCCGCTGCCTGCCGGGCGAGGGCGATGCCCTTGACCGCGAGGTTGTCCGCCTCAGTGCCGCCGGACGTGAAGGTGACCTCGCCGGGGCGGCAGCCGAGCACCTTGGCCACGGCCGCACGGGCCCCGGCGAGCGCAGACGCTGCCGCCTCGCCCAGGGTGTGATGGCTGGACGGGTTGCCGAACTCGCCGCTCAGGTAGGGCCACATGGCCTCGAGGACCTCGCGGCGGACGGGCGTGGTGGCTGCGGCATCGAGGAAGATCATGGCCGCTTCAGCCGGCCCTCAGTTCGACGTCGAGGCCCAGGTCCAGGGCAACCACGCTGTGGGTGAGGCCGCCGATGGAGATGACGTCCACGCCCGCGGCGGCGATGTCCGCCACGGTGGACAGGTTGACGTTGCCGCTGGCTTCCACGATGGCGCGTCCGGCCACCTGCTTGACGCCGGCGCGGAGCTCCTCGAGGGTGAAGTTGTCCAGCATGATGGTGTCCACGCTGGCGGCGAGAACAGGCTCGATCTGCTCGGCACTGTCCACCTCCACCTCGAAGTGCGTGGTGTGCCCCAGTTGGGCCTTGGCTGCGGCAAGCAGGGCGGTGAGCTTGGCGGGGTCGCCACCGGTCATCACGGCCAGGTGGTTGTCCTTGGCCAGCACGGCATCGGACAGGCTGTAGCGGTGGTTCGCTCCCCCGCCGCAGCGCACCGCGTAGCGCTCCAGCACACGCAGGCCCGGCGTGGTCTTGCGGGTGTCTGTGATGCGCGCTTTGGTACCTTCGACAAGCTCCACGAATTCCGCCGTCTTGGTGGCGATGGCGCTCATGCGCTGCACCAGGTTCAGCCCGACCCGTTCGGCCAGCAGCACCGAACGGGCGCTGCCCCTCACCCGCGCGAGATGGGTACCGGCGTCGAACGCTTCACCGTCTGCAAGCAGCAACTTCACGTCCGTCTCCGGATCAATGAGCTTCATGGCGTCGCGGAAGACGGTCCCGCCGCTGAACACGCCGGGCACGCGGGCGTTGAGCACGGCGGTGGCCCGGGCCTCGGCCGGGATCAGCAGCTGGGAGGTGATGTCGCCGCTGGGCGCGTCCTCGGCGAAGGCACGCTCCAGGATGTCCCGGACGGGTGCTGCGGGGAGGGTCAGGCTAGTCATTGACGAGGCTCGCTTTCCGGCTCATGGTGTAACGCTTGTCAAAAAGTTCGACGGCGGCCGCTCCCGGCATGCTGTCGCTGCGGTAATGCGCCCCCAAGGATTCCCGCCGCTCCCGCGCAGCATGCACCAACAGCTGCGCAGCCAACAAAAGATTTGCATCCTCATGCTCCCGAGGATCAGTGGAGTCAGGAACCCTTTCAGAGGGTTCGACGACGGCCCAGGAGCCAAGAGTGGCCCCCGCCTCCCGCAACAACGACCCATTCCGGATCACCCCGGCATTGGCAGTCATAAGCCGCCGAAGAGCCACCCGAGAAAACGGCTCCGCCTCAACAAAGAATGTTTCCATGGTTCCAGCCGACGGAACCATTTCAAACTGCCAAGGACCGGACGCGGATGCGTCGTTGAACATCACCGGCAGTTCCGGAGGTCCCGAAAGCGCCGTTGTTGCGTAAGCGGCCGGACCGGCCGCCGAGCTTGCGAGGCGATCGCCGGTGCGAGGCGAGAGCGCAGGCGCCGAGGGACTTGCGGAACTGCTCGCAAGGAACCCCTCGACAGCCCGCCGCCCAAAAACAAGTCCCTCAAGAAGGGAGTTGCTGGCAAGCCGGTTAGCACCTTGAACGCCGGTGCAAGCAACCTCCCCAGCGGCAAGCAGCCCAGGCACAGAGGTCCGGCCGTAGAGGTCGGTAAGGACCCCGCCCATCCAGTAGTGCGCGGCAGGTGCCACGGGGACGAGTTCGCGGGTCCAGTCGACACCGACCTGGCGGGTGCGTTGGCTGATGGTGGGGAACCGCTTGGCGAGGTAGCCCTCGCCGTGCCGGGCCTCGACTGCCATGGCATCGAGGTACACGTGGCCGTTGGGGTCCCCGAGCGTGGCCAGGTGCAGGGCAATGCTGCGGGAGACGACGTCGCGCGGAGCAAGCTCTGCGTCGGGGTGGTAGGCGGGCATAAAGCGTTCGCCGAGCGCGTCCAGCAGGATGGCGCCTTCGCCGCGGACGGCTTCGGAAATCAGGAGGGGTTCAGTGCCGTTGCCGGCTGCCTCGACGGCATCGGCGGCCAGCACCATGCAGGTGGGGTGGAACTGGAAGAAGTCCAGGTCCGCCACTGCGGCTCCGGCCCGCCAGGCGAGCGCCAGCCCGTCGGCAGTTGCCACGGCAGGGTTGGTGGTCTGGCCGAACAGCTGGCCCGCTCCCCCGGTAGCCAGGAGCACGGCATCGCCGTGGACGCCGAGTTCCCGCCCGTCGTGGAGGAAATTCACGCCTGCCACACGGCCCTCGCTCAGCGACAGGGACGTGACCTGGGCGTGCCCGATGACCTGGATCCGGCGAGCCGCCTGCGCATCCAGGACGGTCCTGATGAGTGCCCTGGCCACGCCGGCACCGGTTGCGTCGCCGCCGGCGTGCAGGATCCGCGGCGCTGAATGGGCGGCTTCGAGCCCCAGCGAGGGGTCGCCGTCGTCGTCCATGTCAAAACGCACGCCGAAGCGTTCCAAACCGGCGATATCCAGCCGCGCCTCCGTGCAGAGCACACGGACGGCCTCCTCGTCGCAGTGCCCGGCCCCGGCCTTAAGCGTGTCTGCGATGTGCGCGGCCACCGTGTCTCCGGGCGCGGGCTCGTCGAGGACTGCGGAGATGCCGCCTTGGGCGTAGTACGTGTTGCTGTCCGCGAGTGCGCCCTTGGTCAGCAGCACCACGTCGGCGCCGGCATCGGCGGCAAGCAGCGCGGAGTACAGTCCCGCAATGCCGCTCCCGACGACGATCAGCCGCCGGGGTGCCGGACCGCCGGCTGGGCTCTCTGCGCTCATGAGGGGCTCGTTTCGATATCCGGGGTTACAGGAGATGGGCTGCAGCGGACGGGCTACAGCGGGCGCGCGGCGAGCATACGCTCGAGCGCGGTCTTGGCGTTGTCCTGGACGGAGCGGTCCACGCTGATGCGGTTGACGATGCGGCCTTCGACGAGTTCCTCCAGGACCCAGGCGAGGTAGCCGGGGTGGATCCGGTACATCGTGGAGCAGGGGCAGATCACCGGGTCCAGGCAGAAGATGGTGTGCTGCGGGTACTCGGCGGCGAGCCGGTTCACCATGTTGACTTCCGTGCCGATCGCGAAGGTGGTCGGTTCGGTGGCAGCCGCGATGGCCTTCTTGATGAAGTCGGTGGAACCGGCGGAATCGGCCGCGTCCACCACCTCCATGGGGCACTCGGGGTGCACAATCACGTTGACGCCCGGGAACTCGGCACGGGCCTTTTCGATCTGGCCCACGTTGAAGCGCTTGTGGACCGAGCAGAAGCCGTGCCACAGGATGACGCGGGAATCGAGGAGGGTCTGATCGTCGTTGCCGCCCAGTTCCTTGCGCGGGTTCCACATGGGCATCTGATCCAGCGGCACGCCCATGGCTTTGGCGGTGTTGCGGCCCAGGTGCTGGTCAGGGAAGAACAGGACGCGCTGGCCGCGTTCGAAGGCCCATTCCAGGACCACCTTAGCGTTGGAGGAGGTGCAGACGATGCCGCCGTTGCGGCCGCAGAAAGCCTTCAGGGCGGCGGATGAATTCATGTAGGTGACCGGAATGACCGGAACCCGCCCCTCGGCGTCGGCCTCGGTGCCGAAAATCTCTTCGAGCTGTTCCCAGCACTCCTCCACGGAGTCGGTGTCCGCCATGTCCGCCATGGAGCAGCCGGCGGCGAGGTTGGGCAGGACGACGGCCTGTTCCGGGGTGGAGAGGATGTCCGCGGTCTCGGCCATGAAGTGCACCCCGCAGAAGACAATGGCCTCGGCGTCCGGCCGGGTGAGGGCTGCGTTGGCAAGCTGGAAGGAGTCGCCCACGAAGTCGGCGTACTGGATGACCTCGTCGCGCTGGTAGAAGTGGCCCAGGATTACTGCCCGGTCGCCGAGCTTTTCCTTGGCCGCGCGGATGCGCACATCGAGTTCGGCATCGCTGGCGAGCTTGTATTCTTCCGGCAGCTGGCCCTGGCGCGGCGTCGCGGCCGGGGCAATGTCCGCACTGGAGGCGCCGGGTCCGTAGGCGGGGGCACCGGCGAGCGCCTCGGCAAGGTCGTATTCCCACGGGCCCTTGGCGAGGGCAGGGCTGCAGGTGGCTGCTGCCTTGCTCCGGGCCGCAATGCCGGCCGCGCTTGCGGCCTGTTCGCGCGTGATCAGCTGGATGGCTGTATTGACGCTGCTCATGGTGTGCTCCTGTTATCGGGGTCGAGGCCGGGGCGGCCGGTGAAGCGGTAAAGACGGGGCGGGCGGTGCTTGCCGCCCTGGAGGTATTCGCCGGTTTCTGCGATCTCCGGCGTGGATTTGAGCTGGCGGCGGAAGTTGGCCGGGTCCAGCCGGGTATCCAGGACGGCTTCATAGACTTCCCGGACCTGGGCGAGCGTGAAGTACTCCCCCAGGAAGTGGTAGGCCACCGACCCGTAGGCCAGCTTGTTCCGCAGGCGCCGCAGTGCGTACTCAACAATGGCGTTGTGGTCGAAGGCCAGGTCCCCCACCTTGTCGGCCCGGAACCATTTCACGTTCTCCGATTCGTCGGCGAGGGCGGCCTCGGTGGGCTGGACCAAGGCCCAGTACACGATCGACACCACGCGCTGGGTGGGCGAGCGGTGCAGCCCGCCGAACGCGTAGAGCTGCTCCAGGTAGCTCGGCGTGAGTCCGGTGGTTTCCCGGAGGTTCCGGGACGCGGCATCCTGCAGGGATTCAACATGCGTCAGCGGTCCGCCGGGAAGGGCCCAAAGATCCTTGTACGGCTCACGGATCCGGCGGACGAGGGGAAGCCAGAGGGTAGGCCGGCCCGAGGATACGCTGGGCCGCAGGGCGAAAATGACGGTGGAGATGGCGAGCGAGGGTGCAGCGGTGGCCCGTTCGGATACGTTCGCTGAGCTGCTGTACACGGTCACTCACCCGCTCTCTGCTTCTGGGCTTCATTGCCATCGCCTAGTTATAGTCAATTTGACTAGAACTGATTCTACGGCCACATTCGTCTGATTCAAAATGTTTCGCGCCCCGCGACTGTATGGTGCTGCGGGCACCGCCAGCGTCAAGGGGGTAGATTCAAATGGTCCCGCGCGGACACCCCCTACGCTTCTAAGAAGGTTCACAGGCATGACGTTGAAGTCCACGGAGGTGGAGCCGGAATCCCACCTCGGCCACACCATGAAGCCCCGCCAGCTCACCATGATGGGGTTGGGCAGCGCCATCGGCGCCGGCCTTTTCCTTGGTTCCGGCGCCGGGATCCAGGCAGCCGGACCCGCTGTCCTGATCTCATACTTGGTAGCCGGGACCCTTATCATCCTGGTGATGTGGGCGCTGGGCGAAATGGCCGCCGCAAATCCCACCAGCGGCGCGTTTTCCGTCTACGCCGAGCGGGCTTTGGGTAAGACCGCCGGAGCCACGGTCGGCTGGCTGTGGTGGCTCCAACTGGTGGTGGTCATCGCCGCGGAAGCCCTCGGTGCTGCAGGCCTGCTCTTTACGGTCTGGCCGGTCATCCCGGTCTGGGCATTCGCCATGGTCTTTATGGTGGTGTTCACCGCCATCAACCTGACGGGAGTGAAGAACTTCGGTGAGTTCGAGTTCTGGTTCGCCATCCTGAAGGTAGCCGCGATTGTGGTCTTCCTGGCAGTGGGCGCCGCCCTTCTGCTGGGGATCCTTCCCGACGTCGCCTCCCCCGGGCTGGCCAACATCGCCGCCGATTTTGCCCCCGCCGGACTGGGCGGCATCGCCACGGCGCTGTTCGTGGTGATCTTCGCCTTCGGTGGGACCGAAATCGTGGCAGTTGCCGCAGCGGAAACCGAGGACCCTGAGCATAGCGTCGGCAAGGCTGTCCGGACCGTGCTGTGGCGCATCCTGGTCTTCTACATCGGATCCGTCTTTGTCATCGCAGCCGTCCTGCCGGTCAACTCCGAAGGCCTGGCCTCGCCGTTTGCCGGCGTCCTCGACGCAGCCCGTATCCCCGGTGCCGCCACGGCCATCACCCTCGTCGCCGTCGTCGCACTTCTCTCCGCGCTGAACGCCAACCTCTACGGCGCCTCCCGCATGGTGTACTCGCTCGCCGAACGCGGCGAGGCCCCCCGGTTTCTGGCCAGGCTCAGCGGCGCCAGCGTGCCCATGGTGGCGGTGGGCGTCTCCGTGGCGTTCGGCTTCTTCGCCACCGTTCTGGAACTGCTGTTCCCGGACCGGATCCTACCCGCGCTGTTCCAGCTGGTGGGGTCAACGTGCCTGGTGGTCTGGGGTTCGGCCCTGGTTTCGCAGCTGATCCTCCGGCGGCGCGCGGACCGCGACGGAACGCACCTGCCCCTGCGGATGAAGGGATTCCCGGTCCTGACCCTCTTCGGGCTGGTATTGCTCGGCCTGATTTTCGCCGTGGGCTTCAGCGCCGAGAGCAGCCGCTCCCAGTTGTTCAGCACCATCGCCCTGATTGCGGGGCTCGCCGCCGCGTGCTGGATCGGCGCCCGGCTCACGACGTCCCGCCCCACTCCGAAGTAGGTAGCGCTATCAGTCCTTTTGAGCTTCCAGAACGACAGATGGCGCTACCCAGTTGGGGAAATCCGCTGTTGAACTGCCCAGTCCGCAGGCAGGTAAAGTGGTGCGTATCTTCGGTGGGGCAGGCGACAGGATCAACGTCGGCGAACCCCTGATCGTGTTTGACGTGCCGGACAACACTGCCGGAATCGTGGGCACGGTCCCGAAGGACGAGCCACCGACGCGCCGGGTCCGCCTGAGCGCCGTACTTGATGAGGACTGACACCATGAGCGGCAGGCACACCGGCGAGATGCATTCCCACACCGTTGAGGGCACCGACCCCCAGCTCTACGTGGAGGTGCACGATCCCCAGGACGACGCCGGACTGCGCCCCGTGCTGTTGCTGCACGGCTTCTCTTCGTCCAGCAAACTCAACTGGCATGACACCGGCTGGGTGTCCGCCCTGCTGGAGGCGGGCCGCCGCGTCATCACCGTGGACCTGCCCGGCCACGGCCGCAGCGGCGCCCCCGAGGACATGGACTCCTACTCCCCCAGCCGGATCCGCGCGGACCTCTTGCAGATAGCGTTCGACGCCGGCGTGCGGCCGTTGCACGACGGTGACCCCTCCAGCGGGGTGGATGTTGTGGGGTATTCGCTGGGCGCCCGGCTCGCGTGGGAATTCGGCGCCACCCAGCCCGAGATCGTCCACCGCCTGGTCCTGGGCGGACCGAACGTCGCCGATCCGCTGGCAGCCTTTGATCTCATCGCCGCCCAGCACTACCTCGCCGACGGAACCCCGATTGCGGACCCGTCCACGGCCGGCCTCCTCAAGATGGCCATGCTCCTGCCGAGCAACAACATCTTCGCGCTGCTGTCCCTGGTGGATGCCATCAAGGCCGAACCCTTCGATCCCGCCGAAGCCGTTCCGCGCATGCCGATGCTTCTTGTGGCCGGCGACCAGGATGAGCGTGCGGCCACCATGCCGCAGCTCGCCGAACTCGGAATCCGGGCAGGGTCCATGGCTGAACAGCTGACGCTGCCCGGCCGGAACCACACCAACGCCATCACGAGCCGCGCTTTCAAACAGGGCGCCATCGCTTTCCTGGGTGTCTGATTCATGGCGGCTGGTCTCCAGCGTGTGGTCCCTGACAGGGATTTCATAGCTCCGGTGGAGGAGGGTTCAGCGTCCTACATGCAGGACATCACCAAGGCCGTTACCGCCGCCCCTCGTAACTCAGCAGTGTGCGCGGGCGGCCATCTCCCCGGTTCCCGGCGCGGCGGCAGAAGGTAGGCTGGAAGCGGGGCGGAGACAGCCGGAGGCAACAATGAGCACGCGTTTTGAAGACCGCACCGATGCCGGTGAACGGCTGGCGGCGGTGCTCACCCAGTTCCGGGAACGCCCCGACACCATCGTCCTGGGGCTGGCCCGCGGCGGCATCCCCGTGGCCGCCGCAGCAGCCAAGGCCCTGTACCTGCCCCTCGGCGCCGTTCTCGTCCGGAAACTCGGCATCCCCGGCCACGACGAAACAGCGTTCGGCGCGCTGGCCTGGTCCGGCGGCCGGGTGGTGCGCCTGCTCAACCGTCCCCTGATCACCCGCATCCTGGACCACGGCGTCCGCCAGGAGTGGCTGGACGAAGTGGAGAAACGCGAGAGGGCGGAGCTGCTCCGCCGGGCCGGGACCTACCCCGGGATCAGCAAAGACCTCACCGGCAAGACAGTCCTACTGGTCGACGACGGCCTGGCCACCGGAGCCACCATGCGCGCCGCCGTCGAGGCCGCCCGTTCCGGTGGTGCGGCACGCGTCGTCGCCGCCGTGCCGGTGGGTTCGGTGGAAGCCTATGCGGCTGTGTCCCGGGTGTGCGATGCCGTGCTGTGCCTGCATCTGCCGGGCAAGTTCCGCGCCGTGGGCAGCTTCTACGGGCACTTCGAGCAACTGACCGATGAGGACGCCATCAGCCAACTGAACCAGTAGGCCAGCCGATCTGCGCTGCGGACAACCTTAGTGGTGGCTGCTGACGCCGAGCGGGTTGCCCTTCGTCTCCTTGGCAAGCTGCTTTCGGCCTTTCGGGCCGCCATCTCATGGAAGGCGGGCTCTCGGCCACAGCCCGCCGGCCGTGACGAATCGCACTGCAGACGGCTGCCCCGGGCGTCCTCTACCGGCCCGAGGCCGGAACCGCGCGGCAGCTGGGCTTTGCCGCCAGCCACGATGAGGTCGTCGCCGGCGTCTCCTCCGTGGCAGTTCCGGTCAGGGTCCCTGGCGGCCGGCCCGCCGCCCTCGCCGTCGTCTACATCCGGGCAGCCCAGAACCCGGAGGAAATCGCCGCTGCGCTGATGGCGGGCGCCAGGCGCATTGAGGCCCAGCTGGGCTGACCACAGCACGCGGCAAGCCCCGGCCGTGACCAAGGACCGGCGTCGATCAGTGGCGCTTGCGGAGAGTGGCCGCGGCCGCGGCACCAAGCACCAGCAGGCCGCCTGCCGCAACCACAGGGACAACGAAGGCGGCGTGGTAGCCGTGGGCCTGCGCGAGCTGGCCACCAACAGCGGCCCCCAAGGCTGTGCCCGCCACGATCCCGCTTGCCAGAGCCGTCATCACCGTCCCCAGCCTTTCCACCGGCGCCACCAGGCCTCCGATCGCGAAGACGGTAACCATCACGGGACCCACAGGCAATCCCAGGACCAGAAGCACCGCGACCATGCCGCCCAGCGATCCCGGCACCAGAAGCAGCAACGCTAGCACCGTCATCAGTGCCGCGCTGACCAGCCACCGTGCGGCCGGGGTGAAGCGCTGGGGCCAGTACGCCACGGAGAGGGCTGCGGCGGCCGAACTCAAGCCCATGACCGCATACAGCAGTCCGGCGATTTCGGAGGTGGCGAAACTGGCGGAGAAGGAGCTCAAGGCCGTCTGGGCGGACCCGAAGAAGGTGCCCATGGACACCATCGCCAGGACGGGCAGTGCGACGACGGCGGGAATCCTGGCTGCCTTGCGCGAGGCTGCGGAGCCCCGATTCAGGGGAACCGCCTTGTGGGTGGGGTGCACGGCAAAGGCGGGCACCAGCGTGATGGTCATGGCTGCGGCCAGGGCCAACGGCAGCCACGGGGCCACCAGGCTGGCCAGGATTCCCACCAGGGCCGGCCCCAGGACGAATGTCAGCTCATCGGCCGTGCCCTCGTAGGACAGGGCCGTGTCCAGATCCCTGCCGGCCTTCGCTCCCTTGCCCCGCGCGGTAAGCGCCATCCACCGCACCCTGGCCAGCGGCCCTACCTGCGGGCAGCTGGCACCGGCAAGGAACGCCGCGGCGATCACGGCCACGGGAAAGGACCCGGTTTCGGACGCAGCCCAGGCCGTGCCGATCATCGCCAGGACCGCCAAAGTGTGAAGCACTGCCGCAACCAGGAGGACGGGCCGCTGCCCGCAGCGGTCCGCGAGGGCACCAAAGGCCGGGGCCCCGAGGGCCGAGCCGATCCCCACAGCACCGGCGGCGGTGCCACCCAACGCGTAGGAGCCGGTCACGGACGTGACAAGGGTCAGGGCGCCGACGGTAAGCATTGCCAAGGGCAGCCGGGCGAAAAGGCCAAGGGGAATAAAGCTGCGGCCGGCGAGGTGCGGGAGCCTGGCGAACCGCCCCCTGGGCGGTGCCGCCGCAGCGGGGGCCGGCGCAGTGTCAGGAGAGAGAGGCGCTTCCAGGGAAGCGTGCAGGGAGGACATTGTTGAAGAGTTCAAGGTTCCGGGCTCGTTCAGTAATGCGCATCGTCCCTCCTCCCGATGCGCGCGACCCGGTAACTGTCCAATTATATAGGCCGGCTGGGGCCCGTCCAGCCCGCCATGGCCGCCGTCACACCAGTACCTCAGCGGCGTCGGAAATGCGGAGCGTGGACCCGTTCCGGCCCTTGAGGACCTGGAGTTGGGTTCCGATTCGCTGTTTCATCTCGCCCACATGGCTGACGAGACCCACAACGCGCCCGCCATCGCGAAGGCCTTCGAGGGCATCCATTACCTGTTCCAGGGATTGTTCGTCCAGGCTGCCGAAACCCTCGTCCACAAAGAGCGTCTCGATCTGGATGCCGCCGGATTCCTGCTGCACAACGTCTGCCAGCCCCAGGGCCAGCGAGAGGGACGCCATAAAGGACTCGCCGCCGGAAAGGGTGGAAGTATCCCGGCGGTGTCCGGTCCACTGGTCCACTACCTCCAGGCCCAACCCGGACTTGGCGCCCCGCGCGGCCTTGGCGTCTGAATGCTGGAGCAGGTAGCGGCCATCGCTCATGGCGACCAGGCGTTCGGAAGCAGCCAACGCCACCTGTTCAAGCCGTGCCGCGAGGACGTAGCTGTTCAGGCTCATGCGGTACGTGTTGTCTCCCCGGCCTGCGGCGGTATCAGCCAGGGCCGTCAGCAGCCGGGCGCGTTCCTTGGGAACCCGCCCGGAACCGGCCAGCTGTTCGTAGTCGTTTCGGACGGCGGCCAGCGATACCACACAGCGCGCGGCCATGCCGGCGGCGAGATCGGCAGCGCGTGCCTCCTGCCCTGCCTGCTCCGCGGCGGCCTGCAGCTCCGCGAGGAGGGCTTCGTCCACCATGGGATGGGCTGCTTCTTCCGTCAGTGCCAGCAGCAGATCCTCGGATGCGAACAACTCGGCAATCCGCGCCTGTTCGTCGTGGCCGGCCCGAATCTCAGCCAGCAGGGTATCGGCATCGGCGGCCGTCAGCAGCTGCTCCCGGGCTTCCGTGTCCGAGCTGAAACCAGCCTCCGGCAATGCCAGTTCCAGCTGGATCCGGGCTTCCTCGGCCCTGGCCTTGGCCCTGCTGAGCAAAGTCTGGGCTTCCACGGCCTTCTCCAGTGTGGCGGCTGCGTCCCGCAGCGACCGCAGCCGGTGCGTGAGGCTGCGGTGGCCGCCGCGCAGGGCGGAGAGCGCCTCGTCCAGCGACGCCAGCTGGTCCACCAGCCCCGACAATTCCACGGTGACCTGCGCGAGTTCGGATGCTGCGCCGTGCCTGGCGGTATCCGCTGCGGCAATCCTGGCTGCCGCTGCCTCAAGCTGCTGCCGGAGGTCCGCGAGGTTTTTCACCGCCAGCTGCGACTCTCCGGCGGCGGTGCGGGCAGACTCGAAGGCCGCAAGCGCATCTTCTTCGGGGGTGTCCCCGCCCTGGCCTTCAAGGACAGCCACCAACTGCTTCGCGTCGCCCAACTCTCGCGCCCGCGCTGCCAGGTTTGTCTCTGCAGCCTCATGGTCCTGCTGGGCGGCTTCCTCGGCCTGGCTGAGGCCCAGCGCTGACGCCGCCGCCGCCGCGGGCGCCGGGTGGTCCGCGCTGCCGCAAACGGGGCAGGCCTCGCCCGCAACCAGCTGGGCGGCGAGTTCGGCGGCGGCGTTGGCAAGTCTTTCCTCGCGCAGGTCCAGCCAGCGGAGTTTCTTCCCAAGCTGGATCTCCCGGGACGCCGAGTGGCGGTCGGTGGCGAGGCCCTGCGCCGCGCGGGCAGCCGCGTAGCGCCGGACAACGTCAAGGAGTTCCCCGGCCGCAGCGGCTTCCTTGGCATGGAGGACGGCGGCTGAGGCAAGTTCCGCCAAGGGCTCCAGGCCTGCGGTCAGGGTTTCCTGCTCCGCGCGGAGACCCTGCAGCGAAACGCCCAGGTCAATGTCCTTTTGGGTGAGTTCCTGCTGCTTCATGGCGAGCGCGGTGCGCCTGGCAACCAGCGAATGGAGGCGTTCCTCGTCCGGCAACCTGGCTTCCACAACGGCCAACAGTGACCGGAGGCGGCTGAGCTCACCAGCGATATCAAGGGCCCCTGCTGCGGAGAGCCCGGCCTCGGCGTGGTCCGCATCCAAGGCGCCAAGGTCCAGCTGGTCCAGTTCAGGGTCTTCGTCCGCCGCCATCCGCAGCAGTGTGATGGCGGATTCCATGGCTCCCACCGCGTGCCTGACCTGGGTCTGGCTGGACTGGGCAGCCTGGAGCTGCCCCGTGAGTACCTCGGCGCGGCGGTGCTGTTCGAGCCGGGCGGCATGGACCTCCAGCGACGGCCGGGTTGCCTCAGCGGCTGCCTTCCGGGCCTCGGCGGCTGCCAGCTTGCGGTGCCGTTCCCGCCGCGCGGACTCGCTCTCCAGCCGGCCTGATGTGTCCTTGCCGACGGCCGCTGCGGCCTCGGCCGCGGTGGCCAGTTCGGCTGCGCGGTGCGCCACTGTTTCCTGCAGCCATTCGATTCTGGCGGCGGATTCTTCCTGGGCAGGAGCTGCAGAATCATCAATGGCCAGCGCGCCGGCCTCGGCTTCGGCGCGCGCCGCCAGCAGTTCAAGCTCCCCGTTCAGCCGTGCGACATCGTTCCGCGCGGCCTGGGCCTGTGCCGATAGTTCCTGTTCCAATGCCTCGAACCGCTGGGTGCCGAAGAGCTTCTGCAGCAGTTCCAGGCGATCGGCTGCCTTGGACCGTAGGAAGGCGGCGAAATCGCCCTGCGGCAGCATCACTACTCGCGTGAACTGTTCCCGGTCCATTCCCAGGAGGGCGGTGATTTCAGCGCCGGCTTCATCATTGCGTCCGGATCTGTCCGTCCAGGTCCCGCTGATGCGTTCCCGGAGGAGCGTCTTGGCCTGCTGTGTGGTGAAGCCGTTCTTCCCCCGGGCGCTGGGTTTATCCCATGCAGGCGACCTGGTGACTTCGAAGTGGCGGCCCTGGGCGGAAAACTCGCAGGTGACCGCCGGTTCGAGCGACGGCTCGGCATGGTCGCTGCGGAGGCGCTTGCCCTCCTGGCGCGCCCCAGGCACGGATCCGTACAGCGCAAAGCAGACGGCGTCCAGCACGCTGGTCTTCCCTGCTCCCGTGGGGCCGTTGAGGAGGAAGAGTCCGTGGGCGCTCAACCTGTCGAAGTCGATTTCCTCGGTGCCCGCAAAGGGCCCGAAGGCGGAGATGGCAAGGCGGTGGATCCTCATAGCGATGCCTCCGTCAGGCGTACGTTATCCAGCGCCGCGGCGATAGCCGACCGCTCGGCGTCGTCCGCGTCCCGCCCCCGCACATGATCGAGGAACCCGCAGCAGAGCGAGAGATCATCCTGGGCTTCGGCGAGGCGGCTGCTGTAGGTTTTGGACGCCTGGACGGCGCCGCCCTGCGGATCAAACCCGAGGACCAGCGTGTCCGGAAAACGGGCCCGCAGCCGTTCCATGGCCTGCGCCGGCCGCTGCTCATCGGTCAGGGTGATCTGGCAGTACGCTCCTTCGGCCCAGGAGTGTTCTGCGGACTCCAGGAGCTCCGAGATTTCGCCGCGGAGCACGGCCAGCTTCCGCGGGGCCTCCCACGACAGTTCCGAAACGCCGGTCACGCCGTCCGGGCCGACGTCGATCAGCCAGCTTCCCTTGGTGTGCTTGGCTTCGGAGAACGAATACGCCAGGGGCGATCCCGAGTACCTGACCTGCGGCGACAGGGTCTGCCGGCCGTGCAGGTGCCCCAGCGCGGTGTAGCTGAATCCGTCGAACAGGTCCAGGGGCACGGCTCCGACTCCCCCGATGCTGAGGTCCCGCTCGCTGTCGGAGCTGATGCCGCCGCTGGCGAACGTGTGGGCGAGGACCACCGAGTGGACGGTCCCCGCGGCACTGCGCTGTGCGAGGTCCGCCCGGATGCGGTCAGCGGCGGCGCGGGTGACTTCGAAGTGGCTGGCGGTTTCTGCACCGAGTTGTTCGGCAACGAGGCGCGGTTCCAGCCAGGGGATTCCATAGATGGCCAGGATGGCGCCGGGCGTCCCGCCGTCACTGCTGTCCAGGGGCAGGACGACTGGCTGGTCCAGGTCCGCCAGCCTGGTCCGGAAGTGCACGCCGCCCCGCTCCAGCAGCCGGGAGGCGAATCCCAGACGGATAGCGGAGTCGTGGTTGCCGGAGGTCAGCACCACCGTGGCCCCGGCAGCCGTCAGCCGCACCAAGGCATCGTCCAACAGCCCCACGACGTCGACGCCGGGCAGGGCTCGGTCGTAGACATCGCCGGCGATCAGGACAACGTCGACGGCGTTTCCTGTGACAGCGCTGACGAGTTGGTCAACAAAGGACCGCTGGGCGTCCAGCATCCCGACGCCGTGGAAGGACCTGCCCAAATGCCAGTCCGATGTGTGCAATAACCGCATATTCTTACGCTAGCGGCTGCCACCGACAGTTTAGGAAACCGACGCAGCAGGCCGTTGCCAGTCAGTCCAGCTAGCCGCGCTTTCCGTCGAAGAACTCCTGGGCCTCATCGCGGCTGTCCGGCTCGTCCGCGGCGGCCTTGGCAGGTTCCACTGCCTTAGCCGGTCCCGCGGCGGCCTCTTCGACGGCGTCCGGATCCTCGTTGTCGTCGAAATCCTCAGTGCCCTCGACATCACCATCGTCAAGGGCTGATCCGTCAGCAGACGCAGCGGCAACAACGGGCTCGGCGAACCCACGGAAGACCAGCCCGGCGATGGCTGCGCCTGCCAGCGGAGCAACCCAGAACAGCCATAGCTGCTCAAGGGACCAGCTGGAGCTGAAGACGGCCGAGGCCGTGGCGCGGGCGGGGTTGAACGGCGCGTTGCCCACGGACAGGCCCAGCTGCAGCAGAACGGCGAACGCGAGGCCCACGGCTACAGCTGCTGCCGTCTTGTTGACGTTGTTGCGCGCAGTGGTGCCCAGGAAGACTGCGACCAAGATGGCGGCCCCGAGTACTTCCAGCAGGAGCACCCCGGCGAGGGGCGCCTGGATGATGGAATGTTCGCCGAAGCCGGCGGTTACGGTGTCGAATGCCGTGCGGCTGTCCTGGATGCCCGGCAGGGTGCGCAGGATGCCGAAGAGTGCGAGGGCGCCGAGAAGCCCGCCCACCAGCTGCGCGCCGATGTATGCGGCGGCGTCGCTGAGCCGGATCCGGCCGGCGACGGCGTGGCCAACGGTCACGGCCGGGTTGAAGTGTCCGCCGGAAACGTAGCCGAACGCCAGCATCGCCGCGGTCACCGCCAGGCCTGCTGCGAGCGCGGCCGGCAACGGACTGGACTGCGGAATGGAGAAGAGCGGCACTCCCAGCCCTGCCACCACGATGAAGAGGCTGCCAAAGGCTTCGGCAGACAGCCTGGACACCAGCCCGTGCCGGATTTCGGCACCGCTGCCGGCAGTCAGCCCGGAGGCGGGATCACGGTGGACGGGCACGGGCGTGGTCATGGCGGGGCAATCCTTATCGTTGGGTGTGGTGCCTTAGCATTCTGCCAAGGGATTCTGGGCGTTGCCTGAGTCCGAGCTTAGTGGACGGACGGCGTGGCGCCCCGGCGCGTTCCACCTCCGCTCCACGGTAAATTTACTGTCATGAGCATTGAACCGGGCCCCGTTGCCGCGCCCCCGCTGAAGTCCCGCATCCACGGCTGCCTCTTGGGCGGGGCTTTGGGAGACTCGCTGGGCTATGCGGTGGAGTTCGACTCCATCGAATCGATCCGCCGGCGCTTCGGCCCCGCGGGCCTGACGGAGCTCACAGCGCTCGACGGCGGGAGCCACTTCTCGGACGACACCCAGATGACGCTGTACACGGTGGACGGGCTGGTGGAGGCCCTCGAATGGGCCAATGACGGCGTGGGTGCCGACGTGAACGCCTGCCTGTGGCTGGCCTATCTCCGCTGGCTGGCCACCCAGGGCGAGTCCGTACCGCCGCAGGCTCCGTCCCAGCCGCCGCGGTGGATCGACGGTCATGAGGTCCTCCGGCACCGCCGCGCTCCGGGAAACGCGTGCATCAGCGGGCTGGCCACCGGCGAAATGGGAACGGTATACCGGCCCGTGAACCCTGATTCGAAGGGCTGCGGAACGGTGATGCGGTCAGCACCGTTCGGCCTGATTCCCCACATAGCGTCCGACGCCGTCTATAAGTTGAGTGCCGACGCCGCCTCCCTGACGCACGGCCATCCGTCCGCACGGCAAAGTGCCGGCAGCTTCAGCCTACTGATCCACCGCCTGGTGGCAGGTGACACGCTGGCGCACGCAGCGGCGGCAGTCCTCGACGAGGCGCGCGGCCTCAAGGATGTGGCGGCGGAACTTCCCGAGCGGCTCGAAGCTGCGATCCGTTGTGCGGGGACTGGCATCCTGTCGCCGGAGGAACTTGTCCGGCAACTGGGCGAGGGCTGGGTCGCGGAGGAGGCGTTCGCCGTCGGGCTTTACGCTGTCCTGGCCACGGCGCCAGGCGACTCAGCTCTTTCGCCGGAAGGCCATTTCCGGGCGGCCATCGCGCTGGCCGTCAACCACAGCGGCGACAGCGATTCCACGGGATCCATCGCGGGGAACATCCTGGGCGCCTTCTACGGCGAAGAGTGCCTGCCGCGGGAGTGGCTCAATGCCCTCGAAGCGCCGGACGTCATCCGCGGCATGGCCGATCTGCTGGTGCGTGTTACGACCGCCTGAGCGCGACGTTGTTGCAGGCCTCGCAGATCTCCTCCGGGATCAGGCCCCGGCGCTGCAGCACTCCGAAGATGACGCAGCCGAGGCAGAATCCGGCGAAAGCCTCCAGCGAGGCAGCCGCAATGAGTACTGCGAGCGCAATCCAGGCTGCCGGGGCAGCACCGGCAAGGAACAGGACCAGCGCCGTAGTGGACACCACCGTTCCCATGCCCTGGGCAAAACGCTTGGGCGGCCCCGGAACCAGGCGAACGCGGCCCAGCCGGGGCGCCAGGACCTTGACGGAGAGCAATGCCAGCGGCGAAATCCGTGGCCCGAAGAGAACCCGCAGCCAGAAGCCCGCGGCGATCAGCACCAGTCCCCAAACGGACCCGCTCAACAGCGTGGCGCCCGCCAGGAGCACCACGAGGCCTGCGGTGATCCGGGCCGCGTACTCATTGACGGGGTTGGGAAAGGCGAACACGGCGGACCAGTTGATTCCGTTGGTTTGGCCGTCCGTTGGATTGCTCATCCTGCAAGGCTAGGAGCAGGGCCTGCCGCAGGGAAGATTTGTTGCGCCGGATGAACGCTGGACGGCTCAGCCGCCCACCATCTGCAGGAACTCGCCTTCGGAGAGCACTTCAATGGGCTGGCCGCGGTCGTGGAGCTCCAGGACGCGCCGGGCCTTGCCGGTCAGCCTGCCGGACCGCAGGTCCGAGGCCACAAAGCCGTCACCCACCACGAGCACCGTGGTGCGGGCCGTAACCCGGCTTTCCGGCCGGGCACCCAGCTCGGCCGAACGCACCTTCGCTTCCGGCCGGGCCATGGAGAGTTCGCCGGTGAAGACGACGGTCTGGCCGTACAGCGGGTGGGAGGGTTCGGCGTCGGCATTGGGGACGGGGTTCTCGCCCTCCTCCGGCCAGCCGGACAGGAACGGGCGCACCGGCGCGGCGCTGTTTCCGCCAGCGGCGCCGGCGAGTGCGGTAAGGCTGGCTTTGGACAGGACATCGCGCGCCGGGTCAAACGCCTCCTGATGCGGCAGCACCAGGCCCAGCGAGAGGTAAAGTTCGGCAATGCTGTTGGCGTTGTTCCGCGCAGCGATATCGATGAGGATGCCGGCGCAGGCCCGGGCGTCTTCTGCGGCGTCGTGGTGGTTGACCAGCGGCACGCCGGCTTCCTCTGCAGCGAACGGCAGGGAATTGGAGACCAGGGAGTAGCAGCGCCGTGCCAGCATCACCGTGCAGACGTAGTCGTAGGCAGGGCCGGGCAGTCCGGAGACCTCAAGCCCTGACCGGATCACACCCAGGTCAAAGGCCGCGTTGTGCGCCGCCAGGATGTCGTCCCCGATGAAGGCACCAATCTCCGGGAACAGGTCCCCGAAGCGGGGACGGCCGGCGACGTCCGTGGCTTTGATGCCGTGGACCCTGACGTTGTGGTACTCGAAGTGGTCGTGGTTGGCCGGCGGCCGCATCAGCCATGACGCCTCATCCACCACGCGCCCGCCCCGCACCTTCGTCAGGCCAACCGCGCACGGTGAACCCCGGAAGCCATTGGCCGTCTCGAAGTCGATCGCCGTAAAGTCCAAACCCACGGCCCATACTTTACCGCCGGACAGGCCCGTTCCCGTGTCACCAGGGCGGCCCTGTCGCGGATATCACGCGTCCGACGCCGGGTGGCGAGTCGGGTGGCGGGTTAGGGAATCGCGCGCCGCAACGTGAGGTAGGAGCCGCAGGCAAGCACCACGCACAGGGCGGCAGCCCAGGCGCCCATGGTCAGCGGAGTCTGCTGGACGAACCAGAAGCCGATGCTCCCCCACCACTCGTTCAGCGTCGCCAGCGCCACAATCCCGAGCAACAGCACCGCCGAGCCGATCAGGGAGACCAGCATCCCGGTGGTCCCCCAGCGTTTGTAGATCGTGGCGAACCAGAAGCCGATGATGAACATAAACATCATGATCGCGAAATAGAACACCGCCGTGCCGTACCAGGGCCCGTCCGCAACCCAGGGGATCGCGAAGAAGAATCCGTTGACGCCCCAGCCGTTGGTGGCCCGTTCAACGATGCCGCCCAGGAGGTAGATGGCCGTCATGGCCACGGCGAGCAGGGAAAACAGGCCGAGGGTACCCAGGTAGAAGGCCCGGCGGCTCACGCTCAGCGCCTGCGAAAACGGGAAAGCCAGCGTCATGCTCTGGATGCCCAGCACCATGAAGTACCAGAGTGGAGCCTGGCTCCCGCCGCCGAACTTGGGTGCATCCACCGGGATCAGGGCGAAGATCGCAATCGACAGCAGAAACGCCGCGGCGAGGATGACCAGCGGGTTCCCCAGATACGTCCATTTGGTGACGAGTTGCATCCGCGCCACCGCCACTGTCTTGCTCATCGTGCTGCCTCCAATGCATTGCGTTCCGGTCCGTCACCTGGCAACTGGCGCCGGGCGTGGTAGTCCATGGTCTTCCTGATAACGAGCTGCTGCAGCGAGACGGGAACCACTTCCAGTCCCACCCTGGCGGCTTCGGCCCGCTGCACGGGACTGAGGGCTTCGTCAACAGTGACCGACGCCAGCGAGGCCATGGTCTCGCGGTGCAGGACCTTCCTGCCCGCGAGGAACGCGTCCACCTTGTCTGCCGGGCCCACCACGGTCGCCGCGGACCCCCTCAGCACATCCGCCTCGGCGTCGATGAGGATCCTTCCCGCATCAATCACAATGACGTGATCAAGGAGGTTGGCTACTTCGTCAATGAGGTGGGAGGAGAGGACGATCGTCCGCGGATATTCTGTGAAGTCGGCCAGGAGACTGTCGTAGAAGAGCTGGCGGGCAACGGCATCGAGCCCGAGGTACGGTTCGTCAAAGAACGTCAGCTCCGCCCGTGACGCCAGGCCAATGATCACGCCCACGGCGGACAGCTGGCCCCGGGAGAGCTTCTTGATCCGCCGCTTGACCGGGAGTCCAAAGTCGCTGATAAGCCGTTCCGCGAACGCCTGGTCCCAGTTGGGGAACAGCAGCCGCGCGGCCTTAAAGGCATGGAACGATGTGAAGTCATCGGGGTACTTCTGGGATTCGCGGATAAAGCAGATCCGGGACAGGACCCTGTCGTTTTCGTACGCGTGCTCGCCGAAGACCAGGGCCTCCCCCGAGGTGGCGAACGCCTGGGCCGTCAGGACCGACATCAGGGTGGTCTTGCCGGCACCGTTGCGGCCCAGGAGGCCATAGATCCGGCCAGCTGAAAGCTTGATGTTCACGTTGTCGAGTGCGAGGACATCCCGGTACCGCTTTGTGAGATTCCTTGCTTCAACCACTGTTCCGTTCACAATGCCGCGCTCCTTTCCTGGTTGCCGTCCGCTGCCGTCGCGGCCTCTGCGCCGCGGAGGATCATGCGGCTGAGCTCGTCCGCCGGAATGCCCAGCTTGCGGGCTTCCGCTGCCAGCGGCCGCACGTACTGCTCAAAGAATTCCTGGGTCCGGCGCGACACCAAAGCCGCCCGGGCACCGGTGCAGACAAACATGCCTATCCCACGCCTTTTGTAGAGGATTCCCTCTTCCACCAGCAGGTTCACGCCTTTTGCTGCCGTGGCCGGGTTGATCCGATGGAACGCCGCGAACTCGTTGGTGGACGGGACCTGGGATTCTTCCGGGAGGTTTCCGTCCACGATGTCGTTTTCTATCAGTGCGGCGATCTGCAGGAAGATCGGCCTGCTGTCATCAATCACTGGCGCCGCCTTGGTCTTCATCCACGAGGCTGGCCAAGCCTCACTGGTTAGTTACTTATGTAACTAACCATACAACCAGGAGGCCCTGGTACGTCAAGTACCCTGAGGAGGTGAACTTTCTTGCGATCAGCGACCTTGCCGCGCCCATGCTGGGCGGTGCAGGACCGGTCCAGCCGCAACTGGCCTCCTTCCTGCCCGACTGGCTGAACCCCCAGATTTTCCTGGCCGATCCCGCACTTGCCCCGTGGGTGGTGCTGCTGGTCTGCGGAATTGTCTTCGCCGAGACAGGTCTGCTGGTGGGATTCTTCCTGCCCGGAGATTCGATGCTGTTCACGGCAGGGCTGCTGGTGGCCACTGACACCATCAAATTCAATGTCTGGCTCCTGGCGCTCCTGATCACCGTTTCCGCCATCATCGGCAACCAGACCGGTTACCTGATCGGTTCCAAGGCCGGTCCCGCCATCTTCAACAAGCCAAACTCGCGCCTGTTCAAGCGCGAAAACGTGGAGAACGCACACGCCTTCTTCGAAAAGCACGGCGGCAAGGCCCTGATCCTGGCGCGCTTCGTGCCGATCATCAGGACCTTTGTGCCCGTGATCGTGGGCGTGGCCCAGATGAACAAAAAGAAGTTTTTCCTGTTCAACGTGATCGGCGCAGTCCTGTGGGGCAGTGGCGTTACGCTGCTGGGCTACTTGCTGGGTGACCGGGTCCCGTGGGTCAGGGAAAACCTGGACATCATCTTCATCGCCATCGTGCTGGTCTCCGTGATTCCGATCGGCATCGAAGTACTCCGCGGCATTTCCGCCAAGCGCCAGGCTGCCAAATTCGGCACAGACGCCGTCGAGGAATTCATTGAGGAACACGAACCCGAAGCCGAGCGGAAAACCCACCGGGACCACTGAGTCCCGGTCACACACTCCCTCCCCGACCACCGCCTGAACAGTCCTCCCCTCTTCCCTCCAGAGTTTCTGTCCAGATTCGCCCGTTTGAGGCCCACTAAGTCGCGATATCTGGACAAAACTCCGCGTTTTGCTGCGGCGACGCGAACCCCCGCCCCGTTGCGTCGTTTCAGTCGTCGGCGTGCCAGCCATCGATCGTCACGGTGCCGCGCGGTGAGTTCAGCGTGGCACTGAGCGGGGCAGGGTGGGCAGGCTCGACAGGGGTCGCGCGCACTTCTGGCAGCTGCAACACGTCAAGCGCCTCCTGCGGCACGCCACGCAATATCAGGTCCTGCAGCTCCAGGGGCGTCTGCGGGAGGTGCTCACATGGATGGACTCCCGCCCATTCGATCAAAGTCGGCAACGCGCCAACGCATTCGGTGCGGCCATCGTCGCGTACTGTGATGCGCCACTTCAACAGTCCGTGCGGAGTATCGCGCTGCGCTGCCAGCGGTTCGCCGGGGTCGAGGTCGCAGTTGGCCAGGCTCTGCCGCAGCGTTTCGATCGTGCCCGTCCGCGCGACGGCGTGCACCAGTCGGGGAAGTTCGCGCACAGCCTCCCGCAACGTTGGCTGGTCCAGCCCGAACCACCGGGGCCGTCCCAGCGCCGGCGCTTCAGGATCAATCGCGATGATCTCCAGATAGCACTGCGGGAAGCGCACCGTGCTGATGTCCATCACTCGATTGTGTGTGCCCATTAGGGCATGCTTGCCGCCACCGGAGGGCTGAACGCCGAACGTGGCTTCGCACCAGGCCGCGCCCTGTTCCAGCGAATCTGCGGCAATCACCAGGTGATCGATGCGCGCGTTCACAGCAACATCATATCGGCCCCGCCGCAATTGCTGCCCGACGGAACCGCCCGCTGAGGGAACCTCAAGCGCAACCAACTCCCGGCAGGTTACGGGCGGGGGCGGGCGAGTGCCTCGACGATGGCCGGCACGAGGGCCCGGAAGGCCTTGCCCCGGTGGCTGATGGCGTTCTTTTCAGCCGGTGACAATTCAGCGCAGCTGCGGTCCTCGCCAGCCGGCTGCAGCACTGGATCGTAGCCGAAGCCACCGTCACCGCGGGGTTCACGCAGCAGGGTTCCCTCAAGCTGGCCATACTCCACCACTTCACGGCCGCTGGCACCGGGGCCCGGGACCGCCAGGGCCGCAGCGCAGACAAATGCAGCCCCCCGGTGCCCGTCCGGGACATCGGCAAGCTGGTCAAGCAGGAGCCTCAGGTTGGCGGCATCGTCACCGTGCCGGCCAGACCAGCGCGCGGAAAAGATTCCCGGCGCCCCGCCCAGCACGTCCACGGCCAGCCCCGAGTCGTCGGCAATGGCCACCAGGCCCGTGGCTTCGGCCACGGCCCGCGCCTTCAACAGCGCGTTTTCGGCGAACGTCACCCCGGTTTCGACGACGTCGGGCGCACCTGCCGCCGCGGCGTCCACCACCTGGGTGTCGACGTCGAGCCCGGGGACCTGTCCGCGCAGCAGCTCGCGGAGCTCCCGGAGCTTGCCTTTGTTGTGCGTTGCCAGGACGAGTCGCGGTGCCGTCGGGGCCTCAGGTTCAGCGTTCACTGCGTTCGGGTTCACGGCGCTGGTGTTCACAGAGCGTCTGCGAGGGTTTCGCGCTGGATCGCCGCCAGTGCGGTGGTGCCCAGCAGGGCCAGGTCCAGCAGCTGGTTCAGCTCGTCCCGGTCGAAGGGAGCGCCCTCTGCGGTGCCCTGGACTTCCACGAACTTCCCGGAGCCGGTGACCACCACGTTCATGTCGGTCTCGGCGCGGACATCCTCCACGTAGGGCAGGTCCAGCATGGGCACGCCGTCGATGATGCCGACCGAAACGGCTGCGATGGTGTCGATCAGGGGCTGGGCGTTCTTGGCGATCAGCTTGTTGTCGCGGGCGAAACGGATGGCGTCCGCCAGCGCCACGTAGGCGCCGGTGATGGCCGCGGTGCGGGTTCCGCCGTCGGCCTGGAGGACGTCGCAGTCCAGGACAATCGTGTTTTCGCCCAGGGCCTTGGTGTCGATGATGGAGCGCAGCGAGCGTCCGATCAGCCGCGAAATCTCGTGGGTCCGCCCGCCGATTTTCCCTTTGACCGATTCGCGGTCGGAGCGCGTGTTGGTGGCCCGGGGAAGCATGGCGTATTCCGCCGTGACCCAGCCGCGGCCTTCGCCCTTGAGCCAGCGCGGCACCCCTGCCGTCAGGGACGCCGTGCACAGGACCCTGGTGTTGCCGAACTCGATGAGGGCCGATCCCTCGGCCTGCTTGGACCATCCGCGGGTGATGCTGATGGGGCGGAGCTGGTCGGGGGCGCGGCCATCGGCGCGCACTACGGGCACTGCGGTTGCTTCAGAAGTCATGCCTTTAGCTTATCGACTCATGGAGACCCGTCCCGCCGCGGCAAGAGCAGTGGGCTGGGGGGCAACGGCCCTAAACGGTGTAGTGCACACCGGCCACCGCAACGGCCACATCGCCGCCGAACACGGGGCGCGCTTCGGCCATAACGGTGGTGGGCGATGTCCAGACGGGGATGTGAGTGAGCAGCAGCCGGCGGGCGCCCGCGCTCTCTGCCGCCTCGCCGGCGCGCTTTCCGGTCAGGTGGACATCCTTGATGTCGTCATCGCGGCCTTCCTCAAAGGCGGCCTCGCACAGGAACAGGTCAGCGTCCTTCGCCGCTTCCTCCAGTCCTGCGCAGGAATCGGTGTCCCCGGAATACGTCAGGACCCGGCTGACCGGGTTGCCCTGTTTGTCCGGTTCGGTCACTTCCACCCGCAGGGCGTAGGCCTCCTCCACCGGATGGTTCACCGCGAACGGCGTCACCGTGAACGGCCCCACCGTGACGGATTCCCGTTCGGTCCAGTTGGTGAAGTCGAATTCCTCGTGCATCCCCGGATCCAGCTCCAGGCCGTAGGCGGTGGCCATCCGGTCCGCCGTCGCGGCGGGGCCCCACACCGGAATCCTGCCGCGTCCCCAGCCGCCGGGCTTCCAGCGGACGGCCACGTGCAGGCCGCACAGGTCCATGCAGTGGTCCGGGTGCAGGTGGGTCAGGAAGATCGCGTCGATGTCCTCAAGGTCCGTGTACCGCTGGATGGCGCCCAAGGCTCCGCTGCCCAGGTCCATCACGATCTTCCACGTCCGCTCGCCGTCATTGGCGGTCAGGAGGTAGCAGGACGCCGGGGAGCCCGGGCCGGGAAAGGAGCCGGTGCAGCCGACGATGGTGAGCTTCACAGGGCAGGACCTCCGGCCCGGTGCGCGCCCACAAAGTTCGAAATCCGGGGTCCCGACGACGACTGCCGGGCGCTGGCGGTCTGGGCGGCGGCGATCATCTCGGGGGTGATGCGCGCCAGGCTGCCGGTGGGGTACTGGGCGGCCACGTGGTCCACGTGCCGGACGGACAGGACCTCCGGGCCCAGGAAACGGCGGGCCAGTGTTTCGAACTGGCTGGCGTCACCGGTGGCGATGAAATGGTGTTCCGGCGGTGTTGCGGCCGTGCGCTGCAGATCGTGCGTGGCCAGGGCCCGGTACACGTCCTTGGCCGTTTCCTCGGCGCTGGATACGAGCGTCACGGCGTCGCCCATCACGAAGGAAATGACGCCGGTCAGCAGCGGATAGTGCGTGCACCCCAGCACCACGGTGTCCACGCCGGCCGCCTTCAGGGGCGCCAGGTATTCTTCGGCAACGGCCAGCAGGGCGGGTCCGGTGGTGATCCCGGCCTCCACGTAGCTCACGAACTCGGGGCAGGCCACGGAGGTGATCGCCAGGTCCGGCGCGGCGGCGAACGTGTCTTCGTAAGCCCGTGAACCAACGGTGGCGGAGGTACCGATGACGCCGATGCGCCCGCTCCTGGTGGCAGCGACAGCCCGCCGGACGGCCGGCTGGATCACCTCGATGACGGGAATGCCGTATTTGGCGGTGTACCGCTCGCGGGCGTCCCTCAGGACAGCGGCCGACGCCGAGTTGCAGGCGATGGTCAGCAGCTTGACGCCGGAGTCCACCAGTTCGTCCATCACACCCAGGGCGTTGGCGCGGACTTCGGCGATGGGCAACGGCCCGTAGGGCCCGTTGGCGGTATCCCCCACGTAGAGGATGGACTCGTTGGGGAGCTGGTCGATGATGGACCGCGCCACGGTCAGTCCGCCGACACCGGAATCAAAGACGCCGATGGGGCGGGACCCCACCTGGGCGGTGGTGCTGCTGGCTGAGGAGTCCGATGCGGCTGCTCCTGACGGATCCATGCTCGAGGGTGTAGTCATGATTATTCGAGGATAGGTCTTCCCCGGGGCCGCAGCCATCACATTGTGGCGCCCGACTCATGTCAAATTTGTCACACTGGCGGCCGAATCCCGTAACAGGACAGCGGTTCAGGCCCGTGAGTCCAGGGACTGGAGCATCGCCTGGACCAGGGACTCCTGCAGCCACGTGGTGAAGTTGTACACCAGGGCAAGGTAGCTTTCCACATCCTCGGCCTGGGACCAGTCCTGCATCAGGTGCACGTGCTCGGCGTCCTCTTCATCCCGGATATCCAGGCGTTCCGCCAGCACCAGGCGCACGTCGTTCAGGGCCATGGACCAGAGCCTGGCCCCTTCGGCGGTGAGGACCACTTCGTCCTTGTCCAGGTCCAGCGCGGCGGCGCGCAGCGCGCCGATCTTGGTTTCCCGCAGCGAGCGCTCGGTGAGCTGGCGGAACTCCAGGGACGCGCCGTCGTCGTTCTTCATCACGTTGGGCAGCAACCGCTTAACGGCACGGTCCGTCGGTTCCTGGACATCCATGTCCAGGCCGATCAGGGCGGCCAGCGGATCCTGGCTGGTGTGTTCGGCCGGCTGGAGCATCGAGATGACGTCATCGATCAGGCTGCGGAGCAGTTCCCGTTCGGCGGGTTCCAGGAACCCGGTGATGCCCTTGAGCCCGTTTTTGAATGCCTTAGCCACGTTTCCCCTTGCCCTGCCCGGACCCGCCGGATTTTCCTGAGTTTTTGGAGTTTCCACCGGTTCCGCCCGTGGCTTTCTCCACGGTGGCCCAGAGGCCGAAGCCGTGCATGGCCACGGCATGCCGCTCAACCTGTTCCTTGCTGCCGTGGGCAACAATGGACCGGCCCTTTTTGTGGACTTCCATCATGAGCTTGTTGGCCTTGGCCTCGTTGTAGCCGAAGTAGCTTTGGAAGACGTAGCTGACGTAGCTCATCAGGTTGACGGGATCGTTCCAGATCACCAGGTTCCAGGGGATGTCCGGGGCGGTCAGGGAGTCGGTGGACGCCTCTGTCCCGGTCCGGGTGCCCTCCTGTGTATCGGGGCCGAGCGCAACGCTTAAGGTCATCTGTCCATTCTATGGGGAGGATGGGCCCACGCCGGCGAGGGCCCATCGGCGAAGCGAAGCGAGACGGGGGAGCCGGTGGGGACTAGAGTGAATTTTGTGAGTACCTCCGCCGGCTGGGACCATCCCCGCACGTCCTTTTACACAGACCGCTACGAGCTGACCATGCTGCAGGCGTCGCTGCACTCGGGCGCCGCGCACCGCCGTTCGGTCTTCGAGGCCTTTGCCCGGCGCCTGCCCGACGGCCGGCGGTACGGGATTGTGGCGGGAACGGGCCGCCTGCTGGAAGGCATCGCCGACTTCCGGTTCGGCGAAGCGGAGCTGGACTTCCTGGGCCGGACCGGCGTGGTCAACCAGGACACCCTGGACTATCTGGCGAACTACCGCTTTTCCGGTGACATCTGGGGCTACCCGGAGGGCGAGGCGTACTTCCCCAACTCCCCCATCCTGATTGTCGAATCAACGTTTGCCGAAGCCTGCATGCTGGAGACCTACCTGCTCTCGGTCCTGAACCATGACAGTGCCATCGCCTCCGCCGCCTCCCGCATGATCACCGCGGCAGGCAACCGGCCCTGCATTGAAATGGGATCCCGGCGCACGCACGAGGAGTCGGCGGCAGCGGCCGCCCGCGCCGCCTTCATCGCGGGGTTCGACAGCACCTCCAACCTCGAGGCCGGCATCCGCTACGGCATCAAAACGGTCGGGACCGCCGCGCACTCCTTCACGCTGCTCCACGACACCGAGCGGGAAGCCTTTGAGGCGCAGATCGCCTCCCTCGGAACCGGCACCTCGCTGCTGGTGGACACGTACGACGTCGAAGCAGCGGTGCGTGCCGCCGTCGAGTTGGCAGGGCCCCAGCTTGGGGGCGTCCGGCTGGACTCCGGCGACCTCGTGGCCCAGGCCCAGTGGGTCCGGCGCCTCCTGGACGAGCTCGGCAACGTGAACACCAAGATCGTGGTCACCTCGGACCTGGACGAGTTCGCCATCGCCGCACTGCAGTCCGCCCCGGTGGATTCCTACGGTGTGGGGACCTCGCTGGTCACCGGATCCGGTGCACCCACAGCGAGCATGGTCTACAAGCTCGTCAGCCGCACCGACGACGCCGGCAATTTTGTCTCCGTGGCGAAAGTGGCCAAGAACAAGACCAGCAAGGGCGGCCGCAAGTATGCGCTGCGCAAGCTCAACGAGCGCGGCGTGGCAACCCAGGAGATTGTGGGCATCGGCCATCGCCCCGAAGACGACGGCAACGACCGGCCGCTGCTTCAGCAGTTTATGAAGAACGGTGAGCTGCTGCCGGGCTGGACCGGACACGAGGGTGTGGTCCGCGCCCGCCAGCGGCACGCGGACACCATGGCCGAACTGCCTGGCGTCGTCAACCGCCTGCAGCGCGGCGAGCCTGCCATCCCCACCATCTACGAGGAGAACTAATGTCCCGCGCCCTGATCATCGTTGACGTCCAGAACGACTTCTGCGAGGGCGGCTCCCTGGCCGTGGCCGGCGGTGCCGATGTTGCCGGAGCCATCAGCGAGTACGTGGACGCCCATCACAACGAGTTCGACCACATTGTTGCCACGCAGGACTGGCACATCGATCCCGGCGCGCATTTTTCCGACACGCCCGATCTCAAGGACAGCTGGCCGCGGCACTGCGTCGCCGGCACGCGCGGTGCCGAACTCCATCCCGACCTGGACACCGAATACATCCAGGCCTACTTCCAGAAGGGCCAGTTCACCGCGGCGTATTCCGGCTTTGAGGGACTGCTGGCACCCGAGGATGCCGTCCCTCCCGGGGAACGCCAGCCGGGCGCCATGCCCGCTGACGCGGCTGCCTACGCACCGGCGGACAACGCGATCGGACTGGACGACTGGCTGCAAAGCCACGACGTGGAGGACGTTGTAGTGGTGGGGATCGCCACCGACTTCTGCGTTATGGCCACCTCGCTGGATGCGGTCCAGGCCGGCTATTCCGTCACTGTCATCCGCTCACTCACCGCCGGCATCGCCGAGGACCTGGAGGATGCCGTCGCCGAAATGGAGCTCGGCGGCGTTGAAGTCGCCTGAGTTCTACTTCCGGCCGATGAACCAGTCCTGGAGCTTGCGCAGCCTGGACTGAAGCTGCTCTTCGTTCGCCTGGGCAACCGGCGGGCCTCCGCAGACCGTCCGCAGCTTCGTGTGCACCACACCGTGCGGGGTCCCGGTCCGTGCCGACCACGCCGCAACGTTTTTGGCCAGCTCGTTGCGCAGGTCCATCAGCATCCGGTGGTCCGGTATGGCCGGCGCCGCGGCGGCCGGCTCGGCTGCCGGTGCGCGCCGGTTCTTGCGGTTGAGCTGTTCGTGCTGGCGCTGCCGCAGCAGCGTCCCCACCTGCTCTGCGTCCAGCAGCCCGGGGATGCCCAGGAAGTCCAGTTCGTCCTCCGAGCCCACCTCTCCCCCGGTGCCGAACTCGCCGCCGTCGAACAATACGCGGTCGAAGGACGCCTGTGAGTCGAGGGCCTCGAACTTGCCCTTGGTGAGGCTGTCGGACGCCTTGTCCTCCCGGTTCGCCTCTTCCATCAGCGAGTCCTCGGGATTGAACAGGCCGTCGCTGTCCTCTTTCTCGGGGCGGTCCAGCGCGTGGTCGCGTTCGGCCTCCATCGAGTTGGCCAGGGCCATCAGCTGCGGCACGGACGGCAGGAACACCGAGGCCGTTTCGCCGCGCTTCCGGGCACGCACAAAGCGGCCCACGGCCTGGGCAAAGAACAGCGGCGTGGACGTGGATGTCGCATAGACGCCAACGGAAAGCCGGGGCACGTCCACGCCTTCGGACACCATGCGGACCGCAACCATCCAGCGCTTTTCGCTCGCGGTGAATTCCTCGATCTTCTCCGAGGCCTTGGCGTCGTCGGAAAGGATCACGGTGGGCGATTCGCCGGTGATCCTTTTCAGCTGCCCGGCATAGGCCCTGGCATCCTCGTGGTCCGTGGCGATGACCAGCCCGCCGGCGTCCGGGACCGTGCGGCGCACTTCACTGAGGCGTTTGTCCGCGCCCGCCAGGACAGCGGGTATCCATTCCCCTGCCGGGTTCAGTGCCGTCCGCCACGCCTGCGACGTGACGTCCTTGGTGACCGCGGACTCGCCGAGGGAGGCCGCCATTTCCTCGCCGGCACTTGTGCGCCACCGCATCTGGCCCGAGTAGGCCATGAACATAACGGGGCGCACTACGTGGTCACGCAGGGCGTTGCCATAGCCGTAGGTGTAGTCAGCTTTCGAGCGCCGGATGCCGTCCTTGTCCTGCGCGTATTCAACAAACGGGATGGGCGAGGTGTCGGAGCGGAACGGCGTACCGGTCAGGGAGAGGCGCCGCGCCGCAGGGTCAAACGCTTCGCGGAGACCGTCGCCCCAGGACAGGGCTTCGCCGCCGTGGTGGATCTCGTCCAGGATCACCAGCGTGCGGGCGGCCTCGGTCTTGGCGCGGTGCAGCATGGGCTTGCTGGCCACCTGGGCGTACGTGACAGCAACGCCAACGAAGCCGCGGCCGTGCTGGCCGTCGGCGTTCTTGAAGTTGGGGTCGATGGCAATGCCGACTTTGGCAGCGGCGTCGGCCCACTGCCGTTTCAGGTGGTCCGTGGGCGCCACGATGGTGACCCGGTTGACCGTCCCGGATTCGATGAGCATGGAGGCCACGCGCAACGCGAAGGTGGTCTTGCCGGCACCGGGAGTTGCTACGGCCAGGAAGTCTCGGGGATCGGTCCTGAAGTAGAGGTCAAGGGCTTGCTGCTGCCAGGCACGGAGTTTTTGGGCGGTTCCCCAGGCTGCGCGTTCCGGATAGGCCGGTGGCAGGGTGGGGCCGCCAAAGAGCGTCTCCGTCACTACTTGTTGTTGCCCGAGTCCCCTCCGGGACCCTTGCCGCCGTCGTTGCCCGGGCGGAGGCCGTCATAAACCTCTTTGCACATGGGGCACACCGGGAACTTCTGCGGATCCCGGCCCGGCGTCCACACTTTGCCGCAGAGGGCAATGACAGGATCACCCGTCAGCGCGGATTCCATGATTTTTTCCTTGCGCACGTAGTGCGAGAAGCGTTCCCGGTCACCGGGCTCCACTTCCTGGCGCAGCTCTTCGCGCTCGATCGTTGCCGTGGACGTTCCAGCCCCGGAAAGCTCGCGCATCGGGTCGTTTTCGAGAGGGTCCGTCATGCTAGTCATGGCATCCATCTTAGCGTCCCGTGACGGCGGACGTTCCACGGCGGGAGGACCGTTTTGCACTCACCGCACCCGCCGCCGTCGGCCGTTCCGCGCAACGCCGGTATGCGCCCGCCCGTGGTGTGGCCGGAATTACAGCTCCTGCCAGGCAGGCTTGTGATCGTACGTGTGCCGGTAGAAGTCGGCGAGCTTCAGCGACGATGCTGCGGCCTGATCCACCAGGATGGTGGCGTGCGGGTGGAACTGGAGGACCGAGGCCGGGCAGATGGCGGCGACGGGTCCTTCCACGAAGTCGCGGACGGCCGGTGCCTTCTGTGCCCCGGTAGCGATGAGGACAACGTGCCGGGCCTCGAGAATGGTGCCGAGCCCCTGGGTCACCACGTGGTGCGGCACCTCGGCCAGGCTGCCGAAGAACCGGGCGTTGTCCCGGCGGGTCTGCTCGATCAGCGTTTTGATGCGGGTCCGGGATGCGAGCGAGGAACTGGGCTCGTTGAAGCCGATGTGGCCATCCGTACCCACACCCAGGAGCTGCAGGTCCACGCCGCCCGCTGCCCGCATGGCCTCCTCGTAGGCCGAACAGGCCGCGGGCAGGTCCGCGGCCGCACCGTCAGGCGTATGAACGTTGCCTTCGGCGATGTTGACCCGGCTGGTGAATTCCCGCCGGATGACTTCCCGGTAGGACTCCCGATGCCCGTGCTCCAGTCCCACGTATTCATCAAGGGCGAAGGCGTGCGCTTGGCTGAAGTCCAGCCCGTCACGCTCGTGGCGCGCCGCCAGTTCGTCATAGACGGGCAGCGGCGATGACCCGGTGGCGAGGCCAAGCACAGCGTTGGGCTTGCGCCGGAGCAGGGCCTCGATCGCATCCGCGGCGAGTTTTCCGATCTGCTTGCTGCCCTGGAGGATGACAACTTCCATGTCCGGCTGCCTTTCTGGTCTTTTACGGAATCAGCGGTTGACGGTCAGTTGGGCCAGCAGTTCGGGTCCGCGGGCATCGAGCCACTTTCCGCCCAGCCGAATACCCGCCCCAAACAAAGCCAGTCCCAGCATCAGGCCGACGGCCAGGTTGGCCCACCCGAACAGGGCATTCCCCGTGACCAGCTGCGCGATGAGCAGGCCCATCTCGGGCAGGACCAGCAGGCCCAGGACGCCCATGCCGGCAAACTGCACCACCAGGGTCTGCCCTACATTGCCCGGCGGTTTCTTGAACGGGCTGTCCCCGGGCAACGGGACGGCCGCCGTGTAGCGTGCCGAGACCACGGACGACAAGCCAAGCCCGGTGAACAGGATGCCCAGGCTCAGGCCCAACTGGCCGGGCAGTTCCGACCAGCTGCCCGTAAAGAAGTACTGGCCCACCGCAAAGATCAGCACCACGGGCAGGGCAAAAACCAGGCAGGCCAACGCCCTGCCCAGCCGGTCGTCCACGCCGCGGACACCCGTGGCCACATGCAGCGCGAATGCCGTGTTGTCATAGGAGACGTCCGCTGAGATGGACCAGGCCAGCAGGAAGGCAGCCAGCGGTGCAGCGACCGCCAGCACTCCGTAATCACCGGACTGGCTGCCCTGGAACACCAGCAGGATGGGGAGCAGCGGGACCACCACCAGGGAACCGGAATAGCGGGGATCGCGCAGCCAGTAGGTCAGCGCCCGCGCTGTCACTGCCCCGGCCGGTGTGGCCGGCAGCAGGTCGAACAAACCCAGCTTCCCACCCTTGCGGCTCCCGCTGCCGGCATAGGGCGGGTTGACCAGGGCCCGTTCAAGGAGCAGTTTCCAGCACCAGGCCAGGACCGCGAGGGTTGCAACGGCAATCACGAGTTTCAGCGCGGCCGCTCCCGGGCGGCCAGCCGCCACATCACCACCGAGGGACCACGCGGCACCAAGGGGCGTCCAGGACAAGGTGGCAGCCAGCTCCGGCAGGAAACCGGCAGAAGCGGAAATGCCCCTGCCCACGCCAGCGACGATCGGGCCCATCAGGACCAGCGGGACCATAAATGCGATGGCGCTGACATCCTTGAACCGGCGCGACGACGCCAGGCTGGCGGTGGCGGTGGTGACCACCTTGGACAGGACAATACATGTCATAACGCCGACGGCGGCACCCACCAGTGCGGCAACCGCCGGAACGGGGCCACGGGCCCAGGTCCACACGGTGGCGAGCGCTGCGAGCGCGGTGGCCAGGCCGGGGATACCGATCAGCCCGCCGAGGGCCAGCCCCGTGAGCAGCTGGCGCATGGGGATGGCGGAGGTGGTGAAGCGGGCAGGGTCCAGGGTCAGGTCCACGGCGGACGCGACCACCGGAATGAGGCCCCAGCCCAGGAAGGCCGCTGAACCACCAAGAACTACAACCGTCTGGGCCAGTTGGGGGTCTTCAGTGCGCAGCAGGATCAGTGCCACAACCAGTACGCCCACCAGCCCCAAGGCGTAGAGGCCGCCGAACGCCAAGCCCACAAGCTGCAAGGGGCTGCGGCGAAGGCCGTTCCGCAGCAGGGTCAGTTTCAGCCTTAGGAGGTGCGCAACCATTCCAGGCCCTCCGTGTGGTTGCGTCCGCCGACAAGCTGGACGAACCTTTCTTCCAGCGTTGCCCCGGCACGGACCTCGTCCACTGTCCCGGCAGCGAGGAGCCTTCCGGCAGCCACCACGGCGACGTGGTCGCACATACGCTGGACCAGGTCCATCACGTGGCTCGAGACCATCACCGTCCCGCCGGAGGCCACATAACTGTCCAGGATGGACCGGATGTTGGCCGCCGAGACGGGGTCCACGGACTCGAAGGGCTCATCGAGCACCAGCAGCCGCGGGGCGTGGATCAGGGCAGAGGCCAGGGCGATCTTCTTTGTCATGCCTGCCGAATAATCCACCACGAGGGTCCCGGCGTCCGCGCTGAGGTCCAGGGCCGCCAGCAGCTCACCCACGCGGGCGGCCACCACGTCTTTATCCATGCCACGCAGCAGCCCGGCATAGGTGACCAGCTGCTCGCCGGTGAGCCGGTCAAAGAGGCGCACACCGTCAGGGAGGATGCCCATCAGCTTCTTGGCCTCCAGCGGCCGGGACCAGACGTCCACTCCGTGGACCACGGCTGTACCGAAGTCCGGCCGCAGCAGGCCGGTGGCCATGGACAATGTAGTGGTCTTGCCGGCGCCGTTGGGCCCCACAATGCCAAAGAATGAACCTGCCGGGACGTCGAGGCTGATGCCGTCCACGGCGATTTTTCGGCCGAAACGCTTGGCGAGGCCGCGGATGGACAAGGCAGGAACGGGCCCGGTGTGCGCCACCGGATCGGAGTGGGGATCAGTATGCGGAGCAGTCATGATGCCAGCCTAGACCCAGGGCCCTGCCGAAGGGGTCGTCCCGCAGGAGTAGGGCCAAAGGCGTAGTAGAGCCTAGAACGAATGCCGCGGTACGGCCCGTTCGTACTGCGGTGCCCAGGGGAGGTCATGCCCCAGTTCAAACGCCGCCCGGAGCCACCAGTGCGGATCCCGGAGCGCTGCCCGGGCAATAAACACGCCGTCGGCCTGCCCGGTGGCCACGGCATGCTCGGCCTGGCCTGCGGACGTCAGCAGGCCCACGGTGCCCGTGGGGATCCCGGCTTCCCGGCGGATGCGTGCGGAGAACTCCGTCTGATAGCCCGGACCCGGCCTGATGTCCTGCTGGGCCACGGCGCCTCCGCTGGAGACGTCGATAAGGTCCACCCCGTGCTCCGCCGCCTGGGCGGCCAGCCGGACCGAAGCCTCGACATCGACGCCGCCCGGCGCCCAGTCGGTGGCCGAAATACGCAGCAGCAGGGGCATTGATTCGGGGATGACACTGCGGACGGCATCAACGACGGCGAGCATCAGGCGGTTGCGTCCGGCTTCGTCCCCGCCCCAGGAATCGGTCCGGGTATTGATCAGCGGGCTCTGGAACTGGTGCAGGAGGTACCCGTGCGCACCATGGATCTCCACGGTGTCGAAACCGGCGTCCACGGCACGCACGGCGGCCGCCGCGAAATCGGCAATGACATCCTGGATCTGCGCCTCGGTCATCGCGGCGGGTTCGGCATAGCCGTCGAAGGCAAGCCCTGATGGGCCCACCGTGGGCCAGCCGCCGTCGGACTCAGGGACGCTCCCCCGCTGCCCGGCGAACGGCCAGTAGGTGGACGCTTTCCGGCCGGCGTGGGCAAGCTGGGCGCCGATCTTCGCGTCCGCGGCACCATGCCGGTGCACAAAGGACGTGATCCGCTGCCAGGCTTCGGCCTGTTCGTCGTTGTACAGCCCGGCGTCGCGGGGGCTGATCCTGCCGGCCGCATTCACGGCGGCTGCCTCGGTGAGGATCAACGCGGCGCCGCCCGCGGCGAAGGAGCCCAGATGCATCAGGTGCCAGTCGTTCGGAACCCCCGGGGCGCCGTCGGGACCGCAGCTGTACTGGCACATCGGTGACACCCAGCCGCGGTGCGTGAGCTCCAGGGAACGGAGCTTGAGCGGCTCGAACAGGGCCGGCACTAGAACAGGACCCGGGCGAGTCCTTGGCGTGCCTTGGCAACACGGGGGTCGGACGTGCCCACCACATCAAAGAGCTCCAGGAGCCGGACGCGGGCCGTCTCCCGTTCCGGGCCGAAGTTCCGGCCGATGAAGCTGACCACGCGGTTCAGCGCGTCCTCCACGTGGCCGCCGGCCACGTCCAGGTCCGCCACGCCCAGCTGGGCGGCCAGGTTGTCAGGTTCGTTGGCGGCGAGGGTACGCAATGCTTCGGAGTCCTCGGCGGAGAGCGGCTGGAGCCGGCCCATCAGCTCCACCTGGGCCAGCCCGGCCTTGGCCTCGGTGTCGGCGGGCATTTCCAGCAGGGCCTGGCGGTAGGCCACGGCGGCTGCCTCATAGTCGCCCGCTTCAATGGCGTCGAAGGCGGCCTGGTGCAGCGGCGGAAGGGGTGCCGGTTCAGTCTCTGAGGGCGCATTGCCACCGCCGAGGCTGCCCGTGACACCGTTGGCCGCCGCCACTTTCAGCAGTTCATCCAGGAGGGGCCGGATCTGGGCCTCCTCGGCGCCGCCCTGGAAGAGCGGAACAGGCTGGCCCTTGAGGACGGCGACGGCCGTGGGGACGGCCTGGACCTGGAAGGCCTGCGCCAGCTGCGGGAAGGCCTCGATGTCCGCCGCCCCCAGTACCAGGCGGCCCCCGTAGCTGTTGATGACCCGCTCCAGCGAGTCGAGCATCGCGGCGGATTCCGGCGAGTACGCCGCCCACAGCGCGAAGACCACCGGCACCTGGGCGGAAAGCTCCACGAGTTCCTGGAAATTGCCTTCGGTGACGGTGACCCGCAGCGGCCCCGCGCCGCCGTCGGGCGTTCCCGCACCTGCTTCTGCGCTGGCACCCGAATCCCCGGGAACCGGCGGATTGCCGGGAGCCGCAGGCGGCGCCTGTCGCTGTTTCAGGGATGAAAGGTCGACGGCGCCACGCAGGTTAAGCAGGCTGGCAGCGGCTGGAGGGACTGGGCGGGAAGCTGGCGAACTCATGCTTTCCACTCTAGCCACTCCGGCCGCTGCCGGGGGTACTGCATCAGGGTGCTTCCGGGCCTACTTGAAGCTTGCGCCTACCAGCCCGCGCGTTGCGGCCACCAGCTTGATGGGATCCGTCGAACCTGCCGGCGGGACGTAGACCGCCATTGATTCAGCAAAGTTCAGGACCATGCCGGTGGTGGTTTCCTTGCCGCCTGCGAGCGCCGCGGCGTCGTCACCGATGGTGAGTTTGTCACCGGAGGCCTTGGGCGTGCCATCAAAGCCGAAGTTGATCCGGCCCAGCACCAGCGCCCCGCCGTCGGCCGTACGGAACACCACAGTGCTTTCCGGTACCACCTTGTGGGTGAAGGAGAAGTTGCCGTTTTCGCCCGACTTGACCACCTCGGCCTGGTAGGAGAGCGTGTCGGCGATGTACGGCGACGATGCGCCCTCCACCAGCTTGTCCTTGAAGCTCGACTCTGAATTGGTCAGGCGGTCGGCCAGCCCGGCCAGGGCCTCTTCGCCGCTGTACAGCAGGCCGGATTTGTCGTTGGCGGCCAGCGTGTCGGTGCCGTCCCGGCCGATGGCGGGGAAGGTGGTTCCCGGCTGCAGCGGGGTGGTTTCGGTCAGCTTGTAGTTCTCCCGCGGCGAGGGCTGGACCAGCGTGAGCAGCTGCGGGACAACGTTGCCGTCACCCTGCGTCACGGCAAGGACCGAACGGGGCCAGCTGCGGTCGCTGGTGACCACCGTGGTGAGGAGCTTGGTGGAACGGACGGGCATCCGGGCTTCATAGGTGCCCACCTGGGAACGGATCTTGTAGTTCTGGGTACGGACCTCAAGCTCCGTCCCGGCTACGCGGTCTGCGAGCTTGGCTGCGTCCTTTGCTGCGTCGCCGGCGTCGGCGGCACTGGAGACCTGCTCCAGGATCCTGCGGAACTGGGCGTCCAAGAGGACGGGCGCGGCCTGGGCGGCCTCCGGCGACGGGGATCCGGTGGCAGGGGCAGGCGCGGGGGTGGTGGCCGCCTGCGCAACGGCACCCGTGCCTGCCACCACAAGGGCCGTCACGGCGGCGGTGACCATGCCGCCGGAAACCATGCCGAGCCGTGAGGCGGACCTTGCCTCGGCCTTGGCCCGGGCGCGCCGGGCGAACAGGCTTCCCGTGCCGTTGCCTTCGCCGTCCCGCTTGCGTGCGGACAGGACCACCAGGGCAATGCCGGCGAGGATCAACAGGCCGCCAATCACCATGAGCGGGACGGCCCACGGGGTGGAGGTGTCATTCGGGAACGTCATGGAGATCGACGACGGTGCAGGCTTGGTGCCATCGGACGCCAGCAGCAGCGACCATTCGCCGTCCGCGGGCGGAGTCCATGAGTACTCCAGCTCGCCACTCGCGTTTTCGGTGGACACCCAGAGGTCGGATCCGGACGGATTCGGCGCCGTGGCGTCGCCGTCGGCGTGCTCAACCTGGAGGGATTTGTTGTCCTCGGACACCCCCGTGATGGTGTTGTGGGCCGTCGGGCCCACCCAGGCGTCCACGTCGTCAGGCCGGCCGGCGGCGAGCAGGAAATTGCCGTCGCCTTCGACCTTGATCTTCACCGTTCCGCCCTGCGCGGTGCGCAGGTTCTGGTCGATGACGGTCAGTGGCGCCTCCGCGGCATCTGCCGGGGCGGAAGCCGTAAAGGTCTCGGAGGGAGCCCAGATTGTCTTCTGGCCGATACCGGCCAGAAGTGTCAGGAGGCCGAGCAGCACGAGTGCAACTGCAGTCTTGAAGCGCAAAGGAAACACCTATCATTCGCGGGGGTTTACCTTCAATAGTAACCGTTTTGTTACCAGAACCCCCGTTTGGGCGCCAGCGGAGTCCGGAATCGGCGGCGCCAGGACCAGCCGTCGGGCGCCCTCGCTCCTGTTCGCAAGGCTGCTGATAGTGTTTGCGATGATGATCACATCGGCCCGCAAATGCGGCGCCACGCACGGAACAGGCCCCATAATCCAGTGACTGACAAGACGGAAGAGTCCTCCACGGGACACGAAAATCAACCGGCCGCTGGCGCTGTGGAAACCTCGCCGGAAATGCCTGCGACGGCGAAGCGCCGGGGCTCCGTCGCTGCAGCCTTTGGCCAGCTCGTGCGGCGCCTGCGCCAGCCGCTGCCGGGCGCCCAGCCCAGGCTCCGGTTTGAGATCCCGCCGGAATACAACCACACGGACGAACCTGCCGCCACCGGAGTGGGCAGGCCGGCCGGGACTGCCGCGCAGTTTGGCAGTCTGGGTCCCCGGATGTCGATGCAACATCCCCTCTATATGGGCTTTATGGGCACCGTAGGGGTGGGTCTCGCCCTGCTGGTCTACTGGATCGGCTCCAACACCACGCAGCTGCTGCTGTGGATTGTGGCTGCGCTGTTCATCGCCTTGGGCCTGGAACCCGTGGTCGGCTGGCTGGAGAACCGCCGGATTCCCCGCCCGGTCGGTATTCTTCTGGCCGTTGTGGTCCTGGTGGTGGCGGTGGGAGGGTTCTTCGCTACCCTCATCCCCACGATCGTGGAACAGGTCACCCAAATTGTGGTGCAGGCACCCACCTGGGTCCGGGACTTCATCGACTCTGAATTCTTCCGAAATCTTGATAACGAGTTCGGTGTCCGCGACCGCATCAACGAGGAACTCGACAAGTTCGTGAATGATCCTGCTGCGATGGGCGGGATCTTCGGCGGTGTGGTGGGCTTCGGTTCCACCCTGGCCAACGGTCTCTTCGGCACGTTGATCGTCCTGGTCCTGAGCCTCTACTTCCTGGCAGCCCTTCCGGCCATGAAGAAGTGGGGCTACCGGCTGGCCCCGCGGTCCCGCCGGGCCCGGGTGGAAGCCCTCTCCGAGGAGATCACCCGTTCCGTGGGCAACTACGTGATCGGGCAGGCCTGCGTGGCATTGCTCAATGCCACGTTTGCGTTCATCGTGATGTCCATTGTGGGTGTCCCGTTCGCCCTCTTGCTGGCCTTCGTGGTGGCCCTGCTGGCATTCATCCCCCTGGTGGGCGGCATGATCGCCGGCGTCGTGGTCCTGCTGGTATCGCTGACGGAGGGCTGGCAGACCGCCGCCGTCTACGGCATCTGCTACTTCGCCTACCTCCAGTTCGAGGCCTACTTCATCTCGCCGCGCATCATGCAGAAAGCCGTGGCGGTGCCCGGGGCCGTTGCCGTGATCTCCGTCATTGCCGGCGGCAGCCTGCTGGGAGTCCTGGGCGCGCTCATCGCCATCCCCACCGCGGCCGCCATCCTGCTCCTGGTCAAGGAGATCTACATCGTCCGCCAGGACAAGCACTAACGGACGGGCACTAGGCGTACCCGTCCGTTAGGCGGCTGAGGTAGCCACCGGGCCGTTCCACACCTGCGGCAGCCCAACTGGACCGGAGCCTGCTTCCGTCACGTCGTCGACGATTTCATTGAGCACACGGGAAGCGTATTTCTCCCCCACCCAAAGGTGCTTGGCGCCGTCGACCCCTACTACCCGGGCCTGTGGCACCAGCCTGAAGCGTTCAGCGGCGGCCGCGGGCTGGAGGTAGTCGTCATGCTCCGGCACGAGCACGGTGAGCGGCTTGGCGGAGTCCGCCCAGAGGCGCAGGTGGGCGTCCGTGGCGCGGTGCAGCGGCGGCGACAGCAGGACTGCGCCTTCAACCTGGCTCGCCACCGGCTCAACGGCACCGTACATCAGCGCCAGCTCGGTGCCGAAGGACCAGCCCACCAGCCAGCGGTTGGGCAGCTGGCGTTCGACGGCGAAACGCACCGCCGCCTCAACATCCTGCCGCTCGCCGATCCCCTCCTCGAAGGAACCTGCACTGGTTCCGCGCGGCGAAGCCGTCCCGCGGGTGTTGAAGCGAAGCACGGCCACGCCGGCCAGCGCAGGAAGCCGATAGGACGCCTTGCGGTACACGTGCGAGTCCATAAAACCGCCGTGCGTCGGAAGCGGATGCAGGGTGATCAGCGTCGCGGTGATCTGGCCGGACTCGGGCAGCGCCAGTTCCCCCACCAGGGTGTGGCCATCCGCGGTGCGGAGCTCGACGTTCTCGCGCCGGGCCGGCAGCACCGTTGACGCGCGGATGGGTGCGGGCCCTGTTGGCTGGCTGAATTCGTACGACGCCGGATCAAAAGTCATGCCTGCAAGCTTAGCGACTCCCGGCGGCCGCAAGCGCAGTGTTCCGGCCCGTTGACGCCGCTTCAGCGGGGCACCGATTGTCAGCGGTAACGGTAGGTCCGGGACAACCAGCAGTTCGTGTGCCAGTGGCGGCGTTCTGCCAGGCCTGCGGCCGCACCGAAGATATGATCGTCCTTCCACACCACCAGGTGGGCGATGCCGGGGACAACAGCGGTGGAACAGCCGGGGCAAATATACGTCTTCTCGGCGTTCCTGGCAGTCATGGTCCTGACCATCCATTCGCCGTCGGGCGCGCTTTCCCGCCGGGCGATTCCAGCCCGCGCCCGCTCCAAATCCAGCTCCGGAACGTCCCAGTTGCCTTTCTTGCCTACCGGCTTTCCGCCGGCTACGCCCGGCTTTCCGGAGGCAGGGCGGCGGGGACGGTTGGAACGCGGCATGCCTCCATTCTGCCCCAGCCCCGGTAGTGTGTACGGCGTGCGACTTGTCATAGCCCGATGTTCAGTTGATTATGTTGGCCGGCTCAAAGCCCATCTCCCCCTTGCCACCAGGCTCCTGCTGGTCAAGGCCGACGGCTCGGTGCTGGTTCATTCCGACGGCGGTTCCTACAAGCCGCTGAACTGGATGAGCCCGCCCGCAACCCTGCGGGTGTCCTCGCCGGAGGACGTTGACCTGGAGCTTGGCGTCACGGAACAGTGGACCGTCCAGTCCGCCAAGACCGATGACCGCCTGATCATCAACATCCACGAGCAGCTGCACGAGTCCGCCCACGACCTTGGCGTGGACCCCGGTCTGATCAAGGACGGCGTCGAAGCTGACCTCCAGCGTCTGCTCGCGGATCAGATCGAGACCCTGGGCTCAGGCTTTTCCCTCATTCGCCGCGAATACTTCACCGCCATCGGCCCGGTGGACATCCTGGCCCGCGACGCCACCGGAGGCACCGTGGCCATCGAGCTCAAGCGTCGGGGCGACATCGACGGCGTGGAGCAGCTCACCCGCTACCTTGAACTCCTGAACCGCGATCCGCTGCTGGCACCGGTCCGTGGCATCTTCGCTGCCCAGCAGATCAAGCCACAGGCCAAGGTGCTGGCGAACGACCGCGGCATCGACTGCATCACGCTGGACTACGATGCCATGCGCGGTGTGGACGACAGTGACTCCCGGCTTTTCTGACGCCGGGAATCCGCACCGGTGACGCCTGCGGCCCCTGACAAGGGGATTCGTCCGGTTTTTTACGCAAAATTTGCCGTATTGGCCGTTCAGAGGCGTTGACCTGACGGAATCGGCGTGAAATTCTTAGACCAGTCTTTGTGTAGGTGTTTTTCATGCTCGCAAGACATGTTGCGAGCGCGAAGCTCCTGCAGCGCAGGTTCCCAGGAACGGCATTGAAGGATTCTTCTCGCGGAGTGACCAAGTCCGGCACGAGGTGTGCCGGACTTAGACAAGTTCCATAATGAGGAGAAATAAATGGCACAGGGAACCGTCAAGTGGTTCAACGCTGAAAAGGGCTTCGGCTTCATCACCCCGGATGACTCCGATGGCGATGTCTTCGTTCACTACTCGGAAATCCAGACCGGTGGCTTCAAGACCCTCGACGAGAACCAGCGCGTTCAGTTCGAAATCGGTCAGGGCGCCAAGGGCCCTCAGGCTACCGGCGTAACGCTGGTCTAGTCCCCCGCCCGGCGGCCGCCGTATACGCGGCTTCCAGCGAAGAAAAGGTCCCCGGCATCCGTGCCGGGGATCTTTTCTTTGCCCTGCGACGGTCAGTTTCCCTGGCCCACCAGGCCCCGGACCAGCCGGGCCCCCTGCCGCAGCGAAAGGCCGGGCAAATAGGCCCGTGTGAGGGCCCGTCCGATCGCCGGCAACTGCAAAGGATCCTGGTAATACAGGTAAAGCGCCCGGTACTCGGGTTTGAAACGGGATTTGAAAGCTGCCAGGGACCGGAACCCGTAGACCGGTTCGAGGGCGTGGCCCACCACGTCGAGGATGCGGACGAGGTTTTCGGCCGGTACCGGCTCCCCCGGCGTCTCGTCGTCGGGCCGGCTGGCGAGCGGGGACCCGGAGAGCGAGATCACCTCCACGGATTCGCGCAACTCCAGGACCGCCGAAGCAATCAGGAACTCCATCACCCCGGGAAATCCGTCAGCAGCCCGGCGCATAACGTCCAGTGTGCGGCTGACCAGCGTCCCGCCGTCGTAAACGGGCAACCAACTGGTGACCCCGTGCACGTGGCCGTCGCCATCCACGGCCAGGCAGCACAGCACTTCGTCGTCCATCAGCTCATCCATGCCGCCCAGCGTGAATCCCATTTCCGGCACCGACTTACCTGCCGCCCATTCCTCCGACACTTCGCTGAGCCGCGCACGCAGGGCGGACGGAAGCCCGTGGTAAGTGCCCCAAACGGCCTTGACGCCCATCTTGGCGGCCCGGTTGCGCGCAGTCCTGACGTTCTGCCATTCCTTGCCCGTGAATTCGAGTTGCCGGACGGACAACCTGGTCTCCTGCGCCACCGACACGCGCTGGAAGCCCCGGTCCTGCAGCAGGGGCCACAGCGTGTCATCGCACGAGTAGAAGGCCGGGATGAGCGCGCGGTTGCCGCAGTAGGAAAGAAACCCTTCAGCTGTCCGCTGACGGGAGTCGGCCGCACCGAACGGGCCCGCCAGCGTCAGGGCGACACTGCCGTGCAGCTGGTAGGCAACGGCGCCGCGTCCATCCGGGCTGAACCAGTACCGGTTGGGCTCCCAGAGGGCCATCCACGACAGTGAATCGCCGCCCTCGTGCAACAGGTTCCGTGCGGCGGCCCTGTCGTCGTGGCCCGAATCGCTGCCATGGTGCCGGCCCAGGAGCACGGACCAGACGCCGGCCAAGGCAACAAGCCAGAAGACCGGTCCGGCGTAGCCAAATATCAGGGACTCAAGGCCGTCCCGTTCAGCAAAAACCCGGCGGTAGAGATTCGGCAGTGGTACCGGCAGATACTGCCTGGACAGTTCGGCCAGCAAGCCCAGCAGGCCGCCGTCGCGCGTCATTCCCCCAGCGGCAAACCAGGCCAGTGCGTAGCTGCCGGCCAGGAAGAGCCAGACGCCACCTACCACCGCCAGGAGCCGACGGCGGGCGGCGGGGATCGTCTCGACCCGGAACTGGCGGCGGTTAACCCAGAGCAGGACCGCCAGCAGCAGTGGGACGATCACCAGAGGCAGGATGTGGGCAAAACCCGAACCCATGGCGGCCGTATGCGGCCGCGCGGGATAGTGCGGGATCAGCGCGAACAGGGCGAGGTAGACGGCGGCCATCGCCGTGACCGCCAGCTGAAGGGCCAACGTGATGCGCAGTGCCATGCGGCGGCCGCGGCGCATTCCGTCAGCACAGATGAGGAGCAGAACCACCGGTACTACTGCCAGGGCGAGGCCAAAGGGTCCGGCGAAGCCCGCCCGCCCCACCTCCAGGCAGGATGCCTCCACTGTTGCTCCACAGTTGGCTTCGAGCTGGCCCAGTGTGGGGATGGGATTCAACACCACGTCCCGGAGCAGCGCCAACGGGCCGGTAGGCGTCCGGGCAACGGCGGTCAGGATGGGGCCCACGGCGAACACGGCCACCGTCAGGGCAAGCAGGTTCCTGGTTTCCCTCCCGCTCGAGCGGGGCGTGTGAAGCTGGCCGTGGTCGCTCTGGTTCCACCAGCTGGCCGCGAGACCCACGGCTGCGCCCAGCAGGCCGATGACGGTCTCCGCATGCCCCACGTACAGCACCAGCAGGAGCGACACCGAGAGCAGCGCCGTCCGAAGGCGGCGCCGCCACAGCACAGGAATCCTGCCACTCGCGGCGAGCGAAGCCGCCAGGACCGCGGCGTAGGGTCCGATCAGGCTGTTGTCCGCCATCAGTCCCAGCCAGCCGTCCCCCGCGTACCTCGCCAACTGGGTCAGGAGCAGGAAGACTGTGACAGCAGCAAACTGGCCACCGAGGAAAAACGCTGCCGCCTGGAGGGGCCCGAGGTTCCTCTCGGCCAGGCCCAGCAGCAGCAGGATCATCAGGGACGCCACCAGATAGGCCAGCGGGTTGGTGGCGAAGAACAGCGACGTCACCAGGGACCACCAGTTGCCGGCTTTCAGACCAGGGGCGCTCACACCTGCGAGGGAAAGAAGCTCTTCCGGCGGCCCGCTGAGGAAGCTGCCGGTCGCCGCCCCCACCAAGAGGAAAATCCCGAGGATGCTGAGCGTCAGTGGCACCGACCGCAGGTAGCCCCACAGTCTTCGGATACCCGGAAGCACAACGGTTGACCAGAGCAGGGCCGGCGCACGGGTTTCGCCGGCATCCGTCATTTGGCCCATCCCCAGTGTGCGGCCAGCAGCTCAAGCCCGTTGTCCATGCCAGGAGTCAGCACGTCCCACGAGTGGCCGGTATGCGCCACCACGTCCGAGCCCACGGTGAAACCTGCCCCGATGGCCGCCGCCTCAAGGGTCCGCAGATTCGCCACAAACTCCGGGTCCGTGGCCCCGGCCGCGAAATACGCCACGCTGCCAGGATATTTCCGCTCCTTCAACAGCGTCAGCGGCACCTGGGCATCAAAGGCGACGGTGTCGCCGTCGAAGGCCGCGTCAACCGTTTTCTGGCGTTCCTTGGCCAGCGCAGGCTCGCTCTCGCTGGAAAAGGCGAGAACACCCGTGTACAGCTCCGGGTGGCGGGTGGCCATCTGTACCGCACAGGTGGCACCAAAACTGAAGCCACCCATGGCCCATTTCCGGTGGTCGGGGTCCACGTCCAACGTTCCCGAGATCCAGGCCGGCACGTCCACTGCGAGGTAAGTGTCTGCCTTGGCGATTGCGCTGTCCATGCAGAGATTGTTCGCTGACTGGTCGCCGTTGGGATCAACCACCACCACAACAGGCGCCACTCCCCCGTGCCGGGCAGCAAAGGCGTCCATCCGGGCCGGGAGCGACCCGCCGGTCAACCAGTCGGCAGGGCCGCCGGGCTGGCCGGGCACCAGAACCAGCACCGGAAGGCTGGGACGGTTCGAGGCAAAGTAGGCCGGCGGCAGGTAGATGTACGCGTCGCGTGTCTGGAGGCCCGAGGTCGTTCCTGGAATGGACGCGGTCCGAACAACGCCGTCGGCAGGGATCTCACTGGCGGGTTTCCACCCCTCCAGATGCGTTGCCGGACTGTCCGGCTGGCGCATCAGCTCCTGTTCCAGGGCCGGGATGCGGGTCAGCGCCGTTCCCGTCAGGTCCGCAACTGTCCTGTTGAGGCCGAAATATGCGTTGATCTGCACCGCGGCCAGCAGCACCACCGCCAGGAGGGCGAGCACATCCAGCCCACGGCGGCGCCACGACGCCGTGGGGAGCCGGAGCAACACCAGCAGGAGGGCGGCCACGGCCGGAAACACCCACGCCAGGACGTCAAGCGGCAGTTCTTCGGGGAAGGTGGAGGCCCAATAGATGAGGACCCAATGAACCAGGGCCACCACGGCGGCGGCTGCGGCCGCGGCGGCGGCAACACTGAGGAACCAGCGGCGGCGGCCAAGGGCGCGCGGAGGCCAGATCAGGGACAGCGCGGCGGCGGCACCAAGGACCCAGGCGGCCCAGTACACCGGTCCGTCGGTCAACCGGATATCAGCAATCCAGTCCACGTGGCTAGCGCCAGGTACCCACGCCGATGACCGGCCCGGCTTCCAGCCAGGAGGACAGCCCCGTGTAGGCATCGAATTTCATGGCCAGCCGCAGATCCTGGCCTTCGTACCGCAGCTCGACAATCACGACGTCGGGCTGGACCTTCACGGCCTCGGCCTCGGTGGGCTTGCGGCGGCCCAGCAGCTCCAGGGAGCTGCGTTTGAACTTATGTTTGGGACGCACACTCAGGGACAGCAGGCGGAACCATTCAAGGTCGTTGTCCTGATAACGACAAACCCCCATCTGCCAGCTGTTTCCAGCCATGCAAATGGAGGCGTCCACTGTGCCAAGGGCGCGCCGCAGATTGAAGCGGCGCACCCCCGAAAGGCACAGTGCAAAAACCAGCAATCCAAAAACGATTGCCAAGGCGATGAACGTAAGAGTGGGAGCGTCCATCAAGGTCGTGCTAGCGGATCCCAGCAGTAGCCGCGTCACCCAGTTGGGCGTTGTCAGCAACAATCACCACGCGGTTGTTGTCGACGGAGAAGAATCCGCCGTCAACAGCCACTGCAATGCGGTTCCCGGAAACCGGCTCAATGGCCAGTTCACCTTCGGCCAGGATCGCCAGCAGGGGCGAGTGGCCGGGCAGGATTCCGATCTCACCATCGCTGGTGCGGGCCTTGACCATCTTGGCCGCTCCGGACCACACGAAGTGATCCGCTGCGACAATCTCAACCTCAAGCTCAGCCATATTACTTGGTCTGTTCCTGGATCTTGGCCCACTGGCGCTCAACATCGTCCAGGCCGCCCACGTTGAAGAACGCCTGCTCTGCAACGTGGTCAAGGTCGCCGTCGCAGATAGCGGTGAAGCCTTCAACCGTGTCCTTGATGGTCACGGTGGAGCCCTCGACGCCGGTGAACTGCTTGGCGGTGTAGGTGTTCTGGGAGAGGAACTGCTGGATACGGCGTGCACGCGACACGACGATCTTGTCCTCTTCCGACAGTTCGTCAACACCGAGGATGGCGATGATGTCCTGGAGTTCCTTGTTCTTCTGCAGGATCTGCTTCACACGGACAGCCGTGTTGTAGTGGTCCTGACCGATGTACTGCGGGTCCAGGATGCGGGACGTCGACGTCAGCGGGTCAACGGCCGGGTACAGACCACGGGAAGCAATTTCACGGGAAAGTTCCGTGGTTGCGTCCAGGTGTGCGAAGGTCGTGGCCGGGGCCGGGTCGGTGTAGTCATCTGCGGGAACGTAGATGGCCTGCATCGAGGTGATCGAGTGGCCCTTGGTGGACGTGATGCGCTCCTGGAGGAGACCCATCTCGTCAGCCAGGTTGGGCTGGTAGCCCACGGCCGACGGCATGCGGCCGAGGAGGGTGGAAACCTCGGAGCCTGCCTGGGTGAAGCGGAAGATGTTGTCGATGAAGAGCAGCACGTCCTGGTTCTGCACATCGCGGAAGTACTCCGCCATGGTCAGAGCGGACAGTGCAACGCGCAGGCGCGTTCCCGGCGGCTCATCCATCTGGCCGAATACAAGGGCGGTGTCCTTGAGGACGCCTGCCTCTTCCATTTCGACCCAGAGGTCGTTACCTTCACGGGTACGCTCGCCAACACCGGCGAATACCGAAGTACCACCGAAGTTGCGGGCCACACGGGTGATCATTTCCTGGATCAGAACCGTCTTGCCCACACCGGCGCCGCCGAACAGGCCGATCTTTCCACCCTTGATGTACGGGGTGAGGAGGTCAATGACCTTGATGCCGGTTTCCAGCATCTCGGTGGATCCTTCAAGCGTTGCGAAGGCGGGAGCCTTGCGGTGGATTGACCAGTGGTCCGAAGCCTGGATCTCGGACTCGTCAACGTCCAGCGGCTTGCCGAGGACGTTGAAGATGTGGCCCTTGACGCCGTCGCCCACGGGAACGGTGATGGGCGAACCGGTGTCCACTACGTTGGTGCCGCGGACGAGTCCGTCGGTAGCCTGCAGTGCGATGGCGCGGATGAGGTTGTCGCCCAGGTGGAGGGCAACCTCGAACGTGACGGTCTTGGTCTCACCGTTGAGGGTAATCTCCGTGGTGAGGGCGTTGTAAATCGGGGGGATTGCGTCAGCCGGGAATTCGACGTCGACAACCGGGCCAATAACACGTGCAATACGGCCGGTGGCACCGGACGTTGCGGCTACGTGTTCGGTAGCAGTGGCAGTCATCTCTCTCACTTCACTCAGTAGATGGCGTGGGGTTTAAGTTCGTTCTTTGGTGCAGGTACAGCTGGACCGGACCGTGCAGGCTAGGACGCGCTCAAGGCGTCGGCACCGGCAACGATTTCGGAAAGCTCCTGCGTAATTTCAGCCTGACGGGCAGTGTTGCGCAGACGCGTGTACTTCTTGATGAGGTCCGTGGCATTGTCACCGGCGGACTTCATCGCCCGCTGGCGGGCTGCAAGCTCGGAAGCTGCTGCCTGCAACATGGCGGCGAAAATGCGTGACTCGATGTAGCGCGGCAGCAGGGCATCAAGAACCTGCTCCGCTTCCGGCTCGAATTCGTAGAGCGGCAGGAGGTCCGACTCGGACGCCGCCTGCTCTTCGACAACCTCGAGCGGAAGCAGACGGATAACCGTCGGCTCCTGCGTCACCATGGACTTGAAGCGGGTGTAAACGACATGGATCTCGTCGACGCCGCCCTCTTCGTAGTCTGTTGCGAAGTCTTCGAGCAGCGCCGCGCCGACCTCACGTGCAGTTCCAAACTCCGGCGAATCGGTGTTGCCGGTCCACACACGCTCGTAAGGAAGGCTGCGGAAGTCGAAGTACGCCTGAGCCTTGCGGCCCATCACGTACGTCTTGACTTCTTTGCCCTCCTCGAGGAGTAGCTCGGTGAGACCGACCGCCTGCTTAAGCACGGTTGCCGAGTAGGATCCTGCAAGGCCGCGGTCAGCACTGATGACCAGAACGGCGGCCCGGCGGATCTGCGCCGGCTCGGTGACCAGCGGGTGGTCGATTTCGCTCTGGCTTGCGACAGCAGAAACGGCACGCGTAATCGCGTTTGCGTAAGGCAGTGAAGCCGCTACGCGTGCGCGGGCCTTGCCAATGCGCGAGGTAGCGATCAGTTCCATCGCCTTGAAGATCTTGCGCATCGACGTGGTCGAGCTGATCTTCTGGCGGTAGACCCGAATCTGGGCTCCCATACTTTTCCTTTCCTAAGATCCCGATGGCCGGGACTGCCGGAAACCCGAACGGGTTCCGGCAGTCCCTGCCAGCGAAACTAGCGCTTCTGCTTGACGATTTTTTCCTGGTCGACGTCGCCCTCGGAGATAGCTTCGTGCTCCTCGTGGCCAGCGCCTACCAGGCGGTTGTCACCCTCACCGAAGAAGCCCTTTTTGAAGGCCACAATTGCGGTCTTCAGCGCAACAGCTGTGTCATCGTCCATAACGTTGGTCTGCGCCAGCGTGGTCAGGATGGAGGACTTGTGCTTGAGGTGCTGCAGGAATTCGGTCTCAAAGCGCTTGATGTCCTCAACCGGAACCTCGTCGAGGTGTCCGTTGGTACCGGCCCAGATGGACACAACCTGGTTCTCAATCGGGAACGGTGAGTACTGGCCTTGCTTGAGCAGTTCCATGAGGCGGGCTCCGCGGGTCAGCTGCTGGCGCGATGCGGCATCGAGGTCCGATGCGAACATGGCGAAAGCCTGCATGTCACGGTACTGGGCCAGTTCCAGCTTCAAAGTACCGGAGACCTTCTTCATGGACTTGACCTGCGCAGCACCACCAACGCGGGACACAGAGACACCCACGTCGACGGCCGGACGCTGGTTGGCGTTGAAGAGGTCCGACTGCAGGAAGATCTGGCCATCGGTAATGGAGATCACGTTGGTCGGGATGTAGGCAGAGACGTCGTTTGCCTTGGTTTCGATGAGCGGCAGGCCGGTCATCGAGCCGGCACCGAGCTCGTCGGAGAGCTTGGCACAACGCTCCAGCAGGCGGGAGTGCAAGTAGAAGACGTCGCCCGGGTAGGCTTCGCGTCCCGGCGGGCGGCGGAGCAGCAGTGAAACTGCACGGTAGGCCTCAGCCTGCTTGGAGAGGTCATCGAACACGATGAGGACGTGCTTGCCGCCATACATCCAGTGCTGTCCGATGGCCGAACCGGCGTACGGTGCCAGGTACTTGAAGCCTGCGGGGTCAGACGCGGGGGAAGCCACAATGGTGGTGTATTCCAGTGCGCCGTTGTCCTCAAGGGTCTGACGGACGGCCGCGATGGTGGATGCCTTCTGACCGATTGCCACGTAGATGCAACGCACCTGCTTGGTCACATCGCCGGAAGCCCAGTTGGCCTTCTGGTTGATGATGGTGTCGATGGCGATAGCCGACTTGCCGGTCTGGCGGTCACCGATAATCAGCTGACGCTGACCACGGCCGATCGGGATCATGGCGTCGATAGCCTTCAGACCGGTCTGCATCGGCTCGTGGACCGACTTACGCTGGGTCACGCCGGGCGCCTGGAGTTCCAGTGCACGGGTGGTCTCGGCCTTGATCTCGCCGAGGTCGTCGATGGGCTGGCCCAAGGGGTCAACCACGCGGCCGAGGAAGGCGTCGCCTACCGGTACGGACAGAACCTGACCCGTGCGGTGGACTTCCTGGCCCTCTTCGATTCCGGTGAAGTCACCGAGGATGATGACACCGATCTCGCGGACGTCAAGGTTCTGGGCCAGGCCCAGGGTGCCGTCTTCAAAGCGAAGCAACTCGTTCGCCATGACCGAGGGAAGGCCCTCAACACGGGCGATGCCGTCACCTGCGGTCGTTACACGGCCAACCTCTACGCGCTCTGCGTTTCCGGGTTCGTAGGACGCCGCGAACTCGTTCAACGCATTACGGACGTCGTCGGCGTTGATGGTCAATTCGGCCATCTGCAGTCCCTGCTCTCCTGTTTTCGTGATCATCGTTGCTCACGATGACCGGGGTTTCGTTTCGTTAAGTTGTGCTTGTCCGGCTAACCGGCCAGTTGGCGGTGAAGCTGTCCCAGCCGGGTGACAACCGAAGCGTCGAGCACTTCGTCACCCACCTGGACGCGGATTCCGCCGATCAGTTCAGGATCAACAGTGACATTGACCTTGAGCTCGCGACCGTACAGGGCGTTGAGCCCTGCCTGGAGGCGGGCGAACTGTGTCTCCGTCAGGGGACGGGTGACGCTGACCGTTGCAATCCACCGCTGCTGCCGTTTGGCTGCCAGCTCGGCGAACCGGGCTACGAGCTTGGTCGGCTTGATGCCGCGGGGCTGGGATACGGCCTGCCCAAGGAGGACTTTTGCTTCCTCGCTGGCACCGGGGTGCAGCTTCTGCGCCAGGCCGATCTTCGCGGCGGCACTGGCCTGCGGCTCCGACAGAGCACGTTGTACCTCATGGTTGGAGGCAACGGCCTGGTTGAAGGAGAACAGATCGTTCTCCAGTTCTTCCAGCCCAGAGATTCCGGAGGCAGAAACGGCCGACTTGTTTTCAGCAACGGCAATAACCACCGTTGCGGCAAGCGTCTCGAGTGCATCGCCGATATCTCGCGCTGATGCCCAGCGTGAACTGGCCAGTCCGCCCGCGATGTCCGCAGCATCAGCGGAGACTTTTCCGCCAACAAGCTGCTTGACCAGCGCCGACTTAGCGTCGCCGGTGCGGGACGGGTCAGTCAGGGCGCGGCGCAAGCCAGCAGAGCTGTCAACCGTTCCCAGGATTCCGAAGAGTTCCTTTGCCAACTCCAACGAGGCCAACGGAAGCTTGGCTTCCAGTTTGGTCAGCGCCGTGGTCAGCGATTCGCTCGATACACCTGACATTACTTAGCTGCACCTGCGTTCTGGTTCTCCAGATCTGCCAGGAAGCGGTCAACCACACGGGCCGAACGCTCGTCATCGCTGAGGGCTTCGCCAACGATGCGGCCTGCCAGCGTGGTTGCCAGCGTGCCTACCTCGGAGCGCAGGGACACAACTGCGGCCTGGCGCTCCGATTCGATCTGCACGTGTGCCTGGGCAGTGATACGGGCAGACTCAGCAGCGGCCTTTTCCTTCAGATCAGCAAGGATCTGGGCGCCTTCTGCACGGGCTTCCTCGCGGATGCGGTTGGCTTCTGCGCGGGCGTCCGTGAGCTGCTGCTTGTACTCTTCGAGGGCGGCTGATGCTTCTGCCTGGGCCTTTTCAGCCTTGGCAATGCCGCCTTCGATTGCCTCTGCGCGCTCTGCAAACGTCTTCTCGAACATCGGGACAACGAACTTGACCACGATGAACATGAGGACAGCAAAGCCGGCGAAGACAACGCCCATTTCCCAGACGTTGGGTACCAGTGGGTTAGTCTCGCCCGCTGTGGCAGCTGAGATGATCACCTGGTTCATAATTCACCCGTCCTTATCTACTCGGTTCTGGATGTTCGCTTGGTTCGTCAGACTCAGAGAACGAAAGCGAAGACCAGGCCGAGGATGGCGAGGGCTTCAGTCAGCGCGAGGCCGAGGAATGCGATCGGCTGCAGGACGCGCTGGGCTTCCGGCTGACGTGCTACGCCGTTGATGTAAGCGGCGAACACGAGTCCAACACCGATACCACCGCCGATTGCGGACAGACCGTATCCGATGAGGTTGAGGGAGCCGTTGATGGTGCCTTCCATTTTTCTTCCTTTCAAGATGCCATCTATGTGGCAGGTTGTTTGGGTTGCTTCATCCCCGTGAGGGGAAGTTTGTGGGTGCCTAGTGGCTGTCCGCGTGCAGTGCGCCTTCGATGTAAATGGCGGTCAGCAGCGTGAAGACGTAGGCCTGCAGGGCCATGATCAGTGCTTCCAGCATGTACATGGCTACTGCGCCGGCGATGACCAGAAGGGAGGTTCCCTTGAGCAGGATGTTCTCCTGCATCACCAGGAACTCAATGCCGGAACCGGCGATCATGACGATCAGGTGGCCTGCCAGCATGGTGGCGAAGAGACGGAGGCTGTGTGTGACCGGCCGGACCAGGAAGTTCGAGATGATCTCGATCGGGATCACAATCGGGAGAATGTAGACCGGGACGCCGGACGGCACGGTGGCCAGCTTGAAGTACTTCAGGCCGTTCTTCTTGATGCCGATGGCAATCCAGGTGACGTACACAATGCCCGCGAGGACATAGGCGCCGCCAACGTGCGAGAAGCTCGGAAGCTGGATCACGGGAATGGCGCCGTAGATGTTGTTCACCAGAATGAAGAAGAAAAGGCTGAACAACAGCGGGACGTACTTCATGAAGTCTTTGCCGCCGATAATGTCTTTTGCAATGCCGTTTCGGACAAAGCCATAAGCCATTTCACCAGCGAACTGGAGCTTGCCGGGAACAAGCTGCTGCTTTCGCGCAGCTAGCAGAAAGAATGTGGCGATAATGACGACCGACAGGATTACCAGCAGCATCTGCTTGGAGAATCCGTCAGCCACCCCCCACGGCAGGATTGCCGGCAGGTGCATTTCTTCAATTCCAGGAGGATTGAACTCTCCTGAATCTTGGGCCGGGAGCGCAAGCGCGATCAACGCGTTTCCTCTCTGCAGTGTCCATCATTGGGCGTTGGTCGAGGACCCGCGGAATTGTGCTCCGCAGCTCCCCCTGTGAAATTATTTGGCATTTGTGTTTCCGTCCGCGGACGGGCCGCTGTCTGCGCTGCTCTTACCGGCCGTGGTTCTGGAACTGGTAAGGCCATGCATGTGGGAAAGATAGAATCCTCCGAGAGCTCCAAGCAGAGCGCCTGCGAGCACGATCCAGCGGGTTCCCCACAGATAATCCAGACCCCACCCTATCAAACTCCAGACGATGATTCCGCCAATAATGTAGCTAAAGACGGCCATTCCAGCGTTGTATCCGCCGTTGTTGTTTTCGGCCGACACCCCCGGCGTGGACGCAGCGTTCTTGGGCACGGAGGAACCGTTTTTCGCTGCTCGTTTCCGGTCAGACATCGTTCGGTTCCTTCGGCTCGGGGTCGTTGTAAATCTGAATTCGCGCCTTGCTGAAGCCATAGATCTCGGCGGCCTGCCAGAAGACAACAGTGGCAACGGCACCGATCAGGAACCAGCGTCCGTGAAGCCAGGCGGGTGCTCCGATCACAAACAGGACAACTGCGAAACCCACGACCTTGACAAAATAGGTGGCCACGAACATTCCGATGGCACCGGAGGGGTTGTTGCGGCCCATGAAGTGGCCCACAAGGAGACTGATGGCGAAGAAGAGCATCACCAGGAGGCCGCCCAAAGTACTGGACAGGACGCCGCTGGGGCCGTTCAGGATCACAGCCGGGATACCCGCCAGGATCAGTGCCCCCGCACCGGCAGCTGAACTGAGTGCGAGGAGGCGAAGCCACAGGGACCGTGTGGGACCGGAAACACCAACGGGTCCGCTGCCGGACGCACGTCCGGATTCGGCGTTGGAGGTCATAAGATCCCAATCGTGGGCGCCCTGGGGCTGGGTGGAGGGGCAGCTTGGGCTGCCCCTAAATTCTACACGAGATAGAAATAAATCCGAACGCCGTTACGCGGGCGACTGGTCGCTGTGGCGGCGCAGGTATGGCCAGGCCGTAATCAGGCCCATGACCAGCGTGGCGAAGATGTCGACGGCCAACACAACTTGCCAAGGGAAGACTGCAAAAGCCAATCCCCCGAAGGACAGGACGGCGGTCCAGAGGTACATCAGGATCACGGCCGTCCGGTGCGAGTAGCCGATGTCCAGCAGTTTGTGGTGGAGGTGGCCGCGGTCTGCGGACCATGGCGAACGTCCACGTGCTGTCCGGCGGACGACGGCGAGGCCCAGGTCAAGCAACGGCAGGAACAGCACGGCGAAGGGCAGCAGAATCGGTATGACGGTGGAGATACCGTTGGCGCGGTCGTACAGCCCTGAAGTGATCTGGCCCGTGGAGACGATGCCGGCGGCCGCCATCAGCAGGCCGATCAGCATGGCACCGGAATCGCCCATAAAGATCTTGGACGGGAACCAGTTGTGCGGCAGGAAGCCGATGCAACTGCCAACAACGATGGCGGTGAGGAGGGTGGCCAGGTCCGAGTAGTCCAACAGGACGGCGTTCCGGTGCACCCAGTACGCCGTGAAGAAGAAGGCCGTTCCGCCGATGATGGCCACGCCGGCGGCAAGCCCGTCGAGGCCGTCAATGAAGTTGAAGGCATTCATGGTGGTGACGATGAGCCCGGCCGTCAGCACGACGCGGAGCAGTTCGTTCTCCAGGTAGATCGGCTCCGGAACCCACGGGACAATGGTCATCCGGACGCCCCAGATGGCAACCACGAGTGCCGCGGCGCTCTGGCCGATGAGCTTCACCCACCAACGGATGTCCAGGAGGTCATCCGCGATCCCCACGAGCACGATCAGTGCCGCGCCGGCCAATACGCCCCATGGCGAGAAGTTGTTCCGGTAGATGTCCTTGACGAAGAAGGACTGGCTGGCCACGAGGAGGGCCACCAGCACGCCGAGGAAAATGGCCACACCGCCCAGCCGGGACACGGGCGTCGTATGCATGTCACGGCTGCGGATGGGGGCGTGGAGTTCAAGCCGGTGCCCGATGACCCGGGCCCCCCAGGTGGCTCCGTAGGACACGACGGCAGCCGTCAGCCCCATAAGCAGGTACATAATCATGCGATAGCGGCCGTTTCGTCGGTGTGCGGCGCAACCCTGCGGGTGCGCACGGGCATGGACAGCAGCCCGAACAGGTGGTCCTCGGTCGATGGGCTCACTGGCGGGGAATCTGACTTTCGATAAATGAAACTTCTCCGTCGCCGGGCGCGCAGCAGGCAGTGCTTGGTGCCTTACAGGGCTGTATTACAGTGGACTCTAGTGAAGATACTAGCGCCAACGGCTCCATGGCTTCGCGCCACACTGGCGCATTGCGAGCGGGGAATCCCCTGAAAGCCATGCTGAAAGGAATCCCCATGACCGTCCGGGTTGCAGTTGCCGCCGTGACATTTAACCGTCATAAAGAACTCTCCGTCCTGCTGGACGCCATCAATGCGCAGTCCGCGGCCGTGGACACCATCTGCCTTGTCGACAGCGGCACGGACCCTGCACGCGACGTTGCCGCGCGGCACGGAAATGTCGATTACGTCCGTTCCGAAGCGAACCTCGGCGGGGCGGGCGGCTTTGCCCTCGCCGCGCTGAAGGCCGTGGCCAGCGGCGCCAAATGGGTCTGGATGATGGACGACGACGCCGAGCCGGCAGATCCCGAATGCCTCGCCACGCTGCTGCGTGAGGCTGAGGCCCGCGACCTTGACGCCGTGGTCCCGCTGGTGGTTGCCCCGGGCCATCCCGACCGGTTGTCCTTCTTCTTCCGGCTGGACGGAAAAGTCACCCACGATCGGGCCGAACTGGAAAAAGTAGGCTTCCTGCCCAACGACGGACACTTCTTCAACGGTGCCCTGATCAGGTCCGACGTGTTTTTCAAGGTGGGCCTGCCGGACATGCGCCTGTTTATCCGCGGCGACGAGGTGGACTTCACCATCCGCCTCCGCAAGGCGGGCATCCGGTTCGGCACGGTGACCACCACCGCCATCACCCACCCGCATGCGTTTTCCGAGACGCAGCACGTCTTTGGTGCACGTTGGCATGTGATCGTGCCGGATTCGGCGTTCAAACGTTACTACTACTACCGCAACCGCGGGTACCTGATCCGGCGGTATTTCCGGGTTAAGTCGCTGGTGGCCGACGTCGGCGGCTACCTTGGCTATTTTGCGCAGCGCCGTGACCTGCCGGGACTGCTCGCCTGGGCAAGTTCCTTCACGAAGGGGCTGCGTGCCAAGGGCTTCGCGCCGCTGGAGGACCAGAAGTTCTAGGACACGCGCCGCAGCCGGCGGCGGGCCAGCAGCCACAGCAGCACCCACGGCTCGCCAAACACGCGGTACGCCACGCGGCGGGGATGCAGCAGCAGGCGCCATGCCCACTCAAGCCCGAGCCTCCCGAGCCAGCGAGGTGCAAGCTTCTGGATTCCGGCCAGCTGTTCGATTGCGCCGCCCACCGTGCAGTAAATGGCCGGCGGGAGGGTGGCGAGCCGGCGCTGCAGCACTGATTCCTGCAGCGGCATGCCCAACCCAAGCAGGACGAGCTGGGGCTGCTGCTCCGCGAGCCAGCGCACAGCGGCCGTTTCGACGTCGTCGTTCCAGCCTTCGCCGGGCAGGCCCGCTACCGTGGCACCGGGAACAATGCTCCGGAGTTTTTCGACGGCCAAGGCGTTCGCCTCGGCGCCGGCGCCAACCACCGCAATCCGCTTCAGGCCGGCAACCTTGCCCAGTGACGGCAACCAGTCCGTGGAACCCAGCCGGTACTCCATGACCGGACCCACGGCTTTGCCCGTCCGGCTCCACAGCCAGAGCACCGGCGCCCCGTCGAGGAGCACTACGTCGCTGTCCTCATAGACGGAACGGAAGCCGGCGTCGGAATGTGTCAGCGTGACACTGTGCAGGTTATGTCCGACGACGGTCCGCTTGGTTCCGTCGGCGACGAACCGCGCCAGCACCTCCAGCAGTTCGTCCACCTTAAGCGGTGTGGCGTCCACGCCCAGGACGGGGATGTGCTGGCGTGCCAGGCTCACCCGTCAGTCTCCCGAACCGGCCCGGCCGGCTCTTCAGCGGCCGGCTCTTCAGTTGCTGATTCGGGCGGCAGAGCGACTTCTTCAGATTCTTCCTCGGGCTCAGCCATCGGAATTTCGCCCAGGCCCAAGACGCCCGGAACGTGCTCCCGGAGCTGCTCCAGGGACACTGCGCCGTTGCGCACCACGCGCAGGAGCGGCCCGGTGGTGTCCACGATCGTGGAGGGCACGGCGTCGGTTCCTTCCACCGGCCGGAAACCGCCTTCGAGGTAGACCTCCACGGACTCCGCGAGCTGGGCACGTGCCTCGGCGGCGGTCTGCGCCGGCGGCTGGCCGGTCCGGTTGGCGGAGGACACAGCCAGCGGACCGGTCAGCGTCAGGAGTTCCTGGGCCACCTCGTCGGCGGGCATGCGCAGGGCCACTGTTCCCTGGGTCTCACCCAGGTCCCAGTCCAGTGACGGCTGGGCGTGCAGGATCAGGGTCAATCCCCCCGGCCAGAACGCCTCTGCGAGCTTACGGGCATCAGCGGAAACATCTGTGGCCAGGCCGTCCAGCGCGTTGATCCGGGGAATCAGTACCGGTGGCGGCATGGTGCGGCTGCGCCCCTTGGAGGCCAACAGCATGGTGACGGCCTGCGGCGAAAAGGCGTCGGCGGCAATCCCGTAGACCGTGTCCGTGGGGAACACCACGCACTTCTTTTCGCTGATGGCACGCTGGGCATGCTCCAGGCCAAGGGCGCGCTGATCCTCTGACGTGCAGTTGTAGGTTGTGGTCACTGGCCTATTCTTTCATCACTCGTGGTGCGGACCGGCAAGGACGGCGCTGGTGGCGCGTTCCTTGCCGTTGAGGTCCAGGTGCGTGGTGATCTCCGACCAGGCACCCGTCCGCTGCATCATGCCGGCGATCCAGCCGGCCTGGACTTCCGCGTGTTCCATCACGAAGTAGCCGCCGGGAACCAGCAGCCGGGCGGCCGAGGCAGCCGCCGCCGTCGGAAGTTCCATGCCGTCCGCTCCCCCGCCGTACAGGGCTTCGGGCGGATCGTGCAGGGCAACTTCGGGTTCATTCGGAATGGCTTCGGCGGGAATGTAGGGCGGGTTGGAGATGACGACGTCGAAGGTTCCGTTGAGTTCCGGCAGCGCGTTGCGGAGGTCCCCCAGCACCAGATTGACGCCCAGGGGCGCCAGGTTCCTGGCTGCCCACGCGTGCGCGAACGGGCTGTACTCCACGGCGTGGACTTCGGCGCCGGGCACCTCGTGGGCGATGGAGCCGGCGATCGCGCCCGACCCCGTTCCCAGGTCCACAATCCGGGGGTGCGCCATCCCCTTGACGTGGTCGATGACCAGTTGCACAACGGACTCTGTTTCCGGCCGGGGGATAAAGACCCCGGGCCCGACAGCAAGCTCCAGGTACCTGAAATGCGCCACGCCGGTGATGTGCTGCAGCGGGATCCGTTGGGCCCGTTCAGCGACAAGTTCGGCATAGCCAGCCGGTGCTGGGGTGTCCCCCAGCATCATCGCCCGGAGCCTGCCGAGCCCTACACCGAGCAGGTGCTCCGCCAGGAGTTCCGCATCGACGCGGGGGCTGGGGACCCCGGCGTCCCGGAGGACCACCGTGGCCTCGCTGACGGCAGCCGCGAGGGACTGCTCCGACCCGAGTGTCATGGGCTCGTTTGTCACAGTAACTCTGTTATCACAGGATGCGGCTAGTCGCCGATGGCGTCCAGGCGTGCCTGTTCGTCCATCTCGATGGCGGACTGGATGACCGGTTCCAGGTCACCGTTCATGACCTGGTCCAGGTTGTACGCCTTGTAGCCGGTGCGGTGGTCCGCGATCCGGTTTTCCGGGTAGTTGTAGGTGCGGATGCGTTCCGAACGGTCCATGGTGCGGATCTGGGACTTACGCTGGGCCGAGTTCTCGGCGTCGATGATTTCCTGCTGGTGCGCCAGGATGCGGGCGCGGAGCACGCGCATGCCTGCTTCGCGGTTCTGCAGCTGGGATTTCTCGTTCTGCATGGCCACGACAATGCCGGTGGGAAGGTGCGTGATACGGACAGCGGAGTCCGTGGTGTTCACGGACTGGCCACCGGGACCGGACGAACGGTAGACGTCGATCTTGAGGTCGTTCTGGTTGATGTCCAGCTCTTCAGGCTCGTCAACTTCGGGGAGGACCAGGACACCGGCGGCAGAGGTGTGGATACGGCCCTGCGATTCGGTGACGGGCACACGCTGCACGCGGTGGACGCCGCCTTCGAACTTCAGCCGCGCGTAGACGCCCTCGGCAGGATCGTTCGAGCTGCCCTTGACGGCCATCTGGACGTCTTTGTAGCCGCCGAGATCGGATTCGTTGGCTGAGATGAGTTCAGTCTTCCAGCCGCGGGACTCCGCGTACCGGGTGTACATCCGCAGGAGGTCACCGGCGAACAGTGCGGCTTCGTCGCCACCTTCGCCGCCCTTGACCTCGAGGATTACGTTGCGGGCGTCGTCAGGGTCCCGCGGGATGAGGAGCCTGCGCAGCTTCGCAGAAGCCTGCTCCAGCGCTTCCTCCAGCACGGGGACCTCGGCAGCAAACTCAGGGTCCTCCGAGGCCATTTCCATCGCAGCGGCGAGGTCGTCCTCGAGGGCATGCCACTTGTTGTATGCCTCCACGATGCCATTGAGCTGTGCAGAACGCCGCCCCAGCTTCCGGGCCAGCCGCTGGTCAGCATAAACAGCAGAATCACCAAGCTGCGCCTGGATAGCATCATGCTCATCAAGCAGGCCCTGTACGGACTCAAACATTTCAAAACCTCTTTCGACTCTTACAAGTCTAGTTTCACGGGACTTAACGACGAACCGCCCAAAACATGCCGGCCATCAGGCCGGCATGTCTTGAGCGGTGAGCGCAGCTACTTGTCGAGGTCCGACTTTGCACCAAGCGTTGTCTTCTGGACCTGCATGAGGAACTCGACGTTGCTCTGGGTCTCCCGGATCTTGTTGGTCAGCAGCTCAAGGCTCTGCTGCGTTTCGAGTCCGGAAAGGACGCGGCGCAGCTTCCACATGATCTTGACTTCCTCGGGGGAAAGCAGGTTTTCCTCACGGCGGGTACCGGACGCGTTGACGTCCACGGCCGGGAAGATGCGCTTGTCCGCCAGCTGGCGGGACAGGCGGAGCTCCATGTTGCCGGTGCCCTTGAACTCTTCGAAGATGACCTCGTCCATCTTGGAACCGGTCTCCACGAGCGCGGTTGCCAGGATGGTCAGCGAGCCGCCGTTTTCGATGTTGCGGGCTGCACCGAAGAAGCGCTTCGGCGGGTACAGCGCGGCAGAGTCGACACCACCGGACAGGATACGGCCGGAGGCCGGTGCTGCCAGGTTGTAGGCACGGCCCAGGCGGGTCATGGAGTCCAGGAGGACCACCACGTCCATGCCCATTTCCACGAGGCGCTTGGCGCGTTCGATGGAGAGCTCGGCCACGGTGGTGTGGTCATCGGCGGGCCGGTCGAAGGTGGAGGCAATGACCTCGCCCTTGACGGTGCGCTGCATGTCCGTGACTTCTTCGGGGCGTTCGTCAACGAGCACCATCATGAGGTGGACCTCAGGATTGTTGGTGGTGATGGCGTTGGCGATGGACTGCAGGATGAGCGTCTTGCCGGCCTTCGGCGGGGAGACGATCAGGCCACGCTGGCCCTTGCCGATCGGGGCAACCAGGTCGATGACGCGGGGGCCGATCTTCTTGGGATCCGTCTCCAGGCGCAGGCGCTCGGACGGGTACAGCGGAACCAGCTTGGCGAATTCGACGCGGTCCTTGAGCTCTTCCGGCGTTTTTCCGTTTACGGAGGTGACGCGGACCAGGGCGTTGAACTTCTGGCGGGCGGTCTGCTGGCTGCGGTCTTCGCCGTCACGCGGTGCACGGATGGCACCGACGCAGGCGTCGCCCTTGCGCAGGTTGTACTTCTTGACCTGGGCCAGGGAGACGTAAACGTCGTTCGGGCCCGGCAGGTAGCCGGAGGTGCGGATGAACGCGTAGTTCTCCAGCACGTCCAGGATGCCGGCGACGGGCAGCAGGACGTCGTCCTCGGTGACCTCGACGTCGTCGACGTCCGGTCCCTGGGCGCGTCCCCGACGGCGGTCGTTGCGGTCGCGGAAACGGTCGTTACGGGAGTTGTCCCGGCTGTCCTGGCCGCCACCGGAGCGGTCATTGCGGTCGTTCCGGTCGCGGCGGTTGCGGCGGTTCCGGCGGCTGCCGCCGTCGGAATCGTCGTCGCGGGTGTCCTCGCGGCGGGCACCTTCACGCTGGCCGGCGTCACGGCTGCCTGCGTTGTCGCGGCCACCGTCAGTGGTTTCGCGGGTGGTGGTGTCACGGGCGGTCGTGTCACGGGCACCCCGGGTGCGGCCGCTCTCGCGGCGGTCAGCACGCTGGCCGTCGCCGGACTCGGCACCCTGGGTTTCAGTGCCCTGGGTTTCGGTGCGCTGGGTTTCGGTGCGGTCAGCCTGGCGCTGTTCAGCGGCAGGCTGCTCGGCCGGAGCCTCAGGGGCTTCTGCCTGCGTTGATGTGGCGGCCGCTTCGCCGCGGCGGCGGTTGCGGGTACGCGGCTGGCGGCGTTCGCCGTCAGCTGCTGCGCCGGCCTCAACGGGCGCTGACGCCGGAGCCTCAACGGGTGCGGCGGCCGGAGCTTCGGGGGCTGTTGCCGCGGCGGGGGCCGCGACCACTCCGTCGCTGACAGCGCGGCGGCTGCGTCCACGGCCACGGGCCCGGGTCCCCTCAGCGGCCGGGGCCTCCGAGGTTTCGCTGGCGGCAGCCACCGGTGCGGCAGCGGCCGGGGCTACGTGGTTTTCGGTCGCCCTCTGGGCAGCCTTGGCCGGGGCCTTGCTGGCTGACGTGCCTGCGCGATGGGCGGAAATGGCGGTGACCAGATCCCCCTTACGCATGCGGGATCCACCGGAAATCCCCAGCTGGCTGGCAAGGGCCTGCAGCTGGGCGAGCTTGAGGCCGGCGAGGCCACTGCTCTTGGCGGGTGCGGCCGTTGACGATCCGGCAGCAGAAGTTGATGGTTCCACAGCTGAAGACAGCTCAGTGGTTTCGGTCACGAAGGATCCTTCCCCCTCGACGGCGTCCAGACTGGGAGCTGGACGCGATGATTTTGATCTGGGCTGCAGTTCAGATCTGCAGCCGACATTTTCGGTCTTGCCGGTTGGATTTCGGCCAGCAGGGCCGGATACTGATTCACCTCACGCACCGATTAATGGCGGGGCGCCGGGCTGACGGTTCAGGGGCAGGCAATTCAGCTGCAGATTCCTGCGACAGACCAAGCAGGTGACACCGGAAAATATTGCGCGGTCAGGAGATCACTAACAACTGAATGCAGCTGCCGATCAGATAGGCGGAATTACCGCCGGTGCAAGTCCACCTTAGCACCTTCGACGTCCACTGCCAGCTTCAGCACGCGCCAGCCGATGCCGGGCGTGTTCGCCTCCGTAAAGGACTCAATAAACCCAAGCACCTCGGCGGCTTCGGCTTCGCCGTCGGCGAGAACCAGGACCGTAGGTCCGGCACCCGAAACCACTGCCGCGTGGCCCGCGTTGCGCAATGCCCTGATAAGGGCCGCGCTGGGGCGCATCGCCTCGGCCCGGTAGCTCTGGTGCAGGTAATCCTCCGTGCCGGCGTGCAGAAACTCGGGCTTCTGGGTCAGCGCATGGATCAGGAGCGCAGCCCGGCCGGAGTTCATGGCGGCGGCGTGATGACCCACAGAGGCCGGCAGCAGGGCGCGCGCGGCCTCGGTGGACAATTCGAAATCGGGGACGGCCACGATGGGAATCACTGAACCTGCCACGGTGGCGCACGTGCTGCTGTACCGGTCACTGTCCTGCCATGACAGCGCCAGTCCGCCGAAAATCGCGGGCGCGACGTTGTCCGGGTGGCCTTCCATCTCGCTGGTCAGCTGCAGGATCCAGTCCCGCCCGCGATGCGCCGCTTCGGGCACCATGGCGTTGGCAGCCGAGACGGCCGCCACCACGGCCGACGCCGATGATCCGAGGCCCCGGCCGTGGGGGTTGACGTTCGTCGCCGTGATCCTGAGGCCACCGTGCCGGTAACCGAGCCGGGAAAAGGCAGCCTCCATCGCCCTGACCACCAGGTGGCTGGCGTCGCGCGGCAGCGTGTCCGCCCCCTCGCCGCTGAGCTCGAAGACGAGCTCAGCGGATTCGAGGGTTTCCACCGTCAGGGTGTCATGCAGTGCCAGGGCGAGGCCCAGGCTGTCGTAACCCGGTCCAAGGTTGGCACTGGTGGCCGGGACCCTGACGGTGACGCGCTGGCCTGCTTCGATGACGGGCAGGTCAACGGCGGTGGGCGAGGTGGTTTTCAAGGCTACTTTTCTTCCAGTCCCAGTTCAGCTGCGACTGTCACGACGTCGTTGGAGACCTTGACGGGCTGCACTTCGCTGCCGTCCTCGGTCCGGAGGGCCCACTGGGGGTCCTTGAGGCCGTGGCCGGTCACGGTGATGACGATGGTCTTGCCGGTTGGAACTTCACCGGCAGCGTGCTTCTTGAGCAGGCCGGCCACACCGGCGGCGGAACCGGGCTCCACAAAAACGCCCTCGCGGGCGGACAGCCAGCGGTGGGCATCGAGGATCTGTTCGTCAGTCACGGCGTCGATGAATCCACCGGACTCGTCACGGGCCGCGATGGCACCGTCCCAGGATGCCGGGTTGCCGATCCGGATGGCGGTGGCGATGGTGTCCGGCTCCGTGATGGGGTGCCCCGCCACGAACGGTGCTGCACCGGCGGCCTGGAAGCCCCACATCTGGGGGGTTTTCGTGGACACGGCAGGCAAGGTTCCGGCTGTTTCGGATTCGAACGGCGCCGAGTACTCCTTGTAGCCCTTCCAGTACGCCGTGATGTTGCCGGCGTTGCCGACGGGCAGGACGTGGATGTCCGGAGCATCGCCGAGAGAATCGACAATCTCAAACGCGCCCGTCTTCTGGCCCTGGATGCGGGCCGGGTTGACGGAGTTGACCAGGAACACCGGGTACGACTCCCCCAGCTTGCGTGCAATGTCCAGGCAGTTATCGAAGTTGCCGTCCACCTGCAGCAGCGTGGCACCGTGCGCGATGGCCTGGCTCAGCTTGCCCATGGAGATTTTTCCTTCGGGGACCAGCACGGCGCATTTCAGTCCCGCTGCAGTGGCGTAGGCCGCGGCGGAGGCTGAGGTGTTGCCGGTGGACGCGCACACCACGGCCTTGGCACCGGACGCAACGGCGGCCGTCATGGCCATGGTCATGCCGCGGTCCTTGAACGAACCGGTGGGGTTCATTCCCTCGACCTTCAGGTACACCGTGGAACCGGTGAGCTCGGAGAGCTTCTGCGCGTGGACCAGCGGAGTGCCGCCTTCGCCCAGCGTGATGACCCTGGTGGATTCCGTTACGGGCAGACGGTCAGCGTATTCGCGGATAACGCCGCGCCATTGGTGAGCCACTTAGACTCCTTCTACCCGCAGAACGGATGTCACTGAATTGATGACGTCCAGGCCCTTGACGGCCTCGACGGTGGCTGCGAGGGCAGCCTCGGATGCGCGGTGGGTAACGATCCGCAGTTCGGCAGACTCCACGTTGGACTCTGCGTCCCGGTGGATGGTCTGCCGCATGATTTCGATGGACACGCCATGCTCCGCAAAGAGCTGGGCGATCCTGGCCAGCACGCCGGGCTGGTCAGCGACGTCCAGGCCGATGTAGTAGCTGGTGATGGCGGAGTCGATGGGCAGGGCCGGGACGTGGCCGGTGGTGGTCTCCGTCCGTCCGGGTCCGCCCAGCACAATGCGGCGGGCTGCAGAAACAAGGTCACCCAGGACGGCAGACGCCGTCGGGGTTCCCCCGGCACCCTGGCCATAGAACATCAGCTCGCCGGCGTTTTCCGCCTCGATGAAGACCGCATTGAACGCGCCGCGGACGGCGGCCAGCGGGTGCTCGCGCGGCAGCAGCGTGGGGTGCACGCGCACGGAAACGCCTTCGCCGCCGTCGGCATCCGCGAGCTTTTCGGCGATGGCCAGCAGTTTGATGACAAAACCGGCGTCCTTGGCTGCGGCGATGTCCGCCGCGCTGACGGAAGTGATGCCTTCACAGTGGACGTTCTCCAGGGCGAAGCGGGTGTGGAAGGACAGCGACGCGAGAATGGCAGCCTTGGCGGCGGCGTCGTGGCCCTCGACGTCGGCCGTGGGGTCCGCTTCGGCGTAACCGAGGCGCTGGGCTTCGGCGAGGGCGTCCGCGAACTGGGCGCCGGTGGAGTCCATCTGGTCCAGGATGAAGTTGGTGGTGCCGTTGACGATGCCCAGGACGCGGGTGATGCGGTCGCCGGCCAGGCTGTCCCGGATGGGGCGCAGGATGGGGATGGCACCGGCGACGGCGGCTTCGTAGGACAGCTGCACGCCGGCCTTGTCGGCCTCTTCGTAGAGGGTGGGGCCATCCTGGGCGAGCAGGGCCTTGTTGCCGGTGACTACACAGGCGCCGTTGCGCAGCGCGGAGAGAATCAGCGTGCGTGCAGGCTCGATCCCGCCCATGAGCTCGATCACGAGGTCGGCATCCTTGACCAGGGTGTCGGCGTCGGTGGTGAAAAGGTCCTGCGGCAGGTCCACGTCCCGCTTGGCATTGACGTTGCGTACGGCGATGCCGCTGAGCTGCAAGCGTGCACCGGTACGGGCGGCCAGGGCGTCGGCGTCCTCAATGAGAATCCGCGCAACCTGGGCCCCAACGTTGCCACAGCCCAGCAGGGCTACTTTCAGGGTTCGCAATTCAGTCATTCGGCACTCCCATGTCGCGGTTAAGCAGATCTTCTTCGGTTTCCCCGCGGACAATCAGCCGGGCAGATCCGCCGCGCACCGCGACAACGCCGGGCCGGGCCAGATAGTTGTAGTTGCTTGACAGGGCCCAGCAGTAGGCGCCGGTCCCCGGTACAGCAAGCAGATCACCGGCTGCCACGTCCTCGGGCAGATATACATCTCTAACAACTATGTCGCCGCTCTCGCAATGTTTGCCCACCACGCGGGACAGCTGCGGGGACGCCGCGGACGTACGGGAGGCCAGAATCGCCGAATAATCCGCGTCGTAGAGCACCGGGCGGGCGTTATCGCTCATGCCGCCGTCCACTGACACATAGCGGCGCGGATGCGTAACGTTCTCCTGGCCCGCTTCGCTGGCCGGAGCGTCCACGCGCACGGTTTTAAGGGTGCCCACCTCGTACAGCGTGAAGGTGGTGCTGCCCACGATCGCGCGGCCGGGTTCGATGGAAATCCGGGGAGCGGTGATGCCCAGTTCAGCACACGTGGAACGCACGACGGCGGCCATCGCCTGCGCGACGTCGGCTGCGGGGCGGGGGGTGTCCACCGGGGTGTAGGCAATGCCGTAGCCGCCGCCAAGGTCCAGCTCGGGCATCACGATGGAGTACTTTTCCTGCATGGCGGCGTGGAAGCGCAGGAGCTTCTGCGCAGCGAGTTCAAAGCCGTCCGGCTCGAAGATCTGCGAGCCGATGTGGCAGTGCAGGCCCAGCAGTTCGATGCTGGCGTAGTGTGTGGCCGCAGCCACAGCTTCCTCCGCCGCTGATAGTCCGGCCTGCTCAGTGGAGTCCCCGGCCATGGAGAGGCCGAACTTCTGGTCCTCGTGGGCGGTGGCGATGAACTCGTGGGTGTGCGCGTGGACGCCGGGAGTCAGGCGCAGCATAACGTTGGCAATTTCGCCGCGGGCGGAGGCGATTTTGGCGACGCGGTCCAACTCATCGAGGCTGTCCACCACGATTCTCCCCAGCTTCATATCCAGCGCGCGGTTGATCTCGGCGTCGGACTTGTTGTTGCCGTGCAGGCCCAGGTTTTCGCCCTTGATGCCGGCCCGGGCGGCCACGGCGAGTTCGCCGCCGGAGCACGTGTCCAGCCGGAGTCCTTCGTCTGCCACCCAGGCGGCTACGGCGGTACACAGGAAGGACTTGCCCGCGTAGTAGACGTCCACTCCCCCGCAGATGTCGGCAAAGGCGGCATCAAAGGCGTCTTTGAAGGAACGTGCGCGGGCCCGGAAGTCTGTCTCGCTCATCACAAAGAGCGGCGTGCCGAACTGTGCCTTGAGCTCACTGACGGCGATGCCATCGATGGCGAGCTCACCGGCGTCGTTCTTCCGGACATCTTGCGCCCACATAGGCTCATGGAGCGCGTTCAGGTCCGTGGGAACGGCGAGCCACTCGGGAGCCAGCGGGGATCCGGTGTTGGTGTCCTGTACCGACATCAATTTCACATCCGTTCCGGCGCGGAGACGCCCAGCAGGTCCAGGCCGTTGGCCAGCACCTGGCTGGTGGCGTCGTTCAGCCACAGGCGGGTGCGGTTGACGTCGGTAACCGGCTCTTCGCCCATGGGCGCGATGCGGCAGGCGTCATACCAGCGGTGGTAGGCGCCGGCAATCACTTCCAGGTGGCGGGCAACGCGGTGCGGCTCACGCAGCTCCGCTGCCTTGGCCACAATCGAGGGGTAGCTGCCCAAATAGGAAAGCAGCTCATTTTCCGTGGCGTGGTCCAGCAGGGAGGCGTCAAACGCGCTGCGGTCCACGCCGGCGGCCACAGCGTTGCGGGCCGCGCCGCGTGTACGCGCGTGGGCGTACTGGACGTAGAACACAGGGTTCTCGTTGCTGTGCTTCTTCAGCAGGTCCGGATCCAGGGTGAGCGGGGAATCCGCCGGGAAGCGGGCCAGGGAGTAGCGCACGGCGTCCTTGCCCAGCCAGTCGATCAGGTCCTTGAGCTCGATGATGTTGCCGGCACGCTTGGACAGCTTGGCGCCGTTGACGGAAACCAGCTGGCCGATCAGCACCTCGATGTTCACGTCGGGATCATCGCCCGCGCAGGCGGCAATGGCCTTGAGGCGGTTGATGTAGCCGTGGTGGTCCGCGCCCAGGAGGTAGATCTTTTCGGTAAAGCCGCGGTCCTTCTTGGAGAGGTAGTACGCGGCGTCCGCAGCAAAGTAGGTGGGTTCGCCGTTCGCGCGGATCATCACGCGGTCCTTGTCGTCCCCGAAGTCGGTGGTGCGCAACCAGACCGCACCGCCGTCGTCGAACACGTGGCCCTGCTCGCGAAGGCGGGCGACGGCACTTTCGATGTGGCCGGCGTCGTGCAGTTCCTGCTCCGAGAAGTAGACGTCAAACGCAACGCCAAAGTCGGCGAGGGTGTCCTGGATGTCCTTCATCTGGGCCTTGTAGGCGGCGGCGCGGATGACGGGAAGGGCGGCGACCTCGGTGAGTTCGCGGATATCAGGATGCGCGGCCAGGACGTCATGGCCCAGGTCTGCGATGTACTGGCCCGGGTAGCCGCCCTCAGGCACCGGAAGCCCGTGCAGCCGCGAGTAAACAGAGTTCGCGAACGTGTTCATCTGCGAACCGGCGTCGTTGATGTAGTACTCGGCGGTGACCTCCGCGCCCGAAGCACGCAGCACACGGGCGATGGCATCGCCCAAGGCGGCCCAGCGGGTGTGGCCGATGTGCAGCGGACCGGTGGGGTTCGCCGACACAAATTCCATGTTCACCACGTGGCCGGCGAGCGTGGTGGTGGTGCCGTAGTCCCGTCCGGCTTCCACGATGACCTTCGCCAGCGCACCCGCTGCTGCGGCATCCACGGTGATGTTCAGGAAGCCGGGGCCGGCAATCTCCACGGCAGAGACGCCGTCGATGGACTTCAGGTGGGCGCTCAGGACGGTGGCGAATTCGCGCGGGTTGGTGCCGGCCTGCTTGGACAGCTGGAGGGCGATGTTGGTGGCCCAGTCGCCGTGCTCCCGGTTCTTCGGTCGCTCCACGCGCACCTCATCAGGGACAGCTGATGCGGAAAGCGCGATTTCGCCAGCGGCGACGGCGTCTTTCAGGCAGGCGGATATGGCGAGGGAGAGTTCTTCGGGAGTCACACCTCTAGCCTACCGGGGGCCGCCACGTGGACGAATTTTGGCATGGTGCATGACTGTTTTTCCTCACAGCGGACGCACTGCTGATTCACAGGGTGAACCGTTACGCTGAATCCGACGTTGAGTACACCGTAAGCACCCAGCCCACGAAACGAGCCCCAATTTGAGACCGTCAGTCCGCAAGAGTGTTTTCGTCGGCATCGCCGGCCTGTCCCTCGCCGGAACGGTGGCCGGCTGCGCACCGTCGGCCACGCCCGCGGCGCCCGCCGCGACTTCCGGCAGCACGTCCGGCGCCTCCACTGCCCCTTCCGGCACGGCATCATCGCTGGCCAGCAGCGGCTCCCTCTACCAGGACGGCACCTACAGTGCCGACGGCACCTATGTCTCCCCCAACGGCACCGAGACCGTGGGGGTTGAACTGACGCTCGCCGCAGGCGCGGTCACGGCCGTGAACATCACCCAGCACCCCTCGAACCCGAACACGCGGAAATTCCAGGGCGAATTCGCCGGCGGGATTGCAGCGCAGGTTGTGGGTAAAAGCATCGACGAACTCAATGTCTCCAAGGTGGCCGGGTCCTCTCTGACCAGCGGCGGCTTCAACCAGGCTTTGGACAAGATCAAGGCCGAGGCCCAGTAGGCCGTGCCGGACCCGGAGGATTTCCGCTTCGACGGGATCGGTACCCGCTGGGAAATCTCCACGCCCCGTCCGCTCGATGCCAGTGTCCGCGCCCGGCTGCTCGCCATGGTGGAGAGGTACGACGGCGGCTGGTCCCGGTTCCGGTCCGATTCGACCGTCAGTGCCATGGCCCGCGAGCCCGGGCGGTATGAGCTGCCGGCCGAAGCGGCAGACCTTGGCCGGCTGTACCGCTCGCTGTACGACATCACCGGCGGTGCGATGACACCCCTGATCGGCGGCAGCCTGGAGCGCCTCGGGTACGACGCCGCCTATTCCCTGCGGCCTGCCAGGTCCGCACTGCCGGCACCCCGCTGGGAGGACGTCCTGGCGTGGGACGGCAGTGTGCTGACCACCTCCGCTCCCGTGGTCCTGGACATCGGTGCCGCCGGCAAGGGGCAACTGGTGGACCTTCTCGCTCAGGAGTTGCGCTCCTGTGGCCTGGACTCCTTCGTGATTGATGCCAGCGGCGACCTGCTTCACCGCGGGCCTGATCCGGTGTCCGTGGCCTTGGAGCACCCGTACGATCCGGCGAGGGCCATCGGGACCGTGCCGCTGGCAGGCGGCGCCTTGTGCGCGTCAGCCTCAAACCGACGGGCATGGGGTGACGGCCTGCACCATGTGCTCGATGGCACCACGGGGCTGCCTGTCAGCACTGCGGTAGCCACGTGGACCATGGCGGAAAGCACCATGGTTGCCGATGCTCTGGCCACCGCCCTGTTCTTTGTCCCCGGCAGCGAGCTGGAACGGAGCTTCGACTTCTCCTGGCTGACGGTCTTTTCTGATGGAAGTGCTGCCTACTCAGCCGGATTTGAAGGGACACTGTTCTCATGAGCCCCGTTGATGCCCCCAAGGCAACCGCCGTTTTCGCCGCCGGCCGGCTGGACACCATGTTGGGCAAGTACACGATGTACCGGCTGATCCTCCTGGTGCTGGGGACCCTTGCCGCATACAGCCTCCTGCTGAATGCCCTTGGCTGGCTGACGTTCGGCATCCCGCAGATGCTCGTCCACCTGGCGCTGTGTCTCGGCCTGACCTACGCATCCAACCGCGGGCTGGCTGCCCTTTTCCATGTCCGCCCGCATTCCGAGTCGTCGCTGATCACCGGCCTGCTGCTGTATTTCCTGTTCTGGCCTTCCTTTGTGCCCCTGGATGTGGCCGGAGTTGCGCTTGCCTGTGTGCTGGCCTCTGCGTCCAAATACGCGCTGGCCTGGCGTGGCCGCCACATCTTCAACCCCGCCGCTGCGGGAGCTTTTGTAACCGGGCTGACGGGCCTGAACATCGCGACGTGGTGGGCGGCGACCCCTGCCATGCTGTGGCTGCTGGTCCCGGGCGTCCTCCTGGTGCTCTACCGGACGCGGAAGTTGCTCATGGCGGCCGTGTTCCTTGTGGTTGCCACATCAATCGTTAGCGCTGAGCTGCTGCAGGCAGGGCTGACCCTGGGCAGCGCACTCTGGCAGGCCCTGGCCCAACGGCCCCTGCTGTTCTTCGTCGGCTTTATGCTGACGGAGCCACTCACCCTCGCGCCGCGCCGCTGGCAGCAGCTCGCACTCGCAGCACTCGTTGGTGTGGTCTTCGCGGTGCCGTACAACTTCGGTTTCATCGCCAACTCGCCGGAACTGGCCTTGCTGGTCGGCAACCTACTGGCGTTTCTCATGGGCCAGCGCGGCGGGCTCAGGCTCCGGTTCGCTGGCTCCCGCCCGCTGACGCCGAGCACCACAGAGTTCGTCTTTGAACCGTCCCGTCCCGTCCGCTTTGTGCCGGGGCAGTTCATGGAACTGGATCTGCCGCACGCCAAGTCTGATGGTAAAGGCCGACGGCGGGTGTTCAGTTTGACCAGTGCCCCCGGTTCGGAGACGGTGACGTTTGGCGTCCGAACGGCGGAGCCACTGTCCGCGGCGAAGAAAGTCCTGCTGGACCTGAAGCCTGGCGATGAGGTGGCTGCCACATCCGTGGGCGGAGATTTTGTCCTTCCCCGCGATCCCCGGGCCCCCGTCCTCCTGATCGCCGCGGGCATCGGCATCACGCCCTATCTGGCCCACCTGGCTTCCGGCGCCGCGCAGGACCGGGACGTGGTTCTCCTGCTGCTGGCGCGTAACCCTGCGGAAATTGCGTACGCGGCCGAGCTGCAGGCGTCCGGGGCGCGCATCCTTGCACGCCTCGCCGACGGTGCCGCCCCGCCGTCGTTCATCACCGATGCCGGGACCCTGGAGACGGGCGCTGCCGCCGGCGCCCGGCTGGACGGAGATTCCCTGCAGGCCCTCGTCCCCGACATCGCCGGCCGCGCTGTCTACATCTCCGGGTCACCGGCCAGCGTCGCTTCGCTGCGCCGTGCAGCCAGGAAGGCGGGCGCACGGCGCGTTCACGTGGACTCCTTTTCGGGCTACTGAAGCGGGCCGTTTTTCCTTGCAGGCACCTTCCTGCTAAGCTCTAGGACGTCCCGCTGGCAACGGCAGGATCCCTGAATTGCCCTCGTAGCTCAGGGGATAGAGCGTCTGCCTCCGGAGCAGAAGGTCGTTGGTTCGATTCCAATCGAGGGCACCGGCAAAAACCCCGCCGCTTGCAAAAGCGGCGGGGGTTTCTGCGTTCGTGCCCCGGGTGCGCGCGAACGGACACTTGAGGCCCCAACGAGCTCGCGCGAACGGACACTTGAGGCCCCAACCAGCTTGCGCGAACGGACACTTGAGGCCCCAACGAGCTTGCGCTGGCGGACGCTTGAGGCCCTATGGAGCTTGCACTGGCGGACACGGACCGCATGTGCACAGCGGCGCGTTTGCCGCACGCTGACACTTCAGACTCCGCGGCTGGTGCGTTGCCTCACCACGCAGCCCAGCTACGGTGGCGTGGTGCTCGATGCCCCGGTTGTTTCCAGCGCTGGCCAGGCCGGTGGTTCCCAGTCGGGGTGTTCGCTGGCGTAGTGCCGTCCTGTGGGTGATATCCAGCCCGGTGGTTGATCTTTGGTGGCTGGGGTGGGTGTCCAACCGGTGGTGTGGCGGAGCCTGTGGTGTAGGGGCACGGCGAACCGAGATTTGAGATCCCGGTACCGCCGCCGTGGGCCCAGGCGAGGAGGTGGTCGGCTTCGTTGTCGAGGGAGTGGTTGCTGCAGCCCGGGAACGGGCACTTTCCGTCCCGAAACCGCAACCATTGGCGCTGGGCTTTCGTGAGCCGGTAGCTGGTCCGCCCGATCTCCAGCGGTGCACCGTCGCGCGGGTCGATTGGGACCCGGTGGAAGGATTCGGCGCCGTCGGCGACGAGTTGCCGGGCCATGGACGGCGGGATCGGGCCGTATCCGTCGAGCATGGCTGGCTCCTCAGTGAGGCCCAGCAGCGACATTACCGGAACCGTGATCAAGACCTGCGCCCGCGGCGAGGGAACACCATCAGCAAGACCGCTGCCCATTTCACCACTCCCATCACCGGTGCCGCCGAGGAGCCAGGCGGCGGCGGTGTCGGCGCGGAGTTGGCTGAGGGTCCGGTCCTCATGTGGCCCCTGCAGGGCTCTCGCGGCCGCGGTGGTCCGGTCCCAGATCCCGGCAGCCTGATCGGCGGGAAGGTACGCGGAGAGCCAGGCCATTCCGTCGCGGTCCGGGGCATACTCCACCCGCCGGTCGGCAATGCTGCGGGTGTGGCGCTTCTCGATGCTGACGGGGTGGTGGCGTTCGCGCCAGGTCCGGGCCTTGTGCCGGAACCGCCCGGGAATGAGCTCACCGGCCAGGCACGAACGCGCCGCATTCTCGAGGCCGGGATCCAGGAAATGCGCTTCCAACGCCTGCGCCCCGGCGGGGTCGAGGTTCAGGGTTTCGTCGACCATGATCCGGGCGTGCTGCCACGAAATCTGTCCCGCCTCCAACGCGGACATCGTCAACGGTAGCGTCGATGTAAGAGCGTGTGCCTCCGTGAGCAGGGCACCCGCGGAGCGTTCGCTGACGGTCAGGGCACAGGCGACCTCGGCGACAACGGCCATCTCCTGCCCGCGGTGGTCCTGCGGCGACTCGGCCGGGCCCGCCAGAGCCTCGGCAGCGTCGCTGTAACCGGCAGCCAGCCAGACCTTCAAGGCGGCACTTTTCGCCTCCAACCGTGAGATCTCGGCCAGCCCGTCCAGGAAACCATCCGCCACCCGGCGCAGCGGATCAGCATCCCAGGAACCGGAAGCTTCGACAGCTTCACGGATCACAGAAGCCAGCCCAGCGAAAGAAGCCGCAAGGGCCTCCGCCGTCGCCACAGCTCCTCTGCCATCCATACCCAAATCCTCCCAGCAGGGTCTGACAATGACCGTGAGGATGAACGCCTATGGGTGTGCGTCAGATTTGTAGGTAGCTGGGGGCTGCGGCATGTTTGGGGTCGTGTGTGGCGGTTAGGCGGCTGTGGTCTGGTTGTGGTGGGTGCTGGCGTTTTGGCAGCGCAGGGTGATGATGCTGGTGGCTCCGGGGCTGGACCAGCGCATGCCGGAGAGTTTGAGGCGTTGGCCAACGATTGCTTTGCAGCCGGCTTCGACGGTGCCGGAGCCGACGAACATGCCCAGGCTGCGGAAGCGGGCGTAGCGCATGCGGTGGGCGTTGGTTTGGAAGTAGGCCAGTGCTTTGCGCCGTTCGGTGGCCCTGGGGCCGATCAGTGGATAGATCATTGCGGCGTTGACGATGGCTTCGATGTCGCCGTTGTCCAGTTCGGTCCGTCGTGCCTGGTACCAGTCGTTGGGGTCCTCGGTGATGATGAACGCGAGCAGGTCGGCGAGTCCATGCAGGTGCTCGCGGGCGTGGAAGAGATCAACGATTTGGGTGGCTTCGGGGAAGCGGGCGGTGGCCAGGTTCCAGATCCAGTGCGCCCCGTCGCCGAGCACGACGAGCTGGCGGATGTGCTCGGACCCGCGGCGGCGAGCCTCGGCAGCAACGAGATCGGAGAATTTCTCCACTGGTTCCAGGGTTGCCAGATAGCTCGTTGAGTCCGTGTCCCTCACCGGTCGGTTCTCCCGGTCGAGGCCGGTTTGGGTGAACAGGCAGGCCAGTTTCGCCTCGCGGGTGCGGGCCCGCCCGTCCGGGCCCTTGCCGGCCCGCCCGGCCGTTTCGGCCGGTGTCATCGGCACCCCGGTCCCGTCCACGGCGATGTACAGAATTTCCGGTTCCGGCACCGGCGGCAAGGGCACCACCTTCCTGGCAAGCACCGCCTTTGTGTCGGCGTCCAAGGCGGTGGTGGCCTGGGCCCCGACTGCCTCAGCGGCACGCTCGACCCGTTTGGTGCTCAAGGTAATCCCGGCCAATTCCTTGATCAAGGAAGCGGCCTGGGCGAACGGCACCGCGGCGCCAGTGGTGGCGATCATCGCCCGCAACCCGCCCGAAAGGGATGCTCCGTCCACATCGAGTTCAACATCCCTGGGCACTACCCCTGCCCGGCATACCCGGCAGTGGTAGTACGCCCGCTGCACCCGGACCGGACCGAGCACGGTGTCGATGACCTTGGCGCGGTAGGAGACAAAATCGGCCATATGCCCGGCCCCGCACGGGATGCAGGGGCCGCGGTGGCCCAGGTCTGTGCCCAGCAAGCCCTCCAGCAGGGACGCGCCCAGAGCGGTCATTGCCGTACGGATCGCCTCCTCCAACACGGGCAGGCCGCCGCTGGCACCGGCACCCACACTGCGGGCCGCCACCGCCGCCAGGGACTCAACCTCACGGGCGAAATCGTCCCGGACCCGGCTCAAGAGCCCCCTTTTTCCCCGTCCGTCGCGGCGGGGTCCTGGAGCGGGCCCGCACCCGGAGGCGATGCCGCGGCCGCCGCCGTGACCGGGCGGGCCTCGCAGATCGCTTCATTCACCTCCACGATCGCCTCAGTCAACGACGCGAACCTGGCGTAGGCATCCAGCTCGGCACGGACCTTATCCACCTCCAACGCCGCCAGCTGCCTGCCGCGCCGCTTGCCGCCCGGGCCCGTGCGCGTCCATAACTGCCGTGGCCCATGCCCGGGATGCCCCGGCGCCGCGCACGCACAATTAGGCTTCCCACACCGCCGGTAGTTCTCACTCACGCTGCCCCGGCGGAAATCACCCGTCGCCGCCAGCTGCTCATAGAGCCCGGCACGCTCCGCCTCCATCTCATCCAACGAACCAACCACCACAACACCTCCAGATCTGGTTGTTATATTCACAACCAGACTAGCGCCGCAACGGACTCAAAAGCGATCACCTACATTCCTGACGCACACCCAACGCCTATGTGGATAACTCCGCTGACATCATTCTTGAAGTGCCGGAGCTGGGCGGAACTGGGCGGGGCCTAAGTGTCCGTTCGCGCAGAGGCGTGGGGCTTAAATGTCCCCTCGCGCCCCGGGCCTCAACTGTCCGTTCGCGCTGGATTCAGTGCGCCTTCGTCGGATTGTCGGCGCCCCCTCGTAGGCTGATTCAACGAACTCGAGGGGGTAGACCATGCACATTCCAGCCACATTCTGTTCGATCATTCCGCCTTACTTGCTGCGGCGGTTGGCCCGCCTGGACGAACCGCAGTTTTCAGCCGCAGCGCGGGCAGCCAAGGAAGCGCTGAGCCACGTCCGGTCCGTCCAGTCAGCCCGTGCCCAGCCGGCTCCAGCCGCTCCCCCGGCACTGCGGGACGTCCGCCCGGGCCCGCCCAACAGGAGCGTCTACGATGCCGGCGGTTCCGAGAACCTGCCCGGAAAGCTTTTGCGCAAGGAAGGCGAACCGGCCTCCGGCGATCAGTCCGCTGATGAGGCGTACGACGGCCTTGGGCACACGCATCGCCTGTTTGCCGACGTCTTCGGCCGCAACTCCATCGACGGCGAAGGCCTGCCGCTCGATGCCACTGTGCACTTTGGCAAGCTCTACGACAATGCTTTCTGGGACGGCCGGCAGATGGTCTTCGGCGACGGCGACGGCGAAGTTTTCGAGGGTTTTACGCGGTCGTTGAGCGTCATCGGGCACGAACTCACGCACGGCGTCACCCAGTACTCGGCTGGCCTGGCTTACCGTAACCAGGCAGGTGCCATCAACGAATCCATGTCTGACGTTTTCGGCGCGCTCGTGGAACAGTACCTTAACGGCCAATCCGTGACCGAAGCCAGCTGGCTGATCGGCGAAGGGCTCTTCACGCCTCAGGTTGAGGGATCGGCTCTCCGCTCGCTGAAGGCTCCGGGCACAGCGTACGACGACGACGTGCTGGGTAAGGATCCGCAGCCCGATTCGATGGACTCGTACGTGCGGACCAGCGCGGACAACGGCGGCGTCCACATCAACTCCGGCATCCCCAACCGGGCCTTCTATCTCACGGCAGAGTCCCTCGGCGGCAACGCTTGGGAGGCGCCGGGACGGATCTGGTACGACGCACTGACCGGCGGCTCGCTGCCTGCCACCGCCACTTTCCGGGTCTTCGCGAGGGCGACGGCGGCATCCGCCGTCGACCTGTTCGGCGCCGATTCGCCGGAGCATGACGCCGTGCGGCAGGCGTGGGAAACTGTGAAGGTCAAGCTTTAGTTGAACGCCTGCCTGCCGCGAGCCGGCGGCCAGGCTGCAGGAAAGCCCAGGACCAGCCATGAAGATCAGTGTGGAGCGCAGTGGCGGCATCGCAGCCCTGACCCGCGTCTGGACAGTGCACGCCCAGACCGCGAGCGCCAAAAGCCAGTGGCAACCCATTGTGGAAGCATGCCCTTGGGACGCGGTACCCAAGACTGTCAGGGCTGCAGCCGCGGAAGCGCAAGGAAACCAGCCCGACCGATTTATCTATTCGATCCGGGCCGGCCAGCGCCGGGCGGCGCTGCCGGAGCAGGCTGTCACAGGACCATGGCGCGTGCTGGTGGACAGCACCCGGGCGGCTTCCGAAGACCAACCAGGGCGGCAGGGTCCCGTGCAGGCTTAGCTGTGCTGCCAGCTAGCCTGCCGTTACGAGTTGCCCCCGGAAGGCCCGACGGTAGGACTGCGGGCTGGTGTCCAGCACCTTGGCAAAGTGATGCCGGAGCAGGACGGGGTGGCCAAAGCCGGATTCCCGCGCAACTTCGTCGATGTTCAGGTCAGTGGATTCCAACAGCTCCTGCGCCCGGAGGACCCGCTGCGAGTTCAGCCAGGCAGCAGGTGTCGCCCCGGTTTCGGACCGGAAGCGGCGGGCGAAAGTCCTGGCTGACATGTGGACGCGGGACGCCAACTCAACGACGGTGTGTTCCTGTTCCAGGTTCTGGACCATCCACCGCAGCAACTCTTCCATCGGCGCCGATCCACAGGTAGGCACGGGCCGGTCTATGAACTGCGCCTGGCCGCCGTCGCGGTGTGGCGGAACCACCATGTCCCGCGCAATGGCGGCGGCTACATTGGCGCCCAGCTCAACGCGCACCAGATGGAGGCAGGCATCAATGCCTGCCGCGGTTCCAGCACTGGTGATCAGGTTGCCGTCCTGCACATAGAGCACATTTTCATCGACCAGCACTTCCGGGTACCGGCTTGCGAGCTCCTGGGAGTGATGCCAATGCGTGGTGCAACGCCGCCCGTTCAGAAGACCGGCGCGGGCCAGGGCGAAGGCTCCGGAACAGATGGACATCACCCAGGCTCCACGGGCGTGCGCGGCGCGTAATGCCTCCAGCACGGATTCCGGAACGTCGTCGTCGTTTCCGAACGGGGTCATGATCACGAGGTCCGCGTCCGCGGTGGCATCGAGCCCCAACGGGACATTCATGGAGAGGCCTGATTTCATCCGGACGTTTCCGGGTTCCGGCGTGCAGGCCCGGAAATCGAAGGCCGGAACACCACTATCGCGCCCGGACCCGTCGAAGCCGAACACCTCGTATGCGGTGGCGAACTCGAAGATCGAGAAGTTGGGAACCACGATGACTGCCACTGATTTCAGCATGCTTCCATTGTGGCAGAAATTAGAGCTTTTTGGGCATTTCTGCCACTGTTTCCTGAACATGCACCGGAGCAGCATTGAGTCATGGAAATCTTCGGAATCGCCCTAGTCGTACTGCTCCTCATCGTTCTGGCCGCCACCATCTCAGCGCTCCTGCGTGATGGCCGCGGCCATATCCCTCCAGTCACCTCCGAACAGCCTTGGTCCGCCCTGGACCTGCCCAGCGTCAACTACACACTCCGCATTTTCTGACCCGCAGGCATGCCTCAGGCCGCCATTATTAAACCCATCAGTAGTAACACCAGAGGACCCGGCTCATGAGAGCCGGGTCCTCTCCTTATGTACTGATTTGAGCGGGGCTGACGGCGGGATCAACAGCGGGGCCGACAACGGAGTCGCCAGCAGCAAGCGCGGGAAACAGGCGCCGCCCCAGTAGACTGGCTGCAGCCATGACATTTCATATCTCCTACCCTGCTGAGCTGCCCGTTTCCGAGCGCCGCGAGGACCTGAAGGCCGCCATTGCAGCGAACCAGGTGACCATCATCGCCGGCGCGACCGGCTCCGGCAAGACCACCCAGATCCCCAAAATGTGCCTCGAGCTGGGTCTGGGCGACAACGGCCTGATCGGGCACACCCAGCCGCGGCGGCTCGCGGCCCGCACGGTCGCTGAGCGCATCGCCGAGGAACTCGGTGTGGAGATCGGCCAGGAAGTCGGTTTCCAGGTGCGGTTCACCGGCGAAGTCAGCCGCGCCACCAAGGTCAAGCTCATGACCGACGGCATCCTGCTTGCAGAGATCCAGCGGGACAAGCTGCTGCGCAAATACAACGCCATCATCATTGACGAAGCGCACGAGCGCAGCCTCAACATCGACTTCATCCTGGGCTATCTCAAGCGCATCCTGCCGCAGCGGCCGGACCTGAAGATCATCATCACCTCGGCCACGATCGATCCGGAGCGCTTCGCCAAGCACTTCGGGTCCGACGAGGGGCCCTCCCCCATCATCGAGGTGTCCGGGCGCACGTTCCCGGTGGAGATCCGCTACAGGCCGCTTTCCCAGCCAGCCGGCGGATCGTCCGCCGATGGCGAAGACGCTGAGGCCTCCGACGACGAACTCGAAGAGGACCGCGATCCGCTCGACGCCGTCTGCGACGCCGTTGACGAACTCGCCACCGAGGCCCCCGGCGACATCCTGGTCTTTTTCTCCGGCGAGCGCGAAATCCGCGACGCAGCAGAGGCACTCAACGCCAGGATCCAGTCCAACCGGCGCCTGGCCGGCACCGAGGTGCTCCCGCTGTTCGCGCGCCTGAGCCTGCAGGAACAGCACAAGGTGTTCCACCCCGGCAAAAACCGCCGGATTGTGCTGGCCACCAACGTGGCCGAGACGTCCCTGACGGTCCCCGGCATCAAGTACGTCGTCGATACCGGCACGGCCCGTATTTCCCGCTACTCGCACCGCACCAAGGTCCAGCGGCTGCCCATCGAGCGGGTGTCGCAGGCTTCGGCGAACCAGCGCTCCGGCCGGTGCGGCCGCGTGTCGGACGGCATCGCCATCCGGCTCTATGCGGAAGAGGACTTCGAGTCCCGGCCGCTGTTCACGGATCCGGAAATCCTGCGCACCAACCTGGCCGCAGTCATCCTGCAGATGACGGCCATGGGCGTTGCCCGTGCGCCCAAGGACGTGGAGAACTTCCCGTTCGTCGAACCGCCGGACTCACGGGCAATCAACGACGGCGTGACGCTCCTGCGCGAACTCGGCGCCTTGAATGCCGTAAAACCAGGTGACGCCAGGAGCGGCGGGCTGACCGCCGTCGGACAGCAGCTTGCCCAGCTGCCGGTGGATCCCCGTCTCGGCAGGATGATTGTGGAGGCCGGCAAGCGCGGCTGCGTCCGCGAGGTCATGATCCTGGCCGCGGCACTGACGATCCAGGACCCCCGCGAACGTCCAACGGACAAGCAGCAGCTCGCCGCCGAGAAGCATGCCCGGTTCCTCGATGAGAACTCTGACTTCACCGGCTTCCTGAACCTGTGGAACTACCTGCAGGAGAAACAGCAGGAACTCTCCTCCACCCAGTTCCGCCGCCTGTGCCGGACCGAGTTCATCAACTACCTTCGGGTCAGGGAATGGCAGGATCTCTTCGCCCAGCTCCGCCAGATGGCCCGCCCGCTCGGGATCAGCCTGGACAACAAGCGCCTGGCCGATCCCGTGGGCAACCACGACGGCATCCACATGAGCCTGCTGTCCGGCCTGCTCAGCCACATCGGCATCCTGGACGAGCGCAAGCGCGAATACGCGGGCGCCCGCGGCAGCCGCTTCGCAATCTTCCCCGGCTCGTCGCTCTTCAAGAAGTCCCCCACGTTTGTGATGGCTGCCGAACTCGTGGAGACGAGCCGCCTCTGGGCCAGGGTCGCAGCCAAGTTCGATCCCGTCTGGGCAGAACAGGTGGCGCCGGACCTCGTCAAGCGCAGCTACAGCGAGCCGCACTGGTCCACCAAAATGGGCGCGGTCATGGCGTACGAGAAGGTCACCCTGTACGGAGTGCCCATCATCCCGCAGCGCCGGATCAACTACAGCCGGGTGGATCCTGCGCTGGCCCGAGAGCTGTTCATCCGGCACGCCCTGGTGGAAGGCGACTGGAAAACGCACCACAAGTTCTTCCACCGCAACCGCGCCCTCCTCCTGGAAGTCGAGGAACTCGAAGCCAGGATGCGCCGCCGCGACCTGCTGGTGGACGACGAAACGCTGTTCGAGTTCTACGACGCCAGGATCGGCCCCGATGTTGTTTCCGAGCGGCATTTCGACAAATGGTGGAAGGAGGCCCGGCAGCAGAGCCCGGACCTCCTGGACTACGACAAGTCACTGCTGCTCAACAACGACGCCGATGACCTGGACGAAGCCGCGTATCCGAAGACGCTGCTGCACAAGGGCTTCGAGCTGCCGCTCAGCTACGAGTTCCACCCGGTAGCGCCCGGATCTCCCCCCAACCCGTCCGACGGCGTCACGGCCGAAGTCCCGGTGCTCTTCCTGAACCAGCTCGATGACGCAGCCTTCCGCTGGCTGATCCCCGGCCAACGCGCCGAGCTTGTGGCTGCCCTGATCAAGTCACTCCCCAAGCAGGTCCGCAAGAACTTCGTCCCCGCTCCGGATGTGGCCCGGCAGGCCGTTGCTGCCCTGGATTCGGACTTCGATCCGGCCCACGATGAGCTGGAAGCCTCGCTGGAACTGGCCCTGCGCCGGATCCGCGGCCACGTCATCCCGCCAGGATCCTGGAACTGGGACGCTGTGCCGTCCCACCTGCGGGTGAGCTTCAAGGTTGTCGATCCCCAGGGCAAGGTCCTGGACGAGGGCAAGGACCTCACTGCCCTGCAGGAGCGGCTGGCCCCGGCAACCCGCCGAGCCATCGCAGAATCCCTGGGGGCGACGCCCGGAACCACCGCGCCGCAGGCTCTTGGACAATCTGGAAAAGCCGGCGGGACAGTACCCGTGTCATCGGCAGGCGGAAATTCAACCGGCGGCGGCACAGGCTTCAGGGAGCAGACCGGCCTGACCGAGTGGGCCTTCGGCACAGTGCAGCGGCAGGTCAGCAACACGGTCAAGGGCCACACGGTCACCGGCTATCCAGCGTTGGTGGATGAAGGAACATCGGTGGCGCTGCGCGTCTTCCAGACCTCGTCGGAGCAGCTCGAGGCCATGCGCGGCGGTGTGATCCGGCTGCTCGCCCTCAGGGTACCGGCACCGGACCGCTACGTCCTAGAGCATCTGAACAACACCGAAAAGCTGACGTTCAGCCAGAATCCACACGGTTCCGTATCAGCCCTCATCGCCGATTGTGCCCTGGCTGCCGTGGACAAACTGACCCCGGCGGAACTCCCGTGGGACCGCGAGTCCTTCGACGCCCTCTACGAGCAGGTCCGCGCGGAGCTTATCGATACCGTCTTCAGTGTGACGGCCGTGGTGGAGCGCGTCCTGGCCAGTACCCGGCGGATTGAGAAACAGCTGAAAGGGACCACAAGCCTGGCGCTGATCAGCGCCCTGAACGATGTCAGGAGCCAGCTCGAGCAGCTCGTGTTCCCGGGATTTGTGGCCCGCACCGGCTACAAGCAGCTGAGCCAGCTCCCCCGCTACCTTGCCGCCATCGAGAAACGCCTCGAAAAGCTCCCCGGCAACGTCCAGCGGGATGGCCTGAGCATGGCCGCGGTCCAGCGGCTGGAAGACGATTACGACGACGCCGTGTCGGCCCTGCTGCCCGGGCGCCGGGTGGGTGCCGAACTGACCCAGGTCCGCTGGATGCTCGAGGAGCTACGGGTGAGCCTCTTCGCCGTCGAACTCGGAACGGCCTATTCCGTCTCCGAAAAGCGGATCAGGGCTGTCCTTAATAAGGCGCTCGCGCCGGCGTAGGCCGGCCAGGCAGAGGCCTGCCAGGCAAAGACCTGGAAGGCCGCGCCGGCGCGAGCATCGCGTTCAGCTTGCGGGAACGAACTCCGCGTAGCCCGCGGCACGAAGCCCGGCGCGCAGCATTTCGGCGTTCGCGTCCAGCACTGCGGGGTCCGGGTGCTGGTCCGCCGAGGCGAAATCGAAGTCCGCCATGGTCCTGGACGGCCACACGTGGACGTGCAGGTGGTTGATCTCGTATCCGGCCACAATCAGCCCCGCCCGCTCGGCGGGGAAGACGTCCAGCTGCACGGCACCGATGCGCCTGGCCACTTCCATCACCTTCGCGAGGGTTTCCGGGGACGCATCGGTCCAGCGGTCCACCTCCTCGGTGGGGACCACCAGGGTGTGCCCGTCCGCCAGGGGACCCGTGGTCAGGAAGGCTGCAACGTCAGCCTCCCGCCAGACAAATCGTCCGGGGATCTCGCCGTTGATGATTTTGGTAAACAGGGTGCTCATGCGTCTGCCTTCTTGGCCGGGGTCTGCAGGGTGCTGGTGTCCAGCACAAACCGGTATTTGACGTCGCCTGCCACCATGCGGTCGTAGGCCTCATTCAGCTGGTCTGCGCGCACCAGTTCGATGTCCGCCACCACGCCATGCTCGGCGCAGAAGTCGAGCATCTCCTGCGTTTCGGCGATGCCGCCGATCAGTGAGCCCGCATACGCGATCCGTCGCCGGATCAGGGCCCCCGGATTCACCGGCGGCATGGCGTCGGAAGGCAGGCCCAGCTGGAACAGCGCACCGTCAACGCGCAGCGTGCGGAAGAACGGATTCAGGTCGTGCGGAGCGGCCACCGTGTCGATGATGAGGTCGATAGTGCGGTCCGCGGCGGCCATGGCGTCCTTGTCCCGGGACAGGATCACTTCGTCGGCTCCGAGTTCCAGCGCGGCCGGCACCTTGCCTTCGGAGGTGGTGAAGACCACCACCCTCGCCCCCATGGCCTTGGCGAGCTTCACGGCCATGTGTCCGAGGCCGCCGAGCCCCACGACGCCCACCACGTCGCCTTCCTCCACGTCGAAGTGCCGCAGGGGGGAGAACGTGGTGACACCCGCGCAAAGCAAGGGGGCGACGGCGGCCGGGTCCAGGTTGCCGGGCACACGCACCACGTATCGCTTGTCCACCACCACGGCGGACGAGTAGCCGCCCTGTGTGACGGCATCGCCGTTGCGCGGATCCTTGGCGCCGTAGGTCCCGGTCAGCCCGTTTTCGCAGTACTGTTCCAAGCCGTCCAGGCAGCTCTCGCATTCACGGCAGGAATCAACCATGCACCCGACGCCCACGCGGTCCCCCGGGGTGAAATCAGTCACGGCCGAGCCGACGCGGCTGACAATTCCGACGATTTCATGGCCGGGGACAAGCGGAAATTTCTGGCTGCCCCATTCGCCGCGCGTCGCGTGCACGTCCGAGTGGCACAGGCCGCAGAATTCGATGGCGATCTCGACGTCGTCCGCTTTCGGGGCACGCCGCGCAATAGTCAGGGGTGCCAGGCCGCTAGCAGGGGAAAACGCCCCATAGGCGGCTGCCAGGAGGCCGGTGCCGGGATCGGTGTCCGGGCGTGCGTCCAGATCTGCAGCAGGTGCGGAAACAGCATCGTTCGGCAATACGGGGCGGGCAAGGGGCGGCGGTACGGGGCGTCCTGGGGTCATCCTTCGACGCTACCCCCGCGGGCCGCCGCATCGCCACTCGGCCCGCTGCCCGTCGCCACCGGCAGCGCGGGATTGTTCGACCATTCCGAGAAGGATCCCGGATACAGGGCGGCACGGAATCCGGCGATTTCGAGGGCGGCCACCTCATGGGCGGCGGTCACCCCCGAGCCGCAGTACACGGCCACCGGGACGTCGTCGCGGACACCGAGGTCCTCGAACCGGCGCCGCAGCTCGTCCGCCGGCCGGAAATGCCCGGCCCCGTCCACGTTCTGGGTTGTGGGTGCGCTCCGGGCGCCCGGAATGTGGCCGGCGCGGGGATCAACGGGTTCAAATTCGCCCCGGTACCGTTCGCCGGCCCGGGCATCCAGCAGGACGCCCGTAGCGGGCCAGGCCGCCGCTCCGGCCGCGTTGATGCTGGGCATCCTTCCTCCGGCAGGGGAAACGTCAAAGGAAACATGCCCGACGGCGGCATCCACGGGTCCGCTGTCCAGCGGCAGTCCGGCGTCCCGCCAGGCAGCCAGGCCGCCGTCGAGCAGGTACACGTCCTGGAACCCGGCGTTGCGGAGCATCCACCAGAGGCGGGCGGCGGCCATGTTGCCGCTGTTGTCATAGGCCACCACAACGTCGCCGTTGTTGATTCCCCAGCGCCTGGCAGTTTCCTGGAATTCCGCGTCGGTGGGCAGCGGGTGCCTGCCGCGGGAGGGGGTGGCCGGCGTCGCAAGTTCGGTGGCAAGGTCCACAAAAACTGCCCCCGGGAGGTGGCCCCCAAGGTAGTGTTCGCGGCCGTGCGGATCCCCCAACGCCCAACGGACGTCCAGCACCACGGTGTGCTGGCCGGCGTCGAAGCGCGCCGCCAAAGCAGGGACAGCCATCAGTGGACCCATCGTTCTCCTTGGCAATTGTGGGGTGTGCAGTGCCTGATCCAACTCTAGCTGCGGCAGGGCGCCTGAGACGGAGGGCCGCCGGTAGGCTGGTCCGGTGAAGAACGCGAGCGCGGACCGGGCCTGGGCTGACGAGGCCATCAGAAAAGTCAACGCAGAAAACAACCGGTCCGCCGATACCCATCTCTACTCGGTACCGCTCCCGCAGCACTGGGGCGTCCAGCTTTACCTCAAGGACGAATCCACGCACCGTTCGGGGAGCCTCAAGCACCGGCTGGCCCGTTCGCTGTTCCTCTTCGGCCTGGTCAACGGCTGGATCCGCGAAGGTACCACCATCGTGGAGGCGTCCAGCGGCAGCACCGCGGTCTCGGAGGCATATTTCGCGCAGCTCCTGGGGCTGCCGTTCGTCGCGGTCATGACCCGCACAACGAGCCCGGAGAAGATCGCGCTGATCGAACGGTTCGGCGGCTCGTGCCTGTTGGTGGACCATGCCTCAGAGGTTTATGCCGCGGCGGCGGAAGTCGCGGCCACGTCCAACGGCCACTACATGGACCAGTTCACGTACGCGGAGCGGGCAACGGACTGGCGCGGCAACAACAACATCGCGGAGTCCATTTTTGGGCAGCTGGCGCTGGAGGAACACCCCGTCCCCCGCTGGATCGTGGTGGGTGCGGGCACCGGCGGCACCAGCGCGACCATCGGCCGCTACCTGCGCTACCGCGGCCACGACACCCGCCTTGCGGTAGTCGACCCGGAGAATTCCGCGTTCTACCCCGGCTGGCTGAACGGTTCGGGTGGAGCCAGCACGGGCCTGCCCTCACGGATCGAAGGCATCGGCCGCCCGCGGATGGAACCGAGCTTTGTGCCCGCCGTCATCGACCACATGATCCAGGTTCCCGACGCTGCCTCCATCGCGGCCATGCGGCACCTGCACACCCTCGCGGACCTGCACGCCGGACCGTCCACCGGCACCAACCTGTGGGGCGTCTGGCAACTCGTGGCGGAAATGGTGGCCGCGGGACAGCGCGGCAGCATTGTGTCGCTGATGTGCGACGGCGGCGACCGCTATGCGGGCAACTACTACAATCCGGCGTGGCTCTCAGCCCAGGGCCTGGACCCCGAGCCGCACGAGGAAGTCATCCGCCGGTTTTTCGAGACCGCCAGCTGGAACGCGTAGCGGCTCAGACCTCCACCGATTCCCGCGGGGCAAGGCGGGTGTACTCGGTGCCGTATTTCCGGCCCAGCCGGGCAACATGGGATTCCGCGACCTTCAAGCCTGTTTCGTTGAGCAGCCCATCGTGGATCTGGAACGCACGCGGGGCCCGGACGGCGATGACAAAATCCACCACCTCGCTGACCTTGCTCCACGGCGCGTGGAGCGGAACCAGCAGCGTCTGCACACTGAGACCGTCCGGGACGATGAAGGAGTCCCCCGGGTGGTACACGTTGCCGTCCACCAAGTAGCCGATGTTGGCGACGACGGGAACCTGCGGGTGGATCAGCGCATGCTGTCCACCGAAGCTGCGGACGCTGAAGCCGGCCGCGTCAAAACTGGAACCGGGTTCAACCGTATGGATCTGGGCCGCAGCCTGCGGCGCCTCCTCCCGCAGGTGGGCGGCCACGCCGGCCGGCGCGAAGACCGCCAGGACGTCCGAGCCGCGCAGTGCGTTGACCATGGCCGGCACATCCACATGGTCGCCGTGCTCGTGCGTGATCAGCACGGCCTGCGCCCCCGCCAGCGCTTCGGCCGTCTCGGAGAATGTACCCGGATCCAGCACCAGCACCCGGCCGTCCTTCTCAAGCCGGACGCACGAGTGGGTGTATTTTGTCAGCTTCATAGCGCCAGCCTAGGGTCCGGCCCCAGGCCTGTCCAAGGCTCGCCCGTCGGGGCGCTCCCGGCTGGTAATCTTGATGATTGCCACCGTCCCTCAGGGAAGCGAGTACCTTCATGCCGTTCGGCACCAAAGCTGACGCGACGCCGTCGAACGCTGCATCCGGGGCCGCAACCGGCACCGGCACCGCCAGTGTGCCCGGCAAGGAGCAGCGCGTCACCAAGCAGCGGGTGGCCGTCAGCGCTGCCCTGGACGAACTGGATGACTTCGTCAGCACGCAGGAGCTCTACCGCATCCTGCAGAACAAGGGCGTCTCAGTTTCCCTGGCAACGGCGTACCGGATCCTGCAATCCCTCGCCGACGACGGCCTCGTGGACGTTCTGCGCATCGGCGAAGGCGAAGCCGTTTACCGGCGCTGCGCCGTGACTGGGCACCACCACCACCTGCTGTGCCGCAACTGCGGGAAGGCCGTGGAGGTCGAAGCTCCGGCGGTGGAAACCTGGGCCGCCCGGATCGCCACCGAACACGGCTACACGGAGGTGGCGCACACCGTGGAGATCTTCGGCCTGTGCCCGGACTGCACAGCCCTCAGGGCCGCCGGCAAGCTCTGACGGCCTGCGCCGCCGCGGCCTAACCCGAAGTTACGTCTGTCGTGACGTGCGAAATCCCCGCGTTGGCGGGGATTTCGCTGTTTCCGGGGTTCCTCCTTCTGTCTACTTCAGTGTCAGCGGGACGTTCTGGCCGATCAGGTCGAAGGCCTTGTGCTGGGTGGGGGTGGGCACGGCCAGGGTGGGGATCAGGGGCGCGGTCTCCTCGGCACCGTAGCGGATGTCGTTGCGGGTCAGGGTTCCCAGATGGTCCAGCAGGGAGCGGAAGCTGTAGGCGGGTTCCCCTGTGCCGGTGGTGCGCCTGGAGGCTTTGAGCGCGGCGGCCTCGGAGCGTCGGGCGGGGGCGACGGGATCGGCCGGCTCCGGTCTGTTCTCGTCGGTGAACGTCAACGGTGCCCAGGCTTTCCGCAGGTGCCAGGTCAGGTAGGCGGCCAGCATGCAGATGAACACGTGCGCCCGTACCCGGGTTTCGGTGTAATGGTGGATCGGGCGCAGATCCAGGTCGATGGACTTGATCGAGCGGAAGTCGCGTTCGACGTTCGCCAAGGACTTGTAGGTCGCCACGACCCTGGCCGCGTCCATCCGGGTGTCCGGGATGGTGGTGCGGATGATGTAGATCCCGTCCAGGGCTGCTTCGGCGGTGATTTGTTTCTCGTTGCGGGCGTAGGCGAACGAGGTGTCGCCGATGGTCAGGGTGTAGTGCTTTTCCATCTTGTATCTACCGATGACCTTGCCGGCGCGCACGCCGATCTTCCCGGCGTCCTTGATGCGCCCGGCTTCGGCGGCGGCGGTGATCTTGGCCAGCTCCGCATCGGTGGCTGCGAGCAGTGCGGTGCGTTTGCGGGCCCGTTCGGCGGCCAGGAGCGGGTTGCGGCAGGCGATGAGGCGTTCGCCCGGATAGTCCGGGTGGGTGATCTCGGCCAGGTTCTGCTCGTCGAACAAGCTCATCTGCAGGGGCCCGTCGTCGGCGGCGAGGGCCTGGATCGCCGGGGCGCGCAGCGCGGTGACCCAGCCGAGGCCGCCGAGTTCCTTGAGCTGTTCGATCCGGGCGGAGGTGATCATGCCGCGGTCTCCGACCATCACCATGTCCGCCAGTCCGTACCGGGTTTTGAAGTCCGTGGCGAGGGCCTCGAACGCGGCCGGGTCCGCGGTGTTCCCGGGCACGACGCGCACGGACACGGGCCGGCCGTCCGGGTCGGTGAGCAGCCCGTACTCGATCTGTTCGAGGCCTTTCTTCCCGTCCCGTGAGTAGCCGCGGGCCGCGAGCGGGCAGTGGTGCCCGGTGACCCAGGACGAGGACAGGTCGAACAGCGCGAGCTTCTCCGGGTTGGCCTCCGGGGAGAGGTGTTTTTGGGCCAGGGCCTTCTCGATTCGTTCCTGCCGGCCGGAGAGCCAGTCCATAGCGGCGTATACCTCGTCCGTCGTGGCGCCGGCGACGCCGAGGTCTTCGGCGAGGGTCGTGTCGGCCCACCAGCGGGTGGTCGCCAGCTTCGAGCCCGGCCGGCAGACCCGGGCAATCACCAATGCCAGGGCAAGATCCCGCTGCCCGGACGCCGGCCCGAGCAGAGCAGGCAGGCCGAGGGCTTTGGCCTGGGCGTACACCGCGGCGACGTGGCCGTGCGGCAGGGACCGGGTGATGGTGGCCACGGCGTCCGCGGGCACCAGCTGCCGGCCCTTGAGTCCGGCGTCGATGAAGTCGACCACATGCTCGGGCAGGGCCGAAAGGTTCGCGACGGTTTCGTTGCGGACTTTCCCATCCTCGCGGTAGGTCCGGCGCAGGTACGCCGACCGGTAGGCGCGCTCCTGGCCATGCTTGTCCGTATGGGACTTCGTCACTCTGACTACATGAACCGCTCCGCCTCGCTTCGCCATGACAACATTTTAGAGCGATTTGTACTGCCAGCCTGAAACGACACGACAATTATTCTGACTACACGAAACGGCACAAAACGGGCCTCTCGCCCGGAAACTCAACGAGTCCGGACGAGAGACCCACGTAACTTCGGCCTAACGCATCCCGCTTGACAGTGTCAGCGGGCGTGCACCAGCCGGCCGTTGATGCCCTTCTTGGCCCGGACACTGCCCACGATGCGGCACACCACGTAGATCAGGAATGACAGCGTGGTGACGTAGGGGCTGATGGGGATCCGCCCGCCCAGGGCCAGCAGGATTCCGCCCACCGTGGCAGTGACGGCGAAAACAACGCTGAGCGCCACCACCGCCACCGGAGCGGACGTCACCCGGAGCGCAGCCGCTGCCGGCGTGATCAGCAAGGCGAGCACCAGGAGCGCCCCCACCACCTGGATGGACAGCGCTACGCTGACTCCCAGCAGCACCATAAAGATCAGCGCGAGCGTCCGGACAGGCACGCCGCGGGCTTCTGCCAGTTCGGGATCAACGCTGGCAAAGTTCAGCGGGCGCCAGATGGCTGCCAGGGCTGCGATGACCAGCACGGCGGCGCCGGCGAGGACCTGGAGCTGGACCGTGTCCACGGAGACGATCTGCCCCGTGAGCAGGCCGAATTTGTTGGCGGCACGGCCTTCGTACAGCGACAGGAACAGGATGCCGAGCCCCAGCCCGAACGGCATGATCACCCCAATGATGGAGTTCTTGTCCCGGGCCCGGACGCCCATCAGGCCCAGGAGCAGCGCCGCCGCCACCGAGCCGATCAGCGAGCCAAACACGATGTCCGCGCCGATCAGGAGCGCAAAGGCCGCACCGGCGAAGGAAAGCTCGGAGATTCCGTGGACGGCGAAGGCCAGGTCCCGTTTCATCACGAAAGTGCCCACCAGCCCGCCGAGCAGGCCCAACACGGCCCCCGCCCAGATGGAGTTCTGGACCAGCACCAGCAGCTCGCCGTAGTTCTCGAAGCTGAAGATCGCTCCGATGATGCTGTCCGCATCCATCAGGCCACCTCCCCCACCGTTACGTGGACATCGGCATGGTGGTGCGTGGTTGCGTCGGGCAGGCCGACGACGACGATGCGCCCGTTCGCGTGGATGACCTCCACGTGGCTGCCATAGAGCTCAGACAGGACCTCGGTGGTCATGACCTCTTCCGGGGTCCCCACCCGGAACCGCCCGCCGGCCAGATACAGCACCCGGTCAACGTAATCGATGATGGGGTTGATTTCGTGGGTGACAAAAACCACCGCGCTGTTCTGGGCGTGGCACTGCTTGTTAATCAGCGCGCTGACGGCCTGCTGGTGGTGCAGGTCCAGGGACAGCAGCGGTTCGTCGCAGAGGAGGACCTGGGGGTCCGTGGCCAGCGCCTGGGCCACCCGGAGGCGCTGCTGCTCGCCGCCGGAGAGCTGGCCAACAGGGACTTTGGCGTAGTCACTGGCGCCCACGAGTTCCAGGAGTTCATCGATCCTGCGGTTTGCCCGGGACATGCCCAGCCGCAGGCCCCAGCGGTGGCCGTCCACGCCGAGCCCCACCAGGTCCCTCGCACGCATGGGGGTGTCCGGGGCAAAGGATTTCTGCTGCGGAATGTAGCCGATCAGATTGCTGCCCCGCTCCACCGGACGGTCGCCCAGTGTGGCCCGGCCGGACTGCAGTTCCTGCAGGCCCAGGAGAACCTTGAGGAAACTGGTCTTACCGCTGCCGTTGGGTCCCAGGACGGCGAAGAACTCACCGGGCCTGATGTCCAGGTCGAGATCCTCCCAGAGCAAGCGTTTGCCGAACTGCAGGGACGCCCCACGGAGGCTGACCACCGGTTTCAACTATTTTTCTCCAAAACTTTGCTGACGTTGTCAACATTGTCCGTCATCCACTGCAGGTACGTCTTGCCTTCGGGCAGGGTTTCGCTGAAATCAATGACGGGAACGCCGGCAGCCTCGGCTGCCTCTTTCAGCGCCTGCGTCTGCGGTCCCTCTGTCTGCGCGTTGTAGGCCAGGAACCTGATGTCCTTGGATCCCGCCAGTTCAGTGGCTGCCTTCAGAACGGCTGGCGGCACGTCCGAGCCTTCCTCGATCGCGGCGGTGTAGTCCGCCGGAGTCCGGTTCTCCATCCCTGCCGCCTCGAGCAGGTACAGCGGCACCGGTTCGGTCACCGCAACGGATGCGCCTGTTCCGTTGGCCTTCAACGCGGCGAGCTTGCCGGCCAGGCCGTCCACCCCGGCTTTGAAGGTTGCCGCGTTGGAAGTGAACAGGGCGGCTGAGCCCGGTTCGAGTTCACCCAGCTTGGCCGCCAGTGAATCAGCGAGCTTGCCCATGGCCTCCAGGCTGTACCAGGCGTGTTCGTTGAACTCACCGTGCTTGTGCGCGTGCGCGTCGGCTGACTCGCTCGCCGCCGCCGGGGACGATTCGGCGTGGGCTTCCTCCGGCGCCAGGCCGCCTACCTCCATGGCAGTGAGGATATTGCCGTGCGCAATGTTGCTGTCATCGGCCATCTTGTGGAGGAAGGCGTCGTAGCCGCCGCCGTTCTCGATCACCAGTTCCGCTTTGGAGACCAGCAGCCGGTCCTGCGCGGTGGCTTCGTATGAATGCGGGTCCTGGCTGGTCTTGGTGATGATGGAGGTGACGTTGACTTTGTCCCCGCCGATGATCGTGGCGATGTCCCCGTACACGCTGGTGGACGCCACCACGTCGACGACGCCGGCGGATGACTCCGTGCCGGACGTCGCCGACGGCGCACCGCCTCCGGAGCCGCAGGCGGTGAGCAGCAGGCTCACGCCGGCGAGGGCTGCGAGGGACGTTCGGATGGCGGCGGGGTGGCGCACGGGAACCTCAGTTCAGTACAGGGATGGACTTTTGCGTCTCCAAAAAGCTTACCCCTAAATGTGAATGATTCCTATTTAGGATAGCCCTGCCTGGTCGCCGTTCGGCTCGCCCAGCCTCCTGATGCCGGTGGCCTGGGTGGCGTCGCGGATCTCTCCCACGAGCTGCTCGATCACGTCTTCCAGGAAGAGGACGCCCTGGGTCTGCCCGTCCGCGCCGATCACGCGGGCGAGGTGTGAGCCCGTGCGCTGCATGACGGACATTGCCGTTTCAACTTCGTCGTCCAGCGCGAGGTTGGCGAGCGAGCGGATCCTGCTCTCGGCGATGGGGTGCTGATAGTCCGACTCGGGAATGGACAGCACATCCTTCACGTGGAGGTAGCCGGACAGCATGCCGTCATCGTCCAGCATGGGGAACCGTGAGAACCCTGTCCGGCTGACGGCTTTTTCAAACTCCACCGGTGTGGTGGCCGCCTTCAGCATGACCAGATCGTCCAGCGGAACCATGATGTTCGAAGCCGTGTACTCGGAGAACTCCAGGGCGCCGGTGATCAGGCCCGCATCATCATCCACCAGCCCGTGGCGGGTGGATTCCTGCACGATCGACTGGACTTCTTCGAGCGTGAAGGACGAGTTCACCTCATCCTTGGGTTCAATCCGCAGGAGCTTGAGGATGTGGTTGGCGGACCAGTTCAACGCGACGATCACCGGATTGACCAGTTTGGCAACGAACATCAAAGGCGGCGCCAGCAGCAAGGCAGCCTTGTCCGCCACCGATACCGAGATGTTCTTCGGCACCATCTCGCCGAACGTCACATGGAGGAAGGTCACCACCATCAGGGCAATTGCGAAGGCTGCAACATCGGCAGCCGCCGTCGGCAGCCCCACGGCTTCCAAGGGGGCCGCCATCAGGTGGTGGATGGCCGGTTCGGCCACCTCCAGGATCAGCAGCGAGCACACGGTGATGCCCAACTGTGCGCAGGCCAGCATCAGCGAGACGTTCTCCATGGCGCGCAACGTGGTCTGCGCCCGCTTGGAACCTGCCTCGGCGAGCGGTTCGATCTGGCTGCGGCGGGCTGACATCACCGCAAACTCGGCGCCGACAAAAAACGCGTTGCCCAGCAGGAGCACAACCAGCCAGGCAATTCCCGCCCAGTCGCTCATCGTCCGTTCCTGTCATCCGGAGCGGGCTCCGCCTCAGGCGCCGCCGGATGGAAGCAGATCCGTTCGATCCTTCGGCCGTCCATCCTGGTCACGCTCAGGGTGCCGCCGCCTACCTCGACGGTGTCCCCCACTGCGGCGATCCGGCCCAGTTCGCTCATGACGTACCCGCCCACGGTTTCGTAGGCGGCTTCGTCCGGAACAGTAAGCCCCGGGATCTGTTCGGAGAGCTCGTCGGGGCGCAGCAGCCCGGGGAAGTACCAGTCCCCGGAGGCGCTCTGGAGCAGTCCCGGGCGTACCTTGTCGTGCTCGTCGGACACTTCACCGACGATTTCCTCCACCAGGTCCTCAAGGGTGGCGATGCCGGCGGTTCCGCCGTATTCGTCCAGGACAATCGCGAGTTGGAGGTTACCCTCGCGAAGCTCGGCCAGGAGGGCATCGAGGTGGATGGTCTCCGGCACGCGGAGCACATCGGTCATGATGGCGCCGGCTTCCAGGTTGGCCCGCCGGTCCCATGGGACGGCAACGGCCTTCTTGACGTGGACCAGGCCCTTGATGTCGTCAGAGGAATCCCCGATGACGGGGAAGCGGGAGTACCCGGTGCGCCGGGCGGCGTCCAGGATGTCAGAGACAGGCTGGTCGGCGTCGATGGTTTCCACCCGGATCCGGGGCGTCATGACATCGGCGGCCGTCCGGGCCGAGAAGTTCAGGGTCCGCGCCACAAAGTTGGCGGTCCCGGCGTCGAGCGTTCCCATGGCGGCGGAGCGCCGCACCAGGGAGGCAAGCTCGGCCGGTGTCCGGGCACCGGAAATCTCTTCCTTGGCCTCCAGGCCAAAGACGTTCAGTACCTTGTTGGAGAAGCCGTTGAGCACCACGATGGCGGGTTTGAAGATGGCGGTAAAGACCAGCTGCGGCCGCGCCAGCGCCTTGCCCACTTGGAACGAGAGCGCAATGGCCATGTTCTTGGGCACCAGTTCGCCAAGCAGCATGGACAACAGCGTTGCCAGCGACATGGCTATGACCAGGGAAACGGACGCGGCAGCCGCTTCCGGAATTCCGACGGCGGCCAGCGGGCCCTCGAGGAGGCGTCCTACCGACGGCTCCATCACGTAACCGGTCAAAAGGGTGGTGAGGGTGATGCCGAGCTGGCAGCTGGAGAGCTGGGTTGAAAGGGATTTCAGGCACTTGAGCAGCGGGACGGCACCGGTGTCACCGTTGTCGACGGCACGTTGGACCGTGGGCTGGTCAAGGGCAATCAGGGAAAATTCGACGGCGACGAAGAAGCCGGTGCCGGCGATCAGCAGGAGGCCTGCCGCGAGGAGCAACCACTCCATTCAGCATCCCGCCCGAGAATCGGGAGAAGCGCGGTGATGCCGGGGGAAACTGACCGGCGGAGGATGATCGGCCGAAGCCGATGCTGTTTCCATAGGGGCTCCGGCGGGGCGGCCTGACGGAGAGTGATGGGCGCGTGTTCGGGGTTTGCCGGCTCTGCGGGTGGACTGCGCGGTGCTGTACTTCATGCTCCGCTGACACCCCCCAGGCCGGCACCTAGATTTACTGTCCATAAGAATTTCAGTCTACAGGAGCAGATTGCGCCTTTCGGATGGCCGCCCGGAGGTCCCGGCACACCCGCGCCGGGACGGCTTCCGGACGCCACAATCGGTGATCTCCACGTCATCGCCATGATTTGGGTCACCGTTATTGGCAGTTAACACAGAATGCTCATTAGACTGGCAAAGGTCCGGGTTCAGGACGCAGAGACTGGTTCGAATGTTGTGCTGCGGCACCGTGGCGGCCAGAGAGAAATCAAACTCATGGAAGAGGCGTATTTCAAGTGCCAGAGCAGCCAAGCCACCGTCTACCAGAGGAATTTGGCGGAAACGAGTGGCTCGTTGACGAACTGTACGAGCAGTATCAGAAAGACAAGAACACGGTGGATACCAAATGGTGGCCCCTGTTCGAGTCCTTCGATTCAGGCAGCGGTTCTTCTTCCAACGGAAGCACGGCGGTAGCCGTGGCCCACCCAGCAACCCGCGAAATGCCGGCTGTACCGCCGGCACCTCCGGCTTCTGCAACTGCTGCACCGGCAACGTCGCCGGCCGCACAGCCCGCAGCACCGACCGCCGCCCCAGCGCCGGCAAAGAAAGCTCCCGCTACGGTCGCCCGCGATGGCGCGAAGAAGACCGAGCCCGGAACCGGCGCCCAGCCGATTCCCGCCCAGCTTCCCAAGAACGTCAAGGCACCCACGGCTCCGGAAGAGGACGTGGTCTCCGTTCTTCGCGGCCCGGCCAAGGCCATCGCCACGAACATGGTCACCAGCCTTGAGGTCCCCACGGCCACCAGCGTCCGGGCCATTCCGGCCAAGCTGCTCATCGATAACCGCGTGGTCATCAACTCCAACCTGGCCCGTGCACGCGGCGGCAAGGTTTCCTTCACGCACCTCATCGGCTACGCCGTGATCCGGGCACTCGCCCAGTTCCCCTCGATGAACGTCTACTACGACGAAATCGACGGCAAGCCCAGTGCTGTCCAGCCGGCCCACGTCAACTTCGGCATCGCCATTGACATGCCCAAGCCGGACGGCACCCGCCTGCTCATGGTGCCCAACATCAAGAAGGCGGAGACCCTCAACTTCTCCGAGTTCTGGCACACCTATGAAGACCTGATCAAGCGTGCCCGCGCCGGCAAGCTGACCGCTGACGACCACTCCGGCACCACGGTCTCCCTGACCAACCCCGGCGGCATCGGCACCGTTCACTCCGTGCCGCGCCTGTCCAAGGGCCAGGCTGCCATCATCGGCGTCGGCGCACTGGACTACCCCGCGGAATTCCAGGGCGCCAGCGAGAAGATCATCGCGCACAACGCCATCAGCAAGGTGCTTACGCTGACGTCCACGTATGACCACCGCGTCATCCAGGGTGCAGGCAGCGGCGAGTTCCTCAAGCTGGTCCACCAGCTGCTGCTGGGCGCCCAGGACTTCTACGACGAAATCTTCGAGTCCCTGCGCATCCCGTACGAGCCCGTGCGCTGGAGCCCGGACCTGCAGGTGGACCCTTCCGACCAAATCAACAAGGTTGCCCGGATCCAGCAGCTGATCCACTCCTACCGTGTGCGCGGCCACCTGATGGCGGACACCGATCCCCTGGAGTATGTCCAGCGCAAGCACCCGGACCTCGACGTCCTCACCTACGGGCTGACCCTGTGGGACCTGGACCGCGAGTGGCCCACCGGCGGTTTCGGCGGCGCACCCATGCTCAAGTTCCGCGACATCCTCGGCGTCCTCCGTGACGCCTACTGCCGCACCACGGGCATCGAGTACATGCACATCCAGGAGCCGGAGGAACGCAAGTGGTTCCAGGACCAGCTGGAGCACGCGTACTCGAAGCCCAGCCGCGAAGAGCAGCTGCGCATCGTGTCCCGGCTCAACGCGGCCGAGGCGTTTGAAACCTTCCTGCAGACCAAGTTCGTCGGCCAGAAGCGCTTCTCCCTGGAAGGCGGCGAATCCCTGATTCCGCTGCTGGACGCCATCATTTCCGATGCCGCCGACGACGGACTGGACGAGGTTGCGATCGGCATGGCCCACCGCGGCCGCCTGAACGTCCTCACCAACATCGCCGGCAAGACTTACGCCCAGGTGTTCCGCGAATTCGAAGGCACCCAGGATCCCCGCTCCGTGCAGGGCTCCGGCGACGTAAAGTACCACCTCGGTACCGAAGGCACGTTCACCTCGGAAAACGGCAACGAGACCAAGGTTTACCTCGCCGCCAACCCGTCCCACCTTGAGGCCGTCGACTCGGTGCTCGAAGGCATCGTCCGCGCCAAGCAGGACCGCCTGGACCAGGGCGAGGCCTTCCCGGTCCTGCCCCTGATGGTCCACGGCGACGCTGCGTTCGCAGGCCAGGGCGTGGTTGCCGAGACGCTCAACCTGTCCCAGCTCCGCGGCTACCGGACCGGCGGCACCATCCACGTGGTGGTCAACAACCAGGTGGGCTTCACCACGGCTCCGTCGTCGTCGCGTTCGTCCACGTACTCCACGGACGTCGCCAAGATGATCCAGGCGCCGGTGTTCCACGTGAACGGCGACGATCCCGAGGCAGTGGTGCGCATTGGCCAGCTCGCCTACGAGTTCCGCCAGCGGTTCCACAAGGACGTTGTGATCGACATGGTGTGCTACCGCCGCCGTGGCCACAACGAGGGTGACGACCCCTCGATGACCCAGCCCATGATGTACAACCTGATCGAAGCCAAGCGCTCCGTCCGCAAGCTGTACACCGAGGCACTGATCGGCCGTGGCGACATCACCGAGGAAGAAGCCGAGCAGCTGCTCCGCGACTACCAGGAACGGCTGGAACGGGTCTTCGCCGAAACGCACGCGGCCCAGACCTCGCCCATCCCGATCATCACCGCGGACTCCGCCGCCGTCTCCGACATTGAGCGTCCCATCGCCCAGCAGGCTGACTCCGGCACCAACGCCCCGGCGTCCACTGCCATTTCGCCGGAGACCCTGGCGCACATCGGCAAGGCCCACGTCCAGATCCCCGAGGGCTTCACCGTCCACGCCAAGCTCAAGCAGCTCCTCGAAAAGCGCGAGCAGATGTCCCGCGAAGGCGGCATCGACTGGGGCTTTGGCGAGATCGCGGCCTTCGGTTCGCTGATCATGGAAGGCGTACCCGTCCGGCTTGCCGGCCAGGATTCGCGCCGCGGCACGTTCGTGCAGCGCCACGCAGTGTTCCACGACCGCGCCAACGGCAGCGAGTGGCTGCCCCTGGGCCACCTCTCGGATGACCAGGCCAAGCTATGGATCTATGATTCCCTGCTGTCCGAATACGCGGCCATGGGCTTCGAATACGGCTACTCGGTGGAACGCCCGGATGCCCTGGTGCTGTGGGAAGCGCAGTTCGGTGACTTCGTCAACGGCGCGCAGACCATCATCGATGAGTTCATCTCCTCGGCCGAGCAGAAGTGGGGCCAGCGCTCCTCCCTGGTCCTGATGCTGCCGCACGGCTACGAAGGCCAAGGCCCGGACCACTCGTCGGCACGCATCGAACGCTTCCTGCAGATGTGCGCCGAAGAGAACATGATCGTCGCCAACCCCACCACGGCGGCATCGCACTTCCACCTGCTGCGCCGCCAGGCGTACAGCAGGCCTCGGAAGCCGCTGATCATCTTCACGCCGAAGCAGCTGCTGCGCCTCAAGGCAGCCGCGTCGTCCGTCGAGGACTTCACCACCGGCGCCTTCCGCCCCGTCATCGGTGACCACCAGCAGCTGGCGGCAGACGCCGTCGAACGCGTACTGCTGGTCTCCGGCCGCCTGTACTACGATCTCCTGTCCACCCGGCAGAAGACCGATGACAAGACCACCGCGATTGTCCGCGTGGAGCAGCTCTACCCGCTGCCGCACGAAGAAATCGCCGCGGAACTGGCCAAGTACCCGAACGCGGAGGTTGTCTGGGCACAGGACGAGCCCGCCAACCAGGGACCGTGGCCGTTTATGGGCCTGAACCTGCCGGAGGCGCTGGACCGGCGCGTCCGCCTCGTGTCCCGTCCTGCATCGGCCTCCACGGCAGCCGGCTCCATGAAGCGACACGCAGCCGAGCAGGATTCATTGCTGAAGCAGGCATTTGCACGGAAGTAGTCCCAGTGGCTGCCCGGCCGGACGTCGAAATACCAGACTCCGGCCGGGCAGTTCTGTTTAATGAAGATGGATCATAGCCACGCCGATTGGCCTGAATCGGCACGGACGTAAAGAGGGACTTGTGGAAGACAGGAAGCTGCGGATCGCAGCTGTTGGAGATGAACTGCTGGCCGGGCTGGGCGATCCCAGGGCCCTCGGCTGGCTGGGCCGCGTGTTGGCCCGCACTCCGCAGGACGGCATGGCCATGGAAGCGTATGCCCTCCCCTGTCCCCAGGAAGGAACGGAAGGGCTGGCTGCCCGCTGGCAGGAGGAGGCCGGGCGGCGGTTCGGTGACCAGCACGAGAACCGCCTGGTGATCGGCCTCTCGGGCCGGGACATCGAGTTCGGCCTGTCCACCGCCCGGAGCCGCCTGAACCTGGCCAACATCCTGGATACCGCCACGCAGAACCGGATCGAGGTGTTTGTGGTGGGCCCGCCGCCCACGCTGGACCCGGTACAGAACCGCCGGCTCGCCGATCTGAACACGGCCTTCGCTGACGTCACCACCAGGCGCAAGCACCTCTATGTGGACACGTTCTCCCCGCTGCTGAACCACGAACAGTGGCGCCAGGACCTTGCGGCCAACACCGGCACGCCCGGGCAGGCGGGCTATGGCCTGATGGCCTGGCTGGTTCTCCACCGCGGCTGGTTCCAATGGCTGGGCATGGACGCCCCCGAATAGACCCAACGCTCTCTCACTTAATGCAATAAATCCGCCAACGCTCTCTCACTTTCACCAAGCGCAGAGCGCGGCGAAGAAACTGCGTGGCAACGCCCCGGGCAGGCCCGACTGAGAGAGCGTCCCGGGAAAACCCACATCAAATGAGAGAGCGTCGAAAGTTGTCAAGCTGTGTGGAGTCACTGGGCTAGTTTTTGGGGTTTTTTGGTCTCGGGCAGGTTGATCCCGACGTATTTGGCGGGGGCCGGTGTGGTGGGTCGTTGGCGGAACCTTCCTGGGTGTCGTTCGTAGTAGTCCTGGTGGACTCTGTCTCGCTTGTCCCAGAGCTCTTTCCAAGAGCCGTCGTGGACTTGTGATGGTGAAAACAGTGCGATACCGGAGTGTTTGTGATCGGTGCTGTACCAGTGCACATAGCCGGTGAGGTACTCCCTGGCGGCCTCGAGATCGTCAAAGATCCGGGGGTAGCCGGGCCGGTATTTCATAGTGCGAAAGCCTGACTCCGAGAAGGGATTGTCGTTGGAGACGTACGGGCGGTTATGGCTGAGTTCCACGCTGTGGGCGGTGAGGGTGTCACGGAGCAGGTTTGATTTCATGGCCGGGCCTGAATCGGCATGCACCATGCGCGGGGCACCGTGCCGGGCGATGGCTGTCTCGAACATCTCCGCGGCGAGGTGGTCGGACTCGCGTTCCTCCACCCGCCAACCGACGATCTCCCGGGAGAAGATGTCCATGATGGAGTACACCTTGAAAACCTTCCCCTGCCACTTGGAATAGACGTCGGTGATGTCCCAAGACCAGACCTGGCAGGGTCCGGTGGCCTTGACCACCGGCTTCTCAACCGAACCACGCTTGCCCCCACGCTTGCGCGGGAAGGTTGGGCGGGCCTGCTGATCCTCGTACCCTGCCGCGATCCGCCACCAAGTGCGGTTGGAGGCGAGCAGCACCCCGTTGTCCCAGGCTGTGGCGAAGGCATGGTCAACGGAGTTGCCCTTCTCCCAACCGGCCAGGATGAGCCCCAGGATCCGGTCGTGATGCGCGGTGCTGATCCGGCATTCGTAGGCCCGGTCGGCCTGGTGGATCGGGTCCTGCACCGCAGGACGGGGATTGAACCGGTAATGCCAGGTCCCGCGCGACACGCCCGCCAGCTCGAGCGCTGTCCGCTGGGAGCCGGTGATCACATGCAGCGCCAGGACAAGACTGTTCTCGGCCGCTATGAATCGTTCTGAGCGCTCGTCGGGGTTGTATCGGGCTCTGGCGCGCTCAACTCGTGCAAGAGCCCTATAGCTTTTCCCAGCGCGGAATTCGTATCCTCCAGCTCCTGGACCCGCTTCCGGAGTTTTTCGACTTCGGCACGGTGGCCAGCCATTTCCTTCGCGCGTGCCTTTTCAAACGCGGAGAGCTCACGATTTGTAGGGACCATGCCTCCATGCTCTCGCGGAATCAGGCCACGGTCGATATCGCCCTGGACCATCATCGTGCGCCACCTGCGGAACGTCCAGTCGGAAATGGACTTCGAGGCAAGCCACTGCTTCCTCGTCCCGTGCGGCTGCAAATAGTACTCATGCATGAACTCACGGATCTCTTCACGCGTAAAACCCTTGTTATCAACGGCCATCGCCGGCTCCTTCAATCAACGGTTAATGAATGACTCACAACCAGCTTGACGGAGAGGGCGTTGCCGGAAAACGCACATCAAGTGAGAGAGCGTTTGAGACGGTGCGGTGGGGGCGCATCGGGGATCGGCCCAATCGCGATATATCTTGACGGGTCCAGCGGTCCGTTATATCTTGGGATATCAGTCACGATATATCGCGGTTTTGGAGGATTCATGACAGAGGACAGCTGGACCGTCACAGGTCCGCAAACCATCGATATTGACCACGTCAGGTCGCTGAAGCTGGGCATGGTCCGCGGCAGGTTCGACGTCGTGACCCACGCCGACGCCGTTGCCCGCGTGGAGATCAACGACGTCCAGGGCGATCCCGTGTCGGTGACACTGACCGACGGCAGGCTTGAGGTCCGCCATCAGCTGCACGGCCCCCAGGGCTGGTTCAAGAACCTGATGGGCACGGTCAACCACAACAGCAACAACTCAGCGGTGATCAGCATCGCCCTGCCGGCCGGCGTCGAGGTGGAGGCCGGCACGGTCAGCGGCGATGGCCTCGTCTCGGGAATCAGCGGGCACACTCGGCTCAACACCGTCTCGGGTTCTGTGATGGCAGACGGAACGTCCGGCGAACTTCACGTCAACACCGTCAGCGGCGAGGTCATCGCGCGCAACCACGACGGCGTCCTGACCGCCAAGAGCGTCTCCGGCGAAGTCACCGCATCCGGCCGGTTCAGCAACATCCGGGCTCACACGGTCAGCGGCGACATGAGTTTTGACCTGCTTGGCTTTACCCACGACTTCGGTGCCAATTCAGTCTCCGGCGACCTCACCATCAGGCTGCCCCACGACGTCGGCGTGGACATCGTGGCGAAATCCGCCAGCGGCGTTGTGGTGATTGATGACCAGCAGTACTCCCAGCCCGGCGGCAAGGTGGAAACCATTGCCGGGCCGGACGGCCAGCTGATGCTGGTCCGGACCAACTCGGTGTCCGGCAAGACGTCCATCTTCCATAGCCAGCCGGCCCGCAACGACGACGCTATAAGCCCGGAAGCAGGGCACTGATGCCTCCGGTGTTCGCCCACGGTGCGCTCCGGCTGTACCTTCTCGCACTGCTGGAATCAGGGCCCAAACACGGCTATGAACTGATCAAAGCCCTCAGCGAACGGTTCGGCGGCACGTACTCCCCCAGCGCGGGAACCATCTATCCGCGGCTGGGGAAGCTGGAGGAAGAAGGGCTCGTCGCCACCGAATCTGTTGGCCGCCGCACCAACTACCGCATCACCGCGGCAGGGCTTGCCGAACTCAACAAGCGCCGGGAGGAACTCGCCGGCGTCGAGAACGACATTTCCGCTTCCGTCCGCCGCCTCGCGGACAACCTGCGGGCGGATATCCGCGCCAACATGCGCGGGTTGCGGGCAGACCTGGCGGCCACGGCGGAGGCGGCCCGTTCCACGGCGCGGGCCGCCGATTTCCGGAAAGCCGGCCGCCAGCCTTCGGAGGGGTTCCGGGAGCTGAAGGAAGCGGAGATGCTGCTGCAGGCGTTCCGGGACGATCTGCGCGTGGAACTACGGATGCACGCCACGCGGCAACCGCTCAGCGCCGTCACCCTGGAAACCGTCAGGACCGTGCTGGACCAGGCGCGCATCTCCATCCGCAACTCACTGCCCGGCTGAACCGCCGGGCTCAGCCGGCAGACTGGGCCGCCGGTTGGTATTGCCCCCGGTCACAGCCCGTTTCGGTTTCGCGGCGTGTCCCATGGTGTGCGAGACTTGAGGGCAGCTCTTTTGAGTACCAACATTTAAGGAGGCCAGCTATGAGCAAGCGTGCACGTAAACGTCGTGACCGTAAGCGTGGCGGCGCGAACCACGGGAAGCGCCCCAACACCTAAGCTAAAGCTTGGAAAACGGTTTAAGCGAAGGACCCCGGAAGCCACACGGCTTCCGGGGTCCTTCGTCTTTGCGCAGGTCTTTGGCGCCTGCAGTACTTCTTACGGAATCCCCAGTCAAGCGTCCACGCGGTCACGTGTCCCTGCAGTGCCAGGCGTCCCTTGCGTCAGGCGTCCACCGGGCGGATGGAGTGGATCCGGTCCAGGATGGCGTTCTTCAGGTTTTCCGGAGCGGCCTCCGTGCACGAGCGCTTCACCATGGTGCGGATCACGCATTCGAGGTCGTACTGCTCGGTGCACTCAGGGCACTCATCAAGGTGGGTCTTGATTTCCGTGATGTCCTCGCGGGTCAACGCCCCGTCGAGGTATTCGTAGATGCGTTGCATCCGGGCGTCATCGCAGTCGCCCAATCCCTGGCAGTCGCTCATTTCCTGTTCTCCTGTTTTGTGCTCGCGGCCGTGTCCTGTGATTCGACGGCGCCTTTGAATCCTCGTTCGGCGGCATAATCCGCCAGCATGTCCCGCAACATTTTCCGGCCGCGGTGGAGCCGGGACATCACCGTCCCGATGGGCGTGTTCATGATGTCCGAGATTTCCTTGTACGCGAAGCCTTCGACGTCGGCGAAGTACACCGCCAGCCGGAACTCCTCGGGGATGGCCTGGAGCGCCCGTTTGACGTCCGAGTCCGGCAGGTGGTCCAGCGCCTCAGCCTCGGCCGAGCGCAGGCCGCGGGACGTGTGCGACTCCGCCCTCGCAAGCTGCCAGTCCTCGATGGTGTCCGAGTTCGACTGCAGCGGTTCACGCTGCCGCTTGCGGTAGAGGTTGATGTACGTGTTGGTCAGGATCCGGTACAGCCAGGCCTTGAGGTTGGTACCGGGCTTGTACTGGTGGAACGCTGAGAAGGCCTTGGTGTAGGCCTCCTGGACCAGGTCTTCAGCATCCGCGGGGTTCCTGGCCATCCGCATGGCGGCCGAGTAGAGCTGGTCCACGTACTGCATGGCATCACGCTCAAAACGGACCCGGCGTTCTTCCGCGGACTCGGTGGCCACGTCCACGGGTTGTTCAGCGGGCACAGACTCAGCAGGCACAGACTCAGCAGGCACAGGGACGTCCGCTTCAGGCTGCGTATCGCCGCCTGCCTGCGCGTCGCTGCTGGCGTTGGCTTTGCTGCTTGTTTTGGCTTCGTGTTCGGAGGCCTCATACATGGCCTCGACGGCCGGATCCAGGGTGCTCATTGCGTTCAAGTCTACTGTGACGGCCTTGGCGCGCGGCGTTCCGTACTCCGGAGGATCGGATTCCAGAGTCTGCAGTGCTACGGGTCCGGCGGGCTCAATCCCGTCTTTCAGTAACCTCAAGGGCAACTCCACTCTGTGTCAGGCCATGGTGTTCCAGGCAAATACCTGCCGGGCAATCCGTGGTGAGTCAATTCGTCCGGTGTTCAGCGGACCCGCAATCCATAACCGCTGGCGGCAGGCAAATATTCCCCAAAAGTGCAAGACTAGAACGGACTCCGCCGCATCCGGTGCGGTTCGTCCAGCCAGGAGGAAACCCATGTCCTTTGTCCGTACTCTCGCCCGCCCCATGCTGGCCTCCAGTTTCGTAGTCGCCGGACTGGACAAGCTGAAGAACGCCGATGACACCGCCACCCAGCTCTCGCCGCTCCTGCAGAAGGCAGCCGCGTCGCTGCCGTTCCAGGCCGACGAAAAGATGCTGGCACGCGTGATCGGCGGAACGCAGGTGGGTGCCGGCGTACTGTTCGGCCTGGGCAAGTTCAGCCGCCTCTCGGCAACACTGCTGACCGTCATCTCGCTCCTGAACACCTTTGTGGAATGGCGCAGCGCGGACATCACCACCAAGGAAGGCCGCGAGGCCCGCCGGAACCAGCTGCTCAAGAATATTTCCCTCAGCGGCGGCGCCCTGCTGGCCTCCGTGGACACCGCCGGAAAGCCGGGCCTCGCCTGGCGTGCCGAGCACCTCGCTGCGGACGCAAGGAAGACTGCCGCCGGTGCCCGGAAGACCACCGGACAGAAGCTCCACAAGGCGGACAAGGCCGTGCGCCGCGCGGTGGAACACGCAACGGGGGCGTAAGGACGGATGACCGGTTCCACCCCGCCCGCAGCCACCGACCCACCCAACTCCACGGACGCTGTTCCGCACTGGCCGGCCCCCTTTGCTAGCCGGCCCATCAACGCCACAGTCACGGTGCCTGGCTCAAAGTCCCTCACCAACAGGTTCCTGGTCCTGGCCGCACTGGCTGACGGGCCGTCACGCCTCCGTGCACCCCTGCACTCCCGGGACTCTTCCTTGATGATCGAGGCCCTCCGCCAGCTGGGAGCCACCATCACGGAGGTGCCCGGCGACGGCGCGTTCGGGCCGGACCTTGAGGTCACGCCCCTGAGCCAGGAGGCGCCGTCGTCACGGACGCAGATTGATTGCGGCCTCGCCGGAACAGTGATGCGTTTTGTTCCGCCGCTTGCGGCGCTGCGCAACGGTGTCAGTGTTTTCGACGGCGACCCGCACGCCCGGAAACGCCCCATGGGCACCATCATCGAGGCGCTGAAGGCTCTCGGCGTGGCACTGACCGCGGACGACGGCGGGACCCCCTCGTCGCTGCCGTTCACCGTTGAAGGTACCGGGGAAGTCCGGGGCGGCCACCTGGTTATCGACGCCAGTGCGTCGTCACAGTTCGTCTCGGCCCTCCTGCTGGTCGGCGCCAGGTTTACCGACGGACTCCACCTGGAGCACGTGGGCAAGCCCGTGCCGAGCCTGGACCACATCAACATGACCGTTGCCGTGCTCCGCGGCGTCGGTGTATCAGTGGACGATTCCCTGCCGAATCACTGGGTGGTGGCACCGGGCCCCATCCGCGCTTTTGATCAGCGCATAGAGCAGGACCTCTCCAACGCCGGGCCTTTCCTGGCCGCGGCGCTGGCCTCGGGCGGCACTGTCCGGATTCCGGACTGGCCCACTGGCACCACGCAGGTGGGAGACCTTTGGCGCAGCATCCTGGCGGACATGGGCGCGGACGTCAGCCTGGCTAAGGGCGTCCTGACCGTCACCGGCGGCCCCGAAATCAAGGGCGCGGATTTTGACGAAACCAGCGAACTGGCCCCCACTGTGGCGGCCCTTTGTGCCCTTGCCAGCGGACCTTCACGGCTGACCGGCATCGCGCACCTGCGCGGCCATGAGACTGACCGGCTGGCCGCGCTGGTCACCGAAATCAACCGGCTCGGCGGCGACGCGGAGGAAACCAGCGACGGCCTGGTGATCCGGCCGGCGAAGCTGCACGCCGGCGTCGTGTACAGCTACGCCGACCACCGGATGGCCACCGCCGGCGCCATCCTCGGCCTCGCGGTTCCGGGTATCGAGGTCCAGGACATCGCCACCACGGCCAAGACCATGCCGGAATTCCCGCAGATGTGGGCCAACATGCTCGCCCAGGGCGCGGCTGCAGACGACGCCACGGAAGGTCCCACTGGTGGCACGCAGCACTGATTCCTGGGACGAGTCCGATGTCCGGATCCGGCCCAGCAAAAAGGGCTCCCGGCCGCGCACGAAGGACCGCCCCAGCCACGACGACGCCGTCACGGGCCGCATCATCACCGTTGACCGCGGCCGGTACACCGCCGTCGTCGGCGAAGACTCCGGCGACGAGCGGATCATCATCGCGGCCAGGGCCCGCGAACTCCGCCGCTCCCCCGTGGTGGCCGGCGACTTCGTCTCCCTCGTTGGAGATGTCTCCGGAGAGCCCGACACCCTGGCCCGCCTGGTCCGGATCCAGGACCGCCGGACCCTGCTGCGCCGCAGCGCCGACGACACTGATCCGATCGAGCGTGCGGTGGTGGCCAACGCCGATCAGCTGGTGGTGGTGGTGGCCGCCGCAAACCCTGAGCCGCGCACCGGCTTCATCGACCGTGCCTTGGTGGCCGCCTACGACGCCGGCATCGAGCCGCTGCTGCTTGTCACCAAGGCCGATGTCAAGGATCCCGCGGAACTGTTGTCCAACTACGAGCACCTCGACTTCCCGGTGATCATCAGCCGCACCTCGGACTCAGAGGCCTCCGGTATCGATGCCCGCTCCGACGACGGCCTCTCGGCCCGCCTGGACAGTGACGCAGTTTCGCAGCTCCGCGCCTACCTCGAGGGCAAAGTCTCGGTGATGCTGGGGCATTCCGGCGTGGGCAAGTCCACCATGGTCAATGCGCTCACCGGGGCCGAACGGGCCACCGGTGGCGTGAACGCGGTGACCGGCCGCGGCCGCCACACGTCGTCGTCGGCCCTTGCCCTGAAGCTGACCGGAGCCCCCGCCGGAAGCTGGATCATCGACACCCCTGGCATCCGCTCGTTCGGCCTGGCCCATGTGGACCCGGACCGGATCCTGCGATCCTTCCCGGACCTGGAGCCGGGCACGGATGCCTGCGAGCGTGGCTGCAAGCACAACACCGCGGCCGTCAACTGCGGAGTGGACGCCTGGGTGACTTCTGGTCAAGCGGGCCCCACCGGCCCGGCCCGGCTCGCGTCGCTGCGGCGGCTGCTGGGCTCTGATCCCCGCTTGGTTGGCCAGGAAACCAAGGAACTGGGCAGCATAGGCTAGCGGCGGAACGCCGACGTCCCCAACCCCGCCGCCCCGAGGCGGTAGTTTGGAACCATGATCCAACCCGCTTCGAGCTACAACGATGACCTGCGCCTCGCCCATGTGCTGGCCGATTCCGTGGACGACCAGACCATGAGCCGCTTCAAGGCCCTGGACCTCCACATCGAGACCAAGCCGGACCTGACGCCGGTCACGGACGCGGACAAGGCCGCGGAGGAAGCCATCCGCGGCCAGCTCTCCCGCTCACGTCCCCGCGACGCCGTGCTGGGTGAGGAATTCGGCAGCTCCGGCCACGGTTCCCGCCGCTGGATCATTGATCCCATCGACGGCACCAAAAACTTTGTCCGCGGCGTCCCGGTCTGGGCCACCCTGATCGCCCTCGTGGACGAAGGCGAACCCGTGGTGGGAGTGGTCAGCGCGCCCGCACTGGGCAAACGCTGGTGGGCCGCCAAAGGTTCCGGCGCGTACATGGGCAAGTCCCTCGCCGCCGCAACACGGCTCCGCGTCTCGGACGTCTCCAAACTTTCGGATGCCTCCCTGTCCTATTCCAGCCTGGGCGGCTGGAAGGAACGCGGCAACCTGGATGAGTTCCTGGGCCTGACCGAGGACGTGTGGCGCACGCGCGCCTACGGTGACTTCTGGTCCTACTGCATGGTGGCCGAAGGCTCCGTGGACATCGCCTGCGAGCCCGAACTGAACCTCTACGACATGGCTGCCCTGGTGCCCATCGTGGTGGAAGCCGGCGGCCGCTTCACATCTTTGGAGGGGCAGGACGGGCCGTTCGGCGGCAACGCCCTGGCCACAAACTCCATCCTGCACTCAGAGGTGCTCAAGCGGCTGAACCCGGACCTGGACGATCTCCTCTAGGCACTTTTTGCGAATTATCGACGGCGGACGCCTCCTCAAAGGGGGCGTCCGCCGTCGTATCTTCGACAAATACGCCGTTCCTCAAACGCGCGTAACAAAGTCCTTAACATTGGGCCGGGCTTCTTTTCTGCAGGGCCAGATGTTCTACGCTCTTAACAGGTCACGAGTGCCAGCGCTAAACCCCGGTTTGCTGGCCGGCAACCCTCCATTCGCGGTGGGGTGCCCCGGGTGACGACCAGGCCGGTCCGGAATGGACGCGGCAAGCGCGGATTCCCCGTACCGGGAGTCCTTTTAGAGTGAGGTCTCCGTGACAACTGCCACCGTCTCCCCCGCCAGCGTTTCTCCCAACAACGACGCCCCCGCCAACGCCGCTGCGCTGTTCAACGATGCCGCCGCCATCGCCGGGCGCCCCCTTTCCGCCGTCACCGGCGCGGAAATCCAGGCCCCGCTGATCCAGGGCGGCCATGTCCGGTACGCAAACCTGGACTATGGCGCTTCCGCCCCCGCCCTCTCCGTGGTGTCCGCCTACCTCAACGAGATCCTGCCGTTCTACGCCAGCGTCCACCGCGGCGCCGGCTACGCGTCGCAGATCAGCACCTCGGTGTACGAGAACGCCCGGAACGTCGTCCGCGACTTTGTGGGCGGGCGCCCGGACGACTCCGTCATCTTCACCCGGAACACCACCGATTCGCTGAACCTGCTGGCGGGTTGCCTGCCGGCCACGGACGGGCGCCCGAATGGCGATGTCCTGTACCTGGACATCGAGCACCACGCCAACCTCCTGCCGTGGCAGGGCGTCCCGCACCGCAGCGTCGTCGCCGCGGACACCATCGCGGGGACCATCGAGGTCCTCCGCGCCGAACTTGAGCAGGGCAACGTCAGCCTCCTCGCAGTCACAGGAGCCTCCAACGTCACCGGCGAAATCCTCCCGGTCAAGGCCCTGGCCGGACTGGCCCATGAGTACGGCGCGCGGATCGTGGTGGACGCCGCGCAGCTCGCGCCGCACCGGCGCATCAATATCAGCACCGACGACGTCGACTACCTCGCCTTCTCCGGCCACAAGCTCTACGCGCCGTTCGGCTCCGGGGTCCTGGTGGGCCGCACAGACTGGCTCGACGCCGGCACGCCGCACCTGGCCGGCGGCGGCGCCGTCCGCGAGGCAAGGCTCGACGGCGTCAGCTGGGCCACCGGTCCGGCCCGGCACGAGGGCGGCTCCCCCAACGTCCTGGGCGCGGCCACCCTGGCGCGCGCCACCCAGGTGATCGCGTCCCTGGACCAGGACCGCTGGCACGCCCACGAAGCGGCCATCAGGGCATTCCTGGTGGACGGGCTCGGGAAAATCGACGGCGTCACCGTGCACCAGATCTTCTCGGACACGGACGCTGAAACCGGCACCATCGGCGTGGTCAACTTCTCCGTGGCCGGATACGACGCCGGCCTCGTGGCCGCCTACCTATCCGCTGAGCACGGCGTTGGCCTCCGGGACGGCCGCTTCTGCGCGCACCCGCTCCTCAAGCGCCTCGGCCTTCCTTCCGGTTCGCTGCGGGCCAGTTTCGGCGTGGGTTCCCGGTTGGAGGATGTTCAGCGGCTCCTTGCTGGCCTGGAGCAACTCCGCCAGACCGGACTGGGCTGGGACTACGTGGTGGACGCGGGCCGCTGGGTTCCGGCCAACGACACGCGCACCTACCCGCACTGGGCGCCCAACACCCCGGGCACTGCCGGCGCGGCTCCGTGCCTTGACGACTGACTGACGCTTTCCTTCTCTGATTCCTGACCAGGCGGCTGCCCTGATTCCTGACCGGACCTGAAGTCTGACGAGGCGGCTGCGGCCCATGCGGTAAATTCGAAGGATACCGATGGGCACAGTTGAAGGAGGCCGCACGTGGCACGGGGTGGCCCCAGGCTTGAGCACGGACGCCGCCTGGAACTCGGACAGAGTTTCCAGGACGGCGGCGAACATTACCAGCGTGTACGCCCTGGCTACCCTGCCGAATCAGCGGACTGGCTGATCCCTGCCGGAGCCAGGGACGCGGCGGACGTGGGCGCCGGGACCGGCAAGTTCACCGCCCTGCTGCTTGAACGCGGCCTGGCGGTTTCCGCCGTGGACCCGTCGCCGGACATGCTTGAACAGCTGCGGGCCCACTACCCGGCGGTGGACGCGACACAGGGCACCGCGGAGGCGACAGGGCTGGCCGACTCCTCGTTCGACGTCGTGAGCGTTGCGCAGGCCTGGCACTGGTGCGATCCAATACCCGCGAGCACCGAACTGGCGCGGATCCTGCGGCCCGGCGGAACGCTGGGGCTGATCTGGAACCAGCTGGACACGTCTGTTCCGTGGGTCCACCGGCTGTCCCGAATCATGCACGCGGGCGACGTCTACAAGCCCGGGTTCCGCCCGGTGGTCGGGCCGGAGTTTGAAGGCCTCGAGAGCCATGTGACGCGGTGGGAGGACAGCCTCAGTACGGAAGACATCTTGGAACTGACAAAGTCCCGCAGCTACTACCTGCGCGCCGGCGAAGCCACCCGAAGCAAGGTCCTGGCCAACCTGGACTGGTATCTGCACGAGCACTTGGGGCACGCCGTGGAAGAGGACATCAGCCTGCCGTACCTGACGCTGACGTGGCGGGCCACGAGGGCGTGAGGGGCGCGGACCACCGGGTAGGCTTGGAGGCGTGAAGACCAGCGCGCCCTCCTCCTCGATCGAGGACTACGTCAAGGTCATCTACGGCTTCACGGAGTGGCAGGACAAACCCATTACGTCCTCGCAGCTCGCGCAACGCCTGGGGGTGGCAAACTCATCGGTCTCGGAGATGGTCCGCAAGCTCAAGGACCAGGGCCTGGTGGACCACAAGCCGTACAGCGCCATCACCCTCACGGACTCCGGGGTCCGGCTGGCGTTGTCCATGGTGCGCCGGCACCGGCTCATTGAGACCTACCTCGTGCATGAGCTCGGTTACCGCTGGGACGAAGTCCACGACGAAGCCGAACTGCTGGAGCACGCAGTGTCGGACACGTTTATTGAGCGCATGGCGGCAAAACTCGGCAACCCGCAACGTGACCCGCACGGTGACCCGATCCCCGCCGCGGACGGCACGGTGCTGCTGCCCGAGGCCCACCTGCTCGGCCAACTCGATCCCGGCCACACCGGCCGGATCACCCGCATCAGCGACGAGAACCCTGATTTGCTGCGGTATCTTTCCGCCGAGGAAATCGCTCTCGACGCCGAGGTGGAGGTTGTAGGCCGCAAACCGTTCGGCGGCGCGCTGGTGGTGCGGATCAGCAATGCCGGCCGGAAGCAGGACTTCGATCTCGCGGATGAAGTCACCGCTGCACTCTGGGTCCACAGCGACCACCCCCACGCGGGCTGCACGCTCAGCGACAGCTGAATGACGAACGCCCGCGTGCCGCACTGGCGGGCCTGGCTGGCCGTGGCGGTGGGCGGCCTGGCCGGAACGGAACTCCGGTACGGCCTGGGTCTCGCCTTTCCAGAAACCGCTGGGGCAATGCCGTGGACCACCCTGGCCATCAACGTCACCGGAAGTTTTGTGCTGGCCAGCCTAACCACAGTCTGGATGTCCCGGCCGCAGACTGCATTCTGGCTACGCGCCGGCCTCGGGCCAGGACTCCTGGGCTCATTCACCACGTTCTCTGCGGTGGTTTTCTCGATTGACCAGCTGGCCAGGGGCGGCGAACATTCCGTGTGGATTGCGTACCTGGGGCTGTCCCTGCTGCTGGGCCTGGGCGCCGCGGCCGGTGGCTGGCGGGCCGGGCGGCTGCTCGCCGACCGGCTGCAGGGTGACCGGGCGGGGACAGCGCCGTGATGGGCGCGGTCCTGGTGGGAGTGTTCGGCATGGCGGGCGCCCTGCTGCGCTTCGCCGTCGACAGCTGGTTCGCCCACCGCGAGGGGCTCCGTGCCGCCGTCGGGCCCAGTGGTACGCCGCGGCACTGGCCGTGGGCCACGCTCACTGTCAACGTGGCCGGGTGCCTGATTATGGGGCTGTCCATAGGCATCACCGGACGGCTCGGACTCGCACCCGAGTGGCAGACCGCCGTCGCCACAGGCCTGGCAGGCGGGCTCACCACGTTCAGTTCGTGGACCACCGCCACCGTGCGGCTCCTGAGCGAGTCGCGGTTCGCGGTGGCATCCCTGAACATCGGCGCCAACCTGGCCGCCGGATTTGCCGCTGCGGCTGCGGGCATCGCCCTGGCGTCGTAGGAGACTCTTTCGGGTTTGGCCCGGTCCCGTATCGTTGACTCTGATGATTAGCAGACGCGACGCGGCAATTGCCCTTGATGTACCGATGGAAATGGCCCAGCGCCATGGCATCCCAAAACGACTGACCGAGGCGGAGCTGGGCGAAATCCTCGACAACCCGCCGGCTTGGCTGATCCAGTCGCGGGCCAACCGGACCGGCAAGCGTCCTGTCTGGGTGCACCTGGAATGCGCCGTCTGCGGCTACGAGGAAGCGGCGCGGCCCAAAAAATGGTGGCCGGAATTCACGTATGTGGTGTGCGAGCACCATGCCCCGGATGAGGTGCCGCCGCTGCGGCCGGGCCTCATCAGGAGCGAGTTCGACGGCGTCGGGACCCGTTTTGTGGGAATCGCGGACGTTGCAGTTCCGGACTGAATCGGGGCATTTCATTCGGGGCTGAACAGGCGTATTTTACGAAGTGGGACGCAGCCCGTCCCCCTGTTGTAAGGAGCACGCCATGCCGGACAAGTCACCACACCAGCAGCTGCACAAGAAGCCGGTCAAAACCATCAAGGAAAAACGCGCGGAGAAGAAGGCCAAGAGCCCGATTGAAGGCCCGCAGGACCCGGTAGCGCACCTGAAGAAGCGCCGGTAGCGGTTTACCCGTTCCCGGCCATCTCTTCGGGCACTGCCACAATGTCCACTTCCTGACCGTCCCTCAGCACTCGAATAGGCAGCGGCCGGCCGATCGCATCGGCGAACAGCAGCTTCTGCAGGCTCTCGGCGTTGCTGACGGGGCGGCTTCCGGCTGTCAGGATGACGTCACCTGCCCGCAGGCCCCCACGATCTGCAGGCGAGCCAGCCAGGACCTCCACCACGCGCAGCCCGTCCCGTTGTCCCGTCCTGATCACCGCGCTGGCATTGAGCCGGAAGGGTGTGCTGACAACCCCGAGATAAGCCCGCCTGACACGGCCGTCCTTCAGCAGCGCCGAGATGATGCGCCGCGTGGTGGTGTTGATGGGCACGGCCAGGCCCAGCCCGGCGCCAGCCACTGCGGTGTTGATTCCCACGATGCGGCCGTGGGTATCGGCCAGGGCTCCGCCGGAACTGCCTGCATTGAGTGCCGCGTCGGTCTGGATGACGTCCTCGATCACGCGCCGGTTGCCGCTGGACCACACCGGAATGGCGCGGCCCAGGCCGCTGACTACACCCGCCGTGACTGATCCGGCCAGGCCCAGCGGGTTTCCCACCGCGATGACCAACTGGCCCACCCGGAGCGTCTCGGCATCGCCGAACTGCGCCGGGGCCACTTTCGGTGCCCTGCCGTGGACCACCGCGAGGTCGGACAAGGGGTCCGCCCCCACCAGTTCAAGATCGGTCCGGCTGCCGTCCGCAAAGGACGCGTGGCCTTGCTGCGTCCCGGCCACCACGTGTGAATTGGTGAGGAGGTAGCCGTCTTCCGTGAAGAGCACCGCCGAGCCGGCGCCCATACGGAAACGGCCGTTGCGTCGGTTGCCGGTCATTTCAATGGCCGCAACATGCGGGGTGACTGTCTCAGCCACGCGCATGACGGTCTCCGAATACGAGTCCAGCGGACCGTCGTCGGCCGCTGCTGAGTTGGGTTCCCGCGCCGGGTCCATGGCGCACCTCCTGGCTGGCGTTGCTGCCTCCGGCTTCCAGACCTTATGCTGCGCCGAAGCTTATTGGCGACAACCACGCGGTGGCGCCCCGTAGTCCCGGAACGGCTACGCCGTGGGTGAACAGGGCGGCAAACGCTTAAATGCCAGAAGACCCGGACGCGGGGTCCGGGTCTTCTGGCAATGTCTTGCGACATTCAAAATGTGGAGATGGGGGGAATTGAACCCCCGTCCGATGTTGTGTTAACAGGGCTTCTCCGGGCGCAGTTTGCGTCGGATTTTCTCGGCCCCAGCCCTCCTGCAAACAGGTGGCTGATCCGGGCCCAGTCATCTAAGAGTCCCGTTTGCCCCGATGACGGAGGCAAGCAGCAGTGGCTATCTAAATGACGCCAGGATCCGGGGCAATAGCAACCTCGGGCTGACGGACTGTCTTACTGCTTAGGCAGCGAGAGCGAAGTCAGTGCGGTTTGATTTGGCACTTATTGGTTTGCAGACAGCGTTTACGAGATAATTCTGCATCCTCGGCCCGCTTCACCTGTCGCGACTAACATCGTCGAAACCGATCATCCCCGTATTTTGTTATCAAACCGGCCAGGCTGTGCAGGCACAAATCCCTGCCGGACTATCTAGCATAACGCATGCCCGGCGGAAATCATTCCTACCGGCGGTTGCGTTCCCGGACCTCGCGAAGGGCTTCGCGGTTGTCCTGCTGCTCACGCAGGGTCTGGCGCTTGTCGTACTCCCGCTTACCGCGGGCGATCGCGATTTCCACCTTGGCCCGGCCATCGAGGAAGTACAGCTGCAGCGGAACCACGGTGAAGCCGGACTCCCGGATCTTCACGGAGATCTTGTTGAGCTCCTCACGGTGCAGCAACAGCTTCCGACGGCGGCGTGCGGAGTGGTTGGTCCAGCTCCCCTGGTTGTACTCCGGGATGTGGATGCCCTCCATCCACAACTCGTCGTTGTAGAACGTGCAAAAACCGTCCACCATGGACGCGTGTCCTTCGCGCAGCGACTTGACTTCGGTCCCCATCAGGGCAATGCCGGCCTCATAAGTGTCCAGCACATGGTAGTCATGCCGGGCCTTGCGGTTGGTGGCCACAACTTTACGGCCACTTTCTTTGGGCACGGTGGAACTCCTAGTTCTTGGATCCTGGCTGGCTCCGGCCGGTCCGGCGCGGATTCATACCAGTCTACGGCAGGCGCGGACCGGCGTTACAGCAGCATCATCGGGTCCACGGCAGCCCCGTTGAGCCAGGTTTCAAAGTGTGCGTGGCACCCCGTCGAGTTACCGGTGTTGCCCGAGTACGCGATGAGCTGACCGGCGGAAACCTGCTGGCCGTTCGAGACGACGACGCTGCTGTTGTGGTAGACGATGGTGGTCAGGGAGTTGCCCTGCACCACGCCGTGGGAGAGCTTCACCCGCCAGCCGCCGCCGTCGGCGGAACTCCAACCTGAGGAGAACACCTCGCCGGCTGCCGCAGCGTAGACCGGGGTGCCGCAGGCTGCGCCGAAGTCGATGCCGGTGTGGAGGTACCCGCCGGTGCCATAGAAGTCGATGCTTCCCGGCGGCGTGGCACGCCAGCCGAAGCCTGACGTGATTATCACGTCACCGGAGAAGGGGTGCCGCAGGCCAAAGGCCGACGGCGATCCCGTCACCGGAGCGTACGGCTGGACGGCCTGGCCCTGTGCACGGGCGGCGGCAGCGGCTGCCTCCGCGAGCCGGCGCTGCTCTGCTTCCCACTGCTCGCGGAGCCTCCGGTCACGTTCGGCGATTTCGTTGGCTATTGCGTTCTGGCTTGCTGCAACAGCGGCCATCTGGCTCTGGATGCCTGGTTTCGCTGCCTGGAGTTCAGCGTCAAGGCGGATGGTGTCGGCGATCAGCTGGTCAACCTGGGCCTTCTTCGCAGCCGCCTCGTCACGGGCAGCCTTCTCACGCTCCAAAGCGGCGTCTGCCTTGGCCTTAAGGTCCCTGATCTCCGCCTCAACAGCTTCAAGCCGGGCCTGCGAGTTCACATTGGTGGCGCTTTGCTGGGACAGCTTGTCCATAGCCGCGTTCTGGCTGCGCATGGCCTGGTCCGCGAGGTCCATGGTGTCGGTCAGGCTGCCGCCGTTATTTGGCCCGAAGAACAGGGTCAGGTTCGACGGGACGCCGCCGGACTTGTAAGCCTGGGTGGCGATCTGGCCGATCAGCTTCTTGGTGTCCGCGATCTTCTGCTTGTCAGCCTCAAGTTGCTGGGTAATTTTGGCTTTATTCTGCTGCGCAAGATCAACCCTCGCCGTCAGCGCTTCAACTTCCTTAACCGCACTGGCCACGCGCCCCTGTGCCTCAAGGAGTGCCTGCTGGGCGCCGGGAAGCTGGCCCTGGTAGATCACCAGGTCGCCGGCGGCCTTCGCGATGCGCGAGTCCACGAATTCAAGCGACTGCTGGACCCGGGCGGCCTCAGCCTCAAGGGCTGCCTTCTTGTCGTCGAGCTCATCGGCGTGCGCCATGGGGGCTGACGCACCCATGCTGGCGGCGAGGAGCAGTGCCAGGACGCCGCTGATCAGGCCGGCGCGGCGGCCTAGAGGTCGTCGGCGTTCGGCCCGGCGCCGGGGCGCAGTTCGGTGCAATTCGTTCATCAGGATTCCTTGTTCGGTTTGCACAGCCTAGACCTTCAAATATCTGCGTAAGGTCAAGAGAGACGAAATTCCTGCCAAGGATCCGCCAAGGATCAGCAAGGCAGGCGCAAGAATAAGCGTCTGCCCCGGCGAGATAAACGCCGTGTCCGGATACTGCTTGGAGAGGAATTCGCCCAGGAAGAAGTGCGACACTGCCCACAGCGTGCCCGAGGCCAGGGCGGCGCCGATCACCGCCGCGATCACGCCTTCAAGGATGAACGGCAGCTGGATGACCACCTTGGAAGCGCCCACCAGGCGCATGATCCCGGTCTCGCGGCGGCGGCTGAAGGCCGAGAGCCGGATAGTGGTGGCGATCAGGAGGATGGCGCAGACAATCATCACGCCGGCGATGCTGACGGCCACGAGCGAGGCTGCGTTCATGGCGGAGAAGAGCCGCTCCAGCAGCTGGCGCTGGTCGATGACCGTTTCGACGCCGGGCTGTGAGGAGAACGTCTCGCTGATGATCTGGTATTTTTCCGGATCCTTCATGTTGATCCGGAAGGACGAAGGCAGCTGGTCCGGCGTGACGGAGTCGACGATCGGAGAATTGGAGAACTGGTCCTTGAAGTGCTTGTAGGCCTCTTCCTTGGACTCGAACTGGAAATCGTTGACGTACTGGACCACGGCCGGTGATTCCAGCAGGGTCAGCAGGTTGTCCTGCTGCTCCGGGGTGACCGGCCCTGTGGCGCAACCGGCCGCCGTCGAACCGTCACTGCAGAGGAAGATGGCAACCTGGACTTTGTCGTACCAGTAGCCCTTCATCTGGTTGATCTGGAGCTGCAGCATGCCTGCGGCACCCACGAATGTCAGTGAGACAAAGGTGACCAGGATGACCGAGACCACCATGGAGACGTTGCGGCGCAGTCCGCTGCCGATTTCACCGAGGACAAAGGCGAGCCTCATCGCTGTTCCTCCCCTGCGCCGGGATTGCGCTCCCCGGATGCTTGCGGCACGGTTTCGTCCCGGCCGCTGGCGTCCTTGAGCCGGCGGGACTGGCCCACCACGGGGATCATCGAGGTATACAACGCCTTGGCCTCGTCGCGGATCACGATGCCGTTCTTAAGCTCCACCACACGCTTGCGCATCTCGTTGACGATGTCGTCGTCGTGCGTGGCCATGACCACGGTGGTGCCGTTCTGGTTGATCTTGTCCAGCACGCCCATGATGCCCATGGAGGTGGTGGGGTCCAGGTTGCCGGTGGGTTCGTCGGCGAGGAGGATGCCGGGGCGGTTGACTACCGCGCGGGCAATGGCCACACGCTGCTGCTCGCCGCCGGAAAGCTCATGGGGAAGGCGGTTCTCCTTGCCTTCCAGGCCCACGGTCTTGAGGACTTCAGGAACGGTGTCGCGGATGACGCTGCGGCTCTTCCCGATGACCTGCATCGCGAACGCAACGTTGGCGAACACGCTCTTCTGCGGAAGGAGCCGGAAGTCCTGGAAGACCACACCGATGCCGCGGCGGAGCCTGGGCACGCGCCAGCTGGAGATCTTGGCGACGTTCTGCCCGGCCACGTACACCGCGCCTGAGGAGGCCCGGTCTTCCTTCAGCACCAGCCGCAGGAACGTGGACTTGCCGGAGCCGGAAGCACCGACGAGGAAGGCAAATTCACCACGGTCAATCTCAAGGCTGACATTGTCCAGCGCAGGCCGGGCCGACTGGTCGTAGACCTTGGTGACATTTTCGAATCGGATCATGGCCCTAAGTACCCTGCAGGGCACGGCTGATACAGCCCAGATCTGCAGCCGGCGCGCGGGCATTCGTTTGGGGGAAGTAGAGCCCCGGCTCCTCGACTATACGCAGCCTTTTGGCCGGATTTCGGGGGCTTCGGGGGTGTGTCGCGGGATAGGGCCTACCGGGTAGGCACAGCGGCTACGACTTCTCGGCGTTGCGGTTGTCAGTGCGCCAGCGGATCCCGGCGTCGATGAAGTCGTCAATTTCGCCGTCGAACACTGCGGACGTGTTGCCCACCTCGTGTTCGGTGCGGAGGTCCTTGACCATCTGGTAAGGGTTCAGGACGTAGGAGCGCATCTGATCTCCCCAGGACGCCTTGACATCGCCGGCGAACGCCTTCTTTTCAGCGTCTTCCTGCTCCTTCTTCAGGAGCAGCAGGCGGGACTGCAGGACGCGCATGGCTGCCGCCCGGTTCTGGAGCTGCGACTTTTCGTTCTGCATGGACACCACGGTGCCGGTAGGGATGTGGGTGAGGCGGACGGCGGAGTCCGTGGTGTTAACGGACTGCCCGCCCGGGCCTGAGGATCTGAACACGTCCACCCGGATCTCGTTGTCCGGGATGTCGATGGAGTCCGTGGATTCGATGAGCGGTATGACCTCGACGGCGGCGAAGGATGTCTGGCGGCGGCCCTGGTTGTCGAACGGGCTGATTCTTACCAGTCGGTGCGTTCCGGCTTCAACGCTCAACGTACCGAAGGCATACGGTGCTTTGACTTCAAAGGTTGCGGACTTCAGCCCCGCCTCTTCGGCGTAAGAGGTATCCATCACGGTGGTGGGGTACCCGTGGCGTTCGGCCCAGCGCAGGTACATACGCATCAGCATTTCGGCGAAGTCTGCCGCGTCAACGCCGCCCGCCCCTGCCCTGATGGAAACCACGGCTTCACGTTCGTCGTATTCCCCAGAAAGAAGGGTCACTACTTCGAGGTCTTTCAGCGATTTCCGGATCGACTCGAGTTCGGCGGCCGCTTCGCCCATGGAGTCGGCGTCGTCCTCGTCCTGGCCGAGCTCAACCAGCACTTCGAGGTCATCGATCCGCGACACCAGCCTGTTCAGCCGCTCCAGCTCGGACTGGCGGTGCGATAGGCGTGAGGTGATCTTCTGCGCCGCGGCGGGGTCATCCCACAGGTCCGGCTCGCCGGCGCGTTCGCTCAGTTCGGCGATGTCTTCCTTCAGAGCCTCAACATCACTGACTCGCTCGATGGAGGTGTAGGTGGCGCGAAGAGCGCGGATTTCTGCGGAAAAATCAATATTGGCCATGGTTGTTTAAGCCTACGCTATCCGGCCGGAGTGCCTGACTTCTCCTGACTTCTACGCATCCTGTTAGCGCGTGAGCCGGGAACGGGCCGTGGAGGCAGCTTCGATTCTGATGCCATCAGGCACCAGGAAGTTCACCATCGGCGGGTGGACAACCGCTGAGAGAACCACGACGGCGGTGGACCCGTCAGGGCTGCCGGTCGCCGCTGAAACGGCTAACCCGTCGAACCGGTCCGAGGACGGGCTCCGGGCGATGAAGTCGGCCGCGACAGTGCGGACGCGTCCAGAACCCAAGACGGCTGAGGGGCTCCCGCCCTCTCCCCCGACTTCGCCCAAGGTGTAGCTGTCGGCGGCCGCCAGCGAGGCGCCGTCGGCCAGTGACAACAGCCGCTTGTGTTCGAGATAGACGCTGGAAATGCCGATGACCACTGTGACCACCAGCGTGGCCAGCAGGACGTAGCCGATAATCATGACGATCATCTGGCCGTCCTCGTCCGGTTCCTTGGGCCTGGTTTTTGGGGTCACCGGAACCTGCCCACGAGTTGAGTGGAGGAGGCTTCAACTTCGCTGGCCTGGAGCCTGAAATCGTCGTTGAACGGCACGAAGGGCAGCGGAACTGTGAGGTTGACGGTGACGGTGACGGCCGTGCCCGCGGCGTGGCAGTCGGCAGGGTCGCAGCGGGTGGAGACACGTGCCTGCCCGGCATCGTGGCCGAAGTCCGCGAGGGCGATGAGAGCTGCCTGCTCGGCGGCGGCCTGGGCAGACCCTGCATCCGGCTGGGCCACGAACACCTTCGCAGCCTGGTCAGCGGCGCCGACCACGGCAAAGGACCCACCCTGGATCTGGCCCACGGTGATGATGAAGTAGACCAACGGGACCATCAGGAGCAGCGCGAGGAAGGTGAATTCGACCACCGCACTCCCCTCTTCCCTGCGCTCGTTGCAGAGCGCCTCGCTGAACCTGTTCTTGAGGCGGACGCTGATGTCGAGGCGGGTCCGGAAGGTGTTACGGCTGGATTGCCGCATGGCCCTTCACCTCTAAGACGTCCCGTGGGCCGATGAGCCCGATGACGGGCATGGGAGCCTTGATGGTCACTTCCAAGGTCCGCAGGCCCTGGAACGTCGCTTCGGTAGTACTGATGTCCTGTGCGAAGTCAGCGTTCAGCGTGGTTCCAATCAGCATTGCCGCTCGTTCTTCGGCATCTGACGCTCCCCGGTCCGCGAGCGTTCCATAGCGCGCCCCGGAGGCGGCAGCGTCGATCAGGGTGTTCCGGACGTGCAGAACAAGGGTCAGCTGGATGATCGCCAGGAAGAACATGGTGAGCAGGCCGCCCACCATGACGAAGTCCACCACGGCGGAGCCACGTTCATCGCGGCGACAGCCCAGCTCAGCGCCGATCCGGGACCGGCGCGGTTCCCGGCTGGACGTGCACTGGCTGGCGCCCTGCATGTCTTACTTTCCGACCTTGTCCATGGCCTGGTTGAACATCGTTTCGAGGGCCGGGCCAGCGAGGGCCAGCAACGCCGCCACCAGGACTGCGGACATCAGGGTGATCATTACCCAACCCGGCACGTCGCCACGCTCCGGGTGGTCCTGGACAGACGCGTCGGAGCCCTTCCGGGCGTAACTCCGATCCGACTTGGTACTACTCGCCCATGACCACAGGCCGGCCAGCAACGCAAGGAGCCAGACGCTGCTCGAGATTCCCATGTTTTTCATTTCGGTCCCAATCGTTGTTGAAGTGAAGCGGCGTAAGTGACGTGGTCGTTAAGGGATATGAGAGCTGTGGACATGGTCATGGCTACAGTCCGAGGCTGATGGCCGCGATGCCGGGGAACACCGCGAACACCACTGTCAGGGGGAGGACACCAAAGACCAAAGGAACCATCATGGCGATTTCTTTCTTGCCGGCCGATTCCATGAGGTCCCGTTTTGCCGTGTCCCGGACGTCCTGGGCCTGAGCCCTCAGCACATCTGCCAAGGGCGTGCCCCGCTCGACCGCGACGATGATGCCGTCAACGAACCTGACCAGCGGGCCAAGGTCTGTCCTGGCGGAGAATTCCTGCAGCGCTTCCACCAGCGGTTTCCCTGCCCTGGTCTCGGCAAGAATCTTGGAAAACTCCTTGGCGAGTTCCCCACTGGCACTGCGACAGACCCGGTCCAGTGCACCGGTGGCACTTTCACCGGCACCGACAGCCAGTGCCATCAGCTCGGCAAGGCTGGGGAATTCCGCCATCATCCGGGATTCCCGCCTAGTTATCTGTACACCCAACCAGAAGTCACGGAACAGAAACCCGCCGAGCGCGCTTCCGAGGACGGCCACAACCGCGAGGAAGGGACTGAACCGGCCGGCTACCGCGCCCAGCACCACCGCGGCCAGTGCGGCGGCGAATCCCGCGGCGGCCCAAAGGAGCTGCTCGGCCCGGAAATCTATGGGTGATTTGTTGATGCCGGCTTGGGCGAGCCTGCGGGTCAGCGCCTTTGACCCGAGGTTCAATCTCCCCAGGGCGGCGAGCCCGTCGTGAAGCAGGGGACGCACGATCCGTTCCAGCGGTCCGAATGGCGTGGCGTTCTGCCCGCTGGCCCGCAGCAACCGCGATTCAAGGTTTTGCGATTTCAGCTGCGCCTCGATGCGCTCGACGAATGTGAGCGGCCGCATAAAGGGCAAGCGGACGAAGAGCAGCCACAGGCCCGTCCCGAGGACGATGCCGCACGCAATCGCAGCCGCAGAGATCCCGTTCATCGCAGCACCCGTTCGTCCTGCGGAAGGGCGCCAATGCGGAGCATGATGGAGTAGCAGACCAGCGACACAACGAGCCCGCCGAGGAGGACGCCGGCGCCCATGGGCGTGTTGTAGGCATTCACGGCTTCAGGCCTGGCGGCCAGGAGGAGCATAACGATCCAGGGAGCGGCAACTGCGAGCCTGGCGGCGTTGACAGTCCAGGACTGCCGGGCCTCGAGCTCGCTGCGGGTCCGCGCATTTTCCCGGAGAAATTCCGCGAGCGTGCCCAACAGTTTCCCCAAGTCCGAACCTCCCACTTCACGGGTCAGTCTGAGTGCCTCGACAATCCGGTCGGCTACCGGGTCCGCCAGCCGGTCCTTGAGCTTGTTAAGGGATGCATCGAACTGCCCGCCGGCACGGTAGTCAGCTCCGAAGTCCCGGAAAACATGCCGGAGCTCCTCTGGGCCCTTCTCCCCCAGCTGGATCAGGGCCTCCGGCAGTGAGAGCCCGGCGCGGATGGCTGAGCGCAGGTGGTCCACCACGTCCGGCCAAAGCTGGCGTAGGACGGCGGTTCTCCTGTTCGCCCGCCACCGGACAATGCTGACGGGCAGCCAGGCGCCGAACAGTCCGAAGCAGACGGATATCGGCCATGACCGGCTGACCACAAAGAAGATGAGAGCCACAAATATGCCCAGTCCCAGGCATGACGCGACGAGGCCGGTTCCGGTGACTTTTTCGATTCCGGCAGAGGCCAGCAGGTCCTCGAAGCGGCTGGTCCTGGGCCGGCGCTTCTGCGCCGCCGGCTTTTCCCAGAACGACCACCAGATCAGGAAGAGCCCGGCGCCCGCAAGCACCCCTAAGAGCGGCGCCATCAGCGCGGCTCCAGCAGCGCCGCGACGTCGTACCCTGCGCGGGCAAACTTCTCCGCCGCGGGCATGGAGTTGGCCCGCGGCTGCAGCTGGCCATCCTCCATGGCGAAAACCATGGAGGACTCAATGATGCCGTTTTCCACCCGGCGGCCAAGGGAAAGGATCTCGGTTACCTGGCGGCGGCCGTTGGCGAGCCGGCTGCAGTGGACCACGAGGTCGATGCAGGACGCTACGGTGGGAACCACGAACGCAGACGAGATGTTTTCGCCAGCGAGCAACGGAAGCGTGCAGATCTTGGTGACGGCGTCGTGAGCTGAGTTTGCGTGAACCGTGCACATCCCCGGCATGCCGGAATTTAGGGCGATCAGCATGTCGAGGCTTTCCGCTTCCCGTACTTCGCCCACGACCAGTCGGTCCGGGCGCATCCGGAGGGCTTCCTTGACAAGCCTGCGCAGTGGGATCTCGCCTTCGCCTTCGAGGTTGGGCTGCCGGCACTGGAGGCCCACCACATCCCGGAGCGGGAACTGGAGCTCAAAGATTTCCTCAACCGTAATGACGCGCTCACGGCTGCCGATGCTCGCAGCCAGGCAGTTGAGCATGGTGGTCTTGCCCGCCTGAGTGGAGCCCGACACGAGAATGTTCAGTCCGCTGGATACCGCAGCGCCGAGGAACCGTGCGGACTGCGATGTCAGCGTGCCCAGTTCGACGAGGTGTTCAAGGCGGCTGGCCTTCACCACGAACTTGCGGATATTCACAGCCCAATGACGGCGGGTGACATCCGGAATGACCACGTGAAGCCTGGAACCGTCGGGGAGGGCTGCATCCACAAAGGGCGATGACATGTCCAGTCGGCGGCCGGAACTCTTGAGCATGCGTTCCACGAGATCGCGAACTTGCTGGTCAGTGAGGCTAAGGGAGGTCAGTTCCGACTCGCCGTTCCTGGCGACGTAGATTTCGTTGGGCGCGTTGATCCAGACTTCCTCGATGGTCGGATCGTCCAGCAGCGGCTGAAGGACACCGAACCCGGCCACCGCGTCAAAGACGAATCTGCGCGCGGCCTCCAGCGGACCAATCGGAGGGAGCGGCCCCATGAGGGCGCGTTCGTCGTAGTCGCTGACAGCCGCCTCAACGAGACGACGGACCTCGCCCGCCTGCCGCAACGGATCAAGACCCCGACGGCGGATCAGCTCGCGGACTTCGTCTTCAACGATTCGCACGGCGTCCATATTGTTCCCCAATACAACTGCCGCCCCCGGCGGAGGCAGTTCAACTGGGTACAGCCTAGGGAGCGTACAGCACGCCGCCAAGTCATATGGAGCGGGCTGTGGATAACAATTGGGGACGGGCCCGTCGTAGCAAGTCTCGGAGCGCGCCGGCCTCAACCGACCTGGATGTAACCCATTGGGTTTGAATTCTGCCAGCGCCAGTGGTCTTCGCACATCTGACGCAGGTCTCGGCGAGCAGCCCAGCTCAGATCGGCCAACGCCGCCGACGGATCGGCGTAGCTGACCGCCGAGTCCCCCGGGCGTCGATCTGCAAACTCATAGGGGATGGGCCGGCCGACAACGGCGCCGAAGGCCTCAATCACTTCCAAGACGGACGACCCCTTGCCGGTGCCGAGGTTCCAACGGAATACGCCCTTTTTGTTCGCCAAGTAGCCAAGTGCGGCCAGGTGGCCAGCTGCCAAGTCCATGACGTGGATGTAGTCGCGTACACCGGTACCATCGGCCGTGGGGTAGTCATTACCAAAGACCAGAACCTTTTCCCTGCGGCCCACGGCAACCTGTGCAACGAACGGCAGCAGGTTGTTGGGGATGCCACTGGGATCTTCGCCAATCAAGCCAGATTCATGCGCACCCACCGGGTTGAAGTAACGGAGCAAAGCGATACTCCAGCTCGGGTCAGCAGCTCCCAAGTCAGAAAGGATGTCTTCGATCTGTTCCTTGGTGCGGCCATAGGGGTTGGTGGCGTCCAAGGGCGCTTTTTCGATGAGCGGCACTTCTTCGGACGCGCCGTACACGGTGGCCGAGGAGCTAAACACTAACTGATGGACACCGTGGGCATCCATGCTGTGCAGCAGGTTCAGCGTTCCCACAACGTTGTTCTGGTAATACCAGAGCGGCTTCTCGACCGACTCCCCCACGGCCTTCAACCCGGCAAAGTGGATGACTGCTTCGAAGCCACCCTCGGCGAAGAGTTTGTCGACCGCCTCAGCATCAAGAAGGTCCAATTTCCTGAAGTCGACAGCCCGGCCCGTCAGATGCTCCACTCTCCGCAGTGACTCAGGGTTCGAGTTCATCAAATTGTCGAGCACCACGACGTCGTGTCCTTCTTCGAGGAGACAAAGCGTGGTGTGCGATCCAATGTAGCCGGCGCCGCCGGTGACCAATACCTTCATGCATCACAGCTTATGAGCATCCACCTACCACTACGAATATGGCGGCCCTTCACCTCAACGCGTTCGCACCGGGTATAAGCATTCACATCGGTCACACCGGAAACTCTGGTTGCAGCAGACACAGCAGTGCTAGGGTAAGCGCATTAAGTCCCGATATTCCCAGTTCAGTGTCTCCTGAACTGCAACCCCTAGTGATGCGCCGACGGCAGCGTCTCACTGTCCCCGGAGTCAAAATGAAGCGGAAGCAGTCAATCCATCACCGTCCCCTCCTGCAAATCCTGGGGACAGCAGTCTTGGCTGCTGCTCTCGTGGCGGCCCCAGGGCTGGCAGGCATCGCCGTCGCCATTGATTCAGGTCCGACTCCGACGCCTGACTCGAGTGCCACAGCTTCGCCCAGTCCGGCTCGGGAAGTGACTCCTACCGTCGCCGTTAAGATAGCACCGACCACCGCACCTCCCTCGGCGGACCCGTCCGTTGCTCCGACTACAGTGACTCCCCCTGTACCGCACACGGAATCCGACGCTGCCAAAGCCGCTATGGCTGAGGCTGTGGGCATTGGCGGTGCAGAAATGGGACAGCGGTCCGCCCGGGTGACAGCCTCGTCCCCGTCGGCAAGCCTGAAGAAACTCAGCACCGAGGCCCTGTCCGCGGAGGGAACCTGGATGCCGACATTTGGCGTCCAGGGGCTTGATGTCAGCAGCCACCAGCCCAGCGTGGACTGGCAGCAGCAGTGGAACATGGGTGCGAGGTTCGCCTACGTCAAGGCGAGTGAAGGTAATTACTACACGAGCCCCACCTACGCATCCCAGTACCAAGGCTCACGGAACGTTGGCATGATCCGAGGGGCCTACCACTTCGCCATCCCCAACTGGTCCTCCGGCGCGGATCAAGCACGCTACTTCGTTCAAAACGGTGGGGGCTGGACCGCCGATGGATACACATTGCCGCCAGTGCTGGACTTTGAGTTCAACCCCTACGAGGGCCGTACCATCAACGGCTTCTATTTCGGCAACACGTGCTATGGAATGTCGCCTGCCCAGTTGACGTCTTGGGTCCGTGACTTCGGTTATACCATGCTGTCGATGACGGGTCGCTTGCCCGCAATCTATACCAACACCTCGTGGTGGAGGCAGTGTCTTGGCGACCCTGCAGGATTTGGGGATTACCCACTGTGGGTAGCAGCCTACCCGAGTTCGCCGACCAACAATGCAGGCCCCGTACCGTCCAGCTGGAGCGACTACAGCATCTGGCAATACAGCAGCACCGGCCCGCTGGCCGGTGATTCCAATGTTTGGAATGGCGACTACATGAGCCTGAAGTTGTTCGCGTCGGGGTATGCAGTCGACATGAACGGACCAATTGGTGCCGCGTGGACTGCCAACGGACGTGGCGACGGAAAACTCGGCTATCCCACCAGCGTCGAATTCTGTGGCCTCACGGGAGGCGGCTGCTACCAGTCGTTCCAAGGCGGTGACATCCACTTCAGCCCTGCAACAGGAGCCCAGGCCACATGGGGTGGAATCCGCAGCAAATGGGGCAGCCTGGGCTATGAAAGGGGCAAACTCGGCTACCCCACCAGCGGCGAATTTTGCGGCCTCACGGGAGGCGGCTGCTACCAGTCGTTCCAAGGCGGCGACATCCACTACATCCCTTCGACAGGAGCCCAGGCCACATGGGGTGGAATCCGCAGCAAATGGGGCAGCCTGGGCTACGAAAGGGGCAAACTCGGCTACCCCACCAGCGGCGAAATCTGCGGCCTCACCGGAGGCGGCTGCTACCAGTCGTTCCAAGGCGGCGACATCCACTACACCCCTGCAACAGGAGCCCAAGCAACATGGGGAGGAATCCGCAGCAAATGGGGCAGCCTGGGCTACGAAAGGGGCAAACTCGGCTACCCCACCAGCGGCGAAATCTGCGGCCTCACCGGAGGCGGCTGCTACCAGGCATTCCAAGGTGGAGCGGTCCACTCCACCGCGGGCACTGGTGCCCGCGGTACCGTTGGGGAGATTTTTGCGACGTGGCGCACCCTCGGGTATGAAACAGGCAAACTCGGCTACCCCAGCAGCGATGAAACATGCGGCCTTACTGGCGCTGGCTGCTACCAAGCATTCCAAGGTGGAACAATCCACTACACAGCGGAAACCGGCGCCCATGCCACGATGGGCACAGTCCGGGCTGCCTGGGGCAACCTCGGCTACGAAAACGGGAAACTCGGCTACCCGACAAGCAGCGAAAAATGCGGTTTGAGCGGAGGGGGCTGCTACCAAGCGTTTCAACATGGCACTGTCCACTACATCCCCGGCAGCCGAGGATACGCAACTTGGGGAGGCATCCGCGAGGCCTGGGGCAGCCTCGGGTATGAAAACGGCAAACTCGGCTACCCAACAAGCAACGAAATTTGTGGCCTATCGAGGAGTGGTTGTTACCAAAACTTCCAGGGCGGCGATATTCACTATTCGCCAGTTGTAGGCGCTTATGCCACGGCTGCCGCAATCCGAACGACTTGGGGATCGTTGGGGTATGAAAACGGTAAACTTGGCTATCCCACCAGCAACCAAATTTGTGGCCTGAGCGCTGGGGGCTGTTATCAAGCTTTCCAGGGCGGCACCGTCCATCACATCCCCGGTAGCCCCGCGTACGCTTCGTGGGGGGAAATCCGTGCGGCTTGGGGCAATCTAGGCTACGAAAACGGCAAACTCGGCTACCCAATAAGCAACGAGATTTGTGGCCTTGTAGACGACGGATGCTATCAGGGATTCCAAGGCGGAGCCATTCACTATTCTCCCGGCATCGGCGCGTTTGCAACTTGGGGAGGCATTCGAGCAACTTGGGCAACCTTGGGGTACGAAAACGGTAGACTCGGCTACCCTACGGAAAATGCCCGGTGCAAGCTGACGGATTCCAGCTGTGAACAGAACTTTCAACACGGTTCTATAAGTCATAACGCTACGACGGGGTCTGCTATCACGTTCCGCTAGCTCCAGCCGCGACACCAAGATGGATACGAAGAGGACGGACTACTTTGCAGCAGCAGTCGCAGAGCGACGACAATGCAATTGGGGGCGTCGTTATGTTGGCTGAGGCTGCTAGTGTTCCGTGTTTATGGTTTGTTTACGTTTCATTTTGCCCAATAGATACTCCGCGGATTTTGTCCAGGTGAACGGCTTGGCGTCCTTGTTGTAGTTCTCGATGTACCGCTCCATGGTCTCTTCCAGGTCCTTCACGGAGCTGAAGGTTCCACGGGACGTAACCTTGGCGGGTGATGATCCCGAAGAAGATCTCCACCGTGTTCAGCCAGGAACAGCTGGTCGGAGTGAAGTGCATGGTCACCCGCGGGTTGGCCGCCAGCCAGTCCTTCACGTTCTGATGCTAGTGAGTATCCGCTTTACTCAGGTAAATTTGACGAATGTCGAGGCCGGACTTTCCGCGGACGATTTTGGAGTTCCAGGTACGGTTCGGAGATGAACAGGCATGTCTGGGCTACCTGTTCGAGTGCCGCTGGCCGGATGGCTTCGTGTGCCCCCGGTGCAAAGGGCGCGGTGCTTGGCCGATAGCCACGCGGAGGTTATGGGAGTGATCCGGATGCCATTACCAGGTGTCGCTGACGGCCGGCACGGTGCTGCACAAGACGCATACGGCGCTGCATCTGTGGTTCTGGGCCGCTTACGTGATGACGACCGGCACGCCGGGGATCTCTGCCGTGCAGCTGCAACGGCAACTGGGGCTGAGCCGGTATCAGACGGCCTGGATGATGCTCCACAAGCTGCGCCGTGCCATGGTCAATCCCGGGCGCGAGATGCTGACCGGCGAGGTCGAAGTCGACGAATGCGAGGTCGGCGGCCGTGAGGTCGGGCGGCGTGGGGGCAGGCAGACCGCGGCCAAGGCAAATACTCAGTCGCCGTGGAAGTGCGCGGCCAAGGCTCGGGACGGGTCCGGATGAGGGTCATCCCCGATGCCTCCGGCGAAACACTGACCGCGTTTATCACCGACAACGTGGAGCCGGGGGCCGTCGTTCACACCGACGGCTGGATGGGGTACGCCCGTTTGACCAGGAAGGGCTACATCCATCGTCGCGCTCCCAGCGGGCCGCGAAACGGACCGGAGATCCCGATCCCGTCCTGCCCCGCGTACACCGGGCGATCAGCAACTTTAAGTCCTGGCTGCGCGGAACTCACAGATCTGTGAGCAACGAACATTTGCAGGTCTACATGGATGAGTTCATCTTCCGTTATAACCGGCGCAACACGCCGATGGCGGCGTTCCAGCGGGTGCTCGGACTCGGCACGGAACAGTCTCCGACCACTGACCGCCAGATCATCGAACAGGTCACAGAATCCGAACGAACGACCTGAGCAAAGCGGATACTCACTCTGATGCTTATGGGTGCCGTAGTTGTCGCAAATAATGTGCAGGTGCACGCCGGGGTGGGCATCGGCGACCCCGGCCCAGGAAGTCAACGAACTCGATGTTGGTGTGCCACCAACACCGGCTACGCCCGCGCCACCCAGGAAGCCCACACACTGGCACGGCAGGCCCTGACGGGCAGCGGCGACATCGACCCCACCACCCCCGGCTGCCTCACGATCGCCTGGACCCACTCCCCACGGCGCGGGCCACCGCCGCAATCGGCGAGCTCTGCCAGCACCTCACCATCACCCAAACCCGCTACCCCGGCACCGGCCTCACCCTGCGCTACGAAATCAAAAACCACCCCTGACCCCACACGAAATACCTCACCGTCAGGAGCCCTGAACCCGGACGCCAGAAAGCACAACCACGTCCGCCAACTCGAAGCCCTCGGCTACACCGTCACCCTCACACCCGCAGCCTGACACCCCAGCTTCATACCGCCGCCAACCCGCCAGACCACGGCGGGCCCGTCAGTGGGAGCCCGCCGCAGTCAGGTCACCTCATTTTCGGATTAGGGTGCGGCGTCGGGCCGTGGTACCTCATCTATCGCGATGCGACGAGCCAGTTTGGTCATTGAAATCTCCATATGGCGAAAGCGCTGGTAAGTCGTAGACATGAACACCAGCACCGAAACTATTGTGCCGTAGAGCACCAGGTCAGTCCCCCGGCCCACTCCTAGGAAGTTTGCCACACTGGATAGCAAAGCGGGAAAGAATACCGAAAGAATGGCAACCGCAGCGAAAATAATCAGAAGAATTCGACGGATAGCGAGGTGACGAGCATTTGATCCACCGCGCATTAGGGCAACCGAAACTATTATTACGGCGAGGACTAGGGCGATTTGGACGACTATCAACATGTCAAGAGACCTTACTACTTACTTGAAGAACAGTTCGAAGACGATGTTGACGGCATTCAGGAGGGATTGCCCTTTGGCCTTGGAGTAATCAGTGTAAATGATCTCCACAGGATGCTCAACGTACCGCGGCCGCAATTTCGCCAACTGATGCACGAGTTCGGACGCGTGGGCCATACGGTTCTGAGTTAAGTGAATCTGTCGTGCCACCGTCGGGCTGATCGCCCTTAAACCATTGTGTGCATCGGTGAGGTCCAAGCCAGTAGCTAGTCGCGATTGAATAGCAGCGGTCTTTAGAACTAGTCGCTTAGCTGGCGATAGCTTTGTCCGTTTGTCGAGGAAACGGGATCCGAGGACGATGTCTGCCTCACCGGTCCGGATCCGATTTACCATGGCCCTTGCGTCTTCGATTCGGTGCTGACCATCGGCATCAAATGTGACTATGCAGTCGAGCTCTGGATCCTGTAGCGCGTATTCGAAACCTGTCTGCAACGCGGCGCCTTGGCCCAGATTGATCGGGTGCTGAATGACTACAGCCCCTGCCGTCCTTGCTACGTGCTGGGATCCATCTGAGCTACCATCGTCGATACAGACGACGTTCGGGAACTCCTTCCGAAGTTCCGCTACTACCTCGCCTACGACGGTAGCCTCGTTGTACATAGGGATGACAAACCAAGTGCGACTCACAAGATCTCAGTATTCCACACCCCCAGTCGCAATGAGTGCAGAAGGCGTCGGTAGGCTCGGTTACGATTGTCAAGACGGTCGCGGCAGGCCTCGGCCGTTCCCAGCAAAGCCTAAGGGCGGCAGTCACGCTGCCATCGGAGGTAAACGTCTTCGCACGCCGCAGCCTCAGAGTGCCAGCCGCGGGGATCCAGCCATCCAGTGGCCGCCAGGTTTTCGAGATGTTGGACGAACGCTGACGCATGCAAAGACGGCACTTCGAAGGCACGTCTCGTCCTATGGCAAGCCGCCATGCCAAAGTCCTGTTTGATTCATCGCTATTTGGGCTACATGACCAGCCCGCGACGATGTTCTAATGGACGGGACTAAGGGACCTCAGCAGCGATAGTGAAGAACAGGATGCATATTTTATGAGTTGGTGGGACACCATACCCGCATTTGTACTGACTTTTGTCATTGTCTTCGCCCCCGGAGGCGTGCTGGCGTACTTCATCGGAGCACGTGGTGTGGCCCTGGCGGGGACTGCACCACTTATGAGCGTATCCATCGTCGGTGTGGCAGGTGTTGCGTCTGGACTAGCTGGAATGACATGGAGTGTGGTTCCCGTGCTCCTCACCACCGCCGCAGCAGCCTCAGTTGCTTGGTTGCTCCGTCGTTTCGCCTTTCGTAGCCCCGTTCCCGCGCATGGGTGGGGCGCTTGGCCCGTTTGGGCTGGGGCAGTTTTGGGACTGGCCGTTGGTGCGACCCTCACTGGTCGGCGCCTTCTGCAAGTCATAGGAAATCCAGAGAATTTCGCACAGCGGTTTGACAACGTCTTTCACCTTAACGCCATTCGATTCATAATGGACTCCGGAAACGCTTCATCCCTAACACTTGGCTCCATGACTGGTGCCGAGGGGGGCGGCGCCATTTATCCCTCTGCCTGGCATTCTGTTGCCGCCCTGATCGCACAGCTTTCCGGATCGGACGTAGTTGTGGCGGAGAATGTATTCAACGTTTTCGTCGGCTCCGTGATTTGGCCCGTCGGGACAATCTTTCTCGTGTACCAGATCGTCGGTTCCCGTCCTCTGGCCTTGGCCATTGCGGGCAGCCTTAGTGCAGGATTCGCAGCCTTCCCAATCTCCATAATGGACTTCGGTCCCCTTTACCCCAACATTCTCTCGTACGCTTTGGTCCCCTCAGCAGTGGCCATCGTTATTGGGTTGTGTCGCCTTTCCTACAAAGCGGAATATGACCTTCCCACCTTGTGGTTTCTTATGCTCGTTGCCGTCCCGGGGTTGGCGCTATCGCAAACCAATGGGCTCCTATCCCTGGTCGCCTTCTCTCTTCCGCTAGGCCTCTGGGCTGCGGGGAGAGAGTTTCATAGGACCCGTACGAATTCGGACGGTTCACCTCGGATGGCTGTTGTGGTTACCTTGGCGATTCTCGGGATCATGGCTTTTGTCCTGATATGGAAGTTGCTGCGGCCGTTAGAGAACTATGACGGTTGGGCGCCTTTCACCACGCAGGCTGGCGCAATCGGCGAAGCCGTTACTAACGCCCCAATCGGGCGATCCGTAACGTGGGCCGTTTCATTCTTGGCGATAATCGGCATCTACAGAGTGGTAAGGACTAGAGAGCGCGTTTGGATATTCCTATGTTGGCTTATTCCGGTCGTCCTGTACGTCACGACCGCTTCGTCGCCTAAGGGCCAATGGAGAATGCTCTTAACTGGCGGCTGGTACCAAGACAGCTATCGACTGGCTGCGCTGCTACCCATATTTGCCATTGTATTGGCTACAATCGGAAGCCTTTTCATTTGGGACAGGACAAAAATACCGTCCATTGAGCTCCTCCATCGCCTCGGATTCGAGGGCAGTAAGGGCGGTTCCATTCGCCTTATTGCGCTCCCCGGGACCGTATTTCTTACGTTCGTGGTCGCGGCGACCCAATACGGAACCATGGGTCCCATAACTCTGGAGGCGGCCAAGGCGTACGTCATGGATGCTCAGGCTCCGATAGTTGACTCAGACGAATTGGCTGTTATTCGCCGCCTTCCTTCGACAGTCCCCGCGGATGCAGTGATAGCCGTTAACCCTTGGAACGGTAGTTCTCTAGCCTACGCACTGTCAGGGCGGAAGGTTACGAGCTATCATATGTTCTCCGGAGAAGACCCTCATCGGCGGGTGCTTGAGGAGGGAATTGGCAGCGCGGCATCCGGATCTGCGATATGCGCAATCGCCCAAGAACGACGGGTCGGTTATATTCTAGATTTTGGTTCAACTTTTCTTGCGAATTCTGCTGTATCGAAAGAGTACCCAGGTGTCGTTGACGTCAATCCATCAGGCCCCAGTGAAGTCATCGACAGCCAGGGTCACGCCCGCCTCCTGCGTGTGGCTTGCTAACAGTTTCATAAGCCTTGATCCGGTGGTTTGCCGAGTGTAGCGTATCGTTGATTCCTTCTGGTCTGATTGGTTGGCAGACTAGGCTGTCACCGCCGCCGCCTGCCTGACCGTTTGGTCCCATCACGGTCGGGTCCAATCGGAAGCGGCGTACGCGTCCCTGGCCGGGGTGAACCCAATCCCGGCTTCATCAGGTAACACCGTCCGTCACCGGCTCAACCGCGGTGGGGACAGGAGCCTCAATAGAGCACTCCACATGGTCGCGGGCACTCGGATGACGCATGATGAGGAAACCCGCAAATACGTGGAGAAACGAGAGGCCGACGGACGCACCACCAAGGAAATCCGCCGCACCGCTGCATCAAACGCTACCTCGCCCGACGCGTCTACCGAACCCAGTCCCGACGGGGACCTCGACGGCCGTTTCGGCCGCTTCCCATGCCCCAGGACTCAGGACTCCTGACATAGCCATTTAATTTGTGGGTGACGTTTCCTTGTTTTTGATTTCGAATCGTAGGATTCGGTCGGTGCCGGGGTATCGGGTTTGGGTGGCGGTGAGGTGGGTGCAGAGTTCACTGATCGCGGTGGTTGCCCGTCGGGTCGGGAGCGGATCGAGGCGGGTGGTGAGGTAGCCGTCCTCGCGGGGGTCGATGTCGCCGCTGTGCGTGAGGGCGTGCCCAGGACTCCTGACATAGCCATTTAATTTGTGGGTGACGTTTCCTGGTTTTTGATTCCGAATCGTAGGATTCGGTCGGTGCCGGGGTATCGGGTTTCGGTGGCGCTGAGGTGGGTGCAGAGTTCACTGATCGCTGTGGTGGCCCGGCGGGTCGGGAGGGGATCGAGGCGGATGGTGAGGTAGCCGTCCTCGCGGGGGTCGATGTCTCCGCTGCAGGTGAGGGCCTGCCGGATCAGGGCGTGGGCTTCGTCTTCGCCGCGGGCGTAGCCGGTGTTGGTGCGGACCTCCCTCGCCAGGGTTGACGCGGTGTTGAACGCGGCCATCCGGATCGCGTGGCTGAGGAGTTTCGTTTCGGTCTCCAGGACCTGCTGTCCCGGGGCGATCTCGCCGAGGGGGACCCGGGCCGGGATCTCCCGGTGCGCTGCCTGCACTGCCTCGAAAGCGGTTTCGGCGGCCAGGAGGTCCGCGGTGATCGTGTTGTGCATGGTGTTGGTGAACAGTAGCGTGGAGGTTCCCGGCGGCGGGGTCCGGGCCGCGAGCATCGCCGCGTCGGTGTCTGCCAGGGTCTTTTCATACCGGGTCCTGGCGGCCAGGACTTGCTGGTAGGCCTTGCGTTTGGCCGGGTTCGGTACCGACCGTTCCGGATCATCATCGCTACTGGTGTAGGCGTCGTGGGAATCGAGGGCGAACCGGATCCTGGCGTAGCGGAAGTAGTTTTCCTGCCGCCACCTGGCGCCCATCCGGTAGATGATTTCCCCGGCGGGCATGTCGGTGTTCGTGGTGAGGATATGGATCTGCCGTGACCCGCCGCCGGTGGTGTTCACCTGCCGGCTGAGCTGGCGCATCCCAAACACTTCCCCGGTGGTCCCGACGGGGACCCCGACCTGGGTGTCGGCCGCTTCCCAAGCCCGGGTTTGCCCGTGAGCGTCGGTGTGGGTGACCTCGGTGAACAGGGAGGCTCCGATGTCCTCGGTGGTGCCTTTGCGCCAGGTCAGCACATCAAAACCAGCTGAGCTCATGTGTTGGAAGAGGGCCGGGGACCAGCAGTCGCGGTCAAAACCGACCAACACCCGGCGGTCATCACCAATGATCCGGCGCAGGGCTGGCAGGAGCCGGCGCAGTTCCCCGGTCAGTGCGGCCCCGGGCTCGGCCATGACCACCAGCACCGGGGATCCGGTGGCGTCGGCGACCCAGGTTTCCTCGGTCGCCGGGACCGGGAATTTGAACCTCGTGGAGTGGACCTTCCCGATCTTCCTCGTTCCTTGGTAAGCGCGGACATGCCCGTCGACGTAGAGCACCGCGGCCAGATCCCCGCCCTTGTCACCGCCGGCGTGGAGGTGTCTGGCGGCCATCGCGGTGAGCAGTTCCCCGGCCTTTCCCTGGGTGGCGAGGGCGGCGGTTTTGCGGCGGAGGGTTTTCACTTCCGGGGCCCGGTCCAGGCCCAGGACCCTGCCCAGTGCTGCCGGGTCGATCCGGCTGATCCCCTCGGCGCGTGGTTCCCCCGCCAACGCCTGGAACACGGCGCCTGTGAGGATGCTCTCCAACCCGTAGAACCCGTTCGGTAGCGCCCCGAAGGTCGCCTTTGCGCACTCCAGCAGCCCGGTGTTCTCCAGGGCGGGTAAGGCCAGGAACAGCCCGGCCAACGGCACCCGGGCCGCGGGTGCGAACACCGGGGCCGCGCACTCCAGCAACCCGGTCCGGGCCCAGGCCCGCTCCCCGGACCGGTCCACCGGCGCCGGCAGCACCGGCAGGGTCTCAGCCAGGGACCGGGCAGCGGCGGCTCCGGGTGCTTCCTTCGGGACCGCTGACCGGTCCGGGATGGCATCCGCAGGCCTATCGACGCTCTCGACGGTATCCATGGTCAGCGCCCTGTGGATACTGAAGACGGATACGCCAACCGCGGCGGCAATAGCGCGGAACGAGTCCCCGCCGGCGCGGCGGGACCTGATCTCCGCCACGACGTCCGGGGTCAGTTTGCTCGCCCCGCGCGGGCCGCGCTTCTCCGGCACGAGTCCGGCCACTCCGGAGGCGTTCAGATCCCTGCGCCACAGCCACAAAGTGCCGGGATCGATGCCGAACGCGGCAGCAACGTCCGCCACCGAGGCGGCCTTCATGTCCGCCAGTTTCGCAGCCGCGAACCGCCGCGTGGCCGTGTCCCCCTCGACCCAGGCGTAGATGAGTTGGCCATGGAGGAACACGCGTCCGCCATCGTCATCCTCGATCAGCGACGCCGCCGCGCCAATCGAAACGGCGCCCTGCTCAACAGTTACGGGAAGGGGTGGCTGGGCAGTCATTACACTCATGATCCCACCCTCCCGCAGCCGCATAAATTCTCGTGTTAATTATATAACGAAAAGGGCGAAATGAGACAGTTGCCGGACGTCGAAAACCCTAAGATTCCAAGGTCGGCTGTGCAGCTATCGATCCCATGTCAGGAGTCCTGGGCTCCGGGTCGGAACGCTTCAACGTCCGAGCGATCGCGCAGGTCAAAGCGCCGTGGCGGTCAGCGGGCTGGTAACACGAGATTGTGTGTAGGTCGTTTTAGCGTCAATAGAAATACGCTAATACCGGTGAGCGGTCCTAGCGACAGGCTAAGCACGCATTTCACCTCTAGTCCAACTGGAAGCAACAAAAGGGCCACCGCAACGACGGTCGATGAAAGCCAACCTAAAGAGTACGACCTATGCTTCCCCACAGCGAGCACAGCTGTGCCTAGTAGCGTCAAGATCGAGATGAGGCCGGCCGAAAGTGTCAGGCATGACAAAATGAGCCCATCAACGCGATATCCAGATCCAAAAATTGTCATTATTGAGGGACCGATTGGCCACGCAGCTATGGCGCCGACGAGCGCCAGCGCCATAATCATGAATACAGGTCTCCTTAGTGCCGCGGCGCCTCCACTTCCGGATCTGACCAAGTGCGCGATAGCAACGCCTTGGAAGGCTTGCATTGGCAGCATTATCGGGGCGCGCGTCAGAGATATTGCCAGCAAAAGCGGAGCAGCCGTCTCGTATTGGTCACTTGTCGCCGTGATACGGACAAGCAATGGATAAGAAACAATGAGGGCAGCAGAAGACCCTGCCGAAATCAGAGCATGCCCAGTTTGCCTGAGCAATACGGTCCTGGGAACGTCCGCTCGAGCCTTAGCCGCTGAACGAGCAGATTTTGACACCAACAGCCATCCCAACCAAACCAGAACGGCCGCCAGACTGGCCAACTCCAGCCCCAAAAGGGACGCCCCAATTACAGCGGCAACAGCGATAGCACAAAGTCTGACAAGCGCCTCACCTGTGATGAGTCCGGCGTAGCTTCGCCAGTGCCGCCTGCCCTGGATGGATCCTGCCAAAGCCGCGTGGCCAGAATACACAACTGCCGCACCGGCCAGCGTCAGGACCATGACCAACGAATCCTCAGTAAAAACAAACTGTCCGAATAGCAATCCCAGTACGATTATCACGGTCGCGGTGATGAATCCAACTGTAATGCCGCTCCGCAACACTCCAGCCCCGGGGGACGATAACGACTCTTGGTTCAAGTCTGCAGCCCGGACAGCTCGCGTGGACTCCGCTTGAACGCCACCCAGTATTCCGTAGACCCCGAAGAGCGCGCCCCAAAAAACCAGAAATTGAGAATTCTCTTCTATGGATAACGCACGGGCGGCAATGAAAAGGATGACTAACCCGGACAGCCCAGCGACGATTGATGCAACGCCGATCCCGGATGCCCCCCGCGAATTAATGGTTCCGTCGGGCCGGTCCTTCGCGGGCGGATTTTGTAGTCGGCGTCTCTGGCCCATGGCGTCTTTCTTGTTAACGCGAGAGTGCTGATCGTAGCGCCCGGCTTGCAGGCCCGGGAAGCACGTACATAAGGATGAGACCAATGCTCCATGTAACGTTCTTCCATCGTTGCCGGCTGTCCGTAACACCTAAATGTCCAGCCAACACGTAGCGCTCGCCAAGCACTACACGCACGTAGTTGCTCCAAGGGCGTACGCCTCGGCTGACCTGCTGTGGGTGGATTCTGTATTGGCTAACCAGCGTATCTGCTATCGCTATCCGCCCGTAGCACGCCATTCGCAGCCATAGCGAGTAGTCCTCCATCTGACGCATGTCCGAGTACCCTCCTGCCTTCTGGTAAACGGACTTTCGAAACATTATCGCCGACTGAACCAAAACGTTCTGTCCAAGGAGCTTCACTCGGACGTCTTCCCCTGAATCATGAGCGAAACGACCGATCACGCGGCCACTCTCGTCTATCCATTCCGCTGCGCCTGTTACTGCCACTGCGTCTTTATGATGCTCCAAGTAGTCAACCTGGGACTTCAAGCGGCCAGGAAGAGCAATATCGTCCGAATCTAGCCGGGCGACAAACTCACTTTTGACAGACAGCATGGCCTGACAAAGAGCAAATCCCACCCCTCGAGGCGTACTGTTATGTATCAGCTTGACCCGCGGATCGTGGGCCCAAGCTGGAGTGGGCAGCAGCTCCACTCCGTCGAGCAGCAGGACAAGTTCAACATCGACATCAGTCTGAGCAAGCACGGATTCAACTGCTGACGACAGCCAGCGGTGGATCCGGTTAGTTGGAATTACTACTGCTACTGAAAGTCTTGGGGCCTCGGTCATAAAGCGTCTTTCCTTCGAGATCGAACTGTTACTATAGACGACTCGGAACCGAGCATCAGACAGCCGAACAAGTTTGGTCGTCTAACAATTTGAGACCGATCACAGCATTGCCTCGATCATCGGTCCCAAAAGGCGGCTGAATTCAACGTTAAGATGATTCGCGTCGTAGTAGACGACGACGCCGCCGACCACGCTGTAGCATTTTTGCGCGTCGCAAAAGTAATCGGTTAGATCCACAAGTGTTAAGAGCGAATTCGCATTTCTCTCCGCCGCAAGAACCATTGGATCCTCCGGAGCCGCTAACGTGCGCTCTACCGCGCAGGTTTGAGGACTCTCGGCGTTTAGGAGTACACAATCAGGTGCCCTCACGTCTACGTTATAAGGCGGATCCGCCAAGACGACCACCTCACTTCCGCCCGCCATCCAGGTCTGCCAATACTTACCGAATCCGTCTGCGTACTGTTCGCTTTGCGACCGCCCTGTTCCATCGTCGACCAGCTCTTTGCGGGCAAAAGAAGACGTAAATACATATGCAGGAGCGTCTTTGGCGACGACCTCCTCCAAGGAGCGGCCCCAGGCCCGGCATTCGTTAATACTCTGCTCGTCCCCAACTGCGCCGTAGCCCACATAAGAGACAGCGGCAGGGGGACAGCCCCCCAGGAAACTGATTTTAAGTAGCCATCCGCTCCGCTTGGCCAAATCGAGAATAGGAGCCTGCCATTGTTGGGCGTGCGAATCCCCCACCAGCCACACTGTCGTTGGATTTTCCGCCCCGCCCGTAAAGTCACAAAACTTTGTGGTCCTCTTGTCACCAGCCAAGAGGACTTCTGTGTCTTTTCCACACTCGCTCGGTGTCGTGTAGTAATTGTTTGCCTCGCTCATGGTCGGGGCAAGAGCCGCAGCAAATCTGTCGACGCAGGTGTCTGCTTGTTCCATAGCCTTTGGACCGTAACAGGGCGATTCCTCTTGGTCCCGCATGATCTGCTCAGCCTCGGCGACCTTAAATTGCTGGCCCAGCCAAAGCCCTGCTCCAGCCCCACCCACTAAAGCCATGCCGACCATCATGGCAACGATAGACTTCAGCGCCTGCCTCGACTGAGGGCGATATTGAATACCTTTGTCCTCGACATGTATTTTGGTTGCCCAAGCTAAGGCCACCGATACACCAAGGAGTATCAGTTTGCTCGGCGTGTTCAACTCGTCGTTGAAGACAAAGGGACCGATTACGATCAACGGCCAATGCCACAGGTAGAGAGAATACGATATGTTTCCGAAAAACTGCACCGGCCCCAACGAAGTGAACGGGCTATGCCACTGGCGCGTTCCGGACATACCGCCAGCGATGACCAAAGCTGTTCCGGCAACGGGGAGGAGAGCGGCTATGCCGGGAAAAGCAGTTTCCCCGGTGAAAAGAACTGCACTTCCGAGAATGCCTGCAAATCCCATGAGGGATGCAGCATTTGCCGCCAGTCCGGTAAGTTGAACTCGGCGGGCAGCTAGTGCCAGGCCAGCCCCAACGCCAAATTCCCAAAGCCGCACGGGGGTGTAAAAGTAGGCCTCATGGCGTCCCACCTCTGCTAGATGCGCAGACAATACGAGCGATACCGCCGACAACGCGCAAATTCCGACCGCCAGAACAACCTTGGGGTGGCGCCCGATCCGCACAGCAAGCACTACCAGCGCGACAAGGAGGAGGGGCCAACCGAGGTAGAACTGTTCTTCCACTGACAGCGACCAGAAGTGCTGGGCCACAGTGGCAGTAGCCGTTGACGCCGAATAGTCCACCGCGTTTGCAGCGAGCACCCAGTTCTCCACATAGAGAGCACTTGCAATCGCCTGCGTGGCGGTGTCCGCCCAGCGAGAGAAGGGCAATACGTACCAAGCGGCCACTAGGGAGACAAGCAGGACGAGAAAGGCTGCCGGAAGGAGACGCCTAATCCGTTTGGTATAGAAAGCGGTCAAATTCAGTCGGCCAGTGCCCAGAATTTCCTTCAACAAATGCGTGGTGATGAGGAACCCGGAAATTACGAAGAAAACATCAACCCCGACGTAACCACCCGGGAGGGTTCCTGGCCAGAAGTGACCAAGCACGACGAGGCCCACAGCTAAAGCACGGAGCGCTTGAATATCCGGCCTAAATCCCGCGACTTTCTTGACGGGGCTGGTGGAAGGAGAAGCATCTAAACGCGAGACAGCCCCACTGCCATGCTGAACTGCTTGACTAAGTGTCACGCCTAACGAATACTCCTCCGGGTTCAGTGCGGCCAGCGCACTGCCCGGCCCCCGACATTCTATGTCATCGTTAAGCTCCATCCAAGTCGCCCAGCGCTTTCTCCCCATGTGGGCGGAACACTTTTCCGCCAGACCAAGACGGCGCGAACTGCCTCCCTGTGGCGCCCAGTCCGTCCTTGTATGGTGCTGGTGTCACGCGAGATGGGCATGGAAATTGGCGACAGATCTGACGGGCGATGAAACTCTGGAGGTAACGGCGAAATTCGCTGGCATTTCCCGTTCTGCAGTACGGTGCTCGATATGGGCAGCGATGGAGGGACAGAGCAAACCTCGAGTCCTAGACGTCGAGTTGGCGACTGAGCTGGTGATTCAAGGGCATTTCCGTTGGCGCCTCGTGGTGTTGTAAGGGGGTGCCGGATGAGGGCCGGCGTGGACTGTGGCTGAGGGGCTCTGCCGTGGCCACCAACACCGGTGAAGGGGTCGGCTACCCGCCCTTTGGGCAATAATCGCCAATACTTGGGTCGCCAGGACAGCTTCCTGCGGAGCTTCTTGAATATGCCAGCTGGCAACTGAAGTGTTAACCTTTACCGATGACTGAAAACATCTATCTCGTTGCTTCGGGTGGAAATCCGAACTATGGCGACGAGCTGATTGTCGCGTCCTGGCTACAATTCCTTGCCCGTGTGCGGCCAGGTGCAAGGGTCTGGTTGGACTGTCCTCAGCCAGGTACCGCAAGCGCGCTGTTCTCCGAGTTTCATCCCGATTTACTCACCACAAACACACTGTGGCGCGCCTGCGCCAGTGCCCCTGATCAGTCTGCCCAAGGGGTGTGGGACTACGTCAGCAACATCGTCGCAAACGGCGGCACTCCCATGTACGACGTCGGGCTTATGGCCTTGGGGCGGGCCGATACCATACACCTTCTGGGCGGCGGCTATATCAACGGCGTCTGGCCTGACCATGTTGGGCTTGTTGCGGGAATGGCGGCCGCGCACAAGATTCACGGCTGCAAGCTCTTGGGTTCGGGACTCGGATTAATGCCACTGCCTGAAAACGCGGAACTTTTGGCCAAGACGTTCGCGGACTTCTCCGCAGTCAGCGTGCGCGACAACTTAAGCGCGGATTTCCTCGGAGTCGAGGCTGGCCTTGACGATGTCTTCCTAGGGCTCCTTGCTGAGCTCCGCCGGAGTAGGGAGGTCCGAGTTCAGTCACGTGCAAAGGATGTAATGTTGTGCATCCAAAGCGATATGACTGATGAAGTGACGTTCATGAACCTGCGGGAGAAACTGCGGGTTGTCATCAACGACTCGCTCGAGAACGGACTCTCAGTCGGCTATGTTGAGGCGATTCCGGGGTCGGACCGTCGAATGTACGACGCGCTTGATGGCCTCATCCCGGAGGAAAACTTCGTTCCATTTACACAGGTCTGGAGCGATGGATTGCCCGTTCGCCGTGGACAACAGTGGTACACATCCAGGTTCCATCCACATATGGTCGCGGCGGCCGCGGGTGCGAAGGGCGTGGCCATCGGTATCCTTGACCACTACTACGACATCAAGCATCGCTCATTAATGGATCTTGGTTCCGGCTGGGCCTACGCCGCCGCAAGCAGCGGCGCCGAACTTCCGGAACCCACCGGCTCGCCCGATTTCGAAGCTACGGCGACCCTGTTGGCGGGCAGCAAGAGAACCGAAGCGCTGACTTTGTATCCAGTCCGCTAAGCCGCTAAGTCGGCGCAAAACAAGTAAAGGGGCCCACGGGAGCCCCTTTACTTGTTATGCGATCTAAATTGTTCAGCGAACTGTCCGCGCCATTTTCGGCTTCGGGTCGAACTTGATGCCAGCAAGGATTTGCTTGGCAACCCGAAGCTGCAGACGGCGTCCCACGCCGCCTTTAACCATCCATGCATACGTTGTGACCAAAAACTGCAGCCAAGCGAGCTTGTCATCGTGGTGCCAGCGGTATGACGACTCGTTCCGCGCTCCGTAGAGGAACTTCCATGCATTGGTGGGATTCAGATCACCGAAGTTAACGCCGCGGTTCGTCGGCATGTCGTGGGTGACAAGGCTGTCGAGAATCTGGACACCGGGTCCTTCTGCACTGATCCGGAGGGTGTATTCCATGTCGTCGAACCAGATGAAGTACTCGACCAAGGGCAGTCCGTACTTGGCGATGGACCGGCGGGGAATCAGGACTGAGACGAAGGAACAGTTGGTGATGAGGACCGCCCGCTGGCCCTGGGCGATCAGACGTCCCCAGTCCCAGGTGGCGCCGGCGTTGTTCATTTCGCAAATGGAACCGTCGGTGTAGCGGACCAGCGAGCAACTGTACGGTACGTTGCGTCCTAGCCCCTTCTCAGCTTCCGAGTGCCCGGCGAGAAGCTTCTCCAAGGCGCTTTCCTCGGTGTAGCAGTCATCGTCCATGATCCATACCCAGTCGGCACCGCGCTCGTAAGCACGCTCCATACCGGCAGCGAAACCGCCGGCACCGCCCGTGTTCGAATCCAGGCGGACGATCTCCACCCGCGGATCGTCATTGTAGACAGCGAGCAACTGTGGTGTGGAGTCCGTACTGGCGTTGTCGATGACGATCAGCCGGTCAACGGGCCGGGTCTGGGCGAGGATCGAGTCGAGAACCCTTCCGAGCTTGTCAACACGGTTGTAGGTGACGACTACGGCTGCGACCTGGTCGGTCATGCTTTCCATCCTTCGTAAAGTCCTGTGGTCCATTCCCGCGCTTCCGGGAGTTCCTTCAGAGCGGCGATTTTCTGCCTTTGTTCTTCCACGATCTGTTCACGCAATTCCTCCGAGGCCATGATCGCCTTGGTGCGCTGGACAGCCTCCCTGATAAACGCGAGAGGTTGCCTCGGCACCAGGACCTTGTCCGACACAAGGGAAGCCTGCGAGCCGACGTCGGTCGACAGTACTGCCACGTCCTGGGCTGTCGCTTCAAAGGTCGTGAGTGTGAGCCCCTCATTGTCCGAGGAAATCACCAGGAGGTCTGAGTCGGCCAGGGTGTCGTCCACGGAACGCGGCGGCTGACGCAGCTCAAGACAGTCCGAAAGCCCGTACTTCGCAACAAGCCGCGAGGTCTCTTCAGCCAGGGCCCCTGATCCGTGCAGGATGAAGCGCACGTCCTGTTCGGTGGAGCGCCGGAGCTGGGCGGCATAACGGAGGAAGAGATAAGGGCGTTTCTGCTGGCTGAGCCGCCCGACGAAGGACACCGTAAAGGGCCGCTCCGGGTCCTTCTCGGCCTTCGGGGCAGCCGACACCTCACTGAGTCCGTACAGCGGAGCGAGGGAAACCCGTTCCTTCGGGACGTCCCGCTGCAGGACCATGTAGTCCCTCAGCTGCGGCGAAATGACGTGGTGCATGTCAATGGCGTTGGACAGCTTGACGGCCAGTTCGACGAAGCCGCCGGTCCGCCACTCGATGACGTGCAGCGAGTCGACCGTCCGGATCCCCGGATCCATGGCCTTGAACCACGGGAGGCGGTGGTACAGCCACCCGTTGTGGTGGACGTGGATACCGCGAACCGAGAACTTCGTCAGCAGTGCCAACAGCAGTTCGGATTCTTCCTCGTCTGAAATGGGAAGGTTCACCGGCAGGACCAGCGCGCCGTCCAGTTCGGGGCGCACAATCCAGGGCTGGGCCGACTCACGGTCAGTCAACACGATGGGCAGGAAGCCGGCCTCGCGGGCCAGCGCGATGGTTTCAATGGCCCATCGTTCCGCCCCTCCCATTTCCAGCCAATGCAGCCCGAAGATGATTGCCGGCTCGCCGTCTTCGGACGGGCTGCGCAGCGGCGCGGTGGATTCGATCGGAGCCATCCGCTGCGGCCGGCGGTTCGGTGTGAGGCGTATTTCGTGGTAGTCAGTCAGTCCCTGGCGCAGGGCGTCGAAGGCGATCGGCGCGCCAAACCGGGCAAGACGAAGCACTTTGGCTTTTCGGCCCGGGCGGTCGTAGAAGGTTGCTCCCCCTTCGGCGCGTTCCCCGCCCAAATCGATGACGAGGGGAACGACCGGCGAATCGGCAGACGCCGTCGTCGGAACCGTGCTTTTGACGCCAACCGTGCAAACGACGGTACGGTTCGGTTCCCACTCGTGCCGGTGGCAGGCGTAGCCGGTCAGCCGGGGAAACTCGCCGTCCGGTGCTCGGAGGACTATGACCTTGAATTCCCGGCCGGGCTGGATCAGTGAGTGATAGTTCAACCCGCCAACAAGCAGGCCAATTTCCCGATCGGAGAGTCGGGCCTCTCCGCCTGCCAGGCCAGAACCGCCGTCGTCCAAAACTTCGAAGAGCTTACGGGCCCTACTCATCTGCACTCCCTACTGCAATCGTGTTCATGTCAGCCTCGTATCAGCTTTCCCGGAGAAGGCGGACGGCTTCCCCGATTGGCCCGTCTGCAACCTTCTTGCCCTGCCGCAGCACGACGCCTCTGTTACATACCTTGCTCACCATATCGAGGTCATGACTGACGACAACGAGGGTACAACCGGACTCTCTCAGTTCCTGGATGCGTGCCAAGCACTTCTTCTGGAAAGGCTCGTCTCCCACGGAGAGGATTTCGTCGATCAGGAAGACATCCGGGTTGGTGTGGACAGCGACAGAAAAAGCCAGGCGCAGGAACATGCCGGATGAGTAGAACTTAACCTCAGTGTCGATGAACTTTCCGATTTCGGAAAACTCAACGATTTCGTCAAAACGCGCTTCTGTTTCCTTCTCGGTCATTCCAAGAAGCACGCCGTTGAGGAACACGTTCTCGCGGCCTGTCAGGTCGGGGTGGAAACCGGCTCCCACCTCAATGAGGCCAGCGACCTTGCCGCGGGTCCTGATGCTCCCGCTGTCCGTACTCATGACGCCGGAAATGAGTTTGAGCAGCGTCGATTTGCCCGACCCGTTGAAACCGAGCAGCGCAACCGACTCCCCGACCCCAACAGTAACGTCCACACCTTCCAGCGCCATGAACGTCGAGGAGAGATCCCCGCGGCGTCCCTTGAACAGCCAAACAACGGTCTCCTTTAGGGACCGAGTGTGCCGAAGGTTAAAGCGTTTCGATACCTTTTCAACAATGATTGCTTCTGCAGCCATCACAACTCCTGCGCAAATCTGCCCTCAAGGCGACGGAATACGGTCTGGCCAATTGCGAGGAGCACCAACGAAATCAACAACCCGACCGGCAGCCACAACGAAATGAGGTTATCCGGCATTCTGGCGCCGTCGGCGGCACTCCGCACGGCCCCCGTGGGTGCCCAGAACGCAAAGTGGAACAGTTCGACGGCAATAGTCATCGGGTTGAGTTGGTAGAAAAAGTAGAACGTCTCTCCCAGAGCGTCCCGGACCAGGTACCAAGCGTAAAGGACAGGCGAAAGCCAAGTGGCCATCATGAGCATCAGGTCAACGATATTTTCTGAGTCTCGGAACATCACGTTGGCGGCAGCAAACAGCAGGCCGAGTCCAAGGGACAGCATGGCGACAATGACGAACGCCCCAACGGCACCAAGGATCTGCACGATGCTAGGGGTCCATCCAAAGAAAAAGCAGGCCGTGAGAAGGATTAGGAACTGTGGCAGGAAGTGCACCATGGCCACCCAGACGGACGCCACCGGAAATAGCTCACGCGGCAGGAATATCTTCTTGACAAGGGCCCCATTAGCAACAATGGACCTTGTGGCGTTGCTGAAGGCTTCCGAAAAGAAATTCACCAAGATGATGCCGGAGAACATGTAAATGACGAAGTTGGGCTGCTTGTTCAGGCCAAGGAAGACACCCAGTGCGAAATAGAAAACGATGAATTGAACGCCCGGTTTTACGTAGCTCCACAGCAGGCCCAGCACCGAGCCCCGGTAGCGGACCTTGAGTTCCTTCCGCACGATAAGCCGGAGCAATTCACGGCGCCGAAACACGTCGAGGAGGCCGCCGCCCTTGTCGGGAGCAGCCAGCAGCTCAGCGCTCATGCGTCTACGCCTCCGCTTTCAAGCTTCGCTCCGCCTTCGAAGTGAGGCCGAATCTGGTTGTCGAACATGGTCAAGGCTGAGCCTATGGCCATGTGCATATCGAGGTATTTGTACGTGCCAAGCCGTCCGCCAAAGAGAACGTCCTTCTCGGCTGCGGCAAGGTCGCGATACTTCAGCAGGCGTTCCCGGTCTGTGGGCGTATTGATCGGGTAGTAGGGCTCGTCGCCCTTTTCCGCGGCACGGGAGAATTCGCGCATGATGACGGTCTTTTCCGTCTGGTACTCGCGCTCGGGGTGGAAGTGACGGGGCTCAATGATCCGCGTGTAGGCCACCTCGGCGTCGTTGTAGTTGACCACCGACGTTCCCTGGAAATCGCCGACGTCGAGCACTTCCTTTTCGAAATCGATCGTGCGCCACGAGAGGTCGCCCTCTGCGAAGTCGAAGTAACGGTCCACCGGACCCGTGTAGATCACGGGGATGTTGCCGACGACCTTGTCCTTGCTGTATTCGTGCGACTCGTCGAAGAAGTCGGTGTTGAGCCGAACTTCGATGTTCGGGTGTTCCGCCATCTTTTCGATCCAGGCCGTGTAGCCGTTAGTCGGCAGGCCCTCATACTTGTCGTTGAAGTACCGGTTGTCGTAGTTGTAGCGTACCGGGAGGCGGGAGATGATGCCGGCGGGCAGGTCCTTGGGATCGGTCTGCCACTGTTTGCCGGTGTAGTGCTTGATAAACGCCTCATAGAGCGGCCGTCCGATGAGCTGGATGCCCTTGTCGTTCAGGTTCTGCGGATCCGTCCCAGCGAGCTCGCCGGCCTGTTCCTGGATCAGAGCCTGCGCCTGGCCCGGCGTCAGGTTTGCGCGGAAGAACTGGTTGATGGTGGCCAGGTTGATGGGCAGTGAGTAGACCTCGCCCTTGTGAACGCCGTAGACCTTGTGGACGTACTTCGTGAAACTCGTAAACCGGTTCACGTACTCCCACACGCGTTCGTTCGAAGTGTGGAACAGGTGGGCGCCGTAACGGTGCACCTCGATCCCGGTCTGCTCTTCCTTTTCGCTGTACGCGTTCCCACCGATGTGGTGGCGGCGGTCGAGGACGACCACCTTCAAGCCGAGCTCAGTGGCGGCCTGTTCTGCGATTGTCAGGCCGAAAAAGCCAGACCCTACGATGACGAGGTCAGCGGTCACAAAATCTCCTGGTTCGAATGCGGGCAGCGCAATGTTGCGGATTGTCTGCTGCACCAGCCTACCCGAGACCCCCTCGTGACCGACTAATCCGGCAGCTCAGTCCTTATCCACATACGGCACCTCGCCCCACGACACCGTCCCGCGTGATGGCTAGCTTGGAGACAAGCTGACCGTTAGGACTTCACATCATGCCGCTGCACTGCACGCTCGTTCGGAGCCCGGGCGCAGCTATCCAGGAGCCACCCCTGGAGCTGACCATCGAGGGGCCGCACGGGGCTGCCGGTGCGGAACTGCAGGCCGCGCTGACGGCAAGCTTCGGGACCGGGATTGTGTCTGTCAGCGGCCGGGATATCCGGTCGCTCACACTCGGACGGCCTCCGCTGGTCAACGGGGCCACACTCGTCGATGGAGCGGACCTGACGGTGCGCAGGTCCCGGCCACGCGCCTCCGAGGCTCCGGCGTCACTGGCATTGGCGGTCCACAGCGGTGCGGGCGCGGGGACGGTTGTGCCCCTGCGGCGCGGTACGTACACCATCGGCCGCAGCAACGCCGAGATCACCATCCCCGACGCCGACCTTTCGCGGGCCCACGCGCGCCTGGTGGTCACCGAGACAGCTATCACGATTGTTGATCTGGACAGCGCCAACGGCACCGACGTGGACGGCGAGCGCGAGCGGAATGCCGTGATTTCGACCGGCTCCACCATTCGTTGCGGCAGCTCCACCATGTCGTTGGTGTTCCTTGAGCGCTCCGGTGACGGCCTGGCCGACGCGGGGATGGATGTCCACGAGCCGCTGGTTGTCAGCCGCCGCGACGATCCCATGAACCGCGCGGCCCTGCTGCTGACGGCTGTGCTGCCGGTGGTCATCGGCGTGGGCCTTGCCGTCATGACCGGAATATGGATCTTCCTGGCCTTCACCGCCGTCTCCGCGATCTCCATCCTGGTGCCGGTGATCGGCGGACGCAGGCAACGCCGCGAGCTCGCTGCCGCGGTCAGGAGCGCTGTCACCCATGACCAGGAACGACGACGGCGGGCCGCGCCGCCGCTCTCGGAACTGACCATCGGGGGTGCTGCAGGTAAGGACCGAGCCGCGCCTTTCACCAACGAAGGCATCTGGCTGCGGCTGGGCCAGGCCATTCAGCCGGCCAACATCCGGTTCGAGCCCACCGATCCTGGCCGCGCAATTCCTTCCGCCGGCATGGTGCCACTCACGCTCAGCCCGGCCAGGCCCCTCACCACCGTCCGCGGGCCACGCGCCGCCGTCGACGGGCTGGTGCGCTCACTCCTGATGCAGCTCGCCGGCTATCCCCTGGGCCGAAATACCCGGGTGGTCATCCACGGCAGGGCGGCGCAGCTCCCCCTCTCCGCAAGATATCTGGACGGTGTCACGCTTTCCAGTAACTCCAGTACCCTCGGGACCCTGCTCAAGCGAGGCTTCGGGCCTGCACACGGACACGGCCTGCTCCTTCTCATGGACGGCACCGAGTCCTCGGCCAGGGTCACCGCCACGGCCTTGGCACACGGGTGGCAGGTCATTCATGTCCCGGAAGGTGGGACCGTGCTGGCGACTGCCGACGTGGAACTCGGCGAACGTTCTTCCGTGTTCCATGCCGGTGACGACAGCATCCGGTTCGCCCCTGATCTGGCCCCTGTTGACGTCTTCAACAGGTTTTGCCGTAGCGTGGCGCGGGAGGCCACCCAGCCCGACTGCGCAGGACGGACCATCCCCATGTCCTGCCGGCTCGCAGAGCTGCTCCCCCACTCCACGTCCGACACATCCAGGCGATGGTCAACAAACAGCAGCAGTCCAGTGCTTGCCGTTCCCATCGGGCGCAGTCTTGAGGGTGTCCGTACCCTCGATCTTCAAAACGACGGGCCCCATCTGCTGGTCGCCGGGACCACCGGCTCGGGCAAATCCGAACTCCTGCGCAGCCTGACCGTTGCCCTCGCCCTGAGCTACGCGCCGGACCGCATCAACTTCCTCTTTGTGGACTTCAAGGGCGGCTCGGGGCTAGGACCCCTGACCGGACTCCCGCACTGCGTGGGAATGCTCACCGACCTGAGCAGCCATGAGCTCGAACGCGCGCTGCAGTCCCTCCGCGCCGAGATCAGATTCCGGGAAGAGCGCCTTGCGGCAGTTCAGGCACCGGACCTGATATCACTCCGGGCAACGTCGGCAGGCCGCGCGTCGCCGCTCCCCCACCTCGTGATTGTCATCGATGAATTCCGGATGCTGGTGGAGGAGGCACCCGAATCACTCAGGGAACTCATGAGGATCGCGGCCATCGGCCGCTCCCTGGGCATCCACCTGATCATGGCCACGCAACGGCCCCAGGGCGCGCTGACGGCCGACATCCGCGCCAACGTAACCACCAGCATCGCGCTGCGCGTCCAGTCGGAGATGGAATCGGTGGACATCATAAATTCGAAAGCCGCGGCCGGGATCAGCGTGGATACGCCGGGCCGGGCCTATCTGGCCCGCGGAACGGAGGCTCCTCTGGAGTTCCAGGCCGGATCGCTGACAGCCGGGGCCATCCGGTCCGAACCGGCCGGAGTCTCGGTACGATTGGCCTCCGAGTACATTGATGCCCCTGCCGTACCGGAGGGTGCCACATCCGCCGTCCATGAACCGACGCCTGCCGAGGCAACCGCCCCGTTGATAGCTTCCATGTCCGGGTTGTGGGAGGCCATGAACCGTCCGGCCATCCGGAAGCCGATTGCCGCGCCACTCCCCTGGCTGCTCCCCGAACCGGCAGGCTCGCCGGACCTCGAGTCCGACGACGGCGGGACCACCAGCTGGTCCGTAGCGCTCGGCCTGATGGACCTGCCCGCGGAACAGCGAACTGCACCATTGGTCTGGGAGCCTGCCGGCCACGGACACCTGGCCCTTGTTGGCGGACCGGAATCAGGAGTGGCCGAGGCAATCCGGCTGTCCGTCCTCCGGTTGGCGTCCCACACCCTGGAATCGCACTTGTATGTGCTGGATCCGGACAGTTCGTTCGTGGGATTGGCTTCCCACTGCCGGGTGGGCGCCAGGGCAGGACTGCACGAGCTTCGGCGCGCCGTCCGCATCCTGGAACGTCTTGCACGGGAGCAGTCACTCCGGCTGGGACGTCCCGCCGCTGACGACGACACACCGCTCGTGCTGGTGATCGCGGGCTGGGGATCCTGGCTCTCGGCCTTACGTGCAGGGCCGTTGGCGTGGGCCGAGGACGTTCTCCATGACCTTGTCCGTGACGGAAGCCGGGCCGGTATCACGGTGATCATCTCCGGACAGCGGGAACTGGTTACTTCCAGGTTCTTCGCAGCCGTTCCCAACCGCGTGTACTTCCCGACCGGATCCAGCGACGACAGCCGGATTGCCTGGCCGAAACTTCCACCGACAGCGCCCGTGGTGGGAAGGGGCGTGGCTGTGGGCGCGCTGTCGAGTGGGCGAACGGCCGTTTGCCAGTTCTACACAGCTTCCGGCGGTGAGGCACGGGATCCAGGGGCAGCCCACGCGCCAGAGCCTTCCCTCCAGCGTCGGCCATTCCGCGTTGAACCCCTGCCAGCCGTGGTACCTGCAGTCTGGATCCATGACCGGACGGCCGCTCAGATCCCGGCAGGGCTGAAAGCCAAGGGCACGCACGGGCATCGTGTCCTCCGCATCGGGGTGGGAGGCGACGAACTTGAACCGGTATCTGTCAGGGTGCCGGCGGGCGGAGTGCTGGCTGTGCTGGGCGGACCGTCGTCGGGCAAGTCGTCATTTCTCCGGCTCCTGCCGACGGTCAATCCTGAAGCTGGACCATGGCTCCGGCCGGAGCAGGCCAGCGATCCAAGGGCCTACTGGTCCAGGATCCTGCGCCAAGCGACCGCTGGCGGTCTGGAACGGAATTCAGTGGCCTTGGTTGACGATGCGGACCTGTTGCCGCAGGACGTCAACCGCGACCTTGCCGACCTCAACACGCTTGGAATCACGGTGGTGATGACCGCGGGGTACAGTCCGATCCTCGCCCAAAGTGTTCCGCTGGCGCTCCAGGCGCGGAACCTGGGCGGCGGCATCCTGATCGCGCCCCGGACCTTCATGGACGGCGACCTCTTAGGAGTCCGTTTCGAGGCGGAACCGAACCCGCCACCGGGACGGGGCATTCTCATCCAAAACGGCCGCGCCACGGCCGTCCAGCTGGGCTGGATACCGCCGGACCAGTCGCTGGACGGATTGGCCGCCTAGAAAGCCGGTAAGGCCTAGAACGCCGGAGGCGGGCCGCCTGTCCGGGATGCATAGCTGATGACGCGTTTGTCGAACAGGAGCACTATGACCGCAAGTGCAGGGACCACCATGGCAATCCCCGCCCAGATGACGCCGCCGGTAAGGGTCGGGACGCCGATAGTAAGGACAAACAACTGGGCCACCAGCGCCGCTGCCCGCGTCCACCGGCGCCCGCGGAAGAGGAAGTGCCCCACCGAATAGAGCCAGGCCGAGAAAGCAAGCAATAGGCCCAGGGTGAAAACGGCTCCCCAAAAAGACAGGACCGGCGCACCGGTCAGGAGTTCGTAGCCATACCAGGCGGCGGCAGCCAACAGCGCGGTGGCCTCGGCCGCAACAACGAGCGCTATCGCCACAATGCCGCGCGGGCGCGTGGAAGGCGACGGTTCTGCAGGGTTCATGGGGGGTCTTGACACACTGGCACACTACCGGAGATAGTCGGACAGTGGCGGGGGTCTGCAATGCCCGTGTGATGTATCGCTCAGCTATCCGGGGATTTCAAGCTGTATTACCCCTTGTTTACACAGCGTTAACATGACAGGCTTGACTGAGATGACCAAGGGGGCCCCTCAGGGCCCTTTTCCTTTGTAGCTACTAGTGAATTATTTCACAAACGGCTTATCCCAGAATTGGAGCAACTGATCAGCATGGATTGGCGTAACCGCGCGGCGTGCCTCGACAAGGACCCGGAACTGTTTTTCCCCGTAGGAAACACAGGGCCTGCCCTCCTCCAGATTGAGGAAGCCAAAAGCGTTTGCCGCCGCTGCCCCGTCATTGACACGTGCCTCCAGTGGGCGCTGGAGTCCGGCCAGGACGCCGGAGTCTGGGGCGGCATGAGCGAAGACGAACGCCGCGCCCTGAAGCGCCGCGCGGCACGCGCCCGCCGCGCTTCGTAGGTCCACGCACCGACAGCCTCACATGATGATGGCCGCAACCCTTCAGGGTTGCGGCCATCATCGGTTAAGTCACCGGCCAGGTCACCGGGCTACCTGGCCGCCAGGCTGAGGCGGATCTGGACAGCCGTTCCGCCGCCGTCGCGCGGGTGCCACGCGATGGAGCCGCCCAGCTCGCTGGTGACCAGCGTGCGGACAATCTGGAGCCCCAGCCCCTCGACGTGCGGCGTGTCCGGCAGTCCCACACCGTCGTCGGCAATGGTGACGGTCAGCAGTTCCTCGCCGTCTTCCGCTTCGGAACGGTCCGCGATGAGCCAGACGGTGCCCGTCCGTCCTTCGAGGCCATGTTCGACGGCGTTGGTCACCAGTTCGTTGATGACGAGTGCCAGCGGGGTGGCGAAGTCGCTGGGCAGTTCGCCAAACAGTCCGGACCGCTCGGTCTTGACCTGCTGCGACGGCGAAGCGACCTCCGCGGACAGCCTGAACTGGCGGCCGATCAGCTCGTCGAAGTCAACGCTCTGCGCCAATCCCTGTGAAAGAGTCTCGTGGACCAGCGCGATGGTGGCAACACGCCGCATCGCCTGCTCCAGGCCCTGCTTGGCTTCGTCGCTGACCATCCGGCGGGACTGCATACGCAGCAGGGCTGCGACGGTCTGCAGGTTGTTTTTCACGCGGTGGTGGATTTCCCGGATGGTTGCATCCTTGGTGACGAGTTCCATCTCCCGGCGCCGCAGTTCCGAGACATCCCGGCACAGCACCAGCGCACCAAAGCGCTGCTGCTCATCCCGCAGCGGGATGGCCCGCAGTGACAGGCTCACACCACGGGATTCAATCTCACTGCGCCACGGCATCCGCCCGGTCACCACCAGCGGCAGCGTCTCGTCCACCAGCCGCCGGTCCTTCAGGAGGCCGGCGGTCACCTCGGCCAGGGAACGGCCTTCCAGCGACTCGCCGTCGCCGAGCCGCCGGAAGGCCGATACCCCGTTGGGGCTTGCGTACTGCACAATTCCTTCGGCATCGAGCCTGATCAGGCCGTCCCCAACGCGCGGCGCGCCGCGGCGCGAACCGGTGGGCGAGGCAAAGTCAGGCCACAGCCCCAGCGTTCCCATCCGGAGGAGATCGTAGGCGCACTGCCGGTACGTCAGCTCCAGTCGGGACGGCATCCTGGAACTGGACAGGTCCATGTGGGTGGTCACCACAGCCAGCGTCCGGCCGTTGCGGACCATCGGCACAGCCTCCACCCGCAACGCCATGTCCGTGCTCCAGTTGGTCTCGCTGGACCGCTCGATGGCCCGGCTGCTCCAGGCCTTGTCCACCAGCGGCTGCAGGTCCTGCCGGATGGGCTCGCCCACAAAGTCGCCGTGGAACACGGTATGCGTGGTGGACGGCCTGACGTGCGCCAGCGCCACATAGCCGTGATCTGGGTGCGGGAACCACAACGCCAGGTCAGCGAAAGCCAGGTCAGCGACCATCTGCCAGTCGCCCACCAGGAGGTGCAGCCATTCGGCATCGCCCGGCCCGAAATCAGCGTGTTCCCGGATGGGGTCCGTAAAGATTGCCACTGCACCTCCAGTTGCGACGCCGGGATTCCTAGCGTCGGACGATTGACCTCAAGAGCCTCAATGCTACCGACAGTGAGGCCATATCGTCGGCCTCGAGCGCGTTGACCTCGTCAAACATGCTCTTTGCCCTGCCCAGCTGCTCGGCATTCTGGCGTTCCCAGTCCTTCAGCCTGTCCTCCGCCGAGTCCCCGGACGCTGTCGACTCCAGTACCGCCGTCGTCATGTCCGAGACTGTGGAATAGAGGTCGTCCCGGAGCGCGGCCCTGGCCAGTGCCTGCCACCTGTCCTGGCGCGGCAGGCTGCTGATCCGTTCCAGCAGCGAGTCAGCATGGAAGCGGTTGAACACTGTGTAGTAGACCGCCGCGATCTCCTCCACCGGCTCCTTGCGGGCATGGACGATCTTGGCGATGTCCAGCAGGACAAAGCTCTCGAAGAGTTCCGCCCACCGGAGGGCTAGCCCCTCCGGAAGTTCCCACGCGCGCGCGGTCTCCAGCCAGTCCGCAACACGGTCACGGTCATCGCCACGCAGGTAGTCCAGGAGCCGGCCGCGCATCGGTTCCAGGAGCGGCTTGAATTCGGCCACGGTCTCGGCGATGGGCCGCGACGAGCCACCCTGGGCCAGCAGCCACCGGACGGCGCGGTCCAGCAGACGGCGGATGTCCAGGTGGACGGTGCTCCAGTGTTCGGTGGGGAACGACGCCGGCAGGCTGTTCAGCTCCCCCACCATGGTGTTCAGGTCGAAGATCTCGCGGAGCGCCACGAAGGCCTTGGCCACAGCCACCTCCGTGGCCGAGGTTTCCTCCATGGTGCGGAAGGCGAACGTGATGCCGCCCATGTTGATCATGTCGTTGGCCACCACCGTGGCAATAATCTCGCGCCGCAGCGGATGGGTTTCCAGCTCGGCATCGAACCGTTCGCGCAGCTGCTGCGGGAAGTACGCCCGCAGCGTCCCGCGGAACCACGGATCGTCGGCGAGGTCGCTGTCACGCAGCGCCGACGCCAGCTCGATCTTCGCGTAGGCCGCCAGCACCGAAAGCTCCGGTGACGTCAGCCCCTGCCCCTGGTCCAGCCGCTCCCGCAGCGTTTCCGTGCTGGGCAGCGCTTCAAGGTCACGCTTCAGGTCCGCCGACTTTTCCAGCCAGTCCATCTGGCGCTCATAGCTGGGGCTCCACTCGGCCACGCGCATCCGGTCGTTCAGAAGCAGGATGTTCTGGTCCACGTTGTCTTCGAGGACCAGCCGCCCCACTTCGTCCGTCATGGAGGCGAGGAAACCCGCCCGTTCCTCCGGGGTCAGTTTGTCCGCGGCCACCATCCTGTCCACAAAGATCTTGATGTTCACTTCATGGTCGGAGCAGTCGACGCCGGCCGAGTTGTCGATGGCGTCAGTGTTCAGGATGACCCCCTGCAGGGCGGCTTCGATGCGGCCGCGCTGCGTCATGCCCAGGTTTCCGCCTTCGCCCACCACCTTGACCCGCAGGTCTTTGCCGTCCACTCGAATGCTGTCGTTGGCCTTGTCACCTACGGAGGCATTGGTCTCGGTGCTGGCCTTGACATACGTCCCGATCCCGCCGTTGTACAGCAGGTCGGCGGGGGCGAGCAGGATGGCGCGGAGGAGCTCCGGCGGGCTGAGCTCGGTGGTCGCCTCGGGCAGGCCCAGTGCCGCCCGGACCTGCGGCGAGACCGGAATGGACTTGGCCTGGCGGGCGTACACACCGCCGCCTGCGCTGATGAGGGATTTGTCGTAGTCGTCCCACGAGGACCGCGGCAGTTCGAACAGCCTCCGCCGTTCCACGAACGACGATTCCGTTTCCGGTGCGGGGTCAAGGAAGATGTGCCGGTGGTCGAAGGCTGCCAGCAGCCGGATGTGCCGGGACAGGAGCATGCCGTTGCCGAACACGTCGCCGGACATGTCACCCACACCCACCACGCTGAACGGCTGGGTCTGGGTGTCCACGTCGAGCTCGCTGAAGTGACGTTTGACAGACTCCCAGGCGCCACGGGCCGTGATGCCCATGGCTTTGTGGTCGTAACCCACCGAACCTCCGGACGCGAACGCGTCACCAAGCCAGAACCCGTATTCAGCGGCCAGCCCGTTGGCGATGTCCGAGAACGTGGCCGTCCCCTTGTCCGCCGCCACCACGAGGTAGGAATCGTCGTCGTCGTGCCTGACAACGTCCGACGGCGGCACAACAGTTTCGCCCCCGGCTCCGGTGACGAGGTTGTCAGTGAGGTCCAGCAGACCCCGGATGAACGTCTTGTAGCTTTCAACACCCTCCGCCATCCAGGCGGCACGGTCCACGGCGGGGTCGGGCAGCCGCTTGGCGAAGAAGCCGCCTTTGGCCCCGGTGGGAACGATCACCGCGTTCTTGACGGTCTGCGCCTTCACCAGGCCAAGGATCTCCGTCCGGAAATCCTCGCGCCGGTCAGACCAGCGCAGGCCGCCGCGGGCCACATTGCCGAAACGGAGGTGGACACCCTCGACCCGAGGGGAATAGACCCAGATCTCGAACATCGGCCGCGGGAAAGGCAGGCCCTCAATCCGGGCAGGATCGAGCTTGAAGCTCAGGTGCGTCTTGTACTGGTAGTAGTTGGTGCGGAGGGTCGCCTCGACCAGGTTCGCCAGGGTCCGCAGCACACGGTCGGCGTCGAGCGTTGCCACCTCGTCTATAGCAGCGGACAGCTCGCCGCGGACTTTCCCCTGTGCCGCAAGGCGCTCAGCCCCGCTCAGGGCGGGATCGAACCGGGCCTCGAACAGCGCCGTCAGCGCCTTGGTGACATCGGGATTGGCGAGCAGAGTGTCCGCCATGAAGCCCACCGAGTTAGTGTTCCCCATCTGCCGCATGTACCGGGCATAGGCCCGCAGGACCGTGATCTGGCGCCACTGCATCCCCTCACGCAACACCAGCCGGTCAAAACTGTCCGACTCGACAGCGCCTGACACGGCGGCACCGAACGAGTCAGCCAGCAGCTGGCCGGTAGCCAGCGGATCAATGCCTGCAGGGTATTTCAGCCCAAGGTCATAGAGGAAGAAATCCCGCTGGTCAGCCGTCTCGATCTCAAAGGGCCGCTCATCGAGCACCTCGAGTCCCAGATTATGGAAGAACGGCAGGATCTGGCTCAGGCTCTTGGGCTCCAGCATGTACAGCTTGACGCGGGCATCCTCCTCCAGGACTTCACCGGCACCTTTGGGCAAATACACGTGGACGCCCGGCCGTTCCTGCCTGGCGCCGGCTAACCGCTCGGCCTCAGCCCCGTACTTCTCAAACCGGGCGATGTCCTCCAGCGCGTCCTCAACCTCGTAATCCACCCGGTAGCCGGCGGGAAAAGCCTCCGACCAGATCGCGGCGAGCTCCTTCGCCTGCTCATCGGCGCCGCGTTCCCGCAGGACTTCGCCAATGCCCTCACTCCACGAACGTGCAGCGCGGACCAGCCGCGCTTCAAGCTCATCGGCGTTGACGTGGCTGATCTCGGCGCCCTTGGGCAGTCGGATCCGGAAGAACAGGCGGGCGAGGGCCGATTCGGTCATCCTCGCCTCGTAGTCGATCGACTCGGCTTGGAACGTTGAGCGCAGTTCCTCCTCGATGCGGAGCCGGACATTGGTGGTGTACCGGTCGCGCGGAAGGTAGACCAACGCGGACATAAAGCGGCCGTAAATGTCCGGCCGGAGGAACAGGCGGGTCCGCCGCCGCTCCTGCAGCCTTTGGATGCCGGTGGCGGTGGCGGCCAGGTCCTCGGTCTCGATCTGGAACAGTTCGTCGCGGGGGTACGTCTCCAGGATCCCCAACAGGTCCTTGCCGGAGTGGGAGTCCGGCGGGAAGCCGGCGTTGCCCAGCACGGCGTCCACTTTCTCGCGCACGATGGGGATGTTCCGGACGGAGCCGGCATAGGCGCTGGTAGCGAACAGGCCGATGAAGCGGCGCTCGCCGTTGACGTTTCCTGCCGCGTCGAAACTCTTTACGCCGATGTAGTCGAGGTACGCGGGACGGTGGACGGTGGACCGTGAGTTTGCCTTGGTGATCACCAGCGCGCGCTTTTCCCGGGCCTTCTTTCGGCCGGCGTCGGTGAGGTGCTGCATGTGCGGAGCACCCGGCTTCGCCCGGAGCAGCCCGAGCCCGCTGTCTTCGCGCAGTTCCAGTACATCTTCACCGTCGACGGTGACGAGGTCGTACTCGCGGTATCCGAGGAAAGTGAAGTTGCCGTCGTCGAGCCAGCGCAGGAGATCCTGCGCCTGCCGCAGTTCGGCGATCTGGGTCGGGTGGGACACCTGGTCCAGGCTCGCGGCAATCTGCAGGGCCTTGTTGCGCATCTTGGGCCAGTCCTCGACGGCGGCGCGTACGTCGCCCAGGACCCGGTCCAGGCCCTCCAGCAAAGACGCCCATGCCCCGCTGGAGACACGGTTGATTTCGACGGCGATCCAGGACTCCATGTGGGAGGCGTTTTCGCCCTGTGCGATGAGGTGGGACACCATGGGCATCGCCGCGGTATCACCGCTGGAGATCCCGATGTGGGAGGGGACGCGGTCCACTTTAACCAGCTCCCCCGTTTCCCGCTTCCGGGTCACCACGAACAGCGGATGAAGGACAAGCCCGATGGCGGCGTTCTGGCGCACAAGCTCGGCGTTGACCGAGTCAACCAGGAAGGGCATATCGTCCGTAACGACATAGACGACGCTGCTGTCCGCCTCGTTAACGATGGAAACCTGCGCCTGGCCCGGCTGCCGGTTCGCGGCCAAACCGCGGTGGGTTTCCGCCCGGCTGGCCAGCGCCTCCGGGGAATAGGTCCGGGCATCCTCTTCGGCCAGATGCTGGTAGTAATCCGCCAGGAATCCCTCCCGGTCACCAATAGCCAAGGCTTGATCCTCCACGCTGGATCCAGACGACATCGACAAACGCCTCCATCACAAGTTTGATGCTGCACCGTTGCAGCTCCTACGGCGAGCCTAACCCTTTCGGCGACGGCTCGGTGTGGAAGAAAATACAGAGGATCGCGAAGATCGCTGGACGGGTGCACAAACCAATTCGGCGATTGCCCGCCTGAGCCTGGAATCCGGCGCCGTTTCGAGCAGCAGAGAGCCGCCGAGCAGCGCCGCATCAGCTGCCGGGCTGTCCGCCGGCAGGAAGACCGCGATCTGCGACGACGGACCATACCGCTCCCACGCATCCTTCAGCTGGCGTTCCGGGGATCTCCCCACCGCCGCCGCGCGGACCTTGTTCATCACCACAACAGGCGATGCGTGCGGAACTGCCAACTCGAGCTCCGCGAGTCCGCGGACCAGCCGGGGAACCCCCACCGGATCGGCGGCCCCCACGGCATAGACGGTGTCCGCCAGTTCCAGGCTCCGCAGGGTCGCGGCATTCCGGCGCGGAGCCATCGTGTCGAAGCTGAGTTCCTCGTCCGCTTCCAGGCAGAAGCCGGTGTCCACAACGACGACGTCGGCAACCTCCTTCGCGCGTTCCAGCACCAGCGACAGGGCTGCTGCCCGCAATTCGGTCCACCTGTCCGCCCGGGTGATCCCGGTCAGGACCCGGAAGGTCCCAAGCTTGGTGGTGACCGGTGTGGCCACCTTTAGCAGCGCATCGGCGTCGAGCAGTCCCTGGTCCGCAAGCCGGCAGGCCTGCGCGATCCCTGCAGACTCATCCAGCAGGCCCAGGACGGCCGCGATGCTGGCCCCGTAACTGTCGGCGTCGACGAGGAGCACGGACTTCCCATCCGCAGCCAGTTCCCCTGCGATGTTGGCCGCCACGAACGTACGGCCGGGTGAACCGGCAGGACCCCACACGGCGATGATCCTGCCCTCGCCCGAGGCCAGCGGCAACTCCGCCTGGTCTGCGGGACGCTGACGCAACGCAGCGCTGGTGTCCCCCAGCCCGCTCCCGAACGTGGCATCCTTGGCGGTGCCGGTCAGCTGGGCAACAGCCTCGGCAATCCTGCCCGCCAGGGCGGCAGACTCCACTCCGGTCAGCGCGGAGGCCACACCGATACCGCGCAGCCTGGCGGCTTCGTCGGCGTCATCCGTGAGGGCGATGATCGCCACGCCCACGGCACCGAGCCGGTCAACGAGCGAGGCAGTCAGGCCCTCGCAGCCATCTGCCACAACCGCCGCCCGCGCCAGTCCGCTCTGGCAGGCGGCCAGCAGTTCCGTCAGTTCGGCGCAGCGCCGGACCACCGTGACGGGACCATGGAGCCGCTCCAACCCGCCCACCACGTCCTCGCGGGCCTGGCCCACAGTGACCACGGGGATGCTCATGAGGTCCCGCCGCCCGGGTTCCACACCACTGAAATCTTGGCCTGGTTCGCCTGCGCGCCGAGGATGGCCGGCATCTGGCCGTCGGCAACCAGCACCATCAGCACCGTGTTGCGGGAGGACCCCAAAGCCGTGGAACCGGCGGTCACCTGTGCAATTTCCGCGCCGGGCAGCAGGAGCTTCGGCTCGCTGAAACCGTTGCGGGCATCCGGCAGGGCAACCCAGACGTCCACCCGGGTCCCGGCCACTGCCTGTGGCGGCAGCGCTTCATCAATGGTCACGGCCACGGGCTTGCGGTCCAGCGCATCCACGGTGGCCAGACTTTCCTTGGGCACCAGCTGGTTCTTGCCGATTCTTTGGACTGCCACCAGCCCGTCCGGGAGCCCAGCTTCAACGGTGACGTAATGCTGTTCGGTCTCACCCAGGCGGACCTTGGCCCGGACCACATTGTCCGCAGTCAGCTTCTCACCCACGGCAATGGAGTCCCGGGCGGCGTAAACCTCGGTGGTCTGGTCAGCGCTGCCAACCAGCGAGATCACTCCCACCACTGATGCCAGGACCAGCAGCACGCCAACCAGCAGCCGGGGATCCTTCCACGACGGCGGTTTCAGCCTGGCACCCGTAGTAACAGCATCGTGGCTCATGCTTTTCTCCCCCTAGATCCGGTCCAGTCGGCTGGCTGCGCCCGGACACCTCATTGTTGCGGCATGGGCCCCGGAACAAAAGTCAAAAGGCCAAACAACATCAAACTGTGGATAACCGCACCAGATGACGTCTTCAATGGCAAAATGGAGCTATGCCCAGATTCCTAACTCTCGCCGATGTTGCTGAACAGCTACAGATCAACTCGCCGGCGGCCTACGCCCTGGTCCGCAGCGGAGAGCTGAAGGCCATTCAGGTGGGTGGCCGCGGGCAGTGGCGCGTCGAGGAAAAGATGCTGGAGCAATACATCGAAGAGCGGTACGCCGAGGCCAGCCGCATGATCCAGGAAGCCAAAGCCAAGCACGCCTGATCCGTTACAGTTCCCCTGCACTCCGTGACCGCAGGGCACCCAGCGCCGCAAACGGAATCGTGGCAACCTGCCGGACCTGTGATGCCCGCCGGGACTCCCCGGGACTGACCAGCGCCAGGTCCAAAAAGTCACTGCCCACCCGGTCGATGACTCCGGCCAGCCCCGTATCCCTTTCCGGTACGTGGCGCAGAATGACTGCCAGTTCGGCCCTGTCCCGCGCCAGGCCCCGCAGCGCATGTGCCAATCCGATCCGGCGCCGCACCTGCGAAGTCTCGGCCACGGACACGCGCCCCAAGCCCGCATAGCGCGCCACCGCGCCGTACGGGACCAGGACCTGGTGGCGCAACTCGTTCAGAACCAGGGCGTCGGCGCCGGCATGGCTCAGGGTTCCTTCGAAGACGCGCCCACACGCCAGGTGCACGGCCACGTGGCTGTCCAGGGAACCCCGCAAGCGGTCAGCCAGAGCCACGGAGGCTGTTTCCGCCCGTGCCCGCTCAGAGATCTCGGCATCAACGGCCAGCCGCTCGCCCTCGGCGAACTGTGCCTCCATATCACTGAACAGAGCATCCCAACGCATGGGGCCAAGCGTAGGGTGCGGCTTCATTCGCGGTCAATTCATCAACAACATCACTCCAGTCTCTGGACAAATCCATCACAGCTGCGTCAAACTGATCTTAGATTCATCAAACAGCATCAAACTGCATCAAACGGATGATAGGAGCACCATGACGGCAGGTACAGCACGCGGGCTCCGCGCGGACGCCGTCATGGCGGTGTCCATCCTCCTGCTGGGATTCTTCCTCTGCGTTGCCGGCGGGGGCATGGTGAATCGGTGGCAACTGTCCACAGCACGCCGGCAAGCCCCGGACGTTGATGACCTGCTTGGTGCCGTGGCTGTTGCCGCGGGCCTGACCATCGTGGCGTGGTGGATCTTCTCGATGATTTTGGCGTCAACAGCTGCCGTCCTGGACAGGTGCGGCCGGCGGCGGGCCGCCGACAGGGCAGGCAAGTGCTGCCCGGCATTTATGCGGCGGCTCGCTGTGGCCGCACTGTCGGTGCAGCTGCTGTCGGCACCTTTGGCTCACGCAGCCGTCCCGCCGGCGGGACCGGCCTGGGTGCCTACGCAGGATGTGGCGGTCAATGAATTAGTGGTCCAGAACGTACCGGTCCACGGCGTGGCCGTCCAGGCCCAGTGGTCCCCCACCGTCGACCTCCGGCCGATCCCGGAACCAGAGGGCAAAGTCCCTGCGAACACAGGAGAACAGACCAGCCAAGCTCCGGCGGCTACGGTCCGGCCCGACTGGCGGCCCAGCCCGCCGGCCCCGGACCCCGGCCTGCTGGCGGCCCAGCCAGTCCGGGCGGAACAGGGCACGCCGCCGGAATTGACTGAGGTCACGGTGCTGGCAGGCGACACCCTGTGGGACATCGCTTCCCGCCACCTGGGCCCGGCGGCTTCGGATGTGGACGTCGCCCTGCACTGGCCCCGCTGGTACGAGGCCAACAAAGCCCAGATCGGCGAAAGCCCCCATGTCCTGCTGCCCGGGCAGATTTTGAAAGCACCTTCCACGGCCTAGCCGACATTCCGACATTCCGACATTCATCAGGTCACGACTAAGGGGAATCACATGTACGCAGTTACGCCAATCCGCTCCGCCACGGTCAACCCGGGCCGGGCGGCGGCAGTCCGCCAAGTTCCCCTGCGCACCACTACCGCACCGGTCGCGCCGCTGCATGCAGCAGACGAGACCTCCGAAATCCTGGCGATCACCCGCAGCACAGTGCAGGCGGCCATGGAAGTCCTTGCCGGCATCCGGCCGATCCACCAGCTTGCCCGCCGGCTGGATCCGCGCTGCCTCGCCGTGCTGCAGCACCGTGCGGCCCTGATCCGCCGCGAGCAGGCGCGATCCGCTTCGCCGGCCCTGGCCCGGCTGCACAAGAACTCCGTGGTGCGCTCTGTCCGCGCCTGCGAGGTCGGCCCCGGCATTTACGAGGCAAGCGCCGTGGTGGTTGACGATGTCCGCGCCCGCGCTGTGGCGGTCCGGCTTGAACGCAGCAAGCAGGTCTGGCGCGTCACTGAGTTCATCGTCGGCTGAAGTGCTTACCCACGAATGCAGAAGTGCCCGGAACCGAGGCTCCGGGCACTTCCTGTCGATCATCGCGCTGAGGTCAGCGGCGCTTTTTCTTGGCCGGACGCTTGGTGGCGTCCTGCGCTGCAGCCTTGGCCGGGTTTCCGGACCGTGACGAGACACGGCCCTCCACCCGGGTCTGGGATGCGCCGTCTTCGCCGGGTGCCGTGTACTGCAGCTGGGCGGGTTTCTTCGGAGCCTCCAGGCCGGCGGCATGGATCTGCGGCTCAACATGTTCGGTGTGGCCACCTGCTGCGTCGGCCACCACCACATCCTGGGCCGGAGTGACCTCAACTTCAAGGTTGAACAGGAAGCCGACGCTTTCCTCCCGGATGGCCTCCATCATGCTCTGGAACATGGTGAAGCCCTCGCGCTGGTATTCCACCAGCGGGTCGCGCTGTGCCATGGCGCGCAGGCCGATGCCTTCCTTCAGGTAGTCCATCTCGTAGAGGTGTTCCTGCCACTTGCGCCCGATGACCGACAGCACCACGCGGCGTTCCAGCTCGCGCATGCTCTCTGCGCCGATGGTCTCTTCCCGGGTCTGGTAGACGACGCGGGCGTCGGAGAGCAGCTCCTCCTTGAGGAATTCAACAGTGAGCCTGGACTTGCCACCGGCTTCCTCGATGATCTCTTCCGCTGTGACGCTGACGGGGTAGAGCGTCTTGAGGTTGGTCCACAGCTGGGTGTAGTCCCAGTCGTCGCCGTTGCCTTCGGCCGTGGCGGCGTCGATCAGGGCGGTGATGGTGTCCTCCACAAAGAACTGGACCTTCTCGTGCAGGTCGTCACCTTCGAGGATCCGGCGGCGGTCGCCATAGATGGCTTCGCGCTGGCGGTTCAGGACGTCGTCGTACTTGAGGACGTTCTTGCGCTGCTCGGCGTTGCGGCCTTCAACCTGGCCCTGCGCAGACGCGATGGCCCGGGAAACCAGTTTCGATTCCAACGCCACATCATCCGGGACGGAACTGTTCATCAGCCGTTCGGCCGCGCCGGAGTTGAAGAGCCGCATCAGGTCATCGGTCAGGGAGAGGTAGAAGCGTGATTCGCCGGGGTCGCCCTGACGGCCGGAACGGCCACGGAGCTGGTTGTCGATGCGCCGGGACTCGTGCCGCTCAGTTCCCAGGACATACAGCCCGCCGAGGTTCAGCACTTCCTCGTGTTCGTCCTTCACGGACTGCTTGGCCGCCTCGAGGGCAGCCGGCCAGGCGGCCTCGTACTCCTCGGAATTCTCTTCCGGGTCCAGCCCGCGCTTGGCGAGGTCAGCCACCGCGGTGAATTCGGCGTTGCCGCCCAGCATGATGTCAGTGCCTCGGCCTGCCATGTTGGTGGCCACCGTGAGCGCACCCTTGCGTCCGGCCTGCGCCACGATGGCCGCTTCACGGGCGTGGTTCTTGGCGTTCAGGACTTCGTGCCGGATGCCCTCCTTGGCGAGCAGCCCGGAGAGGTATTCGCTCTTTTCGACACTCGTGGTGCCCACAAGGACCGGCTGGCCCTCTGCGTGGCGCTCGGCAATGTCCTTCACGACGGCGTCGAACTTCACCTTTTCGTTTTTGAACACCAGGTCCGACTGGTCGAGCCGCTGCATGTCCCGGTTGGTGGGGATGGCCACCACGCCGAGCTTGTACGTGCCCATGAACTCCGCGGCCTCAGTCTCGGCCGTGCCGGTCATGCCTGCCAGCTTGGAGTACATGCGGAAGTAGTTCTGGAGTGTTACCGTGGCCAGGGTCTGGTTTTCGGCCTTGATCTCCACGGCCTCTTTGGCCTCGATGGCCTGGTGCATGCCCTCGTTGTAGCGGCGCCCGGCCAGGATGCGGCCCGTGTGTTCGTCAACGATCAGCACTTCGCCGTCGAGGATGACGTAGTCCTTGTCCCGCTTGAACAGTTCCTTGGCCTTGATGGCGTTGTTCAGGAACCCGATGAGCGGAGTGTTAGCGGATTCATAGAGGTTCTGGATGCCCAGGTAGTCCTCCACCTTTTCGATGCCACTTTCGAGGACACCAACGGTGCGCTTCTTCTCGTCCGCCTCGTAGTCCTCGCCGGCCTTCAGTCGCTGCACCACCTTGGCAAATTCGCTGTACCACCGGTTGGTGTCGCCCTGGGCAGGGCCGGAAATGATCAGCGGCGTGCGGGCTTCATCGATGAGGATGGAGTCGACCTCATCAACAATGGCGAAGTTGTGGCCGCGCTGGACCAGTTCTGATTGGTCCCACGCCATGTTGTCGCGCAGGTAGTCAAAGCCGAATTCGTTGTTGGTGCCGTAAGTGATGTCCGCGGCGTACTGCTGCCGGCGCACCGCGGGATCCTGGTTGGACAGGATGCAACCGCTGGTCAGGCCAAGGAAACGGTAGACCCGGCCCATAAGATCTGACTGGTATTCGGCCAGGTAGTCGTTCACCGTGATGACGTGGACGCCCTTGCCGGTGAGGGCATTAAGGACGGCCGGCGCGGTAGCCACGAGGGTCTTGCCTTCGCCGGTCTTCATTTCGGCGATATTGCCCAGGTGGAGTGCGGCGCCACCCATGAGCTGGACGTCAAAGTGACGCATGCCCAGGGTGCGGGATGAGGCCTCGCGCACGGCAGCGAAAGCCTCCGGGAGGAGATCGTCCAGTTGCTCACCGTCCTGGTGGCGGGCGCGGAGGTGGTCAGTTTCCTCGCGGAGCTCAGCATCCGTGAAGGTTTTGAACGAGTCTTCGAGCGCATTGATGGAGTCAGCATAGTTCCGCAGTTGCCGCAGGGTTTTTTTGTCACCCGTGCGGAGAAGTTTTTCGATAAGTGATGCCACGTGAAGATACTCCCAGTCTTATGCTGCCGAATTCTGGCGTTTTTAGTCTACGGGAGAGACACAGGCCACGCGGCCGGTGTTCCCTGAGAGCGGAGCGGACCGGCGCGGTGATTCAGGGCGCCCGCGAGGGACTCCGCCAGGTCCCCGACCGGGCTGACCACAATGTCCCCCAGCTCCAGCCATTCGGCCATCAGTTCCAGCTCGGCGGCGAGTTCGACGGCGGTCGCCGGCGGTGCGGCCGGCTCACCGTATGCGGACCTGACCAGCAGTTTGCCTGCCGCCCGGTCGGCCTTGAGGTCCACCCGGGCCGCTATGGTGTCACCCAGGAGAAAAGGCAGGACGTAGTACCCGAAGCGCCGCAGGTGCGCTGGCGTGTAAATCTCGATCCGGTAGTGGAACCCGAAGAGCTCCTCAAGCCGGCGCCGCTCGAAAACCAGGGAGTCAAACGGACTGAGCAAGGCCCGCCCTCCCGCCCGCCGCGGCATGGCGGCATCGGCATGGAGGTAGACATTCCGGTCCCAGCCTGCGACAGCCACCGGCTCCAGCCTCCCTATGCTGACCAGATGGTCCACGGAGTCGGCGGCCGCCTTGCCCGGTGTACGGAAGTAGTCCGCGAAGCACTTCACGGTTCCGATGCCATGGGCCTGAGCGGCCGCGTCGATGAGGCGGTGCATGGCTTCAACAGGGTCCGGGGCGGCTTCGAGGGCCAGCCGGGGCGGCAGCACCCTGCCGGTCAGCGTGTACTTTCGCTCGAACTGTTCGGTTCTGGACGCCGCGGAAATGATGCCCGCCTCGAACAGGTCTTCAAGCACGCGTTTGACGGCGTTCCAGTTCCATCCCCAGTTCTCGTCCCGCCGGTCCTCCACGTGCCCGATGTTCGCCGTCAGTTCCACCGCTGTCATGGGCCGCCCGGCGGTAAGGGCGTCGAGGACCTTTCCGGCCACCGCGTCGCGCAGCTCCGGGTCCAGTTTGGACGCACCCACCCACGTGCGTTTCTGCCACAACCGGAGGTCTTGGAAGTGCTCGGGCCGGATGAAGCTGGCCTCGTGCGCCCAGTACTCCATCATTCGCCTGGGCGGCGAGCCGGCCATCCGCTGAAGAATGGTGCGGTCGTAGTTGCCGAGCCTCGAAAAGAAGGGCAGAAAGTGACTGCGGGACAACACGTTGACGGAATCGATCTGGACAAGCTGGATCCGGGCAAAGGTACGGCCCACCGTCCGTGAGGTCACGGGGCCGGCGGGCCGTCCTTTGTCGAGTCCCTGAGCTGCCAGGGCGATCCGCCGGGCCTGGTTAAGGCTCAGCGTCGCTGGCACATCAGTCCTTTCAGTGAGGGGTGTGAACCGCCCTAGACTTTTGCGGCCTCGTCATCGGAGCGGTAGGCGAGGATTTTTTCTTCGACGGGGGTGTCCCCCGGTTCGCATTCGTGGTCCAGGGTGATCACGCCGTACGTCCAGCCCCGGCGCCGGTAGACCACCGAGGGCGTGTTGGTGGCCTTGTCCACGAACAGGTAGAAATCGTGGCCCACGAGCTCCATATTGTCCACCGCATCGTCAAGGGTGAGGGAGGCGGCAGGGAAAACTTTGCGCCGGATCAGCACCGGGGAGTCCCCGGCCGGAATGTCGTTCTCGACCTCGTAGGGCGAACGTTCGACTGGTGCTGCCTGGGGTTCGCTGCGATGGCTCGCCTCGACATAAAGGGGCTCACTGGTACTTGCGGGTTCCAGTGACGCGGTGGCCTCGCGTACTGCCTTGGGGGTGTGGCGCCCGTGGTGGACCTTCTTGCGGTCCTTGGCGCGGCGGAGGCGTTCAAGCAGCTTGGTGTAGGCGAGATCGAACGCAGCGAATTTGTCTGCGGCGCTGGCTTCGGCACGGATTACGGGTCCCCGGCCCAGGACCGTCACTTCAACGGTGAGCTGGTCGCCGGTCTGGCGTGCATTCGTTTCCTTGGAAACCTTTGCATCAACCCGCTGGACCTTGTCGCCAAGTGACTCGATCTTCGAGATCTTCTCACCGGCGTATTCGCGGAAGCGGTCTGAGACCGTCAGATTTCGTCCGCTTATCATAAACTCCATGGTGCCCTCCAAATGACTTCGGTGACACGACGGCGGCACTTCCCATGGGCCGATCTGCTTGACAGTCGAGCCCCTTTCCGAGCCGCCATCGAAAGGTACAACTTGTTCTTGGTACCCACAACCGACGTTAGTTCATAGCCACCTGTTATTCATCCTTTCTTGGTTTATTTTTTTCTAAGACGGGCCGCTTTCGGCCAGCTCCCGCGACCGGCGATTCGCCGCCAGCTGAATCCGGCGGGCGTGTCGCGGCGAGGACCACCGCACCCACCACCACGGCGCCGCTCAGATGGAGCGCGCGGGCTGCTTCCGCGAGTGTGGCCCCGGTGGTGAGGACGTCGTCGACGATGATGCAGCGGCGGCCGGCCACCCGCGCGCACTGGCGTCCCGGGACCTTCATGGAGCCCCTGACCCGGCTCGCCCGGGCACCACGGCCGAGTCCTTTCTGGCCGCCAGGCAACTGCTCCAGCGCGGCGCGGCGCCGCGATTTCCGGATCACGTCAACCACCGGTGTTCCGGGATTGGTGGTCCCCCGCTGCAATGCTGCAAGCAGGAGGTGAACCGGGCTGAACCCCCGCTTGACGTAGCCGGCCGTGCTGCTGGGCACCGGAACCAGGAACACGCCGTCGACGCCGGCCACGGCCGCCGCAATACCCTGCCCCAATCCGCGCGCCAGGACTGACGTGAGCTGGTGCTGGCCATGGCTCTTGAACGAAAGCACGGCCTGCGCCAGCTCCTCGCGGTACACCCCCGCCGCCACCACCGGAAGGATCAGGCCGCCGTCGACGTTCATCAGGGCCGGTGCCTGCTCCTCAGCCCGGAACGGATGCCTGGTCAGCAGGCGGACCTGGCGTTCGCACACCACGCACAGGGCCAGGTCCTCCGCACCGCAGCAGACGCAGTCCACGGGGACGGCGAGTGCCAGCAGCTCCGCGGCGGCCGCGCCCATCTGGTCTGCGGCCCGCAGCCACCGGCGGCGGTGACCGCCGCGATGCTTGGCGGCCGGCAGGGGAGGCGGCAGGAGGTCCGGATCGGTCACACCCCATGGTGGCCTGCGTGACGCGGCCCCGGAACCCTGAGGCCGCGCTATGTGGAAAGCTACCCGGGGAATGAGGGGTCGATGGGACCCTTGAGCTGGGGCGACCAGCCGTTGCCCAGCCGCTGGAAGATGCCCTCGGCAGACTGGCCGTAGATCTCCTCCAGCCCGTTGCCGGCGCTGAGCCACACCAGGCCGGGCCACGGCGCCAACTGCTGGGGCTGTCCGGATGTGAGGGACAGCAGCTCCGGCGTGACATTGGAGCCTGCCGAGGCTTTCATCACGGCGACCGTTGTGTCGTTCACCCAGACGCCCTGGTCCGGATCACCGGAAGCCACCAGGGTGATCGGGGCAGTCAGTTCCCGGGGTGTCCCGTCGGCGTTCCGGATGATCCCGGCAATCTGCACCTTTGTCTTGCCGTTCTGTTCCGAAATGACCAGCGCCCGGACACCCTCGCGTGAGATCCGCAGCTCCTTGACGGTCCGTCCGGCCAGCCAGGACGGCGTGAGCGTAACGGTGGGAACGGCGGCACCTTCGGCAACTCCGATGGGCCGGTAGGCGACCACCTCGGCACCGCCGGTAGCTCCCGGCCCGGCGGCCCACACCCAGTCATAAATACTGAAGGACGGATGCGTGATGGTGCTGCGCGTTGTCAGCGCGCGCGCGGGCTGTCCCGGCACCATGCTGTACAGGGTCGTCCGGCTTTCGTTGAGGAAGGCAACGGTCTGTGACACCGGGGATTCCGCCGGGTAGCGGGGCCCGAGCGAGGAAACAGGCTGCATATCCGGCAGCGGGGACACCCTGTTGTTCTCGTAGCGAACCAGCTCATTGCCGCTGACGGCGATCTCGCGGACCGGCACGTTTTTGTCCCGCACCGGGGGCAGCACCGAGCCGTTGTCTTCGACCCGGACCAGGTCCTGGTTGGCATGCAGCTCCACATTAACGACGTCGGGCTGGCTGCGGAACGTGAGCGAAAGCTGCGTCTGCATCCGGAGCCTGTCCTCCGTGGACGCCTCGGTGAGCTCCTTGGCCGTGAGGTCCACCTGCGCAGCTCCCGCCACCACCGGAACCGATTCGCGGGCAAGTTTGATACCGGACGGGAAGGCGCTCACCACCGCGCCCCGAAGGTACGGCGCGGGGCCGGCAAGCAGGGCGCTGGTCATTGCTTTGACGGTCTTGTTCCTAATGAACCAGCGGACGTCAGGCACGGCATAGGTGAAGCTGGGATCGTAGAAGTAGATAGGGTAGGCGCCGTAGATGACCTTAAAGGTTTCCTCCGGGATCGCTGTTCCGTCCGGGATGGCCGAGATCCGCCATTCGCCGTCCACCTGGGTGAGCGTGGCCGGGATGTTCTCGATGGTGCCTTCGGGCATCTGCGTGGCGATGCCGTCAACATCCACGCTGTAGGCAACGTCCAGCTGGTAGTTGTAGACGTTGTCGACGCCGGTGCCCACCACTTTCGCCTCGCGGTACACCAGCGCGCGCTGGTCGGGTTTCCAGGCCACTGACGCTGCCTGAGTCAGGTATTCGCGGGCCACCGCGTAGTCGCCCTCGTAGCCGGTGCCGGCACGGTAGAAGTAATCAATGATGTTTTCCGGAGTGGCGCCGGGCTGGGGCGCGGCCGGGAGGAACACCGGCGCGTTGACGTTTCCGGCGCTGCCTTCCGCGCTCTTCCCCACCGGCCCGGCGGTGGGAATGCGGGCGCATGAGGCCAGCAGCAGGATGACGGTGAACAGCACGAAACTTCTCTTCAGCACTCCCCGCACTTTTGGTCCCGTCATGAAGACTCCTTCGGTGTTCCGGGTCCCAGGACGAGCACGTTCTTCGCATGGGGCACGTCGGGGAGGATGATGTCCTCCGGCTCAAGCTGCACGGGTGAGCGGTCGATCTCCGCGCCCTGGCGCAACGGAATGGTCAGCCGGAAATTGGCTCCCCTGCCCTTGTTTCCCCAAGCTTGCAGCCAGCCGTTGTGGAGCTTGGTGTCCTCCATCGCGATGGACAGGCCCAGGCCGCTGCCTCCGGTGGTGCGTGCCCGCGCCGGATCCGCACGCCAGAACCGGTCAAAGACCCGGGCGGCCTCGGCCGGAGTCATGCCGATCCCCTGGTCCCGGACGGCAACTCCCACCGCTGACTGGTTGGCCGCGACAGTTACGGTGACCGGCCTGCCTTCGCCGTGCTCCACCGCATTCAGAATGAGGTTCCGCAGGATCCTGTCGATCCTCCTGGTGTCCATTTCCGCCACAATTCCCACGGCGGGCGCCCGGAGGATGATCTCCGAGCCGTATTCGGCCGCGACGGGCGCTGCCCCGTCAATGACGTGGGCGATCACCTGCAGGATGTCCTCGGGCTCGGCGTCGAGCATGGCCACGCCGGCGTCGAAGCGGGAGATCTCGAGCAGGTCTGCCAGCAGGGACTGGAACCTCTCCACCTGGTTGTACAGGAGTTCGGCGGAGCGCTTGTTGATGGGGTCGAAGTCGTGACGGGCGTCGTACAACACTTCCGCGGCCATCCGGACGGTGGTCAGAGGCGTGCGGAGCTCGTGGGAGACGTCGGAGACAAACCGCTGCTGCATCTGGGACAACATGGCCAGCTGGGTGATCTGCTCCTGGAGGCTGGCGGCCATGTGGTTGAACGATGCCCCGAGTCGGGCCACTTCGTCCTCGCCTTTGACCACCATCCGCTCCTGCAACTGGCCGGCCGCGAGCTTCTCCGACACCAGGGCGGCATGGCTGACCGGGCTGACAACATTGCGGGTGACGTACCAGGCGATGGCCCCGATCATCAGCACCAGCGCGGCCCCGCCGGCCAGGAGAACCCCCTGGATTTCGTCGAGCGTCTTTTGGGCAGTGTTGACGTCATAGATCAGGTAGAGCTCGTACACGGTGCCGTTGAAGGTCACCTTGTTGCCTACGGCGATGCCCGGCCTGTCCTCGGTTCCCACCGGGATAATGGTGGAGGCCCAGTACTGGTCCTTGCCCGATTCCTGGACCGCCGTGCGGAGTTCAGGCGGGATGACGCTGACGGTCAGCTGATCGGACGCCCGGGACTCCACCCAGCGGTTCCGGGGCTTGGTCTGTTCGGGCATGGCCTCAAAAACGTACCGCCGCTGGATCACGGAGCCGCGCCCCTCCACCGCGTTCAAGGTGTCGTACACCAGGGTGATGACGCTGGACTGGTCCGTGACCTGGGCACCATCGAACGTGTCCTGGACCTGCTTGACGTAGTAACGGGTTTCGGATTCGGCCTGGGTGAGGCGCTCCTGGAACAGGTTGTTGGCGATCTGGTTGGACAAGTAGGCGCCCACGGCGCCAAACGATGTTACGGCCAGCAGCAGGGTGGTGAGGACGGTCCGGAACTGCAGGGACCGGCGCCAGCGCCGCCGCAGCGACTGCCCGGCATAACGGACCGCAGGGAAGAAACGGGTCACACCGATCCGGACCAGGCGGCCCACCCGTAGCCCCACGATTACTCCACGGCGCCGCCAGATCCGAGCCCGGAACGGCAGCGTTGCCAGCTCCGACGGCAGTGCATCCGTATGCTCCGGGCCCTTGGCTGCTGGAAGGTCCGGGGCGCGGTGCGCATCTGGTCCTGAAGGCTCAGGAACCTGCTTTGTAGCCGACACCACGAACCGTCAATACAACTTCGGGAGCTTCCGGATCCCGCTCAATTTTTGACCGTAGGCGCTGGACGTGGACGTTGACCAGCCGGGTGTCCGCCGCGTGGCGGTAGCCCCAGACCTGCTCCAGCAGCAGTTCGCGGGTGAACACCTGCCAGGGCTTCCGCGCCAGGGCCACGAGGAGGTCAAACTCCAGGGGCGTCAGGGAAATCCGCTCATCGGAACGCTTCACGGTGTGGCCGGCCACGTCGATGGTGATGTCTGCGATCCGCAGCGTTTCAGGCGCTTTCTGGTCGCCGGGCCGGAGGCGGGCGCGCACGCGTGCCACGAGTTCGGCGGGTTTGAACGGCTTGGGCACGTAGTCGTCTGCGCCGGACTCAAGGCCACGGACGACGTCGGACGTATCCGACTTGGCGGTGAGCATCACGATGGGCACGTCCGATTCGGAGCGGATCTGCCGGCAGACCTCGATGCCGTCCACGCCGGGGAGCATCAGGTCAAGCAGCACGAGGTCCGGCTTCGATGAACGGAAAATATCCAGCGCCTGGCTGCCGTCGGCGCAAAAGACCGGCTCAAAGCCGTCATTGCGCAGAACAATCCCAATCATTTCGGCCAGCGCTTCGTCATCGTCAACTACCAGAATGCGTGCCTTCATAGCTACATGTTCCCTTATTGATCAGGGTTTGTCCTGTTGAACGGCCTTACGGCATGGCGCCACGCTATGACGCCCGACGCCGGAACTATAGGCTGGCAAGACGCGGACAGTCCCGCGCGGGGGGAAGGAACAGGGGTGCCACACCAGGATCCGAACATGCAGCAGCCGCATCCTGCCGGCGAGGGTGGGCGGGGCCAGTCGCCAGGAAGCCAGCCTCCGTGGGGGCCGCAGCCCGGCCCGGCACAGCCGCCTTGGGGCGCCCAGCCGGTATGGGGCGCCCAGCCGGTATGGGGCGCTCCGCCGGGTGGCCCGCCGGCGTGGGGTACTCCGCCGCACAATCCCTACGGCGCGTCGCCGCCCTACCAGCAGCCGCGTTATGTTGCCCCGCCCAAACCCGGCATCGTTCCCCTGCGACCGCTGATGTTCGGCGAGATCCTGGACGGTTCCTTCCAGGCGATCAGGCGCAATGCCAAGGCCATGCTGGGCGCCGCGCTGCTGGCGCAGACCCTCGTCGCAGTGCTGACGGCAGTCCTTACGGCATTTTCCGCCACGTCCGCGGCGTCCCTGGAGACCTGGGCGCAGGGCCTGGCGGAGCAGGACCGGGTCCCGCTGGTGGTGACCTTTGCGTCCCGTGTCCTGCTCGTCCCGGTGCTGACCGTTTTTCTGTCGGCGGTGCTTCAGGGCGCCATGGTGGTTCCGGTAGCCAGGTCCGTCCTTAACCGCCCGACTGGCTTCAGGCAGATGTGGTCCCTGACCCGGTCCCGCGCGTGGGCACTGATCCGCCTCGCGGTGCTGCTGGTTGGCGGCGGGCTCCTGACGGCGCTGCTGTTTGTGGCGCTGGCCGTGCTGCTGGTCAGCACGGTGGGTGGAGTGGGCGCCCTGATCCTGATCCCGCTGGGGCTGGTGTGCCTTGTGCTGTACGTCTGGGTCTACATCAAGCTGATGGTGGCTCCGGCCGCCGTGGTGGTGGAGGAGCTCGGGGCCGTGGCCGGCATACGCCGCTCGTGGGAACTCACGAGTAACAGCTGGTGGCGGCTCCTGGGCATCACGCTGGTGGTGGGCATTATGGTGGGGGTCATCGCCCAGGTGGTCATGATTCCCGTCACGCTGCTCACCGGCTTTTACACCGGTGTGGTCTCACCGCACGGCGGTGCCGAGCAAGCGGTCACAACGGCCGTGGTGGCGGGCGTTGCCACGGCCGTGGTCACCGCCGTAGTCGCTGCGGCGGGTTTTGCCTTCCAGACCTCCGTGATGGCGCTGCTCTACCTCGACCTCAGGATGCGCCGGGACGGACTGGATATCGCCCTGCTCCGGCTGCTGGAATCGGGCGCGGATCCGGACGGTGTCCCGGGCCGAGGCGTCCCGGTCTACCGGGCAGGACCCGGCCAAGAACCGCGGCCGCCCTACGGGGCACCGCCCTACGGGACACCGCCAGGCGGGACATGGCCGGATGGCCGCTGAACCGCCAGTCCTGCCTGGCCGGGACGAGGCCCGCCGCTGGGCCGAAGAAGAACTTGCCAAGGCGGAATACCGTGACGCGGCCCCCGGCTGGCTGGACAGCGTGTGGGCGGACATCCTGGACTGGCTGCGGTCCCTGGACGGCGGTTCCGGGCCGGAAACCAGCGGGGCGGCGCCGTGGATCGGCGTGGCCATCGCGGTGCTGATCGGCGCCGCAGTCATCCAGGCCCGCCCGCGCCTCAACGCGAAAGCCAAGCGCGCCGGAGAGGTGTTCGACGCCGACGCAACAGTCAGTGCCGGGGCCTATCGCGGGCGCGCCGCGGCCGCAGCCGCAGCAGGCAACTGGAGTGCCGCCGCCGTGGACTGTTTCCGTGCGCTGGTGCGCACGGCCGAGGACAGGGCGGTGTTCGACGCGCGGCCGGGCCGGACCGCGGACGAGGTGGCGCACGAACTGGCCACACCTTTTTCGTCAGAGGCCGGCCGCCTGAAGGACGCTGCCCGGACTTTCGACGGGATTCGCTACGGAAATGAGTCCGCCCGCGAGGCCGACTATGCTGCTGTGCGCGAGCTGGACATTGCCCTGCAGTCCCTCACACCGGCGAGCGCCGCCCTGCCCGCTGAACGCGACGAGCCGGCGGTTCCGCGATGACGCAGAGTCCCACGACGCAGAACCCCTCGCCGGATCGCCTGACGCCCAACCTTCTGACGCAGGGCGCACCGGAGACGCAGCCGGATTCCGCCCCTCCGGCGCGGCCCGGCGCCGGGTCCGGGGGCGGGTTCGGGGCCTGGCTTCGGCGGAACCGCGGCAGGGCGGCGATCGGTGCGGCAGCCGCCGTCGGACTGGCGGTGGTCATTTCCACCCAGCTGGCGCCAAAGGGCGATTCCCTACCCCTATCCGTCCACAACGTCGGGCCGGACGGCGCCAGGGCGGTCAGCGAGGTCCTGGGCCGCCACGGAGTCGCGGTCCAGGATGTTGAATCCTTTGACGCCGCCACGGCGGCACTCGCGGACCGGCCAGGTGCCACCCTCCTCCTGTACGACCGGAGCGGATTCCTGGACCAATCCCGGCTGGAGGAGCTGACCGCACGTGCGGGACGGGTGCTGCTAGTGACGCCGCGGCTAGCCACGCTGAAGGCCCTCGCTACCGGCATCAGCCAGGCCGGCGTGGTGCCGGACTCAGCGGCGCTCCTGGAACCGGGCTGCGGGCTCAGCGATCCTGCGGCCGCAGGTGCGGTTTCCGGAACCGGCGGGTTCCTGTACGACGGCGGCACGGCGTGCTACCGTCCGCCGGGCAGCGCCGCCGGGCTGCTGGCCGGCACGGACGACGGCGGCCTGACGGTCCTGGGCAGCACCGCTCTCCTCAACAACGGCGGGCTTGCCGACCACGGGCATGCCGCGCTGGCCCTGCGGACGCTGGGCAGCTCAAAGGACCTTGTCTGGTATCTCCCCGGGCTGGGCGATGCGGCCGCTGCGGAGTCAACGCAGACACTGGATGACCTCGCCCCTGACTGGGTGGCTTTCCTGGGGCCATGGCTGGTCTTTGTGGCCGTGCTGGCCGTCATGTGGCGGGGTCGCCGCCTAGGCCCGCTCGTCTTTGAACCACTCCCCGTGGTTGTCAAGGCTGTGGAGACCGCGGAAGGCCGTGCCCGCCTCTATCAGGATTCCCAAGCACTGGACCGGGCGCGGGACAACCTTCGGGCGGGCACCCTGGTTCGTCTGGCGCAAGCCCTTCGACTGGGATCCCAGCCCACTGTCGAGGACGTCGTGCAGGCAGCGGCCCGGCACCTGGGCCGGCCGGCCACCGATATCAGCGGCCTGATCCAGGAACACCCCGGGACAGCAACCAGGCTGGTGCAATGGTCACAGGAACTGGACAAACTAGAGAACGAGGTCAGGACCCGATGAACGAACCGTACGGCGCCCCGCAGATCATGGAATCTTCCCCGCAGACGCTGGATACCGCCCGGCAGCATGATCCCGCCCGGCAGGCACTCCTGGATGTCCGCCACGAGGTGGCCAAGGCCGTGGTGGGCCAGGATGCCACCGTTACCGGACTCCTGATCGCGCTGCTCTCCCAGGGCCATGTGCTCCTCGAAGGTGTGCCCGGCGTGGCCAAGACACTCCTGGTCCGTGCCCTGTCCGCCGCGCTGAGCCTGGACACCAAACGCGTGCAGTTCACCCCTGACCTGATGCCCGGCGACATCACCGGCTCGCTGGTCTATGACTCGCACACCTCGGAATTCAGTTTCCGCGAGGGGCCGGTCTTCACCAACATCCTGCTGGCCGACGAAATCAACCGGACACCGCCGAAAACGCAGGCCTCCCTGTTGGAGGCCATGGAAGAGCGGCAGGTCTCGGTGGACGGGATGTCCAGGCCGCTGCCGGCGAACTTCCTGGTGGCGGCAACCCAGAACCCCGTGGAGTATGAGGGAACGTATCCCCTGCCCGAAGCCCAGCTGGACCGGTTCCTGCTCAAGCTCACCATGCCGCTGCCCGGCCGGACTGACGAGGTGGAAGTGATCCGGCGGCACGCGTCCGGCTTCAATCCCCGCGATCTTGCTGCCGCCGGTGTCCGGCCGGTGGCCGGCGCCGAGGACCTCACACGGGCGCGCCAGGCTGTGGCCACCGTCGCCGTCGAACCGGAAATCATCGGCTACATCGTGGACCTGGTGCGCGCCACCCGGCAGGCGCCGTCGTTCCAGCTGGGCGTCTCGCCCCGCGGCGCGACTGCACTGCTTAATACGTCCCGTGCCTGGGCCTGGCTGTCCGGCCGCAGCTTCGTCACCCCCGACGACGTCAAGGCACTGGCGCTGCCGTGCCTGCGCCACCGGGTTGCCCTGCAGCCTGATGCCCAGATGGACGGGGTCCGAGTGGACGATGTCCTGGGCAGCATCCTCGCGTCCGTCCCCGTCCCCCGCTGATCCGCTTGCATATGGCGCTCTCCGGACGGTTCGTGTTGCTGGCACTGCTGGGCCTGGTGCCGGTGCTGCTGTTTCCGGGCTGGGGAACGGTTCTGGGCGTGGTCGTGGCACTCGCTGCCCTCCTGGGCCTGGACCTTGGCCTGGCCGCTTCCCCGCGGGCCATCAGCATCACGCGCGCCGAGCCCGGCATCGTGACGCTGCACGGCACGGCCGCTTCGGTCCTGACGCTGCGCAACAGCGGCCGGCGGCCCCTGCGCGCCACTGTTCGGGACGCGTGGCAGCCGTCTGCCGGGGCCGTGAATCCGGTCCAGGACCTGGCCATCCCCGCCCTGGAGAGCATCCGGATGACCGTCCGGTTACAGCCGGCCCGCCGTGGCGACGTGGGCGCCCGGCACGTCACGGTGCGCTCCCATGGACCCCTTCGGCTCGCGGCACGCCAGCGCACGTTTGACTCCGCCGGTATCCTGCGGGTCCTGCCGCCGTTCCATTCCCGCAGGCACCTCCCGTCGAAGCTCAGGAAACTCCGCGAACTCGACGGCAAGGCCGCCGTACAGATCCGGGGTGCCGGCACCGAATTCGACTCGCTGCGTGACTATGTCCGCGGGGACGACGTCCGGTCCATCGACTGGCGCGCAACCGCCCGCCGGTCCGCCGTCGTCGTCCGCACGTGGCGCCCGGAACGCGACCGTCGCGTGGTGATCATGCTGGATACGTCCCGCACGTCAGCGGCGAGGATCGAGGACGAACCAAGGCTGGATACCGGCATCGAAGCGGCGCTCCTGCTGGCGGTACTGGCCGAGCGTGGCGGTGACCGGGTGGATTTCCTAGCGTACGACCGCCGTCCGCGGGCCAGGGCCGGTTCCGCCACCACCGGCAATCTCCTAGGCCAGCTGGTGCAGGCAATGGCGCCCCTCGAAGCTGAACTGATCGAGCTTGACTGGTCCAGCCTCCCCGGCCAGATCCGGGCGGTCTCCGCCCACCGGTCCCTGGTGGTGCTGCTGACCTCGTTGGACGGCGGCGCGCCGGAGGAGGGGCTCATTCCCGTGGCCGCGCAGCTCGCCCAGCAGCATGTTGTGGTGGTGGCCGCCGTCCGTGATCCGATGCTCGGGCAGATGCTGCGTGAACGTGAAAACGCTGCCGGTGTATTCCGGGCAGCAGCGGCTGAACGCGTGCTCCTGGAACGGGCGGCGGTCAGCGCCGAGCTCCGGCAGCACGGGGTGGAAGTGGTGGATGCGGAGCCACACCAGCTGCCGCCGCAGCTTGCCGACATGTACATCCGGCTCAAGGCTGCCGGTAGATTGTGAATCACTGCAGCGCCGCTGACGGTACCGTCCAGGAGGTCACGATGAACGTCCCCATTTACCAGCAGGCCCTGGGCGAGGACTTCCACCGGCTGCAGCCTGAGCTCCAGGAGTACTTTTCGCTGGCGCCCGGTTCGGGGCACTACGGCGTCGGGGACGGCGTGTTCGACGTTGTGGGCTGCCGGCAGGCGTGGCTGCGGCCGCTACTCAAGCTGACCTCCGGGGAGGAGGCGTTCTTCCCGGACTACGGTGAAGGCATCCCGTTCCGGATTGAAAACCATGCGCACCAGGATCCGTTCGGCCGCTCCAGCCTGACTGCCCGGCGGGAAATCCGCTTCCCCGGGCACGTGCGGATCTTCCAGGACACCACCAGCCTCGTGGATTCCGACGGCGGCCCGCGGCTGGTGGACTACCTGGGCCGTTTCCGGCGCATGGTGACCGACCTCAAGCTCAGTGTGACGAACGAAGGTAGGCTGCGCGGCGTTTCCGAAGCGTCCCGGCTGTTCCTGGGCCCCCTCCGCCTGCCGCTTCCGGCCACCGTCGATGCCAAGGCCTACGCCGAACAGTGGTGGGACGGCGCCGCAGGCGAGCACGGACAGCACCGGATCCAGGTCAAGGTCATCCAGCCACAGATCGGGCAGGTACTGGTCTATGCGGGCGGTTTCGACTACCGCCTGCGTCCCTACATCGGCGGCAGTTCGGCGCAGAGTTTCCTGCCCCGCTACGCCCAGCCGGACCGGTGGGAAAACCGGACGTAGCTGTTAGCCGTGCGCGCGCTGGTTCAGGCCGTCGGCCACCTGGGTGAGCCGGCCCAGCACCGCTGTGGCGGTGGCCGGCGTGTGGCCGGCAAGTCCCGCCGAGGGGGTGACCCGGATACTGCCGAGGGACGACGCCGGCAGCCCCAGCTGGTGCCACGGCCGCCAGACTGACTCAACGACGTCGGCCACTTTGGGCAGCGTGCCGCGGCCGACGTCCAGGGCGCCGGCCCAGATCCGCTTGCCTGCCTCCACTGCTATGGCCAACTGCTCCCACTGCCGTGTGGTCAAGGCCTTCAGGGGAACGGCCAGCCCGTCGGCGCCGGCGGCAATGATCCGGTCGATCGGGGCCTCAATTTCAGGCACCGAGACAACAATTTCGGCGGCGCCCGCCTCACGGAGCGCCTCGATCACCACCTGCCAGGACTCGGTGACCTCCTGGCCACCCACCGCCCGCAGCGTGCGGTAACCGCTCGACGTCGGAATAGTGCCGGCGAGTACGGCGGCGATATCAGGCTCGTCGACCTGAACCACCAGCCGCGCGCCCGGAACCGCGCTGGAAATCCGGGACAGGTAGCCGCCAACCCCTGCGGCCAGAGAGTCGGCAATGTCCCGGCGGGCGCCGTAATCGATCAATGCCCGTTCGCCGTTGTGCAGGTGCAGGCCGGCGGCAATGCTCAGCGGACCAACCAGCTGGAGCTTGATCTCGGGGGCGGGGGTGTCCTCAGCGCCGGCAACGTCTGCCAGGACGTTGATATCGGTGGACAGGGCCGACGCCGCCCGGCGGTAATCCTTGCCGGGACGGTCCACCAGCCGCCAGCCATACGGCTGGACATCCACGGCCAGTTCAACCAGGAGTGCGGCCGTCCGCCCCAAGGCATCCGAGCCGACGCCGCGGTCCGGAAGCTCTGCCAGGAACGGCAGGTGCGGGCTGCCGAGCTCGCCGCGGATGATTCGGGCGGCCTCCACGGGGTCCTCCCCCGGCCAGGGCCCAAGCCCGGTGGCGGTTACTTCCACTCTGCAGCGGCCTGGTGGTCCTCGGCGATGGCTTCATGATGGCGGATGACTTCGCCGATGATGAAGTTCAGGAACTTCTCCGCAAAGGCGGGATCGAGGTGTGCATCCTCTGCCAGCCGCCGGAGACGGGCGATCTGGGCCGATTCCCGGCCCGGATCCCCGGCAGGGAGCCGGTGCGCGGCCTTGAGGAAGCCCACTTTCTGGGTGGCCTTGAACCGTTCGGCCAGGAGGTACACCAGGGTCGCATCGATGTTGTCGATGCTGGAGCGGATGGACAGCAGTTCCGCCATCACCGAGTTGTCCACCTGGCCTGCCAGCGAACTCGCGGCGGCATCGTAGGTGTCGGTGTCGGGAACATCGTGGTTTTGCTGCGTCATGGTCCAAGTCTATGGGCAGCCGCGGAAAACCCTTCCGGTGTTAAGCGGCGGACGGACACCCCGCCTGGTCGGGCGGGATGTCCGTCTTTTCGTGCCTCGACTGGGGGTCGCTGGCGGTGCCTACTGGGCCAGCAGCGCCCGGTGCGCTTCCCGCCGTCGGGCCTGTTCGTCCGGATCAGGGACCGGCAGGGAGGCAATCAGCCGTTTGGTGTAGTCGTGCTGAGGCGCGCCCATCACCTGGCTGCCGATGCCCTGTTCCACCAGCTTGCCCTTGTACAGGACGCCCACCCACTGCGACAGGATGTCCACCACCGCGAGGTCGTGGCTGATGAACAGTGCCGCAAACCCGAACTCGGCCTGGATTTCCTTGAAGAGTTCCAGGACCTTTGCCTGCACGGAAACGTCCAGGGCCGACGTCGGCTCGTCAGCGATGAGCAGCCGCGGGTTCAGGATCAGAGCCCGCGCCAGCGACGCCCGCTGGCGCTGCCCGCCGGAGAGCTCGTGCGGGTACCGTTCAGCGTACGACGCCGGCAGCTGCACCGATTCGAGCAGCTGGGCAACGCGTTTGCGCGCCTGCGCCGGGCTCGGGTTGGTGTGGATGATCATGGGCTCCGCTACGCAGTCGCCGATGGTCAGCTGGGGGTTGAAGGACGCGGCCGGATCCTGGAACACAAAGCCAATATCCTTCCGGAGGGGCTTGAACGTCCGCTCCTTGAGGTTCAGCATCTCGTAGCCAAGTACCTTCAGGCTGCCGCCCGTGGTCCGGTTCAGGCCCGCGATGGCCCGGCCGATGGTGGTTTTCCCCGAGCCGGATTCGCCCACCAGTCCAAAGACTTCACCCGGGGACACGGTGAAGCTGACCCCGTCCACGGCCTTGAAGGCCGGGGTTCCCAGCCTGCCGGGGTACTCGATGGTCAGGCTGGTTGCCTCCACCAGCACCGGCGAGCCCTGGTGCGCGCGTTCCCGCAGGCCCTCCGACGCCGAGTTCCGGCCCAGGTGGGGCACTGCGGCCAGCAGCTTCTTGGTGTAATCCTGCTTGGGTTCGGCAAACAGCACCCGAACCGGCGCTTCCTCCACGACGTCACCCTGGTACATCACCACCACGCGGTCCGCGAGGTCTGCCACCACGCCCATGTTGTGGGTGATCAGCACGATCGAGGTCCCGTATTTGTCCCGAAGGTCCCTGAGCAGCTCCAGGATTTCGGCCTGGACGGTGACATCGAGGGCCGTGGTGGGTTCATCGGCCACAATGAGTCCCGGGTTCAGGGCCAGCGCGGCGGCGATCACCACGCGCTGCTTCTGGCCGCCGGAGAACTGATGCGGGTAGTAGTTGACCCGATGCTCCGGATCGGGGATCCCCACTTTGCGCAGCGCCTCAATGGCACGGGCCTTGGCGTCCCTGGCCGAGACCCGCTTCCCGCCGGAACCGCCGGCGTGGGCACGGATGCCCTCGGTGATCTGCCAGCCCACGGTGAACACCGGGTTCAGTGCCGTGGAGGGCTCCTGGAACACCATGGCCACATCGCGGCCGCGGATCTGCCTCAGCTTCGCGGCGCTGACGCTGATCACGTTGTTCCCGTTGATCAGGACAGCCCCGCCGCTAGTGGCTGTCTCCGGCAGCAGCCCGAGGATGGTTTTCGCGGTCACGGTCTTGCCCGAGCCGGATTCGCCCACGATGGCCAGGACTTCGCCGGAGCGGACGTCCAGGCTCACATCCTTCACGGCGTAGACGTCTCCGCCATCGGTGGCGAACGTGACTTTGAGGTGGTCGATGGCAAGGACGGGCTGGTTGGCCTGCCTGGGCTGGTCAGATACCGAATCAATATTGATGGTCAAAATCCTCTCACATCCGCTGAGATGGCGGCCTGCGCGGCGGGGGTTGAGGATCCCGGGCCGCCCTTGACGCCTGCAGCCTTGCGTCCGCGCAGGCGCGGATCGTTCAGGTCATTGATGCTTTCGCCCACGAGGGTTAGGCCCACTACCGTTAGGACGATGGCCAGGCCCGGGAACACGCCGGTCCACCAAATGCCGGACGAGGCATCGGACATCGCCTTGTTCAGGTCAAAACCCCATTCCGCGGCGGAGCTTGGCTCGATGCCGAAGCCCAGGAAACCCAGTCCGGCCAGGGTGAGGATGGCCTCGGAGGCGTTGAGCGTGAAAATCAGCGGCAGGGTGCGGGTCGCGTTGGCGAAGATGTGCCGGCTAATTATCCTGGCGCTCGAGGCGCCGACAACCTGGGCTGACTCCACAAACGGTTCGGCCTTGAGGCGGATGGTTTCCGCGCGGATCACGCGGAAATACTGCGGCACAAACACCGCCGTGATGGCGAACCCGCAGGCGAGGATTCCGCCCCAGAACCCTGACTGGCCCTTGTTGATGGCAATCGACATCACGATAGCCACAAGGAGTGTCGGGAAGGCGTAGATTGCGTCAGCGATCACCACCAGCACGCGGTCCAGCCAGCCGCCGAAGTAGCCGCTGACCAGTCCCAGGAAAACGCCCAGGAAGATGGACATCAGCACGGCGGCAACAATTACCGCCAGCGCTGTCTGCGATCCCCAGATCACCCGGGACAGCACGTCGTAGCCGCTCACAGTTGTTCCCCACAGATGCTTACCTCCGGGTTCGGCCTGTGCCGGGAATGAGCCAGCGTCATCGGAGATCTGTGAATATCCGTAGGGCGCCAGCAGCGGCGCAAAAACAGCGGCGAGCACAAATACAGCGCAAAGCACGACGCCGGCCAACAGCATGGTGCGTTGCAGCCCAACGCTTTGGCGGATGTGGGACGAGACCGGCAGCCGGTCCAGCAAGGACTTCTTTTTCGGTTCCAATACTGTGGTGCTCATCAGTACCTCACCCGCGGATCAATCAGGGCCGCGGCAATATCCACTACGAAATTCGTGACCGCGACAATCACGGCCAGCAGCATGACGATGCCCTGGACGGCCACAAAGTCACGCGCAGTGAGGTACTGCGCCAACTGATAACCGAGGCCCTTCCACTCGAACGTGGTTTCAGTCAGCACCGCACCGCCGAGCAGCAAAGCAATCTGCAGACCCATCACGGTAATGATGGGGATCAGGGCCGGCTTGTAGGCGTGCTTTGTCACCAGTCGGTATTCGCTGACTCCCCGGGACCTGCCTGCCTCAACATAGTCCTTGCCCAGCGTCCCGATCACATTGGTGCGGACCAAGCGGAGGAAGACGCCGGCGGTCAGAAGACCCAGCGCAACAGCGGGAAGTACCGCGTGGTGGACGATGTCGCCAAAGGCTGACAGGTTGCCGCTGCGCAGTGCGTCCAGCCAGTAGATACCGGATGGCGCTGCCAGCCTGCCCATCGCCAATTCCGTGGTGGTGGAAGCCCGGCCGGCCACAGGGAACCAGCCCAGGGCCACGGAGAATGTGAGCTTCAGCACGAGGCCTGCAAAGAAGACCGGGGTGGCGTAGCAGAGGATGGCGAACAAGCGCAGGAATGCGTCCGGAACCTTGTCCCGTTTGTGGGCGGCAAACATTCCCAGCGGAATGCCTACGAGCAACGCCACCACAAGTGCATTGATGCTGAGTTCGAGGGTGGCGGCGCCAAATTTGGCGAGCATCTCGATGACCGGCCGGCCATCGGAAATGGTCCGGCCGAAGTTGCCAGTGGCGATGTGACCAAGGTACTCCACGTACTGAATGAAGAGGTTCCGGTCGTAGCCAGCTTGGTGTATCAGGGCGTCAATTTGGGCTTGCGGGAGGCGTCCGCCCTGGGAAGCCGTAATGGGATCGCCGGTGATCCGCATCAGGAAGAAAACCAGGGTGACGAGGATAAAAATCGTCGGGAAAATGAGCAGGAAGCGGATCAGGATATATTTCCCCAGGCCACCTCCCGCAGATTTGGATTTGGGGGCCGCAACCGTAGGCGGCGGCGCATCTATCAATGTGGCCATGCTGTCCCTGCTTGGTGTGGAACTGGAAATTGTGGAGCCAACACGTAGGAGGCAGGGCCGGTCGGCCCCACCTCCTCACGCGGGTGTTTGGTGTTACCTGGAAACCAGGCCGCTACTTGGAAACCGTGCCGAGCCGGAACTTGAACGACGCGTCCAGGGTGGAATCCACGCCCTTAACGCTGGTCCCTGAAACAGCAACCTGGGCCCCCTGCAGCAACGGCAAGGTGGAGATGTCCTTGGCGAGGAGGTTCTGGACCTCCTGGATCGACTTTTCACGTTCCGACTTGTCGGCCGTGACCAACTGCTTGGCGATCAGCGTTTCAACTTCGCTGTTGGAGTAGTGGTTGTTCATAAAGCCACCGCCCACAAAGAAGGGTGTCAGGTAGTTGTCCGCATCGCTGAAGTCCGGGAACCAGCCCAGCTGGAAGACGGGGTAGCTGTCCTTTTTCGACGCAGAGTTGTACGTGACCCACTCGGTGGACTGGAGATCCACCGTGAACAGTCCGCTCTTGTCCAACTGGTCCTTGACCATGGCGTATTCGTCACCGGATGACTTGCCATAGTGGTCTGGGTTGTATTGCAGCTTGATGTTCACGGGGCTGGTGATACCGGCGTCGGCCATGACCTTCTTGGCCTTGTCCAGGCTGGGTTTGCCGGAACCGTCGCCGTAGGCCTGCTTGAATGATTCGTTGGCTCCCACAAATCCGGACGGAACGTTGGACCACATCGGCAGGTAGGTGCCCTTGTAGACCTGGTCGGAGATGGCCTGGCGGTCAATGAGGTTTGCGGTGGCCTGCCGGACGGCCAGCGCCTTCTTCGGATCCGCTTCCGGGGTCTTGGCGCCGAAAGGCATGGTGTCGAAGTTGAAGACGATGTACCGCATCTCGCCGCCGGGTCCAACATGGACCGTGACGTTGGAGTCCTTCTTGAGGTCATCGATGTCCGTGGCGCTCAGGCTGCGGTTAGCAACATCAATCTGCCCGCCCTTGACCTCCAATTTCATGTTGGTCTGGTCGGTGTAGTACTTGATGGTGGCCCCTGCGTTGGCGGGCTTGCCCAGGACGCCCTTGTAGTCGGGCCACGCCTTCAGGCTAACCAGCGTGTTCTTGTTGTATGAGTCGATAATGTATTGGCCGTGGAAGGCGTTGGCCTTGACAATGTCCTCGTCGCTGAGGAGTTTGTCCGCCGGGAAGACTTCATCGTCAACGATGACGGCTGCCGGGCTGGTGAGAATCTGCGGGAACGTTTGGTCGTTGGCGTTCTTCAGGGTGAAAACCACGGTGCTGGCATCAGGGGCAGCGATGGAATCAATATTGGACAGCAGCGATGCCGGTCCGTCGGGATTTTTGATTGCGACCTGGCGGTCAAACGAGAACTTCACGTCCTTGGAATCCAGCACGTGCCCGTTGGCCCATTTGAGATCGTTCTTCAGCTTAACGGTGAACTCGGTGGACTTCGTGAACGACGACGATTCGGCCAGGTCAGGCACGGGGTCGGCTCCACCAGGCTTGGAGTTCAAAAGGAACGAGTAAATCTGATTCATCATCATGAACGAACCGTTGTCGTACGAGCCGGCCGGATCCAGGGCAGTTACCTTGTCCGTGGTGCCATACCCAATGACGCTGCTTGCATTTTCCGACGCTGTGCTGCCACCGCCGCCACCTGATGGACCCGTGCATGCCGTCAACGCGAAGGCGGAAACGCCTGCGAGCGCGATTGCGCTACGCAAGGCTTTAGTGCTCTTGGTCATCTGTGAACTTTCTGTTCGATGAGTACGCGCTCGCCGCCCGCAAATGGGTGTATTGGCTTGAGCGGGCAGCGCGCTGTCTTGATGCCTAGATTCAACCAGACGCCGGACTCATCAACCGGCTATTTTGTGAGTTGAGACACAAAATTTACCTGACCAGGGTAAATTTGCTCCGCCTCAGAGCTCCGCGCGCTGCAAAGAACGGGCGGCGTCGATGGTGGCCTGGCCCAGGACGCGGCTGCCCTGGTAGAGGACCACCGTCTGGCCGGGCGCTACACCGCGCAGCGGACTGGTCAGCGTGACCAGGAGTTGAGGCGCGTCCTCGCCGGGCAGCATGCGCGCGGTTGCCGGCACGGGGTCCCCGTGGGCGCGGACCTGGGCATAGCAGTCGAACTCGGCGCCGGTTTCTATTTCCGCGATGGGCAGGCCGGCCCACGAGACCTTGATGCCGCGGATCTCGTCAATGGCCAGGAGAGCCTGGGGCCCCACCACCACCTTGTTCTCCTTGGGCCGGATCTCCAGGACGAACCTGGGCTTGCCGTCCGCTGCGGGTGTGCCAAGCTTCAGGCCGCGGCGCTGGCCCACGGTGAACGCGTTGGCTCCCGGGTGCTCCCCCACCTTCGTGCCGGTCTCGTCCACGATATCGCCGGTGGTCATGTCGATCTTTTCGGCCAGCCAACCCGCGGTGTCGCCGTCGGGAATGAAGCAGATGTCGTGGCTGTCGGGCTTGTTGGCAACGGAAAGCCCGCGGCGCTCGGCTTCCGCCCGCACCTCAGCCTTGGAAGGCGTGTCAGCCAGCGGGAACATGCAGTGCTTGAGCTGCTCGTGGGTCAGCACACCCAGGACATAGCTCTGGTCCTTGGCCCAGTCCGCGGCCCGGTGAAGTTCGGGGTTGCCGTCCGCGTCCTTGATGACCTTGGCGTAATGCCCGGTGCAGACGGCGTCAAAGCCCAGGGCGATGGCCTTCTCCAGCAGGGCGGCAAACTTGATCCGCTCATTGCAGCGCATGCAGGGGTTGGGTGTCCGACCGGCAGCGTATTCGTCGATGAAGTCCTGGACCACATCTTCCTTGAAGCGCTCCGAGAAATCCCAGACGTAGTACGGAATGCCCAACACATCGCAGGCCCGCCACGCATCGCGCGAGTCCTCGATGGTGCAGCAGCCGCGGCTGCCCGTCCGCAGGGTGCCGGGCATCCGGGACAGCGCAAGGTGAACGCCGACGACGTCGTGCCCGGCTTCAACGGCACGTGCTGCGGCAACGGCGGAGTCAACTCCACCGCTCATGGCTGCTAGAACTCGCATGCTGGCTTTCTTTAGGGTTCGGGGGATGCCGGCAAAGGGCGGCCGCCGTTCAAACCGGCGGCCGCAGGGATAGCACAATGCCTGCCGCACCATTCTATCGCCACGCCGAATCCTACCCAAAAGACCCTTGACCCTGCCGACCATCCATTCTAAAGTCAGGATTAACAGTTTTAGACTTCGAGCACGCACCAGCGGGAATCGGGCGGACATGGCTGAGGACACTGTTTCCACGGGGCACATCGTGATTGCTGGCGGCGGACTGGCCGGGGCCACCGCCGCCAAGACCCTGCGGGCAGAAGGGTTCGCGGGCCCGGTCACCATCATCGGCGCCGAGCGCCATCACCCCTACCTGCGGCCGCCGCTGTCCAAGGAGTATCTGCTGGGAAAGGCCGCCGAGGATGCCGTCCCGGTGGTGCCGGATGGCTGGTACGCGGAGAACGACGTCGGCCTCCGCCTGGGTGCCCGCGTCACCGGCATCCGGCCGGACGCCAAAACTGTGGAGCTGGACGACGGAAGCACGCTGGCATACGGCTCCCTGCTGCTCGCCACCGGGGCGACGCCCCGCACCCTGCGCCTGCCCGGAACCGATCTATCCGGCGTCTCCACCTTCCGCACCCTGGATGACAGCCGGCGGTTGCGCAGCGCCCTCGCCGCGGGCGGCAAAAACGTGGTGATGATCGGCTCCGGCTGGATCGGCATGGAGCTTGCTGCGGCTGCCGCCACGTACGGCAACTACGTCACGCTCCTCGGTTTGGAAGAGATCCCCCTGGCTTCGGCCATCGGCCCCGACCTCGGACGGTTCTTCCGCGGCCTCCACGAAGCCAACGGCGTGAGCTTCCGGCTTCCCGCCTCGGCGCGGGAAATCACCGGCGACGGCGGGGCTGCCACCGGGGTGGTCACCGATTCCGGGGAAGTGATCCCAGCGGACCTCGTGGTCATCGCCGTCGGTGTGGTTCCCGAGACGGGACTCGCGCAGGCTGCCGGCCTCGCCCTGGACAACGGGATCCTCACGGACGCCTCGCTCCGGACCAGCGCGCCCGGCATCTTTGCCGCGGGCGACGTCGCCAACGCCCTGCATCCTTTCACCGGCCAGCACCACCGCAGCGAGCACTGGCACAACGCCCTGACCGGGGGCAAGGTGGCCGCCAGGGCCATACTGGGCCACGACGCCGTCCTGAGCACAATCCCCTATTTCTACACCGATCAGTTCGACGTCAGTATGGAGTACTCCGGATTCCCCTCCCTCGCTGCGGGCGCTGAGCCGGTGATCCGGGGGTCGCTGGAGGACAAGGAGTTCATGGCGTTCTGGCAGCAGGATTCCCGGGTGGTGGCCGGGATGAGCGTCAACTGGCCACGGAAAGTGCAGCCTGGCGCGCAGAAGACCATCAAGGCCCTCATCTCGGCCAGGACGCCAGTTACAGCGAAGCGGCTGGGGGACAGCTCCGTTGGGCTCGATCAGCTCCTGCCGGAGGAAGCCTGACGCGCTACCGTTCCCGCAGTCTGGATCGAGGATTCATGCCCGGCCATCCCTGCCTGGCGGGCGCGTTGGTACGCGCCGGGGAGGGCTGCCAGCAAGGCATCCACGTCCGCGTCGGTCGAGGCATGTCCCAGCGTGAAGCGCTGCGCACCGCGGGCGGTCTCCTCGTCCAGCCCCATGGCCAGCAGCACGTGGGACGGGCGCGGGACACCGGCCGTGCAGGCTGATCCGGTGGAGGATTCCACCCCCGCCAGGTCCAGCAGGAACAGCAGGGAATCACCTTCGCAGCCGGGGAACGTGAAATGCGAATTGCCGGGCAGCCGCCCCTCCCCCGGGGCGCCACGGAGTGCAGCCTCGGGCACCCGCTGAAGGACGCCGTCGATGAGCCTGTCCCGCAGGGCCGCGATCCTCGCGGACTCGGCGGCAAGCTGTGAGGTGGCGGCCTCGGCGGCAGCAGCGAAGGCGGCGATGGACGCCGTGTCCAGCGTCCCGGAGCGCACGTCGCGTTCCTGGCCGCCGCCGTGCTGCACCGGGGTCAGCTTGACGGCCCGCCCCAAGAGGAGGGCACCTACGCCCACGGGTCCGCCGATCTTGTGTCCGGATATGGACATTGCGTCCAGTCCGGAGGCTTTGAAATCCACCGGCAGCGAGCCGAAGGCCTGTACGGCATCCGAATGGACCGGAACGCCGGCGGCATGCGCCAGCTCCACCATCCTGTGCACCGGCTGGATGGTGCCCACTTCGTTGTTGGCCCACATGACCGTCACGAGCGCTATGGTCTCAGGGTCCCGGGCCAGCTCGGCGGCGAGGACATCAAGGTCCACAACACCCTCGCTGTCCACCGGAAGCCACGTGACGATGGCGCCTTCGTGCCGCTCCAGCCATTCCACGGTGTCCAGCACGGCATGATGCTCGACGGCGGAGCAGAGGATGCGCCGCCGTGCCGGGTCTTCGCCGGAACGGGCCCAGTACAGGCCCTTCACGGCAAGGTTGTCCGACTCAGTGCCCCCGGACGTAAAGATGACCTCGGAGGGATGGGCGCCGGCCGCCGTCGCGATGGCCTCCCTGGCATCCTCCACGGAGCGGCGGGCACGCCGGCCCGAGCCATGCAGGGACGAAGGATTGCCGGTGCGGGAAAGTTCCCGCGTCAGGGCTGCCAGCGCCTCGGCAGAAAGTGGCGTGGTGGCTGCATGATCGAGGTAGACGGGCACGCCTCAATTCTAGCGGCGCCACGTGCGGCGCACCCGCAGCCCGTCCTATCAGGCGTCAGCGCGGGGTGATCCTGGCGCAGCACTGGCCCGGCTCACTGTTCGGCGCCACCCGCTCTTCCGGCTCCCCGCACGCCGCTGCCGCGCCCTGCAGGAATGACCCGTTCATGGCGCAGACCACGTCCGGGTGCCCGTCCGAGAGCCGGTGGAACGGGCAGTTCACCAGCACAAAGCCGCCCGCGCCATCGGGCCGCGGCTCGTAGCCCTCCCCCGCGATGAAGTCCGCCAGGCTGGCAGCACCGGAGGCCATGGCCTTGCCCTTACGGTACGACGTGGCCAGCAGGGAGTCATGCACCGCGGCGCCGGTCGCCGTGGAATGCTCGATCGCTGCGGCCAGCAGCTCACCGGCGAGATCGTAGTTGCGGTCAGGGACCGAGGCCCCGACCTCGCTCGTTGCCTGCCGGTACGTTTTCGCCGGCCGCCCGGAGCCGGGACCCGACTTCCCGGCAGCCTTGTGGAATTCCACCGCCAGGAGCCCGTCCTGGACCAGCCTGTCGAGGTGGAAGGATGCCGTGCTCCTTGGCAGCCCCAGGGCCAGGGCGGCGTCATCGCGTCCGACGGCGGCATCCGAGGCGGCGATCAGCTCAAAGAGCTGCCGGCGCTTCTCGTCGCCCAATGACGCGACTGCCGCCATGCGGCGGCCCCACGGAAGTCTGCGCACGCTGTGCCCCTAAATCTAAAAACAACATCCATTGCTTAATGGTGTCGATCTTTCTAAAATAATGATACCTACTTTTAGAAGGAGTCCACCATGACAACCAACGCGAAAATCAACGCAGGCGGTCGGCTTCAGGCGATGGCACCGGACCGGCAGGCGTTTTTCCTGCTGCGCACCGTCTTCACCGTCGCACCGATACTCTTCGGCCTGGACAAGTTCACCAACATCCTGACGGACTGGACCATCTACCTCGCGCCGGTTGCCACCACCGTGGTGCCGGTGTCGGCGCAGACCTTTATGTACATCGTCGGCGTCGTTGAGATCATCGCCGGCATTGCGGTGGCGGTCCGCCCCCGGTTCGGTTCCCTGCTGGTGGCCGTCTGGCTGTTGGGAATCATCATCAACCTGCTGGTCCTGGGCAGCTTCTACGACGTGGCCTTGCGGGACTTCGGCCTGCTTGTGGGCGCGCTCGCCCTGAACCGCCTTTCCCCCGCCGGGTCCTGGCGCCGGCCGGGCAAGTAACCGGCCCAACAGTAACCAGCACGGCTAGTTCGACGGCGGGACCACCAGGAGGCGTTCCGCGACGTCGGCCCGGGCGGCTGCCAGTGTGGCGTCGTCCGGGCAGGCCACGGAAATGTAGACCGATGATGCGGCGGTGCCGAACACCCGTGCCATAACAGCCGTGGACCTGACGCCCGGTTGGCCGGGTTTCTCCAGCACCAGCACCTCGGCCGATGGCCCCGGTTTGCCAGGCTCGCCGCCCCACCGCAGCGTCGCCGTCTTCAGGTAGCCGGGCAGGATGCTCGGGTCCAGGTACGTGAAGAGGCCAACGGTTGACTCTTTGTCGTCCTGGAGCGCCAGCGGCGCCTGGTTGGTGCGGATCTTGGCCGCCACCAGGCAGCCATCAGCCTTCAGGTACTGGCTCTCGCCGGCCACGTCCTCCTTGACCTGCTGCCAGCCGGGCGCTTCCTTGAGTCCGTCGGAGATGCCTACCGGGACCCCTGCGGCCAGGGAACCGCCCGCGGAGAACGGCATGTCCTTGGCGGCCACCGCTTCTGCGTCGTGGCCGGGGGTAATGGTGGGGGTGGCCAGGGCGGTGACGGTTGGTTCCGCTTTCGGGGCGGCCGGATCGGGGACGCCAATACTGCAGCTTCCCAGTGCTGTCACACCAAGCAGCGCCCCCGCCACGAGTACAGCCGCAGCCAATGCCTTCACGTCCACCCCAATATGTTCGCCCGGACGGCCAGCCTGCCGTCATCCCCAAAGAGTCTAGACGCCGGTCGCCGCAGCTACGCCAGCACCCGGACGGCGCCGGGGACCACCTCGATGGTGAGGGGCAGCGAACCGATCCTCTCGCCGTCGGCATAGGCCTTGATGTTCGCGGCCGAAATCCGCACTTTCCGGACTTGCCGGATCTCCACGGCCGGGTGGCCGAGGTGCCGGCCGGAGAAAACCTTGGGAAACACCGCCAGGAAGGACGCCCTCGACAGGGGTTTGACGATGAACAGGTCCAGGAGCCCGTCGTCGACCCGCGCCTGAGGCGTGATCCGCATGCCGCCGCCGATGGACTGGCAGTTGGCCACGGAAATCAGCATGGCGCCCTGCCGCCAGGTGTCGCCGTCGTCGGACGCCGTGAAATCGGTAACCGTGTAGTCAATGGCACGGAAGGTGGCCAGCTCGCGCACCATCGCCAGGTTGTAGCGGGACCGCCCGCGCGGCCACTGCCATGCGTTCGCCCTGGCATTGACGGCGGCATCGAAACCTGCCGAAACCACGCCGGCAAACCATCGCGGCGGGCCGTCGCCCGTGATCCTGCCCAGGTCCATGGGCCGGCCAGCTGTCACCAGGGCCGCGGCGATCCGACTGCAGGCCGCGGGGACGTCGTCGAGCGGTATACCCAGCGTCCTGGCCGTGTCATTGCCGGTTCCGCTGGGCACAATCCCCAACGGCACGCGGTCCCACGCTGAGCCCGCCAGCACATTCACCGCCATGTGCACCAGGCCGTCGCCGCCCACCACCACAAGCGCATCAATGCCCGCCGCCAAAGCGGCCCGCACCGCCTCTTCAAGCCCGACGGCGGTTTCCGCCCGCAACTCCAGTACGTCTTCCCCGGCCGAATGGAAATAGTTGACGGCCGCTGCGCCCGCGGTGCTGCGTTTACCGAAGGAAGCCTGCGGGTTGACGGCGACGGCGATCCTCATGGGCTGAATTATGCCAGCCACGGGAACCACGGCGGCCTGCGCAGACGTTATGTGGACAGGCCGTAAAATGGGGCCCACCGGGCTGCCTGCCGTGGACTGGCCAGACGAAGAAAAAGGATGAGTGCTTGACCGAGAGCAGCAGCTCCTACTACGAGGTGCTCCGCGTCGCGGTGACTGCCACCGACAAGGAGATCAAGGTGGCCTACCGCCGGGCCGCGCGAACGGCCCATCCTGACCACGGCGGGGACGCCGCCGCCTTCCGCCAGGTGACAGCAGCGTACGAAACGCTGATAAACCCCACGCGCCGGAAGGCCTACGACCGCTCGTATGCTGCGGGTACTGCCCGTAACGCTGCCGGTGCGGGCGATTCCGAAGCGCATTTTGATGCGCCGGCGGCGGGCAGCCACGCCTCGGCCACCGTGCACAGGCCCACTACGCCCCGGAACACCGCCGGCGACCCACCCCTTTTCGTCCCGCCCTATGATGCTGCGGCCTTCGAGGCGTCCGGCACCGTGCCGCTCATCCCCTTCGCCCAGGCCAGCCAGCAGGTCCACGGGATGCCGCGAAAACGGGGTATTTTTGGCGCCGATGCCCGGATCCAGCGCGAAATGCGCACCGTCCAGCTCATCACCCGGCAGGTCCTGCCCGCGATTCCTGCGGCCCGGCTGGTCAACGGCCTGCAGTCCCCCGCCGATAACAGCCACATCGACCACGCCCTCCTGTCCGGCTACCGGCTGGCCCTCATCGGGTCCATGCTCCTTCCCAAGGGCGCCTATGCCTGGGACGGACAGACGCTGAAACACGGCGGACGCTCCATCGCGCCGCCGCAACTGGCCCACGTTGTCAGGTCCATGCAGGACATCTTCCCGGAACTGAACGTCACCGGCTGGACCGTCATCCACAGCCCAGACGGCAACCTCCACGAGCCCGTCATCGACCGCCTCCGGCGGACAGCAGGCGCGTCCGAAACCATCCAGGTGGTGAACGCGGCGGGCCTGGTCCGCGGCCTCAAGCATTTCCTCTCCTCCGGACCCACGCCCAATACCGTCAATGTGTCCGTGCTGGCCAGGCTGCTTCGCGGCATGCACTGAACCGTTGACCCGGATTGGTTGACTAGGATTGGACGGTGTTCCGAATCCTCTTCTACGCCCCCGAAATCCCCGGCAACACCGGCAATGCGATCAGGCTGGCGGCCATAACCGGCGCCCAACTGCACTTGGTGGAACCCCTCGGCTTTGATTTCTCCGATGCCAAGCTCCGGCGCGCCGGCCTGGACTACCACGACCTGGCCGTCGTCACCGTCCACAAAAGCATCGAGGATGCCTGGCGCGAACTGCAGCCGGAGCGGGTGTACGCCTTCACCTCGGACGGCACCGCCAGCTACGCGGACATCGCCTACCGCCCCGGAGATGTGCTGATGTTCGGCCAGGAATCAGTAGGCCTGCCCGAACACCTCAAGAGCGATCCCCATGTCACGGCCACCGTGCGCCTTCCAATGCTGCCGTCCCTGCGCTCGCTGAACCTGGCCAACGCGGCGTCCATTGCGGTCTACGAGGCCTGGCGCCAGCAGGGATTCTCCGGCGCCCAGGTTTGAGCGCCCGCGGCCCATCCGCACGGCTGTCCGCACCGAATCACTCCTGACAGCAATTCCAGGGTGAGGAAGGGAGCGGCAGGTGACACTGCTAGTGAGGAGGCTGGCGGCGCCGTCGGCTTTCCCCTTTCCCGGGGGCAGCACCGGCCGCGATGCTCAGGTTTCACCGCCGGGCGACTTATGCTGGGTAGTGATGGAAACTCCCAACGCGCCAAACTCCGAGGCCACGCCCGCAGTCACAGACTCACCGGCGGATCTCAGCCAGCGCTTGGCCGGGCTGCTCGCCCGCATAGCCGGCGGCGACCAAGCCGCGTTTGCCGAGTTCTACCAATTGACATCCCGCAGGGTGTTCGGCATGGCGCGGCGTGTGCTCATCGATCCCGAACTCAGCGAAGACACCACGCAGGAGGTTTTCCTCCAGGTCTGGCAGAACGCGGCGAAGTTCAACCCGGATGCAGGGAGTCCGCTCTCCTGGCTGATGACCATTTCGCACCGCCGGGCCGTGGACAAGGTCCGTTCCTCGCAGTCGGCCACCGACCGTGAGGCCAAGTACGGCGCCAGCAGCCAGGACGTGGACCACGACTCCGTCTCCGCCGAGGTGGACAGCAGACTCGAGGCCGAGGCGGTGGTCCGGTGCCTGGAAACGCTGACCGAAACACAGCAGGAATCCGTGCGGCTGGCCTACTACGGTGGCCTCACCTACCGCGAAGTCGCGGAAAAGCTAAACGCAGCAGTACCCACCATCAAGTCCCGCATCCGCGACGGACTGATCCGCTTGAAGACCTGTCTGGGGGTGAGTTGAGATGACAGAAATGAATAGTCAGGGAGGCACCCGCCGTCCCGGCTCGTTCGGAACTGAGATCGCCGCCGACCTGGATTCCGGGCGGGCCGTGGACCTCGCGGAGCTCTATGCCCTGGACGCGATCAGCGATGCCGAACGCGCCGCCATTGACCGCTACATCTCCGCCGCGCCCGACGCCGAACGCACCGCTTTCTTTGAGCGTGTCCGCCAGGCCAGGGAGACCCTCGCGACGTCCTTTACGGCTGAGACCGAGCCCCCCGCGGATCTTTTCGCCCGCATCGTGTCGCAGTTGCCGTCCCTCGCGCAGCTGCCCGCCGATGCGCCCATAACAGCTGAACCCGCCACCGCTGCCACGCCGGCCGCACAGCCGCCGGCAGAAGCCCTGGATGAGCTCGCCGCGGCGAGGTCCCGCAGGGAGGAACGACGCCGGCCTGCCGGCGCCCGCCGCTGGCTCACCGCAGTGGCAGCCGCCGCCGTGATCGCCCTCGGTGGCGTGGGCGTGGGCGCCTACATCACTGACCAGAACGACCCCGTGAACCAGGTGGTCCGGGCCGACGACGTCCGTGAGGCCTCCGTACCCGTCTCCGCCGGCGGCACCGCCACGGTGCTGATTTCGTCGTCGAAGGATGCCGTGGTGGTCAAGATGAACGGTGTACCCGCGCCGCCGGCCGGCAAGGTCTACCAGATGTGGCTGATCCCCAAGGACGGCTCGGCACCGGTTTCCCAGGGCCTGATGGACGAGGCTGCCCTGTCCAAGCCAGCCGTGGTGAAGGGCATCGCGTCCGCCGCAGCGCTCGGCATCACCGTGGAGCCCGTGGGCGGTTCTGCCACCCCGACGTTCCCCACCGTGGCTGCGGCACCGCTGGGCGCCTAAGCTTCCGAGTGGCGGCTGTGCCAGGGCCCAGCCGCCACCGAGGCAACACGTCCTAGAAGCCCGCGATGGTCCCCGGGCCGTTGACGGCAACCACATGGAACGCTTCGGCGCTGCGGCCCTCGGCAAAGCCCGCACGCCGTGCATTCAGGTGCATGCCGTTCCGCACCGCTGCTTCCATGGCCGCAACGTCAGGATGCTGGCTCACGTGCACGTGGATCGCGTCGAGCTTGGCTTCCACGTGGTCGGTGACATCCACAAAGTGGTTTTCCCGCTCTTCCGGTCCGGCATAGAGCCACAGCCACGGCAGCTTGTACGCCGCGAGTCCTGCCGCAGCCAGCTCCGGATAGGCGAACGGGTTTTCGACCGCAGGGTAGGCAGCCCGGGTCACGGCTTCCCCCACGGCAAGGTGGTCCGGATGGCTCTTCTGCAGGCGGTTCCAGTTCCGTTCCGGATGCATGGCAAGCACGACGTCGGGACGGATTTCCCGGATCAGCTTCACCACACCTTTCATCACCTCGTGCGTCGGTTCCAGGTAGCCGTCGCGCTCATGGAGGTAGTGGATGTCGCTCACACCCACCAGTTCGGCGGCCCGGCGCTGCTCGGCCGCCCTGAGGGCAATGATCTCCGCCCGGTGCGCCGGGTCGAAGCCGCCCGCGTCGCCGTCGGTCAAGATGCAGTAGCTGACCTGGATTCCCGCCGCCGTCCAGGCGGCGATGGTGCCTGCTGCACCGAAGTCGATGTCGTCCGGGTGGGCGGCGAAACAGAGCACCCGCCCAACCCGGTGGATGTCCGGGTTGAACGGGCTCTGTGCTGAGGCAGCGGAGAGGGCCAAGGTCAGCCTTTTCGCTTCTTGATCTCTTCGGTGGCCTGCGGAAGGACGTCGAAGAGGTCCCCGATGATGCCAAAATCGGCGATTTCGAAGATCGGTGACTCGGCGTCTTTGTTCACGGCCACGATGACCTTCGCGGTCTGCATCCCGGCCTTTTGCTGGATGGCACCGGAAATGCCCGCGGAGATGTAGAGCTGGGGCGACACGGTCTTGCCGGTCTGGCCCACCTGGGCGTCATGGCTGATCCAGCCGGCGTCCGTGGCTGCACGGGAGGCTCCGACGGCTGCACCGAGGGCGTCCGCAAGCTGCTCCACGGGACCGAAGTCGCCGTCCACTCCGCGCCCGCCGGCCACCACGATGCGGGCGTCTGCCAGATCCGGGCGGCCGCTGGCCGCCTTCTGCTCGCGGGCGGTGATGCGGGCCGCCGTAGCCGTGCCGTCCGCCGGTACTTCTACGGTGGACGTCTCCGGGGCGGAAGCCACGGACGCGGGCTCGGGCGTGACGTTGTTGGCCTTCACCGTCAGCACGGAAACCGGCGTGGTGGTCCTGGCAGCGGTGGTGTAGGAACCCGCTAGGACCGACTTGTGCGCTGTGCCGTCGGCGTCGACCGCCACAACGTCGGTGATGACGCCGGCGTTGAGCCGGATGCCGAGCCGCGCCGCGATCTCTTTGCCTTCGGGCGAGTTGTCCAGGAGGACCGTGCCTGCGCCGGCGGCACCGGCGGCGGCCGCCAGATAGGCTACCTTCGCCGAGACGAGGTAGTCATCCAGGTCCTGGGTGGAGGGCCGGAGAACGGCGGTGACGCCATATTCGGCGAGTGTGGCCGAAACATCCTGATGCAGATCGCCGTTCAGGGCAACAGCCGTCTCTCCGAGGGAGCGTCCCAGGGTGAGCAGTTCGAGGGTGCTCTTCTTCAGGGCATCGCCGGGGTTGTCAATAAATACGAGTACGTTTGCCATGTCTGTGATCCCTCTTAGAGCAGCTTCTGGGCGGCCAGGAAGTCGACAAGCTTGATGCCGGCGTCCCCGTCGTCGGTGATGATGGTTCCGGCGGTGCGCGGCGGGCGTTCCTCTGCAGCGGTCACCGTGGTCCACGATCCGGCGTGGCCCACGTGCGCGGGATCAACTCCGATGTCTGCCAGGGACAAGGTGGTGATGCTCTTGCGCTTGGCCGCGATGATGCCCTTGAAGTTGGGGTAGCGCGGCTCGTTGATCTGGTCCGTCACGGAGACCACAGCGGGCAGCGTTGCCTCGACGGTCTCCGAATACGTGTCGGCATCGCGGCGGGCGGTGAGCCGGCCGCCGTCGACCGTCAGGGAGGACGCGAAGGTGACCTGCGGCAGGCCGAGACGCTCGGCGAGCTGGGCCGGGACCAGGGAGGTTTCGCCGTCGGTGGACGCCATGCCGGTGAGGACAAGGTCCACCGGGGCGCCGGTGCCGATATGGCGGATGGCGGCGGCGAGAGCGAGCGAGGTGGCGGCAGCGTCTGAGCCGGCAAGGGCACTGTCCGTGAGGTGCACACCTTCGGTGGCGCCCATCTGGAGTGACTTCTTCACCGCGTTCACTGCACCGGCCGCGCCCATGCTGAGCGCAATGACCTTGTTGCCGGCTTTGGCGCCACCGCGGGCCTCAGCCAGCTGCAAAGCGGCCTCCAGCGCGTATTCGTCCAGCTCGGAAAGGATGCTTTCGTCACGGTCCGTCGTGTAGCCCTCGCCGGTGAGGTGACGGTCAAACTGTGCGTCCGGTACATGCTTGACCAGGACGATGATCTTCAATGTCTCTTCCACTGTGTTTACAGCAGCCTTCCATGCTTGTGGACAGCCAGCCGGATGGGGTCATGGCCTCGGAACGCCCGGGGTACGGGTAGATCCTAGCTAACCATATAGCCGTCCGCCGTTGCCGTCCCGTTAACGCCTGTGTCACGGCGCTGCCCGGGCGCGCAGGGGACACGTACGACGACGGCGGCACAGGACGACGGCGGCGATCACCTTTGGTGACCTCCGCCGTCGTCGTCGTTGATTGTTTGCCATGCGCTGTGCTGATCAGGCTTTATTGGTCCGCCGCGGTGCCGAGCGTGACGTCCAGCGTCTGCTCCTGGCCGTTGCGCAGGACGGTGAGCTTGACAGTGGAGCCGCCGGCCTGCTCACGGACGGCCGCTGTGAGCTGGTTGGGCTCGCTGATGACCAGGTCGTTGAACTTGATCACCACGTCGCCCACCTTGATACCGGCCTTAGCGGCAGCTGAATTCGGCTCGACCGTTGCCACGTCGGCACCTACGGAGAAGCCCGAGGACGAGCTGCTGGACGCCTTTTCCTTGACGCTGACGCCCAGCTGGCCGTGGGAGGCCTTGCCGGTGTCGATGATCTCCTGTGCCACCCGTTTTGCGTGGTTGATGGGGATGCTGAAGCCCACTCCGATATTTCCGCCGGTGGTCGAAGAATCGGAGCCGGCGGACGCGATGGCCACGTTGACGCCGATGATCTCGCCCTTGCTGTTGACCAGGGCACCACCGGAGTTGCCGGGGTTGATGGCGGCATCAGTCTGGATCACGTTGATGGAGATGGATCCCTGGTTGGCGGTGCTTTGGCCTTGGCCACCGTTTGGAGGGGCGAACTGGAAGCCCTGATCGCCGCCCTGGGAAGTGTCGCCTTCCTTCGGTGCCGCCGAGGACGCAACGCTGATGGTCCGGTTCAGGGTTGAGACGATGCCGTCAGTGACTGTGCCCGTGAGGCCCAGCGGGGAGCCGATCGCAATCGCGGTGTCGCCAACGTTGAGCTTGCCGGAGTCTCCGAGGGTGGCCGCTGTCAGACCGGACGCGTCGTCCACCTTGATCACGGCAAGGTCAGACAGGGGGTCGGTGCCCACCAGCTTGGCCTTGAGGACCTTGCCTGCGCTGGTGCGAACCTCCAGGGCTGCGTTGGCGCTCTGGCCATCGAGGGTCACCACGTGCGTGTTGGTCAGGATGTGGCCTTCGTTGTCCATAACGATGCCGGAGCCCGTGCCGCCCGCGCTGCCGCTCGTGGCGCTGATGGTCACCACGCTGGGCGACGCCTTGAGCGCCGCGGCCGTGATGGCGTTGACGTCGTCCTTGTTGTTGACTATGACGGTTCCCGGCTGGCTGCTGCTGCTCGACGCCGACGGAGAGCCGTTGTTGAAGAGGTTGCCCGAACCGACCGTGGCCACGGTACCACCCACAAGGCCGGCGGCCAGGATGCTTGCCACCAGGGTCCCGACGCCGAAGGACGGTTTGCGGCGGGGTGCGTCAGCCGGGTTCGGACCAGCGTTGTAGTGGCCTGCATATCCCGGAACAGCTGAATGCGCTCCATGCTGGCCGTACTGCTGGCCGCTAGGCTGGACGGCGCCGTACGGACCGGGGGTCGGCTGGCCCGGTCCTTGCTGGCCTGGCGTCTGCTGGCCCGGCGTCTGCTGGCCCGGTGTCTGCTGGCCGTAGAACGGCTCGCGGGGAGGATAAACCGGACGAGGTGCATCAGGCAGCGGCTGCGTGGGGTTCCCGGGGGCCCCGGAGCGGTCCAGCTGCTCGGTTGGATTAGTCTGACCGACAGCGTCGCTGCGGACCTCCGCAGAGTTCTGGTCCGCATTCCGGTTCTCATCCGGATTGCGGTTCTCCGGCGCTGCACCCTGGGTTGGGTTCTCAGTCATTGGACTTCCTTTCATCCTCGTCTGCATTAACTATGTACCGTCTGGCTGGAACTGGGGCGAACGTTGGCTGGGAGGTTGCTGGGAGACGTAAAATCCCTGCACGCCAGCGCTTTCGGGGGGTTTCGCTGGTGGCATATTCGTCCGTGTGGACGCACCATAAGGTGCACCATAGAATCAAGAGGAATTGCCACAGCGACCTGCGGCTTTACACCACGCGTGGGGGCGCTGCTGCATTCTGAGACGTTGATTCGTCCCGAATCGGTGTCAGGCGTGCTGAAGGGTTGCACAATGCGGTCAAAGTTCAAACGTATTCTCGCCGTGATCGGCCTGACCGGGCTGCTCGCGGTTCCTGCTGGCGCAGCCTGGGCCGAAGATCCGGTGACTCTGGATCCCTCCTCCAAGATTGTGGACTCCGCCGGGGTTCTCGGTTCGAACAAGGCTGGTGTGCAGGAAGCCATCAAGAAGCTTGGGACCGACCACGCCACCGTGCTGCATGTCGTCGCCGTCAAGAAGTTCGAAAACCCAACCGACCGGGAAGCGTGGACGGACGAGGTAGCCAAAAAGGCCAGCCTGGGACCTAATGCCTTGATTTTTGCGGTGGCTACGGACACCAGACAGTACATTCTGAACAAGCCCAACGGCAGCAAGATCACCACTGCCCAAATCGAAAACATCAAGAGCAAAGCCATTGGCCCGCAGTTGGCCAATGACAACTACGCCCAAGCGGCCATTAACGCCGCAGCAGCCATCGGCGATGCGGCAGGTGGCGGCAGCGGCAACGTCCCCTCCGGTGACGGCGCCGGCGTGGCCGTCCTCGTTGGAACCGGCGTTGTGGCCGCCGGTGGAGCCGGTGCATACCTGTACTTCCGGAACAAGCGGAAGAAGGCAGCCCTGTCATCCAGCACCAGCTATGGTCCCCAGGGTGCCGAGCTTGATCCCCTGGCTTCGCTCAGCATCGAGGAACTCCGGCGCAAGAGCGGTTCCCTCATCATCGAGGCCGACGACGCCATCAAGTCCAGCGAGCAGGAGCTCGGCTTCGCGGAGGCCCAGTACGGCGATGCCGCGGTGGGGAACTTCACGAAGGCCCTGGCCGAGGCCAAAGCCCACATGTCTGAATCCTTCAAGCTCCAGCAGCAGCTTGATGACCACATCCCGGATACGGAAGAACAGCAGCGCAGCTGGCTCGGGGAAATCATCCGCCGTTCAGAGGCAGCGCTCGGCTCGCTCCAGGAGCAGAAGGCCGACTTCGACGCGCTCCGGGAGCTCGAGAAGAACGCCCCGCAGGCACTGGCAGCCATCAGCGCCGGAGCCCACGAAGCCGATGCCAAGATCGCCAGCGCCGAACAGTCACTGACGGTCTTGCGCGCCAAGTACGCGGACAGCGCGCTCGTGCAGGTCGCTGACAACATCACCCAGGCCAAGGAACGCCTGGCCTTTGTGCAGAATGCCACCGCCACCGCCCAGGAAAAGCTCACCGAAGGCGAGGGCAGCCTGGCCGCGGTCGCCGTGCGGGCATCTGAAGAGAGCCTGCACCAGACCAACGTTCTGCTGGACGCCATCGCCAAGGTGTCCACCAGCCTGGACGAAGCCCGGAACGGCCTGGAGGCTGCCGTCGTCGAAACCTCCCAGGACCTCGCGCAGGCGAAGGCCATGATCCAGTCCGGCGAACACCCCGAACTGGCCGGACCGGTAGCCGGCGTTGAGGCGGCCCTGGGCCAGGTCAAGGCCGAAATCCAGGGCGGGAAGATCGATCCCATCGCTACCCTGCAGCGCGTCGAAACGGCGCACCAGGCCCTGGACCAGTCCCTCACCGGCATCCGGAACCAGCAGGACCAGGCCCGCCGCGCGCAGGCGTCGCTGCAGCAGACCATCATGTCGGCGCAGGCGCAGATCAGTGCCACCTCGGACTACATCACCGCCCGCCGCGGCGGCGTAGGCACCGAGGCCCGCACGCGGCTCGCCGAGTCCCAGCGCAACCTCGACTACGCGCTGTCCATCTCCCGCAATGATCCCGTCACTGCACTGACTTACGCCCAGCAAGCCCATGCCCTCGCGGCCCAGGCAGCGCAGCTGGCCCAGGCCGACGTCGACAACTTTGGTGGCTACGCCAACCAGGGCTTCGGCGGCGGCATGTTCGGCGGGCGCGGCGGAGGCGGTGGCGGCCTCGGGGGCGCCATCCTTGGCGGTATCCTCATCAACTCCATCCTCAACGGCGGCAGCGGCGGCGGCTGGGGTGGAGGCCACAGCGACGGCGGCGGCTGGGGCGGTGACTCCGGCGGCGGCGATATGGGCGGCGGCTGGGGCGGCGATTCCGGCGGCGGCGGGGACTTCTGACCATCAAAGGCTAGGCGCCGACAGGAACCAACCTGCCAGCGAAAAAAGCGGTACAACAACTGTTCACTGATCTCAGTGGCCACCATTGAGCAGGACGAAAGGTAACACCATGGTTAAGCAGTCCATTTTCGGCCGGATCGCACAGCTGGCAAAGGCCAACATCAACACCTTGCTGGACAACGCTGAGGATCCGCAGAAGATGCTGGACCAGATGGTCCGGGACTACACAAACAACATTGCGGAGGCTGAGTCCGCCGTAGCCCAGACCATCGGCAACCTGCGTATGCTCCAGGATGACTACCGCGAGGACGTCAAGAACGCCCAGGACTGGGGCAACAAGGCCCTCGCCGCGTCACGCAAGGCTGACGAATACCGCAGCGCCGGGGATGTTGTAGACGCCGAGAAGTTCGACAACCTCGCGAAGGTAGCGCTGCAGCGCCAGATGTCCGCGGAAAGCGAAGCCAAGGGTGCTGAGCCGAGCATCGCCTCGCAGACCGAGGTAGTAGACAAGCTCAAGTCGGGCCTGGACCAGATGAAGGGCAAGCTCAACGAACTCACCAGCAAGCGCAACGAGCTGGTTGCGCGCTCCAAGACGGCCGCCGCACAGTCCCAGGTGCACGATGCCATCAAGAGCATCGACTTCATGGATCCCACCAGCGAAGTTGGCCGCTTCGAAGAGAAAATCCGCCGCGAAGAGGCCAAGGTCCGCGGCCAGCAGGAGCTTGCCGCGTCGAGCCTGGACGCCCAGTTCAACCAGCTGGAAGACCTCGGCGAGCAGGTGGAAATCGAGGCACGCTTGGCAGCCCTGAAGTCCGGCAGCGCCAAGCCGGCCATCGGCGCTGCCGGTGCCAGGACTGAGTCCACGGTCGACGAAGCCGACTTCGACAAGCTGTAGCCAGCCGCGTCCACCGCTGAGCGGGCAGCAAGGCCGGGGTTCATCACGAACCCCGGCCCTTGCTGGCCTGTCTCACATTCGCATGTCGAGCATGGCCGGTGTCCCTGTCGCATGGGAGTCCCTAAGCCGGCGCCCAACGCCTCAGGTCTGCGGCCGTACGACCAGGACAGGGCAAGCCGCGTGCCGTACACACTGCTCACTCACGGAGCCGAGCAGCAACCCGGCGAGACCGCCGCGCCCGCGGGTTCCAACGACCAGCATGCGGGCGTCTTGTGAGAGGGCAATGAGGCTCGTTGCGGGAGCGGCATGTACGGCGCGGTAAGTAACCGGAACCATGTGAAACGTCCCGACGATGGTGCTCGAGTCCTGCACAAGTTCGTCGTGGACCGCAGCGGAATACTCATCAAACGAAGACACATACCCGAACTCCCAATGGGATGGCCGCGGCGCGGTCGCGATGGACCACGCCCGCACGACGACGACGGGGACGGACAGCTGTTCGGCGAGCCACAGGGCCATGGCCAATGCGTTGTCCGCACCCTTGGATCCGTCGTGCCCGACCACAATGCTATCTCTCGGTGCTGGTACCGGATTTGTACTGTTGATCGCGCCTTCAAAGCTCATTGACGGTTCTCCTTACCGTTTGGGGTGGGGCGGCCGTGCCGCCCCACGGCAGGCTCCGTGTGACGTGCCCGGCCCTACCGGGCTAAATACTCGTCGTGCCGCCGATGCGCTTCCGCTACCTGCTCACGGATCCTGTCGACGTCCTTGGCTTTGTTGCGGTATTTCAGGTCCATTGCCAGGATTTGGGCTTCCTCCTCGGTCAGCAGCAGGTAGATCCGCTCGCGCTCGGCAGGATCAGCGGTGTAGTCAAGGTCAAGGTAGCTGACCGCATGTCGGCGCGCGTTGTTGATGGAGGTCTGGGCTTTGCCCGCCTTGCTCAGCAACGAGACCACCACGGTAACGATGAGCGCTCCAATGATGACACCCAGGGACAGGCCCGTGGTGAATTCCACGACCGGGACCGGTTCGCCGCCGTTGATGAACGGCAGGTTGTTCTCATGGAGGGCATGGAGCACCAGCTTGACGCCGATGAATGCCAGAACGATCGCCAGGCCGTAGGAGAGGTAGATGAGCCGGTCCAGCAGCCCGTCTATCAGGAAGTACAGTTGGCGCAGTCCCATCAGGGAGAACGCGGTGGCGGTGAAGACAATGTACACATTCTGGGTCAGCCCGAAGATCGCGGGTATGGAGTCCAGCGCGAACAGTATGTCAGTGCTGCCGATCGCGACCATGACCAGCAGCATGGGCGTGAGCGCCTTCTTGCCGTTGTGCATGGTGAACAGCTTGTCGCCGTCGTAGTGCTCTGTGGTGTGGAAGCTCCTCTTGGCCAGGCTGATCATGAAGTTGTCCGCCTGCTTCTCGCCGTGGGGTTCGGGTTTGAGCAGATTGCCTGCAGTGATCAGCAGGATCAGGCCAAAGATGTAGAACACCCAGGCGAAGGAATTGATCAGCGCCGCGCCCAGGAAGATGAACCCGGTCCGGGCGATCAGCGAGAAGACGATGCCGAACAGCAGCACCTTCTGCTGGTCCTCGCGGGGGACCCGGAAGCTCGCCATGATGATCAGGAAGACAAACAGGTTGTCAACTGAAAGAGCCTTCTCCGTGATGTAGCCGGCGAAGTACTCCGACGCCATGGTGGTACCGCCGAAGAGCAGAACCAGGATGCCGAAGAGGACGGCAATGCCCACGTAAATGGTGGACCAAAGGGCTGCTTCTTTCAGTGTGGGAACGTGCGCCTTGCGGATGTGGAAGAAGTAGTCGAAAGCGAGCAGAGCCAGGATGACGACGATGGTGATGCCCCAGATGAGGGGGGAAACAGTCATGTGGGCCTGCTTTCGTCAGGTGGTGGCCGCGCACCCTTAGCCATGCGATAACCCTTTCATCTGCACTACGTCCTCGGCTGCTGGCACCAAGCTCGGTTTAAGGCTGCCGAGCACGGACGGGCGTCCGATTGTGGGACTCCTACAATGGTCCCACTCTCGTTCACATCCTTGGAACTGAGACGCCTCACCAGTCTGTATCCAACCAATGGCGCAGGGGTCGAAGGCTCCGCATGGCTTCCACGAACCGTGGAAGCATCCCGACGTCGAGGACTACCCCGCGCCCGTGGTGGGACTCCCCGAGTCCAGGGAGCGCGCGCTGGCGACGTACCAGAAGCTTCGGGCGGACCAGCAAGGCCAGGACAACGTCACCGGCGCGGAAATCAGCGGCTGACTTTGCCCATCAGGGAGGCGATGGGGCGAAGGAAGAGCGGACGGGCGAGGAACCAGGCTGCCACCATGGCTGCGACCGAGGCGACGAAGACCCAGAAGCCGAACCAGCCGGCGTCGTCGCTGCCTCCGTACATGTGGTTCAGGTTCCGGAGTGCCCCGGTAGCGAGGACCAGGAAGACGTGCACGACGATGAAGGCCACGAAATAGATCATGACCGGGAAGTGGATGGCCCGCGCGAGTTCTATGGGGTAGGCCTTGTTCAGGGCGGTGGCCTTCTTGGGCCAGGCGGAGGATGTCCGGATGCCGGAGATGAAGGCAAGCGGTGCGGCGATGAAGACAGTGGCGAAATACGTCAGCAGCTGGAGCGCGTTGTAGTTGACCCAGCCGTTGTCGGTGGGCCAGTTCAATGAGGCGTACTGAAGCGCTGCGGAGAGGGCATTGGGGATGACGTCCCAGCTGGTGGGCACGATCCGCATCCATTGTCCGGTGGCGAAGAGCAGGATGGCGAACACCAGGCCGTTGAGGAACCAGAGCACGTCCAGCGTCAGGTGCAGCCATAGTTCCAGGGTGATCTTGGTGGGCGCGTTCCTGGTCTTGATCAGCCCTTTGTTGTTGCGGGTCCAGTGGCCGCTGGGCCGCGTGGTGGTCCGCACCTGCCAGCCGGTCCTGATGATGAGCAGCAGGAAGAAGCCGTTCAGGAAGTGCTGCCAGGCCAGCCACGCCGGGAATCCCACGGGGGCGCCCTCAGGCAGTTCCGAATGGCCCGGATAATCAGCCAGGAACGACGCCACCGCCGGAAGGCCGGTCATCCACTTGGCCAGCAGCACCACGAGCACCAGCGCTACGAGAGCGGCAGGAACACCCCAGTAGAGTCGGGACCGCTTGCCCGTCGCGGAGCCGGGCTTCTTCGTGGGTGTGGACATCGAACAACATTCCTCTCGAGAATGACTGACCAGGTGCTCAAATGGCTTTGCGAACGAGAATACTAGGAACCACGAGTAATCGGGCAAAAGAAGACCCCGGCCGGCGTAATGCCGGTCGGGGTCTTCTACATGGTTGCGGGGACAGGATTTGAACCTGTGACCTCTGGGTTATGAGCCCAGCGAGCTACCGAACTGCTCCACCCCGCGTCGCTTGATCAACACTACCGTACTTTGGAGTAGGTAATTACCACTCGGGATTGATGGCCCCAACAACCGCCAAGTTGCCTCTTTGGGGCGGGTCCGCTTAAACCAAAAAGTCCGGATTCTGTTTCCAGAATCCGGACTTTTCGCCAGTTGCGGGGACAGGATTTGAACCTGTGACCTCTGGGTTATGAGCCCAGCGAGCTACCGAACTGCTCCACCCCGCGTCGCAAGATCAACTCTACCGTTCGGCGAACGGGAGGCCAAATCCTGGTGGCGTGATGTGCGTCTCGCTGGGTCAACCCCTTAGTTGCTGGCCGCCGGCGAGGGCGTCGCCGTCGGTGTGGCTTCGGGCGACGGCGTCGCCTCGGGCGCCGGCGTGGCTTCAGGGGCCGGCGCCGGGATCTTGCCCTCGGCGTCAATGGCCTTCTGCAGGGCCGCCGCGAGCTTCTTCTGCTCTTCCCCGTAGGCTGCAAAGTCGCCAGCCGCCAGGGCTGCCTGGCCCGCCTTGATGGCGGCGTTCGCCTCATCCAGCGCGGCCTTCAGGTCAGCCTGGGCGCCTGCACTCACCGGCGGTGTGGTGCCAGGAGCAGGCGGGGTCTGGCCGGTGTTGCCGGAGTCGCCCGCGGCAGCGCCGGAGTCGCCGCCGAAGAGTTGCTTCAAGGCACCGTCCAGGGTTGGCGCAAAGCCGACCTTGTCACCGAAGGCCACCAGCACACGCTGCAGCGTCGGGTACGAAGTCTCGCCGGTGGACTTGAGGTACACAGGCTGCACGTACAGGATGCCGCCGCCCACAGGCAGTGTCAGCAGGTTGCCGTTGAGCACCTCGGAGGCACCCTGCCTCAGAAGGTTCAAAGCCTGCGACACCGTGGGATCGGAGTTGAACTTGTTCTGCGCCTGGCCCGGTCCCGGAACCTGAATCTCAGGCGGAATCTGGAGCAGCCTCAGCTTGCCGTAGCTCTCAGCCTTGACGCCTTTTTCTTTTCCGGCGTCAGAGTCGGCCGTCAGGAAGCCGTAGAGGACGTTCCTGGCGGTGCCGTTGACGATCTGCGGGATGAAGGACGAGGTCAGCTGGAAGGCCGGCTTTTCCTGGTCAGGCATCTGCAATGACATGTAGAACGGCGGCTGCTTCACGTCGGTGTCCACGGTGGGATCGTTGGGAACGCTCCAGACATCCTTCGCCTGGTAGAAGCTGCCCGGATCGGTGACGTGGTAGCGGCCCAGGAGTTCGCGCTGGACCTTGAACAGGTCCTCCGGGTAGCGGACGTGGCTCATGACGTCCCCGGACATCTCCGAGTATGGCTTCAGGGACGTGGGAAAAACCTTCTGCCACGCCTTCAGGATGGGGTCCTGGTCGTCCCAGGCATACAGGGTCACCGACCCGTCATAAGCGTCCACGGTGGCCTTGACGGAGTTCCTGATGTAGTTCACCGAGCTGTTCGGCAATGCAACCGTCCGGCCAGAAGTGGTCTGGGAGTCCGCGGTGGCAGCCGAGAGCTGTTCCTGCTGCGAGTACGGGTAGTACTGGCTGGTGGTATAACCGTCCACAATCCACTTGACACGGCCGTCAACCACCGCCGGGTAGGCGTTGCCGTCAACGGTCAGGTACGGCGCGACCTTCTCGATCCTGTCCCGCGGGCTGCGGTCATAAAGGATCTGGGATTCAGGATTGACACCGTCGGACAACAGCAGATCCGAGGACTGGAACTTGATGGAGTAGAGAACCTTGTTGAAGAAGCTGCCCACGTTCGGCCCGCCGTTGCCGGCGAAGGTGTATTGGGTTTCCCCCGCGCCGGAGGGCCTGTCCTGCTCGCGGGGAGATGCTCCCTCCGGCGCACCGACAATGGAGTACTCCGGGGAATTCTCGCCGAAGTAGATACGGGGCTCGTAGGTGGAATCATCACCCAGGACACCGGTGGAGGGAATGCCGGATTGGAGGAACTCCGGCTTGCCATCCACGGTGAACTTGTTTCCCTTGGCCGCGACAACTCCATAGCCGTGGGTGTAGACAACGTGCTGGTTGAGCCAGCCCTGCTGGTTGGTGGCGACGTTCGCCGGGTTCAGCTCGCGCACGGCGATGACGGTGTCCTGGATCTTGCCGTCAACTTCGTAGCGGTCGACGTTCAGTGCTTCCGGGAACTGGTAGTACGGGCGGTACTGCTCCAGCTGGGAGAAGGCATCGGAGATCAGGTTGGGGTCCAGGAGCCTGATGTTGGCAGTGGTCTGGGCGTCCGGAGCCAGTGCCCCGGTGGTGGCCGTGTTGGTGGCGTCATAGCGGTCCACCTGGATCTGGTCCAGGCCATAGGCAGCCCGCGTCATCGCGATGTTGCGCTCAATGAAGTCCCGCTCGTACGTCTCCTCGGAAGGCCGCACCTGGAACTGCTGGATGACCCACGGGTACACACCGCCGGCCAGGATTGAGGTGATGATCAGCATGGCCGTGCCGATGACCGGCAGGCGCCAGCGGCCGATGACCGCGGCAACGATAAAGAGGATGGCCACGAGGCCAGCCGCCACGGCAAGGATCGCCTTGGTAGGGATTACTGCGTTGACGTCCGTGTACAGCGCACCGGCCCAGCGCCCGCCATCACTCTGCAGCGCGGCATAGCGGTCCAGCCAGAAGTTCGCGCCGAGCAGGATCAGGAAGGCTGCGCCGGTTACCGCGAGGTGGATCTGGGCCGCGCGGCTGGTGAACACGCCGCGTTCCATCAGCCGGATGCTGCCGTAAAGGTAGTGGGTGAGGATTCCGGCGATGCCCGCGACGACCACCACGCTGATGAGGAACCCCGTGATGAAACCGAGGAAGGGAAGCGTCATCAGGTAGAAGCTGATGTCCAGGCCGAATTCAGGATCGCTCTGGCCGAACGGCTCCTGGTTGAAGAACAACAGCACCTTCTGCCATTGGCTGGCGGCAGCGCTGCCCGCGAACAGTCCGAACAGGATGGGCAGGCCCACCATAACAACGCGGCGGACCGGTTCAAGCTGGGCCTGGTAGCGGTTCAGGTTATCGCGCATCTCGGAGTCCGGCGCGTACACAGGCCTTGCATGGTAGGCAACCCGGATGGCAAAAAAGACGGCCACGAACATGAGCGCGAAGCCGGTAACGAAGATCCCGATCCGGGCGAGGTTTTCCGTCACAAACACTTCGAAGTAGCCGAGCTGCCGGTACCAGAGGACGTCAGTCCACACGTTGGCGAAGAAGATGAAGCCCACCACTGCGATGGCAACAACGATCAGCGTGGGCGTTAGGGCCCCGCGTCGCGAGGGGGGTCTTCCGGGCGGGATGGGGCTGGTAGGACGGGACAAACTCGGTACCTCATAGCTGGTCGTCAGGTTTACATAACAAGCGTGCGTGCGGTTGACGTCCGGCCCCGGTCAAGCGTGTGGCAACGTCCGTCATATCTGCCACGAGTGGCGGTAAAGCTTAGTTCCTGGCCTCAGTCTAGTTGCTGGTGCAGACCGGCAAAGCGCCCGTGTCCTGGCCCGATCCGGCGAGTTCGACGGCGCGGCGCGCCTCCGCAATGTTCTCCACCTTGAACACCTGCAGTCCCTCCGGCACGTGGCCCACAACGTCGCCGCAGTTTTCAGCCGGAGCGAGGAACACCGTGGCTCCCCCGGCGCGCGCGCCCAGCATCTTCTGCCGGATGCCGCCGATGGGACCTACCGTGCCGTCAGGGGTGATGGTCCCCGTTCCGGCGACGTGTTTGCCGCCGGTCAGGTCCCCCGGCGTCACAGTGTCGATGATGCCCAGCGAAAACATCAGCCCGGCGCTGGGTCCGCCAACCTTGTCCAGGGAAATCTTCACGTCGAACGGGAACGTGAACAGGTACTTGAGCATGACTCCGAGAATGTAGCGGCCCGCACCGTTGTCCATGGGGGTGATGGTCTGCGTGACGGATTCCCCTGCGCGCTGCACCACCAGGCTGGCCGGCGCCCCCTGGCCGGCGGCAAGTTCCTCCTGCACAACGGCGAGCGATGTGATGGGTTTGCCGTTGATCGATTCGAAGAGGTCGCCGTTTTCAACCTTGCCGGCCGACGGCGAACCGTCGGGGAGCCCCGCGGCCTGGAGCTGCTGGCCGAAGGGAATGTCGAGCTCCTTGAGTGCCGAGGCGACGGCGTTTTCCTGCGACGAGGTCATGGCCACGGAGCTCTGTTCGTCCGCCTCCTCCTTCGTGGTGCCGCTGGGGTACAGCAGCTCCACCGGGTGAACGGACTTGGACCCGTCCAGCCAAGCGGTGAAGGCACCCAGGATGCTCACGGGGCCGTTGGGGCCGCCGTCGACATAAACGGTGGTCAGGTCCAGATGTCCCTCGGCGGGATAGGTCTCGTGGCCCGTGACGCTGATGACGGGGCTGCCTTGGCTCTGGCCCAGGGTGTTGAAGGTGGGTCCGGGTGACTCCACCACATATGGCACCGGGACGGTGACAGCCGCGATCCCCAGCCCCAGTGCCAGGACACCGGAGAGCATCATCACGGACACCCGCCGGTCCCCCGGCGGGGCGCTGCGGGGGGCAAACTGCCCGGTTGGCACGGCGTCGGCAGGACCCGGTACAGGTGCTGGGGCACCCGCTGTGGCGCCGGCGTCGAGCCCTGGTGCGTGGTCCTCATGCGGATGATCGCCGCGGGTTGTAGTCACTGAATCAACACTACGCGGTGCCGCACCCGGCCAGCTCTTTGCCTACAGCGAACGTAACGCCTGTCCGGCAGACAGCCGCCCCGGCCCGGGGTACCGTGAAGTGAACAGTCACACCGACGATCGGCGGGATCATGACCTCCAACCCACTCAATCCGTCCAACGGCGACGATACGCCGAAGGATCCGTTGACCGAGATGCTGCAGAACCTGATGGGCGGCAAGGGCATGGAAAACTTCGACCCCGCCGAACTCGCAAAGGCAGCCGGCCTGCCGAACGACCCCAATCTCCTGGCCCAGATGTTCTCCCAGGTCCAGGCCATGATGAGTGCCCCTTCCGAAGGGCCCGTCAACTGGCAACTCGCGCACGAGAACGCCCGCCGGGTTGCCGCCAGCAGCGCCGACCCGTCCGTCACGTCCCTGCAGACCCGCGAAGTCGACGAGGCCCTGCGGCTGGCCGAACTGTGGCTCGACCCCGTGACAGACTTGGCTGCCACCGGCCTGATCGGCCGTGCGTGGTCACGCGCCGAGTGGGTGGAAGCCACCCTCGGAACGTGGAAGCGGCTGACCGAGCCCGTGGCCAACAGCATCGCCAACGCACTCTCCAGCGCCATGACCGAACAGATGCCCGAAGAGATGAAGTCCATGATGGGCGGGGCCTCTTCCATGCTGCAGAACATGGGCGGCGCGATCTTTGGGATGCAGCTCGGCCAGGCTATCGGTGCCCTGTCCGCCGAGGTAGTCAGCTCCACGGACATCGGTGTGCCCTTGGCGGATCTGGAAATGGCGCTCCTGCCGGCCAACGTGACGAAGTTCGGGGAAGGCCTGAGCCTGCCGGAGAACGACATCCGGCTGTTCCTGGCCGTCCGCGAGGCAGCCCATGCGCGGCTGTTTGTCCAGGTTCCCTGGCTGCGCGGCCACCTGCTCGGCGCCATCGAGGCTTACGCCCGCGGCATCCATATCGACACTTCCAGGATTGAAGAGCTGGCCCGTGACCTGGACCCCAGCAACCCTGAAGGCATCCAGGAAGCGCTGTCCCAGGGTGTGTTTATGCCGCAGCGGACCCCTGCCCAGGAGCAGGCGCTTGAAAAACTTGAGACGGCGCTGGCCCTCGTTGAAGGCTGGGTGGACGAGCTCACCGCGTCGGCCACGGAGAAGCTGCTGCCCTCCGCCGGCGCGCTACGGGAAACAGTCCGGCGACGCCGTGCCACCGGCGGTCCGGCGGAGCACGCTTTCTCTTCCCTGGTGGGACTCGAACTGCGTCCCCGCCGCCTGCGCGAGGCTGCCACGCTGTGGGCCACCCTGAAGGACGAGCGGGGCATTGCCGGACGCGATGCGATCTGGCAGCACCCGGACCTGCTCCCCACCGCCGCGGACCTCGATGACCCCCAGGGCTTCAGCGGCCGCCGCCAGCTGGCCGAGGCCAGCGACAGCGAAGTGGACGACGCCCTGCAGAAGCTGCTGAGCGGCGGCTTCGACAACGCTCCGCAGGATGATTCCGACGCCGGCGACGGGGAAGAGCCCACCGGCGACGGTGGGCAGCCCAAGAGTTAGCCAGGCCGCATGTTGCTACGGCGGCGACATCGTCCTTAGCGGCGCCAATTTGGCCTCCAACTTCATGCGGCACGGCCTGATCGACGAATTCCGGATTCGCGACGGCACTGGCTAGTCGGCGTCGGCTGGCTCTGAATCGTTGCTGCCCGCGGTCAGCCCCCGGGAGGTGGCGAACGAGACGCCTTCCAGGAAGGCCTTGGCCCGCATCGTATCGGGGTATGCCTCCAACAGCTTCCAGAACGCGGCGTTGTGCCCCGCCACCAGCAAATGCGCGAGCTCGTGCAGCAGGACATAGTCAATGACCCACTGCGGCATGGGCCGGAGCTTGTCGGAGAGCCGGATGGATCCTTCCGACGGCGTTGCGGAGCCCCAGCGCGAGTTCTGGTTGCTGACCCAGCGGACCGACGTCGGGACCGCCCTGCCGCCGAAGTACCGGGCCGAAAGGTCCGTGGCGTGGGCAGCCAGTGCAGTATCCGTGGCCGGCTGTTTGGTTCCTTGGCGGGAACGCCGCTCCCCCTGGCGGTGCAGCTTCTCCAGCATGCGGTGCACCCATTCAGACTCCTGCGCGGCGGTGAACCGGGCCGGAATGGCCACCACTGCCGTCCCGTTCTCCCAGAAGGCAGCCACCGTCCTGGTCCGGCGGGCCGACCGCCGCACCTCAACCGGTGCTCCGTCCGCCGTGGTGCGAGGGAGGGTGTCCAGTCCTGCCGGTCTGCGGGTCACAGGGCGGCGCTTTCGAGGAGCACGCGCAGCACGTCTTCGCCGTAGCGTTCCAGTTTGGACGGACCCACGCCGGCCAGTGCCGCCAGTTCCTCCAACGTGGACGGCTTGGCCTCTGCGATGGCCGTCAGCGTGGCATCCGTGAAGACCACAAACGCCGGCACCTCGGCCGCCAATGCGATTTCCTTCCGCCATTGCCGAAGGGCATCGAACGTCTGTTCTTCGTAGCTGGGCGGACAGTCGTTGCAGCGGCCCACCTTGCGTTCGGCGCCGCTGGCCAGCATGCTCCCGCAGACCCTGCAGGTGGCAGGGGCAGCGGATTTCCGGCGCGGCGCCGGCCCTTTTCCGCGGGCGCTGGAGCTGGCCACTGAGTTGGGCCGTAGCCCGTCGAGGAAGCGTGAGGGTTTGCGGTTGGCCCGGCCGCCGGGCGTGCGTGCCGTGGACCAGGACAGGGACAGGTGCTCGCGGGCGCGCGTAATGCCCACGTAGAGGAGCCGGCGCTCCTCATCCACGGATTCGGGTGTGTCCGCGAAGGAAATGGGCATCAGGCCTTCGCAGAGGCCCACCAGGAACACGGCGTCCCATTCGAGGCCCTTCGCTGCGTGCAGCGAGGCCAGCGTCACGCCTTGGACAGTGGGAGCATGCTGCGCCAGCGACCGCTCCTGGAGTTCATTAACAAAGTCACCGAGACTGAACTGCCCGCCGCGGACGTGGACCAGCTCGTCCGCGAGTGCCACCAGCGCTGCCAGGGACTCCCAGCGTTCGCGCAGCGCGCCGCCGTTGTGGGGCGGGGCGTCCGTGTAGCCGAGTGAGGCCACGATATCGCGGACCAGCTGGCCGAGCGGTTCCGGCGTCGCGGTTTCAGCGACGGCCCTGGTTGCCGCGCGCAGCTGGAGGATGGCGTCCCGCACTTCCTTGCGGGCGAAGAACCGCTCACCGCCGCGAAGCTGGTAGCTGATGCCGGCCGCGGCGAGCGCCTGTTCGTAGGCTTGGGACTGCCCGTTTGTGCGGAAAAGGACAGCCACCTGGCTCGCGGGAGTGCCGGCGTCGAGCAGTTCCTGGATCTTGATGGCCACTGTGGCGGCTTCGGCTTCATCGTCGGTGCATTCGGTGAACTGCGGGACGGGCCCCGCCGGCCTCTGGGCCACCAGCTGCAGCGGAGCCGCCCAGGCAGCATCGGCCACCGGTCCGCCGCTGCGCCGTGCGCCAAGGAGATCGTTGGCCAGCTTGACCACCTGAGGGGTGGAACGGTAATCCCGGATCAGTTTCACCACATTGGCTTCAGGGTACAAGGCCTTGAATCCCAGCAGGTGTTTGGGGGAAGCGCCGGTAAACGAGTAGATCGTCTGGCTCGCATCGCCCACAACGCACAGCTCGTCCCGCCCGCCAAGCCACAGTTCCAGGAGGCGCTGCTGCAGCGGAGAAACGTCCTGGTACTCATCCACGACAAAATGCCGGTACTGCTCGCGGACGGTGGCCGCGACTTTCTGGTCCTCCTGCAGAATCCCTACCGTGATCAGCAGTACGTCCTCGAAGTCGATGACGTTGCGGTCGGTCTTGACGTCCTCATAGGACTGGAAGACCCGCGCGACGGCCGTGAGGTCGAACCCGCCCGGGGTTCCCCTGCCCTGCGCGTTCTCCAGGTAGTTTGCCGGGGTCAGCATGGAGACCTTGGCCCACTCGATTTCGGAGGCGAGGTCCCTGATGGACGCGCGGTCAGTGCTGAGCCGCAGGCGGCGGGACGCTTCGGCGATCATCTGGGCCTTGTGGTCCAGCAGGTTGGGCAGGGTGCCGCCGACCGCCTGCGGCCAGAAAAACTGCAACTGCCGCAAGGCTGCGGCATGGAAAGTCCGCGCCTGCACATTGCCCACGCCGAGGTCCCGTAGCCTGCTGCGCATTTCCGCGGCGGCCCGGGCCGTGAACGTCACGGCGAGGAGCCGCTGGGGGCTGTACACGCCTGAGTGCACGCCATAGGCAATCCGGTGCGTAATGGCACGGGTCTTGCCGGTGCCGGCACCGGCGAGAACGCACAGCGGCCCGTTCAGCGTGCTGGCAACCTCGCGCTGTTCAGCGTCAAGTCCCCCAAGGATTCGTTCCTCAAGGGACTCTGCACTGTCAAAATTCTCTGTGGTCACTTCTGCTGCTCTGTTGTCGCGACTGCCACATGCTGGCGTCTGGCCAATGGTGATGCCTGTTCCGGGTGTCAGGTGTCCGTGCGGTCCATGATCCGGCCGCCATACCAGTGCTCAATCAGCGAGCGTGCAATGGACAGCCGGCTGGAGATGGTGATTTCACCGGTGAGCACGGCGTCCTGGAGTTCCTCCCGGCTGAACCAGCGCGCACGGGTTACCTCCACGCCGTCGGGCTTTGCCACGGCGTCTTCGGTGATGGCGGTAAATCCAAGCATAAGGGAGGCCGGGAACGGCCACGACTGCGAACCCAAGTACTGGCATCCGGTCACCCGGACGCCCACTTCTTCGTGGATTTCCCTAACGACGGCCTGTTCCAGGGATTCGCCTGGTTCGACGAATCCGGCCAGCGTCGAATAATTCTTCGCGTCAACCGGTCCGCCGCCACCGAGCAGCAGCCGTCCATCCGGCCCCACCACCGTGACGATGATGGCCGGATCGGTGCGGGGGTAGTGTTCCGAGCTGTCCTGGGGGCAGCGGCGGACCCAGCCGCCGGCCTCCACGGCAGTTCGGGCCCCGCAGCGCGGGCAATGCGTATGGCCGGCGTGCCAGTTCGCGATGGCGCTGGCCTCGACGAACAACGCTGTATCAGTGGGGTTCAGGACGGCGGCGATGTCACGGAAGCCGGCCCACTGCGCGTTGGCCGGGATTCCGGCAGTGCCGGGCTCGGCAGGTTCAGGAAGGATAACAAGGACCATTTCGGTGCCCGCGGCAAGGTCCGAGCCGTCCAGCGCGGCGCCAAGGTAGATGACCTGCTCTGGGGCTGAGCCACGGTCCCGCAGGTCAGCCAGCAGGTTTTTGGCTGCCGGCAGAAGAAGCTGGTTACCCTGCACCAGTGCCTGCCGCCCGGCAAGGACCACTGCCCGAGTGTGCCCGCTGTCCAGCAACTCCTCGACCATGCCTGGCCGGACACGGTCAGCGGAGCCGCGGTCCACGGCAGCCGGGAGGACCGGCAATACGGTATCGAACAAGTGGTTGGCCGGCAGCTGGGCTGCCTGCGGCTGGTAGGCCGGTATAGCGGACTCCGCATGACTCATGTGTCCACCGTACTGACTCGGACTGACAATTTACATTCGGAGGGGACATTAGGCGGGACATGCGGCGTGGACGTCCGGACAGGGTGCGGAAGCCGACTTTTGCAGCATATCTGGAGACTCGCCGCCGCACATCGTTGTCTTGGACGCCACTCAATCTACCGTGGAACGGTGAGAAGAAAACCGATCGAACTGGCAGCCGTTGCAACCGCGGCAGTCCCCGGGCTGACCCCAACCGCCGTTAGCTCCGCTGCGGACGATCCCGCGGATTTCGACTCCGCGCTGCTGCTGGATTCGGAAGACAAACAGTGGCGGGTCAGGTCCCCGCGGCACGCGGAAGCCAGCGCCAGGCTCGAGACGGAGTTCCTGGTCCTCCGGGCATTCGCACCGGCCATCCGGGCCGAACTGCCCTTCCTGATGCCTACGGTGGCCGGCAGCGTCCGGCTGGGCAGCCTCAGCACCTTTGTTTACTCGCATCTGGCCGGGAGCACGCAAAGTGTGGAAGAACTCACCGCGGGTCCGGCCGAGCTTGCCCGGGAAATCGGGACAGCGCTGGCGGCCATCCATGATCTTCCGCACTCGCTGGTGAGCAACGCGGACCTGCCCAGCTACACGCCCAACGAATTCCGCCAGCGCCGGCTCAACGAGCTCGACCAGGCGGCCACCACTGGAAAAATCCCGGCGTCGCTACTGCTCCGTTGGGAGCATGCCCTTGAAGACGTTTCGCTGTGGCGGTTCAACCCGTGCGTTGTCCACGGTGACCTCCATGAGGACAACCTGCTCGTGGAAAGCGGCCGTGTCACGGCGGTTACGGGCTGGACGGACCTTCGGATCGGGGATCCCGCGGACGACTTCGCGTGGCTGGTTGCCTCGAACGAGCAGGATTTCGTGGACGCAGTTCTTGCCAGTTACACCGGCAGCCGCCGCGACGCCCCGGACCAGCACCTGCTCCGGCGGGCTGCCCTTTCTGCCGAGTTCGCGTTGGCGCAATACCTGGTCAAGGGAATCGCTGCCGGCGACGCCGGGATGGTTGCCGAAGCCGAAGGCATGCTGGCAACCCTCGCGGCCGACGTCGAAGAGCACGGCGGCCAGGCCATCAGTGTCGAGCCGCTGCCGGCTCCGGCTGCCCCGGCCGATGACGCCGCCCAGTCCGCTGCGGACCTTTCCCTGGCGGTGAACGTGGCCGAGATTCCGGCGGTGACAGTCGTCCCCGTGCCCGTCCCGTCGGTGGAGCCGGTTCCGGTGCTGCCGGCAGTGGAAGTCAGCCCTATCCCGGCCGAGCCCGTCCGGTCCGAAGAAGGTCCGGCGGACGAAAACTCTGCAAACGAGGATCCGGCCGACGAGCCGTCAGTACGCCCGTCCGCCGAGGACACGTCCACCGCCGCCATCAGCATCGTCGACGTCAGGAAGCACTGACCTCAGGAAGCAGTGACGTCGAGGGCCGCGGCCACGATCTGTTCGAGCTCCTCAGCCGACCCAAGATCGTGCGGCCGGACCACTTGGTTGTCGGCAACGTAGAAGAAGGCGGCCCTGACGTCCTCCACTGCCACGCCCTTGAGCCGTGCCCAAGCCAGCCGGTACGCGGCGAGCTGCACCGATTTGGCCCTCAACTGGGCGGCTGAGGGCCGGCGGCCGGTTTTCCAGTCCACCAGGTCCCACCTCCCGTCCGCGTCCTGGAAGACGGCGTCTATGCGTCCGCGGACCACCACGTCGCCCACCCGCGTTTCCACCGGCACTTCGACAAATGCCGGCGACCTGTCGGCCCATTCCGAGGCTTTGAAGGTGGCCACCATGGTGTCGAGGTCGTAGGCGGCGTCAATATGGTCGTCGGAGCCGGGGGCCTCGCCAAGATCCAGCATCCCGGCTGCGCCGAAGTACTCTTCAACCCAGGCGTGGAATGCTGTCCCCTTCCGCGCCGACATGCCGGGTTCACGCGGAACAGGCCTTCGCAGCCGGCCCACAACTCCCGCCGGGTCCTCGCCGAGGTCAACCAGCGTGGACGCAGAGATGTGGCCGGGCAGGTGAACGTCCTGCCCGGAGTCGCGCCTGGAACGCCGTTCCAGCAGCAGGGCAGCTTCCCTGGCCCAGCCCGCCGCGTTGCCCCGGAGCCTTGGCCCGGACTCATTGGCGGATGCAGGCTCAAGGCCAGGCTCTGAGTCCTCGGAAACCAAGGGCTCCAAGGCTGCCCGGACGCGCGCCGCGGCGCCCTCCATGGCGAGCCGTCTGCCGGGAACAACCCGCAGGCGCTCCCCGGTGCGCGCATCCACCGGTCCTTCCAGGGGGTCATAGGGCCATCCGGCCACTTCAGTTTCCGTGGTCAACGGGCTCTTTTCAGGCAGGGAGGCTTCGTCCACTGACGCCGGGTGCACCGTGGCGGCACAGATTTCCGCGGCGTCCGCCGGGGCGGTGCTGGGGCCGGAGCCGACAAGCTGTTCCAGTTCAGCGAGGAACGGTGACATCTCGGCCCGGCCTGCCCTGGAACCCACCCATGCCGCACTGGCGACCCAGAGGACGTGCTTTGCCCTGGTGTAGGCCACGTATGCCAGGCGGCGCTCCTCTCCCTCGCCGTGGACCTGGACGGCTGACTTGAAGTCCTTCTCGGCATCCAGCCAGCCCTTCTGGTCCGGCTGGTCGGTATCCCATTGGGGCAGATCCGAACGGTCCCCCCGCAGCGGCCACGGAAGGGCCGCCGCGCCGCTGCTCCAGCGGGAGTCCTTGTTGCTGGGAAAGGCGCCGGCGTTGAGGCCAGGAACAAAGACGACGTCCCATTCCAGGCCCTTTGACGCATGGACGGTGAGCAGCTGCACGGCCTCGCGATTGATATCCGACGGCGGTGCGTCAAGACCGTTTTCCTCGGCAGCGGCAGCTTCAAGCCAGGCAAGGAACGCCAGGATATCCACCCGGTGCGAGGTCCGCAGGAAGCCGGCCGCCGCGTCCTGGAAGGCATCCAGGTTTCGGCGGGCCTGGTGGATGCTGGTTCCCGGGCGCGCCGCCACTTCGATGTCGAGCAACATGGCGCGTTCCACCTCCCCGAGCAGTGTGGTGAGGTCGTCCCCGAGGTAGCCTCGCAACTGCCTCAGTTCCGTCGAGAGCCTGCCGAGGCGGTCGCGGGCCGCTTCGGTCAACGACCGGCCGTTCGAAGAGATCCAGTCTTCGCGCGGCAGCCAGTCCAGCGCTTCGACCAGACTGGCACCGTCAGTCAGGTCGCTTTCGATGACGGCCTCGTCGGACGCATCTGTGGGCCCATCCTCCGGCGTGGCAGCGTCGGCCGGGCGGCCACGACGGCGTGCGAGCTGGCTGGACCAGTCGCGGAAGGCCATCAGGTCTGCCGGCCCGATCCGCCAACGCGCTCCTGCCAGGAGGCGCATCAGGGAATCAGAGCGTCCGGGATCAGCAAGCACCCGTAGCGTGGCCACCAGGTCAACGATTTCGGGAGTGTCGAGCAGCCCGCCGAGCCCCACGATTTCGTACGCAATCCCCCGCGCCTCGAACTCCCGCCGGATGGTTTCCATCTGGGCGCGGCGCCGGCAAAGGACAGCCAGTGCCGGCGGCACCGGTGTGCCGTCGGCCTCACGTTCAAAGTCCGTGACCCGGTACTTCAGGACGTCCCCGGCAAGTGCGGCCGCTTCGTCGAGGTCTGTGCCGAAGCGGCCCAGTACCACCTGCCCCTCCACCGCGAAGGGACTGGGCTGCAGTGGCGGCACATTCGCCGCTGCGGAAGCCGTGCCCCCAGTGGTGCCCGCAGGGCCGCCGCCGGCAGGGGCCTTCTGGGCCTCGGCGCGCCCCAAGGCCTCTGACATGATGTTGGCGGCGGACAGGATGGCCCGGCCGTTGCGCCACGCCGTGGTGAGGTACGACGTAGGGGCCGGTACGAAGCGTCCCGGCCCTTCCTCCCCGTCCACACGGACCGGGAATTCACGGACAAAGTGGAAGAGCTGACCCGCCGAAGCACCCCGGAAACCGTAAATCGACTGGTTGGGGTCCCCCACCGCGGTGACCGCGTGGCCCTCGCCGAAAAGCCGCGAAAACAGGACCAGTTGGGCGTACGACGTGTCCTGGAACTCGTCGAGGAGCACCACTTTGTAGCGCTGGCGTTCCAGGTCCGCGGCCAGCGGGATTTCCCGGGACACACGGGCCGCAAGTGCCACCAGGTCGCCGAAGTCCAACGCCCCCCGTGACTTCTTGGCGGCGGCGTAGCGGCCCACCATGTCAGCCACGCTGGCCCGGGTGCGCAGCATCGCGGCCAGTTCACCGGCGGCCTGGGGGGCGTTCTTCTTTGCTCCGGCCACGTAGGGAAGTTCGTCGAACTCCGCAAGGTGCGCCAGAAGCCAGGCCTCGACGTCGGCCGGTTCCTGCAGGTGCTCTGCGCACTCCCCCGCGAGCTGGATGACTGCCTTGACCAGCGTGGACTTGGCTGACTTGAAGTGGCTGTAGTCGCCGTCGAACGCTTCCACCACGTCGCTGGCTAGTTGCCAGGCCTGGGCCCCGCCGAGCAGTACAACGTCGCGTTCCACGCCAAGCCGCAGCCCGTAGTCAGAAACGATGCCGCTGGCGAATGAGTGGTAGGTGGATACTTTGGGCTCAAGGGCGTCGCTGCTGAGCAGCCCCTCGGGGAACACGTCATGCCGTGTGTCCTGGGCAGCGACGCGCTGTAATGCGGCGAGCTTGGCCCGGATCCGGGTGGCCAGCTCGCCGGCCGCCTTCCTGGTGAAGGTAACGCCCAGGACTTCCTCCGGCCTGACCCAGCCGTTGGCAACGAGCCACACGACGCGGTCGGCCATGGTGGCCGTCTTGCCGGAGCCGGCTCCCGCAATCACCAGCCGGGGAGCCAGCGGTGAGGAAATGATGGCGGACTGTTCGGGGGTCGGCGTGTTCTTTTCGCCCAGCAGCCTGGACAGCTGCTCGGGGCTGAACAGGGGCTCTGGAACCTGGGGCTGGCTCATTCGGTGACCTGCTTTCCGCGGACACAGAGCGGACAGACTTCCGGGAGCCTGCAGCCGTGCCCCCCGTGGCTGCTCTTTGCCGGGTCATGCCTGGCTTCGAAGCTGCTGCCGGACATAACCGCGGCCGCATCGGTGACCATGTCCAGCGCCCAGTTGTCCTGGACCTCCAAGGGATCCTGTTGCTGGACACCGGGGCTTTTGGTAGTTGTTCCGAGCTGCGCCAGCACTGCGCCTCCAGGCACGTTTGCACCGACCTGTACCTCCGCGAAACCGCCGGCGAGGACGGCCGCCTGGTAGGCCCCCAGCTGGGGGTGGCGGGACAGCTCGGTCTTGCCGGGCTGCCTTTTGCCCGTCTTGAGGTCCACAATGACCAGCCGTCCTTCGGCATCGATCTCCAGCCGGTCAACCTGGCCGCGGAGCACGGCGGCGCGGGGAAGGCCGGTCCCGCCGGCCCCGTCTCCGGTGGACTGGGCATCGTCCTGCCCGGCGTCCGCCGGCGGAACGTCGGGCAGCCGGACCTCAAAGTCCTGCTCGACGCCCAGCAGGCTGCGGCCCTCGCTCCGCATCACCAGGACGTACTGGGCGAGCTTGCGCACCATGGTTTCGGCACGCTGGAAGTCGAGTTTGCCTTCCCAGTTGTCCTTCATCCCCAGGGTTGGCCACCGGCGGATGAGTTCGGCGACGTACTCGCCCCCGGAGGCTTCCGGCAGGTCCTGCGCGATGGCGTGGACCAGCGTGCCAAGGCTCCGGGCGAAATCGGTGGCGGCCTCGCCCCCGGCCGCCTGCACAAACCAGTCGAGCGGTGATTTCTGCACGGATTCCACCTTCGACGGCGAGACGTAAACGGTCCCTCCGGGCGGGACAACCGGCTCCGACGTCGTTAAAGGAGGCAGGCCCCACCAGCTGTCCGGATGCGCTCCCGGGACCGCCGGTTCCGCGGCGGCAAGTCCGGCCAGGACCCTGGCGGCCTCGGCGGCTTCGGGCTCGTACTTTCCCTCCAGCTGCGCGTATTGCCGCAGTTCTGCCACCAGGGCACGCAGGGTCATGGGCCGTTCCACCGGTGTGAACCCCCTGCCCTCGGCGCCCGGCTCCAGCGGCGCCACATAATCGAGGAAGGACGACGGCTGGTCATCCTCGGATGAAACAGCGGTGCAGATCAGCATCTCGCAAGCTCTGGAAACGGCCGTGGAGAAGCTTCGGAGTTCGTCGTAGCGGATTTCCCGCAGCCGGCTCAGCGGGTCCAGCTGCAAGGCATAGCTGACGCCGTGTTCGACGGCGTCGGCGTACAGGCTGCTGCCGAGCAGCTCACCGCGGAGCCGGGTATTGGGCCAGACGCCTTCCTGCAGCCCCGCCACAATGACCACGGGCCACTGCCGCCCGGCAGAACTGGCCGGGGTCATCAGCTCGACGGCGTCGTCCACCTGGGCGCGTGCGGCCAGGGTATCCATGGGCAGCTCCTGGTTTAGGAGGTACTCGAGGAACTGTTCCGGCCCGGCGCCCGGCATCTGGTCCACGTAGCGCTCGGCTGTATGGAAGAGCGCCATCATGGCATCGAGGTCCCGGTCGGCGCGGGCTCCGTGGGAACCGCCGGTGAGGGCAGATTCGGTCCAAGCGTTGGCCAGTCCGGTGGAGTGCCACAGGGCCCAGAGCACGGACTCGGCATTGGCTCCGGGCTCGGCGGCTGCGCTCCGCCCGGCCTGGATCATGCGCGCGGTCCGGCGCGCGGAACGGCCTTCCAGGCCGAGCGTCGCCAGGGCGCCGGGCTCCGATAATGCCTCAACGAGCAGGGCGTCACTGGTCCGGCCGCCGCCGCCCAGCAGTTCCTCCCGCCTGAGCGACTGGCGGAGCCGGCGCAGTTCAATGGACGTGGCACCTCCGATGCGCGATGTCAGCAGCGCGACGGCGGCCTCCGGAGTCAGCAGCTCGGGATCCAGCGCAATGGCGTAGGCGTCCAACAGCGGGCGCACGGCCACTTCATCACGGACCGCGGACTCCGCCACCGGAACGCGCACCGGGATCCCCTGGCCCGTGAGGTAACGCTGCAGCTCACTGAGCTGGCCGCCGTTACGTACAATCACAGCGATCTCGGCCAGGTCGCGGCCATGGTTGACGTGCTGGTCCAGGATGCGCTGGGTAACGTACCGCAGTTCGTGGACAGGGGACGGTACCAGATGCGCTTCCACCGTGCCGGCGGGGTGTGGTTGGGGTACGACGACGGCGGTGGGCCCGTGCGCGGTTCCGGCCAGGGGTTCGGGCTGCTCAAGCCGCCTGGCCAGCTGGCCGCCCGCACGCTGCGAAATGCGGCCCGCGACGCCGAGCCAGGCTTCCGCGATGGCGGGGGCATGCCGATGGGTGTGCCACAGCGGCCGCTCGATGACGCCGGCCTCCCTCGAAAGCAGGCGCGGCAGCTCCGCGACGAGGTCGGGCCTGGCCCCGCGGAAGCCCTGCACCACGGTGTCCGGGGAGAAGGCGACGTAGCAGTCCTTGCCCGCGGCAATGTCCGCGAGCAGTTCGAAAACGGCGGGGTTAGCCTCCTGCACATCGTCCACCAGCACCAGCTGGAGACGGTCCCGTTCCGCGGCGAGGAAGTCAGGCGCGTCCTGGAGGATCTGCCGTGCCGTGGTGATGATGCCGGCGGGGTCGAAAGCCTCCGGCATGCGCAGGTCCAGGACGTCCCGGTACTCGGCGTACAGTGCCGCCGCAGCGATCCAGTCGGGCCGGCCGCAAAGGTGGCCCAGCTCTTCCAGGTCACCGGCGGTCCGCCCGGATTCGATGATCCGGTCGAAAAGTTGGCGTACCTCGTGGCGGAAGCCCCGCGTCTCCAGTGCCGCTTCCAGGTCCGCAGGCCACGGTAGTTCCAGTCCGGGCATCCGGTGGCCCTCCAGGAGTTCGCGGATGATGAGGTCCTGTTCCGGGCCGGACAGGAGGCGCGGCGCCCGCGGCAGCGGAAGGATTCCCTCAGCCTTAGCCCGGCGGATCAGGTCAAACGCATAGGATGCCCAGGTCCGGGCCGGCGTGGTGCTCAGGCTCCTGTCCAGCCGTGCGGTGAACCGGTCGCGGAGTGAGTCGGCGGCGAGGCGTCCGGGTGCCAGGATGAGGATCCGCTCCGGGTCCACGCTGTCCTGCAGGGCCCGACGGACGGCCGCTTCGATCAGGACCGTTGATTTTCCGGTTCCCGGTGCGCCGGGAACCAGGACGGGCCCGGAGCCGTGGGGCACGTCGACGGCGTCGCGCTGGTCCGCGGACAACGCCGGGACGTCGGCGTGCAGCTGCCGCGGCGGGAGTAGACGCAGGCCCGTTCCGCCGGAACGTCCGGCCGCGGGCCTGGCTGACGTGCGTGTGGACTCGGCGGGGTCAACGACGGGGATTGTTACGGTCACACAGACATTTCATCATCAGCCACCGACAATCTATGCAGCCGCCGCTCCAGTTGCTCCGCAATAGCGTCAATCCGGTCGAAGTCGTCCTCGCCCGGTGCCCAGCGTGCTGCCATCAGGTCCACCCGCCACTTGCCTTCGCCGGTGCGCAGGAAAGCATCGTGGTTGCCGAGCAGCGGCGTCCCCTCCTGCAGGTAGTGGCGGAGGGCTTCGGCCTCGTGGCCTTCCGGACCCTGGCCGCTTGCCTTCAGGATGCGCCACCACGCGACCTGGCTGCCGTAATGGCTCATGGCGTGGCCCACCTGCCGCGGACCGCCGGACCCCAGCAGCTCGGCCACATCGCCGTACGCCAGCGCGGTTCCGGGTGGAACCAGCTCGACCAGCGCGAGCACCGCCTCAATGTACTCAGTCCGCATGCATCAAGGTTACCGGCAGTGGCGCTGCACGATCCTGTCGGTGCTGGCCGGTAGCGTTGAAGCATGACCACCTGGAACACCCTTCCCCGCGCAGCCTTCGATCTTGAAACCACCGGACGGAATTCGCGTGCCGCGCGTATCGTCACGGCGTCGGTGACAGTGGTGGACCACAAGGGGGACGTGATCACCGAACACGAATGGCTGGCCGATCCCGGCGTCGAAATCCCTACCGAGGCCAGCGACATCCACGGCATCACCACGGAGCAGGCCCGGCGTGAGGGACGGCCGGCCCGTGAAGTCACCGGGGAGCTCGCAACTGTCCTGCAGGACCTGTTCGACGCCGGCATTCCGGTCATTGCCTTCAATGCCAGCTACGACTTCACCGTCCTGGCCGCCGAGTCCGCCCGCTACGGCGTCCGGCAGTTGAGCCGGTTCCCTGTCCTGGACCCGTTCATCATGAATAAGCAGGTGGACCGGTACCGCAAGGGCAAGCGCACGTTGACGGCCTTGTGTGAGGAATACGGCATCACGCTGGACAACGCCCATACGTCGGCCGCGGATGCGTTGGCCACGCTCCGGATGCTGGATGCGATGGCCATCAAGTTTCCCAAGCTCAAGATGCCGGCCAGCCAGCTTCACGAACTGCAAAAGGACTGGGCTGTCAGCCAGGCGGCGGACTTCCAGAACTACCTGCGCAAAACCAAACCGGCCGCCGTGATCGAAGGGGAATGGCCCGTCCTGCCACCGGAAGACGCCAGCGGCGGCGACTTCTAGCTGAGAGCTAACTCACAATTAGCCCGTAACCGCCGACCGGGGCCGCCGGAACGCACAGATTCGGCCGCGCGGGCAGCATTCATTCATCAGATGTTCAGGAAGAGTTTCCTTCAGCAATTAATTCGGCCCCGCGCGCAGGTGAGCACGTTTTTATTCGGCCGAAAGCGCTGAAAGCCGGAAATGAGATGATTAAGTTCAGCGGTAATCCCGCCCCGGCCGGTATTTGGGAGCAAGGCGCCAGGCGTCACACGCTCAGCCTTCGGCCCGGTTGAACTTATGACTCTGATGAAAGTGACTTTCTCATGAAGACCAAAGCCATGAAGTGGCTGTCCAGCGTCCCCGTCGCGGTTGCCCTTGCGGTGTCGCTGGCCGCCTGCGGTGGCGGGACTGCCCAGCCGAGCGGCACGCCCACTGATGCCCTCGCCGGCAGCGACCAGCAGACGCTGGACAAGTACACCACCGCCGACGTCACGCCGCTGGACAAGATCGACAAGACCAAGCTGGGCCTCAACACCGAAGGCAAGCTTGAGGTTGGCACGCTGTCCGACGCCCCGCCGAACATCTTCATCGACCCGGCCGGCAAGTTCACCGGCTACGACAACGAGCTGCTGCGCGCCGTTGCCGGCAAGCTTGGCCTCGAGGTCGAATTCGTGGCCACCGACTTCTCGGCGCTGCTCTCCCAGGTACAGACCAAGCAGTTCGATGTGGGATCGTCCTCGATTTCCACTACTGACGCCCGCCGCGCCAACGTGGGCTTCACCAACGGCTACGACTTCGGCTTTATGGCCGTGGTGGCCAAGACCGACAGCGACGTCAAGGGTTTCGCAGACCTGGATGCCAATGTCCGCATCGGCGTTGTCCAGGGCACGGTCCAGGACGACTACGTCACCAACACCCTGAAACTCGAGCCGGTCCGCTTCCCGGACTACGCCACCGTGTACGCCAACGTGCGCAACGGCCAGATCGATGCTTGGGTGGCACCTTCCCAGCAGGCAACCGGCCAGGTGAAGGAAGGCGACGGCACCGTCATCGCCGAGTCCGTAGTCAACACCCAGAACTTCACGGCCTACGCCGTGAACAAGGACAACAAGCCCCTGATCGACGCCCTGAACTCCGGGCTGGACGCCGTTATTGCTGACGGCACGTGGTCCAAGCTGACCAAGGAATGGTACCCGGACCGCGAGACCCCCGCCGACTGGAAGCCGGGCAGCAAGGCTGCTCCGGCTCCCCAGAGCTGATCCGGGCCTAACCGCATATGGATCTCCTGGAGCAGCTTGGTGATACGTTCCTCAACTGGGAGGAAATGGCGAAAGTCATTCCCTCCCTCCTCATGGTGGGCCTGCCCAACACCCTGATCCTGGCCGTGACATCAGGCATCCTCGGCTCCCTGCTGGGGCTGGTGCTGGCGCTGATGGGTATATCCCGGAATCCGGTGGCCCGCTGGGCGGCGAGGATCTACACCGACCTGTTCCGGGGCCTGCCCGCCATCCTGGTGATCCTGGTGATCGGCATCGGGCTCAGCCCCATTGCCCGGGAACTTACCGGCAACCGCAACCCGTATCCGCTCGGGATCCTGGCCCTGACCCTGATCGCCGGCGCCTACATCGGTGAGATCTTCCGCTCCGGCATCCAGAGCGTGGAGAAAGGCCAACTGGAAGCCTCGCGGGCCCTGGGGTTCAGCTATGGCAACTCCATGCGCCTGGTGGTGGTGCCGCAGGGCGTCCGCCGCGTGCTGCCCGCCCTGGTGAACCAGTTCATCTCACTGCTGAAGGATTCCTCCCTGGTGTTCATGCTGGGCCTTGCGTCCTCGGACCGCGAGATCTTCCGGATCGGAAACGATGCCATGGCCAACACGGGGAATCTTTCGCCACTGGTGGCCGCCGGCCTGCTGTATCTGATCCTGACCGTGCCGCTGACGCACTTCGTGAACTTCATCGACAACCGGCTGCGTACCGGCCGGCCGGAGAAGAAGGAACCGGACGAGTTGGCGGCACCTATCGGCAAGGGGGCACGGGCATGACGGAATTTACTTCCGGCACCCTGACCGGCAAGAACCTGCACCTTTCGTTCGGGCATAACCACGTGCTCCGCGGCATCGACCTCCACGTGGAGAAGGGCACCACGGCTTCGGTCATTGGTCCGTCCGGCTCCGGAAAGTCGACCCTCCTGCGGGTCATGAACCGGCTGATCGAACCGGACCAGGGCGACATCCTACTGGATGGTCGGTCTGTCCTGAAGGACAACCCGGACGAGCTGCGCCAGCGGATCGGCATGGTCTTCCAGCAGTTCAACCTGTTCCCGCACAAGACCGTGCTGGACAACGTCTCCCTCGCGCTGCGCAAGCTCCGGAAGCTCTCCAAGGACCAAGCGAACGCCGAGGCCCTGGAGCAGCTGGACCTGGTGGGCCTCAAGCACAAAGCTGATGCCCGTCCGGCCAACCTGTCCGGCGGCCAGCAGCAGCGCGTTGCGATTGCCCGCGCCTTGGCCATGAAGCCTGAGGTGATGTTCTTTGACGAGGCCACCTCAGCCCTCGACCCCGAGCTGGTCAAGGGCGTCCTGGCGCTGATGACCGACCTCGCCAAGGGCGGCATGACCATGGTGGTGGTGACGCACGAGATGGGCTTCTCCCGCAACGTTTCAGACACTGTCACGTTTATGGACGCCGGCATCGTGGTCGAATCGGGTCCGCCCGAGCAGATCTTCACGGCGCCGGCCACCGACCGGCTGAAGGGCTTCCTTTCGGACGTGCTGTAGTCGCACCAACAGAAAATCCCCGTCTGCCGGACGTTTCCCCCACGCATGGTGCGGGGATTTGTCCGGGAGGCGGGGATTTCTGGCTTAATGCCGTTGCCGGCGCTGGAGAGCGTACGACGGCGGAGCTAGCCTTTGGCGGCAGCTGCGGCCTTTGCTGCGGCCGGGAGGGCGTCAAAGATCCGGTTCATCGCGGCGTCGTCGTGGGCTGCCGAGAGGAACCAGGCCTCGAAGACCGACGGCGGCAGGTAAACGCCGGCGTCCAGCATGGAGTGGAAGAACGGCGCGTACCGGAAGGTTTCCTGGGCCTGGGCGTCAGCGTAGTTGTGGACGCCGTTGGCGGAGGTGCCGAACGCCACGGAGAAGAGGTTCCCGGCGAACTGGATGGAGTGGTCCACGCCGGCGGTTTCCAGTGCAACGGACAGCGCCGAGGAGAGCTCCAGTGAGCGGGCGTCCACGAATGAGTAGACGTCGCGGGTGGCGTGCGTCAGGGTGGCTACGCCGGCTGCCATGGCCACGGGGTTCCCGGAGAGTGTGCCTGCCTGGTACACCGGGCCGAGGGGCGCGAGGTAGTCCATCACGTCGGCACGCCCGCCGAGGGCCGCCGTCGGCATTCCGCCGCCGATGACCTTTCCGAAGGTGAGCAGGTCAGGGGTCCACGGCTCCGTTGCGTCAGCAGCGCCGCCGGTGAGGCCCCAGTAGCCTGAGTATCCGGTGCGGAAGCCGGTGAGCACTTCGTCCACGATCAGCAGGGCGCCGTGCTCGCGGGTGATGCGGGACAGCCCGAGGTTGAAGCCCTCCCCCGGTGTCACCACGCCCATGTTGGCGGGGGCGGCTTCGGTGATGACGGCCGCGATGTTCGGCCCGTGCGCAGCGAAGGCGGCTTCGACGGCGGCGAGGTCATTGTAGGGCAGGACCAGCGTTTCGGCGGCTGTGGCTTCGGTGACGCCGGCCGAGCCCGGCAGCGCCAGGGTGGCAACACCCGATCCGGCGGCGGCAAGCAGCCCGTCCAGGTGGCCGTGGTAGCAGCCGGCGAACTTGATGATGAGGTTCCGGCCGGTGAAGCCGCGGGCCAGCCGGACTGCGGTCATGGTGGCCTCGGTGCCGGTGGAGACCATGCGGACGCGTTCGGCGGCCGGCACGCGCTCCTGGACGATGGCTGCCAGGTTGGCCTCGTCCGGGGTGGACGCGCCGAAGGAGAGACCGCGGTCCACCGCGGCGTGCACAGCCTCCAGGACGGCCGGGTGGGCGTGTCCCAGGAGGGCCGGGCCCCACGAGCAGACCAGGTCGACGTATTCCTTGCCGTCGGCATCGGTCAGGTAGGGGCCCTGGGCCGACACCATAAACCGCGGGGTTCCGCCCACCGAACCGAAGGCACGGACGGGTGAGTTGACGCCGCCGGGCATCAGGGTCTGGGCACGGGCGAAGAGGGCTTCGGAGCGAGTCATGCCCCTATTCTTCCATCCCCTGCGGTGGCATCCTGCCTCAGCGATCCGCGATCATGTCCGCAACGCGGGGCGCCACCTTGGAACCGAACAGTTCGATGGAGCGCAGCATCTGCTCGTGGGGCAGCGTGCCGCTGCTGTACTTCATCTCGAAGCGGTCCGCTCCGAGGGTGCCCTTGAGCCGGGCGATCTTCGCCGCCACCGTTTCCGGGGAACCAACAAACAGGGCGCCGTCCTCGTCTGCAGCGGCTTCGTACTCGCCGCGCCCGGCCGGTCCCCAGCCGCGCTCGGCCCCGATCTTGTTCCGGGTGGCGAGCCAGTGCGGGTAGTACTCCTCGAGGGCCTGCTCGTCAGTCTCGGCCACATAGCCGGGAGAGTGCACGGAGAGTGCCTGCGGTTCCTTACCGGCTTCGGCCAGGGTGCGCCGGAAGAGATCGGCGTAGGGACGGAAGCGCTCGGGTTCGCCGCCGATGATGGCCAGCACCATGGGGTATCCGTAGGAGGCCGTACGGACGACGGACTGCGGTGAGCCGCCCACGCCGATCCAGGTGGGAAGCAGGCGCCCTTCCACGTGCGGGTAGACCATCTGGCCGCGAAGCGACGCCCGGGTGCGGCCGTCCCAGTTCACCGGGTTCTGGGACCGCACGCGGTCAAAGATGTCCAGCTTCTCCTCGAACAGGGCGTCGTAGTCGCCCAGGTCGTAGCCAAAGAGCGGGAAGGACTCGGTGAACGAACCCCTGCCCAGGATCACTTCGGCGCGGCCGTTGGAGAGGGCGTCGAGCGTGGCGAAGCGCTGGAAGACGCGGATGGGATCATCCGAGCTCAGGACCGTGACCGCACTGCCGAGCCGGATGTTTTCCGTGGCCGTGGCGATGGCCGCCAGCACCACGTCCGGCGCGCTGACGGCGAAGTCCTTGCGGTGGTGCTCCCCCACGCCGAAGGAGTGGAGTCCGACGGCGTCGGCCATCTTGGCCTGTTCCACCACCTGGCGCAGCACCTGGGCGTGGTGCTTGGGTGCGCCGTCAGCAGCCAGATCCACGTCGCCGAAGGTGCTGACGCCCAGCAGGATGGTGTCCGCGGGGACGGGGGCGGTGGGGTTGCCCGGGGTTGACGGAGGGGTTACGGAAGGCTCGCTATTTTCATGCATACGCATACAAACCACGGAGCGTCCGGAAACATTCCCTGCCGCGTCAGAATTCCCACCGGTCAGGACTCCTTGAGCCAGCCGGCAACTTCGGAGGCCCAGTAGGTCAGCACGGTGTTGGCGCCGGCCCGCTTGATGCCGAGGATGGATTCCGTGATGGCGCCCCGCCGGTCGATCCAGCCGTTGGCGGCGGCGGCCTCGATCATCGCGTATTCACCCGAGATCTGGTAGGCCGAGACGGGCACGGGGCTCATGGCGGCGACGTCGGCCAGGATATCCAGATAGCTCATGGCCGGCTTCACCATGACCATGTCTGCGCCTTCCTCAAGGTCCAGTTCCACCTCGAGGATGGCTTCGCGGCGGTTGGCGGCGTCCATCTGGTACGTGCGGCGGTCGCCCTTGAGCTGCGAGTCCACGGCTTCCCGGAAAGGGCCGTAGAAGGCGGAGGCGTACTTGGCCGCGTAGGCCAGGATGACGGTGTTTTTGTGGCCCGATTCCTCGAGGGCCTGGCGGATCACAGCGATCTGGCCATCCATCATGCCTGAAGGCCCCAGCACGTGGGCTCCGGCATCGGCCTGGGCCACGGCCATCTGGCCGTAGATCTCCAGGGTGGCGTCGTTGTCCACATAGCCGTCGGCGTCCAGGACGCCGCAGTGGCCGTGGTCCGTGAACTCGTCCAGGCAGACGTCGCCCATGATGACCAGGTCATCGCCCACCTCGGCGCGGACGTCGCGGATGGCCTTGTTGAGCACGCCGTCCGGGTCCAGGGACGCGGTGCCGCGGGCATCGCGCACGGCGGGAACGCCGAACAGCATAATGCCGCCGACGCCCAGTTCCACGGCTTCCGCGGCGGCCCGCTTGAGCGAATCGGTGGTGTGCTGCACCACGCCGGGCATGGAGGAGATGGGCGAGGGCTCGCTGAGGCCTTCGCGGATGAACGCGGGCAGGATCAGGTCAGCAGGCGCCAGGCGGTATTCGGCGGTGAGCCGGCGCATGGCGGGCGTGGTGCGGAGGCGTCGCGGGCGGTGGTTCGGAAAGCTCATCGGGTGTTCCCTTCGTTGGCGAATACGGTGCCCAGCGCGGCCACGATGCCGTCCGGGGTGGGGACTTGGGCGGTGGCAGCAACCGTGATGCCGAGGGCGGCAGCCTCCGCCGCCGTCGGGCGCCCGATGGCGATGAAGCGGCACGTTCCCAGCGGCAGGAGGGTCGCGGCGATGCGCCGTGCGGCGCTTGGCGAGGCGGCCACGACGGCGTCGATGGTCCCGGCGTCGAGCTCGCCGCGCGTCTGCACCGGAGTGAGCTCGCGCGCGGTGTTATTGGAAACTCCGACGGCGGACGGCAGTTCCGCGTCCAGGCGGAGTCCCGGCCGGGCCGGGTAGTCCACGGTGTGGTAGGCCACAACAGCGGTGACGTCGGCCCCTTTGTCCGCCAGGCCATCGCGCAGTGCAGGCGCCGCGATGTCTGCCTGTGGCAGCAGCACGCGCGCCGGGGCCGCGGTCCAGAGGTCCACGAGCCCTTCGGCGGACTGGATGTCCACCGGGGCGAGCGCCACGGGAATGCCCGCGGCCTCCAGGATCCGCCGGGAGGACGGCCCGATCGTGGCCACGCGCGTTCGCCCCGGCACCAGTGCAGCCGGCGTGCTCCCGCGCTCGGCGGCCTTTTCCACGAGCATACGCACGGTGGTGATGCTGCTGACCACCAGCCAGTCGAAGGCACCGGCCACCAGGTCATCCAGCGCGGCATCCAGGGCCGGCTGGTCCGCGGCCCGTTCAAAATCGATGAGCGGCAGGACCAGCGGCTCGGCCCCCAGGCTGCCGAGCAGCGCGGCCAGCGGCCCGGCACGGTCGGCGCTCCGGGTGATCAGGACGCGCCGGCCACCCAGAGCGCCCGCCAGATCATCGGGAGGCGGCAAGGTCCGCGATCTCCGCGGCGCCGGCGGCCAGCAGGAGCTCGGCCACCTCGATGCCGAGCAGTGTGGCACCGACCTCGGTGAGGCCGTCCGTTGCCTTCTTCTCACGCACGGACCTGGTGCCGTCCACGGCGCACACCGCCGCCTCAAGGTACAGCATGCTGCCCTTGCGGTAGGCGAAGGCACCCACTGGGGCGGCGCAGCCGGCCTCGAGACGGGCCAGCACGGCACGCTCGGCGGTCACGGCGAGGCGGGTGTCCTCATCGTTGAGCGCGGCCAGGGCCTGCGCCAAAACACCCTGCGAACCCTCGGTGGAACCCGCCTTGCGCGGGGCGTCAGCCGTCCGGCATTCGATGGCCAGCGAACCCTGCCCCGGCGCCGGCAGCATCACGTCCATCTCGAAGAATTCGCTCACGGCATCAAGCCTGTTGATCCGTTCCAGTCCGGCCGCAGCGAGGACGACGGCGTCAAGGTCGCCGGGGGCGTCTTCCGCGTTACCGGGCAGTCCGGGGACGCGGCCCAAACGTGTGTCCACGTTGCCGCGGATGTCCTGCACGTCCAGGTCCGGGCGGGCGGCGCGCAGCTGGGCCGCACGGCGCGGCGAGCCGGTGCCCACCTTGGCGCCCTGCGGCAGATGCGCCAGCGTGAGGCCGTCGCGGGCGCACAGCACATCGCGGACATCAACGCGCTTGGGCGTTGCGGCGATCGTGAGACCCGGTGCCGCACCCACGGGAAGGTCCTTGAGCGAATGCACGGCAACGTCGCAAGTCTCCTGCAGCAGGGCATCGCGCAAGGCGGCGACGAACACTCCGGTGCCGCCCATCTGGGACAGCGAGCCGGTCTTGACGTCACCCTCGGTGGTGATGCGGACCAGTTCCACGGGGAAGCCTCCGACGGCGGCCAGCTGGTCCGCCGTCTGCTGGGTCTGGGTCAGGGCGAGCTTGCTGGCCCTGGTTCCGATGCGTACGGTCACTTGGCGCCCTCCGCAACGGGGTAGGCCGCGTGGCCGGCACCGATCGTGGAGCCGTTCTCCGCGATGACGGGCTTGGCACCGCGGAAGTTCTCGGAGCAGCCGGCCGGGAGGACGTCATACCAGGGACCGAGTTCGGTGGCATGCGGGCGTTCGGCGATGTGCTGCTCCACGGTGCGTTCGCAGATCAGGTCCACGAGCCCGGAAACGAAGGTGGCGTGGGTTCCCGGCGTCGGCACGCGGGTGGCCGCAATGCCCAGGTTCCTGCACGTTTCAAGGGCCTCGGTGTCCAGGTCCCAGGCAACTTCCATGTGGTCGCTCACGAAGCCGAGCGGCACAATGACGGCGCCCTTGAGGCCTTGCTCGGCAAGGACCTCGAGGTGGTCGTTGATGTCCGGTTCCAGCCAGGGGATGTGCGGGGCTCCGGAGCGCGACTGGTACACGAGGTCCCATTCGACGTCGGGGGCGACGGCGGCCATGATGGCGCGGGCGTTGGCCAGGTGCTGGGCAACGTAGGCGGAGTCGCCCTCGAATTCACGCGGCTCGTCAACCGAGGCTCCGGCAGCTTCGGCGTCACGGGTCGGGATGGAGTGCGTGGCGAAGAGCACGCGCACGGGCGCGTCAGGAATGCCGGCGGCGGCCAGTTCGGCACGGACCTTGGTCAGCCCGGCTGCGGTTCCTTCCACGAACGGCTCAATAAAGCCGGGGTGGTCGAAGTAGGCGCGGACCTTGTCCACCTCGAGCTTGCCGTCCAGGCCACTCTCCGTCAGGGCGATGCCGATGTCCTCGCGGTACTGGCGGCAGCTGGAGTAGCAGGTGTACGCGGAGGTGGTGAGCATCAGCAGGCTGCGGTGGCCGGCGTCGTAGGCGTCCTGCAGGGTCTGAGGAATGTAGGGGTCCCAGTTGCGGTTGCCCCACAGCACGGGAAGCTCAATGCCGCGGGCTGTGAGCTCCGCTTCCAGGGCGGCCCTGAGCTCTCGGTTCTGCTGGCTGATGGGGCTGATTCCGCCGAAGGCGCGGTAGTGGTGCGAAACCTCTTCGAGGCGATCGTCCGGGATGCCCCGGCCGCGCGTCACGTTGCGCAGGAACGGAATCACGTCGTCCTGGCCTTCGGGGCCACCGAAGGAGGCGAGGAGCACGGCGTCGTACTGCTTGGGAGCCTGGCGGAAGCGTTCGGTGACGGGGTTCAGCGCAGTGGAGAAGGAGAGCCCGCTCATGCGAGGACCTCGGCGACCTCGGCTGCCGTGATGCGGCGGCCGGTGTAGAACGGGATTTCCTCCCGTACGTGGTTGCGTGCTTCGGTGGCGCGGAGGTGGCGCATCAGGTCCACGAGGTCCACCAGTTCGGGGGCTTCCAGTCCCAGGATCCACTCCCAGTCGCCCAGCGCGAACGAGGATACCGTGTTGGAGATGACCTGCGGGAACTCGCGGCCCAGCATGCCGTGGTCTCGCAGCATCTTGCCGCGTTCTGCGTCGGGCAGGATGTACCACTCATAGGAACGCACGAACGGGTAGACGCAGAGCCATTCGGCCGGGGCCACACCACGTGAGTAAGCGGGCGTGTGGTTCTTGGCGAACTCGGCTTCCCGGTGGACGCCCATGGCGGACCAGACAATCTCGGTTCCGGCGAAAAGTGTGCTGCGGCGGATGTCGCGGATGGCCTGCTGCAGCGCTTCGGGCTTCGGGCCGTGGAGCCACACCATGACATCGGCGTCGGCGCGCATCGCGGAGACGTCGTAGCTGCCGCGGTGCGTCACGCCGGCCTCGGCCAGGCGGACCAGCAGGGCATCGAAATCGGCGGCAGCGTCGGCGCTGCGCACCAGTTCCTCAGACCGCTTGAAAACAGTCCAGAGAGTGAAGAACTGCTCGGCTGATTCGGTTTTAGTGACAGATTCGGCAGAAGTGTGGCTCATGGTTACCAGTTTGCCCCTTCCACACCGCCAAGTCGAAACCGGCGACTTCTACAAGACGTAGAAGTGCTGAATGTCACAGGTTCGGCGCCGTGTGGGTCTTGAGCCGGTTCGCCACCGACATCAGATCTTGCGGATCCGGGCAAAAAGGAGTCCAGCGGCTCCGGCGGACCCCACCAGTCCCACGCCAAGCCAGACCTTCGCGGGTTCGGCCGCCGCGGCGGCTGCCGTGGCGGATGCCATGTTGTCCCGGCTGGCAGGTGCGTTTCCGTGCCGCCCCGGTCCCGAAACAGGAGTGGCGTTGGCGCTCTGGGCACCCTGCGACGACTGGTCCGCAGTGGGCTCGCCGGCCTGTCCGGCATCCTGCGTCCCGTCGGCGGGGGCGCCGGGCTGGCCGTTCGGCTGCGTGCCTGCCTTTGAAGCGGCGGCATCCGGGGACGTGCTGAGCGGGGCCGGAGCACTCGACGGCGGGACGGTGCCTTGCGCAGCCGTGCCCTTCGGAGTTGTGCCCTGGGGCGCCGGGCTGGCAGACGTCGTCGGCGCGGTCGACGTGGGGGCCGTGGACGTCGGGGCGGGAGACGGTGTAGCCGTGGCCGTCGGAGCGGAAGATCCTGAGGGGGCGGGAGTCGGTTCCGGTGAGGCCTTGGCCTGTGCGCCGGTACCGCCCAGAAGGCCATTCAGCAGGCCGCTGACCCCGGCGAGGCCCCCTTCGGACGCAACGTCGGCGGACCCTGTGGGTTCGGCGCTGCCGTCAGCCGCCTGGGATGCCGGAACGCCGGCGGACAGGACCAGTACCGCTCCGACGGCAGCCGCTGCAGCGCCACGCCGGAGTCCCCCATGGATACTGGTCCGGGAACGGGAAATTTCGGACCTGTAAGTAACCATAGGTATCGACCCTAGCCACATCAGGGGGCGGATGGAAAACCGGAAACTGCGCCCAGGAGGGGTCCCTTGCGTGCCCATCTACGGCTGAACAGGGGCGATGGTCAGCTGAGCAGGCTGCGAATTTCTTTTCGCGTATCAGCCACCACGGCGGCGAGTCCGTTGCCGGCAACCCACCCGCCCACAATGCCGAGGCCGGCCTCTGCCGCGCAGAGCTTCCTGACCTCGGCCACCCGGGCCTTGTGTCCTACGGCCGCGAACGGCAGGGCCCCTTGCCACCTGACAACATCCCAGCCGACGACGTCGGTCCCCTGCACCGGGACGTCCAGCAGGGACGAAGCGTCATGCAGGGCAGCAGCCAGGAGTTCGGTGTCGAGGGCAGGGGCGGCGCCGCCGGTATCCGGGGTCCCGGTTGCCAGCCTCCCGGGTTCCGAAGCTTCCAGCCGGCCGTACGAGAGCCGCAGCACGTGGGTCCCGGGACCTGCGGCAGCGGCCAGCCAGTCCCACTTCGCGGTTGCATGCGTGAGGGCTTTAGCCTGGATGCCCGGCGTCTGGGGCGCTACCAGGATCCCGGTACCACGCGGCCGGCGGTCAAGTTCGGGCAGGTCCACCACCAGGGTGACGAGCTGGACATCCGGCCCACTTTCGGGGCTCCTGCCGGCGAGGGCGGGTACGGCCGCCTGAAGCAGCCCCACCGCGGCCGGGCCGGGCAGCGCCACCACCAGCAGGGCGCCGTCGTACGCTGCGTCACCGGCGGTGACCCGCCACCCGTCCGTCGTCCGTTCGACGGCGTCCGCGGCTGTTCCGCTCAGCAGCGTGACCCCGCGGCTGCGGAGATCGCTGAGAAGGGCCCACACCAGGGTGTGCATCCCGCCGTTGAGGCCGGCGACGGCGGAGCCCGCCTTCGCGACGGACGGCCGGGTGGAACCGCGCCGCTGGGCGGCCACCGCGGCCGCGAGGGAACCGTGCTCACGGATTCCCGCCCGGAGGCCAGGGGCCACCATGTCCACGTCCAGGAGACCGGGGTCCGCGGAATGCACGCCGCCCACCACCGGGGCCACGAGCCGCTCCAGCACCCGGCGGCCCATCCGGGCCCGCACCAGCGCCGCGACGCTGGTGACGTCCGCCGACGCACCGATCGAAGCCGGCAGGTACTTATCCAGGGACGCCCGCAGCGAACCCACAAACCCCAGCGACCGCCTGACCTCCGGGTCCCAGGGGTTGGCCGGAATGCCCAGGACTCCCGTCTTCGGCAGTTCGCGCGGGCCGTCCGGAAGCTGTACCCAGGCACCGCCCGGGCGGGGCGCCACAACCTTGTCGCCGAGTCCAAGTTCATCCGCAAGCTCAGCCACGGCTGAGGAGCGTGTGGCGAAGGACTCTGCCCCGCTGTCCAAGGTGAGGCCGGCCACCACATGGCTGCCCACGCAGCCGCCCCAGGATGCTGTGGCTTCGAGGACGGTCACGGTGCGTCCGGCAGCTGCCAGCTCCCGTGCGGCCAGCAGGCCGGAGATGCCGCCGCCCAGGACAAGGGCGGTCTGGGCCGGCGTCGCGGAACTGCCCACGGTCCTACTCCGGGGAAATGGAGTGGATGAGTTCTACAACGCGGGTCAGCACCGTGGGGTCGGTTTCGGGTGGCACACCGTGGCCAAGGTTGAGCACGTGGCCGGGCGCAGAGGCGCCTGCTGCAATGACTGCACGCACATGGGCTTCCAGCACTTCCCAGGGCGCGGACAGCAGCGCGGGATCGATGTTTCCCTGCAGTGGCACCGTTCCGCCCAGGCGCCGGTTGGCCTCGTCCAGCGGAAGGCGGTAGTCCACGCCCACCACGTCCACGCCGACGTCGCGCATGGCAACGAGCAGTTCGGAGGTTCCGGTACCGAAGTGGATCAGCGGCGCGCCGAGGTGGCGGACGTGGTCCAGCGCCCGGGCCGAGGCCGGTGCCACGAACTTGGTGTAGTCGGCCAGTCCCAGCGATCCTGCCCAGGAGTCAAACAGCTGCCCGGCGGAGGCGCCGGCTTCCAGCTGGGCGCGGAGGAACATTCCCGAGGCGTCGGCGGCCCAGTTGGCCAGCGCCGTCCAGGTTTCCGGGTCTGCGTGCATCATGGTGCGCGGGCCGAGGTGGTCACGGGAGGGTTTGCCCTCCACCATGTAGGCGGCAAGGGTGAACGGGGCCCCGGCGAAGCCGATCAGCGGGGTCTTGCCCAGCTCGGCGACGGTCAGCCGCACGGCTTCGCGGATCGGTTCCAGCGCCTCCCAGGTGAGCTGCGGCAGGGCGGCCACGTCTGCAGCCGTGCGCACCGGCTTGTCCAGCACGGGGCCCACGCCCGGCACAATGTCCACGCCAACGCCGGCCAGCTTGAGCGGAATGACGATGTCGGAGAAGAAAATGGCAGCGTCCACGTCGTGGCGACGGACGGGCTGCAGCGTGATTTCAGCCGCGAGCTCGGGCCGCAGGCAGGAATCCAGCATTGCCACGCCTTCGCGCACTTTCAGATACTCCGGCAGGGAGCGCCCGGCCTGCCGCATGAACCACACCGGCCGCCGCGACGGCTTGCCGCCACGGTAAGCCGTGATGAGCGGCGAATCTGCGGTGCGGCCATCCATCAGCGGATGGTCGGCAGCAAGGGCACCGGCAGCAGACACGGCATTGGACACGGCGGAGCTGGAAGTCATGCCTTTGATTGTGCCCAAAATTGGCCCTAAAAGATAACGACAGCCTGTCACCTGGAGCCGCCCCGGCCGCACCGTGGCAGGAATCACGGCCCTCCACCGCCCGTGGCCGATTGGCGGGTTGTTCTACCGGGCAACGAAAAAGCTATGATTGATCTGCTGTGGTTCTTTTTTCATTGGTGGCTACACACGCCGACATCGACCTTGAGACCGTTGCTCAACTGAGCAACGGTGCTTCCGGGATCGCCACATCCGCACTCTCCGGATCGCCGGCAGTGACGGGTGCGGTGGTGCTTGCCACCTGCAACCGGTACGAAATCTACGGCGAAGCGCCCCACGCTGACGATGTTGAGGCTGCCCGCGCCGCCCTCGTGTCCGAGATCAGCGGCCTCAGCGGACTCAACGAACAGCTCGTGTCCCGCTCCTTCAGCACGCGCACCGGCCCCGAAGTCAGCCAGCACCTTTTCGCCGTCAGCGCCGGGCTGGACTCCGCCGTCGTGGGTGAACGTGAAATCGCCGGCCAGGTCCGCCGCGCCCTCATCACTGCCCAGCACGAGGGCACGGCCAGCTCCGGTCTGGTTCGCCTCTTCCAGGCCGCGTCCAAAACGGCCAAGGATGTCGGTGCGCAGACCGCCCTCGGTTCCCGGGGCCTGTCCATCGTTTCGGTGGCACTGGATCTGGCCACCGATCTTTCCGAGAGCCCCGACTGGTCAGCGAAGAAGGTGGTGGTGTTCGGCACCGGCGCCTATGCCGGCGCCACCATGGCGCTGCTCCGCGAACGGGGCTGCACCGACATCTCCGTGTTCTCCTCGTCGGGACGCGCCGAAGCGTTCGTCGCCACCCGCGGCGGAATGGCGCTGGACAGCGATTCCCTGCCGCTGGCAGTTGCCGCGGCTGACGTTATGATCGGCTGCAGCGGCTCCGACACCAGGGTTGAGGCCGGCGAACTTGCCGAGATCCGCGCCGAGTCCCCCCAGCCGCTGATCGCGATTGACCTCGCCCTCACCCATGATTTTGACCCGGAAGTCGGCCAGCTCGACGGCGTTGAGCTGCTCACACTCGAATCCGTGCGGTTGGCGGCACCCCAGGAACAGGCCGAGTCACTCACCCAGGCCAGCGGCATTGTGTCCGGCGCGGCCCAAGCCTTCGAACAGGAACGGGAAGCCCGCTCGGTGGATTCGGCGATCGTGGCGCTCCGCAGGCACACCATGAACGTCCTGGACGCGGAAATGGAGCGTGTCCGCGCCCGCCACGGCTGCACGGCCGCCGCTGAGGAAGTGGAGTTCGCCCTCCGCCGGATGGTCAAGCAGCTGCTGCACGTGCCCACTGTCCGTGCCCGTGAGCTCGCCGCCAACGGCCAGCAGGACGACTACGTGTCCGCGCTCGAAACCCTGTACGGCATCACCGTGGAGCAGCCTGCTGCCGCAACACCGGCGGAGTGCCCCGTGGACCACCGGGGCCTCGAAACCGCCTGACCCCCAGCGACGCTCTCTCACTTATTGCACGTTTCTCAACGACGCTCTCTCACTTATTTCAGGTTTCTCAGCGACGCTCTCTCACTTCCTTCAAGGTAGTGAGAGAGCGTCGTCGAATTAGGGGCGAAAGGTGAGAGAGCGTCGTATGGTCAGTAGATCGGCTTCTGCGGCTCCACGTCGCGCACCCAGGCCAGGATTCCGCCGTCGAGGTGGCTCACCCGCTGGTAGCCGGCCTTCCTCGCGGCCTCCAGCACATTCGCTGACCGGGTACCGGCCTTGCAGTGGAACACAATGTCCTTGTCCTGCGGGAGTTCCGCCCAGGCCTCCCCCGCGAGGATTCTGCCCTGCGGGATCAGCACCGAGCCGTCGATGCTCACGATGTCGTGTTCGCCGGTTTCCCTGACGTCCACCAGCTCGAAGTCCTTCAGGCCTGCCTTCCGGGACGCCAGCATGGTGGCCAGCTGGGTCGCCGTCACCGTGTGCTCGGTGTCCGCGGAAGCGGCTGGGGTGATGCCGCAGAACGCTTCGTAATCGGTCAGCTCCGTAATGGGTTCCGCCGCCGGGTCTTTGGACACGCGGATCTCGCGCCAACTGCCGCCCAGGGCATCAAACAGTGCCACCCGGCCCAGGAGTGAACGCCCGACGCCGGTGATCAGCTTCACCGCCTCGGTCACCATGAGGGCACCCACACCGGCGCAGAGCATGCCGAAGACGCCGCCCTCGCCGCAGGAGGGCACGGATCCGGCCGGCGGGGCCTCGGGATAGAGGTCCCGGTAGGTGGGTCCGTGCTTTTCCCAGAACACGCTGACCTGGCCGTCGAAGCGGAAGATCGATCCCCACACATAGGGCTTGCCGAGGATGGCGGCGGCATCGTTGACCAGGTAGCGGGTGGCGAAGTTGTCCGCCCCGTCCAGGATCAGGTCGTAGTCCGCGAACAGCTCCAGTGCGTTGGAGGCATCCAGCCTGACGTTGTGCAGCCGGACCTCCACGAGCGGGTTCAGTGCGGCGATGGCGTCCCGCGCGGATTCGATCTTGGGCCGTCCGACGTCGGCGACGCCGTGGATCACCTGGCGCTGCAGGTTGCTGAGGTCCACATCGTCGTCGTCGATGATTCCCAGGGTCCCGACGCCGGCTGCCGCCAAGTAGAGCAGCGCGGGCGAGCCCAGTCCACCGGCGCCGATGACCAGCACCCTGGCGTTCTTCAGCCGCCGCTGCCCCACCGCTCCGATTTCGGGAATGATGAGGTGTCGCGAGTAGCGTTCCACCTCGGCCGGCGTCAGTTCACCGGCGGGCTCCACCAGCGGTTTAAGCGAGACAGAGGAATCATTTACGGTCAAAGTCGAAGCCATACTTCAATGTATGCCCCGAGATACCGCCCGGTCATATTACCGCGCAGTATTGTGTAAGTAACGGCAAGGGAAAGTAGGGCAACTGTGGTCCATGAAGCACGGGCTGACCGGGCGTCCGGCGGGGAACCGCCAACACCTCAACGCACTGCAGGCCAGCGGTCCGCCCGGCTTCCCCGGGACGAGCGCCGGGCGCAGCTCCTCGCGGCGGCCCAGGAGGTTTTTGTCGCCAACGGCTACCATGGCGCTGCCATGGATGAAATCGCCGAAACGGCCCATGTCAGCAAACCGGTGCTGTACCAGCACTTCCCGTCCAAACGCGAGCTGTATCTTGCCCTGCTGGACAGCCATCTCGCGTCACTGACGGACCTGATGCTCGGTGCATTGAGCTCCACTACCGACAACGACGAACGTGTCCAGGCCGTGATGCGTGCTTACTACCACTTCATCGCCAGCGACGACCAAGCGCACCGCTTGGTCTTCGAATCGGACCTCATCAACGATCCCGACGTCAGTTCACGCCTCGAGACATTCAACAAAACCTTCGCGGACGCCGTTGCCCGCGTGATTGCCGAGGACACCAAACTTCCCCCGCTGGAGGCGCAGCTCCTGGGCCGCGGCCTGGCCGGCATGGCCCAGGTCAGCGCCCGTTATTGGCTCGAAACGGACGGGAACCTGGACCTCGATGTGGCCAGTGACCTCATTTACCGTTTAGCTTGGCGCGGAATCTCTCGCTTCCCCAAAGAGTCCTAGACTACAAATAAGAGAACCCAAGAAACTTTGATTGGCTGGGAGGCCCCCTTTTGGAAATTAAGATCGGCATTCAGAACATCGGCCGCGAAATCGTCCTGGAATCGGCTCAGGATGCTGACACTGTAGCCACGGTCGTTGAAGAAGCCATCACCAAGGGCACCGACCTCCGCCTCAAGGACGACAAGGGACGCATCATCATCGTTCCCGGCAACGCCCTGGGCTACGTGGAAATCGGCGCCGAAGAGGCCCGCAAGGTCGGTTTCGGCCAGTTCTAGCACGTCCGCGGCCAGCCGCCTTGGCGGCTGGCCGCTGCTTTCCGAGGAGATTCCATGCTTTCGCTGACCATCGTTGTCCTGGTCACAGCGGCCGCAGGCTTTATTGTCTGGGCCAATGACAAGCGCCACACCCGGTACGGCACCGGGTTGCCCGCCGGAGTTGCCGTGGTGGTCGGTACGGTCAGCTGGATCATCTTCATCGCGGCAGGTTTTGGCTACCAGCCCGGCCTGACGTGGATTCCCTGGGTTCTGCCCATGGCGCTCGGCACCGTCGCTGCCGTCGGGACGGTCATGTACCTGGGCCGGACGCGCGAAAGCCACGATACGCAGCGGCTGACGGAGGCGCTCAAACTGTAGTTTTGGGCCCGTTCCTTAAGTACCCGTGACCACCACCCAGCAGGGTGGTGGTCACGGTCCTTTAGCCGGCGGCTTAACCCACCGGCTGGGCTGTGGCGCCGAGCCGGGCGGCAGCAGCACTGACCGCCGCAGCAGCAGCGGCATCCCGCTCCGTGACCTCGCCGCCGGCGTCGTGGGACGTGTAGCGCAGATGCACCCTGTTGTAGCGCCAGTCAAGGTCCGGGTGGTGGTTCTGCTCTTCCGCCAGGCGTCCGACGGCGGCAATCAGTTCCAGTGCGGCGGCCGCCGTCGGCGTCTTGTAGACAGCGACGAGCCCGCCCAGCCGGTACTGCCAGTTGGGCAGCCCGGCCAGGACGGCGTCGATCCGCTCCTGCGTGAGTGTATCTTCCTTGCCGGCCACAGCGTCCTCCTTGGCTCGTCCGGTGAGCCCGCCCCTGCGTTGGTCGAGGGCGCCAGGCGTGGAGTAAGCGGCCTAGAGAAACTCTGCCCGGCCTTCCATGGCCGATGACGCAAGGGCGTGCTCGCGGCGCGGAATCCTGCCGGCCGCTTTCGCCAGCCTACCGGCGATGACGGCGTGTTTGAAGGCCTCCCCCATGAGTGCCGGGTTCTGCGCACGCGTGACCGCAGTGGCCAGCAGCACGGCATCACAGCCAAGCTCCATGGCCAGCGCGGCGTCGGATGCCGTGCCGATGCCGGCGTCCAGCACCACGGGCACCGAGGCGCGCGAGACGATCAGTTCGATGTTGTGTGGATTCAGGATTCCCAGGCCGGTGCCGATGGGCGCACCGAGCGGCATAACCGCGGCGGCACCCAGGTTTTCCAGCCGAAGGGCAAGGACCGGGTCATCGTTCGTGTAGGCGAATACTTTGAAGCCCCGGTTAACGAGCTGTTCCGTAGCATCCACCAATTCGACGGCGTCCGGCAGCAGGGTCTGTTCGTCGGCGATGACTTCCAGCTTGATCCAGTCTGTTTCCAGCGCTTCGCGGGCCAGTTCCGCCGTCATAACCGCGTCCCGGGCCGTGAAGCAGCCGGCAGTGTTGGGCAGGATCCGGATCCCGTGGTCCACCAGGAGCTGGAAAAGGGACCCCGATTCTGCCGGCGAATAGCGCCGCAAAGCCACCGTGGTCAGTTCGGTTCCGGAGGCCAGCAGGGCGGCGCCCAGCCCGTCGAGGCTCGGGGCGCCGCCCGTGCCCATGATGAGGCGGGAGCCGAGCTCGACGCCGTCGATCACCAGCCGGTCAGTGTCCTCGGGCCGGTTTTGTGTGGTGATGTTGCTGGTTACTGTCATGGTGTCAGCCTCCCTGGACTGCTGTGACCAGTTCGACGTCGTCACCTTCGGCGAGCGCCGTGACGAACCACTGGCTGCGGGGTACTACTTCGGAGTTGTGGGCGACGGCGACGCCAAGTTTCTGCCCATCTGTCGCCTGGCCGTTGGCCGCGAGAGGACGGCCGGTGATCTGGCTGATGAGCGTCGTGATGGAGGCGTCCTCCGCCACGGAATGGCGCGAGCCGTTAAGGGTGATGTTCATGCTGATTCCTTCTGTGGGTCGAGATCCTTCGTGCTGATGTCCTTGCGCAGGGACTGTGTGCCGGCTCCGTGGTGCTTTCCTGAAAAGCGGGCCGGGCTGAGGGCCGCCCATCGCGGGTCGGTCCGGCCGTCCAGCAGGTCCCGGCAGATGGCCGCCGCCGCTGGAGCAAGCAGCACTCCGTGGCGGAAAAACCCGGTGGCAACGATCAGCCCGGCAATGTTCCCTGTGTTCCCGCTGCCCGTGATCCCGCTCCCCGTGTTCCCCTCCGCTAGGGAGGAAGCCGGTACGCGGCCGAGGAGAGGTGCGTTGTCCGGGGTCGCCGGCCTGGCCCGTGCCGTGCATTCCAGGAGTTCAAGCTCCGACACTGCCGGCACCAGGACCTGGGCGTCCCGCAGCAACTGGTAGACACCGCCGGCCGAGACAGCTGCGTCGCCCGTCCCTGCGAGCGCGTCCTCTCGCTGCGTTGCCCCGATCACCACGGTGCCGTCCTGCCGGGGAACGATGTAGACCGGCACGCCATGGACCATTCCGCGGACCGTCGAGGTGAGGAGCGGGCGCAGGTGCCGTGGAACAGCCAGGCGCAGGATGTCACCGTAGACGGGCCGCAGGGGTAGGTGCAGTCCATCCGGCAGGCCATCCAGCGAGGCCGCCTGCAGTCCGTTGGCCACGATGGTCTCCCGGGCCTGGACCGTTCCGCCGTGGGCGAGCTTCACGCCGCTGACGCGGCCGTCCTCCCAGAGAAGGGCTGCAGCCCGTTGGTCAACGGCGAATCCCCCGCGGGAACCTGCCACGGCGGTTCCTGCTCCCGGTTCGTGGACGGCCAGGACTTCCTGGAGGCACGCCACAAGTTTCCGTGGATCCACCTGGTGGTCGGCGGGAATGTCCAGGGCGCAGGATATGGCCGGGCTGAGCAGGGATTCCCTGGTCCTGGCCGCACGGACAGTCAGCAGTTCCACCATCAGGCCGCTGGCCTGCTGCACGGCCCGGAGGTCCATCAGCGCGCGGCGGTCCGCAGCGTCCGCGCCGATGGCGAGGGTCGGCGTCGTCAGATATCCGGTATCGCCAGCCCCGGCCAGGGCGAGGCCTGCCGCGAAGGCAGGCCAGAGGCCGGAGGAGGCAAGCATCAGCTCAAGGAGGTCTTCCTCCTGGTAATGCAGTTCGCTCACGGGGGCAAGCATGCCGGCGGCTGCCCAGCTGGCGCCGTTGCCCGGCGCGTCATCGATCAGCACAACCGAACGGCCGGACCGCCGGGCCTCCCAGGCTATGGCGTGGCCGATGACTCCGCCGCCGATGACTGCCACGTCGGCGTGCAGGACGGCAGGGTGCGTGATGGGGACGCTGGCTGATTCACGCCCACGTGAGTTGTTTGTTGCGGGGGGCATATGGTTCCTTCCCTACGCCGGTACTAGCCGGATCAGGTCAAGCGGTCGGCTCTGACGCCCTCTCAGCCCGGCCGCTTTGTGACGGCTGCAACGGGCTCCCGCAGTACTCGCCCAGTTTAGGGGAATTAGGCTTGTTTCCATGAACGCGCAATCCTTCGCCGCTGCAGGCACGCCCTCCGCCACCTCGTCCACTCCCGAAACCTTAGCCGGAACAGTCCCCGCCGGCGGCATAGTCACCGGCCTCCCGCACAGCGCAAGGCTGTACCTGTGCACCGACGCGCGCCGGGACCGCGGGGACTTTGGCGAGTTTGTGGACGCGGCCTTTGCCGGCGGCGTGGACATCATCCAGCTCCGCGACAAGGCGATCGAGGCGGCGGAGGAGCTGGAGCTGCTGGCCGTGCTTCGGGCCGCGGCCGAACGCCACGGGAAGCTGTGGGCCGTCAACGACCGTGCCGATATCGCGCTGCTGTCCGGCGCCCCCGTCTTCCACATCGGGCAGAAGGACCTGCCGGTCGCTTCCGCCCGCACCCTGCTCGGCCCGCCCGCAACAATCGGGCTTTCCACGCACACTGCCGAGCAGATCGAAGGCGCCATCCGGCTGTCCGGCGGGCTGCCTGCCGAACACGGCCTGGACTACTTCTGCGTTGGACCGGTCTGGGCCACGCCCACCAAACCCGGCCGGGCCGCCGTCGGCCTTGACCTGGTGCGGTATGCGGCCGAAGCAGTCCGCGCCGCCGGTGGCACCCAGGCCACGCTGCCCTGGTTTGCCATCGGCGGCATCGACCTCGGCAACGTGGAGCAGGTGGTGGAGGCCGGCGCAGGCAGGATCGTTGTGGTGCGTGCCATCACCGATGCCTCCGACCCCGCGGCTGCGGCCGCGGCACTCCTTGCCGCCCTGGACGCGGGCGCGTCCTGACAATCCCCCGCGTGGCGGACGGCGGGCGTGCACGATACGTGGAAATCGGGCTAACCTGATTTTCGTGTCACATCATAGGTTGGCCCCGAATGTCCACGAGCAGACCAACGACCTCGCGGCGGCGCTGAGCGCCCTGCGGACCGAGCTGGAACTGCCGGGTCCATACCCGGCGGAGGCGGTCCGGGACGCGCAAGCGGCAGTGGCCGCACACGAGTTGCCGGGTGCTGACCTGACGGACGTGGACTTCCTCACCATCGATCCGGCGTCGTCCACTGACCTGGACCAGGCGCTGTTCATCGAGCGCGCGGGCACCGGCTACCGGGTGCGGTACGCCATCGCCGACGTGCCGTCCTTTGTCCGCCCCGGCGGCGGACTGGATGCGGAGACCCGGCGCCGCGGCCAGACGTTCTACGCCCCCGACGGCCGGATCCCGCTGCATCCGGAGGTCATCAGCGAAGGGGCCGGCAGCCTCCTGGCCGGGCAGCTGTGTTCCGCCTTCGTGTGGGATTTCGGGCTGGACGACGCCGCTCAGGTCTCCACCGTGAGCGTCCGGAGGGCCAGCATCCGCAGCCGGGCCAAGCTGAGCTACAAGGGAGTCCAGGCCGAACTCGACGCCGGAACGGCCGGACCTGTCCTGCAGCTCCTGAAGGAAGTGGGCCTCAAGCGCGTTGAACTGGAGCGGCAGCGTGGCGGCGCCAGCCTGAACATGCCTGAGCAGGAAATCGTGCAACTGCCCGACGGCGGCTACCGGATTGCCGCCGCGCCGCAGCTGCCGGTGGAGGACTGGAACGCCCAGATTTCCCTGATGACGGGGATGGCGGCGGCAGACCTCATGCTGGCAGGAAAAGTGGGCATCCTGCGCACCATGCCCGCCCCGGACGAGCGCTCCCTGCGTCACTTCCGCCTCCAGACCGAGGCCTTGGGTAAGCCATGGGACGGCAAAATCAGCTACGGCGAATACCTCCGCAGCCTTGATCCGACAGAGCCCCGGCAACTGGCCATCCTGCACTCCGCCGGAATGCTGTTCCGCGGCGCCAGCTACACGGCGTTTGACGGCACAGTCCCGGAAGCCGCCATCCAGGCCGCCATCGGCGCCGCCTACGCCCACACCACGGCACCGCTACGGCGTCTTATCGACCGCTTTGTCCTGGTGATTTGCGAAGCCCTGAGCAACGGCAACCAGGTACCGGACTGGGCGCGGGAAGCCCTGCCGTCCCTGCCGGAGATCATGGCCGGATCCGACCAGCTGGCATCGCGGATGGAACGCATGGCGCTGGACACTGTGGAGGCTGCACTCCTGGTCAACCACGTGGGCCAGGAATTCGATGCGATCGTCATTTCCGGCTCCAAGCCGCAAAAAGACAACGGCAACGGCGGCGGGAAAAACGGCAACGGCTCAAAGAACGGTGCCGCAAAAAACGGGAACGGCCCCTCGGGGATCATCCAGATCGCCGAACCCGCCGTGACGGCCCGGTGCGGCGGCGACCTGGAATCCGGCACCAAGGTGCGGGTCCGCCTGATCTCCTCCGATATTGCTGCCCGCGAGGTCCACTTCGAGCTGCTGGCCTGAAGGGTTTCCGCCCTGCCTGATCGGCCCAAAGCCGGGATTCATGGTCCGTACGGCTAGACTGAAGAAGTAGATATGGATGCCCGGTCGTTGATTTCCTTGATTTTGAATTCAACAAGCCCGCCCCTACGCGATCTTGAGATGCACCCGTTGGTCACCAGTGCCAGCATTTTGACAGCCCGCGATCGGCTTCCACTGGATTTGCTTGCGCGCTTCGAGCGTGCTCCGGAACGGCCACGTTGGCCGGCCCGTTGAGCAGGCAGCGCCAATGCCCAAATGAATAAGGAAACTCCCCTGTGAGTGAATTGCATACCCACCAGATCCTGACTGACGACTCCGGCATCGAGACGATCGAACCCGAAGAAACCATCATCTCGGACGAGAAGCCGCACGAGATCGAGGAGAAATCCTTCGCTGACTACAACGTCCGCGCCGACATCGTGGAGTCCCTTGCCGACGCCGGGATCACCCACCCCTTCCCCATCCAGGCCATGACCCTGCCGGTGGCGCTTTCGGGCCACGACATCATCGGGCAGGCCAAGACCGGCACCGGCAAGACCCTCGGCTTCGGCATTCCCGCCCTGCAGCGCGTAATTGGTCCGGACGACGCCGGCTACGACAAGCTCGCCGTTCCCGGCGCACCGCAGGCCCTGGTCATCGTGCCCACCCGCGAGTTGGCCGTCCAGGTGGCCAACGATCTCCAGAACGCGTCCCGCAAGCGCAACGCCCGCATCACTACCATTTACGGCGGCCGCGCCTACGAGCCCCAGGTCGAGGCCCTGCAGCAGGGCGTCGAAGTTGTTGTCGGTACTCCCGGCCGCCTCATCGACCTGTTCAAGCAGAAGCACCTCGTCCTGAAGAACGTCAAGATGGTCATCCTTGACGAGGCCGACGAAATGCTGGACCTCGGCTTCCTCCCGGACGTGGAAACGCTCATCGCCGCCACGCCTGCGGTCCGCCAGACCTTGCTGTTCTCCGCCACCATGCCGGGCCCGGTCATCGCCATGGCCCGCCGCTACATGACGCAGCCCACCCACATCCGGGCCGCTGATCCCGACGACGCGGGTCTCACCAAGCGCGACATCCGCCAGCTCATCTACCGCGCCCACAGCATGGACAAGATCGAGGTTGTTGCCCGCATCCTGCAGGCCCGCGGCCGCGGCCGCACCATCATCTTCACCAAAACCAAGCGCACCGCCGCGAAGGTTGCCGAGGAGCTCGTGGACCGTGGCTTCGCCGCCGCCGCCATCCACGGGGACCTGGGCCAGGGCGCCCGCGAGCAGGCCCTGCGGGCCTTCCGCAACAACAAGGTGGACGTCCTGGTGGCCACCGACGTCGCCGCCCGCGGCATCGACGTCGACGACGTCACGCACGTTATCAACTACCAGTGCGTTGAGGACGAGAAGATCTACCTGCACCGCGTGGGCCGCACCGGCCGCGCCGGCAACAAGGGCACCGCCGTGACTTTCGTTGACTGGGACGACATGCCGCGCTGGGGCCTGATCAACAAGGCCCTGGGACTCAGCGTCCCGGAGCCCGTGGAAACGTACTCCTCCTCCCCGCACCTTTACGAAGAGCTGGACATCCCTGAAGGCACCAAGGGCCGCCTGCCCCGCAACAAGCGCGTGCTGGCCGGCGTCGACGCCGAGGTCCTTGAGGACCTGGGCGAGACCGGCAAGAAGAACACCCGCCCCAGCGGTGGGCGCGACGGCGGGCGCGACAGCAACCGCGACGCCGGCCGCACCGGTGGTCGCGACAGCACCAGCCGCCGCACCGGCGAGCCCCGCGGACGCTCCGGTGAGCGCCGTCGTCGTACTACCGACACTGCAACCGCCGGCACCGGTCCCGCCCCGGAGCAGGTTGCTGCGGCACCGGCCGAAGGCGAAGTGGACCCCCGTGCCCGCCGCAGCCGGACCCGCACCCGCCGCCGCAACGGCGAAGTGGTGGCCGGCGCCGACACCCGCGCGCAGCCCGGCAGCACCGAGGCATAACAGCCCCGATGACTGACACCGTCTGGGCGCCGGACGGCAGCAACCTGGTGGTTCACGCGGACAACGCGGAGTTCCTCCCCTCGCTGCCGGACGGCGCCTTCACCTTGATTTACGTTGACCCGCCGTTCAACACCGGCAGGGTGCAGAAGCGCCAGGAAACGCGGATGGTGCTGAACACCGACGGCGACGGCGACCGCGTGGGCTTCAAGGGGCGTTCCTACGACACCATCAAGGGCGCCCTGCACCGGTACGATGACGCCTTCAGCGACTACTGGTCGTTCCTGGAACCCCGGCTGGTTGAGGCATGGCGGCTGCTGGCCGACGACGGCACGCTCTACCTCCACCTGGACTACCGCGAAGTCCATTACGCCAAGGTGATGCTTGACGCGATCTTCGGCCGGGAGTGCTTCCTCAACGAGATCATCTGGGCCTACGACTACGGCGCCCGCGCCAAGTACCGCTGGCCCACCAAGCACGACAACATCCTCGTGTACGTCAAGAACCCGGCGAAATACCACTTCGACAACGCCGAGGTGGACCGCGAGCCGTACATGGCGCCCGGCCTGGTGACACCGGCGAAGCGGGAACTCGGCAAGCTGCCCACCGACGTGTGGTGGCACACCATCGTCTCCCCCACGGGCAAGGAAAAGACCGGCTACCCCACGCAGAAGCCCGAGGGCCTCATCCGCCGCGTAGTGTCGGCGTCAAGCCGGCCCGGTGACTGGTGCCTGGACTTCTTCGCCGGTTCCGGAACCCTCGGCGCCGTGGCGGCCAAACTCGACCGGAAGTTCGTCTGCGTGGACCAGAACCAACCGGCGATCGATGTGATGTCCAAGCGGCTGGGCGCCAAGGCAACCTTTACGTCGTTCCCGCCCAACTAGGTCGCATTAGATGTCGTTATGGGCGCCCATAACGACATTAAATGCGACCTACTTGCGTCAGTGGCCTCCCACACAGCCTCCCAGCAGCTGGATGCCGTGCTCGGTTTGCCGGTTCATCAACACAGAACCCTTGGAATTGCAGATGGCGTTGACCAGCAGGGCGTGGCCGTCGCCGCTCTGGAAGTTGCCTTTCTGGCCGATGGGGAAGTCCGGGGCCATCGCCTTGAGCGTTCCCGGCGGGACAAATGCCCAGACTTCAGCCTCTCCGGGGAAGACACTGGGGAGCCAAACCCAGTTTCCGTTGATAACAGGTCCCGCGGTACAGTCGGCGCCGCAGGCAGCGGGCGGCCTGCTGACGTTGACGCAGTCCAGCGCATTGGCGGCGGTGGGAACAAACATAAAGGCGGCAGCAAGCCCAGCTGCAGCGAGTGACTTTCTAAACATGGTTTCTCTCCGTCTACCGTTATGGATAGTGCATGACGACGAGACCTTGATGGCAGTGCAAACCGCCGCTCCCCAGCAAGGGCAAGAATACTCAGAGATGACGATTAGTCAATACGCTAGCGTAACCCCCGGGCGACTCCCCACGGGCCTTTGCCATTGCCGTTGACAGGCACCATGGCGTGCCACAGAATATCCGGAGCCGGCCCTCCCAACCGGGCCGGCTCGCCTAAGGGAACATACCGCGGCGTCTGGCTCAAGGAACAGGGGTCCACCATGGCCGGTGTGAGCAAAACACGGAGGACCCGCCACTCCCGGTTCATCCCGGTGGGGATGGCCGCAGTGCTGTTGTTGACCGGCTGCACCGCCACGCCTGACGGCATTCCACCCCGCACAAACCCACCAAGCCCAACCGCTGCAGCCACATCGCCAGCCGCCGCTGCCGCGCAGTGCGTTTCCGATGTCGCCACGGTTATCGCAGCCCCTGCTTCAACGGGAGCGGCACTCCCGGCATCCCTGGCAGCCTCCCTCGATGCCGCAGCACGGTCATCCTTCAAGGAAGCAGCCGCCCCCGGAGCGATTGTTGGCGTACGCACGCCCGAAGGGATCTGGACCAGTTCGTACGGTTTCGCGGACCCCACCACGAACGCAGCCATGTCCCCGGACATGCACCTGAGGATCGGCTCCGTCACCAAGACATTCACCGGCACGCTGATCCTCCAGCTGGCCGAGGACGGCAAGCTGTCGCTCAATGACACCATCGACAAGTTCTACCCGGGTATTCCGAACGGAAACACGATCACCCTGAAGATGCTGGCCAACATGACCAGCGGGATCGCCAGCTACTACACCCAGGCCTTCCTGGACGTCTATTTCGCGCATCCGGAGACGATTTTCACGCCGGATCAGCTGGTTGCCTACGGTGTCTCGGCCTCGCCCATCTTCAGCCCAGGCGAGAAATTCAATTACTCGAACACGAACACGGTCCTGTTGGGCAAGGTGATCGAGAACGTGACCGGACAGCCCATTGCGGACGTCCTCCAGCAGAGGATCCTGGCGCCGCTGGGGCTGAAGGGCACCAGCTGGCCCGGCGACTCACAGGCCATTCCGGCGCCGCACCCGCAGGGCTATACGCTCCAGGGCAGCGGTACGCCGGAGAATCCTGCCAATGCCACGAACTGGAACCCCTCCTTTGGGTGGACTGCCGGGGCAATGATCTCCACCGTGCAGGACCTCTTGGTGTACGGCCGGGCACTGGGCACCGGGCAGGGCCTCCTGTCCCCGGCGACCCAAGCTAAACGCCTGCGGTCCTTCCCGGAACCGGCCGGCTACGGTTTCGGCTTCGCGTGCGTTGGCGGGTGGGTGGGCCACACCGGCGAACTGCCCGGCTTCAACGCCACCCTGTACTACGACACTACGTCGGACACCTCGGTGGTGGTTCTCGTCAACAGTGACATCGCCTCGGGAAGTTGCAGCGAGTCATCGACGCTCATCGACAATCCGGAAGACCTCCCGTGCTCGTCCCCGGCCACCCGCATGTTCGTCGGACTGTCGACGGCCCTGGGGCACCCCTTTGTCCCGAACCCCGGCAGGTAGTACGTCTCAGCGCACCACCGGAGTCCCCGTGCCCAGCTCCTCAATCCGAGCCAGCACCTCCGCAGTGGTGAGATTCTCCCCCAACAGGTTGGGCTTGCCGGTGCCGTGATAATCAGAGGAGCCCGTAATCAGCAGCCCGTGCTTGGCTGCGAGGCCCCTGAGGAATTCCCGCCCCTCCTCGGGGTTGTCGCGGTGGTCGATCTCCAGGCCAACCAGGCCGGCGTCGATCATGTCGCGGTAGGTGCGCTCCGCCACGATCCGGCCCCGGCCGGACGCCACGGGATGCGCGAACACGGGAACACCACCAGCGGCACGGACCAGTTCGACGGCGGTGGCGGGATCGGGTGCGTAGTGCTGGACAAAGTAGCGCGAATGGGATGTCAGGATGGACGTGAACGCCTCCGAGCGGTCCGCCACCACGCCGGCCGCCACCAAAGCATCAGCGATGTGCGGCCGGCCCAGGGTGGCCCCGGGAGCCACGTGGTGGATGACGTCGTCCCACGTCAGCGGGTAGTCTTCGGCGAGCAGGGTCACCATGCGTTCGGCCCGGGTGAGGCGCGCGTCCTTGGCCTTGGTGATCTCGTCAAGCAGCCCAGGGTGGGCAGGATCGTGCAGGTAACTCAACAGATGAACACTGATGCCTTGCGCGGTCCGACACGAAACCTCCATGCCGGGAACCAGCGCCACCCCGTTTTCCAGCGCCGCGAGGGATGCTTCGGCCCAGCCGTCCGTGGAGTCATGGTCGGTCAGTGCCACCACGTCCAGGCCCGCCCGGGCAGCCGAAGCCATCACGTCGGCGGGGGTTTCGGTGCCGTCCGAAACATTCGAGTGGGCATGCAGGTCAATCCTCACTTCCCCAGCCTAGTTGACCGCGTCGCTCGGGTATTGGCCCTAGTCTCGGTGCTGGTGAGACGATGGTGCCGTGAACGATGCCGAAAATACCCTGAACTCTGCCTCCCAGCCCCTCGACGAGCGCGTCAACAACCGCTCTCAGCGGCCCAGTTCCGCTGCCTTCAAGGCCTTTATGGCCAGCAATTGGGCGCCTTCCGAGCAACACCTTCCGGTGCTCGACGCCGTGGCCCACTACGCCGCGGCCCGGCGCAAGGCCATCTCGGAGAAGTTCAAAGGCGAACGCCTGGTCATCCCCGCCGGTCCGCTGAAGGTCCGCTCCAACGACTGCGATTACAGGTTCCGTCCGCATTCGGGGTTTGCGCATCTCACCGGCCTGGGCCTGGACCACGAGCCGGACGCCGTCCTCATTCTGGAACCCGCCGGTGAAGGAAAGGGCGACGGCGGCAGCCACCACCGTGCCACGCTGTTCTTCCGACCGCTGGCCGGCAGGGACACAGAACAGTTCTACGCTGACTCCCGTTCCGGCGAATTCTGGATCGGTGCCCGGCCCACGCTTGCCGAGTTTGAAGCGCGGCTGGGCCTGGCCACCGCCCACATCGATGGACTTGAGTCCGCGATCACCAAGAACGTGGGCGCCCCGGAGATCGGCGGCATCTCCATCCGGCTGGTCCGCAAGGTGGACGAGAACATCGACGCCCTCGTGGATACCGCCCGGTACAACACTGCCAAGGACCCGGACAACCTGGACCTCGCCGTCCTGGATGCACTGGATGAAAAGCTTTCCGAAGCGCTGTCCGAACTCCGCCTCCTGAAGGATGAGTGGGAAATCGAACAGATGATGACGGCGGTAGCGGCGACCGTTGAGGGCTTTGTGGAGGTAGTCAAAGCCCTGCCCCGCGCCCTGACCCATGCCCGTGGCGAGCGTGTCGTCGAAGGTGCGTTCTTTGCCCGTGCCCGCGAGGTAGGCAACGAACTGGGCTACGACACCATCGCCGCCGCCGGCAACAACGCCACCGTCCTGCACTGGACTCGGAACACCGGCAGGATCAACGCCGGCGAGCTGCTGCTGCTGGACGCGGGCGTTGAAGCGGACTCGCTCTACACCGCGGACGTCACCCGGACCCTGCCGGTCAACGGCACGTTCACCGCAGTCCAGCGCAAGGTCTACGAGGCAGTCCTGGATGCCGCCGACGCCGGATTCGCTGCTGCCCAGCCGGGTGCCAGGTTCCGGGACATCCACACCGCCGCCACCAATGTGTTGGCGGAACGCCTCGCCGAGTGGGGACTGCTCCCGGTGAGTGTCGAGGAAGCCGTCGGCCCCGAAGGCCAGCAGCACCGCCGCTGGATGCCCCACGGCACCAGCCACCACCTCGGCCTGGATGTCCACGACTGCGCCCAGGCAAAGCGCGAACTGTACCTCGACGGGATCCTTACGGAGGGCATGGTCTTCACCATCGAACCCGGCCTGTACTTCAAGAACGAGGACCTGGCCATCCCGGCGGAGTACCGCGGCATCGGGGTGCGGATCGAGGACGACATCCTGATGACGGCCGACGGTCCGGTGAACCTCAGCGCCGCGCTGCCCCGCAAGGCCGACGACGTGCAGTCCTGGATGGCAGGCATCTACCAGGAACTGGACGCTGGTTTGGCAACCGGAGACATCCGCTAGAAGCAGTTGCGTCCAGCGCATCACCGCCGTGATGCGCTGGACGTCCATACCCTTGGGTGAAGCTCTCATAACAGTTTTGGCAATCGCTTGCCAAAAGTTGGCGCTGATGAATACCCTAGCCGCAGAGAAAGAAAATCGTAGACTGAGTTTTAGTCTCGGGTCTCTGCCGCAATGTATGTCTTCAAAGGAGAAGTCTCATGGGTATGTCTAAACCGCGTCGCATTGGCACTATCGCCGCAGCGGCCATTTCCGTCCTTATGCTGGCCGCATGCGGCGGCTCGGGCGGCACAGGCGGTACCACCTCCGGCGCCACGGGCGGCAAGGTGGACGGCACTGGAAAAACGCTTAACGTCCTGATGAGCGTCACCGCACAGTACCCTCAGGAACAGCAGGCCTGGTTCAAGGAAATGAGCGCCAAGTTCAAGGCGGAAACCGGAGCCGACATCCAGTGGGAAACGTTCGCCAGCGCCAATGACGAGATGACCCGGATCCAAACGTCAGTCGTCTCGGGCCAGGGTCCTGACGTCTACGGGCTCGGTACTACGTTCACCCCCACGGCTTACTCCACCGGGGCGTTCGTGAAACTCGGTGACAACGAATGGAACCAGCTTGGCGGCAAGGACAAGTTCGTTCCCGCGGCGCTCGGCATTTCCGGTCCGGACGAAGGCAACCAGATCGGTATCCCGTTCGTAAGCCGGCCGTTCGTGATGGCCTATAACACCGAGCTGCTGGCAGCTGCCGGGATCGAAAAGCCTGCCACCACCTGGGATGAATTCACCGAGCAGGCAAAGAAGCTCACCACGGGCGACCAGTACGGTGTTGCCGTGGCCTACAAGGACAACTTCGACCCCTGGAAGTACATCTGGGGCATGTCCATCCAGGCCGGCAACCCCATCATTGACGGAACCGAGGTCCGTCTCGATGACCCCATCACCAAGAAGGCTTACGAGACCTACTTCGGCTGGGTGACCAAGGACAAGGTGGTCGATCCCGCCTCCGTTGGGTGGGCCAACCCGCAGGCCCTGGCCGCCTTCGCAGCCGGCAAGGCAGCGTACTTCCCCATGACCTCGCCGCTGTCCATCCCCGCCCTCGATGCCTCGGCCGTCAAGGGCAAGTACAAGTATGCCCTGATGCCCACAGTTCCCCCGGGCGAGACCTCCAACCCTTCGGACGGCAAGCCTGCCGCCAGCATCCTTTCCGGTGACAACCTCGTGGTAGCTGACTACTCGAAGCAGAAAGACCTCGCCTTCGCGTTCATCAAGATGATCACCGACAAGGATGTCCAGCTCAACTACTTCAAGGTCTTCGGCCAGCTTCCCGCCAACCAGGAAGCCGCAAAGGAACTTGCAACCAACGAAGTGATTGCGCCGGCCCTTGAGTCGGGTGCCAAGTCCGTTGCGACGCCGTTCAGCGGCGCGTGGGGCGATGTCCAGCTGTCACTGACCAACGTGGTTGTCCAGTCCATTCCGGATCTTTCCTCCGGTGCCGTCAGCGACTCCAACCTGTCCCAGCGGCTCAAGGACGAACAGGCCAAATCGCAGACCGCACTGGACCGGGCCAAGAAGTAAGACCGACCCACCAACTGCGGAAGGTTACGGAAAATGGCTAGCAGCGTTACCGAGCCCCGGCCATCGGACAGCAGTCCGGTGGCCGGGGCGTCCGCCGGACCCGGCGAAACCACACCCCCTGGGAAGCGACGAAAGGGGCTCAGCGAGAGGAACCGGCCTCTTTGGCTCCTGATCCCCGGCGGACTGCTGATGACGATTGTCATCCTCGTCCCCCTGGCCATGGGCATCTGGATGTCCCTGATCGATCTGGATCAGTACACCCTTCGCCAGTGGGTCAGTGCCGAATTCATTGGCATTCAGAACTACATTGAAGCGGCACTCAGCAGCGAGTTGCTCCGCTCCATCTGGCTCTCTGTTTCCTTCGCGGTGATTTCCACGGCGGTGACCGTCCCGCTGGGCGTGGCCGCCGCCGTCGTCACCCAAAACGCCTACCGCGGCCGTGCCCTGGTGCGCTCCGTGTTCCTGATCCCCTACGTCCTGCCGTCGTTTGTGGTGGCCAGCGTGTGGCGGACCATGCTGCAGCCAGATGGCATCGTCAACGTGACCCTGACCAATATGGGAATGGGCGGCGGATTGTGGCTTAACGGCCCGAACGCGTACTGGACACTGGTGTGGGTGGAAATCTGGGCGGCCTGGCCGTTCATCTACCTGCTGGCACTGTCCGGCCTGCAGGCGGTGGACCACGAGGTCCACGAGGCGTCGGCACTGGACGGGGCACTGTGGTGGAACAAGCTGCGGTACGTGATCTTCCCTTACCTCAAGGGACCGGTTTCGCTCGCCTTCCTGCTTGCCACGTTGAACCACATCAACAACTTCACCCTCCCCTATGTCCTGTTTGGTGCGCCGGCACCGTCGGATGTGAACGTGTTGCCGATCCTGGTTTACGTCACCAGTTTCCAGAGCTTCCGGTTTGGCCTCAGCGCCGCCATGGCGGTCGTTTCGCTGATCCTGATCGCGATTCCGCTCTTCATCTACCTGCGCGCAGTCCGGCTTGATGTGCACGAAGGAGGAAAGAAGTGACCATCGACGCGGCAAACCCGATCGAGCAGCAGAAGAAGCAACCCATCCGGCGTGACGCAGCCCTGGAGGTTACACGCCTCATGCCGAGGCCGCTGCTGGCTACGCTCACCGTCCTGCTCTGCGCCCTGGTGCTGGTTCCTATCCTGTATATCTTCCTGGCCTCGCTGAACACGGACGTGGGCGTCGCCAGCGGCGAGTTCTGGCCAAGCAGCTTCTCGTTGGACAGCTACACCAAGATCTGGGATTCCGTGGGGCTGGCGAAAGCCATCGGCAACAGCCTGATCGTCTCCGGAGCCACGGCAGTCGTCTCGGCCATTATGGCCATCGGCACGGCTTATGTACTGGTGCGGTTTGAGTTCCGCGGGCGCCTGACGGTGCTGCGCGGGCTGCTGGGCCTCCAGTCCGTCCCGGGCACCCTGATGCTCCTGCCGGTCTTTGTGCTTTTCTCCTCCGCAGGCACTTACTTGGGTGTGACCGTCATCGGCACGCTCTGGGGCCTGTTTATCGCCTACCTGACGTTCGCCTTGCCGTTCTCAACCTGGGTGATGGTCACCTACCTCCGCGGCCTGCCGCGGGAATTGGAGGAAGCGGCACGCATCGATGGCGCTTCCAACCTCGGGATTCTGTTCCGGATCATCATTCCGCTCAGTTGGCCGGGAATCATCGTTTCCGCGATTTTCGCCTTCCTGCTGGGCTGGAATGACGTGCTGTTCGCGTCAGTGTTCACCCGCCCGGACACGCACACAGCCGCAGTTGCGCTGCAGGTGTTCGCGTCCGCGGTTGAGGGCGGAGCAATCCCTGTGTACTCGCAGTTGATGGCAGCTTCGCTGGTTTGTGCCGTCCCCGTGGTGGTGCTGTACTTCATGTTCCAGAAGTACCTCGTTGGCGGCCTGACAGCCGGCGGCGTCAAGTAAGACAGCCTTGAACCACAAACAACTCCGCCCGGTACAGCAACTGCGGTACCGGGCGGAGTTGTTTGTGTACCGCGGGCCTTGCTCCGCGGCCACGGATAAAACAGGCCTCCGGCGGCGTGGCCTACGGTGTGGATTCGCCGGAGTCCTTGGCGGAGTCAGGCTGGGTCTGCGTCCGGGACCGATCTGCGGCGGGCTGTTCTGAGCCCGACTGTTCCGTGCCGGACTGGCCTGTGGTGGCCTGGTCTGTGACGCGGACGCCGTACTGTGGCCGGCCGTCAGGGAGGTCCGGGTAGCGAACGGCGGCCGCAGGGGCCTGCACTGGCTGGGCCGCTGCCTCCGGCTGCGTGCCCTGGTCCGGCCCGGCGCCCTGGGGCGTCCCTTGGCCCGGAGCACCAGCGCCCTGCTGTCCGTAGGGGTCATTCCAACTGGCAGGGCGTGCGGGCGCCGGACCAGGCTGATTGCCCTGCTGGCCGGGCTGCTGACCCGGCTGGCCGTATTGCTGGTGGTAGCCCTGCGGATTGTACGGGGCGGCAGCTGCGTCCGAGCGGGTCATGGGCAGTTGCTGGAGCAGCCGGCGCGCTTCATGGGCGGCTTCCACCGACACCACAACGTCGTAGTTGGTGGCCACCACCTGGCTGGTGGAGGTGAAATCCCGCTTTCCGCGCTGCATGGCATACGTGACGATGCCGAACAGCATAAAGAAGGCAGCCCCCATCAGCACAGACGCCAGGATGGAGAAATAGCCGGGCGACGGTGCGAAGAACGAAAGCATCACGCCAACGAAGAGGCCGAACCACATACCGCTGAGGGCCCCGGAGAGAGCCACCCGAGGGTAGCTCAGGCGACCGGTCACCCGCTCAACCATCTTCAGCTCGTTGCCCACGATCGAAACCATGTGGACCGGGAACTGCTGGTCGGCGAGGTAGTCCACCGCCTTCTGGGCGTCCAAGTAGGAAGTGTACGAGCCTACGGTGTCGCCGGTGGGCACCGTGCGGGCGTCGTCGGGCCCGTTGGGGCCACCGGCCTTTGGAGCACCAAAAATGTTTGACATACACCCATTCTTGCCCATCAGCATGTACGCCGCCTGTAAATTCAGCTAAAAGAGAGCAGACTCGGTAGCCTGTAGACGTGAGCACAAATCTTTCGCGCGTCTTCGTGGCCCGCCTGCTGGGTCTTGACGTCTTCGACCCTTTGGGCGACCGCCTGGGCAGGTTGCGCGATGTGGTGGTGCTCTCGCGTGGCAGCCGCGGCGCCCCGCACGTGGTGGGCATCGTCGTCGAAGTTCCCGGCAAAAAGCGGGTCTTCGTGCCGATGACACGCATTACCTCCATCGACCAGACACAGATCATCTGCACGGGCCTGGTGAACCTCCGGCGCTTTGAGCAGCGCGGTGCGGAGACGCTGGTGGTTGCGGAAATGTTCGACCGCCGTGTCACGCTCCGGGACGGCAGCGGCGACGCCACCATCGAGGACATCGCCATGGACCAGCACCGGTCCCGCGACTGGTTCGTGAGCAAGCTGTTCGTCCGCAGGGGCCATTCCCTGTCCCCGCTCAGCCGGCTGCGCCGGAACGAGACCATGATCATCGACTGGGCCGACGCCCTCCAGGGCGCGCGCACCGAACCACAGGCAGCCACCCAGTTCGTGGCCAACCACGAGGACCTCAAACCCGCAGACTTCGCCGAGGCGCTGCAGGAAATGAGCGACAAACGCCGATTCGAAGTGGCCAGCGAACTCCAGGATGAAAGGTTGGCCGACGTCCTGCAGGAGCTGCCCGAGGACGACCAGGTGGAAATCCTGTCCGCCCTTGACGTCCAGCGCGCGGCCGACGTCCTGGAGGAGATGGATCCCGACGACGCCGCCGACCTCCTCGGCGAACTGCCCACAGCCCAGGCGGAACAACTGCTCCAGCTTATGGAACCCGAAGGCGCCGAGGACGTCAGGCGGCTCCTCGAATACGACGAGGACACCGCTGGCGGCCTGATGACGCCTGTCCCGGTGATCCTTCCCCCGGAGGCAACTGTCGCAGAGGCCCTGGCCCACGTCCGCCGTGAGGAACTCTCTCCCGCCCTCGCTTCGTCCATCTTCATCGCCCGGCCCCCGTTGGAAACCCCCACCGGCCGGTTCCTGGGCGTAGTCCACATCCAGCAGCTGCTCCGCTATCCGCCGCCGGAACCCCTGGGCAACCTCGTGGACAAGAACCTTGAACCGGTCTCCGACCAGGCCCACATCAGCGAGGTGGCGCGCACCCTCGCCACCTACAACCTGAACTGCCTTCCCGTGGTCAATGACGCTGGCCGGCTCGTGGGGGCGGTGACTGTTGATGACGTTTTGGATCATCTGTTGCCGGATGACTGGCGCGCCTATGATGGCGAAGCCCCGATAAGAAAACTGGGAGGCCGCATTGGCTGACACCGGCGCCCCCAAGAGTCCCGGCAGCCAGCGCGGCCAAGGGAAAGCAGCAGCAAAGGGCGGGCTCGATACGCCCCTGAGCGGACGCCAGCGCATCCTGCCCAAGTTCTCGCCTGATCCGGACGCGTTCGGCCACGCCACGGAAGGCTTCGCCCGGTTCATGGGCACGCCGACCTTCCTGGTCTACATGACAGTCTTCGTTGTCATCTGGCTGGTCTGGAACACCTTCGCGCCCGAGGAATGGCAGTTCGACTCCCAGGCCCTGGGCTACACTCTCCTGACCCTTATGCTTTCGCTGCAGGCTTCGTACGCGGCCCCGCTGCTGCTGCTGGCCCAGAACCGCCAGGATGACCGCGACCGGGTCTCCCTCCAGCAGGACCGCCAGCAGGCGGCACGCAACCTGGCCGACACCGAGTACCTCACCCGGGAGCTGGCTTCACTGAGGATCGCGCTGCGCGAGGTTGCCACCCGCGACTACGTCCGGGCGGAACTGCGATCGCTTCTGGAAGACATGCTCGAAGCGCAGGAGGAATTGCGCACTCACGATCCTTCCGGAGTCGGCAGCCATGAGTCCCCGCGTGAGAAGGTCAAGGAAAAACTGAAGGAAAAGCGCGACAAACAGCGGCACCCCCGCACGCAGCAGATTCCCAAGGTCAACCCCAACCACGCCGCCACGGACCAGGCAGCCCAGGAGGGCGCCGGCCCGAAGCACACCCCTACCCCCGAAAGCTGAGCCTGCTGCGAATGAGCGCCCCCCTGGAGCAGGCAGTCCACGCTGCACTGGCCACTGTGATCGATCCTGAGCTCCGCCGTCCCATCACGGAACTGGGCATGGTGGAGTCCGTGGACATCTCTGCGGACGGCAAGGTCAGGCTGGCCGTCCTGCTTACCATCGCGGGCTGTCCCCTGCGCGGGACCATTACTGCCGACTCCGAAAAGGCGCTTTCGGCAGTTCCGGGCGTGACCGCCGTCGAGGTTGAACTGAAAGTGATGAACCAGGCCCAGCGGGACGCCCTGAAGGAACAACTCCGCGGCGCCTCCGGCCAGCGCGGGATTCCGTTCAACGAGCCGGGGTCGCTGACCAAGGTGTTCGCGGTGGCCAGCGGAAAGGGCGGCGTGGGCAAGTCATCCCTGACGGTCAACCTGGCCTGCGCCCTGGCCGCCCAAGGGCTCCGGGTGGGCATCGTGGACGCCGACGTGCACGGCTTCTCGGTTCCGGCCCTGATGGGCATCACGCAGGCACCCACCCGGGTGGACGACATGATCCTGCCGCCGGTGGCCTACGGCGTGAAAGTGATTTCCATCGGCATGTTCGTCGCCGGAAACCAGCCGGTTGCGTGGCGTGGGCCGATGCTCCACCGGGCCCTGGAACAGTTCCTGACCGACGTCTACTTCGGCGACCTCGATGCCCTGTTCCTCGACCTGCCGCCCGGCACCGGTGACATCGCGATTTCGGTGGCCCAGTTGCTGCCGAAGGCCGAGATCCTGGTGGTCACCACGCCGCAGGCCGCAGCTGCCGACGTCGCCGAACGCGCCGGCGCCATCGCCACCCAGACAGGCCAGACGGTGGCCGGCGTCATCGAGAACATGTCGTACCTTGAAATGCCCGACGGCGGCAGAATGGAGCTATTTGGCAGCGGCGGCGGGGCGGTCCTCGCCGAAAGACTCACGACGACGGTGGGCAAGGAAGTGCCGCTCCTGGGACAGATTCCGCTGGACATCCTGCTGCGGGAAGGCGGCGACGCCGGCGCACCCATCGTGCTTGGCCGGCCAGAGACTCCGGCTGCCATTGCACTCACCGAAATTGCCGGAAAACTTGCGGCCAGGCCGAGGGGCCTGACGGGGATGAAGCTGGGGCTGCAGCCGCGTTAATACAGAGCTGCCAACCAGAGGCGATGGGGCCTAGGTGGCTTCGGTATCGAACGGCGCGGGTTCGCCCGGCGGCAGCGACTGGACCACACGTTCCGGACGGGAGGAAGCCGCCCCGCCTGTGGCAACCGCCCCTGCACCGGCGACGGCAGCGACCGCGGCCGGAGCGCCGGCACTGACGGGTTTGGCGTCGTCGTCCAGGAGGGCTTCCTTGATGATGCGCCGCGGATCATACTGGCGGGGATCGTATTTCTTCCAGTCGACATCGTCAATGTCGATGCCCACTTCTTCCTTGATCTGCTCCCGTGCACCGGAGGCCATCCGGCGGACTTCCTTCACGAGATTCGCAAGTTTCTGGGTGTATTCGGGCAGGCGCTGGGGACCGATCACCAGGATACCGATGATCAGCAAGAGGAAGAACTCCGGACCGTTGATTCCAAACACTTTAGGAAGATTACCCTCTCCAGAGCCCCGCTGACGATTCCTGCCCGCCAGCGTCGCAAAGTGCCTGCATCACGGAGCCAGGATCGCCCCGAGTTTGCGGATTCCCCGCTCCATCCGGGCGCCGGGGGAGTCGTCCGCCGCGGTCACCGCGGACGCGGCAGGCGCTGTGCTGGCACCCGCGTTAATTCCTTCCACGGCGAGGACGCTGAGCCGCTGCAGCACTGGGACGGCGTCATCGGCCTGCTCCGCCGGGAGGTCGGACTTCACCGTGAAAATGCCTGCCGTGGTCTCAACGGTGGCCGTCCAGGGCGCCAGGCTGCTGACCAGCAGCTTCCCCTCGTTCTGACCGGCGATCTGCTCGGCGTCCGCGGGATGCTGTTCCACGATGGTGGCATAGTGCCGCCCATCGGACAGGTGCATTTCCACCGCTGGCCGCCCATTGAGCGTTATGGCATTGGCGCTCCGGACGTGGAAGCCGAGTGACGCCAGTTCCGGACAGACCCAGCCTTCCGAGCGAAGGGCCAACAATTGCTGGGCACTGAGCTCCCTGCCGTCGGCCGGCAGCTGGGCCGTATGCTGCACCAGGCTCCCGCTGATGGCCGTTTGGGCGACAGGCAGGCTGTCCCCCGCCAGCGCAAACGCGCTGACGGCAAGAATTCCAGCGGCTGCGGCTGTCCCGCCGGCGGCAAGTGCCAAGACTCTCGCGGCCCGGTACTGGCTCGGGGCTGGCTCCGGCGCGGCCGCGAGCAGCTGCGTCCTGACCAGCAGCCGGGCCGTCAGGTCCTCGCTGGCAGGCGGCACGGCCGCGTCACGGAGGCGCTGGATGTACTGGCGTTCACGCTTCAGCGCCGCCGCACATTCTGCGCAGGTCTGCACGTGGTCGGCGCCGCGGTGATGCCGGCGGCCGAAGGGGTTCTGGGGCGTCATGGTGCCGATCAGAGGATGCTGGCGATGCGCGGCAGCGAAAGCTTCGGCTTGCGTCCTTGCTGAGGCCGGGGATCGCGGTGGGCCAGCTTTTCGCGCAGCATGGTCCGGCCCCTGTGGATACGGGAACGGACGGTACCCAGCTTGACACCCAGTGCAGCGGCCACTTCGTCGTAGGACAGGCCCTCCAGATCGCAAAGCACGACGGCGGCGCGGAAGTCCGGGGGCAGCTCTTCCAAGGCAGCCTGGACATCGAGGTCCAGGTTGTTCAGTTCAAAACTCTGTTCCGGTCCGGGCTCCCGCCCGGGGATCCGGGACTCGGCGTCCTCTGCCAGCGCGTCAAACCGGATGCGGGTTTTCCGGCGCGCCTGGTCCAGGAACAGGTTGGTGGTGATGCGGTGCAGCCAGCCATCGAGTGTCCCTGGCTTGAAATTCTCCAGTGACCGGAAGACGCGGACGAACACCTCCTGGGTGAGGTCCTCGGCGTCGAACTTATTTCCGGTCAGGCGGTAAGCCAGCCGGTAGACCTTGGCGGAGTGGTTGGCCACCACTTCCTCCCAGGTGGGCCTGACCCATGCAGCAGCGGAAACTTGCGTTGCAGGGACAGGTGCCATATCTGATGCTGACATCGTCCACTCCCATCGTGGATTGCTATCGCCCGGATACTTTTGACATCTCTGGTTCGGCGCCGATCACCACACGGATGAGCGGATATCCATCATTTCAAAGTTGGCTGGGAATTTCCTGACCGGCGCGTTTCTTCAGCCAAAGGCGCAACGATTCCCTTCCGCGGCTGGCACCCCCGCACACAGTAGGCTGTACTAAACACTCCCCTGCCGCCCAGAAAGCGAATCACATGAGCGCCGACAAATCCACGAGCTGGTCCTATGCAGAAGATCTGCCCGCAGAGGATGAGGTCATGCTTCGTGCCAGGGAGCGCTCCTTCGAACTGGGCGTGACGCCCATCGGCGCAGGTGTTGGTGCGGTCCTGACCGTGTTGGCTGCGGGTTCGAAGGCCCAGACCGCCGTCGAAATCGGAACAGGCGCAGGCGTCTCGGGGGTTTGCATCCTGCGGGGGCTTGGACCGCAGGCCGTGCTGACCACCATCGACGTGGACGTGGAACATCTGAAGGCGGCACGTGAGGCTTTTTCAGAGGCTGGCAGTCCGGCCAACCGCACCCGCACTATTTCCGGCCGCGCCGGCGATGTCCTGCCGCGCCTGACCGACTCCGCTTATGACATGGTGTTTGTCGACGCCGACAAGCCCGGCCTGCCCGGCTACATGGAACAGGCCGTCCGGCTCCTGAAGGCCGGCGGGCTGCTCATCATCAATGACGCGCTGGACAAGGACCGCGTGGCCAATCCGGCCGTCCGGGAGGCCAACACCGTTGTGCTCCGCCAAGTGGGTAAAACGATCCGCGACGACGACCGCCTGGCGTCCGCGATGCTTCCCACCGGCGACGGACTGCTGGTCGCCGTCAAGAAGTAAATCCGCAGGAAAAAGCCAGGGTCCGCAGCCGGTTGGCTGCGGACCCTCGCCCTGCGGGATTATTCGGCAACGCCGAACAGGATTATTCAGTCACGCCGACGAGGCATTCCTTAAGGTTGGCCGCCTCCGCAGCGTTCAGTTCCACCACAAGCCGTCCGCCGCCTTCGAGCGGTACGCGCATGATCAGGCTGCGGCCCTCTTTGGTGACTTCCATAGGGCCGTCGCCGGTGCGTGGTTTCATAGCCGCCATGAGGAATTTCCCCTCCATTTAGTCCCAGGACATATCAGCCCGGATGGGCTGTGTCCGCACGGTCAAATCAAGCCGCTATGGCGGCCCGTACTGATGCCGCCATTGCTGAACATTTCTGAATGCTTTTGTCCCTGCTTACTTACTATTATCCCGTAATGACCCGCGCGTAGCTAATCGATGGAGATTTACGGCCGCGTCGGATTCCCTAATCCGGTGGCCAGGCGCCGCCCGCGATCACGGCGGATAATCGCCGCCGCCCGGAAGCTGCGCCCATGCCCACAGCCAGACGATCCACACGATCTGGAGCAGGACAAACATGGTCAGGACCGTGCCGCGGTAGGCCTTGGACCGGGACAGCAGCGCGGCAGCCAGGGCCAACGGAAACAGCGGAAGCAGCATCCGGAAAGTACTGGTCTGGGGGTGGAGGAACAGCAGGAGGTAACCCACATAGCAGGCGCACCACAGGCGCATTTCCACGCCGAGCCGGACCACCGGCGGGGAGAACAGCAGGAGCGCAAAGAGACCCGCAAAGACGAAGGGCGCCACGATCCCCAGAACGGGACCAAAGAGGTCGACGCCGGTGTCGAACCAGGGCTTGAACGGCACCAGGTCGTGGCCCCGCCACACAGTTTCGGTTTTGGTGTACGCCTCAATGTCTCCAGTGGCGGCCCAGGCCGCTGCCGGCCACAGCAGTGCTGAGGCCCCGCACACAACGGTAAGGCCCGCCAGGGAGGCCAGCTCCCCCAGGCTGTGGGTGCCCGGCCGCTCCCCGCGCCGCCGTTCCACGGCTCGCCAAAGGAAGAGGAGCCCCACCATCGCGGCAAAGGGAACGCCCACCGGACGGGAGAGGCACAGCAGCAGCACCACCGGCATGGCCGCGACATAATGCCGCCTGATGACGAGCAGCAGCGCCGCGGCCAACAGGAAAACCGTCAGCGGCTCCGCATACGGGACCTGGAGAATGGCGGACACCGGAAAGCTCGCGAAGAACACCACGCCCCAAAGCGCCGCAGCGTGCGAAGCCTTGTGCCTGAACAGGCAGTACACAGCCAGCGCCGCCCCCAACCCCGACAGCATGGCGACGACCGTCAGTGCCGCGGCAGGGCTGGCTCCGGTCAGCCCTGCGAGCGCACGGCCCAGGGCCGGGAAGAGCGGGTAGAACGCCCACGCGTTTTCCTGCACGTTACCGGCGGCATCCGTTGGAAGCGGTGCGGGATAACCGTCGGTGATGATCCGGCCGTACCATCGCGCATCCCAGATGTTGATGAAGTTCCAGTAGTCAGGGACGGCCGGAAACCACGGGTTGGGCCCCTGGTGCAGGGCTGCGGCCATAAAGATGCAGGCGCTGACCAGACGGGAAGCGGCATACAGGACGGCAACCTGCAGCCACCAAGGCCAGCCTTGGACCGCACCCGCGGCGCGGGCGCTGAATGCGGTGATCAACGCCGTCGGGCCTGTCCGGTCCCCCGTGTCAGTGCTCAAGCGCCGGCCTCCGGGTGCGCCGCCCGTTCTGCTTCCAGCAGCCGTGCCCTGAGCCTGCCCATTTCTTCGTCTTTGGCCGCGATCTGGTCCCGCAACTCGTCAAGGACCTGGTCCACCTGGTCCATCCGGTACCCACGCAGGCCGAGGGAGAAGCGGACACGGTCGACGTCGGCCGGGGCAGCCTCTGCCGGCAGCAGCACCGGCGGAAGGTTGGCCGGCGGCTGTGCGAACCCCGGGTAGAGAACCGGATTCTCCGGGACCTCGGCGCCGGCGGCACGTTCACTGCTCCGGCGGAGGCTGCGCAGGATGCCGCGGCGGCCACCGGCGCCTGCCCACAGGGTGGCGGCGATCAGCACGATGGCGAGGTAGACCAGGAAAAAACTCACAGCACCCATCGTGCCAGATATGGGGCCGCGTCCTATTCGGGCCGTTGCTCTCCGTTCGTGGGAATCGGGGGTGTCCCGTGGAGCACGAGTTGGACCGCTTCGGCGGGATCGTCGACCACCTGAATGAGGTCCAGGTCCTTTGCGGAGACCATTCCTTCCGCCACGAGGGTGCCCTTGATCCATTCGATCATCGGCCCCCAGAAGTCGACGCCGAGGAGCACGATCGGGAAGGAGGTCACCTTCCGGGTCTGGACCAGGACCATGGCTTCAAAGAGTTCATCCAGCGTTCCCAGCCCGCCGGGAAGAACGATGAAGCCCTGGGCGTATTTGACGAACATGGTCTTCCGGGCGAAGAAGTAGCGGAAGTTAATGCCGAGGTCCACCCACTGGTTCAGGCCCTGCTCGAAGGGCAGTTCAATGCCCAGGCCGACGGAGACGCCGTTGCCTTCCACAGTGCCGCGGTTGGCGGCCTCCATGGAGCCCGGGCCGCCGCCGGTGATGACGGCCACGCCCGCGGCTGCCAGCTTCCGGCCTACCTCCATGCCCATTTCGTAGTACGGGCTGCCAGGTTTGGTGCGCGCCGAGCCGAAAACACTGACGGCGGGCCCCAGATCGGCAAGCGCGCCGAACCCCTCGACGAACTCGCTCTGGATCCGGAGGACACGCCAGGGGTCTGAATGGACGAACTGTCCTGCGCCTTTGGTATCAAGCAGACGCTGGTCAGACATTTCCACAGCCGCCTGCTTGCGACGGAGTTCAAGGGGCCCCTTACGGCGCGGCTGGGAGGTTTTGGCCGGATCTGCGTTGATGCTCATCCCCCTAGGCTAATGCCAAGGCCAGCGTGCCTGTGGCAGGTATCTCTTGAATCACGATCCGCGCGAACTTGCCGTGATTCACCTCATAACCGGGCAATGTTCGCTAGATTCTTCTTATGACTACTCATGTGCCCGGCGATGCGCTCGTCTCCCTGAATGGTGTGAATAAGCATTACGGTCAGTTGCACGTTTTGAAGGACATCAATCTCCACGTCCGCAAGGGCGAAGTGGTGGTGGTCATTGGCCCGTCAGGCTCAGGAAAGTCCACGTTGTGCCGTGCCATCAACCGTCTGGAAACCATCGACGACGGCAACATCGCCATCGACGGCAAGCTCCTCCCAGCAGAAGGCAAGGAGCTCGCCCGGCTGCGGGCCGATGTCGGCATGGTGTTCCAGTCATTCAACCTGTTTGCCCACAAGACCATCCTGGAGAACGTGACCCTGGGACCGATCAAGGTCAAGGGCGTGCCCAAGGCGCAGGCGGACAAGGAAGCCATGGCGCTGCTGGAACGCGTGGGTGTGGGTCACCAGGCTCCCAAGCTTCCGGCCCAGCTGTCCGGCGGCCAGCAACAGCGTGTTGCCATCGCCCGGGCACTGGCCATGAAGCCCAAGGTCATGCTGTTCGACGAGCCCACCTCGGCCCTGGACCCGGAAATGATCAGTGAGGTCCTGGACGTCATGGTCCAGCTGGCCAAGGAAGGCATGACGATGATCGTGGTCACCCACGAGATGGGCTTTGCGCGCAAGGCCGCTAACCGGGTGGTCTTCATGGCCGACGGCCAGATCGTGGAGGACACCAAGCCGGAGGAATTCTTCACCAATCCGAAGAGTGACCGCGCGAAGGACTTCCTGTCCAAACTGCTCACCCACTGATTTTCCATCAACGAACACACACTCCAGTTCGCACCCAGGCCGTGACCCACGGCCGACCAATGAAAGGAATGTCATGAAGGCATTTTTGACCCGGAGGAAATCCCTCCTGGTAGCAGCATCCGCAGCCCTGGCGCTGTCCCTGAGCGCATGCGGCGGCGGACCCGGAACCACCGGCGACCCCACCGTTGCCGAGAAGCCGACCTTCGCTGCGGGCTCCACCATGGCGAAACTCTCCTCAGCCGGAACCATCAAGATCGGCACCAAGTATGACCAGCCCCTGTTCGGCCAGGTGGGCCTGGACGGAAAGCCGATCGGTTTTGACGTCGAAATCGGCAAGCTCGTTGCCGCCAAGCTCGGAATCGCCGCGGACAAGATCGAATGGTCGGAGACTGTTTCCGCCAACCGGGAGCCGTTCATTGAACAGGGCCGGGTTGACCTGGTCATCGCCACCTACACCATCAATGACAAGCGCAAGCAGGTTGTCAGCTTTGCCGGCCCGTACTACGAGGCCGGCCAGGCGCTGATGGTCAACAAGGACGACACCTCCATCAAGAAGCCGGAGGACGTCAAGGGCAAGAAGGTCTGCTCCGTGACCGGCTCCACCCCGGCAGCCACCATCGTGGAGAAGTACGGAGCAATCCTCGCTCCGGCTGCCACTTACTCGGCGTGCCTTGAGCCCCTGCGCAACAAGCAGGTCGAGGCCATCACCACGGACAACGTGATCCTGGCCGGGTTTGTGGACAAAGAGCCGGACGCCTTCAAGCTGGCCTCGGACGAAACCTTCACCAAGGAGCCCTACGGCATCGGCCTGAAGAAGGACGACACCGAGTTCCGCAACTGGATCAATGACCAGCTGGAAGCGTTCGGCAAGGACGGGTCCTACAAGAAGGCCTGGGAAGCGACCGCCGGCACCGTCATCAAGACTGCCCCGGAACTCCCCGCCCTCAACCGTTACTGAGTAACACCAGGCGGTTGCCGGAGTCCGCTCACCGCGGCTCCGGCAACCGCCGCTCCCATCTTCGCTCCCGTCCACGACACCCAGCCGAAGGATCCTATGGACGCCATCATCGAAAGCCTGCCACTTTACTGGGAGGGCTTTCTCCGAACCCTTTTCCTGTCTGCCGTATCAGGAGTGATCGCCCTGCTGCTGGGGACGTTGCTGGCTGCGGCCAGGGTCTCCCCCGTTGCAGCTCTCCGCGGCTTCAGCATGACCTACGTGGAAATCCTGCGGAACACCCCGCTGACCATCGCCTTCTTCTTCGCAGCAATCGTCCTCCCCCGCCTCGGAGTGACGTTCCAACAGTTCGAAGTGGCGGCCATCATCGCCCTGAGCGCCTACACCGCAGCCTTCATCGCTGAAGCTGTCCGCTCCGGTGTCAACAGCGTTGCCGTGGGACAGGCCGAAGCCGCGCGCAGCATCGGCATGAAATTCAGCCAGGTCCTGACCCTGATCATCCTTCCGCAGGCCCTGCGTACGGTCATCCCGCCGCTGATCAATATCCTGATCGCCCTCGTCAAGAACTCCTCCGTTGCCGGCGCCTTCTTCGTCCTGGAGCTGTTCGGCTACGGCAGGCAGCTGGCCAACTCCCACGGTGACCAGGTGCTGGCTGTCCTCCTCGGCGTTGCCTTCTTCTACCTCCTGATCACCGTTCCGCTGGGCATCCTGGCGAGCACCGTCGAACGAAAGGTGGCGATCTCCCGATGAGCTCAGTTCTTTACGACGCCCCGGGGCCGAAGGCCCGGCGAGTCTCCCTGATTGGTTCCATAGTCGGCTCCGTGCTGATCCTTGGCCTGCTCGCCTGGATCATCATGACCCTGGCACAGCAGGGAATTTTTGAGGGGCGCCGCTGGGCCATCTTCACCAGGGCGGACGTCTGGACGCTGCTCGGGAACGGAATTGGCGCAACACTCAGCGCGGCCGCCGTAGCAGCAGTCATCGCCTTTCCGCTGGGACTGCTGCTCTGCCTGCTGCGGATCTCAGACGTCGCGGCCATCCGGATTCCCACCCGGATCGTACTGGAGTTCCTCCGCGGCATGCCCGTTGTGCTCATGATGTTCTTTGTTTTGCTGGTGTTCGGGACCAACCAGTTCATCGCAGTCGTGGCCGGACTCGTCCTGTACAACGCGGCTGTTTTCGCGGAGATCATCCGCGCAGGCATCCAGTCCCTCCCCAAGGGCCAGCGGGAAGCCGGCCTGACCGTGGGCCTGACCAGCTTCCAGTCCAGGATGATCATCGAACTTCCGCAGGCCGTCCGCCGCATGATGCCGTCCCTCGTGGCTCAGCTTGTGGTGCTCCTCAAGGACACCTCCCTGGGCTACATCGTGGCGTACGGGGAGCTGCTGCGTGCGGTCCAGGTGATGGCCGACTTCCTGGGTACGCAGTTCCTGTTCCCGATCTTCTTTGTGGCCGCCGCGATCTATATCGCCATCAACATCTGCGTTTCCCGGATTGCAGTCTGGATCGAGCGCCGCGGGTCCACGAAGGCCGCCGGCGGCGTCGCCCCGGCACCAACCGCAGTGGTCGCACCGGAACTGCCGGAAATACGGGAACCCAAGTAGCCACACCCGAGCTCACGCAAAAGGTCCGGAACCCTTCAGGGGTACCGGACCTTTTCGTGTGGAGCCTGTTGTTGGTGCTTTTGCTTATCGCGGGCTACGCCGCGAGCCAGCTCCGCAGCACCCCCAGGCACTCACGGATGGCGTCGGCGTCGACATGTTCGTTGTCCTTGTGCGCCAGCAGCGGATCGCCGGGGCCGAAGTTCACTGCCGGGATCCCCAGTTCGCTGAAACGCGCGACGTCGGTCCAGCCGTATTTCGGTTTCGGCTCGGCTCCGACGGCGGCCACGAAGGACGCGGCGGCAGGGTGGTTCAGTCCCGGGCGCGCACCGGCGGCAGCGTCCGTGCGGACCACAGCGAAGCCCTCCAACAGTTCGCGCACATGCGCCTCCGCCTGGTCCGGGGACTTGTCCGGCGCGAAGCGGTAGTTGATTTCCACGACGCAGCGGTCCGGGATGACGTTGCCGGCCGTGCCGCCGTTGATCTTCACGGCGTTGAGGCTCTCGCGGTAGTCGAGGCCGTCCACGTTGATGGTCCGCGGCTCGTAGGCTGCCAGCCGGGCCAGGATGGGTGCCGCTGCGTGGATGGCGTTCCTGCCCATCCACGCACGGGCAGAGTGGGCTGCCTCCCCCACCGTGGTGGCCTCAAAACGGCTGGTGCCGTTGCAACCACCCTCGACGGTGCCATGCGTCGGCTCCAGGAGGATGGCAAAGTCGCCGTCCAGGAGGCTGCCGTGGTTGCGGACCAGGCGGCCCAGACCGCTCTTGACCGCTTCCACTTCCTCGTGGTCGTAGAACACAAACGTGACGTCCCGCTGGGGCGCCGCGCCGCCGTCGAACATCGTGGCCGCCAGCGCGAGCTGCACGGCGACGCCGCCCTTCATGTCCGTGGCGCCGCGTCCGTAGAGCACGCCCTCCCCCGGGATACCTGAATCCCAAGTGGCCGGGACGGTGCCGCGCGCGCCTTCCGTAAGCGGCAACGGCACGGTGTCCAGGTGTCCGGCGAGGATGACGCGTTCCGTCCTGCCCAGCTCGGTGCGAGCGATGATGGAGTCGCCGTCGCGGACCACGTGGAGCTCGGGGATGGCCCGCAGTGCGACTTCGACGGCGTCCGCCAGTTCCGTCTCATTCCCGGACACACTGTTGATATCTATCAGGGCGGCGGTCAGCACGGACACGTCCTGGCGGAGGTCCAAAGGCACGGTGGTCGGTTCAGGCGCGGTTTCGGCAGTCACGTTGCCAGTCTAGTTCGAACCCGATGCCCGCCTCTCGCTAGACTGGGGGCATGACTGAGACCGCTACCTCCGCCGCGCCCGAGAACCAGAACGCAACTTCCGAAGACCGCTCCGCCTACGGCTTCGGCCTGGCAACAATCGCCAGCGCCACCGGCGAGGCCACCGTCCTGGACGTCTGGTTCCCGGCACCGGCCCTGGGCGTCGCAGCCGATAACCTGCGCGCCGTGGAGAATGCGGACGAAACCCTGGTCCAGCTCGCCGAAAGCGGCACCGACGCTGACCGCGGGACCGAGCAGAAGGTAGTCTTCGTCCAGATCAACCTTGATGAAGCTCCGGCCGACACCGCAGACGCATACCTCCGGCTGCACCTGCTCTCCCACCGGCTGGTCCGGCCCAACACCATCAACCTGGACGGCATCTTCGGCAAGCTCCCCAACGTCGTGTGGACCAACTTCGGCCCCGCCGCCGTGGAAGGCTTCGAGCTGACCCGCGCCAAGCTTCGCCGCCGCGGTGCCGTCACCGTCTACGGGGTGGACAAGTTCCCCCGCATGGTGGACTACGTGGTGCCCTCCGGTGTCCGGATCGCCGACGCCGACCGCGTCCGCCTCGGCGCCCACCTCGCCGAAGGCACCACCGTGATGCACGAAGGCTTTGTGAACTTCAACGCCGGCACCCTGGGCGCGTCCATGGTGGAAGGCCGCATCTCGGCCGGCGTGGTCGCGGGCGACGGCAGCGACGTCGGAGGCGGCGCGTCGATCATGGGCACCCTCTCCGGCGGCGGCAAGGAAAAGATCGTCATCGGTGAGCGTGTCCTGCTGGGCGCCAACTCCGGCGTCGGCATCAGCGTCGGCGACGACTCCGTGGTGGAGGCAGGCCTCTACGTCACGGCCGGCACGCGCGTGCGCGTTCCCGGACCCAAGGACGAGGTAGGCGAGGACACCGCCAAGATCGTGAAGGCTGCGGAACTGTCCGGCATCCCCAACCTCCTGTTCCGCCGCAACTCCACCACCGGCGCCGTCGAGGCGCTGCCGCGCAAGGGCCAGACGGTGGAACTCAACGACGCCCTCCACGCCAACTGACCCGCCCGTGGCACGTGGACGCAGTTTTGTTCGCCCCACAGTGCTGCTGCTTACCCTGGCGCTGGCGGGCGCCGGCATCTACACAGCGGTCTCCTTCTTGCAGCGCTCCGAAACCCTGGTCTCGGAGCGCTGCAAGGCCGACGTCGGGACCCAGAGCGCTGAGCTGGCAACGGACCAGGCGGTTAATGCCTCACTGATTACAGCGGTGGCGGTGCAGCGCGGTCTGCCTCCCCGGGCAGCCAGCATCGCCCTTGCCACGGCCATGCAGGAGTCCAAGCTGCGCAACATCGCCCATGGCGACCAGGCCGGACCTGACTCCCGCGGACTTTTCCAGCAACGTCCCTCGCAGGGGTGGGGAACCGAGGCCCAGGTCATGGACCCGTACTACGCTGCCAATGCTTTCTACGATGCCCTGGTCAAGATTCCCGGCTATGAGTCCTTGGAGATCACCGACGCCGCCCAGCGCGTCCAGCGCTCGGCCTACCCCCTCGCCTACGCCCAACACGAAGATATGGGCCGTTCCTTCGCGTCCGGCCTGACCGGCCAGACGCCCGCCTCCGTGCTGTGCACTTTGCGCGCCCCGCAGGAACCGGGCGTCCCCGCCGCCGTCGAGTCCGAACTCGCCCAGGCGTATGGGCCGCTCACCATGACCACAGAGAGTGAATCCCTCGTGGTGGAAGCTGACGGCAGCCAGGCATGGTCAGTGGCGCAGTGGGCAGTTGCCAACGCCAAGGGCCTGGCGGTGACGCGCGTGGATATTGCCGGCCGGAGCTGGGACCGTGAGGATCAGGGCGGCTGGCAGGAATCCGACGCGCCCGCCGGCCAAGTCCGAATTACTGTGGCACCGGCGGGCACCGGCAGCTGACTGCCTTAGTGCTGATGCCGCCTGCTGACGGCCCGGGTGCTGACCGCGCCGGCTCAAACCAGGATGTCCACCACGGGCTGGACGTAGCTCCGGAAGAGCTCCGGCGCGGACATGAGGTTGTGGCTCATGATGATCTTGTCCGGCTCCAGGTACCACGCCCGCTGTTCGTTCAGCGGCAGTTCGATGATGGTCAGGGTGAAGTCCCGTGACCCCCGGCCCACTTCCATCAGGCGGTCATCCACCATGTCGCCCAACAGCTGGTCCGAACCGCTGGCCACGCGTTCGGCTTCGAGCCTGACGTATTCACTACGGCGCTCCCGTGCCCAGGTCAGGGCTGACCCGAAATGCGCCTGCAGGACACGCTGGAGGGCCGGGGAGTTTCCGAATTCGCCAAAATCCGGCGGGGACAGCTCCGGTGACGTCTTGGGGTGCGCTTTCAGCAGCTGCTCCCACCAGGCTTCCCATTCGGTCTTGAGTGCGCTCAGCCCGCCGACGTCGGACGTGAGATGCGAGTGGTCGGCATGGCGGATCTTCGGCGCGGCATGCGACAACGCAGGGTGGCCGGCGCCGTCGAGTCCTGCCGCATCACGGACAAAGAGCGCGATCATCAGAGGCCCGGACGTATCCGTAGTGATCTGCCAGCCGGAATCACCTGTGTGATGCATCCCTATTCCTCCTGTGGCCTGCCTGTACCGGCCTGACCAGCCGGTTCCGCTCCCCCGGTTCCCAGTCTATTCCCGATGCCACCGGACGGTAATGTCAGGCGGCCAGGCTTCTCAGGTGCCGGTCCAGGACGTCATGGCACATTTGTGCCGTCATCCAGGCGGGCTGCAGGAGGGCGTGCATGCACAGCCCGTCCAGCGTAGCCAGCAGCCTCTCTGCCTCGACCGCCAACGACTGCTGCCCGTCGCCGTCGTCCGGTACCAGTGCCGTGATGACCTGCCCGACGACGGCAGCCACCTCCCGGTGGCTCCGATCGGCCTCGGCCGCGAGGAAGGGACGGATCCTGGCCGCGTTCTTGAAGGCCATCCACACACAGGCGTCCACGGCACGTTCCTCGTCGAGCGGGAGAAATTCACCCAACAGGGTTAAAACCGCCTCACGGTGCGGGCCGGTCCCGGGCTCGCTGGCGGCCAAAGCCGGCAAAGCCGCGGTGAGCCGGCCCGTGATCCGGTCCACAACGGCGGCAAAGGAATGGCTGAGCAGTTCGTCACTGCCGGCGAAGTAGTGCCGGACGGAGCCCACGGCGAGGCCCGCTTCGTCCGCCACCTCCCGCAGTGACGCTCGCTCGAGGCCGTCGACGGCGATGATCCTGAAGACCGCTTCAACAATCTCTGCGCGCCGGGCTTCGGCATCTACAATTTTGGGCACCCCTATTATTTAGCACACCTGTGCTTAAATCCATGCATCGTCGGAATTGGGATAGCGTGGGGGCATGAAAATTCTGGTCACAGGCGGCACCGGGTACATCGGTTCGCACACAGTCTTGTCCCTGCAGGAAGCCGGCCATGATGTGGTGGTGATCGATAACCTGGTGAACTCCAGCGAGGAGTCGCTGCGCCGGGTAGCCGAACTCAGCGGTAAGACCGCGGAATTCCTCAACGTCGACCTGGTGGATGAGGCCGCCGTGGAAGGCGTCTTTGCTGCCCACACCATCGACGCCGTGATCCACTTTGCCGGGCTCAAAGCCGTGGGTGAGTCGGTCAGCGAGCCACTCAAGTACTACTACAACAACCTCGTGGGCACGCTGAACCTGATCCGGGTCATGGACCGCCACGACGTCCGCTCCATCGTCTTCAGCTCGTCCGCCACCGTCTATGGTGAGCACAATCCCATCCCCTACGTGGAGAAGATGGAGATCGGTGCCAACAACCCGTACGGCCGCACCAAGGAACAGATCGAGGACATCCTCGCGGACCTGGGCGCCGCGGACAGCCGCTGGCACATCGCCCTGCTGCGCTACTTCAACCCCGTGGGAGCCCACCCGTCCGGCCGCATCGGCGAGGACCCGCAGGGCATCCCCAACAACCTGGTGCCCTTCATCGCCCAGGTGGCCGTGGGACGCCGCGACAAGCTCATGGTGTTCGGCGGCGATTACGACACCCCTGACGGCACCTGCCTGCGCGACTACATCCACGTCGTCGATCTCGCCGAAGGCCACGTGGCAGCCCTCAACCACGTCGCGGACCGCTCAGGCGTCTACCGCTGGAACCTTGGCTCCGGGAAGGGGTCCTCGGTCCTGGAGGTCCTGCGGTCCTTCGAGAAGGCCGTGGGCCAGCCCATCCCGTACGAGATCACCGGACGGCGCGGAGGCGACCTCCCGGCGTTCTGGGCCGACGCAACATCCGCCCTGGCCGACCTGAGCTGGTCCACCACCAAGACCGTGGACCAGATGTGCGAGGACCACTGGCGCTGGCAGAAGAACAACCCCCTCGGCTACGACTCCTAGCATCGATTGCTCCGTAACCGCCCTTTAGGACGCTCAAAACGGCGCAGGGCCCACGCCGGCAGGGTTCCCTGGCCGAGCTTGCGAGGCGAGGGCGCCGGTGGGGATCAATCGATGAGAGTACGACGGCGGCCGGTCACCTTCGTGGAGAAGGTGACCGGCCGCCGTCGTAATTTCTAGCGGACCGGGTAGTCGCGCTCAGGCTCGCCGATGTACAGCTGGCGCGGGCGGCCGATCTTGGTGTTCGGGTCGCTGATCATTTCACGCCACTGGGCTATCCAGCCCGGCAGGCGGCCGATCGCGAACAGCACGGTGAACATCTTCTCCGGGAAGCCCATGGCCTTGTAGATCAGGCCGGTGTAGAAGTCCACGTTCGGGTAGAGCTTGCGCTGGATGAAGTAGTCATCGTTCAGCGCCTTCTCTTCCAGGCGCATGGCAATGTCCAGCAGTTCGTCGTTGCCGCCGAGCTTGCTGAGGATCTCGTGGGCCGTGGCCTTGACGATCTTGGCGCGCGGATCGTAGTTCTTGTAGACGCGGTGTCCGAAGCCCATCAGGCGGACGCCGTCTTCCTTGTTCTTGACCTTCTCCATGTAGTCCTCGGGCTTGGTGCCGTCGGCCTGGATCTGGCGGAGCATCTTGAGCACTGCCTCGTTGGCGCCGCCGTGGGCGGGGCCGAACAGGGCGTTGATGCCGGCCGACACCGAGGCGAAGAGGTTGGCGTTCGAAGAACCAACCAGGCGCACGGTGGAAGTGGAACAGTTCTGCTCGTGGTCCGCGTGCAGGATCAGGAGGAGATCCAGCGCCTTGGCGATGACCGGGTCCACTTCGTACTGCTCGGCCGGAAGGCCGAAGCTCAGGCGCATGAAGTTTTCCACGAGGTTGTGGGAGTTGTCCGGGTACAGCATGGGCTGGCCAATGGACTTCTTGTGCGCGTAAGCGGCGATGACCGGCATCTTGGCCATAAGGCGGATGGTGGAGACCTCCACCTGCTCGGCGTTGAACGGGTCCAGGGAGTCCTGGTAGAAGGTGGACAGTGCCGACACAGCCGAGGACAGCACGGGCATCGGGTGCGCGTCGCGCGGGAAGCCACTGAAGAAGCCCTTGAGCTCTTCGTGCAGGAGGGTGTGGCGGCGGATCTTCTGGTCGAACTCTTCCAGTTCCGTGGGGCTGGGCAGGTTGCCGTAGATCAGCAGGTAGGAAACCTCGAGGAAGCTGGAGTGCTGCGCCAGCTGCTCGATGGGGTACCCGCGGTAACGCAGGATGCCGGCATCGCCATCGATGTAGGTGATGGCGGAGGTGGTTGCTGCGGTGTTCATGAAGCCGGGGTCAAAGGTGACTGCGCCCGTCTGCTTGAGCAGCTTGGAAACGTCGTAACCTTCGTTTCCTTCAACAACCTGGATGCGCGGGAGCTTGAGCTCGCCTCCTGCATGGTGCAGGGTTGCGCTGTTGGTCTCAGTCATGGAGTCCCCTTCATGAGGCGCTTGGGCCTCTGTCGAAAGCTTGATCCAACCGGTGAGCCGTGGCACCGTCCCTGTTCATCCAGGAATACAACGCCCGGGCTGCCTTCTTGTAGAAAGCCACCATTGATAGTTACTTAAAAAGTACCTGCCCCATGGCGGGTGTCACTAATCGGAGGCGTGGGAAACCCCCGTAAAATGCCGCGTTTGTGGTGCGAGTCACATGATTGTTACGGCGTCGTGGCCAGTCTGGCCACTGCAGCGTCAATCCGTTCATCCGTGCCCGTCAACGCGACACGCACAAACCCGTTGCCAGCTTCGCCGTAGAAGACGCCGGGGCCCACCACGATGCCCCGCTCGGCCAGCCGCGCCACGGTGTCCCAGGTACTCTCGCCGGCGGTGGACCAAAGGTACAGGCCGGCGTCGGAATCCTTGATCTCCAGCCCGAAGCCCTGCAGCGCCGGCACCAGGCGTTCCCGGCGTCCGCGGTAGAGGTCCTTCTGGGCCTGGACATGGGTGTCATCGCCAAGTGCAACCCGCATTGCTTCCTGCACCGGGTAGGGGACGATCATGCCTGCATGCTTGCGGCTGTTGACGAGGTTGGCCATGATGGCCAGGTCACCCGCCACAAACGCTGCGCGGTAACCTGCCACATTGGACTGCTTGCTCAGCGAGTACACGGCCAGGAGGCCCTCGTGGGACCCGCCGGAAACGCGCGGATCCAGGATGCTGGGCACGGGCTCGCCGCCGCGCTGCGCGTCCCAGGCGCCCCAGCCGAGTTCGGCGTAGCACTCGTCCGAGGCCACCACGGCGCCCAGTTCGCGAGCCTGCGCCACGATAGTTTTGAGGGAATCAACATCCCTAACACTTCCGGTGGGGTTGCCCGGGGAGTTCACCCAGATCAGCCGCACGCGGGAGCGGGTGGCCTCGTCCAGCTCGTCAAGGTGGTCGGTCGCAACAGAGGTGACGCCGGCGAAAGTAGCCCCGATGTCATAGGTGGGGTAGGCAACCTTGGGACGGACGACGACGTCGCCCGGCTTCAGCCCGAGCAGCAGGGGCAGCCACGCCACCAGTTCCTTGGAACCCACGGTGGGCATAACGTTCCTAGGGTCCAGACCGGGGACGCCGCGGCGGCGCTCAAACCACGCCGCAATGGCTTCCCGCAGCTGAACCGTGCCGTGGACCGTTGGGTACCCGGGGGCATCCGCGGCGGCCCTGAGGGCATCCTGGATCAGTACGGGAGTGGGGTCGACCGGTGTGCCGATCGAAAGGTTCACGGCCCCGCCAGGGTGTTCGGAGGCTTTGGCCAGGTATGGTGCCATAGCCTCCCACGGATAGTCGGGCAGGCTCAGGCCAAAGCTGTTCACGGCTGCGGTCAAGGCGATGTCCGGCTCAGTGGTCTTGGTTCTGCGGCGGCAGGGCGGCGATCATCGGGTGGTCCTTGCCCGTGTTGCCCACCTTGGCGGCGCCACCGGGCGAGCCCAGGTCATCGAAGAATTCGACGTTGGCCTTGTAGTAGTCTGCCCACTCTTCGGGGGTGTCGTCCTCGTAGTAGATGGCCTCCACCGGGCAGACCGGCTCGCAGGCACCACAGTCGACACACTCATCCGGGTGGATGTACAAGGAACGCTCACCCTCATAGATGCAGTCAACGGGGCATTCCTCAATACATGCCTTGTCCTTGACATCTACACACGGCTGCGCGATTACGTACGTCACGTCCCTTGCCTCTCCATGATATTTCCCGGCGGTGGCCGGCACTTGAATCCGGCACCGGCCGGACTGTTGACTTCTGAGCCTATTATCTCCCAGCCCGTCCACGCGAACCTAGCGGGCCGCCTTAGTATGAACTGGTGAGTCCCGCCCAGCCTACGCCCCGAGAATTTCTGTCCACCGCGCCGCCCGGAACACGGGTTGTGGTCCGTTACAGGATCGACGGCGGCCTGACCGACGCCCTGGGGCATCTGGTGGCCACTGACGACGGCGGCTGCACAGTCCGCACGCGGCAGGCCGACGTCGTGATCCCCTTGGACCTGGTGGTGGCTGCCAAGGAAGTGCCACCGGCGCCGGAGCGGCGCCCCGCCCGCGTCCGCAACTGACCCTTTCCTGGCACACAAAGAAACTGCCGGTACGGCGGCGGGAATCCCGCCTGCCGTACCGGCAGCTTCAGTTACGTGCTGGTTCGCCTAGGACTTGGCGCGTGCGCGGTTGGCCTTGGCGCGTTCGTTCGTGTCCAGGATGAGCTTGCGGATGCGGATGGACTCCGGGGTCACCTCGACACACTCGTCCTCGCGGGCGAATTCGAGGGACTCTTCGAGGGTCAGGTCGCGCGGCGGCGTGAGGTTCTCGAAGGTGTCCGAGGAAGCCGCACGCATGTTGGTGAGCTTCTTTTCCTTGGTGATGTTGACGTCCATGTCGTCTGCGCGGGAGTTCTCGCCGACGATCATGCCCTCGTAAACCTCAGAGGTGGGCCGGACGAAGAACGAGCCACGCTCCTGCAGGTTGATCATGGCGAACGGCGTCACAACACCGGCGCGGTCCGCGATCATCGAACCGTTGGTGCGGTACTCGATCGGGCCGGCCCACGGCTCGTAGCCCTCGGAGATGGAGGCCGCGATGCCGGCGCCACGCGTGTCCGTGAGGAACTTGGTGCGGAAGCCGATCAGGCCACGGGCCGGAACGATGAACTCCATGCGGCACCAGCCGGTGCCGTGGTTGGCCATGTTGGTCATGCGGCCCTTGCGGGCGGCCATCAGCTGGGTAACGGAGCCCAGGTACTCTTCCGGCACGTCGATGGTCATGTGTTCCATCGGCTCGTGGATCTTGCCGTCGACGGTCTTGGTGACAACCTGCGGCTTGCCCACGGTCAGTTCGAAGCCTTCACGGCGCATCTGCTCAACCAGGATGGCCAGCGCGAGCTCGCCACGGCCCTGGACTTCCCAGGCGTCGGGACGCTCGGTGGGCAGAACCTTGATGGAGACGTTACCGATCAGTTCCTTATCCAGGCGGTCCTTCACCTGGCGGGCGGTGACCTTGGCGCCCTTGACCTTGCCGGCCAGCGGCGAGGTGTTGATACCGATGGTCATGGAGATTGCGGGATCGTCCACGGTGATCAGAGGCAGCGGCTGCGGGTTCTCGACATCGGTCAGGGTCTCACCAATGGTGATTTCCTCGATGCCGGCGACGGCGACGATTTCGCCTGGTCCGGCAGACTCGGCCGGAACGCGGTCCAGTGCCTTGGTGGCCAGCAGTTCGGTGATCTTGACGTTCTTGAGCTCGCCATTGGCGCGGGCCCAGGCAACAGTCTGGCCCTTGCGCAGGGTGCCGTTGTAGATGCGCAGCAGGGCAAGACGGCCCAGGAACGGGGAGGCGTCCAGGTTGGTCACATGCGCCTGCAGAACGCCGTTCGGGTTGTACGTCGGGGCCGGGATGTGCTCGATGATGGTCTTGAACAGCGGCTCAAGGTCCTCGTTGTCCGGAGCGGATCCGTCGGCGGGCTGGTCCAGGGAAGCGCGGCCTACCTTCGCAGCTGCGTAGACAACCGGAACTTCGAGGATCTTGTCCAGGTCCAGGTCCGGAACTTCGTCGGCGAGGTCCGAAGCGAGGCCCAGGAGGAGGTCCATGGACTCGTGGACAACTTCATCGATGCGGGCGTCGGGGCGGTCCGTCTTGTTGACGAGGAGGATGACCGGCAGGTGCGCGGCCAGGGCCTTGCGCAGCACGAAGCGGGTCTGGGGCAGAGGGCCCTCAGAGGCATCAACGAGGAGGACAACGCCGTCCACCATGGACAGGCCGCGCTCTACCTCGCCACCGAAGTCGGCGTGGCCGGGGGTGTCGATGACGTTGATGGTGATGGTTTCACCGTTGGAGGACGGTCCGTTGTAGGCCACGGTGGTGTTCTTGGCCAGGATGGTGATGCCCTTTTCGCGTTCCAGGTCACCGGAGTCCATGACGCGGTCTTCGAGGTGGTTGTGTTCGGCAAAGGAGTTGGTCTGCTTGAGCATGGCGTCGACCAGAGTGGTCTTGCCGTGGTCAACGTGGGCCACGATCGCGACGTTGCGGAGGTCACTGCGTGATGCAGTGGCTACCGCAGTGTTGGTGGTGGTTTCAGACATGCGTGATTGCTCGATTCAGTGGGTCAGCTGTTAGTATCGCAACATTTCCAACCGGAACGCACGACGGATTCGCCCAATAACACAGGGCTCCTTCCTTCAGTCTAAACGCTGAGCCTATTGTTGGCCTAAAAATCTCGGATCGGCCCAGTCCGGGCGGTGGGTAATTCCGGCGCGCCACGGCCCATAGAGTGACCAAGCTCACTGGATTTTTGTGACTTGATGCCCCATCATTGCTGTGATAACCACAGCAAGCCCGGAGAATCCCTGATGCGAAAAGCCTCGGTTCTGACCCGCTTTGTCGCATTTGGAATCGCCTTCGGCGCTATCCTGACCGGCTGCGGACAGACCCCAGAAGCAACATCGCTTTCCGGTGTGCCCTCCCCGGGACAGGCGGCCGCGGCCGGCGCATACCAGGCCCGGGGCGGGGATCCGCTCACCCTGCCTGCCGGTTCCGTGTACCGCAACCCGGCCAGCGGGCGTGACGAGGTAGTGGTGCCGGACATGCGCCACACTGCCCTCCTGATCGGCGATTCCCAATCCGAGCCCACAGACGGCTGGCCGCGACTTGGCCTTGCCGCCGTTGGCTACAAGGTCCACTTCTGCGGGCTCGGCGGAACGGGATTCGTGGCGTCCAACGGCACGACGGGCAACTACATCGACGCCTTGCAGCGCGGCGACTGGAAACTGCCGTACGGGACGCCCGCGCTGATCGTCATCCAGGGCGGCGGCAACGACGCCGCGCGCGGTGCCACCGATGCCCAGATCGTGGCCAACGCCGACCGGCTGATCGGCGCACTCCAGGACCGCTACCCCGGCGCCAGGATGGCCATGATCGGCACCCTGGCCCGCGGCGCCAACTACGGCGGCGGGCGCAGGACGCAGGTGGACGCGCTCCTCGGGACCGTAGCGGAAAGGCACGGCATACCTTTTGTGGGCGTGGGCGACTGGCTGTCGAAACATAATCTCGCGAAGAACCTGGCAGATGCCGTCCATATGGATGCCGCAGGCCACCGGTCACTGGGCGGGCTGCTCGGAGCCCGGCTTCGTTTGTTGGGGCTCGAAGGCCCACCGCTGGACGGCACAGATCCGGTTGCAGGTGCCACAGCCGCCCCGGCGGATTGAACAGACTCTTAGCTGACGACAGACCTTTGGCGCGCTGTACAGACCCTAAAAATATGATGGAGCCGGTGCCCTGAAGGCACCGGCTCCATCCTTAACCCGGGTAACTGCGGCCGGATCAGGCCACTTCGGGCGGAAGCATCAGGTTCGCGCCGGGAATGGCGTTGAGAAGTGCCTTCGTGTATTCCTGCTGGGGCGACTCGAAGACATCGTCCGTTGAACCGGTCTCCACCAGCTTCCCCTTTTCCATCACACAGACATGGTCGGCGATCTGCCGCACCACCGCCAGGTCATGCGTGATAAAGAGATAAGTCAGACCGAGATTTGCCTGCAGGTCCGCGAGCAGGTTGAGCACCTGGGCCTGTACCAGCACGTCCAGCGCGGACACGGCTTCGTCGCAGATGATCACCTCGGGATCCAGTGCCAGGGCACGTGCGATGGCGACGCGTTGGCGCTGGCCGCCGGAGAGCTCGTTCGGGAACCGCTGCATGGCGGACTGCGGCAGGGCTACCTGGTCCAGCAATTCCCGGACCTTCTTCTCGCGGCTGGCCGCATCCCCAATCTTGTGGACGCGCAACGGCTCCTCGATAGTGCGGAAGATGTTGTACATCGGGTCCAAGGAGCCGTAAGGATCCTGGAAGATGGGCTGCACCCGCCGCCTGAATTTGAAGAGTTCCGACGATTTCAGCAGCGAGGTGTCGACGCCGTCGAAAAGGATCTTCCCATCGGTGGGAGTTTCGAGCTGCAGCACCATCTTGGCCACGGTGGACTTGCCCGAGCCGGACTCCCCCACAATGGCTGTGGTGGTACCCCGCTTGACGTCGAAGCTCACCCCGTCAACAGCCGCGAAGTCCGTCGTTTTCCCCAGGCCCTGGCGGAGCTTGTAGACCTTGCGCAGGTCCTGGATCTGCAGGACGTTGTCCGCGGCTGCTGCCTCCGCCGCAGGAGCCAGCAGGTCTGACGCTTCGAGACCCTGCTCTTTCGCGACCTGGATCCGTCGGCTCGCCAGTGACGGCGCGGACTCAACCAACCGCTTGGTGTACGGGTGCTGCGGATTCTGGAGCAAAGCCAGCGAAGGACCAGCCTCCACCACCTGCCCGCGGTACATCACCACAACCTTGTCCGCCCGTTCTGCCGCCAGCCCCAGGTCATGGGTGATCAGCAGGACGGCTGTACCCAGGTCCGTGGTCATGGTGTCCAGGTGATCCAGGATCTGGCGCTGGACCGTGACGTCCAGTGCCGACGTCGGCTCATCCGCGATCAGCAGGCGCGGCTGGCAGGACAGTCCGATGGCAATGAGGGCGCGCTGGCGCATACCGCCGGAGAACTCATGCGGATACTGCTTGGCCCGCCGGTGGGCATCCGGCAGTCCCGCCTCGGACAGTACCTGGGCGATGTCATCCGGGCCGCTGGGCTGGCCGTTGGCGCGGAGGGTTTCCTTGACCTGGTAGCCGATCTTCCAGACCGGGTTCAGGTTGGACATGGGGTCCTGCGGGACCATGCCGATGGTATTGCCCCGCAGTTCGATCATCCGCTGCTCCGTGGCGTGGGCGATGTCCTCGCCGTCGAGCAGGATCTGTCCGGCGGAAACGCGGCCGTTGTTGGGGAGGAGGCCGATGGCAGCGAGTGCCGTCGTCGACTTGCCCGAACCCGATTCCCCCACGATTGCCACGGTTTCGCCCGGCATGATGGTGAGGTGCGCGTTGCGGACTGCCTGGACTTCACCGCTGCCGGTGGTGAACGTGATGGCCAGGTCGCGGATTTCCAGCAGTGGCTTCAATCCCGCAGACCCGGCCTCATCGATGTGGATTTCTGGAGTAGTCATCACTTTCTCTCTCATCGCTGCCGGCTCTTGGGATCGAGGGCGTCACGGACCGCGTCGCCGAGCATAATGAAGCTCAGCACGGTAATGGACAGCGCCGCCGCCGGATAGAGCATGATTTCCGGCCTGGTTCGAATGGAAGCCTGCGCACCGGCGATGTCGTTGCCCCAGGACATGATGCTCTGCGGCAGGCCGATGCCCAGGAAGGACAAGGTGGCTTCCGCCACGATGAAGACGCCAAGTTCCAGGGTGGCCAGGACGATAATCGGTGCCAGGGCGTTTGGGAGGACGTGGCGGACCAGGGCGCCAAACTTTGAAACACCCAGTGAGCGGGCGGCCGTCACAAAGTCGGCATTGCGCACTTCAATGACCGCGCCGCGGGTGATGCGTGCCATCTGCGGCCATGCCAGGAGCGAGATGACAAACACGACGCTCCAAACGCCCTTGTTTTCACGGAAAAAGGGCAGCTGGGTGATCACGAGTGCGCCGAGGATCAACGGCAGGGCGAAGAAGATGTCGCCCAGGCGTGCAAGGACGGAATCGATCCAGCCGCCGTAGTAGCCCGCAAGGGCGCCGACGGTCACACCGATAATCAGGACACAGAGGACGGAAAGCAGACCCACTGAGAGCGAAGCCTGGGTTCCGTGGACGACGCGGGAATAGATGTCGCAGCCCTGGAAGGTGAAGCCGAAGGGATGCCCGTCTGTGGGGCCGCCTTCCGAATTAGCCAGTACGCAGCCGTCGTTCGGAGCGACGGACGCAAAAAGGCCCGGGAACAGCGCCACGACAGCCAGTGCCAGGATCAGCAGCGCCGAAATAATGAACAGCGGACGACGGCGAAGCTTGCGCCAGGCGTCCGACCACAGACTCAGCGGTGCCTGGTCGGTCTTGACGGTGTCGGTTGCCAGCAACGGAGTTTCGTCGATGGGCGCCACAAAGTGGCTGTTATTACTGGTCATAACGGATCCTCGGGTCAAGCCAGGCATACAGGAGATCAACGAGCAGGTTGGCCACCACGAAGACCAGCACCAGGACGCTGACGATGGAGACGATGGTGGGGCCTTCGCTGCGCAGGACGGCCTGGTAGAGCTTGTTGCCGACGCCGGGGACGTTGAAGATGCCCTCCGTGACGATCGCACCGCCCATCAGCCCGCCAAGGTTGGCGCCCAGGTACGTCACCACCGGGATCAACGAGTTACGCAGGATGTGCGCGACGACCACCCGCGGCCGTGACAGGCCCTTGGCGGTGGCAGTTCGCACGTAGTCGGCATTCATGTTTTCGCTGACAGAGGCGCGGGTCAGGCGGAGTACATAGGCGAAGGACACCAGGCCCAGGACCACTGCCGGAAGAAGCAGGCTGCCCCAATCGGCGTTGGCGCCGACAGTGGGTTTTGCCCAGCCGAGTTGCACGCCAAAGACGAGTTGGAAAACGAAACCCAGAACAAATGTGGGGACCGCGATGACAACCAGCGAAACCACCAGGACGGTGGAGTCAAACCAGCCGCCGCGGCGGAGGCCAGCGAAGACGCCGAAGGCTACGCCGAAGATTGCCTGGATTGCCAGTGCTTCTAAGGCGAGCATTGCCGTTACGGGGAAGACCCGCGCCAGGCTTGCCGCGATGGGCTGGCCGGTGAAGTCGTTACCGAGGTTGAAGGTGAAGAGGTTCTGCAGGAAGAGCCCGTACTGGACCCAGAAAGGTTCGTCAAGGTGGTACTGGCTGCGCAGGGTATCAATGACTGCCTGCGGGGGCTGGCGGTCTCCGAAGAGCGCCGCAATGGGATCGCCGGGAAGGGCGAAGACCATGTAGTAAACCAAAAGCGTGGTGCCGATGAAGACGGGGATCACTTGGAGGAGTCGTCGCAGAATAAAGCTGACCACCGGATCACCAGCCTTCCGGATGCGAAGAGAGGTGTTTCATTTGTGCCTTCCTGCCGAGCAGGACAATGGGGGCCCGGCTTTTGACCGGACCCCCATACGCCTGGCGGCAAGTTAGATCCTGGAGACTACTTGGCCGTGATGTTGTAGTAGAGGATTCCGCCGTTCCAGCCGGTCTCGGCCTTCACAACGTTTTCGCTCCAAACAATCGGCTTTGCCTGGTCCCAGAGCGGCAGTCCGGGCAGGTCCTCAAAGAGGATCTCCTGGGCCTGGTTGAACTTGCCGTTCGCCTCATCAGTGGTCTTGGCGGCAAGGCCCTCCTGGAGCAGCTTGTCGAACTCAGGGTTCGAGTACTTCTCGTAGTTGGAGGATGCGCCCGTTGCCCAGACCGGTCCGAGGAAGTTGTAGAGCGACGGGTAGTCACCCTGCCAGCCGGCGCGGCTCAGGCCCGGGAGGGACTGGGACTTGCGAAGGTTCAGCACTTCAGCGAACTTGGCGAACGGCTGGATTTCGGCCTGGATGCCGAGGTTGTTCTTGAAGCCGTTGGCCACGGCGTCGATCCATTCCTTGTTGCCACCATCGGTGTTGGAGGCAATCTGCAGCGGCTTGGAGTTGTCGTACGGCTGGATCTTCTCAGCCTGGGCCCACAGGTCCTTGGCCTTTGCGGCATCAAACTTCAGGACTTCGCTGCCCTTGAGGCCTTCCTTGAATCCGTCGATCACCGGCGGCGCGTACGCCTTGGCCGGGGTGCGGGTTCCGTTGAAGACCACCTTGGCGATCTCTTCGCGGTTGATGGCGTGGGACAGTGCCTGGCGGCGCAGCTTTCCGGCTTCACCCTGGAAGTTCGGGTTGTAACCCGGGATGTTCAGGGTGGAGTTGGTGGCCACCGGCTTGGTGGCGTTCCTGTCCTGGAAGTCTGAGACGTAGGTCTTCAGTGCGTTGGACGGCAGTACATCCGAGATGTCCAGGTTGTTGGCCTGAAGATCGGTGTATGCGGGGCCCGGATCGGTGTAGAACTTGAAGGTCACGCCGCCGTTCTTCGATTCGCGCGGACCGCTGTAGTCCGCGTTCTTCACGAGGGAGATCGACTGGTCATGTACCCAGGAGCCGGTCTTCTCGAACTTGTACGGACCGTTGCCTACCGGGTTTTCGCCATACGTCTTGGGATCTGCGAGGGCAGCGGACGGCAGCGGGAAGAACGCCGAGTAACCGAGGCGCAGCGACCAGTCAGCTTCCGGCTGAGCCAGCTTTACCGTGAGTGTCGAATCGTCTGTTGCCGTCAGACCTGACATCGTCTCGGCGGTGGGCGCCGGAGTGGTGGTGGTCTTTCCGTCGGCCGACTTTTCCGTGGTCACGGCAGAGACATCTGCATAGCCGTCGATGGACTCGAAGAAGAATCCGTTGTTCTGGAGGTTCTTGGAGTTCGCTGCGAAGTTCCAGGAATCAACGAACGTCTTGGCGGTGATCGCTTCGCCATTGGTGAACTTCTGGCCCTGCTTGACCTTGATGGTCCAGTTCTGGGCGTCAGAGGACTCAATGGACTCGGCAAGGGCGTTGACCGGCTTGCCGTCGGCGTCGTAACTGCGAAGACCTTCGAAGAGCAGCTCGACAACGCGGCCGCCGTAAACTTCGTTAGTGTTGGCCGGCAGCAGGGGATTCTGGGGTTCGTTGCTGTAAGCGGTGATGACCTTGTTGGGATCACCGGCGGCCTGGGTGGTGGCACCGTCAGTGCTGCCGCCTCCAGCGCCGCAGCCGGTCAGGGCAAGAGCGGCGATGGCCACGATGCCGAGTGCTTTGGAAGTGCGCGTGAAACGCATTCCGCCTCCTATGAGTTGTGGGAGATGTTCAGGGGAAATCTATTGCTCCCCGGCAGGCCAGTCACAGGTTCTCACTGTGACGTGGCCTACATATACGAGTAGCCTAACCGCACAAAGTCCGAATACTGGTACTCCGTTGCCAAACCGTAACCAGTTAACCGCCAATAACTAGCCGGTACCTGGAAGTTGCGCAAGTCACATGCTACTCGCTGGTAGGGGATGCTGCGAATCGAGGACGGGGGCGGGCTCCGCCAACGGCGACAAGCCCCCGGGATGGCCTATTTCAGGCGCCACTCCCACACATTCCACCAGACGCCCAAAGGGCCTGAGCTGGGCTTGATACCCGTCACGCGGCTGCTGAAAGCGACGGTTCCCGTGGTCTGGTACAGCGGCAGGCCGTAGGCACTTTCCCACACGCGTTTGTCGATGTCGGCCAACAGGTCGTCCTGCTTTGCCAGGTCCGTAGTGCCGGCCAGTTGCTCCATGGCTTTGTCCGCGTCGCCGTCGGAAAATCCGTTGAAGTTGCTGCCGCCACCGGTTTTGAAGATCTGCGGGACGCGGCTGACGCCGACCCCGGGTCCGATGGAGCCGAGGATGGCGGCGTCGTAGCTGCCGCCGCCGAGCGCTTTCGCCCAGTCCGAGCTGCCGAGGCCCGCGTCTTCAACGGTGAATCCGGCGAGGCGGGCGGAGTCTCGGATCAGGGAAAAGGCCCGCACGCGGTTGGGGTTGTCCTTGTTGTACAGGATGCGGACCCTAGGAGCAGCATCCCGCAACTGCGACTTCGCGCCTTGGATGTCCAGGTTGGAGTATTCGGCCGAACCGTTGTTCTTCACTGTGTCCGGATACTTCGGATGGGGTGGCAGGAAGACGTGCGAGTCCAGGGGTTTCGCGTCGGAGACGAATCCGCCCACCACGTCATCCACAATCTCCTGCCGCGGAACGGTCTTCAGGAACGCTTCCCGGACGTCCTTGTTGGCGAACGGTCCCGAAAAGTTGAGATCGAGGTGGTCGTAGCCGGACTGGCTGTAGCGCTGGACGGTGTTGCCCTGCTCCACCAGTCCGTCGAAGAGGCTTTCGGTACCGGCAGAGGGCTGCGGGGCGATGATGTCCGCCTGGCCGTTCCTGAGCGCGGCGATGGCGGTAGAGGCGGCACCGGTGAACCGCACGGTGATGTCATCCAGGTAGGGCTCCGGCCCCCAGACATAGTCCCTGTTCCGGACCAGCCGGATCGAGGCGTCCGGAACGATGTCCCTGACGATGTAGGGGCCACTCGAAAGATACATGGCCGGGTCATCAGGAAGCGTCTTGGTGTCGAAGCCTGAGTTCCAGAAATCGCTGACCCGCTTCAGCGGGGCGTTGACCGCAGGCTGTTCCGTGTCGCCGCGGGGCGAGTCCCGGATCAGATCAACAAGATCGCCTTCGTCATTGAAGCCGCTTTTGGCGGCGACAACATGGGCTGGGAGACCGACATCGAACGCTACTTCCCAATCAGCGTACGGCGAGGCGTATTCCAGGGTGATGGAACGCCCGTCACTGCCGATCTCGGGGAGCGCGGTGGCTGCCAGGCCGCTCTTGTCAGCTGCAGCCGAAAAGTAGGTGGTGCCGGTCCCCGCCTGGGGTTCAGCGTCGTCGAAGTAGCCCGAGCCGGCGGCCCAGGACAGGAGGAGGTCGCCGGCGTCGATGGCTTCGCCGTCGGACCATTTCACACCCTCATTGACGGTGTACTTCACCTTCAGCGGCTTGTCGGAGATCTTCTCGTACCGGCCGAATTTCTCGTTCCGGACCACCTTTTCGGTGTCATCCACGTAGTAGAACCCGGAATGGGTGATGTGGCCGATCTTGGTGTTGATGTCCGTGTTTCCGTCGGCGCTGAACGGGTTGAAGGACGTAAAGGCATTCACCTCGGCCACGGTGGCGCTGCCGCCGCGGGTCGTCTCACCAACCACCACCGGAGGCGTTCCCCCCGAAGCGGAGCATCCCGAGACAACCAGCGCCGCAGCGACGGCCCCGGTGATGACCTGAATCAGACGCCTCAGGGGCATGCCGTCTCCTTTGTTTTCCTTGAATTCTAGCGGTTCAGGGTGTGATCCAATGTCGGCATACCATGATGATCAGCCGTACACCGATCCCTGGAGGAAGCCCACGCCCCACTCTTCACGACCGTTACGCAAGCTTGGATTCCTCACTATTGGCCTGTTCGATCCGGCGGATCCAGCCGCAGGGCACGAATCGACGTTGCAGGTCATCGAACTGGGCGAGCGGCTTGGATTCGACAGCGCCTGGCTGCGCCACCGCCATCTGCAGTTCGGAATCTCCTCCCCCATTGCCATCATGGCCGCGGACAGCCAACGCACCTCCCGGATCGAGCTTGGAACCGCCGTGACCCCGATGGGCTGGGAAAACCCATTGCGCCTGGCCGAGGACCTGGCCACCGTGGATCTGCTCGCCGGCGGACGCATCAATCCGGGCCTGAGCGTGGGTGAACCAATGCACTACGACACGGTGAAACAAGATTTGTACCCGGATTCCGCCGAGCTGGAGGACTTCAGCTACGCCCGCGTGGATCGGCTTGCCCGTTTGATCGCAGGGGAACCGGTCCGGGAATTTTCCGGCAAGCAGGGTGTCGTCGAGGAATTCTCCAACCGCGTCGAGCCGCACTCTTCCCGGCTGCGTGAACGACTTTGGTATGGAGCGGCAAGCAGGAAATCGGCCATCTGGGCAGGCGCAAACGGATTCAACCTGCTCTCCAGCAGTGTGATTTTCCCCGAGGCTGAGCAAGAACCGTCATTCGCCGACATCCAGCAATCACAGATCCGTGCCTACCGTGAAGCAGCCGCGACATCGTCCCAAGCGCGCGGACCAGCCCGGGTCTCGCAAGGACTGGTGGTGATTCCGACCGATTCGGCTTCAGCGAAACAGCGGGAAAAGTACCAACGTTACGTCGACGAACGCACTCCCCGCACCCGCGCGCCGCAAGGGCCAAAGCGGATGCTGTTCGCCCAGGATCTCATCGGCACCAGCGATCAGACTGCCGAACAGCTCTACGCACACGCGGGCTTCCAGGAGGTCGACGAAGTGGCATTCGCGCTGCCCTTCAGCTTCGATCACGAGGACTACATCCAGATCCTCACCGACATCGCCACCAAATTGGGTCCCGCCCTGGGGTGGGCCCCGGCGGGGTAAGGGTTGCCCGTCTGCCCGCGGCCGCTGCTGGCTGTTGAACGCAGGCTGAGACAAAGTACCCCACCGGGAACCTGCACAGGTCCCTGGTGGGGTTCTTTGGAATCACGCTGTTCTTCACGCTGAAGCGGAACTCCACCACGCCGCCGTCTACCATGACGTAGACGAGCACCTTTGATGCGCTGAACAATGACGCCGCGGTCTGGGTTCCTATGTGCAGTCTCAGCGCGTTCTATGCCACGGACCAGGAAACGGAACTGCTCCGGACAGGACTGATCAGCTGATCATTGCCGGGGTGTCTGCATTGTCTTGCGGATCTGGTGTGGTCATTGCGGGCATCATCCGATCATGTAGACCATGCCGCGTCCCTCAGCAGCGAGGTTCGCCGTAAAGGTCCGCGCCTGCCGAAGGTAGCTCACGACATAGTCGAACTCACCATCAAAGTCCCGACCGAAGCAATGCGATTCCCGCAGCCGCAACTCCACGTCCTCGTCGGACACATCTTCCAGGTCCCTTGCGACAGCCAAAACCTCCGGTGGGATCAATGTCCGCACCCAAGGCTCCCAACCCATGTCATTCATGACCACTGCGCCCTCGAATATCCGATGGGCACAACGGGCGATCAGGTCTGGTTCCGCTGGTGCAGTGAGGCACTGCAAATGCCGCCATGCTTTGTCGAGGTACAGCATGTCCCGATTAGGCACCGCTTGCACAAACGTCGGGGTGCTGATCGTGGCACCCTGTTCGAATCCCCATGCATCGGCGAGCGGATCATCGGCGAGAACGCTGAGAGGATCGGCAAGCGCTTGATCGGTCAGGTTGCCGTCGAATGCGTACGCGTAGTATCTGATTCCCATTCGCCAAGCATCGCCGGACTGCGGGCTGCACGTAACCGCCACATTCGGGTATGTGGATAACTCGCCCGCCTTGATGCTGAAATACTTCATCAAGTATTTAATGGGATCAGCGCTTGAATTGCGGACGACTTGCAGCGAGCAACTGTGCACATTCGGCGCCAAGTAGTCCGCCATGTTTCGGTCTCGGCGGTAGTTTTGGCGGCTCGTGTTCTCGAATGTCGCCAGGGTGCGACTGGGCACCCGTGGATCGAGACCCCCAGCCGGAACGCCCCCACGTTCGCGAATCTTCGCCGTGTACTCGGCGACTTCGTTGTGATCAGCGACGACGGAGGGCGACCTCCGCCTTGTGCGCCAAGAACTCTTCGCTCGCAAAGTAGCGCTTCTTACGGATGTGCCGAATCGATCCAGGCAGCTTTATGGCCACCAAAACGACTAACGCGATCGGCAGCACTATGTACCAGTACGCCACCGTGAGTGCCAAGTCACACGTTGAAGCGGAACTCCACCACATCGCCGTCAGCCATCACGTACTCTTTGCCTTCTATGCGTACCTTGCCACGGGACTTGGCTTCAGCCATGGATCCGGCATCGATGAGGTCATGGAAGGAAACCACTTCTGCCTTGATAAAGCCGCGCTGGAAGTCGCTGTGGATGACGCCAGCTGCCTGCGGCGCGGTGTCGCCCTGGTGGATGGTCCAGGCTCGTGTTTCCTTCGGGCCGGCCGTGAGGTAGGTCTGGAGGCCCAGGGTGTGGAAGCCGACGCGTGCCAGCTGGTCGAGGCCGGACTCGTCCTGGCCGTTCATTTCCAGCATTTCGCGCGCTTCCTCCTCGTCCAGCTCAACGAGGTCGGATTCGAGCTTCGCATCCAGGAAGATGGCGTCCGCCGGGGCCACCATGGCCCGCAGCTCGTCCTGCTTCTCCGGGCTGCCCAGGATGCCTTCGTCGGCGTTGAAGACGTAGATGAACGGCTTCGCGGTCAGGAGGCTGAGCTCCTTGAGGTGCTCCATCTCCAGCTTGTCGCTCTTGATCGAGGAGAAGATCGTGTCGCCGCGTTCCAGGACCGCCTGCGCGGCCTTGATGGCTGCCAGCTCGGCGGCTTCCCGCTTCTTGATCTTGACTTCTTTTTCGATCCGGGGAATGGCATTTTCGATGGTCTGAAGGTCAGCCAGGATCAGCTCGGTGTTGATGGTTTCCATATCCGAGCTGGGATCCACTTTGCCGTCGACGTGGATGACGTCGGGATCATCAAACACCCGGACAACCTGGGCGATGGCCTCGGCTTCACGGATGTTGGCAAGGAACTTGTTGCCCAGGCCTTCGCCTTCCGATGCGCCCTTCACGATGCCTGCGATGTCCACGAAGGACACCGGGGCGGGAAGTAGGCGCTGCGAGCCAAAGATGTCAGCCAGCTGCTGGAGCCGGGGATCCGGCAGGTTCACGACGCCGACATTGGGTTCGATGGTAGCGAACGGATAGTTCGCAGCCAGCACCTGGTTCCGGGTCAGTGCGTTGAAAAGAGTTGATTTGCCGACGTTGGGCAGTCCGACGATGCCAATAGTAAGAGCCACGAGCATTGATTCTACCGGTTGCCGGACACGTGTGCCCCAAGCGGTCCCCGCGGTGTCGACACCGTGGTGGACGGGTGGTCGAATATGTCGCTTCCGTAAATTGTCACAGGGTCATGCCACAGTGAGGATATGGATGTTTTAGCCCTGATTCTTGCCCTGTTGATGCTGCTGGTGGGTGCCGTCGCGGGCGCCGCCACCACCTACTTTTCCTTGCGCCGGCACAGTCGTGCCCTGGAGGAAGACTTCGACGCCGTCTCGTCGCGCCTTTCCGAGGTCAGCGCCCAGTTCGCCGCCGCGGACGCGGAACGCCGCCTCCTCTCCCTGCAGAACCGGGAGCTCGGCGAGTCCCGCAGCCAGGACGGGAGCGTCCTCCGGGCACTCGCCCCGGTGGCGGAAAAGCTGACCGCGGTGCAGCAGCAGGTGGCCTTGCTGGAACGCGACCGCCTGGAACAATATGGCCAGCTCGCGCAACAACTGCAGGAGGCCAGGCTGTCTGACGCGCAGCTGATCCGCTCCACGCATGCCCTCGAGTCGGCCCTGCGCTCCAATAGTGCGCGTGGACAGTGGGGAGAAGTTCAACTGCGCCGTGTGGTTGAAGCATCGGGCATGCTCAAGCACGTGGATTTCCTGGAGCAGGTGCACAGTGCCGGGACCGATTCAGCGGTCCGTCCCGACCTCGTGGTCCAGCTTCCGGGCCAGAAGCAGCTGGTAGTGGACGCCAAGGTGCCGTTGTCCTCCTACCTGGAGGCCCAGGAGCTGGGTGCGCGCCAGGATTCGGGCACAAGTGGAAACCCCGGCAGTCAGCAATCCCTGCTGGCCGCCCACGCCAAGGCGCTGCGGGCCCACGTGGACGCACTCAGCAACAAGAAGTATTGGGACATCCCCGGGAACTCCCCCGAGCTGGTTATCTGCTTCCTGCCGGCCGAATCCATCCTGGCCGCCGCTTTGACGGCCGATGCGACGCTGCTGGACCACGCGCTCTCGAGGAATGTGGTGCTCGCCTCGCCCAGCACGCTGCTCGCAGTGCTGAAATCAGTGGCCTTTACGTGGCGCCAGGACGTGCTGACGGACAGTGCGCGCGAACTGTTCGACCTCGCACGACAGCTGTATGAACGCATGGGAACGCTTGGCGACAATGTGGGCAAGCTGGGTTCGTCTCTGAAGTCTTCGGTGGACCGCTATAACGCCCTGATCGGCACACTGGAAGCGCGGATCCTGCCCACCGCACGGAAGCTCAATGCCATGGATGAATCCGGGCTGCTCACGCCGCCGGCACTCGAGGCCACGCCGCGTTCGCTGGCGGCCCCGGAGTTTCAGCAGGACGAGGCCGCCGCCTGACGCGAGGCCAGGCGGCGGGAGGTGTCAGTTGCGGGACCGGCGTCCGCCGAGCGCCCGGCTGACGTCTCCGGCTTCCTTCAAGGTTGCGCGGAGCTCCTTGGGCAACGAGAACAGCAGGTCTTCTTCGGCCGTGACCACTTCCTCCACGGAGCCGTAACCGTAGTCGGCCAGCAGGCGCAGGACGTCCGTGACCAGGATCTCCGGAACGGAAGCCCCTGACGTGACGCCGACAGTTGCCACGCCTTCAAACCAGGCTTCGTCCACTTCGTTGGCGAAGTCCACGCGGTAGGAGGCTTTGGCACCGTACTCCAGGGCGACTTCCACGAGCCGGACCGAGTTCGAGGAGTTTGCTGATCCCACGACAATGACCAGGTCAGCCTGGGGCGAAATCTTCTTGATGGCCACCTGCCGGTTGGTGGTGGCGTAGCAGATGTCGTCGCTGGGCGGATCCTGCAGCGTGGGGAACCGGTCCTTCAGGAGGCGGACCGTTTCCATGGTCTCGTCCACGCTGAGGGTGGTCTGGGACAGCCAGATGACCTTTTCCGGATCCCTGACGGTTACCTTGTCCACTTCATGGGGACCGTTAATGATCTGGATGTGTTCCGGGGCTTCGCCGGCGGTGCCCTCAACTTCCTCGTGGCCGTCGTGGCCGATCAGCAGGATGTCGAAGTCGTCCTTGGCGAACCTCACGGCTTCTTTATGAACCTTCGTCACCAACGGGCAGGTGGCGTCAATCGTTCGCAGCCCGCGGTCTTCGGCTGACTGGACGACGGCCGGGGATACCCCATGGGCCGAAAAGATCACCAGGGCCCCTTCCGGGACCTCGTCCGTCTCATCCACGAAGATGGCGCCCTGTGCCTCCAGCGAGCTCACCACGTGGACGTTGTGCACGATCTGCTTCCGGACGTAGACCGGCGGACCGTAGTGCTCCAGGGCCTTCTCGACGGCGATCACGGCCCGGTCAACACCGGCGCAATAGCCGCGCGGCGCGGCCAGGAGCACCTTCTTGCGGCCGGCAACCGGAGCCGCGGCGGCTACCTCCTCCGGCGAACGCCGCCTGCGCGGGACAGTTGGCATCGAGAGGGGCACAGCTGAGGAAGTCATCTCTCCATGCTACCGGGTTGGGGACCGCCGCCCCCGCGAGGCGATCCGGATCACAACGGCCGCAGCGACAAGCACACCGCCGGTGATCGCGGCACCACCGACCCAGGATTGGAAGCTGCTGGAAGCGGCAGCCACAAACGCATCCTTGAACATGTCCGCAAGCCCGTTGCCGCTCGCCGTCCCCGCGACGGCCTCCCTCGCGAGTTGCGAGCCGGCAGCCCACAGGCCCGCCAGTGCCAGCGCCCCTAGTCCCACCGCGAAGACCACTGTCCAGCGACGGCGGGCGGAAACCAGGGCAAGCGCAAAGGCGATACCCGCTCCGATGGCAAGGGAGTAGCCAAGAGGCGCGTAGGCGGACACCCTCTCGACCAGCTGGCGCTGCTCCGGCTCTCCAACGTTGACCAGCGTCTGCTCGGGCGCGGTCAGCGGCTGTCCAATGGTGCGGGCGAGATCCTCCGTCGCCAGCGCCACCAGGGGTGCCACATCCAACGTGAGCGACGACGGGGCGTCCGGTTCGGCAGGAACCGACGGGGGTGCGGCGAAGCTGAGCCGGTGGCTCTTCCGCAGTGTCTCCTCCCAGGCCGCCGGGTAGCCCGGCAGCGCGGTGAGGGAACCGGCGGCCGCCTCAAGCACCGGCCTGACCAGATCGGCCAGGGCATCCGGGATGGCCCCCGTATCGATGGTGCCCACAGCGGCGGCGGCGAGCCGCTGCTGGAATTCTGCGTCCTGCCCCAGCGGAGCAGCCAGCGCTACAAAGCCATCCTCCTGGACCACATTGCGGTCAAGCCAGATGGCGGGGACGGCGAGGGCGGACAGCAAAAAGCCCAGGACGACGGCGACGGCTGAAACAAAGGTGCGCAAAAACAGGTCCTCACGGGTTGGCGGCGGCAAAGCCATCATAGGGCCGGTGGCTGGACAAAAAATGTCAGTCTCGGGTGATACAGCTTATGGATAAGGTTGAATGGCATCCGCCAGCCCACTGACAGCAGCCAGTTGACTGACGGCCGCCATTCAAACACGAACCGACATCTGCCGAACAAAGGACCGCCATGCCGCCACCCACAGCTTCCCGGGGCAGCGGTTATGTCTGAACAGGCCGCCCTGCCAGGCACAGCTGCCACCACGCTGCCTGCCACGGCCGCTGAGACCAGCCCGGACAATCCATGGCCGCTGCAGTTGCTGTCCCAGAAACTCAAAGCCCACATCGACCGCACACCGTCGGCGTGGGTGGAGGGCCAGGTCATCGAGATGAACCGCCGCGGGGGCAACGCGTACCTCACCCTCCGGGACGTGGATGCGGAGATTTCCCTGCCAGCGTCGGTCTGGACCAAGATTCTGGACCGCCAGAACATGCCCCTGGAGCGAGGCTCCCGGGTGGTGGCCCTGCTCAAGCCGGAGTTCTGGCTGAAGACCGGCCGGCTCAACATGCAGGTCCGTGACATCAGGCCTGTGGGCCTTGGCGATCTGCTGGCGCGGATCGAACGGCTGCGCCAAGCCCTCGCCGCCGAGGGGCTGTTTGCCGGTTCACGGAAGAAGCCGCTGCCACTGCTCCCCCACCGCATCGGCCTGATCACCGGACGGGACTCCGACGCTAAGAAAGACGTCGTCCAGAACGCGGCACTGCGCTGGCCCGCCGTCGAATTCGAGATCCGCGAGGTGGCGGTCCAGGGCAACACCGCAGTCTCGCAGATCATCCGCGCCCTGCAGGAGTTGGACGACCGCCCTGACGTGGATGTCATTGTCATCGCCCGGGGCGGCGGAGCCTTGGAGGACCTGCTGCCGTTCAACAGCGAGGAACTGATCCGTGCCGTCGCGGCCACGGTCACCCCGGTGGTCAGCGCCATCGGACATGAGGCAGACCGCCCCCTTCTCGACGACGTGGCGGACCTCCGCGCGTCCACACCCACTGATGCTGCCAAGCGGATCGTGCCTGACGTTGCCGAGGAACTGGCCGGCGTGCGCCAGGCACGCGAGCACCTGCGCAGGAGCATCGGCAGGCTCGTGGACAGGGAGTCGGACCGGTTGTCCGCACTCCATTCCCGGCCGGTTCTGGCCACCCCCGAAGCAATGGTCACCGGACGCGCGGAGGAAATCGAACGCCTCCTGAGGAGATCATCGGCCGCCGTCAGTTCAACGGTGGTGCGGGCGGCCGACCAACTGGTTCACCTGCAGGCCCAGGTCCGTGCCCTGTCACCGCAGAAGACGCTGGACCGCGGCTACGCCGTCGTCGAACTGGCCAACGGCCGGCCGGCCCGTGCCACTGAAGCTGCCGGCCACGCTGTGGTCCGCGACCCATCGGAGGCGCCGTCGGGAACCGCGTTGTCCGTACGCGTGGCCCACGGCCTGTTCGGCGCCACATCCACTGGGGAACTTCAACAAGGAGACGCACATGCCCGAGACAAAGCCTGACCCTGAAATCGAAGCACTGAGCTATGAGGAAGCCCGCGAACAGCTGGTGCAGGTGGTGGGGAAGCTCGAGGCCGGCGGCGCAAGCCTCGAGGAGTCCCTGGCGCTCTGGGAACGCGGCGAAGCACTGGCAAAGCGCTGCGAGGAGTGGCTGGAGGGCGCCCGCAAGCGGCTCGCTGCCGCCCGCGACCAGCCGCTCTGACCAGCCAATGACCAAAGGCTCCCATGTAGGTAGCAGTAAGTGTCGTTTTGAATGCTCAAAACGACACTTACTGCTACTCAGTTGTTGAACAGCGGCGCAGACCAGCCCTGCAAGGCGGCCGCCTAGGACCGTTCGACGAGCTGGCTTTCCACGCCGAGGTCGAACTCCACCTTTGGCCACTCCAGCCGCAGGTCAGTCAGGGCGCCGAGCACCAGCTGCTGGACGGCGATCCTGGCGAACCACTTCTTGTTGGCCGGTACCACGTGCCACGGAGCAACCTCGCTGTTGGTGTTCTCGAAGGATGCCTGGTACGCCGCCATGTAGTCGTCCCAAAAGGCCCGTTCGGTAAGATCGCCGCGGCTGTACTTCCAGCACTTAACCGGGTCATCCAGGCGCGCCAGAAGCCGGGCTTTCTGCTCATCCTTGCTGATGTTGAGCATCACCTTGACGATCTTGGTCCCGGAGTCCGCGAGCCTGGCCTCGAATTCGTTGATGGCCACGTACCGGCGTTTCAGTTCCTCAGGAGATGCCCACCCGTGGACCCGGTGGATGAGGACGTCCTCGTAGTGGGAGCGGTCAAAAACGCCCACCATGCCGGCGGCCGGGACTTCCTTCTCGATGCGCCAGAGGAAGTCGTAGGACTTTTCCTCCTCCGTGGGGGCCTTGAACGCCTTGAGTTGGACACCTTGGGGATCCATGGCGCCCATAACGTGCTTGACGATCCCGCCTTTGCCGGCCGTATCCATCGCCTGCAGGATCAGGAGAATCCGCTTGGACCCGCCAAACCGGGATTCGGCAAACAACTGCTCCTGCAGGCCAGTCAGCTTCCCGTCCAGGTCCGCCAAAAGTGCCTCGCCGTCGGCCTTCTTTCCGGGGTAGCCGGGGGTGGAATCCGGATCCACATCCGCAAGGGCAAAGCCCTCCCCCACTTTCAGCGCTTGAGACGGGTGCTGCTCGAACTCAACCAAACCGGCCATGGCGTTCCTTTGTCCGCAGTTACCGCCCCAAAAGGCGCGTCACCACAGGCTAGTTCCCTTGGTACCGGCTAAGGAAGTCCCCCATTCGTCCGATCGCTTCTTCAATGTCCTTGACGTTCGGCAGCGTGACCATGCGGAAGTGGTCGGGCCGGACCCAGTTGAACGCCCGGCCGTGTGACACCAGGATCTTCTGCTCCTTCAGCAGGTCCAGGACAAATTTCTCGTCGTCACGGATGTGGAAGACTTCCGGATCCAGGCGCGGGAACAGGTACAGCGCGCCACGGGCCTGCTGTGTGCTTACACCGGGGATGGCGTTGAGCATGTCGTAGGCCTTGTTCCGCTGTTCCAGCAGCCTGCCGCCGGGCAGGATGAGGTCGTTGATGCTCTGGTAGCCGCCGAGGGCGGTCTGGATGGCATGCTGGGCGGGTACATTGGCACAGAGGCGCATGTTGGCCAGGAGGCTGATGCCCTCCAGGTAGTCCGAGGCATCCTTCTTCGGGCCGGAGATGGCCATCCAGCCGGCACGGTAGCCGCAGACGCGGTAGGCCTTGGACAGCCCACTGAACGTGAGGCAAAGGACGTCGTCGCCCGTCAGCGCGGCCATGTTGATGTGCACGGCGTCTTCGTACAGGATCTTTTCGTAGATTTCATCGGCGAAAAGGATCAGTCCGTGCTTTTCAGCCAGGGCCACGATCTTCTTCAGCGTCTCTTCCGGATAGACAGCGCCCGTGGGGTTGTTGGGGTTGATCACCACAATGCCCTTGGTGCGGGGCGTGATCTTGGCTTCAAGATCCTCAAGGTCCGGCTGCCAGCCTGATTCCTCATCGCAGAGGTAGTGCACGGGCTTCCCGCTCGCCAGGGCAACGGAAGCGGTCCACAGCGGGTAGTCCGGTGTGGGAATCAGCACCTCGTCGCCGTCGTCAAGCAGCGCCATGAGGGACATGGTGATCAGTTCGCTGACGCCGTTGCCCAGGTAGATGTCATCCACATGGATGTTCTGGATTCCGCGGGTCTGGTAGTACTGGGAGACGGCGGTCCGGGCGGAGAAGATGCCCCGGGAGTCGCTGTAACCCTGGGCATGGGGCAGGTGGCGGATCATGTCCACGAGGATCGCGTCCGGGGCTTCAAATCCAAACGGCGCCGGGTTTCCGATGTTCAGTTTGAGGATCCGGTGACCCTCCGCCTCCATCTGCTGGGCGGCCTGAAGAATCGGTCCACGGATGTCGTAAAGGACGTTGTGAAGCTTGGTGGACTGCTTGAATTCTGCCATCCATCAAATATGCCATATGGCGGATGTACTTCCGTTGAGACCTCGCACACACGGACGACGGCGGCTGCCGGCCCGTGCGGGTCCGGCAGCCGCCGTCGTGATTTCCGTTGTGGAGACAGGCGTTACTTGACGATGCCCTTGTCCTTGAGCCAGGTAGCCGCTGCGTCTTTGGCATTTTGCTTCTGGCTGCCGCTGACTGCGCGGTTGAGGTTGACCAGGTCCTCAGTGGTCAGGATCTTCGATACGGCATTCAGTGCGTCCTTGGCCTTGTCGGTCATTTTTGCCTTGTTGTAGAGCGGCAGGACCTGCTGGGCCTTGAAGTTGTTCTTGGGATCCTCCAGCACCACCAGGTCGTTGTCCGCGATGGACGGTGTGGTGGTGTAGATGTCAGCCACCTGGACGTCGTCGGTCAGCAGTGCCTGCAGGGTCAGGTTGCCGCCGCCGTCGCTGAAGGGCTTCAGTGCCTTGAGTTCGCAGCCGTAGTTCTTTTTGAGTCCCGGGAAGCCATAGGCTCGGGTTTCGAACGTTGCCGGCGCCGCCATGGTCAGGTCCTTGCAGACCTTGGCGAGGTCCTCAATGGACTTCAGCTGGTACTTCTCGGCGGTGGCCTTGGTGACCACCATGGCGTCCTTGGACTCGGCCTTGGATGCCTCCAGGACTGCCAGTCCTTCGGGGAGCTTCCCCGGCAGGGCTTTGTAGATGTCGTCGGCCGAGACCTCCGCAGCTTCAGGATCCACATGCGAGAGCAGGTTGCCGGAGTAGTCCGGGACAAGGTCGACAGAGCCGTCCTGGACCGCTTTGAAGTAGATTTCGCGGGCGCCGATGTTGGGCTTGGTGGTTGCCGTGACCCCTGCAGCAGTCAGTGCGCCGGCATAGATCTCAGCCACGATCTGGCTCTCCGGGAAGTCAGCCGAGCCGACGATCAGCGACCCGCCCGCGCCACCGGTTCCCGGGCTGGTGGTGGGGGTAGCCAGCGGATCGCTGCCGCCGCAGGCCGTCAGCGCGACGGCCAGGCCGACGCCGGCAGCCATGCCAGCCAGTCCCCGTCGGGTAAGGATTGTCCTGGTGTTGTCTTTCATGGGGTACCTCCTTGAAGAGCAGCTGGCGCAGGCGCGGCAGCTGGGAGATCAGCGGTGGCCTGCTGGCCACCGTGCAGATCGGTTTTGAGGCCGGGCGAAAGAAGGACTCTTTGCACCGCGGCCAGGATGAGGTCAACAACGATGGCCAGCCCTGCGATGAGCAGCGAACCGGCAAGCATCCGCGGGAAGTCCTGCAGGACCAGGCCATCAAAAAGGTAGCGGCCCAGCCCACCCAACGGCAGGTACGCAACCACGGAAACCGTGGCAATGACCTGCAGGACGGCAGTTCGGACGCCGCCGAACATAACCTGCAGCCCGTTGGGCAGCTCAACCCGGAACAGGATCTGAAGCTCCGTCATGCCCATGGCCCGGGCAGCATCCACCACGGTCCTGTCCACACTTGAAATACCGGCGTATGTTCCCGCGAGCAGCGGCGGCACCGTCAGGATGACCAGTGCCCACACCGGGGGCATCAGGCTGCTCCCCGCCAGGAGGGCGAAGAGGACCAGCAGGCCCAGCGTAGGCAGGGCCCGCAGCGCCCCCGCCACAGCTACGGCCACCACGCGCCCGCGGCCCGTGTGCCCGATGTAGAGCCCTGCGGGCACCGCGATGGCTGCCGCAATCACCAGGACCAGCCCGCTGTATTGGAGGTGCTCCAGGAGCCGGACGGGGATGCCGGAACTGCCGGTCCAGTGCAGGGGATCGGCAATCCAGGCCAGGGTGTCCACAAAAATGTTGCTCATGGCGCGGCCCCCGTGTGGATGTTGGCATCGGCCAGATAGCCTGCGGCGGAAGCCGCCGAGGGGCCGGACGCTTTGGCGGCGCGGGTCCACGGCGTCAGCATCCGTTCAAGGAACACCAGCACGGCATCCATCAGCAGTGCGAGCACCAGGATGGCAATGATCCCCACTACCACTTCCGTGACGAAGTTCCGTTGCAGTCCGTCGGTGAACAGCATGCCCAGATTCCCCACGCCCAGGAGTGCTGCGACGCTCACCAGGGAGATGTTGCTGACGGAGACCACCCGCAGCCCGGCAAACATCACCGGAAGGGACAGCGGCAGGTCGATCTGGACAAAGCGGAGCCATGGCTTGTACCCCATGGCGATCGCAGCCTGCCGGAGATCCTCCTCCACTGAGTCAAAGGCATCCAGGGCGGCCCGGACCAGCAGCGCCACCGCGTAGATGGTCAGGGCAACAATGACATTGAGCGGGTCCAGGATCCGGGTTCCGAGAATCGAGGGCAGGATGATAAAAAGCGCCAGCGACGGGACGGTGTACAGCAAAGAACTGGCGGTCACCACAAACGACCTGAGCGCCGGGTGGGTCCGCGCCAACTGCGCCAGCGGAATGGAAATAACCAGTCCCAGGACCATCGGAACGAGGGCAAGGACCAGATGCTGGCCAGCCAGTCCCATGACCATGCCGCTGTTTGCCAGGAACCACTCCATCAGAGTGCAGCCTGCCGTTCCTGGCGGGCGTCCTCAATAACGCCGAGGACTTCCTGTGCCCTGACGGTCCCCAGGACCTTGCCGTCACCGTCCACCGCCACACCTTGGCCGGACGGGGACGAAAGTGCCGAGTCCAGGGCCCGCCGCAGGGACTCGCCGGGGCGGAAGAGTGACCCGCCGGGGATGAGCTCTGAGTCCGTCCCGGGCCTCGCCCAGCCCAGCGGGCGCCGGTCCGGATCCACGACGAGCTGCCAGTCGGTCACCGCAGCGGGATCGCCGGCGAACCGGCCGGCACTCATCACGAGCGTGGGCACCTGGTGGATGGTCACGGCGTCGGACGTGGTGAACCCGAGGTGGCGGAAGCCACGGTCCCGACCCACGAAGGACGCCACAAAATCATTGGCCGGTGCCCGGAGGATTTCCTCAGGAGTGGCGTACTGGGCCAGCCGGCCGCCGACGGCGAAGACGGCCACCTTGTCGCCGAGAATTGTTGCCTCGTCGATATCGTGCGTGACGAAAACGATGGTCTTTGCGAGGTCTTTCTGCAGCCTCAGGAGTTCCTGCTGCAGTTCCTCACGCACCACGGGGTCAACGGCACTGAACGGTTCATCCATTAGCAGGACGGGCGGATCGGCGGCGAGCGCCCGGGCCACACCGACGCGCTGTTGCTGGCCGCCGGAGAGCTGGGACGGGTACCGCTTCCCGAGAGCGGACGCCAGCCCGACGACGTCGAGCAGTTCCGTGGCGCGCTTGCGGGCCTCTGCCTTGGAAACGCCGTTGAGCCGGGGCACGGTGGCGATGTTGTCCAGCACGGAACGGTGCGGCATGAGTCCGGAGGACTGCATGACGTAGCCCATGGACCTTCTCAGCTCCGCGGCAGGAACCGAGGTCACGTCCCGCCCGTCCACGGTGATCACGCCGGACGTCGGTTCCACCATGCGGTTGATCATCCGCAGCGAGGTGGTCTTGCCGCAGCCGGACGGCCCTACAAAAACGGTGATGGAGCCCCTGTCGATGGACATGGTGAGCTGGTCCACAGCGGGCTGCCCGCCCTGATACTGCTTGGTGACGCTCTGGAACTCAATCATGGCTTGGTCCATTCTGCGGACTTACCTGTTCTGTTGGACGGCATCGGACAGTGTTCGGTCATAAGCTCACTGATATTTACGGTAACGCAATCCGTTGCCAGCGTAACCGGATCCGGAGGCAATCCGGGCAAGAGAATCCCTACTGTAACCATTCGCTGGGCCGCACGAGGATGGGTCTTTCGATCACAACGTGCGCGTGCTGCGCTTACGCCTGCCTCCGCCCACGCCTAGAGTTGGACTGTGACCAACTTGGAAGTGGCTCCGCAACAGGAACTTTGTCCGCCCGCAGGCCCTGAGGGGACGTCCGGCCCCTGCCTGCAGCTCTGGCCGGAACGGGAGGTTCCGCTGGGCGGTGTGCGCGCCATGAACGTCCGGCGCACCCTCCCGCAGCGCGGCCTGCCCACCATCGGCGCCTGGTGCTTCCTGGACAGTTTCGGCCCGGACCGCACCGCCATGTCAGTTCTCCCCCATCCACACACCGGGCTGCAGACGGTCACGTGGCCGCTTGCGGGGAACGTCCGGCACAGGGACAGCGTGGGCAGCGATGTTGTGGTCAGGCCGGGTGAGCTGAACATCATGACCGCCGGGCCCGGGGTGTCCCACTCCGAGTTCGCCGTCCTGCCGGATCCCGACGCCGGCGCGCCGCTGCCGGTGCAGCGCGGCCTGCAGCTCTGGGTAGCGTTGCCGGACGCGGAACGCCACCGCGAACCCGCGTTCGAGCAGCACCGCGAACTGCCCTCCGTGACGGGGCCGGGTTTCACTGCGACGGTGATGGTGGGCGAATTCGCGGGGGCGGTATCGCCGGCCACGATGTACTCCCCCATCGTCGGCGCAGACATCTCCTGCGAGGGCCTGGCCGTCCTGCCGCTGAACGCCCACTTTGAGCATGCCGTCCTGGTGCTCGACGGCGGGCTGACGCTGGACGGGCAGGAGGTCCCGCCCGGGCCGCTGGGCTACCTGGGCACGGGACGCCCATCGCTGGAATTCCAGGCCCTGCCCGGAACGCGGTTCCTCCTGATCGGCGGGGAGCCTTTCCAGGAGGAACTGCTGATGTGGTGGAACTTCGTGGGCCGCACGCACGACGAAGTGGAGCAGGCCCGTGAGGACTGGGAAGCCCAGGCCGCCCTGCCTGACGCTGCCGCCCGCGGGGCCCGCTACGGGCTGGTTGAGGGGCACGGCCCGGATGCTGGCGCCGAAGCCGGCCGCATCCCCGCTCCCATCATGCCGGCCGTCAGGCTGACACCGCGGAAGCGGTCAGTCGGTCCCTGACGCTTCCGCTACCAGCTTCGGGACGCCAAACACAGGGTCCTGGTCCAGGACACGGACATCGGTGACGCCGTCGGCCGCCAGATGGCTCCGGAAAGAGTCCTGCAGCGGGACCACATTCATGCCCAGTCCACTGCCGAGAATGACCGGGCCGTCGATTCCAAGCTTCCGCAGTGCCTGCGCGGCCAGCCCCGCAAGATCCTGACCGGCCTGGTCCAGGAGCTCCTGGCTAGCCACGTGGCCAGCCGCTGCCGCGTCCACCACCAGGCGCGCCTGCTGGGCCCAGAACCGGCGGCCGGTATCCGGGGAATGGAAAAGCGCAATAAGCATGTTGGGGTGGCCCACTCCGCAGGCGGCAAGCAGCGCCTCGGTCAGCTGGTCCGCCGGGAGTCCCTGGTTCATCCGGCGCAGGCTGTACCGGACCGCCTCACGGCCCAGCCAGTAGCCGCTGCCTTCATCCCCCAGCAGGTAGCCCCAGCCGCCGGCGCGGGCCTCGTCGCCGGCGGCGTTCCTTCCCCAGGCTGCGGAGCCGGTTCCTGCGATCACGGCAACACCGGTACTGGCACCGCCCGCGGCGAGCAGCAGGCGTGAATCGTGGACCACCGTGACTTTGGCTCCCGGCACATGGGGTTCGATCAGCGCAGCAAGGGCCGCGGCGTCGTCGTCGGTATCTATGCCCCCGGCCCCGGCATACACCCGGGCCACCTGGCCACCGCCGATCCGGGCGAAGAGATCCGCGAGGTTCAGTGCCGCCTGTTCGCGGCTGACGTTCTGGACGTTGGAGCTGCCTGCGGACTCGTCGGCCACGGCAACTCCGTCCTCAAACCTGACGCCGCGGGTCTTTGTACCGCCGATATCCAGGCCGATGATGACCCCCGCGAGGGGACCCGGCGCGGCCGGGGTGCCGCCCAACGGGTGGTTTCCGGAAATTGCGGTCTGGTGGTGTTCGGTGTCAGTCACGTCCCCCAGCCTACTGAAACACCGCCGGCGAATCGCTGCCGGGCCGCGGGCCGCCGTCGTGTCTCAACACCCCGTGCCCTATCCCCTCCTGGAACGGGCGGCCACCAGCCCCGCCAGCAACCGGGGACCTTCCTGCAGGACCATCTCCCGGAAGAAGCGGACAGTATCCGGCTCGGCGTCGGGGCCGGGTTTCCGCCTGCGCCAGCCCAGCCCGATTTCGCGGTACGCCAGGCCTGATTCCAAGGCAAGTTCAACCCAGCCCAGGTTGCCCGTTTCCGGGCTGACGTGGCGCCCCGGCGCACTTCCCCCCGGCGGCAGGATGCTGATACCAAGTCCCGCGGCGACCAACCCGCGCGCGGTGTGCGTGTCCTGGCTTTCGAAGGCGATCCGCGGCCGGAAGCCGGCCTCGCGGAACAGCGCATCCGTCAGTGACCGCATGCCGTAGCCCGGCTCCAGCGCCACAAAGGGGTCGCGGCGGATGTCCTGCATCCTGACGCTGTCCCGTCCGGCCAGCGGGTGGCCGTGGTGAACCACCAGGCGGAGCGGCTCGCGGTAGAGCGACGCCGAGGAGATGGTGCTGCTTGCCGCCGGAACGGGGGCGGTCAGGGCCAGGTCCGCCTGGCCCGAGGCGAGCCCCGCGAGGCAAGTGTCCCGCGCCCCCTGGCGGAGGATGAAGCCGGCCTCCGGGTGGCGGCTGCGGAAGGCACTGATGAGCAGGGGCAGGGTGGCCTCGCCGAACGTGTGCTGAAAGGACAGGGACACTTTCCCCCGCACCACGTCCGACTCGTGCCGGACCAGGTCCAGTCCGGCCTGGAATTCCGTCAGGGCCGATTCGATGTACGGCAACAGCGTGCGGGCGGCCGCTGTGAGGCGGATGCCACGTCCGTCACGGATCAGCAGTTCGGTCCCGACGACGGCGCTGGCCCGGGACAGTGCCCGGCTCACCGTGGACTGGGGTACTCCAAGGAGCTCGGCCGTTTCCGTGACGTGCTGGGTCCTGCCCAGTTCAGCGAGGATGGGGAGCAGCGGCAGGAGCTTCACCAGCTGTTTGTGGTCCCCGTGCATGGCCGCACCCCTTCAAACGTTGCATTTCTGATATCAATCGTAGTCAAAAGATGCATTGGAAGCATACATTCCCGAAGCCTACCCTTGAGCTATGCCCCAGAATGCCGCAGCGCCAGGAACCTTCAGTCCCCCGCAGGGTAGCTGGCCGGGACATCCCAAAGGATCCGCTGCCTACAACAAAATCCTGGCCGGCCTGGCCTTCGCGGGCGTGGCAACGTTCGCCCAGCTCTACTCCACCCAGGCGGTCTTGCCGCTCCTGGCAGCAGACCTGAAGGTGACCGCGGCAGAGGCCGCGCTGACCATTTCGCTGGCCACTGTTGGCCTGGCCATCACGGTCATTCCCTGGTCCTTCCTGGCGGACAGGATCGGCCGGGTCAAGGCCATGGCATGGGGCATCTCCGCCGCTACCATCCTGGGCCTGCTGGTGCCGCTCGCCCCCACTTTCGGCGCACTGCTTGCCCTGCGGCTGCTCGAGGGCATGGCACTGGGCGGGATCCCGGCCATCGCCATCGCCTACCTGAACGAGGAAGTGAACAGGGCCCACGCGGCCATGGCCGCAGGCAGCTACGTGGCCGGCACAACGCTGGGCGGGCTGGCCGGCCGGCTGGTGGCAGGCCCGGCAGGTGAGTTGTGGGGCTGGCGCACCGCCGCCCTGGCTGTGTCCCTGCTGGCAACAGTGGCCGCCGTGCTCTTCCTGGTCCTGGTCCCGAAGGCCAAGGGGTTCACCGCTGCCAAGGCTACCGGGCTGCGCGGTGCCGTGGCGACGCTCGGCGGGCATGTGCGCAATCCCCGGCTGCTGGCGCTCTACATCCAGGCCTTCCTGATGATGGGCGGGTTTGTGGCCGTCTACAACTACCTCGGCTTCCGGCTGTCCGCTGTGCCTTTCACGCTGCCTGCCACCCTCATTAGCCTGATCTTCCTGGCCTATCTTTCCGGAACGTTCTCCTCGCGCTGGGCCGGCGGGTTGACGGCCAGGTTCGGCCGGCGGAATGTGCTGCTCGCGGGCATCGTCCTGATGGTGGCCGGACTGGCGCTGACGCTGACACAGGTGCTGGCCCTGATCCTCGCCGGCCTGGTGATCTTCACCGGCGGCTTCTTCGCGGCCCACAGCATCGGTGCGGGCTGGACCGGAAGCATCGCCACCACCGGCCGCGCCCAGGCGTCGTCGCTCTACAACCTGGCCTATTACCTGGGCTCAAGCGTTATCGGCTGGGCCGGCGGACTGGTGTTCCAGTCCCTGGGCTGGACGGCTCTTGCCGTGGCAATCATGGTCCTGGCCTGCATCACGGCGGTGACAGTCGCCGTCGTACATCCCCGGGGGATCGGCGAAACCGCACGGCCCGGCACACCAGGGCAGGCCGAAGCCGCGGGGCCGTAGAACTATCCGCCGTCAAATGACGGGTCTGTCAGGCGATTGTTCGGAGCCAAGGATGCGTTCCGGGGTGATCAGCAGGAATCCGGCGTCTAGGATGAACTGACGGACATTCAAGGAGATTCCATGAGCAGCAACCCAAAAAACATCCGGCCGGCCAGCCACTTTGAGCCGCTGGATGCCATTGATGAACGGCTTCTTGCCGCTTTGGTGGACGATGCACGGATCTCCAACAAGCAGTTGGCTGAACTCGTGGGCATTGCCCCGTCCACCGCGCTCATGCGGACCCGCGCATTATCCGAACGCGGCATCGTCCAGGGATTTGAGGCGAAGCTCAGCCTCTCGGCCATCGGCAGGTCCGTCCAGGCACTCGTGGCCGTCCGGTTGCGGGCCCACGACAGGGACCAGATCGACCGCTTTACAGCCCGCGTTCCGCACCTGCCCGCGGTCCTCTCCACGTTCCACACGTCAGGCTCCGTGGACTACCTGCTGCACATCGCCGTCGCCAGCACCGAGGACCTGCGGGACTGGGTCCTGGACAATCTCGCCACCGACCCCGTGGTGGGCCACACCGAGACCACCCTCGTCTTTGAGCACATCCAGGGGAACCACGGCCCGCTGCCGGACTAGGCTGTCCGCTGCAGCGCTGTCCGCAGCGTGCCGGCGGACAGCGCCATAGCCGCGGCGCTGCACAGCGCCACAAAGCCCGCGACCGCCGTCGGCAGCCCGAACGCCGCTGTGGCCCAGCCCAGCCCAATGACGGGCACGGCGCTGCCCAGGTACGTGATGACATAAACGGTGCTGATGACCTGGGCGTGCTGTGACGCTTCCACCTTGGCGGCCACATCATTGAAGACCGTGCGGAACGCGACGCCCTGGCCCAGCCCCGCGGAGACGCTGGCTGCGGCCAGAAGCAGCGGACTGCTCCAGGCGGCCGCCGCGGCGAGGAGCAGCACCGAGGCGCCCAGGACCGCCAGCCCCGCGGGCACCACAAAGCGGCCCCGCACGGACAGCACCTGGCTCAGCGCTGAGGCGGCGAGCGTCATCCCGGCCAGGGCGCCGATCAACGGCCGTGAATCGGCCTGAATGATCGGGGCGAAATAGGCCGGTGCCAGCGACAGGCAAAATCCAAAGACGGAGAAACTGAGGAACCCGACGGCGGCCGCAAGCCAGAAAGCGCCCCTCGCCCCGGCGGCCACCGCGGGCCGGCGGGGAGCCAGGACCAGGACGGGCCGCCGGCCGACCGGAGGCTTGATGGCCGGCCGGGCCCGAAGCAGGTAGAGCGGCACCAGCATTCCCGCCAGGACGAGCGAGTGAACGTAGTAGGGGGCGGTGGTGGGCCCGGGCAGCAGCGAGAGCAGGCCGCCGATGACCGGACCGGCCGCCACGCCCCCCGCCGTGGCCAGCAGGGTGAAACGGGTGGCCCACTCCGGGCGGGACGGGAGCAGTTCCCGCAGCGCGGCGGCACTGGCACCCGTGGCCAGGGCAACGGCCACACCCTGAAGGGCGCGTCCGGCAGAGAGCGCCACCAGGTTTTCGGCCTGCGAGAAGACCCAGCTGCCCGCCAGGCCGGCGAGTACAGCCAGGATAAGCGCCGCCCGCCGGCCGATGTGGTCCGACCAATGGCCGGCCAGCATCAGCGTTGCCACCAGGGCAAGGACATAGCTGGCAAAGGCCGCCGTGACCCCGAGCGCCGAGAGGCCAAGGTTTGCCTGGAGCAGCGGGTACAGGGGCGTGGCCAGGTTCGCACCGACGAGCAAGGTGAAGATGACCGCACCGGCCATCACCAGCCGTGCGGTGGTGGATGCATCCCAGCCCCGGCGCCCGGCGGTGGCCGGACGCATGCGGAGTTCATTGAAGACTGTCATTGGCGCTGCCTTGGCGTCGACCGGGGCGGGAAGTCCTTGTGGGAAGCCGCCCCGAGTGGAAACTGATACCTAAAGAATGCTTCAGTGGTGACTGTTTGGGCGTTTGTTCGTGGAAAAATTGATCAAAATACGCAATTCCTTGTAGCTCCAATAAGTGAAAGTGATAGTTTGCCTAGCCTTGATCCCACTGATCTGAAGATCCTGCTGGAACTCATCCGCGATCCCCGCATCCAGATCGGCGAGTTGGCCGAGGCGCTGGGGATTGCGCGCAACACCGCACAGTCGCGTGTCCGGCGCCTGCTCCGCGCCGGGGTGCTGCACGACGGCGGCCGCGAGATTGACCTAGAGGCCGTGGGGTACGACGTCGTCGCCTTCGTCACGATCGAAGTGACGCACCGGGAACTGGACGGAGTTGTGGGCGCCCTCCGGCTGCTCCCCCAGGTCCTGGAGGTCCATGAGATCTCCGGGCGGGGCGATGTCTGGTGCCGCGTGGTGGCCACTGATACGCACAACCTGCAGACGGCCCTCCGCCAGATCCTCCGCATCAAGGGCGTCATCCGGACCGAAACCGTCCTGGCTCTCCACACCCACATTCCGTACCGGACCGAACCCCTCATCAGCCGCCTCGCGCAGGCCGTGCCCGGCAATCCAACACGGCCCAGGCAATTGTCCGGGCGCGGCGGCGGGTCCCCTGCAGACAGTTAGGATTCGAGCATGGATTGGCTTTCACATGTTTCACAGATCAACTGGCTGGCCGTGGCACTGGCCTTCATCTCGAGCATGGCTATCGGCTTTGTCTGGTACCTGCCGGCCGTGCTGGGAAAGCGGTGGATGGCCGCCATCGGAAAGACTGAAGAGGACCTCAAGAACATCGGCGGCGGCGCGGGGATCTGGGTTCCCATGATGGTGGCGGCCGCCCTGACCGCCGTCCTGCTGGCCGTCCTGATCAGCAAACTGGGCCTTGACAACGCAGCGGCGGGCGGCGGGTTCGCCCTGGTGCTCGCCCTGGTGTTCCGCGCCGGCGGGCACGTCATCCATAACGGGTTCGCTGGCCGGCCGTGGGCCGTCACGCTGATCGATTCCGGCCACGATCTGCTCGCCATGACGGTGGCCGGGGCGATCATCGGGGCCATGGCCTGACGTGACCATCATCGACAATGCCGTCTACGTGGACGGTGTCCGGACTGCGGAACCGGTGAGCCTGGAACAGACATTCGAGACCCTCGCCGACCACGGGGGCATGGCCTGGATCGGGCTGTACCGGCCCACCGCAGCAGAAATGGCCGCCGTCGCCAGCGAGTTCGGGCTTCATGCCCTGGCGGTGGAGGACGCCATCTCGGCGCACCAGCGGCCCAAGTTGGAGCGCTATGAAGAGCACCTCTTTACCGTGCTCCGCCCGGCGCGGTATCTGGACGCCACCGAGACCGTGGAGTTCGGCGAGCTGCACATCTTCACGGGCCGGAACTTCGTTGTCACCATCCGCCATGCCGAGATGGCCGGCGTTGCCCGGGTCAGGCGCCGCCTGGAGGGCCGCCCGGATCTGCTCCGGCACGGCCCGGAAGCCGTCCTCTACGCCCTGCTGGACCTGGTGGTGGACGACTATGCGCCGGTGGTGGCCGGTTTGGAAAACGACATCGACGAGATCGAGGACCAGCTCTTCAGCGGAGACACCACTGTTTCCCGCCGCATCTACGAACTCGCCCGCGAAGTCATCCAGTTCCAGCGCGCCATCCATCCGCTGCCGGACATGATGCAGCAGCTCAAAAGGGGCTTTGAAAAGTACGGCGTGGATTCTGAACTGCAGCACAGCCTGCGGGATGTGGAGGACCACGTGGAGCGGGTGATCTCCCGTGCGGATTCGTTCCGTGACCTGCTGCAGAACGCCCTCACACTGGACGGGACCCTGACCGCCAACCGGCAGAACGAGGCCAGCGCCCAACAGAACGAACAGGTTAAAAAAATCTCCTCGTGGGCGGCGATCTTCTTTGCGCCCTCGATCGTGGCAGGGGTCTACGGAATGAACTTCGACCACATGCCCGAGCTCCACTGGGTCATTGGCTACCCGATGGCCATCGCGCTGATGGCCGGCACTGCAGGCCTGATGTACGCCATCTTCAAGCGGAAAGGCTGGCTGTAGGGCTTCAGGCGACGTGGAGTTCTACACTCCCGTGGCCTGAGTCCGCGGCGCCGAACACCAGCCGGCGGTTGGCGATCTTGTCCGTGAAGAAGCGGTCGTGGCTGACCACCACCACCGCGCCCGGGAAATGCAGCAGGGCGCGCTCCATGACCTGCGTGCTGGAGAGGTCCAGGTGGTTGGTGGGCTCATCCAGCAGCAGGACCGAAGCACCCGAGAGCAGGCATTGGGCCATGGCCACCCGGGCACGCTGGCCGCCTGAAAGGTTGCCGATCTTTTGCTTGAGGTCAGCTTCGGAGAACTGGAACATCGACAAGAACCTGTTCACCGACTTCTTCGTCGCTGTCAGGGCCAGGCTGTCAGGCATCGCGTTGACCGCATGGGTGACCGTGTCGTCGTCGTCCAGTTCTTCCAGCACCTGGTTGTAGGAGACCATCCCGGCACCCTTGGCCCAGGCCACGCTGCCGGAATCGGCAGGCTCTTCGCCCGTGAGGGCCCGGAGCAACGTGGTCTTTCCGCTGCCGTTGGACCCGATGACGGCGATCCGGTTGCCGCGCCCGATCTCGAAACTGAGGCCGCTGAACAGTGTCCTGCCGCCGTAGGCCTTACTTAGGGAATCCACCCGGCACAGGACATCCTTGACGTACAGGCCGCCGTAGATCTCCGTGATGATCTGGTCCACGGGCCGGGGCGCCCGGGACTTCTTGATCCTGGCCAGCTGGTTTGCCAGCCCCTTACCGGCCGCCTTGGCCGCTTCCCGCCGGTCGGAGATGCCTTCGGCCTCGAAGGCCAGCAGCTCGGACTCATGGACGAACTGGCTCTCCAGGCTCTTGAGCTTGAACTGCTTGGCCACCACGTATTCGGCGAAGTTGCCCGGGTATTCGTGGAGGTGGAAGTTCTCCACTTCGATGATCCGGGTGACCACGGAGTCCAGGAACTTCCGGTCGTGCGAGACGATGATCGCGGCGCCTTTGAAGGTCCGGAACCAGCCTTCCAGCCATTCGACGCCGGCCACATCAAGGTAGTTGGTGGGTTCATCAAGCAGGAGGACGTCCGGTGCTTCCAGCAGGATCTTTGCCAGGGCGGCCCGGTTCCGCCAGCCGCCGGAGAGCTCGTCGATGGCGCACGTGCGGTGGTGGTCGCTGAAGCCGAGGGTGGTGAGTACCTTGTCGATGCTGCGCTGGTAGTCCCAGCCATCGAGCCGGTCCATCGCCTCAAAGAGTTCGGACTGGCGGCGGATCAATTCATCCAGCCGCGCTGCGTCCGAGGAGTCGGCGGCGATGGCCGCATCGATGCCGGCGAGCTCGGCTTCGATCTCTTTCACGTGGGCGAACAGCCCGTCCAGGACCTCTGCGATAGTGGATTCGCCGTTCAACTCCGAGAACTGGGAGAAGTAGGCGGCCTTGGTTCCGAGCTCGACGGCGACGGTCCCTGTATCGGGAGCCACCTGGCCTTGGATCAGTTTCAGGATGGTGGACTTGCCCGAGCCGTTCTTGCCGATCAGGCCGACCCGGTCCCCTGCTTCAAGCTTGAAAAAGGCTTCGCGGAGAACCTGGGTTTTCTCAAAGCTCACGTTGACGTCGTTCAGCCGGATCAAACTCATTGATGGTGTCCAATCCAGTGTTCGTAACGCTTGGAAGCGGTGGGGGGGTCCTGCAAGTCTATTCGAAACAAGCTGGTAGGCCGGGACAGGGGCCAACACCGGCTACACAGCCCGGAGTTGGCCAGCCTCTTCCCGACGGCCCCCTAGGCTTGACCTATGCCGCCGACTCCGACACCGATGCCGCTCGATGTTTTCGTCCACACCGCCCCTGCCGAGTGGTGGCAGATCGTGGCCGCACTGGGCCCGCTGGCGGTGCTGCTCGGTGCGATCATCGCCTGGTTTACTCTGCGGCAGCGTTCGACATCCGACAGGATGCTGCTGCAACAGAAGACTGACGCCGACAGTAGAGCCGAATGGTGGAGGCGGACGCAGTGGGCTTTGGATCAGGCACTTTCCCCCGATAAGAACACGAAGGCGCTCGGGCTGGCGACCCTGGCGGTTCTGACCCGCAGTGAGCTTGCCAGGAAAGAGGAGCTCGAGTTGCTCGACATCGCGTGGCAGGCTGTCAACGGGACCTCCGACAGTGACAACGATGAGGAGCCCGCCGACGACCCAGGCATCATGGACTCAGCTGACAACGTCGGCGACAATGGAACCACCAGCGACGACAGCGAGGAGGGTAGACAATGAGCAGCACACCGGAACAGAAGAAGGCCCGTGCTGTCCGCCCCGTTCCCGCTAAGAACTCTGCCGCAGCGGACCACCGGGTCCAGGTGGCCGCCGCCAAACTGCGGGTAGCCCTCGATGAGCGTCTGGGCCGTCCGACGCCGCAGAAGACCAAGGCCCTCGCGAAAGAGAACTTCTAAGGCACGGCAACCAGGCAACGCCGGGAGTCGATCCTGGAGAAGCCGTCGTTCCGCTCGGCTGCCGTGAAGCGACGCGCGATCATCCCGTTGTCACATCAGCCCCAAAGTGTTACCAAAGTCTTTTACTCGAGCATCTCCGTGCAGCACAAAAACCCTGAAATCTGTGGAGCTAAGGAGATTCGAACTCCTGACCTCTTCGATGCGAACGAAGCGCTCTACCAACTGAGCTATAGCCCCGGAACAGTCCGCGTCCCCGGGAGGAACGGCAGTACCGGTGACCTTAGGCTACAAATTTTCGTCCCGCATTGCGAATTGACACTCCGCTCCCGGGCTGCTGCGCGGCTCGAGCGGCGGCGACCGCCGTGGTGAGGTGTCAGGCGCGGCGGCGCTGCAGGACGTCGTCGAGGTTGCTCAGGGCGCTCTGCGCCTTGGTGAGGGGCTTGGCGGCAGGCGCAGCAGGCGTGGCTGCCGGGACGCCCTGTTTCAGGGAAGGCTTACCGACGGCTTTGGGCGCCTCCGGCAGATCAAGCGGCTGGGGAGCCGGACGCTCGGCTTTTGCGGCCTCAACGTACACCGGTTTGGGTACATCCACCGGTTCCCAAGTGGTGTCGGCCGGCTTCAGCGACGCGGCAGCACTGGCATCTCCGGCGGCTACGGCGACGGCCAGCGCGGCTTCCCGGAGCTCCATAGCGGTCAGGGGCTTCGGCTTGGGTTTGGGCTGGTGGGCCTCGGCGTCAAAGAGCCGGCTTTCCGGCTGGGCTGCGGGACGCGCTGCGGTGTCCGGAGCGGCAGATCCCTGTCGCCGCACCGGGGCACTCATTGCGGAGCGGAACGCGGCGTTCACTTTGGCTTTGCGGTCACGCACAGCAAGGAAGCGCAGCACGAACACGGCTGCAATGGTGGTGCCAAGGCCGGCGACCGGCAGCAGCGCGCTTCCGATTCCGAACGGCAGAAGAGCGCCTGAGACAAACGCGGTCAGCAGCGCCAGAACACCCACGAGGGCGAGCCCTGTCCGGCCATAGCGGATCCGGAAGGCGCCGCCCGTCGTCGCACGTCCGGACGTTTCCGTTGCGGTTTCGGGGCTCTTCCTGATCTCCATGGCTTTCTCCTGCTGGGCGGTGATGTTCAGTACCATCCCGGCTCTCGGTTCCGATGATTCAATGGCTGGTACTTCCGCCAGGAAGTCGCCGGCGGCCTGGGCCTGGTGCCGGCGGTTCCGCAGAACGTAGGGCGCCACCCACACGATCCAGAGCACAACGGCAACCACAAGGATCACTGAGCTGCTTAGGGGGAAGTCCACAATCAAAACCGTATGAGCATTAGGGCAGCCGCCCCCGCATTAGCCACGGTGTGTCGCCGGCAACGTGGCAATTCATTGGATTTATGACCTTGGAAGTACGCAAGCCAGGTTCATGCGCGGAGCGTCAGGTCCGGGAGGCAAGCCACGGCGTGAGCAGCCCCTCCGGAACCTCATCAGCGGTCAGCGCGAAGGACCGGTGGTCCGCCCACTCCCCGTTGATGTGCAGAAAGCGTGGACGGTAGCCTTCGTCGCGGAATCCCAGCTTCTCAACCACGCGCAGGCTGGGGCCATTCTCGGGCCGGATGTTGATCTCCATCCGGTGCAGGCCGAGGGCCTGGAAACAATGGTCCGTGGCCATGGCCACTGCCGTGGGTGCGATGCCATGACCGGCGCGCGCCTGGTCAACCCAGTACCCCAGCGTGGCCATCATGGCCGAACCCCACACAATCGAGGACACAGTCAGCTGGCCAACGATGACCGGGGCAGCCAACATGGGCGTCCGCTCAGTGATCAGGAACGGCAGGGCCGTCCCTTGGGCGGCCTGTATTTTCAGGGACCGCACCATCTGCCGGTAGTCGGGCAGCGCACCGCCGGGTGCCGGGTTGGATGCTTCCCAAGGCGCAAGCCACTCGCTGTTGCGCCCCCGGACCTGGGTCCACTCCTTCTTGTCCCGGTAACGGATGGGGCGCAGGATCAGGTCGCCGCATTCGAGGGTCACGGGCCAGATGGGTCCGGGGCGCACGGCAGCTATTTAGCGAGGCCGGCTGTGAAGCCCGGCAGCCACTCCCTCAGGCCGGGACCGAGGTCGTCGCTGTCGATGGCGAGCTGGACGCAGGCCTTGAGGTAGCTCAGCTTGTCACCGGTGTCGTAGCGGCGGCCGCGGAAGACCACTCCGTAAACTCCGTAGCCGTCACCTTCGCCGGCCGCCAGCTCCTGCAGGGCGTCGGTCAGCTGGATTTCCCCGCCCCGGCCCGGGCCGGTGTGCTCGAGCACGTCAAAAACCGTGGGGTGGAGGACGTAGCGGCCGATGACGGCCAGGTTTGAGGGTGCCTCGTCCACGCTGGGCTTTTCGACGAGCTTGTTGATCCTGACGTAGCCTTCACCGTCGATCTCCTGCACGTCGGCGCAACCGTAGGCACTGATCTGGGAGGGTTCCACCTCGATCAGGGCCACCACGGATCCGCCGGTCTTGGACTGGACTTCGATCATGGTGCTGAGGAGTTCGTCCCGGGCATCGATCAGGTCATCGCCCAGGAGGACGGCAAACGGTTCGTTGCCGACGTGCTGCTTGGCACGCAGTACGGCGTGGCCCAGGCCGTTGGGATCACCCTGGCGGACGTAGTGGATGTCACCGAGGTTGCTGGCTGCCTGGATGGACTCAAGTTTGGCCAGATCGCCCTTGGCTTCCAGGGTGTCCTCCAGCGAAGGAACCCTATCGAAGTGGTCCTCCAGGGCACGCTTGTTGCGTCCCGTGATCATCAGGATGTCGTTAAGGCCAACGTTGACAGCTTCTTCAACCACGTACTGGATGGCCGGCTTGTCCACCACCGGGAGCATTTCCTTGGGCATGGCTTTTGTGGCGGGCAGGAACCTGGTGCCGAGGCCGGCAGCGGGAATAACGGCCTTGCGTACTGTCTGCTGAGTGGTAGTCACTGGACTAATCTAACGGAGGGGCTGACCATTCAGTAATTTTTGGTGTCGCCTGGGCCAGCGCGGCGCAGACGCTGCAACGGCCACCCTGAACGGCAAAGAAGGAGCGGCATGTCTCAAGTCAGCAGTGAAGCCAAGGCGGACATCCGCGCACGCCATCGTGCGCGCCGCGCCGCGACGGACGTCACCCAGCGCGACGCGGCGGGCGCCGCCCTGGCGGTCCACGGCGCCGCGTGGGCCGAGCAGCTGACCGGCGGGACGCCATCGACCTTTTGCGCCTACCTGGGGGTAGTACCCGAGCCGCCCACGCTTCCCCTGATCAGCGAGCTTCACCGGCGTGGCCACACCGTCCTGCTCCCTGTCTGCGAGCCCGGCCGCAGGCTGAGTTGGACGTACTGGACCCCCTGCGTCGAGTTTGTCCGCAGCCGCTATGCACCGGTGCTGGAACCTGCCGGACCACGCCTTGACCTCGGCATCATGGCCTCAGTTGCTGCACTCTTCATCCCGGCCACGGCCGTGGACAGGGACGGCAACCGCATTGGCCAGGGCGGCGGCTACTACGACGTCCTGCTGGGCTCCCTGGCCGGGGACGGCCTTGAGATCCCGTTTGCGGCCGTCGTCTTCGATTCCGAACTGCTCCCGGCGGGAAGCATTCCCGCCGAAGACTTTGACCGGAGGGTTCCGGCTGTCCTGACGCCGTCAGGCTTGATCCGACTGCCTGACCCGGACTGACGGAGGGCTACTTTCCCGGGGTGATAGAATTGGCACTCAGGCCCTGCGACTGCTAATGGACGATTTCCGCTCATGACGGCACAGGACCTCTCGTTTGCCCCAGAGGAGGATCAGCAGTGCCCACTTACGCCTACGCCTGCAAGGATTGCGGCCACGCCTTCGACGTTTTCCAGTCGTTCACTGACAGCACCCTGTCGTCATGCCCGGAGTGCCAGGGCGCCTTGCGCAAGAAGTTCAACAGCGTGGGTGTGGTCTTCAAGGGCTCCGGTTTCTACCGGACCGACTCCCGGGACGCCAAGGGAAGCACCGTTTCGGCTGCCCCCTCCGTCCCCGCCGCCGCACCGGCGCCTGCCACGGCCGCTGCCGCCAGCTGACCTCCGGCCTAAAAAGACGTACGACGCCGGCAACGCGGTTGTCCACATAGGCACCTTTGCTGCTGTCGGACTTGGTTGCCGGTACGTAGCGTGGGTCCCATGCCCGCAACCCTCTTTCGTTCCAGCCGCGGCTCCGCCCCGCCGGGACGCCCGGTCCGCCGTCCGCTCCCATCAGCACGCACCCGGGGCGCGCGCGGCCACAGGCTGTTGTCCTGGCTGGGCCGGAACCGGCGCCTTGCGATAGCGCTCCTGCTCTGCCTTGCTGCCGGGATCACTGTCCATCAGCTCACTCCCCCGCCCGCCGATACGGTCTCGGTGTTGGCGGCTGCGCGGGATCTCCCCGCAGGCACGGCCTTATCAGCCACAGACCTCACGGCAACGAAGATCCCGCCGGGCATGCTGACCGCCGGGTCCCTGTCCGACACCAGTGAAGCCGCGGGAAAACAACTGGCAGCCCCTCTGCGGAGGGGCCAACTGGTGACGGATTCCCTGCTGCTGGGACCGGGCCTCCTGACCGGAACGCCTCCGGGCTCCGCAGCCGTGCCCTTGAGGATGGCCGACCCTTCCTCCATCCAGCTGGTATCGCCCGGGCAACTGGTCAACGTGGTGCTGACCGGGGCGAACGGCTACGACCAGCAATCCCCGTCAGAAGTACTGGCTTCATCCGTTCCCGTCCTCTGGACGTCAGGACAGGGCGGCAAGACGGGTCAGTGGTTAGGCACCGCCGAGACCGACGGGCTGATCGTCGTGGCGGCAGCCCCGGAGCAGGCCGCCCGGCTGGCGGGGGCCTCCACACAGGGCAAGCTGTTTTTCGTCCTAGTGGGACCTGAGGGCGGGGCCGGGTGACGCCGTGGCAGCCTGGAGGTCAGCCCCAGTGCGGCGGTTTGTTTTCCTTCAGCCAGGCGTCGTGATCGTTATCGGGGCCATCGCCCCAGCGCTTCGGGTCATCCTCGGCAGCCTTGTTGGGCAGGATGCCTTCAGTCCCTGGCAGCTGGCGGTCCGGTACAGCGGCCTTGCCGTTTGCTGCGCCATCCGCCTGGCCGTTACCGTGCGTAGCTGCCTGATCGGCGTTCCGTGGCGTCACAACAACCGCCTCCTCACTGGCCAGGCTTCCGGCCTGGTCGTCGTACCTGTCATTTTCTGCGTTCCCCAGCGCCAGCGCGTCCATGTCCTCGTCAAAGAATCCGCCCGAGGCCGTGCCCCGTCCGGGCGGCAGAACATTTTCAAGGCCCAGGTAACCCGCGATCCGATCCGCGCAGGCGGACGGGTCCGTGAAGACTTCGATGGTCCACAGCGGCATGTACCGCCAGCCCATCCGTTCCAGCAGCTGCGGACGGAGCCGGCTCCGCTCACGGACACTCATGGTGCGGTACTGCTCGGTGCCATCCGATTCGATGGCCACCGGCCGCGGTATTTCGGCGTCGTCCTGACCCATGGTGCTGAGCGGGTCTGCAGCGGCCACCACGTCAATCACGCCGTCGTACTGGTGCCAGACGCGGGCGCCGCGGGCACGCAGCCTGTCGCCAAGATCGGCCACGAGCGGATCGGCTCCCAGCGCCTGCTCACTGGCGGCCGCACGCGAGGCGGGCGTTCCGAGGTCGGTTTTTCCCGCAATCTCGCGGTTGAGGAGCTCATAGAAGTCCACCGCGCCGTAGGACAACCGCGTGAGATCGAGGTCTTCGGGCTGGAAACACGTCAGGACGTGGAGCGAACGCCGGGCACGGGTCATGGCCAAGGCGAATTTTTCCCGCCCGCCCTCAGCGGACAGGGGTCCGAAGTTGTGCAGCGCCCGGCCATGCGGGGTGCGCCCGAACCCGGGCGAGAAGATCACGTGGTCACGGACCAGGCCCTGTGCCCGCTCAAGGTCAACCACCCGGAACGACTCGGATCCTGCGCTGAAGAAGCTGGCCAGCCCCGGGTGGTTCGGGAGCTGAAGACGGATGGACTCACCGATCCTGGCAGCATGGCGCAGGCTGGCGGTGACCACTGCCAGCGATGTGCGCGGCCGCGTCCGGGCGTGCTCGAAGACCAGCTGCACCACGCGGTTAACCTCGGCCACCACGGATTCGACGCCTTCGTGGTCGGCACTGGGCAGGCCCGTGCCGTCGGGCAGGTACTCAACGAGGAGGGCCCTGTCCAGTCCCGTGGCTGACTGTCCCTCGGGGAGCCTGCGGAGGGCGCCGTCGTAAGAGTTCTTGCTCAGCTGCAGGACCAGATCCTCGTCAACCGCGCGGTACACAAAATTCAACCGCCAGACAGGCAGGATGGCAGACAGCGCCGAGTACGCGCTTTCGACGCGCTGGTGGGCCGCTTCACCGGCGGCCAGCCGCTCGACACCCACGGTGAAAGTCCGGGGGCTGGCAATCTTGGCATCGCCGAAAGCTATGACCTGCCTGGCCCGGGCGATGGCCGGCAGGACGGCCTGCACCGATGTCGCCTCAGCGTCCAGGATGACTACGGCGTCGAAGTGCTGTTCGGCCGGCAGGAGCCCGGTCATGAGGTACGGGCTGACCGACCAGACGGGCACCAGCATGGGGACCAGTTCGGGGGCCTGTGCCGTCAGCGCGGCGAGGGTAACGCGGCCGTCCTTGAGCAGGCTCCTGAGCAGCTGGGCCTGGCGAGGGTGTTCCGCAAGCGCGGCCCGCCACCGTTCGGACAGGTCCCAGCGCAGGCGCGCCGCGCCGCTGGCAATATGGGCGTTGTCCGCGAGCCGGTACTCGGCTTCAAGCTGCCGGAGCGCGTCCCCGTCGGACATAGCCAGGTAATCGTCGCCGCTGATCATCGCTTCCAGCGCGGACTGCCACCAGGCTAGCTCGAGCTCGGCTGCGACGGACTCCGCGGGAACCTCCCGGTCCGCAAGATCGGCGAGGAGCTCCCCCAGGCCGTGCTCGCGCATGTTTTCCACGAGCAGCGTGCGCTCGGGCAGCGTTTTCAGCGTGTGCGTGTCGGCCACGAGCCGCTCCAGCCGCTCCATGAGTACCTCATAGCGGGCCGCGGCCAGCGAGCCGCCGGCTTGGGTGTGCCGGAGGGCCTCCCCCAGCTGGGTCAGCTCCCGGTCCAGCGACCGGTACATCACGTTCATTTCGGCAAGGCCCGAGGGGACGGCCGGGTGGCGCTGCGAGGTGGCGTACCCGGACCAGAGGGCCCGCTGGTCCTGCACGAGCACCAGCGAGCTGTGGAGATCGGTGATGTGGACGCCCGGACGGACGTATTCTTTCGCGACGCGGCGCAGGCGCGAACGCTGCATGGACGCCATGTCGACGTTCCGCTCCCGGCGCCAGGCGGAGGACGCCGTCGCGGAGATGAGGTCGTTGACCGGCCTGTCGAAGATGTCCGGGGTGAACTTATCCAGGCTTTCGCGGACAGCCATGAGCAGTTCAAGCTGCTCCCCCCACTCCGAGAAGGACGTGCCAAGCCGGATCTCGGCATGCTCCGCCACGCTGTTCATCCGGTCGCGCAGGACCGGCAGGTTCTTAGCCACTGACCGGGCGAGCTCCTGGGCTTCCTCGGTTTCCTTCCGGGTGAGCAGCCGGGCGCCGTGCCACGGGCTGGTGGTGGACGCGCGGCTGAAGCTGCCAAGCTCGGCGGCGCGGCGAAGCCTGCCGGCGAGCTCGTTGCGGTCGCGGATGCTGTCCAGCACACTGCGCTTGAGCCGCACAGTGGTGGCGGGGGCGGGGTGGATGGACGTCAGCTCGGCCAGTGACTGCATGGCCTGGTACGGCGAGCAGCCCCAGCGCTGGCGCACGTTGTGCAGGGACGCCACATGGTCCATCAGCGCGTGCCGGTGCTCGGTGAGGGTTTTGTGGAGGTTCCCCAGCTGCGGTTCGAGGGATTTTTCGTTCCGTACGATGGCCCGCACCAGCTGGGCCTTGAGCTGCTGTGGTGTTGAGGTGCCGGAGAGCTGGAACAGGATGGATTCAAGCCCAAGCGATTCCAGTTGTGCCGATACTTCGTTCAGGCTGGCCCGGCGGTCCCCCACCACCAGGACTGACTTCCCCGCGTCCACCAGGGCACCGATGGTGTTGATGGCCGTCTGGGTCTGTCCCGTGCCCGGCGGGCTGCTGACCACCAGGGAGTCCCCTGCGCGGGCGGCATCAATGACGTACTGCTGGTCAGGATCGGCGTCGAGGAGGAGGAGTTCGTCGTCCGGGTGGCGGGCGTCCACATCCGGGAAGCGGGAGGGGTCCGGCGCGGGTACGTCAATCACTTCACCGCCGCCGGCTTTGGCCAGGGCGGCGACCAGCGGGTTGCCTTCATTGATCCAGGGATCGTCCAGGTTGCCCGAGAGGTCCGCAAAAGTGGACACCAGCAGGTTGTGCTGGGCTTCGGCGCCGTGGATGGGCCGGATCAGAGTTGCGAGCTTGTCCAGGACAGGCTGGGGATCGAAGCGTGCGGTGCTGTACGCGAGGCGCGTCACGGCGTTAACGTCAAAAACAATGCCGTGGATGGTCTTCAGGTGCCGGACCAGGGCCGGGTTGATGTTGGCCTGCTCGGTGAGCTGCAGCTCGTAGTCGTCCTCCCCGGGGCGGACCGTCAGCGAGATCGCCGTGAGCATCACCGGCGCGGAAACCCGCTGGGGCTTGCCGCCAACGGCGGAGGTCCACACCACGGTGCCCGCGGAAAGGTAACCGGCATCAATGCCACGGTCATTTCCGAGTTCGAAGATTTTCGAGCGGATGTTCCGCGACGCCCGGGCCGCGACGACGTACTGCTGGTGGTCGCGGATGAGCGTGGACAACCGAGTGCGGCGGCCGGCCATGAGCTGGGCCAGGCCGGACGGGTGCGCATTGGTCAGGTCAATGAAACCTTCGGGGGTCTTGGTGAAACGCAGCATGGTGTCTGCCCCGGTGACGGGTTTAAGCCCGGACAGCCATTTTCCAAGCTCCTCAGAACCCTCCGGGTGGCCTTGACCAACTGACACTACTGCCTTCTTTTCTGCGTTTGCACGTGACGCCCTGGACCATACCGGCATACTTTCGAGCGTAGCCGCAAAGAAGCCGGGATGAGAGACCGCAACACTGGATCAGGCCAAATTGCGGTGGATTTCAACAGAGGATAGCAATGGCCGGCCTCCGCTGACGGAGACCGGCCACTCACACTGCTATTCCCACTCGATGGTTCCCGGCGGCTTGCTGGTCACGTCCAGCACCACGCGGTTAACGCCTTCCACCTCGTTGGTGATCCGGTTCGAAATCCGGGCCAGGAGATCATACGGCAGGCGGGACCAGTCCGCCGTCATGGCGTCCTCGGACGAAACGGGACGGAGCACGATCGGGTGGCCGTACGTGCGGCCGTCACCCATGACACCCACACTGCGGACGTCGGCCAGGAGGACCACGGGCATCTGCCAAACCTCGTTGTCCAACCCGGCTGCGGTCAGCTCGGCTCGCGCAATGGCGTCTGCCTTGCGGAGCAGGTCCAGGCGCTCCTGGGTGATGTCGCCGACGATGCGGATTCCCAGGCCGGGGCCGGGGAACGGCTGGCGGCCGACGATTTCCTGCGGCAGGCCCAGCTGGGCACCCACGGCGCGGACCTCGTCCTTGAACAGTGCCCGGAGCGGTTCCACCAGTTCGAACTGCAGGTCCTCGGGAAGGCCACCGACATTGTGGTGGCTCTTGATGTTCGCCGCACCTTCGCCGCCGCCGGATTCGACGACGTCCGGGTACAGCGTGCCCTGGACCAGGAACTTGATCTTCTCGCCATGGGCCGCGGCCTCGGCGATGATGGCCAGCTCAGCCTCTTCGAAGGCGCGGATGAACTCGCGGCCGATGATCTTGCGCTTGGTTTCGGGATCGCTGACGCCGGCCAGGGCCGACAGGAAGCGTTCCTGCTCGTTGGCTACATACAGCTTGACGCCGGTGGCAGCCACAAAGTCGCGTTCCACCTGCTCGGCTTCGCCTTCGCGCAGCAGGCCGTGGTCAACGAACACACAGGTCAGCTGGTCGCCGACGGCCCGCTGGACGAGCGCCGCCGCAACGGCGGAGTCAACGCCGCCGGAGAGCCCGCAGATAACCCGGGCGTCGCCGATCTGCTTGCGGATCCGGTCCACCTGCTCCTCGAGGATGTTCCCCGTGGTCCAGTTGGGCTCCAGCTTGGCGCCCTTGAACAGGAAGTTTTCCAGCACCTGCTGGCCGTAGGCCGAGTGCTTGACCTCGGGGTGCCACTGCACGCCGTAGAGGGCCTTCTCTTCGTTGGCGAAGGCAGCCACCTCGGCGCCGGCCGTCGTCGCCAGCACTTCGAAGCCTTCGGGGGCCTCGTGCACGGAGTCGCCGTGGCTCATCCAGGTGTTCTGGTCCTGCGGCATCCCTTCGAGGACGGAGCGGCCCTCGCCGAGGATGGTGGTCTGGGTGGAGCCGTACTCGCGCAGGCCGGTCTTGTCGACCTTGCCGCCCAGGGCGTTGGCCATGGCCTGGAAGCCGTAGCAGATGCCGAAGACCGGGATTCCGGCCTCAAAGAGGTCGGCGCCGACGGAGGGTGCCCCGTCGGCGTAAACGCTGGAGGGGCCACCGGAAAGGATGATGGCGGCGGGGTCCTTGGCCAGGAGCTGCTCGGTGGTGAAGGTATGCGGAACCACTTCCGAATACACATTCGCTTCCCGGACGCGGCGGGCAATCAGCTGCGCGTACTGGGCACCGTAGTCAACAACCAGCACCGGCTTCTGGGAAGTCTGGGATGCAGTGGGAGTAGTCACTGTACTAGCCTACTTTGCGCGGTTGCCCCGCCGCACGTTCAGGACCGTGGGTGTGACGCAGTGAACGTCCGACGGCGGGACTCCCCCACCGCTGCAGCGTTCAGTAGCGCTGCGCGGCCTGCGGGTTCGACGCCAGTTCGGCTTCCACCTCGGCGTGGTACTTCTTCTCCACCAGGAAGGACAGGAACGGTACCACGCCGCCCAGGGCGAGAAGGATGAGCTTCATGAACGGCCACCGCATCAGCGTCCACAGGCGGAAGTTGGAGATCAGGTACACCACGTACATCCAGCCGTGGACGATCAGCACGGCGACGGAGATGTTCGCGCCGCCCAGCACGCCCTTGGGTTCGGCGTCGGCGAAACCGAAGCCGAAAGGCTGGCCTGTGACGGCGTTGGTGCCGCCGGCAAACAGGTACTGGCCAAAGGCGTAACGTGCAATGAGTTCGGCGCAGAGCAGCAGCAGCATGGCGCCCGTGAGGTATGCCAGCACCTTGTAGAACTTCAGGGCGGAACGGATCTGCCGCTCGGTTCCGCCGAAGCGGCGTTTCTTGCTCTTGCCCTGCGCAGAATCCTGCTGGACGGCCGGTTTCGGTTCGATCATGGCTTTACCTTTTGTTGGGGCTGTTCAGAAGTGGCTGGGGTGGGCGGTGTATCCAGGTGAGGATCGTCGTCGAGTTCCTCTTCGAGGTCCCGCCGGTAATCGTCCTTGACCAGCCGCCACCAGATAAACAGGGCGAAGCCGGCGAACACCACCCATTCGAGCGAGTAGAAGAGATTGAGCCAGTTGACCTGCTGCGCGGGCGGCTGGGGCCCGATTTCCAGGGGTTTCAGGGCTCCGTCAACGGCCGCCGCGGATAGGTCGGACCCGGCCGCCAGTTCGGAGGCTGCGGCCACGAATCCCGGGTACATGCTGATTTCCCAGTAGTTGATCAGTTCGGCAACCGACACGGCGGAGGCGCGCCCGGCTTCCGGTGCGGTGGACGGCATCGGCGATTCTGACGGCAGCAGCCGTCCGGTCAGGTTCACAACGCCCGACGGCGGTGCGTCGGCGTCGTCGGGATCCGCCACCCAGCCGCGGGCTACTGGAATCCAGGTCTGGGGGGAAGCAGCGACGCCGGTGAGCGCGGGTGCGCCGGTCACGGCGAAGGCGGAAACCACCCAGTAACCGTTCTCGCCATTCTTCAGGCGCCCAGGCACCAGGACCTGTTTTGCAGGGTCATAGGTGCCGTCGGCGGAGACCATCTGGTCTGACACTGAACCGGGGAAGAAGGCTCCGGGCTCAAGCGTCTCTGTCAGCATCTTGACGTCCTCTGTGGCAGGACTGACCGGAACTTCTGGCTGGACTGACCGCCCGAACTGCCACTGGCTGAGCAGGACAAACACCCCGGAGACGGCGATCGCGAAGACCAGGCCTGCGATCCATCGGGGTTTAAGGGCTGTTTTCCACACGTGTTAACCGTACTTCGTTCCTCTGTAGAACAACTAAACGACCAGGTACGTCCCGGCCTGCCCCACTCAATGGTCGAAGAACACCAGGCTGGAGTTGATGAGTTCGGCGATGACTTCGGCATCGTAGGCCCGCCGCAGCGACTCCCGGAAGGACTCCTTGGACAGGGACCGGGCCAGGGTGGCCAGCACTTCCAGGTGATCGGAAAACGAGCTTGCCGGGGTGGCGATCAGCAGAATGACGGTGGCCGGACCATCGGCGGCACCGAAGTCCAGGGAGTGGCCGTACTTGGTGATTCCCACGGCGATGGAGGTCCGCGAGACGAATTCGCTGCGGGCGTGCGGGAGGCCGATCCCGCCGGGCAGGCCGGTGGCGAGCTGGTGTTCGCGGGCATTGACGTGCTCCAGGAACCGCGGCAGGTCAGTGACCCTCCCTGCGGCGAAGAGGCGTTCTGCGAGTTGCGCCGCGGCGTCCGACTTGTCCGTTGCCTCCAACTCCAGAATCACCATTTCGGAGGTGGTGAGATCGGCATCGTACCGGTCAAGTGGTTCCGCCAAGGCGTGTCCCTTCAGTCAGGAGAATTGCTGGTGTGCGGTGCCGCCTCAGCGCAAAGGGACGATGTCCTCCACGCCCAGCCGTGCAGCGTCGGCGGATTCGTCGTCCGGCTGCTGCTGGCTCAGCCGTTCAGCTTCAACGCGTGCTATGTAGTGCTTTATTTCGCTTTCGCGCTGGACATCGCTCCAGCCAAGGACTTCGCCCATAAGTTTAGCGACAACCGGCACCGCCGACACGCCACGGTCCCAGGCCTCGATGGAGATGCGCGTCCGCCGGGTCAGGACGTCGTGCACATGCCGGGCGCCCTCGTGGGTTGCGGCATAGACGGCCTCGGCCTGCAGGTAGTCGTCAGCCCCGGGCAACGGCTCCGCCAATTCAGGATTCCGGGCGATGATGTCCAGCACCTCCGGGGTCATGGACCCGTAACGGTTGAGCAGGTGCTCCACCCGGGCCACGTGCACACCCGACTCTTCAGCGGTCCGGCTCCTGCGGTTCCAGGCCGCCTTGAAGCCGCTGGCGCCCAACAGCGGGATGGTTTCGGTGCAGCTCGCGGGGACCCGCTCATCCATGGTGCGGGTGGCCTCGTCCACCGCGTCCTTGGCCATGACCCGATAAGTGGTCCATTTGCCGCCGGCCACCACCACCAGGCCGGGTACCGGGTGGGCCACGATGTGTTCTCGGGACAGTTTCGCCGTGGAATCGTTCTCCCCTGCCAGGAGCGGGCGCAGGCCTGCGTAGACGCCTTCAACATCCTCCCTGGTCAGCGGGCGCTTCAGGACCCGGTTGACGTGCTCGAGGATGTAGTCGATGTCCTTGCTGGAGGCCGCCGGGTGGGCCTTGTCGAGGTTCCAGTCGGTGTCCGTGGTCCCGATGATCCAGTGCCGGCCCCACGGAATAACGAACAGCACGGACTTTTCGGTGCGCAGGATCAGCCCCACCGTGGACTGGAACCGGTCGCGGGGCACTACGAGGTGTATGCCCTTGGACGCCCGGACCTTCAGCTGCCCGCGGTCGGTGACCATGGCCTGGGTTTCATCGGTCCACACCCCGGTGGCGTTGATGACCTGCTTGGCTTTGATGTTGAATTGCGAACCGTCTTCGTGGTTGACCACCTTGGCACCCACCACGCGTTCGCCTTCACGCAGGAAATCCACCACCGCCATCTGGTTCACCGCGTGGGCGCCGTAGTGCACTGCCGTCCGGACGAGGTTTGCCACGTACTTGGCGTCATCCACCTGGCCGTCGTAATAGCGGATGGAGCCCACAAAGGCGTCTTTTTTCAGGCTCGGGGCGGCCCTGAGGGTGCCCCGCCTGGTGAGGTGTTTGTGGAACGGCACGCCGCGGCTGTGCCCGCCGGTAATGGACATGGCGTCGTAGAGGGCGATCCCGGCGCCCACATAAGGCCTTTCCAGGAACGGTTTGGTCAGCGGATACAGGAACGGCACAGGCCGGGCCAGGTGCGGGGCCAGGACCGAAAGAATCAGGCCACGCTCGTGCAGGGCTTCCTTAACCAGCCCGAAATCCAGCATCTCCAGGTAGCGGAGGCCGCCGTGGATCAGCTTGGACGACCGGGACGAGGTGCCGGCGGCCCAGTCGCTGGCCTCCACGATCCCCACGGTGAGGCCGCGGGTCACTGCATCCAGCGCCGCACCGGCGCCCACAATGCCGCCGCCGACAATCAGGATGTCCAGTTCGTTGCCGGGTTCCGAGGTGGCCCTGAGCCTTGCGATCGATGCTTCCCTGGCCGCGGGCCCCAGGACCCCGCCTTCGTTTGGAACAGTGTTCACGGAACGCCTCCCTTGCCGCTGCTGCCGGTGGTAAAACCACACTACTTCCTTGCCGCACAGTTGGGCAGGGCAGGTCCAGGGAGGGAGGCGCTCCGGATGACGTCAGCGGCGTCGGCCGCCTGTCAGTAGAAGCTGTCAGTAGAGGCTGTCAGTGACCCGTGTACGGAGAAACCACGACGTCGACGCGCTGGAATTCCTTCAGGTCCGAATAGCCGGTGGTCGCCATTGAACGGCGGAGTGCGCCGATCAGGTTGGACGTGCCGTTGGTGTGGTGGCCGGGCCCGAAGAGCACCTCTTCGAGCGGTCCGACGGTGCCGACGTTGGCGCGGTCGCCGCGGGGCAGTTCCAGGTGGTGGGCCTCCTGGCCCCAGTGCCAGCCCTTGCCGGGTGCCTCTTCGGCCCGGGCGAGGGCGCTGCCCAGCATCACGGCGTCGGCGCCCATGGCAATTGCCTTGACGATGTCACCCGAGGTGCCCATGCCGCCGTCGGCAATTACGTGGACGTACCGTCCGCCGGACTCATCCATGTAGTCGCGGCGGGCGGCCGCGACGTCGGAGATGGCGGAGGCCATGGGCGAGTGGATGCCCAGGGCGCGCCGCGTGGTGGCGGTGGCGCCGCCGCCGAAGCCCACCAGGACGCCGGCGGCGCCGGTGCGCATCAGGTGGAGGGCGGGCGTGTAGCCGGCCGCGCCGCCCACAATCACGGGGACGTCCAGTTCGTAGATGAACTGCTTGAGGTTCAGCGGTTCGTGGTCTTTCGAAACATGTTCGGCTGAGACGGTGGTTCCGCGGATCACAAAGATGTCGACGCCGGCGGCCACCACGGTCTTGTAGTGTTCCTGCGTGCGCTGCGGGGTCAGGGAGCCTGCCACCGTCACGCCGGCGGCGCGGATCTCCGCGAGGCGGGACGTGATCAGTTCCGGCTGGATGGGAGCGCGGTACAGCTCCTGCATCCGGCCGGTCACCGCGGGGCTGTTGATCTCGTCCTGGAGGGCACCGATCTCGTCAAGGATGGGTTGCGGGTCCTCGTAGCGGGTCCAGAGGCCCTCAAGGTCCAGCACGCCGAGTCCGCCGAGGCGGCCCAAGGCGATGGCCGTCTCCGGGGACATGGCCGAATCCATCGGGGCGGCAATCACGGGCATGTCGAACTTGTAGGCATCGATCTGCCAGGAAACGGAAACGTCCTTGGGGTCGCGGGTACGACGGTTGGGGACAATCGCAATGTCATCCAGGGAGTAGGCACGACGCCCACGCTTGCCACGGCCGATCTCGATCTCATAAGTCACTGCTCTAGGTTATCCTCCAGCGGTGTCAACTGCGATTCGAACATCCTGAAGTAGCGGCCGCGCAGCGCCACCAACTCCTTATGCGTACCCTCTTCCACAATCTGCCCGTCCTCGAGCATGTAGACGATGTCGGCCTTCTCAATGGTGGCAAGCCGGTGGCTGATGGCAATGATGGTGCTGCTGCGGTCGGCGAAAAGCCGGGTGAAGATCCGGTGCTCGGCCAGCGCGTCAATGGCCGACGTCGGCTCGTCCATCACCATGAAGGTGGCGTTGCGGTAGAAATTCCGGGCCATCGCAAGGCGCTGCCACTGGCCCCCGGAGAGCCCGCTGCCTTTACGCCCGCGCGGGTCCTCCATCCAGTTGCTGACGTGATTGTCCAGGCCGTTGGGCAGCTTGTTGATGAACTCCAACGCCTCGGCGTCGGACGCCGCCCGGCGGATCCGGTCATCGTTTCGGGGCGAATCGACGTCGCCAAAGCGGATGTTGTCGGCGGCCGTGGCGAACTCGTACTTCAGGAATTCCTGGCTCAGCACCGCCAGGTGGCGGTGCCAGGACTTCACGTCGACGGCGGCGAGGTCGACGCCGTCGAGCATTACCTGCCCGGAGTCCGGGGCGTAGAGTCCGGCCAGGATCCTGATGAGGGTGGACTTTCCTGCCCCGTTCTCCCCCACGATGGCGATGTGCTGGCCTTCCCGGATGGTCATGCTGATCCCGCGGATCACTTCGATGTCGCTGCCGGTGTAGGTGAAGCGGATGTCCCGGAGTTCCACGGTTTTGGGTGCCTGCAGCAGCGGCGGTGCGTGGTGGGAGTGGACCGGCAGCGCCATGAACACTTCGTAGTCCTTGAGGTTCGCCAGATCCTCGTCGATGGAACTCAGGGAGGACACCAGGCTGTTGGCGGTGGACAGGGCGCGGCTGACGATCTGCTGGACATAGAGGAACTGGCCAACGGGCTGTGCTCGGGCGATGATCTGGCCCACCACCCAGATCAGGGAGACGACCTCGGCGCCGTACTGCAGGGCGTCGGCGGCGAGCTGCTTGGGAATGTAGCGCTTCTGGAAGTCCAGGCGGCGCCGCTCGTCCGCGTCCCGCAGCCGGGACCGGAAATCCATCAGGTAGCCCACGATCCCGTACAGCCGCATCTCGGCGATGTGCTGTGGCCGGAGCAGGTTGGTCTCGATCATCCGCCGCTGCCGGCGGGAGTCCACCTGCGTGTTCCAGTGCGCGATCTGCTCGCGCGAGAGCTTGAACTGCAGGTAGACGCTGGGCACGATCGCCACCAGGACAATCACCGCAATCCACCAGCTGACCAGCAGCAGCGCGCCCACGGCCAGGATCACGGAGACCAGTTGCGTGAAGATGGCCGCGATCCGGTCCAGCACGCGGGCATAGGAATCGGAGAACCGTTTGGCCCGGTCGTAGAGGTCCACGGTTTCTTTGTCGTCGTACCGCCAGAACTCCAGGGCCAGGAAGCGCTCGTACATCTGGTCACCCACGATGGCGCCCACCTTGAAGCTCATGAGCTGCTGGATGTAGCGGTCCACGCTGCTGAAGCCGCCCCAGAAGAGCCCCAGGGCAGCCGTGATGATGACATACACAATGGCCTGTTGCCCTGCCGCGGAATCACCGGAGTAGGCGGCCGCCAGCGCCGTGGTGGTCAGCGCTGCGAAGTACGTGGTCACCAACGGCAGCGTCGCCGAAATGAGCGAACCAACCACTTTCATTACGACGGCGGCCGGCGACGCCCGGAAGCTGACCCGCAGCACCTGGGCCACAGCCCGGGCGTAAGGCCGCAGGGCCAACCGCCGCTGAGGGTCCCTTTTTGGGTTCAGTTCGCCGGGATGCCGTGGTTGGGACATGAATTCAGCCTAATCCCGCGCGGTGATTGAGCTTGTCGAAATCCGGGTTTCGACAGGCTCAACCACCGGTCAGCGCGAACCGTAGTTCGGGGCCTCCACGGTCATCTGGATGTCGTGCGGGTGCGATTCCTTGAGGCCGGCCGGCGTGATGCGGACGAACTTGCCGCGGACCTTGAGCTCCGGGATGGTGGGCGCACCGGTGTAGAACATGGTCTGGCGGAGGCCGCCCACCAGCTGGTACGCCACCGAAGCGAGCGGGCCGCGGTAGGCGACACGGCCTTCGATGCCCTCGGGGATGAGCTTGTCATCACCGGAGACGTCTGCCTGGAAGTAACGGTCCTTGGAGTAGGACGTGTTCTTGCCGCGGGACTGCATGGCGCCCAGCGAGCCCATGCCGCGGTAGCTCTTGAACTGCTTGCCGTTGACGAAGATCAGCTCGCCCGGGGACTCATCGCAACCGGCCAGGAGGGAACCCAGCATGACGGTGTCGGCGCCGGCAACCAGCGCCTTGCCGATGTCGCCCGAGTACTGCAGGCCGCCGTCGGCGATCAACGGCACGCCGGCCGGGATGGCTGCCTTGGCGGACTCGTAGATGGCGGTGATCTGCGGGACGCCCACGCCGGCCACCACGCGGGTGGTGCAGATGGAGCCGGGGCCCACACCCACCTTGATGCCGTCGGCACCGGCGTCGATCAGCGCCTGGGCACCTTCGCGGGTAGCGGCCTGGCCGCCGATGATGTCCACGTGCGCTGCTACGGGATCGGACTTCAGGCGGCGGATCATGTCCAGCACACCCTGGGAGTGGCCGTTGGCCGTGTCAACGAACAGTGCGTCGACGCCGGCGTCCACAAGGGCCATGGCGCGTTCCCAGCCGTCACCGAAGAAGCCGATGGCGGCACCTACGCGGAGCCGGCCCTCATCGTCCTTGGTGGCCAGCGGGTACTGCTCCGCTTTGGTGAAGTCCTTGGTGGTGATGAGGCCCTTGAGCCGGCCCTGCTCGTCAACGAGCGGAAGCTTTTCGATCTTGTTCGTGGCCAGCTTGTGGGAAGCTTCCTCACGGCTGATGCCAACATGCCCGGTGATCAGCGGCATCTTGGTCATTACGTCACTGACCAGCCGCAGCGGGAAGTCGGCTTCGGGCACAAAGCGGGTATCGCGGTTGGTGACGATACCGAGGAGCCGCATGCCCTCGTCCACAACGGGAAGGCCGGAGACCCGGTACTGCGAGCAGATCTCATCCAGTTGCGCCAGCGTTGCTTCAGGGCCAATGGTCAGCGGGTTGGTGATCATCCCGGATTCGCTGCGCTTCACGCGGTCCACCTGGTCAGCCTGGTCCTGGATGGACAGGTTGCGGTGGATGACGCCCAGGCCGCCCTGGCGTGCCATGGCAATCGCCATCCGGGATTCGGTGACCGTGTCCATGGCGGCGGACAGCAGCGGTGTGTGAACGGTGATCCGCTTTGAAATCCGCGACGACGTGTCCGCCTCGGACGGGATGACGTCCGTGTGGCCCGGAAGGAGCAGGACGTCGTCGTAGGTCAGGCCGATGAAGCCGAAAGGATTGTGCTCGGGCTGGGTCATGAGTGCGCCTCTTACCTTGGTTATGGGTTCACGGGTAGGGGTTGCAGCTAATGACCAGCCCGTCATTACGGGACTGGTCCGTGCAGGGCCTTAGTTCATTCGGGTGCCTCATGCGCGGTCACCGTGCAGAAAGCTTTGAGTAAATATTAGAACCTCCACGCCGATCCCCCTATTCCGGGAGTCCATTGTGAGCAACGGCACGGCAGCCGCCTGTCAGTTCCAGCCCGTTGCCGCCAGCATCCGCTCCTCAAACATGGGGATCATGCTTTCCACATAGGTCCGGCTGAGGTGGTTGTCGTCCTTGTACACGTAGACGTTGCCCACTACGGCCGGGCAGATTCCGTCGGCGCAGATGAAATCGCTCACGTCCATCAGGTGCAGCCCGTCCACCTTCCCGCGGTAACTCTCCAGCGGTGACGGCTCCACCAGCGATTCGTTTAGCGGCGGATTGCACGCCGGGGCGTCCGGGGTGTGGCGCTGGACGCACTCGGGCATGTTGATGGTGAAGCGCGGGTTGTCCCGGATGCCCACGATCTCGATGCCGGCATCCGCCATGGGCTGGATGCCTTCGAGGTATCCCGGCACTTCGGTCTCGAACGGGGCGTCCTCATGGGTCAGGGTGGCCACGGTGAAGACAGCGTCCGGCCGGTGTTCGAGCACGTACGCTGCGCTGGCCCGGTTGTAGGCGTTGCATTCGGCATTCCTGGTCTCGGATTCGGCCCCGAAACGGCATGCGGGCATCAGCAGGGTGACCAGCTCCCAGCCGCGGGCTTCCGCGATGGGAGCCAATGCGGCCAGGTACTGCTGGGCATGGGAGTCGCCCAGCACAACGATCCGTTTGGTGGCTTCGCCTTCGGGGACGGCCTGCCGGCACCCTGCCAGGACAGGGTCCTCGGTGGCATTCGGACCGACACACGGCGCATGGATTCCGGCCCAGTCGTTGTCAAGGGCGGTGGGCCCAGGAATGATCCTGCCCTGCGGTGCCGGTGCTCCGGCGTTGCCCGGGGTCAGCAGGGCCGCTCCCGGCGTCAGCTCGCGGGGCTGGGCGGCGGTGGCAGCTTCCTCCGCGGTGACGCTCGTCTGCCAGACCGCCACCGGTCCGGCCAGTAGGGCACAGCAGGCAACCACGACGACGGCGGTGCGCCAGGTGCGCACCTGCGGCCAGCGCCACTCCCGGAGGGGTTTTTCCACAAAGCGGGTGGTCAGGACGGCCAGGACCACCGAGGCGGCGACGATCGCGGCGCCCTGGCTGAGGTTGGGTGCCTCGACGCCGGTAGCGGCCAGCGCCAGCACCAGGATGGGCCAGTGCCACAGATAGAGAGCGTAGGAGTTGTCCCCCAGGGAGACCAGCGGCTTCCAGCTCAGGAGGCGGTCCACACCATACCGGCTCCCGCTCTGCCCGGCCACGATGATCGCCGCGGCAGCCAACGTGGGCCACAGGGCCACGAATCCGGGGAATGCCCGGTCCACGGTCAGCAACAAGCCACAGGAGACCATGGCCACCAGACCGGCCCAGCCGAGCACCACACTCAGGATTTTTCCCGGCTTCAGGAGCGGCAGGCCCAGTGCCACCAGCGAGCCCAGGGCGAATTCCCACAGCCGGGCCCTGGTGTCGAAGTAGGCGTACGCCTGGTTCGTTGCCGTCTGGTCAATCGAGAATGCGAGCGAGGCAACGAGGATCCCGGCGAACGCGGCCGCCACCACTGCCCGATAGCTGGCGTTGTACCGATGCCGAAGGAGCCGCCACACAGCAGCGGAAGCGGCGAAGACGATTGGCCACAGGATAAAGACCTGCCCTTGGATGGACAGGGACCAGAAGTGCTGCAGCGGGCTCGCCGCGGCGTGGTCCTGGGCGTAGTAGTCCACGGCGGTGTCCGCCAGCAGCCAGTTCTGCAGGTAGAGCAGCGCCGCCCAGGCCTGGTCCAGGATGACGGGCCAGCGGCCTTGCGGGAGGATCAGCCAGGTGCCTGCCAGGACCCCGAGGATCACCACGACGGCGGCCGGCAGCAGCCGCTTGAAGAGGTGCAGCCAGTGCCGGATCAGATTGAGGGAAGTGCCTGCTTCGACCTTTCGGACGAAGGACAGCGTCAGCAGGAAAGCCGAGATCAGGAGGAAGATATCCACCCCGCCGGACACCCGGCCAAGCCACACATGGTAGGTCACCACCATCAGTACGGCAAGCGCGCGGAGGCCTTGGACTTCGGGCCGGAATGTCGTTTTCCGGGCAGGTTTCCGCGTGCCGGTCTTTGCGTCCAGCGCAGTGCGCGGGGCAGCCTCGGCTGGTGCACTGGACACAGAAGACCTCTCCAAGCGGGTAAGCAAAGCATCAACCCTACGGAGCCGCAGGGCCGATGGCCAATCAGGATCGGCCTTCACTGCCCGACGAAGCACGCCGCAAACTATGCTGGCCACAGGCCAGGGAAGGGAGCCGCCGTGATTGTCCAGCTTCGGATATGTGTGCCCAGCGAACTGTCGGCAGTGACGCTGGAGGCCTGTAAGGAGCACACAGGGACAGCGGAGGTGGCGTTGTTCCAGGGAGCGTCGGTGACGCCGCCGGGCGATGTAATCGACGTCCAGATTGCCAGGGAAGCAGTAGAGGAACTGCTTGAGAAACTCCACCTCCTGAATGCACAGGAAGTGGGGTCCATCGCCATCTCCATGCCGGAGCTTGTGCTGTCCCGGCGCGCAGACAAAGCGGAGTCTTCTGCCCCTGGCGATGGTGCAGACGCGTTGATCTGGGACGAGGTCAGCCGCCAGACGGGCGAGGACTCCCGACTCACGTGGAGCTACCTTGCCCTCCTGGTACTGGCAACGCAGCTCGCTGCGATCGGCATCGTGACGAATTCCACCATTGCGATCGTGGGGGCGATGGCAGTGGGGCCAGAGTTCGGCCCCCTGGCGGCTCTGGCGGTGGCACTAATCCGGCGCCAGTGGGCACTCGGACGGCGTGCTGCCTTGGCACTGGGGGTGGGATTCCCGTTGGCCATGCTGCTGGCGGCCTTGACCACATGGGCCTCCGCGGCGCTGGGCCTGTTCGCGGACAACACTTTGGACACGGGGTCTGCGGTGGAGTTCATCTACCACCCGGGACCCTATTCGCTGATCGTCGCCGTGCTGGCCGGCACGGCGGGGATGCTGTCCGTCATCAGCCGGCGATCGGCCGCCCTCATCGGTGTCTTCATCTCCGTGACCACAGTTCCTGCGGCAGGGTTCGTGGCCGTGGCGCTTGTCCTCGGCGAGTACCAGAAGGCTGCCGGCTCCGCACTCCAGCTGCTCCTTAACATCCTGGGCATTGTGGCGGCGGCGGCCGCCGTCCTCATCTTCTACCGGCTGGTTTCCCGGCGCTTGCCCGAAGCCACCGCCCGGCGCCTCAGATGGCAGTCGGCGCGGACTCGCGGGTGACCGGAACAGGGATCCTGCCGGCCAGGTAGCGGGCGTCACGGCTGGCACCCGGAAGGGTGGCCGAAAATGCCGCGTACATAAATTCCTGTCCCAGGAAGAACAGTCCGGGCGAGTCAAGCGCCACGCCGCGCCGCTGACGGGGCAACGCGCCGCCGTCGAGCATTGCCGGATCCATCCAGCCGAAGTCGTCCCGGAAACCGGTGCACCAGATCACGTTCGAAACCTCCAGCCGGGTCCCGTCCGCCAGGACAGGCATCCCGTTTTCAACCCCGGCCACTCGCGGCACCAGCCGCGCGCCCGCAGTTGCCAGGTCCTTGGACTTCGTACGGATCAAGGGCGCGGCGTGTGCTTTGAAGGCCGGCGCCGCCTTGCGGCCGATCGGCGTGTTGAGGGTGAGGACGTGGAGCCCCACGAACCGCAGCACCGGCAGGAAGAAGCGCGCCGCGGTCCGGCCGTGCCTGACCGGAATCTCTCCGCCGGGCTTGCCGGCCACGATCGTGGGATGGGTCCGGCACACTTCAAGGCCGATCTCCGCTCCCGAGTTTCCCAGTCCCACAACCAGGACCGGGCCCTCCCGCAACTGCCCCAGGTTCCGATATTCACTGGAATGGAGCTGGACGATGGAAGGGTCCAGTTCACCCGCGAATTCAGGCATTTTCGGCGCTTGGCTGCAGCCAGTGGCCACAATCACGTTGTGCGCCTCCCAGCGGCGGCCGTTGGAGGCTGCGACGAAGCGGTCCTCTTCCCGCCACAGGCGTTCGATACGGACTCCGTTGAGGACGGGCAGGTCGAATTTTGCGGCGTAGCCTTCAAGGTAACCGGCGACGTCATCCTTGCTGGGGAAGGACAGCGGATCGGCCGGGAAGGGTGCGCCCGGGAGTCCGTCGTACTTGGCGGGCGTAAACAATCGGAGCGAATCCCACCGCTGGCGCCAGGCGTCACCGAGTCTTGGATTCGCGTCCAGGATAAGGAAGGCCCGGTTTTGCTCCTTCAGGTAGCGTCCCATGGCAAGGCCTGCCTGGCCGCCACCGATGATCATGGTGTCCAGTGTGCCGGTCACGCCGTTGGTGTTCATCACTGTTCTCCTTTGTTATCCATAGGGATGGTTATGGCTGAGCCTTCCGTGGGCTGACCCGCCCGGATGTCCCTGCCATGAGCGTCGTCGCTGCCCTTTCCGCCTTCCCGGTACCGAAGCCACCATGCCAGCATCAGCGCGGATGCCAGGAGATAGGCCAGGTGCAGGGCCCAGATGGGTCCAGCCGGGAGGTTGAAGACGTAGACGGAGTGAACGGCGTTGGCAATGTTGGTCAGCATCAGGTTCCCGAGGCTGTAGGACGCCAGGTCCTTCGTGCGGGCCGCCTTGACCAGCATCGGCAGCATTCCCGCGGCGAACAGCACCGTGGAAAGTGTGCCGGCAAGTACTGGAAGGTTCATGCTTTGAGGCTATGGCCGCGCCCTAGTGGCACGCGTCGGCCAAAATATGCAACTTTCATGCACGGTGGGGCTGGGTATTTCTATGTAGTCAGTCCGTGTTCATAGGCATAGCTGGTGGCGGCTGCCCGTGAAAACAGGCCCAGCTTCAGGAAGATGTTACTGATGTGCCGGGCCACGGTCTTTTCGCTCAGGTACAGCTCGCCGGCGATGGCCCGGTTGCCCTTTCCGGTTGCCACCAGCTGAAGGACTTCAAGCTCGCGGTGGGTGAGGAGACCCACCGTGCCTGGCTTGGCCCCGCTACCCAACATGCCTTCGTGCAGCAGGGATGCCGCCCACGTTGCCGCCGGCGCCGCGCCCAAATCCAGGAGCGAAGCCTGGGCCGCCTCCAGGTACATCAGCGCCGAGGCCTCATCGCCAAGTGCGCGGCAGGCGCTGCCGGCCAACGCCTCGCACCGCGCCGCTTCGTACGGGACACCGAGCTCCTGCCACAGCCGCCACGCCTCCCGGAGCGGTTTCAGGGCAGCGGAGGGGTCGCCGTCGGCCAGCCGGACCGCGCCGTCCGCCTGGCCGGCAACGGCCCGGATCATGGGCATAGTGCATTCGTGGGCCAGGGCTTCCAGCTCCCGAAAACCTCGCCGCGCGGCGTCCAGATCGGAGGCGGCCAGCTCGATCTCCACCAGTGCCGGCAACATGTTCCGGCGGGTAGCGAGGTCTGCCGCGCCAGCTGCCCTCCGGATCATCGCTTGTGCCTGCTGCGCATCACCGCGGGCCAGCCAGACCAGGGCGAGGCCAGGCTGTGGCTCATAGCCGGATCGGGCCGCCTGCCGGTAGGAAGCTTCGGCGTCGTCCAGTTTTCCACTCAGCCGTTCCACCTCCCCCTGCTGGTAGTAGGCTCCGTAAAGTGCCTGGGGATCACCCCTTACGGCAAGTCCCTGGGCAGCCGCAGCCGCCATCAGTGCCTCGGCCCAGGCCCCATGGAGCATGAAGAGTTCGGCGCGGTGCGACTGGCACTGGCCGCTGAAGGACACCATGTCAGGGCGTGCACGGCACCAGCGGTCCAGGGCAGCCGTCCATTCCAGGGCCCTCTCCAGATCGAAGACCAGGTGGCAGTTGCCGATGACTGCGCAGTAGATAATCCCCGACGGGATCGGGGAGAGTTCACCTGCCGTGACGGCCACCATGACCTCGTCGAATATCTTGAGTCCTTTGTCAGGGTGGCCAAGCATCAGGGTGGCCTGGCCTGTGCCGAGGAGGCCCAGCGCGGACAGGTCCTTGTCGTGGAACCGCTGGCCGAATTCGGCAACTCGGGAGAACGCCTGCAGGGCACCCGCCGGATCACCCCCGTAAAGTTTGCCCAGGCCCTCCGGGAGGAGCAGGAGGCCCTGCACGGCGCCCGGCTCGGCCAGTTCATCCACGAGCCGCTGGCCGCGGGCCAACCACCCTCCGGCCCGAGCCGGCTCCCCCAGGAAAATCAGGTGCATGCCCATCCAGCCCGCGCACCGTGCGGCACTCTCGGCGTCGCCCATCACCAGGTATTCCTCGTGGGCACGGGTGAGGGTCTCCAGCCCTGTGGTGCTTTCGCCGGTCAGGATCTCGGCCGTAGCCAGCCGTTCGAGGTCGGCAGCCGGCAACCCGCCGCGTTTATCGGCTTCACGGAAGGTCTGGTAGGCCTCGGTCCAGCGATGTTCCTGGAAGGCTGACCTGCCCTGGTCAATGCCTGTTTCAGCTGACATCTGGCCCCTTTCGGACACCGTCCCCGGCCGGTGTGGCCCTGCCACGCGCTGGACGCGACCGTATTTAAGCGCCACGGTACGCCCGCTGGGGAACCGGGGCAAGCTACGGACGCTGCAGTGCGCGCAGCGTCTGAATGGTGTCGGCCTCCGCCGCCGTCTTGTCGTCGCGGTAGCGCTTGACGCGTGCGAACCGAAGGGCGATTCCGCCCGGATAGCGCGAGGACTGCTGCACACCGTCGATCGCGATCTCGACGACGGTGACGGGCTCAACCCAGACGGTACCCGCCGTGCGCCGCACCTCGAGCTCCTGGAACTTCTCGGTCTGCCAGCTCAGCAGCGCGTCGGTGAGGCCCTTGAAAGTCTTGCCCACCATCACGTAGCCACCTGGTTCGCCGAACTCGCCGGCCGGGTCGAGGGCCCCCAAGTGCAGGTTCGACAGGAGCCCGGTCCGCCGCCCTGACCCCCACTCGCAGGCGAGCACCACCAGGTCGTAGGTGAGCACCGGCTTCACCTTGATCCAGTTGGAGCCACGCCGGCCGGCCGCGTAGGCCGATCCGACCGCCTTCACCACCACGCCCTCGTGTCCCGCGGCAAGCGCATCGCGCGACACTCTCTCGGCAACGGCCGCATCCGCCGTGATCTCCCCCGGGATCCGGTGCTCGGGGGCGATACGTTCGAGCACGCCGATGCGCGTCGCCAGCGGCTCATCGAGCAGGTCGCGCCCGTCGATGTGCAGCACGTCGAAGAACCACGGATGCAGCACCGTGGCGCGCGCCGCATCCGCACCGAACCGGGACATGGTCTCCTGGAACGGTCGCGGCCCGCCGTCCTCGTCGAGGGCGAGGGTCTCGCCGTCGAGGATCACATCGCGCACCGGCAGTCCCCGCACCACCTCCACCACCTCAGGCAGCCTGTGGGTCACCTCGGCCAAGGTGCGAGTGTAGATGCGCACATCGTTGCCGACGCGATGCACCTGGATGCGAGCGCCGTCGAGCTTGTATTCCACCGAGGCCTCCCCAGTGGCCTCCAGCGCCGCGCTGGCGCTGGCCGCGGTTGATGCGAGCATGGGCTGAACGGGACGGCCGACGACGAGGCCGACGGCGTCAAGCTGGGCCGCCGTGCCCGTCATCGCCAGCAGGGCCGTCTCGCCGAGATCGCCGGAGAGCATCGCCGCCCGGCGTACGGCGTCGACGGGCCGATCGGCGGCGCGGGCCACGGCATCCGTCAGTACCCCCTCGAGCGCGCCGGTACGCAGTTCGCCGAGCAGCACGCCGGCGATGAAGGCTTGCTCGCGCTCGGTGGCTGCCGCAGTGAGCAACCGGAGGGTCGCGGCGCGCTCCGCGGCCGATCCAGCGCCCGCGGTGACCAACAGCCGATCCAGAACAGCGTCGAGGTCGGCGACAGTGAGACTCGGCTCGGCCGCCGGCTCCCCCATGGCAGCTGCCATGCCACGCCAGCCGATCCCGACCCGGCCCTGTCGCGGTCTGGCGGTGAGCAAGCCGACGGCGGTCGCAATGTCCGCCGGCTCGAGCCGGCGCAGCAGGCCGGCCAGTGCCTCGATCTTCGCGAGCCGGGAGCGGGTGGACGCGACGGCATCCGAGGTCGTCACGAGCTCGTCGAGCAGCATGGCATCAGTCTGCCACGCCGTCCGACTCTGGACAGTGCCGGAGCGCAGTTCCAGAATGAACGCATGGGAATCATCGTCGCGAACCTGTTCATCACCCTCGACGGCGTCTACCAGGGCCCCGGCGGCCGCGAGGAGGACACTGAGGGCAACTTCGCCTTCGGTGGCTGGCAGGCGCCCGTGTCAGATGACGAGGCCGACGCCGCCATCGGCGCCGAGATCGACCTCATTGACGCCCTGCTTCTCGGCCGGAAGACCTACGACATCTTCGCGGCCTACTGGCCGCACCAGTCTGACGACGTCGGCAACACGCTGAACCGCGTGCCGAAGTTCGTCGTCTCCAGCACCCTGACGGCGCCGAGCTGGGCGGGCACCACCGTGCTGCCGGATGCCGAGGCTGCTGGCCGGCTCCGTGAGGAGTACAACCAGGTGCACATGTTTGGCAGCGGAGTCCTCATCCGTTCCCTGCTGGCGGCAAACGTGATCGACCGCCTGCACTTCTGGCTCTATCCGGTCACCCTCGGGCAGGGCAAACGCCTCTTCGACGCCGGGACTATCCCCGCGTCCTTCCGTCTCGCCGAGCCGGCCCGCACCTTCCCGAAGGGGTCCGTGTCGCTGGTCTACGAGCGCGCGGGCGAGGTCGAGACGCAGGACATGACGGGCGCGTAGGGCACAAAAAACCGGCCCAGCTGAAGCTGGACCGGTTTTTTGTGCTGACTTTCAGCGAGCGTCAGGTCAGTGGCTGTGGCCTGCGTGCTCGTCTTCGGTTGCGGGCTTCTCCACGACGAGGGTCTCGGTGGTGAGAACCAGCGCAGCGATGGACGCCGCGTTGCGCAGGGCTGCTCGGGTGACCTTGACCGGGTCGATGACACCGGCGGCGATCAGGTCCTCGTACTGGCCCGTCTTGGCGTTGAAGCCGTTGTTGGTTTCGAGGTCGGCAACCTTGGCGGTGACAACGTAGCCGTCGAAACCGGCGTTCTGGGCGATCCAGCGAAGCGGCTGGACCAGCGCGCGGCGGACGATGCCCACAGCAGCGGCGGCGTCGCCTTCGAGGGCCTTGACTGCAGGATCCTCGTCGAGGGCCTTCAGGGCGTGGATCAGTGCGGAACCGCCACCGGCCACGATGCCCTCTTCGAGGGCGGCGCGGGTGGAGGACACTGCATCTTCGATGCGGTGCTTCTTTTCCTTCAGTTCAACTTCGGTGGCGGCGCCGACCTTGATGACACCGATGCCGCCGGCCAGCTTGGCCAGGCGCTCCTGAAGCTTTTCCCTGTCCCAGTCGGAGTCGGTGCGGGTCAGCTCGGCGCGCAGCTGGGAAACCCGGGCTGCGACGTCTTCTGCGGAACCGGCGCCGTCAACGATGGTGGTGTTGTCCTTGGTGACCGTGATGCGGCGGGCGGTACCCAGCACCTCAAGGCCAACGGAGTCCAGGCTGAGGCCCAGTTCCGCGGAGACAACCTGCGCACCGGTGAGGGTGGCGATGTCCTGGAGCATGGCCTTGCGGCGGTCGCCGAAGCCCGGAGCCTTGACGGCAACCACGTTCAGGGTGCCGCGGATGCGGTTGACGATCAGCGTGGACAGGGCCTCGCCCTCAACGTCTTCGGCAATGATGAAGAGCGGCTTGGAGCTCTGCAGCGCCTTCTCCAGCAGCGGCAGGAAATCCTGCACGGAGGAGATCTTGCCCTGGTTGATCAGGATGAGGGCGTCCTCGAGGACGGCTTCCTGGCGTTCGGTGTCGGTCACGAAGTACGGGGACAGGTAGCCCTTGTCGAACTGCATGCCTTCGGTGAGGACCAGCTCGGTCTGCGTGGTGGAGGACTCCTCGATGGTGATCACACCATCCTTGCCGACCTTGCCGAACGCCTCGGCGAGGAGCTCGCCGATTTCGTCGCTCTGGGCCGAGATTGCTGCCACGCTGGCAACCTGGGTGCCTTCAACCGGGCGTGCGTTCTCGAGCAGGCGCGCTGCAATGGCTTCTACGGAAACCTCGATGCCGCGCTTGATCTGGCCCGGAGCGGCGCCAGCCGCAACGTTGCGCAGGCCTTCCTTGACCAGGGCCTGGGCGAGCACGGTGGCCGTGGTGGTGCCGTCGCCGGCAACATCGTTGGTCTTGGTGGCTACTTCCTTGGCCAGCTGCGCGCCGAGGTTCTCGTACGGGTCATCCAGCTCAATTTCGCGGGCAATGGTGACGCCGTCGTTGGTGATGGTGGGTGCCCCCCACTTTTTGTCGAGCACGACGTTGCGGCCGCGCGGGCCGAGCGTCACCTTGACAGTGTTGGCGAGCTTATCGATGCCGGCTTCAAGCGACCGGCGTGCAGCGTCGTTAAACGCAAGCTGCTTTGCCATGGTTTTGTCCTTTCAAGACAGAACCCCGCGCAGCTGACCAGCGGAATGCATGATCAGCAGCACGGGGATCCAAAGAGTTACTTTACGACGATCGCCAGAACGTCGCGGGCGGACAGCACGAGGTACTCGTTGCCACCGGTCTTGACTTCGGTTCCACCGTACTTGGAGTAGATAACAACGTCGCCAACGGCTACGTCGACAGGTACGCGGTTGCCGTCTTCGAAGCGGCCGGGGCCGACTGCAACAACTTCGCCTTCCTGCGGCTTCTCCTGTGCGGAGTCCGGGATAACCAGGCCGGAAGCCGTGGTCTGCTCGGCTTCGAGCGGGCGGACAACAATACGATCCTCAAGAGGCTTAATAGAGACCGACACTCGGACCTCTCCTTCTACGTCAGCGAAATTTGTGGACAGTTGAACTGCTTCGCCGTGGCTGGCAAACCGTCGTCGCGGTGCCGGCAGCAGCCTGGCTGGCAGCTCGTCATGTATTAGCACCCTCCTAGGGAGAGTGCTAATGATGACTCTATGTACTGGTTAGCACTCGGTCAAGGCGAGTGCCAGAATTATGTCTCCGGCGAACAGCGGCTAACAGCCATTACCGTCCGGTGAGGTCTTCGAGATCGACGTCCTCGTCGCCGTCGTCTTCTTCACTGACGGTGCCACGCCGCAGGTACAGCACCACGGCACCGCCGATGGCGGCCAGCAGCGAGACCACCAGCAGGATGATGCCGCCTACGCGTGCCCCGGCGTAGAGGCCGCGGATGTCGCGTGCCTCGTCCGTGGCGTCCTGGATGTCCTTGCCGCCCACGGAGTACACAGTGGCGTTGAACGTGTCCAGGAAGAAGATGATCACGAGCAGCGCGACGCAGACCACGGCCACTGCGGATCCTGCAATCAGCGCGGGGCGGGCGACCTTCACCAGGTCCGGTTTGTTGGCTTGGGGTGGTCCGGACGGCTGGGTGCCTGCGCTGTCTTCCATGCCTTCAACCCTAGCGGGAACTGGCCGAGGGGCCACCTCCACTAGGCTTGAACGCATGGCTCAAGCACCGCAGGACCAGATCGCCCCACTGCTCACGAGCGAAGGCTGGGAGCTGCTGGCGTCCCTGGGCCCGTACAGCGAGGACAAGGCCTTTGAGCTCAACGCATCCCTCCGCAAGGCCGGGCACTCCCCCGCACTGGTCTCCGCCGTCCTCACCCAGTCCCGGCTGCGCACCAGGGCCGAGCTGAAGTTCGGCGAGTTCGCCCGGAGCATGCTGTTCACGCAGGCCGGGCTGGAACAGGCCACCCGGCTCACCGTTGCCGCCAGGCATGCCGAGCGCTTTGCGCAGGCCGGCGTCCGCCACGTGGCCGACCTCGGGTGCGGCCTCGCCGCGGACTCGCTGGCCCTCGCGTCGATGGACATCACGGTCACGGCAGTGGAAATGGACGAAACCACGGCTGCCTGCGCCACGGTCAACCTGATCCCCTTCCCCAACGCCACCGTGGTGCATTCGGACGCCACCACCGTCCCTCTGGAAGGGGTCGACGGCGTCTGGCTGGATCCCGCCCGACGGGTCACCTCCACCTCCGGTACCAAGAGGATCTGGGATCCTGAGGCGTTTTCGCCGCCGCTGTCCTTTGTGGAATCGCTCGCTGCCACCGGGCGTGCCGTTGGAGTCAAAATGGGCCCCGGCATGCCGCACGAGTCAGTTCCCGCCGGCTGCGAGGCGCAGTGGGTGTCTGTGGGCGGCGACGTCACCGAGGTGGCCCTGTGGTTCAACTCCGTACGCCGGCCCGGAATCCGCCGGGCGGCCCTGCTGCTTGGCCCGCAGGGTGCTGCCGAGCTGACCAGCGCTGAAGACTTCGACGGCGGCCCGGCCGCGCCGGTGGGACCGGCGGCGGGCTACCTGTACGAACCCGATGGTGCGGTGATCCGCGCTGGCCTGGTGGCCGACGTCGCGCTTGAACTGGGCGGGCACCTGCTGGACGAGCACATCGCCTACATCTGCGCTCCGGAACTGGTGGACACGCCGTTTGCCCGGGCCTACAAGGTCCTGGAAGTGATGCCGTACAACGTCAAGGCGCTCAAGGCCTGGGTGAAGGAGAACGGCATCACGGTGCTGGACATCAAAAAGCGCGGCATGTCGGTCACCCCGGAGGAACTGCGCAAACAGCTGTTCGCCAGAAGCAAGAGCGCCAGCAAGAACACCGGGAAGAAGGCCGGGCAAAAAACAGCCACCCTGGTCCTGACCCGCATTGGGGAGGACCGGGTGGCCATCTCGGTGGAACCCGTCTAAACGTTGTCTTACTGGGCGCGCATAAAGTCCTCGGCTGCCCGGACCTGCTCGTCCGTGGGCCGGACGCCGGTGTAGAGCACAAACTGCTCGAGCGCCTGGATGGTGGCCACCTCGGCGCCCGTAATGACCTGTTTCCCGGCGGCGCGGGCCGCCTTGATCAGCGGCGTCTCCGCAGGCAGCGCCACGACGTCGAACACCACGTTTGCTGCCGCGATCGCATCTTCCGGGAAGGACAATGAGTCCACTTCCGGGCCGCCCTGCATACCGATGGGGGTGACGTTGATGATCAGGTCCGCCGTGCCGCCGTCGAGCGTTGCCCGCCACTGGAACCCGTACTGCTCAGCGAGCGCCCGGCCGGTGTCTTCGTTCCGGGCGATGACGGTGACGTCCGTGAATCCGGCGTCGCGCAGGGCCGCGACGGTGGCCTTCGCCATGCCGCCGGCGCCCTGGACCAGCACCGAGTAGTCGGTAGGCACGGCGTTGCCGGCGAGGAGCTGCTCGATCGCCGTGTAGTCGGTGTTGTAGGCCTTGAGGTGCCCGTCGGTGTTCACGATCGTGTTGACCGAATCGATGGCTTTGGCGGAGGGATCCAGCTCGTCCACGAGGGCCATCACGTCCTCCTTGTACGGCATGGACACCGCGCAGCCGCGGATTCCCAGGCCCCTGACGCCGGCGATCGCCTGGGCAAGGTCGGTGGGGGCGAACGCCTTGTAGATCCAGTTCAGGTCCAGCTGATCGTAGAGGTGGTTGTGGAACCGGGTCCCGTTGTTACTGGGCCGGGCCGACAGCGAAATACACAGGGTCATGTCTTTATTCAGAATGGGCACCCGACCATTAAACCCGCGCCGGTCCCAACTGACTGACAGATAACGCACTGAAATGCGCGAATGACGACGTTAAGTGCGAGTCAGTTGGGCTATTTACGGGCATCCGGTCCCGGCTGGATAGCTTCCGACGGCGGCGGGCAGCTTTCCCGGGGCGGCCGCCTTGCCTGCCAGCACGGCAACGAGGGCGTCGAAGGCACCCGGCGTGCGGCCGTAGAGCGCAATCTTCACCGGCGCGCTGGAGTCCTGCAGCGGCCATGGCGCATCCAGGGCCACGGCGATGTCGCCTCCGACCGGCAGGCCGGCGTAGCCGATGAGGCTGACCAACGGGCCCGCCCCTGTGCCGAGCCCGGCCTTTGCTGCGGCAGCCTCGAACCGGGCCCTGTCCTGCGCTGATCCGCCGGCAATCCGGACGCTTCCCTGGACGATGGGTGCACCGCAGTGTCCGGACAGCACGGTGACTGCGGCCGCGGAGACCCGCGCCGAGATGGCGCCGCCGCTGCCGGGGGCGGCGCTGGACGGCGAGGCAGTACGGCCGCGCCAGGTCAGCATGGTGGCCACGCGGATAGCTGCTTCGTCCAGGCGTGCCGCGGGCAGCGTTCCGGCCGCCACAGCGCTCACGATGGCTGCGTGGGCCTGCGCCACGTCCGTAGGCATCAGGAGCAGGTCCGCACCGGCAGCGAGCGCGGCCGTTGTTGCCGAGCCGCCCGGGTATTGCTGCTGGACTGCCCCCATGTTGAGGGCATCGGTCACGGCCACACCTTTGAAGCCCATGCCGCGCAGCGCAGCATACGTGGGGCCGGACAACGACGCCGGGACACCCGGTTCCAGGGCCGGTACGGCGATGTGCCCGGTCATGACCATGGGCACACCGGCGGCGACGGCTGCCCGGAACGGCTTCCAGTCCCGGGCCTCGAGCTCCGCGATGCCCGCGCGCTGCACCGGGAGGTCGTGGTGCGAGTCAACGGTGACGGAGCCGTGGCCCGGAAAATGCTTGACGGCGGGAAGGACGCCGGCCTCCTGCATGCCCCGCGAAAACGCCACCGCCAGCGCTCCCGCTGCGTCCGGGTTGCCGGACATTGCCCGGGCACCGATGGTGGGATCGGCGGGGCCGATGGTCACATCCGCATCGGGTGCGAAGTCCACGGTGAAGCCCAGCGACGCGATCTCCGCGGCCAGGGCGCGGCCGGCTTCCTTGGCGAGCGGCACATTGCCGGCGGCCCCGTAGCTCAGGGCCGTTGGCCATTCCGTCAGGGGGGCACCGAGCCGGGCCACAATCCCACCCTCCTGATCCACGCCGATGAGCCCGGGCCAGGGCCTGCCGTCGGCCTTCGCAGCCTGTGCCAGCCGGGCGTTGACCGCCGCCATGGCAGCGGGATCCGCCTGACCGCGCGCGTCGAGCGGGATGTTATCGCCCATGATGATGGACCCGGCCAGATGGAGGCGTTTAATGGTGGCGGCCTGGGCATCGGCGTCGGTACCGGCGTAGACGGGCATCAGCACCTGGCCGGCCTTCTCCTCGACCGACATCGCCGCCACGGCGGCCGCGGCAGCATCCTGGTCCCGCTGTTCGGGGCCCCAGCCCAGCGGCCGCAGCCCGGGGTCAGGTGAGGGAGAAGCGGACGCAGGTGCCGTCGTCGGACGCTCTGATTCCGGCGTTGAGGCGGGCACAGAGCCGGAAGGCGCCGGGGCGGTGGCGGGAACCGCTGTGCAGGCAGTCATGGCGGCCACGGCAGCGGCCGCAATAAGGAGGGTGGTTTTGTGAATACTGTCACGGGTCCACAGGAGCAAGGCCATCAAGTCGATGCTACCCCTGCATTAGACTGGAATGCGGCGCGTGCCCGGGGATATCTGAACAGTTAGGGGAACGCATGAAGATTGATTTCGCTTCATCGAAGCAATCAACTCTTGGTGTGGAATGGGAGCTGGCCCTGGTGGACGGCCAGACCGGCGAACTGGCATCGGTGGCCAACGAAGTACTCAGCGGCGTCGTTGCCAAGCACCCCGAACTCAACGAAGACGACGAGCACCCGCACATCAAGCAGGAACTCCTGCTCAACACCGTGGAACTGGTCACCGGCATCTGCGAGACTGTCGCCGAAGCCAAGGAAGACCTCAGCCGGTCCCTGGCCGCCGTCCGCGAAATCACCGATCCGATGGGCGTGGAGGTTTTCTGCGCCGGTAGCCACCCGTTCAGCCCGCCGCAGCTCCAGCCTGTGACGGACAAGGCCCGGTACGCCAAGCTCATCGACCGGACGCAGTGGTGGGGCCGGCAGATGGTCATTTACGGCGTGCATGTCCACGTGGGCCTGGACCGCCGCGAAAAGGCACTCCCCGTACTGGACGGCCTGGTCAATTACTTCCCGCACTTCCAGGCGCTCTCGGCGTCGAGCCCGTTCTGGGGCGGCGAGGATACCGGCTACGCGTCGCACCGCGCCCTGATGTTCCAGCAGCTGCCGACGGCGGGCCTGCCGTTCCAGTTCCCGTCCTGGGACGAATACGAGTCCTACGTCCAGGACATGTTCACCACCGGCGTGATCGACACCCTGTCCGAGATCCGCTGGGACATCCGGCCCGTTCCCAACCTCGGCACCATCGAAATGCGCATCTGCGACGGCCTGGCCACCCTGGAGGAAGTGGGCGCCATTGCAGCGCTCACGCAGTGCCTGGTGGATGAATTTTCCACCACGCTGGACAATGGCGGCACCATCCCCACCATGCCGCCGTGGCACATCCAGGAGAACAAGTGGCGTGCCGCCCGCTACGGCATGGAGGCCATCGTCATCCTCGACGCCGCTGGCAACGAAAGGCTGGTCACCGACCACCTGGTGGAGACGTTGAACCGGCTTGAGCCGGTGGCTGCGAAGCTCGGCTGCCCTGACGAGCTGGCCGACGTCGAAAAGATCATCCGCCGCGGCGCCGGGTACCAGCGCCAGCGCCGCGTCGCCGCCGAGCACGGCGGCGACCTGCAGGCCGTGGTGCTGGACCTGGTCAAGCAGATGCGGAACGGCCCGACGGGGTAGGTTCGTTCCCACCGTCTTGCCTGGTGCCTCAATCAAACTCGCGCTTATCCACAGGCATCTCCTGTTGCCCTGACCAGACTGGCTCGGATCCATAGAATCATGCGCATGACTGACGCCCGCGAGATCGCCCTGCCCACCGGCTACACCGCGGTTCAGGGGTCGGGGTGACCTTGCCGAAGCGTGGCAGGACCACGGCAGCCAAAACACGGACCGGCCGGGAAGATGAATCAGCATCGATGCTACCCGTGCCTGAGCATTTCAGGTTGCTTTCCAAATACACGGCCGCGACATACCGCATTTAACCGGCCGTCTTCGGGGCACCGGTTTGGCGCGCATGCCACTGACTGCCTACGTCGCGATCAAACGTCCCGAATGGTCCAGAGTTCTCTGGACGATTCGGAGCCGTCATGGGGCGAAAGCGGGCCGGAGTCAATTGTCCAGAGAACTCTGGACAATTAGCGATGGCCCCGATCCGGCTCCTGTCAGAGGGAAGCAGTTAGGGTTGGGGCGTGCCCACAATTGAGCCTGACCTGCCCAGCGGCTATGCCGGAACCCTCGCATCCCTGAAGACACTGGTTGCTTCCGCCCAAATACGTGCACAGCAAGCGGCAAGCAGCGCGATGGTCGAAATGTATTGGGGCATCGGAGCCACGATCCTGCAGCAACAGGCGCAGGAACCGTGGGGGAGTAAAGTACTGCAGCGCCTCGCGGCAGATTTAAAGACGTCCTTCCCGAACATGCGCGGTTTTTCCCGATCGAACCTGTTCTACATGCGGTCGTTCGCCGCCGCCTGGGACTTGTCGCAGGCAGAAGTCCGCAGCAGAGTCGGTCTGCTTCCATGGAGACACATTGTCGAGCTGCTCAAGATCAAGGACCCCGAGCTCCGCGACTGGTATGCCGAAACGGCAGTAGAACAGAATTGGAAGCTTGAAGTCCTTGAGCACCAAATCGCCACTGGACTCCACCGACGCCTCGGAGCCGCTCCAAACAACCTCGAGGAACGTCTGCCCGGCGACGAGGCTGATCTGGCCAGGCAGGTCGCCAAAGACCCCTTGGTACTCGATTTCCTCGGTCTGACGTCAGAGGCTCAGGAACTGGCTATCGAACAGGCCATGACACAGCGCATGTCCCAAACGCTGGCAGAGTTCGGCCGAGGGTTTGCATTCTATGGCCGCCAGCATCACCTCGATGTAGAAGGCGAGAACTTCTACATCGACCTCCTCCTGGTACACGTACCCACCAACAGATTCGTGGTCGTGGAGATCAAGGCAGGAAAATTCAGGCCGGAACACCTGGGACAGCTCAACTTTTATGTCGCGGCCGTGAACAACCTAGTCAGGTTCCCGGGAATGGCCCCCACGGTGGGAATCCTTGTCTGCAGTTCAAAACACGAACCAACGGTCAGGTACGCACTTGACGGCTCATCCCAGCCTGTTGCCGTCAGCTCGTACACCTACGACTCACTTCCGCCGGAGGAGAAAGCCGCGTTGCCGTCTCCCGCGGCGATCACCGCAGCACTCGAGCAGGGCACAGTCGCGGACACAAACGACCAGTAGCAGGTGATAGAAGCCTGAATGGATCAGCGCAGCGCTGGTGCGGGTGCATGGCCCGAAGTCCCGTGGATCGGTGAAGGGGTCAGACGAATTGGCAGAGGGTAACTTGCGGCGATTCACCCAAATCAAAGCCTCTGCGCCCAGCTGACAGCCTCAACCACCGGAGGTTGGTCGACGGCGGTTTCGACGGGCTCAACCGCCGAAGGCGGGGAGCGAAACCGCCGTGACCGGCATCGAGGAGTCCGGGGCGAAGCGGATGCCGCTGGGCCCGATCCCCGCCATCACCAGCTGCGCACCGAGGGCCGCCACCATGGCGCCGTTGTCCGTGCACAGGTCCAGCGGCGGCACGTGGAGTCTGATTCCGGCGGACGCGCAGCGCTGCCCGGTGAGTTCGCGCAGCCTGGAGTTGGCCGCCACTCCCCCGCCCAGGAGGACGTCCTTGATGCCGTGTTCGCGGCAGGCCAGGACGGCCTTGGAGGTGATCACGTCCACCACGGCTTCCTGGAAAGCTGCCGCGATGTCGGCCACCGGAACCTCCTCGCCGCGGGCCTCGAACTGCTCCACACACCGGGCGACGGCGGTCTTCAGTCCGCTGAAGGACCAGTCGTAGCGGTGCTTTCCGGGTTCCTCGGCGGTGCCCATGTACTTGGGCTGGCTGAGGCCGCGCGGGAACCGGATGGCTTTGGCGTTGCCGGTGCGGGCCAGCTTGTCGATGGCCGGGCCACCCGGGTAGCCGAGGCCGAGGATGCGGGCCACCTTGTCGTAGGCTTCGCCGGCGGCGTCGTCGATCGTGGAGCCGAGGAGCTGGACGTCGCTGGTGATGCTGTTGATCTTCAGGATCTCGGTGTGCCCGCCGGAGACCAGCAGGGCGCCGAGGTTTTCCGGGAGACGGCCACCGTGGCCGAGCCCGGCCGCCACGGCGGCGGCAGCACCGCCGTCGTGCTTTCCATCCAGCAGCCCGACGCCGACGTGCGCCACCAGGTGGTTGATCGCGTACAGCGGTTTTCCAGTGGCCACGGCCAGGGCCTTCGCCGCGCAGACGCCCACCATCAGGGCGCCCGCAAGGCCCGGGCCCGAGGTGACGGCGATGGCGTCCACGTCCTCCAGCGTCACGTCGGCGTCGGCGAGGGCCTGGCGCAGAGTTGGGACAAAGGCGTCAAGGTGCGCGCGGGAAGCGATCTCGGGGATCACTCCGCCGAAGCGGACGTGCTCGTCCATGGAGGAGGACACCGTGTTGGTGAGCAGCGTGGTGCCGCGGACAATGCCGACGCCGGTTTCGTCGCAGGAGGATTCGATGCCCAGTACCACGGGCTGCGAGCGGTTCATGCCTGGCCTGCTTCTGTTGTGGGGTCGGGTTGGGTTGCGGGAGCGGTTTCGGGGACCAACGCCAGCCGCATGATCAGGGCGTCGACGCCGTCGCGGTAATACCCGCGGCGGACGTGGATCTGTTCGAAGCCGAACCGCACGTACAGCTGCTGGGCCCGCGGATTGTCCGCACGGACCTCCAGGAGGACGTCCGCCGCCCTCCGGAGCCGGGCCTCGTCGATCAGCCGGGTCAGGAGGGCCGAGCCGATGCCGCGGCCTTCGAATTCAGGCACGACGGCGATGGTCTGGACGTCCGCGATGGGCTCGATGCACATCAGGCCGGCGTAGCCCACGATGCCCCCGCCGCTTTCCGCCACCAGGTAGCGGCGGGTTTCCGGCTGGGACAGTTCGGACAGGAACATGTGCAGCGGCCACGCGTCCGCCGGGAACAGCCGCTGTTCGAGAGCGTTCACGGCGGGCACGTCCTCCAGGGTCATGTCCCGGAAGACCACTCCGTCAGCGCTGGAACGGTCAGTGCTGGTCGGTGTGCTCACAGGGCCCGCTTCCGCGGCCCGGGAACCTGGGCGTCGGATTCCCGGAGGTACAGGGGGGTGGAGTCGAGCAGCTGTCCGCCAGAGGCCAGCCGGGCCAAGGCGAACTGTCCGAGGTAGAGGGCGTCGGGCTGCTCATTGCTGAAGCCCGGGTCTGCGCGGAGCACATCACGGTAGAGTCCGGCGCCGGCCCCATAGGCGGGGAGGTCCGGCAGATCGGCGGCGAAGCCGACGTGCGGCCCGTCTTCGAGCTGCGGCAATTGGCCGTCGGCGAGGCTGTACCGCGCCCAGTAGACCTCTTTGCGCCGGGCGTCGGTGACCACCAGGAATTCGGCCGCGGCATCGGTGGACTCCGCGACTTCCAGCGCCACGGCGTCCAGGCTCATCAGCCCGTACAGCGGCTTGTTCCAGACGAAGGCGAGCGTCCGGGCGGTTGCGATCCCCGAGCGCAAGCCGGTGAACGGCCCCGGGCCCACACCCGTCACGATCGCGTCGATGTCCTGGCCGGTGACGCCGGCGGAGGCCAGCAGTTCTTCGATGCCGGGGGCCAGTACCTCGGCGTGGCTGCGGGTGTCCTCGGTGGAGAAGCTGGCTACCACGCCTTCGAGGGCGTCGTCCGAGACCAGCGCCGCACTGGCCACGGCGGACGTGTCGATGGCGAGAATGAGCATCAGGGTGTCCCTTCGAAGGCGCCGCCGAGGACAGGTTTGGCGCTCCAGCGGGGACCAAAGCCGCGCAGCAGAATAGTGCGGGGTTCGTCGTCGTCCTCGGTGTCAAAGTCCAGGGTTTCGGTGTGGCCGGGGATTGGTTCCGCGGCGCCGATAGCGTCCAGCCCGATCGCACGGTGCAGGTCTACTTCCAGCCGGCTCTCGGTCAGGTGCTCCACCCGGCCGCGCCCCCACTCCACCACGGTCACGGACGAGTCCAGCGTGTTTTCCAGGTCAATGTCGTCAATTTCCGACGCCGATCCCAGCCGGTACGCGTCCACGTGCACCAGGTCCGGGCCACCGGGCCGCGGGCCGTCGGGCAGGTTGGGATGGATGCGGACCAGGACAAACGTGGGCGAGATGATGCCCTCGCGCACGCCCAGGCCTTCGCCCAGACCCTGCGTGAACGTGGTTTTCCCGGCACCCAGCTCGCCGGTCAGCACCAACAGATCCCCGGCCTGCATCTTCGCCCCTAAAGCGGCGCCGAGCGCGTGCGTCTGGTCCGCCGTCGTGACTTTCAGCTTCTCTTCCCAGTTGGGCCGCTCCGCCACCCCCGGCACGCTCACGGTGTTGCCTGCCCGGCGTCGGGATTGCCGGCGTCAGGACCGTCGGGGGAACGCTCGACGGCGGCGATGTCGTTAATGTACCGGCGCGGCACCCGCGGGCTGATCCTGGTCACGATCTCATAGTTGATGGTGCCGGCGGCGACCGCCCAGTCATCTGCCGTGGGACCGCCGTCGTCCCCGTTGCCGAACAGCACCGCCTCGGCGCCGAAGAGGTCCGCGCCGGCGGTACCGATGTTGCCGAGGTCGATGACCATCTGGTCCATGGCGATCCGGCCCACCACGGGATAGGTCCGGCCGGCCACCCGCACGGGACCGCCGGTGGCGACGCGGGGAACGCCGTCGGCGTAGCCCAGCGGGATCAGTGCCAGGGTGCTGGGGCCGCTGGTGTGGTAGCGCAGGCCGTAGGAGACGCCCTGCCGGTCGGGGACTTGCTTGCATTGGGAGACCAGGGTGCGCAACGTCATCGCGGGCCGGAGGCCCAGTTCGGCGGATGTCTGGCCTTCGAAGGGCGAGAGGCCGTAAATGCCCAGGCCCACGCGGACCAGGTCAAAGTGGGTATCGGGGCGGGACAGCGTGGCCGGGGTGTTGGCCAGGTGGCGGACTTCGGGGTCCACGCCCGCGTCCTCGGCCACGGCCAGCACCTCGCGGAAAGCCGCCAGCTGTTCGTCGGTTTCCGGCCGTTCGGGTTCATCCGCCACGGACAGGTGCGAGAAGATGCCCACCACCCGCAGGAGGCCCTGGTCCTGGTATTCCATGGCTTCGCCGAGCAGCTGGTCCCAGGCGTCGAGTGCTACGCCGTTCCGGCCCAGGCCCGTGTCCACTTTCAGGTGGATCCGTGCGGGACGCTCCTGGTCACGCGCGGCGGCCACAATCCGGTCCAGTTCCCAGCCTGAGCAGCCAATGTCGACGCCGGCAGCCACCGCTGCGGCGAAGTTGCTTTCCGCCGTGTGCAGCCAGGCCAGCAGCGGCGCCTCGATGCCCGCGGCCCGCAGTGCCAGTGCCTCGGAGATATGTGCGACGCCCAGCCAGGAGGCGCCGGCTTCGAGGGCGGCCCGGGCCACGGGAACCGCGCCGTGTCCGTACGCGTCGGCCTTCACCACGGCCATGACCTTGGCGGGCGAGGCCGCGTCCGCCAGCCGGCGCACGTTGTGGCGGATGGCGTCCAGGTCGATCACGGCGGACCGCTCGTACAGAGGATCAGTTCCTGAGGCCGCGCTGAAGTCACCGGTTGTTACGGGATAAGTCACCCTAGTGATTCTAGTGCGGGCGCTCGGGGCGTGATAATCGCGCCGCCGGGGTGCCCTCGTTGAGCCTCCCCTTGCTGCCCTCAGGCGTCGGACAGGTGCGCGATGGTGGCGGTGGCCCGGCGCTGCGCCGCCAGCGGCACGTCGCTGACAATGTCTTCCAGGAAACCGAAGCGGCGAAGCCACTGGCTGCTCTGGCGTTCCGGCCTGGAGTTGGCCCGCTTCCACCAGTCGGCGATGTCGCCCCAACCGGGCGCCGCCAGCGACCCGCCCACCTCCTGCACGGCCAGGGAGGCACAGAGGTTGGCGAAGCGGAGCCGGTTGCCCAGCGGCCAGCCGGCCAGGCTGCCCACGATGAAGGCCGCGTCAAAGCAATCGCCGGCTCCCGTGGGATCGTAGGCGGCCACCGGCAGCGACGGCACCCACTCCTCCTCCCCGGTTTCCGAGTCGACGGCCATGGCACCCTGCGCACCGAGCGTCACCACGGCAACGGGCACGCGGTCCGCCAGCGCGTACAGCGCGGACCACGGATTGTCCTTCCCCGTGAACGCCATGGCCTCCCGCTGGTTGGGCAGGAAAGCATGGAAATACTGCAGGTTCTCCAGCCGCACCGGAGCCCACTCCCCGCTGGGGTCCCAACCCACATCCCCGAACAGCTTGACCCCCGCCTGGTGTGCGGCCACCGCCCACGGCTCGATCTCATCGTCCAACGCGGCAATGCCGGCGAGCGCCGGCGGCGGCGAACCGATCAGTTCCGACGACGTGACGGGGGCCGGGTGGCCATGCGTCACCAGCGAACGGTCGTTGTGGACGCTGAGCGAGACGGTGACCGGGGAATGCCACCCCGGGATGCGGCGCGACAGGCTCAGGTCCACGTGTTCCTGCCCGGCCAGGATTTTCCAGTTGTAGTCCCCATAGCCGTCGTCCCCGAATGCGGCTGCCAGTCCCGTGCGCAGTCCCAGCCTCGCCGCGGCAATGGCCTGGTTCGCGACGCCGCCGGGGCAGCTTCCCATCCCCTCGCTCCAGATTTCGGTGCCCGGCTCGGGCGCGTGCGGCAGTCCCGTGAAGATGATGTCCTGGAAAACCGTGCCGGCCAGCAGCAGGTCAAACCCGCCGTCGGACGGTGTGCGGACGGTGGAGAGCGGATCGAAGCGGCGGTCCGGGGTGGCGTCCATGTCCGGCACACTACGCCCTGCCGCCGTCGGGCGGTAGGGGCGCGCCCGGCGGGCCCCTAGACTGCTGACTATGCGGCTTATGATTGCCGGCGGCGGCGGATTCCGCGTGCCGCTTGTGTACCGGGCGCTAGCCTCCGGCGCGTTTGCGGGGCTGGTCACCGAACTGGTGCTGTTCGACGTCGACCCCGCCCGCCTCAGCGCCATCAGCGCGGTGCTTCGCGCCATGCCGGAGACGGGCGACGGCGACCCTTCCTTAGGTGCCCGGCCGCCAGCCGTGCGCACCGCCACGTCCCTGCCGGAGGCCCTGGCCGGGACAGACCTGGTGTTCGCCGCCATCCGCCCCGGCGGCACGGCCGGCCGGATCAACGACGAACGGGTGGCGCAGGACCTTGGCCTGCTCGGCCAGGAAACCACCGGCGCGGGCGGCATCTCCTACGCGCTGCGCACCATCCCGGAGATGCTGCACCTGGCCCGGCAGATGCGGGAGTTCTGCCCGGACGCCTGGCTGATCAACTTCACCAACCCGGCCGGCATGGTCACCGAAGCCCTGCTGCCTGTCCTCGGCCGGAGGGTCATCGGGATCTGCGATTCCGCGGGCGGGCTGGTGCACCGGGCGGCCCGCGCCGCCGGCCTGGCGCTGCCGGACGGAAGGCTCGACGGCGTGGGCTACTACGGTCTGAACCACCTGGGCTGGCTCTACCGGCTGGAGTCCGGCGGCCAGGATCTGCTGCCCGGCCTGCTGTCGGACCCTGCCGCCCTCAGTACCTTCGAGGAAGGCCGGCTCTTCCCGCAGCCGTTCCTCAAGGACCTCGGCGCCCTGCCCAACGAATACCTCTATTACTACTACCAGCGGGAAAGCGCCGCCGCGGCCATGCGCGCCATGCCGGTTACCCGCGGGGAATCCATCCACCACCAGCAGGCCGACCTGTACCCGCGGCTCGCCTCTGCCGGGGCGGACGCCTACAGGCTGTGGGACGCCGCCCGCCGCTCACGGGAGGAAGGCTACCTCGCCGAGGCGCGGACCCACGGCGAGCAGCGCGACGAGGACGACCTCGCCGGCGGCGGCTACGAACGCGTCGCCCTGGCGGTGATGCGCGCGTTGGCGGGGGCCGGGAACGCCCAGCTCATCCTCAACACGCCGAACACTCTTCTGTCCGATCCTGGCGGGGTGACCGCCCGCGGAAGCACCACCCCCCAATCGGCCATTCCGGGACTGCCGGCGGACGCCGTCGTCGAGGTCCCCTGCACCGTCACGCCCGACGGCGCGGTGCCGCTTCCACAGTCAGCCCCGGGACCCGAGCAACTCACCCTGCTCCGGCGCGTCAAGGACGTGGAGCGGCTCACAGTCCGGGCGGCGACCTACCGAGACCGGGCTGCCGCCGTCGACGCCTTCAGTCGTCATCCCCTCGTGGACTCCCCCGCCCTGGGCGCCAAGCTGCTGGCCGGCTACGAGCACGCGTTCCCCGCGCTGCCCAGGCTCTGGCGCTAGAGCCTCCGGTACATGACGTGCAGGCCCACGTATCCGAGGGTGGGGTGCTTGAACGCCTCGGGGATAGTGGCGAGGATTTCGAAGCCCATCCCCTGCCAGGCAGCCACCGCGCGGACATTGCTTTCCACCACGGCGTTGAACTGCATGGCCCGGAAGCCCGCGTTCCGTGCCGCCTCCAGGGAGTAGGCGCACAAAGCCCGGGCCACGCCTTTGCCGCCGTGGCCGCTGTTGACCATGTAGCCGGCGTTGGCCACGTGGCTGCCGGCGCCGCCCTGGTTGGGGTGCAGCTCGCCGGTGCCGATCACGGCGCCGTCGGCCGTCACAGCCACAAAGGCCTGGCCGGGGGCGTCCTTGAACCAGCGGGCCCGGGCGTCGGCCTCTGTGGTGTCCTGGTCCCAGGTGAACGTCTCGCCGGACCGGATGACGGGCTCCAGCACCTCCCACATGCCGGGCCAGTCGGCGGCCGTGGCGGGGCGGATCGAGTATTCTGCGGAACTGGGCGGGGTTGTGGCTGCATTCACACGCGCCACGTTAGCAGCCGGGCAGGTGCCGGGAGGCCGCCCGGGAGCGGCAGGAGTAGTGTTTTACCGAGTGCACAACAGCGGGGCCCCCGCCGCGCCGGCGCTGGGAAGGAGAAGCCATGACATTGATCCGCAGGGTCGCGTTACTCTCCCTCCACACTTCCCCGATGGAGCAGCCAGGCTCCGGCGATGCCGGCGGGATGAACGTCTACATCCGGGAACTGGCCTCCGCGCTGGCCGAGACCGGCATGGAAGTGGAGATCTTCACGCGCTCCACCTCCGCCAAGCAGGCCGCCGTCGAACATCCGGCCCCCGGCGTCTGCGTCCACAATGTGCTGGCCGGGCCGACGCGGAAGATCCCCAAGGAAGAACTGCCCGAACTGCTGCACCACCTGGTGGCCGAGATCGAGCAGATCCGCCAGCGGCAGCCGCACGGCCGCTACGACGTCATCCATTCGCATTACTGGGTGTCCGGGATCGCCGGCCTGGAGCTCTCGGAACTCTGGGGCGTGCCGCTCGTCCACACCATGCACACCATGGCCAAGGTCAAGAACCTCCTGTTGGAGTCCGGCGAACAGCCAGAGCCGCGGCGGCGTGAAGACGGCGAGCACCGGATCGTCGACGGCGCCGCCCGGCTGGTCGCCAACACCACCGCCGAAGCCGAAGAGCTGGTGTCCCACTACGGTGCCGACTACGACCGGATCGACGTGGCGCCGCCGGGCGTAGACCTCAGCACCTTTACTCCCGCGTTCCGGGCCCGGTCCCGGGCGGAGCGGGGCGTTTCGCCGGAGACGTTCCACCTGGTCTTCGCCGGCCGTATCCAGCGGCTGAAGGGCCCACAGGTCCTGCTCAAAGCCGCGGCACTGCTGCGGGCCCGGCGCCCCGAGATCGATCTCCGGCTCACCATCCTGGGCGCCCTCAGCGGGAACAAGGACTTCAATCTCCGGCACCTGATTGCGGAGTCCGGAATGGACGACGTCGTCACGCACCTTCCCCCGGTCAGCGCGGCTGATCTGGCGTCCTGGTTCCGGGCGGCCGACGTTGTGGTGATGCCTTCCTACAGTGAGTCGTTCGGGCTGGTGGCCATTGAGGCGCAGGCCTGCGGGACGCCCGTAGTGGGCACCCGGGTGGGCGGACTGTCCCGCGCCATCTGCCATGGCCGGACCGGGCTGCTGGTGGACGGGCACCACGCCAAGGACTGGGCGGACGCGCTCGAAGCCATGTACGACGATCCGGATACGCGTACAGATATGGGGCGGGCCGCGGCCATCCGCGCGGAGAACCTCGGGTGGAACCGCACTGCCGCCATCACGCTGGAAACGTACCACGCCGCCGTCGAACAGCAACTGGCAAGCCGGCTGATCCCGGCTTCCCCAACCCTCTCTCACCTTTAGGCCGTTTTCCCCCAACCCTCTCTCACCTTTAGGCCGTTTTCCCCCAACCCTCTCTCACCTTTGAATCTTCCGGCTGATAGATTGTCGCGCACAGTGTTCCGCATAGAGCCGAAGGACATCGATGTCTGAAAACGAGGTCCTCACCGATCTTGAGATTGCGCAAAAGGCCGCCATACTGCCGATCGACCAGATCGCAGAGCGAGCAGGAATCAGCGCCGATGCCGTGGAGCTGTACGGGCGGTACAAGGCGAAAATCGACCCCGCCCGGCTGCGGCTCCTCGCCGGAAAGCCCGCGGGCAAAGTGGTCCTCGTCTCGGCCATGTCACCCACCCCCGCTGGCGAGGGCAAGTCCACCACCACTGTGGGACTCGCCGACTCACTGGCGCGTGCGGGCCACAACGTCATGATCGCGCTGCGTGAACCGTCGCTGGGCCCCGTTCTGGGCATGAAGGGCGGTGCGGCGGGCGGCGGCTATTCCCAGGTCCTGCCCATGGACGAGATCAACCTGCACTTCACCGGCGACTTCCACGCGATCACCTCGGCCAACAACGCGCTCATGGCCCTCGTGGACAACCACATTTTCCAGGGGAATGAGCTCAACATCGATCCGCGGCGCATGACCTTCAAGCGCGTCCTGGACATGAACGACCGCTCGCTCCGAGAAGTGGTCATCGGCCTTGGCGGGCCAGCGCAGGGAGTGCCGCGCCAGGACAGTTTCGACATTACGGCAGCCTCCGAGATCATGGCCGTTTTCTGCCTGGCCACGGACCTCGACGATCTTCGCGGGCGTCTGGGCCGAATCACCTTCGGCTACAGCTACGACCGCCGGCCGGTCACAGTGGCGGACCTTGGCGTCCAGGGAGCCCTGACCATGCTGCTCAAGGACGCCCTCAAGCCGAACCTCGTCCAGACCATCGCGGGGACGCCCGCCCTGGTCCACGGGGGCCCCTTCGCGAACATCGCGCATGGCTGCAACTCACTCATGGCCACTCGAACCGCGCAGCAGTTGGCCGACATCGTCGTCACGGAAGCCGGTTTCGGGGCGGACCTCGGCGCCGAAAAGTACATGGACATCAAGGCGCGCATCGCGGACGTGGCGCCGTCCGCCGTCGTGGTGGTGGCGACGATCCGGGCGCTCAAGATGCATGGCGGCGTGCCCAAGGACCGGCTGACTGAGCCCGACCTTGAGGCGCTGCAAGCCGGCGTCGCGAATCTCCGGCGGCACGTGCACAACGTGGAGAAATTCGGGGTGGCGCCGGTGGTGGCCATCAACAGGTTTTCGTCCGACACCGCAGAGGAGCTGGACTGGCTGCTGGAGTGGTGTGCGGCGGAGGGAGTCCAGGCCGCGGTGGCGGACGTCTGGGGCCGGGGCGGCGGCGGTGACGGCGGCGACGAGCTGGCCGCGAAGGTGGCGGCGGCGGTTGCTGCACCCAGCAGCTTCCGGCACCTGTATGCCCTGGACCTGCCTGTGGAGGAAAAGATCCGGACCATCGCGCAGGAGGTTTACGGTGCCGACGGCGTGGAGTTCTCCGTCCCCGCGCTGAAGCGCCTGGCCGACATTGACAAGAACGGCTGGTCCGGATTCCCCGTCTGCATGGCCAAGACCCAGTACTCCTTCACCGACGACGCCTCCCGGCTGGGTGCTCCGAAGGGCTTCACCATCCACGTGCGCGACCTTATCCCGAAGACCGGCGCGGGTTTCATCGTGGCCCTGACCGGTGCCGTGATGACGATGCCCGGCCTGCCCAAGGAGCCCGCCGCGATGCGCATGGACGTCGACGCGCACGGCAACCCGGTCGGCCTCTTCTGATACAACGCTCTCTCACCTTTGGAGCCCTTTCAGGCAACGCTCTCTCACCTGTGGATAACTTCTGCGGGCAACGGCCACTCTGAGGAACAATGCCGGTATGCACACGCAGACTGCGCTTCCCGCCACATTGGCATCAGCCCCGTTCACGCTCGCGTACGCCAGAGCGGAAGGCGTCCCTCGGAATCGTCTTCTCCGGCCCGACGTCGAGCATGTCAGCCGGGGACTGTACCGCCCCGCTGAGTGGGATTTCGAACTTGAGGCGGCCGCCCGTGCGCTCTCGGCAGCCACTCCGGGTGCCTGGATCTCGCACGTGACGGCGGCACGCCTTCGCAGCTCATGCCTTCCACCGTGGCTCTCCGACTCCACGGAACTGCATCTCAGCAAGCCGCGTTCCCTGCCGAGCGTTCGGCGCAAAGGCGTGATCGGGCATACGGTGACCGCGGCTGATGACGAGGTCGAATCGGTTGACGGAATCCGCATCAGCACGCGGCCGCGCACGTGGCTGGACATGGCCCGGGTTGTCCCGCTGAAGGACCTTGTCTGCCTGGGCGACGAATTGATCCGGCTGCCCCGGCAGGAGTTTGAAGGCCGCGACGTACCGTTTGCCACCGTTGAAGAACTGCGCGCCCTGATGAACCGGCACAAAAACCTGCAGGGAATCGTCCGCGCCCGCGAGGCCCTGGAACTCATGCGTGTGGGAGCGGATTCCGGCCCGGAGACCCTGCTCCGTCTGGCAATGCTCGACGCCGGGATCCCCGAGCCCCAGCTTCAGCTCAGGCTGCGGGAGGCAGACCCGCTGTCGCCGTCGGCGGATCTGGGATACCGTCACCGGCGCGTGGCCATCCAGTACGACGGCGGCCATCACCTCGCGCCCAAACAGCGGCTCAGCGATCGGCGACGGGACAAGGCCTTCGAAGCCGCTGGCTGGACGGTCCTCCTTTTCAATAAGGATGATCTGGCCGACGGATTCGAACGCGCCGGCAGGATGATCAAAAGGGAACTGCGGTCCGCCTGGGTGGATCCCGCCGTCGTGTCCGGCTTTTCGCGTTCGATGTAGTGAGAGAGCGAAAGTTGTCAAGCTGTGTGGAGTCACTGGGCTAGTTTTTGGGGTGTTTTGGTCTCGGGCAGGTTGATCCCGACGTATTTGGCGGGGGCCGGTGTGGTGGGTCGTTGGCGGAACCTTCCTGGGTGTCGTTCGTAGTAGTCCTGGTGGACTCTGTCTCGCTTGTCCCAGAGCTCTTTCCAAGAGCCGTCGTGGACTTGTGATGGTGAAAACAGTGCGATACCGGAGTGTTTGTGATCGGTGCTGTACCAGTGCACATAGCCGGTGAGGTACTCCCTGGCGGCCTCGAGATCGTCAAAGATCCGGGGGTAGCCGGGCCGGTATTTCATAGTGCGAAAGCCTGACTCCGAGAAGGGATTGTCGTTGGAGACGTACGGGCGGTTATGGCTGAGTTCCACGCCGTGGGCGGTGAGGGAGTCACGGAGCAGGTTTGATTTCATGGCCGGGCCTGAATCGGCATGCACCATGCGCGGGGCGCCGTGCCGGGCGATGGCTGTCTCGAACATCTCCGCGGCGAGGTGGTCGGACTCGCGTTCCTCCACCCGCCAACCGACGATCTCCCGGGAGAAGATGTCCATGATGGAGTACACCTTGAAAACCTTCCCCTGCCACTTGGAATAGACGTCGGTGATGTCCCAAGACCAGACCTGGCAGGGTCCGGTGGCCTTGACCACCGGCTTCTCAACCGAACCACGCTTGCCCCCACGCTTGCGCGGGAAGGTTGGGCGGGCCTGCTGATCCTCGTACCCTGCCGCGATCCGCCACCAAGTGCGGTTGGAGGCGAGCAGCACCCCGTTGTCCCAGGCTGTGGCGAAGGCATGGTCAACGGAGTTGCCCTTCTCCCAACCGGCCAGGATGAGCCCCAGGATCCGGTCGTGATGCGCGGTGCTGATCCGGCATTCGTAGGCCCGGTCGGCCTGGTGGATCGGGTCCTGCACCGCAGGACGGGGATTGAACCGGTAAAGCCAGGTCCCGCGCGACACGCCCGCCAGCTCGAGCGCTGTCCGCTGGGAGCCGGTGATCACATGCAGCGCCAGGACAGGACTGTTCTCGGCCGCTATGAATCGTTCTGAGCGCTCGTCGGGGTTGTATCGGGCTCTGGCGCGCTCAACTCGTGCAAGAGCCCTATAGCTTTTCCCAGCGCGGAATTCGTATCCTCCAGCTCCTGGACCCGCTTCCGGAGTTTTTCGACTTCGGCACGGTGGCCAGCCATTTCCTTCGCGCGTGCCTTTTCAAACGCGGAGAGCTCACGATTTGTAGGGACCATGCCCCCATGCTCTCGCGGAATCAGGCCCCGGTCGATATCGCCCTGGACCATCATCGTGCGCCACCTGCGGAACGTCCAGTCGGAAATGGACTTCGAGGCAAGCCACTGCTTCCTCGTCCCGTGCGGCTGCAAATAGTACTCATGCATGAACTCACGGATCTCTTCACGCGTAAAACCCTTGTTATCAACGGCCATCGCCGGCTCCTTCAATCAACGGTTAATGAATGACTCACAACCAGCTTGACGGAGAGGGGAGCGTCCGTCAGAAACGCCCCAAAAGTGAGAGAGCGTCGCAGGGGGTGTTAAGCGCCGGACGCTCCCCCACCAAAGTGAGAGAGCGTCCGTCAAAAACCCACCAAAGGTGAGAGAGCGTCTAGCGGTCGACGTCGCCGCGGATGAAGGCCTCTACCTTTTCACGGGCGAGGTCGTCGTTGAACTGCTCCGGCGGGGACTTCATGAAGTAGCTCGACGCGGAGAGCAGCGGGCCACCGATGCCGCGGTCCAGGCCGATCTTGGCTGCGCGGATGGCGTCGATGATCACGCCGGCGGAGTTGGGTGAGTCCCAGACTTCGAGCTTGTATTCCAGCGACACGGGCGCGTCACCGAAGTTGCGGCCCTCGAGGCGGACGAAGGCCCACTTGCGGTCGTCGAGCCACTGGACGTAGTCGGACGGGCCGATGTGGACGTCCCTGGCCGCCAGCTCGGCTTCAACGTTGGAGGTCACGGCCTGGGTCTTGGAGATCTTCTTGGACTCCAGGCGGTCGCGCTCCAGCATGTTCTTGAAGTCCATGTTGCCGCCGACGTTCAGCTGGTACGTGCGGTCCAGCGTGACGCCGCGGTCTTCGAAGAGCTTGGCCATAACGCGGTGCGTGATGGTGGCGCCGATCTGGCTCTTGATGTCGTCGCCCACGATCGGGACGCCGGCGGCGGTGAACTTGTCGGCCCACTCCTTGGTGCCGGCAATGAAGACTGGCAGGGCGTTGACGAACGCCACGCCGGCGTCGATGGCAGCCTGGGCGTAGAAGTGCGCAGCATCCTCGGAACCAACCGGAAGGTAGCAGACCATAACGTCGGCCTTGGCTTCGCGGAGCGCGGCGACGATGTCAACGGGCTCTTCGTGGGACTGTTCGATGGTCTCGAGGTAGTACTTGCCGAGCCCGTCGAGGGTGTGGCCGCGCTGGACGGTCACGCCGGTGGGGGGCACCTCGGCGATCTTGATGGTGTTGTTCTCGCTGGCCAGGATGGCGTCGGCGAGGTCCACGCCCACCTTCTTGCCGTCAACATCAAAAGCGGCAACAAACTGGACATCGTTGACGTGGTACTTGCCGAACTCCACGTGCATCAGACCCGGGATCGTGGCCTTGGGATCGGCGTCACGGTAATACTGCACGCCCTGGACGAGCGAGGCGGCGCAGTTACCCACACCAACGATGGCAACACGAATCGGATTTGCAGACACGGAACTCCTTTGAAGACAACCTCAGCCGCCAGGACGGTCAGTACCGGAAAGTACGACGGCGGCACGCTGGCAGTGCGCCATTCGGCGCCATTTCATCTTACCCAACCACGCGGGGGCCGGGATTGTTCCCGGCCCCCGCCAACCGAAGCGTTACGCGGTTACTTTTGCTTCCACAGATTGATGTCCGACTCAACGGCGAACTCGTCGATGGCGTTGACCTCGTCGGCGGTGAAGTCCAGGTTGTCGATGGCGGACAGGGTGTCTTCGAGCTGCCGGACGCTGGAAGCGCCAACGAGTGCGGAGGTCACGGAGGAGCCCTTGCCCTGGTCGCGGAGGATCCAGCCGATCGCCATCTGCGCCAGCGTCTGGCCCCGGCCCTCGGCGATCCGGTTGAGCCCGCGAACGCGGTCCAGGTTCTCGGGAGTGATCATGGCTTCATCCAAGGACTTTTGCTGCGCTGCCCGGGAATCCGCGGGCACGCCGTTGAGGTAGCGGCCCGTGAGCATCCCCTGGGCCAGCGGCGAGAAGGCGATGCAGCCGGCGCCCACCTGCTCCAAGGCCTCGTAGAGGTTGGGGCTGCCGTTCTCGGTCCAGCGGTTCAGCATGGAGTAGCTCGGCTGGTGGATCAGCAGCGGCGTACCCAGTTCCTTCAGGATCCGGGCCGCTTCCAGGGTTTGCTCCGGAGTGTAGGACGAGATGCCGGCGTACAGGGCCTTGCCCGAGCGGACTGCGTGGTCCAGGGCGCCCATGGTCTCTTCCATCGGCGTTTCCGGGTCCGGACGGTGGCTGTAGAAGATGTCCACGTAGTCCAGGCCCATGCGCTCCAGGGACTGGTCCAGGCTGGCCAGCAGGTACTTGCGGGAGCCAAAGTTGCCGTAGGGGCCTGGCCACATGTCGTAGCCGGCCTTGCTGGAGATGATGAGTTCGTCACGGTACGGCTTGAAGTCGTCCTTGAAGTGGCGGCCGAAGTTGGTTTCGGCGGCGCCGTAGGGCGGGCCGTAGTTGTTCGCGAGGTCGAAGTGGGTGACACCCAGGTCGAAGGCGCGGCGCAGGATGGCGCGCTGCACTTCGAAGGGCTTGTCGTCGCCGAAGTTGTGCCACAGACCCAGGGAAATGGCCGGCAGCTTCAGCCCACTGCGTCCGACGCGGCGGTAGGGCATGGATTCATAGCGGTTTTCCGCGGCTGAATAAGTCATACATACCATCCTGCCATCTGTGACGCGCGCTACAGACCGCAAGGCCCCGGGCTACGTGGAAATCAGGGTGTTCCGGGCCGTTGTGTAGGCAGCGGTCGAAAGGTAGTTGTCGTGAGTCGCGACTTCCTCCATGTAACCGCTGGGCTCGATCTCCTCAGCTATGCGGTCCCGCTGACCTTCGCCAGAGCAGAAAGAGTCGATGGGAAAGCCCAGATAGTCGGTGCGACGCCAGATATTGATCCAGTGATTTTTGGGTGGGCTGGGTTTCTCTTCGCCCCAGTCCCCGTTGAGTAGGGACGCGAGTGAGTATTTCCCGTGCTCGGTCACGTGCACTTCGTTGGCCAGTGCGAAATCCAGTGACACCTGCTTAGTCCACGGATCTGCCCGACGTAAGGCGGGACCTGCCGACGGCGCTGTGCTGAGCACGGCTGGTCCCAGCAGTTCGGGAAAGAACCGCCCGAAGTAGGACCGGAGCTGGACCCCGTACGTGAGCAGACGGATTCGCGTGAAGTCCGTTTCCGGCGACGTCGCCTTCAGATGAAACAAAGCCGCGATGGCCAGGACGGCACCTAGGCTATGTGCCGAAACCACAATCTGGGCGTCTTTCCGGTTTGCCGGCTGTAACCATTCAGCCATCCTGTCGCTGAGTTCCGGAACCACTCGTTCGCCATAGCAAGGGGGTGCAAAGGGATGCGCCGCCCGCGGAAGAAAGCAGATGATGTCCCAGATGAGCGAGAGCGGACGGTCCTTGGAGGACGCGGCGTTTCCAATGGCGAGCCCCAGCACCAGGACAGCACCTGCCACCACTCCCCAGCCGGCGAGATTCAGGTTCACGAATACGGCAACGTCGTTAAACGACGCCTGCAGTGCGGAATCGTTGGACGTGCGGCCTCGCGCCGCGCTGGCGGCCATGCTGACTGTCACGGCCAACCACACCAGGAGGACCACGATCCAGACGGCAGGCTCACCGCGCTGCGTCAAGGAGGACCACCTCTGCCTGTCTGCCACCCTTTGCAGCCGCGGCTCAAGCGATTCCGGCATCTTGCGGGGCCCGAATTCCCCGGGCTCGCCGGGAGGCATTCCGACGCCGGAATCATAGGCGCTCGGGTACGCAATGATGCGGCGTCTGAACAGATGCACCACGGCCCAAAAGACAACCACCGCCACAGCAACCACGATGGCCACCAGCAGGACACCCGCAAACATCCGGTACGCCGTGGGCACAGTGATCTCTCCCAGCACGGTGCTCTCGGTGACAGATCGCCATACCGGATTTTGCGCGAGGACCTGGCCCACAGTTCGCGGACTCCGCAGAAATTCGGCGACGCCCACCACAAGGCTCCCGCTGAGGAACGAGGCAAACATGACCGCCAGGAGCATGAATACCCCGGGTCCAAAGCCGAACCAACCTTCGTGCTCGAAATCGGCAATGCTGCGCTGACGCATTCTGAGGAGGTCCACAGCCAGCACCAGCCCCGCCACAACTGGAACCAGAAGAATAAGGTCATTTCCGGGGATGAGGGACCAGGCCAGCAAGGCCGCAGTGGATATCGAGATCAGCACGAGCGCCCTGCTCGCCCGCACCCCCGAGCGCGTTACGGCAGACGACAAACTCAGGATGGTCAGCAGCGCGAGGAGTACCAGAGGCGCCACGCGGGTGCCGGCGAAGGCCCGGGTGACTGTGTCGTCCGGCGTCGCGAAGCAGGCGATGCCGAGTGTTACAGCCAGATGCAACACCACAGCCACCATGACTACGCCGGCGGCTTGCTTTCGCTGGAGCGCCTTTTTGACCGGTGCGCGGACTTCCGATGACCACGCCACAACCAAAACGACCACCGTAAGCAGCAGAAGACCGCCTATCAGAAGGAACGCCATTTCCACCGCACGTTCACCCGCGCGGCGCAGGGGTTCAGAAATACAGGCGGCGTTGAACCACTGGCCCGCCCCGGTGCAGCCGGGGGACCGCAGAGCTGCGACAGAGTCCGCGTTGATCAAGACCGCTACGAATGAAAAGCATGCCGCGATGTGGAGGACTCCTGTGGACGAAGAAACAAACTGCCGGTCCCAGAATCCGGAAGCGGCAAGAATGGGAGGTTTGACGGCGCCAGCTACAGTTTCCCCCGGACCGCGGGCTTCGAGCCGCAGTGTTCGCCGTCGGTATTTGGCGTTGGACAAGAGGGAAATGGCGAACAGCAGGCCCATGCCCAGCAGCGGCACTGATGCCATCACAGTCAGGCGCTGGCCCCTTGTCAGGTCCCGAAGCATGTCGGCAGGGCCAGGAAGTTGGCTGCATACGGACACGCCGGCCACACCTCCAAGGTGCCGGAAGCATTGCACAGCCAGCAGGTCGAAGGCCACCGTGCACAGCGCTGCGGCGTAGAACAGACTCAGAAGTAGCGCAAACAGCCGCGCCGTACCCGCCCCGTTTCCTGCCGCGAGGTGGCTGTCTCCCCTGCGCCCGTCTTGCTGCAGTCTCCGTGCCCAGTAGGCCGCATTAGCCAGACCGAAGGGCAGCAGCATAAACCAGGCCAGGTTGCTTGCAACAGCACCGATCTTGCCAAAAGTACTGGCAACCGGCGCCGTCCGTGCCAGCTTTCCCCAACTGTAGGCTTCCACATAGGTTGGCCCCTCAGACGGTGCCTTTGTCGTAAAGAAACCGCCGAGTTCGTCGCCCTGAACCCTGGTGACGTCAGCGAGGTCGCAGCTGAGGAGCTCATGGGGCGGCGTATTGCGGATGCCGTGGATGCGGAGTTCAAGCGTGGCAGGAACCTTGGACGCGCTGGTCACCGGGTCACCCATGACGGCCTCCATCGCCCGTACGCCACCGAGCCGCCCATCACGGCTGGTCAGTACGCGAATAATACGCCCAGGTAACTCCAGTGTCTACGTTAACTCGAGGCTACTTCTGCCCCAGCAGTCAGAACCGCCCCACTCCAAGCCGCCAGCAGGAACGCATTCCCGTCCAGCGAAGAAGCCTCGTCCGTAGACAGCAGCACCGCCCCCCGCACACCGTCCAGCCGCACAGGCGACGCCGAGAAGTTCAGCAGCACCTCCACGGACCCGCGCCGGATGCGCAACCAGCCGGCGCCGTCGTCGAACGTCACGTCCGTTTCCTCAAATCCCAGGCCGGCCAGTTCGGGGTACGCGCGCCGCAGCGCGGTCAGCGAGCGGTACAGCGACAGGAGACGCGCGTGGTCACCGTCGGCAGCCTCCGCCCAGTTGAGTTTGGAGCGCCGGAACGTTTCGGGATCCTGCGGATCAGGCACGACGGCGGGATCCCACCCCATGCGTTCGAACTCGCGGATCCTGCCCTCCGCCGTCGCCTTGCCCAGCTCCGGCTCGGGATGCGAGGTGAAAAACTGCCACGGCGTGGAGGCACCGAACTCCTCACCCATAAACAGCATGGGCGTAAACGGCGAGGTCAGCGTCAGCACCGCGGCCACAGCCAGCGGGCCGTACGGCAGGGACTGGGACAGTCTGTCCCCGATGGCCCGGTTGCCGATCTGGTCGTGGTTCTGGCTGCATACCACCAGGGCCGCCGGGTGGACCAGCGACGTGTTGATGGGCCGGCCGTGATGGCGCCCGCGGAAGCTGGAGAAGCTGCCATCGTGCAGGAAGCCGTCCCTGAGGACCTTGGCCAGCACCCCGAGCGACGCGAAGTCGCCGTAATACCCCGCCGTCTCGCCGCTGACGTTGACGTGCACCGCGTGATGGAAGTCGTCGCTCCACTGCCCGGCGAGCCCATAGCCGTTCGCGTCGCGGGGATAGATCAGCCGCGGATCGTTCAGGTCCGATTCCGCGATGAGGGTCTTGGGAATTCCCGTCTCCGCGGAGATCGTGTCGCCCAGCGCGCCGAGATCTTCCAGGAGGTGCACGGCCCGCTCGTCGCGGAATGCATGGACGGCATCCAGGCGCAGGCCGTCCACGTGATAATCGCGCAGCCACAGCGCCGCGTTGTCCAGGATGTATTCACGCACGACATCGGAGCCCGGGCCGTCGAGGTTGACCGAATCGCCCCACGTGTTGGCATCGCCCTGCTTCAGGTACGGACCGAACCGCGCAAGGTAGTTGCCGCTGGGTCCCAGGTGGTTGTAGACAACGTCCTGGATGACGCCCAGCCCGGCAGCGTGGGCGGCGTCCACAAAACGCTGGTAGGCCGAGGGCCCGCCGTAGCCTTCGTGGACGGCGAACCACTGCACGCCGTCGTAGCCCCAGTTGTGGGTTCCGTTGAATCCGTTGACCGGCAGCAGCTCGACAAAATCGATGCCGAGGTCCGCGAGGTACCCGAGTTTGTCCGCGGCCGCATCGAGGGTTCCCTCAGGCGTAAAGGTTCCCACGTGGAGTTCGTAGATGACCGATCCGCGCAGTTCCCTGCCCTGCCAGCCGGTGTCCTGCCAGGCGTAGGAGCCGGGATCGTAGGTACGGGACAGGGCATGGACGCCGTCCGGGAGGCGGCGGGACCGCGGGTCCGGGAGCGGGTGCGGGTCGCCGTCGAGCAGGTAGCCGTACTCCACGTCCGCGGCCGGCGGCGCGTCCGGCGCGGACCACCAGCCGCCTGTGCCGGGGGCCCCGGACACCTGCTTCATGGGGTACTGCTGACCGTTGGCGAGCAGCGAGACGGCCGAGGCCTTGGGGGCCCAGACATCGAACCGGCCGGAACTGTGGTGCGTCAGGCTCATGCGTTGTCTCCGTTCACTGGCGCGAGCAACGCCACGGGGTATTGCTGGAGGATGTCGGCCACCGGCACCGGGCCGGGACCGTACGTCCGTCCCGTAAGTTCGTCCCGCATGGCGGTGGAAAGTTCGACGGCGGTGTCCCGCCACCCGCCGGCGCGTTCCAGTCCGCAGGGAAGCCGAGTCGCAAGGGTCAGGGCTCCGGGCGTACCGCCAGTTCCGTTGCTGTCCGCCCCGCGGTCGAAGGCCACCAGGTGGTCGGCAGCTGCGCCGGAGGCACGAACGGGCCCGTAGCCGTGGAACAGTTCGGGCCGGTCCCGGCGGAGCCGCAGCGCCCGTGAGGTCAGCAGCAGTTTGGTGTCCTCGTCCCGGAAGTCCGCCGGGAGCGTGCCGGCATCCAGCGCGGCCAAAGCGGTTGAGCGGGACTCGAAGTCAACGGCCCGGCGGTTGTCGGGGTCAGCCAGCGAGCGGTCCCGGAATTCGGTGCCCTGGTAGACGTCCGGCACTCCCGGGATGGTCAGCTGGAGCAGCTTCAGGGACAGCGAGTTGGCGACGGCAAAGGCATCGGTCCTGGCGACGAAGTCCTCGATCACCGCGGTGACCCGGGCGTCGTCGAACGCTGCATCCACTGCTGCCTTGACCTGGGCTTCGAAGTCCTGGTCAGGGTCCGTCCACGTGGTGGAGTTGGCCGCCTCCCGGGCGGCCTTCTCGGCATAACGGTGCAGCCGTTCCCGCGACGCCGGCCACGCACCGATGACCGCCTGCCACAGCAGGTTCTCGAACGGGCGGTCGGGCACCGGGGCGAGCCTGCGAAGGGTGTCCAGGGTTGCTGCCCACTCGTCCGGCAGTTCGGCGATCACGGAGATCCGCGCCCGGGTGTCCTCGCTGCGTTTGGTGTCGTGCGTGGTCAACGTGGTCATGGACTGTGGCAGGGACTCCTGGCGCTCGGCCATCCGCCGGTGGAATTCTGCCGGGGCGAGCGAGAAGTGGGACGGGTCCGCTCCCACTTCGGTCAGTGTCCCCAGCCGGGTGTAGCGGTAGAAGGCCGTGTCCTCCACGCCTTTGGCCATCACCATGCCGGATGTCTGCTGGAAACGCCGGCCCAGTTCAGTCTCCGGTTTCAGCAGCAGGGGCAGCAGCACGTCCAGCACCTCGGCCAGGTCAGGGCGCTGGCGAGCCGCGGCCCCGCAGGCCTCGCGCAGCACATCCTCACCCGTGGGCAGGTAGGTCCGGTAGACGGGGAAGGCCGCGATGATCTGGGCCAGGGCATCCGCGGCAACGTCCTCGGACAGCCCCGCGTCAGAAGGGACAAGGCGGGCCAGCCGCAGGAGTTCGGACCGCAGCATGCCGTCCGCCACGGCGCGCTTGGTCCCCAGGATCATGGCCGCATAGTCCGCAGGCTCCCCGGAACGGAGCCGGGCATCCAACGCGTCCAGCGCAGCCTCGCCGGCCGGGTCCACCAGCAGGCGGTCCAGGTCGGCCAGGGCGTCGTAGCCGGTGGTCCCCTCGCAGGCGAATTCGATCGGGAGCTCCTCCCCCGGCTCCAGGATCTTCTCCACCAGGACGTAGGCTCCGCCGCTGAGGTCCTTGAGCCGGCGAAGGTACCCGGCGGGGTCAGCCAGGCCGTCCGGGTGGTCCACGCGCAGCCCGTCCACCAGCCCTTCGGAGAACCAGCGCTTCACCTCGGCGTGGGCCTGGTCGAAGACCCAGCGGTTCTCCACCCGGATGCCGGCGAGGGTGTTCACCGCGAAGAACCGCCGGTAGTTCAGCTCGCTGTCCGCCCGGCGCCAGGAGACGAGTTGGTAATGCTGCCGGTCATGCACAGCCCGCGGGGAGTCGCCGTCCGCGTAAGACCCTGCGGCCAGCGGAAAGCGGTGGTCATAGTAGCGAAGCTCGCCATCCTCCACCGAAAGCAGCCCCAGGTCGTCATCGCTGCCCAGGACAGGGATCCGGATCCGCCCGGCACCAAAGTCCCAGTCGACGTCGAACGCGTCAGCGTAAGGCGAGCCGCACCCTTCCTGCAGCAGCGACCACCACCACGGGTTCTGCGCCGGCGAGGCCACGCCCACATGGTTGGGGACGATGTCCACGAGCAAGCCCATGCCATGCTCCCGCGCGGCTGCAGAGAGGGCCTGCAGCCCTTCCGGACCGCCCCGCTCCGGATCCACCGACGACGGGTCCGTGACGTCATAGCCATGATCGGAGCCGTGTTCCGCCGTCAGGATCGGAGACAGGTAGACCCAATCAACACCCAGCGACTTCAGGTACGGCACGGCGGCGGCAGCATCAAAGAGCGTGAAGCTGCTGCGGATCTGGAGCCGGTAGGTGGATACGGGAGCCTTCACTTTGCGGCGGCCTTCCGGGCTCCTACTTTCGTGGTCTTCCCGGGTTCGGCCACCGTGGGTGTGCTGAAGGACTCGGTCTCGCTGGTGGCGGTCTGCGAGAGCGCCGCGAGCGACGCGGCGACGGAGTGGTCCGGTTCAACATCGGGCATACTGTGGGCACGGAGCACCACCAGCGATTTTGCGTCCACCGGCAGGGCCCCGCCGGCCTGGACCGGTTCGGTGTCCGCGTTGTGGCCGGCGGTGTCGATGATGATGTCCCAGGCCGGCGCGTACTCGTCCGCGGGCAGGGTGAACTTCACCATGTCGTCGTGGGCGTTGAAGTAAAGCAGGAAGTTCACGTCCGTGATCCGTCGGCCGCGGGTGTCCTTGCCCCGGATGCCGTCGCCGTTGAGGAACACGCCGAAAGAGCGGCCCAGCCCGCTGTCCCAATCTTCGGGCTGCATGGTGGTTCCATCCATGTCCAGCCATACGATGTCCGGCAGCCGCTCGCCTTCGCCTCGGCGGACGGGCCTGCCGTCGAAGAATTTGCTGCGGCGGAAGGTGGGGTGCTTGGCGCGGAGCGCGTTGACGGCGGCGGTGAATTCAACGAGGGGCTGGTCGATGTTGTCCCAGTTGATCCAGGTCAGTTCCGAATCCTGGCAGTAGCCGTTGTTGTTGCCCTGCTGGGTGCGGCCCAGTTCGTCACCGTGCGCCAGCATGGGCACACCCTGGGACAGCAGCAGCGACGCGATGAAGTTCCGCTGCTGGCGGGCACGCAGCCCCAGGACGGCAGGATCGTCCGTGGGGCCTTCCGCCCCGCAGTTCCAGGACCGGTTGTGGGATTCGCCGTCGTTGTTGCCCTCGCCGTTGGCCTCGTTGTGCTTCTCGTTGTAGGACACCAGGTCAGCCAGCGTGAACCCGTCATGGGCGGTGACAAAGTTGATGGACGCCACGGGGCGGCGGCCGGAGTGCTCGTAGAGGTCCGAGGAGCCGGTGATACGGGAGGCGAATTCGCCCAGCGTGGCCGGTTCGCCCCGCCAGAAGTCCCGGACCGTGTCGCGGTACTGGCCGTTCCACTCCGTCCACTGCGGCGGGAAGTTGCCCACCTGGTAGCCGCCGGGACCCACGTCCCAGGGCTCGGCAATCAGTTTGACCTGGGACACCACCGGGTCCTGCTGGATGAGTTCGAAGAAGGTGGAGAGCTTGTCCACGTCGTAGAACTCGCGCGCCAGGGTGGAGGCGAGGTCGAAGCGGAAGCCGTCCACGTGCATTTCGGTGACCCAATACCGCAGGGAATCCATGAGCAGCTGCAGTGAATGCGGCTGGCGGACGTTGAGCGAATTGCCGGTGCCCGTGTAATCCATGTAGTGCTTCTCGTCGCCCTCCATCAGCCGGTAGTAGGACGCGTTGTCGATGCCCTTGAAGGACAGGGTGGGGCCCAGATGGTTGCCTTCGGCGGTGTGGTTGTACACCACGTCCAGGATCACTTCGATGCCCGCCCGGTGCAGGGTGCGGACCATCGCCTTGAAGTCCTGGACCTGATGGCCGGAGTCGCCGGTGGAGCTGTAGGTGTTCTGCGGCGCGAAGAAGCCGATGGTGTTGTAGCCCCAGTAGTTGCTCAGGCCCTTCTCCTGCAGGGTTCCCTCATTGACGAACTGGTGCACGGGCATCAGCTCGATCGCGGTGATGCCCAGCTTCTGCAGGTGCGCGATGACGGACGGGTGTGCCACGCCGGCGTAGGTGCCGCGCTGCTCCTCGGGGACCTCCGGGTGGAGCTGCGTCAGGCCCTTGACGTGGGCCTCGTAAATGACCGACTTGTGGTACGGAATGCGCAGGTTCTGGTCGCCGCCCCAGTCGAAGAACGGGTTGATGACCACGCCCATCATCATGTGCGGCGCGGAATCCTCATTATTGATGGAGTCCGGCTCGCCGAGGTTGTAGGAGAAGAGCGCCGGGTCCCAGTCCATCTGCCCGTGCACGGCTTTGGCATAGGGGTCCAGGAGCAGTTTGTTGGCGTTAAAGCGGTTGCCGGAGTCCGGATCGTAGGGCCCGTGGACGCGGTAGCCGTATTTCTGGCCGGGCTGGACCTGCGGGATGTAGCCGTGCCACACGTAGCCGTCCACTTCATCGAGCCTGAACCGCGTTTCCACGCCGTCGTCATCGAAGAGGCACAGCTCCACCTTTTCGGCGCGTTCGCTGAACAACGCGAAGTTCGTGCCGGTCCCGTCAAAAGTGGCGCCAAGCGGATAAGCCGTTCCGGGCCAGATTTCCATGCGTGCTCCTCATCGTTGTTCGACAGCAGGGGCTTAGAAACACAGCCACTGCCGGTGCAGAACCTATGCCTACGGTAATGGGTGGGTGTGACTATTACGTTTCTGGCCCGCCGGTTTGCTAAGCAGACTGACTTTATGCCACACCTCTGGTACGGCGTCCGCAATCCGGCCGCCTGTCAGCGGTCCCCCACCGGAGGCGGCCACTCCCGCCAGGCCGTGGAGGCTGGCGCCGAGCGCGGCAATGGCGGCCCAGCGCTCGTCCGGATCGATGCCCGCATCACGGAAGCGCCCGACGTCGGACCCCAGTTGGGCGAGCAGCGCACCGATGATCCCGGCCAGGACGTCGCCGCTTCCGGCGGTGGCGAGCCACGCCGTGCCGTCCGCCTGGCTGTAGAAGTCCTGGAAGGGCGAGGCTACAAGAGTGGTAGCACCCTTCAGCAGGACGGTAGCCTCGGTCAGCACGGCGGCGTGCCGCACTGCGCCCAAGGTGGAAGCCTCCACCCCGGAACGGTCGGGGGCGGGATCAAAGTCTGCGCTGACAGGGGACAAAGCGAGCCGCTGGAGGAGCGATGCAAGCTCGCCGGCGTGCGGCGTCAGCAGCACCTGCGGCGCCAAGACGTCCGGCAGCGCCGGCAGCGCCCCGGCGTCGGCGATCACTGGCAGCCCGGTTTCCACGGCGTCACGGGCGCGCTGGAGCTGTTCGGTGTCGCCGGGGCCCATTCCCGAACCCACCAGCCACGCCTGGACGTGGGTGTCCGCCACGGAGCCCGTGCTGCACACCACCTCCGGGCAGGAGTGCCGCACCAGGTCGGCCACCTCGGGCAGGCCGACGTAGCGGACCATCCCCGCGCCGGCAGCCAGCGCTCCCCGGCAGGCCAGCACGGCGGCGCCTGGATAGTCGGCGGATCCGGCCACGACGCCCAGGACGCCGCGGGAATACTTGTGCGAGCGCCTCCCGGGCCGCGGCAGGAGCCTGGCCAGGTCCACCGGCTCAAACCTTCGCAGCGCCGGCCAGGGCAGTTCGTCTTCGATGCCGATGGGGACCACGTGGACGCGGCCAGCGTGATCGGCGCCCGGGTCCACCAGCAGCCCCACTTTGGCTGCGGCGAAAGTCACGGTCAGATCCGCGGACAGGAGTGGCGCATGGGCTTCCCCGGTGTCGGCATCAACGCCGCTCGGAACATCGCAGGCCACCACAATGGCCGGCTCCCCGGATGCCAGCCGCAATTCCGAAAGACCGCTCACCAGGCCGGCTGCCGCGCCGCGAAGGCCACCGTGGGCGCCCGTCCCCAGGATTGCGTCAATCACGACGTCGGCACTCGCCGCGTGTGCTGCCAGCTGGCTGGCGTTGAATTCAGTGAGGAGGTGCACGCGCCCGCCGGCGCGCTCAAAAGCAGCCAACGCCTCGGGGTGGGCCGTTCCGGCGGTGAGCACCGCCGTCGTACGCATTCCCCTGGCGGCCAGGAATGAAGCGGCGAAGAGGCCGTCTCCCCCGTTATTGCCTTTGCCCGCCAGGACGGCCACGCTGGCGCCGTAAAGCCGCCGGCCGCGTGATTTCAGCTCGTGCACCACAGCATTGGCGATTCCGTGGGAGGCCCGCTGCATCAGGACAGCGCCCAGCCCGGCAGCCAAGAACGGCTGTTCGGCCGCCCTGATCTGGGTTCCGGTATAGGCGCTGATCATGGTGTCAGGTCCGTCGGCGGGTTGAGCCGTGAGTGGCTCAGCCTTCGGCCAGGACCGTGGCGGTGGCAATGCCGCCGTCGTGGCTCATGGAGACATGCCAGCGCTTGACGCCCTTGGATTCGGCCACCGCCAGGACGGTGCCTTTGACCTGGATGGTGGGGCCGTGCTGGTCCAGGCCGATCCAGCAGTCCTGCCAGTTCATGCCGGCCGGCGCGCCGAGGACCTTGGCCACGGCTTCCTTGGCGGCGAACCTCGCGGCCAGCGACCGCGTGTTCAGCTCGCGTTCCGCGGGGACGAACAGCCGGTCCCGGAGCCCCGGGGTGCGCTCAAGCTGGCGGCCGAACCGCTCGATGTCTACAACGTCTACGCCAATGCCAACAATCATGGCGCTATTCTACGGGGACGCTGCTGGCGTACTGCGCACAGCGCGCTCGGCATCCGCAAGATCGCCGACTCAGCCGGGTCGACGCAAATGCGTAACTTTTGGGCCTGGCACGGTTCGGGGTTCCCAGATTTCCGGGCATCTGGTCTCCGAGCGCCGCCATAAGTTGCGCAATTGCGTTCGCGCTGGCTTCTGCACGGCGTCATGAAGTCAGTAGCGGACCTGGGCCTGATGACCTACGGCGTCCGCTAGCGCAGCGGGCTCTCCCAACGCGAGCTCGCCAGCCGGCTCGGCGTCAGCCAGCGGCACCTCGCCGCACTGGAGACGGGCAAGCCCAAGGTGCCCTATCTTCAAGCTCGTGACCGCTTGCCCACGCCATGGACGGGACTGAACGCTACGATGCAAGCATCCGGATTTCACCGAACCTATGGCATACCGGTGCACGGGCGCTGACAATTTGGGGGCAGACAGTAAAACGGATCCTTGGCATCATTTTGATCGGAATTGTCGTCGCCGTGGCGGGTCCACTGGTGGTGGTCAGGCTAATCGAGGACGCGGCCACCGATGTTCTGGTCGCCAAAGTTGACCGCTTCGGTGTCCCGGCAGACTGGGATCCGGTCGCTGACACCGTCCGCCCCGAACGGTTCCTTTGCCTCAGCACGAATCCCTGCCCGAGTATTTTCCGGAGCTGGAACGCAACGACGGTGCTGACCGCCGAAGACATCCAAAGGTTCGCCGATCCAGTCGGGCTGTCTCTGAAATTCAGTGACGCCTGCCAGCCGCGGTCCGACGAGACCGGCGCCGTCATACTATGCACGGCCACGGGCACCGACGACGGCTACGACTATTTGTTGGTCTTGCGCAAAGTCATGGACGATGAGCGGCAGGTGCTTTCGGTTGACGTACGTCCACTGTGACCCCAATCCGGCGGAAGATACCGTAAGTTACGCAAGTAGTTTCGCGCTGGCTTCTGCTAAAAGTCCGATGTTTGCAGTCCACACCACTACCTTTTAGTAGTCGACGCTCAGTTATTACGAATAACTCATCAAGGAGGCCGTGTCACGGCGTCATGAAGTCAGTAGCGGACCTGGGCCTGATGGTCTTCGGCGTCCGCCAGCGCAGCGGGCTCTCCCAACGCGAACTTGGCGCCGTCGGCGGCAGCGGATCCTTGGCCGGTTAGCCAAAGACCACCCTTGGCCTCCTGGATGGGGCCTGGCACGCGGGCGTCGACGGCGCAGCCTCCACGCACATCCTCAAACCGGTGGCCGGCCGGGAACGAGCACGCCCTGCACGCCGAGGCGTTCTGCCTGGAGTTTTCGCGGCGGATCGGGCTCACCACGTTCGCCAACGACGTGCGCATAATTACCGGCCGGACCGTCCTCATCCTCGAGCGTTACGACCGCCTGCACGGCTCGCCTCGGTCTCGTCGGGGTTCCGAATGGGGCCGAGGTACCCCCGTATCCATCCCAAATGGCGGGGGCTTCTTAAGCGTATTGCTTACGGTTCGTTTGGTTCGTAAGGTTGATATATGACAACGACTACTTCGAATGAAGCCCGGATTCATTGGGCTGAGCTGATTGATGGTGTACGTTCCGAGCCGGTTCATATCACCCGCCGCGGGCGGGCTGTCGCGGTGGTGGTGGCCCCGGACTTTTATGAACGCGCCGTCGAGGCGTTGGAGGACGCCGAGGATGTTGCCGCCGCGCGGGCAGCCCGTGCGGATGGGGGGCCGACGATCACTCACGAGGAACTGCTGCGTGACCTTGGCATCGAGGTATGACGGGCCGGTTTGGCGTTCGATATACAGCGGTCGCGGCTAGGCAAATCCGGAAGCTTGACCGGCAGGCACAGATGCGGGTGCTCAAAGCGATTGAAATCCTCAGTGACACGCCGCGGCCACCCAAGGGAAAGCAGCTGGTTGGCGGGGATGGGGAATGGCGCATCCGCACCGGCGATTACGGGATTATCTATGAGATCCGGGATCAGGAACTTTTGATTCTGGTACTGCGTCTGGGCCACCGCCGGGAAGTTTACCGGCGCTAAAGCCTCGTGAAGGGGCCAGGACAGGGCTCCGGATCAACTCCCGCCTACATTTCCTGGGGTCACACCGGTGCATGACCCACCGAAGGAGGAAATGAGGCATGGACGTTCCCGCAGACGGGTCACAGCCGCCCGCGAGAAGTCGGCGGCGAAGGTGGCTCAAAGGCGTCATCATCGCGCTCTTGGTTCTCGCGTCCCCATTCGTACTGTTACAACTCTCGCACGTAATAGGCACGGCCAAAATGGTTGCTGTGGCTGATCGAATGCATCCGGCCTCGGGCTGGCAGGAGGAGGCCCACAACGTGACCGGTGGATTGTTCTGCATAACCGTGGTGGAGCCTTGCGACAGCATGTGGCGTCAGTACCGGACACACAGTCCTGTAACTGCAGGCGACGTGCAGCAGATCAGCGATGAGGCAGGCCTTGGAGCGCCAGTGGAAGGCGACTGCGAAACTTCTCCGCTTCCGTCTAATTCCACCGGGATGTACGAGGCCTGTTCAGCCAAAGGGGTCCGCGACGGTTACGACGTGGAGATCCGCGTCCTGAAGCTCAGTGATGACGACCCCGAACGGATCATTCAGTTCCGGGTGAACAGCATCAAGAACCGTTGAGACAGCGGTCCGGCTCTACCCGAGCCGGCGGTATTCATCGATCAGCGATGAAGGCACCGGCGAGACGCCGGGAACGTCCTTACCGGGGCCAGAATTCGGCCTGTGACGGCGAAGCAGGGCGGCGCCATCAAGTTCCCATCGGAATCCGGGGTTGGACAAGGCAGCCCGGTAGGCGTCGTCGACCGTGTCCGGGTACTTCGCTGCAAGGTCCTCCAGGACGTAACCGGGAACCGTCTTGTCCTCCACATAGCCACGCAGGAGTTCCGCAGCCGGGTCCTCCGCATCGGCCGGCGGCGTACGGTGGGCTGCCTCGACCTGCCCGTAGCAGACGAGGAAGGACACACCCATCAGCGGATGATGGTAGAGCGCTACGTCGTCGGACTCTGCGAGCTCCGGGGGGAAAGAATCATTGGGCGCCAGCTGCTCGGCCGGGGTCACCCGCGCCGCAACGGCGGGATTTTCCGCGACGGACGCCTCGCTGCAGGCATTCAGGAAACCGCGGTACGCCGCGATGATGTCGGCCCCGGTACCGCTCACGATATGCGCGTCAAAGAGGTTCAGGAACGTGGTGTGGTGCTCTCCGACGATCCTGCGTCCCTGCTCGACCTTCGCCGGATTATTGAATACCAAGGTGGGAAAGCGTTTGAGCAGGGACGCCGCCAGGGTCTGGACTCCGGGGAGGTCTCGCGGACCGAACAGGCGTATGGTCCCGCTGATGGTCCAGATGTCCCCGATGGGCACCAGGCGCGACATGACGTAGCCGCCTCGCTGGACGACGCTGATCGCTTCCGCCCCGACGGTGGCGTAGGCCGGGTAATCCATCTCATCGATGAGGTTGTGCAGGCTAAGCCGGGCACCCTTGCGGGCATCGACGCGGAAGACGCCGAGTACATTGCGCTCCCGCCACCCCTCGTAGACGAGTCGCTCCTCCGGCGCAATGGTCCTATTGGTGCGCAGATAGCGGTCGAGCAGCGGCTCGCGTCCGTCCTGATCTGGATCATAGAGCAGCGACTCGACGGCCTCCGCCCATTGATCATGCGCCGCACTCCCGAGCCCGGAGAAGTCTGACAACGCCTGCGAAAGGCGCCGCGCGAACCCCGGTGAGCATGCGTAGTCGACCAGCGCTTCCTTGAGGTTCCCCGCCCGGTCCAAGAGTTCGTCGATGCCCATCAGTCCGCGGTTACTCTACGGTGACGCTCTTGGCGAGGTTGCGCGGCTGGTCCACGTCGTAGCCCTTGGCCGAGGCGAGGGCCAGGGCGAAGATCTGCAGCGGGACCGTGCTGAGCAGCGGCGCCAGCAGCGTCGGGGTCTCCGGGATGTAGAAGACGTGCTCGGCATAGGCCTTGACCGCGTCGTCGCCCTCTTCGGCGATCACAATGGTCTTCGCGCCTCGCGCACGGACTTCCTGGATGTTCGAGACCACCTTGGCGTGCAGCGAGTCGCGGCCGCGCGGGGACGGGACCACCACAAACACGGGCTGGCCTTCCTCGATCAGCGCGATGGGGCCGTGCTTGAGCTCACCGGCGGCGAAGCCCTCGGCGTGGATGTACGCGAGCTCCTTGAGCTTCAGCGCACCTTCCATGGCCACCGGGAAGCCGACGTGGCGGCCCAGGAACAGCACGGACTTGGCGTCGGCCATGGACTCGCCGAGTTCCTTGATCTGCGCCTCGTTGTCCAGGATCCGCCGGATCTTGGCCGGGATCTTGTTCAGGTCCGCCAGGATGTCCTTGATCTCGCCCTGGAAAATGTTCCCGCGCAGCTGCGCCAGGTACAGGCCCAGCAGGTACGCGGCGGTGATCTGCGCCAGGAACGCCTTGGTGGAGGCAACGGCGATCTCCGGGCCGGCGTGCGTGTACAGCACGGCGTCGGATTCGCGCGGGATGGTGGAGCCGTTGGTGTTGCAGATCGAGACGGTCTTGGCGCCCTGTTCCTTGGCGTAGCGGACGGCCATCAGCGTGTCCATGGTCTCCCCGGACTGGGAGATGGAGACGATCAGGGTGTTCTCGTCCACAATCGGGTCCCGGTACCGGAATTCATGGGAGAGCTCCACCTCGGTGGCGATCCGGCACCAGCGCTCGATGGCGTACTTGGCCACCTGCCCGGCGTACGCGGACGTGCCGCAGGCCAGCACAATGATCTTGTCGACGTTCTTCAGCAGTTGCGGGTCGATGCGGAGCTCATCAAGGGTCAGTTTGCCGTTGACGTCGGAGCGGCCCAGCAGGGTGTTGGCCACGGCGTCGGGCTGGTCATGGATTTCTTTCTCCATGAAGGACGGGAAGCCGCCCTTTTCCGCCGATTCCGGATCCCAGTCAACGTGGTATTCCTTGCCCTCGGCCGGGGCGCCGAAGAAATCGGTGATCTCCACCGTGTCGGCGGTGATGGTGACAATCTGGTCCTGGCCCAGCTCCACCGCGCGGCGGGTGTAATCGATGAACCCGGACACATCCGAGCCCAGGAAGTTCTCGCCCTCGCCCAGACCCACCACCAGGGGTGAGTTGCGGCGGGCGGCGACCACAACATCTGGCTGGTCCGCGTGCACGGCAAGCAGCGTGAAAGCACCCTCAAGGCGCTGGCAGGCGAGCTGCATGGCCTTCGTCAGGCCGCCGTCGGACGCCACACCACCCAGTTTGTTGCGGAAAATATCCCCCAGCAGCACAGCGGCGACCTCGGTGTCCGTCTCGGACTCGAAGGTGTAGCCCTTGGCCACCAGCTCACGTTTGAGCTCGGCGAAGTTTTCGATGATGCCGTTGTGGATCAGGGCCAGCTTGCCGCCGTCGGACAGGTGCGGGTGCGCGTTCTGGTCCGTGGGCCCGCCGTGCGTGGCCCAGCGGGTGTGGCCGATCCCGGTGAACGTCTCCGGCAGCGGACGCTCCTCCAACTCGGCGAGGAGGTTGCTCAGCTTGCCGGACTTCTTCCGGGACTCGATGGACCCCTCAGAGACCACCGCCACCCCCGCGGAGTCGTAACCCCGGTACTCCAGACGGCGCAATCCCTCAAGGACTACATCCAACGCACTGTGACCGGCAGTTCCACGGCCAGCAGAATGGCCCACATATCCAACGATTCCACACATGGGCTCCAGCTTATCGGCAGCCGGGTTGAGTTCTAAACTTAGGGTGCTGCATTTCGCTCTGGGCCGCGCGAGGGGCAGAATCTCTAAGGTGACTTCGCAACGCAACGAAGCGAACGGTGAGGGTGCCTCCCCGTTCGTTGAGCTGGACCGCCAGACCTGGTCCCGGCTCGCCGCCCAGATGGAGCAGCCCCTTAACGAAGAGGACATTGTCCGTCTGCGTGGCCTCGGCGATCCCCTGGACATGAAGGAGATCCGCGAGGTCTACCTGCCCCTGTCCCGGCTCCTGCACCTTTATGTGGAGGCCGCGGGCCAGCTTCATTCGGCCACCACCACCTTCCTGGGTGAACAGACCCAGCGCACTCCGTTTGTCATCGGCGTGGCCGGTTCGGTGGCCGTGGGCAAGTCCACCATCGCCCGCGTGCTCCGGGAGATGCTGCGGCGCTGGCCCGGCACCCCCAACGTTGAGCTGATCACCACGGACGGCTTCCTCTACCCCCTGGCCGAGCTCAAGCGCCGCCAGCTGCTGGAACGCAAGGGCTTCCCGGAGTCGTACGACCGCCGCGCGCTGCTGCGCTTTGTGAGCGAGGTCAAGGGCGGCGCGGAGGAAGTCCGGGCGCCCTGGTACTCCCACGTCACGTACGACATCGTGCCGGACAAGGAAGTGGTGGTCCGCCGCCCGGATGTGCTGATTGTGGAGGGCCTGAACGTCCTGGCTCCGGCGCGTCCGCGGCATGACGGCAAGCAGGGCCTGGCAGTGAGCGACTTCTTCGACTTCTCCATCTATGTGGACGCCAAGACCTCCTACATCGAGGAGTGGTACGTGGAGCGGTTCCGGAAGCTCCAGAGCACCGCGTTCGCCCAGCCGGAGTCCTACTTCCACCGCTACGCGACGCTGTCCGCCGCCGAGGCGGAGACCACTGCACGGGACATCTGGAAGCGCATCAACGAGCCCAACCTGGAGGAAAACGTCCTCCCCACCCGTGGCCGCGCCCAGCTGGTTCTGTCCAAGGACGCGGACCACACCATCCGCCGCATGCTCCTGCGGAAGGTTTAACACAGGTGTGCCACGACTGTGTGGCAGGCGGCGTCCCGTTGGGGTCCAGCCGCCGCTCCTTCGCCCGCTTCCTCGCCGCCGGAGCCGGGCTGACGGTCCTGGCAGCGTGCACGCCGGAGGCACCCGCCGCGGTGACGCCGTCGTCGTCCTCCCCCGCCCCAGCGGCGACCTCCGCGTCCCCCTCCGCCGTGGCGGTCCCGTCAGTGGAAAGCACGACGGCGGCAGTTGAGCCCCCTGCGCAGGCTCCCGTACCGCCGTCGGCAGCGCTGCCCCGTCAGTTCTCACTGACGGATCCGGCCAGCCCCTGGCTGGTGGTCAACAAGCACCGTCCGCTGGCGCCGGCGGACTTCGTTCCGGCAGATCTGGTCCAGCCCAACGTCCGGCTGGCTGTTTCGGGCGAGGCGGCCCTGCTGAACAGCACGACGGCGTCCGCCGCGGAAGCGATGTTCGCCGCGGCCGCGCAGGACGGCGTCATCATGACGCTGGCGAGCGGGTACCGCTCGCATGGCACGCAGATGGCCACATACAACGGTTATGTGGCGGCCCGCGGCCGGACCGATGCCGACACCGCAAGCGCCCGGCCCGGCTACTCGGAACACCAGACCGGCTGGTCGTTCGATATCGGCGACGGCGGCGGGGCATGCGGCTTCCAGCCGTGCTTCGCGGATCAGCCCGCGGCCGTATGGGCGAAGGCGAACGGCCACCGCTTCGGCTTTGTGGTGCGGTATCCGTGGATGTTCCACCCGATCACCGGCTACTACTACGAGCCCTGGCACCTGCGCTACATCGGCGTGGAGGAGGCCACCGACATGGCGAGCCGGGGCATCAGCACTGTGGAGGAGTACTTCGGGGTGGACGCGGCGCCGGGCTACGCCTAGCTAACGGCTTGCCCAGTATCCGCACGACGCAGCCGCCCAATAGTGCTGTCTGCTGAACCCGGGGTGCTCCCGGCCGAGCCTCGTCGGCGCGTTGACTTCTGACAGGTCGCACTGCCAGCCGGCAGCGAGAAACTCGTCGGCGGCAGTGACTGCCTCCTCGACCGCCTCGCGGCATGATTCCCGGGACGGTTCACTGTGAGGGCGGGACAAACGGGGCGAACTGGAATAAACCCTGGCGAGTGCTGTCTCGAAAAGCAACAGTTTATCAAGACATGGACGTCATGCCCTGGAGAGCGAAGGAACGGTGCGGGCCGCACTGGCGGGAATACACATCCTTCACCAACACCAAAGCCGGGCCTACCGCCACGGCCACTACCCCGGCTGGCACCACAACGTACAAGTATGGCGGTGACGGCCGCCGGCTCAGCGCCACCCTCGGCACCGCGAAGACCAGCTTCGAATGAGATCCTTTCTGCCGGCTCGCCAACGAACTCGACACGAACGGCGCCCTGATCCGCCACTACACCCACGGCGACCAGCCCCTCACCGCCCACGACCCAACCGGGGCCGCCGCGTACTTCCACACGGACAGGCTCGGCTCCGTCCGCGCCGTTACCGACGCGAATGGAGCACTCACATCAGCCGGGGCCTGGGAACCCTATGGACGTCCCCGGGCGGCTGGCCCGAACAACCCCAACGCCTCGCCTCTGGGCTGGCTTGGCCAGTACCAGGACCCCACCGGGCTCACCCATCTGCGGGCCCGCCAATACGACCCGGTAGCCGGCATCTTCCTCAGCACCGACGCGGCAGCGTCCACCAGCATCTCCGGCACCTACACCTACGGTTCAGCCAACCCGCTTCGATACATCGACGTTACGGGCCTGTTCTCCTGGGACGAAGCCCTCGTTGGGATCCAGAACGTAAGCGGCATCGTCTCCGACGTCGCCGGCGTGCTCGCTATCGTCGCCCTGGCCACCGGCGTAGGAGCCCCAGTGGCAGCTGTCTGAGGCGGCATATCCATCGCCGCAGGAGCAGTCCACGCCGGCACAAAAGCCATCCAGGCCTACAACACCTGCAACACCGGCAAAGGCTCTTGCGGCGACGCAGTCGCAGAAGCACTCCTTTCAACCGCATCCATCGGCCCGGGCGGAAAACTCATCAAGGGCGCCGCGAGCGGGCTAAAGTTGGTGCCAAATCCGTGGGGAAAGCGTGGGAGCCCCCAACCATATAGCTCGAGTGGACGAAGCCGAAACCCGGCTCGTGGCCGGTGGCTGGACTCACCGTTCTGGAGGTTCGCTCCCTGAGAAACAGTACGGGTCCCGCTATCCTGATCTTGTGATGACTCGTGGCGATCAGTGGATTGCTGTTCAGGTTGGCCGTACGACCCAAGGTCGTATCCCTGTCCCCCGTGAACGGCGTGCGATGGATGATCTCCGATCGACGGGCGCCTTCGACCACGTCTTCTTCCTGAGGTATAAACCATGACCGCTGGATCGCTGGTATACCCCGCGGAGTGGCAGCGTGTGGGGCGTGGGCTTACAGCCGAAATTGAGGGCCTCACCGCGGACGCGGTCGAGCGCGAGATCAGCGCGCTGCCGGAGGCGTGGGCACCCTACCGTCTCCTAGCCGTTACCAAGCGGAAGGAAAGCAAACACTACGTGGAGGTAGTGAGAGTCGCCGAGGCAGGCCAGCTGGATGAGAGAACCGCTGAAGGCCAGTGGAACTACTTTCTGTGGAGCCCATCGCTTACACCAGAACTGATCAAGCCACTGGAGACGGAGTACGTGGACACGCGTGCTGCCGGCGTACTCTCACTCAACGGTCTCGTAGGCATCCAGTACCGGCCCCAGATGAAAGGACGAGAGCTCCCAACCGGGATAGGTTGTGTCCATAAAATTCGTTCTGAAGCAGGGGAAGTCGTCCACCACAGCGAATACGAGAAGGTATACCGCTCGCTCCTACGTTCGCTCCGAAAGGCCACAGCGTGACCTTCCCGACGGCAACGCTCACATGGTCCCAAGCGACGCCGCCGGCAACCCGATCAGCATCACCCGGCCCCCGCGGTGGCGCCGACAGCTACGACACCTTCGACCCTCTGACCAAAACCTGCTACACGACCGACTGCCGTTCCGAGCACAGAAGTCCCCGATGGACCTACGCCGATGCCATCCTCACCGAAATCCGCAACGGCTAAACCAGAGAATTCGGCCATAGCCGCTGGGCAGGTCGGCCCGTGAGGTGTGTCCCGCGGGGAGAAAGCTACTTGTACGTCCGAAGGCTCAGCACCGAGACGCAAGTAGCAGAAGCTCTGGAAGAGCTTGTGTCGAAAAAACAACAGCTTTTCAAGACACGGACGTCGTGTCTTGAGGATCGAACGAATCGACGACGTGCCGGGCTGCCCCTTGTCTTGGAAAGATGTCTCGCCGGGAATCGTCTCAGGTGGGACCTGGACGGGGGTTTCTGAGGCAAAGTGGCCGGGTGAGACATCTCGGGTATACGCGTGTGAGTACGTCGGGCCAAGACGCGAAGTTGCAGCTCGATGCGCTTGTAGACGCCGGGGTGCAAAAACGCGACGTCTTCGCCGACGTCACCTCCGGAAGCAAGACCGCGATTGAGCGTCCCGGGATGAAAAAGCTCCTCACGTATGTGGAGCCAGGCGACACCGTTGTCGTGTGGCGCGTGGACAGGCTAGGCCGATCCTTGATCGATGTCCTGAACACGGTGAACCTACTGCGGGACCGCAGTGTGCACCTGTGTCCATTTCGGACGGCATCGACCCCACAACAACGTCCGGCCGCCTGATGCTGAACATGCTCGCGACCTTGGCCGAATACGAGCGGGAGTTGATCGTCGAACGCGTGAATGCCGGCATCACCGCAGCGAGACAGGGCGGAACCCGGTTCGGCCGGCCGCTTTCCGATCCCGTCGTGATCGCCGACAAACTCCGGATCGTCACGGAAGCCCGCGCGAAAGGCCGCACCGCTGAAGACGCGGCACATCTCGTCGGGTGGAATCGAGCCACGCTCTACCGTCACCAGCAGGCTCTCGCTGCTCGCGAGAGCACAACGATGTAGTTGCGTCATGGATGGCAGTGAGCGGTGGCGGATTCTTCGATTGCACGTCGAAGACAAGATCTCGCTCGCAGAGCTTGCCCGGGAAAGCGGGGTCTGTTAGCGGCCATGAAAAACTGCCCATAGGCGGCCACGGAAGTGCCCACTGATGGCCAGCAAAAGTGCCCATTGGTGGCCATGAGATCTGCCCATTCTTTTTTCTAGCATCGCCGTGTTCTTAACGGCGGGAGCCCCTTCCTGGGGTTTTGATGTCGGTGTCTAGTCGCACCAAACCACATCAGGAAGAGGCTCTGTATGAAGTCTGACGGAGAAATCATGGAAATTCTTGAAGCGTACGATCTTACGCAGTCGTTGCGCGCCGCGGCGCAGCTCGCGGGTTGTTCCCACCACACGGTGGCCAAGCACGTCGCCGCCCGTGACGCCGGGCGGCCGCTGGCGCGCTGTCATGCTTGCCGAGGAGGCCCTGCGCCTGCACCGGGTCCCGGAAACAGCGCACACGGTCTCCTTCGGCCTGGCCCGGACCGTGCCGCCGAACACGCCCATGGTCACCTTCAACAACGCCATGTATTCCGTGCCGTCCCATCTGCTCGGGGCGCGGGTGTTTGTCCGCGCCCACGGCACCGGCCCGGACGAGCAGGTCATCATCGTCCACCACGGCGCGCACGGCCCCGTTGAGGTGGCACGCCATGGCCGGGCACGGCCCGGGAGCCCGGCGGTCAACGACGAGCATTTTCCCGGACATGTGGAGAAAATCCCCGGGGACTACACGCCACGGGCCCGCACCGGGGCCGAGGCAGAGTTTTTGGCCATCGGCGGCGGCGCCGTGGCCTGGCTGAAGGAAGCCGCCGCGGTCGGCACGTCCCGGATGAACGTGAAGATGGCCGAGGCCGTGTCCCTGGCAAAGATCGCCGGCGTCATCGACGTTGACCGGGCCCTGGGCACGGCCGCGATCCACGGCCGCTTCGCCCACGGCGACCTCTCCTCGATCCTGCAGGCCGGCCGGGCCAGCACCATCACGCACGCCGCCAGGGAGGAAACCTCCCTGACCCAGGGCACCGGCGCCTGGGCCGCCATCACCACCACCACCATCGTCAGTGAGGACAAGCAGTGACCCCGATCAACACCACCGCCGCGCCCCTGCCCGCGGACGTTGAAGCCATGATGCGTTCCCTGAAGATGCCCCACGCCCGTGCCCTGGCGCCGGAACTGATGGCCACGGCCCGCGCCCAGCGCTGGGAACCAGTGGAAGTCATCAAGGCCCTCTTCGCCGAGGAAGTCAGCGGCCGGGCCCGCTCCATGCTCGCCACCCGGCGCAAGGCCGCCGGGTTCCCGACCGGGAAAACCTTCGATGCCTGGGACCCCGGCGCTTCCTCGATCCCGGCGCCGACCCAACAGGCCCTGCGGACCCTGGAATGGATCCGCCGCGGGGAAAACCTCGTCGTCTGCGGGCCCTCCGGGACAGGAAAGACGTTCTTCCTTGAAGCCCTGGGCCAGCAAGCCGTGGAAGAAGGCTTGCGCGTGGCCTGGTTCCGGCTCGAGGACCTCGGCCAACTCATCCGCGCCCACCGCACCGACGACTCCGTCACCCGGGCCATCAACCGGGTGCTACGTGCCGATTTGGTGGTCGTCGATGACATCGGGCTCCTCGCCGTCGGCGCCGACGCCGCCGAGGGACTCTACCGGGTCGTGGACGCCGCCTACGAGAAACGCTCCATCGCGATCTCCTCCAACCTGCACCCCGCCGGCTTTGACGAGCTCATGCCCAAAACCCTGGCGACGGCAACCGTGGACAGACTGCTGCACCACGCCCACATCTGCCAGACCAGCGGCGACTCCGTCAGGCTGACGCAGGCCCTGGCCGGAAAGGGAGTGACACAACTGAGCTAAAAACCGGAACGGAATGGCCACCCACAAACCTATATTTGCGGGCAGATCTCATGGCCATGTCCGGGCATTAATATTGGCCACCAGCGGGCAGAAGACCTGGCCGCTGGTGGGCAGAAAGTAATGGCCCTTGACAGGGTCAGCCTGCGCACGCTGCAGCGCTGGCACCAGTTGTTCCAGGAAGATGGGATCGGGGCACTTGACCCGCGCCCTCGTGTTGACGCGGGGACGCGTCGCACGGCGGCCGCGACTGTGGCGTTCGTCGAACGGCTCCTCTGGCGAAACCGCGCCCAAGCCTTGCGACGCTGCACCGCCTCGCCGTCACGACGCCCGGCAGCGGGACGCTCCCGGGCCTGGCTATTCGACCGTTCGGGACATTGTGCTCGCCCTGGACCCCGCGCTCGTCACACTCGCCCTTGAGGGACCGGCGTCATACCGGGATCGGCACGAGCTCGTCTACCGTCGCCGCGCCGAACGGCCGAACCAGACGTGGCAGGCAGACCACACCCAACTCGACATCCTCATCATCGGCGCCAATGGGAAACCCGACCGCCCCTGGCTGACCACCATGATGGACGACCATTCCCGCGCAATCTGCGGCTACACGGTCTTCACCGGAGCACCCTCCGCCCTCAACACAGCACTTGCCCTGCGGCAGGCAATCAGGCGCAAGCCCGATCCGTCCTGGGCCATGTGCGGCATTCCCGACATTCTGCACGTCGACCATAGCTCTGACTTCACCAGCCACCACCTGGACCACACAGCCCTCGAGCTGCACATCCGAATCATCCATTCCACCGTCGGTCGACCCCAAGGCCGCGGCAAGATCGAGCGATTCTTCGGCACCATCAACACCGAACTGCTCGCTTCGCTGCCGGGACACCTCGGCCCTGGTAGCAGCGCGCGGCGGCCCGTGCTCGATCTTTCCGGACTCGACCGCTAGATCCGCGCCTTCATCGCCGCCTACAACGACCGAACACACAGCGAGCTCGGCATCTCACCCCGGCATGGGTGGGTCGCTGACGGGTGGCTTCCCCGTGTGCCCGAAACTATCGAAGAACTCGACGGGCTCCTCCTCACCGAAGAACCGAGTCGTACAACGCGACGGCATCCACTTCCAGGGCCAGCGCTATCTGGCTCCCACCCTCGCACCATTCGTCGGACACACCATCACGATCCGCTATGACCCCCGCGACATTTCCGAGATCCGCGTTTACGACCGCGAAACCTTCATTTGCACAGCCATCGACGAAGCCCACCCAAATCTTCGGCTGAGTCTTCGCGAGATCGATGCCGCACGACGTGCACGACGTCGCGAACTGCGCCGGGCTATCAACGACCGCATCCCGACCGTCGTCGCCCGCGAGCAACCCCGCAACCCGGAAACAGCGCGGCGCCGGCCGCGGTTGCGCACCTACGAAGAGGACGAATGATGAACCAGACATTCATCGTGACCTAAGAGCACCGACGCTTCACCGAGTTCCCCAACGCCGTCCGGAAAGAGCACACCATCGGCATCTGCCACGGCGACGCCGGCGTTGGCAAGACCAACTCCGCGCGCCGCTACGCCAATTGGGACACTCTCGAGCCTTACATCACCGAGTGGGGGCCCCGCGGTGATCATGACGCAAAGCAGTACGCCCTCGCCAATCGATCCCGCACCGTCTTCTACACCCCGGAAGTGCTCTGCCGCCCCAAAAACCTCATGGACGAGATCCACCGTTCACAGGTCAGAATCGGCGCCTGCATCGACGAACACCTCCACCGACTCGACACGACGACCCCCCGCAGCATGAACGGAATCACCAAACTGGTGGAACTGCTCATCATCGACGAAGCCGAACGCCTCACCCCGACCGCCCTGGAATTCCTCCGCGACAACCACGACCGCACCGACCTTGCCATCCTCATCGGCATGCCCGGTATCGACGAACGATTCCGCCACTACCCGCAGCTCTACAGCCGCCTCGGCTTCTCCCACAGCTACGCGCCCTCAGCCGCGAGGAACTCCTCTTTGTTCTCGAGCGGGCACTGGAAACGACTGGGGCGTTCACTCGACCCCGAGGACTTCACCGACGCCCAGCAATCGCCGCAATCGAACGCATCACCCGCGGCAATTTTTCGGCTCCCCGAGCGGCTATTCCCTCAAATCACCCGGCTCCTGAAAATCAACCAGATCGAAACCATCACCGACGACGCCATCGAAGCCGCCGCTAGCATCCTCGTCATCCGCAACCAACGACAAAGAGCGACCACAGAACACCGCCAAAGAGCGCCGAAGTCCACATGCTTGGCGGGTCGAAAGCCGCGAAAACAGCGGCATCGAAAATGGACAGAACAGCGCCTGCTCGCGCAGACGACCTCTACCACCGTTCGATATCTTGGGTCGTGGATGACCCTGCAGCAAGACGGTTCAAGATCAAGGGATATGACGGAATGAAGCGCGACCTCTATCAGCTCAACGGTGAGTTGAACGAAAAGCCCGGCCTATCTGAATGGATTATTGACCGCAGTGGGAGTAATCCCGCTATTACTCATCAGCGCTTCATTCCGGGCGGTAGTATCACTGGCTTCGAGAACCAAGTGCCATGACCATCATTTTTGTACTTGATCCCGACTTCGTACTCGCTGAACAAATTCCCTTCGTAGCGGGGGACCTACGATATGGCGGTACTGCACGTTCCTCAGTGACTTCAAAGACCGGCACTCCGGCGAACGCTACATCCGCGATTTCCTGACCTTCAGGCCTACGAACAGCTCCATCGTTCACCACGCTTGGACGGCGCTTCGGCTTGAGGAGCCGATCGGTTTGTCCGAGGTCGCGGAAGCTCACTTTTCAAAAAGGGCGATACACGATCTCCTGCTTATCGCCCAGGCTCTGCAATCGGTCATGTGCAATTGCCAGCATCAGTTTGTGACGTCTACCGGGTATGCCCGATGGGACGAGATTGCCTACATCTGAAGTACCTGACCCCGGCGTTTGTGAAGTACCTCCTAACGCGCTCACCCTCTGACGAAGTGCTTGCGCAGGAGTTGGAGAAGTGGCCGAATGACAAGTTCGGCTTGACCCTGGAGGGCGTTACGAAGGAAGAGTTCCTGAGGGTCCTTCAGCGGTTCCGCCAAACGAATAGTGCGTAAGCTTAGTTCCGGACACGCGTGTAGGATTTTAATGATCTTTCATGTCCCGCTTACCTTGGTGCGCTAGCTTGGTTCGTATGTTGACAGGATTCAAGAATTTCATCATGAAGGGCAACGTCGTAGACCTTGCCGTCGCCGTCGTAATGGGTGCCGCTTTCGGCGCCGTCGTGACCTCAATCGTCGAGGGCCTGCTCACACCGCTGATCGGCCGCTTGTTCAGTGCCAAGGGCATTGCAGAAATGCAGTGGGAGGGATTCATGTATGGATCCGTCATCTCCTCCATCATTTCATTCGTACTGGTGGCCGCCGCCATCTACTTTGTGGTCATCATGCCGATGAACCACATGATCGAACTCCGCAACCGCCGGCTCGGCATCAACCCCGAAGTCAAGGAAGAGGCTGCAGAGGACCCGCAGATCGCCCTCCTCACGGAAATCCGCGACTCGCTGCAGAAGCAAGCCCTGTAAGTTCACTGCAACCAACTGTGGCCCGCTTCCTGAAGGAGGCGGGCCACAGTTGTTTGCGTCGTGGATCAGTCGGTGACCAGCTCAAGCGCGAGCTCGGTGCGGACAACTTGGGCCAGGCGTTCAGCGATGGCGTGGGCTGTTACCTCATCCCCTGCTTCCACCATGACCCGCACTACGGGTTCGGTGCCTGAGGGGCGGAGCAGGACACGTCCGTTATCGCCCAGCTCGGCTTCGGCCAGGACCACGGCCTGCGCCAGAGCGTCGGAACTACCCACGCGGGTGCGGTCAACGCCCTTGACGTTGATGAGTACCTGCGGGAGCTTGGTCATCACGGTGGCGAGCTGCTTAAGCGGCCGGCCGGTCAGGGCGACCTGCGCGGCCAGCTGCAAACCCGTGAGGACGCCGTCGCCGGTGGTGGCGTGGTCGGCGAAGATCACGTGGCCGGACTGTTCCCCGCCGAGGTTGAAGCCGCCGTCGCGCATTTCCTCCAGGACGTAGCGGTCACCCACTGCCGTCTCCCGGATGCTGATGCCTGCCTCGCGGAGGGCAATTTTGAGGCCCAGGTTGCTCATGACGGTTGCCACCAGGACGTTGTCGGTGAGCTTGCCTGAGGCTTTGAGGGCGACGGCCAGGATCGCCATGATCTGGTCACCGTCCACCTCTGTGCCTTCGTGGTCTACGGCGAGGCAGCGGTCGGCGTCGCCGTCGTGGGCGATGCCGAGGTCGGCTCTGTACTTCAGCACGGCGGCTTTGAGCGGACCCAGATGGGTGGAGCCCACGCCGTCGTTGATGTTGTGGCCGTCCGGCTCGGCGCCGATCACGATTACGTCAGCGCCGGCGTCTTTGAAGACCTGGGGCGAGCAACCGCTGGCGGCGCCGTGGGCGCAGTCGAGGACTACCTTCAGCCCGTCCAGGCGGTGCGGGAGCGTCTGCAGGAGGTGGACAATGTAGCGGTCCTCGGCGTCGGAGAAGCGCTGGATCCTGCCCACGTCGCTACCGACGGGCCGCTGCGGCTCCTTACCCATCTGCTCCTCGATGGCGTTCTCCACGTCATCAGGAAGCTTCTGGCCACCGCGGGCGAAGAACTTGATCCCGTTGTCAGGGGCCGGATTATGGGAGGCCGAGATCATCACGCCGAAGTCGGCGTCTAGGTCGGCGACGAGGTAGGCCGCAGCAGGCGTCGGGAGGACACCGGCGTCGTAGACGTCAATACCGGAGCTGGAGAGCCCTGCCTCAACGGCAGCGGCGATGAATTCCCCGCTGGCGCGGGGGTCGCGCGCCACCACGGCGCGGGGCCGGGCGCCGTTGGTACTGCGGTCATGACCAAGCACGACGGCGGCCGCTTGGGCCAAGTTCATCGCCAGCTCGGCAGTCAACAAGCCATTAGCCAGGCCCCGGACACCATCTGTTCCAAATAATCTAGACATCGTGGACAAGTCTAGGTGATGGACACGCGGGGGCTTGAACCGACTGGTCAGGGGCGGTTTGAATCCCGGCGGCGGCACTAATCACGCCTGCCATTTCAGTGCCTTCCCTTTTGCCTGTCGCGAAGTCAGATGCCAAGCGTTGCAATGCGGGCAAGGGTAAACGCTGACTGGCACTTTGCCGCCTACTGACGGCCCAACTCGCCGGCTGATTACCTTGAGCGCGTGGTTGGCCCGCCAGAGTGAAGGAAAGCTGATCTTTGTACAATGAGCCATGGCGCAAAGTCCTTTTCAGGGGAGTGCGCACGGCTCATTTCCATACTTGAACGACCGCTGAATACTGCCGTCCCAAGATCCACTCGAAGTGGCTGATACACGCAACGGTAGCGCAGATGCATTTACACGTGCAAAGGCAGAAGCCCGTCCCACCATTGGCGGGACGGGCTTCTGTGCAAGCGGATTTAGCGCTTGGAGTACTGCTGAGCCTTACGGGCCTTCTTGAGACCGGCCTTCTTGCGCTCGATGACGCGTGCGTCACGGGACAGGTAACCGGCCTTCTTCAGGGTGGCGCGGTTGTTCTCGACATCGATCTCGTTCAGTGAACGGGCGATGCCGAGGCGCAAGGCGCCGGCCTGGCCGGAGATGCCGCCACCGTGGATGCGGGCGATGACGTCGTAGGCGCCTTCGAGATCCAGGATCTTGAAGGGCTCGTTGACGTCCTGCTGGTGCAGCTTGTTCGGGAAGTAGTTGTCCAGCGCACGGCCGTTGATGGTCCACTTGCCGGAACCCGGCACAACGCGGACACGGGCAACAGCTTCCTTGCGGCGGCCAACAGCTGCGCCGGCAACGGTCAGTGCCGGGCGCTCCTTCTTCGGCGCAGCAGCTTCCGCAGCTCCGCTTTCAGAGGTGTAGCTGGTCAGGGTTTCCTCAGCCTCAACGGCTTCGGTGGTCTCTTCGTTCTGAGCCACGATTCTCCTTGTATAGATAAGTTGTTTGGTGGCCAGGACTACTGGGCGACCTGGGTAATTTCGAAAGTCTTGGGCTGCTGGGCGGCGTGGGGGTGCTCTGCACCGCGGTATACCTTCAGCTTGCCAAGCTGCTGTGCAGCAAGGGAGTTCTTGGGGAGCATGCCCTTGATGGCCTTCTCAACGGCGCGGACCGGGTTGGATTCCAGGAGTTCCGCGTAGTTGACGGAGGTCAGGCCGCCCGGGTAGCCGGAGTGGCGGTATGCGCGCTTCTGCTCCAGCTTGGCGCCGGTCAGGGCTACCTTTTCAGCGTTGATGATGATGACGAAGTCGCCCATGTCCATGTGGGACGCAAAGGTGGCCTTGTGCTTGCCGCGCAGCAGGATTGCGGTCTGGCTCGCGAGACGACCAAGGACAACGTCTGTGGCGTCAATGACGTGCCACTGGCGGTTGATATCGCCGGGCTTCGGGGTGTACGTACGCACGGTTTTTGCCTCGTTCTTGTTCTGGCGTTCTTGTTTAGGTGTCACTCAAGCGTGTGCACCTACTATCTATGCGCTACCGGAACAGAGGTGAGGGCTCCATGTAACCAGTCATCCTGAAGTCCCGAATGTGCCCTTTGAGTAGTTATCCTGCAACCGGATTCTCAAGCGGGCACGCATCATCGAGAAAGGACACGCACAACGACTACCAATGTTAGCTTGAACCGGGCCTCAGGGTCAAAATGGGATAGCCGGGCGCTCACACATTATTCTGCCGGCCCGACGTAGGCAGGGGATGCAGTGACTTCTTGGGGCGATGCTGGCTCAGCCGGACTACTGTTCGTGGCCGTCATCGGCCTCTTAGGACTCATTCTCTCACCGTTGGCCGAGCTGCTGATTGCCAAGATGCTCCCCCGCGTCGGCCCGATGCCTGGCATGCGAGCAAGGATCACGACGGCGGTGATCACCGCCGTACTCTGCGCAGCCTTCGCATTCCGGTTCAGCACCGACCCAGGATTGCCGGCGTTCCTACTCCTTGCCGTTCTTGGTGTGCAGCTGGCAAGAATTGACGCCTCGCTCCATGTGCTGCCCAACCCTTTGGTTCTTTCCCTGTTAGTAGGGGGTCTTGTGTTCCTTTTATGGGCGACATTTGGTGGGGAACAGTGGTCCAGCCTCGTTCGCGCACTGGGCGGCGCCGCAATCCTCTTCGTCATCTACCTGATTCTGGCGCTAATCTCCCCGGCGGGACTGGGAATGGGCGACGTCAAGCTCGCTGCCCCCCTAGGCCTCTACCTGGGGTACTTAGGATGGAGTCAACTCCTATACGGCGGACTGCTGGGGTTCATTCTGAACGGCCTTGCTACCGCGATCATTCTGGCAAGAAACCGCAAAGAACGCACGTCAGAGGTGGCTCATGGGCCGTCGATGATCGGGGCCTCAGTAGGTGTAGGGCTTTTGCTTTTCTAGTCCTGGGATCGGACGCAACCGCAATCCTAGGCTGTCCGCACTGCAGGGATCCAAGTAGTCGAACGCGGATACGTCCAATTATCTGAGTACTCGCGTATAGCTTCCGAGTACGCACTAAAAAAGCCTCACAAAAAGTCGAGTACAACTACGCATTGTTGCACAGAACCCCCAGTGACAATCTCTTCTTAGCGAAGTCCAGCCGCTAAGGAATAAGGGGGCAGCTGGAAATTCGTTGAAAGTATCCAAATCAATTTCATCGAATTTAAGGAAACCTAAAATGACTTCTCTTATGGTCTCAATGACTGCCTTTATCGCCGGCGTCAAGGATCGTCTCGCCTCCGAAAAGGGAGCAACGATGGTGGAGTACGGCCTGATGGTCGCCCTGATCGCCGTGATCGTCGCGGGCGGCGCCGCCATCCTGGGCATTGGCATCGATGCGCTGTTCGTGGACGTCAACAACCAGCTCCCGTAACCAATGGTGGCTCTGGTGGCTGTCGGTCGACGGTCGCCAGAGCCACCGTAGTTATATTGGGCAGCCGTGCGGGCATAACCATCCATCGAGAACTGAAAGTCCGGGGAGACGGTCTTGAAACAGAAGCAGAACCAGAAAGAGCGCGGTGCAGTAGCTGTTGAGATGGCAGTTGTCTTGCCTCTACTGCTTTTAATTCTCATCGGCACCATGGAGTTTGGGCGCGTGTTTAATGTCCAGAACTCGCTAACCCAGGCTGCCCGTGAAGGTGCCCGCCACGCTGCCATCTACTACAGCAAGGACACTCTTGACGTTGAGGGGACAGCCCTCGGAGCAGCCCCGTCCCTGGACGGGCTCGGTGTGGCTGTTACGCATGACGCCGGCAGTTGTGCGTCCGGGGAGGACGTAACAGTGACGACCAGCGTCACCTTGGGATCGATGTCCGGATTTCTGGATGCCGGTTTCTTTGGATCCCCTGGTTTCTTCCCAATGGAGCTCGAAGGCGTAGGAGTGATGAGATGCGGTGGCTGAAACACTGCCCTGTGACTGCAGCGGTGGGTACGTCGGATTGCAACGACAAGGACAAAGGCGCGGTCGCCGTAGTCGTGGCCTTCTCGATGATAGTCCTTCTAGGATTCGCGGCTTTGGCAGTCGACGTGGGCGCAATGTATGCCGAAAAGGCGCAACTGCAGAACGGTGCTGATGCCACGGCCCTGGCAATTGCCGGGGACTGCGCCAAGGGGCTTAACTGCGCCACCGCGATGACCGCTGAGGGCAACCGCCTCGCGAACGATAACGCCAACGATGGTTCCAGCGGGGTGTTTTCGGTGACGCAACCCAACTCCAACACAGTCCGGGTTGAGACCAATGCCCAGGCTGCCGGATCGACGGAAGACAGCTTCGGACTGTTCTTCGCCCGCGTGCTGGGCCATGAAACGAGCATAATCCACGCGGTTGCTGAGGCCACGTGGGGGGCACCGGGTTCCACGCTGCCGTGGACAGTCAGTGAATGCATCTTCAGGCAGTCCTTGACTGCAAGCCAGCTTCATGAGCTGGATACGACGGGCAACTTCACTGGTGATCCTAGTTCCGCCCACATTCTCCTCAGGTACGAGACGGCTGCACCTGAGGTCCCGGGCTGTGAGGAGGAAAACGGCTATCAACCCGGAGGATTCGGTTGGCTGGAGATCCAAAGCGGTTGTTCAGCAGGCATCGATCTCAGCGCAGAGGCGTACGGCCAGCCAGGCAATCATTTTCCAAACGCTGACGAGTGCGACGCCATCCTCGATGGCCTTCTCGATGAACCCGCGCTTATCCCGCTTTACGACTCGGCAACTGGAAACGGTGACAACGCCGTATACACCCTCATCGGATTCGCCGCATTCCAAGTAACGGGCTATAAATTCAGCGGCTCGCTTGAAATCGACGACGACCTTGCACCCGACTGCAGCGGCAACTGCCGCGGACTTCAAGGCTACTTCACCCGCTTCGTTTCGATTGAAGAGGGAATCGCGTCTACGGGCGGACAGCCCAATTACGGCGGCACAGTGGTCTCGCTAAGCAAGTGAGGACCCATACGGAGCCGGGTTCCTCCGACTCATTCAGTCTCATCTAAGAAGGAGAAATGACGTGAAATCACGCCTACTGGGAGGCATTCTAGCGCTGGTGTTAGCAATCACTGGAACTGTGCTGCTCGTTGTATATATACAGGGAGCTGACAATAGGGCGGCGCAGGGACTCGAACCCGTAAATGTGTTAGTGGTCAAAGAATCTGTACCTGCCGGCACTAAAGCCGAAGATCTCAACAACTTCGTCCAACTGGAAGCAATTCCGCAGGCGGCGGTTCCCGAAGGGGCCCTTGAACGTCTCAATGATCAGACGGGCAGGGTAACCTCCGTCGCGTTGGAACCTGGGGAACAGCTCCTCGCCTCCCGGCTGGTCGATCCCAAGGAGCTCGTACCAGGGACTGTGCCCGTTCCGGACGGTTTGGAAGAGGTCACGTTCCTGCTTTCCCCGGAGAGGATCCTGGGCGGCCGCATCGAGGCCGGTGACACAGTTACCGTATACACCTCGTTCAAGTCGGAGGAGAACATGCCCGCAAACGCTCCCGTCGCAGAAGAGGTCAGGGGCTGGAAGCAGTCCACGGGCCTTCTGTTCCATGACGTCCTGGTAACAGCGGTGCAAAAGGCTGCACCAGATACTAAGAAGTCCGGGAGCAACGATGGTTCGGGAACCGCCAATAGCGGCATCGATATGCCGAACGGCTCCGCTTTTGTCACCGTCGCCAGGACTGACGCCGATGCAGCCAAGATGGTCTTTGGCGCGGAGTTCGGCACCATCTGGCTGGCTAAGCAGACGGACACCAGCACGAAGAGCGACCCCCCCATTACCACCTTTGGAGGGCTGTACTGATGAGCCGGTTTGTTGCCATCACGGCGGTTCGGGACTTCGAGGGCCGCGTTCGGCAGGCCATCGCCGGCGCCGTGCACGGCGAACTGCAGACCCTCTCACCCGACGTGCTCCTTGGAGGCCCGGATGATGTGTTCAAGCAGCTCAATGGTGCGCCGCCGGAGGTCCTGATTCTCGGCCCTGGCGTCAGCCCGGAGGACGCCCTGAAGCTGGCGACTGTTTTCGACCTTCAGTACCCCGAGGTTAGCCTCCTTCTCATTGCCGAGCCCACCCCCGAGCTAGTGCTTCGTGCCATGCATTCCGGGATCAGGGACGTTGTCACTCCGGAAATCGTAGTCAACGACCTCCGTGTACTCCTTGAACGCGCCTGCCTCGCTGCTGCGAGCCGTCGCAGGGGCATGGCTCCGGCTGCTGAGTCGGGGCAGGAGCGGGGCCGCGTCGTCGCAGTGATGTCGCCCAAGGGAGGCGTCGGAAAAACGACCGTTGCCACCAACCTGGCCATCGGGTTGGGCAAGGTCTCTCCGATGGGAGTGGTGATTGTGGATCTGGACCTGCAGTTCGGGGACGTGGCTTCCGGCCTCATGCTTGAGCCGGAACATTGCATCACCGAGGCTGTACACGGCACTGCATCCCAGGACTCCATGGTCCTCAAGGCATTCCTCACCGTGCATCCGGCCGGCATCTATGCCCTATGTGCACCACGGACACCCGCTGAATCTGACTACATAACGGCCGACCACATAAGCCGCCTCATCAACCAACTGGCTGGTGAATTCAAGTACGTCATTGTGGACACTGCCCCCGGCTTAGGGGAACACGTCCTGGCCACCCTCGAACAGGCCACCGACGGCGTGTGGGTGTGCGGGATGGATGTGCCAAGCGTCCGCGGTCTCCGCAAGTGCTTCAGCGTCCTGAAGGAACTGCAACTGCTGCCGCAAGGCAGGCACACCGTACTCAACTTTGCGGACCGCAAAAGCGGACTCTCAGTGCAGGATGTCGAGGCCACTATCGGTGTCCCGATAGATGCCGTCATCCCACGTTCACGCACGCTTCCGTTCTCAACTAATCGCGGCGTCCCGGTGCTGCAGAGCACCACCAGAGACTCAGCCTCAAAAGGCCTTAGGAAGCTGGTGGACCGCTTCGACCCGCTGTGGGTGTCTTCCACCCACAACAAACTTCACCGAAGGGTGGTTGTATCGTGAGGCTTTCAGATCGGCTCTCCAGGTCAAACAACGACGAAGGTGCAGCCACCACAGAAGATATCGCTGGCACGGCGGTCGGAATCTCACCGTCAACGCAGGGGTTCACAGATTTGCCGCCGGCGCCGGCACGCACATCACTTGGATCACCATTGGCATCATTGAACGGAACACCACCGCCAGTCGTCGATGCCCTGGCCGGCCTTAAGCAGCGAGCTGCGCTTGCCCTCTTCGAACGGATGGGGACACGGTTCGGCGACGCCTCGGCGTCCGAAGAGGAACTCCGTACAAACGCGGTGGAGGAGCTCTCCGCGGTTATCGACGAAGAACAGGTTCCCCTTTCCCCGGAGGAAAGGCGCCGCCTTATCCGCGAAATTGCGGACGAGGTAATGGGCTTCGGACCGCTCCAGCGGCTCCTGGAAGATCCCTCTGTTACGGAGATCATGGTCAACCGTTATAACCAGATATACATCGAGCGAAACGGCCATCTCACGTTGACGGGTTCGCAATTCAGCTCGGATGACCATCTGCGGAAAGTCATCGAACGTATCGTCTCCAAGGTAGGCCGTCGAATCGACGAATCATCGCCACTGGTGGATGCTCGATTGGAGGACGGCTCCCGAGTGAACGCCATTATCCCTCCCTTGGCGGTGAATGGCCCGTCGCTCACCATCCGCAAGTTCAGTCACGTTCCGCTGACGGTGCGTAACCTCATTGAATGGGGCTCCATCACGGTGGAGATGGCGGAATTGCTCAGCGCTTGCGTCAAGGCCCGGCTGAACATCATCGTTTCCGGCGGAACGGGTACAGGCAAGACCACGCTGCTGAATGTTTTGTCGTCCTTCATCCCGGAAGATGATCGCATTGTGACCATCGAAGACGCTGTTGAACTTCAACTGCAGCAGGAACACGTGGTTCGTTTGGAGAGCCGGCCGCCGAACATTGAGGGTAAGGGCGCGGTCGGCATTCGCGATCTGGTCCGCAACTCACTACGTATGCGTCCGGACCGGATCATTGTGGGTGAAGTCCGCAGCGGTGAGTCCTTGGACATGCTGCAGGCGATGAATACCGGCCATGACGGTTCGCTATCCACCGTGCACGCCAATTCCCCCCGGGATGCCGTGGCCCGTCTGGAGACCCTGGTCCTGATGGCCGGAATGGACTTGCCCCTTCGAGCCATCCGTGAACAAGTGTCGTCAGCCGTGGACCTCATCATCCAAGTCACCCGGCTCCGTGACGGAAGCCGCCGCGTGACGCACGTGACGGAAGTCCAGGGAATGGAGGGCGACATCGTCACCCTCCAGGACGTGTTCATGTTCGACTACGCAGCTGGGGTGGACGCGCAAGGACGGTTCCTGGGCAAGCCTGTATCAACCGGGATCCGTCCGCGGTTCCTCGACCGCTTTGCGGACCTCGGGATCGCCGTGTCGCCCGCCGTGTTTGGTGGCGCAATGAACCCGCAAGGGAGGCGGTAGGCCATGGAAACGCCCGCGCTTCTCATCCTTGCGATTTTGTTGTGCTTCGGTGCGCTGCTTCTGCTGTTCATTGTGGTTCTGAAGCCTCGCTATGGCGCCGTCCCGGCAAATCGCAGGCGACCAGACGGGAATCCGACCAACTCATCGTTCACCCAAGTTTCACAGGCAGTAGTCGATGGTATGGGCGGAGTCCTAGGCAAGTCCGGCGGACCTTTCAACCGGGATTTGTTGTACAACGCCGGCGTCAAAATTGGCCCTGCAGACTTCACCGTTTTGGTTGCCGTCGTGGCCTTCTTGGCCGGGTTGCTCGCAACGCTGCTGGCCAACCCGGTCATTGGTGTCCTCCTCGGGGCGGCCACGCCGTTCGTCGTACGGCTTTTCCTTAGCATCCGTACAGACAAACGCCGCGGTAAGTTCGAGGCCCAGCTCATTGATACCATCCAGATGCTTATCGGTGGCCTGCGGGCAGGGCACAGCGTAATGCGTTCACTCGAGGCTGCTGGTTTGGAATCTGAGGCACCAACATCAGAGGAACTGACGCGGATCGTGAACGAAACTCGGATCGGCAAAGATGCCGGGCAGGCCTTGGACGAAACGGCCGAACGGATGGACAGCGAAGACTTCCGCTGGATTGGGCAGGCGATTCAGATCAACAGGGAAGTTGGAGGCGATCTCGCCGAAGTGCTCGAACAAGTGGCCGGAACCATACGCGAACGTAGCGAGATAAAAGGCCAGGTGCGCTCCCTGAGCGCGGAGGGCAAGATGTCCGCCATTGTCCTGATGGGCATGCCAGTCGCAGTTGCGGTCATGCTTTCGTTCATCAATCCGGGCTACATGAGCGTCTTTGTTGAGGAGCCGATCGGTCACGTGATGGTGGGCGTGAGCCTGGTCATGTTCGTCGCCGGCGGGTTCTGGATGAGCCGCACCGTAAAGATCAAGTTCTAGGGGGACCGTCATGACTCCATTAGCCTGGCTTATCATCGCCGCCGTTGTGCTTCCACTCGCGTACTTCACCTGGGTCCTTGTCACGCTGGACCGCCGCGGTGCGCTGGCCGTCCAGACAAATCTCGGCCACGGATTCGCCCAAAACGGGGCAACTGCTGCCACGCGTCCTCCCCTGATGCTGGGCGTCGCCAAAAAACTTACGTCTGGCAGTTACGAAGCGAAACTGGACCGCTGGCTCTCCCTTGCAGGTCGCCCAACGTCCATGCCCTTGGAAAAACTGATCATCTCCAAACCTATTCTTGCGTTCGCTGGAGCCGTCCTTGGCATACTCATCTTCCGGAATTCGCCGTCGCTGCAGAGTGTTGGCCTCGGGATTCTCATCACAGGACTTGGTTACTTTGTTCCTGATCTGTTGGTCTACAACAAGGGGATCAAGCGGCAGCAAGAAATAGAACTCGAACTGCCCAATACTCTGGACCAGATGCTGATCTCCGTTGAGGCTGGACTTGGCTTCGAAGCTGCCATGGCCAGGGCAGGCCAGTACGGGGATGGACCCTTGGCCCAGGAGCTGATGCGAACCCTTCAGGACATGCAGGTTGGGCGTCCTCGCCAGGAGGCCTACCAGGCCCTGGCCGACAGGTCGTCGGTTGCAGACTTGCGGAGCTTCGTGCGGGCCGTTGTGCAGGCCGATAAGTACGGCATAGGCCTCGCCAAGGTCCTTCGTACCCAGGCCAAGCAAGCCAGGGTAAAGCGCCGGCAGCGAGCGGAAGAAAAGGCAATGAAGCTCCCGGTCAAAGTCCTTTTCCCCCTACTGGTTTTCATTTTCCCGGTGCTGTTCATCGTCCTCCTCGGCCCGGCAGCGATCAACATCACGAACACGCTGTTCTAAGCAATGCCCAGCGCCACCCGGCGCCCCAAATACCGGACCTCCTCGGCACCCAGAACCGAGGGGGTCCGTTTGCGTGCCCGACTAAACACCATTTCGCATCATTTGCACAGGACTTATGAAGGGAAAGCGAAGGAAACGCGCAGCCGAGGAAGTCTTCGCGCAGGATGCTGCAAGTTCTCATCAACGTCGCATCAAGCGTTGCTAGTTTCGTGCTTGAGCTGGTGCAGGACCAGCCACCCAAAACTCGCTCAGGAGTCCCCAATGCTTTCTATCTACACGAACCTCGCAGTCCGCCTCCAGCGCAACGAAAAGGGCGCCACCGCCGTCGAATACGGCATCATGGTCGGCCTCATCGCTGTAGTCATCATTGTCGCCGTCGGCCTCTTGGGCGGCACGCTCAACGACATGTTTATCCAGATTCAGTGTTCGGTCGGCGGCGGCGCCTACGCGGCCGGCGCGGCCGGCGCTGCGGGCACCTGCGTCCAGGCACCGTAAGGTATTCGCCTAACCCATTGGCGTGGCCCTAGGCACATCACCAACTCCACAGTGGCGGCGGCAACCAAGCCGCCGCCACTTCGGCGTAATCGCCACCCCATCGGCCTGACCGAAAGGCGCCAACATGTCCAGGGCATCCGAGCGTGGAGCCGTTGCGGTCGAGTTTGCGATCGTGGCGCCCCTCCTCGTCATGCTGCTCCTGGGCATCATGGAATTCGGCCGCGCCTACAACGCCCAGGCCTCACTCTCCGCGGCAGCCCGTGAAGGGGTCCGGGTCATGGCTATCTCCAAAAGCCCAGAAGCTGCCAAGAAAGCGGCCAAAGACACGGCGGTTTCGCTACAGCCAGCGCTGGCGGACGCAAACATCGTGTTCAAGAATCTTGATTCGGGCACCACCACCTGCGCATCGGGCCACCGCATGACCATCACCATTACTTACAGCCTGTCCACGATGACGGGCATAGCCGGCCCGTTCCCCCTAACGGGCAAAGGAGCAATGCTATGCGGCGGCTGAGTCGATCCACGGTGAAGACCGACGGCGAACGCGGCGCCGTGAGTGTGATCGTAGCCCTGATGCTCGTGACGCTGCTGGCGTTCGGAGCCATAGCCGTGGACGTGAGCATGCTGTACACGGAACGCACGCAACTCCACAACGGAGCGGACGCGGCTGCCCTCGCCATCGCCCAGAAGTGCGCCAAGAGCGCAACCGACACCGACTGCTCCACCACCTCTTCCATTGCTGCAGGCTTGGCCAATGGCAACGCCACAGACGGACTCAGCAACATCAAGTCCACGGTGCTCGACAAAACCAACCGCACCGTCACTGTCACGGCTGGCGCGCAGGAAGCCGGCCACTCCCCCAACGAAGTATCGCTCTTCTTTGCCCGGGTTCTGGGAATGAACACAGCAGAAGTCACCGCACCGGCATCCGTTGAGTGGGGCAGCCCCGAAAAGGGCACGACACCGTTTCCCATCACTGTGTCCGTCTGCCAGGTTCGCGACAGCACGGACGTCATGCAGTTGCTCCAGCTGCATGGAAAAGGCGCCAACGCTGACTGCCACTACGGGCCGTCAGGCGCCTTCGTGGAAGGCGGCTTCGGCGGCCTGAAACAGGATTCCGGCCAGTGCGGCGCCTTCCTGGATATAGCAACAAGTACCGCCGGTGGAGATACCGGCAACAATGCCCCACCGAACTGCGAGGCGACATTGAATGGCTGGGCGGCAGATATGAACGCCGGCAAGGACGTGATCGTATTGCTGCCGATCTTCGACTCCGTTACCGGAACGGGCAACGGCGCCATCTATAGGCTGACTACCTTCGCCGCCTTCAAGGTTGCCGGGTGGAAGGTTGGAAATACAGGGCTTCCCTACACCTTTCGCAACAGATCGCCGGACGTACCATCAGCCCTTGAATGCCGGGAACCATGCCGCGGGATCATCGGAACGTTCGTCGAATACGTTTCCTTGGCTAGCGGATACAAGTTAGGGCCAGTCCACTCCGACGGCGCGACCGTAGTTGCGTTCAACAGCTAATTCGTGCAGGACGACGTTGATCAAAACATATAGGAGCACTCAGTGAAGTCACGTTTGTTGGCAGGAGTGGTGGCAGTCCTGCTGGCCATCGTCGGGGCGGTCATCGTTGTCTCATACGCCCAGGGCGCAGACCAACGGGCTGTCCGCGGCCTCGATCCGGTCGGCGTATTGGTGGTCACCAAAGCCGTGCCGGCTGGCTCTTCGGCAGAGACCTTGAAAGCAGCCGTGGCGCTGCAGGAACTGCCGGGCACCGCCGTCGCAAAAACTGCCTTGAACACCCTGGACGGCTCTGGCGGAAAGGTCACCTCCGCAGATCTGGTCCCGGGCGAGCAGCTGCTGGCCGAACGCCTCATCTCACCCGAGGAACTGAAGTCATCAGGCTCTGTGCCAGTGCCCGCAGGCCTCCAGGAAATCTCCTTCCAGTTGGAGCCGCAGCGCGTCGTCGGCGGCCGCGTGACGCCCGGCGACCATGTTGGCATCTTCATCTCGATGCCCAGTGGCGGTATCGAAGCAAAGTCCGACAAGGAAACCGTCCAGCTATCCATCCACAAGGCACTTGTGACCGCGGTCCAGCGAGCGCCGGAAGGCGCAGCCGCAAAACCGGCGCCGTCGGCAACCGACGCCCCTGCGCCGGACCCGCGTGATGTGAACCTTCCCACCGGATCGCTGATGGTCACTGTTGCAGTGAACGACATCAACGCAGGCAAGATCGTCTTCGCCGCAGAGTACGCGTCCATCTGGCTCAGCAGGGAACCCCTCGACGCACAGGACAGCGGACCGCGCATCATGATCCGGCCGGACGTCTACAAATGAGCCGCTTCGTCCTGATCACCCCGGATGTCGACTTCGACGCCCGCCTCCGCGAGGCCGTGGCAGGCGGACTCCAAGGCGGCGTGCAGACGTTCTTCACAAGCCTGCTGCCCGCGGATCCCCATGAACTGTTCGCGCACCTGAACCAAGAGCAGCCCGAAGTGCTGGTCCTGGGCCCGGATGTGCCCGTCGACGACGCCCTCCGGCTCGCCACGGTGCTGAACGTCAGTTTCCCCGAACTCAGTGTCATCCTGGCCACCGAACCCGATCCCAGCTTCCTCCTGCACGCCATGCGTGCAGGCCTCCGGGACATCGTCCCCCCGGACTCCGATGCGGCGCAGATCCGGGTACTCCTGGAGCGCGCCAGCCAATCGTTCGCCAGCCGGCACCGCACCCAGGCGCCGGTGCAGGCAACGGAATCCGGCAAGGGCCTGGTCATCGGCGTCTTCTCGCCCAAGGGCGGCGTGGGGAAAACCACGATTGCCACGAACATCGCCATCGGCCTGGGCAAGGTGGCGCCCATGAGCGTGGTCATCGTGGACCTGGACCTCCAGTTCGGGGACGTCGCCTCGGGGCTCTACCTTGATCCCGAGCACACGGTCACGGACGCCGTCTCCCCCGCCGCAAGCCAGGACTCCTTGGTCCTCAAAGCCTTTCTTACCGTCCACCCGGGCAGCATCTACGCCCTCTGCGCCCCGCCCACACCCATCGACGCCGACGAGATCACACCGGAGCAGATCAGCCGGCTGCTCGAACAGCTGTCCGAGCAGTTCCAATACGTAGTCGTGGACACCGCGCCCGGACTGCCGGAAATCGGGCTCGCGGCCATGGAAAAGTGCACCGATGTGGTCTGGGTCAGCGGCATGGACATCCCCAGCGTCCGTGGTCTGCGCTCCGGGCTGGACATCCTGCGCCAGCTGGACATCCTTCCCGAGACCCGGCACGTGGTGCTGAACATGGCTGACGCCAAGAACGGCCTCACCGTCCAGGACCTCGAATCGACCATGGGCGCACCCGTTGATGTGAGCATCCCGCGGTCCCGCGCGGTGGCACTGTCCACAAACCGTGGAATCCCTGTCCTCCAGGAACCGGTCAAGGACCCCGCGACCAAAGGGTTCAACCAGCTCGTGGAACGGTTCAACCCTGCGTGGCGGGCCAAGTCCCAGCGCAAACTGCACCGAAGGGTAGTGGTCTAGATGAAACTTTCAGAGCGCATCAGCGCTGCCCAGGCGAAAACGCAGTCCGGGCAACAGCCCGTTCCTGTGCGGGCATCGTCCCCCGCACTCGAGCTCCCGCGTCCGGAAGTCCCCGCCCAGCGGGTGCAGTGGTTTGACCAGCCCAGTGAACAACGGACGACGACGGCGGTACCGCCCGCCGCCGTCGTCGTCGCCGATCACCCGGAGGAGGTCAGGGTCAAACCCCAGCAACCGGTGGACGCCTTTGCCGCCCTCAAAGAGCGGGCTGCAACGGCCCTTTTTGAGCACCTGGGCGCTCGGTTCAGCGACTCTGCCATCACGGAAATCGAACTGAAGTCATCGGCCAAGGACGAACTCACCCGGATCATCGATGCAGAGCAGGTGCCGCTCTCCCCCGAGGAACGTACGCGCCTGGTCCAGGACGTGGCCGACGATGTCCTGGGCTACGGTCCGCTGCAGCGGTTGCTGGATGATCCCGCGGTCACCGAAATCATGGTCAACCGCATGGACCAGATCTACGTGGAGCGGGAAGGACACCTCACCCTGGCGGATTCCCGGTTCAGCTCCGAGGAGCACCTGCGCAAGGTCATCGAACGCATCGTGTCGAAAGTGGGACGCCGCATTGACGAGTCCTCCCCCCTCGTGGATGCGCGGCTGGAAGACGGTTCGCGTGTCAACGCCGTGATCCCGCCCCTTGCCGTGGGCGGATCATCGCTGACCATCCGTAAGTTCAGCAAGGTCCCGCTCACTGTCCGGAATCTCATCGATTTCGGCACCCTGACGCCGGAAATGGCGGAACTGCTCAATGCCTGCGTCAAAGCCAAGCTCAACATCATCGTCTCCGGCGGAACGGGCACCGGGAAAACCACGCTGCTGAACGTCCTGTCGTCCTTCCTGCCGGCCAACGAACGCATCGTGACCATCGAGGATGCTGTGGAACTGCAGATCCAGCAGGACCATGTGGTCCGGCTCGAGAGCCGCCCGCCCAACACCGAAGGCAAAGGTGAAGTGACCATCCGCGAGCTCCTCCGGAACTCGCTGCGTATGCGCCCTGACCGCATTGTGGTGGGCGAGGTCCGTGGCGGCGAATCCCTGGACATGCTGCAAGCCATGAACACCGGGCACGACGGCTCCCTCTCCACAGTGCACTCAAACTCACCGCGCGACGCCGTTGCCCGCCTGGAAACGCTGGTGCTGATGGCCGGCATGGACCTGCCGCTGCGGGCCATCCGTGAACAGATCGCGTCCGCGGTGAACCTCATTGTGCAGATCTCGCGCCTGCGCGACGGCTCCCGCCGCATCACCCATGTGACCGAAGTCCAGGGCATGGAGGGCGACATTGTGACCCTCCAGGATGCCTTTGTCTTCGACTACTCCGCGGGCGTTGACGCCCACGGGCGCTTCCTGGGCAAGCCCGTGGCCACCGGCATCCGGCCTCGGTTCATCGACCGATTCGAGGACCTGGGGATCCATGTTTCGCCTGCGGTGTTCGCCACTCCGATGGGCGCCGCCACAACGGGCGAGGGGAAGGGCTAGGTAATGCTCATTTTTCTGGGAGCCGCACTCCTCTTCCTTGCCCCGGTCCTGGTGGGCGTGGCGCTGGTGCTGCCACGAACCCCCGACATCGCGCTGGACCGGCGCCGCCCATATGAGGCGGAGCCGCCGTCGGGCCTTAGCCGGCTGGCCAGCGCCACCGTGGGAAGCCTGGACCGGTTCCTGGCAACCAGGAGTGTCCGGCTCTACAACCGCGACGCGCTGGAGAACGCCGGCGTCCGCCTCAGCCAGGCTGAATTTATGGTGCTGGTCATTGCCGGCGCCATCGTGGGGGCCCTGGTGGGGCTGGTGATCGGCGTACCCTTTGTCTCCGTCCTGCTGGTCATCCTGGCGCCCATCGTCGGGAACGTCCTGCTGGGATTCCTTGCCGGCAAACGGCGGGCCAAGTTCGATCAGCAGCTCGGTGACACGCTGCAGCTCCTGTCCGGCGGGCTGCGGGCCGGGCACAGTATTCTGCGGGCGATCGACGCAGCCACTGCCGAGTCGCAGAGCCCCACCTCCGAAGAGATGCGCCGCGTCATCACCGAGACCAGCCTGGGCCGGGACCTGCTGGATTCGTTGACTGACACGTCGGAGCGCATGCACAACGAGGACTTCGTCTGGATCGCCCAGGCCATCCAGATCAACCGCGAAGTGGGCGGAAACCTGGCGGAAGTCCTGGACCAGGTGAACGAAACCATCCGCGAGCGCAGCGAGATCAAGGGCCACATCAAGTCCCTGGCCGCAGAGGGAAAATTCTCCGCCTACATCCTCATTGCCATGCCCATCGGCATCGTGCTGATGCTGATGACGGTCAACCCCGGCTACATGAACTCGATGTTCACCCATCCGCTGGGGTGGGGCATGATCGGGGCGTCGGTCATCCTGATGACGATCGGCAGCCTGTGGATGCGCAAAATCATCGACTTGAAGTTCTGAGGTGACGATGAGTCCTCTCGTAATTTCGTCGCTGCTGCTGGTGTCCCTGCCCATGGGCTACCTGGCCTGGGCTGTCCTCTCCGTGGACCGGAAGGCACGGACTGCCACGGTGGCCATCCTGAACCGGGGCCGACGGTCTGCCGAGTCGCCGGAGAAGAAATCCGCAGGTTTGTTGGCTGGCGTCGGCTACCGCCTGACGCCCGGGGCCTACATCCGTAAACTGGACAGGTTGCTGGCATTGGCCGGGCGGCCAAGTGGCTGGCCGTTGAGCCGAATCCTCATGGCCAAGCCGGCGCTGGGCGTGGTAGGAGCTTCGCTGTTTGTCCTGATCAGCACCAGCAGCCCTCTGCCCATGATGAAGCTCGCGGGCCTGTTCCTCCTGTTCCTGGGCTATTTCATCCCGGACCTGATGCTGTACAGCAAGGGCCTGGAGCGCCAGAAGGCCATGCAGCTGGAACTGGCCAACACCCTGGACCAGATGCTGATCTCGGTGGAGGCCGGCCTTGGCTTCGAAGGGGCGATGGCCCGCGCCGGTGAAAACGGCAAGGGGCCGCTGGCCGACGAACTGGTCCGCACCCTGCAGGACATGCAGGTGGGCCGCAGCCGGCGGGAGTCGTATCAGGCACTCGCCGAGCGGACCAGCATCCCGGAGCTGCGGAGCTTCGTCCAGGCGGTGGTCCAGGCAGACACCTACGGCATCGCCATCAGCCGGGTGCTGCGGATCCAGGCCAAGGTCATGCGGGTGAAACGCCGCCAGCGTGCCGAGGAAAAGGCCATGAAACTGCCTGTCATGATCCTCTTTCCCCTGCTGTTCTTTATCTTTCCCGTGCTCTTCATCGCCATTCTGGGGCCAGCGGTTATCAACACGGTTGTCACCTTCAGCGGCCAATAGCAGAGCGATACGCAAAGTCAAGGATGACTCAAGGTTTCCACAGGATCGACCGAAAACGGACTCCCAAGTAACTACAGGAAGTAGCCTTGAAGCATGGATAGTCCACGACTCACCTCCAGCAGCGGGGGTGTCCCTGCCAAGCCGTCGGCTGCGGGGTCTGTTGCGGGCGTGGGTTCCGGCCTCCAGCAGGCGGGCAACGAGGCCATGCGCTGGGTTGAACCCGAGATCCTGGCGGAGCTGGAAGCAGAACTCGACGGCCCCGAACTTGCCCTTGGATTCGCCCGCGACTACGCGTCGTTGTGGGACCAGCGCTTCGGCCGGCTGGCCGCAGCTGTCCACACCGAGGACCGCCGCGCAGCCTTGGACGCCGTCATCAGTTTGCGGATCACCTCAGCCATGGTGGGCGGGATCCGGTTGTCCGTTCTGGCCCAGGCTCTGGAGGACGCCATCCGCCGCAGCGACTTCGTCCACGGCCAGGAACTCCTGGCAAGCGTGGCCGAGCACGGCGTGCGTACAGTCTCAGAGCTCCAGACGAGTTACATCCTCAAAAACGACTAGTGATCCGCCCCGGGCCAGCGCTGCAGGTCGTTCCTTCTTGGTGCGAGCCGGTAGCCCACCCCCCGCACGGTCTGAAGCCAGCGCGGTGACTGCGGGTCTTCCCGAAGCTTGCGCCGAAGGTTGCCCACGTGGACCTCCACAGCCCGCTCGTCCGCCTCACTGATATAGGCATCGGGTTCATAGAGGTCCCCCCGCACCGCCCGCACCAGATCGGACCGTGTGCACACCGCCCCCTCGCCGCGGAGCAAAGTGTGCAGGAGGTCGAACTCGCTGCGCGTGAGCCCGAGGTTTTCATCATCAATCGCCACGGACCGCGTCCGGTAGTTCAGCACGAGCCCGTTGTGCTGCAGCACGCCGGCCTGGCTGAACGAGGCCGGCGCCGCTGGAGGTGACGCCCATGCGCGCGCAACCTGCGGTGGACTGGTGACCTCGTGGCGTGGCCTGCGCATCATGGCCGCCACCCTGGCCCGGAGTTCACGCGGCCGGAACGGCTTCGCAATGTAGTCGTCCGCGCCTGCGTTCAGGGCCGAGAGCAGATCCGGTTCCTCGGTCCGGCCTGTCAGCATCACCACATAGGCATCGCTGAAACTCCGGATCCGCCGCAGGACCTCAAACCCGTCAATGTCCGGAAGGCCGATGTCCAGCGTGACCACCTGGGCCTTGTTGTGCCGGACCACCTCAACGCCTTCCCGCCCGTCAACGGCGGTATGTACCTCAAACCCCGCCTGGCTGAGGATCCCCTCCAGGAGGTTGCGCACATCGGCGTCGTCCTCAATGACTACTGCTACCCCAAGATCTTCCATCACTATCCCTGATGCCAGGTGGAAGAGGCCCCCATCAGCCCAGCGCTAATCCCCTCAACCACTCCAACTCTCTATACGCTACAAGTATGAACGGCGGATGACACGCCTTCCCGCGTTTAGTTTTGGAAAGTCAATTACCTTAACAAGTCATACACATTAGGATTCAGAGCGTTGATGACGCTGCCCGCCACGAATTCGGGCGCGTAAATTGGTTGGGGACGGAATTGGGGCCGTCAGGAAAGTTGGAGACCCCCTATGCCCCTACGTCCCACGCCCCGGGCGGTGGCGCTCTATTTCAGGAAGCTTGGCCCGCGCACCCAGGTGGCATTGTGCCAGCTTCCGCTGTCTCTGATTGTCGCCATCCTCGGCGTGATGACCCCCTTCACGTGGCCGTCACTGCTGGTCAGCCCGCTCTACCTGGCAGCAATCGCCCTTCATGTCATTCTTTTCATCGCCTGCTTCCTCACGCCCTGGGAGCGAATGCCCCACAGCTCTTACCTGGCAATTCCGATTCTTGACATACTCGCGATCGCATTGCTGCGAAACGGTGCCGCGCCCCTTCTCCCGGGCCTGGCAATTCTGGTCGTCTTTCCGGTCATCTGGATGGCCGCTTCCGGAATCATGGTCCGCACCAGCATGGTACTGAGCGCTCTGGGGCCGCTGCTGATAATGCTCCCCACAACGGCTGCAAAATTCCCCAACCTCGCGGCATCGGACATTATTGCACTCGTTCTTTTCCCCCTCGTTATGCTGGCCGTTTCGCTCGCCATCCGCTTCGCCAGCGCCAACATGCGCGTGCAGCAGCGCGAGCTGCAGGCCATGGGCAGGGAACTCCGGGAGTTGCTCGCCGCGAGCCGGGAACGCGAGAAACTGCTGATGACCATCCTGGACGCCACCGACGTCGGCATCGTGGCCGTCGATTCGAGCGGTGACCAGCTCCTGGCCAACAACATGATGCGGCGGTGGCAGCAGACCGCCGCACCGGCCGGCGTCGTGCCTGCCGACCACAGCGAACATCGGGTCTTCGCCCAGGACAAAGTGACGCCCCTGCCACCGGACAAGCGTCCCCTCCGGCGCGCCATCGAGGGTGAATCGTTCGCGGACTATCTCGTCTGGATCGGCGATGTCCCGCAGCAGCGTGCGGTGTCCACCGCCGCCAGGCCGTTAATGGACGACGGCGGCCGCCTCACCGGAGCGGTGGTCGTCTACAGCGACGTAACGGGCCTGGTTGAAGCCATGGCCGCGAACGAGGAACTGGTCTCGAACGTCTCCCACGAATTCCGGTCGCCGCTGAATTCTATCCTGGGCAACATCGACCTGGTGCTCGAGGACAGCGACGGACTCTCCGCCCTCACGGTCCAGCGCCTGGACGTGGTGCAGCGCAACTCCGAGCGGCTGCTGGCCCTGGTCTCGGACCTGACGCTGGAAGCGTCCGCCGCCCTGAACGTCCACCCGAAACGGACCGACATTTCCGGCCTGGTGGAGACCAGCATCGGCTCAGCCCAGGCACACGCGGAACGGTCAGGCGTATCACTGGCGGCCAACGTTCCCTCCCCGCTCTGGGCGTATGCCGACCCGCTGCGGATCGGCCAGGCACTGGACAACCTCGTGTCGAACGCCATCAAGTACTCCCCCGACGGCGGCACTGTGACTATCAGCGCCACCGGTTCGAAGGATTGGGTCAAGCTCGTTGTTCGGGACACCGGGATGGGCATGGCGCCGGAGGATGCGGCCAAGGTTTTCAGCCGGTTCTTCCGTGCCGACTCCGCCCGGGATGCAGCCATCCCCGGCGCCGGACTGGGCCTCTCCATCACCAAGACCATCTTGGAACGCCACGGCGGGGCCATCGCCTGCGCCAGTGCCCTGGGCGGCGGCAGCACGTTCACCATGACCCTGCCCGCCCCCTCATCGATTGCTCCGTAGCGGCCCTTTTCGAGGCCCAAAAGGGCGCTGACGGAGCAGTCGATGGGGTCCGGGCGTCAGTGCTTGCGGACCGCCCTGGTCAGCTCGGCGCGGGCCAGCATTTCGTCGTCGGAGGGGTAGGCCACTTCTTCAAGGACCAGCGGGTGCGGGGCGGCCAGGACGGACTTGGCGTCCCGTTTCTTGGCCAGCAGCCGCTCATGCAGCCAGCCCGGCTCCTCGATGCCCTCCCCCACGAACAGCGCCGAGCCAACCAGGGAGCGCACCATGTTGTGGCAGAACGCGTCGGCCTGGACGGTGGCAACAATAACGCCGTCCTCACCGCGGTGGAATTCGAACCGCTGCAACTCCCGGATGGTTGTGGCGCCCTCGCGCGGCTTGCAGTAGGACAGGAAGTTCTGCAGCCCCAACAGCTGGGCGGCGCCCGCGTTCAGCAGGTCCACGTCCAGGGGGTTTTGGTGCCAGAGCGTGAAGTACCGTTCGAGCGGATCCCAGAGCGCAGGACCGTCCGCGATGCGGTAGCTGTAGCGCCGCCACAGCGCGGAGAACCGGGCGTCAAAGCCCACGGGAGCCAGGGACGCCAGGTGAACCTCGATAGCACCGGTCAGGTCGCCCAGCCCCCGGCTGAGGGCGCCACGAATCCGCCGCAGGAACGCGACGGCGGGATCCAGTTCGTGCCCGCGCGGCAGCTTCAGCCACTCGGCCTCGGTCAGGTCCAGGTGGACCACCTGGCCGCGGGCGTGCACGCCGGCGTCGGTGCGTCCCGCCACGGTGACGCGAATGGGCCGGCGGATCAGCAGCGCCAGCGCCTCTTCCAGGATGCCCTGGACAGTCCGCAATCCCGGCTGCACTGCCCACCCGTTGAAGGGGCCGCCGTCGTACGACAAATCAAGCCGGACACGCAAAAACCCGCCGCCCCCCAAAACGGGGGCCGCGGGTTTTTGGTCGTTCATAGACATAAGTCTACTGGAGCGTCAGAGCCTGATTACTCAGCTTCGACGGCCTGTGCAGCGTCGCCACCGGCAGGCACGAAGCCTGCGGCTGCGGCGGACTCTGCAGAGTCGAACCAGACTTCAGCAACCGTGGCGTCGTACCAGCGTGAGCCGGGAACGTGGTACTTCATGGAGTCCTCGTTGCCCTTGACCTCGAAGCCCTCAGGGGCAACGTTGTCAGCCGTAGCAGGCTTGGAGCCGGCATACTTGGCTTCAGCAGCTTCGGTCTCGGCAGCTTCGGTTTCGACAGGCTCAGCAACCGGAGCAGCCTTGGCGGCAGCCTGGGTAGCCTCGGCCACAACGGCCTGCTTGGCGGAAACCGGCTCGAGAACCAGTTCGATGACAGCCATGGGAGCGTTGTCGCCCTTGCGGTTGCCGATCTTGGTGATGCGGGTGTAGCCGCCGTCGCGGTTCTCCACTGCCTGTGCAATGTCGGTGAACAGCTCGTGGACGATGCCCTTGTTGCTGATCAGGCCGAGTACACGGCGGCGGGAAGCCAGGTCGCCGCGCTTGGCGAAAGTCACCAGACGCTCGGCGTACGGCTTCAGGCGCTTGGCCTTGGTCACCGTGGTGGTGATCCGCTTGTGCTCGAACAGTGCGGCGGACAGGTTCGCGAGCATAAGACGCTCGTGAGCCGCTCCGCCTCCGAGGCGCGGACCCTTAGCGGGGGTAGGCATAATAGTTTCTCCTCATATGGAAGCCAGTGGGCTGCGCGCACCGTGGTGCATCCAGCCAGCCGGCCAAGATCTGTTTGTTAGAGTTCGTCGTCGCCGAAGGCGGCGTCGTCCTCTTCAATTGCTGCGGCGCGTGCTGCGAGGTCAAAACCGGGAGGCGAGTCCTTGAGGGACAGGCCCAGTTCAACCAGCTTTGCCTTGACCTCGTCAATGGACTTCGCACCGAAGTTACGGATGTCCATGAGGTCAGCCTCGGAGCGTGCAACGAGTTCACCCACGGTGTGGATGCCCTCACGCTTGAGGCAGTTGTAGGAACGGACGGTGAGGTCCAGATCCTCGATCGGCAGTGCCATGTCCGCTGCCAGGGCAGCATCCGTCGGCGACGGGCCAATCTCGATACCTTCAGCTGCGGTGTTCAGCTCGCGGGCCAGACCGAAGAGTTCCACCAGGGTGGTACCTGCGGAAGCAACAGCATCGCGCGGGGCGATGGCCTGCTTGGTCTCGACGTCGACAATGAGCTTGTCGAAGTCGGTGCGCTGCTCAACACGGGTTGCTTCCACGCGGAAGGTAACCTTCAGGACCGGCGAGTAGATCGAGTCGACCGGGATACGGCCGATCTCGGAGTCGCCGGACTTGTTCTGAGCTGCCGAAACGTAGCCGCGGCCGCGCTCGATGGTCAGTTCGAGTTCGAACTTGCCCTTCGAGTTCAGCGTGGCAATGTGCAGATCCGGGTTGTGGAATTCGACGCCGGCCGGCGGAGCGATGTCCGCAGCGGTGACGACTCCGGGGCCCTGCTTGCGCAGGTAAGCCACAACCGGCTCGTCGTGCTCGGAGGAAACCGACAGGCTCTTGATGTTCAGGATGATCTCAGTGACATCTTCCTTTACACCCGGAACCGTGGTGAACTCGTGCAGCACGCCATCGATCCGGATGCTGGTTACAGCGGCACCGGGGATGGAGGAGAGCAGGGTACGGCGGAGGGAGTTTCCGAGGGTGTAGCCGAAGCCGGGTTCCAGCGGTTCAATGATGAAACGCGAGCGGTTATCGGAGACTACCTCTTCGGAGAGGGTGGGGCGCTGTGCAATGAGCACTTAGGTTTCCTTTCGGCGAGCATCCGCTATATGACGCAACACAGGTGGTGGAAATTTCGGTCTGAAGACTTAACGCGGCTGGGCTTGCCCGGACCATTGACGGTCCGGGCAAGCTCAAGCTGCTGGAAAAGCCTTAGACGCGGCGGCGCTTCGGCGGACGGCAGCCGTTGTGCGCTGCGGGGGTGACGTCCTGGATGGAGCCAACCTCCAGGCCAGCGGCCTGCAGCGAGCGGATTGCGGTCTCGCGTCCGGAGCCCGGTCCCTTGACGAAAACGTCAACCTTGCGCATGCCGTGCTCCTGCGCACGCTTGGCAGCAGCTTCGGCAGCCATCTGGGCTGCGAACGGGGTGGACTTGCGTGAGCCCTTGAAGCCAACCTCACCTGAGGAAGCCCAAGAGATAACAGCGCCGTTCGGGTCCGTGATGGACACGATGGTGTTGTTAAAAGTGCTCTTGATGTGCGCCTGGCCCAGCGCGATATTCTTTTTGTCCTTCTTACGCGGCTTGCGAACCGCGCCACGAGTCTTCGGGGGCATTTTTTCTCCTACAGAAAGTTATTGGGGGAAGACGAGTCAATCCCGAGGGATTTAACGAGCCTTCTTCTTGCCTGCAACGGTGCGCTTCGGACCCTTACGGGTACGTGCGTTCGTCTTCGTACGCTGTCCGCGCACTGGCAGGCCCTTGCGGTGGCGAATACCTTCGTAGCTGCCGATTTCAACCTTGCGGCGGATGTCAGCTGCTACTTCGCGGCGAAGGTCACCCTCAACCTTGTAGTTGCCTTCAATGTAGTCACGAAGCTCTACCAGCTGGGTATCGGTGAGGTCCTTAACGCGGACGTCAGCGCTGATGCCAGTGGCAGCCAGGGTTTCGTGTGCACGGGTCTTGCCCACGCCGTAGATGTAAGTAAGCGCAATTTCCAACCGCTTTTCGCGGGGAATGTCTACGCCAGCGAGACGAGCCATATTGGCAGTACTCCTTGAATAAACCGGAGGTCGTAGGCAGTACACCCGCACGTTCTGTGCGGCCCCAGCCTCCGACCGGGGGTTAGCTGTCCGGGCTCATACGTCCCAATTCAGCTTGTGCTGCCTTTATTTACTTGCGTGGGTTAGCAACCCAGGATTTCCCTCGGGAGGGAAATTAGCCCTGGCGCTGCTTGTGGCGCGGGTTCTCGCAGATCACCATGACCCGGCCATTACGGCGGATCACTTTGCACTTTTCGCAGATCTGCTTGACGCTCGGCTTGACCTTCATGGCATTCCTTTGCGTGTGGCAGTTGGTCAACTGGAGCAGCCGTCAGCTCTTGCTGAGGCCGCCCAGAATTTACTTGTAGCGGTAGACGATACGACCCCGAGTGAGGTCATAAGGGCTCAGTTCCACCACTACCCGGTCCTCAGGGAGAATCCTGATGTAGTGCTGGCGCATCTTGCCTGAGATGTGCGCGAGTACGATGTGCTTGTTGGTCAGCTCAACGCGAAACATCGCGTTAGGCAGCGCCTCAGTCACAACGCCTTCGATCTCAATGACCCCGTCCTTCTTGGCCATACCCTCCGCTAACTGTTGTTGCCGCAGCCCTGCCGGATTGCACCGGACATGACCACGAACGTTTTTGTTGGATCGGTTATCACCTCCGGCCCCAAACAGGGCACAGCTAGGCAGACAACCAACAAGCAACGTTACTACATCTGTATTCAATTACCAAAAAATACCTACTTACACAATCCCATCCAGAATCGCCAAACGTACGACGTCGGCTGCCGCACTCTGCAGGGTAATGAGACTCACCTGCCGGGCAGTTTCAGTACTACGGTCCAATGGCACCTCACCAGTAGCCAAACAAAAGACGGTGTCGCCGTCGGCCAAGGTGTGCGATGGATTCAGCGCGCGAGCCAATCCGGCGTGCGCCGCAGAAGCAGTCCGGTAGCATTCGGCGGGGTCCAAGACAGCGTTAGTAGCAACAACCACCAGCGTCGTATTGAGCGCAGGCGGGTCCGCATCCGGCGACGGGGAATCGGGAACCCGGAAGCGCGCGTCTAAGGGAGGCACGACCGAGCGCGCGGAGGGTTCGGGATTTCCCGGAGGCACCTCGAACGGAAACCCCAGTGCGTTCACCACGGCCAGCGCCCCCACAACCACGCCGTTCTCAAGCGTGACCGAAGCCGTGCCCACTCCACCCTTGAACTGTCCCCGCCCAATGAGGGCTCCGGTGCCGGCGCCCACCCTGCCGCGTCCGACGTCGTGCCCGTCCTTTTCCGCAGCAGCGGCAACGGTCGCCGCGTAGCCCATGTCCGCCGTCGGACGCGCTGAGAAGTCGCCTCCCCGGCCCAGGTCGAAGATGGCGGCGGCGGGAACGATCGGCACCACTCCCCCGGTGACGGCGAAGCCCCGGCCGTCCTCCTCGCACCACCGCTGCGCGCCGTGAGCCGAGACAAGCCCGTACGCGCTGCCGCCGGTGAGGACCACGGCGTCCACAGTGGACACCAGCGTGGTGGGATCCAGTGCATCGGTCTCGTGCGTTCCGGGTCCCCCGCCCCGGACATCCACGGATCCAACAGTCCCTGGCGGCGGCAGCACCACGGTGACCCCCGTCAGCCAGCCGTCCCCGGTCTTCTGCTCATGGCCAACCCTGATCCCCGGCACATCCGTGATTGCTCCCATGGCTCCATTCTGCCCTGAGGCCCACGAAACCTACGGAATAGGCACCGGTACGACGCCGAGCGGAACCAGGTGCTCCGCTCCGCCGTCGGGGGCTGAGAGTACCCAGATCCCCTTTTCGTGGACGGCAACCGAGTGCTCCCATTGGCAGGAGCGCTTGCCGTCGGTGGTCACCACTGTCCAGTCGTCCTCCAGCACGGCGGTGTCGATGCTGCCGCGGACCAGCATCGGCTCGATGGCCAAGCACAGTCCGGGCTTGATTTTGGGGCCGCGGTGGCTGGTGCGGTAATTCAGGACATCCGGGGCCATGTGCATCTCGGAGCCGATGCCGTGGCCCACGTAGTCCTCCAGGATGCCCAGCGGCTTGCCCGGCACGGAGGAGACGTAGTCGTCGATGGCTGCGCCGATGTCGCCCACGTGGCTTCCTGTGGCCAGGGCGGCGATGCCGCGCCACATGGCTGCCTGGGTGACGTCGGAGAGCCGCTGGTCCTCGGGGTCGGCATTGCCCACGATGACGGTGCGTGCAGAGTCGGAATGCCAGCCGTCAACTATCGCGCCGCCGTCGATCGAGATGATGTCGCCGTCGTTGAGGACCTTGCCGCCGGGGATGCCGTGCACCACTTCCTCGTTCACGGAAGTGCAGATGGTCGCGGGGAACCCGTGGTACCCGAGGAAGTTCGACTTGGCGCCGGCCTCGTTCAGCACCGCGGCGAAGACGTCGTCCAGCTGCTTGGTGGTGACGCCGGGAGCGGCGGCCGCCACCGCTGCGTCCAGCGCGCGGCTCAGCACCAGCCCGGCTTCATGCATGGTGCGCATCTGGGCGTTGGTCTTGTATTCGATACGGGGCTGGCCGAAGGCCATGGTGTGTCCTCTCAATGGCTGAGGCTCCTCCCGGATGCCGGGAGGAGCCTCAGAAAAGCTTGTTGCGTGGCTCAGGCGGCCTGGGCTGCCTTGATGGCCTGCATCACGCGGTCGGTGACCTCGTCGATGCCGCCGATGCCGTCAACCTGGGTCAGGATGCCGCGCTCGGCATACTTGGCCACAACGGCCTCGGTCTGCTCGTGGTACAGGTCCAGGCGGTGGCGGATCACGGCTTCGTTGTCGTCGCTCCGGCCGGTTTCCTTGGCACGGCCCAACAGGCGGGAGACGAGTTCCTCGTCGTCGGCCGTGAGCTGCAGGACGACGTCGAGCTTCTCTTCGCTGTTCGCGAGGATGCCGTCCAGGTAGTCCACCTGCGCCGTGGTGCGCGGGTAGCCGTCCAGGAGGAAGCCGTTTTCGACGTCGTCCTCGCTCAGGCGGTCGCGGACCATCTTGTTGGTCACGCTGTCCGGAACGAAGTCCCCTGCGTCCATGTACTTCTTGGCCTCGATGCCAAGAGGCGTTTCGCCCTTCACGTTGGCGCGGAAGATATCACCGGTGGAAATCGCCACGACACCGAGGCGCTCGGAAATACGTTCTGCTTGGGTTCCTTTACCGGAACCGGGGGGTCCAATAATCAACATTTTCGTCATCGCAAAAGCCCTTCGTAGTGACGTTGCTGTAGCTGCGCATCTATTTGCTTGACGGTTTCAAGGCCAACGCCCACGATGATCAGGATCGAGGTGCCACCGAACGGGAAGTTCTGGTTCGCGTTGATCAGTACCAGTGCCACCAGCGGAATCAGCGCCACGAAGCCCAGGTACAGGGCGCCGGGGAGCGTGATCCGGGAGAGCACGTACTGCAGGTAGTCCGCGGTCGGTTTTCCGGCACGGATACCCGGGATGAAACCGCCGTACTTCTTCATGTTGTCGGAGACCTCTTCAGGGTTGAAGGTGATCGCGACATAGAAGTAGGTGAAGAACACGATCATGGCGAAGTACAGCGCCATGTAGATCGGGTGGTCTCCTCGGGTGAGGTTGTTGTTGATCCACTCAACCCACGGCGCGAGTTCCTCGCCGGCCTTGGGCTGGTTGAACTGTGAGATCAGTCCCGGCAGGTAGAGCATGGACGATGCGAAGATCACGGGGATCACGCCTGCCATGTTCACCTTGATGGGGATATAGGTGCTGGTGCCGCCGACGGTCCGGCGTCCGATCATCCGCTTGGCGTACTGCACCGGGACACGGCGCTGGGACTGCTCCACGAACACCACCAGGGCAACCGTCACCAGGCCGATGGCCAGGACCATAAAGAACGTACCCGGGCCCTGTGAGCTCCAGATGGCGCCCAGGGACGTGGGGAAGGTCGCCGCGATAGAGGTGAAGATGAGCAGGGACATGCCGTTGCCCACACCCTTTTCGGTGACGAGTTCGCCCATCCACATGATGAGCCCGGTACCGGCGGTCAGCGTGATGACCAGCAGGATGGTGGTGATGATGCTGTCGTCAGGAATGATCGGCAGTGCACAGCCCGGAAGCAACTGGCCTGAACGTGCCAGCGACACCAGCGTCGTTGCGTTCAGCAGGCCCAAAGCAATGGTGAGGTACCGCGTGTACTGGGTGAGCTTGGACTGCCCGGAAGCGCCCTCCTCATACAGCTCCTGGAACCGGGGAATGACCACCCGGAGCAGCTGCACGATGATGCTGGCCGTGATGTACGGCATGATGCCCAGCGCGAAGATGGACACCTGAAGCAAGGCACCGCCGCTGAACAGGTTGACGAGCTGATAGAGCCCGCCAGCGGTCTGACCGTTCTGCAAGCATTGCTGGACATTCTGGTAGTTCACACCAGGCGAGGGGATGAATGCACCCAAGCGGAAGATTGTGATGATTGCCAGCGTGAACAACAACTTGCGCCGCAGATCAGGCGTGCGAAAGGCCCGGCCAAATGCGCTAAGCAAGCGTCCTCCTGTGTTGTTTATTAGCGTGGTGTGATGGGGGACAATAATCCCAACAACCGAGTCTAACGGGTGGATTGGCCATGCGAACAATCCATGTAGCCGCGCTTGCGGCGAACGGGCGGAAATGGTCGGCCAGCGGATGTGAAAAAACTCCCGGTGTGCAGGGCCCTGGGGCCCTTGCACACCGGGAGTTCACAACGGGCGTTCGCCCACCGCCTACTAGAGAGCGGTGGTGCTTCCGCCTGCTGCTGCAATCTTTTCTGCGGCGCTGGCCGAGAATGCGTGGACGGTGACGTCAACCTTGACGGTGATGTCGCCGGTGCCAAGCACCTTGACGGGCTGGTTCTTGCGAACGGCACCCTTTTCGACCAGGTTCTCCACGGTGACTGCGCCACCTTCCGGGAACAGCTCGTTGAGCTTGTCCAGGTTTACAACCTGGAACTCAACCCGGAACGGGTTCTTGAAGCCGCGCAGCTTCGGCAGGCGCATGTGCAGCGGCAGCTGGCCGCCGGCAAAGCCAGCCTTGATCTGGTAGCGGGCCTTCGTACCCTTGGTACCGCGACCAGCGGTCTTACCCTTGGAACCTTCACCACGACCAACGCGGGTCTTGGCGGTCTTGGCACCCGGGGCGGGGCGCAGGTGGTGGACCTTCAGAGCGTTCTGCTTCTCAGCAGCCTCTACGGCGGTCTTCTTCTCTGCCATTTACTTCGCCTCCTCTACCTTTACCAGGTGCGGAACCGTGTTGAGCATTCCAACGGTCACGGCGTCGGCGGTGCGGACAACGGTGTGTCCGATCCGCTTCAGGCCGAGGGACCGAAGGGTGTCGCGCTGGTTCTGCTTGCCGCCAATGGCGGACTTAATCTGAGTGATCTCCAACTGAAGGTCGGAGACAAGCACGTTCTTAGCCATGGCTTAGACACCTGCCTTCTGGTTCAGGATTGCCTTCACCATTGCCGGCGGAGCAACCTCGTCAAGCGGCAGGCCGCGGCGTGCTGCCACTGCTGCCGGCTCTTCGAGGCGCTTCAGGGCATCAACGGTCGCGTGAACGATGTTGATGGCGTTGGAGGAACCGAGCGACTTGGAGAGGATGTCGTGGATACCCACGCACTCCAGTACTGCACGGACCGGACCACCGGCGATAACACCGGTACCGGCGGAAGCCGGACGCAGCATTACGACGCCGGCAGCGGCTTCACCCTGAACGCGGTGCGGAATGGTGTTGCCAATGCGGGGAACGCGGAAGAAGGACTTCTTGGCCTCTTCAACGCCCTTCGCGATTGCGGCAGGAACTTCCTTAGCCTTGCCGTAGCCAACGCCGACCATACCGTTACCGTCACCAACGACGACCAGAGCGGTGAAGCTGAAGCGACGACCACCCTTGACCACCTTGGAAACGCGGTTGATGGTGACAACGCGCTCTACGAACTGGCTCTTCTCGGCTTCACGGCCGCCATCGCGGCCGCCACGGCCACCACGGCCGCCGTCGCGACCGCCCTGAGCACGGTCGCCACGCTCGCCGCCACGACGAGCGCCACCACGGCGGTCATCGGCAGCAGCCGCGGGCGCAGTGGTCTCAGCAGCTACGGCTTCAGTCGCCTTCTGATCTGCAGACACAGTGTCCTTTTCCTTGTTTGCTTCCGTCACAGTGACAGCCCACCTTCACGTGCACCGTCAGCGACGGCGGCGATCCGGCCGTGGTACTTGTTACCACCGCGGTCGAAGACAACAGCTTCGATACCGGCAGCCTTCGCACGCTCGGCAACGAGCTCGCCAACGCGCTTGGCCTTGGCGGTCTTGTCGCCTTCGAATGCACGAAGGTCGGCTTCCAGTGTGGAGGCGCTTGCTACGGTCAGGCCCTTGGTGTCATCGACAACCTGGACGAATACGTGGCGTGCGGAACGGTTGACGACCAGACGAGGACGTACAGCCGTGCCGGAGATGCGCTTGCGGATACGAAGCTGGCGGCGGCTGCGCGAAGCAGACTTGCTCTTGTTCGTACGCTTCTTGTTAATTGAGATGGCCATGGTTACTTACCAGCCTTTCCGACCTTGCGGCGGATGACTTCGCCTGCGTAGCGAATGCCCTTGCCCTTGTAGGGGTCCGGCTTCCGCAGCTTGCGAATGTTGGCAGCAACCTCGCCGACCTGCTGCTTGTTGATACCTGAAACAGAGAGCTTGGTCGGGGTCTCAACTGCAAAGGTGATGCCGTCCGGTGCGGTGACATTGACCGGGTGGCTGTAGCCGAGAGCGAACTCAAGGTCAGATCCCTTGGCCTGAACGCGGTAACCAGTACCAACGATTTCAAGCTTCTTCTCGTAGCCCTTGGTAACGCCCTCGATCATGTTGGAGATCAGGGTGCGGGTCAGGCCGTGGAGTGAACGGGAGGCGCGCTCGTCGTTCGGGCGGGCGACAGTCAGGGTCTCTGCTTCCAGGGAAACCTCGATCGGGCTGGCCACAGTGTGGTTCAGCTCGCCTTTGGCACCCTTGACGCTGACGACAGAGCCGTCAACCTTGACCTCAACGCCGGCGGGAACGGTGATGGGGAGACGTCCAATACGTGACATTATTCTCTTCCTTTCCCGTTACCAGACGTAGGCGAGGACTTCGCCGCCCACGCCCTTCTTGCCGGCTTGCTTATCAGTCAAGAGGCCGGAAGAGGTGGACAGGATTGCGACACCCAGGCCACCGAGCACGTGCGGGAGGTTGGTGGACTTTGCGTAAACACGCAGGCCCGGCTTGGAAATACGACGAACGCCAGCGATTGAACGCTCGCGGTTCGGACCGAACTTGAGCTCGAGGGTCAGCTTCTTGCCAACCTCAGCGTCTTCTTCTTTCCAGGAGGCGATGTAACCTTCAGCCTTCAGGATGTCGGCAACGCGTGCCTTGAGCTTGCTGTACGGCATGGACACGGAATCGTGGTATGCCGAGTTTGCATTGCGCAGACGCGTAAGCATGTCTGCGACAGGATCTGTCATTGTCATTTTGGGCTCTTGCCCTTCCTCATAACGGTTTCCTCGCTGCCGCGTGAAGCTTCAGCGAAGGACCTGTTACGTAGTTAGATTAGTCTTCGGCCTTGAACGGGAAACCAAGCGCCTTCAGCAGCGCGCGGCCTTCGTCATCGGTCTTGGCGGTGGTTACAACCGTGATGTCCATACCGCGTACGCGGTCGATGGAATCCTGGTCGATTTCGTGGAACATAACCTGTTCGGTCAGACCGAAGGTGTAGTTGCCGTTACCGTCGAACTGCTTGCCACTGAGGCCGCGGAAGTCGCGGATACGGGGCAGAGCCAGCGTGACCAGACGATCCAGGAATTCCCACATGCGGTCTCCACGCAGAGTTGCGTGTGCGCCGATGGGCATGCCTTCGCGCAGCTTGAACTGTGCGATCGACTTGCGGGCCTTGGTTACCTGCGGCTTCTGGCCGGTGATCAGGGTCAGATCGCGGACAGCGCCGTCGATCAGCTTGGAGTCCTTAGCGGCATCTCCAACACCCATGTTCACAACGACCTTCACCAGGCGGGGAACCTGGTTGACGTTGCTGTACTTGAATTCCTCAACGAGCGTGCTCTTGATGGAATCGGCGTACTTGGTCTTCAGACGAGGAACGATCTTCGCTGCCGGAGTCTCGAGAGTCTCAGTCATTAGATGTCCTTCCCGGAGCTCTTGGCCACGCGGACACGCACGTCGCGCTTCACGCCATTGCGCTCAACGGTCTCGGTGCGGAAACCGACGCGGGTGGGCTTCTTGGTGGACGGGTCAACCAGAGCCACGTTGGAGATGTGGACCGAAGCTTCTACGACCTCGATGCCACCGGTCTTGGTGCCGCGCTGCGACTGACCGGCCTTGGTGTGCTTGGTTACGCGGTTAATGCCTTCAACCAACACGCGGTTGGTCTCCGGGAATACGCGCAGAACCTTGCCCTGCTTGCCTTTGTCGCCGCCGCGCTCAGCCTTGGCGCCAGTGATGACCTGAACGAGGTCACCCTTTTTGATCTTAGCCATGGACTAGAGCACCTCCGGAGCCAGAGAAACGATCTTCATGAACTTCTTGTCACGAAGTTCACGACCAACCGGTCCGAAGATACGGGTACCGCGGGGGTCACCGTCAGCCTTCAGGATCACAGCTGCGTTCTCGTCAAACTTGATGTAGGAACCATCCGCACGGCGGCGTTCCTTCTTGGTACGGACGATGACTGCCTTAACAACATCGCCCTTCTTTACGTTGCCGCCCGGAATTGCATCCTTGACGGTAGCGACGATGACGTCGCCAATGCCTGCGTAGCGACGGCCAGATCCACCGAGAACGCGAATGGTAAGGATTTCCTTAGCACCCGTGTTGTCGGCGACCTTGAGTCGCGACTCCTGCTGAATCACTATTTACTCCTTGCGTCGCGCCGGTTCTCAGACCGAAAATCTTCCTACGGAATGAGCCTTGCGGAACGGTTGATCGGGGTGTCTCTTGACCTGCCTGGATTTTGCCAGACCAGGCCTAAACGCCCGTGCCAAAAACATTTGCTTCCCAGGCGGTCCGGACGGATCCGTTGCGCTAGGGGGCACTATGCCGTGGCACGATTGTTTACGAGGTTGATGACAGCGCACAGAGGGCGCCATACAAACTCAATATCCTAGCACAGTTGGGGCCGACTCCCATATCACATACCGGCAGCCGCCGCACTCCCGTAAGCGCGAGGGGACACTTTCGGCCCACCGGCGGTGCCACTCCCCCGGAAACCCGTCCTCCCGCCGTCGGACGCTCTCTCAGTTAATGCGCCTTTTCGGCGGACGCTCTCTCACTCTCCCAAGGAAAGTGAGAGAGCGGGGGTTTTCCTGCGTTAAGTGAGAGAGCGTCCTGATCCGGCAACGCACGACGGCGTCACGCACGGCACGCTTTCGACCCACCGCCGGTGCCAGTCCCCCCGGAAACCCGGCCACCCGCCGTCGGCGATCCCCAAAAACCTGCTCCCCGTGACGCCCCCACAAGGGCCTCAAGTGTCCGTTCGCGCCAGCCACCGCGCACCAGTAAGCGCGAGAGGACACTTGCGGCCCCAAATCCCGCCGTCGGACGCTCTCTCACTTTCTTGGGGAAAGTGAGAGAGCATCCTTCCAAAACCTGCGTTAAGTGAGAGAGCGTCGCAGGGGATGCGGAAAACCCCCGCTCCCAAAAGGGAACGGGGGTTTCCGGTGCAGTACCTGCAGGCAGGCTGCGGGGTGTTACTTGGCCTTTTCGAGGATCTCGACCAGACGCCACCGCTTGGTAGCGGACAGCGGGCGGGTCTCGGCGAGGAGAACGAGGTCGCCGATGCCGGCGATGTTCTCTTCGTCGTGAGCCTTGATCTTCGTGTTGCGGCGGATGACTTTGCCGTACAAAGCGTGCTTTACGCGGTCCTCTACCTGGACAACGATGGTCTTTTCCATCTTGTCCGAGACTACGTAGCCACGCTTCGTCTTACGGTCACCGCGTTCGCCAGCCGTAGCTGCTGCGGAAACAGTTTCCGTCACGTTCTCGTCCTTTTCACTCACTTGGCATCCTCCTCGGCCTCAACCGTTTCGGCCGTTTCGGCCTTCTTGGTTGCAGCCTTCTTGGACTTCTTCTCTTCCTTGGCTTCCACAACCGGTGCGGCAACCTCGGCACGAATGCCCAGCTCGCGCTCACGGAGAACGGTGTAGATGCGTGCGATGTCCTTCTTTACCGCGCGCAGACGACCGTGGTTCTCCAGCTGACCGGTGGCGGACTGGAAACGCAGGTTGAACAGCTCTTCCTTAGCCTTACGGAGTTCTTCAACGAGGCGCTCGTTGTCGAACGTGTCCAGCTGTGCGGAGGCAAGTTCCTTGGATCCTACTGCCATTTCTATTCACCACCTTCGCGACGCAAAATGCGTGCCTTCAACGGGAGCTTGTGGATTGCCAGGCGCAGGGCCTCGCGAGCTACCGATTCCTCGACGCCGGAGATCTCAAAGAGAACCCGGCCCGGCTTGACGTTTGAGACCCACCATTCCGGCGAACCCTTACCGGAACCCATGCGGGTTTCGGCAGGCTTCTTGGTGATCGGACGGTCCGGATAGATGTTGATCCAGACCTTGCCGCCACGCTTGATGTGGCGGGTCATCGCGATACGGGCAGACTCGATCTGACGGTTGGTGACGTATGCCGGGCTCAGTGCCTGGATACCCCACTCACCGAACGAGACCTTGGTGCCGCCCGTAGCAGCGCCGGAACGACCCGGGTGGTGCTGCTTACGGTGCTTGACTCGACGTGGGATAAGCATTTAAGCCTGTCCTCCTTCTACTGCAGCAGGTGCAGCCTCAACTGCCGGAGCAGCGGCGGCCGGAGCTGCCTCCGCTGCCGGACGGTCGGTACGACGACGGCGGTCACCACGGTCAGCGCCGCCGGCGCCACCCGGGCGGCCCGGACGGTCGCTGGGGCCGCGGCCCCGGGACGGAGCAGCAGCTGCCTGCTGAGCCAGTTCCTTGGAGGTGACGTCACCCTTGTAGATCCAGACCTTCACGCCGATGCGGCCGAAGGTGGTCTTGGCCTCGTAGAAGCCGTAGTCGATGTTCGCACGGAGGGTGTGCAGGGGCACACGGCCTTCGCGGTAGAACTCCGAGCGGGACATTTCTGCGCCACCCAGTCGACCGGAGCAGGCGATACGGATGCCCTTGGCACCTGCACGCTGGGCGGACTGCATTGCCTTCTTCATCGCACGGCGGAAAGCCACGCGGGAAGTCAGCTGCTCAGCAACGCCCTGGGCAACAAGCTGTGCTTCCATCTCGGGGTTCTTGACCTCGAGGATGTTCAGCTGGACCTGCTTGCCCGTCAGCTTCTCAAGCTCGCCGCGGATGCGGTCTGCTTCAGCGCCGCGGCGGCCGATAACGATGCCGGGACGTGCCGTGTGGATATCCACGCGGACACGGTCACGGGTGCGCTCGATCTCAACCTTGGCGATACCGGCGCGCTCCATGCCAACTGACATGAGCTGGCGGATACGGATGTCTTCGCGAACGAAGTCCTTGTACCGCTGTCCGGGCTTGGTGCTGTCAGCGAACCAGTGCGATACGTGATCGGTGGTGATGCCGAGTCGGAACCCGTGCGGGTTAACTTTCTGTCCCACTTAGCGAGCCTCCTCTTTCTCAGGTGTAGCGACTACCACAGTGATGTGGCTGGTGCGCTTCTTGATCTGAAATGCACGACCCTGGGCACGCGGCTGGAACCGCTTCATGGTCGGGCCTTCATCAACGAACATTTCGCTGATGATGAGGTCGCTTTCGTCAAACGCAACACCGTCGCGGTCCGCGAGGGACCGGGCGTTTGCGATTGCCGACTGTACTACCTTGAATACCGGCTCCGAAGCTGCCTGGGGGGCAAACTTCAGAATTGCCAGAGCCTCATTCGCTTGCTTACCACGAACAAGGTTGACGACGCGCCGGGCCTTCATAGGCGTTACGCGGATGTGACGCGCAATTGCCTTGGCTTCCATTGCTTTCCTTCTCTCGTCTTTGACGTAAGTGCAGGCGCCTAGCGGCGCTTGCCCTTACGGTCGTCCTTGACATGGCCGCGGAATGTCCGCGTGGGAGCGAATTCGCCGAGCTTGTGCCCGACCATCGACTCAGTGACAAACACCGGAATGTGCTTGCGTCCGTCGTGTACGGCGATCGTGTGCCCAAGCATGTTGGGGATGATCATCGAACGGCGGGACCAGGTCTTGATGACGTTCTTGGTGCCCTTTTCGTTTTCCCTGTCCACCTTCACAAAGAGGTGCTGGTCAACGAAAGGACCTTTTTTCAGGCTGCGTGGCATGTGTCCAGGCTCCTATCGCTTGTTCTTGCCAGTACGACGACGACGCACAATAAGCTTGTCGCTCTCTTTGTTCGGGCGGCGGGTGCGGCCCTCACGCTTACCGTTCGGGTTGACGGGGTGACGTCCACCGGACGTCTTACCCTCGCCACCACCGTGCGGGTGGTCAACCGGGTTCATCGCGACACCACGGACGGTCGGGCGAACGCCCTTCCAGCGCATGCGGCCGGCCTTACCCCAGTTGATGTTCGACTGCTCGGCGTTGCCGACCTCGCCGATGGTTGCACGGCAGCGCACATCAACGTTGCGGATTTCGCCGGAAGGCAGACGCAGCTGGGCGAAGCGGCCTTCCTTGGCTACAAGCTGGATCGATGCGCCGGCGGAGCGGCCCATCTTGGCGCCGCCACCCGGACGCAGTTCAACTGCGTGGATTACGGTACCAACCGGGATGTTGAGCAGCGGCAGGTTGTTACCGGGCTTGATGTCAGCACCGGCACCTGCCTCAACGACGTCACCCTGGGAGAGCTTGTTCGGGGCGATGATGTAACGCTTGGTGCCATCAACGTAGTGCAGGAGGGCGATGCGAGCCGTACGGTTCGGATCGTACTCGATTTCGGCAACGCGGGCGTTGACGCCGTCTTTGTCGTGACGACGGAAGTCGATCAGACGGTACTGGCGCTTGTGGCCACCACCCTTGTGACGGGTCGTGATCTTACCGGAGTTGTTACGGCCGCCCTTTTTGGGCAGCGGACGTACCAACGACTTTTCCGGCGTCGACCGCGTGATTTCGGTGAAGTCCGCTACGCTCGAGCCACGACGGCCCGGGGTAGTCGGCTTGTATTTACGGATTCCCATAATTTATTTCCTCGTTAAAGTGGTCTCCGCTACGAGAGCGGACCGCCGAAGATGTCGATGGTGCCTTCTTTGAGGCTCACAATTGCACGCTTGGTGTTCTTGCGGGTACCCCATCCGAATTTGGTGCGCTTGCGCTTACCGGCACGGTTGATGGTGTTGATCGATTCGACCTTGACGGAGAAAATCTTCTCCACGGCCAGCTTGATCTCGGTCTTGTTCGAGCGGGGGTCCACCAGGAAGGTGTACTTGCCCTCATCGATCAGGCCGTAGCTTTTTTCCGATACGACGGGTGCAAGCACGACGTCGCGCGGGTCTTTGATGGTGGCTGCACTCACTTGGCATCCTCCTCGTTCTTTGCTACTGCCCGGTCAGCAACGAATGCTTCGTAGGCAGCCTTGGTGAAGACAACGTCGTCAGAGACGAGTACGTCGTAGGTGTTCAGCTGGTCTGCGTACAGAACGTGAACACCGGCGAGGTTGCGCACGGAAAGTGCTGCAACGTCGTTGGCGCGCTCGATGACAACCAGCAGGTTCTTGCGCTCGGAAACTCCGCGCAGCGTTGCCAGTGCGTTCTTGACGGACGGCTTGGTGCCCTCCACCAGTTCGGCAACAACGTGGATGCGTCCGTTGCGTGCCCGGTCAGAGAGTGCGCCGCGCAGTGCAGCAGCAATCATCTTCTTGGGGGTGCGCTGGCTGTAGTCGCGCGGTGTGGGCCCGTGGACTACGCCACCACCGGTCATGTGAGGAGCACGGATTGAACCCTGACGGGCGCGGCCGGTGCCCTTCTGCTTGAACGGCTTGCGACCTGCACCGGAAACCTCGGCGCGGGTCTTGGTTTTGTGGGTACCCTGGCGAGCAGCAGCGAGCTGGGCTACGACGACCTGGTGCAGCAGCGGCACGTTGGTCTGAACGTCGAAGATCTCTGCAGGCAGGTCAACCTTGACAGTGCTAGTCATTGAACTAGGCTCCCTTCACGGCGGTGCGTACGAGTACGACCTGGCCGCGGGCGCCGGGGACGGCACCCTTGATCAGGAGCAGCGACTTCTCGACGTCAACTGCGTGAACCGTGAGGTTCAGCGTGGTGTGACGAACGGCGCCCATGCGGCCGGCCATTTTCATGCCCTTGAAGACGCGGCTCGGGGTGGATGCGCCACCGATTGAACCGGGCTTACGGTGGTTCTTGTGAGCACCGTGTGAGGCGGGAGCACCGTGGAAGCCGTGACGCTTCATAACACCGGCGAAGCCCTTACCCTTGGTGGTGCCAATAACGTCGATCTTCTGGCCGGCTTCGAAGAGCTCAACAGAAAGCTCCTGGCCCAGCTCGTAAGTGTCAGCATCTGCAGTGCGCAGTTCGACGACGTGGCGGCGAGGCGTGACGCCTGCCTTTTCAAAGTGACCAGCCAGCGGCTTGGTGACCTTGCGGGGATCGATCTGGCCGTAGCCGATCTGAACAGCGACGTAGCCATCAGTGTCTGCATTGCGCAGCTGGGTGATGACGTTCGAATCTGCCTGGACCACAGTGACGGGGATGAGCTTGTTGTTCTCGTCCCAGACCTGGGTCATGCCGAGCTTCGTGCCCAGCAGGCCCTTTACGTTACGGGTTGCGGTCATAGTCTCTCAGCACCTCCCTACAGCTTGATTTCGATGTTCACGTCGGCCGGCAGGTCGAGACGCATAAGCGAATCAACAGCCTTCGGCGTGGGATCGATGATGTCGATAAGACGCTTGTGCGTGCGCATTTCGAAGTGCTCGCGGCTGTCCTTGTACTTGTGCGGAGAGCGGATAACGCAGTACACGTTCTTCTCCGTCGGCAGCGGCACGGGGCCAACTACCGTTGCGCCTGCGCGCGTGACCGTCTCAACGATCTTCCGTGCTGAAACGTCAATGACCTCGTGGTCATATGACTTCAGCCGGATGCGGATTTTTTGTCCCGCCATGTCGCCTGACTCTCTTTCAGTTAGTGCTGCTCCCGGTGAGGGCTGCTCTGTTCACTTTCTTGTTGCATGTGGCTGCCGAAGCATTTGAAGTCTGAACTACCACCCGCCGCACAAGCTGAATCCGGATGAATCCGGGTTCCTCAACCTGCCGACGTAACCGACCCCCGCGGTCGGGCGTGTCGCGCTTAGCACGCATACAAATCCGCAGTTCCATGGGGAGTGGGTTATGTTTGGGCTTCCACTTGGACCCTGACACCCGGCATTATCCGGATCGGGACACGAAGAAGCGCTTGAACAACTCATCTAGTATGCCGGATATTATGCCCAGAAGCGAATCTGCCCTAATCTGCAGTCACCGAACCCCGATGCGCCCAACCAGGTAGCGCTATCTGTCGTTATGGGCCCTTATAACGACAGATAGCGCTACCTGGTTGCTGGTCATTGCCTTCGGTAACTTCCGAATGGATGATGGGGGAATGACCGTCGAAGATGACGTTTCCGTCCAGGACCTGGCCGGCCGACTGCCCAGCGCGTTCACACTGGGAGTTGCCGCGGCCGCCTTCCAGATCGAAGGCGCCCTCTCCGCTGACGGCCGGGGTCCCTCCGGCTGGGACGCCTTCGCGGAGAAACCCGGCGCCATCATCGATGGACACTCCCCCGCCGTGGCCTGCGACCACTACAACCGATCGCCCGAAGATGTGGCGCTGATGCGGGACCTCGGCGTGGATTCCTACCGCTTTTCCATCTCTTGGCCGCGGATCCAGCCGGACGGCCGCGGACCGTTCAACAAGCAGGGCATGGACTTCTACGACCGCCTGATCGACCAACTGCTCGAGGCCGGCATCTCCCCCATGGCCACCCTCTACCACTGGGATACGCCGCTGCCCTTGGAGCACCGTGGCGGCTGGATGAACAGGGCCACCGCCGAACGCTTCGCCGAGTATGCAGGCGAGGCCGGCCGGCGCTTTGGTGATCGCGTAGACCAGTGGGTCACGCTCAACGAACCCGCCTCGGTGGTGCTCAACGGCTATGCGCTGGGCGTCCATGCCCCCGGACGGGACCTGCTCTTTGACGCCTTTCCTGCTGTCCACAACCAGCTGCTTGCCCACGGCCTGGCGGTCCAGGCGCTGCGTTCGGCAGGAGTCCATGGCGGAATCGGCGTGACCAACCTCCACTCCCCCGTCCGGCCGGCCACACGGAAACTCACGGACAAGTACATCGCGCTGGTTTTCGACCTGATGCTCAACCGCATCTATGCCGATCCGGTCCTCCTGGGCCGGTACCCCCGTCCGCCGCTCATCGCCAAGCCCTGGTTCCGGTCCTTCGGCAGAATCCCCGACGCCGACCTCCGCACCATCCATCAGCCCCTGGACTTCTACGGGGTGAACTATTACTACCCGACGAAGGTGGCAGCCGGAAGGGGTCCGGCCGAAAGCCCCACCGGTCCCGCCGAAGCAATGGTCCGGGTGCCGTTCCACCAGGAGCCGTTTCCCGAATACGGCACCACAGGTTTCGGCTGGCCGGTAGCACCGGAGCATCTGGGTATCCTGCTGCGCGAACTCAAGGACCGCTATAGAGGGGACCTGCCCCCGCTGTACATCACCGAAAGCGGCGCCAGCTTCCCGGAGCCCGACCATGTGAGCGGCCCCATCCAGGACCAGCAGCGGATCAATTACATCGCGGACCACCTGCGGCACGCGCTGGAGGCGACGGCACCGGGCGGAATCGCGCACGACGTGGACCTCCGCGGCTACTACGTCTGGACCCTGATGGACAACTTCGAATGGGCTGCAGGGTACTCACAGCGCTTCGGCCTGGTGCACGTCAATTTCGACACCCTGGAGCGCACCCCCAAGGAATCGTTCTACTGGTACCGGGCGCTCAGCCAGGCCCGGAAATCGCTGGCCGCCGAAGGCCCGCCCCGCTGAGCCCCGGCTAACACTCCGCTGAGGCCAGTTGGCCCTGCTACTTGCGCTTGTTTGCCCGGTTGATGCGCTTGGCGCGGTCAATCTCAGTGCGGAAATGCTTCTTGGCCCAGAAAACTCCGGCGACCACGGCAACCACGATGATCAGAAAAATCAGCCATTCCATGATGTACTCCTCTCGCTGTCAGCAACAGTATCAGTGCCGGCGTGACGGTTCACTGCCGTCGCGGGACTGCGGGCTGGCCCCAGGGTCCGGGGTCACCCCTGGCCCCGCTTCCGGCGCCTGACCGGCCGTTCCCCGGTTCAGCCGCCAGACGGCAAAAGCGATCAGTCCCACGGCGATCAACGCGAGCAGCAGGAACGTGTATTGCCGCATTGCCCACAGAAGGCAGGCGGCCACCCCTGCCGCGCCCCACCAGACAAACAGCCGCTCCCCCAGGCCGAGGCCTGCCGTGAGCAGCAGGGCGAGGAGCACCAGGACCCACAACTGCTGTTCACCGGCACCGCCAAACACTACGCCGAGGCCGCTCAGGGAGAGCAGCACAGACCCCGCGCCCACCAGGAACCGGCCGGCGGCCTGGTCGCCGGTGAAGTAGCGCAAGCCACCCAGGACAGCGGCCAGGACCACGTACCACTGAAGGACCCAGAACGGACTGGGAAGGTCGGTCAAGAGCCGGCCTGTGCGACCACCCGGCTCGTCCAGTTCGAAGATGGCAGCACGTTGGACAGCCACGGTCAGGATCAGTGCACCCACCTCCAGGACGATCCGACGCGCCCTTGCGTGCGCCTCACGGCAGGAGACTCCGACGGCGGCGGCCAGTACGGCCGCAGCCGTCCAGGACGTCGCATCGTGCCGGATCCCAACGAGGACCACCAGGACGAGGCCGAGCAAGGCCGCACCGGCCAGCGACCAACGACGCACCGGCTCGGCCTGCAACGGCCGGCTGCGCATAAGCCGCACAGCATAGAGGGCAGCCGAAGCCACACCGGCACCGGTTAGCCAGTGCAGGAATCCGCCCCAAACGCCGGGCATCTCCTGATATGCCTCCGCCGCCAGTGCTATGGAGCCGCCGAGCGCGGCCAGAACTGCCGGCGGATACAGGACCGGCAGATCCTCGACGTGCGAGGCAGTAAAGCACACGGCTGACAGGACCAGGACAGCCGCTCCCGTCACCCAGTCGGCCGCCAACGGCGAGATCAAGAACCCAACACCGGCAAACGAACCGGCGGCAACCAGCCAGAGCCAGTGTTCGACGTCCGCGTCGCCAACGTTCTGCTCGTGCCCGTTCTGCGCGAGCCCGTTTTGCCGGCCCCCGCTCTCTTGGTGACCGCGCTGCCGGCGCCGCAGGATGCCCGCAGCGGCAGCCGATAGCGCACCACCCAGCAGGGCCACCGCAGTTCCGGTGTGGCTCAGGACCGGGAACACCAGGAAAGTGCCAGCGAACGTGAACAGCGGGCCCAGGGCGAGCACTCCGAACAGCGCCGCGTACACAGCGAAGTAGCGGGCTCCGCGGGCACTGAAGAGTTTCCTGGCCACCACGGCAGAGACCAGGAGCAACAGCAGTTCCAGCAACACGACCCAGCGGCCGCCGTCGTTGTCCTGCCCCAGCAGCCCGACGCCACCCGGCCTGGTCACGTACGCCAGCGGCAGCAGCGCCTGCCCCGCCAGGGTGATCCAGACGGCAGCCTGCTGGAAAGGTATGTCAGCCAGCCGTGAGCGCATCACCCAGCGGACGGCGTGCTGGGCCGCGAGCACCAGGGCAAAGGTCACCGAAACCGCAGTGGGCGAAGCGGTGATGTCGAAGCTAAGGACCAGCGCGAGTCCTGCGGTCAGCACGCGGGCCGCCACAAAGTACCAGCCCTTCCTGGCGCGCTGCTGCTCGGCCACCACCATCAGCGCGGAATGGACCGCGAAGATACCCAGGATGAGTTCAACGCGAAGTAGCTCGCCATCGCTGAGCACCAGCAGCACGGAGAATCCCAACGGGGACAACCAGACCGCACCCGCCTCCCGGCGGAGGAAGTACCCCGAGGCCGCCGCGCCGAGGGCCACGAGTCCTGCAGCAGAAGTTCCCTGCCAGTCGGCGGAACCTGCCGGCGCAAGGCTGGCGCTGGCCGCCAGCTGGAGAAGGAGCAGGGCGCCCGCGTCAGCAAGAATCCCGCGTGGAGCACGACGGCGGACGGCAGCTACCAGCGGAAGGCACACCTGAAGTGCCAGCACGGTCACCAGGACCGTCGCCGGACGAACCACTTCGTCCGCGATGACCAACGGACCGCCGTCCTGCTGCAGCTGGTGGAAGCCCGTCAGGGCAAGGACAGTGGCTGCCGCCCGGGCGAACCACCAGTAGGCCCAACGGTGTTGGCGCAGGCGCAGACGCATCGCTGTGCCGATCAGATACGCAACCACCAGCAGCAGCGCCACGTTTCCGGCACCCTGTGAAACAGCCTGGAACGCGACCGTCGCGGCTACCACGGACATACCCAGCGGCAAGGCCTCCCACACCGTGGCAACCCAGTCCCGTTCCGTGGCCGGCCGTGGAACCAACAGGGCACCGATAGCAATAGCTGCAGCAAGCTGGATGAGCAGGCCGGCCGCCGTCAGGCCGTGGTCCGGCGAGGTCTCAATGAACGGCAGCCCGACCAGAACCAGCGCACCCCCGACACCGAAGACCCCTAAGGTGGGCTGCGGCGCGAAGGTCCGCACCTCGGAGCGCTGCAAGAACGCCGTAACGAGCTGCTGGAATACCAGTGCCATCAACAGCGCGAACACTGACGTCTCGGCCCGCCCCGGGCCGTCATCCATCGCGGCCGCGACAGTTACGGGGACCGCGCAGGTGAGGGCAAACCGGGCCCCCAAAACCAAACGACCACGGAAATCACCGGCCGCGAAGACCCCGCGGATCGCCCAGAAGCCGGCGGCCACGAGCAGCATTCCGGCGAGCGGCCACGCGCCCATCGAAGGAGAAAGGATGCCGGCCAACGCCAATGCGGCCGCTGGTGCCCATTCGGCCCGGCCGGCCCATCTGGCGGCCAGGACCATGCCCGTGGCCAGCGACAAGGCTACTGGCCCCCACAGCGGCACGGTTGCGCCCGCTTCGACCGAACCGTAGCCGTCAGCAGCGCGGAAGAAGCCGGCAGCCATCTCCTGAACGCTGAACGCCGCGGTGGCTGCGAGTTGCAGGCCCACGGTCACCGAGCCATCAATCTGCCAGCGTTCTCCAGCGGCGTTTGTGCCGTTGCCGGCGGCGGACGGGTCAGCCTGCTGCTGGGGGAACCAGCCGGTCAGCCTGGCCGACAGAAACGCCAGGCCCACTGCCTGGGCGGCGAACAATACACCGGCGGCGAGCAGGGCGTCCGTCCCACGGCCGGTCAGGTGCCAGATCTCGACGGCGGCAGCTACGGTCAGGGCGGCCCGCGCCGCATAGAAGTTGATCAGCCGGAACCGGCCTGGAACAGCGGCCATCAGGGCGAAATAGGTACCACACATCCCGATGACCAGCGCGTACTCATCTTTGTCCAAGAGCAACGGTACGCAGGTCGCAGCGACGGCAACGGCGGGAACCACCAATGGGTGCAGGACCATCAGCGGCCTGACATACACCGGCGGCAGCCAGCGCGGCCGGGCGAGGGCAAAGCCCGTCAACAGCACGGCCACGGCTATGAGCACAGCGAAATACCAGACGAGCGCGCCACCCAGGATTGAAACGCCGGAGAACGCCGTGGAGGCCACAAACGTGAGGGAAAGGTACACGAGGACCCTGCTCTCCAGCCGGACCGCCGCCGCAACATAAGCCGCTGTACCGATCAGCGACGTGATCAGCCAGGCGGCCGGACCGTGATGCAGCGCAAAGTTGTAGAGGGCCAGGCCGGTCACAGGAACCAGGGCGAGCCCGGTGCCGGTGAACGCCACCGCGGCCGGCTTCAGCCGTGGGACCCGGGCATGCAGCGCAAATCCCGCGCCATAGAACAGCGCCGTAACGGCGCAGACGCCGGCAAAGCGCAACATCGGCGGAAGGCTGGTACCGATGAAGAGGGCTGCGGCAGCCACCAGCAGCAGGCTGGCCACATACAGGGTGATGTTGATGTTCTGCCGGTCCCGTTTTTCGCGCCGGGCCTGGCGCTGGGCCGGTGTCTCCGGATATGTCTGGAACGAGGCGGCCGGGGACTGCGGCGGAATCCTCGGTGGCGCTGGCACGGCCGGCGTAGGCACATTGCTGACTGCCGCCGTCGTACTTGACCTTGGGGGCGGGCCCTCCCCCGGGCTCGGCTGGCCTGACGCCTGGAGCTTGGCCACGGCGTCAAGCCACCCCTGAAGGTGGCCGGCGCGATAGCCCGCTTCATAAGATTCGTCCCTCACGGCGATCCCTCTCCAAAGGGCAGGCCTGCCTGCACAGTTAATCCATTGATTGGATTAATGGTAGCAAAGAACAGCCCCGCTGCACTAGCAGCGGGGCTGTTCCAAACTTTGCGTCAGGCCGTCAGACGGCCGTCGGCTCCGTAATCAACAAGTAAATTACTTGATGATCTTGGTAACGCGTCCTGAACCAACGGTGCGGCCGCCTTCGCGGATAGCGAAGCCGAGGCCCTCTTCCATGGCGATGGGCTGGATGAGCGCAACGGTCATCTCAGTGTTGTCGCCAGGCATAACCATTTCCGTGCCTTCCGGCAGGGTGATAACGCCGGTTACGTCCGTGGTGCGGAAGTAGAACTGCGGGCGGTAGTTCGAGTAGAACGGGTTGTGACGTCCGCCTTCGTCCTTGGAAAGGATGTAGACGTTGGCCTCGAAGTCGGTGTGCGGGGTAATGGAACCCGGCTTGACGACAACCTGGCCACGCTCTACGTCATCACGCTTCAGACCGCGGAGCAGGAGGCCACAGTTCTCGCCGGCCCATGCTTCGTCGAGCTGCTTGTGGAACATCTCGATACCGGTAACCGTGGTCTTCTGGATCGGTCGGATGCCCACGATCTCGACCTCGGAGTTGATGGCGAGGGTTCCACGCTCGGCGCGGCCCGTTACAACGGTGCCACGGCCGGTGATCGTGAAGACATCTTCGATCGGCATCAGGAACGGCTTGTCACGGTCACGTACGGGGTCCGGAACGGACTCGTCAACGGCTGCCATGAGGTCCTCGACGGACTTGACCCAGATGGGGTCGCCTTCGAGGGCCTTCAGGCCGGAAACGCGAACAACCGGAGCTTCATCGCCATCGAAGCCCTGAGCCGAAAGCAGCTCACGAACTTCCATTTCAACGAGGTCCAGCAGTTCTTCGTCGTCAACCATGTCCGACTTGTTCAGCGCAACCAGCAGGTAGGGAACGCCAACCTGGCGGGCAAGCAGAACGTGCTCGCGGGTCTGAGCCATCGGGCCGTCAGTGGCGGCAACCACGAGGATTGCACCGTCCATCTGTGCAGCACCGGTGATCATGTTCTTGATGTAGTCAGCGTGACCCGGAGCGTCTACGTGTGCGTAGTGGCGCTTCTCGGTCTGGTACTCAACGTGGGAAATGTTGATCGTGATACCACGCTGGCGCTCTTCCGGAGCAGAGTCAATCGACGCGAAGTCGCGCTGCTCGTTGAGAGTCGGGTACTTGTCGTACAGCACCTTGGAAATGGCGGCAGTCAGCGTCGTCTTACCGTGGTCAACGTGACCAATGGTGCCGATGTTGACGTGCGGCTTAGTCCGCTCGAACTTTGCCTTTGCCACAGGTTCCTCCTAGAACGTTTTCAAATGACTTACCCTTCAACCGCGCTGATCGCGGCAGAAACTCAGGCAAGTCTACTTGGGGGGCTTTGGATTGGTGAAATTGCAGATTCAGGAACTAATACTAGTCCCTCGAGCCTGTTCGTGCAGATGGCCGGGGCCCGGCTTGACCGGACCCGGCCACCTGCACCAGGTGAGCTTCCGTCAACCGGAAACGCACCCGAGTTTTTTGCTGCGAAAGTCGAAAAAGACTACTCGCCGCGGTTCTTCTGGATGATCTCGTCGGCAAATGCCTTCGGGACCTCGGCGTAGCTGTGGAACGTCATGGAGTACACAGCGCGGCCCTGGGTCTTGGAACGCAGGTCACCGATGTAGCCGAACATGCCGGACAGCGGGACGTGCGCACGGATGACCTTGACACCCTGTGCATCTTCCATGGACTGCATCTGGCCACGGCGGGAGTTGAGGTCACCGATAACTTCACCCATGTATTCCTCAGGGGTGCGGACCTCTACATCCATCAGCGGTTCGAGCAGGACAGGGTTCGCCTTGCGTGCGGCTTCCTTGAAAGCCATACGGCCGGCGATCTTGAACGCCATTTCCGAGGAGTCAACATCGTGGTAAGCGCCGTCAATCAGCGTCGCCTTGATGCCAACAACCGGGTAGCCGGCCAGGACGCCGTCGTTCAGTGCATCCTGGATACCAGCGTCAACCGACGGGATGTATTCGCGAGGAATACGGCCACCGGTCACCTTGTTCTCGAACTCGTACAGCTCGCCCTCGGAAGTGTCCAGCGGCCCAATGGCAATCTGGATCTTCGCGAACTGGCCCGAACCACCGGTCTGCTTCTTGTGCGTGTAGTCGTGACGCGCAACAACATTCTTGATGGTTTCGCGGTACGCGACCTGCGGCTTGCCGACGTTTGCCTCGACCTTGAATTCGCGGCGCATGCGGTCCACCAGGATGTCCAGGTGGAGCTCGCCCATGCCGGCGATGATGGTCTGACCGGTGTCTTCGTTGAGGGAGACCTGGAAGGTCGGGTCCTCAGCGGAGAGCTTCTGGATGGCCGTCGAGAGCTTCTCCTGGTCACCCTTGGTGTTCGGCTCGATGGCAACAGAGATCACGGGCTCCGGGAAGCTCATGGACTCGAGGACGATCTGGTTGGCGGAGTCGCACAGGGTGTCGCCCGTGGTGGTGTCCTTCAGACCGATCGCTGCGTAGATGTGGCCGGCGGTAGCGCCCTCAACGGGCATTTCCTTGTTGGCGTGCATCTGGAACAGCTTGCCGATGCGCTCCTTCTTGCCCTTGGTGGAGTTGACCACCTGTGCGCCTGCTTCCACGTGACCGGAGTACACGCGGATGAAGGTGAGCTGGCCGAAGAACGGGTGCGCGGCGATCTTGAACGCCAGAGCCGAGAACGGCTCCTCGGAGGAAGGCGCGCGGACGATTTCCTTCTCTTCGTCGCGGGGATCGTGACCGATCATCGGCGGGACGTCGAGCGGGTTCGGCAGGTAGTCGATGACAGCATCGAGCATCGGCTGAACGCCACGGTTCTTGAACGCGGAACCACAGAAGACCGGGTAGAGCTCGGAGTTGATGGTCATCTTGCGGATGCCAGCCTTGAGTTCCTCGACGGAAATCTCTTCGCCTTCGAGGTACTTCTCCATGAGCTCTTCGGAGGACTCAGCAACGGTCTCAACGAGCGCTGCGCGGTACTCTTCAGCCTTTTCCTTGAGGTCAGCCGGGATCTCCTGGACCTCGTACTTGGCACCCATGGTGACGTCACCCTTGGAGTCGCCCGGCCAGACCAGCGCGCGCATTTCCAGGATGTCGACGACGCCGATGAAGTCGTTCTCGGCTCCGATCGGCAGCTGCATTACGAGCGGCTTGGCACCGAGGCGGCCAATGATGGTGTCGACGGTGAAGTAGAAGTCAGCGCCGAGCTTGTCCATCTTGTTGACGAAGCAGATGCGCGGGACGTTGTACTTGTCAGCCTGGCGCCAAACAGTCTCGGACTGCGGCTCAACGCCTTCCTTGCCATCGAAGACGGCGACAGCGCCATCGAGGACGCGCAGTGAGCGCTCAACCTCGACGGTGAAGTCAACGTGGCCGGGGGTGTCGATGATGTTGATCTGGTTGTTTTCCCAGAAGCAGGTCACGGCGGCAGACGTGATGGTGATGCCGCGTTCCTTTTCCTGTTCCATCCAGTCAGTGGTCGAAGCGCCGTCGTGCGTTTCGCCGATCTTGTGGTTCACACCTGTGTAGAACAGAATGCGCTCGGTGGTGGTGGTCTTGCCGGCATCAATGTGGGCCATGATGCCGATGTTGCGGACCTTACTAAGGTCTGTAAGCACGTCCTGTGCCACGGTGTCTCCCTTTCGGATGGACTACACGTTCGCCGCCGGCTCAGTCGAGCCGGCGGCGTCCGGGAAGTATTACCAGCGGTAGTGTGCGAAGGCCTTGTTGGACTCGGCCATCTTGTGGGTGTCTTCGCGACGCTTCACAGCGGCACCGAGACCGTTGGAGGCATCCAGGATTTCGTTCTGGAGGCGCTCGGTCATGGTCTTTTCACGGCGGGCCTTGGAGTAGCCAACCAGCCAACGCAGGGCGAGGGCGGTGGAGCGGCCCGGCTTGACCTCAACCGGAACCTGGTAGGTGGCGCCGCCAACGCGGCGTGAGCGGACCTCGAGGGAAGGCTTGACGTTCTCCATGGCCTTCTTGAGGGCTGCTACGGGGTCGCCGCCGGACTTGGCGCGGGCGCCTTCGAGGGCACCGTAAACAATGCGCTCTGCGGTGGACTTCTTACCGTCAACCAGCACCTTGTTGATCAGCTGGGTAACCAGCGGGGAGCCGTAAACGGGATCTAGTACGAGCGGCCGCTTGGGGGCCGGACCCTTGCGAGGCATATTACTTCTTCTCCATCTTTGCGCCGTAGCGGCTGCGTGCCTGCTTACGGTTCTTCACACCCTGGGTATCGAGGGCGCCACGGACGATCTTGTAACGGACACCGGGGAGGTCCTTCACGCGACCACCGCGAACGAGCACAATGGAGTGCTCCTGCAGGTTGTGGCCTACACCGGGGATGTAAGCGGTAACTTCAACGCCACCGTTGAGGCGCACACGTGCAACCTTACGAAGAGCCGAGTTCGGCTTCTTGGGGGTGGTGGTGTAAACGCGGGTGCAAACACCGCGGCGCATCGGGCTGCCGTTAAGCGCGGGAGCCTTGGTCTTTTTGACCTTAGGCGTGCGGCCCTTGCGGACCAGCTGGTTAATCGTAGGCACTCTCGTGTTCTCCGTTGGTTTGATCTCTACCTTCACACTCAGGCGCCAGCCTGAGCACAATGGTTTTGGCGTTGTTCCTTGCAGCTGCGGCCTCTGGAAACTTGCGTAGGCGTGCAAAAGCGTGGCATTCGTTGCGCACCTTACCCGCAACCCGGAAACAAGCTCCACCCAGCATCATGAGAACAAAACCAAAATGATGCTGCGGCGGCCTTCATCCACTGCCACACAGAACAATTACACAAAGTTTAGCACGGCTGGACCCGGGCCCTTAATCGGGTGTAGACGAAAGACCCCGCCTCCACAGAGTGGAAGCGGGGCCTTTCAACGCAATCGACTAGCGGAAATCGTTGCCGAGATCGTAGTCATCCAGCGGGATGGCGTGGAACTCAGGAGCTCCGTCGCCGCCCAGGGAGTCGTACGAGAAGTCACTGAATGCGCTGGGGCCGGTGAACAGGTTGGCCTTCGCTTCCTCAGTGGGCTCCACGGTGACCTCGGTGTAGCGCGGGAGACCCGTGCCGGCCGGGATCAGCTTACCGATGATGACGTTCTCCTTGAGGCCAAGCAGCGGGTCGCTCTTGCCTTCCATGGCCGCCTGCGTCAGGACGCGGGTGGTCTCCTGGAAGGAAGCTGCCGACAGCCAGGACTCGGTGGCCAGGGACGCCTTGGTGATGCCCATGAGCTCAGGACGTCCGGAAGCCGGAGTCTTGCCCTCGGACACAACGCGGCGGTTGGCCTCCTCGAAGCGGCTGCGCTCGGCGAGCTCGCCGGGGAGCAGATCCGATTCGCCGGACTCGATGACCGTGACGCGGCGCAGCATCTGGCGGACGATAACCTCGACGTGCTTGTCGTGGATACCGATGCCCTGGCTGCGGTACACGCCCTGGACCTCGTCCACCAGGAACTTCTGCGCGGCACGGGGACCCATGATGCGCAGAACCTGCTTGGGATCCACCGGACCGTTGATGAGCTTCTGGCCTACTGTGACGTGCTCGCCATCCTCGATGAGGAGGCGTGAACGGCGCAGTACCGGGTAGGCGATCTCTTCGGACCCGTCATCCGGGGTGATGACCAGGCGCATCTGACGCTCGGACTCTTCGATGGCGATGCGGCCGGCTGCTTCAGCAATCGGTGCGACACCCTTCGGAGTACGGGCTTCGAAGAGCTCCTGGATACGGGGCAGACCCTGGGTGATGTCGTCGCCACCGCTGGCGGAAACAGCACCACCGGTGTGGAACGTACGCATGGTCAGCTGGGTACCGGGCTCGCCGATGGACTGTGCGGCGATGATGCCGACGGCCTCGCCGATGTCCACGGTCTTGCCGGTGGCCAGTGAACGGCCGTAGCACAGGGCGCAGGTGCCGACGCTGGACTCACAGGTGAGTACGGAGCGGACCTTGACCTCGGTGATGCCGGCTGCGAACAGCTCAGCGATAACGACGTCGCCGCAGTCGGTGCCGCCGGCTGCAAGGACATTGCCCTTGGAGTCAACAACATCAACAGCGAGCGTACGGGCGTAGGCGCTGTTCTCGACGTTCTCGTCCAGGACAAGCTCGCCGTTGGCGTTCGGTACGGCGATTGCCGTGACCAAGCCGCGCTCGGTGCCGCAGTCCTCTTCGCGAACGATGACGTCCTGCGATACGTCCACCAGACGACGGGTCAGGTAACCCGAGTTGGCGGTACGCAGCGCGGTGTCAGCCAGACCCTTACGGGCACCGTGCGTGGCGATGAAGTATTCCAGCACCGACAGGCCCTCGCGGTAGGAGGACTTGATGGGACGCGGGATGATTTCACCCTTAGGGTTGGCCACCAGGCCACGGATACCCGCGATCTGACGGACCTGCATCCAGTTACCACGTGCACCGGAGGACACCATGCGGTTGATGGTGTTCATCGGCGACAGGTTGTCACGCATGACCTGGGCGATCTCGTTGGTTGCCTTGTTCCAGATCTCGATCAGTTCCTGGCGACGCTCGTCGTCGTCGATCAGGCCCTTGTCGTACTGGCCCTGGATCTTGGCAGCCATGGTTTCGTAGCCGGCGAGGATCCGCGGCTTGTCCTTGGGTACCTCGATGTCCGAGATGGCGACGGTAACGCCCGAGCGGGTGGCCCAGTAGAAACCGGCGTCCTTCAGGTTGTCCAGCGTTGCCGCCGTGACCACCTTCGGGTAGCGCTCGGCGAGATCGTTGACGATCGTGGACAGTTCGCCCTTGTCCGCAACGTTCTCAACCCACGGGTAATCCGCCGGCAGCGTCTGGTTGAAGATGACCTGTCCGAGGGAGGTCTGGACGAGCACCGGCTGGCCGGCTTCCCAGCCTTCCGGAGCTTCCCAGCCTGCGTACGGAACGAATCCTTCGAGACGGATCTTGACCTGCGAGTTCAAGTGCAGCTCGCGGAGGTCGTAGGCCATGATGGCTTCGGCAACCGAGGAGAAGACGCGGCCTTCGCCAGCTGAACCAACACGCTTGGTGGTCAGGTGGTAGAGGCCGATGATCATATCCTGCGAAGGCAGGGTGACCGGACGGCCGTCGGACGGCTTCAGGATGTTGTTCGAGGACAGCATCAGGATGCGTGCCTCAGCCTGGGCCTCGGGGCTCAGCGGCAGGTGGACTGCCATCTGGTCGCCGTCGAAGTCAGCGTTGAAGGCGCCACAAACCAGCGGGTGGAGCTGGATTGCCTTACCTTCAACAAGCTGCGGTTCGAACGCCTGGATGCCAAGGCGGTGCAGGGTAGGTGCACGGTTGAGCAGTACCGGGTGTTCGGTGATGATCTCTTCCAGCACGTCCCAGACCTGCGGACGGTAACGCTCGACCATACGCTTGGCCGACTTGATGTTCTGGGCGTGGTTGAGGTCAACCAGGCGCTTCATCACGAACGGCTTGAAGAGCTCCAGTGCCATCTGCTTGGGCAGGCCACACTGGTGCAGCTTCAGCTGCGGGCCGACGACGATGACCGAACGGCCGGAGTAGTCAACGCGCTTGCCGAGGAGGTTCTGGCGGAAACGGCCCTGCTTGCCCTTGAGCATGTCGCTCAGGGACTTCAGCGGACGGTTGCCAGGACCGGTGACCGGACGGCCGCGACGGCCGTTGTCGAAGAGGCTGTCAACAGCTTCCTGAAGCATGCGCTTCTCGTTGTTGACGATGATCTCCGGGGCACCGAGGTCAAGCAGGCGCTTGAGGCGGTTGTTGCGGTTGATCACACGACGGTAGAGGTCGTTGAGGTCGGAGGTCGCGAAACGGCCACCGTCCAGCTGGACCATCGGGCGCAGTTCCGGCGGGATCACCGGGACAGCGTCCAGCACCATGCCGAGCGGGCTGTTGTTGGTGGTCAGGAACGCGTTGACCACTTTCAGGCGCTTCAGGGCGCGGGTCTTGCGCTGGCCCTTGCCGTTGGCAATGATGTCGCGCAACAGGTCGGACTCGGCCTGCATGTCGAAGTTCTCAAGACGCTTCTTGATGGCTTCGGCACCCATGGAGCCTTCGAAGTACATGCCGTAGCGGTCGCGCAGCTCGCGGTAGAGGCCTTCGTCGCCTTCGAGGTCAGCGACCTTCAGGTTCTTGAAACGGTCCCAGACCTGCTCGAGGCGCTCGATCTCGGCGTCGGCACGCTTACGCACGTTGGCCATCTGACGGTCCGCGGAGTCGCGGGCCTTCTTCTTGTCGGCAGCCTTGGCACCTTCACCTTCGAGGCGCGCGATCTCGTTTTCGAGGTCACGGGCGATCGTGGCGATGTCGGAGTCGCGGTTGTCGATCAGCTGCTTCTTCTCGATGTCGTGCTCAACCTGCAGGTTGGGCAGTTCCTCGTGGCGGCTGTCGGCGTCGACGCTGGTGATCATGTAGGCAGCGAAGTAGATGACCTTTTCGAGGTCCTTCGGTGCCAGGTCAAGGAGGTAGCCCAGACGGGACGGAACACCCTTGAAGTACCAGATGTGCGTGACGGGAGCGGCCAGCTCGATGTGGCCCATGCGCTCACGGCGGACCTTCGCACGGGTGACTTCAACGCCACACCGCTCGCAGATGATGCCCTTGAAGCGCACGCGCTTGTACTTACCGCAGTAGCATTCCCAGTCGCGGGAAGGGCCGAAGATCTTCTCGCAGAAGAGGCCGTCCTTCTCGGGCTTGAGCGTGCGGTAGTTGATGGTTTCCGGCTTCTTAACCTCGCCGTAAGACCAGCCACGGATGTCATCCGCGGTGGCGAGGCCGATCTGCATGAGGCCGAAGGAGGATTCGCTGGACATATGGTCCCTGTTCTCTCTTGTTCTCTAAATTCTGAAGTCTTGGTTACGGGAAGAGGGAGGTGATGTCCGACGGCGGGTGGTCACCCGCCGTCGGACATCAACCTGCTAAACCTCTTCTACGGAACTGGGCTCTGCACGAGACAGATCGATGCCCAGTTCTTCCGCAGCCGTGAAGACTGCGTCATCAGAGTCACGCATTTCAATTGTGGTTCCGTCCGTGGAGAGTACTTCCACGTTCAGGCACAGCGACTGCATTTCCTTGATCAAGACCTTGAAGGACTCAGGAACGCCCGGCTCGGGGATGTTCTCGCCCTTGACGATTGCTTCGTAGACCTTGACACGACCGTGGATATCATCCGACTTGATGGTGAGGAGTTCCTGGAGGGTGTACGCGGCGCCATAAGCTTCCAGCGCCCACACTTCCATCTCACCGAAGCGCTGGCCACCGAACTGTGCCTTACCACCCAGCGGCTGCTGCGTGATCATGGAGTACGGGCCAGTGGAACGGGCGTGGATCTTGTCGTCCACCAGGTGGTGGAGCTTCAGGATGTACATGTAGCCGACCGAGATCGGATCCGGGAACGGCTCGCCGGAGCGGCCGTCGAAGAGGCGGGTCTTGCCTGAGGAGTTGATCAGGCGGTCGCCGTCGCGGGTGACGTTGGTGGAGTCGAGCAGACCCGTGATTTCCTCTTCACGGGCGCCGTCGAACACCGGCGTTGCAACAGTGGTCTGGCCACTCTCGCGGGGCAGGTTCGGCAGCTGCTTCATCCACTCGGGCTCGCCTTCGATCTTCCAACCGGTCTTGGCAACCCAGCCGAGGTGCGTTTCCAGCACCTGGCCGACGTTCATACGGCCCGGGACACCCAGCGGGTTCAGGACGATATCAACGGGGGTGCCGTCGGCAAGGAAGGGCATGTCTTCGATCGGGAGGATCTTGGAGATAACACCCTTGTTGCCGTGGCGGCCGGCGAGCTTGTCGCCGTCGGTGATCTTGCGCTTGGCGGCCACGTAGACGCGCACCAGCTGGTTCACGCCCGGGGGCAGTTCGTCGTCCTGGTCGCGGTCGAAGACGCGGACGCCGATGACGGTGCCGGACTCGCCGTGCGGAACCTTCAGGGAGGTGTCGCGCACTTCGCGGGACTTCTCACCGAAGATGGCACGCAGCAGGCGCTCTTCCGGGGTCAGTTCGGTTTCACCCTTCGGGGTGACCTTTCCGACCAGGATGTCGCCGGCTTCAACCTCGGCACCGATGTGGATGATGCCGCGCTCGTCCAGGCCTGCCAGGACTTCCTCGGACACGTTGGGGATGTCACGGGTGATTTCCTCGGCACCAAGCTTGGTGTCGCGGGCATCGATCTCGTGCTCCTCGATGTGGATGGAGGAAAGAACGTCCTCGGCAACAATGCGCTGCGAGAGGATGATGGCGTCCTCGAAGTTGTGGCCTTCCCATGACATGAATGCCACGAGCAGGTTCTTACCGAGGGCGAGTTCGCCCTGGTCCGTTGCCGGACCGTCGGCGATGATGCCGCCGACCTCGAGGCGCTGGCCTTCGTTGACCAGGACACGGTTGTTGTAGCAGTTGCCCTGGTTGGAGCGTGCGAACTTGTTGATGCGGTAGTTGGTTTCCGTACCGTCGTCGTTGAGCATGATGACGAGCTCAGCGGAGACCTCGGTAACCACACCGGCCTTCTTGGCGATGGTGACGTCACCGGCGTCGACGGCGGCGGCGCGCTCCATGCCGGTGCCCACGAACGGGGCCTCGGAACGGACCAGCGGCACGGCCTGGCGCTGCATGTTGGCACCCATGAGTGCGCGGTTAGCATCGTCATGCTCGAGGAACGGGATCAGGGCCGTAGCCACGGACACCATCTGGCGCGGGGAAACGTCCATGAACTCGACCTCGCCGGCGGGAACGAGCACAGGCTCGCCTCCACCACCACGGGCGCGGACCAGGACGGTCTCTTCGGCGAACTTCTTGTTCGCATCCAGCGGAGCGTTGGCCTGGGCGATCAGGACCTCTGCCTCGTCGTCGGCGGTGAGGTACTGGACCTCATCGGAGACAACACCTTCAGCGACGAGACGGTAAGGAGTCTCGATGAAGCCGAACGGGTTGATGCGGCCGTAGGATGCCAGTGAACCGATCAGGCCAATGTTCGGGCCTTCAGGGGTTTCGATGGGGCACATACGTCCGTAGTGGGACGGGTGAACGTCTCGAACTTCCATGCCTGCGCGGTCACGGGACAGACCACCCGGGCCAAGCGCGGACAGACGGCGCTTGTGGGTCAGACCCGAGAGCGGGTTGTTCTGGTCCATGAACTGCGACAGCTGGGAGGTTCCGAAGAACTCCTTGATGGCTGCAACGACAGGGCGGATGTTGATCAGTGTCTGCGGCGTGATGGCCTCGACGTCCTGGGTGGTCATCCGCTCGCGGACAACGCGCTCCATACGGGACAGGCCGGTGCGGACCTGGTTCTCGATGAGCTCGCCGACGGCGCGGATACGACGGTTGCCGAAGTGGTCGATGTCATCGATTTCGACGCGCAGCTCGTGGTCCTGGCCGTCGCGCTTGCCCGTGAGGGTCTTCTCGCCGGCGTGCAGGGCAACCAGGAACTTGATCATGGCCACGATGTCTTCAACGTGCAGGACCGAAGCTTCCTTGTCGCCAAGGGAGCGGTCGATGCCAAGCTTGCGGTTGATCTTGTAACGGCCAACCTTGGCCAGATCGTAGCGCTTGGAGTTGAAGTACAGGTTGTCCAGGAGGGACTGGGCAGCCTCGACTGTGGGCGGCTCGCCCGGTCGCAGCTTCCGGTAGATGTCCAGCAACGCGTCTTCGCGGGTCTCGGTGGCGTCCTTCTCCAGCGTTGCACGCATGGAGTCGTACTGGCCGAACTCTTCGAGGATCTGGCCTTCGGTCCAGCCAAGGGCCTTCAGCAGAACGGTGACGGACTGCTTGCGCTTGCGGTCGAGGCGAACGCCGACCTGGTCGCGCTTGTCGATCTCGAGTTCAAACCATGCACCGCGGGACGGGATGATCTTGGCAGTGAAGATGTCCTTGTCACTGGTCTTGTCGGCGGTGCGCTCAAAGTAGGCGCCCGGTGAACGGACCAGCTGGGAGACGACCACACGCTCGGTGCCGTTGACGACGAAGGTGCCCTTCTCCGTCATGAGGGGGAAGTCGCCCATGAACACGGTCTGCTGCTTGATTTCGCCCGTGTTGTTGTTCATGAACTCGGCCTTGACGTACAGCGGTGCCGAGTACGTTGCGTCCCGGTCCTTGCACTCGGCCATGGTGTACTTCGGGTCAGCGAACTCCGGATCGGAGAAGCTCAGGGACATGGTGCCCTGGAAGTCCTCGATCGGGGAGATCTCTTCAAAGATGTCCGACAGTCCGGACGAGGTGGCGACGCTGAGATCGTTTTCTTCGACGGCCTTCGCTACGCGTGCCTGCCAGCGTTCGTTTCCGACCAGCCAGTCGAAGCTGTCCGTCTGCAGGGCAAGGAGATTCGGAACGTCCAGCGGTTCGTGAATCTTTGCGAATGAGAGCCGGCGAGTGGCACCATCAGTGCTGTCGGCGGTGTTAGCGGTTTCGTTATTAGAGGTGCTCGAGGCGACCAAGAGGGATCCTTCCACAGACCTTCAGGCGTTTTCAGATCTCCCCCGCTGTGCACCCTGCGGAATGACTCCGCAGTGCTACCATCCGGTTCCGCTATATGACCCGGGCCGGGGCTTTCCATACAATGACGTTGTTGACGGCACGTTGATGGTCAGCTGCCAGGCAAAGCCCACCGCTATATGAAGGCTGAAGGTAAACAGGGAAGACGCAAATATCTACGATACGGCAAAACCAATTACGTGTCTACCCCACAACCGGACTTATTGCAAGCACTGATTTTTTTGGCTCCTGGCCCGGGTCAGAGCCGCAGCGTAACGCCCGCTGCGGTGCATTCGTTGGCGTTGGCGAACACCGCGTCACGCACGGCATCCTTTGATTCCTGCTCGGGCACGCCACCCTTATCAACTGCCGACGAGTGATCAATGGCGAGGATCTTGAGCGACGCGAACAGGCCCACCAGGTTCCCGGCCACAGTGCCCTGGGCGTCGTCGGCGGCAAAGTAGATGTCCTCGTAGGCGTTCGAATCATCCTGGATGGCCTTGTAGTCGGCGTAAAGCGAGTTGAACGTCTCGCAGGCTCCCTTCACGCCGCCCGCCTGAGGCGCGGATGACGGGCTGGAAGAGCGCGACGGCGACGCGGTGGAAGGTGCGGAGGTGGACGCAGTAGGGGCTGCTGTTGAGGAAGTGCTGTCCGGCGCGGGAGTGGCAACGCTGCAGGCGGTGAGTCCGGCAAGGCTGGCCATGGCTGCCGCGGCGAGGACTTTCTTCAAGATGCTGCTCCCTGTTTTTTGCGTTGCTCTTTCGTCTTCGCCGTCCACCCTACGCACCGCCGCGAGCACGCGCACATCCGGCGGATGGGTAGTTCTCCCCTACTGGCCACGACCTGAGCACGGCCCGCACGAATGGAATCATCGACGCCCCTGCGGCGTTTGGATAAATAGGTGACGGGCCTCACGGTAGCCTTGGAAGTACATCGATTCAGAGCGGAAGAGATCACAATGGGCAACTCCAACGACAACACTGACGTGGTCATCCTGGCCGGTGCGCGCACACCGCAGGGCCGGCTCAACGGGCAACTGGCGAGCTTCACCGCCGTCGAACTCGGAGCGCACGCGATCCGGTCCGCGATTGCCGCGAGCGGCGTGGACGCCGGCCAGGTGGACGCCGTCATCATGGGCCAGGTACTGCAGGCCGGTGCCGGGCAGAACCCCGCGCGCCAGAGCGCCATCGGAGCGGGAATCGGCTGGAACGTTCCCACGGTCACCATCAACAAGGTGTGCCTGTCGGGGCTGACGGCGGTGATCGACGCCGCCAGGATGATCCGCAGCGGCGACGCCGCCGTGGTGGTGGCCGGCGGCCAGGAATCCATGACCCGTGCACCCCACCTGCTGCCGGGTTCCCGCCAGGGCTGGACCTATGGCGCCATCCAGGCGCTGGATGTCGCGGCGCACGACGGCCTCACCGATGCGTTTGACGGCCAGTCCATGGGCCTGTCCACCGAAACCAAGAACCTGACGCTGGGCATTGACCGGACCTCACAGGACAACGTGGCCGCCCACTCGCACCAGCGTGCGGCGCTGGCGGCGAAGAACGGCGTCTTCGACGACGAGATCGCACCCATCAGCGTCAAGCAGCGCAAGGGCGATCCCATCGTTGTCTCCGCCGATGAAGGCGTACGGCCCAACACGTCCATCGAGTCCCTGGCCGGGCTGCGGGCAGCCTTCGTCAGCGACGGAACCATCACCGCAGGCAACTCCTCTCCCCTGTCCGACGGCGCCTCCGCACTGGTGCTGGCATCGCGCCGGTTCGCGGAGGAGAACGGTCTGGAATACCTGGCTGTGGTGGGGAAGCCCGGACAGGTTGCCGGTCCGGACAATTCCCTGCATTCGCAGCCGTCTCACGCGATCATGAACGCCCTGCAGCGGGCGGAATGGAGCACCGCGGACCTGGACTTCATCGAAATTAACGAAGCGTTCGGTTCGGTCGCGGTGCAGTCGCTGAAGGACCTGGACTACCCGTTGGAGAAGTGCAACATCCACGGCGGTGCCATAGCCCTGGGCCACCCGATCGGGGCATCCGGTGCGCGGTTGGCGCTGCATGCGGCCCATGAACTCAAACGGCGCGGCAGCGGCAAGGCCGCGGTCTCCCTGTGCGGCGGCGGCGGCCAGGGCGAAGCGCTCCTGCTGTACCGGGACTGATAGTGGGAAGGGACTGATGGTGGGGCAGGTCCACAACGGGAGCGCCGCCGTCGGACGTCAGCGTTTCCTTGCTGACGCCGCCGCGCACGGCCTGGACGTGCAACTTGTGGAGCGGCTGGCCGCGCGGAGCCTCGAGGAGGCTGCCGGGATCCTGGGCATCACGCCGGCGGACATGGTGAAATCCCTGGTGGTCAAGCACAAGGACGGGACGTTCCTGTTCGCGCTGATTCCGGGCGACCGGCAGATCTCCTGGCCAAAACTGCGGACCCTGGTGGGCGTCAACAAGCTCTCCTTGCCGCCCGCGGACGTGGCCCTGGACGCGACCGGCTACGAACGCGGGACCATCACCCCGCTCGGCAGCACCACCGCCTGGCCGGTGTACGCGGACGCCACCATCGCCGGACGCAAGGTCTCGATGGGCGCCGGCGAACACGGCTACAGCGCCTTTGTGGACGCCGACGCCCTCACCGCAGCATTGGGCGCCGTCGTCGCCGATATCTCGGACCCCAACCCCATGTAGGTAGCAGTAAGTGTCGTTATGGGCGCTCAAAACGACAGTTAGTGCGACCTACTTTGGGTTAAGCGCAGGAAAACCCCGCCCACCGAAGTGGACGGGGTTTTCCGTGAAGCGGCGTGAGTTACTTGAGGGTAACGGTGGCGCCAGCAGCCTGGAGCTGCTCCATTGCCTTTTCGGCAGCTTCCTTGGTGACGCCTTCGAGAACAGCCTTCGGGGCGCTGTCAACAACGTCCTTAGCTTCCTTCAGACCCAGGGAAGTGATTGCGCGAACTTCCTTGATCACTGCGATCTTCTTTTCGCCAGCTGATTCGAGGATAACGTCGAATTCAGTCTGCTCTTCAGCTTCTTCAGCGGCGCCGCCACCGGCGGGGCCAGCAACAGCAACTGCAGCTGCAGTAACTTCGAAGGTCTCTTCGAAGAGCTTGACGAACTCGGAGAGCTCGATGATGGTCAGTTCCTTGAAAGCTTCAATGAGCTCTTCGTTGGTGAGCTTCGCCATGGTGTGGCGTCCTTCCTATAGGTGGTGCGTGGCGGCCTGGGCCATTGCCTTGACACCGGAGTCTGGTGGGTGAAGAGAAACTAGTTCTCTTCGGCAGCGGGTGCCTCGGCGGGTGCCTCAACACCAGCTTCTGCAACTGCTTCGGGGGCTTCATCTGCGGCAGGAGCTTCTTCAGCGGCGGGAGCCTCGGCAGCTGCCGGTGCACCGTTCGCTTCTTCAAGCTTGAGGCGCAATGCGTCAATCGTGCGTGCAGCGGCGGCAGCAGGAGCCTTGAGGATGCCTGCAACCTTGGCGAGCTGCAGCTCGCGGGACTCGAGCGCTGCCAGTGCAGAGACTTCGCTGGCGTTCAGTGCCTTGCCCTCGAAGTAACCGGTCTTGATGACCAGCTGCTTGTTGGCCTTGGCAAAATCCGTCAGGCTCTTGGCAGCTGCAACTGCGTCACCCTTGATGAACGCGATTGCAGTGGGGCCGGCAAGCTGGCCGTCGAATGCTTCGACACCGGCTTCCTTGGCTGCAATGGCGGTCAGGGTGTTCTTGACGACCGAGAACTTGGTGTCCTGGCCGAGAGAAACACGCAGCTGCTTGAGCTGTGCAACGGTGAGCCCACGGTATTCGGTCAGGACAGCGGCGTTCGATTCCTTGAAATCGTTAGCGATCTCAGCTACTGCTGAAACCTTTGTAGGCGTTGCCATAACCCTCCTTCCGGGGATAGTGCCGGTATGCGACGGTCCCCGCTCAGATGAGCTAAAACTAAAAACGCCCCGCGCAGATGCACGGGGCTTGGCTCAACACGGCTTTCACTGTGGAGCGTTGCTTCGTTCACCTGCGCCGGCCGCCCTATGTTCAGGGTCCTTCGTCCAGAAATACACTTGGCCTCCCGCACACAACTGCAGAGTTGAGCTGCGTTCAGGAGAGTGGATTTCCAACAACCGACGGTCTTTGGTAGTCCAAGCTTACGGGACGGGCCGCCGCAGCACCAAATCGGCCTCAGCTCTTACTCGTCCCCAGGTACGGGAGCTCCTTCTGCCAGATGCCGGTCACGCCGGCCGTGGTGAAGCCGAGCTGCTGGTTCACGGTCAGCAGGTACCTGTTCTCCGGCGCGTTCCAGGTGTAGATAACGCGGGCATCGGGGAACTGTTCGGTGAGCCGCTCCATGTTGGCCACCTTGATCAGCAGCCCCAGCTTGTTCCCGCGGTGCTCCTGCAGGACCAGGGTGTCATCCTGGAACACCACATCGGGCCGGTGGGCCAGGACGCTTATGGTGGTCAGGCCCACCAGGGCCCCGGTGGCCAGATGCTCGACGGCGGTGACCACCGTCCGCCTCCCCTGCGCGATGGTGACCTCTTCCGCTTCACGGAGGATGCCGCCGTCGAACACCATGTCCTGCTCAACGGGGGTCTCCAGGGAAGGGTCGACGTCGGCGCCCGCCTGGTTCTCGAGCACGGCCACGGCTTCCAGCCACTCATCCGGGCACCGGTCCGTCCAGTGGTGGAGCCGGTACCGCCCGTTGTTGGCTTCATCCGCCTCGACCTGGAGATCGGCCACCAGTTTGGTGTCCAGCGGCAGTGCACAGGAGCTGAACTGTTCGATGTGCTGGAGTGTGTAGCCGGTCCGGCGCGCGAATTCGACTTCCCGGCTGTCCAGCGGCACAAAGCCCTGGCCTGAACCCGGCACCAGCTGGGCCCTCTCAAACTCGTGCAGGGACGCGCCTGGATGGTTGGTGTCAACGAGAATCAGCGTGCGGCCCTCGCTGCGGGCCAGGTGTTCAGCCGCGAGGAGCAGCTTGCGGCCCACGCCCTGGCGCTGGAATTCCGGCAGGATGTCCAGGGTGAACTCCGCCATGTCCAGGTTGTCGGTCAGGGGCAGGGCGATGTCCACCGTACCGATGATTTGCTCCCCGGCCTTGGCTACCAGGATGACCTGGCGCTCATAGGGATCAGCCAGCTCAAGGAGCTTCTCCAGCGGTGTGTACGCGAGGTCATCGGTGCCCCAGGTCTGCATCCGGACCTTGCGGCCCACCTCAACGGCAGCCAGGAAATCCACTGCGTCAGGTGCGTCCAGGGTGTCCGGGATCCACAGCTGCTCGATCCGTACGTCTTCTGCCATCGGGTGCGTCATCCCAGCCGTTTCTGCCATTCGCCCTCATAACCAGCAGGTTTGAATCCAAGCAAATTATTTATCGCCAGCATATGCCGGTTTTCCACGGCGTTCCATGTCAGGACCCATCGCGCCGCGGGCCATCGGTGCTGGGCGGCGCGGAGGTTCGCCGCTTTGATCAGCAGTCCCAGCCGCTTCCCGCGGTGCCCGGAGGAGACCAGGGTGTCCTGCTGGGCAATGCTCGCAGGTATGCCCGGCCGCCAGTTCAGGACCGTGTAGGCGACGAGCTGGCCGGTGGGCCTGTGCAGCGCCGCCGCGACCTGGCTCTGCAGGCCGCTGCGACTGTTCGACTCCTCCTCCTGCCGGACCCTGGCAGGGTCCCAGTCCTCGGCTTCCCAGTCCATGCCGGCAATGGGCACATCCGTGCTCATCCGGTTCTTGAGGACTGCATATTCAGCCACGAGTTCGTCAGGACAGGTATCCGACCAGCCCACCAGGACGTAGCCGGTTGCCCGTAACGACGCCTCCGTCTCCAGCGTGTCGAGTTGATTCGCCGGGACCGGCAGCGTGAGCCGGCTGGCCCTCTCCACCTGCTCAAGTTCGTAGCCTGCACCGGCCGCAAAGGCCACGGCGGGATCATCTGCGGGGAGCCCGCCCGCGCCCGATTTGGCGGGGATCAGCCTGGCCGCGTTCTCCACCGGCCCGGCGGGCAGCTCACAGTAGGCATCCAAGGAAGTGCGGCCGCTTTCCACGGCCACAGCCTCGGCGTGCTCCAGCAGCCGGCGACCCCAACCCTGGCGCCGGAAGGCTGCCGCCACGTCCACCATGATCCCTGCCGTGTAGGTGTTCTCGCGGAGGGGCAGGGTGACGGAGCAGGTTCCCACGGTTTCCTGGCCCAGCCTCGCTATGAAGAGCCGGCGCTCCTCATACTCATTGCCGCGCCAGTACTCCAGACTCTCCATTGGCGTGGGGCAGCGGTCCAGGTCGCCCCATTTCTCCAACTCGTGCTTCTCGCGCAGGGCGTGGCACTCGTGGAAGTCCGTCACGCCGCCGGTGCCGTCGGCACTTTGGTCTGTCCCGGCGTCGAGCGCTGCAGGAATGGCGACTGCGGTGATCATCAGCTGCTGGCCGGTCATGCCCCATCCTAACCATCCGCACGGTCTGGTCGAGCGGGACCGTAGGGCTGCCGGGGTAAACCAAAGGACCGTCCGGCGCAGTGCCGGACGGTCCTTGGTGTGCCGGAACAAACCGGCTGAAGAGCTGTTGAGGACTAGGCCTCGGTCAGGACCTTCGTGACGTTGGGGTCGACGGTGATGCCGGGACCGAACGTGGTGGCCACGGTGGCCTTCTGGATGTAGCGGCCCTTGGAAGCGGACGGCTTCAAACGAAGCACCTCTTCCAGTGCTGCTGCGTAGTTCTCGGCCAGCTTGATGGCGTCGAAGGAGACCTTGCCGATGATGAAGTGCAGGTTCGAGTGCTTGTCGACGCGGAAGTCGATCTTGCCGCCCTTGATGTCGTTGACAGCCTTTGCGACGTCAGCGGTCACGGTGCCGGTCTTCGGGTTCGGCATCAGGTTACGGGGACCCAGGACCTTACCAAGACGGCCGACCTTGCCCATGAGGTCAGGTGTGGCTACGGCTGCATCGAAGTCGGTCCAGCCGGCTGCGATCTTTTCGATCAGGTCATCGGAACCAACGAAGTCGGCGCCGGCTGCGATTGCTGCCTCCGCCTTGTCGCCCGTTGCGAAGACCAGGACGCGGGAGACCTTACCGGTGCCGTGGGGCAGGATAACGGTGCCGCGGACCATCTGGTCAGCCTTGCGAGGGTCAACGCCCAGCCGGAAGGCAACCTCAACGGTGGCGTCGAACTTGGACGGGTTGGTGTCCTTGGCGAGCGTTACTGCCTCGAACGGCGCGTAAAGGTTCTCCGCGTCGATCTTGGCGGCTGCTGCCTCATATGCTTTGCTGCGCTTTGCCATGCTGCTTATTTCTCCTTGTGCAGTTGTGGTCTGCGGACCGCGCTGGGCCCTGCCACAGCCGAGGATCCTGCAAGGATCCTGCGGCATTTCAATGTTTCAGTGGTGCCGGTTTCCCGACGGTGAAGGCTATTAGCCTTCTACGGTGATACCCATGGAGCGGGCGGTACCGGCGATGATCTTCGCTGCGCCTTCGAGGCTGGTGGCGTTGAGATCTTCCATCTTGGTGGTGGCGATCTCGTTGACCTGGGCCTGAGTCAGCTTGGCAACCTTGACGGTGTGCGGGGTGGGTGAACCCTTGGCAACGCCTGCAGCCTTCTTGATGAGCTCTGCGGCCGGTGGGGTCTTGGTGATGAACGTGAAGGAACGGTCTTCGTAGACCGTGATTTCCACGGGGATGACGTTTCCGCGCTGGGCCTCTGTGGCAGCGTTGTACGCCTTGCAGAATTCCATGATGTTGACACCGTGCTGGCCAAGCGCAGGACCGATCGGCGGGGCCGGGTTAGCGGCGCCTGCCTGGATCTGCAGCTTGATGAGGCCGGTGACCTTCTTCTTGGGAGCCAATGTAAGGTCCTTCTCTCAATATCTTCCTGGGACACAGGAGCGTGCCTCAGGTTTTTGGCCGCCATGGCGAGGCGACCGGCCGTTCCGGGGCTGCTAAGCGGGCAGTCCGGAACGAATTCTGTGCGGGTAACTAGATCTTGCTGACCTGGTTGAATGCCAGCGTGACCGGGGTTTCGCGTTCGAAGATCGACACGAGCACCACGAGGGTCTGGGATTCCACCTTGATCTCGGAGATCGTGGCGGGGAGGGTCTCGAACGGACCTTCCTTGACGATGACCGATTCGCCGACCTCGAAGTCAACGTCAATCTGGGCGGCAGCGTGCTTGACGGGCTTGCCCTTTTCGGCCTGCTCCTCTTCGAAGACCGGCGCGAGCATGGAGAAGACTTCGTCGAGGCGCAGCGGCACCGGGTTGTGGGCGTTGCCCACGAAGCCGGTAACACCGGGAGTGTGACGGACGGCGCCCCAGGACGCATCCGTCAGGTCCATGCGGACCAGGACGTAGCCGGGAATGCGGACGCGGTTGATGACCTTGCGCTGAGCGTTCTTGATCTCAACGACCTCTTCCATGGGCACCTGGATCTCGAAGATGTAATCTTCCATGTCCAGGGTCTGGATGCGGGTCTCAAGGTTGGCCTTGACGCGGTTTTCGTAGCCGGCGTAGGAGTGGATGACGTACCAGTCACCCTCCTGGCGGCGCAGCTTGGCTTTGAATTCGTCGGCGGGGTCAACGTCGGCCTTGGCGGCCGCGGCTGCCAGGGCGTCTGCATCAGCGTCGTCGTCCTCCGAGTCGCCCTCAGCAGGTTCGCCTTCTACGGCGTCACCCTCTGAAACGGCATCCTCTGGGTCGTCGGAATCGTCTGGATCGTCGGAATCGTCGGCGGAATCGGCGTCGGCGGATTCGGGCGCAGCGGACTCAACTTCGGACTCTTCACCGGCTTCAGCCGTGGGGGCCGCCGTGTTGTCCGTGGACTCTTCCAGCTCAGTCTCGGTTACCTCGAGCTCCTGCTCAGACACTTGGTCTCCTGCTTCCTCATTGCCTAACATGCCTATTTAAATGGCTCAATTCCGCACACCGCGTGAATTCCTCCGGTTTCCCGGACAAGGCCACGCGGCCTGCGGACGAAGCGCCTTAGCGGTCCTGGGGAGCGATCCCGCCAAAGACCCAACTGACAGCGGTTCCAAAACCGAAGTCCAGCAGGCTGACGATCACCATCATGATGGCCACGAACACCAGCACCACGAGCGTGTAATTGATCAGTTCCTTGCGGGTTGGTGCAACTACCTTCTTCAGTTCGCCAATGACCTGGCGAATGAAGAGTGCAATACGAGCGAAGAAGTTTGCCTTGGCGTCCTTCTTGGCTGGGCGGCCCTTGGAGCTGCTGGCAGCTGTTTCGGTCACCTGGTCCTCGCTCATCTTTGCAATGTTGGATTACCCGGTTCTGATCAGAACCATGGTTACTGCGCGTGCTCCGGCATTCCGCCGGAACAGCTTGCGCAGGGCAGACAGGACTCGAACCTGCAACCTGCGGTTTTGGAGACCGCTGCGCTACCAATTGCGCCACTACCCTATGGATCAAAAACAGCATTCTGACGAACTTCCGCAGTTTTCACTGGGGCGCACGCAATCATCCGTGTTTTCAACACCGGAGAACCAGTCTACGCAACAACTTCGTCTACGTCGAACCAGCCTCATTCCGGACCGTCCAATCCGCCCTGGTGGGTGAGTTGACCTGCAGTCACATCCATGCCGGCAATCCGAACGATCCGCTGAACAGCATAGAGTAGATCACGTCGAATTCCACCATTCAGCCTCCCGGCTGCAAGCGAAGAACGGACCCTGCCATGTCTGCCGCCCGCGTTTCCCAGCGCATTTCCGCAATTGCCGAATCCGCAACCCTGGCCGTTGATGCCAAGGCCAAGGCGCTGAAGGCAGCTGGCCGGCCGGTTATTGGCTTCGGGGCAGGGGAACCGGACTTCCCCACTCCGGACTACATCGTCAAGGCATCCATTGAGGCTGCCAGCCAGCCCAAGTACCACCGCTACTCCCCCGCGGCCGGCCTGCCGGAGCTCAAGAAGGCCATCGCCGAGAAGACTCTCCGCGACTCCGGCTATGCTGTGGATCCGTCCCAGGTCCTGGTGACGAACGGCGGCAAGCAGGCCGTGTACAACACCTTCGCCACGCTGGTGGATCCGGGCGACGAAGTGATTGTTCCCACACCGTTCTGGACCACCTACCCGGAGGCCATCAGGCTGGCCGGCGGTGTCCCCGTTGAGGTTTTCGCCGGCCCTGAGCAGGACTACCTGGTCACTATTGAGCAGCTTGAGGCCGCTGTGACGGACAAGAGCAAGATCCTGCTGTTTGTCTCGCCGTCCAACCCCACGGGCTCCGTGTACAGCCCGGAGCAGGTGGCTGAAATCGGCAAGTGGGCCGCCGCCAAGGGTCTCTGGGTGGTCACCGACGAGATCTACGAGCACCTGACGTACGACGGCGTCCCGTTCACCTCCATCGCCACGGCAGCCCCGGAACTCGGCGACAAAGTGGTCATCCTCAATGGTGTAGCCAAGACTTATGCGATGACCGGCTGGCGTGTGGGCTGGATGATCGGCCCGGCCGACGTCATCAAGGCGGCCACCAACCTGCAGTCGCACGCCACGTCCAACGTTTCGAACATCATGCAGATTGCAGCCCTCGCCGCAGTCTCCGGACCGCTGACCGCCGTCGACGAGATGAAGGTGGCGTTTGACCGCCGCCGCAAGGCGATCGTTGCCGGCCTGAACGCGATCGACGGTGTTGAATGCCCGACGCCGAAGGGCGCGTTCTACGTCTACGCGGACGTCCGTGCGCTGCTGGGGAAGGAATTCCCGACGGCGGCAGGCACCGCAACGCCGTCGACCTCCGCCGAACTGGCTGCTTTGATCCTGGATGAGGTTGAAGTGGCTGTGGTTCCGGGTGAGGCGTTCGGCCCGTCGGGCTACCTGCGGCTCTCCTACGCCCTGGGCGACGAGGACCTGGCCACCGGCGTCGCCCGGCTTCAGGACTTCCTGGGCCAGGCCAAGTAGGCACGCTCTCTCACTTAACGCAGGAAAAACGCAAACGCTCTCTCACTCTCTTGAGGAGAGTGAGAGAGCGTTTGCGTTTAAGCCACAAGACGTGAGAGAGCGTTGGGGAAAAAGGCACATTAGGTGAGAGAGCGTTTGGGGTGGGTTAGAGCAGGCGGCGTTCGGCGGCCCACTTGGTCAGCTCGTGCCGGCTGGAGAGCTGCAGTTTGCGCAGCACCGCTGATACATGGGTTTCCACGGTTTTGATGCTGATGAACAGCTCCTTGGCCACCTCCTTATAGCTGTAGCCGCGGGCAATAAGGCGCATCACTTCGAGCTCGCGGGCGGAAAGCCTGTCCAGCTCGTCGTCGGCAATATCCGCCGGAGCCGTGCCGAAGGCGTCCAGCACGAAGCCGGCCAGCCGGGGCGAGAACACGGCGTCCCCGCCGGCCACACGGAACACGGCGTCGGTGATCTCGGCCCCGGAAATCGTCTTGGTGACATACCCCCGGGCACCGGCGCGGATGACCGACACCACGTCTTCGGCGGCGTCGGAGACGCTCAGGGCCAGGAACTTGGTGGTGGCCAGCAGCGCCGCGGAACCCGCGATGACTTCCCGGCCGCCGCCGCCCAGGCCACCGGGCAGGTGCACGTCCAGGAGCACCACTTCCGGACGCTCCTGCGCGATCACGGCGATGGCCTGCTCCACCGTGGCCGCTTCCCCGACGACCTGGATGCTCTCATCGAGGTCGGCCTTGAGTCCCGAGCGGAAGATGGCGTGGTCGTCCACGATCACCACCCTGACCGGCTGTGCGGGGCGGATGGGCCCGGTCCCCTGTACGTTGTTCATGATTTTCCTTCCGCGTTTTCCGTTTGTAGCGCCGGCATCCCCAGCCGCACCTCGGTGCCGTCCGGCGTGCTGGTGATGGAGGCGGACCCGCCGTGGCGTTTCATGCGTCCGATGATCGATTCGCGGACACCGAGCCGGTCTTCGGGAACATCCTGCAGATCGAAGCCCGGCCCCCTGTCCTTGATGAAGATTTCCGTACGGTCATCGGAAACTTCCAGGTAAACAGAAACGGTCCCGCCGCCGTGCCGGGAGGCATTGAGCATCGCCTCACGGCTGGCCTGGACAAGCGCCTCGTGGGATTCGGTCATGGCGGTGTCCCCGACGCTCACCACTTCCACGGCGTTGCCGAGCGAGTCCTCCACCTCGGCACCCACGGCTTTGATGCGGTCCGAAAGCTGGCCCGCCTCCTTGCCGGGGTCTTGGAACAGCCAGCTCCTGAGTTCTCGTTCCTGGGCCCGGGCAAGCCGGACGACGTCGTGCTCGTTTCCCGCCCGCCGCTGGATCAGGGCGAGGGTCTGGAGGACGGAGTCGTGCAGGTGGGCCGCGATCTCGGCCCGTTCCGTTTCACGGATACGGCCCGCACGCTCCGTTTCCAGGTCCCGCCAGAATTTGAGTGCCCACGGAAGCAGCACCAGCACCACGCCGCCCAGCACGGCCACCGACGCCAGCAGCGCCAGCCAGGTCTGTTCCCAGGAGCCGGAACCGGACACCATCACCAGCACGCCGGCGACCACCAGCGCCAATCCGGCGGCCAGACGCGCCCAGCCGCCAGCCTGATCGGCCTTGGTTTTGTCCACCAGCCCCGCGCGGCGGGTTTCGTCGAGCTGCATCCAGGCGATGGCTGCACCGCCCAGCACGGCGGCGGCGGGGATGAGGGTCTCCAGGGGCACGTCCACCCCCAGGAGCCGGGCAATCATGATGCCCGCCGCCAGGAGGAGGCCGGTGCCCAGCAGTATCTCCTTGCCATAGCGCATGCTGCGGACCCGGAACCACGGCGGCCGCACGGCGGCCCCGTACCCGGCACCGACCCCGTAGCCTGCACCGGGACCCCCGCCGGAAACACCCCCCGGGGCGGAAGCACCGGCGTCGGGGTTTCCCCGCCAGGGAGGGGCAGCGGCCGGGCCCGGCGACTGCGACGCCGGCGGAGGCACAGCGCTGAGTGCCGGGTCAAGGCTGACGGCCGGGGCAATGGGCGACGCCGGACGCCTGGCGTTGCGCCGGGCGCTTTCGTCTGCGGTGGGGACCATGATCCACAGCCACGCGTAGAAGGCCAACCCGGCGCCGCCGGCGAGGGATGCGAGCGCCATTCCGATCCTCACGCTTTTCACCGGCCAGCCCAGATGCGCCGCGAGGCCGGCGCATACGCCCGCGATGATGCGGTCGCTGCTTCGGACAAGCGGTGGGCGGGTGAGGGCGGTGGTCATGTGTCAATCCAAGCACGGATCAGGGTTCCCCGGACCCGATTCCGGACTGAACCGGGGGTGACTCAGGGGCGAGTCAGGGTGTTCCCCAGTAGAGCTGCGCCGCGCCGAACGGCAGGATCGAAGTATGAACTCCCAGACCCCCACCCCCGATGACGGCCAGCCCACGGAACCGCTCCCCCCACGCGACCCGGACCAGCCAACCGAACCCCTGCTGCCGCCCCCGGCTGCTTCGCAGGACACACCCCCGGCCGCCGGTCAGTATGACGTCCCGTATGCCGGCCCCTACGCCAGCCCGTCTTCGGGCCCGTATGCCAGCGCCAAGGCGCCGGGCCAGTCCAATGACTTCTTTACCTGGGTCCGGAGCCACGGCATCCAGCGCGGACGCGACCGGTGGATCGGCGGTGTCTCCAGCGGCATCGCGCACCGGATGGGCATTGACCCGCTGATTGTCCGCGGCATCTTCATTGTCCTCACGCTCTTCGCCGGAATCGGCGTCCTGCTCTACGGCCTGGCGTGGGCATTCCTTCCCGAACCCGACGGGCGCATCCATGTCCAGGAAGCCGGCGCCGGCCGCTGGTCCAGCGGCATGACAGGCGCGCTGATCACCACCGTGGTGGGGCTCACCGGGCTGGGCGGCGGATTCTGGGGCTGGAGCCGCAACGGCTTCGGCGGATTCCTGTGGACCGTCTTCTGGGTGGGCGGCGCCATCTACTTCATCTACTACCTGACCCAACGCAGCAAGGCCCGGAATGGAGTTCCCATGAACGCGACACCGCAGCCGGCCGGCGGAAACTCCGGTTACTCGGCCTCCTATCCCACAACCCCCTATGCCTCGCCGTTTGCGGCCACGGACTCTGCTTCGACCGGCACGTCCGGCACGTCCGGCACGTCCGGCACGTCCGGCAGCGCACCCTACCTTCCGATCCCGCCGTCGGGCGTCAACCCGCCTTACGGCGGTGGCAGCTACGGCGGCGGCAGCTACGGCGGGGGCGGCAGCGACGGCGGTGCCTACGGCGGCTACCAGCCACCGCAGGGCCCGGCCCAGGCCCCCAAGGTCCGCCCCTCCGGCCCCGGCGCCCCGGCAGTAGCCATTGCAGCTGGAACGGCACTCCTGGTGGGTGGCGGACTCAAGGCCCTGGATGCAGGCAATGTGATCAACCTAGGCGAATCCCCCAACGCGATCGTCTGGGCCAGCGGCGCAGCCGTCCTGGGCCTGGGCATCCTGATCGCCGGCCTGCGCGGCAGGACGTCCGGAATCCTCGGTTTCTTCGCCGTGGTTGCCCTGGTGATCGGCGGCATCTTCAACGTGGTGGGCAACGGCGACAGGGTCCGCTTCAGCCAGGTCGACTGGGCACCGACGAGCCAGCAGCAGGCGGCCGATGGCTTCAGCGTCACCGGCGGCCGGGGAACCGTTGACCTCACCCCATTGGCCGCGCAAGCCCCGCTGGACTCAGACGTCGTGGTTCCCCTGGACATCACGGCGAGCAACGTCACCGTGATCCTCCCCAGCAACATTCCCGTGGATGTGAGGGCAGACATGACGCTGGGGAACCTCAACGAAGGCACCAACCACCGGGGCGGCACTACCTCCCGGGAATCCAGCTACAACACCGACAAGCCAGGCGGCCACGTGATCCTCCGGATCGACGGCACCTTCAGCAACGTCACCATCCAGGAAGGGAACTGACATGAGCAACGTCAATCCGTCACCCGAGCCGTACACTCCGGAAAGCACGACGGCGGCCGGCCAGCCCGGTGCCGACGCAACACAGTCAGCCACGCGCGTAGGAACCGTGGTCTGGGGCCTGATCGTGATGGCGCTGGCCGCCCTGATCATCATCGCCCAGCTGGGTGTGGTGACCCTGAACGGCACCTACGTACTTATCGGCCTGATGATCGGCGCCGGCGCCGCGCTGGTGGTTGGGGGGCTGCTTTCGGCCCGAAAGCGTGACAATGAACCCACAACAGGGAAGTCTTGAACCATGGACAAGTTCTTCAGCATCGTCAGGGGCTTCGGCCTGAAGCGTGGACCCCAACGCTGGCTGGGAGGTGTGTGCGGCGGCATTGCAGCAAAGCTCAACGTGGATGTGGCATTCGTGAGGATCGCTTTCCTGGTCTTCTGCCTCCTCCCCGGCCCCGCCGTCGTCCTGTACGTCGCGGCCTGGCTGGTCCTTCCCGACCAGCAGGACTCCATCCCGCTGCAGAAATTCCTGGACCGCCGCTCCATCAGCTGACCTCAGGTAAGAAACCGCAAGGCCCCCGCCCCCGGAGAATCCTTCCCGGAGCGGGGGCCTTTCTGCTGTCCTTGTCCACCGGCCGGTGGACACCAGATTCAACCGCCGTCAGCCGGCTGCGCCCCGCCGTCGTACTCATGGACCTGCGGATGCCCGTCCTGGACGGCGCCGGCGCCACGGCGCAGATCCGGGACAGGTTTCCGGACACCAAGATGCTGGTGCTGACCACGTACGACGACGACTCCGACATCCTGCGCGCAGTGGAGTCAGGGCGGTGGGCTATCTCCTGAAGGACACGGCCGGCGACCGCATCATCGAGGCCGTGCTCGCTGCAGCGAGCGGTGAGACGGTTCTCGCTCCGCCGGTGGCGGCACGCCTGGTCTCGCGGATGCGCGAGCCTGAGCTGCCGCGGCTGACGGCCCGGGAGGTGGAGGTCCTTCGTTGCGTGGCGCAGGGTTGAGCAATCCCGAGGTGGCCGCGGCGCTCCACATTGCCGAAGCGACGGTCAAAACCCACCTGCTGCGGGTCTTCAACAAGCTGGACGTGGACGATAGGACCCGCGCCGTGGTCCTTGCCATGGAACGGGGCCTTTTGTAACCGGTTTGTGTCGTAACGCACACTGCCGACTACAATCTAGGTGAGCTCAGCGTGGCGCTCTGCCTGTAAACCTTCACACCAGGATTTGAGCCGAGACATGAAAATTGGAATTCTTACCAGCGGCGGGGACTGCCCCGGACTGAACGCTGTCATCCGCGGGGCCGTCCTCAAGGGCATCGCCATCCACGGCCACCAATTCGTAGGGTTCCTGGACGGCTGGCGCGGCGTCGTCGAGGGCGACATCGTCGACATCCCCCGCAGCATGGTCCGCGGTATTGCCAAGCAGGGTGGCACCATCCTGGGCACCTCCCGCACCAACCCCTTTGAAAACGGCGGCGGGCCGGAGGTCATCAAGGCCCACATGGACCGCCTCGGCATCGACGCCATCATCGCCATCGGCGGCGAAGGGACCCTCGCGGCCGCGAAGCGCCTCACGGATGTCGGCCTCAAGATTGTGGGCGTCCCCAAGACCGTGGACAACGACCTCGACGCCACCGACTACACCTTCGGTTTCGACACGGCCGTGCAGATCGCCACCGAGGCCATCGACCGGCTCCGGACCACGGGCGAATCCCACCACCGCTGCATGATCGCCGAGGTCATGGGCCGCCATGTGGGCTGGATTGCCCTGCACGCCGGCATGGCCGCGGGTGCCCACGCCATCCTGATCCCCGAGCAGAAGGTCAGCATCGAGCAGATCACCGAATGGGTCCAGGAAGCCCATGACCGTGGCCGCGCCCCGCTGATTGTTGTGGCCGAGGGCTTTGTTCCGGACCACATGGAGTCCGCGCACTCCGAGCGCGGCCTGGACACCTTCGGCCGGCCCCGGCTGGGCGGCATCGCGGACCAGCTCGCCCCGGAAATTGAAGCCCGCACCGGCATCGAGACCCGCGCCACCATCCTGGGCCACATCCAGCGCGGCGGCGTCCCCTCAGCCTTCGACCGCGTGCTCGCCACCCGCCTGGGCATGGCGGCGATCGACTCCGTAGTGGAGGGCTACTGGGGCACCATGGTGGCCCTCAAGGGCACCAACATCGAACACGTGAGCTTCGATAAGGCCCTGGGCCAGCTCAAGACCGTTCCGCAGAACCGCTACGACGAGGCCGCGGTCCTGTTCGGCTAAGCCTGATCAGCGCGAACGGACACTTGGGGCCCTCCGCTGTGGGGCCTCAAGTGTCCGTTCGCGCCTCGCTGTGCTGGGTAGGCTGGGGATATGACTCTTGCCCACGGTTCCGCCGCCATCATCCAGCTCGCTTGGGCCCGGCACTTGGGGCTCGACGACGGCGCTTTCGCTGCGTCGCTGAGTTCCGGCGAGCGGATGGTGAGGGCCGACGCCGCTGCAGAGACTGTGGAGTTCGTCAGGCTGTTCGGCAGCTCGGCACTGGTGGGACCGCAATGGGTCATTGACGCCGCGGCAGGAATTCCCGACGAGGAGATGGCCCAGCATGTGACCCTCCTGACCCTGACCCGGTCCCACGGGGGCCATGGCCTGGGCTCGGCGGCGTTGTTCTTCGCAGACGACCTGCCCCTGCGCCAGCCCTCCGAAGAGCTCACTGTGTCCCATGGAAACCCGGAGGCGATCGAGCTGGAAGGCCTTTGCCCGCCGGACGATGTCAACGAAGCGCACCTGTCAGAACTCGAGAACCGGTACACGATCCTCCACGAGATGGACGGACGGCGTGTTCCGGTGGCCTGCGGCGCCTACGGGGAATGGGAAGGACTTCTCGCGCAGATGGGGGTCCTGGTGGACCCCGAGTGGCGGCGCCGCGGGCTGGGATCCGTGGCCGCATCCATCGCCGCCCACGAGGCGCTCGTGGCGGGCCTCACCATCCAGTGGCGTGCTGAAGTCAGCAACACCGGGGCGGTGGCCCTGGCGCGGCAGCTGGGACTGTCCGCGGGCGGCATCCTGACCAGCGTGCACCTGGGCTGACGGCGCCTAGGACGCCTCCCTAGGACGCCCGGTTGGCGCCCTCTACGGCCGGAGCCGCCGCTTGACCGCCCCAGCCCGCCACCGCCTTGGGCTTGGCAAAGAACATTGCCACGGCTGCGCCCACGAGGATCACCCCTGCGGGAAGCAGGATGGACTGGCCCATCGCCGTCGAGAATCCCTCATGGAGCGCCTCGGGCAACAGGCCGGAGAACTCCATTCCGCCCGCCCCGGGACCTTGCGCCGGAAGCTCGGCGGCCAGGCGTGACTGGATGAGCACGGCGATGGCCGCACTCCCCAGTACCGCGCCGATCTGGCGGGTGGTGTTGTAAACCCCGGAGCCTGCCCCTGCCTGTCGCGGCGGCAGATTGCGCGTGGCCGTGGAGCTCAGGGGCGCCCAGATGCCGGCATTCGCGAACCCGAGGACAGCACTGGGCAGGAGGAAGAGCAGGATGGGTGTATCCGGGTGCATCAGGGCCGAGTTCCAGAACAGCGCCACGGCCATCAGGACCAGCCCGCCGGCCGTGATGTACTTCGGATTGACGCGGTCGATGATTTTGCCCACCACGGGTGCCAGGCCACCGGAGATGAGGGCCATGGGAACCATCATGAGCGCCGACTGGTGGGCGTCATGCCCCGCACCAGCTGGTAATAGAAAATGAGCGGCAGCGCGAAGGCGGTCACGGTGAAGCCAACGGTGGTGATCCCGATGTTGGCCAAGGAGAAGTTGCGGTCCCGGAACAGGCCCAGCGGCAGGAGCGGCTCGCCCTTGTTGAAGCGCTGCCAGAGAATGAACGCCCCAAGCACCACTAACCCGGCGATGATGAGACCCCAGACGCTGATGGGGCCAACGATGGTCCCCCAGTTGTACGTCTCGCCTTCCTGGATGCCGAACACCAGCAGGAAGAGCCCGACGGCGCTGAGCAGCACACCCGGGATGTCGAATTTATGGGGGTGCGTGCTGAGGGTGGGGACGAACCGCCAAGCGAGGATGAATCCAACGATGCCGACCGGCACGTTGATGAAGAAGATCCATTCCCAGCCGAGGCTGTCCACGAGCAGGCCGCCCAGGATGGGTCCCACCAGCGTTGCCAGGCCCGCGGTGGCGCCCCACAGGCCCATGGCGGCGCCCCGGCGGTCCGGCGGGAAGATCCTGGTGATCACCGCCATGGTCTGCGGGGTCATGATGGCGGCACCCAGACCCTGGAAGATCCGTGCGGTGATCAGCGTCTGGACGTCACCGGCCAGTCCGCACCAGAGGGAGGCGAGGGTGAAGACCACGAGGCCGGAGAGGTAGAGCTTCTTGGGTCCGAAGCGGTCGCCGAGCCGGCCAGTGATCAGCAGCGGGACTGCGTAGGCCAGCAGGTAGGCGCTGGTCACCCAGATCACCGCGTTGATGTCCGTTCCCAGCCCCTCCATGATGCGGGGGTTCGCCACCGAAACGATGGTGGTGTCGATCAGGATCATAAAGAACCCGATGACCAGGGACCAGAGTGCCGGCCAAGGCCGCGCTACATTCTCCAAGCCTCAGTTGCCCAGCAGGTCGAGGATGTCCGTACGGGCGAACATCTGCGCGGCAGCCCGGGCGGAGGGGCTGCCGGCGTCGGGATCTGCACCGGCAGCCAGCAACACCCGGGACACGTCCGTGTACCCCTTGAATGCTGCACCGGCCAAGGGCGTCTGGCCGCGGTCGTTGGCCGTATTGGCCTCCCCGCCGTGCTCAAGGATCAGCTGTACGGTCTCCGCGTGGCCGTGGTAGGCGGCCAACATCAGGAGTGAATCGCCCGCGGTGTTGGTCATGGTGGCGGGCGCCCCGGCGTCCAGATAGCTGCGGAGCAGACTGGTGTCCCCCTCCCGGGCAGCCTGGAAGAGCCGGTGTGCCAACGCCACGGCCTCGTCGTCGGGAGTCGTGGCATCGGCTTTGGCGGCGCCGGGCGTAGCGGCGCCGGGTGCGGTGTTCTCGGTCATTAGCGGGTCCCCCTCAGGAATCCAGTCTGGCGCCCCACTACCTGGCCGGCGTCGGGAGCAACAATTACTTCCTGGGCAGCGATGTAAGGCTCCTCGCCGTCCAGCACGGTCAGCATCTCATCCGGTGCGACGGACCGTTTGATGACGGCCAGCGCCACCGGGCCCATTTCGTAGTGCTGGGCCACCGAGGTCACCGTTCCCACCTTCCGGTCGCCGAGCATGACCTGGCTGCCGGGCGCCGGCATGGTGTGCTGCGATCCGTCCAGCTGCAGGAACACCAGGCGCCGCGGCGGATGGCCCAGGTTGTGCACGCGGGCGATGGTCTCCTGGCCCTTGTAGCAGCCCTTGGACAGGTGCACGGCGGTGCGGAGGAGGTCCAGTTCGTGCGGAATGGTTTTGTCGTCGGTTTCCGCGCCCAGCCGCGGGCGCCAAGCGGCAATTCGGAGGGCTTCCGCCGCCATCACTCCGGCCAGTGCGCGGTCCGCCACAGTTTCCTCAAGTGCAGCGGCCGGGACGAGGTACTCGATCCAGGGCCGCTCCAGCCCGGGGTGCCCGTCCTCCGGAACCACGGCGTAGGAGTAGCCGCCGGCGCCGACGTGCGGCCACGGATCGCGCCAGGCCAGCAGTCCGGACCATTCCTCCACAGCCTTGGTGGAGCCGAGCACGGCCCAGTCGGCGGAGACGTCGGTGACCTCGACACGCAGCATGAACTTCATTTTGGTCAGCCACTCAGCCAGCGGTGCAGCCTCGGCGGCCTCAACAATCAGCCAGGTGGTCCCGCCGTCGTCCACTACGCGGGCGTCAAATTCGATCCGGCCCTGGACACTCAGCAGGAGCAACTCGCTGGACTCCCCCGGCTGCAGGCCGGTGACCTGCTGGGAGGACAGGGTGTTCAGCCAGCTCAGCCGGTCCGGACCGCTGACGGTCACCACGCCGCGGTGGGAGAGGTCGACGACGGCGGTACCGGCTGCGAGGGCGCGCTGCTCACGCAGCGGCTCACCGTAGTGGGATGCGACGCCGGCGTCCGCGCCGGTGGCCTCGACGGCGCCCGGGCGCGACAGTAGGGGGCTGGGAGTAGTCATACTGGGGGAACGTCCTTAGGTCGGTGGGTATTCCGGTTAGCGGTATTCCGGGTTCTCGAAGTCGAAGCGTGTTCCGGCTTTCCATTCTTCAGGAAGATTGCCGTACGCGGGAATCCCGCCGGCGTCCTTGAGCATCCGGGCGAAATGCAGCAGGTTCCACGTCATAAAGGTGGTGTTGCGGTTGGTGAAGTCGGATTCGGGCCCGCCGGAGCCTTCGTCAAGATAGCTGGGGCCTGGTCCAACCGGGCCGATCCACCCGGCGTCGGACTGGGGAGGGATGGTGAAGCCGACGTGCTGCAGGCTGTAGAGGACGTTCATGGCGCAGTGCTTGATGCCGTCCTCGTTGCCGGTGATCAGGCAGCCGCCAACTTTGGGGTAGAACACCCATTGGCCCTTGTGGTTGAGTTCCCCCGAATGGGCGTAGAGCCGTTCGATCAGCTTCTTCGTCTGGGAGGAGTTGTCGCCGAGCCAGATGGGACCGGCAACCACCACAATGTCGGCTTGGTCAACAGCCGGGTACAGTTCCGGCCACTCGTCCGATGGCCAGCCGTGCTCGGTCATGTCGGGGTAGACACCGCTGGCGATGTCGTGATCGACGGTCCTGATCACGCGGGTGCTTACGCCCTGCTTCTCCATGATGAGGCGGCTGACGTTGATCAGGCCCTCGGTGTTGCTGGTCTCCGGCGACCGTTTCAGGGTGCCGTTGAAGAACACAGCCTTCAGGTCGCTGTAATCCGTGGAGTTTTGCGGTGCAGCCATGACGCTCCCTTGATTCACTCGTGGGTGAAGCCAAGTCTACTGAGGATCGGTGGCACGGCAGGGCGTCAGGAAACCTTTTTCAGGAAAGCCGAGGCGTGCGCCTCGAGGCCTTTGCCGGGCTGCGACATTCCGCCGGTGGCCACGTCCCAACGCCAGAGCAGGTTGCCGTCCACCAGGCCGAAGATCCGGGTGGCCGCGCTGTAGTCCTTGGAATGGCTGCCGCGCATCACCATGTCGGTGGTGAGCTGGATCTGCGGGCCCTTGATCTGCCCGTAGTAGAGCTCAGAGATCGCGCCGGGATGTGAGATGGACACCGAGATATCGAACCCGCCGTCTTTGTTGCGCAGCGCTTCGACTTCGTCGGCGCTCTTGAGGGCGGGAACAATATCGGCCGGAATCAGGCCGGGTCCGCCGTCGGCATCCAGTTGTTTGCGCTCCAGCGCCCAAAAACCGGTCTCAACTGTCAGCGGCCGCAGGCGCGTGCCGTCGTCGTCCGTTAACCAGCTCTCCGCCCGATACTGAAGGTACGGCAGGCCGTTGTGCGTGAAGGAGACATGCTGGAGGAAGTGTTCCGAGTCCTCGTCCCCGCTGCCGAGCCGGCCGCTGCCTTCCCACTCACCAATGAGCCAGGAAAGCGGAACAAGTTCGGGTGTCAGGTCTGTAGGAATTTCTATCGGCACGGCAATTTACCTCAGGAAAACGCTAGCTCGTTGAACGGGTTTACTTCTGGCCTTTGAAGAGGCGGTAAACCACAAAGCCGGCGAACCAGGCCATGGACAGGCTGGCGATGCCGAGCAGGACGAGGAAGAAGATTTCAAATGCAAGTACGGACATGATGCCATCCTAACCGGTTAGTAGATGAGTAGTTTGTCTATGAAGTAAGCCAGGGAGCCCACGGCCGAAACCGGCGCAAGCCCCATGCTAACCGCAGCCAAAAGATTCAGCGGACCGCCGCGGAGTGTTACGAGGCGGCGGAAGCTGACCAGCACGGCGCCCACCACAACGCCGAAGATCGCCGCCGGCAGAACGGCAATGTCGGAGAAGACCAGGCCAGCGAGCGGCCCGGCAAGTCCTGCCATCACGATGCCGAGGGGAGCCACGATGCTGTCCGGCCAGCGGATCAGGCCGGCCAGCAGCGCCACGGCAGCGCTGATGGCTGCCACCAGGAGCATCTCGCGGACGCCGTTGAAGCGCGCGCCCGCAATCCAGCCTGCCCCCAGGCACGAGAGGAGCACTCCGGCGCAGCAGCCCAGGGTGGATTCAAGCCGCTGGGCCTGGCCGGTGCCTCGGATGAGCTGCACCACAAACACGGCCATCATTCCCAGCGCCAGAAAGGCAGGCGTCCAGTCCAGGAAACCCGGGGCGGGGACAAAACCGGCCGCGAGCGCCGATCCGACGCCCGGCAGCGCAATGACGGCTGCAAGGGTCTTTTTAGCGGGAATCCGGAGGAAGTGGGGCCAGCCGATGCCTACCGCTACAGCAATCGCCGCGGCGACGCCGATGAGTGCCTCGCGTGAGATGTAGACGCCGGCGATGATCGCTACGAGTCCCGCCACTCCGACCACACCGATGACCCACGAGCCCAGTGATTTTGCCGGAGCCTGCACCTCGGCGGTCATCGGGAACCCGGCCTGCCGGTTCGCTTCGGCTTCGACTCTGCACTCAATTCGTGGCATCCCATTCTGGCTGTGGATCCGGCGGCTCTGCCTTCGGTGTCAGGGCGTTCTGCCCCACGGCTCAATCCTGCCTTATATGACCCGGATATGTCGCAAAACGAAGGATTGCAGGGGCGGAATCCATGCCGTGGTGCAGGCCGATGGGTATACTCAGAGTTCAGCTACGCTCCCTGCTGCGGATGCCGGCCGGACAGATTCTTAGTCGGCCAAGTCCGCTGCAGTGAGATAGTACCGGCCGGTGAAAACCCGGTTCAGTCGCCCGAAGATGCGCGGACGCCCCTTGGAGGAACAATGTCGCACATCCTGCTATTGACGAACAGCACCGGTTCATCGGTAGACATTCTGCCTGCCCTGGAATTGCTGAACCACCGCGTGCACATCCTCGCCGCGGAACCCACAGCCCTGCTGGAGACCGATCCCTGCGATATTGTGCTCCTCGACGCCCGCAAGGACCTCGTAGGCGCCCGCTCCCTCACCCAGCTGCTCAAGGCCACAGGTTTGAGCGCGCCCCTGGTCCTGATCCTGACCGAGGGCGGTATGGCCGCTGTTTCTTCGGCCTGGGCCGTGGATGACATCGTGCTCGATTCAGCCGGTCCCGCCGAAGTGGAAGCCCGGATCAGGCTCTCCGTGGCGCGGGCAGTTCCGGACAAGGAAGACGCCCCCACGGAGATCCGGGCGGCAGGCGTGGTCATCGATGAAGCCAGCTACACTGCCCGCGTCAACGGCGCCCCGCTGAACCTGACGTTCAAGGAATTCGAACTCCTCAAGTACCTGGCCCAGCACCCCGGCCGCGTCTTCACCCGCCAGCAACTGCTCACCGAGGTGTGGGGCTATGACTACTACGGCGGCACGCGCACCGTGGATGTCCACGTCCGGCGGCTGCGTGCCAAACTCGGCGCGGACCACGAAAACCTGATCAGCACAGTCCGGAACGTCGGCTACCGCCTGACCCTGGTGCGGCAGCAGGAAGACGAACTGACGGAAGCCTGACACCGTCCAGTACAGCAACAGCCCCGGACCAGTGGTCCGGGGCTGTTGCTGTCAGGCTGTATTTGTGGAGGACATACGGGTCGAACGTATCGAGGCCACCCCACTGGTGGATCCCCCTCGTTCCCACCGTTACCGGCGGGTGAGGTACCGACTATACGTGCCTGCCCCGGGGCCAACAAAATCGGAGCGCCTTCCGGCCGGGGCGTATAGCCTAGCCTCATGAGTCCTGCGCACCCGGAAAAATGGCCCGTCCTTATCGTCCACGGCGGCGTGGAACAACAGCTGCTAAAGGACTGCGTGGCGCTCCTGGCAGCTGCCGAGGAGTCTGACGGCAACCCCTCGCTTTCCGAGCAAACGGTGGTGACGCTCCGCGCCGGGGACTCTGCAGAGCATTCCCTCCTGACCCTTGCGCTCTACGCGCCGGACGAGGACTCCGATCCCTCCTCCGGCCAGGACCTGGCCGGGTTTGCGGTTGTTGTGGAAGAGCCGAACGGCAGCGGCGTGCTGGAAATTGCCGTCCATCCCAGCTACCGCAACCAGGGCGTGGCGGACCGGCTTGTCGGCGCACTCCAGTCCGGACGAGGCCTGGACGGGCTGAAGGCCTGGTCCCACGGCAACCATGAGGCAGCCGCGGACCTCGCCGCCCGCTACGGCTACGGGCCGGTGCGCGAACTCTGGAAGATGAGGCTGACCACCGCCACGGCAGAACTGCCCGACGTCGTCCTCCCGGACGGGGTCACGCTCCGCGCCTTTGTGCCGGGCAGGGACGAGGACCGCTGGCTGGCTGCGAACCGCGTAGCTTTTGCCCACCACCCCGAGCAGGGCTCCATGTCCCGCGCGGATCTGGATGCCCGGATGGCCGAGGACTGGTTTGATCCTGCCGGCTTCCTGCTTGCCGTGGACACCGACGGCCGGTTGCTCGGATTCCACTGGACAAAGGTGCATCCGCGCCACGGCACCCACCCGGCGATCGGCGAGGTCTACGCGGTAGGCGTCACACCGGCCGCGCAGGGGATGGGCCTGGGTAAAGCCCTAACAGTGGCCGGCATCAGGCACTTGCAGGGCCTGGGGCTTCACGCCGTCATGCTCTACACGGACGCCGACAACACCGCAGCCGTTTCCCTCTACCGGGGCTTGGGCTTCACACGCTGGGATATGGACGTGATGTACGGCCCGCTGGCCTCCGTTTAATGCCGCCCGGGTGAGTTATCCCACCCGTGTGACCAAGGGCCTCGAATGGCCCGAAATCTAGGGCTTGTGCACCCTGATTGATTGTAAGGTTGGTAAAGAACCGCGCCGGCCGAGGGCCAGCATCAAGCGCCAGGTAAGAGGAGAGACCATGAAACCGGAACCCGCCGGAACAGTCACGTCCGAGGGCGCTTCAGTGCCGGTGCGGGCGCGCTTCGGCTCATCCGAAGTCCCTGCCTCGCGTGCAACGCAGGACCGGATCGACATCCCCGAGTTTGCGCCCAGCCTCGTGCCCGAAGGGGATATCCGGCCGGACCGTTTCCTGGACCGCGAGCTCAGCTGGCTGGCTTTCAACTCCCGCGTCCTGGAACTCGCCGAAGATCCCTCGCTCCACCTCCTGGAACGCGTGGGGTTCCTGTCCATCTTCGCGTCCAACCTGGACGAGTTCTTTATGGTCCGGGTGGCAGGCCTGAAGCGGCGCATCGCCACCAACCTCGCCGTGCCTTCCCCTGCCGGCCTCAGCCCTGTGGAGGTCCTGGAGAAGATCGGGGACGAAGCCCACCGCCTCCAGCAGCGCCATGCCCAGGTCTACGCCGAACAGATCCGCCCCGCCCTGGCCTACGAGCACATCCACCTGATGCACTGGGACGAACTGGACGACGCCGCCAAGCAGCAGCTCAGTGCCATGTTCGCCGAAAAAGTCTTCCCGATCCTGACGCCGCTGGCCGTGGACCCGGCACACCCGTTCCCCTACATTTCGGGCCTCTCCCTCAACCTGGCCGTGGTGGTCCGCAACCCCGTGAGCGACAAGGAACTTTTCGCCCGCCTCAAGGTTCCGGACCAGCTTCCCCGCCTGATCTCCATCGACGGTCCGCGGGCCGGTGCCGTGGCGGGACGCGTGGCGCGTTTCATCGCGCTTGAAGAAGTTATCGCCGTCCACCTGGACAAGCTCTTCGCCGGCATGGAAGTCCTGGAACACCACATCTTCCGCGTCACCCGTAACGAGGACCTCGAAGTGGAAGAGGACGACGCCGAGAACCTCCTGCAGGCGCTGGAGAAGGAACTGCTGCGCCGCCGGTTCGGCCCCCCCGTCCGCCTCGAAGTCACCCACGACATCAACCCGAACATCCGGGCCCTGCTCATCCGTGAGCTCGGCGTGGAAGAGTCCGAGGTGTACTCACTCCCGGCTCCGTTGGACCTCCGCGGCCTGTCCGTCATTGCCGGAATTGACCGTGCCGACCTTCATTACCCCAAGCACATGCCGCACACGTCCCGGTTGCTCAACGAGTCCGAGACGTCCAAGGCCGCCAACGTTTTCTCGGCCATGCGCCGCCGCGACATCCTGCTCCACCACCCGTACGACTCCTTCTCCACCTCGGTGCAGGCGTTCCTGGAACAGGCGGCCGCGGACCCCAAGGTCCAGGCCATCAAGCAGACCCTGTACCGGACCTCGGGAGACTCCCCCATCGTTGACGCCCTGATCGATGCCGCCGAGGCCGGCAAGCAGGTGCTGGCCCTCGTGGAGATCAAGGCCCGGTTCGACGAGCAGGCCAATATCTCCTGGGCCCGCAAGCTGGAACAGGCGGGCGTCCACGTGGTCTACGGCATCGTGGGCCTGAAAACCCACTGCAAGCTGTCGCTGGTGGTCCGCCAGGAAGTGGACGGGCTGCGCCGCTACTGCCACATCGGCACCGGCAACTACCACCCCCGCACGGCCCGCTACTACGAGGACCTTGGCCTGCTGACCGCCAACGACCAGGTGGGCGAGGACCTTTCCAAACTGTTCAACCAGCTCTCCGGCTATGCGCCGAAGTCCACGTTCAAGCGGCTCCTGGTTGCTCCGCGCTCCGTCCGCTCCGGGCTGATCGACCGCATCGAGACCGAGATCCGCAACGCCCGGGCCGGGCTGGCCGCCAGGGTGCAGATCAAGGTCAACTCCATGGTGGATGAAGCCATCATCGACTCCCTTTTCCGCGCGTCCCAGGCCGGCGTGATGGTGGACGTCATTGTGCGCGGCATCTGCTCGCTGCGTCCCGGCGTTCCGGGCCTCAGCGACAACATCACCGTGCGCTCGGTGCTGGGCCGATTCCTGGAACACTCCCGAGTGTTCGCCTTTGCCAACGGCGGCGATCCTGTGGTTTACATCGGCTCGGCGGACATGATGCACCGGAACCTGGACCGCAGGGTCGAGGCCCTGGTCCAGCTGTCCAATCCCGACGACATCAGCTACGTCCTTAATCTGCTGCGCCGCTACATGGATCCGGAGACAGCCAGCTGGCATCTGGATAGCCAGGGCCAGTGGAACCGGCACCACATTGCCGACGACGGCAGCCACCTCGACGACATCCAGTCCTGGCTGCTGGCGTCGCGCACCCGCCAGCGCAGCCTGAGCCGGCGGTAGGGCTACGGCGTTGGCGAGCGACATCCTCGTAGCAGACCAAACAGACCATCCCGGCGAGGCAGTCGCGGTCGTCGCAGCCGGGGCGGTGCCTTGGCGTATCAACTCTGAAGGTCTCGAAGTCCTGCTGATCCATCGTCCGCAATATGACGACTGGTCCTGGCCCAAGGGCAAGATCGACGCCGGCGAGACCCTTCCCGAATGCGCGGCCCGTGAGGTGCAGGAGGAGATCGGACTTGATGCGCCCCTGGGCATTCCGCTGCCGCCCATCCACTACCGGGTGGCGACCGGACTGAAGGTGGTCCACTATTGGGCGGTCCACGTCAACGGAGCCCGCCTCGTTCCCGACGGCAAGGAGGTGGACCGCGTGGTGTGGTGCGCCCCTGAAACGGCCGCGGGGCTGCTGACCAACCCGACCGACGTCGTCCCCCTTAGGTACCTGACGGACGCCCATGGCCGGGGTGACCTGAACACGTGGCCGCTGATTGTGGTGCGGCATGCAAAGGCCAAGCCCCGCTCGTCCTGGTCCAAAGCCGAGGGTGAACGGCCCCTGGCCGCGACGGGAATCAGGCAGGCGCAGGCCGTGGGCCGGCTGCTGCAGGCCTGGAAGCCGCCGCGCGTGGTGACGAGTCCCTGGCAGCGCTGCGTGTCAACCGTGGCGCCATACCTCAGGGCAACAGGGGCCAAGGTCAAACTGGTGGAAGCGCTGACCGAACACCGGCACACCAGGACCCCCAAAAAAACCGCCGCCGCCATTGAGTCGCTCTTCGAGAAGGCACGGCCCGTCGCCGTCTGCACGCACCGTCCCGCCTTGCCCACCATCCTGGGCCAGCTGGGCAAGCACATGCCAGGCCGGTTGCGCGCGCTCCTGCCGGACGCCGACCCGTACCTGTCCCCTGGTGAGCTCGTGGTGTGCCACGTGGCCGTCGATAACAGGCGCCGCATCGTGGCAGTGGAGCAGTTCAAGCCATTCGACGACTGAGTTTTCAGTACCCACCGCGACGCCACAGCCTGTTGACCCCGAGATGTTTGTATCAAATACTTAGTACATTGATGCGCAAAATCTGGGGGATGATGTGCCGGGCGTCGACGGATTTGAAATAACGGTGCACGGCGTGCCGCCCATGGTCCTGTTGTGGCCCTTCCTGTTGGCCGCCGGCCTGTACCTGCTGCTGCGGTGGGTGATCAGGGCCCCGGGCGGCGGGACCACCGCCGTGACGGTTTCCCAGCACGCCCTGTGGATCGGCGTGATCGGATGGTTGGCCAGCTCCCTGCAGGCCGCGGGGACTGCGGGCATCCTTCCGGCGGGCAACACATCGCCCACCCTGGCCACGCCAACCAGCATCCTAGGAGCCCTGGCATGGCCGGTCCTGGGCTGCCTCGCGGTCCATGCCGTGGGGCAGCTGAGCTATCCCGGACCCCGGCACCCCCGCCGCCTGGCCTCGTTGGAGATCCGCCGCATCCGGGACTACCTGCCCCGTCCCCTCGCCTGGACAGTCGCCGCGATCTTTGTCGGTTCGGCGCTGCAGATCGGGTTTGTGGCTGGTCTTCCCGCCTACGACGCCATCCCGTACGGCACTTTCCAGGAAGGCCCCAGCAGTTTCAGGCGCATCGGTGGGGACGGCCGGATCCAGGGTTACGTTTTGGCCGCCTGCCTCGGCACCGCCTGGCTGACGCTGGCCTCGGGAACCGCGCTGGTGCTCAAACTCATCAGCCACCGGCGGCAGCTTGAGGCCCTGGATGCGCCGGAGAACGACCTGCTGCGGACCATCGCCATGAACAGGCTCTTGAGGACGGTCGCAACCATCGCGGCCGGGCTTGCCGCGGTGGCGGGCAATTTTGCTGCCCGGCCCGATCCTGCCGCCAACGTAACCAGCTGGACCAACCCGGCCGGGCTGGTGGCGCTGGTGGTGTTGTTCTCGATGTGGGGGTGGGCGCCGCCCAAGCTGCCCAGCGTCCAGGTCAGCGGCAATGGCAGGCTGTCGCGCTCAGACTCTTCGGCCGCCGCGCACCCGGCAACCCGTCTTGTGGTCTCCCTTGGGGCAGCCATGGGATTCACACCGGCAGCAGCCGCCGTACTGGGATTGTTCGTTCCTGGTCTCTTTTTCCCCGGAACCGGAGTTCCGGGGCTGCCGGTGCTATCTGTCGCGCTGATGGCGGCAACCGTTCTGCTGGTGGCTGGGACCGGAGAACTGCTGCTCCAACGCAACTATGGCACCCACGGGATACCGCGGACATGGCCGCGGCAAGTGGTGAGCCCGGCCTTGCTCACCACGGCGATCGTCGCCGTCGTACTCTTCGTCGCGATCACGGTACTGACTGCTGCGGGTGAGGGGGAACTGCGTGAGGCCGGGTTCACCGGCTTCAGCGGCCCGACACCCGACAGTTCTCCCGGCTGGGTCATCGCGGCGGTGGCGACGGCGGCAGTGGCGGCCATCGCGAGCCTGCCGGTTGTTGCGGCCCGGCGGCGTCGCAGTATTTCCACCGACATCCCCGGACTGGACGCCGCGCTGCGGTCCATCACGGTCCATCGTGTGGTGCGGACGTTCGCCGCCTACTGCGCAGCTCAAGCAGGCGTGCTGCTGATGACGGCAAGCATGGCCTGGCCGCCGCTGCTGGGTCTGCCGGCGACAACCTGGGCCGGCACGTGGCAGCCGGCACTCATCGCCGGGGCGGCGCTCGCGGCCGCCGGCGTGGTGATCGCCGTCATCCCGGTCAAGGGTTTTGCCCGGACTCCAGCCGCCCCGAAGCCTGTCCCGGAACGGGTGCCGTGAACGCAGGTATCTCCGTGGACCTGCGCTCGGCAACCCCGCCGTATGAACAGATCCGCTCGCAGATCAGCTCCCTGATCGCCACCGGAACCCTCACCGCCGGAAGCCGGCTGCCCACTGTCCGCAGCCTGGCGACGGACTTGGGCATCGCCGCCGGAACGGTCGCGCGGGCGTACAAGGAACTTGAGGCTGCCGGATTCATTGAATCCCGACGGCGGAACGGCACCGTCGTCGCGCAGCCGGCACCGGGCGGCGCCCAGCAGGCAGGTGGGCAGGTTCCGGAAGCGGTGACTGCCGCCGTCGACCTTTTGGTCAATGCCGGGCGCGACGCCCGGCTCACCGATGAACTCCTGCTCGATCTGGTCCGCGGCAAGCTGAGGAAGGGCTGAGCCGATGCACGGCCGGCGGCCAACGCTGAGGCCAGCCGCGGGACCCTTGCGGGGCCGGCAGGGCTTGGCCCGGTAGACTTTAGCCGTGAGCATCCCGACTCCTTATGAAGACCTCCTGCGCGATGTCCTGGCCCATGGCACGCACAAATCCGACCGCACGGGCACCGGAACCACCAGCGTTTTCGGCCGTCAGCTGCGCTTTGACCTTGGCCGGAGCTTCCCGCTGATCACCACCAAACGCGTGCATTTCAAGTCCGTGGCGGTGGAGCTGTTGTGGTTCCTGCGCGGCGAATCGAACGTCAAATGGATGCAGGACCAGGGCGTGAGCATCTGGAACGAGTGGGCTGACGCGGACGGCGAACTGGGTCCTGTGTACGGCGTCCAGTGGCGCAGCTGGCCCACCCCTGACGGCGGCCATGTTGACCAGATCGCCGAGCTCGTGGAGAACCTCAAAACCAACCCGGACTCCCGCCGGCACATCGTGTCTGCCTGGAACGTCTCCGAACTCAAGGACATGGCGCTGCCCCCGTGCCACGCGTTCTTCCAGTTCTATGTGGCTGACGGCAAGCTGTCCTGCCAGCTATACCAGCGCTCGGCGGACATGTTCCTGGGCGTGCCCTTCAACATCGCCTCCTACGCCCTGCTCACCTGCATGATTGCGCAGCAGGTGGGGCTGGAGCCCGGCGAGTTTGTATGGACAGGCGGCGACGTCCACATCTACGAGAACCACATGGACCAGGTCCTGAAGCAGCTGGACCGGGAACCGTATGAATACCCGCAGCTCACGATCACCCGGAAGCCGGCCTCGATCTTCGACTACACGCTTGAGGACTTTGAAGTGGTGGGCTACCAGCACCACCCCACGATCAAGGCCCCGATCGCCGTATGAGCACTGAAAACGCGGCAGACCCCCAGGGATTCATGCAGGAGCTCGCCGGTACCGTCACCGGCGTCGGCCTGGTCTGGGCGCAGACGTCCGGCGGTGTGATCGGCAAGGACGGCGACATGCCTTGGCACGTCCCCGAGGACCTCAAGCACTTCAACCGGCTCACCATGGGGCACCCCGTGATCATGGGCCGCAAGACGTGGCTGTCGTTAACGGACAAGTACCGTCCCCTGCCGGGCCGGACGAACATCGTGATCACCCGGCAGAAAAGCTGGGGCGAATCACCCGAGGCGGAGGGCGCCGTCGTGGTCCCCTCCCTGGATGATGCACTTCTTGAGTCCCAGTTCGTCGACGGCGGCGAGACAGTGTGGATCCTGGGCGGCGGCGAAGTCTTCCGCCAGTCCACCGACCTCGCCAACGTTGCCGTGGTCACCACCATCGATGTGGAGGCCGACGGCGATACGTTCGCTCCCGAGCTCGACGAGACCTGGGAGGCGGCCGCGTCCGTCCCGCCAGACGGGTGGCTGACGGCAGCCAACGGAACGCGCTACAGGTACACCAAATGGATTAGGACGCAGGGCTGAGATGTTGAAGAAACCGGAAACACTGTTTGTGCTGGGCTACATGCTGCTCCCGCTGCTCGGGCTGCTGTCCGCGATCGTCGGCCTGACCATGATCCTGGGCGGCAACAAGATCGCCGGGGCCATCGTGCTGGTGGTGGTGACGCAGGTGTTCGCCTTCGGCGCCTTCTACGCGTTGCGCCTCCGCAAAGCCGCGGTGCTGGAGGAAACCAACCGCAGCTGACGTAAGTTTCCTGCCGCGCGCCGCCGTGCGTTATTCCTCACGGCAGTGACGTAACCGACTGCGCCCTGCCCGTTCCGGCGTCTAAACTGTACGAATGACTACAGCAGCTACCCCCTCCGTCGGCCTGGTCGGATGGCGCGGCATGGTCGGCTCCGTCCTGATGCAGCGCATGCAGGACGAGGGCGACTTCGCCAACATCAACCCGGTGTTCTTCTCCACGTCAAACGCGGGAGGTGCCGCCCCGTCGATTTCCGGTGCTGCCGCTGGCGCCGCCGGCAAGCTTGAGGACGCGTTCGACGTCGATACGCTGGCTAAGCTGCCCATTATTGTCACCGCCCAGGGCGGGGACTACACCAAGCGCGTGCACACCGAGCTGCGCGGCCGCGGCTGGGACGGCCTCTGGATCGACGCCGCCTCCACGCTGCGCATGAACGACGACTCGATCATCGTGCTGGACCCGATCAACCGCGACGTCATCGACAAGGGCCTGGTCAACGGCACCAAGGACTTCATCGGCGGCAACTGCACCGTGTCCTGCATGCTCATGGGCCTCGGCGGGCTGTTCAAGAACGGCCTCGTCGAGTGGGGCACCTCCATGACCTACCAGGCGGCCTCCGGCGGCGGCGCCCGCCACATGCGCGAACTGCTCAGCCAGTTCGGCACGCTCAACGCGGAGGTCAGCTCGGAACTGGACGACCCGGCGTCGGCCATCCTGGAAATTGACCGCAAGGTCCTTGCCCACCAGCGCACCGACATCGACGCCAGCCAGTTCGGAGTGCCGCTGGCCGGCTCCCTCATCCCGTGGATTGACGCGGACCTGGGCAACGGCCAGTCCAAGGAAGAGTGGAAGGCCGGGGTTGAAACCAACAAGATCCTGGGCACCTCGGACGAAAACCGGATCGTCATGGACGGCCTGTGCATCCGGATCGGCGCCATGCGTTCGCACTCGCAGGCACTGACCCTCAAGCTCCGTGAGGACCTCTCGGTGGCCGAGATCGAGAAGCTCCTCGCCGAGGACAACGAGTGGGCCAAGGTCATCCCGAACACCAAGGAAGACTCCATGGCAGGCCTGACGCCCGTGGCCGCGTCCGGCACGCTGGACATCCCCGTGGGCCGCATCCGCAAGATGGACATGGGCCCGGAGTACATCAGCGCGTTCACCGTGGGCGACCAGCTGCTCTGGGGCGCGGCCGAGCCGCTGCGCCGCATGCTCAACATCGCCACCGGGAACCTGTAACTTCCCCTTCCCCGCCACTTGAACGGCCCTGCCCCGCAGGAACGGTGCTGCCCGGCACCGCTCATGCGGGGCAGGGCCGTCTTTGCGTTGGGCCCGGCTCAGCTGGCCAGGCCTGACGCACGCAGGATCCTGGACCGGTCCATCATGGCCAACAGCCGGCGCCGCACTTCTGCGGGATACGCCAAGTGCTTCCATTCAAGTCGAAGAACCAGCCAGCCTTCTTCGATCAGTGCGTTCTCCCGGCGACGCTCGGCGAGCAGCACCTCCTCCGTCGGCCTGTAGTCGGTGTATTTGCCGCTGCCATCAAACTCGATCACGATGCGGGTTGTCGGATCCGCGAAGTCTGCCCTGAATTGACCACTCGGTGCCTGAATCTCGAACTGCGGAATGAACATGCTCAGACCGAATGATCGCAACAGCAGCCGGGTCCGCGTCTCCCCCACCGATTCCGACCGCCCATCGAGGGCAGCCAGCAGATCCAGCGCCCGCCGGTTCCCGCGTTTGACCGGGCTCTCGTCCAGCAGTTGCCGCATACTGTCCATCCCGGCACCCTTGCGCAGCGCATGGTCGCCTATCACGGCGGCCTGTTCCACGGGCAGGATACGGGCGCAGTCCAGGACGGTCCGTTCAATGCCGGTAACCAGAATCTCCCTGCCATCCATGCTCCACAGCGTTGTGACCTCCGCAGGTTGCAGGTCCATCCGGTGCGTGCGGACGTCCGTTCCTGCACTTTTCATTGAGTTGGCATAGTCCGTGGCCACGTGGATCAGAGGCCCCGCATCCCAGACATGGCACTCGTGCAGCCTTGCAGCACTGATATGGCTGTAGCGGCAGGCCCCGCCGGTGGACAGGAAGTGCGCCTGGATCCGAAGGGCGTCCCGGGTCCACGGCTCGGCTCCCTTCCAGTCAGCGCTCCGGACGTAGGCGCCGCGTCGAAGCCGCAGGAGGATTCCGCTGCGGACTGCCGCCGTCAAGACTCGCTCGTCCAGCCCGGCCGCGCCCAACTGCTGCGTGGAGGCAACGGGGAATTCTGGCCAGCGCACATCCAGGAGCACACGCATTTTGTCGCCATTCATGGGTCTAGGTTCTCGGACCAGTCCTGGTCCGGGAAGGCCGCGGCCACGTTATGTGGACAACCCCAGGCAGGAATACCCGCATCCGCTTCTTCCGGCATCCTGCGCTGCCTCCACACTTGGCAACGTGGACGGCCCTGCCCCGCAGGAACGGTGCTGCCCCGCACCGCTTTTGCGGGGCAGGGCCGCGCGTGCTGGGCGAGGCCGCTTGCGTCGGCGGCGGGGGGCGTGCGCTGGCGGGGGCCCGACTCAGGTGTCCACGAATACGAGGTACTGTTCGGCGGACTTGCTGAACGCGGCCTGCGCGGCGGGTCCGAGGGGCTTCGAGTCGTCAAACAGCTCAGGTACGACGGCGGCGCTGCGGCTGGTGCCGGCCCGCGCCCACGTGCCGATCACCTCCCCCGCTGCCACGACGGTCTTCTTGAACACGCCGTTGCCGCCCGGGACGATCTTATTGGCGTGCTCAGGGGCCAACACAAGGCTCCGGTCCATGTAGCCCAGCACAAACTCGTCGAAGCCCGGCAGCAGGAGGACGGACCGCGGGCCGGGCACGCCGTCGTCGAGCATTGACGCAGTCTCCGGTGACATCCAATAGTGGACACCCCCGAATTCCAGCTCCACCAGTTGCCCGCTGACCAGCTCAAACGCCGCCCGCACGTCCGTGAGGGGAATCTGCGTCCACCAGGCGAAGTCGCGGACGGTGGCTGGGCCGTGACTGCGGAAGTAGCGCAACATGAACTCGGCGATCGCTTCCTGGCCCTCAAGCCCGCGCGACACCGGAATCCAGTCATCGAACGCCACCAGCAGCTGCTGGTTGCCGGCCAATGGCCCTTGAACCAACCAGGCGTGCCGGCACAGCGTCCCCAGGATGTGGATCCCCCGCTGGCCGGTGGTGGGCTGCCCGGCCGCCTCAAACACCTCAAAGACTTCGGTCCGGCTCACCGGACCACCGGCCGCAATCCGATCCAGGGCCACGTCGCGGCACTTCTCGATGTCCGCCCACGTGATATCCAGTTCCCGATGCCGGCCGGCAACGACGCGGCTGAGTCGCTCCGTGGTGAGGTCCAGCATCCAGCGCAGATCCGCCGGAGCCACGAAGTGCAGCGTGCCGCGCATCGGCCAGGACCGGACCACCCTGCCGCTGTGCAGGGCGGCGCGCACGTCAGCCAGCCCTGCGCCCGGAACGCGGCTGCCGACGGCCCAGAGCGCTGCCTGCAGGTCCTGGGCCTGGGTGGCCGTCATCCAGCGGACCGCATCTTCAACCGAGCCGAGTCCGGGGCCAACCAATCCTTGAGAGGCCAGACGGAGCCTGCCCAGCACTTTGCGGTTTACGCGGTTCGCTGCCATGTCCTCATCGTAGAACCTGGCCCGTTAGGCTGTAAGCATGACTTTGGGGAGTTTGTGGCAATTGTTCGCGCGCGAAACACAGATATGCCTGGTGGGCGGGACTGTTTCGGTCCTGGCCGGCGTGGCCATCGGGCTGGCCCCGGCCTTTGGTTTCCAGCCCGCGGGAGGCGGCGGGGCACCCCTGGAACTCCTTTTGCCTTCCCTGTTCCTGTCACTCGGCGGCGGGTACGCCGTGCTGTTTCCCGGTATCCGGGTGGGCCGCGGCAAGGTCCACATCGTCCGCGACTGGAAGCTCTACCCCGTCAGCGGCCGGCTGCTCTGGATCCTCGCCCATGCCACGGCCGTGATCGGCTTGCTGGTTTGCATCCTCGCAGCCGCGACCAACCCGGCCGTTCCGGGACTGATGGTCTGGCTGTTTATGGGTCCATATTTGGCGCTGACCGGTTGGGCCGCCGCCCTGCTCGGCATGGCCACGAACCTCCGGCTGATAGGAGCCGTTGACGGGCGCGTGGCACCGGCCGCGCAGGCCAGCTGACCCTAGAGCGTCAGGCCGATCAGCAACGGTTCCGGGTGCAGTTCAATGCCAAAACGTTCGACGACGCCGGCGCGCACCTCGCGCGCGATGGCCAGCATGTCCTTGGCGCTGGCAGAGCCGCGGTTGGTGATGGCCAGCGTATGTTTCGTGGACAGTGACGCCCGCCCGCCGGAGGCGCTGCCCTCCTCCAGGCCATAACCCTTGCCGAACCCCGCCTGGTCGATCAGCCACGCGGCGGACAACTTCACCAGCCCGTCCGCACCGGCGGGGTATTGCGGCGCGGTATCCGGCAGCGTAGCCGCCACGTCCACGGGAACAACGGGGTTGGTGAAGAAGGACCCGGTGGAATAAGTGTCCCGGTCGGCCGGGTCCAGGACCATGCCTTTCGAAGCCCGCAACCGCAGGACCTCCCGGCGCACGTCGTTGGAGTACGCGCGCTTGCCCGCCTCGACACCCAGGGACCGGGCCAGTTCGGCATAGCGGATAGGCGCGCTCATCCGGCCCAGCGGCAGCTGGAATTCGACGGTCAGCACGATGTAGCGTGGCGAGCCCTCGACGGTGGTCTGTTTCAGCATGGAATCGCGGTAGCCGAACTTCAGCTCGGAGTTCGTGAAGGTCTGGACCGCGTTCCGGGTCCGGTCCCAAGTGCGTACCGCCGCGATGGTCTGGGAGACATCAGAGCCATAGGCCCCGACGTTCTGCACAGGCGTGGCACCCGTGGCGCCCGGGATCCCGGAGAGTGCTTCAATGCCGGACCAGGCATGCAGCACGGCATGCTCCACCAATGCATCCCAGTTGTGGCCGGCCTGGACCACCACCGCCACACCGCCGCAGGAGTCCTCGGCGTTGACGGTGAACCCTTCCGAGGCGATCCTGATCACGGTGCCGGGGAACCCGTCGTCGGAAATCAGGAGGTTGGAGCCCCCGCCGATGATGAGGACCTGCTCCCCCGCGGCGTCAGCCGTGCGGACGGCGTCGATGATCTCCGCCTCGGTTCGGGCCTCAACATACTTGCCGGCGGGGCCTCCGACGGCGGCCGTGGTCAGGGCAGAGAGCAGGGTGGAAGTCACCTATCCACCCTAACTTAGGCTCAGGAAAGCCTGACGACGGCCTGGGCCTTCATCAGCACTTTCTGGCCAGCGGCAACCACGGTGAGGTCAACGCGGGCGGTGCCCGCCTCGGCGTCGAGCTTTCCAATGGCGCCGCTGACCTCGATGGTGGCCCCGGGGTCCGTGGTTCCGGTGGTGTCCGTGACCAGGACCGGCTTGGTGAAGCGCGTCTGGAAGTCGACGACCGCGGCGGGGTCGCCTGCCCAGTCGGTCACCAGCTGCACGGCGGCACCCATGGTGAACATGCCGTGGGCGATCACGCCGGGCAGTTCCACGCCGGTGGCGAAGGCTTCGTTCCAGTGGATGGGGTTGAAGTCGCCGGACGCGCCGGCGTACTTGACCAGGTCCGTGCGGGTGACCTCGATGGTGCGGCTGCCGATGTCCTGCCCGGCGCTGAGTTCGTGGAAGCTGGGGCTCATGGTTACTGTCCCTCTCCGCGGACGAGGATGGATGACGTGGCGGTGGCGACTGCCTCACGCGACCCGTTGGCGTCGGTCAGGGCGAAAATTTCCTGGCGGGTGGTGATCATGGCCCCGCCGCCCATGGCACGGACACCGTCAACGTGCAGTTCGGCAACCAGGCGGTCGCCGGCAAAGATGGGGCGGTGGTGGATGAAGCGCTGGTCGGCGTGGACCACGCGGGAGAAGTCGATGCCGGCATCCGGATCCTCGATCAGCTGGGCATCGGCGCGCTGGGCGATGATGATGGCGAACGTGGGTGGGGCCACCAGGTCGGTGTGCCCCAGGGCCTCGGCGGCCTCGACGTCGAAGTGGGCTGGGTGCGTGGCCTTGACCGCGCGGGCGAACTCGCGGATCTTCTCGCGGCCGACGTCGTAAACCTCTGCGGCAGGGTAGCTGCGGCCCTGCAGGTCCGGATTGATAGTCATGGCCTCAAGCCTATCGTTCTGGCCCGGGACACCCGGAATTCCGGCTACTTGCGGAGGTTCTTCCGGATGGTCTGGCCGCGCACCACAATCCCGGCGATGTGCAGGACCAGGCCCAGGCCGATGACCGCAAGGGACGCCATGGCGAGGTCACGGTTGTTCGTGTTGTTGCCCACCAGGTTCAGGATGATCCCGACGGCGATGAGGCCCATGGCGCCGAAGACCAGGACTTTGTACGAGGTGGGCGCTGACTCCCAGAATTCTTTGAGCACCGTGACAGTCTACCGAGCACGTTCAGAACAGCGATTCCTGCACGGCCGGCACCTCCGAGGCGAAGTCCCCCAGGACGATGGTCCCGCTCGGCGCGGTGATGCCGAAGCCGTGCTTTCCCTGCTCCAACGGATGCGGATAGGCGTGGCGTGCCGTGGGGGCACAGAGCCCTGCCGCCTGCGCCGGCCGCACCCACAATTCGTCCACAACGCTGAAACCGTCTGTGCTGAAACCGTCGACGGCGGCCCGCCCCAGCAGCCGGCGGACCGCGGCCGCGTGCCGCTCATTGATGCCGTCCACCGCAGCCGCCGGCAACGGCCCCGCCGTGATCGGCCACCGCGAAACCGAGCCTGGCGCCGGCCTCGAGGCTGACCTCGCGGAGATCCCCGGACGGTGACTGGAGGCGCAGAACCGGGCTGCCGCCGTCGTGCCCTACCGTCTGTGCAGGGGCGCCGTCCCAAAAGACCCCGTGAACCAGATAACGGGTATCGGTCACGGGGTCTCCTGTGCTTTGGGTAACTGGCGCCGCTATAGCGCCGGCTGCACGCCGAACGCTACCGCGAGCTTCATGATCTTCTCGGCGCGGCCCAGGCGGGGCAGGTCCGAGCCGTCACGGATGACGCGGCCGTTGGCCTCGAAGTCGTTCATGAAGTCCGTGGCCCAGGCGACGTCCGACGGCGTGGGGCTGATGACCTCGTTGATGACGTTCGTCTGATCGATGGCCAGGCACAGCTTGCCGGTCATGCCCATCATCACGGTGATGCCGGTCTGCTCCCGCAGGATGGGGTGGTTGGTCCCCACGGTGGGGCCGTCGATGGGGCCCGGCAGGTTGCCGACGCGGCTGGCAACCACCAGTTTTGCGCGCGGGTAGGCCATGGCCTCAGGGGTGGCCGCCATGCCGGTGTCGCGGCGGAAGTCGCCGGAGCCGAAGGCCAGGCGGAAGGCGCCCTGGGCCCTGGCGATGTGGTTGGCTTCCTCGATGCCGAGCGCCGATTCCACGAGCGCGATGACGGGCGTCTTGCCGTCCATCCGGTGGAAGCTTTCGGTCACCTGGTCAGCTGATTCGGTCTTGGCGAGCATCACGCCAAGCAGGCCCGGGGTACCGCGCAGCCCGGCAAGGTCATCGGCCCAGAACGGGCTGGTGGCATCGTTGATGCGGACCCAGGCCTGGCCTCCGCCGCTGAGCCAGTCAATCACGTGTCCGCGCGCCTCGTCCTTTTGCGACGGGTCCACGGCGTCCTCGATGTCCAGGATGATCGAGTCGGCGCGCGAAACAGCCGACTGGTCAAACAGTTCGGTTTTCATGGCGTTGACCAGAAGCCACGAACGGGCGATTTCTGCTGGGATGTTGCGCTTGGGGCGTAGGGTCTCGGTGGCGGTGGGTGACGTCATGCTACTACCGTATCTGCCCGGGCACCGCCAGCGCTAAGCCATGGCACCGGACGTGCCGAACAAGACAGATACTCCCGTTCCCCAGGCTCAGTTCCCGGTGAGTTCCGCATAGAGCTTCCGGACGCGGGTGTTGATGTCGTCGCGGACGAGGCGCATGCGTTCCATGCCTTCAATGCCCCGGGTGGACGGTTCGTCGGTTTCCCAGGTTTCGAAGCGTGTGCCTTCGCGGGGTTCGAGCTTGGCTTCGGTGCCCAGCACGATCACGACGTCGACGGCGTCAAGCACCTCGTCAGTGACGGGCTTAGGGTGTTCCCCCGTGATGTCGATGCCGAGTTCGCTCAGGGATTCCACGGCCTGGTCGTTCAGGCAGCTGCCCGGCTTGGTGCCAGCCGAGTAAACGGTGACGTGGTCCCCGGCGAGATCCCGCATGAGACCGGCCGCGAGTTGGGACTTGCCGCCATTCTTGCTGCACACGAACAGGACGCGGGGAGCCTTGGTGCTTTCGGTCATGAGGTGGTGTCTTCTTTCTGTTGTGCGGTTCATTCCGTAATTGTGGCGGTGCGGGCCCAACTAGGTAGCGCTAACTGTCGTTCTGAGGCCCCGAAACGACTGTTAGCGCTACCTAGTTGGGCAGGGCGAGAGGGCTTCAGCAGCAGTCCAGGTCGTCCTCGTCGCAGCAGCCCGTATCGGTGCAGCAATCGGTGTCCATCCAGCTCACCTCCTCTCCCTAACCGCGGGGTGTGGTTACTTGGCGGCCGGGATCAGGGAGTCGATGAGCCCCTCGATGCGGGTCTTGATCTCGTCGCGGATCGGGCGGACGGCATCCACGCCCTGCCCGGCGGGATCCTCCAGGACCCAGTCCTCGTAGCGCTTCCCGGGGAAGTACGGGCACTCGTCGCCGCAGCCCATGGTGATCACGACGTCGGACTCCTTGACGGCCTCCGTGGTGAGGACCTTGGGGATCTCGGCAGACATGTCGATTCCGAGCTCGGCCATCGCCTCAACTGCGGCCGGGTTGACCTTGTCCGCAGGCTGCGATCCGGCGGAGCGGACCTCAATGCCACCCTTGGAAAGCGTGGTGAGGAAGGCCGCGGCCATCTGCGAACGCCCGGCGTTGTGGACGCAGACGAACAGGACGGACGGCTTCTTGGCGGTTTCGGTGCTCACGTGGTTTCTCCTGGAATCGGAACATTGATGATCATCGATACATTGAGTATCGACTTATATATTGATACTTGTCAATATCCTGCAGCGCTAGGCTGCGTGCAGGCGGGGCGCGAGGTCGCCGATGCGGCGGGTGATGTCAGCGAAGGCGCCTTCGAAGGCGTCCTCGGTGTTCAGCCGGAGCGGGTCCGGAACGGACCAGTGGATCCCGCCCAGGTTGGGGATTTCCTCGTGAGCGTTATCGCACACGGTGACGACAAAGTCATCATCGCGCGCCACCTCAACAAGCCGGCGCGGGGGAAGGTCCGCAAGAGTGACGCCGTGACGGCGGGCGACATCAATGGCACCTGCGGCGATGCGGTCCGCGGGGTGCGTACCCGCGGAGGTCGAGGGGATTTCGCTGACCTGGCTCCAGAGTGCTACGGCCAGCTGGGACCGGGCGCTGTTGCGGGTGCAGACAAAAAGCACGCGACCCGCGGCGTGTTCGCGGCCGGGCGCCAACCCCTCCAGCGCCCCTGCGGCGAGCCGGATGTAGCTGCGGCGCTTGTCCGCCTCCGAACGGTGGCGGGTCGCCAGGCCCGCGCCTTCCAGTGCCCGCAGGTGGTGTGACAGCAGGTTCGACGGCATCCCGAGCTCGGCCTGCAGCTCCGATGGGGAAAGGTCTCCCACGGTCAGCAGGTCCACGATGCGTAGCCGCGCAGGATCCGCGAGGGCCGCGTGCTTGGCGACCCGCGCCCGAAAGACTTCAACTGGGTCAGTATTCATTGATTCAATTTTGACTGAGTAAATATCTTGGGTCAAGCTGTTGGCATGACTTCTCAACAACCGCCGTTGTGGCGCCGCGCCGTCGCCGAACTGCTCGGCACCAGTGTGCTCGTGATGATCGTCGTCGGCTCGGGGATCGCGGCCCAGCAGCTCTCCCCCAACGACGTCGGCCTGCAGCTGCTCCAGAACAGCACCGCCACAGTGCTGGGCCTGACGGTGCTGATCTTCGTGTTCGGTCCCGTAAGCGGTGCGCACTTCAATCCCGTGGTCTCGCTCGTGGACTGGATCCTAGGCCGGCGCAGCGGCGCCGGATTGGCCCTGCCGGAACTTGGCGCGTACATCGTTGCGCAGACAGTGGGTGCAATTGCCGGCAGCGTCGTGGCGAACGCCATGTTTGAGGTGGGCACCTCAATCTCGGTCACGGACCGCGCCACCACAGGGCACCTCCTGGGCGAGGTCGTCGCCACCGCAGGCCTCGTCCTGCTGATCTTCGGACTGGCCGCGACCAAACGGGGCGTCCTCGCAGCCCCCGCCGTGGGTGCCTACATCGGCGCCGCCTACTGGTTCACATCCTCGACGTCGTTCGCCAACCCCGCCGTGACGGTCGGCCGCATCTTCAGCGACACCTTCGCCGGGATCGCGCCGGCTTCCGTCCCCGGCTTCGTCGCGGCCCAGCTGATCGGGGCGGCAGTAGGCCTCGGGCTCCTCGCCGTCCTGTTCCCCTCCGCCGCCCGCAGCGCGGACGACGCAGTCCTTGCGCACTCCTCAGAAACGATCAGCTCCTAGCCCCACGACGGCCCGGCTGTTGCAGTGCTACCGGGCCGTCGTCGAACGCAAAGCCCCATACATTGATGGCGGTCAATATTCGGGCATAATGGGTACATGAAAACGCTGCCCGTTCTCGATCCGATCACGGACGACGCCTGCTGCGCCCCGGCATCGGCGCCTGCCCTTGGCGCCGAAGAGGCCAGGCAGAAGGCCCTGGTGTTCAAAGCCCTGGCCGACCCCAACCGGCTGCGGCTGCTGTCCATTGTCAAGGCCGAGTCCTCCGGCGAATCCTGCGTCTGCGACCTGACCGACCCGCTGGACCTGGGCCAGCCCACGGTCTCCCACCACCTGAAAATCCTGGTGGACGCCGGTCTGCTGCACCGCGAAAAGCGCGGAACCTGGGCCTATTACTCCCTGGTTCCGGGTGCACTTGACGACGTAGCCGGGCTTCTGGCAACCCTCTGACCGCCCTCAGGGGAGGTTGCTGCCCCTGGCTGCGATCCACAACCCGTACCAGTCAGCCCGGGTCATCGCCTCCGCCACCCGCGAAGCATCAGCGCACGCGGCGATCCTTGCCGGATTCACGGTGCCGATCACGGGCGCAATGCCGGCCGGATGCTTCATCAGCCACCCCAGGAGGACAGCCTCCCCTGTGGTGCCGTACTGACCGGCGAGCTCCGAAACCATGGCGGCCGCGGCCGTCTCCGCCGCCGTCGGGCTTTCCGGAGCCGCACCGGTGTACAGCCCCTGCGCCAGCGCACCGTAGGCCTGTACCGTGACGCCGTTGCTGCTGCAGTACTCCAGGGTCCCCTGCGGGAAGCTGTAGTCCAGCGACTCGGGATGGTTCACCAGGACCTGACTCTCCAGCCACGCCCTCTTCAGCAGGCTCATCTCCAGCTGGTTGGCCACCACCGGCACCTCCAGGCGGTCCTGCAGCGCCTCGATCTGGGCGCCGGACATGTTGGAAACACCGATCTGCCGCACCTTGCCGTCGGACAGCAGCTGCCCGACGGCGGCCGCCACCTCCGCCAAGTCCGTCAGGGGATCCGGGCGGTGCAGCAGGAGGACGTCCACGTAGTCCGTCTGCAGCCTCTTCAGGCTCCCGTCCACGCGCTCGAAGATGGCTTCCCGGCTGAGGTCATAGTGCGTGGCCAGCCCACGTTCGCGGAGCCGGATCCCGCATTTGGTCTGCAGCCTGATCCGATCCCGCAGACCCGGCGAAGACGTAAGGACTTCGCCGAACACCGCCTCGGACTTGCCGCCACGGTAGATGTCGGCGTGGTCGAACAGCGTGATGCCTGCGCCCAGCGCGGCCTCGACGGCGGCAGCGGCCTCGTCCACATGTTGCACGTCGTGCGGTTCGTCGGACCAGCTGCCGCCCAGACCCATGCAGCCGTAGATGAGTTCCTGCATCAGCGCAGCCAGACGGTGCTGTTGGCGCCCAGTTTGCCGTCCATCAGCGGGGCGCTGCTGACCAGGACCGTTCCTGCCGGAAGTTCGACGGCGGTGTCCCCGAAGTTGGTGACGGACTGCCAGCCACCGGGGCGGCGGAAGTGCAGGACCTCCGGGTTGCCGGTCTCCACCCATTCCAGTTCCTCCGCGGCCTGCAGCTCGCGGCGCAGCTTCAGGGCCGCGCGATACAGCTCAAGTGTGGAACCTTCGGTGCCGTCCGCTGCCTCCACCGCGTACTTGCCGAACCAGTCCGGCTGCGGCAGGTGCGCGCCGCCGTCGCCAAAGCCGAAGGAGGTCCCTTCAACCTTCCAGGGCAGGGGCACGCGGCAGCCGTCACGGCCCACTTCAACGCCCCTGTTCCGGAAGAACGCGGGATCCTGGCGCTCGGAGTCCGGAATCTCCGCCACTTCCTGCAGGCCCAGTTCCTCGCCCTGGTAAAGGTAGGCCGATCCGGGCACAGCGAGCATGAGCAGGGTGGCGGCGCGTGCACGGCACTCGCCGAGGGCTACGTCGAGTTCCTCCTTGGGGCCGCCAGCCAGCAGCCAGCCCTTGCCGTCCTGGCCCTTGGCATGCTTCTTGCCGGCGGCTCCCTTAGACGCCTTGGGCAGGCCGTAGCGCGTGGCATGCCGGACGACGTCGTGGTTGGAGAAAACCCAGGTGGAGGACGCGCCGGTCGCGGCAGCCTCGGCGAGGTTACGGGTGATGATTTCGCGGAAATCCTCGGCATCGAAGTCGGCCTGCAGCAGGTCGAAGTTGAAGGCCTGGCCCAGGCCTTCAGGGCTGGCGTAGCGGGCGCGGCGGGTGGCGTGCACCCATGCTTCGGCGACGGCGGTGCGGGGCGGGTTGTATTCGTTGAAGACTTCGCGCCATTCGAGGTAGATGTCGTGGACGTCGTCCCGGTCCCAGAAGGGGTGCGAACCGTCGTCGAACCCGTCCGTCCCTGAGTTGGCCTCGGTCAGCTCCAGCTTGGAGAGCAGCGGCTCGGTGAGGTCCTTGGTGAGGGCATGGGCCACGTCCACACGGAAGCCGTCCACGCCGCGGTCGGACCAGAAACGCAGGGTCTTGAGGAAGTCGTCGCGGACCTCGCGGCTGGACCAGTTCAGGTCCGGCTGCTCCTTGGCGAAGATGTGCATGTACCACTGGCCGGGGGTGCCGTCCGGCTCGGTGATGCGTTCCCAGGCCGGTCCGCCGAAGACGGAGTCCCAGTCCGACGGCGGGAATTCGCCGTTGGGGCCCTTGCCGTCACGGAAGATGTAGCGCTCACGCGCCGCGGAGCCCTTCGGCGAGGCGAGCGCTTCCTTGAACCATTCGTGCCGGTTCGAGGAGTGGTTGGGGACGATGTCGGCGATCAGCTTGATGCCGGCGGCGTGCAGCGCCTTGGCCATCTCGTCGAAGTCCGCCAGCGTGCCCAGCTTGGGGTCCACGTCGCGGTAGTCGTCCACATCGTAGCCGCCGTCGGCCAGTGCCGACGGGTAGAACGGGCTGAGCCATACGGCGTCGATCCCCAGTTCCTTCAGGTACGGGACCTTGGCCGTGATGCCCTTGATGTCACCCATGCCGTCACCGTTTGAATCGGCGAAGCTGCGCGGATAGATCTGGTAGACCGCGGCCTGGCGCCACCAGTTGGGATCGGCCAGACGGTCGGAATCGGACAGGGTTGCCAGCGTGGCAGTGGTGGACAAAGGATGATCCTTTTCTCTTGTTTGGGTTGTTCTTGCTGGGTGGATAAGTCTGGCTATTTAACGGCCCCGCGCATGACTCCGGACAGTACCCAACGTTGGGCCAGGATGTAAACCACCAAGGTGGGTGCCATGGCCATCAGGTACGACGCGAACGCGAGGCTGTAGTTGGTGTTGAACTCGCCCTGGAACAGCATTTGGACCACGGGGAGGGTCTGCAGTGCCGGGTCGGCGATCATCATCTGCGGCAGCAGGAAGTCGTTCCACGAACCCAGGAAGGCGAAGATGCCGACGGTGGCGTTCATGGGGGCCAGCAGCGGGAAGATGATCTTGCGGAACACCTGCCACGTGGTGGCGCCGTCCATCCGTGCCGATTCCTCCAGTTCCACCGGAATGGAGCGGACGAAGGCGATGTACAGCAGCGCGTTGAACGAGATTCCGCCCAGCACATGCAGGAAAACGACGCCGGCCGGGTTGTCCAGGCCAAGGAGTGCTGTCTGCTTGATCAGGGGAAGGATGATCACCGGAAACGGGATAAACATGGCGGACAGGAGGTACACAAAGGAACCGCGGAAGAACCGGTGGTTCCAGTTCCGTGCGATGGCGTAGGCCACCAGCGAGCTGCAGGCAAGCGAGCCCAGGACGCTGAAGACGGTGACGAAGGCCGTGGACATAAAGGCACGCGGGAAGTTGGTAGCGACGTACGCCGCGGCGAAGTTCTCCCAGTTCATCGGGTTGGGCCAGGCCAGGCCGGTCCCGGTGCCGATCTGGTCCGGGGACTTCAGTGCCATGGCCACGGTGAAGTACAGCGGCAGCAGGACTGTCAGGGATGCCACCAGCATGAGGGCGGTGAGCCACCAGTTGATCTTGAAGCCCTCGCGGCCGGACAGGCGTTTTGCGGTGACGCGGATTCTGCGCTGTGGAAGTAGTGATGAGGTCATTACAGGGATACCCCCCGGCGCTGGATGAGGCGCAGTTGGATGACGGAGATCAGCAAGGTGATCAGGAAGTAGATGACCGCGTTCGCCATTTGGTAGGAGTAGTCCCCGCCGGTGAAGCCGGAGAAGATGCGCATTGCCACTGACTGGGTTGCCATGCCCGGCCCGCCGCCGGTGAGGCCCACGATGATCTCGTAGGTCCCCAGGAATCCCTTGAAGCCGAGGATCACATTGATGACGAGATAACCGAGGATGAGGGGCAGGGTGAGGCTGAGGAACTGCCGGAAACTGCCTGCGCCGTCCAGGTCAGCGGCTTCATAGACTTCGGCCGGCACGCTCTGGAGGCCCGCGAGGTAAATGATGGTTGCGCCGGGCGCAGCCTGCCACACGGTGACCAGCACAATGGCCAGCCACGCGAGGCTTTCGTTGGCCAGGATGCTCGTGGCCAACGGAGTGACGCCGAACCGCTCGGCCAGGACCGGAAGCGTGTTCGAGAACAGGTAATTGAACACGAAGGACACCACCAGTGCGGACAGCACCATGGGGATGAAGAACACCGTCCGGATACCGGTGCGCCATTTGATCTTCGCGTTCAGTCCCAGGGCGATCGCGAGGGCCACGATATTGACCACCACGGTGGTGGTCAGCGCGAATACAAACGTGAAGATGTAGGACTGCAGGATTGCCGGATCCTTGAAGATGTTCACATAGTTGGCGAAGCCGATGAACTTCCAGTCTCCATAACCGGCGTAGTTTGTCAGGCTGAAATAGACGCCTACCAGCGCAGGCAGGGTGATGAAAAAGGCGAAGAGTGCCAGGACCGGCACCACCATCCAGTAGTAGGTGGGGTCGATCCGGGGCTGGGACCGGACGGCGGGCGCGGGGGCCGGGTCCGTTCGCGGGGCCGGGGCTGTCTCCGCCAGGGAGGTTGCGGACATGGGGACTCCTGGAATCGTGGTGGGCATCAGACCGCCGTCCGTTCGGCGACTCGGCGCCATTCGTCGTCGAGAGCGGCGAGGAACTGGTCGCCGTTTTTGCTGTACACAAAAGACTGGATGTAGTTGTTCAGCGGCACCGACGGCGGGAAGTAGGTGCCGGCGCCCTGGTAGTAGCGGGCATTCTTGACCGATTCGCCCAGTCCGCTGATCTGCGGGTTGGTCACCGGCGGAGCGTCCTTGAGCGGCGAGAAGGCGGCGTTCTTTTCGTTGTACGTGTTCACCACTGAGGGTTCCAGCAGGTAACCGACGAAACGCCGGGCCGCAGCCATGTTGGGAGTGTTCCTGGTGATGGACAGTGCCATGTCCACATTCACCCGGGCCTTGGTTTCCTCCGGGTTGTTCGTTACGGGCAGGGGGAATGTACCCACCCTGATGTCCTTGTTGGCGGACACCAGTTGGGACAGCGCCCAGGGGCCTTGGAGGTACATGGCGGCCTGTCCTTTGGCGAAGGCGGCATTTCCGTCCGCGTAGTTCTTGCTGGTGGCGCCATTCTGGGAAAAGGAAACGAGCTGGAGCATCTGGGGCAGCGCAGGCCCGAAGGTAGTGGTGAAGGATTCGGCGGCTCCCGCGCTGATATCGGCGGCATTGATCCTGGTGAAAAATTCCGCCGTGTCCAGTGAACCGCCGGAGACGTAGTCGAACATGCCCTGCGCCAGGGTCCAGGGGTCTTTGAACGTTCCGTAAATCGGCGTGATGCCGGCCGCCTTGAAGGTTGCACAGGCTGCCACGAATTCGTCCCAGGTGGTGGGGACGGCTACGCCATTGGCGTCGAAGATGTCCCGGTTGTAGATGACGCCGGCCGCAGCCAAGGAGAACGGCAGGGCGCTGACCTCGTTGCCGTTGTACTGGCCCCAGGAGCTGATGAGCTCCTGCACCTCAGGATCGATGGTGGACGCTGCGGGGAGGTCGCTGAGGTCGGCGAAGATGCCCTTCTTCACGAAGTCGGCAGTTGCCTTCGCGAAGCCTCGGGTAACGACGTCGGGCGGATCGTTCCGGACCAGGCCGGGGACGAAGTTGCCCTCGTTGAAGTCTTGGATCACCCGGATATCAGGATTGAGCGCCTCGAAGTCCTTGATCACCTGGTTGAAGTAGTCCACCACCTCGGGCTTGTTCTGCATGAAGCGGAGAGTGGTGACACCGTTCTGCCGGCTTGCATTGCCGGCACAGCCAGAGAGAGGAATGAGGGCTGCCGCCCCGGCCAGACCGGCTACCCGGAAGAGGGAGCGCCTGCTGGGCAGCATTGCCGGAACAGCGGCTTTCACAGGGCAGAGACTGACGTACGGAAGTGGCGGGGCCGCGGTTTGGGCGGGAGTGGGCAGTGCTTCGGGATGCGGTTCACGGTTGCTCCTTTGCAAAGGCTGAGTGAAGGACTTGGAGAAGGCCGGTGGTCGGCGGCCGTCCGGCCCACCTGGCGAGTATTGTTTATTTTGAATCTAAATTTAGTTTCTCAAGTATTATGTGGTGCAGAACACAGGGGGTCAACACCATGTCCGAAATTTCCGTCGCAACGCCCCAATTACTACGTCGAGTGAGTGCCGGAGCCGTCCTTGACTTCATGCGCGCCTCAGAAGCGGTGACTGTCACCGAGGTCATGGAGGCCACCGGACTCACGCGGGCCACGGCCATTGCGGTTTGCGAGGACCTCATGCAGCGGGGCTGGATCCGCGAGCTGGAGAACCAGCGGGCATTTGGCGGCTACCAGAAGGGCAGACCGGCCCGGCGGTTCGAGCTCAACGAACGCGCCGGCTATGTGCTGGGCATGGACGTCGGTGTCTCCAAGGCCACCGTGGTGGTGTCCGACCTTCGCGGAAAGGCCCTGGGCAGGTCCAGCCAACCCTTCGCGGAAGCAGACATCCCTGCCGAGGAACGAATTGCCGTGATTGACCGCACCGCCATGATGGCACTACACAGCGTGGGTGCTTCGCCGGATTCCGTCCTGGCCGTCTGCGCAGGCATTGCAGCGCCAGTGGACCGTAACGGCGAGGTGCTGGTGACACAGCACTTCTGGGGACTGTTCGACGTCGGCCTGAGGGCTGCGCTGCAGGACCGGCGGGGCTGGACGGTACTGCTCGAGAACGACGCAAACCTGGCCGCACTCGGCGACCGCTGGCGGGGCGCCGCTGCCGGCGTGGACGACGTCGTGGTCATCCTCGCGAGTGAGCGCCTCGGTTCAGGCGTGATCGACGGCGGGCGCCTGCTGCACGGCCGCGGCGGAGGCGCCGGTGAGCTCGCCTTCCTCGATATGGTGGAGGGTGTGGGAGATACGTACGGTATCGCCGCACTGGCAAGGACGTGGGCGGCTGACGCCCTTGCCGGCAAAGCCAAAACATCCCTCCGGGTGTTTGCCGCCGAAGGCGTCGAGGCGGAGCAGGTCTTCGCGGCTGCTGCCAACGGAGATGCCGTGGCGCGGGCGATCCTCGAACGGCTGGCCGACAGGGTGGCCAGGGTCATCGGGGCTGTGTCCACCATCATCAACCCGGAACTGGTGGTCATTGGCGGGGCCGTGGCCAAGTCTGCCGGCGTGCTGCTTGGGCCGATCGCCGAACGCCTGAAGGGTTACACCGTCACTCCCCCGCGGGTGGCGGTCTCCCCCCTGGGCGATTCGATCGTAACGGTCGGGGCCGTACGGTGCGCCCTCGACTATGTGGAGAAGAACACCCTGGACCTGGAGCTCGCGGTACCGGCTTAAGCTGTGGCGTCCAACGGCGCGAAGGGACACTTGAGGCCCCGGATCCGCGTCGGTTCCGGGGCCTCAACTGTCCGTTCGCGCTGTGTTATTCCCAGCGCCGTGGTCCGGTCCCCTCGGCTACGGCCGCGGCTCCAGGGCGGCGGCAATGGGCAGCGTGCCGTCGCGGAATTCGATGGTCCTCCCCGCCGTTTCGGGCAGGTCAAGGACGGCTGCTGCCACACTGGCCGTGTTGCTGCGGGAGGTTGTTCCGCTGCCGTCCCGGCCGGGGTCCACTTCGATAAGCCCTGTTCCCGGCTGGTCCGTCAGCGTCCCGGGACCCAGGATGGTCCAGGCCAGTGCGGTGCCGCGCAGGTATTCATCCGCCGCTGCTTTGGCGTCCGCGTAGGCAAAGAAACTGTTCTCCGCCGGGACGCCGTGGTCCGGCCCCGCGCCCAGGTAGGAGACCATTACATAACGCCCGACGCCGGCCTCCGCCGCCGCGTCCATCGACCGGATGGCCGCGTCCCGGTCCACCGCATAGGTGCGTTCCGGGTTCCCTCCCCCGGCCCCGGCGGACCAGACCACGGCGTCATGTCCCCGGAGGGCATCGGCGATTGCCGCCGTCGTCGAATTTTCAACGTCCACGACCGACGGCGTAGCGCCGGTAGCCGCGACGTCAGCGGCCTGGTCCGGGTTGCGGATGATGGACGTGACGCTGTGGCCTTCGGTTGTAAGAAGCGCGGACAGGTGGAGGGCCACTTTGCCGTGGCCGCCAATGATAACGATGCTGGTCATGCCCCCATTCTGCCCCCTATGCCCGCGTGCGGTAGCGGAGATAAACCACGCCGTTTCCAAAGGTGCGCTCGTCGAGGAGTTCCAGCCGCAGGCTCAGCCCGTCCGGCAGGAAGCGCAAGCCTCCCCCGACCGCCACCGGATTGAGGAGGAGCCAGCATTCGTCCACCAGCCCCGCCTGCAGCGCGGCGGAGGCCAGCGTGGGGCCGCCGATGCCGATGTGCCCGTCAGTGGCGTTCTTCAGGTCCCGGACGGCGTCGGCGTCGAACGTCCGCTCGATCCTGGTCTTGGCCGTGGATACGGCGGTGAGAGTGGTGGAGAAGACAACCTTCTCTGCCCCTTGCCAGATCCGCGCGAAGTCCCGGATGTAGTCCGGCAGATCGGGGGTATCGAAGGTTTCCCACGCAGACATGACCTGGTACATGCGGCGGCCGAAAAGGTAGGTGCCCACACCACGTTCGAGATCATTGACGAACGTATGGACTTCCTCGTCCGGCTCGCTCCAGCTGAAGTTGCCGTCCCGGTCTGCCATGTAGCCGTCCAGGGACGCGATTCCTGAGTAGATGAGCTGGCCCATCCGCCCATTGTGCCGCCGTCGTGCCCTGTTGGGTAGGCGCCCCCTCACTTAATGAAGAACTGTTGCGCCAAGGTCCAGAGGTTAGTGGTGGTCCAGTAGATCAGGACGCCGATCGGGAAGAGGACGCCGCCAACGCCGAAGATGAGCGGCAGGACATACAGGATCATCTTCTGCTGTCGTATCAACGGATTGTCCGCGGATTCCTCAGGCATACTCCTGGCCATGATCCGTCTCTGCGTCATGAACTGTGCGGCCGTCATGGCCAGGATCATCAGGATAGTCAGGACTGCGACCGCGGCCGGATCACCCCCGCCGTGCAGCACCGACGCTGACAGCGGGGCGCCAAAAATGCTCGACTCGTCGAACTGCACCACCTGCTCGGGACTCATCGCTCCGATGCCCTGGTCTTGCCTGGCTGCACCTGTGATTCCGGAGAGTACCTGGAAGAGCCCAAAGAAGAACGGCACCTGGATGAGCATCGGCAGGCAGGCGGACAGAGGGTTGGTCCCGTGTTCCTTGTACAGGGCCATCTGTTCCTGTGCCATGGCCTGCCGGGACAGCGGATCCGTCTTGCCTTTGTACTTGTCCTGCAGCTTCTTCAGGTCCGGCTGCAGGAGCCGCATCCGGCGCTGGGCGTTGACCTGTCTCAGGAACACTGGAATCAAGGCGGCACGAATGATCAGCACCAGCCCAATGATGGACAAAGTCCACGTCCAGCCGTTCGCAGCAGGCATGCCGATGGTGCTCAAGACGTCGTGGAACCAAACCATGATGGCGGACACCAGCCACTTGAACGGAACCATGATTGTTTCGAAGAAGTCCACCGATATCCCCATCGCCAGGTGCTGCAAAGCTACGGCGAAAAGCCTGGCTTGTCACTGCCTAGCGCCACGGAAACACGCTGGCTCGCCTGGAGAATCGAGTAGGAGGGCCGGGTTTCCCGGCCCTCCTACTCGATTGTCCGCACGATTCAGGCCGGAGGGACGAGGATCGTGATGTCGCCGCTACTTATGGCTTCACGCAAGCAGTCGGCGACTCGCAGGGCGTCAGTCTCTGACGCCCCTGCATTCAGGCGTACACCAAGGCGGGAAGTAGGCATGTCGGCAGTCATAAGAGACTTCTCTACACTCGGGTCAGCCGCGCAGTCTTCTATGGATTCAAAGACGGGGAAGCTAACACCCACGCCCCAACGATCATCCTTGGATGCTGAGCGCGGGTAGTCGATTGGCACAGACTGCCCACAAGCGGCCAGCAGCACCACAAGCAACGGTGTCAATGCCCGTTTCTGCATGAAGTCCCCCAATGCCCGACGCCCATACACCTAACTCTACGTCTGGTGACGTTAGGCAAGGCCAGGAGAGGCCTAGCAGCAACAGGCGGCACTTCTAGCTCAACCCCCAGTGAGGCCCTTACGTCCTCCTCTAGCACGGCAACGCGGTATCCAGCGGGCGCAGCAGGCGCTAGCTTCAGTAGCCATTTTGTAGCCACCTCCCGGAGAAGGAACGGGATTTTCAGGGAAAGCAAAGGAATGCTGCATGAAGTGATGTATCCCCATACGCCAAGAAAACCCCCGGAATCTCGGGGGATTCCGGGGGCTTAGCCTGTAGCGGTGGGGAGGCTCGATCTCCCGACCTCACGATTATGAGTCGTGCGCTCTAACCAACTGAGCTACACCGCCACGAATGAGAAAAACCTGCGCCAAGCCGGTCAAAAACCGCCTTGACACAGGCCCTCATCCAGAGCCCCCCACCGGAATCGATCCGGTGACCTCGTTCTTACCAAGAACGCGCTCTACCACTGAGCTAGGGGGGCAACGAGTAAATACTCTACCGGATGATTTCGCCACCAACAAATCGGCGCCAAAACGACGCCGGAACCGGCAAAAATGCCGGAAATCCGGGCTCCCCGGGGCCTCCGGCCAGCCACTGAGACGGCCCGGGGACGGCTGCCGGCGGGGATGTGACGAAGCGAACATAAGGGGTGTGAGCTTAAAGCAGAACGGGCCGGCAGGAAGCCGGCCCGTTCTCAGTTCACTTCAGGAAGCAGTTGTTACCACTTGTTGCGGGGTTTGAAGCCGCCTTCGGTGCGCGGCTTGCGGGTGTCGCTGCCCACGCCGCGCTCGTTGCGGTCGCTGAAGGAGCGGCCGCCGCGGTCAGCGGAGCTACGCTCGCCGTCGGTCTTGCGGAATTCCTTCTTGAACCCGCCGTTGCCCTTGAAGTTGCCTCCACGGTCTCCGCCACCGGAGTAACCGCCGCGGTCGCCGCCACGGTTGCCCTGGTAGCCGCCGCGGTCGCCGCCACGGTCACCCTGGTAGCTGCCACGGTCGCCGGAGGGCTTGCGGCCGTTGTCGAGCTCGAGGTGGATCAGCTCGCCGCCGATCCGGGTGCGGGACAGGGCCTTCAGCTGGTCGGAGCTGAGGTCCGCGGGGAGCTCCACGAGGGAGTGGTCCGCACGGATGTCGATGCCGCCGATCTGGGCCGAGGAGATGCCGCCTTCGTTGGCAATGGCGCCCACGATGGAGCCAGGCATAACGCGCTGGCGGCGTCCGACGGCGATCCGGTAGGTGGCGTTGCCCTCGGTGAGCGTCCGGGTGGGGCCCCGTGAGCCGAAGCCGTCCTTGGCGCGTTCGCGCTTCTGGAACTCAGGAGCTGCAGGCAGTTCCTTGACCAGCAGCGGCTGCCCGCCCTGCGCCATAACGGCCAGTGCGGCAGCGATCTCCGACGCCGGGACGTTGTGCTCCTCCTCGTAGGAGGAGATGAGGTCGCGGAACGCTGCAACATCCTCGGACTCGAGGGTCTCGGTGATGCGCTCGGCGAACTTGCCCAGGCGCAGCGTGTTCACGGTCTCGGCCGTGGGCAGGTGCATCTGCTCCACCGGCTGGCGGGTGGCCTTCTCGATGGAACGCAGCAGGTACTTCTCGCGCGGCGTCATGAACAGGATGGCGTCACCGGAACGGCCTGCACGGCCGGTGCGGCCGATGCGGTGGACGTAGGACTCGGTGTCGTGCGGGATGTCGTAGTTGACCACGTGGCTGATGCGCTCAACGTCAAGGCCACGGGCGGCGACGTCGGTGGCCACCAGGATGTCGATGCGGCCTTCCTTCAGCGCATCAACAGTGCGTTCGCGCTGCTGCTGCGGGATGTCGCCGTTGATGGCGGCAGCCTGGAAGCCGCGGGACTTCAGCTTGTCAGCCAGGTCCTCGGTAGCCATCTTGGTGCGCACGAAGGCGATAACGCCGTCGAACTCTTCAACCTCGAGGATGCGGGTCAGGGCGTCAAGCTTGTGCGGGCCCATGACCTGCAGGTACCGCTGGCGGGTGTTGGCGCCGGTGGTGGTCTTGGACTTGACCGAGATCTCGGCCGGGTTGTTCAGGTACTGCTTGGACATGCGGCGGATCTGGCCCGGCATGGTGGCCGAGAACAGTGCAACCTGGCGGTCCGACGGGGTCTGCTGGAAGATCTGCTCCACGTCTTCGGCGAAGCCCATGCGCAGCATTTCATCAGCCTCGTCCAGCACGAGGTACTGGAGCTCGGACAGGTCCAGGGAACCCTTGGAGATGTGGTCGATCACACGGCCGGGAGTACCCACGACAACCTGGGCACCGCGGCGCAGGCCGGCGAGCTGGGGGCCGTAGGCGGAGCCGCCGTAGACGGGGAGGACGGTGAAGTCATCGATGTGCTTGGCGTACGAGGTGAAGGCCTCGGCAACCTGGAGCGCGAGCTCGCGGGTCGGAGCCAGGACCAGGGCCTGCGTCTTGCGGGACGGGCCGTTGAGGTCGTGCAGCTCGGCCAGGCGGGACAGGGCCGGTACTGCGAATGCTGCAGTCTTACCGGTACCGGTCTGGGCGAGGCCCACAACGTCGCGGCCTTCGAGCAGCAGCGGGATGGTTGCTGCCTGGATGGGGGAAGGCTTTTCGTAGCCGACATCCTGCAGGGCGGCGAGGACGCGGCCGTCGATGCCGAGATCGGCGAACTTCACGCCTTCGTCTTCGTCTTCCTCAACCTTGGCGGGAGCTTCTTCGGTCTTGGCGACCGGAGCTTCCTCGACGTTGGCGGGGGCTTCTTCAGCGGGAGCGGCGGGGGCTTCAGCTTCAGCGGCGGCGGGCTCTGCTGCGGGGGCAACGGCTTCGGTGAATTCGACGGCGACGGTTTCGGCAGTTACTGCTTCGGCGGTGGCGTCGCTTTGATTTTCGGGCATAGGGAAATTTCCTCATCCATAGGGGGCCAGGCGGCACAACCCGAGGTGAGCGGAGCCGCAGTACGTGTGCCGTGGGTGCCGGGCATACATTGACCGGCCGGTCACTTAGAAGTCCGGCGCTTTCGCAATCCCGTGGCAGGACTTCCCGCTGCATCTCTTGGCTGCTATCCCAGCAGTCTGTACAGCGTTTTCTTTAGCCGGCTCTCCCTATGAAAATGCCCGCATCACAATAGCGGGCCCCAACACTTGCCAGTCCTGCCTCAAAAATTGGGCAGGAATAAGGGATTTCCGGAGTGGGGGATGTTTCAAGTGTAAGGTACAGATCCGCTTTGCGGCTAATTGAGCGTACGACGGCGGCGGTGAGCTTGCGCACACGGCCGCCGGTTCGGGGGCCAGCCTCAGTGGTACCCGCCGCGTGCGGGGGCCTGCGGACGGGTGTCACACGCCCAGGCGCCGCTGAAGCTTCTCGAATTCCTCGTGGAACTCCGGCTGCAGGCGGATTTCGCCGTCCGCGTCCGCATCACGCAGAGCTTCCATATCCTCGACTGCGGGCTCGCTGAACCACTTGCCGATGGTCACGCCGTGGGTGGGAACGAACAGCCTGTGGATGTGGTCCCCCGCCTGGATGGTCCCCGTCCTGATGACGCGAAGGTACGTACCCACCCGGCCTGCTTCGGTGAAACGCTTGACCCATTGGGCCTCATCCATGCGGCGCTGGAAGGCGGCACAGGGAACACGGGGGGACGTGACCTCGACTTCGACGTCCAGGCCGATCTTCCACCGTTCGCCGATCACCGCCGTGGTGGTCCCGATGCCGGCCACCCTCAGGTTCTCCCCGAAAATTCCGGGCGGCAGCTCACGCTGCAGTTCACCCACCCAGTAGTCGGCATCGTCCTGCGAATAGGCGTACAGCGCCTGGTCCAGGCCGCCGTGGTGGATGCGGCTCGCCTGGATATCCCCGTGGAGGCCGAGCTTGTGGACCTTGACCGGACCGTCCACGGCACGTTTGTCGATGGCCGTGACGCCCACGCTCCCCTCATCACTCAGGAGCTGGTGTACCCGGCAGACGGCAAGCACAGATGCGGTTTCCATGGCTCCAGTGTAGGTTCCCGCGGGTGCATTGAGCTTGTGCGGCCGGGTGGGGACTTCTCCCGCGGTTTCCGCTCGCGACTGACCGGGGCACCGGCTAGGCTGATTTCAGGATTGAGCTACGGCGCACAGGTGCGCCCACATTCAGCATGGACTACCGAGGGGGGACGTCATGGACCCGGAAAAGGACCAGGGCAAGGACCAGGGCAGCGGTCCGGACAAGGACCAAGCCAAGGGCGCGCCGAAACCGTCGCCGTGGCAGGTGCCCAAGCCGGAGCTGCGCCCGGAACTCCTCAACGAACCGGTCACCCCCGTGGACCCCTTCGCCCGGGACCGCGAGCGCCAGGCCCATGATGCGGCGGCGCGCAAGAAGCGCTCCCAGCGGCGAACCGTCGTCGTGGGTTTGGGCGTGACCGCGCTGCTCGCCGGCACCATCACTGCTGTCGTGGCCAGCAACCAGGCCGAACCCGACTACGCCCAGGTCTGTTTCAACGACGAAACCGGCGAGCGCGTGGAGGACACCAACTGCAATAGTTCGGCAGGGAGGGCCGGCGGGATCTACGCCTGGTACTTCTTCTCCCGCGGCGCCTTCGTCCCGGCCGTGGGCCAGAACCGGTCCACGGCACCTAACTACACCCGAACCGTCCCCAGCGGCGCGAAGGCCTCCACCGGCTACAGCACCCAAGGCGGTACTGTCAGCCGGGGCGGCTTCGGCACCAGCGCCAAGAGCGGGACCAGCGGTGGCGGCGGCAAGATCTCGGGGGGCTAGGCGTGAAGCGGCTGTTATCGGAGCCCAGGCCTGACTGGAAGCAGAAGATCGAAGAGCAGGGCCTGGTCTTCTCCACCACCACCATGCCCGACGGTAAGAAGATTGAATACTGGAACGAGGCCGCCTACTACGAATTCACCATGGACGAGGTGGAGACGCTGGAGGTCACGGCCGAGGACATGCACAAGATGTGCCTGGAGGCGGCCAAGTTCCTGGCCACCGGCGCCATGGGGAACATCGGCATCGGCCCGCAGGCACTGGAGCTCGCGGCTGAGTCATTGCAGGCCGCGGACATGGATATCTACGGGCGCTTCGACTTCATCTACGACGGCCAGGGCGGACCCGCCAGGATGCTGGAGTACAACGCCGACACCCCCACCGGCCTGATCGAGGCCGCCGTCGCGCAGTGGTTCTGGCTGCAGGACGTGTTCCCGGAAAAGGACCAGTGGAACGGTATCCACGAGGCCCTGATCCGGCAGTGGAAGAAAATGCAGTACCGCACCGGCATGAGCACCCTCCACATTGCCCATTCCGAGGCTGAGGAGTCCGGCGAGGACTGGATGACGGCCGCCTACATGCGGGACGTGGCCAGCCAGGCGGGCTGGACCACCATCGGCATCAACATGTCCGACATCGGCTGGGACCCCAACCTGAACCGCTTTGTGGACCTGGACAACTTCATGATCAGCACCATGTTCAAGCTGTACCCCTGGGAGCTGATGATGAAGGAGCCGTTCGGGCACCGGCTACTGCAGCGCGCACACAATCCACGCTGGGTGGAACCTGCCTGGAAAATGCTGCTCTCCAACAAGGCCTTGCTGGCCGCGCTGTGGCACCTGTACCCGGACCACCCCAACCTGGTGCCCGCCTACCTCAACGAGCCCGGGCCCCTGAAGGAATGGGTGGCCAAGCCGCTGCATGGCCGCGAGGGCGACAACATCAAGATCCATGCCCCGGGCATCAGCCTTGAGCAGCCCGGCGGGTACGGCCGTGAGGGCTGGTGCTACCAGCAGTTCCATGCGCTGCCCGACTTCGACGGCAACCACCCCGTCCTTGGCCTCTGGGTAGTGGACGGCGAGTCGGTGGGCTGCGGGATCCGGGAATCGGACGGGCCCATCACCGATTACTTCTGCCGTTTTGTGCCCAACACCATCGACGCCCCGGCGCCGCTTTCAGCGCAGGCCCACTCCAGCAAAGCAGGTATCGCACTATGAGCCCTCTGACCTTCCCGAGCCCGGTGACATTATGAGTGCGGAGACGACGACGGCGGGCGGCGGTTCCGGCCGATCGTCCGGCGGTGCCGTCCCCGACAAGGGGCTCCGTGCGGGGATCCTGGACCTCGGCGACTCGGTCATGCTGGGGCTCGCGTCCACGGCGCCCGTGTATTCGCTGGCCGCCACGCTGGGCCTGATCGTGGCCGTCAATGGAAACTACACCCCGCTGATCCTGGTCCTCGGGTTCATCCCCGTCCTGTTCATCGCCTACGCCTTCCGCGAGCTCAACAGCGCCATGCCGGACTGCGGCACCACGTTCACCTGGTCCCGCCGGGCGTTCGGCCCGTGGGCCGGCTGGCTGGGCGGCTGGGGTGTTGCCCTGGCCGGCATTGTGGTCCTGGCCAACCTGGCCCAGGTGGCCGGCCAGTACCTGTGGCTGCTGATTGGCGACGGCTCACTGGCCGAAAACAAGGTGGTGGTCACGGCCACCGGTGTGCTGTTCATCGTCTTCATGACCTTGGTGAACTACCGGGGCATCCGGCTTGGCGAGCACGTCCAGCGGGTCCTGACCTACGTGCAGTACGTCGCGCTGGGCATTTTCGCCCTGGCCGTCATTGTGAGAATCACGGGCGGGGCACCCGAAGGCCAGGCATTCGATTTTGAGTGGTTCAACCCGGCCGGTGCCTTCGCGGACCCGGGCGCCGTGGTGCACGGTTCGCTCCTTGCCCTGTTCATCTACTGGGGCTGGGATACCTGCCTGGCCGTGAACGAGGAGACCGAAAACCCGTCCACCACGCCGGGGCGCGGCGCCGTCATTTCGGCCTTTGTCCTGGTGGCCATCTACGTCTCGGTGGCCCTCCTGGTGATGATGTACGCCACGGTTGGCACCGAGGGCATTGGCCTGGGCAACGAAGCGAACCAGTCCGACGTGTTCCTGGCGATGAAAGACGTGGTCCTGGGTCCATGGGGCTGGCTGATTGTGGTGGCCGTGCTGGCCTCGGTCCTGTCCTCCACGCAGACCACCATCCTGCCCACGGCCCGCGGCACCCTGTCCATGGGCGTGCACGGCGCACTGCCGCCGAAGTTCGGCGCGGTCCACCCGCGCAACCAGACCCCGGGGTTCTCCACCCAGGTCATGGGCGCAGCGGCCGTGGTGTATTACGTGGCCATGAGTTTCCTCAGCGAAAACCTGCTCTCCGATTCCATCAGCGCCATCAGCCTGTTCATCGCCTTCTACTACGCGCTGACTGGCTTCGCATGCTTCTGGTATTTCCGCGGCACTTTCCGGGGATCGGCCCGCAACCTCTGGTTCCGGGGCATCCTTCCGCTGCTCGGGGCACTGATCCTCACGGCGGCGTTCTTCATCTCGGCCGTCCAGATGTGGGATCCGGCGTACGGTGACACGCAGATCTTCGGCGTCGGCGGGGCGTTTGTCAGCGGCGTGGTGCTCCTGGCCCTCGGCGTCGTCCTGGCCGTTGTCTGCCGGTTCCTGCCGTCAACGCGGGAGTACTTCACCGGGAAGCCGGCGGCGGCAGCCGCCAGTCCGACGTCGGCCTAAGATACTCAGATGAGCGACGCTGAAGTCACCGCCGAAGTGCCCGTTACACGGGACCCGTCCGACGTCCTGGCCCTAAATGCGCTGCTGAGCGCTGAGGAGCGGGCCCTCCAGCAGCGGATCCGCGACTTTACCGACCAGCGGATCAAACCAAACATCGCCCGCTGGTATGACGACGCCGTCTTTCCCCTGGAGCTGGCACCCGAACTCGGCGAGCTGGGCGTCCTGGGGATGCACCTGGACGGCTACGGCTGCCCCGGCCGCTCCGCCGTCGAATACGGCCTGGCCGCGATGGAACTCGAGGCCGGCGATTCCGGGATCCGGACCTTCGTCTCTGTCCAGGGGTCCCTGGCCATGACGGCCATCCACAAATGGGGCTCGGAGGACCAGAAACAGGAGTGGCTCCCCCGGATGGCCGCCGGCGAGGTCATCGGCTGCTTCGCCCTGACTGAACCCACCGCGGGCTCCGACCCGTCGTCGATGACCACTTTTGCACGCCGCGACGGTACCGGGGACAACGCCGGCTGGGTCCTGGACGGCGTCAAGCGCTGGATCGGGCTGGCCTCCGTGGCCGGGGTGATGGTGGTGTGGGCCCAAACCGACGACGGCGTCCGCGGCTTCCTGGTGCCGGCCGGAACGCCGGGCGTGACCGCCACGCCCATCGCCCGGAAACTGTCCATGCGCGCCTCCATCCAGTGCGATATAACGTTCGACGGCGTCCGGCTGGGTCCGGAGGCCATGCTTCCGGGCGCGCTGGGCCTGCGCGGGCCGTTTACCTGCCTGAACGAGGCCCGCTACGGGATCGTCTGGGGTGCCATGGGCGCCGCGCGCGATTCCTACGAAGCCGCCCTGGCCTATTCCCAGGACCGGCTGCAGTTCGGCAAGCCGCTGGCCGGGTACCAACTGACGCAGGAAAAGCTCGTGAACATGCTGCTGGAGATCCAGAAGGGCACCATGCTGGCCTTCTACCTGGGGCGCCTCAAAGACGAGAGGAAGCTGCGGCCCGAGCAGATCTCGCTGGGCAAGCTGAACAACGTGCGCGAGGCCATCAAGATCGCCCGGGACGCCCGCTCCATCCTCGGCGGCAACGGCATCACGCTGGACTATTCGCCGCTCCGGCACGCTGCCAACCTGGAGTCAGTCCGCACCTACGAGGGCACAGATGAGGTCCATATGCTGGTGCTGGGCCAGCACATCACGGGCCTCGGCGCGTTCCGGTAACCCTGCCCAAGTAGCTCGCAGTTAACGTCGTCAAAAGCGCTTTTCACGACGTTAACTGCGAGCTAGTTGGGCGGGTACGTTTGGTTAGTCAGGCAGGATGACCAGCTCAAGGTAGCCACGCAGGCACCCCGCCATGTCGACGCTGCCCGGCGCCAGCAGCCACTGTGTCTGGATGCCGTCCCACAGGGCAATCAACGATGCCGCGGCGGCTTCCGGTTCCACGCCGTCGCGCAGCCGCCCTTCCTCGGCCAGCTGCATGAACCGCCGGGTGTAGCTCCGCCGCAGCCGTTCAAATCGTTCGGTGAAGTATTCGCGCCCCGGATGGCTGTCCGTGACGGATTCCGCGCACAGCACGGTGTACAACTCGATGACGCCTGGGATCTCTTCGTTGAAGCGCGCCTGGCGGATCACGGCGTCAACGAGCGTTTCTTCCGGATCGGGAGGCGTGGTGCCATCTCCGGTAATCGAGTCGCGCCAATTGAGCACGGCAAGCAGGAGCTCCCTTTTCGACGGGAAGTAATGCAGGAGGCTCGTCTGGCTCATTCCAACGCGGTCAGCAACATCCTGCAGGGAGCCCCCGCGGTATCCGTGGGCCGCAAACACGGCGTGCGCGGCAACAAGGATCGCGTGCCGGCGTTCCGTCGACTTCGCATATGGTCCCCGCCGGGATGGCCGGCTCACCTCTTTTGTGGTCATGGCAAGCCAGTGTACAGGCGGAAGTGTTCGACAAAACAAAACTCGAGTGTCCACTCGAGTTTTGTGTTAGCCTATCTCCTATCCGATTCCAGACGTGCCTGGCATCACATTCACGGACACGTTAACCCCAACACAACGAGGTGAAGGCAAATGGCCCGATTCACGCGAAGACAACTCTTGGGCGCCGGCCTCGGCACTGCAGCCATGGGGCTGCTCGGCGGCTGCGCGACTCCAGGCACACGCTCGGTCAATTCCGCCCCGGTCATCGCACCGGCAGCGGGCGGCGAGAAGATCACGCTGACGTACTGGACCTGGCTCAAGGATGCCCAGAAGGTGGCCGATATCTGGAACGCCTCGCATCCCGGTGTCCAGGTGGAAACAGTGTGGATTCCCGGCGGTAACAGGGGCGGCTATCAAAAGCTGTATTCGGCCTTGGCCGCCGGCGGTGGGCCGGACCTCGGCCAGGTCGAGATGCGGTCCATCCCCGAATTCATGCTGGTGAACGGGCTCGTTGACCTGGCCCGGTACGGCGCCAACGACTACGCCCACCTGTACGACGGGACGCTGTGGGGCCAGGTCAGCTTCACGGGCGGTGTCTACGGCATCCCCCAGGACTCGGGACCGATGGCGATGTTTTACCAGCCGGCCGTCCTTGACCAGGTTGGCGGCACCACCCCCGGAACCTGGGACGAATGGGCTGCACTGGCCCGCGAGCTGCGCACGAAGGACGTCTACCTGGACTGTTTCCCGCTCAGCGACGCTTCGGTGTTCTCTTCGTTCGCTGCCCAGGCCGGCGCCAGCTGGTTCCGCGCAGAGGAAGACGGCTGGGTCATCAACATGACCGACGACGCCACGATGAAGGCCGCCCGCTTCTTCGATCACGCCATCAACGAGGATCTCGTCCAGACCGCCTTCCGCCCCTACTCACCCGGCTGGTTCGCCGCCGCGGCCAAGGGAACCATCGCCTCCGTGGTCACCGCCAGCTGGGGAGACGCCCTCATCAAAGGCGTCAGCGGCGGCGACGGCAAATGGCGGGTGGCTCCGATGCCCACCTGGGGTGGTTCGGGATTCGGCTCGAGCTACCAGGGCGGCTCCACCGCTGCCGTGCTGGCCAACAGCAAGCATCCCAAGGAAGCGCTCGAATTCGCGGTGTGGATGACTTCGTCGAAGGAGGGCATCGATGCCGAAATCAGCAACAGCGGCATCGGGTGGTCGCCGACACCGGACTTCATCGGCACTCCCCGGCAGGGGCCCTCGGACTTCTTCGGCGGCCAGCGCTACAACGAAGAGATCTTCGTGCCGGCAACGCAGCAGCAGAACACGGACTGGACATGGTGGCCGGTCACCCAGCAATCATTCGAAATTCTCAGCGACGGCTTCCGGAAGAAAGCGTCAGGCACAAGCCTGGTCGATTCCATCGCCGCGGCAGAACAACAGATCATGGCCGTCTTCAGGAACAAGGGCCTCAGCATTCGAAAGGAAACGGCATGACGACGACGTCCCGCCCCGACCGAACCAGGCAGCTTCCGGCCCGGACGAAGGTCCGCGGCAACAGAACAGCTGCCCCATCCCGTGCGCCGTGGACGCTGCTCACGCCGTTCCTCGCGCTGTTCATCCTCACGTTTGTCCTCCCGATCTTCGTCGCGGTCCTCTCGAGCTTCACCAAGGTGACCCGGAGCGGGCTTTTCGGGGAGACCGGGGTGAAAAGCGAATTCGCGGGGTTCAGCAACTACGCGCAGGCGCTGGGCGACGGCAGCTTCATCGCCTCGATCGGGCGGATGCTTCTGTTCGGCATTGTTCAGGTCCCCGTCATGATCGCCCTCTGTACGGTGCTGGCGCTTATGCTCGAATCGGCATCGGCCAAATGGCCAAGTTTCTTCCGTGCGGCGTACTTCCTCCCCTACGGTGTGCCGGGCGTTATTGCGACCATCCTGTGGTCCTTCCTCTACGTCCCGGGGCTTAGTCCCCTGTTCGACATCGCCGCCCTCGTGGGACTGACCCCCGATTTCCTCGGGGCAAACAGTGTCCTGTGGTCCATCGCGAACATTGTCACCTGGAGCTACACGGGCTACAACATGCTCATCATCGTGGCCCAGCTGAAAGCCATCCCGGGCGAACTGTATGAAGCCGCGAAAGTCGACGGCGCCTCCACACTCCGCGTCGCCCTCAGCATCCAGTTGCCGCTGATCAAGCCCGCCCTTGTCCTCACAACGGTCTTTTCCATCATCGGCACCCTGCAGCTGTTCGCCGAAGCCGAGGTCCTGAAGACTGTCGCACCGGCCATCGACAGCCAGTACACCCCCAACCTCAGTGCGTACACCACGGCGTTCGCCTACAACGACTACAACGTCGCGGCCGCACAGGCAGTGCTCATTGCCTTGGCCGCGTTCACCCTGTCCTTCGCCTTCCTCAAATTCACGAACAGGAAGTCATCATGACTGCAACCGTGACACCGACGTCGACATCAGCAGACCCTGGCGCAAGCAAATCCCTGCCCGCCCGTTCCGCCCGCAAGGGCCGTTCGTCCACCATCATCGTCACCGGGCTGCTGGTGGTGGTGGCCTTGTACTTCCTCACCCCCGTCTACTGGGTGGTTGTCGCTGCGACAAAATCCACGGAGGACCTGTTCTCCACCAACGGATTCTGGTTCGCTCCCACGTTCTCGTTGTGGGACAACATTGTGCAGGTGCTCAGCGTCGACGACGGCATCTTCCTCCGGTGGTTCCTGAATTCGGTGCTGTACGCCGGCGTCGGCGCCCTCCTCGCCACCTACTTCGCTGCGGCGGGCGGCTACGCGCTGGCGAAGTACGAGTTCCGCGGCCGGAACCTGGTCTTCGGAACCATCCTGGGCGGCGTGCTGGTACCCGGAACCGCCACGGCACTGCCGCTCTTCCTGCTGTTCAGCCAACTCGGCCTGGCGAACACCTACTGGAGCGTCCTCCTGCCTTCCCTGGTCTCGCCGTTCGGGTTGTTCCTGTGCAGGATCTATTCGCAGGCCACGGTGGACACCTCACTGATCGAGGCCGCCCGGCTCGACGGCGCCAGCGAACTGCGGATCTTCCACACGATCGGCCTGCGCGTGCTGACCCCGGCGCTCGTCACGGTCTTCCTCTTCCAGCTGGTGGGAATCTGGAACAACTACTTCCTGCCGCTGGTGATGCTCTCCGATACCGGGCTGTATCCGATTACGCTCGGGCTGAACACCTGGCTGAGCCAGGTTGACCGCCTGCCCGAATTCTACGAACTGACAACCGGCGGCGTACTGCTGTCGATCATCCCGCTCAGCATCGCCATGGTCGTCCTGCAGCGCTTCTGGCGCGGCGGACTCACAGAAGGAGCAGTCAAGTAATGGCCCAGTCCACAGCATCCGGGCACACCGCCGATGCCTCCTACATCATCGACCGCGGACCGGGTTCGGGCAGGCGGAGCGCCGCCCGCTCCTGGCTGCACAGCAATGCTCCCACCCAGTCGCTCAACGGCAATTGGCGCTTCCGTCTCCTGCCCGGCGCACCAGGAACCCCCGGGGGCCGCGGCGTCCTGCCCGCCGGCGAGGCTGTCGAGGGCGTCGCCGAGGAGACCTTCGATGACTCGTCATGGGACGAGATCGCCGTCCCGGCCCACTGGGTGCTGGAAGGCGACGGGCGTTATGGGCGGCCCATCTACACCAATGTGCGCTTTCCCTTCCCCACCGATGCACCCAACGTCCCCGACGAGAATCCCACCGGCGACTACCGGCGCACCTTCGAAGTGCCGGGGGCATGGACCCATGCCGAACGGATCCTGCTGCGGTTCGACGGCGTCGAATCGCGGTACAAGGTGTGGGTCAACGGCGTTCCGATCGGCGTCGGCGTCGGGAGCCGGCTGGCCCAGGAGTTCGACGTCACCGATGTGGTGCGCCCGGGAACGAACGTGCTGGCCGTGCGCGTACACCAGTGGTCGGCGTCGAGCTACCTCGAAGACCAGGACCAGTGGTGGCTGCCGGGCATCTTCCGCGACGTCACGCTCCAGGCCCGGCCTGCGGGCGGCATCGACGACGTCTGGCTGCGGACCTCGTTCAGCGGCTCCGGCGATTCCGGAACAGGCACGATTGACCCTGAAATCACCGCAACCGGTGACGCCTTCCCGGTGACGCTCTCCGTACCGGAGCTGGGCGTCAACGTCACGTGGAACACTGCGGCGGACGTCGCCCCGGTGGTGATCGGCGCCGTCGAACCGTGGTCTGCCGAGATCCCGCGGCTGTACGACGCAACGGTGGGCAGCGCCGCCGAAACGCTCTCCCTCCGCCTCGGTTTCCGCACGGTGGAAATCGTGGGCGACCGCTTTCTGGTGAACGGCCGGCGAGTGGTGTTCCACGGCATGAACCGGCATGAGACCCACCCGGACCGGGGCCGCGTCTTCGACGAGGAATTTGCCCGCGCCGACCTGGCCCTCATGAAGCAGTTCAACGTCAACGCGATCCGCACCAGCCACTATCCCCCGCATCCGCGGCTGCTGGACCTGGCCGACGAAATGGGCTTCTGGGTTGTCCTTGAGTGTGACCTTGAAACCCATGGATTCCATGCCCAGCAGTGGGCCGGCAATCCCAGCGACGATCCCGCCTGGCGCGAAGCCTTCGTGGACCGCATCGAGCGCACCATCGAGCGCGACAAGAACCACCCCTCCATCGTGATGTGGTCGCTCGGCAACGAGGCCGGCACAGGCGCCAACCTCGCAGCCATGGCCGCGTGGGCCCATGCCCGTGACACCGGACGCCCCGTCCACTATGAGGGCGACTACAGCGGCGCCTACACGGACGTCTATTCGCGGATGTACTCCTCGGTGCCCGAGACCGAGGCGATCGGCCGGGACGACTCCGGCTCCCTGCTGCTGGGCTGTTCCGCCGCCGAGTCGGCTCGCCAGCGGACCAAACCGTTCATCCTATGCGAGTACGTGCACGCGATGGGCAACGGCCCGGGTGCCATTGACCAATATGAGGACCTTGTTGACCGCTACCCCCGGCTGCACGGTGGTTTCGTCTGGGAATGGCGCGACCACGGCATCCGCACCCGCACGGAGGACGGGACCGAATTCTTCGCCTATGGCGGCGATTTCAACGAGGTCATCCATGACGGCAATTTCGTGATGGACGGAATGGTCCTCTCCGATTCGACGCCGAGCCCCGGATTGTTCGAATACAAACAGATCGTGGCGCCAATTCGCCTGAGCTTCGGCACTGAGGCACCCGTAGGAACAGCGTCCGACGGCGGTGCGCGGCGGTTCATCACGGTCGCCAATCTGCGGCACTCGGCGGACGCGTCCGACGTCGTGCTCCGGTGGCGGACGGAGGTGGACGGTGTCCGCAGCGGTTCGGGCGAACTGGCAGTGGCTGGCACGTCCGGCAAGGCCCTTGCGGCAGGCGAATCAGTAACCTTGGAGCTACCGGAGTTTGCCGTCTCAGGTAACGGCGAGCACTGGCTCACCGTTGAAGCCCTGCTCCGAAAGGACACAGACTGGGCCCCGGCCGGCCACGTAATTTCTGCGGCACAGCTGGATCTCACCGCGCCTACGCCTTCGGTTCAGGCGCCGCGTCCCCTGGCTTCCGCCGCCCGGACCGGCTCCTCGGGCACGGGCTCCTCAGGGGTCGACTCCTCAGGCACGGGCTCCTCGGGCACTAGAACACTGAACCTCGGGCCCGCCGTCTTCGAGGAGGGCCGGCTCGTGTCGCTGGGCGGTTTGTCCGTGGCCGGTCCCCGCCTGGAGCTGTGGCGCGCACCGACGGACAACGACGGCGGAACGGGCCGCGGCAGCTACGATCTCGGCGACCCCTGGCTGAACAACGGAAACGGCGTTCCGGCCCCGTCATCGTCCGCGGTCTGGCGGCAGGCCGGCTTGGACCGCCTGACTGCCCGAGTGGAAAACGTCTCGGCAACCGCCGAACGCGTGGCGGTCCGGACCCGGTACGCGCCGGCCGACAGCGCCGACTCCGTGACGGTCGAGGAGCAGTGGCAGCTCGCGGGCGGGGAGCTGTGGCTGCGCCTTGACATCGTCCCCAGTGCCGGCTGGGACATCATCTGGCCACGCATCGGGGTCCGGTTCGATTTGCCCGGCTCCGTGGACGGCGCGTCCTGGTTCGGTGCCGGGCCGCGGGAATCGTATCCGGACAGCATGCACGCGGCACTGATCGGGAGGTATTCGGCAGCCATCGAAGAGCTCACGGTGCCGTACGCGAAGCCCCAGGAGAGCGGGCACCGCAGTGCCGTGCGGTCACTCGAGCTGGACAACGCGGGCGCACCGTGGCTGAAGATCGACACCGTGGCGGATGCCCGCGGGCGCCGGCCCGGTTTCACGTTGACCCGTCACACCGCACAGGAGGTCAGCGCCGCGGCCCACCCCCATGAGTTGCCTCCGAGCGAGCAGAGCTACCTCTACCTGGACGCCGCCCAGCATGGTTTGGGTTCACGCGCCTGCGGCCCGGACGTCTGGCCGGACTTCGCGCTTCGTCCGGAGGCCCGCACGCTGACGCTGCGCATCGGGTCGGCCGGGTAAGCCGCCGAGATGGCACTTCGCGGCAGTGTTTCGCGCCGCGACTGCCGTGAAGTGCCATCTCGACACGTTCCGGACGTCCGGCTCAGGCCGCCACGGCCACCGGTTCCTTGGCGCCGGCGTCCTTGCGGATGGTCGCGCTGATCACGGCGGCAATAGTGCACATGGCGGCCGCGCCGAACCAGGCGTAGGTGTACTGGCCGGTGGCGTCGCGGATGGCACCGGCGCCGAGGGCAGCCGCGGCCGCGCCCAGCTGGTGGGCCGCGAACACCCAGCCGAACACCACGCTGCCGTCCGCGCCGAATGTTTTCCGGCAGATGGCTGCAGTGGGCGGCACGGTGGCCACCCAGTCCAGGCCGTAGATCACCACAAAAACGATCATGCTTGGCTGGACGGTGGCGCTCAGGAGCAGCGGCAGCACCAGCAGGCCGATCCCCCGGAACTGGTAGTAGACGGCCAGCAGGATTTTAGGGTTGTACCGGTCGGTCAGCCAGCCGGAGGCGATGGTCCCCAGGATGTCGAAGATCCCGACGACGGCGAGCAGCCCGGCCGCGGTGGTTTCGGGCATGCCGTGGTCGTGGGCGGAGGGGATGAAGTGGGTGCCGATCAGGCCGTTCGTCGTTGCCCCGCAGATCGCGAAGCCCGCCACGAGCGCCCAGAACGTCCGCACCTTGCTGGCACGCTTGAGCACCTGGAGGGCGCGCACCGCGGCGTTGCTGCTCCGCCCGCTGTCCACGGGACCCGCGGCAGGGGACGCAGCCGTTCCCTCCTCAGGTGCCGTTTCACCGTAAGGCAAGGCGCCGACGTCGGCCGGTGAGTTCTTGAGGAACTTCAGCACCAGCGGTACCACCGCGAGCGCGCCGGCGGCGATCAGCAGCGAGGCCTGCCGCCAGCCCGGATCCTGGGCGAGCATCGCGATGAACGGCAGGAAGACCAGTTGGCCCGCGGCGCTGCCGGCGGTCAGGATGCCGATCACCAGGCCGCGGCTCTTGGAGAACCAGGTGTTGGCGATGGTGGCGGCGAAGACGAGCGCCATGGAGCCGGTACCCAGCCCAATCAGCAGGCCCCAGGTCAGGAGGATTTGCCAGGACTCGGTGACCAGAACCGTAAGGGCGCTGCCGGCGCCGATCATCACCAGGGCGGTGGCGGTGACGGCCCGGATCCCGAACTTTTCCATCAGGGCCGCGGCGAAGGGTGCGGTCAGGCCAAACAGCACCAGGTTGATGCTGACTGCTGCGGACAGCACGGTGGTGGACCAGCCGAACTCCTGCTGCAGCGGCACCATAAGCACACCCGGGGCAGCCCTGAATCCGGCAGCTCCCACAAGCGCCAGGAAGGCGACCGCCGCGACGATCCACGCGGGGTGAAGGCGCCGGCGGCGGGTGGTTTCGGTGGCGCTCATGCGGCGGTGGCCAGCTGCACGGGCGCGTCCGTCCGGGTGAGGCTGTGCCAGCTCGTGTTCGCGGCCGTGAGCCGCTCCCCGCAGCCGGTGCAGGTGTCCGCGGAGCCGGTCCGCTGGCCGCAGCCGGAATGGATCACGAACATGTGGGCCTGGTCAGAGGGTGCCGGGAGGTGCTTTTCCGCCCACATAACCACGGCGTTCAGCACCGGGAGCGCGTCCTCGCCCTTGGGAGTCAGGACGTACTCCTGGCGGGTGCGGCCGCCGTCGTCGTACGCCTTCTTCTCAAGCAGGCCGAACTCCACGAGACCCGCCAAGCGTCTGGTGAGCACCGAGTCCGCGACGGCCAGCCGGGACTTCATGGCGTCGAAGCGCCCGTTGCCGAAAAAGACCTCGCGGAGCACCAGAATGCTCCAGGGGTCGCCCAAAATGTCTAGACCGCGTGCCATGCTGCAGTTGCGCTGGGACCAGTCGGAGCGGAGAACCATAAAGGCACCCTAGCTAACTTTCTTGAAGAAAGCCAGGGTGCCCTTGGATGGAGCGCGGTGCTACTTGAGCGCGGTGCTACTTGAGGAACGTGAAGGCGCGCTCCAGGTCCGCAATAAGGTCTTCCACGTCCTCGATGCCGCAGGAGAGCCGGATCAGGTTGACCGGAACCGCCAGTTCCGTGCCCTTGACGGAGGCGTGCGTCATCTCCGACGGGTAGTTCATCAGCGATTCGATGCCGCCCAGGGACTCCGCCAGTGTGAACACCGAGGTGTTTTCCGCGACCGTGCGGGCCGCCGCCTCGCCGCCCTTGAACTGGACGGACACCATGCCGCCGAACTTCTTCATCTGCTTCTTCGCCAGCTCGTGGCCGGGGTGCGAGGGCAGGCCCGGGTACAGGACGGCCTCCACCTCGGGGCGTTCCAGCAGCCATTCGGCCACGGCCTGGCCGTTGTCGCTGTGCCGGTCCATGCGCACGCCGAGGGTCTTCAGGCCGCGGGTGGTGAGGAACGCGTCCATCGGGCCGGACACCGCACCCACCGCGAACTGCACAAAGCCGATCTTCTCCGCGAGGTCCGCGTCGTTGACCACGATGGCGCCGCCCACCACATCGGAGTGCCCGCCGATGTACTTGGTGGTGGAGTGAACCACGACGTCGGCACCCAGGGCGAGCGGGGTCTGCAGGTAGGGCGACGCGAAGGTGTTGTCCACCACGAGGAGGGCCCCGGCGTCGTGCGCTATTGCGGCAAGCGCCTCAATATCGGTGATCTTCATCAGCGGGTTGGAGGGGGTCTCCACCCAGACGAAGCGGGTCTTGTTCGCGGCCACGGCTTTGCGGACCGCGTCCAGGTCCGCCATGTCCACGGGGGTGTTGCCGATCCCCCAGTCGCCGAGCACGCGGTTGATGAGCCGGTACGTGCCGCCGTAGGCGTCGTTGCCGAGCACGATGTGGTCGCCGGGCCGGGTCAGTGCCCGGATCAGGGAATCCTCCGCGGCGAGGCCGGAGCTGAAGGAGTATGCGTGGGTCCCGCCTTCGAGGGCGGCGAGCTGCTCCTGCAGGGCGTCGCGGGTGGGGTTGGTGCCGCGGCCGTATTCGTAGCCGTCGCGGAGCCCGCCGATGCCGTCCTGGGCGTAGGTGGAGCTGAAGTGCACCGGCGGCACCACGGCGCCGGTGCGGGGTTCGAAGGCCTGGCCGGCGTGGACGGCGCGCGTGTTGAAACCCTGGTTTTCAGAAACAGACATTGAAGGTCCTTTGGCTAGTTGCTGAGGTAGGCGAGGAGGTCGTGGCGGGTGAGGATTCCCACCGGGGCGCCGACGAAGGTCACCATCACGGTGTCCACGTCGGAGAGCAGCTCGCGGGCTGCGGAGATGGTTTCCAGCGAACCGATGACCGGCAGGCGGGGCCCCATGTGCTCGGAGATTTTGTCCGTCAGCTTGGCCTCGCCGCGGAACAGCTTGGAGGTCAGGGTCCGTTCATCCACGGCGCCGAGGACCTCGCCCATGACCACCGGCGGTTCCTGCGAGAGGACCGGGATGTGGCTGACACCGAACTCGTTCATGATGTTGATGACGTCGCGGACGGTCTCGTTGGGGTGGATATGGACCAGGTCCGGCAGCTCGCCGGTCTTGAACTTGATGACCTCGCCCACGGACGCTTCTTCGCCGCCGGAGAGGAAGCCGTAGGAACGCATCCACTGGTCGTTGAAGATCTTGGCCAGATAGCCGCGGCCGGAATCCGGGAGGATGACCACCACCACTGCACTTTCGGGGAGGTCGCGGGCGGTCTGCAGCGCGGCCACCACCGCCATGCCGGACGAGCCGCCCACCAGCAGCCCTTCCTCGCGGGCCAGCCGCCGGGTCATGGCGAAGGAATCGGCGTCGGAGACGGCAATGACGTCGTCAGGAACGCTCTTGTCGTAGTTGGCCGGCCACATGTCCTCGCCCACGCCCTCGACAAAGTACGGGCGCCCGGTGCCGCCGGAGTACACCGAACCTTCGGGGTCCGCCCCGATCACCTTGACCCGGCCGCCGTCGGCCACCGGACGGTCCGCCGAGATCTCCTTGAGGAAACGGCCGGTGCCCGTGATGGTGCCGCCGGTGCCGGCGCCGATCACGCAGTGCGTGACCCGGCCGTCCGTGTCATTCCAGATTTCCGGCCCGGTGGTCTCGTAGTGGCTGCGGGGGGCGGCCGGGTTGGAGAACTGGTCCGGCTTGTAGGCGCCCGGAATCTCCGTGACCAGGCGGTCCGAGACGCTGTAGTAGCTCTGCGGGCTGTCCGGGGCGACAGAGGTGGGCGTGACCACCACTTCGGCGCCATACGCCTGAAGCACGGCGCGCTTGTCCTCGCCCACCTTGTCCGGCACCACGAAGATGCATTTGTAGCCCTTTTGCTGGGCCACGAGCGCCAGGCCCACGCCGGTGTTGCCCGACGTCGGCTCAACGATGGTCCCGCCGGGCAGGAGCTTGCCGGTCCGTTCGGCCTCTTCGATCATCTTCACCGCGATGCGGTCCTTGATGGAACCGCCGGGATTGATGTATTCCAGCTTGACCAGGACAGTGGCTTTGAGGCCTTCCGTCACGTGGTTGAGCTTGATGAGCGGCGTGTTTCCGATGAGGTCCAGAACGGACTGCGCGTACTTCATAGGTACAAAGCTACCGCCTGCCGCCGCAGGTCCTGCCCGGGGCTCAGGTCCCTGCCGAGGAATCTGTGTGCCAGAGGCCCAGGGTGTTGCCTTCGGTGTCCTTGAAATAGGCGTAGTAGCCCATGCCCGGAACGGCGTCCTTGGCCTGGGTTACGGTACCGCCGGCGGATTCGACCTGCGCCAGCGCGGCGTCCACGTCCTCCACATCGATGGTGATGACGGGCGTCTTGAGGGTGTCCGTACGCGGGGTCAGGGCCCCGTTGATGGCCCCGGGCGCGCTCGGCATGCCTGTCTGTTCGTCCGACGGCGTGGTGGTGGCGATGGTGTAGTCCATCTCCTCCATGGGGGTCAGGGTCCAGCCAAACGCGCTTTGGTAGAAGGTGTTGGCGCGTTCCTTGTCATCGGAGGGGATTTCGAAATGCACAACTCCAGCCACAGCATGCTCCTTTGAATGCGAGGGGAAGACGCGGACTCCCCGCGCCACACGATGGAGTCTAGTCCTGGCACCTTCGGTCTGAAAGTGGTTCGGGGAAGCTACGTTGTCAGCCCACCGTGGGACCATAAATACATGACCATCCTTGACGCCCCCGCCCGGCTTGCCGCCGCCGCGGATGCGTCCCTGCGCTGGAATCCGGACGGCCCGTACAGCCTGCACCAGACGCTGGGCATACTCCTGCGGGGTACCGGAGATCCGTCGTTTTCGTTCGGGCCGGACGGGTTATGGACGGCGTTTACGACGCCGGACGGCCCAGTCACGCTGCGCCTCACCGCTGCTGCGGAGGGGGCTGTTGATGCGCAGGCCTGGGGACCCGGTTCCGCCGCCGGACTCGCCGGGGTGCCCCGGCTGCTGGGCGCCGAGGACGACTGGTCGGCGTTTGACGAGCCAGACTTCCGGGCCACCCTCCCCCGGCTGGTCCGTGACGCCCGACGCCGGAACCTGGGCCTCCGTCTGCCCTCCACCGGGCGGGTGGTTGACTGCCTCGTGCCCACCATCCTCGAGCAGAAGGTCACCGTCATCGAGGCCCGCCGCGGCTACCGGTACCTGATGTACCGGTTCGGCTCACCGGCTCCGGCGGCCGGAAGCGCCGCGCCCGAAGGGCTCCGCGTCCAGCCCACCCCGGAGCAGTGGCTGCGCATCCCCTCCTGGGAATGGCACCAGGCCGGCGTGGGACCCCAGCGTTCGGCGACCGTCATGCGGGCGCTGCGATCCGCCGTCGCGCTTGAACGGCTGGCCGCCCTGCCGGCGGCGGAGGCGGCAGCCAAGCTGCAGGTGATTCCCGGCATCGGGGTGTGGACCGCGGCCGAAGTGGTGCAGCGGACCCACGGCTGCCCGGCCTCCATCGCGGTGGGCGACTACCACCTCGCCGCGTATGTGGGCGCCGCGCTGACCGGCCGCCGGACGGATGACGCGGGCATGCTGGCCTTGCTTGAGCCGTGGACGGGGCACCGGCAGCGGGTGGTCCGGATGATCGGCCTGAGCGGCTTCCGCAAACCCACGTTCGGGCCGCGGATGACCATCCAGGACCACCGCCGGCACTGAGCGCCATCCGGGCGGGGCCAGCCGCGGGGCCTCAATTGTCCGTTCGCGCGGTCTTTGCGTGGGCCGTTTTCCGTGGCTTCCTGAGCGTGGACTCGGGCCGCGGATGGGTATAGCGTGGCGCCATGGAGCCCGCACCAGAGCCCCGGAATTCCGCATTCTCTGGAGTCACCCATGATCCACACTGACAAGCTGACAAAAACTTTCACCGTCAAGAAGGAAACGGTAGAAGCCGTCAAGGGAGTCGACATCGATGTTGCCCCGGGCGAGCTTGTGGCTTTCCTTGGCCCGAACGGCGCGGGCAAATCCACCACCCTGCGAATGCTCACCACGCTGCTCCGGCCCACTTCCGGCACGGCAACCGTCGCGGGGGTGGACGTCGCAGCGGACCCGGCCGGCGTACGCGCGCGGATCGGGTACATCGGCCAGGGCAACGGCGGCGGCCACAGCTTCCGGGTCATCGACGAACTGATCATGCAGGGCCGCTTCTACGGCATGAACTCCACGGATGCCGCCGCACGGGCCCAGGAGCTGCTGAAATCCATGGACCTGGCCTCCCTCGCCAAGCGCACCGTGGTCAAGCTGTCCGGCGGGCAGCGGCGGCGGATGGACGTGGCGCTGGGGCTGATGCATTCCCCGCGGCTGCTGTTCCTGGATGAACCGTCCACCGGCATGGACCCGCAGAACCGGGCCAACCTGTGGGACCACATCATGCGGCTGCGCGCCGAGCACGGCACCACCATCGTCCTGACCACGCACTACATGGACGAGGCCGATTCGATGTCCGAGCGCGTGATTGTGATCGACCACGGCCAGATCATCGCCGATGACACCGCCGCCCGGCTGAAGGCCAACCTCGCCGGTGACCTGCTTGCCGTCGAGGTTGCGGCAGAGAACGCCGCAGGTGTGCGTGGGTTGCTGGGGCGGGCCGCCGCGGGCGGTGAGGTCAACGAAAACTCGTCCGACGGCGTGGTCCGCTTCCGCCTGCGGCTCACCGAAGGCGCCCGGCTGGCGCCGGCGCTGCTGCAACAGATGAACGACGCCGGCGCTCCCGCCCAGTCCCTGGAGCTGAAACCACCCACCCTGGACGACGTGTTCCTGGAACTGACCGGCCGCAACCTGCGGGAAGGAGCAAACCGCTGATGGCCGTGCAACACACCTTCGAGGACGTGCAAAAACCAAGCCTGGTCCAGGTCCTCCGCGACACCAAGTTCGTCTTTTGGCGCGAGATGCTGCTGCCGCTGCGGGACCCGTTCTCGCTGGTCTTCTCGCTGCTCCAGCCGCTCGTGTTCCTGGGACTTTTCGGCCCGTTGCTGGGTGCTGCCGTGGGCGCACCGGCATTCGGCGGCCAATCCACGCTCCAGTGGTTCCTGCCCGGCGTCGTAGTCATGATTGCCCTGTTCGGCACCTCCATGACCGGCTCCAACCTGCAGTACGAGCTCATGACCGGTTCGTACGAGCGGATCCTCGCCACGCCGCTGTCCCGTTCCTCGCTGATGATCGGGAGGGCGCTGAAGGAGTGGGCGCCGCTGGTGGTGCAGGGGCTGCTGATCGCCCTGGTCTGCATTCCGTTCGGCTTTGTCTTCTACCCGCTGCACGTGCTGTTCGGCCTGGTCATCCTGGGGATCTTCGGCATCGGGCTCGGCGCGCTTTCGTACGCTTTGGCGCTCGTCTCGCAGAACAAAGAGTGGATATTCTGGGGTGTGCAGCAGACGCTGCTCTTCCCGCTGATGATCCTGTCCGGCATCATGCTGCCCATCGAGGCCGGGCCGGACTGGATGAAGGTGGCCAGCCTCTTCAACCCCCTGACGTACCTGGTCAACGCCGAGCGGGAACTGTTCGCCGGCAGCGTCGGGACCGACACGCTCCTGGGCCTCCTCGCCGCATCGGTGACGGCCGCCGTCGGGCTCGTTGTGGGCGTCCGGACCATCAACCGCAACATCAGCTGAGCAGGGGCTCAGCAGCGGGGCCTCAAGTGTCCGTTCGCGCTCAACGCGGGTTGCATACAGCGCGAACGGACACTTAGGGCCCCGAAAATCCGACGCCCCTGCGGGATGGGGAAGTTCTCCCCATGCCCCGGCCTGCGGCTTTCGACCTCGTCTCGCAGCCGGAGTAGGGCCTGGCCTCAGGGCAATACAGGCTCAGCGCGCGGGGCCACAAGTGTCCGTTCGTGCCCGCCGTTGACCCTTGGCCCGCGTTCCCCTGCGCCAGCCGACGGCAGCCCAATTAATGAGAGCCCAGGCGGGCGGCGTAAACTGCGGCTTCAGCACGGTTGCGGAGGCCCAGCTTCTCCAGCACGCTGCTGACGTGGTGGGCCACTGTCTTGCTGCTGATGAACAGCTGCCCCGCAATTTCAGGATTTGAATAGCCCTCAACCAGCAGCCCCAGGATTTCATGCTCACGCCGGGTGAGAATGCCGGCCTCGCGGGGAACGGACCGGCCCCCGGCGCCCCACGATCGCAGCAGTGCCGCTGCCGTATCGGCATCATGGGACGCCCCCAGCCTGTCCAGCGCTGACAGCGCAGCGCGGGCTTCGGAAATAGCGAGCGTAGGCTGGCCTTGGACTAAAACACGCGCAAGTTCCAGCCGCGTCCGCTCGGTTTCCAGCGGGAGTTCCAAGTGCCCGAACCATTTGAGGGCGTCTTCAAAGTAGCCCGTGGCAGGCTCCAGCCGGCCCTCGGCGGCTGCAACCCGGCCCCTGGCCAGGGCAGCATGCGCAGACACCAGGCGTACTCCTCCGGCGCTGGCGTCAAGGTCGCCAAGGTGTTCGGCAGCCACTGCAGCGGCAGCGGAGTTTCCTGCTGCCAGCTGTGCCTCCACGAGCAGGCTGCGTGCGCTCGCTGTTTCCAGGGAGGTCCGGTGCCCGCCGGCGTGCAATGGCGGAACGGTTTCGCCGGTACCCTCATTTTCCGAACGGAGCCAACGCTCTGCCAGGGCCACGGCTGCTATAGGTTCGTTGCTTCCGAGGGCCAGGCCCGCCGCCACCAGGCTGGCCTCGACCGGAGCGCCGATCCGCTCGATCAAGGCCCTGGCCTCGTCGAAGTGCCCTTGGCGCACACGGAGCTCGGCGAGGGTCGCGACGGCCCGGTGGTACATACCGGGGAAGACGTCCCTTGTACTCGCCGCCGCATGCCGCAGCTCGTCCTCGGCTTCGGACCAATGACCCGTCAGCAGGAGCACCCGCCCGTGGACCATGCGGCACTGAGCGTATAAGTATGGACAGCCGTAGGTCCTCATATAGTCATCCGCAGCCAGCGACCACTGGGTGGCCCGCCCGAGGTCGCTGAGGAGGTCGCAGACCGTCAGCATCGAGCAGCTCGCCATGACCACCGTGTAGAACGTCGTTCCGTCGCCACCCAGGGCGCTGGCCATCGCCTCGTCCACGCAGCGAAGCCCGGCCTCGACCTCCCCACCCTTGACCAGGACCACCCCGCGCTCGGCCAGCGCACAGACTGCCAGGTCCGGGTCGCCCAACTCATGCGACGTTGCGAGCGCCCGCTCGATCAGGTCGCGGCAGCGATGGGCATCCGTGGCCAGCAGCGCCGCACAGTAATCAACCCACGCAAGGGACAGTCCGTCGTCGGGCCCGGCCAAGCTCTCCGCGCGTGCCAGCCAGCCGCGCGCCGCGGCCTCGTTGCCAAGGGACATCCCGTAGACAAGGCACAGCCACACAGCGGAATCGATCGCCTCCGGAACATTGCCGGCACGGCGGCTGGCAGCGTAGGCGCGCTCACGGCAGCGGACGCTTTGACCGAGGTCGCCGAGAAAAAAGTGGGCGTCGCCCAGGCCTGCGAGCGCGCCCGGCGAGCCGGTGCCCGAGAGGACCTCCTCAAAGGCCGCGCGCGCATCCGCCCACCGCCCCGCTTCCAGTGCCGCGTAGCCCCTCGCTGTCACTTCCTCCAGCGTCACGCTTCAATTACAGCACTTCACACTGCCGTGCCCTAGAGGGATGGAACTACGGGCGCGGCCGCAACGGACCCGGCTGGCGGGCGCGTCGGCATGGGCGACGAAATGGGTCAGTTGACCGATCCGCCCGGCATTGGAGCCGGGCAGGCTGGAGTTGTCCCGAACAGCGGACACTAGGACCATTCAAGGAGCAAATGATGAGCGCAGACGCAATTGCCAAGTCGCTGGAGGCCGCTAACTCTCATGATGCGAAGGCCTTCGCGGCATTCTATGCCGCGGACGCGGTTGTCCACGACCCGCTCTACCCGCAGCCGCTGAAGGGGCGGGACGCCATTGAGCAGGACATGGTGGAACTCATCCGGGCCTTCCCGGATGTCAGCCTCACCGTGGGGCCCCTGTTCCAGGATGGCGAGACGTTCGCAGCCGAGTACACCCTGCGCGGAACGAACCAGGGGCCGATGGCATCGCCCGGCGGCGAGATTCCCGCTACCGGAAAATCCGTCATCAATAACGCGGCTGTCTTCTCGACGTTCAATGCTGACGGGGAAGTCACTGAGGAACGCCGCTACTACGATATTGCCGGACTGTTGGCACAGCTTGGGGTGACCCCGGGAACCTGAGTTCGAAGTCTCGGGCCTCAAGTGTCCGTTCGCGCTCAATGCCGGTCACATACAGCGCGAACGGACACTTGCGGCCCCAACGTTCGAAGCAACTGCCGGCCCTCAGAGCCCCAGGCGGGCCACCGCTTCCTCGCGCATCTCCACCTTGCGGATCTTCCCCGAGACGGTCATGGGGAAGCTTTCGCGGACGTCCACGTAGCGCGGGATTTTGTAGTGTGCCAGTTTCCCGCGGCAGAAGTCCGCGATTGAAGCAGCGTCCAGCGGTTCCGCGCCCGGCGTGAGGATGATGCAGGCCATCAGTTCCTCGCCGTACTTGGCATCGGGCACGCCGATCACCTGCACGTCCCGGATGGACGGGTGGCTATACAGGAACTCCTCGATCTCGCGCGGGTAGATGTTTTCTCCGCCGCGGATCACCAGGTCCTTGATCCGGCCTTCGATCACCACGTAACCGTCGTTGTCCATCCGGGCGAGGTCGCCGGTGTGCATCCAGCGGTCGGCGTCGATGGCCTCCGCGGTCTTGTCCGGCTGGGCCCAGTACCCGGCCATCACCGCGTAGCCCCGGGTGCACAGCTCGCCGATTTCGCCGCGCTCCAGGACCTCTCCCGAACCAGGGTCCACGATCTGGCTTTCGAGCAAGGGCATGGTGCGGCCCACGGTCTCGGTGCGCTGCTGCAGGGTGTCACCATTCCGGGTCATGGTGGACACCGGGGAGGTCTCGGTCATGCCGTAGCAAATGGCCACATCCACCATGTGCATCTCCGAGATCACCCGGTTCATCACGTCGATGGGGCACACGGATCCGGCCATGACGCCGGTGCGGAGCGTCGCCAGGTCGTAGGAGGCAAAGTCCGGCAACGCCAGCTCGGCAATGAACATGGTGGGCACGCCGTACAGCGACGTCCCGCCGAAATCCTGGACCGCCTCCAGCGCCGCAGCCGGCGTAAAACCGCGCCCGGGGATGATGGTGGCCGCGCCGTGGCTGAGCGCCGCCAGGTTGCCGATCACCATCCCGAAGCAGTGGTAGAACGGCACCGGAATCACCACCCGGTCGTGTTCGGTGTAGCCCAGCAGTTCGCCGATGGAGAAGCCGTTGTTCAGGATGTTGTGGTGCGTCAGCGTGGCGCCCTTGGGGAAGCCGGTGGTCCCGGACGTGTACTGCAGGTTGATGGGATCGTGCGGGTCCAGTTCCGCCATGCGGGCCTTCAGGGAGGAATGCCCGACGGCGTCAGCCCGCTTGAGCAGCTCGGCGTACGTCAGCTCCCCGTCACTTTGGGGGTCACCGGCGTCGAGCCCGTCCATGCCGTGATCCGGTAGGAACACCAGTTCCCGGAGGTCCGGACAGCCAGCGAGCACCTGGCGCGCCATCCCTATATAGTCGCTGTTCCGGTCCGACGGCGCCGTCACCAGCATCCGCATGCCGTTCTGCTTCACCACAAAGTCCAGTTCGTGGCTCCGGTAGGCCGGGTTCACGTTCACCAGGATGGCGCCGGCCTTGGCCGTGGCGTACTGCAGCAGCGTCCACTCGGCGCAGTTCGGGCTCCAGATGCCCACCCGGTCCCCCTTGGCCACGCCCGAGGCGAGGAGCGCACGCGCGAGGCGATCGACGTCGTCGTTCATTTTCGTGTAGCTCCAGCGGCGGGCGTCAGCGCCCGGCACCGGCGCGGCCTCGATCAGCGCGTCGTGGAAGGGAAACCGGGCCACCACCCGCTCAAAGTTCGTGCCGATGGTCTCCTCGAGCAGCGGGACGTCAGTGTCCCCGGCTGTATAAGCGCGCATGCTGGCACGCTACCAACAGGCCCACTGCAATAAAAGGCAGCGGCGGCCCGGTATTGTGAAATCCATGAGTGCACCCATCGACCTGCAGGCAACGTTCATCCCCAACGACGGCGAGTTCTTCCGCGTGAAGCTCGCCCTGGAAATCGCCATCGACGAGGTGGTGAACGAGCCCGGCTGCATCCGCTACGAGCTGACCGAGGCTACCGAGGAGAAGCTGGTCCTCACGGAACAGTGGGAATCCGAAGAAGACCTGGCCAAGCACGCCAAGGGCACCGCCGTCCAGGACCTGAATGAATCATTGAGCGCGCTGCTGGCCGAGCCCGTGCAGCTGGACCGCCTGTAACTCCTTAACCATCGACTGCTCCGTAAGTGCCGTTTTGAACGTTCAAAAGGGCCTTTACGGAGCAGTCGATGGTGTTTAAGCGGGCTAGGAGGGCTTACGCCCCGGGGATCTGCGTGCCGTCCTGGGGGCCCGACGTCGTTCCCGCGGTTGCCGGGTTGCTGCCCGCGGCTGCGGCGGCTTCTGCCTGCGAGCGCGCCACGTGGGCGTGGACCTCGTCCATGTCCAGGGCCTTGACGGCGTCAACAACCTGCTCCAACTGCTGGGCATTCAGGGCGCCCGGCTGGGAGAAGACGAGAACCTTTTCGCGGAAGGCCATCAGCGTGGGGATGGACGTGATGCCGGCCTCGGCGGCGAGCTGCTGCTCGACCTCGGTATCAACCTTCGTGAAGAGGACGTCGGAGTGCTTCTCCGACACGGCGCTGTACGTGGGCCCGAACTGCTTGCAGGGACCGCACCATTCAGCCCAGAAGTCCACCAGGACAATGTCGTTGCCTTCGATGGTCGATGCGAACTGTTCACCTGTGATGTCTAGGGTAGCCATGCTTCAACGGTACGCGAGGCGCAGGCGGATGTCCCGGCCGGGTGTGTCCTGTTCGCTCCCCGCGTCATCGGGAATATCCGGTGCGGGACCGTGTACACCGGGCCATGCGGGGCCTACCCTTGGGGTCATCAGCCGCCGACTGCCGCACACAGGAGGGCGCATGGCCGCCGCGATTTCCATCCGCGCCCTGACCAAGAAATTCGGCCGGCGCGAGGTGCTCCACGGGGTGGATTTCAGCGTCGAGGCAGGCTCCGTGTTCGGCGTGATAGGCCCCAACGGCGCGGGCAAGACCACCACCATGCGCTGCCTGCTGGACATCATCCGCCCCACCTCCGGGGAGGTCCGGGTCCTGGGCAAAGATCCCCGTGCGGGAGGTCCGGAGCTCCGACGTCGGATCGGTTACCTTCCGGGTGAGCTGTTCCTCGAGGGCCGGGTTACGGGCCGGACACTCCTGGCCCACTACCAGGCCATCAGTGGGCCGGTGGCCCCGGGCAGGATCGATGGCCTGGCCGATCGGCTTGGACTCGACCTGGACCTCCATACGCGCAAGCTGTCCAAGGGCAACAAGCAGAAGCTTGGCCTGGTCCAGTCGTTTATGCACGACCCCGAGCTCCTGGTCCTCGATGAGCCCACCAGCGGCCTGGATCCGCTGGTCCAGCAGGAATTCCATGCGATGGTCCGCGAGGCGCAGCACAACGGCCAGACCATCTTCCTCAGCTCCCACGTCCTCAGCGAGGTCCAGCAGACGGCGGACGCGGTGGCGATCCTCCGGGACGGACGGATCATCGCCGTCGAGTCGGTGAGCGGGCTCCGGGAAGGTGCGGTGCGCCGGGTGCGGCTCACCGCGAACGGAATAACAGCGCACGACGCCGGCGCGCTGCTGGGTGGGGTGCCCGGCGTCGGGCATGTTGAGGTGCTGGAGTCCGACGGCAGCGTCACCCTTTCGGCCACCGTGGAGGGGGCCATCCAGCCGCTGGTCAGGGCCTTGGGCACCCTGGAGCTGACGGACCTGGTGCTGGAGGAACCGGATCTTGAGGAGTCGGTGCTCAAGTCGTACTCAAGTCCTACAGACACGGACCCGGCGGTGTCCGGCACGGCGGAGACCGCGCGATGAGCACCACCACCTTGCCGCTGTTCCGCCGGGCCTTCTTTGATTCCTGGCGCTCCACGGTGGCGTGGGCCGCCGGCCTGGCCGCCGCCACGTTCCTGTACCTGCCGCTGTACCCGTCCATCGGCGGGAGCGCGCAGATGCAGGACATGGTCGATGCCCTCCCGGCCGAGATGACGAAGGCGCTGAACTATGACCAGATCGCCACCGGTCCCGGGTACACCCAGGCCACGCTGTTCGGGTTGATCGGCTTCCTGCTGATGACCATCGCCTCCGTTGGATGGGGCGCGGCTGCGGTAGCCGGCGACGAGGAATCCGGCCAGCTGGAGCTGACCCTCGCCCACGGGGTGACCCGCGTCCAGGTGGTCCTGGAACGGGCACTGTCCCTGTTCCTGCGGGTGGTGCTGCTTGCGGCCCTGGTCTTTGTGCTGGTCCGGCTGCTCACTGATTCGGCCCAGCTGGCCATCCGGCCCGAGAACCTCTTCGGGACCGCGGTGCTCTTCGCTGGCCTGGCGCTGCTGAGCGGCACGGCGGCCCTGTGCGCCGGGGCCGTCTCCGGCCGCCGCACGTACGGGCAGGCCGCGGGCGCCGCGGTGGGCGTTCTGGGCTACGTCTTCAACGCCGTCGGCCGGCAGAGCCCGGACGTCGAGTGGCTGCTGAACCTGAGCCCCTACAACTGGGCCTACGGAAATTCCCCGGTGGCCAACGGCGCGGACTGGGCCGCGGCCGGGTGGCTCTGGGGAATTTCGGCAGCCCTGGTGGCCCTGGCCGCGCTCGCGGTGGACAGGCGCGACGTCGGCACGTAGCTGTCCGGGTGACCGGCGCTCAGGCCCTGGGTTCCGGGGTGAGGCTGTCCCAATGGTGCGGCGCCGGCGTCCGGCTGCCGGGCAGGGCGTTGGCCTCGCGCCACTCGTGGATCCATTCGGGCAGCACCAGGTCCGCCGGGGGCTGCCCGAACTCGCCCAGGATCTCCTCCTGGCTCACCGGCCTGCCCTTGCTGACCAGGCGGGTGGCGATGTAGGCACGCGCGTAAATCTCGCCGCCGGACACCATGCGCTGCTCAAAGTAGATGGCCTTGGCATCCAGGCCGATGATCTTTGTTTCGATGCTGTACTGCTGCCACAGCTGCAGCGATTTCCGGAAGGCGATGGTTTCCCCCGCCGCCACCGGACTCCAGCCGCGCCGGCGCATCGTCTTCCAGACGCCGCTGCGGACCATCAGGTCGAACCGGCCCAGGTCCATGAGGGAAAAGTACATGCCGTTGTTGACGTGCAGGGCGATGTCGATGTCGGTGGGCAGGACGCGCAGCGGCAGGGACGACGCGTCCCAGATGGTCAGTGCGGAGCGGCGGGCGGACGTGAACAGCATCAGGAGGGTTCGCAGAAGCAGGTGCATCCTCCAATGTTACCCGTCAGTAACTTGCTGGCAAGTCCGCAGGACGGGGCGGCCCAGTAGGATGTGGCCCATGACGCAACAACGCTACCGGGACCTCGCCGAGTGGCCGCTGATGGGGACGGCACTGGTGTTCCTGACGGCGTATGCGTGGCAGGTGATTGGCCGCGTCGAGCGCGGCGGCGCGGAATGGCTTGAGACGCTGATGTGGCTGACGTGGGCTATTTTCGCTGTTGATTACGCTGCCAACCTGTGGCTGGCCACGGACCGCCGCCGCTGGTTTTTCTGGAACCTGCACGAACTCCTGATCGTGGCACTTCCGTTCTTCCGCCCGCTGCGCCTGCTCCGGCTGGTCACGCTTCTTTCGGTGCTGCACCGGACCGTCGGCGAAACCCTCAGGGGCCGAGTGGTCACTTATGTGGCCGGGTCAGCTGCGCTGCTGGTCTTTGTGGGTGCGCTGGCGGTGCTGGACGTGGAGCAGTCGGCCCCGGACGCCAAGATCCTGACGTTCGGCGACGCTCTCTGGTGGGCCATCACCACCATCACCACCGTGGGTTACGGCGACATGTACCCCGTGACGCCGATCGGCCGGCTGGTGGCCTCGGCGCTGATGATGAGCGGCATTGCCGTGCTCGGTGTGGTCACCGCGTCCATCGCGTCGTGGCTGGTCCAGCGCGTTGAGGAGTCCACGGAAGCTGCCGCGGAGTCCGTGGAGGAACCCTTGCGGGCGGAACTGGCCGGCCTGGTCACGGAGATCGCTGCGCTGCGGCGCGAGGTGGCCGAGCTCAAGGACCGCCCCACCTAATAGGAATGTGCAGCGGGCCGGCGGCTGGTCACCGAGTGGTCGCCGGGTTGCCGCCGTCATGACCGCGAGTAGATGGCGCTGCGGGGCCAAGTACTCGGTGGAAAAATTCGGGTAATGCCTACTCGTGCAGGGCCTGTCGCAGCTTCCTAGACTCGAAGTTCCTAGGGCCAAACAAAGTTGCCGGCGCATCCTCCGAGCTGGGGTGGATGATGCCGCTTCATAGCGGAGTATCCGTATCTTCTGGGTATGCGGGCGCTCCCATCATGCGCTTCCGTGCGCGGTTCCGTTCACAGACCGGGACCGCGCAGCGCATCACACCTCGATCCGTCCCGCACTGGAATTCGCGGCACCCCTGCCGCCCTGTTGCCGGACCGACCTGCGATGGGCCACCCATGTACCAGTTGACCCCACAGCCTTCCGAACCACCCCGCCGAAATTTTGAAACCGACGTCCCTCGGGCCGATCTCCTGTCACCGGACCGCCGGCCGATCAGCAATAAGCTGTGGGCCGGCATGGCCACCGCCGCCGTGATTTCCGCCTTCGGCGTCGGCGCTTTGGCCGGCCCGGTCCCCACGGCAGAGCTATCGCCGCCACCGGACGCCATTACGACGGCGGCATCGCCGGTTGTGCGCGTGACCCGGCCTTTGGCTGCGGTGCCCCTGGACGCACCATATGTTGGGGCCGTTCAGTTTGGCAATGCGGCCGTTGACACCGCGCAGCCGGAAGCCGCGCCGGCTCCATCTCCGGCCGAGGCTCCCCCACCACCGGCTGCCGAACCTGCTCCGGCACCCGCGGGCGATCCCAACCTCTACACGGTTGTCCCCGGCGATACGGTGGGTGGGATCGCGGCCAGGTACGGCGTTGACACGAACGCGATGCTGGCCGCCAACGGGCTGGGCTTTTACAGCATCATCGTCCCGGGCCAGACGCTGAAGCTGACTGGTCCCGCCGTCGAAGTTTACGCTCCGGCGCCCGCTCCGGCCGCGGCCGCACCCGTTGCTGCTTCACCGGCCTACATTCCCGCCCCGGCGCCGGTCCAGGCCGCGCCCGCTGTCCGCACTATCTATGTCGCCGGCGCTGGCGGACAGGCCATGGTGGACGCCTGCATCGGGCCCATCCACTACACACCCAACGACGGTTACTCGCTGTTCATCACGGAGCATGACTTCTGCGGCGGGTGGGCGCGCTTCTCCGGCATCGGTGTGGGCGAGACCGTCAGCATCCCGGGCTACGGAACGTATACGGCGACGGCACGGGGCCAAGTCCCCAACCCGGGAACCACCAACGATGTCATCAGGGTTTTCGGCGGGTTCCCCAGGGCCATCCTGCAGACCTGCATCCCGGGGACCAACCAGATGCTGCTGATCGCGCTGAACTAGATCGCACTGAGTCAGGCCGGTCCGGCCGGGTACGCGGGCCAGCCTTTCCGAAGCTTGTTCGCGGTTCCGAACCGTCAAGGCAAGGAGCCGCGAACAAGGCAATGCGGGAATTTGTCTGACTAGGCAGACATCGGGTGGCGTTCCGAAATGTGCTCCACCAGTTCGCCCACGCGCTCCTCGGAGTAGTTGCGGGCAATGTCGCCCTGGCTAATGATGCCGACCAACTTGTGGTCGACGATAACCGGGAGCCGCCGGACCTGGTGCCGCTCCATGACTGCGATGGCGGCGTCAATACTGGCATCGGCGTCAACCCAGTAGGGCTTGCCGGTGGCGAGCTCGCCGGCCAGCATCTCGCGGGCATCACGGCCGGCGGCAACGCACCTCAGCACAATGTCGCGGTCGGTGATCATGCCCTTCAACTTGCCGTCATCGCCGCAGATCGGCAGCGATCCACAATCCAGATCCAACATCATCCGAGCGGCATCTGCGAGGGACTCATGCTCCTTAATACACTGTGCATCCGTGGTCATAAATTCACGTACAACGCTCATGGTTCTCCTTCATCGATTGACGTATCGACGCGGGGCCATCGGGGACACATGCGCCGATGGTGCCAGCCTACGCCGGGGCCAACGCTGATGTCGACGACGGTTTGCTGGCAGAGTCTCGACGCCACTTTTCCCCGCGCCGTGGTCAAATCCCCCTGCAACGCCGCGGGGAAAAGACCGTAAGGCGGGGAAACCCGAATCCCTGCCAGGAGCCGTCGACGAGTCCGCGGACAAGGCCAGGCCGATACAGGTTCAGGGCACAAAAAAGCCTCCGGAACCTGGTGGTTCCGGAGGCTTTTCCTTGGGTGGCAGATGAGGGATTCGAACCCCCGTAGGCGTTGCCAGCTGATTTACAGTCAGCCCCCTTTGGCCGCTCGGGTAATCTGCCGAACTTCAAAAGAAGATCACCCCCGGCTGCAGTGGTCAGAACGTCCGTTTCCGGGCCGTTCCGCTTCCAGTAACCGCGGGCAAGACAACTTTACAGAACTTCTGCCGAAGAATCGAATCGAGGCTCCGGGCGGTTCGAAACCAGCCCAAAAGCCCCGCAAATCCGGGGATTTCGACGGCGGATCAGGCCTCGCCGAGAATCCGTCCGGCGAGCCTTGCCTCGAACTTCACGGCCTGCTCCTCGGTGATCTGGTTCAGCTGGACCGCCCGCAGCAGATCGGCGCTCACACCCTCCATGCGGGCCGAGGCATCCGGGACCGGGCTGAAAATGATGGAGCCTGCCAGGGCTGCAGCGGCGACTGACGTGGCAGCAGTGGCGACAGCGCCCGCAGCTGCGGCGGTGGTTCGGGTGACGTAACGGACGGCTTTGTGTTGCATGGCTTTCCCTTCGACCTATTTCCAACTCGTTCAACTCTCCATCGCCCGGCTTCGTTCCCGCCGTGCGTCCGCTATGAGGGAACTGTGAATAAGGAACAAGCCACGGCCGGGGCATCCGTATTAGGCTGGAATGCAGAGATCCACGCCCTGCAGAGCCAATTTCAGGGCAACCACCGGCACAAGGAGAATCATGGCAGGCGAGTCAACGTTCGACGTCGTAAGCAAAGTGGACAAGCAGGAAGTGGCCAACGCGCTGAACCAGGCACAGAAAGAACTGGTCCAGCGCTACGACTTCAAGGGTGTCGGCGCCGAGGTCGATTTCAGCGGCGAGAAGATCCTCATGAAGGCGAACTCGGAGGAACGCGTCTTGGCCGTTCTGGACGTCCTCCAGTCCAAGCTGATCCGCCGCGGCATCTCGCTGAAGTCCCTGGACACTGGCGAGCCGTACCCGTCCGGCAAGGAATTCCGCCTCGAGGCCTCCATCAAGGAAGGCATCGAGCAGGACTTGGCCAAGAAGATCAACAAGCTGATCCGCGACGAAGGACCTAAGGGCGTCAAGTCCCAGATCCAGGGCGACGAGCTCCGCGTCTCCTCGAAGTCCCGCGATGACCTGCAGTCCGTCATGGCGCTGCTGAAGGACTTCGACGAGGCTGACCTGCAGTTCGTCAACTTCCGCAGCTGACAGGCTGAACGTACGACGGCGGCGCCCCAGTTCGGAGGCAGTCTCAGTTCAGCGGCCGGCCGGCAATCCGTTCCAGCCGGGCAATCCTGTCCTTCATGGGCGGGTGCGTGGCGAACAGCTTGGTCATCGCCCCGCCACGGAACGGGTTGGCGATCATCAGGTGCGAGGCGTTGACCAGCTTCTGCTCCTGCGGCAGCGGCGCGATCCTGACGCCCTGCTCAATCTTGCGCAGGGCTGAGGCGAGCGCCAGCGGATCGCCGGTGAGCTGCGAACCGTCCTCGTCGGCGTCGTACTCGCGGGTCCTGGAGATGGCGAGCTGGATCAGGGAGGCGGCAAACGGTGCCAAAAGCGCCATCGCCAGCATGGCCAGCGGGTTGGAATTGCGCCGGTCGCCGCCGAAAAACAGCAGCATCTGGCCCACGGACGTGATGACGCCGGCCACCGCGGCTGCCACCGAGGACGTGAGGATGTCCCGGTTATACACGTGCATCAGCTCGTGCCCCAGGACCCCGCGCAGCTCGCGGGCATCCAGCAGCTGCAGAATCCCCTCCGTACAGCACACGGCGGCGTTTTTGGGATTCCGGCCGGTGGCGAACGCGTTCGGGTTCATGGTGGGTGAGAGGTAGATGCGCGGCATCGGCTGGTTGGCCCGGACGGAGAGTTCCCGGACTATCTGGTACAGCTGTGGCGCCTGGGCCTCCGTGACGGGGTAGGCCTGCATGGAGCGGATGGCAATCTTGTCGCTGTTCCAGTAGCCGTAGGCGGTGGTGGCCACGCCGATCAGGGCCATGATCCAGATGGGCGCTGAACTGCGGGTATTGATCCCGATCAGTCCGCCCAGGCCCAGGAGCACCGCCCACAGGACACCAAAGAGAGCCGCAGTTTTCAGGCCGTTGTAATGCTTGTGCACGTCCACTCCTCCACGTCGCCCCTGACAAAGTCGCCCTGACAAGTTTGCCCCAACACGGCAGGATCCTAAGGCAGCGGGTCGTGGGCATCGTACTTCCGGAAACCCGGCTGCAGCTGTGCCGCCAGCCAGGCCACCGCGATGCACAAGACCCCGCCCAGCAGCAGGACCCAGCCCTCACTCAAAATCTTAGTCCCGCCGCCTGCCAGCAGGTCACCCACGCGCGGCCCGCCGGCCACCACCACAATGAAGACCCCCTGGAGCCGTCCGCGCAGGTGGTCCGGCGCAGCGGCCTGCAGGATGGTGTTGCGGAAGACGGCACTGATGGAGTCTGCAATTCCTGCCAGGGCGCAGCACAAAGCCGCCGGGACCAGCCAAAGGGTGGCCCCGCCGTCGTCCGTCCGGCCCGCCAGGAGCACCACCACGCCGAAGCCCGCAATCGAGGCGCCCCAGCCCATCACCGACCACACCACGGCACTCCCCTGCCACCGGATATGGCCCAGCGGCCCGGAAAACAGGCCGGCCAGGAACGCGCCCACCGCGCTGGAGGCCAGCAGGATGCCCACCGTGGTTTCGCCGCCGCCGATCATCAGCGCACCGATGGCCGGCATCAGCGCGCGCGGCTGGGCGAGGATCATGGCCACAAGGTCGATGATGAAGGTCATCCGCAGGTTGGGCCGCGTGCCCAGGAACCGGAACCCTTCGATGACAGACCGGATCCCGGCCCGCCCGGCACTTCCCGACGGCGGCATGGACGGGAGCCTGAAAACCGCCCAAAGCACAAACGCGAAGCTGATGAAGTCGATGGTGTAGGTCCAGCCGAAGCCCACCCACGCCACCAGCACCCCCGCCAGCAGGGGTCCCACCGTCAAGGCCAGACCGAACGAGATCATGCTGAGCGCGTTGGCCGCGGGAAGCAGTTCCTTGCGGATAAGCGTGGGGATGATGGCGCTGCGTGCCGGCTGGTTGATGGCCTGGGCGCCGCTTTGCAGCGCCACCAGGAGGTAGAGGACCCAGACGTTCCCCAGCTGCAGCCAGGACTGCAGCGCGATCAGGCCGGTGGTCAGCCACAGGACAGAGGTTGCCAGGAGCGCCACCGTGCGGCGGTTGTGGGAGTCGGCGATGGACCCGCCCAGCAGGCCGCCGAACACCAGCGGCACCAACGCAAACACACCCAGCAGTCCCACATAGAAACTGTCCTGCGTGAGCCGGTACACCTCCAGGCTCACGGCCACCAGCGTGAGCTGGCTCCCCACGGCCGAGACGGCGGAACCCAGCCAGAGCCGGCGGAAGGCCGGGCTCTCCCGGAGCGGTGTGATATCGGCCAGCAGTTTCCCCACCCTGCAACCCTAATGGCGCAGCCGTGTCCTGTTCTGTCACACGCTTGGTATCCTCGGGCGGGGGAAGGGAGTTGGCTTATGAACGTGTCCAGGCGGCTGCTTTTTGCCTCGGCTTTCTGGGAGGTTGCCCGGCCCCGGACGGCCCTGAACGCCGGCCATCTCCTGATCCGGCTCACGAATCCGGCCATCGCGTTCGATCTCCGCTCGGCCACCGACTGGCTGCACTGCCACAACATTGCCCGGCAGGCCCTCGCCGAGGTTCTGGGTGCCAGCCGCTGCACCGTGGTGTTTGCCCACCAGTGGCACCCCATCGGCGCGGCCATCGGCGAACCGGAGGCTGAGTCCTCCACCCCCACCTTCCACGTGTTCGGCCGCTGGGACGCCGAGCCGGTCACGCCCGGCGAACAGCTGCGCCTTCCCGTTCAGCGCCGGGTGCCGGCCGCAGCGGAAGAGCTCAAAGAGTACGACGGCGGCCTCCGCACCGCCCTGCGCCGGCTGGCTGTGGAGCGCCCGCCGGTGGACGGCGCCTTCCCGGAAATCACTGCAAGGGCCCCGGAGTTCAAGGCCGGGGCGCATCACACGGTGCTCGCACCGGCGTTGCCGCCGGCGTCGGGCGGTCCCGTCCTGACACCCGGCCATCTGCTGGCGCTGGCCGCCGCTGTGCAGGGCCTGGCAGCCCGCCCCGGAGTGACCGGGCTGAGCTGTGTGGTGCCGGAGCCCGGACCCGGCGGCCTGGAAGTCCATGCCATGGGCCGCTCGGCCGGAGAAGCCCTCAATCCCATGCAGGAATTCCTGGACTTGCCGAAGGTAAGCCAAGCCTTATTGTGATCGACTCATAATAAGTGTTTCAATAGAGGCATGACGGAACACTTTGGCGGCCACGATGCATGGGCTGCTGCCCTGCGTGCCCACGGCCGCCGGGTGACCAAACAGCGGCTCGCCGTGTTGACCGCCGTCGAACATCACCCGCACTCCCCCGCGGAGAGCATCCTGGCCGCCGCGCGCACCGAGCTTCCCGAGCTGACCGCGCAGTCTGTCTATGTGGTCCTCGGAGACCTGACCGATCTGCACATGCTGCGCCGCTTCGAGCCGCCGCATTCCCCCGCCCTGTATGAGACCCGCGTCGGTGACAACCACCACCACGCCATCTGCATCAGCTGCGGCCTCGTGGAGGACGTCGAATGCGCCGTCGGGCACGCGCCCTGCCTCACCCCGCACTGGGATGAGAACTCCAAGCCGATGACCATCCAGATCGCCGACGTGATGTACCAGGGCATCTGCCAGGACTGCCAAGAGTCCCAAAAACTTCCTTCTGAAACGTCCCAAGTAATCGAGAAATAGGAGAAAAATGACTGCGAACATCTCAACAACCCAGTCCGGCGCGCCCGTCACCTCTGACGCGCACGCACAGTCCGTCGGCGCCGACGGCGCCATCATCCTCACGGACCACTACCTGATCGAAAAGCTCGCCCAGTTCAACCGCGAGCGCGTGCCGGAGCGCGTAGTGCACGCCAAGGGCGGCGGCGCGTTCGGTACGTTCAAGGCCACCTCGGACATCTCCAAGTACACCAAGGCCGCGTTCCTGCAGCCGGGCGTCGAGACCGAGATGCTGATCCGCTTCTCCTCCGTCGCCGGCGAGAACGGCTCCCCGGACACCTGGCGCGACCCCCGCGGTTTCGCCGTCAAGTTCTACACCTCCGAGGGCAACTACGACCTCGTGGGCAACAACACTCCCGTCTTCTTCATCCGCGACGGCATCAAGTTCCCGGACTTCATCCACTCCCAGAAGCGCCTCCCGGGCACCCACCTGCGCGACGCCGACATGCAGTGGGACTTCTGGACCCTGTCCCCCGAGTCCGCACACCAGGTCACCTGGCTCATGGGCGACCGCGGCCTGCCGGCCTCCTGGCGTGAAATGCAGGGCTACGGCTCGCACACCTACCAGTGGATCAACGCCGCGGGCGAGCGCTTCTGGGTCAAGTACCACTTCCAGTCCAACCAGGGCGTCAAGACCATGTCCGGTGACCAGGCTGCAGAGCTGGCCGGCTCGGACGCGGACTTCTATATCCGCGATCTGCAGGACAACATCGCCGAGGGCAACTTCCCGTCCTGGGAACTGCACGTCCAGGTCATGCCGTACGAAGACGCCAAGGCCTACCGTTTCAACCCGTTCGACCTCACCAAGGTGTGGCCGCACTCGGACTACCCGCTGATCCACGTGGGCACCATGGAGCTGAACAAGAACCCGGAGAACTACTTCGCACAGATCGAGCAGGCCACCTTCGCGCCGTCGAACTTCGTGCCGGGCATCGCCGCTTCCCCGGACAAGATGCTGCAGGCCCGCATCTTCTCCTACGCGGACGCACACCGCTACCGCGTGGGCACCAACCACGCCCAGATCCCGGTGAACCAGCCGAAGAACCAGGTCAACAACTACAGCCAGGACGGCGCCGGGCGTTACCACTTCAACGCCCCGTCCGTACCGGTTTACGCCCCCAACTCCTTCAACGGCCCCGCCGCAGTTGAGCCGGCGTCCCCGGCCGGCGGCTGGGAGAACGACGGCGAGCTCACGCTCTCCGCACACTCCCTCCACGCCGAGGACGGCGACTTCGTCCAGGCCGGCACGCTGTACCGCGAGGTGTTCGACGACGGCGCCAAGGCCCGCCTGCTGGACACCATCACCGGTGCGGTGGGCGGCGTGAAGAACTCCGAAATCAAGGAACGTGCCATCCAGTACTGGACCAACGTTGACGCCGACCTCGGCGCCAAGCTGCGCGCCAACCTGGGTGCGGGCTCCCCTGACTCCGACGCCGAGGCTGCCAACAAGATCGGCTAATTCCCCTTCTTGCGGCCCTGGGCCACAGCAAAACACCCCGCCACGGAATGCCCGTGGCGGGGTGTTTTGGTTGCTGCGGGGATGCTTCGTTGGCGGCAGCGAGCCTAGGCGACGTCCGCCCGGCCGGAGGGAGCGGGCTGCGCCGGGGCTGCCGGGGCCGTGCCTCGTGCCGTGCCAGCCACCGCGGGACGGTGGCCCTTCTTGGCGATCTGGATCTGTTCATAGACGTGGTGCCGAAGCTCGGTGAAGCGCGGCAAGGCCCGGGTATTGAGCTGGTCACGCTGTTCCGGGAGGTCAATGACGATGTCCTCCTGGACCACGGTGGGTGAGGACGAGAGCATGATGACCCGTTCGCCGAGATAGACCGATTCGTCGATGTCGTGGGTAACGAACAGCACTGTGATCCCGAGCTTCTTCCACACAATGCGAATCAGGTCCTCGAGGTCCGCACGGGTCTGGGCGTCCACGGCGGCAAACGGCTCGTCCATCAGCAGCACCTCTGGCTGGTACGCGATGGCGCGGGCGATGGCCACGCGCTGCTGCATGCCGCCGGAAAGCTGCCATGGGTAGGAGCGCGGGACGTGGGACAGGCCCACAGCTTCGAGGGCCTCGTCCACCAGTTTGTCGCGTTCGGCCTTGGCCACACCCTGGTTCTTCAGCGGCAGCTCCACATTCTCCCGGACCCGCATCCAGGGGAACAGGGACCGGCCGTACTCCTGGAACACCACGGCCATCTTCTTCGGCGGCCCTGAGACGCGCTTGCCGTCCAGCAGCACCTCGCCCTCGGTGGGGGCCATCAGCCCGGAAATGCACTTCAGGAGCGTGGTCTTGCCGGAACCGGACGGGCCCACCAGGCAGGCCAGCTCGCCGGCGCGCAGGTCAAAGGTCAGGTTGCGTAAGGCCTCGATGTCGCCGCCGTCGGTCTGGTACACCTTCTTCAGGCCACGGACCGAGAGCATCGCCTCCGGCAGCGTATTCTCGGACGGCGGTGTCTTCCCGGCTGGCGCCGGGGTTGTGTCAGGCTGCATTTTCTACCTCTTTCTGACCGTGGTACCAGCGCAGGATGTTCCGCTCGGCCCACTGGAAGATGAACGACATGGCCACACCCAGCAGACCGAGCACCACGATGCCGGACCACATTTCCGGAATGGCGAAGGACCGCTGGAACTGGACGATGGTAAAGCCAAGCCCCGAGGACGAGGCGAACATTTCGGAGATGACCATCAGGATCAGCCCCAGGGACAACGACTGTCGCACGCCGGCCATGATCTGCGGGCTGGCCGAAGGCAGCACCAGGTACCGGACCCGGGCCCAGCCGTCGATGCCGTACGTATGGGCCGAGTCCGAGAGCACCCCGTCCACGGCACGGACACCTTCGATGGTGTTCAGCAGGACCGGCCAGACACAGCCGGAAATGATCACCGCGACCTTCATGGTGTCTGTGATGCCCATGAGGAGGATCAGGACCGGGACCAGGACGGGCGGCGGGATCGCGCGGAAGAACTCCAGCGTGGGTTCCAGCAGCGCTCGGAGCCATTTGATCGAGCCGATGAGGACGCCGCCCACGACGCCGACGATAATCGCCGCGACAACGCCAATCAGGAGCCTGCCGACGCTGGGCAGCACGTCGGAGAAGAAACGGGGGCCAAACCAGACCTCCCCGAACTTCCCCACCAGCGCGGCCGGAGTGGGGACGAAGAAGTTGGCGGCCCCAAGCGTCGAGGCCCACCACATGAGGACCAGCAGGACAGGCAGTGCCAGAACGTAGCCGAGGGTCTTCAGGGCTTTCATACGATCACCTCGGACCGGACGGAGGAGTGCCAGGACAGGGTCTTCTTCTCGACGTAGCGCATCAGGACGTTGATGAGTACGCCGATCAGGCCGGTGGCAAGCACCAGGGCGTACATACCTGAGATGGCGCCGCCGGACTGGGCTAGGGCGATTTCACGGCCGAGGCCGGGCGACCCGATCACCAGTTCCGCCGTGATGGCCAGGACCAGCGCCACTGTGGCGGCCAGCCGGACGCCGGTCATCAGGTAGGGCAATGCTGTGGGGAAAACGACGTACCTGATCCGTGCCATCCGGCCGAGACCGTACGTCTTTGCGGTGTTGTTGGCCACCATATCGACGTCGGCCACGCCGTAGAGGACCTGGATCAGGACCTGCCAGAAGGCGGCATAGGTGATCAGCATGAGGGACGATTCAATCTTCACCCCGAAGAGCAGCACCGCCAGCGGAATCAGCGCCACCGACGGGATGGGGCGCAGGAATTCCACGGTGGAGTTGGTGGCTTTGCGAAGGAAGTCGCTGGAGCCAATGACAAAACCCAGCAGCACGGCGAGACCCACCGCGATGATGAGGCCCAGGAACCATGCGGTCATGGTTTCGCCGACGGCGATCCAGAAGGCGGTGAGGCCGAAGTCCCGCACCAGAGCCACAATGACTTCGCTGGCCGGTGGGAGGAAGCGTTCATTGATGATGCCCAGCCGTGGAATGAGATCCCACGTGCCCAGGAATCCTACGATCCCTGCCAGGCCGAGCAGCTGTTTCACGGGTAGTTTGCGGACCTGCCGGCGGTCCCGTCGCGCACTGGTGACGGGACCGCCGGAGTTAGAGCGTCTGCACTCACGGGAGCAGGTCGCCTGCGTTCGGTGCCTTGGCCAGCGTGCCGTACTTTGCGGCGGCATCACCGAGGGTCTTGAAGGCGTCCTTGTTGAATTCCACGCGGTAGCGCGGCAGGACCATCTTGGCGCGGGTGGCCTCGTCGATCTTCGTGTAGGTCCCCACGATGTCCCGGACCTCCTGCGGGTGCGCCTGGGCGTACTCAAGGGACTTGTTCATGGCACGGGTGAACTTCGCAGTCAGCTCGGCCTTCCCTTTGACGGTGTCCCCCTTGGTGAAGTACCCGGCGATGTCCAGTTCCGGGCTCATCTCAACGAAGTTCGAGGAGACGATCGTGCCGCCTTCAGCCACAGCCCTGGACAGGAAGGGCTCCAGGATCCATGCTGCGTCCACCTGCTTGTTGGCCAGGGCCGCCGGGGCGTCCGGGAAGGCAACCTCAACGAACTTCACGCTGCCGGGATCGCCGCCGTCCTTTTCAATGACCGACTTGATGGTGGTGTCGCCGATGTTGGAGAGGTTGTTCACCGAGACAGTCTTGCCGGCGAGGTCCTTCGCAGACGTGATGCTTGACCCGGCCGCGACCACAACGCCGCCGACGTCATTCCCCTTTTCACCGGTGGTGGACACTCCGTTGGCGACGAACTTCAGATCCAGGCCCTTGTCCTTTGCCACCATGACCGAGATCAGGTTGGAGAACGCGAAATCAAAGCTGCCACTGACCACGCCCGGAACGATTGCCGCCCCGCCGGTGGCCGTCTGGATATCCAGCTGCAGGCCCTCATCCTTGAAGAACCCTTGCTTGTCTCCCAGATAGATCGGGGCGCAGTCGACGATCGGGATGACGCCGACGCTGACCTTGGTCAGCGTCGCATCGCCGCCACCGGAGGTGGCTGTGGCGCCGCCGGGGGAACTCGGTGAACCGGACCCACAGGCTGACAGGCCCAGGACGGATGCTGCGGCAAGGGCAACGATAACGGTACGACGTTTCATGACACTCCTTTGTGCACTGGCATTCGGGTAAGGCCGCATGCGCCACTTGTTCGCAGTCCGAACAAACGTTCACTATCAAGTCTCAGGCATCAGACGTTGAAGGGTCAACTACACCCGCCCATCGTTATCCTCATGATACGTAAGCTTCCGGATGGTGGACAGGGATGCGATTTTGTCCCGATCAGCGGCGGTTTAACGAGTCTTTCCACATAGGCACCCGGTGCTCTGGTCCGGCCACCGGGCTGTCCCTAGGATCGCTGCATGACTACATTCGAGGGCATCCCCGCCGGGGCATTTGAGTTCTACGCCGAGCTTGAACATAACAACAACCGGGAGTGGTGGCTGGAACACAAGGACCGCTACAACACCCTGGTGCGGGATCCGGTCACGGCCCTGCTCGCCGAGCTGGAACCGAGATTCGGGCCGGGCAAAATCTTCCGGCCGAACCGGGACATCAGGTTCTCGCAGGACAAATCGCCCTACAAGACCGCCCAGGGAGCGTTCGCGTCCGCCCAGGAGGGCGTTGGGTACTACCTGCAGATCAGTGCCGACGGGCTATTGGTAGGGGGCGGGTACCACTCGCATTCTCCGGCGCAGGTGGTCCGATTCCGGAATTCCGTGGATGCCTCCGGGACGGGCGAGTCACTGCGGCACATCGTGGACGGCGTGGCCGCTGCCGGCTTTGCGGTAGAGGGCGAGAAGCTCAAGACGGTGCCGCGCGGTTATGACCGGGACCATCCCCGGGCGGAGCTGCTCAAGCACAAGTCGCTCTCCGCCGGCATCGAGCTCGGCCAGCCGGACTGGGCCGGCACACCCGGGGCGGCCCCAAAGATCGCCGACCTCTGGGACCAGCTGCGGCCCCTGGTGGATTGGGTGGGACGGCACGCTGCACCGTGACAGCGCAGTTCATCACTACAAAATCGAACTGCAGACCGTAGAACGTGGAGGTAAAGAGCCGCGCGTCGGTGTCAGCAAACTCCTCGGCGATGCCCTGGACCATCAGCCAGTCCCGGGTCTTGTGGTGCAGCATCCGGAAGTGCTCCTGGGCCGCTCCCCTTGGCTCGGCGGCGACAATATCCTGTGCCGTCGCCTCGAATTCGAGCCGGGCCAGGTGCCGGTTCCGCTGCGCCATGGTCCACTGCCACGACTCCAGCAGGTATGCCCGCCAGGCATCACGGTCGATGTCCCGCACATCTGTGTTTCGCATGTTGTCCAGCCGGGACTCGATGGAGCGGATGACTTCGGAGATGAGCTGTTCCCGGTTTCCGAAGTGGTAGACCAGGATCGCGCTCAGCAGCTCTGCTGTGCGCTCCGGTTTTGCGGTGCGGGCCATGGCTCCATCTTATGGAGGCAGCGGGACCCGAAAGTCATCACTCGTCCGGCCATCCCTTTAGGTGGGAGTACTCCCTATACGTGGGATAATTGGGGCATGGAAGCTAATCCCGCAGGGGCCCGGACGCTGGAGCGCGGACTCAGCCTGCTCGACCACGTTGCTGCGGGCGCCCACCGGTTGGAGGACATCACCCTGGCCTCAGGCCTCAGCCGCTCCGCCACCCACCGTATGCTGACCTCCCTCGTGGCAGGCAGGTATCTCAGCCAGCAGCCGGACCACAGTTATCACCTGGGCATCAAACTGCTGGAACTCGGCACAAAGGCGGAGGCAAACATCAGCCTCCCCGACACCGTCCAGACCATCTTGGCCGGCATTGCCAAGACAACGCAGGACACCACGCACCTGGGCATCCTCAGCGGCGACGATGTGCTGTACCTGGCCAAGGCCCGCGGCCACCGCGGCATTGAAATGGCGTCCCGCCCGGGGGCGCGTTTGCGGGCGCAGAACACCGCCATGGGCAAGGCCCTGCTGGCGGCCGAGTACGGAAATGACGAGGCCGTCCGCGCCTTCGATACCGCGGCGATCGCCACACCCCGGTCCATTCAGGACGTTGACGCGTTCCGGGCGGTGCTGGACCAGGCCAGGGCAGACGGCTACGCGCTGGATGACCAGGAGAACGAACTCGGCATCACCTGTGTTGCGATCGCGATCCCGGACCTGCTCGGCAAGGTCGCGGCCGCTGTCTCCATCTCAGCCCCCAGCGTGTACATGACCCAGGAACGGATTGAGTCGCTCGTGGCACTGCTCAAGGACATGCAGCCGGAGCTCAGCCGCTGCCTGCCGCCAGGATTCGAAAGGGCCTGGATCTAGCGCCCACGCGCCGATCCAGGCCCTGCCGAATCATGCCCTGCCTTACGGGATCAGCTCCGGCTGCGGGTTCAACCCCGGCTCAGCGTGCCACCGGTTCCGTGGCGTCCAGCATGGCCAGTTCGTGCCGGCGCGGCATGCCTTCCCAGTCGCCGGGGACCAGGCAGGCAAAGGCTCCCGTGCGGACCGCGGTCAGCAGCCGCTCCTGCACCGAGGCGCCGGCCAGCAGATCAGAGATGTAACCGGCCACAAAGGCATCGCCGGCCCCCACGGTGTCGATGGCGTTGACGCGGACGGCGTCCTGCACGTATTCCACCCCATCGATCACCGCGGCACAGCCTGAGGCTCCGCGCTTAATGACCGCCTGGCGCGGGCCCAGGGCGGCGACCCGGCGGGCTAGCTCCAGGGAGTCATCGGGCTGTCCCACCGCAATGGCGGCTTCGTCGTCCCCGGCGAACACGATGTCTGCCTGGGCAATGAAGCTCCGGAAGACGTCCCGGGCTTCGTCGGCGGACCACAGCGCGGCACGGTAGTTGAGGTCGAACGAGACGAGGACACCTGCCTCACGGGCAACTTCCAGCGCATATTGCGCCGCCCGGGCCGCCTCCGGCGAAAGCGCGGGCGTGATGCCCGTGAGGTGCAGCAGCCGGGCGTTGGCAATCCGTTCGGCCGGGATGTCCTCCCGGGACAGCCGGGAGCCCGCGCTTCCGGCCCGGTAGTACCAGACCTTGAGCTGGTCCATGGTGCGCCGCTCTTTGATCATGAGGCCGGTGGGCGCCGACTCGTCGCGCAGCGGGTCCACCACGATCCCCTCGGCGGCGAGCTCACGCAGCACGAGGTCACCGAGGCTGTCGTTGCCGACGCGGCCAACCCAGGTCACCGAGGTGCCCAGGCGCCGCAGCGCGATGGCAAAGTTGCTCTCGGAGCCGCCCATGCCCAGGCTGAGCGAGGAGACCTGGGCCAGCGGACCCGGCGTTTCGGCCTTCATCAGGCCCATCGTTTCGCCGAGGGTGACGACGTCGGTGAAGGTCACCGGGCACCCCTCGCCTGGACGGCGTCCGCCACCAGGGAGCTGAGCTGCCGGGCGCGGGCGGTGAGGGCGGCGAGGTCGCCACCGGAGAACGCGTCACGGAGCAGCGGTCCGCCCAGGCTGACGGCAAGCGCCCCCGCGGCGATCCAGTCAGCGGCGTCATCGATGCCGATGCCGCCGGACGGAATGACCCTCATGTCCGGGAAGGGCCCGCGCAGCTGCCCGATGTAGGCCGGGCCGACGGTGGAGGCCGGGAACAGCTTCACGGCCGTTGCCCCCGCCTGCATGCCGGTCAGCAGTTCGGTGGGCGTCAGCCCGCCGGGGAAGACCGGAACGCCGGCCGCAACCGCCGCGCGGATCACGTCCGTCACCATGGCGGGCGTCACCAGGTAGTCCGCGCCGCCGTCGAGCGCCTGCGCAGCCTGGTGGCCGGAGGTGACGGTGCCGACGCCGATTTCCGCGTCGGCGCCGAACTGCCGTTTGATGTCGGGCAGGAAGTCGAACACGCCCTCGGTGCTGAGCGTGAGTTCGATGGACCGGACGCCGCCCCTGAGCAGGGCGTCGATGACCGGCGCGTATTCGCGGGCATGCCGGGCGCGGAGGACGGCCACCACAGGGTTCTCCTGCAGGATGGCGGAAACGGGAGGGCTCTGGCGATCGCTCATCGGGCCAGCCACCCGCCGTCGACCGGCAGTACCACGCCGTGGATGTAGTCCGCGGCCGGGGAGGCCAGGAACACCACGGCCCCGGCGAGGTCGCCGCCGGTTCCCCAGCGTGCCGCCGGGATCCGCACGGAGATCTGTTCGTGGCGCCGGGTGTCCGCCAGCAGGGCCTCATTCATGTCAGTGGCGATATAGCCCGGCGCAACCGCGTTGACGTTCACGCCGCGGGGCGCCCATTCGTTGCACAACGCCTTGGTCAGCTGCGCCACGGCGCCCTTCGACGCCGCGTAGGCCGGAACCCGCAGGCCGCCCTGGAAGGTCAGTAGGGAGGCCATGTTGATGATCTTCCCGCCGCCGCGTTCCACCATCGGGGCGCCGAAGCCCTGGCACAGCTGGAAGACGGCGCGGGTGTTGATGGCCATCACGCGGTCGAAATCTGACAGCGGGAACTCGGTCGCGTCGTGCCGGATCTGGGTTCCGGCGTTGTTGACCAGGATGTCGATCTGGTGCGCCGCGAGGGTTTCGGCCGTGGCGGCGGCCACGGATTCTTCGCTGGCCAGGTCCACGTGGACCGCGGCGGCGCTGACGCCGGCCTTTTCTGCGGCGGCGGCCAGTTCCGGGGCCAACGGGCCGCGCTGGAGTGCCACAACGCTGGCGCCGGCGTTGACCAGCCCGAGGGCAATGCCCAAGCCGATCCCGCGGGATGCACCGGTCACGGCCGCGGTTTTGCCGCTGAGATCAAACGGCGATTTCTGTGGTGTCTGGTTCATGAGCTTTCCTGGGTTTTCGCGGCGGGCGCCGCGGCTGGACTGACAAAGACTTTGAGGACGCGTCCGGACGCCATCGCCTGGTCAAAGGCCTGGCGGGTGTCCTCAAGGGCGAACACCTGGGTGGGAATGCGGTCCAGCCCCAGCTCACGGCTTTCGATGAGTTCCACCGCGCGTTCCACGGCCGCCCTGGTGTAGACCCGGACGCCCACCACGGTGTTCTCCGCAAAGGTCAGGGCCTGGAGGTCGAGTTCGACGGGCTTTTTGTAGACGCCCACCAGGACGATGGTGCCGCGCACGCGGACGGCCCGGGGCAGCATCGCGGCCACCGTGGGGTGGGCGGCGGAGTCGAAGACGATGTCCGCGCCGTCCCCGCCGGTGGCGGCCAGGATGGCCTCGATGGGGCCGACCCCCGGCGCCACCGTGGCGAACCCAAGTTCTTCGGCCACCTGGCGGCGCGCCTCGGAGGGCTCCGAAATGAGGACACTGCCGGCTCCCTGATGGCGTGCCACCAGGGCTGTCAGGATGCCGATTGGCCCGGCGCCGAAGACCATCACCCGTTCCCCGCCAGCAAGCCCGGCCCGGGATACCGCGTGGACGGCCACGGCCAGGGGTTCGGCGAGGGCTGCTTCCTGGAGGGGCACGGAGTCGCTGACCGGGATGAGCGCTGAGGCCGGCAGGGCCACGTACTCGGCGAGGGAACCGGCGACGTCGATGCCGTACAGTTTCAGCGCCCGGCAGACGTGGGTGTCGCCGCCACTGCACGGGTGGCATTCACCGCAGTGGATGAGGGGCTCCACGGTGACCCGGGTGCCCGCTGCCGGGCCGGTTTCCGCCGCGGCCTCCACGATGCCGGTGATCTCGTGGCCCATAACCAGGGGAGCCTCGGCGCGGGGGTGCGTCCCGTGCAGGATGGAAAAGTCGGTGCCGCACAGCCCCGTCATTTCCGTCCGGACCAGGGCCCAGCCGGCGGGGATTTCAGGCAGGGGCAGCTGCCGCGGCTCGATGGTGTCCGGCGCCGTCCATACGGCGGCGCGCATGGTGGTATTCACGAGTTCTACGCTCATACCAACACTCCTGCGTTCATCACGTTGCGCGGCATACGTCCGGCACACACCTCGAGGACGTTTTCGACGGTGCGGCGCTTCAGTTCCGCATAGGATTCCTCGCTGTACCAGGCGGCGTGCGGTGTGAGCACGGCGTTTTCGCAGCCGATCAGGGGGCTGGTCAGGGCCAGGGGCTCTTCTTCGAAGACGTCCAGCCCGGCGCCGTAGAGCTGGCCGCTGGCCAGGGCGTCGGCAACCGCAGCGGTGTCCACGACTCCCCCGCGGCAGGTGTTGACCAGCACAGCGCCACGTTTCATCTGCGCGAGCACGCCGGCGTTAATCAGGTGGTGCGTATGGGAGTTGAGCGGAACGTGGAGGGACACCACGTCAGCGCGGGAAATCACTTCCTCAAACCCGACGACGGCGACTCCATCCGCCGTCGTCGTACCGATTTCAGCGAGCGGGTCGGATCCGATCACCGTGTAGCCCAGTCCTTTGGCCTTGCGCGCGGTGGCCGCGCCGATCAGGCCCAGGCCCACCACGCCGAACACCCTGGTGGACATCCGGTGCAGGGGCTGGACCGGGAGCAGCGAGTGTTCCCCGCGCCGCATGCCGCGGTCCAGCCGGGTGATTCCGCGGGCCAGGCTGACGGCCAGGGCAATGGCGTGGTCGCTGACATCCTCGGTGCCGTAGTCCGGCACGTTGCAGACGGCAACGCCGCGGGCCGTGGCCGCCTCGACGTCCAGGGTGTCCACGCCCACGCCGTACCGGCCGATCGCCTTCAGCTGCGGCAGGGCCGCGAGGACGCGGTCCGTGATGGGGGCGTACTGGACCACGATGGCGTCGGCACCTGCTGCGGCGGCGATGACGTCGTCCTCAGTCCGGCACTGGGCGAGGACCAGTTCCACACCGGCGGCGTCGGCAACGGCCTGCTCGATGGCGATGGAGTCGTGGTCGCAGTCGGTGATGACGATGCGGGTGGGCGTGGTTGTCATTACTTGGCGTCCTCTTCTGTGAGCAGGTCACGATCGACGGTTTCGGGGGCTTTGATGGTGGTGACCAGGCTGATGCCCATCATGGCCATCATGTAGAGGGCAACGGGGATCCAGGAGCCGCTGAACGCGGTGACCAGCGCGGAGCAGATGAGCGGGGCGATGCCGCCACCGAAGACGGAGGAGAACTCCCGGCCCAGGGCAACGCCGGCGTAGCGGTAGCGGGAGCCGAAGAGCTCGGGGAAGTACGCTGCCTGGACGCCCACGGATCCCTGCGCGGCGAAGATGAAGCCCAGCACGATCACGAGCGAAATCAGGAACAGGTTTCCGGTGTTCAGCAGCAGGAACGCCGGGATGGGGAAGACAAACAGGAAGGCCGTGATGATGAGGTACATCCGGCGGCGGCCGAAGCGGTCGGACATGCTACCAAAGGCGTACGCCGAGACGCAGGCGAAGAGCGCGCCCACCAGCAGGACCTTGGGAATGAACGTCGCGTCGATCTTGAGCTGCGTGATCAGGTAGGAGCCCAGGAAGACCTGAAAAATGTACGAGTGTGCATTGGCGCCCACATTCATAAAGAAGACCCGGAACAGGCCCGCGCGGCCGTTTTTGACGACGTCGGCCACCGGAGTGGCGCGTATGACGCCCGCGGCCTCTTCCTTCTTTTCCTCAAAGACGGGTGATTCCTTCAGCTTGCGGCGGATCACGTAAGCGGCGATGGTCACGAAGACGGAGGAGAAGAAGACCAGCCGCCAGCCGTAGGCTTCCAGGGCTTCGCGGGGCATCATCTGCACCAGGATCCAGACGACGGCGCCCATGGCGGTGCCGGCGGCGGCGCCGACGAAGACGAGCGAGGCATAGCGTCCACGGGTACCCTTGGGCGCCGTTTCCGCAACCAGGACCACGCCGCCCGCCTGTTCAGCGCCGGCGCCGAAGCCCTGGAGGAAGCGGCAGGCAACCAGCAGCGTCGGGGCCCAGATGCCCGCCTGCTCGTACGTGGGCAGCAGGCCGATGGCGAACGTGGCGATGCCCATCAGGAAGAGCGTGGCAACCAGCACCCACTTGCGTCCCAGCCGGTCACCGTATTTGGAGAAGAACAGGCCACCGAGGGGGCGTGCCCCGAAGCCGACGGCGTACGCACCGAACGCGGCGATGATGCCGATGGCGGGGTCAATGTTCGGGAAGAAGATCTTGTTGAAGATGATCGCCGACGCGGTTCCGTAGATCACAAAGTCGTACTGCTCAAGCGCGGTGCCGATCAGGCCGGCCCATGCGGCCCTGCGGACGGGCCCCTTGTCCGCGCTTCCGTTTGCTGCCTGATTGCCTTGGGGGTCCAGGACCGCCGACTTACTGCGAACAACATCGTTCTCAGCCACAGTTCACCATTTCTCTTGGGTGCCTCAGGCACGTTTTCCGATTATCGGGATATTATCCCGAAAACTTCAAGCACGACTATATAGCGCTTATCGGCAAGATCACAAAAAGCGGCTTAAGCGGCAGAGGCACCCTGCCACCAAAGGGGTGGACGGGTGCCTCTGTCTTGGTTTGCAGCTTGGGCTGCTGCGGGCTACCGCCGCTTACCGGCGGGTAAGTGCCTCGTCCTCAACTGCTGCGTCCGCGCTGGAGTCTGCGGCGTCCACGGCGGACTTTGCTTCGGCGAACTTTTCGTTCAGGCGGGAGTGCCGCTGACCGTAGGCGAAGTAGATCACGATGCCGATCACCAGCCAGCCGGCGAAGAAGATCCACGTCTCCACGGCGAGGTTCGTCATCAGGTACAGGCACAGGACGGCCGAAACCACCGGGAGGACCTTGCCGAACGGAACGCGGAAGGACGGCTTCAGGTCCGGGCGCTTCTTGCGCAGCACCAGGATGCCCAGGCTCACCACGACGAACGCGGACAGCGTGCCGATGTTGATCATTTCTTCCAGCAGGTCAACATTGGTCAGGCCTGCCACGAGTGCTACTGCGGCGCCGCAGATGATCTGGAGGCGGACCGGCGTCGAACGTTTATCACTGGTCTTGGACAGCGAGCGCGGCAGCAATCCGTCGCGGCTCATGGCCAGCACCACGCGGGCCAGCCCCATCAGCAGCACCATGATGACCGTGGTCAGGCCGATCAGCGAGCCGAAGGCGATGACCTTGGCCGCGGTGGTGTTGCCGACGGCCTCGAACGCGGTGGTGAGGGTGGGCGTCTCTGCCGCCGCGAGGTCGGTGTAGGACACCATTCCTGTGAGCGCGAGGGACACCAGGATGTAGAGCAGCGTGACCACGGCCAGGCCGCCGAAGATGCCGCGCGGCAGGGTCTTCTGCGGGTTCTTGACCTCCTCCGCGGACGTGGCCACGACGTCAAAGCCGATGAAGGCGAAGAACACCAGGGCAGCGCCGGCGAAGATGCCCAGCGTGCCGTACTGGGCGGGCGCGGCGCCGGTGAGGAAACCGAAGAAGGACTGCTTCAGGACGTCCGCGGCGCCGCCGGCGGTGGGTTCCGCCGCGGGCACGAACGGCGTGTAGTTCTCGAACTTCACGTAGGTGAAGCCCACCACGATCACAAACAGCACCACGGCGATCTTGATCAGGGTGAAGACGTTGCCCACGCGGGCCGACAGCTTGGTGCCCAGCACCAGGAGCACGGTGAAGACGGCAACGATCAGGAACGCGCCCCAGTAGAGGTCCACGCCGCCCAGCGACAGCGCGGGCGGCACGTCGGCCCCCATCAGCGCGAACACCTTGCTGAGGTAGATGCCCCAGTACTTGGCGATCACGGCCGCGGCGGTGAACAGTTCCAGGATCAGGTTCCAGCCGATGATCCAGGCAAGCAGTTCGCCCATGGTGGCGTACGTAAAGACGTAGGCCGACCCGGCAACCGGAATGGCGGTGGCGAACTCGGCGTAGCACATGATGGCCAGGGCACACGTCACGGCTGCGATGGCGAAGGACACGGTCACGGCGGGGCCGGAGAAGTTGGCGGCAGCCTTGGCGCCCACTGAGAAAATACCGGCGCCGACAGCGACGGCGACGCCCATGATCATCAGGTCCCAGGTGCTGAGCGACCGCTTAAGTTTGCGTCCGGGTTCGTCGGCGTCAGCTATGGACTGCTCGATGGATTTTGTCCGGAGAAGGTTCATAAGGAGTTCCACTTCCTGATTTGTGTTGGAAACAGACTCATCAACGATAGTGTCCATCCACTGGACGATCACATTTGTCCCGCATCGTGAGACGCCCTGCCGCCCCGGTTAAGCGCGAAAGGACACTTGAGGCCCTCGCCGGGAGGGCCCCAAGTGTCCGTTCGCGCTGGTGGGTGGCGTGCTGGGTGGCTGGTGCGTGGTGCGGTTGGTCAGGCCGGCCAGTCCATGAGGGTGGACCGGATGAGGAAGCGTTTGCCTTCGGGTGCTTCGACGGAAAAGCCGCTCCCCCTGCCCTGCACCACGTCAACTGTCAGGTGCGTGTGGCTCCAGTAGTTGAACTGTTCCCGGGACATCCAGAACTCCAGCGGCTGGGGCTGCAGCCCATCGGACAGGTCAAACAGCCCCAGCAGGACGTCCGAATCGCCGGTGATGAACTCGCCGGCCGGGTAGCACATCGGCGAGGAGCCGTCGCAGCAGCCGCCGGACTGGTGGAACATCAGCGGCCCGTGCTGGAGCCAGAGTTTGTTCAGCAGCTCCACGGCCTCCGCGGTGAGCGCCACCCGGGAAAAGTCCTCCCCGGGCAGCGTCACTGCGGCGTCCAGCCTGTCCTGGGGCATCAGAACCTCAGGACCACACGGCCGTCGATCTTGGCGTGCTTCATCTCGTCAAGAACAGCGTTGACCTCGGAGAGCCCGCGGGTGGAAACCGTGGGGTGGATCTTGCCCTGCGCGTAAAAGTCCAGCGCCTCCTCCAGGTCCTGCCGGGTCCCCACGATCGAACCGCGGACCGTCAGGCCCTTAAGCACAATCTCGAAGATGGGCGCCGGAAAGTCGCCCGGCGGCAGGCCGTTGAACACAATCGTCCCGCCCCGGCGGGCCATGCCGATCGCCTGGCCAAAAGCAGACGGGTGTACTGCGGTGACCAGGACTCCATGGCACCCTCCGGTTTCTCGCTGGATGACCTCTACAGGATCTTCGTGCAGGGCGTTGACGGTGAGTTCAGCGCCGTGGGACTTCGCCAGGGCGAGCTTGTCGTCCGCGATGTCCACGGCTGCGACGCGCAGCCCCATGGCAACCGCATACTGGACGGCAATGTGTCCCAGGCCGCCGATGCCGGAGATGGTGACCCACTGCCCCGGCCTGGCCTCGGTCATTTTCAGGCCCTTGTAGACCGTGACGCCGGCGCAGAGCACTGGGGCCACTTCCACGGGGTCCGAGCCGGCCGGGATCCTGGCCGCAAAGCGGCTGTCCACCAGCATGTACTCCCCGAAGGATCCGTCCACGCTGTAGCCGGCATTCTTCTGCACTTCGCAGAGTGTCTCCCAGCCAGAGCGGCAGTACTGGCAGTCGCCACAGGCTGACCAGAGCCAGGCGTTGCCCACGAGGTCGCCGACGGCGAGGTCAGTGACGCCCTCGCCGAGGGCCACCACTTCACCCACGCCTTCGTGGCCAGGGATGAACGGTGGCGACGGCTTGACCGGCCAGTCCCCTTCCGCCGCATGGAGGTCGGTGTGGCAGACGCCGGTGGTGAGCACCTTGACCAGCGCCTGACCCCGGCCCGGGGTGGGAATGGCGAGCTCCTGGATCTGGAGGTCCTTGCCGAATTCGGTTACTACTGCTGCTTGCATTGTCGTCGTCATTGGCGAAATCCTTGCGTTAGTTTGGAACGGTGGTTAGGGGTGCGGGCGGCCCTGAGGCCGCCCGCCCGTAGCCGGCCTAGAAGAAGCCGAGCTTGTTCTCGTTGTAGCTGACCAGGAGGTTCTTGGTCTGCTGGTAGTGGTCCAGCATCATGGAGTGGTTTTCACGTCCGATGCCTGAGGACTTGTAGCCGCCGAAGGCGGCGCCAGCCGGGTAGGCGTGGTAGTTGTTGACCCAGACGCGGCCGGCCTGGATTTCGCGGCCCGCGCGGTACGCAACGTTGCCGTTGCGGGACCAGACGCCGGCGCCGAGCCCGTACAGGGTGTCATTGGCGATGCCCATGGCGTCGTTGTAGTCGCTGAACTTTGCCACCGAAACCACCGGCCCGAAGATCTCCTCCTGGAAGATCCGCATCTTGTTGTGGCCCTCGAAGACGGTGGGCTGGACATAGTAGCCGCCGGCCAGGTCTCCTTCGAGCTGGGCGCGGGCCCCGCCGATCAGGACTTTGGCGCCCTCCTGCTTGCCGATGTCGATGTAGGAGAGGATCTTCTCGAGCTGGTCGTTGGAGGCCTGGGCGCCCACCTGGGTTTCGGTGTCCAGCGGGTTGCCCTGGATCATTTTCCCGACGCGGGCCACGGCGTCGGCCATGAAGGAATCGTAGATGTCCTCCTGGACCAGGGCGCGGGACGGGCAGGTGCAGACTTCGCCCTGGTTGAAGGCGAACAGCGCGAATCCTTCCTGGGCCTTGTCGTAGAAGGCGTCGTTGGTTTCGGCGACGTCGTTGAAGAAGATGTTGGGGCTCTTGCCGCCCAGTTCCAGCGTGACCGGGATCAGGTTCTGGCTGGCGTACTGGCTGATCAACCGGCCAGTGGTGGTCTCGCCGGTGAAGGCGATCTTGCGGATCCGCGGGCTGGAGGCCAGCGGCTTGCCTGCTTCGACGCCGAAGCCGTTGACGATGTTGAGGACACCGGCCGGGAGGAGATCGCCGATGAGCTCGATCAGGACCAGGATGGACGACGGCGTCTGCTCGGCCGGCTTGAGGACCACGGCGTTGCCTGCGGCCAGGGCCGGGGCAAGCTTCCAGACGGCCATCAGGATGGGGAAGTTCCACGGGATGATCTGGCCCACGACGCCGAGCGGCTCGTGATAGTGGTAGGCGGTGGTGTCGTCATCGAGCTGGGACAGCCGGCCCTCCTGGGCGCGGACCGCGGAGGCGAAGTAGCGGAAGTGGTCCGCGGCGAGCGGAATGTCCGCGTTCAGGGTTTCGCGGACGGGCTTGCCGTTGTCCCAGGACTCGGCGACGGCCAGCATTTCGAGGTTTTCGTCGATCCGGTCCGCGATCCTGTTCAGGATGGCGGCACGTTCCGCGACGGAGGTCTTGCCCCAGGAGGGTGCGATCTTGTGGGCGGCGTCCAGCGCCAGCTCGATGTCTTCCGCGGTGCCGCGGGCCACTTCGCAGAAGACCTTGCCGGTGACGGGAGTGATGTTCTCAAAATACTGGCCCTTGACGGGGGCAACCCACTCGCCACCGATCCAGTTCTCGTAGCGGTCCTTGAACGTGATCTTCGAACCCTCGGTACCGGGCTGTGCGTAAACAGTCATTGCTAGCTCCTTTGCTGTGCATGAGGTGGCCTTGATACTGGGGCCGCCGTTGGTTTCAGCGTAGGAGGGTGAAGGTTGCAGTCAGGTTGCGCGGGTGTGAGCCAGCTCACTGACGGTCCCCACCATGCGGTGATAGAGCCTATCGAAATCCAGGTCAGGCGCTCAGTTCCGCTTCCAGCCGTTCAATGTCGGCGACGACGGCGGCCCGCTTGGGCGAGCGCGGCGGCAGCGGCTTCAGCGCGACAGTCCGGACGACGTCGTCCCTTGCCTCCGGGAGTGCCGCGTACTTGAGCGACGCTGCCGAGGGCCGCGAAGCCGAGCAGGAAGCCAAGCCACACGAATCGGGGACCGAGCAGGGTGCTCATCGAGTTTAAGGCCAGGGCAGCACTGCCGCCCCAGAGCCGACGGCGATGGAGATCAGGCCGCCGGAAATCCGCAACGCCGACTTCGCCTTTGAAGCCTGCGCTGGGAGTTGGGAAGGGGCGGCGCCGCACGTCATGGGAAGAAGTGGCGGCAGAAAGGTTGCCTCAGTATGGCCGTTTTCGCTCATTTCGTACCCTTTCTGCCGCCGGCGACCTGTGGGGAGCCAGTCGAAGCAGCTGATACGGGCGGGCACTGACAATTTCGCAGACAAAGCTGCGGCATGAGGATACGATGCACTCAGCACCACCCGGTCGTCCCGGTCACCACCCGGTCGTCCCGGTCATGGGTGCGTATGCACTGATGGCTTTGGGGGACACAGTGAAGAGAAGAACCGGGATCATCCTGGCAGCAGTCGTGGTCCTTGGGGCCCTAGCGTTCTTTCTTGTCCGGGCTGCCGAGGACAGGGTCACCGCCGACATGGTTTCCCGCGCTGAGCGCTTTTCCATCCCTGCCGACTGGAAGCTGGAGGACAGCGTCGTTCGCAGGGAGATGTTCCTCTGCTTCGAAACCAACCCGTGCCCCAGTATCGCCAAGAGCTGGAACACCGGAAGAGAACTCACCGTCGATGATCTGAAGTCCCTGAGCTCCGATGCAGGTTTTGCCATGAGCGTTGAGGGCAGTTGCAATCGGCGGCCGAATGTCGGCGGCCCAACAACAGTATGTAGCTCGTCGGGAACTGATGGTGAGTACGACTACGACCTGAGCGTCACAAGCCCCGACAAGAACGACAGAGCTGACGTCGTCGTATTGCTCGTGAAACCGCATCGCTGATTCCTTCGCAAAAATTGAGGACGGTTTATCTAGTCAGTGGATGAACCCGCAGGTACTCTGAGACCATTCGGGTCCCGTCCGCGGTCTTGAGCCGCGATTGGCGGCATTTTATGTTCAGTAACCACTTGGGGGTAATTGCTGTGCGTCCAAAATCTTCGTTACGCATCATCGCTGCTGTCCTTACTACCGCCCTGTCCGCGTTCATGCTCCCAGCACCGGCGGTGGCTGCCGACTCTGTCATCGCCGACGCCCTGACCCGCGAATGCGCGAACGTCGAAACCGTTTTCGCACGCGGCTCGGGTCAGATAATGCGCCAGGCAGAAGTGAGGAGATTTCAGGAACAGATCAATGAGCGGATCAGCGACACATTGACCACCAACCACTACGAGTTGGGAAGCCAGCTTGTTAACGGGTTTCAGTATGCTGCAGTCCCTGTCGGCACGGGAACCTGGCAGTCCACTCTAAACACCGTTGGCGCCTTCTCGTCCGGAGGCAGTGCACTCTGGTACGGCACGAGCGTGGACAACGGCGTTGAAGAAATGTCGTCGTACCTCGAATCTCGCTCAGCTAAGTGCCCGTCCTCCTACTTCGTGATGGGCGGCTACTCACAGGGTGCGCAGGTCGCCGGTGAAGCCTATAACGAAAAACTCAGCGACGGTCTGCGCAAGCGCGTCGTGTACCAAGCGTTATTCGGTGACCCACGGCTCTCGCTTCCGGAGGGCGGCGACGGAATCATCTCCCCGAAGTGCTTTGGACTTGCCGAGCCGTCCGAGTGGCGGTTTGACGTTCCAGACTGCGGCGTAGCCCGCGGTGCCCTGGGAGCCCGCTACCCCTACCTTCCAGCCGGCTTCACCTCCAGCACCGGCCTGTCGTGCGCCACTCACGACTTCGTGTGCGGTTCCAGCCCCTATCCGTGGGACTCCGAAGGACATGAAACCTATGCCAATCCCGGCCTCAGCATCGACCGGGCAGCCGTCGAAATCGCCAAACGACTCAAGCCGCTGCTGCCCGCCGGCCAAGTGAACGACACGGTCACACTGCCTGGAGCCGGCACGTCCGGACTGGACGTGGTCTTCCTGATCGACTCGACCGGATCGATGTGGAGCCGAATTCAGGCAACAAAGGCTTTCGCAGCCGAAATGGCCGACACCATCAAGACAAACCGCGGCCGTGTCGCCCTCGTTGAATACAAGGACGCCGGAGACCAATTCACGGCCCGGATCCTCAGCGGGTTCCAGGAAGACACAACAGAGTTCAACACCCAGCTCTCCACCATTTACGCCGACGGCGGCGGGGACCGGCCGGAGGCGGCCCTGCACGCCCTCATGACTGCCTTCAATGGCTTGGACTGGAGAGACGGTGCCACCAAGGCCGCGGTGGTCCTGACCGATGCCGACTACCACGATCCTGATCTGGTGGACGGAAGCACGCTCGCGTCGGTCGCCAAGAGGGCGCTGGAGATCGACCCCGTGAACGTCTACCCTGTCGTTCCCTCCTACTTCAGCAGCTTCTACTCCGCACTTGCCCAGGCAACAACAGGCCAGGTAATCGTCGACGGCGGTGACACGAAGGCCGCCCTGACCACCGCGCTGACCAGGCTTCAGGAACGGCCTGTCGCCATCCTCCAGCACCCGGCCTACTGGGGGCCAGCCGGGCAGGAATTCACGTTCGACGCTTCGGCCTCGTACTCACCCAATTCCTCCATCGTGAAGTATGACTGGGACTACGACGGCAACGGGATCTTTGAAGAATCCGGCACTGCTCCGGTCGCCAAGCACACTTACCCGATCAAATCGGACGGGTTCATGCAGGTCAGGATGACGGATGCCAACGGCCTTGTTGCGAACGCTTCAGCGGCCGCCCACGTCGGGTCCGGTCCGCGTGATGGTCTCCCCACTGCCCCGCTGAACGTTAAGGCCGTGGCGACTTCCACGGCCGCGGGTACGAGCACCGTCCAGGTGACCTGGGAATCCAGTGACCCGCTGGTCGGCATCTGGGGCCTGAGCGTGGACGGCATCCCGGCCGGTGCAGTCGACGTGGCTGCACGGACAGCGACGATCACTGACGTGGACCGCGAGAAGGATGTCGAGATCGGTGTTGTCGGCTTCACCGCGGATCATGCAATGGGCACGCCTTCCACGGTGACCTTGCTGGCGGCCAACTCAGGTTACGACTTCGGCGGGTTCCTGGCGCCTGTTGATGCAGCGCCGGCTCTGAATGTCATGACGGCTGGCCGGGCCGTGCCCATGCAGTTCAGCCTCGGCGGCGACTTCGGTATGGACATCCTGACAGCAGGATCACCGACGTCTGTACCCGTCACCTGCGACACCGGGGCGGTCATTGCCGAGGTCGAGACAACATCGACTGCAGGTTCCAGCAGCCTTTCCTACGACGCGGCCAAGGGCACGTACACCTACGTCTGGAAGACAGATAAGACGTGGGCCGGGTCCTGCCGGATGTTCAAGCTGACTCTCAATGACGGCACGTCCCACACGGCGCTGTTCACGTACCGCAGCTGATCCAGATCACCAAGGAAGAAAGAACCCCGGGCCGCAGCTGCCCGGGGTTCTTTCTTTGTAACGGCCGGCCAGGGCTGCGACTACTTGCAGGTGGCCAGGATCCCGGCGATGGCGTTCGGCCTGGGTGACCCACAGCTGGTACTTGGCCTTCACGGCGGTCTGGCGGGCCACATACGACCGGTGATTGAGCTTGTCGAAATCCCGGGCGCCCGGTGATTGGGTCTCGACAGGCTCGACCACCGGCGGCGGTTAGGCGCTCAGTTCGGCTTCCAGCCGCTCAAGGTCGGCGACGACAGCGGCGCGCTTGGGCGAGCGCGGCGGCAGCAGCTTCAGCGCGACAGTCCGGACGCCGACGTCGTCCCTCGCCTCCGGGAGGGCCGCGTACTTAAGCAGCGTCTCGGCACTGCCGTCGGTCAGCACCGCTTCGCGCATGAGCGAGGAGACCCTGTCGCGCAGGTCGATGATGCCCGGCGCCTCGGACCGCGGCAGCACGGCGCCCCGGTAGATTTCCAGCGCAATGCGGTGGGCACCGCGCTGCAGGCAGTTCAGCACCTGGCCGCTGTCCGGGACCAAGTCCATGCTGAGTTTGTACGGCCGGGATCCGGGGACGGCGGCGGGGTTGAGCTGCTGGAGGATCTTGCGCAGCCGGACCATCTCTGCGCGGAGCGTCATGGTGGACCCGTCGCCCGGGTACAGCAGCACACACAACTCCTCCGCGCTCAGGCCGTCCGGGTGGGTGCTGAGGAGGGCGAGGATTTCGCTGTGCCGGGCGGACAGTGCCACGGTCTTGCCTTCGATGCTGAGCAAAGCCTGGTCGCGGCCCAGCAGCTGCAGGCTGTTGCGGTAGAGGCTGCCTTCCTTCGCGCCGCCGGCGCCCGCTCCCCCGGCCCGCGCCGAACCTGGCATGGCCGCGGAACTGTTGTTCCGCCGTCGGGCCGGCCGGCTGGCAAGGGTTGCCGCCAGCTGCAGCCGCTCAACACGGAGCTGCGCCTGAGCGGCAGCGACCGTCGCCTCGACGAGCGACAACGTGTGGGGCGCCACCGCGGTGGCCTTGCCCGTGATGTCCACAACGCCCAGCAGCGCTCCGGAATCAGGATCGTGGAACGGGACGGCGGTGCAGCTCCACGCGTGCACGGACCGCTGGTAGTGCTCTGCTCCGGAGATCTGGATGCCGCGGCCCAGGGCCAGTGCAGTGCCGGGAGCGCTGGTGCCCACTGTGGCCTCTGACCAGTCGGCGCCTGGCACGAACATCATGCCTTCAGCACGGCGCTGCAGGGCCGGATCGCCTTCCACCCAGAGCAGCCGGCCCACCTCATCACCGACGGCAACGAGCAGGCCGCTGTCGTGACTGGGCTGGACCAGGAGCTTGTGGATCACGGGCATGATGCTGGCCAGAGGGTGCTGCCGCCGGTAATCCTCGAGCTCGTCGGTGTCCAGGGCGAGGGGCGCTTCTGGATTGTCAGGGTTGGCGTGCAATTTGGCGGACCGCTGCCAGGATTCCCGGATCAGCCTGCGCAGCCCGGGGATTTCCGGGGCGCCCGGAAACGCCTGGTCGTCGAGCTGCTCATGGGCGGCCAGGGCATCGCGCTGGGCAAGCGCAATCGCTTCGCCGCCGGACGCCGGCGGCAGGATCAGGTTCCTCATCGAACTCCCCTCGGTCCTGCAAGTCTAATGGCCGCCGGCGCGAACCCTCCAGCGCCAACCCTTCTTGCGCGAACGGACACTTGAGGCCCCTCCGGTGAGGGCCTCAAGTGTCCGTTCGCGCCGTTCGCGGGGCTGGGGATGGCTGGGGCCTGCGGCTAGGCCCAGCTTTCCGTCCGGTCACGGAGTTCGGCATAGCGCTCGTAGACCTGCGGCTGCGGTGTGTCCTCAAAGACTGTGGACTCGGCGCCGGGCCACGCCGGCGGCTGGTCAGCGCCGCTGAGTGCCCAGGCCGCCTGGCGCGCCGCTCCAAGCGCCACGTACTCCCCCGGCGCCGGGACATTCACTGCCACACCGAAGACCTGCGGGGCAATTCGTCGCAATGCCTCTGACTGGGATCCGCCGCCGATCAACATGATGCGCCGGGTGGTCACCCCGGTTGCCGCTTCGAGGGCCTTCACCGCATCCCGCAGGGAGCACAGCAAGCCTTCGATGACGGCGCGCGCCAAGTCTTCCCGGTTTGTTGCGGAGGTCAGTCCATGCATGGTGCCGGTGGCCTCCGGACGGTTGGGCGTCCGCTCCCCGTCCAGGTACGGCAGCATCACGGCACCGCCCGCGCCGGGCCGGGCGGACAAGGCCAGCCGGGCAAATTCAGCGTGGTCCACTCCCAGGAGGCGTGCCCCGAACTCGAGCACGCGCGCGCCGTTCAGGGTACAGGCCAGCGGCAGGTTCCGTCCGGTGGCGTCAACGAATCCCGACACCAGGCCGCTGCCGTCATGCACGCTGGCATCAACGACGGCGGAGGCCACCCCGGACGTGCCGATGGACACGCAGACATCACCGGGGCCGAGCCCCAGGCCGAGGGCGGCTGCCATGTTGTCGCCCGTGCCGGCCGCGATTGCCTTGCCGTCGTGAGTAGTGCCGACCACTTCGTTCGGGCCGGCTACTCGGGGCAGGCCGACGGGATGGCCCAGTGCCAGGCGGGCGAGTTCCGGCACAAACTCCCGTGCCGACGTCGAATAGTAGCCTGTGCCAGATGCGTCGCCGTGGTCGGTGGTCATCTCCTGGCGGCCACCCAGGTGCCACGTCAGGTAGTCATGCGGCAGCAGCACATGTTCGGTGCGTGTTGCGCACGCGGGCTCGACATCCCGGAGCCAACGAAGTTTGGACGCGGTCAGCGAGGCGACCATGACGCTGCCGACGGCGTCGGCGCAGGCCTGCGGTCCGCCGAGCTCGTCGACCAACTGGCGCGCCTGCGGCGCGGAAGAGGTGTCGTTCCAGAGGATGGCGGGCCGGACCACTCGGCGGTCAGCATCGAGCGCCACCATGCCGTGCTGTTGTCCGGCTACCGAGACGGCGTCCGCGCGCGGGAGCAGCTCACCGGCGGAATCCGCCAGTGCTGCCTGCCAGGCCGCCGGATCCACCTGCGTGCCATCCGGGTGCGCGGCGCGGCGCAGGGTATGGACTTCACCGGTCTCGGCGTCCACCAGCGCGGCTTTGCAGGACTGGGTGGACGAATCGATTCCAAGGACGAACTGGGGGCTCAAGGAAGCTCCTGAAGAATGAAGGGACGCTCGGTCCAGACGGTGCCGGGCCTTACAGTGCAGGCGCGGTATGAATTGTCAGTCCCAGCCGCTCCAGCTGGGCCCGGTGCGAGGCAGGCAGGTCCGCCGCGACCACGATGTCGTCAAAAACATCCAGATCAACCACGTGGTAGAGGCCGTTGGATTCGAACTTGCTGGTGTCGGCCAGCAGGACCTTACGTTCGGCCACTTCGATGATGGCCTTCTTGGTCAGTGCAGCCTCAGCATCCGGGTGGAAAAGGGCACCGTTTTTCAACGCCGTGGTGGAGACGAACACCACGTCCGCGGCAATGCGCTTGACCTGGTCCACCACCACGGTGCCCAGGAAACTGTCCGTCTCGGAGTAGTACTGGCCGCCCAGGCCCACCAGGGCGATCGACGGATGCTGGGCGATCACGCCCATGAGGCCCAGCGAGTGCGTGATCACCGTGGACGGCTGGCGGTCCGCGATGTACTGCCCCATGGCCCCGACAGTGGTGGAATCGTCGAGGCACACGATGGCGCCGCTGGGGATCAGCCCGGCGGCGGTGCGGGCCAGCAGGTCCTTCTGGACCGAGTTCATATGACGCCGGAGCCTGACATCGCGTTCAGCGAACCTGCGCGGGATCGCCCGGGCACCGCCACGGATGCGTTCCAGCCTTCCGTCCCGGGTCAGCTGGTCCAGGTCGCGGTGGATGGTCATGACACTGACGCCGAAGGTCTCCGCCATCACTTCCAATTTGGCACTGGCGTGCTCCTCCACGAACCGGGCCAAGGCGTGGCGGCGTGCGTCGGGCTGCAGGCCATGGAGGGCTGTTCCGGCGCTGGATTCCACACCGTGCTGTTCGGTAGTCACATTCCAGATGGTAGATCCAATCCCGAAGTGAATCAAACACGATGATTACTTCCCACTTCTAACATGATCTATGTTATCTTTGTGAAATTGTTGTTAGATTGACCACACGGATTCGCAAGCGACGCAAGGAAGCGACATGAGATCTGATGCACTGGCCCGGGAGGCCGCCGACGCAACACCGGCCACTTTCTTCGACCGGCTGGGGCTCCCCCGGCCGCTGATCTGGGGGTTCGTTGGCCTGACCCTGTTTATGATCGGCGATGGCGTCGAGACGAACATCCTGGCGCCCTACCTGACGGACGCCCACGGGTTCTCGATCCCCTTGGCCGGCTCTCTGGTCACTGTCTACGGGATCGCCGTGGCAGTGGCGGCCTTCTTCTCGGCGGCCCTGTCCGATCTGTGGGGCCCGCGGAAGGTCATGATCATTGGAGCGGTGATCTGGATCGTGTTCGAGGTTCTGTTCCTCGGCGTGGCCCTGGCCGCCAGCTCCAACACGGTCCTGATCTTCATCAGCTATGGGCTCCGCGGCTTCGGCTACCCGTTCTTTGCCTACGGATTCCTCGTATGGATCAGCGCCACAGCCAAGGCCAAGCGCCTGGCCATGTCCATCGGCTGGTTCTATGTCGCGTTCAGTGCCGGCCTGCCCACCCTCGGGGCAGCCACGGCCAGCGTCTCCCTGGACATCTTTGGCCTCTCCTACTACCAGACCCTGTGGATCTCGCTGGTCCTGGTGGTGGCCGGCGCTGCCGTGGCGCTCATCGGCGTCAAGGAAAAAACAGGCCGCGCCCCGCTGGTGGAGAATTCCGATCAGGTCTGGGCCACCCTCACGTTTGGCCTGAAGCTGCTGGCCACCAATCACAGGGCGCTGCTGGTGATGCTCACCCGCATGATCAACTCGATCCCCACCTACGGCATGGCCATCTTCTTCCCGGCGCTTTTCCTCGAGCGTTTCAACTGGTCCGTGGGGCAGTTCCTGATCCTGACCACGGTGATCTACGCGGTGAACATCCCCTGCAACCTGTTCTTCGGATGGCTCGGCGACCGCCTCGGCTGGAGCCGCACCGTGACCTGGTGCGGTGCACTCGTGTGCGCCGTGTCCATGCTGGGTCTCTATGTCGTGCCGGACTACGCGGTCAGCCACGGCTGGGCGGCCGCCTACCCGCTCACGCTGCTGATCGGCGCCGTCTTCGGCATCGGCCTGGCCGGCTTCGTGCCGCTCTCTGCCATCGCCGTCTCACTGGCCCCCAAACACCCGGGCGCCGCCATGAGCTCCTACAACCTTGGCATCGGCGCCGCCGTCTTCGCCGGACCACTGCTCGTGGCGCTCCTCTACGGCACGCTCGGGGCTGCCGGCATGGTGTACCTCTTTGCGGGGCTCTACGTCGTGGCGGGCATCTTCTCCCATGCCCTGCGCGGAACACAGCCCGGTTTCGACGGCGTCCCCGCCCCGACCCCCGGCAGCGCCGCCACCGCACCCCAACCCGTGCCAACCACCAGTAACTAACCCACCCCAATCCCTTCAGAGGAGAGCCCCATGGAACTCAGCAACAGCAGCCTGCCACATCTCCCCGAAACGGTCGCGCCGCCGTCGTACGATCGCGCCGCGGTGACCGCCGGCATCATCCACTTCGGCGTGGGCGGTTTCCACCGCGCCCACCAGGCCATGTATCTGGACCGGCTCATGAACGAGGGCAAGGCCCTGGACTGGGGCATCTGCGGCATGGGCGTGATGCCCTCGGACACCAAAATGCGGGATGCCCTCAAGGCCAGCGACGGGCTGTACACCCTGGTGGTCAAGAACCCCGACGGCAGCCGCGACGTCCGCGTCATCGGTTCGATCATCGAGTATGTGTTCGCTCCGGATGACCCGCAGGCGGCCGTCGAACGGCTCGCCGACCCCGCCATCCGGATCGTCTCGTTGACCGTGACCGAGGGCGGGTACAACGTCCACCCCGTTACGGGCGAATTCGACCTCGATAATCCGCAGGTGCGGGCGGACCTGGCCGCACCCCAGCGGCCGCAAACCACCTTTGGGCTGGTCTGCGCCGGGCTCAGGCTGCGCCGCGAACGCGGGATCGCCCCGTTCACCGTGATGAGCTGCGACAACATCCAGGGCAACGGCGAGGTGGCGCAGCGGATGTTCACCGCGTTCGCCACTGCCCTGGAGCCGGAATTCGGCGCCTGGCTGGACGCCGAAGTGCCGTTCCCCAGCTCGATGGTGGACAGGATCACTCCCGTCACCACCGACGCCGACCGCGCCGACATCGCCGTACGCTACGGCATCAACGATGCGTGGCCGGTGGTCAGCGAGGACTTCGACCAGTGGGTGCTGGAGGACAAGTTTGTCGCGGGCCGCCCGGCCTTCGAGGACGCCGGTGTCCAGCTCGTGGCGGACGTGGTTCCGTACGAGCTGATGAAGCTGCGGCTGCTCAACGCCAGCCACCAGGGCCTGTGCTACTTCGGCCACCTGGCCGGATACCGCGCAGTGCACGACGTTGTCCGGAACCCGCTGTTTGCCGGGTTCCTGCTGCGCTACATGGACGAGGAAGCCACCCCCACGCTGTCCCCGCTCCCCGGGGTGGACCTCACGGCGTACAAGCACAAGCTGATCGAGCGCTTCAGCAACGAGTACGTGGCCGACACCGTGGCGCGCCTGTGCGCCGAGAGTTCGGACCGCATCCCGAAGTGGCTCATGCCTGTGGTTCGCGAGAATCTTGCCGCGGGCCGGCCGGTGGAACTGTCCGCTGCGATAGTGGCCAGCTGGGCGCGCTACGCCGAAGGCGTGGACGAGGGCGGCGAGCCGATCGCCGTCGTCGACCGTTTGGCCGACCAGCTGACGGCAGCGGCGCAACACAACCGGGAGGACCTGGACGCCTTCATCGCCAACCGCGAGCTTTTCGGCGACGTCATTGACGACGAACGCTTCCGCAGCGCCTACCGGGACGCGCTGTCCTCACTGCACACCAAGGGCGCCATCGCTACCTTGGAGTCGCTGGTGGGCGCACCGGCACGCAGCCACTAGCGGCCACCCACTTGCGCGAACGGACACTTGAGGCCCCTCTGGCTGGGGCCTCAACTGTCCTTTCGCGCTGTTTTGTTGGTCAGGCAGGGGTCGGGGTCAGGCGCGGGAGATGCTGATCATTTCCTCGCGCGGGACTACTTTGATGCGTTCACGCACGACGTCGGCAGTCCCGTCCGAGCCGGTCACGCCTTCTGTCCATTCGGCGCCGAGGGCTGCTTCGTGCGCGTCCAGCTTGATCCAGCCCTCCCAGGTGGTGAACTCGATGCCGCGCTCGTGCAGGAGATCGATGATGGCCTGCGGATCCGGGTTTTCAGCCGGGGGAAGGGTAAGCCGGTCCTCCAGCAGGAAGCCGATGGTCTCCAGGGCGTCGCCCTTGGTGTGGCCGATCAGGCCGACGGGCCCGCGCTTGATCCAGCCGGTGGCGTAGATTCCGGGGACAGGGTTGCCGCTAGCGTCGAGCACGCGGCCGCCCTCGTTGGGCACCACTCCGCGCTTGGCGTCGTATTCCAGCTCGTCCAGCGGCGAACCGTGGTAGCCGATGGCGCGGTACACGGCCTGGACGGGGTAGTCCACAAACTCGCCGGTGCCCTTGACGTTGCCGGTGCCATCCAGCTCCATGCGCTCAAACTTGATGCCGGCCACCTGGCCGGACCCGCCGTCGTCGAGGTCCTGGTAGATCTCCACCGGGCTGTGCAGGAAGTGCAGGTGCAGGCGGCGGGAGGACGGCTGTTCTGATTCGGCGTGCTCCTCCACGAGCCAGTTGGTCAGCGTGTTCACCATGGTCTTGATCTGGTTGTTGCTGCGGATGGCGTCATCGGAGGCTTCGTCGAACTCGAAGTCCTCCGGGTACAGGACAATATCCACGTCCTTCATGTGGCTCAGCTCGCGCAGTTCCAGCGGCGTGAACTTGACCTGCGCGGGGCCGCGGCGGCCGAAGACGTGGACGTCGGTGACCGGGGAGTTCTTCAGGCCCTGGTAGACGTTGTCCGGGATTTCGGTGGTGAGCAGTTCTTCGGCGTGCTTGGCCAACATCCGGGCCACGTCCAGGGCCACGTTCCCGTTGCCGATTACGGCAATTTCCTTGGCGTCCAGCGGCCACTCGCGCGGCACGTCCGGGTGGCCGTCATACCAGGACACAAAGTCGGCACCGCCGAACGATCCGGCCAGGTCGATACCCGGGACGTTCAGGTCCGCGTCCTTGATGGCGCCGGTAGAGAAGATCACGGCGTCGTAGAAGGCGCGGAAGTCGTGCAGGGTCAGGTCGCGGCCGTACGTGACGTTACCCAGGAAGCGGATGTCGCCCCGGTCCAGGACCTTGTGCAGGGCGTTCACGATCCCCTTGATGCGCGGATGGTCGGGCGCGACGCCGTAGCGGATCAGGCCGTACGGGGCCGGGTAGGCCTCAAAAAGGTCGATGCTGACCTCAAAATCGCCGTCCTTCACCCCGCTGGACTTGGTCAGGATGTCCGCCGCGTAAACACCCGCCGGTCCGGCACCCACAATGGCAACGCGGAGTGGACGCTTGGGGGTGGTTTCGCCTGGGTTGGACACCGGGAGCCCTTCTGGAACGAGGAGTTGCGCGGGACAGGTTGCGCACAATGTCCCCATTCTAAATGTGTTGCAGCGGCACCACATCGCCTTCCCGGTACAGCAGCGCCCGCAGCTCGGACTCGGCGGACTCCGCCCGGTGCGGGTCGATGGTCTCGCCGGCGGCAAAGTGGTCCAGCAGCCGGGGATCTACATAGCTTTTCCGGGCGATCGACGGCGTGTTCCCCAGCACCGCGGCGGTCTCCAGCATGGCGACGCTGATGGCACTCTGCCGCGCCGCGCCGGTCTTCTGCGGGCCGCTGTGTGCCAGGCTGATGGCTGCGGCCACGGTCCCGTGCAGCGTGCGGAAGTCCTTGGCAGTAAAGTCCAGGCCGGTCCGCTCCTTGACGTAGGCATTGATGTCGGCGCTGGTGACCGGCCGCCAGGTCCGGCCGTCCTTGAACGCCAGCAGCCTGGCATTTCCACCGCGGCGCTTGAGCGTCCGCACCAGGGCGGCGAGGTCGGCGTCGTGGATTTCCGACTCCCAGTCCTTCCCGCTCTTGGCCGGAAACCTCAGCTCCAGGTACTCCTTCCGGACCTGGACATGCGCACACAGCAGTGTGGCCAGGCCGCGGCTGCCGTTCTCGTTGGTGTACCGCTCCGATCCCACCCGTAACGACCCGCTGTCCAGCATCCGGAAGGCCGCCGCCAGGACGCGTTCGCGGCTGGGACCGTCGCTGCGCAGGTCCAGGGTGACCAGCCGGCGGGCGGTGGGTAGCGATTCCGCCAGCTGGAGTGCGCGGTCGAACTTCACGCGGTCTTTCCGCTCCCGCCAGGCGGGGTGGTAGATGTACTGCCGCCGGCCCATCGCATCGAGGCCGGTCGCCTGGATGTGCCCGTTGTCGTAGGGCGCAATCCACACGTCGGTCCAGGCCGGCGGGATGCCGACGCTTTCCAGCCGGTCCCGGACAGTCCCCGGCGGCAGTGTGGAGCCGTCCAGGTCCCGGTAGCTGAAGCCCGTCCCGGCGCGCACGCGACGGTAGCCGCGGCCGTTCGCGTTGCTGCGGCGGAGCCTCACGGGGCGGCAACCTGCGGCGTCTTCGGTTCCATGAAGGAAAGCGTACTGAGAATTGACTGGAATATGCGTCCATCAACTGGTGTTAATGGTTAGGTGCCTACGCCCCCTAAAACCGCCTCCTTGGCCAAGTCCACTATTGCCAGCCCCGCAGGGCTCAAAGCTGTAGACAAGGAGACGACGGCGGGAATCCTGTTCGGCTTCGGCGCGTACGGGCTGTGGGGGCTGCTCCCCCTGTACTTCTTCGCGTTGATGCCCGCCGGAGCGGTGGAAATCGTGGCCAACCGCGTCGTGTGGTCGCTGATTTTCTGCGTCCTCCTGATCACCGTCACCCGGTCCTGGCGCACGCTGGCCGGAGCCTTCCGCGACCGTTCGGTGTTCGGCACCCTCGCCATCGCGGCCGCACTCATTGCCGTGAACTGGCTGACCTATACCTATGGCGTCACCACCGGGCAGGCCGTCGAAGCGGCGCTGGGCTACTTCATCAATCCCCTGGTCTCGGTCCTCCTGGGTGTGTTCGTCCTGAAGGAGAAGCTGCGTCCCCTCCAGTGGGCCGCCGTCGGCATCGGGTTTGTGGCGGTGGGCGTGCTCACGGTGAGCTACGGCAAACTGCCCTGGATCGCCCTGACGCTGGCCTTCAGCTTCGGCCTGTACGGGTTCGTGAAGAAGCGCGTCGGCCCGAAGGCGGACGCGGTGACCAGCCTCAGCGTGGAGACCATCGTGCTGGCCCCGATCGCGGCAGCCACCATGGTGTTCCTGGGCGTCAGCGGCTCCGCCACCCTGACCGCCCAGGGCCCCGGGCACTTTTGGCTCCTGGTGGCCTCCGGCGTGATCACCGCGGTGCCGCTGCTGTTCTTCGGCGCCTCGGCCCGCCGGCTGCCCATGACCACCATCGGGCTGCTGCAGTACGTCGCCCCGCTCCTGCAGTTCATCGTGGCCCTGGTGGTGTTCCAGGAAGCCATGACCGCGAGCCGCTGGATCGGCTTCGGCGTGGTGTGGCTGGCCTTGCTGGTGCTGACCGTCGATATGCTGCGGATGGCAGGCAAGAACTCGAGGGCCAGGAAGCTGGCCCGCTCCTCATAGGACAGGCGCGAAGGGACACTTAAGCCCCGCACCCCAAAAGCGCGAACGAACACTTGAGGCCCTGGAAACGCGAGTTTCCAGGGCCTCAAGTGTTCGTTCGCGCCGTTGCGAGGGGACGCTAACTCTGTGCGGGTGCGTCCTAGGACGGCGCTGAACAATGTGGGTGGGTTGAGGCGCGCCTGCTGGACTTCGGGTCGTGGTCGTTAAGACTGGGTACATGCAAGGTATTGAGGCGGCCCAGCGCGGGTATTTGGATGTGGAGGCACTGGCCGGGGAGTTGTTGGCTCCGGGCGGTGCCTACGCTTTTTTGGCGGAGCATCGGGGCCGGCTGTTTCCGGATTCGATGATGGAGGACCTGTTTCCCTCCCGGCGGGGCCGGCCCTCGATCCCGGCCTCGGTGATCGGCACGGTCCTGGTCCTGCAGGCCCTGGAAGGCTTGTCGGACCGGGCGGCCGCGGAGGCGTTGACGTATGACCTGCGCTGGAAGGCCGCCTGCGGGTACGGGCTGACGGAGGCCGCGTTCCACCCCACCGCCCTGGTCCATTGGCGCAACCGGCTGCGGACCAGCGAGAACCCGCACCGGATCATGGAGGCTGTCGCCCAGGTCATTACCGCCACCGGGGTCCTGGCCGGGCGGCACCGCCGGGCGGTGGACTCGACGGTCTTCCAGGACGCGGTGGCCCGCCAGGACACCATCACCCAGCTCATTGCCGTGATCCGGCGCTTCGGCAAGGCCATGGAGCACGGCGCGACACTCATGGCCGTCCACGCGACCTCCTATGACTACACGCGGGTGGGGAAGCCGGATATCGCCTGGGATGACAAGGAAGCAAAAGACGAACTGATTTCCGGGCTGGTCACTGACGCGCTGGCGCTGCTGGCCGCGGTGGACCCCGCCACCCTGGATGACAGGTCCCCGGAGTATCAGGCGTACGTGCTGCTGGCGCTGGTGGCGGGGCAGGACGTGGAGCCGGCCGAGGGCTCCGACGGCACCGACGGGAGGTGGCGGATCGCCCGGAAGGTCGCCCCGGACCGGATCGTTTCCACGGTGGACACCGAGGCCCGGCACGCGCACAAGTCCCGCTCGGTGATGATGGACGGCTTCAAGGGCCACATCGTCGCGGAGCCGGAGACCGGGCTCTACACCAGCGCGGTGCTGACCCGGGCCGCCGGGCCCGGCTCCAGTGACGCGGACGCCGGAATCGTCCTGCTCGGCACGGACCCGACCATGAAAGACGACGCCGTGGACTACCAGGTGCTCGGGGACTCGGCCTACGGTTCCGGTCCCATGCTCGAGACCCTCGATACGGCCGGGCACCAGGGCCTGGTCAAGCCCAAGCCGTTGCGCCCGGCCGTGCCAGGCGGGTACGACCTGGACGACTTCACCCACGACGAAGCAAAGAACACGCTCAGCTGCCCGGCCGGGGAGGTCCGCACGATCAGCCCCCGGGGCAACGTGAACTTCGGCACCGCCTGCAAGGCGTGCCCGCTGCGGGATCAATGCACGAAGGCCAAGGGCGGGCGGAAAGTCGTTATCACCGTCCACCACGCCCGCCAGCGCGCCCACCGCGCCGCCGCCCGCCAGGAAGCATTCAGGCACGACTACCGGGCCTACCGGCCCCTGGTGGAAAGATCCATCGGCTGGCTGGTCGCCGGAGGCAACCGGCGCCTGCGATACCGGGGCGTGGAAAAGAACAACGCCTGGCTGCAGGTCCGCACAGCCGCACTGAACCTTCGGCGACTGCTGAAACTAGGCCTCACCGGCGAAAACGGGGCCTGGGCCCTGGGATAGCACCCAAAATGGGGGGCCGCCCCGGCCCCCGGCCCCGATCCGCGCCGACGGGAGCTATGGACGGCCCGGCAAGGCCCACAAAATTCATGACCGGAATTCCGGCGCCCGGAATCGATGCCCCCAACGAGCCGCCCAAGGCCCCGGAACGAGTCCAAAAGCGAAACCTGCCGCTCCGAATTGTCCCCTTGTTCAGCGCCGTCCTAGGCGTTGGCCTTGATGGCCGCGGCCAGGACGTCCAGGCCGTCGTTCAGCAGGTCGTCGGTGATGACCAGCGGGGGCAGCAGGCGGATGACGTTGCCATAGGTGCCGCAGGTGAGGATGATGACGCCCTCCTTGAGGCAGGCAGCCGCCACGGCCTTCGTCAGCTCCGGGTTGGGTTCCATCGAACCGGCCTGGACCAGTTCGACGGCCAGCATCGCACCGCGGCCACGGATGTCACCGATCACGGATTTCCCGGCGCCGGACAGTTCGGCCTGCAGTTCCTGCAGGCGTCCCGTGGCGAGCTCCTCGATGTGGCGCGCACGTCCGGCGAGGTTGTATTCCTCCATGGACCCGATCGCGGCCAGCGCGGCGGCGCACGCAACCGGGTTGCCGCCGTAGGTGCCGCCCAGGCCGCCGGGGTGGACGGCGTCGAGCAGGTCCGCCCGGCCGGTGATCGCAGACAGCGGCATGCCGCCGGCGATGCCCTTGGCCATGGTGATGATGTCCGGGACAACGCCCTCGTGGTCTACCGCGAACCACTCGCCGGTGCGGCAGAAACCGGACTGGACCTCGTCGGCGATGAACACCACCCCGTTGGCCTTGGCCCAGGCGGCCAGTGCCGGGAGGAAACCCTCGGCAGGGACAATGAAGCCGCCCTCGCCCTGGATGGGTTCGATGATGATCGCGGCAACCTGGTCGCCGCCGATCTGCTTCTCGATCATGGTGATGGCGCGCTTGGCCGCCTCGGCACCGGTGATCGAGGGGTTTTCCTCGCGGTACGGGTAGCTCATGGGCATACGGTAAACCTCGGGCGCGAACGGGCCGAAGTTGGTCTTGTACGGCATGGCCTTCGCGGTCAGTGCCATGGTCAGGTTGGTGCGGCCGTGGTACGCGTGGTCAAAGGCGACGACGGCGTCACGCCCGGTGGCGAGGCGGGCCACCTTAACGGCGTTCTCCACAGCCTCGGCGCCGGAGTTGAACAGCACGGTCCGCTTCTCGTGGTCGCCCGGGGTCAGGCGGTTAAGCTGCTCGGCGAGGGCCACGTAGCTTTCGTACGGCGTGACCATAAAACAGGTGTGGGTGAAGTGCTCCACGGCTTCCTTCACGGCCCCGACGACGGCGGGATCGGACGCGCCGACGCTGGTCACCGCGATGCCCGAGCCGAGGTCGATGAAGGAGTTGCCGTCGACGTCGTGGATGATGCCGCCGTCGGCGTCCGCAACGTAGACCGGAACGGCGGAGGCGACGCCCGCGGCGACCACTGCCTTGCGGCGCTCGGTCAGGGCGATGGACTTGGGGCCCGGGAAGTCGGCCTGGACACGGCGCTTCTGTTCCAGGCGGAAGGTGATTTCACTTGCTGTGGTGCTCATGGGAGGGCCTTTCTTGAAAGCGTGGCGGGGTCTCTCGGTGGTTGAGCTTGTCGAAATCTGGTTTCGACAAGCTCAACCACCGGAGGAGTGTATTTAGGCGTCGAGTGCGCTCATGACGTGCTTGATGCGCGTGTAGTCCTCGACGCCGTACATGGAGAGGTCCTTGCCGTAGCCGGACTGCTTGAAGCCGCCGTGGGGCATTTCGGCAGTGAGCAGGATGTGGGTGTTGATCCAGACCGCGCCGAAGTCCAGGTCGCGGCTCATCCGCATGGCCGTGCCGTGGTCGGACGTCCAGACGCTGGACGCGAGGGCGTATTCGACGTCGTTCGCCAGCTCGAGTGCCTCCGTCTCGGAGGAGAACTTCTGCACGGTGATGACCGGGCCGAAGGTTTCCTTCTGGACGATGTCGTCCGTCTGCTTGGCGCCGGTGACGATGGTGGGTTCGAAGAAGAAGCCCTTGTCCCCGGCACGGTGGCCTCCGGTGACAACCTTGCAGTTCTCCGGGAGGTGCTCCACCACGGAGGTGACGGCGTTGAAATGGTTCACGTTGTTCAGCGGCCCGAAGTAGTTGTCTTCGTCGTTCTGCGAGCCGGTGTGCAGGGTCTTGGTGTGCTCCACCATGGCCGCCACAACGTCGTCGTGGACCGAATCCTCCACCAGCACGCGGGTGATGGCGGTGCAGTCCTGGCCGGCGTTGAAGAACGCGAATTCGGCGATGGCCGCGGCGCTCTTCTTGATGTCGGCGTCCTTGAACACGATGGCCGGGGCCTTGCCGCCGAGTTCCAGGTGGGCGCGCTTGAGCCCCTTCGCGGCGCCGGAGGCCACGGCGATGCCGGCGCGGACCGAGCCGGTGATGGAGACCAGGCCGGGGACCCGGTGTTCCACCATCATGGCGCCGGTTTCGCCGGTTCCCAGCACGACGTTCAGCACGCCGGCGGGGAGGATGGCGCCAGCCAGGCGGGCCAGAACGAGCGTGGATTCGGGGGTGGTGTCGGACGGCTTGAGGACCACGGTGTTGCCGGCGGCGAGCGCAGGACCGACCTTCCAGATGGCCATCAGGAAGGGGTAGTTCCAGGGCGCAACCTGGGCCACCACACCGATCGGTTCGCGGCGCACGTAGGAGGTGTGGCCTTCGAAGTACTCGCCGGCGGACTTGCCTTCGAGGATGCGGGCGGCACCGGCGAAGAAGCGGAGCTGGTCGGCGCCGGCGGCAATTTCCTCGGAGGCAATCAGGCTGCGCACCTGCCCGGTGTTGCGGTGCTGGGCCTCAACAAGTTCGTCGCTGTTGGCCTCAACGGCGTCGGCGAGCTTGAGAAGCATCAGCTGGCGCTGCCCGGGGGTGACGTGCTTCCAGGTCTTGAAAGCGTCCTTGGCCGCGGCCATGGCGGCATCGACGTCGGCCTGGACCGAGACGGGAGACTGTGCCACTACCTCGCCGTTGGTGGGATTGACGATGTCCAGCAGGGCAGTGCCCGCGGGCGTGACGAACTCACCGTTGATGAAGTTCTGCAAGGTTTGAACCACGGTGTACAACCTCTTTCATAGGGGACATCTGCTGCGAAGCGGATGGTTGCGACTGCCTTGAGCCTATGCCAGCACCTTCCCCCCGGGGAATAGCCACCTGCACACCCTTGGCCGCAATGTTTAGTGCGGTTGACCAGCGCCCGTCTATCCTTGAGCCATGGCCATTTCCCTCGCCACGCTGCTCGGCGTGCACTCCCTCCATCTGTCCAATGCAGGCCTTGCCGAGACCACCTGGCACGAGGACATCAACTGGGTTGCCGTCACGGAATTGGAGGACCCGCAGCGCTTCCTCAGCGGCGGCGAACTGGTGCTCACCACCGGCATGCGCCTGCGGTCCGCGCCCGAGCAGCGGCGCTTCGTCCGGCAAGTCCAGCGCGCCGGCGCCGTGGGCATCGGCTTCGGGACCGGACTGACGCACGACGCCGTCCCGCCGGCCCTGATTGCCGAGGCCAACCGCTGGGGGCTGCCGATCGTCCAGGTTCCCTACGAGACTCCGTTCATTGCGATCGGCAAGCTGGTGGCGGAAGCGCAGGCCGCTGACCATGTCACCAAGCTGGAACGCCTGATCGCGGGCCACCAGATCCTGGCCCGCGCCCTCCTCACCGGCGGCGGCCTCACCCAGCTCCTGAAGCACCTTGGCGGCATGCTTAGGACGGAGATTGCCCTCACCCAGTTCACGGCCCACCTGTACAACAGCAGCACCGAGCTCCCCTCCGCGGACACCTGGGCCTCCTACCCCATCCCCACCGGCCGCCGCGATGCCTGCACGCTCTGGGTCCGCCAGCCCTTCGAGGATTCCGGCATCATCGGCTACGCCCAGAACCTGATCAGCGTGGAGCTGAACAACATGGTCAAGCAGCGCCAGGCCCAGCGCGCCCTGTGCGGCCAGGTGCTGGAGGACGTCATCCACGGCGCCCTGGAGACCAGCGAGGCCCAGCGCCGGCTCGCCGGCGTGGGCCTGAACAGCACACGCAAGAACGTGGTGCTGCTGGCCGTTTCGGCCGCCCATCACAAGGCCCTGGTGAGCACGTCGGTGCCGCAGCCGCTGGAGAACGCGGTGGCCGCCGTCGTCGGGAAGGACCTGGTGGTGGTGATAAACGACGACGGCGGCGCGGCACCCGCGCTGGCCAGGAACCTCAGCGACCACCTGGCTGAGGCCGGGATCCACGCGACGATCGGGATCGGCGGCGCGTACACCAAGCCGAACGGCCTGCGCTGGAGCTACTTCGAGGCGCGCGATGCGGCCAGCCACGGGCTGCCGGTGAACGAGCCGGAACGCCTGAGCCTGACCTCCCTGTTGCTGGCCAGCGAAGACGTTCCCCTGGCCGATATGGCCCACGAGTCGCTGAACCCGCTGCGCGCGTTCGACGCCGCCCACGGTGCGGAACTGGTGACCACGCTCGAAAGCTACCTGAACAACAACGGGTCCGTGGCCGCCGTCGCCGAAGCCCTGACCCTGCACCGGAACACCGTGCGCTACCGGCTGGCGCAGATAACCGAACTCACGGGCTACGATCCTTCGGTCACGGCGGACCGTGTGCAGCTGTGGCTGGCACTCGCCGTGTCGCGGCTCGGAGCCCGGCAGGCCAGGTAGGCCGCTGCACTAGATGATCTTCCCCCGGAGGACCTTGCGGGACTTTTTCCGTTCCTTCCAGTACCTGGCTTCGGCGTCAGCTGCGAGCTGGACCTGCCGAGTATGGAGCGTGACGTAGGCCGACGCGACGGCCTCGGGCAGGTCCGGCGCCGCCGCCAGCTTGGCCAGCAGATCCCGGGCCACAATACTGTCCTGGAAATCGCCAAGGATCTGCTGGTGGCGGTGCGCGGCCTTGGCGATTTTCGCGGCACGTTTGCCGTGGACAGGATCCACCGATTCCGCCACGTACCGCAGCCGTTTGGCATCCTTGCGCACTTGGTGCAGGGCCGTCTCGTGCTCGGTTCCCTTACGTGATCGTTTGGCTGTCCTGGCTGCGCGCTCCAGCCTTTTGGCTGCTTTGGCCACCAGTTTGCCGGCCGCCTTGCGGGCCGGGGCTGCACCCTCCGGCCGGACCGGCGGATGGTCACGGAAAACCTCCAGGTCATCCAGAAGCCGGAAATACCGTTCGGAGAGCAGCGCCTTCTGGAGTTTCCGGTAGGCAGTGTTCAATCTGTTGCCGAGTTCATCTTCCAGCCGGTCCTTCACCGCCGAGGCCAGCCCGGGGTGCAGTTCGGCCGTGTGCCCGAGCAGGCGAGCCAGCATCACTTCGGCGTCGCGCGGTGACCCCAGCACGGTGCCGAGCCATTTCAGTTCGTCCCGGAGGCGCCGTCCGGCCACGGCGCTATAGAGCCGGCGGTACGCTGCGAGCGCGGAACGCGTCCGGCGGGTGGCCGACCGCAGGTCGTGCACAGCCTCGGGTTCCTCCAGGCGGACGCCAGGATCGTGCGCCAGGATCTCGCGGATCTGCGCAGCGACGTAGGCGGCCAGCAGGTCCGACACGGGCCCCTTCTTGCCAGGGCTTTTTGGGCCGGCAGCGGCAGCGGCCTCCGTGGCGGGCAGTGCCAGGACTTTTGCCAGCTTGGAGCCGTGCTTGGCCGGGCGCGCCCCGGCGGCGGCCAGGATTTCCGCCGCGGCCGGGAACAGGTCAGGGCTCCCGTGCACCAGCTCGAGCTCCCATTCACGCCACTGGCGCGTCCGGGCCTCCCCGTCGGGCGTGGCCGCGCCGTCCGCAGCGCCAAGCAGCTCCGCGCTGACCCGGTCATCCGCCAGGTCCGCCAGGTGCACACCGTCCTCGCCGTACAACGGATACGTGGTGCGCCGGGTCTCCAGCCGGACCACCGGGGCGGCTACGTCGCCGCGGAGGTACGCCAAAACGTGCGCCAACAGGCTGTCAGGAACGACGCCGGGCTGGCCCAGCGGGGCGTGCAGCTCACGGCGCCGCCGGGGTTCCGAGCCGGAGCCGCCGGATGCGTCGCCAGACCCCTCGCCAGACCCGGGGCCCTCCGCGGTCAGCTTCAGGTGCCAGCCGGCGTCGACTCCGCCGGTGCGGCGGCGAAGCGTGATATCGCGGGAGGCCAGCGTGTGACTTTCCGTGTCGAAGTACACCGCCTCGAGGGTGTCAGCGTGCGGCTCGCCAACCCGTGCTACCCCGGGGATCTCCGCGAGCGAAGGCAGCTCGGCGTCCTGGCCGACGTCGTACTTCTTTTCGACCTCGACTGCCTGCGAAGCCATAACCGGCCGTCCTTCCACGTTGATGGGGACCAACTCTCCGCTGCCAAGACCGGAGCCGAGCAGATTGTGCTGGCCCGATTGTATGCCCGCCAGATTAACAGCCGAGAGGTTGACCACAAAACCCTAGACATCAAACGTCTAACGTCTAATGTTAAGACATGACTGTTGCCCCCTCCGCTGCCCCGACGCTGTCCGACGCGCCGCCCAAGCCGCGCACCGCCGTCGTTTTCGGTGTCATTGCGCTGGTGCTGATCGGGCTCAACCTGCGGGCGGGGATTGCGGGCGCGTCTGCCCTCCTCCATGATTTTCAGCAGGTCCTGGGCTACGGGCCGCTGGTGGCGGCGATCATTCCGTCCATCCCGACGCTCTGTTTTGCGGTGGCAGGCGCGGCGACGTCGTGGCTGACCGGACGGCTCGGCGTCGAGAAGGCCATCCTGCTGGCGCTCGGTTTTCTGGGGGGTGGCCTGCTGCTCCGCGGGATCCCGGCAACAGGCATGCTGGTGGCGGGCACCGTGGTGGGGATGTCCGGGCTGGCGGTCTGCAACGTGGCCATGCCGTCGTTCATCCGCGAGCATTTTGCCCACCGGACCTCGGCTATGACCGCTCTGTACACCGTCACCATGACCACCGGCGCGACTGTCACCGCCGTCGCCGTGGTCCCGCTGGCCCTGGCGCTCGGCTCGCCATCCGCCGCAGTGGGCGCGATCGGGTTCCTGGCGGTGGCTGCCTTCGTGGGCTTCCTGCCCGTCGTGCTGCATGCGCACCGCACCAGCGTCCGGAGCACGGCACCCCGCATCTCCCCGTGGCCTCTGCTCCGCACCCGGAAGGGACAGCTGCTTACGGCCATCTTTGCCCTGCAGGCGCTGCTCGCCTACTCGCTGATCAGCTGGTTCCCATCGATGCTGATCGGCATGGGCCTCAGCTCAGCGGACAGCGGCCTGATGTACGGGCTGATGCAGCTGGTTTCCGTGCCTGCCGGCATGGTGCTGCTCGCGATCGGCTCGCGGCCCCGGATGCTCCGGCCAGCGCTGTACCTGGCCAGCATCACCATGGTGGCCGGCCTGGCGTCACTGCTGATGGTGCCTGTGGGCCTGGCCATCATTCCCACCGTCCTGCTCGGCTTCGGCCTGGGCATTTTCCCGCTGGTGATGGTGATGATCAGCCGGAGCGGGACGAGCACCGCCGAGACCACAGCCTTGTCCACCCTGGCGCAGTCCACCGGCTACCTGCTGGCCACCGCGGGCCCCTTCGGCGCCGGCCTGCTGTTCAGCGGCACTGGGGGCTGGTCCCTTCCCCTAGCACTCCTGCTGGGCCTCGCCGTGGCCCAAGTGGTGGTGGCCCACCTGATCTCGCGTGCACCCTTGTCCGGCCTGAAGAAGTAGGACGCCATGACCCTGAGCACCTCACACCGCCAGCCCCTCGCCGACGAGGTCACCGCCAAACTCCGGCAGATGATCCACTCCGGCGAGTGGCCCCTTGACGGGCGCATCCCCTCCGAACCGGAACTGATGCAGGGCCTGGGCGTCTCGCGCGGCACCTTGCGCGAAGCCATCAAGGCCCTGGCTCACAGCGGGATGCTGGAGGTCCGCCGCGGCGACGGCACCTACGTCCGCGCCACCAGCGAGATGTCCGGCGCGGCCCGCCGCATGTACCAGGACCACACGGACGAGCACATCCTCGAGGTCCGGTTGGGCCTGGACACCCAGGCAGCGCGGCTCGCCGCCCGGAACGCAACGGCCGACGACGTCGCCGCCCTGCGTGCCGTGCTCGCCACCCGGGAGGTCGCCTGGAACGCCGCAGACTTCGAGGGTTGGGCCCGGGCGGACTGGGACTTCCACGCTCGCGTCGCCCAGGCCACCGGAAACCCGCTGCTGCACGAGCTTTACGTCAGTTTCGGCGACGTGTTCCACCAGGACCTGCTCAAGCAGCAACGCAAGGGCCGGCTGGACGGACTCACGTACGAGGGCCACGGCGCCCTGGTGGACGCGATCGAGGCCCACGACGCCGACGCCGCGGTGGCCAGCGTCAACCAGAACCTGAACACCTGCGCGGAGTGGCTCCGGGCGTAGCTCCCGTACCTCCGACGCGCTTAGCAAATTTCGAGGCGCAAAAAAGCTGGCGCACGTGGAATACCGCGTGCGCCAGCTTTTTTGCGCGTCGCCAGCCGATGCGCGCGGAGCTGGCCCGGAGCTAGACGTTCGCTGCTACGCCGTCGCGGGAGATGGCCACCATGTCCTCGCGCGGCACCACCTTGATGCGCTCACGCTTGACCTCAACACCGTGGGATCCGCCGGCCTCCGTGGCCGCGGCGCCGAGCGCGAGCTCATGGGCGTCCAGCGCCAGCCAGCCTTCCCAGCTGGTGAACTTCACACCGCGCGCGTCGAGGAGTTCGACGACGGCATACGCGTCGGGAACGGCGGCGACCGGAAGGTTTTCGCGGTCTTCCAGCAGGTACGTGACAGTCTCTAGGGCGTCGCCCTTGGTGTGGCCGATCAGGCCTACCGGTCCGCGCTTGATCCAGCCGGTGGCGTAGATGCCCGGCATGTGGGTGCCGGCGGCATCCAGGACGCGGCCGCCGTCGTTCGGTACCACGCCCTTCTTGTGGTCGAACTCGACCTCCGGCAGCGCCGAGCCGAAGTAGCCGATCGAGCGGTAGACGGCCTGGACCGGGTAGTCCACGAACTCGCCGGTGCCGCGGGCGTTGCCCGTGCCGTCCAGCTCGGTGCGCTCGAACCTCATGCCGGCAACCTTGCCCGGCGTCGCGGCGTCGTCGTAGATCTCCACCGGGCTGTGCAGGAAGTGCAGGTGCAGGCGGCGGGAGGCGGTGAGCTCGGAGAGGTCCTCGGGCTGCTCGGCGATCCAGTTCGTGAGGGTGCCCACCATGGTCTTGGTCTGGTTGTTGGTCTGGATCTGGCGGTCCGATTCCTCGTCGAACTCGAAGTCCTCGGCGTAGAGGATGATGTCCACGTCCTTGGAGTGGGACAGCTCGCGGAGCTCCAGCGGGGTGAACTTCACCTGGGCCGGGCCGCGGCGGCCGAAGACGTGCACGTCCGTGACGGGCGAGTTCTTCAGGCCGGCATAGACGTTGTCCGGGATTTCGGAGACCAGCAGGTCGTCGGCGTGCTTGGACAGGACGCGGGCCACGTCCAGGGCAACGTTGCCGTTGCCGATCACGGCGATTTCCTTGGCGTCCAGCGGCCATTCGCGGGACACGTCGGGGTGGCCGTCGTACCAGGAGACGAAGTCCGCGCCGCCGTAGGAACCGTCCAGCTCGATGCCCGGGATGTTCAGGTCCGCGTCCTTGATGGCACCGGTCGCGAAGATGACGGCGTCGTAGTGGGTGCGGAGGTCCTCGATGGAGATGTCCGTGCCGTAGTCCACGTTGCCGAAGAAGCGGATGTCGCCGCGGTCCAGGACCTTGTGCAGGGCGTTGACGATGCCCTTGATGCGCGGGTGGTCCGGGGCCACGCCGTACCGGATCAGGCCGTAGGGTGCCGGGTAGCGGTCAAAGAGGTCGATGCTCACGGTCAGCTCGCCGCTCTTGACGGCTTCGCTCTTGGTGAGGATGTCCGCGGCGTAGACGCCGGCCGGGCCGGAGCCCACGACGGCAACGCGCAGCGGACGCTCGGCAGATCCTACGGAGGTGCTTGATGACACGGCTGTGTTCCTTTTGTTCGTTCCTGCCCAACTAACTCGCAGTTAACGTCGTCAAAACGACTTTTGAGTGCGTTATCTGCGAGTTAGTTGGGTGGGGTGGCTAGGTGGTGAGGGCTCTTGCGGTGGTGCGGGGGCTGTTCGGGGTGGTGGTGCTGTAGTCCGCTGTCTTGAAGTGCGACGGCGCGAACGGGCTGACGCGGACGACGTCGCCGATCACAATAACGGCAGGATTTGCGACGCCGGTGGCTTCCGCCTGGTCGGCGATGGAACCGAGCGTGCCGATCGTTACGCGCTGATTCGGCAAATAGCCGTTTTCAACAATACCAACCGGCGTGTCCGCGGGGAGACCGGCTTTGCCCAGAGCGGAGGCCGAATCGCGAAGCGCTGCCACACCCATCAACAGGACGATGGTGTGGTCTGCCCGGGCGGGAACCTCCGACAGTTCCTCATGGCCGGTGACAACACTGAAGCCCTTGGCCAGGCCGCGGTGCGTCAAGGGGATGCCGGCGGCGGCCGGGACTGAGATTGCGGACGTCACGCCGGAGACCACTTCAACCTCGACGCCGTGCTGCCGGCAGTATTCGGCTTCCTCGCCGCCGCGGCCCAGGACGTACGGGTCGCCGCCCTTGAGCCGGACCACGCGATGGCCGTTCAGGGCTTCGTCCACAAGGATGCGGTTGATCTCGGCCTGCGGCACGGGATGGTGGCCTGGGGTCTTGCCCACCTCGATGACGCGGACGTCGGGGGCAAGTTCCTTGAGCAGGTCGCGCGGGCCGAGACGGTCTGCCACCACGACATCGGCCTGGCCCAGGAGCCGGCGGCCACGGACGGTGATGAGGCCGGTGTCGCCGGGCCCGCCGCCCACAAGGGCCACGGATCCGGCCGAAGCACGGCGGCGGCGGAGCGGGAGGTCCCCGGTTTCGAGGGCGGTGGCGACGGCGTCACGCAGGGCCATGGCACGGCGCGGGTCTCCCCCGGCGTTCACGGCGATCTGCACGTCATCCACTACTGCGACGGCGGGCGTCCACGCGGCTGAGGCTTCGTGGTCGGAGGCGTTGACGCACCAGATGCGCTGCGCCTCGGCGTCGGCCGACACCCTGGTGTCCACGGCGGGATCGCCGGTGGCCGTCTGGACGAACCAGACGCCGTCGACGTCGGATGGAAGGTAAGTGCGCGGCGCCCAGGTGAGGAGACCGGCGTCGGCCAGTTCGCGGAGCGCGGCGGAGGCAACGGGAGCCACGACGGTGACCTGCGCACCGGCGTCGAGCAGGCCCTTGGCGCGGCGGGTGGCCACGGGGCCGCCGCCCACCACCAGCACGGGGCGGCCGAGCAGCCGCAGTGCCGTGGGGTAAATATCCTGAATTGCCATGAATCAACGGTAGGGCCGCGCAGTTTCACCAACAACGGCAGCGGAAACACCAGTTCACGTAAGGTAACCCTGCGTCACATAGGGGTGTGCCGCAGTCGACCCGCCGTCGTGGGGCACTTTGACGGGGACGGGGGCGGGCGCAGGCTCAATCCGCGGCGCGTCCGTGTCAAAGTGCCCCAGTCCGGCTACTAATGACCTGCTCGTCCGTGAAGCTCCGGGGGAAGTCCAGTGCGGTGACGCGGCTCGTCATCCTCAGCGGAACGCCGAAATGCCGTGCCTGACGGTCATGGCGCCAGTCTGCCAGACGTCCTTGTCCCGCCGTCGTGGGGCACATTGGCCTGGATCAAAGCCCGAACCGGCTCTATCCGCGGCGCGTCCGGGTCAAACTGCCCCAGTTCCGTCGCCGCGGAGGAAGCAGCAAAGCCCGACGGCGGGACTCGCCGTCGGGCTCTGCTGACAGGTTTTGGGGGGGCTTGAGGGCGCTGCCGGGTTAGCGGGCGCTGCTTAGCGCGTGCTGCCGGCGAGCAGGCCGCGGCTGCGGAGGAGGCGCTTCTCGATCGGGGCGAACACCAGCAGCTCGATCAGGATGCCGACCGCCAGGATCAGCAGGATCGCGGCCATCACAACCGTCATGTCGGACAGGACCCGGCCCTGGTCCAGCAGTGAGCCGAGGCCGAACCCGATGGTGCCGCCCACGGCGATGATTTCCGCGGCCATCAGCGACCGCCAGGAGAACGCCCAACCCTGCTTGAGTCCGCTGAGGTAGCCGGGCAGCGCGGCCGGCAGGATGATCTGCACTGCCATCTGGAAACGGTTGGCGCCCAGGACCGTGCCGACGCGGCGGTACTGCGGCGGGATCTGGTCCACGCCGGAGATCAGCCCGTTGATGATCGATGGGATGGCGCCCATGAACACCACGAAGTAAACAGTGGCGTCCGTGAGGCCGAACCAGATGATGGCAGCGGGTACCCAGGCAACGGAGGGAAGCACCTGAAGGCCGGAAATCAGCGGCCCGAAGGCACGGCGCAGCGGCGCAACCTGGGCCAGCAGCAGCCCCACCGGCGTGGCGATGGCAACGCTGATCAGGAACCCGACCAGCCCGCGCTGCAGCGAGGTCCACACCGCTTCCTGCAGCTTGGCCTCGCCCCAGAGCGCGCCGATCTGGCCCAGGACGTCGAGCGGACCGGGAACCAGGTCACGGCGCTTGAGGCCCAGGGACACGTAGAACTGCCAGACCAGGACAAGGACCACCAGGGCGGCGACGGGCAGGAGCACACGGCTCCAGTCGATCCGGTGCTTGCGTGCGGCGTCGGACTGGAGCGAATCCAGTCCGGCCTCGAGCTCCCGCAGGTCCTCATGCCCGGTGGAGGTACGGGTCAGGGCTGCGTGGACTTTGCGGGTTTCCGGCTCGGACTCGGCCACCGGGGTGGTCTCGGCGAGGGGTGTGGGGTTATTTGGCATGGCGGCGAATCTCCTCCCGCAGCCGGGCGGTGATGACCCCGGTCAGCTGTCCGGCCAGGCCGGCGTCGGTTCGGTGTTCCTCGGTGACGGCCCATTCCTGGACCACGCGGCCGGGGCGGGACGACAGCAGCAGCACACGCTGGCCCAGCCGCACGGCCTCGCGGACGTTGTGGGTCACAAAAACGATGGTGCGCCCGGTTTCCTTCCAGATGCGTTCCAGCTCGTCGTGCAGGAGGTCCCGGGTAATGGCGTCGAGAGCGGCGAACGGCTCGTCCATGAGCAGCAGCTGCCGGTCCTGCGACAGCGCCCGGGCCAGGGCCACGCGCTGGCGCATGCCGCCGGAAAGCTCATGCGGACGCTTGTCCCCAGCCTCGCCGAGGTGCACCAGCTCCAGCAGCTCGTTGGCCTTGATCCTGCGCTCAGCCTTCCCCACACCGCGCAGCTTCAGGGCCAGCTCGATGTTCTCCCGCGCCGTCAGCCAGGGGAAGAGGGCGGCGTCCTGGAACATAAAGGCTGCCCCGTCGCTGGGCACTTCGAGGGCGCCCGACGTCGGGACCTCCAGTCCCGCCATGATGTTCAGCAGGGTGGATTTGCCGCAGCCGGACGCACCGAGGAGCGCAACGAACTCGCCCGCGCCGATGGTGGCGTTGACGTCGTCCAGCACCGGGGCGCCGTCGCCGAAGCGCTTGCCCAGGTTTTCCAGTACGACTGGCATGGTCCCGTCCTTAAGTAGGTGGTGCGGTATGTGGCGGTCAGTCCTGGCCGAGGCCGGCGGCGGAGACGCGTTCGGCCGTCCCGGTGACTTCGTTCAGGGCACGGAGGTCGAACAATCCGGTGATGTCCGCCTGCTTGGTGGTGCCGGCGTTCACCCCGTCCTCGAGGAGCTTGGGGTAGGTTCCGGCGAGCGGATCCACCGTGAACACAACGTTTTTCAGTGCTCGATCAAGGACATCGGTGGGAAGCGCCGCGCCTGCCGATTCCTGCAGGGCGTCGTTGATGACGCTGGCCTTCTCCGCAACAGGTGCATCGTTCAGCCACGCCACGGACTCGGCGTGGCCGCGCAGCAGGGCCTTCACGGTATCCGGGTGCGCGGCGGCGAACTTCTTGTTGACGATCAGGACAGTGGTGGGGAACTCGCCGGCCTTGCCGGAGAGAAAACCGTCCCAGAGGTCCTTTTCGTCCACCAGGACCTTGGCTCCGGCCTGGAGCACCAAACGGGAGGCCCACGGCTCAGGCAACCACGCGCCGTCGAGCTTTCCATCCTGGAACAGTTTCAGCGTCTGGGCGTTCTCTGTCGGGTTGATGGCGACATCGCCGCTGCCGTCAACGTTGGTCTTATAGCCCTGCGAGCCGAGCCACGCGCGGAGCGCCACGTCCTGTGTGCCGCCCAGCTGAGGCGAGGCGAGGGTTTTGCCCTTGAGCTCGGCCGCGGACGTGATTCCAGGACGCACAACCAGCTGCGCGCCACCTGCGGCAGCGCCCGCGATGACGCTGACGGACTCCCCCTCGCTCTTGACAAACGAGTTGATGGCCGGGTTCGGGCCGATGTAAGCCGCGTCGATGGCGCCGGCGTTCAGGGCCTCGATCGCGGCAGGTCCCGCGTTGAACGTTTCGGTGCTGAGCTTGGTATCGCCCAGGTTCCGGGCCAGTATGCCCTGCTTCACCCCCACCAAGGCGGGGGCATGTGTCAGGTTTCCGAAGTAGCCAAGCTTCAGCTCTGCCGCCGGGGTGGGCGCCGGGATGGCTGCCTCTGCGGCCGTATTACGGGAGATGGAGGACGCCACAACGGCGCCGGCCGCGATCAGGAACACCAGCCCGATCGCCAGGGCAGCCTCGATGGCACGCTTGCGCTTGGGTACTGCGCTTTCGCCTGCCACGATGCGGGTCATCCCGGGCTTGGAACTAGTCATTGTTTCACCATAGGGAGTGACATAAACCCATTCAACGAAGCAGAAACGGGGGGTCACGCGCGTTCATGCAACGTCACATTCCGCGCGCGGCTCAGTCCCCCTTGACGTTGATCAGCTGCCGCAGCTTGTGCCGCACCTTGACGAGGTCTGCGGCATCCCGCATCACCACATCGATCGGTTTGTACGCCGCCGGAATCTCGTCGATGAACGCCTCGGTGGCCCGGAACTCGATGCCCTGCATGGCCGTCTTCAGCTCCGCCAGCGAGAAGGTCTTGCGGGCAGCCGTGCGGGAGTACTCACGGCCGGCCCCGTGCGGGGAGGAGTTCAGTGAAACGGGGTTTCCGAGCCCCTCCACCACGTACGACGCCGTCCCCATGGACCCGGGGATAAGTCCCGGATCGCCGTGCTCGGCTCTGATGGCCCCCTTGCGCGACACCCACACGGATTTGCCGTAATGGGTCTCCTGCTGCGTGAAGTTGTGGTGGCAGTTGATCCGCTCGCGCTCCTTGACATGGCCGCCCACCCAGTGCCCGAACTGTGCGATGACGCGGTCCATCATTTCCTCGCGGTTCAGGAGGGCGAAATGTTGCGCCCAGCGCAGTTCCTTGATGTACCGGGCGAACTCGCTGGTACCCTCCTCCAGGTATGCGAGGTCCGGATCGGGCAGCCTGGTCCCGCGTTTCCGGGTCACCTGCTGGGCGACGCCGATGTGGTGCTGCGCGATCTTGTTGCCCACGCCGCGTGAGCCGGAGTGCAGGAACAGCCAGACGGCGTCGGTCTCGTCGGCTGAGACCTCGATGAAGTGGTTGCCAGATCCCAGCGAACCCAGCTGAAGCTCCCACTTCGCCAGATACTGGGCAGGGTTGAACCCGGCCTGCGCCGCCAGCTTCCGGAGCTCGGCCAGGCGCGGTTCGGCAGTGGCCATGACCCGCCGGTTGTTGTGGCCCGCCGAGAGTGGAATGGCCCGTTCGATGTCCTCCCGCAGCCGTGTGCGGTCCCTGGGCAGGTCCTTGACCGAGTACTGGGTCCGCACGGCGATCATGCCGCAGCCGATGTCCACACCGACGGCGGCCGGGATGATCGCGCGCAGGGTGGGAATCACCGAGCCCACGGTGGCACCCTTGCCGAGGTGTGCGTCGGGCATCAGGGCAAGGTGCGGGTAGATAAACGGCAGTGTGGACGTGGCCAGCGCCTGTTCGCGGGTCTTGTCGTCCAGGATCGAGGCCCAGCTGATGAGCTTGCTGTTGATGGTCTCCATGCCTCGCCTCCCACTGATGATCATGGAGGGCCGGACGCCGGCTGGCAAGGGAACGGGGAACACCGCGAGGCCCTGTTGCGCCGGCTTCAGGTGGAGTAGGTTGCTCGGATGGAAGACACTTACCAGGTCATCGTGGTCGGGGCCGGGTTCGCCGGGATCACCGCTGCCAAGGAATTGGGCCGCAAGGGCGTCAATGTGCTGCTCATCGACGCCAACAACTATCACCAGTTCCAGCCGCTCCTTTACCAGGTGGCGACGTCCCAGATCGGGGTGTCGGCTATTGCGCGGCCACTTCGCTCAGTCTTCCGGCGCGTCCGGAACGTCAGGGTGCTCACCGCGGAAGTGGCGGCAATAGATGCAGCCAACCGGACCGTGAGCACCAAGGATGGGGACACGTTCGAGGCCCAGATCCTGGTCATCGCGCCGGGCGCGGTACCGAACTTCTTCAATACGCCAGGCGCTGAGGAACACGCCTTTCCGTTGTATTCGGTCACCGACGCAACCCGGCTGGGAGCCAAACTGACCCATCTGTTGGACGACGCCGACCGGGAGTCTGGCGGCTCCGTCGAGGTGGTCGTTGTGGGTGGTGGTCCCACGGGGGTGGAGACCGCCGGCGCCATGGCCGAAACCGTGAAGTTTGTGGTGCCAAAGTACTTCTCGCCGGAGCTCGCCAGCCGCTGCCGCGTCCACTTGGTGGACATGGTCCCCACCGTCCTGAATGCCTTTTCGGAGAAGTCGCAGGAATACACCAGGAACCGCCTGACCAAGATCGGCGTCCAGCTCCATCTGGGCGTTGGTGTTACGGAGGTGCGGGCCGACGGCGTCACGCTGGCCGATGGGACCGTCATACCAACCCGTGTGGTGGTGTGGGCCGGTGGCCTGAAGGGCGGAGAGATCCTTGCCCGCTCGGGCGTGCCGCTGGGAAGAGGAGGACGCGTTGACGCCCGCCCGGACCTGACCGCTCCCGATGTCGAGGGCGTGTACGTCCTCGGCGACGCAGCCAACATGACCGATTCGACCGGGGCCGCACTGCCACAGCTGGGCTCCGTCGCGCAGCAGGCCGGGAAGTGGGCGGCCGGCAACATCTATGCGGACCTGACTGGCGGTGCCCGGCAGCCGTTCAAATACCTCGACAAGGGATACATGGCGATGATCGGCAGGGGCGCCGCGGTCGCTGAAATCGGGCGCCAGCGAATCCAACTGCAGGGGCCGCTGGCCTTCGTGTCCTGGCTCCTGGTGCATCTGGCCCTGCTGTCCGGATTCCAGCAGAAGGTCCGCGCACTGTTTTCCTGGCTCAACGGCTACATCACACACAGTCCCGCTCAGGTGGTGGTCGGCCGGCCGGAGTAACGGGTCCAACCGGCAACACTCACCCAGAACGGCTCTGCCCCGCATAACCGTTGTGGGGCAACACCGGTTATGCGGGGCAGGGCAGTTCAAGCTGAGGGTCAGATCGAGTAGCGCTCGTCCTCGTGGTCGCCCGGGTGGTCCTTGACCAGTCCCGCGGCCAGCGTGTTGCCGTCCAACGGGTCGATGACCAGGAACGCGCCGGTGCGGCGGTGGTGCAGGTAGTTCTCCAGCGGCAGCGGCGCGGAAAGCCGGAGCTGCGCGTGGCCGATGTCGTTCAGCTCCAGGCTGGAGGCGCCTTCGAGCTTGAACGTGGCCAGGTCCAGCTTGCCGCTCACGCTGCGGACCAGCGCCTGGACAGTCCGGGTGCCGTGCTTGACCAGCACCTTGGCGCCTTCACGCAGCGGCTTCGGGGACAGCCAGCACAGCGCTGCATACAGGTCGGCGGAGGACTCGCGGACGGTGCCGGCGGCGGCAATGGTGTCACCGCGGGCGACGTCGAATTCCTCCGCCAGGCGGATCGCGACCGACTGCGGGGCGAACGCTTCCTGCAGTGATTCGCCGGCGAAGTCGATCCCGGTCACCGTGGTGGTGCGGGGCGACTGGCCGGGAGTGAGCACAGAGACGGAGTCCCCCACCTTTACGGAACCCTCGGTGATCTGGCCGGCGTACGCACGGTAGTCGCGGTAGGCCTCTACGTCCAGGCCACCGGCGACGGCGTCGGGAGCCAGCGCACCCTGCGGCCGGATCACCAGCTGCACGGGGAAGCGGAAGCTCTCGAGCTGCGTGTCGATTTCGTCGGCGGCCGGCAGGGTCTCAAGGACCTCCAGCAGGGCCGGGCCGTCGTACCAGGGGGTGCGCTCGGAACGGTCCACCACGTTGTCCCCGTCGAGGGCGGACACCGGGATCACCAGCAGGTCATCGATGTGGTCGGCAGATCCCAGCTCGGCGGAACCGATGCCCAGTTCGCGGGCCACCTGCTGCACATCGGCCTGGATTTCACGGAACACGGACTCGCTGAAGTCAACGAGGTCGATCTTGTTGACGGCCACAATCACGTGCGCCACCCGCAGCAGCTGCAGCACGGACAGGTGCCGGCGGGTCTGCTCCAGGACACCCTTGCGGGCGTCAATGAGTACGACGACGGCATCCGCCGTGGACGCGCCGGTCACCGTGTTTTTGGTGTACTGAACGTGCCCGGGGCAGTCCGCCAGGATGAAGCTGCGGCGGTCCGTGGCGAAGTAGCGGTAGGCGACATCGATGGTGATGCCCTGCTCGCGCTCGGCACGCAGGCCGTCCGTCAGGAGGGCCAGGTCGATCCCGCCCTTCTCGCCGCCAAAGCCGCGGTCGGAGGACGTGCGGGCAACGGCGTCGAGCGTGTCCGCAAGAATCGCCTTGGAGTCGTGCAGGAGGCGGCCCACCAAAGTGGACTTCCCGTCGTCGACCGATCCGGCGGTGGCAAAACGGAACAGGGTAGTGGGCAAGGCTGTTTCCAGCTCGGCTGCCAAAGTGTCGGTGCTCATTTAGAAGTACCCATCCTTCTTGCGGTCTTCCATGGCGGCCTCGGAGATGCGGTCATCTGCACGGGTGGCGCCACGTTCGGTGATGGTGGAGGCGGCAACTTCGATCACAACGTCGCCCACGGTGGCTGCGGCCGACTCAACGGCACCGGTGCAGGACATGTCGCCCACGGTGCGGTAGCGGACCGTCTTGGTGATGACTTCCTCGTGCGGCAGCGGCTGGGAAACCTCGCCCACCGCGCGCCACATCCCGTCGCGGGCGAACACTTCGCGGCGGTGGGCGTAGTACAGCCCCGGCAGCTCGATGTTCTCGCGCTCGATGTAGCGCCAGATGTCCAGCTCGGTCCAGTTGCTGATGGGGAACGCGCGGACGTGCTGGCCCACGGTGTGGCGGCCGTTGTAGAGGTTCCACAGCTCGGGGCGCTGGTTGCGCGGGTCCCACTGGCCGAATTCGTCGCGGAGGCTCAGGATGCGCTCCTTGGCGCGGGCCTTGTCCTCGTCGCGGCGGCCGCCGCCGAAGACGGCGTCGAACTTGTTCCGCTGGATGGCGTCCAGCAGCGGGACGGTCTGCAGCGGGTTGCGGGTGCCGTCGGCGCGCTCGGCCAGTTCGCCGCGGTCGATGAACTCCTGCACGGAGCCGACCACAAGCTTCAAGCCGAGGCGCTCGACTGTGCGGTCGCGGAAGTCGATGACCTCGGGGAAGTTGTGGCCGGTGTCCACGTGCAGCACGGGGAACGGGACCTTGCCCGGCCAGAACGCCTTGGTGGCCAGGTGCAGCATCACCACCGAGTCCTTGCCGCCGGAGAACAGCAGCGCGGGCTTCTCGAACTCGGCCACAACTTCGCGGATGATGTGGATCGCTTCCGATTCCAATGCGTCCAAAGACGACAGGCGAGTCGGGGAGCTCAGGTGAGCCTCCGTCGTCGACCCCGATGCCGCCCAGGGAGTGGCATCGGGCCTGTCGGAGCGGGACGCGCTGCTGCTTGCAGCAGCGCCGTCCCGCGAAGGGGCGGGGGCGGCATCGGGGTCGACGACCACGGAAGTTGGAAAGTTGCTCATACGTGTAGTCCGCATTCTGTCTTGTCGGTGCCTGCCCAGCGGCCGGCGCGGGGGTCGTCTCCGGGTGCCACCTTGCGGGTGCAGGGCTGGCAGCCAATGGAGGGGTAACCCTGGGAAAGCAGCGGGTTGACGGGCAGGAGGTTGTCATCGGAGTACTGGACCAGCTGGTCGAACGTCCACGCGGCCACCGGGTTGACCTTGACCAGGCCGTTGATTTCGTCCCAGGTCACCAGCGGGGTGTTCGTGCGGGTGGGGGCTTCGTCGCGGCGGACGCCGGTGAACCAGAGTTCGTAGCCGGCGAGCGTGCGGCGCAGCGGGGCCACCTTGCGGAGGGCGCAGCACTGGGCGGCGTCGCGGGCAAAGAGGTCCTTGCCCAGGAGCCGGTCCTGCTGTTCCACGGTGTTCTCGGGAAGCACGTCCACCACATTGACGCGGAGGTTCGCGGCCACCTCGTTACGCGTGGCGTAGGTTTCCGGGAAGTGGTAGCCGGTCTCCAGAAACAGGACGTCGACGCCGGGCATCTGGTCCGCGACCAGGGCCGGGAGGACGGCGTCGGCCATGGAGCATGCCACCGCCACCGCGGACAGGTCGAAGTTGCGCTCCACCCAGGCGATCACGTCACGGGCCGGGGTGTCCCAGCCGAGCTCGGCAGCGCCGGACTCGGCGATGGCCTTGAGTTCGTCGTGGCTGCGGAGTGCGGTTGTCACTGCAGGGCCTCCTCGTCTGCTGCGTGGGCCCACTCGGCGAAGGTCTGGCCGTCGGTGCGCTGTGCCACAAACGTGCGCACGACGCGCTCCACGTAGTCCGGCAGGTCCTCGACGTATACCTTCAGGCCGCGGACGGTCCGTCCCAGGCCTGCCTCTTCGCGGCTGTTGGAAGCCAGCCCGCCGCCCAGGTGGACCTGGAAACCCGGGGTGGGGTCGCCGTCGGGCGTTGGAAGCATCATGCCCTTCAGGCCGATGTCCGCGGTCTGGATGCGGGCGCAGGAGTTGGGGCAGCCGTTGATGTGCAGGGACAGTGCGTGCGGCAGTTCGCCGGAGGCGGCGAGGTCCGCCAGGCGGCGTTCCAGCTCGGCCACGGCGGTGGCGGCCGTGACCTTGGTTTCCACGATGGCCAGCTTGCAGTATTCGATGCCGGTGCAGGCGATGGTGCCGCGGCGGAACACGGACGGGCGCGCTGAGAGGCCCAGGGCGTCGAGCTCGGCAACCAGCGGCTCCACGTGGTCCTTGGTGACATCCAGCACCACGAGCTTCTGGTGCGGGGTGGTGCGCAGGCGGTAGGAGCCGCGGGCTTCGAGGGTGTCCGCGAGCTTGACCAGCTGCGCGCCGGACAGGCGGCCGGCCAGCGGGGTGGCGCCGATGAAGAACTTGCCGTCCTTCTGCTCGTGCACACCGATGTGGTCGCCCGGGGAGGTGGGCTTGGGCGCGGCGGGACCGTCGGCCAGCTTGTAGCCCAGGTACTCGTCCTCGAGGATCTGGCGGAATTTCGCCGGACCCCAGTCAGCCATCAGGAACTTCAGGCGGGCCTTGGTGCGCATGCGGCGGTAGCCGTAATCGCGGAAGATGCTGGTGACGCCGAGCCACACTTCGGCAGCTTCCTCGGGGCGGACGAAGGCGCCCAGGCGCTTGCCGAGCATCGGGTTGGTGGACAGCGCGCCGCCGGCCCAGAGGTCGTAACCGACACCCAGCTCGGGGTGGCGGACGCCCACCAGGGCGAAGTCGTTGATCTCATGGACCACGTCCTGGCTGGGGTGCCCGGTGATGGCGGTCTTGTACTTGCGCGGCAGGTTGGACAGCAGCGGGTTGCCGATGAACCGCTCCCCCAGTTCCGCGATGAGCGGCGTGGGGTCGATGATCTCGTCCTTGGCGATGCCGGCCACGGGCGAGCCCAGGATGACGCGGGGCACGTCGCCGCAGGCCTCGGTGGTGGACAGGCCAACACCCTCAAGCCTGGTCCAGATCTCGGGGATGTCCTCCACGCGGATCCAGTGCAGCTGGATGTTCTGGCGGTCCGTGAGGTCGGCGGAGTCGCGGGCGAAGTCAACGGAGATCTGGCCGATGACGCGCAGCTGTTCGGTGGTGAGCGCGCCGCCGTCGATCCTGACCCGGAGCATGAAGTACTTGTCTTCCAGCTCGTGCGGCTCGAGCGTGGCGGTCTTGCCGCCGTCGATCCCGGGCTTGCGCTGGGTGTACAGGCCCCACCAGCGGAAGCGGCCGTGGAGGTCCTGGCTGGGGATGGCGTCGAAGCCGTCCTTGGAGTAAATGGTCTCGATACGCTCGCGCACGTTGAGGCCGTCGTCTTCCTGTTTCCAGGTTTCGTTGGCGTTCAGCGGGGTTTTGCCGTCCACTTTCCACTGCCCGTGCGGCTTTGCAGCGGGGCGGGAGGCACGCGCGGGGCGCTTTTCGGCGGCGGGGTCCACGGACGCTCCGGCTAGAGCTGTATCAGTCATGCATCGACTGTAGGTGCCTGCCGAAGTGCGTCACAAAGGCCCGGAAACGCGAGGTCACCTAGGGAAACAATTCGTCACGAACCGCCGGAGACCCTTGAAGAAGGCTGCCCGCTGTGCTTGGTTGCGGAGCCCCCGGGCGGGCTATTTCCGGAGTACGACGGCGGCGTCGAACCGTTCCAGCGCGATCTCTGCGAGCACCGGGGAGGGCAGCAGTGGTTCAGTCACGAGGTCCGCGCCGGCTTTGGCCAGCTGGTCGTGGAAGTACCCCGGCGCGAGCAGGTAGGACGCAATCACCACGCGGCCGCCGTCGTCCACGGCCCCCGCGGACTCCCCCGCCCCGGCGCCTCCGGTCAGTTCCTGGCGGAGGATGACGACGGCGTCGGGCACCGACGGCTGGGCAGAGGCACCGTAGGCGGGCAGAATCCGGTTGCGGCGCAGCGCCCTGAGCTGGTCGGCGAGCTCTTCCACGCTGACCGCGGCGTTGGGGTTGGAGGACCCGGCAGCGGCGAGGACAATGGCGTCGCGGTCCGTGACGCCTGCCTCGCGGAGGCGCTGGTCCAGCAGTGCCGCGAGCCGCGGGTCCGGGCCGAGCGGCGCAGCAGCCAGGCTCCCCGGCCGGCTCTTCACGGCGCGGGCGATGTCCTCCTTGACGTGGTATCCCACGCTCAGCAGGAGGGGCACGACGACGGCACTAGAGCCTGCGGGCAGGCCCGCCACCACGTCCACGAGGTCAGGCTGCTGGACGTCCACGTAGGCTTCCAGCACGTCCAGGCCCGGACGCAGGGCGGCGATGTCTGCGCGCAGGGCGTTGACCTCCGCGGCGCCCTGGGTGCTGGACGTTCCGTGGGCACAGGCGATCATGATCGGGTTGTTCATAGGGGCTAGCGTAACGTTGGAGCCGCCCTGTCCGCCCACCCTTGAAACCGCCGGGATCCCTCATGACACTGCCGTTCGACACACTGCCGTTCGGCATCGACCTCGTGTGGCTGGACCTGGCCGGGGTTTTCTTCTTCGCCGTCTCCGGATCTTTGCTGGCGGCACGGAAACAGTTCGACCTGGTGGGTTCACTGCTGCTGGCGTCCCTGGTCTCGCTCGGCGGCGGCGTCATCCGCGACATCATCCTCAACACCACGCCGGCAGCCTTCTCCAACCCCGCCTACCTAGTTCCGCCGGTCCTGGCCACCGTCCTGGTGTATTTCCTGTACTCCAGCGTGCAGCGGTACACCTCGCTGCTGGTGCTGTTCGACGCCGGCGGGCTGGCCCTGTTCTGCATCACCGGAACGCTGAAGGCCCTGGCCCTGGGGATGAACCCGGTGGCGGCCATGCTGCTCGGTGTGACCACCGCGGTGGGCGGCGGCTTGCTGCGGGACATCACCGCCAACGAGGTGCCGCAGCTTTTCAACCCCCGGGACCTCTACGCGCTGCCGGCCTTCAGCGGAGCCGCGTTGACCGCGCTGCTCTGGGTGACAGGGGCCTACAACGCGTTGACGGCGTGCGCGGTGGCGGCCGTGGTGTTCGCTTTCCGCGTGGTTGCCTGGCGCCGGTCCTGGTATGTTCCGCTGGCCGTGCATGGCTGGCACCGGCGGGGCACGGGTGGGGACTCCGGCGGCTTTGGGGCTGGCGGGGACTCCGGCGGCGGGGCTGGCAGCGGCTCGGGAGCACGCCGCAGTTAGCTAGGATATGAGCATGACTGACATGTTCCTCGAGAAGTTCCGCGCGCTTGTTCCGACGTATCTCGAGGACGAATGGCAGGAAGAGGATGGCCTGCCCGCGGACGAGCTGGACGCGGCCCTCGTCGAACACCAGTTCCAGGTCCCGTTGGTCCTCCGCGAGTTTTACCTGGCGGTGGGCGGCTGCGAGGACATCATGGAGGCCTACCACTACTTCTGGGATCCCGAAGAGCTCGAAGTTGATGACGAAGGCTTCCTGATGTTCCTCGAGGACGAGGAAGAACAGTTCACCTGGGGCTTCCGCGTGGGCGACCTCGGCATCCCGGACCCCATCGTGTACCGCCGCAACAACGCCCGCGGCCAGTGGAAGAGCGAAGAAGGCACCTTCTCCGAGTTCGTCTTCGACATGTTCGAGTGGGCCTTCAACGACGAAGAAGAAAACTAGGGTCCTCTTCCCTGCCCCGCTTGTCTTCCCACCCGCCCCGCCGCCGCCGTTCTGGGCCTTGCTCGGCCGAAACGGGGCACTTCGACACGAACACGCCGCATATCGCGCCTGTTCCGCCGGTTAGGTCCCTCAAAGTGCCCCACGACGGCGCGACTTAGCTCCCGCCGAAGGCTCCCTGTCGGCACAGTTCCAGTACCGCCAACACTTGGCTCACCATCCGCTCAGGGTGATGGACAACGTCGTCATAGCCGAACCTAAGGCCAAGACGTCCGCCGATGACGGTGGCATTGTTGCGCTTTCGGTCCTTTTTTACTTGCCGTGGCTCCAGATGCGTACTGCCGTCGGTTTCCACTACGAGCCACTCCTCAATAAGGAAGTCCACTTCTCCCACTCCCGGAAGCTCTACATGCCTTCGGACATGGAGGCCCGCTCGCCGGAAATGGTAGTTGGCCAGCACCTCCAGGATGGAATCCGCCCTAGGGATCACGCTGTCCAGGACGGACCTGGCGCGGGCGTTGCGGTTTCCGGGGAGCTTCCGCCGCAGGAAATCCAGGCTGATGTCGCCACGCTGTGCTGCGCACTGAAGCATGACAAGCGATTCCACGTCGGGCAGGCACCGCAACGAATGAATCAGGACGTCGGCCAAGCCTGCCACTGGCAGCCACGGATGGGGCGGATGGGGGCATCGGCCGTGGGTCAGCGTCCCCTGTGGTGTCGACTTATGCCCTGGACTCAAGTGCACGGTACCTGCATCCTGTACTGTCCAAAGCCCGTACGTGGGCGCGGCCGACAGGCACGTCAATAAGGCGTTGTGCTGAAGCGCCAGGCCGAACACGCCTGCCTCACGCGGCATGCTGTAGATGCCTCGTCGAATCCGCACAATTTGCCCGGCCGCCAGTGCTTTGTCGAGAGAAGTTCGGGAGAATCCGGCCCCTCGGAGCGTCGAGGCCCGGGCTACGCCTGCCCGCGCGCCGAGAAAAGTCTCAATATTCATCGTTCCACCGTGCACTCGGACTACAGCGAAGGGCAGACCCCAACTGCGCCATGTGGACAACGTGGCCGTCCCGGGGCACTTCGACACGGACACGCCGTCTCTGCAGCCCGGAAGGCACCTCGGATGCCTCAATGTGCCCCACGAAGGAGATGGAGCAGGACGGAATGCTTGTGACACGCGCAGTAACAGCCGGCTTGCATTCTGTGACAAACCTGTCATAGACTGTTCGCGGATCCGCTAAACGCCTCCGGCGGGTCTGATGCGAACGGAGATATAGCCCCGGTTCGACGCAACGTGTGACTCGTATCGTTGCTGAGAACCGGGGCTATTGCATTTAAGCAGGCCCACCATTCATCGATTGCTCCGTAAGCGCCGTTTTGATGGCTCAAAAGGGCACTTACGGAGCAATCGATGGAGTAAGAGAATCAGCTGGCGCGGTCCACCACAGCCAGGGCGAAGTTGGACAGCGAGGACTTCACAACGCCCTCGGGAAGCGGCGCCAGCGCGGCAATGGCTTCGTCGGCCCAGCGGCGTGCAACCACCCAGGACTCGGCGGTAACGGGGTGCTCGCGCAGCCCGGCGACAGCGGCGGCCAGCGCCGAATCAGAGGTCAGGTCCCCGTCAATGAGCTTCAAAAGTTCGACGGCGGACTCGTCACCGGCCGCAGCATCGCGCCGCAGGAACAGCACAGGCAGCGTGGGCACACCCTCGCGGAGGTCCGTGCCCGGTGACTTGCCGGACTTCACCTTGACGCCCGTGACATCAATGACGTCGTCGGCGAGCTGGAAGGCCACGCCCACCTTCTCGCCGTACTCCACCAGAAGGTCCTCGTAGGCCTCGTCGGCACCGGCGAAGATGGCACCGAGCTGGCCGGAGGCGGCCACCAGGGAACCGGTCTTGTCCGCGATAACGGACAGGTAGTGCTCCACCGGGTCCTCGTCCGGCCGAGGGCCCACCGTTTCGTGCAGCTGGCCCAGGCACAGCCGCTCGAACGTCCGGGCCTGGATGCCGAGGGCACGGGATCCCAGCTCGGACACCAGGATGGACGCGCGGGCAAAGATGAGGTCGCCGGTGAGGACAGCCACGGAGTTTCCCCAGACCTCGTGGGCCGTGGGGGCGCCGCGGCGGAACGGGGCGGAGTCCATGACGTCGTCGTGATAGAGCGTTGCCAGGTGGGTCAGTTCCACCACCACGGCCGCCTGCACCACGGCAGGCAGTGAGGCGTCGCCGAGGTGGGCGCACAGCAGCGTCAGCAGGGGACGGATGCGCTTTCCGCCGGCTTCCACGAGGTGACGCGACGTTGCATCAGCCAGCGGATCGGAATTGGCGATGGCCTCGCGGAGTTTCTTCTCCACACGGGCCAGGTTGGTGGTGATGGCGGGGCCCAGCTCGGCGTCCTCCGCGATGGCCGCGAAGCCGGCGGGCAGCTGCAGGCCCGTGGCAATTGCGGTGGTATTGAGGCTGGGTTCGGAGTCCGGCAGGCCGTGCCCGGCGTGCGTCCAGCTGTGGTCGGCGGAGTTAGTCACTGGTTAACCCTAACTTTTTGTTGCGGATACCGCTGGTTCGATGCCGGTGGGGTGTTGGAGGTGGCCGGAACCAGCGATTCCAGGACGCGGATGACCCGGTCCTCGAAGCCCTTCGCGGCCGGGTCCGTCAGGTTTGCGAGCAGCCGCACCACAAAGCGCATCAGCACGGGAATGGGCATCCCGGTCCGTAGCGCAAGCTTCATCACGGCGGGCTTTCCGATCAGCGCGGCAAAGGCCCGGCCCAGCGTGAAATGCGATCCCCACTGGCCCCGCACATGGTCCGCGTACCCCGCGAGGTGCGCGTCGGCGTCGTGCGTTCCGGAAAAAGTGGACGCGTCAAGGATGAACTCCGCCGCGAACCGAGCCGACTCCATCGCGTAGGAGATGCCCTCGCCGTTGAACGGGGACACCATGCCGCCGGCGTCGCCCAGGAGCAGGAGGCCGGGCGAGTAGTGCGGGGTGCGGTTGAAGCCCATCGGCAGGGCGGCGCCGCGGATTTCGCCCACCTGGTTGTCAGGGGTGAAGCCCCATTCGGCGGGCATGGCGGCGGTCCATTCGCGCAGGACCTGCTTGTAGTCGAGCTTGCCGAATTCCCTGGACGAGTTCAGGATGCCAAGGCCCACGTTGGACGTGCCGTCACCGACGCCGAACACCCAGCCGTAGCCGGGGAGCAGTTTTCCGTCGCGGCCGGGGAGCTCCAGCCAGCCTTCCATCCAGTCGTCATCGTGCCGGGGCGACGTGAAATAGGTGCGGACGGCGACGCCGAGGGGGCGGTCGTCGCGCTTGTGGATCCCCAGCGACACGGCGGTTCGCGTGGAGTTGCCGTCTGCAGCAAGTACGACGTCGGCACTGAAGTCGCGTGACTCCCCCGTCTTGCGTCCGGACTCGTCCAGGAGCGCTGCGCGGACACCGGTCACGCGGCCGTCTTCAGACCGCAGGGCTTCGGTGACGCCGTGCCGCTCGAGGATTTCGGCGCCGGCGGCCTGGGCATGGCGGGCCAGTTCCTCGTCGAAGCCCAGCCTGGTGCGGATGAGGCCGTACTGCGGGAAGTCCGAGACCTCGGGCCAGGGCAGCTCGATGGTGCGTCCGCCGGCGATGAGGCGGAGGCCCTTGTTCCGGCGCCAGCCGTCCGCTTCAGGGTGCGGCAGGCCAAGCTTCTGGATTTCGCGCACTGCCCGCGGGGTGAGGCCGTCGCCGCAGACTTTCTCGCGCGGGAAGCTGGTTTTCTCCAGGACGGTCACGCTGATGCCGGCCTTGGCAAGGTAATACGCGGCGGTGGAACCGGCTGGCCCCGCGCCGACAATCAGAACATTCACAGGTCAGCGCTGGATGTTTCGGCGGAGTTTGGCCACGGGGCCCTTGTGCGCGGCGATGGATTCCGCCGCGCCGGACGGTGTTGACTCAAGCGGCTTGGTGGCCCGGTGCACAGCCACGATCCCGCCGGTCAGGTTGCGGTACGTGACCTTTTCCCAGCCGGATTCCTGCAGCCAGGCGGCCAGGTGGTCCTGGTCCGGCCAGGCGCGGATGGACTCGGCGAGGTAGACGTAGGCGTCCGGATTGGAGGCCACCTTCACGGCGATGGCCGGCAGGGCACGCATGAGGTATTCCGTATACATGGTGCGCCACAGCGGAACCACGGGCTGGGAGAACTCGGCGATGACCACCTTGCCGCCGGGCTTGGTGACGCGGAGCATCTCGGCCAGCGCCTTCTTGGGCTCATTCACGTTGCGCAGCCCGAACGAGATTGTGGTGGCGTCGAAGCTGTTGTCCGCGAACGGCAGGTTGGTGGCGTCGCCGGCAACGAAGTTGATGTCCGGGCGGCGGCGCTTGCCCACCTTGAGCATGCCGAGAGAGAAATCGCAGGCGATGACATCTATGCCTGCATCGGCATATGGCTCGCTGGAGGTGCCGGTTCCCGCGGCTAGGTCCAGCACCCGCTGGCCCCGCTTCATGTCCATGGCGTCCACCACGATCCTGCGCCAGCGGCGGGTTTGCCCCATGGAGAGGACATCGTTGACGACGTCGTACTTAGGTGCGACGTCGTCAAACATCGTGGCTACTTCGTCCGGACGCTTTTCCAAGGATGCTCGGTTCACCATGCAATTGTCTCAGACAAACTTGAGAAGGACTTTCGACGAGCCTGTCCCCCGGTCCGAAGCCACGGCAAACGCCTCGGCCACGTCACCGGCGTCGAACGTGTGCGTCAGCAGCGGCTCAACGTCCAGCCCGTCCGCCAGGTACGCGAGGGCGTCATCCAGCTCGTCCGCGAAACGGAAGGTTCCGCGGTAATCAATCTCCCGGAAGACGAGTGCGGCGAGCTCGGCCGTCACGGGCCCGGCCGGCAGGTTGCCCACCTGGACCACGGTGCCCCCGCGGCGCACGGCCGCGAGGACACCGCCCAGGGCGCGGGCAGCGCCGGAGGCCTCGAACGCAACATCCACCTCGGGAAGCTGCGCGCCGGAACCCACCAGCACGACGTCGTCGGCTCCCATCCGTTTGGCGATCGCCAGCGAAGTCTCGGAGAGATCACTGGCGACCACGCTGGCCGCACCGGCGCGCCGGGCGGCGGCCACCAGCAGCGCGCCGATGGGCCCGGCGCCGTTGACCAGAACGTCCTTGCCGGCGATGCTGCCGGCCCGGCCGACGGCGTGGATGGCCACCGCGAGCGGTTCGGCGACGGCGGCCTGGCGGGTGGTGACGCCGTCGGGCAGGCGGCGGAGCTGGCCCGCCGGGACTGCCTTGCGGGAGGCGAACGCGCCGTCCGTGTGGGGCCGGTGCGCGGCGCTGCCGTAGTAGGTGACCTGCGGGCAGAGGTTGGTGCGGCCGGCGAGGCAGTCGGTGCATTCGCCGCAGTACACGGCCGGGTGGACGGTCACAGCGTCGCCCACCGCGAAGCCCTCAACGCCGTCACCTAGAAGGGAGATCCGGCCGGCCACCTCGTGGCCCAGCACCATGGGATCGGCCAGGAGGCTCAACCCGGAGGCGCCGTGGGCGACGTAGTGCAGGTCCGAGCCGCAGATCCCGCCGTATTCGACGTCGACAATCACCGAGCCGGCCGGGCAGGCCGGATCCGGACGGTCCTCGAGACGCAGGTCCCCGGCGGAATGGACAACTACGGCTTTCAAACTGCGTCCTCCACGAGGGTCAGGTCGCGTCCCTTGGTTTCGGGGGCGAGGAAGGTGGCCACAAAGGCGATGGCGGAGTAGAGGACCATCATTCCGGCGACCGGCCACCAGGAGTTGGTGAACAGTGCCAGCAGGCCGGCGGCGATGATGGGAGCCAGGCCGCCGGAGAGCACGCCGCCGATTTCCTTGGCCATGGCCAGCTGCGTGTAGCGGTTGCGGGAGCCGAAGAGTTCGTTCACGTAAGCGGACTGGACCGAGAACATACCCAGCACGGAGACGGACAGGCCGATGATCAGGGCCAGCGAAACCAGGAACGGGTCGCGGGACTGCATCATGAGCAGGGCCGGGATGGCGAAGAGCATCTGGAAGCCGGACAGGGCGCGGTACATGGTGCGGCGGCCGAACTTGTCCGAGAGCCAGCCGGCCAGCGGAACCGTGGCGAAGCCAATGAACGAGCCGATGAGCAGCGCGAAGGTGCCCACGCTCTTGTTCATGCTCAGGCCTGTGACGATGTAGCCGATGAGGAACGTCTGGATCATGGCCGAGTTGCCGGATTCGCCGATCCGCAGGGCCATGGCCAGGAAGAACGCCTTGCCCTTGCGCTTGGTTTTGGTGGCCAGCGCGACGGACCCTTCGGCGGACGGCACGACGGCGGTGCCGGACTCAGCGGCGAAGGCGGCGGCAGCAGCGGCGTCGGCGATTTCCTGCTCGCGGACGGCCTCGAAAACCGGGCTTTCCTTCAGGTTGCGGCGCATCCATAGGGCGTACAGGGTGATGCCGATGCTGGCGATGAACGGCAGGCGCCAGCCCCAGCTCATGAGCGCTTCTTCGGGCAGGAGCGTCAGCAGGACCCAGAGGCCGGAGGCCAGCAGTGTGCCGGAGTTCGTGCCGAGGCAGACGAAGGAGGCGATCAGGCCGCGCTTCTTGGGCGGGGCATATTCGGCCAGCATGACCGAGGCGCCGGAGAGTTCAGCGCCGGCGCCGAAGCCCTGGGCGAGGCGGAGGAGCACCAGGATGACCGGCGCGGCGAGGCCGATCTGGGCATAACCGGGGAGGAAACCGATCAGCATCGTGGAGATGCCCATCATCATGATGGTGATGACCAGGACCTTCTTGCGGCCCACGCGGTCACCCATGCGGCCGAAGAACCAGGCACCAACCGGGCGGGCCAGGAAGCCCACGCCGTAGGTCATGAAGGCGATCAGCAGGCCCACTACTGGGTCGAAGTTGGGGAAGAAGATTTTGGGGAAGATGATGGCGGCGGCCAGCGAATAAAGCTGGAAGTCCATATATTCCATGGCAGTTCCGAGCCAGCCGGATACTGCAGTTCTGATCAGGTCTTTGGATGAGCGCTGGGTGGCGCCTACCTGGATTGTTGCCGTCATGAACCCCTCTGTTCTACGGGTCTGGCCGGATGCACAGCTTCAATGATGCGGCATGGCCAGGCTTCTCTTCTTGTCCCTTCATTGGGACATCGACTGCCATTCAAGCACTGCCATACCAGTGTGTCAAGAGGTGACGCGGACCACGGGCTGACGGTGCCCAGTCAACGCGGCACAGCTACTGTGGAATCATGGCCGCCCCAGACACCACCCCGCGCATCTCCGCCCGGATGATGGCGTATGCGCAGATCCGTGAGCGCATCATCTCCGGTGAGGACGCGCCCGGAACCCTCCTTTCCGAGAACGAGCTCGCGCATCACCTGGGCACCAGCCGCCAGCCCATCCGAGAAGCCCTGATGCTCATCGCGCAGGAAGGGCTCGTGGAGATCCGCCCGCAGAGCGGCACCTACGTGACCTACCTCGACCCGGACATCGTGGCGCAGGCCCAGTTCATCCGCGAGGCCATCGAGGTTGCGTCGCTGGCTGACTGCGCCCGCAACATCACCCCTGAAGACGCAGCCGCTCTGCACGCACTCCTGGACCGGCAGGACGCCTGCACCACGCGGGAGGAGTTCTACCCGCTGGACGAGGACTTCCACCGGACGCTGCTGGCGATCGCCGGCCACGAAACAGCCTGGGCCACGGTTTCCAACGCCAAGGGCCACTTGGACCGCGCCCGTTACCTGGGGCTCAGCGGCTACCGCGGCATCATGGAGTACGCCGCCGACCACCGCCGCGTCCTTGACGCCATCCTCGCCGGCGACCTTTCCGCCGCGGAGGACTGCCTGCGCAGCCACCTGCGCTTTGTCCTGGATGACGTCGCGAGCATGCGGGCCGCCCGGCCGGACCTGTTCTCCGCCCCTGCCGGGCCGGAGCGACGCACGGGGCGGCCGGCCCGGGTCTGACACGCGCGGGAGTAGTGTTGTCTCATCATGACGAGCACGTTCCGCACCCTCACAGTCCCCCTGGATGGCAACGCATCTGCCGGCGGACTGCCGCAGTTCCTGGTCCGGGACGACGTCCTCTGCTGGACCCGCCGCGAAGCCGGCCTGGTGGGGTTCGGCCAGATCGCCCGCTTCACGGCCACCGGCCCCGAGCGCTTCCTTGAAGCGGACATCTGGTGGCGTCACCTGGTCCTCGAAGCGGACATCACCGACACCGTGGAGCTGCCCGGCACAGGCCCGGTGGCTTTCGGCTCCTTCGCGTTTTCCAAGAAGTCCGCCCACGCATCGCGCCTGATCGTGCCGGAGATTGTGGTGGGCGTCCGGGATGGCCGGTACTGGCTCACCCAGTTGACGTTCGACGACGGCGAACTCACCGAAGCGGGCGCCCTCGCCGCCCTGGCCGGCTGGCTGAGCGGTGGCAGCACCTCCGGTGACGTCCCCGCCGAGCCGGGCGGCGCCGTCGTACGTCCTTTGCCTTCCGCCGACGGGGCCAGCCTGCACACCGGTTCACTCAGCGAGGAGGACTGGATGGCCGCCGTCGCCGCGGGCGTGGCCGAGATCCGGACCGGTGCGCTGGAGAAACTGGTGCTGGCCCGGGACATTGTGGCCACGGTACCGTCGGGCGTGAACGCCGCGCAGGTGTTGCGCGAGCTGGCCGTGCGGTACCGCGAATGCTGGACGTATGGCGTGGACGGGCTGGTGGGCGCCACCCCGGAGATGCTGATCCAGGTGGAGGGCCGCACAGCCCAGGCGCGCGTGCTGGCCGGGACGCTGGACCGCCGCGATGCGCACGGCGAGGCCGGGATTCCCATGGACTATGCCGAGCGCGTGCTGGCCGGGTCCGAGAAGCAGCGGCATGAACACGAGATCGCGATCCAGTCGCTGACGTCGCAGCTGGCACCGTTTTCCGAGGCCATGAACGCGCACGACGAGCCCTTCATCCTGGAGCTGCCCAACGTGTGGCACCTGGCGTCTGACGTCAAGGCGGAGCTCGCCGAGGTGGAGGGCCATGTACCCACGTGCCTGGCGCTGATCAACGCGCTGCACCCCACGGCCGCGGTCTGCGGCACGCCCACGCTGGTGGCGGGCGCCCTGATCCGCAAGCTGGAACACCTGGACCGCGGCCCGTATGCCGGGCCGGTGGGCTGGCTGGACGCCGCCGGTAATGGCGAGTGGGGCATCGCGCTGCGTGGCGCCGTGATCGAAGACCCACATACTGTACGGTTATATGCCGGTTGCGGCATAGTTGATGGCTCCCAGCCGGAGGCCGAGCTGGCGGAGACGTGGGCGAAGTTCCGGCCGATGCTGGAGTCGCTGGGGATTTCCAACTAGGGTCACCATCCCTACCCAACTGACTGGCAATTAACGTCGCGAAACCGTGTTTTCACGACACTGTCTGCGAGCTAGATTGGTGGTGTGTCCGGAATTCCAGACACAGGCCGCCTTATGGGGCTTGATTTAGGCTGTGATTTAGTTATCCAATAGTGAAACTAAGTTTCATGTGATGCACATCTCTCATTCGGCGATACACTATGAACCGATTTAGTACCGCATACCCCTGCAACAAAAGGTAAAGAACATGCAGCTCAAGTCCCTGGCCCAGGCCAAGATCGCCGCCAAGGCAGCCGCAATCCTGGCCGCCGGCGCGCTCACCCTCACCGCCTGCGGCGGCAGCACCACCCCGGCTGCGACCGAGGGCGGCATCCAGCTCATCAACGCCGGCAAGCTGACCGTATGCTCCGACGTCCCCTACGAGCCCTTCGAATTCCAGAAGGACGGCCAGATCGTTGGCTTCGACATCGACATCGCCAATGAAGTAGCCAAGGACCTCGGCGCCGAACTGAGCATCGTGGACAGCTCCTTCGAGGCCATCGAGACAGGAACCGCCCTCACCGGCTGCGACCTCTCCATCTCCTCGATTTCCATCACGGATGTCCGCAAGTCGGTTATGGACTTCTCCAACCCGTACATGGACGATGACCTAACCCTCGTGGCCACCACGGCGTCCGGGATCACGGACATCAACAGCGCCAAGGGCAAGAAGGTGGGTGTCCAGCAGGCCACCACCGGCGCCAAGTACGCAGCGGAAAACGGCATCGACGCCCAGCAGTTCGAGGACAGTGGCCTCCTGGTCCAGGCTCTCCAGGCCGGCACCGTCGACGCCGCCCTGGGCAACCAGTCAATCCTGGCCTACGCCATCAAGGATGACCCCAAGTTCGAGCGTGTGGATGACTACGCCACGGGCGAGAAGCTGGGCATCTCCATCAAGAAGGGCAACACCGCCATGGCCGAGAAGGTCAACGGAACGCTGAAGCGCCTGACCGACGACGGCAGCCTGAAGAAGTTCGAAACCACCTGGTTCGGCGAGACCGCCAAGTAGCCGGCACTCCGGACTGACCTTCACAGCCCTGAGAACCACGCCGCTGGGGCCCCGGACGGACTGCGCTGCAGCCCGTCCGGGGCCTCAGCCACGCAAATGAATGTGAGCACCCCATGGCAATGACCGCACGTCAACGGGCCAAAGTGAGCCTGTATGTCCAGATCGGCATCTTCGTTGTGGCCGTGGCCGCGCTGGTCCTGGCCACCGACTGGAAGACCGTCGGCAACAGTGTCTTCAACTTCGGCAAGATCGGCCCGATGTTCCCGGACATCTTCCTGGTGGGCCTCAAGAACACCCTGATCTACACGTTCCTCGGCTTCGTCGTGGGCCTCTCCGGCGGGCTGCTGCTGGCCCTGATGAAGCTCTCCAGCTTCCCGCTGTACCGCTGGATCGCCACGGGCTACATCGAATTCTTCCGCGGTGTACCGGCGCTGCTGGTGTTCATCGCCTTCGGCTACGGTGTCCCGCTGGCGTTTGGCGTCCAGTGGAACGTCACCCTGATCGTCATGATCTCGCTGGGTATGGTGGCCTCGGCATATATCGCTGAGACCCTCCGTGCCGGCCTGCAGGCTGTGCCCAAGGGCCAGCTCGAAGCCGCGCGTTCGCTGGGCATGCCGCAGTGGCGGGCCATGGTGTCCATCGTCATTCCGCAGGCGTTCAAGATTGTGCTCCCGCCGCTGACCAACGAGGTCATCCTGCTCACCAAGGACTCCTCGCTGATCTACGTCCTGGGCCTCACTGCGTCGCAGTACGAACTCACCAAGTTCGGCCGCGACGGCATCTCCAGCCTGGGCGCAGGCCTGACGCCGCTCCTCGTAGCCGGCGCCTTCTACCTGGTCATCACCATCCCGCTGAGCCTCCTGGCCCGGAAGTTCGAAAGCCGCTCCGCGCGGACCAAGCGATAGGCAGGACAGTCATGAACGACGTCGTAATTCACTCCCGCAATCACAACGGTCCCGTCCATTCCGCAGGGGTCTCCCTCAAGGATCTCCGCAAGTCCTACGGCAGCAACGAGGTCCTCAAAGGCATCAGCCTGAACGTGGCCCCCGGCGAAGTGGTGTGCCTGATCGGCCCATCCGGCTCCGGCAAATCCACCCTCCTGCGCTGCGTCAACCTTCTGGAGCAGCCCAACGAGGGAGCCATCCATGTGGGCGGCTTCGAAGCTACCGACCCCGACGTGGACATCGATAAAATGCGCCGCAAGGTGGGCATGGTGTTCCAGCAGTTCAACCTGTTTCCGCACCTGGACGCCAAGCGGAACTGCACCATCGCGCAGACGAAGGTCCTGAAGCGGTCCCAGGAAGAGGCCGACAAGGTGGCCCAGCACAACCTGGACCGCGTGGGCCTGGGGCACCTGTCCGACCGTTTCCCGGACCAGCTTTCCGGCGGGCAGCAGCAGCGCGTGGCCATCGCCCGTGCCCTCAGCATGGACCCCGAGCTGATGCTCTTTGACGAGCCAACCTCCGCGCTGGACCCCGAGACCGTGGGCGATGTCCTCTCGGTCATGCGGAACCTTGCCAAGGAGGGCATGACCATGCTGGTGGTGACCCATGAGATGGGCTTCGCCCGCGAAGTGGCGGACCGCGTGGTGTTTATGGACGGCGGTGTGGTGGTGGAGGAAGGCGCGGCCGAGCAGGTCATTTCCGCACCCACCCAGGCCCGCACCAAGGAGTTCCTGCGCCGGGTCCTGGACCCGACGCACATCGAGATCGAGGAGTAGGCCGGAGCTCCTGCCCTTCTTTACCGAACTCGGACAGCCGCTGCGTGGACCCACGTGGCGGCTGTTCTTTTTCCTAGCTCCTGTCGGGAGCCGCGGGGACGGCCAACACCTCGAAGCTCAGGTCAAAGTAGCGCCCGGCCCACCCCTTATTCCCCGTGACGCCGAAGGCATAGCGGTCCAGATGGTTGGCCTTAGCCAGCACTACGAAACCGCCGGAATCCTGGGCGGTCCACGACTCCACCCTCACTTCCACAGGCGTAGTCACACCGTGCATGGCCACCGTTCCGAGGAGCACCACACCGCCGTCGTCTCCCCGCACGCCTGTGGAGGAGAACTCGATGTTCGGATAAGTGGCTACATCCAGCAGCCCTTTGCTCCTCACATCCGCGTCGCGCTTCGCACTGTTGGAGCGGAAACTGCCGGCATCAATGGACGCAGTGGCCCTGCTGTCCGCGAGGGACTCCCCGATCTGAAGCCGTCCTGATGCAATGCTGAATTTTGCCCGCACCTTGCCCAGACCGAATAGGTGTCGGCTTCTATAGGTGACGCTGGAGCGTACGGGGTCGATCCTGTACGTTCCGGCAGCGGGGATGGTGCGGACTGCTGTTGCTGACTGGCTGGCCATGGCTCGTCTCCTCCTCTTTCGGCCGGACTCCCCCGTCCCGGTTATTTGCTGATGTATCATCAACTTTGCGCGTGTTATGCTGACATGTCAACAACTTTTTGGCCTGCCTGGCCTGCTGGGCCTTTCATGGCCCGTCTGACAGGAAAAACTTTGCCGAAACGCCGCTGGCTAAATAAGGAAGAGGAGGAAGTGTGGTTCGCCTACATCCTCTTCAGCCGCCAACTGGCGGCGGGCATGGAGCGGCAGCTTGCCGGCACAGGGGTCTCCGGCGCCGACTACCAGATGCTCGCCCCCCTCGCGGAGGCCGGGCCGGAGGGCATGCGCCCGCGGGACCTTGGCCACAGTGCCGGCTGGGACAGGAGCCGGCTGGCCCATCAGTTGCGGCGGATGGAGCAGCGCGGCTTGGTCACCCGGGAGCAGGCTGCCGATGACGGCCGCGGCACGGTGGTTCGGCTAACTGATGCCGGCCGGGCCGCCCTGCGCATGGCATCGCCGGGGCACATCGAATGGGTCCGCGAGAACTTCTTGGAGCTACTGACTCCCGAGGAACGGCGGATGCTCGTGGACGTTTCCGCACGCGTCATGGCCAAACTCGAACCGGGCGACCCGCGCTAGCCGAGGACGCCGGAGACCGCTGCGGAGACGGCGGCCTTGGTGCGGGCGTGCAGGTCGCGCAGGCCCAACCGGTCCGCGCGGACTTCCACAATGGTGCGCCCCTCGATCGGCTGGGCGAGCGCTTCGGCGAGCCCCGCCGTCGTACTCACTGAGCAATGCCCGACGCCGTACGCTGCGGCGAGTGCCGCGATGTCCACGGTGTGGGGGGTGCCGAAGAGTCGCTCGACGGCGTCCGTGTAGCGTCCGGATTCACGCACGGCCCCGTGTTCCAGCAGATCAAAGATGGCCCCGCCGGCGTCGTTCAGTACCACAATCCGCAGGTCCGGCGAAGGTTCGCCGGACCCCAGGAGCAGGCCGCCGGCATCGTGCAGGAAGGTGACGTCACCGAGCAGCAGCGTGGTGTCCTGGCGGCCTCCGAGGGCGATCCCGGTGGCGGTGGAGATGGTGCCGTCGATCCCCGAGAGGCCGCGGTTGGCGTACACCGTTGCCAAGGGCTCGGCGGCGGGCAGACCGGCCAGGTCAACGTCGCGGATGCCGTTGGACGAGCCCAGCATCAACTGGCCGCGGGCGTGGCCCCACACAAGGGCGCCCACGGACGGTCCGGTAGCGGCAGGCTCGGCGGCCAGGACGCCGTCGAGCGCGTGCTGCGCGGCGGCGCCGGCCAGCAGCCACGTATCCAGCCACTCGGACGGGCCGCGGCCGGCGAAATCGGCGAGATCGGCCAGGTTCTCCAGCGGAAGTTCCGTGCGCCGGCCCGGCTGGTACCAGGCCACGGGAACCGGCTGGTACAGCGCGGATGGCACGTCGGTCCGCTCCAGCAACGCAGCAACCGGGCGCGACAGCGTGGGCCGGCCGAACATCACCACCCGTTCGATGGGCAGCGCCGCGGACGGTCCGAAGTGCTCCAGCAGCAGCCGGTACGGGCCCACGGCATTGGGGCCAAACCGGGCATTTGAGGACGGCTCCGCAAGCAGCGGCAGACCGTGGGCGCGGGCAAACGCCTCGGCGACGGGCCCGGCGTCGTGCCCTGCCAGCACCACCGTCCGCCGCTCCTCCAGGCCCAAGGCGGCGGGCGGCAGGTTCATGGTGAGCGGGTCGGTACCGATCCGGAATCTGGGATGCCCGGCCGCCGTCGGAAGCCCCTCCCCCGGCGCGGGAACCAGCGGGTCGCGGAATGCCAGGTTCAGCTGGACGGGCCCCGGAGCAAGCTCGGAAAATGCGCCGGTGGCCGCGGCCAGCGCCGTTTCCACCGCTCGCAGCGGGCTGCTGCCTGCCGGGACGTCGGCGGCGAACCGCACGTGCTCGCCGAACAGGTCCAGCTGGATGGTGGTCTGGTTGGCGCCGGTCCCCTGCAGTTCCTCGGGCCGGTCGGCGGACACCACCACCAGCGGGACGGCCGCGTGGTTGGCCTCCATCACGGCGGGCATAAGATTCCCGACGGCGGTGCCCGACGTGGTGAGGACGGCCGCCGGGGAGCCGGTGGACAGGGCCAGGCCCAGGGCGGTGAACCCGGCGGAACGCTCGTCGATGCGGACCAGCAGGTCCACGCGCCCGGCCACTTCGGCCTCGGCCAGGGCGTAAACCATGGGGGCGGAACGCGATCCGGGCGAGACCACCACGTACTGGACACCGCCGTCGATCAGGGCGTCGACGGCGATCCGCGCGGCGGCGAGGGAGTTCAGGAAAGTCACCGACCCAGTCTATTTCCCGATTCATCCCCCAAACGCTCTCTCACTTTTGGCCCCGAAATGCCAAACGCTCCCTCTCCGTCAAGCTGGTTGTGAGTCATTCATTAACCGTTGATTGAAGGAGCCGGCGATGGCCGTTGATAACAAGGGTTTTACGCGTGAAGAGATCCGTGAGTTCATGCATGAGTACTATTTGCAGCCGCACGGGACGAGGAAGCAGTGGCTTGCCTCGAAGTCCATTTCCGACTGGACGTTCCGCAGGTGGCGCACGATGATGGTCCAGGGCGATATCGACCGGGGCCTGATTCCGCGAGAGCATGGAGGCATGGTCCCTACAAATCGTGAGCTCTCCGCGTTTGAAAAGGCACGCGCGAAGGAAATGGCTGGCCACCGTGCCGAAGTCGAAAAACTCCGGAAGCGGGTCCAGGAGCTGGAGGATACGAATTCCGCGCTGGGAAAAGCTATAGGGCTCTTGCACGAGTTGAGCGCGCCAGAGCCCGATACAACCCCGACGAGCGCTCAGAACGATTCATAGCGGCCGAGAACAGTCCTGTCCTGGCGCTGCATGTGATCACCGGCTCCCAGCGGACAGCGCTCGAGCTGGCGGGCGTGTCGCGCGGGACCTGGCATTACCGGTTCAATCCCCGTCCTGCGGTGCAGGACCCGATCCACCAGGCCGACCGGGCCTACGAATGCCGGATCAGCACCGCGCATCACGACCGGATCCTGGGGCTCATCCTGGCCGGTTGGGAGAAGGGCAACTCCGTTGACCATGCCTTCGCCACAGCCTGGGACAACGGGGTGCTGCTCGCCTCCAACCGCACTTGGTGGCGGATCGCGGCAGGGTACGAGGATCAGCAGGCCCGCCCAACCTTCCCGCGCAAGCGTGGGGGCAAGCGTGGTTCGGTTGAGAAGCCGGTGGTCAAGGCCACCGGACCCTGCCAGGTCTGGTCTTGGGACATCACCGACGTCTATTCCAAGTGGCAGGGGAAGGTTTTCAAGGTGTACTCCATCATGGACATCTTCTCCCGGGAGATCGTCGGTTGGCGGGTGGAGGAACGCGAGTCCGACCACCTCGCCGCGGAGATGTTCGAGACAGCCATCGCCCGGCACGGCGCCCCGCGCATGGTGCATGCCGATTCAGGCCCGGCCATGAAATCAAACCTGCTCCGTGACACCCTCACCGCCCACAGCGTGGAACTCAGCCATAACCGCCCGTACGTCTCCAACGACAATCCCTTCTCGGAGTCAGGCTTTCGCACTATGAAATACCGGCCCGGCTACCCCCGGATCTTTGACGATCTCGAGGCCGCCAGGGAGTACCTCACCGGCTATGTGCACTGGTACAGCACCGATCACAAACACTCCGGTATCGCACTGTTTTCACCATCACAAGTCCACGACGGCTCTTGGAAAGAGCTCTGGGACAAGCGAGACAGAGTCCACCAGGACTACTACGAACGACACCCAGGAAGGTTCCGCCAACGACCCACCACACCGGCCCCCGCCAAATACGTCGGGATCAACCTGCCCGAGACCAAAAAACCCCAAAAACTAGCCCAGTGACTCCACACAGCTTGACAACTTTCGGCTCTCTCACTGCCGGCCGCCGGAGCAACAGGAAGTGAGAGAGCCGAAAGTTGGCTAAAAACCCACAGGAGGTGAGAGAGCGTTGGCCAAAAACCCACCAAAAGTGAGAGAGCGTCCTGGTGGGGAGGGGAACCTACCTAGCCGCGGAACACCTGGACCACAGACGGGCGGGGCGCGCGCGCCTGGCCGCGGGCCGGCGTGGTGCCTGCCGCAACATAGTCCGGGAAGAACGTGCTGGTCCGCGAACGATCCGTCCTCACCCGGGTGCTGGACGGAGACGAAAACGGTGCGCTCGTCGTCGTGGATGATCGGTCCGCAGGTCTCGCCGTCGCGCGGCACGGCCAGGAACTGTTCCACCTTGCCGCGCTCGGCGCCTTCGAGGGTGACCTTGAAGAGGCCGTCGGCCTTGCCGATGCCGGCGGGGGCGCCGTCGGTGGAGATCCACAGGTTACCGACGGAGTCGAAGGCGAGGTTGTCCGGGCAGGAGATGGGCGAGACCTTGTCCACCGGGAAGCCGGAGAAGTAGGTGACGTCGCCGGCGGCCGGATCGCCGCAGACCATCAGCAGGTTCCATGTGAAGCTGGTGGAGGTCTGGTCACCGGTTTCGGTGATTTCCACGATGTGGCCGTCGCGGTTGGCGTTGCGCGGGTTGATCTCGGTGGCGCCTTCCTTGCCCACCTTGCCGCGGTCCGAGTTGTTGGTGCAGGCCACGTAGACCTTGCCGGTGTGGAGGCTGGGCTCAACGTCCTCGGCGCGGTCCATCTTGGTGGGGCCCTGCCTGACGCCGTCCACCATCTTGCCTGCCTTGTCCGCGGCCAGGCGGGTGTAAACCAGCACCTGTTCTACAGACATCCCGTCGATGGCGGACTTGCCGTCCACCACCAGCGGCAGCCACTCGCCGGTGCCGTCGAAGGAACCGTCGGCCGGAACCGTGCCGGTCCCGGTGATCTCGGCCGTAGGTGAGTTTCCGGTGAACCGGGCCACGTAGAGATCGCCCGCAGAGAGCAGCGTCATGTTGTGCGCCCGGTCGCCCTGGCGGTACTTGTCCTTGGAGACGAACTTGTAGAGGTAGTCGAAGCGCTCGTCGTCGCCGGAGTAGGCCACCACATGCCCGGAATCCGCCACGATCACGTTGGCGCCCTCGTGCTTGAAGCGGCCCAGCGAGGAGTGCTTCTTCGGCATGGACGTGGGATCGAATGGGTCAACTTCCACGATCCAGCCGAAGCGGTTGGCTTCGTTTTCGTAGCCGAGCTTGCGGGTGTCGAACCGGGGATCGTCCAGTTCCCACTGGCGGGCCGTGGCCTTGTTCGTCAGGCCGTAGCGCTTATCCTCGGCGGACATGCCCGGGGAGACGAAGTAGCCGTTGAAGTTTTCCTCGCCGGAGAGGATGGTGCCCCACGGCGTGGTGCCGCCGGCGCAGTTGCCCAGGGTGCCCTTGATGAAGCGGCCTTTGTCGTCCTCGACGGTCTTGACGAGGTCGGAGCCAGCGGCCGGGCCGGTCAGTTCGTAGATGGTGTTGTTCAGGTACCGGCGGTTCAGCGGCGCGCCCTTGACGTAGGTCCACGGCGTGGTGGTGTTTTTGCGCTCCAGCTCCACGACGGTGAGGCCGTGCGCGGCGGCCCCCACCGCGCGCACGTCGGCGGCCGGCATGGTGGCCGGGAACATGATGCTCTCGTTGGTGTATTCGTGGTTGGCGAACAGCACGGCGCGGCGGCCCTTGGTGTTCGGGATCGCCAGGATGTCCGTGTAGTCGTTGTTGTAGCCGAACTGCTTCTCCTGCGCGGCGGCCGTCTGGTTGTCCAGGTCGAAGTCCGGCGTCCCGTTGAAGATCGGGTCACCCCAACGGATCACGGGCTGCCAGGTGAAGCCTTCCGGCACGGTCATCGCGTCGACGGCGGCATCCACCGGAGCGATCGGCGTGAACGTCAGCTTCGACTTGGCAAAGCCTTCCTTCGCGGCGGGGGCCAGTCCGGGGCCGCCGGCAACTGCCGGTTCCGCGGAGGTAACGGCGCTGCCGAGTACGACGGCGAGCGCACCGGCGGCGCCGAAGCCCAGGGCGGCGCGGCGGGACATGGTGGCGGACGCGATGTCGCGGAAGTAGCTGTTGGAGCTGGTGTTGCAGACGTCGCCGGCGCAGGCGTTGTCGCACTTCAGGGCGCAGGTGACGGCGCTGCGCTTGCCCTTGGTGTGGCCGAGCATGGGCAGCAGGGTGAACTTGCGGGCTGTCGTTTCAGACAAGGGGTGCCTCCAGATTTACGATCGGGTCCCGGCCACCCTGTCAGCCGGTTCCGACGCCAAGCCGTCGGCCGGGTGAAGTTCCGGTGAACCGGCGGTGACCTGCGGGGACTGCGAGAGGGTTCGCCAAAAACCCGCATTATGTGAGAGAGCGTTGCCCAAAAACCCGCATTAAGTGAGAGAGCGTCCGGGGGTGGACGCGGTGGCCAACAGGGCGTGGACGCGGCGCAACCGCGCCAGCCACCAGTCTCGACGTTCCACGGAAGCCGCAAACTGCTCCAGCAGTCCGGCGTCGGCGGCGACATCGCGGACGCGGATGGCGCCGTCGTCGGCCACCAGCGGATCCAGCGTGATATCCGAGGTGAACAGCGACACCGTCCCCAGCCCGCACGCGTACGGCAGTTCGGGCAGGGCAGCCGCCAAAGCCAGCCCGGCGCGGATGCCCACGGACGTGTCCAGCGCGGAACTGACGACGGCGGGGAGCCCGGCCTGCGCCACGATGTCCAGCGCGCGCCGCACTCCCCCGAGCGGCGCGACCTTAACAACCAGCAGATCCGCCGCACCGGCCCGCGCCACCTTCAGGGGGTCGGATTCCTTGCGCACGCTCTCGTCGGCCGCGATCAGCACCGGCGTTCCGGCGGCGCGCAACTGCCGCCGCACCTCGGCGAGCCCCTCGATGGTGGGCACCGGCTGCTCGGCGTATTCAAGTCCGACGGCGGCGAGCCGGGTGAGTGCCTCGACGGCCTCCACGACGTCCCACCCCCCGTTGGCGTCGACCCGGATGGCGGCGTCCGGCAGGGCGGCCCGGACCGCGGCGACCCTGGCGGCGTCGTCGTCGAGCGTCTGCCCGCGCTCCGCCACCTTGATCTTGACGGCGTCCACCCGGCCGAACCGGGCCAGGACTTCGGGTACCCGGTCCGCGGAAACGGCGGGAACGGTGGCGTTGACGGGGATCACCGAACGGACCGGCGACGGGAAGCCGTGCCAGCCGGCTTCGATGCTGGCAGCGAGCCAGCGGGAGGCCTCGGCGTCGGCGTATTCGGGGAACGGGCAGAACTCGCCCCACCCGTGCGGGCCGCGCAGCAGCAGTGTTTCGCGTTCCCTGATGCCGCGGAACCTCACCCGCATGGGCAGGCTCACCACATGCGCCGTGGCGAGCAGTTCGTCCAGGGAAGGAATGGCGGCGGGCATGGTTTCACTGTACCGGCCGCCTCTGACGGTGATGCGGCCAACCACTCCCTTGGCAGCGGGCGTCAGGCGTGGCCGTTCCAGCCTTTTTACAAGTTCCGCGGCGCATGATCTGAGCAGGGTTGAGCAGCCACTCACCATTGAGGAGAGGTCATGACATCTCGCAGGGACGTTCTAAAACTGGGCGGAGCGCTGGGGGCATTCAGCCTCGTGGGCATGAAGGGGGTCCCGCTCACCGTTCCTTCGTCCACCACGCCGCCCACCACGCCGCCCATCACGACGAGCCAGCTGGCGCCCCAAAACACCCCGGTTCCGTACGCCGGGGTCTTCCGGCGGCCGCCGGTGCTGGAGCCTTACGAAACCGGCTTCGACGATGGCGACCGCAACCGCCCGTATGCCAAGTACGCGCTGACGCAGAAGCTTGGCCAAGCCCAGTTCGTGCCGGGGCTGACCACAACTATCGCCGGGTACAACGGCATTTTCCCCGGCCCTACTATCCGGGCCGTTCAGGGGACCCGGACCGAGGTGCGGATCCGCAATGACTTCCCGGCGCTGGGCCTGCTGCATCCCATGGCCTTCCATACCGTCACCCACCTCCATGGCTCGGCGTCGCTGCCGCAGTACGACGGGTACGCCAACGACACCACTCCACCGGGATCCGTCAAAAACTACCGCTATGCCAACTGGCAAACGGGGCGGACGCTCTGGTACCACGACCACAAGCATCACGTGACGGCCGAGAACGTGTACTCCGGGCTGGCCGGCTTCTACGCCCTGTCCGATGAGTTCGAGCGCGGCCAGCTGCCGCAGGGTGAGTTCGATGTGCCGCTGATGATCTCGGATGCCCTGTTCAATGCTGACGGCTCGTTCGGCTACAACGACAACGACCACGACGGCTTGTGGGGTGACATCATCATGGTCAACGGCGTGCCGTGGCCAACCATGAAAGTGAAGCCACGCATTTACCGTTTCCGGGTCCTCGTGGCCTCAATTACCCGTTCCTACCGCCTAACTCTCTCCACGGGAGAGCCGGTGCATATCGTCGGCACCGACGGCGGCATGGTGCCCAAGGTCCAGGCAGTTCAGTCATGGCGGCAAGGAACTGCCGAACGCTACGAAATCCTCATCGACTTCCGGAAGTACAGGGTGGGGCAAAAGATCCAGTTGCGGAACCTGAGCAACAAGAACAACGAGGATTTTGCCAATACGGACAAAATCATGCAGTTCGAGGTTGTGCGCAACTCCGGCTCGTCGAAGGGGACCATCTCCTCGATTCCCAAGGCGCTCGACGACGGCGGGGCGCCCAATGCGGCCCGCGGCGGATTGCCCGTCATGAGCCTGACTCCGGAGATGGCTGTGGCCAAGCGGGAGCTCAGGGTGGAACGGCAGAACGGGGAATGGACCATCAACGGGGTTACCTGGGCCGATGTGGAAGATTCGGGGTTCACTAAGCTGTTCGGGAACCCTCAGCCCTTTGACGTCGAGCAGTGGACCATCACCAATGGATCCGGCGGCTGGTTCCACCCGGTCCACATCCATCTGATCGATGCGAAGATCATCGGCCGAAACACCAACGGCGGGAAACCGTTCGCGTGGGAGACGGGGCCCAAGGATGTTTTCTATACGGGTGAGAACGAGTCCGTCACCTTGCTCATGCAGTTCGACACCGGAGCCCACACGGGCGGACGTTACATGGTGCACTGCCACAACCTGGTGCACGAGGACCACGACATGATGGTGCAGTTCTCCGTGGGCGACCTGCTGAACAACGATCCCGTCAGCTCCGATCCCGCCGTCCCGGACACCCTTCCAGCGGACTACTTCATCCCGAAATACCAGCCGGGTTACCCGGCCGGGACCTGAGATGAGAGCGGCTGCTGCTGCCGTCTCGGTGGTGCTGGCCTCTTCGCTGTTGGCCGGCTGTACTGGGGCGCCGCCCGGGTCACGTCCAACCGACCCGTCCGGCGTGGTCCTGACGTCAGGGTCAGGTTCCGAGCTGGGGAACGGCCGGCCACAGGTGAGCTACGACGGGCTCATGGTCCGCCGGCGCACTGCGGTGGCCATCCACCCTGCCCCTGACGCGGATCTGGACCAGCTCCGCGCCACGCTCTCCTCGGCTGCGGGCGGCCTCGGGCTGGCTTTGTTCCCTATCGCACCGGACGTCCTTGGTGCCAACGTGCTGGACCACACCGTGCCGCAGCTTGTTGTGGCATTACCCAGTGATGCCACCGTCGATGATGGCGGCGAACTGGTTAACCATGCCTTCGGGCACGACCTGGCGTTTCCGGGACTGGACCACGTTCATGTGGTCCAGGTCCTGGTGCACGACCTCCGGTTCACCGTCAGCTCGGCCAACCCCGGGGCCCTGGCCGAGGCAATCGCCCTTGAAGGCATCCTCGCGGATGCGCTGGGCAACTACGACACCCGTACAAGCGGCGAGGAGCTCGAACTCGGCTACACCGGCCCGCTGCTGAGCGACAAAACTGTGGAGGCCGTCCGCCGCGGCGTTGCGCGCGCCGCAGGGAACAGCGCCGACGACGTCAAGGTAGCTCCGCGCTCGGGAACGGGAACGGGCGTGGACATGGACAAGGAGCCCGCAGATGCGTCCGTTACCCAGGGACCAGTACACGGCCATTAATGCACCTCACAAGCGTGCGCGGTGTTCTCCGTGGTGAAAAACGCTGACCGTCCCCTCTGAGGCACGTGTCCTCCTTGCCTTTGTCCCGCGGGAAGGGCTTAATTGGCCGGGAGCGCGATCTCCGCGCTCTTCTTTACTAGGGAGGAACAAAGCATTTGCCGTGGGGGCCGTATTGTTTACCGGAACCTTAGGCTTCGCGCCGAGCGCTTCTGCCACCATTCACCCCATCGTCGAATCGGCCGACTGCGCGAACGCCACGGCCAACGCGCACCACCCCCTCGGAGACGTGGCCGAACCGCCCGGCGTCACGCCGGGCTACGGAAACCACTCCACAAAGAGCGACCTCGCGTCCCTGGATGCCACCTCGGACGGATTCACCGACTTTTCCAGTCCGGCCTGGTTCGGCCACAAGCTCGACGGTGAGTGCGGGCACTCCGGCCCGTAACGGACGCACAACCTGAACGCCGGAACCCCCGTGGTCGCGGGGATTCCGGCGTTTTTCGTGGGTCGGGGTCTGGTGGACTCACCGGACTTTGAAAAGGCCTTGGCAATTTCCCCGGCACAGCAAAGGGGGTGGCCGCGGGGCCACCCCCTTCACTTGCCAGCTACAGGCGCTGGCGGCGCTGCATTTACCGTGCCACCACGCTGTTCGACCTGGCGGACTCCGGGCTGGTGCCCGCCGCGTTGATGGCCACCACCACGAAGCGGTACTGGCCGCTGGTGAGGGTCATCTCCAGATTCCTCGCCGTTGCCGGCAGCACTCCGGAGTCCGTCCGAGCGAGCACTGTCGCGTTGGCTGCGGCCGAGCTCATCCGCAAGGCCGTTACCTTGTACCCCGTGATCGCAGACCCGCCGGTGGAAGCCGGCGGCGTCCAGTCGATGCTGGCTGTTACTGGACCCCTTCTGTCCCCTTGCCTGGCCCTTCCGATCACCGGAGCACCTGGCGTGCCCGGCGTCGTGATTGCAGCCGACGGTGCCGAGCCCGCGCTGGCTCCGGCGGCGTTCACCGCCTGGACCACGAAGGTGTACGCGGTGCCGTTTGACAGGCCGGTGACCACCTGGCTCGTGGCCGCGTCGGCGAAGGAGACGGTGGTGACCACCGTGGTTCCCGTGCGGACTTCGATCTGAGACCCCGTGATCGGGGATCCTCCGTCACTGGCCGGCGCCGTCCACGTCACGGTTGCCGAGGCGACACCCGCTGTGGCTGTGACTCCGGTCGGGGCATCGGGCACCGACGGCGACGGCGTGACCGCGTTGGATTCCGCGGACAGCGGCCCTGCGCCGAACTGGTTCACAGCGCGCACCTGGAGGGTGTACGAGGTGCCGTTGGTCAGCCCGGTGACCGTGGCACTGGTGGCCGAGGCCGCAATGCCGGTGACCGTCTGGACTGCCGCGCCGCCCGTGTTCACGACAACCTCGAAGCCCGTGACAGCCGAAGACCCGTTAGGGGCTGGGGCCGTAAACGTCACCGTGGCGGAACTGTTGCCTGCCGACGCCGAGCCGATGGCCGGCGCATCAGGCACCTGCACTGTGACCACCTGATCGGTGAACTGCAGCCGCTCGATGTTCCGCAGGGTGTCGATCCCGTCGCTGGCCCGCTGGCCAACCACGTCAGCACCGGTCTGGGTGACGGTCAGCTTGGCCAGTTCTGTGGCCGTTGCTGGGGTGGCAACGATGGTGTAGTTCGACAGCGGTCCGGAGAAGACCGCGGTGTCGGTGCCGCCGGTGCCTTCCAGGATCTCGCGGACTGCCACGATGTTGCCCGGATTCACGGTTCCCGCGAACACGGCTTCCTGGAGGGTGGGACCGGTGAGTTTACCGTCCCCGTCCCGCAGGTACTGCGTGGTCATGCCGGCGGCGCTGCCAACCTCGGTGGCCGCGTTGTTCGCATCCGTACGGACGCTGAGCCGGACGCTGAGGTACCTGTCGCCGTCGATGATGTCATCGGCGCCGCGTCCCTCGAGCAGGTCGCCGCCGCCGCCGCCGAGGAGGATGTTGCCATCGCCCCAGACGTTGCTGCCGGGGACCAGCAGCGGGCAGTTCCTGGATGCCGACACCCCGATGACGGTGTCCGCCGGAGTGCTGAGCGCCGGTACCAGCGGGTCAAGGCCCGCGATGCGGTCCAGGCCCGCCTGGTCCAGCACGTCGCATCCGATGAATCCGGCGCCGCCGACGGCGCTGGGTACCACGTCGTCGCCCCGCAGGATGTCATCGAGGTTCGCTCCGGAGAGCGACTCAACCTCGTTGTACCTGTCGCGGACCCCCACCTCGAGGATGTCCAGCGGCGGAATCGGGAGGTTCAGATCGGCGTCCTGCGCCTGCGGATCCAGGAGCCCGATCTCCCAGTCGTAGCCGGATGCACCGGCCACCTTCTCGACGCCGGGCCCTGCAAGGCCGATGTCGTCGCCGCCCTCCATGTCGTAGTCGTCGTCGCCGCCCTGGCCGACGAAGATGTCATGGCCGGGCTTCTGGGAGTCGTCCAGGAAGAACAGGTTGCCGCTGTCCCCCTGCATGAGGTCAGGTTGGTCCCCGCCCTCCGTCCAGTCATCCCCGCCGTCGCCGAACACCTCGTCGATTCCCTGGCCGGCGATGATGAAGTCGTCACCGGGACCGGAGAACGTCACGTTGGCGTTGGCTCCGCCGTTCATGAAGTCCTTGCCGTCGCCACCCATCATGATGTCCAGGCCGGGACCGGCGTCGATCGCGTCGTTCCCGGGACCGCCCTTGAGGACGTCGTCACCGGCGAGGTCGGTGATGATGTCCTCGCCTTCACCGCCGAGTGCGACGTCGGCGCCGTCACCGCCCTGGATGATGTCGTTGCCCAGGCCGCCCCAGAAGGTGTCGTTGTCGTTGCCTCCGTACACCCGGTCCACACCGGCGGTGCCGTTGTAGACGCTCTGGCCGTTGATCCCGGAGGGGTCCTGGGAGTTGATCATCCGGTACTTGATGGTCCCGTCGGGCATCCGGATCAGGAGTGCGGCCTCGTTGCATTCCGACGCCGGATCATCCGTCACCGTGTTGCCGGAGGACGCGAACCCCGCAGGTGTGCCCGCGAGGTGCTTCAGTTCGAACTTGCAGTCCGCCGTGGCGAAGGCATCGGCCTTCAGGGCGTGCACGTTCGTGTTGCGCATCATCATTTCGGCGAACGAGTTGCCTTCCAGCTGCGTCCTCAGGTTCATGCCCGGGGTGCGCGCCAGGTAGTACAGGCGGTCGCCGTTCTGGAGCTCGGTCAGCTGGTTCTCGAAGACGTAGTTGAACGTGCTGCCCAGCAGCCCGCCGAACATGTTGGTCCGCTCCGCGAGGCCGCCGACCCAGAGGTCAACGTTATCGAGTCCGGTGATGGACGCGGTGCCAGCGTTCGCCCAAGCGTCGATGCTGTTCATGAATGCCGCGGCGTCACTCGGGCCGACTTCGCCGGCAATGATGTCAGGGCTGACGATCTTGCGGGCCGCCTCCCGGCGTGATGCGAGCGTCGGCGGTCCGTCGTCGGGCGTATTCAGCGTGGCATCGGCGCCGGCATCGGTAAGGATGGTCGGGTGCTGCCCGTAGGCTGCCACGAAGTTGATCAGCGATTCCGGGTGCTTGAGGTTCTCGCCAAAATCGATCCAGTTGGTGTATGGCTGCAGCTGGCCGTCGTTGGTCGAGGCATGAAGTTCCCGGCGAAGGTTGTTCAGCGTCGGGATGCCTTCTGACCGTGCCCGGGTCATGTTGATGGTGGGCAGGTCCAGCGGCAGGCCAAGGAGGTTGTTGCGGAGCGTGTCGGTGACGAACTCGTCGAGCTCATTGCCTACCTGGTCGGACATGCCCCTGATGATGCTGCCGGCGGCCGCCTCGGAGCTCAGCGTGCCTGCATCGCCGCCGTCCGTGTAGGCCGGCGGGTTGAGGAATCCTTCGAGCAGCGAGATGTCGTTGCCGGCGCCGCGGACGTCATCTGCATTGCCGAAAATGCCATCCGGTCCGGGCAGGTCCTCGTTGCGTCGGGTGATCGTTTCCGTCAGCATCGAGTGGCCGAACCGGTACACGGCATGCGCGAACTCCGCCTTGATGGCGGGGTTGAGCTCGGTCTGGGTGAAGGCGAAGGGCTGGAAGGGGTTGATCGCGGGCTGGATCTTGCGAGCGAACTCCTCGAAGACCAGGTGCTGGTACTCCATTTCCGTGATGAACCGTGCCGCCTGGAACAGACGCTCACCGTTCCAGCCGTCCGCACCCAGGGCCAGCTGCCACTCCGCGAGCGCAGCAACGCCGCTCGGAGACGTGTCGCCGGTCAGCACATTCTTGATGTCGCCTACCAGGCGGTCGTGCTCGGAGTGGAAGATCTGGTGGATGGCGGTCAGGCCGATGTTCTCGTTCACGCGGCCGTCGCCGGCGATGAAGTGCGCGTTGAGCATCTCATCGTCGTAGGTTCCCGCTGGCTGGTTGGCGAAGTCGGCGGAGGCGACGTCGTCGTCATCCGGGACCGGGGCAACCGGATCAGTAGCCGGGTTGTGGTCGGTGTCCACCGGGGTGGGAACCGCGTTGTGTGCGATGTCCGTCAGGAACGGCGTGTCGAAGTACAACACGTTAGCCGGAACCGGCGCCGGGTTGAGGATGTCGCCCTCCACCATGCCGGTTGTGGTCACGTATTGCGGCAGCCCGTTGGGCCCGGGGATGAACTTGCCGTAAGGGTCCACCGCCAGCATGGGGATGTTGGTCGCGTCAGTGTCCACCAGGCGGAGGCCCAGCAGCTCTGCTGCCTGTGTCTTCGTGGTGGCCCACGTGGCCATGCCGCCGGCCGTGGTGGAGCCTTCAGGCCCACCCAGCAGCTTGCCCGTGGACACCGGCTTGCCCTCGCTGTTGTTGACGTACTCGCGGAGGAATACCTGGTGTGAAGGGTGGGAGGTGTAGGTCTGGCTCTGGTCCACCCAGGGTGAGTCCGTGTTGAGCGCGTCCTGGATGTCGTCTCCGGTGCCCAGCACGCCGTCGTCCCCCGGCTGGTTCTGGCCGCGGGTCAGCACCATGAAGCGCAGGTTCGGGGCCAGATCGTCAGCGTTGCCCAGGATGTGGTCCGGGCCCGCGATCAGGGGGTCGTCGGCCTTCAGCGGCACGAACACCGTGCCTCCGCCTTTGACTGTCTGATCCACGCCGTGGTCGAAGAACTGACCGAACAGGGTGAACAGCGAGTTGTAGGGCGGTGAGAGCCCAACATCGGTGGTCACGTTGGGGATGAACAAGGTCTGGTGGGATGGAACGCATCCAACCGGGCTACCGGCGGTGTCCGGCGTGGGATCCACGGTGCACGGCACAACGCCTTCGTTGCCCTGTGTCCTGACGGGGTTTCCTGCCGCGGACACAGCGGCCGGGTTGGTGGAGGTCTGGTCCACCACGAGGTTGCTGACCACCCGGGGCTCGGAGTCAAATACTTCACCCGACTTTTGCGCATAGGTGGTCGGGGCGGGCGGGCCTCCCAGGGATCCGGACTCAGCGGGCCGGAAGGATTTGGAGGTCAGGCGAGGGAATACCTGGTCGGCGGCGCCGAAGGTTTCCTGGCCGGGTACAAGGTTGTTGCAGGATCCGTCCACCGTGCGCAACCCCATGGAGACGAGGGGGCTCGCGATCTGGTCAGGACCGGTGCCGATCATGGTGTCACACGGGTGCTCCGGCGACCGCGTTGCCGCGTGCGCCTCGGCGATCTTGATCTGTTTCAGGATGAACGCCAGGTCGGAGGGGGTCACGGTGAACCCCTGGCCAACGGGAGCCGTTTCGGCGTTGGCTGCAACGAGGGGCAATCCCATGCCGACGGGCATGACTATTGCCGCGATGGCTGCGATCAGCCGGACCCGTGCGGGCCGGACTGTTGCCGAGCGGTCGGCGGCGTGCCGGCCCTGCCCGGGCGGAAAAGGGCTGTGTTCAGTGCTTGGGGATGCGGGCGCCTTGCCGGACGCGGGCGCCCTGCCGTCGGCCGGGCCCGGGGGCATCCAACTAAAGGGTCTCATGACATGCCTGCCGTTAGGAGGGATGGAATGGTGCCATCCTGAACCGGGCACCTTGCAACAACCTTGTTGTCGGGAGGTGACGGCCGACGCCAACATCCATTCGACGGACAAAACCAAGTAGCGGCTGCCCCTCGCAAACAAGTAGCGACTACTCGTGTCCCCGGCCAGCAAAATAGCGACACTTGAGCAAAAGTCGCAACCGATTGGCAGCCACCCATGATTTCAGTAGATCTGGCAGTATCAGACCACGTACTCACGGGGCCGGGTCCCCACCGGCTCGATGCGAGAATCATCGGTCCGCTCCGGATCCGGCACGGTGATACAGTCCTCGGGCACGGGGAGCTGGGCGGCCCGAAGCCCCGGCAGATCCTCGAACTCCTTTTGCTAAACCTTGGCCTCCCCGTTTCCAAGAACCGCCTGATCGACATCCTCTGGGCCGGGCAGGCACCATCCGAGGCTCTGCCCACCCTGGAAAGCTATGTCAGTGTGCTGCGGCGCCACCTCCAGCCAGGAATGGGCAAGGACGGCCCTTTGCGGACCGTTACCGGCGGCTACATGCTGGACAGGTCGCTGGTGGACCTGGATCTGGACCGCTTCGAGACCCTGGTACGCAGGGCCGAATCAGCAGTGCCGCAACGCGCGATCTTAATGCTCCAGGAAGCCCTTGACCTGGCTTCTGCTCCGCTGCTGGGCGACGAGCTGGTGCCATCCTGGGCTGAAGCCGAGCGAACCCGCCATGCTGCCCGTGTCTTCCATGCCCGGATACTGGCGGCGGAGACGGCCCTGGCGCTGGACAAGTCCCAACTGGCCGCGACATGGGCAAGGGAGGCCGTTGCGGATGATCCTCTCAGCGAGCAGGCCTGGACGGCTCTGGTTCGTGGACTGGAAAAGAGCGGCAAGCCCACGGAGGCATTGCGTGCCTTCGAACAGTGCAGGCGGATCATGGACCGGGAAATAGGCTGCGCGCCTGGTCCCGTATTGAGGTCCATTTACGCCAGGCTTCTTGATGCCACGGCCGACGTCACCGCGCACGCGGCCAGGCCCACGGCGGACTCGCCAAGAATTCGCGTCATGATCATCAATCGTCACCGGACCATCACCGAGTTGCTTGCCCTCGCCTTGGACCGCGAACCGGAGGTGCACCATGTGGGAGCCGCCGACTCGGCCCAATCGGGTGTTGACCTGGCCCTCGAACTGGCGCCCGACGTCGTCATTCTTGACGACCGGCTCCGCGACGATGACGGCATGACTGCGGCGCTGCGAATACTTGCTGCCGCACCCCGTACCCGCATTGTCATGCTGGCGGGGACCCCGACGCCGGAGGCCCAACGGCAGGCAGCCGCGGCGGGCATCAGCGCCCTGCTGCCTGAGGAAGGCTCGCTGGCCATGTTGTTGAACGCTGTCCGGCGAAAAACCAGTGAGGCCGTCCCTGCACGCTGAAGCAGCCCGGTCAGGCAGTCCCGGATTGAGGCAGCGGTGTCACTTCCCGCCTGGCCTCGCCTGAAGGTATTTCAGCAGGACGTAAGTGGTCTGCCGGCCGCAGCGCGTGATCTGCCTCAGGTGGTCCGCTGCCAGCCGGGGCAGGACCCGGGCAGGCTCCATGTCCATGTCCTGGTGACGAAGGGACCGTTCCAGGTCCATGGCTAGTGCGGCCAGGCGTTCCGCGCCGACCATCTGGCTGGAAGTCTTGAGGCTGAGGACCGCGTCCATCGCACCGGACAGGTCCCCGGTGGTCAGCGTCAGCCGCAGCTTTTCAGTCCTGTGGGGCAGGTGGTCGATGAAGTTCTGCACGAACACCTGCCACACGCCGTCATCGTCCTCGAGCTCGGTGCGCAGCCTGTCGAGTACGGCAGGATCCAGGAGGGGCAGGGCGTTGAGGTCGTCCGGCGCCATTGCTGTCCTTCCTGCCCCGAGAAGCGGCATGCCGATGACATCCCGTAGGGTCCCCATTCGACGCTATGCGGCGGGGGATGCCGAAAGCATCAGTAGTAAGTACTCGACTTTTCAGCGCAACGGCACTGGCGGAGGGCGGGCCAACCTCTTCCAATGTATATCCATATGGGTATACAATCGCGGTATGGCACGGGCAGCAACAACGGCAGATGCGTTCAACGCGGTGGCTGAGCCCCGCCGTCGGGAAATCCTGGACGCCCTCACCCACGGCGAGCGCCCGGTCAGCGAGCTGGTGGACCTCCTGGGCCTGGCGCAACCGCACGTATCACGGCACTTGCGGGTGCTGCGCGAGGTGGGCGCCGTCGTCGTGCGTGACGCAGGCCGGCAGCGGCTCTACCGGCTCAATCCGCAAGCCCTCAAGCCCATCCACGACTGGGTGGCCGGCTACCAGCACCTCTGGCAGGAGCGCTTCGATCTCCTCGAGGACGTGCTGGAGGACCTCAAAGAAGAGCACTGAAAAGGAGCAGGACAATGGCACAGGCAAGCAGCGGCACCCTGGACGTGACGCTCCCCAGCGACACGGAAATCCTGATCACGCGGACCCTCAACGCGCCCCGGCACCTCGTCTACAGGGCCTGGACCACACCGGAACTCGTCAAAAAATGGTGGCCGGGCCGGCGGGGCGAAATGACCGTGGCGGCGATGGACTTCCGCGTCGGCGGCGCGTGGCGGTACGTCATGGTGGCGCACGGCGAACTCGAGGTCGCCTTCCACGGCACGTACCGCGAGATTGTGCCCAACGAGCGGATCGTCCACACGGAGGTCATGGAGATGCCGGGCACCGCGCCGGACAGCGAGGAGGGTGCCGTGCTCAATACGGTCACCTTTGACGAGGCCGACGGCGGCGCCACCACCGTGCGGATCCGCACCGATGCGGGCAGCCAGGAAGTCCGGGACATGATTGCGCAGTCCGGCATGGAAGGCGGCGTGCGCGAGCAGTTCGAGATCATCGAGGACCTGGCGGCGTCCCTCACCTAAGGCACCCCCGCGGCTGCCCCAACTGGGTAGCATTTAACGTCGTCAAAAGTGCGAATGACGACATTAAGTGCCAGTCAGATGGGGTGGGCGTGTGCGCGGGGGGGAAACGGGCGATCCCTCACACGCGTTAGGTAGACTGCAGGAAATACCGCACACCGGAAGAACGGACAGCATGAACCGCAAAGCCACAGCACTGGACGTCGCCAAGCTCGCCGGGGTGTCCCGCAGCGCGGTGTCGCTGGTCCTGAACGGCCGCGGCGACGGCAATGTGGCCAAGGAGAGCCAGGTCCGGATCCGTGAGGCGGCGGCCACGCTGAACTACACACCCAACGCCATCGCCGTGAGCCTGCGCAACCGCCGGTCGCGGATCATCGGGATCGTCTCGGACCAGGTGGTCACCAGCCCGTTCGACGGCAACATCATCGCCGGCGCGGACGCCGTGGCCAGGTCCCAGGGTTTTGTCACCGTGGTGATGGATACGGAGCTGGACGAGACACGTGACGAAAGTGCCGTGGCCACGCTGCTGGACCGCCAGGTGGACGGGCTGATGTATGTCACCGTGGGCCTGCGCCCCCTGCATGTCCCGCTCAACATGCTGCGCGTGCCGGCGGTGCTGGCCAACTGCTTCGATGACCGTCCTGAGGCAGGCGTTCCCGCGGTCATTCCGGATGAGGTCCGCGGCGGCCGGGAGGCGGCAACCCACCTGCTGGAGCTTGGCCACCGTGACATCGCGTTCCTCGCCGGCGACAACCTCACGCCGGCAGCCCCGCGCCGGATCCAGGGCCACCGGGACGCCTTCGAGGCCGCCGGGTTGCCGGTGCGGCCGGGCCGGATCCTCCAGGCGGGCTGGGACATCGACGCCGGGTTCCACGGTGCCATGAAGGTCCTGGACGGCGTGGCCGCCACGGAGCGGCCCACCGCGATCGTGTGCGCGAACGACCGCCTGGCCATCGGCGTGGTGCTCGCGGCCAACCGGCTGGGCCTGGCCATCCCGCAGGATCTCTCCGTCATGGGATACGACGACGAATTCCGGATCGCCTCCACCATGGTCCCGGCGCTCACCACCATGGCCCTGCCGCTGCGGGAGATGGGCGCGGCCGCCATGACCGGGCTCCTCCGGGAGCTGTCGGAGGAACCGGAGGACAACAACGACGACGACGACGGCGCCGCCCCCGCCGCCGAGCTGGGCCGACCCGCCCAGACGATGGTCCCGTGCCGGCTTGTGGTGCGCGAGTCAACGGGCCCGGTCCCCGCCGCCCGGACCTGACCAACAGCGCACCAGACCAACAGCGCGAAAGGACACTTGAGGCCCTGCGTACAGCGCGAACGGACACTTGAGGCCCTTGTCTGTGGGGCCTCAAGTGTCCTTTCGCGCCAAACCCTCCCTACTGAGGCTGTTCCAGCTGCCAGACGTCCGCGGCCGCGCCCTCGGGAAGCCGCAGCACCCACCGCTCGCCAGCCGCCGGGTAAGCGCGCAGGGTGGTGGCCACCGAACCGCTCCGGTACACCTCCACCAGCGACGCGTCTACAAACACCCGCAGCTCCTCCCCCGCCGCCAGTGCCCCACTGAACACCACCTGCCCGGCATCCGTTGAGCCATCGGCCACCAGCGAAAGTTCGACGACGGCGTCCGCGGCCAGCGCCGCCGGCCCACCGCTCACAACGGCCTCGGCATACGGCGGCAGCTCAAGGCTCCCGGCAACCTGCGATGCCAGCAGCGCGCCCCGGTATGCATCCACCTCCGGCGCGGGTGTCACGGCCAGGGAACCGTCCACCACCGACAGCAGGCGCGGGTGCGTGAGCACACCGGCCCAGCCCGCGGCGTCGATTTCGTCCTGGTTGCGGCCCCGGCGGCCGTCCCGTCCCGGCCCTTCATTGGCCCAGCCCCACAGCAGCGCCTTCGGTTCCGTGCCGGCACCGTCCTGCAGCTGCACGATCTGCGGCGCGTAGAAGTCCCGGCCCAGGTCCGACTTTCCGCCGGTCTCCGGGGAGAACACCGGCAGGCCGGTGGCGGGGTTTTCGGCCAGGGAGCCGATCAGGTGGCCCACACCGTTGGCGTGCTCGTGGTCGTCGCCGGAAAGCCACAGCGAAAACATCATGACCCAGGCGTCGTCCCCGGACGGTGATTCAGCGGACCGGGATTCAGCGGAGGAAACGGACGGCACCCGCACCAGCTGCGGGCACTCCCAGATCTCGGCCGGCGTGAAGGCACCGGCAACTGGGTTCTCGGACGTGAGCCAGATGCCCTGGTACTTCCAGTCGGACAGGTCCTCCACGGTGTACAGCAGGAGGGCCGCGTGGCCGGTGGCCAGCCCGGCGCCCTGCATCGCGTAGCGCTTGCCGTTGAAGCGGAAGATGAACGGGTCCCGGACCGCCGTCACTTGCGGGTCGGCCGGCATGGACGCCGCGACGTGACCGTCCTGGGTCCACGAGACGAGGTCCGCGGAACCGCGGGAGATGACCACCTGGGAGGGGCCGCCGTCGCCACGGACGCCGGAGTACGCGGCGGTGGGGACGCCGCCGTCGTCCGTCACCACACCGGTCCAGCAGCCGTACTCGTCCGGCCCGCCGTCCTGCGGGCGCAGCGCCACGGGGTGCTCCTCCCAGCGCACCAGGTCCGCGGAGCTGATGTGGCCCCACGCGATCTTGTGGTGCCGGGCGGACGCGGGGTTGTACTGGAAGAAGACGTGGTACCGGCCGTTGACGTGGCTGATGCCGTTGGGGTCGTTGATCCAGCCCTGGGCGGGGCGGGGGTGGAAGTGCGGAAACGCGGGGTCGGGGTGGGCGGCGGCCAGGCGGGCGAAGTCGGCGGCGGCGAGGTCCGGGGATGACATGGAAGTAAGCCTTTCAGAGATGGTGGTTATTTGCCGCTGCCGGCGGTGAGGCCGTCCTGCAGCGCGCGCTGGCCGAAGATGAAGACCACCAGGGCGGGGATCATGGACAGGACCACGCCGGCCAGGACCACGGAGATGCTGCCCGTGCCCAGGTTGCCCTGCAGGGAGACGAGGCCCAGAGGAAGGGTGAAGTTCTGTTCCGAGATGGTCATGATGAGCGGCCGGAAAAACTCGTTCCAGTGGAAATTGAAGGCGAGGATGCCCACGATCGCCATGCCTGGGACGGCCAGCGGGGCGTAGACCGAGCGGAAGGTCCGCCAGGGTGAGGCGCCGTCGATCGATGCCGCTTCAGCGAGGTCGGTGGGCAGCCCCAGGAAGTACTGCCGCATCAGGAAGGTGCCGAACGCCGTCGGGATGGCCGGCAGGATCAGCGCCAGGAGGGTGTCCGAAAGCCCCATGCCGCGGATCAGCATAAACACGGGCACGATGGTCACCTGCACCGGCACCATCATGGTGGCCAGCACGATCGAGAACAGGGCCCCGCGGCCGCGGAACTTCAGGTTGGCGAAGGCGTAGCCGGCCATCGCGGCCGTCACCATCTGCCCGACGGCGATGAGCCCGGTGACCAGGGCACTGTTCAGCACCAGGAGGACGATGTCCAGCTGCTGGAAGACCTGCGCGTAGGACGTGAAGTCGGGGTTCCAGGGGAAGAACGACGGCGGCAGCTGGAACGATTCCGACGGCGACCGCAGCGAGGTGGACAGGGTCCACATCACCGGGCCCAGCGTCAGGACGGCCGCGATGGTCAGCAGGAGTACGCGGAGGACCAGGTTCCAGTTCGGCTTCCGCTGTTGGCGGCCAGGCACCGCGGGGGACGTGCCGGTGGATACACGCTCTGTAGTGGTAGACATGGCTGGCCTTACTGGTAGAAGACGAATCGTTTGCTGAGCCGGAACTGCGCGGCGGTGATGGCCATGATGATGAGGGTCAGGATCACGCCGATGGCCGATGCCTGGCCGAATTCGAGGCGCTGGAATGCGGATTCGAAGATCACCATCACGGCGGTGCGGGTGGAGTCGCCAGGCCCGCCGCGGGTCAGGACGTACGGCTGGTCGAACACCTGGAGTGCGCTGATGATGGCCATCACGGACGCCAGCAGGGTGGTGGGACTGAGCAGCGGCAGGGTCACGTGAACGTGCTTGCGCCAGCCGGTGGCGCCGTCCAGCGAGGCCGCCTCATAGGTTTCCGTGGGGATCGACGCCAGCCCGCCGATGAACAGCAGGAAGGAGAACCCGAAGTTCTGCCACACATAAACCAGAATCACGACGGCGGCGGACCCGCCTGGGGTGGTCAGCCACGGCACCGCGGGGATGCCGGCGAGGGACAGGAACCAGTTGACCACGCCGAACTGCTCATTGAAGAGGTACCGCATAAAAATGGAGACCGAGGCGGCGGAGAGGATCAGCGGGAAGAAGAAGGCCGAGCGGAAGACTGTCCGCAGCCAGGCAGGCATCTTCTCCTGCACCATCACCGCGAGCGCCAGCGCCAGGCCGAGCTGGAGGGCCACCGCCACAATCACAAACACGATGGTGTTCAGGAACGACACCCGGACCGTGGGGTCCTGGACCACTTCGGCGAAGTTGTCGAAGCCCACGAACGTCGGGGCGGAGATGATGTCCCAGCGGAAGAACGCCAGGACCACCGACGCCGCGATGGGCACCAGCGTGAACAGGCCCATACCCACGATGGTGGGGGCCAGGAAGATCCAGGCAAGCCAACGCTGGCTGTGCCGGCCGGACTCTTTCTGGGAGGTGCCGGGTGTTGCCGGTTTGGCGGCCTGCTTTGGTTTCGCGTGCGGCTTTGGCCGCTCCCGGCGAGGGATGGTGGTGCTCACGACTGCCTCCTCAGGGCCAGTTCAAGATCGCGCTGCATGGACTCGAGGGCCTGCTTGAGCTGGCGCTCGTCGCCGCTGACGGCCAGCGAGACGTTTTTCATCAGGGCCGTTTCGACGGCGGCCTGCTGCGGCGGCGCCGGGATGGGGCCCGTGGTGGGGTACTTGTCCAGCGTGTCGTAGAAGACCTTCCAGTGCGCCGGGCCCTTGCCTGCGTACAGGGCCTCGTTGACCATGGAGCGGCGGGCGGGGGTGGTGACCGGGTTGGGGAAGATCAGCTCCATGGCCTCGCGGCTGGCACTGAACTTGATCCATTCCCAGGCGGCGTCCTTGTCCTTGGCGGTTTTCATGATGGCGTAGCCGGCCGTGCCGAACTGGTGCCGCTGCGTCCGCCACTTGGGGAAGAACGCGACGTCGTAGTCGTTCTCCTTCATGCCGGCCTCGTGCAGTCCCTGGACCCAGTAGCCGCCGGCCGGGGTGGTGCCGATCCGGTTGGAGGCGAAGAGTCCCACCAGGGAACTGCCGCCGCCTTCCTCGGGCCGGACACCGAGGCCGTCCTTGACCAGGCCACGGAGGTAGTCGAAGGTCTCGAATACGCGGGGGTCGTCCGCGTTGGGTTCCAGCCACTGGTAGCCGCCGGAGCGCAGGCCGCGGGAGGGGTCGTTGGCGTAGAAGGAGTCCCAGAGCCAGTCCCCGCCGGTGGACCGGGTCTCCTTCAGGAAGCTGGTGTCGTTGGCGTAGAGCCAGGGCACCACGCCGCCGAAGAGCCGATTGGTCCAGTAGTACGGGGTGAAGTCGGACGGCCGGGCCTTGCGCATCGCGGCGAGGCTGTTGCGGAAGTCCACGTTGGTCCAGTCGTCCGCGGGGCGGTCCAGCCCCGCCTGCGCGAAGGCGGTGGTGTTGTAGTACATGTTGGCGGCGTTCCAGTCCATGGGGAGCTGGAAGAGGCTGCCCTTGTACATAAAGGCCTCCACCAGGCTGGGGTGGACGTCGTCGAAGAACTCGGCCATGTCCGCGGCGTCGCGGCGCAGGTATTCGTCCAGCGGGTGGGCCAGCTTGTCGGCGAAGAGCTGCGCGCCCTCGGTGGCGACGTAGACGACGTCGGGCGGTGTGCCGGCGGCCACCATGGTGAGGATCTTGGTGAAGAAGTCTTTCCAGTCCACGGCCTGGATGGCCTGGACCTTGACCCGGATGTCCGGGTGGAGGCGGGTGAACGCGTCGATGGCACGCTGGCGCGCGGCGGCATCGGCGGCGGTCCCCATGATGGCAATGCTGAGGCTGTTGTCGCCCCGCCCGGGAATGTCGGTTCCGGAGAGCCGGGGCCACGATGCCACCGTTGCTCCCACAATTCCTACTCCCAGGGCACCCAGGGCGGTCCGGCGTGAGAATTCACGCAGGCGGCCATTTGTGGCACCGGTCATATCAATTTCCTTCCTAACACGTGTGAGGTAGCTTATGGCGCCGACCTAACACGTGTCAAGTGTCACATCCAAGCCAACCCCGCCCACCCAACTAGCTCGCACTTAACGTCGTCATTCCGCGTTTTCACGACGTTAAGTGCGAGCTAGTTGGGCGAGGGCTCCCAGTTTTCTGTGACACCCTTAACCGATGACCATTCCACGCCAGGCACCGCCGCGGACCCCGGCCCGCCCCACCCCGGGCTCCGGCTTTATGTTCGCGTTCGCCTGGCTCGCCTGCGTCGTCGGCCTGGTCGCCACTTACTACTACTTCGTCCAGACCACCACGGGCCAGTTCATCGATGAATCCGCGCTGGTCGAAGCCGTGGACATCCACGGGCCCGCGGGCAAGGCAGCCACCGAGTTCCTGGACTGGCTGCCCACCATCTCACTGGTGGTGGCCGCCGTCGTGATCCTGTTTGTCACGGTGATCCGGCGGCGGTGGTCTGCTGCCGGGATTGCAGTCACCGCATGCATCGGCGCGAACATCGCCACGCAGGTCCTGAAGGAAGTGCTGCCCGCCCGCCCGGACAAGGGGGTAGTGACGCTGGAGCTGAACTCGCTGCCGTCCGGCCACACCACGCTGGCGGCGTCGGCTGCGGCGGCGGTGTTCCTGATGGCCTCGCCGCGGTGGCGTCCGCTGGCCGGTTTTGTGGGCGGCACGTTCGCGATCGCTTCCGGGGTATCCACGCTGATCAACCAGTGGCACCGCCCGGCCGACGTCGTCGCAGCCTTCCTCTTGGTGGGCGCGTTTATGATCCCCGCCGGCTGGCTGATCATGCGGAACGGCGCCGCGTGGAACGTGTGGGACGGCTTCGGCAGGCATGTGGGCTCGGCGAAAATCTGGCTCACGCTGCCGGTGGTGATCGGCCTGGCTTCCGCGGGGGTGGCGGTGTATTCGCTGGCCAGGATCGCCCCGGGCCCGCTCCAGGAGGGCAGCTCCACCAACTACTTCTGGGCCGGGATCTCGCTCATCGTGATCGCCGGGTACCTGGCCACCGTGGCCACCACGTCCCTGTTCGCATATGCCGCACGACGGCGGGACTCACCAACGCGCTGAGCGCGCCAGCCGCCGTCAGCGGGCGACGGCGGACGACGGCGGGATGGCGCCTTAGGTGATTTTGCGCCGATAGGCGGTCATGGCGAAGAAGTAGGCGAGAACGAGGCCGCCGAGGCACCAGGCGAGGGCGATCCAGATGTCGTTGCCCACCGGCTGCTGTGCAAACAGATCCTGGATGGTGTTGACGATCGAGGTGACGGGCTGGTTCTCGGCGAACCAGCGGACCGGACCCGGCATGGTCTCCGTCGGGACGAAGGCGGAGCTGATGAACGGCAGGAAAATCAGCGGGTAGCTGAACGCGCTCGCGCCGTCCACGGTCTTCGCGGAGAGCCCGGCGATCACGGCCAGCCAGGTCAGGGCGAGCGTAAACAGGACCAGGATGCCGGCGACTGCAAGCCAGGCGCCCACGGAGGCTCCGGTGCGGAAGCCCATGAGGAGGGCCACGCCGACGACGATCGCGACCGAGACGAGGTTGGCAACCAGCGAGGTGAGCACGTGCGCCCAGAGCACGCTCGACCGCGCGATGGGCATGGACTGGAAGCGTTCGAAGATGCCGCCCTGCATGTCGAGGAACAGGCGGTAGGCGGTATATGCGATGCCGGACGCGATCGTGATCAGCAGGATGCCGGGGAGCATGTAGTTGATGTACGACTCGTCGGAACCGGTGTTGATCGCGCCGCCGAGCACGAACACGAACAGCAGCATCAGCGCGATCGGGGTGACCGCTGTGGTGATGATCGTGTCGGGGCTGCGGAGGATGTGGCGCAGCGACCGGCCGGTGAGGACGCCGGTGTCGCTGAGGACGTGGGTGGTCATCGGGATGCCTCCTTGTTCTCTTCCTGCTCTTCAGCCGTCTCGCCGACGAGCGCCAGGAAGACGTCTTCGAGGGAGGGCTGCTTCTCGACATACTCGATCTCAGCCGGCGGCAGCAGCCGCTTGAGCACCTCGAGCGTGCCGTTCTGGATGATCGTGCCCTTGTGCAGGATCGCGATGCGGTCGGCGAGATGCTCTGCCTCGTCGAGGTATTGCGTGGTGAGCAGCACTGTTGTGCCGTTGTCCGCGAGCTCCTTGACGGTCTGCCACACGTCGATGCGCGCCTGCGGGTCGAGCCCGGTGGTCGGCTCGTCGAGGAAGATGACCGACGGGTTGCCGATCAGGCTCATGGCGATGTCCAGCCGGCGGCGCATGCCACCGGAGTACGTGGCCACTTTTCGCGGGCCTGCATCGGTGAGGTTGAAGCGTGCCAGCAGGCCGTCCGCCACCCCGCCCGGATCCTTCAGGTGCCGCAGCCTGGCCACCAGCACCAGGTTCTCCCGGCCCGACAGGATCTCGTCGACGGCGGCGAACTGCCCGGTCAGGCTGATGGACTCCCGGACGTGGAGCGCCTCCGCCGCGACGTCGAATCCGTTCACGGTGGCCGTGCCGGCATCGGCTTTCAGGAGAGTGGACAGGATCTTCACTATCGTCGTCTTGCCCGCTCCGTTGGAGCCGAGCAGCGCGAAGATGCTGCCGGCCGCCACCTCGAAGTCCACACCGCGCAGCACGTGCAGATCCTTAAAGGACTTCTCCAGGCCCTGCACCCGGATTGTCGTCGCCGTCATGATCCTGCCTCCTTCGCCTTATCGACCGCCTTGGTGAGGCGCTCGCGTTCCTTATCAATCCAGCGCTTTCCGCCGTATGCCTGGGCGAAGCTTTCGGCGAACTCGATAGGATCTTCGCCGACGATCTCACTCACGGGCGTGCCGTCGATGGCGGCGCGTTCCCACAGGTCCGCGAGGTCCGTGTGCATCTGCACGATCGTGTCCCCCTCGGTGACCCCGCCGTAGTACATGAAGTACCGGTTGAAGGCGTTCGCCACTGAGAGGTAGGGCTCAGGCAGGGCGTCCAGCCGTGCCTTGGCCTGCTTGTACTGCTTCTTCTGCTCGAGCGAGCCGGTCACCAGCTCGATCCATTTTGCTGCCATGTCACTTTCCTCCCTTGCGGAGCTGTTCCAGCCGTTCGGACAAGAAGCTCCATGTGTTCCAGAATTCGTCCAGTTCCTGGTGGCCCTGGGTGTTGAGGGTGTACACCTTGCGCGGGGGGCCCTTCTCGGATGGCCGCTTCTCAACGTCCACCAGGCCCTTCTGCTCGATCCTGACGAGCAGCGCGTACACGGTGCCCTCGGCGATATCGGGGAAGCCCTGCGCCCGGAGTTGCGTGGTGATTTCGTATCCGTACGCCGGGTTCCCGGTCAGGAGGGCCAGGACAATGCCCTCCAGTGTCCCTTTGAGCATCTCGGTCATTTGTTTGCCCACTGGATGCCTCCTTCGACTACTCAGTGTTACTAGCTACCAGTACATAGTAGCGCTAAGTAGCTGGAGTGCAAGCCCCTAATACACCCCCGTTTGCAGGCGTTAAGGATGCGTTAAGATCCCGCGTTTTCCCGCAAAGGGCCCTCGGCCCGGTGCTACGCTCCGTTGGTTATTCACCCCAATCCCGCCTGCGCGGGGTACAGAAAGTAACCCGTTGACTGCACCCACCCGCTTCTCCATTCCCGCCAGCGTTCCCAACCCCGAACGCGACGGCGGACCCGGAAACCGGCTCACGCGGTGGCTGCTCGAGCACACTGTGCACCAGCCGGTGGGCCCGGAAAGTGCTGAGAACCAGGTTCCCACCCACAGCTGGTGGAAGGTCATGTGCCTCACCGGGGTGGACTACTTTTCCACGCTCTCCTACCTGCCCGGCATCGCCGCCCTCGCCGCCGGGGCGCTCTCCCCGTTGGCTACCTTGCTGATCGTCGGCCTGACCCTGCTGGGCATGCTGCCGATGTACCGACGGGTGGCCCACGAGAGCCCGCACGGACAGGGATCGGTGGCCATGCTGGAAAAGCTCCTGCCGTTCTGGCGCGGCAAAATCTTTGTGCTCATCCTGCTCGGCTTCGTAGCCACCTCCTGGATCATCACCATCACCCTCTCCGCCGCCGACGCCACCGTCCACATGCTCGAGAACCCCTACCTGCCGCCCTTCCTGGACGGTCAGGCAGTCGCCATCACCGTGGTACTCCTGCTCATTCTGGGCGGGGTGTTCCTGCTCGGCTTCTCCGAAGCGGTGGCCGTCGCCATCCCCCTCGTGGCCATCTTCCTGGGGCTAAATGCCGTCATCATCGGGGTGGGACTGTACGACGCCGTCACTCAGCCTGGTGCCATGGCTGACTGGACGGCGGCGCTCACCTCCTCAGGAACCGGCTTCGGCGATATCGCCGGACCCGCCCTGCTCGCCTTCCCGCTGCTGGTCCTGGGGCTTTCCGGTTTCGAGACCGGCGTCAGCATGATGCCGCTGGTCGCGGCCACCGGCGCCACCGCCGAGGAACGCCTGGCCGCCCGCGTCCGCAACACCCGGAAACTGCTCACCGCAGCCGCCCTGATCATGAGCGTGTACCTCCTGGGCAGCAGTTTCGTGACGACGGTGCTGATCCCCGCTGAGGCCTTCCAGGCAGGCGGCGAGGCGAACGGCCGCGCCCTCGCCTACCTGGCCCACGAGCTGCTCGGCAACGGCTTCGGCTCTGTCTACGACGTCAGCAGCATCCTGATCCTGTGGTTCGCCGGCGCGTCCGCCATGGCAGGGCTGATCAACATCGTTCCCCGCTACCTTCCGTCCTACGGCATGGCCCCGGACTGGTCCCGCGCCGTGCGCCCGGTGGTGCTGGTGTACACCGCCATCAGCATCCTGATCACCATCGGTTTCAACGCCGACGTCAATGCCCAAGCCGGCGCGTACGCCACCGGCATCCTGGCCATGATGGTCTCCGGCGCCGTCGCGGTCAGCATCTCCGCCGCCCGCAGCAAGAGGCGGCGCGCCGCCGTCGGCTTCACCATCCTGACCCTGATCCTGCTCTACGCGCTGGGGGCCAACGTCATCGCCAAGCCGGATGGCCTGGCAATATCCGGCTTCTTTATCCTGGGCATCATTGTGGTTTCCCTCGTCTCCCGGGTCAGCCGCACCACCGAGCTCCGGGTCCACAACATCGAATTCGACGACGAAGCCCGCCGCTTCATCACCGACACGCTGGATTTTGACGGGCGGATCAACCTGATCGCGAACCGCCCGCAGGCCCGCGACGCCGCAGAATACCGTGAGAAGGAAGCCGAGCAGCGCGAGAATAATCCCGTGCCCGGCACTGCCGATGTGATCTTCCTTGAAATCGAGGTCACCGACCCTTCGGGTTTCAGCGATGTCCTTGAGGTGCGCGGCATCGAAGTGGACGGGCACCGCGTGCTCCGCGCCGAAAGCCCGGCCGCACCCAACGCCATCGCCGCCATCCTGCTGGCCCTCCGCGACGCCACCGGTGTCAGGCCGCACGCGTACTTCGAGTGGGCTGAAGGCAACCCCCTGGCGCACCTCATGCGCTACCTGCTGCTGGGCCGGGGCGACACCGCCCCCGTGGTCCGCGAAATCATCAGGGAAAACGAACCGGATCCTGACCGCCGCCCCGGCATCCACGTGGGCTAGGCCATGTCCCTGAGCAGGTTCCGGAATGGCGCGCCGGCGCCACCCCCGCGGAACAAGCGGCTCCCCGGTAAGGGAACCGACAACGCCGTCCGGCGGGCCCTCCTGCACCCGGTCCGCTCCGTCCCCCTGGCGTTCCTGGCCGTCATCATCCTGGGAGCATCGCTGCTGATGCTGCCGCTGGCCCGGACCGGCAGCGAGCCTTCGGCCGATCCCCTGATGGCCGCCCTGTTCACGTCCGTGTCGGCTGTCTGCGTTACCGGGCTGATTACGGTGGACACCGCCACGTACTGGACCCCGTTCGGGCAGACCGTGATTCTGGGACTGATCCAGGTGGGCGGGTTCGGCATCATGACGCTGGCGACGCTCCTGGCCTTGCTGGTCCGAAAAAGCATCGGCCTGCGCGGGCAACTGGTGGCGCAGTCCGAAACGCACACGCTCAACCTGGGCGACGTCCGCGCCGTGCTGCTCCGCGTGGCGAAGCTCATGCTCGGCATGGAGGCTGCCACCGCCGCGGTCCTGACCGGCCGTTTCTGGCTCGCCTACGACCAGAACCCTGCCACGGCGCTGTGGCATGGTGTGTTCCACGCCGTCTCGTCGTTCAACAATGCCGGCTTCGCGCTGTACAGCGACAGCCTTATCGGCTTCGCGGAGGACCCCTGGATCATCGTCCCCATCTGCCTGTCGATCATCGCGGGCGGCCTCGGGTTCCCGGTCATCATCCAGCTGCTCCGGGGAAACGTCAAAGCCAAGGGCTGGAGCGTCCACCTTCGCCTGACCGTTTACGGCACCCTGCTGCTCCTCGTCCTTGGCATCACGCTGTTCGCGGCCTTCGAATGGAACAGGGACGAAACACTCGGCGGCCTGTCCCTGACCGGCAAACTGCTCGGCTCCCTGGCCGGCGGCGTCTTCCCCCGCACTGCCGGCTTCAACAGCATCGACTACGGCGCGGCGTCACCGGAGACCCTCATGGTCACCAACATCCTGATGTTCATTGGCGGCGGCAGCGCCGGCACCGCAGGCGGCATCAAGATCACCACGTTCCTGGTCCTGGGTTTCTCCATCTGGAACGAGATCCGCGGCCGCGACGAGGTGACCATAGCCCACCGTTCCATCAGCGCCTCCTCCCAGCGCCAGGCCCTGTCCGTGGCTCTGCTGGGTGTGGCCGCGGTGGTGGGCGGCACCCTGGCGCTGCTGATGCTGACCGACTACAGCCTGGAAAAGGTACTGTTCGAATCCATCTCCGCGTTCGCCACCGTGGGGATGAGCACCGGCATCACCTACAACCTTCCGCCGTCGGCAGAATGGGTGCTCATGGCATTGATGTTCCTCGGCAGAATCGGTACCGTGACGGTCGCGTCCGCGCTGGCCCTGTCGTCGCGGCCCCGCCTCTACAGCCTGCCGGAGGAACGCCCCATCATTGGTTAGCGCCGCCGTCGTCGTCCGGTTTGAAAAGTACGACGGCGGGACGCGCCTGGGCGCTGAACGCGCCATCCGAGTCCGGCGGCAGGATCGTCAAACGCGCCGCGCGATCCAGGCCTGGAGCGCGTCGGTGCTCCACGATGGTGCGCGCACCAGGATGATTTCCCGGTCCTCCCGGAGGACCTCGTGGACACCGTCCTCGCCGGATAGCTCGCGGACCAGCCGGTCGACCTCGGCCGACCGTTCGTGGGCGAGCTGATCGCCCAGACCAATCTCAAAGTCATACCCGCCCGGTTCGTCGCGGACGTCCTCAACCTCAACTAACGGTTCCGGCATAAGGGGTTCTGCAGTGACTCCCTCGGCCTGGTTTAGTTGTTCGATCAACCCCCGCGCATACGCGGCGATCGTGTCATCCGGCGACTCCCGGGTCCCGCGAAGGGCAGCGCGTGCGTCGCCGACGGGGAGCTCGGGCAGGAAGTTGTGGATCTCGCCCGTGCCGCTGACCAGCACCGGGTGGTTGTTGAACTGGTAGCGCTTGATGCGATGGTGGGCGATCTCCCACCGCGCCAGCGGCGCACCGTCCCGCACTACTGACGCGAGGTAAGACACCAGACCGTCCAGGAGCGCCAGCGACCCCAGAGACAGGGTCCGCTCTTCCTCGGTTGTGTACCGTTCCCACGACGGCCACGCCTCCCGCGGCACGGAAGCCGTGTCCGTCGCGCCGGGGGCGTCCCGTTTCGTGAGGCGGGAGAGCAACCAGCGCCACAGGGGAACGAGGCTCTCAGGGGTGCCGTCAAGGAGCGCAGCAGGGTCCTGGCCGTCGGCCACCAGCCGCTCCCGAAGCCGCACCAGCGCCGGGCCGCGTTCCTCGAGAAACTCCTGGAGCGCGGCGGCGGCCTCGGCTTTGGTCATATCGAGATAGTCAGTCATGGCAGATGAATAATGTAGGCGCGGCGCGCCGTCCCCCAATAAGCATCGTTGCTCCCCAGCAAGCGTACGGATATTGCTCCCACCGTACGCAGGCAATAATCAAAAGAATAGAGAAACCCTGCAAAGAATTACCTAAACAAGATGACAAGTTTCGTCATCAGCCAAATGCCTTCGCCTGCACGACGACGGGACGCACCAAGGCGCCTGACGGCACCGCAGGCGCGGGGACAGCGCGCGATGGCACCAGACTGCAGGCCTCAGTGTCCCAGGCGGCAGCGCCGTCGTCGGGCACCGTTAGAGGCGCCTAAACGTCATCCTTGCCGATGTTCTGGGTGCCCACGGGCTCGCCTTCAGTCCTGTTGGTCCGCCGATTGATCAGCCAGGTGATAAACCAAAGCACCACCCCGATCGCCATCAGACCCCCGGCGATCTGGTACTGGATGACGTTGCGGCCCACCCACGGCCCGGCGAGGAAGGCACACAGCAGGGCGGCAAGCAGCGGCAGCTGACCCGGCGACGTGAAGAACACCTTACGGTTGGGGTCGCGCTTGCGGCGAAGCACCAGGCAGGCCACGTTCACCACGGTGAAGACGCACAGCAGCAGGAACGCCGTGGTGCCGGAGAGGTTGGCGACGATGTTGCTCTTGGGGTCGCCGGTGACGTACCAGATCAGTCCCAGCGCGAGGACGGTGGAGAACAGGATGCCGGCCCACGGGGTGCGGCGGCCCGGCAGGACCTTCCCCAGGGCAGGCGGCAGGACGTTCTGGCGTGCCATGCCGTAGATCAGCCGGCTCGCCATCAGCATGTTGATCAGCGCGGTGTTGGCAACGGCGAAGACGGCGAGGAACGGGAAGACCCTGTCGATGGGGAAGTCCGGCGAGCCTTTGTGCACTACCTCCAGCAGCGCGGCGCCTTCTGCTTCCCGGATGTTTTCCAGCTCGGTGGGCGACAGCACGCTGACCACGGAGACGGCCACCAGCATGTAAAGGAGAACGGCGATGCCGAGGCCGGTCAGCATGGTCCGCGGGAAAATCTTCTCGGGGTGCTTGGTCTCCTCCACCATGTTCACCGAGTCCTCAAAGCCCACCATGGCGAAGAAGGCGATGGAGGTCGCCGCTGTGACTGCCAGGAACATGCCCTTGTCCTGGTAATCGTTGAAGACGAAGATTTCTCCGGCGTTCCCGGTGCCCTGCGTCATGACGTAGAAGCCGACGCCGATCACGATGGACAGCGCAATTACCTCCACCAGCGTGAGGACCACGTTGAACTTCACGCTCTCCCCCACGCCGCGCAGGTTGATCGCGGCCAGCAAGACCATGAAGCCCATGGCCACGGCGGTGATCACGCCCTGCGCCGGCATCTCCATCCAGCCGTTGATCCTCAGGCCGCCGAAGAAATTCTGGGCGAGGACATTCGCGGAGGTGGAGGCGCTGGTGATGCCGGAGCAGACCACGGCGAATGCCACGAGGAACGTGACGAAGTGGATACCGAAGGCTTTGTGCACATAGAGCGCCGCCCCTGCTGCCTGCGGGTACTGGGTGACCAGTTCGAGGTAGGAAAAGGCGGTCAGCGTCGCGACGACGAAGGCGAGCAGGAACGGCAGCCACACGATGCCGCCCACTGTCCCGGCCATGGTTCCGGTGACTGCGTACACGCCGGCGCCGAGGATGTCGCCAACGATGAACAGCAGGAGGAGCTTGGGGCCCAGGACCCGCTTGAGTTCGTGTGTCTCTGCCTCCGGAGTGACCGGAAAAACGTCGTCTGAAGTGGTGCTCATGGCTCTGACCTCCGCACACTCTAAATATCAACGCGGCCTACTTTAGGGTGATCCTTTCGCGCCACTTTGGCAACGTGTCCGGGGGCAGGAGCTAACTGGGGACTGACCCAGAAAATTACGACGACGGCCTCGGCTCGGTCGGTTGCGGCACCTCCCCGGCGAGGGGCGTGGCGAACCCCGCGGCCTTCAGGCCCAATCGAGGAAATCACCTGGTCGCGAGCGCGCGAAACTTCCTCAGCCGTACGCTCCTTGCCCTGGCCGTGGACGTTGACGTGCCGCTAACCCTGAGCCCGGAACTGAGGGACGCGACGTCAGATGCCACCCAGTTGGATGAGATGCATCTAGGCGAGCGCTGAGAGCACCAAGCTGTCCATCGCCCGCACGGCCTTCTTCAACTGTTCCGAGGTGACGGGGCTATATCCGTAGCCCGCGCGGGTTTTCATGCTTAACAGGTTTCCGAGGTGCTTCGCCGAGACCTCGTCCACTGACTTCAAGAGCATCACGGCATCTTTGTGGTCGTGCCCTTGGGCGTGTTGGCCAAGGGCCGCCACGCAGATGGCATCTGACGCTGCGATCCCCGCGTGTACGCACAGGGTGACAACGGCAGCCTCGGCGAACTGACTCGTCACCCGAGAGCGTTCTCATCCGGCAACTCCACTTTTTCGGACAACTTTCAGGAGCCAACCAGGCTCGCCCAGAATGGTCAGGCCGTCCCGAATGACGGAGTCAAAGACTGGCGCTGAGGCAATTTCGTTGGCCCTGTAGACCAATGGGCGTGCATCATTTCCCGTCCAAGCACCTATTCTCGCGGCAAGGTCGGCGATTCGGGCCTCCGCCAGGTCGTCGTCGACTGAGTCGGGAAGAGCAATGAAAATATCTATGTCACTGTCGGTTCGCATCTCGTTCCTCGCGGCCGAACCGAAGAGCATCACGTTTAGCGGAACGAATTCCCACGAAGCAACTTCGCTACGAATGCGGTCGACGAGAGTCAACTTGGCCGAGACCATGGCCAAAATGGCATCTGCAATCAGGTGCTCACGATTTAGTCGGAACGCGTGCGTCCTGCCCACAACGTCTTCCAGAACAACTCCCTGACTGGTGAGACGCTGCAATGCCTTGCGAACGCCGGCAAGGGAGCCGTCCTCCGGCAAGAGCTTCTGGATGCCCGGCGCAGTAAAGGTCGCGTCCGCTCGGCCGAGGACAAAGAGCACCCCCATGTCGAGCGATGGACTGAGCGCAGTAAGCGGATTCTGCAATCGCATCAATACCTCCAACGTCTACTATTGTAGGCATATATGCACAATAGTAGATGCAACGCCTCACGAGGGCGCCATTCGCGCGTTTCACGACGTTAAATGCGACCCAGTCGAGCCCGCCCATACCCCCGGGCGGACCGCCCTTTAGTCCATCAAATGGATCCCAATATGTACTTGACCTGCGGAAACGCCCAAATCTTGAGCAAACCTTGATTCAATACCCAGTCGTTCATTGATCGAGCCCGTGAAGAGTAATTCTCGCCAGCCCACGTGAGCCTGGCATTCACAGCCGGCCCGCTGGGGGGCGGCTGGCCCACTGGAGTGGGCGACGTCGATAAAGGACTTATCTCTTGGGCATCAGCATGAAAACCACTTCAGGCAAGATTCTGGCTTCCGCCGCACTGGTAGGCACCGCCGCCGCCGTTGCAGGCATGGGCACCTACGGTACGTTCACCTCCACAACTTCGGCGAATCAGGCAGTCACCGCCGGCACCGTTATCATCGCCCTCGGCGAAGCAGGCGACGCCAACACTCTGAACATCCCTGTTACTGGCCTCCTCCCGGGCGATGCCGTCGAGAAAATTGCCACCGTGAGCAACACTGGCAACTCGGCCCTGAACAGCATTACGCTCACGGGCAGCACCACCACCCCGTCGCTGTTGACCACGGACCCCGCATTCGGTCTGCAGCTGAAGGTTGAGTCTTGCAGCACCGGCTGGACTGGAACCGCCGCGCCTTATGGATGCTCCGTCGCCCCCACCGTCGTCCTGGCCACGACTCCGGTCATCGGCGTCAACGTACTTCCCGGTCTTGCTTCACTGGCTTCCGGCTCCACGGACACCCTCAAGGTGACCACGTCACTCCCCACAAGTGCACCCAACACCTTCCAGGGCGCCACCAGCACCATCAAGTTCGATTTCACCGGCACACAGCGTACCGGCGAGATCAAGTAGAGATCCCACCGTCTTGACGGTGTCATGAAGCCGGCACCGTCCCCAACACTCCACCGGACTCTCTCCCTTAGGGCTGGACAGCGATGAGCACAGTAACTGAAATTCCCAAGGCGGCTCCCAATGCCGCCCCGGTCACTGAGCTGTCCCGGCGTCCCCGCACCCCCCGCGGCGGCGCCGGGACCTCCATCCCTGCAAGCACCCGGGGGCGGAACCGTGGCGATACGCTGTTCAAAGCCAGCCTGCGGCGCGGACTCAGTGTCTTCACCACGGCAATGGTTGTCGTCGCGGTTGCTGCCTTCCTGTTTCTGGCTGTGGGCCCGCGTACGTTCGGCTATCAGACATCCACCATGCTCACCGGCTCGATGGCCCCGCTGATCATGCCGGGCGACGTTGTGGTCACGGTCCCCACGCCGGTCAGCAAGATCAGCGTCGGCGACGTCATCACATACCACATCCCCGTGGAGGACAACCGGGTGGAAACCCACCGCGTCACAGAGCTCCTCTCCAATGCGGACGGGACGACGGCGGTACGCACCAGGGGCGACGCCAACAACGGCGCTGACCCTTGGACCGCAACCCTCAATGGAGCGACCGTTGATCGGCACGTTTTCACCGTCCCCTACGTGGGCCAAGCCATCCGCACCCTGCGCCAGCCGGTTGTCCTCAACACCTTTATGTATGGGGCACCCGTTGTCCTGGTGATCGGACTCCTGGCCTCCATATGGCGTAAGGACTTGGAACCTGCTGGCAGTGAGTAGGCCACGTGCAGGTTCGGTGTCAAGGGTCATCGGCATCATTGGAGTACTCTTCTTCCTGCTCTTTGGCCTAGCCCTCGCCCCGGCAGCCAACGCCTCCTTTTCCGGACACGCACAGGCGGCTACGAGCTTCGCCTCGGCCAAGCTTCAGGCACCAGCCGAAAATCCGACGCGTATCGTCTGCGTCCTACTGGCGCAGAACACGAAAATTACTGTCAGAACCTACGGAGACGTCGACTACGCAAACGTCCACGAAATTAGGATCTACGTCGGATCGAGCAGTACCCCAGTTTTCACCGGCGTCCTCGAGACGAAAGGCCAGACAGTCTTGATGCTCCCTCGCATTGACGGTTCTTGGCGTGCCGAAATCAATGGCCAGTACAGGGTCCCTAACTCGACCAATATCTGGACCGGCCCTCCCCTGCTGCGGGACCTTGCCTGTGCCTGACCCTCAGTAATTCCGCCGGCGCCGCAGCCGGGGAAGCACGACGGCGAACACAGCTGCCGCCGCGAACCCGAGGATGCCGGTGGCTGAGAACCCCGCGCCGAGGGCGGCCAGCGCGTCAACGTTGCAATGATACGGGCCCGCGCAACTAATATTGTCTTGCAATACCATGATCCCGCAGGAAAATCCTGGACATCGCGGAAAGGGAGACGGAGAAGTGACAGCAACAAAGAAGGCCCAGGGCGGCCGCCGGCTCGACGCCGAAGAAGAGGCAGGCTACCAAGAACTCGCCACCTGGGCAGAGACCGCAGACATCGGGCCTGACGCCCGTATCAGCAAAGCCGAGGGTCCTGAAGCCGGCCGCTCGCTCCTGGAAGCAGCACTGGGCTCTCCGGAAGCAGTACGCCGTGCCGTCGGCAAACCCTCACTCAGCGCCAAAGGAACTTCGCCGTCCCGTTCCCTCAGGCTGCCAAAGGATTTGGATGCAAAGTTGGTGGAGCAGGCTCAAAAGGAACACCGGAACCCGTCGGCGATCATCCGAGATGCCCTGGCCGAATATCTGGCCAAAGCCTGCTGAAAGTCCCTTAGTAGTTCCGCCGGTGCCTCAGCCGCGGCAGCACAATGGCGAACACACCGGCCGCCGCAAACCCCAGCAGGCCGGTGGCTGAGACGCCGGCACCCAGAGTAAAAAGCGCAGTGACGCCGGAGAGCAGGACCGGCCCGCCGGTGGATCCTGCATCGGCGATAAACCGCCACAGTCCCAGGAACTGGCCGCGGCCGCGGTCGGGCGAGAAGTCGGCACCGAGCGTCATGATCAGGCCCGAGCTGATGCCGTTGCCGAAGCCAATCAGCAGCGACGCCAACAGCAGCCCACCAAAGGACGCAGACAAAGGGATGAGCAGCATCGCGATGCCCATGATGATGGTGGACGGGAGGGCCACAAACAGCCTGCCGCGGCGGTCCATCACCTTGCCGGCCGGGTAAAACACCAACATGTCGATCGCGCCGGACAGTCCGTAAATCACCGAAGCCTGGGCCGGATCCATGCCCAGATGGTCCGCCCACAGCGGGATGACCACCTGGCGGGACGCGCGCAGCGCACTCAGCAGCAGGACCCCCACCCCCAGCGTCAGGAACACGCGGGCATGCGAAACCGCCACGTTCCGCAGCGTCGGCTCCGGACCCTTGTGGCCGCCGTCGGGCGCTGGCGGGACCACCAGGTCCGGGATGGTGACAGCCAAAACGGCGGCAGCGGCCATGCCCACCACCCCCACCCAGTACGCTCCGGCGATCCCGGCGAACTGCATCACGCCGGCGCCAAGGAACGGCCCGATGAAGATGCCGATCCGGCTGACCCCGCCCAGCGTCGAGAGCGCCCGCGCCCGGAACTGGACGGGCACGGCTTCGGTGAGGTACTTCTGCCGCGCCAGGCTGAAGACGCTCACGGCCATCCCGACGACGGCCATCGCCACCGCGAGCAGCCACAGCCCGTTGGGAATCATGGATGAGATGGCGGCGGCCGCGAGCGCCAGGGCACCCACCGCGGCAGCGCCGACGATGGACCAGCGTTCGCCGAATTTGAGGGTAATGAGGGAGGCGGGCAGGTTGAAGAACCATGAGCCGAGCCCGATCAGCGTGACCATCAGCGCGGAGACTGCCACCGACGCGCCGAGGTCGCGGGCTGAGAGGACCACCACCGGGAGGACCGCGCCTTCGCCGATGCAGAACAGCAGCGCCGGCCCGAAGGCGGGGATTGCGATGCTTCGGAAGTTGAACGGTTGCGGGGTTCCTGGCGAAGTCATCAGATTTATCTTATGCCCGCCGGAAATTCGCCAGCTTTCAGGGGGTCACAAGCGGCCCCGCGAGGACTAACGTTTGCCTTGTGGGGCGCTTTCGCCTGCCCCGCACAGCCAAGGAGGTCTCATGGGTGAAGTGTGGATCCGCACCATCAACAACGGATTGGTCCGGGCCGACAAAGTTACGGAAATTGCGTCCACCCGGGGGTCCCTCCATGAGGATCACGGTTTTGCGCTGAAAGTCATCGTGGACGGCAAGGCCCACGTCGTCATTGACGACGGCGATCTGCCGGGCACGCTTGCCGAACGGCTGGAGCACGCGCAGCATCTGGAGGATGCCCTGCTGTTCGCCCTCGACGAGGCCCGCGAAGCCGACGCATCCATGGTGGTCTTCTTCGAGCCGGAGAGCGACCGGTGGGCCCTCGCCGCGGCGGCGGAGCTGGCCGGCGGGATTCCCGCCGTCGGATAGCGGCGTGGGACAACGCCCGACGGCGGCCCTCCACAAGGCGCGAACGCCCCACAAAGCGCGAACGGACAGTTAAGCCCCACTTCCATACGCGAACGGACACTTGAGGCCCCTTCGAAACAGGGTCTCAAGTGTCCGTTCGCGCTAAATGGAGTGTGGGTCAGGCGGCGTGGCTGAAGTCGGCCGTATGCGTAGTGGCGCGGCGGGGCGGGAGGATGCTCAGCGTGCAGTGGGTCTGCTGCGGGTCAATCCTGGCGGGCAGGTGATGGGTCTCGGAGCAGACCTGAAGCTGCCGCAGGGCTTCGGGATCCACGCGTGCGTTCCGGACGTCCAATTCCAGGTCCAGGTTGTGCTTCAAAGCGTTGGCGCGTTTCACCACAACGTAGAGGGCCTGGATGCTGTGCACGGTGACGTGGCCCTTGGCGAGAACCTGGGCCTTCGCGTGGTCGAGATCTACACGGACAAGAATGCTGAGCTTTTCGGACAAGATGATCATGCCTTCCTTGCGTGGCTGCGACACTGCAGCCGGGGAGGCCGCGACGCTGCGGCCAGTGGCCGCGCCTCTGCAGCCTCATTCAGAGTAGGCAACGAATGTGATGTGCGCAACATTTGAGCTCAGATATGTCGCGGACACCCCAGCGCCTACCCGGCCATCCGCGGCGGGAGCCTTTCTCCGGCATACTCGGGACTACCTGGCCGGTACACGTCGGCACGGTGGTCGACCCGCAGGATGCTGATGCTGTTGTGTTCCTCATCAATGGAGTACAGGACGCGGTAGGGGCCACGCCTGGCCGAGTGGAAACCGGCCAGGTCCCGCTCCAAGGCCTTGCCTACTCGCTGAGGGTTTCTGGAGAGGTCGCCGTAGACGAATTCGATGATGGCCGTCAGGATCCGGGGAGGCACGGACTTCAGGTCCCGGCGTGCGGTGGGCGAGAAAATGACCTCATATCCCACCGGGGCTCAGCCTTGGTGCTTGGGGACGCCGAACTCTGCCCGGATCTGCTCCTCGGACAGGCCCTTACCCTCGGCTATGTCCTGTTGGGCCTGGGCAAGGTCTTCCCGGATGTTCGGCTGGGAAAGCCAGAACAGGGATTCCTGCAGCGCCTCCCATTCATCGGTTCCGATGATCACGGCCGCGGGTACCCCGTTCTTGGTGATAACCACCTGATCATGGGTCACAGACGCGGCGTCCACGAGCTCGGAAAGCCTGGCCTTCACGGCAGAAATCGGTAGAGTTTGCATGAGTTCATCGTAGGTCCGAATTGTGGTCATCAAAAGACCTGAATTTCTCTGCGCACGGCCGGTGCGGCGGGCCCCGGCGACTTGAGCCTGTCGCCTGCCAGTTCGCGCTTTAGTGGAGGGGCTTAAGTGTCCGTTCGCGCTTAGTGGAGGCCGCCCTGGGCAGGACCTTCCGAGACTAGGGATGGGCAGCGGTCGGGCACACGAGTATCCGCTACCTGTCTTCAGTGCCGCCAACCACGGCCATAGGATCTGAGGATGCATATTGCCGTTCCAGGAGGTACCGGGGCCGTTGGCCAACATGTCTTATCCATTGCCAGGGACCGCGGACATCGGGTGACAAGCCTGACCCGATCAGAAGGCGTGGACCTGTTCACCGGCCGCGGGCTGCACGAAGCCCTGCACGGTGTGGACACCGTAATTGATGTCTCCGGAATCCAGACGATTTCCCACGAGGAAGGCCGTGGACTTTTTCACCGCCGCCACCAGGAACCTGCTCACGGCTGAGGTAGCGGTTCAGTGCAACCACCACATTGCGCTCTCGATCGTCGGCATCGACAGGGCTGTTTCGGGACTGTACGCCGGGAAGCTTGCGCAAGAGGATAGCGTCCGGCACGGAGAAGTACCGTGGACCATACTGCGGTCCACTCAGTTCCACGAGTTTGTCCCCATGGCCATCAGCGCCGCGTCGATTGGCCCGGTGGTCCTGGTTCCTCAGATGATCACTCAGCCGGTCGCAGCGCGGGAAGTCGCTGAGGCGTTGGTGGACGCGGCAGAGCAAGGACCCCGCGGACGAGTTCCTGATCTTGGCGGGCCCCGCCGGGAGGAGCTCGCGGACCTCGTCCGCAAATACTTGCGGAAATCCGGGCAGCGGAAGCTGGTCGTGAAAGTGCCGGCACCCGGCGCCATGGGTCAAGCCATGCGTCGCGGTGACCTGGTCCCGGCGGCAGGCTCCGCCGTCGGGGGCCAGACATACCAAGAGTGGCTGGAAACCAGCCTTCCGATCGGCTAGTGGCGTTGCCTGTGCCGCATGACCGCCGCCGCGAGCCCCATGGTGCCCATAAGGGACCCGAGGATGATTGCCAGACCTGTGAGGTATTCAAGAATGGTCATCGTTGACGCACCTTTCATATGGCTGATGCGCCGACGCTAACGGGCCATGCTCAGGATCAGCCCAAGATGGCCCGGTGCGTTCACTCAAGATTCATAACTAGCCACGTGTGACGGGTTGATCACGTTCTAAGCCCCACCCAAGTAGCTCGCATTTAACGTCGTGAAAACCGTGAATGACGACGTTAAATGCGAGCCAGTTGGGGGAGAAAGAAGCTACCGGTACCCGTCCACGATCGACGCCGCGATTTCCTTGTATGCCCGCCGCGTCTCGGGCTTCAGCACGTCCAGGGTGACCAGGTCGCCGTCGGCCACACCCCTATCGTGCGGGACGGCGATGAGCTGGCGGCAGATCCCGGCCAGGTGTTCCTCGATGGCGTCCTTGTCCACGCGGGAGGAGACCTCGTCCTTGTCCGTGATGACCACCACGGCGTTCCGGGCCAGGTCCTCGTACCCGTGGCTCGCCAGCCAGTGCAGGGTGCTGCGGGCACGCTTGGCCCCGCTCACCGCATACCCGGCGGCGATGATCAGGTTGTCCGCGGACTGCAGGATCCCGCTCATCGCATTGTGGGTCACGCCGGTGCCGCAGTCGGTCAGGGCCACGGAGTAGTAGTTGGAGATGAGCTTGCGGATCCGCAGGTACTCGGCGGCCGTGAGCGAGTCGGAGACCTCCGGGTCCTGCTCCCCCGCGATCAGGTGCAGCCGGCCGGCGTGGTGCATATACCGGGCCAGCGCGGTGAGCGAGTCAACGCCGTCGATGTTCGCCAGCAGGTCCGTGATGGTGCGCGGGCTGGCCTGCTGGTAGATGCCTTCGCCGAGGGCGCGTTCCACGAGGTCGCCGGAGTCCGGGTTGGCGTCGATGGCGCAGGGCGGGTCGCCGCGGAATTCGGCCAGCGTCAGGCCCACGCCCACCGTGGTGGAGGTCTTGCCGATGCCGCCCTTGAGGCTCAGCACCGCGGTGTTGTAGCTGCCCTGCAGCTGGCGGGAGATGCGGCGGGCCAGCTCGTCTTCGTCGCGCTGCTTGGCGCTGGGACCCAGGTTCCAGGCCCCGCCCGTGAGCGAGTAGAGGGCACCGCGGATGCCGCCCACCGGCCGGGGCCTCTGCTCTTTGACGAACAGGCCCGGGGAGCTGATGAAGTCGGGCATGGGGCTCTCGGCGATGACGTCCGCGGCGGTGGGGCGGATACGCCGGAGCGCCTGTGCCGGCTCGGGTGCTTCCTCAGGAACGTACGACGACGGCGGCGCGGCTTCGTCGCCGTCGTGCGCCAGTGCGGGGGTGCCAAAGTCCGGCTCGGCCGGCTGCCCGGCCTGCGGCGTCACCTGCGGCAGCGGGGTCACCGGCGGCATGGCGGGCCGGCGGGTGGGCGCCGGGACGGAAGTGATGGGGGCAGAAGGTGCGGGGCTGAACTGGTCGGCGGCGGCCGCCGCCTCCGCCCAGGAACTGCGGCGCGGCACCGGGGTGCCGGCGTCGGGAGTGCTCGAAAGATCTGGCGTTACGGCTGGCATGGTTCCTGTCTGGGCATCCTGCAGCGCACCATCGGCGCGACGGAGGTCACGGCGTCGCCGGGGCGGTTGCGGTAGCCCTGCATCGTCTGCGATGGGGCGTGCGTTCTGATCCGCCGGATCGGGCATGTCTGTCCCCCCAGGACTTTCGGCACAAGGTTCTGCGGCACTTTACGGACTGATTCAATCAGTAAGTCTAGGCGCTGGGGCAGAAACGCGAGGTCAGCCGCGGGTGAGCGCGGCAATCACGACAGTGGCGGTGAGGACCAGAAGCACGGCCAGAATGGCGTAGGCCTGCCATTTGGGACGGCCTTTATGCGGGTTGATATCGATGTAGGGCATGGCTAGCTGGGGTTACTCCTCGTGGCGGTCACGCGCACTGCGCGTCGCTTCCGGCGCAGCACGTGGTACATCGCGTAAAAGGGAAGCAGGAGTGTGCCCAACAGCGCGCACAGCGCCAGGACATAGTCAATGAGAGCCACAACGGTCTCCGAACGTTAGAGTGATCCCCCATGCGATCAGAGGTCACGCTATCCGGTTCGTCACAGCCCTGACAAGTCGCAGCAATGGGCGCCTATCCGCGGCTATCCGTCACCGGGTGAGCGCGAGCACCACCACCGCCGCCGTGGCCGCTGCCAGCGCGGCCAGTGCAACGTAGGAAACTACCTTGAATCTGCGACGACGGAGCTCGCTCCGGGAGTCGCGCGCGTACTGTGTGCCCCCATATTTCCCCATGCGCCCGAGGCTACAAACACAGCCTCAAGGTTTGATCAAGTGACGCTGAATGTTTCGTTGAAAAGGTTCAGCCGCGGACGCGGCGCCCTGAACGATCCGCAAAGGAGTCCAGGGCGGTGAGGATTTCATCCGAGCGCCAGTGCCGGCCACGCTTGAACTTGTCGAATCCCTGGACAACACCGGCTTCTTCCAAGACCTGCATCTGGCGCCAGATGGTGGCTTGCGAGATTCCCAGCCGGTCCGCCAGCAACTCGGCGTTTACCACTGGCTGGCGGGCCAGGAGGTCAGCGATCGTCCACGCCGCAGCATCCTTACGGGCCCTGATGGCCTCTTTCCACCGGTCTCGGACAGCGGTGATGTCGCCCGCCAATTGCCGGCCATTGTCAATGGCACGGAAGGTTGCCTCAGCTGTAAGCAGGATTATCGGGTCCGGATCCCCTTTCCTGTATGCGGTCAGGGCGTCGTGATAGCCGCTCACGTCGTTGAGGAGGCCGGCCGACACGGGTACGGTCACCGTGCGCGTCAGGCCTTTGTTGCGGAGCATCGCGTGCAGTAGTGCCCGGCCCGTGCGGCCGTTGCCGTCGGTGAACGGGTGAATGGTTTCGAACTGCGCATGTGCTATTGCAGCCTGCGCCAGGATCTGAACATCGTTCCTGCCGGCATAATCCATCAGATCATCCATGAGTTCCAGGACTCGGCGGGAATCCGGGGCTACGAAGTCGGCCCCGGCCGGACTGAGGCTGGAAGTGCCGATCCAAACCGGCTCCTCCCGGAACCGGCCCGCACCCCGCGGATCCGCGTGACGCATAAGTGCGCGGTGCATTTCCAGGACGGTCACCGTTTCCAGGGAGTCGGCAGCGGCCAACGCGGCGTTCATCGCTGCCACGTTGTCCACAACCAGGGTGGCATTTCTTTTGGAGTTATCACCCAGTTCTGCCATCCCAATACTGCGGGCGTTGGCGGTGACGTTCTCGATCTGCTAGGAAGATACGGACTCGGTGCGCAGCAGTATGGCCGAGAAGGGGGCGACGTCGCCGCCCAAGTCGTGGTCGAAGTCCCGGATGGCCAAGGCCGCGTCTTCAACCGCTGCAGTCACCTCACTGGAGGGCGCGTAACGGATGGACGCGATGAATGGCGGGACCGCTGCCTTGTACGGGACGAATGGGTGCTCAGTCATGGTCCGCGGGCCGGCGCCGATCTTGGTCTTCCATTCCAGCCGTTCCCACCCCAGCGGCGGCCAGCCACCTTCCGGCTTGGCTTCGACCGTGACGTCAGCCCCGGCTTCCGACGCGAAGTTTTGTTTTCCGAGCCTGGGTGGCTGTTCCACGGTGTCCTAACTTGAACTGACATTCCTCATTGCAGGGTTTTGCACATCAATCGGAAGTGAAAGGATCGATGCTCAACTATTTCAATTCTGGCAGGATATGAAAAGATCCGCCTCCGCCAGTGAACTGCTGCGCCTTTGCGGCCAGCGCTCCCCGGGTAGGGCCCAGCTTCCTCCGGATGGCCCGCCTTGTCGTTCCCTAATCTGTGCCGACCGATGCGGTTGACTGTCCAGATGGAATCCCACGGATTTGCGGGACTCACCAAGAAGGACGTATCGCACGACGCCGGCACGGTCGCCGACGTGCGTCCCGCACTACTGGAATCACGACGACGGACCGGCACCTTCCGGGCATTACCTCGCCGGGGTGACCGTCCTGCCGGCGTGGCGCCGTCGCCGGGTGGGCGCGGCGCTGACAGAGGAGCGGTTGCAGTGGATCTGGGCCCGGGCGTCGCAGGCCTGGTACATGGTCAATGCGGAAAACCTCGCGTCCATCGAGCTGCACCGCCGCTGGAACTTCAGTGAGGTGGCCCGCCGGCCACGATTCCACACCACTACGTTCACGGGCGGGCTGGGTCTTCTGATGCAGGCCCCGGCGCCCTCAACGTGGCCACGCCCAACGGAATGATCGGCGTCGGCTCAAGCCTTGCCTCCGTCGGAGCCGTCCAAGCCGTAGTCGGGCGGAAGCCCAAGTGGCCGCGAGGCCCCGGCGTTACATCACCACAGTGCTCCACGTTGTTGTACAGCCGCTCAGGGGTAGAGAAGGGGAATGTGGCCCGCTTTCAGGAAAGCGCAGCTTCCTCCCGGGCACTGGCTTTCTTGTAGTTCCCGATCGTCTCCGGCTGAAATTGCGGTACCGGCGTGGCGTCCAGAGCCACATGCCAGTCCGGGCGAACCCCGGTCAGCGCCCACGCAGCCTGCACGGCTGCGCCCCGGGCAACGTATTCACCAGGGCTCGGAACCACGATGGGAAGGTCGAACACCTGGGCCGCAATCCCTTGCACGGCAGGATTCTGCACGGCCCCGCCGATCAGCATCAGCCGCTGGGCGGAATAGCCCAGGGCCTGCAGAGCATCCAGGCCGCCAGCCAGCCGCAGAGCATCCCTTCGATTGCTGCCCGCGCGATGTTGCTGCGCGTTGTGGAGGCAATGCTGAGACCGTGCAGGCTGGCCTTAGCTTGGGGCAGATTGGGCGTGCGCTCCCCCTCGAAGTAGGGCACTAAGACCACGCCGTCCGCTCCCGGCCGGGCCTCAAGTGCCAGCCCCGCGAATTCTTCGAAGTCCACGTCCAGTAGCGTCGCAACGGAGCTGAGCACTCGGGCCGCGTTCAGCGTGACTGTAATGGGTAGGTAGGCTCCGCTGGCGTCAGCGAAACCGGCCACCGTCCCGGAGACATCGCCGTGCAATTGGTCCGCTACCGCGAACACAGTTCCGCTTGTTCCAACGGAGACGACGACGTCACCCCCTTGGGCGCCCAGGCCTAGTGCCGCCGCTGCGTTGTCTCCCGCGCCGGCTCCTACGAGTATCGACTCCCGTGTGTCGTCCCCGAAGGCGGATGCCGCTGTTTGGATCATTCCACCGAGACATCCGGGGTGAACGTGGCCGGCGGCGGCGCCAGGAGCCAGTACGCGGGGAAGCACAACTGCCTCAGATCCCTTTGCGGCGTCCGCGCCCGACGTCCGGCCCGGCTGCGCTTCCCGTGCGTCCCGGCCGAAGGCTAGCGCGAACAAGTCCAGATCGTAGGCGCCGGCGCCGGGGTTCCAGTAGCCGGTGCCGCTGGCATCGGAGCGGTCGGTGGTCAGCTGCTCCAGGTCCGGACCCAGAGGACTGGAGCCTGCCGGGCCGTAGCCGCGCAGGCGCCAGGTCAGCCAGTCGTGCGGAAGCGCCACGGCGGCAACCCTGGCGGCGTTTTCCGGTTCGTGATCGCGGACCCACCGGACTTTGGTGACGGTGAAGGAAGCCACCGGCACCAGTCCGGTCCGTCGGGCGAAGCCCTCCGCGCCTACTTCACGGGTCAACGCGGCAGCAGCGTCCGCGGACCGGGTGTCGTTCCAGAGCAGTGCCGGCCGCACCACATTCCCGTCCGCGGCCAGCAGCACCATGCCGTGCTGCTGCCCGCCGACGGACAACGCGTCCACACCTGCGAGGCCGCCGGCGTCGTCGAATGCTTCGGAAAGCGCCCGCCACCACTCGTCCGGGTGGACTTCTGTTCCACCGGGGTGGCCCGCCCGGCCTTCGCGGAGCAGGACTCCGCTGGCCGCGTCCAGCACCACCACTTTGCAGCTTTGAGTAGAGGAATCAACCCCGGCAACCAGCGTCATGGGATCAGCGTGCCCCGAGCAGGTGCTCGATGAAGAGCTGCTGGAGCTTTACGAATCCGAAGCCCTTACCGCCAAAGTAGGCATCGACGTCGAACTCTTCGTAGGCGGACTTGTCCGCCCGCAACTGCTCGTAGCCTTCACCCGGGTTCAGTGTGGGCTCGTTGATTTGGGCAACCCGGGAAGCCTGCAGCGCTTCCTGCACCTCGGGGTCGGCGCGGAATGCCTTGGCACGCTCTTTCAGGAGCAGGTAGGTCTGCATGTTCGCGGCAGCGGAGTCCCACACACCGTCGATGTCCTCGGTGCGGCTGGGCTTGTAGTCAAAGTGGCGCGGGCCCAGGTAGGACGGGCCGCCGTCGGGACCGCCGTTTTCGAGGAGGTCCACCAGCGAGAACGCGTTCTGCAGGTCGCCGTGGCCGAACACCAGGTCCTGGTCAAACTTGATGCTGCGCTGGCCGTTGAGGTCGATATGGAACAGCTTGCCCTGGTACAGGGCCTGGGCGATGCCGTGGGTGAAGTTCAGCCCGGCCATCTGCTCGTGCCCGGTTTCCGGGTTGACGCCGACAAGTTCCGGACGTTCCAGGGTCTCGATGAACGCCAGGGCGTGTCCCAGGGTGGGAAGCAGGATATCGCCACGGGGTTCGTTCGGCTTCGGCTCGATGGCAAACCGGATGTTGTAACCCTTGTCCGTAACATAGTCGCCCAGCAGGTTCACTGCTTCGCGGTAGCGTTCCAATGCGCCGCGGATATCCTTGGCGGCGTCGTACTCGCTGCCTTCCCGGCCGCCCCACATCACAAACGTTTCTGCGCCGAGCTCGGCGGCCAGATCGATGTTGTCCAGCACTTTACGCAAGGCGAAGCGGCGGACGCCCCGGTCGTTGCTGGTGAATCCGCCGTCCTTGAAGACAGGGTGGCTGAAGAGGTTGGTGGTGACCATGGGAACGATCATCCCCGTGGCCTTGAGCGCGCCCGTCAGCCGGTCAATTTCGCGCTGCCGGTCAGCTGCCGAGCAGCCAAAGGGGAAGAGGTCGTTGTCGTGGAAGGTGATGCCGTAGGCGCCAAGATCGCTGAGCCGGTTGACGGCTTCCACCGTGTCAAGGGGCGGGCGGGTGGCCGACCCGAATTGGTCCTGCGCCTCCCAGCCGACCGTCCAGAGGCCGAAGGAAAACTTGTCTTCGCGGGTGGGCTGGATCGTCATTGAATGCTCCGGGTGGTCGATGTGTTTTTGTTTCGCTATCCAACATATTACGGATTTCTGTGATGTCAACCACCTTGATCCAGAAAATGCGCACCGGGCTTCCCCGAAGAATCAGCAATTACCTAGCCGCCTTGCCGTCACCCCTGTTATGTTGTGGTGACCATCAAATTTGGCCGCGAGGCATCTGGACGAAGGAGTCAACCGTGATTGATCAGCTGGTGGCGGAGCGAAACTGGGCCGGAAACTACGGCTACCAGGCACAGCAGATCGCCCATCCGGCCAGCGTGGAGGAACTCCAGGATCTGGTGGTGCGTGCCCCGAAGGTGCGGGCACTCGGATCCCGGCATTCCTTCAACGCCATCGCGGACACGGCCGGAACCCTGGTGGTGCTGGACAAGCTTGAACCCGGGATCAGGGTGGATGCCGCCAACCTGACAGTCACGGTGAGCGGCGGCGTGCGGTACGGGACGCTCGCCGCGGAGCTGCAGCGGCAGGGCTTTGCCCTGCACAACCTCGCCTCGCTGCCCCACATTTCGGTCGCCGGGGCAGTGGCCACCGCCACCCACGGCTCCGGTGACGGCAACGGGAACTTGGCCACCGCCGTCGCCGGCTTGGAACTGGTGACAGCCGACGGCGGCACCCTCGCCGCGCGCCGTGGCGAGACCGCGGACTTTGATGGCATGGTGGTGGGACTTGGAGCCATGGGCATCGTCAGCAGCGTGACCCTGGACATTGTGCCAGCCTTCGACGTTGCACAGCACGTTTTTGAGAACCTGGACTGGGACCAGGTCCTTGAGAACTTCGACGACGTCACCGCGTCCGCGTACAGCGTTAGCCTATTCACTGACTGGAGCGGGAGCACCGTGGGGCAGGCGTGGCTCAAGTCCCGGGCGGAGGGCCCGCGCCTGAACCCCGGCAGGCAGGATTTCTACGCCGGCACGCCCGCGGCCTCTGCCCGGCATCCGCTCCCGGGCGTCTCCGGAAGCAACTGCACCGAACAACTCGGCGTGCCGGGGCCGTGGTCGGACCGGCTTGCCCACTTCCGGATGGAGTTCACGCCCAGCAAGGGCGACGAGCTCCAGTCCGAGTACCTGGTGCCCCGGGAACACGCTGTAGATGCCATCCGCACACTGCGCAAACTCTCCGGGGTCCTGACGCCTTTGCTCCTGGTTTCCGAGATCCGCACCATTGCGGCGGACCGGTTGTGGCTGAGCCCAATTATGGGCGCGACGGCATCGGCCTGCACTTCACGTGGCGGCAGGACCAGCCCGCGGTCGAGGCGGTGCTGCCACTCCTGGAGGCGGAACTCGCCCCGTTCGCCGCAAGGCCCCATTGGGGCAAACTGTTCGACGGCGGCGCTGCCGCGATCGGGCCCCTGTATCCACGCTTTAATGACTTCAAAGCCTTGGCGGACCGGCTGGATCCTGCCGGCAAGTTCCGCAACCGGTTCCTGAACCACATGATCTTCGGCTACTGATATTGTCACCGATGATGCCCCCAGCAACCCGACTCCCCGCAACGGCCAATGATCCCGATCCGTCCCGACGGAACAACCTTGCCTTGATTACATCGCTGGTGCACCACCATGGTGTGCTCAGCCGTGCGGAGCTAACCCGGCGGACGGGGCTGAACAGGTCAACAGTGGGGACACTGGTGGGCCAGCTGGTGGCCCTCGGACTCGTCTTTGAGGCGGCGCCTTCGGGCGAAGCCCAGGTGGGCCGTCCCAGCCCGGATGTCCGGCCTGATCCGTCCACGGCGGCACTGGCTGTGAATCCGGAGGTGGACGCCGTCACCATCGGGCTGGTGAGCCTCGGAGGAAAGGTCCAGAAGAAGATCCGCTTCGCCACGGAACGGATCCCCACGGCCAAGGAAGCAGTCAACATCGCTGCCGCCGTCATTGCAGGGATGCGTTCGGAGCTCGATGCTTCCTATCGGATCACCGGCATCGGCATGGCCGTACCAGGCTTGGTCAACCGCGCGGACGGGGTGGTCCGGCACGCCCCGCATTTGGGTTGGCGCGACGAACCCGTGGCCCGGATGATGGGCGAGGCCACCGGCTATCCATGCTGGGCGGACAATGACGCCTCGCTGGGCGCGGAGGCTGAACTCATCTTCGGAGCCGGCGCCGGACGCGGCAACCTGATTTACCTCAACGGCGGCGCCAGCGGCATCGGCGGCGGCGTCATTACCGACGGGGCGCTGCTGCGCGGGTCTTCCGGATACGCCGGCGAACTGGGACACACCTTTGTGCGCACCGACGGCCAGACGTGCCATTGCGGCGCCACTGGCTGCCTCGAAACCGAAGTGTCCCAGTCCCCGCTCTTTGAACTGGCAGGACTGGGCGGGGGCGACGCCCGGCAGCTCGAAGAAGCACTCCGCTCCAAGGGCAGCGCAGAGCTGGCCGGGGAAGTCGCACGCCAGCTGAGCTACCTGGGAATAACCCTCCGGAACGCCGTCAACACGTTCAACCCGGACGCCATCGTGCTCGATGGGTTCCTGGGCATTCTGCACGCGCTCTCCCCCGGCACCCTGGACGGCTTGCTCCGCACCCAGGCCCTGAATGGGGTGTCCGGCCAGGCGAAGATCTACCGTGCCGCACTGGGCTCCGACCTCATGACGATCGGGGCAGCTGAGCTGGCCTTTGCCCATTTGCTGGCGGACCCGGCCAGCATCGGCGCCCCGCCCGCGCCCAGCTCAAAGGATCGCTGAGCAAGGCTTGCAGGCCGGTGTGATGCATGCCATACTAATTCTCGATACGCATCGACGATGCGTATCGACAGCCCAGAAACAGTTCACCGGAGAGCGAAAGGAGGCCAGGACATGCCCACAAGCAAGGACGTAGCCCAGGCCGCCGGAGTAGCCCAAAGCACGGTGTCCTACGTACTCAGCGGCAAGCGGCCCATTTCCGAGAAGACCCGCAAAAAGGTGGAGGCCGCCATCGAGCAGCTCACCTACCAGCCCAACGCCGGCGCCCGCGCCTTGGCGGGACGCAGGACCCATGTGATCGGTTTGGTCATTCCGTTCATCCCCGAGCTCCACATGGCGTCGATCATGGAATTCGTCTCCGTGATCGCCAACACCGCCCGCCAATACGATCACGACATCCTGCTGGTCACGGAGGATGAAGGCGCCCCCGGCCTCCAGCGGGTGGTTGGCCAACAGATCTGCGACGGACTCATCCTCATGCAGGTGGAAGGCGACGACGAACGGCTGCCCGTGGTCCGCAGCCTCAACGTGCCAGTGGTGCTGATCGGCATCCCGCGTGACCCCTCCGGCCTGGTCTGCATCGATGCTGACTTTGAAATGGCCGGCGAACAGTGCGTACGGGACCTCGCCGAGGCCGGCCACTCCGTGGTCTCCGTGATTGACTGGCCACCCGAGGTGGTGGACCGCCGCGTGAACTACGTAGACCGCTTCATGCGTGGCACCACCAAAGCCGCAGACAACCTCGGCGTCACAGTACTGCACCTGCCGGGCGGCACGGACCGCGGAGTCGTTACCGATTCCGTGGACAAGGCCTTGGCAGAATCCACCGGGGTTCCCGCGTTCATCGCACCGGACGGCACCGTCCAGGACGTCCTGCGGCGGGTACTTGCCAGCCGCGGCCTGACGCCCGGCGTGGACGTCTCGGTGATCGGCAGCGCCTCACACACACTTGCCGAGCTCCAGCCGATCCCGCTTTCCACCATCGACCTCCGCCCGGCCGAAGTCTCCCGCCGCGCGGTCAAGATCATCTGCGAACTCCTCCAGGCCGACACCCCGGGACCACACGAATCCCTGGAGTTGGTACCTACGGTCATCACGCACCGTTCCTCCACGCTCCGTCCACCCCACGGTGCCTGACCCTTCCCAACGCTTCACCATGCCGAAAATCCGTTACCGAACTCATCGATACGCATCGTCGATACGCATCGATGATCTCTTCGATTCCCATAACAAAGGAACAGACAATGAAGTCAGCACTCAGGACCACCCGTCCGCTCGCCTTGGCCGTTGCCACGCTCGTCGGCCTGCCGTTGTTCATCTCAGGCTGCGGGGCCTCCCCCACTGCCTCCTCCGCGGAGGCCGTCACCGAGATCTCCGTGATGGACTACTACAACAACGAGCCGGACAAGTCCTTCATCGGCGACGCCCTGACCGCCTGCGGCACCAAGGCAGGCGTCACCATCAAGCGCGAGACCGTCCCCGGCAAATCGCTGATCTCCAAGGTGCTCCAGCAGTCCTCCTCCAAGACCCTGCCGGACGTCCTCATGCTGGACAACCCGGACCTGCAGCAGATCGCCGCCACCGGGGCGCTGGCTCCGCTGGGCGACTTCAAGATCAGCACGGATGACTTCGCTCCCGGGGTCCTCAGCGCCGGCACCTACAAGGACAAGGTCTACGGCCTGGCCCCCACCGTCAACACGATCGCCCTGTTCTACAACAAGGACATCCTGGCCAAGGCCGGAGTCACGCCGCCCACCACGTGGGATGAGCTGAAGACGGCGGCGGCCAAGCTGACTGCCGGCGACCAGTACGGACTGGCTTTCAACGCCAACCCCACTTACGAAGGAACGTGGCAGTTCCTCCCCGTGATGTGGTCCAACGGCGGCGACGAAAAGAAGATCGACACTGCCGAGACCGAGCAGGCCCTGGAGCTCTGGACTGATCTGGTCAAGAAAGGCTCAGTGTCCTCCTCTGCCCTCAACTGGACCCAGGCAGATGTGAAGGACCAGTTCCTGGCCGGCAAAGCCGCCATGATGGTCAACGGCCCGTGGCAGATCCCGTCCCTCGACAAGCAGGCCACCCTCCAGTACGGAGTGGTCAAGGTTCCGGTCCGGGAAGCCAGCCAGACGGCCGTAGCCCCGCTGGGCGGGGAAGTGTGGACCATCCCGCAAACGGGCAACAAGGCACGTCAGGCCAAGGCCGCCGAGGTGGTTGCCTGCCTGAACAGCGACGAAAACCAGCTGGCTCTGGCCAAGGTCCGCAACACCATTCCGTCCAAGACCACGCTGGCGGAGACGTTCGCTTCCGAGAACCCCAAGCTCGCAACGTTCACCGAACTCATCAAGACTGCCAGGGCACGCACCGGCCAGTTGGGCGAAGAATGGCCCGCCCAGGCCACCAAAATCTACACGGCCATCCAGACAGCCCTGACCGGGAAGGCTTCGCCGGCCGATGCCCTGAAGCAAGCCCAGGGACAGTAAGTAGCCTGCCATGTCACTGACAACCGATTTGTCATCCGCCACGAACCGGACCGGGACTGAGAAGTCCCGGTCCGGGCAGGCACCGCAGGCCCCGAGGCGGCGCACCCGCCAACGCCGTGAGCGCCTCTTCCAGTGGCTGTTCCTGGTGCCCGCCGTGGTCTACATGGCGCTGTTCTTCGGCTACCCCGTGGTCAAGAACGTCGTCATGAGCTTCCAGGACTACACAACCGCAACGTTTTTCACCGGTGAGGCCCCCTGGGTTGGGCTGGCCAACTACGCGACAGTAGTGTCGTCGTCGTTGTTCTCCACCTCCCTGCTTAACACTGCGCTGTTCACGCTGGGGTCCATCCTGGGCCAGTTCGTGATCGGCCTCGCCCTCGCCATTTTCTTCCAGCGCAAGTTCCCGCTCAACGGGATCCTCCGGTCGCTGCTCCTGCTCCCGTGGCTCCTGCCCCTCATCGTTTCGAGCGCCGTATGGCGGTGGATCCTGGACAAGGACAGCGGGGCGCTGAACCGTTTCCTGGGCGACTTCGGCATCATCGATACCGGAGTGCCGTGGCTGACGAGCACGTCACTGGCACTGATCGCCGTCGTCGGCGTGAACATCTGGATCGGCATTCCCTTTAACCTGACCATCCTGTATGGCGGCCTGCAGGAAATCCCGGATGAGCTGTACGAGGCCGGATCCCTGGACGGCGCGACGGGCTGGAAGGCGTTCCGGCACATTACCTGGCCCATGCTCAAACCTGTGGTGAGTGTGGTTCTGGTGCTCGGCGTCGTGTACACGCTCAAGGTGCTGGACATCATCCTGGGCCTGACGAACGGCGGGCCCGCCAACTCCACCCAGACCATCGCCACCCAGTCCTACAACCTGTCCTTCCACGAGTTCAAGTTCGGTGAGGGCGCGGCCCTGGGCAACATTCTGGTGATTATTTCCCTGGTCTTCGCCGTCCTGTACCTCCGTGCCAGCCGACGCGCAGTGGATGAGTGAGGAAACAATGACGACGCAAATCACCGAACGCACCGGCCGGATCAAGGCGTCCGGCGCCAGACGAAGCAAGACCGGCCCCGCGCCGGACCGGAAGAGCTGGGGGTCCACGGCCTTGGCCATCTTTTTCCTGGCCGTCATGCTGTTCCCGGTGTACTGGATGGTCAACGCCTCGCTGCAGCCCAACGGCACCACCGTGGAAACATCCTGGCTGCCGTTGAAACCCGATTTCACCGGCTACGTCACGGCCATCAGTGAACAGGGCGGGAACCTGGTCACCAGCCTCGTGATCTCCCTCGGCAGCGTGGCACTGAGCCTGGCCATCGCGGCACCGGCGGCCTACGCCCTGGCCTATTTCAAAGTCAAGGGTGCCGGCATCGTACTGTTCGCCATCCTGATCAGCCAGATGATCCCCGGGATCGTAGTGGCCAACGCCTTGTACACCGCGTACAACGATTTGGGCCTCCTCAATTCGATTCCAGGCCTGATACTTGCGGACTCCTCGCACGGTATTCCGTTCGCGATCCTCATCATCAGGGCCTTCATGAACGGTCTGCCCACCTCAGTCATCGAGGCGGCGCGCGTCGACGGCGCGGGCCACATAAGGGCGTTCTGGTCGATTGTGCTTCCGCTGAGCCGGAACTCCCTCATCACGGCGGGCCTGTTTACGTTCCTGTTCGCCTGGAGCGACTTCCTCTTCGCTCTGACCCTGACCACTACGGAGGACGTGCGTCCGGTCACCCTGGGCATCTTCCAGTACATCGGCGCCTATGTGAACGACTGGAGTTCAGTCATGGCGACGGCGGTACTCGCCTCAATCCCGGCCATCGTCCTTCTTGTCGCGGCACAGAAATACATCGCGGCGGGCACCACCGGCGGAGCAGTCAAGTAATTGCTCCGTCCCTTCAATCAAAACAACGCTTAAGGAGAAAACATGACTGACAACAGCACCCCCATCCGCGTCACCGTCTGGAGCGAGAACCGGCATGAGCAGCGCGACGAAAACGTGGCCCGCCTGTACCCCGAGGGCATGCACGGCGCCGTGAAGGCGGGCATCGAGGAAAACCTGGGCTCCGCCGTCGAGGTACGTACCGCAACCCTGGACGAGCCCGAGCACGGCCTCACGGAGGAGGTGCTGGAAAACACCGACGTCCTGACGTGGTGGGGGCACATGTCCCACGGGGACGTGGACGACGAGATCGTGGAACGCGTCCACCGCCACGTCCTGTCCGGAATGGGCCTGATCGTGCTGCATTCAGGGCACTGGTCCAAGATCTTCACCAAGCTCATGGGCACCTCCTGCACCCTGCGCTGGCGGTCCGAGCAGGACCGCGAACTTGTGTGGACCGTGGACCCGACGCACCCCATCGCCAAGGGTGTGCCGCACCCCATCGTGATCCCCGAGCAGGAAATGTACGGCGAATTCTTCGACATCCCCACCCCCGAGGAGCTCGTGTTCATCAGCTCCTTCAGCGGCGGCGAGGTCTTCCGCTCCGGCTGCACGTTCCGCCGCGGCCACGGCAAAATCTTCTTCTTCAGCCCCGGCGACCAGGACTACCCGGTCTACCACCACAAGGACGTCCGCCGCGTCATCTCCAACGCCGTCGAATGGGCGGTCACCGACCGCCCGGAGCGCGCCTATCCCGAATTGCTGCGCTACGAAACCAACGATTTCTTCAACGGCAAGAGCTACCAGGGGGCCAACGCGTGAGCACTCCGTTCGCTACCATTCCCGACGACGGCACCCTGCTTCGCGTCGTCGTCGTCGGCGCCGGGGGCATGGGGCGCGCCTGGCTCAACGCCGTGGAGCAGTCCACCCTGGTGGAACTGGCCGGCATCGTGGACCTTGACCTTGAGGCCGCCCGAGCAGCTGCAGCGGCGCTGGGCCGGCCGGACCTGCCCGTGGGCAGCAGCACTGCCAAGCTGGCAGCCGACGTCGGGTCCCAGGCCGTCATCAATGTCACCGTTCCTGCCGCTCACCACCCGGTCACCACCGAGGCGCTTACTGCCGGTCTTCCGGTGCTGGGTGAAAAGCCGGTGGCGTCCACGGTGGCGCAGGGGCTGTCCCTGGCCGCGGCCTCGGAGCTCACCGGCCAGCTGTTCATGGTCAGCCAGTCCCGCCGGTATAACCGCCGGCTCTTTGCAGCCAAGCGGCTCGCGTCATCGCTGGGCGGCGTAGGAATCGTGTCGGCGGAATTCTTCAAGGCCCCTCACTTTGGCGGCTTCCGGGATGCGATGGACCATCCTCTGCTGCTCGACATGGCCATCCACCAGTTCGACATGGCACGGTTCCTGCTGGACGCGGATCCCGTGTCCGTCTTCTGTGAGGAGTACAACCCGTCCTGGAGCTGGTACCGCGGGGACGCCGGCGCCACCGCCATCTTCGAAATGTCAGGCGGCGAGCGCTTTGTCTTCACCGGCAGCTGGTGCAGCCCTGGACAGGAGACGTCGTGGAACGCTGCCTGGCGCATCAGCGGGGAGCATGGCACCGTCCTGTGGGATGGTGACAACGAGCCGGTGTCGTCACTGGGTTCAGACGAGGGCTTCAGCGAAGATCCGGGCCAGGAAATTGCCGGGTCCCTGCGCGATTTTGTGGCCGCCCTTCGCACCGGAAGCGTCCCGATGGGCCAGGTGCACGGGAACATCATGAGCCTGGCCATGGTTGAGGCCGCCATCGCCAGCGCCTCGACGGGCAGCCGGGTCTCGGTGGACCGGCTGCTTGAAGAGTCGTACCAGAAGTGCCTTGCCACCGAACGCAACCCCGAGGTACTGGAGGTTCTGCAGTCCTGGCCTTCTGTCAGGGTTGCCCTCTCCGCTGAACCCAGCCGCCTGCCGTGAAGTCAGACCTGAAAGGCCGTGTCCAGTGACCGTACCCAAGCCCTTGAGGGTTGGCCAGGTTGGCTACTCGTTTATGGGGGCCGCCCACTCCCATGCCTGGCGGACCGCCCCGCGGTTCTTCGACCTCCCCCTTGCCCCGCAGCTGACGGCCCTGGCCGGCCGGAACGAAGCCTCCGTGCGGGCGGCCGCCGGCAAGTTGGGGTGGGACTCGGCGCACACGGACTGGAGGGAACTGATCGAGCGGAACGATATCGACCTGATCGACATCTGCACGCCCGGCAACACCCACGCCGAGATGGCGATCGCCGCCCTCGATGCAGGCAAACATGTGTTGTGCGAGAAACCGCTGGCCAACTCGGTGGCGGAGGCGGAACGTATGGCGGAAGCCGCTGCTGCCGCCGCGAAACGTGGCGTGTTCGCGATGTGCGGATTCACCTACCGCCGCACGCCCGCTCTCGCCCTGGCCAAGCGGTTCGTGGCGGAAGGCCGGCTCGGGCCCCTCCGCCACGTCCGCGCCCAGTACTTGCAGGACTGGCTCAGCGACGAAACCGCCCCCATGACCTGGCGGCTGGACAAATCCAAGTCCGGGTCCGGTTCGCTGGGAGACATCGGAGCGCACAGCATCGATGCCGCCCAATGGATCACCGGGCAAAACATCACCGGAGTCTCGGCCATCATGGAGACTTTTGTGAAGGAGCGGCCGCTGGCCGGCGATCTTGTGGGCCTGGGCGGGCACGGCGATTCAGGCGCAGGCACGCCGCAGGGGACCGTCACAGTGGACGATGCGGCGATCTTTACCGCCAGGTTCGACGGCGGCCCGATCGGGGTGTTCGAGGCCACCCGGTGTGCGCTGGGGCGGAAGAACGCCATGCGGCTCGAGATCAACGGGACCAAGGGCTCACTCGCCTTTGATTTCGAGGACATGAACGTCCTCTGGTTTTACGATGCTGCGGCGGAGCCCGACGCCGGGTTCCGCCGCATCCTGGCCACGGAACCGTCCCACCCCTACTCGGGAAACTGGTGGCCCACCGGCCACGGTCTCGGCTACGAACACGGCTTCACCCACCAGGTGGTTGACCTCGTGACGGCGATTGCGGAAGGGCGCCAGCCGGAACCCTCGTTCGCCGATGCCCTCCAGGTCCAGCAGGTGCTGGCCGCCGTCGAATGCAGCGCGGCCATGGACAGCCGCTGGCAGAGGGTCTAACAGGATCCCGCACGTAACGAGCGTCTACATCACCACAACAGGCTCGTAGTGCTCCACGGTTGGAAACGGCGAGTAGAAATGATGCAGGAGCGCGCGCCATTCCTGGTACTCGGCCGATCCTCGGAAACCCTCGGTATGGTCCTCCAGCAGCGCCCATTCCACCAGCAGCAGGTACGTGGATGAATTCTCGATGCAGCGCGACAGTGTGAGGCCCTGGAATCCGGGCATGGAGCCAATTATCGATTTCGCCTTGCTAAAAGCATTCTCGAATTCGTCCTCCATGCCGGGCCGGACTGAAAGCAATGCGTGTTCGGTAGTCACCCAACCATCATGCCTGAGGCCTCACAGGACGGGGCGCAGCTGAGGCAGCGGCCGGGAGACACGCTAAATTCGAGCACTTCGGTAGATGAATCCCCTTTCGCCCCGTGCAGGTCGTCTGGAGCTGCCGCTGTAGCCACACGACGGCCGGAATGCACGGAGCGAAAGAGAGCCAGTCATGGCCGGTTACCTGCGTCCGCTGCGGCGCCGACGGCGGGCTGACGCTGCACTCCATCACCACCGTCAGCCCGCCGCCGGACGTCCTGGTCTTCGGCGGGCACTACGTCCACTGTGGGCAGCCGATGCACAAGATCAGCTCGAAGGTGCGGAGACTCAGCGCCCGGGGCTTTTCTGAATAAGCGAACGACGACGGCGCGCCCAAGTGCAGCGGCCGCGTCTCCTGCAGGCGCTTGATGAACCAGCGCGTTCGCTGTCCGGCCCGCGTAGGCCCGTTGCTACTTGGTGGCGTTGGGGTGATGCGTGTGCACATCAACTAAGCAGACGGTTTGCCCGTCGACGTAGAACCAAAGCCGTGCACCGCCGGGAAGTTCGTGCTGCCAGCGGCCGAAGGTGCCGCCCTTATGTGTGAGGGTAGATAGCTCGCCTTTGAGCTGATGGTTCTTCGCAGACTCTTCCAGCGGTGTCTTGGTCAGGAAGTCCCACGCGTCCACGACGGAATTCCTCGCCGTGGCGAGAAGATCCTTCCATCCCTTTTCGGCCTGACTGGTACCGAACTGAATTTCGAACTCTGCCTTCTTGAGGGGCCGTGGAACGCCGGATCTCTTGGCGCTCATGCAGTGCGCGGGTCTGCAACCGCCGTGGGCTCGATCCAGTCCAACTGGTCATCGGGGGTGTAACCGGCGCTAATGGCCTCCGCAGTGGATCGCCAGGCCCGAAGCGCAATCAATGCCTTGTCGAACCTGCCGACGGAGGCACATGCGCGGGTGATGGCGACAATTTCGCCTGCGAAGCCGGCCTGGTCTGCCTCGCTGAGGAATGCAATCCAGGGAAAGGGGCCGCGGAGCCGCTCCACAAACGGGACCTGCGGGTCTCCCAAAGAAGCGGTCACGAGGTGAGCCGCCAGCTCTGCCCCTTCGTGTTCCCGATCGAACTCGGTGGATGTCAGAAGAACGAGGGCTTCCCCATCGCGGCGGGTGATCCTAACGGGCCCTTCCTCGGCCGCTTTGAAGACGTTCGCCGAATTGCGGGATAGCTCGGAGGACTGTGCCGTGCGTGAAATGGTGGGGGTGGACATACCTTCATTATTCAGAACGTGTTCTGAATAATCAAGGCCTCGGGGCTAGTGCAGCGGCCGGGTTTCCTGGAGCCGCTTGATGAACCAGCGCGACTGTTCCGGGCCGTAGGGCAGCACGGGGATGGCCTTGGTGGCGTCGGTGGGGGTTTCGCGGATGGACTGTTGGGCCTGGCGGACTGCCGTGGTCATGGTGTTGGCCATGGTCTTGACGAACTGGTCGCTGCAGGGCTGGCCGTGTCCGGGGATCAGGAACTCGTACCGGTGGCGCAGGGCAGAGATGTGCCGCAGGCAGTCGGCCCATTCCTCGGGGTAGGAGTCCTCGAAGGAGGGGTGTGCGCCCTGCTCCACGAGGTCGCCCACGAACAGTGTGGTGCCGGTGCCCACCAGGAGGTCGCCGTCGGTGTGTCCGCGGCCCAGGTAGAACAGCGTGACGGTTACCCCGCCCAGGTCCACCAGCACGGGCTGGTCCTTGACGATGGCATTGGGCACCACCAGTTCCACGTTCTCGCCCTCCCCCGTGGACATCTCCGGTTCCAGGGTTCCCACGAACCGGCGCTGCAGGTCCCCGCGGTCGTCGATCTCCTGGGCGCAGTTTTCGTGTGCCCAGAATTCTGTGGCACCGTCGGAGGCGAACATGGCGTTGCCGAAGAAGTGGTCGTAATGGGCGTGGGTATTAACCACCACCAGCGGCAAAGAGGTCTTCTCCCGCACGGCGTCCAGGATTTCGCGCCCCTGCCGCGGCCCGCAGCCGGTATCGATCACCATGGCCCGCTCGGAGCCCACAATCAGGCCGGTGTTCAGTAGTGATCCTTCGGTGACCAGCACGTAGTTGTCCGCGCCGACGTCGAGCCATTCTGACATTGTTTCTCCGTACCTCCGGGCGACTGCGTTCCTCTTGGCCCCGATTCTACCCGCGGGCCCTTGGAGTTCCCGGGACGCGGCGACGCGGCCCGGGCCGCATGTGGAGATCCACATTCCCAGCCGGGATTTCGCCTTAAATCCATCGAACTGCGTAACATCTCGCTATGCAGACAAAACAACACACGTCCTTCTGTGATCGCTGCGGCAGGATCACCAAACACGTGACCCACTATGAAAGGGCCGACGGCGGTGGCCAGCTGATCGCGACGGTGCTGTGCGCTGAGCACGCTGAGGAAGCTGTCTGACGCTGAGGTGCAACCGTGGACCGAAGCACTACTCGCAACACACTCTAAACTTTCTGTTCCCCCGCAGCGGCCTTAAAACCGCGTGTTTCAAGGGTTAGGAGAGCTTACTCGAAAGGTACTCGAAAGTCCTGAGATTCGTATTACCGGCTTGCTGCCCAAGAAGCTCGCGGATCGCGCTGACTTTTTCCGGACCACAAGACCAGACCCTGCTCCTGCAAGGCGCGTAGCTGACGGAGGGTGGTGGGTCGTGATTGCTGGACCGCGACTCCTACTGCTAAGCCTGGGGCAGCCTCGCGGAGGTGAGCCGGGGGATGCTGGCTGCCGCCACCAGGAGGGCAAGGGCGCCGAGGCCAAGTGGCAGGGCGGTGAGGGTAGCGATTCCACCGACCAGCAGCGGGCCGCCGGCGTCGCCCAGTTCGCGTCCGAGTTCGGCTGAGCCCATGGTGCGGCCCATGCGTTCCGGCGGGGTGGTGTCCGCAAGATGCGCGAAGCCAAGCGGTGTGGCGGCCCCGACGCCAACGCCGATGGCCGCCGCAGCGACGAAAATGGTGAAAGCACCTGGGGCGACCGCAAGCAAGCCGACGCCTGCCGCGATAAGGAGGAGTCCCGCCGTCGTGCCTTTGTTGTCGCTGATGCGGTGCAGATCCCGCAGCTTTCCGATCCGCGGCTGGGCCAGGACCGAGCCGAGCGCCAGCAGGCTGACAGCTGCGGTGCCGGCAACGGCGTCCAAGCCATGGCGCATCGCCAGTGCCGGGAGGAACCCAACTGCCGCGCCGAGTGCCGCCGTGGACGCGGCGAGCACCAGAGTGGGGACCAGGAACCGACGTTCGCCCACCTGGCGTGCCAGATCCAGGACGGTATAACGCTGGCGTGGGAGAGGGTCCAGATGCGGCACTGCCGCGATGACCCAGAGTGCCGTAGCCGCCGCCAATCCTGACAGCGTACCGAACAGCAGGGCGAAGCCGCCGGCCCAAATGAGCGCTGCACCGATCAGCGGACCGATGATGTAGCCGAGGCTCTTCCAGGACCCATACCGGCCAAAATATGTGCCCGCCTTTCCGCCCTGTGCCAGCCGGGCCACCAGCGCCGATGATGCTGGTGAGAATGCGGAAGCCGCCGCGCCCTGGCCGAGCCGGGCCAAGGCCAGCATGAGGGGTTCCGCGGCCCAGAGGCCGATCAGCGAAAGGGCAGCAAAGGCCAGAAGTCCGCCGACGATAACAGGTTTGGCGCCGATGCGGTCGCTGAGCGCGCCGAACACAGGCTTCAGGAAGATCTCGGACACGTCGTACAGGGCCAGCAGGATGCCAAGGTTCAGCAGCGTGAGGCCGATGTTTTCACTCTGCGCGCCCAGGCCCGCGGCGATGCTGTGCGCTCCAAACGCGGTAACAAATCCGGCGGCATACAGGGGCGCCGAGGACGCGTGGGAGACTCGTTCCCGGGCCGTACCGGGAGCGGTCACGAGTGCACCTCGCTGTAGACGAGGGCGGCAAACCCGTCCAGAGTCTCGCTGCACTCGGACAGTTTCTGGTCAGCATTGGCAGCCTCGGGGCTGCCGAACACATCCTTCGCCCGGATGGCCCGGAACCAGCGGCGGAGTCTGTCGAGGGCTTGTTCCTCTTCGTCGAGTTCGGCCAGTGTGAACTTCTTCTTGGCGATCTCGCGGGCGATTTCGTCCGTGAACTTGCCGCAGTCGGCGATGAACTCGGCCCATTCGTCGTCGCGGGCCGCGGCGAACAGCTCCCGCAGCCTGCCGGCGTCGTCGTCATCCGGGCCAGTGGTGAGGAGAAGCAGCTCGCCGGCCCCCGCGCGAGCAAGCTCTTTGGCCTTTTCAGCACCCCCGCGGCAGGCGGGAACATCGGGGGCAGTCCAGGCGCCCTGGCCTATGGGTACGGCTCCGAAGCGCCGGAGCTCGCGCCAGACAGCCACCCGATGGCGGGACGGGTCGGAGGGAACCTGCACGAGCATAACCAGCCATGGAACCTGTTCAAGGGAAGTCACGCACGAAAGTGTAACAGTTGCTACATTCATGCTCGTGCAAGAAGACTCCCGCTCGGGTGGGGCGGATGGTTTGCTCAGTCGGGCCTGCGGGTCAGCGTCAAAGGCTGCGGGTCCTCGGCAGTGGTCCCGCACCCAGCGCAGCAGTGGTCCGCATCCGTGCCGTGGCCCTCTACTGCCGCACCGGGAACGGTGCAGCAGACGTCGCCGCGCCAGGCGTTGACCCCTTCCCTGATGGCGATCCCCGCGATGACCAGTGCGGCGCCAGCGTCGGCCCACCACCAGCCCAGCGTGCTGTTCAGCACCAGGCCCACCAGCAGCACCGCGGAGAGGTACGTGCACAGGAGCGTCTGCTTCGAGTCCGCGACTGCCGTCTTGGAGCCGAGCTCGCGGCCGGCTCGGCGTTGCGCCCAGGACAGGACCGGCATGATCGCCAGGCTCAGAGCCGCGATCACGATGCCGGGCGGGGAATGCTGGGCCTCTCCCCCGCCGGTCAGGGACCGGATCGCGTCGACGGTGACGAATGCCGCGAGGGCGAAGAAGGAGACAGCAATGAGCCGCAGCGTCAGGTGCTCGCGCCGTTCAGGGTCCTTGGCGGCGAACTGCCAGGACAAGGCCAGAGCGGAAGCGACCTCAACGACGGAGTCCAGCCCGAAGCCGATCAGCGCCGAGGAATCAGCGACATTGCCGGCCCAGAGCGCCACCACGGCTTCGATCACGTTGTACGTGATGGTCGCAGCAGCGAACAACCGGATACGACGCATCAGGACAAGCCGGCGCTCAGCGACGGTTGCCTGCAGGCCGGCACTCATGCCACGCACGTCCCGTCCGGAGCGCAGCAGGCCGGATCAACGGCCAGAACCACCCCGATCAGGTCCTTGATGGCGTGGCCCAAGCGCGCGTCGGCCAGTTCGTAGCGGGTTCGCCGGCCGTCCGGGACTGCAACAACCAGCCCGCAGCCGCGCAGGCAGGTCAGGTGGTTGGACATGCTCTGGCGGGACACTCCGATGGAGTCCGCCAGATCGGACGGGTAGCCGGGGGCTTCGGCGAGGGCCAAAAGAACCTGGGCCCGGGTCGGATCCGAGACCGCATAGCCGAAACGGGCCAGCACGGGCGCATGCGTCAGTGTTTCCATAATCCCAAAGTACATCCGCAGATGTATACATGCAATTCTGTACTTTCCGCCCCCGAACGGTGATACTGGGCAGATGGACTACGAACTGCGAATCATTGGCGAATGCCCCAACAGCACCCCTGCGCTGGAGCTGTTTCGGCAGGCCCTGGCCGCAGTAGGTGCCGGCGGAGCCATGGTGCGCGTTGTGGAATTGACCAGCGACGAACAAGCCGAATCGATGGACTTCCACGGCTCGCCGTCGTTCATCGCCGGGAGCCGCGATTTGTTCCCCTCGCCGGCGTCACCGGCCCTGACATGCAGGGTCTACGGGAGCGCGGCGGGCTTTTCAGGCCTGCCGTCACGGGAAGATCTCCTGGCCGCAATCCGCTCAGCCTCTTCCGCCGGAGGCGACCGTAGTGGGCAGCAACCTGAATCCCGCCGGCAATATCAGTAAACCGATTGCCCGGACCGATACCAGAGTTCGCGAGCTTTGCCCGCTATATGTCGGCCAGCACCGACCCCGGGTTCTCGATCGCGTCGGCCACGAACCGCAGGAACCCGGCTGCCGTGCCGCCGTCGCACACGCGGTGATCGAAGGTGAGCGTCAGTTCGTTCAGCGTGAAGGTGCCGCTGCCCAGTTCCTCGGGCGTCGCTTTGCCGTCGCGTACGACGGCGGTGAGCCGGCGGATCTCGGCGTCCAGTTCGCGGGCACTGAGTTTGTCCGCGTTGCGTATAGAGGGACCATCAGTCCGCGGTCCGTCTGGGCCGCGAAACCCAGGTTGATGCCGGCGAAGCCAACGATCTCCGCCGGGATTTGAGCGCTTTCACATTGTCCAGGCGTCGAAGGACCGAACTTCGTCCTGGCTGCAAGGTACAAAGGAAGCGATGCAACAAATGGGAATATGGGCAAATCCCCAAGCCGGGCGTACGATCATCAAAGAATTCATGCAGGAGCCATGTGGGAGGAGACCGTGGACAGCGCTGCCAAATTTGTGCCGGTCGGCGAAGTCAGCGCCGACGAACGCTCAAGGATCGCCCTCGGCAAGGCCCGGGTGCGCAGGGACGATCGCTTCGCCGTTGCCGTAAACGCCGACGGCGAAATCCTCTTAACTCCGCTCGTCTCCATCCCGAAACGGGAGCTGTTGATCTGGGAGAACGCTCAAATCCGCGAGGCCGTGAGCCTCGGCCTCCTCCAGTCCGCTGCCAACGAGACCACGAGCCTGGGTGACTTCAGCCAGTACGCAGACGATCAGGACGCCGAGTGACCGAACCATTCGATCTGCGCTTTACACGGGTAGCGGCAGAGCAGATGGAAGCATTGACTGGTGATGGCCACGCGGAAAAGAAGCTGAAGAAGGTCCGCAGGGCACTTGGCCGGCTCCAAACGAATCCATCCCATCCAGGACTGAATTCCCACAAGTACTCATCCATGTCCGGGACCAACGGTGAAGATGTCTGGGACTCCTATGTAGAGAACAACACCCCCTCGGCTTGGCGCTTTTTTTGGCACTATGGCCCAGGGACACGAATCATCACCATTGTGGCGATTACTCCGCATCCCTGAGCCGATGCTCTTGAATACTGCACCGTCGTGCAGTGACCTTACGGACCGCGAGTTCCCCGTCCACCACCAACGGCTTGTCGATGATCCAGCCCATCCCCAGGATCGCCACCTCGGGGTGGTTGGTGATTGCTGCGGAGCCGTCCACGCCAAAAACCCCGTGGTTGTTCAGCGTGACTCCGCCGCCCAGTTGCTCAGGCGTCGCCTTGCCCTCACGTACGACGGCGGTGAGCCGGCGGATCTCCGCGTCCAGTTCGCGGGCACTGAGTTTGTCCGGCACTCTGAGTTCAGCGAAGCGGACAGCGGACTGAGATTTGACTGCAAATCGGTCCGTGGCGCCACCTGAAGGCTTGCAAGTTGGCCACCCGGCACAACCCCGCCCGCAGGAAGCTCTCCTATCTGGATATTGCTCTGCTTGAGGTACTACGCGAACCCGGGGTCGTCGAGAGTGGCTGGACTGCTCTGGTCAACGCCGCCAAGCGGTCCATCAACGAAAACCAAGTACATCCAGACCTGATTGCCGCAGCCGTACAGCAGGAACGCCCTGATGTTCGCCGTCGCTGGACCGAACTCTCAATGGCGCTGGCAATTTGATCGTTTTCCGTTCCTACACTCAGCTCTCCGATGTTGGGCGACAGCCCTTCCCAAGCGGCTCAGTTGATGTTTCATGCGAGCACTTTGCCAGATGGGTTGCATAAGCGCCAACGAGGGCCTGGAACCAGCTGACCGGCGCCCGTAGGCCGGTCCCCCACCGCGGTTTGTTTCTGCCGCTGCCTGACCTACTTAGTTCCCTCTACACAGGGCGTCTCGGATTCCGGTATGCCCTGCCCGCAAAATTGCCCGTTGAGGTCGTCTTCTGTGCTCCAGGGCTTATCGAATCGAGGGACTGCTGACGGTCAAGCCGCCGTGGAAGACGTCCACGGTTCTACACTTCCAAGAACCTTGGTAGGGCGGATGCGCCAGCACGAATTGATCTGTATACTTTGAGTGCGGACCCGCCCTGTGAACACAGACCAACGGGTCTAGCTTCTTTTAACGGCGGCCTCAGACGGAGAGGGGACCACCGAGAACATCGCGTTCCATTAACCGTGGATACCAGGGCCAGGAGAACTCCTTGCCTTCATGCTGGAGCAAATGCTGGTAGCCGGCGTATGCGGTGATGTCCGCAAGCTGTACCCACTGGCTGCGGTGGGAGTGCTGGAAAACCGGATCCTCGATGAGAGAGCGGGTGGCCAGCGGCAGGTTGCGATGGGCCGAAACATAGGAATCGTCGGTGCCATCGCCGTCCATGACCAGAATTCCCAGCTCACCTGCCGCAGAGAGCCGGGTATCGATCAACCTGACCAGCTCGCTGTACACGCGCGCCCTCTCCTTCGCAAAGTGATGCCGTCGCAGTGTCGTCTGCGAGTAGACGGTCCCGATCCCGACCCAGGAGCAACCGGCAAGGAACCGAACGAAGTCATCAACGACCAGGGAGCGGTTGGATTTCTTCCGGTTCCAGTCCGGATCCAGCGACGGGTTCCCCCTGCCATTAGCAAACTTGGTTGCATGGAGCTCATAAAGGGGCGGAATCCGGTGCTCAGCCATTATTGCCTTGCGCCAGTCGAGCACTTCACGCAGTCCAGGTTTCCAGTCCTCCACCAGGAACTCAATCCAGCTGTAAGAGGCAAACCCTGAAACTTCCGCCCCTGAATCGTCTACATAGAACATTCGAAGGGGCGTACCGGTCATAGAGCGAGTCTACTGAGATCTGGGGATATCCCCGGACGACGACTGCGGAGCGCACGGGTCTAAAGCGCACGCCCTCGCCGGGACGACCGAACCTCTCACTCCGAGCCGTCTGCGCCCGCGCCGCTCGCTCCCGCCTTCAGTTCTCTGTCCTGAGGTACTGGTAGACGGTTTCGCGACTGATTCCGAATTCGCGGGCCAGCCCGGTCTTCTGTTCAGGTTGTGACAACTGAAGCAAGCACGCCATCAGTCGAGCCCGCACTTGCAATCCCGTCGCAGGTCCATTGCAGGACTGGCGAGGCATTGGTGAACGAAAGGCAGAGCCTTCGAGGCCCGGCAAATGGTGTGAAGCAGGAGCGGCCATAGACAAGCTGTGGGCCGTGACGGCTGGGGAGCAGCCTGAAGACGGGACAAATATGGCCCGGGGTTGGGAACCCACCGACCCTATGGACCGAAACTAACTGCAACGTCGCTGCGCCGCCTACCCCCATCAAACAATGATGCCCCCAGCCAGAATCGATTGATATGACTCGGAGTAGCGCCGCATTTATCCAATTAAAAGAGTTATCCAGGTGCCAATTTTCCATGTGACCCGCCAGGACCTCTTTCCCCCGCTAGATGTCCGCGAGCACCGATCCCGGGTTCTCGATCGCGTCCGCTACGAACCTCAGGAACCCGGCTGCGGTGCCGCCGTCGCACACGCGGTGATCGAAGGTGAGCGTCAGTTCGGTGACCTTGCGGACGGCGAGTTCCCCGTCCACCACCCACGGCTTGTCGATGATGCGTCCCACCCCGAGGATGGCCACCTCGGGGTGGTTGATGATGGCTGCGGACCCGTCCACGCCAAAAACGCCGTAGTTGTTCAGGGTGAAGGTGCCGCTGCCCAGTTCCTCGGGCGTCGCCTTGCCGTCACGTACGACGGCGGTGAGCCGGCGGATCTCCGCGTCCAGTTCGCGGGCACTGAGTTTGTCCGCGCTGCGTATCGAGGGGACCATCAGTCCGCGGTCCGTCTGGGCCGCGAAGCCCAGGTTGATGCCGGCGAAGCCAACGATCTCCTGGGCGCCGTCGGCAGCAGTTTCGATGCGGGTGTTGAGGTCCGGGAATCGTTTTAACCCGGCCGTGACAAAACGTGCGATGAACGCGAGCAGACCCGGCGTATTGTGCGGATCAGACTTCTTGAGGCCTGCCCGGAGTTCCACCAGGGCCGTGGCATCAACGTCCACCCAAACGGTGGCCTCAGGGATCTCCGCACGGCTGCGCGACATGTTGGCGGCCACGGCCTTGCGGACACCTTTGACGGGCGTCCGGGAGGAAATGCCCAGCCCGGTACGTGTGTCGACGCCACCGGTGGTTGTCTGCTCCGTTGATCGAGCCCCAGTGGTTGAGCCTGTTGAAACCGCCACAGGATGGATCACGGCCTCAACATCCCGGCGCATGATGAGCCCGCTGTCACCGGAGCCGTGAATGTCGCCCAGGTCCACGCCGTGCTCCCGGGCCATGCGCCGGACCAGCGGTGAAATAACGGCGCCGAGCTTGCCCGGGACGCGCGTCCGGAGGAGCGAGATGTCCACATCCGGGGCCTCCTTTCGCGGAGTCCGAGTGCGCCGCGCCTGGCCGCTGCCGCCGGGAGTCCCGTAGCCGATCAGCACGTTTCCGGAACCGGCCTTCTCCTCCTCGCGGTAGGCCTCAGCCGCGCCGGTCTCGGCAGGCTTTGTCTCCACAGGCTCGACCACTGGCACAGGCGTGGGCGCACCAATCGGAAGCACCGAAATCAGCGGCTTTCCCACATCCAGCGTCTGCCCCGGTTCCCCATGCAGCACCGAAACCACACCCGCATACGGCGACGGCACCTCCACCACGGACTTGGCCGTCTCCACTTCGGCGATGGGCTGGTCCACCCGGATCTCGTCACCTACGGCAACGAGCCAGCTGATCAGTTCGGCTTCGGTGAGGCCTTCGCCGAGGTCCGGAAGCATAAAAACTTGCAATGCGCTCATGGTCAGTTCTCCCACTGAAGGTCGTCAACGGCGTCGAGGATGCGGTCCACGCCGGGCAGGTAGTAGTGCTCGAGCTTCGGCGCCGGGTACGGGACGTCGAATCCCGTCACGCGGCGGATGGGGGCGGCGAGGTGGTGGAAGCAGCGTTCCTGGACCCGCGCCACGATCTCGGAGGACACGGACGCAAACCCGTGCGCTTCGGCGATCACCACGGCCCGGCCGGTCTTCCGGACGGACGCGCACACGGTCTCGTCGTCGAAGGGCACGATCGAGCGGACGTCGATGACTTCCAGCGAGCGCCCCTCCTCCGCAGCGGCAGCGGCCGCCGCCAGCGCCGTGGGCACGGACGGTCCGTAGGCGATGAGCGTTGCGTCAGTCCCGGAACGGGCGACGGCGGCCCGGCCTTCCGAGGACACCCCGGCTTCCGCGTTGGAAACGTGCTCCTCCCGCAGTCCCGAAAGGTCCACCAGGTCCTTGGACCAGTAGAGCTTCTTGGGTTCCATAAACATGACGGGGTCGTCCGAGTCGATGGCCTCCCGCAGCATCCGGTAGGCATCGGCCACGGTGGCCGGGGTGAACACCTTCAGGCCGGCGGTGTGGGCGTAGTAGGACTCGGAGGAGTCGCAGTGGTGCTCCACGCCCCCGATGCCGCCGGCGTAGGGAACCCGGATCACCATGGGCAGCTTCAGCGCGCCCCTGGTGCGGTTGTGCATCTTGGCCACGTGGCTGACGATCTGCTGGAACGCGGGATACGCAAACGCGTCGAACTGCATCTCCACCACCGGCCGCATCCCGTTCATCGCCATCCCCACGGCCATGCCCACAATGCCGGACTCGGCCAGCGGGGTATCGAAGCAGCGCTGCTCCCCGAACGTCTTCGTGAGGCCGTCTGTGATGCGGAAAACCCCGCCCAGGAGGCCCACGTCCTCGCCGAAGACCAGAACGGACGGATCGGCGTGCATCGCGTCGGCCAAGGCCGTGTTGAGGGCCTTGGCCATGGTGACAGGCTGAGGACCCGAAGACTCCGCGGTCGCTGCAGCAGAAGCCGCAGCCCGGGCAGTTGCCGCGCTGACGTTGCCGTTCGCCTCGGACGAGGTGGTGATGGTCGGACTCATTTCGCAGACTCCTCTGACGACGCTTCGCGGGCAAGTTCGTCAGCCAGCATGGCTGACTGTTCCTTGAGCTGGGGTGTGGGCTCCGAGAACACATAACGGAACAACGACTGCGGGTCCACCGGAACATCCTCACCCAGCCCCTCACGAAGTTGAGTGGCAACGTCCTCAGCGTGGGCAGCGATCCGCGCGGCGCCGTCGTCGTCCAGCAGTCCCCGCCCGGTGAGGTACGTGGTCATCCGGCTGATCGGATCCTTGGCCAGCCACTCGGCCACCTCGCTGTCCTGCCGGTAGCGGGTGGCGTCGTCGGCGTTGGTGTGTGCCTGCATCCGGTACGTGTGCGCCTCCACCAGGAGCGGCCCGGAACCGGCACGCGCCAGCGCAACGGCCCGGTCCAGCACGGCGAGGAGGGCCACGACGTCGTTGCCGTCCACCCGTTCGCCGGCCATGCCGTAACCCACAGCCTTATGGGCGAGCGACGGCGCCACGGACTGGTGCGCCAGCGGCACCGAGATGGCGTACTTGTTGTTCTGGACGAAGAAGACAACGGGCAGGTGGAAGACGGCGGCGAAGTTCAGGGCCTCGTGGAAGTCGCCCTCGCTGGTGGCGCCGTCCCCGCACATCGCCAGGACCACGGTGTCCTCACCGCGGAGCTTGGCCGCGTGGGCCACACCCACGCCATGCAGCAGCTGGGTGGTGAGCGGCGTGCACTGGATGCCCACCTTGTGCCTGGCCGGATCGTAGCCGCTGTGCCAGTCCCCCCGGAAGACGGTCATGGTCTCCACCGGATCAACGCCCCGGGCCATGACCGCCACGGCGTCCCGGTAGGTGGGGAAGAGCCAGTCGCCGTCGGAGAGGCACAGTGCCGCCGCCACCTGGCAGGCTTCCTGGCCGTGGCTGGACGGGTACACCGCCATGCGGCCCTGGCGGACCAGCGCCGAGTTCTGGTCGTTGACGCGGCGTCCGACGACGAGCTGCTCGTACGCGGCCAGCAGTTCCTCATCGCCGGGCAACGGGTACTCGTGGCCGGGTTCTGTGCCCTGCTCGCCTTCTGCCTTGAGCCGTCCGTCCGGGTCCACCATCTGGATCTGGTGCCGGGCCGGCAGCATGTAGTCCTCCACCGTGATGCCGAACTTGCGCACCGCTTCCGATGCAGCGTCTTCAGCCGGCAAACGCTGGGCCTGGTCCGGCGCAGAGTGGTCCGCGGAGATCGTCATTGGTCCGTCCTTCTGTAGCCACTAGTCACTCCCAGTATCGCCCAGGGGCAAGTTTCGTATCCAGTACTTGAATGAATCGTGGAAGGTTCCGCCGCATGGACCTAGCCTGGAAGACGAATTGAAATGTGAGCCGGATTACGGGCGGGAGCCGTAGACGAATTGGCACGCATAGCGGACCGCTCACCGTCCGTTATTTGGGGTTACCAACAATGGGGTCGAAGCGCATTATTTATGTACGACAAAAATACGGGAAACCATCGACGGCCTGCCGGTCACGGAAGAGATGATTCACGCCTGGGCAAATGAAGCTGAGGCAGGTTATGAGGTCGACGAGCTGCATCCTCCTCGGCGAGGCCGCCCGTCATTGGGGCAAAGTCCCGGCGTGCAGCTGTCCGTGCGCCTGGAACCGGAGTTGGCGGACCTATTGTCGCAGAGCGCCGCCGAAAGGCATATCAGTAAATCCGTTCTGATTCGCGACGCGCTTCGGCACTACTTGCATGTTTCGTGAAACGAACTGTCCACATTTCGGCCAGGAAACATGGAGTAAGAGGTTGCGCCAATAGGTTAGGGTCGCCGGCTCGGTCGGTTGTCCCAGCGGTGGGTGGTCCAGGCTTGGCGGATGAGTCGGCGGACGATGATGATGGCGTTGGCTAGGGCGATGAATGCCTTGATGACCCGGATGCGTTTTTCGGTGCAGACGAGGAGTTTCCTGAAGCCGCGGTTGTGCCAGGAGTTGGTGCGTTCGACGTCCCAGCGTGCGGTGTTCTGGATCGGTGCGGGGGTACCTTTCGAGGCGATGTGCGCTTCGCATCCCAGTTCTTCCAGCAGTCCCGGGTCACGGCCGAGTCGTAGCCGGCGTCCAGGTGCACGGTGATGTCCTCGGGCAGGTCGAAGCCGAACCGGCCAAGGGTCTCCAGGGTGGGGCGCAGCAGGGGCGAGTCGTGGCGGTTCGCGGGAGCTACCACCACCCCGATCGGGTGCCCCGGCCTTCGGTGAGTAGGGAGCGTTTCGTGCCTTGTTTGCCGCGGTCCACCGGGGAACGACCGGCGGCCTCGCCGCCGCAGGGCGCCTTCACGAGGCACCCGTCGACGACCAGGTCCTCCGGCTGCAGCCCGCAATACCGGTCGTAGGCTTCAAGGGCGGTCTGCTCCAGTTCGGTGAAGATCCCGGCCGCGATCCACTCGTCGCGGCGGCGTCGGATCGTGGTTGCCTCAGTCGTTCTCCCATTGGAGCCCGAGGAGGCGAAAGGCATCGCACATTTCGGGGCTGTCGTGCTGTAAGTCCTCGATCACGACTCGTTCGATATTCGGCGTGACAGGCGGATCCCCCGGACGCTCGAAGATGGCCCAGAGCTGAAGTTCGTCTCCGTGGCGGGAGGCAAAAGTGACGCCGGCGAAGTCCGTCATCTCGTAAAGCCAGGAGGCTACGGCCTGTGTCAGGTGACGTGGGCGGGCGTCTTTCAGCGCCGCCGTATCGAAATCCCCCAAACCTACGGCCAGCGCCAGCCCGATGAAGTGCGGGTACAGGGCCGCGACGCTGCCGGAGTCGGTCACCGCGCAGTAGCGGCCGGACAGCTCCGCCGACGCGGCGGCGCGCTCATCCAGCCACTCTTTGGGGACCTGGCCTGGCGACAGGGTGGGATGCAGCACCTTGTCCTCGTCGTCCTCGATGATTTCGTCGAGTTCCAGGCTGAGCCGGGCGTCTTTGCGGAAGCCGGCGAGGACCTCGAGCAGGCATGCCCGGAGGCTTGAGCCGGCGTAGACGGCGCGGAAGTTACCGTGGAGGTCGTCCCACCGGCCGGGGAACCGTCCATCGGTGGCCCATTCCCAGCCGCTCCAGGCCCAGGGTTCCGGGCGGAATCCGACGCGCCAGACTCGACCTCCGGCCTCGGCTGCAGTCAGTTGTTCAGAAGCCACCGATCAGCCTGCAGCCGCAAACGCCCGGGCGGCGGCCAGGACCTGGGGGCCGGCGTCGTCCAGCTGCCCGTCGCGGAGAAGCCGTGCCGGCGGTACGTCGTCCAGCTGCGGATTCATCCCCTGGAACCAGGCCTGCACCACGGCCCGGGAATCACGCTCGGCAAGCAGGGCCGCCACGTGGTAGGCCGTCCGCAGGCGCCCCATCACGTCGGTGGAGGGTTTCCGTTCCCCGTCGGCCCATTGACGGACGGCCCGGGTTTCCTTCACGGAGCCGATGTAGGCGACGAGCTTTGCCCCGAGCAGGTCTCTCAAGTCGCGCACCAGGTCGGCGTCGGAAAGCCGGATGGAATTCTGGTGGGCCTTCAACCCGCCGCGGGCACCTGTCACTGCTGTCATACTTGATCGTCGCACGGAACGCAGGTGGAATCAAGGACATAAACACACCAACAATCACACCTTAGATCCCCCGGGTGCCCCAAACGACCGCCTCCAAGGCAGCATCTTCAGCCGGTAAACGCTGGGCCTGCTCCGGCGCCTTTCCGAGGTAGAAGCTGCCAGAATTTCTTGTCCCACAATCATTAGCAATGGCATAGACTGTGGGGGTCGTTAGGAGACGTCATCGCTGTCAAGGACCGCGGCACCGGAATGAAGCCCGACCACGGGGCCGGCACCCTCAATGCATGGATCAACTCTGCCCGTCCCTCGTTTTCTGAACAGGACCTGGTCTCAGCCCTGGAAGACATGACCCGCAGCACGACGGCAGCCGACCTGTCTGCACGCGACCGGGACTTCTGGGACAAGAACTCGGGAATCGCAGCCGACCATGCCGCCGTCGCTATCGCCTCCGCCGCGAACGCCGCCGCCCGGCTCGTTTTTGACGCTTCTGCCCGCACGGCCGCCGAGGTCGCCGAGCGCATGCACATGTCCGCGTCCACCATCCGGCACTACAAGTCGGCACGGAAGCTCTACTCGTACCTGGTCAACGGCAAGCTAGCCTTCCCGCAATGGCAGTTTAACGACACGGGTGACCAGTCGATCCCCTCCTTGGAGGACGTTCTGGGTGCGTTGCCCGACGACCTGCACCCGCAGGCGGTGGCCGGGTTCTTCCTGACGCCCCAACCCGACCTGGTCCTGAACGGAATGCATGTCTCGGCCAAGTCATGGCTGGAGGCCGGCGGCAGCAAGAAGGTCGTCGTCGACCTTGCCGAGGGACTGGCGGCCGGCTACTGATGCCGGACCAGTACCCGCCGGACGCGGCTACCCTGCGGGCTCTGGGATACGAAGCAAAGACGATACCGGCTGGCACCGTGCTGTGGCGGATCCACTTCACCGCCTCGGGGCATATGGTGCCGTGGAACCGACTGCGCACCTGGGGGCCCGTGCCGGGCTCACGCTGGGAACCTCACCCGCTGCCGCCAGGTGATGCCGCGCCGCTGGGTGCCGCCTACCTCGGTGAGGATGTGCCGACGTGCTTGGCGGAGGTATTCCAGCTGACCCGTTTCGTCGACGTCGATCGCGACGACCCTTACGTCACTGCGTTTAGTACCACGCGTGACCTCGCACTGGCCGACCTCACGGGAGACTGGCTGCTGCCGGCCGGCGGTTCGGCGCAGATCGCTTTCGGCGAGAAGGGGCGAACCCGAGCCTGGGCCCGTGCCATCCATGAGACGTGGCCGGACCTTGATGGCGTGTACTCCCTCTCGGCCATGGCCCTGAACCGCAAGGTGGTGACACTGTGGACCGAGGACGCCATACCGGCGGCCCCAGAGTTCTCCTCACCCCTGAACGCGCCGGGCATCGTCTCCGATGTGATGACAGCTGCTGCGAAGATCCGTTACACCAGCAACATCGTCCTCTGAACACGCCCACCACCGCTAACCGTCCCCGGGGGAAGTTTCGTATCCAGTACTTCCGCAAATCGTGGAAGGTTCCGCCGGATGGACCTAGTCTGGAAGACGAATTGAAATGTGAGCCGGATAACGGGCGGGAGCGGTGGACGAATTGGCGCGACTTGAAGGGGAACCCGGGGAGGTGCCGCTGGACGACGTCGACCGCCGGATCATCGCCGAACTCACCCGGGACGGGAGGATGTCCGTGACCCAGGTGGCCGAGAATGTCCACATCTCCCGGGCCCATGCGTACACCCGCATTGCCAGGCTGACCGGCGAAGGTGTGCTGACCAAATTCACGGCCCTGGTGGACCCCATCAAGGCCGGGCTGAAGTCCTCCGCCTACGTGACGCTCAAGGTGAGCCAGCATTCGTGGCGTGAACTGCGCGAGCAGCTGCGCGCGATCCCGGAGGTCCATCACATCGCCCTGGTGGGAGGCGATTTTGATGTGATCCTGCTGGTGCGCGCCATCGACAACACCGACCTGCGGCGGGTGATTTTCGATCAGTTGCAGGCCATGCCGGGCGTCCAGGACACGCAGACGTTCCTGGTGTTCGAGGACGTTGATACGCGCTAACAGATAGAAGAGGCATCGCCGCGTCCGCAGAAGGCGGCTCACTGAATCAGCGTGGCCCAGGACTCCAGGAACTTCTCAGCAAGATGCGCGTGGCCGGCGGTGTTCGGGTGCGCACCGTCAAAGTCGAATCCCGGGCTGTTGGCACCCGTGAACCAGCCGGCCTCGTAGGCGTCGATGAACGGAGCACCAGCGGCTGCGGTCCCGGCGCGGACGGCGCTGTTCACACCTTGCAGTTCCGCCGCTACGGCTGGGGGGCCGAGGGCCCAAGAACAATTACCTGGACCCCGGGCCACAGGCTGCGGGCCGCCTCGATTGTCTGCGCCGTGGCGGTTTGGATTTCATCAGGGCTGGTGATCAGGGCGTCGTTCTGGCCGCCTTGAAGGATGAGGACGTTGGGGACGAAGCGCGGAACCTCAGCGATTTCCCGCAGCCGGACTTCGTACTCACGGGCCTGGTTGTCCTCCGGACCACCGCCCCACGCGAAGCCGGTTCCGCCCACACCGTCGATGTTGGTGGGGTATCCGAGCGAGCCGGCAACAAGGTACGCCCACCCCTGGCCCGGCAGGTCCGCGCCCACACCGGCAGTGTACGAATCGCCAAGAATCAGGAGGACGGGCTGGGCGGGAAGCTTGATTTTCAGCTGTTGGGCCGCTGCAGTGGCTGTGGGTGCCGGGGTCGCCGTAGCAGTCGTCGTGGCCACCGGAGAGCTTGCCGTCAGAGGGCTTACGGCATCGCCTGGGCCGCGCGGATTCGTCAGGGCGATTCCTGCTGCCCCGAAGGCAACCACGGCCAGCAGAAAGAGTGCACCGTACTTGATCCATTCCTGCTTGGTCACGTTAAGTCCCCCACCGTTTCTCGTCACCCGGCACATCATACCGGCGTCGTCGCGGAGAAATTCAGCACGGTCAGGAAAGAGGTCGACGACGGCCTGGTCACCAAAGTGCCTAGGAACGTCCGGCGAGCTCCAGTTCCCGCTCCATGGCCGGCGCGGGCTCCGGGAAGGGACGGACGACGGCGGGCTCCAACCTTCTGGAGGCCCAGCGGCGGATGGGCCGCTCCACAAAGCGGAAGGATCCATACGCCATCAGGACGGTCAGGGACGCCGTCAGCGGTACGCGGACGGCGAGCGACGGGACCAGGGGAATCAGCAGGATAAAGACCGGCAAGTGCCAGAGGTACATTCCATAGGACAGGTCCCGGCCCGTGCGGGAAAGCCAGCGGTGGCCCAGGATCTTTGAGATGAGGCCGTCCGGCAGCAGGACAAGCCAGCCGATGACCAGCCCGGACAGCATCGCCAAGGCAGTGGGGCCCACTGTCCAGAAGACATCGAACCAGGCTCCGGGGTCGGTGGGCTCCTTGAGCAGGAACACGGCGAGCAGCAGGGCGAGTCCCGCGAACGGACCGCCGCGGCGGACACCGGCCAGCAGCGAGCCATGGAGCCGCGAGCCCGGGCTGACGGACGTCAACATCAAGGCCACAGCGCACCCCAGCAGCAGCTCGTCGGCCCGTGTATCCGGCCCGTTGTACAGCCGTGCCAGCGATGCGCCGCCTGAGACCATGAAGAACCGTGAAACCAGGAACCCCGCCGCCAGGCCGGCCGTGATCCAGGCGACGGTGCGGACCTTGCAGAACCCCAGCATCACCAGAAGGAGCACCGGCCAGATCAGGTAGAACTGCTCCTCGACGGCGAGCGTCCATGTGGGGCTCAGCGCGCCGCCGCCGGTGGAGGAACCGAAGGCTCCGAAGTTGGACAGGTTCATCACGTAGCCAGCGGCCGGTATGGCATCGGCTGCCTGGCCGCCCCACCCCGACGACGGAAAGATCAGGCCGACCGTAACCACCACAGCACAAAGAACCAGCAGCGCAGGCCAGAGCCGGGCGAGCCGTTTGGCGTAGAAGATTCCAAGGCGCAGCCGGCCCGTGGAGCGGTACTCCTTCATGATCAGGAGGGTGATGACAAAGCCGCTGAGCGTGAAGAAAACGTCCACGCCAATGGATCCACCAGGGGCGAACCCGGTTATCGTGTGGAAGAGGAAAACGCCGATCACCGCGACGGTGCGCAGGCCATCGAGTGCGTGCTGCCGCCCGGACATCAGTCCGGATTCGGGCGCCAACGGGCGTTCCATTGTGTTCGGGATTCCACTACTTGACCAAAAATTCACCCATCAAGCATAGATAAGGTTCCATGTGCCTAGCTGACTGAAGGCTGGGTGCCAGCTGGATGCGGTGGCCGCGGCGATACCCGTCCGGAGTTGATGGGCACCGCTCCCCATCGCGGCCTTCGCCGCGGACACGGCATTATTAGTCCGCCGATTCCTCCGGCGCCGGGCCACGCCCCTGGCAGAGCTGGCCGCCTCCGCAGTCCCCGCCGCATAAACACCAGCAGGGTCAGCCACTCTATGGCGCACCCGGCCAGCAGTACGTCCAGGTGCCCGCCTTCACCCAGACGCCACAGAAGCCGGGAATGCCGGTCTGGGGCTGGGTGGCCGGCGGCGTGGGTGTGGTGGCGGTCATCGCTGTTGCAGGCGTGATGGCGTTCAACGGCCTCTCCAGCGCCAGCAAGGAACCGGAAGCCGCTCCGTTCCTCAACGTGAGCGAACCAGCAGCGCCCGGAGAGTCCGGCCGAAGCTGCACTGATCGCGGAAAACTGGCAGCGCCGTATACCTGTTCAACGTGTCCAAACTAAAAGGAAACCAGCTTGACTGACCTATTTCGAAGCCGAACGCACAGTTACTGGAAGGCGAACGGTCGGGTTGCGGTCTACTGGGGCCCAAATCGGCTGGCGGGAAAAACTTTGGCCGGTTGGACGTCGTCTTCAAATGGCGTTTGCCCGAATTCGTTCACAGCTTCAGAGGCGTAACGGTTAGCAAATTTCGAAGCGCGGTCCTGGTCGTTCTCGGACTTCAATTGCGACTTCGCGTCGGTGCTGTAGTAGCCATACGCATAGGCATCCGGGCCCTTAGCAGGCAGCCTATTTAGTACAATCCCGAGGATGTTAGATCCGACCATCTCGAGTGCGTAGATAGACTTCTGAAGATCCTGATGCTTGAGTTTCTGTGATCCGACAACGAGAACCACACCCCCAACGTGTTGAGACAGTACGGCGGCGTCCGTTACGGGGAGCAGCGGCGGAGCGTCAATAATGACGGAGTCAAACGCATGGCCAAGTCTCTCAAGCAGATGCTTCATTTCACTCGATCCGAGTAATTCGCTGGGATTCGGAGGGATCTGTCCCGACGCGAGCACATAGAGATTGTCATCGCCCCACGGTTGAAGTAAGTCATTGACGTCTGCCATGCCGACGAGCGCCGTCGTCAATCCGGCAGACCGATCCAATCCAAGATATTCATTGATCATCGGACGACGAAGGTCGGCGTCCACAAGACACACCGACTGGCCTGCCTGAGCGAGTGCTATGGCTAGGTTAGTGGCCGTCGTGCTCTTGCCTTCTCCTGGTAGGGACGACGTCACGAGCACGGTTTTGGCCTGGCCTGTAACGTTGGCGAACTGAAGGTTTGTTCTCAGTTGCCGGAAGGACTCGGCGCGAGGGCTTTGTGGAGCAGTTTGGGTCAGGAGCGGCTTGCGAGTAGCGTCTTGATCAAACGAAATCCCGCCCAAAAGCGGGGCAGTTGTTATGTGACGGAGATCAGCTTCGCCCCGAATTCTATTGTCGAGGGCTGTCCTGAGCACGCTTACGCCGACTCCGGCTGCGATGCCAATTATCAGACCTAGAAGCATGTTCATCCGCGTATTAGGTGCCGATGGAGTCGTCGGTGCGACGGCCGGTTTGATGACGGAGAGACTAACGGGCGAAGTGCCTCCGTTCTTCGGCTTCTCCAAGGTGTCAACGGCTTCTATCAGGCTTCCAGCTACTTCTTGCGCAATGGCTGCTGCCTGCACAGGCGAAGTGTTCACGACGGAAATGTTAATAAGCACAGTTTGCGGTTCCGAGGTTGCAACAACGTTCGTTGCCAGTTGTTCCGCTGTCATGTCCAGCCCTAGGGCGTCAATTACGGGCTGCAGCACGACCGGCGAATCCACGGTCTTCACATACGACAGGACTCGGGCCTGGCTAAAAGTATTTCCTTGCTGAAGCTCCTGCACGGAACCCGAGCTTTGAATTGCGACAAAGAGCTGTGTGTCTGCAGTGTAGATCGGCTTGGTCAGCATGGACGAGCCCCCTGCTAGCAGCAGGCCTGTCAAAGCCGCTGCGACAATCAAAATCCAGTTGCGACGGAGAATGCGCAGGTAATCGCGTATGTCCAAACCGGGGTCCCCCTGTGATGAAATTCCCGGAGCCGCGAAACAGCCTGCCCCGGAACGGCAATATTCGTGCGGTCTTGCTAATTCTACCTGTCTGGAGGAATAGACTCATGCGCGACGCCGCCTTGCACGTGGTGCGATTCAACGCCACCTGAAGGGGTAGGATATGCAGTCCCCGGACAACAGTGACTTGTATGGCTCGGGACTTGACCCGCCGTACAGTGCGTAGCTTGAATGGCTCACGTTGCCACGTCAGTGTCTGGACGACCGCGACCTGCAGCCATCCTGTTTGGGTTAGGACTCTCCCAGCGCATCACGGCGCGTGTCCATATCCTCAAACACCAAGGATGTCTGCCGCCAACTTCCACGACTCCTCGCGATGTGGCCCCGACATAGCCAAGCACATCCCGGGCATCACGTAGACACCAGTGACGACGCAACGCTCGACACCGATGTGCTAGCGGCTTCACCGGAAGACGCCCTAGCGATGCCGCCCGATGGTCCAAGCCACGTCAATGCCTCTCCGGTGAAGGCGACCTCCACATGGCCCTGCCATTGCTTCCGTCGTGGCCTACGGTATGGCCGGCGACTTCTTAGATGGCAACGAGATCGACGCCCATTGCGGCGAGACCTGACGATCAAGCTGGCCCGCAAGGGTCCGACCTTCCCCGTGGAGGCCCCTGGCTACCGCATTCCGCCAACGCCGGCGGCGGTGGAGTTCCAGTCGCAATCGAGAGGACAGCGAAATGGCGATTTCATGGCCAGTTTGCACTGAACCGGATCCGAGCCTAACCCTAGCCGCCTCTTATTATCGAAGTGTTTTCAATCGTCTCGACAGCTTTGGGAGCTGAAAACCTAGGTGGTAGTGGCTCTCTATCCCCGCTGAGCCATCTTATGGCTAAGAGCAGCAGGAAACCCGCGAGTGATACGGTCGCGGAACCCGCGAAGCCTGAAATCTGCGCCAAGCAAACCCACGTCAGCGCATATCCGTAGACAAGGCCGACTACTCGCGTCTGGCTTGCGCTCCGAATCTCACTCGTGCGAATAACTACCGATGCCCAGTAACGAAGGAGAAGCATTGCGATCATGGCGTTCAGGAAAACGCCAAAGTAACCGAAATTCATATAACCCTCACCCGCGAGGGTCGGAGGAATCCCGCCCCCGAGGAACTGGACGCCGTTAAGCTCTTTCAGCATCATGTCTGGAGAGACCTGTTTGCCCGGGAGAACTGATGCGAACAACGTGAAGTACGAGCTACCGAACTGCAATGGGATAGCTCCAGAATCAATAACATTCTTAACCAGCATCGCATTCTCGGGAACGACCTGCGTATAGTGCAGAATCGCGGACCAAGCGATAGCTAGACTGTCACCGCTTGCGACGGCATCGCGGTACTGATAGGAACTTGCCATATCTTCGGTGTTGTAAACACGCCACGCGGCGAGCGCACCCATGAGTCCCAGGAGAGATGCCGCGATGACAATAATCCTGCCGGATCCGAGTTTCCTTGTCGTCACAGCGACCATGACTGCGAGTGGGAACACAAAATATATAAACGGGACGCGGTTGCCGTAACCGAGCATGATGACCAGCGCTATTGCCACGAGCAGCCACGTCTTACTCCACCCCTTGATTGCTACAGCTGCGGCCGTCGCCGTAGGCAGGAGGAAGGCGAACATTCGGATGAACCCAGACCCACCTTCGGCCGCGTCCACGCGAGCTTGCTCAAGGTCTGACTGCAAAGCGGGGACTCCCTGCGTCGCGAAATATGCAAGCGCCGCAAGGAGAAACAGGATGAAAAAAACCTTCGACGAGAACCAGTAGCGATTGACGGACAAGGGTCTGGGTGCCTTCGCGGAAGAGCGAGTCAGGTTCGCGGCAAGGAGGAAACCCGCCGCCATGCCCAGCGCTTGGAGAAGCCACAAGACGAAGTACTCTTCGTATTGATCGGCGCCCAGAGCCCCTGCGGAAACCGAAGCGATTGTCAACGATCCGAATACGATAGGAGCTGGCCTGAGAATCGTTGGAATGACCGTGGCGTTGGAATCAGCGCCCCACCAGAGAACAACGAGAAATACCCCGACCAATATTTGGATCAACGGTCCCGGGTGCGGCATCAAAATTGTCGCCATAGGAACCGCAATAACAATAAGCAACATCATGAGAATAACTGCTATGGACCATCCCCCCGACTTCTGCGTGGGCGCTGGGTTCGTTGCAGTTAGTCTCGTCATGCCGGATTCAACTCTCTCTTGGAGTCCCGTTGACTACGGCGGATTATCGCTCTCTTAAGCTTCTGTGAAGGCTGTTCAACGAGGAACCACGATGCAACTGCCGCAGCCAAAGTTAGCACTATACCCTCAAGTGCGTAGCCCTCCCCATCAACGCTGCCTCGCAGCCAGCATACGACAACGAAGTTCCAAAGATATGTGCCATACGAGATACGCCCCAGGAGCGTTAAAGGCATGAGAATCCGCGGAACTCGTGGATAGGAGATGCCCGCCACTACCAAAGTTGCTACACATGCTGCAATGATCGGCCCGAAGAGCAAGTATGTCAGTGGCAGATCCTTCGCTTGGGGGACGAAGCAGAATCCGACAAGGACTGCCGCCGCGATGATCTGAAGCCAACGCCAATTGGCGAGACGGCGAACCCGTTCCAAGTACAGACGGGAGGCAGCTCCGATGATGAGGGCAGGCACCCATGATGTCGGCAATGTGTACACTGTCGCGGTCGAGGGAACCACAAGTAACGCAGCCATAGTCAGGAACATGCAGCCGACCAGCACGGATGCAACCATTAGGCCTACCTTAGACTTGCGCAGGGCAAAAATTAGTAGCAGAGGCCACAGAAGATAGAACTGCTCCTCGACCGCCAGAGTCCACATGTGCCCAAGGCCGGGCCCAAGGTGTATGCCCGGAACGTTTGCCACATATCCCAGGCCCACCACGAAGCTTAGAATCGGGTTCGTGTCTCCCATCCGCTCCGTTGTGAGTTCCACGGTGACATACACCAGCAGGACTACAAGCAGGGCCGGGAGTAGCCGGAACCCGCGGTTGAGGTAGAACCGTCTATACGACAGCCTCCCGGTCTTGCGGATCTCGGACTGGATAATGTCGGTTATCAAGAACCCTGATAGACCAAAGAACATCGTCACTCCCGTAACGCCTGCACCAGCAAACACATCCGGCCACGCATGCCGCAGGAGAACGAACCCTACGGCAACACCCCTCAAGAAATCCCACGAGTCGATTCGCCCCGAAGTTGGCTTTACCTCAACAGCCAATGCACCAAGTTTCTCCATTATCTTGCCTTCCTGGCAGCGGACCGGCGCCAGTTGCGACCGCGATAACTTGCATATCGCCGGATCGCGAAAGCATCCCTAAGCCCCGGGAGACTGCTACGTTCGATCAGCAACGATGCTAAGATCACAAGTCCGTCGCGGGCCCTCGCGACGAGCGGGTTTCCTGGACGCAGCTTGCCCAATGACCACGCCAAGAGGAATCGATTGCGGACGCCCAGCAGATCCGCGAGCCTGTTTCCACGCTCGTAGCCCCTGACGCTCCTCACGTGGGAGAATCCTTCCATATCGAAGACCGCCGACGGAATCCCCAACTTGTTGGCCCGGATGCCAAGCTCCGCGTCCTCTCGGTAAGCAAGGAACAAATCGTCGAAAAAGTGGCCGGACTGACTTCGAATCTGGTCGAATGATTTCCTATCAACTACCAAACAAGCGCCAGTGACGCCACTAACAACATTCTGCTGGCCATCGTGGATCATCCAGCGGTCACCCTGAAACTTGTCGAAATGGCGCCCCGACTTCGTCCATTCGATTCCAGCGCTGTCAAAAGTCTGAGTGGAATCTCCTCCATCTGTTGCTCGACTGAGCGTGGGTCCCAACAAGATTGGTTGCTGTTGCTCTTTAGCTTTGGCCCCAAGTCTCTTCATTGATTCCGGCTGCAGCACAACATCAGGGTTCAAAACTAGTACCGCGTGTGCGCCCAAACGGAATGATTCTTCCAACAGAAAGTTGTGCCCAGATGCAAACCCAAGATTATCGAATCTGTGATGAATGAAGCATTTCGTGGCTGTTCTCAATTCCTCCGTCAAAGTCACGATGGACGAGAATTCATTTCGGGTACCGGAAACCAAGATGTGAACCGAGGCGATATCCTTCGCGTTTTCGACAAGTGACTCAACAGTTCTGCTGAAATCATCTGATTTGGGCCGAAAGAGTACTATCGTCACGCTCAGCATGAAACTTCACCAATCAATCCGGCAACTTGTCGTGCGCGGGTCTGCCACGAGTGTTCGATTCCGATGCGTTGACGCCAGACCTCGGTGGGACCAGGACCTTCAAGCCACTCTGCGAGCGTATCCTCCAGTCTTACGCCGTAGTCAAGAAGGTACGCGAAGTCCTTCCGCAACGTGTGTGGCCAGAGCAATCGCGGGCAAATGACTCTAATACCCAACGCCGAGAGAGTATATACCTTCATCAAATCCTGGCTCAGCGTATAGTCACTCACCACGTGGGGCACGACCGCTGCGGTTTGCCGTCCGGACAAAGCGGCTAAATCGTCAACCGACAGCCACTCATGGACTTGCAATGCTGAACCCAAACGGTGCCTGAGACGCCCCAACAGTGCTAGCATCGTCGGATCGGATCCGGGTGCACCAATAACCACTTCATCGAAATATTCGAGTGAACAAATTCTTTCGATGAGATCAAAATCTGTCCGTCCCGAGAAAAAGTGACCTAAAAGGACAAGCCGACGCGTTGAATCGTCTGCGGTCTTTAGTGCAGCAACCTCGGGAGCAACACCATTAGGAACTATTGCCGTGGACGGCAGGCCAAGTTTTGCAGCCATATAAGGGCTATTACACGTCACTCCGGATGCTGCACTACGTCCCGTGGCCACTGCCCTATAAGACAAAGCACTGATAGTTCGGTGCCATAAATTGATGTCCGGCGCGATTGACCAATCATCGTAGAAATCAATCCATTTTGAGCTTCGCTCCCTCAAGGAAAAAAAGACAGGTGAAAGCACTGCCCGCGCACTTCCGGTCCCGTGGAGTCGACCTCCCGGCCACCATTTACCAGAATTTGTGTGTCCGGATACTGATCCCTGACGCCCGTGGAATAGCGTCTCGTAGGATTCACTAACGACGCCGAGCTTAACGAGCTCACGGGTCAACAAGACCGGCCTCGTATTTGTCTTCCCCCCCGGGGGTACCGCCCAAGCAACTTGACTAATCATGCGAAACTTTCCCCTCTGTGGAACTGCCAAGACTGAAACACAGACTGATTCCGCGCCAGCCAGTCGGAATATGTTGGAGGGCTCCAACCCCACCTGCGATGGCGAAGGTTAGCCGTCATGTAGCCATGGATGGATCTGATTACGCGACGGACCGGGGAATCCACTCTTTCATGTGCTGGAGCGCATTTGTCGCGCCAACACAGAGGCGAAATGACGATCGACGTACATTCGACAGTTTGAACAGGATCGAAGCAGCCGCATCTCTTCCCTCCGAGCGTCTCCAAGTTGACGCTTGAAGGCAGCATCTGGCGAAAAAGGGACTGCCTATCAAATCTAATTGACATGACGAGACATGTCCTTGCGAAAAAATAGAATGAATAGAAGCAGACCGAGTATTACAGTCTCTGCCAAGACAATGGCGGTTGCGGCCCCTTCAGCGTGCCACGTATTGATAAACGGCGCCAAAACCAGGACCCCCACGACTGCACCGGCTATGTTGGCCGTTATGGGTACCCAAAGTCCCTTTCTTACCCTCAGCGTTGCCACCATCAGGGGATTTATCCAGAGGGGAATCATGGAGGCAGACAAAACAAGAATAGTTGAAAGTACGTTGCTGGCGATCAAGCTATCCAGGGGAAGAACCGTGGCAATGAGGGCTGCTCCAGCGACCATGCAGGCGCAAAAAAAGCCAGCAACGGCTCCTTTTCGAACCGTAGACAATGGGTTTAAGCTATGTGCACCGCCATTGACCAGCAATAGAGGAGCGCTAAGAACCGGAATCGATGTCAAGAGAATAACGGGGTACGAGGCAAGCGCCAAATATCCGGCTTCTGCCAACTGTCCGGTCTGTCCCAGGACAAACGTCGGGAGGCGCCAAATTACAGCACTACAGATTGTCGTAGCTACAAATGGGAATGTCGCCGTTGCCAGTCGACGGACATCCGACCACGACGTGGACCACTCCGCGAGGCTCGGGGGCCGGCTAGCTACAAGTCCCCCGACAACAGTCGCAATGCCATAGCCCATGAGAATCCACTGAGTGTCAGCTGGAACCATCCAAGTAAAAACCATGAACAGAACTCCGATGCCAGCCTTCTCCAGCAGAATGGACCGTTTTTCGCCAGTGGCATCGATTCTTAATATGATTCGATTGCTGCTGTTCCTTGCGCTAAGCACATTCCCCAAGCAACACAAAATTACTATGATCGCGTTCCAGTGGTCGTCACTATCGATCACTTGAATCTGAGTCCCAACCAAAATGGCCGTGGCGCCGCCAGCCACTAACCCTCTGTAGTAGGTCAGAGCAGAAATAACAGGGGCCCGACCCTTGGTGCGCGTCCGGGACAATAGCCAGGTTGCAGCACTGTCAGTGCCGGAGTCAGCAAAAAGCGCCGCCGTAGCTGCAGCCGTTACAACCACAGCCACTTGTCCAAATTGGTCATTTTCTAGCCTGAGGCTCGCAAGGAGTAGCGCCAATATCGGCAGTCCGCGGGCGAAAGCCAGAACCCCGCCGTAAACGAGTGGGGATGAATTACTCATGCGACGTGACCACTTCGTGCGAAAGATGGTTGTAATTTCTTTTCAAAACTTTTGGCCCTCTGTCTGTTTTCACATATTGCCCTTCGCCGAAGCAACTGAAAATTCGCACGGAAGCGCGATTCCTCACGGAGATGTGCGATAATTTGCAGGCTTGCTGAGTGACATAACGCTTCGCGTCGATGGCTTTCACGACGAGGCAAGGAGTCGATTCCGGCAGACTTCAGTTCTATATTTGCATTTACCTTAAGCCAACAGACTACAACCATCGACGTATTACGGACGTGAAGCGATTGTTGTTCGAAGACAGGCACTATCGCGCAAGCGCCTAGGGTACGGTTGAAAGGTTCGTTACTCTTGGCCGGCGACTCATCGTCTAGGTGTTCTTCGCCTATCAGAACAGCGTCAATTCCCGCTGCGCCATCTATCGCTGGCGGCTCAGAGGCCAAGAGTGGATTTTCGAGTTCATCAACACCACTCTTTGTGCTGACTGATGTGCCTGCAATGGTGGAGGCAGTACTTGCGGCGTCGTTGTCTGGTATGAATTCGTTCTTCAATACCGGGCTGCTGTCGGAAATGCTCTCAGCAAAAGACGTCCTCTGAGCCAACTCATCCACGGAACTTGATTCCGCGCCCCATACAAAGATCAGCATGGTCGATTTATGCATCGGAAACATCCGCGGGGACGTCAAACTTTTTCTGCCCGCGCCTGGATCCGTAGAAGTCACGAAAGCAACGCATTTGCCCTGCGTGCTGTGAACATTTTCCTGCATATCCAATGTTCAGCTCCCCCAGCTTTCTCAGTGATGCCCGCGCAGTCGGCCAAGGACCGTTTCGCTTTGGTTGTCAGACGGATCACTCGCGCCCTAGACTTCCATCCGTTCCCGCGAGTGTCCCCTAATCCAACGCAGAGCTACCGCTTCATATCGACCGCAAACATCTGCCCATGAATACTCAGTTCGGGCCCGCTGTACCAAGTCCGCTGAGATGTCATTTTGGTTCAAATCCGTCATTGCCCCGCTGACAGCCGCACCAATGCTGAGAGAGTCGGGCTCGACAAAAATACCCAGATCCCCTAGGACTTCGCGGTTATAGACAGTATCTCGAGCCACTACAGGGGCTCCGCACGCCATTGCCTGGACTAAGGCAGGGTTAGTGCCGCCGACGCTATGTCCATGGAAATAGACTCCGCAGTGCTGCCACAGTGATAGCAACTTCTCGTCGTCATTAACATGCCCCATCCATGTCACGTTCGAGTACCTACCGGCGAGATCGGCCGCGGCATCGTCGAACATTCCGCCATACCCGGAAGAACCAACAATAACCACGGGATGAACGGCAGCTATGTCAGGAATGGCTTCAAAAAATTCACTTATGGTGTTTTCTGGAACAAATCTTGCCACGACCAGAACGTAACCACGGCGACTCAGACCATCCACGATCGGGAGAGTCCCCGGCACATCGCCACCGTAAGGGATGAAGACGGAGTCTCGCTTGAAATCAGCTTTCCATATCCTTCGAATTTCAAGAGAGTCCGAAATAAGCTCATTGGCAAACCAAGCCGTAAACTTTGCACCAAGCTTAAAAACGCCTTTGGCAGCCCTCCCCCATTTGGCGCGCTTCCATTCTATGCCATCAACATTTACTATTGATGGAATACCCCGTAATCGCAATAATGGTAACCAGAATCCATTGGCAACGTTCATGACAATCGCTACGTCCGGTTTGTGCACCAACGCGTGAAGTACAGCGGTAAGACCATATGAAAGAGTGCTGAGAGACTTAGTTTCGACGCCTCGAGTTGTGACACAGTTGATTCGAGCGTCCGCATCTGGGTCATCTTCGCGAGTCGAACCTGGGCGGCCGTAAACTGTCGTCGTCCAGCCGGAATCAGCCAAATAGGGCGCCAATTTACGTACTGCGGTCTCAAACCCGCCGTAGTAACTCGGGTAGCCGCGCGTTCCAATAATAGCAACTGACTTTGAAGTGCCTGCCCGTTTATCAGGTTTCATAGTTCCCACGCTTCCGGATTGTTATTCGACCATCTGCAAAAGCAGTTGCAAATAAAGTTCTTGATTTTCTCCATTCGCTGCGATTCTCGACAGCGCGAACACTGAATGGGAATCGGGCGGGCCGGCTCCTCACCAGGATGACACTTCGTGTAGTTCGAAGTGCACCTGCGGGTCACTCCATCGGGCACGCCAGCGGGCCCACCCTAACACAGCCCCAAAAACACTGGCTAACGACCCAGCCCGTTGTCGCAGATCATCGTCACAAACAAAATCCTTGGCGCCATTCGATTTCGCCTGACGCACACGCTCGTCACATAACTCAGGCGCTCATCGCATGGGCGCCGAACTGATCTGCTCCGTCCTTACGTCAAAGCCTGCGCTAAACCCTCCGGCGACGATGCTTTGCGTGAGTCAGGGCGGCTCGAAACAGAAAGCCTGTACAGTCAAGGCTGATCCGTTCGGCATCGTCGGCGTGTGAAGGCCAATATGTCGCGGATGCCAACCAAAATTGGTGTTTGCAGCTGTTTCCGAGGCATGCAAACAGCTCGACATCACAGAGCGGCCACACGGAGGAGGGTTTCAAGCCCGTTTTCGTAGATTTGCCGATGCCACGCTAGGGGCGGGACCGTCGCATACATCGACGAGGAGTCGCCTAAGCGGCTGAGTCGCACAACAACTCCCTTAAAGACCCCGCCCATTTCCTAGACCCAAACATCATGGGTCATATCTGCTGATCGAGATTGCCATGAGGATGGCGGGCAATTCCACCTTGTCGACAGCGGCCGGGACAATGAAGAACACTGCAACGAGCGAATCTGGCTAGCGGTGGTCCAACCCAGAAGCCGGGTACGAGGAACTCGGCAGCGCCAAATTCGAGGGCAGAGGCTCCGAAATATTGCGGACCGTCTCGCGGCCGGCTGTATCCTAACGGTGGAACCCGCGCGGTGATTCATAAATGACTACAAAATGGGGAAACTAATTGGGGACGATGCCGGATTGGCGCGTGCGGGCATCCCGCAGACTGCGAGTTGTTGACGCGTTCGTTATAGTTTGGGCGATTGCTGGCGCCTACCTCGTGAGGTTTGGGCTGGAGCCTAACTTTGTGGTGCAGGGCCAAGAAATAACATATGTCTGGCTGTCGGTCGTCCTAGTTCTGGCATGGTGGCTCATGCTGGGGGCTTGGAATTCACGACAGAGTCGTATCTTGGGCTCCGGCGCTGACGAATACAAAAGGGTTGCTGCTGCGTCCTTGTGGCTCTTTGGCCTTGTAGCCATCGTTTCCTTCGTGCTCCGGATAGACACAGCACGCGGGTATGTTGGCATCGCTCTGCCAGCAGGTTTGCTCGGGCTTATTCTCGCTAGGTGGCTTCTGCGCCAGCATTTGAGCGTCAATCGGCAGGTCGGAGGCAGCATGTCGCGACTGTTACTCCTTGGAGGCCCCAGCGCAGTCGCGCATCTCGCGACGACTCTGACGAGTGCAAGGCACGCTGGTTACTTGCCAATCGCCGCCTACACTCCTGGCACGTCGGAGGCAACCAAGCTGGAGTCAGTGTCTGGCCTGCCTGTTCTCGGGCATGACCCGGATGTGCATTCAATAATTGAAGCCATTGATCGCAGCAATGCCGATGCCGTGGCCGTGTCCGCCGGGGTGCAGTTGCATCCTCAGACCCTCCGACACCTCGGTTGGGAGTTAGCGGCTCGAAACGTGGGACTTATCATGGCCCCTGCTCTGACCGACATTGCTGGCCCACGAATTCACACCCAGCAAGTCGCCGGGCTGCCGCTGATCCACGTGACTACGCCGACATTGGAGGGTGGACAGCGTGTCGCCAAGCGGTTATTTGACGTCGTCGTTTCCGGCGTCCTGATCATATTCGCAGCGCCGCTGATGGGCCTTCTAGCCATGTTAGTGAAGCTTGACAGCCGAGGGCCTGTTCTTTTTAGGCAGGAGCGAGTGGGTATCGAAGGCTCCCATTTTGGAATGCTTAAGTTCCGGTCGATGGTCGTAGACGCCGAACAGCGTCTCGCCGAACTCGCCCATCGCAACGAGGGCAACGGTGTTCTATTCAAGATCAGGAATGACCCCCGGGTCACGCGCGTGGGCGGGTTCCTGCGTAAGTACAGCTTGGACGAACTGCCGCAGCTCTTTAACATCTTTGCCGGTTCGATGAGCCTCGTTGGTCCCCGTCCTCCTTTGCCCCGCGAAGTTGAGGCGTATGAGCATGACGTTCGGAGGCGGTTGTTGGTCAAACCCGGGCTGACCGGCCTTTGGCAGGTCAGCGGACGCTCCAACCTGTCATGGCAAGATTCGGTCCGCTTGGACCTCTACTACGTGGAGAACTGGTCGTTGGCAGGGGACCTGGTAATCATTCTTCGGACAGTCCGCGCCGTGTTTCACAGCACGGGCGCCTACTAAATACTTTCAAAGTCGGACGACCGCCCTCTTGGGGAAGGAACTAGAACAAATGCGTATTTCAGTTATCGGCTGCGGCTATCTCGGAGCAGTCCATGCAGCCTGCATGGCTAAACTAGGCCACGAAGTGGTCGGCATAGACGTGGATACACGTAAGATTGCTGAACTTTCCGATGCCACGGCCCCTTTTTACGAGCCTGGTCTGGAGGGACTTCTTCGCGAAGTCCAAGCGACAGGCCGGTTGACGTTTACAACGGATATGGCCGCTGCCGCGGGAAGCGACGTTCATTTTATTTGTGTGGGCACACCCCAGAAGAAGGGCGAAAATGGGGCTGACATGACATACGTGGACGCCGCGACACTGGCGCTATTGCCACACATCTCGTCAGGAAACATTGTCGTCGGCAAGTCCACAGTTCCCGTCGGAACGGCACAACGATTGGCTGGCCTGGTCCAAGCACAGGAAGCCACGGCCCATTTGGTTTGGAATCCAGAGTTCCTTCGCGAGGGTCACGCAGTGTCTGACACACTAAGCCCAGACCGATTGGTTTACGGAGTCGCCGACGGGTCCGAGGACCACCCGGCAGTTGCCGTGCTGGACGAAGTTTACGCTGGTTCGCTGGCTGGGGGGACGCCTCGCCTAGTTACGGACCACCCAACCGCCGAGCTGGTGAAAGCTGCTGCGAATTCGTTTTTGGCTACAAAAATCTCCTTCATCAATGCGATGGCAGAAGTATGCGAAGCCGCTGGCGCCGATGTGACCAGCCTTGCCGACGCTATCGGCATGGACGACAGAATCGGACGCAAGTTCCTGAATGCAGGCATCGGCTTCGGTGGCGGGTGCCTCCCCAAAGACATACGTGCCTTCATGGCGCGAGCCGGTGAGCTTGGCGCAGACCAAGCCCTCACGTTCTTGCGGGAGGTCGACGCCATCAATATGCGTCGACGTTCACGGGTAGTGGAACTGACACGCGAAATCTGTGGCGGAACTTTACTCGGCAAACGAATCACAGTTCTGGGTGCAGCTTTTAAGCCAGAAAGTGATGACGTACGGGATTCCCCTGCTCTGAGCATTGCCGCTCAACTCCAGCTTCAGGGTGCCGTAGTCACAGTGACCGACCCCGAGGCCCTTCCCAACGCTTCGAAGCGATTCCCGGAACTTCACTATGAGGCCGATCTAGAAAATGCAATTGGCAAGGCCGATGTCTTGCTGCTACTTACGGAATGGCAGCAGTACCGGAGCCTGGACCCATATGAAGTGGGTTCCCGAGTTTCGTCGCTCCGTATTCTCGATGGCCGTAATGTACTCGATGCCGCCAAATGGCGTGCAGCTGGCTGGACGTACCGCGGCATGGGACGGCCCTGACTATGGCGCCAACCCACGCTGTGCCAGACACCAACCACGAGAACGGCAATTTGACCGGCGATCCGCGCTCCACACTCAGCCCGAAGGGCCGTAGGAAGAATCGTCGTCTGGTAACCGTGGCAGTATGTCTGGCGGCAGTCGCAATCCTGTTTGTTGCCTCCGCAATTTGGCTAGGCGCAAAGGCAAGCGTTGTCACGAACGAGCTCAAGGCTGCGACGCAACTGATACCGGTCCTCAAAGACAACATCACGGGAGATGAGGCAGAAGCGGCTGAAGTCACCGTCGGTCAGTTGCGTTCGCACACTACAGCAGCGCGCGATGCCGTGGTAGATCCACTTTGGACTTTGGCGTCAGAGATTCCGTGGCTGGGGGCAAATTTCAGTGCGGTCGCAGAGGTCGCACGCTCTGCTGACGACGTCGCAACACTTGGAGTTTCTCCTCTCGTCAAGGTATTCAGCTCGCTGAATTGGGACAGCCTTATTCCTAGCAGCAGCGGGACCGATTTAGAACCGGTTCTGAATGCCTCGCCGAGTGTCTCGTCTGCGGCACATGCCGTACGAGCGTCGGCTGAACGACTGGACGCGATAGAAACTAGCGACCTACTGCCGCAGGTTGCCGCGCCTTTGACAAGTGCTCGGGAGCAACTGTGGGCGGTGTCAGGCGCGTTAGACGCGTCGGCCGATGCCGCCGGGATCGTACCCGGCATGATGGGAGCTACTGCTCCGCGCACATATCTTCTAATGATCCAAAACAATGCCGAGACTCGGGCCTCAGGAGGCATACCCGGAGCGCTTGCCGTTTTAAGCCTCGATAAGGGTGGCCTAACCCTCGGATCACAAAGCAGCGCGAGTGATATCGGTGTAGTGAACCCCATAGTGCCTGTGGACCCAGAGCAACAACTGATCTACTCCACGCGTCTGGGCAAGTTCATGCAGGACGTGAACCTGACGCCCGACTTTCCAACAGCAGCCAGCACCGCTCAGGCCATGTGGGAGAAAAAAACCGGACAGCGCGTTGACGGCGTGATCTCCATCGACCCGGTGGCATTGGGCTACATTCTGGATGCCACCGGCCCAGTGAATTTGACGCAGCCCGAGCTAGTGGCACTCGCATCCGTGGGCTTGCCCACAGAGCTGACCGGTAAGAACGTCGTCCAGACCTTGCTCTCTGACGTATACGCAAAGATCGAGCAGCCCGCTCTGCAAGACGTCTACTTCGCAGCCGTTGCCCAGGAAATTTTTGCGGCCTTGTCGCATGGAAAGGGGGACACCGAAGGTCTGATCGCAGGGTTGACACGCGGTACTGACGAAGGTCGTGTTCTCGTCTGGTCCGGACTGCCGGCGGAACAGTCTGTCATAGCAAAGTACGCTTTGAGCGGATCCGTTACTGGGCCGAGCATAGCCCCTGCTCAGTTCGGCGTTTACTTCAACGACGGCACGGGGGCCAAGATGGATTACCACGTCAAGCGAACAGTTCAGCTGGTGAAGGAATGCACGCAAGACGGGTACGAGCAAACCACTGTTCGCATTACGAGCACAAATACTGCACCTGCCGACGCAGCAACGTCGCTCCCGGCCTATGTCACCGGCGGTGGCGTTTTTGGCGTGCCCGCCGGATCAGTTCAAACCAACATAGTGGCGTACGGTCCCGTCCAAGCAAACGTAGAGACCGCCAAAGTCGACGACCAGAGGACCGGCTTTGCTCCCTATCTGCACAGCAACCGGCCCGTGGGTGTACTCGCCGTTCGGCTGGCCCCCGGGGAGAGCAAGACGGTTGACTTTACTTTCGGGAAAATCGTTCAGCACACCGAACCTAACTTAGTTGTCACGCCCTCTGTCCAAGCTGTCAAAGATGTGATCCTGCCCACAGAGATTCGTTCATGCGGGCAGTAGTTATAGACAGTGCGTTAACACTATGTAAACCAATTGGATTGAGATTGCTAGCCACAGGAAGTGGATGGTAACGTCGTTGTGGGATATATATCCGGGATTTTCGCACAGGTCTCGTGCGGAGAGGAACCTCCTCAATTCGGGTACACCAAAACTTAACGTCTCCGGGGGGACAACAATGAAAAAAACGCTCGCAGCACTCGCACTTGCAGGATCACTTGCAATGGTCGGCACCGCGCCGGCCATCGCCGCCAATTACCCGCCACTTCCGCCCCAGGCCAACGTCTTTGATGGAACAGTTGGCCCAGGCGAGCGGTTCGTCTTCCGCGGCCAGGGTTTCCTCGCCGGCGAATCACTCACGATCGCCGTGACACCCGGCAACCCTCCGGCGGCTGGCGGTGTCACCATCACGGGCGGCACAGCGGTAGCAGCCAAGATTCCAGTCTTTCAGGCACCCACGACTTTTGGTACCAGCGCTGACTCTCAGGGCCGCGTTGAATTCCCGGTCTCGTTCAGTGGGGTCGGGACCTACTCCGTCACCGCAACGGGTAACACGTCTGGCATCACCATCGGCCCAGTCACAGTCACGGTGGCGGCTCCCCTGGCAAACACCGGCGGCGCTCCCCTCGCTAACACAGGAGCCGGCCTTGCCAACACCGGTGCTGACTCGGGCCTCATCCTCTGGACCCTGGTTGGCGCTGGCGCGCTGGCCGCCGGTGCAGCATCTGTGGTTGTAGTTCGCCGCCGCGCCAAGAACGAGGTTGCTGCCTAACCGCTGCACCTTCCAAGCACCAAAGAGGGTGGGTGGTGGTCCGGGAAACCGGAGCACCGCCCACCTGCTGCATTTAAGGTTTCGACGGGCTCAACCACCGAACGAGACAGGCCGCCTAACCACCGAGCCTAAAGGCTCAACCACCGGCAGTGTGGTATTTATGATCTATGGGGCGACATTGGCGCAAAACACCGTGGCAATGGGACGCTTCTGTCCCGCTCCCGCGTCCGCGGGCGCTCCCCTACATACTCCTCGTAGTGCTGGCGGTAGTCGCGATGGGAACCGCGACTCTCGCTCTGCTGCGGACCACCTGAGTCTCTCTTGAAGTTCCCCGACAACCCGAGGCTTTGGCGCGCGCTCCTGGTAGCCATGCTTGTGCCGCTGGCACTGGTTGCCTTTTGGCCCATTCCCGTCGATCAACCAGTGCAGGGTCAACTGGCTGACATCCTGAGATTCCTCCACGCCCTCGGAATTCCCGCTTGGTTCAATTACCAATTCGTCGAAGCCTCCGCCAACGTCGTGCTCTTTATTCCGCTCGGCTCAGTGGCGGCGCTGGCGTATCCAAAAAAACGCTCGTGGCAGATCGGAATTCTGGGGTTAGTGGTCTCGGGTTGCATCGAACTCGGCCAGCTGCTGTTTCTTCACAATCGATTCGCGAGCCCGCTGGATCTTGTCACAAACACAGGAGGGGCTGTAATTGGCGCTCTTTTGGTCGCTGAGGCCCTTAAACGCCTACAGGCCCACCCCGTTGTCAGAGGCAGGCCTGTAGAGCGTCACAGAAGCACCCGGAGTTAGCTGATGAAAGCCTTCAGCCAAGTTTTCAAGTCCTCGCCGAACTCCACTCGCTCGGAAGCCAGGGTGATGACTGCCTTCAGATAGCTCAGCTTGTCGCCGGTGTCATAGCGGCGGCCCTTGAACACGACGCCGTACACGCCAGAGCCTTCACCCTCGCCAGCGGCCAACGTCTGGAGGGCATCGGTCAGCTGGATCTCGCCGCCGCGGCCCGGCTCCGTGTTCTCAAGGACGCCGAAGACTGAGGGATGCAGCACGTACCGACCGATAACGGCCAGGTTGGACGGCGCTTCGTCTGCAGCCGGCTTCTCCACCAAGGTGTTGACGCGGACGTAGTCCTCGCCTTCAATGGCGGTGATGTCCGCGCAGCCGTAGGCGCTGATCTCTGAAGGGTCCACCTCGATGAGCGCGATAACCGAACCGCCAGTCTTCTGCTGCACGTCGATCATAGTGGTGAGGAGGGTCTCGGCCTCATCGATGAGGTCGTCACCCAGGAGGACGGCAAAAGGTTCGTTGCCTACGTGCTGGCTGGCGCATAGAACCGCGTGCCCCAGACCCTTGGCTTCGCCCTGACGGACGTAGTGGATAGGACCAAGATCAGAGGCCTCGTGGACCAGGTCCAGGCGACCCTGATCGCCCTTCAGCTCCAGCGCGCGCTCCAAGCCGGGTTCACGGTCGAAGTGGTCCTCAAGGGCGCGCTTGCTACGCCCCGTGATCATCAAAATGTCGTCAAGGCCGGCTTTGACGGCTTCCTCCACGACGTACTGGATGGCCGGACGATCGACGACCGGCAGCATTTCCTTCGGCATTGCCTTGGTGGCGGGCAAGAAGCGAGTCCCCAGACCGGCAGCAGGAATGACGGCTTTAGTAATAGATTTCCCCATAGTCATGAGTGAACCTTACAAAATCAATCGCAAAAACTCGCAATCGAGTGACTTGATTTCGACGGTCTCGACAAGCTCGACCACAGGGGATTTCGGCAGGAGCAATCAACGGCCTCTGAAGACCGGCGACCGCTTTTCTTGGAAAGCGCGGAAGCCCTCGGCGTAGTCCGCGGTCTTGCAGAGCCGCGCCTGCTCGGCGTTTTCCTCTGCCATTGCGTCCCACAGGCCCAGCCGCTGGTCTCGGATATGCGCCACGAGCACTTTGCTCGCCGTGAAGGCGCCCGTGGCCCCGTCGGCAACCTTCGCCACAATTTCCCTGGCATTGGCTAACAATTCATCGGCCGGCACGGCACGGCTGAACATCCCCTGAGCCACTGCCTCCGTCCCGGACATCAGTTCGGCGGTGTTGATCAGGTCCAGGGTCCGGTGCATGCCCAGCCGCTCGGTGAAGTACCAATGGCCCCAAGAATCCAGCGTCGCACCCAGCCTGGCGAACGGCGAGCCGAATTTGGCGTTCGCCGGCGACGTACACGACGTCGTGGCCAGCAGCAGGCCCAGGCCTACGCCCAGGCAAGCACCCTGCGCCGCGGCAAACGTCGGCGCAGGGAACCCGCTCATCTTCTTCAGCAGCGGCTGAACCAACCCGCACAGGTACGCCTCGGCGTCGTCCGGTTCCGGCGTCACGCCCGAAATATCCCGGCCTGCGGAGAGGGCGCGCCCCTCGCCCTAACCAGCAGCACGCGCACCTCACCGCGCAAGGCGGCAGCGGCGTCATCATAGGCCTGTGATAGGTCCGCCAGCGCCTGTTCGTCGAGGGAGTTCAGCTTGTGGGGCCGTCCAGGACCACTTCGGCGAACTCTTCTCAGGCGTTTGCTGTCTGCGTGACGGCAACGTAGGCCCTAAGTGCTTCCCCCGCCGTACGGGGTGAAAAACCTGCAGCCTTGATCCTGCTCAGGTCCAGCATGCTGTTCAGCGGCCGGGGCGCAGCGGCCTTGCCTTTGAAATACTCTGCGGTACTCACTCCGGTGACAGCAGATCTGGGGTGGCCCGAGAGCTCGTACACGTCCGCTGCGATGTCCGCCCAGGACTGCGGTTCGCCGTCGTTGCTGAGGTTGTAGGTGCCGTAGTCGGCTCCGGACTCCAGGAGGTGCTGGATGCCTGCGGCGATGTCCTCGGTGAAACTGATCCGGCCGATCTGGTCGTTGACCACGGACGGTTCGATGCCGCGGCCTGCCAGGGATGCCATGGTGCGGACGAAGTTGTTGCCGGCGCCAATGACCCAGCTGGTCCGCACGATGTAGTGGCGGGGAACAACAGTCACGACGGCATCGCCGGCGGCCTTGGTCTGACCGTATACACCCAGCGGAGTGAAGGGTTCAGCCTCATCGTGGCTCTCACGGACGCCGTCAAAGACGTAGTCCGAGGAAACGTGCACCAGGGTCAGGTCATGCTCGACGGCGGTCCGGGCCAGGCGAGCCACGGCGGTTACGTTGATGGCCCATGCAGCGGCCCGGCCTTCTGCGGTTTCAGCGGTGTCGACTGCGGTGTAGGCGGCGGCGTTGATGATGGTGGAGTAGTTCTTCCAGTTCCGCTCCGCGAAGGAGGCTTCGCTGGATAGGTCGAACCCGGCCCGGCCGGCGAACTCGACGCTCGCGTCGCGGTCGTACAGTTCCCGCAGAGCCTTACCCAGCTGGCCGTCGGCACCGATCACGAGGATCTTCTGCGCCGGCATCGGCACGACGTCCGCGAGTCGGGGGTGGGCCTTGTCCTTGTCGGACAGTTCGGCCTGGTCCAGGGGGATAGGCCATTCGATGTCTGCGGTCTCATCTGCCAGGTTCAGAAACGTGTACTGACCCTGCGCGTCCGCGGACCAATGGTCGTTGACCAAGTACGTGTAAGCGGTGTTGTCTTCCAACGTCTGGAAGGCATTGCCCACTCCCCGGGGTATGAAGATCGCCTGGCTGGCGTCAAGCTCGGTGGTGAACACGGCACCAAACGAGGGGCCTTCGCGCAGGTCCACCCAGGCGCCGAAGATTCTCCCGGTGGCGACCGAGATGAACTTGTCCCACGGCTCGGCGTGGATGCCGCGGGTGGTGCCGGCCATTTCGTTGAACGAGATGTTGTTCTGCACCGGCCTGAAATCGGGCAAACCGAGCGCCACCATTTTTTCCCGCTGCCAGTTTTCCTTGAACCAGCCCCGGTTGTCACCGTGGACCGGAAGGTCGTAGAAGACAACGCCGGGGATCGGGGTTTCGTGCGCGGTCAGCTTCTTGGAGAACTCGATCGACATTGTTCTACTGGCCCTGTTCCTTGTACTTGGCTTCGGTCTGGGCCTTCTGTGGCCGCCACCAGTCCTCGTTGTCGCGGTACCAGGCGATGGTGTCCTCGATGCCGGCGTCAAAGTTGGAGAAGCGCGGTTCCCACCCGAGCTCGTCGCGGAGCTTGCTGGAGTCGATGGCGTACCGCAGGTCATGGCCCGGGCGGTCCACGACGTGGTCGTAGGCGTCCGGGGACTTGCCCATGTGCTCCAGGATGAGCTCCACGACGTCCTTGTTGTTCTTTTCGCCGTCGGCGCCGATCAAGTACGTCTCGCCGATGATGCCCTTCTCGATGATGGTCAGCACAGCCGAGGAGTGGTCGTTCGCGTGGATCCAGTCACGGACATTCTCGCCCTTGCCGTACAGCTTGGGCCGGATCCCGTCGATCACGTTCGTGATCTGGCGCGGGATGAACTTCTCCACGTGCTGGTACGGGCCATAGTTGTTCGAGCAGTTGCTGATGGTGGCCTGCAGCCCGAAGGACCGCACCCACGCACGGACCAGCAGGTCCGAGCCGGCCTTCGTGGAGGAGTACGGGCTGGACGGGTTGTACGGGGTGTCCTCGGTAAACCGCTCCGGATCATCGAGTTCCAGATCGCCGTAGACCTCGTCCGTGGAGATATGGTGGAAACGCTTGTTGTGCTTCCGGGCCGCCTCGATCAGCGTGTAGGTACCGATGATGTTCGTGTCCAGGAACGGACGCGGGTCATGCAGGGAATTGTCATTGTGTGACTCCGCCGCGTAATGAACCACCACATCGCATTCCGCGACGAGCCCGTCCACGACATCGGCGTCCGTGATGTCGCCTTCGACGAACCTAAAACGGTCCTCCGCCAGACCCTTAAGGGATGCTAGATTCCCGGCATAAGTCAGATTGTCCAGCACAGTCACTTGATCAAGTGTGTTTTCCAACACATAGTGGACGAAATTCGAACCAATGAAACCGGCGCCCCCGGTAACCAGTAATTTCTGCATACATTCATCGTTCCACAGCGACATGATTTGGTTGAATTTGTAACGGCCGTGAAAATGTCCTTATGCGCGGAATAATCCTCGCCGGGGGAACCGGTTCACGTCTTCATCCAATCACTCTGGGAATCAGCAAGCAGCTGGTCCCGGTCTACGACAAACCGATGATCTACTACCCGTTGTCCACACTGATGCTGGCCGGCATCCGGGACATCCTCATCATTACCACCCCGCACGACGCCGACCAGTTCCAACGGCTCCTGGGCGACGGCAGCCAGTTCGGCGTCAACATCACCTACACCCAGCAGCCGTCCCCCGATGGACTGGCCCAGGCTTTCATCCTGGGGGCCGAGCACATCGGCGATGGCCCGGTTGCTTTGGTCCTCGGCGACAACATCTTCTACGGCCAGGGCCTGGGCACCCAGCTACGACGCTTCGAGAATATCGACGGTGGCGCGGTGTTTGGATACCGAGTTCAGGACCCGTCCGCATACGGCGTGGTGGAATTCGATGCCAATGGCAAAGCAGTCTCCCTCGAAGAAAAACCCTCAAAACCGAAAAGCCACTACGCGGTACCGGGCCTGTACTTCTACGACAACGACGTGGTCCAGATCGCGCGCGACCTCAAGCCTTCTCCCCGCGGCGAACTGGAAATCACAGACGTCAACCGCGTTTACCTCGAACGCGGCAAGCTGCAGGTAGAAATCCTGCCCCGTGGAACCGCGTGGCTGGACACCGGAACCTTCAACGACCTGAACGATGCGTCCGAATTTGTCCGTACAGTTCAGCACCGCCAGGGTCTCTCCATCGGGTGCCCTGAGGAAATCGCTTGGCGCCTGGGATTCCTCACCGACGACGAACTGCGGGAACGGGCCGCACCCCTCGCCAAGAGTGGCTACGGGAAATACCTTCTCGACCTGCTCGCCGAAGGCCTCGACGCCGCAACCGAACGTCTTCAACTCGCCCAGCGCTGACTCAGAGCCTGATACGCCTACGCGCTCACCGCACTTTAGCGGTGAGCGCGTAGTGGGCGGCAGCGGCGTCGTCGTACGCCGGCCGGGGTGGCCTGCCACGGCGACTGCCGCCGTCGTACGTTCCTCCCCACCTCCTCCGCCCGGGACACGCAAAAGCCCGGCGTGTCCGCGGCATTTCCCGGCGATTTTTCGGGAGCAACTGGGCAGGAACGCACGCACACTACCCGCAGGTCACCCGCCGCGATCCCGTTCTGGCCGGGATTCACGCACGAAACCGTGCATGAAGCATCCCTCTAGGGCAGCGCCTCGAACGGAGCAGTGGCCGACTTCGCCGAAGTTTCACCAGTGGCCGTAACAGAGGTCGGGAAACCGGGGGGAGGTGCGTTTTTCGGCACGGCGATGGACGTGGTGAATGCTCCGTCGCCGTCCGCTTTCACCTGGGTGATAAGTGTGGCGTGAAGACGGATGGCGATTGTCTCGTTCGGGTAGTAGCTCCGGCCACTGACGAGGACGGTCCCGCCGACCCGGGCCTGAGCCGGGGCGATCTCGATGTGCGCCGTTTCCTCGACCTGCTGCTTTATTAGTTCGGCGCGGTTCCGGGACTCCTCGGCCGCGGACTTATCTACCGCCGTATCGGCCTGAGTCTCGGCGATCTTCAGACAGTCAGAAACGATCTGGAGGGCGACCACCGTGTTTTCTTCTTGCTGGACCTTGTAGGCCGCCTCGACGGATGCGTCGGCAACCACCTTGAACGTTCCTCCGAGTTTGCCGCCCAATTCGGTTGTCAGGTCGAACCCGCGGCCCTTGGTGCATTCGATGTAGGTGATGGCCACACCACTCAGGCACTCGCCGTTGTATTCTCTCTCGTTGCCGGTGCACGTCGGTCCTGGATTGCACGCGACCAGCATCACGCTGATGGCGAACTGGACCAGCAAGATTGCAACCAGACGGGAAGGCCGGCTCGTCGGCCTCAATTTCCTATTCCGGGGTGGGGATTGCCTGTTATCTGAACGCCGAAGGTATTTGGGCGCGTCCTCAACGGCATCCATGATCAACTCCGTCTCGACTGAATTCCATGCTGCAGGTAGCCGCAAGCCTGAGCTGAGTAAACGCGGGCGTCCGTTATCCGCGCGTTACTACTTCCGATGCGCCTTCCGGTGCGCGGCTGGCGGAGGCTAGCCTGAGTCATGGTCAGTGTGGGGACGCCCGGCCAGGGCTTGGGGCTGCAGGCAGGGCTTCAGGCTGAGCTGCGGACTTTGCCGGGGGTCCTGAAGGCGCTGGGCATGCTGGCCATGACACACCAAGAGGTGCAGCTGGCCACCGAGCGCTCCCTTGCGGAGAACCCCGTGCTGGAGCGGATGGACGGCCACCCGTGCCCCGGTTGCGGCCGGCAAACTATTCGCGCCTCTTGTGTTTCATGGAAGTAATTCAGCATGGCGCCCCCAAAAAAATCAATCAGCAGTATTCCGTCAGCGCACCCTGCACTTGCCACGAAGCGGGGCTACGCCCGGGGGAATCCTGGGGCTCCTGATGGGGCCAGATAAGGCCGCATTGGGATCCTTAGGCGCCTCCCGCCGCCAGCCCTAGCGGCTGCAAGCGGGTCGCCTTGAAGGATGGCAGGTCGGAACTACAGTGCGACAGCTGAATGAAGGTGGTCAGCCAAGGCGCATGTGCTTGCCGGGCTGCGGTTCCCTTCCAGCGCCGCTCAAACACCGGTCCAGCGACGCAGCGTGCTGTTGAGGAGGCCGATGAGCACGGCGGTCCACCAGCAGGTCTGGGAAACAGTGAGTGCAATCATGAGCCGAAGACGCAGTCTGCGTGTTAGCTCGCTGAAGCGTGTGCGGGGCGGGAGCGCCAGCAACCGGTGCATGGCCGGTGCGATGCTGAGGCCGTTCAGCATCAGTATCAGGACGGAAGCGAGTTTGACCACAGTAACCAGGCTGGTCAGATCGGGGTCAATCAGAGCGCCGGAAATCAGCAGCAGGGCGAGTCCGCCCCAGATCAGCGGCTTCGCAGCGGCCTCAAGCTTCCCGGACGCGTGCATCTCCACCTTGCCGAGCAGCCACAGAAAGCCCAGCCAGTCGACCACAAGGATGGTGCCAAAGGACAGCACGAGAGCCAGGATATGAACGGCAAGCCCGACCCGGTGGAGTTCAGGCCCGCAGTCCACATAATGCCCGACGAGCACCGAAGCCAGCCATCCGGCTGTGCACAGTATCCCGAGCAGGACCAGCCGTACTCTTTGGCGGCGCGTCAGAGGTGCCGGCGTGATCGCCGGCTCTGTCTGTGGTGGGTCCGGCCGGACCGGTGCCACGGTAGTCATTGCGGGGACCTGTCGGATAGATGCTGCCCTCGCGGGATAACCGGTGATGCCAAGGCCGTATGGCGGCGGCTGTACGTCGGTCCGGGCGGTGTGGTGCAGGTGGAAGCGGGACCCGGGATGCGGCGGTGCACCCGGAAGCGCGGAGGGGGCGTGAAAGAAGTCATCATGATCCTTGGAAGGAAGTTAGCAATTTTCGGAGGATTACGGCCCGGCACCGAGCTGAGACTCTGCATCGGCGGGGTGAGGACGGAGAACTCGTTTGCCCTCCGAGTCGGCCAGGACGGTCGATGACACATCGCCCTGGCCGACGTCGGCGTCGGTGGCGCCTGGAGCTCGTCGCCGGGAGCCCTCTGCCCCTGATCATCACCGGGGTTCATCGACATTGACGGCGACGTGTCCAGGTAATACCCGGTATGGGAGAAACGTCGTGGCTTGAATCATTGGGCCAGTGGTTGAACCGCTCCCGCGGTCAGCGGTGGTTACTCTTTGGTCAGCTCGACGTCTGCAAACTCGACGGTCGTGCCCTTAGCCAGGGCGGGTGTTTCGGACTCCTCGCCGTGGCGGTTGAATGCCGGGACGCCGAGGGTGGCGCGCAGTGTGTACGTCCCGGCTTCGGGCACGGTGAAGTTGTTTGCGTAGTGGTAAAAGGTCGAGTAGTAGAAGTTCAGCTCCAGCTCTTGCACGACCTTGTCCTGAGCGTCGACCACCTCCAGGGTTATCGGCACGTTGGGGACGATCCGGCCGGTCGAGGTCTCGGTTGGGATGATCTCGATGTGATGGGTCTCGCCGGCCTTCGGCGCACGGAAATGAGCGCCGTGCTCGTCGAACCAGGGTTCGGCAGCCTCGGTGATCAGGTTGACTGTCCAGTCCCCGGACTCGACTGTTTTGCCTTTTGCGGCAAGTTCATGGGCGAGCACTTTGTACTGCTCCTGAACGCCGGCCGGAACGGTGAAACCATCCTCCTTTGCGGCGGCCGGGGCGGCGGCTTGGGCGCCGCATCCGGTGAGTGCAAGGAGGGCAAGCGGGGCGGCCAGGGTGGCCAGGGTGGCACGAAGCATCGTAAGTCCTTAGTTAGCGGTGTTGGGGAGGGAACTGCGGTGTTGCGGGAAGCCTAAGAGGTGGCGGCGACTGCGCTGGCGCCGAGGGGTGCAGGCGCCCCGGTATCCGAAGTGTGGCTGGGTCGGCCACTGTTGAGGGGCGAGGCCACGGGAAGTGTCCCTCTGTGGGCCTCTCGGAGGCCGTTCGTAAAGATCGCGGTCATGCGGCAGTGCACCTCGGCTCGTGGGAGCCAAGGTTAGGCTCACCTAAACAGGAAGATTACCCAGAATCGTCAATTATGCAAAGTTTCTATGTGCTAATTCGCAAAAGGTTACGGCCAAGCGTGGGGGCGGTACATGAGTGCGCGGCATGGGCAGCCTAAAACCCGAGTGAAGCCGGCACCTTCAAAGCCACCGGTGGCGAAAATGGCGGGGAGGGACTGCGCGCCGAATGCCGGGCTTTAGGGCCAGCGTTCGACGTCGGCACGCATGTGCGCTATCTGGGTCCTGAGCTCTGGCAGACTGCGCGCTGCCGTTTGCCACACGGTGTCGTTGGGAATGGCCGCGTAGTCGGGTGAGAGCACATTCCGGAGTCCGCGCATCTGGCGCCAAGGTATTGCGGGGTACTGCTCACGCACTGGCTCGGGGATCCGATCCGCGGCAGTGTTCAGGTCAATGAAGATGGACTTCATGGCCTCGCGTGACCGCCAATTGTCAGGATCATTGAAGGCCAGTTCACCTTCGTCCACGATCTGCTGCGCCCAGCCCAGCCGTTCCTCCATGTCGCCGATGAGCTGGAGGACCCTGCCCTTGGGGGCCGTTGCGAGGGAGAAAGTCGGATCCTTCTGCTCACGGGGCGCGAACTGGCCGCCCACGGGGACATCTTCGGGGTCCCCGCTCACAGGGGGACTGCTTCGCCGAGGATGCGCTCCATGATTGGGCCCCCTGAACCCGTCGGGACGATGTCCACGTCCACACCGAGCAGGTCAATCATGTCCAGGCGGAAGCCGGACAGGTCGAAAAGTGTTGCGCCCGGTTCGAGGTCAACCAGAAGGTCGACGTCGGATTCAGGTGTGTCCTCGCCTCGCGCCAACGATCCGAAAACGCGGACATTATGTGCTTTGTACCTGTGGGCGATCGCCAGTGCCTCGCCGCGGTGTTCAGCGAGGATCTCCGATGGCCGGCGCCTCAGTACATTCAAGATCCGGTCTAGGGTTTCGGGCCGCGGGACGCGCTTCCCGGATTCATATGCCGAGAGATTTGGCTGGCTGACATGGGAGAGCTCCGCCAGCCGCTTCTGGCTCAGGCCGGCACGAACCCTCTTCTCGGCGATCTCGCTGGTCATGGGTCAAGTATATCGGGGCGATATAAATCGGGGCTGGGATTCGGCTCGGGACTCGACGTTCGGGATATGCGGACGCGGCGGAGGGCGGATTTACCACCGGGAGGGCACTCGGCCGGGGTGGGCTCCCAGGGCGACTGTCGCCGTCGTACGTGTGACTGTTCGTTTAGAATGGCGGTTTTTTCACCGTTCGATTGGCGGTTTAGCTGATGCCGATGACGAGGGTTGAGCGCGCGTTCCACCTGGGTGAAGAGCCTGTCGATGAGGCGGAAGTTGCCCCGGGTGATGCGTGCGACGGCGGCGACTGCCTGCGCATCGGTGAAGTCCTTCGGACGTTCCGTGCAGACGACTTCGGAAAATGACAGCCCCGCGGGAGAGCGCCGCGGCCATCGAGGAAAGGTCCTCTGGGCGGAAGGCGCGGTGTGATGCCGGGCTGCCGCGGATGGGGGAGCGAGTCGGTCGCCGACAGGGCACGGGCGCAGTCATCCGAACCGTCGGAAACGGGCACCGGACAGACGTCGACCTTGAGCGGTCTCCGCCCTACGATTGGAGCGTCACGCCAGTCGACGTGGCATTCGTTCCGGTCCATGCACCGATCCAATTGGCAAGGAGATCATGATGCTCGGAGAGCAAATCGGGGAACTCAACGGACAAACCATCAGCACGCGGGTTCTGGAAGACATTGGTCGCGGTCCGCGCACCGAAGTGACCGACCATCAGGTCGGCACGCTCTGCGGTGCCCAAGTTGACGTCACGGTCACCTACGTCGGCACGATTCGTCCCAGCGGCACGGTCACCGGCGGCGGAAACGGTTTTGTCGTCACCGCAAGCGGGCAGACTGCGACCTTCACCGGTAACGGCGTCGGTAGCTTCACCGGTCCGGGTCAACTCACCTGGCGGGGTGCATTGTTCTACGAAACCACCTCAGACGAGTTGAGTAGCCTCAACGGGATCGCAGTCTTGTTCGAGTACCAGGTGGCCGACGGCAAGTCCGAAGGCCGCCTGTTCGAGTGGAAGTAGCGCTGCACACTCGGAAATCGACGCAGCTGAGGCCCGGATTCCCGCGGCGGAACAGCTGGCCGCGTGGGGACAGCGCGTCGGCCGTCCGACGGTGAAGCCCGACGTCGACAGTGCCGATCCTGCCTCCATCGCCTTTGAAGCGGCCCAGATGCAATACCGTTCAGTCAGGGCCTGAGGATGGTGGCGGTGGGCGGGCCCGGTGGGATCAGGCCAGCTCGCGTGGTGGGAGCGTTTGACGTCCCATTTTGGGGGCATCAATGCCCACGTGCATCGCCCGCCAGCACACCCGGCCCGCCCGCAAGCCGAGCAGGATTGAAGAACCTTCTTCCTAGCCGACCTCGCCATAACCTGACTCGACTGACTTTTCGATTTAAAAGCCGAACAGTTGAGCTGCCAGCGAATATATCCCCCACAACCCAGCCGCTAACAGGATGCCCAGGTAGGCCAAGACCAGCCTAGTATCGCGGAGGTAGCATTTCGACCTCGTCAGGCCCCTCCGTCGCGCTTTCCAATAGCCTGCGAATCCGACTGCAGCGAACACGGCCAGTGCCACCGGACCGGCTGCCCAGCCGAGCAGGGCAACGGTCGCGAAGATGCAGAGCCGCAGCGGGTCGAAGGTCGGCGGGGACTGCGGTTCCGTTTCAGGGTCAGGCCTGTGTCCGTGACGGCCTGCGTGTTTGGAGCGCACCAGCTGCGACGGCAATGGCCCGGCTGCAATACGCCGGGCATCAGAAGCGGAACTCATCATTCCTCCCTATCGCTGACTCAGACCTGGCGGACCGGGAGGAGTTCGCGGCCTGTTGCTGTGCTCATTCGCTGCCTGGCCAGGGCCGGCCACGCCTGGACAGCACAGAACGGAGCGCACTGGTGGTCGCCGGCATCGCTCTTCGTGCCCACATGAACACAGCATTGCGTGAGCCGTTCCTCGATCATGGTGGACATGTCCATGAAGGGCTTGACCATGATGCGGGTGATCCGCTCGCCGAGCAGCCTGCGCAGCCGCTGTTGCTGCCCTGGAAGCTTGCCGGCAGCCAGTGTGGTGAGCGTGCCGATGCCGAGGTCGCACTGGGTGCAGATGTTCTTCCAAAGATCCATGGTCCGCGGGTGGGACAGCGAGGACTGCTCGCTGAGCAGGTCCAGCAGGGAGGACTTCATGAGGTTGCGCAGCTCGAGCGGGATCGCGCTGTCGGCGATGCGGTTGGCGATGCTGTCAGGGTTGAGTTCCAGCCAGGCGAGCAGCTGATCGTGCCCGATGAGGGCGGTCAGCGAACGCCAGACCCCTGAGTCGTCCTTCAGCATGTAGCCCACGGACGCGCAATGCGGATGTGAACACGGGAGTGCCGTCAGGTCGTGCCATGAGACCACCCCTCCGGTTTGCTCCGCGAGCCGTTCGAGGACGCCTGTGTGGGTGAGCCTGTCCGTGGGGTCGATGCCATGGCCGCGCCCTGAACCGAACACCGGCTGAAGCGCAACCCCACCCACGAACGGGGTTTCCAAAGCCCTCATAACGACGGCGCCGACCTCACCGTCGTTGACGCCCAGTGTCGCTGTCATCGTCAGGGTGGTGAACACGCCAGCCTCGGAAAGACGCGCGATGGCCGTGTCTTTGAAGCGGGTCAGGTCTCCCCCGCGGTGGTGGATGGATGCTTCTTTGGACGGGCCGTCGTATTGGAGGTACACCTCTACACGGTCCCGGTGCCTGGCCAGCAGTGCGAGCAGTTCGTCGTCGGTGGCCATGAGCATGCCGTTGCTGTTCACCATGATCCGGACGATCGGCCGAGCGACGAGCTCATCGAGAAGTTCGGCCAGATGGGGATAAAGCGTGGGCTCGCCGCCGGAGAGCATCAGCACGTCCAGCCGTCCGTTTTCGCGGGCAAGCCGGGTGTCGATATTCGCGAGCACCTCGCTGAGCGGCGCCACTCCCTGCAGCTGGGGGCCGGAGGCAGTGAAGCAGGTGGGGCAGCGCAGGTTGCAGTGCTCGATGATGTCCTGCAGGAGGATGCAGGTGTGTTGCGTCTGCATGGCGGGCAGCCCGTAGGCGTAAGCCTCCGGTACCTGGCGGTAATTGTCGGCCTGGTCCGGGATGTGTTGCTTGGTCGGCGCCTGCCACTTCTCCAGGTAGCGCAGGATTTCCGGTGACTCGTCGTACAAGGTGCTGACGAGGCCGTGGTCCGGGCAGCCGCGTTCGAGCCAGACCCGGTCATCGCGGATCAGCAGTACGCCGGAGAGGCGCCGCACCTGCGCGAGCGGGGGGTTTGTCTCATGGCAGTGGGGGCAGAAGGCTGTGACGTACCGGTGGATGCGGTCCCCGCGCAGCGGCTGGCCCGGGCCGGGCAGCACCTGCCGGGAAGAGAACGGTGACGGATTCATCTCAGGGTCCCATCTGCGCGAGGGCTCCGACGCAGACCCCGCCGCCGAGCAGTGTGAAGATCCCCAGACCAATCAGCAGCCCCGCACCCCACCGGGATGTGGGTGGCCAGACCGCCAGCAGAATCGCTATAGCCAGATAGCCGGCGATTGGAATGAAGGCGGACGGCCCGGTCAGGAAACGCATGGAAGAGGGTCCTGAATCAGCCCCGGCCTGCAGACGACCGAAAGCAACCGGTCCCAAGAGATAGAAGGCATAAAGGGCAGTAGTTCCCAACAGGATTCCGAACCCCATGGGGCCGAGCCCTGGTTCAGGGGGCTCCTCCTTTTCTTGGCGCGGTGGGTTGTCCTTGTTCATGCCACTCTTCCTTCCACCTTCGGGCGGAGTGGTTTTCCGAAGACCCGCAGCATCCGCCAGAACAGCAGGGGGAGAATCACCAGAAGGAACCATTGGGGCCGGCTCATCCCCAGCCAGAGCACCTCGTTGCCGCGGACGAACTCGACTCCGAACCGGAACAAAGCGTAGGAAGTCACGTAGCAGATGAAGAGGTCGCCAGGACCAGGCAAGCGGTCCCGATACCGCCACATGAGCCCGAATGCGGCCACATGGAACACGATTTCATAGGCAAAGGACGGGTGGAGCCCCACCCCGGACGGTCCGGCCAGCATCGCAGCCTGCCCGGGCGTGAGCGATATCCCCCACCCTCCCCCCGTCGGGGTGCCGGGTAGTTCCGTGAGGAGACAGCCCACCCGCCCGATGACCAGCGCCAGAGCGACCGCGGGCGCAAGCAAATCCCCGGTGGACTCGCGGTAACCTGTCAGGCGCTTGCCCAGATGGACGCCAAGCCACGCGCCCACAAGGCCCGCGAGGATGCTGCGGTCGCCGTTGCCCCACCAGTCCGCCAAGGAGACCTGCCGGGAAACATCCCACGTGAGGACCCTTGAGCCGATGGCTCCGAAGGCGACAGCGAAACCGGCAATGGGCCACAACCGAGGGTCGGACAGACCGCGCCGGCGCTTCTCATAGGCGTAGAACAGCAAGGCTGCGAGGATTCCCAGCCCTAACAGGCCGGCGTGCACCAGCCCGTCTCCCGCGAAGGGAAGCCCGATCATGAGCAGAGTGTAACAGTGCCCCTGCTGGGCCTTTCCGCCGGCGCGGTACTACAGATGCACGTGCCTGCGCCGCGCCGCTTCGGAGATGGACCCGGTCAGGGAAAACGACATACCGTAAGCTCAATCCGGTGACCCGAAATGCCGTTTTCAGAGGTCGTGTGGACAAATTTCAGTGCCCGCTAGCTCAGGCCTTCCCTGTCCGTATGAGGGGTCGTCGTCGCTTCCGGCCCAGACGACACCACCTCCAGGGCAGGGCATCACATCGAACGCCCGGCCATCAAGCTGCGCCCGCAGGTGGCGCCCGTCATCCTCGACCACTTCCCAGCCCGCCGCTGGCAGCGCTGCACGATAGTGCTGCAACACATCGACGTCTCCTGAGAGCACAAACCCGCGGGTACAGCCGCCGACACCACTCATGCCGCCACCACTGAAATAGCCGATGTGCTCGATGGAATCGAACGCCCGCTGGGACTCACGATCTGCAGTGGCCATGGGCTCATCCGTGCCCTCGATCACGCACTGCGGAGTCGAATCGAACTGCACCTCAAGCCGTTGCCCCAGTGCCGCGGGGGTGACAGCGAGCATCCCGAGCAGCATGAGGACCGGAATGGCCACGGCCGTCAGCCGCATCCAGAGTCGTGTCGAGAGCATCAAGCCGATCACGGCAACCACCGCGACCAGACCGAGCGCCAATCCGGAGGGACCGGCCGTCAACCCCCAAGTGAGCCCCTCGAACGCGGTACCGCTGACATCGCCGTACATTCTCATGAATTCGTAGTGGACCAGCACAGCCAGCAGCGCCAGTCCTGCCCCAACGGCGAGCAGCACCGCGGCAGAGACGACTCGGCCGGTCATGGGCATGGCTCATAGTAGGTTCCGCCTGACCAAGTGTCCACGGGTCGCGGGTGCCGATCGCAGAAGCCCTCACCCCCCGAGATCGCCGACGCAGCCCGCGTGGCACTCCACAAACAACTTGACCTGGCTGCCGGGTGCTGCTCCCTGGCCAGCGAAGCACAAACCGCCGCGGAACCGCAGCGGCCCTGAAAACTCCGGGATGCCTGGGCCGGTGCCTCGCAGCGTCCGAAATCCAGGATTTCGACAAGCTCAATCACCGGAGGAACAAGCTCAATCACCGGCGGGTCAAACTGTTGCACATATGCAGCACATGCCAAAAAATTCGACCCTTGGCATGGCGACGCGAATCCTGGCCGCCTCCGGCTTGCAGCTTCCGTCCCGGGCTGAGCCGCTCTGCGATGTACGCGCGCTCCACGCTGCCCGCACCATCCTTGAAGACGGCACCGCCTATCCGCCTGCGGACGCGGTAATGATCGAGACACTCATGCGCTGGGCCAGCCCTGACGGAACCCCTCGTCCCAGGTCACTCGCCAGAGAGGCAGGTGCGGCCGCTCCCCCTCCCCTGCGCCCCGGCGCCATAGAGATCACCAGTGGCTGGAGCTTCCTGCGCATCTGCTCGGCCGTGGCCGCCACACGAAAGGGTTGGGCCGCCAGCGGCGCACCGGCTGCGGCACGGATAGGGGCAGAAGAGAAGCTCGGGCCCATCATCCTTTACGTCGAGAACGCCACCAGGGTCGCGTCCATCATCAACCGACCAGGTTCGGCCGCGGTGGAGGTTCTCCTGCTCCCCCTCGACGGCACCAGCGAAGGCGGCGCGTGGAACGACGAAGGGATCGTCTGGGCAGACCCGATCCAAATCATCCTCGACTGCTACGGGATGCCGGCCACGTATGACCTTGCCGAGGACCTCACGAAAGACTGGGCGCCCCATGAATGACCAGGCACGATGGGGCGTCGGCTCCGACCAGTACAAGCAGCGGCCGCCACGTCCACGCGCCCCGCAACCCTCCCCTGGCATGCTCAAGCCGGCAGCGAAGGACCAGGTGGATGAGCTTGGCTTTTCCTGGGACTCATCTGGCATACCCTGGCACGAAATGCCCGGCATGAAGGTGCCGCGCGCCCTCGCCCGCTTCGAGGCGCAGCTCGCCGGCCATGTGTGGGACGCTGCCGCCCTGGAAGGCAACCCCTACACCCTCCCCGAAGTCCAAACACTCCTGGAAGGTGTCACCGTCGGCGGCCACCGGCTCGACGATGAGAAACAGGTCCTGGCCTTGGCCGAATCCACCCGACTGCTCCATGGCCTTGTTCGGGACGGGACCTTCGAACTTTCCAAGCCTTTATCAGACCGACTTCACGGAATAGTGGCACCCCATGAGGCCATAGAGGCAGGGCACTTCGGTGGCGAGGGGTCTCTGCGCGGCGGCGGAACGGTCAACCTCGGTGAAGCCGGCACCTTCAAAGCCACCGGCTGCGAAGATGGCGGGGAGAAGCTGCGGGCCGAATACACCCGCGGACTGGCTTTCCTTTCCGGGGTGAAGAATCCGGTAGAACGGGCTGTCGCCTACTTCTGCTTCGGGACCCGGCAATGAACGGGGTCCTGCTGAGCTCAGGGCACGACGCGATCTCCATCCCGTTTAGCCGCCGACTTGAGTTCAATCAGAGCCTGGTGACGCTCTACGCGGACGCAACGCCGCTCATGGAGTTCATCCTCGACTGCCGGCCTGAAGACTAAGCGCGGGCTCCCGGGGCGACTGCCGCCGTCGTACGCTCCTCCCCACCGGGGTCCCGACGGGCTCAATCTCCGGGTTTTGGCACGGCCGATGACCGTTGGCGCATAGTTGCAGAGTGCCCAGTACGCCGAGCCTGCGGCCAGTGAGGCGACGACGGCAAGGGCGGGGCTGAGCTCGACCAGCAAGGGGTAGACCAGCCAATGCACCAGGTAGATGTGCAGCGACGCGCTCGCCAGCAGAACGGTGAGGCGCCGCAGCCCGGCCGGGACGGGGAGACTGGGCAGCCACAGGAGCAGGAGTATTCCGGCAATGACAGTCACTTCACGGTAGGGATTGTCGAAAAACCCGGGGATGGTCAACGCGGCCACGAGGCTCAGCATGCACCGCTGAAGGATGTGACGGGCCCGGGCAACCGCCCATCCCAGCGCGAAGAGCCAGAGGGCCGGCGTCGTGTGGGGAATTCCCGGCTCAAAAAGCTCATAGCGGGTAAGGAGTCCGGCGGCGAGGAGCACCAGCGGAAAAAGGAACGGGAAGCGCTTCTCGGCCCGGCTGACCCAGGGCAGGGCGAGCAGCGCCGTCATGCTGACCAGCAGGTAGACGAGCACCTCGATGAACCAGAAATGCGACCGGGTGGTCACCTCTTCGGGCCCGACAATGGCGTGGAGGAGGACGATATTCGCAAGGCTGTACCTGTCGGTGATCAGGTACGCGAAGCCGATGAAGGCCATGCTGGGGATGATGACCCTGGCCAGGCTGGCGGCTTGTTTCAGCAGCCGCGGCACACGTTCGCCGGACAGCTGGAAGCGGGCGAAGTTGAACCCCGCCACTGCCATGAGCACGTGGGCGGCGCCCTGCCAGTGCAGGAATCCGATGTGGGTACTGACGATCAGGAAGATGGAGACCGCCCGCAGCACGATGCTGGTTTCAAGCCGGGCGAACAGGCGGCGCTTCCGCGGCCGCGGCTGTTCACGGCGGGCCCCAAGCACTCCCACCGGGGTAATGTGCCAGTCCGGGGGCAAATGCCCCAACGCCTGCTCAAGCCGCACGGACGCTGCCACGTACGAAAGCGAGTCCCCGCCGAGCGAAACGAACGTGTCGTCGTCGGAAATGCCTTCCAGCTCCAGCGTGTCTTCAAAAATCCGCACCACACTGTCCCGCGGGCCAGCTCCGGAGTCCGTGTTGGAAGGCGCGTCTTGAACTGTGGGTTTGGCGAGCGCCAGGACGGCAGGGTAGTCCACCTTGCCGGACGCCAGGCGCGGGAGCTCCCGCACCGCGTGGACTTCCAGGGCAGCGCGGGGCAGGCCTATGCCCTGGGCGAGGAGCTTGCCCAGCAGCGCTGGGTCGTGTTCACCCTCGACGGCGACGACGAGTCCCTGGTCCGTGCCTGCGCTCGCGGCCTGAATGCCAAGGTCGGCCAGGATCCGTTCCACCTGTCCAAGGTCGACGCGCAGGCCGACGATCTTGACGAACCGGCTGCGCCTTCCCACCACCTCGTACAGTCCCTGAGCGTTCCGCCGCGCCAGGTCTCCGGTGCGGAGTTCATCCACCGTCCGCCCGAGGCCGAGGTCCTCCGGCGTCCGGGCGTATCCCAGCATCACGTTGGGCCCGGAATAGACCAGTTCCCCGTGCTCCAGCCCGGGGACCGGGTCTATCCGGAAGGCGCCGCCGGGGACTGGGATCCCGATGGCGCCCGGCGAGGTACCTGCCAGCCGGGGAGGGAGGTAGGCCATGCGTGCGGTGGCCTCCGTCTGGCCGTACATCACAAAGAGATCCCAGCCGCTCCGTGCGCCCAGTGCGGCGTAACGCCGCACGAGGTCAGGGCCAAGCCTGCCGCCGGCCTGGGTCACATACCTGAGCGTGGGCAGATTCATGGTGGCGAACCCCACCCGTTCGAGCAACTCGAAGGTGTAGGGAACGGCTGCGAACGACGTCGCCCCCTCGCTTCGGAACAGATCCCAGAAGCAGGGGTCCACCACGGACAGATCCGTGAGGACCAGGCTTGCGCCACGCAGGAGGTGGCTGTTGATCACTGACAGCCCGTAGCAGTAGGACATGGGCAGTGTGGTCATCGCCCGGTCATCGTCGGTGATGCCGAGGTACTCCGCGATGGACTCCGCGTTCGCCTGGAGGTTTTCATGGGACAGCCGCACGAGCTTGGGCGACCCTGTGGAACCTGAGGTGCTCAACAGAAGCGCCAGGTCAGGGTGCAGGGTATGTCCGGTTCCCTGCCTTCGTTCTTCCAGTACTGTCCGGCCGTTCGCGGAACTCAGGACAACGTCCGGATCGTAGGCCGCGACGAGGGATTCCAGGGCCGCAGGCTTGTCCGCAGGCAGGAGGATCAGCGGATGCCCTGCGGCCGTGGCCGCCAGGTACCCCACCAACGAGTCAACATCGTTACCGGCCGTCAGGGCCACCAGGCGGCGTTCGGTACCGAGGCGCCGGCCCAGCTCCTCAACACGGCCTGCCAGTTCGCGGTACGTCAGGACACCATTGCTGGTGGCAACGGCAGTCCTGTCACCGTAGCTCGCGAGGTTCGCGGCCAACGACAGGCGCTGAAGATTAAGTGTGCTGCTCATGGCATGTGGTCCGTAGGTGTCTTCGGAGAGATTTAGGGGAGCCTAACTCCGAAACATTACACCGGGCCGTGGAGAATTAAGAAACCAAATTGTGCCTTATTTCTCCAGCTGCTGGCGTAATGGCCTGGTCCCCGTCCGGGCTTGCCGAGGCAGCGAACCCTCCGCCGGGGCGTGCGGCGCCGTCGGACGCAAAGCCATTCGGCTACGTCATTCCACAAGGTTCGGATACCGAAACTATAATTTTCGGTATGCCTAAATTAGGCGCTAACCTCGTTCTACCCGCACTCCGATAACGAGGACCAACGATGGCTATTTCCACTCTCCCGGAACGACCGGCCGCCATGCCCGCACCCGCCTCGGGCGGCCAGCGGACCCGGCTGATCCTGCTCGGCGTCCTGTGCACGGCCGGCTGGCTGGCCTCCGTGCTGATCGGGCACCACGTGGACTTCGGACCCGAACTGCACCGCATCGGCCTGTCCGTTCACATCCTGGCCTTGGTGATGTCATTCGGCACCATCCTGGTGGTTGATTGGATGGGCCTGCTTTGGCTCCTGGGCAGGGTGCAGATGCACGAGTCCGGGAAACTCGAAGCCGCCGCGAAGCCGCTGATCTGGGGTGGCCTGACCCTGCTCCTGGCCTCCGGCGCTCTCATCCACCCAGACCTGACCAATCCGGTCACTGCCATCAAGCTCGGCTGCGTGCTGGTCCTCATGCTTAACGGCCTCAGCATGGCCCCCGCCATGCACCGGCTGCTGGCGTTGCCTGCCGCGACACGCTTTGGCCAACTCGCCCGGGCGCTGCGCCTCCGGCTCATGATCGCGCTCAGCGTCTCTCAGGCATGCTGGTGGGCGGCCGTGCTCATCGGGCTCATCAACAGCACCGTACGACGCTGGGGCGGGACCTAGCCGAGCAGGCTCACGGCCAGGGATGTGCTGCGCGCGGAAACCCTCGGCCTGGCCCAACGTCTATAGCAGGCACGGGCGGGCAGCACGGCGGGCCAACATACATATCGTCAGTCCGTCCTGAATCCTAGTGCACGCATCTGGTCACGGCCGTCGTCGGTGATCAGATCCGGACCCCATGGCGGCATCCAAACCCAGCGCAAACGCCACTCGTCGACGACGCTGCTCAATACCCTGCCAACCTGCTCCTCGATAATCTCTGTCAAGGGGCAGGCCGCGGAGGTCAGTGTCATCGTGATCAACAGTGTGTTGTCCTGCCAGTATTCAAGACCGTAGAGGAGCCCCAGATCCACCACGTTGACGCCCAGCTCGGGATCAACCACCTCCTTGAGCGCCTCCTTGACATGCTCAAGAGACGTCAGGGAGGGGTTCATCGCCATTGACGGACTGATTTCCGTCTCAAACATCTCGTCCCTCCATGCCCTGGCGCAGGCCGACACATGGTGACAGTCGTAGCCCGGCGCGTCGGGGACAAGGATGGCGCAGCATCTTCACGGAACCTTCTATTACGTCACTGGTTGTCACATCGTTCAGAAATCTTGGTACAGTCTACGGCGGGAGCAAGGTAAGCCTTACCTAAGCAACCATCATCCTGAGATCATAGTTCGAAAGCGGCGCCCTGAAAATACCCAGTCTGAAGCAGTGTTGCGCAAGGGGTGTGCCGTCACTGCAATGGAGCTGTGAGGGCGCACCGCTTTCTTGCACCCCGAACCCCAAGGACCTCGAATGGCAACCCAAAACGTCCTCACGTCCAGCCAGTTGCCGCGCCTGGCAACCAGCCGATTTGCTGAAATGTTCAATGCAGACGATTTCAAAGCGGCTTTCCGCAATCATCCGGCTGGCGTCTCAATCATCACCGCCCAAGGACCAACCGGCCCCGTTGGCTTGACGTCAAGCTCGGTGTTCTCCGTCTCGGTCAATCCGCCGCTGCTGGTCTTCTCACTCTCCGGGCGCTCCTCCGCCTCGGCCGCGATCCTCGAGGCCGGGAACGTTGTGGTCCATCTGCTGGGCGCAGACCAAATTGCGGTGGCGAAAACTTTCGCCACCAGCGGTATCGACCGCTTTGAAGACGCCTCCACTTGGTCCCGCCTGATCACGGGTGAGCCCGTTCTGCCCGGTGTCAGCGCGTGGCTGCGGGGGGAAATTGTCAATGAAATGAGCGCTGGCGATTCCACCGTGGTAGCCGTCCAAGTGCTCCAGGTCAACATCCCGTCCGGCGCTGACCAGGATGCCGAGCAAGCCCCACCGCTCGTTTACCACAATCGCTCCTGGCACTCCCTCAGCGCTGGTTCAACAGTCGGCTAGGTCTGCCAAGTGGAAGCCGGGATGCTCGTCAGAGTGTACCGCCGGCGGCCTCTGGCGCGCCGGAGGCCCCTTGACCGTGGCCGCCGTGGTGGCCGCCATGCCCGCCATGCCCGCCATGACCACCGTGGTGGCCACCGTGACCTCCGTGGTCGCCGACCCGTTCCCGTGCGAGGAAGTTTTCGATGTCGAAGAGATTGTCCGCGCGCCGGGCGATGTTCAGCAGTGTGGTCATCGAGGCCACTTCTTCGACTTGTTCCTTGAGGAACCAGAGCATGAACTGCTCACCCAGGGGGTCGTTTTCCGATCTCGCCGCGGCGAAGAGTTCTTTGATGCTCTCGGTGACTTCCTGTTCCTGGGCGAGGGCGAGAGCCAACGGCTCCTCTACTTTGTCGAAGTCATTCCGGACGGGCTCCACACCGGGGATGGCGATCTTCAGTCCACGGTCCAGGATGTACCGGACCATCATCATGGCGTGGTTTCGTTCTTCCAGTGACTGACGGTAAAAGTGCTTTGCCAGCTGGGGCAGGTCCTGGCTGTGGAACCAGGCGGCAATGGCGATGTACTGCTGGGAGGCTGCAAACTCCTTGCCAACCTGGCTGGCCAGCAGATCGTTGAATTTGGTGGTAGTCATCGGGGTCTCCTCGGATCGTTGCTGAAGGCTTCTTGCCGGCGCCGGAAACTAAGTTGCAGGGCTGCCGGGGAGGCAGCCTGATACGAGAATCCTCCGCAGCTGTCCACGGGTCAATACCTTCCGGTTTGAACAGACCGACCCCGACGCCGGGATTCGCCGGGCTCGACCACCGGGGCGGCTACTAGAATGGCGACATGACACCGCAGGAGCTGGCCAATCTGGCCCACTTGCGCCGGGCCCGCGACCTGATCGACCGCAACTACGCCCGGCCGCTGGACGTGCCTACCATGGCCGCCGGTGCCCTCATGTCAGCGGCGCACTTCTCCCGCCAGTTCAAGGCCGCCTACGGTGAAACGCCCTACAACTACCTCATGACGCGGCGCATCGAACGCGCCATGGCCTTACTGCGGGCGGGTGCCAGCGTGACCGATGCCTGCATGGAGGTGGGCTGTACCTCGCTGGGTTCCTTCAGCTCACGCTTCACCGAGGTCGTCGGGATGACCCCCAGCGCCTACCGGGCCCGCGAACACCACGCCGTGAAAGCGATGCCGTCGTGCATCGCCCGGCAGCACACCCGGCCCGCGCGCAAACCGAGCAGGATTGAAGAAGCCTCGTCATAACCGCTGCAATAGCGTGGAAGACATGAACATTTCATTGAAGTACGCACACGTCACCGTCACCGATCTCGATGAGTCCCTCGCCTTCTACCGCGACGCCCTTGGCTTTGAAGTCCGGAACGACGTCGGCTCGGACGGACAGCGCTGGGTCACCCTCGGCAGCGCCGCCCAGCCCGACCTTGAGATTGTCCTGTCTCCTCCGCACGCCGGCCGCTCGCAGGCCGACGGGGACGCCATCCAGGAGCTGCTCACCAAGGGCGTGATGCCCATGCTCGTGTTCAGTACGGACGATCTCGACGCCGCCTTCGAAACCCTTCGGGCGTCCGGCCCGAGGTCCTCCAGGAACCCATCGTCCAGCCGTGGGGCCCGCGCGACTGCGCCTTCCGCGACCCCTCCGGCAACATGATCCGCATCAACCAGGGCTGACGTTAACGTACGACGTCGGCACCCAACCCGGGTGCCGACGTCGTACTTTCAGTTAGCCGCTAGTTAGCCGCTGCGGCGCCTACCACCGCCGGGGTGCCGGCGAGCCGGAGCCAGGTGTCCACCACGGTGTCGGGGTTCAGGGAGACGGAATCGATGCCTTCCCCGACCAGCCACTCGGCGAAGTCCGCGTGGTCGCTGGGACCCTGGCCGCAGATGCCAACGTACTTGCCGCGCGCCTTGCAGGCCTTGATGGCCATGCTCAGGAGCTTCTTGACCGCAGGATCGCGCTCATCGAAGCCGCCCGAGACAATCGCGGAATCCCGGTCCAGGCCCAGGGACAGCTGGGTCATGTCATTGGAGCCGATGGAGAAGCCGTCGAAGTAGTCCAGGAACTCGTCCGCCAGCAGCGCGTTGGACGGAATCTCGCACATCATGATCACCTCGAGGCCGTTCTCGCCGCGGACCAGGCCGTTCTCGGCCAGCAGCTCGATGACGCCGCGGGCCTCGTCCAGGGTCCGCACGAACGGGATCATCAGCTTGACGTTCGTCAGGCCCATCTCGTTGCGGACGAAGGACAGGGCCTCGCACTCAAGGTCAAAGCAGTCCCGGAAGGACGGCTCCAGGTACCGGGAGGCGCCGCGGAAACCGAGCATCGGGTTCTCTTCGTGCGGCTCGTAGGCCGGACCGCCAATGAGGTTGGCGTACTCGTTGGACTTGAAGTCGGACATGCGCACAATCACCGGCTCCGGCGCGAACGCCGCCGCGATGGTGGACACGCCTTCGGCCAGCCGCTTGATGTAGTAGTCGCGCGGGCTGCTGTACGCGGCAATCCGTTCCCGGATGACCGCGGCCACGTCCGCCGGCTGGCTGTCCAGGTTCAGGAGCGCCTTCGGGTGGATGCCGATCTGGCGGTTGATGATGAATTCCAGCCGCGCCAGGCCCACGCCGTGGTTGGGCAGCTGCGCGAACGTGAACGCCTGCTCCGGCGTACCCACATTCATCATGACCTTGACCGGGGCCTCCGGCAGCTGGGTGATCTCGGTATCCTCAACACTGAAGTCCAGGAGCCCCTCGTAGATGGTGCCGGTCTCGCCGTCCGCACAGGAGACGGTCACCTCGAGCCCGTCGGTCAGGGTGTCCGTAGCACTTCCGGTTCCGACGACGGCGGGAATCCCCAGTTCGCGGGCGATGATGGCCGCGTGGCAGGTACGTCCGCCGCGGTTGGTGACGATCGCGGAGGCCCGCTTCATGATCGGTTCCCAGTCCGGGTCGGTCATGTCGGCGACGAGGACATCGCCGGTCTTGAAGGCGGCCATCTGGTCGATCGCGGTGAGGATGCGGACGCTGCCGGCACCGATGCGCTGGCCGATCGCGCGGCCTTCGGCGAGCACCCGGCCGGTGGCGTTGAGGCGGAAACGGCTCAGGCTGCCCGCGGCCCGGCGGGACTGCACGGTCTCCGGGCGTGCCTGCAGGATGTACAGGCCGCCGTCGATCCCGTCCTTGCCCCACTCAATGTCCATGGGACGGCCGTAGTGGTTCTCGATGGCGACCGCGTGCCGGGCGAGCTGCTCGACGTCGGCGTCCGTCAGGCTGAAGCGGTTCCGCAAGGAGGCCTCCACCGGCACGAAGTCGATGGTCCGGCCGATCTCCTGGCTGTTGGTGTAGGTCATCTGGAGGGCCTTCTCGCCCAGTCCGCGCTTGAGGATGGCGGGGCGGCCGGCCTGCAGCGCGGGTTTGTAGACGTAGAACTCATCGGGGTTCACGGCGCCCTGGACCACGGCCTCGCCCAGGCCGTAGGAGGACGTGACGAACACGGCGTCCTGGAACCCGGACTCGGTGTCCATGGTGAACATCACGCCGGAGGCCCCGACGTCGGAGCGCACCATCCGCTGGATGCCCGCCGAGAGTGCCACCTCGGCGTGTTCGAACTTGTGGTGCACGCGGTACGCGATGGCCCGGTCGTTGTAGAGGGACGCGAACACATCCTTGATGGCGACCAGGATGTTCTCGATGCCGCGGACGTTCAGGAAGGTTTCCTGCTGCCCGGCGAAGGAGGCATCCGGAAGGTCTTCCGCTGTTGCGCTGGAACGGACCGCCCAGGAGAGGTCCTCGGAGCCCGCGTGCTTGTCCACCAGCTGCTGGTAGGCGTTCCGGATCTGCGCCTCGAAGTCCGGCAGGAAGGGCGTCTCGCGCATCAGGGCGCGGATCTCCTTGCCCGCTGCCGCCAGGGCCGTCACGTCATCGGTGTCCAGGCCAACCAGCCGGTCCGCGATCTTCTGGTCCAGGCCCGAGTCAGCCAGGAAGCTGCGGTAGGCGTCCGCCGTAGTGGCAAAGCCGTCCGGGACCTGGACGCCCGCGGAGGTGAGGTTCTGCACCATCTCACCGAGGGAGGCGTTTTTGCCGCCCACCCGGTCCAGGTCCTTGAGTCCGAGTTCTGAGAACCACAGGATGTCTGTCGTCATAAGTACTGCTCCCTTGCAGGTGATGGCGTGCGGTGGCGGCGCCCCGCTCGTGGCTGTGGCCGGTTGGTGGGCGCGAATCCTGTCTAGACTGACAGGTCTAGGCCACTCTTTCCAACATGATGTCCGCCACACCGGGATTGTGAAAATTTTCCCTAATGTTTGAGGTTCATCCGCTGCAGGATGGTGGCGGCCATTTCCTCCACGGACACGGTGGCCGAATTCAGGTACGGGATCCGGTGGGAGACGTACAACTGCTCGGCGCTGCGCAGTTCGAAGCCGCACTGCCGCAGCGACGCGTAAGGTGAGCCGCGGCGCCGTTCCGTGCGGATCTGGCTCAGCCGCAGGGGGTTGGAGGACAGCCCGAAACACTTCTCAACAAAAGGCCGCAGCGGCTTGGGCAGCCCTTCCCGTTGAAAATCCTCGTCCACGAGCGGGAAGTTCGCGGCGAAGATGCCGTGCTGGAGCGCCAGGTACATGGTGGTGGGCGTTTTTCCGCACCGCGACGGTGCCACCAGGATGACCTGCGCCTTTTCCAGCGCCCGCAGGCTCTGGCCGTCGTCGTGCTCCATGGCGTACTCGACGGCGGCCATCCGGGACTGATACCGCTCCGCGTTGCCCAGGCCGTGCGCCCTGCCGGGTTCAGCGCTGGCCTGGGAACCGAGGGCCTGCTCCAGCTGCCCCACATGCATCCCGATGAGATCCACGATGATCCCCTGGCACGTTGCAATGGCCTGCCTGATGTCGCCGCTGACGGCCGTGGAAAAGACGATGGGCCGCGGGCCGGTGGCCACCAGTTTGTCGATGGTTCCCACCACGGTCCTGGCCTGCTCCACGGTGGTAATGAACGGGACCGTGATGCGGTCAAAGTTGTTCGCGGGGAACTGCGTCAACAAGGTGTTACCGAGCGTTTCGGCGGTAATGCCGGTGCTGTCCGAAAGGAAGTAGACAGGCCGAATCTCGTCATTGGTCATGAACGCATTCTCCCCCGGCGAGCCGACACGGAAAAATCACCCGGCAGAAACACTGCGGCAACCTGGCCGGGGCATGCTGGGCGTACGGGGACAACCAGCAGGGGGGCACAGCATGATCACTGACCAGGTACAGACGGTAAGATTCCGGCCCGGCGACCACATCGAGGCGTGGCACAACGGCAAGTTATTCCACAAAGGCCGGGTGACCGACGTCGTGCATTCCCTGGAACTGATCTGGATCAGGGACGCGAGGACCGGCGCGCGGAAGCTGCTGGACCCGGATGCCCTGGAGATTGTGGTGACGGCCCCGCGGGTAGCCAGCTAGCTTGTGGGCACTCTGCGCTCGGCCTAGATTTGGGCATGACCAATTCGCCCGAACACCAGCTGCTCCTTGAGCTGCAGGACCTGATTATCGGCACGGGATCGGTGGCGGACTTCCTGGGCGGGCTCTCCATCATCGCCGCGGCCGCTCTGAGCCGGTCCGCCGGCGCCACAGTGGAGTGCGGGGTGACGCTCAAGCACGCCCGGAAAACCACCACGGTGGGCGGCAGCACCGAGCGCGCCATCCAGCTGGACCGCATCGAACAGGCCGTGGGCGACGGGCCTTGCCTCGCAGCGTTGAAAGCAGCAACGCCCGTGCTGCTGGCCGATGTCCACACTGACACGCGCTGGCCGGCCTATCAGGAACGCCTGATCGAGGAAGGCATCCACAGCGTCCTCGGCGTCCCCCTTGAACTCGGTGAAAACGCCACCGCAGTCCTGAACTTCTTCGCACCGGCCTCTGGCGTGTTCACAGAGGAGACCATCAGTGAGGCAGCCAGCTTCGCCGCCGTCGCCGGCAGTGCCGTCCGCCTGGCCGTAAGGGTGGGAACCGCCGAGAGCGCCGCAGATGACCTCAGCGCGGCGATGCTGAGCCGCACAGCCATCAACGTCGCCAGCGGGATCATCATGGCCCAGAACCGCTGCACACAGACCGAGGCGATGTCCATCCTGATGAAGGTCTCCAGCCACCGGAACCAGAAGCTCCGGGACGTGGCCGACGAGATCGTCCGGAAGGTCTCGGGCCAGGAAGCCACCACCTACTTCGACATGTAGGATCTGGCGGCCGCTACGCTAAAGCCTGGCCGCTACGCGACGTGCTCCATGGTGGGCGTGGGCTTCGCCGCCGCTGCCCGCGTGGGTGGCGACGTGGATTCCCGCACCACCAGGCCCACCGGAAGCTTGACGGCGGGACGCGGCGCAGCCTGCGGGTCCACGAGGTCCAGCAGCCGGTTGACGGCTGCCTGGCCGATCTGGCGCAGCGGGGTCCTGACGGTTGTCAAGGCGGGCGAGGTCAGGTTCGCGGACTGGATATCGTCGATGCCCACCACGCTGAAGTCGTCAGGGACCCGGTAGCCCCGGCGCCTCAGGCGGGCCATGATCGGCGGCAAGATCGTCCAGGTTGACACTGGAGGACTGCGGCGGATGCACCTCAATCTCCTCCGGGGTGACATCCAGCATCCATGCCAGTGTTTCCTTGGGCACCGTCCCGAGGGCAACAGCTTCCATGTGGGCGGCGACCAAAGCGTTAGGGAACCTCCGTTCGGCCGAACCCTGCGTGCGAAGACCGACGGAGATCCGTTCGAAGGCTTTGCCGTCCAGCGGTCGGTTCAGTACGTCGAAGGTGGACAGTTCCAGAAGGCCCCGCGTCGCCTCCGGAATGTCCAGGCGAAGCTTGCGCAGCCGGTTCGCGAGGTACTTCGTGGAGATCCCCTGGTTCCACAAGAAGTTGACCACATCGGCGACCGGCATGGCCATCCAGTCGATGGACCGCATCAGAGATTCGGGGATGAGGAGTTCGGCGGCGAAGTCGTAGGCCGGGCCTTCCTTGGTGCTCGACGCGACCTCGTCGGCGTCGTTGAAGTGGCCCAGGTATATGTGGCCGAGCTCGTGGGCGATGGAGCTATTCTGGTGGAACCAGTTTCCGCTGCGCGGAACTACGATGCAGTAGCGGCCGCCGGCACGGACGGAGTATGCGGAGCTGACGCCCTCGATGCGGACGATGTCGATGTCCAGGATCTGCTCGACCCGCGAGGTGAAATCCCCAACAAAGTTTTGGCCCAGGCGGGTGCGGACTTCGGCTGGAGTCGCGGTCCGGGTAGGCAGGTCATTACCTCCTGTGTAGACCTGACGGTAAGCCAGCTCGATGTTGTCCAACGTTTTCCGGGTGCTCTCGCCCTTATCGTTGACATAGTGGCCAGATGCGAAGTCGTATTCGTGGCGGGCAGCGATGCGTGCTTCAAAGGGGTCGGCCTCGCCGGTGGCCAGCCGGTACATAGACGTGGATAGGCGCTCTGCGAGGTGGGCGAGCTCGATGCTCGTGAATGTCCGCTTTCCGTTCAAGGACCGGGAAAGGTCACCTGCCCTGGCTGATCACCACGGTGCCGGAACTGCACGTCAACTGAAGTTCGTCGCCGACGGCGGCCAGACTGCAGTTCTGGTCCTCCACCCGAGGCCATCCGGCGAGCTCGGGGGCGCTGCGGTTCCACCTGTAGTGGGTGTCGTCGTGCCGCGTGTAGATGTCCACGCTGTCGCCGTCGAAGTGATCTTGGAGAACGAGGACCGACTGGCCGCCAGGAGCTTCTACCTGCACGTAGGCAGAAGCCATGGCAGCTGTGAGGATTGCGAAGAACAGAAAGAGTGCCAGGTAGGGCACCGCGGCAGCGGCGGCCAGGCCAGTGGTCCAGGCCGTTGCCAGCCGCAGCTTGCGGCGGCGGATCCTACGAAGGAGTGTCGGAACCAAAAAGGTCAGTCCTGCGGCGCCTCCCAGAAGAGCCAAGACCCTGAGCCACGCGCCGACACTGGCCACGGGCACCGCAACGAAGATGAGGAGGCTCTGACTGGCGGCAGCGGCGGCCACTCCTGCCAATGACTCTCCGCCCCATCCGATAAGGGCAGCGCCCAGGGCAAGTGCCGCACCCCATACCTCCCGCCTTTTCATAGGTCCGGAGTCCCCGCAGCCAGCGGTGACACTTCATTCCGGATTGCCCAGCGGCCGATAGCGGCGGCTGTCACTTGTAGACCTCGCGTCGATGCGCCACCCGCACAACCAGGACAGTCAGGACGTCGTCATGAATTTCGTAGAGAACGCGATAGTCAGCAATGCGGACCCGCCAGGCGTTCCCTTCGCCAACCAGCTTCTTGCATCCAGCGGGGCGCGGATCATTTGCCAACCCCGCGACAGACGCGAGGATTCGCTTACGGGTACCGGCGTCCAGTTTGCGGATTTCCTTGGCCGCTCCGGCGGTGAAATCGACTGCGTAGCCCGCCACGCTTAGAGTTCGGCCTGAAGCTCAGCCAAACTGACTCGACGGCCATCGTCCTCTGCCTTGGCGGCACGGAAGTCGGAAAGATCCACGGCGTCTTCGAGCTCCTCCAGGCGCGCGAAGTCTTCGACGCCGATGAGGAAGGCCACAGGCTTACCGTGACGGGTGATCTGCACGCGCTCGTGACCGTAGTTCGCTCTATTTACGACGTCCGGAAGGTGCTCACGCAACGCTCCAACAGTAACGGAGCTAGGTTCAGTTTCCATGATCACAGTCTAGCGTCGGTTTTGTATAGAAGTATAGAAACGTACAAAAATGGAATTTCAGGATGCCTGGAAAAAGCGAGTACTCACTACTCGTGTGCCACCCCGCCTGGCCCTTTACGATAGGGCGTACCGACACATGAGGACTGGGGAATCATGATCGATCAAGAAGTGGACTGGCGCGGCTCAGGCGTCCTGCTGGATATCCGCGCGCACTCTGAGGCGGCATCGGCGTGTGCCCTGGCCGGGATCGCGGCCTCAGCCGTGAGCGACATTGCCGGCTCCCCCGTGGACAGCACCGTGACACTCGTACGGCCGGACGGTATGCCCTCCACAGCGGCGACCACCGACGCCGCCGGCGGCCTTTCACGCTGGGACCAGCTTGCGGGACGGGGCCCCACGTCGCGAGCGCTGGAGGGCCGCCTGACCATCCTCCTCAACGATCGATCCCCGGACACGCGCTGGCACGAATACACGGCCAGCCTCCGGGCAGCCGGGTTCCGATCAGTCCTCGCCGTGCCGTTGCAGCTGGAGCACGGCTACCGGGCCGCCCTGACGGTGTATTCGGCGGAAACGAACGTGTTCGCCCCGAGTGTCGCCAACCAGGCGCTGGCCTTCTCCGAGGTGGCGGCCACGAGCCTCGTCCTGGCGCTGCAGGTCCGGGCAAGCCTGGCCCATTCCGCAGATCTCCGCGCAGCCCTGGCCAACCGCACCGCGATCAGCACCGCCTGCGGCGTGCTCATGGGCAAGAACCAGTGCTCCTACGAGGCAGCTTTCCAGATCCTTACGCTCGCAGCGAGCCAACGGAACCTGACCATCCGCGACGTCGCCGAAGGGATCCTGCTCACCCTGCCCGGCGGCGTTCCGGCCACACACTTCCAGCTGCGCGCCTTGGGCTAAGCGCCTGACGTAGCGGCCGCCGTCGGGCACTACTCCACGACCGTTTGCGCGGCCCCACCCCACTCCCCCGAATGTAGGTCGCAGCAGATGTCGTAATTAGGGCTCATAACGACATCTACTGCGACCTAGTTGGGCGGGGACGCGCCGGAACGGTCAGCGCAGAACGACTGTGCGCCCGCCGTCGAGCATTACCCGGCCTTCGCAGTGCCACCGGACCGCGTTGCTCAGCGCCTTGCACTCAGCGTCGCGGCCCACCCGGACCAGGTCATCGGCCGTATACGTGTGGTCCACTTCGATGACCTGCTGGGCGATGATGGGCCCCTCATCCAGCTCCGCGTTGACGTAGTGCGCCGTGGCGCCCACGGTTTTCACGCCGCGGTCGTACGCCTGGTGGTACGGCTTGGCGCCCTTGAAGCTGGGCAGGAACGAGTGGTGGATGTTGATGGTCCGGCCCGTCAGCTGGGCCGACAGCTCATCGCTGAGGACCTGCATGTAGCGGGCCAGGACCACCAGCTCCACCTCGAATTCATCCACGAGCTCCAGCAGGCGCGCTTCCTGCGCCGGCTTGGTCTCCTGGGTGACCGGGAGGTGGAAGAACGGGATGCCGTGCCACTTCACCAGCTCCTCGTGGTCCGTGTGGTTGGAGACCACGGCCACGATTTCCACCGGCAGATCCCCCGTGCGGGCCCGGAACAGCAGGTCGTTGAGGCAGTGCCCGAACTTGGACACCATCACCAGGATCCGGCGTTTGCGGCCGTGCGGCTCCAGCTGCCAGTTCATGGCCCAGACATCCGCCAGGGGCGAGAAATCCCGGCGCAGGTCCTCGGTGCTGAAGGCCTTGTTCCCGGACACGAAATGCACGCGCATGAAGAACTGCTGGGCCTGGCGGTCGCCGAAGTGCTGGGTGTCGATGATGTCGCAGTCGTGATCGAGCAGGTACCCGGTGATCGCGTGAACGATGCCCGGGGACTCGGCGCAGTTGACGGTCAGGACGTGTTCGGTGGCCACTTAGCTCTCCCGCGAAGCTTTCGCATCGGCGAGCTCAGCCTCGGCGGCTTTCTCCTCGGCCACGACCTTCTCGCCGGCCAGGTCCTTCTGGAACTCCGCGTAGCGGGCCAGGTGGGACGGACGCTTGCGCAGGATGACCCAGGCAACGCCCAGGATAACGAACCAGATGGGGGTGACCAGCAGCGCCACCAGCGTGTCCGGCTGGGTGGTCAGTGCCCACAGGACGAAGGCGAAGAACGCGAAGACCAACCAGACCATGGGGATGCCGCCGGGCATCTTGAACTTGGACGCGGCGTGCAGGTGCGGGCGGCGTGAACGGAACTTCAGGTAGCTGGCCAGGATGATGGACCAGACAAAGACGAAGCAGACGGCGGCAACGGTGGTGACCATGTCGAAGGCCTTGCCGATGTCCTTGCCGGCGTACATCAGGACGATGCCGGAGAGCAGCAGGATGCAGGAGAGGAACAGGGCGTTCTGCGGGACCTTGCGGCTGGACAGCCGGCTGAACACGGTGGGGGCGTCGCCCTCCTGGGCCAGGCCGTACACCATGCGGGAAGTGGAGTAGATGCCGGAGTTGGCCGAGGACATTGCCGAGCTGAGCACCACCAGGTTCACGATGGTGGCCGCGGCGCCGAGGCCGGCCAGGGAGAACATGGCGATGAACGGGCTGTGGCCGGCCTGGAACTGGGTCCACGGCGTGACGGACATCAGAATGATGAGGGCGCCGACGTAGAAGAGCAGCACGCGGATGGGGATGGAGTTGATGGCCTTGGGCAGGTTCTTCTCCGGGTCCTTGGCCTCGGCGGCGGTGGTGCCCACGAGTTCAATACCAACGAAGGCGAAGACGGCGATCTGGAAGCCTGCTACAAAGCCCATGAATTCGTTCGGGAACATCCCGCCGTGGCTCCACAGGTTGGTGAAGGTGGCAGGGCCGGCGTCGGACTGGAAACCGCTGAAGATCATAAACAGGCCCACAATGATCAGCGCCGCAATGGCGATGATCTTGATCAGCGCGAACCAGAATTCGGTCTCACCGAACGCCCGCACCGTTGCGAGGTTCAGGACCAGGAGGATGACCACGGTGGCGATGCCCGGAATCCACAAGGGCACGCCCGGCCAGAGTTCCTCCGAGTAGGCGGCGATCGCGATCACGTCCGCGATGCCCGTGATCACCCAGCAGAACCAGTAGGTCCAGCCGGTGAAGAAGCCTGCCCAGGGGCCCAGCAGGTCGGCCGCGAAGTCGCTGAAGGACTTGTAGTTCAGGTTGGACAGCAGCAGTTCGCCCATGGCCCGCATCACGAAGAACAGCATGAAGCCGATGATCATGTAGACGAAAATGACGGACGGGCCGGCGGCCGAGATGGTTTTGCCGGAGCCCATAAACAGGCCCGTGCCGATGGCGCCGCCAATGGCGATCAGCTGGATGTGCCTGTTGCTGAGCTGGCGCTCAAGGTGGGGCGTTTGTGGGGAAACGGTGGTTTTAGTACTCACGTGCTGCTCCTCGAATCAATACTGGCTGGAGTGCCGTTGTGGAAGACGCGGCCGCGTCGTTGGGGACCGCATCGAGGTTGTTGAAGCTGTAAAGATGGATCCCTGCGATGCCGGGCTGGCTTTCGAGCCCGGCCACCAGGGGGTGGGGTGAGTAGCGGTCGCCGCTGAGCAGCTTGCGCGCCAGCGGGCCTTTGCGGCTCAGGAACTTCAGGGAACTTCCGACGCCGATCTGCGTGGCAAGTGCCACCAGCTTGGTCCGCGGGACGGACCCCGCCACGCCCGCCCAGACGGGCAGGTCCACACCTTCGCGGCGCAGCAGCGCCGCGTAGTCGAGGATTTTCGGGGCGTCGAAGCACATCTGGGTGACCACGTGCGTGGCCAGGTGCTGTTTGTCCTGCAGGGCATCGATCAGGTCCAGGGCGGCCACGGTCGGGTGGCCTTCCGGGTAGCCGGCCACGCCTGCGCGCATCCGGCCGCCGGTGTACTGGGCGATGTCCTCGAGCAGCGGGAGGGCTGAGTCGTACGGGCCGGCGGGCTGCTTCCGGTCGCCACCGATCACAAATACCTCGCCGATACCGGCAACGTCGCAGTCGCGCAGGATTCCGGTCAGCTCGGACCGGCTCTGCATGCTGCGCGCGGCGAGGTGCGGGATGACGGTGTAGCCGAGCGTGCTCAGCTTCACCGAGGTGCGCATGGTCCGCTCGATGCCGTGGTGCGGCAGGCACGTCATGGTCAGCGTGGTGGTCAGCGGAACCAGCGCCTGGACCTGTTCAACGATCCCCGTTGAGGGGATAATTTCGATTCTTGTGGGGAACATCTTCGGTCCTTTCTGGGTCTCGGCTCTGAATACGGGCGGTCAGCTTGCGTGGGCGGCCAGCAGTGAACTGGCTTCCTGGCGGGTGCTGCCGGAGGACTCGATGTGGGCGAGCTGGGCGGGGATTTCCCAGCCCTTCTTGCGCATCGCGGTGGCCCAGAGCCGGCCGGCCCGGTAGGAGGACCGGACCAGCGGCCCGCTCATGACGCCGAGGAAGCCGATCTCGTTGGCCTCGTCCTGGAGGTCCACGAACTCCTGCGGCTTGACCCAGCGGTCCACCGGCAGGTGCCGCTCACTCGGGCGGAGGTACTGGGTGATGGTGATCAGGTCACAGCCGGCCTCGTGCAGGTCCCGCAGGGCTTCGGAGATCTCCTCGCGGGTCTCGCCCATGCCCAGGATCAGGTTCGACTTGGTCACCATCCCCAGGGCCCGGCCCTGGGTGATGACATCCAGGGACCGGTCGTACCGGAACGCGGGCCGGATCCGCTTGAAGATCCGGGGCACGGTCTCGACGTTGTGCGCGAAGACCTCCGGCTTGGAATCGCAGATCGCCGCGATGTGCTCGGGCTTGCCGGAGAAGTCCGGGATCAGCAGTTCGACGCCGGTGCCCGGGTTCAGCTCGTGGATCTTGCGGACCGTCTCGGCGTAGAGCCACACCCCCTCATCGGCCAGGTCATCCCGGGCCACACCGGTCACCGTGGCGTAGCGCAGCTGCATGGCCTGGACCGAGCGGGCCACCTTCGTGGGTTCGAACATGTCCACCGGGGAGGGCTTGCCCGTATCGATCTGGCAGAAATCACAGCGCCGCGTGCATTCGGACCCGCCGATCAGGAACGTGGCTTCCTTGTCTTCCCAGCACTCGAAAATGTTCGGGCAGCCGGCCTCCTCACACACCGTGTGCAGGCCTTCCTTCTTGACCAGGTTCTTGAGCTGGACATACTCCGGACCCATCTGGACCTTCGCCTTGATCCACTCCGGCTTCCGCTCCACGGGTACTGCGGAGTTGCGCTGCTCAACGCGCAGCAGCTTCCGGCCTTCTGGTGCCAGTGTCATCAGTTCTCTTCCCTTAGCATTCCACTACGTTGACGGCGAGGCCGCCCATGGCTGTTTCCTTGTATTTGGAGCTCATGTCCCTGCCGGTTTCCCGCATGGTCACGATCACCTCGTCCAGGGAAACGCGGTGCGTTCCGTCGCCCCAGAGCGCCATCTTCGCGGCGTTGATGGCCTTGGCCGCCGCGATGGCGTTGCGCTCGATGCACGGCACCTGGACCAGCCCGCCGATGGGATCGCAGGTCAGGCCCAGGTTGTGTTCCATCGCGATTTCCGCGGCGTTCTCCACCTGCTGGGGTGTGCCGCCCAGCACCTCGGCGAGGGCACCGGCCGCCATGGACGACGCCGATCCCACCTCGCCCTGGCAGCCCACCTCGGCACCCGAAATGGACGCCTGTTCCTTGTACAGCACCCCGATGGCGCCGGCCGTGAGCAGGAACTTGACCACAACGTCGTCGCGGTCTTCCTGCGTGGCCTTGTCCATCCCGGGTGCGAAGTGCAGTGCGTAGTACAGGACTGCCGGGATGATCCCGGCGGCGCCGTTGGTGGGTGCCGTGACCACCCGGCCGCCGGACGCGTTCTCCTCGTTGACCGCCAGGGCGATGAGGTTCACCCATTCCTGCCAGTACTTCGGGTCCCGGTCCTTGTCCTCCTTTTCGAGCCGCTCATGCCAGTCCGGAGCACGACGGCGGACCTTCAGTCCGCCGGGCAGCAGCCCCTCGCGCTTGAGGCTGGTTGCCACACACTCCTCCATCACGGAGTAGATGTGCAGCAGGCCTTCGCGGATCTCTTGTTCGGTGCGGGAAGCGCGCTCGTTGACGAACATAATGTCGCCGATGGACAGGCCCTTGGACTGGCACCGGCCCAGCAGCTCCGCCGCGGTGCGGAAAGGCAGCGGCAGTTCCTTCTTGGACTCGTCGAGTTCCTTCAGGGCCGCATCCTCCTCGCCCTCGCGGACAATGAAGCCGCCGCCCACGGAGAAGAACGTGGCCTTGTGCAGGACTTCGCCCTCTTTGTCGCTGACCGTGAACGTCATGCCGTTGGTGTGCCGCGGCAGGACAGTCAGCGGGCGCAGGACCATGTCCTTCACGCCGTACGGCAGGGGTACGGAGCCGGCGAACTGGAGGGTGCCGGTGTCGGCGATGGCGGCGAGCCGCTCCTCCACCTCGGCCGGCAGGATCTTTTCGGGATGGAAACCTTCCAGGCCCAGCAGGATGGCCGTCATGGTGCCGTGGCCGTGGCCCGTTGCAGCGAGCGACCCGTACAGGTCCACCCGCAGCCCCGCCACTTTCTCCAGGCTGCCGGAGCCCTTGACCTCCTCAGCAAACACTGCAGCAGCCCGCATGGGCCCAACAGTGTGAGAGCTCGAAGGCCCGATCCCGACGGAGAACAAATCAAAGACTCCAACGGCCATGATGACTTCCTAACTAAGTATTGGTAATGCGGTTCCCGGTGGTTGAGCCTGTCGAAACCCGGGTTTCGACAGGCTCAACCACCGGAAGGGGCTAGAGCCCCGGGTACAGCGGGTGGGCGGCGGCGAGTGCCTCTACCCGGTGACGCAACCCCGAAAGGTCCGCGTCGGCGTCGGCCATCAATGCCTCGGCGATGATGTCCGCAACTTCACGGAAGGCAGCCTCGCCGAAACCGCGGGTGGCCAGCGCGGGCGTGCCGATCCGGAGACCGGAGGTGACCATCGGTGGGCGCGGGTCGAACGGCACGGCGTTGCGGTTGACGGTGATGTCAATCGCGGCCAGGCGGTCCTCGGCCTGCTGGCCGTCCAGCTCGCAGTTGCGCAGGTCAACGAGGACCAGGTGGACGTCGGTGCCGCCGGAGATCACGTTGATGCCCTTGGCGGTGACGTCCGGCTGGACCAGGCGCTCGGCCAGGATGCTGGCGCCGGCCAGGACGCGCTCCTGGCGTTCCCTGAACTCCGGCGTGGCTGCGATCTTGAAGGCCACGGCCTTGCCGGCGATGACGTGCTCCAGCGGGCCGCCCTGCTGGCCCGGGAAGACCGCCGAGTTGATCTTCTTGGCGATCGCGGCGTCGTTGGAGAGGATGATGCCGCCGCGCGGACCGGCGAGGGTCTTGTGCGTGGTGGAGGTGGTGACGTGGGCGTGCGGCACCGGGCTCGGGTGCAGGCCGGCTGCCACCAGGCCGGCGAAGTGCGCCATGTCCACCATCAGGAAGGCACCCACCAGATCGGCGATCCGGCGGAACTCGGCGAAGTCCAGCTGGCGGGCGTAGGCCGACCAGCCGGCGACGATCAGCTGCGGCTTGTGCTCCAGCGCCAGGCGCTCCACCTCGGCCATGTCAATGGTGTGGGTGTCTTCGCGGACCTGGTACGGGACCACGTTGTAGAGCTTGCCGGAGAAGTTGATCTTCATGCCGTGGGTCAGGTGGCCGCCGTGGGCAAGGTTCAGGCCCATGATGGTATCGCCTGGCTTGATCAGGGCATGCATGACCGAGGCGTTCGCCTGGGCGCCGGAGTGCGGCTGGACGTTGGCGAACTCGGCACCGAACAGGGCCTTGACGCGGTCGATGGCCAGCTGCTCGATGACGTCCACGTGCTCGCAGCCACCGTAGTAGCGCTTGCCCGGGTAGCCCTCGGCGTACTTGTTCGTCAGGACCGAACCCTGCGCCTGCATCACGGCAACCGCCGTGTGGTTCTCCGAGGCGATCATTTCCAGGCCGTGGCGCTGGCGGCCCAGTTCGTCGTTGATCTTGACGGCGATCTCCGGGTCCAGCACCGACAGGTCGGTGTCCAGGCTCGCGGAAACTACCTGCTCGAAGACTGCGGTTTCAGCGGCGGCGCTCACAGTTCGCCACCGTTTACTTCGGCGTATTCCTGAGCGGACAGCAGCGGGCCCTCTTCGGTCACGGTGACTTTGAACAGCCAGCCGGCACCATACGGATCGGAGTTGATCAGGGCGGGATCGCCGACGGCGTCGTCATTGATTTCCGTGACCTCGCCCGTCACCGGGGAGTACAGGTCAGAGACGGACTTGGTGGACTCGATCTCGCCACAGGTCTCCCCCGCGGTCACCGTGGAGCCAACCTCGGGCAGGTCAACGTACACAATGTCGCCGAGCGCCTCAGCGGCAACGGCGGACACGCCAACAACGGACGGACCAGAGCCATCAAAGGCAATCCACTCGTGCTCGGCGGAGTACTTCAGTTCAGCGGCAACCTTAGCCATGTGTGTGTTTCCTTAAGTTTGGAGTTCAAAAGTGAGAGAGCGTCCGCCCAAACACCGCATTAAGTGAGAGAGCGTCCGGCTACTTCTGGCGCTTGTAGAACGGCAGGGCGACAACCTCGAAAGGCTCTGCCTTGCCGCGCAGGTCGATGTCCAGGGCGGTGCCGATCTCGGCGTGCTCGACGTCGACATAGGCCATCGCGACCGGGTAACCGAGGGTGGGGCTGGGCTGGCCGGAGGTGACTTCGCCAACCACGGCGCCGTCCTTGAGCACCGGGTAGTGCCCGCGGCCGGCGCGACGTCCGAGACCTTTCAAGCCAACCAGCTTACGCTTTGATCCGGCTTCCTTGGCGGCTTCCAGGGCGGAGCGGCCCACGAAGTCGCCTTCCTTGCTCTTCAGCGCCACAACACCACCGAGGCCGGCGTCGAACGGTGAACGTTCGAGGGAAAGCTCGTTGCCGTAGAGCGGCATGCCGGCTTCGAGGCGGAGCGAATCGCGGGAGGCGAGGCCGCACGGAACGATGCCGAACTCAGCCCCTGCATCGGCGACGGACGCCCACAGGGAGGCGGCGCCGTCGTTCGCTACAAAGAGCTCGAAGCCGTCCTCGCCGGTGTAGCCGGTGCGCGCCAGGATGACGTTGTGGCCGGCCACGGTGAGCTCGTTGAACGCGTAGTACTTCAGGTCGGTAACCAGTGCGTGCTGGGCCTCGGCGGTCAGCTTGAGCAGGATGGCCTCGGCCTTGGGGCCCTGGACCGCGATCAGCGAGGTGATCGCGGAGGCGTCCTCCACCTTCACGTTGAAGGCCACGGCGCGTTCGGCCAGGGCGACGGCGACGGTGAGGGCGTTGCCCGCATTGGGGACCACGAGGTACTTCTCGTCGCCGAAGCGGTACACGATGAGGTCATCGATGATGCCGCCGTCGGGGTTGCAGATGAGCGAGTACTTGGCCTTGCCGTCCGCGATGGCGGAGAGCTTGCCCACCAGCGCGTAGTCCAGGAACGCGCCGGCTTCCAGGCCGGAGACCCAGACTTCGCCCATGTGGGAAAGGTCGAACAGGCCGGCGGCGTTGCGCACCGCGTGGTGCTCGGCCAGCTCGGAGCTGTACTTCAGGGGCATCTGCCAGCCACCGAAATCGGTGAAGGAGGCGCCGAGTTTTTTGTGCTCCTCGTAGAGAGCGGTGTAGTTCTCAGTCATTGTGAAAGCCTTTCACACGAAACTAGTTCGCGAATTCCTCGATGGGCGGGCAGGAGCAGATCAGGTTGCGGTCCCCACCGGCGCCGTCGATGCGGCCGACCGGCGGGAAGTACTTGTCCTGCTTGAGGTGGTGGACCGGGAACGCGGCCTGCTCACGCGGGTACTGACGGTCCCAGTCGGAGGATACGACGGCGGACGCGGTGTGGGGTGCGTGGCGCAGCGGGCTGTTCTCGACGGTGAAGTCGCCGTTGGCCACCTGGTCGATTTCCTGGCGGATGGTGATCATCGCGTCGATGAACCGGTCGATCTCCACGAGGTCCTCGGACTCCGTGGGTTCCACCATCAGCGTGCCGGCAACGGGGAACGCGAGGGTGGGGGCGTGGAAGCCGTAGTCGATGAGGCGCTTGGCCACATCCTCTGCGGTGACGCCGGTCTTCGCCGTCAGGTCGCGGAGGTCCAGGATGCACTCGTGCGCCACCAGCCCGCCCTCGCCGGTGTAGAGGACCGGGAAGTACTCGTTCAGCCGTGCCGCGACGTAGTTGGCCGCGAGCAGCGCCGACTTCGTGGCTTCGGTCAGGCCTTCGGCACCCATGAGCTTCACGTAGGCCCAGGAGATCGGCAGGACACCGGCGGAGCCGAAGTTGGATGCGCTGATGGCCACGCCGTGACCTTCTTCGTGGGCTGCCTTGTTGGCATCGCCGGGCATAAAGGGTGCCAGGTGGGCCTTGGCTGCGACAGGGCCTACGCCGGGGCCGCCGCCGCCGTGCGGGATGCAGAAGGTCTTGTGCAGGTTCAGGTGCGAAACGTCGCCGCCGAACTTGCCCGGCTGCGCCAGGCCCACAAGCGCGTTCAGGTTGGCGCCGTCGACGTAGACCTGGCCGCCGGCGGCGTGCACGGCGTCGCAGATTTCGGTCACGTCGGCGTCGTACACACCGTGGGTGGAAGGGTAGGTGATCATGATCGCCGAGAGCGCGTCCTTGTTGGCCTCGATCTTGGCGTACAGGTCGGTGTGGTCGATGCTGCCGTCAGGTGCGGTGGCGACGACAACAACCTTCATGCCGGCGAGGACAGCGGAGGCGGCGTTGGTGCCGTGGGCCGAGGCGGGGATCAGGCAGACGGTGCGCTGGACGTCACCGCGGGAGAGGTGGTAGCCGCGGATGGCAAGCAGGCCGGCGAGCTCACCCTGGGATCCGGCGTTCGGCTGCAGGGAGACCTGGTCGTAGCCGGTGATTTCCGCGAGGTCAGCTTCCAGCCCGCCGATGAGTTCGCGCCAGCCCACGGTCTGGGAGTCCGGGGCGAACGGGTGGATGGAGGCGAACTCCGGCCAGGAAATGGCTTCCATCTCGGCCGTGGCGTTCAGCTTCATCGTGCAGGACCCCAGCGGGATCATGGTCCGGTCCAGGGCAAGGTCCCGGTCACTCAGCCTGCGGATGTAGCGCAGCAGCTGGGTCTCGGAACGGTGCGTGTTGAACACCGGGTGCTGCAGGTAACCGGAGGAGCGGAGCACCGATTCGGGCAGTTCAAAGCCCTTCGCGTCCACCACCGGGCCGGCGCCGAAGGCGACGGCGATCGCGGAGAGGACATCCGTCGTCGTGGTTTCATCGGCGGAGACGCCGATGGTGTCCTCGTCGATGTGGCGCAGGTTGATGCCGCGTGCCTCGGCGGCGGCGATGACCTTGGCGGCCTTGCCCGGGACGCGGACCGTGACGGTGTCGAAGAAGGTTTCGGTGACCAGTTCGCGGCCGGCGATCTTCAGCGTGGTGGCCAGCGTGCGGGCGTTGTGGTGGACCCGCTCGGCGATTGCCTTCAGGCCGTCGGGGCCGTGGTAGACGGCGTAGAAGGAGGAGACGATGGCCAGCAGTGCCTGCGCGGTGCAGATGTTGGACGTGGCCTTCTCGCGGCGGATGTGCTGCTCGCGGGTCTGCAGCGCCAGGCGGTAGGCGGGGACACCGGCGTCGTCCTTGGAGACCCCGACCAGGCGGCCGGGCATGGAGCGTTCCAGCCCCTTGGCCACCGCCATGTACGCGGCGTGCGGTCCGCCGAAGAACAGCGGCACACCGAAGCGCTGGGTGGAGCCGACCGCGATGTCCGCACCCTGCTCCCCGGGAGGGGTGATCAGCGTCAGCGCGAGCAGGTCAGCGGCAACGGTGACGAGCGCGCCGCGCTCCTTGGCTTCCTTGATGACGTCTGCGTGGTTGAAGACCCGGCCGGACACACCCGGCTGCTGGAGCACAATGCCGTTGATGACGCCGTCGGGCAGGCCCTTGGACAGGTCAGCGACCTCCACCTCGAAACCGAGGGCTTCGGCGCGGCCCTTCACGATGGCGATGGTCTGCGGCAGGCAGTCGGCATCCAGGACGGTCTTGCCGTCCCGTGCTTCCTTGTTCTTGTTGGCGCGGCGCATCATGAGGACGGCCTCGGCCACCGCGGTGGCTTCGTCCAGCAGCGAGGCGTTGGCGATGGGCAGGCCCACCAGGTCCTGGACCATGGTCTGGAAGTTCAGCAAAGCCTCGAGCCGGCCCTGGGAGATTTCGGGCTGGTACGGCGTGTACGCGGTGTACCAGGCGGGGGCTTCAAGGATGTTCCGGCGGATCACGGCGGGGGTGACGGTGTCGTAGTAGCCCTGGCCGATCATCTGCACAGCGGTCTTGTTCTTGCCCGCGAGCTTCCGCAGTTCGGCAAGGACCTCAACCTCACTGAGGGCGTCCTTGAGGGCCAGCGGCTTGGCCTGGCGGATGGAGTCGGGGACGGCAACGTCCACGAGGCCGTCAACGCTGTCATAGCCGACGGCCTTGAGCATGGTGTCGATGTCGGCCTGGCGGCGCGCACCAATATGCCGGTCGGCAAACGTGGAAGGGGACGACTGGATGGTCATGAAGGAACTCCATAATTCAGGTGGCGCGCTGGGTACGCCACAGTGATTCGGGTTCCTCCCCGCTCTGTATGGGACCTGAGAGTTTCCGCGCCCACCTGCATGTCGCAGGGTGACGCTTGCACCGTCGGTGAGCCCGTTGCCGGACTGCTTTCCAGAGTTGCCTAACCGCGGCGGTACGTGGGCCTGAGAGATTCCCGGAGAGGATTTGCTCCTACGGCGCCTGCTGAACGTACCGGCAGGACTCTCCCGCCGCAGATCAAAAGCATGTGCCATTTTGTCCGTGACACGTCTCACAGGTTAGCCGGATTCTGGGTCGCGTGCAAGATTTCCGCCGTCCCACCACCATCGGTTGCTCCGTAACGGCCCTTTTGGGCGCTCATAAGGGCCTCTACGGAGCAATCGATGGGAAATCTGGGGTCAGGCTGGGTTGACTGCCCTACGCTGTCCGGGCCGATCAAAGCCACGCAGGGGAGGGCTGTTTCGTTTATTTCGTTTATGAGCTAGCGTTGAACCCACAAATACAACATGACGAAAGAGCGGAGGCAACAATGGCTTCTCAACCGCTAACCCCGGCCTACCCTCACGGAAACGATTCCGAACTGGCTCGGGAAGCACTGAAGACGTTGCGTCGCGCGGTCGAGGCACACGCAGATCCCCAACAGCCAGTGGAAATGAAGGTTACCGACGGTGGACAGTTGGAGATGCCTCGGGCAGCAGCCGATCTGATGATGAGAATCCTTGGGAAGATGGCAGCCGGCCAAGGGGTCACGGTGGTTCCAATGAATGCCGAACTCACGACGCAGCAGGCCGCCGATATTTTGAATGTATCGCGACCCTACCTGGTGGGACTGCTCGAGGCCCAGGAAATCAAGTACCGGAAGGTGGGGACGCACAGGCGAGTGCTGGCTGAATCGCTCTACGATTACAGGCGCCGCACGTCCTTAGCTCAAAAAGACGCAGCGGACGAACTATCGGCGCTGGGCCAAGACATGGGGATTCTCTAGTTTGGCTTTTACAGTCATTTACGATGCAAACGTCTTGTATCCCAGCATGCTCCGAGACCTCCTGATACGAATTGCTCAGGCGGGCCTTGTTCGAGCGCGCTGGACGGAAGCCATCCTCGACGAGACGTTCCGAAATTTGAAGTCCAATCGGCCGGACTTGGACCCGGTAAAGCTCGACCACACGCGTGAACTGATGTGCAGCGCGGTCCCGGACTGCATCGTAGATGATTACCAGCCTCTGGAACAGGTTTTCGTGAATCTCCCGTACCCAGGGGATGCACACGTAATGGCAGCGGCCCTAAAGGTGCAGGCTCAGGTAATCGTCACCAACAACCTCAAGCACTTCCCAGCGGAAACGCTCAGCCCTTGGGGTGTGGAGGCTAAACATCCCGATGATTTCCTCATGGATCAGTTTTACTTGGATGCGGTGGAGCTCCACGTTGCCATACGAAACATGTCCGAGGCATACAGGAATCCGCCGCTGGATGTTAACGACGTCTTGGACCGGCTCGACTCGGAGGGAATGCCTCAAATTGCTGCCGCTCTACGCAGGTAAGGTCCTTACTTTCAATCTATAGCTCACAGGGGGCGGCATCCCCGTGCCCATGGGTCGACGTCGGAGTTGGGTTCGGTCCTCGACGCCTGGCTCGCCGAGCACGACGACGGGACCGCTTGCGTGATCGGCTCCCCTGACAGCCGGCCCGGGTATGGTAGGAGCGGTGGACCGCTACGTCGCGATGACCCGGGCCACCCGGCAATTAGTGATCTTCACGCGCCCCTGATGTCGGCCAGATGAACCGACCAGCCCGGTCCGCCACGCTAGCCAAAGCTTCACCACTTTCACCAGGTTTCACCTGGAAGCGATCGCCCGAGAACACTGTTGGGCCGTGATGTTACGTCGTCAAGTCCGCACATGGTCTCCAGGTACCGGAACAGGATGATCGCAGCGCCTTCCTGTCCTCCATTCCGCTTCCGGACGTTCCCTTCCCACGTAGCCCGTCGTTTGCCATGCGTACACCTGCAGGTCAGAAATGGGACATTCGCACCGGAGATCATCGATTGCCCGCCGGCCCGACGCCGGGCACTATCGGCGACTCAAGGAGCTCCAAATGGATTTCAACCGCAGACGAATGCTCACCGGCTCGGCCGGTGCCGGGGTGCTCGCCCTGGCAGGACTGGTGGCCAGCCCCGCAGCGTCCGCCGCCCCCGCTGTCCAGACGGGCGGCAAGCTGCCGACCGCCCCGGCAGGTGCCCCGGACGACGTCGCACGGGATGAGAAGTACTGGCAGCAGGTGGCCAAGCACTTCGAGATGAGCGATGCGACAGTCAACTTCGAGAACGGCTACTTCGGCGCGAACCCGGCCAACGTGCGCACCGCCTACGCCGAGGCGACCGAGCGGATCCAGCTGGAAAACTCCTGGTTCATGCGCCGCGAGTACGGCAGGGAGGCGTCGGCCGTGCGCGAACGGATCGCTGCCGAGCTGGGCTGCTCGGTGGACGAGATCGCCCTCACCCGCGGCGCCACCGAGGCGCTGCAGGCCCTCATCGGCGGGTACAACAAGCTTGCCCCGGGCGACGCCGTCGCCTACGCAGACTTGGACTACGACTCGATGCAGTACGCGATGAACTGGCTGCGCGACCGCCGCGGCGTCGAGGTCATCCGCACGGTCATCCCCGAGCCGGCGACCCGGCAGAGCGTCCTGGACCACTACGATCGGCTGCTCTCCGACAACCCCAAGATAAAGCTCCTGCTGCTCACCCACGTCTCGCACCGCACCGGACTGGTTCCGCCGATCGGCGAAATCTCCGCGATGGCCGCCGAGCGCGGCGTTGACACCGTGATCGACGCCGCCCACTCCTGGGGCCAGCTGGACTTCAACGTCGCCGACCTGAAGAGCCCGTTCGCGGGATTCAACCTGCACAAGTGGATCGGTGCCCCGCTGGGCGCCGGTTTCCTCTACATCCGCAAGGACCGGCTTTCCGACATCGACCGGCATTTTGCAGATCAGGACTACGGCCCCAACGACGTCCGCTCGCGCATCCACACCGGCACGGCCAACTCCGCGAACTACCTCGCCGTGCCCGCCGCGCTGGACTTCCACCGTGCCGTCGGCGCCGCCAACAAGCAAGCCCGCCTCCGCCTGCTCCGCGACCGCTGGGTGCACCAGGTCCTCGACGTGCCGAACCTGCAGATCCTTACACCCGAGGAGCCGACCATGTACGGGGCCCTGACGTCGTTCCGGATCGACGGCAACATCACCAACGCCCAGTCCACGGCCATCACCACGTACCTGGCCGAGGAATGGGGCGTTTTCACCGTCCGCCGCGGCGGCGTGGAACGCGGCGAGGTCATCCGCGTGACGCCCGCGCTCTACAACACCCTGGACGACGCCGACCTCTTCGCCCGCGCCCTCCGCGCTGCCGCCTCGAGGTTCTGACCGAGGCGGCTGCCGAGTAGCATCCCTTGGGCAGCGACGCACCATAGGCGCAGCCGTCGCCTGAGCAGTGTGGTTCAGCGAGTGTGGTGGGATGCCTGAAGCTCAAACACCGGCGTGGGCAGTCCCTCCAGCCGGGCCTTGAGCTGCAGGGCCAGGTAGTTGGAATAGTGCCGGCTCTGGTGCAGGTTGCCGCCATGGATCCAGAGGTTCTCCACGTTGGTGGGCTTCCACATGTTCCGCAGCTCGCCCTCCCACGGGCCGGGATCCTTGGGCGTTTCGGAGCCGAAGCCCCAGCACTTGCCCACCCTGTCCGCCACCTCGGGCGAGACGAGATCAGCCAGCCAGCCGTTCATGGAGCCGTAGCCGGTGGCGTAGATGATCACGTCGGCTTCCAGCTCGGCGCCGCTGTCCATCACGACGGCGTTGCCGGTGATCTTGCTGACCTGTCCGTTGGCGAGTTTCACGCGGCCGTCGATGATGAGCTGGGAGGCGCCGACGTCGATGTAGTAGCCGGAGCCGCGCCTCAGGTACTTCAGGAACAACCCTGAACCGTCCACTCCGAAGTCCAGGTCGAAACCCGCAGCCGCGAGCTGGGAGTAGAACTCGGCGTCGCGCTTTGCCATCTCCTGGTAGACCGGGATCTGGGCTTCCGGCAGGATCCGGTACGGCAGGGAGGCGAACAGGAGGTCCGCCTTCTCCGTGGTGACGCCATTGGCCAGCGCCTTCTCCGAGTAGAGGTCGCCGAGAGCCAGGTCCATCAGCGACTCGCTGCGGGCAATGTGGGTGGAGGACCGCTGGATCATGGTGACGTCGGCGCCGTGCTCCCAGAGATCGGCGCAGATGTCGTGGGCCGAATTGTTGGAGCCGATCACCACGGCCTTCTTCCCGGTCCACTCTCCACCGCCCGGGTGCTTGGAGGAGTGGTACTGCTCCCCCAGGAAGCTCTCGGCGCCGTCGAACGTTGGCACGTTGGGGTACCCCGAGACGCCCAAGGCGAACACGAGCTGCTTGGGACGCAGGGTGACCGGCTCGCCGTCGCGGATGACACTGACCTCCCACTCGCCGCGGCTTTCGTCGTAGCGGGCGTTGGTGCATTCGGTGCTGGACCAGTAGTTCAGCTCCATGATGCGGGTGTAGTGCTCCAGCCAGTCGCCGATCTTGTCCTTGGCGGCGAAGACGGGCCAGTCGTCCGGGAACTTCATGTACGGCAGGTGGTCGTACCAGACGGGATCGTGCAGGTGCAGGGACTTGTAGCGGTTGCGCCAGGAGTCGCCGGGCTTTTCGTTCTTCTCGATGATGATGGTGGGCACCCCGAGCCGGCGGAGCCGGGCACCGAGGCCAATGCCGCCCTGCCCGCCGCCGATGATCACGGTGTATGGCTGCTCCTCGTAGCCGAGCCTGGCTTCCTGCTCCTCCTTCAGTTCCAGCCAGGATTTGCGGCCTTTGCTGATGTGGTGGGCCACGCCCTTCTCCCGGTTGGGCCCCTTCTTCTCCTCGAAGCCCTTCAGCTCCTGCATCGTGGTGAGCAGCGTCCAGCATTTGCCGTTGCGGAGCCGGAGGTGGCCGTAGCCGCGGGCGGCGCCGGTTTCGAAGTTGACCCAGGCCTCCGTGCTGGCGGCGTCGCCAGTGGCGTCCTCGGCGAGGGTCCAGTTGCTCGGCTGGACATCCTTGAGCGTGGCGTCCAGCATGTCCTTGATCCGGGCCTTGCCCTCAAGCGTCTTCAGATTCCAGGTGAAGGATACAAAGTCGCGCCAATACGATTCGTCCTCGAATAATTCCAGTGCCGCCTCGGTGTTGTGGCTGCGCAGCGCCTCATCGAACTGCGCCAGCCAGGCCTCGGCTATGCCGTTTGCGGTCTCAGGCATGTCTCCTCTTTCCATTGCTGACGATGAGTCATTCCCGGTTCCGTAACAGCCGCCCGGATGGTGACTCGCATCACAAGTACATGCCACCGGGGGTTACAATCGGGTTACACACGCCCTCCCACCCTTTGCTGTATGGGGTTTTGGGCAGATCGATTCGACGGCGAGTTGGGAGAAGCGCATGCGGCACGCGTTGGCACCCGATCCCGGGCTCCGCTTCTCTTCTCCCGCGGAGTACTCCATGCGGCTCCGCAGGGCGCAGGAGGCCACGCTCGCGGGCTCACCGGACCCGGCTTTTTCGCCGTCGCTGCTTGAGTCGTGGCGCCGCTCCCTGGCCCTGGGCATCAATCCCGAGCAACACAGTCCCGCGCATCTGCATGACGTTTCCGAAGCCCGTTCCTTGGGCGCCGGACACCGGCTGGCATCCGTGGTTCCGGCGCTGTCCCAGCTGCTCGCGGATGAGTCCGCCGCCGGCCGCCACCTGCTGATCGTCACGGACCACCGCGGTGAGGTCCTGTGGCGGATCGGCAGCGGCTCCGCGTTGCGCCAGGCCGATGCACTGGAGTTCGTCGAAGGTGCCGACTGGTCCGAGTCCGGTATCGGCACCAACGCCATCAGCGAGGCGCTCATTACCGGGGGCCCGGCACAGTTGTTTTCCGCAGAGCACCTCGTGCGCACACACCACGACTGGGCATGCACCGCCGCCCCGATCCGGGACCCTTTCAGCGGGGAAATCGTGGGCGTGCTGGATGTTTCCGGGCCGATCGACACCGTCACGCCGGACAGCCTGCGCATGGTGCGTTGCGGCGTGGGGCTCGCCGAGGAACTGTTGCGGTCCGCGGGCCCGACGGCGGCACTGGGTCCGCGGGCCGCCGTCGGGCATTCCCGTCCCGGCACCGCCGCCACGCTGTTCCTGCGGCTGCTCGGCGACAAGCCCACAGCAGAGCTCGACGGCGGCCGTGGCGTGCCGATCACGCTGCGCCGAGCCGAAATACTGGCCTTACTGGCCTCCCGAACGCAGGGCTGGAGCGCCGAAGAGCTGGCCTACCAGCTGCACGGCGAAGACGGAGCGGCCGCGGCCATCCGGACCGAAATGCACCGGATCCGCGCGGTGCTGGGTGCCGTGGTGGAGCCCAATCCGTACCGTTTTGCCGCTGGCGTTCACGTGGTGTCCGACGCCGATGTGGTGGCCGGGTATTTGCGGGCCGGCCGACTCGGCGACGCGCTGGGCGCCTACCCGGCCCGCCTGCTCAACCGCTCGACGAACCTGGCCGTGGAGCTTATGCGGGACGAATTGAATGAGGCTGTTGCAGCCTCGGTCCGTGCCAGCGGAGACGCCGACGTGATCTCACGCTGGTGCGCGAGCGACATGGGCTCGGGTGACATCGCGGCCGCCTCCGCGTTGGCGAGGTTGACCGGTCCCGGGGACGCGCGGTTCCAGTTGGTGCGGGCCCGCATGGAGCGGATTGATCGGGAGCTGCGGGCGTAGGCCCGGCGCGCGGCGGCTATCCTGCCTCGGGTAGTGCGAGGATGAACCGATGACCGTAAATGCGGACCTACTACTGCGGGGACCTCGTGGGCGTCGCCTATGTCTCGAGCTGGCGATGGAGCTGGATCAGGATGTCAGCACGCTCGTGTTCTGGCTAGCGTACGACCTTGATAACGGGAGGGGGACCGCGAGAGTCCTGCTGACCGCCGTCAGCTTTAGTGGCACTGCGGCTCCGCACCCTTCTCCAGCACCAGAGGAACTGGCGGCGAGACTCGTATCCCTGGACCTCGCCGACGTCGATCATGAACTGATGCAGGCCGCTCTGGAGCGTTCCATCGACACTGCCAAGTATTGGCAGGAACCCGACGGCGAGGACGTGCTCGCCGGACTCCCGGTCACAGCTGCGGCCCTATCCCCCGTCGCTGAAAAGCTCATTGCTGCGCCCGGCATGCAGTGGTGGTGGCAGTCCCGTCAGGTTGAGCAGTGGGTCATCGACTGGCGACCGCCGACCGACCCGGCACCGCTGCCGAAAAATCCGCGGCAAACACTTAGGGACTGGGCGCGCAACGTACGTGACGAGGAAATCCAGGCTGCGCGAGAACGCCCGAGCGACCCTCACGCAAACTGTTCCGGTTCATGGTGGTCCATCCCCCACGGGCTGGTTCACACCGTTGGACGCCTCCCGGACGGGCTTAGCCTGGTAGAGGACTCCCTCGGATGGGAGCAGGCGTCCACGGTTCCGGTTCGGGGAGCAGGACGGACTCTTGAGATACGCACAGCAGAAGACTGGATAGCGCTTTGCCGCAAATTCCCCCTCGAAGTCACCGCGTCCCGACGCCACGACTGGTTCCGCACCACCGGACGGCATGGCCGATGGGTAATCCCGGATTGGGAACAAGTGTCTCGCGAGTGGGACGCTGCCCACCTCACAGTCTTCGGATACCTCACCGGCGCAACGCGCGCACTCCAGGTAGACGCCGAAACAGCAACTGTCATCGCCGGGTGGGATCCAGACAGTACTCTCTGGCTCACGGACGTGGCGCGCGAATCCGAGGGCCCGCGGCAGACTTGGCACCGTGATCGGCAGGGCGAGCGCTGGACCCTAGAGCTGGATTAGCAACCCCGCTGCCGGTCAACGCCTCCCGGCGAGCCCGGGGCAGCGTCATTAACCGATTAGCGGACAGCGTCGTCGAGCAACTGCCGGAACTGGGCTTCGGTGTTGAGGGTGAGTTTTTCGCCGTTGAGGAAGAACGTCGGGGTGCCGGTAACACCCAGGGCTTTTCCGTCCGCGATGTCCCGCCGGATCCGTTCCTTGGTGTCCTCGGCAACAACATCCTGATCGAACCGGGCCATGTCGAGGCCCAGGCCTTCCGCGTAGGTCCGGAAGAGTGCGGCCTGGGAGTCCTGCTTCTCGCCCCACTCGGGCTGGGTCGCGAAAAGCTTTGTGACCATCGGTTCGTAGTGGCCCTGACGCGCGGCGGCTTCGACAGCGAGCGCTGCGGTGCCGGAGTTCAGGTGTCCGGGCAGGGGGAAGTAGCGGTGGATGAAGGTGATCCGGTCCCCGTACTCCTCCTTCAGCTCCGCCACCAAGGGCTCGGCAGCGCGGCAGGCCTCGCATTCGAAGTCCAGAAACTCGACCAGCTGGGCTTTTTCGGCCGGTGGGCTGGTGAGATGGTTGCTGTCGTCCCTCACCACCGGGGAATCAGCAGACGCCGGTGGCACGGGCGAAGCAGGTTTGTTCGCGGTAAACACGGCGAACCAGATCACGCCCCCAGCGACAAGGACCGCCAGAATAGTCCAGATAGCGACGCGGACGTTGCGTGCGACAGTGACGGCACTCATCGGCCAGTGTTCCCCCTCAGTTCAGAACCCAGTACCTCGATCATAGCCAGATTGCCACCGCACCAACGCTTTTGACCTGCGGCTACTCGGATCCGCGCTGCGCCTCGCCGAGGCGCTCCGTCAGCCGGCGCGCAACCGCACGGCCGCGCGTCTCAGGCGTCCCCTCGTCCCGGCCGGGCGCACCCACGTCCGTGCCGCCGTCGGCCATCACCTGCTCCCACCTGTACAACTCATCAACAACGAACCGCCACGCCGCCGGCGGCAGCGCAACGGTAATCTCGTCATCGGTGGGTGGCCAGCCGCCCCAGCCGTCCTTGTTCCGCGGGTGGGCGCGGTTTGCCTCCCAGCCCGCCTCGCGGACCGCTCGGCCGGATACGTCACTGCGTCACTCCAACTGTTCGCATGCCAAGAATCTAGCCCAACATCTTCCTTCAAAGCTCGAACGGAAACGTGCATCCAGACGCCGCATGCAACCATCCATACTGTCGAGGCGTGGCTCGAGTGACCCGGCCGTAGACACCACGGCCGGGCCGGGCATGATCCGCTTGGCATATCACCCCCGGACCGCCTGGGTTGAGCCGTCAGAGAACTTTGGAGAGGAACTCCTGGGTGCGGGCCTGCTGCGGGTTGGCGATGATGTCGCGCGGGTTGCCGCTTTCGACAACGACGCCGCCGTCCATGAAAGTCAGGGTGTCTCCAACCTCGCGCGCGAAGCCGATCTCGTGGGTCACCACGATCATGGTCATGCCGGACTTGGCCAGGTCCTTCATCACGCTGAGCACTTCGCCCACGAGTTCCGGGTCCAGGGCCGAGGTCGGCTCGTCGAAGAGCATCAGTTCAGGTTCCATCGCCAATGCACGGGCGATGGCCACGCGCTGCTGCTGGCCGCCGGAGAGCTGCGCGGGATAGTGGTTGGCGTGGTTTCCGAGACCCACACGGTCCAGAAGTTCCATCGCGCGTGTTCTGGCCTTCGCCTTGGATTGCCGCTTGACTTGGGTGGGAGCCTCGATAATGTTCTGTAGCGCCGTCCGGTGCGGGAAGAGGTTGAAGCCCTGGAAGACCATGCCGATCTCCCTGCGCTGGGCGGCGATCTCTTTGATGGTCAGGTCATGCAGGCGGCCGCGGGTCTCGCGGTAGCCGATCAGGTCCTCGCGGACGTGGATCCGGCCGGCGCTGATGGTTTCCAGCTTGTTGATGCAGCGCAGCAACGTGGACTTCCCGGAACCGGACGGGCCGATGAGGACTGCGACCTCGCCCTGCCGGACGGTCATGTCGATCCCGCGGAGCACATGGTGCTCTCCGAAATACTTGTGGACCCCGTCCATACGGACGAGGGCCTCCTTAGTCATGACGTCGTTGGTGATGGTCACGGTAGCTCATCCTCTATTTTGGGTGCTTTGGCTGCGGCGGCCGCAGGGGTCGGTTTGACCGGGGCAGGGACGATGTTGTCCACGCCCTTTCCGAAGTGGCGCTCAACGTAGTACTGGCCCACCATCAGCAGGCTGGTAATGATCAGGTACCAGAGGGCCGCCACGATCAGCAACGGAATGGGCAGGTAGCTTCGGTTGGCGATGCCATTGGTTGCAAAGGTCAGGTCCAGGGTGAACGGCACAGCGAGCACCAGCGAGGTGGTCTTGAGCATCCCGATGGCCTCATTGCCGGTGGGTGGCACGATGACGCGCATGGCCTGAGGCAGAATGATCCGCCACATGATCTTGGACTTCCGCATTCCCAGGGCCTCGGCGGCTTCCATCTGGCCTGAATCGACGGACTTCAGTCCGGCGCGGAAAATTTCGGCCAGATAGGCTGACTCGTTCAGCCCGAGGCCCAGGACCGCGGCCACGAAAGCGGTCACGACGTCCTGGGTGCTGAAGCTGAACAGTTCCGGCCCGAACGGCACACCCAGGGCGATCTTGGGGTAAAGAACGGAAATGAGGCCCCAGAACACAAGCTGGGTGTAGACCGGTGTGCCGCGGAAGAACCAGACCCAGGTCCAGCTCACGCCGCGGAACAGGGGATTGTCCGACTGGCGCATGAAGGCCAGGAGAATGGCCAGCACGATGGCGATCACCATCGAGAGGACTGTCAGGAGCAGCGTCCAGCCGATGCCCTGGATAACGAGCACGTCCATGAAGTAGGTGCCGACGATGTCCCAGCGGAAATTGGTATTGGTGACCAGACTCTGGCCCAGCAGCGCGGCGAACAGCAGGATGAGGAATGCGCCGGCCCAGCGGCCGGGATGGCGGACCGGTACGGCGTTGATCAGTTCCGGTTTCCGGTGCTCGGCACCGGTCCTGCGGTCGTTGGTTTCGGTGGGTGCGAGGGTGCTCAATTGCCTACCGCCGGGTTCACTTCAGACTTCGTGACGGCACCCTTGGTGTTGCTCCAGGTGTCCAGGATTTTCCCGTAGGTCCCGTCGCTGATGAGTTTGTTCATGACGTTTTTCATGAGCTCGGACAGGGCGGTGTCGCTCTTGGCGACCGCGATTCCTTGCGGTGCCGCAGCGTAAACATCGCCCAGGGCCTCCAGCTTGCCGCCGGTCTGCGAGAGGGCATAGCCGATGATGGGGGAATCGGCGGCCATGGCGTCGATGCTGCCGTTCACCAGACGGGTGGTCACATCTGTCTGCGTTTTCAAAGTGACGACGTTGACGCCCGGTTTTCCGGCATCCGTGCATGCCTTGGACCGGCCGGAGACGTCGGGGTCCTCTTGGGTGGTGCCGGTCTGCACGCCCACGGTTTTGCCGCAGATCTCATCGACGCTGAAATTCTTCGGGTTGCCCTTCTGGACGGCCCACAACGTGCCGGCATTGAAGTAGCTGACCATGTTGACGGCCTTCAGACGCTCCGGGTTGATTGTGAAGGAGGAGATTCCCAGATCGTACTTGGCGCCGAGAGCGGGCAGGATTCCCGTGAATTCCGACGTCTGGACCCGGACCTTCAGGCCGAGGGTCGCACCGATGGCCTTGGCGAAATCCACATTGTAGCCCACCGGGGTCTGGCCATCGGCGCCGCCCAGGGATTCGGCAGGTGCGTACGTTGTGTCGGCACCCACCGTGAGGGTGCCCTTGCTCCTGATGGCCTCAGGGACGCTGGCGGCGAGGGCATCGTCCCTGGCCACAGAGGCGGGATCAAAGCCAGTGGAACCCGGGGCAGCTCCCCCCGAGGTCTGTGATGCATTGGTGCAACCGGTCAGCGAAAGAAGGCCGATGGCGAGACTCGCCAGTGCCTTTGTCCTCTTGGACGGAGAAAACGACATTGTTTACCTCTTGGTTGATGTGGCCCATGAATGGGATTGTTTTCTTACTGCCTGCACGCAGGTCAGGCCAGGGGTAGGCGGGAACCGTTGAGTTCGGCAGCGGACCTGCTGAACAGGGCGGCCGAAGCGGCTCCAAGATCCTTCACATGGGTGAATCCCGGGAATTTGCGGTCGGGCTGGGAAGCCTTCATCTTGTCGTCCACAAGGGCCTTGACCACGAACACAACGGCAGCTGACCGCTGCGGTTCCCGGTGGTTCGTGCTGCCGGATTGTGCGGTGCGGAAGCCGTCAGCCACCGCCAGCGTCCATGCCTCGGAAGCGGCCTTGATCGCTGCGTAGGCGGCACCACCTGCTGAGGGATTGGCAGCTGCCTGGGCAGACACGATGGCCAGTCGGCCCGCCGGGGACTTTTCAAGGTCGTCGTAGAAGGCGCGGCTGGTGTTTCGCAGTGTCGTCAGGACGCTGGTGTGCAGAAAGTCCCAGTCGGAGTCCTCCTGCCCCCGTATGCCGTCGCCGCCGCGCCAGCCGCCCACCAGGTGGATCAGGCCGTCGAGGGGTCCAAGGTCCCGGCGGACCGAGGACGCCAGTTCCCGGACGGCCGCGGGTTCTGCGAGGTTGCAGGTGTAGCCGGTGACGTTGGGGTAGGACTGTGCGAGGTTTTGCACGCGTTCAGTGTCCAGGTCCACGGCGGCGACGCGGAATCCGGCGCCGCTGAGGGCCGATACGACGGCGGTCCCGGCCTCGCTGGTGGAACCTGCCACCATGACGGTCCTGGGTCCGTCGGGAGCCATCATGCCGCGTCCTTGCGGCTGTTGCCGCCGTTGGGCTCGCCGGTGATTCCGGCCGTGGATTCGATGACGTTTCTCATCTTTTTCTCCAGTGCTTCGTAGAACATTGAAAGTGGGAACTCGTCATCAAGCACCTGGTCGGTCAGGCCCCGAGGAGGGCCGTCAAGGGCCAGTGCCTCGGGTCCCTTGGCCCAAAGGGAGGCGGGGTTCGGGGCGACTGTTGCGCTGATCAATTCATAGGCCGCAAGCCAGTGAGCGGTTTTCGGGCGGTCAATTGAACGCCAGTACAGCTCCTCGATCCGCTTGCCAAGTTCGACAACTACTTCGGGCGCTTCCGACCAGTCGATAGACAGTTTCGAGTCCGTCCAATGAAGCACCTTGTGCTGGTGCATCCAGGCGAAAAGGAGCTGACCGCCAAGGCCGTCGTAATTACGGACCCGGTTTCCTGTCATCGCGAACCGGAAGATCCGGTCGAAGATGACGGCATACTGGACGAGTTTCGCGTGGTTTCGCGCCTCCGGCGGCGCGTTCTCATCCCTCTCGATACGGACGGATTCACGGAATGCCGTCAGATCGCACCGCAACTCTTCCAGGGTGTAGAGAAAGAACGGCATCCTCTGCTTGATCATGAACGGATCAAACGGCAGATCCCCGCGCATGTGCGTCCTGTCATGGATCTCTTCCCACATCACGAAGGTTTCCATGGCCAGCTGCGGGTCTTCAAGCAGCCGCCGCGCTCCGTCGGGGAGAGTGAGGGACGTGATGTCGCTGGCTGCGGCCACCACCCTGCGGAACCGCTCAGCCTCGCGATCCGCGAAAATACCACCCCAGGTGAACTGCGGGGTTTCACGGACGGCTACGCTCTCGGGAAACAACACGGCCGAGTTCGTGTCATAGCCTGGTGTGAAATCGATGAAGCGGATGGGTACGAACAGCTGGTTCGAATACTCCGCGCCTTCGAGTTCAGCGATGAACTCCGGCCACACTACTTCGAACAGCACCGCCTCCACGAAACGGTTCGGGCTGCCGTTCTGCGTATACATAGGGAAGACCACCAGATGCGGCAGTCCGTCGATTCGGTGCTGCTGCGGCTGGAATGCGAGCAGAGAATCCAGGAAGTCCGGGACCCCGAACGAGGAAGCAGCCCACCGCTCGAAGTCAACTTCGAGCCGGGCCAGATACTCCGCATCGTGCGGGAACGAGGGGGCCAAATCCCTTATTGAAGCCGTGATCGTGGCGACCTCGTACAGGGCCCGGCCATGGTCCCCAGGATCAGGTATCGAGCCGTCCTTCACCTGGATCTGCTGCAGTTCTCCGGCGGCCCGTTTCAGCTCGGTCCAGGAATCGTTTGAGGCAAGCAGGGCCCCTAATGAGGAGCGGGATACGTTTTGTTCTTTTGTTGCAGTCATTGCTACGGCGTCCTTCCTTCACTGTGACCCGCGTAACACTAGTGACCAGAAAGACATCTTTATCTAAAAACAGGCGCACGGTAAGGAAGTCTTATTCTAAGTTGGGGAAATAGAGCTGGTGACCAAGAATTTCCTTTGCACCCGTACGAGGTTGGGCCTGCACGGCACTGGGTTTAGCCCCGCCGTCGGCCGCTTTAGGACCGCCCCGGCCCGTACGTGTTAAGTTGAAAGACACGACGGGCCGCACGGTCCGGCGCACCGGCTGGAAAGAGATGTTCCGTGGAATCCCCCGCACCCGCACCCGTGAGGATCCTGACCGTGTGCACCGGCAACATCTGCCGTTCCCCCGTGGCCGAACGGCTGCTGCAGGCCGGGCTTGACCAGGTGATGCCGGGCGCATTCGAGGTCACCAGCGCCGGGACCCGGGCCATGGTGGGCGATCCGATGCAGCCGCTGTCCGGCGACATTGTGCGCACTTTTGGCGGGAACCCGGACGGCTTCGTCTCGCGGCAGCTGACCAGCAAGATCCTGCGCGGCGTTGACCTGGTGCTCACCATGACCTCCGGCCACCGCGGCGAAGTGCTCCAGCTGGACGCCTCCCTGCTCAAGCGCACCTTCACCATCCGCGAGTTCGCCCGCATGCTTGATGTCCTGGACGAGCGTGCGGACAGTGCCGCAAACGTTCCCATAGCGTCCGACGGCGGCAATCCCCTCAGTGCCAACACCGCCTTCTGGCGGGGGCTCCCTGCGCGCGCCGCATCCGTGCGGCACCTGTCACTGCCGGCGGATTCCGCCGAGAACGACATCATCGACCCCTACCGGCGCAGCCCCGAGATCTACCACCAGATGGAGGACGAACTGGCCCCTGCCATCGTTTCCATCCTGCGGCACGCCCGGCTGAACGTTCCCGCCTGAACCCGGCGCTAGCTAGAGGCCGGCGCTAAAGAGGTGCCGGCGCCGCCTCGGGAGCAACTTCACGAACTTCCGCGAACGTTCCGTCTGCCTTCAGCCCCAGGGCAAGGTGAGCCCGGCGCACCAAATGCCGGTGAAGATAGCCGTACACGGCGTAGACCACGAAGGATATGGCGACGATCAGCAGCGCCGTGTCGCTCGCCGCGCGGTACCAGTAGTAGCTGGCGTGGCCAAACGCAATGTCCCCTCCAACCAAGGGGAAGAGCACACCTACCAGAAACAGCAGGCTGGCCAGGGTCGGGACGAAGAGCAGCCCCTGGATCGTACCCAGCCGCTTGCCCGTTCGCTTGTACCGCTTGTATTGCTTCTCCCACGCCGCCCGGCTGGTGACAAGCAAAACTGGCTTCGTGTTTTCCATCAGATCCCCCACAGATATCCCGTTCCTGACCACGAGCCTAGTGCGCCCCGCACTGCGGGGCCTTTCCCCTGAACCCGGCGCGCCGCCGTCGTACGTTACAGCACGGAAACGACACGCTCCGCGTTGTAGCCGTAACCGGGTCCGAGGGCGGACACTAAGTCATGGTGAGCACCCCAAGCGGTCCTGATCCGACCGGCCCGGCCCCTTCCGGCCCCGAACCTGCTGCGCCTGCCGCGCTGAAACGGCGGCGCCTGATAGCGGCGGTACTGTCAGTTGTCCTGGTGGCCGTCGTCGCCGTGTCCGCCCTGCTGTTCAGCCGCCCTGCCGCGGAAGTTGCAGCCCCGGCGCCCACTATCACTGACACCGCCACGCCCACGCCCACTCCTTCGGAGACGACGCCACCACCGGCACCGGCCCCTCCCCCGCCGCCCGAACCCATCGCGGAACTCGCCGCGGCGCCCATGAACATCCTGGTGATCGGCAGCGACAGCCGCGCGAACGCACGGGAGCAAGCAGCCCACACGGCAGCCACGGGCGAGTCCCAGGATCACCGCTCGGATTCGCTTATGGTGGTCCACGTGCCGGCTGACCGCCGCGCCCTCTACGTCATTTCGATCATGCGCGACCTATGGGTAGAGATCCCGGGGTATGGCGGTTCGAAGGTCAACGCCAGCCTGGAAATCGGCGGGATCGACGTGGCAGCTCGGACGGTGGGGTCACTGCTGGGCATCAACATTGACCACACACTGATGCTGGACTTCAACGGATTCCGGGCACTCACGGACGGACTGGGCGGGATCGACGTCAACGTGCCCTTCCCCTTCCAGTCCACCCACGAGACGCGGCACGTCTTTTCCGCCGGCGTAAACCACCTCGATGGCCAGGCCGCGCTGGAGTTCACCCGCGAGCGCTACGCCTTCATCGACGGCGACTTCCAGCGGGTTCAGAACCAGCGGATCATGCTCCGTGCCATCCTGGCCAGGCTGACCGCAGGCGGCGCGTTGAACGACGTCACCGCTGTCCGCGCGCTTGCGGACTTCGCCGCCTGCTGCCTGACCGTCAACAGGGGCTTCGATCCCGTCCAGGTGGCCATTCTCGCCTACAGCCTGCGGAACCTTGACGTGAACGCCATCGGCACCATGACGCTGCCCACCGCGGGAGTTGGCACTGTGGCCGGACAGTCCGTGGTGTTCCCGGACTACGGCGGGATCGCCCAGGTGGCGGCTGCCATGCGCGAAGGCCGGATCGGCCAGTACGCGGTGCCGTAGCCGCCAGCAGTTAGCGCGTTGGGTCCGGACGCAGCGGTGCCGGCCCCGGATCCGGGACGGGCAGGGGGCCGGGAGGTTCCGGCGTCGGGAACGGGCTGGGCCTTTCCGGTGCCGGATGACCGGGAGGGGCGGGCTCCGGGTTGAAGGGGTCCGGCCCTGGTTCGGGCGGGAACGGCTCGGGTTCGTGCACTGGCGGGATGGTCATGGAACTTCCCTTCTCACGCTGGGCGGATGCGCCTTTGCGTGATCAGGATACGCCCCGTTGATCCATCACGTCGCGTCGCTCTGGATGCCCAGAACGACTGTAGGTGATAGATCAATGGGGGTTACAGGGCCGACGGCGGCTTGGGCCACTGGCCGGGCACGCAGCCTCAGGCCGGGCGGCGCAGGCGATGCGGGTGGTACACCTGATCCTGCTTCAGCGCACCGGCTCCCCGCGTCGGGGGTACGGCGAAGGTCACCACGAGGCGCGCGTCGGCGTCGTCGGTGGACCTGATGGTCAGGCTCCTGGTGCCGGGCGGAACGGACGGGGTGAACACCTGCAGGTTCCGGGAGCCCACGCTGGCGGAGTCCCGGAAGGTGTACAGCGTGCCCCAATGGTCCTCGATGGCGATCTCAGGGACGGCTTTACCCGCAGCGGTTTCAACGTGGATGTTGACCACAAGGCACGTGCTCCAGACTTCCACGGAGAGCACCGTGAACTCAGCTCCCCGCGTCAGGTGCAGTCCGAACGTGGGCGGCAGGAGCATCTGCCGGAGGGTGCCTTTCGGTATCAGGTTTCTCATCATCGCCCCAAAATTACTAAGAGTGCTTACAATTACCCCTCGATAATGACGCCCTGTCAAGGGTCCCACTCGGCCCTCTGTGGCAACCCGCACCAGCAAGGGTGGGGGCGCAAGGAAGTGGTCCCCGGCGAGGCCGGGGACCACCCTATCGGAAGGGTCGCCCGCAGACTGCCGATGCGCTGGCTGGCGCTGTGGCGTGCCGAAACGGCTAACCGCCCTATGAAGGCAGATGAAAAAGAACGCGTCCGGATCCTCCCGGTAATGCCGTTCTAGCACCCGGCGGAGGGCGGTTCAAGGGGTTCCGGCGGGTAACTTAGCTAACCGTCCGAACGCTCTCTCACTTAATGCAGGTTTTCCAGCGACGCTCTCTCACTCCGGCGGCGGGAACAGCGAGAGCGTTTGGCTATTGGGCACCGAAAGTGAGAGAGCGTTTGGAGGGACTACCCCGGTAGCGAACGGCCGCCCCGTTGTCACCGCGGCTCTATATATTGAAGGCATGACCCAGACTCCGCTGCAGGATTCCGCCAGCTCTTCCGCCGCCCCCCTCCCCGCGCCACCTGCTCCCCCCGTGGCGAAGAAGGTACCGCACGAGCGGACGCACCATGGCGACACTTTCGTGGACAACTACGAGTGGCTGCGCGAGAAGGAATCCGCCGAGGTGGTGGAGCACCTGAAGGCCGAGAACGCCTACCAGGAGGCGGTCACCGCCCACCAGGAGCCGCTGCGCGAGGCCATCTTCCAGGAAATCAAGGGCCGCACCCAGGAGACAGACTTGTCTGTCCCGAACCGCAAGGACGGCTGGTGGTACTTCAGCCGCTCGGTTGAGGGCAAGGAGTACGGCATCCAGTGCCGCGTCCGTGCCCAGGACTCCGGCAACCCCGTGGCCGACTGGACTCCCCCCGCAGTGGAGGCCGGCGTCGAGATTCCCGGCGAGGAAATTCTGCTGGACGGCAACATTGAAGCCGAAGGCAAGCCGTTCTTCTCGGTGGGCGGCTCGGCCGTCACGGTGGACGGAAACCTTTACGCCTACGCCGTGGACAACGCCGGCGACGAACGTTTCACCCTCCGCATCAAGGACCTCCGCACGGGTGAACTCCTGCCCGACGTCATCGAGAACATCTTCTACGGCGTCAGCTTCTCCCCCGACGGCACCCACATTTTCTACACCGTGGTGGACGATTCGTGGCGCCCGTACCAGGTCAAGTCCCACGTACTAGGCACGCCGGTCTCCGACGATGAGGTGATTTACCAGGAGGACGACGTCGCCATGTGGCTGGGCTTTGAGCTCTCCTCTGACAGGCGCCACCTCGTGCTGGGCATCGGCTGCTCCGAGTACAGCGAGACGCGCCTGCTGCGTTTCGATGACCCGACGGCGGCCCTCACCACCGTGATTTCGCGGGACGAGCGCGTCCTCTACGAGGCCGAGCCGTTCCTGTTCACCGGTCCTGGCGGCGGAAAATCAGAACGCATTCTACTCACCCACAACCGCGGTGCCATCAACTCCATGGTCTCCCTGGCGGACCCCGCCGAGCTCACCAAGCCGCTGGCCGAGCAGAACTGGAGCACCGTCGTCGAGCATTCCGACGACGTCCGTGTCAACGGTGCCGGCGTCACTTCCACGCACCTGATTGTGTCCGTCCGCAAGGACACCATCGAACGCGTCCAGGTGATGGGGCTGGCCGGCCTTGGTACGCCTACGCAGGAAGCTCCGGTGGAGCCCGCGTTCGACGAGGAGCTGTACACGGCCGGCGTCGGCGGTTCGGACTACGAGGCACCGGTCATCCGGCTTGGCTACACGTCCTACTTCACGCCGTCGCGCGTGTACGACTTTGTGCTGCCCACCGCCGCTTTGCCGGTTGGTGAGCTGCTGCTGCGCAAGGAAAGCCCGGTGCTGGGCGGCTATTCCGCGGCCGATTATGCAGCCACCCGCGAATGGGCCAACGCCGCGGATGGCACGCGGATCCCCCTGTCTGTGCTGCGGCATAAGGACGTCAAACAGGACTCGACGGCGGCGGGCCTGGTCTACGGGTACGGCTCCTATGAGTTGAGCATGGATCCGGGCTTCGGGATCGCACGGCTGTCGCTGCTGGACCGCGGCGTGGTGTTTGTGATCGCGCACATCCGCGGCGGCGGCGAGCTGGGCCGGCATTGGTACGAGGACGGCAAGAAGCTCACCAAGAAGAACACCTTCACGGACTTTGTGGACGCCACCGACTGGCTGGGCAACTCCGGCTGGGTGGATCCGTCCCGGATTGCGGCGCTGGGCGGCTCGGCGGGCGGACTGCTGATGGGTGCCGTGGCCAACCTGGCACCCGAGAAGTTTGCCGCGGTGGTGGCGCAGGTGCCGTTCGTGGATGCCCTCACCACCATCCTGGACCCGGAGCTTCCGCTGTCCGCGCTGGAATGGGAGGAATGGGGCAACCCCATCACGGACCCCGAGGTGTACGCCTACATGAAGTCCTATTCGCCGTACGAGAACGTGCATTCAGCTGCGTACCCCAAGGTGGCGGCGGTGACGTCCTTCAACGACACGCGCGTGCTCTACGTGGAGCCGGCCAAGTGGGTCCAGGAACTGCGGAACAAGACCACCGGCACGGATCCTGTGGTGATGAAGATCGAGATGGACGGCGGCCACGGCGGCGCGTCCGGGCGTTATGTCCAGTGGCGCGAGCGGGCGTGGGACTACGCGTTCATCGCCGACTCCCTCGGCGCGGTTGAGCTGCTGCCAGGGGCCGGCCTCAAATAACCCCATCGATTGCTCCGTAACCGCCGTTTTCAAGGCTCAAAAGGGCCGTTACGGAGCAATCGATCGGATCTCGCGGCTCAGCCGTCATCCCTGCCGTATTCGGGGTGCTCGGCCAGCAGTTCGGCCAGTGTCTCGAGGTTGGCACGGACGGTCCGGCCCTGGGCTTGTTCCACGAACCGGTCGGCCAGTTTGCCGAACACCCCGCCCAGGCCAGATGCCGCATCGATCCGGAAGTTCAGGCGGGTCCCGTCACCTTCAGGTTCCAGGACATTGGTGACAGTGAATTCCAGCTTTCCTTCCACCGAGCGGGATACAAAGCGGGTTGGAGGCTGGAATTCGATGACCTCCGTTGTCCAGTCGAATTTCCTGCCCACCACCTTGCTGGCGCCCTTGACCCGGGTGCCGACTGCAACAGGCTCGGTCCCGACCGTTTCGGCATGGACCGCCGAGGAGTCCCAGACTGGAATGTTTTCGCCCTTTGACAGGAAATTGAAGACTTCCTGTGGCGGGCGGGCAATGTAGACGTTTTCTTCCACGGTGGGCATCGGATTCTCCTTGGACACGCCTGTTGCCAGCGCGGCATGGCCGGCAGCTAGGCACAACGCCAGTTTGGCCTTGGCCCAGCAGGCAGTCAATGGCCTGAGATAACCCATCGATTGCTCCGTAACGGCCCTTTTCAGCGTTCAAAAGGGCCGTTACGGAGCAATCGATCGAATTTAGACCGACCTGATCACCGTGGCAATCCGGTGGTTGAGCTTTTCGAAACCCGGGCGCACCATTCGTCCGCCAGGATCGCGTAGACCAGCTCGGTGGCCCACTGGCCTTTGTAATGCCACTTGTCCACCAGCCGGGCCTCCAACCGCATGCCCAGCCGTTCGCAGAGAGCGGCGGAGGCGGCGTTCAGGGCGTCGAGCGTTGCCTCGATCCGGTGCATCCCCAGTTCCTCGAACCCCAGCTTCAGCACCGCATCCGCGGCCTCGGCCCCGTAGCCCTTGCCGCGCGAGGCCGGAGCCAGCGTCCACCCGATCTCGCCCTGCCCGCGCCCCGGCAGCCATTTGAGCACCACTTCGCCCAGCAGCCCCGGAGTGTCCGCGGCCTCGATGGCCAGGCAGACCCAGTCGCCTTCCTTCTCGAAGACGAAGTTGGCGTACTTGCCCACGGACTCCATGCACTTGGTGTAGCTCTTGGCCTCCCCCGGCAGGAAGCGGGCCGTTTCGGGCAGCGAATGGTAGGCATGGAAGGCGTCGAGGTCCGCGGCTTCGAACCGGCGCAGGATCAATCGCTCGGTGCGGATGGGCAAAGTGATCTCAGGCATGGACTGAGGCTACCCGGCAGCCCGTCCATTGCTCCGTAGGCGCCGTTTTGGGCGCCCAAAAGGGCCTAGGGCCCACGCCGGCCGGGTTCCCTGGCCGAGCTTGCGAGGTGAGGGTGCCGGTGGGGATCAATCGATGAGTGGACGACGGCGGCAGTTGCCTCCGCGATGGCGCGCTCCTCGTCGGTGGGCACCACCAAAACGGGGATGACGGACGCAGCCGTGGAAATCACCCGCGGTTCCTTGGACCGCTGACCGTTCAGGCCGGCGTCGAGCTCTATACCCAATGCGTGCAGCCTGTCAGTCACGAGCATGCGGAACTGGTGGGAGTTTTCGCCGATCCCTGCCGTGAACACGAGTGCCTTGGCGCCCCCGACGGCCACGTGGTAGCCGCCGATGTACTTGGCCAGCCGGTAGGACGTGACCTCGAGCGCCATCGAAGCCTTGGCGTCGCCAGCCTCTGATGCCTCCACCACCGAGCGCATGTCGTTGTTCCCGGCGAGCCCCTTCAGCCCCGATTCGCGGTTGAGCATGGTGTCGATGTCCTCCGGCGTCCACCCGATCCGGCCGAGGAATACCAGGATGGAGGGATCGAGGTCGCCTGAGCGGGTGCCCATCACCAGCCCCTCCAGCGGGGTGAAGCCCATGGACGTGTCCACCGAATGACCGCGGCGGATGGCCGTGACGGAGGCGCCGTTCCCCAGGTGGGCGATCACGCCGTCGAACTCGTCCACGGGCAGATCCAGCAGCGCGGCGGCGCGGTGCGTGACGTACTCGTGCGAGGTGCCGTGGAAGCCATAGCGGCGGATGCCGTGGTTCGTGTAGAGCTCGTCCGGGACGGCGTAGCGCCAGGCGTGTTCGGGCAGGGTGCGGTGGAAAGCGGTGTCGAACACGGCCACCTGCGGCAGGTCCGGCCACTTCCTGCTGATGGCGCGGATGCCCAGGACGTTGGCGGGGTTGTGCAGCGGCGCCAGCGGGTTGAGGCGTTCGATGGCGCGGGTGATCTCGTTGTCGATCAGCACCGGCTCGGCGAACCGCTCGCCGCCGTGCACCACGCGGTGGCCCACTGCCGCCAGCTTGAGGTCCCCGAGCTCGGCATGGATGGCGGCATCCACCTGTTCCAGCGCCTCCGCATGGTCCCGGGGGCCCTCGATTTCGCCGTCGCCATCACCGCCGTTGCCCATGCCGATCTTCTCGATCAGCCCTTCGGTCAGCACACTGCCGGCCGCGACGTCACGGACCTGGTACTTGAGCGAGGACGAACCGGAATTAATGACGAGCACAAGCATGGGGGCCTCCTGAAGCCTTGGTGCCGCGGGCACAGCTGACGAGGTGTGGTGGTGGAGCCTGGCGCAGCGCTCCCTGGGAACCACTCTATAAGTTGCCCCGCGGATGCTTTATCATGCATCTCAGAAATTCCCTCCGCGCCCTGAAGAAGGTTCCTGGCGCCCAGATCGTCCGACGGCGGGGCTGCACCTTTGTGATCAACAAAAGGAATCCGCGGATGAAGGCCCGCCAGGGCTGAGGCTGCGGACCGGCGCACGTCGCGCCTACCGTTGCGCCGACCGTTGCGTCAGCCACGGCAGGCGCTTAGAGTCGGCGGACACGTTGCACTACGCAGAGAGGGACTTCCATGCCGAACGACACCACTCAGCCCGACAACACCGAACCCGAGACGGCCCAAACCGCCTCCGGAACGAAGGACCCCACCGGCGTCGAGGGTTCCAACCCGGCCCTGGACGACACCGGAAACCCCAAAGCCGAAGAGGTGGGCGAGGCCCCTGAGCAGCCCCAGGATCCGCAAAACCTGGACCTCACGCCCGAAGGACTCTCCGATGAGCCGGCCAAGGAAGAGGACCCGGACAGCGTGGCCAAGCCGGAGAACAGCTAAGCCAGCGAGCTGGGATCGGCGACGGCGGCACCCAACCCGGGTGCCGCCGTCGGACGTTAACGCTGGGAAACCGGAACCTGCGCCTGGATGGCTGTGATGGCCACCGTGTTCACGATGTCCTCCACGGTGCAGCCGCGCGAGAGGTCGTTGACCGGCTTGCGCAGGCCCTGCAGGACGGGCCCGACGGCGACCGCGCCGGAGCTCTGCTGCACCGCCTTGTACGTGTTGTTGCCTGTGTTCAGGTCGGGGAAGATGAACACGGTCGCCTGGCCTGCCACCGACGAGCCGGGCATTTTGGACTCCGCGATGGAGGCGTCCACGGCGGCGTCGTACTGGATGGGGCCCTCGACGGCGAGATCCGGGCGGCGTTCACGCACCAGTTCGGTGGCCTGCCGGACTTCGTCCACGGCCTCGCCGGAGCCCGAGCCGCCGGTGGAGTAGGACAGCATGGCCACGCGCGGCTCCACCCCAAACTGCACAGCGGTTTCGGCCGAGGCGAGGGCGATGTCCGCGAGCTGCTCCACGTTTGGGTCCGGGTTCACGGCGCAGTCGCCATAGACCAGCACGCGGTCCGGCATCAGCATGAGGAACACGGAGGACACGATCTTCACGCCGTCGCGCGTTTTGACGAACTCCAGCGCCGGCCGGATGGTGTGCGCCGTGGTGTGCGCCGCGCCGGACACCATGCCGTCCACTACCCCCAGCTGGACCATCATGGTGCCGAAGTAGCTGCCATCCTGCATGATTTCCAGCGCCTTGGGCAGGTCCACGCCCTTGTGGGCGCGAAGTTCGGCGTACTTCTCCGCGAACCCCGGCCGCAGGTCCGAGGTGGCCGGGTCCACGATATTGATACCGGCGAGGTCGATGCCGTTGGCCGCTGCGAGCTCGCGGACCTGCGAATCCGGCCCCAGCAGGGTGAGATCGCAGACGTCGCGGCGGTGCAGGATTTCGGCGGCCTGCAGGATCCGGACGTCCGTTCCTTCCGGCAGCACCACGTGGCGGCGCTGCCCCCGTGCCCGTTCGATGAGGTCGTGCAGGAACCGGAGCGGGGTCATCCGTTCCAGCCGCGGCAGGTGGAGGCGCTCCACAAGTTCGGCCTCGTCCACCCGTTTGGACCACAGGCCCAGCGCGGAAGCCACCTTGCGGCGGTGCCCGGACCAGATTTCGCTGCGGACCTCGGCGACCCTCTTGGCCGTGGTGTATGTGTCCTGGCTGGCGGCAAACACCGGGAACGGCGCCTGCGCCAGGAGCGGGTAGATGTTGGCGTCCGGGGCCAGGCCACCGGTCAGGATCAGCGCGGACGGAACGGGGAATTCCGGCGAGAACGACGACGCCAGGCAGGCCACCATCACATCCGCGCGGTCGCCGGGAACGATCACCAGGGCGCCCTCGTCGAGCACGTTCAGGAAGTTGCCCACGTTCATGGCCGCCACCTTGATGTCCCGGACGTCGCGTTCCATGTCCGCGAGACCCGCGATCTGGCGCACGCCCAGCGCCGCGGCAACCTCGCCCGTGGTGGGCCGGGCGATCTCCTCCAGTTCCGGCAGGACGTACACGGGCCGATTGGAGGCGCCGGGCTTGATCTCGGCAGCAATGTCCTCCACCAGCTCCGGGTCCGCGCGGTTCACCATGATGGCCAGTAGCGTGCACTTCTCCGCCGCCAGTTCCTTGCGGGCAACCTCGACGGCGGCCGCAGCCTCGGCCACGCTGAGGCCCTTGGCGCCCACCACAGCAACCACCGGCGCGGCCAGGTTGTTGGCCAGCCGGGCGTTGAGGTCAAACTCGACGGCGGCGTCCTGGCCGGTGAGGTCCGTCCCCTCCACGATCACCACGTCGCAGTGCTTGGCGATCTCGGCGAAGATCTCCACGCAGCGGGCATCGATGTCGGCGCGTTTTCCGTCTGCCAGGAGAGCACGCACTTCGGCGGACGTCAGACCGCCACGGCAACGGTCGCCGTCGAGCGCGAAGCGTGATTTCATCAGCGCCACCATGGGGTCGTTGGCGGCGTCCGGGCCGTGGACCACCGGCTTGAAGAACCCGATCCGGTCCGCATGTCGGTGGAGCGTGTCCGCGAGGCCCAGGGCCACGAGCGATTTGCCCGAGCCGGGAGTGGTCGCGCTGACGTAGATGCCTTTGGCCATGGTCCGCCCTTTGCTGTGCTGGTGCCGGTACCAACCATCCTTGCACTTCCCTCCTGCGCGAGAGGACACTTAAGCCCCTCACCCCAGCGCGGGAGCGGGCGACCCAAGGGCCTCAAGTGTCCGTTCGCGCCGCCCGGCGGCACACAAGTGGCAATTTGTTGCCAATCTTGGCAACCGATTGTCATCTGGTTGCTTTTCCAGCTAAGGTTGTGTGCGCGCCAACGAAGCCGTGGGCGCTGTCTCAGAACAGGAAAAGCAATGACGCATAGCCCCTTGCCTACGGGTACTCAGACACATGGCGCGCTCCACCCGCCCGCCGTCTCCAAGACCGAACTGCGGCGCGCCGGCTGGGCCGGGTTCATCGGCACAGTCCTGGAAAACTACGACATGGTTGTTTACGGTGTTGGCACTGCCATCATCTTCAACACCCTGTTCTTCCCCAACGTCTCCCCCGCGGTGGGTTTCATCGCCAGCTTCGGTGCGTACGCCGTCGGCTTCGTTGCCCGGCCACTGGGTGGCCTGTTCTTCTCCCGCTACGGTGACAAGATCGGCCGCAAGTTCGTCCTCGTGGCCACTCTGGCCCTGATGGGCACCGCCACCTTCGCCATGGGCCTGCTTCCCACCTACGAATCCGTGGGCATCCTGGCCCCGATCCTGCTGACCGTGCTGCGGTTCATCCAGGGCTTCGGCGCAGGCGCGGAAATGGCCAGCGCCGTGGTGCTGCTGGCTGAATATGCACCGAAAGGCAAACGCGGAGCCATGACCTCGCTGGTCTGGGCCGGTGCTGCCGTGGGCTCCGTGTTCGGCTCCGGCGCCTGGATCCTGGTCCAGATGATGCCGCGCGAAGACCTCGAGTCCTGGGGCTGGCGCCTTGTGTTCCTGTCCAGCGCACTGGTCACAGTCGCCGCGTACCTGATCCGCCGGAACATGAAGGAATCCCCGGTCTTCGCCGAACTCAAGAAGGAACACGTCGAAGCCGCTTCCCCGGTCTCGGAAGTGCTCAAAAAGGGCCGCCGCCCGCTGCGCCAAGTGTTCCTCATCAACATGGGCACACACGCACACTCCTACATCTACCAGGCGTTCCTGGGCACATTCCTGATCTCCGTGGTCAACATCGACAAGGCCCTCATCCCCCAGATGCTGGCCATGGGCGGGCTCTTCGCCATCCCCGCCGCGCTGATCGCAGGACGCGCCACCGACCGCTGGGGCCGCAAGCCCGTCAACGTCTTCATCCTGGGCTTCCTGTTCCTGTTCTCCTTCCCGGCGTTCTGGCTCAGCAGCACCGGCAACGTCTGGCTGATCGCCCTGGTGTACGCCGTGGGCTTCACCTTCGCCGTAGAGGGCGGTATCGCGGCGCAATCCGCCATGTACGCCGAACTGTTCGGTTCCAAGTACCGCTACGCCGGCGTGGCCATTGCCCGTGAGTTCTCGGCGATCTTCGGCGGCGGCATTGCCCCGATCATCTGCTCGGCCCTGCTGGCGTGGGCCACCAACTCGTACTGGCCCATCGCGGTCTACATGATGATCATCGTGGGCATCTCGCTCTTCCAGGCCATCAAGACCCCGGAGACCAAGGACCGCGACCTCACTCTCGAAGAAAACGCCAGCTAAGCGCGAACGGACACTTGCGGCCCGCCCCCTTGAAGCGCGAACCGGCAGCTGATGACCTCAAATCCGCGATTTGACGTCATCAGCTGCCGGTTCGCGCTGCGTATGTGGGGCGCGGCGCGGGCGACTCAATGGCCTCAAGTGTCCGTTCGCGCCAAGGTGCTGGGCCGCCGGCGCTACAGGAGCGCGACGCCCTGGAACGCCGTCGCGCGTTTGATCACGAGGTGGCCGCCCTGATTTCCGCGGCCCGCGACGAAGGCTCGCTGGGCCGGGACATCGATCCGCACACCGTCACACGCTTGCTGTTCGGCACCATCAATTCAATCGTGGAATGGTACACGCGCAGCACTAGGGGAATGCGCGGCCTGCCGATGCGTCAGAGCTGATATTCGACCTGCGTGCCCAACGTCTCGTGAACGCAGAGGATGTTGTGCTCCGTGTCCATGAACCAGGCGCACTTCTCCGAGTCCGTGGTGCAGATGTGGTTCTCGGTCTTCAGGTTGGGCAGGTCGTAATCCTGGAACCGGACGCCCTTGGCCTCCATGTCCTGCACGGTCCGCTCAATGTCACGCACCTCGAAACTGAGGGCGGTATGCTCGGAGTGCTTCCCGTCCGAGACCGGCATCAACTGCAGCATCGGGCCGCCGTCGCTACCGAGTAATTCGCTTCCATCGTCTGTCATTCCATGGTGCGGGAGGCCCAGTTTTTCGGTATAGAAACTGCGGGCGCGCGCCGCGTCATCGACGGGCAGGATGGTTGTGGCTGTGTTCATGGCTAGGTTCATTTGGCCACCTCCTACGGTGGAAATTTTACGCCGCGGCGGCCCGGAAAGACCCCCAAACCCTCTCTCATATATTGCGGGAAAAACCCCGACGCTCTCTCACCAGTGAGAGAGCGTTGCCGGAAAACGTACATTAAGTGAGAGAGGGTCCGGGGTGATCTTCTTGGCGCTGCCGCTTCCGCCGCCGGGACAACGCCAGCAACACACCGCCGACGGCGAGCGCACCAGCCGCTATTCCCGCGGCCAGGATGAGTCCGGACACGCCGGTGTTGGCCAGGCTCGCCGGCCGGGGGTCGCCCAGCGGACGTACGACGGCGGCGCTCTCATCTGCCGGGGGCACCGCACCGGTCGCGGCCGGTACCTCAGCCGGGGGCGGGGATTGCGGGGCCTGCTCGGAGGGCCGGCTGGCTGGGGCGAAGTCGAAGGCCGCGGCACCGGATGTGCTGAAGCCATTGACCGTTTCGGCCGTGAAACGCAGCGGACCGGCCACAGGCGGGGCAGTAAAGGACCACGCGCCGCCGGCGTCCACGGGGACTTCAAGAGGCGCCTGTCCGCTCACCGTGATCCTGACCTTCGAACCAGCCGCGACGGCCGACGCCGGAGCAGCGGCAACCGTCCCGGTGACGATCTGGCCGGCGTCGAACGTTGCACCCGGAGCGGGCGACGTCACCGTCGGCCTGTTGAGGAAGAGTTCCAGCTGGTAGCCGGGGAGAACGGCCATCGCGTCCTGCAGCGTGGCCGCGATGGCGAAGTTCTTGACGAAGTTGCCATTCTCATCGGGAGTGTCCCCGGCCGAGTGTGTGCCCACCGCGTAGTTCCCGCTGACCCAGGGCCCGCCGGAATCTCCGCCGCTGGACTGGACGTCGAAGGACAGGAATCCGTTGAAGGCCCGCAGGTCCGCGGGCGCCGCGGTGATGCCCTGGACCACGTAGATCCCCACCTCGTCGATGGTTCCGCAGGACCATGCTGATGTGCGGCCGGAGCGGCAGACCGGCATGCCCACAACCGGGGCGGCCGTTCCGATGATCTTGACGTCCGGACCCGGCTCGGACGGATGCCCCCACGTACTGGCGGCGGGCAGTGGGTCAACGTCTGCGCGAAGTTGATCAATAACAGCGATGTCCGTGCCGACGTTGCCGGGGTCATTATCGTTGCCAGGGCGCAGGACTGTGGTGTTCCCGGGTCCCCCGAACTGGCTGAAACCGAACTTTCCGAGCAGCCCGGCAGGCACTCCCTGGAATTGAAGCGTGGCCGACTCCGCGGCGCCGTCAGTGCTGCAGTGGCCGGCGGTGAGGACTGCGGACAGCCCGGCGGGGTCAAAGGCCGAGAAACCTGTGGAACAGATAATGCCGTTGTCAGCGGCGTAGCCCAAACCTCCAGGGACGTCCGCCTCGGGCGCCAGCGGCGCTCCGGCGTCGAGCTCCACGTTGGCGTAGCGGGCCACAAACTCGGCGGGCGAGATCTTGCCGTCCGAGCTTGGGCTGGTGTGGCTCGGAGCGGCGGAGTTCGGGCCGGCGGAGTTCGGGCCGGCGCTGTCGGCCGGATCCGGCACCGTCGCCTCGGTCCCGTTGGTTCCGCCCATGCGGACAACGAACCTGCTGCCCCTGTGCGCCACGGCCTGCAACCCCTCCGCGCCCACGTCGCGGAGGTACGCCTGGTACAACTCCTGCGTGCTCCGGGCCAGCTCGGTCCCGGTCGCCTGAGTGCTGGTTGCCGTCTGGGTGCCGCTTGCGGCCGGCTTGTCGGTTCCGTCTGTAGGAGCGTCCGACGGCGGCGCGGCGGGTGCGGGGTCAAGGGCCACAGCCGGGAGAACCGCGCTGAGCCGGGCCACCTCCGCCTCCAACTCGGCCCCGGTGCCGGCAACCAGAATCCTGCCGGGGTGGAGCCGCGTTCCGAGGTAGCCGGGGATGTCCTGCAGAGCGGCCACAACGTCCGCGGCCTGCCTGCCCAGCTGGCCCGCGGCGGCGAACTCGTCGGGGGTGAGGCCAAGATCGCGCACGGCAGCGTCGTGAAGGCCGGCGTCGCTGGGCTGCGCGCCGCCCGGCTGCACGTCGCTGGCTCCGGAACCTCCCGCCGTCGGGCTTTCCACAGTGTCCGGCGACGCGACGACCGGCTGTTCAGCCGCCCAAGCCGGCACGGCCCCGAGCCCCACGGATAGTGCCACTCCGGCAGCCGCTGCTGCTGCCAATACCCGTCTCAAACTGTTTGCCGTCGCTTTCGTTCTATTCATCGGTATCGCCCCGCCGTGCCAGATACGCGGCCACATACGTCATCGGATTCATGGCGCTACCCGGCTGCCGAGCAGGTTCAGGACCGCGCCGAGTTCAACCCCGGACAGGCCGTTGCGCAGCAGGAAGGCACGCGTGTCCAGCTCCCGGACAAACTCCACCACTGTCCGGCCGCGATGCTCCAGCAGGGGTGCCAGTTCGGCGTCGTCGAGGTAGCGTTCGCCCGCGTGCGGCGGGCCGTGCGTCCGGAAGCGTTCGTTGATGCCGCGGGCGGCTTGGGCGTAGCCGTCGGCGATGAGCTCGTCGGAGTCGCCGGCCAGGTCCTGCAGCATGGCCGCCACCATCCCGCTCCGGTCCCGGCCCGCCGCGCAGTGAACGACGACGGCGCCAGCTTCGGCCGCGGCAACGGCGCGGAACACCGCCACGAACTTCTTCGGATAGAGCCGGACGTTGTGCAAATAGTGGGCAGGATCGTTGAGGTACGGACCGCAGACAGTGGTGAGCCGGGGATCATCGGGGTCCTCAGTGGGCGCCGAGATGATCCTGACGCCGGACCAGGCCGATTCGGCCACGGCGGGGTCGGTGTCCCGGCGCTGCGCTTCACGGGAGTTACGCAGATCCACCACGGTGCGGACGCCGTCGTCGTACGCCTGCCGCCAGCCTGCCTCGGTGAGCCATTCGCGGCGGCCCATCCGGTAAACGCGGCCGGCAACATGCCAGGCATTCACGGCCCCGTCCCAGCCCACAGCCCCGCCTGTCGTCTCCACCCGGACAGCTAACCACAAATTCCTGCATGCGCGTGGCAGGTAGTGGGGCAGGTAGCCGCGCGGAAAATCGAGTACCCCGGGTCCGTGACGGGCTTATGTGTGTGGCGTACGGTGGCTGTTACATGCCTGTCTCACATGTCCAATTGATAGTCAAAAGGGGAAATCGATGGCAACTTCAGCAGCACGACGGCGGCGCTCGGCTTTTGCGGCAGGGCTCGCCACGATGGCAATGGCACTGGGTTTCACAGCCATCCCGGCCGAAGCGGCGCCGCCGCCCCAGACCGACTATGTGGCGCTGGGCGATTCCTACGCCGCGGGAGTAGGCGCGGCCCCTTATACGGACCCCACCTGCGATCAAAGCCGTAAGGGATACCCTGTGATAGCTGACAATCTCCGCAACGTAGAACTTACGGCAAACGCAGCTTGTTCGGGTTGGAAAACTTTCCAGGTCAGGGATGCTGCGCTCCTGAAGGTCACTGGTGACACCGACATTGTGACGGTGACGGCCGGCGGGAACGATCTTGAGTCCATCGCCATCCTGATGGCCTGCGTGCCTGCACCGGAATCGGTGGAGTGCGCCACCGCTCAAGGGGTCGCGATAGCAAAACTGACTGACGGCAGCCTCGCCACGGGCCTGGGAGAAATCGTGGCGGCCATCAAGTCCAAGTCGCCTACTGCCAAGGTGGTCTTCACCGGATACCCCCTGCTGTTCGACCCTGCCCACCCGTTCGCCGGGGTGGCAAATCCCTTGGCCGGAGTACTGAATCAGGTCATCGCAGGCGTGGCAGGAGGGACCGGGTCCACATACGTCAACGTCGCGCCCGCTTTCACCGGCCACGGCATTGGCTCGGCGGATCCCTGGATCAACTACAACCCGGCAAATCCGCTCGATAGTGCCAACTTCCACCCCAACGGTGAAGGCTATCGACACGGATACTTTGCATCGTTGGCCAGCCAGGATGCCTTCGTTGTGACGGCGCCTTAGCTCCACCCCGTACGATCTGCTCGCCAAGCATCGCTAGCGGTGCTTGGCGAGCCTGTGCTCCAGCCCGTTCCGGACCATGGGCCACTCGTGCTCCAGGATTGAAAACACCACAGTGTCGCGCAGGACGCCGTCGCTGGTCCGGCGGTGGCTGCGCAGCACGCCGTCCTGCTTCGCACCCAGCCGGGCGATCGCTTCCCGCGACTGGTGGTTCAGCCAATGCGTACAGAACTCCACGGCCACGCAGCCCAGTGTTTCGAACGCGTGCCGCAACAGCAGCAGTTTGGAGTCGGGGTTGGTGCCGGTGCCGTGGACGGACGCGGCGTTCCACGTGTAACCGACCTCCACCCGGGGCGTGCCGGCGTCGATATTGCAGTACGTGGTCATCCCAATGATCCGGTCCGGGTCGCCGGTGGCGGGATCGATCAGCCGCGTGGTGAACGGCAGCATGGACCCCTGCTCCTGCATCGCCAGCCTGCGGTCGATCTCCGCGGCCATCCCGTCCGGCGCGGGCACGGATGTGTACCAGAGCTTCCACAGCTCGCCATCCTGCGCGGCCGCCACCAGACCATCATAGTGTTCTCGCTTCAGCGGCTCAAGAATCACGTGCAGGCCGGTCAGGGTGAGGGGTTCAAAGAGGGTCACCCGGAAATCCTACTCAGCCCAGTCGAAGAATCCCTTGCCGGTCTTTCGGCCCAGCTCGCCGCGGGGCACCGAGGAAGTTCTGCCGGCGTTTGAGTTCGCAGGCCAGGCCGTTGACGGACAGGGGCGACGTGTTGGAGGCCAGGTACGCGTCCTCGGCCAGCCGCTCCTCGATATGGTGGAGTTGATGCCCTGCACGGCGTCGTCCCGGCGCCGCTCGCGCAACTGAGCGATGTCGGCACCCGAGGCGAAAACGCCGTCGACCCCGGCGATGATCAGGACTTTGGGATTCTGCTCCAGGGCCGCGCAGACCACGTGCAGTTCGTCCACCATCTGCTGGTCGATGGCGTTCCGGACCTCCGGGCGGTTGAGCAGGACCACCACCCGGTCATCCCGCTCCTCGACCAGGAGGGTGCTGAAGTCACGGGTGCTTAAGTGTCCGTTCGCGCCGTCTGAGGGGGTGGGCATCAGACACAAATTCTTTACGCCCAGGGAGCCGGGGCCGGACAAGAATTAGTTTCCGACCGATCGTTTTGCAACCACTGCACGGCAGCGCAACGTCTCCCAATGCCCACCCTCCGGGAGGCCGCTCAGATACTTGAGTAGCCGCCGTCGATCAGGATATTCTCTCCGGTGATCATCCCGGCCTGGCTGCCGGCGAGGTACGCGATCAGGGAAGCGACTTCCTCGGGCTGCGCAAAGCGACCCACAGGAATCTGCTTCTTCAAGGCCTCCCCCTTCTCGCCCGCCCAGGCGAGCTTGCCCAGCGGGGTCTCGACGACGGTGGGCGATACCGAGTTGACCGTCACGCCCATCGGCGCCCATTCCATCGACAGCACCCTGCTCATGCCCACCACGGCGGCCTTGCTGGCGCAGTACGCAACGTGGGAGTCGAGGCCGATCACGCTGGCCTGGGAGGCCAGGTTGATGATCCGCCCGTAGCCCTTGGCGGTCATCACGCGGCCGGCGGCCTGGGCCATCTTGAACGTGGCGCCCAGGTTGACGTTTATGGTGGCGTCCCACATTTTCTCGCTGAGTGTGAGCGCCTTGTCCAACAGCGCGATGCCTGCGGAGTTCACCAGGATGTCCACGGTGCCCGCCACGGATACGGCTTCGTCGATCACCTGGGTGGCGGCGCCCGGCGCGGTCAGGTCCTTCGCGATGCCGTGGTGGCCCGCGCCCGGGAGCCCGGCCATGGCTTCCGCCACGGACTCGCTGAGGTCAACTCCCACCACGCGGGCTCCGCGTGCGGCGAAGTAGTGCGCTACGGAGTGTCCGATGCCGCTGGCGGCGCCGGTGATGACGGCCACCTGTCCGGCAAATTCCTGTGTTGCGGTGTTCGTGGTCATAAGTTCAGTCCCTTCTCAGTTCTCGTAGCCGCAGATGGCGGCTACTTTGTCAGCCGAGGCGCCGCTTTCGTCAAATGTGTACTCCACCCACTCGCGGGCGAGCCGGCGGGCCAGTTCCAGGCCGATGACGCGCTGGCCCAGGCAGAGAATCTGGGCGTTGTTGCTCAGGACAGCACGTTCCACGGAGAAGGAATCGTGGGCCGTTACGGCACGCACACCCTTGACCTTGTTGGCCGAAATAGCCACGCCCAGACCGGTGCCGCAAACCAGCAGGGCCCGGTCCGCGCGGCCGTCGGCCACCATGCGGGCTGCCTCGACGGCGATGTGCGGGTACGCGGTGTGGCCGTCTGTACCGACGCCCACGTCCACCACGTCCGCAACCAGCCCATTGGCGGCGAGGTCCTGCTTGAGGGCTTCCTTGTATTCGAATCCGGCGTCATCGCAGCCCACAACGATCCTCAGTTTGTCGCTCATGTCAGGTGTTCCTTTCAAGGGGTTTAAGGTCGGTTGCCGGCGGGCGCGGGCAGTTCGGCGAGTCCGCTGACGAGCATGCCCATCGAGGTTGCCCCGGCGTCCGGGGTGCCCACGGACTTTTCCGCCAGCGGCCGGGCCCGGCCCAGCTTGGGCGTCAGGGCAGCGGTGTCGGCGGCCTTCTGCACGGCAACCGCCGCGGCAGCCTGCCACGAGGCCGGGAACCCGAGGCCGCGTCCGACGCCGGACTTGAGTTCAGCGACGAACGGCAGCAAGGCGTCCACCAGGGTCTTGTCCCCGATGGTTGCCCGGCCCAGGTCCAGGATGGCGCCGGTGAATGCCTCCGCCGCCGCGACATAATCCGCCTCGGAGTACGCGGCGCTGTTATCGCCAAGCGACGCTCCGGCGCCTTCCAGGGCGGCACCCCACAGGACGCCGGAGGTCCCGCCGGCGTATTCCGCCCAGGCCTGGCCCGCTTCCTGCAGCAGGAACGCGACGCCCGCGCCGTCGTCGTACGCTTTTTTCCCCGCCTTCACGGCGGCATCGATGCCTTTGACCATACCCCGGCCGTGGTCGCCGTCGCCGGCAACGGCGTCGATTTCGCCCAGGGTCTGCTCGTTGGCGTGCAGGATCCGGGACATGGTTGCCAAGCCGTCGACGGCGGTGCGCGCCAGGACACGGGCGGCCGGGCTGGCCTCCGGGATAACCCGTTCCTCGAGGACGCTGGTTCCGCTGTCCTGAGCGAAGCCGCCGATCGCAGCAATCGGCGCGCGCTGCTTGCGGTAGGCCGGCGTGTAGGCGTCCGCGGTCCAGAATGTCTCCAGCTCCTCGTCCAGCCACATCAGCGTCAGCGAGGCTCCGCCCATGTCCAGGCTGGTGACGAGCTCGCCCACCTCGACCTCCACCACTTCCAGTCCGGCTTGGCGCAGGAGCCGTGCCACGGTGCCCCACAGGAGGAACAGCTCCTCATATTTGGTGGTGCCCAGGCCGTTGAGGATGGGTGCCACGCGCTTGGTGGCGCCGGCCGGCGCGGCCGCCAGGACGGACCTGACCAGCAGTTCGGCCAGTTCCGCGGCCGGCGGCATGGCCTGGTCGCGGATGCCCGGTTCGCCGTGGATGCCCAGGCCGAGGCCCAGGTGCCCCTCCGGTACTGCGAACAGCGGCTTTTCCGCGCCCGGCATGGTGCAGCCGGAAAAGGCGACGCCGATGGTCCGGGTTGCGGAGTTCGCGGCCCGCCCGGCGCGCTCGACGCCGTCGAGGTCCAGGCCTGCCGCCGCGGCGGCACCCATCACCTTGAAAACGGAGAAGTCGCCGGCGATGCCACGGCGCTTCTCTTCCTCGGGGGCCGAAGCGATGTCATCGGTGACCACCACGATGCGGGTGTCGATGCCTTCCTTGCGGAGACGCTCGGCGGCAATGCCGAAGTTCATGTTGTCCCCGGCGTAGTTGCCGAAGCTGAGGATTACGCCACGGCCCTGGTTGGCGGCCTTGGCCACCGAGTAGACCTGCGCGGCGGACGGTGAGGTGAAGATGTTCCCCACCACGGCGCCGGTGGCGAAGCCGCTGCCTACCAGACCGGCGAAGGCCGGGTAGTGCCCGGAACCGCCGCCGATGACAATGGCCACCTGCGGTTCGCCGGAACGCAGTGTCACCGCGCCGCCGGGCACACCACGCAGGCGGTCGGCGTAGACGTCCAGGAAACCGGTGAACTGGTCCTCGGAGAATTCGGCGGGGTCGTTGTAGATCTTGGTCATGGCAGTGGCTCCAAAGCTTTCATAGTTCTGGTGTTTCTTGGGTCAGTGCTGGCGGCGGCCGGCAGTGTCTTCGGGGACTTTGAGGAAGGAGACCAGCACAAACGCTGCTGCGTACAGGGCTACGAAGGCCCAGACGACGCCCTCGCCCCCGCCCCACGGCAGGACAACAGCGACGACGGCGGCTCCCAGGAAGGCAGCACCCCCGGCGGCGGTGGTGTACATGGCCATGGCGGCGCCCTTGTGGTCCGGGGTGAGCGCGGGCATGATGGCGCCCATCGGGACGAAGCCGGCCAGCATGATGCCAAAGAACATACCGGCGGCACAGCTGAGCGCAAAGCCCAGGTCAGAGCCCGGCTCCACCAGATGCGGCACGTACCACCAGGCCAGCAGACCGATCGCTGAACCGGTGACACCGAACCACTTGACGGTGCGCTGCCATCCCCACTTGTCGCCTATGGCGCCGAAGAGGGCGTTGAAGGCCACGTTGGAGGCGTACACCAGGACGGTCATGGTGAGCCATTGGCTCTGGCTCCAGCCGAGTTCACCGGCGATCACCGCGGGCAGGATGATGAACATGCCGAACTCGGGCGCCGTGTTGATGATCCGGACCAGGAAGCCCATGAGGGTCTTTTTGTTGGTGGCCAGCAGGCGGACCCCGGAGGTCAGGACACGGGCGGCGGATTCGCCGGCGGGTACCAGCCTGGCGCGGCCGCGCTGTTCGCGGACGCCGAACCAGGCGATGAGGAAGCCGGCAGCCACCAACAGGCTCGAAGCCCACATGGTCTGGTATTCGCCCGCCGCGCCGCCACCGAACATGGGGATGGAAAACACGGCGAACAGGGAGCCCAGGGTCGGCAGGCCGCCGGTGAACATGACATAGAACCAGCCGACGGCGGTGCCGTTGCGCTTGCGCGGGACCACCGCGTTGATCCACACCAGGAAGGCGAACGCGAACAGCGGGAAGCCGAAGCCGCGCAGGAAGTAGCTGACGAAGACGCCGGGAACGGAGCCGGCCTGAAGGGCCAGCAGGAAGGCGGCCTCGAACACCATCCACACGCCGAAGCCGAGGGCCATGACTTTCCGGGGGCCCCACAGGTCCGACAGCGCTCCGGAGAGATAGGAGCCCACCAGGACGGCCACCCCGTACATCGTGATGATGTTGGCCACCAGGGCCGGGCCGGTGCCCAGGGCCTGTGCCAGGTGTGGCGAGAGGAAGTTCGACTCCACACCGTTGCCGGTCATAAAGACCAGGACGCCGAGGAAGCCCCAGCGCAGGGAGTGCGGGATGCCGATCCGGTCAAGCCGGGTCTCGTGTGCCGTCTGGGTTGCCTGCAGCGGGGCGGCCGCGGTGGCATGTGAAGTCATGGGAAAACGCCTTTGTTTCGGGGACAGGTTGGACTGGTTGAATTGGAACCTGCGGGGCCCTTGGGGCCCGCAGCGGGCCGGACTAGTGTCCGGTGCCGGGCAGGATGGAAACCTTGACGGAAGCCCCGGCCGTGTCGCCCACAAGATCCAGCGCGTCCTGGAACCTGTCGAGGGGGAACTGGTCGGTGCAGATCTCGTCCATCGGCAGGATGCCGGATTCGATCATCTTGATGGCCGCGGGCCAGCAGTGCGGACCCAGGTGCGCGCCTCGGACGTCGAGTTCCTTGTCGTCGCTGATGATGGACCAGTCCACGGAGACGTTGGCACCAAACACGGAGTACTCGACGTAGGTTCCCAGCTTGCGCAGCAGGTTCAGGCCCTGGCCCACTGCCGAGGGGTGGCCGGTGGCTTCGATGTAGACATCGGCGCCATAACCGTCGGTCATGTCCTTGACCAGCTGGACGGCATCCTCGCGGCCGACGTTGATAACGACGTCGGCTCCGCACTTGCGCGCCAGGTCGAGTTTGGCGTCGGACATGTCCAATGCGACGACCTTCAGGGCGCTCTTGGCCTTGGCGCCGGCGATCATACCGAGGCCGATCGGGCCGCAGCCGGCGATCACCACAACATCGTTGAACTGGATGTCAGCGCGCTCCACCGCGTGCAGCGAACAGGCCAGCGGTTCGGCAAACGCGGCGTGCTGCGGCGCGAGGTCCTTGGCGACTTTGTGCGCCCTGGCGTTAGGCGGAACCACGAGGTACTCGGCCATGGCGCCGTTGTAACCCCGGAAGCCGAACATGTCGTGGGGCCCGCACATCCAGTACTGGCCGCGCTGGCAGTAGCGGCACTCCTCGCAGGGGACGATCTGCTCGCAGGCCACCCTGTCGCCGAGCTCAAGCCCGTGGTGGGCGAGCGCGGTGGCGGTGCCGCCCACGATCGTGCCAACGAACTCATGGCCCGGCGTCACACCCTTCTGCGCCCAGGCCGGACGGTTTTCGTCGCCCCAGAATTTCGGTGCGCCGTGGTAGCACTTGAGGTCGCTGGCGCAGACACCCACAGCCTCGACCTTCATCAGCAACTCATCCTCGGCCGGGACGGGAGTTGCGATTTCCTCCAGGACGTAGTTCTCCGGTCCGTGACAAATGACGGCCTGCATCGTTGCCGGCAAGGTGCTGACGGCTTCGGCAGCCTTTGCGTACGTGATTGACATGGTTCCCCCTCCGGGAAGTGTGACGCGGATCAATGAATCCAGTGTGCTGCGGCGCTGAACAAATGTCAAGAACATCGGTTCACACGCACGTTCTTGTGAAATTATGTTCACGGGCGGCTATCATGGAACCATCTGATACGCGAAGGAGGGGGCGGATTCATGGCGGACACCACTGCGGAGCCAGCGGGAAGCAACAGCAAGTTTGCGCTGGACACGCTCTACCAGGCGGCGCGGATGTACTACCTCGAAGACGCCAACCAGGCGCGCATCGCCGATGCCATGGACGTTTCCCGGCCAACCGTGAGCCGCCTGCTCGCGGAGGCGCGGCGGATCGGCATCGTCAAAATCGAAGTGATCAATCCGTCCAAATCAGCATCCGCCGGACTCGGGTTGGAGCTTGCCTCGGCGCTGGGCCTGCAAAGGGTATATCTGGCGGACGGCGACCAGTCGAATCGGCTCCGGACCGGCCTGCTGGCCCCGGTCACCGAAGCCATCGAAGACATGGATCTGGCTCCGGGCGACGTGCTGCTGGCCTCCTCGGGGCGCACCGTCTACGAACTGAGCCAGGCCGCGCTACCCAAATTGCCTGGGGTGATTGTTGCTCCCTGCAGCGGCGGCCAGACCGAACCGGAGCCCTGGCATCAAACCAATGAGATTGCCCGTTCCCTGGCCGAACGCACCGGAGCGCAGCCGGCCTTCCTCTGGACGCAGGCCTTGCCCTCGCCCGAAATGCACGGTTTCCTTCAGCGGGACCCGGATTTCCAGCGGATCCAGCGGCTGTGGGAAACAGCCAAGGGGGCGCTGCTGGGCGTCGGCGCCCCGCCGACCACCCGAACGTCCATCTCCCGGTTCATCCCCAAGGACGACGACTCACTGGCCCGCGCAGTAGGGGACATCTGCCTGAACTTCTTCGACATTCGCGGAGCCAGGGTGGACTTCCCGGGCAGCGACCGGATTGTGGCCACTCCACCGGACATTCTGCGCCGCATCCCCAACACCGTCGGCGTGGCGGTGGGTGAAGAGAAAGCCAGCAGCCTCGTGGGCGCGGCGCGGGCGGGCTATTTCGGCAGGCTGGTCACGGACACAAACACGGCAAGGGCTGTCCTGAACTACCTCTCGACCGCGAAGCTACACCACCAGGACGCCGAGGTGCCCAGCCAGTAAAGGCGCCAGCAGGCTCAGCTGGTAGTCGTCGATGACCACGCCAGCCAGGCTGCCGAGGCCGCTGATGGTCCGGAAATCGGTGCCGCGAAGGTCAAAGTCCTTCAGCCGGGCGCCGGTGAGATCCAGCGTTCCGATGGTGCAGTTTTTGAGCACCACCCGCGTCCCGGAGGCGGACCCGAGGTCCAGTTCGTTGATGATGCAGTCGCTGATGACGACATCGGTCAGCTTGGACCCGCGCAGATTCAGGAAGTCCAGCTTGCCGCCGTCGATCCTGACCGACTGCCAGCCGGTCTCATACAGCTCAGCCGAGCCCAGCCGCGGATTGTTCAGCTGCACGTCCCGCCACGTGGAGCGGGCGGCCCGGAACACCGGCGCATACAGCTCGGACAGGATGCAGTCCCGGAAGGTGGCCCCGCGGAGCTGGGTGTCATTGAAGGAGACGCCCTGGAACTCACACTCGGCAAAATCCGTGCCGCTCAGCTCCAGACCGTCGGCGGCCGCCCGGCTGTACCGGACGCCGTCGTACCTTTCACCACGCCGGAAGTCCGGGGCGGGATCATCCCTGACATCCTCCAGGCTGACCGGCGAGAGCCGGGGAGCCGTTACCTTATGGACCCTTGCCGCCACTAGAGCGATTCCGCTTTGGCGGCGATTTCCGCCAGGTCCTTGGTGAGCGCCTTGCGGGTGACGCTCATGCCGAACCTGCCGAACAGGGCCATGCTGACCTTGCTGAGCAGAGTGGGCTTGACCACCTCGGCACCGAACGTCACCGTCAGGTCCGTCCCGCCGTCGCGCTCGGCCAGAGTGAAGCGCGTGGTGTAATCGGCGCCGCCTTGGTGGGCCTTGACCGTGGTACTGCGCGGAGCTTCCGCCTGTGCAACCCACATTTCCACCGTTTCCGCCCGGCCCATCATGGTGCGCGTTTCCTTCCAGCGCGTCCCCTCGCCGTAGGGTCCCTCGCTGAGCATCTGCACGGCGTTGATGCTGGACAGCGTGGCGGCGGAGCCTGGGATGTCCGAGATGACGTCCCAGACCTTGTCCGGACTGGCGTGGATGTGCTGGGTCAGGCTTGTGCTGTGTTCCATGCATCGAGCCTAGCCGGGGGCTCCGACATTCGACAGGCATCTCATATCCGAAGTCCCTTGAAATAGTAAGCATGCTTTGTGTTAGGCTGAAAAAACAGTGTTGATCAACGGGGAAACGAAAGGCGGCCAGACTCATGGGCCTCGGAGACAAGATCAGTAACGAAGCAGAGCATCTGGGCGGCAAGGCCAAGGAAGCGGCCGGCAACGCCACGGACAACGACAAACTCAAGGCCGAAGGGCAGGCGGACCAGGTCAAGGCTGACGCCAAGAAGGTCGGCGAAAACGTCAAGGACACGTTCAAGGACTAGTCCTCCCACAGTCGAACGGCGGCGGATTCCCATGGGGGATCCGCCGCCGTTCTTGTGCCTGCCCCCGTCGATTGCTCCGTACGGGCCCTTTTGACGCCCCAAAAGGGCCCGTACGGAGCAGTCGATGGGGAACGGCGGCTACCCTTGGCCCATGACTACCGTGGACCTGAGTGCCCAAAGCGCTGCTTCCGGCGGTTCGCCTTCGCTCGGCGGATATCTCGCCACCCCTGCAGGAGCCGGCCCGTTTCCCGCGGTCCTGATAATCCACGAAGCCTTCGGCCTGAACGACCTCGTCCGCGGCCAGGCGGACCGGATGGCCCGCGCCGGGTACCTGACACTGGCGTTGGACCTGTTCAGCGACGGCGGCCCGCGCCGGTGCCTGGTCAGCACCATGCGCAGCATGCTCAGGGGAACCGGCCGGGCGTTCACCGACATCGCTACGGCCCGGACCTGGCTGGCCACTTCGCCGCTGTCCACCGGCAAAACCGGAGTGATCGGGTTCTGCATGGGCGGCGGCTTCGCGCTCCTGGTGGCACGCGACGGCTTCGACGCCGCCTCGGTCAACTACGGCCGTTTGCCGGGCAATCTCGAGGAAGCCCTCCGCGGCGCCTGCCCCATCGTGGCCAACTTCGGCGGCCGGGATCTCGCCCTCAAGGGCGCGGCCGGCAAGCTCGAGTCCGCCCTGGACAGTCTCGGCATCGAGAACAGCGTCAAGGAATTCCCCAGCGCCGGGCACGCGTTCCTCAACGAAACCGACCTGGGCCCGGCGGTTTTCAGGCCGCTGATGCGGGTCATGGGCATCGGCCCGGACCCGGCGTCCTCCCCCGAGGCCTGGCAGCGGATCGAAGACCACTTCGCCCGGCACCTGAAGAGCGTGGACGCCGCCCGACCCCCATCGATTGCTCCGTAGGCGCCCTTTTGAGCGCTCAAAAGGGCCCCTACGGAGCAATCGATGGGAATTAACGACGACGGCGGGCCGCCCCCGAAAGGGTGACCCGCCGACGTCGGACTTCTTAGCGTTCGGCTGCTGAGCGCCCGGCTGCTGGGGCGAAAAGCCCTAGCAGAAGAGCTCGCTCTTGGGCTCGTTGCTCTTGACCTTCTGCCAGCCCAGCCACAGGACCAGGGCGAAGAACGGGATAGTGGCCAGGGTCCAGAGACCGAGGTGGAAGACCTCGCCGGTCTTGCTGGTCATGGTGTCGAAGCCGATGAGCACGGTGATGGCCAGCAGCGCAATGAGTCCGGCCCAGCTGCTCCACGTTCCGCCGGGCGCGGGCAGGGACGAGACCTTGCCCTTCTTCTTGCGCAGCGCGATCTGGCTGGCGAAGATGGCGCCCCACGTGAAGATCACGCCGATCGATGCCGAGTTGAGCGCGAGGTCGAAGGCGTGTGAGCCGCCCAGCCAGATGTTCAGCAGGATGCCGACGAGGTAGACGGCGCCGATGGCCAGGATGGCGGCGTACGGTACGTGGCTCTTGGACATCTTGGTCAGCCACACCGGGGCATGCCCGTTGTTGGCCATGGTCCGGAAGATCCGGCCGATCGAATACAGGCCGGAGTTACAGGAGGACAGTGCGGCGGTGATGACGATCATGTTCATAACATCGCCCATCCAACCGAGGCCCATCTGGCCGAAAACGGTGACGAACGGCGAGGTGCCGGCCACGTACTGGTCCGAGGGCAACAGCATCGCGAGGAGGGTCACGGAACCGACGTAGAACACCACGATGCGGAAGACCACGGCGCGGATCGCTTTGGGAACTTCCCTGGCCGGATCCTGCATTTCACCGGCCGTGATGCCGACGAGCTCAATGCCGTTGTAGGCGAAAATCACGGCGTTCAGGACCAGGATCATCACCAGCGCACCCTTGGGGAACATCCCGCCCTCGGCTGCGAAGAGGTTGCTGACCGAAGCGTTGCCGTCACCCACCTGGGCGTTGGTGACCACCATGAACGTGCCCACCGCCAGGAAGATCACGATGGCGCCCACCTTGAGGCAGGAGGCCCAGAATTCGAATTCGCCGAACGCCTTGACGCTCAGGAGGTTGACGGCCACGAGCAGCAGCAGCGCTGCGATGGCGGACAGTTCAACAGGCACGTTGGGGAAGAAGAACTGGAAGTACAGCCCGATCGCGATGAGTTCGGCGATGCCGGTCATTGCCCAGTTGATGAAGTACATCCAGCCGGACAGGTACGCGCCCTTCTTGCCGAACATCTCGCCGGCGTAGCTGACGAAGGAACCCGACGTCTGGCGGTACATGATCAGCTCGCCCAGGGCCCGCATCAGCAGATAGGCGATTACGCCGGCAATGGCGTAGGAGAAGATGAGTGCGGGGCCAGTGGAGGCCAGGCGTCCGCCGGCACCCATAAAGAGGCCGACGCCGATGGCGCCGCCCATGGCAATCATGGTGACCTGGCGGCCGCTCAGTGATTTTTTGTAACCCTCGGCGCTGAGGGTGGAGTCGACGACGGCGGATTGCGCCGTCGGGCTCACGAGTTCTGTGGGGGTACTTTGAGGCACAACAATTCCTTGTGGGTAGGGGATTGGCCGGCACCGGAAACCCCGAGTTTTTGTCCAGATAATTCGGGATAATCCCGCATTTGGGGTACTTATGTGGACAAAAACTCTCAGGCGTCGAAGGTTCGCGCGGCCTGTCTATCCTACAAGATCCAAGCCGCGGCAAGTGACGCGGACTACACTCGCCCCCGGTTAAGCCAAACTATTGCCACCGATTTGGGGTCTTTGCAGAACAATATTCTGCTCAGCATTTTCCACAACGCTGTACGTGCGCAGATGTTCGGCCCCGGTGCTGGAGCAGCCCGTTTCCAGGCTGAACGCGTGCTGGTGCAGCGGGCACATCACCACTTGCCGGTCGATAGTGCCGTCCGCGATGGGACCGCCCCGGTGCGGGCAGACGGCGGAAAGCGCCCGAAGTGACCCGTCCCGCAGCCGGAAGACCGCCACCTGTTCACCGTCGACGCCGAAGGCCCGCCCCTCGCCGAAGGGGATCTGGTCCACGGGGCCCAGCATGTGGCTGTTGATGCTGACGGGCCCGGTGCCGACGGGCCCGCTGCTGATCGGATCGGCGCTCATCGGACCGGCACCTGGGGCAGGACGGTGAGCGGCAGGGAGGTGCGGAACTGGCCCGGCGTGAGCGGATCGTCGCGTTCGCTCCAGGGGTCCACGTAGCTGTCCACGGAGGCCTGCATAGCGGCGTCCAGTTGCGCGGCAATACCTTCCGAATCGTCAACGATCACCGCGCGGATATGCTCAATGCCCACCCGCGGCACAAAAGCGTAGGTCCGTTCCAGCCAGTTGGCCTGCTCGCGGTAGTACTGCATGAACCGTCCCGTCAGGACCTTGACCTCCTCCGGATCGTCCACCGTGGCCAGCAGGTCGCCTTTGCGGATATGGGCTCCCGCCGCGCCGCCGACGTAGAGTTCCCAGCGACCGCCCTCCACGGCCACCACGCCCACGTCCTTGACGAGCGACTCCGCGCAGTTCCGAGGGCAGCCGGACACGGCAAGCTTCAGCTTCGCCGGCGACTCGATCCCCTGGAAGCGGGACTCGATCTCGATGCCCAGCTTGGTGGAATCGCCCGTGCCGTACCGGCAGAAGTCCTTGCCCACACAGGTCTTCACGGTGCGGAAGCTCTTGCCGTAGGCGTAGCCGGACGGCATGTCCAGGTCCGCCCAGACCTGCGGGAGGTCCTCCTTGGGAATGCCCAGCAGGTCGATCCGCTGCCCGCCGGTCAGCTTGATAAGGGGAATGTTGTGCTTCTCGGCGACGTCGGCAATGCGGCGCAGCTGCTGCACGGACGTCACGCCGCCCTTCATCTGCGGGACCACGGAGAACGTGCCGTCGCGCTGGATGTTGGCATGGACGCGGTCGTTGATGAAACGGGCGTCGCGTTCGTCGATGTACTGCTCCGCGAGCATCATTTTCAGCAGCGAGGCCAGGCCCCCGCGCGGGTGGCGTCCATCGCGCCGCTAACCGTGGTGCAGCCGCCCTTCACGGCGTCCACGAGTGCCCCTTTCGAAACGCCGTTGCAGTTGCAGACCTGGGCGCCGTCGTCGAGCTCGGCGACGCCCACCTCCTCACCCGGCCCGCCGACGTCGAACAGCAGGGCGATCCGTTCCTCCGGCAGCGGCAGCCCGCGGTCGTAGGCCTGCGTCAGGTAGGCGACCTTCCGGCTGTCGCCCAGGAGCGTGGCGCCCACCATTTTGTTGTCGCGGACCACGATGGACTTGAACACGCCGCGGCTGGGCTCCGAGAAGACGATGTGCTCGTCGGTATCGAGCTCAGGCCCGTGCAGTCCCATGGATGCGACGTCGATGCCGGCAACCTTCAGCTTGGTGGCGGTCCGCGAGCCGAGGTACTCAGCGGAAGTGTCGGCGCCGGTCACGTGGTTGGCCAGCACCACGGCCTGCTCCCACAGCGGCGCTACCAGGCCATAAACCTCACCGCGGTGCTGGACGCACTCCCCCACGGCATAGATATCGTCTTCGTCCTGCACGCGGAGCCTGTCATCCACCACGATGGCCCGCTCCACCGGCAGCCCGCTCAGGACAGCCACGTCCACGTTCGGCCGAATGCCCGCGGCCACCACCACCATGTCGCAGGCGATGTCGTCCCGGTCCCGGAGGCTGATACCGCTGACCGTGTCCCTCCCGAGGACAGCCGTGGTACGGCTGGACGTGTGCACGCGGATGCCCAGCGCCTCCACGCTCTTACGCAGCACCGCACCGCCGTCGGGCCCCATCTGCGCGTTCATGAGGTGCCCGCCGGAGTGGACGACCTCCACCTCGATCCCGTGGCTTATCAGCCCGTAGGCCGCCTCCAGGCCCAGCAGGCCGCCGCCGATCACCACCGCCCGCCGGTGGTGGTCCAGCTGCGCGTGCTGGACCATCCTGCGGGTGTCATCGATGGTGCGGAACCCGAACACGCCGTGTTTCACGGACCCGCCCGGTGTGTAGAGCCCGTCCATCGGCGGCATATGGGAGCGGCTTCCGGTGGCGATGATAAGGGTGTCGTACGGCGTCACGCGGCCGTCGTTGGAGAAGACCTGCTTGGTGAACTTGTCGATCCGGTCCACCCGGACGCCGGCGTGCAGGGTGATGCTGTTCTCGCGGTACCAGGGCAGCGCGTTCAGGAAGATGTCCGCGTCGCTTTCCTCGCCGGAGAGGACGTGGCTGAGCATGATCCGGTTGTAGTTTCCGTACGGCTCGTCCCCGAACATGGTGATGGTGAACTGGTCCGCGCCGCCCCGGGCCAGAATCTCCTCCACGGCGCGGGCGCCGGCCATTCCGTTCCCCACCACCACGAGCCGACGGCGGGGCGCGGCGCCTGCGTGCCTGCCCTGCGGCCGGTCCAGCACGCTGGTCATCAGTGTTCCACCATGCCCAGGTCCACCACCACGGATCCCCCAACACCATCCGGGGCGGCGAGATAGAGCTCCACCACCGAGCCGCCGTCGATGTCTTCGACCACCCGCAGCGGCACATGGACCTCGCTCTTGGCACCGATCGGGAAGTACCGCATGGGCACGCCGTTCCGCATCAGGACCACCGTGATGAGCTCGCTGCTGGAATTGCCGCCCCGGAAATAGAGCGTCTGGTTGATGACACCGTCCGGAATGTAGTGCGAGAGTTCGCTGTGGATGGGTACGGGTTTTTCCAGCCCGGTGCCCACAAACGGGAAGATGCCCTGCAGGAAAAGGTTCTTGGTGATCACGGAAAGATCCTTTCGGCCGGCGGGAAGACTGGCATAGGCCAATCTTCCGCCGCCGATGTTTCCGCCTGCCTGTCGGTGCGTAACTTTTCCTTTGCGGAAAACTCACCGTTTTCAGGGCGGGGCGGGGTGCCCGGTCCTGCGCCGCCGTTTCGACGGTTCCCTGCGGGGACGACGGCGGCCGACGTCGAGTGGGCAGGGAACCGTCGAAACGGGCAGTCGGGGCCACCCGCCCCGGGCACTCAGGCCGGGGCCAGCACGCCTTTGTCCATCGAGTACCGGATCCAGCGGCCGGCGTCGTCCGTCCGCGAAGTGTCGCTCTTCTTCGCACACCGGGCAAACCAGTCCCGGAGGGCACGGTCGTGGCTGACCATAACCAGGGTCCCGGTGAAGCCGGCGAGCGCCTCCTCCAGCTGCTCCACGAGTACGGGAGCCAGGTGGTTGGTGGGCTCATCCACAATCAGCGTGCCGTAGCCGCCCAGCAGCAGGCGCGCCAGGGCAAGCCGGCGCTGCTGGCCCGCGGACAGGCTCCCCACCGGGACGTGGAACTCGCTGGTGCGGAACAGCCCCAGGCGCAGGAGTGCCTCGGCGTGCTCATCGATGTTGCCGCCGAGGCCCGCCGCGAAGGCCGGCAGCAGGCGGAGCGTGGGCCGTTGCGGCAGTTCGAGTTCCTGCTGCAGGTAGCCCACCCGCGCCGGCCGCTGAACGAGTCCTTCGGCGGGCTCCAGGGTTCCTGCCAGCACGGAGAGCAGGGTGGATTTTCCCGCGCCGTTCGGGCCAGTGATGAGGATCTTCTCGCCCATACGGGCCGCGAAATCAGTGACGCCGAGGCGGCCGGGAACTGCGACGCCGCGGGCAACAAGGACCGCCGACGTCGGCACAACGGTGCCGTCCGCGGTTAGGGCGGTTGCCCCAGAGGCCCCCGAGTCCCCCAAAGCCCCGGCGACATACAGAGCCTCCGGATCCACGGTCAGCTCCGCCGCAAGCCGCAGCGGCACGGGCGGACGGTCAATGGGGCTCGCTTCCAGCCGACGGAGCCGTTCCTGGGCGTTGCGGACCTTGCTGCTCGCCGCTTTCTGCCAGGTGCCGGCCTTGAAGTCGAAGCCCATCTTGTCGCCGTCGCGCTTGCGGGCATAGCCCATCCTGTCGGTCACGGTGTCCGCCTGCCGCTGCTCGGCGTCCATCGCGTCGATCCACTCATGGTACTGCTGGACCCAACGTTGGCGTTCGGCGGCCTTCTCGCGGAGGTAGCCGTCGTAGCCGTTCCCATAGCGGGTCACGGCCCGGCGCTCAGCATCAACCTCAATCACGGTGCTGGCCACTTTGCGCAGCAGCACACGGTCGTGGGACACCACTACCACCGTGCCGCGATGGGCGGCCAGCCGGTCCTCCAGCCAGGCGGTTCCGCGGGCGTCGAGGTGGTTGGTGGGTTCGTCGAGGAGCAGGGTGTCCGCCGGATCGGCCAGGACACAGGCCAGCGCCACGCGTTCCTGCTCGCCGCCGGAGAGCGATCCCAGCGTCCGCTTCCGGTCCAGGCCACCCAGACCCAACCGGTCCAGTGCTGCCTCCACGCGGGATTCCGCGGCGTAGCCCTCGCGCAGCTGGTACTCCGTCTGCAGCCTGCCGTACGTTTCCAGCTCGTCATCCTCGGCATCGGCGAGGCCGGCCTCCAGCCGGTCAAGCTCGGCTTCCAGGGCACGCAGCGAGGCCAGGGAAGAGTCGACGGCGGCGCCCACGGTGAAGGATTCGGGCAGGCCGTGCGTCTGCGCGAGGTAGCCCACGCGGCCGTGGCTGACCGCAGTCCCTTCGTCGGGCGCTTCCAGCCCGGCCAGGATCCGGAGCAGGGTGGATTTGCCGGCGCCGTTTTCGCCGACGATGGCAACATGCTCGCCGGCCGCGATGACCAGGCCGATTCCGTCCAGCAACTGCCGGTCGCCGTAGCCGTGGGAGACGCCGGAAAGGTTCAGGTGTTCAGTCAAGGTAAGTCCTCGCAGGATTCCGCAGTGTGGCCGCCGGAACTGGTGCTCGACGGCGGCCCTGGATTCGGGGAAACAGCCCGGCATTGCCGGGCTGCTGCTCAGGACTTCATCGCTCCAGCTTCCCCGCCGGAAGCCGCAGCGTCAAGCCGGGACACCACCGGGAGGCACCAGAGCCGGACGGCGGCACGCAGGCCGGGTGCCGCCGTCGTACGCCAATTCGATGGTTCCCTGCGCACTCGACGGCGGGAGTCATCGAGCGCGCAGGGAACCGTCGAAATGGCGCGCCCTGGAGGACCCAGGCCTACACGGCGACCGCGGCGGCCTTCCTGCGGCGGGCCTTCGCCAGCCGGGTGCCGATCAGTCCCTGCCGGGGGCTGAACAGGTAGACGGCGGCGAACACCACACCCTGCGTGAGCACCACCATGGCGCCCGAAGCCGTGTCCAGGTAGTAGCTGAAGTAAATGCCGGCGATGGAGCACAGGGCTGAAATCACCGGGGCGATCACGAGCATCCGGTTGAAGCGGTCCGTGAGCAGGTAGGCCGTCGCCCCGGGGATGATGAGCATGGCCACCACCAGCACCACGCCCACGGTCTGCAGCGCCACCACCGACGTCAGCGCCAGCAGCCCCATGAGCAGCGCCCCCAGCCGTTTCGGGGAGAGCCCGATCGCGTGGGCGTGCGTGGGATCGAACGCGTAGAGGGTCAGGTCACGGCGCTTCAGGATCAGGATGACGAAGGCGACGACGCCGAGGACCAGCACCTGGATCAGGTCCGGGATGCTGACGCCCAGGAGGTTGCCGAAAATGATGTGGTTCAGGTCAGTCTGGCTGGGCGTGACGGAAATCAGCACCAGGCCCAGCGCAAACAGCGAGGTGAACACAATGCCGATCGCGGCGTCCTCCTTCACGCGGCTGGTGTTGCGGACGACGCCGATCAGGGTCACTGCAATCAGCGCGAACACCAGCGCACCGAGCGCAAACGGGGCGCCAACAATGTAGGCCAGCACAACGCCGGGCAGCACCGCGTGGGAGACGGCGTCGCCCATCAGGGACCAGCCGATCAGCACCAGCCAGCAGCTGAGGACAGCGCAGACGACGGCGGCGAGCGCGGTGGTGATGATGGCGCGGACCATAAAGTCGTAGCTGAGCGGTTCGAGCAGGATGTCGAAGAGTTCCATGGGTCAGCCCCTGCTCTCGGTGGTGGTGGCAGGTTCCGGGAGGTCGCGGTTCAGGACGTCCAGGCCGAACGCCATGGCCAGGTTCTCCGGCTGCAGCACCAGCTCCGGGGCGCCGTGCATCAGGACCCGGCGCATGAGGAGCACGGCTTCGTCACACAGTCCGGGCAGGGCGTGGAGGTCGTGGGTGGAGATCAGGATGGTGCAGCCGTCGGAGGCGAGCTCGCGCAGCAGCCGGGTGATGGTGGCTTCGGAGCGTTTGTCCACGCCCGCGAACGGTTCGTCCAGGAGCATCATGGTGGCGCCCTGGGCGATGCCGCGGGCCACAAAAGCCCGCTTCTTCTGGCCGCCGGACAGCTGCCCGATCTGCCGCTCCGCGTACTCGCCCAGTTCCACGCGGTCCAGCGCCAGGTCGACGGCGGCGCGGTCGGCCTTGGAGGGGCGCCGGGTGAAGCCCTGGTGCCCGTAGCGTCCCATCATCACCACATCGCGGACGGACAGCGGGAACTGCCAGTCAACATCCTCGCTCTGCGGCACGTAGCCGATCCCACCCTCCTTGCGCGCCTTGGCGGGTGACTGTCCGCCGATCAGAACGCGGCCGGCGTCGGGCTTGATCATTCCCATGATCACCTTGAACAGGGTGGATTTCCCGGACCCGTTCATGCCGATCAGGCCGCAGATCCGGGCGGCGTCAAGGCTGAGCGAGGCGGAGTCGAGCGCCAGGACCTCGCCGTAGTGGACCGTGACGTTTTCAACCAGGATGGCTGGGGTGCTCATTACTTCGCCCCTGCTGAGGCGCCGGCCAGGGCCTTGGTGATGACGTCGGCGTCGTGCCTGATCAGGTCCAGGTAGGTGGGTACGGGACCGTCTGCCTCGGACAGCGAATCCACGTAGAGCGTGCCACCGAACTTGGCCCCGGTTGCGCCCACCACCTGCTGCATGGGGGCGTCGGACACCGTGGATTCACAGAACACGGCGGGAACCTGGTTGGCCTTGACGTACTCGATGGCACGCGTGATCTGCTGCGGCGTGGCCTGCTGTTCGGCGTTGACCGCCCAGATATAGACCTCCTTGAGCCCGGCATCGCGGGCCAGGTAGGAGAAGGCGCCTTCGCAGGTCACCAGGGCGCGCTGGTTCTCCGGGAGGCCGGCGAGGCTTGCTTTCAACTCGTCCTGCACACCCTGCAGTTCGGCCTTGTACGCATCACCGTTGGCCTTGAAAGCCGCGGCGTTCTCCGGGTCAAGCTCGCTGAACGCCTTCACCATGTTGTCCACATAGATCTGCACGTTCACGGGCGACATCCACGCATGCGGGTTCGGTTTGCCCTGGTAGGAGTCCTCGCTGATGGACATCACCTCCACACCGTCACTGACAACTGCGTGCGGCACGTCCAGGCCCTCCACGAACTGCCCGAACCAGGCTTCGAGGTTCAGGCCGTTGTCCAGGATGAGGTCCGCCTTGGCTGCCTTGCGTATGTCGCCGGGCGTGGGTTCGTAGCCGTGGATCTCGGCGCCCGCCTTGGTGATCGACTCCACGGTGAGCTTGTCTCCCGCAACGTTCCGGGCGACGTCGGCCAGCACCGTGAAGGTGGTCAGGACCACGGGCTTGTCACTGTCACTGCTGCCCGGAACCGCCCCTCCCGCAGCGCCGCCGCAGGCAGTTACAGAGAGGGACAGGAGGACGACGGCGGCGGCGCCGGCAGCGCGGAACGCCGCCGTTCCCCGGGCGGAGGTTCGGCGGACTACTTTGGCGCACCGAAATAGAAAGTTAGGCATGCCGAACATTCTACGGGACACCGATCTGGCCCCGCAATGTGACGCCCACCCCAACTAGCTGGCACTTAACGTCGTCATTCGCGGTTTTCACGACGTTAAGTGCGAGTCAGTTGGGGGGAGCTAGGCTGAAGACATGGCCACCACGCACCGGAAACCACCTGCCCCGCAGCCCGAGCTGTACCGGTTTTCCGCCCTTGATTTCACCGCCGTCGGCCTCTACGTGGCCGCGGCCGGGCTCTTCGCCGTGGCCGGGGAACTGCTGGCCCCGTTCATCCGCCAGCTTGCCCCCAGCCCGGCCGCGGCGTCGTACGCGGTGAACCTCATCTTTTATGGCTCGATCGGGATCCTGGCGCTGCTCGCCGCCCGCCGGATAGTGGCCCGGGACGTGCGGGTGCTGGCCACCCGTCCGTGGTTCACCCTGCTGATGGTGCCCGCGGCGGTGGTGGCCATGATGATCCTCACGGCAATTGTGGTCTCGGCCAGCGGCGGGGTAGAGACGTCCGCAAACCAGGCAGGACTGCAGGCGCTGATGCAAGAGGTCCCCGCCTGGCTGATGGTGCCGGTCCTGGTGGTAGTGGGCCCGTTTGTGGAGGAGTACATTTTCCGGCACCTGCTGATCGGCAAGCTCAGCCGCCGGCTCAACATCTGGCTGTGCTGCGCCCTCTCAGTGGTCCTCTTCGCCGCCATCCACATCGCGGGCCAGGAAGCCATCACGCTCAATGCGCTGCTCCCCTACCTGGCCATGGGCGCCACCCTGGTGTTTGTCTACGTGTGGACCGGGAAGAACCTGATGTTCTCCTACTTCGTGCACGCGGCGAAGAACCTGCTGGCCGTCATCTTCATCTACGCCATCCCGCCCGAGCTCTTCGAGCAGTTGCAGCAGATCCAGCCCTGACACCTACCGATCCCGAGGGCAACGAGTTCTGCATCAGCTGACCCGATTACTAGACTTGTCCGGTGAGCAACCAAATTCCCGCCAAGGTGTCCGACGTCTTTGACCCCACCCGCTGGCGCACCGTGTCCGGCTTCGACGATTTCCAGGACATGACGTACCACCGGCAGGTTGAGCGCGTCACAACAACCGGACCAACCGGGACGGAAACCAGGGACCTGCCCACCGTCCGCATCGCCTTCAACCGCCCGGAAGTCCGCAACGCCTTCCGCCCCGGAACCGTGGACGAGCTCTACCGCGCCATGGACCACGCCCGCATGACCCCGGACGTCGCCACGGTCCTGCTCACCGGCAACGGCCCCTCCCCCAAGGACGGCGGCCACAGCTTCTGCTCCGGCGGGGACCAGCGGATCCGCGGCCGGGACGGCTACCGCTATGCCGACGGCGAGACCCAGGAAACCATCGACCCCGCCCGCGCTGGCCGGCTCCACATCCTCGAGGTCCAGCGGCTCATGCGGACCATGCCCAAGGTGGTCATCGCCGTCGTGAACGGCTGGGCTGCCGGCGGCGGACACTCCCTGCACGTGGTCTCCGACCTCACCATCGCCTCCCGCCAGCACGGCAAGTTCAAGCAGACCGACGCCACGGTGGGAAGTTTCGACGCCGGCTACGGCTCCGCGCTGCTGGCCCGCCAGATCGGCCAGAAGGCTGCCCGCGAGATCTTCTTCCTGGCCCGCGAGTACTCCGCCGACGACATGGTCCGCATGGGCGCCGTGAACGAGGCCGTGGACCACGAGCGCCTCGAAGAGGTGGCCCTGGAATACGCCGCGGACATCGCCCGGCAGTCACCGCAAGCCCTCCGCATGCTGAAATTCGCCTTCAACCTTGCCGACGACGGCCTGGCCGGCCAGCAGGTCTTCGCCGGCGAAGCCACCCGCCTGGCCTACATGACGGACGAGGCGGTGGAAGGAAAGGAAGCCTTCCTGGAGAAACGGGACCCGGACTGGTCCCGCTTCCCGCACTACTTCTAGGCAGGACGGCACATGAATCTCGGAACCCAGACCACCGGTCCCACGGACATCGACCCGGTGCTCAAAGCCCTGGCCGCCGCCCTCCACGGCGAGGGACCCGCCGTCGAACTTTCCGCGGGCCCCGCCGGCGAACTGGTGGTGGGACACACCGAGACGCCCGGCTGCGATGACGCCGTGGCTGTGGTCCGCACGTCCGGCTCGACGGGCGCGCCGAAGGCCACCATCCTGACCGTCGAGTCGCTGGCGGCCTCATCCATGGCCACCGCCCTGGCGCTCAAGGGCGAGGGCCAGTGGCTCCTGGCGCTGCCCGTGCAGTACGTGGCCGGCGTGCAGGTCCTGGTGCGGTCGCTGTTCGCCGGCACCCGGCCGTGGGTGATGGACATGTCCGGCGGTTTCACCCCCGAAGCCTTCACCGCCGGTGCCCTTGAGCTGACCGACAAGTTCCGCTTCACGTCGCTGGTGCCCACACAGCTCCAACGCCTCCTGGAGGCGCCGTCGCCGGAGACCCTGGCCGTCCTGCGGCGGTTCAACGGCATCCTGCTGGGCGGCGCACCGGCGTCGGCCGAACTGCTGGACGCGGCCCGCCAGGCCGGCGTCAGGGTGGTCACCACGTACGGGTCCGCCGAAACCTGCGGCGGCTGCGTGTACGACGGCGTGCCGCTGGAAGGCGTCCGGGTCCGGGTGGCCGACGACGGCCGGATCCTCCTGGGCGGCGATACCGTGGCCGCCGGATACCTGGACGCGCCGGAAGCCACGGACACCTTTTTCGAGGAGGACGGCGTCCGCTGGTACCGCACCAACGACCTCGGCACGCTGGACACGGAGGGCCGGCTCACCGTGCTGGGCCGCGCCGACGATGTCATCATCACCGGCGGCGTCAAGGTCTCCGCCGCGCATGTGCAGGAGGAGCTGGAAAAGTCCGACGGCGTCGCGGCGGCTTTTGTGGCGGGCGTCCCGTCCACGGAATGGGGCCAGGCCGTGGCCGCCTTTGTTGCGCTGGCCGGCACCCCAACCGGGGATCACGCCGTCGCACTCAAAGAGGAATGGCACCGGCGGCTGGGCCTCCTGGCGCCGAAAACCGTGCTGGCCGGCCCGGAACTGCTGATGCTCCCCAACGGCAAACCGGACCGCCTGGCGATGATCGACCGGCTCAACGCGCTGCATCAGGGAAAGTAGAGTAGAGCTGCACCGGCGGACCGTTCGCGGCCCTCCACTACCGTCCGTTCTCCCGACCCAACACGAGGTACTGACCGTGGCCACAGCCGCACAATGGATCCAAGGCGCCCGCCTCCGCACTTTGCCGGCCGCCATCGCCCCGGTACTGATCGGGACCGCCGCGGCCTACGAGCTGGATTCGTTCCGCCCCGTTAATGCCGTGCTGGCCGCCCTGGTGGCGCTGCTGCTGCAGATCGGCGTGAACTACGCCAACGACTACTCCGACGGCGTCCGCGGCACCGACGAGGACCGAATAGGGCCGCTGCGGCTGGTGGGCTCCGGTGCGGCCCAGCCGGAGCACGTCAAGTATGCAGCGTTCGGCGCCTTCGCCGTGGCCATGGTGTTCGGTCTGGCGCTGGTGGTGATCACCCAGAGCTGGTGGCTGATCCTGGTGGGAGTCGGCTGCGTGATGGCCGCCTGGGGCTACACCGGCGGCAAGAACCCCTATGGCTACATGGGCCTGGGCGACGTTTTTGTGTTTGTCTTCTTCGGCCTGGTGGCAACGCTCGGCACCACCTACACCCAGGCCGGCCAGGTCAGCCTGCCGGCCGTGATTGGTGCGATCGGCACCGGCCTGATTGCCTGCGCCCTGCTGATGGCCAACAACGTCCGCGACATCCCCACCGACATCCAGGCCGGCAAAAAGACGCTGGCCGTGCGCCTGGGCGACAAGCACGCCCGCGAAAGCTACGTGCTGATGCTCGCCGTGGCCATTCTGCTGGTGGTCATCCTGGCACCCGGGCGGCCGTGGATGCTGATTGTGCTGCTGCTGATCCCGGCGTGCCTGATGCCCGCCTGGCTGATGATCAACGGCCGCAAGCGCAAGAGCCTCATTCCCGTGCTCAAGCAGACCGGCCTGATCAACCTCGGCTACAGCCTGCTGTTCTCACTGGGACTGGTGCTCAGCCACGGATTCTAGGCCGAATCCAGGCCGGGGCTAGGACTCGGGGGCCTTCGTCTCGGGTGCCTTCGGTCCGCTGTTGCGGATGGTGACGTCCGGGTTGGCGTCCAGGAGGCTGTCCTCGGCATCGGCGTCGGCCACCTCGCTTTCGCTGCGCAGCGGCTTGGCCTTGCCGGAGAGCCGGCCGTGAATGGCGGCGGCGGCGGCGTCGCGCTGTTTCTGGAAGAAAAGGTAGCTGACCGCGAAGGCGATCAGGGCCGCGCAGATGACTGACAGCACCGCTCCCAACTGCAGGAACATAAAGAGCACAAAGAGCGGCGCGAACAGCGCCAGCCGGATCAGGGAGTATTTCAGAAAAGCCACGGTACAAGTTTAGCCGCCCTGCCTGAACGCCCGCCGCCTCCGGACGATAGACTTAATGGCATGCTCTTCCGTGTGGTTCTGGCCGTCGCAATACTCGTCATCTATGTGTATGGCTTGGTGGACGTGATCCGTACTGACCGCCGTCTCACCCGCGGGATCTCCAAGCCGGCCTGGCTCATCGTGGTGACCGTCCTGCCGGTGATCGGTACCATCCTCTGGCTGCTGATCGGCCGTCCGCGCGCCTCAGCCCCGGTCCGCCAGGCACGCAGCCACCCCACCGCGCCGGATGATGATCCCGATTTCCTCCGCAACCTGCGCCGCCGGAACCAAACCGAAGCCGACCGCCTCAAGAAGCTCAAGGAGGACCTTGAGGCGAAGGCCGACGGCGGTCCCGCTGGCAGCGGACTGGACAACACCGGGCCGGACAGGAAGGGAACAGGCCACGGCGAAACCGGCAGTGCCAGCACGGGAGACGCGGACACCCACGATACCGGCGACATAAAGTAGGCAAACATGGCCCAGCCCCCCGACGGAGAACTCCAACAACCTGCCGCCGCCGGGGCTGCGAGCCCGCCGCCGCGTCCCCCGCGACCGGGCCTGTCCTACGCGGCACCCGCGCCGATCCTGGTCACACTGCCGACGCCGCTGAGTGTCCGCCTCGGGCGGGCATTCTGGCTGTTCAGCTTCGTGGCAGGCCTGGCCGTGCTTATCGGTTCATTCCTGACCCGCGACTCACACCTGGAGCGGCTCCGCACTGTGGTGGAGCAGATGGCTCCCGGCGGTGGAGCGGACGCCGTGACCACATCCGCGGCCATTGTTTTCTGGGGCAGCCTCGGCGCCCTGCTGCTGGTGATGCTGTTTCAAGCGGCGGCGCTGGCTATTTTCTCAGCGCGCCGCGGCTGGTCCCGCTGGCTGATGATCCCGCTGCTGGCCGGGCAGGTGGTGGCCATGGTGGCGGCCGCAGCTTTCCTCGTCCCCGACGGCGACGCCGGCAGCTACGTTGTGATGCTCTGGGGAGCCCAGCTACTCCTTGCGTTCCTCGGCCTTGTGGCGGTTTTCGTGCCGTCGGCCGGCAGGTGGCTCAAGGCCCGGGGGCTCCAGCCGGCGCAGGTCAGGCCGGCGCGGACCCGGCCGTAGGGATGACCTCAGGCGGGGATGACCTCAGGCGGAATGCGCGTGCAGCTGCAGCGCCGAGCATTCAGCCACGACGCCCTCACAGCTGCGCATCACCACGCGGCAGGCCTCCACGGCGGAGCGCTCCGTTAACGGGTTTTCCGATACTGTCCGCCACCGGTCCACGCAGCGGCGGGCTTCGGCCAGGACTTCGTGCGGTCCGGCATCCGGCGCCAGCCCCATCCTCAGGGCAGACGCCGCTCCCCAGCCGCCGACCAGCCTTTCGGCTTCGGCCGCCAGTTCATCGCTGAGGGATACCCCTGTGGTCCGGATCGTGGCGAGCAGGCGGAGCTCACGGAACTCATGGGCGTTGACCTGAAGGCGTTCCAGGGCTGCGGCCAGGTGGCCGGCCCCCTCCCTGGGCACAGTGCGCAGCAGGCTTTCCACTCCCACCAAGGCAGTGCGGGCCTTGAGGGCATCCCCGCGGGCCTGGAACTGTCGCGCCACAAGATGCAGCAGCGGGTCCAGCCCGCTGCGCCGGGCGAGTTCATGCGCCAGTGGCGTGGGTTCGGTGAAGCCACTCCGGATCAGCACCACGCCGAGCCGGATCCCAAACAGGCCAAATCGCTCAAGCAGGGAGGCCCGGGCTTCAACGCCCAGGTTTTGCGGAACAGTGGCCCTGACGAACCTGTCCGCCGAGAGCAGCATCCGTTCCCGGGCAGACCGCTCCATGCCGGCCAGGACCTGCATGGACTCGAAGTCCGACTGGCGCATGCTGCGGGCGCTCTGGGCCAGCAGCCCGGCCACCGGGACCACCCCCAACGCCAGCTTCCGCAGGCTGTGGTCCCGGCGATACCGGTCGGCGATCTCACCGGCTGAGAGAAGTGAATCAATGCGGCCAGCGCCGATCTCGTCGGCCCGGGACAGCACGGCAAGGGCGTTCACGGTTCCCGACCTGCCCGCCTCGGTATCCCTGAAGGATTCGAGGAACCGCAGGTCCGAGGCGTGCATGTGCCGCATCAGGTAGATGATGGCATCGGCCTCGGAGGGCGCATCCGCGGGTGTGAGGAAATCAGTGGACCTAGCCGAGACGTCTTCGGACAGCGAGGCAATTCCCGGGGTGTCTATCAGGGTGAGCTCGCGCAGGGCGGGCGATGGCCACTCCACCACCAGCCGATCCATTTCCTGGGCGCGGGCGTTGCCCAGGACAAAAACCAGGCGGCCGTCCACGCGCTTCAGGGGCAGGACATGCGGTTCACCGGCAAGGGGGTAGGCCGTGATCCGCGGCGTGTGTCCGTAGCGGTACCAGGTCACTATTTTTGTGCATTCCCCTGTGTCCGTCGGGGCGATCTCCTCCCCGATGATCGCGTTCAGCAGCGTGGATTTTCCCGCCTTGACCATGCCAGTCACAGCAATCCTGAGGGGCTCGGACAGGCGCCTGGCGTAGGTTTCCAAGGCCGCGGCCGCAGCGGGGTCGTCCGCATACAGGAGCAGGGCGTCCTGGATCAGGTCCGCCACTCCCGCGCTGATGGACTCCTTCATCTGGCCGCCGCAACCGCCGGCGCCGTCCCCACTGACTGACCGCCCGCCGTCGGACTTCCCGACGCCGGGGTTCCCACCCCCGTGCCGCGCACTGCCGGAGACTGCGCGGCCTGCGGCCCCGGCGATTGGGCCACTTCGGCGGCCACCTGAGAAGCCGCATGGTGCAGGGCGTCCACCTTCTTGAGCTCGGCCTTGATCTCCCGGATGCGGATGTCCTTTTCCAGCGTGTACGTGGTGGCTGCCTTCTGCGCCGCCGACACCGAATCCGCCAGGGAGCGATGGTGTTCGTCCGCGATTTCCGTGAAGTGGTCCCGGGTTGAACGCTGCACCAGCCGGAGCCGGTCCTTGAGCTGCTTGCCCACCTGGAAGGTGACATCGTCCAGCTGGCGGCGGACCAGCGCCTTCGCTTCGGTCTGCCGGCGCTTCAGCCGTGCTTCCTTGTCCTCCCGGTACGCCCTGCGGCCCAGCAGCAGGCCCGCGCCCACTGACAGGGGATTGATCAGGGCCATACCGAAAATCCCGGTCAGGAGCCCGAACATCAGCACGCCGCCGTAGGATCCGCGCATGCCGATCAGGACCTTCTGCAAGGGGTTCACGTGCCCGTCGTCGAGCCCTGGCATGTTGTCCACCGGGTCCAGCGCGTCGCCGGTGTCCGAGACGTGCAGCACCGGCAGGGCCACTTCGTCCTCGGAAAAATGCTCCGCCACCTGCGCGGCCAGCCACTGCGCGCGTTCGCTGGTCCAGACAAACGTGTCCGAGATCGCCGCGGCGGCGCACTCCTCGAGCCACGCGGAAAACTGGGTCCAGGTGGGGCCGGGGTCGCCTTGGTCAATAGCGGCCTCGGCTTCGCGCTGGATGCGGCGCAGGCGGTCCCGGAGGTCGTACTCCATGTCCGCGATCAGGTCGCCGATGCCGTCGTTGAGCGTAATCTGCCAGCGGGCTGAACGTTTGCGCTGCTCATCGGCCTGTGTCTTCGCTTCCTCCAGCCCCGCAATCATCCGGGGCGTCCCCTCAGGATCCTCGAGGGCTCCCAGCTCGGACCGCAGGGACAGGCGCAGGTTCTCGGTCACGGAGAGCAGGTCCTGGCTGACGGAGCGCCGTTGCAGCCGTTCCGCCTTGCCCACAATTTCATTCCGGAGATGGCCGATCAGCCCGGGGAACCCTGACTCGGCGTTGAGTTCGCTGTCCTGCAGGCGGGCGGCCTCGAGTCTGAGGTCCGACGAAACCGCGAACAAAGGAATGTCCGGCGCCACCTGCGCGAGCTGGGCCCGGTCCATGGCCTCCACGCGGCGCCAGTCCGGATACAGGTCCGTTTTGGAAAGGATGCCCACAACGCTCGGCGTGATCCGCATGGCCTGCCGCAGGAACCGCATTTCGGGCTCGGTGTAGTCCTGCGAGGCATCCGAGACCAGCAGCATGGCGTCCGCTGTGGGCAAGGCCGTGAGGGTGGTCAACGTGTGCGAGGAGCCCAGTCCCCCCACGCCTGGGGAATCGATGACCGTCAGTCCGCCGGCCAGGACCTTGCGGGGCAGGAACACCTCGGCCGCTACGAGCTTCTTGACGTTTCCGGGGTTGCCCCGCTCGGAAACGTAAGCCGCCAGGTCCGCTATGTTGATGGGCTGCCGCTCCAGTGCGCCTTCGTCGCCAGGCTCTGTGGCGGCTTTGGGCAGCAGGATGGCGGCGGACGCGGGGTCCCCATGGCGGACCACGGTGGGCACCGAGGTGGCGATGTCGTCGTCGACCGGGCACACCGGGGCGTTGACCAGGGCGTTGATGAGTTTGCTTTTGCCTTGCTTGAATTCCCCCACCACGATCACGCGGATGCTCGGATCTTTCAGCCGGCGCAGGGTCTGGTCCAGGCGTTTGCGAAGGTCCGCCCGGTCTCCTGTCCCCACGAGTTCGATGCCCTGCTCCACCAGCGACGCCAGCTGGCCGGCGTTCATCGGCACCGGCATCCGTCCGGGGCTTCCCGGTCGAGGCGATTCAGCCATTATTTGTCCTTTGCAGCTGGTGCGGGTGGGACGGGGGATAATCCGCGAAGAGCCCGGCAGGAGGCTGATGGCCTCCTGCCGGGCGCTCCCGGTATCCGGAACTGATGCCTACAGCACGATCTCCGAATCTTCGACGGCGATGTCGTTGGTTACGTCAACGTCGGCGTTCGTCGAGTTGTCCTCGGTGGAGTTGTCCTGGAAGGAATCCTCGACCACAACCTCAACCGGGTTGAAGGAATCAACCACCTCCACCTCGGTGGTCTCCGCCTGCGAGTTGTCCTGGAAGGAATCCTCAACCACGACCTCGGTGTTGGTGGTGTTGTCCGAGTTGTCCTCGGAGGAGTTGTCCTGGAAGGAATCCTCGATCACCACATCGGTGGTCTCGGTGTTGGTGGAGTTGTCTTCGATGGAGTTGTCCGAGTTGTCGTTGACTTCGACGGAGTTGTCCGAGTTATCGGAGTTGTCCGAGTTATCGGAGTTGTCCGAGTTATCGGAGTTGTCCGAGTTATCGGAGTTGTCCTGGAAGGAATCCTCGATCACCACCGAGTTGTCCACGGAGTTGTCCGAGTTATCGGAATTGTCTGAGTTGTCGTTGAACGAATCAGCGACATCAAGGTCAACGTCGGTGTTGAACGAATCGGCCACGTCCAGGTCGCTGTTGCCGATGTTGACGTCGCCGTCGGCCGTGATCGAGTTGTCGGTGGAATTGTCAGTGGTGTTGTCCGTGTTGTAGGAGTCCGTGGTGTTGTAGGAGTCCCGGACGACGTTGTCGTCGCCGGCAGCCAGGGCCTGATCGCCGGATGCGATGACAGCCTCGTTGTCGAACCACTGGTTCACATCGCCGTCGGCCCAGATGTTCTGGTTGACGGACTGGTCCGTGATCGTGTCGCGGTCGTCCACCGTTGACGTGTAGGAGTAGTTGTTCACCACGTGGTGCAGCTGCTGGACGGCATGAGCGTGGTCGTCATGGTGATCGTGCCCCGGAATGTGTCCTGAACCGCCGCCTGCAGGAGGCGGAGTGTGGCCTGCGCCGCCGTTGCCGCCGGTCCACGACGTGTTCCCGCCGGTGTTGTAATCCCGGTCGAAGGAGGAAGCGTTGACGGTGATGGGTGCGAAGTCCAGGACAACCGGCATCGCGGCGTCAACATCGGCGGAGCAGACATCGCGCAGGCCGGCACCTTCGAGCGCGCGCTCCGGATCGTTCAGGAACTCCTTGGCTGCGGCGGGGTGATCGAACAGGCTCATGAGGAACTGAACTAGCTGGTTGGCAAGTGTTGGCATTTGATGGTCCTCAAATCTTCTCTGAGTTGTGGATCGCCGGGCCTCAGTGCCGGGCATAAATCAAACCTAGGGTCCTTCGTACGGGCCTGGCATCGGGTTGTGTCCCCGTACCGGATGCCCCGCACTAGGGGTTTGGCTGTTTCGTGGCTAGGGGCAGTAGGGCCTCAATCCGGGCCCTGATGATCTGCCCTTAGCGCCAGCCTCAGGCGCACCAGCAGATCGGAGCGGTTTTCGGCCCCAAGCCTCCGCCGCATCCTGGCGATGTGATGTTCTGCAGTCCGGGGGGAAATGTAGATGGCTTCGCCGATTTCCCGGTAGGTCTTCCCTTCCAGGACCAACCGCGCCACTTCCTTTTCGCGGTCGCTGAGCCCCGAGGCGTCAGGATGCGCGCCATGGTTGTTCTCGGCGGCGCTGCGGCGTACTTCCGGTGACAGCCCGGCGGGTGGCCCGGTGGTTCCGCCCTGCGGGTGGAGATCCCTGGCGCAGGCAAGGAGCCGCACCATGTCCCTGCGCTCGTCTGCCTGCGCGGCCGCATGTCCTGCCAGCCGGGCCCCTTCCCACGGCATGCCCACCAGTTTCAGTCCCCGGGCGGCGTTCTCCACATCCGTCGCCTGGAACCGGCCGGCCAGGACGCTGACCCAGGCCTTGCCGGCGGCGGCGAGCACAGCGGCCATGTGACTATAGCCCGCGGCCCGCACCAGTGCTGATGCATGCGGGGCAAGGTCGGCCGGGCTTTTGTTCAGCAGGGCAGCCTGGACCGCCGCCCAGTGCAGCGGAACGGCCCACAGGGGCGGTTCCCCCAGCTTGGTCAGCAGAGCCCACGCTTCATCCAGATAATGCGCGACGCGCTGTGTCTCCCGCAACCGGGCGGCAGCAATCATCAGTTCGCCCCACGGCAGCAGGCTGTAAAGGTCGACGGCGGTGTGCAGCATCGCTTCGCGGGCGCGCTCCCAGGCCATCACCAGGCCACGGACGTCGCCGCTGCGCCGCGCAAGGCCCACTTCCAGCGCCGCGCACAGGAACTCGTCCCTGGGCACCAGGGGCCAGTGGTTGGCTTTGGAGGCTTCGTTGATGGCCAGCCGTGCTTGCTCAGCATCGTCCTGCTGCATGGCCGACCACGCCTGCAAGAGGTGAAGCCGTGGCTTGGCGGCGTCACCGCCCTGCCTCGCGGCGACGGCGGAGCGGATGATGGTGTCCGCTACGTGGGGTTCACCGCTGTGGAGGGCCAGCAACGCGGCCAATGCTCCAGGGGTGTCCGGAAGGGGCGGCCCCGAACCGGCCGCGTTGAGCATATCCGAAGCATGGATCAGCAGGGGAAGGCCCTTGTGTGGATCCCGCTCCATCGACTCCATCACGCCCTTGCCCGTTTGCGAAAGCGCCACCGCCAGTAGGGTGGGCGACACCGGTGCCGACCCGGCGGGAAAGGCCTCTTCCGCGCCCGTCCGGTTGCCGCTGCCGATCATGGCCACCGCGGCAAGCGGTGCGGACCGGCCCATGTTCGCCGGACCAAGCCAGGCATAGAGGTCGGCGCTGCGGACCAACAGGCCGCGCTGGGCCCAGACGGAAGCGGCAACATCGACGCCCAGCCTGACATCCGGCGGATCGGAGCTCACCAGGAGACCGTCAATAATTCGGCCGGCGGCGTCGAGGTCGCCCGCTGCGGCTGCGGCCTGGGCGCGGCGTGCAGCGGTGCGCAGTTCGTCCGCCCCTGCCAGCAGCGCTTCGCTGTATAACTGGACGGCCAGACCGGGGTTGTGCGGCAGCGCTTTGTCAGCGGCGGATTCGAGTTCGGCGGCGACCTTCGGGTCGGCCAGCCCGCCCCTCGCCAGTTTGCGGGCAAGGTCGCCGAGTGGCCGGCCCTCGGCCGACACAAAACCGACGAGTTGCCGCTGCAATGCATGCACCCGGGCCGTGGGCGTGCTGTTCAGGAGCGCGTGCTGCGCCGGGCCCACGACTGTCCCGTCGGCATGCAGCAGGCCCGAGGACTCGGCACGCTGGATCACCGCGTCCAGGCCCGGACCATCAGGACTTTCGAGCTTGTGGTGGAGCTCCGCTGGCAGCGGGCCGGGCAAGGTGAACCCCACGGACAGTGCCAGCAGGAGTTCCCGGACTGCCGCGTTCTCGCCCCGCAGCTGCTGTGCCATGTGGCTGGTTCCGCCAGGCGCCGACGAATCTGCCTCGGGCAGGTTCCGATCGGGCTGCGTATGTTCGGCCGCCATGACTCAGGCCGCTGGCTCGGTAGTTGGCACCGGATCCACGGTGGGTGCAGGACCTGTCGTCGGGTCAGGCTCCGGCGCGGGGACCGACGACGGCTGCGGAGCCGGGCCGGTGGTCGGATCAGGTGCGGGCTCCGTCGTCGGATCAGGTGCAGGCTCCGACGACGGATCCGGAGCCGGGTCGGTGGTCGGATCCGGGGTAGGCGCCGTCGTAGGATCAGGAGCCGGGCCGGTGGTCGGATCGGGTGCAGGGTCGGTGGTCGGGTCGGTGGTCGGGTCAGTGGTCGGGTCAGTCGTAGGATCGGGGACCGGGTCAGTGGTCGGATCAGGTACAGGATCAACGGGCAATGTGCCAGGGCCCGGGTCCGTCGTCGGGTTGGTCACCGGATCCGGGGTGGAGCCTCCGGTACCCGGTACAGGCTCACCGGAGGTGCCCGTTCCGGCAGCGGCCCCGCCGGCGGCTGGTTGGCCTGCTTCGGTGAGTGGCCTGCTTGTGGGCGGGGCAGCGATGCCCGGTCCCGCGGAACTGGCCAGCGGACTGCTGTTCTCCGGCCAGGCGCTGGCTTCAATCCCCTGCACCGGGGCCTGCGCTGCGCCTGCTCCTGCCGCGGGGCCGCCGGCGCCGGGACCGCCGGTTCCGCCAGGAGGAGCAGCGCCTGGGGTCTCCTTCGCTGCATCTGCTGGCGGCGGGACGAACATCGAGGTGAGGCTGCCGAGTCCGTCCGGGCTCTGGGCTGCCGTCGCCGTGAAGCCCGTGAAGAGCGCGGCTACTGCTGCCACCGCAGTCAGCCGCACGGTCGAGCGGGCTCCGTGCGCGCCGCCATGAGCACCGCCCTTGCGCCCGGCGGCGTGGGCACCGGGCGTGTGTGCTGCAGCACCGGCGTCGGCATGCCGGGACCAGCTGGCTCGTCGGCCGGCAACTCCAGGATGCCCGTAAGCCTGCGCGAGGACGACGGCGGAGGGTGGCTGTTCGGTCAAGGCGGCGGCCTGCGCGGTCGCATCCGGCTGCGCGCGGAGGGCGGCAACGGCGGCGCCGAGGCAGATGGATGACTTGGGATCGGCGTCGACGGCGATGGGCCGGTCCAGCTGCTCCGAAATCAGCTGTGCCACCAGCGGAATACGCGATGAACCGCCGATGAGCAGCACCGCGGACAGGTCGGCCGGGGTGAGCCCCAGGTCCTGCAGGGAACGCTCCAGGGCGTCCACTGTTTCCCCGATGGGCTCGCTGATTATCGCTTCGAAGTCGGACCGGACCAGCCGCACCTGCTGCTGTATTCCCGGCAGCAGCACCGAAATGCTGGCCTCGCTGTCCGCGGACAGTGCCTCCTTGGCTTCCACACACTCCCGGCGCAGGCGCGCCAAGGCTGCCAGCGCGCCGGGCGCCGACGGGTCGAGATTGGCCAGGCCCTGCGCGGCGTGATCGGCAACGTACCGCAGGACGGCTGCGTCGAAGTCGGCGCCGCCCAGCCCCTCGATCCCTTCGGGACGTCCCAGTAGTTCAAAGTGGCCGGCGTCCGTTTTCTTCAGGACTGCGGTGTCGAAGGTCCCGCCACCGAGGTCGTAGACGGCGATGGTGCTGCCATCCTCCACGCGTACCTGGGCGGCGTAGTGCAGCGCCGCCGCTTCCGGCTCGCTGATCAGCGTGACGTTGGCGAGGCCCTTGGCCGTGAGGGCCGCGAGGACAAGCTCCGTCCGGTGCGCGCCCCAGGAGGCAGGATGGGAAAGGATAATGTCTGACGGCGGCGCGCCCTCGCGCTCTTCAGCCCGGTCTGCGACCCAGCGCGCCATGGTAGCGAACACGTCCCCAGCAGGGAGGGAAAGCGTGCCTACCGCAAAGGGGACGTCGTCTCCGACCCGCCTTTTGAACTCCCGCACCACGCGCTCTGGAGAGTCAAGGCCCCGGCGTTCGGCAGCCTCCCCCACCAGGATGGGGCCTTCCTCGGGGTAATACACCACCGAAGGCACGGCCGTTCCGTGGAGCCCCAGCGGCAGGGTCTCCGGAACACGCGAAGCATTCTGATCAATTTGGACTATGGCGGCGGCGGTGAAACTGGTCCCGACATCTACGGCGAGCACATAGCTCATGGGCACCTCGGCAAAACGCAGCTAGCTGTCCGCGAGCTTCATCACTGACAACTCCCACCACGGTAGCATCACCGTCTGCGGGGCAACAGCCTTATTCATACATCGATTGGCGTATTAATCGACCGCTTCCAACGGCATCCGAAGAAACCCCTGCTCAGAGGCCTGAATAGGAGTGCAGACCGTTAAAGAACTGGTTCACGATGGTGAAATTGAAGACCACGCAGAGGTAGCCAACGATCGAGAGCCAGGCGGCGCGGGTGCCGGTCCAGCCACGCGTGGCGCGGGCGTGCAGGTAGCCTGCGTAAACCACCCAGATCACAAACGTCCAGACTTCCTTGGTGTCCCAGCCCCAGAACCTGCCCCAGGCCTTTTCGGCCCAGATGGCACCGAACATCAACGTGAAGGTCCAGCCGATGAAGGCGATTGCGTTGATCCGGTAGGACAGGTTTTCCAGGCTCAGTGCCGAGGGAACCAGGCGCATAAAGCCAAGCTTGTCCGCACCGCCGGCAGCCACCGTTTTTTGCCGGTGGGACTGGACCAGCTGCAGGGCGGACATGGCAAACGTGAGGGTGAAGAGAGCGGAGGAGAGCACAGCGATGGAGACGTGGATGATCAGCCAGTAGCTCTGCAGCGCCGGGACGAGGTGGCCCACCGGGGTCCAGTAGGCCACCGCGGCGGCAACCAGCATGATGATCGACAGGCCCACCACAAACGTGCCGAGGAACCGCAGGTCACGGCGGATCAGAACCAGCAGGAACACGGCCACGGCCACAAAAGCGCCGGTGGTCAGGAACTCGTACATGTTGCCCCACGGCACCCGGCCCGCACCCAGTGCCCGCGTGATGACTCCGGCGGCATGGATCAGCGCACCCAAAACCGTGAGGGCAACGGCGATGCGCGCGGGAACGCGCCGTTCCGCCGCATAGCGCATGTCGGCGTCGGCCGTCTGCCCGGCCCCGGAAGCGTCGCCGCCCCGCTTGGCAACGGACGACGACGGCCGCTCGGCCCGTCCCACCGGCCCGGCCAGGTGCGAGTCCACCCTGTCCGCTGCCACCCTGTCCGCTGCCGCGGCTGAGCCAGCCGAAGCGCCAACGGAAGCGCCGCCGCCGGCCATCGCGGGCACCTTGGTCCCGGCAGCCTCCGCCGCCTTCAGGTCAACGGCGCGCAGCGCCCTGCTGCTCTTCGCGAGGTCCCAGGCGAAGGCGATGAAGGCCACGGTGTACGTGCCAGCGGCGAGCAGCATAAACAGCTCGCTGTACGCGCCCATGGTTTCGTTGATGGCGAACGGCATTACTGGTCCTTTTTCGGCCCGGTGGGGCCAGCTGGGGTGGCGAGGGAGTCTGCGCCATTATCGTTGTGGCGGCTGGGAGTTTGCTGGGGATCGGCGGCGTCGGGATCGGAATCCGAAAGCTGCCACTCTTCGGACAGCAGCTTCCTGATGGCAACCGCCTCCGCGGCGAGCCGGTGGTCCTCACCGCGGGCAAGCAGGCCATACTCCACCATGGTCCGGCCGTCCTCGTGGGTTCCGGTCCGCACCCAGACGCGGCGGCGGTTGATGTAGAGCGAGACGATCAGGCCGCCCACGGCCAGCAGGGCGAAGATGAGGGCGTAGAGCTGGCCGGGGTTGTGGTGGATATCCACGCCCACGTACCGCTTGACGCTGTCAAAGCTGATACTGCCTTTGCCGTCCGGGAGGGTGTAGGTGCTGCCCGGCGCCAAGGTGATACCGCCGGCGTCGAGGTTGCGGGCGTTCAGCGGCGTGAGGTCACTGACATCGAGCTCAAAGACGTTCTGCGGTGCGCCGGCGTCCAGGCCAAGGTCCCCGAAGTAGGAGTTCAGGGTCAGCTGCGGGTTGAACAGGTCCGGATCACCGCTGAAGGACACGCCTTCCTCGGTGATGAACGCGGTGGGCAGGAAGAACCCCACGAAGCCCAGCTGTTCGGGCCGGGCGTCGGGGACTTTGATCACCATGGACGAGTAGTAGTTGTCGCCCTGGAGCTTGGCCACCACGGGACCCTGCATGGCCACGTTGCCGGCGCCGTCGCGGATGGTCACCACGGGCGCGTAGCCGTTGCCGGTGAGGTAGATGCTGGTGCCGCCCAGGGTCACGGGCTCGTTGACCTTCAGGATTTCCTGCTTGGCGGGCGCGTCCGGCGTTTCCCGGGTGGTGACTTCGGCGTTGAAGTCGATGGGCTGACCGATCTTGCCCGGTGATTCGCGGTCGAACGTGACGTCGAATTTGTCCAGCTGGATGGAGTACGGCTGCAGCTGGCTGGACTGGAAGTTGGTGCCGGGCGTGAACTGGTCGTAGCCCACCAGGGTGTTCACAAAGGTGTCCCCCTCCACCAGGATGCGCTGGCCGCTGTAGCCGAACAGGCCGCCCACGGCCACGGACACCAGCACGCCGATCAGCGAGGTGTGGAACACCAGGTTCCCTACCTCCTTGGCAAAGCCGCGCTCGGCGCCCAAAGACGGCCGCGCGCCGTCGTCGTCCCTCACCTCAACGCGGTAGCCGCGCTTCTTGAGCACCCCGGCGGCACTGCGGATGGCGTCCGACGCCGGGAGGCCGGCGTCGGCGGGAACCACCAGGGTGCCGTACTCGGGGAGGCGGGAGAGACGTTTGGGGGTCCGCGGCGGCTGGGAGCGCATGGCCTTGTAGTGCGCGATGGCGCGCGGGACCACGCAGCCGATCAGCGAGATGAACAGCAGGATGTAGATGGCCGAGAACCAGGCCGAGGAGTAGACGTCGTAGAGCTGCAGGGTGTCCAGCAGCTTCCCGTAGTCCGGGTTGTCCTTGATGTACTGCGTCACGATGGACGGGTTGGCCGGGCGCTGGGGGAACAGCGAACCGGGCACCGCGGCGACGGCCAGGAGCAGCAGCAGGAACAGCGCCGTGCGCATGCTGGTCAGCTGGGTCCAGGCCCAACGCAGCATCTCCACCGGCCCCAGGACCGGCAGGGCCGCCTCGGTTTTGGCGGCGGCAACGGCTGCCGGGGACTTCTTTTTTGCTTTCACGCGCTCGCTCATCAGATCGGCAACTTCACATCGGTTTGGAACCAGTACTGCAGCTCGGTGACCCAGGCGCCCCAGACGCCGCTGGCCATCAGCAGGCCCAGCACCACCAGGATCCCGCCGCCGATCCGCTGGATGGCCAGGCGGTGCTTGCGGAAGAAGGACATCACACCCATGCCGCGCCGCACCGCCAAGGCGATCAGCAGGAACGGGATGCCCAGGCCCAGGCTGTAGACAAATGCCAGGAAGGCACCCTTGGCGGCGGAGGAACCGCCGGACAGGCTCAGGAGCTGGACGGCGGAATAGGTGGGGCCGATGCACGGGGCCCAGCCCAGGCCGAACGTGAGGCCCAGCAACGGCGCGCCCCACAGGCCGGCGGGAGGCTTGGCGTGGATTTTCGCATCACGCTGCAGCCAGCCGAAGCCGCCCATAAACACCACGCCCATCAGGATCACCAGGACGCCCAGCAGCTGGGTGATCCAGGCATTCTGCGAGCCGGTGATCAGAGTGCCGAGCTGCCCGAACGCGCCGCCCAGCAGGACGAAAATCACCGAGAATCCCAGCACAAAAAGCCCGATGCCCGCGAGCATCCGGCCACGCTTCTGCTTCTGCAGGTCCACGCCGCTCAGGCCGGTGACGTACCCCAGGTAGCCGGGCACCAGGGGCAGAACGCACGGCGAGAGGAAGGACACCAGGCCGGCGAGCAGCGCCACCGGGATGGCAAGCAGGAGCGAGCCGTTCAGGATGGTTTCGGCGAAGGGGCTGTTCACGGTCCGGGGCCGCCGCTACTCTGCCACGGCGGCGGTGATGAGGGCTTTGAGGGTGCCCTTCTGGATTTCGCCCAGCACGCGCGAGGCCACGCGGCCCTGCTTGTCCAAGACCAGCGTTGTGGGGACTGCTCCCGGCGGGACCAGGCCGGAGACGGCCAGGAGCACGCCGCCGTTCTTGTCGTCGAAGCTGGGATAGGTCAGGTTGAATGTCTTGTCGAAGGCCTCTGCGGTGGCTTTTTCATCGCGGAGGTTGACGCCGAAGAACTGCACGCCCTGGTCCTTGAAATCCTGGTGCAGCTCTTCCAGGATGGGTGCTTCCACGCGGCAGGGTGCACAGGCGGCGAACCAGAAGTTCAGGACCGTCACCTTGCCCTGGAAGTCCGCGGGGGCCACCTGGGTGCCGTTGAACAACGTGCCGTTAATGGCGACGGCGGCTTTGCGGTCCGCCGCGGTGAACTCGGTCACCGAGCCGTCCCCGGCTACGTAGTTCTTGTTGTCGCCGGCCTTTGCCTGCTTGGCGAGGGCGTCTTCCTGCGCACAGGCCGACAGCCCCAGGGTCAAGGCGGTCAGGGCGGCGCCGCCGGCAGCGAGCACGGCACGGCGGGAAGCTGTTTTACTGGGCATGGTGCGGGGGTCAGTCATCTCAGGCTCCGGGGGTGCTGGCGGCACCGGGAAGGAGGGCGGCAGCGGGCTCGCTGTACTCAACGCGCAGGAGCGAGCCGTCGTCGTCGAACACCAGGGAGGTGATGGACGTCAGCGTGCACTCGCGTTTGCGCGGGTCATGCCACAGCGGCCTGCCTTCGGCACTGAGGCGGGTGGCCCAGATGGGGAGCTGGTGGCTGACCATAATGGCTTCCGGACCGTCGGTTCCGTAGTCGCCCGCGGCCAGTTCGATGGCTCGGAGCCGGGCGTCCTCAACTGCTGACCTGACGCGCGCGGCCTGCGCCTTGTACGGTTCGCCCCAGGACGGCCGGAACGGATTGACCAGGTGGGGCCAGTGCTTGGGCTTCCGGAGCTCGGCCTTGGTGACCCTCATGCCCTGGAAGTAGTTTTCGGCTTCGATGATGCGGCCGTCTGTGTGGATTTCCAGGCCAAGCGCCTCAGCAGTGGGAGCGGCCGTCTCCTGGGCCCTGACCAGCGGGGACGCCGCGAGATAGACAATCCTGGCCCCGCGCGCAGCACGCTCGGCGAAGTGGTCGGCCAGTATCTGCGCCATTTCCCGGCCCAGCTCGGAGAGGTGGAATTCGGGCAGCCTGCCGTACAGAACGCGGTCAGGATTGTGGACCTCGCCGTGGCGGAGCAAATGGACAGTGGATTGGGGCATGTTTACCAGTTTCTCAAAGATGGCGTGCTATCCGAAATCTTCTACATCCAGTAGAACTCAAACTTTTGGAAAAATGTTCCGGAACAGGGAACAAAACATGCAAATGCATGTTTATACTGGATGCAGCGGATAGTTGATGATTCAACAGATGAAGCGTCAAGCTATCCGGAAGTACCACCCGACAAAACCCAAGGAGAACACCATGACTCTTCCCGCAGACGTCACCACCGGCACCTGGACCCTCGACAACTCGCACAGCGAGATCGCCTTCACCGTCCGGCACGCCGGCATCAGCAAGGTCCGCGGCCAGTTCAAGGATGCCGTGGCAACCCTGGACCTCGCCGAGAACGTGGCCGATTCCAAGATCAGCGCCACCATCCAGACCGCCAGCTTCGACTCCGGCGATGTCAACCGCGACGGCCACGTCCGCGGCGAAGACTTCTTCGACGTCGAGACCTTTCCGGAAATCTCCTTCGTCTCCAACGGCCTCGTGGCCAAGGGCAACAGCTACGAGCTGACCGGGGACCTCACCATCAAGGGCGTCACCCGACCCGTTGCCCTTGAGACCGAGTTCAACGGCGTGGCCGTGGACCCGTTCGGCCTGACCCGCGCCGGCGTCTCCGCTGAAACCACCATCAGCCGCAAGGACTTCGGCCTGACCTGGAACGCCGTACTGGAAGCCGGCGGCGTGCTGGTCAGCGACAAGGTTGCCATCAACCTGGAACTCGCGTTCATCGCACCCGCAGCCTAGCTTTTCTTCCCGAAGCACCCCGGCCACCATTTCCCCGGAATCTGGCGGCCGGGGTGCTTTGTTTTATCCCCTAGATACACGCGGACACGCGGTCTACAGTGAGACCCATGAGCAACAGTGAAGTACCTCAGCCCCAGCAGCCCCAGCAGCCCGGTGCCGAGCAGCCCGGCGCCCAGCCGCCTGTCACTCAGCCGCCAGTCACTCAGCCGCCCGTCAGCAACGTGCCGCCTGCCGGCACCGTTCCCCCTGCGGGCACCGTGCCGCCTGCCGGCAACGTTCCCCCTGCCGGCAACGTTCCCCCTGCGGGCAATGTTCCGCCCGCGGGCTACCAGCCGCCGCAGGCTTACCCGCAGCCGGGCCAGGCGTATGGCCAACCCGGGCAGCCCTACAACCAGCCGGGCCAGCCGGGCGGCTTCCACTTCGAGATGCCCACAGACGGTCCCCGCAACTTCAACGACGTTATGCCCAAGGGCGGATTCTCCGGGATGTTCCGCGTGACCGGGCTGCCCACCGAGCTCAAGGTCTCGTACTGGATCTGGCTCATCGGCGGCATGCTGGGGGTCCTCGGCGGCCTCTTCGGAATGCTTGCCACCCTTGTATTGTTCACCGTGGCGCCGGGATTGGCTGCGGTTGTCCTCCTTCTGGTCCTGGTGGCACTGGCCCTGGCCGCCGCCCAGATTGTCCTGGTCCTGAAGATGAAAGAGGGCAAGGAATGGGGCCGCCTTGCGCTCACCATCGTGGCCGGCGTTTCGCTGGTTCTCGCCGTGCTCGGCGGCAGCGTGGGCGGCGGCATGGGCGGCGGCGGCATGGGCCAAGGAATCGGCAACAACTGGCTGGGCTTCCTCATCAGCGCCGCGGCAACGGTACTCATGTGGCTGCCCAACTCGCAGGCCTGGTTCAACGCCGTCAAGGGCCGCGCGTAGTCTCGCGCTGAGTACTGCGGGAATACCTCTCCGGAATGATCCCCTGCGGCGCGAGCCGGGGGTACGGTGGGAAGTAAGCCGTACTGGGGGCAGGCCAGTTGGACTGCACCCAGCAGCCGAACTGACATCCGACCTGCAAAGGACCGCTCATGAGCACGCCCGTCCCGCCTCCCGTCCCGAACGAGCCCGAGCCCGGCAACCAGCCGCCAGCGCCCCGATACGGCGAGAACAGCCCGCAGTTCGGGCAGCCGACGCCGCCGGCGCCGCAGTATGGTCAAAACGCCCCGCAATACGGCCAGCAGACTCCCCCTGCGCCACAGTACGGGCAGAACGCCCCGCAGTTCGGGCAGAATAACCCGCCGCAGTTCGGCCAGCCCACTCCGCCGCCCTATGGCCAGCAGCCGTACGGACAGTCCCCTTACGCGCAGTACCCGTCCGAACAGCCGCAGGCCACGGGATCCAACGGGATCCCCCAATTCGTCAATATCTCGTTCTGGCTGCTGATTGCCTCGGGCGTGATCTTTGTGATCAGCCTGCTCATGGGCATCGGCATGCTTGACGATCCTCAGATCCGGAATGCGTTCGACGAGGCCATGCGCAGCAGTGGCGCCACCCCGGCTGACTTCAACTACGACGACTTCAAGAGCGTCCTGGCCGGATTCCTCGTAGTCTTGGCGATCATCGGCGCCGGGCTGTACGCGCTGGTGGCGTTCTTCGTCCGCAAGGGGAAGAATTGGGCCCGGATCCTGGGCACCGTGTTCGCGGCGCTGTCCGTTTTCGGTCTCTTCCAGGTTCCGAACTTCGGAACACTGGGAACCCTCGCGGGGATCGCGGCCATCGTGCTGCTCTACCTGCCGGCGGCGGCACCCTACTTCCGCAAGCAGCAGCCCTTCGCTAACCCGTATGGCACCCCGGGCGCCACGCCTGGCAACCCATACGGCCAGTAGCACCCAGCCAGTCGAATCCACACCGCAACGGGGCGTGGACCCCTCCAACCGCCGAAGAATCAGGCGGTCTGGTCAGGGGTCTGCGCCCGTTGTGCGTGATAGGCGAGGATCTGAAGTTCGGTGGCCATGTCCACCTTGCGGAGGTTGACTCCCTCGGGGACCTGCAGCATAACGGGGGCGAAGCTCAGGATGCTGTGGACGCCGGCCGCCACCACGCGGTCGCACACGGCCTGCGCCACGGCGGCCGGAAGAGCCAGGACCACCATGTTGGCGCCCGTCCGCTGAAGCACGGTCTCCATGTCCGCTGCGTCGCTGACCCGTAGCCAGCCCACCTCATTGCCCACCACCATGGGGTCGGCGTCGAAAATTGCCACCACGTCAAAACCGCGGGACTCGAAGCCGCCGTAGCGGGCCAGGGCTTTGCCCAGGTTACCCGCGCCAACAATGGCAACCTTCCAGTCGTGGGTCAGCCCCATCGCCGCGGAAATGTGGCGGCTCAGGTACTGCACTTCGTAGCCCACGCCGCGCGTGCCGTAGGAACCCACATAGGAAAGGTCCTTGCGAAGGGTTGAGGAGCTGACGCCTGACGCTTCCGCCAGCGATTCCGAAGATACCCGTTCCACGCCGTCGGACAGCAGCGTGTTAAGGGCGCGCAGGTAAATGGTCAACCGGGCCACTGCCGCGGGCGGTATCTGCTTGGCGGCCTCTGTGCCGTGGGCAGGCTGTGCACCGCCAACAGTCTCTGCACCTTGGACAGCCTGGGGAGATGAATCCAGCGAAGTCACTATCCCCTCCATCCCATCGTTTCGTGAGTCCACTCTAGAGCCCCGCCGCTGGTGCCAACAAAGCCGGTGTCATTGCGAGGCCGCTTTCCTATTGAGCCATGGCGCGCTGGAGGACGCGCTCCAGCCGGGCTTCGTCGATCTTCCAGAAATCGCGCTGGATTCCATCCACCAGGACCACGGGGATTTCCTCCGCGTACCGCTCACGCAGTTCCGGCAGGCCGTCCACCTGCTGTTCCGTCCACCCAAGTCCCAGCAAGGCAGTAACGCGTTCGACGGCGTCGCGCGCCTCCGCGCACAGGTGACAGTCGGCTTTGGTGATGAGGACTACCTCGGGTTTTGCCATGCATTAACCGTATCGCCCTTCAGGGCAGAGGACAGCGGCCGGCAGCGGGGCGCGCGGCGACGCGGGCATCAGGGCGGGCCCTAGCGCTGCCCCCCTCGCTGGCACTGAAATCTTGGTCACCGAGTATTGACTAGACTCGTGGAATGCCCGAGGAGAAGTACGTCGCTGTGGTGACCCAGCCGGATGCGTTGATGCAGACCGGCGAAGCCGCCTTCTTCGACGTCGATAACACCCTCATGAAGGGCGCCAGCCTTTTCCACGTTGCCCGAAAGATGCACCAACGCGGCGCCTTCACCCTGACGCAGGCTGCGGGGTTCGCGTGGAAGCAGTTCAAATTTGTGGCGCGCGGCGAGAACATGGACGACGTCCATGCCGTCCGCGATTCCGCCCTCACCCTCGCCGCGGGCATTACCGTGGAAGACGTCAAGGCCTTGGGCGAGGAAGTCTACGACGAAATGATCGCGTCGAGGATCTGGCCCGGCGCCAAGGCACTGGCGCAGCAGCACCTCCGCGTGGGCCGTCGGGTCTGGCTGGTCACCGCCACCCCCATTGAGGTCGCCGCGGTCATTTCCACCAGGCTGGGCCTGACCGGGGCCTTGGGCACGGTGGGCGAGGTTGCCGACGGCATGTACACTGGCCGGCTGGTGGGCGACATCCTGCACGGTTCCGCCAAGGCAGTGGCAGTCCAGGCCCTGGCCGACGCCGAAGGTCTGGACCTCAAGCGGTGCTGGGCCTACAGCGACTCCTACAATGACATCCCGCTGCTGACGCTGGTGGGGCACCCGGTAGCCATCAACCCCGATGCCAGGCTCCGCCGCCACGCGCGGGACAACAACTGGCCGGTCTACGACTTCCGTTCCGGCCGCCGCGCGGCCACCCTGGGGCTCAAGGCAGCAACTGCCGGCGGCGCCGTGTACGGGCTCTGGCGCGGATACTCCCGGATGCGCGGCCCCCGGGCTTAGGGGCGCACAAAAAAATGCCCGCTGCCGGGAAGGCAACGGGCATTTCACGCTTGTCGAAGTATCTCTACTTCTTATTGCGGCGCTGGTGACGGGTCTTACGAAGCAGCTTGCGGTGCTTCTTCTTGGCCATACGCTTGCGACGCTTCTTAATAACTGAACCCACGAAAGTTCCTCACAAACTAGATGCAGTACCTGTCTGATGGAAAAGGTCCGTGGACAGAGCTACAGAACTGAAACAACTGACAGATTCTTACAATGACGTAAAACGTTCCTTAACAGGGTACCGCTTCTTGGCGATGCCCACTGACCGCAGGTAATGCTCAGGCGGTTTCGGAGTGCCCGTCCACCACAGCACCTTTGAGGTACTGCTCGACGGCGCTCTCCGGCACGCGGTACGACCGGCCGAAACGCACCGCGGGCATTTCGCCGGAGTGGACCAACCGATAGACGGTCATTTTGGAGACGCGCATGACCTCGGCCACTTCGGCAACGGTCAGGAACTTCGCGTTTGAGAAGTTCTGTTCTGCGGACATTTCCCTATTCCTTTGCTGATGGATGACGACATTAACCCCAGCTGTGTTTCATTTTGCGGTGTGCCGATGCTGAGCCATCCACCAACCATGTGTTAGATACTCTAGAGGTTCATGGGGCTGTAGTGAAAGTCATCCGGGCAATCATTAAGCAGTCCTGCGCTTCCGGGCGGATGCCGCGAGCTGGTCGAGGACCGAAACGGATACGTCCCAATCCATGCACGCGTCCGTGACACTCTGCCCGTAGACCAGTTCCGAACGGCCCGCCGCGTGCTCGGTGACATCCAGGTTCTGGGCACCGCCCACCAGGAAGCTCTCCAACATGACGCCCGCGATGGCCTGCGCCGCCATTCCGCCGTCTTCCAGCTGCGCGCCGATTTCCAGCGCCACTTCCGCCTGCCGGTGGTGACTCTTGCCGCTGTTGGCGTGGCTGGCGTCCACGATCAGCCGGGGGTTGAGCCCCTTGCCGGCGAGCTTACCGGAGGCACCTTCGACGTCGGCCGCTGAGTAGTTGGGCCCCTTACGTCCGCCGCGGAGGATGACGTGCGTGTCCGGGTTCCCTGCGGTGGCCACCAGCGCGGCCCGGCCGTCGCCGTCGATCCCCAGGAATGCCTGCGCGGCAGCGGCGGCGCCGCACGCGTCGATCGCGACTTGGAGGTCGCCGTCGGTCCCGTTCTTGAAGCCGATGGGCATGGAGAGTCCGGAAGCAAGCTGGCGGTGGATCTGGCTTTCGGTGGTCCGGGCCCCGATGGCTCCCCAGGAGATCAGGTCCGCCATGTACTGGGGGCTGATGGGTTCCAGGAATTCGGTGGCGGTGGGCAGTCCCAGCGCGGTGACCTGCTGCAGGAACTCCCGGGCGGTCCGGAGGCCGGTGACCATGTCATGGCTGCCGTCCAGGCGCGGATCGTTGATCAGGCCCTTCCAGCCCACCGTGGTGCGCGGCTTTTCGAAGTAGGTGCGCATCACGATCAGGAGGTCATCCCGGTGCTTTTCGGCCTGGCTGACCAGCCGGCGGGCGTATTCCAGCCCTGCCTTGGGATCGTGGATGGAGCAGGGGCCCACGATGACCAGCAGCCTGTCGTCCACGCCGTCCATGATGGCGCGGACTTCGTCGCGGCCGCGTTCGACGACGTCGGTCACCCGGGCGTCCAGGGGAAGCTCGGCGATGAGCTCCTGGGGCGTGGGCAGCGGCGTGAATTCGCTGACGCGCAGATTGGACGTGGATTTTGCGGGAGTGATTGTCGCGGTGCTCATGTTCGGGTCCTGTTCCAGATGGGAAGCGGGCCCAGATCAGAACCCGCCGGAGAAACGGCGAAGGGCAGAGAATGATCTCTGCCCTGTTGGCTCTGAAGGTAGTTGGATGCGTGTCAGTTAGACGCGGGCCCCTCCAGAGCCAACGAAAAATACGCATACCAACGGTTTGTCATAGGCAAACCATAACCGCGCCGCGCGGCCGCGGCAAAATCAACTCCCCCAAGTGACTCGCATTTGATGCACTCATTTCGCGATTTGGGTGCGTTAAGTGCGAGTCAGTTGGGTATCAGCCCAGAATCTCGCGGAGGTACCGCAGCTGCCTGATCCAGTGGTGCTCCTGGCCGCCCTCATGGTTGTTGAACCTGTAGACCTCGATCTCCTTTTGTGCTGCGGAGTCGCCGCCGTAGGCGTTGAAGCTGGCGAACACGGTGGAGGGCGGGCAGACATCGTCCATCTGCGCCACCGAGTACAGGGCAGGTGCGGTGGCCGCCCGGGCCAGGTTGACGCCGTCGAAATAGTTCAAGACCGCAAGGATGGGCCTATACCGGTCCCGGTGCCTGCCCAGGAACGCCGCGATTTCCGGATAGGGGCCGCGGGCCGCAATGTCGATCGACCTGGGGAAGTCCTGCAGGAAGGGGACGTCGGGCAGCGCGGCGATGACGCCGTCGAGCCTTCCAGCCACCAGCCCGGCCACCGCCACCGCGATGCCGCCGCCCTGGCTGACTCCGGCCAGGACCACGCGCCGCGGGTCCACCTCCGGGTGGGTCTGCGCCGCTTCCACCGCGCGGAACGCGTCCACGTACACGCGGCGGTAGTAGTAGTCCTCGCGGCTGCCGGCGCCCCTGGTCATGAGCCCCGCGTAGGCCACCTCACCCGCGGACGGGTGGGGATCCGCCGTTTCGCCGAGGATCCCGCCGTAGCCCTGGCCGCGCGTGTCCATGATGAAGTGCGCATAGCCGGCCTGCGCCCACTTAGTGTCCTGGTTGACCAGGCCGCGGCCGCCCGAGTAGCCGATGTACTGCACGACGACGGGAAGCCGGGTTCCGGCGGTCCGGTTCGCCGGGAGGTGCAGCCAGCCCTTGATCGGTGCGCCGCCGTAGCCGGCGAACGTGACGTCGAAGGTGTCGATGACCGACAGCAGGTTCTCAACCGGCTCGAACTTTGCGTTGAGCGGAAACGTCCGGGCCTCGTCGATGGTGGCGTCCCAGAATTCCTGCAGGTCGGCGGGCGGTGTGACCCTCGAGGTGTAGCCGCGGAGCTGGTCAAGGGGAAGGTCGAAGAGGGGCATGCTGCTGTCCGGTCCTGTCTCGTCGGTTTGCTATCGGAGATCCTACGTCATACAACCCAACCGGCGGCACCCGGCGTGAAGCGCGAACGGACACTTGGGGCCCGTCCCTTGGCGCGAAGGGACACTTGGGGCCCTGAATCCCGCCGGCAACGCACGACGGCGTCACGCACGGCACGCTTTCGGCCCACCCGCGGTCCCCCTCCCCCGCAAAACCGGCCTCCCGCCGTCGGCCATCCCCCAAAAATCCGCTCCGCGTGACACGCTCCCCGCACCCAAGGGGACAAGGTTCCAAGGGGCTTAAGTGACCCCTCGCGCCGGGGCACGGGGGCCTCAAGTGACCCCTCGCGCCGCGGCTGGGGGCCTCAAGTGTCCCTTCGCGCTGGCGAGTGGGCACTGGGGTGTTGGGTGGTTACAGCCGGGAGAGCTGGGGCGTGAACGTTTGCAGCTCGTGCGATGTCACCACCAGGCGGCGCAGTTCCGCGAGCCCACCGCCGACGTGCCCGGCGGCACGGGCCTGGACCAGGACATTCCCGACGGCGGTCGCTTCCACTGGCCCGGCCACTACCTTTTTGCCGGTGGTGTCGGCCGTGAGCTGGCAGAGGAGCCCGTTCTGCGAGCCGCCGCCCACCACGTGGACCACGTCCACGGTGCGGTCGGCGAGCCGTTCGGCATCCGCGATGGCCCGCGCGTAGCCCGTGGCGAGGCTGTCCATAATGCAACGCGTGATTGCCGCTGGGTCATCGGGCAGGAGGTCCCCGGTATGGCGGACCGTGGCGCGGATGCGGTGCGGCATGTTGTCCGGGGCGATGAAGGCGGAATCGTCGGGGTTGATCTGCGGCCCGCCCGGGGGCAGCGCCGCGGCGGCATCGAGCAGATCAGCGAGTTCCGGAGTGAAGCCCTCCGCGGCCCAGGTCCGCTGGCATTCGCTGAGCAGCCAAAGTCCGCCCATGTTGCGCAGGTAGCGGATGGTGCCGTCCACGCCGCGCTCGTTGGTGAAGTTCGCTTCCCGGCTGGCCTCGGTCAGGACCGGATGCTTCAGTTCCAGCCCCACCAGGGACCATGTGCCGGAGGAGATGTACGCGAAATTCTCCTCCACAGCCGGGACGGCGGTGACGGCGGAGGCGGTGTCGTGCGAGCCGACGGCCACCACCGTGGTGCCGGCCGGCAGTCCCACCCTGGTCGAGATTTCGGGCAGCAGGGTGCCGATCGTTTCGCCGGGTTCGATCAGCGGCGGGAATAGGTCTTGCCGCAGGCCCAGGGCGGTGAGGAACTCGGTGGCCCACTCCCCCGCGACGGCGTCGAACAGGCCCGTGGTGGAGGCGTTGGTGGATTCCGTGCGCCGCTGTCCCGTCAGGAAGAAGGCGATCAGGTCCGGGATCAGCAGCGCCTGCAGACCGTCCAGGTCCCGCTCGGTGGCCAGCTGGTACAGCGTGTTGAACTGCAGGAACTGCAGGCCCGTGGTGTCGTAGAGCCGGGCCGGGTCCAGTTTCTGATGCACGGGCGCGACGGCGGCACGGCTGCGGTCATCGCGGTAGCTGTACGGCTGGGCCGTCAGTTCCCCGGCGGCGTTGACCAGGCCGTAATCCACCGCCCAGGTGTCGATGCCGATGCTGGTGATCGACTCGCCGTGTTCCCCGGCGACGCGCGCCGCGGCAGCGAGCCCTGCCAGAACCTCCGCGAACAGGGCGTCGAAATCCCAGCGGAGGCCGCCGTCGAGCTCCACCACACCGTTGGGAAAACGGTGCACGGTTTCCAGCTCCACACTGGAACCGCTGACCCGGCCCAGGATGACCCGGCCGGAGGAGGCACCGATGTCGACGGCGGCGAACACCGAGCTCCGAAGGGTCTCCTTGGTCTCGACAAGCTCGACCACCGGCTCGCCCATCATCGCAGGAAGGCTGCGGCCACACCGGCATCCACGGGGATGTGCAGGCCGGTGGTGTGGGACAGTTCGTTGCTGGTGAGCACGGCGGCGGCGTTGGCCACGTGCTCGGGCAGGACTTCGCGCTTGAGCAGGGTGCGCTGGGCGTAGTACTTGCCCAGTTCCTGCTCGTCCACGCCATAGACCGCCGCGCGCTTCGCGCCCCAGCCGCCGGCGAAGATCCCGGAGCCGCGGACCACCCCGTCGGGGTTGATGCCGTTGACGCGGATGCCGTATTCGCCCAGTTCCGCCGCGAGGAGCCGGACCTGGTGCGCCTGGTCGGCCTTGGTGGCGGAGTAGGCGATGTTGTTGGGGCCGGCGAACACGGAGTTCTTGGAGGAGATGTAGATGATGTCCCCGCCCATGTCCTGGGCGATCATGACCTTCGCCGCGGCCTTGGAGACCAGGAAGGAGCCCTTGGCCATGACGTTGTGCTGGAGGTCCCAGTCCTTTTCGGTGGTTTCAAGCAGCGGCTTGGAGATGGACAGGCCGGCGTTGTTGACCACCAGGTCCAGGCCGCCGAACGCCAGTACGGCCGCGTTGATGGCAGCGGCGATCTGGGCTTCGTCGGTCACGTCGGCCTGGACGCCGATGGCGACGTCGGATCCGCCCAGTTCCGCGGCGACCTTTTGTGCGTTCTCCAGGTTCAGGTCGGCAATCACGACGCACGCGCCGTCGGACGCCAAGCGCGTGGCGATCGCCTTACCAATCCCCGACGCAGCCCCCGTCACCAGTGCGATGCGGGAGGCGTGCGACTTCGGCTTCGGCAGGCGGGCCAGCTTGGCTTCCTCCAGGGACCAGTACTCGATCCGGAACTTCTCGGATTCCTCGATCGGCGCGTAGCTGGAGATGGCCTCGGCGCCGCGCATCACGTTGATGGCGTTGATATAGAACTCGCCGGCAACCCGTGCGGTCTGCTTGTTCGCGCCGTACGAGAACATACCCACGCCGGGGACGAGCACAATGGCCGGGTCCGCGCCGCGCAATGCGGGTGAGTCGGCGTCCGCGTGGCGGTCGTAGTAGGCCTGGTAGTCCTCGCGGTATGCGGTGTGGAGTTCCTTCAGCCGGGCGATGGAGTCCTCGATCGAGGCGTCGGCGGGCAGGTCCAGGACCAGGGGCTTGACCTTGGTCCGCAGGAAATGGTCCGGGCAGGACGTGCCCAGCGCGCCGAGGCGCGGGTGCTCGGCGGCTTCGAGGAATTCGAGTACGACGGCGTCATCACTGAAGTGCCCCAGCTGCGGTTTGTCCGTGGAGGCCAGGCCGCGGATCACGGGTGCGAGGGCGGCGGCCTTGGCTTTCCGCTCGGCCTCCGGAAGTGCGCCATAGCCGGCGAGCTTGGCACCGAAGGGCTCGGACTTGCCGTTCTCCGCGATGTAATTCTCGGCCTGCTCGATGATCCACAGCGAGTTGGCCTCGGCTTCTACGCTGGTGTCGCCCCAGGCGGTGATGCCGTGTCCGCCCAGGATGGTGCCGATGGCCTGCGGGTTGGCGTCCTTGATCGCTGCGATGTCCAGGCCCAGCTGGAACCCGGGACGGCGCCAGGGAACCCACACCACTTTGTTGCCGAAGACCTTGGAGGTCAGCGCCTCACCGTCCACCGCGGTGGCAATCGCGATGCCCGAATCCGGGTGCAGGTGGTCCACATGGGCGGCGTCCACCAGGCCATGCATCGCGGTGTCGATCGACGGCGCGGCGCCGCCCTTGCCGTGCAGGCAGTAATCAAAAGCGGCCACCATCTCGTCTTCACGCTCCACGCCCGGGTAGACGTTCTTCAGGGCGTTCAGCCGGTCCAGGCGCAGCACGGCGAGGTTCCCGGCCGTCAGCGTGCCGAGGTCCCCGCCGGAGCCCTTGACCCACAGGAGCTGGACGTCCTCGCCCGTTACCGGGTCCTTTTCGGTGCCCTTCGCGGAAGTGTTGCCGCCGGCGAAGTTGGTGTTCCGCTTGTCCGCGCCGAGGCGGTTGGAACGGGAAATCAGGTCTTCAACAGTCGTGTTGGTTGATTTCTGTGCAGTCATTGTTTATGCGCCCCATCCGGCTTGCTGGCCGCCCGCGCGGTCCTCGTTGATCTGTTTCTGGTAGCCGCTGGCCTTGAACGCGGCCATCGGGCCCGCGGGCAGGCCGCGGGATTCACGCCAATCGGCCAGGATGGGCCGGACGTCGGTGTAGAAGGCATCGTTGAAAATGCCATTGGCGGCCAGGACATCCCCGGTGCGTTGCGCCTCGCCCAGTGCCGCGGTGTCCACCAGCAGGGCGCGGGCCGTCATTTCCTGGACGTTCAGGACCGAGCGGATCTGGCCCGGGATCTTCTCCTCCAGGTTGTGGCACTGGTCCAGCATGAGGGCCACACCGGAATCCTTTCCGAAGCCGCCGCCGCGGATGACCTCGTACATGATCCGGAACAGCTGGAACGGATCAGCTGCACCCACAATCAGGTCGTCATCCGCGTAGAAACGGGAGTTGAAGTCGAACGAGCCCAGCTTGCCAAGGCGCAGCAGCTGCATCACGATGAACTCGATGTTGGTGCCCGGGGCGTGGTGGCCGGTGTCCAGGCAGACCATCGCCTTCTCACCCAGCGCCAGCGTCTGCGCGTACGAAGTACCCCAGTCCGGAACATCGGTGTGGTAGAAAGCCGGCTCGAAGAACTTGTACTCCAGGACCAGCCGCTGGTTTTCGCCCAGTCCCGCGTAGATCTCCTGCAGCGACTCGGCCAACCGGTCCTGGCGTCCGCGGAGATCGTCCTGGCCCGGGTAGTTGGTGCCGTCGGCGAGCCAGATCTTCAGGTCCTGCGAGCCCGTGGCGTGCATGATCTCGATGCACTCAAGGTGATGGGCGATGGCCCGGCGCCGCACCGACCCGTTCGACGACGTCAGGGAACCGAACTTGTACTCGTCATCCTGGAACGTGTTGGAGTTGATGGTGCCCAGGCCCACTCCCAGGCCAGCCGCGTATTCCTTCAGGGCCGCGTAGTCATCCACCTTGTCCCAGGGAATGTGCAGGGCCACCGTGGGGGCCAGACCGGTCAGCTCGTGGACCTTGGCGGCGTCCGCGATCTTCTCCTGCACCGTGCGCGGGGTGCCCGGCGTGCCGAACACCTTAAACCGCGTGCCTGAATTGCCATAGGCCCACGAAGGGACCTCGATGGCAAGCTCTCCGAGCCTGCCCAGCGCCGTTGCTACGTCGTTCATGTTGGTTCTTCCCGGTCTTTCGTGAATTGGCCTGTTGTGCTGTGGTCTGTTGTGAAGTCGTCTTCGTATTTCTGGCCTGCCAACGGGCCAGTGCGTCAGCTGCTGGTGGACTCCGCCGCCGCGAGCTGGTCGTCAAGATTGAAGACTTCCTCAAGGACCTGGAACCCTTCGTCGGGCACCTGGTCGGGGTTCTCTGGACTGTCAAAAAGAGAGGCCATCTCGGCCTGCCAGCGGGCATTGATCTTGGTCAGCGCCATCCGGGCCCGGACGGCGTCGAAGTCGTCGCATTCGAGATACCCGATAAGGAGCCCGTCCGCGCCCAGGAACAGCGAGTAGTTGTGCCAGCCCGCATCCTGGAGCGCCCGGAGCATTTCCGGCCACACAGCCGCGTGCCGCCGTCGATATTCGTCGATCAGCTGCGGCTGGACCGAAGAGCGGAAACACACCCTCATCTGCGACTCTCCTGAACTTTCTCTGCTTTGAATCGTTTCATTAGTACGATTCAAAGTACCCTTGAGACAAGTAGGTGTCAAGCAATTTTCCCGGCCCGCTCACCCAACTGGGTAGCGCTATCTGTCGTTTTGGAGGCTCATAACGACAGATAGCGCTACCCAGTTGGGGCGGGCAGCTGTTACTGAAGCCGGGAAAAGGACCGCACACGGCAAATCAGCACGGAGAAACATGAATCGCTCAGCCAGCATCAAAGATGTCGCCAACCACGCCAGCGTGGCCGTGGGCACGGTCTCCAACGTCCTGAACTACCCGGACAGGGTCTCGCAGCGGACCAAAGACCGCGTGCTGCGGGCCATCGATGAGCTCGGGTTCGTCCGCAATGACGCCGCCCGCCAGCTGCGCGCCGGCCACAGCAGGACCATCGGGCTGATCGTGCTCGACGTCGGCAACCCCTTCTTCACGTCGGTGGTCCGCGCCGCGGAGGATGCCGCGGCGCTCCAGGGCAGCGCCGTACTGCTGGGCGACAGCGGCCACAACGCCAGCCGGGAATCCAACTACATCGACCTCTTCCAGGAGCAGCGTGTGCAGGGTCTTCTGATCTCGCCCGTGGGTGACGTCACCGCCCGCATCGACCAGCTCCGTGAACGCGGTGTCCCCACCGTCCTGGTGGACCGGCTCGCCGATGAGAGCAAGTACAGCTCCGTCTCGGTGGACGACGACGCCGGCGGGTACCTCGCTGCGCGGCACCTGCTGGACACCGGCCGCCGTCGGCTCGCCTTTGTGGGTGGCCCCACGTCCATCCGCCAGGTGGCGGACCGACTCCAGGGCGCAGAACGTGCCGTGAAGGAGGAGCCCGACGCCACTTTGGAGGTCCTCGACTCCGACGGACAAACAGTGCTTGCAGGCCGAAGCGTGGCCAACATGCTCGTGGAGCGTGGGGACCTGCCGGAGGGCATCTTCTGCGCCAACGACCTCTTGGCCCTCGGCGTGATGCAGTCCCTGACCATGACTCACACCCTGCGGATCCCGGAGGACATTGCGCTGATCGGGTACGACGACATCGACTTCGCCGTCTCCGCCGTCGTCCCCCTCTCCTCCATCCGGCAGCCAACCGCGGCCCTGGGGCGCACAGCCATCGAGCTGCTGGCCGAGGAACTCGAGTCCGACAACCCAAAGCACCGGGCCGTCATCTTCACCCCCGAACTGGTGGTCCGGCAGAGCACCGCCCCGGCGAAGGGATCCTCCGCCGGCTAGGGATCTCCGGCTTCGCGCGGTTCTGGATTCGAGCAGTTCTCGAGAAGCCTCCTTGACGCCCGGACACTAGCGTGGACCCCAAGAGGCCGCCAAGGAAGGAACCCGCAATGACGGACACAAACGAGACCGGCACGAGCGCCAAGTCGTACGACGGCTTCGATGCGGACGAACGCGGCGCAATGAAGGAACGGGCCCAGGAGCTCAAATCCGCATCGCGAAAGGGTGCCCGCGCCACCAAGCCGGATGGCGAAAGCGATGTGCTCGGGAAGATCGCCGAGATGTCGGACTCGGACCGCGCAATCGCCGAACGGCTGCATGCCATCATCAAGGGCAACGCGCCGGAGCTCGCGCCGAAGACCTGGTACGGGATGCCTGCCTACGCTTTGGACGGCAAGGTGGTTTGTTTCTTCCAACCCGCCGACAAATTCAAGGCACGGTACCCGACGCTCGGATTCAGCGACCCCGCTAACCTCGATGAGGGCAACATGTGGCCCACCTCCTACGCCCTGACGAAAATCACTGCCGCCGATGAGGCGAAGATCGTCGAGCTCGTGAAGAAGGCTGTCAGCTAGCGGCCCAGCCTGCCCAGGACGGGGGCGCCCGAGCTCCCGCAATTTCCTCTTGCCAGTTCGTGCCAGCGGTGGGACTCTGCTGGAAGAGCGAGAGGTCCGTGAGTCCCATGGCACAAAGGACGGAGATCGACGGCGCTGCTGTCGACGAGTTACAGACATCGTTTCGGGGCGAACTCGTTCGCCCGGACGATGCTGGATACGACGAGCACCGCAAGGTGTGGAACGGGTCGATTGACCGCCGTCCCGCCCTCATAGCCCGCTGCACCGGCGTCGCAGATGTACGCGCTGCCATCCGGCTGGCCCGGACGCATGACCTGCTGGCAGCAGTACGCGGAGGCGGTCACAGCTTCCCAGGACTGTCAGTCTGCGACGACGGCATGCTCATCGATCTGGGCCCGATGAAGGGCATCCGGGTGGACCCCGAGGCGCAGACGGTCCGCGTCCAAGGCGGTGTGCTGCTCGGCGAACTCGATCGCGAGACGCAGGAGTTCGGCCTCGCCGTTCCGTCGGGAATCGTCACACATACCGGGGTTGCCGGCCTGACGTTGGGCGGCGGCATCGGCTGGGTCATGCGGAAGTATGGACTCACGATCGATCAGCTGCTGTCCGTGGACGTGGTCACCGCCGACGGCGAGCTGGTCCGGGCAAGCGAGCATCAGAACACCGACCTCTTCTGGGGCGTGCGGGGCGGCGGCGGGAACTTCGGCATCGTCACCGACTTCGAGTTCCGGCTGAACCCACTGGGCCCGTACGTGATGGCCGGCCCGGTCTTCTGGCCCATGGAAGATGCCCCCAAAGTGCTCCGCTTTTACCGGGACTGGATCGCGGACTGCCCTGACGAGCTCACGACCATCGCCGTGCAGCGGAGGGCGCCGGCGCTGCCGATCGTCCCGCCAGACCTCGTGGGCAAACTCGTCATTGCGGTCACCGCCTGCTACGCGGGGCCGGTCGAGGACGGCGAACGGGTCCTGCGGCCGCTCAAGGAATTCGGTTCGCCCGTGCTCGATCTGTGCCGGCCCAAGCTGTTCCTTGAGCATCAGAGGACGTTTGATCCGTCGTTCCCGCACGGCTGGCATTACTACGTCAGGTCCTGTGATGTCGCGGCCCTCAGCGATGACGTCATCGACGTCGTGGTGGAGCACGGCAGCCGCATCACCTCGCCCGTCACCAGCGTCGCCCTGTGGCAGATGGGCGGCGCGGTGGCCAGGATCGACGACGATGCTACCGCGTTCAACGGCCGCCAGGCCGGGTTCACGTTCAACATCAACGGCAACAGCAGGACCGCCGATGGTTTCGCCGCCGAGCGCCAGTGGGCCCGGGACTATTGGTCAGCCCTGGCGCCCCACCACACCAGCGTCTACGTGAACTTCCTGATGGAAGAGGGTCAGGAGCGCGTGCGGCACGCATACGGCGCCGCCAAGTACGACCGGCTCAAGGCACTCAAGCGCACCTACGATCCCACGAACTTCTTCAAGCTCAACCAGAACATCAGGCCTGACGGATGACCCCGCTATTGGATCGGAGAACATCATGCTCAAAACCCTGCTGTGCAAGATGAACCTGCGCCACGATTGGCACATCCAAACCACGGACGACGGCGGCCGCTATCGGCGCTGCACACGCTGCGGTAAGTACCAGGAAGGCGGCAGTGGCGGCCGGAACGGCAACTGGGCAGCGCCGTTGGGCATGTAGCGGGTCCGCCACCCCTCCGCCGGGAACAACAGCTGCCCTGCCCCGCATGTACGGTGCTGGGCAGCACCGCTCATGCGGGGCAGGGCCGGTCGTGCGACCAGGTCGCAATACACACTGGACTATCACGGTGGTTATGCTGCAAACTGGAGTCGGGAAAGCGCTTGCCCAACCCTTAGTGTCCTCCGGGGCAGGAACGGAGCCCCATGACAACACCACCTTCGGCCGCGTCACAGTCCGGCCAGCCCGGACATGCGGCTTCAGCGGCGAGCGTGGCGCTGGTAGGTTCCACGGCTTCGGCACGCACCACCTGCGCAACCTCGAACGCCTCCAGGCTGCCGGCGTCGTCGAACTCGTAGCGGTAGCCGATCCCCAGCCGCCGGCCCCGGGGTCCGTGCCCGATACAGCCGCCATTTTCCCGGGACTCACCGACCTGCTGGCTGCCACCCCGGACCTGGCAATGATCATCGTGGCCACCCCCATCCAGACCCACGCCCCGCTGGGCCTCGCCGCCCTGGCCACAACAGCGGACCTGTATCTGGAGAAGCCCCCGGTCGCTTCGCTGGCCGATTTCAACATCCTGTGCGACGCCGCCCAGGCGTCCGGGCGCAGCGTGCAGATCGGTTTCCAGAGCCTGGGCTCGCATGCCCTTGCGGCCATCGAGGAACTCGTCGCCAACGGCACCATCGGCACCGTCGAGGGCATCTCGGCCACCGGCCGCTGGGTGCGCGACAGGGCCTATTTCAAGCGCTCCCGCTGGGCCGGGAAACGAAGCATCGACGGCGTTGATGTTGTTGACGGCGTGGCCACCAACCCGCTGGCCCACGCCGTGGCAACCGCCCTGCGGATCGCCGGCGCCCGGACCACGGCCGACGTCACGTCCGTGGAAACAGACCTGTACCGCGCCAACGACATCGAATCCGACGACACATCGGTGATCCGGGTCCGCACCGCGACGGGACTGCCCATCACCTGCGCCCTGACCATCTGCGCCAGCGAATCCGTGGAACCGTACGTGACCGTCCAGGGCTCAGCCGGCAAGGCAGTATTCCACTACACCGAGGACCGCCTCGTGGTGAGCACTCCGGCCGGACAGACGGAGAAGACCTACGGCCGGGACGACCTCACCGCAAACCTGATCGCCCACCGCAACTGGGGTGCCGAGCTAATCAGCCCAATCGAGGACAGCGGCGCTTTTATGCTGGTCCTCGAGGCCATCCGGACGGCGCCGGAGCCCACTCTGATCGGGCCGGAAAATGTGCGGTGGGACGGCGACGGAGACGCGGCACACGCCGTGGTGGTGGGGATCGATGAAACCTTGGAGCGCGCCACGCGGGAGCACGCCACTTTCAGCGAACTCGGGCTTCCCTGGGCTGCCCGCGCCTAATGGCGCCCTGACGCAGGGTGGTTGACCGGCTGGCTGACGGACGCCGGGCAAGGTAGGAACGGACGGGCGTCACTGCCGGGAGCGCCGCGAATTCAGCCACAACAAATGTCCCACGACGGCCGCGGACAGCATGGCCAGCGCACCGGTGACCACCAGGCCTGTCCGCACGCCAAATTCCTCCGTGAGCCAGCCCGCCAGCAGGCCACCCAAAGCATGCCCGCCCAGCAGCAACGGCAGGTAAAGCGCCATCACCCTCCCCCGGACTTCCGGGCCCGCCTCCACCTGCACGGCCGTGGCGGCGCTCGTCAGGAAGACCAGGGTCATCAGGCCCACCACGGCAAGCATCACGGTGAAAGCCACCAGGTTTGGCATCAGCGCGGCAACCAGCTGCGAAAGCCCAAAGAGTCCGGCTGCGGCCACGATTCCCTTGCGGCCCAGGGTCCTGAGCCGCGCGGCCAGCAGCGCACCTGACAGGGCCCCGACGGCACCCACGGTGTTGAACAGGCCGAACCCCGCCGCCCCGTTGTGCCACACCCGCTCGGCGAAGGCTGTCAGCACCACCGGGCCGTTCATGCCAAAGGCCCCCAGCAGGCCGGCAAGGACAATGATCAGCAGCAGCGATGGCCGTTCCCGGACGTACCCGAAGCCAGCCAGCAGCTGTCCGCGTCCCCGAGATGCAGGGGCTGTGAGGTGCAGGAGTGCCGGCCGGACAGCGGCGATCATGACCAGCACCAGCACGGAAAGCAGGGCGTTCGCGGCGAAGGCGGCGGCGGATCCGGCCTGGGCGATCACTACTCCGCCCAGGGCCGGTCCCACCATGGCGCCAAACTGGCCGATCGCGTTGTTGACTCCGATGGCGGGCCTCAGGCCGGCGTCGCCCACCACTTCGTTGATGAAAACCTGGCGCGCCGGACCGTCGACGGCGGACGTCACCCCCAGCGCAATGCAGCTTCCGTACACAGCCCACACGGTGATGCTTCCGCCGGCGTCCCAGACCGCCAGCCCCAGGGCCAGCAGCGCGATCACGGACTGGCACACCATCATGACGCTGCGCTTGGGGAACATGTCCACCAGCAGGCCGCTGAGCGGACCGATGACCAGCATCGGCAGGAACTGCAGCGCCACGGCGATCCCGACGGCGGCCGGACTCCCGGTCAGCTGCAGCACCAGCCAGTCCTGGGCGAGCCTCTGCATCCACACGCCCATGCTTCCGGCGAAGGTCATGCCCATGTACAGGCGGTAGTTGTGCTGCGTCAGCGGCTGGTACCAGCGGACCGGAGATCGGGAGGTCTGAAGGGATTCTGCGGACTGCGGGCTGTCGGAAGACACGTCTGGCTCAACTCGGTAGTAAAGGTGAAATGCAGAGACTTGCTAGGCGCGGCTGGACCGCATCTTGACGGCGGCGGAGGCCAGGAGCAGCATGCCGGGCACCACCACAAACAGGGCCACGAGCATCCAGACAAAGACCACGGACGCGAAGAGCGCCGCGGCAAGGAGGAGCGAGCCCGTCCAGTCACGCAGCGAGAGTGCCTTGGCGGTGTCGAGGGCCGCGGACCAGGTCCCCTCGCGCCAGGCAGCGGCGGTGCGCAGCAGCAGGACCGCTCCGGCCGCCGCCAGGATCAGCGTGGCAGGAAGGACAACCGCACTGCCCGGCAGCTGACCCACTGTTGCGAGCAACAGGTTAAGGACAATCACGACGGCGGCTCCCGCCGTCGTGATTCCCAGCTTCCAGCTGCCCGGGAGGGCGGACCGGAACGTGCCCCAAAGGCCTCGCAGGGAATCGTCGCGGCCGGCGAGGTGGCGTTCCAGGTGGGCGATCCCGGCGGCGTACGCGGCGGGGATGGTGACCAGCGGGATGGACAGCACCAGCACCAGCAGCCCGGCCAGGAGGGTCTCGGAAAACAGGGCGAAGCGGTTTACCGGGATGGGTTCATTGCGGCCGGATGCGGGTGTGGTGCTGTCCATGATGCTCATTTTCTGTATCCGTCAGCCCTTGAGGCCCTGGGTGGAGACGCCCTCAACAATGTAGCGCTGGAACACCAGGAAGAACACCAGCACCGGCAGCAGGGCCAGGACGGACATGGCGATCATGGCGCCGTAGTCCGAGCTCTGCGTCTGGTCCACGAACAGGCGCAGGGCCAGCGGCAGCGGATACTTTTCGGGAGTGTTCAGGTACAGCAGCGGCCCCAGGAAATCGTTCCAGCTCCAGATGAAGGAGAAGATCGACGTCGAGATGAGCGCCGGTTTCATCAGCGGCAGCATGATGGAGCAGAAGATCCGCACGTGGCCTGCGCCGTCGATGCGGGCTGCCTCGTCCAGTTCACCCGGGAGGTTGCGCATGAACTGGACCATCAGGAAGACGAAGAACGCGTCAGCGGCGAGGAACTTGCCGATGAGCAGCGGAACGTACGTGTCGACGAGGCCCAGCTGCTGGAACACGATGTACTGCGGGATGATCACCACGTGGAACGGCAGCAGCAGGGTGGCGATCATCATGCCGAAGAGCACGCTCCGGCCCGGGAACTTGATCCGGGCGAAGGCATAGGCCGAGACGCTGGCCGACAGGATGGTGCCCACCACCGCGCCGATGGCCAGGACCAGGGAGTTGGTGAAGAACTGCAGGGTGGAAACCCCGCCGATCCCGTCCATCGCCGTGACGAAGTTGTCCAAACTGAAGTTGTTCGACCACAGCGACGTGTTGGCGCCGCCGATTTCGGCGTTGGGTTTGAAGGCCGAGGCCACCATCCACAGCGCCGGGTAGAGGACCACGGCTGTCAGGCCGAGCGCCACCACATGGAAAATCAGGCTTTTGATCCGTCTGGCGACGACGGACTCGGACTTCGGGTTGTAGTCCTCCGCCTGGAGCATCGGGGCCGACTGCTTGGGGGTTGCCATAATTGTCATTTCGAATCACCGCTGTAGTGGACCCAGGACTTGGAGGTTTTGAAGAAGATCAGGGTAATGATGCCCACCACGATCACCAGGAGCCAGGCCATCGCCGAGGCGTAGCCCATCCGGAAATCGCTGAAGCCCCGCAGGTACAGGTAGAGCGTGTAGAAGAGGGTGGAACCGGCCGGGCCGCCTTCACCGTTGGAGATGATGTAGGCCGAGGCGAAGATCTGGAACGCGTGGATAGTTTCCATCAGCAGGTTGAAGAAGATCACCGGGGAGAGCATGGGCCAGGTGATGTTGAAGAACTTCCGCACCGGGCCAGCGCCGTCCATGGACGCTGCCTCGTAGAGCTCACCGGGGATCTGCTTGAGGCCGGCCAGGAAGATCACCATCGGGGCACCGAACTGCCAGACCGTCAGCAGGATCATCATGGGCATGGTCATGGAGGGGTTGCCCACCCAGCCGCCCAGGTTGATCCCGAAGAAGGACAGGCCCTGATCCACGGGGCCGGAGTCGCCGAACATGGCCTTCCAGACGATCGCGATGGAAACCGATGCACCGATCAGCGACGGGGCGTAGAACGCGGAGCGGTAGAAGCCCTGCCCCTTGCGCTTGCTGTTCAGGAGCATGGCCACCGCCAGTGCCGCCGCCAGCTTCAGCGGCGTCCCGAAGACCACGTAGGACAGCGTCACGCCCACCGACTGCAGGAACCGTTCGTCCTGGAACAGGGTGGCGTAGTTGTCCAGCCCGATCCACTTGGGCGGTTCGAAGAGGTTGTAGTTGGTGAAAGACAGGTACAGCGAGGAGATCATCGGGCCCACGGTCAGGGCGATGAATCCCAGCAGCCAGGGCAGCAGGAAGGTGTAGCCGGCGCGGGCATCCGCACCGCTCCGCTTTGATTTCAGCTGCCGCGGCTTGCGCGGCGGCGTGGGAGCGGATTGCGTCGAACGCCGGCTCAGGATTGGGCTTTGGGTCACGAGATTAGTCCGTCAGTTGGGGCCTGGATCAGGCGTTCTGCTTGATGAGGTCTTCGGCTTCCTTGAACCAGGCGTCAATGGCGCCGTCCACGGTTACCTTGCCGTAGTTGAGGTCGGAACTGACCCGCTTGAACGACGCTTCCAGCGTGCCGAAACCGACGATGGGCGGCTCGGGGGCGTCCTTGAGGTACTGCTCGATGGACTTCTCGTAGTCAACAACCAGCTTGTCGGTACCTTCGAAGGTGGTTCCGTCGCGCTGGGTCTTGGAGGCCGGGACACCGCGGGAGGTCTTGAAGATCTGGCCCACCTCGGGATCGTTGACCATAAAGTCGATGAAGCGGGCAGCAGCATCCTTGTTCTTGGTCTTGGCGCTGGCCACCATCAGCATGGAGGGCTTCAGGAACAGGCCCAGGTTGTCCGGGTCATCGGACGGAACGGGGACAAGCTTGAGCTCCTTGGCGCCGCTGTCACCGAGGTAACCTGCCATGAAGTTATCCCAGGTGACTTCAGTGGCCGTCACGTTCGAGCCAAAGGGTGACTTGGGCGCCAGCTGGGTCACGCGCTCCTCGGAGACGATGGCGGAGGTACCGCGGAGTTCGCCGGTCAGGTTCCACCACTTCTTCAGGTGGTCCTTGGTGAAGCCGAGCTTGCCGTCCTCGGTGAACGCCTCAATGTTGTTCTGGCGCAGCCAGATGTTGAACATCCACCAGACGGACGTGTAGTCAGTTGACCCGAAGAGTGTGCCGTTGCCCTTGGCTCCGACCTCGGTGAGGAAGGCGTTGAAATCCTTGTAGGTCCAGGTGCCGTCCGGCTCTGCAATGCCGAGGGAGGCGAGTTTGGCGGGATCGTAGTAGACGGCGAACGCGTTGGTGCTGGTGGGGATGCCGTAGGTCTTGCCCTTGATCTGGCCGGACGGCAGGAGTGACTTCTCGAAAGCCGACGTGTCGATCTTCACGGTGCTCAGGTCCAGGAGCTGGTTGCGCTGGCCGTAATCACGGAGGTACGAAAGGTCCCACTGCATCACGTCGGGGAGGCCGCCGCCGGCAGCTTCCGTGGCCCGCTTCTGCCAGTAGCCGGCGAAGTCCGTGAAGTTGCCGTTGACCTTGATGTCCTTGTTCTTTGCCTCGAACAGGGCGATCGCCTTGCGGGTCCGCTCGGCGCGGTCATCGTTGCCCCACCAGGTGTAATTGATGGTGACCGGGTTCTCCGCCGAACCCGTCTGGCTGGGGGCCGGTGAGCCACAGGCCGCCAGCGCTGCCGCGGATGCGGTGCCGATGGCTACGGTAGTGAGGAAATTCCTTCTGTTGATCATGAGAGCCTCCTTGCTCGTGATGTGCAGGCCCATCGCTTCGATGATTACAACGCGAGTTGTGAGTTGGCTTACACGCTTTCTGAAACGATACAATATCGGTATTCCCGGCATTGGGCAAGCGTTTTCCCAAACATCCGGGTTCAGGTACGTTTAGTCCATCCCGTAGACAAAGGAGTCCCATGAGCGTGCAGCGTAATTCCGGCCCGGCCAGCGTCTGGAGCAACGTGGAAGGGATCGCGTACGGCGGCGATTACAACCCCGAGCAGTGGCCCGCCGACGTTCGGCTGGAAGACCTGGAGCTCATGAAGGAAGCCGGCGTCAGCTTCCTCAGCGTGGGCATTTTCTCCTGGGCTCTGCTGGAACCGGCCGAGGGCCAATACAACTTCGGCTGGCTGGATGAGGTGCTGGATAATCTCGCCGCCAACGGGATCAAGGTGGCCTTGGCCACCGCGACGGCGGCTCCGCCCGCGTGGCTGGTACGCAAACACCCCGAAATCCTGCCGGTCACGGCTGACGGAACCGTGCTGGGGCCGGGCTCCCGGCGGCACTACACACCGTCGTCGGCCGTTTACCGCCGGTATGCCACCGGCATCACCCGCGTGATCGCCGAGCGGTACAAGGGCCACCCCGCGCTCGCCTTATGGCATGTGGACAACGAGCTCGGCTGCCACGTCTCCGAGTTCTACGGCGTGGAAGACGCCGCGGCCTTCCGCGCATGGCTGGAGCGCCGGTATGGCAGCATCGAGGCGCTCAACGCCGCCTGGGGCACGGCGTTCTGGTCCCAGAACTACGGTTCCTTCGGGGAGATCCTGCCGCCCGGAGTCGCGCCTTCCACGCTGAATCCGGGCCAGCAGCTGGACTTCCAGCGGTTCAACTCGTGGGCGCTGATGGACTACTACCGCGAGCTGGTGGCGGTCCTGCGGGAGGTCACCCCGAGTGTCCCCTGCACCACCAACCTGATGGCGTCCAGCGCCACGAAGGCCATGGACTATTTTGAGTGGGCCAAGGACATGGACGTGATCGCCAACGACCACTACCTCGTGGCTGCCGATCCCGAACGTCAGATCGAACTCGCGTTCAGCGCCGATCTCACCCGGGGAATTGCGGGCGGTGACCCGTGGATCCTGATGGAACATTCGACGTCGGCCGTCAACTGGCAGCCGCGCAACCAGCCCAAGATGCCCGGCGAAATGCTGCGCAACTCACTGGCCCATGTGGCCCGCGGGGCGGATGCGGTGATGTTTTTCCAGTGGCGGCAGAGCTTTGCCGGGTCCGAGAAATTCCACTCCGCGATGGTCCCGCACGGCGGCCGCGACACGCGGGTGTGGCGCGAGGTGGTGGAGCTCGGAGCTGCGCTGAAACAGCTCGCACCGGTGCGCGGCTCGCGGGTGGAATCGCGCGTGGCGATCGTGTTCGACTACGAGGCCTGGTGGGCCATCGAAATCGACTCCAAACCGAGCGAGGACGTGAAGTATCTCGACGTGCTGCGGGCTTTCCACAGGTCGCTGTTCCTGCGCGGGATCGCGGCGGATCTGGTGCATCCTTCCGCGTCGCTGGAGGGCTACGACCTCGTCCTGGTGTGCACGCTTTATTCGGTGACTGACGCCGCCGCTGCCAACATCGCTGCCGCCGCGTGGGCCGGTGCCACGGTTCTGGTCACGTACTTCAGCGGGATCGTGGACGAGCAGGACCACGTCCGCTTGGGCGGCTACCCCGGCGCGTTCCGCGAGCTGCTGGGGATCAGCGTGGAGGAATTCCACCCGCTGCTGGCCGGCGGGCAATTGAAATTGGGCGACGGCGGCGTGTCCACCATCTGGAGTGAACACGTCCACCTCGCGGGTGCTGAGGCTGTGCAGACTTTCACCGAGTATCCGCTGGAGGGCGTGCCGGCCCTGACGCGGCATGCGGTTGGATCAGGTGCCGGTGCCGCCTGGTATCTCGCGACGTTCCCGGACCGCGATGGCATCGAGGCGCTTGTGGACCGGCTGCTGGCCGAATCCGGCGTCGCTCCCGTTGCCACCGCCGACCGCGGCGTGGAGCTCGTCCGTCGACGGACCGACGACGGCGGCAGCTTCCTGTTCGCGATCAACCACTCACGCTCAGCCGCGGCGGTGGACGCCGCCGGCGTGGACCTGCTGACGGGCGCACCGTTTGAGGGGACTGTTGAGGCTGGTTCGGTTGCGGTGATCGCGGAGGACTGATCCGGGTTCCACCACCGAAGCGTCCGACGCCGGCTTAAATGTCAGACCCCCACTGCAGAGTATTGCCATGGAAGCTTTGACGGATCAGCTCGCGGGGCACAGCGGTACTTCCGCTGTGCTGACGCGCGCCGATTCGTGCGCTGGGGCGGTCTCCACCACCGAAGCGTCCGGCTGCGGCTTAAATGTCATACCCCTACGGCAGAGTATTGCCATGGAAGCTTTGACGGATCAGCTCGCGGACGACGGCGGTACCACCGTCGTTCTGACGCGCGCCGCCTCGTGCGCTGGGGCGGTCTCCACCGCCGAAGCGTCCGGCTGCGGCTTAAATGTCAGACCCCCACGGCAGAGTATTGCCATGGAAGCTTTGACGGATCAGCTCGCGGGGCACGGCAGTAAAACTGCTGTGCTGACGCAGCCGGTGCCGCTGCAGGCCGTGCCAGCGGCCGCCGAGTTGAGGGCGGCGATCGCGTTGGTCAACGCTGCAGCCGCCGCCGCACCGGAGCAGCTGGCGATGGCCGGCTATGCTGAGGCCGCCGAATGCGCGGGCCTGGTCGAGGAACTCTCCCGCAGCGTGGACTACTTCCAAATCCTCTCAGCAGGTTCCGTGGACCGTACCCGGCCCCAGGCCATCACCGCCGCCGCCACAGCCAGGACCTCCCGGACCTGGGTCACCGGCTGGGACAACGGCACCGAAACCCTGAACGAAACCGACGCCAACTGGCCCGCCGGGACCACGCGGACGGTTCCGGGATCCCCGGCCGACGACGGTTGCCGGACCACCGCTGAGTTCCTCCGGCAGCGGCTCCGGATCCCGATCCGGGAAGCGAACCGCCGCCTCCACCTCGCTCACGCCATCCTGCCCGACGCCACCCTCACCGGAGACCCCATACCTCCGGCCAGGGAACACCTCGCCGCAGCATTCTCCCCCACCAGCTCACACAACCCGGACACCAGCACCAGCCTGCCCGAACAGGCCCAGGCAGTCTCGGTGACCGGGCCTGTGGTGTCCTCCCAGGCCGGGACCATCATCAGCGCCACCCTGGACCGACTCAAACACCAGACGACCCCCGAAACCCTGGACCGGATCGAACACGACCTCACCCACACCGCCGCCACCACCGACCCCGACTTCCTCGCCCGCGTCGCCCGCCGCTGGGCCGACACCATCGACGCCGACGGCGCCGAACCCACCGAAGAAGCACTCCGCCACACCCAAGGCGCGTTCATCCGCAAACCCCGCCACGGCCTGCACCACCTCGAAATCTTCGCCACCACCGACCAATACGAACACTTCGCCACCATCATGAACGCCGCCACCAACCCCCGCACCAGCCACACCGCAGAAACCGGCGAACGCGGCCCCGACACCGGCCAGGACACGGACGTCTGGCAGGACATCGACGTGGACCTGGACACGCGGAGCCGGCCACAAAAACAACTCGACGGCATCGTCACCGCCTTCAAAGCCGCCCTCACCACCAACCAACTGCCCACCACAGGCGGAAACCGCCCCCAAATCCTCGCCACCATCAACTACCAAGACCTCTTCCCCCACCGCATCCCCGACACCGGCACAGGCACAGGGGCAGGGGCAGGGGCAGGAAACGGGAGCAGCCAAGACACGGGCACGGGCAGTTTCGTCTTCACCGGGCCCGTCGCCGCCGCCACCCTCCGCAAACTCGCCTGCGACGCCGACATCATCCCCGTCCTCCTCGGCACCCACGGCGAAATCCTGGACCTCGGCCGCAAAACCCGGCTCTTCACCCCCGCCCAACGACTCGCCCTCACCGCCCGCGACCAAGGCTGCACCTTCCCCAACTGCACCGTCCCCGCCCCCTGGTGCGAAGCCCACCACATCACCTACTGGTCACAAAACGGCCCCACCAACACCGATAACGGCACCCTCCTCTGCTCCCATCACCACCACCTGATCCACAAAGAACAATGGACCATCCACACCCGCAACGGCGTCCCCTGGTTCACACCCCCACGCCACATCGACCCCACCCAAAAACCCCGGCAAAACCACTACTTCAAACCACCCCCACCGCCCCAACGCGAATGAAACGCCACGGCACAAGCATCACTGCAGCGCGCGGGAACCCCACGTCACAGCAATTATGGGAAGCAGAACTACTCCTCGGCCGCGGCCAGGACTGCGCCCGCCCGTTCACCCATAGCGCCGCCGGCTGTGAAGCCAATGACCTCTATCAGGACTTCTTCTTCGTGATGCACCTCTGTGACGTTCACGGAGCGGACCGATCCCTCACGCATGCCTGCCGGGATACCGTCAATAGCCACTCCCCATCTGTAAACCGCGGGGTCACTGGATTCCCAAGTGACTCTAACCTCACTGATCGTCCCCACCGTAGAGAGAACCTCGATACGAACGTTTGAGGCTGCTGCCAGATACGGCGGCGGTGTGCTTATGGAAACGGGGGTCTCCAAAACGTCGGTGCCGCCGGCAATCCCTGTCACCCGCAGAATCATGACTCCTTCAAACTCTGCCTCGTAAGTGTGTTTGAGGACAGGATCAGTGGTGGTCCGGTCGTAGCTTCCGTCGCCGTCCAGATCCCATTCGTACTTGACCACGACGCCTGCGGACTCTGAGGCATCGTAGGTAACTACCGAACCCGGAGGCCCGGAAAAGCCGCTGATCGTCAGCCATGCCTCGACACCAGTCTGCTTCTGCTTGCCCAGCGGGATGGTGATCGCTTGAACCGGCGCCCCTGAGGCCTGAGCGGATGAAGTCGGACCGACAGTGGGGACGGCACTGGGCGGACTAACTTCCAGTGTGTTCGGCGTCGGATGCCCGCTGGGCACACCATCTGCGCAACCGGTCAATATCAGTAGTGCTGCCGCAGCGGCGGTCCAAGCGGATGCCTTCATGTTCTCCCCAATGAATTGAATTGATCCCAGTGGACCACGCGGACCGGCACCCGTCTAGCACTCATGGCTGCGGGAAAAGCAGGACCCAGTACACGGACCTTAAAACACCGCCGTCCCGGCCGGAACCCAAAGGTTCCAACCGGGACGGTAGCTGCCTCCCGCCGTCGTGCGCATCCTGCTGATGCTTCCTACAGAAGCTGCATCCGGAAGAGTCCGACGGCGGCGCGGGCGTTAGCTGATCGCGGACTTCATTTCGTCCACGGCCTTCTTGCCGGCCTCGTCAGTGGACAGGCGGTTGAAGAGGACCTCGGAGGTGTAGCGCTTGACGATTTCCTGGATGGCGCCAGCGCCCTTCGGCGGCGGGGCCGGAGCCTCGCCGAGTTCGCCCTTGATCTGGTCGATGAACTTGACCACCTTGATATCAGCGGGCGTCAGCTTTGACGCAATGGCTGTCCGGACGTCGGAGTTGGGGTAGACGCCGCGGTCGGCCAGCAGGGCGGCGCCGGCCTTCTCATTGTTGGCAAGGAAGTTGATGAACTTGGCCGTTTCCTCAGGGTGCTTGGTGCGCGATGAGGCCGACCAGAACTGGGATGCCTTGTACCAGAGCTGGGCGTCGGCAGCCTTGCCGGTGGTGGACGGGAAGCGCAGGATCTGCAGCTCTGTTCCGGCAGCCTTCTCCAGGGCCGGCAGCTGGTTGGACCACCAGAAGGCGAGCCCGTTCTTGCCCGTGGCCAGGCCACTCTGGTCAAGCGCTGCGGCCTCAGCTTCCACAACTTCTGATGCGGACGGCACAGCCTTCTTCTCGCTGAGCTGCTTCAGGAAAGCCCACCAATCGGCGATGTCCGAGGGCTCGAAGCCCAGCTTGCCGTCCGACGTGTACAGGGACTTGCCGTTCTGCCGGAGCCAGACTCCCAGCGAGGCCTCGTCCGTGCCGTAGGCGGCTGAGCCGTACGTACCCTTCGGGGACTTCTCGGTGAGTTCGGCGGAGATGCGGCCGAAGTCTTCCCAGGTCCAGGTCTTGTCGTCGGGAAGTTCAACGCCTGCAGATTTGAAGACCGCGGGGTTGGCCAGGATGGTGGCCGCGTTGATGCCGGCGGCGATGCCGGTCAGGCCATCCTCGCTCTTGCCGGCGTTGAGGGCTGCTTCGTCCAGCTTTGACGTGTCGATCTCGTACTTGGAGAGATCCAGCAGCGCACCGCGGGTTGAGTACTCCGTGATGTATTTTTCGTCCATCTGGATGATGTCCGGGGCATCGTTGGCGGCCACCTGGGTGGCCAGCTTGTCCCAGTATCCGCTCCAGTCGCCGTACTCGGGCTTGATCTTGATGTTGGGATTCTCGGCCTCGAACGCCGCGATGGCGGCCTGCGTCAGCTGGGCGCGTTTGTCGCTGCCCCACCAGGAAAAGCGCAGTTCAACGGGTCCGCCGTCGCTCTGCGGGGAGGCTCCTCCACCACAGGCACTCAGGGCAAGCACGACGGCGGCTGCCGCGGCAACGACGCCCGTCTTGCGGAAACGGCGGCGTGCGCCGGTGGATGGCAACTCTGCCGTTCGGTTTTTGGCATCTGACTCAGTGCGGTGAAAAAGCGCCACTGGGTACTCCGATCTTCATTGACCTGGTTATTGGGGAAAGTAAACGAGAAAGCGTTTTCTTAACTCTCATACTACAAGTGCATGACTTGTATTACAAGGTGTTTTCTTGGCCTGTTTCTCAAGGCCAAGGCGGACACGCCAGTGGCCGGTCCCCGAAGGACAGGCCACTGGCTCTGGAGCAAGGGTGCTTCGCTGGATCTATTTGATACCGGTAGTGGCGATGCCCTTGATGAGGAACCGCTGGCCGAAGAGGAACACGAGGAACACCGGCAGCAGGGACACGATGGACATCGCGAACAGGGATCCCCAACTGGTGGCGGACTGCGAATCCACGAAGGCACGCAGCGCAACCGGTACGGTGAACATGTCCGGATCCGTCAGGTAGATCAGGGCCCCGAAGAAGTCGTTCCACGTCCAGATGAAGGTGAAGATGGTGGTGGTGGCCAGGGCCGGCACCATCAGGGGCAGGATAACCCGCAGGAAGATGCGCGGGTGTCCGGCGCCGTCGATCCTTGCCGCTTCATCCAAGTCCTTCGGGATGCCGCGGATGAACTGGACCATCAGGAACACGAAGAACGCATCGGTGGCCAGCAGCTTCGGCACAATGAGCGGCCAGAACGTGTTGACCCAGCCGATCTGTGAGAACAGGATGTACTGCGGCACGATCACCACGTGGAACGGGAGCATGATGGTCAGCAGCATGATGCCGAAAAACAGTTTCTTGCCGGTGAACTGGAGCCGCGCGAAGGCGTAGGCGGCCATGGAGCAGGAGATCAGGTTTCCAAGGATGGAGCCGATCACCACGATGGCCGAGTTGAGCATGTAGTGGCCGAACGGGTGCGTCAGCGCAGACCAGCCGTCCGTGTAGTTGCTCATCTCCAGGGTGTTGAGCCACAGGCCCGGCTCGCGGAAGATCAGCTCATTGGCCCGGAGGGACGAGACCACCATCCACAGCAGCGGGTAGATCATGAGGCCGCCCGCGAGGATCAGGATGGCATGCTTGATCAGTGCCTTGGTGCGGGCAGCCCTGCTGAAAGCGAGCGTGCCGCGGGACTCGCGGCGCTTCACGGGCTTGCGGTGGTTCGTAGGCTTACCGGCGCCGGCGTTGTTCTTGTCCGGGGCGGGCAGCGTCTCAAGCTTAGTCGTCATAGAAAACCCAATACTTTGCAGCGATGAAGTTGATGGCGGTGAACACACCGATGATGACCAGCAGGAACCACGCCATTGCCGAGGCGTAGCCCATGTCGAACTGGCCGAAGCCCTTCTGGTACAGGTACAGCGTGAAGAACATCGTGGAGTCCGACGGGCCGCCATTGCCGCCGGAAACGATGAACGCCTGGGTGAAGGACTGGAAGGATCCGATGATCTGGAGCACCAGGTTGAAGAAAATGATCGGGCTGAGCATGGGAAGCGTGATCCGCCAGAACTGCTGGAGCGTGCTGGCGCCGTCCACCCTTGCTGCTTCGTAGTACATCACCGGAATCTGGCGGAGGCCGGCCAGGAAGATGATCATCGGGGCGCCGAAGGTCCACACGTGCAGCAGCACGATGGAGCCCAGCGCGGTGCTCGGATCGGAAATCCAGCCAGGCCCCTGGATGCCAAACATGGCCAGTGCCTGGTTGACCAGGCCTGTGGTGCCGAAGATCTGCTTCCACAGGATGGCAACAGCCACGGAACCGCCCAGCAGGGACGGCAGGTAGAAGACCGAGCGGTAGAACGGCAGCCCGCGCAGGCCCTTGTCCAGGACCAACGCGATCAGCAGCGCAACACCGAGCTGCAGCGGGACGCCTACAAAGACGTAGGTGAACGTTACGCCCAGCGAGTTGTGCAGGCGGGCGTCACCAAACATACGGATGAAGTTGTCCAGCCCCACCCATTCCGGCGGCTGGAGCAGGTTGTAATCGGTGAACGACAGGTACAGGGACATCAGCATCGGGCCGACGGTGATGGCAACAAGGCCCACCAGCCACGGCAGCAGGAAGACGTACGCGGCCTTGTTGTCCCGGCCGTTGGCTTTTTTCTCTTCCGCAGTCATCGGGCCCTTGCGGCGCTTGAGGGTGCTCAGTTCACTGATGGCACTCATTGCGGCAACTCCGTTTCAGGCAGCGGACCCGCTGCAGCCGGCATTCCTGCCGGGCGCGGTGTCCTGGGTATGTGTCTAGCGGCCATGTGGCCTCCTTTGGTCATCGTGGCCCCTCCACGTCTGGGTTGATCGCACGGGGCGATCCATTTATGCACCGTCTCCGGCGGCGGACTCACCTGGTGTGCAGCTGTCCGGATCCGGCCTCCGTCACGCGGGACGTTGAAAGCGGCTCCGTACCAAAGTAAACGGTTTCTTGACTCCTGTATAGCCCTACGTTAGTTTTTGAGAAAGCGTTTTCTGAAACCGAACAACAGGCAGGTCAGTGAGCAAGGATTCCCGGCCAGTCCGGCCCAGCGCAATTGCAGGCTACGAGAACTGGCCTGCCTACATCCGTGGCCGCCCGCGCTACCAGGCAGCCACCCCGGCGGCGCAGGAGCTTTCGGACGCCCTGGGGGTTCCGGCAGTTGTTCCTCCGGCGGACATCACCGTCCACTGGGAGGAAACGCACGACGGCGTCACCACCTCCCAGCTCAGCTGGCAGTTGGGCTTCGGCCCCCGCACCACCGGCTGGCTGATGCGGCCGGCCGGGAGTTCCGGGCAGCTGCCCGGCGTACTCGCCCTGCACTGCCACGCGGGCAACAAGTTCGGCGGAGCGGACCGGCTGGTCACGCTTCCCGAGCCCCACCCATCCGTAGTGGAAGCCCGCGCCGGGCACTACGGAGGGCGCGCCCTGGCCACGGAGGTCGCCCGCCAGGGCTTCGCCGTCCTGGCCCACGACGCCTTTGCGTGGGGCAGCCGGCGCTTCGATCTGTCCACCCCGCCGTGGCGGACGGAAGCTGCGCTGGAGGCGAGGAAGTCGCAATGGCGGGAGGCCGGCGTCGTACCTTCCGACGCCGAACTGTACAACGCCGCCGCGGGAATCCATGAGGACACCGTGGCCAAGGCCGCAGGCCTGCTGGGCACCAGCCTGGCGGGGATGGTGGCCCACGATGACCTGGCCGCCTTGGCGATCCTTGCCGGCCTGCCCGGGGTGGACGCGGAGCGGCTGGGCTGCATCGGATTCTCCGGCGGCGGCGGCCGGGCCCTGGCGTTGGCGGTCCTCAGCCCGCGGATCCGGAACTACGTTGTCACATGCATGATGGCCACGTTCGGGTCGCTGCTGCCCGCCTACCTCGATGCCCATTCCTGGCTGCTCCAGACTCCTGGGCTCCGGAAGCTGGGTGACTGGCCGGAACTGAGCGGACGGTCCGGCGCCGACGGATTCCTGGTGCAGTACGCGCTGGGCGACGAACTGTTCCCGGAAGGCGGGATGCTGGACGCCCACGGGATCCTGGAGTCGCTGCACCCGGCCGGCTCCTACACCTGGAGTTTCTGGCCAGGCGGGCACGTCTTCACCGTTGAGATGCAGAATGAAGCAATCAGCTACCTGTCCAGGACCCTGGGCGCAGCGGGCCACAATCTCTCTCCCCTACCCACCCCTTAGCCACCGAGGACTTTTGATGATTCAGCAATCCGACCCCGCGGCATCCGCTAGCGCTGCAGCGGCAGGTGAAGTTCCGGCAGCCCTCCCGCGCGTAGCGCTCGTGGGTGTGCACGGTTTTGGCGAGTCGCACCTGGTCAACCTCGTCAGGCTTGAGAAGGCCGGCGTCCTGGAACTTGTGGCAGTGGCTGACCCCAACCCGCCGGAAACGGGCGCGCTGGCCGGGTCAGTGGCCGTCTTCAACACTCTGGAGCAGCTGTTGGCGGCCGGGCCGGTTCCGGACGTGGTTATCCTGGCCACGCCCATCCAGACGCACGCTCCCCTGGCCCTGGCGGCGCTGGCCGCCGGTGCTGACGTGTACACGGAGAAACCGCCGGTGGCATCCATGGCCCAGTTCCAGGACGTGCTGGCCGCTGCCGAATCCGCCGGCCGGCTCGTTCAGGTGGGCTTCCAGAGCCTGGGCTCGCTGGCCCTGCCGGGAATCCGGAACACCATCGAATCCGGTGACATCGGAGACGTGCTGGGACTCAGCGCCACCGGCATGTGGGTCAGGACCAAAAACTACTTCAAGCGCTCCCGGTGGGCAGGCAAACGCAGCCTGGACGGCATCGACGTGGTGGACGGCGTGGCCACCAATGCCTTGGCGCACGCCGTGGCCACTGCCCTGAACATGGCCGGCGCCCACACTATTGCCGACGTCGCCTCCGTGGAGACGGACCTCTACCGCGCCAACGACACCCAGAGCGACGACACGTCCGCGATCCGGGTCCGGACGGTGGCCGGCCAGAGTCTGCTGTGCGCTCTCACGCTGTGCGCCCCGGAGCAGCAACGACCTTCCGTCACGGTCCATGGGACGCGGGGGGAGATGACGTTCTTCTACACCGAGGACGAGCTGGTCACCACCACGGCGGACGGCGAGCGCCGGGAGACGTTCGGCCGGACCGACCTGCTGAAGAACCTCCTCGCAGCCCGGGCAGCCGGCACTCCCCTGCTCAGTGCGCTGCCGGATACCGGTGCGTTTATGTGCGTGCTCGAAGCCATCCGCACCGCCCCCGCGCCCCGGGAAATCGACGCGGGCCATGTCAGCTGGGAGGGCGACGGCGACGACGCCCACCCGGTGGTCCATGGCATTGCCGACCTGATCGAACGCGCCACCAAGGCACAGGCCACCTTCGCCGAACTGGGCGTCCCCTGGGCCCGCAGTCTGCCCCCGGCCCGGACGTTCGACCTCGCCGGGCATCCCGTGGCGGACTACCAGGACGGCAGCCGCATCCGCGCCGTGTCCTCGCCCCGCCCGTACCTGCACCCCGTCCGCACCCTGGCCGGGACCGTTGTGACGGACCACCAGCCGCTGGACCACGTGTGGCATCTGGGCGTGGGGGTGGCGCTCCAGGATGTGGACGGCGTCAACTTCTGGGGCGGCCGCACCTACACGCGGGCTGCCGGGGAGTACGTCTGGCGGCCGGACCACGGCAGCATCGTCCGGGCCGGCGAACCGTCCGCCGGCGAACCGTCCGAACAGGATGGCGAGCTGACCGAGAACCTGTCCTGGAACGGGCCCGACGGCGCTCCCATCCTGACCGAGCAGCGCACCTGGACGTGGGCCGCCGTCGGGCCTTCCGTGTGGCGCCTCACCCTGGACTTTGCACTCTCCCCCGCCGGCAACCAGCCCGTGAGCCTGGGCAGCCCGGGTTCCAACGGCCGTGTTGGGGGCGGGTACGGCGGGTTCTTCTGGCGCCTTCCCGAATGTCCCGGGGCACGTGTCTGGACCCCTTTGGGGGCGGGCGAGTCCGCCGTGCACGGGAGTGTCGCACCGTGGCTCGCCTGGTCGGGTGGCTTCACGGGGGGAACGTCCAACGGCGGCACTCGCCGTGGCGGCACCCGTCCAGACGGCGGCGACGCCACGCTCGTGTTCGTGGCCGCGGCGGATTCAACGGATCCGTGGTTCGTCCGGGCAGACGGATACGCGGGAGTTGGCCAGTCGCTGGCCTGGGACGCGCCGGTCATTGCCGAACCCGGCGCCCCGGTCCGCCGCAGCGTGACCGTGTTCATCGCCGACGGAATTTTGGGTACGGAAGACATCGAGACATTGATCCAAACACAGGGGGACAACTCATGAGCCAGACAACAATTGCTGCCACGCCGTCGTCGCAGCTGACGGTAGCCGCGACGCTTGCGGGCCAAGGCCGCCGCACGCCGCCAGCATCTACCGCAGACCGGGCCATCAAGCGGCGCCGCGTCCTGGACATCCTGGATGCCAAGGGGCAGGACTCGTTGCTGCTGACCACCCACACGGCGCTGGCCTGGTACCTGGACGGCAGCCGCGTCCACATCAGCCTGGCCGGCGACCCCATCGCCGCGCTGCTGGTGGACCGGGCGGGCGACCACCTGGTGACGTTCAACAACGAGGCCGCGCGGATCGCGGCCGAGGAGCTCCCCGCCGGGGTCGCCCTCCACACCGTGCCCTGGCACGGGAACCTGCACGAGGGCGCCGCCGCCGTCGGACGTTCTTCCGGAGGGGGCGCCCGCACCCCGCTGGCCGAGGCCTCGGTGGCCACCGAATTGAGGGCTGCCCGGCAGCAACTGCTGCCCGGCGAGGCCGCCCGCTACGCCCATCTCAGCGCGGAACTGGCCGGCATCATGACCGATGTGCTATCCACCGCCCGGCCGGACACCACCGAATTCGAGCTCGTGTCCGCCCTGGCCGCCCGCGTGGTTGGAGCGGGCGCGGAGCCGCTGGTACTCCTGTGCAGCGGCAGCTCCCGGAGCGACTTCCGCCACCCGCTGGCCACCCACGCGCCGCTCGGACGCCGCGCCATGGCCGTGGTGTGCGCCCGCCGGGACGGCCTGGTCGCGAACATCACGCGCTGGGTAAGGTTCGACGCCGGCACCCCCGAAGAGCTCGACGCCGAGTCCCGGATCGCTGCGGTGGAGGCGGACATCCTCGACGCAACGGTCCCCGGTACCCGGCTGGACCGCGTCTTCGGCGAGATCAAAGCGGCCTACGTCCGCCACGGTTTCGGCGCGGAGCAGTGGGAGCAGCACCACCAGGGCGGACCAGCGGGCTATGCCGGGCGGGATCCGCGCGTCACCGCGGCAGCCACCGACACCGTCGTCCTCAACCAGCCGTTCACCTGGAACCCGTCGGGACCGGGAGTGAAGATCGAGGACACGGTCCAGCTCACCGAGTCCGGCATGAAAGTCCTGACGGTGGATGACCGCTGGCCCGCTGCTGCGGTGAACGGCCGCAAGCGGCCGGAGACCCTGCAGCTGTAGGCCCCGCCACGGCCGGCGCAAAACTTCGATTGGTGGAGGAGTTGCCTGTTGGGTCTTGTGGGCACTGGCTGTCTTGAGCGAGACTCATTTAGCACATGATGAACCGATCATTTGGATTGCAGGACAAAACCAGCGGGAAAGGGACGCAAGGGCGCGTCCGTTCCGCTCCGTGGCAACGACGCCGCGGGCGGATCCCGCAGACCGGGAGGATTTGCTATGGCCGGAATGTTCGAACTGTTCGTGGACGCGGAGTCGTATATCAGGTTCCGGCTGACAGCACCGGATGGCACCGTGATGGCAGTGTCCAAGGCCTTTGACAACAAGACCGCAGCTGTTGCCGGCATCGCCGCCGTGCGTGAGTACGCCGGCATGGGACTGATTGCCGATATTTCTCCGACGGAGAGGAGGGCCGCGCCGGCGGAGGCTCACGACGTCACTGTTCAAGTTCGCGAAGTCCGGCGAATCCCGACTGCTGACCTTCACGCACGTTCCAGGGAAATCCACCGGGCCGCCAGCGGACCTCGATGGGCCGGCGCAGTTTAACGCTCTCGACTCCGACAACCCTGCCCGGACCCCTTCACGAAGACCGGATCCATTCGTTCGCCGGCTGCCGACCTCGGCTCGTAATATCGTCGCGACCGGTTGTCCCTGCGAGCGGTCCGTGGGGCGCATGGAGCGCTGCGCGAGGCGACGTTGACGTCGCTTTAGTCGCTGGCGCCTCCGTGCACTTGGTCGTGCACGGAGCTGTGCACTTGGCAGCGTCAAGGAATCTACCTGGTTAGTGCGCGCTCCAGCCATCGGGCTGCAAACCATCGATGTCGGTGAATCCGTACTCTCTGGCAAGTTGAGCGGAGCTGACCGACTGCTGATTCCATTTCGCGCGGTCAGGATCGCCGCCGCTGGCTTCGGAGTGCCCCCCCATCGCCGAAGGCCGCCTCCACACTCCCGCCCAGGCCCGGCAGTGCCTCGGCGCCGGCGGGTTCGCCGTCGTCGTCGATACAGCGATCACCCACGAGCCCACCATCACCGGCTGGTTCGCCGAGGCCATAAGGTAAGGTGATGCGCACATTGAATCCGGCCGAATCCGGAACCTACCTGCTGGCCGGCACGGTTCTGAGCGATGGATCAGCCCAGCCCGACTCCGTAGTTGCCGTCTCCGGCGGCCTCATCACGTATGTTGGCCCGCGGTCCGGCCTGGATCCATCCCTGCTGCCCGGATTTGAAGAGCTCGAACTGCCACCCGGCAGCATGATCCTGCCCGGCCTCGTTGACCTGCACTGCCACGGTGCTGCCGGCGGTGACTTCCCCAGCGGGTCCGGCGATGCGGCCCGCACCGCGTTGGATTACCTGCACCGCAGCGGCACCACGACGCTGCTCGCCAGCCTGGTGACCGCGTCGCGCGAAGACCTGCTGCGCGGGATGGGAGCCCTCAGCGTTCTCGCCGATGAGGGTCTCATTGCTGGCATCCACTCCGAGGGCCCGTTCCTCTCCCACGCCCGCTGCGGCGCCCAGGATCCCAGGTTCCTCCTCGACCCGGATCTGGATTTCACCCGGGAGCTGATTGAGGCGGCCGACGGTTACCTGCGGACCATGACGTACGCCCCCGAACTGCCCGGCGCGGATGCCCTGGTGCGGATGCTCGCTGAGCACGGTGTCACCCCGTCCCTGGGGCACACCGACGCGGATGCCTGCACGACGGCGGCGTCCCTCACCAGGGCAGCGGAGCTGTTGGCTGGGCCCGGGGCGCCGGAGACGTCGCGTCCCACCGTCACACACCTCTTCAACGGGATGCCACCGTTGCACCACCGCAGCCCCGGCCCCGTGGCAACTTGTCTCCGCCTGGCCGGAGCGGGCACGGTGGCCGTGGAACTCATTGCCGACGGCGCGCACCTGGATCCGGAAACCGTCCGGATGGTCTTCGAGCTGGTGGGTGCGGAAAACGTGGTCCTGGTCACCGATTCAATGGCAGCCACCGGACTGCCCGATGGCAACTACGAGCTTGGCCCTGCGGCCGTGTCTGTCAACGGCTCCGTGGCACGGCTGAGCAGCAACGGTTCCCTGGCCGGCGGCACGGCGACCCTCCTGGACGTTGTGCGGCGGACCATTAGTGCCGGGGTGGATCCAGCGGCAGCCGTTACCTCGGCTACAGCGGTTCCGGCCGCGATCATAGGTCGGCAGCACGAAATCGGAAGCCTTCGCGCGGGCCTGCGGGCCGACGTCGTGGTGGTCGACCGGGACTTCCGACGGGTTCTGGTCCTGCGTGGGGGCCGCTCACTGGCCCGCCCCGCCGTGGCGCAGGCAGCCCGTACCTCAAGCTCCCCGAACGGTGCGGAAACCACAGTTCGCGGCACCTGAATCAGCAGGCGCAGAGCTGCGTGCCGCCACCCGGTACCGGTTGCAATAGGACTCATGGCACAGGTACGAGCCGCCGCGCAGCACCCGTGACGTCCCGCGGCCGGGGCCTGCCGGATCCCGCTCTGGCGAGTGCGCAAACCAGTCCGGACTGAACCAGTCCCGGCACCATTCCCAAACGTTACCGCTGACCTCGTACAGGCCAAAGCCGTTGGGCGGAAAACTGCGGACCGGGGCGGTAGTGAGGTATCCGTCGTCGCACGTGTTCCGGACCGGAAACGCACCCTGCCAGATATTGCAGCGGGGGGCACCGCCCGGGGTCAGCCCGTCACCCCATGGATACCGCTTCCCCGTCAAGCCGCCCCGTGCGGCGTATTCCCATTCCGCCTCCGTGGGCAGCCGGCGCCCCGTAAAGCGGCAATATGCCTGCGCATCGTCCCAGGAAATATGCACCACTGGATGGTCCGGAACGTCGGACCAGGAGGATCTCGGCCCCGCCGGTTTGGCCCAGCTCGCCCCCCGGACCACGCGCCACCAGGGGGCTCCCTGCGCTTCCCCGATCACGTCCTCCGCCGCCGCGCTAACCGCCAGGTGGAAGACCGCGGACGTTCCGTATGCCTCCGCTGCGGTGCGGTAACCGGTAGCGCCCACGAATGCTGCGAACTGCGCATTGGTGACCGCGGTGGCATCGATCCGGAAGGCATCGAGGGTAACAGGGTGCACTGGACCCTCTCCGTCAGCTGGGTACCCCTCGTCAAAGGAGTCCCCCATCGCAAAGGTGCCGGCAGGGATTGTGACGTCGTCGTGGTGAATTGATCGCGCGGCAGCGGGGATGCTGGTTGGACCGCTACCGCCCTCGGTATGCGCAGGCTGCGGTGAAGGTTCATCGCGCCGGGGTGTGCAGCTACAGGCCACCGGTTACAACCGCTCCCTCGTGTGCTGCAGGACGGTGGTCACCGGCCGGCCCGTGACCAATTCCCCGCCTTCCACAAAGCCTTCCTCCCTGTCCGCAAGATCGGCAATCAGGTGGTTCCGCCATTCAGCCAACAATCCGGCGTGCTCTGGCAGGAACGCCAGATTCTGCATCTCCGTAGGATCGGCGTGGAGGTCAAAGAGTTGTTCAACGCCTTCGGCAGAACCCCAGATGTATTTGTACCTTCCATCCGTCACCCACTGGATGGATTGCCCGAAGTACACATGTTCGCCGTGGAGGCGGTGGCGCGGGGACGGAGGGTGAGCATCGCCGCGCACGTAGGGAGCCAGCGAGACTCCATCCACGCCGTCGGGGATGTCCAGGCCCGCGAGGTCCAGGAGCGTGGGCATGATGTCGCGCAGTTCCACCACCTGGTCCACTGTCCGTGAGGGTAACTGCTTGCTGCGTGAAGCGGAGATGATCAGCGGCACTCTGGCCGAGCCCTCATAGGGCAATGCTTTGCGGAACATGTCGTGGTCCCCCATCATTTCACCGTGGTCGGACGTGAACGCAATGACGCTGTCCTCCGCGAGTCCGAAGTCAGTCAGGGATTCAAGGATGCGGTTGATCTGCTGGTCGATGTGGGTCATGTGCCCGTAGTAGCCTGCCCGGGCGCGGTGGAGCAACTGCGGAGCCAACCGGGCGAACGCAGCCTGGGTATCGCCGTCGCGCCGGTGTCCTTCCCACTGATCACCCCAGTCTCCAGCCACCTGCGGGACCTCGGACTGGCCAAGGTACTGCTCGAAGGCCCAGACCGGAGGGTCATACGGAGGATGCGGGCGGTGGAAGGAGAGGTAAAGGAAGAACGGCTTTGAGGGGTCGCGCCGGTGCATCCAGTCAATGGTCTGCGTGGCGAGCCAGTTGGTGGGGTGGAGGCGCTCAGGCTTGTCCCACGGCCGGGCAATCACCGAATTGCAGTTCACGCCGTTGTCGAAATACTCCTCCTCCGGACCGACGCCGGGTTGACGCCTGAGCCAGGGAACATAGTCGTCGAAAAAGCGAAAGTCCTGCCGGTGCTCGCCGCGGGCGTGGTGCAGGAAGCCGTCATGCAGTATGACGTCGTCGAAGCCCAGCCGTGCGCGTTCGGGGTAGACATGCATCTTTCCGATGGCCTGGGTGTGGTAGCCCGCCTTACGGAATTCTCCGGCGATGCTAACGGGGTGGGCCTTCTCGAAGGGGACCCCCTCCTCATAGCCCACGCGCCCGTGCCGCTCCTGCGACTGACCCGTGAAGAGAGCCACCCGGGCGGGTACGCAGGTGGGCGTCGCGGAGTAGGCCTTACTGAACCTCGTTCCGGTGCGGGCCAGGTCGTCCAGGTGGGGAGTTTGCACCTGTGCGTGGCCTTCGATGGAGAGACAATCGCCGCGCCACTGATCGGCGCAGATCAAGATCACATTCGTCATGTCTAATTATGATTAGAAACAGACCCTAGGATGCAATAATCATCATAGAATGAAGTAAAAGAATCAAAAATGTCACATCGCTGAACCGTATTTGGAGAAAACTGCTTATGATTCGCACTGATCGGCTTGAAGCAGTCCTGGATCTGCTCGCGGAGGCTGGACAAGTGGACATCGACGACATCGTGTCCACGCTGGGGGTCTCTCCGGCCACAGCCAGGCGCGACCTGGACAGCCTAGCAAAGCAGAGATTGCTCACGCGGACACACGGCGGCGCCACAACGGGGACGGTCTCCTATGACCTGCCGGGACGCTATAACCGGGATGACAACGCCGAAGCCAAACACCGGATTGCCGAGGTCGCCTCGGCAATGATCACGCCGGGGTCGGTGATTGGACTCAGCGGCGGAACAACCACCACGGCCCTTGCCCAGGTGCTGTCGACGCGGGCGGACCTCAACACCAAGTCAGATCACCCGCTGCTGACCGTGGTAACCAATGCGATCAATATTGCGGCGCAATTGGCCGTGCGGCCGAATATAAAGATCATCGTCATCGGTGGAGTGCTGAATCCGCGCTCCTACGAGCTGGTGGGGCCATACACAGACCTGGTGATGAACCGGATCGCCCTGGATCTGGCATTCATCGGGGTCAACGGTATCGACCACACGGTCGGTCCCACTGTTTCCGACGAACGTGAGGCCTCGGTGAATGTCCTGATGGCCCAGCGCGCCGCCACCAGTTACGTGCTGGCAGATTCCTCAAAGGTGGGGCGGCGGGCGTTCGCTACGCTGGGCGACTACGCGTTTACCCGGCTGATTACGGATTCAGGAATCACTGCGCGGGACAAGGCGGCTTTCGAGAACCGTGGCGTTGAGGTTACCCTGGCCCCTGCGGAAGCGTAATGCCCGCTCCTGCACTGCAGGAGCGGGCATTACTTCCAGGACTTGCTACGGAGAACAGACAAACTTAGCGTCGGCCCAGTCTGCGTGATCATTGCCATTGCCGTCGGCGGTGGCATCTGCCACCAGGTCAACATACTGCGCCCCCGTGACATCCACAGTGAGTGGCAGGGCGGGGCTCAGGGCACCGAGCACCGGCGTCGTGACCTTTGTAGCGCCGTCGGCCAGCACGGAGAACTTCACGCTCCCGCGCGTACCCTGAGCGTCGTCGATTCCCACCGCTGCACTGAAGCTGGTGCAGTGGCCGCCGAGGTAGTAGCGGATGGTGCCGTTCGCGTGGGCGCCGAGTCCCTTGGCGTAGACCGTGCCGTTCAGCGTCAGCGGAGTGCCGTCGCCGGCACCCTGGGGACCGTTGGACATGTCCTTTTCCACCGGCCCCCAGCCATTGCTGGCACTAACCCAGGGATGGTCGCTGGCGTAGACGGTGGCCTGCGGAGGCTTGGGCAAAGTCCGCACCTGTGTGGTGGTGCTGATAATACGGGTGCCGACCGGATCCGTTGTGGTGGTGTACCTCGCAGTGGCCTTGATGGGGTAATCACCATCGGCGTCTGCCGGGGCGGTCAGCTTCCAGGTCGTGGCCAGCTTTCCGCCTACCGGGAGGGTTGCTGCGTTGGCTGGGGTTGCCGGGGTTGCCGTCCAGCCCTGGGGCAGCTCGAGTTCCACGGCCAGATCTGTGATTGCGGCTGGCTCATCGGAGACGAAGGTGGTCACGAAGTCCTGGGCCTTGCCTTGCTGCACCACGTCGCCCTGGAGGGCTGCGCTGAGCTGGGCGCAGGCGGGAACAGCTTCGGAGACGCCAAGGTCTTCGATCAAGAGATTGTCCAGGGTGAAGTCCGCACCCTTCGCGGACCCGGTGCGCTGCAGCCCCACGAAGTAGTCACCGCAGAATCCGGTGTCCAGGGTCTGCTCAAAGCGGGCAGTGGTGGTCTGTGCACCGATCGGCTGGCTTCCGGTCACGGCCGGTCCCTTTTGTGAGTCGTAGCCGGCCACCCAGGCGTACTGCCCTTCCTTGGAGTTCTGGTAGTCGAAGGAAACCTTGTACTTGTGACCTGCCTGGAACGGCATCGTGTAGCCGGTGGTGCGATAGACCATGCCGGGGGTGCCGCCGGGGCCGCGGTTCTCGTCATGGGCGATCAGCGACCAGGTGCCGTTGAGGACTTCGTCGATGACGTTGGTGTGCCAGCCCTTCTGGGTGAAGGGTTCATGACGTTCGGTGAGGTGGGTGCGGGGGTCCGTGGAACCGCCGGCGTTGCCCTTTACAAATGGGCCCCAACCCTGGTCCACACTTTCGAAATCCTCACTCAGGACACCGTGGGTGGGAACGCGCTTTGTTGCCACAGCCCGGAAGTCGTCGACGCGGACCTTCGCGGCGCCCTTTCCTGCTTCGAGGCTGACAGTGGGACGGATGCCGTTTTCGGGGACGTCAATGAGTACACGCAGACGCTGGAAGTTGGTGCCGGTCTTTTCATCCGCCGCAACGAAGTTCGTTGCGCTGGAACTACTGACGGTTACCGATTCCGTTTTGCCGCCCGGCACTGCCACCTTCAGCGTGGTGGGGCGCTTCTGACCGGGTTCAATCTCGACATTGGCGCTGACGGAGTAGGTGCCGGCCTGGAACGGGAGCAGTTTCTGGGAGAGGGAGGATTTCCCCTCACCGAGTTCGGGGTAGCGGTGGCCCTTGTCATTACGGATGATCGCTGCCGTGCCTGAAGGGTTCCAGCTACCGAGTGCGGCGTCGTTAAAGCCGGGGTCCTTGAACCGGGTCCCCTCGCCGAAGGAAGCATCGGCGGGAATGCTGGCAGTTCCAGCATCCGTGGTCAGGACGTACGGCTGTCCGGGATCGGACGCGAGAGTGATCTGACCGTTGAGAACAGGGATGTCGGCTACCTTGACCCGGCCATTGTCAGTGAGTTTGAACTGCTCCACGCTGGTGGCATTGCTGAAGGCATCCGTGAGTGTCCAGGTGGTGGTGCCACCAGCCGGGTTGTAGTGGTAAAGCTTGTCCTGGCTGCCACCCGGGGCGGAGGCCCAGGGAAGCAGGTACGTGCCGCCCCGGAGCACGGGCGTGCCGGCCACCGTGATTTCCCGTTCGGCGGCGGTGCCTCCGGTGACTGCCACGCCGTCGGCAAGGTCAATACGGTCAGCGGTCCATTTAGTAATCTCGTGGTGCTGGAGATACTTCGTCGGCAGGTTCGCCGTCCAGATGTTGTTGTAGAAAGCGTTGTAGTTGTTCTGGCCGGTCCAGCCTTCGAATTCCACGATATGGGACGTGCCCAGCTTGGCATCCGGGTTCCAGACGTCGGACTGGGTGTTGTTGATGAAGCGCAGGATCTGGGAGTTGACGCCCTTGTTGGTGCTGCCGCCGTACTTCTCGTCGTTGGCCCAGTGCGACCAGGTGTTGTTCCGGCTGAGGTGCGTGGCCCATTCGGATCCGACCCGGAAACCGTTCTTGATCAGTTCGTCCTGAATGGTCTGGGCGAGCCAGCCGTATTCGTAGTAAACGTCAACATAGGCAAAGTCCAGGTTGTCCCCCGTGGCGTCGGCGAGTTCCTTGATGCGCTGGGCGAGCTTGCCGGAATTGATGTCCTTGCGCTGGTCAATGACGTAGGACTGGTCCAGCCAGTTCCAGCCCAGTGCCTTGTTGGCCGTCAGCAGATCCTCCGCGAAGGACTTCGCCTCCGGGTAGATCTCGGTCGCATTGATGTGCACACCGAAACGGGCGTTCCATTCCTTACCGGCCTCGACCAGCTTGTTCAGGTCTTCCAGGCCGCCGGCCCGGGTATTGAAGTTGTTCCCGTAATCGGTGTTGGCGGAATCGTGGCCCTCAGACGTGTAGCCCTTAAGCATGGCCACCTGGCCCAGGCCATCGGTGGCAAGAGAGATGCGCTTGACGTCATCCAGGGTGCGCAGGAACGGGTGCGTTGCCTGGGAGGCAAAGTTGAAGGGGATGTGGGTGATGACGTTGTTCGGGGTCTGTTCGCCCTTGAACGCCTTGACCTCGATGGACCGCATGGCGATTGCCGCGTCCTGCCAGTCCACCGTTGAATCGCCGTTGGCATCGGCCGTAATGGCTACCCGAGTCCAGGGCAGTTCTTCGGTCTTGCTGGAGCCTGCCGCCCGGTAGAGCCACTGGCCGCTGGAAATTCCCATCTTCACCGCGCCCGCGTCACCACTGACTGCCTGGTGCCAAAAACGGCCCTGGTCCTTGTGGCCGGGGCCGGAGGAGGTGTCGTAAAGGGCATTGGATTCGAATGCGGCCGCCAGCTGGTTCGTGTTGGCCAGCGCGTACGCTGAGCTCTTCGGAGCCGGGTCCAGGGGCGTGGCACTGGTGACCGGCGTGAAGCGGTCCCCGCTGACGGCTCGGTCTACGGAGAGGTTGGCGGTGGAGACCTGCGCGCCGGGTTCAGTTGAAGAGACTGTTGCGAGGTTCAGCTTTGGCAGCTGCAGGGTCGAAACCCTGTGCTGCTCGGTGTCATTGATCTTGGTGACGTTGAAGCTGACCACGCGGTTTTCCACAGCAATGCGGGCTTCGAGGGTAATCCCGCCCATTCCCGGGACGGTCAGGACGTAGTCAACGGCGGCCGGGCCGGACTTGGCAAATGCCACGATTACCGGCTGCTCCGAACCATTGATGGTGATGGTGTTCAACGGCTCTGCCGTACCGTTCATGCTTGCCTGCGTCTGCAGGTCGGTATAGCGGATGACCTGCGGAAATGCGGTGGATACCGCGAGGGAAAGCTGTCCCGATGCGATGGTTTCAGTGCCCGTCAGAGGCGCGGCATGCGCGGCCGCGGAGGGCAACAGGACAAGTGAGGATGTGGCCAGGACAGAGACCAGGGCTCCCCCCATCATTCGTCGACGTTGACTCATCTTGCTCCTTTGTGATTTTGATAACAAACAATCGATCACTTTCTACCACAATCTCACGTCAATGTCCCGAACTTCGCCTGAGGACGGAAGGAAGCCGGTGCGCAATCCTTCGCCCGCCAGGGAGCTTTCGCCATCACGGTGAAGTGAGATAAAACGCTCTAATTCCCTGTCAAAACGTCAAGAAATTGCATTTTTCTCGTTCTGCGTTTAGTCTCTTCGTTAATCGTTTAGGTGAGGTGCATCACACGGGCCGTTGTTCCGGCCGGGGGATGCTCCGTTCACATCCGGAAAGGATTCGTATGGCTCTCCGCACACCTGCTGCGCCCGCAGAGGCGCCTGATCTGAAGGGCGGGGGCGGAGCCGCATCCACGGGGCGCCCTTCAACGCGGCGGCCCGCGCCGTCGCGGAACAAGCCGCTCCGCGTCCGGCTCCGCCGCGACTGGCAGATGCTGGCCATGATGGTTCCGGCCGTCATGTTCCTCGTGCTGTTCTTTTACCTCCCGATCCTGGGCAACGTGATTGCCTTCAAGGACTTCCAGCCCTTCCTGGGAATCGCGGACAGTGAATGGGTGGGGTTCGATAACTTCGCCGCCCTCTTCCGGGATCCCGATTTCCTGCGTGCTTTCGGCAACACGCTGTACCTCGCGGCGTGGCAGCTGGTGTTCCTCTTTCCGGTACCACTCGTCCTGGCTGTGATCGTGGACTCCCTGGTCAGCACCCGTTTCCGCCGTATTTTCCAGAGCATCGCCTACATGCCCCATTTCCTGTCCTGGGTGCTCGTGATCGCACTCTTCCAGCAGATGCTCGGCGGCGCAGGCTTTGTCAACAACACCTTGCGCCAATGGGGCATGGATCCCATTCCGTTCATGACCAACCCGGATACCTTCCCGATCCTGGTGGTGGTCCAGATGGTCTGGAAGGACGCCGGCTGGGCCATGATCATCTTCCTGGCCGCGCTGGCCACGATCGATGCAACCCACTATGAAGCCGCAGCCGTTGACGGTGCCGGCCGATGGCGCCGGCTGTGGCACATCACGCTGCCCGGCCTTCGCCCGGTCATTATCCTCCTGCTCATCCTCCGCATCGGAGACATCCTCTCGGTGGGCTTCGAGCAGTTCATCCTGCAGCGCGATGCCGTGGGCCCCGGTGCAGCGGAAGTCCTCGACACCTTCGTCTACTACTCCGGCGTCATCGGCGGCGGATGGAGCACCGGCGCGGCAGCCGGGCTGGCCAAGGGTGTGGTCGGGGCGCTGCTGATCTGGGGTGCCAACAAGCTGGCCCACCGCTTCGGCGAAGACGGCATCCTCACCAAGAAAATCCGTTAGGCGGAAGGACTCTCCATGACACTTCAGTTGACCCGCCGGCGTATCCCCGGCCTTAATTACGATCCGCGCCGCCCCGTCTGGAAGGAACAGCCCTCCCCCCTGTACCAGACCGTCAAGACACTGGTGCTGGTAGGTTTCGCCGCGGCGATCATCCTGCCGTTCCTCCTGGTCGTTTCGACCTCCCTCGCAGACGAGGAACAGCTGCTGCACGCCGGCGGCTTTGTACTGTGGCCGGAGCGGCCCACCCTGGAGGCATACCGGATCATCTTCTCCGGTCCCCTGGTCCTCCGGGCACTCGGGGTAAGCGCACTGGTAACCGCAGTGGGAACGCTCCTGGCACTCTTCGTCACGATCACCCTCGCCTACGCAACGAGCCGGCCCGTCCTCCTCGGCCGGCCGGTCCTTATGGCGGTGCTGTTCACTCTGCTTTTCGCTCCAGGAATGATTCCGATGTTCCTTATGGTCCGGGACCTTGGCCTGCTGGACTCCTTGTGGGCCCTGATCCTGCCGGGCATCTTCGGGGCGTTCAACTTCGTGGTCATGCGCAGCTTCTTTATGGGAATCCCGCAGGAGCTCCTGGAAAGCGCCCGGATAGACGGGGCCAGCGACTGGGCCATCCTCTGGAAAATCGTTCTGCCGCTTTCCAAGGCGGTCGTGGCCGTCGTGGGACTGTTCTATGCCGTGGGGTTCTGGAACTCCTTCTTCAGCGCCCTTCTCTACCTCAACGACCACAGCAAGTGGCCCATCCAGCTGTTGCTGCGCAGCTTCGTCATCCAGGGAAGTTCGACGGCGGATGCGCTGGGCATATCGACGACGCCGCCCCCGCAGTCGCTGCAGATGGCTGTGCTGGTGGTGGCCGTCGTCCCCATCCTGATGATCTATCCATTCCTTCAGAAGCACTTCACCAAGGGCGTCATCACCGGCGCCATCAAGGGTTAGCCCCCACATGAAAGGACAAGCACTATGACTGATCATTCCTCCCCCGGCGGGCTCAACCGCCGCGGCTTCCTGGCCCTGACCGGGCTCAGCGTTGCTGCCCTCGGCCTGAACGCGTGCTCCTCCGGAGGCGGCGCTGCCTCGGGTGCCGGCGCGGCGGCATCGGCCGGGGTCAAGCTGCCCACCTACAAGGAGCTTGCCGGAATCACTCCCGACCTGCCCGGCAACGCCCAGGGCCTCCAGGCGGGCTACCTGAAGATGCCGGCTCCGATGACCACCGTGAAGACCGCGCCGATTACGAGCGGGCGAATCACCGGGCTCACGGAAACCTTCGCCACCATGAGCCCTGGCATGAAGGAAAACCCGTTCTGGCAGCGCCTTAACGAGAAGCTGGGAGGGGAGCTGGACCTCCAGATCGCGGAGGACATCGGAGACGGATATCCGGGCAAATTTGCCACAGTCCTGGCTTCGAACGATCTCCCCGACTTCATGTGGGTGCCGCCGAACCAAGGCATCCCCAGCGTCGGCCCGATGCTCGAGGCGAAGTTCCAGGACCTCACGCCTTATTTGTCCGGCGATGCAGTTCTTGAGTACTCCAACCTTGCCGCCCTCAAACCGGATAGCTGGCGGACCGCCGTCGTCAACGGCAAAATCTGGGGTGCGCCGATCCCCAGCACCCCCTTCGGGCAGGTGTACCTCGGCGGACAGCTGTGGCAGGACGTTGGCGGGTTCAACGCCTCCAACGCGGAGGAATTCCTGGCCAAGGCAAAGGAGATCACCCGGCCCGCCGGACAGAAGTACGCCCTTGAGCCGGCATATATCAACGCCCTGCACATGGTCACAGAGTGGTTCGGTGCGCCCAACGGCTGGCGCGTCAATAAGGACCGCTCACTGACCAACCTGTTCGAAACAGATGAGTATGCTGCCGGTGTCGAGTTCACAGCCAAGATGTTCGCTGCCGGTGTCTTTTACCCCGATACGGGCATCACGGACGCACGCCAGCGCGTGGCATCAGGCTCCCTGGGTGCGCTGGTGGTCTCCGGCCCCCACGAACTGAAGAAGTTCCGGGCCCTCGACGAAGGCGGCAGATTCGAGATCCTGGTACCTTTCGGGGCCAACGGAAACAAGCCCGTCTACGACATGGGCTACGGAACAGTGGGGTTCACGCCGTTCAAGAAGGCCGACGAAGGCCGCATCCGCGAACTGCTGGCACTCTTCAACTACCTCGCCGCCCCCTTCGGCACCACTGAATACCTCCAGAAGAACTACGGCACCGAGGGACAGGACTTCACCCGGGACGCCGCTGGAAACCCCGCGCTTTCCGAATCGGGAAAGCAGAACGCTCCCGGCCTGGTGTCCGCCCTCAACATCATGGCAAGCCCCGAGAACGTTATCTTCAACCCGGGCTTCGATCAGGACACCGAGTACATCCTGGACCAGGAGAAGAGGCTGCTGGAACTGGCTTGGCGCAATCCCACCAACGGATCCTACTCAGACACGAATGCGAAGATCGGCCCCAAGATCACCAAGGGAATGCGCGACAAGGTGGTGGATATTATCACCGGCCGTGCGCAAATGTCCGAACTGAAGGATGCCGTGGCCCGCTGGAAAGCCGACGGCGGGGACAAGATCCGCGGCGAATACGAGGAAGCACTTCCCGCAGACGCCAAGGTCTTCAGCCCGTAACCGAACAGAAGGAGGAGCACATGGCAAGCTCTGGCAGGCCCACAATCCGCACGGTGGCGGAGGCAGCCGGGGTCTCGGCTGCCACGGTCTCCTATGTGCTCTCCGGGCGGACCGGGTCCGCCAGGGGCCCGGGCGTGTCAGCGGCTACGGCGGCGAGGGTCACCGCCGTCGCCGGCACGCTCGGGTACCGGCCTAACCAATCGGCCCGTGCCATCCGCACGGGCCGGACCGACCTCGCCCTCCTCTCGCTCACGATGCTGGCAGACCCGTGGTCTCTGGCCGTGGTGGACGCAGCCAACCGGCACCTGGCGCCGCGCGGCCTCACGCCGTTGATTCTCGCCGATGCCGACTGGCAGAGTGCCGTGCAGCGCCAGACGGCGGACGTTGTATTCATCGACAACCTCAGGGGCCCGGAAGATTATGAGGCCGTCCGGCGCCGCGCGCGCCAGGGCGCCCGACTGGTGGTGTTCGACGAGACGCTTGAGCCGGACGGCTTCGACGTGATCCGGTCCGTCCAACGGCCCGGATGCGACATCCTGCTCGGCCACCTGTTCGAAGCCACCACTGACGTCGCCTGCCTGAGCCCCCAAGGGCTCACAGACAGTCCGCCCACCGCGAGGGTCCATGCGTGGGCGGAGGCGGTTCGGAAGCACGGCGCCGCCGCGCCGCCTGACGCGCTGCAGGTCTTCGACGGGTCACAGGCCGGCGCGTACGAAGCCGCGCTTAAGCTCCTGGACCGGCCGAACCGTCCGGGGGCCGTGTTCGCGACGTCAGATTACTCGGCGGTCAGTGCCGTTCACGCGGCGCTCCGGCTCGGCCTGGAGCCCGGGCGCGACATCCTCATCGCCGGAGTTGGAAACACGGTGGAGGGCGAACGCCTTCACCCGTCATTGACCACCGTAGGACCGGTCGACTTCTTCAACAAGCTTGCAGCCATCATCCTCGACAAAGCCGCGGGGCATGAGGCCGGCCCCGGCGTGCTGCACGAATTCACCTGGCAACTCTTCGCGCGGGAGACCACAGGGCACTGACCCTGCCCGCCCGGGTTACCGGGCACCGCCGACGCCCGGAGAACGCCCGGGCTAAAAGACCACACCGTAGTGACGTCCCCGGGGACGGGACCAGAAAAGAGGATAAGAAACAATGGATGTGAAAGTAGCGATCGTGGGCTTTGGCCTGCGCGCCGGCTTGTGGCGGTATGTCCAGCGGCCAGGTCAGGGCTCCGTGGTTTCGGCCGTATGTGACCTTTCGGCAGCCCGCCGGGCGGACGCGCGGGAGAAGCTGCCCCACGCCGTCGTGACAGAGAGCGTGGCTGAACTCATCGCAACACGTCCGGATGCCGTCCTGGTCCTGACCCCGGACCACCTCCACGCAGAGGTGGCCGCGGCCACCCTGGAAGCGGGGATTCCGACCTTCTGCGAGAAGCCCTTGGACGTTGACCTTGAAGCGGCGGACCGCGTACTGGAAACGGCATACCGCACCGGAACGCGGCTCTACGTGGGGCACAACATGCGCCACATGCCCGTGGTCCGGCAAATGCGGGACCTGATTATCAGCGGCGCGATCGGGGAGGTAAAGGCCATATGGTGCCGCCACTTCGTGGGCCATGGCGGCGATTACTACTTCAAAGACTGGCACGCCGAGCGAAGCAACGTGACCAGCCTCCTCCTGCAAAAAGGCGCTCATGACCTGGACGTGATCCACTGGCTGGCCGGAGGATACTCCCGGAGCGTCTCGGGCATCGGCGCCCTGGCGGTGTACGGCGGCGTCGGGGATCGGCGCGACAACAGTGACCGCCGGATGGGTGACTGGTTCAGCCTGGACAACTGGCCACCGGCCGAGCAAAAGGAGCTGAACCCGGTCATCGATGTTGAGGACATCTCGATGATGCAGATGGTCCTGGACAACGGCGTGCTGGCTTCATACCAGCAGTGCCACTTCACCCCTGACTATTGGCGAAACTATACGGTGATCGGCACCCATGGCCGGCTCGAAAACATCGGGGACGGCCCGGGCGGTGAGATCCGGGTCTGGAACAGGCGCCACAGCGGAGGGCCGGGCGTTCCCGATGCAACCCACCCGATCGAGGACGCCGAGGGCGGCCATGGCGGGGCCGACCCCCGCCTGCTTCAGGAGTTCCTTCGCTTCGCCATGGAGGGTGGAACCACGGACACGTCCCCGCTTGCGGCGCGCGAGGCCGTGGCCGCCGGAATTATGGCCGCGAAGTCGCTCCGGTCAGGCGGCGGCGCTGTAGCCGTGCCTGAACTCGCGCCCCAACTCGTGCAGTACTTCGAATCCGGCCAGCCGGCCCGCGTATCAGGAAGCGTGGCATGAGCGACTGCGATTATTAATGGATGATATGGTTACAAAACGATCATAAACAATCATTCGCCCACTGGTTTGACACCAGTTGTGGGCACAAGATTTGGAGAGACCGATGGACAAACTGACTGCCGGGGCCGGAGCCCACATGGAAGCGGAACTGCTGTCGCAGCCGGAAATCTGGACCCGTGCGATCGAGCAGGCACGCTCCGAATCGCTGGCTCCCGCAGCAGGTGAGCGCGTGGCCGTCGTCGGTTGCGGAACCTCGTGGTTCATGGCCCAGGCCTATGCCGCCTGCCGTGAAACGGCAGGCCTCGGGGTGACCGACGCGTTTGCCGCGTCCGAAGCGTTCCTTGGTGCGGCACGCGGTTACGACCGTGTGGTCGCCATCACCCGCTCCGGAACAACCACGGAGGTCATCGAACTCCTGGAACAGACCCGGGGCACTCTTCCCAGCCTCGCACTTCTTGGCGACCCCGACACTGCCGTCGCCTCACTGGCGGACAGGGTTGTTGCACTTCCGTACGCGGATGAGACCTCCGTTGTCCAGACCCGCTTTGCGACGACGGCACTTGCCTACCTGCTGACCACAATCGGCGCCGACCTCTCTACGGCAGTGGAGGACGCCCGTGAGGCCGTCGCCACACCGGCACCGGAGGAGCTGCTCGCCGCCGAACAGTTCACCTTTGTCGGCCGCAACTGGACGGTAGGGCTGGCCAACGAAGCAGCCCTGAAGATGCGCGAGGCCGTGCAGGGCTGGACCGAGTCCTACCCGGCGATGGAGTACCGCCACGGGCCCATCTCCATTGCAGCACCCGGCCGCGTTACATGGATGATCGGCGATGCCCCGGCCGGGCTTGCCGGCGACGTGGAACGTACCGGCGCGCTCTTCGTGGCCTCCCGCCGGCATCCCCTCGCAGAACTTGCCCGCGTCCACCGCGTAACCCTTGACCGCGCCCGCCAGAAAGGGCTTGACCCTGACCTGCCCCGGAATCTGACCCGTTCCGTCATCCTGAGCAGCTGAGCCAATGCACCAGCCTTTGGAACAGTCGCCGGGGTCCTTGCTGGCGTTTGACGTTGGGGGAACAGAGCTTAAAGCGGTCCTGACGGCGGCCGACGGCACCGAACTGGCAGCCGCCACCATACCCACTCCCGTGGGCGGCAAGGACCCCGGCACCGACGTACTGGCCGCCGTCGCCGGGCTCGTCCCTTCCTTGCTGCGGGGAGTGATGGAGAGTCCGCAAGCGGTGGGCCTTGTGGTTCCGGGGATTGTTGACGAAGCTGCGGGGACCGGCGTGTACTCGGCAAACCTCGGCTGGCGGAACTATCCCTTCCGCGAGCGTGCCGCCGCATTGCTCGGGCTGCCTGTGGGATTCGGGCACGACGTCGGCATGGCTGGGGAGGCGGAAATCGCCGCCGGTTCTGCGCACGGCTCGCGGGACGTTGCCGTCGTCGTCATCGGGACCGGCATAGCGGCCACCCTCTTCGACGGAGGACACCGGATCCGAGGGGCCGGCTTCGCCGGCGAAGTGGGCCATCTCCTCGTCCCTGGGGACGGCGGGCCGGTCTACCTGGAATCTGTCGCATCTGCGGCGGCGATCGCGCGCGCGTACTCTCGCCGTAGCGGACGGTCCGTCTCCGGTGCCCGGGAGGTCTTCGAGGCGGCCGCCGCGGAAGACAATCATGCCGTTGCTGCGCTGGAAGCCGCCTTCGATGCGCTGTCGCATGGATTCCTGCAGCTGAGCACCCTCCTCGGCACGGAGCGCTTTGTCCTGACCGGCGGGCTCGCCCGGGCCGGAGAAGCCCTGCGGAAGCCCGTAGCTGAGCGGCTGGCGCAGGCGGTGGACTTCCAGCGCCCGCCAATTGTCGGGCTGGGCACGCTGGGTGCCCGCGCCGGAATTGCCGGTGCCCTGGTCTGTGCGCGCCGGGCCGCGGAGGGAGCCCTGTGACCGGGCTCGAGGCGCGGGGCCGGATCATTACGGTCACCCCCAATCCCGCACTGGACCTCACCTACACACTCGCCAAAGTGGAACGGGGAGCCAGCCACCGGGTGGACGCCCCCCTTTCGCGTGCGGGCGGCAAAGGCCTCAACGTGGCCCGGGTGGCGTTCGCGCAGGGCTTTGACGTCCTGGCGATCGCTCCTGTTGGCGGGGCCACCGGCGTAGTCTTCCGCTGCGAACTCGAACAGTCGGGCGTTCCGGCGAGCCTGATTGACTCGCCCACGGAAACCAGGCGAAGCATTGCCATCGTGGAAACCGGGTGTGGCGATGAATCCACCCTCCTCAACGAGGCCGGCGGTAGCCAACCTGCGGCTGTCCTGGCAGGCCTCCTGGAGGCCGCCCGTGAGGCTGCGGCCGGAGCGTCCGTGGTGGTTGGCTCCGGATCCATGCCGGGCGGTTCCGCTGCCGGGTTCTACTCCAACCTCGCCCGCCTCGCCGCGGACGCAGGCCTGCCGTGCATCCTGGATACTTCCGGCGCTGCCCTTCTTGATGCAGCAGCGGCCGGGGCGGCGCTGCTCAAGCCGAACCATCACGAACTGCTGGAGGCCACCGGGGCTACCACAGTGGCCTCAGGAGCCGCCGAACTGATGGACCGCGGGGCCAAACAGGTCCTCGTCAGCCAGGGGGCCAAGGGTATGTCCCTCTTTGACGCCGGCCAGCCGGGAATCATGGTCACCGCGCGGCTGCCCTGGGCAATCGCGGGAAACGCCACCGGAGCCGGCGATGCCGCCGTCGCCGCCGTCGCCTCCTGCCTCGCGGACGGTGAGGGTGATCCCGCGGCCATGCTGCGCCGCGCGGTTGCCTGGTCAGCTGCCGCCGTCCTGATGCCGGGGGCCGGGGAGATTTCCCCACGGCACACAGATTTTGCCACGTTGGTTGTCATAGAAAAGGAAAGTTTCTAATGCCGCTAGTTCCCACGCGCCAGCTTATAGATTTCGCAACGTCCGCCGGACACGGGCAGGGCGCGTTCAACGTCCTGCACCTCGAAACGGTGGAGGCGCTTGTCCGCGGTGCAGAGGCTGCCTCCTGCCCACTCATCCTCCAGATTTCCCAGAATTGTGCGTCCTTCCACGGAGGACTGGAACCCCTCGCGGCCGCAAGCCTGGCCCTGGCCCGTTCCGCGGAGGTTCCGGTGGCACTGCACCTGGATCACGCCGAAGACGAAGAGCTCGCCAGGCAGGCCGTGGACCTCGGCTTTGGATCGGTGATGTTCGACGGCGCCGCGCTCAGTTACGAGGAAAACGTCGCCGCTACGGCACGGGTGGTGAGCTACGCCCACGCCGCCGGGGTCTACGTTGAGGCGGAGCTTGGCAAGGTGGGCGGCAAGGACGGAGTACACCTTGGTGCCCACGAGCCCGGGGCGCGCACCGATCCGGTTGAGGCGCTGGACTTTGTTCGGGCCACCGGTGTTGACGCCCTCGCTGTTGCGGTGGGTTCTTCCCACGCAATGCAGGAGCGGACCGCCAGCCTGGACCTGGCGCTCATTGCCGCCCTGAAGTCCACGCTGGATGTGCCGCTGGTGCTCCACGGATCCTCCGGCGTCCCGGACCACGGCCTCACAGACGCTATCGGTGCGGGCATGACCAAAATCAACGTCTCCACCCACCTCAATGGTGTGTTCACCCACGCGATACGGGAATTCCTGGCAGCCAACCCCCGCACCACCGATTCCCGGAAGTACCTCGGGGCCGGACGCGATGCCCTGGTTCCGGAAGTTTCCCGGCTCCTGCAGCTTTTCGCCGGCAGCTTCAGCGGAGCCTTGGCCTAGGAAACTCCTGAATTAGCCGCGGTTGAGCGCGTCGGCTGGAGTCGTGGGGCTGGTGGTTAAGACGGGAGTTAGGCAGGGACGCGAGGACGGGCAACACAGATATTTGAACGTGGAGGCGCTGGCGGGAGAGAGTTGTTGGCTCCCGGCAGCGTCATTCCTTTTCTAGCCAAAGATCGGGGCGCCTGTTTCCGGATTCCATGATGGAGGACCTCTATGAATCCCCCGATCACGGCACCAGCGTGGACGTCCTGACCGGCGCGGCCCACCATTCCGGGGAAACGCCACCGATCAGGCCTTTCAGGCCGAGTACCGCACGCACCGGCCGATGGTCGAGCGGTCCATCGCCTGGCTCAGCCGCGGCAACCGCCGCATGCCCCAACGCGGCATCCGCCGGAACAACGCCTGGCCGCACCTGCTGGTCCAGGGACTGAATCTGCGACGCCTCCACAACCCGGGACTAACCGTGTACGAGGGTTCATGGGCGCTGGGATAAACCATCGCCCGGACGCCGCCAGTCCCACCACTGGATGGCGTTTCAAATCTGAGGCAAAAACAAAAAGAGAGTGGAACGGCCCCGGTGTCGCACCGTAAGGTGCTGACCGGCTAGAACACGCCGCTTGACGGCCATTGGTGGCTTTCCGCACGCCCCACTATCTCGTTGTTCAGCAGCCTCCGAGGCAACTCCTGCCGGACGATGCCCGCCGTGCGGCGTTCAAGAGGTCAATCTGCGAGCCCGGCTACGGCCAGATCGGGCCGGGGTTCTCCGAGGTCGGCGCGCTCTCGAAGCTCGATGCTGGTTCCTGCGAGTTCCAGTTCGAGGACTCGAATCTCGTTGCGGCCTGCGCGCCAGAATCCTGCCGGGACATACAAGGTCTGCTGCGGCCCGATTCCCCAGTATCTTCCGACCAGGGAACCATTGACCCAGAGCAATCCCTTGCCTGACCCGGGGAGTGCCACGTGGGCGTCCGCAGGCCGTTCGACGTCCATGTGTGCCTCCGCCAGCTGCCCGAGTTCCGCCCCACCCCACGCCTCGACGTCCAGCACGGTGTGCTCCCAATCGAAGGTGTAACGCTGGTCCACCAGAACACCTCCGGGCAGGCCTTTGCCCGAGCCTGTCAGGGGGCCATAGTTGATGTGGCCCAGGCTTTCCACGAGGATTTCCAGCACGGCAGGCGCACCCTGCCCCGTCACGGTGAGTCCTTCCGCCGCCGTGGTGTCATCCAGGCGTCCCGTCAGCTCGCCGTCAATCCACACCGTGGCCCGGTCAGCCAGGCCGGGCAGCTTCAGCCGGAATTCGCGGGCTGGCAGTACGGCCGTGCTGCGGTACAGCACCAAGCCGTTGGGCAAGCCAAGTTCTTCGAAAGACAGCGGGTCTGTTGCCTGGACAACCTGCAGCTCCCACGGCTGCCCGCCGCTTCTGGCCAGTTCAAGCAGCCTGGTGCCCCGGGACAGGGGCAGGGTTGCCGCTGGGAGCACCGGCGCGGGCTGCTTCAGGTGCGCGGGCAGTTCGGGGAGATCCCGACCCAACGCGGCGTGGAACAATGGCCGCAGCGCGTGGAATTTCGCCGTGAGGGTGCCATCCTCCGCGATCGGCGCATCGGAATCGTAGCTGGACACGGTGGGTTGGAGGCGCTTCCCGTCGTGGTTGCAGCCGGACCCCAGTCCGAAGTTGCTCCCGCCATGGGCCATGTATAGGCAGATGGAGCCGCCGAGGTCCAGAATCCGGCCCACCTCAGCGGCTACCTCGGCGGCGTCGCGGGTGTGGTGGTTTTCGCCCCAGTGGTCAAACCAGCCGTTCCAGAATTCGACGGCGAAGAACGGCTCGCCCGGGCGTCGGCGCTCCCAGGTTTGAAACGCTTCCGCGCCACGGGACCCCAGCGTTGCGGCAGCCAGGAGCTCCGGGATGCTGCCGCCGTCGAGATAGTAGTCAGTGCCGCCGTCGGCCGTGAACATCAGCTCGGTGATGCCCCGCTGTGCCAGCGCGTCCCGGTTCCACCGGATATAGGAGGCGTCGTCGCCGTAGCTGCCGTATTCATTTTCGATCTGGACAGCCACCACAGGGCCTCCCTGGCTGGCTTGGCGGGAGGCGATGATGGGAATCAGCTGGTCAAACCATTCGCCGACGAGCCGATAGAAGATGTCGTTGCGCCGGCGCAGGCGCAGTCCGGGCGCGGACGTCACCCAAGCCGGGAACCCGCCGTTGTCCCACTCGGCGCAGATGTAGGGACCGGGCCGGACGATCACGTCCAGACCGAGTTCGCCGGCGAGGTCGATGAACCGCCCAAGGTCACACCAGCCGCTGAAGTCCGGTCCTTCTTCCTGGCGGGGCTGGTGGAAGTTCCATGCCACGTAGGTGTCCAAGGTGTTCACACCGAGTGCGACGAGGCGTTCAAGGCGGTCACGCCACTGGGTTGGATGTACGCGGAAGTAGTGGATGGCCCCTGCGATGATCCGGTGGGGAGCGGCATGTCGCAGAAACTTCCCTTCGGACCAGGTAAGGGCAGGTTCGAGCGGCAGGTTCATGCAAGACATGATAACAGTTTGATCTTTATTGATCGATTTAGAGCCAAAACGTTGCATTTGCGTCATTTCTGCGAAAATATGTGTTTGGAAGGTCTGCTAGAGACCGCAGGCCTCGACGTCGAGGCTTTACCTATTTGGAGGCAAAATTGAACCGGTTCCACACACCGTCCGCCCTGGGGCGTCGTAACTTCCTCCGCGGCACTCTTGCAGCTGCGGTACTCGTACCCGCCGCGTCAATGCTTGCAGGCTGTGCCGGCGGCGGCGGCAGCTCGGCCGGGCCTACGGCCCAGGGCGCGGTCAGCGCGGGAAATCCCTTCGGCGTGACAAGCGGCTCAACCGTTGACGCTGTGGTCTTCAAGGGCGGTTATGACGTCAAGTACGTCGAATTCGCTGCCGGCGTCATGGCCAAGGGTGAGGCCAAGGCAACCGCTAAGATCAGCCCGTCCACTGACATCACCGGCGAGCTCCAGCCGCGCTTCGCGGGAGGCACTCCCCCGGACCTGATTGACAACTCCGGGGCCAAGAAGATCGGCATGACCACCATCGTCGGACAGCTTGAGGACCTCCAGAGCGTTGTGGATGCCAAAAACCTTGAAGGCAAGGTTATTAAGGACACCCTCTACCCCGGCGTCCTCACTCCGGGAAACTACGACGGCAAGCTTGTGGCCATCAACTATGTCCTGACCGTGTTCGGCCTCTGGTACTCAGCTTCACTCTTCAAGGAACTGGGACTCACGCCGCCCAAGACCTGGGATGAAATGCTCAAGCTCGGCGAGGATGCCAAGGCCAAGGGCAAATACCTGTTCACCTGGGGCACGGAAGCTGCGACCTACTACCAGGAATTCGCGCTTGCCTCGGCCATCAAAGAAGGCGGCGACGAGGTCCGCCTGGCAATCGAGAACCTCAAGCCGGACGCCTGGAGCCACCCGGCCATCCAGGATGTCTTCAAAGCGCTGGAGACCTGCGTCAAGAACGGATACTTCAAGCCCGGCGGCTCAGGTACCAAATTCACGGCTGCACAGGCCTCGTGGTCCAACGCCCAGGAAGCACTCCTCTACCCGTCCGGGTCCTGGATCGAGAACGAGATGAAAGACCAGACCAAGGCCGGTTTCGAGATGACGGGCATGCCCGTCCCGCACAAGTCATCCTCACCGAAGCTCGGCCCGAATGCGATCCACTCGGCTTCGGATGAGCCGTTCATTGTTCCGACCGCCGCCAAGAACCCGGCCGGCGGCAAGGAATTGCTCCGCACCATGCTCTCCCAGGAGGCTGCGGCCAACTTCGCCAAGTCCATCCTTGCACCGACCATCATCAAGGGCACCGTACCAGCCGACGGCTTCGGTTCCACAGCGCTGGTGTCACAGACCAAAATGCTGGACGCCGCAGGGGAGAACGTCTTCGACATCCGCTTCGGCAATGTCTACGGCCTGAACAAGGGCCAACTGGTCTCTTGGAACTCCTTTCTGGACGGCAAGATTGATGCTGCCGGACTGACCACCGACCTGCAGAAGATCTCCGACAAGGTCGCCAACGACAAGTCCGTAACGAAGATCGAAATCAAATGACCGCTGTTCCACCAGTGCAGACGAAGCCGGGCGGCGGAGCAACCGCAGCCGCCCGGCGCCGCCGGCGCCCCCTGACATTCGATCGAGTGTCCTTCTTCATCGTTTTCCTGGGCGTTCCGCTGGCGGTCTACCTCCTGTTTGTCATCTGGCCGTTCATCCAGGCGGCGTACATCTCCCTCACGGCCTGGAACGGCTTCAGCAATGCGATGCCCTTCATCGGGCTCGAGAACTACGTCACGCTCTTCCAGGATGAGAACTTCCTGCGCGCAATCCTCAACAGCTCAATCCTTGGCCTGGTCCTTCCGCTCATCACCATCGTGCTCGCGCTCTCCCTCGCCTCAGTGATCACCCTCGGCGGACCCAGCCGGGGCCAGGTGCGCGGACTCCACGGCTCGGGCTTCTACCGCGTGGTCTCGTTCTTCCCTTACGTCATTCCAGCCATTGTGGTGGGCATTATGTGGGGCATGATCTTTGACCCGAACGCCGGACTGGTTAATGCCTTCCTGAACGCTGTTGGTGTCCCCATCGGCCAGTTCCCGTGGCTTGGTGATGCCCGTACGGCGCTAGGAACCTCCATGTTTATCATCACGTGGGGCTTTGTCGGCTTCTACATGGTGCTGTTCATCGCCGCCATCAAAGGGATTCCGGCCGAACTTTTCGAGGCTGCGCGGGTAGACGGCGCCGGCCGCATGCGGACCCTGGTGCAGATCACCATCCCGCTCATCCGGGACAACATCCAGACGGCGTACGTTTACATGGGCATCATTGCCCTGGACGCCTTCGTCTATATGTCTGCCCTATATCTGAGCCCGGGCGGTCCGGAAAATTCCACCCTGGTGATGTCCCAGGAGCTCTATTACACGGCGTTCGGCGGCACCGGAAAGTTCGGACTCGCCACAGCTATGGGCGTAGTGCTTTCCCTGATCACCCTTGCCTTTGCCGGGCTGGTCTTCGGCGTCAACAAAATTACGGGTGGCAGCGCCCAGGACGAAAGGCTCTGACCAATGCAGCAGACGCCAACGCTAAAACAAGGAACGGCCGATTCCATGACCGCAGAACCCTCGGCGGTTCCCAATGCACGGCCCCGCAAGGTCAGCACCAAGTCCGACAAAACTGTAGCCGCCGTTTCGCACGCGATGCTGATCATCTGGGCTCTGCTGGTGGTCGTTCCGCTTCTATGGACCTTTATCGCCTCCTTCAAAACCTCGTCGGAAATCTTTTCATCGCCGTTTGGACTGCCGACCCAGTGGAATTTCGATTCCTACGTCCGGGCCTGGAATGAGGCCGGAATCGGCGCGGCATTCCTGAACACCGTGATCGTGGTGGTGGTTGCCATGGCATTGACCATGACGCTCGGCGCCATGTGCGCCTACGTCCTGGCAAGGTTTGCTTTCCCCGGCAGCAAGGCCATTTACTACCTGCTGCTGGCAGGGCTCACGTTCCCCATCTTCCTCGCCATCGTCCCCCTCTTCTCCATCATGAAGAACCTGGGACTGCTGAACACCCTGGTAGGCCTGATTCTCACCTATGTTGCGTTCTCCTTGCCGTTTTCGGTGTTTTTCCTCTTCGCCTTCTTCAAGACCCTGCCGTCGGAAGTGGCCGAGGCAGCCTCTGTCGACGGGGCAGGGGAATGGCGGACGTTCTTCCAGGTGATGTTGCCCATGGCCAAGCCGGGGCTGGCCTCGGTGGCCATCTTCAACTTTCTGGGCCTGTGGAACCAGTACCTCCTACCCACCGCCCTCAGCCCTGCACCGGAAGCCCGGGTGCTCTCACAGGCTGTCCAGGCGTTCGCCGGGCAGATGGGCTACAGGACGGATTTCGGGGCTCTCTTCGCCGCCGTCATCATCACCATCGTCCCGGTGCTGATTGTCTACGTACTGTTCCAGCGCCAGCTGCAGGGTTCAGTGGCCCAGGGTACGTCCCGCTGACAGGGGCCACTTCCGGCCCAAGGAAACCAGAGCGAAACGGCGGGACGCTAGAACCAGCTTGCGTCCCGCCGTCGTCCGTTTAACGTCCGTCGTCAAACGCTGGAGGCGGCCACCCGCACAGCGACCTGACCGCTCCCCTGCGCCACTGAACAACACCGGTCTTGACGACCAACTGAAGGATAGAACCATGCAAACGATCATCGCTGATCTATTAGTCCAGGACTCCGCCGACAAGGAAACCCAGCTGACGTTAGCGCTGGGAACCGCGATTCAGGCGGCCAAGGTCGACAAAGCCTGTGGCGTGCTCGTCACCCGACATCATTACGCCAAATTCACCGTCGCCCTATCTCCGTCGGTGCCGTACGGGCAAACGTATGAACTAGACCTGGTCACCACCCCAGCGGCCTGACAGAAAGCCCAGGGCAGCTGCTGGCCGTCTTCTGCGACTTTGTAGCCAACATGGACCGCCCGGCTGTTGCCCCGCCCCGACCATGACGACGGTGAGGACCACCCACAGGGCGATGGTTTCGACGCTGAGCCTAAAGCCCGCTTGTACGGCGCCCTGCCATTAGAGGGTCTCCATCGTCCCGGGAGCGGTGTTCGTCCAGTTGGGGCACACCCCAACCTGACGACGTACGGCCCGGGTCTTGACTTCGTTGTGGGACGGGTCTAGAACTCAACGTCACAGGCGAAGGATTGGAGCAACAGTGGCCGGACAGCCGATCGGCTATGTGCGCGTGAGCACGCTGGACCAGAACGAGAGGCCCCAGCTGGATGGCCAGGTTCTGGACAGGGTCTTCACGGACAAGGCCTCGGGCAGGGACACTACCAGGCCGGAGCTCACTGAATTACTGCGGTTCGCCCGCGACGGGGACACCGTCGTGATCACAGCATGGACCGGCTCGCCCGGAACCTCGATGACCTCCGTGCTCTTGTCCAAGGCCTGACGCGCAAGGGGGTGCGCGTGGAGTTCGTCAAAGAGAGCCTGGTCTTCACTGGGGAGGACTCCCCCATGGCCAATCTCATGCTCTCCGTCATGGGCGCCTTCGCCGAGTTCGAACGCTCCCTCATCAGGGAACGACAAAGAGAAGGCATTGCCCTGGCCAAACAGCGCGGCGCCTACAAGGGACGGAAAAAGACCCTCACACCGGAACGGTCCGCCGAACTGGTCCAGCGCTCCGGCAACGGCGTCCCAAAAGCCGTCCTCGCCCGTGACTAGGCATCAGCAGGGAGACCGTCTACCAGTGCCTACGCCACGCCAAGCTGGAATGAAACCCCTCCCCCGCCGGCGAGCCGTCACCCCGTGTGGCCGCAAAGTGAGGCCTGGCCACCGGCCCCTGGACCGAAAGGGACCATTATCAACCTCGGAGATGTACACGGCCGCATCATCCCATCAACTCACGCAGCGCCTGACATGAAAATAGCGGTGACGTGTGCTGCTGGCTGGAGGATCTGGCGGGGTCGCCGTCGCGAAGCTGGGTTATCCGGTCTGTCGGAGGGGTTCGAGGGTCACTTGGTAGCCCAGGGATTCGAGCTGTCCGATCGCACGGGCCTTGGTTTTGGCAGGTGCTTGCAGCCTGAAGTAGTCGGCGCCGGGGTCTTTGTAGAGTTCGCCGGTGGTGAGCATGTGCCAGGCTGCGGTAAGCATGGCGTGTTCGACCGCGACGAGTGCCTTCATCGGTCCGCGCCGGGCGGCGAGGCGCCCGTACTTCGCGGAGAAGTAGGTGTTCTTCGAGCGTGACGCCGAGAGCGCGGCGATGCCCAGGGCTCCTTTGAGGTATCGGTTGCCGGGGCGTGTCTTGGTGGACTTGACCCGCCCGGCGGATTCATTGGATCCCGGGGACGTGCCGGCCCAGGACGCCAGCTGGCCCGCCGTGGCGAACACGGTCATATCGGCGCCGGTTTCAGCGATGAAGATCTCCGCGACGGTGGTGCTGAATCCCGGGATACTGATCAGGAGCTCCCGGGCGAGACGAAAGGGTTCGATCGCCGCCTCGATCCTGGCGCTCAGATCCTCGATATCGGCGGTGTGGGCATCGATCCGGTGCAGAAACAGTTCCGCCATGTAGCGGTGATGGCTGCCGAACCTTCCGGTCAGCGCGTCGGTCAGTTCCGGGATCTTTGACCGCATCCTGCGCTGGGCCAGGTCTGCAAGGACCGCCGGGTCCTCTTGCCCCTCGATCAGCGCCTTCAGCATCAGCCGTCCAGAGACCCCCGTGATGTCCGAGGCCACCGAGGAGAGCTTGATGCAGGCGTCCTCGAGGAGCTTCTCCAGCCGCTGGATCTCCCGGGTCCGTTCCCGGGTGATGACGGTCCTGGCCAGGGTGAGATCACGCAGTTCACGGATCGGCGGCGGAGGAACAAACGAGGCACGGACCAGCCCGTGGGCACCCAGATCCGCCAGCCAGGCAGCGTCAGAGACATCGGTCTTGCGGCCCGGGACATTCCTGGCATCACGGGCGTTGAACCATAGCGGATCACCCTTCCCAGTCATTCCGGCAGGAATCAAGGCGCATGCGTTCCGGGGAGGGCGGATAAAACAACAAATCTGACATTCGTGCTCAAAGGCAACAGTCCACGGTCCCGCGGACAACAAAGCTGTGCCCTCCACCACCAAACTAACCCACAGGCTCACCGGCACCATAGACGGATCGGGGTCCACCGAAACACACACATCAAGTGTGTCCCCAGCGCCTCTGCAAGCACCAGAGATCCACCGGAGCCAAGGTGACCCGGCCAAATTTTCCATCCCCACGGCGGAGCGAAGCGCACCTCAGGAACTAACCCGGGGTTTTCATGAGGGTGGCACTCGTTCGGTGTGATTAAGCGACGAAAGGTGCTTCTGAGCTGGGGAAATAGTGTTGTTGACGCACTGTTTCACCGGCTGAAAGAAGCACCTTTCTGATGTCCAAGAATACCGGAGTTTTCCCGGCCCTTCCTGTCGCCACGACGGGGCAGCAACTGGTCTCCCACGCCGGGCTGAATGTGGTGACGTCCCTTGTTGACGCGCTCGGATTCCGGGGCTTGTGCAAGGATCGTTTGGGACAGTTCGTGCCCTCCGGGGCCCGCCATCGGCCCGGCACGATCCTGGGCTCGTTGGCGGTTATGCTCGCCAGCGGCGGAGAACACGTCTCCGATCTGGAAATCCTGCGGACCGGTGCCGGCGTCTTCGGGAACGTTGCTTCGAACGCGACGATCTCGCGGTTCTTCGACCGGACCGTGACCAACCCGGATCTCTTCAGCTACGGCTTCGCGACGTTGACGCGGGAGTTGCGTTCACGGGCGTGGGAAGCCGCCGCGGACCGGAACCCGGCGTTGACAGCCACCACGCTGGAGCCGCTCATAGTGGATCTGGACGCCAGGCTCGTGACTTCCCATAGTGACAAGGAGAAAGCTGTGGGAACTTACAAGGGCGGGTACGGGTTCGCTCCCTTCATCGCCAGCGTCGATTACGGCACGGGCAACGGGGGCGGAGAGATCCTGGCGGCACTCCTGCGTCCGGGTAATGCCGGGGCCAACAGCGCAGAGGACCACATCAAGGTCTTCAACCAGGCCATCGCCCAACTCCCCGATGACTTCTACAACCAGGAGGGAAAGCTCATTGGCGAGAAAATCCTCGTGCGCACCGACAGCGCCGGGGCTTCCCGGAAATTCCTGCACTACCTCTCATCGCTAAATGTGCAGTTCAGTGTTTCCTACCCGGTCCCGGTGATGAAGACCCGCATGGTCGCATGGATCAACGACAAACAGTACTGGCAGCCGGCACTGGACCAGAGCGGCGACGAACGCACCAACGCATGGGTCGTAACGCCACCGACGTCCTCGGGCAAACCGACTACCCGCCTGGCACAAACCTGTATCTGCGCGCTGAGCCGCTGCATCCCAGGGCGCAGGCGACACTGCTGGATGCAGACGGACACCGGGTGACAGCGTTCCTGACCAACTCACCGTCCTGGCACGGGCCTACCCTTGATGCCCGGCACCGGGCCCGCGGACGGTGTGAGAACCGGATCAAAACCCTGAAGAATACCGGGCTCGGTAAGTTGCCCTCCGTTCTTCGACTTTCACGCCAACCAGGCCTGGGCCAACATCGCCGCATTGGCCATGAACCTGGTCGCCTGGCTCCAACTGGCCGCGCTGCCAAACGGCCACACAGCCCGGGGATGGGACATGAAACGGTGGCGCTACCGGCTCTTCGCCACCGCCGGGAAACTCATCACCGGGCACGCCGGACCCGGCTGCTCATCGCTGACCATTGGCCGGAAACCGGCACAATCACCACGCTCCTGACCGCCATTGCAGAGTTGAAAAACGGTCTCCGACAACAGGTCCGGCTCCTGGCCTGAGAACCACCCGGCCACCCCTTCAACCACCAGCACGACCCATCGGAGACGTGGAACCCGACGCCCACCCAGCGACAACCGGCCCAGCCAGCGCGCCCAAAACCACAAAATCAATCCAGCCGAGAATCAAGCCGTTGCCTGGCGGCCAACCCGGCCCTCATGAAAAATTCGGGCTAAGAAATAGTGGCGTGGAATGCAAGCCAGATGAGCATAAACCTAGGGGTATTCTGGCTCAACTTCGCTACGCCTCACTCCGGTCCGGGGACTCGTGGCGGTACTTCACAGGAAGGAACGTTTGAGAATGGACATTGGCATGCCTACGCGCCACAAAAGTGGCACTTGAAAGGTCTGCCAGACCGCAAGAGTCCAAAGACCACCAGAGGACGGTCAGCCTCAGGGCCAACGGTAAACTTTTCCCGTGGTAAGCAATCGAAATCCTCCGAGCGAGCCCGGGCCACCGTCACGCGGGAAAATCGCCAAACGGCTATTGCCCGGCGGAACGGAGCCCGACCCGCGATTCACCCTGGCTAATGAACGTACCTTTCTAGCTTGGATCAGGACTTCCTTGGCGCTCCTGGCAGGCGGTATTGCCATCGAGGCGTTTACCTCCGACCTGTTCCCAGAACCGGTCCGTAAGAGCCTCGCGGCATTGCTCCTTCTCCTGGGTATGCTGCTAAGCGCGGGCGCTGCGGTGCGCTGGATCCGCGTCGAACGGAGCATGCGCAACAAAACTCCGCTCCCACTGCCGCTCATCGTGCCACTGCTGGCGGGCGCAGGGGCACTGGCGGCCGTGGCCGTCCTCGTCCTTATCCTCTGGCGTTAGTGTCGTGGTCCGCATAAAAGTGCCGTCCCCCGCACCGCACGGGGATTCCGGCCTTCAGCCCGAAAGGACCACGTTGGCTTGGGGGCGGACCATGATGGCGCTGGTGACGGTCAGTGCTATTTTCCTGCGCTGGCTGCCCCGCCACGGCTTGCCCATCTTGCTGCTGTTTGCGGTGTCCACTTTCGCCGCAGCGGCAATCTATTTCACCCAGCGCCGCCGTTACAGTACCAGTTCACACGGGATCACCCAGGAAACTCTCGACGCCGATACCTCCGGTGTGCTCTGGACCGCCTTCGCAGGGATTTCCTTGGGCGGCCTCGGAATCGTAGTGGTCCTGGCAAGCTGAAACCACCTAAAAATGAGTTGCTCACCCTGCCCGTCGTTCTTTTGGCAGCTTGGTGGTTTCTGTCGCAAAAGTCGACTTCGGTCTACTTTCCGCCGCTGCAGACGATGATTGATGCCTTGGTCGCTTGGATACCCGAGGGACTGACCCGCGATGTTGTGCCCAGTTGAGCTGCACCCCTATAGTGGCCCGCGAACAGTTACGGAAGAACCATCTCACCGTCCACGCGGCGCGGGATGCCCAGCGGGTTACTTTCGCGCAGTGCCGGGTGCAGGACCGTTTCGGGAGCATCCTGGTAGGCGACCGGGCGCTGGAAGCGGCGGACCGCCGTCGCGCCCACCGAGGTGAACAGGGACGTGGTGGCCGGGTACGGGCCGCCGTGCTGCTGCGCCCAGTTCACTGCGACGCCGGTGGGCCAGCCGTCGAACAGTACCCGCCCGGCAAGGCCGGATAGCTGCTCCACGAGGTCCCCGATGTCCTCGCCCGGCTGGGCGTGGACCGTGGCGGTCAGGCTGCCGGGGACCTTGGCCAGGACCGCTGAGAGCTCTTCCTGGTCCGAGTATTCGATCAGCATGGTGGTGGGGCCGAAGCACTCCTCCAGCAGCTCGTCCGGCCGCTCCAGGACATTGGCGGCGGAGGTGGCGAACACCACGGGCGCGGCACCGTCGAGCGTTGCGTCCTGGTCCGCCGTACCGCTGACGATGGTCATGTCGGGCAGCGAGGCCACGCTGCGCAGGCCCTCAGGGTATGCGTCCGAGATCCGGGAGGTGAGCATGGCCGCCGTCGGCTTGTCCTTGCTGGCGTCAGCCAACTGCGCGGCAAATCCAGTGCCCGCCGGGATGAAGACCAGGCCGGGCTTGGTGCAGAACTGGCCGGCGCCCATGGTGAATGATGCTGCAAGTCCCGCCGCGAGCTGGCCGGAACGCTCGGCCAGCGCGGCCGCGGTGATGACCACCGGGTTGAGGCTGCCCAGCTCGCCGTAGAACGGGATGGGATCGGGCCGCGAAACCGCGAGGTCAAACAGCGCCCGGCCGCCGGGGATGGACCCGGTGAAGCCCACGGCCTTGATGGCGGGATCCTGCACCAGCGCGGTGCCTACTTCGCGGCCTGCCACGAGCGCGAACAGTCCCTCCGGCGCTCCCGCCGAACGCAGGGCTTCAGTGACAACTTCGGCCGTCCGCTCGGACAGCTTCAGGTGGCCCGAGTGGGCCTTGACGATCACCGAGGAGCCCACAGCCAGGGCCGACGCGGTGTCGCCGCCGGCCACCGAAAACGCGAATGGGAAGTTGGAGGCCGAGAAGACGGCCACCGGGCCGATGGGCCGCAGCAGGCGGCGCAGGTCCGGCTTCGGCGGGGTGGCCGAAGGCTCCGCGTGGTCGATGATCGCTTCGAGGTAGGAACCCTCGGTGACCACCCGGGCGAACAGGCGAAGCTGCCCTGAGGTACGCGCCACCTCGCCGGTCAGCCGGACGGTGCCGAGGCTGGTCTCCGAGTCGGCGATCTCCACCAGTTCGGCCACGTTGGCGTCCAACGCGTCGGCGACGGCGTTGAGCCAGCCTGCGCGTTCGGCGTCCGACGCGGCCGCGGCGATGGAGGCCGCCCTAGTGGCGGCAGCCGTGAGCTCGGAAAGTGAAAGGGTTGCAGTTGTCACTGGGGCACCTGTATTTCGTCGGGAGTTGTCGTGTCTGCGGTCATCACGCTGTGCAGGTCAGCCCTGCGGGCTGTCCGTGAACCGGAAACCCAGTCCCGGCTGGTCCGTGAGCGTCACGCGGCTGTTGCTGAAGCGGACCGGCGACGGCCCCGCCAGGATGCCCAGCTGTTCGAAGGACGCGTCCTCCACGTCCTCCACCAGGGTGGGCTCCGCCAGGGTAAGGGCCAGCTGCCCGGACAGTTCCGGCAGCAGGTGCGGCATCACGCGGATGCTGTTGGTCCGGGCCAGCTCCACGATCCGCCGGAACGGCGTGATGCCGCCTACCCGGATGATGTTCGGCTGGATGATGTCCACCGCCTCCGCCTCAATAAAATCGCGGAAACGGTAGATCGTGTGCAGGTTTTCGCCCAGGGCGATGGGCACGGGCGAATGCTTCCGCAGCCTGCGGTAGGCCCAGAGGTCGTCCGCCCGGATGGGCTCCTCGAGCCATTCCAGGCCGTATTCCGCGAGGACGTCCAAGGCTTTGAAGGTGGTGGGCAGGTCCCACCGCTGGTTGGCGTCGATCATCAGCTTGCGGTCCGGGCCGAGGACGGACCGGACCGCCGCCACGCGCTCGGCGTCCTCGCGGATATCGGGCTTGCCCACCTTGATCTTGACCGCCCGGTGACCCGCGGCAATCCAGCGCTCGGCCTGGGCCACCAGCTCCTCCAGCGTGTAGTGGAGGTTCACCCCGGAGCCGTACACTTCGGCAGACTGCTGCCGCTGGCCCAGCAGGCCCGTCACTGAACTATCGGCGCGGCGTGCCTGGAGGTCCCAGAGGGCAAGGTCGACGCCGGCCATCGCGATGGTGGTCAGTCCCCCGCCGCCGGCCTCATGCAGCCGCTTCCACAACGCGTCCCAGACCGTCTCGGGATGGGCGGGCAGCCCTGTCACGAAGGGGGCGATGTCGTGGTCGAGGAGCGCTTTGACGGCCTGCGGGCCGATGGTGGGTGTCCACGAAAAACCGTGCCCCGCGCCGCCGTCGTCCGTCTGGATCTCCGTGACGATCACGTGGTTTTCCGGGGCTTCCACTCCCCAGCTGCGACGCAGCGGGACGGTTAGGAGCCGGGTGGACAGACCGGTGATAAGCGGTACGGTCCGGACGGAATCGAGCGCGGGCGCACTCATCAGCGGCCAGCCAGCTCGTAGCCCTTGGCCAGGATGGACTTCAGCTGGACGAGCTGGTCCTCGGTGGGGTCCACCAGCGGCGGCCGGACCGGACCAACAGGAAGTCCGCCCAGCCGCAGGCCTGCCTTGACCAGCGAGACACCGAAGCCGCGGGTCTGGTCCCGGAGCCGCACCAGCGGAGCGTAGAAACCCTCCAGCAGGGCGTTGCGGCGGTCCTCGTCACCGGAAATGTACGCGTCGTAGTACGCCGTGGCGATCTCCGGTGCCATGGCGAACGCCGCCGAAGAGTACAGCGGAATACCCAGGCCCCGGTAGGCGCCCTGGGTCAGTTCGGCGGTCAGGAGCCCGTTGAAGAACGCGAAGTCCGTCCGTCCCGTGGCGCGGACCGCGGACACAATCTCCTGGGCCAGGCCAACATCGCCCAGGCCGTCCTTGAAGCCGATCACCTTGGGGTTGGCGGCAAGCCTGACCATGGAGGCGGCAGTGAACCTGGCGTTGCCGCGGTGGTACACGATCACCGGGAGGCTGCTGGCGTCCGCCACTGCCTCGATATACGCCACCAGGCCGTCGGTGGGTCCGGTGACCAGGTACGGCGGGAGGACCAGCAGCGCATCGGCGCCGGCTTCCTCGGCAGCCCGAGCGGCAGCAAGGGCGTGCCCCAGCGGCCCGCCGGCTCCGGCGACCACCGGCACCTTGCCGACTACAACCTCGACGGCGGCGGTCACCACGGTGCGCACCTCGTCGATGCTCAGGGCATGGAACTCACCGGTGCCGCAGGCGGGAAACACGCCGCCGGGTCCGAACGGAAGCCGCGAGCCGATGTGCTCCTTGAGGAGCTCCACATCAACGGTGCCTTCCGGCGTGAACGGGGTGACGGGAAAGAACAGAACGCCGTCGAATTTCATGAGGTCTCCTTGGATCCGGCTCCGGCTGTGACCAGCGCGGCGGATGTCTCGTCGATGAGGTTGGGGTTTGTCTTCAGTTCGGTCCGCCAGCTGCGCTTGGGTTCCCAGCCCAGCAGTTCACGGGCCTTGTCGATGGAGAACGTGGGGCTGGTCCCGGTGAGGCCGGCGGCCAGGGCCTCGCTTCCGGGCAGGAAGCGGGGCATCAGCTCAGCCACGGGAGCGATGGCCAGGGCATCCGCCGCCCCCACAAAGAAGGTTTCCCCGTTCGGGATGGTGTCCATCTTCTGCAGGAGCACCTCCAGGAAGTCGGCCACATCGCGGGCGTCCACGTAGTTGAACAGCGCCGGCGCGGACAGGGCGGGATCGGCCAGCCGTTCGGCCAGGGTGTGGCCCTGCTGCGTGGGCGCGCCTTCCCATTCCTCCGGTGAGATGACGTAGCACGGGCGGAAGGCGGCGTACCGGATCTTCGGACCCTGCGCCGCGGCGAACATCTGGACGGTCTGCTCGGCAATCAGCTTGGACAGCGCGTAGGCGTTCCAGGGCTTCGGTGTGGTGCGCTCATCCAGCGGGAAGCTGTCCGGCAGCCAACCGGCCGGCGACCCGTAGCCCAGCACCGTGGGGCTGCTCGCGGTGACGATCTTGCCGATCCCCAGCTCCGTGGCCGTGCTGATGACAGCGTAGGCAAGGCGGGTGTTGGTGGCGAAGATGACGTCCTCCGGCGCGCTGAACGGAACGGCGATCGCGGCGAGGTGGATGACGGCGTCGGGCCTGGTTTCCCGGAGGAGGCGCAACGCCTCGCCCGGGGCCAGAAGGTCGCCGGTTACCTGCACAACACCGGCCGGCAGCTGGTCCGCCGGGATGGCGTCGCGGTCCACGGAGATGACCTCGTGGCCCGCTTCCGCGAGCCCCGCCACCACGCTGCGTCCCAGCCGGCCGGAGCCGCCGGTGACAAAGATCCTGCTCATGTTGGTTCCTTTGGGAATTCGGGCGGCGGACTAGGCGCCGCGGCGAAGGTCTACGCCGAGGTGGAGATCCTCGATGCGGACGGGAAGGGAGGACTCCAGCGACAGGTTGCCGGCGATGCCCACGGACACGGAGCGGAGGCCGTCGAGGTAGCCGGACGGCCGGCCCAGCGGATCCTCGCCGGGACCGTTGAAGAGGTCGGAGAGGAGCAGGTCGTCGCCACCTCCGTGGCCTCCCGCGCCGTTGACGATGGGAACCTCGTAGGCTGCTTCCCAGTGGCGCTGGACAACGAGGCGTTCGCCGTTGCGGCGGACGCCGTCCTCCTCCTCGATGGGGGTGGCACTGGGGTCCACCACGGTCTTTTTGTCCGTGCTGTTGAGGACGGCGGCGCGTTCCACCACTTCGAGTTCGGCCCGGCCCTCGGTGCCGTTGACGGCCACGCGGTAGCCCTCCCACGGGCTGTGGGCGTTCAGGGAGTAGCTCAGGCGCGGGCCGCCCTGGTACTCCACCACGAGTGCCAGGTTGTCCTCGATGGTGATGCCGCCGGTGAAGACGTCCTGGTCGCGGCGGTAGCCGTCGTAGTGCTCGTTGTCCAGGAACAGGGCCTTCAGGCGCTCATCCTCCCGCAGGTCCAGCGCGAACGGATCCTTTTCGACGGCGGCGGGAGTGCCGGCGTCGGGCGTTCCACGTTCCGGGCGGGGACCCAGGCCGCGCTCGGCGGCGTTCTCGTCGCCGTAGAACTTGAGGCCGCCGGAGGCGAACACGCGCTCCGGGACGTCGTTGATCCACCAGTTGACCAGGTCGAAGTGGTGGGATGCCTTGTGGATCAGCAGGCCGCCGGAGTTCTTCTTTTCGCGGTGCCAGCGGCGGAAGTAGTCGGCGCCGTGGACGGTGTCCAGGACCCAGCTGAAGTCGATGGAGGTGACCTTGCCAATCACGCCGCTCTGGATGATTTCCTTCAGGGCGCTGTTGCGCGGCGAGTAGCGGTAGTTGAAGGTGACCACCACGTTGCGGCCGGTTTCTGCCACGGCCTTGGTGATGCGGCGGCAGCCTTCGGCGTCGATGGTGAGGGGTTTTTCGACGACGACGTCGGCCCCCGCCTCGAGTGCCTCCACGATGTAGTCCGCGTGGGTGTAGTCCGGCGTGGTCACCACAACGCGGTCGATGTTATTGGCCTGGATGAAGGCGGTGAGGCCGGCGGGGACAAAGGACGCGACGGGTCCGGGCGCACCGAGTTCCTGGATGAGCTTCTGGTAGAACTCCACACGGCCGGGGTTGACGTCGGAGAAAGCCACCAGCTCCGCAGTATCAGCGTGCTTGCCGAAGATGGCCCGGATGTACATCTCGGAGCGGCCACCGGTGCCGATGAGGGCGATGCGGGCCTTGGTACGCGTGCCTGGCTCCGGTGCTGAAGTGGAGGCAGCGGTAGCAGAACTCGATTCGGCTGTGTTGACCATGAGGGTCCCTTTCGAAGGCTTCAATACTCGGCCGTGCTGCGGCCGCTGGTGGTGCGCTGGGCGGTGGTGCCGGCAAGCGAGAAAGCGTTTTCTCAGTGCCGCTACATGATTTCTATCAATAGACGCGCGGTCCCGTCAACCCTTATCCTCTCTAAGAGAAAGCGTTTTCTGGCTGAGGGGTTCGTTTCGGCGGCGGCACAGCCGTCATCCGGCGCGCCGAACAGATGGAAACCGGTTTCCGAGAGCGTTATATGCTGTCCCACGGGCGCCGGTAACGGGGACCGGGACTTTAGAAAGGCAGGGCCATGGCCAGGAAATCGGCAACCGGCAGGATCGGCATTGCGGACGTTGCCGTGAAGGCAGGGGTTTCGCACGCCACTGTTTCGCGCGTCATGAACGGCAACTTCACCGTGGACCCGGACATCGCGGCACGGGTGCGGGCGGCCGCCGTCGAGCTTAAATACCAGCCCAATCCCGTGGGGCGCAGCCTCGCGCTGGGCAAGACGGACACCATCGGCATTGTGGTGCCGGACCTCGCCAACCCCACGTTCCAGGCGATCCTGCGCGGCCTGAGCCGGGCCGCTGCGGAGGACGGCTACCGCGTCCTGATCGCCGATTCCTTCGAAGTCTCCAGCGAGGAAGCCATCCTGGCCGGCGAGGCACGCCGGCGTTGCGACGGCCTGGTGCTCTGCGCCCCGCGCATGAGCGATGCCGAGCTCGAGGAAATCGCGCCGTCGCTGCACCCGCTGGTCCTGATCAACCGGACGACGGCGGCTGCCGGGATTCCCAGCCTCGTGGTGGACTACGGGCAGGGGGTCCAGGACCTCGCCGAGCACCTGGTGGGCCTCGGCCATACGCGCCTGGCCTTCCTGTCCGGTCCGGCCGGCAGCGCCTCCAACGGCCTCCGGCTCGAGGGCCTGGAGGCGTTCAAGGCCCGGCACCCCCAGGTGAACGTCACCATGCTCGACGGCGGCTCGGACTTCGACACCGGCCACGGGGCAGTGGACTCGGTCCTGGCCTGCGGCGCCACCGGCATCCTGGCCTTCAACGACCTCGTGGCCATGGGCCTGATGAGCGGACTGCACGAACGCGGCGTGGACGTTCCGGGCGACATTTCCGTCACCGGCTTCGACGACATCCCGTTCGCCCGCTACACCACACCCACCCTGACCACCGCGGCGGTCCCCATTACCGAACTCGGCGGCCAGGCCTGGCGCGAACTGCGGGCACTCATCCGCAAGGAAGACCACGACGCCCCGGGCAGCCGGTACCAGCCGCGCCTGGAAATCAGGGCCAGCAGCGGCCCCGCCAAGGCGCCGCGTACTGCGGCCCACGGCTGAGCCGCCCCATCCCCCGAGTTTTTGTCCAGATAATGCGACTTAATCGCCCTCCAACTCACGATATCTGGACAAAAACTCGTCTACTGGGGCCCGGCCTCGGCGGCCGGGCGCCCAACCCCGGCTTCGCGGTAGTACCCCTCGATGTGGGCAGTCACCAGCATGGCCGCGCGCGCGCCGTCGTCGTTCCTGATTGCGGCCAGAATGTCACGGTGCTCCGCCTGCAGGCGCCACGCCGTGGCCTCCCAGTCCGGGAGATTGGCCGTAAACCGGGCGGTGTACCCCTGGATTGATTCGCGCAGCGAGCCCATCATGGCGCTGACCACGGCATTGCCGGCAGCGTCCGCGAGGGCAAGATGGAAGCGGATGTCGAGCGCCAGGAAGTCGTCCGCCGTCCGGGCAACGCGCTCGACGGCGTCCATCTCGCCCAGGAGCGTGGCGGCCAGGTCCAGCTCCGGAGCGTCAGGCCTTGCCCGGGCAGCCGCCCAGGTCTCCAGCAGGATGCGCGTTTCCACGATGTCGGACACGGGCAGATGCTGCGTGGCCACGTGGAGCCGCAGCGCCGAGCCGAGCGCGGCCGTCGGGTCCGAAATCACCACCGTCCCCGCTTCCGGGCCGGAACCCACGCCGGCCCGGACCACCCCCATAGCCTCCAGGATCCGGATGGCTTCACGCACCGAGGTTCGTGACACGCTTAGCTGCTCGGCGAGTGTCCGCTCCGCGGGCAGGCGTCCGCCCACGCTGAGCTGTCCGTCGGAGAGCTGCTTTTCGATCCACGTCAGGACAAGTTGGTGCGTACGCATATCGCCATGGTAGTTGATGTGGTTGGACCACATGGCCTAGAGTGTGGTTAGACCACAGCCCGAACCCCCTGTGCCAGGCCAACCAACGGAGGCAGCCATGACCCACACCATCCAGTCGAACAACCCCGAGGTCACCCCGGCCGCGGACGCCATGGAGATCCCGGTCCCTACCGCCACGGCGCCGAGGCCGGCCGCTTCAGCGGTGCCGGCCGCTCTCAAGCGCCGCATCCCCAAGTACTCGGACCTGGCCCCGCTGATGCAGTTCAAGAAGCCCGAGTTCAGCAAGGAAGCCCGGCTGAAGCGTGCCAGCACCATCTGGGACCTGCGGGACATGGCAAAGCGACGGACCCCGCAGGCCCCGTTCGACTACACCGACGGCGCCGCCGAGGGCGAGATCACCCTGCGCCGCGCCCGCGAAGCCTTCCTGGACATCGAGTTCCGGCCCGGCATCTTGCGCAACGTCTCCAGCATCGACCTCAGCACCGACATCCTGGGCAAGCCATCCCGGCTTCCCGTGGGCATCGCCCCCACCGGCTTCACCCGCATGATGCAGTCCGAGGGCGAATACGCCGGCTCGCAGGCAGCCGAAGCCGCCGGCATTCCGTACACCCTTTCCACCATGGGCACCGCCTCCATCGAGGATGTGGCCGCCGCCGCCCCGAACGGCCGCAACTGGTTCCAGCTGTACCTGTGGACGGACCGCGACCGCTCGCTGGAACTCATCGAGCGCGCCGCCAAGGCCGGCAACGATACCCTGATGGTCACGGTGGACACCGCCGTCGCCGGCGCCCGCCTCCGCGACGTCCGCAACGGCATGACCATCCCGCCGGCACTGACGGTCAAGACCGTCCTGGACGCGTCCTACCGCCCGGCGTGGTGGTTCAACTTCCTCACGCACGAGCCGCTGACCTTCGCCTCGCTCTCCCGCTACACCGGCACGGTGGCCGACCTCATCAACTCGATGTTCGACCCCTCCCTGACGTTCGAGGACCTGGACTGGCTGCGCGAGACCTGGAAGGGCAAGCTCGTGGTCAAGGGCATCCAGACCGTGGAGGACGCCCGCAAGGTGGTGGACCATGGCGCCGACGGCGTGGTGCTCTCCAACCACGGCGGCCGCCAGCTGGACCGCGCTCCCATCCCGTTCCACCTGCTGCCGGGCGTCAAGGAAGCCTTCACCAAGGACAACTCGGACGCGGCCATCATGCTGGACACCGGCATCATGAGCGGCGCGGACATCATCGCGGCCCTGGCACTGGGCGCCGACTTCACGCTGATCGGCCGCGCGTACCTGTACGGCCTGATGGCCGGCGGCCGGGCGGGCGTGGACCGAACGCTACAGATCCTCGAAAAGGACATGGCCCGCACCATGGCGCTGCTGGGCGTCAGCAAGATCTCCGAACTGACCCCGGACCACGTGCGCCTGCTGAACAAGTAGCCCCCGCCCGACTTCCACCCCACCAACCCAACTGACTCGCATTTAACGCACCCAAAACGCGTTTTCGCAGCGTTAACTGCGAGTCAGTTGGGTTAAGGGCTACTTCTTGCGGCCGAACTTGGGGAGGTTTGGGAGGTTGGCCAGCAGGTCCGCGGCCTTCGTGGCGGCGCGGCCCACGGTGCGGCCGATCTGCTGCGGCACGGTGCCGTCGCTGAGCGGGGCTACGGTGCCGCCGGGAATCACGACGGCGGGGCTCAGTTCGGCGCCCGGGCGCTCGAGGACGGCGGCGACAGCTTCGTTGTCCGGCAGCGGGGTAGCCACGGCTCCCTCGGGGTCAGCCTCCCCGGCAGCGCGAGGTGAATTGGCAGCGGCGGCTGCCGGGCCGACGTCGAACGTCTCCAGCCAGCTGACGATCCCCTCAAGCGGTTTGGGGTTCAGCGCGTAGTAGCGCTTCTGGCCCTGCGCCCGCATGCTGACCAGCTGCGCCTCGCGGAGGACTTTCAGGTGCTTGGAAATGGTGGGCTGGCTCGCGGAGAGTTCCTCCACCAGCTCGCCCACTGCCTTGTCCCCGGCGCGCAGGGATACCAAAATGTCGCGCCGGGTTGCTTCCGCAATGACGGCAAATACGTCGTCTGTCACCATGCCTCCCACCCTAGCGACATATACGCCGCCAGGCATCAACTATTTCGCCCACTGACCGCCCCGCGTCTTCCGCGCCGGACGGCCCGGGATCAGTCGAACCAGGGATCAAGGCCGTGCAGCGGGAAAACGGCTTTCCGGGTGGCCATAACGGTGCGGTCCACGGCGTCGTTGGGGTCGAACCCCACTTCCCAGGACCGCCACCAGAGCTCCACGTCGTCGCCCATCAGGCCCGGGGCGTCCATCCCGAACTTGTCCGCAACGTATGTGCGCCAATCCTCCGGCACCGCGGTCCGGAGCGGAACGGGGCGCCCGGCGGCGATGGCGATCAGGTGGCTCCAGGAGCGCGGCACAACGTCGGTGACGCTGTACCCCCCGCCGCCAGTGGCGATCCAGCGCCCCTCGCAGTGCCGGGCCGCGAGATTCCCGACGGCGGTGGACGCCTCACGCTGGCCGTCCACACTGATGTTCAGATGGGCCAGCGGATCACGGCGGTGCGAGTCGCAGCCGTGCTGGCTGACGATGACTTCGGGCTGGAACGCGCCCACGAGCTGCGGTACCACTGCGTGGAAGGCACGCAGCCAGCCGGCATCGCCGGTGCCCGAAGGCAGGGCAACATTGACCGCAGTTCCCTCAGCCTGCGGACCGCCGATCTCGTTCGCGAAGCCGGTCCCGGGGAAAAGCGTGAGTCCGCTTTCATGGAGGGAAATGGTCAGGACCCGGGGGTCGTCCCAGAAGATACTTTCCGTCCCGTCGCCGTGGTGCGCGTCGACGTCGATGTACGCCACACGGCGGATGCCGCCGTCGAGCAGTCTCTGGACCGCCAGCGCGGAGTCGTTGTAGATGCAGAAGCCGCTGGCGCGGTCGCGGGCCGCGTGGTGCAGGCCGCCGCCGAAGTTCACGGCGTGCAGCGCGGATCCGTCCAGGATGGCGGACGCGGCGACCAGCGATCCGCCCGCCAGCCTCGCGGCGGCCTCGTGCATACCGGCGAAGGCCGGATCGTCGTCGGTGCCCAGTCCGCGGGCTTCATCCGGGCAGGTGGGGTCGTCGCTGACCCGGCGTACCGCAGCCACAAACTCAGGCGAGTGCACGGTTTCCAGCTCGGCATCGGAGGCAACCTCGGGAGCCTCCACGGACACATGCGCAAGGTCCAGCAGGCCGAGGCTGCGGGAAAGCCGGGCCGTCAGGTCCAGCCGTGCCGGAGCCATGGGGTGGCCCGGGCCAAAATTGTAGGCTGTCATGGCCGAATTCCACACCACCATCGTTGGCGGCGCGGGCTGGCTGAGACCGGGCAGGAATGTCATCAATGACAGGCTACCGGAGGGCGCCACTGCGCCAGCCCGGTCATTACGGGCGCAATAATGGTTTACTACTGGAGGAAACAGTTTCTACCGAGGAAAAGCCACCCATGACGGAACGCCAGTCGAGGCCCCGGATCCCGGCCAGCTGGCACCCCGCCGCACCGGAGCGCGAAGGGCTCTGGATTTTCACCAGGCTGCGCGACTTTATTGACGACATCGCCAATACTTCGCCTGCCCGGCTTGCCCTGACGGCGTTCGGCGCGGTCTGCCTGGTGTTCACTTTCCTCCTCTCGCTCCCCGTTTCCTCCGCCACGGGCGCAACCACGCCGCTGCACCAGGCAATGTTCACCGCAGTTTCCGCCGTGTGTGTCACGGGCCTGACAGTGGTTTCGACGGCGGTGCACTGGTCCTTCTTCGGCCAGCTGGTCATCCTGGTTGGTGTCTTTGTGGGCGGCTTGGGAACCCTGACGCTCGCGTCGCTGCTGGCCCTCATGGTGAGCAAGAAGCTCGGTGTGCGCGGCAAGCTGATCGCCCAGGAAGCCATGAACGCTGGCCGGCTGGGTGAAGTGGGTACGCTGCTGCGGATCGTCATCACCACTTCCGTGGTGATCGAGGCCGTCCTGGCGCTGGCGCTGATTCCCCGCTTTATGACGCTGGGCGAAGGCTTCTGGCAGTCGGTATGGCACGGCATCTTTTACTCGATCTCGGCCTTCAACAATGCCGGCTTCACGCCGCATTCGGACGGCATTGTGCCCTACGAGACGGACCTGTGGATCCTGGTTCCCCTGATGCTGGGCGTGTTCCTGGGCAGCCTGGGTTTTCCCGTGGTGATGGTCCTGCAGCAGAACGGGCTCAACTGGAAGAAGTGGAACCTCCACACCAAGCTGACCATCCAGGTGTCCTTCATCCTGTTGGCGGCTGGGACGGTGCTGTGGGCGCTGATGGAGTGGGACAACGCCCGGACCATTGGGCCCATGGATCTTGGCGACAAGATCACCCATTCCCTGTTTGCCTCCGTCATGACCAGGTCCGGCGGCTTCAACCTTGTGGACCAGAACCATATGGAATCCACCACCATGCTGCTGACGGACGCCCTCATGTTCGCGGGCGGCGGCTCGGCGTCGACGGCGGGCGGCATCAAGGTCACCACCATCGCCGTGATGTTCCTGGCCATCGTGGCGGAAGCCCGGGGCGACACCGACGTCAAGGTCTACGGCCGGACCATCCCGGAGGGCACCATGCGGGTGGCCATCTCCGTGATTGTCGCAGGTGCCACGCTTGTCTCCGTCTGCGCCTTCGTGCTCCTGCAGATCAGCGGCGCTTCCCTGGACCGCGTACTGTTCGAGACCATTTCAGCCTTTGCCACCGTCGGACTGAGCACAAACCTCAGCGCTGAACTGCCGCCGTCGGGCGTTTATGTCCTCACAGCCCTGATGTTCGCGGGCCGCGTCGGCACCGTCACCCTTGCTGCTGCACTGGCACTGCGCCAACGCAGCCAGCTGTTCCACTACCCGGAAGAGAGGCCCATCATTGGCTAATTCCTCAGGCGCCCCCAACCGCCCCGCCCACAACGCCCCGGTGCTGGTGATCGGGCTGGGCCGCTTCGGCTCGTCCACCGCCGAGCAGCTCGTGAAACAGGGCCGCGAGGTGCTGGCGATCGAGCGCGACCGGTCCCTGGTCCAGAAGTGGGCGCCGCTCCTCACCCACGTCGTGGAGGCGGACGCCACCAACATTGATGCGCTGCGCCAGCTCGGCGCCCAAGAGTTCAGCTCCGCCGTTTGTGGCGTGGGCACCTCGATCGAGTCCTCCGTGCTGATCACCGTGAACCTGGTGGACCTCGGCATCGAGCACCTCTGGGTCAAGGCCATCACGCCCTCCCACGGCAAGATCCTCACCCGGATCGGCGCCAACCACGTGATCTACCCTGAGGCCGACGCCGGCGTCCGCGCCGCGCACCTGGTTTCCGGCCGCATGCTGGACTTCATCGAGTTCGACGACGACTTCGCCATCGTGAAAATGTATCCGCCGCGCGAGACGGTGGGCTTCACACTGGATGAGTCCAAGGTGCGTTCCAAGTACGGCGTGACGATCGTGGGCGTGAAGTCGCCCGGCGAGGACTTCACCTACGCCCGCCCGGAAACCAAGGTGTCCGCCCGCGACATGCTGATCGTGTCCGGGCACGTGGACCTGCTGGAACGCTTCGCCGCCCGGCCATAGCGTTCCGGTGGTTGAGCTTGGGGCCACGACCGCAGGGTTCCCTGGCCGAGCTTGCGAGGCTAGGGTGCGGGTGGGGACGAAACCCCGGCGGGCCCTGGATCTCGCTCCACCAGAAGTTCTAGCCCAGTTGCCTCGTGATCTCCGCCGAGCGGTCTGCTGCTGCACGGGCGCCGGCGGCGATGATGGCCGGAATGCCACGGTCGTCGAAGGTGGCGATGGCCCGTTCGGTGGTGCCGTTGGGGCTGGTCACTCCCTTGCGCAGGGCCGAGGGATCGGCGCCCGGCTCGGCGAGCATAAAGCCCGCGCCCGCGACTGTCTCCCGGGCCAGGAGCAGCGACAGTTCGGGAGCCAGGCCCAGCTCGACGCCGGCAGCTGCCATGGCCTCGGCCAGATAGAACGCGTAGGCGGGACCCGAGCCGCTGATGGCCGACAACGCATCCACCTGATCCTCGCGCACCTCCACCACGGTGCCAGTGGCCCGAAGGATGTCCTTGACGGTCTGGAGCTGTTCCGGCGTGCAGTTGGTTCCGGGTGAGACGGACACGACGCCGCGCCCCAGCTTGGCAGGGGTGTTCGGCATGGCGCGGATCACCGGCTGTCCGGGAGGCAGCGCAGCTTCCAGTTGCGCCAGCGATACGGCTGCCGCCACGCTGACAACGATGGAATTCGGGGACAGGGAGCCGCTGATCTCCCGCGCCAGGTCGGTGATGCCCACCGGTTTCACGCCAAGAATCACGACGGCGGACCCCTTGGCCGCCTGCCTGTTGTTGTCCGGTTCCTCGTCGCCTGCGATGGCAGTGATGCCGTGGTGGCGCAGAGCCAGCTCCTCGGCGCGTTCCGCACGCCTGACTGTGGCTATGACGTCGGCGGGGTCGGTCCCGGCGGACAGAAGGCCGGAGAGGATGGCTTCGTTCATGGATCCACAGCCCAGGAAGGCGATTCGGTTGCTCATGGTTCCATCATTGCAGTTCGGGTGGGCGGCTGCAGAAATGGAACGAATCGGAAAAAGCGGGAACCCGCCGAAACCGATTCACAGCGGACTCCCATGTTGGCTGCAGCTTGCACACAACTTCGCCGCCTAACGTAGTTATTACCTCATTGAGGGTGCGAGTGATGCGGCAAGCATGGGGATGTTTGCCCGAGGCGCCGGTGGTCTGCAGCAGGTTTTCCCCCATTTTCCTGCTGCGGACGCCGGCGCTTTCGCGTTAACGCTTCTTTCAGGCGGGTCTCAGGCGGGTGGGCCTCAGGCGGGCGACGCCTCGATCGCCTACCGTGCGGGGGCGGGCTCCACGATATGCGGTGCCGGATCCAGCGGACCTGCGAAGACCAGCTGATCGAGCCGGCGCAGGATGAGTCCTTCACGCAACGCCCACGGGCAGATCCTGATCTTCTTGAACTTGAACATTTCCAGGGCGGCCTCGGCCACCAGCGCCCCGGCCAGGAGCTGGTGTGCGCGGGCCTCGGACACGCCCGGCAGAAAGAGCCGGTCCTCGGACTTCATGGCTGAAATGCGCTGCGCCCACACGCCCAGGTCCGTGGCGTTAAGTGTGCGCTTCACGTAGGGGCCTGCTGCGCTTGGGGCTGCCCCGGCCACCCTGGCCAGCGACCGGAAGGTCTTGGAGGTTCCGGCCACAACGTTGGCGCGGCCCAGGCCGTCGAACTGCCTCACCGCGGGGGTCAGCGTGGCCCGGATGTACCGGCGCAGTTCCTTGACGCTCTTGGCGGAGGGCGGGTCCTCAGCCATCCAGTCGCGGGTCAGGCGGCTGGCGCCCAGGGGCACCGACGTGGCCACTTCGGGCAGTTCGTCCTGGCCGAAGGCCATTTCGAAGGAGCCGCCGCCGATGTCCAGGTTCAGGACGGGTCCCGCACCCCAGCCGTACCAGCGGCGGACGGCGAAGAAGGTCATGGAAGCTTCTTCGCTGCCGGTCAGTTCCTGCAGGGTGACAGTGGTTTCGTGCTTGACCCTGGCCAGCACGGCAGGGCCGTTGGTGGCTTCGCGGATGGCCGACGTACAGAAAGCCAGCAGGTCGTCCGCCTTGTGCCTGGCCGCAAACTCCCAGGCTTCAAGGACGAACTCGGTCAGCTCGTGCTGCCCTTCGCCCGTGATGTTGCCGTCGGCATCCAGGTATTGGACCAGGGATAAGGGCCGTTTGTGCGACGCGAAAGGCACCGGACGCGCGCCAGGGTGGGCATCCACCAGGAGAAGGTGGACAGTGTTTGACCCGATATCGAGGACGCCTAGCCGCATCCTGCCATTATTCCCCCGCCCGGGCCCTCATTCACAACCTGCACAAAGAAGTCAGTTTGCGGAAGGGTCCTCGGGTGCGCCGTCCGGAAGCTCATCCGCGCGCTTGAAGTCACGCTTGATGTTGGCGACGCCCTCCGGGTTGATCTCGAAACCGTAGGCGGCTCCGGGGTTGATCACCATGCCCAATTCCCCGCCAATGTTGGCGATGATGGCTGCACCCTGGGTCCCCAGGACGTTCGGGGCCGCCTCGAGGTACTGCTCGTCAACGCGGCTGGGGTGCGAAAACACCGCAAGGACGGGCTCGCCGTCGGCGTTCGCCAATACCAGCGGCTCCACCTGGGAATCTTCCCCTTCGATGCCGTCGGTGCTGATGACGTAGACCTCGCTGTTGAGGAAGGACAGGATGACGTCCACCGGGCTGCCCTCGGGCTGGCCGCCCAGGGCGAGCTTCTCTTCGAGTTCGTTGAGCGGCGTGAGATCGGCTGTGCCGGGCTGTTCAGTCATGTATCTACTCGACCACGTTTGTGCCCAGCACCGCAATTCCGAGGATGACATGCGGACCGGGATGGGAGGAATCCGGCAGCGTGCGTCTAAGCGAGGAACGAGCGAGCACGCCGAGGATTTCTGCCATCCCGGTCCTGTGTTACTTCTTGGCCGGGGCCTTCTTTTTGGCCGGGGCCTTGCGGGCCGTTGTGGTGCGCTTAACAGGACCCTTGGCCCGTTTCTCGGCGAGGAGTTCAACGGCCTGCTCCCGGGTCAGTTCCTCCAGGGACGTGGACCGCGGGACGGTGATGTTGGTGATGCCGTCGGTGATGTACGGGCCGAAGCGGCCTTCCTTGACCACGATGTTCTTCTCGGAAACGGGGTCCGGTCCGAACTCGGCCAGGGGTGCCACCGCGGCACGGGCGCCGCGCTGCTTTGGCTGGGAGTATATCTCCAGCGCCTGCTCCAGCGTGATGGTGAAGATTTCCTCTTCGGTGCCGATGGAGCGCGAGTCCGTACCCTTCTTCAGGTACGGGCCGAAGCGGCCGTTCTGCACGGTGATGAGGTTGCCTTCGGCGTCCTCGCCCAGGGCGCGGGGCAGGCTCATGAGCTGCAGCGCTTCGTCCAGGGTGACGGATTCCACGGTCATGGACGCGAACAGCGAACCGGTGCGCGGCTTGGCCTTGACGGGCTTTTTCGGCGGCTTCGGCTTGCCGTTCTTGTAGTACTCAACGGGCTGGTTGGCCAGCTGTTCCTCGGTCATCTCGGGGATGACTTCGGTGACGTAGGCGCCGTAGCGGCCGTTCTTGGCGACGACGCTGTGCCCGGTGTGCGGGTCGTCGCCCAGGACGCGTTCTTCCGGCGCAGCGGTTTCCATGAGCTCGATGGCCTTCGCGGCCGTCAGCTCATCCGGGGCCAGGTCCTCGGGAACGTTGGCGCGCGAGTTCTCCACGATTTCGCCGGTTTTCGGATCAACCGTGGCCGCGGAACTTTCCAGGTACGGGCCGAACTTACCCACACGCAGGGTGATCTCATCCGTGATGGGAATGGAGTTGATTTCCCGGGCATCGATCTCCCCGAGGTTGTTCACGATGCTGAGCAGTCCGGGGTCGGCGTCCTCACCGAAATAGAAATGGCGCAGCCAGGCGGAACCCACGGCCTGGCCGTTGGCGATCTTGTCCAGGTCGCCTTCCATGTCTGCCGTGAACTCGTAGTCCACGTAGTCCGTGAAGTGCTGCTCGAGCAGGCGGATCACGGAGAAGGCGATCCAGCTCGGCACCAGCGCGGAACCCTGCTTCCGCACGTAGCCGCGGTCCTGGATGGTGGAAATGGTGGAGGCGTAGGTGGACGGGCGGCCGATGCCCTTCTTCTCCAGCTCAGCCGTCAGCGATGCTTCGGTGAAGCGCGGCGGCGGCGAGGTCTCGTGGCCGACGGCCACAATGTCCGACGCCGTGAGGGCATCGTCCTTGGCCACGTTCGGCAGCCGCCGGGCTTCGTCGGAGTCGTCGTCCCCGCGGCTTTCGTCCTTGCCTTCTTCATAGGCGGCGAGGAAGCCGGGGAAGGTGATGACGGTACCGGAGGCGGAGAATTCGGCGTCCCGTCCATCGGTAGCAACGGCACCCAGGCGGATGGTCGCCGTCGAACCCTTGGCGTCGCCCATCTGGGAGGCGACGGTGCGCTTCCAGATCAGCTCGTACAGGCGGAATTCATCACCGGAAAGCAGCTTGGCCACCTGCGCCGGCGTGCGGAAGGAGTCACCGGCGGGGCGGATGGCCTCGTGGGCTTCCTGCGCGTTTGCGGCCTTGCTGGTGTAGACGCGGGGGGATGCGGGGATGTACTCCGGGCCGTACAGCTCGGAGGCCTGGCGGCGGGCGGCCGTGACGGCTTCGTCGCTCAGCGCCGAGGAGTCGGTACGCATATAGGTGATGTAACCGTTTTCGTACAGCCGCTGGGCCACCTGCATGGTGCTCTTGGAGGAGAAGCGGAGCTTGCGGCCGGCCTCCTGCTGCAGCGTGGATGTGGTGAACGGCGCTGCGGGACGCCGGGTGTACGGCTTGGTGTCCACGGAGCGGACGCGGAAGTCCGCATCCTGGAGGCCTGCGGCCAGCGACGTGGCGAGTTCCTCGTTGAGGTGCGCGGCATTGCGCGAGGTGAGGACGCCGTCGTCGTTGAAGTCCCGGCCCGAAGCGACCTTCAGCCCGTCAACCGCGGCGAGCTTCGCCTTGAACGAACCTGCACCGGCGCCGAACTGGCCCGTGAGGTCCCAGTACGAGGCGGCCTTGAAGGCCATCCGTTCGCGTTCACGGTCCACCACCATGCGCGTGACCACCGACTGGACGCGGCCGGCGGACAGGCCGCGGGCCACCTTGCGCCACAGCACCGGGGAAATCTCGTAGCCGTAAAGGCGGTCCAGGACGCGGCGGGTTTCCTGGGCGTCCACCAGGGCCGTATCAACATCGCGCAGGTTGTCCATGGCGCGGTGGATGGCTTCCTTGGTGATTTCGCCGAACGTCATCCGGTACACCGGGACCTTGGGCTTGAGCACTTCCAGCAGGTGCCACGCGATGGCCTCGCCCTCGCGGTCCCCATCGGTTGCGAGATAGAGAGCGTCGGCATCCTTGAGCGCGGCCTTCAGCTCGGTGACCTTTTTCCGCTTGTCCGCGGACACCACGTAATAGGGTTTGAAGTCGTTGTCGATGTCGACGGCGAACTTGCCCACCGAGGTTTTCTTCAGTTCTGCGGGGAGCTCAGACGGCTGCGGCAGGTCGCGGATGTGACCGATGGAGGCCTCTACGATGAAGCCCTCGCCGAGGTACTTGGCGATGGTCTTGCTCTTGGCCGGAGACTCCACAATCACGAGTTTCTTGCCTGTTTTGGCCTTGCTTGGCACGGTGCTCCTACAGAAAAAGGTTGCGTGGGCAGATGAGCCCATATTGGCCTAGTTCACCATATTTTGGACAATCGTGCGCATTCATGTGGAAAACCCGCTCGTTCATCAGGCACGTCCGGGGCCCCTTGTTGGGGTGTTCCGGAGCCCGCCAAACGGCTATTCAGCAGGCTCGGAAGGCACCAGGAAACCGTCGCTGACCAGGTTCGCGACGTCGTCGAGCAGTCCGTTCCGGAAGGCGTCGCCGTCGAACCCGTCCTCCCCCGCGAGGCTCCCGCCGAGCAGCGCCGCGAGGGCGCCGATGATCTGGCCGACGGAGAGGTCGCCGTCGCAGGCGGAGACAAATCCGGCGAGTTCGGTGCTGAGCAGATTGGTCCGGCGCAGGCCCGCTCCCTGGCGCAGCAGGATCACGCCGGGGTGCTCGGCACCGGGGCGCTGGTGGCGTTCCTCGGTGACGTCGTCCGCCACAAGCAGGTGCGCGTCCGCCAGGCTGTTGGCGGCCAGCCAGTCGGAACGCTCGACGGCGGCGCCCAGGTGGGGCCCGATGGGCTGCTCAATGGGGTACGTGATTTCCTCGAAACGGCTGATGGTGGCGGCGGCGGATTCCGCTGGCGGCCGGCGCAGCCAGATCATCCCGAAACCGATCCCCGCCACATTCCGGGACGCGAAGTCCGCCAGGTAGGCGGCGTAGGCGTCCCGGTAATGCTTCCGGTCGCGGGATTCGGACGCGTCCTGCAGCCAGGTTTCGGCGTACTGCTCCGGGCCCACCTGCTCGCGCTGGATGAACCAGGCATCCATGTCCGGACTAGCCCAGCTATGCGGCCGTTCGGCCCAAGCCGTGCCCGCCGCGACCTCCCAGTTGCCCAATAACTGGGCTGTTCCGGCTGGAGCCAGCACCGAGGGAAGGTCCCGGATGAGCGAGGACACAATGTCATCGCCGGGCAGCCCGCCGTCGCGGTACGTGAACTGCCCGGACGCATGCTCGCCCGACGTGCGCGGTGTGATGACAAACGGCGGGTTGGACACCACCAGCTCGAATTCCTCCCCGGTCACCGGCTCCAGGAGCGACCCCAGCCGCAGGCTCACCCGGTCTTCCAGGTGCCCCGGGTCCAGGTGCAGGGCCTCGGCATTAAGGAGAAGGTTAAACCGGGTGAAGGCCAGAGCCCGCTCCGAGATGTCCGTTGCCGTCACGTGCTCGGCATGGTGCAGGAGATGGAACGACTGGATACCGCAGCCCGTGCCAAGGTCCAGGGCTTTGGCGACGTGGCGGCGGATGGTGGTCTGCACTAGCGTGGTGGACGCCTGCCCGATCCCCAGGACGTGATCGTGCCGCAGCATGCCGGCCTGCTGGTGCGCGGCGAGGTCGCTGGCCACCCAGAGCTCGGCGCCGCCGCTGCCGTCCTCATTGGAGTCCCAGCCGTACGGCCGCAGGTCCGCCTTGGCCTGCAGCAGGTCCTGCCCCGCCTGATCAGCGCCGGGCACGGGCTCGAGCAGCCCCAGCTCCACCAGGCCGTCCGCCCGGATTCCCGGCAGGGCGGCGTCGAGCGTTTCCCGCGTTAGCGGTTCCGCCAGGAGCCAGAGACGTACGACGGCGGCGAGCGCCGCCGTCGTATCCTCACCGTTCGCTGTGTCAGCCGCTGTGGCGCTTTCGGTGGCGAGCAGTGCCGGGATGATCTGGTCCCGGTTCAGCGCCCGGAAGGCTGACTCGCCCAAGAGCCCGGCCACGCCGTCGAGCGTGTAATCCACCCGGCGCAGGTCCGCGGCGAGCGCCGTCAGCAGCCCGGGGAGGTCGCTGCGCGGGGCATCGGGGGTGTTGCCGGCCAGGAAAAGCGTGGAATCAGTCACCGCCCAAGTCTATTGGCGGGCAGGCTTCCTCCTGACGGGCTAGAGGTTCTCCGCCGCGTAGATCTTCAGGGCATCCCGGACGAAGGCGGCTCCCTCCACGCCACCGTAGTTCTTGGCGAACCGGGGGTCGGCAACGTACATTTCACCGAGGCCGGTGACGTATCCCTTGACGTCACCGTTGACTTTTCCGTCACCCTTGCCGCGGGCGTCCGACGCCGGTGTGCCCGGGATGCCGGTCAGCCAGGCGACGTGCCGCCTGGCGATGTCCTGGGCCGCCGCGCTGTCCGGTGCGATACCTGCTGTGGCGGCGGCGATCCAGTCCTCGCCCAGCTGCTGCGAGCGCTGCTTCCAGGCGGCCTTCTCGTCGGCGCTCATGCCACGCCACCACGAATCCCCCTTCGCATAGGCATCCTTGCCCCAGCGTTCCTCCACCTCGTCCTTGTACTGCGTGTGGTCGAAACCGTTGAACATGTCTTCTGCCATGATTTCGCCACCTCCTTTCACTGCTTCGATGGTTTGTGTGACCGACGCGATCTGCCGCGCCAGCCTGTCCTGTTCCTGCTTGAGCCATTCGAGATGCCCGGTAAGTGCCTTGGCGGCGTCCGTTTCGTCGTCAAGCACCTGGCTGATCACCGGCAGGCCCAGCCCCAGCCCGCGCAGGAGCAGGATGCGCTGGAGCTGCACCAGCGCCGCCTGGTTGTAGTAGCGGTACCCGTTGTGGCCAGTGCGGCTGGGCTTGAGCAGGCCGATCTCGTCGTAGTGCCGCAGCGTCCTGCTGGTGGTGCCGGCGATCCGGGCGATGTCCTGGATGGACCAGTCCATGTACTCCTCCTTCCTGCTGATGCTTCAACGATAAATGTTGACGTAACGTCAAGGTCAAGGGCATGAATCACGGAGGGCAGATGGGGCCGGGTAAGTTGGAAGCATGGTTCTATTCCCTTCCTCCATGCCGCGCGCCCTCGCCGCCGCGGCAGCAGCAGCTGTCCTCCTGGGCGCCTCCGGCTGCGCGCAGCAGCTTTCGGTGGAGAACGCCGATGTGCCAGCCTGGAAAGCCACGGCCATGCCGTCGGCCAGCGGCATTGTTGCCGAGGACGCGGGCAAGATTCTCAACGCCCAGCCCATCGACCACACGGAGACCGTCCCGGCAGGCAAGTACACGCTGACACTCGTCTGCGAAGGCGGCGGCAAGGCCTTCCTCGCGGTGCGGTCCGGCGGCCAGGAAATCGCCGACCTCGGGGCGGCCTGCCACGGCGCGCGGGAATCCATCAAGATCACGCTCCCGGAATCCGGACCGCTGGAGCTCAGCGCCTCCAGCGTCGACGCGCCGCTGATCTACGCCTACCAGCTGGCAAGCAGCAGCCCCTAACCCCCTCCCCCAGACCAGCGTTCCCCTCACTTCCTCGACGCTCTGGATTGGGGTCCGTACCGAGCATAGAGTCGGAGTATGCCCGCAACGCAGGAGGCGCCGCCGCCCCGCAGGGCGGTACCTCGTCCGGGCACTTACCCGTCCCGGTCAGTCTCCGTGCCCACCCGGGTGAGGGCCGCCGTCGTACTCTGGACAGCGGGCGCCGTGGTGGCCGGAACTGCGCTCGCCGGATGTGAATACACGTACGAGGAAGGGTGGCGGCCCGCCGAGAACGCCCCGGCCGTGCCGGAAGTGACCGACCCGGGGCCGCGCGCTGAGCTGTGGCGGAACGATCCCGTCAGCGAGGCCGAAATGGAGGCCTGGCTGACGGAGTCCCAAGTGGGGCCCGGCCTGCAGGTGGCGCACAGGACCTTCGGTCTGTTGCGCGCGGAGGAAAACCGTCCGGACGCCACAGAGCCCCTCCCCGCCGGAACCTACGTTCTGGTGCTGGTGTGCCGGAGCCAGCGGCGCGTCGACTTCAAAGTCCGCAATGACGAATTCACCATGGTGGACCTCAGCCTGCGCTGCGGATCGCGGCGCGAAAGCGTGATCTACCTGTCCAAGGAAACGGTGCTGCATTTCGAGGTTGAAGCGCCGTCCCCCGCCAATTTCGCTTACCGGCTGGCCCGGCTCTGAGCTGTTGTGCCTGCCGGCTTTGATCCGGCCGCACCGTTCAGGCCGCGCAGCCTTCCGGGCAGCGCAGCGTCTCCGGGCTGCTGGCACACTCGGCGCAGTACAAGGTCAGCGTGCGGCAACTCAGGTTGGAGCAATTCTCGAACTTGCTCGTGGGCGCGGCGCAGCGGACACACTCACCGATGGTCTTGGCGTCCTCGCTGAACTCCAGGTGCATGCGTTTGTCGAAAACGTAGAGCGAGCCTTCCCAGAGGCCCTTGTCCTTGAACGTTTCGCCGTAGCGGACGATGCCGCCGTCGAGCTGGTACACCTGCTTGAACCCGCGGTTCACCATCAGGCTGGAGAGCACCTCGCAGCGGATGCCGCCGGTGCAGTAGGTGACCACCGGTTTGTCCTTGAGTGCGTCGTACTTGCCGGAGTCGAGCTCCTTGATGAAGTCGTGGGTGGTGGCCACGTCGGGGACGATCGCGTCCTTGAACTTTCCGATCTGGGCTTCGAAGGCGTTGCGGCCATCGAAGAACACCACGTCCGCGCCGGCCTGTTTTGTGGCCTCCACGAGTTCGTGCAGTTCTTCGGGCTTGAGATGAGTTCCGCCGCCCACGACGCCGCGCTCATCCACCTTGAGTTCGCCGGGCGCGCCGAAGGAAACGATCTCGTCCCGGACCTTAACACTCAGCCGCGGGAAGTCCTCCGCGCCGCCGTCGGACCATTTCACGTCGATGCCCTGGAAGCCCTTGTATTCGCGCGTGGTCTTCACGTATTGCTTGACCGCGCCGATCTCGCCGCCCACCGTGGCGTTGATGCCGTCCTTGGAAATGAGGATGCGTCCGGTCAGCCCGAGTTTTTCGCACAGCGCACGCTGCCAGAGCCGCACCGCGTCGGGATCAGCGATGGGGGTAAAGCCGTAAAAGAGCACAATTCGGTTCAAAGCCACGTATTTAAGGGTACTGGGTCGCCGGGCACCGGGCCCGCCGGCAGCCCAGGCCTAGGGTTGCCGCGCGGCGGTTGCGGCGTCGCGCCTGTTCAGGGCGGTTTCCGCCGCCCGGTACCCCAGGACGACGACGGCGAAGGGCACCACGGTTGCCGTCACGGCGGCCGCCCACACCCGTGGCCGTCTCCCAATACCTGGCGCCACCCACCATGGCCACCATTGAAGCGAGACAGACCAGCAGTGGCAGCGGAAAGGTGTTCTTGGACGGATCCTTCGTGGCGGGCATGCCGCCAGTCTTGGCTGGTCACGATTGCATAATCAAGTCACATCGGGGGCAGCCTACCCCTGTTGCTTGTGTCGGGGCTGGAATACCCTCATGACATGAGTCCGGACGCCTTGGTTGAAGACATCACACACCTTCTTGAAGTCTGGGTAGCTGGCTGGGCCGGCTGCCGCGGTTACCAGACATCAGTTGAGGGCCGCTTCCCCGCTGCACTGCGGGCCGACACTACCGGGGAGTGGGAGTATTTCGCCCACGACCCCTCGGATAGCGAGTTCGCCGCCCTGGCTGCGAAGACCGCCGAGGCTCCGGCCAGGGTCCTGACTATCCTCACCAACAACGTCGCCCGTTTCACGGCGCTGGCCCAACAGCACGGACTGAACGTTACGTCCGCATCGCAGGCCATGATGATTGTGGACATGACCACCCAGGACACGGAGGATCCGTGGCTCTCCGACGACGACCTGAACGTGGTCACCTCCGAACTCGACCGCGTCCACCACGCGGTGGTCCGCGCGGGAGACACGGTGGCGGCGAGCGGCAGGGTCTTTGTGGTGGGCGAGACAGCCGTATTCGACAAGATTATCGTCCAACCCGCGTTCCAGCGCCGCGGCCTGGGCAGCTTCATCATGAAGGCCCTTGCGGCGCAGGCGATCGGGCCGGACGTGGAGAACGGCCTGCTGCTGGCCTCCATCGACGGCCAGAAGCTGTATTCGCACCTGGGCTGGTCCACTGTTTGCCGCGTGCTGATGTTGTCCACCTCCGATGAGGGTGCCGACCTTTCCGTGGGGTGATTTTTCCCCGGGTGAAAGAATGTTGGGGTGAACCCCCATGACTCCCTGATTCCTTTGCTGGGCCGAGGCCCGGACCCGGAACAGCTGCGTCATGTCCGCACCATCCCTGCCCGGCAGGCGGTCCACGAACCGTGGCCGGCGTGGGCGCATCCGGATCTCGTGACCGCTTATGGCTCCCTGGGCATCCACGAGCCCTACCGGCACCAGATCCATGCTGCCAACCTTGCCCACGGCGGCGAGCATGTGGTCATCGCCACCGGCACCGCCTCCGGAAAGTCCCTGGCCTACCAACTGCCGGCGCTGGACGCCGTCCACCGCTCCGAGCTACGCGTCCTGTCCGAACCGGGAAAGATCCACGACGACGGCGCCGTGACGCTTTATCTCTCCCCCACGAAAGCACTCGCTGCCGACCAGCTCACGGCCATCCGTTCCCTGAAGCTGCCCACCGTGCGGGCCGAGACGTACGACGGCGATACCGACCCCGCGTCCCGCCGGTGGATCCGGGACCACGCCAATTTCATCCTCGCCAATCCGGACATGCTCCACTTCGGCATCCTTCCCAATCACGCCTGGTGGGCCAGCTTCTTCCGGCGGCTGCGGTACGTGATCGTGGATGAGGCGCACAGCTACCGCGGGGTGTTCGGCTCGCACGTGGCCAACCTGATGCGCCGGCTGCGCCGCATCTGCGCGTACTACGGTGCCGGGACCACCCACCCCGGTCCGGTGTTCATCGCCGCCTCTGCCACCGCATCGGAACCAGGCACATCGTTCGGCCGCCTGATCGGGGCGCCGGTCCGGGCCGTTGCAGAAGACTGCTCGCCGCACGGTTCCACCACCGTTGCTTTCTGGGAACCTGCATTGACCGAGCTCAAGGGCGAGAACGGCGCAAGGGAACGCCGCACCGCCGTCGCTGAAACGGCCGATCTGCTGGCGAACCTGGTCTCGTCCCGGATCCGGACCATCGCTTTCATCAAGTCCCGCCGCGGTGCGGAGACGATCGCTTCGATCACCAGGCGCCTTCTGGACGAAGTGGATCCCAGTCTTCCCCAACGCGTGGCCGCCTACCGCTCCGGGTACCTGCCGGAAGAACGGCGGGCCCTGGAAAAGGCCCTCCGCTCCGGCGAGCTGCTGGGTGTCTCCAGCACGTCCGCCCTTGAACTGGGGATCGACATTTCGGGGCTGGATGCCGTCCTGGTGGCGGGCTGGCCAGGCACCCGGGCGTCGCTGTTCCAGCAGATCGGCCGGGCGGGGCGCGCGGGCCAGGATGCCATTGCCGCGTTTGTGGCCGGCGATGATCCGCTCGACACCTACCTGGTGAACCATCCCGAGGCGATTTTCGATGTGTCGGTGGAGGCCACCGTCTTTGATCCCTCCAATCCGTACGTACTGGGGCCGCATCTGTGTGCCGCCGCCGCGGAACTTCCGCTGGGCGTGGGTGAGCTGGGCCTGTTCGGCGGCACGGCAGAGAAGCTGCTGGGCCAACTCGTGGCGCAGGGCTATCTGCGCCGCCGGCCGGCGGGCTGGTTCTGGACGCACTCCCAGAGCGCCGCGGCCATGGTGAACCTTCGCGCCGACGGAGGCGGGCCGGTGAGCATCGTCGACGCCGACACCGGCTCCCTCCTTGGGACGATGGACTCGCCCCAGACGCACTACCAGGCGCACACGGGGGCCATCTACGTGCACCAGGGCGACAGCTATGTGGTGGAGGACCTGAACGAAGACGACCACTGTGTGGTGGTGCGGCGTGCCAACCCCGACTACTACACAACGGCCCGGGACGTGACCCAGATCGAAGTGCTCGAGACACTCCGGACTGAGCACTGGGGCGATATCGCCGTGCACTTCGGTGACGTGAAAGTGACAACACAGGTGGTTTCCTTTCAACGCAAGGCCTTGATTTCAAATGAAATCCTGGGTGAGGAGCCGCTGGAACTTGGCTCCCGGGATCTGTTCACGAAGGCCGTCTGGTTTGTCGTCGAGAACCGTTCGCTGACGGGCGCCGGCCTCATCGAGGCGCAGTTCCCGGGGGCCCTGCACGCCGCCGAGCACGCAGCGATCGGCCTGCTGCCGCTCGTCGCCTCCAGCGACCGTTGGGACATCGGCGGCGTGTCCACGGCCATCCACGCCGACACCGGCGTGCCCACCATCTTTGTGTATGACGGGCACCCCGGCGGTGCCGGCTTTGCCGAACGCGGCTTCGACAAGGCAAAGGTGTGGCTCTCCGCGACGCGCGACGCCATCAAGGCGTGTGAATGCGAGTCGGGCTGCCCGTCCTGCGTCCAGTCCCCCAAATGCGGGAACAAGAACAATCCGCTGGACAAGGCTGCCGCCGTCACTCTCATCGACGTCCTCCTCAAAGACGCCCGTGAAATGCCTCCCCGCAGTGCGGAATTCCTGGCCAGCACGGAGCCGTTCAGCACCACGGCCGCTCAGGGCGGCGGTCCGGCCCGCGCCTGACCGGTGGCGGCGCCAACCAGTGTCCGTGCATTCAGCTCGGTTCGGACCATCACGGTCTGGCCGGCCCCTTCGGTACAGCTGACGAGGGCTGCAGCGTGGCGGGCAGCCACCTCGGCGGCCACCGTGCAGGGGTCCCCGGACGTGATCCCACGCAGGGCATCGGCTGCGGCAAGGGCTGCGAGGTCCGCCGCGGCCGCCGCCCTGCTGGCCATCACCGCGGACTGCGCGAACAACAGCATCAGGGCCATCGCCATGATGACAACCATGGCCAGTCCTGCAGCCAGGACTGTTCCCGAACCGCGCTCCGTGTTGTCCTCGGGTTGCCTGTTCACGACGTCGCCTCTGCCGCGGCGCGGACCGGCTCGAACCGCCGAGTGTGTGCGGACGGCGTTTCGCTCCGCGTGGTGGCCTTGGCGGTGAGCGTCCAGGGCACAGTTGCCCCCAGCGGCCCGCCCACACCGTCAGCCACCGTTACGCTGAGCCACTCGCCCTCGGCCGCAACGGACGCCGTTGCCGACGTCCCCGCCAAGGTCCTGACGATCCCCTGCACCGCGGCCGGGTCCTCGCCGCGGGCCAGCGCCCTGGCGCCGGCGAGCGCCGCCTCCTCGAGCCTCAGTTGGGTGACGCCCGCTGAGGCTCCCGCCAAGAGCAGTGCGAGAAGCAACAGGACTACCGGCAGCGCTACCGCGAACTCCGCCGTCACGGCGCCGTGGGCATTCCCCGGCCCACGGCGCCAGCGACTGAACGAGACCGCCGGACCCGGCACCCAGCGGCTGTTCCCGCCTTGGTCCCGGCCGCTGCAACGGTCATTGGCCCGTTGCAGCGCTGCCGGCGGCAGACTCATGGCAAGGCCAGCGCCGTGCGGATGAGGGTCAACAGGAATCCGCGTACTTCGTCGCTGCGGAGAATGAAGACAAGGAGTCCGGCGAACCCCACGGCGGCCAGGGTGGCAATGGCATATTCGGCCGTTGCCATTCCAGCTTCGGAAGCAGTACCCCGGGCCCGGCGCTTCTTCGCCTCGCTGGCACCGGGGTACAGGTCCACAACGTTGCCTGCGAGCTCTGGGGACTCCTGCCGTTGGCAGGTGCACGCGCCCAATCCTGCATTGGAGCGTGTTCCCAAGTCCCGTGGCCTGGCGCCCTTTGCCGCGCTGCTGGGCTCCGGCGCAGGGGCGGCGGAAAGGCTGTTTTGGAAGATGGTCATGGTGACGGTTTCCCTTCTGTGCTCCGGCCCAGTTGCCGGCTGATTCGACTCTTCCCGGCTCCGCATATCTCGGTAAGGGCCAACATCCCGTAAGTGGATAAGCTCGGCTTTGAGCAGGTGTGGAGGACAGGACGGCGTGTGGAGGAAGGGACGGCGTGTGGAGGACTGGCCGGGGTGTGGAGGGCGGGACGGGAGTCAGGACCCGGACGGCACCAGTGCCAGCAGGACCGGGACAACGCCCAGGCAGATAAAGGCCGGGAGCGAGCACAGGCCCAGCGGAATGACCAGCTTCACCCCGAGCGAGGCCGCCCGTTTCTCCGCGGCGCGGAATCTTTCCCGGCGCAGCCTGGCTGCCTGCGCGTAAAGGATGGCCGACGACGGCGCTCCGGTCAGGGCGGCGAATCCCAGTGCGTCACGCAATTCCAGGATCTCTGGAAGCCGGACTTCGGAACTGCGCCAAGCTGTCTCCCAGTCGGCTCCGATGGCGAGCGCAGACACCACCGGACGCAGCGCCCTGCCGTAGTCCGTGGAGGCCGAGGCCGCCACAAGGTCGAGGGACCGTCCAATCCCTGAGCCTGCGTCAAGCATCGCGGCCACGAGCTCAAGCATCATGGCCGTGTCACGCAATCCGTGCAGACGGCCGCCTTCAGTGAGTGCTTCATCGGCCCCTCGCGACCGTGCACCTACGTCCCAGTGCAGTCTCCGCAGACGCTTTCGGACCCGGCTTGGATACGAAAAGGCAAGGCAGGCGGCAGCAGCCAGAACAACAGCCAAGGCAAGCCCCGGCACAAGGATGTCCGTCATGGCGCCCCGGCTCCGGCGGCAGCACCGACCAGGCGGGCGGACCAGATTCTTCCGGCGATGGTGAGGCCAACTCCCGCCGCGAGCGCCGCCATTCCCAGCGGGGTCCCGATCAGGATTGCCAGGGGATCCACGCCCAGCGCTATTCCCAGGCCCAGTCCCATCAGCGGGAGCCATGTCAGCAGACTGACCGTGGCCTTGGGTCCGGCGAGGGCTGTCTGCCGTGCGGCCTCAGCATCATCTTCCACCTCCAGTTGTGCCGCAAACCGCGCCAGGACATCAGCCAGCGGACAGCCGCTGGCTTCGGCAATGTCAAAGCACGCGGCCAACTCACACCAGATCCGTAACTCCCTGCTGTCGGCGCGCGAAGCCTCCGCTTGCACAGCCTTCCGGATCGCTTCAGACACCGGTGCGCCCCGGAACGCTGCCGCCCGGACAGCGCCAAGCATTACCAGGGAACGTGCGCTGAGGCTCGGACCGGTGCGCCCGGCCGCTGACCCACGGGACGGTCCAGCCCTGCCGGCAAGGTCCTGCGACGCGCGTGAACCTGCGTCCGTATTTGCGGAACCTGGCTCCGGGCGGCCACCGTGGACCAGCCACAGTTCATCCCACAGCCGTGCGGGAGTGCGGCCGCCCTTCAGAAGCGCAGCAAGCTGCTGCACCACAAGGGTCAGGGACAGGTCACTCCGTTCCGGTCCGGCACGGAGCACCTTGCGCCACGAGCCGCCCGTTCTGGTGCCGCCGGACCTGGCGCCGCTAAGTCCGACGCCAACGCGGCCGGCGAGGCCAGGTTCTGCCCTCCCCACGGCCCGCCGGAAACGGCCTGTGGCACCGCCGGGCGGGCTGAAGAGCAGCGCGACCGCCAGCCCGAGGACCACGGCAAGAACAAGTGTCATGCGGCGGCACCAGGCTCGAGGGACAGCCCCAGCCGCGAGCTCAGCGCCTCCCATGCCGGACCGGTGCAGGCCTGGCCTCGCCTGGTCTCCAACGCCGGAATCACGGTAAGCCCACCGGGACCGTCCTGCACCACGCCCACGCAGGCAACATGCCGGCCGTGGCTGGACCGCTCAACGTGGACCACCACGTCCAAGGCGCTGGCTGCCTGCAGCCGGACCGCGTCCTGGTCCATGCCTGCCAGTGCGCCCAAGGCTGTGAGGCGGGCCGGGACAGCGGTGGCAGCGTTTGCATGGATGGTCCCTCCCCCGCCGGTGTGGCCGGTGTTCATGGCAGTCAGGAGTTCCCGGACCTCGGCACCACGGCATTCGCCCACTACCAGGCGATCCGGCCGCATCCGAAGTGCCTGCCGGACGAGTTCGCCGAGGTCCACTTCGCCGCCGCCTTCGAGGTTTCCGTGGCGGGACTCGAGCGACACAATGTGCGGATGGACCGGGTTCAGTTCGGACGCGTCCTCGATCAGGACCAGCCGTTCTGCCGGGGAGCACAGCCCCAGCAGGGTGGAGAGCAGGGTGGTCTTCCCGGAACCCGTGGCCCCGCTGATCAGGAAACTCAGCCGCTGCTCAACAACGCGTTCAAGGACATCGTGGACCACACTGCCGAACATGCCGCCGGCACGGAGTTCGTCCATGGAGAAAACGTGCTCCCGCCTGATCCGGACGCTCAGCAGGGTGCCGGCTGTCGAAATGGGCGGCAGGACGGCGTGGACGCGGTAGCCGCCGTCGAGCCTGACATCAACGCACGGGGACCCGTCGTCCAGCCGCCTGCCGCCGGCAGCCACAAGCCGCGATGCCAGAGCCCGAACCTGCGCCTCGCCGGAAAACGAAACGCCTGCCGGTTCGATGCCCTGGCCCCGGTCGATCCACACCGAGTCCGGGGCGTTGACGAAGATATCGGTAACGTGGATGTCCCTGGTCAGTTCCTGGAGCGGGCCAAGCCCGTTCAGCTCGGCGCTGATCCGTTCAACGGCGGCGAGGGAGCCGGCCGTCCCCAGCAGCCGCCCCGTGGCCTGGACCGCGGCGGCAACCCGGGACGGGGTGACAGGTCCGGCGTCGGCCATGACTGATTCACGGACCGTTTCCAACAGCGCCGAATCCACGAGACGCGGATCCAGGACGCGGGCCTGCCGACGGCGTGCCCCGGTCCGCTGGTCCGGGGGCGACGGCGGCGGGACCGGCTGCCGCGCGCTCACGGCAGGTCTCCGACGGGGATGTCGCCGTCCAGCAGATCGAGCACCGAGGCGGCGAAATGCCTGACGCTCCGCCGTTTGCCCACGTCAAGGAGCCGTCCGTTTTCCCCGGCAGCAGCAACACCGCGCAGTTCCGGAAGCCTGCCCTGGACCGGCAGCCCGACGGCGTCCGCAATCAATCCGGCATCCAGCGCGGCACCGGCCTTGCCCCGGACCAGGAGGGCCGCCTCAACCGGCGGAAGCTCGTGAAGCAGCCGGGCCGTGGCCACCGCCGCCTTCAGTTGCGTCGGCACCACCACCAGGATGCGGTCACAGTCCCAGGCAAACATGCGCACGGGGTCGGCGCCCCGGCCGATGTCCACCACCACCAGTTCATAGCCCCGCCGGGCCGCATCCAGCACACCACCGGTGGTGGCGGCATCCACCGGTGCCTGACGGTCGCGGCTGCCGGGCCAGGACAGGAAGGAAAACCCGCCGGCGACCGGCAGTGAATCGGCCAGCTGCTCGGGATCGATGCTCCCGCTCGCGTCGGACAGGTCAGGCCAGCGCAGCCCCGGCGTCTCCTCAGCCGCCAGCGCCAGTTCCAGGCCACCACCCCAGGGGTCCCCGTCAACAAGCAACACGCGAACACCCAGCCCGGCGGCCGCCTGGGCGACCCAGATTGCGGCGGTGGTGGCACCGGCACCGCCGCAGCCGCCTGTTATCCCGAGGACCAGCCCTCCCGCTTCGGGCGACCGCGACCGGCTCAGGTACTCTGCCAGCCAGGCCGCGGCATCCGGAAGCACCGCCACCCGCTCCGCTCCGAGGGCTGTGGCCAGGTGCCAGAGGCTGTCCCCCTCCCCGTTCAGGCCCACCAGCACGGCAGGGCCGCGTCGTCGCGGCGGCAGCTCACGGACATCGCTCCCCACCAATACTGCGGCCGCGGCGTCCCAGTACTTGGCGGCATCTGCCACGTCCGCCACCACACGCAGCTGGCCGCCGGCGGCAGCCACAATCCGTTCCACTTCGCCCTGCAGAAAGTCGTAGCCGGTGACCAGGAGGACCTCGGCACCAGTGGGGTCCGGCAACCAAGCTCCTGCCGCTTGTCCCGAGGCAGACGCACGGGCCTGGGAAACACGGGACGCGGAACCACGGGCCTGGGAACCACCGGATTCAGATCCTTGGAGAGGGGAGGGCCGGGCACGGGACAGCTGGGCGGAAGGCCGCTCGGAAGGGGGTGGCGATAGCTGGTGCCTGCTCATGCAGCAACTCTCCACCGAACTCAAGGGGAGAAACAGGGCCATACCACCGTATGTGGACAACTCCCCCACGCGGCCGAAAGGCCGGACAGAAAGACGGGCCGAACGGCCCGCCCGGTTTACTGCTTCCCGTATTTGCGGTGGACGGCCTGCTTGCTGACCCCAAGGCAGAGGGCAATGGCCTCCCAAGACAGACCGGCCTGGCGCGCCTTGCGGACCAGGGCTGCTTCGGCGCGGCCGACCTCCTTCTGCAGTTCCGCCACCGCGTACAGCGCTTCAGCGGGGCCTTTCCCGTCCATTGATGCGACCAGCGTTTTCATCCGCTCTACCTCCATTCGTCAACTTTAGTTGACGAATGGAGGACCGTCAACACATGTTGACGGCGCGGGATTTGGGGCTTGAATGTCCCCGCCACAGGGCAGAATTGGACCTATGTATCTGCTGCTCGCCGCCCACGCCCACGGCGCAGCCCTCCAGCAGGTCACCCAGGCCGGCGATCCGCACCCCGACCGCCCCGAACCGCGCCTCATCAGCGCAGGCGAGCTGGCCGGCGTCGTACGCCAGCTGGAAAACCGGCCCCGCGAGGCGCCGCCCCGCTGGATCTGGCACCGGACCCAGGACTGGTACCCCGAGTTGCTTGCGGCGGGCGTGGAAGTGGACCGCTGCTATGACCTCAGCCTGTGCGGAAATATCCTGGCGTATTCGCAGTTCACCGCTCACACGGAGTACGCCAAGAACGCCGACAAGGAATCGCTGGACGATCCGCAGGAGCTGCCCCGTACCCTCCAGCCGCCGCCCCCGCCGGCGGACCAGGGCGCGCTCTTTGACGACGTTCGCCAGAGAACACCGCGTCACACCCTGGCGGAGCTCCGCGCAGAATATGCCGGGCAGCAGGCAGCCCTGGCCTCGGCAGCTCCGGAGGAAAACAAGCGGAAGCGGCTCCAGCTGCTGCTGGCCGCCGAATCCGCCGGCGCCATGATCGCCGCGGAGATGCAGCACACCGGCGTCCCTTGGCGCGAGGACCTGCATGAGCAGATCCTGGCCGACCACCTCGGGCCCCGCCCGCCGTCAGGTCACCGCCCCGCGAAGCTGGAGGCCCTGAACACTGAACTGCGGGGGCTGCTCAGCTCGCCCGGACTGAACCCGGACTCGCCGCAGGAACTGATGCGGGCCCTGCACCGGAACGGCATCGAGGTGAAAAGCACGCGGCAGTGGGAGCTGATGGAGTCCAGTCACCCCGCCATCGAACCGCTCCTCGCCTACAAGAAACTGTCCCGCCTGCACACCGCCAATGGCTGGGCCTGGCTGGACGCATGGGTAGCCAACGGCCGTTTCCAGCCCGAATATGTGGTGGGCGGTGTGGTGTCCGGCCGCTGGGCCTCACGGGGCGGCGGGGCCCTGCAGATCCCGCGCCAGATCCGCGGCGCCGTCCATGCGGATCCCGGCCACAAGCTCATCGTCGCGGACGCCTCCCAGCTGGAACCCCGGGTGCTGGTGGCGCTGGCGCAGGACTCCAAAATGGCTGAAGCCGCGCGCGACAAGGACCTGTACGCCGGCATCGCCGCCCAGGGTTTCGGCGGCGACCGCGCCAAGGCGAAGATCGCCCTCCTGGGCGCCATCTATGGCGCCACCACGGGCGAATCCGGGCGCCTGATGCCGCAGCTGGCACGGACCTACCCGCGCGCCGTCGGCTTTGTGGAGCAGGCGGCGCGCGACGGCGAGGCCGGCGGCACCGTGACCACCCGGCTTGGCCGGAGCAGCCCGCCGCCGTCCCAAGGGTGGTACCGGAGCCAGCAGTCGGCCACCGCAGAGGAGCAGCGCCGCGCAGAATCCATTGCCCGTTCCCGCGGCCGCTTCACCCGCAACTTTGTGGTGCAGGGATCCGCCGCTGACTGGGCAGCGTGCTGGCTGGCGGAATTACGACGGCGGCTGCGGGCCCTACGTGCCGACGGTACCGTTCAGGCGGAGCTGGCGTTCTTCCTGCACGACGAGGTGATGGTCCACGCCCCCGAGGCCGGCGTCCAGGCCTGCATCCGGGCCATCGAGGAGGCTGCCGCGGCCGCGAAGGAACTGCTTTTTGGCCCCATCCCGGTGGAATTCCCCGTCAGCGTGGCCGTGGTGGACTCCTACGACCACGCAAAATAGCAAATTCGGTTAGCCGGAAGAAACCTACCCGGGAGTAGCTGGCCGAACCGCTGTGACCATGGTTACATCGGAGCAGGACTGAAGCAGACGGTTCAGCTATTAGTGCAAAGACGCATATCAGGGGAGGTCCGGCATATGGCTGGCAGGTTTGAAATACATCGTGTAAGTGACGAGTGCTATCGGCTGAGGCTCACCGACTCAAACGGGAATATCGTGGCGGTTTCGCCCGACTTCAAGCATCTCGGTGCGTTGAAGGACGGCATCAATGCGCTGCGTGAAAACGCGGCCACCGGCGTTGTAGTTGACCTCCGGAAGCAGCCGGTCGCCAGCTAGTTCACGCCAGCTAAAGCCGGCGCACTCACATGGTGCACGCCCGGCGGGTCCAGTCCCGCCGGGCCACACCGGCGTCAGCAGACCCCGGTGCTTTAGAAGACCACCTCGTGCAGCCGGCTCCGGTCCCACGGCACGGCCCAGCCCAGCTGCTCAAAGAGTCCATCCAGAATGATCCCGGTGAAGCCCCAGACCAGCACGCCACTGACGGTAAAAGCGGGGCTGCTGAAGGTCCTGCCATCGCGGCTGACCGTGGCGGTCACCCTGTTGGCCGGGTCCAGCAGGTCCCGGACCGGGATCCGGAAAACCTGGGCGGATTCGGCGTAGTCCACCACGTGCACGGGCGACGGCGACGCCCACCACCCGAGCACCGGCGTCACCAGGAAGTTGCTGCGGGCCAGCCCAAGCTCCTGCAGCGAGCCGAGGACCTCCACACCGGCGGAGTCCAGCCCGGTCTCCTCTTCGGCTTCGCGCAGGGCGGCGGCAACCGGGGTTTCGTCCGCGTCGATGGAACCGCCCGGAAAGGCGACCTGGCCGGGATGGGAATCCAGGGTGTGCGCGCGTTCCAGCAGCAGGACGTCAAGATCCGCCGCAGCCAAGGGTTTGTCGGAGGCAGCCGGAACGTCGTCCAGCACACCAAAAAGCATAAGAACTGCGGCCTTGCGGGCTATGGTTTCGTCCACGGTCAGGGCCGCCCAGGCAGTGTTCGGAGCGGTCACGTCGCCGCTGTCCGATCTGCGCACCAGGTCGATCAGGTCCTGGCGTGCGCTCACGGGAGCCGCCTCTGGGATTCCATCCGGATTTCGGCGGCACGGTGCGTCTCGGCGAGCAACCGCTCCAACAAAGCCTCGCTCCCGGGTGCCAGCTCGTATTTGAGGAGCTTGGCGGCCTTGACGGGATCGGTCTCGCCCAACCCATAGCTGGGGCACCAGTTGGCTACCGGACACGCACCGCAGGCAGGCTTCCGTGAGTGGCACACCCGCCGCCCATGGAACACCACCCGGTGCGAGAGCATGGTCCAGTCCTTGGGCTCAAACAGCTCGGCGACGTCGAATTCGATCTGCACCGGGTCCTCGGACGCGGTCCAGCCGAAGCGCTGTGCGAGCCGGCCGAAGTGCGTATCCACAGTGATCCCGGGGACGCCGAAGGCATTGCCCAGCACCACGTTGGCGGTTTTGCGCCCCACTCCCGGCAGCGTCACCAGGTCTTCCAGCCGGCCGGGGACCACGCCGTCGTACTCGTCCACCAGGCGGGTGCTCAGTGCCAGCACGTTCTTCGTTTTGGCCCGGAAAAACCCGGTGGGCTGCAGGATCGCTTCCAGCTCGGCGGGATCGGCTTCGGACATGGCGCGGGCGTCCGGGTACCGCGCGAACAGGATTTTGGTGACCTGGTTGACCAGCACATCGGTGGTCTGGGCCGACAGGACCGTGGCCACGACCAGCTCGAACGGGTTCCGGAAATCCAGCTCCGCATGGGCGTACGGGTACTTCTCCGCCAGCGCCCTGTTGATCCGCCGCGCCCGGCGCTTCAATGCCAGCAAAGACTCCGGGGCTGTTGTGGCCGGGCCGGATCCGGGTCTACGGGACGGGGCCACGGGGCCGGCTAGCCGCGCTCGATGTTGCTGAGGTCGCGCAGCACGCCCACCCGCCCGTCGGTGTGCTGGACCAGGAATTCGTGGCCCCGGTCCTCCAGGGCCAGCACCCAGCCGCCCGGTTCAATCACAAAGGCGGGGGCACCGGTCTGGGGGTCCACCGCGGTCCGGTGCTGGGCCACGGCAAACCAGAACGCCTCATGCGCCGGCTCTTCGTACGATTCTTCCGGCCTGGATGCCGGATCCACGGTGGCGCCGATGGGCTCCGCGCTGCGCACCTGCTGGTGTACGGCCGTGGCCGCAGGTTCCTGGGCAGACTGGCGAGCCGAGGCAGCCACGCCCGTGCCGGCGTCGTGGTTTGTGGCTTCAGGAGCAGCGGCGGACGCCGCAGCGGCCGGCGCAGGGGCAGCCGCAGCCGCCGTCGGGGTGTCACCCGTCGTAGTCTCCGCAACGGCGGGAGTCGCGGAGGCGCCCGTCACCGAAGGGGAAGGCACGACGTCGGCCGCCTGGGTTGCGGGACTCGTGTCACCGGCAGGTGCCCACTCGCTGACCTCCGGGGCGGAGGAGACGGCTGCTGACGGAGCTGAGGCAGAGGCAGCCGGGGCGGGAAAGGCCCCAGCCGAAGCAGCGGGGGCGGCAGCATGCGCAGACGTGGCTGCAGGCGCGGAAGCTGCGGGGACGGCCGCAGGCTTGGGTTCCTTGGGCGTGTGCGGCTTGGGCAGCGGAACAGCCGAGTCGCGCGCCATTATGTGGGCCGGGGATTCGTCGCGCCCCAGGAAGTCGCCGGCGAAGTACGGGATGAACCGGCTCAGCACGGTCCCCGCGAACAGCACTACGGAACCCACCAGGCCCACCAACAGGCTGGGCACATAGCCCGCGGCCGTGGAAACGAAGAAGAACGCCAGTGCAAAGGAAGCCACGACAGACGCAAACTGGTCAACGGACAGCGAGCCGATGCGGACCTTCGTGGCGGGAGCGAGCCGGCGGGCAACAAAGAGTGCCGTGACAATCAGCGGCAACACAATGCCGAGGCCCAGGAAGAACAGGCTGCCGGCATTCCAGAGATTAAACCGGCCGAAGAACATCGGCAGCAGCGAGGCCACCAGCAGAATGAGGGTGGCGGCGAAAACCGTCAGATCCCGCAGTGTGAACGGACCCAGCACGGCCTGATTGGTGGTGCCGAGCTTGGCGCCGGCCGGCTTCTGTACGCCCTTCGCCGAGCCGCCCCCCGGGGTGGTGCCAGGCCCTGCCTCGGTTGCGCGGCCAAATTTCTGGCCGAAGCTTTGCTGGTTCATTCTGTACTCCTTAGCGTGGCGGCACCGGGACGGTTCCGTCCCAAAACTGTGCCGTCCGAAACGGCGGCAACGGCCAGGCCCGGCAGTGATACACCGGATCCGACAGCTCCGTAGAAAGTCACAATTCAATCTCAGCCTAGTCAACCGCATGGCCGATCACTAGCTGATCCGCAGCGGCAGGACGCCAGCGAGGAGGGTCCTTTAACCATTCACCGCTAAATAAATGCCGTTCGCGGGCGCCTTTGTGACAGCGAACACATCGCGGCCCCGGCACGTATTAGGCTTGATTCCGGAACAGCTCTTTGCGGAATGTCCGTGATCGGCCGCTGCCCAATGCCGCGCAAAGCGGCGGAGGACGGCCGGGCGACGGCAGCCGCTGAAAAGACCGATGAATGATGAGGTTCACCATGTCTCAGGACACTCCCGGCTCCACGGCCACCGCCCCCGCAGCTTCCGTGCAAAACAACCCGCAGGGTGACCAGCAGGGCGACGCCTTTGAAAACCTGCTGCACGAAAACCGTGCTTTTGCCCCCAGCTCAGAATTCATTGCCGACGCCGTGGTTACCGCCGCTGACTATGCAGAGGCCGACGCCGACCGCCCGGCTTTCTGGGCGAAGCAGGCGCGCGAGCTGCTCACGTGGAGCAAGGACTTCGACCAGGCGCTGGACTGGTCCAACCCGCCGTTCGCCAAGTGGTTCGTGGGCGGGGAAGTCAATGCCGCGTACAACGCACTGGACCGCCACGTGGAGAACGGGCTCGGGGACCGGGTGGCCATCTACTTCGAGGGCGAACCCGGTGACACCCGCACGTACACGTATGCCCAGCTCACCGAAGAGGTCAAGAAGGCAGCAAACGCCTTCGAATCCCTCGGCCTGGCCAAGGGTGACCGAGTAGCGGTCTACCTGCCCATGATCCCGGAAGCCGTCATCACGCTGCTGGCCTGCGCCCGGATCGGCGCCGTGCACTCGGTGGTGTTCGGTGGCTTCTCCGCGGACGCGCTCCGGTCCCGGATCGACGACGCCGAGGCCAAGCTCGTGGTCACCGCCGACGGCACGTACCGCCGGGGCAAGCCCAGCGCGCTGAAGGCCGCCGTGGACGATGCCCTGTCCCGCGAGGGCGACGCGCACACAGTACAGAACGTTGTGGTGGTCAAGCGCAACGGCCAGGACGTGGACTGGCACGAGGGCCGGGACCACTGGTGGGCGGACACCGTCGGGGTGGCCTCCGCAGACCACAAGGCCGTGGGGCACGACTCCGAGCACCCGCTGTTCATCCTGTACACCTCCGGCACCACGGGCAAGCCCAAGGGTATCCTGCACACCACCGGCGGCTACCTCACCCAGGGCGCCTACACCCACAAGGCCGTGTTCGATCTGCACCCCGCAACGGATGTGTACTGGTGCACGGCCGACGTCGGCTGGGTCACCGGCCACTCCTACGTCGCCTACGCCCCGCTCATCAACGGCGCCACCCAGGTCATGTACGAGGGCACCCCGGATTCCCCGCACCAGGGCCGGTGGTGGGAGATCATCGAGAAGTACAAGGTCTCCATCCTGTACACCGCCCCGACCGCCATCCGCACGTTCATGAAGTGGGGCCGGGACATCCCGGACAAGTACGATCTGACCTCCCTGCGGGTCCTCGGGTCCGTGGGCGAATCCATCAACCCCGAGGCCTGGATGTGGTACCGGGACGTCATCGGCGGCAACAAAACACCCATCGTGGACACTTGGTGGCAGACCGAAACCGGCGCCCAGATGATCGCCCCGCTGCCCGGCGTGACCGCCACGAAGCCCGGCTCGGCCCAGGTCCCGCTGCCCGGCATCGCCGTGGACGTCGTGGACGAGAACGGCGAATCCGTACCCGACGGCCATGGCGGCTTCCTGGTGATCCGGGAGCCCTGGCCCGCCATGCTCCGCGGTATCTGGGGCGACCCCGAGCGGTTCAAGGAGACGTACTGGTCCCGTTTCAATGGCATGTACTTCGCCGGCGACGGTGCCAAAAAGGACGAGGACGGCGACGTGTGGCTCCTGGGCCGCGTGGATGACGTTATGAACGTCTCCGGGCACCGGCTGTCCACCACCGAAATTGAATCCGCGCTGGTCTCCCACCCGTCCGTGGCCGAAGCCGCCGTAGTAGGCGCCGCGGACGAGACCACCGGCCAGGCCGTCGTCGCGTTCGTGATCCTGCGCGGCGACGCCGTCAACAATGGCGACGCCACCATCGCCGAACTCCGCAACCACGTGGGCAAGGAAATCGGGCCCATCGCCAAGCCAAAAACCATCCTCGTGGTCCCGGAACTGCCCAAAACGCGCTCCGGCAAGATCATGCGCCGCCTCCTCAAGGACGTCGCCGAAGGCCGCGAAGTCGGGGACGCCACCACCCTGGCCGACAACACCGTCATGGCCCAGATCGCGGCGTCCCTCCGGAAGTAGGTCTGTGGGTGGTGGGGACTGTCACTCATCCTCTGCGCGCTGCTCGTTCCTCGCTCTGACGCGCGCTGCCGGATAACTGCCAGTCCCCACCACAGGGCACCCTAGACTTGGGAGCAGCCCGTCAACTGACTAAAAGGATCCCCCGATGCTCCCCGCTGCACGACACCAAGCCATTGTGGATGCTGTCCAGCGGGAGCGGGTTGTTCGCGTGTCCGACTTGGCGCAGCAGTTGGGTGTTTCGCTGATGACGGTGCGCAGGGACATCGAACTGCTGGAGGAGGGCGGCCGGCTGGAGCGCATCCATGGCGGCGCCAAGGTTCCGGGTGATGTCAGCACGCACGAGCCTGGCTTCGAGCTCAAGTCCACCCAGCTGACGGCGGAGAAACGGGCCATTGCGCTGGAGGCCGCCGGCCTGGTGCATGAGGGCATGGCCGTGGGTCTCAGCGCCGGGACCACAACCTGGGCCCTCGCCAAGGAGCTCGTGAACGGCCCGCAGATCACTGTGGTCACCAATTCCGTGCGCATCGCGGATCTCTTCCACCACGCCGCGTCCGGCGGCTCGGCCCGCTTCGCGTCAACCGTGATCCTGATCGGCGGCGAGCGCACGCCGTCGGACGCTTTGGTGGGACCCATCGCAACGGCGGCACTCAAGCAGCTGCACCTGGACGTGCTGTTCCTGGGTGTGCACGGCATGGACGCGGACGCCGGCTTCACCACCCCCAACCTGTTGGAGGCCGAGACGGACCGGGCGTTCGTTGCCGCCGCCCGGAAAACTGTGGTCCTGGCCGACCACACCAAGTGGGGGCTGCTGGGCATCAGCACCATCGCCCCCTTGGACGCGGCCGATGAGGTCATCAGCGACGCCGGGCTGGGCCCCGAAGCCCAGCGCATCCTCGGCGAGCGCGTGGGCAAGATCAGGATCGCGGGCTAGGGACCCAACAGCTCTTGGTTCACGGGCAGCCGCAGGACTGGCGGATGTGGAGCTTCGTGGGGAACATCAGCTGCTGCGGTGCGGCCTTGCGCCGCGCACCCAGGATGCCTTCGACGGCGGCCTCGGCCATCTCCCGGACCGGCTGTTCCACGGTGGTCAACCCCGGCCACGTGTACTCCGCCTCGGCGGAGCCGTCGAAGGAGGTCAGCGCGATGTCTCCGGGCACGGCAACTCCCGCCTCATGGAGCGCGCGGAGGATGCCGACTGCCTGCATGTCCGAGCTCGCGAAGATCGCCGTGGGCCGATTGGCTGAGGCCAGGAGCCGTTTCCCTGCTTCGTAGCCGCCGGGCCGGGTGAAGTCGCTGCGGGCAATCGGCCCTTCGGGGAGCCCTGCCTCCTTCAGCGCTTTCAGCCAGCCCAGTTCACGGCCGTCGACGTCGTTGCCGACGTTGGTGCCCATGGCCAGGCCAATGTTGGTGTGCCCGTGCCCCAGGAGGTGCTCCACTGCGATCTGTGCCCCGGCTTCGAGGTCAACCCCGATGCTGTTGACGCCCGCCACCTCGCGGTCATGGTTAAGCAGCACCCAGGGGATGTCGGCCTTCTCCAGCTCCTCCAGGTCCGGCTGGAACAGGACGCTGGCCAGCACCACTCCGTCCACCTGCCGCGCCGCCAGGTTGCGGACGTTACGGCGCTCCTTGGCGAGGTTTCCGTCGGAGTTCGTCAGTACGAGCGCGTAGCCCCGCTCAGCGGCGGCGTCCTCCACGGCATGTGCCAGCATTGAGAAATACGGGTTTGAGTTGTCCGGCACAATGAGCCCCAGCGTCTCGCTGGATCCGAGTTTGAGGGCCCTCGCCGCCGCGTTGGGGCGATAGCCCAGGACGCGGATGGCGTCCTGGACCTTCGCTTCGGTGGCGGGAGCCACTTTCTTGGGCCCACCGTTGACCACATAGCTGACGACGGCGGTGCTGACGCCCGCGTACCGGGCAACGTCCTTGCGGGTTACCGGGCCGCGCGGGGCCTGCACTACGGGAGTCGTCATGGTGTACATGCTAGCTATCAGATCCCCGGGGCGTCGCCGAAGTCATGGATGGGCAGCCGCTCGCCGCCGCGGAGGGCGGACTGGTGCGCCACGATGCCGGGCAGCGTGAACCGGGCGGCAACCCAGGCGTTGACCGGCGGCAGTGTGCCGGTGTTGACCGCCGTCACGAAGTCATCCACCAGGAAGTGATGGCTTCCCTCGTGGCCGTTCGGTGCGCCGCGGAACTCCTCCGGAAGCCGGTCGGCATCATGGACCGGCGAGAGTCCGGAGACGAAGGCGTCCCTCAGTTCCGGTGCAACCTTGGCCAGCGACGGGTCATCCAGGGACATGCTGGGCCGGGTTTCGAACTGCCCGGAAATGTCGTGGACGTTTTCCTTGTCCTGCCAGACCGTGACATTTGCGAGTTGTTCAAAGCTGGCCTCCGTCCCGAAGAAGCGGAACCGGGACTCCCTGATGTGTGAGGGGTAGCCCACGCGGCGCATCTCATTGGTGCGCATCACGCCGCCGTCGTTGAGTTCAAAAAGGGCCGTGGCGTTGGAGAAGTCGTTGCCAAACATGCTGACTTCCTTGTCGAAGACGCCGTCGTTGCGGTCATCCTTGACGCCGACGCAGCTGACGCTGACGGCGTGGGCGGGGACGGCGCCGAGGACTCCACCCACCGCGTGGGTCGGGTACAGCATGGGCGGGTAGCTGGCGGTTTCCTTCCAGCGGTCACCGCCGCTGTACTGGTAGGCGTCGTAGAAGCCCAGGTCCATGTCGTGGACGTAGTCGCCCTCAGTGTAGAAGATCCGCCCGAAGCGACCGGCCGCATGCTGCTTGCGGGCATAGATGGTGGCCGGGTTGTAGTAGCTGGTCTCCCCCATCATGTAGACGAGGCCGGTTTCGCGGACAGCGCCGATGATCCTGGCGATTTCCTCCTCGGAAATGGCCATGGGGACAGCGGAATAGACGTGCTTGCCGGCGCGGAGCGCCTGCTCCACCAGCGGACCGTGCGTCCAGCGCTGCGTAAAGATGGCCACGGCGTCGACGTCGGAGGCAAGGAGGTCCTCGAAGCTCGCCTCCGACCCCGCCAGGTCGTACCGGTCCACCGCCTCGGCCGACCGCTCCGGCAGCTCATCCACCACATGGACGGCGCTGACGCCGGGGTGGAGATTGAAGAGGTGCGCGAACTGGCCGCCGAACTGGCCAACTCCTACTACGCCGATTGAAAACGTCATTGGTTGCCTTCCCTGGATGCGTTGGTGGCGCGCCGGGCAAGCGCTGTCCATCAGGATTCCCAGTGTTTCACTCCAATCTACTCGAGTCAATGCCCCAGTCACTGGATGAATCCCTGTGAATACAGCGAGAAAATTGGCGCTTGCCACCCCTGATCTACTCGTGTAGATTTCTCACCAGTTGTTATCCACATCACAGTCAGGAAAGGGTCGACGATGACCACCCTTGCCAAACCCGAGAGATCCGCCCCGCCCCAGCCGGGAACCCCCAAGCCGCGCGGCGGTTACCGCCGGCTCGGCGACCTCAAGATCGCCCTGTTCTTCATCGCCCCGGCCATGATCGGGTTCATCTTCTTCTACGTTGTCCCAACCATCCGCGGCGTGTACTTGAGCTTCACGGAGTACAACATCCTCGGAGACCCGACCTGGGTGGGGATGGACAACTACACGGCGATCGCCAAGGACCCTCTGTTCTGGAATTCTCTGGCCGTCACCGGCCAGTACGTCTTCCTCAATATCGTCCTCCAGACAGCCCTGGCAGTTGGCCTGGCCCTCCTGATGCACCAGGTCGCGAAGTCCACACTCATCCGCGGCGCCCTGCTCCTGCCCTACCTGATGTCCAACGTCATCGCTGCGCTGCTCTGGTTCTGGATGCTCGACTATCAGATCGGCGTGGTCAACCAGTTCATCGAATGGGCCGGACTCTCCCGTGTGGCGTTCTTCGGCAGCGAAGAGTGGGCCATCCCCACCCAGGCAGTCATCAACACCTGGCGCCACATGGGCTACACCGCCCTGCTGATCTTCGCCGGCCTGCAGGCCATCCCCGGCAACATCTATGAGGTCGCAAAACTCGACGGCGCCTCAGCGTTCCAGACCTTCCGCAAGATCACCATTCCGCTGCTCCGCCCGGTCCTGGTACTGGTCCTCGTGGTCACCGTGATCGGGTCCTTCCAGGTCTTCGACACCGTGGCCGTCACCACCCAGGGCGGACCGGTCAACGCCACCCGCGTGATCCAGTACTACATCTACCAGCGGGCATTCACCGAGTCGGACTTCGGCTACGGATCCGCCATCGCCGTCATTCTCTTCCTCATCCTCGCCCTGGTGGCCTTCATCCAGATGAAGTTCCTCAAGGGCAACGAGTCGGACCTGGACTAAGGAGTCCCCCATGACATCCACCACCAGCCGCGCACCGCTGCAGGCCCCGGCCCGCCGCCGTCGTCCGTTCAACACCCGCCGCGCCGGCGCCTGGGCCCTCCTGGTCCTGGCCATCGCAGTCTCCGTCCTCCCGTTCCTCTGGGTGCTGCGGACGGCACTGTCCACAAATTCGGCACTGGCCGCCCAGTCAGCCAGCCTGCTTCCCGCCGAGTTCACGTGGGGCGCCTTCATGCGGGTGTTCGGGCTGCAGAGCCCGGCGGACGCCATCGCCGAAGGGGGTTCCGGTGCCACCATCGATTTCTGGCTGTACCTGAAGAACTCCATCATCTTCTCGTCCATCACCACTGCCGGAGCCGTATTCTTCAGCGCCATGGCCGCCTACGCCTTTGCCCGGCTGCGCTGGCGGGGCCGGAACGCGGTGTTCAGCCTGTTCCTGGGCACCATGCTGGTCCCGCCGATCTTCACGGCCCTGCCCAACTTCCTGCTGATCAAGAACCTGGACCTGCTCAACACGATGCTCGGCATGGTCCTGCCCTACGTCTTTATGACTCCGTTCGCCATCTTCTTCCTCCGCCAGTTCTTCCTGAACATGTCCCGCGAGGTCGAGGAAGCAGCAATGCTCGACGGCGCCAAGCACCTGCGCATCTTCTTCCAGATCGTGCTCCCCAACGCCGCAGCACCCATCGCCACCCTGGCGCTGCTGACCTTCATCGGCCAGTGGAACGAATACTTCTGGCCGCTGCTCGTCGGCTCCCAGGACGACGTGCGCGTCCTGCAAGTGGGCCTCGGCGTCTTCAAATCACAGTCACCGCAGGGCTCCCCGGACTGGTCCGGCCTGATGGCCGCGACCCTGGTTTCGGCCCTGCCTGTCCTGATCCTCTTCGCCGCTTTCGGCAAGAAGATCGTCAACTCCATCGGCTTCTCCGGCATCAAGTAGTCCCCCCAAACCCCACTCCCCAACTCCCCAACGGAAAGTAGAACCATGAAGAAATCCCTCGGCGCCGTCGCCGTCGCCGCTGTTGTGGCGCTGTCCCTGTCCGCCTGTGGCGGCTCCTCCTCCTCGGCAGAGTCAGCCAAGGGCGAGATCAACTACTGGCTCTGGGACGCCAACCAGCTGCCCGCCTACCAGCAGTGCGCCGATGACTTCACGAAGGCCAACCCGGACATCTCGGTCAAGATCACCCAACGCGGGTGGGACGACTACTGGAGCACCCTGACCAACGGATTTGTGGGCGGCACCGCCCCGGACGTCTTCACCAACCACCTCGGACGCTACGGCGAGCTCGCCGAAAACAAGCAGCTGCTGGCCATCGACGACGCCGTCGAGAAGGACAACATCGATCTCTCCAAGTACAACGAGGGCCTCGCGGACCTCTGGGTTGGCCAGGACGGCAAGCGCTACGGCCTGCCCAAGGACTGGGACACCATCGGCCTGTTCTACAACGAGGCCATGCTCGCCAGCGGCGGCGTCACCGAAGACCAGATGAAGAACCTCACCTGGAACCCCCAGGACGGCGGCACGTACGAGCAGGTCATCGCCCACCTGACCGTGGACAAAAACGGCAAGCGCGGCGACGAGGCCGGCTTCGACAAGAACAACGTGGCCGTCTACGGCCTGGGCCTCAACGGCGGCGGCGACTCGTCCGGGCAGACGGAGTGGAGCTACCTCACCAACACCACCGGCTGGTCCCACACGGACAAGAACCCGTGGGGCACGCACTACAACTACGACGACCCCATGTTCCAGGAGAGCATGGACTGGTTCGCCGGGCTGGTGGAAAAGGGCTACATGCCCAAGCTGGAAACCACTGTCGGCGCCAGCATGGCCGACACCTTCGCGGCCGGTAAGTCGGCCATCAACGCGCACGGTTCGTGGATGACCGGCCAGTACACCGGCTACCAGGGCATCAAGGTGGGCATCGCCCCCACTCCGGTGGGCCCTGAAGGCACGCGTGCCTCGATGTTCAACGGCCTGGCCGACTCGATCTGGGCCGGAACCAAGAAGAAGGACGCCTCGATCAAGTGGGTTGAGTACCTCGCCTCGGCTGACTGCCAGGACGTCGTAGCGTCCAAGGCCGTCGTCTTCCCCGCGCTCAAGGCTTCCTCCGACAAGGCTGCCGCGGCCTTCGCCGCAAAGGATGTGGACGTCTCCGCGTTCACCGAGCACGTCAAGAACAAGAGCACCTTCCTGTACCCGATCACGGACAACACCGCCAAGGTCAAGGGCATCATGGAGCCCGCCATGGACGCCGTGGTGTCCGGCAAGGCCCCGGCCACTTCCCTGACCCAGGCCAACGAACAGGTCAACGCCCTCTTCAAGTAGGCCACCCGATTTACCGGCTGCGCGCCGCGGGCAATGAATTCCCGCGGCGCGCATCCTCACGCATTACCTTCCCACCCCGCACTCCGCAGAAGGACAACAGCTTATGGACCCCCTCCACCTCCGTTCCGCCGGCACCAGCCTGGTGATGAGCTTTGACAGCGGAGAGGCCGAGGTCATCCACTGGGGCGCCGATCTTGGCAGCACGCTGCCGGACCTCGCCATCCTCGGCGAACCGATCCCGCACTCGGCCATCGACGCCAACGTGCCCGCCGGGCTCCTGCCGCAGGCGTCCTCCAGCTGGCGCGGCCGTCCCGCCCTCCGTGGCCACCGCCTCGCCGACGGCGTCTCCGGCCTTGATTTTTCGGCCCGCCTCCGCGTCGTGACAGCGGGCGCCGAGGGCAACTCCGCCGTCGTCGTCCAGGCCGATTCCGACGCCGGCCTCACCGTCTCGTCCGACCTGACACTGCACGACGGCGGCCTGCTGGAGCTTCGGCACACCGTCACCAACGACGGCGCCACGCAATACCAGCTCGACGAACTGGCCACTGTCCTCCCGGTGGCGCCGGACGCCGTCGAACTCCTTGACCTGACCGGACGCTGGTGCCGGGAACGCCACCCGCAGCGCCGCCCCATCCAGCAGGGCACCTGGGTCCGCACCGGCCGGCACGGCCGCACCGGGCATGATTCCTCGCTGCTCTTCGCCGCAGGCACTGCCGGCTTCGGCAACCGCCACGGGAAGGTCTGGGCCACGCACCTGGCCTGGAGCGGCAACCACGAGCAGTTCGCGGACAGCATCGGCGATGGCCGCACCATGATCGGCGGCTCCGAGCTCCTGGGCCCGGCCGAGATCGTCCTGGAACCCGGCGCCAGCTACACCACGCCTGCCCTGTTCGCGGCATACTCGGACCGCGGCCTGGATGGCATCAGCGAGGCGTTCTACAGCTGGTTCCGGTCCCGCCAGCACCACGTGTTGCCGGCCGCTGCCCAACCCGGCAAGCCCCGCCCCGTGGTGCTCAACACCTGGGAAGCGGTCTACTTCGACCACAACCTGTCCACCCTGATCGAGCTGGCCGACTCCGCCGCCGAGCTGGGCGTGGAGCGTTTTGTGCTCGACGACGGCTGGTTCCGCGGCCGCCGCGACGACCACGCCGGACTGGGCGACTGGTACGTCGACGAGTCACTCTGGCCCGATGGCCTCACACCCCTGATCGATGCCGTGACCTCGCGCGGGATGGAATTCGGGCTTTGGGTGGAACCGGAAATGGTCAACCTGGACTCCGATATTGCCCGAGCGCACCCCGAATGGATCGTCGGTCCCTCCGCCGTCTCGCACAAGGACGGCGGCCGCCTGCCGATTGAATGGCGGAACCAGCATGTGATCGACCTCGTGAACCCCGAGGCATGGCAGTACATCTTCGACCGCGTGGACGCCCTGCTGCGGGAGAACAACATCAGTTACCTCAAATGGGACCAGAACCGGGACCAGCTGGAGCACGGCCATGCCGGCCGCTCCTCGGTCCACGAACAGACCCTGGCCGCCTACCGGCTCTTTGACGAACTCAAGAAGGCCCATCCCGGCGTCGAAATTGAAAGCTGCTCCTCCGGCGGCGCCCGGGTGGACCTGGGCATCCTGGAACGGACCGACCGCATCTGGGCCTCGGACTGCAACGACGCCCTGGAACGGCAGACCATCCAGCGCTGGACCGGGCTGGTGGTCCCGCCGGAACTCGTGGGCGGCCACGTCGGCCCCACCACCTCGCACACCACCGCCCGCACCCACGACCTGTCCTTCCGCGCCATCACCGCATTGTTTGGCCACTTCGGCATGGAGTGGGATGTCCGCGGGGTCCAGGGGGCCGAGCGCGAGGAACTCAAACGCTTCATCGCCCTCTACAAGGAGCACCGCGGCCTGATCCACTCCGGGCGCATGGTGCGTGCGGATGTCCCCGGCGATTCCCTGCTGCTGCACGGCGTCGTGGCCTCGGCAGGCGCCTCGGTGGGCACCGTTCTCCCAGGCACGACGGCGGCGCTGTTCGCCTTGGTCAGCACCGGCACCGCGTTCGCTGAACAGACCGGACGGATCACCGTCCCCGGTCTGGAACCGGAGCGGGACTACCGGGTGGAAGCCATCTTCCCGGCGCCCGGCGACGCCGACTACGCCCACACGTTCACCCAGGTCCAGCCACCGGCCTGGCTCGCGCACGGCGCCGTCGCGGGTGGCCGCTTTCTGGCCGAGGTAGGCCTGCCCATGCCCATCCTCAACCCGGAACACGCCCTGGTCCTGAGGTTCACGGCCCTCTAACATCGATTGCTCCAAGGGCGCCCTTTTGCCCGCTGAAAAGGGCGCCTACGGAGCAGTCGATGGGCTTGGGCGGAGTAAAATGAGCGGCAGTCCTTCCCAAGCGCTAGATTTGCATCCATGACTGAAGCCACCACCGCTGACTCCGCATCTGCCTCCACGGACGGGCGCGGCACCATCCTCGTGATCAACGGCCCAAACCTCAACCTGCTGGGCACCCGCGAACCCGAGAAGTACGGCACCTCCACCCTCGCGGACGTGGAGCAACTGGCCGCCACTACGGCGCAGGCCCACGGCTTCACGGTGGAATGCGTCCAGTCCAACCATGAGGGCGTGCTCCTGGACGTCATCCACGCAGCCCGCGGCACCGCCGTCGGGATTGTGCTGAACGCCGGCGCCTTCACCCACACTTCTGTGGCCCTGCGCGACGCCCTGGCAGCGGTGCAGCTTCCCGCCGTCGAGGTCCACATCACCAACGTGCACCAGCGTGAGGAATTCCGGCACCACTCGTTCCTGTCCCCGGTATGCGCCGCGGTGATCGTGGGCGCCGGGGTCTTCGGCTACAAGCTCGCCATCGACTACCTCGCCGAGACGCTGTAGCCCGGCGCCGAGCGGCTCAGGCCACCGGGTTAGTGCTGGAAACTACTTCTGGATGCACTGCCCGGAGGAGACGGGAGCGCTGAGGCCTGCGGCCTGGGACGCCACCGGGAACACGTCATCCATGGTGATGGCGAAGCCCATTTCGGTGTCCGAGGTTGCCTTGGCGAAAATGACGCCGGCCACCAGGCCCTCCATGGTCAGCAGCGGGCCGCCCGAGTTTCCTGGCTGGACGTCGCCGGCCAGGCGGTAGATCGCTTCCGGGGCCGGGTTTTCGCCGTAGATATCGGGGACCAGGACCGAGGTAATGTCCTGGACGGTGGCAGGGTTGGACTTGAACGGGCCACCATGGGGATACCCCGCGAAGGCGGCCGGGCTGCCGTTCGGAAGGTCGGACGTCAGCGTCAGCGGTTCGGATGGCAGCCCGTCAACGGCCAGGACGGCGAGGTCGTGCCTGGTGTCGAAGTACACCACCCGCCCGGGCATCGCGCCGCCGTCGGGAATTTCAACCACCGGCTGCGACACGCCCGCCACAACATGGGCGTTGGTCACAACCCGGCCCGGGGAAACCACGAAGCCCGTGCCGGTCTGGTTCTGCCCGCATTGGTAGGCGGTGCCGGCTATTTTCAGGACTGACTGCGCGGCCCGGTTCAGTGCCGGCGTATCGGTGCTCGCGTTGGGCACCGCCACTGGCTGCCCCTGGTCCAGGCCTTCAAGCAGCGTGGGGATGCCGTTGCCGATCACCGTGGACCGCAGCTGCGCCATGGTGGCCTTCAACGGGACAGGCGTCAGCCCATCGATGTACCGAATGACTTTGGACTCGGCCAGTTGCTGGGACACAAACGGAACGCCCAGGGCGCTGACGCTGAAAGCGAGCATGGACATCACCAGCGCCGAGACCACCACATTGACGGCCCCGCCCACCAGCCGGTCCACCGCCCGCAGCGGCTTGATCCGCACGGCGCCGCGGATTTTGCGCCCGATCATGGTGCCGATGCCATGGCCCAGGGCCATCAGTACGACGGCGGCGGCCACGATGGCGGTCAGCCTCCAGCCGGAGTCATCCACGAAGTCGCTGACCAGCGGAACGGCAAAGAATGCGGCCACGGCGCCCGCGGCAAAGCCGGCGATACCGCCGAGGGTGACCAGGAAGCCGTTGCGCAGGCCATAGATCAGGTAAGACAGCAGGGCCAGGATCAGCGCCAGGTCCAGAACAGTCAAGCCAAACACTGACGCTCCTCTAGTACGGTTGATTCCCAATTCTAGTGGCGCAACCTGACATTGTTCTGTGGGCGCCAGTCCCCCGCCCATTCGGGCCAGGTCCGCCTCACGTTCGGTTGCGAAAATCACACCCCGGGCGCGGCCGGGCGACGGATCGTGCCCGCATTACACACTGTCAGCGGCGTTTCCGCTGCCAAGTACGTCACAGAACCTTGAAAATTCTGAAACAATGGCAAAAGCGCCATAGCCGACACTTTTTATTCAGGAGATTTCATGGACATCGAGGTACTGCGCCGAGCACCCCTATTTGCCACGCTCGACGACGAAGCATTCCGACTGCTGACGGACGAGCTGACCGAGGTGGACCTCTCCCGCGGTGCATCGGTATTCCGCGAGGGCGATCAGGGCGACCAGCTCTACTTCATCGTCTCCGGCAAGGTGAAGCTGGGCCGCACGTCCCCTGATGGCAGGGAGTCCCTGCTCGCCATCCTGGGCCCGGGTGAACTGTTCGGCGAAATGGCACTCTTTGACCCCAGCCCCCGCACCGCCACGGCCACGGCTGTCTCCGAAACCCGCCTGGCGGGCTTGAAGAACGAAAGCCTCAACGCCCTGCTGCGGACGCGCCCCGAGGTTTCGGCGCAGCTGCTGCAGGCCCTGGCCCGTCGCCTGCGCCGCACCAACGATTCGCTCTCGGACCTGGTGTTCTCCGACGTCCCCGGCCGCGTGGCCAAGGCCCTGCTCGACCTGGCCGACCGCTTCGGCCGCCCGGCAACGGACGGCGTCCTGGTAGCCCACGAGCTCACGCAGGAAGAACTGGCCCAGCTGGTAGGCGCCTCCCGCGAGACGGTCAACAAAGCCCTGGCAGAGTTCGTCCAGCGCGGCTGGCTCCGCCTCGAAGCCCGTGCCGTAGTGATCCTGGACATGCAGCGCCTCCGCCAGCGCTCCCGCTAAGCACCAATCACTGAGGCCGCCTTCGGGCGGCCTTTTGTGTTTGCTCACCTACGGCGGAAGACGGCCCTTCGCCGTCGCTTAGACACGGTCGAAAGGCACCGCTCCGGTCGCTGGGCGACCTCCGCGCCGCGGTCGACCGCGATGCGCTCCTCCGCGAAGGCCCGCAATCCGCCTCAGGGGAAACGCTCTCTCACGTCCTGCACGTTTTCGGCAAACGCTCTCTCACATACTGCGGGAAAATACCGGATGCTCTCTTACCTGGCCATTCGTTTGGCGATGCCGACGGGGGGTATCAAGTGAGAGAGCGTTGCCCAAAAACCCGCATTAAGTGAGAGAGCGTTGCCGAAAAACCGACGTTAAGTGAGAGAGCGTTCGAGCCGGACGGCGGTCGTTCGCGTAGGAGCGCATCGCGGCGCTCCCCTATGCGTCGTAAGCGTCGTCCCGAGGGCCCCGGCGCGAGCTTGCGAGCGTTGGGAAGGGACCTACGCGCTAAGCGACGGCGAAGGGCCGCTGTCCGGCGGACTCAACCCGAACCGCGGGCCACCTAGCGTTCGCGCTGGGGGTCTCCGGCTACGGTTTTGGCGGCTTCGACTTCGAGCATCAGCGTGCCCTCTTCGTCGACGAGCCGCGCCTGGTACACGTGGGGTTTGCGCTTGTAGCTGAGGTAGGCGATGCAGCCGTTCGCTGCGGCCATCTTCTCCAGCATGATCTCCGAGCCCGGCACCAGGAGCTGGCTGAGGATGAGGCCCTCGGTGTTCTCCTGGCCCACTTCATCGCCTAGGGCAGTGGTGCTGCGGGCGGCGATGGCCTTGGTGGCGCACACCCAGCGGCCCCAGACGCCCTTGCTCTCCAGCAGGCTGGGCTGCTGGTTCATGGGGACTGTGGCGGCGAAATAGCGGGTGTCGAAGCGGCGGTGCGCGAAGTCGGGGCTGCGCCAGTTGACGAGCGGCTTCAGCAGGTCGGTCCGCAGCGAGAGTCCCCGCTTGGCGAGCATCTCCGTGAAGGTCTTCTCCTGGTCGGCAACGGCCACGCGGGCACGCATCCAGTCCTGCGTTGACGTGGCTTCCACGGTGGTGGACATGTCCGGCCCGGCCAGGAGCACGCCGGTTTCCTCAAACAGTTCGCGGATGGCGCCCACCACGTGGCGGCGCGCCAGCCCGACGTCGTCCGCCCCCATCTGCTCGGCCCAGTGCTGGGGTGAGGGGCCCAGCCAGCCGACGGCGTCGTCGTCGGACGCCTCCAGGGAACCTCCGGGGAACGCGAGGACGCCCAACGGCGAGGAGCCGGGCCGGTACCCCAGCCACGTCTCCAGGCCGGTGGGCGAGTCCCGCAGCAGCACCACGGACGAGGCATAGCGGGCGGCACGCGGGGTCCGCTCGCCGTGTTCGAGCCAGCTTTGGGCAGCCCCTTCAAGATCCGGAGGAAGGGCAAACAAGCGTCGGGCGAGCTGAGGCAATTGAGTGAACCGGGTCCTTAGCTGAATTCAGCGATCAGTTCGACCTCTACGGGAGAGTCGAGCGGCAGGACGGACACGCCGACGGCGGAGCGCGCGTGCTGGCCTGCTTCACCAAAGACCTGGCCAAGGAGCTCGGACGCACCGTTGATGACGCCGGGCTGTCCGGTGAAGGCCGGATCGGAGGACACGAAGCCCACCACCTTGACGATGCGGGTGATGCGGTCCAGATCGCCGATGACGCTCTTGATGGCCGCCAGCGCGTTGATGGCGCAGACGGCGGCGTAGGCCTTGGCGTCCTCCGGGGACACTGTGGGCTCGTCGGAAGCGCCCTCCGTGCCGGTGGAGACCTTGCCGGTTCCTTCGAGTTTGCCGTTAATAAACGGCAGCTGGCCGGAGGTGTAAACGTGGCTGCCGGTGATGATGGCCGGGACGTAGGCGGCGACGGGAGCGGCAACCTCGGGAAGGGTCAGGCCCAGCTCGGCGAGGCGCTTCTCGACGGCGGAAACCGGCGCTGACTCAGACGTGTTTTCCGGCGTGGATACAGGGCCGGGGGTGGTCTCTGCGGGGGTGCTCATCGCTACTGCTTCTCCCTCTTGAGGTAGGCAACCAGGCCGTTGCCGTCGGGTCCGGTGATTACCTGGACGAGCTCCCAGCCGTCCTCTCCCCACTGGTCCAGAATCTGCTTCGTGGCGTGAATAATGAGCGGAATCGTCGCGTACTCCCATTTGGTCATGAGCTAAAGACTAGTCGTTGCCGGTAAAGTGGAAAACATGGTGACTCGTAAGAACCCCATTTTCGACACGGCCACTACCCTCGGAAAGATATTTGGTTTCCTTGGCGTGAGCGCGATTTGTGGTGTCCTGGTGGCAGGCCTGCTTGTCCCGGCCGCAGCCGTTTCCGGCAGCGCGGCAAGCGGTTCTATCGAGTTCTTCGATACGCTCCCGGCAGAGCTGCAGGTGGACCCGCCGAGCCAGTCCACCCGGATCCTCGCCGCGGACGGCAGCCTGATCGCGAACCTCTACGAGGAAAACCGGACCAAGGTTGCCCTCGACCAGATCTCGCCGTTCATGAAGGAAGCCATCATCGCTGTCGAGGACAGCCGGTTCCACGACCATGGCGGGGTGGACACCACCGGCATCCTCCGCGCCATGGTCAGCACGGCCCGCGGCAACAAACAGGGTGCCTCCACCATCACCCAGCAGTACGTGAACAACGTGCTCAACGCCAACCTCGCTGCCGAGGGAAACACTGACGACATCAAGCTCAACGGTGTTAACAAGGGTGTGGGAGACAAGCTCCGCGAAATGAAGCTCGCGATCGCCCTGGAGAAGGAGTTCTCCAAGGAGCAGATCCTTGAGGGCTACCTCAACATCGTCTTCTTCAACCGCGACGCCTACGGCATCGAGGCCGCGTCCAAATTCTTCTTCAGTAGCACGGCCAAGGATCTGACCCTCCCGCAGGCGGCACTCCTTGCCGGGCTCGTCAACAGCCCGTCAGCGTTTGACCCCATCACCAACCCGGACAACGCTAAAAAGCGCCGCGACCTGGTGCTGGGCCTGATGCTGGACCAGGGAAAGATCACCCAGGCAGATCACGACGCCGCCGTGGCCACCCCGGTTGAGCCCAAAATCACTCAGTCGCGCCAGGGCTGCGCCTACGCCAGCACGGCACCTTACTTCTGCGACTATGTGCTGCACCTGCTGCTGAACAACCCGGCCTACGGTGCGGACGCAAAAGAGCGCGAACAGAAGATCTTCCGTGGCGGCCTGACCATCACCACCACACTGGACGTCAACGCCCAGAACGTCGCACAGGTCGAGTCTGATGCGGCGGCAGGCGTCAATCCGGACAACTGGGGCGCGTCCATCGTGTCCGTGCAGCCCAACACCGGCAAGATCCTGAACATGGCACAGAACACCTCGTTCCTGCCTACCGAAGGCAAGTTCAACCAGACGCAGAACTTCAACGTGGACAAGCTGGATAAGGACGGCAACGACCTCAACGGCCTGGGCGGATTCCAGCCCGGCTCCACCATGAAGCCCTTCACGTTCGCCCAGTGGGTGAACGAGGGCAAGTCCATGAACACCAACATCAACGGCGCCACACGCAAGTACCCGCAGAACTTCCCCTGGAAGAACACCTGCCCGAACCCCACCGTGGGCTGGTATGACGCCAGAATCCCCGGCAGCTTCGACCTGCAGAACTCCGACGAGGGCTACTACCGGAGCATGACGGTCCTGTACGGCCTGCAGAACTCGATCAACACGGCGACGTTCGCCTCGGCGGCGCAGGTTGACCTCTGTGGCATCCAAAAGATCGTGGATGCGGTCGGAATCCACGGTGGCCTGCCCACGCCTGAAGATCCCAACCCGCAGGTCAAGATGACCACGCTGGCCAACCTGATCGGCTCCACGCAGACCGCCCCGCTGACCATGGCCTCCGCGTTTGCCACGTTCGCTAACGACGGCAAGTACTGCGAACCCATCGCCATCACCTCTGTCACGGACCAGACCGGCGCACAGCTCCCGGCCCAGGCCACCAACTGCCGGGACGCCGTCAAACCGGAGGTCGCCCGGGGTGTTGCGTATGCCTTGCAGAAGGTCCTGGACGAGGGGTCCGGATCCCTCATCCAGCCGCGGCTCTCCACGAAGACCAACTTCCCGGTGGCTGCCAAGACCGGCACCAACGACACCAACGGCTCCACCTGGGTGGTCGGTTTCACCACCGGTGTGGCCACTGCGGCATGGTTCGGTGACCCGCTGGGTGACCAGCTCCGGCCCGGCCGGAACCTGACGATCAACGGAAAGCGCTACGCCGCGATCGACGGCTACATGATCGCCGGTCCCATGTTCTCCAAGTACATGGCCCAGGTCGCTCCGGCGTATGGCACCAACGCGTTCACGGCACCGCCCACCAACATGGTGAGCGGAACGCCTGCGCGGACCACACCGTCAACGCAGGCCACCGCGCCTGCCACGGCGCCGGCCGCGCCCGGCAACAGCGAGAAGAAGGACTAGCGTCCATGGCAGTTAGCCCTATATTGGCCAGCCGCGTCCGGAACATCGGGCGCGGCTTTGCCGTCACCGCTGGCGCGGGGACGGCAGCGGGTCTCGCCGCCTTCGGTTACGGGCTGTGGGAGAAGAACCAGTTTGTCCTGCGCGAGGAGACACTGCCCATCCTGCCGGCGGGCCACGCGCCGTTCCGCGTCCTGCACCTGAGCGACATCCACTTCGTCCCGGGCCAGGACACCAAAGCGCGTTGGCTCGAGTCGCTGGCGTCGCTGGAGCCGGACCTGGTGGTCAACACCGGGGACAATCTCAGCCATGTCAAGGCGGTGGAGCCCCTGCTGAAGGCCCTGCGCCCCCTATTGGAATTTCCGGGCGTGTTCGTCCCGGGGTCCAACGACTACTTCGGCCCGAGCCTCAAAAACCCCGCGTCCTACCTGCTGGGCCCGTCCAAGGCCAAGCCCAAAGCAACTGAGCTGGACTGGCCGCGGCTGCGGTCGGGCTTCGGCATGGGCGGCTGGGTGGACCTCACCAACCGGCACCAGTCGGTGGTGCTGAAAGGGATCCGCTTCGACTTCTCCGGCGTGGACGATCCACACCTGAACCGGGAGCGCTACGCGGGCTGGCCCCGCGGCACCCGTGACCAGGACCTGAACGCGCACCTCCGGGTTGCGGTCATCCACGCCCCCTACCAGCGGGTCCTGGACCACTTCACGCAGGACGGCGCGGACCTGCTGCTGGCGGGCCACACCCACGGCGGGCAGCTCTGCATCCCCGGCTACGGTGCCCTGGTGTCCAACTGTGACCTCCCCACGTGGCGGGCCAAGGGACTCAACAACTGGGAAAGCAACGGACGTACGACGCCGGTGAACGTCTCGGGCGGCATCGGCACCTCCCGGTTCGCTCCCATCCGCATCGCCTGCAAACCCGAGGCCGTCCTGCTGACGCTCACCTCACCCGAATAAAGTTCGCGTGAACCTGCTCACGCCATGGCATAGGGTAGTTGCTACGGGAAACTACATTCGATTTAGAGCTTGAGAAGCGGGCATGGCCAAGCAGACCTCATTTTTCAGATCCATCAGCCGTCTTTATCCTCACGTGAGGCCGATCATCCCCCGGCTGGTGATGGGGCTCCTCTGCGCGCTCCTGGCCAGCGTCGTGGCGCTGACCATCCCGCAGGTGCTGCGGGTCCTCGTCAATGAGTCCCTCAAACCCGGTGGCGCGTCGGACGCGGTCTGGACTGCCGCCGTCGTAATCCTGGTCCTGGGCATCGCCGAGGCGGGACTCGTGGCCCTCCGCCGGCAGTTTGTGATCAACCCGGCCACCACCGTGGAAACCCGGATGCGGGTTTCGCTGTACGGGCACCTGCAGGACCTGACGGTGTCCTTCCACGACCGCTGGGGATCCGGCCAACTGCTGTCGCGCGCCATGACGGACCTGAACTTCTTGCGGCGCTGGATGGCGTTCGGTGCCATTATGCTGGTGGTCACCACACTCACCGTGGTCATCGGCATTGTGGCCATGTTCTCCATGAGCTGGCAGCTGGCCCTGATCTTCCTGGCCGCCGCGGTGCCCATCATGGCCTACGGTTTCCGGTTCCGGACCCGCTTCAGCAAGGTGGCTCGGCGCAGCCAGGACCAGGCCGGCGACCTCGCCACCACGGTGGAGGAATCCGTCCACGGCATCCGCGTCCTGAAGGCCTTCGGCCGCAGCCGCGAGGCCCTGGAGAACTTCAACGGGCAGGCCGAGGAACTCCGCCAGACCGAGATCGTGAAGGCGAAGCACCAGGCCACGTTCACCCTGGTGGTCACCCTGCTGCCCGAACTCGCGCTCGGCGCCGGGCTGGTGGTGGGCGTGATGCTCTGCGCCAGCGGCCAGCTGAGCATCGGCGCCCTGGTGGCCTTCTTCGCCACCGCCGCCGTCATTGCGACGCCGGTGGAATTCTCCGGCATGCTGCTGGCCATGGCACTCACCGCCAAATCCGCCGTCGACCGCCATTTCGAGGTCATGGATTCGGTCAACACCATCACCAGTCCCCCGCAGCCGCGCACCCCGTCGCAGCTGAACGGCGCGCTCAGCTTCAACAAAGCCACGTTCGCGTTCGAGGACGCACCGGATAAGCCCATCCTCAACGAGATCTGCCTGGACGTCCGGCCGGGTGAAACCATGGCGCTGGTGGGCATCACGGGCAGCGGCAAGAGTGCGCTGATCCAGCTGGTCCCGCGCCTGTACGACGTCACCGACGGCTCCATCACCATCGACGGCGTGGACCTGCGCGAGTTCGACGTCGACGGGCTCCGGCGCGTGGTGGGCGTCGCGTTCGAGGACACCACACTGTTCTCCAATTCCGTCCGCGACAACGTGCTCCTCGGGGCGCCGGACCGGACCGAGGCAGCCCTGGACGAAGCTTTGGATGTGGCGCAGGCGCACTTCGCATACTCGCTGCCGGAGGGCGTGGACACCCTCATCGGCGAGGAGGGCCTGAGCCTGTCCGGCGGGCAGCGGCAGCGGATTGCCCTTGCCCGGGCCATCGCGGCGCGGCCCCGGGTCCTGGTGCTGGACGACCCGCTGTCCGCCCTGGACGTGCACACCGAGGAGCTCGTGGAGACCCGGCTCCGCGCGGTCCTGAAGGACACCACCACGCTGATCGTCGCGCACCGGCCGTCCACCGTGGCGCTGGCCGACCGCGTGGCGCTGCTCGAGGACGGCCGGATTGCCGCCGTCGGAACCCACACGGACCTGCTGGCGCACAACCCCCATTACCGCTATGTCATTGCCAGCCTGGACGAGGAACCACGGGACCTGGATTCGGAACTGTCGGAGCTTGAGGACGAGTCAGAGGACAGCATCCGATGAGTAACGCAACCTTCGGGACCGCCAATGAGGACAATGCCCACCTCAGTAAATCGGAAAGCAAAACCGTACGACGGCGGTCGCTCGCCCTTTTGGCCACGCTCATCCGTCCGGTGCGGCTCAGGTTCTGGCTGACCATCGCCACCGTGGTCCTGTCCCAGGCCGCGCGTGTGGCCGGGCCAGCACTGATCGCGTTCGGCATCGACCACGCGCTCCCGGCGCTGCAGGCGGGTGACAACCTCCCGCTGGTGTTCACCGGCGTCGCCTACCTGCTTGCGGCGGTCGCCACGGCGGGACTCACCGCCCTCTACGTCACCTCCACCGCGCGGCTCAGCCAGGCGATGCTGCTGGACCTGCGGGTCCGGGTCTTCCGGCACACCCAGCGCCTGAGCCTGGAGTTCCACGAGAAGTACACGTCCGGCCGGATCATCGCCCGGCAGACCTCGGACCTGGAAGCGCTGCGGGAACTCCTCGACTCCGGTGTCAGCTCCCTGGCCTCCGGGCTGTTGTTTATGGTCTTCACGGCTGTGACGGTGTTTGCCCTGGACTGGCGCAGCGGGCTGATCGTCCTGGCCGCGGGCGTCCCCATGTTCTTCCTGTCGCGCTGGTACCAGAAGCACTCGCAGATCGCGTTCCGTGAATCGCGGGTGGTCTCGGCCCGGCTGATTGTGCACTTCGTGGAGACCATGACCGGGATCCGCGCCGTCAAGGCTTTCCGCAAGGAAACCGAGAACGCCGGGACGTATGGCCAGCTGTCCGAGGACTACCGCCTGGTGACCGTTCGCTCCATCAACCTCAACGGCGTTTTCCAGCCCGGCCTGGTGCTGATCGGAAACGTCTGCGTGGCCGTGGTGCTCCTGTTCGGCGGGTTCCGTGTCCTTGGCGGGGACCTTGCCGTGGGTGTGCTGCTGGCGCTGATCCTGTCCACCAAGCGCTTCTTCCAGCCGGTGGACCAGATGGCCATGTTCTACAACTCCTTCCAGAGTGCCCAGGCGGCCCTGGAGAAGGTCTCCGGCCTGCTGGAGGAGGTACCCACGGTCCGCCCGCCCAAGAACCCTGTAGCACTCCGCGATGCCCGGGGCACCATCGATTTCACGGGTGTGGAGTTCCGCTACGGGGACGGCCCGGTGGTCATCCCCACCATGGACCTGCACATCCCCGCCGGCCAGACCGTGGCCCTGGTGGGGGAGACCGGCGCAGGCAAGTCGACGCTTGCCAAGCTGATCGCCCGCTTCTACGACGTCTCCTCCGGCTCCCTGACCCTGGACGGCGTGGACCTGCGCAGCCTGACCACCACGGACCTGCGCCGGAACATCGTGATGGTCACCCAGGAGGCGTTCCTGTTCAGCGGCTCCGTGGCGGACAACATTGCCCTCGGCCGGCCGGAGGCAACCCGCGCGGAAATCGAGGATGCAGCCCGGGCCGTGGGCGCCCACGAGTTCATTACCGAACTCCCCGAGGGCTATGACACCGACGTCAACAAGCGCGGCGGCCGGGTCTCCTCCGGGCAACGGCAGCTGATCAGCTTCGCCCGGGCGTTCCTGGCCCGGCCGGCGGTCCTGATCCTTGACGAGGCCACCTCATCGCTGGACATCCCCTCGGAGCGGCTCGTCCAGAGCGGCCTGGCGCGCCTACTGCGGGCAACGTCCGACGCCGGCACGTCAGCAGGTGCGCCTGGCGCTGCTGCTGTTGGGGCTGCTGCTGGCTCCGCTGCCGCGGGCAGCGGCCGGACGGCGCTGATCATTGCGCACCGTCTCTCCACCGTCGAGACCGCAGACCGCGTGCTGGTGGTCCACGATGGCCGCGTGGTGGAGGACGGAACGCCGGCGGAACTCATCGGCGGCGGCGGACGCTTCGCAGATCTCCACGGCGCCTGGAAGGACTCCCTGGTCTGACCGGCGGGGCCGATTTCGCATCCGGGCCCGGCGTCCGCTATTCTTGTAAAGTTGCTTTTGCAGCGGATCGGGATGTGGCGCAGCTTGGTAGCGCGCGTCGTTCGGGACGACGAGGTCGCAGGTTCAAATCCTGTCATCCCGACCAATTGAAAGAGGGTCTCCCCCAGGGGAGGCCCTCTTTTGTATTCTTCCGGCTGTCAAGTGACCAGGCAAGGAACGGACAAGTCCCTAGACAAGTCCCCGGACAAAGAAATAGCCCCGAGGCATGATAACCATGCCCCGGGGCCGCGCCTCCTGAGATTATTCCTTACATCGGGTCGGGCCAGTTGCCCACGTTGGTGGTGTAGGTCCTGTCCTTGTCCTTGACGGGCTTGGACATGGGATCGGGCCAGTTGCCAACGGCTACGGACACGCCGGTGGTGTCGGCGATGGAACCTGCCGACAGGACAGCCGGAGCCGTCGCAGAAAATGCCAAGGCAGCAGCGAGTACGCCAGCGGCCGCAATCTTCTTCAACATATAAGTTCCTCAATACGAGTCGGATTCGTTACAAAGTCAGCACTGTCCTTGTTGACATACATTGTAAAATGTTTTCCACAGGGACTGTCAAGCATTGAGTACAAAGACTGTCCAGAATTAGGAGGAAATCCCGTGGGCAACGGATTCGGGGAGAAGCTCCGTGCGGAGCGTCTCGAACGTGGGCTGACACAGGCTGAACTGGGCAAGGACCTGTACTCCCCCAGCTATATCTCCCTCCTCGAAACCGGCCGCCGGGAGCCGACGGCCGAGGTGATCGAGGAGCTCGCGCGCAGGCTGGAACTGGCGCCCAAGGCGCTGGAAGCCTGGAGCCAACCCATCTCAGTCAGCGACGCCGAATACGTCCTGGCCGGCCTCTACGCCCGCCAGGCCTGGGACCTCCGGGACTATCCGCTGGCCGCAAGCCACGCAGCCTCCGCGGCGCAGATCGCCCTGGAAGGCAAAAACACCAGCGCGTGGTGGAACATGACCTACATGCAGGCCGAATGCCTGATCAAGCAGGGCAACTGGCAGGAGTGCCAGAAGATCATGGAGCACCTCCTGGAGCACCCCATGGCCACGGAATCTGCCGGCCTCGCCGTCCGTGCCCGCCAGATGCTCGCCGCCATCTGCCAGGGCCAGGGCCAGCTGAGCACCGCCGTCGAACATGCACTGGAGGCCGTAAAGCTCTGCGCCCAGCTGCCCAACGGATCAACCCTGATCATCGGCGCCTACCGCGCGCTGATCGGCGCCTTGGCCGAAAGCGGCCGCCTGGACGAGGCCTGGACATACTGCCAGGCCATGAATGACCAGATGGACGAGCACTCCATGTCCCAGCTCGCCGGCGAGGTTGCCTGGGTGATCGGCAACGTGGCCTTCATGCGGCACGACTACCCCGAGGGCATCAAGTACCACGAGCGCGCTGCCAAGATGCTCTCGCCAGCCAACGACATCGACCTGTGGGCCCGGTTCAACAAGGCCTCGGCCGCCGTCCGGCTGTCCTCCGGAATCGTAGAACCGGAAACACTTTCCAGCATCGAACGCGCCGAACTGGCTCTGTCCATTGTGGGCGGCAACAAGAGCGACCACCTGGAAGTTGCATTCATCCGCGCCCGCTGGCTGTATCTCACGGGCGACATCGTGGCTGCCATCAACAAGCTCCGCGAGATCCATTCGGAATTGGGGGCTCTGGCCAAGCACACGGCAGGCGAAGTTTCACTCCTGCTGGGGAAGTCCCTGAAGGCCGCTGGCGAGTCCGACGAAGCCCTGGTCTATCTCGAGGAAGCGCAGAAGGCCTTTAGTGTCGCAGGAGCCTCGGACCGCGTCCAGCAGGCACTGGACGCGGTCCTTGAGATCAAGCTTGCCCAGCAGCGGGCGGCCGCAGCAGCAAAAGACATCAAAGCAAGCTAGGAGCGGGCCCGGCCGGAAGCCGGGCCCGCCGTCAACAACGACCTAGGCGAACGTCCTGCCCGTGATTTTCTCGTAGGCCTCGACGTAGCGGCTGCGCGTCCGGGTCACGACTTCTGCCGGCAGGGCGGGCGGTGCCACGTCGGAGTTCTTGTCCCAGCCGGATTCGGCCGACGTGAGCCAGTCACGCACATATTGCTTGTCGTAGGAAGGCTGCGCCTTGCCCGGCTCATACGTGGCCGCATCCCAGAAACGGGAGGAATCCGGCGTCAGGACCTCATCGCCCAGGGTGATGCCCCCGGACACCGCGTCGTAGCCGAACTCCACCTTGGTGTCGGCCAGGATGATGCCGCGTTCGCGGGCGATCTTCTCGGCACCGGTGTAGATCTTCAGGGTCAGCTCGCTCAGGCGTGCGGCGATGTCGTCCCCCACCATGGCCACAACATCGTTGTAGGAGATGTTCTCGTCATGTTCTCCCACCTCGGCCTTGGCGGACGGGGTGAAGATCGCCTGTTCCAACCGGGATCCGTCCACCAGTCCCGCCGGCAGCGGAATCTCGCAGACCGTCCCCCTGGCCTTGTACTCCAGCAGTCCGGTGCCGGTGAGGTAGCCGCGGGCGATGCATTCCACGGGGAACATGTCCAGCTTTTTGCAGATCATGGCGCGGCCTTCGACGGCCGCGGGCACGCCGTCTTCCACAGTGGATGCCAGCACGTGGTGGACCACATCAAGCTGGTCAAACCACCACAGGCTCAGCTGCGTGAGGATGCGGCCCTTGTCCGGGATTTCGCTGGCCAGCACGTGGTCGAACGCGCTGATGCGGTCGCTCGCCACCACCAGGACGCACTCCTGGCCCAGCCGCTCAATGATTGCGGCGTCCTCGGGTTCGTAGAGGTCACGGACCTTGCCGGAGTAAACGTGCTTCCAGCCCGGCAGGTCCAGGGTTTCGGTGCTGAAGCCGCGGGGCTGTTGTGGTTCCTGGGCGGAGTTCTCAGTCATGTTATGCCTTCGCCTCCGTGACGGGGAGCGCTCCGGTGGCGTTGGACGCAACCTTGATTTCGCCGCGGGCGGCCTTGCGGCCGATGTCCGTCCGGAACTGGGAGCCTTCCAGCTGAACCAGCTCCACGCCGTCGTACGCCCGTTCCCGGGCCTCCACCAGGTCGCTGCCGAGGGCAACGACGGCGAGTACGCGGCCGCCGGCGGAGATGACCTTGCCTTCGTCGTCGAACGCGGTGCCCGCGTGGATCACGTGCACGCCGTCCAGCTGGTCCACCTTCTTGAGTCCGCGGATGCGGTCACCGGTGCGCGGCGTGTCCGGGTAGTTGTGGGATGCGACGACGACGGCGACTGCCGTGTCCTTGGACCAGCGCAGCTCGTCTGCCTTGTCCAGTTCGCCCTTGGCGGCTGCCAGCAGCAGCGCACCGAGCGGGGTTTTGAGCCGGGCCAGCACGGCCTGCGTTTCGGGGTCGCCGAAGCGGACGTTGAATTCGATGACGCGGGTGCCGCGGGTTGTCAGCGCCAGGCCCACAAACAGCACGCCCACGAACGGGGTGCCGCGGTTCGCCATCTCGTTGACCGTGGGCTGGGCCACCCGGTCGATGACTTCCTGGACCAGCCCGGCTGGGGCCCATTCGAGCGGTGTATACGCACCCATGCCGCCGGTGTTGGGGCCTTCGTCGTTGTCGAAGATGCGCTTGAAGTCCTGCGCCGGGGACAGTGCCACGGTGTTGCGGCCGTCGCAGAGGACGAAGACGGACACCTCGGGGCCGTCGAGGAATTCCTCGATCACCACGGTGCCGCCGGCGTCAAAGCACGTCTGCGCGTGGGCCAGGGCTTCGTCGCGGTTGTTGGTGACCACCACGCCCTTGCCGGCTGCGAGGCCGTCATCCTTCACCACGTAGGGTGCGCCGAAGGTGTCCAGGGCCGCGGCTGCTTCCTCGGCGTTTGTGGCCACCATCGCCATGGCCGTGGGGACGCCCGCTTCGGCCATGACTTCCTTGGCGAACGCCTTGGAGGCTTCCAGCTGGGCTGCGGCCTTGCTGGGGCCAAAGACCGGAATGCCGGCCTCGCGGACGGCGTCGGACACGCCGGCAGCCAGCGGCGCCTCGGGGCCCACCACCACGAGGTCCACGCCGAGCTTGGTGGCCAGCGCCGCGACCGCGTCGGGATCATTCCCGTCAATCTTGTGGGTGGGAACCAGCTTGCTGATGCCGGCGTTGCCGGGAGCTGCATGGACCTCGGAAACGTTGGGGTCGGCGAGCAGGGAGCGGACAATGGCGTGTTCGCGGCCTCCAGGGCCAATGACGAGTACCTTCACAGTCTCCAAGCGTACTTTGTGCACCCTGCCGTTTCCTAAGGGGGTGTTCCTAAGCTGTGTCCTCACCCGGCCATCCCTGCGGCCCGCCGCAACGAATCCAAGGCATGAAGAAGCTTGTGAAGTGGCTCAAGGACCCCGCCGCAATGGCCGCGCTGGCAGGCGTGGCGGCTGCCGCCGTCGTACTTTCCGTTGCGGAACTGATCGGAGCGTTTTTTACCGCCCGGGCAACCCCGGTGATCGCGTTGGGGTCCACGTTCATCGACTTCACCCCGCCGTGGATGAAGGACTTCGCCATCGCCACGTTCGGCACCAATGACAAAGCCGCGCTGTTTGTGGGGATGGGCCTGACTATTTTCCTGCTGGCCTGCGTGCTGGGCGTGGTGGCCTACCGCAAGTGGGCGCTGGGCGTGGCCGGTGTGCTGCTTATGGGCGCGGTGATCGTGGCCAGCGTGGTGACACGGGCCAGCGTGAAGCCGCTAGATGCCATCCCCACCGTGCTGGGCACGATTGCCGGGCTGGTGGTGCTGCGGCTGCTGATCGCCCCGCTCTGGCGGCTGAAGTCCTGGCCCGAGGCACCTGCCGACACGGGCGCCGAGGAGCCTGACCGGCCCGCCACCAGCCGCCGGCGCTTCTTCGCCGCGGCCGGGATCACTGTGGCCGGCGCCGGGATCGCGGCCACGGGCGGACGCCTGCTCAGCGCCGCCCGCAGCAACATCACCAAGGCCCGCGAGGCCCTGCAGCTTCCCACTCCGGCAAAGGCCGCCGCCGCTGTGTCTGCCGGCGTCCAGTCCCCGGCCGCCGGCGTCGGCCCCTGGCTGACCCCTAACGATGTCTTCTACCGGATCGACACCGCCCTCAGCGTCCCCGAAATCAACGCCGAGGACTGGGAGCTCCGCGTGCACGGGCTGGTGGAGGAAGAGGTCCGCCTTACGTTCGCGGACCTGCTCGACGCCGACCTCATCGAATCGCACGTGACCCTCACCTGTGTCTCCAATCCCGTGGGCGGAAACCTCGCCGGGAACGCCCGCTGGCTCGGCCTGCCCATCCGCGAGGTCCTCAAACGGGCACGTCCCAAGGACGGCGCGGACATGGTGCTGTCGACGTCGATCGATGGCTTCAGCGCCTCCACGCCGCTGGAGGTCCTGCAGGATGACCGCGACGCCATGCTGGCGATCGGCATGAACGGCGAGCCCCTGCCGCTGGAGCACGGCTACCCGGTGCGCATGGTGGTGCCCGGGCTGTACGGCTTTGTCTCGGCCACCAAGTGGGTGGTGGACCTGGAGGTGACGCGGTTCGCGGACAGCCAGGCCTACTGGACCCAGCGCGGCTGGTCCGAGCGCGGCCCCATCAAGACCATGGCCCGGGTGGAAGTCCCGAAGTCCTTCGCCAAGGTGCCCGCCGGCCGCGTGGCGATCGGCGGCACGGCCTGGGCGCAGACCCGCGGCATCACCAAGGTGGAAGTCCAGATCGACAACAACCCCTGGGCCGAGGCCGTCCTGTCCACCGAGGCGTCCCTCATCACGTGGCGCCAGTGGTCCTTCGACTGGGAAGCGACACCCGGACCGCACTACATCAAGGTCCGTGCCACCGACAGAACAGGCGAGGTCCAGACCGAACAGCGGGCCGATCCGGTGCCCGACGGCGCCTCCGGCTGGCAGTCCGTCATGGTCACCGTGGAGTAGCCCGGCATTCGAGGAGTCCGCCCCTAGACTGGCAATATGCCGCACAACCCGCATGCCACGTTCACCGTGGACTCCGCCGTCGAACTCGCCGTTATTGAACGAAGCGGATTTGTGGAGTCCCGGCACATCGGCTCCGCCGTCGTCCTGTCCGGCGACGGGTCCATCGTCACTGAACTCGGCGACATCCGGACTCCCCTGTACCCACGCTCCGCGCTCAAACCGCTGCAGGCCCTGGCGTCCATGCAGTCCGGAGTCCCCCTGCGCGGCGCGCAGGTGGCGCTGGCCTGCGGCAGCCACGTCGGTTCCCTGGACCACATGGATGTGGTGGAGGGGATGCTCAAGGCCGCCGGCATCCGGGAGGACCAGCTCCAGTGCCCCGCCGCCTGGCCCCAGGACGAGACGGCCCGCAACTGGCTGATCCGTTCCGAAAAGGGCAAGTCAAAGCTCGCGTGCAACTGCTCCGGGAAGCACGCCGCCTTCCTGTGGGCCTGCACGGAAAACGGCTGGGACACCCACAGCTACCTCGAGCCGAACCATCCCCTGCAGCAGCGCGTCCGCAGTGTGATCGAGGAGTACAGCGGCGAGCGCATCGCCCATCTGGGCATTGACGGGTGCGGTGCCCCGGTTGCCGCCATTTCGCTGACCGGGCTGGCCCGGGCCTATTCGATGCTGGCCAAGGCCCCGGGGGACAAGAGCTCCAACGCCCGCGCCGCCACCATCACCACCTCCATGCTCGACTACCCGTGGGCCGTCCAGGGCCGCGGCGAGGCCAACACCATCGTGATGGACGAACTGGGCATCATCGCCAAGATCGGCGCCGAGGGTGTCCTGGCCATGGCCACACCCCAGGGCGTCTCAGTGGCTATCAAGATGCTGGACGGGAATCTGCGCGCCACCTCGCTGGTGGCCCTGACCCTCCTCGCCGCGGTTGGCGCCGTGGACATTCCGGGCGTCTCCAGCGTCCTCGACAAAGTAGTGGCCCCGGTGATGGGCGGCAGCCACGAGGTGGGCAAGATCCGCCTGGGCCCGGCCGTGTCCGCACTCCTGGACTGACATGGCTGTAGCGCGCCGCCGGATCGGCATTGAAGAAGGCACTGCGGCGCTGGCCGCGTGGCAGGAAGCCGCCGCGTCGCCGTCGGATGTTCCGCTCCCCCGCAACGTCACCGCCACGGCCGTGCGGTACACGCTGGAGGAGGTGACCGCGCGGGCGCCGGGGAATTCGGTGGAGGTGCGGGTGCCGCCGTTCGGCGTCACCCAGTGCGTGGAGGGGCCGCGGCACACCCGCGGGACCCCGCCCAACGTGATCGAGTGCGACGCCGCCACCTGGCTGGGCATGGTGACCGGCCAGTTGAGCTGGGCGGACGCTGTCGCCGCGCACAGGGTGTCCGCCTCCGGTCTGCGCGCGGACCTCTCAGCCCTGCTCCCCCTCTAACTCCCTCCCACCGAGCGCGAACGGACAGTTAAGCCCCACCAACGAGCGCGAACGGACAGTTAAGCCCCACCAACGAGCGCGAACGGACAGTTAAGCCCCTGTGGGAAGGGCCGCAAGTGTCCCCTCGCGCTACTGGGCGCGGAAGGGGAAGGGCCGCAAGTGTCCGCTCGCGCTACTGGGCGCGTGCGGGGTTCGATTCCAGTGTCAGCAGCCGGCCGATTGCGCTTGCCTGCAGGTTGTCCAGGAGGCCCCTGGGGCCGTCGTAGACCTCGGCCGCGCCCGCAGCAACGAGCTCGGCTGCGCTGGTGCCGCCGCACGTGACGCCGATGGCGGGGATGCCCAGCGCGGCAGCGGCCTGCATGTCCCACACCGCATCCCCCACGTAGACAGCGCTGGCCGCCGCCACGCCAACAGCTTCCAGCGCGGCAACCAGGATGTCCGGGGCCGGTTTGCTTGCCTTGGCATCGTCCGCGCTGGTGGCGGCATGGATGAAGGCGTCCGCGCCGAGGGCTTTGCGGGTGGCCGCCAGGTCCTGCGTTCGCGCCGATGATGCCAGGGCGACGGCGAGTCCCCCGGCGTGGCACTGGGCCAGTAACTCCTTGGCGCCGTCGAACGGACGCAGCGACGGCCAGCTCTGCGCGAAGACCGCCGCGTGGCTGGCGAGGATTCCGGCGTCGACGGAGCGGTCCCGCCCGGCAGGAAGGACCGTGTCCACCAAACGGGCTCCACCCATCCCGACGCACCGGTGAATGGTGGCCATAGGGACGTCATACTGGTGCTGGCGGAACGCCTGCCACCACGCGAGCGTATGGATATAGGCGGAATCCACCAGGGTCCCGTCAACGTCAAAAAGGACGCCGTACCGCCGCCCGCGGACCAGAGCGTGGCTCTGGGTGATCACCCTGCTACGGCGCGCGCGGACCCGGACATCTTCTTGCCGCGGGCGGCCGCATTTTCTTTCGGGGAGGACACGGGGCCGATCCGGTCCCGGATGACTGCCCCGGCACCGTTGTTGCTGAAGTCCCTGATCAGGCCCGTGCCGGCAATCTCGCGGGCCATCGCAATGCCGGCCACCGCTGCGCGCTTCGTTGGGAAGGTCACCGAGATAGCCATCAGGCTTCCTGAACCATCCAACATCCGTACCCTGTAGCCGCCGTCAGGCGCATCCACCAGCTCAAAATGTCCGGCCATTCCAACCACCCCTCGTTAGTCACGGCGCTGTCCTTATTAGGAGCGCTCCGCGAGTCTAGTAAGTATACTTATCTATCCCGCGGAGGTGAAGAGCGGGCCGGCCCTCGGGCCTTCATTGCCCTACACTTTCGGTCTCCGGTGGAATAGGTGTATCACTCCGGCGAACCATATCCTGATGCAGCTCCAGAGCGCTTGTCACAAGCGCGAAGTGGCTGAACGCCTGGGGCGTATTGCCCAGCTGCCGTCCTGCCCTGACGCCCCATTCCTCGCTCAGCAGACCCACATCGTTGCGGAGTTCCAGCAACCGTTCGAAGAGTTCGGTGGACTCCTCGGTCCGCCCCGCGCCCAGCAGAGCATCCACCAACCAGAAGGAGCAGGCCAGGAACACCCCTTCGTCCCCCGGGAGGCCGTCGTCGCTGTCGGCGGGACGGTAGCGCAGCACAAAACCGTCTTCGGTCAGCTCCCGCTGGATCGCGTCGATGGTCCCCAGCACGCGGGGATCATCCGGCGGCAGGAAGCCCACCCGCGGGATCAACAGCAGGCTGGCATCCAGTTCGGCCCGGCCGTACGCCTGCACAAAGGTGTTGCGGACGGGGTCGAAGCCGTTGGCCATGACGTCCCGGTGGATGGTGTCGCGCAGGGCCTCCCAGCGTTCCATGGGGCCGGGCAGGCCGAAATCGCGAACGCCCTTGACCATCCGGTCTGCGGCCACCCAGGCCATCACCTTGGAATGGGTGAAATGGCGCCGCGGCCCGCGCATCTCCCAGAGTCCGTTGTCCGGCTGGTCCCAGATGGTCTCCAGGTGCTGCATCAGGGCCACCTGGACGTCCCAGGACTCGTCCGTGTGTTTCAGCAGGGAGTTCCTGGTCAGCGCCAGGCAGTCCAGGACCTCGCCCCAGACGTCCAGCTGAAACTGATCGGCGGCACCGTTGCCGGTCCGTACCGGTTTTGAATTCTCGTATCCGGCAAGCCACGGGAGTTCCATTTCCGGAAGCCTGCGTTCGCCGTGGAGTCCGTACATGATCTGCAGGTCGGCCGGATCGCCTGCCACAGCGCGGAGCAGCCAGTCACGCCAGGCGGCAGCCTCGGTGGTGTAGCCGGCGGCCAGCAGTGCCTGCAGCGTCATGGTGGCGTCCCGCAGCCAGCAGAACCGGTAATCCCAGTTGCGGGGACCGCCCAGCTGTTCCGGCAGGGATGTTGTGACCGCGGCGACGATGCCGCCCGTGGGAGCGTAGGTCAACGCCTTCAGGGTCACCAGCGAACGGACCACGGCATCCTGGTACTTGCCCTGCACCGTGCACTGCGACGCCCAGCCGCGCCAGAAGGCCAGGGTTGTGCCCAGCACTACCTCGGCGTCCACTGTGTGCGGGCGGGGAAAGTGGCTGGGCGCCCAGGTCAGGACAAAGGGGATGCGCTCCCCCGCCTGGACTGTGAAGTCGCTGACGGAGTGCATGTTCTCGCCATGGAGCGGGGCATCGGTCACAAAGTAGACGGAGTCCGGGCCGGCGATGGCGTGCAGGCCGTGCTTGTCGCGCCGCACCCAGGGAACGATATGCCCGTAGTCGAACCTCAGCGCCAGTTCGCCGTGCATCCTGACGCTTCCGCTCACGCCCTCGACGATCCGCACGATGTCCGCCACCTCGTCACGTGGCGGCATGAAGTCAATGACCCTGACGGTACCCTCCCGTGTTTCCCATTCTGTTTCGAGGATCAGGGTCCCGTCCCGGTAGCCGCGTCTGGTGCAGGTGCCGCCGCTCGCGGGTGCCAGTAGCCAGCGTCCGGCCTCCGGCGTATCCAGCAGCGCGTTGAAACATGCCGGGGAGTCGAAGCGCGGCAGGCAAAGCCAGTCGATGGAGCCTTCAGTGCTGACCAGGGCGCCGGTGTGGAGGTCGCCAACAACTGCATAATCTTCAATCCGCGCCATGCAGATACCCTGCCACAAGGATGGCGGCTGCGGTTGGCTGGGAACTGCGCGTTCCTGATTAAGGGCTGACGTCACGCACGACGGCGGGACCGCCGCAGGTGCCCGGCGAGCGGTTGCGCTGTGGCAGAGTGGAGGCATGGACAGTGCTCCTCAGAATTCACCGCAGAACACTCCGCATCCCGCACCACTGTCCGGCACCCAGCTTTTCCGCCTGGCGCACCGGATCTCCGACGTCGTCAACGGCGTCCGCCTCCGGCTTGCCAAGCGCTGGAATTTCACGCCACAGACCATTGCGTACCAGGGCTACGGTTCAGGCGGCTGGGTACGGGTGCTTGGCCGCGTCGTGTTGACCAGGAAACCTGCCCCGGGCAGCCGGGCCGAGCATGCAGCCCGCAACGGCACGCAGAACATCCGCGGCTGGCGGGCCTTCACCAGCGTCCCCGTGCCGTTCACCGACGTGGAAATCACCATCGCCGGCGTCACCACCCGGGTCCGGGCGGACCGGGGCGGCCTGATCGACACCGTGGTGGACGTGCGGCTCCCGCCAGGCTGGCACACCGCAGTCCTGCGGGCTGACGGGACCGAGCCCGTGGAGACGCTGATCCAGGTGATCGATGCCGCTGCGAAGTTCGGCATCGTGTCCGACATCGACGACACCGTGATGGTCACCGCCCTGCCAAGGCCGTTCCTGGCCCTGTGGAACACGTTTGTCCTCAGCGAACGGGCACGGATGGCAACGCCGGGGATGGCGGTCCTGCTGGAAAGGCTCACCATTGAACACCCGGACGCGCCGGTCATCTACCTGTCCACGGGTCCGTGGAATGCCGCCCCCACCCTGGCGCGGTTCCTGGGCCGGAACATGTATCCCTCCGGCGCCCTCCTGCTCACCGACTGGGGCCTGACCCAGGACCGCTGGTTCCGCAGCGGGCAGGAGCACAAGCACCGCAACCTGGAGCGCCTCGCCAAGGAATTCCCGGACATGCGGTGGCTCCTGATCGGCGACAACGGCCAGCACGACGAACAGATCTACTCAGGCTTTGCCCAGGAAAACGCCGACAAGGTGGCCGCCATCGCCATCCGGCAGCTCTCCGTCAGCGAGTCCGTCTTCGCCGGCGGGCACTCCGAGGACGGCGACCACACCACCTCGGTGGTGCCCTGGATCTATTCGCCGGACGGCGCGGGGATGGCCAAACAGCTCAAGGTCCTGGACCTGCTTTAGATGAATCACCACACACTTTCAGGCGGATAGGCGGCACGCATGAGCGACACCGACGGCGATGCACGACGGCGGGAACTTGGCGACAATCCAGGCCCGGTTGAGGAGGAGGTGGAGGAATCCTTCGACCGCACGGTTGATGAAGGCGCGCAGCGGCTGAACCGCTCCTTTCGGGACGTGCTCATCACCGGCTTGTTCGGCGGGTTTGAGATAGGCATTGGCATTATGGCCTACCTCGGCGTTCTCCATGAGACCGGGAACCACCTTCTCGCGGGGCTGGCCTTCAGTGCAGGCCTCATCGCCCTCCTGCTGGCCAAGAGCGAACTGTTCACGGAAGGCTTCCTGGTACCCATTGCCGCCGTCGTCGCACGGGAGGCAAGCTACGCGCAGCTCGGGAAGCTCTGGGGCGGCACACTCATTGCCAACCTAGTGGGCGGTTGGCTTTTCATGGCATTGATCATGGCAGCGTTCCCGCAATGGAGCGAGATCATCACGAAGGAAGCCAACCACTATCTGGACGCCGGGTTTAACTGGAAAACCGTGTGTCTTGCCGTGTTGGCGGGGAGCACCATCACGTTAATGACCCGCATGCAGCACGGGACTGACAGTGTCACCGGCAAGATCGCGGCCGCCGTCGTTGGCGCTTTCCTGCTCTACGGGCTGCAGCTCTTCCACTCGATCCTGGACTCGCTGCTGATCTTCGGTGCCATCCACACAGGTGCTGACATCAGCTACCTTGAATGGCTCGCCTGGTTTTCCTATGTAGTGGTCTTTAACGTGCTTGGCGGGATCCTGCTGGTGACCGCGCTACGGCTGGTGAGCGCCAGCAAGCTGGTGAAGGAACGGCGGGATGACTCACCCGAGGACCCGGAGGACGTGCACCACTCCGGCTAGGCGGTGGCACCCGAGGTGGTCACACCGTCGTCGGGCGCGTCCGTCGCGTCAGGTTCCATGGCCTGCGCGACGGCGGCACTCGCCGCCGCGGCAAGGTTCCGCTCCTCGATGAGCTCCTGGAGCCAGAAATAGGACGCCTTCGGCGTACGCTCCTGGGTCTCGAAATCAACATGGAGCAACCCGAAGGGCTGGTTGTAGCCTGCCGACCATTCGAAGTTGTCCAGCAGCGACCACACGTAGTAGCCCCGCAGGTCAATTCCCTCGGCGTCACCGCCGGGAGCCGTGGCCTTCAGCGCGGACTCGATGTGGTCCGAGAGGTATTTCAGCCGCCGCTCGTCCGGGATGAAGGTGGTGTTGGTGGACTTGTCGCGGACGATGATGTCCTCAAAACTGGCCCCGCCCTCGGTGATGATCACCGGCGGCAGATGCGGGTACCGTTCCGCCATCTCCTTCAGCGCCACCCCCATGTACTCGGGTTTCACGGGCCAGCCGTAAGACGTGATGTCAGCCTCGGGCCAGGCCACCACATGGAAAGGTGTAGCGCCATTGCCCACCGCGCTCAGGTCACTGCCCATGGCCTCCGCCATGGTGGCCGGCACCGCCCCATCACCGGGGCCGACGGCCACCTTCGTGGGCATGTAGTAGTTCAGGCCGTAGAAATCCAGCGGCTGGGAGATGACCTCCATGTCCTCGTCCGGATGGTCAAAGGAGCCGAAGAACTTCGCGGCGCGGATGATGTCCGGATACTGGCCCGTGAGGACGGGGTCCGCGTACAGCCGGTTCTGTGCGATGTCCATCAGGCCCGCGCTCATCCAGTCCAGGGGGTTGACGGAGTTCGGGACCATGGGCGAATACACATTGGACATCCCGATCTCGCCGGGGACCCCCGCTGCCCGCAATGCCTGCATGGCGAGCCCGTGGCCCAGAAGCTGGTGGTGCACGGTGGGCAACGCGTTGAGCATCAGCGCTTCGCCCGGCGAGTGCAGGCCCATGGTGTAGCCGTTGGTGCTGACCGTAGCGGGCTCGTTGATGGTGACCCAGCGGGCAACGCGGTCGCCGTACGCAGCAGCGGCAATCGCGGCGAACTCCCCCAGACGGTAGGCGGTATCACGATTCATCCAGCCGCCGGCGTCGTCCAGTGCCAGCGGAGTGTCCCAGTGATAGAGGGTGACCATGGGCGAAATCCCGTTGGCCAGGAGCTCGTCCAGGAGCCGGTCGTAGAACGCCAGCCCGGCCGGGTTCACCGGCCCGCTGCCGTTGGGCTGGATCCGGGGCCAGGACAGTGAGAACCGGTACGAGTCGACGCCCAGCTGCTTCATGAGGGCAACGTCGTAGGGCATGCGGTGATAGTGGTCGCAGGCAACGGCCGGGCTGTGGCCGTCCACGATGGCACCTTCCTTGGCCGAAAACACGTCCCAGCCCGCCGGGCCCCTGCCGTCCTCGGTGAGCGCGCCTTCGATCTGGAAGGCTGCGGTGGCCACTCCCAGGGTGAAATCCGCAGGGATGAGGGCGGCCAGGTCCTTGGCGGAAATGTGCATCGAGTCAGCCCTTATGCCGGAGAAAGCGTGGAACGGATAGCACCCAGAATGGCACACGGCCGGGCCCTTGACGAGCGTCGCTGCTAGGGTCGGTGCATGGATGAAAAACTGGGGAAGTTCATCGACAATTTTTCCGAGCTGGTTCAGCTGGCGCAGGCCGGGAACCACCGGCAGCAGACCGGCAAGCAGCTGCTGGAGGCGTTAACAGAGCACTTGGGAGAGCCTGCTGAAGGCCTCTCCGTGGTGGTGGAGAACATTCCGCCGCACCGGTTCGTGGACGCGGACATTCTGATGGCCGAGTTCGCCGGTCAGGATCCGGACAGCAGGCTGGTGGGCATCGGCGGCGGCGGCCAGCGGCACCACCAGTCGCTCAGCGACATGGTGCAGCAGTCGCAGCTGTTTCCCCAGTTCCCCCTGTCCCAGCCGGAGTACACGAACCTTGCCGTGGGGCCCGACCAGCAGCGCCAGGCGGTGGCCATTGGGCTCTGGCTCTTCAGCCGCGAAGGGCACAGGCTGGCTGTATTGCAGCGCGACGCGGCCCCGCACACCGGGCGCCAGTCCGCCACCTTGGAACTGCTGGCCGCCCGGCCGGAAACAGCCACCGGATTCCTGGCCGAGTTCCGGATCCGGATGGACAACAACAGCGTCCTGAAGGGACAGGTCATCTCCCTGGTCATGTCCGAGTACGGGCCAAGCACGGCGGGGGTGACGTTCCACCACCGCCCCAGCCTCCCGGCGTCGGACGTCATTATGCCCGACGGCCTGCTGCGGAAGGTCGCGGACCACACCGTGGGCATCGCCACGCACCGGGTATCCCTCAAGGAGCACGGCCAGCACCTCAAACGCGGCATCCTGCTCTACGGCCGGCCCGGGACCGGCAAGACGCACACCGTGCGCCACCTGCTGAGCCAGAGTGAAGGCTCGACGGCGATTCTCCTCTCGGGCGGTTCACTCGCCAGGATCTCCGAGGCGGCACGCATGGCGCGGGCGCTGCAGCCCTCGATTGTGGTGCTGGAGGACTGCGACCTCATTGCCGAGGACCGGAGTTTCGGGCACGGGCCGCAGCCGCTGCTGTTTGAGGTGCTGGACGCGATGGACGGCCTGGACAACGACGCCGACGTCGCGTTCGTCCTCACCACCAACCGGCCCGACATGCTGGAACGCGCCCTGGCCCAGCGCCCCGGCAGGGTGGACCTGGCGGTGGAGATCCCGCTGCCTGCCCATGCCGAGCGGGTCCGGCTGCTGGAACTGTACGGCCGACTGGTCGCGTTCAGCCCGGCGGCACTGGCTGCCGCCGCGGAACGGACGGCGGGAACCACCGCATCCTTCGCCCGGGAACTGGTCCGGCGGGCCGTGGCGGCGGCGGCGCTGGAGGACGCACCGGTGTCCGATTCCCATCTGGCCGCCGCCGTGGAGGACCTGATGGCCGACGCCGAAACCCTCACCCGCAGCCTGCTGGGCAGCGGCACGGACGCGGCCGGTCAGGATCCCCGGCCACCTGCCAGCCGGTAGGAATCCTCCAGCAGTTCACCGAGTTCGTCCGTGCCGATGCGCGCCAGCCGGACCAGCACCAGCTGCGGCGATCGCTCATGGTGCGGAGTCCAGAAATAGGTCTCAGGTTCCGTGCCGGCCAGGGCCTCCCGCTCGGTGGTCTTCACCGTCAGCACGCCGTCTTCCCACATGCGCGCCATCAGGGTTTTCGCGAACCACGCGGGCTGGTCCCAGCTGCTGCGTTCGGTGACACCGGGCAACGCCAGGCACATCCTCCGCACGTCCTCCTCGGTTGCCATCCGCGCTAATCCCCCGGGGCGTCCGCTTTGGAGAGCTCGCCGGTGATCGGCTCGCCGGGGGTCCGGGCGGTCCGCCACGTATCCAGTGCCATCACGGCCCCAAGGATCACCAGGGACAGGGTGACGGAGGCCAATGCATCGCTGAGCCAGTGGTAACCCAGGTAGAGGCGGCTCAGCGAGGCAAGGATGATCCCGATGCCCGCGCCGATGAAGCCGAGGACTGCCGACCGCGGGTTTTCCCGCCGCGAAAAGACCAGGAAGGTTGTGACCAGCAGGAAGTCGCAGGCACCCAGGACGTGGCCAGACGGGAACGAGAACGTGTGGTCGGCGCCGAACAGCATCAGTTCCACCGGCGGCCGCGAGCGCTGGACGATCGCCAGGATGATCTGCGATGTCACGACGCCGGTGAGCATCGCGGCAGCGAGCACGATGGGCCGCCAGGCGTGCCTGGCCGCGAACCCCCAGGCCACCGTCACCACCAGCACGATGATGGGCAGGGCAACAGGGCCGAAGATCACCGCGAGGAAGATCATCACGGCAGTGAGGGTCTCTGACCGGAGCGAGAGCAGCCAGTCGCGGATGGATTCGTCGGGTCCCCAAGGGCCGTTGCTGCTCTGCAGGACGCCCACCAGGGTGGCGATGAACAGCAGGGCCCCCAGGCTGATGAGCACCACAGCCGTCCGGTACAGCGCCCTGCGCGCGGCCGGCTCCATAAAGCGTTCCTCCACCACGAATTTGTCATGGAAAGTCCGCCAAAGACTTTTCCTGCGTGCCTGCTCTGCCACTGTGTTTCCGTCCGTGCGCCGTTGAGGTGTGCCTACGGTGAAGAGTATCCCTTCTGCCCGTTGTTGGCCCTTCTCTGCGCAGGGTTGGCCCTGCCGCCGGGCATGTCAGCCCGCCGGGGGTAGCCTGACTCAATGGGCGCGATGAATGAGCTGATCAACCGGCAGGGCGTGGAAACACTGGCCCGGATCCTGGCTGACGCCGCTCCCACATCGGGCTGGCCGCACGTCGCTGCTGCCGCCGCACAGTTGGACGAGTTGAGCCTGCGCGGCCGGACGGACGCGGTGAGCAGTGCGCTGCTGGCGGACATGCGGCAGCTTCCGGATCCGGGATACCCGACGGCGGCGCGCATCTTCCGGAGCGCCCTTTCCGGCGCCGGTTTCACGGGGTGGGTCCTCTGGCCGGTGTCCGAGGCGGCCGTCACGCTGGCGCTTGAGTCTGACGCCGGCTCGGATCCCGGCCGCGACTTTGACGACTGCCTGGCCCTCCTGGCCGAGCTGACCCCGAGGCTGACCGGCGAGTTCGCCATCCGCCGGCTGCTGGCCACGGACCTGGAGCGTTCGCTCAAGATCATCCAGGGCTGGACCGCGCATCCGGACGAGCATGTCCGGCGGCTGGCCTCTGAAGGCACCCGCGCGTATCTCCCCTGGGCGGTGCGGGTTCCCGCCGTCGTGCTTCATCCGGAGGTGTCCATCCCGATTCTGGACGCCCTGTACCGTGATCCTTCGGAGTACGTGCGGCGCTCGGTGGCGAACCATCTGAACGATCTGGCCCGGCACTCGCCGGAGCTGGTGGTGGCGACGGCGGCCGGCTGGCTGGCCGCGCCGGACGCCAACACCGCATGGGTGGTCAGGCATGGCCTGCGGACCCTGATCAAGAAGGCGCATCCGGGTGCGCTCGCGCTCCAGGGGTTCGCGCCGGCGTCGGTGGCTGTCACGGGACCCACGCTGGACCGGAACTCGGTGGCCATACCGGGTGAACTGGCTTTCGACTTCGCGATCGCCAACACGGGGAACTACGATGCCAAGCTCGCCGTGGACTACGTGGTCCATTACGTCAAAGCCAACGGCACGCAATCGGCGAAGGTCTTCAAGATCGCGGCGCTCACTCTCGCCGCCGGTGAGACCCGCACCTTGTCCAAGCGCCATGCCTTCCGGCAGATGACCACCCGGGTGCACCACCCGGGGGTCCATGCCCTTGAGCTGCAAATCAACGGGATCCGGCACGGGCACACGGAGTTTGAGCTGCACCTCTGAGGTGGGAGGCACTGCGGGTTTTACGCCTCCTTGCCCGCTCCCAGGGTTGCCGCCGGTTTGGCGGTTTTCAGGCCGCAGCACTCCTCGACAAACCGCGTGAGAGTGGCGAAGCTGAAGGTCTTATAGGTGACGTCCGGCCAGCGCTGGCGCAGCAGTGTTCCCAGCCGCTGCGCGTTCACCTGTCCGTTGACCCACAGCGTGGATCGTCTTTCAAGAATGCCTGCACGCTTGCCCTGTACAGCTTGAACTCAGGGTGATCTGCCGGAGTGGTCTTTGCCGGCGTTTTCTTGGCTGGAGGGGCCTTCTTTGCGGGCGTATTCTTGGTGGGCGCGGCATTCTTGACCGACCGCGCCGTCATCGCTGGAGTGGTGTCGATTGCCGCGGGCGGCGGTATGTCGATCACGTGAAAGTGATCAGCCACCGACGGTAACAGCTTGTTGACGATGCCGGCTGCCGGCTGAGACGTGGTGGCCACAAAGGACCGTTTGCCCAAAGCGTGCAGGCGGCGGATCAGCGGCACAAAGTCACCGTCGCCGCTCACAATCACAAAGAGTTCAATCCAGGGCATGTCCGCCGCGACCTCCAGGACGTCCACCACCAGTTCAATGTCGGCAGCGTTCTTGGTGCTGTGGTCAAAGGAGAACACTTGGACGGGTTTGATGTTGCTGGCCAGCAACTGGGACTTGTAACCGGCCATATCCAGCCGGGACCAATTGGCGTACGCCCGGGCAAGGGCCGTCTGCCCGCCGAGTCCGCGGCTGGCCACCTCGGCTTCAATGTCCCGCACAACTTTGGCGAGGGGCACTACCGACACGTCGTTCCCGTATCCGCCGAACAGGTTCTCCATGTCGAGAAAGATGGCGACGTTCCGCTGCTGCACTGGCACTAGACCGTCCTCCCCCAAGCGAATAGTAAGCAGAGCCTATCCCGCGCCGGGCGCCTTTTCTTTGAACGCCACCACACAGCTGGGAGGCACTGCGGGTACCTGTATCAACAGCCACTCCCACACATGCGGAATGTGCGGTTGGCTAATAAAGGAACACCCGGGCTCCTGCCCCTGACGAAGCGATGAGGAAACGAAAATGCGAGCAACCATCATGTATGGCGCCGGCGACGTGCGCGTGGAGAATGTGCCCGATCCCGTCATCCAGAATCCAACCGACGCCATCGTGCGGATCGTCAATTCCTGTATCTGCGGCTCCGACCTGCACCCCTACCACGGCATGCCCTCGTCCCGGCTGGGCAGCCCCATGGGTCACGAGTTCATCGGCGTCGTCGAGGAAACGGGCAAGGATGTGTCCACCCTGAAGCAGGGCGACTTCGTCATCGCGCCGTTCGCCTGGTCCGACGGGACCTGCGATTTCTGCCGCGAAGGTCTGCAGACGTCCTGCCGCCACGGCGGATTCTGGGCCTCGAACGGAATCGGCGGCGCCCAGGCCGAGGCCATCCGCGTCCCGTTCGCCGACGGCACCCTGGTCAAGGTCCCGGTGGGTGAGGACAGCGAGCTGCTGCCGTCGCTGCTGACCCTCTCCGACGTCTACGGCACCGGCTACCACGCCGCCATCAAGGCCGGCGTGAACGCCCGGACCACTGTCACGGTCATCGGTGACGGCGCCGTCGGGCTGATGGCGGTGCTGTCCGCCAAGCAGCTCGGTGCCGAGCACATCATCCTGATGGGCCGGCACAAGGCCCGTACCGACCTGGGCCTCGAATACGGCGCCACCGACGTCGTCGCCGAGCGCGGTGAGGCCGGCATCGAGAAGGTGCGCGAACTCAGCGGCGGCGACGGAACGCACACCGTCCTGGAGTGCGTGGGGCACCGGCCGGCGTACGACCAGGCCCTCGGCGTCATCCGTCCCGGCGGCGTCATCAGCCGCGTGGGCGTGCCCCAATACGAGGACGCTCCGATCGGCTTCGGCTCCATGTTCGGCCCGAACATCACGCTCACCGGCGGCCCGGCCCCCGTGCGCGCCTACATCGAGACGCTGCTGCCCGGCGTCCTGGACGGCACCGTCAACCCCGGCAAGGTGTTCGACCGCACTATCAGCCTGAACGAGGTCCCCGACGGCTACCGCGCCATGGATTCCCGCGAAGCCCTGAAGGTCCTGGTCCGTCCGTAGCGACACATCGAAAGGAATCACACCATGACCACCTGGCTCATCACAGGCTGCTCCACCGGACTCGGCCGCGCACTTGCCCACGCCGCGCTCGCCAACGGCCACAACGCCGTCGTCACCGCCCGCAACGTCACCACCGTGGAAGACCTCGCGGCCGCCTACCCGGACACCGCCCTTCCCCTGCAGCTCGACGTCACCAACACCGCCGAGATCGGCGCGGTTGTCGAGCAGGCCAGGGCGCTCGTCGGCGGCATCGACGTGCTGGTCAACAACGCCGGCTACGGTTACCGCGCCGCGGTTGAAGAAGCGGACGACGCCGACATCCGGCAATTGTTCGACACCAACTTTTTCGGCGCCGTCAGCATGATCAAAGCAGTCCTCCCCGGCATGCGCGCCAGCAGGGCCGGGTCCATTTTGAACATCTCATCGATCGGAGCGACCCTGCCAAGGCGGCGGAAGCCATTTTGGCGGTCGTCGAAAGCCCCAATCCGCCGGCGCTGCTGGTGCTGGGCAGCGATGCCTTCAACGCGTTTGCCGCCGTCGCGCAGGCGGAGCGCTCCGAGCTGGACCAGTGGCGGGACGTCAGCCTCAGCACCGGCATCGGAGCAGACCAACCATGAGCACGCAGAAGCAAGGGCAAGCTAAGGCAGCTTTACAAGACTGTCGAGGCTCTCCCAGGCTTTGGTCTCATTGTTGAGAACGGTCGTCGCAGCACCGGAGCCTTTCACCTCTCTGAGCCCGAACTGAAACCCGTCTATGAAATATTCGTGGAGTTTTCCATCTGTGGAGGACTGCGGCCAGAGGAAGACGACATACTCCTTGCCGGCCTCGACGTCCACATCGTCCATGAACTTCTTTTGAATGTACTTCTTCGCAGCCGGAATCTGGCCGTTATTCAGACGGAGCCTCTTATCTCTCTGCTGCTGATTTAGGCTCTTCCAGTACTCATCAAAGGTTACGGTCCCTCCGAGCCGTGAATAGTTCAGTTGATCACCAGGCTTTACGCCACCCTTGTAGACCTCGCGGACCGTCATCTTCCCGATAGTCTGCGGGAACACGTATTGATTAGAGATTGGGCTGAAAGCCCGTCCGCCGTCGATTGAGTCGATGTGCACGCGGGCTACCACGGGAACCCTGTTGTATCCGTAGTAGGGGTCCTTCGCGTCCCAAATAAACTCAACCTCGGTTACAGCGTGCTGAATTTCTTCACTGGGGATGCTGGCGTACGCATCATTGGAAATCGCTGTTTCAGCCGGCCTGACCTGCTGATTTGACGCAGGATCGGCAGGCTTGGGGCCATCAGATGCGCAGGAAGATACCCCGGCAAGTAGCAACACGGCCGCAACCATGAAAGACACTTTCAGCTTGTTCATTCTGTTGACCTCCCCTACTGCGGGTGCTTGGCAGTTGATGCAGGTTCGGCGAACTCGTCATCGTGCGTGGCAGCCCAGGAGGCCAAAAGCTGCAAGGCATCAGCCGTCGGGGAGCCCGCAGGTGCGGTGTACACGTTCAACACCAGGCCCGGCTCACTGGGCAGCTCCATGGACTGGTAGTTCAAGTCGAGGTCACCCACCACCGGGTGATGCAACCGCTTGAGCCCGCTGCGGTGGAAGACCACATCCCGGGAAGCCCACCGGTCCCTGAACAGCTCGCTCTGAGTGGACAGCTCGCCGACGAGCCGGATCAGCTCGGGATCGTGCGGGTGCCGGCCTGCTTCGAGCCGGAGCATGGCCGCGGCATCGTGGGTGATCTGATCGTAATCGCGCCAGAACTCGCGGGCCGCCGGGTCAAGGTAGGTAAACCAGGTGGTGTTCACCGGCCGGTGCGCGCTTTGGAATACGGGCGAGTAGAGGGCCCGCCCCATCCGGTTGGCAGCCAGGATGTCGTGGCGGCCGTTGCGGACCCACGCCGGCGCGTCAGCCATCGCGTCGAGTACCTGCTGGACTTCAGGCCGGACAGTACCGGAAGGTTTGCTGCGGCTCCTGCGGACCGGCCCGGCGGCGCGGGCGAGGTCAAAGAGGTACTCCCGCTCGGCTTCGTCCAGCTTCAACGTGCGCGCGAGGGCATCCAGCACGCTTTCCGATGCCCCGGCGAGGTTGCCGCGCTCCAGCCGCACGTAGTAGTCCACGGACATGCCGGCCAGCATCGCCACTTCCTCACGCCGCAGGCCGGCGACCCGCCGATTCCCGCCGTACGCAGGCAACCCGGCTTGCTCCGGCGAAATCCGCGCCCGCCTGGAACTGAGAAACTCCCTTATGTCCGCGCGCACATCTCCCATACCCCTACGGTAAGCGCCCACGGTCCCCGGCGGCAGGCACTGTCAGTACCTGCCTGCCCCGCGCCCGGGGAACCCAGGCAAACAGGCCCGGCCACGGCCCAACTGCTACCGTTGCGTGGTTCCGCTGGCGGTGGCGCCCAGCATGGCGAGCTCCGCCCGGCTGGGCAGGCCCTCCCAGTCCCCGGCCGTGCTGACGGCGAAAGCCCCCATCACGGCACCGCGTTGAAGGCGGCCGGCAACGTCCTCGCCGTCGAGCAGGGCAGAGAGGTAGCCGGCGGTGAAGGCGTCCCCCGCGCCCACGGTATCGATGCTGGTCACTGGGACGGCGGGCGCCTCGAACCGTCCGGAGGCGGTGTGGACGCCGGCGCCGGCGGCTCCCCGCTTGACCACCACTTCCCCGACCCCGTGCTCCAGCAACGAGGCAGCGAGCGCGGTTTCGGCGTCGTCGTTCCCCAGCGATTCGGGGCCGTTCAAGGCGGCGGACGCAACGAGGTCCAGTTCGTCATCGGACGCTATCAGGATGTCCGCGTGCCGCGCGGTGGGGCCCAGCACGGCGCGGGCCTCGTCCCGGGACCAGAGCCGGCCGCGGTAGTTGACGTCGAGGGACACCACCACGCCGTCGGCCGCGGCACGCTCGGCGGCGTATTCAAACGCCTTCCGGGCTTCCGGGCTGAGGGCGGGGGTGATGCCGGTCAGGTGCAGCACGCGCGGACCGGCATCCAGGAAGCGGTCGACGTCGTCCCTGCTGACGGTGGAACCGGCCGAACCGGCGCGGTAGTAGTACGCCCGGGTTAAATCTGCGGTCCGCTGCTCGAGAAACATCACCCCGGTACTCCGCCCCGTGTCCACGCGGTGCTGAACCTGGATCCCCTCGGAGCGCAGCTGCCGCAGGATGTACTCGCCGTGCGGATCGGCGCCAACCGCACCGGCCCACGTGACGCTGTGGCCCAGCCGCGCAACCCCTACGGCGACGTTCGATTCGGCCCCGGCCACGTGCATGGCCAGGCTGCCGCCGGCGGACAGCGGCCCGGCGGACCGCAGCGACACCATGGATTCGCCGAACGTCAGAAGGTCGACGGCGGCACTCACCGCACGCCCGCGGCGGCAGTCGTTGCGGCAGGCTCTGCGGCGCTGCCGCGGGCAAAGGAGTCCGCCAGGTCCACAAATGCGCGGGCCCGCCCGCGCATCGGGGCGAGGGCGCCACCTGAGCCAGTGTCACCGAACAGCGGTCCGCCAAGCCCGACGGCGATCGCGCCGGCTTCCCAGTAGCCTACGGCTTCGTCCAGGCCCACGCCGCCCACCGCGATGAACGGGATCCCGGGGAAGGGATCGCGCAGCGCCTTAAGGTAGCCCGGGCCGCCGATGGAGGCGGGGAACAGCTTGATGGCTGTGGCCCCGCGGTTCATCGCCTCGTACGCCTCGCTCGGCGTCAGGGCCCCGGCCAGGACCGGGATTCCCTGCCGCGCCGATGCAGCGATGGACGCGGCCAGCGACGGTGTGACCATAAACTGGCCGCCGGCCTCGGCGACGTTGTCCACGTCCTGCTCGGTCAGGACGGTTCCGCCACCCACATAGCAGCGGACCGGCGCCGCAGCACGGACCGCGCGGATCGCCTCCAGCGCCCCCGGTGTGGTCAGGGCGATCTCGACGAAACGGAACCCTTCCGCCATCGCGGCGAGGGCGGCCTGCGCTGCGGCCGGCCCGTCCGTGCCGCGAACGATACCCACGAGCCGCGAGTCCCGGATGCCAGCCAGCAGGGCTTCGGGCGTGATGCCAGGGCTGTCAGAAACGTCCGTGCTGTCAGTCATGTTGTTTACCATTCTGCAAACGCTCCGTCCGGGTGGCGCCAGACCGGCCCGCGCCAGGCGTGGCCGCGTTTGTCCGCGGCGCGGACCACGGCCTCGTCGATTTCAATGCCGAGGCCGGGGCCGGTCAGCCGTTCAATGTGGCCGTCCACGAACTTCAGCGGGGACTTGTCCACCACGTAGTCCAGGACTTCGGCACCCTGGTTGTAGTGGATGCCGATGCTCTGTTCCTGGATCAGGAAGTTGGGCGTCGCGAAGCCCACCTGCAGGCACGCTGCCAGGGCGAGCGGCCCCAGCGGGCAGTGCGGGGCCAGCTGGACATCGTAGATTTCCGCCAGCGAGGCGATCTTGCGGACCTCGGTGATGCCGCCGGCGTGCGAAAGGTCCGGCTGGGCCACGGCAATGCCGGCCTGCAGCGCGGGCAGGAATTCCTGCCGGCTGTAGAGCCGCTCGCCGGTGGAAACCGGCGTCGTGGTGGAGGAGGTGAATTCGCGCAGCAGGTGCGTGTTTTCCGGAACCATGGGTTCCTCGAGGAAGAACGGCCGGTACGGTTCCAGCAGCGGCGCCACCCGGCGGGCGTTGGCCAGGCTGAAGCGGCCATGGAAGTCCACCGCGACGTCGCGGTGCTCCCCCAGCACCTCTCGGGCCGCGGCAACCCGGCGGACGACGCCGTCGAGCTCTGCCACCGAGGCGACCGGGCTCATCCGGCCGCTGGCGTTCATCTTGACGGCGGTGAGGCCTACCTCCAGCTGGGCGCTGATCTGGTCCGCCACCTCGTTGGGCTCGTCCCCGCCCACCCAGCCGTACATGCGGATCCTGTCGCGGACGTGGCCGCCCAGGAGCTGGTGCACGGGGGTGTTGAAGTGCTTGCCGGCGATGTCCCAGAGGGCCTGGTCCAGCCCGGAGACGGCGCTGGCCAGGATGGGTCCGCCGCGGTAGAACGAGCCTTTGGTCATCACCTGCCAGTGGTCTTCGATCCGGAGGGCGTCGTTGCCGATCAGCACTTCCGCGAGCTGGCCGACGGCGGTGCGGACCGTTTCGCTGCGCCCCTCGCAGGTCGCCTCGCCCCAGCCCACAATCCCGCTCTCGGTCTCGATGCGGACAAACAGCCACCGCGGCGCGACGAGGAAGGTTTCAATTCTGCTGATGAGTGTCATGCCGGACCTAGCCCTTGGTAGCTCCGGCGGTCATGCCGGAGACGATGTACTTCTGCGTGAAAAGCGCAATGATCATGATGGGGATGGTCACCACGGTGGCGGCCGCCATGAGTCCGCCCCAGTCGATGCTGGCGTAGGAGACGAAGTCGAAGATGGCCACGGGCAGCGTCTTGGTCTTGGACCCGGACAGCACCAGGGCGAACATGAAGTTGTTCCAGGAAAAGATGAAGGACAGGATGCCTGCGGTGGCCATGCCGGCCACGGACAGCGGCAGGGTGATGCGCTGGAACGCGCCGATGGGGGTGAGTCCGTCCACCTGCGCCGATTCCTCCAGTTCCAGCGGGAGCGAATCGAAGTAGCTCATCATGATGTAGACGATCAGCGGCAGGGCAACGAACATGTGGCTGAGGATCAGTACCTCGAACCCGCCCACCATTTTCAGGTTGGAGAACACGTAGTACCAGGGCACCAGGAGGGAGACACCCGGGATGACGCGGGCCATCAGCACCACCAGTGCCGAGCGGTGCATGGTGAACCGGCTCATGGCGTACGCGGCCGGGACGCCCAGCACCAGCGAGAGGGCCGTGGAGACAAAGGCCACCCAGAAGCTGTTGAAGATGAAGACGAAGTAGTTGTTGCGCTGCAGCACGTTGGCGTAGTTCTCGAACGTGGGGCTGAAGATGAACGATTTGGCGGTGTCGTAGATGTCCACGTTGGTCTTCAGCGACGCCAGCAGCATCCAGAACAGCGGGGCCACCAGGAACAGCACCACAGCGATCAGGGCGGCGACGCGGAAGACCTTGTAGGCGCGGGTGCCGAGGGGCTTCCGGGGGCGGCGGACCGGCAGGGGCGTCCCGGCGGTGGTCTTGTTTTCGGTCACTACGGTCATTTGCTTACCGCTTTCTTGCGCATGGTCAGCAGCCACATGGAGCCGATGATGATCATGAAGAACAGGATCAGCACCGCGGAGGACAGCCCGTACTGGTTGTAGTCGAAGCTCAGGCCGTAGGCGTAGACGTTCAGGGTCTCCACTTCGTGGAAGGACCCGCCGCCCTTGCCCTTGGTGGCGTAGAGGATGTCGAAGGTCTTCAGGGCGTCGATGCCCCGGAGCAGGATGGCCACGATCACGGTGGGCATCATGAGCGGCAGGGTGATGAAGAAGAAGCGCTGGAACGCGTTGGCGCCGTCCATGCGGGCCGCCTCGTCGGGCTCCTCGGAGAGGGAGGTCAGGCCGGCGAGCAGGATCAGCACCACCATGGGGGTCCACTGCCACACGTCCATGAAGATGGTGGTGCCGAGCGCGGTGTCCTGGCCGGACAGCCAGGGCTGGGCCGGGATGCCCACGGCGGCGAGCAGCTGGTTCGCGAACCCGATGTTGGGGTCGAAGATCAGCCGCCACATCATGCCGACAGCAACCGGAGTGGCCACGAGCGGCAGCAGGATGGCCACGCGGACCCACTTTTCGCCGCGGAAGGGACGCCACAGCAGCAGGGCGATGCCCATGCCGAGCACCACTTCGCAGACCAGGGCAACACCGGTGAAGCTGAGCGTGCGGCCCACCGCCGGCCAGAAACGTTCGACGTCGGACAGGACCGTCAGGTAGTTTTCCAGGCCGATGAACTCGGTGGCGGCCCGGACCGAGCCTTGTGAATCGGTGAGGCTCAGGTACAGGGTCCAGGCCAGCGGGAAGATGATGAGGACGCCGACGAAGGCCATCGCCGGGGCTGCGAACAGCCATTTGCGGTGCCGGTTGGCCCAGGCGGAGAAGTTCTCACGGGCCCCGGGGGTGCGGCCGGCGGTCCGGGACGCGCTGCGGGGAGGAGTCATTACAGACATGGTTCACCTAAGGAGTTGGGGGGTGAAGACTGGCCGGGCGGGACGGCAGCGTCACTGCCGTCCCGCCGGGGCTGTTGGGCGTACGGGGCCTCATTGACTGAGCCCCGGCACGCCGGGTGCGTTACTTCTTTTCGCTGTCCAGGAACTTCTGGAAGGCCACGTGGGCCGAGTCTGCTGCGGCGGAAGCGTCGGCGCCGGTGATGCTGGCAACGATCGGCTCGCCCACGATTTCGCGGGCCTTGCCAACGGTGACTACCTCGGGACGGTCGTGGCCCACACCGTTCTTGGCGCTGGCGGCAATGGCTTCGGCCAGGTCCTTCGGGTAGGTGGAGGTTCCCGCGGAGTCAGCCCAGACGGAGGCGCGGGGTCCGGGGACGCCGGCCTTCTGTGCGGCCAGGGTGCGTTCCTTGCTCGTGGCCCACTGGATGAACTTCCAGGCGTTGTCCTGGTTGCCCGAGGCCTCGTTCACGGCCAGGCCCCAGGACGGGATGTTGTACGGCTTGGAGCCGGCGGGACCGGCGGGCAGGGCGGCGAACCCGACGGTCTCGGCCACCTTGGACTTGGCCGGATCAGTGGCGTTCTTGTAGAGCGAGTCTGCCTCGGTGTAGAAGGCGGCCTTGCCCTGCGTGAAGATTGCCATCGCCTCGGGCCAGCTCATGTCCGTGCTGACGTTGGCGGGGCCGTGGTTCTTGATCAGGCCGCCGTAGAACGCGTAGGCCTCCTTGGCAGCGTCCGAGTTGACGGTGGACTTGCCGCTGGAATCGGTGAAGTCGCCGCCGAAGCTGTACAGGAAGCTGGAGAACTGGGTGACGGCGGCGGACTTGCCGGTGCGGGCCACAAAGCCGGCCGTGTCCGGGTTGGATGCCTTGATGGCCTTGGCGGCCGCTTCAAGCTCCTCCATGGTCTTGGGGACCTCAAGGCCGGCGGCCTTCAGCAGGTCCTTGCGGTAGTAGAGGACTTCGCGCTCGGTGATGATGGGGACGCCCACAACCTTGCCGTCAGCGGTGGTGGCCTTGACCGGGCCCTCCTGGTAATCCTTCCAGTCCCAGCTGGAATCCGAGGAGACCTTGCTGGTCAGGTCCGCGAGGTAGCCGTTCTTCGCGAACGCCTTGCCTTCCTGGAGCGGGCGGTACATCATCACGTCGATCTCGTCGCTGCCGGCGTTGAGCTTGACGTTGTACTGGTCCGAGAGCTGGTCTTCGCCGAGCTGGGTCAGTTCCACCTTGAGCCCGGATTCCTTTTCGAATTCGGGTATGGCGGCCTTGATTCCTTCGGTCCAGACGTGGTTTGCGAGAGTTACCCGGACGATGCCGGATTCCTTGGCGTCGCTGCTGGCGCTGCCGCCGCAGGCTGTCAGCCCCATGGAAAGTGCCGCAGCAACCGCCGCGTACTTCATTACTGAACGTCGCTTCATAACGACTCCCTTGCTTCCAGGCTGACGTCACTGTCCAGCCATCTACAAATGCATCTTTACATCTGCTCTGGAAGAGAGCATAGGTAAATAAGGCAGACTTAAACAACCCCTTTCGACAACCAGTATGATTTATCTATGAAAACCCCAATGGCGGAGTCTCCTACTGACCGGCATGCAGCGTTGGTCCAGAGTTTGGGACTCGCGATCGCCGAGGGGTCCCTGGCTCCGAACTCGGTGGTCCGGTTGGACGAGCTGGAGGCGCAGCACAAGGTGTCCCGCTCGGTGGTCCGGGAAGCCGCGCGGGTCCTGTCTTCCAAGGGCATGCTGGCGTCCCGCAGGCGGTTCGGCACCGTGGTGCAGCCCGAAGAGGCCTGGAACCTTTACGATCCTCAGGTGATCCGCTGGCGGCTGGCGTCGTCCAGGCGGCTGGAGCAGCTTCAGGCCCTGAACGAGCTCCGCGGCGCGATCGAACCGCAGGCCGCCCGGCTCGCCGCCGAACGGGCGTCCTGGGATGCCGGCAGCGATCTGGTCGCCCTCGCGGCGCGGCTCTGGGCGGCCGGCCAGCGCGGCGCCCAGGAGGAATTCCTCCGGCTGGACGTGGAGTTCCATGCCGCTGTGCTCAACGCATCAGGCAACGCCATGTTTGCCCAGCTCCAGAACCTTGTGGCCGAGCTCCTCACCGGCCGGACCGAACACGGCCTGATGCCGGACCTCCCGCACCACGAAGCGCTGCAGCTGCACGTTGACGTGGCCAGCGCCATCCAGCGCGGTGAGGCCGGCGCAGCGCATGCCGCCATGAGCAGGATCGTGGAACAGTTCGCCGAAGAGGTGGGCCATATCTGGTCCGAACACCACCAGGGCGAGGTGCCGGCCGCGTCCGCGCAGCACACAACAGAGGCCGACGGCGCCCCCCAAGTGCCGCCGTCGGCCTCCCCTTCCCGCGCGGAAAGCTAGAACGAACCCGTGGTGAACTGCCAGGTCTTGGTGGCCAGCTGATTGCCTGCGAGATCTCGGATGGCCGTCCCGCCGCCGGTGACGGTCACCGTGTATTTCGTCTTGGCTGCCAGGGTGTTCTGCGGGTCCAGGATCCACTGGTTGGTGGTGCCGTTGCGGAAGACGACGGCCGGGACCACGGCCCCGGTGGCGGCGTTTTTCACCGTGAACGTGGCCGTACCGACACCCTGGACCGGCTCGCTGAAGGTCACCGAAAGGTTGTTGTTCCGCCTCACGAGGACGGAATTGCTGCCCGGCGTGAACCCCGTGACCGTAGGCGCCGGGCCGGTGGTGAAGGTCCAGCTTGTGCCGGCCAGCGGGGTGCCGGCTGTGTCGCGGATGGCGGTGGCGCCGCCCACCAGCGTCGCGGTGTAGGTGCCGTCCGCGGCCAGGTTGGCGGACGGATCGAGGGTGGCCGTTTTGGTTGTGGCGTTGTAGCTGACCGTTGCGGGGATGGCGGTGCCGGCGGCGTTCCGGAGCACAAATGTTCCGCTGCCGACGCCTTGGACGGCCTTGCTGAACGTGGCCGTCACGTTGCTGGCCAGGGGCACCGCCGTCGACTGTGCTGCGGGTGACTTGGCTGTGACCGTGGGGGCAGGCGCCGGCGGGGTCGGTGCCGGAGCGGGCGCCGCGGCCGCGGCGTACAGCAGCCGGTTCGGCGTGCCGGTCCCAGCACCCGTGATGGCTCCGGCAGTGGCGTTCGAGGTCAGCGCCGAAGCAACCTGGGCCGGTGTGAGCGCCGGGTTCTGGGACAGCAGCAGCGCCGCCGCGCCTGCCGTGTGGGGCGCTGCCATGGAGGTGCCGGACATGGAGGCGGTTGCCGTGGTGGAGGTGTATGACGCGGACACAATGCCGACGCCGGGTGCGTACAGATCCACGCAGGAACCGAAGTTGGAGAATGAGGCCTGACGGTCGGCGGAATCGCTGGCCGCCACGGTGACCGCTGCCGGGAGCCGCGCCGGCGAGCTCCCGCAGGCGGCCGCGGTGGAGTTGCCGGCGGCAACCACGGCAGTGACGCCGTCGTTGATAACGCCCTGGAGCGCCGAATCCACGGCCGCGCTGGCCCCTCCGCCCAGGCTCAGGTTCACCACGGCGGGTGTTCCGGCGGCGTGGTTGGCGGCGATCCAGTCCAGGCCGGCCACCACGTCGGAGTTGAAGCCGGAGCCGGTGCAGTCCAGGACCCTGACGGGGACGATCGTCGCCGCCTTTGCCACGCCGTAGGTGGCTCCGGCCACCGTTCCGGCCACATGGGTGCCGTGGCCGTTGCAGTCGCTGGCGCCGCGGCCATCGGCCACGGCTGTCCAGCCTGCTGCCACGCGGCCTGCAAACTCTGTGTGGGAGGCGAGCACGCCGGTGTCCACCACGTAAGCGCTGACTCCGGCGCCGGCGGCGGTCCACGTGTAGGAACCCGAGAGAGGCAGCGGCCGCTGGTCCACGCGGTCCAACCCCCATGGCGCGGGCTGCTGCGTCGCGGAGAGTGTAATGGGCGCATCCACCTCAACCGAGGCGACGCGCGCCGAGCGCGACAATGCCGCGGCCTGCGCCGGCGTCGCCGTAACCACGGCGCCGCGCAGGGCGTGGGAAAAGGAACGGCCGACGCCGATGCCCTGGGACTTCAGCCGCGCCGCCTCGGCGGGGACGTCCGTTTCGGCGGCGTAGCGGACGAGGTAGCGGACGCTTGCGTCGTTGCCGGCCGGGGCAAGGGGCGGTGCAACGGCCGCCGCTGGCAGGCCTGAAGCTGTGAGGGCGACGGCGGCCAGCAGCGTTGCGGCAGCGGGCGGCACAAAACGGAACGTGCGCATTGAGGTCCTTGCGTGGCTGTCTGGACTGTTGTGGGTGGCGGAAATCCCGCATATCACCAGGTTAGGAGCCGGCAACCCGACGCGCCCGGGACTTGAGCCGATCTTGCGCCAACCCTTCGACTGCTGCGGAAATCCTGGGGGAGTGTGCTGTTCAGTTGCCGGTCTTGGGTTCAGTTCTCCGTGGTTCAGTCTTCCGTGGGCGTGGTCCTGTTCGAGTGGTAATTGCGCCACGTATGTTCCGGCTCGTAGCCCAACAGGCGCCGGGCCTTGTCGATGGACAGCATGGTCTCGTGTTCGCCCAGTTCCTTGGTCACGGTGACGCTGGGGAACACCTCCGCGGCCAGGCTCGCGCTGGAACGGGTCATGACGGTGTCCGCGTTCGCGATGATGAAGGCATCGAACCCGGGCTTGCCGTTTTCCAAGGCCCGCGCCACAGCCTGCGCGCCGTCCCGCCCGTCGATGTAGCCCCAGAGGTTGAACTTCCGTGCCCTGGCGTCGGCGTCGAATTGCGGGAACCGCTCGTAGTCTTCCGGGTCCATGACGTTGGAGAACCGCAGTCCCGTGATGCTCAGCTCCGGATCCCAGCGTGTGAACTGAATGGCCATCTGCTCTTCGAGGTGCTTCACGAGCGAATACGTGCTTTCGGGCCGGGCGGGGTATTCCTCGTCCACCGGGATGTAGGGAGGGTCGGTGTCGAACGGCAGTCCCAGCACCGTCTCGCTGGAGGCGTAAACCAGCTTCTTGATCCCGGCCCGCCGGGCAGCCTGGAAGACGTTGTAGGTGGAAAGCATGTTGTTCTCGAAGGTGGCGGCTTCGGGGGCCATGCCGGGCGCGGGAATGGCTCCCAGATGGACCACGGCGTCGAAGTCACGGAGCCTGTCATCAAGGCCAAGCAGGGCATCCATGACCTCGCCGTAGTTCCGCAGGTCCACATGGGTCACCCGGTGGCTCCGTTCTCCGGTGAGGTCCAGGGTCAACACCTGGTGGCCGTCATTGTTGAGTCTGCGGACCACGTGCCGTCCGAGTTTTCCGCTTCCGCCGGTCACCGCAATTCTCATGGGGACACCCGGGCGGCAAGGAACTTTTCGACGGCGGCAATGGCACGTGCGGTGATAGCGCCGAGGTCCCCGCTGCCGTCCACCGAAACCAGCATGCCCCGGCGGGCGTAGACCGCCACGACCTCGTGGGTTTCGCGGTGGTAGAGGTCCAGCCGGTGCCGGAACACTTCGATGGTGTCGTCCTTGCGGCCCTGTTCCTTGGCCCGCCGCAGCATCCGCTGCTCCAGTTCGGAATCCAGGGCGCGGAGTTCCACCACGGCGTCGAGGCGGTGGCCCTGGGAAGCCAGTATGTTATCCAGTTCCAGGATCTGGGGAGCTGTCCGCGGGTATCCGTCCAGCAGGAAACCGGGCTGCAGATCGGCGTCGAGGAGCCTGTCCTTAACCAGGGCGTTGGTGAGATGGTCCGGGACAAAAGCGCCGTCGTCGAGATACCTGGCGGCCTCCACGCCCAGCGGCGTTTCCTGGCTGACGTTTGTCCGGAAGATTTCGCCCGTGGAAACTGTCGGGATGCTGAAGTGCCTGGCGATGTGCACCGCTTGGGTGCCTTTCCCTGAGCCCGGCGGTCCGATGATGAGCAGTCTGGTCATGTTCCTGTCCCTCCGCGGCGTCCTTGCCGGCTGGTTTCGGGTCCACCGTCGGCAGCGCCAACGTGTGCTTCATTCTGCCCTTCCCGTAACCGCCACACAACGCCAGCCTCCGGGAGGGGATCCGGCGGCTGGCGCTGGACCGTATGCCGCGGACACCGCAGCAGGGCCGACTTGTGGCGCTTCCCAAGGCTCTGGCCTGTATATACTTCTGGTTATCGGTTTAGCAGCAGGCCGTTGGACAGTTCGTCGATCCAGCGACCGTCGCCACCTATTGCCACGACGGCAGGGTTGTGCGGAGGGTTGCCGGCTCGTTTTACCTGAGCGAATGGCACTAAGAACCGTGGCCAGCGAGTCAACAGAAAAAACAGCGACATCAATCACTGAGCACCTGCACGAAGAACTCCTCAACAGCTCCGACGTAGAGGAGTTCCTGGATGAGCTCGCCCGGGTGTCGGCCCGCAATCTTTCCGAACCCGGCGACGAAGTGCTGTGCGGTATTACTCTCCTGCGCCAGCGCAAGGCGGCCACTGTTGCCAGCAGCGGCGCCGCTGCCCGCGCTGTCAGCCAGATTGGATGTCAGTCCGAGCAAAGCCCGGGGATGGCTGCCTCGCTGGAGCAGGTGACGGTCCATGTCCCTGATGTGAAGGACGAAGAGCGCTGGCCCGAATACTGCGAAGCCGTCCTGGACCAAGGCATCCGTTCAGTCCTGGCCATCCCGTTCCGGCTGGAGGGGGAAACCAAGGCCACCCTCCTCCTCTACTCCCACCGGGCTTCCCGCTTCGAAGGCCGCGTCCTGAAGGCTGCGGAGGACTTCGTCCGCCAGACCTCCCTGGCCCTGCGGCTTGCGGTGCGTTTCGCGCATTTCAGCGAGACGGCGGCTCATCTGCGTGCCACCCTCGAATCGCGCACTGTGATCGACATGGCGGTGGGCATCATCATGGCCCAGAACCGGTGCAGCCAGCAGGACGCGTTCGAGCTCCTCAAAGCGGCGTCCAGCACCCGTAATTCCAAGCTGCATATCGTCGCCGCGGCCGTGGTGAATGCGCTGGGCCAGGGGCCGGCCCGGACCCACTACGACGGCTGAACCGGCCCCACGGCCGGCGGCCCCGTACACTGGTTGCAAAGCTGGCTGAGGGGCTTTCATGGAAACAAAACGCATCTGTCTTGTCATCGAGGACAACGATGACATCCGCGGTCTGATCACGGTGATCCTGACCCGCGCGGGCTTTTCCGTGCGTTCGGTTGCCAACGGCGCCGAAGGAATTGCCGCCGCCGCTGAACCTTCGGTTTCGCTGATCACCCTGGACCTTGGCCTGCCGGACATGGACGGGCACATCGTTGCCCGGGCAATCCGTGCCTTGAGCACCGCTCCCATGCTGTTCCTCACGGCCAGGTCCGAGGAGGACGACATCCTGGCCGGAATGGCCTCCGGCGCTGCCGCTTACCTGACCAAGCCGTTCCACCCCAAGGAACTGCAGGAGCTCGCACTGCGGCTCTGCCCGGCGGACGCCCCGGCCCGCCAGAAGTCGACGCCGCAACGGCAGCAGTAAGCCGCGCCGTCGCCCCTGCCCGCCTGCTTGCGGCGCGAAGTGGCTGGAGGCCTGGCCGCATCCAGAATGCGGAAACTGGCTTAGCGCACGATGATGACGTCGAGCTTCCGCGGGCCGTGCACGCCCTCGACGCGTTCGAGTTCGATGTCGCTGGTCGCGCTCGGTCCGCTGATCATGGTGAGCGGCCGCGTCCCGTCGATCCGGCGCAGTGCCTCCGGCAGGATGCCACTGATGTCGGTGGCTTTCACGACACAGATGTGGTGGTCCGGGACGAGGCTGATAGCCCGTCTGCCCTGGTCGGGGCTGCCGTCCAGGATGATGGTCCCGGTTTCGGCGACGGCGACCGCGCTGCCGGTGACGACGGCGTCAATGCTGTCGAGTTCGACAACGGTCAGCGGCGCTTCGGCGGAATCGAGCCGGCCGCGGCCGGCACCGGGTACGTCGTCGAGTTCGGTGAGCCACCCGGCGTCGAGCCCGGTGGGTACCACGTAGCTGTGCGCGGAGGCGAGGAGTTCTGCAATCCGTGCCGGCACGTCCGCGGCGTCCACTACGGTTACCTGCGCTTTGTAGTCGATCAGGCGGTCCACCAGCAGTTCGATCAGTTGCGGTTCGTCCATCCCGGATGCTGCCCGGTATTCGCGGGGGATCTGCGGACTCTCGGGGCTGTCTTTCAGGGCGGTGCGGATCCGACCGAGGATTTCCTCGCGTGCACTCATGGCTGGTCTTCCTTGTTGCGTGACGGGGCGGGGGTCCCGGCGGTGTCCGGTTCCTGGTGTTCCTTCGCCCACCAGCTGCGGAAGGACTGGGACGGGGGTGCGGGGATGTCCCGGCTTTGTGTCCAGCCGGCGGCGATGCCGGGCAGCCTGGTGATTTTCTGGTCCGGACCGGCCGCCAGGCGTCCCAGTGGCAACCCTTTTTCGATCAGGCTCAGCCGCTTGCCGGACGACAGTGCCCAGGAAGCGGCCTTCATGCCGATGTCCATCTGGGTGGGGATCTTCTTCTTCCCGCGCTTGCTGTCCACGTCAACGCCGCGGAGGTGGACCAGGATGTCCGGGATGTTGATCTTTACCGGGCAGGCGTCGTAGCAGGCCCCGCACAAAGAGGACGCGTAGGGCAGTGAGTCGTTCTCTTCTGCCTGGATGCCGGTCATCAGGGGTGAGAGGATCGCACCGATGGGGCCGGGGTAGGTGGAGCCGTAGGCGTGGCCGCCGGTGCGCTCATACACGGGGCAGACGTTCATGCAGGCGCTGCAGCGGATGCAATGGAGCGCGGAGCGGCCCATTTCGTCGGCCAGGGCGGCGCTGCGTCCGTTGTCGAGCAGCACCAGGTGCATGTTTTGCGGTCCGTCGCCGTCGGTGACGCCGGTCCAGAGCGAGGTGTAGGGGTTCATCCGTTCCCCGGTGGAGGAGCGCGGCAGCAGCTGCATGAACACCTCGAGGTCCTGCCAGCCCGGCAGGAGCTTCTCGATGCCCATCACTGTGATCAGCGTTTCGGGCAGCGTCAGGCACATGCGGCCGTTACCCTCGGATTCGACGACGGCGAGGGTGCCGGAATCGGCGAGGGCAAAGTTGGCGCCGGAGACGGCGACCTTGGCGGTGAGGAACTTGCGCCGGAGGTGGCTGCGGGCGGCCATGGCCAGTACCGCCGGTTCGCTCGTCAGGCCCGGATCAACATCCGACATCTCCCGGAGGAAGATGTCGCGAATTTCCGTGCGGTTCTTGTGGATGGCCGGGACGAGGATGTGGCTGGGCTTGTCGTGGTCCAGCTGGACAATGAGCTCCGCGAGGTCGGTTTCGAAGGCCGTGATCCCCTCCTCTGCGAGGTACTCGTTGAGTCCGATTTCCTGGGTTGCCATGGACTTGACCTTGACCACTTCGGTTTCCCCGGTCTCCCGGACCAGCCCGGCGACGATGGCGTTTGCTTCCTCGGCATCGCGGGCCCAGTGGATCACTCCGCCGCGGGCGGTGAAGTTCGCTTCGAACTGTTCGAGGAGCTCCGGGAGCCGGGCCATCACGGATTCTTTGATGGCGGATCCTGCGTCACGCAACTGTTCCCAGTCCGGCAGCTCGGCGACCATCTTCAGCCGCTTGTCGCGGATGGTGTGGGTGGCATGGCCGAGGTTGGCCCTGAGCTGGGCGTTGCCAAGCTCGCGGTGGGCCGCCTTCGGGAAGGACTCGGAGGCGTGCAGGTTCCCTGAGCCGAAGACGGGCAGGGAGGGCATTCCCAGGAACGTGCTCATCGTGCGGCCTTTCCGCTGGAGACGAGGACCGCACCGGTGATGGACGCCGGCTCCTCGATGGTGCTGGCCAGGATTTCTGCAAGGTGCAGCGTAGTGACCTCGCTGCCCTGGCGGGAGAGGCCGCCGCCGATATGCATCAAGCAGGAGGCGTCCCCGCCGGCGCACAGCCGGGCCCCGGTGGAGGTGATGTTTGCCGCCTTGTCCTCAAGCATCGCCGAGGAGACGTCAGCATTTTTCATCGAAAACGTGCCGCCGAAGCCGCAGCACTGGTCCGCTTCCGGGAGCTCCGCGAGGTCGATCCCCTGCACACTGCCCAGCAGCTGGGACTGGCGGTCCCCGAGGCGAAGCAGCCGCATCCCATGGCAGCTGGGATGGTAGGTGACGCGGTGCGGGAAATAGGAGCCGAGCTGCGCGCTGGCGTCGGTGACGCCGAGAACGTCGACCAGCAATTCGGAGAGTTCATAGGTTTTGGCGCCGACGGCGGTGGCGCGGGCTTCCAGCGCCGTGTCTCCGCAGGAGCGGGCCACCATCGGGTGCTGATGTTTGACGGAGGCGACGCAGGAACCGGACGGGGCGACGGCGACGTCGTAGTCCTCGGTGTCGAAAGCCGCCACATGGTTAGCGACCACGGGGACTGCTTCCTTGAGGTAGCCGCTGTTGACGTGCATCTGTCCGCAGCAGGCCTGACGTTTCGGGAACACGACCTCGTGTCCCAGCCGCTCCAGAATCTTTACAGTGGCCCGCGCTGTGGCCGGGTACATCGCATCCACGATGCATGTGGCGAACAAGGCAATTCTCATGACAGCCTTTCGAGTGGCCTGAGGTGGTGTGGTCTGACCATAGTACATCACGTGATCCACGCCACGGCCAACTCCAAAATTCCCGTGAAGGGGGTCACATCCCGGCGAAATTTACGCTACACTCGAGTGGTCCGACCACAGTGGTCTGACCTCATCCCTCGACGTGGAGGAACTCCGTGGACCACTTCACCCCCAGCACCGATCCGGTGCTCAACAGCATCGCCTGGTCGGCCATCGTCGCCCTGCTGCCGCTGCTGACCTTCTTCATCCTGCTTGCCGTCGTGAAGACCAGGGCCCATGTCGCCGGGGCGTTTGCGCTGCTGGCGGCCCTGCTCGTCGGCATAGTTGCGTTCCAGATGCCGGCCGGGCTGGCGCTGCTGTCTGCTACCCAGGGCGGGGTTTTCGGCGCCTTTCCCGTGCTGTGGATCGTGATCATGGCCGTGTGGCTCTACCAGGTCACGGTCCTCAGCGGACGCTTCGAGGACCTCCGCCGCGTCTTCGACGTGATCGGTAAAGGCGACGTGCGCCTGCAGGCGGTCCTGATCGCCTTCTGCTTCGGCGGCCTGCTCGAAGCCCTCGCAGGCTTTGGCGCACCTGTCGCGATCACTGCCACCATGCTGCTCGCCCTCGGCCTGCCGCCGCTGCGCGCCGCGGCAGCCGTGCTGGTGGCCAATACCGCCCCGGTCGCATTCGGCGCCATGGCCATCCCCATCACCACCGCCGCCGGGCTCACCGGACTGCAGGCAACGGACATTGCCTCGATCGTCGGGCGCCAGGCGCCGCTGCTGGCCACCATCGTGCCGCTGATCCTGCTCTTCATCCTTGACGGCCGCAAGGGCCTGAAGGAATGCTGGCCGGCCGCGCTCGTCGTCGGCTTCTCCTTCGCCATCGCGCAGTTCCTGTGCTCGAACTACTTCTCCTACGAGCTCACCGACATCGTCGCCTCCCTCGCAGGGCTCGGCGCGGCAGTGTTGTTCTTCCGCGTCTGGACCCCGAAGGGCAGCATCACCGCACGCGAACGTCTCGGCGTGCTCTCTGAGACAGCCGAGAAGGCAGCCTCCGCCACGGCAGGCGGCGGCTCACGCGGGGCAGCAGCTGTCGCCACCGCTGATACCGCTGCAGACCGTCTGACCCCCATGCGCACCTGGCTGGCCCTGTTCCCGTACTTCCTCGTGATCGTCGTCTTCGGTATCGCGAAGCTGTGGAAGCTGGGCGTGAACGTGCCTGCGTTCCTCGCCTCGACCGACGTCAAGATTCCCTGGCCGATCCTGCACGACGCGCTGGTCAACGCCGAGGGCAAGCCCGTCTCCTCCACCATCTATTCATTCCAGTGGCTTTCCACCCCCGGCACTCTGCTGCTGCTCACCGGCCTGATCGTCGCCGCTGTGTACTCGAAGTACAATGACGGCGGCCGCTACCGCATCACAGTCGCCGATGCGGTCAAGGAAATCTGGCACACCATCTATCGGATGCGCTGGGCCGGACTGACCATCATTACGGTGCTCGCACTGGCCTATGTCATGAATTTCTCCGGGCAGACGATCTCCATCGGAACCTGGCTGGCCGGCACCGGAACCTTCTTCGCGTTCCTCTCACCAGTCCTGGGCTGGATCGGCACGGCAGTCACCGGCTCCGACACCTCGGCCAACGCACTGTTCGGCAAGCTCCAGCAGACCGCCGGCCTTAAAGCAGGAATCGATCCCAACCTCCTCGTGGCCGGAAACACCTCCGGCGGCGTCGTCGGCAAGCTGATCAGCCCGCAGAACCTCGCCATCGCGGCGTCCGCAGTCGACCTTGAAGGTAAAGAGTCGGTGATCCTGCGTAAAGTAGTCGGATGGAGCGTGGCTCTGCTGCTGGTGCTTTGCACACTTTCCTATCTGCAGTCCACGCCCGTCCTGGGCTGGATGCTGCCTTAGCCTCCGGCTCTCCCCAAATATGGTGTGCGGGCCGTCCCTGGCCCGCACACCCCCGGAAGGAAAACCCGTGACAACCGCTGCAGCAGGAGCAACCCCACGCCGTCGCACCCATGACGCGCTCCTGAAGGACATCGAAGCGGATCTGCGCTCGGGCAAAATCAAAGTCGGGGACCGTCTCCCCGGCGAACGAACGCTAGCCGAAACCTACGGGATCTCCCGGGCCTCAGTACGTGAGGCCATCCGGGTCCTCGACGCCATGGGGGTGCTGCGCAGTTCTGTCGGATCCGGACCCACTTCCGGTGCGATCGTCATTTCTGACCCCTCCGCCGGTCTGTCGTCCGCACTGCGGCTCCACGTCGCAAGCAGCCGGCTGCCGGTCGAGGACATCGTCGAGACCCGCATCCTGCTCGAAACGTGGACAGCCCGGACGGGAGCTGACCGTACGGGAGGCGACGAAGATCTGGAGCAGGCAGCCCAGTTGCTGCATGCCATGGACGACCCGAAGATCGACCGGGCCACCTTCCATGAACTGGACGCCCGGTTCCACGTGGCACTGAGCTCGCTCGCCGGGAACGCCGTAGTCGCCACCGTCATGGAATCCCTCAGCGGCTCCATCGTGGGCTACGTCAAAGGTGCGATGGACGCGATGGAAGCGTGGCCGGATGTCCTATCCGCGCTGCGAACCCAGCACCACGGCATCTTTGACGCCGTCCAGGCGCACGATGGGGAACTGGCAGCACGCCTCCTGCGCGAGCACATCGAATGGTTCTACCAGCAGGCACAGAAAGCGACAGCCGCCCAGGCCTCATCTTGAACCAAACGTGAACGGCGCCTGCTGCCGCCCACCGTTTCACAGCCAGAGCACGACCGGCCCCGCGGTCACCACAGACGTGTCGGACAGCTCGAACATCAGCATCTCCACGGTGACCACCGGCAGCGGCGACAGCACCGTCACGTACTATGTCGCCGACGTCGTGCTTGATGACGCCACCACCCTCCAGTCCGCCTTCGCCAACGACAGCTTCGGCGAGAACATCACTGAGACCACCTCGGCCAGCGCCGAGGCCAACAACGCGATCTTCGCCGTCAACGGCGACTACTACGGCTTCCGCGACACCGGCATTGTGATCCGCAACGGCGTGGTGTTCCGCGACGACGGCGCCCGCCAGGGCCTGGCCTTCTACCGCGACGGCACCGTCAAGGTCTACGACGAAACCGCCACCACCGCCGAACAGCTCCTGGCCGACGGCGTCTGGAACACGCTCTCCTTCGGCCCATCCCTGCTGGACAACGGCGAAGTGGCCGAGGGCATCGAGGACGTGGAGGTGGACACCAACTTCGGCAACCACTCCATCCAGGGCGAGCAGCCGCGCACCGCCGTCGGCATCATCGACGAAAACCACCTGGTGTTCGTGGTGGTGGACGGCCGCAGCCCCGGCTACAGCGTCGGCGTCACCATGACCGGACTGGCGGAAATCATGCAGGGGCTCGGCGCCACCACCGCGTACAACCTCGACGGCGGCGGCTCGTCCACCATGTACTTCAACGGCGGACTGGTGAACAACCCGCTGGGCGAGAACAAGGAACGCGGCACCTCCGACATCCTCTACATCGCGGGGTAGGGCCGGCCATGATCATCCTGATCCCGGCCTACGAGCCGGACCAGCAGCTGCCTGCCCTGATCCGTTCCCTCCGCGACGCCGAGCCGTGGGCCACCGTGGTGGTGGTTGATGACGGCAGCGGGCCGGAGTACAAGGACGTGTTCGACGGCGTCAAGGCCCTTGGGTGCCACGTCATCGGGTACGCTCGCAACCGGGGAAAGGGCTTCGCGCTGAAGACCGGCTTCGGGTTCATCGCGGACCACCTGCCGGGCCGGAACGTGGTGTGTGCCGACAGCGACGGCCAGCACGCGATCGTGGACATCCTTCGCGTGGCGGAAGCGGTGCAGTCCGGCTCACCGGCCATGGTCCTGGGAACCCGGAACCTCACCGGCAACGTCCCGGCCCGCAGCAGATTCGGCAACAGCGCCACCCGGCTGCTGTTCAGGCTGGCCACCGGCGAACGCATTTCCGGCCGGTGGCGGATTCGGTCCGCATCTACGCGCCGCTGCTCAAGTTCCTGGCGTCCTCCTTCACCGCGTTTCTCGTGGATACCGTGGTGTTCCTGCTCCTGACGCCTGATGACCGACTCGCTGCTGCTGGCCGTGGTGGGAGCCCGGGCCCTGAGCTCGGCGGTGAACTTCCTGGTCAACCGCCGTGTGGTGTTCGAGCACGGCCGGGACAGGCCCGCCGCCGCTGCCGGGGTGCGGTACTTCGGCCTGGTTCTTGTTCTCCTCGCCGCCAACTACGGTCTCATCTCCGAACTGGACGCGCTCTCCGTGGCCGCCCTGCCGGCAAAGATCCTGGCTGAAATCGCGCTCCTGACCGTCAGCTACGTGGTGCAGCAGCGGTTTCTCTTTGCCCGGCACACGGCCAGGAGTGCCGGGCCGGAGGCTGAGAATCAGACGCGGGGCCTGAGCCGCGGCCACCACCCCGGGACGTTGAGCCGGTAATCGATGTACTGCTCGCCGTACCTACGAGTGAGTGTCGGCTCCTCGTAGCCCTTCACGAATGCGACCACCGCGACGAGGGCGATCACGGCGTAGAGCACGAGCCACCAACTGCCGAACAGCAACGCCTGGCCGAGGATGATGGTGAGCACCGCAAGGTACATCGGATTGCGCACGAATCGGTAGGCCCCGGTCACAACCAGCGTCTCGGTCGGAGCGACCGGAGCGGGCGTTCCGCGGTGGAGGGCGAAAAGCGCGAAGGCGTGCAGGAGGAAAGCCACGCCGACGGCGATCGCGGTCCAGGCGATCGGCACGACGGCCCAGCCGCCCCAGCGGTACCACCGCCAGCCGGAGATGAGCCACGGGATGAGGCCCGCCACGACACCGGGCGCGAGGAAGAGGAAGACGATCGTCCCGATCCATGCGCGTGCGGGCGAGGCTGCCGGTGCCATGCGCGTCAGACTAGTCCTAATCCTCGGACCGCGCGAGGGGCCGCGTTGACTTATCCGACGGTGCCCGTCTTCTCGGCGTAGGCGGTGGCCTGGCGGCGCACCTGATCCACGTAGGAATCGGACTGGTTGTAGGCGTAGATGGCCTGAGTCCATCCGATCGCACTGGTGAGGTCGCGGCCATGGGTGCATAAGTAACCGGCCGCGCTGAGGGCGGCGTCGTCGATGTTGAAGGGATCCGCGTTTCCGTCGCCGTTCCCGTCCCGTCCAGCCAACTCCCAGGTGGTGGGAATGAACTGCATGGGTCCGACGGCGCGGTCCCAGCGGGCATCGCCATCCAGGACGCCGGCATCCGTATCAGCGATGGCGGCAAATCCGCTGCCATCCAGGCTCGGGCCGACAATTGGTCCGCTCGTCTGTCCGGCGGGAGTAAGGCGTCCGCCGCCGTAAGCTCCGTGGGCGGATTCCACGAAGCCGACCGCCGCCACCGTATTCCAGCCGATCCCACACCCCGGAGCGGAATGATTGGCCGCGCCGGCCGCACCCACGTAAGCCCGAAGCGCACGGGCGGGTATACCGGTTTGCTCGGCAGCCTGGATAGGCCACTCGGCGTCCGCGTTCCGGGTGATATTCACGGCAGGGGTAATGCCGGTGGCGGGCGTTTCGAGTTTCGCCTCCGACCGTGGCGGAGGCGGCAGAGCCCCGCGGGCGTCCGCACCGGAATGTCCGAGTGCCCAGAATGACACCGCGGTGATGACGCAGATCGCGAACACGCAGAAAACCGCAAAGCGTTTTAGTCGGAGCACGGGTTAATCGCACTCTCCTGAGTCAGTGACCGGCTGATCCCAAGATCATCCAGGAAGAGTAGTCCTTTCCGTCGGAGCCCACCTTGAACTCTGTCATTGTTAGCCCCTTCGATCATCGTGGCTTCTCCGTAGTGGCAGCAGGCGGCGGCAAAGGCCCTCATGTAGAACAGGTTTGAGCGGGAGAACCCGCGCATGTGTGGAAAGGCCGATTTCAGGTCGGACGCAAGTCGCTGCAGAATCTTGGTCCCCCCAAGGCTGGGCCGCCTGGCGCTGCAGGATCGTGGAGCCGATCTCCCAGTACATTTCGACCATGGCGTTGCTCGCGGCCTGCTGTGCGCGCAGCTGCGCCGAGGTGACTGGCTCCTTGAGGGATCCGAGTATTCCGGCATAGCCGCCGGGCAGATTAGGTTCGATCTCTGGCACGCACCCACCTTAGCCGCTGCGTCCGACTCGACCTCAAGCCCACCAGGTGTACGCAATTGTCCAAAGCACTTTGGACGATTGAGAGCAGCCGCCCGTAGCCGGACCCCGTACTTGAGTTCGCCGAGGAGGTCGGTGTATCAAGCAGAGAGGGCGAGGTCGGGGGAGTCAGTCACGGGTTTGATCCTGTCGATCGAAGTCCGCCAGGAATGGCGGCCGCCCCGGAAAACAACAGATGAACGCCCGGCCAACACTCATATTCGGGCCTAGGTTCCGTCACAGCACCTGCACAGTATCGCCCGGGATCGTAGAGAAGAGCCCACCAACAGATTCCGGAGAATCCCGATGACTTCCCTCATTTTTATCGCCGCAGACCTCGCGGCCATCAGCATCCTCACGTTCGTCCTCCACCTCCGCCGCGACCTGGTGGTCTCGTACCTGGGCATGAACGTGGGCGTCCTGGCCGTGGCCACCGCGCTGTCCGGCTCCGCGGCCGGCCTGGCCTGGGACTTGGCCTCTTCGGCGTCCTGTCCATCATCCGGCTCCGCTCCACCGAGCTGGCCCAGCACGAGGTGGCCTACTACTTCTCGGCCCTGGCACTCGGACTGATCGCCGGCCTCGGCATCGAGCCCGTCTGGCTCACCGCCTCGCTGATGGGCCTGATCCTGCTGGTGATGTTCGTCGGCGACCACCCCCGTGTACTGCCCGCCCACCGGCACCAGACGGTCATCCTGGACCGGGCCCTGGCGGAGGACGGCGAACTGCACGCACGGCTCGAGGAAGTCCTGCACGGCAAGGTCCACTCCGCCACCGTCCAGGAACTTGACCTGGTCAACGACAAAACCATCGTGGACGTCCGCTACGCCTACAACCCCCGCATCGTCCAGCCGGCAGCCCACGCCACCATCTCAGCCATTACGACGGCGGCGCCCCGGCACGCAGTACCGGCACCTCCGGGGACGGTCCCGGCAGAGGCAACCGAGCCGGCGTCGTCCGCTCCCGTCCATGCGGCAGAACCCGTCCACGCCTCGGCAGGTGCGGCATGAACGCCCCCGCAGGCGCCGGCGTCGTCAGCAGCCTCAGCGGACTGCCCGCCGTGGGGCTGGACGAACTGAACGCCGAAGCCGCGCTGCAGACCCGCGTGGACCGCAAGTACGTGGTCCCCGAGGACCTGGCCCAGGAGCTCCTGGCCAACTTCGACGCCGAGGTCCGGGTCCTGGAGATGGACGGCTCCCGCTGCTTCGCCTACGACTCCGTGTACTTCGACACCGCGCAGCTGGACAGCTACCTGCTCGCTGCCCACCGCCGGCGGCGCCGCTACAAGGTCCGCACCAGAACCTACGTGGACAGCGCCATCAGCTTCCTGGAGGTCAAAACCGAAGGCGCCCGCGAAGCCACCGTCAAGGAACGTATCCCCTACGACCTCACCGACCGCGCCCGGCTGACCGCCGAAGGGCTGGACTACGTCCACGAAACCCTCGCCGCCGCGGTGGGCGGAGCGCTCGCCCGCCCCCTTGGGCCGGTCCTCGAAACCCGCTACCACCGCACCACGCTCTACCTGCCGGAATCCGGCAGCCGGGCCACCATCGATACCGGCGTCACCTGGCAGCGGCCCGGCGAGCAGGCCTGGGTCCTGGACGGCGCGGTGATCCTGGAAACCAAATCCGGCTCGGCGTCCGGCCCGCTGGACCGGCACCTCTGGGCCCACGGGATCCGGCCCTCCAGGATCTCCAAATTCGCCACCGGCATGGCGGCGCTCCGCCCCGACCTGCCGGCCAACCGCTGGAACCGCACCCTCCGCCGCACCATGAACCTCCGCCCCGCCGCCTGACCCGCCTCCCCCACTGATTTCGAAGGAACACACCATGAACCGCTTCCGCACCGCCCTGTCCGTCGCCGCCCTCTCCGTTGGGCTGGCCGGATGCGCCGCCGCCGGCACCACCACGGGGACGTCCATCACCGGGATCACCTCCTCCGGCGGCTCATCCACGTCCGGCACCGCCCAGGCCGCGGTTTCCTTGGACACCCTCGCCGCCGATACGCACTACGACGCCGACGACCTCACCTGGGATGCGGCCGCCGAAGTAGCCGTGACCCTGGCGGACGGCGCCAGCAGTGTGGCCTCCGGAACGTCGTCGTCCGCTGTAACGGTCGACGGCGACACCGTCACCATCAGCGCGGCCGGCACTTACCGCCTGAGCGGGTCGCTGTCCGACGGCCAGGTGGTGGTAGCTGCCGGCGAGGAGGACGTGGTGCGGATCATCCTGGACGGCGCCGACATCACCAGCTCCACCGGCTCGCCGTTTGTGGTGCAGAGCGCCAACGAGGCCATCGTCTACCTCGAGGACGGAACGTCCAACTCCCTGAGCGACGCCTCTACGTACACGGACACCGCCGAGGACGCCCCGAACGCGGCACTGTACTCCCAGACGGCCGGCGAGTACACCGCGGCCCAGGGCCCGGGCGGTGGAGGCGGCTTCGGCGCCCGCCCCTACCCCCTTCAGACGCTCTCTCACTTAATGCGGGTTTTTGACCGACGCTCTCTCACTTTTCTCAAGAAAGTGAGAGAGCATTTGGGAATTTCCCGCATTAAGTGAGAGAGCGTCCGGCGTGTGAGGGCCAAGGCAGTGCGGTGCGTTCATGGATTCGAGGTGCAGTCACGAAGGTGCCCGGGCAGGAGGGGGAACCGGCCCGGGCGGTCTAGGGATGCCCGGTTAGGCTGCGGGAACGGCGTTCCGCCAGTCGTTCCAACCGGCGTAGCTGCCGTCGAGCTCGACGACGTCGTACCCGGCCCGGCGCAGGGCGCTGGCTGCGACGGAGTTCCTTACGCCGGACTGGCAGTAGGTGACGATGGTGCCGTTGGCAAGGAGTTCGTCCAGGTGCCACATGACCCGGCCGCCGCTGAGCTGGTGGGAGCCGGGGATGTGCCCGGCGGTGTGCTCGGTTTGGTTGCGGACATCCAGGATCATGGCGGCGTCAAAGCCGTCGAGGTCCTCGGGCTGGATGAGCTTCGGGGTTGCTGTGGGGAGCCCCTCGATGCTGGTGACGTAGCCTGCGACGTTGTCGATGCCGACGCGTACCAGGTGATCCCACATGTCCTGGGCGGCTTCCTGGTCTGGTACCAGCAGCACCAGCGGGTTCCTGTCCGTCTCGGGGTTCACCACCCAGGCGCCGTAGCTGGCCACGGACTTGCCCGCCGGCACGTTCAGGGAACGGGCTACCGTGCCTTCGTGGACCTCGCTGTTGGAACGGGTGTCGATGAAGGTCAGGGTGTCCTCTGCCAGGCCAGCGGCAACAGTGCCGGGCGCGAGCTCGGGCAGCGGGGTGCGTTCGCCCATGATGGCCGGGCCTTCACGGTTTTCGCGCTTCATCCGGCCGAAGTAGGCGTGGGCGTCGGGCTGGCCGTCGAGGAGTTCGTCGATGAAGCCTTGCTCGTCGTTGGAAGCGAGGTAAGGGCCCCACCAGGCATAGAGGCGCTCATAGCCCACGGTGGAGGAGGGGATGGCGCCGAGGGCCTTGCCGCAGGCGCTGCCCGCACCGTGGGCGGGGTGGACCTGGACGTAGTCGGGAAGGGTCAGGAACTTGTCCCGCAGGCTGGCGAAGAGCTGCCTGGCGCCTTCGAAGCGGGTGTCGATGCCGCCGGCTGCCTCGTCCAGAAGGTCCGGTCGGCCCAAGTCGCCGGAGAAGACGAAGTCGCCGGAGAGCAGGTAGCCGGGCTGATCGCTGAAGGCGCCGTCAGTCACCAGAAAGGACAGGTGCTCCGGGGTGTGGCCCGGGGTGTGGAGGGCCTTGATGGTGATGTTGCCCAGGGTGATGTCGTCGCCGTCGTAGAGCCGTTCGCCGTCGAACCCGTACTGCCAGTCCGCTCCGCCCTCGCCCGAGACGTAGATCTTCGCGCCGGTGGCAGCTGCGAGTTCGCGGGTGCCGGAAAGGTAGTCGGCGTGGATGTGGGTCTCTGTGACGGCCACGATCTTCATGCCGTTCTTTGCGGCGAGGTCCTGGTATACCGCGATGTCGCGGCGGCCGTCCACCACAATGGCTTCACCCTTGGCCTGGCAGCCAATCAGGTAGCTGGCCTGGGCGAGGTCTTCGTCGTAAATGCGCTCGATAAGCATCTGGTGCTCTCCTTCGTGGAGTAGGTGTTATGGGGAATCCTGGTTTAAGTGTAATACCCCTGGGGGTATCCATCAAAGAGGGGAATGCGCCGGGCAATCCGTACGTGCGTCAGACCGGCCGACCTTCCAAGGGAGTGCGGCGGGTCAGGTGATGGGGAGGGCTGCGCGGGTCCAGGCGCTCATGCCGCCGCGCAGGGAGTAGGCCTCGTAACCCTGGGAAGCGAGGAGCCGGGCCGCTGAAGCGGAGCGGACCCCGGACTGGCACATGGCGATCACTGCCCGGTTCTTATGGATGCCGGCGGTGCCGGGCTGCAGCCGGTCTAGCGGGATGTGCTTCGCCTGGGGTGCCCGCCCGGAGCGTCATTCCTGGGCGGAGCGGACGTCGATCAGCGCGGCACCTGAGGACAGGAGGTCCCTGGCCTCAGCTACTGAGACCGTTTTGTAGGGCTTGCTGAAGGCTTTTTTCAGGGAGCTGATGAGGCCCATGGTGTTCTCCTTGGCTGGTGGTGGCGGGTTCAGGCGGGTGAGGGGACGTTGCTGCGGCGGCTGCTTCGGTTGCGCAGGGGGCACGAGCTGATGAAGAACCAGCAGATTCCGGCCGTGGCTGCCGTGAGGGTGGCGGCGCCGGCGGCGATGAACCACCGCAGGTCGGCCGGGGCCTGCTGAATGAGGACGAAGGTTCCCATAGCCAGGACGAACCAGCCGAAGGCCTTGCGCAGGGCAGCTTCCGGGATGCGGCCTGCGAGTTTGGACCCGGCGAGGGTGCCAACGATGGCGGCGGCCGTCACGCCGAGGGTGATGCCCCAGTCGAGCTGGACGGCAGTAAGGTATCCGGCAAGCCCGGCGAAGGACTTCATGGCGATGACCACCAGGGAGGTGCCCACGGCGACGGACATCGGCAGGCCGGCCAGGAGCGCCAGGGCCGGGACCACGAGGAAGCCGCCGCCCGCGCCGACCAAGCCGGTCACGAGCCCAACGACCGCCCCGTCCAGTAGCACCCTGCCAAGGGGCAGCTCATGCTTCACCGGTGCGCCGCCGTCGTCGGCCTTCCTCTTCCGGCCACGAAGCATTGCCACGGAAGTGGCCACCATCATCACGGCAAATGCGATGAGCAGGATCTGGCCGGGGATATGTCCGCCCAGGAGGCCGCCGATGAACGCGCCGGCCATGCCGGCCGCGCCGAAGATCAGGCCGGTCCGCCACATCACCCTGCCGCCGCGGGCGTGGCTGAGCACGCTGACCGCGGAGGTGACGCCGACGACAAACAGCGAGGCTGCGATGGCTTCCTTGGCCTCAAACCCGGCCCCGTATACCAGGATCGGGACCGTCAGGATTGATCCGCCGCCGCCCAGGACGCCGAGCGAGAGCCCGATGACCACCGACAGGGCAAGGACCAGGAGGAGGGTGGCGGTCATGAGGCTTTGGCCTCACCGTTTCCAGTGGCGCGGGCACCAACGGCGGGAAGGGTCAGGATGGCGCTTTCGCGGGTGGGTTCCTTGGCAGCCCTGTTCCACGGCATTGCCGAGAGGGCCTGGCCCATGGCGCAGGTGTTGGTGGCGGCCGAGAAGGTCAGTCCGGTCCCGATGGCGCCTGCGAGCAGGCGGATCTTCGGGGAGACGAACTTGCCGCCCGCCAGGCCCAGGACCACCAGGGATCCTGCGGCGAGGCGGACCTGGCGCTCCAGGTCCCAGCGGCTCTTGCCCCGGACGACGTCTCCGCCGGCGGCAGCGAAGCCGGGCGCCCCGCCGGTCAGGACGTAGGCACCGTCGATCCCGGACTTGCCCAGCCGCTGGCGCGCCTGCTCGGCGCGGGCCCCGGACTGGCAGACCAGGACCACCCGGGAGCCCAGACGGGTAGCGAGTTCATCGGCATGCTCGGACAGCAGCGGCAGCGGCACGTTGTAGGAGCCGCGGATATGCATGGACTCGAACTCGGCGGCGGAGCGCACGTCAATCACGACGAGGTCCTGATGCTGATCGATCCAGGTGCGCAGGGCCTCGGGAGCAAGGGCGGTAACGGCCGGTGCCGCGGAAGGGGAAGTCATGTGCTGGCCTCTCGATGGGAATGGTGGATACCCCACCGAGTATTACAGATACCCCAATGGGTATGTCAAACACCCTGGGGGGTATACACTGGTCGAAGTCACCGACAATGGAGAAACCCGTGGAACTCAATCCGTCAGAACTGACGCCCGTGATCAACCGGCTCAAGCGCGCCCAGGGCCAGCTCGCCGCTGTCACGCGCATGCTTGAAGAAGGCCGGGACTGCAAGGACGTCGTCACTCAGCTCGCGGCCGTGTCTAAAGCACTTGACCGGGCCGGATTCGCCATCATCGCCACAGGCCTGGAGCAGTGCATCGTCCAGAAGGACGCAACGATGGATAAAAAAGAGTTGGAAAAGCTCTTCCTTTCCCTCGCCTGACCAACGCCGTCATCGCGGCCAGGTTTGTTTGGCACCGAAGCCGCAGATGACACCCGGGAACGTTCTCTCACTTAATGCGGGAAAATCCCCAGGGCTCTCTCACTTTCTTGAGAAGAGTGAGAGAGCGTCGGTCAAAAACCCGCATTAAGTGAGAGAGCGTCCGGGGGTGGGGGAGCTGTCTGGAATCCGGATATCGGCGCATACTTGAGCACAGGCGGCCACGGCCATGGGAGGACACCATGAAGTTTCTCGGAGCACTGATTATCATCTGGCTGATCATCGGAGGAATCGCCGCCTGGCAGCGCGGCTACTTCGGCGGGGCTCCCGGGTCCTGTGCCCAAGCTGGAACGGTGGCCGTGACCATCGTCGCCGGGCCCTTGAACTACGTGGGCGTCAACCCGCAGATTGCCTGCGAACTGCCCCAGCCCTCCCCGTAGCCACATCCTTGGTGCCGCGGCGGGCGGTCCCTAGAGTAGGGAATGCCGGGTGCCAGCTTTTGCTTGCGCCCGAAACTGATTCCGAAGCTTCGAAAGGACCGCCGAGATGGCATTCGTCACCGTTGGAACCGAGAACAGCACCGATATCGACCTCTACTACGAAGACCACGGGAGCGGCCAGCCCGTTGTCCTGATCCACGGCTACCCGCTGGACGGATCCTCCTGGGAAAAGCAGACCGCCGCCCTTCTGGAGGCCGGCTACCGCGTGATCACCTACGACCGCCGCGGCTTCGGCAAGTCCAGCAAGGCCGCCAGCGGCTACGACTACGACACCTTCGCCGCGGACCTCAAAACCCTGCTGGAAACCCTGGACCTCAACAACACGGTGCTGGTGGGCTTTTCCATGGGCACCGGCGAGGTTGCCCGCTACCTGAGCACCTACGGCTCCGCCCGGGTTGCCCGCGCAGCGTTCTTCGGATCCCTGGAACCCTTCGTCCTGAAAACCGAAGACAACCCCGACGGCGTCCCGCAGGACGTCTTTGACGGGCTCACCGGAGCAGTCACCGCAGACCGGTACGCGTTCTTCACGGAATTCTTCAAGAACTTCTACAACGCGGACACGTACCTGGGCACGCCGCGGCTCAGCCAGGAAGTCCTGGACGCCAGCTGGAAACTGGCCGCCGGCGCAGGTGCCACCGCATCAGTCGCCGCGCAGCCCACCTGGCTGACCGATTTCCGCGGCGACATCCCCAAGATCGATGTCCCCGCGCTGATTATCCACGGCACCGAGGACAACATCCTCCCCATCGACGTCACTGGCCGACGGTTCGCCAAAGCCCTGCCGTCGGCGGAGTATGTGGAGATCGATGGCGCCCCGCACGGCCTGCTGTGGACACACGCCGCGGAAGTCAACGAAGCCCTGCTCGCCTTCCTGAGCAAGCAGACCGGATAACAAAAAGAGTGGAAGGGCCAGGCGTTTCGCCTGGCCCTTCCACTCTTTAGAGGCTTAGTCAGCTCAAGCCCTGGCAGCCTTGCCCGGCAGCGCCAGCTTGAAGACCTTCGCCCAGGACGATCCCACCTGCTTCAGCAGCGGACCTGTGGTGTACTTCAGGCCGTAGCGCTGGCAGATCTCGCGGACGCGCGGGGCAACCTCGGCGTACCGGTTGGACGGCAGGTCCGGGAAGAGGTGGTGCTCGATCTGGTGCGACAGGTTGCCGGTCATCAGGTGCATGAACTTGGACCCGGAGATGTTGGCGGAGCCGATCATCTGGCGGACGTACCAGTCACCGCGGGTTTCGCCTTCCACCATTTCCTCGGTGAAGGTGTCAGTGCCTTCCGGGAAGTGGCCGCAGAAGATCACGGCGTGCGCCCACACGTTGCGGACGGCGTTGGCGGTCAGGGTGCCGTAGAGCGCCTGCTTGCCGGAACCGGTGAGCATGGCGACGGCGGGAGTGGCGGCGTAGTCCTTGGTGAACTGGGTGACCACCTTGCGGCCCAGGGCCTTGAGGTCCTTGATGAGCGCTTCCTTGGACTTCTTGCCTGCCTGGTACTCGGCAAGCTCGAGGTCGTAGATGGCGATGCCCCATTCGAAGAGCGGGGAAAGGATGGCGTTGTAGAGCGGGTTGCCCAGGTTGTGGGGCTGCCACGGCTGGTCCTCGTCCATGCGCAGGAGGTTGTACCCGACGTCGTTGTCCTTGCCCACCACGTTGGTCCAGCGGTGGTGGAGGTCGTTGTGCGTGTGCTGCCAGGCGCGCGACGGGGTGACGAAGTCCCACTCCCAGGTGGTGGAGTGGATGTCCGGGTCCCGCATCCAGTCCCACTGCCCGTGCAGGATGTTGTGGCCGAGTTCCATGTTTTCCAGGATCTTGGCGAGGCTCAGCAGCGTGGTGCCGGTGACCCAGGCTGCCTTGTTCTTGCTGACCAGCAGTGCCGCGCGGCCGGAGATCTCCAGCCCGCGCTGGATCTTGATCATGCGGCGGATGTAGGCGGCGTCGGTGGCGCCGCGTTTGGCCAGGATTTCGTCGCGGATCGCGTCGAGTTCGCGGCCCAGCTCAGCTACCTGTTCGTCGGTAAGGTGCGCTGCGGCAGGCGGGCGGACCAGGGGGCTGCCGGACTCGGCCAGCGCTCCGGGGCGCCTCTTTGCCGCTCCGGTGGGGGCGGTGCTGCTTGCGGAGACTTTCTTGTTTTCTGAAACTACTGACATGCGGTATTGCTCCTCAGAGTTCGAGGTTGACGGGTCCGGCGGCTGCCGAGACACACGTTTGGATTAGTTGGCCGGGTTCGCCGTGGACCTCGTTGGTGCGAAGGTCACGGACCTGTCCGGCCAGGAGCGGAGTCAGGCAACTGTGGCAGATTCCCATCCGGCAGCCGCTGGGCATCAGCACCCCGGCGTCCTCGCCGACGTCGAGCAGCGGGGTGTCGCCGTCGGCGTCAACTTCCCGGTCCGACGCCTCAAAGGTGACCAGGCCGCCGTCGTGCCCCACACCCCCGGCGAAGGTGGTGTTGAACCGCTCAATCATCAGGTTGCCGGGATCGCCGGCGAGCGCAACATCGGTGCCGGGGGCGCCGGCGGTGAGGGACGCCTGCTTCCACAGGGCCTCGGCGTCGTCCAGGAAACTGTCCGGACCGCACGCGTAGGCGGCCCGTTCCTTCCAGTCCGGGCAGATCTCATCGAGCTCGGCCGTGTTGGTCAGGTCCATCCGGCCCTGTTCGCCGGTGTACCAGTGGGCCAGCCGGAAGTTGGGGAACTGGTCAGCCAGTTCGGCGAGTTCCTCGCGGAAGAGGCTGTCACCGGGCGTGCGGGCAGAATGCACCAGCACGACGTCGGCATCCGGGCGGCGGGGAACAAGGGTGCGGATCATGGACATCACGGGAGTGATGCCGCTGCCGGCGGTGACCATCAGGAGCGGCCTGGGGTGCTCGGGCAGGACGAAGTCGCCTTGCGGGGGTGCCAGGAAAAGCACGTCGCCCGGTTTGGTGGTCCGGACCAGGGTCCCGGAAACAGCGCCGACATCGGTGACGGTGATGGCGGGGTCCTTGCCGGCGGGGGCGCTCAGCGAGTAGGAGCGCCAGTGGCGGACGCCGTCCAGCTCAACGCCGATGCGCGCCCACTGGCCGGCCAGGTGCGAATGCCAGCCGCGGCCGGGACGGAAGAAGATGGTGGCCGACTGCGCCGTTTCCTGGACCACACGGGTCACCACTCCACGCAGCTGGCGCGCGGAGAAGACAGGGTTGAAGAGCGCCAGAATATCTTCCGGTGCCAATGGCGTGGTCAGTACGGAAGCCGCCTGTGCCAGCTGACGTAGCCGGATCATGCAGTAAAACCTAAAGCGGCGCGAGCCATATTTCTCTCTCCTGACCGTTCCGCAGTCACGCAGTCACGCAGTATTAATGGGACACTCAGCCCCCCAAAGCCCGCTACAAGCCTAACGGCTCCGGCTTGTGGATGGTTCCCGGGTTCAGCGGACGTCGCGTTCCTGGAATTCCTCGTCCAGGTCCTCGTGCCTGAACTCCGTCTCCGGGTTCGGTTCGCCCTCGGCCACGTACTCATAGTCCAGTTGACGCTGCACCTGGCTGTCCAGAACCTGGAGGTCCCGGTCCGCAACGGTGGAAAGATCTTCCGGGAACTCGTCTTCCGGGGTCAGGTGTAGCTTTTCGGACATGGTGAGCCTCTCTAGGCCGTGACGAATAGCCGGGCCTTCATGGCCCGCACCTTCTCAAGGATATTCCCTTCCGGGCGGATCACCCAGCGGATTTTGCGCCCGATCAGGAACGGGCCGGGGTCCAGCCGACGGCGGGCGCAATGTACCGGGCGATGTTTCCCAGCATTTTGGCATTGAAGTCAACGCCCAGCTGGTTGGGCACTGTCACCAGCAGCGTGTCCGCGGCCTGGACAGCGGCGTCGGCCGCCAGCTGTTCGGCCAGGGCATCCGGCGCGCCGGCATAGGTTTTGCCGAAGCGTGCCGTCAGGCCGTCGATGACGCCCACCTGGTCCCGGCTGTCCCGCAGCGCGCTGCCCGCGAAATACCCACTGTCCTCGTCGTCCACGATCGGCAGGATGCTCCGGCTGACGGAGACACGCGGCTGGTGGCTGTGCCCTGCCGCGGCCCAGGCCTCCCGGAAAAGTTGGATTTGCTCCGCCTGCAGCTGGTCGAAGGGCACGCCGGTGTCTTCGGTCAGCAGGGTAGAGCTCATCAGGTTCATGCCCAGTCCGGCCGCCCACACGGCGGTGTTACGGCTTCCGGCGCCCCACCAGATCCGCTCCGTGAGGCCGGGCGACTGCGGCTGGACCGGCAACAGGCCGATGGCTCCGCCAGCGTAGCGCGGGTCCGCCTCGGCCACTCCGGCGCCGCTAATGGCGTGCCGGAACTGGGCTGTGTGCCGGCGGGCCATGTCTGCGTCGGTCTCATCTTCTACCGGTTTGTGGCCGAAGGCGGCGGCTCCGTTCCGGGCGGGCTCGGGTGAACCACGGCTGATGCCCAGCTGCAGCCTGCCGCCGCTGATCAGGTCCGTGGCCGCGGCTTCCTCGGCCATATACAGCGGATTTTCGTAGCGCATGTCGATCACGCCGGTGCCGATCTCAATGCGGCTGGTCCGGGCGGCGATGGCTGCCAGCAGCGGGAAGGGGGACGCCTGCTGGCGGGCGAAGTGGTGCACACGGAAGAAAGCGCCGTCGATGCCGAGTTCCTCGGCCGCCACCGCCAGCTCAATGCCCTGGCGCAGGGCCTCGCCGGCGGTTCTGGTGCGGGAGCCCTGGCCGGGGCCCCAGTGGCCGAAGGAAAGGAATCCGATGCGTCGCATGTTTGGCCCAACCACCCCGCGGCCGGCCGCATTCCCGGCTGGCATGATGGGTCTGTGAGTATTCCTGCTGAAACCGTGGCCATCGGCAAAACGACTGTGCTGTTCGTCCTGGCCGCTGCCGCCGAGATCGGCGGCGCGTGGCTCGTGTGGCAGTCCGTCCGCGAGGGCAAGGACTGGTGGTGGGCGGGGTTGGGTGTCATCGCCCTGGGCCTCTACGGTTTTGTGGCCACCCTCCAGCCCGATGCCCATTTCGGCCGGATCCTGGCCGCCTACGGCGGGGTGTTTGTGGCCGGCTCGCTGGCGTGGGGAATGATCTTCGACGGTTTCCGGCCGGACCGGTGGGACATCGCGGGCTCCGTCATCTGCCTGGTGGGGGTGGCTGTGATCATGTTTGCGCCGAGGAACGCGGGCTGAGGCGGGGTATCTCACAGCGCTCGGAAACGCCCAATACCGGTAGCCAGCGCCCCCAATCAAGAGCACAATTGATCCATCGTTTGGATGGATGTGGATGGTGATCAGCGATGGCCATGACAATCGTGGTGGGGTCCACCCTTCTTCTGCTCCTTGGCTTGCTGGTGGTGCTGCTGTGGGGAGGCCGGAGCATCCGCGAGCCGTCCAGCGCACGGCCCCACCGTTCCATGGGTACCACGGAGCAGGACTTCAGGACTGACATCAAGCTGCACGCGCTGCGCCGGTTTCTCTGGTGGGCCAACGTCATAACCTTTTCCGCCCTGGTTTCAGCGTTGCTTGCCGCCTGGCCGGGCGGCCGGCTGGTCATGCGCATCTTGGCGGACACATCCCCTGCTTTGGCGCAGGGCCGGCTGACCGAAGCCCAGGCCATCGTGGGGTTTCCGAGCCTTGGGGGGACCATTGCCCTGCTGTTCTTTGGAGCCCTGCCCGCCGGCTTCTTGGCGGCGATCCTGTTTCCCCTCGTGCGCCGCTGGCTCCCACGCGGACGCCTCGCCGGACCGCTGTTCGGTTTGCTCCTCCTCGTGTGGGTGGGGTCCTTGATGGATCCCCTGCGCCCGGACAACATCGATTTCAACATCGTTGGGCCCGGCTGGCTGTCGGTGGCACTGTATGCCGGACTTGCCCTCCTTCACGGCGCCGTAGTCGCTGCCGCGGCGGGTTGGTGGAGTGGGCGCCTTCCGCTGTGGCGCAATGGAGCACTCAAATACTATGTTCCGTTGCTGGCCGGCGCCGTCCTGTTTCCGCCGTTCGCAGTCCTCGTCGTCGTTGGGTCCCTCCTCTTGTTCCTCTGGCTCAGCGTCATTCCGGTTTCCCAGCTGAGGTCCGAGCGACCCCGCCGGACAATGCCGGCTTGGTTGGGTGCCGGGGCGATAGTGCTGATCAGCGCCGCTGCGCTTCCCGTCTTCATCAGCGCGGTGGTTTCCATCTCGTCCCGGGTGGGCTGATTCAGCCGCGGAGGCTCAGAACATGGGCAGCAGGAAGCCGGCAATGAACGCCGCGGCACCGATCCCGGTGAGCACCCGGCCAAGCACGACGGCGGTCCGCCCCACCGCTTCGGGCGCTGCGGTCTGCCACTGTGTGGGGCGCTTGGGGTGGTAGTAGATCGGCAGGGTTTCGCCGACGGCCAGGTCCTTGATGTCGTGGGGTGACATCGGGGCGTGGTGGACCTGGTACTTGCGGTCAAACCAGCGGAAGCCCGTTCCGGTCGCGTCCGCATAGACCACCGCTTCCGCAACGTTCCAGGGGTGCACAAACCGCCGGAGGATGCCCGAGTAGAACAGCAGGGCAAGCCCCGGCGGAAGGCACAGCCAGGTCATCACTTCCAGGATGGGACCTGCCATTTCAAGCGCAGTGGGCATAGTCAAGATGCTACCGGGAGTTGCGCCCCCAACGCGCCCCCGCCCGGCGGAATCAGCCGATGGGCTCGGCCATCTGCTCCACCACGTACCGGGCATCCACGGTGGACCCGGTTACGGGGTCTGCCATCTCCACTTTCCAGCTGCGGGCGAACTGGTTCACGCCGCTGGTCATGGCCACCGTGCCGGAAATGAGGACCGTCCCCGGCTCATTCAGGCCGCGCCCGGTCAGCACCTCCAGCCAGTAGTCCGGGGTGAGCAGGGCTTCCAGCGAGCTGTCCTGGATCAGCGTGTCCGCGGTATCACCCTGGCCCACCCAGCCCTTCAGCGTGATCTGGTCCAGGTGGTCTCGCACGTCGTCCAGCCGCCACGCCTTGCGGCCCAGGACATCCGGGCTGGCATTCTTGCTCCAGGCCACCCCATGGACCTCAAGCTCGCGGTCCGTGTGGTCGCACGCGACCGTCAGCAGCACGCCGTCGTCCGTGATGACCAGCGCCCATTCGGCTTCACCGGAGGTCCGGGCATGCTGCACGCGGACTTCGGAAACCTGCTGCGCCAGGTACGGCGAGACCGGGTAGAGCGCCGGCGTGGTGGTGGGGCCCGGAACGCCCAGTTCAGCCAGTTCGGCAATGTGGGCCTGCACTTCCTCCTGCTCCCGCCCTGCATAACCGGCGTTCAGGAGGTGCTTGACCTGGACTGTCCGGGTGCTGCCGTCGGGAAGTTCGAAGCTCAGAGTCGTCATGTTCTGTCCATCCTTTGCGTGTCCTGCTGGAGAAATTTACAAACTGGAAACCGGAAACGGTGGCCAACGTACATCCAGTATGCGTAATGTATACATTTAACGCCAGCGTGACAGGCGTCACCCGTAAACATCTCGTGGAGGACAACACCATGGCCAACGTCCCAGTTCCGGCTTCCGGCGCAGCGCCGCGCCCGGACAAGCCGATTCACCCCAAGGGCCTGTACAAGGCCTTTGCCGCCAGCCTCACCGGCACCGCCCTCGAGTGGTACGACTTCGCCGTCTACTCGGCCGCGGCCGCCGTCGTATTTCCCCTCGTCTTCTTCCCGTCATCCGATCCCCTGACCGGCACCATACTGGCCTTCTCCACGTACGCGGTGGGCTATGTGTCCCGGCCTGTCGGCGGCATCATCTTCGGCCGGCTCGGTGACCGGATCGGCCGCAAGAAGGTGCTGGTGACCACCCTGATGATCATCGGCGTGGCCACCGTTCTGATCGGCGTGCTCCCCGGCTACGACAGCATCGGCATCAGCGCGCCGATCATCCTGGTGCTGCTGCGCTTCGCCCAGGGCGTGGGAGTCGGCGGCGAATGGGGCGGCGCCGTGCTGCTCTCCAGCGAATACGGCGATCCCCACCGGCGCGGGTTCTGGGCCTCTGCGGCCCAAGTGGGCCCGCCCGCCGGCAACCTGATGGCCAATGGCGCCCTGGCTGTCCTGACCCTCGCCCTGACCGAGGAACAGTTCATCGGTTTCGGCTGGCGCATCGCGTTCCTGGTCTCGGCCGTGCTGGTCGGTTTCGGCCTCTGGATCCGCCTGAAGCTGGAAGATACCCCCATCTTCAAGGCCATCGAAGCCCACGGCGAACAGCCCAACGCCCCCGTCCGCGAGGTCTTCAGCAAGGAGCTCCGGCCTCTCATTGCCGCCACGCTGTGCCGGGTGGGCCCGGACGTGCTGTACGCCCTGTTCACCGTTTTCACCCTCACCTACGGCATCCAGTCCCTCGGCTACGACCGCAGCCAGGTGCTCACGGCGGTCCTGATCGGCTCCGCGTTCCAGCTCTTCATGATTCCGCTGGCCGGCGCCGTGTCCGACCGCTTCAACCGCCGTCTGGTCTACGGCACCGCGGCTGTGGTGGGCGCCGTGTGGACGTTCGTCTTCTTCGGCGTCCTGGGCGCCGACAACGAGCCGATGCTCATTGCCGGCATTGTGCTGGGCCTCATGGCGCACTCGTTTATGTACGGCCCGCAGGCTGCCTTCATCGTGGAGCAGTTCTCACCGCGGCTCCGGTCCACCGGCAGCTCTTTGGCCTACACCTTCGCCGGTGTGATCGGCGGCGCCATCGCCCCGCTGATGTTCACGTTGCTGCTGGCGCAGTTCGGCACGTGGATTCCGGTGGCCATCTACGTGGCAGTCGCTGCAGGCGTCACCGCCGTAGGCTTGGCCCTCGGCCGCGATTCCAACACTGTGGAGGACGAGGACTACCGCCTGCTGCTGGAAGGATCCGCACTGGAGCGCCAGCAGGCGGTCACCGGCAAAGGCCACTGACGGACTGGAGCTTTAGGAGCGGAGCAGGATATCCCGGGTGACAGCCAGGTGATGGTCAATGGCCTCCTGCGCCTTCGCGGAGTCGCCGGACACCAGGGCATCGAGGATGTCCTGGTGTTCGGCGCACACCTGTCCGCGCCGGTCTCCGGTGCGGAACAGGGCAGCAACGCCCACCAGGATCTGCCGGACGTGGAGCTTGCTGTACGTTCGGGAGATGAGCTCATTGCCCGCGGCGTCGATCAGAAGCTGATGGAAGAGGGTGTCCAGCCGGATGAACTCCTGCGCAGCCTCCGCATTCAGCTCCTCGGGAAGCTGGGCCTGCTGGTCCAGGGTGTCCTGCATCGTCTTCGCAGGAACGCGGCGCTGTTCGATAACCAGGCGGGCGGCATAGCTTTCCAGCACACCCCGGAGTTCCATCAGCTCCGACATTTCGCGGCCCGTCACAGGCGGAACATAGGCCCCGCGCTGCGGAATCAGTTCCACCAGGCCGTCGGAGACGAGCAGCAGGAGCGCCTCCCGGACCGGAGTTCGCGAGACGCCGATCTCGGCGGCCAGTTCCTGCTCGTTCAGGAACTTCCCCTGCACCTCCGGGTCAACCAGGATGTTTTCGCGCAGATACGCGTACGCCTTCTCGCGGCCGGACGCCGCCGTCCCCGAACTTTTTCGCATACATTATGTATACAACAGACTGGAGTAATTTCATGCGTTTAGCAGTGGCCCAAATCATCACCGGTGCCGATCTGGCCGCCAACCTGGAGCTCATCCGAGACTACTCCACGCGGGCCAAAGCCGCCGGAGCGGAGCTCGTGGTGTTCCCGGAAGCCGCGATGCGCGCCTTCGGCAACAGCCTGAAGGACATTGCCGAGCCGCTGGACGGGCCATGGGCCGCCGCCGTCCGCAGCATTGCCCAAGAGCTGGACATCACGGTCGTGGCGGGCATGTTCACCCCGGGCGACGGCGGCCGCGTGCGGAACACCCTGCTGGTCACCGGCCCCGGCGTCGAGACCTCCTACGACAAAATCCACCTCTTTGATGCATTCGGTTTCGCCGAGTCCGACACCGTGGACGCCGGAACAGCCCCCGTGACCTTCGAAGTGAATGGCACCACCTTCGGCCTGGCCACCTGCTACGACGTCCGGTTCCCGGCACTGTTCACGGCCAATGCCAAAGCCGGCGCCGAAGTCAACATCATTTGCGCCTCGTGGGGTGCCGGCGAGGGTAAGACTGAACAGTGGGACCTCCTGGTCCGTGCCCGCGCGCTGGACAGCACCACCTTCGTGGTGGCCTGCGGACAGGGCGATCCGGTCAGCGTCGGTATCACCTCCGCGGGCAAAGCTCCCACCGGCGTCGGCCACAGCGCCGTCATCTCTCCCCTAGGTTCTGCCCTGGTGGCCCTGGGCGGCGAACCGGAACTCGCCGTCGTCGACATTGACCCGGCCGTCGTTTCCGAGGTCCGCGGCAAACTTCCCGTGCTGGCCAACGCCCGGACCTTCTGACCACGACTGGAGGCCCTCGCCGAGCGGCCCCTCCCGCGGGGGCCGCCAGCGGTGAGGCGCCGTTCACTTTCAGGAAACGTTGCCGTTTTCAGCGTCCGACGGCGGCTTCTCACCACGTGCGCGGACCGGCGCCCGCCGTTGCTGGCATCAGAGCCACCGGGCTTCCCGTCCCGGCGCCGGTCAACAGGTCCCGTTTACATGCCGGAAACATCACGGTCATCCGATCTTCACGAACGAGGCTTTGCCGTAACGTGTCCGCAACTTAGCGAAGCACAAACGGAAACACTCGGCGACAACTATTGATCGGGGGAATTGCGCGGGCCACGTAGGAAAAGTCCCCGTATTCAGGATCAATGAAAGGGACCCACCGGTGGAGATCAGTGCACAACACGTCTGGATGATGATCGCGGCGGCAATGGTGCTGCTTATGACACCCGGACTCGGCCTCTTCTACGGCGGCATGACGCGCGCCAAGGCAGCACTGAACATGATCATGATGAGCTTCATCTCCGCCGGCATCGTGGGAGTGGTGTGGGTCCTGTGGGGCTACTCCATGACCACCGGCGAAGGAATCCTGGGCATCTTCGGCAACCCGTTCGCCAACTTCGGGCTGCAGAACCTCATGGGCTCCCCCGACCTCATCAAAGCAGGCTTCAGCGCCACCTTCGCCATCATCACGGTGGCCCTCATCAGCGGGGCCATCGCGGACCGCGCCAAGTTCAGCGCCTGGGCAGTGTTTGTGCCGCTGTGGATCACGCTGGTCTATTGCCCCCTCGCCTACATGATCTGGGGCGGCGGGCTGATGAGCGCCGGCGGGGCCATCACCGAGACCTTCGGCCAGGTCATCGACTTCGCTGGCGGCGCAGTGGTGGAAATCAGCTCCGGCACGGCGGCCCTGGTCCTGGCCCTGGTGGTTGGCCAGCGCCACGGCTTCGCCAAGGATCCCAGCCACCGCCCGCACAACGTCCCCTTCATCATGCTCGGCGCGGCCATCCTGTGGTTCGGCTGGTTCGGGTTCAACGGCGGCGCCGCCACCACCGCGGAGCAGGCCGGCCTGATCTGGATCAACACCCTGGTGGCCCCGGCCGCGGCCATGCTCAGCTGGCTGCTGACGGAGAAGATCCGCCACGGCCACCCCACGTCCCTGGGCGCAGCCTCCGGTGTGGTTGCCGGCCTGGTGGCCATCACACCGTCCTGCGCCAACATCAGCCCAGTGGCCGCCATCGGCCTGGGCCTGGTGGCCGGTGCGGCCTGCTGTGTGTTTGTTGACCTGAAGTACCGGTTCGGGCTGGACGACTCCCTGGACGTGGTGGGCGTCCACCTCGGCGCCGGGCTCATCGGCACACTCGCCCTGGGCTTCGTCGCCCTCCCCTTGGACGGCCAGGGCGGCGGCCTCTTCTACGGCGGCGGATTCCAGCAGCTGACGGCCCAGGCCGTCGCGGTAGTGATCACCGTGGTTCTCTCCGGCGGCGTGACCCTGGTGATCGGCCGGGCCATCAACAGGACCATCGGATTCCGGGTGAGCCACGAGGCCGAGATGGCCGGGGTGGATCTCTCCGAGCATGCCGAGACGGCCTACGCCTTCGGCGGGCTGGGGAGCCAGTTCAACCCGATGGGCCACCGGCCGCCGGCACCTGCCGCCTCTGCTGCTCCCGCCCCCGCCAAGGAAGACACGTTCGCCTAGGAGCGCTCAGCCTTCATCGCACAGCAGGTGATACCAGTTGTCGGCAAGGACCTCGAGCGCATGGTCGCGGTTTGGTTCATACTTGCGGCGCGTCCAGAGCGTGGCAACGTAGTCGAGCGCGGTGAAGGCGAGGGTTCCCCGGATGTGGTGTGTCTCGGCCGGGAAACGGCCTGCCAGCTGCATGCCCCGCACGAGGTCGGAGATGACCTCCTCATGCCAGCCCTCCAGCATGGCCCGCACCTCACGGTCGACCGCTGCGGCCTCGTCGAGGACGTCCAGGTAGGGCCGGAAGACCGGCCAAAGAACCGCGCGCGACTCAAGCCAGGCGAGGATGCCGGACAGCTCGCCTTCACGCACGACGTCGACCAGCTCGGCCGCGGTGGTGCCTTGGCCGGGGGCGTCCGCGCGCTCCAGCACGCCGTTCACGCGCGCCATGAAGTCGCGCATCAGGCCGCTGCGCGACGGGTAATACGCATAAAAGGTTGCCCGGGTGGTTCCGGCCGCCGCGGCAACCTCATCGATCGTCGTAGCGGCGTAGCCCTTCTCGGTGAACAGCTCAAGCGCCCGCTCGACAATCACGTCGCGGGTCAGCTGTTTTTGGGCTTCTCGCAGCGACGACATAACACCATCCTAACGGTGGCGTGTGGCGGTTTGGCGCGCGCGGCGCAAAGCTGCGCGGGAACCGGCGGCCTGGGATGCCACCGCGAAAAGCGCGCCGGACACATCAGACGCTCGCCGGCGCGGTCCGCTGGAGGGCGCCCGGACCGGCGTTGGCCAGACGGCGCAGTTTGGGGATCGGGATCCGGTAGTTGATCGCCGCGGCGGTGCCGGAACCGTCCCGGTTGTCCCAGCGCAGCAGCACCGCGTCCGCCCCTTCGCCCGGCTCGCAGTAGTCGGGAGTCCCGACGACTGGAGTGAAACCCACCGATTTGAGCGACAGGCCGAAGCCCTCCGTCCAGAAGTACGGCTGGAAGTCGAGTTCGGGCGCCGCGTCCCCCGTGAGCAGGCCGACGGAAGCGATCTTGGCCTGGTCGATGGCGCTCGTCCACAGGGGCACACGTTCCACCCCGCGGCGGGTGGGGAAAGAGGCCACGTCGCCGGCGGCGACGATGTCCGGCCGGACGCGTCCGCGCGAGTCGACACGCAACTGCCCATCGACGAGGAGGTTCGAGCCGGCCAGCCAGCCGGTGTTCGGCTCGTCGCCGATGGCGGTGACCACGAGGTCCGCCCCCAGCTCGGTGCCGTCGGCCAGGACCACTGTTGCCCGGTCGCCGTGATCGACAAGGCGGGCCTTCCCGCCGCCAACCACGCGCAGCCCGCGCCCGATGGCGGCGGAAGTGAAGATGCCGGCCAGATGCCCGCCAAGCTGGCGCGAAAGGGGCTGAACGTCGGAGACGAGGGTGACCTCGCAACCCACGTGCAGGCAACCGGACGCGACCTCCATGCCCAGCGGACCGCCACCGATCACGATGACCGAGGGGCGCGATGCGACGCGCTGTTTCAGCGCAATTGCGTCCTCGATCGTGCGGAGGGTGAGCTCCACGGGGGAACCGTCGCGAGGCTCCATGGCGAGGCGTTTCGCCCGGGACCCGGAGGCGATGACCAGGCCGTCGTACGGAAGGTCCCCGCCGTCGTCGAGCCTTACCACCCGGGCTTCGATGTCCAGGCCCACGGCGCCGACGCCGAGCAGCTCGCTCGCCTCGTGCGTCGGCGCCGGCAGCTGGTGGGCTGTCAGTCCCGCGTCGCTGGTCCCGTCCTTGCCGTTCCCGTCGACGCCGTGCAGCAGCGCCTTGGACAGGGCGGGGCGGCTGTAGGGGTGGTGGCGCTCGGCGCCCACCACCGTCAGCTCGCCGTCGAACCCGGCAGAGCGCAGCGAGTCGCAGGCCGTGAGCCCGGCGATGCCGTTGCCGACGACGACAATCCGGCGCATTGTCATGCCGCCTCCAGCCGCAGCGCGGCGACCGGGCACACCCGGACCGCTGCCTTCGCGGCCTCAAGTGCGGCACCGTCCACCTCCGGGACATCGATCACCAGTTCGCCGTCGTCATCCAGGTGCATCAGCGAAGGTGCGGCCTCCTCGCACAGGCCGTGCCCTTCGCAGCGCGGCCGGTCCAGTCCGATCCTCATGCTGCCACCACCTTGGCGACCAGGAGCCTCTCGTGGCTGCGGGTGATGTTGCTGGGCTCGCGAACCTCGTCGGAGATCGTCAGGGTCTGTACCCTGCGGGCAAGCGCCTCGATGATCGCATGGGCTTCAAGTTTCGCGAGGCCCTGGCCGGCGCAGCCGTGCGGACCGTAGCCGAAGGAGAGGTGGTCCACCGGGTTGCGCGTGATGTCGAACGTGTCGGGGTACTCGTAATGCCTCGGGTCCCGGTTGCCGGCCCCAAAGAGGATGCCCACCTGGGCGCCTGCAGGAATCGTCACTCCGTCGATTTCGACGTCGCGCGTTGCCTTGCGGCCCCAGATGTGGACCGGTGCGTAATAACGCAGCACTTCGGCGAAAGCTGCGGGGACGAGCTCCGGGTTCTCCCGCACCAGCTGGAACTGCTCGGGGTGGTGGCCGAACAGCGCAATGATGTTCCCGATCGAGGCAATGGTCGTGTCGACGCCGGCTCCGAGGTACTGGTGGATGATGTGCCCGGCGGAGCCCTTGGGAATGTCTCCCCGGGTCTCGGCGTCGAAGATTCCGCGGCCGATTGAGCCAGGGGTGAGGTCTTCGGCAGTGACCGAGGAGCACCAGCCGTAGAGCTCGCCGGCGATCGGGAAGCTCTCCTGCGTGCGCTGGTTCAGCGGGCCGATGACCTGCATGGCGGCCTGGCCCCAGCGCAGCATGTTGTCCTTGACGTGTCCCTCGAACCCAATGAGGTCAGCGACGATCTCGATCGGGAAGGCCCGGGCGAGGGAATCGATGGCCTCGAAGCTGCCGCTGGCGGCGAGCTCGGCGACGAGCTTGTCGGCCTTTTCGTCAATGGTGACCTTCAGGCCGCGGAGCGCGCGGGGGGTGAGGTTCTGCGACAGCGTGGCGCGCAGCTGCGTGTGGACCGGCGGGTCGGAGGCAAGGGACGTGCCCTGCAGCGCCTCGTTCACCATGGGGTTGAAGCCGATGCTCGTGGACGAGAAGGCCTCCGGATCACCGAGGGCGTCGCGGATGGCGTCGTAGCGGGTCAGGACGTACAGGTCGTTCTTGGGAAGGTGGACGACGGCGGCTTGCTCGCGGAGCGCTGCGTACGTGGGGTAGGGGTCGACGAGGATGTCGTCATCCCAGATGTCGATGTCTGATTCGACGGGTGCAGTCACGGTGTTCTCCTTGCGGCTTGAAAATGGTTCGGTGAAGTTTGGTGGAAGGAGGGCCGCAGCCTAGACAACAGCCCCGGCGTTTTCTTCAGTGGTTTCGGCGACGGCATCGGTCATGGGCGCCGAGGAACGTGCGGAGATGAAGAGGGTAAGAATGGCGGAGAGGATCGCCGCGATACCCGCGGTGAGGTACACCGCCTGGAATCCCTGGCCCAGCGAGGTCCCGGCCACGCCCTGGATCTGCGGCTGTGCGGCGCTGAGGGCCTGGACCATGCCGTCGACCGCAGGGGCGGGTGCGCCGCCGGCTACTGCCTGGCCGGAGAGCTGGGCGATGATCCCGTCCCAGCCGGCGAGGAAGCCCAGCGGCGGCACGTTGGCCAGCCCGTTGACGGCTTCAGCGGGCAGTCCCGCTCCGCCGAGGATGCCGGCCAGGGGACCCGCGAAGGCCGTGGCTCCGATGCCGAAGGCGATGGCTGAGCCGATCACGGGGCCGAGGGCGAAGCCGAGGTCGCGCAGGAGGTTCGTCGTGGCCGAGGCCATGCCGATCTGCTGGGGCGGGACGGTGTTGATGGCAACAGCGGTGACGGAGCCGACGGTGAGGGCGAAGCCGATACCCAGCACCAGGAGCGGCGGGATGAAGGCCGTCCACGGGGTGCCGCCGAAGGCCTCCGGGGTGCCGAGGGCGAAGGTTGAGAGCCAGAAACCAGAGACGGCCATGAGCGCGAAGCCTGCGGTGAGTACCCAGCGCGGAGCCACGTGGTGAATGAGCCATCCGACAACCGGGATGAAGGCGAAGGCGGGACCCTGGATGAAGACGAAGAGCACACCGACCTTCCAGGTCTCGGCAAGGGCGAGCCCGCTGACGGCGACGCTGGTGCTAAAGCAGATCGCGAGGAAGGCGAACATGCCCGTGACCGCCACGATGCCGGTGATCGAGTAGGCGCTGTTCTTGAATAGCGACAGGTGGATCAGTGGCTCCGCGGTGCGTGACTCGATGATGACGAAGGCAACAAGCAGGATGACACCGATGACGTAGCTGGCAATCACCTGGGCGCTGCCGAAGCCGGCATCCACCGCTGTCACCGTGGCGTAGAGAACGGCGATAAGGCCGAGGGCGAGCGTAATCTGGCCGGGCATGTCCAGCTTGCGCCCCTCGGCCGCCGCCGAGTCCTTGGCCCGGAGCGCGACGATGAGAACGAGCACGGCAATGGCGGCCGCAACCAGGTAGGCCGCCCGCCAGCCGCTAAACGCGTTCGGTGCGCCGGGAGCTACGCCCGGCACCGTAAAGAACTGCGCCGTGAAGCCGGCGAGCACTGGGGAGATCACGGCGCCGAGGGACAGGAATCCTGCCCACGTGGCGATGACCTTCGCCCGTGCGCGGTGGTCCGGGGTGATCGCCGCGATCATGGACAGCGAGATGGGGAACAGGATGCCCGCCCCGATGCCGCCGACCGCCTGCGCGAAGATCATCATTTCGGTGGTCTGCGCCAGCGCGGCCAGCACGGAACCGACAACACTGACTGCAGCGCCGGCATAGAGCAGCTTCTTGCGTCCGAACATGTCACCCAGGAGGCCCCAGCTGAGCTCGAACACCACGATGCCCATCAGGAACATGCCCGCAATCCAGGTCAGGCCAGCACCCGAGGTGTGGAATTCCACCGCAAACGTGCCGCTGAGGGCACCTGGCAGGGCGTTGGTGATCTGGGCCAAAGTGACCGCGCTGTAGGCGGCCACGAATGTGGCTCGTACCGAGCCGCGGCTCGGTACCGAAATGGTCTGACTCATCGATGAAACTCCTTCGTTTCTGCGTAGATGTGGCGCTCCCCACAGTCTGATGCCAATCTTTGCATGATGTCAAGAGTTCTGACTGCGAGATGTTTTCATAAACGTTTCGATGGCTAATAGCCATACATGCAGATTATTTCCTTGACACCATGTAAAGAAACATGTGATGCTGGCTACACCGCAAGGGGGCGACGGAGCAGTCAAACTCTGCGGCGCCCCCGCATCAGCACCCGATCTTCATAGGGAGAAGCCAAGTGAGCCACACCACACCCGTCGCTACCGGTGACGCGTTCCATGCCCCGGCCGGGCAAACCGTCAACACGGTCCTGGGTCCCGTCCCTGCTTCTGAACTGGGCGTTGTCGCGGTCCATGAGGCATTGTTGTCGGTGCTCCCGGGCGCCCAGTACGCACCCGACATCTCCATGGACCGGGCGGAGATCTTCGAGGCCCTGGCCGCGAAGCTCACGGACTTCCGCGAGCACGGCGGCCAGACGATCGTCGACAGCACCGGTATGTTCCACGGCCGCGACCTCAAGCTCTACGAGGCACTGTCCCGCTCCACCGGCGTCCACATCGTCGCCTCAACAGGCCTCGGCCCGGAGGAAGAACTCGGCGGGTACTTCCTGACGCCGCAGACCAACCCGCCCACGCCGTGGCCGGCCGAAAAGTTCGGCGATCTCTTCGGCAAAGAGATCACTGAGGGGATGGTGGTCCCCCGCGTCGAGCGCCGCGCCGCCGCTGGCATCGTCGCCACCATGGCCGACCGCGCCGGTATGACTCCGACCGAGGAAAGCCTGTTCCGCGGCTCCGCCCGCGCCGCCAAGAACACCGGCGTTCCGGTCTCCATCCGCTTCGGCGCGGACGCATTGCATGACCTGGACATCGTCCTGGACGAGCAGATCGGGGCCGACCGGGTGCTCGTCGGCGACCTCGACCGCCGGGACGCCAAGGACTCCGCCGTCGAGGTGGCCGGCCGCGGGGCCTTCGTAGGCATCGACCATGTGGGACTCAACGACCACGCCGACTACGTCACCGACCAGGAGCGCGCCGACCTGGTGCTGGAGCTGGTCAAGGCCGGACACGCCGACAAGATCATCCTGTCGGGCAACTCGATCGGCGTGGCAAAGGGTCTGCCGGAGTACCACCTGCCCTACAGCCACGTCCTGACCACGTTTGTGCCTTTCCTCAAGTCCCGCGGCCTGAGCGAAGAAGACGCCCGGCGCATCCTCGTGGACAACCCCCGCAACCTGCTGACCGTGCGCTAAGTACGCGTACCGCCCACATACATCAAGCTTTCGAAACCCTGAGGTGAACGAATGACCAAGGTCAACACCGTGCTGGGAACCATCCCGGCCGAAGAACTGGAAATCGTGGCGGTCCACGAACACATCGGCTACGGCATGCCCGGGTCCGAACTGGACACCAAATGGTGGAAGACGCCGGAACAGGCGTACGAGGAAACCGTGCCGAAACTGCGGAAGTTCCGCGAATACGGCGGCGGCACCTTCGTTGATGCCACAGGCATCTGCAACGGCCGGGATGTTGACTACTACAAATCCCTGTCCCAGAAGACGGGCGTGCACATCGTGGCCTGCACCGGCTTCGTCGGCGGCGACACCGCACTTCCGCATTTCTCCCGCGCCACCGTGGACTACCTCGCGAAGGTCTTCATCCACGAAATCACGGTTGGCATCGGCAACACCGGCGCCAAGGCCGGCGTTATCAAGGTCGGCGTAAGCCGCGGCGGACGCATGACGGACTTGGACAAGCGTATCTACCGCGCCGCGGCCCGCGCCGCCGTCGTTACCGGTGCGCCGATCCTGACCCACCTCGCCATCGATCCCGAACCGGCAGTGACGATCTTCAACGAAGAGGGCCTGTCGCTGGACCGCGTGCTTTTCGGCCACGCCGACGACGGCCTGAACGCTCCGATCACCCCGCACGACTGGATCTACGAGCAGGGCGGCCGGATCGGCTTCGACACCTTCGGCTACGACCTTGAGCTGCCGGATCCGCCGTTCTGGGGGCGCAAGCGCGCCGAACGCATGGAGCACTTCGTCAACCTGGTGAACAAAGGCTACGCGGACAAGCTCCTCGTCTCGGCCGACGCAAACTGCAGCCCGCTGGGCTGGCCGGGTGTGAAGGGCCACACCATCAACTACATCTTCGAGGACATGATCCCCGACATGCGCGCGGCCGGCATCGACGACGCCACACTCAAACTCCTGCTCGAGGACAACCCGGCCGACTTCCTGTCGCTGACCGCCTGACCCCGGATAGACCACCACAACTTGCCCGTCTCCCAGGCGCGTCCTGGGCTCCAGAAAGAGACTTATTCAATGAAGGCTGAAGACATCAAGAACCTCAACATCGCCATCGTCGGCGCGGGGTACGGCGGCGCAGCGGCGGCCAAGGCCCTGAGCCTGCTCGGCGCGACCGTCAACGTGTACGAGCAGGCATCCCAGATGCGGGAGGTCGGCGCCGGCATCGGGCTGCGTCCTGCCACGATGGACCGGTTCAGCAAGTGGGGAATCTTCGACGCGATCGCGAAAGTAAGCTCACCCAGCGACTACTTCGAGATCCTCACGGCCACCGGTGAGCCGATCATGAAGGACAGCTGGCCGGAGTTCGGCGACGAGAAGCAGACCTACCTCATCCACCGCGGCGACTTCATCGAGGCGCTGCTGGGCGTGCTTCCCGAGGGCATGGTGCACCTCGGCCACAAGCTGGAGACGATTGAGGACAAGGGCGGCCGCTCCGTGCTGACCTTCACCAACGGCAAAACGGTCGAGGCCGACCTCGTAGTGGGTGCCGACGGCATCAAGTCGGCGGTGCGCGAGCAGCTCTTCAGTGACAAGGGCCCCGTATTCTCCGGCGAGCACGCCTACCGCGTGGTGATCTCCGCGGACGATGCCCACGGCATGGTGGTGGATGACAACCTGCGGATGTACATGGGCAGGGGCACGAAGGTCTACCTGCTGCCGCTGCGCCACCGCAACCAGATGTCCTTCGATATCACAGCCCTGAACCCGGACGGCACCTGGGCGCCCATCGTCTCGAAGGAAGACCTCGTGGACACCGTGGAGGGCTTCGACGAGCGGATCATCAACATCGCCCGCGGCCTCGACATGGATGCGGTTAACATCCGCGCTGTCTACGACATCGACCCCGTTGACACCTGGCACACAGACTCCGTGGTCCTCATGGGCGATGCGGCGCACTCGATGCTGCACCACCAGGGCCAGGGCGCCAACTCGGCCATCGAGGACGCCGGCGCCCTCGCCGATGCCCTCGCCCAGGCCGGCTCCGTCAAGGAGGCATTGGCACTGTTCCAGGCAACCCGCAAGCCGGTCACTGACGAGCTGCAGCGCATCTCGCGCCAAGGCTGGACAGAGGACGAGGTCAATGACGTCTTCCCCGGCCAGAAGCCCGCGGCCGCGGCGAAGGCCTGAACGCCATGACCATCCATCCTGAAATTGCCAAAATCCTGGCGACCCTGCCGGCACCCGACGGTTCGCCCCTCGACCCCGCAGCAATGCGGGCGGGCGAGGCCGCACACGTAGCCCCGCCCGCGGAGCGGCTGCCGCTGCACGCCGTCGAAGACGTCACGGCCGCGACCAAATCCGGTGAGGTGCCCGTCCGCATCTACACACCGTCCGAGGCCGATGCGTACGGCGTGCTGGTGTACTTCCACGGCGGAGCGTTCTTCCTGGGCAGCCTGGACACCCATGACCACGTGGCCCGCGCCCTGGCCAAGGAGACCGGTTACAAGGTCATTTCGGTGGGCTACCGGCTGGCCCCCGAGGCCGCTTTCCCGGCGGGACTCGAGGACTGCTACGCGGTGGTCCGCTGGGCCGCCGAACAGGGCAATACCCTGGGCTGGGACGGACAGAACCTGGCTATTGCGGGCGACAGTTCCGGTGGCAACTTTGTGGCAGCCGTGGCGGCCAAGGCCTACGATGACGGGTTCGACGGCGTCACGCACCAGATTCTGTTCTACCCGTCCGTGGACCTGGATTTCGACGTCGACCGCTACCCCTCGATGCGGGAGAACGCCGAAGGCTACGGACTGGAAACGGCGGCCCTGTTGCCCTTCAACGCCTTCTACCTGGACGGCGGTGCGGATCCGGCAGATCCCCTGGTCTCCCCCATCAAGCGTGAAGATCTGACCGGCCTGCCGCCGGCCCTCATCATCACGGCCGAGCACGACCCCCTGCGGGACGAAGGCGAGCTCTACGCCCAGCATCTTCGGGATGCCGGAGTGGAAGCCACTGTCAGCCGGTACGCCGGAGCCAACCACGGCTTCGTCCAGAACTTCTCCTGGATCCCGGAGTTCTACCGGCCCTTCCTTGAAACAGCCGGCTTCCTGAACGCGAGGACCGGGCAGTGACCGAATCAGTCGCCGTCCATCCCCTGGTCTCCCCGTGGGGCCGCTTCGGTCTCTACAGCTTCTTCATCGATGCGCCGGAGCCTGCCATCGTGGACACGGGGATCGCATCCTCGCCCGCCGAAGGCATGGTGCCGGCGCTGGAGGCGATCGGCCGCCGGATCGAGGACGTCCGCTGGATCTTCCTGACCCACGGACACATCGACCACATCGGTGGCGCCTACGCGCTGTGGGAGCTCACGGGACGTCGCGCCCAAGTGGTGATCCACGAGGCCGACGCACCGATGCTCCGCTCGCGCCGGGCCCACGTGGAGGAATACCTGGCCGGACGGGCGCAGTATCTGAACGACGCCGACGGCGAGGCGAAGCTGACGGCCGCCACAAACGCGGTCATCTCCGGTGAAATGGAGCCCACGATGCTGGTGCGGGGCGGTGAGACCATCTCCCTCGGCGGTGATGTTACTGTCTCCGTCCATTCCATCCCGGGCCACACGCCGGGGTCGGTGGCCTACGTCATCGACGGACAAAACGACGTGTTCGTGGGCGACGCCGTGCAGGTCCATGGCGCAGCCAACGGCTTCCCCGGTTTCGTGGATCCGGCCGGCTACCGCTCAAGCCTTCAGTACCTGAGCGATGAAATCCGTCCCCGGCACCTCTACCTGGGACACCCGTACCGGCGTGCAGACGGCACGCCCTACGGCGTCGAACTTAATGCTGCCCAGGCGCGACGCGCTCTTCAGGAGAGTATCGACGTCGAAGCCCGCGTCAGTGACGCGGCCTGCCGCTGCCTGGAGGCAGGGCTGGAGGATACGACGTCGGCCTACTCGCCATTCGCTCCGGTTGCCGGCGAGCTCGGCTACGAAGGGGACCCCACCCTGGAGCCGTCCCCGTTCTTCACAACGATGCACGGCTACCGCACCACATTCGACCATTCGACCGAAGATGAGGAGATCAGCACTCATGGATGACTTCCAGCTACTTAATGCCGGCGGGGAGAAGATTGCTGTCCGCAAGGACCTCCGGGTCCCCATGCGCGACGGCGTCAAACTCGCCGCCGACGCCTACCAGGGCACCGAGGACAAGCCGCGCCCGGCCCTGGTGGCACTGAGCCCCTACGGCAAAGAACTGCAGGCCCTCGCCCTGACCACTCCGCCGCAACGGCGTCCCAGCCCCATGTGGGACGGCTGCATCGAAGCCGGCGACATCGCCCGCATCGTCAAGGAAGACTACGTCCACGTCATCGGCGACCTGCGCGGCTCCGGCCACTCCGAGGGTGAGCACATCGGCAACTACAACGCCGGCGGCGTGTCCCTGGGCCAGGACGCCTGCGACTTCATCGAGTGGGTGGCCGAGCAGCCGTGGTGCGACGGCAACGTGGGCATGGTGGGCATCTCCTACTTCGGCTCCATGCAGATCCTGGCCGCCGCCGAACGTCCGCCGAGCCTGAAGGCGATCTTCGTCTCCGGCGGCCACTACGACTTCTACGAAACCACCTACCACGGCGGCATCATGTGGTTCATGCCGCGTGCCGCCCGCGAAGGCCGCGGCGGCGACTCCGGCTGGGCATTCACCGACGGCGTGAAGTCCCGCATGATCGAAAAGTACTCCCCAGAGGAGCTGAAGAAGCTCGTCGACGAGCGCCTGCAGGACCCGGACGTCGCCGCCTGGCCCAACCTGGTGCACGTGCTGAACTACCCGAAGAACCACGAGGCCTGGTTCGACATCGTCATGAACGACCTCGACGGCGACTGGTACGAAGAACGCAACCCCATCACCCTCGCCCCGAACATCGACATCCCCGTCTGGCTGCAGCTGGACCAGGGCCGCGGCTGGACCCTTGATGGCACCATCGACCTGTTCAACGAGCTCAAGGGCCCCAAGAAACTGGACATCGGCCCCTACCCGCCCATGCAGTCCCGGCCCTTCATCGAGGAACACGACAAGATGTTCCGGTGGTACGACTACTGGATCAAGGGCATCGACAACGGCGTGATGGATGAGCCTGCCGTGAGCGTCTTTGTGGAGGGCTCCCGCGAAACGGTGACCGCCGAGGCTTGGCCGCCGAAGGAGATCGAATACAGGAACCTCTACCTGCGCCCGCGCCACAGGCTCTCCACCGAACCGGAAACCATGGGCGCCGAGTATGCGGCCCCGGACGGCTTCTACCAGGCACCGCTGACGGTGACGGACAAGGTCGAGATCATCACGTGGGAAACCCCGGTCTTCGAGAAAGCCACCGAGATGATCGGTACCGGCGCCGCGCACATCTTCGCGGAAATCGACGCGGTGGACACCAACTTCATCCTGCGTCTGTGGGACTATGCCCCCACCGGCAAGCGCCAGCTGATCACCACCGGCTACCTCAAGGCCTCGCACCGCGAGCTCGACGAGCGCTCCACCGAGGGCAGCCCGCGCCACCCGCACACCCGTTCCGTGCCGGTGGAACCCGGGAAGATCGAGGAGTATGTGCTGCGCCTCTTCCCGTTCGCGAACACGTTCACGCCGGGCCACAAATTGGTGGTGGAGCTCTCGAACAATGAGCCGCTGGCCGACGAGCACAACGCGCTGCTTCCGCCGGACGCCTTCCACCTGCCGGTGGGCCGGCCCGTCACCCACAAGATCTACCGCGACGCCGCCCACCAGTCCCGGCTGGTCCTACCGTTCACCACGCGCAGGACGGCCGGGAGCTAAGCACCAGCAACCTCCGGCTGGGCCCGTTCAGTCTGACCTGAGCGGGCTCAGTCGGCCAGGATCTGGTAGAGCGCGCGGCGGGTTTCGTCCAGCTTTTCCACCGCGGCATTGCGCTGTTCTTCCGTGGCGGCCGTGCGGAACTGATGAATGACCCCCATCAGCTTGCCCACACTCTCGTAGAACGCCGGCCCGGATCCTTCCGCATCGCTATTCCACGCGTTCTCCAGCTCCTCCGCATGGTCGGCCACGTAGGCCCTGCCCGCATCGGTGAGGGTGAAATCGGTCCGCCGGCCCTCGCTGAGGGGCGCAATGAGGTCCTCGTCCACCAACTGCTGGAGCGTCGGGTAGATCGACCCCGGGCTGGGCCGCCATGCGCCCGACGTTTTCTCCGCAATGGTCTTGATCAGGCCATAACCGTTGGACGGAGCCTCTGCCAGCAGGGAGAGGATGGCCCACCGGACGTCCCCCCTGCTTGCCCGCCGGGGTCCGACTCCAAAGCCGGGACCAAACCCTCCGCCCGGTCCAAACCCGGGACCAAACCCGGGACCGAATCCGCCCCGTGGCCCAAAGCCCGGGCCGAATCCTCCCCCGCGGTGCCCGTGCGGTCCACGGCGCCCCCTGCCGCGCTCAAACCGTCCCCGCTCAAACTGTCCCCGCTCGAAATGCGGTTCCAAAAACTTGTCGTCGTGAATGCCTTTCATGGTGGCATCGTCCCTTCTCTGTCTTCCTGAATGCTCTGCCTTTGTTGAATGGTTATCGGTCAACTACTCACCGACACTTAACGATATATCGGTATGTATCGCATAATAAGACCCAGAACAAGACTTGGGGGCGGCAAATTTCGGCTTGGCATCAGTTCGTCCAGAATCTGGATGCTGCAGGTGCAGCGGCGTATTCTGATCACACGTCGCGAGCTTGGGGCTGAACAATGGCGCAGCAAAAGAAACGCAGGCACCGGTTGGCCGCCACATTGGCAAGGGTCATCGGATTCTTTGCGGCGAGTGCCGCGTGCGGCGTCCTGGCCGCGAGCCTGGTGGTCCCCGCTGTTGCCACGGTCGGTTACGGAGTCAGCACCTCCATCGGCTACTTTGAAAAGCTGCCCTCGGAACTGATCGTTGCGCCGCCGTCGCAATCCACCAAAGTCCTCACCTCCGACGGCCAGCCGATCGCCACGTTTTATACCGAGAACCGGATCAAGATCCCCCTGGACCGGATATCGCCCTTTGTCCGGGATGCCATCGTGGCCATCGAGGACAGCCGCTTCTATGACCACCCGGGCATCGACCCGCAGGGGATCGTCCGGGCTGCCATCTTCAACCTGACGAACAAGGGCAGGCAGGGCGCCTCCACTATTACCCAGCAGTACGTCACCAACGTGATCAACGAGTCCTTCGTGTCCCAGGACAAAACCGACGAGGTCATTCTCAGCGGGCAGAAGAGCATTGGGGACAAGCTCCGGGAGATGAAGCTGGCCATCGCGCTGGAGAAGAAGTTCAGCAAGGACCAGATCCTCGAGGGCTACCTGAACATTGTGTTCTTCAACCGCGAAGCGTACGGAATCGAGGCGGCGGCGCGGTATTTTTTCAGCACCACGGCCGCGGATCTCAACCTGCCACAGGCAGCCCTGTTGGCCGGGCTGGTCAACAGCCCCAGCTACTACAACCCCTCGGTCAATCCGGAGCAGGCCACAAACCGCCGGAACCAGGTGCTTTCCGAGATGCTGGCCACGGGCAAAATCACCCAGGCGGACCACGACGCCGCCGTAGCAGCACCCATCGAGCTCACGCTCAGTCCGGGGAAGCAGGGCTGCGCCCACGCCCAGATGGCACCCTACTTCTGCGACTACATTTCGCATCTGATCCTGAACAACCCGGCCTACGGCACCACTTTGATCGAGCGCGAGCGGAAGCTGTACCGGGGCGGGCTCACCATCGTCACCACGCTGGACAGCCGGCTCCAGGCGGCGGCCCAGACGCAGGTGGACGCCACCGCCGGGGCGAATCCTGACCGCTGGGGCGCGTCCTTGGTGACGGTCCAGCCGGGCACCGGGAAAATCCTGGCCATGGCGCAGAACACGGTGTTCCTGCCTGCCGAGGGCAGGTTCGATACGCAGCTGAACTTCAATGTGGACTCCCGCGATCCGCAAGGCAATGACCTGAACGGGGCGGGCGGCTTCCAGCCAGGCTCCACCATGAAGCCCTTCACGTTCGCCGAATGGCTGAACGAGGGCAAGTCGCTGACACAGACGGTGGACGCTTCCCGCCGGGTGTATCCGCTGGGTTTCCCGTGGCGGTCCAGCTGCGGCAAGGTGCTGGGCGCCTACAGCACGGCCCAGAACAACCCTGAGCTGGGCGCCGCCGATGACCTGCAGAATGCTGATCTTGGCTACTACCGCCCCATGCCCGTGAACTACGGGCTGTACAACTCGATCAACACGGCCACCTTCGCCTCGGCCACCCAGCTCGATTTCTGCGGCATCCAGAAGATGGTGGACGCCGTGGGGCTGCACAGCGGACTCGATGGCGCCCAGATCAACATGCACCAGCTGGGCAATCTTCTCGGCGCCATCGGCGTGGCCCCTGTCCACCTGGCGAATGGTTTCGCCACCTTCGCCAACGACGGCCGGTACTGTGCCCCCATTGCCGTGCTTGAGGTGACGGACGTGTCGGGCGGGAAACTCGCGGGCCAGACCAGCGAGTGCCGCGACGCCGTTAAACCGGAGGTTGCCCGGGGCGTCAACGCAGTGCTCCAGGACGTGCTGAAGGTCGGCTCCGGCGTGTGGATCAACCCAAAAATCCACACCCGCATGCCCGTTGCCGCCAAAACCGGCACGTCCAACAACAACGGCTCCACCTGGGTGGTGGGCTATACCTCGGGCCTGGCCACAGCGTCCTTCTTCGGCGATGCACTGGAAGGCCAAAACCGCCCCGGCCAGAACGTCACCATCAACGGCCAGTTCTACCCGCGCCTTGACGGCTACATGATCGCCGGGCCGCAGTGGGTCAACTACATGCTCCAGGCCGCCCCACTCTACCCGGCCAACCCCTTCCCGCCGCCACCCGCTTCCATGGTGGCCCCGCCGAAACCGACTCCCGCCCCGGCCGCGCCGAGGCCTATTCCGGCCCCTGCGCCCGCTCCAGCCCCGGCACCGGCCCCACCGCCGGCTCCCGCGCCCGAGCCGCCGCCTGCTCCTGCGCCCGCGCCTGTAGTCCCGCCAATGCCGGAGATTCCGGGCGTTCCGCCTCAGAACGGCTTCCCGGGCGGAAGACGCTAGGAGCCGACGACGGCGGGAGGCACCGCCGTCGTCCGTTGCCCCTCGCCTGTTCCCTATGGAGTGGTGCCGCGCCAGAGCCGCTGCCACCAGGAGCGCTTCGGCTCCGATTCCAGCGGGGCGGCCGGTGCCCGGGCGGCGCGGCGTTCGCGCCAGCGCGCTACTTCCGCTTCGATGTCGCGCGTCTTGGTGATGACGGGAGGGCCGCCCTGGAGCTGGCGCCGGGCGTCGATCACCCGGGCGTTGAAGTCAGCCACGATGTCCCGGACCTGATTTTCGGTGAACTGGGCATCAAGCCGGCCGTCGAGTTGGGCATCTTCGGTGCGGAGCAGGATGGCTGCGGGACCCAGGCCGCTGATGTTCTCACGCTGAATCAGGCCTTTGACCCACCAGTCCGGATCGTAGGCCTCGCCGAGCCCGGGGATGGGCTTCCCGGCGTATTTGAGGTTGTCGAATTTGCCCTGGGCCATGGCGTCCCGGATCAGATACTCCGCCCGCCGGGCATCGTCCACCTTCTGGCGTTTGTCCCGTTCCTTGGCCTCGGCGCCCTCAAGCTCGGCCTCCTCTTCGGCGCTGATCCCCGCCGCGCGGTAGGACCGCAGCTCAGCAGCCCGCTCCAGGCGCCGTTTGAAGTATCCCGACCCGCCGCTCATGGCGCCAGGGGCGGCATCTTCGCGCCCGAGACGACGACGGCGCCGCTGGCCGTCGAATCCGGGTTCAGCATCCAGCCCATCCGCTTGGCGTTGCTCAGGATCACGACGCTCTCCACGAGATCGATCTGCGGGATGCGTTGCTGGAGGGCCAGTTCGGCGTTCATCACATCGGCCAGCGAATTCAGCCACATGAGGATCACAAAATTTGTGCCTCCGGTTGTGGATGCGCTGAACCTGACGGTGCGGAGGCCGCGGAGTTCGGCGGCCGCGGCCTCATGCTGGCCAGGCGGCACGTTGGCGAACCACTGGCAGCTCACCGGGTAGCCGGAGAGCTTCTGGGCAATTTCACAACGGAAAGTCAGCAGCCCGCTGGTCATCACCCTGTTGAGCTGCCGCTGGACCGTCGCCTGGCTCCGGCCCAGGCTCCTGGCTATCTCCGCGGCACCTGCGCGCCCGTCCCGGGCCAGGAACGGGATGACGTCCAGGTGGCTCGGCGGCAGCGGGGCTCCGAGCTGGAGTGCTGCCGAACCGGTGGCCGCGGGACCGGCAACGGCCTGGAGCGCCTGCAGCTTGGCCTTGTCGAGGGTATTGAGCCGCCACAAATGGCCAGCGGCATGCAGGCGCGTACCCAGCGAGGTCCGGTACTTCAACAGTCCGCGGATCTCCTTGAACCGCGGAAGCACATGATCCGTGAACCGGGCCAGGGTGGGCGCGATGACTGTCAGCATGAGGTCCCTGTTACTGGCAGCTTCCTCCACCGTTACCACTTCCGGGATGGCGGCGAGCGCCGCGGTCACCTCGGCCCGCAACCGCATTTCGCAATCCACGCTCACCAGAGCCAAGCACGTCTGCTTGGGATCGCCGATCAGATGGGCCGTTGTCCAGGCCGCGCCCGACAATCTCAGCCTGTCCCAACGCGCGGCCAGCGTTGTGGCGTGCACTTCCAGCACCTCGGCTGCATCCGACCAGCTGATCCGCGGTGCAACCTGCAGCACGTTGATCAGGGCAAGGTCTTCCTCGCTGAGTACCACTTCGCAGCCCTCTATCGTTCGTGTGAATAAATCCTGCCGTTTCAATCATAGTTTTGATTTTTTCCTGCCATTTCGCAGTTTGTGAACCATATCACCACACAATGGACAGCAGGCCGTCACCGGACGGGTTGTTGAAAGGGAGAGCAGATGTCAATCACCACCGACGCGAAAGAGCTTCAGGCGGACCTTGTCCAGCTGCGCCATGCTCTTCACCAGGAGCCGGAGATCGGCCTCGAACTGCCCCGCACCCAGGAAAAGGTCCTCAAAGCGCTCGACGGCCTGCCATTCGAAATCACCCTGGGCAAGAGCACGACGTCGGTCACTGCGGTGCTGCGCGGCACCGCACCCCACGCATCGGCAACGAAGCCTGCGGTCCTCCTGCGCGCCGACATGGACGGCCTCCCCGTCCAGGAGCGGACCGGCGCCCGGTTCTCGTCAAAGATCGACGGCGCCATGCACGCCTGCGGCCACGACCTCCACACCGCCATGCTCGCGGGCGCGGCCACCCTGCTGGCCGAGCGCCGGCACCAGTTGGCCGGCGACGTCGTGCTGATGTTCCAGCCGGGTGAAGAAGGCTGGGACGGGGCATCCCACATGATCCGCGAGGGCGTGCTGGACGCGGCCGGGCGCCGGGTTGATGCCGCTTATGGGATGCACGTCTTTTCTTCCCTGGCGCCGCACGGCCGGTTCTGCACCAAGCCTGGGGTGATGCTCAGCGCCTCGGATGCACTCACTGTCACGGTCCTTGGCGCCGGCGGCCACGGCTCGGCCCCGCACGCGGCCAAGGACCCGGTCACGGCGGCCGCCGAAATGGTGACCGCCTTGCAGGTCATGATCACCCGCCAGTTCAGCGTGTTTGATCCGGTGGTCCTCACAGTGGGCGTCCTCCAGGCGGGCACGAAGCGCAACATCATTCCGGAAACGGCCCGCATCGAAGCCACCATCCGGACCTTCTCAGACGCCGCCAGGGAACGGATGATGTCCGCCGTTCCCGCCCTGCTGAAGGGCATCGCCTCTGCCCACGGCCTCGACGTGGACGTCGACTACCGCCACGAATACCCGCTCACCGTCAACAACGACGACGAAACACACACCGCGGAGAAGACCATCGAGGACCTCTTTGGAACGTCGCGGCTCACCCGCTGGGCCACGCCGCTCAGTGGCTCTGAGGACTTTTCGAGGGTGCTCGCGGAAGTACCCGGGACGTTCATCGGCCTGAGCGCCGTCGCCCCCGGTGCCGACCACACCGCAACCGCCTTCAACCACTCCCCCTACGCCGCTTTTGACGACGGCGTGCTGTCCGACGGAACCGCGCTTTACGCAGAACTGGCCGTCTCCCGCATCGCTGCCCTCGCCTCGACCCGCTGAATTTCCCTCACCTCCTGGAGCACAAAATGACCACAACTGCAGGCGTCCCAGCCGACGTCCAGGTCCACAAGTCCCACCTGCGAACGCTCATCGGGACCGGCATCGGCAACGCCGTTGAATGGTACGACTGGGCCATCTATGCCACCTTCTCGCCGTTCATTGCCGCTGCGCTGTTCAGCAAGGCGGATCCGACGTCGGCCTTCCTGGCCACCCTGGCGATCTTCGCCGTCGGCTTTGTGGCCCGTCCGTTCGGCGGCTTTGTGTTCGGCTGGATCGGTGACCGGATCGGCCGCAAGACGTCCATGACGTTCGCGGTGGGGCTCGCTGCCCTGGGCAGCCTGCTGATCGGCATCGCCCCCACGTTCGAAGCCGTCGGGGCCTTTGCCTCGGTCCTGCTCCTGGTGGCCCGCCTGATCCAGGGCCTTGCCCACGGCGGCGAGCTGCCGTCGTCGCAGACCTACCTCTCCGAAATGGCGCCCAAGGAAAAGCGCGGCTTCTGGGCAACGCTCATTTACACCTCCGGCACGGCCGGCATCCTCGCCGGCACCATGCTCGGCGCCACCCTGTCCAACGTGCTGAGCACGGCCGACATGAACGCCTGGGGCTGGCGGGTGCCATTCCTGATCGGCGGCGTCATGGGCCTCTACGCCCTGTTCATGCGGGCACGCATGAAGGAAACGGCGGCGTTCGAGGCAGAATCCCCCAAGGAAAAGCACGAGCCCATGTGGCCGCAGATCTACAAGCACCGCAAGCAGGCCCTGCAGGTGATCGGCCTGACCGTGGGCCTGACCGTGAGCTACTACATCTGGGGCGTCGTGACCCCCAGCTACGCCTCCTCGGTCCTGAAGATGGACCGCGGCGAAGCCCTCTGGGCCAGCGTGATCGCCAACGTCCTGTTCATCGCCGCGCTGCCGTTCTGGGGCAAGCTGTCGGACCGCATCGGCCGCAAGCCCGTCATGATCATGAGCGCCGCGGGCGCCGCGCTGTTCCACTTCCCCATGACGTGGCTGCTCAAGGACTCGCCCTGGCAGCTGGCAGTCACCATGTCCGTGATGCTGTTCTTCATCGCCGGCAGCGCAGCGATCGTCCCGGCCGTTTACGCGGAGCTCTTCCCCACCAAGATCCGCACGGTGGGCGTGGGCGTCCCGTACTCCATCTGCGTGGCCCTCTTCGGCGGCACCGCACCGTACCTGCAGGCCTGGCTTGCGTCCATCGGGCAGCCCAGCCTGTTCAACGTCTACGCGGTGGTCCTGCTGGCCATCAGCATCGCGTTTGTCTTCACCATCCCTGAAACGAAGGGCAAGGACCTGACCCACTAGGCAGCAACGCCGCCGGGAGATCCGGCAAACCGAAAGACGCCGACGGCGGGGATTCCCCGCCGTCGGCGGCATGCCTGGCGAGGGTCAGTTCAACTCGGGCAGCCGGGCCTTAAGCCAGTCGATGACCCACCGCTCGAGGCGCTCGGCGTCCCAGTCCGGGGCGGTCACCAGCACCACCTCGCGGTCCTCCCGGTACACGGAGTCAATACCAGGCTGGGCGGCGAGGTCTTTGACCATTCGGTCCACCTTCCGCGAGTGCTCGTGGGCTATCTCCTCGTGCAGCCCGACGTCGAAGACCCCGTCCTCCTCGCCGACTTCCACGAGTGGTTCTTCCACCACCGGGACCTTCTCGACCTCACCGCGCAGCTCGGCGATGAATCCGGTCGCGTAGACGGTAAACCGGTCCTCGCGTAGCGGGTCCATGCGATTCCGCAACCGGTTGGCGGTGACGGCGACCATGTCCGGCAGGTAGAGCTGGCCGTCATTGTCGGTGGCCGGGCTGGCGAGCACCGGATGGTGGTAATGGACGTAGGCTTTGATCCGGTGCTGGCCGACCTGCCACACCGCTTCCGGGGCGGCGGCCGTGACGACGTCTCCGAGGTAGGAGATGAACCCGTCCAGCAGGGTCACCACCTCGTCCGGTGTGCCCTGGCGAAGGCACGAGGAGTACCGGGCCCACGACGGCCACCAGGTAGGGGCCAGCGCATCCGGGTCGAAGGGGATGGGATTGTCCTCCATCGTCATGGTCCGGGTGGCGACCCACCGCCACAGCGGCGTGAGCGACTCGGGAGTGCCGTCGAGCAGAGTTTCCGGATCCCGGTCGTCGGCGGCGAGCTCGTCCCGCAGCCGCTGCAGGGCAACGGGGCGTTCGGCCAGGTACTCGGCCAGGGCGGTAGCAGCCTGACGTTTTGTCATCTTGCGGAAGTAGGTCATCGCCATGAGGTGAACTATACGGTGGCGCGTTCGGCCTGGCAGATGGCCCCTGTGACATAGGAGCGACCACCACCATGCGCGAAAGGACACTTGAGGCCCCGGATCCTGGGGCCTCAAGTGTCCTTTCGCGCGAGGATTCGTGCCTCACGTGCGCCGAAAGAGGTTCCCCAACTCGCGTACGGTTTCATCGAAGAGGTCCACCGGATCGGAGTCCACGCCGTCGAATTCCTGCCGGGCGAAAGTCTGCCAGGCCACGCGCCAGGCGGCCGTCACCACCTCGGCAACCAGGAGCGCCTGGATCGGCCCCAGCGGGCCCCGTTGGACCAGCGCCGCACTAAGTGCATCGACCAGGTTCCGCTCCTGCCGCGTGACAACCCGCAGCATCTCCGGCTCCTGGACCATTAGGCGGGAAATCCTGCGGAAATCGCTCTGTTCGACCTCCAGGGCAAAGAGCTTGCGGCACACGGCCAGCAGGTCCCCCAGGATCCCGGAGGCGCTGGCGTGCGCGCTCTCGCTTGCGACCAGCGTGTCGATCAAGCCCTGCTGGCCCGGCATGAGCGCGTGCTCCTTGGAGGCGTAGTAGCGAAAGACCGTGCGCTCGGAAATACCCACGCGCGCGGCAATATCGCCGATCGTCGTGGCATCCAGGCCCTGTTCCTCGACCAGGTCCAGCGTGGCGCCCTGGATCTCGCGCTGCATCTGGGCGCGGCGCTCTTCACGGATACCCAAGGCTCGGCTCTTTTCTTGAATGGGGGCCACCCCGGCAGGGGCCGGGGCGCGTCAAACTATATTTTGTGTCACACTCTGACAGATTTAGCTTAGCAAAGCTGTCAGACCGTGACATAATTTCGTTGGTTCAAAACTTACAGAAGAGGCAGCTTACGATGACCCTGACCGCAGAAGACACGATTTCCCCGCCAGCAGCCCCAGCTCAGCAGTCCCCGCCCGAGTTGTCAAAGAAACAGCTCACCGGAATCATCGGCGCATTGGCGCTTGCCGCGTTCCTGATGATCCTGAACGAGACGGTGCTCAGTGTTGCACTGCCTGCGATCATGGTGGACCTTTCCGTCTCCGCGGCTGCCGGGCAGTGGCTGACCACCGGGTTCCTGCTGACCATGTCGGTGGTCATCCCGACCACCGGTTACCTGTTGCAGCGCTTCAGCTCGCGCAGCCTGTTCATTTTCGCGCTGTCCAGCTTCATTGTCGGCACCGCGCTGGCAATCTTCGCGCCGAGCTTCGCCGTCCTGCTGGTCGCCCGCATCGTCCAGGCGGTCGGCACCGCCATCGTGCTGCCGTTGCTGATGACCACGACCCTGTCCCTGGTCCCCAGGCACAAGCGCGGGGCCATCATGGGCCTGAACTCGATCGTGATCTCCATGGGCCCGGCCATTGGCCCGACCGTTTCCGGTGCCATCGTCAACGCCTTCACCTGGCAGTACATCTTCATCCTGATGGCGCCGTTGGCCGTGATCATCCTGGTCCTCGGAATCATCTTCATCAAGCTCCCGTCCCACGCCCGCAAGATCCCCCTCGATGTCTTCTCGGTCGTGCTCTCCGCGTTGGCCTTCGGCTTCCTGGTCTACGGTATCTCCAGCCTCGAGCATGCCAGTGACAACCTCGTCCTGACCGTCGCCTGCTTCGCCAGCGGCCTGGTTGCCCTCGCCCTGTTCATCAAACGCCAGGTAAGCCTGACCCGCGTCGGCAAGGAACTGCTGAACCTGACGCCGTTCAAGACCCGCACCTTCACCTTCTCGGTGCTGATGATCATGATCGCCATGGGCACCCTGCTCGGCACCATCGTGATGGTGCCGATCATTCTCGAATCCGGTGCCGGCATCAGCACCCTGTCCATTGGCATGATGCTGCTGCCCGGAGGCCTGGCCCAGGCCGTCGTCGCACCGATCTTCGGACGCATCTACGACCGCTTCGGCCCCCGACCGGTCCTGGTTCCGGGTGCAGCCATGCTCGCCCTGGGCCAGTGGATGTACGTCACCGTGGATTCCGACACCGCGCTGTGGATGTTCATGATCAACCACATCGTCTTCTCCATCGGCCTGGCCCTGCTGATGACCGGCCTGATGTCCTCGGCACTGGCCACCGTCGAGCCTCGCCTGTACGGCCACGGTTCGGCCATCTTCACCACCGGCCAGCAGCTCGGCGGCGCCATCGGCACCACCATCTTCGTCACCGTTATGTCCCTGCTCTCCGGCGCGAAGCTCGAAAAGGGCTCGGATTTGGCCGATGCCCTGTTCTCCGGTGCGCACGTAGCCTTCATCGTCGGTGCCATCCTGGCGACCATCGGCTTGGCCATCTCGCCTTTCGTCAAGGTGGACAGGCAGCACTAACCTCAATTGTTCATCGGGCACGGTGTCCGCGACACCCACCCGGATGACGAAGTATTTGTGGATCCGGCACTCGAGGGTGCCGGCCACACGCAGACGCCCTGACCAGCAGGTACTGCCTCCACCGGCAGCCCGGGCTTAATAATCGCGCAGTGCGCGCTTCCACAGGTAAGAGTTGTGGGAGCTCGCACTGCTCTAAGGAATGCACCCACTTTAGGACGAAGATGAACACGCCCACCGCCAACGAAAACACCCGGCCACTCACGTTTTTCTGTGCTTTTGCGCTGAAGCAGGCCGTGCAGGACATCATCCTTCCGGCGTACCTCAAGGCCGGCGGGGTCCCCGTGGAGGCGGTCTTCGAGCCCACGTTCCGCCTACTCACGCGGATCGAATCCGGAGCCCGGCCGGACGTCATGGCAGGCATCACCGGCGCACTGGCGGACCTGGTGGCAGCAAGCATCCTGGCGGATCCCAGGCCGGTCGCGCGGACCGGGGTAGGCGTAGCAGTTCCGCCGGGCACCCCGATCCCCGACATCAGCACCGTGGACGCGTTCATCAGCGCGGTAACAAATGCCCGCTCAGTGGCCTATTCGCGCAGCGGCCCCAGCGGCATCTATTTCGCCGGCCTGCTGGAACGGCTGGGGATTGCGGAGCAGGTCAAGGCCCGGGCAACAGTGATCGACTCCGGACCCACGGCCGTGGCACTGTTGGACGGCCGGGCCGACATCGCGATCCACCAGGTCAGTGAACTGGTCCTCGTTCCGGAGGCCAAGATCGTCGGCCCCCTGCCCGAGGCTGTCCAGGAGTACACGGACTTCTCCACCGCGCTCTCCGGCGAAGCGTCGCGCACTCCAGGCGCCGCGGCCCTCCGCGACTTCCTGCACAGCCCCGAGGCCCTCGCGGCCTACACGGCCAACGGGCTGGAACCCGCATAGGGCATCAGTACCCAATACAAAAGGGGAGGGTACGACGGCGGGACGTCCCGCCGTCGTACCCTCCCCTTTTGCGCTCGAACAGCCCCGGTCAGGCGCGGGCGTGTTCAGCGAGCAGGGCGTCGATCTGGCCTGCAGCCTCGCGCATGCCCTCTTCCATGCCCATCTGGACCATCTGCTCCATCTGCTCTTCGGATTCGAAGGTGGAGTGAACGGTCATCCGCGTCCGGCCGCCGAGGTCCTCAAGGTCAACGGCGGCATGCGTGGTTCCCATGGCCTCGTTCGGGGCGCCGTCGTCATCAGCGAAGCCGTCATCGAACTCAAGCTTGCGCGGCGCCTCGATGGCGGTGAAGCGCCACCAGCCTCCAGCCTTCTCCCCCTCGGGGCCGGTCATGAAGTAGCCGGCCTTCCCGCCGGGCTGGAAGTCGAACGCCTCAAACGTGGCCGGCCAGGTGGGCGGACCCCACCACCGCTCAAGCTGGCGCGGGTCTTCCCAGATCTGCCAGACCTGCTCGACGCCGGCGTCGAACTCGGCCACCAGGGTGAAGCTGAGCGCTTCGAGATTCTTGGTGGAACTGATAACAGGCATTTGCAAAACCTTCCTATCCTTCAGCCAGAATGTCTTCGATCCGCCCGGCACGCTGCCGCCAGATCGCCTCATACTCATCAAGCAGCCGGCGGGCCCTCTTCAGTCCTTCGTGGTCACCCCGCACGATCTGCTCCCTTCCGCGCTTCTCCTTCGTTACCAGGGAAGCCCGTTCCAACACCGCCACATGCTTCTGGACGGCGGCGAAACTCATGGCATAGAGGGCCGCGAGGCCGGACACGGAATACTCCGCCGCCGTCACCCGCCGGACAATGTCCCGCCGGGTGGCGTCCGCGAGCGCCTGGAACAGGCGGTCCACGTCCGCGTCTCTAAGCTGATCTACAACCATTTGGTTGTACGATACGCCCGGGGCGGCAGGGTGTCAAGGCCTTAAACGCGGTCCGCGAGATGGCATTTCACGGCAGTGGCGCCGACGGCACACCGCCGTGAAATGCCATCTCAAGGCGTTGGTGCGGAAGGTTACGGGAGGCATGCCTCGAATGAGCCTTCATGCAGCCGCGCTCCGACGGCGACGAACTCTCCGAACGTGCGCGCCCCGACGCTCTCCGCAAGCGCCTTGTAAGTGCCTACGTCAAACTCCCCGGCGGGAGCCTCAGTGGAGACAATGATTCCCACACAGCTGGCGCGCGGGTTGGCAGCCTGAGCGGCCGGCAGCCCGGCGGTGAAGACGAACAGCGCCGCCACGACCAACAAAAAGAATCGACGAACATGAGTTTTCATTGCTTGACCTCTTGGGACGACGATGGGATTTCCATCAAAGGATGAATGGCATCGGTGCTCGGCCGGAGCCGGCGATGCGGCCGGCTGCGGCTCAATAAGGCCTCTTGGTTGCCCCAGTGCGTGGACCCGAACGCGGCGCCGAAGAAGCGGTGGAGGCGCCTTCACTCAAAGGCACACGGCCTGCTTGTGCCCGCTTGAAAGGTTACCGCTGCCGAAATAGCGCGTCCACCACTTTGTGACAGGACCTTTCGGCGCGAGCGTGTAATCGCTCACATTTTCGGCTTTTCTGTTGCAAATTCCGGCGGCCACCATGAACCATGAGATCGGGACCCCGTTCCCGCACTACCAAGATCAGCAATCCTCACCGACGAGGATGCGGCACCCTCAAGGACGACGCGGAGCCGTTAACTGCATGAGCGAAAGTACTGACAATGACGTTTGATAACACTGACTCCATCACGCTGAAAATCTGGGACCGGTCTGCGGTTGAGCACACCCTTGAGAGCGTTGTGCACGACCTCTCGGTCAAGGCGAACACCACCAAATGCCGCATCGCGGTCCAGTGCAGCGGCCCCAACACTTTCACGGTCAGCGTCCGTGGCCAGGAACGCCAGCTCGCCACCGTCTGATCGGTTCCCGGCGCAAAACGGAAGCGGACGACGGCGGGAGGTTCCCGGCGTCGTCCGCTTTTGTTTTTGCTCTGGGGCCAGCAGCCTATGCCCCGGCCTGGCGTCTGACCATCTCGTTGATCCAGCTCGGCGCGAACGGCGAGGTGCAGTTCGGCGGCGTGGGGTAGTCCTTGAGGACCTCGAGCCGTTCGCCGATATCGAGCGCCCGGGCCCGGTGCTCGGCGTGTTCGATCCCAATGAAGGCCAGCGTGTGGTTCATGGCCCACTGCAGCCGGTCCGGGGCGTCCTTCATCTCCGCCTCGATGGTGTCCAGCAGCCCCGGGAGGTCAAGCCCCACGGGCTTCTTCGCCACCCGCTCGCTGGTCAGGGCCCAGCCGGCGCTGGCGACCACCGGATCCGGGTCCGCCATCCAGGCCACGCGCAGGTCCTCCGCGTGCGGGCTCTTTTTCACCACGTAGTTCACGAGCCAGTCGTGCACCTTGGGGGCGCGCGCCTCGCGGAGCATAGTGTCCAGTGCGTCGCGTTCGAAGGCCTTGGGCCGGCAGATCAGCAGTGCCACCAGCCTGGCCGGAGTGTCGTCCGTGGCCCAGAGTTCGCGCGCGAGTTCCTGCTGGGTCTTCAGCCCCTTGGCCACGGCGCGGAGCTTGCTCTGGTTCACCCCGTGGTCGTCCCCGCGCTTCTCGTTCGCCTCGCGCATCTTCGGGTCCTCAAGCACGGCCAGCTCGGCCATCACTTCGCCCAGCAGCCCGGCCGTCATCGTCTCGGACATCGCCACCCTTCCGGTCACCCTCTTGTCGGTTCCAGCCTACGGCCGCCAGCTGGTTTGCAGCAGATTATCGGCCGCCGGTGGCCGCCCAGGAACCCAGCGGCTCGTCCGCCACTTCCGTGTCCTCTTCCTCGGTCCCGCAAGGCACGAAGCCGCGTGCCTGGTAGTTCGCCAGGGCCGCGGGACCGTCCAGGGTGCAGGTGTGGACCCAGACACGGGACACCTGCGGAAGGTCGAAGCGTTGTGTCAGCGACCACGCCGCGGTGATGCCATGTTCCAGCAGCCGGCCGCCGAGGCCCCTGCCGATCGCCTGCTCTGAAAGGCCGAAGTACCTGATCTCGACGTGCGTTCCATCCTCGGCGACGACGGGTTGAAGGTGGACATAGCCCCACGGCACACCCTCACCATAGAGGACCCAGAATTCCGTCCCCGGCACCGCAAGCTCCTCGGCCCACTGCTGCCGTGTCCACCCGAGCCGATCCGTCCAGTGCCACGGCCCGCCGACCAGGCCATAGAGGAAGCGGGCGAACTCCGGCGATACCCCAGCAGCCCGCTCCAACCGTGCATCATCGGGCAGCGGGCGCGCCACCCAAGCGGGCGGCTGGAGCATCTGGAGCGTTGTGGTGGTGACCTTCATGGACAGCTCAAACCTTTCGATCTCAATCGTCCGTCAATCCTATGAGACCGAAAGCATGGGTCCTACTCTTCGCCGGTGTCCCGCGCTTCCAGGTGTTTCGCCATGGCTTCGCAGGCCTGGTTCCAGCGCGCCGTGAGGGTCTGCCGGTTCAGCGGTTCAAACATGCTGCTGAGGACTTTCTCGACTGCGTCGTAGGCGGCGTCACGAACCCGTTCCTGCGCCGCTGGGCTGTAATAGTTCATGACAGGGATTCGTTACGGGGACGCCGAAAGATGGCGGTTCACGGCTGGCATGATTTCGGTGGCCAGCAGCTCGATGGAACGGGCCGTTTCAGCGAACGGCAGGCCGCCGAGGCCGATCTGGGCCATGTAACGGCTGTTCCCCAGGGTTTCGTGGATTTCGAGGAGCTTCTCGGTGACCTGCTGCGGGCTCCCCACCAGCAGTCCGCCACCCGGCTCGGCCCAGTCGTCAAACGTGGAGCGCGGAAAGTGGTCCACGGCTCGCGGCATGTTCTGCTCAAAGTAGGCCCGGTAATGCGGATAGAAGGTGTCCCGTGCCTGCTGTGATGTGCTCGCCGCGTAGAAGTGCCCGCCCACGCCGACGGGCAGGCTTGCGGCATCATGGCCTGCCTCGTCGGCGCTGTGGCGGTAGAGCTCCGCAAGCCGGCGGAACCGCTGAGGCCCGGACAACAGTGCGATGAACAGCGGCAGTCCGAGCTTTCCTGCCCGGGCAAAGCTGGCCGGCGTCCCGCCCACGCCCACCCAGACGGGGAGCTTTTCCTGTACGGGGCGGGGCGCAATGTCCATGCCCGGAATGCTCTGCGTCAGGTGTCCCGTCCAGTCCAGGACGGAGTTGTCCCGCAGCTCCAGGAGCATCCGCAGCTTCTCGTCGAACAGGCCGTCGTACTCCTCCGTGTTGTGGCCGAACAGCGGGTAGGACTCGATGAACGCCCCGCGGCCGGCGATGATTTCGGCACGGCCATCGCTGATCAGGTCAAGCGTGGCGAACTGCTCGAACAGCCGCACCGGGTCCCGCGTGGACAGCACCGTGACGGCGGTGCTGAGCCGGAGGTTGGTGGTTTCCCGGGCGATCGCGGCGAGGACGATTTCAGGCGCGGACAGGGCGAAGTCCCGCCGGTGGTGCTCGCCCAGGCCCAGGAAGCCCAGGCCCGCCTGGTCCGCCAATTTGGCCAGCTCGATAATCTCCCTGAGCCGCTGCTGGGGTGACTGAGCGTGGCCGGTGCTGATGCTGCGGGAAAGCTCGCCGAAAGTGAAGATGCCAAAGTCCATACTTGGTTGAACATTCAATCTTCCGGAATCATTCCGGAGGTGGACGGACGACGGCGGGAGGTGCCGCCGTCGTCCGCCCACCTTTGGGTGTTAGCCGCTGAAGGCGACCTTTTCCCAGGACAGGATGTCAGCGCCCTTGTCGCCGTTTCCGGCCACCGTGAACCTGACGTAGTTGGTGGCGTTGTTGGACCCGTCCACGGTGATGCGCTGCAGGTGGTCCGCGGGAGCCTGGCCGTAAACCGCCAGCCACGGTGAGCCATCGGCAAGGGGCTGGTTCTCGGCGTAGACGTGGCTGTCACCGTTGAGGAGGTAGACCGGGCCGTCAAAGCGGTTGGTTTCCTCGACGATGGCCTGGACGATTTCCCGGAAACCGGAAACCATATCCGGGTTTGCCAGGGCGGCGTCGAGCAGGGCGGGGTCGAACATGTCAGCCTGGGTCATGAGGACAACTGCCCGGTCGTTGCGACGCGTGGCGTCGCTAAAGGTCTCGCGCAGCTGCGCCAGGACGGCCTGCGTGCGGTGCTCCACTTCAGCCAGCTGCTCGGGCGTTGCAGCAATTTCGCCGAGGCCGGTCCACGGCTGGAGCGAGTTGTTGCTGCCCTGGACGTTGACCACGGAGAAGGCCACGCGGTTCTGCGTGAAGCGGACGTCTTCGGGCAGGCCCAGCTTCTCCTGGGTCTTGACGGGCATCGTGGCACCCAGGGTCTTGCCAGGTTCGTTGAAGAAGACCTCGCGCAGCTTGTCCAGGCGCTCCAACGGGTTGTAGGCGCCATTGTTGGTCCGGTGGCAGTCCACCCATTCGTTGTCGCCGGGCGTGAAAATCAGCGGGTGCTCGAAGGTGTCGAACTCGGCGCGGATCTGCTGGAAATACTCGTCCGAACAGACGGAGGACCCGTTATTTTCCTAACTCGGGTTTCTGCGGTGATTCCGCCCGCGAAGCGCGCAAGCGGGTGCGTGAAAAAGACTTCCCGGCACGGAATAACGCGCAGCAGCGCTGCGGTTTCGGCGCAATGAACAGCGAGTGTGGCCTACCAAGCAAAACGGACGACGGCGGGAGGTCCCCGCCGTCGTCCGCTTGCGTTAAGCCGTGCGGAGCCGGCCCAGGCAGTAGTCCTTGACAAAGTGCCGGACCGGCCGCGGCAGCCGTGGATACACCAGTGCGGACAACCGGGTGGTGCGGTCGAACAGGCGGCTGTGGCGGTCGCTCCATGTCAGGCCGAAGCCGGCCCGCAAGTGGTCCGGCAGCAGACCGGCGGTGATGAACCGGATCAGCGGCATGCTCATCCGCAGCCACAGCGGCCCGCCCGGCGGATACAGGAGGTCACGGCCGACGCCGGCGGTGACGGCGTCCAGCTCCAGCGCAAGCACGCGCGCGTCCCAGTAAGTCCTGAAGGCTGCGCGGTCGGCCGGCCACAGGTCCGCCGGCAGTTGCAGGACGGTGCCGATTCTTGCGTAGTCGATGTACATAAGGTCGGCCGTCTCGTCATCGAGCGGGCCGTAGATCTTTTCATAGACGGTGATGGCGGTGTCGTACAGGGTTGCCACCACCCATAATTGCGCCTGGGCATCGAACGCGCTGTACCCGTGGGAGCCGGCGTCGGGCTTGCGGCGGACCGCGGAGTGGGCCCGGTTCACGCTGCGGCGGACGGCCGCGACCTGGGCCTCGGTTCCGTACACCACGGCGTAGACGTAGGTGACGGTGGAACGGAAGCGGTCCAGCGGCCTGGCAATAAAGTCACTGTGCTCCGCGACGCCATGGCCCACCGCGGGGTTCGCGATCTGCAGCAGGATGGCGCGGCCTGCCCCGGCGAGCAATACGCTTTCAGCGCCGATATCGGCCAGGTTCCGCACCATGGACCCACGATACCGGAGAAGGCCCCTGCGCCCGGATACGGCGACCGGGGTTGAGCTCCCAGCTGCCCGGTGGTTGAGCTTGTCGAAACCCAGGTTTCGACAAGCTCAACCACCGCCCGTCAGGTCCGCAACGGAACAATCAGCGGACCGAGTTCTGCCGTCCGGGGCGGGTTGGCTCCGTGCCGGGAGCAGGTGATCGCCGCGGCGCGGTTGGCGTAGGCGGCGAGCGCGTGCAGTTCATCGTGGGAGAGGCTTTGGACCCGTTGCCGGCCCCCGGCCCCCAGCGCCGCGAGCTGGTGCAGACCGGAGAGGAGGCCGGCCATAAACGAGTCGCCGGCACCCACGGTGTCTGCTAACGTGACCGGTTCGGCTGCCATTTCCACGCGACCTTGGCCGGTCAAGATGACCGGACCGGACGCGCCGCGAGTCAGGGCTCCGAGGGCAGGTCCGAGCTCCAGCCAGGCCGCCAGGCTATCCTCCGGGGTCCGATGCGGGTACAGCCAGGCGAGGTCCTCGTCGCTGGCTTTGACGATGTCGCTGGCGCCCACGAAGCGTTCCGCCTGCGCGCGGGCCGCAGCCACATCCGGGCTGATCACCGGCCGGCAATTGGGGTCGAAACTGACTGTCGCGTGCTCCCGGGCCGCCGCCAGGAGGGCCAAAGTGGCCTGGTCACCCGGCGCAAACACGGCAGCGATGGAACCCGTGTGGACATGGTTGGAACCCTGCACGGCTGCCAGTGCTGGAAGGGCCGCCCCGTTAATATCCCAGCTGATGTCGAACGCGTAGGAGGCGGCGCCGTCGGGCCCCAGCATTGCGGTTGCCGTCGACGTCGGGGCACTGCCGCCTCTGATCGCCGTGACGCCGTTGGCGTTGAGGTGTCCTTGGATCATCTCCCCACAGGGGTCGCCGGCATAGTGCGTCACGAGTATCGTTGCCATGCCCAGCCGGGCAGCGCCCACTGCCACGTTGAGGGGACTCCCGCCCGGGTGCGCCACGGTAGGAGCGTCCCGGCGCGGATCACTGATGATGTCCACGAGCGATTCGCCGATGACGGTGATCATGGTCAACGGCCCGGGTAGACGACGGCTTTGAGCTGGCCGGGCTGCTTGCCCGCTTTCAGGGCTTCTTCGGACTCGGCGAGCGTGAATTTGCCGGTGACGAGGATGTCCAGGTCCACCTTCCCGTCGGCGATCAGCTGGATCGCCAGCGGCCAGGTGTTGGTGTAGCGGAAGACGCCGGTGAGCCAGATCTCCCGGTTCTGGATAAACGAAACGGGAAGTTCGACGTCGTCCGCCCCGAGCCCCACGAGGATGACCCTGCCTGCCGGTCCAACGGCCTTGATCCCGGAACGGACGGCCTGTGGCGCCCCGGAAGCGTCGATGAACGCGTCGACGTCGAGCCCTTCCACACTGTCGGTTTTCGCGTTCAGTGCGTGCGTTGCCCCGTGCTTGAGGGCGAAATCGAGCCGGTCCTCGGCGATGTCGGTGATGTAAATTTCCGTGGCGCCGAAGGCACGGGCCGCCTGTGCGGCAATGATGCCGATGGGGCCGGCGCCGGCGATCAGTACCCGGCTGCCGGGCTTGATTTCCGCCCGCTCGCAGGCCCAGAGTCCCACGGAGAGCGGTTCGATGAGGGCGGCCGCCTCGTCGCTGACACTGTCCGGGATGTCATAGGCAAAGTCGGACTGGATGGTCACGTATTCGGCGAAGGCGCCGTCGACAGGCGGGGTGGCGTAGAACTCGATGTCCGGGCACAGGTTGTAGCGGCCGGCCTTGCACTGCTTGCAGGTGCGGCAGGGGCGCTGCGGTTCGACGGCCACGCGCTGGCCGATGCGGGCAGGGTCCACGGCGCTTCCGACGGCGGCGATCCGGCCGGAGAGTTCGTGGCCGAGGATCAGTGGGTGGTCCACCACGTAAGGGCCGATCCGGCCGTGCTCGTAGTAGTGGACGTCGCTGCCGCAGACGCCGACGGCCGCCACCTGCACCAGGACCTGGTCGGCGTCGAGCTGCGGAACGGGCAGCGTTTCCATCGTCATGTCGCCCTGGCGCTTCAGGACGGCGGCGCGCATGGTGGCAGGCAGGTCGGGGTCTGCGTGGGTGCGGGACTGCGTTGTTGGTGTTGTCATCGAAGTTGTCCTTTGCAGAAAATCGGAAGAGAGGGTGCCGGTTACGTTGCGGCGCTATTTCACGGCGCCCAGGGAGAGGCCCTGGACGAGCTTGTCCTGGGCGGCGAAACCGGCGAACAGCACCGGGAGGGAAATCACGACGGCGGCCGCGCAGACCTTCGCGAGGAAAAGTCCCTGGCCGGAGACGAAGCCGGTGAGGAATACAGGCGCAGTTCCTGCCACCACCCCGGTGAGAACCCGGGCAAGGAGAAGTTCGTTCCAGCTGAAGATAAAGCAGATCAGGGCGGTCGCCGCGATGCCGGGCATGGCCACTGGGGCGATGATCTTGCGGAGCGTCAGGAACAGGTTGGCGCCGTCGATCTGGGCGGCTTCGAGCATTTCCACCGGGACTTCTGCGAGGAACGACCGCATCATCCAGACCGCGATAGGGAGGTTCATGGACGTGTACATCAGGATCAGGAACCAGATGTTGTCCAAGGCTCCGACGGTTCTCGCAAACAGGTAGAGCGGCAGGATCGCCGCCACCACCGGCATCATTTTTGTGGAGAGGAAGAAGAACATCACGTCGGTCCACTTCTTCACCGGCCGGATGGACAGTGCATACGCCGCCGGGATGGCAAGGACCAGGACAATGACCGTCGACAGGATCGAGGCGGTGGCGGAGTTGATCAGCGGCGGCCAGGGGCTCACCCCGGAACTTGCGCCAAAGAACTCCGCGTAGGCATCCAGCGTCAGGTTCGCCGCGAGGGACGGCGGATTGGTGGCGGCGTCCGTTTCGGAGTGGAAGGAGGTCAGGATCATCCACGCCACCGGGGCGGCAAAGAGCAGGGCGAGCAGCCAGGCCGCGAGGCCGGCGGCGGTGTTGTTGCGGGTGGGGTCCATGCGTGACTTGCCGCGCTTGCGGGTACCGGCGTTCAGGGCGGCGGGACCGGCGGCGGCGTTGCGGGGTGCGGCGGGAGTGAGGGTGCTCATCGTGCGGCCTCCTTCTTGAAGAGTGAAAAGACTGTGCGGAGTGCGAACGTGGCCACGACGATGGTGCCGATGACCACCACGACGCCGGCGGCTGATGCCAGGCCGTATTCATTGGCGAAGTAGAACGTCTGGTAAATGGCGTAGGGCAGGTTGGCTGTGCCCAGTCCGCCTGCGGTGAGGGTGAAGACGGCGTCGAAGTTCTGGACGATGTAGATGGCTCCGAGAAGTCCGCCCAGCTCAAGATATTGCCGCAGGTGCGGCAGCGTGAGGTGCCGGAAGATTGCCCAAGGTGTGGCGCCGTCCATCTGGGCAGCTTCCACCGTGTCCATGGGCCGGGACTGCAGGCCTGCGAGCAGGATGAGCATCATGAAGGGGGTCCATTGCCACACAAGCGACACGATGACGGCCATCATCGGTGCCTGGGACAGCAGGTCCAGCTGCGGCGCCGTGCTGCTGGCGAAGAGCGACCAGATCCAGGTCAGGATGCCGTTGATCAGCCCGTAGGTGGGGTTGAGCAGGGCGTGCTTCCAGATCAACGCAGCTGCCACGGGCACCACGAGAAACGGTGCGATCAGCAGGGTCCGCGCCAATCCGCGCCCGATGAATTTCTTGTCCAGCAGCAGCGCCAATCCCAGGCCGATGACCAGGCTAAGAAGGACCACGGAGACGGTGAGGAGGACGGTGGTGAAGATCGCCTGGCGCAGGTCCGGATCCGTGAGGACCGTGACGTAGTTCTCGAAGCCGGCGAAGGCAGTCTTGTCAGGGCTAAGGCTGTTCCAGTTCAGGAACGAGATGATCAGCGTCACCACGAACGGAAGCTGGGTGACGACTATGAGGAAGATCAGGGCCGGCAGCAGCGGCGCACGCCGTGCCCAGTTCAGGGCGCGTTCCCGCGTCCGGCTGTCTCGTGAAGGTTTGGCTGCAGTGCGTCCCGGGCGGGAGATGCGCGCCGTTGCGGTAGTCATGGTGTTCTCCTGCGGTTCGGTCGTTGCTACTTGTACTTATTGCCGACTTTTTGTGCGGCTTCCTGGCCCTTGGCCAGCGCGTCGGCCACGGTGCCCTGGCCCGCGATGGCGGAGCTGACGCCCTGGGAGACGTTGGTGCCCAGGGCAGCGAACTCGGGGATGCCGACAAACTGGATGCCGACGGCGGGGCGTTCCTGCGCGCCGGGGTTCTTCGGGTCGGCGTTCTCGATGGCGAAGCGTTCGGCTTTGAAGAACGGAGCCGCGTTCTGGAAGTCGGCGTTCTCGTAGGTGGAGATGCGCTTTCCGGAGGGAACCTTCGCCCAGCCGAGCTTGGATGCCACGAGTTCTTCGTAGTCCTTCGAGCTGGCCCAGGCGATGAACTTCCCGGCAGCGTCTTGCTTCTTTGAAGCTGCCTGCACGGCCCAGGACCAGGTCCACAGCCAGCCGGAGGACTTGGTTTCCTTGACCGGCGCCTGGGCGTAGCCGATCTTCCCCTTCACCGGGGATCCCTCGGCTTCCAGGGCGCCTGCGGCCGACGTAGCGTCGTACCACATGGCAACTTTGCTTTGGCTCATGTTGTTCAGGCACTCGGTGAAGCCGGCCTGGGCGGCGCCTGCTTCACCGTGCTCGCGGACCAGCTTGGTGTAGAACTCAACAGCGGCAGTGAATTCCGGGGAGTTGACCTGCGCGTTCCAGTCCTTGTCGAACCATGTGCCACCGAAGGTGTTCACCACGGTGGTCAGCGGCGCGAAGACCTGGCCCCAGCCCGGCTGGCCGCGGAGGCAGATGCCCTTCATCCCCGGGGCTGCGCCGTCCGCCTGTGCCGCGATCTCAGCCACCTCATCCCACGTGGGCTTCTCCGGCATCGTCAGGCCCTTGGCCTCCAGGATGTCCTTCCGGTACATCAGGAAGGAGGATTCGCCGTAAAACGGTTCGCCATAGAGCTTGCCGTCCGTGCCGGTGAGGGAGGCCGTGTAGGCCGGCAGGATGTCGTCCTGGTCGAACTCCGCGTCGTTGGCCACGCTGTCAAGCGGCGCGAGCCACTTGTTCGCGGAGTAGAACGGGATCTCGTAGTTGGACAGGGATGCGACGTCGTACTGGCCGGCCTGGCTGGAGAACTCCTGGCTGATCTTGGCGCGGACATCGTTCTCAGGCAGGATCGTGTAGTTGACCTTTATGCCGGTGTCCTTGGTGAAATTATCCGCCGTGAGCCGCTGCAGGTCCTCCATCTGGGGGTTGTTCACCATCAGGACGTTGATGCTGTTCGGGTCTCCTGCGGAATTGGCTCCGCCGGCACCGGCGCAGGCCGATGCGCTAAGGGCCACACACAGGGCGCCGGCGGCAATCGCGGCAGCGCGCGTTTTCGGGCGCATTGAGGACTCCTTTGTTCTTCAGGGGTGCACAGCCGGCTCGCGTCGACTGCGGTATCGACGTACTCGGCTGGGGCGGTCCGGTCATCGGGATTTCGATGTGCCGGGCTGGTATTCCTCAACTTTAGGCGTGTGGGGTAGGGCACAACTAGCGCCCTGAATGCCAGTTTCTGATACTAATTTTCCCTACCGCCCTCCCGGGCGCAGGCGCTACTGTGGGAAGGCGCCAACGGCGCTGTCCATATTTCATGAACCCGGATGTCTGGAAAACCACTATGAGCGCTGCAGATCCCAGCGATGGGGCATCGGCCAGGCTCGCCGAAAGGCTGCTGGGCATGCGTGCCAGCAGGGAGGTCATCCCGCCGGACCCGAACCATTCTGTCCGGTGGCACCAGCACGACTATCCCACCGCGGCCGCCCGGTGGAACTACCATCCCGAGTACGAGATCCACCTCATCCGCAAAGGCACCGGCAAGTTCATTGTCGGGGACCACATCGGCACGTTCGAGGCCGGGCACGTGTCCTTGGTGGGATCAGGTCTGCCCCACGACTGGGTCAGCGACCTCGAGCCCGGCGAGGTCATTGCCGGCAGGGACGCCCTGATCCAGTTCGACGGAAAGTGGGTGGAGCAGACCGCGGCCCTTGTCCCGGAGCTGGCCGAGATCGAACCCCTGCTGGAACAGTCCGCACGCGGGATCGAGTTTCTCGGGAGCACGGCCCTGGCTGCGGCCGCATCCATCGAAGCGATGGGCGCATCCACCGGGCTGGCGCGCCTGCAGCACCTACTCGAACTGTTTGCGATTCTTGCGCATTCACCGCAGGAGGACCGGCGCTACCTTGCGGACGAATGGTTCAGGCCGCAGCTGGACGGCCAGGCCGCGGCGGTGGTGGACATCGTCCTGGAGTACGTGTTCAGCAGCCACGCCGGCAACGTCAGGATGTCCGAGGCGGCAGCCCTGGTGGGAATGTCCGAGCCGACGTTCTCGAAATACTTCAAGCGCGCAACCGGCCAAAACTTCAGCGATCTGGTCCGCAAACTCCGGTTGGCCCATGCACGGCGGCTGCTCGAACGCAGCGGCAAACCCATCTCGGACATCTGCTACGAAGTCGGGTTTTCCAACCTGTCCAACTTCAACCGGCATTTCCTCAACGACGCCGGCGAAACGCCCCGGAGCTATCGCCAACGGATGCAGGGCTGACACTGCCACGCGTCAAACGGAGCGGACGACGGCGGGATCTCCCGCCGTCGCCCGCTTCCTCATTTAACGCAACAGTTTGGTGAACGGATGGGCGATGGCCTGTTCCCGTCAGCCCACAACCGCCGGGACGCCTACGTCCTGCCGGCCTTCGACATCAACGGCCAGTGGGTCTACCCGTCCCGGTACAACACATACCTGTCACCGCAACTCCCCATCTATGTGCTCGAAGACGAGTTCCTCGTGTCCACGGGGCACGGACCGGAGGATCCCGGTCCCGCGGCCGCAACCACCGAGGTAACCACAGCGAAGCAGCTGACCGTTTTACCCGTCCGCGGACGACGGCGGGACCTCCGTCGTCGTCCGCTTTCTGTTTGGGTTATCCCAGCCGTGTCCCGGAAGTTGACACCCGCCTGAGCGTACGGTTGACTTTTTGCATATGCTGAAATAACAGTTCCATGATGCGGAATAAAGTATCCGCATAGCCCTACACCGTGGATGCCAGCATCGAATGCAAGGATCCGCTTCATGCACCTTGAACAGTTCAACACGGCCGGCCGCCCGGAGGCTGCCCGCTTCCTGCGCCCCTGCCTGGACATCCAACGCTGGATCGACGGGCTCGCCGACGCGCGACCCTATTCCAGTCTCGACGCGCTCCTGGCGGCGGGCCGTGGCGCAGCCAACCCGTTCACTACGGCGGAGATCGAAGCAGCCCTCGCCCACCATCCACGGATCGGCGAGCAGGCAAAGGGCAACAGCGCGGAAGCGAAGCTGTCCCAGGCGGAACAGGCCGGACTGGGCGTGGCCGACGCCGCCATCGCCGAGGCCCTCGCGGAAGGCAACCGGGCCTACGAGGAGAAGTTCGGGCAGGTGTTCCTGATCCGCGCCGCCGGCCGCAGCCGCGAGGAGATCCTGGCCGCCCTCAACACCAGGCTCACCCACACGCCCGAAGCAGAACAATCAATCATTGGCCAGCAGTTGCGGGAAATCGCAGTGCTCCGACTCGAAGGACTGATGGGCAGATGAGCACTTCCCACGTCACCACCCATGTACTCGATACCGGCTCCGGGAAACCGGCGGCCGAGGTCCCCGTAACCCTCCACGTGCTCGACGGCGAGCGCTGGGTCCGGATCGCCGACGGCGCCACCGATGCGGACGGACGCATCAAACAGCTGGGACCGGACCGGCTACCCTCGGGGACCTACCGCCTGGCATTCGACACGGGCAAGTACTACGCCGCCAGCGGCACCGAGACGTTCTTCCCGGAGGTGACCCTCACGTTTGGCGTGGTGGAGTCGGAGGCCCACTACCACGTGCCGCTCCTGCTGAGCCCGTTCGCCTATTCCACCTACCGGGGCAGCTGAGTCCACCGGCCCCTGACGGAACTGCGATGACAGGAGGGTCCGCGGCGATGCTGCGGGCCCTTTCGCGCGCCCGCCGGAACGCTGGCAGCAGTCACAATCGGTTATTTGGCCCGGGTGGGCCACAACGGAAGAAATTCCTTGACAGTGTCATGGGTCACTCCTATTCTGAATTTTGGGATCCCAACATGGGATCCCAAAAGATCGCGATACGGATCCCGAGCCGCAGTTCATTTCGCGGCTTCCGGATTGGATTCAGGACGCCCCACCAGCCGGCGTCCTGCCCCGCGAACACCCAGGTCTTTCCCCGTCTGCAATCTTCCTCTCTGCAAAGGAGAAGTTGTGTCTCATCAAAATACTGAAACCGCTGTACCGCTCCCCGACGCCCAAACCGGCAAGGACGGCGTGCAACGCCGCACCAACGTCCGCTGGAAAATGTTCCTGCTCCTGCTGGTCCTCGTCGCCGTCAACTACATCGACAGGGGCTCCATTTCGGTGGCCCTGCCCATCATCCAGAAGGAATTCAATCTCGCCCCCGAGCTCGTGGGCCTCCTGCTTTCGGCCTTCTTCTGGACCTACGCGCTCATGCAGATCCCGGTCGGCTGGCTGATCGACAAGTTCGGTCCGCGCAAGGTCATGACGGCCTCCTGCGTGGGCTGGGGTGCGGCAACCGCCGCATCCGGCCTGGCCGGCGGCTTCCTGAGTATGTTCATCGCCCGGCTCGGCATCGGCGTCACCGAAGCCGGCGTGATGCCGGCCGGCGGCAAACTCAACGCCATCTGGATGCACAAGTCGGAACGCGGCCGCGGCGCCACCATCCTGGACGCCGGCGCGCCCCTGGGTGCCGGCCTGGGCGGCATCATCATTGCCGGCCTGATCGCCTCCACCGGCAGCTGGCGCCTCGCGTTCATCATCGCCGGCGCCGCAACGGTCCTCATGGGTCTGGCCGTCTGGTGGTACATCCGGGACAACCCTCGCCAGCACCGCGGCGTCAACGCCGCCGAGGCCGAATACATTGAGGCCTCGCACGCCGGGGAAGATGCCGAAGCCGCGAAGGAAGGTGCCTCGGGCAAGCGCGCCCTGCTCCCGTACCTGAAGTTCCGTTCCTTCTGGGCCATGTGCTTCGGCTGGCTGGGCTTCAACGGCGTGTTCTACGGCCTGCTCACCTGGGGCCCGCTCTACCTCGCCCAGGCCAAGGGCTTCGACCTGAAGACCATCGGCTGGTCCACCTTCGTGATCTTCGGAGCCGGCTTCGTCGGTGAAATCCTGGGCGGCCACATCGCCGACAAGTGGCGCAACTCCGGCGCCTCGGCCAACTTGGTCATGCGTACCCTGCTGGGCATCTCCAGCGTTGTGGTCATCGGCGGCCTGGTAGGCGTCACCATCGTGGCGGATTCGACGACGGCGGTAGTCCTGCTGTCCGTGGTCATGTTCTTCCTCCGCTGGGTGGGCCTCTTCTGGAGCATCCCCTCCATCCTGGGCGGCCGGACCAATGCCGGCGTCCTGGGCGGCGCCATGAACTTCAGCGGCAACATCGCGGGCTTCGTCACCCCGATTGTGGTAGGCCTGATTGTCGGGGCCACTGGCTCCTACACCTGGGCACTGCTGTACTTTGTAGGATCCGCGGTCATCATGGGCGTCTCCGTGCTGACACTGAACTACAACAAGCGCCTCCCGGTCTAACTCGCCTGACCGGGCCGGCCCGACGGCCTGTACCGCCGAAAGGCCGGACACCGGCCGGGAACGCCGGGCGCACTGCCTGAAAGAACCACGAATGGAGCCAGAATTGCTTATCGCAGAAGACACGAACAACACGGACCGCCCCCTCCGGGAGACCGTGCGTGACACGCTCCGTACGAGGATTTTCGAAGGCCACTATGCGCCCGGCACCCGGCTGGTGGAGCGGGACCTCGCCGCCGAATTCAACGTCTCGCGCCTTCCCGTCCGCGAGGCCCTCCGGATGCTCCGCCAGGAAGGCCTGATCCGGGACCGAGCTTCCCGCGGCATGGAGGTCAGCGGACTGAGCGCCAAGGATGTGGAAGACCTCTTTGACGTCCGCCAGTCCCTTGAGGTCCTCGCCTGCCGGCTGGCCGCGGCCCGCGCCACGGCCCAGGACCTCGAACAACTCCAGGGCCTGCTGGACGAGGCCGACCGCTGCCTCGCCAAGGGATCCATCCTGGAAGCCCACCGCGCCAACAGCGAATTCCACGACGCCATCACCCGCATCGCCAACAACGACTTTCTCCGCTCAGCGCTGGAACCCCTTCAGGGCCGCATGCACTGGCTCTTCCGCCACGTCAGCGACCTCCCGGAACTGATCCAGGAACACCGCGACCTGTACGCCGCCATCGCCAGCGGCGACCCGGAACGCGCCGCCGCCCAATCGGCGTCGCACATCGGCAAGTACCGCGAGCAGTTCCCCGAAGACTCCACCGCCGCCGAGCCCAAGCTGCATCGGAAAAAACCATGAAACTCCTGGTCATCAACCCCAACACCAGTGCCGACGTCACGGCGCTGATCGAAGCCGAGGCCGTGCGTTCGGCCGGGCCGGACACCGAGCTGCTCGTGCGGACCGCCGGGCACGGGGTCGAGTACATCGAAACCCGCTTCGAATCCCTCATCGCCGCCGGCGCCGTCGCCGAAATCATCGCCGAGTATCACGGCCAGGTGGATGGCGTCGTGGTGGCGGCGTTCGGCGATCCCGGCATGCCGGCCCTCAAGGAACTGGTGGATGTGCCGGTCATCGGCATCACCGAGGCCGCCCTCTGCGCAGCCGCCCTCCAGGGCCAGCGCTTCTCCATCATCGCCATCTCGGACCGCATCACCGCCTGGTACCGGGACTGCGTTGAGCACTTCGGGCTCGGCGGCCGCTTGGCCTCGATCCGTTCCATCAACCAGAGCCTCAACTCGATCGGCTCCGTCCAGACCGACTTCAGGGACACGCTCCTGGCACTCAGCCGGCAGGCTGTCGCGGAGGACGGGGCCGACGTCGTGATCCTGGCAGGTGCCCCGCTCGCCGGGCTCGCCCGCGACCTTAAGGGACAGATCCCCGTTCCCGTGGTGGACGGCATCTCCGCCGGCATCCGGATGACCGAAGCCGTGGTTGCCCTGCAGTCCGGCTTCCACCGGCAGGGCGCCTTTGCTCCGCCGCCCGTCAAGCGCCGCAGCGGACTGTCCGAAAACCTCGACGCCGCCCTGGCCGCCGCGCAGAACGCCGCCGCCCGGTCGAACGCCGCCGTTGCCTCGGCCGCCCAGCCCGCCACCCAGAAGTAGGAGGACAACGATGTCCCACACCCCAGATCTCGTCATCGCCCACGGCACCGTGGTCAACAGCTTCGGCCGCCAACAGGCCCATATTGTGGTCCGGGACGGCCGCATCGTGCAGCTGCTCGACGCCTCCGAGCCCGTGCCCGCAGCAACACGCACCGTGGACGCAAGCGGCCAGCTGGTGATTCCCGGCGGCGTGGACGGCCACTGCCACGTGGCCCAGGTGACCGGCCGCTTCCGCACGCTGGACGACTACCGCACCACTTCCACGGCAGCGCTGTGGGGCGGCACCACCACCATCATCGATTTCGGCATCCCGCGCGATGCCCAGGAAACCCCGCTCGACGCCGTGCTTTCCAAGAAAGCGCTGGCCGCCGAATCGCGCTGCGACGTGGCGCTGCACGGCTCCGTGGTCAGCTGGGACGAGACCGTGCCGTGGCAGCTGGAGCAGCTCGCCGCGGAGGGTGTGCGCTCCGTGAAGATGTACACCACCAACCGCGGCTCCACCATGGCCGACGGCGACACCATCCTCAAGGTCATGCGCGAAATGGTCCGCCTGGACGGCCTCACCTACATCCATGCCGAGCACGACCCCATCATTGCCGACTGCACCGAGCAGCACGCCGCGGACGGACGCATCGCCATCGAGCACCTGCACCGGACGCGCCCCGAGCTGGCGGAGGAAATCTCTGTCAAGGAAACCCTCGCCATGGCCGAATACACCGGGGCGCCGGTCTACTTCGTGCACCAGTCGACTCCCGGAGCCGTGGACCTGGTCACCGAGGCCCGCAGCCGCGGCCAGGAAGCCTACTCCGAGACCTGCCCGCACTACCTGAGCCTGGATGACACCGTCTACGGCAGCACGTTCCCCGAGTGGTACGCCTGCTGCCCGCCCATGCGCAGCGCCGAAACCGTGGCCGCCCTCAAGGAACGCCTCGCAGCCGGGGCCATCCACACCGTAGCCTCGGACCACTCCTGCTACGACCTCTCGCAGAAACGCGAGCGCACGGACGACGTCCGCTTCATGCCGCACGGCCTGCCCGGCGTCGAGACCCGCATGCCGGTGACCTTCACGGCGCTGGCCTCGGCCGGCGGCTTTGTGGAGGACTTCGTAGAGGTCTTCTCCGCGGGTCCGGCCCGGATCAATGCCCTGCCGCGCAAGGGCGCCATCGTGGAAGGGTTCGACGCCGATCTGGTCGTCTTCGATCCCGCTACGGAGCGCGTCGTCGACGGCGGTGCACTGCACATGGGCACTGACTTCTCGCCGTTCGAAGGGAAGACGCTGACCGGCTGGCCCGCCGTCGTCGTCTCCGCCGGGCACGTGGTGGTGGACGACGCCGGGTTCCAGGATCCCGGCCCCGTGGGCCGCTTCGTGGCCCGCAACGGCTTCACCGAACACCGCGATGCCCTGTCCCCGCTGACACCCGCAGCGCCCGCCACCGTCACGATTTCTGCCTAGGAGCCCCATGCCTTCCGCCAACCGCCCCATCCGCATCGGCATGATCGTGCCGTCCTCCAACACGTGCCTGGAGCCTCAGAGCTACCGCATCCTGGGTGACCGCCGAGACGTCACGCTGCACTTCACCCGCATCAATGTCACCCGCATCGCGCTGGATGATTCCTCGGACAAGCAGTTCGACGCCGCCGGGATGCACGCCGCCGCAGAACTGCTCGCAACGTCGGACGTGGACGTCATCGCCTGGAACGGCACCTCCGGATCCTGGCTCGGCGCCGACCATGACCGCCGGCTCGTGCAGGGAATCACGGACGCCACGGGCATCCCGGCCACCACGTCCACCCTTGCGTACATGGAGGCGTTCAAGTCCTTCGGCACCGAACGCATCGGGCTCTTCACTCCATACACCGAGGACGTCAACGAGGCCGTGATCGGGTCCTACGCGCAGGCCGGCATCAAGACCATCGACCACCGGCACCTGGACCTGAGCGACAACGAGTCCTTCGCCTCGGTCACCGATGCCGAGATGCTGCCGGGCTCGCTGGAACTCGCAGCCTCGAATCCGGATGCTCTGGTCTACCTGTGCACCAACCTGTACGGCGCCAACATCGCGGCCGAGATCGAGGCCCGCACCGGCGTACCGGTGCTGGATTCGGTGGCCGTCACCCTGTGGCACTGCCTCAAGATGGCGGGCGTACCAGGGCTGGACCCGCGCTGGGGCAGGCTCCTCAGCCGATTGTGACCGTCCGCCCGCCTTGACGCGCGGATCGCGGCTCAGATAATCTCGAGATGCAATAAAGTTTTCTCACACAATGAAAACTTGAGCCCAACTATTCAACGATGAAAAGAGGCTGGACGTGGCTGCAGGAGAAGAGACCTCCCATATCCTCAGCGGGTTGACAAACCAGCTGCCTGATCGTGATCCGGAAGAGACCGCCGAATGGCTGGAGTCCCTGGATAGCCTGATTCAGGAACAGGGCACGGAACGTGCCCAATACATCATGCGGAGCCTGCTGCAGCGTGCCGGCGCGCAGAGCGTGGGCGTGCCGATGGTGACCACCACGGACTACGTGAACACCATCCCGGTGGACCAGGAGACGGCGTTCCCGGGGGACGAAGAGATCGAGCAGAAGTACCGGGCGTACATGCGCTGGAACGCGGCCATCATGGTGCACCGGGCGCAGCGGGCCGATATCGGCGTGGGCGGGCACATCTCCACCTATGCCGGTGCCGCCACCCTGTACGAGGTGGGCTTCAACCACTTCTTCCGCGGCAAGGACCACCCCGGCGGCGGTGACCAGGTCTTCTTCCAGGGCCACGCCTCCCCCGGCATGTACGCCCGCGCCTTTATGGAAGGCCGGCTCGGCGAGGAGGACCTGGACGGGTTCCGGCAGGAAAAGTCCAAGGAAGGCCACGCGCTCTCCTCCTACCCGCACCCGCGCCTCATGCCCAAGTTCTGGGAATTCCCCACGGTCTCGATGGGCATCGGCCCGATGAACGCGATCTACCAGGCCCAGTCCAACCGGTACCTGCACAACCGCGGCCTGAAAGACACCAGCGACCAGCAGGTCTGGGCGTTCCTGGGCGACGGCGAAATGGACGAGCCCGAGTCCCGCGGCCTGCTCCAGCTCGCCGCGAACGACAAGCTCGACAACCTGAACTTCGTCATCAACTGCAACCTCCAGCGCCTCGACGGACCCGTCCGCGGCAACGGCAAGATCATGCAGGAACTCGAGGCGTTCTTCCGCGGCGCGGGCTGGAACGTCATCAAGGTCGTCTGGGGCCGGGAGTGGGATGACCTGCTCACCCAGGACACCGACGGCTCGCTCGTGAAAATCATGAACGAGACCCCGGACGGTGACTACCAGACCTACAAGGCAGAATCCGGCGGGTTCGTCCGCGAGCACTTCTTCGGCAAGACCCCGCAGACCAAGGACATGGTCGCGGACCTGAACGATGACCAGATCTGGAACCTCAAGCGCGGCGGCCACGACTACAACAAGGTCTACGCCGCCTACAAGGCAGCCACCGAGTTCAAGGGCAAACCCACCGTGATCCTGGCCAAAACGGTCAAGGGCTACGGACTCGGACCCCACTTCGAGGGCCGCAACGCGACCCACCAGATGAAAAAGCTCACCCTCGATGACCTGAAGAAGTTCCGCGACCACCTCCGCATCCCCATCACGGACGAACAACTCGATGCGGACCTCTACCGGCCCCCGTACTACCACCCCGGCATGGACTCCCCCGAGATCCAGTACCTCATGGAACGCCGCCGCGCCCTGGGCGGCTTCGTCCCCGAACGCCGGCCGGACCACGCGCCGGTGGAACTGCCGGACGCCAAAACCTACGAGGTTGCCAAGCGCGGGTCCGGCAAGCAGCAGGCCGCCACCACCATGACCTTCGTGCGCCTGCTCAAGGACCTGCTCCGGGACAAGAAGTTCGGACACCGCATTGTTCCCATCGTTCCGGATGAGTCCCGGACCTTCGGCATGGATGCATTCTTCCCCACGGCCAAGATCTACAACCCGGACGGCCAGGCCTACCTCTCCGTGGACCGGGACCTGGTCCTGGCCTACAAGGAATCGGCCCAGGGCCAGCTGATCCACCCCGGCATCAACGAAGCCGGGGCCGTGGCCGCTTTCACGGCCGCCGGAACCGCCTACGCCACGCACGGCGAACCGCTGATCCCGATCTACGTGTTCTACTCCATGTTCGGGTTCCAGCGCACCGGCGACGCCTTCTGGGCCGCCGCGGACCAGATGACCCGCGGCTTCATCATCGGCGCCACCGCAGGACGGACCACCCTGACCGGCGAAGGCCTCCAGCACGCCGACGGCCACTCCCCGCTCCTCGCCTCCACCAACCCGGCGGTCCTCACCTACGACCCCGCCTACGGGTACGAGATGGGCCACATCATCAGGGACGGCATCGAGCGGATGTACGGGCCCGATTCGGCTGACCGGAACCTCATGTACTACCTCACGGTCTACAACGAGCCCATCTCCCAGCCGGCCGAGCCTGAGAACCTCGACGTCAACGGTGTGCTGAAGGGCATTTACCGGGTGTCGGCGTCAGAGCTTGAAGGGCCCAAGAGCCAGATCCTGGCCTCAGGCGTTTCCGTCCCTTGGGCCCTGGATGCCCAGCGGATCCTCGCCGAGGACTGGGGTGTCTCCGCCGACGTCTGGTCCGTCACGTCCTGGAACGAACTGCGCCGCGACGGGCTCGCCGCCGAGGAAGAAGCGTTCCTGAACCCGGGCCAGCCGGCCCGCCTACCGTTTGTCACCCAGCAGCTCGCCGGCGCAGCCGGTCCGATCGTTGCGGTCACCGACTACATGAAGGCCGTGCCGGACCAGATCCGCCAGTTCCTTCCGCACCAGTTCGCCACGCTCGGTGCGGATGGCTTCGGATTCTCCGACACCCGCGCAGCAGCGCGCCGCTTCTTCAAGAACGACACCCACTCGATTGTGGTGAAGACCCTGCAGCTGCTGGCCTCACGAGGCGAGGTGGACGGCGGCGTGCCCGCCTACGCGCTGGACCGCTACAAGCTCCTGGACGTCAATGCCGGGACCACCGGCGGCGCCGGAGGCGACGCCTGACCCCTTCATCGATACAACAGTTGACGGCAGTGTTCCCCCGGAACACTGCCGTCATCTGTCATGCGGCTGGATAGGCTGGGGCGATGGCTGACGTGGACAAACAAGGCACAACGGCGGTGCTGCTTGCCGCCGGTGCCGGGACGCGGCTGGGGCTCGGGCCCAAGGCGTTGCTCCCGTTCCAGGGCCGCACGCTCGTTGAAGTCCTGGCAGACGTGCTGCTCGCAGGCGGCTGCCGGGAAGTCGTGACAGTGCTCGGCGCGGACGCGGTGACGGTCCGCGCCGCCACCGATCTCAGCCGGCACCGGGTCATCGACAACCCGGACTGGGCCAGCGGAATGGGAAGCTCGTTCCGCGCGGGAGTCGCGGCAGCAGCGCCGGGGGACCATACGCTCATCGCGCTCGTGGACCAGCCCGGCCTGACCGTCGAAACTGTCGCCCGGTTGCTTGCATCCCACCGGCTTGGCCGGGTCACCGCGGCCGCCTACCGTGGCAACGACGGAAAACTCAAGCGGGGACATCCGCTGCTCCTGGATTCCAGCCTCCGCGTTGAGGCCGCGGAAACGGCCACGGGCGACGCCGGGGCACGCTATTTCCTTCAGGCCCACCCGGAACTGATCGACCTCGTGGACTGCAGCGACCTCTCCGGCGGCGAAGACCTCGACTTCCCGGACCAGCTGCACCTCACTGACTAATGAGCGAGATGACTGTGACTGACGCCCGGAGCCGGCTCTCCGAGGCGGTCGATACCGCGCGAGTGAGCCATGAACCGTGGTGTGCTTCGTGCGCGTCCGATCTCTTGACGCAGTGGGCGATTCGTCGCTACCATCCATCTTCGCCGGCTATCGCAACTGAAGGGGATTCGCATGTCCGACACCTATGACGTCGATGTGGTCAGAGAGTTCAACGCTCCGCTGAGCCGGGTCTGGGCCGCGTGGACGGAGCCCGGCGACCTGCGCCAGTGGTGGGGACCAACAGGTTTCACATGCCCGCGCGCGGACGCCGACGTTCGACCCGGCGGCCGAATCCTCGTGACGATGCGCGCGCCCGTGGAGTGGGGCGGGTTCGAGCAGCACAGCACATGGAATATCACCGAGTTGGAACCATTGCGTCACATCCGCTATGTGTTCAACTTCGCTGATGCCGATGGCAACCGCATCACGCCGACAGAGGCGGGCATTCCCGCCGACGGCGTTCCCTCCGACGGTGAACACGAGGTCGTGCTGACCGACCTCGGCGACGGGCGCACGATGCTACACATGACCGAGCGCGGGTACGGTACCCAGGAGGCACGGGACATGTCGCAAAGCGGCCTTGAGCAGTGCCTCGACAAAATGGCCGCGCTCGTGGAGGGCGTGGCGGATCGGTGAATCACGGCTTAGTAATCCACCTGCCGCTTGAGCTTGTTGCCTAGCCACAGCATCGCCAGGCTCACTACTAGGAAGCCGACGGAAATGGCGAGGGAAAACACCACCACCCCGCCCCAGCCACCTGCCCGTGCGGGGTCGACGAACCAGTACGGGTACCAGTTCACCAAGGCCCCGCGGACCAGGCTGTAGACCAGGTAGCCGACGGGGTAGAGCAGCCAGTACCAGATGTGCTTGACCGTGAGCGTGGCCCGCGGCGGTTGGAAGAGCCAGTCCACCACCATGACCACCGGGATCAGGTAGTGCACCACGACGTTGACCCACGGCAGCAGCGAGCCGAGATCTTCGCCGGCCAGTAAAGCGCCGAACACGAGTCCCACCACGGCCATGGCGATGGTTGCCGTGCCGCGCGTGACGTCGTCGATTTCGCTGGGGCGTTTGCGGATCAGCACCCTGTAGCCGCTGATGAGGAGCACCAACGCCGCGAAGATGTTAGACAGATTGGTGAAGTAGCTGAAGAAGTTCCAGACGTCATAGCCCATGCCCAAGTGAACTGTCAGCTGTGTTCCCACCGCCACCAACGTCAAAAGGCCAAAGAAAAAGCGTCCCCCGATAAGCAGAGTTCTCTTGGTCATAACCCCAATCCTTGCCGAATCCCCAGCTCAGGCGCGGTTCGACACTCCGAAGTTGAATGGGCGCTACGTGATCGGCAGCCTCCGTGATGCATTCCAGACACAAGGAACCCCGCCCCAATCAGGGGCAGGGTTCCTTGCGTTGCGGACTGTGATCAGCCGGGATCCGGAAGCTACTTCCCGCCACCCGCGTCGGACGAACCGTCAGGCCCGGCAGCGGCGTGGGTGGGCCGCCTCATGTGGAACTCGCGGATCTCGTCCGGGTTCGGCCCGCCCCGGAACTTGGGGGACGGCGCCTGGCCGCCGCTGATCCGCTCCAGCTCCTGGTCTTCGAACTCTTCCTCGACGCCAAGCATGACGGCGGAATCGTGGTTGGTGATTTCGTCCTTGAACGCCCTGACCATAACGCTCCGGTCGAACTGGCCATCCCATTTGGAGACCACGAACGTGGCGACGCAGTTGCCCAGGAGGTTGACCACCACCCGCATGGAGTCCATGAGGCGGTCGGCACCGAGCAGCAGGGCCACGCCGGCAACCGGGAAGATCCCCAATGCCGCAGCGGTGGCGGAGAGAGCCAGGAACGATGAACCGGGGACGCCGGCCATGCCCTTGGAGGTCAGCAGCAGGACGCCGAGCGCGGCCAGCTGCTGGCCGAGGTCCAGGTTGTGGCCGAAGGCCTGTGCCAGGAAGAGCAGGGAGATCGAAAGGTAGATCGCGGCGCCGTCGAGGTTGAACGAATAGCCGGTGGGCACTACCAGGCCCGTGGTGGCGCGTGAGCAGCCGGCATTGGTCAGCTTGGTCATGATGCGCGGCATCACAGCCTCGGTGGAGGCGGTGCCGAGTGCAAGCAGGAACTCCTCGCGGGTGTACTTCAGGAAGTGCCAGAGCGGGACGCGGGCAAAGCCCCAGGCCACGAGGAACAGCAGGCCGATGAAGACGATGGCCGCGCCATAGCAGGCGGCAATGAGCAGCGCGTACGTGCTGAGCGTGTCGAGCCCGTACTGGCCGATGATGAAGGCCATGGCACCGAAAGCACCGATCGGTGCAACCTTCATGACCCAGGACATGATCTTGAAGATGAGCTCCAGGACCGTCTCCATGAGGCTGACGACCGGCATGCAGCGCTCGCGTCCGATGACGACGATTGCCGCGCCGAAGAACACCGAGAAGAACAGAACCTGCAGGAGGCTGTTGCTCGCGAAGGCGCCGATGACGCTGGTGGGGATGACGTCCAGGATGAAGGCCGCGGCGTCCTTGGGCGCGGCATTGCCGGTCTTGGCGGCCAGCGCTTCCTGGGAGAGTGTGTTGGGATCAATGTTCAGCCCGGCACCGGGCTGAACGATGTTGCCTACGATCAGGCCGAAGACCAGCGCGAAGAGCGTGGCCGCGGTGAAGTAGAGAAGGGCTTTGACCCCGACCCTTCCGACCGCCTTGACGTCGCCTACGGCCGAAATGCCGGTGACGATCACCAGGAAAATCAGCGGCGCGATGATCATTTTGATGAGCTGGATAAAACCATCACCGAGCGGCCTTAGCTGCGAGCCAAGGTTCGGCCAGAAATGTCCGATAAGAACACCTGCCACGACGGCGATCAGAATTTGGAAGAAGAGCAACCTATACAGGGGCTTCTTCTTCTGCGGGGCCGAACTCGCCTTCAGCGCCGCGGAATCTGGGATCTACATTGATCTGTACCTATCAATAGGGAACAGCCCCGGACATCGGGGTCTGATTCCAAAGTAACCCCGGTCACACGATTCCGCAAGGGGGAAATGATTTTTCACAATGTGGAATCATGGAGATCCTTCGGGCAGAAGAAATCCGCCACCGAAACGGACGCCCGCCCGGGGAAACCCCGGGCGGACGTCCGCTTCCGTAACGGAAAGGTGTGGATTCTTCTTTTGTCAGCCCCTGCCGATGAACGGCATCCCGGCGGCCGTGATGACCACCGAGCCCACACTGGCCGACGGCGGCATGCCTGCCATCAGGAGCACGGCGCGCGCGGCGTCCTGCACCGGGAACGTGGGCTCCACCCTGCGACTGCCGTCAGCCTGCAGGGCACCGGAGTCCACACCGATGGTGGACATGATGTCCGTGGCTGTGTTGCCGATGTCGATCTGGCCGCATGTGATGCCGAAGTCCCTGCCGTCCAGCTCGATGCTTTTGGTCAGACCCGTCATGGCGTGCTTGGTGACCGTGTAGGCCACCGTCCGCGGCCGCGGCGAATGGGCCGCAATGGATCCGTTGTTGATGATGCGGCCACCCTGCGGATCCTGGGATTTCATGGCCCGCACGGCCGCGGCGGCGCACAGCAGGGAGCCGGTGAGGTTCACCGCCACCACCGCGTCCCAGTCAGCCACGCTGATTTCATCCACCGACGCGGCCGGGCCGAACACGCCGGCGTTGTTGAACAGGACGTCAACCCTCCCCCACGCCCCGAGGGCTGCGGCGAAAAGGCGCTCGACGTCGTCGGGCACGGTCACGTCGCAGGTCACCGTCAACGCCTGGCGGTGGCCGGCCGCGGACTCCAGCAGTGGAGCCTCTCGGCGGCCGGCCAACACCACGCGGTACCCGTCGGCCAACATCAGCCGCGCCACCGCCCTGCCAATCCCGGAGCCCGCACCCGTCACGACGGCGACCGGTCCCGGCCGGTGGGGATGTGCGGGCCGGTGGGTTGCAGTCATGGGGTCGCTCCTGGTGTTGATGGCCGGGCTAAGGTGCAGCGGGCACTTCCGCCGCCGTTATGGGCCAGCCTATGACTTTCTTGGGCCGCGGCGTGGCATAGGTCCTGACTTTTGAGGTGCTCAGCCGCAGCCGGACCAGCGATTCGGCAATGGTGACGGCAGCCGCCACACCGTCCACCACGGGGACGCCCGCACGCCTGCGGATCTCCTCGTCCAGACCGGCCATGCCGCCGCACCCGAGGACAATGACTTCCGCCTTGTCTTCGCGCACGGCCAACAGCGCCTGTTCGATGATGGCTTCCACCGCCCGCTCCGGCTCCTCCTCCAGTTCCAGGACGGCCATGCCGCTGGCCCGCACCGACGCACACCGCGCGTCGAGGCCGGCCAGCTTCAGCCGGTCCTCGATCAGCGGCACCGCCCGGTCCAGGGTGGTGACCACGGAGTACTTGTGCCCCAGGAACATCGCGGTGCTCGCGGCCGCCTCGGTGATGTCCACCACCGGAACGTCCAGGAGTTCCTGGAGCCCTTCGCGGCCGTGCTCGCCGTAGCCGGCCTGGATGACGGCGTCGAACGGCTCCGGGTAGTTGACCACGGCGTCCATGACGGCGATCGCCGCGAGGTAACTCTCGAAGTTTCCCTCGCAGGAGTCCGCGCCGAAGCGTGGAGTGATGCCCACGATCTCCGTATCGGGAAGCGCCGCCTGCCGTGCCTGCGCGGCGATGGAATCTGTCATGGACTGCGTGGTGTTGACGTTGGCCACCAGGATGCGCATGGTGCTTTCCTCTTTCAGGACGGGTTTTTTGACGGTGGGATCAGTGGGTGCTGGCGACGGCGATTGACTCGCCGTCGACGTCGTCGAGCCGCTGCCTGCGGTCCGAGATGACGTAGTAGACCACCGCGGCGATGCCGGCCGCGACGAACCACGCGAACGGGGCGGCCGATTCCAGTGCCGGAACAAAGGCGATCAGGAGTGCAATGGCCGCAGCAGGCACCATGGCGATTATGGCCCGGGGGTTGTAACCCTTTTTGTAGTAGTAGGCACCTGCCGGGTCCTCGGAGTAGAGCTCAAGGACATTAACCTTGCCGCGGCGCAGCAGCCAGTAGTCGGCCATCACCACGCCGAACAGCGGGCCGAGCAGTGCACCAAGTCCGCCCAGGAAGTACACGATCACCAGCGGGTTGTTGTACAGGTTCCACGGCAGTATGATCAGGCCGATGGTGCCGCTGACCCAGGCCGCCTTGCGGAAGTTCAGGTGCTTCGGGAAGAGGTTGGTCAGGGCATAGACCGGGGCCACAAAGTTGGCCATCAGGTTCACGGCGATGGTCAGGATCAGCAGTGCAAGGCAGGCCAGGACAAGGAACAGGGTGTTCGGGATGGTCTGGACGATGTCCGACGGGCTCTGGATAACTGTGCCGTTGATCTTGAACTGTCCACCGGCCATGACCACCACGATTGCGCCGAAGAGGAGCATGTTGATGGGGATGCCCCAGAAGTTGCCGCGCACTACGGCCTGCTTGGAGACGGCGGACCGGGTGAAGTCGCAGAAGTTCAGGACGAACGTTCCGTAGATGGCCACCCACAGGGCACCGCCAGCAAAGATGGTGCGCCACATGTCGCCGCCTTCGAGGGCGTTGTCCCCGGCCCAGGCGATGGAGCCACCGGCTTCGACGAAGATCCAGACTGCGATGGCCGCCATGGTGACCAGGATGATGGGGCCGGCGAAGGCCTCATACTTGCGGATCATCTCCATGCCGAAACTGACGATGACCAGCTGGACGATCCAGAGGGACACAAACGAAACCCAGCCCAGCGTGGACAGGCCGAGGATGGAGTTGGTGTCCAGCTCCCGCAGCGACGGAACCATGGCCACAAGCATGACCCTGAGCACCACGGACGCGAGGTAGGTCTGGATGCCGAACCAGGCCACGGCCACCGCCCCGCGCAGGAGGCTGGCGATCTGGGCGCCCCTGATGCCGAAGCTGATCCGGCTCATGACAGGGAACGGGACGCCGGTCTTGACGCCCATAAAGCCGGACAGGCTAAGGAGCGCAAACAGCAGGACGGCGCCGACTCCCAGGGCGAGAAGGATCTGCCAGCCTCCCAGCCCGAGGGCGAAGAGCCCGATGGCAAAGGCGTAGTTGCCAAGGCTGTGGACGTCATTGGCCCACAGGGTGAAAATGCTGTAGCCGGTCCAGCGGCGACCTTCCCGCTTCGTCGGGGCAAGGTCGATGTTGTAGAGGGTGGGGCTGATGGTGCGGCCGGAGGCGACGCTGGCTGCATCGCACAGCGCGTCGACACCCACGGAGGGGTGGGCTGCTTTGCCCAGGTCAACTGCTGTCTCGGGTTCCGAGTCGACGTCGGTCAACGGTGGTGTTTGCATCGTTATCTCACTTCTTGAAGATGTCTTCCATGTGTTCCGCAGTGGGATTGCCGGAAGCCACCGGCAGGAGCGCCATTGCTTCATTTCCATAATGCGGAATATGGGTATCGAGTAGTGGAATAACGGTATGACCTGGATCACGCATCAGTCAAGGGGGTCGCCGGAACACGGCCGGTCACAAACGGTCAGCAACGGTTTTAGCGGGAGAGGACCGGACCTCCTTCCTTCAGACCCAGGTAGATCTTGTCCCGCGAGATCGGCAGCTCAGCGAACCGGACCCCCGTGGCGTTTCGGATGGCATTGGCCAGAGCCGGGGCCACCGGGTTGAACGGGCTTTCGCTCATGGATTTCGCCCCGAGCGGGCCCATCTGGTCGTTGGTGGAGGCGAAATAGACCTCGCTGCGCGGCACGTCCGCGAAGGACGGGATGTGGTACTGCCGCAGGATGTCCGTGGTGACCCGGCCGGCGTCGTCCACGCGGACCTCCTCATACAGTGCGGCGCCCAGCGCCTGCGCGATTCCTCCTTCGATCTGGCCGCGGCACTGCCGCGGATTAACTACCACGCCGGCGTCGGCTGCCTGCACGCTCTGCAGGATCCGCAGCTCCCCCGTGCCGGTGTTGACCGCTACCCGGAAGCCGTGGACGTTGAACGCCACCGATCGCGGGGTCCCGTCCCAGTTGCCCTCGACGGCGAGCTGCACGCCCTGGTGCCGTGCGGCGTCGTGGATTTCCGCCAGCGGAACCCGCCGCCCGGCGCAGTCCACGCCGCCGTCGTCGAGCAAGCATTCGGTCTCCGGAACGCCGGTCAGCGCCGCCGCGACGGTGATGATCCGGGAGGCGAGCCCGGTGGCCGCCAGCAGCGTGGCCTTGCCGGCAACCACCGTGCCGGCCGAGCCGAACGCGCCGGTATCATGCTGCACGAGGTCGGTATCGGACTGCCGGACGGCAACCTTGCCCGCCGTCGTGGAGAGCGCCGTCGCGGCGAGCTGCGCGTGCACCGTAGTGGTGCCGTTGCCGAACTCGGCGGTCCCGACGTCGGCCGCGAACGTGCCGTCCGGAAGCAGGCTCACGCGGGTGTGGGCGAAGTGGCCGCGGGGCGGGACGGTGTCGATCATGGACAGCGCGGCGCCTTGGCCGGTGACCCAGCCCGGGCCGAGGTCATCGAGGCCGGCGTCGCGGTAGCGCTGCTTGCCACGGTCCAGGGCATCGCGCACCAGGGAGATGCACTGGTCCAGGCCGTAGCTGCCGTAGTGCACGTCCTCCTCGGGTTCGGGCGTGGTGGAGAGCATGTCATCACCTTCGCGCACCATGTTCCGGCGCCGGAATTCCAGCGGATCCATGCCGATGCCGACGGCCAGCTCATCAATAGCCGACTCGATCGCGAAGATCATCTGGCTCAGCCCGTAGCCGCGGAACGCCCCGGCCGGAACGGTGTTGGTGTAGACCGCGTGCGCGTCCACCTTCTTGTTGGCGCACTTGTACACGGCCAGCGATTCGCCGCAGCCGTGGAACATAACACCGGGCGCGTGGTTGCCGTACGCGCCCGTGTTGGTGACCACGTCCAGCTGGAGCGCGGTGAGGAGCCCGTCCTTGCTGGCGCCCGCCCTGAGGTTGATGGTGAAGGGATGCCGGGTGGTGGTGGCTGTGAACTGCTCCGTGCGGGTGAACTCCACCTGCACGGGCCGGCGCAGCGTGAGCGTGGCGAGGGCCACGAGGTCCTCGGTGAGCACTTCCTGCTTGCCGCCGAAGCCGCCGCCCACGCGTCCGGCCACCACGCGGATGCGCTCCTCCGGCAGGTCGAACACCCGGCCCAGCGTACGCCGGGCCAGGAACGGGACCTGGCTGGAGGTGCGGACCACGAGGCGGTCTTCCTCGTCGAGCCACGCAATGGCGGCGTGCGTTTCCATGGCGACGTGCTGGACGCGCTGGGTCCGGTACGTGTGCTCGTGGATGAAGTCGGCGGCGGCGAAACCATCCGCCACGCTGCCAAGCTCCGAGTGCAGTTCGGCCACCACGTTCTGCCGCGGGCGCGAGATCCTGGCCTTCACGGCGTCCTTGTCCCCGTGCAGGGCCGGGGCACCGGGGAGCATGGCGACCTGCGGGCTGAAGACAGTGTCCAGCAGCTCGTATTCCACCTGCAGGGCGCGGGCCCCGGCCTCGGCGGCTCCCACCGATTCGGCCACGACCGCGGCGACCCGCTGGCCGATGAACCGCACCACGTCGTCCAGCACGCGGGTGTCGTCGGGATCGTCCGTGTAGAGCTCGTGCTGGGCGGTGGAGAAGTGCTGCGCCGGGGCGTCCTCATGCGTGAAGACCGCGACGACGCCGGGCACCTGCAGCGCGGCCGTCTTGTCGATGGAGACAATCCGCGCGTGGGCGTGGGGTGAGTGGAGCAGCTTCAGGTGCAGCAGGCCCTCCAGCTCTTCGGCCGGGACATCGAGGGTGTAGCGGGCAGTGCCGGTGACGACGGCGAGGCCCGCCGGGGCGGGCACGTTGTCGCCAAGCTGCCCGGCCCGGGACGCCGTGGTGCCGGCGGCGGTGTTGCTCGCGGCGGTGGTGCCGGCCGCCGTGGTCCCGGCTGCGGAAGCCGGACGGACCGCGCTACCTGGCGCGCCGCCGTCGTGCGTGTGGTTCCCGCACACGGCGTCGGCGATGGAACGGTAGCCGGTGCAGCGGCAGAGGTTGCCCTTGAGGCTGCGGGGCAGGTTGGCCTTCTGTTCGTCGTCGAAGGTGGCTGCGGTCATCATCATGCCGGCCGTGCAGAAGCCGCATTGGAAGCCCTGTTCGGCCAGGAACTGCTCCTGCACGGGGTGCAGCGCACCGCCCTGCGCGAGCCCTTCGATGGTGGTGACTGCCTTGCCCTCGGCGCGGACGGCCGGGTAGATGCAGCTGTGCACGGGGGTGCCATCCACGTGGACGGTGCAGGCACCGCAGTCGCCGCCGTCGCAGCCCTTCTTGACGCCGAAGTTGCCCTGTTCGCGCAGGAACGTCCGCAGGCACTGGCCGGGGCGGGGGGTGGCCGGGGTGGCGGTGCCGTTGATTTCGATTGCCATGCTCAGGCCTCCTTCTGCTGCTGGTTCTGTGTGGTTTGGGGTTGCGCGCTCGGCTGCGGCGACAAAGCGTGCGGCCGGCCGGCCCAGAAATCGCCCGACACCGTGAGCCGTTCCTCCAGCAGTTCCGCCCGGATTTCTTCCGCGAGCCGGAGGGTCATGTCCTGGCGCCACTCGGGCAGCCCGTGGATGTCGTCGTGGTACAGCTCCGCAGGGATGGCCTTTCCGACGGCGGCCGCAAGGGCCGCGGGGCCAGGCATCTTGGCGGCGGTGAACCGCAGCTGCACGGGGCGTTTGGTGGCGGCGGTGACAGTGATGACCAGGCCGCCGTCGGCCTCCCGCCTGCCGATCAGCAGCACCCCGGACCGGCCGAGGTTGCTGAGCGAGAGCCGCCGGAAGGCCACCTTGGACGACAATGACGACGCCGGCAAGTGGATGCTGCGCAGGAGCTCGCCGGGTGCCAGGCTGTTTTGCCCGTCCCCGGTGATGAACATGGCCACCGGGACCGTGCGGCTGCTGCCGCCGGGGCCGAGGATGGTGGCGGTGGCGTCCAGTCCTGCGCAGAGCGAAATCATGGGCCCGGCCGGGAGCGAGGTGCACAGGTTGCCGCCCACGGTGGACATGTTCCAGACCTTGAAGGATGCCACGAAGGAGTCGCAGCATGGACGGAACAAGTCCAGGCCCGGCCACTCCCTGCCGGCAACTTCTTCGGCGGCGGGCAGGGCGTAGAGCTCCGCGACGGTGCACGTAGCGGCCAGTTCAATCCCGGCGTCGCTCACGGCCACGGCGGGCCAGCCGGCCTGGCCCAGGTCCAGAAGCCGCTTCAGAACAGTACTGCCGTAGGAGAACAGGACCGTGCCGCCGGCCAGCCAGGCATCGCCGTCGCGCCAGTCGGCGGGGTCCGTGGTGGGGACGACGGCCTCGATGGTGTTCATGTCCATGGGTCCTCCTGGCGGGGATCGTGCGTGCGTGGTTCGTGCGTGGGGCGGGGTTCGTGGTGGTGGATGGGGCCGCTGCCGTCCTTGAGCGAGGATGCCCTGAGCGGAGACAGCGTGGCCTGGCTGTGTCCGGCCCGGCCGCGAGAGGCGAGGATCTCGGCGGTGATCGATACGGCCACTTCGGCGGGAGTCACGGCCCCCAGATCCAGCCCGATCGGCGAATGCAGCCGTCCCAGCGCTTCGGCCGGCGTGCCGTCCGCGAGCAGCGCGTCGATCCGCTGGCGGTGGCTGCGGCGGGAACCCATCGCACCCACATAGGCGAGGCCCAGGCCAAGCGCGGTCTCCAGCAGCGGGATGTCGAACTTGGGGTCATGGGTCAGCACGCACACCACGGTTCGTCCGTCCACGCGGCCCGCCGCTGCCTCGGTTTCGAGGTAGCGGTGCGGCCAGTCAGTGACCACCTGGTCCGCCCCGGCGAAGCGGCCTTGGGTGGCGAACGCCGGCCGGGCGTCGCACAGGGTGACGTTGTAGCCCAGCAGTTGTCCGGCCGGGAGCAGGGCGGCGCCAAAGTCGTTGGCACCGAAGATCAGCATCCGGGCGGCCGGGAGCCGGCTTTCCACCAACAGCGTGATGGGCTCGGGCTGCGTTTCCGCCTGCGGGGGCAAAGCCAACCGCTCAGTAGTGACCCAGCCGTCGATGCATCCCTCGGGCGGTGCCAGGCGAACCAAGCCGGCGCGGCCACCTTGGAGCAGCGGCTCTACTTGGGCCGCGGCGGCGAAGAGCGTGGAAGGGTGGTCGCCCACCAGCTTGGCCAGTTCCTCCGATTCCATGGCGCGGAAACGGACAGGATCATTGACCACCATGACTCCTCCGCCGGCATCGAGCCGGCGGATCAGGGCCGCAGGGCGTTGAGTTTCAGCAAACACAGAAAGTTCGGGCGCACCAACCCCGAGCGGCTGGATGTGGACTTCCAGCTCTCCCCCGCAGGTGAGTCCGACGGCGAACGCGTCCTCGGCGCTGTAGCCAAAAGACTCAAGGCGCGGACCGCCGTCGCGCATTGCTTCCAGTGCCGCCTCCACAACGGCGCCCTCAACGCAGCCTCCGGACAAGCTGCCCAGAATCTCGCCATGTTCGGAGACCATCATGGAGGTCCCCATAGGCCGCGGCACGGAGCCGCCGGTTCCCACGATCGTGGCCACAGCGCAGCGGTGGCCAGAGACCGCAGGCCGCCAACTGCCCAGTGAAGGCATCAGATCCAGCATGGCAACACGTCCTTATTCCAGGTGTCCCGGCCAGATGGCCCGGCCGGAGCAGTGCGCGATCTTGCCCCCATGTTCTCATTTTCCTGAGGATGCGGAGGGAGTCGCGGCAAATCAATCAGTAGGTTCATACAGCGGGGCAACACCCCCGGGCGGCCGCCCGCCGTCGTACTTCTCGTAAGAGGACCACGACGGCGGACGCCTGTTCGTGCGGTGAGGCTTCGGGCTACGCGCCCATCAGGGCGTTAATGGGTCCCCGGGCGAAGTAGATGATGAAGCCCGCGGTGACCACCCACATGAGCGGATGGACCTTCCTGGCCCGGCCGGATGCCGCACTGATGACCGCGAAGGAGATGAATCCGACGCCGATGCCGTTGGCGATCGAGTAGGTCAGCGGCATGGTGACGATGGTCAGGAAGGCCGGGAGTGCGATCGAGAACCTGCTGAACTTGATCTCGCGGATCTGTGCCATCATCATGGCGCCCACCACCACCAGGGCGGAGGCTGCAACCTCGAGCGGTACCACGGACGTGAGCGGCGTAAAGAACATCGAGCCCAGGAACAGCACGCCGGTGACCACGGAGGCCAGGCCGGTGCGGGCGCCTTCGCCAATGCCGGCCGCGGAATCGATGTAGACGGTGTTGGACGAGCCGGACGTTCCGCCGCCCACCACTGCGCCCATGCCTTCGACGATGAAGGCGGACTTCAGCCTGGGGAACGTGCCGTCCTTGTGCGCCACACCGGCGCTCTTGGCGAGGCCGGTCATGGTGCCCATGGCGTCGAAGAAGTTGGTGAACACGAGGGTGAACACCAGCATGGTGGCCGCCAGACCGCCGATCCTCGAGAACGAGCCGAAGAGATCGAACTGGCCCACCAGGCTGAAGTCCGGGGCGGACACCAGCTGGCCGGAGAGCACCGGCGTGTTGAGATGCCAGCCGCCGGGGTTGTCGGCGCTGCCGGGACCGATATGCATAACGGCCTCGACGACGGCGGCGAGGACGGTGGTGGCGACGATTCCGATCAGGAGGCCACCTTGGATCTTGCGGGCCACGAGGATGCCCATGACCAGCAGCCCGACGATGAAGACGAGCGTGGGGATGGAGGTGATGGAGCCGTCATTGCCGAGCTGGACCGGCGGGCCGCCCTTGGTGGCGCGGACGAACCCGGAATCCACAAAGCCGATGAAGGCGATGAACAGGCCGATGCCAACGGTGATGGCGGCCTTGAGTTCCTTGGGGACTGCCTTGAAGATCGCTGTCCGGGCACCCGTGGCGCCGAAGAGGACAATCAGGACGCCGTTGATGACCACCAGGCCCATGGCTTCGGGCCACGTGACGTCCTGGATAACGGCGACGGCCAGGAACGAGTTGATGCCCAGGCCGGCGGCGAGCCCGAACGGCAGGTTCGCGACGAGGCCGAACACGATGGTCATGACGCCGGCGGTGAGCCCGGTAACGGCCCCCACCTGCGCTGCCGGGAGCCAGCCGCCTGCGACGTCCGTGGGGGCGTTCTCGGCCGAGAAGCCGCCCAGGATCAGGGGGTTGAGGATCACGATGTAGGCCATCGTGAAGAACGTGACGATGCCGCCGCGGAATTCGCGGGCCAGCGTGGAGCCACGCTTGGTGATCTGGAAGAAGCTATCCAGGAAGGATTTCGACGCCGGGGGCCGGGGTGCCGCCGTGTGCTCTGCGCCTTCGGGCGCAGCCTGCTTTTCAGCTGCGGTTCGCATTTCTGCGGGGTCCAGGATTGTCATGTCAGTCACCGGATCCTAGTAGTCAATCCTGGAATCGAGCGTGTTCCAGGTGTTGAACGGTTCCAGGATGGCGGGCGCCTGGGGGTCGCCCAGTTCCAGCTTGGTGACCGGCATCAGTGCATCCCGGTCCTCGTTCTCGAAGAACTCGTAGAAGACCGCGTCGTCGAAGCCCACGGAGGCGGCGTCGTGCCGGTCGGCGGCGAAGACCACGTTGCCGATCCGTGCCCACAGGGCCGAGGCCAGGCACATGGGGCAGGGCTCGCAGCTGGTGAAGAGGGTGGCTCCGCTGAGATCGAACGTGCCGAGTTCGCGGCAGGCATTGCGGATGGCGGTGACCTCGGCGTGGGCCGTGGGGTCGTTCGTGGCGGTGACGCGGTTGACGCCCTCGAAGGCTTGTCCGTCCGCGGTGACGATGACGGCGCCGAACGGGCCGCCGCTGTTCAGGACGTTGGCTGTTGCCAGTTTTATGGATGCGGCCAGAAAATGTTCGGCCGTGACGGTTGTACTCATTTTTGCGACTTCCTTAGTGGCAAGGAAGCCCAGTAACCCGACGGGGACGCGCCAGTGATACGGCTACCAGGCTTCAGCATGTGCTTTTGAAGGTTCGCCTGGTAGATAGCTTCCCGGAGTCCGGGTGCCCGCCTTTGGCAAGATCGAGATTAGCACCGGACCTGTGATCAGCGCCATAGTTTCTGGAAACTTAATTTCGTGATGTGAAATCCGCGTTCTCGGATCGGTCACATTGACGCGCTTCCGCGTGCGTCCTACGCTGAATCCCAACGGCCGCCCCTGGGGAGGCCGGCAACCTGGATCAGCAGACAGGGCCTAACTGAGCTGTAACGCATCTGTTGCCGACCAGAAGAGGAACCCTCATGGCCCACCCGCAAATCCCGCCCCTGTCCCCGTCCAGGCTCTGGATCAAGAACCCGCTCGCCGCTTTCACCGCCAATGCGCTCGACGCCGGCGGCGGCATCGTGGTCAGCGGCGGCATCATCGCCGAGCTGGTTCCGACCGGCGGGCAGCCGTCCGCTCCCTGTTCCTCCGTCTTCGATGCTTCCGCGCACGTCCTGCTGCCGGGCCTGATCAACACGCACCACCACTTCTACCAAACCCTCACGCGCGCCTGGGGTCCTGTGGCCAACGCCCCGCTGTTCCCGTGGCTGCAGAACCTCTACCCGGTGTGGGCGCGCCTGACTCCCGGCAGCCTGGAACTCGCGGTCAAAGTGGCCCTCGCCGAACTGCTGCTCTCCGGCTGCACCACGGCAGCCGACCACCACTACCTGTTCCCCGCGGGTCTTGAGGACGCGATCGACGTGGAGGTCGGCGTCGTACGCGAACTGGGCATGCGGGCCACCCTCACGCGCGGCTCCATGACCTTGGGAACGGACGACGGCGGCCTGCCGCCGCAGTCCACCGTCCAGCGGCCGGAGGTCATCCTGGCGGACAGCGAACGCCTCATTTCGAAGTACCACGAGCGCGGCGACGGCGCCGTCATCCAGATTGCCCTGGCCCCGTGTTCGCCGTTCTCGGTGACCAAGGAAATCATGGCCGAGAGCGCCTTGATGGCAGAGCGGCTCGACGTTCGGCTGCACACGCACCTCGCCGAATCCATTGACGAGGAAGACTTCTGCCAGTCGATGTTCGGCCTGCGCACCGTGGACTACCTGGACAGCGTCGGCTGGCTGGGCAACCGGACCTGGCTGGGCCACGGCATCCACTTCGACGACGACGAGATCGCCCGGCTGGGAGCCGCGGGCACCGCCGTCGCGCACTGCCCGACGTCGAACATGCGGCTCGCGTCCGGCACCGCGCGAGTGCTGGAACTCGAGGCCGCCGGGGTGCCGGTGGGGCTGGGCGTGGACGGATCGGCGTCGAACGATGCCTCCAACATGATCCTGGAAGCCCGGCAGGCGCTGTATCTGCAGCGGCTGCGTTACGGCGCTTCCGTTCCCGTGGAGCGCGCGCTTGGCTGGGCGACCCGGGGATCCGCCGCGGTCCTGGGGCGCACCGACATTGGCCAGCTGGCGCCGGGAATGCAGGCCGACCTGGCCCTCTTCCGCCTCGACGAGCTGCGCTTCTCCGGCAGCCACGATCCGGTGGCGGCACTGCTGCTGTGCGGGGCGGACCGCGCGGACCGGGTGATGGTTGGCGGGCAGTGGCGCGTGGTGGACGGGGCCATTGTGGGCTTGGACGTCGCCGGGCTCGTCGCGGCCCACTCGGCTGCGGCACGGAAGCTGGTGAACGGCTAGGCCGTCCGCCCCGTCGCCCTCTCCCTCCCGGCCACCGCCTCCCCACCCCCCCCGTTTCGATGGTTCCCTGCCGACTCGATGGTTCGAACCATCGCGTGCGCCGGGAACCATCGAAACGGCCGCTGGCTAGCCTGCATTTCGGAGGGCCCGCAGGACGCGCATCTTGAACTCGTGCTCCTGGAACAGGTGTTGCCACTTGATCCGGATGAATGTCCACCCCTCCTCGGTCAGCGCCTTTTCACGTTGCCGCTCCTTGTAGATGACCTCGTCGGTGGGCTCGTAATCGAAGTACTTCACCTTTCCGTCGAATTCCAGTGCCACCTTCTTCTCCCGCCAAGCGAAGTCCAGCCGGTACTGGCCTTCCGGCCACCAGGCGACCACCTGGAGCTCGGGCGGTTCAATGCAGAGTCGGTGAATCAGCTCCCGCGTCAACGTCTCGCCGGGTGACTCCGACCGCGCGTCGGCGTTCTCAACGGCTCGACGCAACGTCCGAACGCCGTTGCGTCCCGTCAACGAAGCACTCATCCGACGGATTTTCTCCAGGTCAGCACCCATCCTGAGGGCATGATCCATCAACACCAAGGCCTGCCTGTAGGTCAGCATGAGGCAGCAATCCACCACGGTGCGCTCCAGCGAGGTGCAGGGCATGCCGTCCACGAAGACAATGTCCGCTGTCTGCAGCGCCCTGGTATGGGCAACTACGTCGCGACCATGGGAAGTGCGCGACGGAGCCGACTCCTGGGTGACGTGCACACAATCGTCAACGTCCCACAGGTACAACCGGTGGAGGCGGGCAGCCGAGGTGTGGCTGTAGACGAAGCCGCCGCCCGACGTCGTGAGCGTTCCGTGGGCGTGCGCGGCGATCAGTTGCCGGCTGCGCACCCACGGTTTTTGCGCCGCCCACGTGCTGCCGCGGATGTAACAACCTCGGCGGAGCCGGACCAAGTCGCCGGCCCGCACTAGGGACGCTACCTTGCGGGCATTGATCCCGGATTCCTGCAGCTCTCCGGTTCGCCACAGGTCCATTCCGGTGGGCAGCCTGCGGTCAGGCGTCTTCGTCAACGGCGCGTTGTTCGTCATGGGACAAGCCTCGGACGGCGCCACCAGCCGACGACAGACCGAGTTCGTCCTATGTGGATAACGCCGGAATCGCTGGTTCCCTGCGCACTCGATGGTTCCAACCACCGAGTGCGCAGGGAACCATCGAATCGGCATCAGCCCAAGGTTCCCTGTCCGAGCTTGCGAGGAGAGGGGGCTGCTGGGGATGGACTCTTAGGGACGCAGCCGGCCGAATACCGGGAGCGCGCGCATCCAGCGGGAGAACCCGCCTGCACGGTCACAGTCGGCCGGAATGTAGAAGTCGGGATCCGTGGCGCCGAACGGCAGGTACAGCTCCTGGCCGGGGGCCGGGAAATCCACGACGTTGTTCTTATCCTTCGAGTCCATCTGTTCCTCCTCGTTCTTGCTGCTTGGCTTTTCCGCACTTCGGAAAACTTTTATTGTTATGTGGAAATACTATGGGGTCCCCGAAGTGGACGTCAAGACCCCGCGGCAGGGACTCACGCGCTGCCGGTCACAATCGGAAAGTACATAACAATTCCCGGGAAGTGATGTACACCACCGGCCTGAGTGGGCTACGCTTTTTTCACTTCGTGGCGCAGGTCACGTAACCTGGGAGCAGCAGGCAGGGTCGTAATGAGCTGGCATCAATGGATGCCGGCTCTTTTTTGTTGGGTCGGCTCCACCAGAAACGCGTTGGAAATACGCGCTTAATTTCGTTGGTGGACCTTAGAGGTTCCACCTCGTAGAAGTTGGGATATGACCATGAGCAACAAAATCGTCCTCGGCGACAACCAGTACGGCAAGGCAGAAGTCCGCGTCGTCAAAGTCACCCGCGACACCGACCGCCACCAGATCGAAGACCTGAACGTCACCTCGCAGCTGCGCGGCGATTTCGAGGCTGCGCACCTGCAGGGCGACAACGCCCACGTCGTCGCCACGGACACCCAGAAGAACACCATCTACGCCTTCGCCCGTGAGGGTATCGGCTCCCCCGAGGCCTTCCTACTTCGCCTCAGCGAGCACTTCACGTCAGGCTTCGAGTGGGTTACGGGCGGCCGCTGGGAAGCCGAGTCCTACACCTGGGACCGCATTCAGGCGCACGGCTCCGAACACGACCACAGCTTTGTCCGCAACGGGCAGGAAGTCCGCACCGCCGTCGTGGTCCGGGACGGCAGCACGACGCACGTGATCTCCGGGCTCAAGGACCTGACCGTCCTGAAGACCACCCAGTCCGGCTTTGTGGGCTACCCGCGCGATAAGTACACCACCCTGCCGGAGACCACGGACCGCATCCTGGCCACGGATGTTTCCGCCCGCTGGCGCTACAGCACGGGCCTGGACCACACGGCCACGGACTTCAACAAGAGCTACGAGGACATCAAGGCGCTGCTCCTGGAGGGCTTCACGGAGGACTACTCGCACGCCCTGCAGCAGACCCTGTTCGACATGGGCAAGAAGGTCCTGGAGGCACACGGCGAAGTGGACGAGATCAAGTTCTCGATGCCCAACAAGCACCACTTCCTGGTTGACCTCAGCCCGTTCGGGCTCGACAACCCCAACGAGGTCTTCTACGCCGCGGACCGCCCCTACGGCCTGATCGAGGCCACGGTCCAGCGCGAAAACTCAGGCAAGGCCCCCGCCGCCTGGAACGGCATCGCCGGCTTCTGCTAACCCCTCAGGTTCCCGCCCAACTGGCTCGCAGTAAGTGTCGTTTTGGAGCGTCAAAACGACATCAAATGCGAGTCAGTTGGGCACCCGCGCCCCAAAGCCCCAATTGTTAGCCAGACATTGTTAGCCAGACGAAGGCGTCTGCCATGAACCAAGAAAGTCTGCCATGAACAGCAAGAAGAATTCCCGCCCCGCGTCGACCAGTTCCGCGGCCCGCCCCGAGGACAAGCGCCTCCCCATCGGAAGCACGTTCGCGTACGGCTTCCAGCACGTTTTGACCATGTATGGCGGCATCATCGCCCCGCCGCTTATCATCGGAGCCGCGGCCGGCATGTCCGCCTCGGACATCGGCCTGCTCATTGCGGCCTGCCTGTTTGTCGGCGGCCTCGCCACCATCCTGCAGACCGTGGGCATCCCGTTCTTTGGATCGCAACTGCCGCTGGTGCAGGGCGTCTCGTTCGCTGGCGTCTCCACGATGGTGGCGATCGTGCAGGGCGGGGGCGGCATCCAGGCCGTCTTCGGCTCGGTCATTGTGGCGTCCCTGATCGGCCTTGCCATCACGCCGCTCTTCTCCAAAATCATCAAGTTCTTCCCGCCCGTGGTCACCGGCACGGTCATCACCACGATTGGCCTGACCCTCATGCCGGTCGCCGCGAACTGGGCCATGGGCGGCAACGCCAAGGCCGAGAACTACGGGAGCGTTGCCAACATCGGCCTCGCCGCGGCCACCATGGGCGTTGTCCTGCTGCTGAGCAAGGTGGGCAACGCCGCCATCTCCCGCCTGTCCATCCTGCTCGCCATGGTGATCGGCACCTTGATCGCATTGTTCACCGGCATGGCGGATTTCTCCAAAGTGGGCCAGGGCGACGTCGTCGCCTTCCCCACCCCGTTCGCCTTTGGCCTCCCGACCTTTGAGATTGCGGCCATCATTTCGATGCTGATTGTCATCCTGGTGACGCTCACCGAGACCTCGGCGGACATCATCGCCGTCGGCGAGATCGTGGACACCAAGGTGGACTCACGCCGCATCGGCGACGGCCTGCGTGCAGACATGCTCTCAAGCGCCATCTCGCCGCTGTTCAATTCGTTCACCCAGAGCGCCTTCGCCCAGAACGTGGGCCTCGTGGCCATCACGGGTATCAAGAGCCGCTTCGTGGTGAGCGCCGGCGGGCTCATCCTGGTGATCCTGGGGCTGCTGCCCATCCTCGGCCGAGTGGTCGCAGCGGTTCCGACCCCCGTCCTGGGCGGCGCCGGCGTCGTACTCTTTGGCACGGTGGCCGCCAGCGGCATCCGCACGCTCGCCAAGGTGGAGTACAAAAACAACATGAACCTGGTCATCGTGGCCGCATCGATCGGCTTTGGCATGATCCCGATTGCGGCCCCGAAGTTCTACGACCAGTTCCCGTCCTGGTTCTCCACCATCTTCCACTCGGGCATCAGCTCGGCCGCCATCATGGCCATCCTGCTGAACATGCTCTTCAACCACCTCAAGGCCGGCAACTCGGAGAACCAGTCAGTGTTCGTGGCCGGCACGGGCCGTGTGGTCGCCGAGGCTGACCTGAAGTGCCTTGCCGACGGCGACCACTTCGAGGGCGGCAAGCTGATCGACGCCGAGGGCAAGGAAGTCCCGGTGGAGTCGTCGTCGAAGCCTGACCACTAGCATCACCACCCCCTCGTCCCGGCCGAACGAACACTTGAGGCCCCGGAATCCGCAGATTCCGGGGCCTCAAGTGTCCGTTCGCGCTAGGAGCGTGCAGAGGGAAGGACGACGGCGGGACGCGTCAGTTCTGGTTGAGCTCCGCCGAGATGGCCATCGCGGCCTTGCGCAGCAGCGGCACGGCACGGTCGGCGAAGCTCTGGTCCACGCGGCTGATCGGCCCCGACACCGAGATGGCGGCCGGGGTGGGCGCGTTGGGCACGGCCATCGCGAAGCAGCGCACGCCGAGCTCCTGCTCTTCCTCGTCGATGGAGTAGCCGCGTTCGCGGATCAGCTTGAGGTCGGCCAGGAGGGAATCGATGTCGCCGATGCTCTTGGCCGTGGGGGTGGGCATGCCGGTGCGGGAGACGATGCCGCGGACCACGTCGTCGTCCAGCTGGGCCAGGATCGCCTTGCCGACGCCGGTGTCGTGCGTGTGGGCGCGGCGGCCCACCTCTGTGAACATGCGCATGGAGTGCATGGACGGCACCTGGGCCACGTAGATGACCATGTCCGAATCCAGCACGGCCATGTTGGAGGTTTCGCCGAGGCGCTCCACGAGGTTCTTCAGCTGCGGGCGGGCCACGGCGCCCAGCTGCTTGCTGGCACCTTCGCCGAGCCGGATCAGCCGGGGGCCGAGTGCGTAGCGGCGATTGGGCAGCTGGCGGATGTAGCCAAGCGAGACCAAGGTGCGCAGCAGGCGGTGGATGGTGGGCAGTGGCAGGTCCGTGGAGGACGAGAGCTCGCTGAGCGTCACGTCTCCGCCCGCGTCTGTGATGAGTTCCAGCAGTTCGAAGACGCGCTCGACGGACTGCACGCCTCCGGAGGCTTTTTCAGCCATTCCGTTGTCTCCTAGTGGCTCAGATTCTGACAACTCTTATCCACATCGTGAAAAGAGTTGCTTAGAACACTCAACATACAGCACAACCGCGCCCTAAGCGATGCCCCCAAACATGACTGTCAGGGGGTTGCATTTCCACTTCGCAGATAATAATATCCATAATACGAAAACATTTGGTTGCATAAGCGGTCCGGAAACGGACCCCACGAGGAGGAAATTCAATGGCGAACCCGAGCCCCGGAAATTCGATCACCCTGCGCGTCGCAGCGCCGTCGAGCTTCACCGCCACCAGCGAACTGGCAGCTGCCGTCGCAGCGGCCGGCGCAGCCGTCACCGCCCTGGATGTGACCGAGTCCCATCACGACACCTTGGTTGTGGACGTCACCTGCAACACCACCGACGACGAGCACGCTGTCCGCGTCAAGGACGCCCTGAACGCGCTCGACGGCGTCACGGTTCAGCACGTCTCGGACCGCACCTTCCTCATGCACCTCGGCGGCAAGCTCGAGGTGGTCCCCAAGGTAGCCCTGCGCAACCGCGACGACCTCTCCCGCGCCTACACACCCGGCGTCGCCCGCGTCTGCCTCGCCATCGCGGAGGACCCGGCAGCAGCCCGCAACCTGACCGTCAAGCGCAACACCATCGCCGTCCTCACCGACGGTTCGGCTGTCCTGGGCCTGGGCAACATCGGCCCGGCCGCGGCCCTGCCCGTGATGGAAGGCAAGGCCGCGCTGTTCAAGCAGTTCGCCAACGTCGACGCCTGGCCGGTCTGCCTGGACACCCAGGACACCGAGGAGATCATCATGATCGCCAAGGCCATGGCCCCCGTCTACGGCGGCATCAACCTCGAGGACATTGCAGCGCCGCGCTGCTTCGAAATTGAGAAGCGCCTGCGCGATGAACTCGACATCCCCGTCTTCCACGACGACCAGCACGGCACCGCGATCGTCACCCTGGCAGCCCTCGTCAACGCCCTGCGCGTGGTGGACAAGAAGCTCTCCGAGGTCAAGATTGTTGTCTCGGGCGTGGGCGCCGCAGGCTCGGCCATCATCCAGCTCCTCAAGGCCCAGGGCGCGCAGCACATCGTTGCCGCCGGCCGCGCCGGCGCCATCCACTCGGGCGAGCAGTACGACGACGAGCACCGCGCCTGGATTGCCGCGAACACCAACGAGGAGGGCTTCTCCGGAACCCTGCACGACGCGCTCAAGGGTGCCGACGTCTTCATCGGCGTCAGCGCCCCGCACGTGATCGGCGAAGAGCAGGTCGCCGCCATGGCCGAGAACGCGATCGTGTTCGCCATGGCCAACCCGACGCCGGAGATCGACCCCGTCATCGCGGCCAAGCACGCCGCCGTGGTGGCCACGGGCCGCAGCGATTTCCCCAACCAGATCAACAACGTCCTGGCCTTCCCGGGCTTCTTCCGCGGCCTGCTCGACGCCGGCGCGAGCGACATCACGCCGGAGATGCTGGTGGCCGCCGCAGACGCGATTGCCAACCGGGTAGCTGACGACGAGCTCAACGCGAGCTACATTATCCCCAGCGTCTTCGATCCTCATGTCGCCGCCGATGTGGCTGCCGCAGTGGCAGGCGCAGCTCACGCCGCCCGCGCTCTCTAGAAAAGGACTTACGAATATGGCTATCACCGTTACTGACCGCCAGCCGGTCGCCCGCGCCGAAGAGATCCTCACCCCCAAAGCCCTGGCCTTCCTGGAGGAGCTGCACAAGCGCTTCGCCGGCACGCGCAACGAGCTGCTCGAGGCCCGCCAGGCCAAGCGCGACGGCGTCGCCCGCACCAGCCGCCTGGACTTCCTCCCGGAGACCCAGGAAATCCGCGACGGCGACTGGAAGGTCGCCGAGGCGCCCGCCGCGCTGCGGGACCGCCGGGTCGAGATGACCGGCCCCGCCACCCCGGCCAAAATGGCCGTCAACGCCCTGAACTCCGGCGCCAAGGTGTGGCTGGCGGACCTCGAGGATGCCAGCACGCCCACGTGGGCCAACGTCATCGACGCCATCCTGAACCTGCGCGACGCCGCAACCGGAACCCTGGCCTACACCTCGCCCGAAGGCAAGGAATACACGCTCCGCACCGACGCGCCGCTGGCTGTTGTGGTGGCCCGCCCCCGCGGCTGGCACATGCCGGAAAAGCACCTGCTGATCGACGGCGAACCCGCGGTGGGTGCGCTGGTGGACTTCGGCCTGCACTTCTTCCACACCGCCAAGCAGCTGCTGCTCAACGGCCACGGCCCGTACTACTACCTGCCCAAGATGGAATCGCACCTTGAGGCGCGCCTCTGGAACGAGGTCTTTGTGTTCGCGCAGGATTTCCTCGGCATCCCGCAGGGCAGCGTCCGCGCCACGATGCTGATCGAAACCATCCCGGCCGCGTTCGAAATGGACGAGTTCCTGTACGAACTGCGGGACCACGCCTCGGGCCTGAACGCCGGCCGCTGGGACTACCTGTTCAGCATCATCAAGTACTTCCGCGACGCCGGCGAGGAGTTTGTGCTCCCGGACCGCGCCTCGGTGGTCATGACGGCTCCGTTTATGCGCGCCTACACCGAGCTGCTGGTGCAGACGTGCCACAAGCGCGGCGCCTTCGCCATGGGCGGCATGGCCGCCGTCATCCCCAACCGCCGCCACCCCGAGGTCACCGAGGCGGCCTTCGCCAAGGTCCGCGCGGACAAGACCCGTGAGGCCAACGATGGGTTCGACGGCTCCTGGGTGGCCCACCCGGACCTCGTCTCCACCTGCCGCGAGGTGTTCGACGCCGCGCTCGGCGAGCGCCCCAACCAGCTGGACAAGCAGCGCCCCGAGGTTTCGGTCACCGCGGACCAGCTGATCGACATCGCCTCCGCTGATGGCCAGGTCACCGAAGGCGGGCTGCGGCTGAACCTGTATGTCGCCGTCGCGTACACCGCCGTCTGGCTCTCCGGCAACGGGGCCGTGGCCATCCACAACCTCATGGAGGACGCCGCTACCGCCGAGATCTCCCGCTCGCAGGTATGGCAGCAGATCCGCAACAAGTCCGTGCTGGCAGACACCGGAAACACGGTCACCCGCGAACTCGTCGAAAAGATCCTGGGCGAGGAAACGGAACGGCTCCGGACCGAATTCGGAGACGAGGCATTCCGCCTGTACTACCAGCCGGCCAGCAATCTGATCGGTGAGATCTGCCTGTCCGAGGACTACACGGACTTCCTCACCACGCCGGCCTACGAACTGGTGGGCTGAGTCATGGCGGTCTCCCCCACGCCGTCGCTCTCCGCGGCGGACCGCGCCGCCATCGACGCACAGCTGGCCGCCACCGACCAGCTGCTGGAACGCAATTACCCGGGCGACGACGGCACCCGCCAGCCCGTGCACACCGTGTATGTTCCGGCGGACCGTTTCACGCCGTCGTTCACTGCCGAGTGGGGCGCCCAGGCGCTCACGACGGCGGAGGCTCACGGCGGGCTCGAAAAGCTCGGCGCGCTGCTGGGCCAGGAGCCGGAGCTGGCTGCCGCCGTCGCCGTACAGGTCGCCGCCAAGTTGCGCACGGAACCGATCGAGGACCTGCGCCTCGATTTCGAGGACGGCTTCGGCGACCGCGGCGATGAGGCAGAGGACGTGGCAGCGGTCGCGGCGGCCAACGCTGTGGCCGCGGCAGTTGCCGCCGGCACCGCGCCGCCGTTCATCGGCATCCGCTTCAAGTGCTTCGAGGCCCCCACCCGGGCCCGCGGCCTGAAGACCCTTGACCTGTTTGTCTCCACGCTCGCGCAGGCCGGCGAACTTCCTGCCGGGCTCATCCTGACGCTGCCCAAGGTCACCACCGTGGCCCAGGTCCAGTCCATGGACTTCGCAGTGTCCCGGCTGGAGGAAATCCACGGGCTTCCCGCCGGCCGGCTCCGCTTCGAGGTCCAGGTGGAAACGCCGCAGCTGATCCTCGGACCGGACGGCACCTCCCCCGTGGCGCAGTTGCCGCACGTGGTTCCGGGACGCATCAGCGCCCTGCACTACGGCACCTACGACTACTCCGCCTCGCTGCAGATCTCGGCCGAATACCAGTCCATGGAGCACCCGGTGGCGGACTTCGCCAAGGAAGTCATGCAGCTGGCCGTCGCCGGCACGGGCATCCGCCTCTCCGACGGTTCCACCAACATCATCCCGGTGGGCGACGCCGTCGAGGACGCCTGGAAGCTGCACGGACGCCTCGTCCGCCGCTCGCTGGAGCGCGGCTACTACCAGGGCTGGGACCTGCACGCCGCCCAGCTGCCCAGCCGATTCGCCGCCACGTACGCGTTCTACCGCGAGGGGCTCCCGGCCGCAGCGGCACGCCTGCGCAACTACGTGAACCGCACCGAAGGCGGGGTCATGGACGAACCCGCCACCGCCCGGGCCCTGGCCGCCTTCGTCCTGCGCGGCGTCCAGTGCGGCGCCGTGGGGACCGACGAGGTCCAGGCGCTGGCCGGCGTCGAACTTTCCCAGCTGACCGCACTGGCGCACCCGCGGCTGGCACACTCCACTTCGAAGTAAGGATCCCATGATGGGCAAGTACTACTACCCCCAAGGCGGCCTGCCGCCGCAGACCCACCTCACCACGGAACGGGCCATCGTCACGGAGGCCTACACGGTCATCCCCAAGGGCGTTATGACCGACATCGTGACCAGCACCCTGCCGGGATTCTCCAACACCCGCTCCTGGATCCTGGCCCGCCCGATATCCGGGTTTGCCACCACGTTCTCCCAGCTGATCGTGGAGATCGGCCCCGGCGGCGGCGCCCCGAAGGCCGAGTTTGAGCCCGGCGTTGAAGGCGTTGTCTTTGTCACAAAGGGCAAGGTCAACCTGACGCTCGACGGCGAACTGCACACGCTCGAAGAAGGCGGCTACGCCTACCTGGCCGCCGGTGCCACCTGGGGCCTGGAGAACGTCTCGGACGACATCGTCTCCTTCCAATGGATCCGCAAGGCGTACGAGCGGCTCGAGGGTTACGAGGCAAAGTCCTTCGTCACCAGCGATGCCGAGGTGGAACCCACCGCGATGCCGGATACCAACGGCGCCTGGAAGACCACCCGCTTCACGGATTCCAGCGACCTGGCCCACGACATGCAGGTGAACATCGTGACGTTCCAGCCGGGCGGGGTCATCCCGTTCCCGGAGACCCACGTTATGGAGCACGGCCTGTACGTCCTGGAGGGCAAGGCCATGTACCTGCTCAACAACGACTGGGTCGAGGTGGAGGCAGGCGACTTCATGTGGCTGCGTGCCTTCTGCCCGCAGGCCTGCTACGCCGGCGGCCCCGGCGAGTTCCGTTACCTGCTGTACAAGGACATGAACCGCCAGATCAAGCTGACCTAGGCTGTCTCGGGCGGGCTTAAACACAACGTACGACGGCGGCGCTTCAGTGCCGCCGTCGTCGTTCGTACCAGCGGCTCGGCAGCTTGGCGGATCCTTTCCCGATCCGCCGCCGTGGGCTCGCAGCAAGCCCTGTCATTGAGCGCGTGGTGGTGGGATTCTGGAAGCGTGACGGCGTTGGTCGAGGGCGAGGTTCGAATTCGGTTGCTTGGCGGCTTCCGGGTGTCGGTGGGTTCGCGGGACATCCCGGATGGCGAGTGGCGTTTGCGTAAGGCCAAGGCCGTGGTCAAACTTCTGGCGTTGGCACCGGGTCACCGGTTGCAGCGGGAGCAGGTCCTGGATTATCTGTGGCCCGGGTTGGACCCGGATGCGGCCGGCGGTCAGCTTCGCAAGGTGGTCCACGAGGCCCGCCTCGTCTTGGATCCGAGCCTGTCGGCATTGGACCGGTACCTCATCTCGGGTGAGCAGCTCCGGTTGGACCGCGAGTCGACGTGGGTGGATGTTGAGGCGTTCGAGGCTGCGGCTTTGCGGGCACGCCGGACCGGCGACCCGGCCGCGTATGCGGCTGCGATCCGACTGTACGACGGGGATCTCCTGCCAGAGGACCGATATGAGGACTGGGCAATAACCAGGGAGGGGGCGCTCCGATCGGATTTCCTCGCTCTGCTGGTCGAACAGGCACGATTGTTGGAGGCCCGTGCGAACTTCGACGGTGCCGTATCGGCACTGCGGCGGGTCATTGCAGCTGACCCCGTCCACGAGGAGGCAGGTGTCGCGTTGATGCGGGTGCACGCTCTGGCGGGCCGGCGACACGAGGCGATGCAGGAACATGAGCGCCTCCGCGCAGCGCTGGACCGGGAACTGGGCATCGAGCCAGACCCTGCCACGGAACGGCTGTTCGAGCAGATCCGCTCAGGCCTGTCGTCGGAGCCTGAGCTGGCCAGCGAGTTGTTGGAGCAGGTCGGTGGCCTGCGGCTGGTGTCGGGCGATTTTCAGGGTGCGGTCGCAGCGTTCGTTGCGGCGGTTGCGCGCCTGCGCGGTTCCAGCGCCAATCACCGGTTGGCCCGGCTGCACCGCAAAGCCGCGCAGGCCCACCTTATGATGCAGGACGCGGCTGCCGCGGAGAGCCACTTACGGGCGGCCGAGGGACTGTTGGCGGGCAGGAAGGACGAGGCCGAGAAGGCGCGGGTCCTGGAGGCGCGCGCGAACTGGCTGTGGTCCGTGGGGCGCTACGACGAAGCACAATCCGCAGCGGAGGCTAGCCTGGCGGCGGCCGAGGTCCACGGAACGGGCGAGGACGTCGCCGCGGTGCAGGAAACACTCGCCATCATCTGTCATATGCGCGGAGCATGGCGGCCTGGTCTTCAGGCCGAGATCGAGCGGCTGGGTGATGTGGGCGGCGAGGATCCGCGGCTGGGAAGGATCTTCGAATTCCATTGCTGCATTGGTGAATACCATCTGTATGGGGACGGGCTGTGCGAGACGGTTGAAGACTATGCCCGCGGCACGCTGGCGCTGGCCACCGGCCGGGGTGCGCGCCACGCCCAGGCGTTCGCCTGGTGCCTGCTCGGGGAATCACTCCTGTTGCAGGGGCGCTGGGATGAGGCTGCGGGGTGCCTGGAGCGCAGCACGGAATTGTACGCTGAGCTCGATGCCCGCGCCGGTGCGCTGCCTTGGCAGCGGCTTGCCGAACTCGCGGTAATGCGAGGCGATAGCATCGCCGCGGCAGCGTACCTTCGTCACGGGATGGCGATCGCCGTGGTGTCGCCCTTGGCCCGGCACGCCTGGGGCCGGCTCTATGCGACAGCGGCGTTGGACGCGCTGGAGCGCCGCGATCCGGCCGAGGCAGTCCGCGTAGTCCGGTCCGCGGCGGCGACAGCGGCGCGCTACGGCGAATGTCCGACGTGCACCGCCCTGCTGTATCCGATGGCGGCCGAAGCGTTCGCTGCGCTCGGCGACAGGGCGGGCGCAACCGTATTCGCCCAGGCGGCCGAGCGGGTTGGGCACTCCTTCCAAAGTTCGGCGTGGACTGCCATGGCCGAGTCCGCCCGCGGTTCGCTGGCGCTGACCGACGCGGACGCGGGCGGGGCACGCGAACGATTCCTATCCGCGGCGCGCCTCTACGAAAGGGCCCATCAGCCTTTCTGGTCCGCCCGCTGCCGGCTGCAGGCCGCTTTGGCCGGCGCGGGCGGTCTGGCTGACCGGCACCTGCTGGACGACGCGGCCATTGCGTTCGAGCAACTCGGCGCACTGCGGGCGCTCGCGGCCGCGCGCCGGGCAACCTGACTCAGAACTTACACGGTCACTACCCGGTCGAAATCAGCACCGCTCATATGCTCGCACAGCGCAACGCAGGCATCGAAGTGGGTCATGAACCCCGGGTTCTGCTTCCACGCGTCCCGGGACGCCTCGTCGGTCCACTCCGCGAACGAAACATAATGACCGGGAACACGTCGGTCACGAATGAGGTTCGCCACCAGGATCGACGGGTAGTTCGCCCGGGACCACTGAAGGAACTCGGTCCAGCGGTCTATGAATTCCTGCTCGCTGCCCTGCTTCACCTGCCAGGTTCCTGAGGCATAGTGGTCTGCCATTGTTCTCACCTCCTTTCAGATTTTTCACCTAACGGTAGGTCGCGACCGTTCCCCAAGCGTTCCCCGGTTCGCGTTGGCAGCAGGTGGAACCGGGCGGTGGGATGGCAAGGTCCCCGCCCGGCTATTTCTTCGCCGGACCCCAGCTATCCGGTAGGACTCCTGTAGCAGCTCGTCCAGTTCCTCGACGTCGATCCGGTCCAGGCGCACCAGCACCAGGCGGATGTCCTGAGGACGCATGGACAGCACCTCAAGCGCGCGGCCTGCTGCTATACGGTCCGCCGGGGACGGGCAAGACGCACACCGTCCGGTACCTGCTGAGCCAAAGTGAGGGCACGACGGCGGTGCTGCTCTCCGGCGGTTCGCTCGCCAGGGCTGGAACGGGCGCTCGCACAGCGGCCCGGGCGGGTGGATTTGGCTGTGGAAATCCGGCTCCCCTCCAAGCACGAACGCACAGAACTGCTGCGGCTCTACTCACGGGGCCTGGACTTCTCGGTGCCCGGGCTGGAAGGCGCGGCTGCCCGGATTGCCGGTACAACGGCGTCGTTCGCCAAAGAACTGATCCGGCGCTCGGTTGTCGCCGCCGCCCTGGCAGGCGAGGTTCCTGGAGACTCCCACGTGGACGCCGCGGTGGTCCAGCTCATGGCGGACGGTGAGGCCCTGACGCGGAGTCTTCTCGGCAGCAACGGCGACGCAGCCGGCAACGTCCCGGCGGGCTTCCCGGGGCCGTATCGCTCAGCGGTGCGGTTCACGGCGACCCACGAACGCCCGTAAGCGGCGCCCGCGAGCTTGAAGCCCGCCAACAGCTGAACAAAGGCCCGACGGCGGCACTCCGGCGCCGCCGTCGGGCCCCAAGACCGTCCGCCCGCCTGGTGGCTACTTGCCCATGCCCAGGTGAGTCCCTCGGTCAGCCGGCGGCCCAGCCAGGACCAACATCAGAACGACAGGCCCAACAAAACCACCGGGGGTCGAGGCTTAGAGGACCCTGGAGAGGAATTCCCTGGTTCGGGCGTGCTGGGGGTCGGTGATGATACGGCGCGGGTCGCCGCTTTCGACGACGACGCCGCCGTCCATGAAGGTCAGGGTGTCGCCGACTTCGCGGGCGAAGCCGATCTCGTGGGTCACGACGATCATGGTCATGCCGGATTTGGCGAGGTCCTTCATGACGTTCAGGACGTCACCGACCAGTTCAGGGTCCAGGGCGGAGGTGGGTTCATCGAAGAGCATCAGTTCCGGTTCCATGGCCAGCGCGCGGGCGATGGCCACGCGTTGCTGCTGGCCGCCGGAGAGTTGGGCCGGATAGTGGTCGGCGCGGCTGGCCAGGCCTACGCGGTCCAGCAGTTCCATGGCCCGGGCCCTGGCGCTGGTCTTGGACTGCCGTTTGACCTGGGTGGGTGCCTCAATGATGTTCTGCAGCGCCGTGCGGTGCGGGAAGAGGTTGAATCGCTGGAAGACCATGCCTATCTCTCGGCGCTGGGCGGCGATCTCCTTGGTGGTGAGGTCGTGCAGGCGGCCGCGCGTTTCGCGGTAGCCGATCAGGTCCTCGCGGACGTGGATCCGGCCCGCGCTGATGGTTTCGAGCATGTTGATGCAGCGCAGCAGCGTGGATTTGCCGGAACCGGACGGGCCGATGAGGACTGCGACCTCGCCCTGTTTGACCGTCATGTCGATCCCGCGGAGCACGTGGTGTTCACCGAAGTACTTATGGACCCCGTCTATGCGGACGAGGGTTTCCTTTGTCGTGGCTTCGCAGATGGTCACGGTGACTCATCCCCTTCCGTGGATGCGTGGGCTGCCGGGACAGGCTGGGGTGATGGGGCGGCCGCCGGTGCCTTGACGGGGGCCGGGACGAGGTTGTCCACGCCCTTTCCGAAGTGGCGTTCAATGTAGAACTGGCCCACCATCAGGACGCTGGTGATCACCAGGTACCAGAGCGCTGCGACGATCAGCAGCGGTATGGGCAGGTAGCTGCGGTTGGCGATGCCGTTGGTTGCAAAGGTCAGGTCCAGGGTGAACGGCACGGCCAGGACCAGGGACGTGGTCTTGAGCATCCCGATGGTCTCGTTGCCGGTAGGGGGGACGATGACGCGCATGGCCTGGGGGAGAATGATCCGCCACATGATTTTGGACTTGCGCATTCCCAGGGCCTCAGCCGCCTCCATCTGGCCCGGATCAACGGATTTCAGGCCGGCGCGGAAGATTTCGGCCAGATAGGCTGATTCGTTCAGGCCCAGCCCCAGGACCGCGGCCACGAAGGCCGTGATCACGTCCTGGGTGCTGAAGCTGAACAGTTCCGGTCCGAACGGAACGCCGACGGCGATTTTGGGATAGAGCACGGAGATCAGGCCCCAGAAGACCAGTTGCGTATAGACCGGTGTGCCGCGAAAGAACCAGACCCAGGCCCAGCTGACTCCGCGGAACAGGGGATTGTCCGACTGGCGCATGAAGGCCAGAAGGATTGCCAGCATGATGGCGATCGCCATCGAGAGTACGGTCAGCAGCAGCGTCCAGCCGATGCCCTGGATCACGAGCACATCCATGACGTAGGTGCCCACCACGTCCCAGCGGAAGTTGGTGTTGGTGACCAGGCTCTGGGCGAGCAGCGCGGCGAATGTAACGATGAGGACGCCGCCGGCCCAGCGGCCGGGATGGCGCACCGGGACCGCGTCGATGAGTTCCGGTACCCGGCCGTCGGTCCTTCGGGCGGCGCCAGTGGGTGTGAGCGTGCTCAACCGCCCACCACCGGGTTCACTTCAGCCTTCGTGATGGCGCCCTCGGTGTTGTTCCAGGTGTCCAGGATTTTGGCGTAGGTTCCGTCGCTGATCAGTTTGTTCATGACCTTTGCAACCAGTTCGGTCAGTTCCGCGTCGGCCTTGGCGATCGCGATTCCCTGCGGCGCGGCATCATAGACCTCGCCCAGGATCTCGAGCTTGTCGCCGGTCTGGGACAAGGCGTAGCCGATGACGGGCGAATCGGCCGCCATCGCGTCGATGCTCCCGTTGACCAGGCGGGTGGTGACGTCCGTCTGGGTTTTCAGGGAGACGATCTCGATGGCAGGTTTGCCTTCATCCACGCATTTCCTGGACCGGACCGAGACGTCCGGGTCCTCCTGCACCGTGCCCGTCTGCACGCCCACTTTCTTCCCGCAGACGTCCGCCAGGGAAAAACTGCCGGGGTTGCCCTTCTGCACGGCCCACAGCACCCCGGCGTTGAAGTAGCTGACGAAGTTCACCGTCTTCGCCCGTTCCGGGTTGATGGTGAACGATGACATGCCCAGATCATATTTGGGGCCCAGCGCTGGCAGGATGCCGGTGAATTCCGAGGTCTGCACTCTGGTGGTCAGGCCCAGGGTGGCGCCGATCGCCTTGGCAATGTCGATGTCGTAGCCCTGCGGGGTCTGCCCGTCGGCGCCAAGGAACTCGGCCGGGGCGTAGGAGGTGTCCGAGCCCACGGTGAGGGTTCCCTTGGCCTTCAGCGCCGGAGGAACCAAGGCGGCAAGGGTGTCATCTTTGACGACCGTTGCGGGATCAAAACCCGCCGGGCCTGCCGGGGCGGCAGTGCCGGCCTGCGAAGCCGACGTGCAGCCGGTCAGCGCCAGCGCGGCGGCGGCGACGAGGCCGGCGAGCCGGAGCTGCAGCGTGGAGGAATATGGCATCTTTTTACCCTTTGTGTTGAAAGCTAGAGGCAGCCGGGAAGGTCGCGGAGGTGGTGGAGACGGGGTGGAGCCGACCCTGCGGCAGGATGGCTCCCGGACTGTGGACGTCGACGTCGGCGGCGCGTCCTTGCGCCCCGATGTTGTGGTGACCATCACTTGTGTATCCACCCTAGGCGCCGGTGATGTGCACCATCAATTGCCGAAAAGCCTTCTTTTCATTGATAAAATGATCAAACTGCTGATCACCGGGGTACATTATGTACATGACCACGCTTACCGACCTTGACCGGCAGCTTCTCTCCGCGCTCCGGGAGGACGGCAGGGCCTCGGTGGCCAGCCTTGCCCGCCGGCTGGGTGTCGCACGGGCAACGGTGAACAGCCGGCTCGAGCGGCTTCTCACCTCGGGAACCATCGTGGGCTTCACGGCCAGGGTGCGCGACGAACTCGACCCCCTGGCCATTCACGCCATCGCCTTCATCGCCGTCGAGGGCAGATCGACGGACAAGGTCATCCGGGAACTGAGGGGATTTCCCGAAATCCGGGCGCTGCACACCACCAACGGCGGCTGGGACCTCGTCGCCGAACTGCGCACCGAAAGCCTCGGCGGCTTCGACAATGTACTGGGCAGGATCCGCAGCGTCGAAGGCATCGTCAACAGTGAGACGAGCCTGCTGCTCAGCTCCGTACTGAGATAGCCTCTGGCCCAGCCATCTCCGGTCTGGACAATATCCCTCCCAATTCCAGGTACTGGTTCCGGACGGCAGCAGGCCACTGCATCGGAACCGGATCAACCGACCTGAACAGAATGCCCAGACCGAGCCAACATTCTGTTCAGGTTTCCAACGAAAAGGAAGCTTTTCGGTAATTGCGGGCGCATATCGCAGGCGCATAGCGTGGAGGCACCAACTGATCCAACAATAAGAGGGGGCGCAAATGACGCGCTTTATCGATGTCCACAACATGGTGCGCTGGGCGGCCGGCCGCGGACCCGAGACGATCATCTCCGAGATGATGGACTACCTCGAGGATGACTTCCGCCGCTGGGAGTCCTTTGACAAAACCCCCCGCGTCGCCAGCCACACCCCCTTCGGCGTGATCGAATTGATGCCCACGAGTGATCACGAAACCTATGGTTTCAAGTACGTCAACGGGCACCCGTCAAATCCCGCCCGCGGCTACCAGACGGTAACCGCCTTCGGCGTCCTCGCCGACGTCCACAACGGATACCCGACGTTCCTGACCGAGATGACCGTGCTGACAGCCCTGCGGACGGCGGCGACCTCCGGCATGGTCGCGAAAAAACTTGCCCGCCCCGGTTCTGCCGTCATGGCGATGATCGGAACCGGCAGCCAGTCCGAATTCCAGGCCCTGGCATTCCGGGCCGCCCTGGGAATCACCACACTCAGAGTCTGGGACACCGACCCGTCCGCGACGGAGAAGTTCATCCGCAACATGGTTCCGCTGGGCTTCGACATCACCACCGCGTCCTCGGCGGCCGACGCCGTGCACAGCGCCGACGTCATCACCACCTGCACCGCTGACAAAGCCAACGCCACCATCCTCACCGCGGACCTCATCGCCCCCGGCGTCCACATCAACGCCATCGGCGGAGATTGCCCCGGAAAGACCGAACTCGACGCCGCCATCCTCGAACTCGGCGACGTTTTCGTCGAATACACCCCCCAGACACGGATCGAAGGCGAAATCCAGCAGATGCCCGCAGACTTCGCCGTCACCGAATTCTGGCAAGTCCTGACCAACCAGACACCAGGGCGCACAACCCCCGAACAGATCACTATATTCGACTCCGTCGGCTTCGCCGTCGAGGACTTCTCCGCCCTGCGCTACGTCCGTGACGCCGTCGACGGAACGGACTTCTTTGAAGACATCGATCTCGTAGCCAGCCCCGAAGACCCCAAGGACCTCTTCGGCCTCGTCGGCACGCTCTCACCGATCGGATCCTGAGCCACACCATGGCCGTCCAAGCCCCCTCCGCAGTCATCCTCATCCGTCCCCACCGGTTCACCCCAAACCCGGCAACCGCAGCGGACAACGCCTTCCAGGTCCCGGGAGAGAACCTGGACCCGGACATGATCGCCGCTGCCGCCCATGACGAGGTGACCCGCCTGGCCACGGCACTGGAGGCCGCCGGCATCACGGTGCACTTGTTCGAAGACCACGAGCACACACGCCCGGACAGCGTCTTTCCCAACAACTGGCTCTCTACCCATACCGGAGGACATGTCGCCGTCTTCCCGATGTACGCCCCGAACCGCAGGAACGAACGCCGGACCGATATCCTTGACCTCCTCAAAACCCGCTACCGGGTCCAGGACGTCATCGATTACTCCGGGATGGAACTGGACGACGTGTTCCTGGAAGGCACCGGAGCCATGGTCCTGGACCACCAGGACCGTGTCGCCTACACAGCGAGGTCCCACCGAGCCGACCCGGTCGCCCTGGAACGTTTCTGCACGAACTTCGGCTATGAGCCCATGCTGTTCGACGCGGCGGACTCCAACGGCACCGCCGTCTACCACACCAACGTCATGATGTGCGTCGCGACGGAGTTCGCGATGGTCGGACTGGACCTGATCAGTTCCCCTGCCCGCCGCAGCCACCTCGTCGACCGCCTGGCCGCGGGAGGGCGCACCATCATCAACCTGGCACCCCAGCAGATTCGGGAATTCGCCGGGAACGCGATCGAGCTGCAAGGCCCGCACGGCCGCGTCCTGGTCCTGTCCCGCCGGGCCTTCCGCAGCCTCACCCAAGACCAAAAGGACATCATCCAACGCAGTTGCACCCTGCTCCCCATCGACGTGCCCACCATTGAACTCGCCGGCGGCTCCGTGCGCTGCATGATCGCCGGAATCCACCTCAGCCCCCGGGCCCTCACCGACCACAAGACCCGGCACTGACGCCAGCCCCCGAAGGGGTCAAAAAGGTTGGACACGATCCGGCCCGAGGCTTCATCGGGGCTCACACCTCCCACCCCCGGCGCCGTCGGGCAAGGTCCGCCCGATCGGTGGAACGGCGCCGGGCAGGGGCCCGGGTTTCGCCGTCTGGCGCCACCTCATTCCCACCAGCCGAAAAGTAAATTCCCATCCTGCGGGAACTTCTTAACGCTGTCTGTGGTTCCAGCCACTAACGTCGGTGTCATGCACACAGATCCGAGCCCTTCCGTGATCACGGAAGGCAACGCCTCGCGGTCCGTCGACATCCTGCTCGAATTCGCGCGGCACCGGACCCTGACTGCAGCCCAGATCAGCAAAACAACGGGCATCCCCGCCAGCGCCGTGTACCGGCACCTGGCACTGCTGGTGCAGTCCGGACTGGTGGCGCAGACCAGGCGCCGCGGCCAGTACAGCGCCGGCCCGGAAACCCTGCGCCTCGCCGCCAACTTCCGCCAGGAGGCCGTGGTCAAGGGCCGCATCTCGGAACAACTGCAGCTGCTCTCGGATGAAACCAAGGAACTGGCCGCCTATCTGGTGGTCCGCGGCGCCGAGGCACTGTGCGTGGATGCCATCGAAGGCCCGCAGATGCTGCGCTGCAGCTACTCGCCGGGCCGTTCGCTCCCTTTGCTCAAGGGCGCCAGCGCACTGGCCTTGCTCGCCCACCTGGACCCTCAGGAGCAGAGCAGGATCGTTGCCGGGCTCGGCCTGAGCGCGGAGGACGCAGACACCCTGAACCACGAGCTCCAGCTCGTCCAGGACCGCGGCTTCGGCCTCAGCTACGGGGCGGTGGATGCCGGCGTCTGGGGCGTCAGTTTCCCGGTGTTCGACGACGGCGGCCGGCTTTTGGGTGCCGTCAGCACCATGGCTCCGGCGGACCGGGCGGTCCGGCGCGAAAAGCAACTCATAGCAAGTACCCGAGATGCCGCATTGGCGCTAGGACACGGAGAAGGATCCCGATGACCAACCCCACCATCCAGCACACGTGGACGGGCCGCGACGACGGCCCCGGCCCCGAACACCGGCGCTGGCACCACGCAGTCAACACGGCCCAGGCCGGCACCATGGGGATCGCACTCCTGGGGTTCCGCAGCGATGAAGGTGTCCGCCGGAACAAAGGCCGGGTCGGCGCCGTCGACGGTCCCGCAAGCATCCGCTCGGCGCTTGCACCCATGGCGGCACCGGCGGAACTCCTGGTCCATGACCTTGGCGACACCAGCGTTGTGGACGGCGATCTCGAGGGCGGACAGGAGCGCCTCGGCGCGGCCGTCCGCCAGGCCCTGGACGCGGGCCACTTGCCCGTCATCCTGGGCGGCGGCCACGAAACCGCCTTCGGCACGTATACGGGCCTCCGCGCCAGCCAGGTCGCCGATGGACGCCGCATCGGCATCATCAACCTGGACGCGCACTTCGACCTCCGGGCGGAGGCAGTCCCGTCGTCGGGCACCCCGTTCCGGCAGGTGGCCGAGGCCGAGCGCGCCCTGGGCCACGGGTTCAGCTACACGGTGGTGGGCATCAGCCAGCCCGGCAACACCGAGGCCCTGTTCCAGACAGCGCGGGAGCTCGGCGTCAAGTACCTCCTGGACGAGGAATGCACAGAGTCCAGGACTGAGCAGGTCCGGCAGTTCACACAGGATTTCATCGAGTCCGTGGACGTCGTCTACCTGACGATCGACCTCGACGTCCTCCCCGCGTACGTCGCTCCCGGTGTCAGCGCACCGGCGTCGTACGGGGTTCCGCTCTCCGTGGTGCTGGAAGTGTGCCGCCAGCTGGCCCGCTCCCCCAAGCTCGCCGTCGTCGACGTCGTCGAACTGAACCCCAGGTTCGACGTCGACTCCCGCACGGCACGGACGGCCGCACGCCTCATCCACACGATCGCCACAGGGCGATCCGGGCACCGGCATGCGTAGCCAGCTGTAACCCAGGACCCCTTTCGGGGTATCGCCGGTCACATCCTGCGGCGGGCGTCTGTGACAAGACATGCCACCGGCACCCGTGTCATCGTCGTAGGTCCGCACGGGGCTCTCCGGTGCGGACCTACGTCGACCCGAAGGATGGAAATGCGCAGCGCCACAATGATGACCAGGAAGTCTTTGATAGTTGGATCCGGCCTGGGGCTGCTGGCACTCGTCACCGGCTGCAGCAGGTCCGCTGCCGGAGCCGCCGCACCCTCGCCGTCCGCCTCCGCAGCGCCCCACGCCTGGTCCTACGACGGCGCCGAGGGCCCCGAACACTGGGACACTTTGAGCTCCGATTTCGGCTCCTGCTCTTCCGGCACTGCCCAGTCCCCCATCGACGTCGGAGGCGGTTCCGGCCTTCCCCCGGCGCCGCTCGCCATGGCCTATGCCGCCTCAGAGTGCGAGATCACCGATAACGGCCACACCACCGAACTGCGGTCCTTCGCCCCCCAGTGCATCACGGTTGGCGGCAAGCAGTACGCCTTCAAGCAGATGCACTTCCACGCCCCGTCCGAGCACACGCTGGGCGGCGTCCGGTACGACGCCGAGTTCCACTTCGTCCACCAGGCCGACGACGGCGGGCTGGCCGCCGTCGGGATCCTCGCCACGGTGGGGGCTGCCAATGCGGCGTGGGCGCCGTTCACCGACGGCGTTCATGCCGCAGCGGGCGGGCAGAAGGTGGCGGCCGGCGTCGTGGACTTCCCGGCACTGTTCCCGGCGTCGCTGGATCATTTCGCGTACGACGGCGGACTGACCACTCCGCCCTGTTCGGAAGGCGTGCGCTGGCTGCTCCTCGAAACCCCCATCGAGCTGGGAGCCGGACAGCTCGCCACCCTGCGTGCGGCGCACTCGGGCAACAGCCGGCCGGTCCAGCCGCTCAACGGAAGGGACGTCGTCGCAGTCGATCAGTAGGTCGGCCCCGCGAAACTGCACCCATTCCGGACAAATGCACCCGTCAGACCGGGCGCGCTGGTCCTTGGCGGGTGCAGTTTTCGCGTGCGGGCCTCGCGCGTCGCGGGGGTCAGACCGTGGCGGGGTCCGTGTTGGCGCCGCAGAGGATCACGGCCACGCGTTCCCCGTCCGCCGGGACGTAGGCGCCGGAGTGCAGGGCGGCGAAGGCTGTGGCCGCGCCGTGCTCCACGATGATGCGGTACTGCTCCCACAGCAGGGAGCGGGCGGCCACGATGTCCTCGTCGGAGACCAGCACGGAACGGACGCCGGCGCGCACCGCCACGTCGAAGCCGATCCGGCCGATCCGCCGGGCCCCCAGGGAGTCGGCGGCGATCCCGGAGACGGCCACGTCCACAGGGGCCCCGGCCGCGAGCGCGGTGTGCAGGGTGGGCGTGTTTTCGGACTCGACGCCCACTACGTTGGCCCGGCCCTCGACGGCGGCCGCGACTCCCGCCATGAGCCCGCCGCCGCCCACGGCCACCACCACGGTGTCCACCTCGCCCAGCTGTTCCAGCAGCTCCGTTCCGATGGTGCCCGCGCCGGCGGCGATCTCGGGCTGGTCGTAGGCATGGCAGTAGACGGCGCCGGTCTCGGCGGCGTAGGCGATGGCGGCGTCGTAGGCGTCGGAGTACTCGCTTCCGCGCTGGACCACGTTGGCGCCGACGGCCCAGAGCTTCTTGACCTTCACAGCAGGTGCGGACCCGGGCACGAACACGGTGGCGGGCACGCCGACGTGGGCGGCGGCGTAGGCGTTGGCGAGGCCCGCGTTGCCGCCGGAGGCCACCACGATGCCGACGTCGTCCTTGAGTTCGCCACGCTCCCGGCAGGCCAGGACCCGGTTGATCGCGCCCCGGGCCTTGAAGGTGCCGGTGTGCTGCATGAACTCGCACTTGAGCCACACCTCGCCGGGAATGGTCCCCTTGTCGGCTTCCAGCACGGGCGTGATGCGGACCCTCCCGGCGATCCTGGCAGCCGCTTCGTCGACGTCGGTGCGTGTGATCATGGGGAAGTCCTCGTTCCGGATGGCTTGGCGTTCATCGTTCAGGCTATCGCCCGTGTGGGTCTTCCTGGGGCTGCAGTCCTGCCGCGGCAGTCGGTTACAGCGCCATGGTGGTTCTTGTGAATTTGACCCTGCCCGAATGGGGAGCGGTTCACGCGCTCTCGGGCACCGCGAGGTGAACGTGGACCTGATCGCCCACATCAATGCCGGCCCCGGTCCTGATGGCCTTTTTGACGGGCAGCACGTAGGAGCCGCTCTTGCTGTCCGGGAAGAGTGACGTGGACCAGCCGACCCCGGAGATGACTGCCGTGACCTTGACTGAGCCGAAGCCCCGACGAAACGGTGCCGTGTCCTCCCGGATCTCCGCGGCAAGCTTCTCCGGAAGCGTGAGGAAGTACCACCCTGCTTCTCCGGGATAGAGCCACAGCCTGGCCGTGAACGAATACTCCAGCGCCACGGTTCGAGTATGGCACGCGGCTGTTGGGGCGAAATATCCCCACGGGCGCCGCTGTTGCCCCCGATATGACAACCATCGGAATCATCGGAGCAGGACACATCGGCAGCCAGGTTGCCCGCAAAGCGGTGGAAGTCGGCTACGACGTGGTGATCAGCAATTCCCGCGGCCCGGAAACGCTGGCCGCGCTTGTGGCGGAACTGGGACCGCGTGCCCGGGCCGCGACGCCGGCCGAGGCGGCAGCGGCGGGCGATTTCGCCGTCGTGACCGTTCCTTTCAGGAGCCTCGGCAGCGTCCCCGTGGAGCCGCTCGCGGGGAAGATCGTGATTGATACCGGCAACTACTACTGGGAGCGCGACGGCCATGTTCCGGCTCTCGACGCCGGCCAGGCCACCTCCTCCGAGCTGGTGCAGCAACATCTGCCCGCGTCCAAAGTGGCGAAAGCCTTCAACCACATCCGGTACAGCGAGATCACCACGGACGGTACCCCTGCCGGAACACCCAACCGCCGTGCCCTGGCTACCGCGAGCGACTACCCCGAGGGCAGCGACCTTGTGACGAAGCTGTATGACGAGTTCGGCTTCGACACGGTGAACATCGGCCCGCTCTCCGAGAGCTGGCGCGCGGAGCGGGACCGTCCGGCGTATGTGGTGCGGCAGAACGCTGCTGAACTCAGCGAGAACCTGGCCAAGGCGCAGCGGACCATCTGACGGTTGGCGGACGGTGCCGGGCTGCGGCAATTAATCCATTCGGTGTATTATTCAGGGTGAATCCACGTTCTCGTGGCCCCGACGCGGCCCAAACTGTTCCCTGACACCGAAGGATTTCCGTGAGCCACCTCAACCCCAACCATGCGCCGCTGCCTGCCTCCGGCACCAAAATGCCACCCCGCGCCCACGGCAGCGACGTAGCCCTCGCCGTGATGATCGGGCTTGTGGCGGGCTTGCTTGGGCTAGCCCCGTGGCTGGTCACCGGTGCGCGGCTTCCACTGCAGAACCTTTGGGGCACGGAGGTGCTGCCGCAGCGGATGCCCCTGTCGCTCCTGCCGCTCAGCCAGTACGAACTCACCACACTCGTTGCGCTGATGACTGCGGGCGGGGCGGCCGCCGGCCTGGCAGTTCGGCTCTGGTCCCCTGCCCGACGGCGGCTGGTTAAGTGGTGCGCGGCGGCTGGCGTCCTCGCGGTGCAGGCTACTGCGGCGGTCCAGGCGTTCACGGTGCTCGCCGGCGGGTTGGCTGGCGGAACGACGTCGGGCGTCTATTTCGCCGGGTTGCTCGCCGGGGTCATCGCAGCCGTCGTCGCGAGCCTGGTGGCGCTCCTGCTGATCTCGGCAAAGTCCAAGGCCGTGGCAGCCCTGGGTATCGGGCTCGTCGCCGTGCCTTTTGGCTCGTGGGTCGGCGAGTGGGTGGGGAATTTGGCCGGAGCGGGGAACGTATCGCCCGCGGTATTGACGCTGCTGCGCTGGCTGCCAGCGGTACCGGTCGGCGTGGCGCTGGCATGGTGTGGCCTCCGGCCCGCCCGCCGCGCAGTGGTGTGGCTGGTGAACATTGGTCTGCTCTGGGTGGTTCCGGCGTTGTTCATCTCCGTCAATTACGTCCTGGGCACTCGATTCCCGGAGCGGGACCCGCAGGAATTGGCCCTGATGATCCGACAGATCCTGACGGCCACCCTGGGACCCGCCGGAGGGGCTGCGCCCACGGTGCTTCTGGCACTAACCATCGCCCTGGCGGGTCAAGGCGTGCGGGAATTGGTCCGCCGGCGTCAGCGCAGCTGAAGGCCCGGACTCAGACGCAGGGCCGGTACCAGAACTAACTGAGTCCCCACATTCCCGCAGATCATTTGGGCTGCGCACCGGTCCGTGGGGGCCATTCCTTTCTACAATTTAAGTGGCGGCATAGGCGGCAATCAGTCGAACCGGCCGCACCACAAGGAGGACCGCAATGGGTTTAGGTGACAGGATCCACAACGCCGCGGAGAGGCTTCACGGCAAGGGAAAGAAGGCCGCCGGTGAGGTCAGCGGAAATGACCGCATGAGGGCAGAAGGCAAGGCCCGCGCAGTCCGAGCCGACCTCAAGCAAGCCGGCGAAAAGATCAGGCACGCCTTCAAGCGGCACTAAAGTTCGATCAATCGAGCGGGCGGCCCTGCCAGGAGCCGCCCGTTTCTTATGCCCGGACGGGAAGAGTTTGCCGTCCCAACCCTCCACGCCCCCACACCCCCTTGACTCGCGCCCCCACCTTCTCTAAACTTTTCATAAAGCAGAATCTAAATTCCACAAAGCGGAAACTCGAGAAGAGCCAGGCAAGCCGGAAGATAGATCAAAGCCCCTCCCCGGAAGGACCTACGATGACGTACACAGTGAACTGCTCCATCCTCTTGACGGAGCTTCCCTTGCTCGAGCGCCCCGCAGCCGCAAAGGCAGCCGGCTTTGACGCCGTCGAGTTCTGGTGGCCCTTCGCGAGCTCCGTTCCCACGGACAAAGAAACCACCGAGTTTGAGAACGCCATCAAGGACGCCGGCGTCCAGCTCACGGGCCTGAACTTCAACGCCGGCAACATGCCCGGCGGCGACCGCGGCCTGGTCTCCTGGCCCGCACGTTCCACCGAATTCCTGGACAACATCGACGTCGTTGCCAGCATCGGCGAGCGTCTCGGCTGCAAGGCCTTCAACGCCCTCTACGGCAACCGCGTCGACGGCGAATCGGCCGAGAAGCAGGACGCTATCGGCGCCGAAAACCTCGCCGCGGCAGCTGCCGGCGTCGCCCGCATCGGCGGCACCGTCCTCCTCGAACCCGTCAGCGGCGCCCCAAAGTACCCGCTCCTCACGGCTGAAGACGCACTCAAGGTCATTGCCCGCGTCAGGGCTGAATCCGGCGCAGAGAACATCAAGCTCCTCGCGGACTTCTACCACCTGGCAGTCAACGGGGACGACGTCGCCGCCGTCATCGAAAAGCACGCCAAGGACTTCGGCCACATCCAGATTGCCGACAACCCCGGCCGCGGGGCTCCCGGAACCGGTGAGCTTCCCCTCGGCGAATGGATCGCCCGCAGCCGCGAACTCGGCTACGACGGCTACATCGGCCTTGAATACAAGGAACCGGCGGAAACCGCATTCAGCTGGGCCATCCGCCAGCGCGCCAGCCGCTAGCCGGTGATCGAGCCTGTCGAGATCCAGGGTCTCGACAGGCTCGACCACCGAGACCGCCAGCACCACCAACAGACTTTCAGTAAAGGAACCATCATGAGCAACGTTGCAGTCATCGGACTCGGAATCATGGGCCTGCCCATGGCCATCAACCTCGTCAAGGCCGGCCACACGGTCACCGGTTTCAACCGCAGCCAGGACAAGATCGACAAGCTCGTCTCCGAAGGCGGGCAGGGTGCTACCAGCATCGCGGACGCCGTCAAGGACGCCGACGTCGTCATCACCATGGTGCCGGACTCCCCCGACGTCGAAGGCGTAGTCAGCGGCAAGGACGGCGTCTTCGCCAACGCGAAGAAGGGCACCCTCTGGATCGACGCATCCAGCATCCGCCCCGATGTCGCCAAGCGCCTCGCCGAAGAAGCAACCGCGGCCGGCATCCGCCCCCTCGACGCCCCGGTCTCCGGCGGCGAACAGGGCGCCATCAACGCCGTTCTCTCCATCATGGTCGGTGGTGCGGCAGCCGACTTCGAGGCAGCACAGCCGGTCCTCACCGCCGTCGGCAAGACCATCGTCCATGTTGGCCCCTCGGGTTCAGGCCAGACCGTCAAGGCAGCCAACCAGCTGATCGTGGCCGTCAACATCGAGGTCCTCGGCGAAGCAATCGCCTTCCTCGAGGCCTACGGCGTGGACACCGACGCAGCCCTCAAGGTCCTCGGCGGCGGCCTGGCCGGCTCCAAGGTCCTCGACCAGAAAGGCCAGAAGATGCTCGACCGCAACTTCGACCCCGGCTTCCGACTGGCCCTCCACCACAAGGACCTCGGCATCGTCACCTCCGCAGCCCGCGAAGCCAACGTCGCCGTCCCCCTCGGCGCCGTCGTCGCACAGCTCGTCGCCGCAACCGTCAACCAGGGCGACGGCGGCCTCGACCACTCCGGCCTCTTCAAGCAGGTCCTGCAGCTCTCCGGCCGCAAGTAGGAGCCGCCCCGAAACGGGGCACTTCGACACGGACACGCCGGCCGCCGTCGTAATTTACGACGGCGGCCCCACCCAAAGTGCCCCGCGACGGTTCGCCGGGCTACTTCAACACACCAAATTTCGGGTCTCGGGTTTCGACAAGCTCAACCACCGAAGACCACCACAGATTTCAAGGAGTACACAATGACTAAGATGCGCACCGTTGACGCTGCCGTCGCGATCCTGGTAAAGGAAGGCGCCATTGAGGCGTTCGGCCTGCCAGGCGCGGCAATCAACCCGTTCTACTCGGCAATGCGGAAGAATGGCGGCGTCCGCCACACGCTGGCCCGCCACGTTGAAGGCGCCAGCCACATGGCCGACGGCTACAGCCGCGCGAAGGATGGCAACATCGGCATCTGTATCGGCACCTCGGGCCCTGCCGGCACGGACATGATCACCGGCCTGTACGCGGCCTGGGCGGATTCCATTCCCATGCTCTGCATCACCGGCCAGGCCCCCGTGGCCAAGCTGCACAAGGAAGACTTCCAGGCCGTCGACATCCAGACCATCGCCGCCCCCGTCACCAAGATGGCCATGACCATCATGGAGCCGGGCCAGGTTCCGGGCGCCTTCCAGAAGGCCTTCCAGCTGATGCGCTCCGGCCGGCCGGGCCCGGTCCTGCTGGACCTGCCGTTCGACGTGCAGATGGCCGAGATCGAGTTCGACATCGACACCTACGAGCCCATCGCCGTCGAGAAGCCGAAGGCCAGCCGAAAGCAGCTGGAAAAGGCCCTGGACATGCTGACGGCGGCCGAGCGCCCGCTGATCGTGGCCGGTGGCGGCATCATCAACGCCGGCGCCTCCGCGCAGCTGGTTGAACTGGCCGAACTGCTGAACGTTCCGGTCATCCCCACCCTGATGGGCTGGGGCACCATCCCGGACGACCACGTGCTGATGGCCGGCATGGTGGGCCTGCAGACCAGCCACCGCTACGGCAACGAGACCATGCTGGCCTCCGACTTCGTGATCGGCATCGGCAACCGCTGGGCCAACCGCCACACCGGCGGCCTGGACACCTACACGGCCGGCCGCAAGTTCGTACATATCGACATCGAGCCCACCCAGATCGGCCGCGTGTTCTCGCCGGACCTGGGCATCGCGTCCGACGCCGGTGCGGCGCTGGACGGGCTGATCGAGCTGGCACGCGAGCGCCAGGCGGCTAAGTCCCTGCCGGACTACGCCGGCTGGGTTGCCGAGTGCACCGCACGCAAGGGTGCCCTGCAGCGCAAGACGCACTTCGAGAACGTGCCGATCAAGCCGCAGCGTGTGTACGAAGAGATGAACAAGGCGTTCGGCAAGGACACCACCTACGTCTCCACCATCGGCCTGTCGCAGATCGCCGGCGCGCAACTGCTGCACGTCTTCGGCCCGCGCAAGTGGATCAACGCCGGCCAGGCGGGTCCCCTGGGCTGGACCGCCCCGGCCGCCCTCGGCGTCGTTCGCGGCAAGCCGGATGAGACCGTTGTTGCCCTGTCCGGTGACTACGACTTCCAGTTCATGATCGAAGAGCTGGCCGTGGGCGCGCAGTTCAACCTGCCGTACATCCACGTGGTGGTGAACAACTCGTACCTGGGCCTGATCCGCCAGTCGCAGCGCGGCTTCGAGATGGAACAGAACGTGTCCCTGGCGTTCGAGAACATCAACTCCCCGGAGACCAACGGCTACGGCGTGGACCACGTCAAGGTGGCCGAGGGCCTGGGCTGCAAGGCCATCCGCGTGGAAAACCCGTCCGATCTGCCGGCGGCCTTCGACAAGGCCAAGGCGCTCATGGGCGAATTCAGGGTTCCCGTGGTGGTGGAAGTGATCCTGGAAAAGGTCACCAACATCTCCATGGGCGTTGAAATCAACGGCGTGAACGAGTTCGAAGAGCTGGCCGAGCGCGGCGCGGACGCCCCCACCGCGATCATCGCCCTGCTGGACTAGTAAGAAACTGAGAGGAGGTACCGGAATGCGTGTGGTCATCGCCCCGGACAAGTTCAAGGGCTCGCTGTCCGCCCCCGACGTCGCCAGCCGCCTGAGCGCGGGACTGCAGTCAGCTGTGGCGGGCCTTGAGACCACCCTCATTCCGGTGGCCGATGGCGGCGAGGGCACCCTCGACGCCGCCGTCGGCTCCGGTTTCACCCGCCGGACCGCCACCGTCACCGGCCCCACGGGCCAGCCGGTCCGGGCCGACTTCGCGGTCCGCGGCCGGGAGGCCGTGATCGAAATGGCCGCAGCCTCCGGGCTCGCGCTGCTGCCTTCCGTCATCGAAGGCGGCGGCCCGGACTCCGAATCCGCCACCACGGCCACGAGCCTGGGCACCGGCGAACTGATCCGCGCCGCCCTGGACCTGGGCTGCCGGCGGATCATCCTCGGCGTGGGCGGCAGTGCCAACACCGACGGCGGCGCCGGGGTCCTGCAGGGCCTCGGCGCCGTGTTCCTCGACAAAGAAGGCAACGAACTCCCCGGCGGCGGGGCCGCCCTGGCCCGCCTGGACCGGATCGATTTCTCCGGCTTCGACGTCCGGCTGGAGGACGCCCGCTTCACCCTGGCGTCCGACGTCGACAATCCCCTCCTGGGGCCCAGCGGCGCCGCCGCGATCTTCGGACCGCAGAAAGGCGCGACGCCGAGTGACGTCATCGCCCTCGACGCCGCCCTGACGAACTTCCTCTCGGTCCTCGCGGGCGAGATCGGGGTCCGTGCCGAGCACGCCGCCTTCGCACCCGGCGCAGGAGCAGCCGGCGGCGTCGGCTACATTGCCATCGCGGCGCTGGCCGCGGCACGCAGGCCGGGCATCGACGTCGTACTCGAATTCACTGACCTGGAGAAGCGGCTGGCCGGCGCGGACCTGGTGATCACCGGGGAAGGCAGCCTGGACGAGCAGAGCCTGCTCGGCAAGACGCCCATGGGCGTGGCAAGGGCAGCCCAGCGGGCCGGCATCCCGGTGATTGCCGTCTGCGGCCGCAGTACGCTGAGCCCGGAACAACTCACCGAGGCCGGGTTCACGGCGGTTCACGCCCTGACCGACTTTGAGCCCGATGTACAAAAATGTATGGCCGAAGCAGGCCCGCTGCTAGAAGAATTAGGTAAGCACATCGGCGTGCACCTGCCTGCGAGTGCAGCGCGTACCGACACAAAGGAGAACGTCCATGTCTGAAGAAACCACCCCGGCGGCCGGCACGTTTGACCTGGTCATCCGCGGCCAGCGCATTCTCACCACCGCCGGCATCACCGCCCGCGAAGTGGGCATCCGCGGCGGCGTGATCGTCGCCATCGAGCCGTTCGGCAACGGCCTCACCGGCACGCAGGTCATTGAGCTGGCCGACGACGAAACCCTCATCCCCGGCCTCGTGGACACCCATGTCCACGTCAACGAGCCCGGCCGCACCGAGTGGGAGGGCTTCGCGTCCGCCACCCGTGCAGCCGCCGCCGGCGGTGTCACCACCATCATCGACATGCCGCTGAACTCCATCCCGCCCACCACCACGGTGGAAAACCTCAAACTCAAGCGCGAGGTGGCCGAGGACCAGGCGTTTGTGGACGTCGGATTCTGGGGCGGTGCCGTACCGGGCAACAAGAAGGACCTCCGCGGCCTGCATGACGAAGGCGTCTTCGGCTTCAAGTGCTTCCTCCTGCACTCCGGCGTGGACGAGTTCCCGCACCTCGAAGCGGACGAGATGGAGGAGGACATGGCCGAACTCAAGTCCTTCGACTCCCTCATGATCGTCCACGCCGAGGACTCCCACGCGATCGACCGCGCCCCGCACCCCGGCGGCGACCACTACGAAACGTTCCTGGCGTCCCGTCCGCGCGGCGCCGAGAACAAGGCCATCGCCGAGGTCATCGAACGGGCCCGCTGGACCGGCGCCCGCGCCCACATCCTGCACCTGTCCTCCTCTGACGCGCTGCCCATGATCGCCAGTGCAAAGCGCGACGGCGTCCACCTCACCGTGGAGACCTGCCCGCACTACCTGACCCTGATGGCCGAGGAAATCCCCGACGGCGCCACAGCGTACAAGTGCTGCCCGCCGATCCGTGAGGCCTCCAACCGCGAGCTGCTCTGGAAGGGCCTGCAGGACGGCACCATCGACTGCATCGTCTCGGACCACTCCCCGTCCACCCTGGACCTGAAGGACCTGGAAAACGGCGACTTCGCCGTGGCCTGGGGCGGCGTCTCCTCGCTGCAGCTGGGGCTGTCCCTGATCTGGACCGAGGCCCGGCACCGCGGCATCACGCTGGAGCAGGTGGTGTCCTGGATGGCTGAGAAGCCCGCCGCCTTGGCCCGCCTGCACAACAAGGGCCAGCTGGCCCTCGGCTACGACGCGGACTTCTCCATCTTCGCGCCGGACGACGCGTTCGTCGTCGACGTCACCAAGCTCAAGCACAAGAACCCCATCACGCCCTACGACGGCAAAGCGCTCTCCGGCGTCGTCCGCAAAACGTACCTTCGCGGCAACGAGATCGACGGCCGCACGCCCAGCGGCAAGCTGATCCGCCGCGGCGGCGTCTGAGGCGCAGCGCGATGGCCGTCAACGTCCATGCCCCGTACCCGCGGCCGCGGCTTCAGCCGCGCGGCCTGGCGGTATGGCTCCAGCCCTGTGAAGGCGACGACATCGACCCGGCGGTCTGGGCCGAAGCCGCCAAGGCGGTCCTGGCACGTGCCCGCCGGCTTGCTCCGGAAGCCGAATTCCACATGTGGAGTGCGGCCGGAACGGCCGGCGCTGATGTTCCGGAAACGGCGTCCGACGCCGGAAACGGCACCGCCGCCGTCGTCGCCCCGCCCGTCTCCCTGGCCGGGCGGCGGAGCATCGTGGCCGTGGATCTTGCCGCGGACACCGTCCTTCTGGACGGTGTCCCGGTCAGCTTCACCCACATGGAATTCAGCCTCCTGAGGTACCTCGTGGAAAACCAGTCGCGGACGATTCAACGTGAAGAACTGCAACGCGTTCTGGAATCGCTGGACTGCCCCGGCGCGGCATTCCGCTCCATCGACGTGTATGTTGGACGCGTCCGGCGCAAGCTGGGCTCGGCCCGCCACGCCATCGCCACGGTGCGCGGCGGCGGCTACCAGTTTGTGCCCGGACCGGGCAGCACTGTCCGCGGACCCGCGGAATACTGCATCTAGGCAGCCCGTTGCACCCATAGATTGATCGCCGGCCACGGCGGTTGCCCCACAAGTCAAGGATCGTTACATGACCCAGAAACTCATCGCCGGAACCCAGGCCCCCGATTTCGCACTGCTCAACGCCGACGGCCAGAAGGTCTCCCTCTCGGATTACCGCGGACGCAACGTCATTGTGTACTTTTACCCCGAAGCCGCCACTCCGGGCTGCACCACGGAAGCCTGCGACTTCCGCGACAACCTGGCCAGCCTGCAGTCCGCCGGCTACGAAGTTCTGGGCATCTCCCCGGACGCCCCGGAGAAGCTGGCGGCCTTCACCGGTGACTTCGCACTGACGTTCCCGCTGCTCTCCGACGAAGACCACGCCGTGGCGCTGGCCTACGGCGCCTGGGGCGAAAAGCTCGTGAACGGCGAAGTGGTTGACGGCCTGGTCCGTTCCACCGTGGTTCTCGACGCCGAAGGCCACGTCACGCTCACCCAGTACCAGATCAAGGCCCAGGGCCACGTCGGAGCGCTTAGGGCAGAGCTCGGCATCTAAGGATCCCCTGCGCGAACGGACACTTGGGGCCCTGGCCGAGCGGACGCACGACGGCGGAACCTCCCGCCGTCGTAGCTGCTTCTTGGGGGACTATTTGTTTCGTCCGCGTGCAGCCACGCGCCAATGGTCCACAACTTCGCCGCCGCTGACCACGGTGACTTCGTCGACGAGGTTCATGGCCACGCAGACGTGATTGGGGACGACCCGCAGCCGCTCTCCGAGTGCCGGCAGCGTGGCCTCCGCCGGCCACACGACGGTGGCGTGGTGTTCTGATAGTGCGGTAATCCGGGCTTCCGGGTGGTCCAGGAGCCGCCCGAAGCCGGTGGCCCAGCCGGGCCGGTCCCCGCCGAGGATTTTGCTGCCGGAGTCCAGGATGACCCTTCGCGGTATAAGGTCGGTGCCTTCATGGCGGCTGACGACTGTGGCCGCAATGGTCAGTGCGATGTCTTCGGCCGCACAGCGTTCCAGTTCCAGTTGTTGGGCATCGCCGAAGACGTACACGCCGGGCCGGACTTCCGTCGCTCCGGACGTGCCGGTGAGGGCTGCGGTGGGTGTGGACCCGCCGCTGCGGTGGGTGATGGGGAACCCTGCCTCGGTGAGCAGGTCGGCGGTTGTGCCGAGGGCCACCCGCTCCTCGTCCGCGGCCTTCAGCGGCATGCCGGGGGCATAGCTGTGCCCTGGAAACGTGAAAATTCCCGTTACACGCAGCCCGGCCCGCGCTGCGGCCTGGGCGACGTCGACAGCGGAGTCCGGCGCTATCCCGCTGCGGTGATGGCCGCTGTCGATCTCCAGCAGGACCTCAATCTCACCGACGGCGTCGCCCAGCGACGCGGCCATGGTTTCGGCTGCTTCCCGGGAGTCCAGACCCACGGCGATCCTGGCCTTTGCTGCAAGGCGTCGGAGCCGTTCAGCCTGCCGGGGACCGACCCAGAGCGGATAGGCGATGAAGATGTCTTTGGCTCCGTGCTCCGCAAAGACTTCGGCCTCTCCGAGGGTCGCCACTGTCAGTCCGGCGGCTCCAGCTGCCAGCTGCATTTCAGCGATTTCGGGCACTTTGTGCGTCTTGACATGTGGCCGAAGGTCCAGGCCCTTGGCCCGGACGGCAGCCGCCATGCGGTCGATATTTCGCCGGAGCACGTCCCGGTCGATGATGATCTCAGGTGTGTCGATTTCCTCTGGGATGGTCATCCCTACACTCTATGCGGAATTTGCCATCGCATACTCTATGTATACCGACCCTTTCCCCGGAACCCGGCGCGAACGGACAGTTGCGGCCCTAGCCCAGAGGACGCACGACGGCGGGACCTCCCGCCGTCGCCAGCTCACGCCGGAACGCGTTTGGTCGCCTTGGCGTAGGACAAGATTGTCCCGGTCATCAACCCCAGCATGATGATTCCGAGGATGCCGTGGTACCACTGCCACCCCGCGCCGAAAACGCCTGTGAAACCGTCCACGATCAGGATCATTGCCCCGGCCCCCAGGCCGATAAACGCGGCCGCGAGCATCATCAGCATCAGCCTGCGCGGCACCCGGCGTCCCACGGCGGTAACAGTCGCCATGACGAGCACCACGCCCAGCAGCCCGGTGGCAACCCCCAACCATTGCGTCGTGGCGACGTCCATAACATCGCGGACATAACGCTCGTGCTCAAGCGCGGATACCACCGGGCCGCCCGGGAAACCCATCCTGCCCTGTGCGGCAAAGACGGCCTTGCCCACGGCATACCCGAGGAAAACGGCCGCCATCGCATACGCCGGCCAGCGTACTTGGCGCCCGGCCAGGCTGACATCGTTCGCATGCGCTGCCGGTTCCCCAATATCCATAGAACGAGTCTTGCCGACCGAGGCCGCCGCCACATCCCCCGCACGGGTGAACCGGGCGCCTCCCCTCAGGGATGCGGAAGTGTCATCGGACGACGGCGGGACCTCCCGCCGTCGTCCGCTTCTTCAGGCGTCCGCCCGGGTGATGCCTTCCGGACTCGCGGGCGCCCAGATCGCGGCGGCGACGTCGTCGCGGAGGAAATACTGCCGGGCTTCCAAGGGCGTGAGGTTCCCACGGACGATGTAATAGCCCCGGCCTTCACCGGGTCCGCCGGCGGCCCGGTCAAGAGCGTCGAGTATGTCGCGGTCCAACTGCTGGTCGGGGCCGCGCTCCTGAAGTGCTGCCAGGGCATCCGGCGCGAGGGAACTGATGAGCCCTTGGATATTCGTCATTTCATGCACATCCTCGCCGGCACCACTCGGGACATGGTTGTTCGCTTCCCCCGAGGGCGTATCCGGGGGTGCCTGCGCCGGCTGCGTCCATCCCCCGATTGTAGGACCGGGGCTGGACGCTGGATAGATGGGGTTCTGCGCAACAAGGAGGTCCCGCCGTCGTCCGCTTCCGTGCGGTTGTGCAGCGCCAATCTCCCGGTTGCCGTCAGGTTTCTGGATTCATTCCCGGCAAGCGGACGACGGCGGGACTGACGAGAGCGGACCGAGTTCAGCCGAGTGGGGTGGGTTTGCCCCTGCCGGCGAACAGCACCGGGAGGGAGATCACGACGGCGGCGGCGCAGACCTTGGCGAGGAAGAGGCCCTGGCTGGAGACAAACCCGGTGAGGAAGACCGGCGCCGTTCCGGCCATGACGCCGGTGAGGACACGGGCCAGCAGCAGTTCGTTCCAGCTGAAGATGAAGCAGATCAGGGCCGTCGCGGCGATGCCGGGCATGGCCACGGGCGCGATGATCTTCCGCAGCGTCAGGAGCAGGCCGGCGCCGTCGATCTGGGCGGCTTCCAGCATTTCCACCGGCACTTCGGCGAGGAAGGAGCGCATCATCCAGACAGCAATGGGCAGGTTCATGGACGTGTACATCAGGATCAGGAACCAGATGTGGTCCAGCGCGCCCACCGTCTTGGCGAACAGGAACAGCGGCAGGATCGCCGCGACCACCGGCATCATTTTCGTGGAGAGGAAGAAGAACATCACGTCGGTCCACTTCTTGACCGGCCTGATGGACAGTGCGTACGCCGCGGGGATGGCCAGGACCAGGACAAGGACCGTGGACAGGAAGGGCGCGGCGAAGAGCAGGGCGACGAATGCGAGGTCGGCGGCCGCGAGGCCGGACGCCGCAGCGGCAGGAGCCTCACCGCCAAGGCCGTGCAGGTAGTGGTCGCAGTCGAGGTACGTGGGCAGGGGTCCGGACGGGTGCGGATGAGGATAATCCCGAACGCATCCGGCGACACGCTGGGCACCTTCGTGAAGGAGACTGTACATGCCGGCGCCATCGTCCACACCGACGGTTGGATGGGATACGCGCCGCTAACCAAGGCCGGCTACGAGCACCGGCCACGCTCCCAGCGGGCCGCCAAAAAGGCCGGCGACACTGACCCGGTGCTACCGCGCGTGCACCGCGCCATCTGCAACTTCAAGACCTGGTTACGGGGCACCCACCGCTCCGTGGGTAATGAACACCTGCAGGTCTACCTTGACGAATTCACGTTCCGTTACAACCGGCGCGGCACCCCGATGGCGGCGTTCCAGTCGCTGCTCGGCCTTGGAGCCCGGCAGGCCCCCGCCACCTACCGCCAGATCGTCTCGCACAGTTCGAATCCGAACCTCACGACCTGAGCTAACCGGATACCCACTACGGGTCTTTACGGGAATCGGACGGCCGCGGAAACGCGGCGACCGTGATTCGGAAATTTTGGGTGGCGCTTGCGCCGCTGGACGACCGGTTTACGGGACATTCAAAGAAGTTCTTGGATTTCCCTGAAAGGACGATCATCCCTCACCCCTTACAACAGGAGAGTCTGTTTGCTGTTCATCGAGGGGGCCGCCCGGCCAGCACAGTGCTGTCCGGACGGCCCCTGGATGGTTTGCCGGTCCTGGTCGGGGTTAGCGGTGGTCTATCTGTTGCTTGCCTTCGGCACGCCGATGCCTGGGTCGATCTTGTGGGGGCCGGCAGCCGAGGGTCGTACATCGAAGTCGAAGATGGCTGTCGGAATGTAGACCGTGGAACAGGAGTTCGGGATGTCCACGACGCCGGAGAGGCGCCCTTCGATGGGCACGGCACCAAGGATTATGTATGCCTGCTCCCTGCTGTAGCCGAATTTGCTCAGGTAGTCGATGGCGTGGAGGCATGCCCGCTGATAGGAAAGGTGCGAGTCGAGGTAGCGTTGTTCACCGTCCAGGGTCACCGACGTGCCGGAGAACGCCAGCCATTGACTGAACTGCGGGTCGACGTTGCCGGGCATAAAGATGGCGTTCTCGCTCACCCCGTACGTCTCCATGCCGCCCTTGATGAGCTCCACCCTGAGATCCATGAAACCGCCCATCTCGATGGCGCCGCAGAACGTGATCTCTCCGTCGCCTTGCGAGAAGTGGAGATCGCCCATAGAGAGGTTGGCTCCGTCCACGAACACGGGGTAGAAAATGCGGGTGCCCTTGGACATGTTCTTGATGTCCTGGTTCCCGCCGTTTTCCCGTGGAGGTGCGGTCCTGGCCGCTTCCGCGGCCACCCTGTCGAATTCCGACGGCGCCAGGTGCCCCAGAACCGCGTGCCCGGCCTCGGGCGGCAGCGCCAAGGGCGGGACCCTGTTCGGGTTCGTGGCGATCAGGTCGCCTTCGCGCTTGTTCCATTTCGCCAGCAGCTGGGCTGAGGGGGCCGTCCCCATCAGCCCGGGGTGGATCAGCCCGGTGAAGGAAACACCCGGTACGTGCCGGGATGTTGCGATTTGTCCGGTGAAGTCCCAGATGGCTTTGTATGCGTCGGGAAACTGCTCGGTGAGGAAGCCGCCGCCGTTGCTGGTGGCGAAGATGCCGGTGTAGCCCCAGCCCTGTCCGGCAAGTGGGCCGGAATCCTCCTGCGGGATGGGGCCGACGTCCAGGATGTCGACAACCAGCAGGTCGCCGGGCTTGGCGCCCTCGACGGCGAAGGGACCGCTGAGTTTGTGAACGGTCAGCAGCGGGGCGTTGAGGACGTCGTCGGCGGAGTCGTCGTTAACGATCGCGCCGTCAAACCATTCCCGGCAGTCCACCCGGAAGGAATCCCCCGGTTTGACCGTCGCGACGGGCGGAATCTCGGGGTGCCATCGGTTGTGCCCGATCTTTTCCTGATCCTCGAACTTCTTGCTGGAGTCCAGGGAAAATATCTTTGCTGGCATTTCATCTCCTTTGACTGGGCGCCGCGTTTTGCCGGTTAGGGTCGCGGCAGTGTCCGATGTAACGGGTTGGATGAATACTGCTGTACACGCCTGGGGCTGCCCGGAATCCGAGAGTTCACGACCTCGGGTTCGACTGCACTGCGTTTTGTGGAGTCAATGAGTCGGAAGGCTGGCGAACCGGCCCTGGAAAAGTGCGGTGCGCTGAATACCCGGCGGGATGGTTCACCGCAGGCGGGGCACGGAAGGGTGTCCGGTGCGTCCCCTATCGGGTGGGATGCTTCGAAAAGCGAACCATCGGAGCAGCGGTACTCATAAGTGGCCATGGATCGGTTCCTCTCCGTTCCCGGTGCGGGTATGTCAGGCGGGCCGGGTCACGTTCGAGACTTGGGCAGGTTGGGAACTGCTTCGCATCGCCTTCCGGCCGAGGAAGTAGGCAGCCGCCAGGGAGACCACGGCCAGCGCCCCGACCAGGGCCGCATAGTCGTTGTTGGTCTCGTAGCGGCCGAGCAGCAGGAAGAACGCGGGAATCGTGCCTGTCAGGTGGCTGATGAACACCGTGAACCAACCCGTCATCCGCGTCAGTGACTCCTTGTGCAGGCCGAGGACGAGGAAGAACAGGAACCAGAGCACGGCCCATACGAACCAGATGACGCCGAAGACCGGATCGGCGACCAGCGTGAACTGCAGGACCCCGATCGCCAGGGCGCAGGCGGTGACAAAGATGGAAAACCATCCCAGGCCTTCGCCGCTGATGCCGGTCATCTGCAGGACTCCGACATACAGGTACGTGAAGCCAAAGAGGTAAAGTCCTGCCGCGCCGAAGATGACCGACGGGTCGTTATTGGCCTGAAGGATGATGAGCGTCGGGAAGATCACCTGCATCGCACCGACGAAGAAATTGAGAATAGCGGCCGATTTACCCGGGATCACCCCTAACAACATCAGCCCGTTGATAAAGAGAACAGCCCCTACATACAGCAAACCCACACTGCCCATGTCAGCTCCATCAGGAAATACACGGCGACTACCAATGTTTGTCCGTTTCCTCTCCGCGGAAAGCGCCGTGGGAGGAAGTCGCGAGCGAGCAAAAGCTCTGGAACAAAGTACTGCCAGAATAGGCCGAGCCCCGGAACAGGGTCAAGGGCTCGACGAGACTCACCAATAGTGCTCGCGAAATGGGGTGCATGCCTCATTTGAGAAACGCTCGCGAAATCACGGGCCGCTACGGGCATGGCGGTGACGATGAGGGATGGACCTGTCGATGGCAACGCGTAGGGAAATCACGAAGAAGTACGCAAGCGATTATGCGAAGTCCTCAAAGCTCGCCAAGGGGTTGATTCTGGACGAGCTCGTCGCGGTCACAGGGTGGTCCAGGGCCAACGCCCGTCGGGCTCTGTCCACCGCCCGCAAGCGGAAGGGCCCCGCGAAGGCTTTGGTGCGGAAGCCGCGGGGGCGGACGTACGGCTATGACACCTTGACGGTCCTGATCAGTGTGTGGCGGCTCGCCGGGATGCCCTCGGGTAAGTATCTGGCCGCGACCATGGGCCTCTGGTTGCCGAAGCTTCAGGCCTTCGGGGAGCTGGACGCGAGGCGGCTCACCCCGGCTGTGAGGGCGCAATTGCTGAAGATCTCAGGGGCGACGATCGACCGGTTGCTCAAGCCCACCAAGGATGCAGATAGGCCCAAGGGCCTGTCTGCGACCAGGGCCGGGCCGCTGCTACGAAACTCGATCACGGTCCGCAAGGCAGGGGACGAACACGAACAAGCACCCGGGTTCGTCGAAGCGGACATGGTCGTCCACTGCGGCCCCACCCTGGCCGGGGAATTCGTCAGGACACTGACCGCCACCCGGTCGGCTACCTCCGTTACGACACCCCCGCGGAGCTGGAGAAACTCAACGAAATCTGGGAACTGGACCGGATCCTGACCAACTACCTGCTGCCCCAGCAGAAACTCATCCAGAAGCAACGGCACGGCGCGAAAGTGACCAAGAAGCACGACGCACCAGCCACTCCCCACCAGCGCGCCATCCGCCACGAGAGGATGCGTAAACGCCCGATCATCCGGATGAACGCCGCCTTCAAACAGATCAAACCCGGCGCACTCTCACGCCAGATCCTGGCCCTCACCGGCCAGCTGGAAACACTCTCCCGGGCAAAACAGCCCGCCGCCGCGAAGCCCGTCAACAGGGCATGGAACAACTGAAACCCGGAGGATTTTCAATGAGGCAACGAAGCCATCAACCGGAGGTTTTCAGATGAGGCAACGAATCACCCTTTCCTGAGGTATTGCAATGACGCAACAGGGGGCTTTAGGCCCTTCCCCAGGCCGGCACTGTCGGCCCTTTCCAGGCCTCCGTGACCGGCACGTCCGGAAAGGCTGGTGGCGCCGGGGCGGACTGCTTTCGCCGGGCTCCGGGCTGCCACCAGAGATGTACCGCGTGGTCAGAGGACGGCTTCCAGCCGCACGATCACCGACTTTGACGTCGGCGTCCCGCTCACATCCGCCACGGAATCCAGCGGTACCAGAACGTTCGTCTCCGGGTAGTAGGCGGCCGCGCAGCCTACCGGGGTCGGGTAGGCAACCGTTCGGAAATTCTCCGCGCGGCGTTCCACGCCGTCGCTGAACTCTGAGATCAGGTTCACCATCGTCCCCTCGCGCAGGCCAAACGCGGTCAGATCCTGCGCGTTCACCATCACCACGCGGCGGCCGTGATAAATTCCGCGGTACCGGTCGTCCTTGCCGTAAATGGTGGTGTTGAACTGGTCGTGGGTGCGGATGGTCTGCAGCAGCAGGCGCCCCGGCGGGACCTTCGGATATTCCAGCTCATTCGCGGTGAACACCGCCCTGCCCGAGACGGTCTTGAAGCTTCGGCTGTCCCGCGGCGGGTGAGGCAGCACGAACCCGCCGGGGTGGTCGATCCTGGCCTCATAGTTGTCAAAGCCGGGGATGACATGCTCGATGTGCCGTCGGATCAAGGAATAGTCCCCTTCCATGGCCGTCCAGTCCGCCCGCGGCGCGGCGGCCCCGAAAGGTGAGCTGCCGCCGTCGAACAAGCGCCGGGCGAGCCGGCAGACGATGGCCACCTCGGAGAGCAGGTCTCCGTCCGGCGGTTCCAGCCGGCCACGCGAGGCGTGGACCGCGCTCATGGAGTCTTCCACTGTGACGCGCTGGTCCCCGCTGGCCTGGGTGTCCCGGTCGGTGCGCCCGAGCGTGGGCAGGATCAGGGCCCGCCGGCCGGTGATGGCGTGGGACCTGTTGAGCTTGGTGGAGACCTGCACTGTCAGCCGCGTGTTGGCGATGGCCGCCTCGGTGACATGGGTGTCCGGGGTGGCCCGGACGAAGTTGCCGCCCATACACATAAAGACTTTGGCCTTGCCATCCCGCATCGCCCTAATGGCGCCGACGGTGTCGAAGCCGCGCGTCCGCGGGGAGATGAAGCCGAACTCCGCGTCCACAGCGTCGTGGAACAACGCCGGCATCCCCTCGAAGATGCCCATTGTGCGGTCCCCCTGCACGTTCGAATGCCCCCGCACCGGGCAGACTCCGGCACCGGGACGGCCGATATTTCCCTGCAGCAGGAGCACGTTGACAATGTCCCTCAATGTGGCCACCGCGTGCTTGTGCTGGGTCAGGCCCATCGCCCAGGTGACGATCGTGGCCTTGGACGCCAACAGCCGGGCGGCGAGGCCGCGGATCTGCGCCTGGTTCAGTCCGGTGCCGGCGAATACCTCCGACCAGTCCAAGCCCCGCACGTGGTCCAGGTAGGCGTCCAGCCCGGTTGTGCGGGCGTCGAGGAAATCCCGGTCAAAGACGGTTCCCGGAACTGCCTCCTCGGCCTCCAGCAGCAGCTTGCCCAGCGCCTGGAACAGCGCCTGATCCCCGCCGATGCGGATGGGCAGGTAATCATCGGCCAATTGGGTGCCGCTGCCGGCAAGCCCGTGCACGGTCTGGGGGTTGTGGAATTCCTGCCAGCCGGCTTCCGGCAACGGGTTGATCGCCACGATGCTGGCGCCGTTCTGCTTTGCCTTCTCCAGCGCGGTCAGCATGCGCGGATGGTTCCCGCCCGGATTCTGCCCGGCGATCAGGATCAGCTCGGCGTGGTAGAGGTCCTCCAGGCTGACCGAGCCCTTGCCGATGCCGATGGTAGCTGTCAGGGCGTAGCCGCTGGACTCGTGGCACATGTTGGAACAGTCCGGCAGGTTGTTGGTGCCGAGGCCGCGGACCAGCAGCTGGTAGGCAAACGCGGCCTCGTTTGAGGTCCGGCCGGAAGTGTAGAAAATAGCCTCGTCCGGGCTGTCCAGACCGCGCAGCTCCTCCTCGATCACGCCGAAGGCTTGATCCCAGCTGACCGGGCGGTAGTGCGAGCCGCCGTCGTCGAGCAGCATGGGATGGGTGAGGCGGCCCTGCTGGCCCAGCCAGAAATCATCCTTCTCCCGCAGCTCCGCGACGGAATGCTCGGCAAAGAACGACGGCGCCACCCGCCGCCGCGTCGCCTCCTCGGCTACCGCCTTGGCGCCGTTTTCACAGAACTCTGCATGGCTTCGATTCTTCGGTTCCGGAAAGGCGCAGCCCGGGCAGTCGAAGCCCTTTACCTGGTTGACGGCGAGCAGCGCCTTGGCGGCACGGACCGGGCCCATCTGCTCCTGGGCGATCTTCAGGGCATGGACCACAGCGGGCACGCCTACCGAGCTGGTTTTCGGCTTGCCCACCTTGAGTCCAGCCTCGTTGATGCCTTCCCGTGGCGCCTTGCTAGCCATGATGATCACATCCGTCCAGTCACATTAATCCATCGCCGTTGACAGTCGGTGCTTCCATCTTAGAAACGACGCGGCGTTGAGGGAACGGTGGAGGAAAATCTGTCCTTCTTGCTCGGTTGCAGCTCAGAGGCAGCACGCGAAGTGCGGCACCTTTCATTGGACTGACTTCGCCCATACAACGTCCAGCGGATGAGAGACGATCTTCCCCTCCTGCGGGAAGCTGCCGCCCGCCTGCCGGAGGGGTGACCCGTTCAAGGTTCCCCTTACGGGCTTCGACGGGTTGAGGTCGACGTCAATGGGGACGGGAGGGACCGCGCACGCTCAGCGGCATAACCGGCGCATGCCGCTGCGCGTGACGGTGGCAGCAGTACCGGATGGGGCAGTGCGCGGTCACGTCGTCGACATGGGTCGTCAGACGGGATGGCGCGGTGCGGCAGCCTGGCGGGACGCAAATGCGGCGGCCTCGGATCTGGACCGCAGACCCAGTTTGCGCAGGATGCTGCTGACGTGGTGCCCGACGGTGCGGGGGCTGAGGTAGAGCCGTTCAGCGATCTGCGGGTTGGTGAGCCCTTGCGCGAGGAGGCTAAGCACGTCGCGCTCTCGCGCCGAGAGCAGCTCCGCTCGTCGGGGACCAGGTGGTGGGGTCACGCCGAGCGAGCGCAGGACGGCCGCCGCCTCGGCGGCTTCGCGTCGAGCGCCGAGCGCCTCGTGCCGCGCCAGGGCAGAGCGCGCCCGGGCCGACGCGGCGTCGGTGTCGAAGGGCTGGAACAGCCGGGCCAGGTCGAGCTCGGTGCGGGCGGACTCAAAGGGCAGCTCCAGCCGCGTAAATACGTCGAGTGCGAATCCGAGGTGCCGGCGGGCGGTTTCCAGATCGCCCTGTGCGGCGGCCACCAGTCCGGCGGCGCGGGCGAGGAGTCCTGCGGCACGGGGGAATGCGGGCGCCGCCCACACCGGGGATTCGGGTCCGACCAGCCCGGCGGCGTCGCCGTGTCGGCCGGACGCCAGCTCCGCCTCCGCCAGGGTGGCCACGAGCGCCGGGAACGTGGGGCTGTCGTGTTCATGCACGGCCAACTCGCTCCTGAGGATCGCGCGCGCCTCTGCGGGCCGGCCGAGGCGGAGCAGGCAGTGGGCCCGGACGACCGCGCCGGACGGTGTGGCGTCGGCGTCGTCCAACAGCACAAGTGCGGCATCCGGGTCGCCTTGGCGCAGCCGGAGTTCGGCCAGCGCGGTCAGCGCCTCCGTCCGGGGACCGCGGCCGGTGTCGGCGGACATCGAGAGCGCATGTGCAAGCTCGCGCTCCGCCTGGTCCCAGTGTCCGGTCGCGACCAGGACGCGGCCGTAATGTGCACGGCACCGGGCCTGGAGGAACGGGCACCCGTAGGTCTGCATGAACCGGTCTGCCGCACGGCACCATTCCGTGGCACGTCGGAGGTCGTCCACCAGGCTGCACGCCGCCAGCATGTTGCAGCTGGACCAAACCACGACCTCGAGCATCCGACGTGGCTCCGCGAAGCTGGCGGCCATGGCTTCGTCCAGCATGGCCAAGCCCTGGTCTGCGTCACCGTTCCTCACATGCCACAGGCCGAGGTCCGCCAGGGCCATGGTGGACAGATCCCGATCCGAGAATGACGCTGCGCTCGATGCCGCGGCCTCGATGAGGCGCCGGCCTTCGTCTTGATCGGCGGCGACATATCCCGACACCAGGGTGACCCACCCATACGGAGCACAGGAGATGACCCGATGACCGAGACCTTCAACCTCAGCCTCGAACAGGCCCACGCCTACGAAGACCTGTTCGTACCCGCCCTCTTCGCGCAGTGGGTGCCGACCCTGCTTCAGCACGCAGCCGTAACCCAGGGCCAGCACGTCCTCGATGTTGCCTGCGGCACCGGCGTCGTCGCGCGGGCCGCCGCCGAACTGGTCGCCCCTTCGGGCCGGGTGAGCGGAGTCGACCTCAATCCCGCCATGATCCAAGTGGCGCGCGAACGCGAGTCGGGGATCGACTGGCAGGTCGGCGACGCGGCCAATCTGCCGTACGACGACGAGTCCTTCGACGCCGTGGTGTGCCAGTCCGCCCTGTTCTTCTTCCCAGACCCTGCCCAGGCCATCCGGGAGATGGCGCGTGTGTTGCGCAACGGCGGGACTGTCGCCCTCCAGACCTACGCCAACCTGGGGGACCAGCCCGGATACGGTCCGTTCGTCGACACCGTCGTCCGCCATGCCGGTGCCGAGGCCCGCAGTCTCTTGGGCACCTACTGGTCGATGGGCGACGTCGCGGAGTTGCGGTCACTGCTCAGGGAGGCGGAACTCGACCCGACCATGGGCCAGAGTGTGCTGGGACAGGTCACGTTGCCCTCCGTCGACGCGCTGGTGCATACCGAGATTCAGGCCACCCCGCTGGCCGAGCGGATCGACGAGTCGGTATACCTCTCCATCGCCCGGGACGCCCGGGCCGCCCTCGCGGACTACGTCGATGCGCAAGGCACGGTCAGGCTGCCCATCCGAGCGCAGTTCATCGCCGGCCGGAAGGCTGCGTCCTTCACGCTGAGCTGACGGCGAGACGACATGGGGAAGGTAAGTCCGTCCGTCTCGGCCCACCAGTACCTGTCAAAAGTTTGCATGGGCCTGCTGTCAGCTTCGGGATCTACTGCTATTGCTGCCGGCGACCCGAAACAATTCGCCAGCGCCTGACGGACGCTTACTCGCAGGTGTCGGGCTCCCGATGGGAGCATAAGTTCCCACCGTTGACATTCCCATTCAAAGTCCCTCATGACTTTGCCGATGTCAGCACTGGACGGGGATCGCACGTCAGCATGCTCGATCAGAATGTAAACCGGTCGCAAGGCATCAGCGACCTTGTCCACGGCCCGGTGCTGGGCCTCATTCGAGGCTCGGCGACGCTGATGAAGTTCTCCGCGGACCAAAGCCACAGCCGAGGCCGGCCACGTCTCCCTCGTCGGATCTGGAGCAGTCGGCGCGGGGGATTGAGTTCCTTGGCGGTTCAGCCGTGGCGGCGGCCGCAGCCATCGAGGCGATGGGCGGCAACAGCGGGCTGCAGCAGTTGCAGCACCTGTTTGCGCTGTTCGCGATCCTGACCCGGGCACCCCAGGAGGAGCGGCGCTACCTTGCCGACGAATGGTTCCGGCCGCAGCTGGACGGCCAGGCCGCCGCCGTCGTCGACCTTGTCCTGGAGTACGTGTTCAGCAACCATGCCGGCAGCGTCTCGATGGCCGAGGCCGCCGCGCTGGTAGGGATGTCCGAGCCGACGTTCTCGAAATACTTCAAGCGCGCAACCGGCCAGAACTTCAGCGACCTGGTCCGCAAACTCCGCCTGGCCCATGCACGGCGGCTGCTCGAGCGCAGCGACAAACCCATCTCGGACATTTGCTACGAAGTCGGGTTTTCCAACCGGTCCAACTTCAACCGGCATTTCCTGAACGACGCCGGCGAAACGCCCCGGAGCTACCGCCAACGAATGCAGGGGTGACCCCGCTTCCGGCGTGCCCAAAGCGCTGGGCGAGCTAGAGTGGAAGCCCGCATTCGAGGAGGCTGTGCATGGAGACCGAACCAGTGTCGCCGCAGGCCAAGGACCCCGGGCCGTTTTACCACGGCACCAAGGCCGGCCTGAAGCCCGGGGACTTGCTGAAACCCGGCTACACATCGAATTACGGGGAGCGGAAGACCGCGAACCATATCTACCTGACCGCTACCCTGGATGCGGCTACCTGGGGAGCGGAACTCGGCGTGGGCGAGGGGCCGGGCAGGATCTACCGTGTGGAACCCACGGGCCCCTTTGAGGATGACCCCAATCTGACGGACAAGAAGTTCCCGGGGAACCCCACCAGGTCCTACCGCACCCAAGCGCCGCTGCGCGTCGTTGACGAGATCCTGGACTGGCAGCCCCATTCCCCCGAGGTGCTTCGGAACATGCGGAACCACCTTGAAGGACTCAAACGGCTGGGCATCGAGGCCATCAACTAAACGCCCACGCAGGGTCTGGCCGTCAGAGCCGGGTGTCAGCTTCGGGCAGGGTGATCGTTGGTGTGTTGGAGTCACCGTGAGCCGATTCAACCGGGCGCTTGTTGGTGGAGCTCCACATGATGAGGAAGTCCAGTTTTTCCTGTGATTCGCTGCCCGGTTCGGCCGTGTAGGCGATGAGCGTCAGACCTTCTCCGGGGAGTTCAAGTGAATCGCCCGTGAGCTCGAGGTCGCCGGCTAACGGGTTGTGCAGTGTCTTGCGGGCTGAGCGGTGGAAGCGGACGTTGTGCCGGGCCCAGCGTGTCGAGAATTCCGTGCTTCCCGCGGCCAGGTCACCGATGAGGATGTTCAAGGCGCGGTCGCGGGGGTTGCGGCCCGATTCGGTGCGCAGTGCTGCGGCAAGGTCATCGGCGATGGTCTCCCATTCGAGGAAGAAGTCCCGGGATCGGGGGTCCAGGAACATGAACCGTGCGAGGTTCAGTGGCAGCGTGTCGGCATTGAGGATGTCCGCGTACAGGGCGAAGCAGAGGTTGTTGGCGGCCACGATGTCCATGCGCGAGTTACGGACGTAGGCGGGCGTGCCGGTCATACCGGCCAGGATCCTTTGCACACTGGGGCGGACTTCCGCCCGGACCTTGCCCGTTCGTGATGTTTGCGCGGGTGCCGCCGCGTTGGCCAGGTCAAGCAGGTGGGCTCGCTCGGCCTCGTCGAGTTGGAGCGCGCCGGCGAGGGATTCGAGGACACTGTCCGAGACTCCCCGCAGGTTTCCCCGTTCGAGTCGGGCGTAGTACTCCGTGCTGACGCCGGTTAGCATGGCCACTTCCTCGCGTTTGAGGCCAGCCACTCTCCTGGTCCCGCCATAGGCGGGCAGCCCGGCTTGGGCCGGGGTGATTCGCGACCGCCGACTCATGAGGAACTCGCGGACGTCCTTGCTGTTCTGCATGGCCTCTACGTTACGACGGCGATGGGCTGGCCTAACAGGAACTGGCAGTACACCGCACAGCAGAGACTCCCCCGCGCGGGAAAGAGCCGGTTTTCTTGAATGCAATGGACCCGCCGCAGCGGTCCCAACGCCTCGAAATCAATGCCGGGAAAGCCCATCAAGGACGACAGAATGCAACTCATACCCTCTGCCCCCACCGTCAAGGCCCCTGAGGACAGGTTCACCGGGGACGTCTACCTGGACATCCTTCACAACGGCCTGACCGAAGCCGAACTCAAGGAAACCATCATCCACCTTGCCTTCTACGCCGGGTGGCCCAAAGCAATGTCCGCCATCACGGTAGCCAAGGAAATCTTTCGCTCCTGAGTGCGCGCCCCGCCACGGGCGGACGACGGCGGCACCTCCCGCCGTCGTCCGCTCTCCGTTTCAGAGGGGTGCTTTAGCGGCGATGAACTGCCGGATCGCCATTGCTGCTCCAGGCCTTAGCTTGCCACTACCCAGATGGCTTCTGCGGCGGAGGGGCCCAGGTCGACGTCGCGGTCCCCGACCCGAATCGTGGTCACGTCCGCATACGGGCGGTGTGCCAGAACTTGAAGCCGGGTGTCCGGTCCCAGCCCGAGATGGGTGAAGTACCGAAGCATGTCCGGGTCCGCGTCCGAGATTCTTGTGATGGTGACCGTCCGTTCCGGCTCCACGGATGTCAGCGGATCCCCTTGAGGGCGGTGCGGTAGCCCGTTTCCCGAGGGGATCGGGTCGCCGTGCGGATCCCTGGTGGGGAAGCCGAGCTTCTCGTCGATGCGCTGGATCATGGTGTCGGAAACAGCGTGCTCAAGGATCTCGGCCTCGTCGTGCACCTCGTCCCAGCCGTACCCCAGAACCTGCACGAGGAATGTTTCCAGGAGCCGGTGTTTGCGCACCATTTCGACGGCGTGTGCCCGGCCGGCGGGCGTCAGCTCGATGCTGCCATAGGGGGCATGGGTGACCAGGCCCTGCTTTGCCAGCCGACGGATGCCGTCCGAAACGGTTGACGGTTTAACCGCCATCCGCTCGGCCATGGCGCCAACGGTGATGGTAGCCTCGGCCCATTCCGTTGAGGACCAGATCATCTTCAGGTAGTCCTGTGCGGAAGCTGTCAGCTCGGAAACGGTCATATTTTCATATTACCCGCCGAACATGAATGTTAGACTGGCCTAACAAAACTGTTTGATCACTGGAGATGAAATGGATGGCGTGCCGAAACCAGCGGAAACGACACTGCCGACCCGGCGTGCCATGCTCACGGGCGCGGCGGCCTTCGCGGCCGCGCCTGCGCTTGCCGGATGGGTGCCGTCGGATTCCAAGGATCCCGGGCAGCACGCCGGACACGGCGGTCCGGACCTTGGCCGCGTGACCAACCATGCCGGCCACGCTGGCTTCGCCGGCGGATCGGTCCTTCCGGACCGCGCCGGAATCGACCCGACCGCGATCCTGCACGATTTCGACCGGGGCAAAACCAGCACTCTTCCGGACGGCCGCACTCTCCGGGAATGGGACATTGTCGCGGTCGATCAAGACTTCGAGATCGCCCCCGGCGTGACATTCCCGGGCTGGAGCTACAACGGCCGGATACCCGGTCCCACACTCTGGGCGCAGGAAGGCGACGCCCTCCGGATCCACTTCACCAACGCCGGCGCGCACCCCCACACCATCCACTTCCACGGGATCCACCGTGCCGAGATGGACGGCACCCCGGGGATCGGCGCCGGGTCCATCACACCGGGCCAAAGCTTCACCTACGAATTCGATGCCACACCATTCGGCACGCATCTCTACCACTGCCACCAGTCACCACTGGCCCCGCACATCGCCAAGGGCCTCTACGGCGGCTTCATCATCGAACCCAAAGAAGGGCGGCCGAAAGCCGACAACGAGATGGTCATGGTGATGAACGGCTACAACACCGACGGCGGCGACGACAACGAGTTCTACTCCGTCAACGGCCTGCCGTTCCATTTCATGGACTTCCCTGTCCAGGTCAAGCAGAACGAACTGGTCCGGATCCACCTCATAAACGTGCTCGAATACGATCCCATCAATTCCTTCCACGTGCACGGGAACTTCTTCCACTACTACCCCACCGGGACCATGCTGACTCCCAGTGAGTTCACGGACACGATCTCGCAGGTGCAGGGACAGCGCGGCATCGTGGAGCTCCGCTTCCCGTACCCGGGCAAGTACATGTTCCATGCCCACAAGACCGAGTTCGCGGAACTGGGCTGGATGGGCTTCTTCGAGGTGGGCGCATCATGAGCGTTGAGGAAAAGTCCTCCGCCACGCTTGCGGCCGCACCCCACCGCCGGCCACCGGTGCCGCGGTGGCTGCTCGGATTGGGCCCCCTGGTCCTGATCGCGATCCTGCTGGGCCTATTCACCCTGCTCAACGCACCCGGGCTCAACAAACTCTCCGAGGGCGTTCCGCCGAAGGAGGAGGTCGCCGTCGAGGACGTCCGCCTGACATCCGGCCAGATCGCCGTTACTGTCCGGAACGCAGGACCGGACCCGGTGTCCATCGCCCAGGTCAACGTATCGGACTACTACGCGCTGTTCACCCAGACCCGCGAGACCATGGCGCCGCTGGAGTCCACCACCCTCACCATCACCTACAACTGGGTTGAGGGCGACCCCTACGAAGTGGCGCTGGTGACCTCGAACGGCGGCAAGATCGCGGCGGTTATTGAAGCTGCCGCCCTGAGTCCGGAGCGCGGCAGTTCCTTCTTCGGGCTCATGTTGCTCCTGGGGACCTATGTGGGCGTGATACCGGTGGCCCTGGGAATGCTGTGGATGCCGTTCGTGCGCCGTTCGTCCGCCTCCTGGGTCCGCGTCCTGTTGGGAGTCACCGTCGGGCTGCTGGCTTTCCTGGCCATCGACGCGACCCTCGAAGCCGTGGAACTCGTGGCTGGCAGCGGCGCATTCGGCGGCCCCATGGTCGTCTTCCTCGGCGCCGTGACCGCCTACCTCATCCTAGAGGGAACGGATGCGTGGATGCGCCGGCGCCAGAACCCGACGACCGCGGGCAAACCGGCAGCCCTGCCGCCCCAGCGCCTGGCGCTCTTGATTGCCATCGGCATCGGCCTGCACAACCTCGGCGAAGGGCTCGCCATCGGATCCGCGTACGCGGTGGGCTCACTCGCCCTGGGCGCGTCCCTGATCGTCGGTTTCGCCATCCACAACACCACCGAGGGCCTGGCGATCGTCACCCCGCTCGCCAAGCAGCCCCCCGGCCTGGGCCGCCTGGCAATCCTGGGACTCATCGCAGGAGGGCCCGCGGCCGCGGGTGCCCTCATCGGAGCGACCGTGTACCAGCCGGCCCTTGCGGCCTTCCTGCTTGGCATCGGAGCCGGAGCCGTCGCCCAGGTGGCCGTCAAGCTCCTGCCAATGCTCAAGGACACCGCGGGCAAGGCCTTCACCCCGCTCACCGCCGCAGGCATCGTCCTGGGAATGGGACTGATGTTCGCCACCGGCCTGCTCGTCCAGGCCTAAGCCAGGACGCGGACGACGGCGGGACCTCCCCGCCGTCGTATCCTGGCGTTTAGTCAGGCTCCCCAGGATTTTTCGACCTACCTATTGCCCCGGGACCACGGCCTCAGGCACACTGACTACAGATCCGCAGGAACAATTACTTCCGCCGATCCAGCCCGCCGGACAATTCGGCCGGCCACCGCCCCCTCAGAGATGCCGGGCAACCCCTCTGGAACCACCGCTTTCCGCCTCCCCCGGGTGCACCCGGCCCCGGAAGCCTGTGCACAGCCAGAGTCCCGGGATCCCGCCGAGAAAGAGACCACCATGATCAAGCGCCACTCTGACCTTGTCCTGGCAATCACCGCCCACGATCCTGACACGGTCGAAAACGACCTCAACACCGCCGTGGAAATGGCCCGCGAACACGCCATGAAGGAAAGCCGCCACGGCATCCTGGTCACACAGCACAGCTACACCAACTACACCGTCGCCGTCAGCCGCGACGTCCCCTACGGCCTGACACACGAGAGGCGTGAACTGTCCGCGTAGCACTACGGCAAGCGGACGACGGCGGGAACCTCCCGCCGTCGTCCGCTTACGTTTTGGACCGTTCCCCACTGCGCGAACGGACACTTAAGCCCCCGCGCGGCGGAGTAGCTTGGTGGCATGACGGAAACCTATCGGTACGACGTGGAGGTCCTGCATCTCCTGGTGTCGCCGGCGCACGCCTACTTCGGCCGGGCCCGTGAGGGTGCCGCGGATGTTCCCACAACGGATGCCAGCCGCGTGGAGCTCGTCGCCGGCAAGGGCATCGTTGGTGACCGGTTCTTCGGCAAGGCCGCGCACATGGACGCGGCCGTCACCGTGTTTGCCATCGAGGCCCTTGAAGCCATCGCCGCGGAGTTGGGCACTGCACCGCTTGACCCGCTACTGACCCGGCGCAACGTTGTGCTCCGAGGCGCCCACCTGGCTCCGCTGCTGGGACACGACTTCGCCTTGGAATCCCAGGGAGAGCTGGTGCGGCTCACGGCCGGGCGGCCCGCCCATCCCTGTGTTTGGATGGATGAGATGCTCGCCCCGGGTGCCCACAAGGCGATGCGCGGACGCGGCGGAGTGAGGTGCCGGGTACTTTCCGACGGCGTCCTGCACCGCGGGCCGGCGGTGCTGGTCAGCCCTGTGCCGCTTGAGCCCGAGCACGCGGGCGAGGCCACGGTGCTGCGGGCGTCGCGGCTGCCCTAGCTAGACGCCGCCGGATCAGTTCCGGCCGACGGCGGTTTGCTGTGCACAGTCGATGAAATGCTGGGTGATGGTCTCCGGCTCGCCAGCCCGGCTGACGAGGGAGAGCTCCACGAGGTCCACACGCTGTGACAGTTCCAGCCCTACAAAACCGCCGTGGACTGCACCAACGGAGGAGTTCGGCGCCAGCGTAACGCCCAGGCCGCAGCCCACCATGGCCAGCTGGGATTGGATCGAGTTGGCGAAGTGCTTGGCCTGCGGGCTGAAGCCGGCCTGGCGGCAGGCCGCCACCATTTCGTCGTGGTAATCCGGAGAAATGGCGCGGGGCAGCCAGACCCAGCTGTCATCCCGGAACCGGGCCAGGTCCACCGTGCCCTGTTCACCCGCCAAGGCATGCGAGGCGGGGATGGCGACGACGAACCGGTCGCGGCGCAGGGGCACTGATGTGAGTCCCCGGCCAGGTCCGGACTGGCGGATGATCGCGACGTCCAGCTCGCGCCGCAGCAGCCGGTCCCGGCCATGGTGCGTGTCGATTTCCGAGACCTGCAGCTCAACGCCGGGCCAGTCGTTCCGGAAGCGCCCCAGCACCTCCGGCAGCACCCGATCAAACGCAGAGGTCACGGAGCCGATGCGCAGCGTGCCCGCCATGCCGGACCTGGCCCGGGCGGCCACGTCCGCGGCCCGCTCCGACGCCTGCACCAGCAGCCGGCATTCATCCAGGAACAGCGTCCCGGCGTCCGTCAGCAGCACCGACCGGCTCGAACGGGTCAACAGGTCCGTCCCCAGCTGGCGTTCAAGCTGCAGGATGGCCTGACTCAGCGGCGGCTGGGACATGTTGAGCCGCTCCGCTGCCCTCCCAAAGTGCAGTTCTTCAGCGACGGAAATGAAATACCGGGCCTGCCGTACTTCGACCATCTGATCGAGTCGCCTTTCGTCTTTCAGCCATACCGAACTAGACCTTCACTATATCGATTGCGGCCTGTCTACTGGAAGCATGACGTGGCAAGCAAATCTTCTGGAACACTATGCAGCGCTTGACTCAGCAGCCGTGTCGGACGCCCTTGACGCGCTCGGCCTGCCGCCCGGGCAGGCCGGATTCGTGCCGGTCTGGGGAACCCCCAGGATCGCGGGATTCGCTGTCACCGTCCAGCTCGAGCCCTACGTCCCCGGCCCGTCCGGCGCCCACATCGGAGCGACGGCCGTGGCCGACGCGAACAGCACCAACGTGATCGTTGTGGCCAACGACGGCCGCACGGACGTGTCCTGCTGGGGAGGGCTCCTCAGCCTGGGGGCCTCCCTCAACGGCGTCCGCGGCGTTGTAGCCGACGGCGCCTGCCGGGACGTCCACGAGGCGCGCGAAATCGGCTTCCCGGTCTTCGCCACGGGACGCATTCCCGCCACCGCCCGCGGCCGGCTGCAGCAGCGCTCCACCGGCGAACCCGTCCAGCTCGGCGGGGTGACCGTCACCCCCGGTGACCTAGTCCTGGCAGACGAGACCGGCGTCGTGGTTGTCCCCAGCAGCCACCTCGACGAGATCCTGGAGCGCGCCCAAGGCGTGGCCGCACGCGAGCAAGCCATTGCCGCCGACCTGAGGGCCGGCGTCGCACTTCACGAAGCCATGCGCGACGCGCGCCTGGCAGGAACCCCCGGATCAGGAACAACAGAGGACCACTGATGAACACGACCATCGAAGCAAGCGTCATCGAGCGCCTGGCGGCCCTGCCCACCGCGTCCGTCTCGGACGCCATGGACTCCCTTGGCCTGCACGGCACGCTCCACGGACTGGCCGGCCTGGCGTACGATTTCCGGGCCACCGGACCGGCTTTCACGGTGCAGTACGCCCCTGCCGGCGAAGGCCGCGGCAGCGTGGGCGACTTCCTGGACGACGTCCCGCCGGGCGCCGTGATCGTCATCGACAACGGGGGCCGCACGGACGTGACCGTTTGGGGGGGCATCATGACTGAGGTTGCCGCCGAGCGCGGCATCGCCGGAACTGTCATCAACGGCGTCTGCCGCGACATCGCCATCTCGCTGGAGCAGAACTACCCGCTCTTCAGCCGCGGCAAGTTCATGCGCACCGGCAAGGACCGAGTCCAGCTCGTGGCCGTCCAGGCCGAAGTGACCATCAACGATGTGCGCATCGCCCCGTCGGACATCATCTGCGCCGACGCCGACGGCGCCCTGGCAGTGCCGCAGGCCCGCGCCGCCGAGATCGCAGGGATCGCCGAAGGCATCGAAGAGACCGAAGCCCGCATCGTGGCCGCCGTCAAGAACGGATCCACCCTCGTCCAGGCCCGCAAGGATCTCGGCTACCACGACCTTCAGTGGAGGGACAAGTGACCGACGCAGCCCGGGGACATTCCTCAGCCACCCTGTACGAAGCATCCAAACTGCCCTGCGCCTGCGATCCGGGGCTGAAGCCGGCCTGGCGCGGCGCCAAGGTGGCCGGACCGGCCTTCACCGTCCGCGGCGTGGGCGGGGACAACCTCGCCCTGCACCACGCAGTCCTGAAAGCACCGGCGGGCAGCGTCCTGGTGGTTGATATGCAGGGCGCCGAGCACGGCCACTGGGGCGAAATCCTCGCCGCCGCGGCCCAGCACCGCGGCATCGCCGGGCTGGTGATCGACGGCGGTGTCCGAGACAGCGACGAAATGGCCCAGATCGACTTCCCGGTATTCTCCCGCAGCATCACCGTGGTCGGAACCGCCAAGGACTATGCCGGCGACTTCTCTTCCCCGGTGCGGGTGGGCGGCTTGACCGTCCGCAGCGGCGACCTGGTAGTGGGCGACGCCGACGGCGTCGTGGTCCTTCCCCGGGATGCCGCGGAGACGGTCCTGGACAAGGCCGACGAGCGGGTGGCCGACGAGCAGCGCTTCCTCATCGAAATCAGCACCGGAAAAACCACCCTCGAGATCTACTCGCTCTGATGGGGAGAACCACGTTGTGACCGCGAACAAGCTCGAAGCATTCACGCTCTCACTCATCATCGCGGGCACCGCCGTCGAAATTTCCGGCATGTTCCGCGACGGCACCGGCGTCCCCCTGGTGTTCCTGCACGGCTTCGGGTCCACCAAGGAGGACTACGCGGATGTCATCCAGCAGGCAGAACTCGCCGCCCGGCCCATCCTGGCGTATGACGCGCCGGGCTGCGGCGCCACCACCTGCTCCGATCTCGACGCCATTTCAGTTCCGTTCCTGGTGTCTGTGGCACTGGAAGTCCTGCGGTTCAAGAACATCGGCCGGTTCCACCTTGTGGGACATTCGATGGGCGGGCTGACCGCGCTGCTGCTGGCGGACCAGGACCCGTCACGGGTGGCGAGCTTCATCGACATCGAGGGAAACGTGGCCCCGGAGGACTGCTTCCTGAGCCGGCAGATCATCAGCCACCCGCATCCGGACCCCGAGGACTTCTTCCGGGATTTCCAGGACCGCGTCTGGCAGTCCCGCTACTACTCCAGCAGCCTCTACGCCGCGAGTCTGCCCCAAAAGGTCCGGCCCGGAGCGGTCAGGCCGATCTTCGAATCCATGGTGGACCTGTCCGACAACGGAAACCTGATGGACCGCTTCCTCGCCTTGCCGTTCCCCCGGATGTACATGTACGGCGTGCAGAACAACACCCTGTCCTACCTGGATCGCCTTGCAGAAAAGGGTGTGGAATTGGCCGAGATATCCCGCTGCGGGCACTTCCCGATGTACTCAAACGCCCCGGAGATGTGGTCCCGGATTAGCGACTTCGTGGAGAGGGCAGGCTGACGGCGAATCAGACGTGCTGATCCACAAGAACCGGGTTGCCGTCCGGATCAACGACGATGAAACTGCCGGGCCCCGTGGTGGTCTCGTCCGCTTCGGAAACGAACTCCGCGCCCGCGGCTTTGAGTTCCCGCTGGAGGTCGCGCACATCGGTGAAGGAATCCAGCGCTTCCGCGTTCTGGCTCCAGCCGGGGTTGAACGTCAGCATGTTCTTCTCAAACATCCCCTGGAAAATGCCGATGACGGTCTCGCCGTTCTTGAGGATCAGCCACCCTTGGCTGCTGTCGCCGCCGAAACTGGTGAAGCCCAGTTTCTCGTAAAACGCAGCTGACGCCGCGATGTCCGTGACGGTGAGACTGATCGAAAAAGCGCCGAGCTGCATGAGTAACTCCACTCTCAAAGGGACGGGTGTTCCGATGATACCCACTGACGCTGGTGCAGCCGCTCGACGCCGTCCAGGAGGAGGTCCAGGGCGAACTCGAACTCGAACTGGTCGTCGCAGCCGCCGCCGACTACCGAGCCGTCATCGTGGCTGGCAGCAGTCGCCACTTGCAGGACATTCGGGCACCGCAGCGGATTTCACCGCAGACGGCACAACGTACGACGTCGTTATGGACTGCGTGGGGAACGCCCCGTTCGCGAGGGTGCAAGGGAGCATCGCGCCGGGAGGTGCCTTGCTCCTGGTCATCGCCGACCTCAAAGGCATGCTCCGGGCGCGGGGCCAGAGCCGCCGAAGCGGCAAGCTGGTCACTTTTGGCGGCCTCAAGCTCACGTACACCGCCGACGACGTCGCATACCTCGTGAGCCTCGCGGAGGAAGGCAAGTACCAGGCAGTCATCGACCGGACCTACAACCTCGCCGACGTCGTCGAGGCCCACCGATTTGTGGACACCGGACGCAAGCGGGGCAACGTGGTCCTGCGCTTCCCTTAAGCAGCGTGCCCCCGCTCAATTCTCCTCTGGGGATCCTTCGGACTGGCTGTCCACCGGACCCGCCCCTTCAGACTCAGGCACCGCATCGTGGTGCGGATCGTCTTTGTGGCGGGCTTCCTGGAGGTGGTGCTCCAGTTTCTCCTCCGACTCCCGGCGGCGTTGACCTACGGTCCGCATTTGTTGCGTTGTCGGAGCGGCGTGGGCGTGCTGGTGCGGGCCATGATCCTGCGGGCCGTCAGCGATCTTCTCACTCATACTGAAATCGTCCCACCATGCGTCACTGTCGGGAAGGCACCGCGGACGACGGCAGGAGGCCCCGCCGTCGTCCACTCGGTGGTTCAGCCCGTCGAAACGGTCAGTAGACGGCCCGGCCTCCGGAGAGGTCGAACACGAAACCCGTCGTGTAGGAGGCTTCCGGCGACACGATGTATTCGATCAGTGCCGCCGCCTCTTCCGCAGTGCCCAGGCGCCCCATGGGTATCCTCTGCAGGTCCTCGTCGGTCGGGGGTTTGCCGCTGATCAGAGGCGTGTCGATCTTGCCCGGCGCAATGGCGTTGATCGTGACACCGGTGGACTGACCGCGGTGGAACAGCGGACAGTCGGCTATCGCCGCGCGATGTATGAGGCCCACGCCCTCCCCGATGTGGTCGGCGGGACGGGAATGCGGCAGGAATCGGGGCGGGATGCGATGGCGCAGCTGGTGTCAGCGGGGCAGCTGCCGCAGGCGATCGTGTGCGCCAATGATGAAGTCGCGGTGGGCGTCCTCGCCTACCTCTGGACCAACGGCTTCAAGACCCCCGACGACGTCTCGGTCGCCGGCATCGGTGGCACCCGCGGCGGTGCCGTGTTTGGCTTAACCACGATGACCCTGCCGCTCGTGGAGCTCGGCGGCCTGGCCGCCGGCTACATCGCCAACGCCAGCGATTCTCCCGCCGTTCCTGAACCTCCGCGGTTTGAGCTGAGCCTGGGCGTGACCACGGCCAAGGCCACGTCGCTGACCGCGGCGTCCGGCGGCTGAGCCTCGTCCCGGTGGGCGCGAAGGGTATCGACTGCCTGTCTAGCCTCCAGCGAGGCGTCTTTTCATGACGATTCGTGGCCAGGCATCCAAACCATGAGCACATTCTGATTGCACGATCCGACGTAGACCGCCCGACCACTCGCCTTCGGGCACCGGCTGGAATCCCAGGCGGGCGTAGTACGGAGCGTTCCAAGGAACTTCTTCGAAGGTGGTCAGAGTCATTCCCTCAAGGCCGAGGGTCGCCGCCCAGAGGGCCGCTTCGTCGATGAGCTTTCGACCAAGACCCTGCCGCGCAAATAGCGGGTGGACAGTCACCTGCTCGATATGAGCAAACCGCTCGACCACGTCAACCAATATGTATGCCACCGCCTGGTCACCGGAATCGGTGGCAACCCATGCCCTGCCGTCGCGCTGATAATTGGCCAGGGCTTCCAAACTGGGTGGCGCATCATCAGCGACAGCTCCCATCCCAAGGGTTCGGAATGCTTCGCCGGCCGCGACTTCGATGTCACGCATCTTCGGGAGGTCTTCTACTCTTGCTTCCCTGATCATCCGGTCAGGGGCTTCTTATAAAAGGTGGCAGCGTCCTCATACGCGAGAGCACGATAGAAATCGCCGGCCCGCCGGCTTGCTAACGAAACATGGGCAGCGCCCTGGGACTCCGCCCAAGTCTCGACTTCATTCATCAGGGCCTGTCCCACACCCTGCCTGCGCGCTCGCTCGGCGACCATGACCTCCTCGACGCCGGCGATAGGGCCGTTCGCAAGAAACGTGGCGCGGCAATGGGCCAAAAGATAACCGACGACGGATCCGGAACCCTGTTCGGCCACGAGAACGAGTGTGTGAGTCGCCTCCACCAACGCACGGAACGTTAGCTCAAAAGCTTCCCGCTCAGGCCGGACCGTCGGCGCGAAATCCTGAACCAGACGCCAAACGTCGTCCGCGTCGCTGATGGCGGCGAGTCTGATGGTCAGGCCGAGGTTGAGCATTTGGCCACACTACCTGCAAGGCTGTTCAGCATGACGATCACCTTTAAATGGCGCGGAGCGGCTAGGAACGACGAAATCAACCAGCTGCACGCGGAAGGCTTCGACCATGCCTACGTTAACGACGATTGGACTGACCGGCTCTCGCGCTTCAGCCTGGGGTGGGTCACAGCGCGCGACGAACAGGGTCTCATAGGCTTCGTCAACGTGATCTGGGACGGCGAAGCACACGCGTTCATCGAAGACACGTTGGTGGCACATCGTGCCCGCCGTCAGGGAATCGGGAAAAGGCTGCTCGCCGTGGCCACCGAGAAGTCAAAGGAATCGGGCTGCGAGTGGCTTCATGTTGATTTCGACGATCATCTCAAGCGTTTCTACTTCGATGCATGCGGTTTCCGCCCCACCAATGCTGGACTAATCCAACTGCGCTAACCGGGACCGAAAGCCGGCCTTCGTACCGCCGCCTAGCTGATCTACGGCGCCGACCAGCCGCCGTCGCGTGGCACGTGGAAGTATTCAGGTATGACTATCGATAATGATGATGCCAACCTTCGGGCGTTAACGGACCCACAGGGCACAGACGCCTCAACCGATGCCAGCCGAGGTTGGGACCACATCGGGGCCATCATTGTGGATGCCACGTTGCAGCGCCGGCAGAACTACAACGAAACCGTCAAGCCTCGCGTCGAAGCCCTGGTCGCGGAATGGCCGGATGCCGCCACGACGAGTGGCTTCCGCCGGCACCTCGATACGGGGAAGCTCTCGGAAGTCATCGACTGGCCGTCGCCTGGCCGTCTGGCCCAGATAGAGGACATCACGCACGTGTTCGAGCGTGAGGGCATTGAAACTGTAGTGGAACTCCGCGGTGCGCTCGGTGACAACGCCAAAGGTGCCGCTTTCCGGGAAGCCCTTGGGCTCGTGCGGCACGTCAGTCCCAAAACCCTGGATTACATCGGCACGCTGAGCGGGATCTCAACGGGTGAGGCCGCCGACCAGGCTGCCCGCATCGAGGACTCGCCTTAAGGGCAGATGGCCTGTGATCCGCCGGTCAGTCACTGCGTTCTGGGCTGTCTGGCCGAAGTCTGAGGGCAACCCATAAACCGCAGCGCCGGCAAATGTAGGCGGGTTCGGTGCCGAGTGCATGAAGCTTCTTGCGACTCATCGTCCTGCCGCAGCAGGAGCATCTGCACGTGGCTTCAGAGTCCATTGTTTTTGAGCGCTTCGGTTATTTGGGTGATGGTTGGCTGGCCAGCCAGCCCGCTTGGAGTCGCGTATATCCGGCAGGCCAGGTCGTCTGCAAGTGCACCGGTCGGGAAAATATCGGACCCATTGAGAGTGATCGTGGGGGAACCTGCGAATCCTGTGCCTGCTGTATCGGCCGCGGACTCCAGGAGTCGCATCGTCACTGGAATGTCGCTGTGTCCCAATGCGGCCAGGGCTGATTCCAGGCGCTCCTGCGCCGTAGCAAGGTTGGGACAGTCGTCGATGTACAGCAGTTCGATCCTCATAGAATCATTTTCCACCCCTAACGTCAGCCCGCGTCACCTGCGGTGTCTCTTGCCAACAGCTACGTGAGCGAAACTTACGACAACCTCAAAATACATTTTGTTGTTTCATCAACTTCGCTCCTCGCTGCGCTTCGGTAAGCATCACCATCAATTTTTCAAGGGGGAAAAATGGAGTTTGCAGAAAAGCTCTCGGCTTTGGCGGCAAAGGTGCGCCAGCAGCGAGAGGTAATCCAGACCGAAGAGGAGGCTTGACCGGCGTAACCCTTCAAAACGTCACGCAAACAAGGGGTCAGAGGACGACGACCTGGCGCTGCCGTCTCCCTTTCCGGTTTGGTTAGGCAGTCTGGCCGGGTGCTCGCCCCCTGCGATCTCTTCCAACAGTTTGGCGTTGAAGGCGGGCAGGTCCCGCGGGTTGCGGCTGGTCACGAGTCCATGGTCAACCACCACTTCTTCATCGCTCCAGTTGGCGCCCGCGTTCTTCAGATCCGCCTGGAGTGTGCGGTAGGACGTGAGGTTCCGGCCGCGGACCACTCCGGCATCGATGAGGAGCCAGGGGCCGTGACAGATGGCTGCCACCGGCTTGTGCTGTTCAAAGAAGCTCCGAGCAAAGGCCTGGGCGTCCTTGTCCACGCGAAGGTGGTCTGCATTGACCACGCCACCGGGGAGCACCAGGGCGTGAAAGTCGGCGGCGTCAGCCTCCGCCGCCGTCATGTCGACGTGAAAGGTCTCGCCCTTCTCGGTACCGTTGTAACCCTGAAGCGTTCCGCTTCTGGGGGCCACGAGGGTAGGTTCACCGCCGCCTTCCTTGACGGCGTTCCATGGGCTCGTCAGCTCCACTTGTTCCACGCCGTCGGTCAGCAGGAAAGCAACCTTCTTGCCTGCAATATTTTGCCTAGACATGTGTCCTCCTTTGGCCTGGCAGCAGGTACTGCACAAACCAATCCCTGGCCAGAATCGCCGCCTCCTCCAGTGTCCCAGGTTCTTCGAACAGGTGTGAGGCTCCCTGGACGAGCTCCAGCCGGTTGGGGCAGCGCATCAGGGCTTTCGCCCGGCGGTTGAGTTCGAGGACCCTGTGATCCGCACTGCCGACAATCAAGAGCGTCGGGGCGCGGACAAGGGCCAGCCTCTCGCCGGCCAGGTCCGGACGGCCTCCCCTTGAGACGACTGCACCGATCCGTGCGCCCTGTTCGGCCGCAGCCCACAACGCTGCCCCGGCTCCGGTACTCGCGCCGAAGAATCCCACGCTGCATGACGCCGTGTCCGGCCTGCTGCCAAGCCAGTCCGTTGCCGAGGTCAGCCGGAGCGCAAGCAGTTCGATGTTGAACACGTTCGCGCGGTCGAGCTCTTCCCCGGGGCCGAGCAGGTCAAGCAGCAAGGTGCCCAGCCCTGCCCGCTGGAGCGTCGAGGCGACGAATCGGTTTCGCGGACTGTGGCGGCCGCTGCCGCTGCCGTGGGCGAACACCACCACTCCGGCAGCCGGCACGGGAAGGTGCAGGTGTCCTTGGAGCCGCACCCCAACCGATTGGATCTGCACGTCTTCATCGAGGCCAGGGTTTCCGGCCGCCGAAGACGCACGTTCCAGACGCTCGGCAGCAGCGTCGAGCAGCCACACCACTTCGTCGTCGCTCGTCGGCGCGAAGCTGCGGTAGTAGTAGCCGACAGCTGTGAGTTGCCGGGGCGTGGCAAGGCACACCACCTCGTCCGGCTCCGTCAGGGTGGCGAGGGTGTCGGCAGGGGCAACAGGAACGGCCAGGATCACTCTCGCAGCCCCCAGCTTTCGCGCGATGCTGCATGCCACCCGAGCAGTTAACCCGGTAGCGATCCCATCATCGACGACGACGGCGATGCGGCCGTGCAGATCCATGCGGGTCCGGCCTGTCCGGAATCGTGCCACCCGGGCATCGAGCAGAGCCCGTTCCTGTCTTTCGACGGCCCGCAGTTCTTCCTGCTTGACCTTCATGAGTGAGACGGCATGCTTGTCGAGCGCGTAGGTGCCGTCTTCCCCGATGGCTCCCATCGCGAGTTCGGGCTGAACCGGTACTCCAAGCTTGCGCACGATGATCACATCCAGCGGCGCGTCAAGGGCCGCCGCAACCTCGAACGCTACCGGAACGCCGCCCCGAGGCAGTCCCAGGACAACGGCTTCCTGGGCACGCAGGTACGCCAGACGCAGCCCCAGCTGCCGCCCTGCATCAGCCCTGTCCGAAAAAATGCCCATTGCCGCGACGTTCCCATCAGGACAGCGGCCGCAGGCCCCGTCCAAACCAGCGAACAGCACGGAATGAACGACGACGGCCGCCTGCTCCAACTATCCCTCAAGAATCGGGACCAAGCGAGAGTTTTTTGCGGCAACAAAGAACGTCAGACGACGAGCGTCCTGCCATCGGCCGCAGTTCCGTTGGGATTGAACACCGAACTGGCACCAGACCAAGAAGCGGTCCATCCTGATAGACAAGGGCCCTGCCAACGTGGAGGTGGAGCATGCGGATCGCACTCCTGGGGGACGTCATGCTCGGACGGCTGGTGAACGAGCAGCTGAAAGTGGCCGATCCCGCCTATCCCTGGGGCGATACCCTCCCAGTCCTCCGGCAGGCGGACATCAGGTTCGCCAACCTCGAATGTGTCCTGGCGGACGGCGGAACACCTGTGATGGGCAAGACGTTCCACTTCCGCTCGGACGTCAAGAACGTGGAGAGTCTGAGGTCCGCGGCGATCGATGTGGTGTCGCTGGCCAACAACCATGTGCTGGATTACGGGGTTGATGCGCTTCGGGAGATGTTGCCGGCGCTCGATCGGCACGGGATCCTCAGGGCCGGGGCCGGTGTGGACGCTGAAGCTGCCCGGCAGCCGGCGGTCCGGCGGGTGGGCCCAACTGCGGTCGGCTTCATTGCCTTTACTGACAACGAGCCGGGCTGGGAGGCGACCGCCCGGTCTCCCGGGATCCATTACGTGCCCGTGGACGCCGGTGACCAGCGGGTGACGGATTTGTTGGAACTGGTCCGGCGGACGAAGGGGCGCGTCCAGCTGCTGATCGTTTCGGCACACTGGGGCCCCAACTGGGGGGCCGCTGTCCCGACCGCGCATCAGAGTCTGGCGCGGGCGCTGATAGATGCAGGGGCCGACGTCGTGTTCGGGCATTCGGCCCACATTTTCCGCGGCGTCGAAATCTACAGGGACCGGCCCATTATCTATAGCGCCGGCGACTTCGTGGATGACTACGCCGTGGATCCAAGAGAACGCAATGATCAGTCATTCATCTTCCTGTTGGAAGCCCGCGAAAGCGCAACCCGCAAGCTACGCCTGCATCCGACGACAATCACAGATTTCCAGACCCGGCTGGCACGTCGGAGCGCGCCGAAAATTGCCGAGCGGATGCAGCGGCTGAGCGAGCAGCTCGGCACGCGGAGCGTCTGGATCGAGGGCGAGAACGTGTTGGAAATCCCGATCGACTCGATCCGAGAAGACTAAACGGGTGCGAGGACACGGGGGTAGATGCACTCTAAGAAGCCGCAGCACCGTCCAGCGGACGACGGCGGGAGCTCCCGCCGTCGTCCGCTCGGTGGTTGAGCTTGTCGAAACCTGCCGCTCGCCTACGCCGCGGCGGAAGCGGGAACCTTCAGTGGCTCCACCTTGCCCAGGACGAACAGGTAGTTCGCCGCTCCGGCCAGCGCAACCAATCCGATGACCGCGAGCGGCGCCGCGTAGGATCCCGTCTGGTCCACCAGGACACCGATCAGGACCGGGGTGAAGATGCCGGCAAGGTTGGAGGCGAAGTTCTGGAGCCCGCCGATGGATCCGACGTGGCGGGAGCTCGGGGCAACGTCCGCGGGGAGCGACCAGATGCCGGTGGCGGCGACGGTGAGGCTGGAGTAGGCCACCGACAGGAGGGCAAGTGCCATCCAGGCCTCCGGGACGAGGGCGGCGAACATGATGACCGAGCCGCCGATCAGACCGCCGGCGATGGCGGTCTTGCGGACCCGTGTTAGCGCGACACCGCGCTGGACGGCCTTGTCCGCGACGTAGCCGGCCAGCCAGCCGAAGCCCACCGCGCAGATGCCGGGGATGGCACCGAACATGCCGAGTTTGAGCAGGTCGAAGCCGCGTTCCTTCACGAGGTAGCTGGGGAAGAAGGTGATGAAGAAGTAGATGGCGCTGTTCAGGCAGAAGAAGCCGAACATCATGCTGAGGATGGTGCGGTATTTGAAGAGTGAGCGCCAGGGAAGCTTCGCTGCGTCGGCGTCGTCGCTTGCTTCGCCCCGGGCGCCGCCTTCCCGGATGTAGGCCCGCTCCTCGTCATTGGCCGTCGGGTGATCCTCGGGGCTGCGGTACATCTTCCACCACACGGCAGCCCAGATCAGGCCGGCCACACCAATGATGATGAAGACCGCGTGCCAGGAGGTGAATGCGACGATCAGCGTGACGATGGGCAGCGCGATGACCGCACCCACACGGGAGCCTGAATCCCAGATGCTGGTGGCAAAGGCCCGTTCGCGGACCGGGAACCAGGTGGCCACCACCTTGGCGGCGGTGCTGGGGGCCGGGCTTTCACCGACGCCGAGCAGGAACCGCGCGGCGAACAGCGACCAGAAATTCTGCGCAAAGGCGGTGACCATGGTGAAGACGGACCACCAGACCGCTGCCAGGGTGAAGGACTTCCGCGGCCCGACCTTGTCGACGTACCACCCGGCGGCCAGCTGGCAGAAGTCATACGCCCAGAAGAAGGCGGCGAAAATGAGGCCCTGCTGGGTGGCCGAGAGCTCAAAATCCTCACCCATGAACGGCAGGGCCACGCTGAGGCTGGAGCGGTCAAGGTAGTTAATGCTGAGCCCGACGAACGCGAGCCAGATGATCACCCAGCGCTTGCGGGTCATGGTGCGGGGAGCCTTGGACGAAAGATCGGGGGAAGAGTTGGGGGCGAGCCTGCTGTCTTGGACAGTCATACCGTCTCCTTTGACGTAAACGTGGCTTTCGGGTGCCTGGGCACCGGGGAGGACGCCGAGGATTCCGGCGCAAGATCATGTAGGAATCGGAATAATCATATAGTTAATGTGATCCAGAGCAACTTTTGGAAGAAAATGCCCCATCCCGGCCGCTCCCACCCGTGGAATATGATTCCCAAAGCGACTCCACCAACCAGCACAAAGAGGTAACCGCGTGCCCACACGTCAATCATCCGATGCATCCAAAGGCAAGGCCGCCGTGAGTGACGTCTACGCCTCCATGCGGGCCTCCATCCTCAAGGGCGAAATTGCACCCGGCGCACGGATCAATATTGATGCGGTCTCCCGCAGCCTGGGCGTCTCACAGACACCGGTCCGCGAAGTGCTGCAACGGCTTGAGGGTGACAACCTGGTGGTCTACAGTCCCGGCCGAGGATACAGCACCACGCCGCTGCTGGACCTGCCCGCGCTGCGATCGCTCTTTGAGTTCCGGCTGCTGGTGGAACCGTGGGCTGCGCGGTCCGCGGCCGTGGACCGCCTCGCCAACCCCGCCGCAGCCCTGGAGAAGGAGCTGTCGGCCATCCGCCGCTCCATGAAGACCACCAGCGGCGACGCGCGGCAGGACCTCGTGGCCCATGACACCCGCTTCCATGACACCATCCTGCTCGCCGCCGGGAATCCCGTAGTCCAGCACGCCTTCGCCCAGACGCACTGCCACCTGCACACCTTCCGCCTCTACCCGGCAGACATCGACGGCGCCATCACCATCGCCGAGCACGCCACCGTACGGGAGGCCATCGCGTCCTGCCAGCCCGACCGCGCCGAAGAGGCCATGGCCGAGCACATCAGGAACTCCTTCGCCCGGTTTGCCAAGGCCTTCGAAGGCACAGTAGACCTCTCGCCGCTGGAGAACGGCGGACCGCCAAGAAGGCATATCGTCACCTGAAAAAAGAAGCTCCGGCCTGCTGGCCGGGGCTTCTTTTTTCTCCGGCACTTGATCTGCGTCACCGTTCCTATATGATTATGAGAATTCATATAGGAATCGTGTCCACGAATTGAATTGACCAGAGAGAAGAAACCCATGACCTCCATCATTTCCATCCACACCCAAGACGTGCGGTTCCCCACGTCCCTGGAGCTCGACGGTTCCGACGCGGTCAACGTTGACCCGGACTACTCCGCCGCGTACGTCGTCATCCGCACCGACGCGGGCGACGAAGGCCACGGCTTTGTGTTCACCTGCGGACGCGGCAACGAAATCCTCACGCACGCCATTGACGCCTACGCCGGCCTGCTCCTCGGCCGGGACATCGATGAACTGATCTACGACCTCGGCGGCGCGTCGAAGCGGCTCATCCACGATTCCCAGCTGCGCTGGCTCGGCCCGGAGAAGGGCGTCACCCAGATGGCCGCCGGCGCCCTCGTCAGCGCACTCTGGGACATCCGCGCACGGCGTGAGAACAAGCCCCTGTGGCTCCTGCTCAGCGAGATGCCCGCCGAGGAAATCGTCGACGTCGTTGATTTCACCCACATCCGCGACGCGCTGAACCCGCAGCAGGCACTGGACATCCTGCGCGCCGGCGAAGAGGGCAAGGCCGCCCGGATCGCCGCCCTGAAGGTGAACGGCTACCCCGCCTACACCACCTCGCCGGGGTGGCTGGGCTACAGCGACGAGAAGCTCGTCCGGCTGAGCAAGGAGGCCGCGGCGGACGGCTTCTCCATGATCAAGCTGAAGGTGGGCGGCGACATCAATGACGACCGCCGCCGCATGGCCCTGGCCCGCAAGGCCGTGGGCGACCTCCCCATCGCCATCGACGCCAACCAGCGCTGGGAGGTGTCCGAGGCCATCGAGTGGGTCAACCAGCTCTCCGAGTTCAACCCGTACTGGATCGAAGAACCCACCAGCACGGACGACATCCTGGGCCACGCGGAGATCCGGAAGGGCGTTGCCCCCGTCCGCGTCGCCACGGGCGAGGCCGTCGCCAGCCGCATCGTGTTCAAGCAGCTGCTCCAGGCCGGTTCCATCGACGTCCTCCAGCTGGATTCCACCCGTGTGGGCGGCGTCAACGAGAACATCGCCAACCTCCTGCTCGCTGCCCGCTTCAACGTTCCGGTCTGCCCGCACGCCGGCGGCGTGGGGCTGTGCGAACTCGTCCAGCACTTCTCCTTCTTCGACTACGCGGCCATCACCGGCAGCCAGGACGGCCGGATGATCGAGTACGTCGACCACCTGCACGAGCACTTCGCCGAGCCGGTCCGCATCGTCAACGGCCGTTACGCCGCCCCGGAACTCCCGGGCACCGGCGCCGAAATGCTCAGCGCCTCGCGGTCCCGCTGGGAGTTCCCCGCCGGGGCAGGATGGCTCGAAGTGGGCGACCGCGCCGCGGTGACGGGCGCCTCCGTGACGGGAGCCGGTGCGCTCCGATGACAACCACGGTTGATGACCTCAACGCGAGTGTCGACGCCGCCCACGCCGCGTTCGAAAAGGGCCGCGCCGCGGACCCCGGCACCCGGGCATCCTGGCTGGAGGCGATAGCAGCCGCGCTGGAGAACGACGCCGATGCGCTGGTGGAGATCGCTTCTCAGGAAACCCATTTGGGTGAGCCGCGGCTCCGCGGCGAGCTGAAGCGCACGGTCTTCCAGCTCAGGCTCTTCGCCACGGAGGTCCGCGAAGGCGAGCACTTCGACGCCACCATCGACCATCTGGACGCGGACTGGGGCATGGGCCCGCGGCCGGACCTGCGCCGACTCAACGTGCCCATCGGCGTCGTGGGCGTCTTCGGGGCCTCCAATTTTCCCTTCGCCTTCAGCGTGATGGGCGGCGACAGCGCCTCGGCCCTGGCCGCCGGGTGCGCTGTGGTGCACAAGGCACACGACGGGCACCGGAACCTTGCGCGCCGCACCGCCGAGACCGTCACCGCCGCGCTGGATGCCGCCGGGGCACCTTCCGGGCTATTCTCGCTCGTCACAGGCCGGGCCGCCGCGGAGGCCCTGGTGGACCATCCTGCCGTGAAGGCGATCGGGTTCACGGGTTCGACGGCGGGCGGCCGGGCTCTGTTCAACCGTGCCGCCTCCCGGCCCGAACCGATTCCCTTTTTCGGCGAACTCGGCGGCATCAACGCCGTGTTCGTCACCGAGAACGCCTGGGCGGTGCGGCGCGACGAAATCCTCAGCGGCTACGCCGCTTCCTTCACGATGGGAATGGGCCAGTTCTGCACGAAGCCGGGGCTGCTGTTTGTTCCTGGTGGAGAGGCCGACGGCGTCCGGCAGGTTCTCGGCCGCGCGCTGGCGGACTTTGCCGCGGCACGGCTGTTGAGCCCGCGCTTGCATGAGGGCTACCGGCAGTCTGTGCAGGATCTGCGCGGCACCACCGGCGTGGAGGTTCTTGTGGAAGGGGACTTCGACGAGGCGCCGGCGCCGACCGTGCTCCACACGACCTCCGCGGCCGTCCGCAGTGACCCGTCAATCCTTCGGCAGGAAATGTTCGGGCCGGCCAGCCTGGTGGTGGAATACGGCGACGAATCGGAGCTCCTGGAGCTCACGGGACTTTTGGAGGGACAGCTGACCACCACGCTCCAGGCGGAGCCGGAGGATGACATATCCGAGCTTGCCGCACGGCTGACGGATATCAGCGGCCGGGTCCTCTGGAACGGCTGGCCCACCGGGGTCACGGTCAGCTACGCCCAGCACCACGGCGGACCGTACCCTGCCACAACATCGGCCACCACGTCTGTGGGAACTGCAGCGATCCGGCGCTTCCTCCGGCCGGCGGCCTACCAGTCGTTCCCGGAGGCAAGCCTGCCCGAACCCCTGCAGGATGCCAATCCCTGGCGCGTTCCGCAGCGGGTGGATGGCGTGTGGCAGCGGCCCACCCGGCAGGGACAGACTTCCGGAAGCGAGGGAAAGCCATGAGCGCCGCACTGGATATCGGCGGAGCCTCGGTCCTCCCGGAAGACGCGGCAAGGGCACTCCTGATCGGCCGCGTCTGGGACGTTGAAACCGGCGGACCACGCGTGGTCGCCGTCCAGGAGGAGGTCGTTTTCGACCTCCCGCATCTGGCCGGAACCGTCTCCGAGCTTCTGGAACGGCCGGACCTCGTGGCCGCCGTCCGCGCCGCCATGACACTGCCCCGGTGGAAGACCAGCGAGATCGTCCACGCGTCGCTGACGCAGGACGCGGCCAGCCCGCATTTCCTGGCACCCGTGGACCTTCAGGTCATCAAGGCCTGCGGCGTGACGTTTGTGGACAGCATGATCGAACGGGTCATCGAGGAGCGCTGCGGCGGGGACGCCAGCCGCGCGGCCGAGATGCGGGAGCTAGTGGGCCGTGCCCTCGGCGGCAGCATCAGCTCCATCCGGCCCGGCTCCCCCGCGGCAGCCGAAGCCAAGAAGGTGCTCATCGCCGAAGGGCTTTGGTCGCAGTACCTGGAGGTCGGGATCGGTCCGGATCCCGAGGTTTTCACGAAGGCCCCGGTACTCTCCTCGGTCGGGCTGGGCGCGGGAATCGGCATCCCGTCGTTCTCCTCCTGGAACAACCCGGAACCGGAACTGGTGCTGATTGCCACGTCGGCCGGCGCCGTTGTGGGCGCAACCCTGGGCAACGACGTGAACCTCCGCGATGTGGAGGGCCGGAGCGCCCTGCTGCTCGGGAAGGCCAAGGACAACAACGCGTCCAGTGCCTTGGGTCCTTTGATCCGGTTGTTCGACGGCGGTTTCACCCTGGAGACGCTGCGCCAGGAGGAGATCCTGCTGCGCGTTGAAGGCCAGGACGGCTACTCACTGGAGGGACGCAATTCCGTATCCCGGATCAGCCGTCCGTTCGAAGAGCTCGTCGCCGCGACGGTTGGAAGGCACCACCAGTACCCGGACGGGTTTGCCCTGTTCACCGGCACGCTGTTCGCGCCGACCCAGGACCGGGACCACCCGGGCCAGGGGTTCACCCACCACCTGGGCGACACCGTGACCATCCGCAGCCGCCACCTCGGCGCCCTCGTGAACGTCGTAGGGGCCGCAGAAGAGTTGCCGGAATGGTCGTTTGGACTGCGGCAGCTGTTCGGCTACCTGCAGGACCAACGCGAAGTCCGCGAATCAAGCAGTAAGGAATATGCCTCATGAAGTTCGCCCAGATCGGCGCCCCGGGCGCCGAACAACCCGTCCTGGTCCACGGGGACCGGCACTACTCGCTCCAAAGCATCACCCAGGCCATCAACGGTGACTTTCTGTCCAACGGTGGCCCCGCGGCTGCCGCCGCCGCACTGGCCGCAGGCACACTGCCGGACGTTACCTCCGACGTCGTACGCTACGGCGCCCCCGTGGTGCGCCCGTCCGCCGTCGTCTGCGTTGGCCTGAACTATGCTGCCCACGCAGCGGAATCAGGGGCCCAGCCGCCTGAGCATCCGGTCATCTTCCTCAAGACGCCCAATACTGTCGGCGGGCCGGACGATGCCGTGGCCATCCCCCGGGGCTCGACCAAGACTGATTGGGAGGTGGAGCTCGGGATCATCATCGGCAAACGTGCCTCCTACCTGGACTCCCCCGAAGCCGCCCGGGACCACATCGGCGGGTTTGTGGTGGTGGATGACCTCTCCGAGCGCGACTTCCAGCTGAACGTTTCCGGCGGCCAGTGGTCCAAGGGCAAGAGCTCACCCGGGTTCTGCCCCACGGGTCCTTTCCTGGTCACCCCGGACGAGGTCGACGCCGGCAATCTGCGGCTGCGCAGCTGGGTCAACGGCGAAATCCGCCAGGACTCCTCCACGGCGGACATGATTTTCGACGTCGAAACCATCGTCTGGAACCTGAGCCAGTACATGGTGCTTGAGCCCGGCGACCTCATCTGCACCGGCACCCCGGAGGGAGTCGCGCTGTCCGGGCGGTTCCCGTACCTGAAGGCCGGCGACGTTGTGGAAATCGAGATTGACGGGCTGGGGCGCCAGCGCCATGAATTCATCGCATGAACGGAGACCCAGCCATGGAGTTTGAAGGCATCCGTGCCATCGTCACCGGTGGGGCCTCCGGCATCGGAGCGGCCACCACGGCGCATCTGACCCGGCGCGGGGCGAGGGTTGCGGTGCTGGACCTGAATCCCGAGGCGGCGTCCGGCTCGGCGCTGTCGATCAGGTGCGACGTGGCCGATGACGCCTCGGTGCGCGCCGCCGTCGAACGCGTTGCCCGGGAATTCGGCGGGATCGACGTCGTGGTCAACAACGCAGGGATAGGCGCGCAGGGCACCGTCGCGGACAACGACGACGCCGAGTGGCAGCGCGTTCTGGACGTCAACGTGATCGGCGCGGTGCGGGTGAGCCGTGCCGCCTTGCCCCATCTCCGGCAGTCCCCCGCCGCCGCGATCGTCAACACGTCCTCCATCGCCGCCACGGCAGGGCTGCCCGCCCGTGCACTCTACGCGGCCACCAAGGGCGCCATCCGGGCGCTGACGCTCAGCATGGCGGCCGACCACGTCCGCGAAGGGATCCGGGTCAACTGCGTCAATCCAGGCACGGCTGACACGCCCTGGATCAACCGGCTGCTGGGCCAGGCGGATGACCCGGTGGCGGAACGCGCGGCGCTGGAGGCCCGGCAGCCGCACGGCCGGCTGGTGACGCCGGAGGAGGTTGCGGCGGCGGTGGCGTACCTGGCCAGTCCGCTGGCCGGTTCGACGACGGGCACTGAACTGGCGGTCGACGGCGGCATGCAGGCGGTGCGCCTGCATCCCGTCGAGTAACGCCCGCCGGGGTAGCGCCCTGTCGAAGTAGGAAGCTGCGAGGCGCCGTCGTGTCCTGATTTATCGGGGCACGGCGGCGCCTCTGGCGTGTCCGGCGGAGGCACCCGGCCGGGCCCCGGCGAGCGCGCGCAGGCGGTAATTCAGAAGGGGCTTGACCTGTGTCACATCCCCTATATGATAGTGCGTATTCCTATATGATCCCCGACGGCGAACGACCGGGATCCCCGGACTCCGTCACCTCCGCATCCGAACCGCATCAATATTCCCCAGGAGAGCACCCATGTTCAAAGCAACACCGAAGTTGCTTCTTGTCCCGGCTATCGCGTTGGCCCTCACGCTGGGAGGCTGCTCCTCCGGCGGGGCCTCGGCCGGCGCTGCAAGCGCAACAGGAGCCGTGGCGGACAGCCACCTCACACAGATTCTCAAGACGAAAACGATCAAGATCGCCGTCAGTGCCGACTCTCCGGGATACGGCGTGATGACGTCGTCCGGTGAGCACGAGGGTTTCGACATTGACGTCGCGAACGCGCTCGGCGTCTCGCTGGGCGCCAAGGTTGAGTTCGTCACGGCCACGAACGAAAGCCGCATCCCGCTGCTGCAGACCGACAAGGCGGACGCCGTCATTGCCACCTTCACGGCATCGGATGCGCGCGCCCAGGTGGTGGACATGTCCGAGCCGTACGCCGCCAGTTCCACGGTCTTTATGGTGCCCGTGGGAAGCCCCATCTCCAGCTACGCGGATCTGGACGGCAAATCCGTGGCCACGTCCCGCGGAAGTGTGGGCGAGCAGATCCTCAAGGCCACTTTCCCGAACGCCAAGATCGCCGGCTTCAACACCACGGCCGATTCCATCCAGGCCCTCAAGAGCGGCAAGGTGGACGCGCTGATTGAAAACAACGCGATCATCGGCGGGCTCGTGAAGAGTGAGCCGTCCGCGTTCCAGGTGCTCAAGGGCGACCCGATCAGGCCTGCGCTGTTCTCCATCGGCGTCAAGCAGGGCGACCAGACGTGGGTTAACTACATCAACAACTTCATCCGGAACTACACCATCTCCGGACAGAACGAGGCCTCCCTGCAGAAGTGGTTCGGGCTGGAGCTTCCGCCCTTCCTGGCCCACTAACAGTATTCGGACGCACTCTCCGGCGCGGGTGAAGGACAGGCAGTTGTTCACCCGCACCGCCGTTCACGGATAGGACCCTTTGCTCATGGCTTTATATTTCGGAGACCTTCTCCCCTTCAGCTCGCTATTGCTTGAAGGGCTCTGGACAGCTCTGTACATCACGCTCGTGGCCATGGTGGCGGGAAGCGCACTCGGCGTCTTCCTGTACCTGGGGAAGGTCGGGCCCGGAAAAGCAGTCAGCATCTTCTGCACCTGCTACATCGAGGCCATCCGCAACACGCCTCTGCTGGTGCAGCTGTACCTGATCTACTTTGCCCTTCCCGCGCTGGGCATCAACCTCGAACCCATCTGGGCCGCCGTCATCGGCCTGACCCTCAACAACGCGGCCTACACTGCGGAAATCTACCGGGCCGGCTTCGAATCCGTGCCCCACGGCCTTCGCGAGGCGGGCAAGGCGCTGGGCATGAAGCCCGCCCAGATCGTGCGCTACATCGTCCTGCTGCCGGCCACGCGGAACGTTTTCCCCGCACTGACCAACCAGCTGATTCTGCTGTTCCTGGCTTCGTCGATTGGATCCATCATCTCGCTTCCTGAACTGACCAACGCGATCATGAGCGTCAGCAACACCACGTACCGGACCGTTGAGGTGCTCGCAGTGGGCGGGCTGCTCTACCTTGGTGTATCCGCCCTGCTGTCCCTGGCCTCGAAACGGGCCGAAACGACGCTGTTCCGGTGGGCGGTGGGCGCACGTGTTTAGGGCCTTTGATTGGCAGGACCTCATTCCGCTGGCCAAGGGGGCCTGGCTGACCATTCAGCTCTGCGCCATGTCCGGAATTCTCGGCATCATCTTCGGACTGATTCTTGGTATTGCCAGAACCTCCCCCAGCAGGATCGCGCGGTGGATCAGTACCATCTACATCAGCTGTGTACGCGGCATCCCGATTCTGGTCATCATCTTCTTCATCTTCTTCGGGATCCCGCTGCTGTTTCCCGGCCTGGAACTGGACAAGTTCGCCTCGGCAGTCATCGCGCTGACCTGCTTCGCCGCCGCCTATGTGGCAGAGATCGTGCGGGGCAGCATCGAGGCGGTGCCCCGGGGGCAAAGTGAAGCGGCAGACGCCCTCGGTCTGAACTACTGGGCGAAGCTCCGGTATGTGGTCATGCCGCAGGCCAGGAAGATCATGGTTCCGCCCGGCGTCGGCTTCATCATTGGCCTGGTGAAGGATTCCTCCCTGGTGACCGTGACCGGGCTGGTGGAACTGACCCACGCGGGCAACATCGTCACCAACCTCACCGGCGACCCCATCATGACGTTCCTGACCGTCGCCGCCATGTACTTCGTCATTTGCTACAGCATCTCCCTGCTGGGGCGCCTGTACGAGAAACGGACCGGCATCCAGGTGGACCCCCTCAAACTTCCCGAGCCCGCGAGCGTTTAGATCGGAATATGACTGTGATTTTTGTTGAGAATTTGAATAAGAAGTTCGGCGCCAACCATGTCCTCAAAGGCGTTGACTGCCACATCCGTGAGCGCGAGGTGGTGTGCGTGATTGGCCCCTCGGGTTCGGGCAAGAGCACGTTCCTGAGGTGCATGAACGGCCTGGAATCAATTACGTCCGGCAGCATCGTGATCAACAAGCACCGGTTGGACGATTCGAAAACGAATATCAACCTGGTCCGGCAGGAAGCGGGAATGGTCTTCCAGCATTTCAACCTGTTCCCGCACCTGAAGGTCATCGACAACGTCATGCTGGCCCCGCTGAAGGTGGCCAGGGTCAACAAGGATGAAGCCCGCGCCAAAGCCGAAATGCTGCTGGCAAAGGTGGGACTGGCCGAAAAAATGGAGGCCTTCCCCGGGAGCTTGTCCGGCGGTCAGATGCAGCGCGTGGCCATAGCCCGGGCGCTGGCCATGGGACCGAAGATCATGCTCTTTGACGAGCCGACTTCAGCACTCGACCCCGAAATTGTCGGCGAGGTGCTCACCGTCATGAAGGACCTGGCCAATGAGGGCATGACCATGGTGGTGGTCACCCACGAAATGGGCTTCGCCCGGGAAGTGGCCGACCGCGTGCTGTTTATGGACCAGGGACTGATCGTCGAGGAAGGCTCCCCCGATGAGATCTTCTCCTCGCCGCGGAACGCCAGAACCCAGGGGTTCCTGAGCAAGGTTCTGTAACCGGGGCAGGCAGTGAGCGGACGACGGCGGGAGGTCCCGCCGTCGTCCGCTTTGCGTTTGGTGCCGGACCCGGCTTGGCGCCGTACCCGACGTGGTGCCGTACCCGACGTGGTGCCGTACCCGACGTGGTCAGGCCGCCAGCGGCAGGTCGAAAAGCTGCTCGGCGAGCCGGATGAGGTGGCGGGGTGCGTCGGATTCGTCCCCGCGGCTTCCGTTCCCGAGGAACACCGCCGTCCCGTTGAGGGTGTCATCGAGATGGACGCCTGCTTCGCGGACGAGCACTTCGGCCCGTGCGTTCTGGGGCAGGCGGTTTCCCTCGTCGTTCAAGTAGACATGCCAGTCTCGGCTGGTGATGGATTCGATGTTTCCTGCAACCAGTTTCTGCAGTGCTGCCATGACCGTGTCCACCGTCTCGATGCGCACCGGTTCAGTGAGGTGCGCCGGGACGATCAGGGCGTTGTAGGTCGTGTTCATGGTCTTGTCCTTGTGACTGAAACGAATGGCGGGCAGCCGAACGCGGCTAGGAGTCTCGCATTCGGCCGCCCGCAGTTTATTAACGCTGGTTTTTGCGCGGCTTTACGAAAAGACTTTCACTGGTTTCGTTTTTAGCTCTTTTATCGGCTCTTTTTTCGAGAATTGACTTTCCCGCTTTTTTGGCACTGACGCTCTTGGGCGATTTTCCGGACAATGGAATCACACCTTTCTATTCTTTGTGTCTACCCGACACCTTACACACTTATATTTTTAATGCCAGTTTCCAGAAAAAAGCACGATAAACCCCTGCAAGTTAATCCCTGCTGAGAAATTGCACCCCGCACAAGTGCGCATCCGTCAGCCGGCAGGGTTTCGCAACGAGGCCTGCGCGGCACCCGCCAGCCGCCCCGCGCGGAGGGGCGAGTGGATTCGGATGCGGCCACCGTCTAGCGTGAGTTTCATGTCAGCGTCCGATGCAGCAGCCAAGTCCAGCAACAACCCATTGCTTGTTCTTGGAAAGATAACCTCGATCCTCGATGCGTTCTCCCTCTCAAGGCCGGTTTTGTCGCTGAGCGATATCCGCGAGCACACGGGGATGCCTACGTCGACGGTGCAGCGGCTGGTCACGAACCTGACCTCGCAGGGATTCCTTGACCGCGAGGAGGACGCCTACCGCATCGGAATGCGGATGGCTTTTTGGGCGGCCCCGGCAACCCGCGGTATGGAAGTTGTGGACATCCTGAGTCCGTTGCTCAAGACCTTGCGGAACACCACGGGCGAGACCACGTGTTTCTTTAAATCGGAGCAGCATAACCGCGTGTGCGTGGCCATGGCGGAAACCCGCCATGCGCTTCGCCGCGAGATGCACCTGGGCAAGGTTGCCCCGCTGTATGCAGGTTCGGCCGGCCGGGTCCTGCTGGCGTGGGATCCGGAGCTGATGGACGCCGTTCTGCACGATCCCCTGACGCCAATCACCGAATCCACCATCACCACCACCGAGGACCTGGTTGTTGCGGTAAAACAGACGCGCCGGGACGGGTTTGCGATCACCGTGGGCGAGCGTGAAGACGGCGCGTCCGGCCTTTCCGCCCCGGTCTTCGACTCTGCGGCCGGATTGGTGGGAGCCGTGACCATCAGCGGCCCCACGCTCCGGATGCCGCTGGATACCTGCCAGGAATGGGTGGAACCCCTGCTCAACACGGCGGAGCATATGACCAGGCTCATTGGCGGCCGCTTTCCCGGCGAGTCCTAAGCCCCTGCGGGAGACCAGGAGCTACAGCGCAGCAATCACCTTGCCGGCGGCCCGCATCGCGGCAGCATCGGTGGCGATGATGATCTGCGCGAAGTTCTCCGCATAGCTCCCCAGGTCGTCGGATACGGAACCGACCACAGCAATGACGGGGATCTGCCGGCCGGACTTCCGCACCCGTTCCAGGATTGCGGAGATGATTTTTCCTTCGCCGGTTTGGGAGTCCAGGCGACCCTCTCCCACCACGACGGCGTCAGCCGACGTCAGCAGCGCGTCGAACCCAGCGGCGTCGAGGACTGCGTCGGCCCCGGACACCAGCTCGGCCCTAAAGTGCGCCCATAGGCCGCCGGACAGGCCTCCCGCAGCGCCGGTCCGCGGCACGTCGGCCGGGTTGCGCGGATGGGAACCCGCAAGCAGGGCCAGGCGGGCTTCCAGCACTTTGACCGTCTCGGGATCCGCGCCCTTCTGGGGTCCGAAGACGCGTGCTGCGTCAAGGAAGCTGGTGGTGACGTCGGACAGGACAGTGATCCTTGCATCCCCAAGTCCGCCGTTTTCGGTGATGGCGCGGACGGCCCCCGCCCCGCCGTCGGTAGTGGCAGAACCGCCTGCCGCCACCAGGATGTGCGAGGCGCCTGCACCGGCAGCGGCCGAAATGAGCATGCCCGTGCCGTACGTGCTGTCCGACAATGCGTCGTCGGGGCTGTTCCGCGCTGCGGTCAGGCCGCTCGCCTGCGCAACCTCGACGACGGCGGTCCCGTCCGCTGCCATCCCGATGGTCGCCTGGAGGGACTCACCCCAGGAATTGACGACGTCGGCAGTCACCGGCGCGGTCCGCAGGCTCCGGCAGAGCGCGTCGAACGTGCCCTCCCCGCCGTCGGCGACGGGCAGTTGCGTGGCCGGGCGTCCGCCGTCGTGCACGCCCGCGGCGATGGCCGCCGCGACCTCGGCCGCCGTGTACGTCCCCTTGAAGCTGTCCGGGGCAACGAGGATCGTCATGCCCTGACGATGGTGTTGACGGCATGGAGCGGCGATCGGCCCTCGGCGATGGTGATGGCGTTGAGCGCGCTAATGCGGGCCATTTCACTCCGTACCCGGACGGTGGCACTGCCGACGTGCGGCAGCAGCACCGTGTTGGGCAGTTCCGCGAGCCCCGTCGCCAGGCGCGGTTCGTCCTCGAACACGTCCAGTCCGGCACCGGCAATCACGCCGTTGCGGAGAGCCTCCACCAGGGCCGCCTCATCCACCACCGGCCCGCGGGCGGTGTTGATCAGGATGGCATCCGGCTTCATCCGCTCCAGCACTCCGGCGTCAACGAGGTGCCGGGTCTGCTCATTCAAGGGCACGTGCAGGGACAGGAAGTCGCTGCGTTCCACGAGCTCGGTCCAGGGCACTTGCCGGACCTTTCCGGCGAACTCGCCGAGTTCCTCCTGGCTGACGGGACGGTCTCCGGGCGGCCGCGGCGCGAAGACCACGTCCATTCCGAAACCCAGCGCGCGCCGGGCGGTGGCGCGGGCGATCCGGCCGAATCCGGCCAGGCCCAGCACGGCGCCGGAGACGTCCCGTCCCAGCAGGAGCTCCGGTTCCCAGCCCAGGAACTTGCCGTCGCGGACCAGCCGGTCGGCCTCCACCACACGGCGGGCGGCGCCGAGGATGAGCAGCATGGCGATGTCCGCCGTCGCGTCGGTCAGGACACCGGGTGTATTGCCGACCAGGATGCCGTGCCGGGTGGCGGCGTCGACGTCGATGTTGTTGTACCCAACGGCGTAGTTGGAGACGCCCTTTACCCGGGCGTCAGCCAGCAGCGGCGCGTCGATGACGTCGCGCAGCTGGGTTAAAACGACGTCGTAGTCCCCCGAAGCGCACAGCGCAGCCAGAGTCCCGTAGTCCGGCGGCTCGGGCAGCACGGTGACCCGGCCGGCGTCGGACAGCAGTTGACGGCCCGGATCCGGGATCGCCGTGGTGACCAGGAAATGGTTCCCCATATTCAGTTGCCTCCCGTGGCGCTGTGCGCAGGGACGCTGTCGAAGGGCAGCACCCAGTTAAAGGCTTCGGCATTGGACCGGGCACCCTGGGCCGCCTTGGAACGGTTGGGTTCGCCCAGTTCGGCCAACAGCTTCTCGGACAAGACCACGAGGTCCGCGAACCTTTCCGTCGTCAGCCACTCCGGACGCGTGGCAAAAAGGATGTCTTCGCTGGAGGTGTTGCCGCTGGCACCCGGGGCGAACGGGCAGCCGCCGAGGCCGCCGAGGGCGCCGTCCACCATGGCTGCGCCGGCCTGGATGGCGGCGAGCGTGTTGGCCACTCCAAGCCCCCAGGTGTCGTGGCCGTGGTAGACGATCCTCCGCGCAGGCGACTCGTCGCGGACGCGGGCGATCAGCCCGGCTACCTGGGCCGGAATGGCCTGGCCCAGGGTGTCGCAGATGACGATGTCCGTGGTGCCCTCGGCCCGGGGATCGTTGGCGATGGACAGGATGCGCTCCTCCGGAACGTAGCCTTCGAACGGGCAGGTGAAGGACGTCGCAATGCATAGCTGGATCTGTCCATCGACTGCGCGGGCGTACTCCACCGCCTCGGGCAGGGCTGCCAGGCTCTCGTCCGTGGTGCGGCCGATGTTCGCCTTGTTGTGCGAATCCGATGCCGACAGACAGTACTGGAAGTTCCGCGCTCCGGCCGCTGAGGCCTTGGCCACGTGGCCCGGCGTGGCTACCCAGATCCAGCAATTTTCCAGCTCCTCCGGAGTGAGGGCCTGGACCACTTCCAGCGTGTTGGCCATGGTGGGGACCAGGTCCGCGCGGGCCATGGAGCCCAGCTCGATGGCCGGAACGCCCAGGCGCAGCAGCTCCCGCACCGTGTCGACTTTCCGCTCGGTGGAGAGCATCTTCCCGGTGAGCTGGAGCCCGTCCCGGAGGGTCACATCCCGAAGGATCGTGTTGCCGAGGGTGGCGGCGAGGCTGTGTTGGTGGTGGTTCATGGCTGGAGTGCCTCCTCGCGGCCGGCGGCCGCACTGATCTCCGCCGGGTCCATGTTGAGGAGCCCGCTGAGGATTTCGTTGGTGTTTTCGCCCAGGTCCGGTCCGAGGTTCCGGATGGGAAGCGACTGGTCGCCGATGACAGGGACGATGCCGGGGAACCCCACACCGGGCAGGATCTCGTCCCCGGTGGAAACATCGAACTTCTGGATCATGTTGCGGGCCGCGTACTGGCTGTCGCTGCTGATGTCGGCCGCAGTGTAGATGGGACCGGCCGGAACACCGGCGGCGTCCAGGGCTGCCAAGGCGTTGGCGGCATCCAGCTCCCCGGTCCAGACTCCGATGGCCTGGTCGAGTTCTTCACGCCGCTCCCAGCGTCCGGCGTTGGTCTGCAGCGACGGATCCTCGGCGAGATCGGGGCGTCCAATGGTGTCCATGTACCGCTGGTAGATGGAGTCTCCGTTGCCGGCAACCACGATGCTGGCGCCGTCCTTGCAGATGTACGCATTGGAAGGAGCGATCCCTTCCATCCGGCCGCCGACGCGCTGCCGGTCCACGCCGTACGCCTGGTAGTCCGGGATGAGGGATTCCATCATGGAGAACATCGCCTCGTTCAGCGCGACGTCGATGATCCGCTCGGTGAGCGGGACAGCTCCGGCCGCGTCCCGGCGTCGTGCTTCCCGTTGGTACAGGCTCATCATGGAGCCGAAGGCGGCGTAGAGGCCGGCGATCGAATCTCCGATGGAGACCCCTACCCGGACCGGCGGGCGGTCCGGATCTCCCACCAGGTTCCGGAACCCGCCGTAGGCTTCGGCGACGGCGGCGAAACCGGGCCGTTCGGACAGCGGGCCCGTCTGCCCGAAGGCGGAGATGCGGGTGATGATGAGGTCCGGGTTGGCTTCGTTGAGCACGTCCGGGCCGAGGCCCCACCGTTCGAGTGTTCCTGGCCGGAAGTTTTCCAGCAGGATGTCCGACTTGGCGACGAGCGCGAGCACGGCCTTTTTGCCTGCCTCGGTCCTGAGGTCCAGCACCACGGATTTCTTGTTGCGGTTGATTGTCCGGTACAGCATGGAGGTATCGCCCTTGTGCAGGCGCCAGTTGCGCAGCTCGTCCCCTGTTCCGGGGCGTTCAACCTTGATCACTTCGGCTCCGAAATCGGCGAGCAACCTGCCTGCGGTGGGAGCTGCAATGTAGTTTCCGAGCTCCAGGACGCGTACACCTTGCAGGGGCGCGATGCGTGTCTCTGTCATGTCATTCTTCTTTCGTTGGCGTGTGCCGGGCCGGACGGGTGGATCCGGTCAGAACAGCAGGCTCATGGGTAGGATCAGGAGCATGGCGACGACGGAGGCCACCGAGACCCCGACAGTGACGGATTTCAGGGCGCCCCTCACACTCTGCCCCAGCAGTGACTGCAGGAGCCAGAAGGTGTTGCTGGTGACGTGGACCATGAAGAGGGATCCGGCGCCGGCGGAAAGGGCCAGGAGCACGGGGTCCAGCCCGATGGCCGGAGCAATCGGGGCCAGCAGTCCGGCCGCGGTGATGGCGGACAGCGTGACGGAGCCGACGGCGATGTGCAGCACTGCGGCGATGGCCCAGACCACGAGCAGCGGGGCGACAGTGCTGGCCGAGAAGAAACCACCCAGGATGTCGCCGAGGCCCGCTGCGGCGACGGTTGCGGCGAGGGACCCGCCGACGCCGGTGAGGATCAGGATCTGTCCGCTTTCCTTGAAGCCCACGGTGATGGCTTGTTCGACGCGTTCCTGGCCGATGGCGGAGCGGGTGACGAGGCAGGTGCCGATCAGTCCGATGAGCAGGGCAATGACGGGCTCGCCGAGAAGCTGGAGCCAGGGCATGTCGATGTTCAGGATCTGCAGAATCGCGCCGGCGCCGATGAGGAGCAGCGATGTCAGGAGCGGGGCGAACAGCAGGATCAGCGGTGCCTGCTTCCGTTCCCGTTCGGCCACCGTGATGATTCCCCTGCCCGGCTGGGCGCCCGCTGCGCCGGTACCCTGCCCGCTGCCCCCAGGCTGGCCGGCTGCAGGCTGGCGGGTGCCGCCGTCGTACTCTTCCTCCCCCTCGCGGTCCTCCTCCTCGACGAAGGTGTGGTCCTCGTCCTTGGCTTCGTTCCAGAAGCCGCGGCGGAAGAGGAAGGTCATGATGGCGATGGAAATGATGATGGTGGGGACCACCAGGAGGAGCCCGAACAGCAGCATTTTGCCCAGGGGCACGTTCAGGAGGCCGGCCAGGGCGAGGGATGCGACGCCGGGAACCGTGAAGACGATGCCGCATTCGAGGGCGATGGCCATGGCGGTGGCCATCCGGGCGGTGCCGAGCTTGCCGATCTTCGGTGCCAGCTTGCGGGCCAGGGGCGCCGAAATGACCAGCAGCACGTCCAGGAAGATCGACTGGAGGACCGTTCCGATGGCCAGGCCCATGGTGTAGGGCAGGCGCTTGGGGCCGAACGTGTCCAGCAGGTGCTCCACGAGGCGGCGGATGGCGCCGCTCTGGTTGAGGATGGATCCCATCAGCACGCCGAAGGCGATGAGCAGGCCCACGTCCACCATGATTTCACCGAAACCGGACGTGATGGTCTTGACGGTCTTTTCGACGCCGAAACCGGCGGCGAGGCCCAGGTACACCGACCCGATGACCAGGGCAATAACGGGGTTGACTCTGAAACGGACAATCAGGACCACGGCGGCAAGGACCGCCACGGCCGTATTGATCAGGACAGCTATGTCTGACATGGGGGGAATCCGATCGTTGGGCCTTCCGCGTTGAAGGCTTGGGAACAGATGTGCACCGTGAGGAGGGCCACATCGCTAAACCCATATTATGGGATGCGACTCACAATGCAAGGCATTTTCAGAATTTAGTTGGCGGATGACGTCGGTCTGGCTGGTCTACAGGAGTGGCGTGGCGCAGCCGGAGCGGTCGCCAGTTCGCACCGTTACTGGCACACTGAGCCAATGAATGACGCGCTCCCACCGTCCCGCAGGCCCGGCATCCGCGCTGCGATGTTTGTTGATTTCGACAACGTCTTCACCGGCCTGCAGGCACTGGACCCGCTGGCGGCGAAGCGCTTTGCCGAAGACCCGAAGCACTGGGCGGACGCGTTGTCAGCAGGCGGTTCCGGCGAGGACGCCCGCAGGTTCCTGATCCGCAACTGCTACCTGAATCCGGTGGTGTACTCGAAGTACCGGACGTACTGGACCCGCGCCGGTTTCCGGGTGATCGACTGCCCGTCTCTGACGCAGCGGGGCAAGAGCAGCACGGACATCAATCTGGTGCTTGACGCCATGGACGCGCTGTCCGGCAACGTGGGCATCGAAGAGTTCTTCATCGCCTCGGCCGATGCCGACTTCACGTCCCTGATCCAACGGTTCCGGGCCGCTGACCGGATGACCACAGTCATCGCAGCCGGCGCCGTGGCCTTCGCGTACCGGGAGATGGCAGACCATGTGGTGGAATCCCACGATTTCGTCGCCATCCTCAACGGCTCAACGGTGGAGCCAGTTCATGCCGCGGCGCCCGGGAAACAGCAGCAGGCGGCGAAGACGAAAACCAAGTTCGCCTCGCCCGCGATCCGTGAGGTCCTCGAGTTCGTCCGCACCGCTCCGGGACCGGTGGTCGGCGCGATGGTGGCCCACCGGGCACTCACGGCAGAGCCATCCCTGAAGACGGACTGGGGCGGCTGGGGAAAGTTTGGGACGTGGGTGTCCCAGATCGGCCAGGGCGTCGAATACTCCCCGGCACAAGGCGGCTGGGTCTGGGACGCGAAGCGGTTCTCGAGCGAGGACCTCCCGGCGCCCGCGGACCTCCAGCCGGGCATCGAGGAACAGGTCAGCCGGGTGACGGACGTGCCGGCACTTTCCGCAGCCCAGTTCCGGCAGATGTTCCAGGCCATGGAAGCCAGGCTCCGCGAGCATCCGCTCAACCGCACCGAACTGTCCCGGATGGTGCGGGATGACTGCGTCAACGCGGGCCAGCCGGTCTCCCGCAACGCCGTGAGCTTTGTCCTTCAAGGGCTGGCCTACGTTAATTTCCCGCTCACTGACGAAGCGACCGCGGAAGGCCTCGCGGCAGCCTGGACCGCGAACGTCGAGGAACTCTGCCGGGTGGCACTGCTGGAGTTCGACGCCGGCGAGAAGCTCGCCGTCCGGCGCTGGGCCAGCGGCGGCCTACTGGACGCCTGACGCAGGTGAAGCGAACGACGGCGGGACCTCCCGCCGGCGTCCGCTCCCCTGGTCCTGTTGCGGCGCTGTCCGAGAACGAGCCCCACAAAGTGCGTCGCAGCGACGCGCTGTCACTCCGGCAGTAGAACGCGGACTTGGTTCCTGATGTCCTGCAGGAGGTCGTCGACAGTGCTGGCGATGTTGATCGTGGCCGCCATGCTGAGGAACATGATCGCGGAGACGGTGCGTGCCCGCGTCACCGCGCCGCGTGCGTTGATGCGCTTGTCACGCCGCAACACAGCAGTGATCGCCTCCTCCGTCTGCGCTGTCAGGGCGAGGGCGTCGCGGTGGTGCGGTTCCTCTGGGTCGCCGAACACGATCTCCCGCAGGTACGTTCGCCCATTGTCGATTTGGATGCGGTTGCATTCCACGACCGGGCGGACGATCGCCATCACAGCATCGAGGACGTCGGGCGTACGCTCGGCTACCGCCCTGCCTCGTTCGAGCGCATCGACATAGCTGGAGTTCTGCACAAGCAGGAGGAGTTCGCCCTTGGACTTGGCGTAGAGGAACAGTGTTCCGGCGCCGACGTCGGCCTTGTCGGCGATCTGCTGGGTGGTGACCTCGTCGATGCCGTGCTCGGCGAAGAGCTCTCGGGCGGCGGCGGTGATGCGTTCGAGCTTCTGCAGCTTGTTCCGCTCGCGCCGACCGACCGTCTGGGGTGTGCCGGGCATAACGTGTCCTTCCGGAAACAGAATCTGACCATACTCAGTTATGAGCCAAGTCACTACCGTGTGGGCTCGGATGTGCCTTCGCTCATTCTCCCACGACGACTCGAAACTCCAGATGGCTACGCCTGGTAGTGCGGGAGGACTTTGCCTTCTTTCACGTAGGTCAGCGCTTCGGCCACCTCGTAGGCGTGGACGGCGGAAGCGAAGGCCGGCAGCCTGTCCGCCAGCGCTCTGATTTCATCGCTGTCGAAGAAGGCCGCTCGTGCGGATCCGCCTGTGAAGCCGAGGATCAGCGAGGCGTGGAGCCGCGTGTCGGAGGGGTTGTCGTGTGCGACGTTGGGTGTATCCCAGAGCTTCTGGTTCCACGGCATGAACACCTGGCTTCGCAGCTCCCTCAGCACGCCTGTATTGGCGAGAGCGGGCACGAGTTCGTCGGCGATGTACTTCCGGAACGGGCCGGTGCCGACGCCTTCTCTTCTCCTGAGGTAGACCAAGGCGCGAGCTCCCGTTCCCTCGCCGGGCCGGGCGACGTCATACCAGCGGGCCGATCTTGGCGGCCCGGCATAGAGCAGAGAGCGCCGGAACACGTTCTCTTCGTCTTTGTACGCGAGCCTGGCCTGTTTCCGGCCCCGTAAGGGCGAGAGCGCGGAGGCGAACGTGACCTCTGCAACCCCATCGATCCTCCGGTCGGCGGGAATGGCCGTCTCGACACCGCGGATGGCGGGCCACAGCCCTGGATTCGTCTCGGCGAGGTGGACCTGCCGGTACTCGTCGAACCCCGGGGTCGCGGAGATGATCTTGGAGTGGGGGCCTTTCCAGTAGTCCATCCCGTGCTGGCGGGGCCGGTCGGTGCGCATCCACAACAGGATCGATGACGCGAACAGCTTCTTCGTGTGCTGGATCGCGGCCGTCACTGCCCGTCCTTTGGGTGACTTCGGATGCCGGTCGGCCGGTCGAGGAACTCGACGGCGATGGGGGCGAACTTGTCGCTGAACTGGAAGATGCCGCCGTGGCCGGAGTCGGGGTATATGATCAGCTCGGATCCCTTGATGCTGCGGTGCAGGTCTTCGGAGAGCACGGAGGGGACCATCCGGTCGTTGTCGCCGTTGGCGATCAGGGTGGGCTGGGTGATCTTCGACAGGTCTGCGGGCGCCGAGCGACCCCACTTCCTGATGGCCCTAAGCTGCGCCTGGAACGCCTTCACCGTGATCGGCTCGTCGCGGTCCACTGTGCGCTCCTTGAGACGGCCGACGAACGCACGGGCGGCGCGCTTGCCGGCGGCGTCGCGGTTGAAGAACAGGAACTCCTTCGGGTCCGACCTGGTCAGGGCTGCCCGCACCATGTCGCAGTACGTGGTTCCTGCGACCTTGTCGATGCCCCTACCGCCGGCGGGGCCGGTGCCGGTGAGAATGAGCTTCCGGACGAGCTCAGGGTGCTTGGCCACGAGGGCCTGGGCGATCATGCCGCCGAGCGAGAAAGTGAAGACGTCGACCTTGGCGAACCCGAGCGCCCCAATGAAGGACACGGCATCATCGGCCATCGCCTCGATGCTGTCAGGAACACTGCCAGTGGAGGCTCCGACGCCACGGTTATCAAAGGTGATGACGTGGTGCTGCTTGGCGATGGGGTCGATGATGCGCGGATCCCAGTTATCCAGGGTGGCGGCGAGGTGGACGAAGAAGACCACCGGGACCCCGCCCTTCGGTCCCAGCTCGCGGTAGGCGTAGGTGACGCCCCCGACGGTGATGGTGCGAGTCGGCGCGTCCTGTTGGGACGTGATAACGCCGTCTTGTGTGTGATTGCTCGTGCCCATGTTCTCCTCCTGGTAGTGGTTTGTGGATCTCGTAAAGAGCCAACCTGAATACACTCAATTATGAGCATACTCATAATTGCTGTCAAGAGAGTCGTCGTGCGGCGGAATGGATGTTCGAACGGCCCGGTCTTAGCATTGGGCGTATGAAGGTCGGTAAGGTCCATGGGCACTCAGGGCGGAATCAACAATGACCGGTGACAGGGATCGGGATGCCTCACAGCGTCCGCGGCAGGCCCGGCCACGCGACGCTCTGGGGCGGCCGCTGCCATACGGAAGCGCGGGTGTCGAGCCGGTGTCTGAGGAGCCGCTGCCGCCGGCGGAGACTTTGGTGTCGGCCCGAAGCCTGGTGGATGCTGGCCGGCCCTTCGCCGCCCACGAGGTACTTGAAGCCCGCTGGAAAGCTGGGCCGGCCGAAGAACGAAACCTTTGGCAGGGTCTCGCCCAGATCTGTGTCGCGCTCACTCACGCCGCCCGGGGAAACAGCCTTGGCGCGCTCAGGCTCTTCGAACGCGGTGCCGCCCGGCTGGAGGAGTACGGATCCGGCCAAGGGCCGACGTACGGCCTTGAGTTGTCCGCCGTCGTGCGTTGTGCACGTGATCGGATACGCACCGGCCCCTGAGCCGGTGTAACAACGCGCAACGGACGACGGCGGGACCTCCCGCCGTCGTCCGCTTCCGTTTGTCCGGGGTCGGCGGGGTTACTGCCGGCGGTCAGGGGGTGCCCACGACCGTCGACTGTCACTAAACTGGGACGCATGACCGAGCACGAACCGGCCCCGGCCGGCGTCGCAGCGGCTGCAGATCTGGCCGATTCCGACGCCATCGACACGTCCTTACGCACTTCGGCACAGCGGTCCCGCACCTTCGCCGGGATCCTGGTGAACACCGCCCTGGCCAACATCACCACCAGCTACCTGTGGTTCGCCCTGACGTTCTGGGTGTACCTGGAGACGCGAAACGTGATCGCCACCGGCGTGATCGGCGGCGCGTACATGCTGCTGATCGCCGTTTCCAGCATCAGCTTCGGCACCTTCGTGGACCGCTACCGCAAGCTGGCCGTGATGCGCTTCGCCGCCGGCTTCACCCTGCTGATGTTTGTGCTGTCCGGGGTCATGTTCCTGCTGACACCCGCCGCCAGCATGCTGGACCTGACCCAGCCATGGTTCTGGATCTTCGCCGTGATCATCTTGGTCGGCGCGGTGGTGGAGAACATGCGCAACCTCGCCCTCTCCACCGTTGTCACCATCCTCATCGATCCGGACCGGCGGGCCAACGCCAACGGCCTGGTGGGCATGGTGCAAGGGCTGGCATTTATCGTCACCTCCGTGCTCTCGGGGCTGTCGGTGGGGCTGCTGGGCATGGGCTGGACGGTGGTAGTCGCCATCGTGCTTACGGCCCTGGCCTTCGTGCACCTGCTCATGCTGCGCATGCCCGAGGAAGTGCGGGTGGCCGTCACGGACGCCCACGGCGCGTTCGACCTGCGCGGTTCGCTCGCCGCAGTGCTGGCCATTGCCGGGCTGTTCGCCCTGATCCTGTTCTCCACGTTCAACAACTTCATCGGCGGCGTCTACATGGCGTTGATGGACCCCTACGGCCTGGAGATGTTCCCCGTGGAACTGTGGGGAACCGTCTTCGCAGTCGGCGCCACCGGGTTCATCCTGGGTGGCGCGGTGATCGGCAAGTTCGGGCTCGGGTCCAACCCGTTGCGCACCATGCTTATCGCAGTAGTCGTGATGGGGATCCTCGGTGCGGTGTTCACGGTGCGTGAATGGGCATGGCTGTACATCGCCGGCATCTGGCTGTACATGCTCCTGATCCCGTTCGTGGAGGCCGCCGAACAGACGGTCATCCAGCGCGTGGTGCCCCTGCCGCGGCAAGGCCGGGTGTTCGGATTCGCCATGGCGTTCGAGTCCGCGGCAGCGCCGATCACCGCTTTCCTCATCGCGCCGATCGCCCAGGTCTGGATCATCCCGTACGCGCGGTCCACGGACGGCGCTGCCCAGCTGGCTCCGCTGCTGGGCGAGGGCGTCTCCCGCGGCATCGCCCTGGTGTTCCTGGTGGCCGGGATCATCATGATCGTGGCCGCGCTGCTGGCCTTCCTGACCCCGGTCTACCGCCGGATCTCGGCGTCGTATGCGCAGGCGGCCGCAGAAGCGCCGGAGACGGCCGCATCGCCCGCGACGGACGAGTAAGGACGCACCCGCGGTGAAGCGCACGACGACGGGACCTCCCGCCGTCGTCCGCTTGCCTAGGTGGCGGCTTCCGCCTCCGCCAGCCTGATCATGCGGAGCTCGCCGGCCACCGCGCGGGACGGCCAATAGTCATTCGCCAGTTCCCTTGCCCGGCTTTGATCAGCCGCCGGGAACGCCTTGCCGAGCAGCTCCGTCGCGTATAGCAGGCCCACTAGCGCCGTCGTCCTGGGATCGGACGGCGCACCGCCGAGTGCCGGCTGGATTTTCTGCAGGAGCGCCGCCTCCGGGGCGTGGTCCTTCTCCGGGTACCGCGTGGTCCTGAACAGGCCAAGGTGCCTTTCGCCGACGTGTTCCACGATGCCCAGCGAGGCCATGCCCTCATAGACACGGTGCAGTTCGGCACGGCTCTCCAGCATGGAAACGCACTTCTTGGGAGTATGCAACCCCGGCTTGTCCCGGATGATTTCCAGCTGGTGCTGGAAGTCCGTTTGCGGGGTGGCGCCGGTTGCTACGACGTGCTTTCCCTGCAGCTCGATGGCGCCCAGCAGATCCAGCTCAGCGAGGATGGCCCCCGCCAGACCGGCCTTGAGGACGGCCTGCGGCACGTCAGGTTCGCCGTCGTTGTCATTCGTTGCCAGAAGGAGGAATGCCTGGGGAAGACTGAGCTCCACGGCCTCCGGTTTTTCAGCGTTCATACGATCATGGTGGCGCAGTTGACCCGCCACCACAACGATGATCTAAAACCGGAAACCCAAACTACTGGCCGCAAACAGAATTGCAGAGTACATTTGATGCAATCAGCCTTGCAGAGTGATCTGCGTTACAGAACGGGTCCGGATGTGAACACCAGCACGGTCGATTTTGAAGCCAACGCCGCAGGCGCCAACAGCGGGAATGTCACCCATGCCTGGCTCGGTGACGCTCTTCCGGACGTTCCGCTGTCCAAAGCCCAGAGCCGCGTGGTCGATGTGATCGGCCGCAATCCGCAGCTCTCCTCGTACGCGGACATCGCCGAGATCGCCCAGCGCGCCGACGTCAACAACTCCACGGTGGTCCGCGCAGCCCAGCATCTGGGGTACCGGGGCTGGCCTGATCTCCAGCGGGAACTGCGCTCCCGGTACCTCGTGATGATCTCCACCGAGGACACCCTGACTGAGCACGGCGAACACCGCAGTCCCCTGCACGACGCGCTCAACCACGACATTGAGAACCTGCGCCTGACGCTGGACTCAAACACGGCCGACGACGCCGAGGCCGCCATTGCGGCGATGGCCGCCGCCAAGTCCATCACCGTCGTCGGGCTTGGCTCGTTCGCCGGTCCCGCCAGCGTGATGGCTCATCTGGGTTCGACGATGGGCTACCCCATCACCCTGGAGAACCGCGGCGGCGTCCACCTCGCATCCAGCACCAACACCCTCGGTGTTGGGGATGTCCTGGTGGTGATCAACATGTGGCGCTCAATCCGGCAGATCATTGTCACCGCCGAAGTCGCCAAGCAGGCAGGCGCCACAGTTATTGCCATCAGCGACATGCGCCGCGGCCGCCTCGCAGCTGCGGCCGACCACCTCCTGGTGGTGGCCTCGGAAGGAATCTCCTTCTTCCAGTCCGTCACCGCAGCAAACTCCCTGGTCTACGGCCTGCTCGCGGGAATGGAGGCGGCGCATCCCGAACGGAGCCGCGCCGCCATCCGCCGCACCCAGCAGCTGTGGAAAGACCTCGACATCTACCTCGACTGACCTCTGCCCCCATACCTCCCCCCAGCCCGCAGACATATTCAGGAGCATTCATGAACAGCCAGATCAACCGCCGCGTGGCCGTCATAGGCCTCGGCGCCATGGGCGGAGCGATGGCTGCCACCCTCCACCGCGCCGGCTGGGACGTCACCGGGTTCGATCCGTCCGAGGCTGCCCGGACCGCCGCCTCCGAAGCAGGAATCGCCATTACCGCCAACCTCGAAGACGTCGCCGGAACCCCCTACGCGGTCCTGTCCCTGCCGGCCGCCAGCATCGTGGAAGCCACTGTCCCCCAGCTCCTGGCCGCTCCGGGAACCGTCGCGGTCATCGACACCACCACCTCCGAACCGGCCACCAGCAAGCGGATGGCCTCCCTCGCCGAGGCCCAAGGGGTAGCCTTCGTGGACGCACCGGTCTCCGGCGGCCGCGACGGTGCAGCCACGGGATCCCTGAGCGCCTTCGTCGGCGCAACCGACGCCGCCCTGGCCGCGGCCGAGCCCGTCCTGCTCGCCCTCACCGGCGGCAAGTACAGCCACATCGGCGGCCCCGGCAGCGGCAACGTGGTGAAGCTCCTGAACAACGTCCTTGCGGCAGCCAACCTGGTCTCCGTCGGTGAGGCCCTCGGCGTCGCCAAGGCCTACGGCATCGATCCCGCCAAGGCCGCGGCCAGCATCAGCGAAGCCTCCGGCGGAAGCAAAGTCTCTGCCAACATGTACCCCAACTGGGTGCTCAGCGGAACCCACGATTCAGGCTTCTCCCTGGGCCTCATGGCCCGCGACGCCGCCCTCGCCGTGGACGTCGCCGCCCAGATCGGTGAAAATCCGGCCCTGCTTGCCGCCGTGGCCAGCCAGTGGCAGGACGCCCTCGCTGTGCTCGGACCCCGCGCGGACTTCACCGAAATCGCGAGGACCGTCGCCCCCGCCATCACGCCCGCCGGCGCCCCCAGCACCACACCCCTCGGCTAATCCGGCCAACCGCGGCGCCTAATCCCCCAGCCCAAAGGAACACCATTTTGAGCCTCACCACAGCACCCACCGCCTCCTCGGCAGCCACCGCCCGGGCCGTCCTGGACGCAGCCTTCCCGGCCGGCCTCGGCGCCTTCCTCGACGGCCGGACCGTCACGGGCAGCGGCGAGAGCATCACGCTCACCGCGGCGGCCACCGGGGAACCCTTTGCCACTTACGCGGACCCCGGCGCCGAGGGCGCCAACGCCATCCTGGAAAGCTCGACGGCGGGTGCGGCCGTTTGGGGCGCGCTGAACGGCTTCGAACGGGCGGCCATCCTCCGCAACGTCAGCCGCGTTGTGGAAGCGCACGGCGAGGAACTCGCCATCCTCGAGTCCGCCACCACGGGCAAGCCCATCCGTGACGCCCGCGTCGAAGCCGCCAAGGTGGCCGAAATGTTCGGCTACTACGCCGGCTGGGCGGACAAGCTGACCGGGCAGACCATTCCCGTTCCCGGGCCGTGGCACACCTACACCGAGCGCGTGCCCTGGGGCGTCGTCGTGGCCATCACGCCTTGGAACGCTCCCCTGTTCACGGCCGGCTGGAATTCCGCCGCCCCACTGGCCGCCGGCAACGCCGTGATCATCAAGCCCAGCGAATTCACCCCGGCCTCCTCCGTCCGGCTCGCGCAGCTAGCCCACGAAGCGGGGCTCCCGGCGGGCGTGTTCAACGTCGCCGCGGGACTGGGCCAGACCGTGGGAGCCACCCTCACCACCGACCGGCGCGTCGGCAAAATCAGCTTCATCGGCTCCGTCCCCACCGGGCGCCGCGTGGCCGTCGCGGCCGCGCAGGCCGGGATCCCGGTCCTGCTGGAGCTCGGCGGGAAGAGCGCCAACATCGTGTTCGCCGACGCCGACCTGGACCGTGCCGCCGACGGCGCCATCTCGGCGATCTTCTCCGGCGCCGGCCAGTCGTGCGTCGCCGGGTCACGGCTTCTGGTGGAGCGCAGCGTCCACGCGCAGTTCGTCGAGATGGTCGCCGCGAAGGCCGCGCGGCTGCGCGTCGGCGATCCGCTCAGCGCGGACACCGAGGTGGGCCCCATCATCACCGCCCAGCAGTTCGCCACCGTCAACACCCTCATCGAGGCGGGAATGCACGACGGCGGACGCCGGGTCACGGGGGCGGCGCTCCCGGAGGCGCTGGCCGGGTCCGCCCTGGCCGGCGGGCACTGGGTCATGCCCACCCTGCTCGACGGGGTCACGCCCGCGAACCGCCTGGAAACCACAGAGGTTTTCGGACCGGTGGTGGGAGCGGACGCGTTCGACACCGAGGCGGAGGCCATTGCCCGGGCCAACAACACCAACTTCGGCCTGGCCGGTGCCGTGTGGACATCCGATGTTTCCCGGGCCCACCACATTGCCCGCGAGGTGAAGGCGGGCACGTTCTGGATCAACTCCTACAAGACCATCCACGTGGCAGTCCCGTTCGGCGGCTTCGGCGATTCCGGCCACGGCCGTTCCTCCGGCCCCGGCGTCCTGGACGAGTACACCCAGACCAAGGCCATCTGGGTGCCCACCCGCGCGGCAGGCTCCCCCTTCCCGTCGCTGTCCTACTAGCGCGTCCTCCTCATGCGTCCAACTGAAGCAGGCAGGTACTTATGGAACTGACAGACACAACCCCCGCGATGGCGACCATCCGCAGGGCCCTCGCGGACGGCGTCGAACGCTGGAAACCCCGGGTCCATGCCCTGGCGCGGGAAATCCACGCCCACAAGGAGGTCTCCTTCGAGGAGGTCCGCTCGGCCGAGGCCGTAGCGGCGCTGCTGGCCAGCGGCGGCTTCGAGGTGGAGCGCGGCACGAGCGGACTGCCCACCGCCTTCACCGCGAGCGCCGGCAGCGGCGAGCTGACCGTGGCCTTGTGCGTGGAATACGACGCGCTGCCGGACATCGGGCACGCGTGCGGGCACAACCTGATCGCAGGGGCATCTGTCGCCGCCGCCCTTGCCCTCGCGCCGTACGTCGACGAGCTGGGCATCACGCTGAAGGCCATCGGAACGCCCGCGGAGGAGCATGGCGGCGGCAAGGTGCTCATGCTGGAACAGGGGGCGTTCGACGGCGTCGGGCTGGCTTTGATGGTCCATCCCGTCCAGGACGGCCTGACTTATAACCCCGCGGGCACCAGTGCCCAGGCCGTGGGCCGGTACAAGGCGACCTTCACCGGAAAGGCCGCGCACGCGGCGGCGGCCCCGCACCAGGCCGTCAATGCCGCCGATGCAGCCGTGCTGAGCCAGGTGGCCATCGGCTTGCTGCGCCAGCAGATCCCGGCGGACCACCGCATCGCCTGCTTCGTCGCCGAAGCCGGGCACGTCACCAACATCATTCCGGACCGGGCGGTAGTCCAGTTTGAGTGCCGGGCCTTCACCCTGCCGGAGTATGAAGCGCTGCTGGAGCGCGTCCGCCGCTGTTTCGAAGGGGCCGCGCTGGCCACCGGAACCACGCTGGAAATCGAGGCGACGGAACCGCTCTATGAGCCGCTGCTGCAGGACAACGAACTCGCTGCGCACTGGACCGCGGCGATGGATGCGTTCGGCAAGGACACGTCGCGCTCGTCCGGACTCACCGGCGGGTCGACGGACATGGGCAACGTCTCCCAGGTCATCCCGTCCCTGCACCCCTGGCTCAGCATCCCCGGGGCCAACGTACCCATCCACTCGCACGCGTTCGCCGCGCTGGCCGACACCCCGGCGGCCTACAGCGTGATGTTCGAGGCAGCCACCGCGCTGGCCTGGACCGTCGCCGCTGCGGCCACAACCCCCACCGAACGGGAACGCTTCACCCAAGCGGCATACCGACGTCGTACTTTCACCCAGGAAGGCACATCATGAGTACCAGCACCACAACTCCGCGGATAGACAAAGCTGGTGCCCGGCTGACGCTTCCGGTCGCCGCGCTGGCGTTTGTCATTGCGCTGGCCGTGCAGTTCATCGGCCAGGCCAAGATTGACGTCGGAATCGGCGCAATTGTCATCTTCCCCATGGTCTGGGGCCTCATCCTGGGCCTTTTGGTCTCCATCCAGAAGTTCAAGCCCCTGGGACTGGACCTGCAGCGGATCGCGGCGGCCCTAGTGGGCGTGGCCGTGCTACTGCTGGTGGCCAGGCTGGCGTTCAACATCGGCCCCAGCCTCCCCAGCCTGATCAAGGCCGGTCCTGCCCTGCTGCTGCAGGAAGTGGGCCACTTGCTGGGGACCATCATGCTGGCTCTCCCCCTGGCCGTCCTGCTCCGAATGGGCAAGGCAACGGTGGGTGCCACGTTCTCCCTTGACCGCGAGCCGTCGTTCGCCATGGTCTCGGAAAAATACGGACCGGATTCGGACCAGTACCGCGGCGTGCTGGCCATGTACGTGTTCGGAACGCTGTTCGGCGCCGTGTTCATCACCCTCCTCACGTCCCTTGTGGCCAACTGGAAGATCTTCGATCCCCTGGCACTGGCCATGGGCGCCGGCGTGGGTTCCGGCTCCATGATGGCGGCCTCCGCGGCCAGCATCATTGCCGCCTACCCCGCGGACCAGGAAGCCATCCTGGGCATGGCGGCCGTATCCAACCTGATCACCACTATCCTGGGCGTCTACGTTGGCATCTACATTGCGCTGCCGCTGGCCGACCGGTTCTACAAGGCGCTCACCCGCAAGCAGACCACCCGCGAAGCCGCAGCCGTGACCGCAGGCGCGCCCGCCGAGCGCAGCGCCGCCGACATCGAGCGGGAAGAGGCCCAGGCCGAGGAAAACCGGCGGTTCCGCGAGAAGGTGGCCGAATCCTCGGCCGCCATCAGGCTCCCGCTGTGGCTGTCGCTGTCGGTCCTGACGGTCCTGGGCATCGGCACCGCCTCGGTGGCGGCCAAGGGGTTCAGCCTGTCCATCGTTGCCGGGTACGGAATCATGCTCGCCTTGGTGCTGGTGAGCATTGCGCTGGCGAAGCTCACGAAGAAGATTTCGGCCATTGTCTACATCACCACCATCGGCGCGTACATCTCCAGCCCGTGGTTCTTCGGGGCGGAAGCACTCACGGGAATCATCAAGACCGTCGACTTCCTGTCCATCGCCACGGTCATGCTGACACTCGCGGGCCTGTCTTTGGGCAAGGACATCCCGTTGCTGAAGAACATCGGCTGGAAGATCATCCCCGTGGGCCTGGTGGCCATCACCGCGTCCTTCCTGCTCTCCACCGTGATCGCGCAGTTCGCGTTGGGGCTCGGCAGCTGAGCAAGCAACGCGGGGTCACTTTTCGCCCAATGATGCGCACTTTATGGGCATCAAGTGACCCCGCGTTGGGCCACCCCTCCGCGCTGCTGCGGCCGGGAAGGTGAGCGGACGACGGCGGGACCGCCCGCCGTCGGCCGCTTGCGGCAGCGATTTGCCCCCAGCCCCAGCCGAAAGGAATGAACCATGCTCATCACGAACGTACGCCCCTGGGGCGGGGACGCCGTAGACCTTGAGGTCCGAGAGGGACGGATTGCGGCCATTCACCCCGCGGGGACCTCCGCCGCAGTGGCAGACGCAGTCGCAGACGCCGGCGTCGGGGAAGTCGACGGACGCGGCCGGATCGCCCTGCCTGCGTTCACTGACGTGCACGTCCACCTCGACTCGACCCGGATCGGGCTGCCGTTCCGGGAGCACACAGCCTCGCCCGGTGTGTGGAACATGATGTGCAACGACAGGGAAAACTGGCGCGACACCCCCATCCCCTATAGGGAGGTGGTGGCCGGAACGCTGGAACGGATGATTGCGCGGGGCACCACCCGCGTTCGTTCCTACGCCCAGATCGACGTGGACTGCAAGCTTGAGCGCTTCGAGGCAGTCATGGCCGCCAAGGAACGCTTCGCCCACGCCGCCACGGTAGAAGTCATGGCTTTCCCCCAGGCGGGCCTCCTGCTCGAGGAGGGCACTGTCCCACTCCTCGAGGAGGCCCTTCGCACGGGTGCGACGACCATCGGCGGCATTGATCCCTGCCAGCTGGACCGGGACCCGGTCCGCCATCTGGACATCGTCTTCGGTCTGGCTGAGAAGTACGGGGTCGACGTCGATATTCACCTGCACGAGCCCGGCCACATGGGGGTCTTCAGCGCGGAACTGGTCTTCGAACGAACCCGCGCGCTGGGCATGCAGGGACGCGTCTCGCTGTCCCATGCTTACGATCTAGCCAACGTCCACCCCGACGTGACCGCTCGGCTCGTGGAGCAGATGGCGGAGCTTGACGTTGCCTGGGCGACGGTCGCCCCGGCAAGCGGCGGCACGCAATTCGACTTGGCCCGGATGACCGAGGCGGGGATCCGTGTCGGTTTGGGCGAGGATGGGCAGCGGGACTATTGGAGCCCATACGGCAATTGCGACATGCTCGACCGCACGTGGCAGTTGGCGTTCACACACCGGCTGCGGAAGGACCGGCTGATCGAGCACTGTGCGGCGATCGCCACCATCGGAGGCGCGTCCATCATGGACCGTACCGTCCAGCGCCTCACGAGTCCCGACGACCGGCCGGGCCTGGCTCCCGGAGATCGGGCCGACATCGTCCTGGTTGACGGCGAGACCATCACGAGCACCGTCATGGACCGAGGCACCGACCGCACCGTCATCCACGAGGGCAGGCTCGTCGCCGACAAACTGGTCGTTCTGCCGAACCCAGCTACTTGTCGACCAGCGTGATGTCGAATGAGTACAGGTCCGGGCGGTAGGAATGGCGGCCGATGTCGACAGCCTTCCCGAGGCTGTCATAGACCCGGCGGTTGACGGTAAGCACGGGAGCTCCGGGAGGCATTTCGAGGAGCCGCTCCTCGTCTGGCTCGGCTGTGCGGGCGCCGATGTTCTGCTTGGCCACCCGCATGGTTGCGCCGCGGGCTCGCATCAGCCGGTAGAGGCTGCCTTGCTCCAACTGTCCGCGCGTCAAGGCGGCGAACCTGTCCGGCAGGTAGTTCTCGAGTATGGCGAACGGAACGCCGTCTGCGAGACGTATTCTGCGCAGGTGCAACACCTTGGCGCCAGGTCCCGTGCCGAGGGCTTCGGCAACGTGCGGAGGGGCGGTTACGAGCTCGTGCGTCAGGACGCTTGAACTCGGGCGCTTGCCAATCCTGGACAGGTCTTCAAAGAGGCTGGACAGTGCCACGTCCCGGGTGAGCTGGCCGTGGACAACCTGGGTGCCGATGCCACGGTTTTTCACCAGGAGTCCCTTGTCGACGAGTTCCTGGATCGCGTGGCGGATGGTTGGCCTTGATAGGCCAAGCCGTCGCCCCAGAACCATCTCGTTCTCCAGGCGTCCACCGGCGGGCAGGTGGCCGGTGAGAATTGCCTGCTCAATGCAGGACGAGACCTGGAAGTAGAGGGGAACGGGACCTGCGCGGTCGACATCCACGAAAAGGTCCTCGGGCAAGACAATGTGATCCTGCAACATTATGGACCTCCAGAATGACGTTGCGAACGGGTCGGGGCAGGAAGCCGGCCGACGTCCGTTGAGCAGGAGAAACCGTGACGTCTGCTCGGCTCGACGGCCCTGCCGCCCCATGGACAGGGCCGTCGACGAGCAACCTCTTCCGAGGCGGGAGCCGGATCTCGTGATCACCGGCTTGTCGGGTCAGGCCGCGGTGGCGTTCTCACGGTATCGGCGGATGCCGAGTTCACCTTCGACGACGGCGGCAGTCAGTTCTTCGACGCTCGTGTCTTGGCGGCGAACGTCGAGGATCTTGCGCCCGTGGTTCATGACGATGTGCCGATCGCAAACCTCGAAGGCGTGGTGGAGGTTGTGGGTGACCAGCACGGAGCTGATTCCGTCGACCTTCAGTGCCCGCAGGTAGTCCAGCAGTGCTTCCGTGGCACGCACCGCGAGCGCGGACGTCGGCTCGTCAAGGATCAGCAGGCTGCGCTTGAAGTGGACAGCCCGGGCAATGGCCACCGCTTGCGCCTGACCTCCGGACAGCGACGAGACAAGCTGCTTGGAGCTCTTGATGCCTTCAATGGTCACCACGGAGTCCAGGATTTCCGAGGTGATGGCATCCATCTCCTTGATCTTCATCAGACCGAGGCGGTTCGTGATCTCACGGCCCATAAAGATGTTGCGGCTAATGGACATCTGCGGGACCAGTGCCGAGTCCTGGAAGATTGTTTCGATGCCCAGGCTCTCGGTCAGGGCCCTGTTCACGTGCGGGTGCTTGGTGCCGTCCCAGGAGAAGTCGCCTGCGGTGGCCGCGACCACGCCTGACATGATCTTGACCAGGGTCGACTTGCCGGCACCGTTGTCGCCAAGGAGGCCCACAACCTCGCCTTTTCCGATGTCGAAGGACACGTCGTCCAGGACGGTGTTGACGCCGTACTTCTTGGTGATGCCCTCAATCCGGAGCAGGTAGTCCTCGTTGATGGTCATGATGCTTTGCCTTCCATGAGCTTGTTGAAGATGGCGGCGACCACGATGATCAGGCCGACGAAGAGCTGGATGTAGAAGCCGGGCGCCTTGCCGAGGATCAGGCCGTTTTCGATGATGCGGATCAGGGCTGCGCCGACGACCATGCCGATGATGGTGCCCCGTCCTCCGAGGAGAGAGGTTCCGCCCACCACGGCAGCGGCTATCGCCATCAGGGTGTAGTCCTCCGTGGAACCGGGCTGCATGGAGGAGGTCCGGACCGAGATCAGGATGCTGGCCAGGCCCACCATCGCCCCGAACAGGGCGTAGGAGAGGAGCTTGACCTTCAGCGGGTTGATGGAGATCGCCCTGGCGGCCGACGCGTTACCGCCGACGGCGAAGATGTGGTTGCCGAGCTTGTGGCGGTGCAGGAAGAACCACGCCACGACTCCCACCACGATCATCCAGACCAGCTGCGAGCGGAAGAAACCGAAATCGCCGGCGAAGAGGGTGACGAGTGCTTCGTCTTTGCCCTTGCGCAGCAGCGCCGGTGCCGTGCCGTTGATGAAGATGCTGGCGCCGGTCCAGAAGAACGCCATGCCAAGAGTGGCGATGAAGGATGGGATGCCTGTGATTACCACGATCAGTCCGTTGATCAGGGCAATACCGGTGGCCGCGGCAATTGCGGCCAGGACCCCCCAGCCCCAGCCGAACGAGTTGGAGACGTGAATGAACGTGATGGAAGAGAACCCGATGCTCGCGCCCAGGGAGAGGTCGAATTCGCCGGCGATCATCAGGATCCCGACTCCGATGGCAAGGATGGCCAATACCGGAATGCTCTGGGAGATAACGCCCGAGAGGTTGTTGGCCGAAAGGAATGGGAAGGCGGGGCTGGCAATGCTGGCGATGACGAAGCCGATGATGACGACCGCCAGGATCGCGCCGATTTCGAGGGCTCCGCGGCCACGGGTGTAGCGGATGTAGTCCTTGAATTTCTCGGCTGTTGTGACGGGTTGGTTATCGGCAAGACGGCGGACTTTGGTGATGGCCCCTGTTTCCAACGGCGCCGTGAGGACGTGTTGGTCGGTGCCTGTGTCTTGTGGTGACATGACCTGATCTTTCGATGGCAGCGGCGTCGATGCCGCGGAATGGGAGAGGTGGGCGCTGGGGCCCGGAAGGGGATGGGGCGGAGGCATGGCCGCCGCTCCATCCCCCTATGACGCAGTTACCAGCGGACGCCCTGGAGGTCCGGCGCTTCGAGGTTTTCCACGTTGGTCTTGTCGATGAGGGAGACGCCGCCGGAGTTGATGTTTGCCGGTGCCAGGCCGAAGTCGATGGCAAGGGCGCTCTGCATCAGCGACTGGAATCCCTGGACGAAGCCCTGCTGGTCAGCCGTGGCGATGATGTCCCCGGCCTTGATGCCGTCGATGACCTGCGGGGAGGTGTCAAAGCCGACGATAGGAACCTTCACGCCGGCCGCCTCCATGGCAGCCAGGATGTTGCGGTGCGGGGTGCCTCCCAGAGGCGCCACTGCCTTGACGTCCTTGTTGGCGATGAGCCACGAGGTGAGGGAGTTTAGAGCTTCCTCATCGGAAGCGGAGGTCCGGAGGTACTCGCCCTTCGCACCCACCTTGTCGAGCGCTTTCTGCACGCCGCCGCCCCGCTGGATGGCGTAGTTCTGCTCGGGCTCTTCCGCTGGGAAAAGGACCTTGTCGCCGGCGCCCAGCTTGGCCTCCGCAGCGAGACGCTCGCCAACGAGCGTGCCGACCTCGAAGAAGTCCTGGCCGACGAAACCGCTGACGCAGTCGGCGGCACTCTCGGGTGCCGGCACGTTGTAGGCAACAACCTTGATGCCTGCCTTGGAGGCGTCACACGCCACCTTGACCCACTTCTCGCCTTCGTTGAACGGCATCACGATGACGGCGGGCTTGGACGCGGTGGCTGTTGCCACGAGGTCCACCATCTTGTCCGGATCGGCGTCGGCGGTCTGATGCGTCAGCTGCAGGCCGCCGAGAGTGGAGGCGTCTTCCGCTCCCTTGAGGATCTGGGCCCAGAAGGCGTCGCCGGCAGGGTTGTAGTAGGTCAGGAAGTACACACTGCGGTTTTCGGCGCGGCTGCCGAACTTGTCGGCCAGGCCGGTGGTTGATGATGCATTGGACGTTGCGGTGCAGCCTGCCAGCGCCAGCGTTGCCACGCCCGCCATGGCAATTACGCCGAGTCCTCGCTTAAACGTAGAAATAGGTTTCACTTCGTCGTGTCCCTCTCATAGGTGCCGAAGCCTGCCTCCATCCAGAACTGATGCTCGTGGGGAGTGCCGATCTTCGACTTATTGTCAGGACATTCTTACGCCCAATAACTGGCACGTGCAAGACTTTTTCCATTAAATCTGTCTCGTGCCAGTTTTGTGACGCAGGGCACATGGTATGGATTTGCGGCTGCGGGCATACACCTCCCGCGAAAGACACTGCGCCGGGACGTCGACGTCAGCACCGGCTCACCTGGGGTGCAGCTGCGCCTCTGACCGGGGCTGGCCCGTACTTCCCCTGATGACCAGCGTGGGAACGATCATGCGTTCCTGGGGCGCCGACTCCTGGTCTGACATCATCTGAACGGCGGCCTCGACGGCCGCCGTGCTCATTTCCGCGGGATCCTGGCGGACGCTCGTCAGGTCAACAAACGACAGCCTGGCGATGCGGCTGTCATCGTAGCCCGTGACCGAAACATCCTCGGGCACCCGCAAGCCGGCACGCAGAAGCCTATTGATGAGGCCCATGGCAGCATGGTCATTGGAGCAGACCACCGCGGTGGGCATGACTGGCTCGGCGAGAAGCGACTCGGCGGCACTGGCGCCGGATTCCTCGGTGAAGTCCCCGTCAATCTCCCGGACCCGCGAGGGCAGTCCATGCCTGTCCATGGCTGTCACGTATCCCTGGTGGCGGGCAGCGAATTCAGGAAGTGACCGCGTCAGGACGTAGGCAATATCCCGGTGCCCGAGTTCCACCAAATGGTCCACGGCCGCCGCGATCCCCCGCTGCCCGTCTGACCGGACAGCACTGCAGACACCCTGCGGCAGAGGTCTGCCGATGCTGATCACGGGCAGCCTCTTTGCCAGTTTCCGCAGCTCGTTTACAGGCGTTTCCGGCGAAATCAGGATGACGGACTCAGTGCGGAACCCGAGCAGTTCCGTGATGGCATCCCGCTCGTCCCGCGTCGCCGTCAAGGCACCGAGAATCAGGTTGTAGCCACGCTCGTGGGCCGCCGCATAGAGGGCTTCCACAATGTCGTCGGCGGATGAGTGGGCGGGATTGAAGAGCACTCCGATGTAGTTGCTGCTCCGCCGGCGAAGTGACCGTGCTGCTATGTCCGGGCTGTATCCGAGCTCGGAAGCCGCCTCAAAGATGCGTTCCCGCGTCGAGGAACTGACGCCCGCTTCATTGCGGAAGGCGAGCCCCACAAGCTGCCGTGAAACGCCGACGCGAGTGGCGACGTCCATCATGGTCGGCCGTTTAGAGATCACTTGGACATCCTATACGCGGAGGGTTGATGGCTCTCCGCCGGGTTTGTCAGGACATACCTTGACGAAAAACTAGCACGTGCTAGTCTTTAGGAAAATCCCGCTCAGATCCCCCTTCCTCACATGGCTGAGGCCTCGTTCCCTCATCCACGCAAACCCACGAAAGCAGGGCCTACCAATGTCGCTAGCCACTGATCCGAACACCACCGACGTCCAGCAATGCCCTTTCAGCGGCGCCGCACTCGCCGGCGAACAAGCACGCATGCCGGACCCTGTCGCGGCGCCAAGGTTTGGCCCGAATCCCGGGCTGGAGACAGATCCCGGCGTCTTCTACGATCCGCTCTCCTACGCCGCGTACGACCATCCCTACGAGCTGTACAGAATCCTGCGGGACAAGGCGCCGGTCTACTACAACGAGCGCCGAGACCTCTACGTCGTCTCGCGTTACACCGATGTCCAGGCAGGCCTGCGAAACCACGGGCAGCTCTCCAGCGCCCTGGGCAATGACATGGACGGTACCCATGCGTCCTACGGGGCAGGCAACCTGATCATGGTCGACGCTCCCCGGCACACCTCTCTGCGATCGGCCGTCCGTCGCGTCTTTGTCGGACGCGAGATACTGTCCAAGGAAGACGGCATCAGGGAACTGGCCCGCCACCTGATCACGGAGCTCCGCGCGAACGGCGGCGGTGACTTTGCCACTGAGGTGGCGCTTCCGTTGGCTATCGGTGCGGCCACGAAAATGATCGGCATGGCCGTCGAGGACAGCGGAATGCTGCAGGAACATCTCCTGCGCTCCATGGTGCGGACGGTGGGCGAGTTCGGCGTGCCGGACGACGCCGCCGTCTCAAATCAGGAAGCCGAAGAGCACCTCGCGGACATGTTTGGGAAGCGGAGCGAAAAGGTCAAAGCCGGCGGCACCGCCACAGGGTCGGATGCCATCACCCAGATCATCCTTGGCATGCACGCCGGCAAGGTGGAGCCGGATGAACAGGTGGGCCTGGCCCATCTGATTCTGTCGGCAGCCATCGACGCCCCCGCCGCCCTCCTCACCAACCTCGTGGCAACCCTCGACAAGTTCCCGGCCTTCCAGCGCTGCCTTGCGGAGGACCCGGCCGCAATTCCCGCCTTCGTGGAGGAGACACTCCGCTTTGACACCCCCGGCCAGAACCTCTGCCGGCAGACCACCGCCGAGATCACCATCGCCGGTGTGACCATACCGGCGGACTCCCGGGTGATGTTCCTGCTGGGCTCCGCCAACCGGGACGAAAGGGTCTTCCAGAACCCGGACTTTTTTGATATCGGCCGCGAGTTGACGCCGGAGAACCGCATCATGACCTTCGGCGACGGTATCCACGCTTGCCTGGGCGCACCCCTGGCCAGGCTTGCCGGACGCGTCCTCGTGGAGACTCTCCTCGAGGGCCCTGAGATCCGCGTCGTCGGGTTGCCCGAGCGCTGGGCAAAGCAAATGGTCCGCGGATTCGCAACGCTTCCGGTGAAGTTCGTTGACTGAGGTCAAAGGCTGGGAGGACCTCTCCGGCCTCCTGCCACAGTCACGCGGCTGGATGCACTCCGGTGTCGCAGTCCTCAGCGACGGCAGAGTCCTCTGCGCCCACCCGGAGGGCCGCGACCTGTTGGTTCTCGACCCTTCAGGTGGCGCCGAAACCATACCAACGTCCCTGACCGAAATGCACAGCATTGTCACCTGCGAACGCGACGGCGAGGAAGTCATCGCCGTGGCCGACCCCGGGCACCGCTTCGTCGAGGATCCCGCCAATGCGTCGGCCTACGCCGATCAATTCTCGCCCGGGCGTGCAGTCATCCTGAACAGGGACGGAAGCGTCCACCTCGAACTGGAATGCCCTCCACTGCTGGACTATGCACTCGAGTTGTGGCGCCCGACGTCGATCGCCGTCGACGACTCCCGATACACCGGCAGCGGTGACATCTGGGTAGCCGACGGGTACGGCGCCAGCCTGGTGCACCATTTCGCCGCCTCGGGCCACTACCTCGGAACGCGGGACGGGGCAGAAACGGGCACCGCCTTCGCCTGCCCGCACGGGATAATGCTGCGAACCCACCACGGGCGCCTCGAAATCTACGTGGCGGACCGCACCAACCGCAGAATCGTAGTCATGGAGCGGAACGGAATGCAGTCGCGGATCCTGGGCGAAGGAGTCCTGGACAGCCCGTCCTCGCTCGTTCTCGTCGGAGACCGGATCTACGTCACCGAGCTCTTCGGCGGAGTCGCGAGGTTCGACGGCGATGCGTTCATCCGCGTCCTGGAACAGACACGGCCCCGGTCGAACGAGGACGATGCCTGGCCCAACCGCCGCACTCCCGAGGGCCTGGACGGACCGGTTGTGGACCCGGGGTTCTTCAACAGCCCCCACGGAATCGCTGCTGACGGTCACTGGCTCTACGTCACCGAGTGGATCATCGGCGGGCGGCTCAGCCGCCTGGCGCTCACGCAGTACTAGAACACACTTCCCCTCACCGCATCCCACGCGACGACTTTCAGATTGAGAGCAGGACCATGAGCACAACAGAGACCATCTCCGGGCCGATTTCGGACCTCACCCTCGAAGAGGCCCATTTCTTTGCCCGCGTCGCGGCGAAGACATACGCCGCCGACGACGTCGTACTCCTCACGCTCCAGCACCAGGACGGCGAAGACCTTCCGCCGTGGCGACCCGGCGCCCATATCGACCTGGTTCTTTCCAACGGCCTGACGCGGCAGTACTCCCTCTGCGGCGATCCCGCAGATCGGAGCAGCTACGTTGTTGGTGTCCTCGATGCGCCCAACAGCCGCGGCGGCTCGCGGTTCGTTCACGAGTCGCTGGCTGCCGGCGATTCGGTGACCGTCCGCGGTCCGCGGAACCACTTCCGGCTGGTCGATTCCGCCAGCTACCTTTTCGTCGCCGGTGGTATCGGGATCACTCCCATTGCCGCGATGATCCGTGAGGTACAGGAGCAGGGTAAGCCCTGGACCCTCGTCTACGGAGGCCGGACACTTTCCTCCATGGCCTTCAGGGATGAGCTGACCGCCCACGGCACCCGAACCACGCTGTGGCCCCAGGACCAGAAGGGGATCATCGATCTGCCCACTGTCCTGGGCTCCCCCGACCCCCACACAGCCGTCTACACGTGCGGTCCGGAACCGCTCCTGGCCGCCGTCGAGGCAATCTGTGCCGAGAAATGGCCCTCCGGGTCCCTGCACCTGGAACGGTTCACGGCACAGAAGGTGGACACCACACACGATGTGGCGTTCGAAATCGAATTGGCAACGAGCGGCGTGCGCCTGACCGTCCCGGCGGATAAATCCGTCCTGCATGTTCTCGAAGAAGCCGGTGCACGCATCCTTTCCTCCTGCGGCGAAGGGACCTGCGGCACGTGCGAAACCACGGTCGTCGAGGGAACCATCGACCACCGCGACTCCGTCCTCACCCACGAAGAAAAGGCCGAGAACAGCTGCATGATGGTCTGCGTCTCCCGCGCCACATGCCCCGTCCTGGTCCTGGACCTCTAGCCTTCGTGCCACCCAGTTAAGCGGACGACGGCGGGACCTCCCGCCGTCGTCCACTGCGTTGGGTGCCCAAACCAGGCAGCTGTAGTCGCCACATCCGGTCCGGTCCGGTAACGCCACGGCTCCGAATCCTTAGTAGAGATCAACAACGGTAGAGATCCCAGCGGAAGGCGGGCATGAGCGTTCGGCAGGAATCCGCGACGCGGGAGACCACGCTGCGGCGTCACATCATTCCAACCGGGCTGGGCCCGTGCACGGTGCGTGTCCAACCGGCCTCCGGTGGCGGGTCGCCGGCGTCCGGCATACCGGAGGTGTATCTTCACGGCGCCGCGGGCTCCTGGACCACATTCCGGCCGCTGCTGTCCGAAGCATCGCCCCACGATCGTGTCCTGATTGATCTGCCGGGGTGGGGCGAATCCACCAAGGACGCCAGGCTGGAACTCTTCGGCATCGAGGCCATGGCATGCGCCGTCACCGAGGTGCTGAACTCGCTCAGCTACCCACGATGGAACCTCGTGGGCCACTCCATGGGAGGCTTCCTGGCGTTGCATATTGCGGCGGCGTGGCCGGAGCGGACCGCGAGCGTTGCCGCCATTTCGGCCACCACATTCGGCGTGTCTGAGGCCGCCCGCGAGCCACTGCGCAGCCTGTCTAGGTTCCCGGCGTTTGTCGGCATGAGGCTGCTCATGCGCTCACTGGCGTCCCTAGGTCCAGCAGGGCCGGCCCTGGTCCGTGCAGTCGGCGCCACCCCTGTGATGGGACCGTTGACGTCACCGCTGTTCGCCGATCCCGCAGGCATGTCCGCAGGGCTCAGCCATGACGCCCGTCCGGCCAGCTTCTCCGCGGCTGCCCGGGCAGTGGCGCCCTACGACTTTGACCAGTGGCGCGGCATCCGCTGCCCCGTGCTGGCGAGGCGTGGGGACACCGATGTGTTCACTTCCCGTTCCGACCTGGACCGGCTGGCCGCCACAGTTCCGAACGCCCGGACTGTTACCATCCCGCGGTGCGGCCACTTCGCCAATGTCGAGCAGCCGGAAGTGGTGCGACGACTTCTCGAGGACCTCTGGTCACTGTGAAGTGGTCGAATCACAAATTTGCGGCTTCTTGCTGTGCCAGTCTGATCATCCGAAGTTCGTCCTCCACCGCGCGGGACGGCCAGTAGTCCTTGGACAGCTCCGTTGCCCGGGTTAGGTCTGCTGCGGGGAAGAGCTTGCCGAGCAGCCCGGCTGCCTGAAGCAGGGCGATCAGCACTATGGTCCTGGCATCGGATGCCTTGGAATCGGGCTTGGGATCAGGCGCTGCAGCCTTCGTGGTCTCGGACGCCACGGCATCAGCCGTCTCCGCATCAGCGGTCCCCGAATCGGTCGTCCCGGCATCGGCCCCAGTGGTATCAGGCGCCTCAAGTTCGGACGGTGCACCGCTGAGTGCGGCCTGGATCTTTTCCAGGAGTGCCGCCTCCGGAGCATGGTCCTTCTCCGGGTACCGCACGGCCCGGAACCGCCCCAGGTGCTTTTCGCCGACGTGTTCCACGATGCCCCGTGACGCCATCGCCTCGTAGACACGCTGCACTTCGGCGCGGCCTTCCAGCATGCCCACCCACCGCTTGGGAGTGTGGGGCCGGGATTTGCCACGGATGAGTTCCAGCTCGCGCTGGAAATCCGTTGTCGGGGCGTCGCCGGTGGTCCTGACGCGCTTGCCCTGCAGCTCGATTGCACCGATCAGGTCCAGTTCGGCCAGTATTGCCCCTGCCACCGTGGTCCTGAGTGCGAACACCGGCACTTCAGGTTTGCCGTTCGCGTCGTTCGTTGCCAGAAGGAGGAAGGCCTGGGGGAGGTTCAGCTCCGCCGCCTTCGGTGTTTCAGCGTCCATACGAACATGGTGGCCCTGTTCGGCGCCCACCACAATGAGGATTTACGAGCGCCCGGCGTCGACGTCTATCTGCGCCGCCGCCGGAGGCCAGGATGGCGACGTTGAATCAATGAATCAGTGTGTGGCTCTTGACGATGTTGATCATCGGCGACAGCAGATCCATCAGAGCCAGTGCCTGCTGGTGCGCCACGTCGCTCTGGCCAGCGCAAGCGTCCTCGACCACCGTGACATATCGGCCTGCGTCGACGGCACCCAGGGCGGTGGAGAGGACGCAGCAGTCGGTAGCAACGCCTGCAAGGATAAGCTCTCCGCCGATTGGAACCAGGTCCGCCAACGCTTCCCCCCATTTGGAGAACGTCGGCAGGTCTATGGAGCCGCGGGCCTGGACGTGCGGAAGCTCTACCTGCCATATCGGATCGGCCGGATCCCGGCGCATGCTTTGCCAACGGTCGTAATACGAGGACCAGGAGCCCTCCTCCGTGGGATCGGGGACAAAACGTGTGATGACGGGTTCCAGACCGGCGGCCACAAGGCTCGCTATGGTTCCGGCCGCTTCGTCATACCGCGGCACGTGCCATTCCCCCACTTCGCGGAAGGCGCGTTGCATGTCAATCACCACCAGATAACGCTTTGCCCCGGGAGTTGAGGGGCTGGTCTTGCTGCCGATCACGATTTCTGGCCTTCCTCGCCTGCGTAGGGATCGGCGATGCCGATGTACTGGGTGGTGGTGTATTCGGCGATGCCCTCGGAACCGCCCTCGCGGCCCAGGCCTGACTGCTTAACGCCGCCGAAGGGTGCTGCGGCGTTGGAGATGACGCCGGCGTTGAAGCCCACCATGCCGAATTCGATCTGCTCGGCCACCCGGAACATGCGCGCGTAATCGCGGGTGTAAAGGTAGGCGGCAAGGCCGTATTCGCTGGAGTTGGCCATGGCGATGGCCTGCTCCTCGGTGCTGAATGTCGTGATCGGGGCGACCGGACCGAAGATCTCGGTGCGCAGAATCTCGGCGTCGTTTGGTACGTCCGCAAGGACTGTGGGCTGGTAGAAATAGCCGGGGCCGTCGATGGGGGCACCGCCGGCGACGGCTGTTGCGCCGCTGGCCACTGCTTCCTGGACCAGGGCGTGGACATCCTTGCGGGCGCCGCCGTCGATAAGTGGGCCCACCGTCACGCCGGCCTCGGTGCCACGGCCGGGGCGGAGCTCTTTCATCGCCCCGGCGAACCTGCGGGTGAACTCCGCCGCGACGGATTCGTGCACCAGGAACCGGTTCGCGGCCGTGCAGGCTTCGCCCATGTTCCGCATCTTGGCCAACATCGCCCCCTCCACCGCCTTGTCCAGATCAGCGTCGTCGAACACCATAAAGGGCGCATTGCCGCCGAGCTCCATCGACGTGCGCAGCACGTTTTGGGACGCCTCCGCCATCAGGAGCTTGCCAACCGGCGTGGACCCGGTGAAGGAGAGCTTCCGCAGCCGGGCGTCCTTCAGCAGGGGCCCGGAGATGGATGAAGCCGACGACGACGGGACCACGTTCAGAACCCCTGCCGGGAGGCCGGCTTCCATCATCACCTGCGCGAAAAGCTGCGATGTCAGCGGGGTGAGCTTTGCCGGCTTGAGCACCATGGTGCACCCCGCCGCCACGGCAGGCGCCACCTTGCGCGTAGCCATCGCCAGCGGGAAGTTCCACGGCGTGATCAGCAGGCACGGTCCCACCGGCTTGTGCTGGACCAGGATCTTGTTCTTTCCCTCCGGCGTGGTCAGGTATCGGCCGTAGTCGCGCACCGCTTCTTCGGAGAACCAGCGCAGAAACTCGGCCGCATAAGCCACCTCGCCCCGCGCTTCGGCCAGCGGCTTCCCCATTTCCAGGGTCATCAACAGGGCAAAATCCTCCGAACGCTTGGTCACCAGCTCGAAGGCCCGGCGCAGGATTTCTGCCCGCTCACGCGATGCGGTCCGGGCCCAGGATGCCTGGGCCCTGTCGGCCGCATCCAGTGCGGACAGAGCGTCTTCGGTGGTCGCGTCCGCCAGCGCCGCCAGCACTTTACCGGTTGCGGGGTCTTCGACGTCGAACGTGCCCCCGCCAGAGGCGTCCCGCAATTCACCGTTGATCAGCAGCCCAGCTGGCACTGACTCAAGCAGTCCGGTCTCGCGTTCAACGGTCACGGTCTTTTCTTCAGCCACATCGGGCTCCTTGCTATGCGTAGCTCATTCTTGGTTGGGGAGGATCCTCTGCGGACCCTCCCCAACCGCTGTGGGTGGTTGCTCAGAGGGTCTGGGCCGCGGGGCTGCGGTCGAGCATTTCCCGTCCGGAGAGGCGTCGGCGCCGGTGGGTGGCGAAGTAGATACCGGCTGCGACGGCGGCACCGACGTAGTAGGAGAGGTCACCAATCTGCGGGAAGGCCGCGGCGATGGGGCCGGTGTAGATCGCGGACATCCAGAACGGGGAGGAGAGTGCGACGCCGACGGCCCAGGCCACGAAGCCCCATTCGAACTTCCGGCTCTTGTCGAAAAGTTCGCGCAGGCCCTGCTCGGTCCGCCGGCCTCCCACCAGGTAATCGCACACGAGGACCGCGACATACGGGGCGATGCAGTATGCGGTCAGGTTCAGGAAGGCGGTGAAACCCTGGTTGAACCCCGTCTGTCCCCACAGCGCCACGAAGTATGAGGCTACGCAGATAAAGACGACCGCTGTGTGGCGTTTGACGGGGACGCCCATGGTTTGGATGGAAATGGCGCCGCCGTAGACGTTCAGGAAGTTCTGTGTGAAGGAGGACAAAGCGACGACACCGAGGCCGACGACGGCCCAGGGACCCATGAGCTCCTTGAGGGCGCCGATGCTGTCAGCTGCGGTAGTGGTCGATCCCAGGAGCGTTCCGAGGATCCCCATCCAGACGAGGGTGACGAAGTTCCCGAGCATGGTGGCCCATCCCGCGCCGCGCCGGTTGCCGGGGGTGTTGGGCAGGTAGCGGGAGTAGTCGGAGGCGAACGGCATCCAGGCAACGATGAAGGAGAAGAACCAACCGAAGAAGATGATCCAGCCGCCGATACCAGCAAAGCCCGGGGCGGCTTCGTTGGCGGTGTTGACCACACGGCTGTTGGTGGCTGCCACGATGGTGATGAAGATGAAGCCGATCACCAGGACGAACGACAGGATGCGCTGCAGGAAATGGATCAGGTTGTAGCCGATGACGGCCACGCCGAGCTGGATGCCCATCAGAATCAGGGATGAGAGCCAGAACGGAATGTCGGTCAGGAGGGCGATGGCCTGGCCGCCGAGGATGACGGTCACGGCGGCCCAGCCGATGCCGGCAAACACGTTCACGTATGCCACCGGGAACAGGTTGCCGATGAAACCGAGTGGTCCCCGGGCCTGCATCTGCTGAGGGACGCCCAGCCGGACTCCCATTGACGACAGGAATCCCATTCCTGCAGAGGAGATCACTCCGGCGAGGACAATCGCCAAGACTGCAGACCAGAAGGGGAGTCCGAAGTATGTGGCGCTGAAGCCGAGGACCACGATGGGGAAGTTCATTCCTGCGGCGAACCAAAGGAAGAACTGGGAGCGGGGCTTTCCGTGGCGTTCGACGTCGGGGATGTGCTCGATGCCGTAGGGCTCGATTTTGGTGAGGCTGTCGCGGTATCCGCGGTCTTCGGCGACCCTGGTTTCGGCGTCGCGCATGGTGTCTGGGCTCATTTGTGTCCTAATGTGGGATGCGCACCTTGGTGCGCTGCTTGCGAGCAGATTGGGTCGGCGCGGCTGGTTTCCTGTCCGAGGGTGGTCAGCCGCGCCGGAACTTTTTAAAGCTCGGCGAGTTCTGCGCCGTCGAAGAACCGTCCGGCCTTGTAGACCATCGGTGCCGTGTTGCTGATTTCCGCGTGGCGGACCCTGCAGATAAAGACCGTGTGGGTCTTGGCCTGGAACCGTTCCTGGATTTCGGCCTCAAGGGAAGCTGCGGAGCCGTCCAGGAGTGGGCTTCCCTGGGGCCCCTCATGCCAGTCGAGCGCCGCGAACTTGTCCGGGGTCTTCGAGGCGAAAACCTTCACGGTGTCGAGCTGCTCGGTTCCCAGGATGTTGATCCCGAGGTGGCTGGAAGAGAACAGAGCAGGGTAGGTACTGGACGTCTTCTGGACGCATACCAGCACCAGAGGCGGTTCGAGCGAGACCGAGCAGTAGGAGTTGGCCGCCAGCCCCTTGGGGGTTTCGCCTTCCTTAGTGGTCACGACGGTGACCCCGGTGATGAACTGCCGGTTGAAGGCCTTCATCAGGTCCGGGTCGAGTTCGGCGAATTCTTCACCGGCGGGAACGGCAGGTGCGGCTATGCCGCGCAGGGGCCGGATTCCGAGGCCGGCCAGCAGTTCGCTCCCGTCCCAGGTCACTGATTCCGTGGCGATCTTTCCGTCCTCGAGGACCAGGATGTTTGACCCGCGAGTCTGAACCGTGAGTCCTGTCGCCGGAACCCCGAGGTATTCATGCGTGTGTGTGCCGGTGGATGTCCAGAAGACGGCCACGGTGCCGTCACCTTCGACGACGTCGTCGACTGTAGTGCGCAGGTCCGGGAAAGCTTCCCGGACCGCGGCGATCTCTGATTTGAGGCCAGCAAGGTTGACGGTTGCTCCCGTCGCCTTGCTGGTGCGCGTGTAGCCCGCGGCTACGAGGCCATCGAGGGCACCAAGGTCTCCCTTGTCCCAGGCCGCGAGCCAAGCCGATGTAATAAGCGGTTCCAAGGTCTGTTGCATACCAATAACGGTAAGCCAGCTCACATCACCAGGTCAATAGGAAGCTGAAAATCCTTGAAATCCCCGAACATTTGGGCTTTTTGAAAAGAGCAGCCACGCCTATTGACTCTCCTGATGCATGCATCATAAGCTTTCATGTATGCAAGATGAACTGGAATTAGCGACTGACGCGGCTGACCGGGACGGGCTCCTGGACCGGATCCGGCGCCTCGTCCTGGGCGGCAACTTCCCCCCGGGCGCAGGTCTCCCCGAGGCTTTCCTCGCCCAGGAGTTCGAAGTGAGCCGGACCCCCATCCGGGAGGCACTTAAGCAGCTCCAGCACGAAGGCCTCGTAGAGATCCGGCCCAAGGTCGGCACCTTTGTGCGGGAGCCCACCCGCAGGGAGATCATCGAGCTGTTCCAGCTCAAGGAGTCACTCGAGGGACTCGCGGCGTCATTGCTCGCCCGCCGCGGGGAGGTCCCGGAACTGTCCGTGCTGCGGAGGAACCTTGAGAAGTCCGAAACGGCTGCCCTCACCACCGACACCGGCGCCTACGCCCGGCTGGTGCACGAGTTTCACTGGACCATTGTTCGCGGATCGGACAACCGCAAGCTTGTTGAACACTATGAGCGGCTGATGAACCAGCTCGCCTACCAGCGGCTTGTTCTGAGCACGGTTGAACATCCCGGCAGGATCGAAGCCTCCACCCGGGAACACCGCGCAGTCCTCGAAATGATCGAGCATAAAGACCCGTTCGGCGCCGAATCCGCTATGCGGAACCATGTTCACGCCTCATCCCGAGAGGCCCTGATGACCAACCCGGCACACGACGGCCGGAACTGAACCCACCAACACGAAAGGACGCCATGCGCCTCTCACTGACCAAAGCGCCCAAACGGTGAACCACCAGATGCCCGGCATCCGCAAGATCGTGTATTACAGCGAGGAGATCCTGCTCGAAAACGGCCTCTCCCCGGCCGTTCCCGCGGTCCGTGCAACGGCAGCGGCGGTAGTCACCAACCCTTGGCTGGGCGGGGAAGCCACCGATGACCTCGGGCCGGAAATGGTCCAGATCGCGCCGGTACTGGCGCGCAAACTTACCGATGTGCTCGCTGCCAACCTCGGGGGCGTGGAGGCAATCCAGGCCTTCGGCAAGGCGGCGATTGTCGGCACCGACGGTGAGATCGAGCACGGCGCCGCGCTCATCCACACACCGTACTTCGGCAACCTCGTCCGCGAATTCTTCGAAGGGGAATCGATCATCTGCTTCGCCGATGACCGGGCCGACGCCGGTGCCACGCTCGTCGTACCCCTCTGGCACAAGAACGCGGCAGCAACACGTACCCACTACCAAACCATCACCGCACGAATCGGTGACGCACCACGGCCCGGTGAGATCGTCGTCGTCCTCGGCGCCTCAACCGGGCCACGCCCCCACTCTCGCATCGGGGACCGCCTCACCGACCCCATCGTCAAAGCAAACACAGTAGGAGAACTAGTTTCATGAGCATTCGTAAAATCGTCACCCTGACCGAAGACATCCTCGTAGAGGGCGGCCGGGACGTCACGCCCAACGCACGCGTCGCCGTCGTCGCAGCCATCGTTAAGAATCCGTGGGCAGGCCAGGGCTTCGTCGAAGACCTCTCCCCCGGCATCGACGGCGTCGCATCCGACATCGGCGCGCTGCTCGCCCCCCGCGTACTCGAAGCCCTCGGATCCCCGGCCGAAGCGTACGGCAAGGCCGCCATCGTCGGGCTTAACGGCGAAATTGAGCATGGTTCCGGACTGATCCACACGCTGGCCTTTGGAAATCACTTCCGCGACGCCGCCAAGGCCACCACGCTCCTGCCCGCGGTGGAGAAGCGCGGCCCGGCCGGTGTTGTCTTTGACATCCCGCTCAAGCACATCACCGATGCAACCATCCGCTCCCACCACCAGAGCATCGAGGTCCGGATCAACGACGCACCGCACGCCGATGAAATCGTGATCGCCCTCGCTGCTGCTGCCCAGGGACGGCCGCAGCAGCGCCTGGCGGCGTTCGCCACCGAAACGAAGTAGGTGCCACCCGCCGTGAGCCGCGACCGCATAGCTCTCATCCACGGCGTCGGCCTCGACGGGTCGATGTGGGGACCCCTTCGCGAATTCCTCGAGCCGGAATATGACGTCCAGGTCCTTGAACTCCTGGGACACGGACGCCGGCCACAGACTGCCCCCGAAGGGGTGACGCTGGCCGGGCTCGCGGCGGACGTCGCCGAAAGACTTGAGCCGAAGACGCATCTGGTGGGGTTCTCGCTAGGCGCCCTGGTTGCCCAGCACCTGGCCAGGTTCAGGCCCGACCTGGTGGCCAGCCTGGTTTCGGTCGGCTCAGTATGCGCGCGTACTCCTGAGGAGCACGCCGCCGTCATGATGCGGCTGGCGGCAGCTGAATCCGATTTTCCGGCAACTGTGGAAGCATCAATCCGCCGATGGTATCCGGAAGGGTCCGCCGTCCCGGCGGAGCTGGTCGAAGCAACGCGGGATGTCCTGCTGAACAACGACCGGGAGTCCTTCCTGGCCTGTTATCGCGTGTTCGCGACAGCAGACGTGAAAATCGCCTCCGAACTGCCGCTGATCGCGGTTCCTTCCCATGCCGTGACCGGTGAGCTGGACCCAGGATCAACGCCGGAGATGAGCGTCCGGCTGGCCGCAGCCATCCCCGGCTGCACCTACTCCGTCATCAGCGGCGCCCGCCACATGATGCCTGTAGAACGTCCCCAAGAGCTCGCCAACACGCTCACCGCCTTCATCAAGGAGCACTCAAATGTCCGTTGAACGCCGCTACAACCACTTCATCAACGGGGAGTGGGTCCCGCCGTCCAGCGGGGCCTACTTCGAGAGCACCAACCCGGCGACCCTTGATGTGCTGTACCAGGCCGCACGGGGAAACGAGGCCGATGTGGCCCATGCTGTCTCGGCGGCGGCCGCAGCCTTCGAAAATCCCAACTGGAGGAACCTTAGCCAGACCAAACGCGGGCACCTGCTCCGCCGGCTGGGGGACCTTGTGGGTGAGCACGCTGACGAGCTCGCCCGAATGGAAAGCCAGGACAACGGCAAACTCCTGCGGGAGATGCGGGCCCAGCTGGCGGCCATGCCGGAGTATTACTACTACTACGCCGGCCTGGCCGACAAAATCCAGGGCGATACCATCCCCGGTTCCACGCCAGCCATCCTCAACTACACGCTCCGGGAACCCCTGGGCGTAGTTGGTGCCATCACGCCGTGGAACTCACCCCTGACGCTGACCACCAGCAAGCTCGCTCCCGCCCTCGCGGCCGGCAACACCATCGTCATCAAGCCCTCCGAATACACCTCGGCCACCGTCCTCCGCCTGGCCGCCCTTGCCGACGAGGCCGGGTTCCCGGCCGGTGTCATCAACGTCGTCACAGGCTTCGGTACAGAAGCAGGCGCGGCCCTGGTGGATGACGCCCGGTTGGCGAAGGTCTCGTTTACCGGCAGCACCGCCACTGGCGCGCGGATCGCCTCGTCCACGGCATCCCGTTTCATCGGCTCCACCCTGGAACTGGGCGGCAAGTCGCCGAACATCGTCTTCGCCGACGCTGACATAGCGAATGCGTCCATGGGTGTTGTGGCAGGAATTTTTGCCGCAGCAGGCCAAACCTGCATCGCGGGAAGCCGCGTCTTCGCCCACAAATCCGTGTACGACGAACTGCTGGACCGCGTTGCTACCCGCGCCCGCAGCATCGTGATCGGCGATCCGCTCCTCGACGCCACCGAGCTCGGCCCGCTGGCTTTCCAGGACCAGCGCGATAAAGTAGCCAGCTACGTTGACCTGGGCGTCTCCGAAGGCGCCACCGTCCTCACCGGCGGCGGGCGGCCCAACACCGGCCTCAACGGCTACTTCTTCGAACCCACCGTCCTGACCGACGTCGACAACTCCATGCGTGTGGTCAGGGAAGAGATCTTCGGTCCCGTTGCGGCCATCATGCCGTTCGAAACGGAGGAAGAGGTCCTTCGGCTCGCCAACGACACCACCTACGGGCTCGCCGCCGGCGTCTGGACCACCAACCTTGCCAGGGCGCACCGGATGGCCCGCCAGTTGGAGGCGGGAACGGTCTGGGTCAACACCTACCGCGCTATGTCCCCGGCGTCCCCGCGCGAAGGTTTCAAGACCAGCGGCGTCGGCGTTGAACACGGCATGGAGAGCATCCGTGAGTACACCAGGCTCAAGAGCGTCTGGATCAACACCGACGAGTCCCCCATCGCCGATCCCTTCATCATGAGGTCCTGACCCGTTCCTCCGCAGCTAAAGGAGCACCCTTTGCCTCTTATCGAAGTCTCCATCGCCCGGGGCCGGACCCCCGAGCAACTCCGCTCGCTCATCAGCGAGCTTCACCGCGCCGCCGAGAATTCGGTGGGCGCGGCACCGGAAAACACCACCGTCGTCGTCCGCGAAATTGAGCACGAACACTGGTCACGCGGCAACCAGACCATCGCCGAACGCAACGCGGCAGCCGCAGAACGAAGGAGTCACTAATGCGCTTTTCCCTCTTCGCCCACATGGAGCGCTGGGACGAGACCGTCTCACACCGCGAGTGTTTCGAGAACCTGACGGAACTCGCCCTCATCGCGGAAGCCGGCGGGTTCAGCACCATCTGGATTGGTGAGCACCATTCCATGGAGTACACCATCTCCCCGAGTCCCATGCCCCAGCTTGCCTACCTGGCAGCGCGCACGTCGCGCATCCGCCTGGGTGCCGGAACGATCATCGCGCCCTTCTGGGACCCGCTCCGCGTGGCCGGCGAAACGGCGCTCCTGGATGTCATCAGCAACGGCCGGATGGAAGTTGGGCTGGCACGCGGTGCCTACCAGTTCGAGTTCGACCGCCTCAAGGGCGGCATGTCAGCTGTCGACGGCGGAAAGCACCTGCGCGAGATGGTGCCGGCCGTGCGCGCGCTCTGGGAAGGTGACTATGCACACGACGGCGAGGTCTGGCAGTTCCCCACCTCGACCAGCGTCCCCAAGCCCCTGCAGAAGCCGACGCCGCCCATGTGGATCGCCGCACGGGACATCTCCTCGCACGAGTTCGCCGTCGCCAACGGCTGCAACGTGATGGTGACGCCGCTCATGAAGGGCGACGAGGAGGTCCAAGACCTCGCGCACAAGTTCAACACCGCTGTGGAGAACAACCCCGGCGTCCCCCGCCCGGACCTCATGGTGCTCCGCCACACCCACGTCCATCCCGCGGACGAACCCGAGGGTTGGCGGCGTCCGGCCGAAGGTATCCAGAAGTTCTACAGGACGTTTGATGCCTGGTTCGGAAACAAGACCACTCCGAAGAACGGATTCCTCGAGCCCAGCCCTGCCGAGAAGTTCGCCGACCGCCCGGAGTTCACGCCGGAGTCCCTCCACCGGACGGCGATGATCGGGACACCCGCTGAGGTGATCGAGCGGCTCCGCCACTACGAGGCGCTCGGTGTGGACGAGTTCAGCCTCTGGTCCGACAACAGCCTCACCCACGAGGAAAAGAAACGCTCGCTCGAGCTCTTCATCGAGCACGTCATGCCGGCCTTCCAGGAGCAGCCCGTTGCCGCGGCACTGTGACTCAACTGGTGGCTGAGGAGGGACAAAGGCTCCCTTGAGGTGAGCGGACGACGGCGGCACCTCCCGCCGTCGTCCGCTTGCGTTTGGTGCCGCTACGAGGCCCGCGTGAATGTCCCCAGCCCGGTTCTGTCGTAAAAGTCCAGGGTGACACTTGGCGAGGAGCCGCTGCCTGCTCCTGCAAACAGTGCACCGGCCAGGCCGTTGGCGTTTTCTCCGATGGATTCGAAGCTGAACGTGTCGCCGTCAAAGTGGGTGAGCGGGAAGGTCGTGGGACTGCCAGGCGGCCCCATTCTCATGGCCAGTTTCCCGCCGTCTTCGAGGACCACCAGCTGGCCATAGTAGGGGTTGTCATAGGTGCCTGTGTAGGCACTGTTTGGTTTGGCAGGAGAGGGGTTGGACGGAACCTTGGTGTAGTCGACCTCAGGTTTCTCGGACTCATCAATTTGTTTGAAGACGGCAGCGGTGAAGGCCAGCCAATCGACCGTGGGCGATCCGTGCTGGGCTGCATCCAGGAAGCCGGCGTTGATTGTTTCAGGAATTCCCTGCGGGCGCCCGTTGGTCAGGGCCACGATGGCCAGTTGTTCGCCGGGAAGCATCGAGACGGCGGTGGCTGCACCAAGATTGAATGCCCCGGAGTGTCCCAGCTGGACACGGGCCTGGTCGTCGTAGGAGACGTTCCAGCCCAGCCCGTAGAAACGGGACCGGGCAGCCGGAGCCGACGCCGGACCGGAGAAGGCATGGGGAACGCGGGTTGCTTGGAGGGCGGCCGGATCAATTACGGGTTTGCCCTCGTAAGTGCCGTTTCCGAGCTGCAGCCGGAGCCATTGGGCCAGGTCCCGCACCGACGAACTCGCGCCCCCGGCCGGAGCCTGGGAATCGGCGTTGCGACGGTATTTCGCCGCCCACTCCTTGTTCCCGAGCGGCACATGAAGGATGGCCTTGTTTGTGGCTCGCTCATAGTCCGCGTGACGGTAACTGCTGGCGGACATGCCCAGCTTCCGGAACAGGACCTCGTCGGCCAGATCCTCCCAGGTCATTTTCATCGCGTCGGCTGCTGCCTGGCCGGCTTCGGTGTAGCCGAAATTGCTGTAGTTGTAGCTGGACCGGAAGGTATCAAGGGGCTCCTGGTTGAGATGGCCGAGGATGTACGCCTGATCGAATCCGAGGTCCTCCAGCAGATCACCCGAACCTGTTTTCAGACCGCCGCGGTGGGACAGCAGATCAGCGAAGGTCGCATTCCGCGTGACGTAGTCATCCTTAAGCGCGAAGTTCTGGTTGTGCTCAATGACGGCGTCGGTCCAGTTGATGACCTCTTGCCCCACCACACCTGCCACCACTGTGGACGCCAGCGGCTTGGACACGGAAGCCACCTGGAACACCGTGTCAGGATCGATCTCCTCGGGCTTTCCGACCTCCCGGACCCCAAAGCCCTTGGCGTACACCACCTCGTCCCGGTACACCACAGCTACGGCCATCCCCGGCAGCCCGGTGCTCTCCATGGCGTCCCGGATCAAATCGTCGAGCTTGGCCATGGCGTTATTAACTTTCGCCCGGTCCAGCAGTGGTTCGATCTGTCCCGGCGGGGCGGGGAGCAGTGCTGCCGACGCCGATGACGCCAGCCGCGCAGGTTCGCCGGTGCAGGCGGACAACAGGGGCATCCCGGCAAACCCGGCCGCCCCAATCCCGGCCGCCTTCAGCAGCGTACGTCGGTTCGGGGAAATAGCACCGGGGCTGTCCATAAACTCTCCCTTGAGCCGTCGGGCGGTGAACGCGCGGTCCGTGCCGGCCGTCCCGTTTCCCTCTATAGTGAACCGCGCGCTGCAACCAGGCAATGGATCGGGTGCTGCGCCTGTCGTAGCACCCCGCTTAAACGCCAGCGGACGACGGCGGGAGGTCCCGCCGTCGTCCGCTTGCCTTTGCGGCATCTACTGTCTGTGGTGTTAAGCAGTGGCCAACTGGGCCGTACGCGAATCGGCCTTGTTTGCCGGGAGCCCCGCGTACGTCCAGAGGCAGGCCCGGCCGGAATCGCTCGGAACGAGCTGGCCCTCGTAGAGCTGGATGCTCGCTCCCGCCGGGCTCCGCCAGACGCCGGTCAGCTCGCAGTGTGTGCCGGTGGCCTGCTGGCGTGGCACCGAGTGGTTGATGACGCGGCGGGCCCGCTTCTCGGCTACGGGGAGTCGCCGCTTCACGATGGCGCTCCCGCCGGTTCCCGGTAAGTGCTTTCGGGAACATCAGTGATGAACATGTGCCCGGGGGCGTGGCTGATGGCGAAGGACGGCCTGGATGCCATCACTGCACTCTGCGGTGTCACGCCGCAGGCCCAGAAAACCGGCACCTCCCCTGGCCGGATCTCCACCGCGTCCCCGAAGTCGGGGCGGTTGATGTCCGCAATGCCCAGATCCTCCGGTGACCCGACGTGAACCGGGCTGCCATGGACCTTCGGCACTTCCGACGTCACCCGGATGGCCGTGTCCACGAGTTCGGGAAGCATGGGGCGCATGGAGACCACCATGGGGCCGTGGATCCGGCCGGCCGGTGTGCACTCGACGGTGGTGCGGTACATGGGCACGTTGCGGCCGGTTTCGGTGTGCCGCAGCGGGATCCCCGCACTGGCCAGCGCCGCCTCGAAGGTGAAGCTGCAGCCGATGAGGACGCCCACCATGTCGTCGCGCCAGACGGACGCGACGTCGGTGGTCTCCTCGGCCAGTTCGCCGTCCACCCAGACGCGGTAGGCGGGGATGTCGGTGCGGATATCGGACCCGGGCGCCAGGGCGCTTTCGTACTGTCCCGCCGGAATGACGTCGATGACGGGGCAGGCCTGGGGGTTCAGCCGGCAGAATTCGATGAATTCATCGGCGTAGTCTGCCGTGACCGCTATCAGGTTGGCCTGGGTGTAGCCGTCGCTCCAGCCGGAGGTGGGGGTGACCAGGCCGTTGCGGAACTTCAGGCGTGCGTCGGCGGGGGCGAGGAGGGCGTGTGGCTGGCTCACTTGGACTCCACAAGTTCAGCCGAGGACTGCAGGTATTCCTCGTCCTCGGCAACGTTGGAGTCGCGGCCCAGGGCCAGGCCCACGAGGGTCAGCAGGCAGGCGACGCTGAGGTAGATGGCCACCGGGACCCAGCTGTCATAGGTGCTCAGCAGGAGGGTGAACATGAACGGTGCGATGGCGCCGCCGATGATTCCGGCGAACGTGTAGGCCAGTGAGCTGCCGGTGGAGCGGAGCCGCGGCGAGAACTGCTCGACGACGAACGCCGCCTGGGGCCCATACATAAACGAGTGGCAGAGCAGGCCCAGCACGATGCCAACGATCAGCATGACCGGGGAGCGTCCTTCGAGGACGATGAAGAACAGGTAGGCCCAGACGGCGGCGCCCACTGCGGCGATCCCGTAGACCAGGCGGCGGTTGATGCGGTCCGAGATGGCGCCGGCGAGCGGCATGGTGAAGATCTGGAGGGCGGACCCGATCAGGACGGCGACAAGAACCTGCCCGCGGTCGAAGCCGAGCTCCTGGATGCCGTAGGTGAGCGTGAATACGGTGCACATGGCGTAGAGGACGTCCGGGCCGACGCGGCTGAGCATGGCCGCGATAAGGGGCCGGCGCTGGGTGGCGAGGACTTCGCGGATGGGGGCCTTGGGCGTGTCGCCCCGGGCTTCCATGGCCTTGAAGACGGGGGTGTCCTCGAGCTTGAGCCGGATCCAGAGGCCGAAGGCCACCAGCAGCGCGGAGATCAGGAACGCAATGCGCCAGCCGTAGTCCAGGAAGGCTTCCTCGGACAGCATCAGTGTCAGGATGGCGAGTGCACCGTTGGCCATGAGGTTGCCGGCGGGCGGGCCGATCTGTGCGGCAGAGGCCCAGAATCCGCGGCGGTTCGGGTCGCCGAATTCACTGGACAGCAGGACCGCGCCGCCCCATTCGCCGCCGACGCCGACGCCCTGGGCGAAGCGGAGGAAGACCAGGATGGCGGGGGCGATGATGCCGATGTTGTCATACGTGGGCAGCAGGCCGATGAGGAAGGTGGCCACGCCGATGAGCATCAGCGTGATGACCAGGATCTTCTTGCGGCCGATCTCATCCCCGAGCCGTCCGAAGATGATGCCGCCAACGGGACGGGAAATGTAGCCGACGGCATAGGTGGAGAAGGCCAGCAGGGTTCCGGTCACCGGGTCCGAGGCCGGGAAGAAAATGAGCGGGAAGACGATCGCAGCCGCCGCGGAGTAGACGGCGAAGTCGTAGAACTCCAGCGCGGTTCCGGTCAGGCTGGCCGCGAATGCCTTGTACATGTCCTTGCGCCCCACCGGGGGCTTCGGGTCAACGGGGGCCATTACTTGGGGAGTGGCCATGTTAATCCTCCATGAAGAGAGTTGATGTCATCCGAGTTCGGGATGGATGGTGCTGGCGGGCCTGCTTCTGCCTCGCCTGCAGCGTTGCGGGACGGGACATTTGGGCGTTTGGGGCGGCTTGCCGTCAGGATGGCTGCGGAAGTCGAAACTGCGGTGATCGTTGGATCGTTGAACAATCCGCTTGTTGAACAATTTACGCGACGCAGATCACACCGTCAAGGGGGGATCAGCAGGCATAAGCTGATAACAGCACGTCTCTTCCAGCGCCGGGAGGTCATCATGGATTCTGAAACCGCCGAAGTGATCGGTCATGATGTCACCACTATCACCTGCGTGTGCGGCAACACTGTCAGCAAGGACGGGCTGATCCAGGCCAACTCACAAGGCGTCCCCGTCCATAACGGTGAAGACACCCCGGTCCCCGCGGAGCTGGCGGCATGGCCTGCCGATGGGGAGCTCTACACGCTGTGTCCCGCATGCGGCCGCGTGTACAGCGACTCGGTCATCGAAGAGACAGGGACCGCGCCCGTTGCATTCCGGGTCGACGTCGCCGCTGGCCCAATTGCCGAGGCAATCCGAGTCCACTGGAACCTCAGCACGTGACGTCGACTCGCCGGTCCGCCTATCCGGGCAGGACTACTGTCGTCTCGATTTCGATGAGCAAGCCGTCCAGGGCGAGGCCGGTGACGCCCACGATCGTCTGGGCGGGATGGTCCGACGAGCCCTGAACTTCCTCGATGGCAGCGGTGATCGTTTCGTATTGCGTGGGCTGCAGGGTGTAGATGGTCCGCCGGTAGACGTCCTCCCACGTAGCCCCGATGGCGTCGAGTGCCGTCTTGATGTTCCGCATGGCGGCCTTGGTCTGCTCACCCAGGTCATCACCGCCGACGATGGCGAAGTTGGCATCAAGCGCGACCTGCCCCGACAGGAACGCCAGTCCTGCGGCAGGTGCCGTGACAACGTGCGTGAATCCGGGTGCCGCGTGAAGCTCGGTGGGGTTCAGTAACTTGCGGTCTGACATGGGAACGTTCCTTCCATCTGAGCACGGAACGGGTCCCAATGGCTCCCGTGCGCTCATGTTCTCGAAACTAGCCATCTGGCGTTACTGGGACGTTACTGGCGATGAGCGGACGACGGCGGGACCTCCCGCCGTCGTCCGCTTGCGTTGGGTACCGCTCCCCCTGCAGCGGCGTAAACGAAAAGCCGGCAGACTCTCCGAACCTTTCATTGGACGGGGAGTGGCCGCATGATAGGCGCATGACCGAAATCGCATCAGCCGACGAATCCGCTGTTGCCAAGGCCCAGCGCGAGCTCGAAGCGGCCGGCGTCCGCACCGTGATCGGCACGGTGGTGAATGCTTCGGGCATCACGCTGGCCAAGAGCGTTCCGTTAGCCCGGCTCAAAGCCTTCCACCAATCCGGGATGGGCGCTGCCCCCGTCTGGCATGTCTTCACCATCGACGGCGGGATAGCGTTCACGGACAGGATCACCCCCGTTGGCGATATGCGCCTGAAGATCGATATCGCGGGACTCCGTGTCCTGCAGGGTGGCCGGGCATGGGCACCGGGCAGCCTGTTCGAACAAGACGGGGCCGCGTCTCCGGCCTGTGCCCGCGGCCTCCTGGCCGGTGTCGACGGCAGCCTCGGCAAGGCCGGATACCAGGCACTCGTGGGCCACGAACTTGAATTCTTCCTCGTCGCCCCAGACGGTTCAGCGCTGGAAACCGCACCCTGGGTTCCGTACGGGGCAACCGGCCTTCTGGACCGATCGGAATTCCTTGATGATCTGCTGTCGGTGCTGAACCATGCCGGCATTCCGACGGAGCAGATCCACGCCGAGTACGGCAGGAACCAGTTCGAGTTTTCGCTTCCCCCTGCTTCGCCGGTTCAGGCAGCGGACACCGTGGTCCTGTCCAAGATCGTCGTTGGCATCGTCGCCCGGGCCCACAGCATGCAGGCCTCGTTCTCCCCGTTGCCCTTTCCCGGCACCGTCGGAAACGGTGCCCACCAGCACTTTTCGCTCCACAAGAACGGCCTGCCGCTGTTCTCCGGCGGCAGCGGACCGCACGGCATCCGCGCCGAGGGCGGCGCGGCCATTGGCGGAATCATCGCAGGACTCCCCGATATCCAGGGTTTCCTCACGGGATCAGTTTTGTCCGGAAGCCGCCTGACACCCGGCACGTGGTCGGGTGCCTACTTGTGCTGGGGCCTGGAAAACCGGGAAGCCTCAGTGCGCTTTCTGAACGAGGGCAACAGCAATCCGCACGGAGCCAACGTCGAGGTGAAAATCGTCGACCCGTCGGCAAACGTGTACCTGGCCTCCGCCTCCATCCTCGCGCTCGCCCTTGACGGCATCCGCGGCGGGCGCAGGCTTCCGGCAGAGATCCCGGGTGACCCCGGACGGCTTTCGGAAGGCGAGCGGCACCGGGCCAACGTCCGGCTGCTCCCGGACTCCCCCACCGCCATCATCGACACGCTGGACACGTCACCCCTTGCACGCGGGCTTCTCGGCGACGCCATCGTCGACGCCACGGTGGCCGTCCGGCGCTATGAACAGCGAATCGCCGCGGAACTCTCGCCGGACGAGCTTGCTGAGCGCTTTCGACTTGCCTGGTCGATCTAATGGCGGGCGGTTCTTTCCCGGACTTCGTCGAACAGGTCAGCCTTATTGATCACCACGTGCATGGTGCCTTTCGCGCTGACGGTGATGAGGCACGCTTTCAGAACTCGCTCAACGAGGGAAACACCGAACCACTGGCCAAGCCCGAGGACGCCTACAACACTCAAATCGGGCTCGCCATCCGGCGCTGGTGCAGCGGCATTCTTGATTTGCCGCGGCACGCCTCACCGGCGGACTACTGGAGCCGGCGTTCCGACCTTGGAGAACTCGAGGTCAGCCGGCGCATGACCCGCGCTGCTGGCGTGAGCGATTGGCTGATCGAAACAGGCTTGGATGCAGCTGGCTACCTCGGCAAGGCCGGCATGGCCGACGTCTCCGGCGGGCGAACCCACGAGATCGTTCGTCTGGAACTGGTCGCCGAGTCGCTGATCCGGGAGCTCACCAACCCGGCAGATTACGTCGAAGAGTTCGGTCAGCGGCTTCGAGAACTCACCCGCAGCGCCGTGGGCGTCAAAACAGTTCTCGCCTACCGCGCAGGATTCGACCAGGATCTCAGCCGACCGGCACCGGCTGCGGTGGTTGAAGCAGCCCTCCGCTGGCAGAAGAACCAGCCCGCCGGCACCAACCCGAAGCTCACCGATGTGACACTCATTGCCCACGGGATCCACACGGCGGTGTCGATGAAGCTTCCGCTGCAATTCCATGTTGGATTCGGTGACCGCGACCTGGACCTCCACAAAACCAATCCCCTGTACCTCTTGGATTTTCTGCGGTCCCCCGAAGTCCGGGACACACCGATCATGCTGCTCCACTGCTATCCGTTCGAGCGCGAAGCCGGCTATTTGGCCCACGCCTTTGAAAACGTCTACATCGATGTGGGCCTTGCCGTGAACTTCACCGGGTCACGGAGCCGGGATCTGGTGGCCCGCTCATTCGAACTGGCCCCCTTCACGAAAATCCTTTACTCCTCCGACGCCTTCGGCCCGGCCGAACTTCACTACCTCGGAGCGAGACTGTGGCGCAACGCAATCACCCAGGTAGTCGGCGGATGGATCGACGACGACGACTGTTCCGAGGCGGACGCCCGCAAGATCGTGCAACTCGTCGCACACGACAACGCCCGCCGTGTGTACGCGCTCCCCTGAGCGCCGGCGGCGTCCCCAGTCCCAGAACCTGGCTGAGCGGACGACGGCGGGACCTCCCGCCGTCGTCTGCTCAGTACCGGTGCGGCAAGAGTCAGTTCTTGACGACGTCCAGCTCAATCACAGCCCAGGACAGCGCCGGCAGAGTTAGCCGGAGTTCGGAGCCGCTCGCCTTCGCCCCTTGCAGGGGCTTGAGCCCCACCTGGTCCGGGCTGGCTTGGGTATTGGCCGTGAAACGGTTCCCGCCGTCCGGGATTTCCAGGACCTCGGCACGGACCACCCGGCGGGCGTCGAACCCGCGCAGGGCAACCTCGACGTCGGCAGCTTCCTCGAGGCCGCGGTTCGCGAAGAACAGTGCCACGCGGCCCGTTTCCTCGTTCCACGTTGCGCTGACGTCCACCAGGTCGGTGCTGCCGAAGCGGGCGTTCTCGTACTTGTCCGAGTCCACGGACAGGCGCAGGATCTGGCCCTTGGCGAGCTCTGCCATCCGGGCGAACGGGTGGAAGATGGTCTGCTTCCAGGCAGGCCCGTTCTCCTCCGAAAGGATCGGGGCAATGACGTTGACCAGCTGCGCCTGGTTGGCGATCTTGACGCGGTCGCCGTGGCGGAGCAGCGAGTTCAGCAGGGTTGCCACCACCACGGCATCCGTCACGTTGTACTTGTCCTCGATGACCCGGGGGTGCTCGCGCCAGCCCGCTTTGGCGACGTTGTGCGGCTGGTCCTCGGTGTCCAGCCCGCGCTGGTACCAGACGTTCCACTCGTCGAAGGACAGGTTGATGTGTTTCTTGTGTTTCCCCTTGGCGCGCACGGCGTCAGCGGTGGCGATCACGGACTCGATGAAGTAATCGGTGTCGACGGCGGAAGCGAGGAAGCTGCCGACGTCGCCCTCGTGCTCCTGGTAGTAGGCGTGGAGGGAGACGTAGTCCACCTCGTCGTAGGTGTGCGTCAGGACCGTCTGCTCCCAGTCGCCGAACGTGGGCATGCTGGAGCTGGAACTTCCGCAGGCCACCAGTTCGATGTCCGGGTCCACGAAGCGCATGGCCTTGGCGGCTTCCTGGGCCAGGCGGCCGTATTCCTCGGCGGTCTTGTGCCCGATCTGCCACGGCCCGTCCATCTCGTTGCCCAGGCACCAGAGCTTGATGTCGAACGGATCCTTGTGGCCGTTTTTGGCTCGGAGGTCGGACCAGTAGGTGCCGCCGGGGTGGTTGGCGTATTCCACGATCTCGCGGGCCGCGTCCACTCCCCGGGTGCCCAGGTTGATGGCTTCCATGATTTCGGTGCCGGCCTGGCGGGACCAGTCCACGAATTCGTGCAGGCCGAAGGCGTTGGTTTCCACGGTGTGCCAGGCGCCGTCCAGCCGGCGGGGACGGTTCTCCCGCGGGCCGATGCCGTCTTCCCAGTTGTAGCCGGAGACGAAGTTGCCGCCGGGGTACCGGATGACGGTGGCACCGAGCTCCTTGACGAGCTTGAGCACGTCCTGGCGGAAGCCGTTCTCATCGGCCTCCGGGTGGCCGGGTTCGTAGATGCCGGTGTAGACGCAGCGGCCCATGTGCTCCACGAAGGAGCCGAACAGGCGGCGGGGGACTTCGCCGATGGTGAAGTCGCGGTCGAGGGTGATCCGTGCGCGGGACATGTGCGGTATCTCCTTGTTTGTTGTTCAAAAACTGTTGGCAAGCGTTAGGTGCCGGTTCAGGTTCCGGCGAGTCCCGTCGTCGCGACGCCCTTGATGATCTGGCGCTGGAAGAACAGGAAGACGAGGATCAGGGGCAGCGCCGCGAGGAGCGCGGAGGCCATGTTCTGCGCGTACTGGATGCCGTACGCGCTCTTGATGGTTTGCAGCCCCACCGGAAGGGTGAGGAGCGCGCCGTCGTTCGTGGCGATGAAGGGCCACAGGAAGTTGTTCCAGGCGCCGATGAACACAAAGATCGCGACGGCGGCCAGGATGGGCCGGGACAGCGGCAGGATGATCTGCGTGAAGATCCGCAGGCGGCTGGCACCGTCCATCACCGCGGCTTCCTCAAGTTCGCGCGGAATCTGGTCGAAGAACTTCTTGAGCACGAACACCATGGCCGGGTGGATGACCTGCGGCAGGATGATGGCCCACGAGGTATCGATCATGTGCAGGGCGAGCATCTGGTAGAAGAGCGGGATGATGAGGACCGGCGGCGGGATGATGATGGAGGCGATGATGACCGTCATCAGCACCTTCTTGCCCTTGAAGTCGATCCGGGACAGGGCGTAGGCCACCAGCGCCGAGATCACCAGCGTGATCGCCGTGATGGCTGCCGAGGTGTAGAACGAGTTCCAGGTCCAGAGCGGGATGTTGCCATCCTGGAACACCTTGACGAACGCTTCGGCGGTAAAGCCCGACGGCGGCAGCCAGCTGACCTTCGGAGCGGCGGCATCCGTCTCGGTCTTGAAAGCAGTGGCCGTCGCCCACGCAAACGGAATCAGCCACAGCACTGCGATGAACGCGGCAACGGCGAGCGCGGCGATCTTGCCCGCGGTCATCTTCTTGCGCGGGCGGCGGATCCCTGCGCTGGTGCTGGTGCGTGGCGTGGGACGGGTGAGGGTAGGGGTTGCCATTTTCATGCACTCCTGCGGCGGGTGATGACGAACTGCATGACCGAAACGAGCACGATCAGTCCGAAGAAGATGTAGGAGATGGCTGCGGAGTACCCCAGCCGGTAGCCGGTGAAGCCGGTTTCAAAGATGTACTGCACCACCGGGCGGGTTGATCCTCCGGGCCCGCCTGCGGTCATCTGGTACACCTGATCGAAGATCTTCAGGGACGCGAGGATCTGGAGGAGCACGATCATCACCGTGGTGGGGGTCAGCTGCGGCAGGGTGATCGAGAAGAACTGCCGCCAGGCTCCGGCACCGTCCAGGGACGCTGCTTCGTAGTGCTGTGCCGGGATGTTCTGCATCGCGGCCAGGTACAGCAGGAAATTGAACCCCACGGTCCACCACAGCGTGGCGATGACGATCGCCCACATGGCCACGTTGGGATCGTTGAGCCAGGCGACTTTGGGGAGGCCCATCTTGGACAGGAAGTCATTGATCAGGCCAAGCTGCGGGTTATACATCCAGGCGAAGAACAGCGAGACCACTGTGGAGGCCAGCAGGTACGGGGCAAAGTAGGAGAGCCGCCACAGCCACTGGGCGGGCAGCCCCACGTTCAGCAGGGCCGCCATCACCAGGGCCACGAGGACCAGGGGGACGGTGCTGATGACCGTGAAGTAGAGCGTGTTGCCCAGGGAGCGCCACATGTCAGCGTCGGCCAGTGCCTCGGCGTAGTTGGCGAAGCCGATCAGGCTGTCATTGGCGCCGGTCAGGGACTTGCCCGTGAGGCTCATGTAGATGCCGTAGAGAATGGGCCACACCAGGAAGACCAGGAAGAAGACCAGGAACGGGGTGGCGAATCCCCAGCCGCTCAGGTTGCTCCGGGTACGGCTCTGTGAGGGGCGGCGCGGTTGTTGGGGCTGGCTCGCTGTGGCGATGTCCGGCTGGCCGGTGCTGCGCCGGGACGCTAGTGAAGAACTCATGAAGGACTCCTTTGTCGCTCGGTGCCGTTAGACCGGGTTGGGCCGGGAAAGAAGGGTGTTGGTGCGGCGCTCAAAGGCGTCCCAACCTGCCGCCGCCTTGTCGCGGCCCAGGAGCACGTTCTGGACGTTCTCCGCAAAGTAGGTCTGCCAGTCCGAGCCCGAGCCGCTGAACCAGGCTTCGGGATCGTAGGCGATGATGTCCGCTGCGTTGGCGTAGTGGATCTGCGGCGTGAGGTCGCGGTAGGCCTGTGACTGGACCACGGGTTGGTAGGCCGGAATGTGCCCGGCTTCCGCCCAGGAGAGTGATCCTTTGAGGACATCGCTCACGAACTTGTAGACGTCCCGCCGTTTCGCTTCATCCACATTCAACTGCCGCGGCAGGACGAACGAGTGCGAGTCTGCGTAGGCTGCCGGCGTTCCGTACAGCGTGGGAATGGTGGCGGCGTCCACCGGAAGTCCGGCTTTCTTGAGCGTGGGCAATTCCCACACTCCGCTGAACAGCATTCCCGAGCCGCCGCGGGCGAACTCCGCGATGCCCGTGCCGATGTCGCCGCTCTTGGCAGCGATGGTGTCATCAAAGAGCGACGCCATGAATTCCAAGGACTCAATCGCGGCGTCGCGGTCCACTTTCATCGGCTGGCCCGGGATCAGTTCTATGTCCGCGCCATGCTGCTTGTAGAGCGTGTAGAAGAGCCGCCACATCTGGGATCCGCTGCCGAGGTAGCCGAAGGACAAGCCATGGGCCTGGGTGACCTTTTGCATTTCCCTGGCCATGGCCAGGAACTCCTGCGGAGACGTTACTTCCTGCAGTTGTCCGTTGCCGCCGAGGACGCCGGCTGTGCGGGCGATGTCCGTGTTGTAGAACATAACGAACGGGTGCGAATCCAGGGCGATGGAGAACACCTTGCCGTTCTGCTGGCTCTTCTCCCAGATGCGCGGGGCAAAGTTGCCTCCAGTGACGCCGTGCTCGGCCAGCAGGTCAAGGTCCCAAGGGTCAATGAGCCCGCCGGGGGCGTATCCGGGAACCCGGCTGGCATGCATGATCGCCACTTCCGGCGGCCGCCCGCCGGCCGATGCCATGGCCAGTTTGGTGTAGTACGGTGGGCCCCAGGCCAGGACCGTGGGGTGCACCTTGAAGCCGGGGTTGGCCTGGTTGGCGCTGTTGATCATTGCCTGCATCTTGATGCCGTCACCGCCGGACAGCAGGTGCCAGAACCCGATGTCCCGCACGGTTGCCGCCTGCGCACTTCCGCCGCAGCCGGTCAGGCCGCCTGCTACCAGGACGCTGCCTAATGCTGCCGTTCCTGTCAATAACTGCCGTCGGGACAACTGCTTCCCTAAAAATTCAAACTGCTTCACCCGTCACTCCTTTGGATGGGTCCGCGGAAAGGTCACTTCTTGTTGCTCAAAACTCCGGTTCCGGCGCGTCCCCATTCCCGGGCCGAGGCCTCCAGGGGGTGACGCACGCCTCACATTACATCGATGTAATGGACAGGGCAAGAGATTTTTGTTAGCGCACACAATTGGTGGGCGGCTCTCGTTTCAGGTGCGGCTGCTGTCCCGCTCATCGATGGTGTAGCCCAGGGAAACCACGCGCTGCGGGTGGCCCCTGTCGGCCATCCGCTCCGTGAGCAGGCGCAGGGCTTCGCTGGCAATTGCGCGCTTGTCGAAGGAGACCGTGGTCAACGACGGAACCGCGTAGCGGCCGTCGGCGATGTCATCAAAGCCCGCCACGGCGATGTCCTCCGGGATGCGCAGGCCCCTCTTCCACAGAACGCTCAGGGCGCCGATGGCCATGGAATCCGTGAAGCAGAACAGCGCCTCGGGAAGGGGGTGGGAGTCCAGGTATGCGGTAAGCGCATCTGCAGCAGTCTGCGGCGTCCACTTTTCGCAGGGAATCAGCAGTGACTCATCCCGTTCGATGCCGAGGATCTTCAACGCCTCTTCATAGCCCTGGGTTCGCTGTATCGCCGCAGCCGATCCCCTGCCTTGGGTGGTTCCCAGGACGGCGATCCGCCGGCGCCCGGGCTGCGCCAAGGCGAGAGTCATGTCGCGGGCGGCAGCGGCGCTATCGACGAAGACGCGGTCGGCAAGGCTTTGCGTGACCTCCCCGAGCAGGACCACGGGCGGAAGGGCAACGCCCACCCGGACGGCGCTCTCGTCCAGCACCACAGGATTGAGGATCAGCCCGTCGATCAGGTTGGAGCGGGCGCGCACCATGAGTTCGTGCTCGCGCTGGGGATCGGAGCCGGTCTCCTCGATCTGTACGATCCAGCCCTGCTCGTGCGCCACCTCCACAATGTGGTGGGCAATTTCTGCCGAGTACGGCGTGCCAAGATCGGGCAGGGCCAGCGCAATCACACCGGACCTCCCGTTGCGCAGTCCGCGGGCGGAGAGGTTGGGCACGTAATCCAGTTCGAGAATGGCCTGCTCCACCTTGGTCCTGGTGGCGCCACTGACCGGAATGATCCCGTTCATGACGTTCGAGACAGTCTTGGGTGAAACGCCGGCACGACGCGCGACGTCCTTGACCGTTGCGCGCACTGCTCCCCTTTCCAAGCCTTTTAGGCCAAAGCCGGCGGCCAGTGAATGCCGCGGCGGATGACCTGCTGACGATGTTACCGCCCTCCTCGGCGGGAGGCGGCGGAAGCGTCTTGACAGGGAAATTGTTAGCGCTCACAGTTGGTGGAGCGAAACTTACCTTCACCCGAAAGCCGAGCACATGAAGAACTGGGCAGGAAACCTCAAGTACTCATCAGCGGAGGTCGTGCGCCCGGAGTCGGTGGCTGAGCTCGCCCAGGTGGTGGTGCGCGCCGGTCGGGTCAAGGCCCTGGGATCGCGGCACTCCTTCAACCGCATCGGGGACACCGACGGCGTTCACGTGCTGCTGGATGCCCTGCCGCAGCACATCGAACTGGACTCCGAACGGCAGAGCGTCCACGTCAGCGGCGGAGTGAGCTACGGCGCCCTGTGCCGCACGCTGCAGCAGTCCGGCCTGGCCATCCACAACCTGGCGTCACTGCCCCACATTTCCGTGGCAGGGGCAGTCCAGACCGGCACCCATGGATCCGGTGTGAACAACCCCTCCCTGGCCGGAGCGGTGGAGGCCATTGATCTGATCCGGCCCTCCGGCGAACAGGTATCGCTGTCCCGCGCGGACGGCGGGGAGTTCCTGGGCAGCGTGGTGGGCCTTGGCGCTCTGGGCATCGTCACCGGCCTCCAGCTGGCCGTCCGGCCAAGCTTCAGCATGCGCCAGCGAGTTTTGGAAAACCTGCCGTGGGAACGGGGTTTGGCGGATTTCACGCAGTTAATGTCCAGCGCCTACAGCGTGAGTCTTTTCACCGATTACACGGGCGATTCCATCAGCCAGGTCTGGCTCAAGGCGCTGGACTCGGAGCCTCCCCTCGGCGAACTGTTCGGCGCCACGGCAGCCATCGGCCCGCGGCACCCGCTGCCGGGGATGTCGGCCGAGAACTGCACAGTCCAGATGGATGAGCCCGGGCAATGGCTGGACCGGCTGCCGCACTTCCGCCACGAGTTCACGCCCAGCAACGGTGAGGAACTGCAAAGCGAATTCATCCTGCCGCTGGAGCAGGCACCTGCCGCGATCCAGGCGGTGCGGAGCCTGGCGGACAAACTTGCGCCCCTGCTGTTTGTCTCCGAAATCCGGACCGGCGCCGCGGACGAGTTCTGGCTCAGCCCCTTCTACCGGCAGCAAAGCGTTGCGCTGCACTTCACCTGGAAGCCGCTCCAGCCCCAGGTGGAAGCCGTTCTCCCGCGGCTCGAGGACCTGCTGCGGCCGTTCGGGGCCAGGCCGCACTGGGGCAAGCTTTTCACGCCGGACGGTCACGACTGGGAGTCCCTCTACCCCCGCTTTGCGGACTTCCGCTCGCTGGCATCGGCGCATGATCCGGAGGGAAAATTCCGCAACGGGCTGCTGGACAGCATCCTCGGCGTCCCGGCGGTGAGCTCACGCCAGTAGGCAGTTGGCGGACGTATGAAACTCCGCTGGCGCGCTTGAGCCCGGCCTAACCGGCGGGAACGCGCAGCATACCTGCTCATCGAGTCGCTGAGGTGGGGCCTCGTGTCGCCGACGGCGATCCGCGAGGAGGCTCCATTGGGAGTCGGCTCGCTGCAGTGGTTCATCGAATGTGACTTCCAAGAGCATTCCTTCACCCTGTTCACCTACGCCCCAGAAGCCCATCGCGAGCAGGCCCGAATCGCACTATTCGACTACGTCACCAAAAACACCGACCGCAATAGCGGGCACGTGCTGCGCGGCGAACACGGACGGGTGTGGCATCGACCACGGCCTGTGCTTCTCCGCCAACTTCAAACTGCGCACCGTGATCTGGGGTTTCGCCGGTGAACCCATCCCGGATGCCTTGCGTGGCTGATCCGGCATTCGTAGGCCCGGTCGGCCTGGTGGATCGGGTCCTGCACCGCAGGACGGGGATTGAACCGGTAATGCCAGGTCCCGCGCGACACGCCCGCCAGCTCGAGCGCTGTCCGCTGGGAGCCGGTGATCACATGCAGCGCCAGGACAAGACTGTTCTCGGCCGCTATGAATCGTTCTGAGCGCTCGTCGGGGTTGTATCGGGCTCTGGCGCGCTCAACTCGTGCAAGAGCCCTATAGCTTTTCCCAGCGCGGAATTCGTATCCTCCAGCTCCTGGACCCGCTTCCGGAGTTTTTCGACTTCGGCACGGTGGGCAGCCAATTCCTTCGCGCGTGCCTTTTCAAACGCGGAGAGCTCACGATTTGTAGGGACCATGCCTCCATGCTCTCGCGGAATCAGGCCCCGGTCGATATCGCCCTGGACCATCATCGTGCGCCACCTGCGGAACGTCCAGTCGGAAATGGACTTCGAGGCAAGCCACTGCTTCCTCGTCCCGTGCGGCTGCAAATAGTACTCATGCATGAACTCACGGATCTCTTCACGCGTAAAACCCTTGTTATCAACGGCCATCGCTGGCTCCTTCAATCAACGGTCAATGAATGACTCACAACCAGCTTGACGGAGAGGGTTCTGGGACCGGTGGTCCAACTAAAGTGAGACAGATTGGCCTAATGCCTCATCTGTAGTGAGATTGGGTCACTTTAAGTGAGACGGGACACCCGGCCGGCGCCGTCGTTGTGCCATAGCCGGACGCGGGCGTAGCTTGACGGAAGGTCCATTATCGGCGTTTCGAACACTGGAAAATAGGGCGCCCGGGCTGCCGCTGTCCGGTCTCAATTTAGTTGGCCAGTTTCGCAACTTACCTGGCCACCTACCGGTTTCTTGGGTTTGTCTCAGTTAATGTGGCCACCATGGATGCTGCTGGTGCTCTGAGGTCGGGCAGATGGCCCACCGGCCACGGCACGCCGCTCAGCGACGCCGGGCCTCAATACCGCCGCCCCGGAACTCCACCCCCTGTGGTGCAAGGAGGCCGGGCGTTCCATACGGAATGGCCAACTAAATTGAGACGAATCCGACCCGGTCTGTCTCAATTTATCTGGCATTTTCCCACGTCAGCGCGGCCAACTTAACTGAGACCGGACAGCCGCGCTCAGTGTGGATTGCCACTGTAGTTGGCGAATTGCCAGACGATGTGGCGAATCCTGTCAGCTATCTGGCGAGTCATCCTGTGATTGTCGGTCGCATCTGACATAGTCGGACGCATGTTTCGTCATCGTTCTGGCTTATGGCGGGTGTTGACGTGAGGGTAAAAGCGCCTTCCGCCGCCAAATTGCTGCCGCGGACGAGTTCTGGACTGGACATGGTCCAGTGGCGGTTTCGTGAATCCGTTGTGACTCAGGATGCCAGTCGGAAGTTGCTTGAGCTGCCGATCGTCGAAGGCGAACCTGTTCGTCTCGGCAGTCAGTGGCAGAATCGCCCCAACCAGCATGGAGTCTACTTTTGGCAACGCACGGGCCGGCATATCTGGTATGAGAGCCCCCTGGAGGCGTCTTGCCTGGTTGAGCTGGACCATGGCGGAGAGGTCGACCAGATCCTCGCCCAGCCGTTCCGGGTGCTTTTCCGGCATGGCTCGAAGGTTGTCCGTCATGATCCGGACTTCTTCGCTGTTCTTCGTAACGGGGATCAAGTGGTCTATGACGTGAAGCCGGCCAGGCGGATGACCGAGGCGGTCCGTGATCAGTTCGAGGAGACGGCGCGTGTTTGCGAGATGGCCGGTTGGCGTCACGTGGTCCTCCACGAGCCGGATCGGATCCTGGCCGCCAATCTCGCCTTCCTGTGAAATGCGCGGCATTCACGCGCCCATCCCGACCCTGTGATGTCCGAGCAGATCGGCAATGTCTTCTCAGGTGGACGAACCCTCGGCGAGGGCCGGGAGATGGTGAACCGACGGTTTCCCGCATTGGCGATGCCTTTCATCAAGCACTTGATCTGGCACCGGCGGCTGTCTGTTGATCCGACCGAGCGTCTGGACTTCGACACCGTCGCGACGACAGTTCCCCAACCCGAGGAGAATCGATGCTGCGCCTGAACCTGGGCGACCTGTTGACGTGGCAGGACGAGGAATACCTCGTCATCGCGGCCCGGCCACAGGCGGCGATGCTACGCCGCCTTGCCGATAACGACACCGTATGGGTGGACGTAGCCTCCCTTGCCGACGAAATCACCGTGACTGACCGACCTGAGCCCGTTGACCACACGGCGGACCGCCCGTTGACCGCCACGGTCAGCAAGACCGACTTGGAAACCGCCCGCTGGTGGGTCGAACACCTCAACGAAGTCACGTTCGGTGTCCCGGACCCCGATGCACCGGGCGCAGTCCCCCGTCCCGGCTACGGACCTGGCACCTCCAAACAAAGCCGCGAAGCCCTGAAGGTCAGCGAGCTGTCTGCCGCCGGCCATAAGGCATCCGTGCGTAGCCTCCAGCGCAAACAGCAGCAATATGAGAGGCATGGTGTCCACGGACTCATCGACCGCCGGACCCTCACCGGCAATGGGACTCCGCGGGTTGAGGACCGGATTCTTGAGGCAGTCCTCGCAGTGCTCGCAGCAACCCGGAACGACTCGACCGTCTCGGTCTCCACGCTGATCGAGAAGACCCGTGTCCACCTCGCGCACCGCTACCGCGGTGAGGATGTCGGACTTCCGTCGGACCGGACGATGCGGCGGGTCTTCGCAGCCTACGACCGCCGCGGCCTGGCCACGGGCAAGGCCACCACCCGTCGAAGTGAAGCCAACCGGCACGACCGGGGACCCAGGCCTGTCGCGGCGACAACTCCGGGACAGTACGTTGAGATTGATTCGACCCCAATCAATGTCATGGCGCTGCTCTCTGACGGCACCCCCGGCAGGGTGCACCTGACAGTGGCGATAGACGTGGCCACCAGATCGATCCTGGCCTTCGACATCGTCCCCTCCGGTGCATCTGGAGTTGAGCACGCAGACCTTCTCGGACGGATGCTCCGTCCGCGCGCCTCCAGGGCGGGTGCACCTGAGGACATGCGCCTGGACCGGGCCCGGGACCTCCCGTCGGCTGCAATGGCGGCCGCCGACGAACGCCAGGCCTGCGCTGTCGCAGTGCCATATATCGTCCCGGAGACGATCACGACCGACCGCGGCAAGGACTACCTGTCCGAGACCTTCGTCTCGGCGTGCCGCCACTTCGGGATCAGCGTCATCCCCTCCCCTCCGCACTCCCCCACCTACAAGGGCCACATCGAACGGCTGATGGGCACAATTGAGACTTCCTGGATGCAAAAGCTTCCCGGCTACGTGGGCAACAGCGTCTCCAACCGGGGCCGCGTGATCGATCATGCCAGCCTGCTCACGATCCGTGAACTGCGCGGGTCTTTCGAAGAGTGGTGGGTGCGCGTCTACCAGAGGACCCCACACAGTGAGCTCCCAACCAGATGTACTCCGCGCTCTTCGACGCCGGAGCAGGCATTCCGGTGCCGATTGACCAGGCCACGTTCATCAGCCTCATGCGGCCCTTACGGCCGCACCTGGGTCAGGCTTCGGCGACGCTGGGCTCTGGGGTCCGTTTGGTGTCCTGCAGCTCTCCGTTTTGGCGTGCTGCTTCCTTTCTTCCCCAGCCGCCGGGGAGCAGCGCAACGGAGATGACCGAGATGGCGGAGACGATCACCAGGTATACGACGATGGAGTCGCTGGTCTTGGTGGCGGCGAACAGGGCGGTGGCGATGGTGGGGGCGAAGGCGGATCCGCAGATCTGGGAAATGGTGTATCCGACTGATGCTCCGGTGTAGCGGACTTCGCGGGAGAAGACCATGGAGAACAGGGAGCCGGTGACGCCGGCGGCCGGTGCCATTGCGATGCCGAAGATCAGGACCACGGCAAGGATGAAGTTGGCGGCCACGCCGGTGTTGATCAGCATGAATGCCGGCCCGATGAGCGCGCCCATGGCCACGGCGCCGGTGAGGTACATGGTCTTGCGGCCGTATTTGTCCGAGAGCGAGCCGAAGACCGGGTATAGGATGACGGCGACGAGTCCCGCGAGGAAGACACCGAGCAGGACGCTGGTGCGGTCGATCCCGGCGACTGCCGTGGAGTAGTTCACCAGGTAGGACATGGTGATGTAGGCGAAGACGCCCTGGCTGAGGTAGGTGCCGGCGACGAGGAAGATTTCCTTGGGGTGTCTGCGGAAAGCTTCCTTGATGGGGAGTTTGACGAGTTCCTGCTTGTCGCGGGCGGCGGCGAAGGCGGGGCTTTCGGCGATGGTGAGACGGATGACGAGGCCGACGATGACCAGGACGGCGCTGACGAGGAAGGGCAGGCGCCATCCCCAGGTGATGAACTGGTCCCCGGGGAGCTGGGTGGCTCCGAGGAACGCGACGGTGGCGAGGCTGGTGCCCGCCGGGGCTCCCATCTGAGGGAACGCTCCGTAGAAGCCCTTCTTGCCTTTGGGTGCGTGCTCGACGGCCATGAGTGTGGCGCCGCCCCATTCGCCGCCGACCATAAATCCCTGGAAGATCCGCAGCACGGTCAGCAGGATGGGGGCGGCGATGCCGATCTGGGCGTAACCGGGCAGGAGGCCCATCAGGAACGTTGCGGCGCCCATGCCGACGAGGGAGATGATGAGCATTTTCTTGCGGCCGACCCGGTCGCCGAAGTGTCCGAAGACGATGCCGCCCAGGGGCCGGGCGAGGAACCCGACACCGAAGGTGGCGAAGGAGAGCAGGGTACCCATGAGCGGGCTGGCCTCGGGGAAGAACAGCTTGGGGAAGATCAGGGCGGCTGCGGTTCCGTAGATGAAGAAGTCGTAGTACTCGACGCTGGTCCCGATGAAGCTTGCCAGGGCAACCTTCATCGGGCTCGTGTGGCCGGCGGCGGCCGGGGATGTCTTCATTGACATGTGGGTTCCTTGGAAGAGGTGGGGCTAGCGGACGGAGACGGGTTGGGGGTGGTTGTCGGCGGCTTGCTGGAGGTCCAGGGCGACGTCGGTGATCATGTCTTCCTGCCCGCCGACGAGCTGGCGGCGGCCGACTTCGACGAGGATGTCGCGGGTGTCCAGGCCGTAGCGCGCCGCGGCGCGTTCGGCGTGGCGCAGGAAGCTGGAGTACACGCCGGCGTAACCGAGGGTGAGGGTTTCCCGGTCGACCTGGACGGGCCGGTCGTGCAGGGGCCGGACGAGGTCTTCGGCGGCGTCCTGGAGGGCGAAGAGGCCGGCGTTGTGCTGCCAGCCGTGCAGGGTGGCGACGGAGACGAACGGTTCCACCGGGGTGTTGCCTGCTCCGGCCCCGTGGCCGGCGAGGGAGGCGTCCACGCGGTACGCGCCTTCTTCGACGGCTACGACGGAGTTGGCGACGGCCAGGGAGAGGTTCTGGTGGGCGTGGATGCCGATCTCAGTTTCCGGGTTCAAGACCTCGCGGTAGGCACGGACCCGCTGGCGGACCCCGTCCATGGTCAGGCCGCCGCCGGAGTCGGTGACGTAGACGCAGTGGGCGCCGTAGGATTCCATGAGTTTGGCCTGGGCGGCGAGCTTTTGGGGCTCGGACATGTGGGACATCATGAGGAATCCGGAGACGTCCATGCCCAGTTCGCGGGCGTAGGCGATGTGCTGGGCCGAGACGTCCGCTTCGGTGCAGTGGGTGGCGACCCGGACGGAGCGGACTCCCAGGTCGTAGGCCTGGCGGAGTTCTTTCAGCGTGCCGATGCCGGGCAGCAGCAGCGTCGTGAGCCGGGCGTTTTTGACGACCGAGGCGGCCGCCTCTATCCATTCCCAGTCGGTGTGGCTTCCGGGGCCGTAGGTGAGGCTGCTGCCGGCGAGCCCGTCGCCGTGGGCGATTTCGATGGCGTCGACGCCGGCGGCGTCCAGTGCCGCGGCGATCCTGGCGACGTTCTCGGGGCTGAGGCGGTGGCGGACGGCGTGCATGCCGTCGCGCAGGGTGACGTCCTGGATGTAGACGCGGGTGGGTGTCTGGCTCATGATGCTACTTCCTGTTTGGTGGTGACCAGCCGTTCGGCGACGCGGAGCGCGGCGGAGGTCATGATGTCCAGGTTTCCGGCGTACTCCGGGAGGTAGTGTGCGGCTCCTTCGACTTCGAGGAAGACGCTGACCCTGGTGTATTCCCCTGTTCCACGGCCTTCGGGTATGAGTCCGCTGACTTCGGTCCCTTCGTTCTGGAACTGCACGGCCTGCTTGAGCCGGTAGCCGGGGACGTAGCCGGCGACTTCGGTGACCCGGTCCCGCACGGCGGCGGCGACGCGGTCCTGTTCGGCGTCGGTGAGCCGGTCCACCAGGCACAGGACGGTGTCGCGCATGATCATCGGCGGTTCTGCCGGGTTCAGGACGATGATGGCCTTGCCGCTGGCCGCCCCGCCGACGGCGACGATGGCGTCGGAGGTGGTTTCGGTGAATTCGTCGATGTTGACGCGCGTCCCGGGGCCGGCGGACTTGGAGGAGATGGAGGCGACGATTTCGCCATAGTGGACGGGTGCCTCGCTGTTAATGGCGGCGATGACCGGGATGGTGGCCTGCCCGCCGCAGGTGACCATGTTGACGTTGCCGGCGTCCAGATGCTGCTCGAGGTTCACGGAGGGCACAACGTAGGGCCCGATGGCGGCCGGGGTGAGGTCGACCAGTTTTTTCCCGTAGGGGGCCAGCACTGCCGCGTTGTGCCGGTGGGCGCCGGCGGAGGTGGCGTCGAAGATGACTTCGATGTGCTCGAATTCGGGCATGCCGACCAGGCCTTCGACTCCTTCGGCCGTGGTGGCGATGCCGAGCCGGGCGGCCCGGGCAAGGCCGTCGGAGGCGGGGTCGATGCCGACCATGATGCCCATGTCCAGCTTGTCGGTGAGCCGCATGATCTTGAACATGAGGTCCGTGCCGATGTTTCCTGAGCCGATGATGGCTGCTTTTGCGCTCATGAGAGTTCCTTAGTAACTGTTGCGGTGACGGTACCCAGTCCGCCGATGCGGGCTTCGACGATGTCTCCGGCGTTGAGGGGGGCCATGAGGCCGAGGGCGCCGGAGAGAATGATCTCCCCGGCGCGGAGGGGCCTGCCCAGGGCCGCAGCGGTTTCCGCGACCCAGACCAGGGCGTTGACTGGGTCGCCGAGGCAGTCTGCCCCTGTTCCCGCGGATACCTGGTTTCCGTTGATGGTCATGACCATTTCCGCCCCGGCCGGGACGTAGCCGTTGAGTGTCGCCTTGCCGTTGCCCAGGACGAAGTAGGCGCTGGAGGCGTTGTCGGCGACCGTGTCGACGATGCCGATGTCCCATCCGGCGATGCGGCTGTCCACAATTTCCAGAGCCGGGGCGACGTAGTCCACGGCGGCCACGACTGAGTCACGGTCGGTCGCCTCGACGTCGCGTCCCATAATAAACGCGATTTCCGCTTCGACGCGCGGCTGGATCAGCGCCGAGTGCGGGATGTGCTCGTCCTCTCCCCGCTGCATGTCGGCGAGCAGGACGCCGAAGTCGGGCTGGTCCACGCCGAGCTGGCGCTGGACGGCCGGAGCGGTCAGCCCGACCTTGCGGCCGACGCGCCGGTTCCGGATGCTCACCTGGCTCTGGATGATGATTTCCTGCACGGCGTAGGCCGAATCCAGATCGCCCTCCAGGAGATCACGGACGGGCCCGCACGGCCGGCCTGTCTTCAGTGCGCCCAAGAGAGTGTTCGCCACGCTCCTGAGCGTGGCCGGAGGTTTGCCGATCGAGACGGCTCCGCCGTCGTTGGCGGCAGTGGGGTGGTGTGTCATTACGTCGCTCTCTGTCGTGCAGTCAAAGACTGTGGCGAGAAGGTGAGGGAGGAAAACAGCTAGCATGTAGCAGGATAAATCTTTGATGCGGGATGTTTCAGCTGTCGAGGGTCGCAGTAGTGACGCCGAAGCCTGCGATGTATTCGCGGATCGGGCGGTAGTAGCTGTATTGGACGGTGTAGTCCCCGCAGGCGCCCAGGGCCGCGTAGGCGGCAATCCAGCTGCGCACCTCGTGCGAGGAGTTGCCCGCGATCTCGGTCATTTCCTGCGGTGTCCATGCGTCGAGGGGCGACAGGTCCCCGGAGGCAAGGATCTTCATCAGCTGCTGGTCCCATTCCGGGGCAAGGTCCTGGATGTCTGCCTCTCCGCGGGCGAAGGCGTCGGCGGTGTCGAACACCCGTTGTTGCCGGGCGGCGCGTGCCTCCGCCGTGGCGTGGCGGTTGGCGCCGATCAGCATCCGGCGTTGCGCTTCGGTGGCGGTTGCCAGCCTGGGTACCGGCGGGTCGTGCGAGAGGCCTCCGGAGGCGATGAGCAGGACCTTCTGGTCCAGTGTCTTCAGGTATTCGCCGATGGCTTCGCCGAGGAGACGGACGCGTTTGAGCGGGGTGAACGGCGGCGCGACGGAGTTGATGAAGACCGGCACGAAGGGCTTGGCGGTGATGTCGCCGTACATGAGTTCCATGGGCTGGACGGCGCCGTGGTCGACCTCCATCTTCAGGGAGATGGCGATGTCGATTCCGCGGTCGATCACGGACTGGGCCAAGCCTTCCGCGATGTCTTTCGGGACGTTCAGCGCTCCGGCCTGGCTTCCGTAGTCGCCGATGCTGACGGCGTCGTAGCCGATGCAGAACGGCGGCATGAGTTGGTAGAAGAAGCCGTTGTAGTGGTCCGGGCCGAGGTTGATGATCAGGTCCGGGTCGTAGTCGTGGACGAAGCTGCGGGCTGCGACGAAGGCGGCCTCGACCTCGGCCTTGATTTCGGGTCCGGGATCGCCGTGTTCAAGCAGCGGGCTGTGGGACATGGCAAGCAGTGCAACGGTCATGGCGGTCTCCTAGCCGTTCGCGTGTTCGGGGGTCAGTTCCGTGCCGGCACCGGCGTCGAGGCCGAGAAGGAAGTCCAGGTGGATTTTGTTGAAGATCTCGGCCTGTTCGTACTGGGGCCAGTGGCCGGCGTTTTCGATGACGGCGAGGCGGCCGTCGGGGATGAGGCCGGCGATGCGGCGGCCTTCGTCCACCGGGCCGGAGGGATCCTTGGTGGTCCAGACGACGAGAGCGGGTGCCTGGATGGAGCGCAGGTCATCGTCGGTGAGCATATTCCGCCGGCGGGTTTCCGGGTCCTGCAGTGCCATGTTGGCTTCGCAGGCGCGCAGCCAGTCGGGCTGCTGGAAGATGGCCTGGCGGGTGCGGATCAGGTCATCGGTCACCATGGCGGGGTCCGCCATGAGCCATTCGAGCCGTGTTTTCACGCGCTCCCAGGACGGGTCTTTCGCCGCTTCCATGGACAGCGTGTAGAGCCGTTCCATCACGACGGGGTTGGCCATCGTGCCGCCCATGGTGTTCAGGACGATGCGTTCGACCCGTTCGGGATGGTCGATAGCGAAGCGTGCCGTGACCCAGCCGCCGAGGGATTCGCCGGTGAAGTAGGCCTTTTCGACACCGATGGCATCGAGGAAGTGGTTGACCTGGTCGATGTAGTGCTTGATTTCCAGTGGGTGTTCGGGTTTGCTGCTGTAGCCGTGGCCGATGAAGTCGATGGCGTAGACGTTGAAGTGTTCGGCGTGGGCTTTGAGGTTGCGGACGTAGGCTTCGGCGTGGCCGGTGATGCCGTGGAGCATCAGCAGGGTGGGCTTTGAGCTGTCGCCGGCGTGCAGGTAGCGGGTGCGGTAGGGGCCGGCCTGGAGGAAGCCCTGGCTGAATTCGACCTGGTTGAGGTCGGACCAGACGCTAGTGTACGGGTGTGAATTCACGGGTTTCTCCTACGTTTTCGGGGGTGGTCTGTTCGGTGTGGCCGAGCATGGCGTCCAGGGCGGAGCGCAGTTCGGCGCGGGCTGTCTCGACGTCCCACACGGGGGCGCTTTGGCGCCAGGCGATGTAGCCGTCGGGGCGGACGAGCAGGGCGCCGGCTTCGTGGATGTCGCGGACCTTGCACCAGGCGCCGTAGGGGTCTTCTGCACCCTTTTCGCCGACCACGACGGTGCGCAGGAAGGGCTCGTCCAGCTCCGCGGCTGCCGCTTCCCAGGCCCTGCCGGCGAGTCCGGTGACGAGGCTGAATTTGCCGTGGCCGGTGACGTCCAGGGTGGAGGTGCGGTTACCGTTGCGGTCCACGAGCCAGGCGTGCGGGATTTTCGCGCCCGGCCGGGTGGTCGGCTGGACGTAGAGCTGCGGGTCTTTTGCCCACTGCTCCTCCCCCGTCGCCGGGTCGGGGATGACCGCGGCGGATTCGTAGCGCTGGTTGAGCTCCACTCCGTGGGCGTTGAATTCGTAGTTCTTCAGTTCCAGGGCTTCCTGCAGTTTCTGGCGCAGTTCCACGCCTTCCGGGGTCGGCGCGTGCAGCCGTGCCAGCCCGGCCTCGATGCTGTGCTCCTGGCCCGGGACGCGGAAGGTCTCGTTCAGGGGGCCGTAGTCCTTGCGGGACTGGTTGGCGCGGGCGACGATCTGCCGGCCGACGGGCGCGCGTTCGAGGGTGTAGGAGTCCAGCAGGCTTTCAGCGGCGTAGCCCTTGATGACGTAGGCGAGTTTCCACGCGAGGTTGAAGGCGTCCTGCATGCACGTGTTGGAGCCCAGGCCGCTGCTCGGCGGATGACGATGCACGGCGTCTCCTCCGCAGAAGACCCGTCCAACCGAGAAGTGGTTGGCATGCTGCTGGTTCACATACCAGGTGGACGTGGTCTGGACATCGACGTCAAGATCCGGGTCGCCCACGAGGGTGCGGATTTTCGCCAGCACGGTCTCTTCGGAGAGGTCGGGTTCGCCGTCGGCCATGTTGAATCCCCAGCCGGCGATCCACTCGTCCCACGGTCGCACGGCACGGAGCAGGCCCATGCCGATTTCGCCGAAGCCGGCGACCGGGTTCATGATCCAGTGCAGGATGCTGGGGCGGTGGGCGACATACTTGCCCAGGTCCGCCTTGAAGAGAACGTAGGCGGTGGCGGCGCGGGCCAGCTGGCCTTCGAACGGCAGGCCGATGTCTTCGGCGATCTGGGACCGGGCGCCGTCGGCGCCGATCAGGTAGCGTGCCCGCAGCGTGTAGTCGGTACCCGTCACGTGGTTCCGGAACGTGACGGTCACTCCGTCGCTGTCCTGGACGTGGGAGAGGTATTCGGTGTTGAAGGTGACCTGTGCGCCGCGTTCGCCGGCGTTCTTAAGCAGGATCGGTTCCATCAGCGGCTGCGGAACGTCGAGCATGGTGCACGGGCTGGCTTTCAGGTAATCCCCGTGCCGCTCGTCCCCGGTCCCCCAGGTGCGGAGCCGGGCTATTTCCTGGCCCGCAAGGCTGGTGGTGAACAGCGTGTCACCCATTTCCCCCCAGGGCACCGCGTACTTTGCGGCCTCCTCCTCCACCCCCAGATCCCGGAGTACTTCCACGGCACGCTGGTTGGTGATGTGCGCACGTGGAGTATTGGCCAGCCAGTTCCACCGCGAGAGCATGTGGACACGCACGCCGTGGGTAGCCAGCGCCAAAGCGGCCGTGGCTCCGGTCGGTCCGGTACCCACAACGAGCACATCCGTGTCGAAATCCAACTGAGTTTCCATCACACCTTCTAAGTCCAAAGTTCCGGGACGGCATCATCCGTCCGTGCCCGCCGGAGCACATTCTCCGGCCAGCTAGTGGCGGGGCTCCACGCTTCCACCAAGCGTGAGGCCGATCACTCCCGGGAAGCCTACTAGCATGCTAGTGCGAATGTAAAGCTTTTTGGGGTGCAAAGGGGTGGTCTAGCATGCTTGTAACCTTGCATGTAATGTTGCTCACGTAACAGTGGCTTAGGTCACGTATGGGCCAGCGCCGACGAGTGTCGCCAGGGGCATCCGGGCCGTACCTCCCCGATTCCAGAATGCAAGGAGCACAACGATGAGCTTGGGACCGCCTGGCGGGCTGCGATTTTGTAGAGACCGGCCAATCCAAAAATGACTTGCGTCACATCTGAAGCGGGCGTAGGATCATTTCAGCTCCCCCGCTAGCATGCTAGTTTCTCGTTTTTCCGTGTTTTCATTAGTCGCGTCGATGAGGACAAAGCTGGTGATACACACACCCCTTCAGTGCTGCCGAGCGAGTAAGTGTGACAAGCAGCAACAGATCCAACTCGAGGTCCACGGTAAGGCCGGCCGGCGCCATGCTGATGACGGCTCTTCACAGATCCCTGCATTGTCCGCAGATTGTCCGGCGCGTAAATGCACCTTCAACGAAAGAGATCACAAATATGAGTTCCACACCTATTGGTCAGCAACGTCCTGCTGGGCAGCCGATGGCAGAAAATTCGGTCGACGTTGTCATCGTCGGTGCAGGCGTCGCCGGGTTGTACGCGCTGCATCATCTACGCGGGCTCGGATTCTCGTGCAGGATCTTCGACAGCGCCGGAGGCGTCGGGGGGACATGGTATTGGAACCGCTACCCGGGCGCCCGCGTTGATCTTGAAAGCGTCGAGTATTCCTATTCGTTCGACAAAGAACTGCAGCAGGACTGGGACTGGAGCGAGCGCTACGCCGCACAGCCCGAACTGCTCCGCTATCTCAATCACGTTGCAGACAGATTCAACCTTCGCCCGGACATTCAGCTTGAGACCCGTGTGAACTCTCAGATCTACGACGAAGCTACCAACACCTGGGTCTCGACGATGAGCACCGGCGAAGTATTTCGATCCAAGTTCACCGTTATGGCAACTGGTTTCGTCTCCGCTCCCAACAAGCCGTCATTCGATGGCATCGACGAGTTCCACGGTGACGTTTACCATTCAGGACATTGGCCCCACGAAGAGGTCGACTTTACCGGTCGAACCGTGGCTGTCATCGGCACCGGATCATCAGGAATTCAGATGATCCCCATCATCGCAAAACAGGCGACCAGGACCGTGGTCTTCCAACGCACGGCGCCTTACATTGTTCCCTTGCGAAACCGCCCGATGGATCCGGTATTCCTCAAGAGCGTTCGAGAAAACTACGACGAGTGGCGCCGCCGGCAGCGGGAAGCTTTCGGAGGATTCATCGCCCTGAACGGTGGAATGGGAAAACCAGCCGAGAAACTGGCAGTAGATGCCAGCCCGGAGGAACGCCGGCTTGACTACGAAACCCGGTGGAAGAACGGAGGCTTGAGCTTCAACCACAGCTTCTTCGATCTCTACACGAGCAAAGAAATGAACGATACGCTCGCAGACTTTTTCCGGGAAAAGACCCTTGAACGCATAAAAGACCCGGCATTGGCTGAAAAGCTGATCCCTCGGGATTTTCCCATCATGACCAAACGTCTCATCTGCGACGACAACTACTACGAGGCCTACGACAACTACGACATCACACTTGTCGATGTTAAGGAAACACCGATCACCCGGATGACTGCCAATAGCGTTCAAGTAGGTGAGATGGAGTATGAGGTCGACACGATTATTCTCGCGACCGGGTACGACGCCGTCACCGGCGCTATGGACCGGATCGACATCCGCGGTCGCGGCGGCAAAACGCTAAAGGATCACTGGGGTGAGGGCCCGCGCACCCACACGGGAATCATGTCGGCAGGATTCCCTAACATGTTCATCATCGATGGACCTGGCAGCCCCGGAGCAACCTTCACACCGATCCTTCTTGTCGAATACCAGCTTCAGTGGGTAGGGCAGACACTCGAGTATCTCCGCAGTCGTAATGCGTCCGCAATCGAACCGACCACCACGGCGGAAAGCGAGTGGGTCGAACACGTCTCCGATGTGGCCAATGCCACGCTCTTCCCGGAAGCCAAGAGCTGGTACATGGGTGCCAACATCCCCGGAAAGCCAGTCGTAAGCCTGATCTACTTGGGCGGCTTCAAGGAGTACAGCCGCCGGCTGTCAGCGGCGCTGACGGACGGATACGACGGATTCCTTTTCTCGCACTCCCAAGCGCTGCCCGACGGTGCGGAGATTGAGTCGACTTCCGAAGGCGCTCTCCAACTGGTCTAGCCGCAAGGGGGGGGAGCCGACGCTGAACAACCATGGCTGGTGGGGGACGTGTCGGCTCCCTCCTTCTAGACCTGTCGCCGGCTTCGCCACCAGGGCCCATTGCGAACCGTCGATCCGCGCGGCCTCAGCCATCGCAGTACCGCAACCTATTTGTAACCCGAAACTTCTTAAGGACAACGCACATGTCACTCAACCCGACCACCACGGCGGTAATAGCCGTACATCTTTTGAATGATGTCGTCACCCCCGACGGCGCCTTCGGCGGGTTCTTCGCCAGGCAAGTGGCCGCTCGCAACGTACTTGCCAAGGCACAGACGGTGCTCGACGCAGCGCGCACATCGGGCGCCACTGTCGTCTACACCCGCGTCGGGTTTGACCCAGGGCACCAGCAGTTGATCGCGAACAACCCGCTACTTTCAATTGTCGCGGCGCAGGGTTGTCTCGTGAACGGCACGTGGCAGACCGAGATTGTGGATTCGGTCAGTCCGCAAGATGGTGACCTCACTATCACCAACGGGAGGGTGAGCGGATTCGCGGACAGCCCGCTGGACACGATTCTGCGGGGCAAGGGCATCAACACGATCCTGATTTTCGGAGTGGCGACCAACCTGTCCGTTGAGGACACGGCACGGCACGCGTCTAACCTCGGGTACCGGGTAATTCTTGTGGAAGACGCCTGCTCAGCGGCAACCGACGCCGCACACGCAGCGACCGTCGAAACTCTTGGGCTCCTGGCCGAAGTCTCATCGTCGCAGACTGTTACCGAGTGGCTGACGACCGAATTGTTGTCAGTGTAGCTGCAGCGAGTAGAGGGTGATGAGGCGCCGGGCAGGGATCAGACTCGGGTCCCGAACGTGGGTTGAGCGCGACATCAAATGTCCAGCTGGCCGCGGACCGTATGGTCCGCGGCCACGGACCTCCCACTAGGAGCGTGGGTCAGTAGTGATCGGCCCGGTTTCTTTAAAACGCCGGCGGATTAACCGGGCCCGGGTAGGGGTGGCTGGGAGAATCGGGGGCATGGATACCGGTTCTTCCGCGCAGGATGGTTTGTTCGGCGAGTCGCTGGTGGAGCGGGTCGAGCAGGCCACCGATGTGCCCATGGATGCCAACGGCGGGATCAACAAACGCTTCAAGGCGTTCGAGCCCGATGCGGTGATGCTGGTCCCGCCGTCGCTGGAGGAATGGTTGCCCCAGGGACATCTGGCCCGGTTCATTGGCGAACTCGTCGACGGTGAACTGGATCTGGCCCGGTTCTATGCTTCCTACGCCAAGGCCAAGGGCCAGCCGCCGCATGATCCGCGACTGATGCTGCGGATCCTGCTTTATGGGTATTGCGTGGGGGTGCGTTCTTCGCGGGAACTGGAGCGGGCCTGCACGGACGTGGTCGCGTTCCGTTGGTTGTGTGCCCAGCAGGCCCCGGATTTCCGCTCGGTCGGACGGTTCCGCGAACGCCACCTCGCGGCGCTGGCCAACGTGTTCCTCCAGGCGCTGGAACTCTGCCGGGCCGCGGGCATGGTCTCGTTGGGCCATGTCGCACTGGACGGCACGAAGGTGCGGGCCAACGCCTCGCGGCACAAGGCTATGAGCTATTCCCGCCTGACGGAGAAACAGAAGGTCCTGGCCGATGAGATCAGCGACCTGATGGCGGAGGCGAAGACCGTGGACGCGGCCGAGGACGCCCGCTTCGGTCCGGGCAAACGCGGCGATGAACTGCCCGCCGAACTGGCCAACCGGGCCCGGCGCGCCCAGGCCATGAAGACCGCCCGGGCGTCCATCGAAGCCGAAGCCGCGGACAAGGCCCGCCGTGAGGCCGAAGAGAAGGCCCGGGCCCGCGGGGACGACGACGAGGATGCCTCCGGCAAGGGCGATGCCGCCGCGTCGGCGGCGATCCCCAAGCCCACGGCCCAACGCAACTTCACCGACCCGGACGCGAGGATCATGAAGACCGCCGACGGTTCGTACCACTACTGCTACAACGGCCAGGGCGTCGTTGATGCCGATCACCAGGTCATCGTCGCCACCGAACTGAACAACACCGCGGTGGACGTGCAGCAACTGGCCCCGATGGTCAAGAACACGCAGGACACCCTGAAGGCCATGCCCCGGAAGTGGAGCGCCGATGCCGGGTACTGCTCGGCAGGCAACCTGGACCACGTCAAGGAACTCGAAGCCGCTGACGCCACCGAGTTCTTCATCTCCACAAGGCGGATGAAACACGGACGTCCCGTCCCGGAATCGCCCAGGGGCAGGATCCCGGCGGACGCGACACCGGTCGAACGGATGGCCCGGAAACTGAAAACGAAGAAGGGCCGGGCGGTCTACGCCCGGCGCAAAGCCATCGTGGAACCGGTCTTCGGACAGATCAACACCCGGCAGGGCAAGCACGTGCTGTTGCGCGGACTGGAGAAAGCATCCGGGGAGTGGAAGCTGATGGCCGGATGCCACAACCTGCTCAAACTCTTCAGTTACCGGGCCCAAATCGCCTGAATACCCGGGGACGGTGCCCCGGGATCGAACCTGCAGCACCGAACCGCGGCCCGTAGGAGCCCTTTCAGGTTTCCTACCGCCAAAATGCCAGAAGGCCGGCCCCCTTTCCAGAAAAAGGAGACCGGCCTCGGGCCGTCACGGTGCAAACCTGCGGAACCGTCAAACCACAACCGACCCACGCACCTAGGAACGGAAGACCAGAAATGGAACTAAACCCAGAACGCACGGCGGTCATAGCCATCCTCTACCGGGGAGACGTCGTCTCCGGCGACGGAGCGTTCACCCCGTTTTTCCACCACCAAGGCGTCAGCAGGAACACCATCAGCAAGATCGGCCGCCTGCTGGATTCCGCCAGGGAATCCGGAATGACAGTGATCTCCACCCGGTTCACGGTCAAACCTGATTTCAGCGACCTCAACGCGAACTCACCCTGCTGAATGTTGTCGAGCAGGCTGGCTGCCTGAAGGAAGGTAGCGCCCTGGCCGAAATTGTCACAGAACTGGCCCTACAGCCAACGACCTGATCATCACCACCAGCGCGTCGGCGGCTTCGTCTCCCGGGCTCGTCGCAATCCTGGAGTACCGCGGAATCGACACCGTGGTGTTCGGCGTCGCGACCAACGCATCGGTCGAAAGCTCGGTCCGCGTCTCCACAGCCGCCGGCTACCGGGTCATCATCGTCGAGGACGCCTGCTTCGCCGCCACACCGGAAGCCCACCAGGTGAGCATCGAATCCCTTGGTCTGCTGGCAGAGACAGCCAGGACCGAAGACATCATCGGTGCCTCAACTCCGCAGACCGTCTGAGCAGCGGGTGCCCGTAGAGCCATGCCTCAGCATTGGTTCTGTCGCGCACATCCGCTACTGAAGACCCATTCGCCGAAAACCCGCATGCTAGCCTGTCACTTCAGGACGAAAGGACTTCGATGCGCGATACTGGATACATGGCACCGGAACAGTCCCCCCTGAATCAACGCTCTACAGGCACCGGCGGCCGGCTGCTTGGCCGCATCTACGAAGCCATTCAGTTCCGCCTCCTCGACGGCGAATATCCGGCCGGGACAAAGCTCTCCGTGGAGTCCATCCGGGCAGAATTCGGCGTGAGCAAGCAACCCGTCATGGAGGCACTGCGCCTGCTGTCCGCCGACGGACTGGTCGAGATCTACCCGCAAATCGGATGCGTCGTAACTACATACTCCCTGGAAGAGGTTGAGGACTTTTTCCGGATGTTCGCCGGATTCGAATCCGTCATTGCGGCCGCTGCTGCCCAGCGGCGCACGGACGAAGACCTGGACGAGCTGTACCTCGCGGCCCGCAGAATGGACCGTCTGAACAGCGAACCCGACCCGGCCATTCGCGCCCGTCAGTACCGCATCCAAAACCGGAACTTCCACGAAATCATCCACCGGATGGCCTCCTCACGAGTTATGACCAATATGAGCCGCAGGATGTGGGACCTCAGCGATTTCCTGATCAACACCACAGGCGCTCCGCAGCCATTTGGGTCGGCCGTTGCTGAACGCAACGAGGACCATGCCCGCATCATCAGCGCGCTGGATGCCGGCGACGCCGAGAGTGCCAAAAGCGAGATGGAAAAGCACATCCTCTCCACCGCGACCATCATCCAGCAAACAAGAACGGCATCGCTTTCCTAGCGCCGTCCGGTGTCCGAGCACGGCGGTTCTTCATGACCAGATTGGCGGTTTCGGGCCCTTTGCCGCACATCCAATCCGCGCTTAGCGGGCGGCCTCGGGTCCGTGAGGGTCTTCCTGCCGGCTGATCCACCGTTAAACGGACACTCCCAGCACGGCGGCCCGGGCCGGGACTATTACGCCAGGAAAATCAGCGAAGGCAAAACGCCCCGCGAGGCCCGACGGCGCTCAAGCGCCGGCTCTGCAAACTCATCTACCGGATCATGGTCAAGGACGCACGCCGACCCACAACCTCCACCTGTTGACACAGAGGCACTATCAGCGATCAATCACTACCCACAGGTTCCCGGTGACAGCACCCCCAGATCCTGAGCAACAGGGGGAGGAAATCATGCCGGGGGCCGGCAGACCAGCAACCCCGATTCTTGCTCAACTAGGGGCTATAAGAAAGGTCTGGGCTATCCATTTAACCGGAGCTGTCCATGCGGGAATTGCGCCAGGGGCGGTCTGCCCGGGGACGTTCAAGACTGCGTGGATGCCCCGCCGCGGCAGGCGGTTTGGGGAGATCCTTCAGCGGCCGTGGATTCTCGATCAGTTCCCGGTACCGCACGGGGCCGTGGTGTACCGCGAGCTGGAGAACTCTGTAGAACAACAGCCCGCGACTTTGTGAGGTGCCGCGGTTGAACCGGAAGACGAACTCATCGAGGTAACCGGCCAGATGTTCGGGGCTCACCGCCCCTTGATGGGTCCCCAACAGCCAGCGTTGGCCAGCGCGGCGATCCGGTGAACCCCGGGAAGCAACTTGCCAGGGTCCTCTCCTCAGGCGGCGTCGGCTCGCTGACTGCGCGGCTCATGGACGTAGCCCAGCTTTTCGATGCCCAGGTACCCGTTCCACCCGTCGGTGATCACCGTGGATCCAGGAGCGATCTGGCCGGACACGAACGGGTGCAGCGATGCTGCGGACGCGTCGTCAAGGATGGCCAGGCGACACCGGCCGAACCCCTTCGGCTCCATAACCTCGATGGCGACCCCGACGAGCACTTTCTTCCCCCGGGCCCGCACGGCAGGCCGGGCTCCTGGCCTCCGATGAATGTCTCATCGACCTCGACCATGCCGGACAGGGGCGCCCTGCCCGACGGCGCCAGCACCGACCGGAACCGGTGCAACATCGCCCATGCGCTCTGGTATGACCCGATCTGCATTGTCCGCTGCAGGCTCAATGCCGATATTCCGTTCTTCGCCGTTGCGAACAGCCAACACGCGGTGAACCACACCGTCAACGGTGTCCGGGTGCGATCGAAAATCGTACCGGCGGTGACGGACTTCCGGCTGGCGGTACAACCGAGATCAGACCGACAGCCGCTAACGAGGCTGCCCTCCCGCAAATCCGAAGCGGAGGCGGCTAGAGTTGCACCACCGGCAGAGGGTGGGCGGGACTGTGACGGTTCCGAAGGATGAGCATCCCGACCGAAGCCGGGGCCGACGCTAAGCCCTATCAAGGTTGCCAGTTGTGCAGGTGTATCGAAGGTGTACGTGGTCGACAAAGCAGGCAGTTTGACCGCGGACAAGACCAGCTTGGCCGGGACTAGTGGGCGTTGGCCTGCGCGTCCTCGATGACGTCGTACCAGACAGTCCGGTGGCCTACCTGCTGTAGCTCGTCGAGCCTTGCGCGTGTGGAGAGAAAGGCGGGATCCTCGTGCCAACCCTCCCAGTCCCGTTGGCTTCTCCAGGTCCCGATGATGACCCGAGTGTCGGGTGCGTCAGCAGGGGAGAGCAACTGACCGGAGATCCAGCCCTCCCTGTCGTGGGCTGATCTGAAGCGTTCTCGGATCAGTTGGTCCCACTCTTCCGCTGAGTCGGAACGGAGCTGCATGGTGCTGACGACGGTCATCATGGAACCTCCTCGAAGGATCGGCTGTGCGAGTGCCGTCTGGACAGATTCTCAGGTTTAGATGCCGGCCGTCAACGGGATGGGCTGCTGCACTCTCAGGTCGGTCGACACGGCCATCACGAGTGCCGCCCAGCGCTGCCCGATAACCTGCGCGCTACCTAACCGGCGCCCGCACCACGTAGGGGGAGACCGCGAACAGAGTTCCCACGACAGCAGTCCCTCCCGCTGGTCTTCCTCGCGGGCGCGATCATCGGTGTCTTGGGCGGCATGGTCGGCCTGGGCGGCGCCGAGTTCCGGCTTCCCCCTGCTGATCGGGGTGTTCGGCCTTGCCGCGCTGCAGGCCATCATCATGAACAAAGCCATGAGCCTGATCGTCGTCATCACGGCCCTGCCCGCCAGGCTCTTCGCCGTCCCGCCCAGCGAACTCTCCCCGCACTGGTACATCGTGCTGAACCTGCTCGCAGGAAGCCTCCTCGGCGCCTGGATCGGCGCCCACTGGGCCACCAAACTCAAATCCAAAACGCTCTTCCCGTCAGCGCCGTCCTGCTGGTCCTGATCGCGGTGCTGCTGTTCGTCACCCATGTCTTCGCGATCGATCCCCTAACGCTAGATCCCGCTCCCCGGACGGTGCTCGGCCTCGCAGCCGGGATCCTCATCGGGGCCGTGGCCGCACTGATGGGAGTCGCCGGCTGCGAGCTGCTGATCCCCACGATTGTGCTGCTCTACGGCACCGACATCAAGATCGCCGGCAGCCTCTCCCTGGCCGTGTCACTGCCCACCATGCTCGTCGCGTTCGCCCGCTTCAGCCGTGACAAGAGCTTCGCCGTGCTCGGGCAAAGCAAGCCCTTCGTCATCACCATGACGCTCGGCTCCATCACCGGAACCGTCCTCGGCGGCCTGCTCCAGGGCCTGGTACCGAACCTGGTCCTCATCCCCTTGCTGGTCCTGCTCCTGCTGCTGTCCTCCATCAAAGTCTGGAACCACGACTAACCACGGGGCCATCACACCCCAACCGACACCGGGTATAAGCCGGTACGCACGGTGCCAGAAATCAGGGAAATGAGAGCATCAGCACCGCTGGCACAGTCCGAGAATAATACGGAACTGCCAACTCAAGTGAGACGGTTGGCGCGGGATCTGTCTCACTGAACCTGGCAAAACCCCAGGTCGGCGTTACCAACTTAACTGAGACCGGACAGACGGACTTTGATACCGCCGCCCGCCGGTGATTCCCCGCTCCGGGATTGCCATGGGTTTAGGGCTCGCAGCGAGGCCAGGCCTTCGCACGCGCAGCCCTCCACCCACCTAAACCAGCCCACACAACGGTCATCGGCAGACCCAGCGCTTACCAACCCAGGGCGCCCCACGGCTAATTCCCCTGAACGAAACCAGCGCCAGTGGCAGGGCTCGATTACGCCGGGTCACTAGCAGAGCAGGGAATATTGCATTGACGCAGTTTGCCCGTGCCGCGAGTCCTCCTCGTGGTGCGGACATTATAGTCTCCCGGTCCGCCCTGAACCTGCGCAGGTACTACCCTTGAGCGCGCGCAATCAGCAGCATCCATCAAAGATCGCGTCAAACAGGTCGCGCGCGCCAATGGCAACCATGGCGCGGTCGGTGACCTCGTCAATGCCGCCAATGCCGTCCACCTTGGTGAGGATCCGACGCTCGGCGTACTTGGCCACAACGGCCTCGGTCTGCTCGTGGTAAAGATCCAGGCGGTGACGGATGACGGCCTCATTGTCGTCGCTGCGGCCGGTTTCCTTCGCACGGCCCAGGAGGCGCGCAACAAGCTCCTCATCGTCCGCGGTCAGCTGCAGGACGACGTCGAGCTTCTGGTCACCATCGGCCAGAATCTCGTCCAGGTAGTCAACCTGCGCCGTGGTGCGCGGGTAGCCGTCAAGAAGAAAGCCGCCCTCGACATCGCCCTCGCTGAGCCGGTCGCCGACCATCTTGTTGGTCACACTGTCCGGAACAAAGTCTCCCGCGTCCAGGTACTTCTTGGCCTCGACGCCCAGCGGCGTCTCACCCTTGACGTTCGCGCGGAAGATGTCGCCGGTGGAGATCGCAACGACGCCCAGGCGCCCGGAAATGCGTTCCGCCTGCGTACCCTTGCCGGAACCCGGAGGTCCGATAATTAGCATTCTTGTCATGAATTGTCCTGTTGTTGATTCTGTTCTTGGTCGGCGCCCTGACCGTCCCATCAGGGAGTGTCTCTGCTGAACGCGATCGGTTGACGGACGGATTGCTTCGGGTGGGCAATCCTCTGGAGTGGTTTCAGCGATATGGGTTCTCGGTATTCTGTCCCTTCTGGGGACCTTGGTACCCGTGATCGCTATGGGCCTGGAGCCCAAGAGTCTGGAAACATGGGCCAAACGGCACTCATTGCCTGCTTTGTCCTCGGCCTGCTTGCTGTCCTAGGTTATGTCTTGTGGATCTGAGTCGAGGAACACCGAAAAGGAAGATTGCGCCAGCCCAGGTCCCACTGGGTTTGCTGTCATTGTCTCGTGCGCTCGTTCGTGACTCCGTCCCACCGCTTCACCAGACCGGACTCAATCTCAAAGAGGTCCAGGACGCGGCCCACGGTGTGGTTGACTATGTCGTCGATCGACTGCGGCCGCGTGTAGAGCGCAGGCACGGGCGGAGCGATGACCGCTCCCAGCTCGCTCAGATCGGCCATCGTCCGCAGGTGGTTGCGGTGCAACGGGGTCTCCCGCACCATCAGGACCAGCCTTCTGCGTTCCTTCAACACGACGTCGGCTGCACGCGCCAGTAGCGATGAGGTCATTCCCGAGGCGATCTCGGACATTGTCTTGATCGAGCACGGTGCGACTATCATGCCCATCGTGCGGAACGATCCACTTGCGATGGTCGCCCCGATGTCCTGGTTTGGGTGGACGACGTCGGCAAGCGCCTCAAGGTCAGTCATGCGGAGCTCGGTCTCCTGGGCCAGCGTTAGGCGTCCGGCCTTGCTGACGATGAGATGCGTTTCGATTGGGGTATCACGGAGCAGCTCGAGGAGCCGGACGCCGTATGCGGCGCCCGAGGCTCCGGACATCCCAACTATCAGGCGGGGGGTCAGGTCAGGCATCTTCATTTTGATCCTCCGGTGGTATTTGCATTGGGACGGTGGTGAATGCGGTAGTGGACAACTGCAGCGCTCGAAGCTTCCCGGCAAGCACATCAATAAACGTCGTTTCGGCCAGGGTGCTTGGATGTCTGGGGTCGCTCAGACACAACATGCGTCTTGAGACCCCCGGCGCCGCTAGTCCGTACACGCGGAGTGTCCCCTGCACGAGTCCGCGGTTGACCATGCCGGCGGGAAGGATTGAGACCCAGTTGGTCCGTTGAATGAGTTCCTCGATGACGCTCGTGTCATCGATCTCGAGCTGCGGGCGCACCTCGATTGAGTGTGCGCGGAGTACATCTTCAATGGCCTGGCGCAGGCCGTGGCGTCGTGAGGGCAGAACGAGTTTGAGTGAAGCCAGGGCGTGGAGCGGCACGGGGGTCGGGACCAACATTGCCGTTCTTGCTCCGGTAGTGACCACCAACTCCTCGTCAAGGATTTCACGGCCGGCGAAGTCGTCCTGACCGAAGGTCTGGTTGATGACCACACAGTCGAGCTCACCCGTCCGGAGCTTCTCGACCAGCTCACCACTGAACCCGGTGGTCACGTAAATCTGGACGTCCGGATAGTGTTCCACGAAGTGTGCCAAGGTGTCCGACAACGCTGCATTGGCCGCCGATGCGATCAATCCCACACGGATCGAGCCCGTCATCTCCGGACGATTTCCCAGAAGTTCCTGGCGCGCCCGGACGAGTTGGTCCAGCAGTGGGGAGAAGAGCTCGAAGGCGTGCTCTCCGGCCGCTGTGGGCGTCATGCCCCTGGGCGTCCGTTCGAACAGCGTCTGGCCGAGCTCGCTCTCAAGTTTCGCGATCTGCATGGACAACGCCGGCTGGACAATATTGAGGCGCTGTGCCGCGCGGGTAACGCTCCCCTCGCGGTACAGGCACGCGAAATACGTGAGCTGTCTCAGTTCCACCGCCGCCCCCTATGAGACATTGCCTACGCGTTCCTCCCAGTCGAGGGGGGCAGACGTCACTATCTGGTCGAGATCGAGGTCTTCCTGTCCCGGCACGCGGATGCGCGTGAACTTCATCGGGGGTGCGTCCACCGGGACGGTAGCATCAAGGCCCATCTTCGAACCGAAACCGTCGTCAGTTGAAGGGTCCAGCTTGGAGCCCTGTGCCCCGTGGACGACGAGCAGATCACGATCGGCCTGGAACCTTGTGGCGACAGCCCATTCCACCTCAGCAGGGTTGTGCACGTCGACATCGGTGTCGACAACGGTGACATGTTTGATGTCATAGTGCATGCCGAGTGCTCCGAGGATGACGTTCTTCGCCTCGCCCGCCTTTGGCCGGTCGACCTGCACGTAGAGGTGGTATCGGCACGTGCCGCCCCGGGAGAGATGGACGTCCTTGACACACGGGAAGCTGCGCCGGAGGTGGGACAGGAAGGACGCCTCCCGCGGGATCCCTCCGAGCAGGAGATGCTCGAGGCTGCCTCCGACGATCGTGTGGTAGATGGGCGACTTCCGGTGGGTAAGCGCATCCACCTCGATGACATGGCGCTCCGCCCGCTCGCCGTAGTACTGCGGGAACTCGCCGAACGGTCCCTCGGGCTCGCGGATATTGGCAAGCAGTCGGCCCTCGAGGACGAACTCCGCATCGGCGGGGACGCGCACGTCGTTGGTGACGCACTTGGTCACCGGGAGGGGAGATCCGCGCAGCGCACCCGAGATCTCGAGCTCGTCGTGGTCAATCGGCACAATCGCCTGGGAGGCCATAAGGGTCAGGGGGTCTACCCCGACCACGATGGCGATGTCCAGGTCCGCGCCCTCTCGTTCCTGCTGGTGGAAGAAGGAGAGTGTGTGTCGTGGCAGGAGCAAGGCACCCAGCCGGTCAGGGCCGCTGACCTGAAGGCGGTGGATTGAAACGTTCTGCACACCAGTGTCGGGCCGTCGCGCGATGAGCAGCCCGGCTGTGATGTAGGCCCCGTGATCGTGCTCGTTGTGTGTAGGGATCGGAAGCTGCTTCTCCAGATCGACATCGTGGTGGACGACTTGCTGGCAGGGCGCGTCCGCCACTTCGATCCACGGCACCGGGCTGAGACAGGCATTCTCGAAGGTGGAAATCAGCTCTTCCTGCCCAACGCCTGCCGCCTCGGCCATCCAAGACCGCTGGGACAGCAGTCCGGAGACAACGGGCACGACATGTGCGCTGGGTCTGGGGAAGATCGAGGCACTCGTACCGTCCAGACGATTGGCGACCCCGGCGACGCCGAAACGCAGATCAATGCCCGGCTCGGTCAGAGACAGACGCCCGGAGGCCTGCAGATGGTCGAGCCAGCCGCGCAGGCTTGCGCCGACGGGTACGTCGGCGATGGTCATGGGCTTCGTCGCTGCGTCCTGCAAAGCCTGCTCTGTTGACGGACTCATCTTCTTGCTCCTTCAGTTGGCCGGTTGCGCTCCAGGCCAAGTCTTGTCTTCGCTGAGTACTGATCTCGATGCGCGCACGTCCTCCCACGACGATGCTCGCGGTGCCGATGCCAGGGATGAGCTGGCGGGGCATGGCTCGCGGGCTCCGGCGGCTACGCGCGTGCGTTGGCCTGCAAGATTGTGCCCGGCTCGGCGTCATCACTGGGGGCTTTCCGAAGTCCGGGAAGAGCGGCGGACGAAGTAACTGGTCGCTGCGAGCACCACCATATAGGCAACGACGACGAGCATGACTAACCAAACGGACTTCATCCATGTCTCCTAGTTCCGGGACCCATACCGTGAGCCACGCCACAATGACCGTATGCCTTGGACCATTGCACGTCTAATACCGTTTAGCTATCCGCCGTATCACTCCTCCTGATAGGTCTTGAGGTGAGCAAGAGGATCGGTGCCCGAGGCGCCGATGGAGGCGCTCGTCGGGACCAGGTCTGTGGCAGCGGTTGTGAACCTCATGAGCAGTGTGGCCGCTGCGGCGGACTGATTCGGGGTGTCATAGACCCCCGGGGCGTCCCGCTGGCTATAAGCAGGGCAGAGGGACGCCGCGCGACCATCCGCGGAATGCGAAGGCTGTCAGCCACTGCGTCCCGCCGCTTTGAACCGTGTGACGCCTACCAAGCAAGGAGGCGCCGGATGGCAGTTTATCTATCAGCCTGTCCGTCAACTCCGATGCCAACCCATTCCACGTCTCCGTCCTCAAAGAACTGCTCTTTCCAAATCGGCAGCCGGAATTTCACACCTTCCACGAGGTCCCGGCAGGCATCGAAGGCGTCGCCGCGGTGGGCCGCGGACACCGCGGCGACAAGTGCCGCGTCCCCGACCTTCAGCTCGCCTACACGGTGAGCGGCCCAGAGCCTGACGCCGTCGTACTTTCCAGCAACCTCGGCAGCAATATCCTCGATCACACGATTCGCGCTCGGGTGCGCGCTGTAGTTCAAACGGAGCACGCCGCGGCGGCCGTCGTGGTTGCGGACCACGCCACTGAAGCTCACGACGGCACCGCACTCCTCCGCTGCCACTGCGGCGAGGGCCGTGTCCAGGCTGATAGCGGTGTTGCTGACCACGGCGGTAACCACTTTGCCGATCCGGGGACTCTTCGATTCGTCGCCTGCCATGTTTCGTTTACCCCTTCCAGCTGGCTGTAAAAAATTGGAACGACTAACGGCAACCACCCTGTGGACTTGGGAGAGGTTGCTGTTCAAGGTGGCCTAGTCCTCGTGGTCGTCCTCGTTGAAGTCCAACAGCAATTGCTGGCCGCGACGGGGATCCTCCCTCACCTGTTCCAATCCGACGTTCAAATCCTGCCGGGCTTGTGCGGGGACCTAAAGTTCTTAATAAGAAATATAGGTCTGATTCGGACCATATACAAAGGATGGTCGAGGAAGGGGCGTAACCTCGAGACATGAGTGTTTCAATGCGTCCGCCGCCTGCCGGCTCCCGGTCCCCGGCAGGAGGTCTAGCGGACCGCTACGGCCGGCGAGCGACTGATATGCGATTGTCCCTCACGGACAAGTGCAATCTGCGCTGCACCTACTGCATGCCGGAAGAGGGCCTGGCGTGGCTGAGCAAGAACCAGATCATGACGGCCGATGAGATCGTGCGTCTGGTGGGCATCGGTGTGGACATACTGGGCATTCGCGAGTTGCGGCTTACTGGGGGTGAGCCCCTTGTGCGGCGGGACCTGGTCGAGATCCTTGTCCGGTTGCGGCACAATCACCCCGAATTGCCGATCTCCATGACGACCAACGGGATCGGTCTGGCCAAGAAGGCTCAGGCGCTTAAGGATGCAGGCCTCAGCCGGATAAACGTCTCACTGGATTCGCTGCACGCGGAAACCTTCAGGGCACTCACCCGCCGCCCCTTCTTGGATCAGGTGCTGGCGGGCGTCACAGAGGCCGCCAGGGTGAAAATCGGACTGGTGAAGGTCAATGCAGTGCTGATGCGAGGCATCAATGACCACGAGGCCGTGCACCTGCTCTCCTGGGCCGTGGCCAGCGGCTTCGAATTGCGATTCATCGAACAGATGCCACTGGACGCGGACCATGGCTGGACCCGGGAGAACATGATTACGGCAGCCGAAATCCGGGTCCGTCTGGAGGAATCCTTCTTGCTCACGCCGGACCCGAGGCAACGCGACGGCGCCCCTGCCGAGCGCTGGCAGGTTCGTGCCAAGGACGCCCCCGATGTCGTACTGGGCACCGTGGGCATAATCGCCTCAGTTACCCAGCCGTTTTGCTCCGATTGCAAACGCACTCGGGTCACCGCAGAAGGCAAGATCATGAGCTGCCTGTTCTCGCGTGAGGAAACCGACCTTCTGGGTCTGTTCCGCACGGGAGCCACAGACACGGACATCGCCCAGCGCTGGTCAGAGGCGATGTGGCTCAAGCCGAAGGCACACGGCATGGACCACACCGGGCTCGGCGGCGTTGACTTCGTCCAGTCAGACCGCTCTATGAGTGCGATAGGCGGCTGAATGCTGGTCAGATACTTTGCGGCCGCGATGCATGCCGCGCAGGTTGCGGAGGAAACGATACCGTGCGGCGACATCGACTCCAACAGCTGGGCTGCAGGCGGTGTGTCCCTCGGCGCACTGCTGGATCGGCTTTTGGAACTCCATCCCCCTTCCGAGGACCCCACGAGGCCGTCACTGGCTCAGGTGCTGGACCGGAGCAGCTTCTTGGTGGACGAGGTCAGCGTCCGCGACAGGAATACGTTACTGGCCGAGACTGCAACCGTGGACATTCTGCCGCCATTCGCCGGCGGATAGGCTCCGCGCCTCCGAGCGCTGTCCTCCGGTTCGGCGGCGGAAATGGTGGGCCGGGGTTGGCATCCTGGGCTCTGGTGAGGAACCAAAACCCGGCAAGAGTCCAGCGGCAACTTCGAGACCGAGGACCACTCGGAGCCAAAAGCGCACGCGAGCACCGGCGCTTCTGGACGTGCGGGCAGCGCAGTAACAGCGCGTGTTATTTCAGGCCCACGGATTCACGCCGTCTCGCAGCCACCGGATGGTACCCATCCAGAACGTGTCGCGAAAGCTGCTGTGAAAAAGCGAGAAGTGCCCAATCTCTGCTCTCCCGAAGTCCTGCGGTTTCAGCTGCACCAGGATGGCGGAGCTGTTGGGGTAGTAGCTCAGGCCCCGGACGACAGCAGTTTCTGTTGCGAACGGATCATCGGTGGCAGCCACTGCAAGCGTCGGGGCAGTGAATGAAGCCTGATGCGCCCGTATCACCTCGCGGGCATGACCTGCTCCCCCGGTGGTGAAGTCCCTCGGGCTCCGTGCCCAGTCCAGGGCTACCCCCTGCGGTAAATCCTCAAGCCAGCCGAGTCGCTTGCCAGGAAAGTAGCCGTTCCAGATCGCCAAAGCAGGCATCAGGATGTGCCAGCGCCACCAGAGCCCTAGCCGATGACCGGGGCGGTAGTCCCGCCAGTAGGCATGTTGAGCGCCCACTGTCAGCAGCCGGTTAATCCTTCGACCATTGCGCGCTAATCCGACGCTAAACCCACCAAAACTGTGGCCGACAACATGCAGATGCTTTTCAGCGCAGTTGATCTGAGCCCATTCCAGAACCGCATCAAGGTCCTTCAGAGCCCAGTCGTACCAGCTGGCCTGCAGATTCTTTAAACTGGATTCCCTGGATTGACCGATACCCCGGTAGTCGAAGGTGATCGACGTGAACCCGTTCTCCGCAAGAAAAGCTGCATAGCGGTGATAGTAGGTTGCTTTGACTCCGGTAGCGCCGGCAATAACAACGACTGCCCCAAGTCCTCCTTCTTCCGAGGAACCGGGCTCCCATAGATGTCCTCCCAGTACATAGCCGTCGTCACAGGAAATTGTCAGAGAGACAGGTTCCATCGCAGAACGTCCTTTCACTTGGTCTCAGCCCGGGCCACGCATGGCAACGTTGGCCGTTCCTCACCGGCCTGGCCTTCCGATGGTTCCGCTCGGCCGTTTCAGGGAGGCCGATGGCCCGATCAGGTCCAGCGATGTTCGCTATGGTCTGCGTGGACTTTTGCGAGCACTGTAGCGCAGCTGGTTCAACGGCTCACAGGATTGCCCAGCATGTCCGGGGGCGGAGGCGGCCCGGATCAGCTCGAATGCTGTTGGGCGTGCTGTTGATGCGACCGATGTTTGGAGCGGTGTTGGGGCAGCGCTGATGAATTCGAGTCGGTGTGGGATGTGGGCAGCGCCTGCTGAGTCCGTTCTCGAAAACGGGCCGGTCGCGTTGCGCCTACAGCATTAGGTATGTGGGGTCCTGTTGATCGTGCCCTTGCCGTTTTTCGGTGGCGGCGGGCCGTCATCGTGCGCGTGGGATCTTTCCAAACGGCCACGGGTTTCCGGGCTTGTGAGGACCACTGCGATGAAGATGAGCGTCGATGCCGCGAGGAAGATCGCCAGCTTGATTGGAATGTCGGCCACGGTCGGGCTCAGCAGATTGACGAACGTCGGCAGCAGGCCGCCGAGCATGAAGCCGGTGTTCCAGGTGATGGCCGTTCCCCGCGACCTGATTGCGGTCGGATAGCGTTCGTTCAGGAAGACCATCAATGGTGCGTAAGCCGCGTTGGCGAAGCACGCCAGCAGGCAGCTCAGCGCCAGAATGGTCCCTGTGGAGGAAGGGTCTGACCCGGCGATTGCGATCGTGAGCAGCGGGAGCGCGACGATGTTGATGCCGCCGAAGATCAGCATGGTCTTGCGGCGGCCGATCCGTTGGCTCAGCTCGCCAGCGCCGGTGGCTGCAACAATGACCACGAGGCTCGCGCCGAGCAGAATCCAGCCGCGTTCAACTGTGGGTACCTTGACGACCGGTCCGAGCAGGGTGGGCAGGAATCCCGAGGTGAGGTAGTACTGCGCGCCGGCGCCTGCCGCCAGAGCGATGTTGAGCAGGGTGATGGTCCGGTATTTGCCGGTCAGTAGGTCTTTGAACCGCATTTTCTGTGCGGGGGCAGCTGCCGGTGAAGTCTTGGCGGCTTCCTGGGCCTCGAGCCACATCGGGGACTCCTCGACCTTGCTGAGCACGAACAGGCTCAGGAGCGCGCCCAGCAGCCCGGTAAAGAACATGACGCGCCAGCCCCATTCATCGAACGCGTCCCCCGGGTAGAGGTGGCCGACGACAATGAACGTGACACTGGCCATGGCCGCGCCGATGCCGGCGCCGCCTCCGCCGATCAGCCCGCTCATCAGGCCCCGCCAGCGCTCCGGGACGCTCTCTGTGCCAAGCGTGTGCGTCGTGGCGGTCACGCCGCCGACAAAAAGTCCCTGGATGACCCTCAGGATCAGGAAGATGATGGGTGCCGCGGCCCCGATCGCGGCGTACGTCGGGACCAGACCCATCGCCGCAGTCGAAAGGCCCACACCGGCGAGTACGGTCACCATAATCTTCTTCCGGCCAATACGGTCAGCCAGCTCACCGAAGACCGCCGCCCCGCCCGGACGCATAATGATGCTGACCGCAAACGAAGCAAAAACCAGGGCAAGACTGAACGTCTCGCTCTCGGCCGGAAAAATCTGCCGGCCAACCGGCCCTGCGACATACAGCAACAAAAACAGGTCAAACAGGTCGAAGGACCAGCCCATGACCGATGCGAAGGCGGCGGGCAGCGGCGAATGAGTTCCGGAACCACGGGTGCTGGGCGGCATCAGATCATCCTTCTTCGTGGGGGTTGTTGGCTTGACGACCGGGAGCCTTACGACGGAGTTCCCGAACGCTGCGGATCCGGTCACGCATGGCGCCGACGAGGATTCCGAACGCGCTGGGCGGTTTGGAGCCGACTTCAGGTTCCTCTCCGCGCGCGGCCTGGTCCACGGCCTTGGCAAAGTCTTCGAACATTCGGCGGCTGACATCTCCTGCCAGCGACCGGCCGAACCCGGCGATGCGGCCGACGAGGTACACCCGGGCTTCGGCCTGCAGGCGGGTTCCTGCCCCGTCAGGGACCGCCAAGAGATGGATCTCCGCCTGGGCTCGGCCGCCGCCGGTGTCTTTGGCTTGGCCGAGCACATGCATCCGGTCTGATTTATGTTCGAGAAGATGGGCAAAGCCGTTGAACGAAAGCTTGATGGGCCCCAAGGCAACGCGGGCCCGGCCCCGGTACCAATTGCCGCCAAGCTCCTCCGTGAGCTCCGCCCCCGGCAGGCACCGGGCCAGCAATTGTATGTCTTCGAAAACCCGGGCGACGTCCTGCGGCGGGGATTCGAGAACGGTCGTAACGTCAATTGCGATTGTCGGTTCACCGCTGGGCATGCTGATTTTTTCGGGTGCACTGTCCTGAACATTGTCGGACGCTGGGGTGGGTTCATCCGCTGCAGCCGTCGATCCGATGGGAGAACGGCCGGTCAGGGTTCGTTGTCCGCAGTTCTTCGGTCCCGGCAGGCCGGCGCGGTGGTTTGTTGCGACGTCGTCGACGGCATCGATGATGTTGCGGTAGCCGGTGCACCGGCAGATCACTCCGGAGAGCTCCTCCGGAAGGTCCTCCCGCCGAATGTCGGGCTCGTGGTCGAGCAGGTCGTATGAACTCATCAGAAAACCCGGAGTACAGAATCCGCACTGCAGGCCGTGGTGGCGGCCGAAGGACTCCTGTAGTGGGTGCAGGTCGTCGGGTTTGCCGAGACCCTCGACTGTGGTGATCTGCGCGCCGTCCAGCTGGCAGGCGAAGAGCAGGCATGCACGGCTGGCATCACCATCGATCAGAATAGTGCACATCCCGCATACACCGTGTTCACATCCGATATGTGTGCCCGTGAGGCCGAGGTTGTCGCGCAGGGCGTCCGAAAGGGTCATCCGCGCAGGAACCCGCAGCGAAACGGGAGTCCCGTTGACAGTGAACTCGACGGCCACCAGGTCTTCATGTCTGGTATGGGCGACAGTGCGCGGGGTGCTCATGCTTTCTCCTCATCAGTGTGGCTGGATGCGCGGACTGCCTTGGCATAGGCTCGCGCGAGTTCGCGGCTGGCGAGAGCTGTGATCAGCTGGCGCCGGTACGCCTGGCTGCCATGTTCATCGCCACCGGTGTCGACAACATCAGCGGCCAGTTCTTTCGCCGCATCAGCCAAGGCCGTGCGCAGGCGTGCTTCCGGCGCATCAGGGCCGTCCTTGCCCACAGCAGCCGTGAGTTGCTCGGAAACGTCCCGGACCTGCGGGATGTCCGATATGCCGAAACACGTGATCCGGGCAGAGGGTCTCGTCGGGTCCTTCGCATCCACACGTACAGCTACTCCGGAGAGCGCAAAGTCACCATGCCTTCGGGCAATTTCGGCGAAACCGAAGCCCTGGTGTTGGGTGGCTCGAGGGAAGTAGACCGAAGTGATTAATTCTTCCGGCTGCACTGTTGTCGTCATCGCCGCGGTGAAGAAGTCGACCGCATCGACGGTCCGCTCGCCTTTAGGGCTTGCAATCGTTAAGGTTGCTTCCAGGCAAATTGCCACGGCCGGCAGCTCCGCCGCAGGGTCCGCATGTGCGAGACTGCCGCAGATGGTTCCGCGGCTGCGAATCTCCCGGTGCCCGATCCACGGCAGTGCCATTCCGAGCAGGGGCACTTCTGCGATGGCGGGGTCTCGCTGTGCTGTGCGTTGCCGCACCGCGGCCCCAAGCCGCACGCCGCTAGGCTCCGTTCTCAGCGTATGAAGCTCATCGACAGCGTTAATGTCCACCAATGTTGTCGGCTGCGCCAGTCGCATAGCCAGGACGGGAACGAGCGACTGTCCGCCTGCGATGACCTTGGCGCCGTCCCGGCTGAGTTCACTGAGCACGTCAGTAACGCTGCCTGGGCGCACATATGCGAAGGGGGCTGCTTTCACGACTGGATACCTCAGCGTCCTTGGAATTCGGGGGTGCGTTTCTCTCCGAAAGCAGCAACCCCTTCGGCGAAATCGTGACTGGCCCGAAGCATCGAATACGCCTTGCGTTCAAGCTCGATGCCGGTGTAAAGAGGGCCGTCAATCCCCTTGTCCAGGACCTCCTTCGCCGTGCGCATGGCGATAGGAGAGTATCCGAGCATCTTGTCGACAAGCGCCTGGGTTTCCTTTTCGAGTGCTTCTGCGTCGGGAGCCAGGATGTTGACAAGGCCCCAGTCGAGGGCCTGCTGGCCCGTAATGCGCTCCCCGGTGAGAATGTGGAACTTAGCGCGGGACAGGCCAATCAGCCTTGCAAGCCGCTGCGTGCCGCCACTCCCGGGAATCATGCCTAGCTTCATCTCCGGCAGGGCGAACCTGGCAGCGGTAGTGGCGATCCGGATGTCGACGGACAGGACCAGCTCGAGGCCGACTCCGAAGCAGTAGCCGTCGATGGCTGCGATGACCGGCTTGGGGCTTCGGGAAGGGGCGGTGACGTTTTGCCCAAGATCAGTAAGGTCAATGGGGTCGACCTCCATGAAGCCCGCGATGTCGCCTCCGGAGGTGAAATGTTCGCCTTCCGCACGTATCACCACGAGTTTGATGTCCCGATCGGCATCTATCTCAGCGAACCGGTCGGCCATCACTTGCCGGGTCTCCCACGTGATGATGTTGAAGCGCCCGTGGTTGAGCGTGAGGTTTGCGACGCGGCCTTCGTGGCTGCGTTCGAGTCGGATTTCGCCTCCGGTGAGTGGCATTGTTAGTTTCCTTCCTTGGTGGCATTCGCCTGGATGAGCTTGTGGATAATGTTCGGGTGCAGAGGCAGCGAGTCGATGGAGATCCCGAGCGGGGACAGGGCGTCGGCGACTGCGTTGGCAATTGCCACAGGGAAACTCATGGAGCTGCCCTCGCCGGATCCCTTGGCGCCCAACGTGGTCAGCGGAGACGGTGTTTCGAGGTGGTTGCTGATCAATGGAAACGACGATTCGGCGCTGGTGGGGCAAAGGTAATCCATGAACGTCGTCGCTGTCGGCTGGCCGGAGTCCGAATAGGTCATCTCCTCGTAGAGCGCGCCGCCGAGTGCCTGGACGAGGGCTCCGTGGATCTGGCCGTCGAGGAGGGTGGCGTTGAGGATTGTCCCTGCGTCGTGCACCGTGGACAGTGTCTCGATTTTTATCTGCAGGGTCTCAGGATCTATCCGGCAGGCTACGAGCTCGGCGACGAATCCGTAGCACAGGCTCGAGTTGATCTGATCGGTGCGTGAAGGCGCCTTGGACTGGGGCGGAGTGAATGCAGCTTCCTCGTACATCCGTGCGGAGGCACCCTCAGGCAGGGAACCCGGATCCCAGTGAATGAGACCCGCTGCTTGTCGGAAGGGAACACTGCGACCGGGGTCGGCAATGACATGGACCTGTCCGTCGGCGAATTCGAGGTCCGCAGGGTCGGCCTGGAGCAACACACCTCCGGCGATCCGGATGGACTCGCCCAGACGGTCCGTGGCCTCAATCAGCGCGCTTGTCAGCAACGGAGCAAACCGTGACGAGTAGCTACCGGTGCTGATCGTCCACGGCGTGGTCGCCGTATCCATCTCCACCCTGGGGCGAACCTGCGCCAAAGGAAGACCCAGCCGGTCCGCTACTATCTGCCGGGCGACGGTAGCGTGTCCCTGGCCTTGCGGAACAGTTCCGAGTAGAACGGTGACGATGCCTTGTGGATCGACACTGACCCGGACGTGCTCAGTCGAGCCTGATTTGCCCCGGCCCCGGTTGTGGATCGGGGTGGCGAGTCCGACATATCCGATGTTGGTCGCCGAAGGATCGGTAATGGTGGCCACGCCAATTCCGAACAGCTCGCCCCGCTCACGCGCGGCCCGCTGTTCCTCCCGGAGCCCCCCGTAGTCGGCGGCATCGAGGACCATCTGCAGAGCAGTCTGGTAATCGCCGGAGTCATAGATGCCCCCGCTTGGAGTCGAGTACGGAAACTCATCTTTCCCGATGAGGTTGACACGGCGGACCTCCACGGGGTCCAGGCCCAGTTCGAGGGCGATGTCATCTATCAGCCGCTCGAGTCCGAAGTACAGCTGTTGTCCGCCGAATCCCCGGTTGAGGCCGGTGGGACACTTGTTGGTCACCACTGCCCGGGCGCGGATCTGGACTTGCTCGATCCGGTAGGAGCCGGTGATGCTGCCGAAGCACCGGTACAGGGTACTGGGTTCGGGAGGGCGCATGTAGGCTCCGACGTTGTCGATCAGGTCTACGCGCAGGGCCGAAATAACGCCTTGGTCGTCGAACGCGGCCTCAAACGTCATTTCGCGATCCGATCCGGCGGAACTCGAGAGCATGTGTTCAAGGCGGTCTTCAGTCCATCTCACCGGCCTGCCGGCGTGCTTGCTGGCAAGAGCCATCAGTGCAACGTAGGGGTAGATCGCTGCCTTGATGCCGAAGCTGCCGCCGATGTCGGCAGGGACGATCAGCCGCAACCGGGACGTCGGGATGTTGAGTGCACCCGCGACGACCTGGACCATTGAGAAGGGTCCGTGGAAGTTGGCCCATGTTGTGACCTCCGGCCCGTCTGCGGTTTCCCGCCACTCTGCGATCACGCTGGAGCACTCCATGGGCGTGGAGGAGTAGCGGGGGAAGGAGTAACGCTTGGAGACGGTGTGCTGGGCCTTGGCGAAACTTTCGTCCACCTCCCCGAAGGTGAACGTGCGGTCGGTGGCCACGTTGCTGTCGGCGGAATCGTGCAGGCGTGGCGCGTTCGCCTCCATGGCCTCGTACGTGCGCACGACGGCTTCCAGCGGTTCGTAGTCAATCTCGACGAGCTCGGCGGCGTCTTCGGCGGTGTACCTGTCGGTGGCGACCACCACGGCGACCGGTTCGCCGACGTAGCGGGTCTTATCTGTCCCTGTTGGGTAGTAGGGCATCGGGGTCTTCACCGAGAGCGGGAAAGGTTTCAGGGTTTGGAGAACCTCCTCCGGGCCGATCACGGCAGCGACGCCGGGGTGGCGCCGAGCGCGCTCGAAGTTGACACCGCGGATCCGGGCGTGCGGGTGCGGGCTGCGAACTACAGCGGCCACCAACGTTCCGGGTAGGGGGTCGAGGTCATCAAGGAAGCGGCCCTGGCCGGTGAGGAGCTGGGGATCCTCGATGCGTGCGAGATCATCGGTCATGGGGGCTCCTGGCAGGTGGTGGGGACTGGTTGCTCTCTGTATCGGCGAGGACTTTGTAGTCGCCGTCGACGAGCCTGCGGCGCAGGATCTTGCCGACCGCAGAGGTCGGGATAGCGTCAATCGCGACGAGTCGTTTCGGTCGTTGAAGCGAGGGCAGTCCGGATTTCTCGCGTACCCATGTCTCGACCTGGGCGAGGGCCAGGCGGGGGTCGGTCCGGTCCGCGGGGACGAAGAAGGCCGTGACGGCTGACCCCCATTTGTCGTGGGGGGTGCCGGCGACCACCACATTCTCCATGTAGGGGCAGCCGGCAAGGCTGCGCTCGATCTCCTCGGGATAGAGGTTTTCGCCGCCGGAGTTGATCATGTCATCGACGCGCCCCGAAACCCACAGGTCACCGTCGTCATCCTCTGTGGCGAGATCCCCCGGAAAATACCAGCCGTCCCGAATGGATTTTGCGTCGGCGTCGGGGCGGTTCCAGTAGCCGGCAAATGCTTCAGGGCTGTCCATGCTGACCGCGATTTGCCCCTGCTCACCTTTGGCAACAATCTGGTCGGGATGCGCCCCCGGTACGGGATCCACGAGGCGGACGTTGGAGAAGATCCCGGCACGGCCTGCGCATCCGGGCTTTCGCGCACTGTCAGGGCCGATCGTAAAAGTGTAGATCTCGGTGCTGCCGAAGTGGTTGACGAACCGTTCGGGCTGCACGGCCTCCACAAGCTGCTGGGCAAGTGTGGAGGTCATGGCCGCCCCGGCATAGGCGAGACGCCGCACGCTGCGTGCCTCTGGGAACCGACCGGTCTGGTACAGCGACCAATAGATTGTGGGAACCAGATAAAGCGTATCGATGTCGTTTTCAATAATCAGCTCAATCGACTCATCAGCGCTGAACTTGGCCTGCGGGACCCAGGTTCCGGCGCCAATGACACTTGCGAGCAGGGACCGCAGCCCCATGGTGTGGAACATTGGCATGACGCCCAGGGACACGGCCCCGGTTGGTTGGCCCGTTTGGATCAGGTGGGCCACCGCCGCCGAATGTTCCGCCTTATGTGTGCGCGGCACGCCCTTGGGCTTTCCCGTGGTACCGGAAGTGTAGAGCATCACACTCAAATCAGATTCGGCTGGAGCGCTCGGCAGCGAACGGGCATACTGCCTCGGTGTGCGAAGGTCATTGACATGCACGATGGCCACCGAGGCATGGAGGGAAGTACAAGCCTCGGACACCAGGTCTGCGGTGGTGTCATCGACCACAACCAGGGCTGGCGAGCAATCGCCCACACAATGAGCCAGTTCGTGGACGCCGAACCGTGTTGACAGAGGAACGGAGGTCAGATTGGCTTTCTGGGTGGCCAGATGGAGCGAAGCCAGCGGCTCGCCGCCCTGAAGCATGAGGACGACGCGGTCGCCGGGGACGGGTCCGAGGGCAAGCAGGGCCATGGCCAACTGATCCGTGCGCTTGTCCCACTCTGCGTACGTCAGAGGGTGCGCGCCCCCCACAGCCAACCGCTGCGGATAACGCTCGGCAGCCCATCTTAAAGTGGTGGCAATATCCACGCAGCTTCTCCTGACCGATCGACGTTGATCCAACACAGTCCATTTCGGACCGTATATTCAATACGGTAAGGACACTACGGTATGCTTGATAGCATGTCAATGGCTAAGCTGACCCCAACCTCATACGTAATTCTCGGGATGGTCGCCGTGCGAGGACCCAGCACCTCGTATGACCTGAAGCGCGCCATCGGGCATTCGGTTGGGTACTTTTGGCCATTCCCACACGCACAGCTTTACTCCGAGCCAAAGAGCCTCGTCAAAGCCGGGCTGCTGACTGTCTCAACCGAGGCTGACGGGCGCCGGCGCCAGACGTACTCAATCACTGATGAGGGAACGCGTGAACTGCGTGTCTGGCTCGCAGAGCCCACCGGTGAGCAGATGCAGGTCAGGGACATCGCGCAGATGAAACTGTTCTTCGGTGAACTGGCGCACCCTGAAGATCTTCTGCTACTCGCGAAGGAACAAATTGTCCAGCACCATGACCGAATCAGGACATACACCGCCATGCAGGAACGGTTCAGTGGCCGGGAGGACGTAGCACATCGGATGGTCCCGTTGCGCCTTGGGCTCGCGCTCGAGCACGCAGCGCTGAAGTTCTGGGAAGAGTTCGAACTTGAGCACGAAAGTTAGCATCGCCGGGGTTTGGAACAGTGATGGGAAAAGGACGGCCCAAGCGTGGCTCGGACTAATGAGCGCCGAACGCCCGCATCCATGAGCTTGAATTACCAATACCGATAGGCGGTTTGAAGATGGAAAACAGACATGATCCTGGAATTCACTGCTCATGAGGGACATTGTTGGCCAGCTGCAGTCCTGGTTCGAGGATGGAACTGCTTTCGCCCTGGCGACGGTGACCCGGACCTGGGAGTCCTCACCGCGGCCACCTGGCGCTGCCATGGCAGTGTCAACGTCGGGGGAAGCCGTCGGAAGCATTTCCGGCGGGTGCGTAGAAGGTGCTGTATACGAACTCGGGAAGCAGGTCCTGGCGACGGGCGAGCCGGTTTCGGTGGTTTACGGCGTCGCAGACGGTGACGCTTTTGCTGCAGGGCTTACGTGCGGCGGAACCATAGAAGTCTTTATCGAGCCGGTCACCAGGGAGACTTTTCCTGAATTTCTTCGCGTAGCCCAGGCAGTTGAGGATTGTCAGGCTCTCAGCGTGGCCACAGTCACCGGAGGCAGCTCAAACATCGGCCGCCATCTGCTGATCGGAAGTGATTTCGTTTCAGGGTCCCTTGGATCGACAGGCCTGGACCTGGGCGTCTCTATCCAAGCGCGTGGTTTTTTGGAAGCTGGCCGGACGGGGACCCTACACCTCGGACAAGACGGCGAACAGAGAGTTGACGACGTGGCCGTGTTCGTTGCCTCCTTCACACCTCCGCCCCGGATGTTTGTGTTTGGTGCCATAGATTTCGCAGCAGCGGTAGTACGCATGGGCAAGTTCCTCGGTTACCGAGTCACCCTGTGTGACGCGCGCCCGGTGTTCGCGACACCGCGGCGCTTCCCGGAAGCCGATGAGATTGTTGTGCAGTGGCCGCACAAATTCCTGGCAAACGCCGTCGTTGACGCCCGGACCGTCATCTGCGTTCTGACCCACGACCCGAAATTCGACGTTCCGTTGCTAGAGGCCGCATTGCAGACCGATGCCGCCTACATTGGAGCCATGGGTAGCCGGCGGACGCACGAGGACCGCATGGTCCGTTTGCGGGAGGCCGGTGTCGAAGAGCACGCCCTGGCAAGACTTTCCTCACCCATTGGACTGGATCTGGGTGCCCGAACCCCGGAAGAAACAGCAGTGTCCATCGCCGCTGAAATTGTTGCGTCTGCCTGGGGAGGCAGCGGCCGCCGACTCACCTCTATGTCCACGCCGATCCATGGCCGGCAGAGCCGGTATCAGCCAAACGCCCAGGAGCGCTCCGAGAAGGTTCCTTTTTAGGGAAGCCGCGAAACTGGTTGCCGGCAGCACCGCCCTTGCTGGAGGCGCCGGCGGATGAACCGCTGTTGTCGCCGCCAACCACCAGTGTCCGGCCCTGTAGCAAGGTCCACAGACCCGGGCACCTTTTCGACAGCAGCGGCAGATATAAGCGGATCGAGATGGGCTCCCGCTGTCCGCGGGTCTTCACGATGAAGCGTGCCAACGGTGCTCCGCAGAAACTCCTCGGCCTGTAAAGCCTGGTGCTGCTGGACTAGGCGATATGAGGCAGGAGGAGGCTGGCGTTCGAAGGGGCGCCCGGTCCGTCTGAAGGCCATTATCGCCGGGTCTGATCCGGATCGCCCAGCTGGGATGGACGGCTTGTGATGTGCTGGGGATGGGGCGCTCCGGACCCTGTCCCCGGCGCTGATGGTCTCTGCCAGAAGGACGAGGAAGTGTGGTCCAGGGGGCTGGAACCTCCTTTTCAAAGCAAGGCGTGGGTTGCCTGCCACACTTGGCGGACGGGTAGAGCCACATTTGAAATTTGGAGGTTCCAGCTATTTTCGAGCCTCATCAGGCCGCGCCAGCGTTCAGGCACGCTCTCTGTGCCGAGCGTGTGCGTCGTGGCTGTCACGCCGCCGACGAAAAGGCCCTGCACGACCCTCAGGATGAGGAAGATGATGGGTGCCCCGACACCGATGGCGGCGTACGTCGGGACGAGTCCCATTGCCGCTGTTGAGAGTCCGACGCCGGCGAGTACGGTGACCATGATCTTCTTACGGCCGATACGGTCGGCCAGTTCCCCGAAGAGTGCCGCCCCGCCGGGGCGCAGCAGGATGCTGACCGCAAACGAGGCAAAGACCAGGGCAAGGCTGAGTGTTTCGCTCTCGGCCGGAAATATCTGCCGGCCGATCGGCCCTGCGACATACAGCAACAGAAACAGGTCAAACAGGTCAAAGGACCAGCCCATCACCGACGCGAACGCAGCGGGCAATGGCGAATGGGCCTTCGGGTTAGTGGCAACGTGGGGCATTTGATTACCCTTTCTCTCGGTTCGGTGTCCGGGCAGTTCCCGGGAATGGTTCCGGCTAATGCCCGGACAAGGTAGCGCAGCGTCCTGATGAAGGCTTCAAATCTCCCGATCAGCGGGCGCCAAGGCAATGGGTATAGGGGTCTTGGGGTCTCCCTCTGCGCTGCGAGTTCGGACGAGTGGAAGACATTGCGTGCATCGCCGCGCCGGGCTGCTCGAGGGCCCGAGCCTGGCTGCGGAGCACTCGTCGTCCCAGCTCTTGCAGCCAGAGGTGGCCATGGAATTCGGCAGGCCGAGCCGCGGCCGATACCATCTACCAGCCACTCCGGGAAGGTGAGGACGCCCCGCAGACTCTTTACTTGATAGCTGACAGGATTCTTCTAGACAGTCCGTATGCACGGTCTGGTTCGGACGTTATTGACATATGGTAATGAAGTGAATCACGTCCCCGGTCAATTCATGCGGCGTTGAAAAATAACAGTCGACGCAGTTTCGTCGTCGGGGCCCTGTCCCGTCTCGGATACGAGGTCCACTCATCCACGGGCAAGGAAGTAACCTGGGAGCGACCGAGGTCATACCGAGCGACAGCCTGTCTTCCGAGACCTCGGAGCTCGGCAAAGCAGCTGCTCTAGTCAAGCAGGTGCACTAGCCAAGCAGGTGCAACTAGGACGGCGCTGAACAAGGGACAATTCGGAGCGGCAGGTTTCGCTTTTGGACTCGTTCCGGGGCCTTGGGCGGCTCGTTGGGGGCATCGATTCCGGGCGCCGGAATTCCGGTCATGAATTTTGCGGGCCTTGCCGGGCCGTCCATAGCTCCCGTCGGCGCGGATCGGGGCCGGGGGCCGGGGCGGCCCCCCATTTTGGGTGCTATCCCAGGGCCCAGGCCCCGTTTTCGCCGGTGAGGCCTAGTTTCAGCAGTCGCCGAAGGTTCAGTGCGGCTGTGCGGACCTGCAGCCAGGCGTTGTTCTTTTCCACGCCCCGGTATCGCAGGCGCCGGTTGCCTCCGGCGACCAGCCAGCCGATGGATCTTTCCACCAGGGGCCGGTAGGCCCGGTAGTCGTGCCTGAATGCTTCCTGGCGGGCGGCGGCGCGGTGGGCGCGCTGGCGGGCGTGGTGGACGGTGATAACGACTTTCCGCCCGCCCTTGGCCTTCGTGCATTGATCCCGCAGCGGGCACGCCTTGCAGGCGGTGCCGAAGTTCACGTTGCCCCGGGGGCTGATCGTGCGGACCTCCCCGGCCGGGCAGCTGAGCGTGTTCTTTGCTTCGTCGTGGGTGAAGTCGTCCAGGTCGTACCCGCCTGGCACGGCCGGGCGCAACGGCTTGGGCTTGACCAGGCCCTGGTGCCCGGCCGTATCGAGGGTCTCGAGCATGGGACCGGAACCGTAGGCCGAGTCCCCGAGCACCTGGTAGTCCACGGCGTCGTCTTTCATGGTCGGGTCCGTGCCGAGCAGGACGATTCCGGCGTCCGCGTCACTGGAGCCGGGCCCGGCGGCCCGGGTCATCACCGCGGAGGTGTACAGCCCGGTCTCCGGCTCCGCGACGATGTGGCCCTTGAAGCCGTCCATCATCACCGAGCGGGACTTGTGCGCGTGCCGGGCCTCGGTGTCCACCGTGGAAACGATCCGGTCCGGGGCGACCTTCCGGGCGATCCGCCACCTCCCGTCGGTGCCGTCGGAGCCCTCGGCCGGCTCCACGTCCTGCCCCGCCACCAGCGCCAGCAGCACGTACGCCTGATACTCCGGGGACCTGTCATCCAGGGTGGCGGGGTCCACCGCGGCCAGCAGCGCCAGCGCGTCAGTGACCAGCCCGGAAATCAGTTCGTCTTTTGCTTCCTTGTCATCCCAGGCGATATCCGGCTTCCCCACCCGCGTGTAGTCATAGGAGGTCGCGTGGACGGCCATGAGTGTCGCGCCGTGCTCCATGGCCTTGCCGAAGCGCCGGATCACGGCAATGAGCTGGGTGATGGTGTCCTGGCGGGCCACCGCGTCCTGGAAGACCGTCGAGTCCACCGCCCGGCGGTGCCGCCCGGCCAGGACCCCGGTGGCGGTAATGACCTGGGCGACAGCCTCCATGATCCGGTGCGGGTTCTCGCTGGTCCGCAGCCGGTTGCGCCAATGGACCAGGGCGGTGGGGTGGAACGCGGCCTCCGTCAGCCCGTACCCGCAGGCGGCCTTCCAGCGCAGATCGTACGTCAACGCCTCCGCGGCCGCCCGGTCCGACAAGCCTTCCAGGGCCTGCAGGACCAGGACCGTGCCGATCACCGAGGCCGGGATCGAGGGCCGGCCCCGCCGGGAGGGAAACAGGTCCTCCATCATCGAATCCGGAAACAGCCGGCCCCGATGCTCCGCCAAAAAAGCGTAGGCACCGCCCGGAGCCAACAACTCCCCGGCCAGTGCCTCCACATCCAAATACCCGCGCTGGGCCGCCTCAATACCTTGCATGTACCCAGTCTTAACGACCACGACCCGAAGTCCAGCAGGCGCGCCTCAACCCACCCACATTGTTCAGCGCCGTCCTAGCCAAGCAGGTGCACTAGCCAAGCAGGTGCAGCTGGTCCGGGGTGTCGAGGTCTTCCCCGCCGGACTGGCCTGAACCCGAAGCCGGGGTGCAATCCACCAGGTCGATCAGCTCCGGGTGCGCCTGCAGGAAAAACCGGGCACCGGCGTCGCCTGTTGCGGACGCCGCGGCTTTGGCACGCAGCGTTGCATCCAGCAGCAGGGGATGACCGCGCCGCACGTTCCCTGGGCCACCCTCAGCACCCGTGCCTCCAGAACCCAAGCCTTCAGAATAGGAGTCGTTCCGGTACGCGGCGGCCGTGACGCGGCCGGGCGTGTGTGCCTTCAGCAGCAAGCCCACGGTTTCCGGTGTGAGCCCCGGCTGGTCCACAAGTGCCACGAGCACATGGTCCTGAGGCCGCGCGGTGGTAAGCCCCAATTTGAACGAGCTGCCCATGCCGGTCTGCCAGTCGGGGTTCTCCACCAAACTGTGCGGCTGCAGTCCAGGGACTTTCCGTACCCACTCCGCCCCGGCCCCGAGTATTACCACGACTTCGCGGCAGCCGCCGTCGAGCAGGACGTCTGCCAGTACTTCAACGAGGGTGCGGCCCCGGAACGGCAGCAGCGCCTTCGGGCCGCGCCCCAGCCTCGTGCCGGCACCCGCGGCGAGAAGGACAGCGGTGGTATCGGCAGTGGCGTCGCCCTTAATGCCGCCCGGAGCTGGAAGGGGTGTCATATGCTCCACCTTAGAACCGCCTTCCGTTTCGATAGCAAAGACTGCTGGCTGGTAGAGGTGGATACTCCAGTTAGTGGTCGCTAACCTCGTAAATGTCGTGCCGTCAGTCCAAAACCTCCCGCAGCGGCGCAGGCATCGAACCGCGGCTGTAAGAGCATGATCACGGGTGCTGTCTTCCTCCATTTTTACCCATCAACCCGGGCTCCCCCTCAAGGCCTGTCGTGCAGGCCTCCGCTGCGAGACGAAGTGTTGGCCGAGGACGCTGCCTAAAGCGTACCTGCCCTGGCGGGGCCGTTAGCTGGGGAACGCCCTAAGAGCGGCCCAGCCCTGGCGAAGTGTAATTCGAGACGAGCCAGTAGGGACGGCCCTGTTCCACCGGAAGAGGGTCTTCAAATGTCAGGACTAGCGGCTAAGAGGCCGAGGCAGAACCGACGTGGGAACGTCCTCCTAAGCCAATCAGCGCGACCCCATCAAGGCGATGCAGGAATCGTTCTGGTCCACCCTGAAGACCGAGTTCTATGACCGGCGCCGCCGGGCAACCAGGCAGGCAGCGATCCAGGCAACAGGCGCTGGATCGAGGAGTTCTATAACCGTGCCCGGCTGCACTCAGCCCTGGGCTACACCACACCCGTGAACACGAACGATTCCTCACCACAAATAAATCTCAGTTGGCACACGCCGCCTGATCAACTGTCCACGATTTTCAGGCAACCCCAAAACGTGTCTAGCTCATGAGTTCCAGCCCCGACAGCGGATTACGTCAAGGTAGCGGTCAGAACGGTCAATTGAGGGGTCTTCAAGCCGTATGGAGTACTGAAATGCCTCAGTGGAGTGAGGCCACGAAGGGTGCACGAACTCCTTGGAGTCTTCCTGTCGCAAACAGCCTTGGTTTGTCCTGCGCCCTCAACGGGTTCTGGTCAATTGTCGTGGGAACTAGGGTGGGTTACTTTCATCCGCAGGGGTATCTGCTGTTGCTGCCTCGATGATCCATGCGGGCCAGCCCAGAGGATGCACGGAGGGCCTGCTGAGCACGTAACCCAACCCTGCCCGGTAGCCATTCCTGGCTTTCCACTGCAGACACTGGGTGTCAGCCTCTACGGACTCGGGGTTCTCGGCGAGCTGAGCCTGGGCTCTCCAGCCCGATCGACTCGACCAACGCCGGCACCACGAGGAGACCGCTCAGCTCCGCGGCCGAGTTTATCGCGCTGCGCTGGGCGCTTTTGTGATGGCCGTGCCATCCGACCTGGGAGTGCAGCAGCACCATCCCGTTGACGGCCAGCATCTAACCTGAGAACCTGTCCACACTGCACTCGGATAGCCGATCCTTCGAGGAGGTTCCATGATTACCGTCGTCAGCACCATGCAGCTCCATTCGGACTCAGCGGAAGAGTGGGACCAACTGATCCGAGAACGCTTCAGATCAGCCCACGACAAGGAGGGGTGGATCTCCGGTCAGTTGCTCTCCCCTGCTGACGCACGCGACACTCGGGTCATCATCGGGACCTGGAGAAGCCAGCGGGACTGGGCGGCTTGGCATGAGGATCCCGCCTTTCTCTCCACGCGCGCAAGGCTCGACGAGCTGCAGAAGGTAGACCACCGGACTGCCTTGTATGACGTCATCGAGGACGCGCAGACCAACACCCACTAACAAACGGCCCGGTGCCTCCAAAGTTCCAGCACGCCCGCGAGAGCCACCAAGGCTGTGTTCACCAGTGCCATGCCCGCCAGCAGCGCCGGCTTATCCGCCGTGCCGAACAGCGCGACTGCCCTCCAGAGCTCTGTCATCTGTGTAATCAACTACAGCTCTCACTGGATCCGCCATCATCAGTCGCTATATACAGGCACTGCCCGGCCTGACTGCCCGGCCCGATTTGTTGATACCAGTCCTAGGACACGCTGATGGTAACGACTGCCAGGCCGCCAATTGAAGCGCTCGCACCTGATTTCGGAGGAATCGCACGGGAAACGCAACAGCATATTTTCTTCGTGGCCTGCTGCTGGCGTTCACTGTAAAAGACATCGCGGTGGTCAATGGCTCCATCGAGCTCAACTATCTTGACCTCACAGAGCCCGCACTCCCCCTTGCGGCAGTCGGACATCATTTCAACGCCCGCCGCTTCCAAGGCTTCTAGCATTGACTGGTCCTTGCCGACCTTGGTCTCGACACCCAGCCCGGGGATCCGGACGAGGAACTCCTCCGGGTCATACCAGCCGCTGTTGCCGAAAGTTTCGTAGCGCAGGTTGGTAAAGTTCAGCTCGCGCTCGATCCACGCTCGCCGGACGACGTCCATCAGCCGGATCGGCCCGCACATATACAGTTCCGTATCCATGTGCGCGCTGTCGACCAGCTCCTCGACCCTGAGCGATGTCCCCTCGTCATCCACATGGACCACCAGGTTCTCACCATGAAGTTCCTGCAGGTCTGACAGGTACGCCATAGCCTCGCGGTTGCGGCCGGCATAAACGAACGTGTAATTCGCCTTCAGGTTTTTCAGCACCCGCGCCATGTTCACGATGGCCGTGACTCCGATGCCGCCTGCAAGTAACAAGTAGTGCCTGGCACCGACCCGCAGCGGGAAGTTCTGCAGCGGCTGCGTGATCTCGAGGGAGTCACCAACTTTCAGGTCGTGCATAAAGAGGGAGCCACCGCGCGACTGCGGAGCCTTAAGGACGCTTATAGCTAATCGTTGGCCGTTCGGCTCGGATTCCACGACGGAATAGGATCGCTTGCGCTCTTCTCCGCCGATGGTGACCATCACGTCTAAATGCGAACCAGGATCGGCCTTCTTTGGCCGGGACGGCTCTAGTATGATCCGTTGAATATCGGTGGCGATATGCTGGGTCTCTACGACGGTCCCCACCTGCCAGACCTCATTGTTCGTTGATGCCATGTTTTCTTACCTGCCTGAGCTTCCTGTGATGACATATGCACGACGTCCTAGGCGGTCGGCACGAGGCGTCCTTCTGCCTCCAACTGGCGTTCGATCAGTCGCCGGACCCACATGCCGCCGGCATCAATGTTGAGGTTGTAGAACTCATAGTCCGGATTGGCGTCGATCGCGACCTGCTGGGCCTCCAAAACGACCTGATCCTCACCGAAGACATGGTCGATGCTCTGGCGAATCTGGGTGGTGATCAACTGGCTTTCAAGACGGGGGCATATTCTGAGAAGCTTCGTCGTGAACGACGGCGGGTCCGTCAGTTGGCTCCGACTCCGCCAGGGCACCGCGGGTTTCGGGGCTGATCAGGACCACACCGATGAAGACAGCCGTGGAGGCAACGAGGAAGATCGCCAGTTTGCCCGGGACGTCACCGACGGTCGGGCTGAGCAGATTGACGAAGGTCGGCAGCAGGCCGCCGAGCATGAAGCCGGTGTTCCAGGTGATGGCCGTCCCCCGTGACCTGATGGCGGTCGGGTAGCGTTCGTTCAGGAAGACCATCAAGGGCGCGTACGCAGCGTTGGCGAAGAATGCCAGCAAACAGCTCAGCATCAGGATCGTTCCGGTCTCAGAGGGCTTCGTGCCGGCTATGGCCAGGGTGAACAGCGGAAGTGCGACGACATTGATGCCCCCGATGATGAGCATGGTCTTGCGCCGGCCGAACCGTTGGCTCAGCTCACCAGTGGCTGTAGCCGAAATAACCACAACAAGGCTCGCGACAAGCAGAATCCAGCCGCGTTCGACTGTCGGCACGGCCACGACGGGTCCGAGCAGGGTCGGAAGGAAGCCAGAGGTCAGGTAGTACTGGGCCCCGGCACCGGCCGCGAGGGCGATGTTGAGGAGGGTGATGGTGCGGTACTTGCCTGTCAGCAGATCCTTGATCCGCATCTTCTGCACAGGCGCTGCCGGTCCTGAGGCCCTGGCTGCCTTGGCCGCTTCCTGCGCCTCCAACCACATCGGGGACTCCTCGACCTTGGTGAGCACAAACAGGCTGAGCAGTGCCCCCAGCAGTCCGGTGAAGAACATGACGCGCCAGCCCCACTCGTCGAAAGCGGCTCCCGGATAGAACTGGCCGACCACAATGAACGTGACACTGGCCATGGCCGCACCGATCCCGGCCCCGCCACCACCGATGAGCCCGCTCATCAGGCCCCGCCAGCGTTCCGGGACGCTCTCTGTCCCAAGCGTGTGTGTCGTGGCGGTCACGCCGCCGACAAAAAGTCCCTGGATGACCCTCAGGATCAGGAAGATGATGGGTGCCGCGGCCCCGATCGCCGCGTACGTCGGGACCAGACCCATCGCGGCAGTCGAAAGGCCCACACCGGCGAGTACGGTCACCATGATCTTCTTCCGGCCAATACGGTCAGCCAGCTCACCGAAGACCGCCGCCCCGCCCGGACGCATAATGATGCTGACCGCAAACGAAGCAAAAACCAGGGCGAGACTGAACGTCTCGCTCTCGGCCGGAAAAATCTGCCGGCCAACCGGCCCTGCGACATACAGCAACAAAAACAGGTCAAACAGGTCAAAGGACCAGCCCATCACCGACGCGAACGCAGCGGGCAACGGCGAATGGGCCTTCGGGCTAGTGGCAACGTGGGGCATTTGATTACCCTTTCTCTCGGTTCGGTGTCCGGGCAGTTCCCGGGAATGGTTCCGGCTAATGCCCGGACAAGGTAGCGCAGCGTCCTGATCAGGGCTTTCAAACCTCCTGCTTAGCGGGCGCCAACAGCAATGGGTTTAGGGGTCTTGGGGGTCTCCTTCTGCGCGGCGAGTGGGAGCGAGTCGAAGGCACTGCTTGCCTTACGGCACGGTATCCGTCTGTTGGAGGCCCCAACCCGGCTGCGGGGCACTCGTCGTCCCGGCTCTGCCACCCCGGAGCCGGTCAGGGAATTCTGCACGCCGATCCGCGGCCGAATACCATCTGCCGACCACTGCGGGAAGGTGAGAACGCCCGCGGACTTCTCCTGACTGATCCGCCATTGGACCCTTCTGGACAGTCCTTGTAGTATGGTCTGATTCGGATGCTACCGAGCATACGATATGACTTGGATCACGTCAACGGCCAATTCAATGGGGTTGGAATCACAGTCGGCGCTGGTCCCCTAGGAACTGCTGGAAGACAGTTTCGACCTGCTGGCGCGAGGAGCGGCTGATTTGGGCCGGTGCCAACAGGAAGAGTGGGCGGGGACCAGCCACCCCGGCTTCGACCAGGGGCTCGATTCCCCCAGGAGGTTGACGCGCTTGTCATCACCACCTCGACCGCCTGGGACGGTCGGCTTCCAGCGTGCCGGCGACTCCTTCTACTGTCAGAGCCCCACAGACACCTGTACGAAGAGTGCCACAACGACACCCCTGTCAACTCCCGAGGAGAATAATGAATAATCTGACCTACCACGCCTACCAGGTGGCTGCACCGAAACAGGCGGCGGAGTTAGTCACCCTGACTGAGGCAGATCTGCCCGAAGGTGACCTCACGGTGCGCGTGACGCACTCGTCGCTCAACTACAAGGACGGACTCGCCATGACAGGCAAGCCCGGCGTCGTCCGGACCTTTCCCTTGACGTGCGGCATCGACCTGTCCGGTACGGTCGTCGAGGCGGGCGGCGGATTCGCCGCCGGCGACGAGGTCGTGCTCACCGGGGCGAACCTCTCCGAGACCCGGCCGGGCGGTTTCTCCGGATACCAGCGGATCGAGGCCGGATCCGTCGTCAAGGCCCCAGTGCGACTCGGCACGTGGGGTGCGATGGCCGTCGGCACAGCCGGTCTGACGGCCATGCTCTGCATCCTGCGCCTGCGCGCCGCCGGCATCGAGCCCGGATCGGGCCCCGTGCTGGTCACCGGGGCGACCGGCGGTGTGGGTAGCTTCGCTGTCGGCGCCCTGTCCCGTCTCGGATACGAGGTCCACGCATCCACGGGCAAGGAAGCAGAGAAACGATACCTCAAGGCGTTGGGAGCGGCCGAGGTCATACCGCGCGACAGCCTGTCTGCCGAGACCTCGGCGCTCGGCAAGCAGCGCTGGATCGGATGCATCGACAGCGTGGGCGGCGCGACCCTCGCCAATGTGCTGAGCCAGGTCAAGTACTCGGGTGCCGTCGCGGCGTGCGGGCTCGCCGGTGGAGTTGGGTTGCCGGCGACGGTGATGCCGTTCATCCTGCGCAACGTCTCACTCCTCGGCGTCGACTCGGTTAATGCTTCCCCGGAGCTGCGCCGCGAGGCCTGGGCAGAGCTCGACCACCTCTTCAGCGCCGATGACCTGCGTGCGGTTGCGGTGGATGCAGGCTGGGAGCAGCTCCCCGAGCTGAGCCATAAAATCCTCACCGGAACCATCCGCGGCCGTGTGGTCGTGGACATCACGGGCATGGCAAACTAGGCGGGCCGTGACTACCTCAGTCCAGATTCGCAGGGCCGCAGAGGACGCCACCGGCGCGGTATCCAGCGAGATTTGGTGCCGCAGTGTTGCGACTCAGCTGAGCAGGCGGCAAGGACCCTCTCGAATGCGCTTGTTCGTGTGTTATCGGCGACCTGTCTCGCAACGCTGTTGATTACCCTTGACCTTTACGTCCACTGGGAGACAAGGATGCAAGACACTCTCCGCATTGAATCCCCACATCCGCGGTGCGCGCGTCGAATGGCGCGAGGGGAGAGGGGTTGCGTTGATAACGGAAGTTCTCCGCGTAGTCGAGATCCGTGAAGAACCCATCGCCTACACGCCAGGTTCCGTCGGCGTCTCGATGTGTGGCCAAGCTGCTGTAGCCGGCGAAAATGATGTCGGAGCTGTTCAGAGGCAAGGAGGTGTAGAAAACGGTACTCAAAACCTACCCACGCAAAAGGTAACGGGGAGACTGGCAACAACGGCGTCTCTCCTTTTTCTGTCGGGTGGCTCGATGTCAACGCTTGCCCTCAGTCCCCACAGTTTCCCTGTGGGGCAGCTGATCCACCACCTGTCCTCAAGTGTCGAGCTCTATCCAGGGGACCTTATCTTCACCGGGATGCCCGATGGGGTAGGTTTTGGCCGTTCCCCCCAGCAGTGCCTTGTCCCTGGCGATGAACTGGTCAGCTCGATCGAAGGCCTCGGCGAAATCCGCCAGCGCTTCATCCCCAGAAGCAAGGCCCCCGACAGACTCCCAGCGTCTTGAAAAAGAAGGAAGCCTGGCATAGATACGCGCAATGAGGAGGGCCGGCCGGGGGAATAAATGCTCCCCGCGGCCGGCCCTCCTTGTGCTCGTTATGACTTCATGCCCGCATCAACGCCAGCACAGACCTTGGATTTCGTTTGGTCGGTTATCCCCCACCACGCATGGCGTTCCAATGTGCTTCAAGACACAGAGTCAGCCGCATTTATGGTCGGCGACACCTTTGTTTGAGATGTTGTGCCGAGCACACTTGACGTAGTGATTGCGGTCACTGATGACGCAACAAATTGGCAAAGGAGCTATCTAGATGACTACCCATACCGGCAAGCGGGCTTTGGTCCTCGGGGGGTCCATTGGCGGACTTACCGCGGGCTTGCTGCTGCGGGAACAAGGATTCGATGTCACGATCTTCGAACGGACACCCATCGAGCTGGGTAACCGTGGAGGCGGCATTGTTCTTCAGCCTGACACCCTGCGGTGGTTCCGGGAACGAAGCACGATCACTCTTGGGGACATGAGCACGTCCACGCAGTTCATCCGGTACCTCGGGGAAGAGAACAAGGTCATCTTCGAGGAGAAGGCCGAGTGGCGTTACAGCTCCTGGAGCGTGATGTACAGCTCCCTGCTTTCGGACTTTGGCCGGGAGAACTACGTTTTGGGCGAATTCGCCGTCGGATTCCACCAGGACGCTGACGGTGTCGACGTCCGCTTCGTCAGCGGACGGACCGAACGTGCCGATTTGGTCGTCTTTTCCGACGGCATCACCTCCGTGGGACGCAAGCGCCTGTACCCCGAAGCCGGACTGTCATACTCCGGCTACATCGGTTGGCGCGGTACCGTTCTGGAAAGCGACGTCTCCCCTGAAACGGCGGAGCTGCTCGGAAGCTCGCTGACCTACTCATTGGGCCCGAGCACGCAAATCTGCATGTACCCGATCCCCGGCCCGGACAACGGCTTTGAAGTGGGCAAGCGCCTCCTCAACTACGTCTGGTATCGGAACGTTGCCGAAGGCCCTGAACTCGACGAGATCCTGACCGACAAGCGCGGATTCACCGGCCCTGTCTCGGTTCACCCCGGCCAGGTGCAGGATCGTTTCATCACAGAAATGAAAGCCACAGCAACCGAACTGCTGGCTCCGGCAGCCGCCGAACTCGTCAACCTCACCGCAGAACCCTACATTCAGCCTGTACTTGATGTACGTACCCCCCGAATGGTCGAGGGTCGGGTTGCACTGATTGGCGATGCTGCATTTGCCGCCCGCCCGCACGCTGCAGCCGCCGCCGCCAAGGCAGCGGCGGACGCTTGGGCGCTGGCCGCCGCCCTGGGCGAGAGCGACAGCATCCTCACTGCCCTAGCCAAATGGGAACCCGGACAGCTCCAGGTCGGCAACAATCTGATCGACCGCGTGACCCGAATGGGCGCACGCTCCCAGTTCGAAAACTCCTGGATCCCAGGCGACCCCGACCTCCGTTTCGGCCTCTACGGCCCCGGACAGTAATAACCCCACGCCCGCGTCGCATGGGCGCGACACGGGCTCACATCACAACCCTGAAAGGAAAGCCATGAAGGCTCTCGTTTATGACGGACCCGGACAGATCGAGTGGCGCAACCACCCGGACCCGAAGCTCCAGGACGACACGGACCTCATCCTGAAGGTCACAGCTACCACCATTTGCGGCTCGGACACCCACATCCTCAAGGGCGGAGTGCCCGACACCCCGTTCGGGACGGTCTTGGGCCACGAAGGCGTAGGCATCGTTGAAGAAGTCGGTTCGGCAGTTCACAACGTCAAACCTGGAGACCGTGTGTTGGCTACCTGTGTCTCAGCATGTGGTTTTTGCCGTTTCTGCAATGTGGGCATGTACGGTCAGTGCCTGACGTCTGGTGGCTGGGCGCTCGGTCACTTCGTTGACGGCCTCCAGGCCGAATATGGACGCATCCCGTTCGCGCAGAACAGTGTGTACAAGATCCCGGACGAGCTCAGCGATGAACAGGTCATCTTCCTGACCGACATTCTGGCCACCGGTTACGAAGTCGGCGTCCTGCGCGGAGAAGTGAAGCCTGGCGACACCATTGTCATCGTCGGTGCCGGTCCGGTCGGACTTTCCACTGTCCTGACCGCACAGCTGTACTCCCCTGCCAACATCGTGGTGGTTGATCTCGTCGAAAACCGCCGGCTTAAGGCCCTGCAGATGGGTGCCACACACGCCGTCGGCCCCGAGGAAGTCCATGACCTGGTTGCTCAGTTGACGGGCGGTCTTGGTGCAGATGTCACCATCGAAGCCGCCGGGTTCCCCAAGCCCTTCGAGCTGGCAGTATCGCTGGTACGTCCCGGCGGTCACATCGCCAACATAGGTGTCCACGAAGAACCGGCCACCCTGCATCTGGAGACCCTTTGGGCTAAGCAGATCACCCTCACCACCGGCATCCCGTCGGCATTGAGCGTGCCTGCCCTGATGAAGGCCATTGCAGCCGGAACCTTTGACCCGACCTCCCTGATCACTCACCGTCTGAAGCTCTCAGACATGGAGAAGGGCTACGACATCTTCAAGAACGCAGCTGATACCGACGCCCTGAAAGTGGTGCTGAGCGCATGAACGATACGCGATTTCTCTCCGATCTGCCCCTTGCCGGTGACCTTATCGGAACCAACTTTGAAGGCTGGTCTGAAGAACTTCGCCGCGAATTCGAAAAATACGTCTTCGACGGCGCCGTCGGCTCGAAGCTTCTGAGCGAAAACGACCGCGTCCGTGTGTGGGAGATCAGGCTCGCTCCGGGAGAGCGCTGGCACGCACACAGGCATGTGCTGGATTACTTCTGGACCGCCGTCAACGCAGGACGAAGCCGCCAGCACACCTTCGATGGAACCACCCGTGAAGTGTCGTACCTGCCAGGCGAAACCCGCCACTTCCACTTCGGACCTGGCGAGTTTCTGCTCCACGACATCGAAAACGTGGGCGAGAACGAAATTGTGTTCACCACGGTCGAGCACCTGAACTCCGACAACGAACCCTTGCCGCTGACCGAACAGTAGCAACACGGGTGAACAAGGCTCCGGGCTTCGCTTTCAGTGACAGCCCGGAGCCTTTTCCGTCAGCCCATCAACGGCCGTATTGCGCGGCCGTGGCACGCCTGACCTTTCCAAAACAGACCTTGCCCGCCTGCCAATGGCGGCCCGCAACCCTACCGTGTCGCCATTGGCATCGCTGACCCGACATCTGCGTGTGATCTAGTGAGTGGAGGGCAAAGCCACAGCGCTCAACGCGGCCAGCAGGGTGTCGATGTCCGCGGATTGATGGGCGAACGAGGGGTAAAGCACAATAATGATCAACTCTCTTGCCGCCGGCGCCTCCAGTGACCGCCATCACTAAGTGTTGGGAGTGACATGCTGGCAACATGTACACGGAAACATAAAAACTTGAAGGGTGAAAGTGAGATCGGATCGGATGGCAGAGCAGCTACAGGGGTGGTTGCACTCAGTGGCCGTTATTGGTTCCGCGGTTAATCAGGGTGTTTCACTTGATGCCTTGCTTAAAGTGATCGCTGAGACCGCGTGCAGGCTGATGGCCTACGACTTTTGCGCCATCACACTTCCTGACCCCGAAAACCGGGCGTTGGTGATCAAGGGCTCGTTCGGTCTCTCTGAGGACTACATCAAATATGTCAACGCCACCCACCCCATCCGGCTTCATGGCGTTTCAAACCCCGCCCCCTCTAGTCAGGCTTTCTCGCGCGGCATCGCGGTCCAAGTGGCCGACACGCGAACCAACGCTTCGTTCGGCCCGTGGGGTGGAGTAGCCGAAGATCAGGGCTTCATCTCCATGATCGCCGTGCCGCTGAACACGGCAAGCGAAACTCTCGGAACACTGAACTGCTATACAAAAATTGCACACGGCTTTTCCAAAGAAGAAGAATCCCTTCTGAGCATGCTGGCCGACCAGGCTGCCATTGCCATCACGACCGCCAGACTGAAGTCCGACCAGGCCCGGATCATCGAGCATTTGAATGTCACCAATGCAACACTCGAGGAACAATACGATCTTCAACGCCAAGGAGCCGAGGTTCATGAACGCCTCACTGCCCTCGCCTTGGAAGGAGGTGGCGTTCCAGCCGTGTCGACCGCCTTGGCGGAGCTCCTATCACGCCCAGTAACTGTAAGAGGCGGAAATGGTGCGCTCCTGTGCAATTCAACGTCCGACCGCGACGTTCTCCCTGAACTTCTGACCCGGGAATCGAACTACCAACACGCCGAACCAGCGGCTAAAGGGGCGAAATTTCCCAAGCTTGCACAAACCCAAGTGCTGTCCGACAACGGGCACCCCGCCCCCGTCCTCCGCGCACCAGTCATGATCAAAGATGAGATTGTCGCCTGGATCTGGACCACTGGACGGCTGGAGTCGTTAGCGCCCCTTGATCGCCGCACGATAGAGCACGCCGCGACCGTCATGGCCCTGGAGCTGCTCAGGACCCGGACCGCCGCCGAAGCCGCGTGGCGGCATTCCGGCGAAATCCTCTCCGGACTGCTGAGCGGAGCAGTCCGGGGATCGACTGCCCTCATTCATCAAGCGGCAAGCCTCGGACATGACCTGTCTCACCCACACGCCGTCATCGTCGCCCGGTACGAAAGCGACAATGATGGGCCTCCACAGTACCGGCTCGCCTCGACGTTCATGCGGCTCAGTGAGAACGCCAATCCCAAACCTCTGCTCGGAATGCACGAGGGCTATGTGGTAGCCCTCTGGCCCCTCGAGGAAGAGCCACTGGAAAGCGCCAGGGAAGTAAGCGAAGACATCCGCCGTAGCTTTGCCGGCAGCAGCGCCGCTGCGCGGTCGGCCACCACCGTTATCACGGGGCCCGTCAGCGACCCCGCCAACTATCCCGAAACATTTGCCGTGGCCCGGGGGGCCGTCGAACTCGCCGGGCTCCGCGGTCTCCCCACTCGAACGCTTATCCTTTCCGATCTGGGAATGGCGGGCCTTTTTCTCCAGATACCAGACACCACACGCCTCGAACATTACTGCGAGCGGGCCTTGGGGCCGCTGCGGGCTTACGACAGCGCTCAAGGCACCGCTCTGCTGCCCACCCTTTCTGCCCTCATCACGAATGACCTCAATGCCAAGGCCACCGCCGAACAGTTGTTCATTCATAAAAACACTGTCGATCAACGGCGCCGGCGCATTGAAGAGCTCCTCGGACTTCAGCTCACCAACATCGCTTCCCTCACACACATCACAACTGCCCTGAACATTGAAGACGTCATTAACGCAAGAGCCATCTAGTGTCCTGCGCCTGAAATTCGGTTCAGAAGTCGGCCGATTGATTCGAGGATCTGTTCTGCGGTTTTGGTCCAGGTGAAGGGTGTGGGGTTGGTGTTCCATTCGCTGACCCATTTGCGGATGTCGGCTTCGAGCGCTTGGACGCTGCGGTGATCGCTGCGGCGCAGGAGGTCCTCGGTGACGAAGCCGAAGAACCGCTCGACCTGGTTCAGCCAGGAGGAGTACGTCGGCGTGAAATGCATGTGGAAACGCGGGTGGTTCTGCAGCCATGTCTTCACGACTGGGGTCTTGTGAGTCTGGTAGTTGTCGCAGATCAGGTGCACGTCAAGGCCTTCGGGGACCTCGGCGTCGATCTTGGCGAGGAACTTCCTGAATTCGATTGCGCGGTGCTTGCGGTGCAGGCTGGAGATCACGGAACCGTCGGCGGTGTTCAGCGCCGCGAACAAGGTCGTTGTCCCGTGCCGGACGTAGTCGTGGGTCCGCTTCTCCGGCATGCCGGGCATCATGGGGAAGGCCGGCTGGGACCGGGCCAGCGCCTGGACCTGCGACTTCTCATCTGATGTGAAGTCATCGGTTATGTGAAGCTTCTGGCGTTTGGGGTGGTGAGCGGCTTGAGAGGGGCTGACTTCTTCACATAACCGAGGTGTCCTTGATTGGTCATGTTGTTCAATCAAGGAGGTTGATCGTTGATGTCTGACGTCAGCGAATTGGCGGCGGAAGCGGCCGCGTTCATGGTGCAGGCCGGCTACTCTCATGGCTCTTGTGCCGTATACCAGCGGGTTTGGGATCATTTCGGGGAGTATTGCACCGGGCATGGAATTGAAGACCCGGATCGGGAGACGGCTGCCCAGTTCTGTACGACTTCCGGAGCGGATGGCGTTGGGCAGTGGCAGGTGTTTCAGCGCCGGGCTGTGGGCTGCCTTTTCGACGTGGCCGAGACCGGCCGGTTCGTGTTGCGCGCGGGGCGCGGGAGGATTCAGGTACCCGAGGTTTTCACAGCGGAGTACGAGGTGTATTCCGCGTGGCTGAGCGGACGTGGGCTGGCCGAGGCGACCCTTCGAACTAAGACCGGGATGCTGCGCCGGTTCTTGGCGTTCCTGGCCGGCTCGGGGGTGCAAGAGATGGCAAGGCTCAGAGCCCTGGACGTTTCCAACTATGCTCGCTCGCTGGCGTCGGGGGCCGCTTCCAGCCGCGCGGGCCAACTGTATTTCCTGCGTGAGTATCTGCGATTCGCAGTGCGACAGCATGGCGCTGATCCTGCTCTGGGCGCCATGTTCCCGGTCATCGTCACGGACAAGGACGCTGTCCTGCCTTCGGTCTACCGGTGGGGCGAGGTCGCTGGGGCGTTGGCGGAGGCCGGGAACCGGTCCGAGTCACCGCTGCGAGACAGGGTGGTGATGCTGCTCGCGTCTGTGCTTGGGATGCGATCGGGCGACATCAAGGGACTGCGGTTCGACCAGATCGACTGGGCGAACCGGCGGCTGTCCTTGATTCAGCATAAGAGCGGCCGGCGGCTGGACCTGCCGCTTCCGGATGAATGCGCGCTGGCGATCATTGACTATTGGAAGAACGAGCGCCCGCAGGTCGAGGATCCGCATCTGCTAGTGCGCCAAAGAGCGCCGCTTCAGCCGCCCGCGGCGGGCAACCACTTTCACCAGGTGGTCGCCGGATGCTTCGACGGTGCTGGGGTCCAGGCATCCGGCAGGCACTGCGGCCTGCATTCGTTGCGGCATTCTGCCGCGGTCGGGATGCTCGAGGCTGGGACTCCTTATCCGGTGATCGGCGCTGTGCTGGGCCATGCCGATGCGAATACCACTCGCAGATATCTCAGGGTCAACGTCGCCGACCTTCGCCCGTTGGCGTTGGAGGTGCCCGATGTCTGTTGAGATCATTCCCGACGGGGCGTTCCCAGAGTTGTTCAGCGAGTTTGTCGAGTACAAGAGGAACCTCGGATACGTCTATCCGAAAAGCCGTCTCTACCTCGTCAGGCGCTTGTCGAGATTCCTCGCCGGGCGCGGGTGGGACTAGCGGGTGCTGACCAAGGACGCGGCCGAGGCGTTCATCCGGCCGGGCGATTTAGAGTCCTCTGGGTCGGTCGCGGGTCGGCGGGGTATTGTCCGTCAGTTCGCCTTGTTCCTGCGCTGGAAGGGAATCGAGGCATGGGTGCTGCCGGCCCGGTCGGGGAGACGCCAAACCACCTCGTTCACTCCCAGGATCCTCACGGCAGATGAGATGGCCCGGGTCATCGCCTGTGCCGACGCCCGTCCCGCTTCGCGGTGCGGGCCGCAAACCCAGCCGGTCTACGCGATGCTTGTCCGGTTGCTGTGGTGCTGCGGGCTGCGGATTGGCGAGGCGCTGTCTCTGCGCATCCGTGATGTGGACCTGGCCGATGCAGTCATCACCGTTCACAAAGCGAAGCACAACCGAACCAGGTTGGTGCCGATGTCCGAGTCTTTGGCGGTATGCGCCCGCCGCTACGTGGTTGCTGTCGGCCTCATCCCCGAAGATCGCGGAGCGTGGTTCTTCCCCTCCCCGCGAGGCGGGCGCTATAACCCTGGCTCGGTCACGGCGCACATTCAGGGGTTGATGCTCCAGGCGGGCGTCTTTACCGCCTCGGGTCGTGCTCCGCGTGCCCATGATCTGAGGCATTCGTATGCGGTGGCCTGCCTGGGGAAGATGCAGGCCTCCGGGGTGGACGTTTACGCAGCGCTGCCTTTGCTGGCGACCTACATGGGACACGCCGACATTGTCTCAGCAGAGTACTATCTGCGCCTCGACCCGTCGGCTTGGGGCAGTATCGATCAGGTCATGGAAGACGCTTACGCGGGCGTATTCCCCAACGAGGAGGTGTGAGATGGCTACCGCTCGATCTTTCGCTGACATGCTGGCCCGGTTCCTCACCGTCCACCTGCCCGTCGCCAGGGCTTGCTCCAATAACACCATCTCCGCCTATCGGGACGCGTTCACGCTGTTCCTACGGTTCGTGGAAGACCGGTTGGGGACCTCGCCGGACAGGGTCTCCTTCACGGACTTCACCACGCAGAACGTGACGGCCTTCCTCGGTTGGCTGCGCACCGACAGGGACTGCTCCACCGCCACCGCAAACCAGCGCCTGGCAGCATTGAAATCGTTCTTCCGATACGTTCAGACCGAAGCCCCAGAGCAAATCGCGCAGGCCCAACAAGTCTTGAGCCTCAAAGCCGCCCAAACTCCCGAGCCACCCATCGATTACCTGCCCGTGGAAGCGATCGGGCTGCTGCTGGAGCACGCCAAACGTCGCGGACCGCGCGACCTGGCGCTGCTGACGACCCTTTACGACACTGCAGCCAGAGTCCAAGAAGCCTGCGACCTGTCACTTGCGGATCTCCGTCTCGACAAACCCGCCAGCGCGATTCTCACCGGAAAGGGCCATAAAACCCGGGTCGTTCCACTGACACCGCAGGCCGCCTCGATCCTTGCCCGGCACGTCGGCACACTGCCTCAAGAACCGTCCGGGCCGGTGTTTGCCAACAGAGCAAATCAACGGCTGGGACGTGCCGGCGCCGCTTACATACTCGCCAAATGCGCCCACGCCGCGCACGCAGACCGTCCCGAACTCGTGCCCGAGACCGTTTCGCCCCATGTGCTGCGCCATTCGAAGGCTATGCATCTACTGGAAAACGGCGTCAACCTGATCTACATCCGCGACATCCTCGGCCACGCCTCCGTCATCACCACCGAGATCTACGCCAAAGCCAGCCCGGAAATGAAACGCCAAGCCATCGAAGCAGCCGCCGCGAAGACCCTTGGAGCAAGCAACTACGACCAGACCGCCCGGCGGGATCTGCTGACCTGGCTCCGCCAAACGATCTGAATCCACCTGTTATGCGAAGAAGTCAGCCCCTCTCAACCCGCTCACCACCCCAAACGCCAGAAGCTTCACATAACCGATGACTTCACATCAGATGAGTTATGCGAAGCTTCGCATAACTCATCGACACTGAGCACCACGGCGGATTCGGGCGGGTTCAGGTAAAGCCCCACGACGTCGTAGACCTTCTCCACGAAGAAAGGGTCATTGGAAAGCTTGAACCCGTCGGCGCGGTGGGGCTTGAGTTCGAACGCTTTCCAGATCCGCCCGATCGTTGATTTTGACAGACCTGACCGCTCGGCCATCTTCGCCCTCGACCAGTGCGTGGCGTTCTTCGGCGTCGATTCCAGCGTCGCAACCACGACATCCTCGACCTGATCGGTCGTGATGCTGGCAGGACGACCGGGCCTGGGATCATCGACCAGCCCGTCAAGCCGGCGCTCGAGAAAACGGCGCCGCCACTTCGCCACAGTATGAGGTTCCACTCCGCACCGGGCGCCCACCTCCACATTGCTCAGACCCTCGGCGCTGCCCAGCACAATCCTCGAGCGCGTGGCCAGCGCCTGGGACGATTTCGCCCTGCGCGCCCACCGGGACAGCGTCTCCCGCTCGTCATCCGACAGTTCCACCGGGGCCTTCGGCCGTCCAACGTTCGCCATACCCCATTCTATAATTACGAAGCGAATTTCAGGCGCAGGACACTAGCCAAACGGACAGGACCGGCCTTTGAGACGCCGGTCACCGCCTGGTTCAGGGTGACACGCGAAACGCGCCGACGAGCATGCTGCCATCGCCATGGCCAACTCGGCACTGCCCCAAGAGTGACCTCGACTGGCAGCTTTCCATGGCATTTCCAAACCAAGCTGCTTGCCACGGCGTAACAACTCACACCCAGCCCACCGTGGCTTTCGTTCAGAGGCGTTGGCAGAGTAACTGTTGCTAGGATTTCAGCATGGTTCGACCGCCAGCGTGCACTTCATCGAAGCCGTTGATTCCGGCGGCAGTTGTAGCCACTCAGAGCCAGCGGAGCATACCTGCGGCCTCTTCCATCGATACCGCCACTGTGGCCGCGTTGCATGAGCGCGCTGCGACGCAGCCCGTTTGAGTGGAACCTACGAACACGTTTGCGGCAACGAGCCCGCTGAATTTCTCTCGCTGAATATCTTAGGAGCGGGCACTCGTCTGGGGATGGGCCTCCAACAGCAGGCGATTCACCGCTTCCCCGGTCTGGTTGATGGCACCCAGCGCTGCGATCTGGGCTGCCATCTTTGGTGTCCTCAATCCCGCCACTGTGATCCGGCCGTGGTTGTACACGGTGTAAGTCCGAAGAACCCGGGTCGGATAGACGTCGCGGCAGTGACTTCCGAGAATGTCCGCTACTTCCCTGCTCGCCTCGGAAGCCCCATACCGTCGGCAGGCTGCAGGATCGACGAAGACGACCTCCAAACACGCGTGTATCTGTGTGTGATCAGGTTCGTGGTTGGAGACGTTCGGCGCTGACAGCGTGACGGCGTCGTTGTCGTAATATTCGGGCAGACGATACCTGACCTTTGACACGTCGGGGCTTCCCGCCAGGACGCTGGCGGCGGTCTTGATCGCCGACTGGAACTCTTCGACCTCCTTCTCGTTTCGTCGCAAGTAGAGAAGGTACTTCTTGTTGCCACCAAGGTCGCCGTTGGGTGAGTCATCGTCGGTGCGGTCGATCACAGTCCTGATGTTCGACCATGTCGCCTGATACGAGATGGTCTTTTGGAAGACGTTTTGTTCATCCTCCATCAACGGGGCCAGCGCGCCGGCGAAGGATGCCAGCTGCTTCGCTGAAGCGAAGGTGATCTCCGCATCGCCATAGAAGCCCGGGAATGGTGCGGACTTCTCGACAAGATGGGAGACCCTTGGGAACGTTAGGCCGGCAACGGGATCCAGCTGGTGCTGGAAGTATTGGTGGATGCCCGGCAGCCGCGAGGAGATCTGAGTGTGGGCACCGGACCAGTAGTCGTAGAAGAGTTGGCGCTTCAGTCCACGCCGCGGCCACAGCAGGTTCATCATTGCGACATGTACTTGCTCTTCGGTCATGTTCTCTCCCGATTCTCCACGGCATTGTTGACTTGTAGTAGTGCATGAGCCGGGGAGAGGGTCATCCCTCTCCCCGGCTCATTTGTGGACTGCAATCAGCCCTTGGCGCAGCCTTCAACACCTTCAGGCAGTGTGGACTTCTGCCAGCCATCCGGGCAGGATTCACGCGTCACGTAACGGCGTGAGGCAGCCTGCTCGTACTTCTGGAGGTCCTGCACCGAGAACGGCGTGGCCTTCATGCCAGCTGACGGGTTCCCGCTCTTTGATGCACTAAGGGAGGACTCGGGCAACATCACGTTGAAGATGTCGGCTGTTTCCTCGTCACCGACAGTGCCCGGTTTGAACACATTGCATCCCTCCGTGTACGTGTCCTGTTCGCACACCTTCACGTTCTCGGAAGTGACAATGTTGTACGGCACCTCGACGTCCATCGGAATCCCCTCCGTGCCCTTGAGCAGCAACGCCAGGGCGACCTTCATGGCGATGCCGCCCTGGGCGGGAGGTGAACCGATGCTGACGCCCGGCCAGCCTGCGAGCAGCTGCTCGCGGAAGAACTGGGAGGTTTCACCGCTTACAGGGATCTTCTTGCCCGCAGCCGTCAGAGCCTTAACACACCCGGACTCGCCGTAACCGCAGAAGATGCCATCGACGTTGGGGAACGAGCCAAGCGCTTTGGCTGTTTCCTTTTGCTGTTGTGCGCTGTCCCACTTGCCCTCATATTCGGTGAGGATCTTCACATTGGGGGTCTTCTTCAGAGCGGCTTGGGCCGAGTTGTAGTGGACGTTGTCGGTCGACGTTCCAACAACACCGTGTGAAACGAAGATGTTTCCCTTTCCACCCATCAACTTGGTCAGCGTCTCCGCCGCGTTGTACCCCATAAAGGGGGATGTTGCGCCGGTGGGGACACTGGTGATGTAGGAGACGTTGTAGACGCATGGTTCGGTGACCGTGGCGTCGTAGGAGACGACAGCCACGCCTTGGCTGCATGCGTCGCGGTAGGCCGAGTTGATTGCAGTTGGCGAGAGCGGGTAGGTGACGATGGCATCGGCACCGGCAGCTACCATTGACTGGACCTGAGAGATCTGCGCTTGCGGATCAGGTTGGGTCATCTCCTTGCGCACTTCGACGCAGCTATCGTAGGGGCTCATTTGTGCGACGGCGTTCCCGAGGTTTGCCGCCTCCTCCTGCCAGGCGTTCCCGATGTTCAGCGCGGACATGTAGACGACGTACTTCTCGCCGCCAGCGCGTGGGGCCTTGCCACCGCTGGGTATACAAGCAGAGGAATTTCCTTCGGCACTGCTGCCGCTGGCACCGCCGGAGCAGCCAGTCAGTGCCAGGCCAAGGGTGGCCAGTACAGCCACAACCCCTAGCCCACGGGTGGATTTGCGCATAGCTATTCCTTTCTCAGCTTCGTCTTCGAAGCACTTTCTTCTTCTTTGAAGGACGCCGTCGAGCCGACGGCGCACGTGGAGGTGGATCAGTCAGGGACGTGCCGGCCGCTTCATGCGTTCTTTGATGCTCCTCCAGAGCGGATGATCGCCTCGTCGCATGACCAGGAGGGCGAGGAGAACTACGGCGCCGTACAGGACGTTTTTCCAGCCTTGTGAGAATCCCGTCGCCTGGATCACGACTGTGATCGTGGTGAGCAGGATGCATGACATGAAGGTCGCCTGCCAGAACCCGCGACCGCTTCCGATCACGGTGCCGCCCACGAGGACGGCAGCGATTGCGGGCATCATCCATTCATCGCCAAGGCTGAGCTGCGCGTTGCCTGAGAAGCCAAGGAGCATGATGCCAGCGATACCGGAGGCGAGAGCTCCCACGACGTAGACGCTGATCTCAATGCGCCGGACAGGAAGTCCGGAGATGCGTGCTGCGGCCGGGGCGCTGCCGAACAGTTGGACTGTGCGGCCCCAATTGCTCCGGGCTTGAATGAAGTATCCGATGACGCCGACGAGGATGAAGATGACGACGGGAAGTCCAATGCCGAAGAACTTGCCGCTTCCGCTGAACAGGCTGATGATCGCGTCCGGAGCCGCTGGCGCTTTGCTGCCGAATGTGACACCAATTGTGGTGCCCGTCAGGATTCCCCCCATGGCCAGAGTGACGATGAACGCCGGTATCTGGAACCGGGAGATCAAGTAGCCATCAATCAATCCCACAGCGACCGATGCTCCGAGAGCGAGCAGTACTCCGGTGAAGACATCGTGTCCCAGCACGCTGGTCCATAGAGCGAGGATTGTTGCTGAGAGGGCAACGACGCCTGGGATTGACAGGTCCAGGCCGCCGATCAGCATAACGAGGCCTTGGCCGAAGGCGAGTACGGCCACGAAGAGGCTCTGCGTGAGGATCGCTTCGCCCGCGGTCCAGGACGGCAGGCCGTCGCTGAAGATCCTGCCGGCGATCAAGACGATGGCTGAGATAATCAGGAGTACCAGCGGCCGTGCGAGTCCCGGGCTGAGCCAGGGGCTCTTGTCAGGCACTGCCGTGACGATAATTTCTGTGTTTGTTGTCATCGTCCTGCTCCTTCGGGGATGAGCGCTGCTGGTTGCTCGGCGGGCGTTTCCGGCTTGCTCTGGACTTTCTGCTTCTTTTTGCTTTCATTGCGGGCTGAGACGGCGCCCACCAGGACGGCCACGATGATCAGCGCCCCGGTGAAAATGGTCTGTGCCCAGCCGTTGATTCCTACGACGAAAAGGAACTTCGGGATGACCGTCAGGGTCAGAGCACCGAGGATTGTCCCAATGACTGATCCGCTACCGCCGATGAAGGCTGTGCCGCCTATGGCGATGGCCGCGAAGGTCTGCAGAAGATAGGTGGATCCGATGGATGCATCACCGGTCTGGATGGCTGCGCTGAGCACGATCCCTGCGACAGCGTACAGCGCCCCAGCGATCGTGAACGACGCGAACTGGACCCGGGGTACCGATATCCCGGAGAGCCGAACCGCTTCTTCGTCCTGTCCGACGGCGAACATGTAGATCCCCAACCTGGTGCGACGGAAGGCCAGCCAAGCCAATGCCAGCACCACGATGATGATGAGGCTACGCGGAACGAAGAGGGGGCCCGTGATGAGCTGCACAAGGTCCTTCGAAATCTTCCCGCCTGGGGCGGGTAGTATCACGAGCGCCAAACCGTTGAGGATGATGAGTACTGCGAGTGTGACGGCGATTGCAGGGAGTTTCCCCACAATCACCAGAAGCGCATTGAGAGCGCCAATGGCAGCGCCCAAAGCCAGAAGCAGCGCTACGGCAACCCATGTGTTCTGCTGGCTCAACGTGGTCGTCATGAGTACGTTCGTCAAAGTCACGACGCCGGCCGCTGAGAGATCGAACTGCCGGGTAAAGATCACAAGCGTGACGCCGATGGCTGCGATAACGAGCGGCAAGGAAAGAACCAGCCAGCTGTTGATCAGGAAGATGTTGAGCCCGCCCAGTTGCCGAGATCCCCATGCCAGCAGAAAAAAAGCAAGCACGAGAGCTGCACGGAAAGTACCGTTCCGCAACAGGGAAACTACCGTTGATCCAGTGTTTTTCATCGTGCGACCTCACTCGCGGTTGAACTGATCGATTCCAATGGATCGGCAGTATGATTGCGCCGGCCGACAGCTGCTGCCATCACGGCCGACTCCACCATCTCGCGCCCAGTCAACTCCGTAGCGACCTCGCCGCCGTAGAGGACGACGATCCGATCACTCATTCCAATGAGCTCCGGGATCTCCGTGGAGTAGAGAAGAATGCCGGCGCCGTCAGCTGCTGCCCGGCGCAGGGTCCGATAGACCTCGAGTTTTGCTGCCGGATCGATACCTCTGGTGGGATCGAACATCAGCAGGATGCGTGCGCCGGTCAAGGCCGTGCGGGCGATGATCGTTTTCTGCTGATTGCCGCCTGACAATGGCCCAACGTCCTTGGTGAGGTAGTCCTCTCGTAGATAGTTGGCCTGCCCGGCAGTTTTGGCGGTGGTGTGTTCCGCTCGGGAGTTGATGAAGCCGAACTTCGAGACCTTGCCCAGCACGGGAATCGACATGTTTTTCACCGACGTCATATCCGCGAAGATGCCTTCGCGTTTGCGTTCCTCCGGGACCAGTGCGATGCCCGGTCCGCACCGGAGAGCGTCTCTGGGGGAACTGAACTTGGCGTCCTTTCCCTCAACTCGGATGCTGCCGGACGTCAGTGGCCCGGCCCCGGCTATGGCGTAAAACAGCTCCTTTTGACCCTGCCCCTCGAGCGCGGCAACGCCAACGATCTCACCAGGGCGCAAGCTCAGAGCCACGCCCCGAAGCCGCTCGTCCACCACAGCGTCCGACACTTCAAGGATCGGCTCGGCAGCCTCATCAACTGAACCGATGGCCGCTGGAAAAGCAACCTCAATGGACCGACCGATCATCCGGGAAATCACCGTGTCGTGATCGAAGCCATCCTTCGTAAAACTCCCAACTATTTGCCCGTTCCGCATGATGCTTCCGCGATCACACAGTTCCTCAATCTCGGCGAGCTTGTGGGAAATGTACAGCACAGCCGCACCGCGTTCCTTGGCCTGGCGGACCTGGCGGAAAAGCCAACCTGTTTCAGGCAGTGAAGCGGTCGGTTCATCGAGTATGAGGATCCGCGGTTCGGGGTTCAGTGCGCGGACGATCTCCAGTCTTTGCTGCGCGCTCAGTGGCAGTTGCCCGGCAAGGGCTCTGGGATCGATGTCATCGACGCCCCAGCGCGCCAGAATTTCTGCAGCACGCGCCTCCACCAATTTCCGCGGTACGACACCGACTCGCGTAGGCAACTCGGAGAACAGCAAGTTCTCCGCGACAGTAAGACTGGGAAGCAGCGAAAGCTCCTGAAAAGCGGTCCTGATGCCGGCGTTGCGGGAAGCTGCCAGTACTCCGAGCTTCATCTCCTCGCCGCCGACGAACACACTCCCAGCGTTAGGGGTGAGCATGCCTGACAGGGCCTTTACGAGGGTTGACTTCCCTGCCCCGTTCTCCCCTACCAAGCCGTGGACTTCACCAGCCTCCAAATTTAGCGCCGCCTCTCGCAGCGCTACAGCGTCGCCGTATTTCTTGGCGAGCCCCTTAATCTCCAGTACAGTCAACTTCTTTGTTCCTTACTGCAGTGGGTGTGTGCACATTCGAAAAGATGCAGATGACATGCCCCGTTGTGGAGAATCCCCTGTTTTCTCACGAAGCGTTGCATTCGAGTATGCGATCAAAATCACAGTAGAACGATGGTTTCCGGAACACACTTGGCGCGCTTTGGTTGTGCTGTAGGACACAATGGGTGGAAACGCGCTCAGGCAACGTTCCACCCGCGCCCAGGCTCTCGCAGCCGAAAATAAAAGGATCAGCCAGCGGCGCAAAGCCAGTGGCCGTAGGAAATGACGATGTTGCCCGAGCCGCGGGCCCATTAGCACAGGAACTTGTCGGTGCCATGGCCGTGGCCCCTTGTTAGCACCCTTTCGCGGCATGTTCGACTACACAGTTCTGCAAAGGTCCGCTATCGACAATGGCACCAGGAGTCGAATGCAATGACTGCACTGTGTCCCATGATCGGACGCGGGCTTGGCGATTTGAGCGCGGCGCCTCTGATGATGCGGGGCGCAGCAGCCTAGGTCAGCTGAGGCCAATGCGAGATCGCTTCAGAGCTCCCTGATATCGACAGAATATGCAGAATTGCAGCGATGAACCACCCATGCAATTCGTGATGCTCAAGCAACTTCGCTTCACTTCCGACTGTCCAGACGGAAGTGGTTGACGGGCTCCTCTCCTGGCTGCTGGCACACCCCCGGCGACCTGGAAGACTGCCGCTCGCTTGCCGGGCCCGCCCGATGAAAGACGGCCGAAATCAGGGCTGGCTCTTAGGCCAGTTGAGTTTCTGCAGGGGTGGAGTGCTCCAGAAGTTCATGGCTGTGGTGCAAAAGGAATTCATGCCGGAAGTGAAGGCCGATCCACGGTGATGCGGCGAGGTCGTCAATGCTGCGGGACTGTCCGGGACCGATCATTTCAGGCGTGGCGTGATTCCAATCCCTCCGACGCGGGTGGAAGAGTTTCGATGTGACGCTGTTCGTTGTGCTTCTACGACTAAACATAGTGCTCTCCTTCTTGTCAGTCGTGGACGGATATGCGTAGCCGTCGGGATTTACGAGTTCGCTGTCGGGAAACAGGCTCCAGCCTTCGCCTTTCCACGTCCGACTGCTGAGTGTCGGGAGCTGGTTATTCGTCCGGGGTGGGCGGAACGTAAAGGCCATCGACGGCCGCCCTGGACCTTTTTTGCAGATTGTTGGTAATGAGGACCCTAGGCGGCCGGCGAAGATGTTGTGATGGTTGCCTGAAAGGCCGGTGGACTTGGCGTTGCCAGACCCCGGGTGTTCGCAGTTAGTCCTCGAGTGAGGGGTAATCGATGTAACCGTGATCGGTTCGGCCGTAGAAGGTTTCCGGATCGGCTTCGTTCAGCGGGGCATCCTCGGCGAGACGGCGAGGCAGATCCGGGTTGGAGATGAAGTCGCGGCCGAAGGCAATAGCGTCCGCATGGTCGGCCGCAATCGTGCTGGTTGCCGTTTCCTTGGTGTATCCACCTGCCGCGATCAAGGGGCCGCTATAGCGTTGGCGGACCCATTCGCTGGTGATGGCGTCTGCCGGACGGATGCTGCTTAGGTAGCCGGAGATCCCGGGTTCGATGAGGTGTACGTATGCGAGGCCCAAGGGTTCCAATGCGCGTAGTACGAAATCGAAAGTCTCTTCGGGGTTCGAGTCCGCCATGTCCTGGAATGGGCTGCTTGGCGAAAGCCTCACCCCGACGCGGTCAGCACCGATACGGCGGATCAGTTCCTCGGTAACTTCCAGGAGAAGCCGCGCACGGTTAGCAATGGACCCGCCGTAGCCGTCGGTTCGGTGGTTGGCGTTGTCCTGGAGGAACTGATCGATTAGGTAGCCGTTGGCGGCGTGAAGTTCAACTCCGTCAAAGCCCGCGCGTACTGCGTTCTCGGCGGCAACGCCGTAGTCGGTGATGATCCCGGGGATCTCGTCCAGTTCAAGCGCGCGGGGAGTTACGAAGGGGACCCAGCCATCTCGGGCGTAGCCCAGGCCATCGATGGCGATCGCCGAAGGGCCAACGGGGGTTTCACCGTCGGGCTGGACCGTGGGATGGGAAGCCCGGCCAGTGTGCCAAAGCTGCGCGACAAAGACAGCTCCTCCAGTGTGGACCGCATCCGTGATGGGCTTCCAAGCCTCGACCTGTTCGTCTGTCCACAGACCCGGCACGCCGGGGTTGCCGACGCCCTGACGGGATATGCAGGTTCCTTCGGAGATGATCAGGCCAGCGCTTGAGCGCTGGGAATAGTAGAGCTCCGCTTTCGGACCGGGTCGTCCGTCAGGGTGGGAGCGCGTCCGGGTGAGCGGGGCCATAACCAGGCGGTTGGGCAGCTTAAGGGCGCCGAGCGCGATGGGGTCGAACAGGGAAGCGTGGGAAGACATGGAACTCCTCGGAATCTGTGTGTCGTTAGTGAAGACGATGTTTACCGGTCTTGGTGTAGGACAAGGTCCTGGACCGTACCGGTATGGCACGACGGCGGTCATCGGCTACACGTCCGCAAGATGGTCTGGCCAAGGCTGGTGCGCGGTGGTGCCGGGCCGGAATCCTGCTGGGAAACAAGGTGGCAACCCACTGTGCCATCCTTACCAACCAAAGCCCGTGCGCCGTTGCACATGCTCATCAGTAGCCCTTGCCAGTCCTCCTTTTCGACTTTCTGTAGCGTCAGTAATCACCATCAACCAGTGCCTGTATTGAGTATGTGCCCCACATCACCCCCGCCGCGATGGGCTTCAAAATACATCTCCATCCACTTGAGTGTGTACAGGAACACTGCTGATTCACTGGGAATGCGCAAGTCGCTGTTCCACAAATCAACGCCCTGGGGCCAGGACCGCAGGATACCCATCACGATCAGGTCTTTGGACCCGTGGTGGCTGAACTGATCCGGCATGGCCGCATGATGACGGGGCAGGATGAACTTCAAAGCTGCAAGGCCCAGTTCGCTGCTGCGGAGGCAGACCTCAAGGCCAAGGCGTCCCCTTTGGGGCTCAAGATCGGTGTCGCGCTGGGCGTGTGGTTCGACGGACGCTTCGAGGAGTGGTTAGGCAACAATGCCAACCGATTCGTCAACGCCAGCGAGCAGCAATTCGCGGAGTTGAAGACGTTCGTAAACTCGCGAAAGGCTGTTTGGCCCGGTGAGACAAGTAATAAGGCCCTAGACTCCGGCAAGTTCTCTCTCGTCTTCACCGCGAACGGAGGTGATCCTCCGAATCCGGCGCTCGTGGTGACTCCGATTCGTTCATTCGGATCCACAACGTCTCAGAATTTGACCTACACGGAGGGTGGACTTGCCTCCGAACTCTTGTCGAGGCTCGATGCTGGCGAGGAATTCTCAAAACCTCGGCGTACGCTAGTGCTGCATCTGGGCGGATTGTTCGTTCCAGGGCTCTCGATTTGCCGATGCAGAATGCAGTGCGTTCTGGCCACCGACATTGAGTTGTATGGCAATCGGGACTAAGCATCACATGGGCGAGTACAGGGCATCTGTTACACAACATCCTCCGTGCTGTCAGGGTTTCGCAAGCCATTCCGATTTGTCTCATAAACCATCGTTACCGGACACCGCGAATCCTTAGCCGTCGGATCTGCGACTTTTTACAAACCAACTTTGCATATTTGCATGTTGGTCCGGCAGCGGAGTCAGCTTCCAGGCAGCCTGCCGTAGGAACAGGGCCAAATGTGTTAACGATAACCACCGGACGCGTATATACCGCACGTATACCCGCACGGCACAGGAGTGAGTCCGCGACTCCGAAGAAGCGTACTTGGTGCCGCCCTCGTTGAAATTGATTCCTTCGTTTGAAATTCATTCCCCGGACATTCGACGATTTGAAATCCGCTGACGACATGGTGCTGGAGAACGTCATCGTTCGGCTCTTGCCTGCCTTGAAGTCGACGACGGTTTGCCCGCGCGCCGTCAAAGGAACCCGTAAGATTCGGGATGTGGCTCCCTATGTCATCCACAGTGAGCACAGGCACGAGGACATCTTCACTCGCTAGGTTGATCGCAGAACCTGTGACGACAACCCTTATCTGGTCGCCGGCTGCGGTGGCTGTTAGTTCGATGAGGCCGATGACAAAGGTTCCGGTTGGACACAAGTAGACATCCGCGCCTCGAATCCGGCTGCAGCCCTTGACCTATGCGCCCTTGGTTCCCGGCCAGATTGAACTACACCCCAACCTGACGTCAGGCAGCTATTCAAAAACCGTCAGAATAGGGTCCAGAAGCTGTTTCCCGCACGACCCCTGTGGACACTCTTGAATCCCAATCTGACACAGGGCGGCGGAAACGCCTGCCTATCTGGCTGGAACTTGCCCGTTTTAAGTTCGATGATCACGTAGCGAGTCAACCGGATGTGAACGAACAGCAGACCGACGCAGAAGCGGTCGGGACGCTCAATTGCACGATACCTAAGCATCCGCCACCGGAGCCGCGAACTGCGCCTCGTACAAGCGCGCGTAGCCCCGCCCGCGGCCAGCAACGAGGCATGCGTCCCCTGCTCCACGATCTGCCCGGCCTCCATCACCAGGACGAGGTCGGCGTCGCGGATGGTGGACAGACGGTGCGCGATCACAAGCTCGTCCGGTCGCTCCTCAAAGCACGCATCGCCTTCTGCACCAGCACCTCGGTCCGGGTGTCCACCGAGCTCGTCGCCTCATCCAGGATAAAAACGGACGGCCGGGCCAGGAACGCCCGCGCAATCGTCAGCAGCTGCTTCTCACCGGCGGACACATTGGAGCCCTCGTCCTCCAAAACGGTGTCGTACCCCTCCGGCAGCGAGTGCACGAACCGGTCCACATACGTCGCCCGCGCTGCCTCCAGAATCTCGTCCTCCGTAGCACTCGGCCGGCCGTACGCGATCCTGCAGCACCATGCCCAGCCGCGAGCGCAGCTCGCGCCGGGAGACTGAGGTGACGTCCACGCCGTCGAGCGTTATCCGCCCCGGCATCCAGCTCGTAGAAGCGCATCATCAGGTTCACCAGCGTGGTCTTCCCGCCACCGGTGGGAGCAAGACAGAGGCGGACGACGAAGGGACCTCCAGCCGTCGTCCGCCTCCGTCTTCTCAGGCGACGGCGAGGTTGCCGGAAAGTCCGCGGTGGGCGTCGGGCAAGGCCGTGGCCTCCGTTCAGGCCTGGTCGGTGGGGAAGATCCAGAGCTCTCCGATGGAGGCGTGCCGGGGCCGAGTGACCATGTAGGCAACGCCGTCGGCGATGTCCTCCGGAGCGAGGACCTCTGTCTGCTCGCAGAAGGGGTCGATCATTTCGCCGCGGACCTCGGCGCTGTTGTGTGAGCCCAGTTCGGTGTCAACGCCGCCGGGTTCCAGGACGCCGACGCGGACGTGGCGCTGGGTGACTTCCTGGCGGAGGGATTCGGTGAAGCCGTTGACGCCGAACTTGGTGAGGTTGTAGACGCCGTACCCGTTCCAGGCAACGCGGCCGGCGATCGAGCTGATGTTGACGATGTCCGCGACCCGGCGGGGACTGTCCTCGGCGGCTTTGAGCAGGTGCGGCAGGGCGGCGTGGGTGGTGTGCAGCAGGCCCTGGACGTTGACGGCGATCATGCGGTCCCAGTCCTCGGGGTCGGCGCCGACCACTGGGCCGAGGAGCATCAGGCCGGCGTTGTTAACCAGGATGTCCAGTTGCCCGAAGCGCTCCACGGTCTGGTCGACGGCGGCCTGGGCGCGGTTGGTGATGTCTGCTTCGATGACCAGGGCTGTGCCGCCGGCTTGTTCGATTTCGGCGGCGAGGGCTTCCAGACGGTCACGGCGCCGGGCGGCGAGTGCCACGGAGGCGCCGAGTGCGGCGAGCTGCCGTGCGGTCGCGGCTCCGATGCCGCTGCTGGCGCCGGTCACGAGGGCGGTGGTTCCGGTCAGTTTCGATGTCATGGGGTGTTCTCCTCCGGGGTTGATGCCGGTTTTTGGGCAGCCGGAAGCTGCTGGCGTCCGGCTGGACTGTGGTGGTTCCGGCTGGACCTTGGACCCGCCGACCAAGCCGTCACGCGCCGATCTCTGGACCGGAACAGGTTGATTAAGTTGCGACGTCCATCAGCGTCAGCCTGATCATGCGCAGCTCGTCCTCCACGGCCCGCGACGGCCAGTGATTCTTCACCAGCTCATTCGCCCGGTTCTGGTCTACTTCCGGGAAGAGCCTGTGGAGCAGGCCTGCTGCCTGGAGCAGTGCGATCAGCGCCATGATCCTGGCATCCGGTGCGCCGCCGGCTGTTGCTTTGGCTTCAGGCGGCGCGGACGCTGGTGGCCTGGCGTCGGGTGACGCCGCCGTGGAGGGCGGTGCCTCCGCGGGCTTAAGACCGACGGCGGTCCGGATCTCCTGCAGGAGCGCCGCTTCCGGACCGTGGTCCTTCTCCGGGTAGCGCACGGTCCTGAACAGGCCAAGGTGCTTCTCGCCGACAGGCTCCACGATGCCCCGCGAGGCCATCCCTTCGTACACGGGGCGCGCTTCGCGGCGCCCCTCCAGCATGGAAACCCAGCGTTTGGGAGTGTGGGGCCGTGACTTTTCACGGATGTGTTCCAGTTCGGGCTGCAAGTCAGTTTCCGGCGTCGTTCCGGTTGCCCTGACGTGTTTGCCATGCAGTTCGATTGCGCCGAGCAGCTCCAGCTCGGCCAGTATCGCCCCTGCCAGCGTGGTCCTGAGGACGTACGCCGGCAGTTCGGGTTCGCCGTCCGTGTCGTTCGTCGCCAGCAGGAGGAATGCCTGGGGCAGGCTCAGCTCCCCGGTCTTGGATGTTTCTGCGTTCATACCTTTATGGTGGCCCCGTCCGGGTCCTACTACAACGGCACTTTCAGGGGCCGACGACGGCGGGACGTACCGCCGTCGTCCGCTTGCTTCCATACAGGGCACGGTGCGGGCCACCTGGATCAGTGGTATGACTCGGGGAGCCATGCGCCCAACACGGCCAGCGCACTAACCCAGGTTGTTCTCCGCCGTTTCCGGCCCGCACCGCAGCACTGTTAATACTAAATCGGGGCCGAAAAGCACGGGCAAATGTGGGTCCAGTGGATCATACTGGCGGCATGGGCGATGCAGCGAGAAAACCGGACAGGATCCTCATCGTTCTGCTGGGTGCCATCGGTGTGCTGGTGGTTGTTGCCCTGGCCGTCGTGTTCATGCGGGGTGAACCCGAGCCGCTGGATGAGGCCAGTGCGGCCGGGGTGGTTCAGCGGTACAGCGCGGCGGTGATCGACGGCGACACCGCTGCCGCCGGTTCCTACCTCACCGAAGGGGCCAAGACGCAGTGCGCCGGCAAATTCGACGGTATGCCCCAGCCCTCCCGGGTGGTCCTGGTTGCCACCACCGAGCGGGCGGAATCTGCCACGGTCACGGTTTCGATCGTCCAGTCGGCCGGCGGCGGCCCCTTTGGCCCGTCCGAGTTTGAGTCGGAGGACATCTTCTCGCTCCTGAAGGTCGACGGCACGTGGAAGGTGGACTCGGCGCCATACACGCTCCTCTCCTGCACCGGAACGCCGGCGAGACCATGAGTTCCCGGCTGCAGCCAGCGGCAACGGGGCTGTCCCGCGCCCAGGTGACACTGCGCCGCCTGATCCAGTACGCCCTCCTGTTTGCCTTGGTGGTGATCGCGGCCTCCGGCCTCAGCGGACTGCTGGAGCGCCTGTTCACATCCGGGGCAGTGCTCGCGGCCACGGATGTCTCCGGGCTCGCGAGCGGGCTTGCGTTCACCCTGATCGGCGGGCCGCTCGCCCTGCTCCTGTGGTGGTTTCTGTGGCGCAGGATCGACGAGACGGAGCGGACAGCAACCGGCTGGGCCCTCTACTTGGCGGCGATGTACGCCGTCTCGCTGATCATCGCCACCACGTCACTGCTGGGACTAATGTCGTCCCTCATCGGCGGACCGCGCGGCCCCTGGGCGTCTCCGCTGTCCAACGGACTGGTCTGGGCCGTCGTCTTTGTGTGGCACCGCTGGATGTGGAGGCACCCGGGCAAAGGCGCTGCCCATCTGGCGGACATCCGAAGCACCATCGGGACAATTTTTGGCCTGCTCGTCGGCACGATTGCAGGAATCATCGCCCTGAGCGGACTGCTCGACGTCGCCATCCGCGGCCACAGCCTCCTGGCCGCGGCCATGGATCCCTGGTGGCAATCCGTGCTCCGGTCACTGGTGTGGGCCGCCGGCGGAGCCGCGGTGTGGTGGTGGCACTGGATCCACGAAGACGGCCGCCGCCTGCGGACGGGCCTCGCCGACGTAAGCATGATCGTCGTCGGAATCTTCGCGGCCGGCATCACCGCGCTCGGCGGGAGCGGAGTGGTGCTGTTTGTGCTGCTGCGGCTGGCTTTTGACCGGACTGACCCGATGAACGCGCTCCTGCAGCCCCTGGCCCCGGCCCTGGCTGCCGCCCTGATCGGCGCGGCGGTGTGGCGCTACCACCGTGCGGTGTCGGTCCACCGCTCCAGGGAAACCCGGCGGGCAAGCCTCCTGGTGACGTCGGCGGTGGCCCTCGCCGCGGCAGCCTCCGGCATTGGTGTGATTGTCAGTTCGTTGCTGGCCGCGGCGGTATCGCCCCTCGCCGGAGGCGCGGAGCGGACCCTGCTCCTGGGTGGCATCAGTTCCCTGGTGGTGGGTGGCCCGGTCTGGTGGCTGGCCTGGAAACCGGCGAAGCAGCCGCACAGCGCCGATGCCATCCCGCACGGGAGAAGGATCTATCTCATTGCGTTCTTCGGGGTCAGTGCTGTGGTGGCGCTGATTGCCCTGCTGGTGATCGCGTACCGGAGCTTTGAATTCCTGCTGGGCGAGGTGTCCGGCGGCAGCGCGATTGACCGCGTCCGCGGACCGCTCGGACTCCTGGTGGCCGCCGGGCTGGTGGCAGGCTACCACTTCGCGCTGTGGCGGCATGACCGGGCCCTTCCTGCCGCCGCCGGGCCCGCCCGGAGGCGGACCATCGACCACGTCACCTTGGTGGCCGGGTCCGGCGCGGAGGCGCTCGCACGGGGTATTGCCGAGGTCACCGGCGGTGCGAAAGTCACCGTCTGGCTGCGGGCGGACGACGGCGCCGCGGCCCCGCCGGAACCGGTCGCCTCTCCGGCATCCGGGGAGAGCGCGGGGCAGGTAGCGAAGGCACTCGAGGGCATCACGGCCCGGCACGTCCTGGTGGTGATGGGCCCGGCTGCCCGCGTGGACGTGATTCCGGTGGAGGTGACAGGACACTGATGCGAGGGTGGCTGCGCCTATCGGGCTAAGGCAGCATCACAAGTTCGCGGCTTCCTACTCCGTCAGCCTGTCCTCCACTTGGCCACGCCAGGCGCCGGTTTCGGTACCGCGCGATTCGATGAAGTCCTTGAACTTCCGCATGTCGGCCTTGACCTGCATCTCGTCGATCTTCAGTGCTGCGCCTGCCTTTTCAGTGGCGGTTTCCGGCGCCCATTCGAAATGGACTCTGACCTTCGTGTGATTGGCATCCAGCGGTGTAAACCTGATGATGCCGGCATGGGACTTGCCGTCGGTGCTGCGCCAGGCGATCCGGTCGTCAGGCTCCTGGTCAACTATTTCGGTATCGAACTCCCGCTGAACGCCACCCACCTTGGTAACCCAGTGGTTGGTGGTGTCGGTCAGTTGGGTTACAGACTCCACACCGGACATGAACTGCGGAAAGGATTCGAACTGGGTCCACTGGTTGTACGCGGTCCGCACCGGAACTGCGACTTCAACGGTCTCTTCAACGTGTTCCATCTGCTTCCTCCTCATGACGGACGGCCGCAACAGCGGACCGGCAGAGCTTGCCATCCTGCCAGTCAGGCAGCCGCCACCCCTGCACGATAAGTCCGGCAGCTACCCGTGTCCAGACCTTCGGAATCCCCAGGACGTCGGCGTCGCCACTGGCCCCATTTGCAGGGGCAATCCGGGCCCTGGCGACGTCAGCATGTTGGTCAGAGATACGGCCGACGACGGCGGGCGGCACCCGCCGTCGTCCAACCCGATGACATTGATCACCACAGTCGTAGGCTATTGAGTAGGCCGGACGCTTAGTGACCGGCCTCGGGTCCCGAAGGGAACGTCGAGTGAGCAGTAGTCCTGATTACTGGTTCTTGAGTGGCGCGGAGCGGGGGAATGTCGCCACCGGCGTGCACGCCGGCGGTGCGGGATCGCCGTCCTGGTCGGAGGGCAACCTCGTGCGGCCGCTGATTCATGGGGTGACTTACTTCGCCCGACTGCATGAGGAGCTGTCGGCTCTTCATGCGGGAGACCGTGTGTGGTTCACCGATTGGCGTGGCGATGTCGACGAGCGGCTTACGCCGGGCGGGCCGACGATCGGCGAGTTGCTGGCAAGGTTAGCCCGAGCGGGAGTGGAAGTGCGCGGCCTGATCTGGAGGTCCCACGGAGAGCGCGTGTCGGCCCCCATGAGTAACCGGTCCAATGAGCTCCTCAGCCGGCAGATTAACGACGCCGGCGGCGAGGTGCTGTTGGATCAGCGGGTGCGCCTCTTCGGCTGCCACCACCAGAAACTGTTCGTCATCCGCAGTCGTGACGACCCCTCGCGGGACGTCGCGTTCGTTGGCGGGATCGACCTCGCCCACAGCCGCCGGGACGACGCCGATCACGCGGGAGACCCACAGGCGGTGGCGATGGATTCCCGGTACGGGAAACAACCGCCGTGGCACGATGCCGCCGTCGAACTTCGTGGCCCGGTTGTGGCAGATGTGCTGGAGTTGTTCGCGGAAAGATGGAATGACCCTCATCCCCTGGACCGGCGCACACCCTACCGGATGCTGCTGCAACGTTTGGCGGATATGCCCCGGCACCCAGAACCCCTGCCGGAGACTGCGCCGCCACCGCCGCCGGCCGGCCCTCACGCCGTGCAACTGCTACGCACCTACGGTGTCAAGCATCCGCCGTTCCCGTTCGCACCCGGCGGTGAGCGGAGCGTTGCCCGGGCCTACACGAAGGCTTTCGCCCTGGCCCGCTCGCTGATTTACATCGAGGACCAGTACCTGTGGTCGGCAGAGGTCGCAGCCGGAATCGCAGCTGCCCTCGAACAGAACCCCGGGTTGAACGTGATCACCGTGGTACCCCGCTACCCGGACTCCGACGGTCCGCTCGCAGGGCCACCCAAGCGGCTCGGGCAACTGCGCGCCATCGAAAGGATGCGCCGCGTTGCACCCGGCAGATTCGGCGTGTTCAATCTGGAGAACACGGCCGGGACTCCGATCTACGTCCATGCCAAGATCTGCATCATCGACGACACCTGGTTCACTTGCGGATCGGACAACTTCAACCGTCGATCCTGGACCACGGACAGCGAGCTTACCTGCGCGGTAATCGACACCACTGCTGGTCACCGGGAAGCACCCGGCGCAGACACTGGTCCCGGGGCGTCCCGTCCGTTGGCCCAGGGGCTCCGGCTCCAACTCTGGGCCGAACACTTGGGCCTGGACCAGAGTGACCCTCAGCTGCACGCCCCGGCGGACGGCCTCGGCCTTTGGAATGCCGCCGCCGACGCCCTGGACCATTGGCACAAAACCGGCCGCTCCTCGCCCCGCCCCAAGGGACATGTGCGACACCACAGTTCAGCACCGGTGCCGCCCCTTCAGCGTCTATGGGCGGATCCGGTAAACCGCCTTCTAGTGGACCCGGACGGCCGCCCTCGGAAGATGCGCGGCACTACCCAGTTCTAGGCAGGCAAGTCCGCTGCCTAGAACTGGGTAGTGCCGCCTCGGCACGCGTAACCGCCTGGAACGCTGACGTCACACAAGGAGACGGCATCCCGCGTCCCCTGGCCTGGATGGAGCTTCTCCCGCGCTAACTCCAGCAGCAGTTCCAACTCGGCGTCTGTGTGGGCCGAGCCCACATGGTCGATATCAACGACCTGACCATGGTCCTTCGCCACGACCTGGACCGCGACGGCGCCCGAAGCCGTCCTAATCTTGCGCACGAACTGTGAAACCATCCTCCGAGGCTACTTCCCAGAGGTTCTTAGTAACCAAAAAAACTCCGCCCCAGCGAGAAACAGCAGGTCAGACGCCTATCAACCTGAAATCGCGGCCCCAGTGGCACGAGTCAGGTCAGGAACTCACGGCCTCTTCTTTTCTGTCCACGAGCTCCACGGTACGCAGGCTGATTGGCTGGCGGCAGTGTCTGTCAGACACCCCACGCGGAATGCCTTGACGCACGACACAGCTCTACAAGTGTTTACGCAATTCCTAGAACTAACCTAGTTGCTCCATCACTCTCGCCCAGGCGGATAGATGCGAGTATGAGTCCGCTACGCGGTGCACCAGCTTAGCGGGCGCATTGAGAGACCCCACCGCGTTCCTGTAGGCATTATGATCCCCCTTGAGACGAGCAATAACTTCGTCGGTGGGCAGGTCAAGCCAATCGGATATTTCTGCGGATCTCACACGTACCGAGTGCCGCATCAGTGCATGATAGTCAAGGGTCGCTGGGGATTGCCCCGAGCACTCATCGCAGTCACACGACACGAGTTCAGGAAACTGTCGCCACACCGTCGTCGCAACATCAACGCCAACGTACCTGTGAAGCCTAGGAACGTAGTAGCGGGCGGGCGGAGCACCAGAACTCGGCAGTTCGATCCAGTCGCGGTGCTCGCCGAAACCAATCCCGTGTGAAGAACCAGTCAGTCCGTATCGGGCTAAGAGAACGGAGAAGAAACCTCCGTAGAGGGCGAATACGCGTTGGCCTCTACGCTGTGCCGCCTTCAGCGCTTCTCCGTACGCCAATAGTTCGTTTTCGGAGGATGCTTTGAATTCGTCCAGATCGCTTACCCAAGCGACGATCTCCTCGTCCGCGACGTTCGCCGCAAGCTGGGTCCAGACCGACGCGCTATCGGCTGCTAAGACGCGGCGTAGCTTTCCTGCGACATTCTTTGATTTGGCATAATCCACAGACCTGTCCCATATGAGACGCGAGACGTCCTCCCACCCATCCGCAAGGCTTCTGACCATTGTGTAAGGTGGCAAAACAAATGCCGGATCCTGGCGGTTCTCAGGAAGGACGCTTTCACCTAAGCGAGCCGCGTACTTGTCGAAAGTCTTCGTTTTGACGTTTTCGAATCCAACGTTGAAATCGATCCAATTGGCCGATATACGTTCTACCACGCCGAGATCGAAATCGCTGGGCACAGGCGCGGAATAGCGATTCACAAGGGAAGGCACACCAAGTATATCGGCGAGCATCTGATGAGACTTCTTGGGTTGCGCGAGGCGATTTTGGAACAGCGGAAACCTGGAATCGATGACGTAGGGATCTGCTGACCTTGCGGACAATGAGAGGACAAACCCCTTAGTGCCTTCGGCTTGGAATGCAGCAATGGTGCCAGGAACGAGTAGACCGTTGAAATACGGAGACAACTCACGGACTGTCTGCTGATCGGTAGAACCGTAACTCAGATAATGTTGAAACTTTTCAAACACGCGTTACCCCAATCTCCGCCAACTTCGACCCCACCCTATTTCTTGCTTCTATATCAAAATCAGAGCGACCAGGGCGAACAAGAACCCTGGGGCGGTCCTCCGATACGACAATAACCCCAATACCAAACCGCGATGCCTCTCGAACATTCTCATTACGTGGCAAACTGCCCACCACCACCCAAGAGCGGTCCACACTATGTCTGTTATACACGGCTTGTTCAAGAACACGTCCGAAGCCACCGAGCTTCAGTTCATACGAGGAGATGACACCTGAACGTGTCATAGTTATGAGGTCGGCTCTACGGCCATTTATTGGGAATTCTCGAACGGCCAGTGAGTCTTCCCTAAGCCAACGTGCCCGGCGCAACCAGTCCACAAGATGGGGCATCATCTTTGATTCCCCCTCCGTCTGGAAAGCGACGTCGTTATCTCTAAAAACCATCATGAGGAGAACTGGTCTTTCTCTACAACCGGATCGGCATGCTCTATGGAGCTTTGAATGCGAGTTTCGAACACGCCGTAAAGAATAACTAGCACTATAGCTACAATAGCCAAACCGGCGGTGATCCATGACCAGGTTTGCCATAACGCAATTACTGAGTTTGCAAAAAAATAGAGGAGGGTGGACGTCAATACCATCAACGTAAATGCAAAAGCAACGTATTTGAGGATACTGCAAATGGCTAATATCGTACGAAACTGGCGATATATTCGGTGCCGCTCCTTTAGCGAACGGATGCCCCGTTTCGCTGACTTTTCCACCGAGGAAGGGTCGACGACTACATCCGAAGGGTTGAAGGGCAAACTGGGATCTGGAAGCACCTCATTCAGATGACTCTGAAGCACCTGAAGCGTATCGACGGCGCGCTCGGTTAACCCCGCATATGCTATGTCTACGGGTTTCTTCAAGCGTCCATGTGTTTTTCCACGTAGATGCAAACTGGCCCAGGCCGCTGGCACGCTCAAAACAAAAGTAGTGCCTCCAAAGCCGAAACCCCAAGCGGGATCTGGAACGGTTGCGAGAGCGGATACAATTTCAAACACGGAAGTCACGTGGCCGGTCCCAGGATGTCATCACGAATTACGGACTTCGTGGTGAAATCTTCGTATCGAGAGTAGACGTACCTGATGAGTTGCCTCAGTGGTAGGAATCCAAACTGACGCTTAAATTGCTGCAGTTCGTTGATGGATCCACCGGGGAGCTCCTTAGTCAGCGCCTCAAAGTATCTCCATCCCCGCTCCGTCAGTTTGAAGTCTCGCGTTCGATACGGGTCGCTCGTCTGACCTGCCGACCCTGCATCCAGCCCAATGCCCTCTCGCTGTTCCCATGTATCAGTCACGTCCGCGGACGGCGAGGATGAGTCTTCAATGAGCTGGGCAGCCGCAAGCATGTCGACGGCTTGGTAAACCTTTTGTGAAAAAGGTCCAAAATTATACGGTTCAAAATTCGCGTCCTCCCCTAGCCAATTCTTACTGGAAGTCTCGCGTTCAAGTAAAAATACAAGCTTCTCGAGCCTGGTTATTCCTTGAATCTCACCGGGCTTTGTTCCTGGAACGCGTGCCCCGAGCAGAAGGACGATTGCATCGTCGATCTCAATTGGGTTCCCCACTGGTTGCCTCCGGATATTCCTGATTGGGTTTGTGGACAGCATCTCCCCGAGCACCGACATCTAGGCCCAGTCCTACAGTCATCCCCCAAGGGCTGTCCATTCCGAGCATATCCCGTGATTGCACTTGGATTTGCGCTGTCCAGTGGAACTGACTCTGTTTGGACCATCCATACTCAAAGCCTCGTTAAACCTCCGCCACAGGAGCCGCGAACTGCGCCTCGTACAGCCGCGCATACGCCCCGCCCGCCGCCAGCAATGAAGCGTGCGTCCCCTGCTCCACGATCTGGCCGGCCTCCATCACCAGGATGAGGTCGGCGTCGCGGATCGTGGACAGGCGATGCGCAATCACAAAAGAAGTCCGGTCGGACCGCAGCGCACGCATGGCCTTCTGCACCAGCACCTCGGTCCGCGTGTCCACTGAAGACGTCGCCTCATCCAGAATCAAAACAGACGGCCGAGCCAGAAACGCCCGCGCAATCGTCAGCAACTGCTTCTCACCGGCGGACACGTTGGACCCCTCGTCCTCCAGCACGGTGTCGTACCCTTCCGGCAGCGAGTGCACGAACCGGTCCACGTACGTCGCCCGGGCGGCTTCCAAAATCTCGTCCTCGGTAGCCGAAGGCCGGCCGTACGCGATGTTGTCCCGGATGGTCCCGCCGAACAGCCACGTATCCTGCAGCACCATGCCCAGCCGCGAGCGGAGCTCGCGCCGGGGCACCGAGGTGACGTCCACGCCGTCGAGCGTTATCCGCCCGGCGTCCAGCTCGTAGAACCGCATCATCAGGTTCACCAGAGTGGTCTTCCCCGCCCCGGTGGGCCCCACAATCGCCACCGTCTGCCCCGGCTCCGCCACAAGAGACAAAGAAGAGATCAGCGGCTTGTCCGGCGAATACGAGAAGGACACATCCTCAAAAACCAGCCGGCCACGCCCAAAAACAGGACCAGACGAAGAGGGAGGCTCAGCAGACTCCTCATCCTCATCCAACAACGAGAACACCCGCTCCGCCGACGCCACCCCGGACTGCAGCAGGTTGGCCATGGACCCCAGCTGCGCCAGCGGCATGGTGAACTGCCGCGAGTACTGGATGAACGCCTGCACGTCGCCCAGCTGCATGGCCCCGGACGCCACCTGCAGGCCGCCCACCACCGCGATCCCCACGTACACCAGGTTCCCGATGAACGTCATGGCCGGCATGATCAGCCCGGAAATGAACTGCGCGCCGAAACTCGCGTCGTACAGCTCCACGTTCTTCTGCCGGAACCGCTCCTCCACCTCGCGCTGCCGGCCGAACACCTTCACCAGCGCATGCCCGGTGTACGTCTCCTCGATCTGCCCGTTCAGCTCCCCCGTGTGCTTCCACTGCGCCACAAACAGCTTCTGCGAGCGCTTGGCGATCAGCGCCGTGATCCCCAGCGTCAGCGGCACGGTCACCAGCGCGATCAGCGCCAGCGTGGGCGAAAGGATCACCATCATCACCAGCACACCCACCACGGTCAGCACCGACGTGACCGCCTGGCTGATGGACTGCTGCAGGCTCTGCGAGATGTTGTCCACGTCGTTGGTCACCCTGCTCAGCAGCTCGCCGCGCTGGATCGAATCGAAATACCGCAGCGGCAGCCGGTGGATCTTCGCCTCGATCTCCTCGCGCAGCCCGAACACCGTCCGCTGCACCACCCCGTTCAGCACATACGCCTGCACCCACATAAACGCCGACGCCAGCACATACAGCACCAGCGCCCACAGCAGCACACCGGACAGCGCCGCGAAGTCGATCCCCTGCCCCGGCGTCAGCGCCATCGGCGTGAGCATGTCCGCCCGCTGGTTCTCCCCGGCGGCCCGCAGCTGCGCGATCAGCTCCGCCTTGCCCACCCCGGCGGGCAGCTCCCGCGACACCACCCCGGCGAAAATCAGGTTGGTGCCCTCCCCCAGCAGCCGCGGCCCGATCACCGAGAGCGCCACACTCGCGATCCCCATCACCAGCACCAGCAGCAGCCACGCCCGCTCCGGCCGCAGCGTGCCCAGCAGCCGCCTGGCCGACGGCCAGAAATTCATCGCCTTCTCCGCCGGGACGTTCATCCCCGCGAACGGCCCGCCGCGCCCCGGTCCGCCTGCCGGACGGGGAATGCGTACGACGTCGGCAGTCCCGGTTTTCGAGGCGGGTGCGGTTCCGCCGGGGGCGGCAGGGTTGGATCCAGCAGTGTGGGGAGCGCCCGACGTCGGCCGGTGCGGCGAGCTCATACCGTCTCCTCCGCTGCCAGCTGGGAGGAGACGATCTCCCGGTACGTCTCCGATGTCTCCAGCAGCTCATGGTGCGTTCCGCGCCCCACAATCCTGCCGTCGTCGAGCACCAATATCTGGTCCGCGTCCACGATGCTGGACACGCGTTGGGCGATGATCACCAGCGTGGCGCCGGCGGTGCTGCGCCTGAGGGCCTGGCGCAGCCGGGCGTCGGTGCCGGTGTCCAGCGAGGAGAACGAGTCGTCAAAGATGTACAGCTCGGGCCGTTTCACCAGCGCCCGGGCGATGGCCAGCCGCTGCCGCTGCCCGCCCGAGACGTTGGTGCCGCCCTGGGAGATGGGCGCGTCCAGCCCGCCCTCCATCTCCTCCACGAAGTCCCGGGCCTGGGCAATCTCCAGCGCGGACCAGAGCTCCTCCTCGGTGGCGTCCGGCTTGCCGTACTGCAGGTTGCTGCGGACGGTGCCGCTGAACAGGTAGGGCCGCTGCGGCACCAGGCCGATGTGCCCCCAGAGCAGGTCCGGGTGCAGCTCGCGGACGTCCACGCCATCGATCCGGACCGAGCCGGTGGTGGCGTCGAACAGCCGCGGCATGAGGTTCACCAGGGTGGTCTTGCCCGCGCCGGTGCTGCCGATGATCGCCGTCGTCTGCCCTGCCCTGGCGGTGAAGCTGATGCCCGAGAGGACGGGCTGGTCGGCACCCGGGTAGGCGAATCCGACGTCGCGCATTTCCAGCTGCCCGCGGCGGTGCCCGTCGGAGGAGACCGAGCTGCTCACGGGCTTTAACGGTGGCCGCACGCTGGATTCGGTCCCCAGCACCTCGCCGATCCGGTCCGCCGAGACCGCGGCGCGCGGGATCATCACCGCCATGAACGTGGCCATCATGACGGACATCAGAATCTGCAGCAGGTAACTGAGGAAGGCGATGAGAGTGCCCACCTGCATGGAGCCGTCCTCGATCCGGAACGAGCCGAACCAGATCACGGCCACGCTGGAGACGTTCAGCACCAGCATCACCACGGGGAACGCGAGCGCCATCAGCCGGCCGGCACGCAGCGCGGTGTCCGTGACGTCCTCGTTGGCCTGGGCGAAGCGGGCGGTCTCGATGTCCTCGCGGACGAACGCGCGCACCACGCGGATGCCGGTGAGCTGCTCGCGGAGCACCCGGTTCACCGTGTCGATCCGCTTCTGCATCTTCCGGAACAGCGGCACCATCCGGGTGATGATCAGCCCTACGCCGATCATGAGCACGGGCACGGCGACGGCGATCAGCCAGGACAGCTGCACGTCCTGCCGGACGGCCATGATCACCCCGCCGATGGCGAGCATGGGCGCGGCCACCATCATGGTGGCGGCCATCAGCACCAGCTGCTGGACCTGTTGGACGTCGTTCGTGGACCGGGTGATCAGGCTGGGCGCGCCGAACTTCGTGACCTCCTGCTCGGAGAACTCCCCCACTCTTTGGAAGATGGCCCCGCGGAGGTCCCTTCCGGTGCCCATCGCCGCTTTGGCCCCGAAGTACACGGCAATCACGGCGCACACGATCTGGAGCAGCGTGATTCCCAGCATCAGGCCGCCCAGGCTGAGGATGACGCCGGTGTCGCCTTTAGCCACACCCTCGTCGATGATGTCCGCGTTCAGCGTGGGCAGGTACAGCGACGCGATGGACTGCGCCAGCTGGAAAATCACGACGGCGATCAGCAGCTGCCGGTGCGGCCGCAGGTATTCAACAAGCAGTTTCCAGAGCATCCGCGGCTCCAAAGGTTTCTGTCCCGCGATTTATGGTGCGGAGGTCAGTTTACGTCCGGAGGCTGGGAAGCGGGGCTGTTTTGTGGAGGATAGTGCTGAGGAACCGAGGACAGTTACATGACGAGTCGTCCACTCATCAGAACAGGAGAGGCGACAGTCTAGACGTCAATTCACGGGCCTCTTCCGCGTGTTCGGAGATGGTGGCGAACCGTTCCGCGGGACCGGTGAGACACAGGGCCGCGCCGACTGACCCGTCGGGCAGCCGCACGGGAAGTGCCAGGCTGGCGGATCCTGATTCGAATTCGTTGATTTCCGAGGCCTGGCCATTGAGCCTTATTTCCGCCAACTGCTCCTCCAGCCGGCCACTGTCGGTAATGGTGTCCGCTGTCAGCTTCACCAGCTGACCGCCCGGAAGTGGGAAGACCGAATCGCCAAGTTCAGCGAGCATCAGCTTCCCCGCGGCGGAGGTGTGTGGATACCGCAGCAGCTCGAATACCGAGTGGAGCGGATAATCAGGATCTTCATCGGCGATCCGGAGGGAAGCGCTCCTGAACATGAAGAGGTGCACTGCAAACCGGTTTCCCTGCCGGAACTCTTCTATGACGGTGCGGGCCGCGGTGGGAACGGTTGGTGGGGTCGCAGCCGTCACCAGGCCTGAAATCGCGTGTCCGAGGGCGAATCCGCGGAGATCAGAAGTACGGGCCAGATATTCGTCCCCCACGAGGGCGTTCAATATCCGGTAGGCGGTTGCCGGAGGCATGCGCAGGGCATCGGTGATCTCTTTCGCCGTTGTCCCGGTGCCGAACCTTGCCACGATCTCCAGGATCCTGAGCGAGTTTGACGCTGGGCCGGAACCGGAGTGTGTAGGTCTGTAGTTCATTTGATCGGCCCGCCATGAAACAGGTCCGATTCGCGGGTCTCGTCGTAGATGCCCACTGACGCCAGACGCAGGGGTAACCGGCGGTGAAGGTACATGGCGTAAATGACGCTGGCGAGGAGGACGCCGCCGTAGATGAGGGTCTGCAGATTGCCTGATCCAATCGAAGTTGCTGCCGCCGTCCAGAGCACCGCACCGAGGACCAGCGAAGTTACTGCTCCCAGTACCCAGCTGGCGTACGTGTTCTCCCCGATCCTGCGCAAGAAGAAGGGCAAGGACGCACTGGCAAGGATGTAGGACCCCAGGTATCCGTAGGCGCCAAGCGTGAAGAGGTCGGCGAGGCCCTGCTCAGGACTGGCTCCGGAGATGATGATCGCGATGGGGACTATGGCCACAACCGGCATAACGGCCAGGATCGCCGTCGAAGGTGTCCGAAAGGCCGGATGTGTCCGGCCGGCGGCCCGGGGGGCGACGCCTTCCCTTCCCATGCAGAAAAATATCCGGGCCAGGGCGTTCACAGATGCGATGGCGCACGCAAACCAGGATGCGGCGATTCCGAGGTCAAGGACTGCGGCGAACACCGGGGAAGTCTGGGAAAACAGGTCAGACAACGGTGTGGAGCTGGCTGTGATGTCTGACGGTGCATCCCTGAGGGCTACGTCCTGGGCGGTCGCGGCGAGGAGATAGAGCACGCCCGCCAGGATGGGGGTCCACGTAATGGCCCGCGGCACGCTGACGAAGGGTTTCTGTGCCTCCCCTCCAAGCGTGGTTGGGCTTTCGAAGCCGACAAAGGCACTGACGGCCACCACGATTGCGATCGATAACGAATCAATCTGTCCGTTCCAGGCAAACACGCTCCCGAGGCTGACCGGCGGTTTATTTAGGGCGAAGTAGACCACCATGAGGACGGCGAGTATCGCAATTGAGATGGTTTCCATTAACAGCGTGGACCACGCAGATAACTGGATCCCCCTGACCATGAGGAAACTGGCGGCGCCCGCGGCGGCAAGAATGACCAGCACCGTGACAACCTCAGGATCGGCGACGCGGATGCCAAGGTTGACGAACAGCTCAACGATATATGTGCCAACAGCCAGCAGACTGGCCATGGCCACAAGGCCGTACCCGAAGATGGCCGACCAGCCGGCGGTAATTGCCGTCCGCTGGCCAAGACCCTTGGCCGTGTAGCTGTAGAGCCCGCTGACGGCAGCCATGCGCTTTGCCATCGGCCTCAGAGAGAAGGCAACCAGGACCATGACGGCCATGGCTGCGCCGAAGGTCAGCACAAGGTTCGGTCCGGCGGACCCAAAGACAAGGCCCGGAAAGATCAGGGCCGGGATGACTGTCATGGCACCCGCGGGCGCCACGTTGGCTACTGACTGCGCGAAGACCGGCAGGAAGGAAAGCTTCCGGCGCCTCAGGCCCTCCACCGGAGAGCGGGGAGTGATGAAGCGATCACCGCGGGCAGACACTGGGACCAACTTTCCCTCCGGCGTGCAGGCTCGTCTTTGATTTCGCGTGACACATGTCACCGGCCAGAGGTGCAAAACATTAGCATTCCCCGCCGTCGATGACGGCTGCGAACGCGTTTGTGAATGTTTCCAACATGTTAACTGCGGTGGGAAAATGCCGCGGTGAATTTCTCACGTAAATATCCAGAAAGGGCTCGCCTGGCCGAGTTGAATGACGTAGTTTTCTTACACAGACGGAATACAAGTGATCCGCATCACGCCAGCAGGGCCCGAAGTTGAGCCCGGCTGACACTCTCGAAATAGAGGATGCCGATTGCAAGCGATCCCTTTCTCCAGCCTCAACCGGGCCCGGGGAGGGTCTTTTAGCGCAGCATCGTATGCACGAAAGAATTAGCAGTTCTGGAAAATCAATTGATTAACCGTTCTGATATTCCGTGGATGTTTTGTCCTTTATCCCGCGATGGCAATAAAACCATGCTGGCTGCCAGCTATAAGAGCCGTCATTTTGAATAGAAACCAAGGAGAAAACCATGACTCTCAACACTGAAATCCACACCGGGGTAGGGGTTGCGCACCCTCTCGATCCGCTCTCCCGCGCCGAGATTTCCCGTGCGGCCGCGATCCTGAAGGATGGCCCGGCCGCGGCCGAGTCGTTCCGCTTCATCAGTATTGAGCTGCGCGAGCCGGAGAAGGAACTGCTCCGGACCGGCGCCGCAACCATCCGCGAGGCCGACGCGGTCCTCGTCAACCGTGCCGAGGGACGCTCCTACGAAGCGATCGTGGACCTGGAAACGGGCATCGTCTCGAAATGGACCCAGCTGGCCGCGCACATCCACCCCCCGTTCATGCTCGACGAATTCGCCGAAGGTGAAGAGAGCTGCCGGCAGAACCCCGAGGTCCAGGCCGCCCTGGCCAAGCGCGGCATCACCGACATGTCCCTGGTCTGCTTCGAACCCTGGTCCGTGGGCTACTTCGGCGAAGACGACCAGGGCCGGCGCCTGATGCGCGCCCTCGTCTTCGTCCGCGAGGAAGCCGACGACAGCCCCTACGCCCACCCGATCGAGAACTTCATCGTCATCGTGGACCTGAACTCCGGCGAAGTCGTCAAGGTCGAGGACGACCAGGCCATCCCCGTCCCGTCCGCCAGCGGCAACTACCTGCCCAAATACGTCGGCGAGGCCCGCACCGACCTCAAGCCCATCTCCATCACCCAACCCGAAGGCGCGTCCTTCACCGTCACCGGAAACCACGTCCAGTGGGCCGACTGGTCCTTCCGCGTCGGCTTCACCCCCCGCGAAGGCCTGGTCCTGCACCAGCTCCGCTTCCGCAACAAGGGTGTCGAACGCCCCGTCATCAACCGCGCCTCACTCTCCGAAATGGTGGTCCCCTACGGCGACACCGCCCCCGTCCAGGCCAAGAAAAACGCCTTCGACTCCGGCGAATACAACATCGGCAACATGGCCAACTCCCTCACCCTGGGCTGCGACTGCCTCGGCGAAATCAAATACTTCGACGGCATCACCGCCGACAGCCACGGCAACCCCCTGACCATCGAAAACGCCATCTGCATGCACGAGGAAGACGACTCCATCCTCTGGAAGCACTTCGACTTCCGCGAAGGCACCACCGAAACCCGCCGCAGCCGCAAACTCGTCATCTCCTTCATCGCCACCGTCGCCAACTACGAATACGCCTTCTACTGGCACCTCTTCCTCGACGGCAGCATCGAATTCCTCGTCAAGGCCACCGGCATCCTCTCCACCGCCGGCCAGAAACCCGGCGAGAAAAGCCCCTACGGCCAGACCCTGAACAACGACGGACTCTACGCCCCCATCCACCAGCACATGTTCAACGTCCGCATGGACTTCGAAATCGACGGACCCACCAACGCCGTCTACGAAGTCGACATGGAAATCCCCAAACACAACCCCACCCACACCGCGTTCATGGCAGTGGACCGGCTCCTGGAAACCGAACAGGCCGCCATCCGCAAAACCGACACCTCCAAACACCGCTTCTGGAAAATCGCCAACCGCGACAGCCGCAACATCGTCAACGAACCCGTCGCCTACCGCCTCATCCCCACCGACGGCATCCAGCTCGCCGCCGGCGACGAATCCTACGTCAGCAAACGCGCCCAGTTCGCCCGCAACAACCTCTGGGTCACCGCCTACGACCGCACCGAACGCTTCGCCGCCGGCGAATTCCCCAACCAGGCCACCGGCGCCGACGACGGCCTGCACATCTGGACCCAAAAAGACCGGAACATCGTCGACCAGGACCTCGTGGTCTGGTACACCTTCGGCATGCACCACGTCGTCCGCCTCGAAGACTGGCCCATCATGCCCCGCCAAAACATCGGCTTCATGCTCGAACCCCACGGCTTCTTCGACCAAAACCCCACCCTCAACCTCCCCAGCAACGAAAACCGAACCGAAACCACCACCAACACAGAAAAGTGCTGCAGCACGGACTAACAATCCCTAACTAAGGTCGCGGGAGCGCGGTGATTTGTCACGGCGCTCCCGCGTCCGCGCCACCAGGGCGAAACCTCTCGGACCTTCCTACGTGCATGGACGTTCGCGCATCGGGGTCCGTCCCACACTTGCCGGCCGCCAGAGGCGGCCAGGCAGTAAAGATCACACGACGTTCAATTCATCAAAGGAGATGTCATGAGTGAAAAGCGTTCCGATGGCGGCGATGACCTAAAAAGGTCGATCGACTGGAAACAGGGCATGGCCATTGCACTGGGTGTTCCCATGCTGATCCTGCCTTCGCTGGGTTACCTTCCGATGTACGTGGCTGCCGCAGCAATCCTTATCTGGGGAATATCGGTCCTGCAGGGTGCCATGCAGAGCACCGCCTACGCTGAAATGGCCACCACGTTTCCCAAGGCCTCCGGTCTACCAGGCTTCGCGCAGCACGTGTTCCGCACAGAGAACTACAAGGGCAAGTACGACAAGGGCAAGCTGATCGGCGGCTTCACCGCCTGGAGCTACTGGTTTGGCTGGAACCCGATCCTGGCGATCTTCGCCATCACGGCCGGCGGATACCTGCATGGGCTGTTTCCGGCGCTGGGCGAGACCTTTACCGAGTATCAGCTCGCATTGATCTCCGGTCTGGTGATCTTCGGCGGGTTGTTCATAGTGAACTGGTTCGGCCTCAAAGATGGCGCCCTCCTGGGCTACATCCTGGCAGCCATCTCCCTGATCCCGCTGGTCATCCTGGCGGTGGCGCCCTTTGCCACCGGACACGTTGACCTGGCCAACATCACCGGCAACTGGTGGCCCACTGACTGGGTCTGGGACATGCACCATATCCTGATGCTCTTCGGCATCTTTGCGATCGCACAGTGGAGTGCCTGCGCCTGGGAAACGGCAGCCATCTACGGCCCCGAATACAAAAACCCCTCAAAGGATGTCCCCAAGGCGCTACTCGCCTGCGGGATCATCTGCCTCGTCCTGTATGTACTACTGCAGGCGGCAGTCATCGGCGTGCTCGGTGTCGAGGGTGTTCAGGAACAGTCTGTATCGCCCCTGATTCCGGTAGCCCAGGCCGCCTTTGGCCAAGCCGGATCAATAGTCACCATCATCATGCTGATCGCCGCCATGGTGCTGATCATCCAAACGGCTTACCTGGGTTCCTCCCGCGCCATGCACTCCATGGCGGTGGAAGGCAACCTCCCCAGGGTTTTCGGCAAAACCAACCGCCACGGAACCCCCTTTGTTGCCCTGCTGGTGATCGGAGCCTTCAACCTGGTGCTAATTTCCATGGGAAACGCCGCGGCAATTCTTGCCGCCTCGGCGATTGGCTACACCTGCGCCAACGGCATCAGCCTCTTCGCCTACGTCAAAGCAAAGAGGCACCCCGCCTTCGCGAACCTGGAAAGGCCCTTCAACGCACCCAAGGGTTGGACAAACGTCTCCATGATCTTTGGCCTGTTCAATGTGCCGCTGTGCCTGATCGGCGTGGTCTACCTGAACAGCCTGGAAATCGGCTGGACCTCAACCTGGGTCGGCTTCCTCGTACTGGCGCTCTACCTGCCCATCTGGCTGTATTCCCAGCATGAATCGCGACGCACGAAGTCCGAAGCAGACACTGCTCCCCCTGCAGTTCACGACGCCGACGATCGGGAAAAGGTCCTCGACCTTACCTAAGGGAATCTGCACCTACCCCGGTCCCCGGCGCTGGCGGCAGTCGCGCCGGGGACCGTTCCACCTGACCCAGATCGTTCGAAGGGCGTGATCCGCGTGTTCAATATCCCAGCAATTACCTGGACTCTCACGGCCGTCCTGCTGCTTGGCGGAAGCTACTACCTACTTCAGGCGGCAAGGTCACGCCATCTCACGGACCGCGTGAACAACAGCCTGCATGCCCTCATGAACGTCATCATGGCCGCCATGCTGTGGAACCTCGTACCGTCCACCATGCTGGCTCAGATCGCAGTCCTTGCCGGTGCTGCCCTGTGGTTTGCCATCCAGGCGGTCGCCCGGCCGGAATTCAAAATACTCTGCGCCGGCAGCCAGGGCCGGCTGAAATGCGTTTATCACAGCCTCACCATGGCCGGTGCGGCACTCATGATCGCCATGATGGGTTACATGACCACCGCCGGCCATGACATCGCTCCGGCAACTGCGATGCCGGCGTCGAACGCCCATCACGGAACAGCTTCTGCAGCCCACAGCACGGCAGCACCAGCATTGGCTAACTCCTCTGACCTGGCGATCCCGGTGACGGTAGTCTTCGCAGCTGCGGCGGTGGTTTTCATTGTCCTTCTACTGCGTGCCCGGGCCGCCGAAACCGCTATCCGCGGCCAGGCGACTCCGCGACGCTCCGTCCGCACCGCACACGGACTCGAAGCCCTCGGCGCCGCCGTCATGGCCCTGATGTTTGCCACAATGTCGGCTTAAGCGGCCGCGATCCTGTCACAGGAAAGAGACCATGAACCCGCTAGCCTTGAGCCTCATTGAACTGGGGGCAGTGGTGTTCTCCCTCGGCCTGTTGGCCAGATTGGCCGGACGGATCGGAATGTCGCCCATCCCGCTCTATCTCCTGGGCGGCCTCGCCTTTGGCACAGGCGGGATTGTGGAGCTTGAAGGCATGAAGCAATCCGCGCACCTCTTCGGGGAGATCGGCGTCATTCTGCTGCTGCTTATGCTCGGTCTGGAATATACGGCGTCCGAGCTTTTCACCGGACTGCGAAGATCGTGGCAGGCCGGTCTCCTTGACCTCGTCCTGAACTTCCTGCCGGGTGCAGCACTTGCCCTGTTCCTGAACTGGGGGTTCGTGGGTGCCATGGTGATGGGCGGCGCAACCTACATCTCGTCGTCGGGCATCGCGGCGAAGGTGATCACTGATTTGGGCTGGCTGGGCAACCGCGAAACCCGGGTGGTGATCTCCATCCTGGTGTTTGAAGACCTGACCATGGTCCTCTACCTTCCTGTTCTCACCAGCATTCTTGCCGGCGTCAGTTTCGTCAGCGGGCTCACCACGGTGGGGATTGCGCTGGCTGTGGTGAGCGTGGTCCTCCTGGTGGCGCTGCGCCACGGGCACCGGGTCTCCAAGGCTGTCCACAGCGAGAACTCAGAGGTGTTCCTCTTGAACGTCCTGGGCGCGGCCCTGCTCGTAGCCGGCGTGGCGTCAGCCATGCTGGTGTCGGCGGCAGTGGGAGCCTTTTTGCTCGGCATCGCGATATCCGGTACCACGTCGCACAGTGCCACGCGTATTCTGGCCCCGCTGCGAGACCTTTTTGCCTCGATCTTCTTTGTGGCGTTCGGGCTGAACACTGATCCAGCCTCCATTCCGCCGGTGCTTGGCTGGGCGCTTGTCCTCGCCCTTGTCACTACCGCCACCAAAATGGCCACCGGCATCTGGGCCGCGAAGCGTGAGGGCATTGCCCGCCCCGGCCGGCTCCGTGCCGGAGCGGCGCTTGTGGCCCGCGGGGAATTCTCGATCGTTATCGCAGGACTGGCAGTTGCATCCGGAGCCGTCACCCAGGAACTGGCGGCCATGGCTACGGCCTATGTACTGATCATGGCCGTGGTGGGCCCGTTGGCCGCGCGCTACGTCGAACCGCTGGCGGAAATCGTGCTGCCCGCAAAAGGCGGAGTAGCGAAAGCCTAGATGGTTCTGCCGCGCAGCGACTTTGTTCGCCGCCGCCACACAGGATTCATCAACCGGCGGCTGAATGACCCCGGACCGGCGGAGGATGGAAGCTGACCTGTCAGGCCCGGGCTAGTACCCCGGGCCTGACAGGACAGCACTCCCGCGGTCAGGCAGCGAAAATGACAAAGAATTTCCTGATCCGCTCCTGGATCTCCCATGTCCCCTGCCACCCGATCGGGAAGACGGCGGCGGTTCCGGCCTCCAGGGTGATCGGCTCAGCGCCATCCTGGGTGACCACCATGCGGCCTTCCAGGACGTGAATCGCCTCACCGCGCTCAAGGAACTCCCACCGGGAGAGGCCTGGATCGGCTTCCCAGACTCCGGAGAGGATGCGGGAATCGTCGCTGGTAAAGGGAATGGAAATTCGCGTGGGGATCTCGTCGCCGAGCACCTCGGCCAACGGAGGGCCGAGCGGGGATTCGTCTAGTTTCCCCTTGAAGAGTTCGGTGGGCTGGAAAGTTACGCTCATTGGTTTTGCCTTTCTGCTTCTACTCGCCGGCAAGGTCTCCGGCGGGCTGGTGGATAACCAGTTAGAGGCACTGTAGCCCAGCCCGTTCGGGTGGGGAAGCGACCGCGCGCCGCCACGGCGCGCCGCCCAGACTACCCAATGGGGTAGTTAAAACCATCCCGAAATAGCGTTTCCCCTATCCGCAAATGACAGGACCATGGAGGCTAAGCAAAGCTCCAACCGAACCGCCCATTGCGAAAGGACGCCCCATGCTACAACCCTCAGATTCGTGCCTTGTGACGTGGATGGGCCGGGAGGCCCTTGCCGAGGCAATGATTCCGGTGATTGGCCGGCTGTACCGCGAAAACAATGTGGTCACCAGCATCCATGGGCGCAGCTTGGTCAACAAGTCCACTATGAACATCCTGAAGGCCCACCGCTTCGCGCGCCGGATCAGCAAAGACGAACTGCTCCTGGAGGAAACCGCCCCGCTCCTGAACACCCTCGCCGGCTTGGAGTTGGGCGCTGCTGCGATCGATATTGCCCGCCTCAACCAGAAATTCAAGGAAGAGGGCGGCGGGGCAACCGTGGAAGAGTTCCTCCGCACGGAACTCGCCGACGTCGTCGGCAAGCGCGGCACTGATGACCGCGCCAGCACGGACGTTGTGCTCTACGGCTTTGGCCGGATCGGCCGCCTGCTGGCCCGCCTCCTGATCGAAAAGGCAGGCGGCGGCCACGGCCTGCGCCTGCGTGCCATCGTGGTGCGCCGCGGCTCGGACCAGGACCTCACCAAGCGCGCCAGCCTGCTGCGCCGCGACTCGGTCCACGGCCCTTTCGAGGGCACCATCCGCGTTGACGAGGAAGCCAACACCATCACCGCGAACGGTGTCCGGGTCCAGGTCATCTACTCGGACAACCCCGCCACGATCGACTACACCGCCTACGGCATCAAGAACGCCCTCGTCGTGGACAACACCGGCCGCTGGCGTGACGCTGAAGGCCTGTCGCAGCACCTGCAGAGCAAGGGCGTGGCGCGTGTGCTCCTCACTGCCCCGGGCAAGGGTGCGATGAAGAACATCGTGCACGGCATCAACCACGGAACCATCCTGGACTCGGACCAGATCGTTTCCGCGGCGTCCTGCACCACCAACGCCATCACGCCGGTCCTGAAGGCCATCAACGACAGGTTCGGCGTGATCCACGGCCACGTGGAAACCGTCCACTCCTTCACCAACGACCAGAACCTGATCGACAACTTCCACAAGGGCGACCGCCGCGGCCGCTCCGCCGCGCTGAACATGGTCATCACCGAAACCGGTGCAGCCACCGCCGTGGCCAAGGCGCTCCCCGAGCTGCAGGGCAAGCTCACCGGAAGTTCCATCCGCGTCCCCACTCCGGACGTTTCGCTGGCCATCCTGAATCTCAGCCTGGAGAACGGCACCACCAAGGAGGAGGTCAACAGCTTCCTCCGCGACATGTCGCTGCATTCGGACCTGCGCAAGCAGATCGACTTCATGGATTCACCTGAAGTTGTTTCCACGGACTTCGTTGGTTCCCGTCATGCCGGCATTGTGGATGGCCTGGCCACCATCTCCAATGGCAAGAACCTCGTCCTGTACGTCTGGTACGACAACGAGTTCGGCTACAGCTGCCAGGTGGTCCGGGTCATGGAGGAAATGGCAGGCGTCAACCGGCCGTCGTTCCCCGCCAGGGATGTGGTTCAGGAGGCCATGTCAGTGCTCGCCGCGTTGAAATCGGCCTAGCTGAAGGAGACTCAATGCTCTTTATTGATTCCTCTGCGGGTAAGGAGCCGCCTCGCACGCCGCCGTCTACAGAGCGGCCCCCCGTTCCCACTCCTTTCAGGAAACCTGTTCCCCTCTCCCAGGTCCGGCCCGTCCGAGGCCGCGACCGGGAGATGCAACAGCTCATCCACGATCTCGCCGTCCTGGCGGCCAAGCATGATCAGCAGGTCAATGGCGGGCAGTCCCCAACAGGAGTCTCGCCTTGAAACGGCACGTGCAGCTCAGGCTTGTGCGGCGTGGCGCTTTGCCTGTAAACCTTCTCCCAGAATTTGAGCCGACACATGAAAATTGGAATTCTCACCAGCGGCGGCGACTGCCCCGGCCTGAACGCTGTCATCCGCGGGGCCGTGCTTAAGGGCATTACCGTCCACGGCCACGAGTTCGTCGGGTTTCTCGACGGCTGGCGCGGCGTCGTCGAGGGCGACATCATCGACATCCCCCGCAGCATGGTCCGCGGCATCGCCAAACAGGGCGGGACCATCCTAGGCACCTCCCGCACCAACCCCTTCGAAAACGGCGGCGGCCCTGAAGTGATCAAGGCCCACATGGACCGCTTGGGCATCGACGCCATCATCGCGATCGGCGGCGAGGGAACCCTGGCGGCGGCAAAGCGGCTGACCGACGCCGGGCTGAAGATCGTGGGTGTTCCCAAGACGGTGGACAACGACCTCGACGCCACCGACTACACCTTCGGCTTCGACACCGCCGTGCAGATTGCCACCGAAGCCATTGACCGGCTGCGAACCACCGCGGAATCCCACCACCGCTGCATGATCGCCGAAGTCATGGGCCGGCATGTGGGCTGGATCGCCCTGCACGCGGGCATGGCCGCCGGCGCCCACGCCATCCTGATCCCGGAACAGAAGATCAGCATCGAACAGATCGCGCAGTGGGTGAAGGAAGCCCATGCCCGCGGACGCGCACCCCTGGTGGTGGTGGCCGAAGGGTTTGTTCCGGAGCACATGGAATCCGCGCACTCAGAGCGCGGCCTGGACACCTTCGGCCGCCCCCGCCTGGGCGGCATCGCGGACCAGCTGGTCCCGGAACTGGAAGCCCGGACCGGCATCGAAACCCGGGCCACTATCCTGGGCCACATCCAGCGCGGGGGCGTCCCGTCGGCCTTCGACCGCGTCTTGGCCACGCGTTTGGGCATGGCGGCGATCGACTCAGTGGTGGAGGGCTGCTGGGGCACCATGGTGGCCCTCAAGGGCACCGATATCCGGCACGTGAACTTCCAGGAAGCCCTGGGCCAGCTGAAGACAGTCCCGCAGGACCGCTACGACGAGGCTGCGGTCCTGTTCGGCTAAGCCTGATCAGCGCGAACGGACACTTGAGGCCCCGCAGCGGAGGGGCCTCAAGTGTCCGTTCGCGCTTCCCTGTGCCCGACCATGGCTGGAAAAAACGCGGGCCACGTCATAGCCCCGCCGCATGGGACGGGGCTATGACGCAGCCGGGTTTTACTCGGCCACCTCGCCGGTGGTTTCGTAGGTGGCGATCTTGCCGATGCGGCGTTCATGGCGCTCCGCGTTGCTGAACGGTTCTGCCAGGAACGCTTCGATCAGTTCGGTGGCCTCCTGCACGCTGTGCTGCCGCCCGCCTACTGCCACCACGTTGGCGTTGTTGTGTTCGCGGGCCAGTTTTGCCGTGTCGAGGTTCCAGGCCAAGGCTGCGCGGACGCCCTTGACCTTGTTCGCGGCGATCTGCTCGCCGTTGCCGGAGCCGCCCAGCACAATTCCGAGGGCGTCCACCCCCGCTGCCTGGTCAACCACGACGGCGGCCGCGGCGTTGATGCAGAAGGCCGGGTAGTCGTCCTCGGCATCATAGGCGGCCGGCCCGTGGTCCACCATCTCGTAGCCCCTGGCAGACAGCGCAGTAATAAGGTGGGAGCTTAGCTCCATCCCGGCGTGGTCGGTTGCGATGTGAACGCGCATGTGTGCTCCTTCAGGCTGGTTGGGGTGCGGTGTTGTGGAGGTCGAGGGCCCGTGGGCCGAAAGCGAGCTGCCCGTTCGTGCGCAGTGACTCGATGGCATCCGCAGGAGAGGGCTTGCCGTACACGGCCGATCCGGCCACAAAGACGTTGGCACCGGCCTCCGCGGCGCGGGTGATGGTTTCCTCAGTGATGCCGCCGTCCACCTGGATGGCCACGTTCACCCCTGAACCTTCAACCGCGGCGCGGGCACGGCGGATCTTCGGCAGCATAACGTCCAGGAACGCCTGGCCGCCAAAGCCCGGCTCCACGGTCATGATCAACAGCATGTCCAGTTCGGGGAGCATGTCCAGGTACGGTTCCACCGGGGTGGCCGGACGCAGTGCCATGCCCGCTTTGGCCCCGCGGGCGCGAAGTTCGCGGGCGAGTTTGATGGGGGCATCCGATGCCTCCACGTGGAACGTCACCGAGCTCAGGCCGGCGTCGGCGTACTGCGGCGCCCAGCGGTCCACATTGGCAATCATCAGGTGGGCGTCCAACGGGACGGGGCTGACCTTCTGCAGCCGTTCAACAACTGGCAGTCCGATGGTCAGGTTTGGCACAAAGTGGTTGTCCATAACATCCACGTGCACGGCATCGGCGTTGCTGATGCGGGCAAGCTCGGCCTCGAGATTGACGAAGTCGGCCGAGAGGATGCTGGGGTTGATGCAGCAGTTCAGAGGTGATGCGGACATGATGTCTGCCTTTCGGTAGCGGTCAGGGCTCGGGTCAGGATGCCTTCCGTGCGGTGGCGAGGGCGCCTTCGACGTCGGCCAGCAGTTCCTTCCAGCTGGCCACGAACTTGTCCAGGCCCTCGGATTCGAGGAGCGCGACAACCTCGTTGTAGGAGATGCCCAGGGCGTCCAGCGCGTACAGCACGGCCTTGGACTCGGCGTAGGCGCCGGAGATCGTGTCACCGGTGACCACGCCGTGATCGAACGTCGCGTCCAGCGTCTTCTCCGGCATCGTGTTGACGACGCCGGGGGCTGCCAGTTCGGTGACGTACAGGGTGTCGGGGTAGGCGGGGTCCTTGACGCCGGTGGAGGCCCACAGCGGACGCTGCGGGAGGGCGCCGGCTTCAGCCAGGACCGCCCAGCGCTCGGTGGCGAACAGCTCTTCGTAGACCTGGTAGGCCAGGCGGGCGTTGGCCACGCCGGCCTTGCCCTTGAGGGCCTTGGCCTGGTCCGTGCCGAGGGCGTCGAGGCGCTTGTCGATTTCGGAGTCCACGCGGGAGACGAAGAACGAGGCCACGGAGTGGATCCTGGCGAGGTCATGGCCGTTGTCCCTGGCCTGCTCCAGGCCGGACTGGAAGGCGTTGATGACGGCGCGGTAGCGCTCGAGGGAGAAGATCAGGGTCACGTTGACGCTGATGCCCTCGGCGAGGGTAGCCGTGATGGCCGCGAGGCCTTCACGGGTTGCCGGGATCTTGATGTGGACGTTGTCCTTGTCCACCTTCTTGTAGAGGTTCTTGGCCTCGGCGATGGTGCCGGCCGTGTCCCAGGCCAGCCGGGGGTCAACCTCGATGGACACACGGCCGTCAACACCTTTGGTCGCTGCGGCGATCGGCGCGAACAGGTCGCAGGCGTCAGCGACGTCGGCCGTGGTGATCTCGAAGATGGTCTCCTCAACACCGGCGCCCTGCGCGGCAAGTTCGGCGATCTTTGCGTCGTAGTCCGAGCCGGAGGTGATCGCGGCCTGGAAGATGGACGGGTTGGTGGTCACGCCCACCACGTTCTTTTCGTCGATGAGCTTCTGCAGGCTGCCGCTGGCGAGACGCTCACGCGAGAGGTCGTCGAGCCAGATGGACACACCGGCGTCGGAGAGCTGGGCGGTAGGGGTTGCGTTGGTCATGGCTTCTGCTTCTTCCTTCAAGAAATTATGGACTGGTGACAGTGCGCGGCCGCGCCGCGGGACGTCCCCATGAGGCCGTCCCGCGGCACCAGCCGCAGTGCAGGTAAAAGGTCAGTTGCGGGCAGCGGCCAGGGAATCCTTGGCGGCGGCGGCGACAGCCTCCGCGGTGATGCCGAACTCCTGGAACAGGCGCTTGTAGTCGGCGGAAGCGCCGTAGTGCTCGAGCGAGATGGAACGGCCGGCGTCGCCGACGAATTCCCTCCAGCCCAGGGCCAGCCCGGCCTCCACGGAGACGCGGGCCTTGACGGCAGCGGGGAGCACGGACTCGCGGTAAGCGGCGTCCTGCTTGTTGAACCACTCAACGCACGGCATGGAGACAACGCGGGCAGCGATGCCTTCGGCCTGGAGGTCTTCGCGGGCCTGAACGGCCAGCTGGACCTCGGAGCCTGTCGCGATCAGCAGCACGTCGGCCGGAACGGTGGCGCCGTCCTTGGAAGCTTCGGCCAGCACGTAGCCGCCCTTGGCCACACCCGCCGGGGAAGCAAAGGTGTCACCCTGTGCCGCGCCATTACCGCGGGAGAACGTGGGAACATTCTGACGGGTCAGGACGATACCGGCCGGGTTCGCGTGGTTCTCCAGCATGGTCTTCCACGCTATGCCCACCTCGTTCGCGTCACCGGGGCGGACAACGTCCAGGCCCACAATGGCACGCAGGGTGGAGAGCTGCTCCACCGGCTGGTGGGTGGGGCCGTCCTCGCCCAGGCCAATGGAGTCATGGGACCAGACATAGATGGACGGGACACCCATCAGGGCGGAGAGGCGGATGGCCGGGCGCTGGTAGTCACTGAAGATCAGGAACGTACCCGAGAACGCACGGGTCCGGCCATGCAGCGAAATGCCGTTCACGATCGAGGCCGCAGCGTGCTCACGGATGCCGAAGTGCAGGACCCGGCCATACGGGTTGCCCTTCCAGGCATCAGTGGAGCGGGAGACCGGGATGAACGACGGTGAGCCTTCGATGGTGGTGTTGTTCGACTCCGCCAGGTCGGCCGAACCGCCCCACAGCTCCGGCATGACCGGGCCCAGCGCGTTGAGCACCTTGCCCGACGCGGCGCGCGTGGAAACATCCTTGCCGGCTTCGAAGACCGGCAGGACTGCATCGAGTCCGGCGGGAAGCTTCTTGGCTTCGATCCGCTCCAACAAGGCGGCGCCCTCAGGGTTGGCTGACTGCCATGCCTCGAATGAGGAATCCCATTCGCTGCGGGCGGCAGCGCCGCGGTCGACGACGGCACGGGCGTGGGCCAGGACGTCCTGGTCCACCTCGAAAGACTTGGCCGGATCGAAGCCCAGCACGGACTTCAGGCCTGCCACCTCATCAGCACCGAGGGCGGAACCGTGGATCTTGCCGGTGTTCTGCTTCTTCGGCGCCGGGTAGCCGATGATGGTCCGCAGCGAGATGATGGACGGCTTGGACGTCTCGGCCTTGGCCGCGAGCAGCGCCGAGTATAGCTCCTGGACGTCTTCGACGTATTCGCCGGTCTCGGTCCAGTCCACGCGCTGGGTGTGCCAGCCGTAGGCCTCGTAGCGCTTGAGGACATCCTCGGTGAAGGAGATGTCGGTATCGTCCTCGATGGAGATGTGGTTCTCGTCGTACACCACCACGAGGTTGCCCAGCTCCTGGTGGCCGGCCAGCGAAGAAGCCTCGGAGGTCACGCCTTCCTGGATGTCGCCGTCGGACGCGATGACCCAGATGGTGTGGTCAAACGGGGACGTGCCCTCGGCAGCGTCGGCGTCGAACAGGCCGCGCATCCGGCGCTGGGAGTAGGCGAAACCCACCGAGGAGGCCAGGCCCTGGCCCAGCGGGCCGGTGGTGATCTCCACGCCGGCCGTGTGCTTGTACTCCGGGTGGCCCGGTGTGAGGGAGTCCCAGGTGCGGAGCGCCTTGAGGTCATCCAATTCCAGGCCGTAGCCGGAGAGGAACAGCTGGATGTAGAGGGTCAGCGAGGAGTGGCCGGGTGACAGGATGAACCGGTCACGTCCCAGCCAGTCCGGGTCACGGGGATCGTGGCGCATCAGCTTCTGGAAAAGAAGGTAGGCGGCCGGGGCAAGGCTCATGGCCGTGCCGGGGTGGCCGTTGCCAACCTTCTCGACGGCGTCCGCGGCCAAAACTCGGGCGGTGTCCACTGCGCGGTCGTCTGCGGGCGTCCAGTTGAGTGTTGCTGCAGTTGCAGCACCGGGGAGCGTCACATTTGTTGTCGGGTTCACGGTTTTGTCCTTTTGGATCTGGTCGGCCTGGAGCGGCCGGACGGATGCTTTCTGGTTGATATCCATGATTGCGAACCAAATGGGCAGGGGTAACACTGTTTTCTGACGGTTCTTACTACCCTTTTGGGTTGGAAGGACGTTTCCGCCCGGGTAGGCTGTCCGGATGAGCACCGTCGCCCATCAGCCCGTGAAGGAATTCACCATGCCTCTTCCAGACCTGCCGTGGCCGCTTTTACAGAGCGTGGCAGCCTTGGCCGATGCCCCCCTCGCCCAGATAGCGGAGCGCCTGCGTGATGCCACGCTGCCCTACATGGAAAGCAGCGCGCTGGTGATCTTTACGGAAGACTGCACAGGCCGCCCGCAGAAGAAGGCTGGCGATGAGGACATCATTTCCCGGGTCTCCATCACCGAGCTGGACACGCTCCGCGCCGTCCTTAAGGATGAGGGGCCTTGGTTCGGGGAAGCCGAGCTCGCCGGCCAGACCCGCCCCGTGCTCGCCCTGAAACACGCTTCCAGCAACGCCCTCCTCGTGCTCACGGATCCCAGTGCCGATTCGGGGCGCAGCGCCGGGCTGGACCTGGTGACGTATCTGTGGGCCCTGACTGCGCGGCGGATCCGGGAGAAGGTGGCTGATGCGCCGCCGTCGTACCTGCTCGAATCGCGGGCGGCATCCGCTGAACGCCTCCGCGTGACGGCGGAACTGACCGACCTGCACTCCACCACCTTGGAGACCCTCCTGGCAGCGCTTCGTTCAACATCCCTGGACGATGCGGCAGCCCGCACAACCGTCACCGACCTCACCGCCAAGGCTTTGATCGGGCTCCGGACCCACAGCGACCGCACAACAGACCTGGTGAAAGAGCCCGTCGCCAAGGCCTTCGAACGTCTGCGGGAGGACCTGCGGCCGCTCACACGCTACAGCGGCATCGAGATCGAATTCATTGAACCGCCGCTCAACGGAAGGGCCCTGCCCGGCGAAGTTGCCCACGCGGCCCGGGCGATCGTCCGTGGACTTGTGCTGGCCATGACGGAACAACCGGATGTCAGCAGGGTACGGACGCAGTGGGACTGCGATGGCGAAAACCTGCTGATCAACGTCCGCGACGACGGCCGGGGTGCGCTCAAAGCCGACGCGCCGAGCATCGCCCGCCTGGACCGCCGGGTCCAGGCGCTCACCGGAACACTGCGGATCGATGTTATGCCGGGTTGGGGTGCGGACGTTTTTGTCACCCTCCCCCTGGACCTGCAGAAGACGAGCCCGGCCGGGGATGTCGCCGGCTGGGATCTTGCCGCCCGGGAACTCGAGGTGCTCCAGCACCTTGTCGCCGGGCACCGCAACCGGACCATCGCCTCCACGCTGGGCATCAGCGAGAACACGGTCAAGTTCCACGTGCGGAACCTGTTCAAAAAGCTCGACGTCGGCTCCCGCACCGAGGCGATCGCCCTCGCGCACAGCCACGGGCTCCGGTGACCCGGTCCCCCGGTGGTTGAGCTTGTCGAAACAGGGGTTTCGACAAGCTCAACCACCGGCGGGACTTACCGCTCGGCCATGTGCGGCACAAACCGGACGAACATTGCCTTGAACCCCGGGGTGTTGGACTCCCGGGCCACGTTTTCCTTGTGGACCAGGGCGTTCGCTTCGGGGAAGTAAGCCGCGGCGCAGCCCTTCGCCGTCGGGTAGGCCACCAGGCGGAACTTGTCTGCCTGCCGGTCGTGCCCACGGAAGGTGCTGACCACGTCCACCAGGTCCCGGTCCTGGAAACCGAGTTCCGCCAGGTCCTCAGGGTGCACCAGGATCACCCGGCGGCCACCCGAGATGCCGCGGTAGCGGTCATCCAGGCCGTAGAACGTGGTGTTGTACTGGTCGTGGCTGCGGATGGTCTGGAGCACCAGGTGCCCGTCCGGCGGGGTCAGGTATTCCAGCGGGCTGACGGTGAAGCGGCCCCGGCCGATGTCCGTCTTGAACGACCGGGTATCGCGCGGCGGGTTGGGCAGCACAAAACCGTTCTTGGTCCTGACCCGGGTGTTGAAGTCCTCGAACCCGGGCAGGACGCGCGAGATGTGGTCACGGACCACGTCATAGTCCTCGGCCATGGCCTTCCAGTCCACGGAGTGGTCCGGCCCGAAGGTTGCTTCTGCCATCCGCGCGACGATCACCGGTTCGGCGAGCAGGTGCTCGGACACGGGCTGCAGCCTGCCCTGGGTGGAGTGGACCACGGACATGGAGTCCTCCACGGACAGGAACTGAGCGCCCTTGGGGTGCTTGGCGTCCTTGTCGGTCCGGCCGAGCGTGGGCAGGATGAGCGAGGTGCGGCCGTGCACCACGTGGGACCGGTTCGGCTTGGTGGAGATGTGCACCGTCAGGCCGATCCGCTGCATGCCCGCTTCCAGGGTTTCCGTGTCGGAGCAGGCGAGCGAGAAGTTGCCGCCCATGGACACAAAAACGTCCACCTCGTCACGCTCGAAGGCTTCCATGGACTCGACGGCGTCATAGCCGTGGTGCCGGGGGGACGCGATCCCGAACTCCGCATCCAGGGCTTCGAGGAGCCACTCCTTAGGCTTTTCCCAGATGCCCATGGTCCGGTCGCCCTGGACGTTGGAGTGCCCGCGGACCGGGCAGGCGCCGGCGCCGGGCTTGCCGAAGTTCCCCTGCAGGAGCAGGACGTTGACCATCTCCTTGATGGTGTCCACCGAGTGCGGCTGCTGCGTCACGCCGAGGGCCCAGCAGAAGATCGTGGCCTTGGAGCGGATCAGCATTCCGGCCACGGTCTCGATCTGCTCGCGGGACAGGCCGGTGGCCTTCTCGGTCTCGGCCCAGTCCAGCTCTCGACGGGCGTCACTGTAGGCATCGAACCCGTCGGTTTGGGCGTCGATGAAGGAGCGGTCGACGACGGTGCCCGGGTTGCGTTCTTCCTCCGCCAGGAGCAGGTGGCCCAGTGCCTGGAACAGGGCCAGGTCACCGCCCACCTTGATCTGAAGGTACTCGTCGGCGAGCGGCGTGCCGCCGCCCACGACACCCGAGACGGTCTGGGGGTCCTTGAAGTTGAACAGCCCGGCCTCCGGCAGCGGGTTGACCGCCACCACCTTGCCGCCCTTGTCCTTGCACTCCTTCAGGGCTGACAGCATCCGGGGATGGTTCGTCCCGGGGTTCTGCCCCACCACAAAGATCAGTTCGGAGTCGTGGATGTCCTCCAGGGACACGGTGCCCTTGCCGATGCCGATGGTCGGGTTCAGCGCCGAGCCCGAGGACTCGTGGCACATGTTGGAACAGTCCGGCAGGTTGTTGGTGCCCAGGGCGCGGGCGAACAGCTGGTACATAAACGCCGTCTCGTTCGCGGTGCGGCCGGAGGTGTAGAAGATGCACCGGTCCGGCGTGGAGGCCCGGACGTGTTCGCCGATCAGCTCGAAGGCTTCGGCCCAGGAAATCGGCGAGTAGTGCGTGTCGCCTTCGCGGATCACCACAGGTTCACTCAGCCGCCCCTGGTTGCCCAGCCAGTACTCGGTCTTCTCCGCCAGCTCGGCGATCGGGTGCTTCGCCCAGAACTCCGCGCCCACGGTCCGGAGGGTGTTCTCCTCGGCCACCGCTTTGGCCCCGTTCTCGCAGAACTCGGCCGCCTTGCGCTTCGTGGCCGATTCCGGCCAGGCACAGCCGGGGCAGTCGAACCCGCCCTGCTGGTTCAGCCGCAGCAGGGACTGCGCCGTCCTGGTCACCCCGGCCTGGGCCACGGCGCGTTCGAGGGCCACCATGACGGCCTTGACTCCGGCCGCTTCCGTTTTGGGCTTGTGGACTTCGAGGTTGTCCTCGTTGATGTCCGCGACGGGGGCGGGCTGCTTGCCGAACTTCATTGTTCCAACTTCCTTTGCGACGGGATCCTGCTGTTAAGGACCCTGCTCTATTGGGAAACCTTAGCCAGCGTTTCCCGTTCCGCACCAATGGAGGTGTTGTCGCCGTGGCCGGTGCGGACCACGGTTTCGGTCGGCAGCGTCAGCAGCCGTTCCCGGATAGAGGTCAGGATGGTGGGGTAGTCGCTGTAGGAGCGTCCCGTCGCTCCCGGTCCACCGTTAAAGAGGGTGTCGCCGGTGAAGACCGTTCCCTCACTTTCGAGGTAGAAGCAGGTGGAGCCCGGTGAATGGCCCGGCGTGTGGATGGCCAACAGCGCGGTGCCGCCCACCTCAAACACGTCGCCGTCACCGTGGTACCGGTCCGGGTCCGTATCCGGGTAAACCTGCTTCCAGAGGACCAGGTCCTCCGGGTTCAGGATGATCGGGGCGCCCACGGCGGCCGCAACCTCCCGCGCCGCGCCGATGTGGTCATTGTGCGCGTGCGTCAGCAGGATGGCCAGGACCTTCCGGCCACGGACCCCGTTGATGATCGCTGCCGCATCGTGCGGGGAATCGATGATCACGCACTCATCGTCGTTGCCCACGATCCAGACGTTGTTGTCCACGTCCCAGGTACCGCCGTCGAGCGAAAAAGTGCCCGAGGTGACCAGGTTTGCGATGGTGACTGTCATTTAGTGCTCCTTCTGGGAGTGTACTTCTACGACCGAGCGCAGGACCTTGCCGTCATGCATTTTGGCGAAAGCTTCCTCCACCTGGTTTATGGTGATGCGCTCGGTGACGAAGGCGTCCAGATCAAGGTTGCCCTGCTTGTAATGCGCCACGAGCATGGGGAAATCACGGGAGGGCAGGCAGTCGCCGTACCAGGAGGACTTCAGGGAACCGCCGCGGCCGAAGACATCCAGGAGTGGCAGCTCGAGCCTCATGTCCGGCGTCGGGACACCCACCAGCACCATGCGGCCGGCGAGGTCGCGGGCGTAAAACGCCTGCTTGTACGTTTCGGGACGTCCGACGGCGTCAATCACCACGTCCGCGCCGTCGCCGTTCGTGAGGGCCCGGATAGCTTCGATGGGGTCTTCCTTGCTGGAATCCACGCCGTGCGTTGCGCCCAGGGACTTGGCCATCTCCACCTTGTTGGCGTCGATGTCCACCGCAATGATGGTGGTGGCACCCGCCAGCTTTGCACCGGCGATCGCGGCGATACCCACGCCGCCGCAGCCGATCACGGCCACGGATTCGCCGCGCTTGACCTCGCCCGTGTTGATGGCGGCACCGATGCCGGCCATCACCCCGCAGCCGAGCAGCCCGACGGCGGCGGGATCGGCGTCGTCGTCAATCCTGGTGCACTGCCCGGCGGCAACGAGCGTCTTCTCCGCGAAGGCGCCAATGCCCAGCGCGGGAGAGAGCTCCGTACCGTCCTCGAGGGTCATCTTCTGCGTCGCGGTGTGCGTGTTGAAGCAGTACTGTGGCTGTCCCTTGGCACAGGCGCGGCATTCCCCACAGACAGCGCGCCAGTTCAGGATTACCCGGTCACCCGGCGCCACCTGCGTGACATCGGGACCCACCGCGCTGACCACACCCGTGGCCTCATGGCCCAGCAGGTATGGGAAGTCGTCGCCGATGCCGCCCTGCTTGTAGTGCAGGTCCGTATGGCAGACCCCGCAGGTGAGAATGTCCACCAGGGCCTCCCCCGGCCCTGGATCCGGGACCAGGATGGTCTCCAGCGAAACCGGGGCGTTCTTCTCCCTGGCGATGACTGCCTGTACTTTGTGGACCATTATTCTTGTGTTCCTTTCCTGGATCCGGGCGGAGTCAAACGGCGATCAGTGACTGACGGTCGTTATGACGTCCCGGCTCCCCGCTGCACGTGAACGTCATCGGTGTTTCTTGCTGCATTGCGGCGGTGCCAAGGCTGCGGACTGTTTCGCCGAACACTTCGTCGGGGTCGAGGCGGCGGAGCTCTTCGGCGAGGCAGTCTTTGAGGCTGCGGCGTGGCAGCGAGATGCGTTGGGCGGGCTGTCCGGGCTGGGTCAGTTCCGCGACTGAGAGTCCGGGGCGGAAGAGCTGCACGTCGCCGGTGTGGCGGGTGAGGCGGACCCTCCGGATGCCGGTCCCGGCAGGGTCCGCGACGATGGTCACGGGCGCGTCCAGGGCCAGCGTCAGCCACGCCGCGAGCAGGATCGTGGACGGTGAGTCGGAGGCGCCTTCGACGGCGACGGCGGTGACGGGTGAGCCGTCCACCTGGTCCAGGACGGCCGCGAGCTGGATCCGCCAGTTCGTCAGCCGGGTCCAGGCGAGGTCGGTGTCCCCGGCCTTGTACGTGGCCCGGATGTTCGCCAGCGCCATTTGGGGATCAGGTTCGTTCGCGGAGTCGGTGATCCGGCGGTGCGCGATCCGGCCCACGGAGGTTTCGCAGGCGTTCTCCGGTGCCCCGTGCGGCCACCAGGCCACGATCGGGGCGTCCGGCAGGAGCAGGGCCGCGACCAGGGATTCGCTTTCGTGGGCGAGCTCGCCGTAGCCGCGGAGCACGATGACCTCGGACGCGCCGGCGTCACCGCCGACCCGGATCTGCGCGTCGAGCCGGTCCGGGGCTTCACGCCCGGCGTCGGCGAGGACGATGATCCGGCAGGGGTGTTCGCGGCTGGCCTCGTTCGCGGCCTCGATCGCTTCTTCCTCGAGCCCGGACCGGGTGACGACCACCAGGGTCAGGACCCGGCCCAGCGCGATCACCCCGCCCTGCTCACGCAGGGAGGTGATCTTCTTGGAGATCTTCGAGGTGGTGGTGTCCGGCAAATCTACAATCATGGCCTTCTCCAGGTTCGTCCGTCACGGGCCAGCAGTTCATCCGCCGAGGCCGGGCCCCAGGACCCCGGGGCGTAGGGTTCGGGCTGTTCGGCCAACCCGGCCCAGTAGTCTTCAAAGGGGTCCAGGATCTTCCAGGACAGCTCCACCTCGGCGTGCCGCGGGAACAGCGGCGGCTCCCCGAGCAGCACGTCCAGGATCAGCCGTTCGTACGCCTCCGGGGAGGACTCGGTGAACGAGTGCCCGTAGCCGAAGTCCATGGTCACGTCCCGGACTTCCATCTGGGTGCCCGGGACCTTGGACCCGAACCGGATGGTCGCGCCCTCATCGGGCTGGACCCGGATCACCACGGCGTTCTGCCCGAAGTCGTCCTCGCCATGGTCCCGGAACAGCAGGTTCGGGGCGCGTTTGAACACCACCGCGATCTCGGTCACCCGCCGGCCCAGGCGCTTGCCCGCCCGCAGGTAGAACGGCACCCCGGCCCAGCGCCGGGTATGGATGTCGACCCGGACCGCCGCGAACGTCTCGGTCTTCGAATCGGCCGGGATGCCCTCTTCCTCCAGATAGCCCTGGACCTGTTCCCCGCCCTGCCAGCCGCCCGCGAACTGCCCTCGCGCCGAATGCGTGGACAGGTCCGCCGGGAGTTTGACCGCGGCGAGGACCTTTTCCTTCTCCGCCCGCAAATCGTCCGCGTTGAAGGAAATCGGCTCCTCCATCGCCGTCAACGCCAGCAGCTGCAGCAGGTGGTTCTGGATCACGTCCCGCGCGGCGCCCACGCCGTCGTAGTACCCGGCCCGGCCGCCCGTGCCGATGTCCTCGGCCATGGTGATCTGGACGTGGTCCACGTAGTTCGCGTTCCACAACGGCTCAAACAGCTGGTTCGCGAACCGCAGCGCCAGGATGTTCTGCACCGTTTCCTTGCCCAGGTAATGGTCGATCCGGAACACAGCATCCGGCGGGAACACCGATTCCACAATGTCGTTCAGCGCCCTAGCCGAGTCCAGGTCATGCCCGAACGGCTTCTCGATCACCACCCGCCGCCATTTATCCCCCTCGGCCTGCGCGAGGCCGTGCTTGGACAGCTGCCGGCAGACCTGCTCAAACGCCTTCGGCGGGATGGACAGGTAGAACGCGTGATTGCCCCGCGTTCCGCGCTGCCCATCGAGTTCATCGATGACTTCACCGAGCCGCTCAAACGCATCATCGTCGTCGAACTCGCCCTGGACAAAGCGGATACCCTCCGCGAGCTGGTTCCACACCGCCTCATCAAACGAAGTCCGCGAATACGCCTGCACCGAGGCCTTCACCTCGGCGGCGAAGTCCTCGTGCTTCCACGGACGGCGGCCAAAACCCACCAACGCGAAACTCGGCGGCAACAGCCCCCGGTTCGCGAGGTCATACACGGCCGGCATGAGCTTCTTACGGGCAAGGTCACCGGTCACTCCAAAGAGCACCAACGAGGACGGACCGGCAATCCGGTTCAGGCGGCGGTCACGCGGATCCCGGAGCGGATTACGCCCTGACTTGCACCCGGGCTTCACACTTGAATCAACGTAGGTAAGTGACATTGTTGCTCTAACTTTCGACAGGGAAGTGCGGCCGCGGACCGGCGGTTACGAGAGTATCTGCTCGCGGGTCTCCCCGTAGGGAACGGTGTCGCTGAGGGCGAGGGTGTACCGGCTGGGAGTATGGCGGGTGACCAGAATGCCGGAATAGCAGTGCGGCCTGGCTACCTGGCGGAGGGTGGCCTCGGCATCGTCGAGCAACTCGTAAAGACGGCTAGGCTCGGTAACAACTACTTCTAAATTGTGTGTGGCCTGACTACGCATGATGAACAGTTCCTTCCCATGGGTTTAGTGTGCCCATGTGCCAACCCCTCATCCTTGGGGTGTTGTGTTCTTGGATCGGATTCAGCACCGAACCGTACTGCCCGCGGTGACGTATCGCCGCGGGCAGTACAGGAAAGACAATCCGGGCTGCAGGCCCCCAATCACAAGGTCCTGCAGCCCGGAGGCGGCGTCCCGCGGCCGTTGGGGTGCGGGACGCCTCCGTCAACCGGCTGGCTAGTTGATGGCAGCGCGGAGCTGCTTGGCTGCCAGTGCCGGGTCGGCTGCACCGTAGATGGCGCCGCCGGCGACGGCGACATCGGCGCCGGCCTTCTGGACGTCTGCGATGGTGGCGAGCTTCACGCCGCCTGCCACGGAGAACGGAACGCGGGCTTCGGTGCCGGCGCGGAGCAGACCGTTCAGGTCGAAGCCGGGCTTTGCCTGCTCGTCCAGGCCAGCGTGCATCTCAACGAACTTCGCACCCAATGCGCGGACTTCCTTGGCACGGGTAACCTTGTCTGCCACGCCGATGAGGTCAACGACAACGCCCTTGTTGTGGGCCTTGGCGGCCTTGACGGCGCCGGCAATGGTGGAGTCGTCGGCTGCACCGAGCACGGTGACCAGGTCAGCGCCGGCCTTGAAGGCGATGTCGGCTTCAAGTTCGCCGGCGTCCATGGTCTTGAGGTCAGCGAAAACAACCTTGTCCGGGTGGGCGTTCTTGATCGCGGTGATGACGGAAAGCCCTTCAGCCTTGATCAGCGGGGTACCGAGCTCGATGATGTCCACGTATTCGGCAACCTGGCCAGCCAGTTCGAGGGCGGCTTCGGTGGTCAGGAGGTCGATAGCAACTTGGAGTTTCATGATGTTGTTTTCTTTCTGTTGGGAACTGCGGTGGGTGTGGAAAATTGAGTGGATACTGCGGTGGGTGAAAATCAGGCCTCGGTTATTCGAGGTTGGCGTGCCTGAGCCAGAGCTCTTCAGCCGGTACATCGGTGTTGTCCCACAGGGACTGGAAGAGGGCTTCGGTGGCGAGGAAAAGTACCTGCTCGAAGAGGGAACCTGAATACTGGCGGGAAACGCTGGAGCCGTGGTCGGTCTTCTGGGCTGCGGGAACGATCACCAGCGCGTCGGCGAGGCCGGCAAGCGGTGAACTCGCGTTGGTGGTGAACGCGGCAATCCGTGCTCCCGCCTTAGCCGCTGTTTCGGCTGACTTGACTACCCCCGAGGTCGTTCCCGATCCAGAGGCCACCAGGAGCAGGTCGCCGGAAGCGATTGCCGGAGTAGTGGTGTCACCGGCGATGTGGACGTTCAGGCCCAGGTGCATCAGCCTCATGGCGGCCATCCGCAGGACCAGGCCGCTCCGGCCGGCTCCGGCGACGAACACCCGGCCAGGGTGGCTGAGGTGGCGGGCCAGGTCGGCGATCTGCTGTTCGTCAATCTTGGCCGCTGTGTCCGCGATCTCGTCCCGTACAAGGGCGAGATTCCGGACAATGTCATCTGTGCTGCTGTACCCGGTACGAACTGCACTTGCTGTCGTAGTCACGATGTTTTCCCCTTCTATTCGGTCGTTGGCCTGTAGCAGCCAAACGACGCTTTCTGGTTGATATCCATCCTCCCGAAGCGAATGGGCAGGGGTAACACTGTTTTCTGACGGTTCTGACTACACTTTGGGATGGTGCCACTGCCGGAGGTCGGGTGGGAGTGCTGGAAAGCCGCAGTCTTGAAGGATTTATTGAATAGACTCTCTACAACGACCTGAGTCCTTGTCGCTGCTGACCGGACTTGCTTGTTATTGACCCACCCCGTAGCCCATTTCCCGGAGCGCAGACTTTTGGCCTCGCCGTCCTCATTCCAGTCCCAGATTTATCGGTCCCTGCCCGAAATCGAGAGGGCAGATGCGATCGTGGACAGGATTACCAAGGCCATCGGCCTCGGGCTGCTCAAAGTAGGTGAACGCCTGCCCCCAGAAGCGGCACTCTCGGAAATGTTTGGGGTTGGCGGCGCGACTCTTCGCGAAGCTTTGGGGGAACTGCGCGAGCGGGGAATCGTCGAGACTCGCAGAGGCCGGAGCGGGGGGACCTTCGTGGTCAACCAGCCTCGAACCCAGACCGACACGATCCGGGATTGGTTCCTGTCGACGTCCATTTCGGAAATACGCGACATCGGAGACGAGCATTCCGCCATAGCAGCCACCACCGTCCGCCTGGCCTGTGAGCGCGCGGAAGCACACGACGTCGACCGTCTTCAGGAATTTGCGCGAGCATTGGTTCTGGCCACGACCCCCGAATTGCGTGCACCTGCTGACAGCCGCTTCCACATCGAGATGGCAGTAGCCGCGCAATCACCGAGGCTTGCTAATGCCGAAATCCGGCTTCAGGAAGAAACAGTTCAACAGCTATGGACCCCACTCATGGTTGCATTTGACCCGGAACAGGCAACCGCTGAACACTTGGAACTGGTCCGGGCAGTCGCCCAGGATCAACCCGAGAAGGCCCAGAAACTAGTACTTGAGCACATCAGGCGAAACATTTTCCACCTGATTGACAAGAAACTCAGCCTCGGCTATGCCCAATCAATCCAGGATAGTCAATGACGCCCACCACCGAAGTCGTACAAGCTGCCACAGCCCTCACCTCGTGGATTAGCGGCGTATCCACCGAGACTGAGAAACTCTCCAGCTCCGTGGCCTCGCTGCTTGAACGAAATCTCGGCGGCAAGCCCAAGATCGACAAGGCTGCTCTGGCCGGATTGGACGAACTCTCGCGGCAGTTCCTGACGAAGAACACTTTTGCTGTCGGCGCCGGAACCTTCTTCGCCGCGGAATCAGTTGAGGAGGGCGGCCGATCTTGGGAATGGTGGACCCGCAAGGAGTCCGGCGCCATCGGGAGGCTTGATTTTGACCTGACGCCAGGCAGCAATCGATATTACGACTATGAGAAGCTACCGTTCTTTTCGACCGCCGCTTCCACAGGTGAGCAGACCTTTTGGGGACCGTATGTCGACTATCTCGGCTTCGAGGAATACATCCTTACGTTCACCGCACCATTTTCCGTCCACGGGAACTTTGCCGGCGTAGCCGGATGCGACATTCGGATCAAGGACCTGGAACCCCTCATCATGCCAAACCTGCGTGTCATCCCAGGCGACGCCGCCCTCATCAACGCCAGCAACCGCGTCATTCTCGGCAACTCGGGCAGGTACTTGGTTGGCGAGCGGATCAAATCCGGATCTCCGGACCAACATCGACTGGCTCTGGATGTTCCCCACCTCGGGCTCTCCCTGATCTACACGATCTAGCCTCAGGCCTCCCGCATGTCCTGGGCACAGATCGAGATCCCAAGCCTGGGCGGGGAACGCGGCTGGTGAGAAGTGTGCAACCGACGCAGCAAAATTGGCGTCCGCAAAAGCTATCGCAATAGAGCTTTTACGCTGTAACCTCTGGAAGTGATCTATTTCACACGAGATGCCGCGGGGCAGCCCCGGCCCTTCGTCTCGTGTTCTCGCCGGCCCGCCGTTGGAGATTCATGCAGCTGCAAGATCGCTGCTGACTGACGCGGTGGTACCACTCGCTCGGCTGGCCAGTTTTGTTTCACCACCACTTTAGATATCCACAAACTAAGTTGCATAACCAACAAAGTCAAAGACGACTTTAAGCAGTTTAAGGGAGATTTTTATGAGTGAAAATCGTTTGGATGAAGTCGATCACCTGAAAAGGTCGATCAACTGGAAGCAGGGCATGGCCATAGCACTGGGTGTGCCCATGCTGATTCTGCCATCGCTGGGCTACCTTCCGATGTATGTGTCTGCCGCAGCAATCCTTATCTGGGGACTATCGGTCCTTCAGGGTTTCATGCAGAGCACCGCGTACGCCGAAATGGCTACCACCTTTCCCAAGGCCTCCGGTCTGCCAGGTTTTGCGCAGCATGTGTTTCGCACCGAGAACTACAAGGGCAAGTACGACAAGGGCAAGCTGATCGGCGGCTTCTCCGCCTGGAGCTACTGGTTTGGCTGGAACCCGATCCTGGCGATCTTCGCCATCCTGGTCGGCGGTTACCTGCATGGGCTGTTTCCGGCACTGGGCGAGACCTTTACCGAGTATCAGCTCGCATTGATCTCCGGTCTGGTGATCTTTACCGGATTGTTCGTAGTTAACTGGTTCGGCCTCAAGGATGGCGCCATCCTGGGCTACATTCTGGCGGCCGTGTCCCTGATACCGCTGGTTATCCTGGCGGTGGCGCCTTTTGCTACAGGACACGTTGAGCTGGCCAATATCACCGGCAACTGGTGGCCCACTGACTGGGCTTGGGATATGCACCATATCCTGATGCTCTTTGGCATCTTTGCGATTGCACAGTGGAGTGCCTGCGCGTGGGAAACGGCAGCCATCTACGGCCCCGAATACAAGAACCCTTCCAAGGATGTCCCCAAGGCGCTGCTTGCCTGCGGCATCATCTGCTTCGTTTTGTATGTACTACTGCAAACTGCAGTGATCGGCGTGCTTGGTGTTGAGGGTGTACAGGCCGAGCCTGTATCGCCGCTGATTCCAGTGGCCCAGGCTGTCTTTGGCGAAGCCGGGTCAATAGTCACCATCATCATGTTGATCGCCGCCATGATCCTCATCATCCAGACGGCTTACCTGGGTTCCTCTCGCGCTATGCACTCCATGTCGAGCGAAGGCAACCTTCCACGGGTTTTCGGTAAAACGAATCGTCAGGGAACTCCGTTTGTTGCCATGCTGGTCATCGGAGCCTTCAACTTGGTGCTGATCTCCATGGGAAATGCCGCGGCAATTCTTGCGGCCTCGGCGATTGGTTACACCTGTGCCAACGGCATCAGCCTGTTCGCCTATGTCCGAGCCAAGAAGCACCCGGCCTTTGCCAACCTGGAAAGGCCATTCAAGGCGCCCAAGGGCTGGAAAAATGTCGCCATGATCTTTGGCCTGTTCAATGTGCCGCTGTGCGTGGTGGGCGTGGTTTACCTGAACAGCCTGGAAATCGGCTGGACCTCAACCTGGGTTGGCTTCCTCGTATTGGCGCTCTATGTACCCATCTGGCTGTATTCCCAACATGAATCGCGACGTGCGAAATCCAAGGCAGCCACTGCTTTCTCTTCGGATCACGAAGCCGCAGAACCGGAAAAGGTTCTCGATCTCAGGTAACGGAAGCTGCGCTTAGACCGTCCCGGCCAGAAGCGTCCCGCGTGCAACGGTCCTGATCTACCGCGCGTGTCGCGGACGGCGCAGTGGAGGCAGTGGTTACCAAGCCCGCCGGCTGGACAGGCGTGCGGCTTGTTTCACGGCGGATACCGGGCCCTGGCGGGGGCCCGGTATCCGCCGTGAGTTCGTTCCCGAGGGGTTCCCTGCCTGTCGAGCATGCAGGGAAAGTAAACCCATAAATCTTCGGCTTAATATCTAAAAAAGACTGGACTAGATGAATTATGTCCCGTAGCTTTGCAGATGGGACGAGGAACGTGACTCGCATCACACCAATCGAACTCGGGGCAGAGCTCGGCTGGCCATTCAGAACGCGTCCCTCCCCAAGCCCCCAGTCGGCGCCTGGGTTGACCTTCAGCCCCGTCTCACATGCACCAAAAGATCAACGGCCCTGACAACTCGTTCACATCACTATTCATAGGAGATACACCATGGAAACCACTCTCGTAGGCACACTGAGCAAGGCCGGATCCATCCACAAGGTAGAAAACGGCTTCATCGGACTGCCGTCGATGAACGAGCCTGGCACGGTCGCTGCGATCGGCGACTCCCTCCACAACCCGGCCGGGTCGGTCATGTGCGCCGGCTTCTTCGAGCTGAAGGCGTCCGAGCCGTTGGTGTACACCTACACCTACGACGAAATGAAGGTCGTCATCAAGGGTGAATTCATCCTCACGGACCAGACCACGGGCGAAGTGACGCACGCGAAGGAACGCGACGTGCTGTTCTTCCCCAAGGGCACCACCGTCAAGTTCGAAACCCCTGAGTACGGCCTGGGGTTCTTCGCCGGCGACCGCACCTTCGCACCCTAAGGACCGACCATGCGTTCCGCGTCCATGCCGCCAGCAGCCGGCAACGGCCTGGAACCTGGTTTCCGCGGTGTCATCTGTGTATCTTTCGGATCCACAGGTGACACCGCAGTTCCAGACACCGATGGCCAGCCCCGCTACGATCTCCATTTCGAAGCAGCAACCGCCGACACCCTCTCGGAACTCAAGTCCGTGTTCGGCAGTTCCCGTGTAGGCGTCCGTCTTGTACTCGCAGGCCCCCCGACAGATATCCGTGCAGCCGCCGCAGTCGCCGCGGACTGCGGACTTCTGGGCGAGGAGGTAACACTCCTGTCCCAGGAAACCGGACCCCGGTTTGTTTATTGCCCGCATTGCCTTACCACCACCATTGATAGGGCAGCCGGCACCGAGGTGAAGTGTCAAGGATGCGCCACCACCTTGACCATCACTGATCACTTTTCCCGACGAAGAGGCGCATACCTGGGCTACTCAGCCCATGCCGAGGAGGCAGCATGACCGCCATAGCGCTCCAGCCCCGTGTCCACCCGGCGGTGGAAGGAGGCCTCCAGCTGGAGGTGACTAACGTCAGCCGTCAGACGGAATCGATTGTCAGCATTACGCTGGCTGCTCCGGAAGGTGAAAGGTTGCCCTCCTATGTCCCGGGGAGCCACCTGGTGGTCCAATACGGGAGCGGCGTCAATGCATACTCGCTGACAGGTTCGGGCAACGCGCCATCCGAATACAGCATCTCTGTTCTGAGGGTCGAAGAAGGCGCCGGCGGCTCCGTGGCCATGCACCGGCTCTCCGTCGGTGACCGTGTTAACGTTTCGCGCCCCCGGAGTGCGTTTGCTCCCGCATCAACAGCGACGCATCATCTGCTTGTTGCTGCAGGAATCGGGATCACGCCGATTCTTTCGCATGCCAGGGCCGCGGTGGAACGGGGCAACACAGCATCAATGATCTACGTGCACCGGCCAGACGCCGGCGCCCACGTGGCGGAAGCGCGGGAACTGCTGGGGCCGGGATTGACCGCTTTGGTCGAGTGCACTGACCGGGGCAGCTTCCAAAACGTTCTGGCGGAAGCGCTCACAACGCAGCCCCTCGGAACCCACCTCTACGTGTGCGGTCCGGTTGTCTTCATGGATGCGGTCCTGGAAGAGGCCCGGAGCCAAGGCTGGTCATCCGCCCGGCTCCATTCAGAAGCCTTTGGCGCAGCCGAACTGGACGAGGGCGAACCCTTTACGGTGCATCTGGCACGCAGCGGCGTTCGCTTGGAAGTTCCGGCCGGCGTTTCCCTGCTGGAGACGCTCGAAACAGCAGGAAAAAGCATCCCCAATATGTGCCGCAAAGGCATCTGCGGCGAATGCGTCCTGCCGGTACTTCGCGGCGCACCCCAGCACCGGGACCTCTACCTATCCGACCAGGAAAAAGCCGCGAACACCACAATGATGTGCTGCGTCTCGCGTAGCAACGACCCAGAATTGGAGTTGGACCTTTGAGTAGCACGATCATCGAAACCGATCCGGACGCCGCCCTCCTCCCGGAACGGATCAGACGCTTTCCCTTTCCTTTTGCCTCCGACACCTACCGCTACAGCGCGAACGTCGAACCGGCAACCAAAACAGCACCGACAGAAGCCGGCTCCTGGGGAGCCCACCTGGTGGACATCGACGAACACTATCTGGAGGAACTGGCCGAGCGCGCCAACGTGCTGAGCCGCGACCCTTCCCGCGTGAATGTCCTCCCCCACATGCGGCCGGCAGTGTGGGACACCCTCACTACCCTGCTGTCCTCCATGGCGGAAGATTACCCGGACACGATGTCTTTCCACCGGGAAGGAAACATCTGCCGTTGGCGTAACGGTCTGCAGAATCTCGAGGTGGAATTCACCGTCGGCGACGACAGTTCACTGCCTGAGGGGCCACTGCGGTTCCTTGGCAGCCAGATCCAGGACGACATCATTCTTCTTGACGTCCGGGAAGATACCCTGTGGCTCGATGCCGGCCTGGTGACCTTCGCCGCCGACTGGTCATTCGGTTTCGATGTCGGCATGAACTTTATCGAAATCCACCATCCCGTCCCGCGGGTAAAGGAAGAACGCATCATCAGCCGGGCCGAGCAGTTCCTGCTGCGCCTGCAGCCCGGGGAACAGTTTCGGCGGACCAACTGGACCATGACCATAGGCCGGCGTCTGGACACCTCCACGGAAACCTACCCTGAATGGGGCCCGGACCGCAGCACCATAGCCGACGACCCTTCCATGCCGGAGAAGCTCCACCTGCGGGTGGAAGTGCAGCACCTGATCCGTCTCCCGCACTCCGGTGCCCTGCTGTTCCTGGTCCGGACCCACCTCCTGCCGCTCACCGACATTGCCCGGGTACCTGCGTGGCGGGAAAAGATGGGCCATGTGCTGGCCGAACTACCTGACGACATGGCCGAATACAAGGGCATCATCCGCTACCGCAAAGCCGCATCTGATTGGCTGCTGGCCCGCTAAACCCCGGTAGCGCGCCATAAATAGAGTAATAAGAGAATATCCCTAAAAAAAGCTAGACTAAATGATTTATTTCACGTAGCTTGGCTGCAAGAGGAACACGTGACCGGCATCACGCCAGCGGAGTTCAGTGTAGAGCTCCGCTGGCAAGTCCAGGCCCGGCATCCTCCAGGCAGGTTTCAAGCATATGAGTGGTCTGCCAAGTATTCGCAAAACACCACTTATGTCACGGGGCAACTCGCCTATCAGGCCATAGGGATCTCATCCTCAAGAAAGAACCAAGGAGAAAACCATGACTCTCAACACTGAAATCCACACCGGGGTAGGGGTTGCGCACCCTCTCGATCCGCTCTCCCGCGCCGAGATTTCCCGGGCGGCCGCGATCCTGAAGGATGGCCCGGCCGCGGCCGAGTCGTTCCGCTTCATCAGTATTGAGCTGCGCGAGCCGGAGAAGGAACTGCTCCGGACCGGCGCCGCAACCATCCGCGAGGCCGACGCGGTCCTCGTCAACCGTGCCGAGGCACGCTCCTACGAAGCGATCGTGGACCTGGAATCGGGCATCGTCTCCAAATGGACCCAGCTGGCCGCGCACATCCAGCCCCCGTTCATGCTCGACGAATTCGCCGAAGGTGAAGAGAGCTGCCGGCAGAACCCCGAGGTCCAGGCCGCCCTGGCCAAGCGCGGCATCACCGACATGTCCCTGGTCTGCTTCGAACCCTGGTCCGTGGGCTACTTCGGCGAAGACGACCAGGGCCGGCGCCTGATGCGCGCCCTCGTCTTCGTCCGCGAGGAAGCCGACGACAGCCCCTACGCGCACCCGATCGAGAACTTCATCGTCATCGTGGACCTGAACTCCGGCGAAGTCGTCAAAGTCGAGGACGACCAGGCCATCCCCGTCCCGTCCGCCAGCGGCAACTACCTGCCCAAATACGTCGGACCGGCCCGCACCGACCTCAAGCCCATCTCCATCACCCAGCCCGAAGGCGCGTCCTTCACCGTCACCGGAAACCACGTCCAGTGGGCCGACTGGTCCTTCCGCGTCGGCTTCACCCCCCGCGAAGGCCTGGTCCTGCACCAGCTCCGCTTCCGCAACAAGGGTGTCGAACGCCCCGTCATCAACCGGGCCTCACTCTCGGAAATGGTGGTCCCCTACGGTGACACCGCCCCCGTCCAGGCCAAGAAAAACGCCTTCGACTCCGGCGAATACAACATCGGCAACATGGCCAACTCCCTCACCCTGGGCTGCGACTGCCTCGGCGAAATCAAATACTTCGACGGCATCACCGCCGACAGCCACGGCAACCCCCTGACCATCGAAAACGCCATCTGCATGCACGAGGAAGACGACTCCATCCTCTGGAAGCACTTCGACTTCCGCGAAGGCACCACCGAAACCCGCCGCAGCCGCAAACTCGTCATCTCCTTCATCGCCACCGTCGCGAACTACGAATACGCCTTCTACTGGCACCTCTTCCTCGACGGCAGCATCGAATTCCTCGTCAAGGCCACCGGCATCCTCTCCACCGCCGGCCAGAAACCCGGCGAGAAGAGCCCCTACGGCCAGACCCTGAACAACGACGGACTCTACGCCCCCATCCACCAGCACATGTTCAACGTCCGCATGGACTTCGAAATCGACGGACCCACCAACGCCGTCTACGAAGTCGACATGGAAATCCCCAAACACAACCCCACCCACACCGCGTTCATGGCAGTGGACCGGCTCCTGGAAACCGAACAGGCCGCCATCCGCAAGACCGACTCGTCCAAGCACCGCTTCTGGAAAATCGCCAACCGCGACAGCCGCAACATCGTCAACGAACCCGTCGCCTACCGCCTCATCCCCACCGACGGCATCCAGCTCGCCGCCGGCGACGAATCCTACGTCAGCAAACGCGCCCAGTTCGCCCGCAACAACCTCTGGGTCACCGCCTACGACCGCACCGAACGCTTCGCCGCCGGCGAGTTCCCCAACCAGGCCACCGGCGCCGACGACGGCCTGCACATCTGGACCCAAAAAGACCGGAACATCGTCGACCAGGACCTCGTGGTCTGGTACACCTTCGGCATGCACCACGTCGTCCGCCTCGAAGACTGGCCCATCATGCCCCGCCAAAACATCGGCTTCATGCTCGAACCCCACGGCTTCTTCGACCAAAACCCCACCCTCAACCTCCCCAGCAACGAAAACCGAACCGAAGCAACCGACACCGGAACATGCTGCACCACTGATAAATAAACCCGGCCCAGCTTCAGGGAAAGCCTAGAACCACGCACATGAACTAAAGCTGGGAAACGAACAACCCTCAAACAGGCGGTCCCCGGTGCTGTAACAAAAGCACCGGGGACCGCCTGCACCTAACCCAACCCTGTAGCGAGAGTGTGATCCGCGTGTTCAATATCCCCGCAATTACCTGGACCCTCACAGCTGTCCTGCTGCTCAGTGGAAGCTACCACCTCCTGCAGGCCACCAAGCCACACCGATTCACCGACCGGGTCAACAACACCCTCCACGCCCTCATGAACATCCTGATGGCCGCCATGCTCTGGAACCTCGCGCCCTCCACCATGCTCGCCCAGATCGCCGTCCTCACCGGCGCAGCCCTCTGGTTCATCATCCAGGCCGTCGCCCGGTCCGAATTCAAAATACTCTGCGCAGGCAGCCAGGGCCGCCTTAAGTGCCTGTACCACAGCTTCAGCATGGGCGGCGCCGCCCTCATGATCACCATGATGACCAGCCATCTCACCACCGGCCCCGGAGCTGGCCCCGCAGGCGCCAGGCCACTGCCCAACGCTCACCACCCAATGCCCCATCCAACCCCCGCCACGGCCACCGCAACCCTCGATCAACTACCCAACCTCGCCACCCCACTGACAATCCTCTTCGCGACCGCGGCACTGGTCTTTATCGTTCTCCTGCTGCGCAACCGGAAACAGGCAACCACAGCCCCCAACAAAACAGCCCCAAAACACTCCCCCCGAAAACAACACAGCCTCGAAGCCCTCGGCGCCGCCACCATGGCCCTCATGTTCGCCGCCATGGCATAAGTGCTGATCCCCAATGCAATGGATACACGAACCGTGAGCGTCGCGCTGAACGATGCCGGCGAGCACCTCATCGAAAAGACTTGCGACTCAAACCTCGAGCCCGGGGAGTGCTTCTTCTGCACCGGACCTGAGACGGATTAAGTGCGCAACACAGCCCCGGGGCCTTCCGTTTTGCATTGCGGGAGGCCCTGGTACCAACCATCTGGGAGGCAAATCTTGAGATCGGGCACCCACCCGGCCACCCGCCGTCGGGCCCTACAAGCGCGGCCAAAGGATCTGTCATGTCGTGGTTAATCCTCATCTCCTCCGGAGCGCTGGAAGCCGTCTGGGCCGCCGCACTGCACCGGACCTTCCAGGCCTCCGGCCGGCGCCGGCTCGCGCCCGCACTCCTCTTCCTGGTCTCCGTCCTCGCCAGCATGGCCGGCCTCGCCATCGCCATGCAGTCCATCCCCACCGGCACCGCCTACGCCGTCTGGGTAGGCGTCGGCGTGATACTGACCTCGGCCTACGCGATCATCACCAAGGCGGAACGCCCGACGACGGCGCGCCTCCTGCTGCTGACCGGCATCGCCGCGTGCGTGGTTGGCCTGAAGGTGGTGGCGTAATGAGCAAGCGTTCCGTTGCGTGGCTGCTTCTGCTTGGCTCCGCCGTGCTGGAAGCCGTCTGGGCCACCGCCCTGGGCCTATCCAACGGCCTCACAGTTCCCCTCCCCACCGCGGTTTTCGCCGTGACGACCACCCTGAGCATGATCGGCCTGGGCGCCGCCATCCGCAGCATCCCGCTGGGCACCGCCTACGCCGTATGGGTGGGAATAGGCGCTGCCCTGACCGTCGGCTGGGCCATGGCCACCGGCGTCGAACCCTTCAGCCTGTTGAAGGTGCTGTTCATCGCCGGGATCGTAGGCTGCGCAGCGGGGTTGAAGGCCCTGCCGGCGGACGCCACGTCCCATACCGAGGGTTCCGATGCCGACCGCTCCGACGCCAGAATCCCCGCCTGAGGCTCACGCTAATTCTCCGAGTAGCTCAGACGCCGGCTTTGAGGAGAAGTGCGTCAACCATCATGAAGAATTGGGCGCGGTGATCGGTGGCCTTCGGGTCGGTCATGTATTGGATGGCCGCGCCGTCGTAGATCATTAGAAAGAGCCTCACCAGCGTGGGGAAGTCTACGAGGCAGTGGTCACCGCTGCTTTGGGCGGCGGCGGAGAACATGTTTCCCAGTTCCACTTCATAGGCGGGATAAATTTTCGCGGCCAGCGGGCTGACTGCGGCATTGCGTGTTGCCCACAGAATGAGTTCGATCTCGGAAAGGATGCTTGCGGGCTCTTCCTCCAGCGCGCGCCAGTAGCCTTCGGCCACCTGTTCCACGGCCTTACGAAGTCCCAAATGGACCGGGACGTCACGGGAAAAGCGGCTCAGGTTCTTAAACCAAGCCTCGGCTGCCGCGTCCATGAGTTCTTCTTTATTGCTGAAGCAATAATGAGCCGTAGCCAAGGGAGCGTTAGCCTCCTTGGCAATAGCCCGAATGGTCACCGACTGAACACCCTCACGACGCATAAGTTCAACCGTCGCTGCAATCAGCTGTTCTTTTCGTTCTTCAGCGGGTACGCGCATAGCTCACTCTCCAGCCTCCCGGTTTCGGCCCGGCAGGGACACTCCCCTAAGACTATTGCTTGAGTGCAGAAAAAAGGTTCAAGAGCTCTGTCTAGAACGATTGACTTGAACATCCGTCCATGTAAAAGTAAACACACCATAGTGACCTGCATCACGATGATGCGATGTCACTCAGATTCATCACAGCACGTCGTAATGCAGACTCCCCCACTGAAGAAACGGTGAAAGATAATGGTCACAGCCACCCCTCAGCCCCCGACACTGACGACGGGGGAAGCTATAGAGTTCTGGCCGGCGCAGTCCATGGCTCCCATGAAGGACCAATGGCAGGGCCTGCGCTGCAGGTTCATCAACTCTCATCCCGTAGGCCCATGGGACGATTTCATCCTCTCGGAGTGGGAGCTGGAGGCCTGCGCCTGGGAGGACTTCCACCCCCACACTGAGACGAACTTCGTGCTGGAAGGCGAACTCCATATCGAGAGCGGAGGCGAGACTGTCATCCTGAAACCGGGCGATTCGGCACGCGTAAATCCCGGACGAATCGGCCGATACTGGGCACCCGTCTACGCACGGATGGTTACCATTTACGGCCCGAACCCCGAAGGGGTGGAATCACACTCCTTCCGATACTTCGAGCTTTGAGCCCCGACCATAACTCACAGCCCGCAGGAGTAACGGTCATCCCGGCAGCGGTAAATGACAACAAAACCAAAACCTCTATCGGCATTACCGATCGATAGCATTGACGAAAGGCCCATCAAATGACACGACAGACAGCCTCCATCTCCGCGACCCTCATCCGCGATGCGACGAGTGTTACGGAGCTGGACGATTGGGGCCCTTGCCCTGAAGCGACCGGAAAGCAGATGGACACTCGCGGTAGCTACCTGTGGAAGGACGAGAACGGTGCCGAAGCCGGCATCTGGGAATGCACGGAAGGACCCTCCCGCTGGGTACTTGAAACAAACGAATTTGTGCATGTTCTTTCAGGCTCGATGACAATTACCGCCGACGACGGCGAACCCCAGTTCGTTGGTCCCGGCGACACAATCTTCATCCCCCGGGGCTGGAGCGGTAACTGGGAGCTTCACGAGACTCTGCGCAAGCTCTATGTGATCTTCTGACCGCCGCAGGATTCGCTGAAACAAACCGGGACTGCAGACTGCAGTCAGGGATCCGTCCGGTACGGGCTTTCGCCAGCCCGTACCGGAATGGGTTTCCATGCATATTAGAAATTTCCCTAAGCGGCCGTGCACGTAAATATCCTGGGCAATCTTGCCGTCAATTGTCCAAAGCGCTTCGCACAATTGATCGAGCAAAGCTTCCATCGCTTTCCTCACACTACTGGGCAGGCTTCAGTTAGGACGCACTGATTATTTAGTTGGTGTGTCGCCTGGTTTGAGGGTGTAGTTCCATTCGGGGTGCCATTCGTGTCTGTTCAGGGTTCCGCTGGTCTCTAGTGAGGTCATTTCGTGGTCTGGTATTTTCACGCCGGTGGGGTACTGTCCTGTGTCGAGTTCGGCCCGGACGGTGAGGCCTGTTTTGGTGGTGGTCGCGGCGATGGAGTTGACGATGACTTCGTGGCTGGACAGAGGCCGGCCGCGCCAGTTCATCGAGATGTGGGAGAAGAGCTTGTGCTCTATTTTGTTCCATTTGCTGGTGCCCGGGGGCAGGTGGCAGACGGTGATTTCCAGGCCGGTCTCGGCGGCCAGGGCGGCGAGTTCGGTCTTCCAGAGCCGGGTGCGGTAGCCGTTGGATCCGCCGCCGTCGGCGGTGATCAGCAGGCGGTTCGCCTGCGGGTGGGCGGGTTGGCCGGCGGTGTTCCACCAGGAGCGGATGGTGTTCACGGCGAAGGCTGCGGTGTCGTGGTCGGTGCCCACCGAGACCCATCCGGTGTTCGTTCCCACGTCGTAGACGCCGTAGGGGTTGGCCTTGCCGAGTTCCTTGTCGATGAAGTCGTGGACCTTGACCTGTTCCGGCTCTCCGGCCGGACGCCATTCGGCGCCGTTGTTCTTGTACTGGCCGACGAGTTCCTTCTTTTTGGTGTCGACGCTGATGACCGGCTGGCCCGCGTCCAGGTGCCCGGCGGCCTGGTCGTTGAGGTAGCCGAATTGGCCGTCGCGGTCCGGGTGTTGGCCGCCTTCGAGAGTCTTGGCGTTTGCCTGCAGGCTGAAGCCGTTGTCCTTGAGCAGTTTCGCCACGGTTTCCGCGCCCGCCGGGTGCCCCCTGCCGGTCAGTTCGGCGGCAAGCTTCGCGGTGGAGAGCGTGGTCCAGGACAGTGCCGATTCGGGGTCCCCGCGGCGGGTGGGCTCCACCAATTCCAGCAGGGCCGGGACCAGGCCCGGGTCCTTCTCCACCAGGGTCTTTCGCCCCGCACCGGGCTTGCGGACACGGCCCAGCGGCGCCTCGCCGGCCTCCAGCTCGGCGACGCCCTGCTGGACCCGGGAACGCGCAGCCCCGGACGCCCGGGCGACCGCGGCAATCCCGCCGTGGCCCAGGGAACGCGCCTCCGCTGCCAACAAAAGACGAGTTGAGCGTTCGTCGAGGTGCGGCAGGATCGCATCGAACTTTGCGCGCAAGGCCTCGACGGCTTCAGTGGAAATAGGCATACACCATCATCCCACCAAAAACCGCTAGTAGACGCACTTATTTATCAGCGTGTCCTTAGCCCGTAGGTGGCCTGTCTAGGCCGCTGTGGCACGCTGGCCCGGACATTCACCACAAGCCGCTGCGCTCCGACCACCTTTGACGCCGGACGCACCGCCATATACCTTAGTAACTAAGCGACTAACGAAGGGGTATTCGGTGAATGAGCGAGACGAGCTGGCCGAGCGGATTCTGGGCACGTTGGCGCGCCGGAACAGCACCGCCACGGTGCTGTTCCATCATGCGGTGGCCGAGCGGCTCGGGCTCGGACCCACGGACCACAAGTGCCTCGACCTGGTCGTCGAGCACCAGACCGTCACCGGCAGCGAGCTGGCCGCGATGACCGGGCTGACCTCCGGCGCAGTCACCGGGGTGGTGAACCGGCTCGAGCGGGCCGGCTACATCCGGCGCGAGCCGGACCCGGAGGATGGGCGTCGGCAGCTGATTAGGCCGGTGCCGGAGCGGTACGGTGAGGCGGAGCGGCTCTTCAGGGGCATTGCAGTCTCTGCGGCTGGCCTGCTTGAGGACTTCGACACCCATCAGCTGGAGGCCATCGCTACGTTCCTGACCAGATCCACCGAGTTCTCCCGCCAACGAGCGGCCGCGCTGCGCGCCGAGGTGCTCGGCGGTGGCGGTCGCGCCAGGAGAGAGGAGGTGTCATGACCAACGACGACACCCACATCCAGAACCTGTTCGACGACATGCTCGCGGCGTGGACCAGGGGTGATGCGCACGGCTACGGCGCGTGCTTCACCGAGGACTCGGACTACGTGTCGTACGACGGGACTCGCGCCGAAGGCAGGCAGCCCATGGTCGACGCGCACGAGAAGCTGTTCCGCGGCGTGCTGACCGGGTCCGCGCTGGTCGGGGAGATCGAGTCGATCCGCTATGTGAGCAACGACGCGGCCGTGGTGCATGCCACCGGGTCGGTGCTGATGCCGTGGCGCAGCTCGCTACCCAAGCGACGTCTGTCACGGCAGACTCTGGTCGCGGTGCGCGGGGACGACGGCTGGAGGATCGCGGCGTTGCACAACGGCAGGGTCCGGCCGATCACCGTCCCGCAGCCCGACTCCTTCCCATCGAAGGCATCGCGCACGATGTCCCGGATCGCGCGAGACTTCGGCATCGGCAGGCGTAATAGGGGTGGCTTGTGAATTAGTGAAAAATCCGACGCCTGGGCTGTTGAGCAGTGTCGGGTAACGATGGATTTCGTTACACGAGTGTCGCGCCGGTCGCTGCAGCTGACCCTCGACCTCGACGACTTCACCGACCCACGAGCTTTCGTCGCGAATCGAGCGCACCACCTGCGGCAACTTCCGACTCCTCGAGCGACTCATCCCGCAGATCGAACGCGTTCTGAAGGTCAGGGACCTCAACGCCGCCGAGTATCGAGACCCGACGGGCATCATCCATCGGGCATGGACGCCAGGCCGTCCAAGGCGCAAGATGAGGTGCATGACAACAACAGTCATGATCCTCGGCGCCGGATTCGGAGGGTTGGAACTCGCGAGCACACTGTCGGAGCGCCTTGCCGGCGAGGTCGACGTCACCCTCTTCGACCAGCACGACGCCTTCGTGTTCGGCTTCTCCAAGCTGGAGGTCCTCTTCGGGCACCAGAACGCGGAAGAGGTGCGGATCCCGTACCGCGAGATCCGCACGCCGGGCGTGGAGTTCCGCCAGGAGCGGGTGCTCGCGATCGACCCGGGGACGCGGCACGTCGTCACCGATGCAGCGGTTTACGATCCCGACATCGTCGTCGTCGCCCTCGGTGCCGACTACGACATCGCCGCGACACCCGGCTTCGCCGACGGAGGGTTCGAGTACTACACGGTCGCAGGCGCCGAGCGGCTGCGCGACGAACTGGCGGGGTTCCGCGGCGGCCGGGTGATGCTGGCCGTGCTCTCCATCCCGTTCAAGTGCCCGCCCGCGCCATACGAGGCGATCCTGCTGCTCCACGACCGACTCGTCGCCCGCGGCATCCGCGAGGGCAGCAACCTTCACATGGTCAGTCCGCAGCCGTCGCCCGTCCCGGTCTCGCCCCAGGCATCGGCCGCGCTGGAACGCGCGATGGCCGAGCGTGGGATCGCGTACACGAAGCGCCACCGGATCCACGGGATCGACCCCGACGCGCGGGTCGCGCAGTTCAAGGACCACGACGAGCCGTACGACTTGTTCATCGGCATCCCGACCCACAAGGTGCCCGACGTGCTCGTCGAGTCGGGCCTGACGCAGGACGGCTGGGTCGCGGTCGACCCGGTGACGCTGCAGACGCCGTACGCCGGGGTGTACGCGATCGGCGACTGCGCCGGGACCGGGATCCCAAAGGCCGGCACCTTCGCCGAGAGCGCGGCCCACGTCGTCGCGGACGGCATAGTTCGCAGCATCCGAGGCGCCGGCAGACTTGCATCCGGGGGCACCGGGCTCTGCTACCTGGAGTTCGGCCACGGCGACGTCGGCCGCGTCGACGTCGACTTCCACGCTGACGGCGGGCCGACCGCGCCGCTCCTGGGGCCGTCGCCGGCGTACGCTGCTGAGAAGGCGGAGTTCGGCGCGGTGCGACGCGCCCGCTGGTTCGGGACCTGACGCGCCTCGCACGTTCGGGCGACGGGCGTTCGGGTGTCGCAGGACCGGGGCGGCTAGTGGAGGCATGCCCGGCCCGCGTCGCACCCGAGCCCCGGGCGTGGTGCGGGCGCGGCGGACGCTCGGCGTGTTCCGGCTGTTACTCACGGCCCTCAAGATTCGTCGCGATCGTCGGGAACGGGGTCCGAGGAGGATCGGTACGGAAATTCACGCTAATCGATCATGTAGTGTCGCCTGCACGTTTGATTGCACGGTAGACGGTTGAGCGGGCTACCGCGAAGAGTTCGGCAAGTTCCACCGTGGTGCGCGTCCCTGCCCGGTGAACGGAGACCAGGTGGGCTTCCTGTGCTTTGGAAAGCTTGGGCTGTTCCCCCCGTAGGCGGCCCTTTTGCCCGGCGACGGCCATGCCTTCCCGGGTTCGGGCCCGGATCAGGTCGGCTTCGAATTCTGCAACCATGGCCAGGACGTTGAAGAGGAGCCGGCCTACGGGATCGGTCGGGTCATGGACGGAGCCGCCGATGCTCAGCTTGACTTCGCGGCGGGTGAGTTCGTCAACAATATCCTTCGCATCGCGCAGCGACCGGGCCAGGCGGTCGAGTTTGGTCACGACCAGGGTGTCCCCGGCCCGGCAGGCGGCCAGCGCTTCCCTGAGTCCCGGCCGCGCCCGGTTGGCGCCGGTCAGGCCCTGGTCTGTGAACGTCTTCTCCGACGACACTCCAAGAGCAACCAGGGCATTCTTCTGAGCAGTGAGGTCTTGGTCGTTCGTGGATACGCGCGCGCACCCGATCAGCAGTCCGGTCACTGTCTTGAACGTACCGTTTATCCCCCCATCGCCGGGCATTTTGCGGGCGGGTACTACGGGAATCGACCGGCCATGGAAACCCGGCGATCGAGATGCGAAGAATTTTGAGTAGAACTTGCCCCAGTCCTGGCCGCCAGGACCCGGTATGAAAAGACCCTGGCCGACACCGACGCGGCGATGCTCGCGGCCCGGACCCCGCCGCCGGGAACGTCCACGCTCCTGTACACCAATACCATGCACAACACGATCACCGCGGACCTGCTCACCGCCGAAACCGCTCTCGAGGCCGCGAAGGCAGCCCACAAGGCGATCCCGGCCCGGGTCCCCCTCGGCGAGATCGCCCCGGGACAGCAGGTCCTGGAGACCGAAACGAAACTCCTCAGCCACGCGATCCGGATGGCCGCGTTCAACACCGCGTCCGCCCTGGCGAGGGAGATCCGCACCAACACCGGCTACGCCCGCGGCGAAGACGAAGCCCACACCCTGATCCGGCAGGCCCTCACCGGAAGCGGAGACATCGACCCCCGCGAGGACGGCTATCTCACCATCCGCCTCGATCCCCTCCCGACCCGCCGGGCCACCAGAGCGATCAGTGAACTCTGCACCCACCTCAGCGCCACCGAAACCCGGTACCCCGGCACCGACCGAATCCTACGATTCGGAATCAAAAACCAGGAAACGTCACCCACAAATTAAATGGCTATGTCAGGAGTCCTGAGGACTAGGTTCAACCCAGGATCCAGACCGCAGCCAGCAGCAGGGGTGCGGCGAGGACGGTCGTTATCACGGCTGCAGATTGGGCTATTTTTTGCCCAACCCCGTACATGACTGCATAGAGGACGACGTTTTGGCCTGTGGGAAGGATGGCGCAGGCCACGACGACGAAGGTGCTGAACGGGTCGAGGTGGAATATTAGTCAGGGATCTGGATTCCGGAAGCGCTGACCAGGATCCCCAGTACAGCGGCAACCGTCACTGGGTTGGGCAGCGGAATGGAGAGCGTGTGCCGCAGCGAGACGTTCTTCCTGGACGGATCCGTGAGATCGAGGATCGTCAGGGCCCCAATGGTCGTCCGGCGAACACCCCAGCGGCCGATCGCTCCGACTACGGCGAACAGGAGCATGACCGCCGACGACGAAGAAGCCTTTTAGCACTCCGTCCAAGCGTGGGCCCTCATTTCAGTTCGCGGTGCAGTGCGTGCTCAGGTTTTCATGGGCGTGGAGTGCACCGCGTGACCGTCGCGCAGGCTTGCCTCGCAGGCGGCCGCGCGTCCCTCGACGTCGCCGTGAACGGCGGCGGTAATCGCCTCAACAACGGCAATTTGCCCGGTGGTGTCAGGAACGCCGGGGAACTGAACCTGCGTTTCCTCAGCAGCCGTCCCAGCCGCCTCAGCCGCCGACCGCATGCGAACAAGCGCGACGGCGGAAATGAGGAACCAGGCGATGTTCGTGACCACGGACGGCCACGCTTCGTGGACCGCACCGTTGACAATGAAGGCACAGGCACCGATGAGGTTTGCCGTCTGGAAGCGTTTGCCGGCCTTCAACCAACCCATGGACACGGAAAGGTATGCGCTCAGAATCAGGGCCGCGCCAGTCCATCCGGCGATTTCCCACAGCACTTCCATGGTGTCCTTTCAGGGGTGTGCCCGGCGGCTAACGGCCGGGCGGTTTGTTGATGGGGAGTTTGTTTCCGTGGGAGCCGTTGCCGAGTGGATCAGACCGCGCCGGACAATACGTCTGCTCAAACCGGTCCTCCGGGCGAGGTCCTGGTTCGTTGGGCAACGGCCTAAATCATACTCTGCTGCAAGGACTGTTTTGACCCGCTGGATGGCCCATAGTGGCTTCTGCATCGTGTGCCGCGTAGGTCAGGCCGATGGCAAACACCTGCCGTGGGCAGGGAGCCGGACTACCGAAGTGCTGGCGAGGAACGGAAGTGCTGGCGAGGAACGCTGGCCAACGGTTGGCCACCGCCGGGCTCCAGGGAGCCCACGACGTCAAGAACCCCGTCCCAGCGGTCGTAGCACTCCTGGACGCCGGGACTGATGCGTCCCCCTGTTGCCTGCGAGACATCCACCACCTGCTTGGGGGAACAAGCGGCGCCAGCCAAGCGGTCAACCACTGGCAGTGCGGGGCAGGTCCGCTCCTGAGAGCGGGGCGCAAGTTCTCATCCGTCCCGCTCGCTTGGTTGCGGTTGGCCGACGGCGTGAGGGCTAATGATCTCCACCAGCATGGCGATCAGTGCGGCGGGGATCAGGAAGTACCCAGTGAGGACTCCCCAACCGCCGTCCTCAAACTGGAGCGCCAGGCCGCCAACCACCACGGCGGGCAGGGCGGTCAGGACGGTGACCCCTCGCGCCACCGGAACAGGCTCGTGGACTGAACGTACCGCATGCCCCCGTCGGACGCTAAATGATTGGAAGCCCCCACGCGAGGTGAACTCGAGCGCGGGGGCTTCCTAGGTTTCGTGGGGGTCCGAAACCGAGATCAATCTACCGGCTCTCATGGGACCCAAATGACGGCTTTGGCCAGTTCCCCAAAATCTTGAGTGAACCTTGAGCCCGCCTGCAGGGTGGGCACCCGCGGGCGCCCACCCTGCCAGCGGCGAAGCAATCAGTGGTGGCTGATGCCCAGCGGGCGGCCCCTGGTCTCCTTGGCGAGCAGGACACCAATTGCCGAAATAACACAGAGGATCATGATGTAGATGCCGATGGATCCGGTCCACTTGGTGCTCTGCAGCAGGGATTCGGCGATGGTTGCCGCGAACGCACCACCGAGGATGGCGCCGAAAGCGTACCCGATGGATATGCCGGAGTAGCGGACGTTGGCAGGGAACATTTCGGCGTACATGGCCGACATCGGCCCGTAGGACAGGCCAAGTCCGATGGTCAAGACAAACAGTGCCACGCCATACAGCATGATGTTCTTGGTGTCGATCAGGGCAAACATCGGGATCATCCACGCAAAGACGATTCCGTAGCCGATCAGGAACGTCTTGACCCTGCCGATCTTGTCCGAGAGCCAACCGCCCACGAGGGTAAAGACCAGCCAGCCGAAGGAGGCAAGCGTGGTGGCGAGCAGAATTTCCGGTACCGGCATCTTCAGCGTCCGTGTGGCGTAGGAGATAAAGAAGGCGATCAGCAGGTAGCCGGCAGCGTTGTTGCCGATGAAGATCATGGTCGAGTAGAGAACCGGCCGCTTGTGGCTCCGGATCAGCTCGCCGAGCGGCGCCTTGCTCTCTTCCTTGCGCGCAGCCATTTCCTTGAAGACCGGGCTCTCGGCAACGGCGCGGCGGATGAGGTAGCCCACCACGATCAGCACGATGGACAGCAGGAACGGCACCCGCCAGCCCCACGAGGCGAAGTCCTCCTTGGACATGTTCGAGTTGAGCACGAACAGCAGGCCGGTGGCGAGAATCATGCCCACCGGAACACCGATCTGCGGGTAGGCACCGAACACGCCGCGCTTGCTCTTGGGTGCATGCTCCACGGCCATCAGCGCCGCCCCGCCCCATTCACCGCCGGCAGAGAAGCCCTGCACAATGCGCAGGAGGATCAGCAGGACCGGAGCCCAGAAGCCGATCTGCGCGTACGTGGGCAGCATGCCGATCAGCGCCGTGGCCGCACCCATCATGATGAGGGTAAAGACCAGCATGGCCTTGCGGCCGAGGCGGTCACCCAGGTGGCCTGCAACAATGGCGCCGAGCGGCCGGAACAGGAAGCTGATGCCGATCAACGCGAAGGACAGGATCTGTGCCAGTCCTGGGTTGGAGTCGTTCAGCGGGGCCAGGAACAGCGGGGACAGCAGGGTCCCCGTCAACTGGGCAAAAATGAAAAAGTCGTACCACTCGATGGTGGTACCCACGAGGGTCCCCGCAAGGACTTTTCGCTCCTCGTGCTTGGAGCTGGGGCCCATCTCTGAATCGACGCGTGAAGTTGCGGTCATTGGAACTCCATGGCTGGGGGCAGCGCTGCTGCCAGGGGTGAGTTTCGAGCGATTTACTGATCGAACGTTCAGTTATTCTAGATAGTACTATGAATGTTGCCTGGAACACACCTAAAAGTTTTCGTCCTTTGGTCCTCGGTGACGGCGCTAATGCCCTAGCGCGCCACAGTTCCGGTGAACACCGGTGAACGCTTTTCCTGGAACGCCCGGAAGCCCTCGGCGTAGTCGTCGCTCTTGCAAAGCCGGGCCTGCTCGGCGTTCTCTTCTGCCATGGCGTCCCAGAGGCCCAGCCGCTGGTCGCGGATGTGGGCCACCAGCTCCTTGCTCGCGGTGAACGCCCCTGTGGCGCCCGCGGCCACCCTGGACACAATGTCCCGAGTACTCGGAAGGAGTTCATCGGCAGGCATGGCACGGCTGAACATCCCCTGCGCCACGGCCTCCGTCCCGGACATGAGCTCGGCGGTGTAGATCAGGTCCAGGGTGCGGTGCATGCCCAGCCGCTCGGTGAAGTACCAGTGCCCGCCTGAATCCAGCGTGGCGCCCAGCTTCGCGAACGGTGAGCCGAACTTCGCATTCTCCGCCACGTACACCACGTCCGTGGCCAGCAGCAGGCCCAGCCCCACGCCCAGGCAGGCGCCCTGCGCTGCGGCGAACGTCGGCGCCGGGAACTCACTCATCTTCTTGAGCAACGGCTGGACCAGTCCGGCGAGATACGCTTCGGCGTCGTCGCTCTCCGGCGTCACGTTCTGGATGTCCCGGCCCGCACAGAAGGCGCGGCCCTCTCCCCGGAGCAGCAGCGCCCGCACCTCACCGCGCGAGGCGGCGGCAGCGGCGTCGTCGTACGCCTGGGTTAAATCAGCGAGCGCCTGCTCATCCAGTGAATTCAGCTTGTGGGGTGCGTCCAGGACAACTTCGGCGACGTTGTTGGCGATGGAGAGGGAGATCATGGGGGTCTTCTTTCTGGGTTTCGACAGGCTCAACCACCGGTCCCGGACTAGACGTCGAAGTCGACGGTGACTTCCTTGCTGGTGGGGTGGCTCTGGCAGGTCAGGACGTACCCCTTGTCCAGTTCATCCTGCTCCAGCGCGTAGTTTTCGTCCATGGTCACGCTGCCGGTGACCACCTTGGCCCGGCAGGTGCCGCAGACTCCCCCGGCGCACGCGAACGGCACGTCCGGGCGGACCCGCAGCGCGGCGTTGAGGATGGACTCGCGGGCGTGGGTGGGGCTGGCCACCTCGCCCTGCAGGCCGTCGAGCTTGAAGGTGATCTTGTACGTTTCCTTGGACTCGTCCACCAGCACCGGCCGGCCGGCGTGGCCTTCCGGGCGGTCCGGTTTGCCCGAGGTGAACAGCTCAAACCGGATGGTGTCCGGGCTGACGCCGCGCTCGGCCAGGGTGTCCCGGCACAGCTGCACCAGCTCGAACGGCCCGCACAGGAACCACTCGTCCACATCGTCGGCGTGGATGGCGGTGCCCAGCAGCTGCTGGAGCTTCCCGGCGTCGATCCTTCCGCTGAGCAGCGGCGCGATCCGCTGTTCGCGGGACAGCACATGGTGGATGGCGAGGCGCTGCGGGTACTTGTCCTTCAGGTCCGCGAGCTCCTCCAGGAACATCACGTCCATGGCGGCCTTGTTGGCGTAGATCAGGTCGAACCTGCTCTCCGGGTTGGCCACCAGCAGCGTGCGGGCGATCGCGATCACCGGGGTAATGCCCGAGCCAGCGGCGATGGCCACGAAGCTGGCCTCACCGGTCGACGCGATTTCCCCTGCCAGTTCCTCGGGGTGGTTCATGGAGTTCATCCGGTTCTGCTGCAACGCTTTGCCGTCCCGGCCGTGCTTGGACACAAACGCGCCCATGGGGCTCATGACGTCCAGGGCGTCCCCCGCCTTCAGCTCGGCGTTGGCCCACGTGGAGAACAGCCCGCCCAGGTCCTGCTTCACGGCCACGCGGATCTCGCTGCTGCCGTCCTCGAAGCTGCGCGGCTCGGCGCAGATGGAGTAGCTGCGGCGGATTTCCTTTAGCTCGCCGGTCTCGTCCGGGAGCGTGGTGCGCAGGGCCACGTACTGGCCCGGCAGGTAATCGAACTGGCCGGCCAGCTCCGTGGGGACGTGGAAGGAGACTTCGATGGCGTCCTCGGTGAGCCGGCGCACCTCTTTGACGGCCAGGGTGTGAAAGGACGGACGACGGCGGCCGGTGGCCTGCGCCGATTCGGCGGCGGTCTGGCGAACAACAGGCATGGGGCTTCCTTACAGGACTTTGAAGTAGTCGAACGGTTCCAGGCAGTCCTTGCACACATACAGCGCCTTGCAGGACGTGGAACCGAAGCGGGTGAGTTCCTTGGTGTTCAGGGACGAGCACTGCGGGCATTTCACGGCCATGGTCAGCCGGATGGGACCCGCGTGCCGGGCGGCATTCGACATGCCCGACGGCGGCGCGATGCCGTACTCCTGCAGCTTCGCCTTCCCGGCGTCGGTCATCCAGTCGGTGGTCCAGGCCGGGGCGAGGACCAGGTCCACATCGACGATGGGGTAGCCAGCCGTGGCGAACGCTGTTTTCAGGTCGTCGCGGATGGCGTCCATCGCCGGGCAGCCCGAGTAGGTGGGCGTGATGGTGACGCGCACGCTTGTCCCCTCGGCCTCCACGTTCCTCAGGATGCCCAGGTCCTCAATGGTGAGGACGGGGATTTCCGGATCGCAGACCGTGGCGGCGATGTCCCAGGCCTGCTGCCGGGCGGTGACGTTTTCAGTGATCACGGCGGTCACCAGCTGGCTCCGGGATGCTCGCGGGCCAGCACCTGCATCTCGGCCAGGATGTAGCCAAGGTGCTCCGAATGCTTGCCCTGCCTGCCGCCGCCGGGAGCCGCCGGAACATCCGGCACCTCCAGCTCAGCCTCGGCCAGGATTTCCCCGGTGAGCCGGTCAAAGTCCGCTTTGAGGCTGGAAGACGCGACGGCGGCGCCCGCTTCAGTCAGGCGCGCGGTCAGCGCGTCATCCTGGAACAGCTCATGCACGTAGGGCCACACGAGCTTGAGGCCGTGGATCATCCGACGGCGGGACTCGTCCGTGCCGCCGGCCAGCCGCAGGACCCACTGGGCGCTGTGGTCCCGGTGGTAATCCACTTCCTTCACGGCCTTGGCGGCGATGGCGGCCAGCGTGGCATCGGTGGACTGGATGAGCCGGCGGTAGAGCTCGAACTGGTAGTAGCTCACCACGAACTGGCGCGCGATGGTGGCCGCAAAGTCGCCGTTGGGCTGCTCGAAGATGTGGGCGGACCGGAACTCGTGTTCCCGGCGGAAGTAGGCCAGATCGTCCTCGGACTTGGCCTCACCGTTTTCTCCCAGCGCACCGCCGGCGTAGGTGAGGAAGCTGCGGGCATGGCCCAGCTGGTCCAGGGCGATGTTGCCCAGGGCCACGTCCTCCTCCAGCTCCGGGGCGCGGGAGATCCAGTGGCCCAGGCGCTGGGCGAGGATCAGGGCGTCGTCGCCCAGGCGCAGCGCGTACTCGGCCACATCCTCGCTGGGCTTGACCAGGCCGGTGCGGACCTCCAGGGCGATGTCCTCCGGGCGGAGGGCGTTGCCGGGGGTGATGCGGGTGGCGCTGGCGTTGCTGTCGCCGCCGGCCACACCGGTGGAGATGTCACCATGGCCGGTTGCTGTTTCAGGGGTGCTCACAGGTGCTTCACCCCTTCGCTCTTGGTGTAGTAGGTGGCGTGCCGGTAGTCCTTGCCCTGCGGGGACTCGAAGAACGAACCCTTGGAGTCCGGGTCACTGGCGGCGATGGCGTCCGCGGGGACCACCCAGATGGACACGCCTTCGTTGCGGCGGGTGTAGAGGTCGCGGGCGTTGCGCAGGGCCATTGCGGCGTCCGGCGCGTGCAGGGACCCGGCGTGGACGTGGCTCAGGCCGCGGCTCGACCGGACAAAGACCTCCCACAGGCCCCAGGCGTTGCGGGTTTGACCAGGGGTTTCGACAGGCTCAACCACCGGGGACGTGTTTGTTGTGTCGCTCATGCTGCGTATTCCTTCGTCTTCAGTGACTGTTTTGCTGCATACGCCGCCGCTGCCTCGCGGACCCAGGCGCCGTCGTCGTGCGCTTCCCTCCGGCGCTCGAGGCGCTGGGCGTTGCAGGGGCCGCGGCCGGCGAGGACTTCGTGGAATTCGTTCCAGTCCAGCGGGCCGTGCTCCCACTTTTTGGTGTCCTCGTTGAAGCGGATCTCGCTGTCCGGGAGGGTGAGGCCCAGCACCCGGACCTGCTCCACCATCATTCCCACGAACCGGCTGCGGAGTTCATCGTTGCTGAAGCGCTTGATGTTCCAGGCCATGGACTGCTTGGAGTTGGGCGAATCGTCGTCCGGCGGGCCGAACATCATCAGGGCCGGGGCGTACCAGCGGTTCACGGCGTCCTGCGCCATCTGCTTCTGCCCGGGGGTGCCGTGCGAGAGTTCCAGCAGGATTTCGAAGCCCTGGCGCTGGTGGAACGACTCCTCCTTGCAGACCCGGACCATGGCGCGGCCGTACGGGCCGTAAGAGGCACGGCACAGCGGCACCTGGTTGCAGATGGCGGCGCCGTCCACCAGCCAGCCGATGGCACCCATGTCCGCCCAGGTCCGTGCCGGGTAGTTGAAGATGGACGAGTAGCGGGCCTTGCCGGCAATCAGCGCATCCATCATCTCGTCGCGGGACTGACCCAGCGTCTCGGCGGCTGAGTACAGGTAGAGCCCGTGGCCGGCCTCGTCCTGGACCTTGGCCATGAGGATGGCCTTGCGCTTAAGGCTCGGGGCGCGGGAAATCCAGTTGGCTTCCGGCTGCATCCCGATGATCTCCGAGTGCGCATGCTGCGAGATCTGGCGCAGCAGGGTCTTGCGGTACGCCGCCGGCATCCAGTCCCGCGGCTCGATCCGCGAATCCTGCGCCATCACGCGGTCAAAGTTCGCCTGGCCGTCCGCGTCGCGCCGGGCAGCGGCTTCCAGTTCTTCCGGGGACAGCTCAGCGGTCACTGACTGCAGATTCTGCACTGCCATGGTTGCTCCTAATGCAAAGGCCTTCAAGGGGCGAATTGTTTACCGACCGTTCGTTCAGTATATGGGCCGATGAGGGATGAGGGCAAGGCCGCCGAACTTTTAGTTCAGCCCTTCGCCACGAGCGTGAGGACGTCGTAGGTGGCCACTATCTCGTCGTTCTGGTTGGTCAGGACCGCATCCCAGGCCACCTCGCCGTATTCGTCGGTTTCGCGCGGGGTGATCTTCTTGGCGGTCAGGGTCACGCGGATGGAGTCCCCTGCGGCCACGGGGGTGATGAAGCGCAGGTTCTCCAGCCCGTAGTTGGCCAGGACCGGGCCCGGCGCCGGCTCCACGAACAGTCCCGCGCCCCAGGCAAGCAGCAGGTACCCATGCGCCACAATGCCCGGGAAGAACGGGTTGGCTTCCGCCGCTTCCTGGTTGGTGTGCGCGTAGAAGGTGTCGCCGGTGGTGTGGGCGAAGGCGGCGATGTCCTCAAGGCTGACCTGGCGCAGGTCGGAGCGGACGGCGTCGCCGATGCGCAGCGTCTCGAGCGACTTGCGGAACGGGTGCGTACCTTCGGTCTCCACCGTGAAGTTACGGTCTGCGCCGGCGTGCCAGACGCCGGTGACGGCGGTCAGCATGTTGGGTGAGCCCTGGATGGCGGTGCGCTGCATGTGGTGCATGACCGAGCGGATGCCACCCAGTTCCTCGCCGCCGCCGGCGCGGCCGGGTCCGCCGTGGACCAGGTGCGGCACCGGGGAGCCGTGGCCGGTGGAGCTGCGGGCGTCCTCGCGGTTGAGCATCAGGACACGCCCGTGGTGCGCCGCGATCCCGGTGACGAGTGCCTGGGCTGCGGCTGGATCGTTCGTGCAGACCGTGGCCACGAGCGAGCCGCCACCCCGGGCGGCGAGGCGGACGGCGTCGGGCAGGTCCGTGTATCCGATCACGGAGGCCACCGGGCCGAATGCCTCCAGCGAGTGGATCGCTTCCGTTTCCGGGTCATTCCAGCCCAGGACAACGGGTGACATAAATGCGCCCTCCGCCACTACGCCGGTGGTTCCGTCCGCGGAGGTGACCGACGGCGAATCGAGCGTTCCGTACGCAAGCTCACCGCCGGCGTCGAGCATGGACTGCACGGCCGCCCGGACATCGGCGAGCTGTTCGACGGACGCCAGGGCACCCATGGTGACGCCCTCGGCGCGCGGGTCACCGAGGACCACGCGCTCCTGGATGCGCTTGCCGACGGCGGCGATCACCGCCGGGACCAACTCCTGCGGGACGATGGCGCGGCGGATGGATGTGCACTTCTGGCCCGCCTTGACCGTCATTTCGGTGACCACGGATTTGATGAAGGCGTCAAACTCGGGAGTGCCCTCCACCCCGTCCGGGCCCAGGATGGCGGCATTGAGGGAGTCCGTTTCCGAGGTGAACCGTACCCCGCCCTCCACCACATTCGGGTGCGACTTCAAGGCGAGCGCGGTGGAGGCGGAGCCGGTGAATGCCACCAGGTCGCGGTAGTCCAGCACGTCCAGGAGGCCGCGGACGGAGCCGGAAATCAGCTGCAGCGAGCCCTTGGGCAGGATGTTGGATTCGATGATCGCCTTCACCACGGCAGCGGCCACATAACCGGTGGGAGTGGCAGGCTTAACGATGGTGGGCACGCCGGCGATGAAGGCGGGCGCAAGCTTCTCCAGCATGCCCCACACCGGGAAGTTGAACGCGTTGATCTGGACGGCGACGCCCGGGATGCGCGTGTAGATGTGTTCGCCCGCAAACGAGCCGTCCTTCGACAGCACCTCCATGGGGCCATCCACCACCACCTGGGAGTTGGGCAGTTCGCGCCGGCCCTTGGAACCGAACGTGAACAGCACGCCGATGCCGCCGTCGATGTCGATCATCGAGTCGATCTTGGTGGCACCCGTCTGCGCCGAAAAAGAGTAGAAATGCTCGCGCCGGGCGTTCAGGTACTGCGCCAGTTCCTTGAGCTTGAGCGCGCGCTGGTGGAAGGTCAGCTTGCCGAGTTCGGCCTGGCCGACGGTGCGGCCGTAATCCACGACGGCGGCAAGATCCAGGCCCTCGGCGCTCACCTTGGCCAGGATTTCCCCGGTGCTCGCATCCCGTACGGGGACGGCGGAAGCTGCCGAACCGGCGTCGGGCGTCCACCACGAATCCTGCACAAAGCTGGGAACGGTCTCGACGGTATTGACGGTGGCTTCGGCAGTTGCGGTGGTGGTCATCGTTGACGGGTCCTTCCAACACGGGGACAAAACGGTAAAAGGCCAGATCATTACTGACCGTCCGTTCGGTAATATAACTACAGTACATGAATGATCTGTGCTGCACACTGAAAGATCAATGCCCCAGCAAGGAGAGCCGATGAAAGCAGCATCCAAGCACAGCCCGGAGCCGGCCCCTGAACATGCCGAACCTGAACTCTGGAAAATCACCCTGGGCGAGCTCGACGAGAAGATGGGCGTGAAAATCGTCGAAGAATCGGTGGAGCGGGTGGTGGCCACGATGCCCGTGGAGGGCAACAGGCAGTCGTTCGGGCTGCTGCACGGCGGCGCGTCCCTGGCGGTGGGCGAGGCCGTGGGTTCCTGGGCAGCGGTGATCCACGCGAGTACGCTGGGGAAAACTGCCGTGGGTGTTGACGTCTCCGCCACCCACCACCGCTCCGCCCGCGAAGGGCTGATCACCATCACTGCCACACCCATCCACCTCGGCGGCACACTGACCACCCACGAGGTTCTGATCACCAACGCCGCAGGCCAGCGGCTCTGCACCCTCCGCATCACCAACCTGCTGATGAAGCGGAAGCACCAGCCAGCGACGCCGAGCCCTTGACACCGGCACCCCTTTTGGGATTACCTAATGAACATTCGGTAAATAAAGCTGGAGGCAATGACGCATGACTGAAGCAGCCCTCTCCGGGGTCACCCACCCCATCCTGGAAAACGACTACGCCTCCGAATGGATGGGCATCGAAGTCCTCGCCGTCACCGACGGCCACGCCACCATCCGCATGACGCTTCGGCAGGAAATGCTCAACGGCTTCGGCATGGCCCACGGCGGAATGATCTTCGCCTTCGCCGATACTGCCTTCGCCCTGGCCTGCAACCCGGTGCACCCGGGCCCCGCGGATGCGGACAGCATCACGGTGGCCGCCGGCGTGGACATCAACTTCCTCAAACCCGCCTACCGCGGCCAGGTAATCACCGCCGTCGCGGACCGCCGTTCCAGCGCGGGCCGCAGCGGACTCTACGACATCCAGATCTTCGCGGCCGACGCCGGCGCACAGCCCGAACTGCCGCTTAGTTCAGGCACGTTTGGCGAACTCATTGCGGAGTTCCGCGGACGCAGCCGCACCATCCCCAAGAAGTAGGAAACCATGAGCCTCCACGTCCCCGAAACGCCCACCTCCCAGTCCACCAAGGCAGGCACCGACGCCGTGCTGGACCCCGAAGAGACCATGTCCCGCGACGAGCTGGAAGCCCTCCAGCTCAGCCGCCTGCAGCACACGGTGGCCTACGCCTACGACCGCGTGCCGCTCTACAAGCGCAAATTCGACGACGCCGGCATCCACCCCAGTGACCTCCGCGAACTCAGCGACCTGGGCAACTTCCCCTTCACCACCAAGGACGATCTGCGCGCGGAGTACCCGTTCGGGATGTTTGCCGTGCCGCAGTCCGAAGTAGCCCGCGTGCACGCCAGCTCCGGCACCACGGGCCGGCCCACCGTCGTCGGATACACCAAGCAGGACCTGGCCGACTGGGCCAAACTGGTGGCCCGTTCGCTCCGCGCCTCCGGCGTCCGCCCCGGCATGAAGGTCCACAACGCCTACGGGTACGGCCTGTTCACCGGCGGCCTGGGTGCGCACGCCGGCGCCGAAGCACTCGGCTGCACCGTCATCCCCATCTCCGGCGGCCAGACGGAACGCCAGATCCAGCTCATCCAGGACTTCAAGCCGGACGCCATCCTGGCCACGCCCACGTACCTGCTCACGATCGCCGACGCAATGGCGCACATGGGCATCGACCCGACGTCGACCTCCCTCAAGTACGCCGTGCTCGGCGCGGAGCCGTGGACCGAGGAGATGCGGCACGAACTCGAGGTGACCATGAACATCAAGGCCTGCGACATCTACGGGCTTTCAGAAGTGATGGGCCCGGGCGTTGCCGGCGAGGCCGTGGAAACCCAGGACGGCAGCCACATCTGGGAGGACCACTTCCGACCCGAGATCATCGACGCCTTCAACCCCGAGGTCGGCAAGGAAAACGTCCTGCGCGACGGCGAACACGGCGAACTCGTCTTTACGTCACTCACCAAGGAAGCACTGCCCATCATCCGCTACCGCACCAAGGACCTCACGCGCCTTATGCCCGGCACCGCCCGCCCCGCGCACCGCCGGATGGGACGCATCACCGGCCGCAGCGACGACATGATCATCCTGCGCGGCGTGAACGTCTTCCCGTCCCAGATCGAGGAGATCGCGCTCCGCATTCCGGAGCTCAGCCCGCACTTCCAGCTGGAGCTCACCCGCCCGGAGGGCCAGCGCATGGACCAGATGACCGTCAAGATCGAACGCCGTGAGACCGTGTCGTTTGAACAGAGCACGACGGCGGCGCGCACCTTGCAGGAGCAGATCAAGATCCACGTGGGTTCTTCGTGCACCGTGGACGTGGTGGAGCCCGGGTCCCTCGAACGGTCCATCGGCAAGCTGCGCCGCATTTACGACCTGCGGCCTAAGCAGTAAGACCGCCAGGCGGTGCAGCCTCCCGGCTGCACCGCCTGACCGACCGTTCGTGAGAAACTAGACACCATGCCCAGCACCACTGAAACAGCCAGCACCGCCGCCACCAAGCGAGGCCGCCCCGGTTATGACCAGCAGTCCGTGCTGCTCATCGCCGTCGACGTTTTTAACCGGCACGGCTACGATGCGACCTCCATGGGCATCCTGGCCGAGAACCTGGGCATCTCCAAGTCGGCCATCTACCACCATGTGCCCTCCAAGGGGGACCTCCTTAAGCTGGCGCTGGATCATGCGCTCGGCGGCCTGGAGGCCATCCTGGAAGCCCCTCAGGCCAGGACCGGCGCGGCTGACGCACGGCTGGAATTTGTGCTGCGGCAAACGGTGGCGGTGCTGGTGGAGCGCCTGCCGTTCGTCACGCTGCTCCTGCGCTTGCGGGGCAACACCGAGATTGAACGCGACGCCCTGGAACGCCGCCGCGCCTTCGACCACGAGGTGGCGGGGCTCATTTCGGCGGCCCGCGACGAAGGATCGTTGCGGCAGGACATTGACCCGCGCACCGTGACGCGGCTGCTGTTCGGCACCATCAACTCGATCGTCGAATGGTACAAACCGGGAGGCTCCCTCTCACCCGAAAAGCTGGCCGACGACGTCATCACCATCGCTTTCGACGGACTTCACGCGGCCCGCTAGCAGTTGACCTCCGCGGCTTGGCATGCAATCTTTATAGAACGAACGGTCGGTAACTAATTCTTGTCCGGCCCCGGTTGCCTGGTGTAAAGGATTTGTTCTTATGGTTGAGGCTTTTCTTGTTGGCGGCGTCCGCACTCCCGTGGGCAGGTACGGCGGGGTGTTGTCCTCGGTCCGCCCCGATGATCTGGCCGCACTGGTGGTCCGGGAGGCGGTGTCCCGTGCGGGCCTTGACCCGGACAGCATCGAGGAAGTCATCCTGGGCAATGCGAACGGTGCGGGCGAGGAAAACCGCAACGTGGCCCGGATGGCAGTCCTGCTGGCAGGACTGCCCCTCCACATCCCGGGGATCACGGTGAACCGGCTGTGCGCGTCCGGACTGAGCGCCATCATCCAGGCAAGCCAGATGATCAAGTCCGGCGCTGCGGATATTGTGATCGCCGGCGGCGTGGAGTCCATGAGCCGCGCGCCGTGGGTCCAGGAGAAGCCGGCCACGGCATTTGCGAAGCCGGGCCAGATCTTCGATACGTCCATCGGCTGGCGGTTCGCCAACCCGAAGTTCCAAAAGGGTGAGCTGGCGCGGGACGGCAAGATGACGTACTCCATGCCGGAAACTGCGGAAGAAGTGGCCCGCATGGATGGCATCTCCCGCGAGGACGCGGACGCCTTCGCGGTCCGCTCCCACGAACGCGCCCTGTCCGCCATCGCCGAGGGCCGGTTCAAGGACGAGATCGTCCCGGTGACGGTCAAGACCCGCAAGTCCGAAACGGTGGTGGACACCGATGAGGGCCCCCGTGCGGGCACCACCCTGGAAGTCCTGGCCGGGCTGCGACCGGTGGTCCCGGGTGGTTCCGTGGTGACCGCGGGAAACTCCTCCACGCTGAACGACGGCGCGTCGGCCATCATCGTGGCCTCCGAAGCCGCGATCCAAAGGCTGGGCCTGACACCGAGGGCCCGGATCATCGACGGCGCCTCGGCCGGCTGCGAACCCGAGATCATGGGCATCGGCCCGGTCCCGGCGACGCAGAAAGTGCTCGCACGGAGCGGCCTCAGCGTTGGTGACCTGGGCGCCGTCGAGCTTAACGAAGCGTTCGCCACGCAGTCGCTCGCGAGTATGCGCCGGCTCGGGCTGGACCCGGACACGGTGAATAACGACGGCGGCGCCATCAGTCTGGGGCATCCGCTTGGTTCCAGCGGCTCGCGGCTCGCCATCACCCTGCTGGGCCGGATGGAACGCGAGGACGCGAAGATCGGCCTGGCTACGATGTGTGTGGGCGTGGGCCAGGGCACCGCGATGCTGCTGGAGCGTGTCTGATGCCCACCCCCTCAAACGGCGCGAACGGACACTTAAGCACCCGTGACTTCAGCACCCTCGTGGTCGAGGAGCGCGAGGACCGGGTGGTGGTCCTGCTCAACCGCCCGGAGGTCCGGAACGCCATCGACCAGCAGATGGTGGACGAACTGCACGTGGTCTGCGCGGCACTGGAGCAGAATCCCAAAGTCCTGATCATCGCCGGGGTCGACGGCGTTTTCGCCTCGGGTGCGGACATCGCCCAGCTGCGCGATCGGCGCCGGGACGACGCCCTGCAGGGCATCAACTCCACCATCTTCGTGCGGATCGCCAAGCTGCCCATGCCGGTGATCGCCGCACTGGACGGGTACTGCCTGGGCGGCGGCGCCGAACTCGCCTACGCCGCGGACTTCCGGATCGGCACGCCCAGTGTCCGGATCGGCAACCCCGAAACAGGGCTGGGAATCCTCGCCGCCGCCGGAGCCAGCTGGCGCCTAAAAGAGCTGGTGGGCGAACCTCTGGCCAAGCAAATCCTGCTGGCCGGCCTGGTGCTCCGGGCAGAGGACGCCCTGGCCGCGAACCTCATCACCGAAATCCACGAAGCCCCCGAGCTGATGGACGCCGCGAACAACCTCGCTGACCGGATAGGCCGCCAGGACCGGCTGGCGGTGCGCATCACGAAGTCCGTGTTCCATGCCCCGGCCGAAGCGCACCCGCTGATCGACCAGCTGGCGCAGGGAATCCTCTTTGAATCCCAGGCCAAATTTGACCGCATGCAGGCGTTCCTCGACAGAAAATCAGGCGACAACAGGACAGAGAAGAAACCATGACGAAGCCGAACCTTCCCTCCAACGTCGGCGTCCTCGGCGGCGGCCGCATGGGCGCCGGAATCGCCCACGCCTTTCTCGTCAACGGGGCCAACGTCCTGGTGGTGGAGCGCGACGAAGCCTCCGCAGCAGCCGCCCGGGACCGCGTGGAATCCGCCGCCGCGAAGAGCATCGAACGCGGCGCCACGGACGCCAACCTGGATGAGATGGTGTCCCGGCTCGCCGTCACGGTGGATTACGACGACTTCAAGGACCGCCAACTCGTGGTCGAAGCCGTCCCCGAGGACTGGGACCTGAAGGTCACCTCGCTCCGCGGCATCGAGGAACGCCTGGCCGAGGACGCCTACCTCGCCTCCAACACCTCGTCGCTGTCGGTCAACGGCCTGGCCCGTGAACTCAAACGCCCGCAGAACTTCCTGGGCCTGCACTTCTTCAACCCCGTCCCCGCGTCCACCCTCATCGAAGTGGTACTCGGCGAGCAAACCTCCCCGGACCTGGCCGCGGCCGCGAAAAGGTGGGTCGAGGCACTCGGCAAAACCGCCGTCGTCGTCAACGACGCACCGGGCTTTGCCTCCTCACGGCTGGGCGTGGCCATCGCGCTGGAAGCGATGCGCATGGTGGAAGAGGGTGTCGCGTCTCCGGAGGACATCGACGCCGCCATGGTCCTGGGCTACAAGCACCCCACGGGCCCGCTGAGAACCACTGACATTGTGGGCCTGGACGTCCGGCTGGGCATCGCCGAATACCTGCAGTCAACGCTCGGGGAGCGGTTCGCCCCGCCGCAGATCCTCAGGGACAAGGTGGCCCGCGGCGAGCTGGGCCGCAAGACCGGCAAGGGATTCTTCGACTGGTCCTGACCATGTCGATTCGCGTCATCATGCTGGCCGCAGCGACGTGATCATCCGCTTGATGTCCTGGTACTCGTCCGTCTCGGCGTACTTTTTGGCCTGCTCCAGGTAGGGCAGGGACTCGGCACCCGGCGTCACGTTGTTCTCCGGGCTGTAGAACGCCCCGAACATCGCAGCAGTGGGCGGCCAGGTGAAGAAGTGGAAGATGGCGCAGGCAGAGTCACCGGTGGGCAGCGCACTGGTTTGGATGCCGTAGGCCGCTGCCGGGGTGTCGGCCGGACCTGGCATTGCATCGTTGCCGCGGGTCTCAAATATGTACCGGGGCGCTGTGCCGTTTTGTGCCAGGGCCGGCAGCTCTTCTGACTCCAGCACCGAATACGGGTACCGCTCCATGCATGTGGAGCCGGTGGCCATATTAGTCCGGAGGGTAGCAAGCGCCTTGCCTGCCTGGTTGGTCACCTCCGCGAAGGCGCCGCCGCCTTCAGGCAGTTCCCCTGCGGGATCCCTGACGCTCCACGCCGCCGGGTGTTCGAACGTCAGTTGGCCGTCCGCCGTGGTGAAGCTCGTCCAGGCGGCCGACGGCTGCGCGGTTGCGGTGGGTGAGCCGTCGGCCGTCGGAGTCGTTGTTGGGGTAGCGGTCGCGGAAGTGACTGTGGAGCTGGGACTGGCCGACGTCGTCGGCGGTCCCGCCTGTGGACCGCAGCCGGCGAGCAGCAAGGCGGACAGAAGAACCGTGGGAATTACCGCGCCTGACGCGGCGGGACTGCGCATCACACCCTCCTTTGGGCCTGACTTTTGGTCCTTAAATTGTGGTGCTGCCGGGCGCATAAGGATCCAACGGCGGCCCGATTGGCACCGAACCGTTGCAGGGATAACAAAAGGATCCTGCAAACGCCCCGGTCAGGAGTCGCCCCGGTCAGGAATAAAGGGCCGCAAGCAGCTCGACGACGCCCTGGAAGCCCACGGGCGGGTCGGACTTGGACCAGGCAACGTAAACGGGGACCGGGGCGGCATCCCGCACGTGCCGGTACACAACACCCTTGCGTCGGTACTGGTGCGCCGTTGATTCTGCCGTGATGCCCCGCGCCTTGCCGCTGCCGATCGCCGTCAGCCAATCGTCGACGTCATCCGTGGCGATAGTGCGCTGCGGCTGCTGGCCTTTCTGCCACAGGTCCAGCCGCGTGCTTCCGGTGCGCCGGTCCAGGGCAATGGGTTTGGTCGCGGCTTCTGCAAGGGTGATGCTTCGCTTGCCGGCAAGGGCGTCATCCGCTGCCATGGCACAGAAGCGGCTCTCGAGTCCGATGAGTACAAGGCTGATGGCCGCCGTGTCAGGGACCCGCCGCAGGATGGCAAAGTCACTGGTTCCTTCCGACAGCCCCGCCGTCGGGGTGTTGGTCCGGATGAGGCGCAGCTCGGTGTTGGGAAACGCGTCGGCCCATCTGCGCTGGAACTCCGTGGTGTGCCTGCCCAGCGCGGACCAGGCGTAGCCGATCCGGACTGTTCCGCCGCCGTCGGCCGCCTCCTGCTGGATGGCCTCAACAATCGAGAGGACACGGCGGGCATGCCGGACCGTCCGGTCGCCGGCGGCGGTGAACTCAATGCTCCTGGTGGTGCGGTGCATCAGGCGCACGCCCAAGGCGCGCTCCAGCGCAGCGATGTTGCGCGACACCGCCGCCTGCGACATCCCCAGGTCAATGGCGGCGTCAGTAAACGTGCCCGCCTCGGCCACCCCAACCAGGCAACGCAGGTGCCTCAGCTCCATGTCCATGAGGCCAGTCTATTCATACGCGGGACGCATAAGAGAGCCCGTCTATGCATTTTGGACGCAACCCCGGCGGCCCCACACTCCAAGGATGGACAACACACTTACCGCAGGCCGCGGCCGGGCCGGCGCCATTCTCGTGGCGAGCGCACTCTCAAACCAGCTGGGTGCGGCCAGCGGTTCACTGGCCTTCCCTGCGATCGGCCCGGTGGGCGTGGTGGCAGCTCGGCAGCTCATTGCCGCGGCTGTGCTGCTGCCCCTGGTCCGGCCACGCATCTTCTCCTTCACCCGCCACCAGTGGTGGCCCATACTTCTGCTGGCGCTGGTGTTCGGGACGATGAACCTTTCCCTGTACGCGGCGGTGGAGCGCATCGGGCTGGGGCTCGCGGTCACGCTTGAATTCCTGGGTCCCCTGGCCCTCGCCCTGATCGGTTCACGGACCAAAGCGAGCGCAGCCTGCGCCCTCCTGGCTGCTGCTGGCGTTGTGGCCATCACCCAGCCGGAGGCGTCCACGGATTACATGGGCATCGGCCTGGCGCTGGTTGCCGCCGGCAGCTGGGCCGCCTACATTCTCCTGAACAGGACCGTGGGCAAGCGGATCCAGGGCATCCAGGGGACAGCTGCCGCAACGGGCCTGTCCGCGGCGCTGTTCCTCCCCGTGGGGCTGGTGACGTTCGTCAACCACCAGCCCGACGCGTTCACCATCCTCTGCGCAGCAGGCGCCGGCGTGCTGGCGTCCGTGGTCCCGTACGTCGCGGACGTGATCACCCTGCGTCGCATCCCGACCAGCCTGTTCGGTGTTTTGATGAGCATCAACCCCGTCTTTGCGGCATTGGTCGGGGCGCTGGCCCTCGGCGAAGCCTTAGGGATTGTGCAGTGGGCCGGCATTTTCCTGATCGCCGCGGCCAATGCGGCCCTGACCGCCGGGGCCGGGCGGCGCCCAACAGCGCCATAGGACAGATCGCGCCAATTCCATCGAAAAATTGATCCAAACTTGAGCCAACCCTTGGCAACTCATGCAGTTGGCGGTCCACGCTGGATTTAGCACCACAAGAAAACGGCGGGGAAGCAGGAAGATTCATGGGGAACGAATCAGCTCTGGGCGAGGTCGACGCGGTGGGAGGAATGATCACGGATCACCACCCACTCGACTTCCACACCTTGGGGCTGGCCGGTTGCATTGACCGGCTGACCGCCCCGCTCCGCCAGCAAGGAACGGCAGTCCGCTGGGATACTCCGCACTGGGGCATCGAGATCCCGGCGGACTGCGCGCTCCTCCTCTACCAATCGGCGCGCGAAGCGCTGAGCAACGCCTTAAAATACTCCGACGCCGCCGAGCTCACCGTCCAGTTGTCCGCTGTTGACCACGGCATTCGTCTTGTAGTGTCCGACGACGGCACGGGCTTTGACTGCGACCTCGCGTTAAGCGGCAAGAATCACGGCTACGGGCTGCGGCTGATGTCCGTGGCAGTACATGAGGCCGGCGGCACCGTCAGCGTCTGTTCGAAGCCAGGGCAGGGCACCACCGTGACGGTAACCCTGCCACTGGACTGACGCCCTTACCGGGACAGCTTCTCCGGGTCCGGCTCGAGATCGCCGATGTGGCCCGGCGCGTTCGCTGCCAGCACCCGCTCCACGAAGGCGCCGTATTCCTCCATGTAGTGCCGCAGGAACTTGGCGGTGCCCTCATCCCGGATCTCGCCGTCGTCGCCGAAGACCTCCGGTTTGTAGTGAATATAGACTTCCGGGGCATTCAATTGGGGGGCGTCCAGGAAGCTGAGCACGCTGCGCATGGAGGACTGCATCACGGCAGTGCCGATACTGCCCGGCGAGGCGCCGATGATGCCGGTCGGTTTGCGTGCGAAGGAGTTGGTACCCCAGGGCCGCGATGCCCAGTCGATGGCGTTCTTGAGCGCTCCCGGAATGGAGCGGTTGTATTCGGGTGACACAAAGAGGATGCCGTCCGAGGCCTCGATCGCGTCCTTGAGGGCGCGGCCCGCCGGCGGGAAATCGGCGTCGTAGTCGTAGCTGTAGAGGGGCAGGTCCTTGATGGGGATCTCGGTGAATTCGAGGTCCGCCGGGGCCAGCTTGATGAGGGCCTTGGCGAGTGTGCGGTTGATGGAGCCGGTGGCCAGGCTCCCCACGAAGTATCCGATTTTCTGCGTTGCCATGAGATTGTTCCTTCCCAACAGCCGGCTGAACCGGCTGGCCGTGGAGCTTTTACAGGATAAAGCGGGCACAGTGCGTCCCCAGTCCAGCACAGAACACGTGCCACGGCCAGAGCTCTGGAATGGTTATTGACACCCCGCTTCGGGAGGCGCTGAATGATGATTGAGGCACATTCCACACACCACGGGAGCGGTTCACATGAAGGAAAAACCAGTAGCGGCACTACGCATTCACAGCGAGGCTCCGGCCGAAGGTGACGAGGCCGCGGATCCCACTGACATCCGCATGCACTCGCAGGAACCCGCCGAAGGTGCCGACACCGACGACGATTAGCCGCCCTCCTCCTCTGGCCCACGCGCCCCGACGGCGATACGGTAAGGCCACTGACTACATTCAGTCTGTCATCAGCCCGTTCCAGCCAAAGGAGACGTTGTGAGCAGCAAAGTGGAAAAGCGGATTGTGGTCGATGTACCGGTCAGCACGGCCTACAACCAGTGGACCCAGTTCGCGGATTTTCCGCAGTTCATGGGTGGCGTGGAGAGCGTGACCCAGCTCAGTGACGACCGCCTGAAGTGGGTGGCGCACATCGCCGGGGTCCGCCGTCACTGGGAAGCCACCATCGTGGAGCAAATCCCGGACCGCAGGATCGAGTGGGCGTCCACCGAAGGGGCCACGAACTCCGGCGCCGTGGAATTCTCCGACGCGGGCGGCAACAAGACCGAAATCTCCCTCACGCTGGAGTACCAGCCGGAGGGCATGGTGGAGAAGGTAGGCGACCTGCTCCACGTCGTGGCCCGCCAGGCGGAGCACGACCTGAAGAAGTTCAAGGCATTCATCGAACACGAGGGCCATGCCACCGGCGCCTGGCGGGAATCCGTCCCCACGGGCGAGCCGTCGGCCTACAACCGGTACACGCACCCGTTCGACCAGACCGGCGGCCTGGTGGATCTTGAGGGCGAGTCGGACGGCTCGGCAGAGGGCGAGATCCGCAGCGCGGCTCAACGCAAGGTCAAGAAGCCGGACGACGGCGGCACCATCCCGCCGCTCGGCGGCAGCCTGGGCGACCGCTAAAGTACGCGGCATCAGCGGCCCTGCCCCGCACGAGCGGTCCTGCCCAGCACCGTTCGTGCGGGGCAGGACCGTCCCTATGTGATTCGCCTAGTCCCTTGCCGGCACCAGCACCACTTCGTGGGGGCTGGCCGGCCGCCTGAACTGCGCGTTCACGGCCGCCAGCGTGTTCCCGAAGCGCGCCACCGTGGTGGGGACATCGAAAGCGCGGCTGGTGATGGTGTCCTCGATCTCGCCAGACGAGAGATCGTTGGAGAGGTCGATCCGGACGATCTGGTTCAGGAAGTTCTGGACCGCCCAGACTGTGTGGCCACGGACCAGGATGCCGTCAACATTCGGTACATCCACATCCTCAATCAAGGCGCTTTCGCCGGTCTCCGGATCCACGGTATAGAGGGCCCCGTTGTTCGAATGGGCCACGATCAGGACCCGGTCGCCCTTGGCGGCGGCAATGCCGTTGATGTTGAAGGGACCGGTCAGCCCGGCGGCAGGCCCGCACAGTGGAAGGGGCTTAACATCGCCCAGTTCGCCGTGCCTGCCCACCGGGAGGAAGTAGAGCTGGCCGGCGGCGGAGTTCGTAAACCAGGCGCCGTCCCGCGTCAGCGCGACGTCGTTGATGAAGCCCGGAGCGAGGGTGATGTCCGCAACCGGCTTCCCCGATTCCGTGTCGTACACGAAGGCCTTGCCGGTGCCGCCGCCCGCTACGAACAGCAGGTTGTTGCGGGTATCGGCCTTCATGCCGACGGCGGCCCTGGGCTGCGAATCAAAGTCCGATACGTCGATGAACAGTTCTGAAGTGCCTGCGCGGATGTCGCCGCGGTAAATGTCTCCCAGTGCCAGGTCGCCGGCGTAGAAGGTGGTTCCCTTGCCGGCGGCGATCCCCTCGGCGGACGTGGCGCCCTTGAGCACAATGACGGAGTCTTCCGGCGGCGACGCCGAGGCCGGGAGGACAGGTGCCAACAGCCCCATCAGCGCGATGAACCCAATGGCGGTACGGCGTTGTACTTTTCCTGAATTCTGGGTTGCGCGGGCCATGATTCTTCCTTGAATTTAGGTGGTCCGCACGGGCCAACCTGCGGCAGGCCCGCACGATTGTCCTGCCAGTCTATGCACCCCGAGAACCGGCCCGCCAGAGTCCGGAGCCCCCTCCTTGCCTGGTCACACTCCACCCTCCGGAGCCCCCGGATCGGCACGCTGCCGCGGTCTCTGCTTACAATCGAAACCTCAATCAACTACTGAGGGACCCATGAAGAAACTCGCCACCGCCCTGATCGCTGCCGGCCTCGTGCTTTCCGCTTCCGCATGCACCACACCCACCAAACTCTCCACCCCCGAAACCTGCGACCGCGTCAAGGCTGTCCTGTCGAACCCCGCGAACAACGTGGGCAAGACCGGCCTGGTGCGTCTCGCCAACCAGATCCGGCCCATCGAAGTTGTGGCATCGGATGACCTCAAGCCCGCACTCGGATCCATCATCGCGTTCACCGATGAGTCCGCCAAGGAAGCCCCGGACGAGGCGAAGCTCGCCGAGCTTGAGGCGAAGTACCAGGAAGCCGGCGCCGCCTTCACGAAGCACTGCAGCTAAGACGCCTCCTGCGCTAACGTTCGACGGCGGCCGGTTGGCCGCCGTCGTCGGCTTATCCTTGGCTCGTGGATCTTTTTCAGTCACTGCTCGCGTTCGGCCTTGTGGCCGGGCTCCTGACGCTGGTTCCGGGCATCGACACGGCGCTGGTGCTCCGTTCATCCCTCGCCAGGACCCGCGGTTTCGCCTTCGCCACGGCCCTGGGCATCTCCACCGGACTGATGGTGTGGGGAATCGCGGCAGCTGTGGGTGTTTCGGCGCTGCTGGCAGCATCGGAACTGGCGTACCGGGCGCTCACCATCGCCGGTGCCGCGTACATGGTCTGGCTTGGCGCTTCCCTGCTGTGGAAGAGCCGGACCGAGGGCCCGTTGTCCGCCTCGCCTGCTGTGGAGGTTGAGGTCCCGGCCGCCTCCCAGCTGTTTCAGGGCTGGCTGACCGGGACAGGCACTAATCTGCTCAATCCGAAAGTCGGCGTTTTCTACATCGCCACCATTCCCCAGTTCATCCCGCCGGGGGCGCCTCCGCTGCTGATGGGAATCTTGCTGGCCGGCGTCCACTGCGTCCTGGGCCTTGTGTGGCTGACCTTCCTGATTTTCGGGGCAGGTTTCGCCTCCAAATGGCTGAAAAGCGCCCGCAGCCTCCGGATCATCGACCGCACCACCGGCACTGTCCTGATCGGCTTCGGGCTGCGGCTCGCTCTCGAACCACAGCACTAGGCTGGTCCCCTTGGTGCCGAGCCTAATTCAGTGACAGGACCAGGTAGAGGGCTGTCAGGATGACCACCGTGGGTGTCATGACAAGGCGCTCCGGCTTGCTGCGTGAGATCCCGTTCAGCACGATGCCCACCGCGAAATAGGCCGTCAGCATCCAACAGAACACATCCGTGAAGCCTGCGTTCACCAGCGGGGCAGCCATACCGGCCTTGGCCAGCGCAACATAGGCGATGAGGACGTACAGGACGATCGAGGTGGCGCTCCCGATCCGCAGCTTGGTGGGCAGGACGTTGTGCTGGCCACCCCAGGCGAACCTTCCCAGCGGTGCTCCCGCGATCAAGGCGGCCTGAAATACGGCGAGCGCGGCCAAAAGTACGCACGCCGTAATTGCGGCAAGCTGGGCTAACTGCATCGAAGATCCCCATTCCTCTTGGTGTGGCTGCAGGCCCCTTGCATGCACCGTCCGGACGCCAGTTTAATGTGACCTCCGCCTCATGATGGGACAATCACACTGTCCCTTCCGTTAAACCTTCCGTTAAACCATTGGCGAAAGGAGGCCATGTGCTTATTGTCTTAACCGGAATCGACGGCTCGGGAAAATCCACGGCCGCCCGCGCCCTGGTGGATGCGGCCCAGGCTGACGGCGAAAACGCCCTGCTGCTCAGCAACCACGCCGGCAGGCGGAGCATGTCCGTGCTGGCTGAATGGCCGGGCATCCGCTGGCCCCGCCGCCTGGCCGACGGCGCGGAGACCACCCTCCGCGTGGCCAACGTGCTCATGTCCCATGCCCGGGTCAGCCGCTTCGACGGGCTGGTGGTGATGGACCGGCACCTGCACTGCCAGCTGGCCCTGCGGACGGCCAAGCGTCTGTCCCGCGGCCGGCTGCTCCCCTGGCTGATTTCGTCCCTGCCGGCACCTGACGCAGTGGTGCACCTGGACGTTGAGCCCGCGCTGGCACACGAGCGCATCGTGGCCCGCGGCACCGACGCAGAAACGTTGGAAGACCTGATGGCCCTGCGGGACGCCTACCGCGCCATGCCCGAATATCCGGGCTTCATCCAGCTCGACGCCGACTGCCCACCCGCCGAGGTTGTGGCAAGGCTCAAGCGGATCGTGCACAACGGAATCGTGCGTGCGGAAACTGCCGTGGCTGTTTAGCCCCGGCAGGCCAGCACAGGCTCAAATCAGCGCGTGGGATCCCCGGCTCCGCGGCCGGCCGAAGGACGCCGTACCCAGGAACTCAATGGCGACGAACGGCTCGGAGCCAACCACCCACTCATCATGCCCGGGAGGCAGCGCATAGGTGTCATGGGCGCGGATGGTGGACCTCACGCCGTCGGACGTTTGAATCTCCAGGCTCCCGGAGACGCAGTAGCCGAGGTGGTTGTGCTCGCAGAAGTCCGTCAGTTCCGTGGGCTTGGCGGACTCGGACCAGCGCCAGCCAGGAGAGAGGATGAGGCGGGCCACTGAGTAGTCGTCCACGGTGACGAGATCGAACTCGGCCTTGTCCGGACACCGCTTCTTGTCCGGGATGTCAAGGGATTTAACAGCCAGTGCTCTGATGAAATTTGCGGTCATGTGGAAACAGCCTTGGGATCATTTGCGGCGGGCGCTTAGGGCTGGGACCAAGCGGGTGTGCGTGGATGCCGGCTAGCGGCTACGTAGTGCGGATCACGTACTGCGGAGACCTGTAGTGCGTACCTCTAACCGTATCCATACGGCGCCTCAAGTCAATGGACCGCCGGACATTCGTGGAACGGGTAACTGCCCCCCGCACAGGTCCCTGCCCCGGACCAGCCGGAATACTTCAAATGACGCCGGAGTTGTTGTTTAAAGTGGAAAGCCGATTCACTGGTTTCCTGTCTTTTGCCATCAGAGTCTCCCAAAGGAACGCCATGATCCCCCAACTGACCATCAAACTTCAGCCAGGTACCAAGGCCCCCGATTTCACCCTGCAGGACGCCGAGGGCACCGAAACCTCTCTGGCCAAGTACCGCGGCAAGAACGTCATCGTGTACTTCTACCCGGAGGCGGCAACCCCCGGCTGCACCATCGAGGCCTGCGATTTCCGCGACAGCCTTTCATCGCTCCAGGGCTCCGGCTACGAAGTCCTGGGCATCTCCCCCGACGCCCCGGAGAAGCTGGCCAAGTTCATGGGCGACTTTGACCTGACCTTCCCGCTGCTCTCCGACGAGGACCACGCAGTGGCCCTCGCCTACGGCGCGTGGGGCGAAAAGCTGGTCGACGGCGAGATCGTCGAAGGCCTCGTCCGCTCCACCGTGGTGGTGGACCCCGACGGCAACGTGGCGCTCGCGCAGTACCAGGTCAAGGCGCAGGGCCACGTCGCTGCCCTGCGGGAGTCCCTGGGGGTCTAGTCTGGCGGGGCACAGGTAGCCCACAGATCGGGAGTCAGGCATGGCGATCGAAGTCCGCCCGGGAACGCTGTTCGAGGACGTCAAAACGCTGGTTGGCCCTAAGCGGCCCGATGCCAACGTGTGCTGGTGCCTGAGCTACCGCATCCCGTCCAAGCAGAACCTTGCGCTGCGCGGGACGGCCCGCGGCGACCTCGTGAAGGAACTGGTGGCGCAGGATCCGCCGCCAGGGGTTCTGGCGTACGACGGCGGCGAAGTAGTTGGGTGGGCAGCTGTCCACCCGCGCGCCGACACCAGCTTTGCCCGCAACCGCAGGATCCCGCACGTGGATGACCTGGACGTTTGGTCTGTGTGGTGCATCCGGGTCCGGCCCGGTTACCGCGGCAAGGGGATCTCCCATCACCTGCTCAAAGGTGCCGTGGAGCTGGCCCGCAGCCACGGCGCGCCCGCCATTGAGGGGTACCCCGTGGATAACGGCGGCCGCAAAGTGGACCTCACCATGGCCTACGTGGGCACGCGCAAGCTCTTCGAGAAGGCCGGGTTCGTCAAGGCCGCCGATACGGATTCGGTGCTCAACGGATTCCCGCGCGTCCTGATGCGCCTGGACCTGCGCTAAATCAGGGCTTCTTCCACCAGCTATCCGGCCAGTCGTTGTCTATGAACCACAAGGCCAGCAGCACCGCGTCCATGGTCATGAGCCCAGCTAAAAGGTAAGCCCACCCTGTGTACCAATGCACGGCAATCTCCTGACCTGGTATCCCCCAGCCACTTGATTGTCCTCCAGTGTGGCACGGAACAGGTCAGTAGGGAACGGCTACTTTACGAGCGCCGCCAGGCGGCCGTGAAGTTCGGTCTCGCGGTTGAGGAGACGTGTGAGCTGTTCGACTTTTTCGGAAAGCTCGACGCCGACCTCCAGCCGGTCCCCCGGCCAGCTCGAGGCCTCCCAGGACTCCCCCAGGGCTTCGGCCAGCCGCCGGGACAGCGAGCGGAGTTTCCAGGCATGGCTCAGGTAATGAGCGGTGCTGCGCGGGCGGCGGCCCTGCTTCAAGAGCCGCCACGAGCGCGCCAGCCTGCCCGGCAGCTTTACGGATTCAGTTGGTTCCATCAGTCCAGCACCGTCCTCCGCAATCCGCTCATTCCTTCACCTCGTCCTTCGAGTGTGGCCAAGGAGCCTCAAGGTCCCATCAAGGCCGGGCCAATATTCCGGCAAGACCGGTGCGCGCGTGGCCGCCGGCCCTGGAAGCCTGCTACTGCACCGGCTTTCAACCTGCGCTGTCAGGTCCATGACATGCTTCACCGGCCTTAATACGGTAGAAGTAGAGGCATGCCTTCCATGCCCGAACCGCGTCGCGCCGTTGTGATTGAGGACGATCCGGACATCCGAGGCCTCCTGGTCCGGGTCCTGGCCAAGCAGGGCTTCGAGGTCACGCACGCCGAGGCCGGCCTGCCCGGCGTGGAGGAGGTCCGCCGCGCCAGGCCGGATCTGGTCACCCTGGACGTGAACCTCCCGGACGTGGACGGGCTGGAAGTCTGCAAACTCCTGCGTGAATTCTCGGACGCGTTCATTGTGATGCTGACCGCCCGCACCGACGAACTGGACAAGCTCACGGGCCTGGACAACGGCGCCGACGACTACATCAGCAAGCCCTTCAGCCCGCGCGAACTCCAATCCAGGATCAACGCCCTGTTCCGGCGCCGGCAGCCCTCCGCCGCGGACACAGCGGTGGCAAGCGAGCTGGAACGTGCCACCGAGGTCCAGCAGAGCCTGCTGCCCCAGGAGGACGTCCGGGTGGACGGGTACGACGTCGCCGGTGTCTTCCGCCCCTCCCGCAGCGTGGGCGGGGACTTCTACGACTGGTACCGCACGCCCGAGGGCCTGCACCTGACATTCGCCGATGCCATGGGCAAGGGCATGGGCGCCGCCCTCATCGCGGCCACCGTCCGGGCCGTGATGCGGTCCACGGGACAGCGCCAGGACCTCGACGCCGCCTTCGCGTCCGCCAGCACCACCATCGCGGCGGACCTGGATTCCTCCAACTCGTTTGTCACCCTCTTCCACGCCCGCCTGGACGCCGCTTCCGGCGTCGTCAGCTATGTCGACGCCGGCCACGGACTGGCGCTGCACCTCACCGCCGCAGGGTCGGCGCACCGTCTTCCGAGCGGCGGTCCGCCCGTGGGGGCCTGGACCGGTCCGCCTGGCCGCAGTCCGCCGTCGGCCTGGCCCCTGGAGACTCCCTGGTGGTGGCCAGCGACGGTGTGCTGGACGTCTTCGACTCGGTGGAACAATTCACCGAGGCAGTGCGCGCCGCCGCCCAGGGCCAGATTTCCGCGCAGTCCGCCAGTGACGCCATCATGGCCCTGGCCCCTGCCGAAACCGCCGAGGATGACGTCACCGTAGTGGTGGTCCGCCGTCTGCCTGAGCCTGCCACGGCATGACGCGCTTCTGGACCCGCCTGGTGGTGGTCCTGACGGTCCTCCTGGGCCTGAACTACGTGGGCTGGCGCTGGACGGCGTCGCTGAACTGGGATGCCTGGTGGATCGCCGTGCCCCTGGTGCTGGCTGAGACGTACAGCCTGATCGACGTGATGCTGTTCGGGATGACCGTGTGGCAGCTCAAGATCCGCAAGGGAGCACCCGCGCCGCCCCACGATGCCACCGTGGACGTCTTCATCACCACGTACAACGAAGACCTGGACATGGTCATGACCACTGCCCTGGCGGCCCAGCAGATCCGGCACCCGCACAGCACCTGGATTCTCGACGACGGCGCCCGCCCCGAGCTGAAGGCCCTCGCCGACGAGCACGGGCTGGGGTATGTGACGCGTAGCGGGGACTGGACCGCCAACGTGCCGCGCCACGCCAAGGCCGGCAACCTGAACAACGCCATGATGGTCACGGACGGCGAATTCCTGCTGATCCTGGATGCGGACCAGATCCCCGAGCCGGACATCCTGGAAAGGACCCTGGGCTATTTCAACAACCGCCGGGTGGCCCTGGTCCAGACGCCGCAGTACTTCTCCAACGTGCCCGCCCACGATCCCCTCGGCAGCCAGGCACCGCTGTTCTACGGGCCCATCCAGCAGGGCAAGGACGGCTGGAACGCAGCCTTCTTCTGCGGCTCCAACGCCATCCTGTGCCGCGAAGCCCTGATGCAGCTGGGCCTGGTGGGCTACGTCAAGGAAACCGAAAAGAGCATCCGCCGCGCCCTCGCCGCCTCCCGGTCCGCCATCCGCCAGGCGCGCAAGTCCGCGGACGTGAACACCCCGCTCGTGGCCGAAGTGCTGGACGCGGTGGAAGCCGCCACCCGCGAAGCCCAGGACCAGCTGGCGGACGGCCAGCCCCTGAGCGAGATCACCTACCGGGTCCGCCGCCGCGTGGACGCGGCAGTGCAGACCCTGGTCCAGGCTGACATGTCCGCCCTGCAGGCCGACCTCGAAGAGATCGCGGCCATGGAACTCGCCCGCGTGGGTGACGCCGGCGTCCCGGTGGTGGCCGATGACGCCGTCGAGCGTATGTCTGCCCGCGACTGGTCCCCGCTGGGCGCGCTGGAATCTGTGCAGGCGGTCCTGGATGCCCTGAACGTGGAGCGGAACGATGAAGCCCAGCCGGTCATGCCGCTGGCCACCATCTCCGTCACCGAGGACATGGCCACCGCCATGCGCATGCACGCCATGGGCTGGGAAAGCGTCTACCACCACGAGATCCTGGCCTATGGCCTGGCGCCCGAGGACCTCAAGACCATGCTCACCCAGCGCCTCCGCTGGGCGCAGGGGACCATCCAGGTGCTTCTCCGCGAAAACCCGCTAGTCCAGAAGGGCCTGAAGATCGGCCAGCGGCTGATGTACTTCGCCACCATGTGGACGTATCTGAGTGGTTACGCGGCGATCATCTACTTCGCCGCCCCCATCATCTACCTGCTGCTGGGCGTCCTGCCGGTGTCCAGCCTCAGTTGGGACTTCTTCCTGCGGTTCATCCCGTTTATGGCCGCCAACCAGCTGCTGTTCGCGGTGGCCGGCCGCGGGATCCCCACCTGGCGCGGGCAGCAGTACAGCCTGGCGCTGTTCCCCACCTGGATCAAGGCGTGTTCGACGGCGGCCCGGAACGTCTGGTTCGGCCGCCCCCTCGGGTTCGCCATCACCCCCAAAGCCCGCCAGACCGGCGGCCCCAGCTGGAGCCTCATCCGGCCCCAGATCGTGGTGAGCGTCCTGCTGGCGGTGGCCGCCGTCGTCGGGATTATCCGGCTGGCCACGGGACTGGCCGAACCGCTTGGCACGCTGGTGAACGTGGGCTGGGTTATTTTTGACCTGGTGGTCATGAGCATCCTGGTCCGGGCTGTTTTGTACAAGGGCTACGAACCCGCCGTGGACGTTGATGCCGGAGAGAGGAAAGCCGATGGAGTTTAGTTACGAGGTCAAGGATTCGTACGCGGAGGTTAAGGCGGACGGGCGGCTGAACATGGTGTCCGCGCCCAAACTGCGCGAATTCGTCACCGAAGTGATCGCCGGCGGTTCCTCGCGGATCGTGGTGAACCTGGAGAACACGGCGTTTATGGATTCCTCCGGACTTGGCGCGCTGATCGGCTGCCTCAAGGCCGCCCGCCAGGCCGGCGGGGACCTTCGCATCGCAGCGGTCCAGCCGCAGGTGAAAATGGCATGGACCGGGTGCTGACTGCCTACGCCTCCGCCGACGAGGCGTTCCGCAATGACTGAGGTCCTGGCCCGGCGGAGCTTCCGGGGACTGGCCGCCGCTGACGCCGTCGAATCCGTCCATGACGAGCTGGACAAGCTCTGGGAGGACGCCCCGTTCGTCCAGGCCATGGACCAGATGACCTTCACCACGGCGGTGATCGAGTCCGCGTCCAACATCGTCCAGCACGCCCGGCCGGCCAAGGCACAGAAGCCCGTGGAGCTGGGAGTGGACATCAGCGTCCAGCCCACGCTCCTGCAGGCCCGGGTCAGCGCGTACTTCGCCAAGCCTCCGTTCGGCCCCCTGGAACCGGGAACCCCGGACGACGATTCCGAGTCCGGCCGCGGCCTGGCGCTCATCGAGGCGCTGGTCACCACCGTGACCTTCGAACGGCAGGACGGCACCAACACCTGGATCCTGTCCCGGACGTCACAGCACTGACCCCAATGATGAGTAGGCTAGAGGGCATGGCTTTTGAAGAAACCCCCGCTGAGCGCCGCGAGGTCACCGTCCGCCGGGCACCGAAATATGTGCCGTTCCTCATCCTCGGTGCCCTCGTGGGCGCAGCGGTGGCTGCCGCCGTCGCGTACGGCCTACCCGGTGACGAATCCTTCGAGCGCGGCTCGGTGTTCGGCTTCTTCCTGGTGATGTTCGGCGCCGGCGGCGCTGTGCTGGGCGCCGTGGTGGCCCTGCTGCTGGACCGGCGGAGCGTCAAGCGCCAGAAACGCGCCATCGTGGAAGCGGTCCCGGATTCAGAGCCCGACGACGGCGCCCAGCCGTAGGCACAACCGCAGGCGGCCGGCCTGCGGACCGGTCACAATGCCGGCGGCGGAAAAGTCTTACCCCATCTCGTGAGATAATCGACCAGTGGCACGCGGCGATGGAAAACTTTCTCATGATCTTCTCCCTGGCGAAAAGGGACCTCAGGACGCTTGTGGCGTTTTCGGGGTCTGGGCACCAGGTGAAGAAGTAGCAAAACTCACCTATTACGGGCTGTATGCATTGCAGCACCGCGGTCAGGAGTCGGCTGGTATAGCTACCAGTGACGGCAAGCGGATCAACGTCTACAAGGACATGGGCCTCGTTTCCCAGGTCTTCGACGAGACCACGCTGAACACCCTGACCGGGCACCTGGCGGTGGGACACTGCCGCTACTCCACCACCGGAGCCAGCCACTGGGCCAACGCCCAGCCCACCCTCGGCGCCACCAGCACGGGCACGGTTGCACTGGCTCACAACGGCAACCTGACCAATACGGCCGAGCTCAACGCCATGATCATGGAACGCAACGGCGGCCAGCTCAGCGGCGAAATGAAGCAGGGCAACACCTCGGACACCGCCCTGGTCACGGCGCTGCTCGAAGGCGAGGAGGGCAAGACCCTCGAACAGACCGCCATGGAACTGCTGCCCAAGATTAAGGGCGGCTTCTGCTTCGTGTTTATGGACGAAGGCACCCTTTACGCCGCACGCGACACCTACGGCATCCGTCCGCTGGTCCTGGGCCGGCTGGACCGCGGCTGGGTGGTGGCCTCCGAGCAGTCCGCCCTGGCCACCGTGGGCGCCAGCTTCATCCGTGAAATCGAGCCGGGCGAATTCATCGCCATCGATGAGGACGGCGTGCGTTCCAAGCGCTTCGCGGAGGCGACGCCGGCTGGTTGCGTTTTCGAATACGTGTACCTCGCCCGTCCGGACGCCGCCATCGCGGGACGTTCCGTGTACGAGTCCCGTGTTGAGATGGGCCGCCAGCTGGCCCGCGAAAACACCCAGGAGGCGGACATCGTCATCCCGGTTCCGGAGTCCGGCACCCCGGCCGCCGTGGGCTACGCCGAAGAATCCGGCATTCCCTTCGCGCATGGCTTCGTCAAGAACTCCTATGTGGGCCGCACGTTCATCCAGCCCTCGCAGACCCTGCGCCAGCTGGGTATCCGGCTCAAGCTGAACGCCCTCGAGTCCGTGATCCGCGGCAAGCGCGTGGTGGTGGTGGATGACTCGATCGTCCGCGGCAACACGCAGCGCGCCATCGTCCGGATGCTCCGCGAGGCCGGTGCCGCATCCGTCCACATCAAGATCTCCTCCCCGCCGGTCAAATGGCCGTGCTTCTACGGCATCGACTTCGCGTCCCGCGCGGAACTGATCGCCAACGGCGCCACCATTGAGGAAATCTCCCATGCCATCGGCGCCGATTCCCTCGCGTACATCTCTGAAGACGGCATGATCGAAGCCACCAGGCAGCCGCGCGGGCGGCTCTGCACCGCCTGCTTCACCGGCAAGTACCCCATCGAGCTCCCGGGCGCGGACAAACTGGGCAAGAACCTCCTGGAGCGCACCGACCTCGGCGGCCTCACGCCGTCGCCCTCTGCTCTCCCCGGCGCAACGGCGGCACTGGCCATGTCCTCCGGCGACGACAGCGAAGACCCGGCCGAGAAGGCGGGCGCCACCGGCTGCGATCCGGGACCGGACGCCGAGTTCGAGAACCTGCTCACCGAAGAAGACCACGTGCCCGCGATCCACCACGTAGCCACCACCCCCGGCGCTGAAAAGAAAGAGTCCGTATGACTTCCGCAATCCCCGCCGCCGGCAGCGCTTCAGAGAAGGGCGCGGGCATCACCTACGCCTCCGCCGGTGTTGACGTTGAAGCCGGCGACCGCGCCGTCGAGCTGATGAAGGGTGCCGTCAAGGCCACCCACAACTCTTCCGTGATCGGCGGTGTGGGCGGCTTCGCCGGCCTGTACGACGTCTCGCGGCTCCTGACCTACAAGCGCCCGCTGCTGGCCACGTCCACCGACGGCGTGGGCACCAAGGTTGCCATCGCCCAGGCCATGGACATCCACGACACCATCGGCTTTGACCTGGTGGGCATGGTGGTTGACGACATCGTGGTGGTGGGCGCCGAACCGCTCTTTATGACCGACTACATCGCCTGCGGCAAGGTTGTTCCGGAGCGCATCGCGGACATCGTCCGTGGCATCGCCGCGGCCTGCTCCGTGGCCGGCACCGCCCTGGTGGGCGGCGAAACAGCCGAGCACCCCGGCCTGCTGGGCGAGCACGAATACGACGTCGCCGGTGCCGCCACCGGTGTTGTTGAGGCCTCCGACCTGCTGGGCCCGGACCGCGTCCGCGCCGGCGACGTTGTGATCGGCATGGCCTCCTCCGGCCTGCACTCCAACGGCTACTCCCTGGTCCGCCGCGTCATCAACCACGCCGGCTGGTCCCTGGACCGCCACATCTCCGAACTCGGCCGCACCCTGGGCGAGGAACTGCTGGAGCCCACCCGCGTCTACGCCGCCGACTGCCTGGACCTGGCCCGCGCCTTCCCCGTGAACAGCGCCAATGCCGTGCATGGCTTCAGCCACGTCACCGGCGGCGGCCTGGCAGCGAACCTGGCCCGCGTGCTGCCGCAGGGCCTCGTGGCCACCGTGGACCGCGCCACCTGGGAACTCCCGGCCATCTTCAAGCTGGTCTCCGAGCTGGGCAACGTCCCGCTGGCCGACCTGGAGCGCACGCTGAACCTCGGCGTGGGCATGGTGGCCATCGTGTCCGCCGAGGCTGCCGACGCCGCCGTGGCCCGCCTCAACGACCGCGGCGTGCCGTCCTGGATCATGGGCACCGTCACCGCGGACTCGGATTCAATCCTGAAGACCGGTCCGGACTACGTCCAGGGCGCCAAGGGTGTGGATGGCGGCGCCGTCCGTTTGGTCAACGCCTACGCCTAAGCCTCGCACACGCAGGCACCATCGACTGCTCCGTAAACGCCCTTTTGACCCTTCAAAAAGGCGCTTACGGAGCAGTCGATGGGTTTAAGTAGGCGGTTTAGACCTCCAGCAGGCTGAACACACCGCCCTGCGGGTCCTTGAGGGTGGCGGTTGCGCCTGGGGTATCGTCGTCATCCGGCTCCGGCGCGATCAGCACTTCCGCCCCCGCCGCCACGGCGTTCCGCACGGCATCGGCCACATCGGAGACGCCGAAGTAGATCTGCCACCTCGCAGGCGCCTCGGCCGCGACGATCCCGGCCACCTCCGCGCCGTTCACCATCAGCGTGGTGTAGGTCCCGCCGTCGTCCTGGGGATACTCGGTCACCTCGTGGCCGAACAGCTGCTGGAAAAACGCGACGGCGGCCCGCGGCTCGGGCGTCAGCAGTTCCGTCCAGGACAGCGCACCGGCCTCGTTGTACCGGCCGGAGCCGGTGTGCGTGCCGGGCTGCCACACGCCGGTGGTCCCGCCGCCGGGAGGATCCACAAAAACCATCACGCCGGTGTCCGCCACTTCCTCAGGGCCGAACTGGACTCCGCCGCCGGCGTGGGGAACTTCCTCGGCCAGCGCCTCGGCGTCCTCCGCGGCGAAGTAGATGTTCCATTGGGCGTCCGTGCCGAGTGATTCCTGGTGCGGGTTCTGCGGCGCCACCACGGCCACCAGGTCCTCCCCCACGAACGCCTGGGCATAGCTGCGGCCATCGGGCGTGGGCAGGTCCTTGAAGGTCCACCCGAACACCGCGGCGTAGAAGGCCTTGGCTGCTTCCACGTCCCGGGTCTGGACATCAGCCCAGCACGGTTCTCCGTGGCGGTAGCTGGGGGACGACGATTTTCCTGGCATGGGAGGTCCTTTCGCGGGCGGCACAGCGCATCAACGCCTCCAGTCAACACCAAAAAGCCCGCCGCCGGCACCGGGTACCGGCGCAGGCAACGGGCCTGATAACTGAGGCCAGCACCGCGGGTCCACTCGGATCCGGGGTGCTGAAAAGAAGTGCTGTACTTACGAACAACTGCGGCGTCCGAACGTACTGCAGCGTCGCGGGCCGGGCGCCTTACGGGACCGGCGTGCGACGACTAGCCGATGCGACGGGTGTGTACCTCGTCGTCGTCTTCTTCCAAATCGTCCGCGTACTTATCCACATAAGCCGAATAGTCCGGTTCAACCGGGTCATTCGCGAAATGGCTCGTGGCACGACCTTCAGGACCTTTGAGCTCGCGCTGAAGGGCCGAATAGTCAGTGTTCGGGGAATAGTACTTAATATCCCGAGCCTGCTTGGTAGCTTTTGCCTTTTGACGGCCGCGCCCCATGGCGTGACCCCCTTTTGTACTCGGACCGGAGGTGGTCACCTTGGCTATCGGTGAGGCCCCGGAATGTTTGGTCAATTTGTCGTAACACCTAGATTACATGCTTTCCGCGCCCAGTGCTGCCCGGCCCGTGCGCGCGGACGACATGTCGGGTACCCTTTCCGCCGCGACGCGCACGGTTCCCGGCTTTTTTGTTGGATAGAGTCTCTTCATCAGCTGCCGATCCGGGTGCCCGGAGCGTGCAGCATCCCGCGGCGAAACCCAGGAGGGGTATCCGGATGGACAACCAGGAACTGCGCCCCATCCCGCCCAAACCTGCCGCTCCGCCCACCGCAGGGTTGCCGCAGGTGGCTGTCCCGGCACGGGCCACGGAGCACCCGGCGCGGAAGCGCGGGCGGGTCGCATCAGCGCTCCTGAAAACTCTCTTCGTGCTGGTTCTGCTCGGCGTGGTGGGAGGCCTGGTGTGGCTCGCCGTGTGGCTGGAGTCCGTGGCGCCGGAGACGTCCGACGACGGCGGCTCCGGGATCGTGGAAACCTCACCCACTCCGCTGGCCACCCCGTTCCCGCTTCCCCGAGAGGGTGTGGAGCCGCCGGACTACCGGCTGGGCGACTGCTTCAAGGATTTTGACGCCGAGGCCTTGCGGTCCACGGTGGTGGCCTGCGACACCGGCCACTCGGCCCAGCTCGTCGCCGTCTTCCGCTACCCCGCCGTCGGCTCCTATCCGGGCCGCGAGGCCCTGGCAGCCAAGGCCCTGGAGGCGTGCCAGGCGGCCAGGCTGGCGCCGGCCGCCGACGAATATACCCTGAACTTCCAGCGGGCCTACCCCAGCAGCACCAGTTGGGAATCGGGAGACCGGCGCGTGGACTGCTACGTCACGGCCGACGGCGGGAACGTCATCAACGCGAATGTGCTGCCCTAACAGACCGCATTACAAGCGAGCGGAGACAGAGCCTTCGGCTTCAATGCATTCGGCGGTTCGCTGGGTTGAGCTTTGGGCTGGGGGTTTAGACTCGGGGCATGTCAGCTCTTTGGGGGACGCAGACTCAGCACACACGGGTCCTTTTCGTTTAGGCCGCACTTGTGGTGTCGCTGACGGGCTGTGAGTACGGTGGCCCGTCTGAGGGTGCAGCTGGCTCCTCGCCCCAAGGCGCAACGGCGCAGCCCCGGTCAACCGGGGTTACTTTGGCGCCGAACAGCGACCCGCGGGCATCATCGCTCGAAGACATGAGTGACTGGTCATCTCAGCAGCTGAAACCGGCGTTGCCCGGCCAAGTGGCGGGCAGCGCCAGTTCGAATTCAACCACCGGCTACGGGATGACGGCCAAGCCCGGCAATTACGAACTGCATTTCCTGTGCGAAGGACCCGCCGACGTCGAGTTGTCAGTGGCGAGCTGGGCAGGCGCCGCGGCACCGCTCCGAGCTGGTCGCGCAGTAGCGTCCACATGCCCGTCCGCAGGTCCGCCGTCGTCCGCGTCGTCGCAAACGCGGCGCGCGTCGCGAGCAGGCGCAGCCTCCCTCAGGTGTGGCGCCGCCAACTCGATGATCCGCAGTTGCCTGTCGATGAACGTGGTCGGTCCACTCCTGTGGAGTGACAGCTGGTGGAAGTTCGCGCCGTCCATCCCGAGGAAGACGAACACCTGGTCTTCCCGCGCCACGAAGTGCCGGAACGCATCCCCTGTACACCGGGCGCTTAGACCACTGCCGCAGCGACAGAAAGTCAGACATGCGGGGGGCCTCGAGTGTGGGAGGCAGAGGCACGGCCGCCCGTACGGGGTGTCGATCAGCCACGCAAGCGGACCGTTGGTTTACAGAGACGTGCGTCTGCCAGTGCGGCGCATGTATCGGTCACAGGCCGCCCCTTTCGTTATGGGGCTTGCTTGACTCCCAAACGCCAACCCACCGGGCGCGCACAACGGTGCTGACGCCGCGTCAGGGAAGCAAGGCGGCCGCCTCAGCAAGAGACCGACGCAACCACAGGGCGTAGTTGGTGGAGATGTGCTGAGCATCCTCATGGGTTGCATATCCCGCGACAACCGCGGGACAGACATCCTCCGCGCACAACCACGGAACAACGTCCACGTATTCCGCGCCACCGGCCTCGGCGACGCGCTTCTCCATCTCATTGTGTTCGGTGTCCACCGCGTAACTCCGCTGAGTGTGGCAGCGACGGACGTCGTCGGAGTTCGATGTGACGCAGTCCTGGGGATCCTTTTCCGAGTACGCGATGTCCCCAATCACGACCACGCGATCACTTATCGCGCTCAACGACTTTATGGTCGAGGCGAGACCCTTCTCCCAGGCGGCTTCCGTGTTTTCTTTGTCAGGGCGCCCATCCTTCTCAAGCCAAGTACCCTGACGCTGACCCGAGATGAGGACGACGCTGGGGTGAAGTGCCTCGATCTTCGCCAGCGAGTCAGCACGGAATGCCTTGCACTCGGGATAATCACCCTTGCGCTTCGCGTTGTAGACCGAAAAGTCGGCTGGCGGACACGAGAACATCGAAAAGACTTCGAAGCGCCGCCCAAGTTCAGTGGCTGTCACGCCGAGCGGACTTTCCCACATCTGAGCGTGCGAGTCGCCATAAACCACGACTGTCTCGCCGCCGCTGGCGTCACCATAACTGCACGTGACTTTACCTGTTGGGGCATCTAGGCCCCTTATGCACGCATGCTGATTGAAAAGGAACCTCCCAACAGGCGGCTCCGGCGGCCACCCTGCAACGTTTACGCTGTCAGCCACGGCCTTTGCCACTTCGTCAGCCGTCGGTAGGTCACTGCCAGGGGCAACTGCAAAATCGTCTAATTTGTCTGTGGGGGAAGGCGTGGGCAGGATCGACACCAGAATGCTCGTGAGGCCAAGTGATAGCGCCACCAGTGCGGCGCCGAAAGCCACGCTGACTGACGGCCGGCGGGCCTTGAGCCAACTGGAGTTCCGTACGGGCAATTCCACATACTTGAAGGTAACGACAGACAAGGCCAGCGCCACACCGACAAAGGCAAGCTTGGTGGTCATCGCCAGTTCGGTCCCGAGCGATGCCGCGGCGAGGATCAGCACGGGCCAGTGCCACAGGTACAGTGAATAAGAGAGCTTGCCAAGCCATTGCAGAGGTCGACACTGCAGGAGCACTTCGGCTCCTCGCTTCGGTGTGATTGTCCCGCCGATTATCACAAGAGCCGTTCCGCCAACCGGAAGAATAGCAGCGGACCCTGGGAACCTGGTGTACTCGTCCAGCGTGAGCGCTGCTGCCGCAATCGCGATGAGTCCGGACACACTCGTAACGGCAGCAAGAAAAACCGGCAGCCGCATGATTGTCGGTGTGAGCACGGCAAGAATTGCGCCAGCCCCAAGTTCCCAGGTCCTCGTCAAGGGAGAGAAGTAGGCCGCACTCGCGTTCTCCGTCGTCGCGTACACCGACCACGTAAGGGAGACTGCAATCGTGACAGCGAGGAGAACCGTCAGTCGCGTGCGTAGCGGAACTCTCCGTCCGATCGCAGCGACCGCCATCATTAAGGCTGGCCAGAACAGGTAGAACTGCTCTTCTATGGCCAGTGACCAATAGTGCTGTAACGGGGATGGAGAAAGGTCGCTGGCCCAGTAGTCCGTCCCTTGCGAGGTTTCGCGAAAATTGCTGGCGAAAAGCGCGGCCCATTGCCCGTCTTCGGCGGTTCGAGCAGCACTCGTACCGCCGATCAAAGCGAAGGATGAGACTACTGTGACGGCGAGGACAAGAGTCGCGGCAGGCAGGATTCGCCGAGCCCGTCGTGCATAGAACCCCAAAAGGGAGATCCGCCTACCCCGTTCAGCTTCTTTGAGCAGGAGGCCGGTGATGAGGAAGCCGGAGACCACGAAGAAGACGTCGACACCGACGTAGCCTCCTTGCAGCGCCGGCACGCCTGCGTGGTCCAGCACGACCAGTAGAACTGCGATCGCGCGAAGACCCTCTATGTCCGGACGGAACGTGCGTGGAACGGATGAAGAGCGATCGGCTCCCTTCGTGGCACGCTTACTCATCAGTCGATGGCGTGGGCGTTTACGCGCGTCAACGTGGTTTCCACTGAGCAATCCACTGGCCAGTTGCATCATGTCGCCCCTTTGGCCCGACGTCTCTTACCGGCTCGTGCGGCCGACCGTACCGCTCTTTGCGGGCCGCCGCCTCCGGTCATCAGCATATGGCCCTTACTTTGGAATGCGCTCGAGTAATTGCTACGCGTTTTTAGAACCGAGGTACCTGCCCACAGGTTTGTGATGTTTAGTTGGCGCTGAGTGTGACATGCCACCTAGCAATCAGTCGGCTGGCCCCTATGAGGGGAAATTCAGCCTTTGGGATCCGCCCACGACAACGTCGACTCGCCCACCGCGGGGAGACGGTACAGATCCGGTCGAGCCAAAAATTAGCTATCAATGGTGTCATCGCCGTCCGTGATGTGCCCTTCGTCGTTCAGAAACACCTGCATCCTGGTGCTGAGATGCCCTGGGTCGCTGACACTCTACGATCGGCATATCGGTATACGCGATGCCGCAGTAGCAGCAGCTAGGAATGCGCGACTAGCGACCCCCTCAGTGGACCGTCCGCAGCAGGGCACAGATGGTCGAAATCAGGGAACCGCACGTAGGCCGAGCGAAGGCTGAAGTGGTTGGTCCAATAGTTTTTGGGCTACTTTCGCACTCCTACAAGCCAGACCCGAGAAAACGATCTCCCTTCAATCAGGTAACTTGGCTAATCGAGAAAAACGATCGCTTGAAAGCTAAGCACCCACGGGAGAGTCTTGACCTAGTTTGCGTTGCCAACATGGGCAGTTACTCCGATCCGCTTCGTTCGGAACATTGAGCTCGCCAACAGGTTTTATTCCACCCTTGGGTTGAACGAGAACGCTGCAGCAACAAGCGGAACCTGGGCGGACCTGCACGGCAACGGCGGGCAACTTGGGCTCCACATTGCCCAAGCGGGAACCACACACTCAGATGCCGGAGCGGTAGCGCTGCACTTCTCCACCGACGAAAGGCTGGAGCTCACCACAGAGCGACTAAGCCTTGATCCACCGATGATGGTCGGGGCGCACACGGCGGTTTAAACCGAGAATGCCCGTCTTTTCAAGGAAAATGGAGCTTGTCTAGAGCACATTGACCACCGAAAAGAGGGCATCTCGTAGATGCAAGTTTCCCATAAGCGTGCCGCCGTGTCAGTTTCCTTCTACGAGCCCAACCTCGTGTCGGCTGCCGGGCTACTGCCGGTGATGACCTTGGCACGGGATGCCGGATTACAGGAACTGGCCGACGACTGGCTGTCCGTGCCGTCGGACAAGGGTGCGAACGCGGGACTGAAGCTGGCGTCCCTGGTGGCCGGGATGGTCGCCGGCGCGGACTCGATCGATGACATGGCCCTGCTGCGCCACGGGGGAATGCAGCGGCTCTTCACCGCCTGCTACGCGCCCTCCACCCTGGGTTCGTTCCTGCGGGCCTTCACATTCGGTCACGTGCGCCAATTGGACGCTGTTGCCTCCCGTTTCCTGGCCAACCTGGGGACCCTGACCCGGCTGCTCGGGAGCCCCGGGGTGGCGGACTTCGTGTTCGTCGACGTTGACGACACGATCATCGAGGTCCACGGCTACGCCAAGCAGGGCTCCGGCTACGGATACTCGGGAGTCCGCGGGCTGAACGCGCTGCTGGCTACCGCCTCGACGAAGGACACGGCCCCGGTGATCGCCGCCCAGCGGCTGCGCAAGGGAGCGGCGAACTCGGCCCGGGGCGCGAAACGCCTGATCACCGACGCCCTGTCCACGCCGTGTCCAGACCTGCGGGCGTGTGCTCTGCCGGTTCGATTCGGCCTTCTACGGCCATGCGGCGGTTTCCGCGGCCCTGGCCGGCGGGGCGGAGGTCTCGGTGACCGTGCGCATGGACCCGGCCATCAAACGCGCCATCGCCGGGATCCCTGACACGGCGTGGGAAACGATCGAATATACCGACGCGGTCTTCGACGAGGCCACCAGCACCTGGGTCTCGAAGGCCGAGGTCGCCGAGACCGTGTTCACCGCGTTCTCCTCCCGCAAAAAGGCCGAGCAGATCACCGGCCGTCTGGTCGTGCGCCGCATCCCGGAACTGAACCCGAAAACCGCCGACGGGCAGGAAACCCTGTTCGACACGCACCGGCACCACGCGTTCTTCACCACCGTCGACGCCACGGTTCTGGACACCGTCGCGGCCGACAAAACCCACCGGAAACACGCCATTATTGAGCAGGTGAACGCCGATCTGAAAGACAGTGCGCTGGCCCATATGCCCTCCGGTGTTTTCGCCGCGAACTCGGCCTGGCTGGTCGCCGCGGTCATGACCTACAACCTCACCCGCGCCGCCGGGCTCCTCGCGGCCGGGCCCTTCGGCAAAGCCAGGACCGGCACGATCCGCCGCAAACTCATCCACGTCCCGGCCCGCATCGCCACCAGCGACCGACGGATCCGTCTTCACCTGCCCGAAGCCTGGCCCTGGAAAACACCATGGCAGGCCCTGTCCGACCACCTCTACCCGCCGCCGCGACCTGCCTGACCCCCCCGTCAACCCAGCCGCACGGCGCGACCAGAACAACCAGTGGAACACCGAAGGGGCAGCGAGGCCCGGCACCCCAGCACGCCCTCTGCTCGCACAACGAGCTGAAACCGGATTCAGATCATCGGCCCAGGCAGATCGGTGGATCAAGGCTAAGAGCTGCCGGATATGCCCCCTCGGACATCATGGACGAAACCTTCGGCCGCTTCATCACTGTAAATGACCCCGACGGATACCTCATCCAAGTCAACGAAATGGATGCGGACCGCCAAAACCTCAGCTATGAAATACGGGAATCTGCTGCCCTGAAATAGGTTTCGCCCGAGCCTTGCAGGACCGCTATTCCTTCCGCCGCACCACCAGGCCCGTGCCAGCGGGAGCGCCGCCGTCGGGCCCTGCGAGGGCCTCCAACCCTTCGATGGTGAGTTCGTCGACGTCGGCCGCGGTGTCCACGAGCACGGTGTCGCCGTCCGCAATGTCGCCGGACAGGATGGCCTTGGCCAGGCGGTCACCGATCTCGCGCTGCACCAGCCGGCGGAGAGGCCGGGCACCGTACGCGGAATCGAAGCCGGACATGGCAAGCCAGGCGCGGGCGCCGTCGGTCACGTCCAAACTGAGGCGGCGCTCGTGCAGCCGCCTGCTGAGCTCGGCCACCTGCAGTTCCACAATCTGCGCCAGCTCGTCCACGGTCAGGGCTTCAAATAGCACAATCTCGTCCAGCCGGTTCAGGAACTCGGGCTTGAAGGAGGAGTTGACCATGGTCATGACCGCGGTTCGCTTGGCCTGCGCATCAAGGCCCTGGTCCACCAGGAACTGGCTGCCCAGGTTGGACGTGAGGACCAGGATGGCGTTGCGGAAGTCCACGGTGCGGCCCTGGCCATCGGTGAGGCGGCCGTCGTCGAGCACCTGCAGGAGTAGGTCGAAGACCTCCGGGTGGGCCTTCTCCACCTCATCCAGCAGAATCACAGAGTACGGCCGACGGCGGACGGCCTCGGTCAGCTGGCCGCCTTCCTCGTAGCCGACGTACCCCGGAGGGGCGCCCACCAGCCTGGCAACAGTGTGCTTCTCGCCGTATTCGGACATGTCCAGGCGCACCATGGCGCGTTCGTCGTCGAACAGGAAATCCGCGAGCGCCTTGGCCAGTTCCGTCTTGCCCACGCCTGTGGGCCCGAGGAACAGGAACGAACCCGTGGGCCGGTTGGGGTCGCTGACGCCGGCCCGGGCACGGCGGACGGCGTCGGACACCGCGGCCACCGCCTTGGACTGGCCGATCAGGCGTTTGCCGAGCTCCTGCTCCATATGGAGCAGTTTCTGGCTTTCGCCCTGCAGCATTCGCCCGGCGGGAATGCCGGTCCACGCGGAAATGACTTCGGCAATGTCGTTCGCCGTGACCTCGTCAGCCACCATCTGGGCCGGCTTTTCCGTCACCGCCTCGGCTGCGGCCGCCGCATTCAGCTCCCGCTCCACTGCGGGAATCTCGCCGTACAGGATCCGTGACGCCGTCTCCAGGTCGCCTTCGCGCTGCGCCTTGTCCGCCGTGGAACGCAGCTCATCGAGCTTGGCCTTCAGGTCACCCACCCGGTTGAGTCCGGCCCGCTCGGCAGCCCAGCGCGCATTCAGCGCGTCCAGCTCCTCACTCTTATCCGCCTTATCCGCGCGGAGGGCCGCCAGGCGTTCCACGGACGCCGCGTCCTTCTCGTTCGCGAGGGCCAGTTCCTCCATGGTCAGCCGGTCCACGGCGCGCCGCAGCTGGTCGATCTCCTCCGGCGCGGAGTCGATCTCCATCCGCAGCCGCGACGCGGCTTCATCCACCAGGTCGATCGCCTTGTCCGGCAGCTGGCGGCCGGAAATGTAGCGGTTGGACAGGGTTGCGGCGGCCACCAGCGCGGAGTCGGCGATGGTGACTTTATGGTGCGCCTCGTACCGTTCCTTGAGGCCTCGCAGGATCCCGATGGTGTCCTCCACGCTGGGCTCACCCACGTACACCTGCTGGAAACGACGCTCCAAGGCGGGGTCCTTCTCGATATTCTCGCGGTACTCATCCAGCGTGGTGGCACCGATCAGCCGCAGCTCGCCGCGGGCCAGCATGGGCTTGAGCATGTTGCCCGCATCCATCGAGGACTCCCCCGTGGCACCGGCGCCCACTACCGTGTGGATCTCGTCGATGAACGTGACGATCTGCCCGTCCGAATTCTTGATCTCCTCCAGGACGGCCTTGAGGCGCTCCTCGAACTCGCCGCGGTACTTCGCCCCGGCCACCATGGACGCGAGGTCCAGACCAATCAGCGTCTTACCCCGCAGGCTTTCCGGAACATCGCCGGCCACAATCCGCTGGGCGAGGCCTTCGACGACGGCGGTCTTGCCCACGCCCGGCTCACCGATGATCACGGGGTTGTTCTTGGTGCGGCGGCTCAGTACCTGGATGATGCGCCGGATCTCGGTATCGCGGCCGATCACCGGGTCCAGCTTGCCCGCACGCGCCATCGAGGTGAGGTCCGTGCCGAACCGCTCCAGCGACTGGAACGTGTTTTCCGGGTCCGGCGTGGTGACCTTGCGGTCGCCGCGGACACCCGGCAGGGCGGCGAGCAGCGCTTCATGGGAGGCACCGGCGTCGCGCATTAACCGCCCGACGGCGTCACTCCCGGCAGAGAGCCCCAGCAGCAGCACTTCGGTGGAGACATACGTGTCGCCCAGCCGGTCCGCTTCATTCTTGGCATTCTGGATGGCCTGCAGCGCGGGCCGGGACAGCTGCGCCTGCTGCGTGGATCCGCCCGACGTCGCCGGCAGCGCCTTGATGGCACCGCTCGCGTGCACGCTGACAGCATCCGGGTCGGCACCCGTGGCGCGGAGAAGCGCGACGGCGACGCCCTCCCTCTGATCCATCAGTGCCTTGAGCAGGTGGGCGGGTTCCACCTGGGGATTCCCTGCCGTAGAGGCGTTCATGGCTGCTGCCGAAAGAGCCTCCTGGCTCTTGGTGGTGAATTTGACGTCCAAAGAGAGCTCCTTCCGGGGATGCGCATTTTCGCTAAGTTGAGTCTATAACGCTCAACTTTGAGGATATGCCCTCTACGCCTCATGTTTGCCGACGGCGAACCGCGTGTCCAGAGCCGTCCGGCTACCACGGGAAATCCGGTCCCGGCACCCCTGCCGCAGCAGCCCGCAGAGCCCGGGCAGGGCTTAAGCATCCCGGGCGGGCGGCTCCCCCAATGAGCCACCCGCGCGGTGGTCTGTTTACGCCGACCAGATCAGGCCATCAGCGGTCCGCCGTCAGCCGGGTCAGTTCCAGTGCATGGACCGGCCACCGGCGCGGGCGATCCACAGGCGACATTACCGCCAGATGTGAAGCCTGTCACGTTAAATGACAAATCAGTCAACTACCTGTCAGTAGGGCCAAACGAACTCAGGGATATCCGGCCGCAGGCTTGGTTTCGATGTAGTTGATCACCAGGAACTCCCCCGCCGGGACGAGCTCCACATACCAGCGCGTCGGCTTGTCCAGGTCCTCCCAGCTGCCCTGCCCGGCAATCACGGGGCGGTAGACGGCGTCGAACTTCAGGAACGTGCCGCTGTCCGTGGCGCTCGAATCGATCTCCTGCAGCAGCTCAAACGTGCCGCGCCCGCCCGTACCCGCCTCGGCAACGCGGACCGCCGCGAGGTTCTGCTGGTTCATCACCTTCACCGCCGCAAAGTACTCCTGCCACGCGACGTCGCTGTGGGTGGTGAACAGGGTGCTCGAATAGGCCTCCGCGTTTTTTGCCGCAAGGTCCGCGACGCAGTTTTCCGGGACGGCCTTGCGGCTCCAGGCCGTGATCAGCTCGGAGCCGGCGTTGAGCCAGCCGCTGTAGGCGTTCAGGACGCTGCCGATGCTTTCGCGCGGCGAGCCCTTGGGGATCCGGACCGGCGACACCTCATCACGGCCCACAAACGGGCACTCCGGCGGAAGCACGGACACGGGCGTGGCCGGGGCGATGTCCGGCAGTGGCGTCGGCGACGGGAACAGGCTGCACCCGGACAGACCCGCCAGCAGCGCAAGGACGGCAGCCGCCGTCGTAATTTTCTTCATGGTTTCCCCCAATACCGCCGCCGCGTCCGGACGACGCTGACCAGCCTACCCGCGGATTCCCGCCGGTTCAGCTGGGGTAGATGGCGACGGCGCCGGCCTTGATCACGAAGTACACGGGCATTCCGGGCGCCAACCCGAGATCGACAGACGCCGCCGGGGTGATGTCCGCGCTCAGCTGCCCGCCCTCCCCGGCGCGGACGCGGATCCCGTCCCCGTGCGGCTCCAGGTCCGTGATGGTCACGGCGAAGGAGTTCCGCGGGCTGCCGTGCGCCTCGGTGAGGAATACGGAAACGGCCGACGGCGGGAAGACAGCCACGCCCGGCTGTCCGGTGGGGAGCGGGCTGGCTGCGTCGTGGTGGCCATAGAGGTTGAGGGCGCCGGCCTGCAACCCGTGTTCGGTGAGGTGGCCGGCCACAAAGTTGAGCCCGGCGAGCCCGGCCGCGAACCGGCTGCGCGGGCGCTGGAGGACGTCGCGGGTGGTGCCTTCCTCGCTGATCCGCCCGTTTTCGAGGATGACCACCCGGTCGGCCAGCATCAGGGCATCGAGGACGTCGTGCGTGATGATGATGGCGCGCCGGCCCGTCAGAACGCGCTTGAGCAGGCGCCGGAGCAGCGGCGCGGCATGGATATCCAGCGCGGCCATCGGTTCATCCAGGAGCAGGAGCCCGGGGTCGGCGGCGAGCGCCCGGGCCACGGCAACGCGCTGCGCCTGGCCGCCGGAGAGCTCGGCCGGGCGGCGGGACTGCAGCTCCGTCGCCTCCACTTCCGCGAGCCACCGCAGGGCGGACTCCCGCGCGGCCTGCTTCGAAGCCCCTGCACTCCGGGGCCCAAAGGCCACGTTCTCCAGCACGCTCAGGTGCGGGAACAGCAGCGGTTCCTGGGCCAGAAGCGCCGTGCCGCGCCGGTGCGGAGCCGTCCACTGGCCGCGCCCTGCGGTGAGGTCAAACAGGGTCCTGCCGTCCAGTTCGGCCGTGCCCGAGTCAGGGTGCAGCAGGCCAGCAATGACGTTCAGCAGGGTGGATTTGCCCGCGCCGTTGGCTCCCATCACGGCCACCGTTTCGGCCGGCCCCACCGCGAGGGAGACATCGAAACCTCGGCCAGCCACTGCCGCCTGAACCGAAAACGTCACCGGGCCGCACCGCCCGGGGCGGGCGCCGGCGTCGTGCGTTCCCCGCTTGGTCCGGGGGCCCGTTCAGCGGCGCGGGGACTGCGGTACGCGAGTGCCACCACGGCAACCGCCACCGCCACGAGGACCAGGGAAAGCGCGACGGCGGCGTCAGCGTCCGTTTCCCGCTGCAGGTAGATTTCCAGCGGCAGGGTCCGGGTCACCCCCTGCAGGCTTCCCGCGAATGTGAGGGTGGCGCCGAATTCGCCCAGGCTGCGGGCGAAGGACAGCACCGCGCCGGAGGCGAGTCCCGGCAGGACGAGCGGAAGAGTGACGCGGCGGAGCACTGTGGTGGGCCGGGCGCCGAGCGTCGCGGCCACGGCTTCGTAGCGGTTTCCGGCGGTCCGCAGGGCGCCCTCAAGGCTGACCACCAGGAAGGGAAGGGCCACAAACGTCTGGGCCAGGATGACCGCCGTCGTCGAAAAGGCGATCTGCAGGCCTGCCACTTCCAGCGTCCGGCCCAGCAGCCCCTGCCGCCCGAAGGTGTACAGGAGGGCGATGCCGCCCACCACCGGCGGAAGCACCAGCGGCAGGAGGACCAGGGAGCGGAGGACGCGCTGGCCCGGGAAGCTGCCGCGGGCCAGGACCAGGGCGAGCGGCACACCCAGGACGATGCACAGGACAGTGCTGGCCGCGGACGTGCGCAGGCTCAGTCCAAGGGCCTGCAGCGACGCGTCGGACGTCACCAGCGGGATGAACTGGCCCCAGTTGACCTTGGCCACCATGGCCGCGAGCGGCAGCACCACGAACAGGCCACCGGCAGTCGCAAGTACATAGATCCAGCGCGGGACGCCGCCGTACCCGCCGTTCCTGGCCTGTTTCATGGTCTCCTTGTGGGCGGGCCTACGGGGCGCCGAAGCCCGCCTCGCCGAGGGTTTTTTGGCCCTCTGCAACGGTCACCATGGCGATGAAGGCCGCCGCCAGTTCCTTGTTCCGGCTCGAGCCTACTGTGGCGATGGGATAGGTGTTGACTGCCGTGCCGGATTCGTCGAACGGGATTCCCTTGACCTTATCCCCGGCGCCCTTGACGTCGGTGACGTAGACCAGCCCGGCGTCGGCCTCGCCCGAGGTGACCTTGCCCAGGACGTCCGTCACGGATGATTCCTCGCTGACCGGTGCGAGCGTCACTCCCGCAGCCTTTTCCACCGTGTCCGCCGCAGCCCCGCACGGAACCTGGCTGGCACAGACAGCCACCTTGACGCCGGGTTTGGCCAGGTCGGCGAAGGACGCGATCGACGCCGGGTTGGACGGCGGGACGGCGATCTCCAGGACGTTGGTGGCGAAGTTCTTCGCGGTGCCGTCCAGGAGCCTGGCGTCGGCCATCTTGGTCATGTTCTTCGTGTCGGCGGAGGCAAAGACATCCGCCGGTGCGCCCTGGGTGATCTGGGTGACCAGGTCCGAGGAGCCGGCGAAGCTCAGCATGATCTTGGTGCCCGGGTTGTTCGCCTCGAAGTCACTGGCCAACTTGGTGAACGTGACCTTGAGCGACGCGGCGGCGAAGACCGTGATGGTCCCCGACACCTGACCGGTAGCGTCCGGGGAATGCGAGGCGGACTGCGAGGCCGTGGGTGTGGTGGCAGCCGGTGCGCACGCGGCCAGGCCCAGAGCGAGCGCGGCGGTGACGATGGCGGCTGCGCCGCATTTGCGGGTGCTCAAATGATGCTCTTTCCGTGCGGGGTTTCGATGATGACGGTGGTTGCCTTAACCACCGCGGTGGCCACGGAGCCGAGTTCGAGGCCTAGCTCGCGGACGGCTTCGCTGCTCATCAGCGACACCACCCGGAACGGCCCGCACTGGAGTTCCACCTGGGCCATGACTTTGTCCGCGGTGATGCCCGTGACCAGGCCAATGAACCTGTTGCGCGCCGAACTCCCGGCACGGTGCGGGTCCTCGGGAAGCTGCGCGAGCTTCTGGGCGTGCCGGGCCAGCTCCAGGCCGTCCACTGCCAGCCGGCCGGCGTCGTCCTTTACCGGGGTGAGGCTGCCGTTCTCTGTCCAGCGCCGGACGGTGTCGTCACTGACGCCCAGGAACCGGGCGGCTTCGGATACGCGAATAGTGGGCATTTCCTGATCATAGTCCGCATTTGCGAGTTCATTCACTATTTTTCGCCGCGAATCCGAAAATGACGGCGTGCTGGTTTCGCCTCCGCTCGAGGCCTTGGACCGGTCTCCTATGGAACCCCCGGCGCCGAAGTCCTACGCTATGGGGAGGGGAGGGGCCGCAGTCGCTGAGGAGCGTTTGTGATGAAGTGGATCAGGCCTGACAGCCCCGATTATGACCCGGCCCGGAAGGTTTTCAACGCCATGATTGACCGGCGTCCGGCCGTGATTGCCCAGTGTTCAAACGATGCGGACGTGGCCGAAGCCCTGCGCTACGGACGGCAAAATTCCCTCGCCATTGCTGTCCGGGCCGGCGGCCACTCGGTGGCCGGAATGTCCATGAACAACGACGGCCTGGTGATCGATGTCCGGCCCATGAAGTCGATTGACGTGAATCCGGAATCCGGCATTGTCACTGCGGGGGCGGGCCTGACCTGGGGCGAGTTCGATCGCGCCACCCAGGAGCATGCACTGGCCGTCACCGGCGGGCGCGCCTCCACCACCGGCGTCGCCGGCTTCACCCTGGGCGGCGGATCCGGGTGGCTGGAGCGGTCCTATGGGTTCGCGTGCGACAGCCTCGTCTCCGTGGACCTGGTGACGGCCGACGGCGAGCGCGTCACCGCGAGCGCCCGGGAAAACCCGGAACTCTTCTGGGCGCTCCATGGCGGCGGCGGGAATTTCGGCGTGGCGACGTCCTTCACGTTCCAGGCGCACCGGCTCGGCCCCGTGGTGCATGCCGGGATATGGATGTGGCCCGGTGAGGAGGCCATGGACGTCTCCCGTGCGTTCCGGGATCTGGCGCTGGCAGCCCCGGACGGCGTCGGGCTGGGGCTGCTGTACCTGACCGCGCCGCCAGAGCCGTTCGTACCGGCGCACCTGGTGGGAAAGTTGGCCGTCGCCATTGGCTACGTCTACGCGGGCGACCCCGAGGAGGGCTCCGAACATGCCCGGCCGTTCCGCGAACTCGGGCCCGCTATCGACCTCGTGGGAGACACTCCGTATGCAGAGTTCAACGGCTCGCTGGACGATCCGCCGGACCACTACAACTACTGGAGCGCGGACTACCACGACGAACTTCCCGATGCGGCCCTGGACCTGTTTGTCGAGTCTGCCCGGAACCTGCCCGATGCCACGTCCCAGCAGCTCATTGCCCGGTGGGGCGGCGCCGTCGGCGGGAACGCGGGGGCCGCCACACCGTTGATCAACCGGAACGCGGCCTGGGTGAGCCATCCGTTCGGCATATCCCCCACACCCGAGGAAGGCGAGCTGGCCAAGGCCTGGGTGAAGGACTTCCGCGGCAAGATCGCGCCGTATGCCACAGGTGGGGTGTGGCTCAATTTCATCGGCAACGAGGGTCAGGAGCGCATCCGGGCCGCGTTCGGCAACGGGAATTACGCCCGGCTGGCCAGGGTCAAACGGGACTTCGATCCGCGGAACGTTTTCCAGGGAAACCAGAACATCCTGCCGGCCGGCTCCTGACCGGCACTGCGGAGAGCCGCCGCACTAGACTTCCCCCATGGCGATTTACCTGGATCCGCCCGTGTGGCCAGCCCACGGCACGCACTTTTCGCACCTCATTTCGGACACGTCGCTGGCGGAGCTGCACGCGTTCGCCGCCGCGGCCGGCATCCCGGACCGGGCGTTCGACGGCGACCACTACGACGTTGCCGAGCGCCGGTTCGATGACCTGGCGGCCGCCGGCGCCATCCCGGTGGAAGCCCGGGTCCTGGTCCGCAAGCTCATCGGCAGCGGGCTGCGCATCCCGGCCCGGCAGCGCAACAAGTCCCTCAAAGTGCCGCTGCTGAACCGCTGGGAGGCCATCATGCCCGGCCACGACGCCCTCTTCCTTGACCTGCTGGACCGCTGGAGCGAGGATCACCGCCATTATCACGGCTGCACGCACCTGCTGGCAGTTTTGGAGGCTTTGGACCTGCTCACCGACCCCGCCGCGCCGCCGCGGACCGTGCTGCTCGCAGCCTGGTTCCACGATGCCGTGTACCGAGGGATCGCCGGCCAGGACGAGGAGGAATCGGCCCGTCTCGCCGAGGAGCGCCTCGCGGATGCGGGGCTTCCGGCCGCCGATGTCGAGGAAGTGGCGAGGCTCGTCAGGCTGACGTCGGACCACCGCCCGGAACCAGGGGACGACGACGGCGCCCTCCTCTGCGACGCGGACCTCTCCGTCCTCGGCGGCGAACCTGAGCCCTACGCCCGGTATGTGGCCGCCGTCCGGGAAGACTACGCGCACATCGGCGACGCCGACTTCGCGGCCGGCCGCGCCGCCGTCGTCCGTCATTTGCTGGAACTGGACCCCTTGTTCCACAGCGACCGCGCACGGGAACTGTGGCACGACGCCGCCCGCCGGAACCTGCAGGGCGAGCTGGCCTGACTCTTCGCGCCACCGCCCGCAGCCTTTACGGGCGCCCCCGGCCGGTGCAAGACTGCTCGGATGAACCTGCGCATCCAATCTGTCAGCGTCGACTCCACCGACCCCAAAGTGCCCGCCGATTTCTGGGAGAAGGCCCTGGGGTGGCGCCGCACCTACGAGGTGGACGACGAAATCGTACTGGAACCGCCCGCAGGCAGCCCGGCCGACGGTGTCAGCCCGGACCTGCTGTTCGTGAAGGTGCCCGAGGGGAAAGAGCTCAAGAACAGGCTGCACCTGGACCTGCGTCCGGATGACCAGGCCGAGGAAGTGCAGCGGCTGGAAGCCCTTGGCGCGTCGCGCATTTCTGTCGGGCAGGGGCCGGAGGTGACCTGGGTGGTCATGGCTGACCCGGACGGCAACGAGTTCTGTGTGCTGCGGGCGCTCCGGTCAGAAGAGCTCGAAGCCCAGGGACTGGTCCCCGGGTTTACCGAAACCCCGGGGAATGCCGCTGGCTAACGGTACGCGGTAACGAACGGCCTGTTGGTGGGCACGATCTGCTTGCCCAGCGGCATCAGGCTGACCGGGATGAGCTTGAGGTTGGCGATGGCCAGCGGGATGCCGATGATGGTGACCGCCATGGCAAAGGCTGTGACCACGTGGCCGATCGCGATCCATATGCCCGCCACCACGAGCCAGATGACGTTCCCCAGCAGCGGGAACACGCCCGTTCCGCCCGGCTTGTCCACCACCATGCGCCCGAACGGCCAGAGCGTGTACGCCGCGATGCGGAACGACGCGATGCCCCACGGGATGGTGACGATCAGCAGGCAGCAGATGATGCCCGCCAGGAAATAGCCGAGGGCAAGCCAGAGTCCACCGAATACAAGCCAGATGATGTTGAGCAGTGTCTTCATCTGTCCATTGTGCCCCGCGGGGTCTGACAAAAACGTAGGGGTCTGCCCTGATTAGCCCCTGAACTTGGGCCCTCAAACTGGACCGGACCTCAGCCTTTGGCGGCCTTCACAAAGGCGCGGATCTTCTCCAGGTCCTTCACTCCGCGGGAAATCTCGACGCCGGAGGAGACGTCCACGCCCCACGCGCCTGAGGCTGCAGTAGCGTGCGCCACGGTGTCTTGATCCAGCCCGCCGGCCAGAAGCCACTTGCGGTCCTGGAGCGCCGTCACGTCCACCATCGAGGCGTAGTCCCAAGCCTCTCCGGACCCGGGCACGGCGGCATCAATCAACAGGAGTTCCTCCCCCCAGTCGGCGAACGCGTCCGCAGTGGCTGCCATGGTGACCGCCCTGATCAGCTTCATGCCGGCGTCGTGCACTGTTGTGACGTCTTCCGGTGTAAGGTCCGCGTGGAGTTGGACCCACTCGAGTCCGGCGGAACGGGCGATGGCAATGGCATCGGCGACAGGTTCATGCCGGAAAACGCCGACGGCGGTCACGGTGGCTGGCACATCGGCCAGCAGCGCGGAAACCTGCGACGGCGAGACCACCCGCGGGCTGGCCGTCAGGACAAAGCCGACGGCGTCCGCCCCGGCCTCCACGGCTGCGCGGACTGATTCGGGCGTACTGAGACCACAGACTTTGACAAACATTTCCGGCTCCTTCAGGCTGTCTTCGCATAGTCCCCCGGAGGAGACTAACAGGCAAGTACCCTCCAGCCGCCACATGTCTGCCTCCGCCGGGCCGACAGTTCTGCCCAGCCCAGCGTAGAAAGCGTCCGCAAGCTCGGGCCCGAGGACGAACCGCTGGTGGCTGAGCCGCACCAGATCGTGCACCCACGGACGCGGTTCAGCCCGGCCAAAGTCGATGACCTTGATCTGGCCGTTGTCCTGCAGCCAGTTCCTTGGCTGGTAATCGCCGTGCGTTGCCACGAGCTGCACCGCGCCCGGCCGGAGGGCATCCAGCTCCTGCTCAAGGCTGTCGAGCTGCGATTCCGGCAGCAGCCCGTCGGCACGGCCCATCCACGCCCGGGTCTTTGCGGTGAGGGCCTTTGCGTAGGTGGACGAGTCCCCGGCGGGCCGGTGAATCCTCGCCAGCAGCGCCCCCGCCTGGCGGTACGTATCGGGATCGTCCTCGGCCGGTGTTCCCTCGACCAGGACCCCCGGCAGGAACTCCGTCACCAGGATCCCGGCCTCCGCCGAGGCATGCCGCAACGCCGGGACCCGGCCGTGGAGCCCGTCGAAACCGCCGGCATGGGCGGCGATCTCGCGGCGGATGTGGTGGCTTGTGGTGCTCGCCTTGACGATGAATTCCTCGCCCGACGGCGTGGCAATCTGCAGGACATTGGTGTCCTGGAGGGGCCAGGAGTAATCCTGCAGCACGCTGAATTCCCCAAGCCAGGCAGTCAGCAGCCGCCTTTGTTCCTCGGTGATCCCCTGGCGCATTTGCCCAGCATGCCACGCGTGGCGCGGACGCCGAAACACAGGAGGGGATGCCAAACAAACTAGGCTGGTCCGATGGAGATCATCCGCTTCGCAGAACTCAGGTCCGAACCGTGGCGCAACGGCGGCGGGGTGACCCGGGAGCTTGCCAGCCACCCGAAGGCCGCCTCGGCGCAGGACGGCGCCTGGGACTGGCGCGTCAGCATCGCCGACGTCAGCAAGGCCGGGGATTTCTCGGCGTTCCCGGGCATGGAACGTGTGCTGACCGTGATCGACGGCGAGCTGCTCCTTCTCACCGTGGACGGCGCAGAGCACCCGCTGGAAAAGTACCGGCCCTTCAGGTTCTCCGGCGAAGCCGCTGCGCACGGCGCCCTGCCCACGGGGGACATCCGCGACCTGAATGTCATCACCAGGACGGGCTCGTTCAAGGGTTTCACGTCCATCATCGAGCTCTCCAAGAAGCGCGCGCACCCGGTTTTTGAGGGCCAGCTCGCTGTGCTGCTGCAGGGCCAGGCCACTGTCAGCGCGGGCAACCTCAGCGTCAGCGCCGACGCCGCGGACGCCGAGCTGGGCACGGAACACGACGGCGACGAAGCCGCCCCCGCACCCGGGGAACCCGAGGCACTCAACCGCTATGACGCCGTCGTCGGCTCCGACAACCGGACCCCCGAAATCCTGGGCCGCGGCTTCCTGGCCGTGGTTTCGATCGACCGCGTGACGGCCTGATCCGGCGCTGGAGGCTAGCCTCGCCTTCGTTATCTGAGCCTTTCCACACTGGTCAGCGGCGTGCGGCGCTCCTAGACTCGGGCCTATGACCTCCACACCCTTTAACTCACTCCTGTCCACCCAGATCGGCAACGAGTTCGCGGCCTCGCAACAGTACGTTGCCGTGGCTACCTGGTTCGCCAACCAGGATCTCCCCCAGCTGGCCCGCTACTTCTACCGGCAGTCGGTGGAAGAGCGGAACCACGCCATGATGATGGTGCAGTACATGCTGGACCGCGACATCCCGTTCACCATCCCGGGCGTCCCCGACGTGCGCAACGACTTCGCCTCCGTGACCGAGCCGCTGGCCCTGGCGCTTGAGCAGGAGAAGGAAGTGACGGCCGCTATCGAGGCGCTGTTCCGTGCGGCCCGCACCGAGGACGACGCCCTGGGCGAGCAGTTCATGCTCTGGTTCCTCAAGGAGCAGGTGGAGGAGGTCGCCGCCATGACCACCCTCGTGAACATCGCCGAGCGCGCGGACAACCTGTTCGACATCGAGAACTTCATCGCCCGCGAAACCGTGGGCAACGGCGGCCGCGACTCGTCCGCACCGGAAACCGCCGGCGGCGCCCTCTAGTCACTGCTCCCCCTGACCCAACTAGGTAGCAGTAGATGTCGTTATGGGCGCTCATAACGACATCTACTGCTACCTACTTGGGCTGGAACCCCGGCGGTGAGGTTGGCCACCAACCCGGCCACCCGCCGTCGGGCGTTGCTATGCTGGAAACAAGGCTCCGCATAGGACCCTCCGGACGACGGTTCAGTACCCGGCACGCGACAAGACTGGCCAAAGGATCTGTCATGTCGTGGTTAATCCTCATTCTTTCCGGGGCGCTGGAAGCCGTCTGGGCCGCAGCTCTGCACCGGACATTCCGGGCATCCGGCCGGCGCCGGCTCGCGCCCGCCCTCCTCTTCCTGGTCTCCGTCCTCGCCAGCATGGCCGGCCTCGCCATCGCCATGCAGTCCATCCCCACCGGCACCGCCTACACCGTGTGGGTGGGCGTGGGCGTGGTGCTGACCTCGGCCTACGCGATCATCACCAAGGCGGAACGCCCGACGACGGCGCGCCTGCTGCTTCTCACCGGCATCACCGCGTGCGTGGTTGGCCTGAAGGTGGTGGCGTAATGAATAAGCGTTCCGCTGCCTGGCTAATGTTGCTCGCCTCGGCCGTGCTGGAAGCCGTCTGGGCCACCGCCCTGGGCTTGTCCGACGGCTTCACCCGCCCCGTGCCCACTCTTGTTTTCGGCGTAACGGCCACCCTGAGCATGATCGGCCTGGGCCTGGCCATCCGCAGCATTCCGCTCGGCACGGCCTACGCCGTCTGGGTGGGGATCGGAGCCGCCCTGACGGTGGGCTGGGCCATGGCCACCGGCGTCGAACCTTTCAGCGTGTTGAAGGTGCTGTTCATCGCCGGGATTGTGGGCTGCGCGGCGGGGCTGAAGGCCCTGCCTGCGCGCAGGAAAGCCGGGGAGTATCAGCGGCCGGTTTAGGCTTTTGCCATGGACTCCCCCGAGATAACGCAGGCTCTCGCCGCACTCAGACACAGGCTCGACGGCGGCCGGCGGATTGTTCTGGGCCTCACGGGCGCGCCCGGCTCCGGCAAGTCCACGTTCGCGGCCCGGCTGCAGCGGGAGTTCGGCGCCGACATCGCCGCCGTGGTGCCGATGGATGGCTTCCACCTGGGCAACGCGATCATCGACGGCACACCGCTGCGCCAGCGAAAAGGGGCAATGGACACGTTCGACGTCGGCGGGTACCTGTCGCTGTTGCAGCGGCTCGTGCGTCGGGATGAGGCAGTGGTGTACGCACCGGAGTTCCGGCGGACTTTGGACGAACCGGTGGCCGCATCGATCGCGGTCCCGGCCTCCGTGCCGCTGGTGATCACCGAGGGAAACTACCTTCTGGCGGAGACGCCTGAGTGGAAGCACGTCCGCGCGCAGCTGGATGAGGTCTGGTTCATGGATACCCCGCCCGCGCTGCGGCTGGCCAGGCTGGTGGACCGGCACGTGCAGTTCGGCATGGACCGGGCCGCGGCGGAGGCGTGGGCGGCGGGACCGGATGAGTCCAACGCCGTGGCGATCGAGGCCACGCGCCAGGCCGCCGACCGGATCATCCCGGGGACCAGGACACCGGCCAGGAATACTGGGGCAAGGGCCGGGGTTCTTGGCTGTGACACCCAGCCCACAAGGAATGGAACGCGCTCATGACTGCACCATCGGTACACCTCGGCGACGGCCTCACCGTCAGCCCCCTGGGATTCGGCGGAATGGCCCTCACCCCGGTCTACGGCGAGGTTGACCCGCACGATGCGCTCAAGACCCTGCACCATGCAGTGGATGCCGGCGTCAGCTTCATTGACACCGCGGACATCTACGGCGGAGGCAGCAACGAGGAACTGATCGCACAGCTGCTCAGGGACCGGCGGGGCGAGGTTCAGCTCGCCACCAAGTTTTCGCTGGTGGGCTCGCCGGCTGCTGGCTACACGGATGTCCGGGGAGATGCCGCCTATGTCCGGCAGGCCGTCGACGCCAGCCTGAAGCGGCTTGGCACGGACGTGATCGACCTCTACTACATGCACCGCCGTGACCTCCGCGTTCCGATTGTGGAAACCGTGGAGGCCATGGCGGGTCTGGTGCAGCAGGGCAAGGTCAAACATCTTGGCCTGTCAGAGGTGACCGCGCAGGAGCTGGCTGAAGCCCACTCCGTGCACCCCATCGCCGCGGTCCAAAGCGAATGGTCCATCTGGAGCCGCGACGTGGAACGCAACGTCGTTCCGGCCGCGGCCAGCCTGGGCGTGGGCTTTGTGCCGTATTCGCCACTGGGCCGGGGATTCCTCACCGGCACGGTGGACGCTTCCAGTTTGGGAGCCAACGACTTCCGACGCCGGATCCCGCGGTTCGCCGCGGACGCCTTTGACGCGAACCAGGGAGTCGTGGCGGCCGTGCGGACGGTCGCCGCCGAGCTGTCGGCAACACCCGCCCAGGTGGCACTCGCGTGGTTGCTCGAGCAGGGCAAACGGCTGGGACTGGCCGTGGTCCCCATCCCCGGCACGCGCAAAACGTACCGGATCGACGAAAACCTGGGCGCCCTGTCGTTGGACCTGACCCCGGCGCAACTGGACGCATTGGACCAGGCTGCGGACGCCGTCGTCGGCTCCCGCTCGGCGGACCCCAACTGGGTGTCCCAGGGGCGTGAATAGACTGAAGCCCATGGACACGCTGATTCATGACCTCCGCGACATCACCATCCGCAGCATCTCCGTCAGCGAGATGAACAACAACGTGTATCTGCTGACCGCCAAGGCCAGCGGCGCGCAGCTGTTGATTGATGCCGCGGACGACCTTCCGGCCATCGAGGCGATGCTAGCGGACTCGGCCGCGGATGCTGCGGCCACGCCCAAGCTGGTGCAGATTGCAACGACGCACCAGCATTGGGACCACGTCCGCGCCCTGCCGGCGTTGGTGGCGGCCACGGGTGCGCCAACCGTTGCCGGAAAGGACGACGCCGAGGCGTTGCCAGTACCGGTGGACCGGACCCTGGAGCACGGGGATACCTGCGCCGTGGGCGGTTTCGAGCTCACCGCCGTGCACCTGCGCGGCCATACCCCGGGATCCATCGCGTTTGTGTACCAGGACCCGGAAAGGCCGGCCCACATTTTCAGCGGGGATTCACTCTTCCCGGGCGGCGTGGGCAACACCCAGAAGGATCCCGCGCGGTTCACGTCGCTGCTCAACGACGTCACCGCGCGATTGTTCGAGGCCTACCCGGATGACACCGTGGTGCACCCGGGCCACGGCAGCCCCACCACGCTGGGTGCGGAACGCCCGCACCTGGAGGAGTGGCGCGCCCGCGGCTGGTAGGCCTTAACTCATCGAGTGCTCCGTAACTGCCGTTATGAACCTTCTAAACGGCGGTTACGGAGCACTCGATTGGTTATTAAGGTGGGCCCACGACCGCCGGGTTCCCTGACCGAGCTTGCGAGGTTAGGGAGCGGTTGGGGATTAGCGGCTGCGGCGCTCGTTCGAGGCCGGAGCCGACGCGCGGCGGGGACCGCTGCGTGCCGGACGGCCACTGCCGCCACCGTTGCCGCCACCGTTACCGGCGTACGAGCCACCGGACGTGCCGCCGGTGTTGGAGGACCAAACAGCCTTGTTGCCGGCGTTCCCGGCGTTTCCGCCGTTTCCACCGTTGCCCGAGGAGGCTCCGGCGCGCTGGCCGGATCCACCCTGGCCGGATCCACCCGAGCGGGCACCTACGCCGGCGCCTGCAGTGCGGGCCCCGGCTGCGCGCTGGCCCGTTGCCGGACGTCCGCCACGCTGTCCGCCGGTGGTAGCCGGACGGCCCGTGCCGCCACGGGGGGCATCGCTGCGGGTAACGCGTGATTCCGAACGGCCGTCTGAGCCGCGGCCGGCCGCTGCACGGCCACCTGCTGCGGGAACGTCGTTGCGGTGCGTGGAGGCTGTGGTTCCGCGGCCACGGGCGTTGCGGCGAGCAGCAGCTGCTGCAATGGCGCGGTCCTCGTTCTGCTCAGCTACACGGTCGAATGCTGCGCGTGCCTCGGTGCGGCCTTCGTAGGCAACGGCGCGGCGCTCGGCGCGGGGAAGATCCGTGCGGGGAGCTTCAGCGGAGACGCGTCCACGTCCACCTCGGCCGCCACGGCCACCAGCGGTGGGGCCTTCCTGGCTGCGCCGGGCGCGCTTGCGCTCGGCGTTGGCACCCGTGGAGGTGCCGCCACCCTGCTGTGCGGACTTCTTGGCGAGCAGGGCGGCGCGGGTACGCGGATCGATCTTGTCGGCCATTTCGCCCACGAGCTCAGCAACCAGCGGGGAGTTGGCGGTGACGCGCTCGAAGTTAACCTCGACGCCGGCAGCCTTCATCAGCTTCTTGACGTCGGACTGCTGCTCCGGGAGGGTCAGCGTGACAACGGTGCCATCCGAACCTGCACGGGCCGTACGGCCTGAGCGGTGGAGGTATGCCTTGTGCTCGGTGGGCGGATCCACGTGGATCACCAGTTCGACGTCGTCCACGTGGACGCCGCGGGCTGCGACGTCGGTGGCCACCAAGACGCGGACGTCACCGGAGGAAAACTCGGCCAGGTTGCGGTCACGGGCGTTCTGCGAGAGGTTGCCGTGCAGATCGACGGCGGGGATCCCGGCGTCGGTCAGGGTCTTGGCCAGCTTGCGGGCGTGGTGCTTGGTCCGCATAAAGAGGACGCGGCGGCCGGCGCCGGAGGCGAGCTCAACGATCAGCTGCTTCTTGACGGTCTGGTCGTTGACCACCAGGACGTGGTGCTCCATGGTGGTCACCGCGGCCTGCGGGTCGTCCACGGAGTGGGTCAGCGGGTTGGACAGGTAACGCTGGACGATCTTGTCCACGCCGTTGTCCAGGGTGGCGGAGAACAGCAGGCGCTGGCCCTGGCTGGGGGTCATGTCCATGAGCTTCTTGACCACCGGAAGGAAGCCGAGGTCGGCCATGTGGTCGGCCTCGTCCAGGACGGTGACCTCAACGGCTTCGAGGGTCAGGATGCGCTGGCGGATCAGGTCCTCCAGGCGGCCCGGGCAGGCGATGACAATGTCGACGCCGGCGCGCAGTGCCTTTTCCTGGCGGGCCTGGGAGATGCCGCCGTAGATCACGGTGGTGTTCAGGCCCATGGCCTTGGCCATCGGCTCGATGGTGGCGTTGATCTGGGTGGCCAGCTCGCGGGTCGGTGCGAGGACCAGGCCCATGGGGCGGCCGGGCTTGCGGAAGTGCTTGGCTTCCCGCTCAGCGAGTCGTGCTACAAGCGGGATGGCGAAAGCGATGGTCTTGCCGGAGCCGGTGCGGCCGCGGCCCAGGACGTCGCGTCCGGCCAGGGTGTCCGGGAGGGTCTTGACCTGGATGGGGAACGGCTCAACAATTCCCTGTGCGGTGAGGGTGTCGGCGAGTGCTTTGGGCGCGCCGAGGGCAGCAAAAGTAGTCATATATTTCAAGGTCTTTCAGGCGGTATCCGTGCGGATATCGGCCCCCGATGCCGGTTGGCTCAAGGGTTTCGCCGAAGAAAAGTCAGGTGATCAACCGTGCTGCTGCCCAATTCAGGGCGGCGGCTGGGACCAAATGGAACGCGTTCATCGACGCAGGATGTGCCTCTCACATGAAAAAACCCGCTTCCCAAAATCAAGGGACGAGCGGGCATCACTGCACATCAAGTCCCCTAAGCGTACCATCCCCGCGCCTGCAGCCCTGATTCCGGCTAGGTGGCGACCCGGACCGTTGCCTTCGGAGCCGGGCAAGGGCAGGCTTGAGTCATGACGGAACAGGGTGCGGACCACCACCACACAACGGACGACGGCGACACCCGCCTCAGTGACAAACCGCGGCGGAGTGCCGCCGAGGCGTGGGACGAAAGGTACCGGAGCAAGCCGAAGATCTGGAGCGGGAAGCCCAACCCGCAACTGGTCCGTGAAGGCGCGGGGCTGCGGCCGGGCAACGCCCTCGACCTTGGCTGCGGCGAAGGTGCCGATGCCATCTGGCTTGCCCAGCAGGGCTGGACCGTCACCGCCGTCGACGTTTCCGCCGTCGCACTGGAACGGGCAGCCACCCACGAGAAGGCTGCCCTGGACCGCGAAAGCGTGCACGCCCATGGAGCGGGCGAAATTCCCAGCCGCATCCACTGGGAACAGTGTGACCTGGAGGAGTGGCAACCCGCGGGAACGTATGATCTGGTGTCGTCCCAGTTCCTGCATTCCCCGCATCTGGCGTGGCAGGGCCCGCTGCGGACGGCGGCTGCGGCGGTCAAGCCGGGCGGCACGCTGCTGATCGTGGGCCATCATCCGGACCACCTGCCGCCGTGGGGAAACCACACCACGCCGGAGATGTTCTACACCCCGGCGCAGCTCGTGGCGGAGCTCGGCCTGGATTCGCCGGACTGGCAGCTGGAGGTCACCACCATTCGCGAGCGCTCGGCTTCGGGTCCGGACGGCGAGGAAGCCATCATCGGGGACACCGTCCTGCGCGCCACCCGGCTGGCCTGAGTCAGCGGGAAACCCGCGGCGCCACCGCAACCGCGGCGACGGCCACCACCGCCGTCAGTGCGAAGACCCCCGCGAACGATTCCGCCGTCGTCGTAAATGCCGCGAACACGATGCCCGTGGCGGCGAGCGCCAGCGCCCCGCCCAGGGAGTCCGAAATGGACATCGCCGAGCTGTTGAAGCCTTCGTTTTCCTTGGTGGACATGGCGAGCGTCATCACGCTGAGCCGCGGATACAGCAGCCCCATGCCGCCGCCGGCGAAGAGCCAGCCGGCAATCGCGACGGCGGCGGGCCAGTGGAGCGCCGTCGTCGCCAGCGCGAGGAGAATAGCTCCCAGCACCAGCGCTGCACCGATGCGCACCGCTGCCCGGTGCTGCAGCCGGGTACCCAGCCGGCCCTGGATGGCGGCAGCAGCCGCCCAGGACACCGCGCCTCCGGTGAGCGCCAACCCGGCGAACGTCGGCGGGAACTGGTACTCCTCGATCAGCAGGTACGGGAGGTACACCTCCGCCCCGAAAAAGGCCGCGCCGGCCAGCCCGCGGGTCAGGATCACGCTGGGCAGGCCGCGGCGGGCGAGCAGTGTTCCACGCGGTACCAGCGGCCGCACGGCTACGAGGGCAATCACGACGGCGGCCGCGGCCAGGAGTGCCGGGGCTGCGGGAATGCCCGCGATGGTGACTCCGGCGGAGAGGTTCAGGCCCAGCACAGCGAGCGCGGCGAGCGCCGCCCAGGCCAGCCGGCCCAGCGCCCAGGGCGGTACCGCGGCCTGCCCAGAAGGCCTGTCGATGCCGCGGAGCACCGGAACGATCATCACCACGGCGGGAACCACCAGCCCCACCACGCCCAGGAACACCCAGTGCCAGCTCAGGACTTCCGCCACGATGCCGGCCGCGAACGGGCCCACCAGGGACGGGATCACCCACGCGGCGGAGAAGGCGGCAAAGATCCCCGGGTGCAGGACCGCCGGGTAGACGCGTGCCACCACCACGTAGAGCGCAACCGTCAGCGCGCCGCCGCCAAGCCCCTGCACCAGGCGGCCGGCAACCAGCATGGGCATGGATACCGCCGTGCCCGCGATGATCAGGCCCAGCACGAACAACGCCACGGAGGCATAGAGCGGGACGGTTGGCCCGCGGCGGTCCGACCAGTTTCCGGCCGCCACCATGCCGATCACGCCCGTGGCCAGCGGACCGGCGAAGGCCAGCGCATACAGGCCGGCGCCGTCGAGCTCGCGGCTGACGACGGGCATGATGGTGGTCACCGCGAGCGATTCGAACGCCGCGAGGAACACCAGCGCACACGCGCCGATGGTCACCCACAGGTACGGCCGCTGCAGGATCCCGGCCGTGGCGGCGGAATGCGTGGCCGGCAGTGCGGGATCCTGCACGCTATTGGCCTGCGCGGTTCGAGTCGCCGATGTAGCGGTTCCGGCCCGCGCGGTAACCGAAGACCGCGGCCAGCGAACCGACCACCAGGAACAGCACCCCGGCGGCCGTGAACGATCCCGTGGCCTGGTGCAGCTGGCCCACCATCAGCGTGCCGGTGGAACCCAGCCCGTAACCCACGCCCTGCATCATCCCGGACAGGTGAGCGGCCGTGTGCCCATCGCGGGTCCGCAGCATGATCATAGTCAGGGCCACCGCGGTGAGGCTGCCCTGCCCCAGGCCGAGCAACCCGGTCCACACCCAGATGAGTTCCAGGGGTCCGAAGATGCTCAGCGCAAACCCGCCGCCGGTCATCAGCGCCACCACCACATTGATGGCCCGCTGGTCACGGAACCTCGCCGCCAGCGCGGGGGCGAACAGCGAGCCCATCATCTGGAGCACGATCGAAACAGAGACCATCAGGCCGGCCGTTCCGCCGTCCACGCCGCGTTCGCGCAGGATCGGTGCCAGCCAGGCAAAGACGCTGAAGGACATCATGGCCTGCAGCACCATAAAGATGGTCACCTGCCACGCCACCGCCGAACGCCACACGTTGACGCCGAGGTTGGCGGCCTGGTGCCGGACGGGGTGCTGGCGCAGTGCCACCGGAAGGAACAGCAAAAGTACGACGGCGGCAGGGACCGCCCAGAACCACAGCGCCGAGGTCCACTCCGCCGTCGCCGTGAAGACGGGGAAGGTAAAGCCGGCTCCGAGGGCGGCCGAGGCGCAGATCGCCGTGGTGTACAGCCCGCCCATGAGGCCCAGCCGGTGCGGGAAATCGCGCTTCACCAGCCCTGGCAGCAGCACGTTGCACAGGGCGATGGCGGCACCGCAGGCAGCCGTTCCCGCCAGCAAAGTGGGGAGGTGCCCGGCGCCGGGCACCAGGCCGCCGCTGTCCGCGGGCCGCAGCAGCAGCCCTCCCGTGAGCACTGCCATGGCCCCGAGCAGGACGCGTTCGGCGCCAAACCGGCGGGCCAGGACAGGGGCCAGCGGCGCGAAGACACCCAGGAGGGTGACGGGCACGGTGGTCAGCACCACGACAGCCCAGCCCGGCAGGCCGGCGTCGGACGTGATCTCCGGAAGAACCGCGGCGAAACTGGAGAAAACCGTGCGGAGGTTCAGCCCGATAAGCACCAGGCAGAGGCCCAGGTACACGAGCGCACGCCGGCTGCCCTGCGGGCTCTCCGGACCGCCGCCCGACTGGCCCGGAAGGCGCGTCGGGGCTGCCGGGGGGATGTCGTCGATTTCGGCGTCGATCAGCAGTCCAGGCACGTCAACGTTGTCAGCACGGGTCACGGGACCCATTCTGTCAGGCTTCGTTGCCAAGCCGAGTTATCCACATAGACCAGAAGGGGGCTGGTTGCCCGCCTGGAGTGACCCTACTTTGGGATCAGCCTGCGGTACCCAGCCACAACACTCGGGAGTAACCATGAGCCTCGCACCATTGCACGATCCGTCCATTGCGCCTTCCCCGGCCACGCCGAAGGCCCACGGCAGCGGCGAGGGCACAGCCAGCCTCGCTTTCAGCCTCATCGCCCCGGCGAGCATGTTTCTGACCGGGCCGTTCAGCCTAATGGCGGCCTTCTTTACGAGGCCTTCGGAGGGGCCTGGCCGGCTGGACTGGGTTGCACCGTTGGTGCTGTGGAGCTACCCGGCGCTGTTTGGCCTGCTCGCAATGACGCTCGGCGCTGTTTCGCTCCGCGTTTTTGTGCGTCGATCAAACGGTTGGCGCGCTGGGGTGGCTGCTTTGTGGATAACGGCGGCCGAGCTTGCAGTGGGCCTGGTGCTCGTGCTCAGGGACGGGGACTTAATGATCCTCTTCTGAGATTTCATGCCTGTCTCGCAGAGCGGCCGTTTCGAATTTCCATCTCGTCCGATTCTGAGCTCAGGTGACCGCCCAAGCTGTCGGCGCGGCCCCGGGTATTCTGGAAGGGATGAGCGAATCCCCAGAATCTCCCCAGCCTCCGCATGTCCCGCGCCCGGTGACGCCCGGAACCCAGGCGTCTTTCGGCACGTACGGCGGCAGGCCGGTGAGCTTTGTGCGCCGCGGCACCCGCCTTCAGGGGCGCCGCCAGACGGCGTGGGAAGAGCACTCGGACCGGTGGGCGCTGGACGTCCCCCGGCACGTTGCGAACACGTCGGTCCACCCGGACTACACGTTCGACGCTGAGGCCGAGTTCGGCCGCAAGGCACCGCTGATTGTGGAAATCGGTTCGGGGCTGGGCGATGCCATCTGCCACGCGGCCGAGGAAAACCCGGACACGGACTTCCTGGCCGTGGAGGTGTACACGCCGGGCCTGGCCAACACCATCATCAAGATCAACAGCCGCGGGCTGAATAACGTCCGAGTAGTGGAAGCCAACGCGCCCGAGGTCCTCGCCACCATGCTGCCCGCAGGTTCGGTCAGCGAACTGTGGGTATTTTTCCCCGATCCCTGGCACAAGTCACGGCACCACAAACGCCGCCTCATCCAGCCGGAGTTCGCCGAACTGGCAGCGCGGGCCCTGACGAAGGGCGGCCTGTGGCGGGTCGCCACGGACTGGTCCAACTACGCCGTCCACGTCCGCGACGTCTTGGCTGACTCGCCGGACTTCGAAAACCTCCACACCGGCGAGCGCCACGGGCCAGAAAGCCCGCTCACCCAGGTGTGGCAATCCGGCGTCGAAACCCTGGTGGGCGGCGCGCCCGTCCGCGAAGGCCGGGCGCCGGTGAGCACCGCGCACACCGGCCCCAACGAGGGCGTGGACGAAACAGGCGGCTGGGCGCCGCGCTTTGAAGGCCGGATCCGCACGAGTTTCGAGGCGAAGGCCCACGAGGCCGGGCGGCTGATCTTCGACCTCTGCTACCGCCGCCGCTGACCATCCAAATGTGGGTAGCACTAAGTGTCGCTTTGAGCGCTCATAACGGCAGTTAGCGCTACCCAGTTGGGGTCAGCTCACGCTGATGGCGGCGACGATCTCCTTGAGCATCCCCAGCCGCGGCTCGATCTCCGGGTTCACGTACGGCCAGATCACCACAACACCGATGAAACGGTTGTTCTCCCAGACACCCACAGTGGCCGCGACCCTCGCCTCGCCCGCGGGATCCGTGTATCCAACCACGACGGCGTACGAGGACTTACCGGGTACGTTCAGTTCGCCTTCGGTGAGGATGGTCCCGGCGCGGTCTTCAAGGTAGAAGCCTGACATCAGGTGTGCCCAGCCGTTGGCCTGAGCGGCTCCGGTCACGGAGGTGTCGTCCCTGATGACCGTTACCAGGACGCCGCCCAGCAGGCCATACTGTTCGGTGTTTGGCCCGGCGGCGGAGTCCGCCAGGACCTGGGTGTGCTCGGGGAAGTCTGCCGTGAACCCCAGCGGGGACTCGATATGAACGGACATGTTTGCTCCTTGGCGGTAAGTCTTGGCTGGGCTGGCTGGCACGTGCGGATCCGGCACGGGACGTCAGAGCTTCTCGAGCTTGGTGTCGTTCGGGACCTTATAGTACGTGGACACGTTGGTGGTTGCCTTGTTCTCCGTTTTGACCTCCACCTCGCCGGCCTTGAGGTCAATGCCGAACTCGTTGGACGCTGTCACCACGCTGTTCTGCTGGACGGTGGCGGAACCTGCCTCGTAGAGCTTGGCGGCGTCGTGGCCGGCAGCAACGGTGTCTCCCAACGCCACATTGCGCATGTAGCTGTCGATCACGGCCGCGTTCTCCGGCGAGTACTCAACATTGATCTTCACGGTTCCCTGCTGCCCTACCGTCACGCTGGACTCAGCCTTGGCGCCCTGGAGGTCGGGACCTGCACTGGCGCCCGCCGCAACTGTGCCCTCCATGGATAAGGCGATCGATTCCATGCTGCCGTTCTTATCCAGGTTCAGTTCCAGGCCGCCCTTGCCCGAGGCCTCGAACACCCTGCCGTCAAGGTCCAGTTTGCCCTGGGCCGACACCTCGGCGCTTGCGGTGGCGGTACCGTCCGTCAGGTTCCGCTCGTAGGCAAGATCCAGCTTCGCCGAGCCCGAAGCGGGGCCGGATTCACCCTCGGTTTCCAGGGAGAGGGTTCCCTTGGCTTTGTCGTCGTGGCCGGTGGAGCCGTTGCTGTCCGCAGCATCGTTGATGGTGTCAAGGATGTAGCCAGGCGGGTTGCCTGCCACATCCTTGATCTCACCGGCGCTGTCCGGCGGGAGATCCGTGTAAATCTGGTTGCGGGCGTCCATGGCCTCCTCCATGCTGCCGAATTTGTACTCGCGCGAGGCCTCCCCGTTCAGCGTGACCCCGGCCGTACCGGTGGTGTCGTTCACTCCCACGCCCACGTTTCCGTAGACCTTCAGGGTGGCCGAACCGTCTGCATTCTCTACGACGACGGTGCCTACCTCCGCGCCTGCGTGGAACCAGGCAACCCGGGCGTCAAGGGAGGCCTTGCCGGTCTCCGTGTACACGGGAGTTTCCGTCTTGGCGAGTTCCCGGAGGTGGGCACTTGCCTGATCCTGGGCGGACTGGGGAATACCGCCGTCCATCCTCATGAGGTCCTCGGCGAACGGGCCGTTCTCGTCTTCGCCTTCGATCAGGTATTTCCGGTCCTCCTGCGACAGGCTGGCCCACCACTTGGCCTGCTCCTCCGGGCTGGCCTTGAGCATGTCATCCAGGCCCTGTTGCAGCTCCTGGCGGTGGGCCTCAGCCGCTGCCGCCTTCGCTACCTGTTCCTCCAGCCAGTTCTGGGCGCGGGTGCCCAGGTCCTTGAGCCTGTCCAGGGCACTGGTCCCGCCACCGCCGCTGCCGCCACCGGTCTCGGCAGAGGACTTTTCCTGTTCGTTTGCGTGCTGCAGGAGCAGCTTGGAGTTGTGGCGGAGGCTGGATGCCACCCGCTCCAGGCTGGGACGGTGGTTGCCGGACCAGTCCTGCCGGAACAGCTCGCCGTCGGCGCCCTTCCATGGCGCGGACTGGATCTGGCCCTGCAGGGAGCTGGCCCGGCTGCTGAGCAGCGCTGCCGCCTTGTCAACGGCCTTCGCCAGCTCCCGCAGCTGGCTGACGTCCGCGCCGTAAAAAGTCATGGTGTCTCCCCCGAGAGAGTAAAAAGAGTTAGATCTATCGCCGGACATATCGTCGCACGGCGGTAAGCCCCCCGCGATGGGGAACACTCCCCATCGCGGGAGCCCCGAACCAGTCACCACGATCGGGCTAGTCCGGGCGCGCGGATCAGGACTGTTCGCGGCCCGCATGACGTGGCACGATGGGGCTTGTGCGGGGGCACACAAAATCTGCGCCGCCGCGGCGCTGGCCCGAAGGAACCGCCATCAAAAGAGAACTCAGGCAGGCCGCCGACACGGCGGAGGACGTCACCAACTCACGCGCCTTGGAGCTGCTGGCGAGGGTGGGTTTCGCGGTAAGCGGCCTCCTGCACTTCCTGGTGGGGGCCATCGCCATCCGCCTCGCCATGGGAGGCTCGGGAAGTGCCGACGTCAGCGGGGCTGTTTCCGAACTGGCCAGCCAGCCCGCTGGTCCCTTCCTCCTGTGGTCCAGCTTCGCCGCCTGCGCGGCGCTTGCCATCTGGCAGGCCAGCGACGCCGTCTTCGATTACAACCGGCTGCCCACCACGGAAAAGGCTCGTAAGAAGGCCAAAGCCGCAGCTCAGGCCGTGGTGTTCACCGGACTCTCCGTGACGCTTGCCAGCTTCGCCATGGGCACAGGGTCCGGAGGCGACAGCCAGCAATCCGCGAGCGACCTCACCGTCGCCGTGATAAAGGCCCCAGGCGGCGTAGTGCTGCTGGTCCTGGTGGGCCTGGGTGTTGCCATCACCGGGGCCTTCTACAGCATCCGCGGGATCATGAAGACCTTCGAGAAACACCTGACGATGCCCCCTTCCAGCTCTGCCCGGACGGCCGTCACGGTCCTGGGCGTGACCGGCTACGTCGCCAAGGGCATAGTCCTGCTGCTGACCGGGATGCTCATCACCATTGCCACCCTGCAGGCCCATCCGGATGAATCCACGGGCCTGGACGGTGGACTGAGGGCCCTGCGCGAACAGCCCTTCGGCGTGTACCTGCTGGCCGCCGTGGGCGCCGGCCTCATCTGCTACGGCGTGTTCATGGTGGTCCGGGCCCGCCTGGCCAAAATGTAGGGTTGGGCGCCGTCTCCGGGGCGCTGAATCTGCATCCATTGCTGAGCAGCGGCCCTTTTGAGCCCGGGTCAAAAGGGCCGGGGGCCCACGCCGGCAGGGTTCCCTTGCCGAGCTTGCGAGGCTAGGGGGCCGGTGGGGAGCAATCGATGGAGGGGCGCGGAATACCTGGACCCACCCGGCACACCCGGTCTCCGGTTAGGGTGGCCCCATGCCCCAGGTACGCGCCGAACGCCTCATCCGCCTCGATCCGGAGACAGTCTTTGCCCTCTCCCAGACCACCGGCGCGTTCCGGCTCAAGTGGGACCCGTTCATCTCGGCCCAAGGTTTCCTGAACAGCGCAACGTCCGCCGGAAAGGGCGTCCGGACACGGACCGTGTCCCGCCTGGGCTTGGTGATGGTGAGCGAATACGTTTCCTATGCGCCACCCAGGAACGTGGGCATGACCATGGTGTCCGGACCGTGGTTCTTCGGGAATTTCGGTGGCGGCTGGCGTTTCACCGCGGACGACGGCGGCACCCGCGCCGTCTGGAAGTACACCTTTTCGTGCCGCCCGGCCTGGTTGCGGCCGGTGGCGGAGCGGATGGGCGCCTGGCTTTTGGGCCGTGAGATCACGAAGAGGATCGACGCGTTTGCCCGGGCCTGCGAGGATCCGGCCCTGGTGGCCGAGTTCCGCGCCCTCACGGCACCGTAATCACAGCCACGGTGTGCTGGGTTTCGTCCCGCAGTTCCAGGCTGGCGATGCTGGCCAGCTGAACGGGCGTGGCGCCCATGACCTTCACCCTCCCGCTGGGCGTGGCGGTCCAGGCGCACGCCCGGTCCTCGCCGCCGTCGCGGTCCCGGATCCACAGCGAGAGCGTCCCGTCCAGCGGCAGTTTGCTGCCGTTCACGGCCAGCTCGGTGCCCCACGCCTTCCGGGCGAGGTCGATGCTGAACTGCAGGCCGTTGCCGGACTGGACCGAGTAGCTGGCGTCCGGCGCCGGCGGCCGGCTCAGCAGCGGGGCCGCGGCCAGGCCCAAGGCGAGGCACGCGGCGGCGACGGCGCCCACCAGCGCTGCCCACCGCCGTCGTAATTTACGACGCCGGGCGGCCAGTTCATCGAGGACCCTGCGGGACACTGAGCTGGCCGGCTCAGCGGCCACCCCGGGGCGGGCGGTCCCGGTCAGCGCCACCGCGTCCGGGACGGGAAGCGCGTCAAGCAGGGCCGGCAGGCTTTCGAGCTCGGCGAGTTCGGTCCGGCAGTCCGCGCAGCCTTCGAGGTGGGCTTCGAAGCGCTGCGAATCCGCAGGGTCAAGCCCGCCGAGCACGTACGCGCCCAGCAGGTGGTGCAGCTCGGAGGCGTTCACCGTTCCACCCCCATTTCGTCCAGGATGGTCCGCAGCGCCCTGACTGCGTAGTACGCGCGGGACTTCACGGTTCCGCTGGGAATGTTCAGCTGCACGGCGGCCTCGGTGACGGTGAAACGGCGGTAGTGGAGGGCCACGAGGACCTCCCGGTGTTCGGTGCTGAGCCGGAGCAGCGCCTCTTCCATCAGCACGCGGTTGAGGAGTTCATCCACGCGTTCCACGGCTTCGGCGGGATCGGCGAGTTCGCGTTCCATCACTTCGGCGGGGCGCCTTTGGGCTTTGCGGTAGTTGTCGATCATGATGTTCCGCGCGGTCCGGAACAGGTAGCTGCGCAGGCTTCCGGTGATGTCCGGGGCCTGCTGCCAGACGCGCAGCACGGTCTCCTGGACCACGTCCTCGGCCAGCTGCGGGTCCCGCGAGGCACTGAGCACAAAACGGCGCAGGGCGGAGCCGTGTTCGCGGTAGATCGCGGCCACCACGTCCTCGTCCAGCGGCATGCCGCCCTCCCGTCCCTGATCCAGTCCGCGGTTACAACCGCGTGCCACGGCTACGCATCCACAGTTGCGCCCGTCCACAGCGACGCTGCAGCTCCGCGTACATGCGATATAACGTCGGCGGACGGAAAACGGTTCACTTTGAACCATTCTTCACCCTGGTGCGTCGTACCGGTTAGCGTCCGGTGACCTACGCCGGGCCCCAGCCGAGGAGCATCCCATGAAACAGCATTTGTGCACAGGTCTTGCCGCAGCGGCTCTCATAGCCGCACTTTCCGGCTGCGGCGGCAGCCCCGGAACCACCACCACAACAACCGCCGCACCCACCACTCCGGCAGCCACCAGCCCGGCCGCCGGCTCCCCCACCACAGCAGCCGCCGTCGACCTCAAGACAGCATCCTCCAGCGCCGGAAACATCGTGGTTGATTCCGCTGGCATGAGCGTCTATTTCTTCACCAAGGACGTTAAGGATTCCGGCACCAGCGCGTGCACGGGAGCGTGCCTGACCGCGTGGCCACCGCTCCTCACCACCGCGGCCACACCTGCCGCCGAAGGCATCACCGGCACGCTCGGGACAATCACGACGCCGGACGGGGCCAAGCAGGTGACCCTGAATGGACTGCCGCTGTACTACTTCGCGCAGGACAAGAAGCCCGGCGACGTCCTGGGGCAGGGCGTCAACGACGTCTGGTATCTGGCCACCCCGGCCGGGGAAATGATCCGGACGGCAGCATCAGGCTACTGACGGTTCAGGCGTTACGGATGGACGGATTTTATAGGGGACCCGGCCTACGGGTGGATGCCGGGCAGCGGGACCGGAGGCGTGGGTGGCAGGGGCAGGGCCGGGGGCTGTCCCTCGCCGTTCAGCGGCCCACCCGGCACCCCCGGCACCCCTGGCGTGACGTTTTCAGGTAGGGGAAGGTCCGGCAGGGGCACTGCCGGACCTGAACCCGATGGCGTGGGAGCGGGCTGCGTGGACTGGCTGGAACCGGATCCCGGAGCGGCCGGAACCGGCACAGTGACAGCCGGCCCGGTGGGCCCCACGGCCGGGACGCCGGGCTGGCCCGGAACCGGAGCCGGGGTCTCCACCGGAGCCGGGGCAGGTCCGCCGCCAACAGTGGACACGAAGGATGTCACTGCGTGGTTGACCTGGCCGATGGTATCCCTGATCCCCTGGTCGGAGGCTACGGCAACGGCGCCGCCGGCCGCCAGGGAAATGGTCACGGACAGCGTCGTGAGGGTGATCCGGTGCTTGGCCCGACGGCGGGCGGCGAGGTCGTCGGTTGCCGCGAACTCCGGGACAACCGTTGTCGCAGGCATTACTCCCGTTGCCGGAACCACCGCCAGGTGACGGGTGGCTGCCACGTGGCTCGGTGCAGGCGTCGGGACAGCAGTCCGTGTCACGGCAGGTCTCATCAGTGCGGCAACTGCATCGGACGGCATCGGCCGCTCAGCTGCGAGCCCCTGGAGCTCCAGCAGAACGTTGCGGAGGCCGCCGTCGTCGTCCAGCCCTGCCTCCAGCAGCAGCCGGTCGACAGACGCGTCGTCGCGGGAACCGTTCCGTGAGCCTGCGGTGTCACTCATGATCTGCCTGGTTTCTTCTAAGAGTCTGGTCCTTGAGATTTTGCAGCGCCCTGCGTTGGAGCTGCTTGATGGCACCCTGGGACTTGCCCATGATGCCGGCCACCTGTTCGATGGAGAGGTCGGCCACCACCCGCAATGCCAGGACCTCGCGGTGTTCATCGGTCAGGCCCGCCAGCAGGTGGGCCGCGCCGCCGCTGTTTTCCAAGGCGTGGTCCTCCGCGGACGCCGTGCTGCGCCCGTCCTGCAGGGGGTCGTACGGGGTGAAGTCCGGCCGGCGTTCAACCCGCCGGTAGTAGTCCACCATCCGGGCGTGGGCGATGGAAAACACCAACGACTTGGCGCCCTGCAGCCCGCCGGTCAGCTCACCAATCTTGGGGAAAAACGCCAGGAACACGTCCTGGGTGACGGCTTCGGGATCATCCACGCCGCGGGCCTTGAGGTAACCCAGGACTGCCCCGGAAAAGGTTCGATAGACAGCGCCGAAGAGCACAGCCGGATCAGCGCCGGCTGTGTCTGCAAATGTATCTATGTCTTCTTCGGCCAAAGTGTCTAGCACCAGTGGCTCCTCCATCCCGGGCAGCGGATTCGCTCATCCCGGTATTCGGCGCGGTGTGCTCCGCTGCTGTCGGTCAGCTATCTGGCTGCCATGTGGACTGCGGGAATCCGGTCCGTCCGGAGCCGGTTCCCGCAGTCCACACTAGCTGAGCAGGTCCTAGTGGCCCGAAACGGCCGGAACGTCTACAACCTCGCCGGGCACGGCGGGAACAGCAGGAACGGCGGGAACGGAAGGCTCGCCGTCGACACCCGGAACGGCAGGTACGGCGGGAATAGCCGGCACTGCGGGCAGTTCGGGGCGCTCGGCGTTGACGGCGGCAGAACCTTCGGCAGCTGCCTCGGCGTCTACGGCAGCGCCGGCCTGGGCCACAACGGCGGCGCAGAAGCTCTCAACGTTGGCTTCGCCGTCGGCCTTAACCACCAGCGAGGAGAACCCTTCGGAGGAGGCGTTCAGTCCGCCGTTGGTGAAGGCGGTGCAGAGGCCCAGGGATGCGGCGCCGGCAGCGTCAGCAGCAGCGGTCGCGGCGGCGGAGATGTTGGCCCCGGCGGCAACCTTGTCTTCGGATACATCCGCGTTGGCGGAAGCATCAGCCGTGGTGTCCGCTGCGGCATCTGCGGCTGCTGCTGCAGAACCGGCGGCGTCGGCGACTGCTTCGCCGCCAAGCTTCGGGGCCGGGGCGCCGAGCAGTTCGTGGGCGGTCTGCTGCGCGTCGGTAGGGAGGACGCCGGAAGCAGCTGCGACGCCGGTTCCACCGACGGCCAGGGTGCCCGCGGCGAGAACTCCGGCGGCGATTTTGCTGGAGGCGAGAACAGTGAACAACGACATATGAGACTCCAAAACCTAGAGAACAATTCAGATCCGGCTCCGTGAGGAACCCTCAGCCCCTACATCGCTGGCCGGACCTGGAAAGTTACGGCGCCTCCCAAGTTTCTTTCCAGTGCCCCGCTTCGGACCCATGGACCGCACTAGCATCGAGGCATGGCGATCACTCCGGAACAGCAGAAAACGGCCAAGACCTGGCAGACCATGGTGGACAGCAACAAGGCTCTGCTCCTGCGAAAGACGGGGCACAACGTCGCCTACTGGGCCGAGCAGGCACGCGCCGCCGGGCTGAAGAACGACGCCGAGCTCCGCCACTGGATGCGCGACGAGCACGGCGTTACGGGCTACGCGCAGTACGCCGTGTCCTGGGAGCTGTTCGGGTACCCGGAATTCATGCTGCGCGACGCCGGCGACCTTATCGACGGCCAGTACATCAACCACCCGGAGCTGCGGCCCATCGCCGATTCGCTCCTGGCGTGGGCGGCGGTCACCGAGGGCGTGGAGATCCAGATGCGGAAGGGCTACGTCTCGTTGCACAGCCCCCGCCGGAAGTTCGCCCAGGTCACCAGGACCACCAACACCGCCGTGGACGTCGCCCTGCGCCTGGACGCGCCTGTAGCGGGCCGGTTGGAAGCCCTGAACGCCCGCGCCGACGACCCCTTCGACCGCCGCGTCCGGCTCACGTCTTTGGAACAGGTGGACGAGGAACTGCTGGAAATCCTTGCGAGGGCGCTGGACCAGAACACGTAAGCGCGGGCCGGGCGAACCCGGCCCGCGCTGTGCTGCCCCGCGCTGAGGTGCGGCGTGCTACGCGTCGATCATCTCGTCGTCGTCCGCTTCCTCGAACTCCACCGCGGCGACGATTTCCCGGGTCTCCGGGTTGATCATGAACGCCTCTTCGTCGTCCTCGACCATGATGAAGTCGCCGTGGTCCGTGGTGAAGTGCCAGGCCAGCGTCTTCTCGCCGTCGTGCATGTAGTTGGGGTCGCCCATGGTGATCTTCTCCAGCGTGTGGCCGGCGATGGCGCACAGTTCGCGGATGATGACCTCGAAATCCGGGGCATCCTCCAGTGCTTCCTCGTCGGCCGCGGCCTGGCGCTCCTTGAGGTTGGGGATGAGCGCAACCTGACGCTCGATGTAGGAGGCGAGTTCCTCGTCGTCGAGCACCAGCAGCCCCTCCTGGCGCAGGAGCCAGGCGGCGTTGAGGGAGGTGATGTTTTCGGTTTCGAACAGTTCCTCGAACTCGCCGTCGAGCTCTTCGATGGTGCGCACGGCGTCGTTGGACTCTTCCTGGGTGTCCAGGTCGCCGTCGAGGTAGCGCTCCTCGTCTTCCACGGACAAGGCATCAAACGCCGCAACGGTTCGGTTGAAGAGCTCCAGGTGGGCGGTTGCGCCCATGCCGGCGAGACCCTCGCGGATGAGCGGGTCCACCTCGTCGCGGTCCGCGGTGAACACGTACTGGGCGAAGCCGCCCTCCAGGGACTGCGTGACGTAGAAGTCCACGTAGTAGCTGCCGAGCGCCACGGGCGCCATCTCGCCGGCGTCGAGCAGTTTCCCGTACATGGCGTTCACCACGTGAACGTTGGCATCTACAACCTCCTCGCTGCCTGCATCGATGCTGGCCTTCGTCAGGACGACGGGGTTCTGGCTCATGGTCATGGGATTCCTCACTGCTGAATGCCGGGTGCTGCTAGGGACACTTTCACGCTACGTCGGCGGGGGCGGCGCCGTGTTGAGGCGGAAGTGAACGTCAGGCGAAGTTTCAGGCTCCCGCCGGGCGAACTAAGATGAAGCAGATAACCTCCGATCGGACACGGCACCCCCGTGGCCAGCTGAAAGTAGCGCGCACCATGCCATCCCAACCGGACGAGAGTGCGGCACTGGCAATACAGACCCCCGCCATTAACGACCGCTCCCTCGCGGCCGGGTTGGCGTATGCCATGGGCAGCCGCATCTCCGGGATATCGTTCGACGCCGCCACCGGGCTGATGCTGGGCAAAGTCCGGGGAGGTGCCGACGTCCCCTACTCCACCACGGCCAAGCTGGTCCGGAAAACGGGCGGCTGGAGCTGCACCGTGGGTGTCTGCAGCTGCCCCGTCCGCAAGGACTGCAAGCACGTGGCCGCGCTGCTGTTCGCCGCCGAGGACAACCCGGCCATCCGCGTCCAGCTCCTGGCCCCGGCTGAAGTTTCCCGGCTTTCCCGCCAACCCGCAAGCCTGGACCTGGCCGACTGGGAGCAGGCACTGAGCCCGCTCATTTCGCAGCCGGGCATCACGCAGTCCATCAGCGGCATCCCGCTGGCCCTCCAGTTCGAGATCGAGGAACCGGCCCCGCACTTCTCCTACACAGGCCGCCGCGACCCGCTCCGCAGCGTCCGCCAGCTCAAGGCCCGGCCCGTGATCATGGGCGCCAAGGGCAAGTGGATCCGCGGCGACGTCTCCTGGAACACCCTGAGCTACCTGAACTTCCGCCGCGAATGCAACGAGGCGCACATCGAGTGGATGCAGGCCTTCCTGGCCGCACACACCGCCGCCGCCAACCGGGTTCACAACTCCTCCGCTCTGTGGCTGGGCCTGAACACCTTCGCCGGGAAGAACATGTGGAGCCTGCTCACCGACGCCAAAAAGATCGGCCTCGCCCTGGTTCACAGCCGCGGCACTGAGCCGGTGCGGCTCGCGGAGTCTCCCGCCGCCGTCGGGCTTAATTTGAGCCGTTACGGCTCTGCCGTTAGTGCACCCTCAGGTTCCGCAACAACGCACGACGACGGCGGGCTGGAGCTCGCGCCCACCATCACCGTTGAGGGGGAAGAGGTTGATCCGGCGTCGGTGGGGACCATTGGCCGCCCCGCGCACGGCATTTTCCTGACCACGGGAGGAGAGTCGCTGCCCGGTGTTTCCGCGGACAGCGTGATCACGCTGGCGCCGCTGGAAAGCGGGCTGAGCGAGGAGCTGCTGACGTTCGTCACGGCCGGCAGCACCCTGCATATTCCGGCGAAGGACGAGACGCGCTTCCTTACCGGCTTCTACCCGAAGCTCAAGCAGGCCGCCCGGGTCACGGCGACGGACGATTCGGTGGCGCTGCCCGCCCTGGCCGTTCCCACCCTTTCGCTGCTGGCCAATTACGGCGCGGACCACCGCGTCCGGCTGCATTGGGAATGGCATTACAAGTCCGGGAACCTTGTCACGGCCCAGCCGTTGTGGCGGCACCCCGGCGACCACGGCTACCGCGACGACACCGCCGAGGCCCGCATCCTGGAGGGCATCGGCCAGCCGTGGAACGTTGTTCCCGCTCTGGGCGAATCGGCCACCGGCGGCTGGGGCACGCCGCGCCTGTCCGCGTCCGCCGAACTGAACGGCCTGGACACGCTGGCCTTCACCGAAGACGTCCTCCCCGAGCTCCGGAACGCCCCGGACGTTTCAGTGGATACTGCAGGGGACATCGCCGACTACCGCGAGGCCGAGGAAGCGCCGGTCGTTTCCATCTCCACCAAGGCCACGGAACAGCGCGACTGGTTCGACCTCGGCATCCAGATCTCCCTTGAGGGCCAGCCGGTGTCCTTCGCCGCAGTGTTCTCCGCGCTGGCCGCCGGGCAGACCAAGATGCTCCTGCCCAGCGGCGCCTACTTCTCGCTGGATCTCCCGGAACTGCACCAGCTGCGCGCCCTGATCGAGGAGGCCCGCTCGCTGCAGGACAACAAGGACGCGCCGCTGCAGATCAGCCGTTTCCAGGCCGGGCTGTGGGACGAGCTCGCGCAGCTTGGCATCGTGGATGAGCAGGCCGCTGCCTGGCGTTCCGCGGTGGGCGGTTTGCTCGAGGGCGGGATCGACGGGCTGCCGCTGCCTGCTTCTCTCAATGCCGAACTGCGGCCCTACCAGCTGGAGGGTTACAACTGGCTGAGCTTCCTGTACAAGCACAGCCTCGGCGGGATCCTCGCGGACGACATGGGCCTGGGTAAGACCGTGCAGGCACTCGCCCTGATGTGCGCTGCGAAGGAGCAGGCTGGTTTAGTCTCTGACGGGGCTGATTCTGTCGGGGCGCAGGTTCCAGCGCCCGACGGCGGGACTCCCTTTCTGGTGGTGGCCCCCACCAGCGTCGTGGGCAACTGGGCGGCGGAGGCCGCACGCTTCGCGCCCGGCCTCACAGTCCGCATCGTGAGCGAAACCTTTGCCAAGAACAGCCAGGATGCGGCCGTTGAACTCGGCGGCGCGGACATCGTGATCACGTCCTACGCGCTGTTCCGGATCGACTACGATTCCTACGCGTCCAAGACCTGGGCCGGGCTGGTGCTCGACGAAGCCCAGTTTGTGAAGAACCACCAGTCGAAGGCCTACCAGTGCGCCCGGAAGCTGCCGGCGGCGTTCAAGCTGGCCATCACCGGCACCCCGCTGGAAAACAACCTCATGGAGTTCTGGGCACTGACCTCCATCGTGGCGCCGGGCCTGTTCTCCAGCCCCAAACGGTTCGCCGAGTACTACCAGAAGCCGGTGGAAAAGAACGGCGACAAGGGGCAGTTGGACAAGCTCCGCCGTCGGGTCCGTCCGCTCATGATGCGCCGCACCAAGGACCAGGTCATCGAGGACCTGCCGCCCAAGCAGGAGCAGATCCTCGAGGTGGTGCTGAACCCGCGCCACCAGAAGGTCTACCAGACGCACCTGCAGCGCGAGCGGCAGAAGATCCTGGGCCTGATCGAGGACGTGAACAAGAACCGGTTCACCATCTTCCAGTCGCTGACCCTGCTCCGTCAGCTGAGCCTGGACGCCTCGTTGGTGGATCCGTCGCTGTCCGGCGTGCGCTCTTCGAAGCTGGATGTGCTGTTCGAGCAGCTGGAGGACCTGGTGGCGGAGGGCCACCGGGCGCTGATCTTCAGCCAGTTCACCGGGTTCCTGGGCAAGGTCCGTGAACGGCTTGTGGAGGAGAAGATCGAGTTCTGCTATCTCGACGGCGGCACGCGGAACCGTACCGACGTCGTCAACGAATTCAAGAACGGTAGCGCGCCGGTGTTCCTGATTTCGCTGAAGGCCGGCGGGTTTGGCCTGAACCTGACTGAGGCCGACTACGTGTTCCTGCTGGATCCCTGGTGGAACCCCGCGTCCGAGGCGCAGGCCGTGGACCGGACGCACCGGATCGGGCAGGCGCGGAATGTGATGGTGTACCGACTGGTGGCCAAGGACACGATCGAGGAAAAGGTCATGGCCCTGAAGGCCCGGAAGTCGCAGCTGTTCGCGGATGTGATGGAGGGCGACGCCCTGTCCAGCGGGTCGATCACGGCCGAGGACCTCGCGGGCCTGTTCAAGGACTGAGCGCGAACGGACACTTAAGCCCCCGCACCGTCACAGGCTGACAGGATACCGGCCATCGCGTCCTGCTCGGCCTGGGTGACCCACAGGCTGTACTTGGCCTTCACGGCGGTCTGGCGGGCTACGTATTCGCACCGGAACGCCTTGTTTGGCGGGAGCCAGGTGGCCGCATCTTTGTCGCCCTTGGCGCCGTTGGTAGGCCCGTCGGCAGCCATCAGGTTCAAGGGATCGTTGGCCAGCTGCCGGCGCTGTTCGGCGCTGAGCTGCTGGCCGCCTTTCTGCCAGGCGTCGCTCAGGGCGATGAGGTGGTCGATCTGGACGGCGGAGCTGGTGGTGTTGCCGCGGACGAAGTTGATGGTTGTGCCGGTGTAATTGTCGGCCAGGGTACCGGTGGCAACGACGCAGTTTTGTGTACCGGGCTTGAACGTCTCACCTTCGAGGTCCCTGGCGAGGATGTCGTTTCGGGTTATATGCACCCCTTAAAGCGAACGAGGCACGTTCGTTAGGAGAGTCCGACACGCCGTAGCTCTGCGTTATCCCACACTCTTTTGGGACGGTGGGGAACTATTCCTCCTATGACATGGAGGCTAGAGGTCGCATTACTTGACGAGGGCTGGAAAACAAGGCTCGTTGTGAACAGCGAAAGTTATGAACCGCATCCGGAGGCCCTGGGTTTCGTGGTCGCGCTCAACGCCGCAGAGCGATCACAGAACACGATCAAAACTTATCTGGCGCCCGTCGCGGCCTTCCTATCATGGGCCGAAGAACAGTGCGTTGACTGGCGGAAGGTCAATATCCTCGAACTGACACGGTACAAGCGACACCTGCAAGAGTCCCCAAGTAGGACCGGATTGCCACGCTCACCAGCCACCGTGGGCCTAGCGCTTACAGCCGTCGGGGAATTTCTGCGTTACTGCGCTGCTAACGGTCACATCGATCCTGCCGTTGCGAGCCGGTTAGTGGAGAACCGCTTGGTGCGGTCCCGGCGGGGCGTTGGAGAGAACGCCCAGTTCCGCCGGACCCGGATCAATGCTTTGCGTGTGAACCTCGTTGAACGTCCCCCTGAGGTGTTTAGCAATGAGCAGGTAGACACCATGCGGGCGGTGGCTGGTACGGCCCGCGACCGCTTCATGTTGAGGATGCTGCATGACGGCGGGCCACGCATCGGAGAAGCGTTGGGCCTGCGCGCCGAGGATGTTCACCTCCTGCCAAACTCTCGATCGCTCGGGTGTCCGGTGGCTGGGCCCCATTTTCACGTCCACCGCCGTCCTGACAACCAGAACAATGCTCTGGCGAAGTCCAGACGTTCACGCCACCTGCCTGTCGCCGACACGTTCATTGAGGACTACCGGGACTACCAGCACGAGCGGTTCATGCGCTTAGGCGACCGGCAGAGCAGCTACTTGTTCGTCAATTATGCTGGCCCGGAAGTCGCTCAGCCGATGACGTACTCCAATGCCTACAAGATAATCTCTCGCCTCGGTCGAAAATGTGGATTCCGGGCAACACCGCACATGTTCCGGCACTCGGCAGCGACTGCATGGGTCGAGGCAGGGAGCGGCGTCGACGTAGTGCGGCTGTTGCGGCCGTGCACGCCACGCGGGTGCAGAAATGACCGTCGTCGCCCTAGAAAGACCGATCGCGCCACCATCCACACGCCAATCGTGGGAGCAGTTCCTATCTGATTCTCTTGCTCCTTCGTGGCGAACAGACGAGTGGGATCCAGAGACATGGACATTCGTCGGGCTCCTGGGCACGGCCCAAACGGATGCACCAGCTTGTCTACGTCCTGGATGTCAGAACTTAGGTCACGGAACGAAACAGTGGTGCTCTGGTTGCCGGAAAGACCTTCGTCTGGCTGGAACTGATGAATTGCCACCGAAGGTTTGGAATCAAAGAGCCAGCCGTTTAAACAAAAAGGCGCGTAGTTTCTCGCTTGCTGCGCTCCGGCCAGCGGTTCGGGACGAGGTGCTCTTCGGACTTCAAGAGGGCGACCGGCAACAGTTGGCTATTCGCCCCGTTCAGGTAAGTCATTTAATTCAGAAAATTCCTGCTCGAATCGAAACCATCCTGGACCTGCCAGATTCCGGGCTGACTGCCATGCAACGGTCCTTGTTGCGCGCGATACAACAGCGAATTCGGCGCCTACGGACCATTTATGACGGAGATGACGGCACTGCGGGAGACGTCTGGGACTGCGCCGTTGTCGGGCTCCTCTCACGTCCCGACCAGCCTTATCCCGCCGTCACGGGCAAGCTCGATTTCACCGTGATTCGACAGCGTTGGCTTCGTGACCTCGCACTTACTGTCCTACGCGCCAAGCGGCCGCACGTGACCGATTGCCACCGCTACCTTCAAGCCGCTGCTATGGCCAGCGCCGTTCTGTCCGGCCGGCCCAACGGAAACGTCCCCACGAAGCTAAGCGCTGGCGACATGTCCGCAGTGTGTCAGACCTTCAAAACGGCTACGTCGAAGATGGGCAAGCCATACTCCGACAGCCATCGCCGCGCTTTGCTGGGATGGTGGCGTCGGCTCATTGACTTCGCTCGATCTGCCGGAATGATGGACCAGATCCCAGGGACATTCGCGGTACGCGACGACGACATGTTCGGTGAGATGGAGACGAACGAGGATGCCACCCGCGCAATCCCGGAGGAATGGATCGCGCACCTCGATATGTATCTGCATTCACTGGGCACGTCCTCCGGCTACGAACCAGCTGGTTGGTCCTCCGAGGACCTCCGCGAAATGTATCGGGTTTATTATCAGGTGCTTCGCGATACTGGACGAAGGCCGAGTGAGATCGCCCGGCTCCCAGATCATCCCCTTGAGATTACCAAGGGCCAGCCATCACTCATTTACGACAACCGCAAAGCCGGACGTCTCTCCCGGCGCTTACCCATCGACCCTTCAACCGCGGCCGTCATTGAGCAGTGGACTGCCAGACTCGCTACCCTGCACATCCCACACGGCTGCGAGGGGCTGCTCTTCCCAGCGCCTGGAGCGCGCAACCGAGCCCGGCGGGGGCATCTCAACGCCAACCAATTCCGCAGAGTATTCGCCGGTTGGATCCGCATGATTCCAACACCAGCCGGACTCTCCGAGACTGCAGCCGACTTTCCTATGGAGGACATCGAACCCTACGGATTCCGGCACGCCTATGCACAGAGGCACGCGGACAACGGAACGCCGATCGACGTCCTTCGTGACTTAATGGACCACAAGGAAATCGAGACCACGATGGGCTACTACCGGGTGACCTTGACCCGGAAACAGGAAGCCGTGCAGCTAGTCGCGCAACTGGCACTAGACAGACATGGATCACCTGCACCGTTCGCTTCTGAAATCGCCTACCAGCGAGCAAGTGTTGCCACTGCATACGGTAACTGCACCGAGCCAAGCAATGTGAAGGCTGGGGGTAAGAGTTGCCCTATACGGTTCCAGTGCAGCGGGTGCGGGTTCTACCGTCCGGATCCTTCCTACTTGGCCGCAATTGAGCAGCAGCTCGCCCAGCTCCAAGCCGACCATGCCGTCGCACTTGCAGCCGATGTCGCCCGATGGGTACTCGAAAATCTAGACGAGCAGATCAAGTCCTACGACCTCATCGCCGTAACAATGCGTGCGCAGTTGGCCGCGCTCAATGACCCTGAACGGCGGGCGATTGAGTCTGCGTGCACCGACCTTCGCAAAGCGCGCCAGGGCACTTTGGTCCCTGTCGAAATTCTCAGACGGAGGCCAGATGACGGCAACTGATGTATCCGCTCGGACCGAACGACTGATCGCCAAGCGCAGAGAGGCGTCTGCGGAGAAGCAGGCTCACACGCTGGAAACTATTGAGCGTCTCCTCGTGCGCGCGAGAAAAGTGACGTTCGTCGATGTGCAGCGTGCCGCAGGAGTATCGACATGGTTCGTCTACAACAATGCCGTTGTCCGTGCCGCTATTGAGGTGGCCATGCGCGATCAGCGTGGCGAGCAGGCGAACACCACCGCGAATGCAGCCGATGACCGCACTGTCAAAGGTTTGAGGGCAGAGCTGGCCGATGCCAGGGCAGAGATACGTGACCTCCGCGGCGAACGTGAGCGGCTCCGCCTCAGACTTCAGCGCAACCTTGGCGAACAAGTAAGCACCCTCGCGAAACAGGAGCTTCTGGAACGGCTAAGAGTGCTTGAGAACGAGAACAGGCAACTACAAAACACGCTTCTCACGTCGAGCACCGAGCATGCCGCAGCTCGGCGGGAACTAGAACAATCTCGAGCCGAGCTCGACGGCGCCAGGCTCGCACTGCGCCAGATGATGCGCACCCATTCAACATCGAATTAGCACGCAGGTCCCCATGTCCTATAAATCAAAGAACACATGAACAAGCTGGGGACGAACAGAGCAAGGGATTATCCGCAGCATTAAGGGTCACATCACCCGGCCTATATATCGGGAACTCAACAGCAAGACACTCTGCCATGGCCCTGCACTGAGCGTCGCGACCCGGCAAGAACTCAAGCGTGCGGCGTGGTGGTCATCTGCAGATCAGGGATGGGCACGGTGTCGCTGCCGATGTAGATCACGCTAGTTTGACCGTGTCTGGCCAAATGCGCCCGATAGCCGGGAATATGAAGTGTGATGGCGGTCTGGATGGTGCCGTCTATGGTCATTTCGGCGTCGCCCGTGATTCCGCGTGCGGCTAGTTGCTCCTGCTGTGAAGTGAGTTGCATTCCTCGTGGTTGGTCGGGGTCAGCGGCGGGACGGCCGACAGCCAGCTCGACATTCACGCTGAATTCGATCAAGGCGGAGCGCAAAAAGTCTCCGGGAGCGCCATGGGCTGGCGAAGGGGTCAATTCGCGGACGGTGCGGGCCCGCGCTGCGAGTTGGTTGTTGACCCGGTAGTCGATGTCGATGCACCAGATCCGATCATCTACGGCTCCACCGCTTATATCCAGCCGGGCGCCGGGCGGCGGGGCAGTGAGCACAGCAACAGCTTGCCCGAACTGGGCAAGCATCTCGGTCTGGCTGGGGATCCGCCGTGGTGGCGGATCCCCAGCATTGGTGAAATCCATACGGCTAGAGTACGCGCATCAGTAGATGGTGGCGTCGTCAAATGGCGAGCCGGAAACGCAAATCGTTCCGTCATTCAACATCGCCCAGCTTCCGCTGTTTACCTCTGCCCAAGAGTATCCGAGGGCCATATTGATGAGAGTGCGGTAGCCGGACCAGCTGGCCCCGCCCGTGTAGTTGGGCTTGTACCAGGGCTGCTCGCTGTATCCGGCGTTGTCATAGATGCCGACGTACCAGCCGTAGGCGATGACTGGGGCAATTACTGTGAATCCCGTGGCAATCGTGGCGTTCCGGTTGCCGATGCCTTTGTATTCGATCCAGGATGAGCCGCAGTTGCCATAGGCGACTCCGGCTGGGACAGCCAGCGCGGTCCTATGGAGCTGTGTGGCCGCGGTCTGGGGCTTCTGGCCGTAGCCCACGGTCACAACAGCATCCGCGGTGTTTGAGGTGGCTGCCGCGGCCTTGTTGGCCGGATGTGGCTTGGCTTGCCATTTCTGGAACGCTTCTGCCGGGAGCTGCAGCTTTTGGCCGTTTTCCAGCGTCAGAATGCCGCCGCCGGTGTTCGCAGAGGCGGACACCACTTGGTATGCCGTCATCCCCGCCTCCGGGGAGCTGTGAGTTCCTTCGGTTTCCGCGTTGGCCGGTGCCGCCAACAAGCTCAGCGAAACAGCCGCGACAATCGCGGCTGCGAGACTACCTTTGATAGCTTTTTGGCCACTCGGGCCCTTACTGTCATACCGGATTTCATAAGACTGCGAAATGACATGTGAATCCCCCGATTCAATTGGATACCTCCCCAATGAGGTATCTCTAACGTGAGGCTAGTGCCGGGCAAGAAAATTTACAATCTTTGGATAAACTACTTTTGCCAGCGGCTGGTTCCGAGTCCGGAACGTTGGACGGACGTCGACGGGGGTCAGCATCCGAGTGTTATCTCTGGCTTGACGAATTTGAAGCATCAAGTGGACGGGTCGCCTCGGTTACCGTAGGCAAACGCAGTTCCGGGCAGGATGACAGAACTTGCGCCATTGCGTCCTTCTCGGCTCCTGTTACCCAGAGCTCGTACTTGGCCTTCACCGCGATCTGACGGGCAACATAAGTGCAACGAAACTGCTTATTGGGAGGAAGCCAGGACGCAGCATCTGAAGCCCTCTTTTGCTGGTTGCTTCGGCCGTCTGCCGCGAGGAGGTTCAAAGGGTCATTGGCGAATGAGATCCGCTCATCGCGTGTAAGTTGTTGCGCGCCCTTTTGCCATGCATCACCAAGGGCAGAAACGTGATCGATTTGGACCGCCATCGAGGAAGTCGCGCCACGAGTGAACTGTATTTTCCGCGCGGTGTATGGGTCGTTCAGAATCCCAGACTTGACCACGCAGTGGGGCGCGGCTCTCACGGGGGGAGGCGTCTTGCACGCGATCGAGGTAAGGTCCCGCGACAGAATGTCTTCGCGTGTCGATAGCCCGTTATTAGCCCACTCAGCACCACTCTCGTCGGTCCACGCTTCGCCAAACTCACTTCGCGTATAGCCGGTCTTCGGCGCTCGACCCTTGACTGGCAGGGAATCCAGTGCAGCCAACGCGCTGCCGGGATGGCTCTCTTGGGCCGTAACAGGCTGGAGCGAAGGCAATGTCGCACAGCCACTCAGCACGAAAGTCGTCAGCACGACGACAAGCAAACGACTTATGTTCGTCGAAAGGTTGCGGCATTCGTCACGCACGTCGCTCAAAACAAAACGCCGTTCAGATGCCCTTCCACCGCCCACCATCACAGGGATTCCGCCGTTTCAGCTGTCATGGGAGTGCAGATAATTCTCGTGTCGCAGCCGTTTCGGTCGACGTCGGCCCAGGCGGGGCCGAATTCCTCGCGGGTGTAGCCGGTCTTGGGGGCACGCCCCTTCACCGGGATGGTTTCCAGCTGGGCGAGGGCCGTTGCCACGTCGGCCGGGCTCACAGATGATTCGCCGGAGTTGCCCGACGGCGGTGCTTCCCTGACAGCTTCGGCCACCTTGGTTGCGGCCTGCGTTGCGGCCTGGGCTGCGGCGTCACAACCGGTGAGGGCGCTGGCGAGAAGCAGAGTGGTGAACAGCGTCAGTGCTTTGGTGGCGGCGGAGCGGTTGATCGTTATGTCCTTCAGGAGTACGGCGGAGGTGAACACGCTACTAGCGCGGGACGTTCTGACCTGTCATGCCGGGGAGTGGGGTCTGTCACCCGACCCGTCATGCTGGCCCGCATGCTTGGGCCGACTGAGTGGGCCGACTGAGACTCGGAAAGCCTCGCCGGAGCACTCGAGAGCCGGAAAGCCCTGCGTTTGGGGGAGATTCCGAACTTCTTTTCGCGTGGTCACGCTGCCAACCTTAAATGTCGTACCCCCTCGACATGATGGAGGTATGGACAACACGGCAGCGGCAGAGATTCTGGAGACCATCTCGGCCTCTGCTTTGCAGCTGGCCGGTGTGCTTCGCGGGACGGCCGTGGATCCGGCCGCTGACCTGGCCGCAGGCCCTGCCTGCGGCCGGGCTGCAACTGGTCCGGATGGTGCCCCTTCAGTGACTGGTCCGTCCGCAACGTGTGGGGACCTGGCTCGCTGGCAGGCTGAGCTTTGCGTGACCGTCCTGTCGGGGACCGTGGAGTTGGAAGCCATGTTCGCTGCCGTGAAGGTCCATGCCGCCAGCGGTTACGACGAGGCCGCCCAGACCATCGCGGGCCCCATCACTTCGCCGCAGGAGCAGACCGCCCAGGACAGGGGCATCGTGGCCGAGGTTGCCTGCGCCCTGACAGTCAGCGAACGCACGGGTGACGCGCTGCTGGGCGAAGCGCACCGCCTGACCACCGCTCTGCCTTTGACGCTGGCCGCCCTGGAAGCAGGGACCATTTCGTGGCAGCACGCCCGGATCATGGTGGACGAAACAGGCAATCTGGATCCCGTCGGCGCGGCTGCGTTGGAGGCGCACTTCCTGGGCCCGGAGGCACCCAACCCGGCGCGGGGTTGCCTGGCCGGGGAGATGATCCCGTCCCGGTTCCGCGCCAAGGCCCGGACCTGGCGCGAACGCCACCACCCGGACAGCATCCAAACACGCCACACCCGCAGCGCGGCGGACCGGCGGCTGGAGTACTCCCCGGACCGTGACGGCATGGCCTGGCTCTCCGCCTACCTCCCGGCCGATCAGGCCTCCGGGATCTGGGACCGCGCCACCAGCGCCGCCCGCGCTCTGCAGGGACCCACCGAGTCCAGGACCCTCACCCAACTCCGTGCCGACAGCGCCGCGGCTTGGCTTCTGGGCGGGCAGGCCGATCTGATCCCGTCACCCAAGGCGCAAGTCCTGGTCACGGTGCCGGTCTTCGCGCTTATGGGCCTGACCGATGAACCCGCGATGCTCGATGGGTACGGGCCAATCCCGCCGTCCATGGCCCGCCACCTGATCGCCGACGGCGCCGATTCGTTCCACCGCGTCCTGACAGACCCCCGCGACGGCGCACCGCTGGAAATCGGCCGTGACAGCTACCGGATCCCCAAAGCGATGCGCCAATGGCTTAGATTGCGGGATGGAAAGTGCCCATTCCCCGGCTGCAGCAACCACTCTTTGGACAACGAAGCCGACCACCTTCTCGCCTGGGCCCACGGCGGCACCACCGGCATATCAAATCTCGGGCAGCCATGCCATCGGCATCACCGGTTGAGACACACCACCGGTTGGACACCCACCGCAGCCACCAAAGATGACCCACCGGGCTGGATATCTCCCACCGGACGGCACTACGCCAGCGAACACCCCGACTGGGAACCACCGACCTGGCCAGCCCAGGTCCTGGAGCAACCGAGGGACCTCGAACTTGGCCAGGCCCCGCCCAAATACACACAGCCCGAGGACATCCCGCCCGGTGACCCGCTGCCCGAGTGGACATGGCCGCATCAGCCGCCCGAGGACCCGCTCCCGGACGGGGCGCTCCTCCGCACGTCCGAGGACGTCACCTTATAACGGAACGACTTCCTTCAGTCCAGCTGCGGGAAAGCACTTTCCCGCATATGCTGTACGGAATTCTGACTGCCCATCCACCTGGAGATTCCCCGTGCACACCGAAGCCGCCGCTTCCCGTTTTTCCCGTGCAACTGCAGCACACAGCGTCGCGCCACTCAGCTGTGACGCCTTCAAATCTCCCTATCAGGATCCCGTCTGGGACGGCCCCACAGACCCCATTCTGGTATCCGACCATCTGACCGGCGACTGGGTGCTCTACTACACTCAACGCCGGGCAACGGAAACCGGCCTGACGGGTGTCGAGTGGGTGCACGGCACGGCAATCGGGGTGGCCCGCTCGTCCGATGGCGGCCTCAACTGGCAATATCAGGGCACGCTGGACGGACTGGTCCCGCCAGGAACTGAACTTCCCGCCACACTCTGGGCGCCCGACGTCGTCCGAATCGGTGACCAATGGATCATGTACCTGACGGTCCTCGCAGGCGTGCGGACCGATTGGACAGGCAACGCCGCCATCGTCCAGTTCGCCAGCGCGGACTTGGTCACCTGGGAATTCCTCGGTGCCATCGACCTGGATTCTCCGCGGGTCATCGACGCGGCAGTGGCCCTCTGCGGAGACGGTCTGCATCGGCTCTGGTACAAGGATGAATCCCGGGGATCCAACACCTACAGCGCGGCAAGCAGGACCCCGGCCGATCCGTCGTCGTGGGTTCTTGAAGGCCTGACCATCGGCGGGCGTCCGCACGAAGGACCCAAAGTCTTCAAGCTCGGCGGCCAGTTCTGGATGATCGTGGACGAATGGCGTGGCCAGGCGATCTACCGGTCCGAGGACGCCTCAGGCGACTGGACGCGGCAGGAATATTCTGAGGGGCTCATCCTGACGGCACCTGAAACGGCCGACGGCGGCCCGGTAGTAGGACGGCACGCGGACGTGGTGCCGCTGGAGGCCACGGCAGACGGTAAGGAGCGGGCACTCATCGTGTATTTCACCCATCCGCACTGGAACGGCGCGGATATCGACGGCATGACAGCGGACCCCAAGACCCGCCTCAGCCACGTCCGGGCCGCAGTGCTGGAAGTGCAGGACGGCACCCTGCTCTGCCGGCATGCCGTCAGATGAGACCCTGCGCCAGCATGGCGTCAGCTACCTTGACGAAGCCGCCGATGTTGGCACCGAGCACGTAGTTGCCCGGGTCGCCGTACTCGTCCGCGGTTGACGCGCAGCGGTGGTGGATCCCCACCATGATCTCCGTGAGCCGCTGTTCAGTGTGCTCGAAAGACCAGGAATCGCGGCTGGCGTTCTGCTGCATCTCAAGCGCCGACGTCGCCACGCCGCCTGCGTTCGCGGCCTTGCCCGGCCCGAACAGCACGCCAGCATCCTGGAACACCGAGACAGCGTCGCGGGTGGAGGGCATGTTCGCACCTTCGCCGATGGCGACCAAGCCGTTGCGGACCAAGCGAGCGGCAGCATCGCCGTCGAGCTCGTTCTGCGTGGCGCACGGGAGCGCCACCGTTGCGTCGACATCCCACACCGATCCGGCTTCAACATAGGAAACGCCGGGACGGCGGAGAGCGTAATCCTTGAGGCGTCCGCGTTCAACTTCCTTGACCTCGCGGAGGAGCGCGACGTCGATTCCCGCCTCATCCACGATGTAGCCGGAGGAATCGGAGCAGGCCACCACGCTGGCACCGAGCGCCTGCGCTTTGGCAATGGCGTTGATGGCCACGTTGCCGGAACCTGACACCACCACGCGCTGCCCGTCGAAGGACGATCCACGGGTTTTCAGCATCTCCTGGGTGAAGATGACAGTGCCGTAGCCGGTGGCTTCCGGCCGCACCAGCGAGCCGCCCCAGGACATGCCCTTGCCGGTGAGGACGCCGGATTCGTAGCGGTTGGTGATGCGCTTGTACTGCCCGAAGAGGTAGCCGATTTCGCGGCCGCCGACGCCGATATCCCCGGCCGGCACGTCGGTGTACTCGCCGATGTGGCGATACAGCTCGGTCATGAACGACTGGCAGAACCGCATCACTTCGGCATCGCTGCGGCCACGGGGATCGAAGTCCGAGCCGCCCTTGCCGCCGCCGATAGGCATGCCGGTGAGGGCGTTCTTGAAGATCTGCTCGAAGCCCAGGAACTTCACAATGCCCAAGTAGACAGAGGGGTGGAAGCGCAGGCCGCCTTTGTACGGGCCGAGGGCGGAGTTGAATTCAACCCGGAACCCACGGTTGATCTGCACGCGGCCGGAGTCGTCGGTCCACGGAACGCGGAAGATGATCTGGCGTTCGGGCTCGCAGAGCCGCTCCAGGATGGCCGCTTCGATCAGCTCGGGGTGCCGGTCGTGGACGGGACCAAGGCTCTCAAAAACCTCGGTCACTGCCTGGTGGAATTCAGCTTCACCAGGGTTCCGCGCCAGTACCGTATTCCGGATGGCCTCAAGCCGAGCGTCCACGCCGTCTCCTCAAATTCATTGAATATTCAACACAACATGGTATCAACGATTGCTCTTACTGAACTTTCTGCGTCGGTCGCAATAGGGTCTGCCACTAACCACGCACGATCAGCACCGCATAACCCGCCCCCTCACTCACTCTCTCGTTCAGAGGGTCGACCGGGCGCGCCGTAGCCGCGCAACAAGCGTTGCCGAGACGAACGCCGTCGTGATTTCGAGGCCGATGACCAGCAACAGTCCGGCGGCGCCGGAGGTATCAACAACGTTCGACGTCGGTCGGCCGCCATGGGCGTGTCCGGAGCCGCCCGCTCCCAGCAGCAATACGGCATGAAGGACCACCATGGCCAGCGCCGCAGCCGTGACCTGGTGGAGTGCTCCGACGCGGCTGTGGCGCCAGATGTGAACCGTGCAGGGGACGCAGACGGTGGCCAAGGCAATCATGAGGATTCCAAGCCAGGCGTCGTGATGTCCCGAGGCCGCAAACCACAGGTGAACGAGGCAGGAGACCGCCGTGAGGGCTGCACAGATTCGCGGGTGCAGGACGGGCCCGGCTGAGCGGACCCGCCCGGCGATTGTTGTCATTTTGGTGATCCGGATTGCGCTCTAGTGGCAGTGGCCGGCAGCCGGCTCGCTGTGGGCGTCGCCGTGAGCACCGCCGTCAGCATCGCCCACGGTGCCGGCTGCGCTGTGGCACGCTGCCGTGCCCGTGGAGTTGGCCGGCACATCCAGGACCGGGCTGCGGTCGAAGAAGCCCTCCGGGCGGAGCTTGAAGCCCACGGTGTCCACCGGCATGATGGGCCAGTCCTCCACCCGCGGGAAGTGCGTGAGTCCGAACGTGTGCCAGACCACGATGTCCTGGCCGTCGATGTCACGGTCCTGGGCAACATAGGCCGGGAGCCCCGCGCCGCCGGAGTGCTGGTTCACGAAGTCGCCGGTGGGGTATTGCTCACCGTCGGCGTAACGGGTGACCCACAGGTCCTTGGTGGCAAAAGCGGCACGCCGCGCGATGGATGACGCAGGGTCCGCGAGCAGGGTGGGCTGGTTTTGGGAGTGGAGCTTGTAGCCCACTGGTTCGCCCAGCCGGTTGCGCGACTCGGGGTTGGAGATGATCCAGGTCCGGCCACTGCGTGCATCGGCCTCACGGACGCCTTCGGACTCGCGGGCAAGCACGGTGCGCTTGCGGGAGAAGGCGTTGCCGCGCTCATTGCCTTCGCCCATGGCCTGGCGGACCACGTCTTCTTCTTCGACGCGGTTGGTGAAGCCGTCAATGGCCATGTCCAGGCGGGCACTGAAGAGGTGCTGGTGGAACGGCGCGCCAAGACCCGGCGCGAGCTGGGAGATGTTGTCCGAGCCGCCCTCGGGGAACGCGCTGGTGAAGACGACGCCGGTGGCTTTGGCTTCGAATTCGATGGTGCCGTCCAGGTAGAGGTACCAGTAGAAGCCGTAGTCGTAGTTGCCGATGGTGGTGAAGAAGGAAATCACCAGGCGGCGGTTGCGGCGGGTGTAATTGATGCCGGTCCAGAGGTCACTGTGCTTTGACAGGATGCCCCAGTCCTCCTCGTGCATGCAGATGCCGTTGCGGATCTCGCGGGGGTTCCCGAAGGAGTCGCTGATGACCGGGCTCAAATAGGTGATGTCGCCAAGGCAGTCGCAGCCCAGTTCCAAGGAGTTGGCGTACTGGCCCACCAGGTATTCACCGGTATCGAAGTAGTTCTGCCAGGACCGGATGGGCGACGGGTCGCCGTAGGGAACCACCATTTCAGCGATGGAGGCCCGGTTAATGATGGGCCGGATGCGGTCACCGTCCTGGAAGGCGATGTTGTGGAGCACAACGCCCTCGCGGACGTCGAAGCCGATGTCGAGGCTCCACTTCTCCCACTCCACATGGTTGCCGCCGGTGACCGTGAAACTGGGTCCCTCCGGCTGGGTGATGCTGATGGGCTTCTGCGTGGTGCGGAGCGGCCCGGTAAGCTCCGGATCGGTGTAGTTGCCGTGCTCCGTGGGAACCGGCATGACCTTGAGGTCCAGGACCTGGGTGACTTCCTTGCTGACCACATCCACATAGGCCACGAGGCCGTCCACGGGATGGGCCCAGGCGCTGTCCTCCGGGAATTCCTGCACGAATGCCAGGCCGCGCAGAATACGGCGGCCCTTTTCCTCGGGGTATTCGAAGACGCCGGCGGACAGCGGCGCAACGCGGACGTTGGCGACGTCAAGGCCGCGCTCCGCCAGTGCCTTGAGCCAGCGTTCGTCCGTAGCCAGCAGCGACTCGACCACCTCAAACTCCTCCTCCAGGACCGGGAGTTCGCCGGTCACCGCGGTGTCGAGTTCGACGGCGAACACCACCTCCTGGTGCGTCACCGAGACCACCGCGTCGGTGGGCGCAGCGCCGGAGACGTCGTGGATGAAGATGCGGAAGCGCCGGTCCCCGGCGGCAGGTGCGGCGGGAGCACCGCCGTCGGAATTCCCGGCGGCGGCGCTCCCCCGTGCGGGGTCCAGCAGCCCCAGGTAGGCGATGCGCTTCTGCGGCCCCAGGTGCCCGGCGGCGCGCAGGATGGCCTGGACCTGGGAAATTTCCTCGCCTGAGGCCAGGCGGTACGGGGCTGCGGAGTCAACTGGTGCAAGCGTCATGGATGACCTTTGTCCGGGACCGTTTCGGGTCGGGATTTTTATTTTCTATAGTTGTAGAGAATAAGCGTCCGTAAGATGGCTCACAAGGGCTTGAGCAAAAATATTTCCGGGGAGTGGCCGCGGTGCCAAAAATAGTTGACCATGACGAACGGCGCCTGGAACTGGTGGATGCCACCTGGCGGATCATCGCCCGCAACGGCCTCGAGGGCGCCACGATGCGCGAAATCGCACTGGAGGCAGGCTTCGCCAACGGGGCGCTCAAGCCCTACTTTCCCACCAAGGACACCCTGCTGGAGTTCGCCTTCGGCCACGTCTTCAACCGGACCAACCAGCGCATCGCCAAGGTCACGGAAGGCAAAACGGGACTGCCGGCACTGCGGGCCTTCAGCATGGAGGTCCTCCCGCTCGATGAAGAACGCATCAACGAAGCGCGGATCGTCATCCCGTTCTGGCAAAAGGCCATCAACGACCCCCAGAAGGCGGCACTCCACCAGCAGTCCATGGACGAGTGGCTGACCACCATGAGGCGCTACCTCGCAGAGGCGCGGGACAGCGGAGACGTCAGCGCCGCCGTCGACGACGCCGCGCTGGCCAGCCAATTGCTCAACATGCTGCTGGGAGCTCAAATCGCCGCCGCCCTGGCCCCTGCCGGACATCCGGGCCCCGGCCTGGAGGAGCAGCTCGAGGGTTTCCTTGCCCTGCTGACCCGGTAATCCGAGTGCGCCGTCCGCAATGACAAAAGTCTTTTTTCGCCAAACGTTGAAAAAAGACTTCATCCGGCGTTAATCTGTAAGGACTGTGTCGCAGGACACACCCCTGGGGGAATCAAGGTCAGATGGCCATCCGTCGTCAGGAACATCCATGCCAGCAGCTACAGCCCGGCCCGTCAGCCAAAACGTCATGTCCAGCGTTGCGTCCACTTTCGACCACTGGAAGCACCTCGTGGCGGAGTCCTTTGTGCCGCTCGCTGCGCAGACGTCGGACGTGGACGGCTTCCGCGGCTCTTTGAGGTCGAGGGTGCTGGACCGCATGTCCGTCGTCGAAGTCAGCGCGGCGTCGCACGAAGTCCACCGCACCCCCGCCCTCATCGCCCAGGCCAGCGAACGCTACTTCAAGCTCAACCTCCAACTGGAAGGCACCGGACTCCTGATCCAGGACAACCGCGAAGCCCTCCTGCTGCCCGGCGATCTGGCGATCTATGACACCAACCGGCCCTACACCCTCGCCTTCGAGGAACAGGCCCGGATGATGGTGGTGATGTTCCCGTGCGACGCCCTCTCGCTGCCCACCGACTATGTGGGCCAGTTGGCCGCCGTACGGATGGCCGGCAGCACCGGCCTCAGCGGGATCGTGGGGCAGTTCATCCGGCAGTTGTCCGAGAACCTGGACGTGCTCAGCGGACCAAGCGGCTCCCGGCTCGCCATGAACGCACTGGACCTGGTGTCCACCATGCTGCATGCCGAAATGGACATCGCCCCGGACCGGATGAAGCCCCAGATGCTGCTGGCGACGTCCGTACGAGAATACATCGAGGCCAACCTGTCCGATCCGGAGCTGTCGCCGGCCAGCATTGCGGCTGCGCACTTCATCTCCACCCGGCACCTGCACAACGTCTTCCACGAGTCAGGGACCACCGTGGCCAGTTGGATCAGGAGCCAGCGGCTTGACGGTGCCCGGCGCGACCTCCGGGATCCACTGCACGCAGGCAAGTCCGTGGGCGCCGTCGCCGCACACTGGGGCTTCCTGGATGCGGCACACTTCAGCCGTACCTTCCGCGACGCATTCGGCGTTTCACCGAGCGAATGGCGACGCAACAGCTAACGACAAGCAGGTCTACAGCTGTGGCCCGGCACGGAACTCCGTGCCGGGCCACATGCTTGGCTGCTAGCCGGCGGGCCCGAGGTCCGCGGCCTTGTGCCGCCGTTCAACCTGCGCTTCCACCAGCAGGCCGGCTGCGAACACCACCGGAACTGAGACGAGCAGGGCGGTGGCCGTTTCGGCACTTCCGCCGATCAGCGACGTGAAGTTGCTGACCACCAGGGACAGGACCCACGCCAGCAGCACGGAGGCGAGCGCCGGCGCAATGAGAGTCTGCCACGGCTGTCCGGCCGTCCGTTCACGGCGGAAGAACCCGACGACGGCCACTGAACACATGATGTACAGCACCAGGAGTGCCGCGACGGCCAGCCCGCTGAACCACGAGAACAGCGTCAGGACCGGGTCCAGGGCCAGGATGGCGAAGGGGACCACCAGGACGACGGCGGTGGCGGTCTGGATCCAGGCCGCCACAGCTGGTGCGCGGTGCCGGTTGGTCCGGGCCACGATGGCGGGCAGGGAACCGCGCAGCGCCAGTGAGTGGAGGTAGCGGTTGATGCCGTTGTGGAAGGCAATGATGCCGGCAAGCAGGGACGTAACCAGCAGGATCCCCGTGGCGATCCCGGCCCATGGCCCGAACAGTTCCACCATGGGAGCCAGCACGAAGGAAGTGGAGTCTCCGGATTCCAAGGCTGCGCCGGCCGCGCCAATCACCTGGGAGGGTCCGTAGTAGCTGACCAGCATCCAGGAGATGAAGGAGAAAAACACGGCAATGACGCCGACGGACAGGTACGTGGCACGGGCAACCGTGCGGTGCGCGTCCTTGGCCTCGGCGGAGTAAATCGCCGTGGATTCAAAGCCGAACATGGAGGCTACCGCAAACATGATGGCCACACCGGGGGCGCCGCTGGCGATGGCCTCCGGCGAGAACGACGCCGCAACGCTCAGCCCTTCGGACCCGCCGCCGCGGAAGAGGACGGTGAAGCCAAACATCAGCAGGACGGCGACTTCCAGGCCCACGAGGAGCGCCAGTACTTTGGCGCCGAGTTCGATGTTGAGGGAACCCAGAACCTGGACGCCGGCCATGGTGACCAGTGCCAGCAGCCACCACGGAACCGTCGCGCCCACGGAGGCCAGCAGGCCGGAAAAGGCTGCGCCGTAGAGTCCGTACATCGCGGCCTGCACGGTGCTGTAGGCCAGCAGGGCCAGCCAGGCCGCACCGGCGCCGACCTTGCGCCCGAAGGCGGCGGTGACGTAGGCGTAAAATGCGCCGTTTGCCTGGATTTTCCGGCTCATGGCCACAAACCCGACAGCGAAGATGACGATGACGATGCCCACCACCAGGTAGGCCCCCGGGGCGCCGGCACCATTGCCGAGCGCTGCCGCGAGCGGGGATGCCCCGACGATCCCCGTCAGGGGCGCCTGGGCGGACAGGACAAAGAACAGGATGCCCATCACGCCGATGCTGCCGGCGCGGAGGGCGGTGGAGTGCTCCGTGCGGGGAGCGGCCTCGGTGGTCCGGGACTCGGAATTCGAAATACTCATTGGATCCTTCTTAACGGTCATGAGCTCTTGGTGTAAGGGGTGCCGCGCAAAGGGACCGGCACTATGAAACCCAGCATGGCAGCGGGCACGGGCTGCGCCTTGTCCTGGAGTGATCAGTTGTTGTTCCTGAGCGCAGTGCGGTGCGCCAAGCGGCGCTCCCGGTGCAACCGTTCGCGCCAGGTCAAAGACCGTTCGCGGATACACAAGACCGCTTCACCGTGCGGCGGGCAGACTCTAGGCATAGCCCCAGGCCACGCCGGCCGGCGGGCATTGCCTACTCGAAGTGGAGTAACCCATGGAAACCTACGACGCCATGCTGGCCTCGATCACCGCAGCCCCCGGACAGGACACCCGGACCATGCTTGACCCCGCCACCGGCACCCCCGTCGGTACAGCCCCCGTCCACACCGTTGAGGACCTCGAGCGCGCCATCGCCGGTGCCCAGGCAGCGCAGCCGGCGTGGGCTGCCCTGGGTCACGACGCCCGGGGCGCCGCGCTGCTCAAGGCGGCCGACGCCGTCGAACGCTCCGCCGAAGAACTCGCCCACCTGCTCTCCCGCGAGCAGGGCAAACCCCTGAACGGCCCGAACGCCCGCTTCGAGGTCGGCGCGTGCGCCGCCTGGCTCCGCGCCGCCGCCACCACGCCCCTGGAAGCAGAGACCCTGGTGGACGACGGCGAAACGTATGCCGAACTGCACTACCGGCCCATCGGCGTCGTGGGTGCCATCGGCCCCTGGAACTGGCCCATGATGATCACCATCTGGCAGATCGCCCCAGCCCTGCGGATGGGCAACGCCGTGGTGGTCAAGCCCTCCGAATACACGCCGCTGTCCGTCCTGGCGCTGGTCAAGGTCCTCAACGAGGAGCTCCCCGAAGGCCTCCTCACGGTGGTGTCCGGCGGCCGCGACGTCGGCGCCCGCCTCGCCGAGCACCCTGCGATCGGCAAGATCATGTTCACCGGCTCCACCGCCACGGGCAAGGCCATCATCAAATCCTCCGCCGGCACCGTCAAGCGGCTCACCCTGGAACTCGGCGGCAACGACGCCGGCATCGTCCTGCCCGACGCGGACCCCAAAGCCATCGCCCAGGACCTGTTCTGGGGCGCCTTCATCAACACCGGCCAGACGTGTGCGGCCCTCAAACGCCTCTACGTCCACACCGACATCTACGACGCCGTCTGCGAGGAACTCACCGCCGTTGCCGCCGCCATGCCCATGGGCGTGGGGCTGGACGAGAACAACGTCCTCGGCCCGCTGCAGAACAAGGCCCAGTACAACATCGTGGCCGGGCTCGTGGAAGCAGCCCGCGAGTCCGGCGCCCGGATCCTGCTCGGCGGCAACCCCGACGCCGGCCAGCCCGGCTTCTTCTACCCCACCACCCTGGTAGCGGACATCGCCAACGACAACCCGCTCGTGTCCGAGGAACAGTTCGGCCCTGTCCTGCCCATCATCCGCTACAGCACTGTCGATGAAGCAGTGGAGAAGGCCAACGGGCTCGACGTCGGCCTCGGCGCCTCTGTCTGGTCTGCCGACCTTCCGGCCGCCCGCAAGGTCGCCGCCCGCCTGGAGGCCGGCAGCGTCTGGATCAACAAACACGGCGCCGTGGACCCGCGCGTCCCCTTCGGCGGGGCCAAGCAGTCCGGCTACGGCCTGGAATTCGGCGTCGAAGGCCTAAAGGCCCTCGGCGTCCCCCAGGTCATCAACGGCTAAATCCCGAAACGGAGCAGCGCGGACTGTCGATTTGAACCCACAGAACGACAGTCCGCGCTACTCAGTTGGGCGCCTGGGCGCCGGGCGTGAAACCATACGGACCATGGCCCAGAAAATTGCGTACCAGGGTGAGCCCGGCGCCAACTCCAATATCGCGTGCATGCAGATGTTCCCCCAGCTGGAAAGTGTTCCCTGCGCCAGCTTCGAGGACGCCTTTGAGCTGGTCTCCAGCGGTGAAGCCGAACTGGCGATGATTCCGATCGAGAACTCGATCGCCGGCCGGGTGGCGGACATCCACATCCTGCTCCCCCAGTCGCACCTGCAGATCGTGGGCGAGTTCTTCCTGCCCATCCACTTCGACCTGCTGGGAATCCCGGGCAGCACCATCGAAGGGGCTACCGAGGTCCACAGCCACATCCACGCCCTGGGCCAGTGCCGCCGCCTGATCCGGGAGGCCGGGCTGCGTCCAGTCATTGCCGGGGACACCGCCGGATCCGCCCGGGAGGTCCGGGAGTGGAACGATCCCACCAAGCTGTCCCTCGCTCCCCCGCTCGCGGCCGAGATCTACGGCCTCGAGGTGCTGGCGTCGCGGGTCGAGGACGACCCGTCTAACACCACCCGTTTTGTGGTCCTGGCGCGGGAAAAGGAATTGCCCACCCGGGAAGACCTGCCCGGACCGGCGGTGACCAGCTTTGTGTTCCGCGTCAGGAACGTCCCTTCGGCGCTGTTCAAGGCGCTGGGCGGGTTCGCCACGAACGGCGTGAACATGACCCGGCTGGAGAGCTACATGGTGGGTGACGAGTTTGCCGCCACCATGTTCATGGTGGATGTGGAGGGCCACCCCGAGGACCTGCCGCTGCGGCTGGCCCTCGAGGAGCTGGATTTCTTCACCACCGAAGTGCGCATCCTGGGCGTCTACCCCGCCGCCGACCATCGGACCGCCCGGGCGCTCAGCAGCTGAGCGCCGGCGTCACTCCCTGGCTGGCCGGCCCGCGCTGTCGCCGTCTTCCGCCGGCGTTCCGGCCGCAGGCTTTACCTGGGTGATGGACCCGGTGGCGGGCGGCATCGGCGGCGTGAGCACCGAAGCGTAGTCGTGCTGGCTCGAGTAGGTCAGGAAGCCCAGGTGGGCCTCGTAGCGGTCCAGGACGTCGTCGATGATTTGCTGGTGGGTCACGCCCATCAGGTCGTAGCCTTCGGAGCCGGTCAGCGCAAAGACCTCCACGCGGTAGTAGACGTCGGTTTCGCGGGACATCCGCCCGCCGAACATCGGCACCGGGGCTTCCACTGCCTGGACTGTGTAGTGGAAGTCGCGGTGGTCCGGGATGGTGACCACCAGCGCGTAGCTGGAGATGGCGGTGTCTTCGTTCGCGACGATGTCCAGGGTGGCCTGGTAGCCCTGCTTGGTGAACTCCCTGAGCACGTCGGCCAGCGCTGGTTGCACCGTGCGTTCCATAAACAGCGCCACCTGCTTCTTCGACGGGTAGGAGCGCATCCCGGCCAGCCGCTGGCGCCAGGTGCGTTCCGGCACCATGCCGCCATGCGCCGCCGTCGCCTGCCTTCGCAGCACCTGGCCCTCACGTTCTGCCCGTTCCATCCGCAGCGCTTTGGAGAAGGAGGCCATCACCAGCCACGCGATGACCGTCACCGGCAGGGCGAAGATCAGCGTGGCGTACTCCATGGTGGTCACGCCGCCGGCCACCAGCATCGCGATGGTCAGCACCGCGGTGAGTATCGCCCAGAAGATGCGCAGCCACTTGGCCCCGTCCTGGGACGGATCCGGGATGGAGGAGGAGAAGTTGGACATCACCATGGCGCCGGAGTTGGCGCTGGTGAGATAGAACAGCAGGCCGGACAACGTGCCCAACCCGATCAGGAACGAGGCGCCCGGGAACATCTCCAGCAGGGCATACCAGCCCTGTTCCGGGCTGTCGATGGCCAGCTGGGCGAACTCAGTGTTCCCGTTCAGGACCTCGTGCATGGCACTGTTCCCGAAGATGCTCACAATCAGGAAGTCGCAGAGCACCGGGGCAGTGATGGCCGCGATGACGAACTCGCGCAGGGTCCGCCCACGCGAGATGCGTGCCAGGAACAGGCCCACGAACGGGCCCCAGGCCAGCCAGAAGGCCCAGAAGAACAGGGTCCAGCCGGCCATCCACTCCGAACCGCCGTCCTCATAGGCAAAGGTCTGGAGGGTACGGTCAGGCAGGGTGAAGACGAAGCGGCCGACGTTCTCCACCAGGGAGTTCAGCAGGAACGAGGTCTGGCCGGTCACCAGGATATACAGCAGCATGGCCGCGGCACTCCAGATGTTCAGCTCCGCGATCCAGCGGATTCCTTTGTCAACGCCGGAGGTGCACGCGGCGATGGTGAGTACGACGGCGACAATCACCAGGGCGATCTGCAGCGCCAGGCCCTGCTCCAGGCCGAAGAGGATGGCGAAGCCCACGTTCAGCAGGACCACGCCGATCCCCATGGACGTGGCCACGCCGAAGACAGTGCCCACCAGGGCGACGATGTCGATCGCATCGCCGATGCCGCCCCGGACGCGTTTGCCCAGCAGCGGATACAGGGCCGCGCGGATGGACAGCGGCATGCCCCACCGGTACGCGAAGTACCCCATGGCCATGCCGAGCAGCGCATACATGGCCCAGCCGGCCACGCCGTAGTGGAACATGGTCCACACCACGGCGTCCTGGGCTGCGGCCGGGGTCTGGCCTGCGCCCACCGGCGGCATCATGTACTGGGTGATGGGTCCTGTCACCGAGTAGAAAAGCATGTCGATGCCGACGCCGGCGGCGAACAGCATGGCCACCCAGGTGAAGAGCTTGTACTGCGGCCGGGAGTGGTCCGGCCCCAGGCGGACTGAGCCTTCCTTGGACAGGGCCACCCACAGCACAAAACCGATCACCACGGTGACGGTGAGGACGTAGAACCAGCCGAGGTTCTCCGCGATCCAGGCCACCACTGTCTTCATGGTGGCCTGCGCGCCCATGGGCACCAGCATCGCCCAGACCGAGAAAGCAACGATAATGGCTGAAGCGATGATGAAGACGCGCCAGTTGACCTTGGGCTTGCGCTCTTCGATCAGTTCAGCTGGTCCGCGGCTCAGTTCCTGGCTCGAAACCGGCGGGCGGTTTTCGAATACCTGGCCGCTGCGCCTGCGGTCTGTTCCGCCAAGCTGACTTCGTGGAATCAACGCTTTCGGGGATGCTCCGTCTGCCGTACGCCGCGTGTCCTCTTCTTCAGCCATGAAATCTCATGCTAGTGCACGCAGCCTGAACGGGGCCCGGTCCGGGGCCCCGTTCCGCGGTCAGGCCCCCTTGGTCTGCGCGGCCGGCAGCAGGTGTTCGAAGAAGGCGGCGAGCTCCGCGGTGGCGGTCAATGGCAGGACGTTGGCGACGTACTGGTCCGGGCGGACCACCACCACTACACCGCCGCGGTCAAGGCCGCGCAGCTCGAAAATGTCGTGGTCCGGATCGGTGCCGTAGACCTTCTCCAGGTACGGGAGTTTGAACGGCCCCACCTCGGGTTTGAACACGGCCGGCACGGCACCGATGTCCACGATGGTGTGGTCCTGCTGGTAGATCACCTTCACGTCGAACCATGCGTCAAGATCAGCGCCCGACGGCGTCGCGGCCAGCGGTGAGTCCGGCGAGGTCGCGAGCCACCCGGCGAAGTCCGTGGTGGGCGACGGGGCACCCGCCACCGCCGGGTCGGCGAAAACGTAGATGCGCCAGCGGCCGTCCGCTGTTGCCTGGTGGCCCAGCTGGACCGGGTTGGTGTCGCAGACGCGCCGCACCGGCGCAGACTTGAAGCGCTTTCCGATCGGGAACCCGGCGGCGAGGCCCTGGTGCTTTGCCTCGGCCACGATCATGGAGGGCGTGTATTCGGTCATAAAGCCCGCTGGAAACTCTGCCGTCCGGACATAGAAGTCCTCGAGTTCGGAGGGGCTCTCGAATTCCTCGGGCTTCTTGGCCATCATGGTGGACCAGACTTTGTCGAAGTCGATGAGGTTCTTGGCAACTACCTGGCGTTCGGCCGAGTAGGTGGCGAGCAGGCTCTCGGGGCTGCGGCCTTCGAGCACGTGGCCAAGCTTCCAGCCGAGGTTGAAGCCGTCCTGCATGGAGACGTTCATGCCCTGGCCGGCCTTGGCGCTGTGCGTGTGGCACGCGTCGCCGGTGATGAACACCCGCGGCGTGCGGGTTCCCAGGTCCTCCGGCAGGACGTCGTCGAAGCGGTCCGTGAGGCGGTGGCCTACCTCGTAGACGCTGTGCCAGGCGACGTTGCGCACGTCCAGCGTGTAGGGGCTCATGATCTGGTTGGCTTTGGCGATGATCTGCTCAATGGTGGTCTTGCGCACGTGGCCGTTGTCGTCGTCGGGGACCACACCGAGGTCCACGTACATTCGGAAGAGGTGCCCGCCCTCGCGCGGGATCAGCAGGATGGAGCCGCCGTCGTGCGATTGGATGGCGCACTTGAGGCGGATGTCCGGGAAGTCGGTGGAGGCCAGGACGTCCATGACGCCCCAGGCGTGGTTGGCTTTGTCGCCAGCCATGTGGCAGCCGATCGCATCGCGCACTTTGCTGCGCGCACCGTCGGCACCCACCACGTAGTTTGCCTTAACAACTCGTTCCTGGCCTTCGTGCGGGCCTGCGGTATGCACGAGCTTCACGGTGACCGGATAGTCGCCGTCACCGGTGACTTCAAGGCCCTGGAAGTCGTAGCCGTAATCAGGTGTCATGCGTGTTGGCGCGTTGGCCATGAACTCCGCGAAGTAGTCGAGCACGCGGGCCTGATTGACGATCAAGTGCGGGAATTCGCTGATGCCGTGCGGGTCATCGAGGGTGCGGGCTGCCCGGACGATGTTCGAGGGCTGGGCCGGGTCGGGCTTCCAGAACGCCATCTCGGTGATGCGGTAGGCCTCGGCGATGATCCGCTCCGCGAAGCCGAACGCCTGGAACGTCTCCACGCTGCGGGCCTGGATGCCGTCGGCCTGGCCAATGGCGAGCCGGCCGGGCCGGCGCTCCACAATGCGGGTGGTGATGTCCGGGAACTGGGACAGTTGGGCCGCGGCGAGCATGCCCGCGGGGCCGGTGCCAACGATGAGCACGTCAACCTCGTCCGGGAGGTCCGCCGGGCGGTTAACGCCGACGCCGTCAACCGGCTGGACCCGTGGGTCTCCTGATACGTAGCCGTGGTGGTGGAAATGCACGGGCTTCCTCACTTCGTTGTATGGCTGACGCCGTCGTGTCGTGTTCGATATTAGAACACCATGTTCTAATATAGAATTTACAGCACTGACTATAGGTGCCGCCAAGAGCAAACGCAAACTTTTTGTGACCCCAGGCACAGATAGGCTCGTTGGCGGCATGACGGAACGACGGAGCGGAAGACCACTATGGCAAGCGCAGCACCTTCGGGCGAGAAGACAGCACCGGCCCATTCCCAGACCCTCTCGCGCGGGATCAGGATGCTGGAAATCCTGAGCGAGGAAACGGCTGCGCTCAGCATTGGCGAGGTCTCGGACCGGCTGGGCGTCCATCGCTCAGTCGCCTACCGGATCCTGCGAACCCTGGAGGACCACGGACTCGTCGCCCGGGACAGCACCGGGGGCCTGGTTCTGGGAACCGGATTGGCCACGCTGGCCCGCGGCGTTGCCCGCGACCTGCAGACGGCAGCGCTGCCGGAGCTGACATCCCTCGCCAACGGGCTTGGCATTACTGCTTTCCTGGTGGTTCTGGACCGTGGGGACTGCACCACGCTGACCAGCGTGGAACCGCGGCACAGCGCCGCCGTCGCACAGCGTCCCGGCACCCGGCATCCCTTGCACGCCGGCGCGCCGGGGTTGGCCATCCAGGCGATCCTGGATGATTCGCAGTGGCATGCGATTTCTCCGGGGCGGCCGCGGCGGCCGGAAGTGGCATCGGTGCACGAGCAGGGATTTGCCGTCAGCCACCACGAGGTCCTGCCGGGCGTGACGGGCGTGGCCGTCCCGCTGCGGCTGCGGCAGGGGCTGCAGCCCGCCGCCATCGCGGCGGTTTACCCCAGCGCCCAACTGCCCCCCGAGCAGGTTGCAAGCTCACTCCTGGAGGCTGCGCAGCGGATCAGCGAGCAACTCCACTAGCCTGCAGGACTTCACAAACAGGTCCTTGACGGATCCGATTCGAGGGTGCATAGTCATCGTATACGATTTCGTACTCGATGAGGAGAACTCTTGGAACAGGTCACCGACCACACCCTGGCCGCGGCCCGCAAGGTCATCGCGGTGCACATCAACTACCCCAGCCGGGCCGCCCAGCGCGGCCGCACGCCGGAGCAGCCCTCCTACTTCCTGAAGCCGTCGTCGTCGCTGGCAATCGGCTCGGCGGAAGCGCCGTCCACGGTGGAACGGCCGGCCGGCTGCGAGCTGCTGGGCTATGAGGGCGAGATCGCCCTGATCATTGGCAAGCCTGCCCGCCGGGTAGGCATCGAGGACGCGTGGAGCCATGTCGAGTGGGTCACGGCCAGCAACGACCTCGGCGTCTACGACCTCCGCTACGCGGACAAGGGCTCCAACGTCCGCTCCAAGGGTGGCGACGGCTTCACCCCGATCGGCCCGGGACTGATCGCCGCTGACACCGTGGACCCCGCCAGCCTTCGGATCCGCACCTGGCACAACGGCGACCTGGTCCAGGACGACACCACCGAGGATCTCCTCTTCCCGTTCGCCCGGCTCGTCGCGGACCTCTCCCAGCTGCTCACCCTCGAAGAGGGCGACATCATCCTCACCGGCACCCCGGCCGGCGCCTCCGTCGCCAAGCCCGGCGACGTCGTCGAGGTTGAGGTCACCGCCGGTGACTTCAGCAGCGGCCGTTTGTCCACGTCCGTCGTGGAAGGCACGACGGCGTTCGCTGACTTTGGTGCCCTGCCCAAGACCGATGACACCCAGCGCGAGGAGGCGTACGGTTCGCGCGAGGCCGCCGGGCTGGGCGCGGTGGCGGGTGCCGCCGTCGAATCCGTCCTGACGCCGGAATTGAAGAAAAAGCTCGAAAGCGTCGCCACCGCCACGCTGTCTTCCCAGCTGCGCAAGCGCGGCCTGAACAACGTCAGCATCGACGGACTGCAGGCCACCCGCGCGGACCGGCGGGTCGTCGGGCTCGCCCGGACCCTGCGCTACGTGCCCAACCGTGAGGACCTGTTCAAGACCCACGGCGGCGGCTTCAATGCCCAGAAACGCGCCATCGAATCCGTAAACGAGGGCGAAGTCCTGGTTATGGAGGCCCGCGGCGAAAAGGGCACAGGCACCTTGGGCGATGTCCTCGCGCTGCGCGCCCAAGTGCGCGGCGCCGCGGCCATCATTACCGACGGCGGCGTGCGGGACTACACCGCCGTGGCGGAACTGGACATGCCCACGTACTTCGCCAACCCGCATCCGGCCGTGCTCGGCCGCCGCCACGTTCCCTGGGACACTGACATCACCATCGCTTGCGGCGGGGCCACCGTGCAGCCGGGGGACATCATCGTGGCCGACGCCGACGGCATCCTGGTGATCCCGCCGGCACTCGCAGCGGAACTGGCGGACGACTGCATCGCCCAGGAACGCGAAGAGGAATTCATTTTCCAGATGGTCAAGGAAGGCCACGGCGTGGACGGCCTCTTCCCGATGAACGCCGAGTGGCGCGCCAAGTATGAGCAGTGGGAAAAGGACCCGTCCGATGACTAAAACAGCAACGGCTGCCACCACCAGCAAGGCCGAGCAGGCATACACGGCTGTGAAGGCCCGCATCGTGGACGGGTCCTACTCCCCCGGCTACCGGCTGGTCCTGGCCGCCATCGCCAAGGACCTGGGCGTCAGCGTGGTCCCTGTCCGGGAAGCCATCCGCCGGCTGGAGGCCGAAGGACTGGTGAAGTTCGAACGGAACGTCGGCGCCACTGTCTCCGGGATCGACCCCACCGAGTACCTCTACACCATGCAGACCCTGAGCATCGTGGAGGGCGCCGCCACCGCGCTGTCCGCACCGCTGATCGGCGGGCCGGACATTGCCCGGGCACGCGCTGTGAACGAGGACATGCGCGAATGCCTGCAGCACTTCGACCCCGTCAAGTTCACCCGGCTCAACCAGGACTTCCACAGCGTCCTGTTTGAACATTGCCCCAACCCGCACATCCTGGACCTCGTGCACCGGGGCTGGAACCGGCTCGCTTCTCTGCGGGCCTCCACGTTCCGATTTGTACCCGGCCGCGCCCACGCGTCCGTGGACGAACACGAGGCACTGCTCCGGCTCATCGAGACCGGCGCCGGCGCGGAAGAGATTGAAAAATTCGCCCGCCACCACCGCGCCGCCACCCTTGAGGCCTACCTGGCGCAGGCCCCCACAACCATCCGCTAGAACCACAGAAGTAAGGAACCAACAATGACGTTCACTGCTCCGGTAACCACCAGCCACTACGTGCCGCAGGACCTGCCCACCCACATCCAGCACTACATCAACGGCCAGTTCGTTGATTCCGTGAACGGGGCGACGTTCGATGTCCTGGACCCGGTCTCCAACCAGAATTACGCCACCGCAGCGGCCGGCCAGAAAGAAGACATCGACCTCGCCGTCGCCGCGGCCCGCGAAGCGTTCACGAGCGGACCATGGCCGAGGATGAAGCCGCGCGAACGTGCCCGCGTCCTGAACAGGATCGCCGACGCCGTCGAGGCCCAGGAAGCCCGCCTGGCCGAACTCGAAACCTTCGATACCGGCCTGCCGATCACCCAGGCCAAGGGCCAGGCCCTCCGCGCGGCCGAGAACTTCCGCTTCTTCGCGGACCTGATCGTGGCCCAGTTCGACGACGCCATGAAGGTCCCCGGCGCCCAGATCAACTACGTCAACCGCAAGCCGATCGGCGTCGCCGGCCTCATCACGCCGTGGAACACCCCGTTCATGCTGGAGTCCTGGAAGCTCGCACCGGCCCTGGCCACCGGCAACACCGTGGTCCTCAAGCCGGCCGAGTTCACCCCGCTTTCCGCCTCGCTGTGGGCGCAGATCTTCAAGGACGCCGGCTTGCCTGACGGTGTGTTCAATCTGGTCAACGGCCTCGGCGAGGAAGCCGGCGACGCCCTCGTCAAGCACCCTGACGTCCCGCTGATCTCCTTCACCGGCGAAACCACCACCGGCCAGACGATCTTCCGCAACGCCGCAGCCAACCTCAAGGGCCTGTCCATGGAACTCGGCGGCAAGTCACCCTGCGTGGTGTTCGCCGACGCCGACCTCGACGCCGCGATCGACTCCGCCCTGTTCGGGGTCTTCTCCCTTAACGGGGAACGCTGCACCGCCGGCTCCCGCATCCTCGTCGAACGCGCCATCTACGACGAATTCTGCGACAAGTACGCCGCCCGGGCCAAAAACATCGTGGTGGGCGATCCTCACGATCCCAAGACCGAAGTGGGTGCCCTGGTCCACCCCGAGCACTACGCGAAGGTGGCCTCCTACGTGGAAATCGGCAAAACCGAAGGCCGGCTCCTCGCCGGCGGCGGCCGCCCCGAGCACCTCCCCGAAGGGAACTACATCGCACCCACCGTATTCGCCGACGTCGCCCCCGACGCCCGGATCTTCCAGGAGGAAATCTTCGGCCCCGTCGTCGCCATCACCCCGTTCGAGAACGACGACGAAGCGCTGGCCCTGGCAAACAACACCAAGTACGGGCTCGCAGCCTACATCTGGACCCAGAACCTGACCCGCGCCCACAACTTCTCCCAGAACGTCGAGGCCGGCATGGTGTGGCTGAACAGCCACAACGTCCGCGACCTCCGCACCCCGTTCGGCGGTGTTAAATCCTCCGGCCTGGGCCACGAGGGCGGCTACCGCTCCATCGACTTCTACACCGACCAGCAGGCCGTGCACATCACCCTCGGTACCGTCCACACCCCCAAATTCGGCGCCTAACAGCGCGCTTACCCCCTCAACGCAGAGAGAGAATCACCATGACAAACTTCATCCCCACACCCACCGTCCCGGCTCCGGACATCGTCCGCTGCGCCTACATGGAAATCGTGGTCACCGACCTCGCCAAGTCCCGCGAGTTCTACGTGGACCTCCTGGGCCTGCACGTCACCGAGGAAGATGAGAACAACATCTACCTGCGCTCCCTCGAGGAGTTCATCCACCACAACCTGGTGCTCCGCAAGGGACCCATCGCCGCCGTCGCCGCCTTCGCCTACCGAGTGAAGTCCCCCGCCGAGGTGGACGCCGCCGAGGCCTACTACAAGGAACTGGGCTGCCGGGTAGAGCGCCGCAAGGAAGGCTTCACCAAGGGCATCGGCGATTCCGTCCGCGTCGAGGACCCGCTGGGCTTCCCTTACGAGTTCTTCTACGACGTGGAGCACGTGGAACGCCTCACCCAGCGCTACGACCTCTACAGCGCCGGTGAGCTGGTCCGCCTGGACCACTTCAACCAGGTCACCCCGGACGTGCCGCGCGGCCGCAAGTACCTCGAGGACCTCGGCTTCCGCGTCTCCGAGGACATCCAAGACTCCGACGGCGTCACGTACGCGGTCTGGATGCACCGCAAGCAGACCGTGCACGACACCGCCCTGACCGGCGGCAACGGCCCGCGCATGCACCACGTCGCGTTCGCCACGCACGAGAAGCACAACATCATCCAGATCTGCGACAAAATGGGCGCCCTGCGCATCAGTGACCGGATCGAACGCGGCCCCGGACGGCACGGCGTGTCCAACGCGTTCTACCTCTACATCCTGGACCCGGACGGCCACCGCATCGAGATCTACACCCAGGACTACTACACCGGCGACCCCGACAACCCCGTGGTCACCTGGGACGTCCACGACAACCAGCGCCGCGACTGGTGGGGCAACCCCGTGGTCCCGTCCTGGTACACCGAGGCCTCCCTCGTCCTGGACCTCGACGGCAACCCGCAACCCGTCGTCGTGCGTGAGGAAAAGAGCGAAATGGCGGTCACCGTGGGTGCCGACGGCTTCTCCTACACCCGCAAAGACGGTGCCCCCGAAGGAGACCGGACGGGCTTCAAGCTCGGGGCGCAGCTGTAGCCATGCTGGACGCGAAGACGATTGAGGCCATCGCCGACGAACTCCTGGCGGCCGCCCGGACCCGCACGCCGGTCCCCCGCCTCACGGCCCGCTACCCGGACATGACCGTGGAGGACTCCTATGCCGTGCAGCAGTTGTGGCGGCAGCGGAACCAGGACGCCGGGCGCACGCTGGTGGGCCGGAAGATCGGCCTCACGTCAAGGGCCATGCAGGCTGCCACGGGCATCACCGAGCCTGATTACGGCGCCATTTTTGATGACATGGTGCTGGACACCGGCTGTTCGGTGCAGTGGGACCAGTACACCCACCCGCGGGTGGAGGTGGAGCTCGCGTTCGTGTTGAAGTCCGGGCTCAAGGGTCCCGGCTGCACCATCTTCGATGTCCTCAACGCCACCGACTACGTCGTTCCGGCCCTCGAGATCCTGGACTCCCGGATCGAAATGGAGGGCCGGACTATCGTGGACACCATCGCGGACAACGCAGCGATGGGCGCCATGGTGATCGGCGGCAACCCCGTAAAGCCCGACGCCGTGGACCTCCGCTGGGTCGCGGCCATTCTGTACAAGAACCAGACGGTCGAGGAAACCGGCGTCGCCGCCGGGGTCCTGGACCACCCGGCCAACGGGGTGCACTGGCTCGCGAACAAGATCGCCGCGCACGGGGACTCGATGAAGGCCGGCGACATCATCCTCGCCGGGTCCTTCACCCGCCCGCTGTGGGTCTACAAGGGCGACACCGTCCACGCCGACTACGGACCCCTGGGGGTTGTGACATGCCGCTTCGAGTAGAGGACACGTTCCGGAAGGCGTTAGCGGAGACGGACCGTCCGCTGGCCGGAATGTGGGTCTGCTCCGGCAGCCCGCTGATCGCCGAACTCTGTGCCGGGTCCGGCCTGGACTGGCTCCTGATCGACGCCGAACACAGCCCCAACGGCCTCGAATCCATCCTCGCCCAGCTCCAGGCCGTCCACGGCTACCCCGTCCAGGTCCTGGTCCGGCCGCCGGTCAACGACACCGTGCTGATCAAGCAGTACCTGGACCTCGGCGTGCAGAACCTGCTGATCCCCATGGTGAACTCGGCGGCCGAGGCCGAGGCCGCCGTCGCCGCCACCCGCTACCCGCCGCACGGGGTCCGTGGCGTGGGCTCAGCCCTGGCCCGGGCCTCGCGCTGGAACAGGATCCCGGACTACCTCGCGCGGGCCGGCGAAACCGTCAGCGTCACGGTCCAGATCGAATCGACGGCTGCTGTCGAAGCCGTCGAGGAGATCCTGGCCGTGGACGGAGTGGACGCGATCTTCCTGGGACCCTCGGACCTCGCCGCCTCCATGGGCGTGCTGGGACAGCAGGAACACCCGGACGTGCGTGCCGCCGTCGAACACTGCCTCAAGGCAGCCACGGCGGCCGGGAAACCGGCGGGAGTGAACGCCTTCAACCCCGATACCGCCCGCAGCTACCTGTCCGCCGGGGCATCGTTTGTGCTCGTAGGCGCCGACGTCGCCCTCCTGGCCCGCGGCTCTGAAGCCCTCGCGGCAGCGTTCATCCCGGTAGTAGAGCCAGCCGAAACCAAAGCCAGCTACTAAACAAACACCCCCAATCCGGTGGTTGAGCTTGTCGAAACCCGAACCTTTGAGGAACATCATGACAGTTACTTCTGCGCTGCCCCCTGCCCTTCTGCCGGTCATCTCGCCGGAGCGCGAAGCTGCGCTGCTCGCCTCGGTCCCTACCGGCCTGCTGATCGGCGGGCAGTGGGTGGACGCGTCCGACGGCGGCACGTTCGACGTGCACGACCCCGCCACCGGCGAGGTGCTCGCCACCCTCGCCTCCGCCACCAGCGCGGACGCCGTCGCAGCGCTCGACGCCGCCGATGCTGTCCAGGCGTCCTGGGCGCGCACCCCACCGCGCGAAAGGGCCGAGATCCTGCGCCGCGCCTTTGACCTGGTCACCGAACGGGCAGAGGACTTCGCCCTGCTCATGACCCTGGAGATGGGCAAACCCGTGGCCGAAGCCCGCGGCGAAGTCACCTACGGTGCCGAGTTCCTGCGCTGGTTCTCCGAAGAAACCGTCCGTGACTACGGCCGCTACCTCACCACCCCCGAGGGCAAAAACAAGATCCTCGTCCAGCACAAACCCGTCGGCCCCTGCCTGCTCATCACACCCTGGAACTTCCCGCTCGCGATGGCCACCCGCAAGGTCGCCCCCGCCGTCGCCGCCGGCTGCACCATGGTCCTCAAACCCGCCAAACTCACCCCGCTCACCGCCCAGTACTTCGCGCAGACCATGCTCGACGCCGGCCTGCCCGCCGGCGTCCTGAACGTGGTCTCTTCCGCCAGCGCCTCGGGGATCTCGGGGCCCCTTTTGAAGGACTCCCGCCTGCGGAAAGTCTCCTTCACCGGCTCCACCCCCGTGGGCAAACGCCTCATGGCCGACGCCGCGCAGAACGTGCTCCGCACCTCCATGGAGCTCGGCGGCAACGCCCCGTTCATCGTCTTCGAAGACGCCGACCTGGACAAAGCCGTCGATGGCGCCATGGCCGCGAAAATGCGGAACATGGGCGAAGCCTGCACCGCCGCCAACCGCTTCCTCGTCCACGAAACCATCGCCACCGAATTCACCGCCAAGTTCGCCGCCGCCATGGGCGCCCTCACCACGGGCCGCGGCACCGACCCCGCCACCCAGGTCGGACCGCTCATCGACGCAGGAGCCCGCGACGACGTGCACGCCCTGGTGAGCGCCGCCGTCGACGCCGGCGCAACCGCCGTCACCGGCGGCACACTCCCGGACGGCGCGGGCTACTTCTACCCGCCCACCGTCCTCGCCAACGTGCCCAACGACGCCTCCATCCTCGGCCAGGAAATCTTCGGCCCCGTCGCCCCGGTCACCACCTTCACCACCGAGGAGGACGCCATCCGTCTCGCCAACAACAGCGAATACGGCCTCGCCTCCTACCTCTACAGCCGGGACTTCAACCGGCTCCTGCGCGTGGCCGAGCAGATCGAATTCGGCATGGTCGGCTTCAACGCCGGTGTCATCTCCAACGCCGCAGCCCCCTTCGGCGGGGTGAAGCAATCAGGCCTCGGCCGCGAAGGCGGATCAGAGGGCATCGCCGAATACACCACCACCCAATACATCGGCCTCGCCGACCCTTACGCGGACTGACTTCCAGGCCGCACTCAACAAACACCCCCACACGCGGACCACACCGTTGTGCCCGCAGGAAATGAGAACCATGAGCGCCCTGTCGCATCAACAGCGCAATTCGGCGCGGGAAAACCGCCGCGTCGCGTTTGCCACGATCATCGGAACCACCGTCGAGTGGTACGACTTCTTCATCTATGCCAACGCCGCCGGCCTGGTCTTCGCCAAGCTCTTCTTCGAACCCGCGGGCAACGACATTGCCCTGCTGATTTCCTTCGCCTCGGTTGGCCTGAGCTTCCTTTTCAGGCCACTCGGCGCCTTCCTTTCGGGGCACTTCGGCGACAGGCTGGGACGCCGGGCCATGCTGGTCCTCACCCTGATCCTCATGGGGGCCGCCACCACGTTGATCGGCGTCCTGCCGACGTATGAGACTGCTGGCCTTGCCGCTCCTGTCCTGCTGCTCCTGCTGCGCATCCTGCAGGGCATCTCCGCAGGCGGCGAATGGGGCGGCGCCGTCCTGATGGCCGTGGAGCACGCTCCCAAGACCAGGCGCGGCCTGTTCGGCTCATTCCCGCAGCTCGGCGTCCCCCTGGGCATGCTCCTTGCCTCCGGCGTCCTCAGCCTGATGTCCGGGGTCATCTCCCCGGGCGAGGCGTTTGTTGAGTGGGGCTGGCGTATCCCGTTCCTGCTCAGCTTTGTGCTGATCATCGTAGGCTTTGTGGTCCGCAGGAGCGTGGAGGAGAGCCCGGTATTTGAGGAAATTGCCGACCGGAAACAGCAGACCCGCGTCCCGATCGTTGAACTGTTCAAGAAGCACTGGCTGCTCGTGATCCTCGCGGCACTGGTTTTCGCCGGCAACAATGCCGCCGGCTACATGACCACCGGCGGCTACATCCTCAGCTACGCCACTGCTCCCAAGGGGCTGGCCATGGACCGTACCGAAGTGCTCCTGGCGGTCACGGCCTCCGCCGCGCTCTGGTTCGTCTTCACACTGATCTCCGGCTACCTGGCGGACAGCCTGGGCCGCAAGAAGACCTACCTCATCGGTTATGCCGTCCTGATACTCACGCTCTTCCCGCTGTTCTGGCTGATCAACACCGGCAACATCTGGGCCATGCTTTTGGGCCTGGCGCTGTTCAGCGTCGGGCTTGGACTCACTTACGGACCGCAGGCCGCGCTCTACAGCGAGCTGTTCCCGGCCTCCATCCGGTTCTCCGGGGTGGCCATCTCCTACGCCGTGGGCGCGATCATCGGCGGCGCTTTTGCGCCAACCATCGCCACGGCATTGGTCCAGGCCACCGGAACAACCATGTCCGTCTCGGCCTACCTGCTGATCGTTGCGCTGGTCTCGACGGGCGCAGTGCTGGTGATCCGCGACCGCAAGGGCATCGATCTGGGCATCGATAACCAGGCCGAGCAGGAGGTTGGCGCCACGATCTTCGACAAGCGGGTTCCCGCCCGGACCGAGGCCTCAGCCAGCATCAATAGTTAAGCCAGTCCGGGCCGGCGGGATATCCCGCCGGCCCGGACTGGGTAACCCGGCTCAGCTCAGGTCGAAGCGGTCGAGCTCCATGACCTTGGCCCAGGCAGCCACGAAGTCGTTGACGAACTTCTCCCTGGCGTCGTCACTCGCATAAACCTCGGACAGCGCACGGAGCTGGGAATTGGAGCCGAAGACCAGGTCTACCGGCGTGGCGGTCCACTTCAGTTCGTCCGTGGTGACGTCCCTGATTTCGTAGACGTCCTCCTCCCCCTCCGATGCCTTCCACCGGGTGCCCGGCGAGAGCAGGTTGACGAAGAAATCGTTCGTCAGGACCTGGGGCTTGCCGGTGAGGACGCCGTGGCTGGAACCGCCGACGTTGGCGCCGAGGACACGCATGCCGCCGATGAGGGCTGTCATTTCGGGCGCGGAAAGGTCCAGCAGGTACGCCTTGTCCAGCAGGAGGGTCTCCGGCTGAAGCTTCTCGCCGGGGCGCACGTAGTTGCGGAACCCGTCGGCCCGCGGCTGCAGGTACTGGACGGAGTCGACGTCGGTCTGGTCCTGGGATGTATCGGCCCGGCCGGGCCGGAACGGCACGGTCACGTCGAACCCGGCATCCTTCGCGGCCTTCTCCACGGCTGCGCAGCCGCCAAGGACAATCAGGTCTGCCAACGAGACCTTCTTGCCGTTGGTCTGGGCGGAGTTGAACTGCTGCTGCACCGTCTCGATCGCCTGCAGCGCAGCCGCCAACTTTTCGGGCTCGTTGACCTCCCACCCGCGCTGGGGTTCCAGCCGGATCCGTGCCCCGTTAGCACCGCCGCGTTTGTCCGTTTTGCGGAAGGTGGACGCCGCGGCCCAGGCCGTGCTGGCCAGCTGGGAGACAGATAGGCCTGAGTCCAGCAGCTGTGCTTTGAGCGAGGCAATGGCCTGCTCATCGATCAGCTCGTGGTCGACTGCAGGGATGGGGTCCTGCCATAGCTGGGGTGCAGGGATCCACGGTCCGAGCAGGTGGGGGCCGACGGGTCCCATGTCGCGGTGCAGCAGTTTGTACCAGGCCTTGGCGAACGCGAGCGCGAACTCGTCCGGGTTCTCCAGGAAGCGCCGCGAGATCTTCTCATAGGTGGGGTCGATGCGCAGCGAGAGGTCCGTGGTGAGCATTGTGGGCCGGTGCTTCTTATCCGGATCGTGCGCGTCCGGGATGATCTTCGGGCCGTCCTTGGCCACCCATTGCTTGGCACCGGCAGGGCTCTCGACGAGCTCCCACTCGTGCGCGAACAGGATCTCGAAGAAGCGGTTGCTCCACTGGGTCGGCTTGTCGGTCCAGGTGACCTCGAGGCCGGACGTGATGGTGTCCGCCCCCTTGCCGCTCTCGTAGGTGCTGAGCCAGCCCAGGCCCTGCGCCTCGAGGTCGCCGGCCTCCGGCTCGGGCCCGACGTGGTCGTCGGCGCTGCCGGCGCCGTGGGTCTTGCCGAACGTGTGGCCGCCGGCGATCAGTGCAACGGTCTCCTCATCGTTCATCGCCATGCGCTTGAAGGTTTCGCGGATGAAGGCTGCGGCTGCAGCTGGGTCCGGATTGCCCATCGGCCCCTCGGGGTTGACGTAGATCAGGCCCATTTCGGTGGCGCCGACGTCATCCGCCATCTTGCCTTCGCCCGTGTAGCGTTCGTCGCCGAGCCACGTGTCCTCGGGCCCCCAGAAAATCTCCTCGGGCTCCCACACGTCCTCCCGGCCGAAGGCGAAGCCAAAGGTCTTGAATCCCATCGACTCGAGGGCCACGTTGCCCGCAAGGACCAGCAGGTCGGCCCAGGAAAGTTTTTGGCCATACTTCTGCTTCACCGGCCAGAGCAGCCGCCGGGCCTTGTCGAGGTTGGCGTTGTCCGGCCAGCTGTTGAGGGGTGCGAACCGCTGGCTGCCGTCCCCGGCGCCGCCGCGGCCATCGTGGACGCGGTAGGTGCCGGCCGCGTGCCAGCTCAACCTGATCATGAGGCCGCCGTAGTGGCCGAAGTCCGCGGGCCACCAATCCTGGGAGGTGGTCAGGACCTTGATGATGTCCTGCTTGAGTGCCTCGACGTCGAGCTTCTGGAATTCCTCGCGGTAGCTGAACGAGGGGCCAAGCGGATTGCCCGCCGGGTGGTGGGCGTGGAGCACGGAGAGGTCCAGCTGGTTTGGCCACCAGTCCGCGACCGTCCGCGGCCGGTGCGCCTTCGGCTGCGGCGCGTCGATCGCCGGGTTTTCACTCTCGCTGCCGTGTGCCGTCGCGCTGTCGGGGGCAACGGGCAACCCGCCCTCGGCCCTGCCATCCGGAGTAGCGGTGCTTCCGGGGTTGGGGACCGGGGATTGTTCCTGACGATCGGTCATGTGCTTCCTTCCCTAGGCCGAGGCCGCGGTCGGACTCGGGCAACCGGTCTAACCCTCCTATTTGACCACAAGAGGACGCCGCGGGAGAGGCCCCGGGGCGGAAAATGTCCCTCTGCCCGGAGCATCAAAAGCCGGGCCCGAACCCGTCCCGGCTCACCCCATGGCCGGCGACACGCGTGTCCCGGTACTGAACTGCCGCCGGGCCCAGCGGGCAAGTTTTTTGCCCTTGCCCTTCCACCAGCTGTCCTCATCCTTGTCATGGTGCAGCCGGAAAATAATCGCCACGAGCACGAACATCGACATACACACGTCTGTCCAGGACCAGGACAGCGCGTCGATCAGCACGCTCATGCCGGTGGCAATGATGGAGGGAATGGCCAGCGTCCGGAAGACCGTGCTGGCAATGTAGCGCCGGTGCGACCTTGGCACGGACAGCGCCCGCACCATGTCAAAGCACACGCACACCACCACGACGGCCTGACCGATGGCAAGCAGGATCAGCCCAACACTGGACCCTGCGAACATAACGACTGAAGAACCAAACACGCGAAAACCCCCAAAGGCTCGAACCTGCGCTGTGAGACCTAGCTGAAGTTCCATTCAAGCCATTGGGGGCGATCCGGTCACGAGTAGTGGGTACTCTAATTTCCCAGCGGCCTGGGCCGCCAGACCACCACGGCTTGGGACCGCGCCCGGGGGCGCTGGCCCCGGGCCAGGCTCACCACATCGCCGGCGGCACCGGCCGCGAAGATCCGCGAATCAAGGGGATCACGACGGCGGCCCAGCTCCTCGGTCAGCTCGCTCACCCTGCGCTGCAGCGCGGCCACCTGGTTCTCAAGCTCAAGGATCCTTTTGATGCCTTCGAGCGAGACGCCTTCGTGGGACAGCCGCTGGACTTCGCGCAGCATGTTGATGTCCCGCTGCGAGTAGCGGCGCGACTTCCCGGGCGCCCGGCTGGGCGAAACAATGCCCAGCCGGTCATACTGCCGGAGCGTCTGCGGGTGCATATCCGCCAGTTCAGCCGCGACGGAGATCACGAAGATCGGCTGGTCAGCGCTGATGTCCACGGTCTGCTCCGTTGCTTAGAGCCGGGCCTTGGCGGCCAGGCCTTCACGGACATCGGCGTCGGCGGTGGCTTCGGCAAAGGCCTTCACGGCTGCTTCGGCTTCCTTGTTCAGGTTCTTCGGAACCGCGACGTCGATGGTCACCAGGAGGTCGCCGGTCACCTTGGCAGTCTTCACGCCATGGCCCTTGACCCGGAGTGTGCGCCCTGAGGGCGTACCGGCCGGAACGCGGACCCTGACGGTTTCGCCGTCGATGGTGGGGACCTGGATATCGGCGCCCAAAGCAGCTTCCGGGAAGGTGACCGGGACATGGATGCGGAGGTTGTCGCCGTCGCGCGTGTACAACTCGTGGGGTTTGACGGACACGGCCACCATGAGGTCGCCGTTGCCAGCGGGACCTGGCTGGCCCTTACCGCGGACGCGCACTTTCTGGCCGTCCTTGATGCCGGCGGGAACGCGTACGTCAATGACGTCACCGCTGGGTTCGCGCAGGCCGATGGTGGTGCCGCGGATGGACCCGGAGAAGGAAATGCTGGTGGTCGCCGTACGGTCGGCGCCCTTCTGCGGCGGGCGCTGGAATCCGGTCTGGCCGCCGAAGCCGCCGCCGAACAGGTCGGCGAACTCGGGCGGGATGCCGCCGGACGTGTTGAATCCACCGGGCTGGCGCCCCGCACCGCCGGTGAACAGGCCGCCGAACATGTCCTCGAACCCGCCGTTGCCGCCGGCCGTACGAGCGCCGGGAGCGAACCGCGCTCCGCCGCCCATGGCCCGGATGGCGTCGTACTGCTGGCGCTCGTCAGGATCCGAGAGCACGGAATAGGCCTCGGAGATGTCCTTGAACTTCTTCTCCGAAGCAGCGTCACCCGAGTTCGTATCCGGGTGGTGCTGGCGGGCAAGTTTCCGGTACGCCTTCTTGATGTCGGCGTCGGAAGCGTCCTTGGCGATACCAAGGATCGCGTAAAAGTCCTTGTCCACCCAATCCTGGCTAGCCAATGGCGTTTCCTTTCAAATCTCTGTGCCGAGATGGCAGTTCGCGGCAATGTTCTTGCGAATCACTGCCGCGAACTGCCATCTCGATGGGGTAAATGCTACGCAGGAACTGCGACGATAACCTGTGCTGCGCGGAGCACGCGGTCCCCTGACCGGTAGCCGGAGCGGAGCACCTGGCTGACCGTGTCAACCTCGACGTCCTCGCCCGGCTGCTGGATGAGGGCCTCGTGGATCGTGGGATCGAACTCCACTCCGGTCTCGTCAATGCGGACCAGGCCGTACGTCTTCAGCGCGTTCTCCAGCTTGGTGGCAATCGCGGCGAACGGGCCGTCGGTCAGGTCACCGTGCTGGCGGGCAGCGTCGACGTCGTCCAGTACCGGCAGCAGGGAGTTCAGGACGCCGATGACGGCCATCTCCCCTGCCACGGCCCGGTCGCGCTCAACACGCTTGCGGTAGTTGACGTATTCGGCCTGGAGGCGGAGGAGATCGTTCTTCAGCTCTGCAGCTTCAGCGTGTCCTGCACCCTGTGCCACCGATTCCTCGGCCGGCACCTCTATGCCGTTGAGGATTTCCTCGGCCTGGGCGAGTGCATCGCCGTCGCTGTCAACAGACTTGCCAACCGGGGACCCGCCCGCCGTCGCGTCAGAGGGCTGCTCGCCCTTCGGGTGCCGTGCCTGCCCAGTCACCGGATCAACCTTGCGGTGGTCCCGGATGACCGGCTCCTGGCTCGCGGATGAGTTGTGCTCTTCCTCGTTACCGTGGTGCGGCATGGCTACTTCTTCGCTTCGTCTTCGTCGATGATCTCGGCGTCGACGATGTCCTCGTCAGCCGCCTTCTCGCCGGCAGCAGCGCCACCAGCGGCGCCTTCGGCACCTGCGGCACCGGTGGCACCGTCCGGCGAACCGGCGTGGGCGTAGATGGCTTCGCCGAGCTTCGACTGCGAGGCCTGGAGCTTCTCGAACGCGGTCTTCACGGCTGCGTCATCTGTGCCCTCGAGGGCCTTCTTGAGGGCGTCGACGTCGGCCTGGACCTCGGTCTTGACCTCTTCGGGCAGCTTGTCGGAGTTGTCGGCGATCAGCTTGTCCACGGAGTACGCGAGCTGCTCTGCGGTGTTGCGGGTGTCGGTCGCCTCGCGGCGGGTCTTGTCCTCGGCTGCGTGCTCCTCGGCGTCCTTAACCATGCGCTCAATGTCTTCCTTGGAGAGCGCGGTGCCGCCGGTGATGGTCATGGACTGTTCCTTGCCGGTGCCCTTGTCCTTCGCGGAGACGTGGACGATGCCGTTGGCGTCGATATCGAACGTGACCTCGACCTGCGGGACGCCGCGCGGAGCCGGCGCGATGCCGGTCAGCTCGAACGTGCCAAGCGGCTTGTTGTCCCGGGTGAACTCGCGCTCGCCCTGGAAGACCTGGATGGCCACGGACGGCTGGTTGTCGTCAGCGGTGGTGAAGGTCTCGGACCGCTTGGTGGGGATTGCGGTGTTGCGCTCGATCAGGTGCGTCATCACGCCACCCTTGGTTTCGATGCCCAGGGACAGCGGGGTGACGTCGATCAGCAGGACGTCCTTGCGCTCGCCCTTCAGAACACCGGCCTGGAGTGCTGCGCCAACGGCAACAACCTCATCCGGGTTAACGCCCTTGTTCGGCTCCTTGCCGCCGGCCAGTTCCTTGACCAGCTCGTAGACAGCCGGCATACGGGTGGATCCGCCAACGAGGACGATGTGGTCGATCTCGGAAAGCTTGATGCCGGCTTCCTTGATGACGTCGTGGAACGGCTTCTTGGTGCGCTCCAGCAGGTCCTTGGTGAGTTCCTGGAACTTGGCGCGGGTCAGCTGCTCGTCCAGGTGGACCGGACCGTCGGGGGTGACCGACAGGTACTGGAGGGAGACGTTGGTGCTGGTGGAGGAAGAGAGTTCCTTCTTGGCCTGTTCAGAGGCTTCACGGAGGCGCTGCAGGGCGATCTTGTCCTTGGACAGGTCGATGCCCTTGACCTTGAGCTGGTTCAGCAGGTAGTCAACAACGCGCTGGTCCCAGTCGTCGCCGCCGAGGTGGTTTTCGCCCGCGGTGGAGCGGACCTGGATGGTGGAGAAGTTGTCTTCGTCTTTGCCAACCTCAAGGAGGGAGACGTCGAACGTTCCGCCGCCGAGGTCGAAGACCAGGATTAGTTCGTCTTCCTTGCCCTTGTCCAGGCCGTATGCCAGTGCAGCCGCGGTGGGCTCGTTGACAATGCGGAGGACCTTGAGTCCCGCGATTTCGCCGGCTTCCTTGGTGGCCTGGCGCTCGGCGTCGTTGAAGTAGGCCGGGACTGTGATAACAGCGTCGGTGACCTTTTCGCCCAGGTAGGACTCGGCGTCGTTCTTCAGCTTCATCAGGATACGGGCGGAGATTTCCTGCGGGGTGTACTTCTTGTCGTCAATACCGACACCCCAGTCGGTGCCCATGTGGCGCTTGACGGAGGCGATGGTGCGGTCGATGTTGTTGACGGCCTGGCGCTTGGCGATCTCGCCAACCAGGACTTCGCCGGTTTTGGAGAATGCAACGACGGACGGCGTGGTGCGGCCACCCTCGGCGTTGGCAATAACGGTGGGCTCGCCACCTTCGAGAACGGAGACGACGGAGTTAGTGGTTCCGAGGTCGATACCTACTGCACGTGACATGTGTTGCTTCCTTCTTTTCCTTGGAAACTTGCTGGCGCTCGTGTTGAGCGTTCTGCACTCAACTTTACTCGGGGCGCAAGCGATGTCAATCCAAAGTTGAGCGGAGTACGCTCAACTTTGGATTTTTAGGTAGCGGCACCCTCAGTCGAACCCCTGGAATTCCGGGGGTTTCAGGCGGGAATTCCGCTTCCCTGGCAATAGTTCGCTGTGCGTGAACGGCCGCTACGAGTTCTTGTCCTCGTCCACTTCGACCTCGCGGGCTGTTCCCACGGCACCGGCATCGCCGTAGTCACCGTCCGGGTATTCGCCTTCTTCGGACTGGTTCTCGGCGCCGCCCACGCCGGCCTCGCCGTAGTCGCCTCCCTCATACTGGCCGCCTTCACCCTCCAGCCCGGGTTCGGTGCTGCCTTTGCGGCGTTCTTCTTCAGGTGCGCTGTTCTCAGTCATGACGTGATCCCTCCTTTGAGTTCCGCGTCCATCCGGGCGCATTTGGAGTCTACTCAGCCGGAGGCGGGCTAAACAGGGGTGCTGGCAGACTCCGCGGCGTTCTGCGGATCCGCGTCAGGCACCGAGCCCGGCCACCCCTGCAAGGACGGCGAGGTGGTGTTCAAAGAGCTCGTCCCGGGCACGGAACGTGTCCGCTCCGTATTGGCCAAAAACCTCAAAACTCACGGCCCCGAAGAGCGACGTCCACACGAGTGCACCGTTCGCTTGGAGCTCATCCGGCATGGCGAGTCCGAGTTCGCTGCGGATCGCTTCCAGATCGGCGGACAAGGCAGAAGGTACGACGGCGGTGCGCGCCGTCGCGGTCAGCGCACCTGCCCGGTAGGCGCCGTCGAGAATGCCGATCAGGCGGTAGATCACCCGGGTTCCCGGGGTTGTGGTCTGGCCAGCGGGGGCCCGGTAGCCGGGGACCGGACTGCCAAAAAGGAGACCGTAGCGCGCCGGCTCCCGTAGTGCCCAGGTCCGGACCGCCCGGCCGAGCGCCTTGAACCTGCCGTCGAAGTCGCGCTCCGGCAATGCGTTTACGGCTGCATCCACGGCATCGCCGAGTTCGCTGTAGGCGTCCACCAGAAGCAGCGTGAGGAGCTCGTCGCGGCTGGCCACGTAGCGGTAGACCGCGGAGGAGACCACGCCAAGATCCCTTGCCACGGCGCGGAGGGACAGGGCTGCCGCGCCATGCGTTGCCAGGTGCTCTCTGCCCAGCCTGACGATGTCGGCAACGGTCTGGGCCCGGGCGCGCTCCCGCGGCGTCCGAAGGATAGTTTCCGCGGCCGCGGCAGGGTCATTCATTGGTCCAGCATCGCACAAAGCAGAGCAGTGTCAACAATTGAGAGCACCGCTCTTGACAGCTGCCGGCCGAAGGGGCACGCTATTGGGAGAGCGGTGCTCTCAATAACGAAAACCCTAAGGGGAAGTCATGAACGATGTATACGTAGTAACGGGCGCGGGGCCTGTGGGCTGGACGGTCGCAGAACAGCTCGCCAAGCAGGGGAAAACCGTCAGGATCCTCACCCGTTCCGGCAGCGGCCCCGAGCATCCGTTGGTGGAACGGGTCAGGGCAGACGCCCGGGACGCCGCCCAGGTACGGGATGCCTTCGCGGGCGCCACCGCCGTCTTCCACTGCATCCACGGCTCCTCCTACACCGCGGACGCCTGGCAAGCGGAACTTCCCCTAGCCGAACGCACGGTGCTGGCCGCGGCAGGCGAGGCGGGCGCCGTCGTCGTCTTCCCCGAAAGCCTCTATTCGTACAGCGAGCCCGGGCGCACCATGGCAGAGGCGGGTCCGCGGACTGCCACCGGCGGCAAGCGCGGCGTCCGGACCGCGCTGCTCACGGCGCGGGACGCCTCTGTGACCAACACTGTCAGCGTGGTGGCCGGTGACTTCTTTGGCCCTCGGGTGCGAACCTCGCATGCAGGCGAGCGCATGGTCCCCACCGTATTGGCCGGCAAGAAACTCCTGGTCATCGGGAGCGCCGATCAGCCCCATTCATTCACCTATGTACCCGATCTGGCGGCGGCAATGATCCATGCAGCGGGGACGCCGCCGCTGTGGAACAACGTGTGGCACGCCCCCACTGGTCCGGCGTTTACACAGAGACAGCTGGCAACGGCGTTCACCGAGGCCGCAGGGGTGGCGGCGCCGAAGGTGGGGGCCATACCGGGCTGGGCGCTCCGGGCCATGGGGGCGTTCTCGAAGGACATGCGGGAACTTGCGGAACTGCTCTACCAGTTCGAGGCGCCGTTCGTGATGGACTCGGCCGCCAGCGAGGCCGCGCTTGGGCTCCGCGCAACACCGCTGCCCGAGGCGGCGGCGGCCACGGTGCGCTGGTGGCGCGCGCAGGGGTGAGGCTCCGGCGGCCCACCCAAGTAGGGTTCCCCCTGTTTTTCACCGCGGAGGGGTAGCGTTTCATTATGAGTTCGCAGCAGCCTGACGCCGACGATGTGTACACGCACGGCCACCACGAGTCGGTGGTCCGCGCCCACGCCTCCAGGACCGCGGAGAACTCCGCGGCCTTCGTGATTCCCCACCTCACGACCGGGGTTTCAGTGCTCGACGTCGGCTGCGGCCCTGGGAGTATCACCTGCGATTTCGCGGGGCTGGTGTCGCCCGGAAAGGTCACCGGCCTGGACCGGTCACCGGACATCATCGCCCAGGCCACGGCACTGGCCGCCGAGCGCGGCGTCGCCAATGTGGAGTTCCTTGCCGGCAACATCTATGACCTCGACTTCGAGGACGAAACGTTCGACGTCGTCCATGCCCACCAGGTGCTCCAGCACCTGACCGACCCGGTGGAGGCGTTGCGCGAGATGCGCCGGGTGGCCAAGCCCGGCGGCATCGTGGCAGTGCGCGACGCCGATTTCCATGGCATGAGCTGGTACCCCGCCATCCCTGAGCTGGACGAGTGGATGGACCTGTACCAGCGGATCGCCCGACGCAATGGGGCGGAGCCCGATGCCGGCCGACGGCTCGTGTCCTGGGTGCAGTCCGCCGGCTTCGGGGATGTGGCGCCCACCAGCAGCAACTGGCTGTACGCCACCGGTCAACAGCGGAGGTGGCAGGCCCGGGTTTGGGGAGAACGCGTGCTGCATTCGGCCTTCGCGGAGCAGGCCCTCGAATACGGCTTCGCGAACCCGGCGGACCTGGCCCGGATTTCGGCTGGCTGGCACCGCTGGGGATCCACCGACGACGGCTGGTTCCTGATCCCGAACGGTGAGGTCATCGCCCGGGCTTAAATGCGTGCCTGCCGTTGTCCACATACGGCAGTTGCCCTGTTCCGGCGGCTGGTAGCCGCAAATAGCCTCGAACCATGATCATTCAAGCAGGCTTTGACCTCCAGATCCTTGTCCGCCCGCTCATTGTTCAGGAGGGAAGGGTCCTCCCCAAACTTGTGGTGATCGGCCTCGATGCCGACATGCAGCTGGACGGCATCAAGGTCGTCAGTGACGAGTTTGCAGGATCATTGATGCCTCATCACGAGGCGATCCTGGACTGGATGGACCTCGACTGGACCAGATATTTTGCCATTGCTCATGCAGGAATCTGGCCTGAAGGCGACTACTACTCCGAGTCTCCGATCCTCCGCGAGGCCAAAACGTTGAAAGCAACTGCGGCTCAGCGCGGGCTCCGAATGATCGGGCATTTTGGCCTGGACGAAACCGGATATATGTCTGACGGGCCACACTCGTACTTCGACCAGTACGGACTCAGCGCGGATCTCCCACCCACCATGTCCCACTGGGTGCATTCGAAGTACGGCAAATGTGACAATGAGCCCGAAACTCAATAAGACCTTTAGTTTCAAGGAGAGGCTGATCTGCAAACTAAAGTACTTGTTGGCTTCCAGACGCCACGTAGCCATTCCAGCACCGCTGGTGGTGGGGCTGACGTTGGTGACCGCCGATGAGGATCTCCAGTCCTTTGAGCCCGCGTCCACCCTGTGGTGAACAGGCCCTAAACTTGTCGGGTGCAATTCTCCCTTTGGCTCGCCCTCGCGGGCGCCGGCGTCCTGATCAGTTTCACGCCGGGCGCCGGTGCCATCAACACCATGAGCAACTCGCTGACGTCCGGATTCCGCCGCTCCATCTGGGGGATCCTTGGCCAGCAGGCAGCCCTGGTTGTCCACGTGGTGATCGTGGCGCTGGGCGTCGGCGTGCTGGTGGCAAGCTCCCCTGTGGCCTTCAATGTGATCCGTTACGCCGGAGCCGCTTACCTGGTGTATTTGGGCATACGTCAGTTCCTGAGCAAACCGGAACTGGACCAGGAACAGGCCGCCGCTCTCCGGAACGAGCCCGCCTGGTCAATGTTCCGGCGCGGCCTCTGGGTCAACCTGCTCAATCCGAAGGCCATCGTTTTCTTCCTCGCGTTTATGCCACAGTTCATCCGCCCGGAACAGCCGCTCCTGCCGCAGTATCTTGTGCTCACAGCCACCGTGGTGGTGATCGACATCCTGGTCATGTGGTTCTTCTTCGCCTTTGCCGCCAAATCCTTCCAGCGGTTCACGCACAACGCCCGTGGCCAGAACATCCTTAGCCGGATCTTCGGCGTGCTCTTTGTGGCGGTAGGCATCCTCCTCGCATTGATCCACTAGGCCTGGATCCACTGGCAAGCCTTCCGGCCGCAGATGTCTGACATTTTTGCCCGGAGCGTGGTCATGAAGTGGCCACCTGCCGGACATCAATGCCACGAAAATCGCGCGGCTTGCCGTCACGATCTTCCCTGCGCTGGTGGTCCTGGCAGGCGTCGCCGGATTCCTTATGCCGGCAGCGTTCCAGCCGCTGGGGCCCAGCGTCCCCTACCTGCTGGGCATCATCATGTTCTGCATGGGCCTGACCCTCACCCCGCCGGATTTTGCTTCAGTCGCGAAACGCCCGTGGGCAGTGGTCCTGGGCATCGTGGCGCACTATGTGATCATGCCCGGCGCGGGCTGGCTCATTGCCGTGGTGCTCCAGCTTCCGCCGGAGCTTGCCGTGGGCCTGATCCTGGTGGGCTGCGCACCATCCGGCACCGCCTCGAACGTTATGGCCTTCCTAGCCAAGGGGGAGGTGGCCCTCTCCGTAGCCGTCGCCTCGGTATCCACCCTGATCGCACCCGTGGTTACGCCGCTGCTGGTCCTATTCCTGGCCGGATCGTTCCTGGAAATCGACGCCGGGAGCATGGTCCTGGACATCGTCAAGACGGTGCTCCTGCCCGTCATCGCCGGGCTGCTGGCACGGCTGTTCTTCAAGAACCTCATCGCCAAGCTGCTGCCCACACTGCCCTGGGCATCCGCCGTCGTAATTTCCTTCATTGTTGCGATTGTTGTGGCGGGCAGCGCCTCCAAGATCCTGGCCGCGGGCGGCATTGTGTTCCTCGCGGTGGTCCTCCACAACGGCTTCGGCCTGGGCCTGGGCTACCTGGCCGGCAAGCTGGGCCGGCTGGACGATAAAGCACGCAGGGCCCTCGCCTTCGAAGTGGGCATGCAGAACTCCGGCTTGGCCGCCACGCTGGCCACCGCCCACTTCACCCCGCTGGCCGCACTGCCGTCCGCCGTTTTCTCGCTCTGGCACAACATCTCCGGCGCGATTGTGGAAGCATGGCTGGCGCGGCGAACGCTGCGTGACGCCTAGCGGGGCACCATTGAAGGCAGCCGCACGGACCTCATTCTTGACTGGGCTGGTCAATTTTCTTACGGGCCTGTCACGTCATGTGAATTTCGGCTGGCCAAGAATGCCCCCGGTCCCGCATGCTTAGCTCCATGAACTCATCGTCGAGCCCATACCGGATCATCGCTGTGTGCACGGGAAATATTTGCCGGTCTCCGATGGCCGAGATGATGCTGGCTGCGGCCTTCCAGGCCGCAGGGCTGGGCTCTGATGTGACAGTGGATTCGGCGGGAACTACCGGCTATGAGGCAGGGCGGCCCATCGATCCGCGCGCCGCCCGCCGGCTTGCCGCAACGCACCTGAGCTCAGAGCACCATATCGCCCGCGTCTGGCAGGCGGCGTGGTTCTGCGAGCGCGATCTCATCCTGGCACTGGACGTTGACCACTACGCCTGGCTGCGCGACGCCGCGCCGGACGCGCACTCCATGAACAAGGTCCGGATGCTCCGCAGCTTCGACCGCGCTGTCGTCGGCAGCGACCTCCTGGATCAGGGCATCGAGGATCCCTGGTACGGAGGCCATGCCGATTTTGACGCCGCCTGGGAACAGATCCGCGGCGCTGTGCCCGGCATCGTCGCGCACGTCCGCACGATCCTCGGCCAGGCGGCGCCGCGACAGCAGCTGATGCGGCAGCAGGTACGCTCTATTTCATGACCCCCGCACCTGTGATCATCGCCATTGACGGGCGATCCGGCGCAGGGAAAACCACTCTGGCCATCGAACTTGCCGCCCAGCTGCGGAACCATCACAAAGTCGCGCTCTTCCACCTTGAGGACATCTACCCGGGCTGGAATGGCCTCACCGCGGGCATCGAGCGCTACGTTTCCACCGTTCTCACGCCGTTGAGCCGCGCCGAGCCCGCCACTTGGACCAGCTGGGACTGGGACAGGCATTACGACGGCGACACCCGGGTCACGCTGCCCGCCGAGATCGTGATCATTGAGGGAGTGGGGGCGGCGGCTGCGGACGCCCGGCCCCTGCTGAGCGCTGTCATCTGGGCCGACTCGCCGGACGACACCCGCCGGAAGCGGGCCTTGGACCGCGACGGCGGCACGTATGAGCCGTTTTGGGACCAGTGGGCCGAGCAGGAGGAAGCCTGGCTCGCCGCCGACGACGTCCCCCACGAAGCCGACATCCGCGTCCTCAACAATGCCGACGGTTCCGCCACCGCCGACGTTATGCAGGCCCTCGCGTACCTGCCCGCCCTCGGACCGGCGCTTGGTCCCGAGCTTGCCGCCCGCCGCGGCCTCAGGCTGCGGGCCGAACGGCTGGACGCCAGGCCTGACGCCGCCGCCCTCTTCGAAAACCTCTACGGCGGCTCCGCGAACGCCGTCTGGCTGGACTCCTCCAACGCACCCCCGGAGCCGTCGCCCGCCACGGAGCCGTCGCCCGCCACCGAGCGCAGCCGCTTCAGCATCCTCGCGGACGACGGCGGGACGTACGGCCAGGCGGTGACGCACCGGTCGGGCGAAAGTGTCATCACGGCAGGCTCCGCCACGGCGCGCGTGCCAGGACCGTTCTTCCGCTGGCTGGACACCGTCTGGGGACGCCGGGCGGTCCGCACGCCGGAGGGCTACCCGGGCGACTTCACCCTGGGCTGGCTGGGCTGCCTGGGCTATGAGCTCAAGCGCGAAACCGGCGGAACCGACGTGGCGGCGCCTACTCCCGACGCGGCCCTCATCTTCGCGGGCCGGGCCGTCGTTTTGGACCACGTGGAAGGAACGGCCTGGCTCCTTGCCCTGGAAGCGCCGGACGCCGACCGCTGGCTGACCGACGCGCGCGCCGCCGTCGCCGAGGCCACGCCAAAAAACCCAGGCACCCCCATCCCAGGAACCCCAACCACCCACGCCGGCGGCAGCAACGGCGTCGTACGTCCCGTTGGGCCCGCGTTCGGCAGCCGCGACACGGAACTGTCCTACAAACAGAAAATCGCGGCCGCCCAGCACGAAATCCGTGAGGGCAACTCATACGAGGTGTGCCTGACCACCACGCTCACGGCCCGGCTGCCCGCCGCCGAGGCCGCCCCATGGCCCACGTATCTCGCGCTGCGGCGGAAGAATCCCGCGCCGTTCGCCAGCTACCTGCGGTTCGGCGGGCTGACTGTGGCCAGCACGTCGCCGGAGAGATTCCTGAGGATAACGTCCGACGGCGGCATGCGCGCCGAACCGATCAAGGGCACCCGCCGCAGGGGTTCTGATCCGGAGCGTGACAGGCGGCTTCGGGAGGACCTGGCGACCTCGCTGAAGGACCGCGCGGAAAACATCATGATTGTGGACCTGCTGCGGAACGACCTCAGCCACTTCGCGGAGCCCGGATCGGTGACGGTCAGCAGGCTGTGCGAGATCGAAAGCTACGCCACGGTGCACCAGATGGTCAGCACCATCGACGCGCGGCTCCTGCCCGGCTCGCCGCGGGCCGAGGCGGTGGCCGCATGTTTCCCGGCCGGTTCCATGACCGGCGCACCGAAAATCAGCACGATGGCCATCCTGGACCGGCTGGAGGAGGGCCCGCGCGGCCTGTATTCGGGCGCGATCGGCTACTTTTCCCTCAACGGGGCCACGGACCTGGCGGTGGCGATCCGCACGCTGGTAACCACGGCGGACGCCGGGGACGGCAGCGGACAACCGTCGACGGCGGAACTCACCCTCGGCGTCGGCGGCGCCATCACTGCCGACTCGGTGCCTGACGAGGAGTACGACGAAATCCGTGTGAAGGCGCACGGTGTGCTTTCCGCGCTGGGTGCGGAGTTCCCCACCGCCTGACCCCGCCCGGAGTTACTGGACGGTAGCCGTCAGCCGGGCCACGTTGTCGACGTACCGGGCCGCGAGGGGGCGCTGCAGCCAGTCCTCAAGCACGAGTTCGTTGGAAATGTCGCGGTACGTGTCTTCGACCGCGCGCATGTTGTTCACGGTTTCCGCGCCGAGCAGCATGACCGAGACCTCCATGTTCAGCGAGAAGGAGCGCATGTCCATGTTGCTGGAGCCCAGGACGGCCACTTCGTCGTCGATGGTGAAGTGCTTGGCGTGGAGCACAAAGGGCGCTTTGTAGAGGTAGATCCGGACGCCGGCTTCCAGCAGCGCCTCGTAATAGGAGCGCTGGGCGTGGTGGACCAGGAACTGATCGCCCTTCTCGGAAACGAATAGCTCCACGTCCACGCCCCGCTGGGCCGCTGTGGTGATGGCGTAGAGCAGGGAGTCATCGGGCACGAAATACGGGCTGCAGATGGAGATCCGGTGCTGGGCGGAGTAGATCAGGGTGTTGAAGAGGCGCAGGTTGTTTTCGGTGATGAACCCGGGACCACTGGGCACCACCTGGGCCGTGACGTTGCCCGGCTCGGGATTGGCCGGGAGCTGCAGCTGGTGTTCCAGGGACTCGTCGGTTTCACTCAGCCAGTCCGTGGCGAACACCACGTTGAGCGTGGGGACGATCGGTCCGCGCAGGCAGGCCATCAGCTCCACCCATTCGCGGCCGGCCTTGCGGTGTTTGGGGTTGTTGTAGGAGGGCTCGATCAGGTTCTGCGAGCCCGTGAAGGCAAGTTCGCCGTCGACCACCATGATCTTGCGGTGGTTCCGCAGGTCCGGGCGGCGCCACTGGCCGTGGATGGGCAGCACCGGGAGCATGCGCCTCCACTGGATCTTTCCCGCCCGCAGCCGTTTGAGCAGGTCGCGGTAACCTTTGACCCTGAGCGTGCCGATGTGGTCAAACAGGACGCGCACTTCAACGCCCCGCTCGGCGGCCTCCTCCAGCGCGGTCAGCAGGTCATCGGTGACGTGGTCCGAGCTCATGATGTAGAACTCGGCGTTGACGAACGTCCTGGCTTTACGCACGGCCTCGGTCATGGCCAGGATCGAGTCCGGATAGCCCGGAATGAGGTCCACGGAATTGCCGTCCACCATGGGGAGGGAGCCCAGCCGCCGGTTCAATTCACCGGCGGACGTCACCCATTCGGGCCCCTTGTATTCGCTGACGACGTCGGCGAGCGAAGAGATGCCGGACCGCACCCGGGTATTGATGATCTCCTGCTGCTGGCGGCGTCGGCTGGAGAGCTTGAAGTTTCCGAACAGCAGGAAAAGGATCAGGCCCAGGAACGGCACAAAGAAAATGCCCAGAAGCCAGGCCATAGCCGTGGTGGGGCGCCTGTTGCCGGGGATGATGCCGATGGCCAAAACCCGGATCACCAGGTCCGCAATGCTGAGCACCACCACCACCCACATCGGCGCGGTACCGACAAGCGAAACTGGCCACAGCACTGGCATACCCCCGGGTTGCGTGCACCCGCGGACCGGTTCCGGCGGGGGCAATGTCCACAGCTTAGCGGCGACCGGCCCTACTAAGCTGGAGCCATGACTTCTCCTGCGCCCGTGGTGCTCGTTTTCCTTGATCCCGCGTTCCCGGACGGCCGGCTGGCCGACGCTTCGCAGCCCCAGCTGATGGCCACGGACCAGGGCGCCACCCGCGGCGACGGCGTGTTCGAATCGATGCTTGCGGTGGGCGGCGCCGTCCGGAAGCTGCAGGCGCACCTTGACCGGCTCGGCGGGTCAGCGGACGCCCTGGACCTGGTGATCCCGGCGCAGGAGCCGTGGCGGGCGGCGATCGCCGCCGGCGTCGACGAGCACCGCACGCAGCACCCCGCGCCGTCGCCCGCCGAGGACGAACTGGTGGTCAAACTCGTGGTCACCCGCGGCCCGGAAGGCGCAAAGTCCCCCACGTGCTGGGTTCAGGTCTCCCCCGTAGGCGCCCTGGGACGCCGCCAGCGCGAAACAGGGATCGACGTCATCCTCCTGGACCGCGGCTACGACAGCGACGCGGCCGAACGTGCCCCCTGGCTGCTGCTCGGCGCCAAGACCCTGTCCTATGCCACGAACATGGCCGCCCTGCGGTACGCCCACAAACAGGGCGCCGACGACGTCATCTTCACGTCCTCCGATGGCCGGGTCCTGGAGGGCCCCACATCCACTGTGCTGCTGGCGCATCTGGAAACCTCCGACGACGGCGCCGGCGCCACCCGCACGGTGCGCCGGCTCATCACCCCGCAGCTGGACAGCGGGATCCTCCCCGGGACCTCCCAGGGGGCCCTGTTCGCGGCGGCCAAGGCAGCCGGCTGGGAGCTCGGGTACGGGCCGCTGGAACCGCAGGACCTGCTGGACGCCGACGCCGTGTGGCTGATTTCCAGCATCAGGCTGCTCGCGCCGGTGAACCACATTGACGGCAAAGAGATCGGGACCCCTGCCGTCCAGAAGCAGCTGACGGCCGAACTCAACGCATTGTTCGCCGGGATTCAGTAGGCGTTCCGGGACCACAGACCCACGCCCGCAGCATGGAAGCGGACGGCTGGATCAAGATCCACGACAACATCTTGGTGGGCCGATAGGAGCGGAGCAGACTGAGTCCGGATATCTTGCCGCCTTGTCATGCCTTATCGACTTTATGTGACAAGCGATTATCGGATACAAATCGATACTGAACCAGCAATTACTGGCTTGAATTGGATTACCGCATCTTTCATCGCAGGATTCTATTGTGAACGCATTCCATCAGTGGTTCACTAATGCCAGTGATCCCTGCTGGGGCGGGTGAACTCCCTCTCTGCCCGGCGGGGCACCCTGTTTTCACTGTGCCGTGAAAGCAGCCAGGCTGATGGAGGGCATCATTGTGAGTGCAGTTTCTTCGTCCCAGAATTTCAACCACGGGTTTCCCACGCCCGGACCCCAGGACCCCTCGCCGCAGAAGGTCATGGACCATGTGTTTTTCCTAAGCGAAGGGGAATGGAAAAACGTCCGTGAGGAAGAGCAATTCGACCACATCATCATCGGCAGTGGATTCTGCGGCTACGCCTTCGCCGAGCGGGCGCTGACGGTCAACCCACATGCGCGGATCCTGATCATCGAGCGGGGCCCGTTCTTCCTGCCCCAGCATTTCCAGAACCTGCCGCTGCCCTACCGGGAGACGCTGGGCGGACTCTCCGAGACGTTCCCCTGGACCCTGGCCGCCGCCACCGCCACCCAGCCCGCCGGCAAGATCTCCTGGCAGCACGGCATGGTCCCGTTCTACGGCGGCCGCTCCATCATGTGGAGTGCCTGGTGCCCCCGCCCGGAGGAAGACGAGATGCGGGGCTGGCCCCGCGCCGTCATGGACGCCGCCAAGGCCCACTTCACCACGGCGGAGGACCTGCTCAACGTCATCCCGGCCGACCAGATCGACGCCGGAGTGTCCGCCGACGTCGTCGATCTCATCAATAACACCCGACCGGTCTACGGGACCATGCAGAAGGCCCTGCAGGAACGGCTCGCCGCCGGCCTGCACAAGATCGACTCCGCCACCCGCTCCATGGCGGCACCTCTGGCGGCAGCGTCCGGCACCACCTCGGGCATCGACTTCGCGAAGTTCTCGACGCCGGCGGTGCTGCTCGAGCTTTCGGACAGGCAGCAGTTCCTTGCCTCGCAGGGCAAGGGCTCGCCGCTGCGCGTTGTCACGGACTGCACCGTGAAGTCCGTGATCCAGCAGGACGGCCGGGCCACTGCCCTGGATACGAGCCGCGGCGTGGTGAACATCGGCGACGCCAACCTGGTCCTGGCCATGGGCACGCTTCCCCCGGCCACGCTGGTGCTCAACTCCTTCCCCCGGGTCCCGGGGGCCGGCGAACACTTCAGCGCCCACTTCATCACCTCGGTGGTGGCCCGGGTCCCGCGCAAGGACTACGACTTCAGCGAAGCCCTCGGCGAGCTGGAACTGGCAGCCATCTACATGGCAGGCAAGAGCCCGGCCGGCATGCAGTACCACGTGCAGCTCTCCGTTCTCTCGGACCGGAAACCGGCCGCAAACGCCCAGAAGTCCGAGCGCTACGCCCCTGACGTGGTCGCCACGGCGTCCATGGCACAGCTGCTGTCCTCGGAGGATCACCTGGTGTTTGTCTGTGCGGTGCTCGGCGAGCTGGACGAATCGAATCCGGAGAACCACCTGCGCCTCTCCGGCGGCGCGGACACCACCACCAATGTGACCCTGCAGGTGCTGGCCAACGCCACCGACGACGCCACCTGGGACACCATGGACGAAGGCACCTTCCAGATGCTGGAGCGTGTGCTTTCCCCGGACGGGGCGAACCACGTGGAGTACTGGCACGGCGACCCGAACACCGGAAGCTGGGCCGCCGACCGTCCGGGGATCCCCGAACGCCGCGTCCCGGGCCTGGTGCACGAAAGCTCGAGCCTGCCGATCGGCGAGGAGGAGGACGCCGCCGTCGGGATCGACTACCGGCTCCGCGGCGTCGAGAACGTCTTTGTCTCCGGCGGCTCGCTTTGGCCCACCGGCGGCTCCTGGAACCCGACCATGACCATGGTGGCCCTGGCGCAGGATCTTGCCGAAAAGCTGGAGGCCGACGGCGGCGCGGGAGTTGCGCCGTGACCGCCGCCCAGGCGCTGGATCCGGCCGTCCTGCCGACGGTGCCACCGATGACCGTGGCCGATGTGCTGGACAAGCAGGACGGCGTCTACTGGGTGGTCAAGGACGCGAACTCGGTGTTCCTGTGGGTCAACCAGAACTTCGCCGATCTGGTGGGCATGAGCAAGGCCGAGCTGATCGGCCACCAGGACTCGCGCGCGGAACACGTGGCGCACGACAAGGAGGTCATGGCCAGCGGAAAGCCGCTGCTGAACTTCCACGAAACCATCGAAGTGCCCCTCAAGGACGGCGGCATGGTGAACGTGGACATCGTGACGCAGAAGGGTCTCCTGAGGTCCCTGGACACCGGTGCGATCATCGGGATCACGGTGTGCTTCTCGCTGGCGGATCCGCCCAGTGAGTGACATCGGCGCAGGCGGAACGGACTTGGGTGACTCGGACTTAGGTGGCCTATACGCAAAGGACTGGATCAAGCGGCTGGACATGACGCCGTCGGGGGTTGGCGGCTGGTTCGCATCGGCCATGGTGAGCAATGAGAACATTGCCGGCCCGGCACTGCCTCCGCGTTTCGGCGGCGGTGACCATCCTCTCTACAGCTCCAACTGGTACCTGCTGGAAGTCGGCGAAGTGCTGCAGCTGCACACGCTGAAGCAGGACGAGCTGTGGTTCTTCCATCTGGGCACGCCCATCCGGCTGCACGTCTTCTCGCAGGAGGACGGGTACTCGGAGACAGTATTCGGCCCGGATCCGGAGGCCGGCCAGATCCTGCACGGGGCAGCGCCGCACTCCACCTGGTTCGGCGCGGAACTGGCGGGGCCCGGGTTTGTGCTGGTCAGCTGCAGCCTGTCGCCGGGCTATGAGTCAACGGATTCGGCGAAACCGACGGCGGAGGAAGTAGGGGCGCTCGTGAGTGAGTTCCCTGGGCAGGCGGAGCTGATCCGGCGGCTGGCGGCGCAGTAAGGGACCCGGCAGGACGGGCGCCGATCCGGCGCCTGTCCTGCCGGGTCCCGCTCTGTCGGTATCATGAGTGCCTACACCGGGAGGCCACGTGACCGTTCGCAGTGCAGGGATACTGCTCTACCGGCGTGCCGGGGCCAGCGGGCTGGAAGTGTGGATAGCGCACATGGGCGGACCGTTCTGGGCCCGCAAACAAACCCAGTCCTGGTCGGTTCCCAAGGGCGAGTACCTTCCCGACGAAGATCCGCTGGCGGCCGCCCGGCGTGAGTTTGCCGAAGAGATCGGCACGCCGCCGCCAACTGCTGACTACTTTGAGCTGGGCGCTTTCAGGCAACCGTCGGGGAAGATCATCACGGTGTTCGCAGCGGAGTCTGACTTCCAGCCCGAACGGATTCTCAGCAACACCTTTCCGCTGGAGTGGCCCAAGGGATCCGGCATTATCCACGACTTTCCCGAGGTGGACGATGCCCGGTGGGTCACGGAAGATGAGGCCCGCAGCAAGCTGGTCAAGGGCCAGCTTCCCATCCTGGACGCCCTCAGGGGGCGGCTTGAATAGCATGGCACCGCTCGTCCCGGGCATCGGGATCCGGCTGCTGCGGCGGAGCGACGCGGCCGGCCTGAGCGAGGCCTACCTCCGCAACCGCCACCACCTCGCGGCGTGGGAACCGGAGCGGGACGACGCCTTCTTCACTCCCAGGCATCAACTGGAAATCATCCGGGCCAAGCTCGCGCAGAATTCCGTGGGCCAGGAAGTTCCGTGGGTCTTGGTGGACCACGACAATCCCGCTCACATCGTCGGCGCCGTCACCCTCACCGGCATCGTCCGTGGGCCGTTCCTCAACGCCAACCTCGGGTACTGGGTTGATTCCACGCTCAACCGGAGGGGCATCGGTTCCGCTGCTGTCCGCTTCGCCACGGAACACGCCCGGACAGGACTGGGCCTCCACCGGGTCCAGGCGGCAACGCTGCTCCACAATGTGCCCTCACGCAAGATCCTCAAACGCGCCGGGTTTCGGGAAATCGGCGTGGCGCCGCAGTACCTGAAGATCGCGGGCCGGTGGGAAGACCACCTGCTCCACCAAATAATCCTCCACTCGTGAAACCAAGGCAGCCGAAGCCATCGTACTTGAAGCCATGGCAACTGAAGCACCTCAAGGATGCACGTTGCAGCCCCTCAGCCTTCGCCTAAGCTGGCCTTAGGTACTCCTGAACCCACGCTCGAAAGGCACACCATGAGCAACGACGCTCACATCCCCGTCATCCTGGGCGGCGCCCGCACGCCTTTCGGCAAGTTCCGGGGCAGCCTCTCCGGGCTCACCTCCAGCGAGCTGGGTGCCCACGCCATCCGGAACGCACTGGAACGGTCCGGGGTGGCGCCGGAACAGATCCAGGCCGTCATCGTTGGCCAGGTTATCCAGGCGGGCGCTGGCCAGGGACCCGCCCGGCAAGCCAGCCTCGCGGCCGGCATCGGCTGGGACGTGCCCACCGTGACCATCAACAAACTCTGCCTGTCCGGCCTGACCGCCGTGATCGATGCCGCCCGGATGATCCGCGCGGGAGAAGCTGATTTCATTGTGGCGGCGGGCCAGGAATCCATGACCAACGCCCCGCACCTGCTCCCCCGGCTCCGAAGTGGCGTGGCGATCGGCGATGCGCCGCTACTGGATTCGGTGAACTTTGACGGCCTGCAGGACCCCGTTTCCGGCGAACTGATGGGCTCCGCCACCGACGCCGGGAACGCCCGCCTGGGCATCAGCCGCCAAGACCAGGACGCCGTCGCCGCCCTTTCGCACCAGCGGGCGGAGGCCGCTAGGGCGGCCGGCATCCTGGCCGAGGAGATCGCCCCGGTGGAGGTCCCGCAGCGCCGGGGACCCGCCGTCGTGATTGATGCCGACGAAGGCATCCGCGCCGGCACCACCATTGAGACGCTCGCGGCACTGAAGCCCGCCTTCTCCAAGGACCCGGCGGCCACCATCACCGCCGGTTCTGCCTCCCCGCTGTCGGACGGCGCTGCCGCCGTGGTGGTCGCCAGCAAGGCAGCAGCGGAAGCGGCCGGCCTCAGCTGGATCGCGGAGATCGGCAGCCACGGCCAGACCGCCGGCCCGGACGGATCCCTGCACTCCCAGCCGTCCCGCGCCATTGAGCGGGCCCTGAAACTGGAAGGGCTGACCATTGGCGACGTTGACCTCATTGAGATCAACGAAGCCTTCGCCTCGGTGGTACTGCAGTCCGCCAAAGACCTGGGGATCGACGCTGACAGGATCAACGCCGACGGCGGCGCGATCGCCTTGGGCCATCCGGTGGGCGCTTCCGGGGCCCGCCTCGTGCTGCATCAGGCACTCGCGCTGAACCGTCGCGGCGGCGGGACAGGTGTGGTTGCGTTGTGCGGCGGCGGTGGCCAAGGCGACGCCCTGATCCTCAGAGCCTGACCCCCGCTTCCAAAGCAACGCGGGGTCACTTAACGCCCCTTCGGAGCCGCCGGAGCGGCATTAAGTGACCCCGCGTTGCCGCGTAAAGGGCGCGCTGGCCAGAGTGGCTAAAAAAATTCTGTTGACGCTGGGTGTGACGCAGGCTACTCTTTTCCAAGAGTTATACGAATAACCCACATCACTAGAAGCCCAAGGAGGTGCTCATGGCTGGATTGCGGCCTAAGTCCGGACCCACGATGCATGATGTCGCTGCTGCGGCCGGCGTCTCGCAGGCCACCGTATCCCTGGTGCTGAACTCGGCCTCCGGCTCGCGTTTCTCCGAGGACACCCGGAAACGCGTTCGGGAGGCCGTAGACAAGCTGGGCTACCGCACCAACGCCCACGCCAAAACGCTTCGAGACGGTGTGGCCGGCATGATCGGATTCGTCGGGGACTCAGTTGCCACCTCGCCGTTTGCCGGCGCCATCATCGAAGGAGCCCAGGAACGCGCCTGGGAAGAGGGCCTTCTCCTGCTGACGATGAATACCAGCGGAGATAAAGCCCTTGAAGCCGCCTCGCTGGACGCCATGCTCTCCTACAAGGTGGCCGGCGTGGTTTACGGCGCCATGTACCACCGCCGCCTCGATGTTCCGGAGGCGCTGGCAGCCGTTCCATCAGTGGTGCTCAACTCCCAAGACCGGGCCGGCCGGATCCCCAGTGTCGCCCCGGATGAGGTGCGCGGTGGCTACACAGCCACCCGGCGCCTTCTCGATGCGGGGCATTCCCGAATAGCTCTCATCAACATCGAGACGCTGGAGAGCGGACTTCCTGCCGCCGTCGGGCGTTATGAGGGGTACCAGAAAGCGATGCACGATGCGGGCCTGGAGCCTGATCCCAGCATGATTCGCTTTGGCGGAGGCGGCGAGGAAGACGGCTACAAGTACGCGATGGAACTGCTCACCGGCAGCAAGCCACCCACCGCAATTTTCTGCGCGAACGACCGCGGTGCCTGGGGCGCCTACCAAGCGGTATCGGATCTGCGCCTCTCGATCCCCGCGGATGTCTCCATTGTGGGGTTCGACAATCAGGCCATCCTGGCGCCGCACCTGCGGCCCGGGCTGACCACCCTCGAGCTGCCGTTCGGCGCCATGGGCCGGCGCGCGGTGGAGCTCATCCTCCAAGGTGCGGAACCCGATGGCCGGGTCGAGCTCATGGACTGCCCCCTGATCGAACGGAACTCAGTGACCCATCCCAAGGAGATGCCATGAGCCGCACCATCCCGGCCCGACGTGGGCGTCCTGCTGCGGCACCGACGCCGCAGCGAAAAAATTCTCTTTCGCTGCGCCTGAAGAGAATTTCCCGGGCCTGGCAGTTATACGTATTACTAACCCCGGCGATCATTTACATTCTCGTCTTCAAGTACTGGCCGATGTACGGCGTGCAGATCGCGTTCAAAAACTACAACCCGGCGGACGGCTTCACGGACAGCCCTTGGGTGGGCCTGACGCACTTCATCAGGTTTGTGAACTCCTATCAGTTCGGCCAGGTGGTCGGCAACACCCTGTGGATCGCCGTCCTGGGCCTGCTGGTGGCCTTTCCCATCCCGATCATCCTCGCGCTGCTGGTCAACCAGCTCCAGAGCGAGAAGTTCAAGAAGTTCACCCAGACGGTGCTTTACTCGCCGGCATTTATCTCCACGGTGGTGGTGGTGGGAATCATGTTCGTGGTGCTCTCCCCGCGGTCCGGGCTGGTGAACAATGCCATCCAGCTGGGCGGCGGTGAGCCGATTTTCTTTATGGGATCGGCGGAGTGGTTCCGTCCCATTTACGTGATCTCGGATGTGTGGCAGAATGCCGGCTTCTCGATGATCGTGTACCTCGCGGCACTGGCGGCCATCGATCCGGCGCTCCACGATGCGGCAAAGGTCGACGGTGCTTCCAAGCTCCAGCGCATCCGGCACATTGACCTCCCGGGCATCATGCCGGTGGTGACCATCCTGTTCATCCTGGCCATCGGCAACCTGCTCAACGTCGGCTTCGAGAAGGCACTGCTGATGCAGACGCCCCTGAATATCTCGACCTCGGAGATCATCCAGACCTACGTTTACCACGCGGGCCTGCAGCAGGCGCAGTTCAGCTACTCGGCCGCCATCGGCCTGTTCAACTCCCTCCTCAACCTTGCGCTGCTCCTCGTCTTCAACACGATTGCGCGCCGGGCCAACCAAGCGACCCTGTGGTGATGCCGAAATGTCTCTGACAACCAACCCCCGCGCTACCGAGAACACGGTCCGGCCACTCAGCCAGGTCCGGCCCAAGCCGTCGCTGCGCGACAAATATGGTGATCGTGCCTTCAACATCGCCGCCAGCGCTGTCCTGCTGCTCTCCATTCTGGCCGTGGTGTATCCGCTGTACTTCATCGTCATCGCGTCCATCAGCGACCCGAACGCTGTCTACGAAGGAAAAGTCTGGCTGTTCCCGTCGGGCGTCACCACCGAAGGCTACGAACGGATCTTCGCAGACAGCCGCATCTGGAATGGCCTGGGGAACACCCTCCTCTATACGGTGCTGGGCACCGCCATCAGCGTCACCACCATCCTGTGCGGGGCGTACGCCTTGTCCCGCAAGGACATGCCTGGCCGCAAAATCCTGATGCTCCTGTTCGTCATCACCATGTTCTTCGACGGCGGTCTCATCACCAAGTACCTGGTGGTCCGTGACCTGGGCATGCTGGACACCGTCTGGGCAGTGGTCCTGCCCGGCGCGGTGGGTGTCTGGAACCTGATCATCGCCAGGTCCTTCTTCGAGCACACCATCCCGAACGAACTGCGCGAAGCCGCCCAGATGGACGGGGCAACCGACTTCAAGTTCTTCTTCAAGATGGTGCTCCCACTGTCCAAACCGCTGATCATGCTCATGATCATGGTCCACGTGGTGGCGCACTGGAACTCGTTCTTCGACGCACTGATCTTCCTCAACGACGACTCCAAATACCCCCTGCAGCTCGTCCTGCGGAACATCCTCATCCAGTCCGATGTCTCCTCCACCGGCACCACCGGCGGAGACATCGAATCCTATGCCGCCGCGCAAAGGATCGCAGAGCTCACCAAGTACGCCATGATCGTCGTCTCGAGCCTGCCCCTCATGATTGCCCTGCCATTCATGCAGAAGCACTTCACCAAGGGCGCCATGATTGGCGCCGTCAAGTAGCAGTCCCCCACGCTGCCCACCCCACCGGGCAGACGCCGTCGGGAATCATCAGCAACATTCCCCGCTCAAAATCCTCCCCCGGAAACTCCACCTTAGATAGGAATGACCATGGCATTTAGCCGCAATTATGCAGCGCTCGGCGCCCTCCTGGCCGGAGCGTTGACGTTCACCGCCTGCTCCGGCGGCGGTTCAGGCACCACGGAGATCAAGGACGCCTCCGCCGATTTCGGTTTCCAGGAAACAGGCTTTCCAATTGTCAGCCAGCAGCTCGACCTGACGTTCTCGGGCTCCAAGGCGGCCCTCGCCCCTGACTACAACACGATGACGGTTGTTAAGGAATGGGAAAAGGCCACCAACATCCATATCAACTGGGAAAATCTTCCCGACCCGGTCTTCCAGGAGAAAAAGAACCTGATCCTGGCCAGCGGTGACCTGCCGGATGCGTTCTTCAATACCGGCCTGACCGACGGCGAAATCGCCACCTACTCCGCCAGCGGCACCCTTATCCCGCTCGAAGGCCTGATCGAGAAGAACGCCCCCAATCTCTCGAAGTTGCTCTCCGAACGGCCGGACATCAAGGCAGCCATCACCTCCTCGGACGGGCACATCTACTCGCTGCCCTCGGTCGAAGAGCTTGGCTTGGTCCAGTTCCCGAACGAACTGATCATCAACACTTCCTGGTTGAAGAAGCTCAACATCCCCATGCCGAAGACCGTTGATGAGTTCCACGACGCCCTGCTCGCATTCAAGACACAGGACGCATCGGGCACCGGCAAAACCATCCCGTTGAGCTTCCGGCCCGGCGGCTGGACCGGCGACATCGTTGACCTGATCGCGGCCCTTGGCGGAGTTCCGGACAACATGGACCACCGCATCGTCCAGGACGACAGAGTCATCTTCACCGCCACCCAGGACGGCTACAAAAAAGCCCTTGCCACCCTCCACGAGTGGTACAAGGAAGGCCTGATCGACCCCGAGTCCTTCTCCCAGGATGACAAGGCGTACCTGGCCAAGGGCAAGGCCGCCACGGAAAACCTCGGCTCCTTCGTCTGGTGGGAAATCCCCGAAATGGTCGGAGCGGACCGCGCCAACAACTACGCCATCGCCCCCGTCCTGGAAGGCGTGGACGGCAAGCGCATCGCCAGCCAGTCCAACAACCAGGAGATCGCCCGCGGAGCGTTCGCCATCACCCGGGCCAACAAGTACCCGGCCGCGACCATGCGCTGGGCGGACAACCTTTACGATCCCATCCAGTCAGCCCAGGCCAACTGGGGACCGATCGGCGAGACCCTGCAGAAGGACGCCAACGGCCTACTAGTGCAGATCCCTGCAGCGGCCGGAACCAGCGAAGGCGAACGCCGCCAGAAGGTCGCCCCGGGCGGCCCGAAGGCAAACACCGCTGAGAACTTCAAGACCGTCGTCGCTCCCGAGCCCCGCGCAGCGGAACGCCAGAAGACCGTCAACGAACTCTACAAGCCCTTCGCCGGCAACGACGGCTATCCCCCGGTGGCCCTCTCCAACGAAGAACTGCAGCAGATCAGCACCATCCAGACGGACATCACCTCCCTCGTGAAGCAGAACATGGCCAAGTGGATCGTCTCCGGCGGCATCGAGCAGGAATGGGACGGCTACGTCTCCCAACTCAAGAACGTCGGCGTCGACAAAATGATCGAGGTCTACCAGCAGGCCTACGACCGCTACAAGAAGAACTCCTAGCTGCGGAGATGGTGGCCGGCGCCCTTGCGCCGGCCACCATGCACCAGCCACCCTGCGCCGGCCACCATGCAGAGCCGGTTGCTGCCGGATCGACCCATTGATGCCACTCCTGCCAAGAAATGAGAAGCCACCTACATGACTGCCGCGACCACCACGACAGCCGACACCTTCCGGCCGGCCCTGCACTACGCTGCCCGCAATACCTGGCTCAATGACCCCAACGGCCTGATTTACCACGATGGCGTCTATCACCTCTACTACCAGAACAATCCGCTGGGCAACGTGTGGGGAAACCTGTCCTGGGGTCACGCCACCTCCACCGACCTGCTCACCTGGACCGAGCACCCGGTGGCCATCTCGTGCGACGAAAACGAAGACATCTTTTCCGGCAGCATCGTCTTTGACCGGGACAACACCAGCGGCTTCGGCAGCGGCTCCGTGGCGCCGCTTGTGGCCGTGTACACCAGCTATTTCAAAGAAGGCTCGGCGCATGTTGGCCTGCAGGCTCAGTCCCTGGCCTACAGCCTGGACGGCGGCTACACCTGGACTAAACACACGGATAATCCCGTCCTCAACCGGGGATCGGCCGAGTTCCGTGATCCGAAGGTCATCAGGTACGACGGCGACGGTGGCAGTTACTGGATTATGCTCGCCGTCGAAGCAAAGGACTTCCAGGTGGTCCTGTACAAGTCCGATGACCTGAAGAACTGGGAGTTCCTCAGCACCTTCGGCCCGGCCAACGCCACGGGCGGCGTCTGGGAGTGCCCGGACCTGTTCCCCCTGCCTGTGGACGGCGACCCTGAAAACCTCAAATGGGTCCTGGTTGTGAACCTCAACCCCGGCGGACCCAACAACGGCTCGGCCGGCCAATACTTCGTCGGCGACTTCGACGGCGCCACGTTCACGTCCGCCACCACCGTCACCGAAGGCCTCCAGGACCCTGACCGGTTGGGCGAGTACCAGTGGCTGGACTGGGGCCGGGACTACTACGCCGCGGTCTCTTTCAGTGACGTCCCGGACAACCGCCGCCTCATGATCGGGTGGATGAACAACTGGCAATACGCAAACCAGATCCCAACATCGCCCTGGCGCAGCCCCATGACCCTGGTCCGCGAAATATCACTCGGTACGGTAGACGGGAACCTCCGCCTTGCCCAGCACGCTGCGGGTGATTGGGCAGCGCTGGCCGGCGCGTCCACGACCCTCAGCCTCACGGAAACCGCCATTGCTCCAGGCAGCCAGGTATTGGCCGGGGCGGGCGGCGCAGTCCAGCGCATCGACGTCACCTTCACACCGGGAAGTGCGGAGGAATTCGGCCTCATTCTCCGCGGCAACGGCACCGAGGGAACACGCGTCGGCATCAGGCCCGCTGAAGGCTCCCTGATCATCGACCGGCGCGAATCCGGGCAGGCCGACTTCCACGAATCCTTCCCGTCCATCGACACCGCCCCCATCCGGGCAACGGACGGATCCTACGGGCTCGCGATCTTCGTGGACCGCTGCTCCGTTGAAGTCTTTGCCCAAGGCGGCCAGGTCACCATGACCGATTTGATCTTCCCGGCAGAAACCAGCACGGACATCGCCGTCTACGCCACCGGGGGCACCGCCACTCTGAAAGACCTCACCGCAACCGTCTACGGCTGAAGCAGCGGAAGGCAGCAGAACCACACCGAAAGACAACCCACCCCTCACCCACTGTCCTGTGGGCAACGTTGTGCTGCCTAAAAACAACGTGGCCCATGGGGTACGCGCACCGAAGGGCGTCATCAGAAGATGAAGAAAACGATTACCCGCAGGACCGTTTCTGTGCTGACCTTGGCCGGACTCACGCTCGCCGCGGCCATGGCAGGTTCCCTCCCGGCCTCGGCCGCTACCAGCCCCGGCGACGAGCAGTACCGGCCAGCCATCCATTTCACGCCGGAAAAGAACTGGATGAATGACCCCAACGGAATGGTCTTCCACAAGGGCGTCTATCACCTGTACTACCAGCACAACCCGTACGGCAGCACGTGGGGAAACCTGTCTTGGGGGCACGCAACATCCAAGGACCTTGTCCACTGGGAAGAACAGCCGCTCGCGATCTCCACCGACGCGCAGGAAGATATCTTCTCCGGCAGCGTCGTCGTGGACACCAACAACACATCAGCTTTCGGGAGCATCGATAACCCGCCCTTGATCGCGATCTACACGAGCGCCTTTAAAGCGGGCACGCCATACAGTGGCCTGCAAGCCCGGCCGTCCTGGCCGTAGGCGCGTGGATCCAGATCGGCCGGACAAACGCAGCCAGCCCGAACGCCGGGGTGGATCTGAATCTTGACTCGATCACCGCCGTCGTGATTGGCGGAACCAGCCTCTTCGGCGGGCGCGGCTCCGTGTGGGGAACCCTTTTGGGCGCCTTGATCGTGGGCGTGTTCCGCAACGGGCTATCCCTGGCAGGCCTCGACGTGCTGTAGACCCTTGCAGTGGGCGTCCTCATCATCCTCGCTGTGTCCATCGACCAGTGGATCCGAAAGGTTAAGTCATGACCGCCACCCACTTGGAGCCGGCCAACACCGAGGTCCGCCAGCTCATCCTGCAGGCCCGGAACCTCGTCAAGACTTTCGGCAGGGTGGTGGGTCTGGACGGCGTCAGCCTGGACCTATACCCCGGCGAAGTCCTCGCGATCATCGGTGACAACGGCGCCGGCAAATCAACGCTGATCAAGTGCCTCACCGGAGCAGAGGTCCCGGACTCCGGCGAGCTCTTTGTCTCTGGACAGCCGGTCCACTTCAAACGCCCGCAGGACGCCCGCGCCCACGGCATCGAGACGGTGTACCAGAACCTCGCTGTTTCACCGGCGCTCGATGTGGCTTCAAACTTGTTCCTGGGCCGGGAAGAACGCGTGCCCGGTTCGCTGGGAAAGATCTTCCGGGTCCTCGACACCAAAGGCATGCGCACAAAGGCAAAGCAGGAGCTGACCCGGCTGGGCATCTCCACCCTCCAGGACGTGACAGTGCCAGTGGAGAACCTGTCCGGCGGCCAGCGCCAGGCCGTCGCCGTGGCCCGCGCGGCGGCATTCGGTTCAAAGGTTGTGGTCCTGGATGAGCCGACGGCGGCACTCGGCGTGCGTGAATCCAATCAGGTCCTGCAACTGGTGCGGGATCTCCGGGACCGTGGACTGCCGGTCATCCTGATCAGCCACAACATGCCCCACGTGTTTGACGTGGCGGATCGGATCCACATCCAGCGCCTCGGCAAATGCGCGGCCACCATCACACCGCAATCCCACACCATGACTGACGCCGTCGCCATCATGACAGGTGCAGCCACGGCCTGATCGGCGGACTGTGTCCCTGCAAATACTCCGTCCGCGGGCCCGTGACAAGGCCCGCGGACGGAGCCATGAAAGGTCCCTCCATGCTCAAGACCCACTCCAGTGCTGCTTCCCCGGCCATCCCTGACGTCATTGTCATCGGCGAAGCGCTAACCGACGTCGTCCCCGCCCCGGACGGAAACGTCGAGTACCCGGGCGGATCGCCGATGAACGTGGCCTACGGCCTTGGCCGGCTCGGCATCAGCACAGCGCTCCTGACCTCCATTGGCGACGACCACCGCGGCGCCGCGATCGAAGCTCACCTGTCCAGCGCCGGCGTCGCGCTCCTTCCCGGTTCCACGTCCCAGGCCCGCACGTCCTCCGCCACCGCCACCCTGGCTGCCGACGGTTCCGCAGAGTACCGCTTCGACATCCGCTGGGACCTCCCGCCCATCGCTCTGCCTTTTCTCCCCAAGGTGCTGCACACAGGTTCGATTGCCACTTTCCTGGCTCCAGGCGCGGCCGCCGTTAAGGCACTCCTGGAGCAATCCCACCGTGCGTGCCTGGTCACGTACGATCCCAACATCCGGCCGGCGCTCCTGGGCAGCCAGGCCGAAGCCCGGTCGATTTTTGAGGGACTCGTTCCACTCACAGACGTGGTCAAGCTCAGTGATGAAGACGCCCGCTGGCTCTACCCGGCACTGGATCCCGAGGCCGCCGCAGCCCGGATCCTGAGCCTCGGCGCGGGACTGGCCGTGGTCACCTGCGGCTCCGCGGGGTCACTGCTGGCATCTCCGGCGGCGAAAGTTCACGTCCCCGCGAACACCTCGGTGGTTGCGGACACCATCGGAGCCGGGGACTCCTACATGGCGGCACTCATTTACGGTCTGCTGGCCCGCGGGACGGACGGCCTGGCCCCGGCGGTGATGGAATCCCTCGGGCGTACGGCTTCACACGCCGCGGCAATTACGGTCCGCCGGACGGGCGCCAACCCGCCCACTCTGGCGGAACTCCACCACATGCTCACCCCCGTCAGCCGGCCATAGCGTCACGGGGCAAGCACCGTGAGCGGCACCAGGCGCTCCGCGCAGGCCACCCGGACCAGGGTCTGCGGCCCCTGTGCCGCCCGGTTGTTCACCCCGGTGTCGTCGCACCAGTCCAGGTTGTAGGGGTAGGCGGTGACCCCGGCTTCCCCGGGAGCCATGCCCGCCGGGACGGTGAACACAAAAGAGAACGCGCCGTCGTCGGACATTGGAGCGAGCTCTTCCAGCACCTTGGTGCCGTACGGATCGAGGAATTCCACCTGGATCTGCGCGTCCGCCCCGTAGCGGGCATCGCAGGTGGTGTCCGGGGCACTGACGGTGACCCGGTCGCCGGGTTTGGCGGCGGCCGGCGAGACGGAAAACTCCGGCGGCATGCAGGGCGGCGGCGCGAAAATGTTCCGGCAGCTTGTCGCCCCCACCAGCACCGGCACGGCGCACAGCGCCACGGCCAAAACGCGCGCCCAGGCGCCCGTCAGTGAACGCCCCCGAACCTTCCCCATGACCCGATTGTCCCGTCAGCGCGGGGGTTACGGAAGCACGGCGGGGTCACGGAAGCGCGCGTTGGTTACGGAAGATGACGACGGCGGCACCGCAGCCGGGCGGGCCGGGTGCTACGTTTTTGGGGAGTAATGAGAACCGGCGCCAAGCCCTGACTGGCCGGTCGGCAACCCTCCCTTTCGCGGCGGGGTGCCTCAGGTGAATACTCGGCATATCGACCCATTCGAGCTGCAAGCGTGAAAGAAGGAGATCCGTCGTGTCTGACGCACCTGCCCGTGAAGAGAAACTGTCCTACCGGCTCATTACCGGGCCGGATGACCGGACGTTCTGTGAACGGATTTCCGCTGCCCTCACCGAAGGCTATGTGCTGCACGGCAGCCCGGCAGCAACGTTTAACGGCTCCGCCGTGATTGTGGCCCAGGCCTTGGTCCTCCCGATTGCCATTGCCAGCGCGGACGCCGCAGTTGCCACCGCAGTAGGGGACATTGAATTCTCCGGCGAGGGCCACGCGTGAGCTACGCCGGAGACCTCACCCCGCAGCAGGCCTGGGCCAAACTCGAACAGGGCGCCATCCTGGTGGATGTCCGCACCGAAGGCGAATGGGCCCACATCGGCATCCCCGACACCAAGGCCACCGACAACGATCCCCTGTTCATTTCGTGGACGTTCCCCGGCGGCATTCCGAACCCGGCTTTCCTCACCGACCTGGCGCAGCAGGCGCCGGAGGACGACGGCACGGAGCTGGTTTTCCTCTGCCGCTCGGGCCAGCGCTCCATCGCCGCCGCCATCGCCGCGACGCAGGCCGGCTTCACCTCCTACAACGTCCTGGAGGGTTTCGAAGGCGAGCCGGACCGCTACGGCGAGCGCACCGTCAACGGCTGGAAGAACCGCGGCCTGCCCACCAACCTGGGAATAGCCAAGTGAGCTTCAACGAAGACGCCGCCGGCTGGAGCGCGGAGACGCAGGCGGTCCGCGGCGGCCTGGACCGCACCAACTTCCAGGAGACCACCGAGCCGGTCTTTCTGAACTCGGGCTTCGTCTACGAGTCCGCTGCCGCCGCCGAGCGCGCCTTCACCGGCGAGGACGAACGCTTCGTCTACTCCCGCTACGGCAACCCGTCCGTGGCCACCTTCCAGGAACGCCTCCGCCTGCTCGAAGGCACCGAGGCGTGCTTTGCGACGGCGTCGGGTATGTCAGCGGTGTTCACCGCCCTAGGTGCCCTGTTGGCGGCCGGGGACCGGGTGGTCGCAGCGCGTTCACTGTTCGGTTCCTGCTTTGTGATCCTCAACGAGATCCTGCCGCGCTGGGGTGTGGAAACCGTGTTCGTTGACGGCCCGGACCTCGAGCAATGGCGCGCTGCCCTGTCGGAGCCCACCACGGCCGTGTTCTTCGAATCGCCGTCCAACCCGATGCAGGAAATCGTGGACATCGCCGCGGTCAGCGAGCTGGCGCACGCCGCCGGGGCCACCGTCGTCGTCGACAATGTCTTTGCCACTCCCCTGCTGCAGCGCTGCGGCCAGCTGGGCGCGGACGTGATTGTGTACTCCGGCACCAAGCACATCGACGGCCAGGGACGTGTCCTGGGCGGCGCCATCCTGGGCACCAAGGAGTTCATCGACGGCCCCGTCAAGCAGCTCATGCGGCACACCGGCCCGGCCCTCTCCGCGTTCAACGCCTGGGTGCTCACCAAGGGCCTGGAAACCATGGCGCTGCGCGTGAACCACTCCTCCGCGTCCGCGCTGCGGCTGGCCACATGGCTCGAACAGCAGCCGGCGGTCGGCTGGGTCAAGTACCCGCTGCTCAAGTCCCACCCTCAGTACGAGCTCGCCGCCAAGCAGATGAAGGCCGGCGGCACCGTCCTCACGTTGGAACTTGCGACGACGGGTGGCCGCTCGGGCAAGGAAGCCGCCTTTGCGCTGCTGGACGCCTTGCGGATCATCGACATCTCCAACAACCTGGGCGATGCGAAGTCCCTCATCACGCATCCGGCCACCACCACGCACCGCGCCATGGGTCCCGAGGGCCGCGCCGCCATCGGCCTCAGCGACGGCGTGGTGCGGCTGTCCGTGGGTCTGGAGAACGTGGACGACCTCATCGGCGACCTGGAGCAGGCCCTCAAGCACATCTGACCCTGCGTGGCCTGGTTCTGATTGGCGCGAACGGACACTTGTGGCCCTCACTCAGGCGCGAACGGACACTTGTGGCCCTGTTTCCTACGTCTTTTGGGGCCCCACCTGTCCCTTCGCGCCGGGAGGCGACCTTCCCGTGGACTTCAGCCGGTTCCGCTTGTCCGTGCCCCGGTACGTGCCCGCGCCCCGCTTTGCTCTGCGCCGACTCAGGCGTCTGGCTGGCCGTCTGGCTGGCGCAGCTCCCTGGCGGCCGTTCCACGGACCACGCCAGTCAGCTGGTTGAGCACCGGAGAGTCGATCTTCCAGCGCTGCCAGTACAACGACACGTCAACGGGATTGGCGGGGGCCAGCTCCACGAGGGCGCCGCTGCGGAGGTCCGCCAGGCACTGTTGCTCCGGCAGCAGCCCCCATCCCAGTCCCAGCCGGATGGCCTGGGCGAATTCGGCCGACGACGGCACATAGTGCCGCGGCGCGGCCAGTTCCGCGCCGGTCATCGTGCGGAAAAACCCGTCCTGCAGGTCATCCTTGCGGTCAAAATCCACCACCGGGGCCCGGCTCCCTGCCACAAGTTCCGGCCCGTCCGGCCACCAGCGCAGCAAGTACGCGGGGCTTGCCACCGCGCGGTACCGCAGGGAACCCAGCGGTTCCACACTGCAGCCCTGGACCGGCTCCGGCGTTGCGGTTACCGCAGCCATCACCGATCCCGTCCGCAGGAGCTGGGTGGAATGCTGCTCATCCTCCCGGCGGAGTTCAAAGCACGCGCCGAGGTCCGGCGGAAGACTTGCCAGTGCGGGCATGAACCAGGTGGAGAGCGAGTCCGCGTTCACCACCAAGGGGATGGGCGCCGTCGGACGGTCCCGGCTTCCGCCAAGCTCCTGCTGGGCGTCCCATTCGAGCTGCCGGACCTGCCGGGCGAACCGCAGGATGGCTTCCCCTGCCGTGGTGGGCCGGGCGGGGTTGGTGCGCTGCAGGAGGATCTGGCCGGCCGCGTCCTCCATCGCCTTGAGCCGCTGGGAAATAGCCGACGGCGTGACGTACAGGCTGCGCGCCGCCGCCTCCAGAGTGCCTTCGTCCACGACCGCCGCGAAGGTCCGGAGCTGCTCAAACTGAAACATCTTCATTAGCCTTCCTTAAGAGAGCTAAGAATAATTAGCTGGAGTAATCCTACATCCGGCCGTACGTTGGAGGATATGGATCTGACTGCATTTATCGCCCCCACCGCGCTGGGCTTCGGCACGGGCCTGGCCCTCATCGTGGCCATCGGCAGCCAGAACGCCTTTGTCCTCCGGCAGGGCATCCGCGGTGAGCATGTGGCCGCCGTCGTCCTGGTCTGCAGCTTTTCCGATGCGCTGCTCATCGCCGCGGGCATCGCCGGAGTGGGGGCGCTGCTCCAGGCGAGTCCCGTGATCGTGGACGTGGTCCGGTTTGCCGGCGCCGCCTTCCTGGTGGGCTACGGTGTCATCGCGGCGCGCCGCGCGGTGCGTCCGGGGGCGTTGACGGCATCGGGGCGGCAGCCCGCCGTCGGCCTCGGCGCCGCACTCAGCACGGTAATGGCCCTGACGTGGCTCAATCCGCATGTCTACCTGGACACCGTGCTGCTGCTCGGGTCGGTGGCCAACCAGCAGGCGCAGGATTTTCGATGGTGGTTCGGGGGCGGCGCCATCGCCGCCAGCGTCGCCTGGTTCAGTGCGCTGGGTTTCGGAGCGCGGGTCCTGCGTCCCTTCTTTGCGCGGCCCGCCTCGTGGCGCATCCTGGACGGGCTCGTCGCCGCGGTCATGCTCACGCTGGGCGTGCGACTGGCAGTCGGTGCGTGACGTCGTCGCTTCTTGGCGCGAACGGACACTTGGGGCCCGTCACAGCGCAAGAACAGGGCCATATCTGCCCGTTCGCGCAAAGCCTCAGGGAGAACTCAGGACAGGCGCACGCGCAGCAGCTCCGGGACCTCGTCCGCCTCACGCAACCCGGAGGTGCCGCGCATCGTGACACCCACGGCGTGGGCAACCACGGCCCCCAGCCCGCCGTCGTCGGGCGCTGATGCTTCCATCACCGCGTCCCGCACCCTGCGCTGTTCGGTGGAGCCGGTGCCGCGGGCAATGATGTCCTCGATGCCCTGCCGGGCCAGGGAAAGTTCGTCCTGCTCGGCGAGGACCGGAGCCAGATAGTCCACCAAGGATCGCACCACGTCGACGGCGGGCGCCGGCCTGAACGTGCCAAAATCCAGCAACTCACCGTTCAGGCCACTGCTGCTCGCCTGCCATGCCGCCATCCGCAGCAGCACCGTGGGCACCGGGGCCGGCTCCACGCCGTCGCGCCATTCACGGCTGGCCGATTCGACCAAGGCCCGCACCAGCACCGCGATCAGGGCAGCGTCCTCGGCACGGAGGCAGACGTCGGCCACCCGGACCTCAACCGTGGGGTGGTTCCGGGACAGGCGGGCGTCAAAGTAGATCATGCCTTCATCCAGCAGCACGCCGCTGTCCAGCAGACGCGTGACTACCCTCCGATATGCGGAGTACGTGCTGAAAATGGCCGAAGGGCCGGACATAGGCCATCGGTTCCAGGCCTGGGTTCGGTAGCTCTCGAATCCTGTGGGCATCCCGTTCCAGAACGGCGAATTCGCGCTCACTGCCGTGAGTACTGCCAGCTTGTCCCGGATCCTGTCCAGCACGGCCACGCCCTCGTCCTTGGATTCGATGAACGTGTGGACGTGGAAGCCGCAGGTCAGCTGCTCCTGCGCGGTCAGGCCGAAGCGTTCCAGCATCCGGGCATAACGGGCGTCCGGGGTGGTGTGGCTTGCAAGGCCAAACGGAGACGTGGCCAGCGCGGCGACCCTTGCACCGTTTTTGGTGGCCGCCTGGTCCGCCAGCAGCCGGCCGGCCCGGATCTGCTGCAGCAGTTCTGCGTACTCAAGGCAGGGACGGGTCTGGGTCTCGATCTGCTCAAGCTTCAGCTCGGCAGTCAGGCCAGTCCAGTCGTCGTGAGCGGTTTCCACCTTGGCTGCCAGCGCATAGGGACGTTCCGGGGCGTCGTCGGCTGCCACCCGGCGGCCGGACAGCATCGCGTCCGCGAGGGCAAGCGGCTCCCCCGTGTCCGGATCAACGATCAGGAGCTCTTCTTCGACGCCGAATGTCCGCATGCTTATATTGTGCTGCAACGCCCGCCAGGTTGACCCGGTTACTGCCGATCATGACGAAGCGCGAACCGGCAGATAAAGCGCTCAAATCCGCCTCCAGGGGTCGTTATCTGCCAGTTCGCGCCAGGCGGAGGGCCGCAAGTGTACGTTCGCGTCAGTCCTGGAAGTACTCCACCTTGGCGCCGATCGTGTTGAGCCGTTCCGCCAGCTCCTCGTAGCCACGCTCGATCACGTAGATGTTCCGCAGCTCCGAAACACCCCGCGCCGCGAGCATGGCCAGCAGCAGGCAGGCGGCGGGGCGGAGTGCCGGCGGGCAGCCAACCTCGGCGGCCCGCCATTTCGTGGGGCCGTTGACGTAGATCCGGTGCGGGTCCAGCAGCTGCACCTGGGCGCCGAGCCTGTTCAGTTCCGTGAGGTAGATGGCCCGGTTCTCATAGACCCAGTCGTGGATCATGGTCTGGCCATGGGCGTTGGCGGCGATGACCGCGAAAAACGGCAGGTTGTCGATGTTCAGGCCAGGGAACGGCATCGGGTGGATCTTGTCCTCGGGCGCCCGCAGCTCGGACGGCTTGGTGGTCACATCCACCAGCCGGGTGCGTCCGTTGCGCGCCACGTACTCGCCGGAAATCTCCAGCTGCTGGCCCATCTGCTCCAGCGTGGCCAGCTCGATCTCCATGAACTCGATGGGGACGCGGCGAATGGTCACCTCTGAGTTGGTGACAATCCCGGCCGTGATGAGGCTCATGGCCTCAATGGGGTCCTCGGACGGGAAATACTCAATGTCGACGTCGATGAGCGGCTGCCCGGTGATCTTCAGCGTGGTGGTGCCCACGCCGTCGATCGTCACGCCCAGCATCTCAAGGTAGAAGCAGAGGTCCTGGACCATGTAGTTGGGGCTGGCATTGCGGATGACGGTGGTGCCGCGGCGGTGCGCCGCCGCCATGATCGCGTTCTCGGTGACAGTGTCCCCGCGCTCCGTCAGCACAAAGGACCGGTCGTGAGTGTCCGGCCGCGGAGCCTGCACGGCGTAGAAACCGGCAGTGGCTTCCACGGAGAGCCCGAACTGGCGCAGCGCCTGCATGTGCGGCTCCACGGTGCGGGTGCCCAGATCGCAACCGCCGGCATACGGCAAGCGGTATTCCGCGGATTCGTCCAGGAGCGGGCCCAGGAGCATGATCACGCTGCGCGTGCGGCGCGCAGCGTCCACATCCATGGCCTCAAGGTCCAGGACGGCGGGGCGGTGGAGCTGGAGGTCGGTGTCGTTAAGCCAGGTGCATTCGACGCCGATGCTGGTCAGGACCTCAACGATCCGGTTGACCTCTTCGATCCGGGCGAGGCGGCGCAGGACGGTGGTGCCGCGGTTGATCAGGCTGGCGCATAGCAGCGCCACACCGGCGTTTTTGCTGCTGTTGACATCCACCGCCCCGGAGAGGGTGCGGCCACCTTCAATCCGCAGGTGCGTCATCTGTGGTTTGCCCACTTTGACGATGCTGCGGTCGAGAATCGCTTCGAGCCGCTGGATCATCTTCAGGCTCAGGTTCTGCTTGCCCTGCTCCATCCGGGCGACGGCGCTCTGGCTGGTTCCCAGCGCGCCGGCGAGCTGGCCCTGGGTCCAGCCCTTCTCGGTCCGGGCGTCCCTGAGTGTGGCGGCGATGTGCTCGGCGGTTTCCTGAATCATAAACAAAAAATATCACAGATGAGCTATTTTATGGGATGTGAATCGGAGTGGCGACTGAACTCCCAGAAAATACCCGATTCATGAGATAGCCGCTCCTTGATGCTTGTCCTTGACCCCGCCACTCGCTCGGCGGGAGACTGAAGCATCGGGTTCGCCCGATAAGCGGAGGAATGCCCTGCAGGAGGCCTGCCATGTATGGGAATGCGGCTACAGCATCCCGCGCTTTAGCGTGTGCCATCTTGTGCCTGCTCATGGCCCTTTGCGGGATTGTCGTGGCGCCGGCGTCCGTGGCCGCCCCTTCACCGGGCGAGGGCGCCGAGCAAGCACTGGGTAACGATGTCTCGTGGCCTCAGTGCAACAAGGCGCTTCCCGCCGCTCCAGCTTTCGGGATCGTGGGCGTCAACAATGGCCTGGCCAGCACCACTAACCCCTGCCTCGCCGAACTGCTCCGCTGGGCCAAAGCCATCACTGTGAACCCGACCGATCAGCCGTCCGTGGCCCTTTACGTCAACACCGCCAACCCGGGGCACGCTGGCTCCTGGTGGCCCGCCAGTAACAACTACCCCGCAGCCCAAGCTGTATCCAACCCCTACGGCACCTGCAAGGACAAGGACGTTGCCCAGGCATGCGCATACATGTACGGCTACGCCAAGGCGTACGACGACGCCTACATCCGCGGCATCAGCAGCCCCTCGGACTACCTGTGGTGGCTCGATGTTGAAACAGGCAACAGCTGGTCCCACGACAAGAATGCCAACCGTGCCGTCCTGGAAGGTATGACCGACTTTTTTCACAGCATCGGCGCCGACGTCGGCATCTACTCCTCGGCCTATCAATGGGGACAAATCGTGGGCACCGTCAGCACCTCCAGCAACCTTTATGCCCTGCCCAGCTGGCTGGCAGGCGCCCGCACGGCCTTCGGAGCCACGGCCAACTGCTCGAATGCGCCGCTAACACCCGGCGGCACAGTCACCCTGACCCAGTTCGTCTCCAGGGGCTTCGACTACGACCACTCGTGCATTTAGGAGGCGCTTTGCGCAGTTGACGAACACTCCCGGACTAGCGCCAGACGAAGTTCCAGGTCCCCATCCCGGCCGCGGCAACCACAGCGGCCGCGGCGATCAGCACGCCGCCCACCAACACCCAGGCGTCAAGCATCGAATATGTGGATTCCCGGGCCCACGTCCGCTGCCCGGTGCCGAAACCGCGTGCTTCCATGGTGACGGCCAGCCGGGACGCGCGGCGGATGGCCTGGACCAGGAGCCCGAAGCTCTGCCCGAGGGTGGCCCGCAGCCGTTGCAGCGGGCTGCCCTGCGAGCCGACGCCGCGGGCCCGCCGCGCCATGCCGATGGTCTGCCACTCCTCGGCCATCAGCCCCACCAGGCGCATCGCGGCCAGCGTGCCAAGGACAAACCGGTGCGGCAGCCGGGCCTTCTGGGCCAAGGCATCGGCAAGGTCGGTGGGGTCTGTGCAGGTCATGAGCAGGATCGCCGGCAGGGCAATCGCGAGGCCGCGCAGCATAAAACCGATTCCCAGCTGGAGGGAACCTTCGCTGATGGACCAGATCCCGACGTCGAGCAGTACAGCGCCGCTGTCTGCCGCGACGATCGCCGTGCTCCAACCGCCCAGGGCTGCCGCGATGATGAGCGGCCAGCCGCGCTGCCACAACAGGCGCAGGGTGAGACCGGCCAGGGGCAAGAGCGCCAGCTCAGCCGCAAGCGCCACCGAGGCGGACACCCAGTCGATGGAGAGCGCCAGCACCAGGGTGATAAGGAAAACGACGGCGAACTTGGCCAGCGGGTTGGCGCGCGTCAGCAGCGCGTGGTTGCCGCGGAGGGTCAGGGCATCCCTCACGCCGCACCTGCTTCCTGGCGGGCGCCGCCGCGTGAGGCCGGGCCAAGCCGCAGTTCGGCCCCGCCCAGGACGGCGCTGAATTCCTGGTCGTGGGTCACGGAAACCACGGAGGTTCCCGCGTCGAGCAATTCCGAGAGGAACGACGCGAGCTCGGCCCACGTGTTGGCGTCCTGGCCAAAGGTCGGCTCATCGAGCACCAGCACACGAGGGTGGGCCGCGAGGACCGTGGCCACCGACAGGCGCCGCTTTTCGCCGCCGGACAGCGTGTACGGATTGGCGTCCACCAGGTGCGTCAGGCGCAGCCGTTCCAGCAGCTCATCAACCCGCTCCTCGCCATGCCCCAGGTGCCGCGGACCGAACATCAGCTCGTCCAGCACACGGCCCGTAACGAACTGGTGCTCGGGCTCCTGGAACACGGTTCCGATGCGGGAAATCAGCTGGTTGGCTTTCCACTGGAAGGGATCGATCCCGGCCCCCTCGGAAAGCTCGACGGCGGCGGAAACCTTCCCCGCCACCGGCGCCAGAAGTCCGGCGAGCGTCAGCGCAAACGTGGACTTGCCGGCGCCGTTGGGTCCCGTGACGGTGAGTGCCTGGCCGGAGCGGACCTGTGCCGCGATGCCCTGCTGCACCGGCACGGGCGGGATGGTCCGGAAGCCGCGGCGCCGCGGACGCTCGCGGGAGACGGCAAGGTCCTCGGCGACCAGCAGCATGTCACCGGAGCCTGCGGACCGCCGGCGCCGGGTTTCCGGGACATACCCGGGCACCCAGACGCCCGCGCCGATCAGCATCTCCCGCGCCGCCGCGAGCACCTGGTCCGGCGGCCCGTCCAGCAGAACCGCGGGCGTAGCGGCGGAAGCCGCGGAGCCCGTTGCCGAGCCCGGCTGGAGCACTACAATCCGGTCCACCAGGTCCTTCCAGACGGACACGCGGTGTTCCACCACAACGAGTGTGGCGCCGGTTTTGTCCAGACTGCGGCCCACGGCGTCGCGGACCTCCAGCACGCCGGCGGGATCGAGGTTTGCGGTGGGCTCATCCAGCAGGATCAGCCCGGGCCGCATCGCGAGGATCCCGGCCAGCGCCAGGCGCTGCTTCTGCCCGCCGGACAGGGCCGACGTCGGGTGGTCCAGCGGGAGCCCGCCGGCACCTGGCCCGCCGTCGGCGTTCAAACCAGAACCGTCGGCACTCCGCAGCCCGACGTCGTCGAGCGCCTCATGGACGCGCCGCCAGATCTCGTCCCGCGGAACGGCGAGGTTCTCGGCGCCGAAGGCGACGTCGTCACCCAAGCGGGAAAGAACCACCTGCGTTTCGGGGTCCTGCTGCATCAGGCCCGAACGGCCGCGCTGCCCGCGGGGCACCACGCCGTCAATCAGCAGCGAACCGGTCTCGTCGGCGTCGTCCCCTTCGTCCCCCAGCACCCCTGCGAGCGCGTGCAGCAGCGTTGACTTGCCCGCACCCGAGGGGCCCAGCAGCAGCACCCGCTCGCCGGGCGCGATGTCGAGGTCGAGCCCGTGGACGGCGGGGGCGGAACGTCCGGCATGCCGCCAGCCCCAGCCACGGGCGGACACCGCGGCGGGGCGCACTCCGGAAGCGCCGGCGTCGGAAGCGGTCATCAGTTGAAGACGGGCTCCGAAGCTGCCTTCCGGGACGCGAACGAGCTCAGCACGCCGGTCTTGGCCAGGCCGCGGGTGGCGATCCAGGACAGCGCGCCAGCAATGACCGCGCCGGAAATGGTGCAGAACACGATGTACGCGAGCTTGTCGCCGGGCTCGTAGGCGATGTTCCAGCCCCACGGCAGGAACGAGTCATTGAGGCCGCAGAACAGGCCCGCCCCGGCACCGGCAAGCAGCGCGGCGATGAGGTTGTACTTCTGGTGCAGGAAGGACCTGAACCGGAAGTTGCCGTACACCAGCAGGAAGAACACCAGCTCGGCGCCCAGGCCCTGCAGGAGGCCGGAGATCAGCACCGTGGAGCCGTACTGCGAGCCCATGATGAGCTCGCCGGTGGCGGCCACCGCTTCGCAGAAGAGCGCCGCGCCGGGCTTGCGGATGATGAGCATGCCCAGCACCGCCGGGATCATCCAGCCGCCGGCGATCAGGCCGGTCAGCGGAGGGTAAACGGCGTTCATGGGGGCGGAGACGATGCCGGCGCCCTGGGACCAGGCCCAGAAGATCACGCCGCCGGTGATGGCGATGAGGGCCGCCACCACGATGTCCACTACGCGCCAGGTATTGCCGGTCTTTTTGGTTGCTGCAGTTGTCATTTGGTCCTCCTGAGGAACAGGAGGGGAAAGTGCCCCGGCGGGCGGCGCTGCCGCCGTTTCCCGGGCACTTCGAGAACTCGACTCCCTTGCGCCGGTACTAACCGGATCAGGTTCGAGGGTCTGCGGCTGTCCGCACTCTCAGCGCCCACCTGCGGTTCCCTGGCAATGCCAGTGATGCCCGACGGCGGCGCTCCCCTGTCGTTAATAAATCTGCCCTGATGGGCGTGCTCCAGTTTACACCGCGGCCGGGGTAGATTGTGGGCCATGACTGCCAATATCCCGACTGTGACCGCGTTCAATCCCGACTCGAGAGTGGCCCAGCCTGCCGGGGCGCTGGAGGCCCTGATCGCCCGGATCGAAGGCGAGATCAGCGAGCTGCAGTTTCCCCGTTTCAGCAAGGACGACTCCCTCAACCTCGGGCTGCTCCTGGTGGAGCTGGGGAAAACGCGCCGGCTTCCCATCGCGATCGACATCACCAAGGGTGACCAGGTCCTGTTCCACGTGGCCCTGGACGGCGCCACCCCGGACAACGAGCGCTGGATCCGGGCGAAACAGCGCACCGGTGCCAGGTATGAGGTCCCGTCGTTGCTGGTGGGCCTCCGCGGCAGGCTGCACGGCGGCCGGATCGAGGACCACGGCTGGTTCGACGAGTCCACCTACGCCCCGCACGGCGGCTGCTTCCCGGTCTACGTCACCGGCGTGGGTGCGGTGGCCACGGTGACGGTCTCGGGGCTGCCCCAACAGCAGGACCACGATCTCGTGGTGGAGGCCCTGCGGGAGATTCTGGAGTCCATGCGGCCGGGTTAGGCTAAGGACAGTCCCGGATCCGCTCACAAGGAGTTCAACGAATGAACCTGTTCATCAAGCTGCTCGGCACGGCAATCAGCATCGGCGCCGGGTTCGTCGGCACCAAGATGGTCAACACCGTGTGGGAAAAGTCCACCGGCAGGAAGCCTCCCACCGGCAAGGATGAAGACACCCCCACGAGCCTCCGCTCGGCTCTCACGTTCGCGCTCATTTCGGCTTCGGTCAGCACCATCATCCAGGTGCTCGCCAACCGCGGCACGCAGCGGGCCATCACCCGCTTCGCCAAGTCCCAGGACATCGTCTAGCCTGGCAACCAGTCCGGCGGTGAGTGCCGCTCAGTCCTGCCGGCCGCCGTCGGACGCTTCATCCCGGGAGGACTCATCCCGGGCCGATTGGGCCGCCTTCTGGACCACGGCTTCGAGTTCATCGGAGCTGAGGAGCTCGCGGTGCAGGTGTTTGGTGCGGTAACCGGCGCGGCCCACCATGTGCGCGGAAACCGGCACGGTCAGCAGCTGGAAAATCCAGGCCACCAGCAGCACCGGCCACACCCACCAGGTGCGCAGCTGCAGGCCGATCGCCGTCAGGAGCAGGAACAGGCCCAGCACCTGGGGCTTGGTGGCCGCGTGCATCCGGCTCAGCAGGTCCGGGAAGCGGAGCAGGCCCACGGCGGCGGCGAGCGACATGAGGGCGCCCACCACCAGGAACACCGCCGACACGGTGTCGATGACGCTGTCAACCACACTGGCCTCAGGACTCATTGGCCTGCTCCCGCCGGTCGGCCACGAAGCGCGCAACGGTCACCGAACCGATGAAGCCGACCACGGACAGCGCCACCAGCAGCATCAGGTTGTTCAGGTGCCGGTTGACGGCCATGTCGATGCACAGGGCGGCGCCGAGGATCGCTAGCAGGACGTCGGAGGCCAGCACCCTGTCCAGCAGCGACGGGCCGCGGGAGATCCTGATGATGGCTCCTGCCGCCGCCAGCGAAAGAATGACTGCCGTGACAGCCAGGACGGTCTGCATCATGCTGCGGCCTCCTGCCGGATTGCTTCGAGTTCTTCGCGGGTGCCCATGATCCTGATCAGTCCTGCCTCGATGGAGCGGACCTCCTTGCGCAGGCTTTCCACCTCTTCCGGGGTGCTGACGTTGAGCGCGTGGAGGTACAGAGTGGACGTTGACCGGTCCACCTCCACCACCAGGGAGCCGGGGATCAGCGAGATCACGTGCCCGGTGGCGGTGACCATCAGGTCCTGGTGGCTCCGCAACGGCACCGCGACGACGGAGTTGATGACCCGCGGGCCGCGGACAACGGCCAGATACATCACGTCGACGCTGGCCGCCGCCACCCGTCCCATGAAACGCAGGGCAAAAGGCACGGCGTGAAGAATGTTGAAGCGGCCGCTGAGTTCCACCGGCGGCAGGTAGAACATCCGGGCCACGAGCACGGCCAGCAACGCGCCGAAGAGCAGGTTGCCGGGGCTGAAGTCCTGCCACAGGGCGCCCCAGACAATCACCAGCCACACCAGCAGGGGCAGTTCCTGGCGCAGGGAAATACGGCGGCGGCTCATTTGCCCCCTCCGTTTTTCAGGGCCAGCGGGGGAACTTCCGTGTCCTCGCCGAGCACGGCCTGGATGTAGGCGGACCTGTCCAGCATTTCGTGGGCGGCCTGGTCCGAGACCGTGAACAGCGGGCCGGCGAAGACCGTGAGTGACACGCCCAGGGCCACCAGGCCCAGGGTTGAGCCCACCATGGTGCGGGGCAGCAGCGTGACGTTTTTGCGGCCGGCGCGGCTGCCGGTGTCCGAATCCTCGGGCTCAGCCAGCAGGACGGGGTCCGGGTGCTCGGCGTCCGAGGGCTTGCGCCAGAACGCGCGGTTCCAGACCCTCGCAACAGCCAGCAGGGTCAGGAGGCTGGTGACCACGCCGCCGATCACCAGGGCGTAGGCCAGGGGCGTGCCGAGTTCGATGCCCGCCTGGATGAGCCCCACCTTCCCCAGGAAGCCGGAGAACGGCGGGATCCCGGCCAGGTTCATGGCGGGGATAAAGAAGAGCAGGGCCAGGATGGGCGACAGCTTGGCCAGGCCCGCCAGCCGGTCCACGGAGGAGCTGCCGCCGCGGCGTTCGATCAGCCCCGTGACCAGGAAGAGGCTGGTCTGGATGGTGATGTGGTGGGCCACGTAGAACACCGCGGCGCCCAGCCCGGCCACCGAGGACATGGCCAGGCCGAACACCATGTAGCCGATGTGGCTCACCAGGGTGAAGGACAACAGACGTTTGATGTCGCTCTGGGCCAAGGCGCCAAGGATTCCCACCACCATGGTCAGCAGCGCCGCCACCATCAGCGGAGTGTTCAGGCTGTCCCCGGGGAAAAGCAGGGTTTCAGTGCGCACCATCGCGTACACGCCGACCTTGGTCAGCAGGCCCGCGAACACGGCAGTGACCGGCGCCGGCGCCGTGGGGTATGAGTCAGGCAGCCAGAACGACAGCGGGAACACGGCCGCCTTGATGCCGAAAGCCACCAGCAGCATCACGTGCAGCAGGGTCCGGGTTCCCTCGTCCAGGTCCGCGAGCTTGATGGCGAGGTCGGCCATGTTCACGGTTCCGGTGGCGCCGTAGACCATGGCGATGGAGATCAGGAACAGCACCGAGGACACCACGGAGACCACCACGTACGTGACGCCGGCGCGGATGCGGGGGCCGGTTCCGCCCAGTGTCATCAGCACATAGCTTGCCGTCAGCAGGATCTCGAATCCGACATACAGGTTGAACAGGTCCCCGGACAGGAACGCGTTGGAGACCCCTGCCACCAGGATCAGATAGGTGGGGTGGAAGATCGACACCGGGGCGTCCTGGTCGCCGTCGGCCATGCCCTGCCCGGTGGCGTAGACCAGCACCGCGAGGCTGATGGCGGAGGACACCACGAGCATGAGGGACGAGAACTGGTCCACCACCATGGTGATGCCCCACGGCGGCAGCCAGCCACCGATGTTCACGGCAGCGGTTCCGCCGTCCCACACGGAAGCCAGCAGCAGGCACTCCAGCAGGAGGGTCAGGGACAGCACGCCGATGCTCACCGCGCGCTGGGCGCGGGAGTGCCGGATCAGCAGGAAGGCCAGGGCGGCACCGAGGATGGGAAGTACGACGGCGAGCGGGGCAAAGCTTGCGATGTTCACTTCACACCTCCTTCGGGACCAGGGGTTACGTTCCGCGAGCCGGGTTGCTCTTCGGCGGCGGCAGCCCCGGCAGGAATCTCCTTGGCCCCGGCGGTAACGGAACCCCCGGCCTCAGCCGGGCCGTCCGCAGCCGTGGGGTGGTCCGAGACTGCGTTCCCATCGCTGCCCAGCATGGTCAGGGGAAACTCCGAAGTTTCGGCCGGAATCAGGGCGTCGTCCTCGGCGTCGAACCGGGGTGTCTCGGCGACGCGGAGGTCCTCGATGTCGTCCTGGATCTCATCCTGGCGGGCCAGGACCCAGGTGCGGTAGATGATGCCGAGCATAAAGGCCGTCACCGCGAAGGAGATCACGATCGACGTGAGGATCAGGGCCTGCGGAAGCGGGTCCGAGTACTCCTGGGCGCCGGTGTCCTTGTTGTACAGCGGCGCCAGGCCGGCATAACCGCCGGTCGCGAGGATCAGCAGGTTGGTGGCGTTGGCCAGCAGCATCAGCCCGAGCAGCACCCGGGTGAGGCTGCGTTCCAGGATCAGGTAGATGCCGCACGCATACAGGGCACCCATCACGGTCAGCAGGGTCAGGTTGACGCTCATCCTTGGCCCCTCGCCGTGGTTTCGGCGGGGACGCCCGCGGGCTCCTGGTCCTCGGCAGGCGCAGTTCTCTGCTCTTCAAAGTGTTCGTCGATCTCGGAGCCCAGGCTGCGCAGCACGTCCAGCACCAGGCCGATCACCACGATGTACACGCCGATGTCGAAGATGGTGGACGTGACGAACTTGATGTCCCCGAACACCGGCAGCCAGAGTTCAATGATGGCGGTCTGGAATACCTGGCCGCCGAGCAGCAGCGGCACCACGCCGGACGCCGCAGCGGTGGCGAGCCCGATCCCCAGCAGCGTTCCGGCGCCGACGGGCGTGGCCTCGCGCAGTTCGAACCGGCCGCCGGCCAGGTAGCGGATGGCCAGGGCAAGTCCGGCAGTCAGGCCGCCGGCGAAGCCGCCGCCGGGCAGGTTGTGGCCGGCCAGGAGGAGGTAGAGCGAGAAGATGATCAGGGAGTGGAAGATCAGCCGGGTGACCACTTCAAAGATGATGGAGCGGCGTTCCGGTGCCAGCGTCCGCCCTGCCACGATCCAGGCGTCCCGGGCGGAGGCGGCGAATTTGCGGCTGATGGCCAGCGCCGCGGCTTCCCGCGACCCGGGATCCACCGCAACCTGGCGGCCTACGCTGCCCTCGGCAATGGTCTCAGAGACCCTGCTGCGGTCGCCGCGGCCGCGGACAAAGATGAGGCTGGCAACACCTGTGGCGGCCAGGGCAAGGACTGATATTTCCCCGAACGTGTCCCAGGCGCGGATGTCCACCAGGGTGACGTTGACGATGTTCAGCCCGCCGCCTCCTTCATACGCGAGGCGCGGGAATTCCAGGGACACGGGGATGGCCACCCGGGCGCCCATGGCGTGGATCGCGGCGAAGACCATGGTGACGCCGAAAGCCGCCCCGATGATCACGCGGATCACCCGGTACTTGCCGCCGGTGCGGTCGCGGAGTTCCGCAGGCAGGCTGCGCATGGCCAGGACAAAGGCCACCAGGATGATGGTTTCCACAAGCATCTGCGTGAGGGCCAGGTCCGGGGCGCCCTGGAGCGCGAACATCAGGGCGATCCCGTATCCGGTCACGGAGACCATCAGCACGGCGAGGAACCGTTTGTTGGCCTTGACCGCCGCCAGCGCGCCGATCACAATTCCTGCCCCGACCACGGGCTGCAGCGGTGAGTAGGGATCGATGAAGTACAGGTTGTCCGGAAGCGGCTTGCCCACCAGCACCATGGCCGTCAGCGGCAGCGCGAACGCCATGGTGAGGATCACGGCGAGGTAGAAGTACAGGGAACCACGCTGCGTGCGGCCCGTGATCCAGACCGCGGTGTCGTCCAGGGCGCCGATAGTGAGCTGGTACATGCGGTCGCCGTCGATCCAGCCCGGAACGCGGGACTGTGCGCGGGCCACCAAGGTCCGTCCTAAGTACATCGCCAGGCCAAGGGCGAACGTGAGGGCGGTCAGTCCCAGCGCCGGAGTAAAACCGTGCCACAGCGCAAGGTGGCCGGCCTGCTCGGCCGGTGTGCCGGCGTCGGACGCGGTGGAGGCGAACAGCGCGGCGTAGGGCTGGACCCAGGCGTCCACCGGCGCCGGCCAGAGGCCGTAGACGATGCTGAGGAGGCTGAGGACGGCCGGGGCTGCCAGGAAGGAAGGCTTGACCGCCTTGAACGTTGTCCGCTCAATTCCCGGCTTCACCGCGAACGCTCCCCACATAAAGCGCGCGCTGTAGGCGAACGTCAGAATGGACCCGAGGACGATGCCCACGAGCACCACCATGCTCCAGGCCTCCCGGCCGGACGCGTGGTGGACAAAGGCCTCCAGGACTGATTCCTTGGCCACAAATCCGGCGAGCAACGGGACGCCGGCCATCGAGGCGGCACCGATGCCGGCCACAATTCCCAGCGCCCGGGACTGCCCGAACACGCCGGACAGCTGGCGCACATCGCGGGTACCGGCCTGGTGGTCGATGATGCCCACCACCAGGAACAGGGCGGCCTTGAACAGTCCGTGGGCCAGGAGCATGGCGAGGCCGGCAAGGGCTGCGTCCGGGGTGCCCAGCCCCACCACCATGGTCAGGAACCCCAGTTGGCTGACGGTGCCGTAGGCCAGGATGAGCTTGATGTCGGTCTGCCGGAGCGCCCGGTAGCCGCCCACCAGCATGGTGGCCAGGCCCAGCCCCAGCACAATGGACTGCCAGTAGGCGGTGTCGGAAAATCCAGGGGCGAGCCGCGCTACCAGGTAGATCCCGGCCTTCACCATGGCCGCCGCGTGGAGGTACGCGCTCACCGGTGTGGGGGCCGCCATGGCGCCCGGAAGCCAGAAATGGAAGGGAACCAGCGCGGACTTGCTGATGGCGCCCGCCAGGATTAGTACGACGGCGGCCGCCACGATTGCGCCGGACGCTCCGCTGATCAGGGTGGGAGCCTGCGCCAGGATCGCCGAGATCCGGTATGTGCCGGCACTGTGGCCCAGCATGATCAGGCCCACCAGCATGGCCAGCCCGCCCGCGGTGGTGACCATAAGGGCCTGCAGCGCCGAACGGCGGGCCGCCAGCCTGGTGCGGGCGAAGCCGATCAGCAGGTAGGACAGGATGGTGGTGAGTTCCCAGAAGATGAACATCAGAAGAAGGTCGTCAGCGATCACCAGGCCGAACATCACTCCCGCGAAGGCGAGGAACTGGGCGCCGAAGCCTCCGAGGTCCTGGTCCTTGAGGCTGAAGTACCGGGCGCAATAGACGAGCACGAACGCGCCGATGCCCAGGATGAGGAGCGACATCACCCAGGCAAGGGGATCGAGCCGGAAGGCGAATTCAAGATCCAGCCCGGGGATCCAGGGGAAGACTTCCGAGACCGCGCCGGCGTCCGAGTACACGGCGCCGTGCTGGAACAGCAGCCAGGCAAACGAAGCAGCGGGTACGGCGGCCAGCGCATAGAAAGCGTTGCGGCCCCATGCCCTGAAGAGAAACGGCGCCACGGCAGCCACCGCAAAGTGCACGGCAAGGACTGTGATCACTGGTATCTCCGCAACGTCAGGGATTCGATTGTCAAAAGTTAGGGCAGGCGGTCATTCGTCAGGTTCGGTGGCCACAGTTTATCAACGCACCACTGACACTTTTCCCGCACCGGACCGCGCGTCCCTGGAATTTCCCGGGTGTCCGGCGTACCATCACCGCCACGTTCGCCAGGGGCGGATACGATTCAGCGTATGAACACCGCCAGCGCTCCTGAGGCCATGCAGCCGTCATCGGATCTCGCCTCGGGGACCGAGGCCACCGGCAAGGGCCGAGTCCTCGCCTGGGCCGCCTGGGACTGGGGATCTGCGGCCTTCAACGCGGTCATGACGACCTTCGTCTTCACCGTCTATCTCACGTCCAATGCGTTCGGCGGCGAAGACCAGGCTTCGGCCGTTCTTGGCGGTGCGCTGGCTATTGCAGGTTTCGCCATCGCGCTGCTCGCTCCGGTGACGGGGCAGCGCTCGGACACCGGAGGGCGCCGCAAGCTGTGGCTGGGGGTCAACACGGCCGCCGTCGCCATCCTGACGGGTCTGTGCTTCTTTGTGTTCCCACGGCCGGAGTTCCTGCTGCTGGGCGTTTCGCTGATCGCGCTGGGGAATGTGTTCTTTGAGTTCGCCGGCGTCAACTACAACGCCATGCTGGCCCAGATTTCCACCCCGAAAAACATCGGCAAGGTCAGCGGATTCGGCTGGGGCATGGGCTACCTGGGCGGCATTGTGGCCCTGCTGATTGTGCTGCAGCTCTTTGTGCAGCCGAGCTTCGACTGGTTCGGGGCCTCCACCGAGAACAGCCTGAACATCCGGCTTGTGGCCGTGTTCTCCGCCCTGTGGTTCTTCATCTTTGCCCTGCCGGTGCTGTTCGCGGTCCCGGAGCTGCCGCGGCCGGCGCGGGCCCAGCCGCTGGGCTTCCTGGCCTCCTATGGCCTGCTGATCCGCCGGATCAAGGCAATCTACGCCACCAGCCCGCACACCATTTACTTCCTCCTGGCCAGCGCAGTGTTCCGGGACGGCCTCGCGGCCGTGTTCACGTTCGGCGGGATCATCGCGGCCGGGACGTTCGGCTTCGAGTTGTCCCAGGTCATCTTCTTCGCCATCTTCGGCAATGTGGTGGCTGCCATGGGGGCGGTCATCGGCGGGTTCCTGGACGACCGGGTGGGGCCCAAGGCCGTGATTGTGGGTTCCCTCGTGGGGCTGCTGATCGCCGGGACCATGATCCTGGTCCTCGGCAACGAAAACTACATCTTCTTTGGCACGGAGTGGTCCGGCAGCACTACCTTCTGGATATTTGGGCTGTTCCTGTGCCTCTTTGTGGGCCCGGCCCAGTCCTCGTCGCGGGCTTACCTGGCCCGGTTGGCTCCCCAGGGCGAGTCGGGCGAGCTGTTCGGCCTCTACGCCACTACGGGCCGTGCGGTCAGTTTCCTAGCCCCGGCGCTGTTCACCCTGTGCATCGTGCTGGCCACGCCGCTGGTTGCGCCCGGCGAGGCGCAGCGGTGGGGGATCCTGGGCATCATGGTGGTGCTGCTCGCCGGGCTGCTGGTCCTGCTACCGGTGAAGTCGCCGGACAAGACCGCCATCGCCGTAGTCCCCGCCTCGTAGCGCGAACGGACACTTAAGCCCCCCGCCTCCCTGCGCGAACGGACATTTAAGCCCCTGCCTCCCGCGCGAACGGACACTTAAGCCTCGGTGGGCGGTGTGGGCCAAGGGCCGCAAGTGTCCGCTCGCGCCGCGTTGCGCACACCCACCCGAAACCGGCCTGCGGAGACTAGGCTGGCTGTATGAACGTGGACGAGACTGACCTCCCCGGCATGGGCCGGCGGAAGGACTTTATGACGGCTTCCGGTCGCCGCATCGGCGTGGTGGAGCTGCGGGAGGGCACGATGGAACTCATCGTTTCCACTTGGGACGATCCCGACACCTGCCAGGCGTCGATTCCCCTGACCGGCGATGAGGCGTCCACCCTGGGTAACCTCCTGGGCGGGCAGCACCTGGCCATGAAGCTAACTGAAGAGCACCGGGAGATCCCGGGCATCGTGACCCGGCAGTTCTCCATCGCGCCCGAATCCCCGTTCCAGAACCAGCCCATGGGGAAGGCCTGCATCCGCACGCGCTGCGGAGTCTCGATCGTGGCGATCATGCGCGAAGGCGAAGTGCTCCCGTCGCCGGGACCCGACGTCGTACTTCACTCCGGTGACCTCCTCGTTGCAGTTGGAACGCAAGAAGGCCTCGATTCGGCGGCCGACATCCTGCGCAACGGCTGAGCGCCATGGACCCGCTGGCCCTGACCCTCATTGAACTGGGGGCCGTTGTGTTCTGCCTTGGCCTGTTGGCCAGGCTGGCCGGACGGATCGGAATGTCACCCATCCCGCTCTACCTCGTTGGCGGACTCGCCTTCGGCGCAGGCGGCGTAGTCAAACTCGAAGGCATGCAGGAATTCGCACATCTCTCCGGCGAAATCGGTGTGATCCTGCTGCTGCTTATGCTCGGCTTGGAATATACGGCTGCCGAGCTTTTCACCGGTCTGCGCAGGTCCTGGCAGGCCGGTGTTCTTGACCTGGTGCTGAATTTCATCCCCGGCGCGGCCCTGGCGCTCCTGCTGGGATGGGGCATGGTGGGCGCAATGGTCATGGGCGGTGTGACCTACATATCGTCCTCAGGGATCGCCGCGAAAGTCATTACGGATCTCGGCCGGATCGGTAACCGCGAAACGCCTGTGGTGCTGTCCATCCTGGTGTTCGAGGATCTGGCCATGGCCGTGTACCTGCCGATCCTTACTGCAACCCTCGCCGGTGTCGGTTTCCTGGGCGGGCTCACCACCGTGGGGATCTCCCTGGCCGTTGTCACCGTGGTGTTGATGCTGGCGCTCCGCCACGGCCACCGGGTGTCCCAGGCCGTGCACAGCGAAAATTCCGAGGTGTTCCTGCTCAACCTCCTCGGCGCCGCACTGTTGGTGGCCGGCGTCGCGTCAGCCCTGCAGGTTTCGGCCGCAGTGGGCGCGTTTATGCTGGGCATCGCCATCTCGGGCGCCACGGCGCATAGCGCCACCCGGATCCTGGAACCGCTGCGGGATCTCTTCGCGGCCCTCTTCTTTGTGGCCTTCGGACTCAACACCGACCCGTCGACCATCCCGCCCGTGCTCGGCTGGGCGCTGGTACTGGCGGTCGTCACCGCAGCCACCAAGATGCTCACCGGCATCTGGGCCGCCAAGCGGGCTGGGATTGGCCGGCCCGGACGCTTCCGTGCGGGCGCTGCCCTGATAGCCCGCGGCGAGTTCTCCATCGTGATCGCCGGGCTGGCCGTAGCGTCAGGCGTAGTCCCGGGAGACCTCGCCGCCTTGGCAACCGCCTATGTGCTGATCATGGCCATCCTCGGGCCGTTGGCCGCACGCTACGTGGAACCGGTACTGAAGGCGTTCGGCGGGCCGGTCCGGTTGGCCGCGAAGGCGTAGCCCCCGCGCCAAGACCTCACCCCTTGATGGAAAAGGCTCAGACCGCGGTGCGGTGGAAGTTCAGGTGGCTGCGGCTGGCTGTCGGCCCGCGCTGGCCCTGGTAGCGGTTGCCGTATTCGCCGGAGCCGTACGGGAACTCAGCAGCAGAGGTCAGCCGGAAGAAGCACAGCTGGCCGATCTTCATGCCGGGCCAGAGCTTGATGGGCAGCGTGGCCATGTTGGACAACTCCAGCGTGACGTGGCCGGAAAATCCCGGATCAATGAACCCGGCCGTGGAGTGCGTCAGCAGGCCCAGGCGGCCCAGGGAGGATTTGCCTTCCAACCGGGCGGCAATGTCATCCGGCAGCGTGACGGTCTCGTACGTGGAGCCCAGGACAAATTCGCCGGGGTGCAGAATGAACGGCTCACCGCTGTCCACCTCCACCAGCCGCGTCAGCTCGGGCTGGTCTTCCGCGGGGTCGATATGCGCGTACTTGTGGTTGTCGAAAAGGCGGAAAAACCGGTCAATCCGCACGTCCACCGACGACGGCTGGACCATCACGGGATCGTACGGTTCGAGGACGATCCGTTGGGAGTCTAGTTCGGCACGAATGTCGCGGTCAGAGATCAGCACGCCTCCCAAAATACCGCATTATCCACAGCCCACAGTTTTTCGTTGTTGCTGTCGCCTACTGGGGCTAATGTTGCCTCAGAATGTCAGCCGCCGGATGGTCTCCCGGTTGGTACAACTGAAACTGATCTGGGGTTGGTTTTGAAAAAATTTGCGGCGCCCGCCGCTGTGGCAATGCTGTTCGCACTCGCACTCGTTTCCCCGGCCGCCGGCATGTATTCCGGCCCGCCGGTTAAGGAGCCGTCAGTACAGGCAGGTGCCTTGGGGCCGCGCGCGGTCACGTTGGGCCCGGCGGGAACAGCGGACGACGACGGCGCTGCGGCCAACGCGGACCCCGGCACAGGTTCTCCGCTCGCCCCAGCCGTGGAACCGGTGATCACACCGGCGTCACCCGCCGGGGAAGGCACGCCAGGGACCGCAGAGATACCGCGAGCGGCGACGGTTGCTGCACCCGTGACCACCACCACGTCCGAACCAATCGCGCCCGAACCGCCCTCACTGCCACCCCTCTGGGCCCCCGAATCTGAACTGGCCCACAACAAGACCTCGGCCCCAGCCCCGCCCAACCCGCCGGCCTCCGCAACGGAATCCCTCACTACCGAATCCCTTGGCACCGAGGCCCTGGTGCCGGACAGCAACACGGCCGCCATCCTCACGGTTTTCAACGAAATCAACAAGTACCGGGTGTCCAAGGACCTGGCCCCAGTCAAGTACCACCCCACGGTGGCCGGCATGGCGCAGGAATGGTCCAACAGCATCGCGTCCCGGGACGTCATTGAGCACCGCGCCAGCTTCTGGACCGACCCCCGCGCCCTGAACCCGACCAGCGCCGGTGAGGTCATTGCCATCCGCACGGACCGCAACGCGGCGCAGTTGGTGGAGTGGTGGAAAAACTCCGAGGGCCACAACGCCATGCTGCTAGACCCGCGGTTCAACGTCATGGGCGCCGGGATCTCCTATACGAACAGCCTGTACACCATCTGGGGCGTGGTAAACTTCTTCGGCTACACCACCCTGCCCGCCGGCACCATCACGTCGCCCGGAGGCAGCTCCGCCGGCGGGGGCGCTTTCCCCGCCCCGGCACCCACCATGTGCGATCCGGCCGTCAAACACATGCCGCCTACTCTGGATCTGAGCAGCGCGGCGATCAACAGTGCCGCTGATCTGGTGACCATTAACGCGTCAGGCCAGCTCATCAACCGCCCCTCCACCGGGAACAGGACCTTTGGTGCTGCCAAGGTCATCGGTTCCGGCTTCGAAACGGCCAAGGAAGTGTTCACCCCGGACTGGGACCGCGACGGGGCCTATGACCTCCTGACGCAGTGGAACGATGGTCGGCTGACGCTCCACCCGGGGTTCGCCGGCGGCGGCTTCGGCGCTTCGGTCACCCTCGGCCAGTCCGGCTGGGCGACGTTGACGCTGGCCGTCGGCGGCTGGTGCGCCAACAACCGGCTCCCCCAGCTCGTCGCGTTGGATACCGACGGAAACCTGTTCCTCTACCCGAACGTTGGCCTCGCCGACCTGTCCTCACGCACCCTCATGGCGGCCGGCGTGACGGCCAGGAAGCTGAGCATGGTGGATTATGACGCCGACGGTTTCCAGGATCTCCTGGCCATAAAGTCCGACGGCGGCGTGCAGCTCTACCGCGGAGCCGGCACTCCGGCGCCACGCACCGAAACCCGGCCCATCGTGACCACCGGCTGGCAGGATGTCACCGGGATCCGGCCGCTGCGGGACGTGACAGCCCTGAACTCCTCGGGAGTGGCACTGCGCCGGGCCAACGATGTTGTGCAGTACTGGGACCTGAGCGCCGGAACCCTGGCGTCGCCGTCGAACATCACCGGAAGCTGGGCGGGCCAGCGGCTGGCGCAGTAGCCCTCAGGCCGCGGTCCGCACTTCCAGGACATCCTTGAGCCGCGCGAGCTGGGACACTTCGGCTTTGATGGCGCGCTGGATGCCGGTGTTCATCAGGCCCAGGAGGCCTTTGGGCTGGTACTCGAGGGCGAACCTGACCCGGGTGCCGGCCGGTTCGGTGCTGAGGTAGTACCCGCCGGTGGGCTGTGACCGACCGGTGATCACGCGGAACTGGATCTCGGCGCCCAGCCTGGCCTGCGTTATTTCGAAGTCGGCGGGGATGGCCCGTCCTGACCGGCCCGTCATGGTCTGCCGGTAGACGGCGCCTTTGGTTCCGGCGGCACCTGACATCAGGCCGATGCTGCGGATGCCCTTGCGCCATTGGGGAAGGTTCATTCCGTCCACCAGGAATGTATACACGGTCATGGCGTCGCACCGGATCAGCACCTCGTGCTCTGCAAATGCCATGGGCGTCCTTCGTTAGCGGCCGGTCAGGTAGTAGCCCGCCCCACCCCCATGACACCGCAGCTAACGCGTTCAGAGTAGCCACTCGGCCCGCCCCGGACCTAGCCACCGACGGCGCCGTTATTGAAGAGTTACTGGATGACGCGGCGGGTAGCGGCCATCCCGGCGGACACGGGTCCGGTGCGTGGTCATGGTTGCTGGCGCGGGATCGCATCTGCGCTAAGCTAAGTTCTGCCCCGCTCAAAACGGGGCGATGCGGCTGTAGCTCAATGGTAGAGCGCTAGCTTCCCAAGCTTGATACGCGGGTCCGATTCCCGTCAGCCGCTCCACGTCTTTTGCACCATTGTTTTCTCACCGTTGCAGCGATGCCTAGCCGCTCTTGGCCTTCCCGATGTCCCGTTCCACGGCCTCATTCTGCAGCCATCACCCGGTGGCCGTTAGGCCCCGCCATGTATCGTCAGAAGTCAGGAACCTCTTCGGTTCCGCTACAGGAGCAAACATGGCTGACAAGTCCCCGCGTCAAGCAGCATCCAAAAAAGCCGGCAAGTCCATCAAGGAAAAGCGCGCCGACAAGCGGGCCGCCGGAGCGCCGGCCTCCTCCCTGGACGTCACGTCCAAGGCCGCAAAAAAGAAGTGAGTGGCCACCAGAGCCACCTGACCCTGGGCGTTCTGGCCTCCACCCGGAAACCGGACGAACGCCGCCTCCCCATCCACCCCCTGCATTTCGAGCGGATCGCTCCGGAACTGCGCCAGCGCATCATCCTGGAGCAGGGCTACGGCGAGCGCTTCGGCGTCCCGGATGACCACCTCTCAACCCTCGTGGGCAAAATGGCCACGAAGGAAGCGCTGCTTGCGGAGGCCGACGTCGTACTCCTGCCCAAACCGCAGCCGGAGGATCTCGCGGACCTGCGGGACGGGCAGATCCTTTGGGGCTGGCCGCACTGTGTCCAGGACCGCGCCATCACCCAGCTGGCCATCGACAAGAAGCTCACGCTCATCGCCTTCGAAGCCATGAACCACTGGGCGAGCGACGGCGGTTTTGGGCTGCACGTGTTCCACAAGAACAACGAGCTGGCCGGGTACTGCTCGGTGCTTCATGCGCTCTCGCTCACCGGATCCACGGGTGTCTACGGCCGCCGGCTCAGTGCCGTGGTGATCGGCTTCGGCGCTACTGCCCGCGGCGCCGTGACCGCGCTGAACGCGCATGGCATCCACGATGTCCAGGTGCTCACCAACCGCGGAGTTGCGGCGGTTGGCGCCCCGATCCACTCGGTCAACATCGTCCAGTTTGATCACGACGACGAAGCCCCCTTCCTGAGCCAGGTCATCACCGAGCGGGGCCGGGTCCCGCTGGCGCCGTTCCTGGCCGAGAGCGACATCGTGGTCAACTGCACGCTGCAGGATCCAAACAATCCGCTGACGTATCTGCGGACTGAGGACCTCGCGGCGTTCAGCCCGGGCAGCCTGATCGTGGACGTTTCGTGCGATGAGGGCATGGGCTTCAGCTGGGCGCGGTCCACCACGTTCGCCGATCCGATGTTCACCATCGGCGACCACATCAGCTACTACGCGGTGGACCACAGCCCTTCCTACCTCTGGAATTCCTCCAGCTGGGAGATCAGCCAGGCCCTGCTGCCGTTCCTTGAGACGGTCATCGGCGGCCCGGCGGCGTGGGACGGGAACGAAACCATTTCCCGCGCCATCGAAATCCGCGAGGGTGTGGTCCTCAACAAGGATGTGTTGGAGTTCCAGCGGCGCGGGGCCGAGTACCCGCATCTGCCCGCTTAGGGTCGGCCACTTGGGGCCGCGGCCACTGCGCCGCGGCCCTTTACGCCGTAACCTTACGCCGCGGCCACCCGGCGGACGATCCGCAGCGGGTGGCGGCGGTCCTTGAGGTCCACCCTGAGCGCCAGCGCGCCCTTTCGGGCCAGGACGACGGCGACAGTCACCGCGGCGAGCGCCGGCACCCCGCCGGACACCATGAGTGCCACGTGCGGGTCCACGTGCTCGGCGATCCACCCGAGCATGGGCCCGCCGATCGCCTGGCCGCCGATCAGCACCATGATGTACAGGCTCATGACCCGGCCCCGGATGCCCATGTTGGAGCTGATTTGGACGAGCTGGTTGGAGCCGGTGAGGAACATCAGGCACCAGAATCCGGACAGGACCATCACCACGCTGAACCACACCATGGACGGCGCCAGGGCTGCCAGGCACAGCATCAGGCCATACATTCCGGCGCAGAACACCACGGAGCGGAGCCGCAACTGGCGGCGCCGCGTGGACGCGACTGCACCGGCCAACGCTCCGAGGGCCACCAGGGCGTTCAGCAGGCCATAGCCGCCGGCGCCGACGTCGAACACGTGGTCCGCGAACGCGGCGAGCAGGACGGGCAGGCTCATGGCGAAGACGGAGATGAAGCCGGCCATCAGCCACGGCCAGTAAATGGTGGGCTTGCTGAGCGCATACTGCAGGCCCTCCCGCAGCATGCCCTTCTTCTTTGGCGCGGGAGCGCTGACGAACAGCTGGTCCTTGCGCAGGAGCAGCAGCATGGCCACTGTTGAGCAGCACGCCAGAGCATTCGCGGCGAACGCCCAGCCGGCGCCGACAGCGGTAAGCAGCAGGCCCGCCAGTGCCGGACCGATCAGGCCGCCCAGCTGGAACGTCGTTGAGTTGACGCTGATGGCGTTCCGGAGGTACTTGGGGCCCACCAGTTCGTTGACGAACACCTGGCGTGCGGGCTGATCCAGTACCGTGACCAGGCCCAGCAGCAGCGCGATGACGTACACGTGCCACACTTCGATGGCGCCGGTCAGGGCAAGCACCGCGAGCGCGGCAGCGAGGACCGCCGCGAGGCTCTGGCACAGAATGAGGATCCGGCGCTTGGCGAACCGGTCCGCCATCATGCCGCCCCATGGCCCCAAGAGCAGCGACGGCATGAACTGCAGCGCCACGGTGATGCCCACGGCGGTGACGGAACCGGACAGCTCCAGCACCAGCCAGTCCTGGGCGATCCGCTGCATCCAGAGGGCGATCACGGCGACAAAGTGCCCGATCGCGAAGATGCGGAAATTGGGGACTTTCAGCGAGATAAACGTGTGCCGCCAGGGAAGGTGTTCACTGACGACGGCGATTGGTTGGGTCTGGGTGGAGGCGGCGGTAGCGGACGCGGAGGCGGAGTCGATGACGGGCTGGCTGACGGTTGCCGACGTTGGCGGTGGGGGTGCCACAGGGATGTCCTCAGGGAAGCGGGCGGACTGGGATGCTTCCCACGCTAGGCTGGTTCCGGGCGATTATGCAGCCCTATCGCAGCTATAACTACCATTACAAAGCGTAATAACACCCACTCTGACGTGGGCAGTCAGCCGAAGCCAAAGGAGTCCACTGTGTACGAACCCACCCAGCTCCGTTCCTTCCTGGCGGTAGCCGAAACGCTCAGCTTCACCAAGGCAGCGGAGCGCCTTGGCCTGGCACAGCCGACCGTTAGCCAGCATGTCCGCAAGCTGGAGGCGGCGGCGAAGCGCATCCTCATCAGCAGGGACACCCGCGATGTCCGGCTCACGGACAATGGTGACGCGATGGCCGGCTTCGCCCGCACCATCCTTTCGGCCCACGATGCCGCCACCCGTTACTTCCACGGCTCGGCCATGCGGGGCCGGCTGCGGTTCGGCACAGCGGACGACCTGGCCATCACCGGCCTCCCCCGGATCCTTCGGGAGTTCCGCCAGGTGTATCCACAGATCAACCTCGAGCTCACCGTTGGCCAGAGCGACCAGCTGTACAAGAAACTCAATGCCGGCCAGCTGGACCTGGTGTTTGTGAAGTGGGTGGCGGGCGTCAAGGACGGCACCGTGGTCCAGCACGACACCTTTTCCTGGGTGGGGCTGGAGCAGACGTCCCTGGAGCCCGGGCATCCCGTACCGCTGATCTCCTACCCCTCCCCCAGCCTCAGCCGGAAGCTGGCCATCGACGCACTGGAATCCAGCGGCCGGACCTGGCGGATCACGTGCACTACCCGGCAGATCAGTGGCGTCCTGGCGGCACTGCGGGCAGGCATCGGCGTTGCCGTGATGCCGACGTCGCTGGTTCCCGAAGACCTCAAGATCATCACCCGCCGGTTCGACCTGCCTCCGGTGGGCGATGTGGATTTCACCCTGATCCGCAACCCGCTGGCCAACGCAGAAGTGATCGACGCGCTGACCCAGACCATCGTCGGACGGACGCTCAAGAAGTCGGTTTGACCGAATTTGCCGCAGGAATCAGCGCTGCCAACGAACCATTGAAGTAAAAGCCCGCCTCGCCTATGCTGGATTACCCATGGGTCAAGCAGTGGCCGGTTCAACACTACGAGTGCGCCATGCAGCCCATGATGCGGCCGCACTCGGGATAGGCAGCCAATGACGACAGCCGAGAACACCCATTTACACACGGTCTATACCCAGCGACACAGCACTGTACGGCCGCTGGTCACGCATCATTCTGGCCACAACGCCGGTATTTCGCGGGCCGCCGAGTACATCGGCAAGCCCACGTGCGACAAATGTGGCACGGATGAATTCATCTATCTCGAGTCCTACATTCCACCGGTTTACCGGCGTGACGGGGCGGTCAGGACACTGGGCGAAGTCGCCTACACCTGCACCCGTTGTGAAGATTTCTCAGCCCACAATGTTCCCGCATCGTGGACTCCCCCAGGCTGGTATCTGGGCTAATTACGAACGGTCTCCAGGCTCGCCCAGCGCAGCCAACCGATCACTACTCAACTATTCAACAGCGAAGGCCCGGCAACCGCCCCGATGGCGGCCACCGGGCCTTTTCGTGTTGTTGTTCGGGTTTCGGTCGGCCCTAGATCAGCGCATCCGAAAGGTGGTTCGGCGTGCCGAAGCGGTGCGCCGTAATACTGATCGCCTGCTCATGCAGGAACGGCAGCAGCTCAACACGTCCGGCCTCGGTGACCGCGTGGGCGTAGATCGCCAGGTCCGGGCGCCCGTCCGTGGCCTCCGCGAGGGCGATGGCGTCGCCGCCGATCAGGCGGATCCGCGCGCCGGACAGTTTGCCCGCCGCGGCGAGGCGGGCCGCCGAGACCAGCCAGCCGGCGTCGGACTCTACAGTGACCGTGATGTCCAGCCCGGTGAGCACGGCGCGCAGCTGGGCCGGAAGTTCGACGGCGGTGGACACGGTCAGTGCCGAGCCTGCCAGGACTCCGGCCGCCACGGTCCGCGCCAGGTGGGCCAGCGGGGCACCTTCGGAGAGCCGCACGGTGACCGGGAGCGCACGGTAGCGGAAGATGTTCCGTTCCGCGCTCAGGCCGGACACGTCCTTGGCCGTTCCGAACTCGTCGGCCCAGGCCTGGGCGTCGGACGCCAGAGAGCGCTGCAGCGATTCAAGCTCGGCCGGCTGCAGAGCGCTGGCGGCGGCGTTCAGGATGCGGCCGACGCCCGCGTTGGTGACGGCCCGCGTGGCGGAGGCTTCCGTACTGACCCAGTCGCCGAGGCCGGCGAGGTAGTTGGGTCCGCCGGCTTTGGTCCCGGCGCCGATGGCGGATTTCTTCCAGCCGCCGAACGGCTGGCGCTGCACGATGGCTCCGGTGATGCCGCGGTTCACGTAGAGGTTGCCGGCCTGGATGGAGTCCAGCCAGATGCCGAGCTCGTCCGGGTTCAGGGAGTGCAGGCCGGCGGTGAGGCCGTACTCGATCTGGTTCTGGATGGCGATGGCCTCCTCCAGCGTGTCAGCGGTCATCACGCCGAGGACCGGTCCGAAGAATTCGGTGAGGTGGAAGTAGGATCCGCGGCGGACGCCGTACCGCACGCCGGGGCTCCACAGGCGGCCGGTTTCGTCGAGCTTGCGCGGTTCCACGGCCCAGGTTTCGCCTTCGCCGAGGGTGGTGAGGGCGTTGAGGAGCTTGCCGTTGGCGGGCTCGATGATGGGGCCCATCTGGCTGGTGGGGTCCTGCGGGTGGCCCACCTTCAGCGACGTGACGGCGTCGACGAGCTGGTTGTGGAAGCGCTTGGACTTGGCCACAGAGCCCACCAGGATCACCAGTGAGGCTGCGGAGCACTTCTGGCCGGCGTGGCCGAACGCGGAGTACGCGACGTCCTTGGCGGCCAGGTCCAGGTCAGCGCTGGGAGTGACGATGATGGCGTTCTTGCCGCTGGTCTCGGCCAGGAGCGGCAGGTCCTTGCGGAAGGAGCGGAAGAGTTCGGCGGTTTCGTAGCCGCCGGTCAGGATCACGCGGTTCACGGCCGGGTGGGAGATCAGCTGCTGGCCGAGTTCACGCTCGCCGAGCTGGACCATGGTCAGCACGTCCTTCGGGACGCCGGCTTCCCAGAGCGCTTCGATCATCACGGCACCGCTGCGGCGGGCCTGCTTCGCGGGTTTGATCACGACGGCTGAGCCGGCGGCGAGTGCCGCGAGGGTGGACCCTGCCGGGATGGCCACCGGGAAGTTCCATGGCGGCGTCACGACGGTGAGATTCGCCGGGACGAACGTGGCGCCGTCGACCTTATCCAGCTTCCGGGCGGACTCGGCGTAGTAGTGCGCGAAGTCCACGGCTTCGCTGACCTCGGGATCGCCCTGGTCGATGGTCTTGCCGGTCTCGCTGGCCATGACCTCCAGGAGGTCGGCGCGGCGGGCCTCGAGGACGTCGCCGGCGCGGTGCAGGATCTCGGCGCGCTCGTCGCCGGTCAGGGCGCCCCAGGCCTTGCCCTTCTCAACGGCAGTGGCGATGACTTTGTGCAGCGTCTCCGCGTCCGTGATGGTGGCGGCTTCGACGGCGGCGTTGCCCAGCGTGGAGGACGGTACACGGTCCAGGATGGCCCGGCCCCAGGTGCGGTTGGCGGGCAGCGACGGGTCGGTGTCCGGGGTGTTTGCGAACGAGTCGTGCGGCAGGGGCTGCGGCGGGAGGCTGCGGTTCTGCTGCCGGTTGGCCGGGGGGACGTCGTCGTCGAGCGTGTCCAGGGAGGCGAGGAAGCGCTGCTTCTCGCGCTCGAACAGCACTTCGTTTTCACTGAGCTCGAACACGGCGGACATGAAGTTGTCCTGGCTGGCGCCCTCTTCGAGGCGGCGGATCAGGTAGGCGATCGCGACGTCGAACTCGGCCGGGTGCACCACCGGGGTGTAGAGCAGGAGCGAGCCAACGTCCTTCTTGACCGCTTCAGCCTGGCCCTGGGCCATGCCCAGCAGCATCTCGAATTCGATGCCGGACTCCACGCCGCGCTGCTTGGCGAGCAGCCAGGCGAAGGCGATGTCGAAGAGGTTGTGGCCGGCCACGCCGATGCGGACGTTGTTGATCCGGTCCGGGTGCAGCGAGTAGTTGATGACGCGCTTGTAGTTGGTGTCAGAATCCTGCTTGGTGTGCCAGGTGGCCAGCGGCCAGTCGTGCAGCGAGGATTCCACCTGCTCCATGGGCAGGTTGGCGCCCTTGACCACGCGGACCTTGATGGCTGCGCCGCCGTTGGCGCGTCGTTCGGCGGCCCAGTGCTGGAGCCGGATCATGGCGGCTAGGGCGTCCGGGAGGTAGGCCTGCAGCACGATGCCGGCCTCCAGGTTCTTGAACTCGGGCTTGTCCAGGATCCGGGTGAACACCGCGATGGTCATGTCCAGGTCCTTGTATTCCTCCATGTCCAGGTTGATGAACTTGGCCTTCTTCCCGGCACCGGCCCCCGCGAACGACGCGGCCTTGGTGAACAGCGGGGTGAGCTTCTCGACCACGTGCTCCACGGCCTCGTCGAACGCCCAGGCGGAGTGCGGGGCCACGGTGGAGGAAACCTTGATGGAGACGTAGTCCACGTCCGGGCGGGACAGGAGCGCGTGGGTGCCTTTGAGCCGGCGGGAGGCCTCATGCTCACCCAGAACGGCCTCGCCGAGGAGGTTCACGTTGAGCTTGATGCCGTCCTTGCGGATCTTGGCGATGGCCGGGCCCAGCTTGGCGTCGGTGGCGTCGACGATCAGGTGGCCCACCATTTCGCGGAGCACGCGGCGGGCGATCGGGATGACCATCTGCGGCAGGACCGGGGCCATGGCGCCGCCCAGGCGGACGGCGCTGCGCATGTACCAGGGCAGGAATGCCGGGACCTTGGGCGCCAGGGCAGCCAGGTTGCGGGCCGCGACGTGAAGATCTTCGGGACGGACTACGCCATCCACGAAGCCCACCGTAAAGTCCAGGCCGTTCGGATCCTTCAGCACACCGGCGAGCTGCTCGGCCGAGGCATCAACAGGAACTTTCGAAGCCTCGGTCAGCCAGCGGCGCACCAGTGTGATGGTGTCCGCCGCGAGGGCACGGGCCTGCGGGACGTCTGTCTGTCCGGCGGCTTCCGTTGCAGTGTGAGTCATGGTTCGCTCGCTCTTTCCTTGGTATGGAAGGGGTCTTATCCATCAGTATGAGCTTGCAATCACATAAGATAAAGCGATGTTTCCTAAGCAATACAGGTTAGGAAACCCAACGCTTTGATTTGCCGTCCGAGCGGTCAGGAAATCCCCACTTTCTGGGCAAACCCTCTCTCACTTCCTGCACGTTTTGACCCAACCCTCTCTCACTTCCTGCACGTTTTGAGGCAACCCTCTCTCGCTCAAGAAAAACGACCGAACCCTCCCCCACGGGACGTGAGAGAGGGTTCGTCAATTTCGCCCGGAAAGTGAGAGAGCGTTTGAGGAAAACCTGCTTTAAGTGAGAGAGCGTTTGGGGTAAGGGTCAGCTGAGGGGGCGGTGCATCTCCACAATCTCCTCGTGGCGCGGGCTGTCCGGGTTCATCAGGGAGTGCTTGCGGCCGTAGAAGAAGTAAATGGCCAGGCCGATGACGAGCCACACGCCGAACCGGGCCCAGGTCTCCCAGTGCAGCTGCAGCATCAGGAACCCGGACGCCAGCACACCGAAAGCCGGGATGACCGGCATCAGCGGCAGGCGGAAGGTGCGCGGGGCGTCAGGCTTCTTGTACCGGATGACAATCACTGCGAAGCAGACGACGACGAACGCGGCCAGAATGCCGATGTTGGTGAGGTCCGCGACGGCCTTGATGGGGAACACACCGGCCAGCAGGGCTGAGGCGACGCCGGCAATCCAGGTGACGCGCTGTGGCGTGCCGTGCCGGTCCGTCTTGGCGAACCAGCCGGGCAGGAGTCCGTCGCGGCTCATGGAGAACCACACTCGGGTCACGCCCAGGAGGAAGGTCAGCATCACCGTAAGGATGGACAGCACGGCGAAGACCGAGATGATGGTCGCGATCACGGGCAGGCCCACGCCGGTGAACGCTGAGGCAAAGCCCGCCTTCGGATCAATGTCCTGGTAGTTCTGCATGCCGGTCAGCACCAGGGTGGCCGCGACATAGAGCAGCATGGCGATGATCAGGGACAGGATGATGGCCTTCGGCATGTGCTTCTTGCCGTCTGTCGCTTCCTCCGCCGCGGTACTCATGGCGTCGTACCCGAAGACTGCGAAGAAGACGGTGGCGGCACCGGCCAGGACAGGCCCGAACCCGCTGGGCATAAACGGGTTGTAGTTGTTGGTGTCGATGTAGAAGACGCCCAGGCCGATGATGAAGAGGATCAGGAGGACCTTGATGGCGACGGCGACCAGTTCGAACCGGCCGAAGGCCTTGGTCCCGCGGGAGAGGATCCACGTCACGATCAGGCAGACCACAATGGCGGGAATGTTGACGATGCCGCCCTTGCCCTCGTCCGGCGTCGAGGTCATCCAGACGGGCATGTGGATGCCCAGGCCGGAGAGGAAGGCGTCGAAGTACCCCGAGATGCCGATGGCCACCACGGCCACGATGGCAATGTATTCGAGCAGCAGGTCCCAGCCGATAAACCAGCCGATCACCTCGCCCAGGGCAACGTAGCCGTACGTGTAGGCCGAGCCGGCCCGGGGAATCATCCCCGCAAACTCGGCGTAGGAAAGGGCAGCCGCGGCAGACGCCAAACCCGCTACCAGGAACGAAATCAGCACCGCGGGCCCCACACCCGGTGTATCCTCGCTGCCTGCTGCCACCAGCCCGGCGAGGGAGAAGATGCCGACGCCGATGATGCCGCCGACGCCGATGGCCGTCAGCTGCCACAGCCCAAGCGACTTGAACAGGCCGCTGTGTTTGTTTTCTTCTTCGATGTCATCGATGGGCTTGCGCCGCATAATCGACTGGGTCATGTCTCGAGTGGTCATCAGGAACTCCTGCGTGGGGTGCGGCCCCAACACGGCGCCCCGGCGTGGGGCTGTGACGGGGGTAACTCAGGTACACCAGTATGCAAGCGCAGTTGCGTTAGATAAAGTGACTACTTCTAACCAATATTCATTAGATTCATCAAGGAATGTGGCCATGCTCGATGTCCGGCGCCTGCGGCTTCTCCGCGAACTGAAGATCCGGGGCACGCTGGCGGAGGTGGCGGAGGCACTCCAGTACAGCCCGTCGTCGGTCTCCCAGCAGCTTGCCCTGCTGGAAAAGGAAGTGGGCGTGGAACTGCTCCGGAAAACGGGGCGGCGCGTGCAGCTGACGCCGCAGGCCGAAGTCCTGGTGGCCCACACCGCCCAGCTCCTCGAAACCATGGAGCAGGCAGAGGCGGACCTGGCGGCGTCGCTGACCACTGTCACGGGAACGGTCCGGATTGCGGTGTTCCAGTCCGCGGCCCTGGCACTGATGCCGGACACGCTCTCGCGGATGGCTGCGGAGTATCCGGAGGTCCGGATCGAAATGATCCAGCGTGAACCCGAAACGGCCCTTCATGAGACATGGGCGCGCGATTTTGACCTGGTCATCGCCGAACAGTATCCGGGCCACGCCGCCCCGCGGTACCCGGAACTGGACCGCATCAAGCTGACCACCGACGCGATACGGCTGGCCGTTCCGCCGGCGGCTCCCGGCCGGCCGCCCATCACGTCGCTGGAGGATACTGCCGAGCTGCCCTGGGTGATGGAGCCCCGCGGCGCGGCCTCCCGGCACTGGGCGGAGCAGGCGTGCCGGAGTGCCGGGTTCGAGCCCGATGTGCGCTTCGAAACAGCCGATCTCCAGGCGCAGATCAGGCTGATCGAGTCCGGAAATGCCGTGGCACTGATGCCGGACCTCGTCTGGACCGGCCGCGGCACCACCGCCCGGCTGCTGGACCTGCCGGGCAATCCGCACCGGACCGTGTTCACGTCGGTGCGCCGCTCCGGCGCGCAGCGGCCCGCCATCCTCGCCGCCCGCGAGACGCTGGCCGCCACCGCCACCTCGGTAGCAAGGACGGACGACGGCGGCGCATCCAGTTAGGTGCCGGATGGCCCGGGCACCTGCCGGTCAGGTGGGGGAAACGCCCTCCGGTGCCGTGTTTAGTGCGTCACAGCGCGATCGGGGTGCCGGCGCTAGACTTGGCAAGTTATGAATCGCACAATGTTCAAGTCCAAAATCCACCGGGCCACCGTCACGCATGCCGACCTGCACTACGTAGGATCGGTCACCGTTGACCTGGACCTGCTGGATGCTGCCGATATCCTTCCCGGCGAGCTCGTGGCAATCGTGGACGTGACCAACGGTGCGCGCCTGGAGACCTACACCATCGCCGGCGAGCGGGGCTCCGGTGTCATTGGCATCAACGGGGCAGCCGCGCACCTGATGCACGAGAACGACATCGTCATCCTGATCACCTATGCCCAGATGACCACGGAAGAGGCCAATGCCTACGCGCCGAAGGTTATCCATGTGGATCAGGACAACAAGATTGTCCAGATCGGAAACGACCCCGCCGAGTGCCACACACCGGGCCTAATGCGTCCGCCGTTCGCCCTTAACAACGCCGCCCTGTAGCCGGAGCGTGAGTCCGGGCAGACACCGCCGCCGCAGCCTGGGAGGCTTTTCTTGGTAGGCGTGCTGCAGGGCTTCTTTGTTGTCTGGTTCATCATCATGGTGGGCTGGTTTGTGGGCCGCCAACGGATCCTGGGCGACAACGCCCGCCAGGTCCTCAGCGGCCTGACCTTCTTTGTGGCCAGCCCTGCCCTCCTCTTCGAGACGCTCAGCAAGGCGCAGCTGAGGGAAGTCTTCGCGGAACCGTTGCTGGTCACGGCGGTGTCCGCCGTCTGCACCGCCCTTGTCTTCTTCAGCATCGTGAAGTTCGTCCTGAAGCGCGCGCTGCCGGAAGCGCTGATGTCCTCGATGGCCGCTTCCCTGGCCAACTCCGCGAACCTTGGTATTCCCATCGCGGTATATGTTCTGGGCGACGCCAGGTACGTGGCGCCGCTGCTGATCTTCCAACTGGCGTTCTTCACACCCATTTTCCTGATGATCCTGGACGCCAGCACCAGCTCACACCGCACCACGCCCTGGGGCTTCATCCTGATGATCCTGCGGAACCCGATGATTGTTGGCTCCGGCCTGGGCCTGCTGGTGGCAGGGACGGGCTGGGAGGTTCCGCCGCTGCTCCTGGAGCCGATCCACCTCATCGGCGGTGCCGCGATTCCGGCCATGCTGATCGCTTTCGGCATGAGCCTGAACGGCAGCAGGCCATTGCAGGCCGCGGCCGGCCGGCGCGTGGACACCCTTCTGGCCAGCGCCTTCAAACTTGTGGTCCAGCCCGCCATCGCCTACGTTTTTGCCCGCTTTGCCCTCGGCGTCGAAGGCCCTGCCCTGTTCGCGGCCGTGGTGGTGGCGTCCCTCCCCACGGCGCAGAACGTCTTTGTTGCGGCCAGCCGCTACCAGACCGGCATCACCGTGGCCAAGGACACCGTCCTGATCACCACGGTGGTGGCGGTACCCGCCATGATCGGCGTGGCGCTGCTGCTCAACTGACGAGCGGCTTGCGCCCGGCGGACAAACCAGCGCGAACGGACAGTTGAGGCCCCTCCCAGCTGGGCCTCAAGTGTACGTTCGCGCCGGGTCAGGGCCTTTTGGCCTCGGGTTTGTGCCGGTCCAGGATCCGGGCGCAGCGGATGAACCCCAGGTGCGAGTAGGCCTGCGGATGGTTCCCCAGGTGCGTCTCCGTGCCGGGATCGTATTCCTCGGGCAGCAGGCCGGTGGGGCCGAAAAGGTTCACCAGCTGGTCGAACAGGTCCCAGGCCTCCTCGATCCTGCCTACCGCAACGTACGCCTCGATCAGCCAGGTGGTGCAGATGTGGAAGCCGCCCTCCAATCCCGGCAGGCCGTCGTCGTACCTGTACCGGAACACGGTGGGGCCCACCCGCAGTTCCCGTTCCACGGCGGTGACGGTGTCCAGGAACCGCTGGTCGGTGACATCCAGCAGGCCGGAGAGCCCGATGTGCAGCACGGCTGCATCCAGGTCGGGGCTGTCGTAGGCCACCGTGTAGGACCGCGCCGAATCGTCCCAGCCTTCGCGCAGGACCTCCTCCCGGATGGTCCGGGCCGTCGGTTCCCACGACGGATCCGGCGCCCTGCCGTGCCGGGCGGCGGTCCGGAGTGCACGGTCCAGCGTCACCCAGCACATCACCTTGGTGTAGACATGGTGCCGAGGGGGACGCCGGGCTTCCCAGATGCCGTGGTCAGGCTCATGCCACCGGACCAGCACGGCGGCCGCCATCTGCACCAACAGGTCCCAGTGGCAATCCTTGAGGCCACCATTCCGCGAGCTGACGCCGTGGATCAGTTCAGCCACCGGCCCGAAGACATCCAGCTGGACCTGGTGGTCCGCGGCGTTGCCGATCCGGACCGGCCGGGACCCCGCATACCCGGGCAGGCTGTCGATGACGGCCTCCGTGGACAGCGGCGCCCCCGTCACGGAGTACAGGGGATGCAGCCACTCCGGGCCCGGCGCATGTTCAAGGATCCGGCCCAGCCAGCTGAGGAACCCGGCCGCCTCAGCTGTTGAGCCCAGGTCCACCAGCGCGTTCACCGTCATGGACCCGTCCCGCAGCCAGCAGTAGCGGTAATCCCAGTTCCGGGTGCCGCCGATTCCCTCGGGCAGCGAGGTGGTGGGCGCGGCCAGCACGGCACCGGTGGGCTCGTGCACGAGGGCGCGGAGGACCAGCGCTGAGCGGCGGACCAGCGATGGCTTCACCGATGGCAGCTCCAGTTCCTGCACCCAGCGGCGGGAGTGGAGCGCCACCCCCGCCCGCCGGCCGGTCTCCCCGCCGGGGTCCGCCAGCGCGGGCTCGGTGTCGCCGCAGCGCAGGTTGAGGACCACCGGCCCGTCCTGGAGGTTGACCGAAGCGGTGGCGGTGGCGTGGAGGCCGTCCGAGGTGATGGTGAAACTGACGCCCGGGGCAAAAAGGAAGATGGGTTCGGAAGTTCCCACCACATGGAGTTCATCGCCGCGGGCCTCCATGCTGAACGGCGCGTTGGCGTAGTCCGGCCGGGGCGCGAAGACGATCTTGGCGCCGCCGGTGCCGGAGAGCACCCGGACCAGGCTGGTGATCCCCTCCGGCGCCGGCTCCAGATAGTCCGTGACGGTCACGTCCGCCCAGCGTGTCTCCACGATCATCGTGCTGTCCACGTAGCGCTGGCCCAGCACCTGCGAGGCCTTGAGCGGCTCGACGGAAAAGTGCCCGGCGGCGTCGCCGCCCAGGATGTGGGCGAACAGCGACCCTGAATCCGGGAGCGGGTGGCTCATCCAGCAGACCTTGGCATCCGGCGTGACCAAAGCGGTGGAGGATCCGTTGCCGATCATCGTGTGGCGTTCGAGCCCTACCGCGTCCTCGCCGAAAAGCCATGCCCGCCGCAGCTCGAACAGGAGGGCCAGGACGCGGGCGAAGGATTCCGGGTCCCGCAGCCGGTGGGGCGCACGGGTCTCCCCCGGGCCCACGCGCAACCCCAGGTCCGGGCCGCGGAGCGTGGCGATGGCCAGTTCGTCGCTGTAGGCGTCGCCGGCGTACAACGCGGCACCGGCGCCCAGCCGGGACCGGAGGGTTTCCAGGGCGTCCGCCTTGGCCGGTTCCAGCACCGAGAGGTCCAGGACCGACCCGTCCACGATGAAGAACAGCCCATGGGCCTTGGCGATCTCCCGCGCCGATTCCGTCACCGCCTGCACCACCTCCGGCGAGGCCGGCCGGGTGTGCACGGACACGGCCACTGGCTTCCGCTCGATCCAGATGCCCTCCTGGAAACCCACGGTCTCAGAAAGTGCGGTGCTCACCTTGTGGAGCGTGGCTTCTGTGGCGAGGTCCTGGACGTGGGCGAAGGCCATGTCCGACTCCGCGCCGTGCGATCCGATCAGATGCACCTCCGCGGGCAGCCGTGACACCGCGGCGAGGTCACGCAGCGAGCGCCCTGAAATGACGGCGGCATGGGTGTTGGGCAGGGCGGCCAGGGCGCGGAGCGCGATCGCAGCGTTCCCCAGGGGCAGCGTCTCGGTGGAGATTCCCTCCGCATCGCACAGTGTTCCGCCGTAATTGCAGGCCACCAGCAGCCCGGGAACGCGCGCCAGGACCTTCAGTTCGGCCAGGAGGGTGGGGGTGAAACCCTCGTCCGCCAGGTCCGACTGGATGACGGTCCGCAGCAGGCCCAGCGGCAGCGACCTGGTCAGCAGGGCGGAATCCGCCACACTCTGGCTCAACGGGGTAGCCATGCGTGCACTCCTTCAGCAGAGCCTGGCCCGGAAAGGCCGGAGGGTCCGCACACCATGTTTCCGCCGGGCGGTTTCGCCTGAATGTCCCGGCTATTGCCACCGTGTAAAGTCCGACGGCGGGCCCGCCCTCCGCCGCCGGCCTCACGTCACGTCGTGTCACGCAGCGCAGGCTTTGACGCCCGACGACGGCGCCCCACCGCGCAGATCCGCGGCAGGGCGCCGTCGTGCTTTCCAAAAGCTGCCGTGCGTGACGGCGGGCGTCACTAACGTCAGACCCGGTCCAGTTTGGCCACGCCGATTTTGGAGTCCGCCATCCCGTAGAACACAAACAGCTGGTCGCCGATTTTTTCGATCGCGGTGGGGAACACCACGTTCGGGACGATCCCCGAGATCTCGTCCTCGGTTTCGGGCGCCAACAAAGGCTTGTCGCTGCGGGCGATGACCTTGGACGGGTCCTCCGCGGACAGGATCATGGCCGCCGCGGTGTAGTTGACGTTCTGCTGCTGGTCGAAGGCCGAGGCGGCCATCTTTCCGGCAACGCCGTGGTGGATCAGGAGCCAGCCTTCGTCCACGCTGATGGGGGGCGGGCCGCCGCCGATCTTCAGCTCCTCGAACGGGAATTCGCTGAGGGCCACCAGGCGGTGCTTGCCCATGTGGACCAGGTTGCGCAGGTCGCGCTCGACGTCGGCCACGGCCACGTAGGAGATCCAGATGCCGGGGCGGTTGTCCGTGACGCCGGCGGGCAGGTGTTCTCCTTCGCCGGGACGGATCCAGCCCAGGTCCCACATGGGGCGGTGCAGCATGGCGTAGGAGGGCACGCCGTCGGGATCGTTCACCGGCTCCGGGAAGAACACCGCGTCCTTGTTGGGAAACAGGTTCAGGTCCATGGAGAGGTCTGCCTGGTACTCGAAGAAGCAGGGGCCTAGGCGTTCCCAGGTCCGGAGGTCCTCGGAGTGGGCGAAGGCGAGGCGGGGACCCAGGGGGCCATAGGCCACGTAGGTCATGAGGTGCTTGCCAAGGGCGGGCACCCAGGTGGTGCGCGGATCCTCGGTACCGGCGTTGTTCATGCCGCGTTCCCAGCCCTCGTCAGGGGCCAGGACCACGCCTTCGCGCTCCACGCCGGTGGGCACGCCGTCGTCGTTGATGACCACTTTGGCGAGGCCCACGCGGGACACGTTGCCCGTGGCCACCAGCCGTGGCAGCAGGTACAGCTCGCCGTCCGGGCCGCGGCCGCTGGCGGGGTTGAGGACGCCCTCGGCCTCGAAGTCGTTGCCGGGCTCTGGGGTCATGATGACGCCGGCGCGGGTGAGGGTGAAGGGGACAGTGGGGAGTACGGAAGTGTGGGGGGAAGTCATGGATTAGCCCTTTACGCTGGAACCGATATTGGTGGAAATGAACTGGCGCTGGAAGAAAATGAAGAGTGCGACGGCGGGGGCCGCCAGGACGCAGGCACCGGCGAGGATGGCGCCGAACGGGTTACCGGCCTGGCCGGCGATGTTGGAGATGAAGTTGGCCAGTGACACGGCCAGGGGCTGGAGGGACTGCTCCTTGGTGACCAGGAACGGCCACAGGAATTCGTTCCATGGGCCGATGAAGGTCAGCAGCACGGCGGTGACGATGGCCGGACGGACCAGCGGGATGGCGATCTGCCACAGGATCCGCAGTTCCGAGGCGCCATCGATCCGGGCCGCCTCAAACAGGGTTGAGGGCAGTTGGAGGAAGTACTGGCGGAACACAAACACCGCCGTGGAGTTGATGGCGAACGGCAGGATCATGCCCAGGTAGCTGTCCGCGAGGCCGTAGTCGCGGACGATCATGACGTAGAGCGGGATGAGCAGCAGCTGGAACGGGATCATCTGGACCAGCAGCATCATGCCGAACACCACGCCGCGGCCGCGGAACTTCATCTGCGCCAGGGCATAGCCCACCAGCAGCCCGAAAATCACCGTGAAGAGGATGACACCGCCGGTGAAGATGCCGGAGTTGAGCAGGCCGCGGAACAGGTTGATGGACTCGTTGATCTGCACATAGTTGGCGCCGGTGATGTTGGCCGGGTTCGGAAACGCGCCGAAAATCGACGTGTCCGGGGCAGTCTGCAGCGAACCGATGAGCATGTAATAGAACGGGAAGAGGAACACGAAGGCGCCCACGCCCAGCAGGATGAAGCTGGCCACGCCCAGGTTGCGGCGCTTTTCGACGCCCGAGTCGGGACGCAGGGCGGGCTCCGGTTGCTTCGGGAGCCGGCCGGCGTCGTCGTCGTTCTTCGCGTTTTGTGCGTTGGTGACGGACATTTCTCAGTCCTCCTTCCCGCCCACGAGGCGTTTCTGGATCAGGGCGATCAGCAGGACGCCGATCACCAGCACCACGCCCAGCGCGGCCGCGACGTCGGGATTGCCCTGCAGGATGCCCCGCTGGTACATGATGAACACCGGAGAGGCCGAGGCCCCGTCCGGACCGCCGCCGCCGGTCAGCAGGTACGGTTCGGTGAAGAGGTTCGCGCCGGTGATGGTGGCCAGCAGCGTGACCAGGACGCTGGCGGGCCGGACGCCGGGAACGGTGATGTTCCAGAACTGGACCCACTTGTTGCCGCCGTCCACGGCCGCTGATTCGTACAGCTCATCGGGGATGTTCTGCAGCGCCGCGAGGTAGAGCAGGATGAAGAAACCCAGCTGTTTCCACGTCACGTACAGGGCCACGGTGGGCATGGCCAGCCATGAATTCACCAGCCAGGACGGGGTTGGGGCCAGGGGCCCCAGCAGCGCGTTCAGGAGCCCGTTTTGCTGGAAAAGGAACAGCCAGACCCCGACGACGGCGACGCTCGCCGTCACGTACGGGACGTAGTAGCTGAGGCGGAAGAACGTCTTGAGCCGGGTCACGCGGTTCAGCGCGTTGGCCAGGAGCAGGGACAGGCCCACCGTGAGCGGGACGTTGATGACTAGGAAGACGAGGATATTCAGGAACGAGCGCTGGACTGCGGGGTCCGACAGGACGGTGATGTAGTTCTCGAACCCCACGAACGGCCGCTCCACCTTGACCCGCGGTGCTGTGAAGAAGAAATCGTGGAAGGAAATGTAGACGGCGTAGCCGAGGGGAAACGCCAGGACGGCCAGGATGTAGATGACGTAAGGGGCGCTGAACAGCAGGCCCAGCGGCTGGGGGCCCAGGAAGTTCTTACGCTTCCTGGGCACCAGCCGCCGGTCCGCCGTTCCACCAGCCGGTTTCCCCGTGACGGGGTTCCCACTAGAAGAGCGGAGCGACATTGGGGGTCACCGCTACTTCTGGGCTACCAGTTGGTTGATCTTGTCCGCCGCGCCCTTGAACGCGGTGTCGATGCTTTCGTTCCCGAAGATCACGGCCTTGGCGTAGGCGGTGCGGAAGGTCTGCCAGACTTCAACCGAGTTGGCGACGTTGGGGACCTCCACGGTCCGCGCTGCCTGCTCGGCGAACTGGGTGTAGGCCGGGTTCTTGGCGAAGTAGTCCGCGTAGACCGTGGGCAGGTCCTTGCGCATGGGCATCTGGCCGGTGTCGGTCAGCAGCTTGCCGTCCTGCTCCTCGCCGGTGGCGAACTTCATGACCTCCCAGGCCGTGCCCTGGTTCTCGCACGCGGAGTACATGGCCACGTTCTTGGCGTCGGAGAAGGTTGAGGTATCAGCCTTGGCCGTGGCAGCCGGGACCGGGACTGCGCCCCAGTTCACCTTGTCCTTGTAGGCCGCGATGGCCCACGGACCGGCCATCGACATGGCCGCTTTGCCCTCGGCGAAGGAGTCGCCCTGGTAGACCTCCTTGGAGGCGAGGTTCTCCTTGTAGAGGGTCTCGAACATGGTGGCTACCTGCTTGCCCTCCGCGCTGTCGAACGTGGCCTTGCCGTCCTTCACCAGCGGGGTGCCGTCGGAGTTGGCGGCGTAGAAGGAGTAGAAGTCGAACCAGGACTGGAAGAAGTCACTGGCCGGTGACGGCCAGATGGCGTTGGTGGCAGCACCCGAGGACACCAGGGTCCGGGCGGTGTCCAGCAGTTCCTGGTGGGATCCCAGCTTCGGGTTCTCCGGATCCAGCCCTGCCTTGGCGAACGTGTCCTTGTTGTAGAAGAGGACTACGGGATTGGACTTCCAGGGCAGCTGGTACATCTTGCCGTCCGAGGACTTGTACTGGTCCGCCAGGTCACCCGTGCGGTCCTTGATGTACTGGAGCCCGTCCGGGAATTCATCCAGGGCCACCAGACCGCCCTGCTTCTGGAACTGCGGAACGGCCACAGGCGCGGTGTTGAAGACCAGGCAGGGAGCGTTGCCCGCGGTGATGGCGGCGCCGATGACCTCTTCGGAGCTCTTGCCGGCAGGGATCTCCTGCGCCTCGATCTTCTCCTCCGGGTGTGCGGCATTCCAGGATTCCACCATGGACTTGCCCCACTTAACCTCGAACTCGTTGTTGGAGTACCAGATCTTGATGGGGCCCTTGGCGGTGGTGGCGGAGCCTCCGTCGCCACCCCCTCCGCCGCCGCCGCAGGCAGCCAGGCCCGCCCCCATGACGGTCAGGGCGGCTACTGACAATATTCGCGTGGCCTTGGTAAAGCGCTTCATTGCGACTCCTTGGTGCTGGTCCCGGTGGGGATCTGCTGCGGGTTGGTGTGGGGCTGGCTAGGTGGCTGGTTTTGGGGTTACGGATGGGGCGGGGCCGGTGGAGCCGCGGACCAGCAGGGACGGTGCCTGCAGGTCCGTGTCCTCACCGGAGTGCGTGCCGTTGAGCTGGTCCAGGAGGGCCTGCGCGGCAACTCTGCCCCAGCGCATGGGGTCGGTGGAGATGGTCGTGAGGGGCGGGTTGAGGTATTGGGTGAACTCGGCGTTGTCGTAGCCGGTGACGGACAGGTCACCCGGGACGCTCAGTCCCTGGGACTGGGCGAAGGACTGGCCGGACGTGGCCATGAGGTCGTTCGCATAGACAATCGCGGTGGGGCGGTCCGGCCGGCGGAGCAGTTCCGCGGTGGCGGCCACTCCCCCGGGGGCCGTGAAGTCTGCCTCGGCGAACAGGTCCGCCGCCAGACCGGCAGCTGCCATGGCCGATTCCCAGGCCTGGCGGCGGCTGCGGCCGTGGATGTATTCCTGGGCACCGCCCACATGGCCGATCCGGACGTGCCCCAGGGCGATCAGGTGTTCGACGGCGGCCTTGATGCCATCTGTGTCATCCATGGACACCGCGGGGAAGGGTGAGTCCGAATCCGGCCTGTTGAGCGTCACCGCCGGCAGCTTGAGCTCGCGCAGCAGGCTGATCCGGGAATCCTTGTGCCGCACATCGGTCAGGATCACGCCGTCCACGCGGCCGCCGTCGGCCAGTTTGCGGTAGGCCCGCTCTTCGGCGCCGGGGGCGGTGGCAACGCTCAGGACCAGCGTGTAATCGTGCTCGGCCAGGGTGGTCTCGATGCCGGCAATGAACGCCGGGAAGAACGGGTCCGTACCGAGGAGCTTGGGATCGCGGGCCACTACCAGGCCCAAAGCGTAGGCCTTCGCGGAGGACAGGCCCTTGGCGCGGAGGCTCGGCTTCCAGCCAAGCTCTTTGGCGACCCGCAGGATCCGGCCCCGGGTGGCGTCGCTGACGCCGGGCTGGCCGTTGAGCGCATACGAGACAGCACCCTTGCTGACGCCGGCCGCGTGGGCGACGTCGCTGATGGTTACTGCCATGATGTGGGGCCCTTCAGGTTGCGGGTCCCGTGACTCGCGCCACTGAACCGGTTCAGTAACCTTTACTAAACCGGTTCAGTAAAGCATTGTCAAGGGGGCCTAACTTGTGAGGGCGCTCCGCGGCTCATCTCGCCGCCCTGGTCCAAGCCGGCGCCACGTTTCCAGTAACAGGCATTCTCGATAGGCTGCCCGCCGCCATAGACTCGGAGCATGCCAATCACGCGCCTCGACCGAGGCATCCACGCCCAGCCGTCCGCCCTCAAGCACGAGGGCGAGCTGTGAGCGGCGGTCTCGTCGCCCTGCTGGACGACATCGCAGCCCTGGCCCGCATAGCGGCCGCCTCAGTGGACGACATCGCTGCCGGGGCCGCCAAGGCTGGGGCCAAGGCAGCCGGCGTGGTGATCGACGACGCCGCGGTCACCCCGCAGTACGTGTCCGGGGCGGACCCGTCCCGCGAACTGCCGATGATTAAGCGGATCTTCTGGGGCTCGCTCCGGAACAAACTGCTGATCATCCTGCCGGCCCTGCTGCTGGTCAGTGCCTTCGTCCCGTGGGCCATCCCGTTCATCCTTATGCTGGGCGGTACGTACCTTTGCTACGAGGGCGCCGAGAAGGTCTGGCACAAGCTCCGCGGAGACCACTCGGACGAAAAGGCGCCGGCGGTCGAACGGGGCCCCGAGGCAGAGGCTAAGGTCACCAAGGGCGCCATCACCACCGACTTCATCCTGTCCTGCGAGATCATGGTCATCTCGATGTATGAGGTGACCGGTGAGTCCTTGTGGGTCCGGGCGCTCATCCTGGTCGCCGTAGCGCTCGTGATCACGGTGCTCGTTTACGGTGCCGTCGCTCTCATTGTCAAGATGGACGACATCGGCCTGCACCTGGCAGCCAAGGACTCCGCGGGCTCCCAGCGCGTCGGCGGGCTGCTCGTCAAGGGGATGCCCGCCGTGCTGGCCGCAATCACCCTGATCGGGACGATCGCCATGCTTTGGGTTGGTGGCCACATCATGCTGCAGGGAGCATACGACCTCGGCTGGCACGCGCCCTATGACTTCGTCCATGTCCTCGAGCACCCCTTCGCGGAGATCGCGGTGGTGGGCGGCTTCCTGGCCTGGCTCGTGAACACCTTGTGCTCCGCCGTCCTCGGACTCGCCTGGGGCCTCGTCGTTATGGCTATCGTGGGTCCGCTGCTCAAAGTGCTCCCGTTCGGCAAAAAGAAAAGCGGCCACGAGGAGGGCGACATCCGTGCCGCAGTCGCCGGCTATCGGCCGACGAAACGTCACGTCGATCCCTCCTCTTAGCTCGTACCTACAGCCCTGTCCGCTGCAAATCGCGTCACGCAGGGCACGCTTTTGACGTACGACGGCGGGACTAGACCCGGGCCAGCCCGGCAACCTCCGCCAGCAGCTCCACGGAGCGGATCCTGGCCTCGGTGCCGGTGTTCTGGTGCGCCACGATCAGTTCGTCGGCGTCGGAGTGCTTGGCGAACCCGTCCAGGTAGTCGAGCACTACGTCCGGGGTGCCGATGGCGGAGTACGTCATCATCTGCGAGACGTGCTGGCCCTGCGGGGAGTCCAGGATCATGTCCGCCTCGTCGTCGGTGAACTCACGCCCGCCGCCAAAGAACAGCCCGACGCGGGCGCGGAGTGTGGCCCGGAATGCCGCCTGCGCTTCGGCGGCGGAATCGGCGGCAACCACGTTGACGCCGGCGATCACGTGCGGAGCGTCCAGCTGGGCAGACGGCTTGAACTCACGGCGGTAGACGGCCACAGCGTCCTGCAGCGCGTTGGGCGCGAAATGCGAGGCGAACGCGTACGGCAGGCCCAGCTGGGCAGCCAGGCGCGCTCCGAACAGCGACGAACCCAGGATGTACAGCGGCACGTTGGTGCCCTTGCCGGGGGTGGCCTCCACGCCCTGGATCCGCGTGGGACCGGTGAGGTAGCCCTGCAGTTCCAGGACGTCCTGCGGGAACGTATCCGCGGACATGGGGTCCCGGCGCAGCGCGCGCATGGTGTTCTGGTCGCTGCCGGGGGCGCGGCCCAGGCCAAGGTCGATCCGACCCGGGTGCAGCGTTTCCAGCGTGCCGAACTGCTCGGCGATGGTCAGCGGCGAGTGGTTGGGCAGCATGATTCCGCCGGCGCCGAGCCTGATGGTCTTGGTGTGCGCGGCCACGTGGGCGATCAGGACGCTGGTGGCCGACGACGCGATGGCGGACATGTTGTGGTGCTCGGCGTACCAGATCCGCCGGTAGCCAAGCTCCTCTGCGCGCTGTGCCATGGCCACGCTGCCCGCGAAGCTCTCCGCCGCCGTCTGGCCTTTGCCGATTGTTGCCAGGTCAAGGATGGAGAGGGGAAGCGTCACGTCGGTGCCGGCCTTTCAATGCGTTGCGTGGGGGTAGCCGGCCGGGTCGCGGCGGGCACACTGTGGACAACGACGGCGGCGCCCGGGTTATTTCTGCGGGCTGCGGCGGGGTGCCCCACGACCCCGTTTGTGACCGCCGCGGTCGCCCGGTGAACTGCCGTTTCTCCCGGTATCGCACCGTTTCGGCAGTCTTTGATCCCGCACCCGCGCTCCCGGATAGTTGCTGCCAAGAACACCGTTCCGTTCCGAAAATCAGCAACGTGCAAGGGGAAACCATGGCGAAAATCAAGACAAGGCAGGCTGCCGGCGCAGCACTCGCAGCAGTCACCCTCCTGGCGCTGGCCGCCTGCTCGGACCCGGGCGCGACGGCGGCGACAGCACCGTCGTCGGGCTCTACGGCGAGCGCGGCAGGCAAGACGTTCAACCTGGCCCCGGAGCAGAACCGCGTCAAGGTGACCGTGGATCAGAAGGCTGCCGCGCTGGTGCCCGACGCCATCAAGGCCGACGGCAAACTGACCGTGGTCAGTACCGGCGGCACGGCCCCGCTGAGCCTGTTCGCCACTGACAACAAGACACTTATCGGCAGCGAAGTGGACATCGCTTATGCGGTGGGCGAGACGCTGGGGCTGACAGTCGAGGTGCTGCCTGTGGCCTGGGCCGACTGGCCGCTGGGCGTTGAATCCGGCAAGTACGAGGCCGTGCTCTCCAACGTCACCGTCACCGAGACCCGCAAGGAGAAGTTCGACTTCGCCAGCTACCGCAACGACCTCCTGGGCTTCTACGCCAAGACCGATTCCACCATCGGCGAGATCAAGGAAGCCAAGGACGTTGCCAGCAAGCGCATCATCGTCGGCTCGGGGCACCAACCAGGAAGCGATCCTGGTGCGCTGGGACGAGGAGAACAAGGCCAAGGGGCTCGCGCCGGTTGAGTTCCAGTATTGCGACGACGACTCCGCCTCCACGCTGGCACTCCAGTCCGGCCGTGCGGACCTGACGTTCGGGCCCAACGCCGGGGCGGCCTACAAGGCCGCGAAGGACGGCAAGACCAAGGAAGCGGGCACGCTCAACGGTGGCTGGCCGCTGACCGCCGAAATCTCCTTCACCACGCAGAAGGGCAACGGCCTGGCCGTGGCTGCCCAGGCTGCCCTCAACCAGCTGATCGGGAATGGCAGCTACGCCGAGATTCTGGACCGGTGGGGCCTGTCCTCGGAGGCCATCAAGACCTCCGAACTGAACCCGGCCGGCCTGCCCAAGAAGTAGGCCCGCCAACGAATGCATCGATTGCTCCGTAGCCGCCCTTTTGGGACCTCAAAAGGGCCGGCACGGAGCAATCAATGCATTTGTGGGTTAAATGGTCCGGTGAGTGCCGCCTCCTCCCTTCGTCCCAGCCTGGCTTCCGACGCCGCGTGGATCGCCGAGCTCCGCGCGGTCGTGATGCGTCCGGAACCTGACTCCGTGTGGATTGAGCACTTCTATCTCGAGCCGGTCTTCCACGGCCAAGGCTCGGCGGCGGGGTGCTGCGCGAGGCGAAATGTGGTCCCGGGGCCGAACGGCCCCTCCGTTGTCTTGACGACTAACTCCACCGTCGGGTCAGTCGCGATGATGCTTCGCTCGAGGTCGAGGAAGAAGCCGTACACGGCCTCGACCGGCCGCCTGATCTCGATCGCTGATTGCATGCCCGTCATCTATTTCACTTCCTCAGGAAGACTCTAGGAGAACTGCTCAGTCGTCGGGGCCTTTCGTCCCAATTGTGCGCCGCCAAGTCCGACCCTGGCTATGAGTCCATCCGGCGATTGTGGAGGCCGCGACGAGTGCCGCGGGTGCGGCGTACCATCGCGACCAGCGGAGTTGGCCCACGTAGGTGCCGACGAACATGGCCGCGATGACGGAGGTGGCCACCTGGCCGGCCGCCCGGCGCGCCGGGCGGGCATCTGCTGCCGGGCTGCGGCCCGCCCAGCCGGTCAGCGCCAAACCCGCGAAGGCGCTGAAGATGCCCAGGACGGTCGGCCAGCCGCCAGCATCGGCCAGGCTGCGCCCGCCAGGGAACAGGTTGCGCCCCTGGTTGACGACTGCGTACCGCGCCACCACGGCGAAGTGCACCGCGTGGGCCGCCATGAAGGCCAGGTATGCCGCGCGCGTGATGCGGGCTGCCCGGGGCCCTGGACCCTGGGTGAGTTGCGCGGCCGAAAAGAGCAGTGCTGATGTGCGTGCGGTGAGGCGGACGGCCCGATACCAGCCGGCCGCCGAGGGCACCGGATGCCTCGAGCCGCCGACGTCGTGCGTGTCCGCTTCCAGCGCCGGTGCCATCTTCGTTGTCATATCCTTAGGATCAGTCAATCATTGTGTGTTGTCAATGGTTGACAAAGATTTAGTTTCCGGTAGGATCAGGTCGTGCCAGACACCACTCCCACCGAGCCCAAGCCCGAGCACGATGACATCCGAGAGGCGTGGCAGGGGCTGATGGCCCTGGTCCTGGACCAGCGCTGGCGCTGGTCCGAGGTCGCGGCGAAGGTGGGTGTTTCCCAAGCGGGCCTTCGCGCGATCCTCGCGATCGATCCGGACGAGCCCCGCCCGATGCGAGACCTCGCAGCGGCCATGAACTGCGACGCATCCTACGCGACCAGTCTCGTCGACGACCTCGAGCGGGCCGGCGTGGCCGAGCGTCGTCCTGACCCCACGGATCGGCGGGTCAAGACCATCGTGCTGACCGGGCTGGGCCGTCAGGTACTCCGGACCGTGCAGGACGAACTGTTCGCCCCGCCACCCCAACTGGCAAGACTCACCCCGGACGAGCAGGCGACGCTTGCGCGCCTGCTCCACCAGGCCACGGGCGCCTGAACACCCGCAGGCCGGCGGCGAGCGGCGCATCGCGTTGGAGGTCGGTGGTCTGGGACCCGTCGGCCTTCGAGACCCGCATGCAGCCGCGCCCGCAGGCTGGGCCCTGGACGTGGCGCGCGAAGCACGAACCCTCACGTGCCCAATTTGAAGGACGATCAGCTATAGCCGAAACCGGACGATCGACGGCAATTCGAACGACTCAAGACGTTCGGGCAAGCCCGTCGTCGCGGCCAGCGGGTCCAGGATCTCACCCTCGCGTTTCTTGCCCGCCCGCGAGTACTCCAGGCCCTGCTTCTTCGTGATCTCCCGGCGCCCACTCATCGTCAATGACTGACCCATCCGCCAAGCCACCGCAGCGCCCGGGCAGTGGCCGGCATTTCGCGAGCACTTATCAAGTGAGGGCATGCACCCCGTTTCGCGAGCACTTTAGGTGAGTCTTGTCGCCGGGTAGCGGTGATGGTGTCACGTCGTCGATAATCATGATGCGGCCGCCGTTCCGGTGCTTCCTTGCCTGATAACAAGAAGCATCGGAGACGACGGCCGCGTTGGTCCCGTCAACACGCTGCGCACGTCAACCCGCCACGAGCCAAAGGTTGAATAACAAGCTCAGTCGTGCCGGTCATTGCCGTACCTGTGCGTTTGGCGTCAGCGGGTGCGTGCAAGGAAGGAGAGGCTCATGGCGCCGTACTTCGTGGTCGCAGTACGGGCGCTGTCGGAGAGGAACTCGTAGGGGTTCCTCCTTAGCCGTTCGAGGCCGTGGGTGAAAGTGACATGGGGAAAACCGGCGTTCATTCTGAGGCCCTCGGCCTTTTCGAGCTGTTACTCCGTCATGTCAAGGCCCACCACTTGGCCACCCTCGCCCACCTCAACGGCGGCGGCGAAGACGTCCATGCCGGACCCGGAGCCCAGGTCCAAGACCTTTTCTCCGGGCAAGAGGTCCGCCAGATCGAAGAAGTACCCGACACCGGCAAAGGATTCGACGGCGCCAGCCGGGATCGCGTCAAGGAACCTCGGCGGGTAGCCCAACTGCTCGGCAAGATTCCGTTCTACCTTGAAGTGGTATTTGCCGGTGGGGTTCTGCGCCACCGCCCGGTAGACCTCCTTGACCTACGCTCCGCCTGAGCTTGTTATTAACCTTTGGCTCGTGGCGGGTTGACGTGCGCGGCGACGGGATGCCGACCACAGTGCAACGCGCAAAGCCGTTCGCGAAGCACGCAGTCGCGAGAACAGTGCCGGCTGAAGGGAGCAGGACATGAAGGCCATCATCGCGGGAGCGGGCATTGCCGGACTGTCCGCAGCCAGTTTCCTGGCCGCCCGGGGGTGGGCCGTGACGGTCCTCGAACGCGCCGACGGACCCCGGCAGGAGGGATACATGATCGATTTCTTCGGTCCTGGCTTCGAGGCCGCAGGAAAGCTCGGCGTGCTGCCCCGGCTCAGGGAGCTCGGCTACCTCGTGGCCCGGCTGGACTACGTGGACGCCAAGGGCCGGAGCCGGGCCCACCTGGACGTCGGCAGCTTCGCGTCGATGATGGACGGCAACCTGGTCAGCATCCTGCGCCCCGATCTGGAACTGGCCCTGCGCGAGGCCCTGCCGCCAACGGCGGAGCTGGTGTTCTCAGCCGGCATTGCAGCCGTTGAGCAACGGGCGGACCGCGTCCGTGTGGGGCTCACCGACGGCAGGAACCTTGAGGCCGATCTGCTGATCGGCGCGGACGGAATCCACTCACAGACCCGCGCTTTGGTCTTCGGGCCGGAAGCTGACTACTTCACCTTCCTGGGCTTCCACGTCGGGGCCTTCAGCTTCCGCGACGCACGGGCCGACGCGGTGCCCGCCAACCACTACACCGCCACCGACACCCCCGGCCGGGCGCTCTTCTTCTACAGGCTCCGGGACGGGTCCGTGTCCGTGCTCGGCGTACACCGCACCGACACCCCCGCCCGCCCGGCCAACCCCCAGGCCGAATTCAGGCACAGGTACCGGGACCTTGGGGACCTGGCCGGTCCGGCCCTGGAGCACTGCCCGGAACGGTTCTACTACGACCAGGTGGCCCAGATCCGGATGCCCGCATGGCACCGCGGTCGTGTGGTCCTCCTGGGCGACGCCGCGGCAGCCGTATCCCTTCTGGCCGGCCAAGGCGCCTCGCTGGCGGTGGCCGGCGCCCTGGCCCTGGCCGAGGAACTGGACCGGCACCCGGAGATGTCCGCGGCCCTGGACGCCTTCGAGGCACGGTGGCGCCCGGTCGTGGCCGACCACCAGCGCGCCGGCAAGGCAGCCGCCAGCTGGTTCGTACCGGCAAACCGCAGGGGGCTGTGGATGCGCCGGATGTTCCTGCGCCTCATCCGCGTCCCGGGAATCAGCCCCCTCGTCAGCCGCACCGTACTCGGCCGGGGCGGCACCGCATCGTGATCTCTGGCCCGGCGCCACCCGGCATCCGGGACTGGCGACGTTTCCGAACCCCGCCGGTTGGCTGCGCCTCAGCACTTACCGTCCGGGACCGGTGGCGCCGGCCGTTCCGCTGCCGCCTTGCGCAACGGGCTCACCGTCCCGTCTGTACCGTAGTCACCCTCGGCGTACTGGCCGATTTCCGACTCCGCGGTGCGGCCAGGAACCGTTTCGGCAACACCGAGATCGGCCTTGGCGTAGCATCCGGATTCGACAACGTTCGCATTGAGGGGTTGAGGCAGGCCGCCAATATCACCGGCGGCACCGAAGCTGGAGTCGCTGGCGGCCCGCCGGGGCTACCGTCGCATCTTCCTGACCACAGGTCCGCGCCAGCCCGAAGCCAAGGACCTCTACCTCACCACGGGATATGAGCCCCAGTTCGACCTGGACCAGGATCCGGAATTAATCGGGTCGCTCGCGTTCACCAAGAATCTCCCGGCCGCCCCGCTAAGCTAGCGGCATGGCCAACAAAACCACTGCTGAAAAGCTCGCCACCATCCAGAAGGGCTACACCCTGGAAGGTGCCACCATCGAGTTGGGCGCCGCCATTGTCGACGGCGAACTCCACAAGGAAGCCCAGGTCCGCCTGCCGCTGTCCATGATGAACAGGCACGGCCTGGTGGCCGGCGCCACCGGCACCGGCAAGACCGTCACGCTCCACATGATGGCCGAGCAGCTCTCCGCGGCCGGAGTTCCGGTATTCCTCGCGGACATCAAGGGTGACCTGTCCGGCCTGGCCACGGCAGCCGCCGGCAGCGAGAAGCTGAAGGCGCGCACCGACAGCATCGGGCAGGCCTGGGCCGGAAAGACGTTCCCGGTGGAGTTCCTGGCCCTGGGCGGCGACGGCAACGGCATTCCGGTCCGTGCCACCATCACCTCGTTTGGCCCCATCCTGCTCTCGCGCGTGATGGAGCTCAACGACACCCAGGAATCCAGCCTGCAGCTGGTCTTCCACTTTGCGGACAAAAACAACCTTGAGCTGATCGACCTCAAGGACCTCCGCGCCGTCATCCAGTTCCTCACCTCGGACGAAGGCAAGGACGAGCTGGAGGAGCTGGGCGGCCTGTCCAAGGCCACCGCCGGCGTCATCCTCCGCGAGCTCGTGAACCTCGAAGCGCAGGGCCTGGAAAGGTTCTTCGGCGAGCCTGAGTTCGACACGGCCGAGCTACTCCGGACCGCCCCGGACGGGCGCGGCGTCATCACCTGCCTGGAGCTGCCCACACTGCAGACCAAGCCGATGCTGTTCTCGACCTTCCTGATGTGGCTGCTGGCGGACCTGTTCGAGGACCTCCCCGAGGCCGGCGACCTCGATAAGCCCAAGCTGGTATTCTTCCTCGATGAGGCCCACCTTCTGTTCAATGGCGCATCCAAGGCCTTCCTGAACGCCATCACCACCACCGTCCGGCTGATCCGGTCCAAGGGTGTGGGGATCTTCTTCGTCACCCAGACCCCCAAGGACGTCCCCGCCGATGTCCTGGGGCAGCTGGCCAACCGCATCCAGCACGCCCTCCGCGCCTTCACCCCCGAGGACGCCAAGGCCCTGAAAGCCACGGTCTCCACGTTCCCGGTCAGCGACTACGACCTCGAGGAAACCCTCACGTCCGCGGGCATCGGCGAGGCCGTCGTTACCGTCATGAATGAGAGGGGCGCCCCGACGCCGGTTGCCCACACCCGCCTGCGCGCCCCGGAGTCCGTCATGGGCCCCAGCACCGACGAGCTCATCAAAAGCACCGTGGGCGGGTCCGCCCTGCTCGCCAAGTACGGGACCGCAGTGGACAACGTCTCCGCGTACGAGAAACTCACCGGCAAGGCCGCTGCGCCCACCGGCGGAGCCGCGCCGGGTCAGCCCCCGGTTCCGGCCGGCGCCGGTGTGCCGGGGCCGTCAGCTTCCGGACAGGCCGACGTCGACGCCGAGGCCCGCAGGATCGAGGAGGAAATCCTGGGCCGGCCCAGCAGCCGTCCCGCGCCGGCCCCGGACCGTTCGGCTGGGGATGCGCCCTCGCGGCGCGCACCGGAGCCCGCGGCCCCTGCCGGCGGCGGAATGGTGGGCGACCTCGCCGGAGCACTCGGCGGGGCACTGGGCGGCGGGCTGAAGAGCATGGTCCGTTCCCTGGGCACGCAGCTTGGCCGGGAGCTGCTCCGCGGCGTCTTCGGCACCTCGTCCCGGCGCCGCCGGTAGGCAAAACCGGACGATGTCCCGCCCTGGACTTCCCGCCGTCGGGCCTCAGGAAAGCCGCCGCACCGCGCTACACGGGGCGGCGGCGACACCTGTGTTCAGCGGGCTTGCAGGTAACGTAAGTGACGTGCAGATGAGTCAGGCGTTGGTGAGGATGGCAGCAGGGTGGCTGCTTGGCCTCATGCTTGCCGTGGCCGCGGCCATCGTTGGGGTCAACGTGGTGAACAATACGGTGGCGAGTCCACAGCAGCCTGTCCGGGAGTATCTGGACGCCCTCCGCGAGGGTGACGGCGGCAAGGCGCTGGGCCTGCTGCGTGCCACGGTGCCGCCCAGCAACGCCGCCATGCTCGACGGCACAGCGCTGCAGACGGCCTCGTCCCGGCTGGCGAACGTCACCATCGGCGATGCCGAGGAACGCGCAGGCAACCAGGTCATGGTGCCCGTGCAGTACACGATCGACGGCAGCAGGCTGCGCACCGATTTCGTGCTGGAGAAGACCGGCACGGAATGGCTGTTCTTTAACACGTGGGCGTTTCTGCCGTCGCGGCTGCCCACGGTGGGCCTGACGGTGGTGAACGCCAGCGAAGCCAATCTCAACGGCGTCCCGGTGAATATGCCCCAAGGCAGGAACTCGTTCGCCGTGTTCTATCCGGGCGAATACGAAGCCTCCCTGAACGGTGAATACTTCGCCGCGCCCGCCACACGCGCCACGGTGACGACCCGCGATGTCCCCGCGGCTCCGTTGAACCTGCTGACCGAGGCCACCGACCAGCTGCGGAAGGATGTGGGCGCGAAGGTGCAGGAGTTTCTGGACACCTGCGCCGCCGAAGCCGTAAAGCAGCAAAAGCTGCAGCCGGACTGCCCCTTCTACTTCGCCAGCACCAACAACGTGGACGACGGCACCATCAGGTGGTCCATCACGGAGTATCCGGAGATCTCCATCGAGCCCTTTGACGGCCGCTGGGTGGTTGCTCCCCTTGACGGGAAGGCCAAGGTGGAGGCGGTCCAGCAGAGTTCGTTCACGGGCGCCTGGTTCCCGCTCAACGAAGAGGTGGACTTCAGCTTCACCACCCGACTGGACGTCGCCGGCGACACCATCAGGGTCACCCCGCTCCTGAGCTACTAGCGCCTTGCACCTGGCCCGGTACCTGCACCTTGAGGCTCGGGGAGTGTCACGCACAGCATGCTTTTGCTGCCCCTGCGCGCAGCAGCCCCTGAGTTTCCGGGGTTTTCCCGCCACCGCCAGCCCAAAAGCCTGCCCTGCGTGACGGGAGGGCCGCGTGACGGGAGCCGTTACCGGCGCCGCGCCAGCACTGACAAGACCTGCGCCACCATGTCCGCCGGCGAGTAGACAACATCCGCGTAGTAGTACCGCAGCGCCGTGTAGCCCTGGACCACCGACTCGTTGTTCCGGCGGTGGTCCTTCTTCACCTGGGTCCACTCAGCATGCTGCCGGCCGTCCAGCTCCACCACCAGCCAGCCTTCCAAGAGGAGATCAACCTGGCCCACACGCTCAAGATAGGCCTGGGCTTCCACGCGGATCCCGGCCTGCCGGAAGTAGGTCCGGGCCAGGGTTTCCAGCAGCGAGTCCGCACCACGGTCCACCCACCGCAGTACCTCACGCGCAGGGCCGTTCCGCTTTCCCGGCAGCCTGGCGCGCAGAAAATCCACGGTCATTTCTCCCCGCCGAACGGCAGACTCCACCATCACCAAGGACTCGGCAAAGGGCAGGCATCTCAGCGCGTGGATGATGACATCGGCCAGCGCGGCCACGGGCCTGTCGGGCTGCGGCGGCAGCAACAGCCCGGCATGGTGGATCCCGCTGCCGGTGACAGCATCGGCCCTGCGGTGATGCACATGCAGCGCGCCCGAGGACGGCAGTGACCACAACCCATGGCGGGGAGCGGCGCTGGAACAGGTCAGGAGTTGGCGGTTACGCAACAGGCCCACAAGCTCAGCCGGCGCCGTCGGAAGGGCATAGAGTCCACGGTCCGGCTGGAGGAGCTGTCCGCCCCGGACTGCCCGGCGCAACGTCGCATCATCGACTCCAAGGCTGCCCAGAGTGGGGCGCCTGGCTGCTCCGCCGCACAGTTGAAGGGCTTTCTGCACATCCATGTGGCCATGCTGCCGCCGCGAGGGGCACGGCCGCATCCCGCCGTCGTCGTATGTGGAAAAACCCCGGGCGTCACGCCCAGCACGCTTTTGGCGGCGGCTGAGTCGCAAACCCCGGAAATCCGCGGCCCGCGCCAGCCGGGAACCGCAAAAGGCTGCCTCCCGTGACGCGAAGTCACGGCAGGCAGCCTCCTCACCCGGCCTCAGCGAGCCGGCGCTGCAAAGCATTAATGGCGGCGGCGCTTAGTCCATTCCGCGCAGGTCCAGGACCAGTTCGGTGTCGCCGTCGTCCGTCAGGAGAACCGGGATGCCCCAGTCCTGCTGGTACAGGTGGCAGGCGGCGTGGTCCGGGATCTCGCCGTCCGCATCCTCCGGGCCGTCGCAGGCGGCGGCGCGGGCGGTGATGTGCAGGACACCCTCCGGGATGCCGGACGCCAGCTCCAGGGCGCGGAGCAGGCCCACGGAGGTTCCTCCGCCGGAGACAAGCAGCTCCGGCGGGGTGGAGGAGATCTTCAGCTGCGTGGGATCGCCCCAGCGGTCGTCGAGCTTCTGCCCGGTGGGCGCGGTGAATCGCACGGTCAGTTCCAGGAGCCCAGGGGCAACCGGGCTCTTGGGCCGGTGGGTCTGCGAGGCGCCCTCGTCCACCTGCTGGGCTTCCTTGGGGATGGGCACGTAGACCAGCTGGTGCTTGTTTGCCTCAACCACTACCAGCAGCGGCTCCGAGCCTACACCGTGCGTGTGGTCCACAATCACGTCGGAGGGTTCCGCGAGTCCGCGGGCCAGCGTGGACACGGTCCCGGCGGCGGGGTCGTAGCGCCGCACGGCACCGTTGTAGGTGTCGGCGATGGCAATGGAGCCGTCAGGCAGGACGGTGACGCCGAGGGGGTGCTGGAGGCGTGCCTCGGCCGCGGGGCCGTCGCGGAAGCCGAAGTCGAACAGGCCCTTGCCCACGGCAGTCGCCACCGTGACCGTGCCGCCGTCGTCAATGGCCAGCTTGCGGAGGGCGGACGTTTCGGAGTCCGCCACCCAGATGTTGCCGTCGGCGTCCTCGGCCAGGCCGGAGGGCTGCGCGAACCAGGCTTCGTGGGCGGGGCCGTCCAGGAGGCCCTCGAGGCCGTTGCCGGCAATAATTGCCACGGCGCCGGTGAGGGGGTCGAAGCTGAAAATCTGGTGCGTGCCAGCCATGGCGATCACCACGGCGTGGAGCTTGGTGGACCAGACGACGTCCCACGGCGAGCTGAGGGACACCTCCAGCGGGTGCTCGCTGAGCTGGCCCGTGAAACCGGCGGCGTCCTCGTCCACCCGGGCGGGGCCGGTTTCCAGCAGGCGCTGCACGCCGTTGCCAACAATCGTCGTGGCCTTGCCGTCCGCCAGCGAGAGTCCCCGGAGGCGGTGGTTGACGGAGTCGGCAATCACGACGTCGTAGCCCGCCTTCGCTGCCACGTCTTCCGGAAGCAGCACGAGGCCCTGCGGCTCGTTGAACCGTGCGGTCGGCTCGACGGAGTCGACGGCGGCGGCCGGGCCGTCAGCGTGGCCCCTGGATCCGGAGCCGAAGGTCGCCAGGATGGATTCGAAGTCGGTGCCCAGCTCCACCAAGCGGTGGTGGCCGGTGTCGGTTACCAGCCAGGAACCGTCGGTGGCGGTATCAGCGGCGGCGGAAGTGCCGCCGTCGGACGTTCCCTGCTCGCCTGAACCGCGACCGGTTGAACCGCGTCCGGCCGGCAGGAACAGCGCCTTGCCGGGGAAGCGCAGCGTGCCCGAGGTGGCTTCCGGCGCCACGTACGGGCCGGAGCCGCGGTGCAGCGTGCCCTTGGCCTCGTGCTCGGCGATCAGCTCGGGGATGAGCACGGCCAGGCCGTCAGCGTGGCCCTCACCGGACAGGTGCGCCACGATGTAGCCCTCGGGGTCGATGACCACCAGGGTGGGCCAGGCGCGGGCGGTGTACGCCTTCCAGGTCTCCAGCTCAGGATCGTCCAGGACGGGGTGGTGGATCTCGTAGCGTTCCACGGCGGCGGCCAGGGCCACGGGATCAGCTTCGTGTTCAAACTTGGGCGAGTGCACACCCACGGTGACCAGGACGTCGGAGTACTGCTCCTCGAGCGGGCGCAGCTCATCGAGGACGTGCAGGCAGTTGATGCAGCAGAAAGTCCAGAAGTCGAGCAGCACGATTTTGCCGCGCAGGGCTTCGAGGTCCAGCGATTTGCCGCCGGTGTTGAGCCAGTTGCGGCCCACCAGTTCGGAGGCGCGGACCCGGAGTTGGGTGCGTACGGTTTCGCTCATCAGCGTCCTTCCAGCTTGTTGCGTTCAGCCAACTTGGCGTCGCGTTCAGCCAATTTGGCAAACATATCGTTGTAAGCAGTGAGATCGGCGTCGTTATTCCTGTCCGCCGCCCGATCGGTGCGGCGGGTCTCCCGTTCATCGGAGCGGGACCACATGATGGCGACGCCGATGGCCACCAGGAGGGTGGGCACTTCGCCGATGCCCCAGGCCACGGCCCCGCCCATTTGCTGGTCCAGGAGAGCGGAGGGTCCCCAGGCGCGGCCAAGATTGCCGAAGTAGTCGGCCGCCAGCAGGCTGGTGCCGCCCATGATCGCGACGCCGAAGAACGCGTGGAAGCCCATGGTCGCCAGCAGCAGGAGCAGGCGCATGGGATACGGTGCGCGGCGGGGCAGCGGGTCCGTGCCGATCATGCTCAGGATGAAGATGTAACCCGTGAGCGTGAAGTGCAGGATCATGAGCTCGTGGCCCACATGGTCTCGCATTGCAAAACCGAAAGCGTCCGAGTAGTAGAACAGCACGATGGACCCCGCGAAATTGGCCGCCGCGAAGATGGGGTGCGTGACCAATTGGGAGAACTTGGAATGGATAAACACGAGCAGCCACTCGCGCGTCCCACGGGAGCCGTCGCCGCGGGCAGGCAATGCCCGCAGGGCCAGCGTCACCGGGGCACCGAGCACCAGGAAGATGGGTGCCACCATGGTGAGCGCCATGTGGTCCACCATGTGCGCGGAGAAGAGGATCCTGCCATAGACCGACGGCGGCCCTGACGTGATGTAGGTCAGGACCAGGAGGCCGATCACCCAGTTCACGGCGCGGAACCACTGCCACTTGTCGCCGCGCCGAACCACCTTGGCGACGCCCAGGAAGTAGGCCACCAGCCCGAAGAGCACCACCGCCACCCAAAGCCAGTCAAAGCGCCACTCCGTCAGCCAGCGTTCCGGCGTCAGTTCAGGCGGCAGCTCGTAGCCGGTGAGGATGAATGCCGGCGACCCGTCTGGCTCAAACGTGGTGGGCTGCGGCGGGGCCGACCGGCTCAGGGCGACGGCCACGCCGGAGGTGGCTCCCATAACGAGGAGTTCCACGAGCACCAGCTGCCACAGCACGCGGCGGGAGGACATCGCCGAGCCTTTGCGGCCAAGCTGGGGGATGACCCATTGCCGGTGCATGAAGCCGATCCCGCCAAGGACCAGGGTGGCCGCCGATTTCGCGAGGATCAGCTGGCCGTAGGGGGAACCAAAGAGGTCACTCCAGTTGGTGATGCGGATGCTGGCATTGATGACGCCGGAAGCAAAGACGAGCACAAACGCAAAGCCTGCCAGGGATGAGAAACGCCGCAGCGTCGGTTCGGTGATGTCGGCGGCGCCGGGCTTTGAGCCCGTCAGGATTCCGGACAGCAATGCCAGGACGACGATGCCGCCAACCCAGGCGCTGACGCCCACGAGGTGCAGGCCCAGGGAGTTGATGGCGCCTTCGTGGTCCGACGAGCTTGAGGAGTGGCCGATCAGCGCGGCGGGAACCAGCCCGGCCAGCGCCAGGATCAGCGTGAGCGCGAGACCCACAAGGGATCTGACGCCGAAAAGCGCGGTAGTCACGAAGGCCGCGATGACGGTTACCGTCAGCCAGGCCCGGCCAGTGTCGATGCCCGACATGAAGTACACCAGGGCGCGGGTGAACTCGGCGTCCCCGCCGACGGCCTGGCCCGCAACGTCTGCGTAGGTGAGCACCAGTACGGCAACTGCTGACAGCGTCCAGGCGGCGCCCGCTGCGGCGGCAATGGCCAGGGCCCGGGCGAAGGCCGGGTGTTCCGGGGTGTCGCCGCTATGGGCCCGGGACCGGGGGCCCGTTGTTCTGGGGAGGATGCCGACGGCGAAGATCAGTCCGCCGATCACTGTCGCCAGTGCCACGTTGTGGATGGCCTTGCTGACGGGAAGTCCCCAGCGGACCAGGGCTCCCGGGTCGGAGACCTCACGGGCAGCGGCGGCGCCGGAGAAGAAGAGTGCCGCCGTCAGTCCCAGGAAGAGGGCGGCAAAGCCCGCGAGCTGCCACGGCCGGGAAATCCCCACGACGCCGCCAGTCCTGGCCGAGGCGCGCCTGTCGGGGCCTGGCTGGGGTGCTGTGGGACGGGATTTTGCTGCAGAAGGCACCTATCTATTGTCCGCTACGGGTGCCCGCGCGGCGAATCGGCTTAAAGCAAAGGAGCGGCAACCCTGAGGTTGCCGCTCCTTTGCTGCTGTGCCGAAGAAGACTACTTCTTCTTGGCGACTGCAGCCTTCAGCTTCGAGCCGGCGGTCAGCTTGACGCTGTGGCCTGCCGCGATCTGGATGGTCTCGCCGGTCTGCGGGTTGCGGCCGGTGCGTGCTGCACGGTCGGTGCGCTCAACTGCGAGCCAGCCCGGGATGGTGATCTTCTCGCCGGCAGCGACGGAAGTCTCGAATACTTCGAACAGTGCATCGAGGACGGAGTTGACGGCTGACTGGCTGGTGCCGGCCTTGCCTGCTACCTCTGAAACAAGTTCACTACGGTTCTTAGCCATTGATGTCCTCCTGGACGGTCACGATTTCTGGAGCCTGAACGCGGCATGCGTGCAAGCCACTGTTCGAAAACTTACCAGCTTGGGCCCGCGAGGTCCGCAAATTCCGCGTGTTTCCGCCACTTTTTGACTAAAATCACCGGATTTCCGGGGAATTGCGGGGGAATTGCGCCCACAGCGGACGCTCTCTCTCTTTTTGCGGGATTCCGCGCGACGCTCTATCACTTCGCGTTGCTTGGTTGTGTGGTGTACGACGGCGGCCGTGTTGGGTGGGTGCCGCGGCGTTGGGTGGGGTGCCGCGGCGTTGGGTGGGGTGCCGCGGCGTTGGGTGGGGTGCCGCGGCGTTGGGTGGGGTGCCGCGGCGTTGGGTGGGGTGCCGGCGGGCGGTGGTGTGCCGGAATTCACGGCAGGCAGCACGAAGGCGGTGTTTTTGGTTTTGGGTGGTTAATGTGGGAGAGCCCCCCAACCTGGTGGTTGGGGGGCTCTCGACCTGTAATGATGTTCCGGCGGTGACCTACTCTCCCACACCCTCCCGGGTGCAGTACCATCGGCGCTGTGGGTCTTAGCTTCCGGGTTCGGAATGGGACCGGGCGTTTCCCCCACGCTATGACCGCCGTAACCCTTGCTCCGCACCCTGCCGGCTGTGCCGTGGGGTGGGAAAACTTTGTGGTTACAACATTGTGGTGTTGTTATTTTGTTGTGTTTTTGTTCCCTGGACAACGTGCCGTCGTATGGACGGGTTTGTTGTTTGGGAACCACATAGTGGACGCAAGCAGTCTTGTTTCTTTTTACCACCCCGTGGTGCAAACCTCTTTTGACTAGGTTTGCGGGGTGGTGTGTGGTGTAAGTTATCGGCCTATTAGTACCGGTCAGCTTCACGAGTCGTTAGTCCTCGCTTCCACATCCGGCCTATCAACCCAGTGGTCTGGCTGGGGGCCTCTCACACACAAGGTGTATGGAAATCTCATCTCGAAGCGAGCTTCCCGCTTAGATGCTTTCAGCGGTTATCCCATCCGAACGTAGCTAATCAGCGGTGCACTTGGCAGTACAACTGACACACCAGAGGTTCGTCCGTCCCGGTCCTCTCGTACTAAGGACAGCCCTTCTCAAATTTCCTGCGCGCGCAGCGGATAGGGACCGAACTGTCTCACGACGTTCTAAACCCAGCTCGCGTACCGCTTTAATGGGCGAACAGCCCAACCCTTGGGACCTACTCCAGCCCCAGGATGCGACGAGCCGACATCGAGGTGCCAAACCATGCCGTCGATATGGACTCTTGGGCAAGATCAGCCTGTTATCCCCGAGGTACCTTTTATCCGTTGAGCGACGGCCATTCCACAATGTACCGCCGGATCACTAGTCCCGACTTTCGTCCCTGCTCGAGATGTCTCTCTCACAGTCAAGCTCCCTTGTGCACTTACACTCGACACCTGATTGCCAACCAGGCTGAGGGAACCTTTGGGCGCCTCCGTTACTTTTTAGGAGGCAACCGCCCCAGTTAAACTACCCATCAGGCACTGTCCCTGACCCGGATTACGGGCCGAAGTTAGATGTCCAAAGTGACCAGAGTGGTATTTCAACGATGACTCCACCCGAACTGGCGTCCGGGCTTCAACGTCTCCCACCTATCCTACACAAGCCACTCCGAACACCAATACCAAACTATAGTAAAGGTCTCGGGGTCTTTCCGTCCTGCTGCGCGTAACGAGCATCTTTACTCGTACTGCAATTTCGCCGAGTTTATGGTTGAGACAGCGGGGAAGTCGTTACTCCATTCGTGCAGGTCGGAACTTACCCGACAAGGAATTTCGCTACCTTAGGATGGTTATAGTTACCACCGCCGTTTACTGGGGCTTGAATTCTCAGCTTCGCCCTTGCGGGCTAACCGGTCCTCTTAACCTTCCAGCACCGGGCAGGAGTCAGTCCGTATACATCGTCTTGCGACTTCGCACGGACCTGTGTTTTTAGTAAACAGTCGCTTCCCCCTGGTCTCTGCGGCCCCGATCCCCTCCCACCAGCGTGTGGTGTTCAAGGTTGGGGCCCCCCTTCTCCCGAAGTTACGGGGGCATTTTGCCGAGTTCCTTAACCATAATTCTCTCGATCGCCTTAGTATTCTCTACCTGATCACCTGTGTCGGTTTGGGGTACGGGCGGCTAAAACCTCGCGTCGATGCTTTTCTCGGCAGCATAGGATCACCAAATCCCCCCGTGAGGGGGTCCCATCAGATCTCAGGCATCATGAACGGCGGATTTGCCTACCGTTCGCCCTACATCCTTAGACCGGGACAACCATCGCCCGGCTTGGCTACCTTCCTGCGTCACACCTGTTAATACGCTTGCCTCCCAGGATCAGGTCCCGCGCTCCACCAAAACCCACGTCACCCCGAAGGGTGGGCGGGCAGGTCTCGGGCGGTTAGTATCCCCTGTTCAACATGGACGGTTTTTCGCCGGTACGGGAATATCAACCCGTTGTCCATCGACTACGCCTGTCGGCCTCGCCTTAGGTCCCGACTTACCCAGGGCAGATTAGCTTGACCCTGGAACCCTTGATCATTCGGCGGACGGGTTTCTCACCCGTCTTTCGCTACTCATGCCTGCATTCTCACTCGTGTAGGCTCCACCGCTGGTTTACACCGCGACTTCACTGCCCACACGACGCTCCCCTACCACTCCAGACACCTGAACCGGATCCACGAGGGACCGGCTGGGTTATTGCCTGAAATCCACAACTTCGGCGGTGTACTTGAGCCCCGCTACATTGTCGGCGCGGAATCACTTGACCAGTGAGCTATTACGCACTCTTTTAAGGATGGCTGCTTCTAAGCCAACCTCCTGGTTGTCTTCGCAACTCCACATCCTTTCCCACTTAGCACACGCTTAGGGGCCTTAGTTGGTGGTCTGGGCTGTTTCCCTCTCGACTATGAAGCTTATCCCCCACAGTCTCACTGCTGCGCTCTCACTTACCGGCATTCGGAGTTTGGCTGACGTCAGTAACCTTGTAGGGCCCATTAGCCATCCAGTAGCTCTACCTCCAGCAAGAAACACGCAACGCTGCACCTAAATGCATTTCGGGGAGAACCAGCTATCACGAAGTTTGATTGGCCTTTCACCCCTACCCACAGCTCATCCCCTCCATTTTCAACTGAAGTGGGTTCGGTCCTCCACGACGTCTTACCGTCGCTTCAACCTGGCCATGGGTAGATCACTTCGCTTCGGGTCTAGATCACGCCACTGCAACGCCCTATTCAGACTCGCTTTCGCTACGGCTTCCCCACACGGGTTAACCTCGCGACGTAACACTAACTCGCAGGCTCATTCTTCAAAAGGCACGCCGTCACAACTACAAGGCTGCTCCGACGGATTGTAAGCACACGGTTTCAGGTACTGTTTCACTCCCCTCCCGGGGTACTTTTCACCTTTCCCTCACGGTACTGGTCCGCTATCGGTCATTAGGGAGTATTTAGGCTTATCAGGTGGTCCTGACAGATTCACACGGGATTTCTCGGGCCCCGTGCTACTTGGGATACTCTCCAGGCGGCACAAAACATTTCGGTTACGGGGCTCACACCCTCTCTGGCCGGCCTTTCAAGACCGTTCACCTATGCCTGCACATCACACCCCACCAGTCCGGCAGAACTGGTACGGAAAGTCCCACAACCCCGCCCATGCAACGCCCGCCGGCTATCACACATGGAACGGTTTAGCCTGATCCGCGTTCGCTCGCCACTACTAACGGAATCACTATTGTTTTCTCTTCCTGCGGGTACTGAGATGTTTCACTTCCCCGCGTTCCCTCCACGCACCCTATGTGTTCAGATGCGGGTCACCAGGCGACTCGCGCCCCTGGCGGGGTTTCCCCATTCGGACACCCTGGGATCACAGTCCGGTTATCGACTCCCCCAGGCTTATCGCAGATTCCTACGTCCTTCTTCGGCTCCTAATGCCAAGGCATCCACCGTGTGCTCTTAAAAACTTGACCACAAAAGATCAAAAACGCTAATTTTCGAGAGAACCACAGAAACCACCCACACCCCAAAAGAGTGCGGACAGATCCAGGTTCATAATTCTTGGAAATTGCTTCTTATAAAAGATGCTCGCGTCCACTATGTAGTTCTCAAACAACAACCCCATACCACACACCCCACACACACCCCTCCCCGAAGGAAGAAGCACCATGCATGATCGGTGCAGCCAGGAAACCAGAAACAAACAAGTACCGGGAAAACCCGGCCCTGTTGCCTCAGGACCCAACAGTGTGCCAAACACTACCCGGCAACCCATCCCGGCCGCGTTCCAGAACACCATCCCCCGAAAGGAACACTGTTCGTACTTGCTGCCGGCATGTGCCACCAGGCACCTATTTGTTGATATTCCACCCTTGAGCACCCGCCGCAGAACTTGCGTCTGCGCAACGGGCATATACTCCTGACAACCCCTCCACACCCGCATACACGGGGCAAGGTGACTGTAGGTGCTCCTTAGAAAGGAGGTGATCCAGCCGCACCTTCCGGTACGGCTACCTTGTTACGACTTAGTCCCAATCGCCAGTCCCACCTTCGACAGCTCCCTCCCACAAGGGGTTAGGCCACCGGCTTCGGGTGTTACCAACTTTCGTGACTTGACGGGCGGTGTGTACAAGGCCCGGGAACGTATTCACCGCAGCGTTGCTGATCTGCGATTACTAGCGACTCCGACTTCATGGGGTCGAGTTGCAGACCCCAATCCGAACTGAGACCGGCTTTTTGGGATTAGCTCCACCTCACAGTATCGCAACCCTTTGTACCGGCCATTGTAGCATGCGTGAAGCCCAAGACATAAGGGGCATGATGATTTGACGTCGTCCCCACCTTCCTCCGAGTTGACCCCGGCAGTCTCCTATGAGTCCCCGCCATCACGCGCTGGCAACATAGAACGAGGGTTGCGCTCGTTGCGGGACTTAACCCAACATCTCACGACACGAGCTGACGACAACCATGCACCACCTGTAAACCGACCGCAAGCGGGGCACCTGTTTCCAGGCATTTCCGGTTCATGTCAAGCCTTGGTAAGGTTCTTCGCGTTGCATCGAATTAATCCGCATGCTCCGCCGCTTGTGCGGGCCCCCGTCAATTCCTTTGAGTTTTAGCCTTGCGGCCGTACTCCCCAGGCGGGGCACTTAATGCGTTAGCTACGGCGCGGAAAACGTGGAATGTCCCCCACACCTAGTGCCCAACGTTTACGGCATGGACTACCAGGGTATCTAATCCTGTTCGCTCCCCATGCTTTCGCTCCTCAGCGTCAGTTAATGCCCAGAGACCTGCCTTCGCCATCGGTGTTCCTCCTGATATCTGCGCATTTCACCGCTACACCAGGAATTCCAGTCTCCCCTACATCACTCTAGTCTGCCCGTACCCACCGCAGATCCGGAGTTGAGCCCCGGACTTTCACGGCAGACGCGACAAACCGCCTACGAGCTCTTTACGCCCAATAATTCCGGATAACGCTTGCGCCCTACGTATTACCGCGGCTGCTGGCACGTAGTTAGCCGGCGCTTCTTCTGCAGGTACCGTCACTTTCGCTTCTTCCCTACTGAAAGAGGTTTACAACCCGAAGGCCGTCATCCCTCACGCGGCGTCGCTGCATCAGGCTTTCGCCCATTGTGCAATATTCCCCACTGCTGCCTCCCGTAGGAGTCTGGGCCGTGTCTCAGTCCCAGTGTGGCCGGTCACCCTCTCAGGCCGGCTACCCGTCGTCGCCTTGGTGAGCCATTACCTCACCAACAAGCTGATAGGCCGCGAGTCCATCCAAAACCACAATAAAGCTTTCCACCCCCCACCATGCGATGAGGAGTCATATCCGGTATTAGACCCAGTTTCCCAGGCTTATCCCAGAGTTAAGGGCAGGTTACTCACGTGTTACTCACCCGTTCGCCACTAATCACCGGTGCAAGCACCGGGTCATCGTTCGACTTGCATGTGTTAAGCACGCCGCCAGCGTTCATCCTGAGCCAGGATCAAACTCTCCGTTGAAGAAAAACAGACACAACCACCAACCCCGGAAATAACAGGATAAAATGGCTGCACAAAATTTGAAACCAGCTAAAAACACCAGACCACACCACGGGGTGGCGGGCCCGGCAAATTCAACCAATTCAATACAATAAATTGGTATCAACAAACTTGGCACACTATTGAGTTCTCAAACAACAGACACACCCGGCACCACCACAACCAACATATCGGCCGTGGATCGCTCCGGAGCAACTTTTCAAACTTACCCGGTTTCCCGCCCCGATGCAAATCCATATTCCAGGACCCGCACCAGCAGAAAACACATCCCCACCAAACAAAGGCGCTCAAAAGAACAACCAACATTTGGTCTTGAATTAGGGGGTTTGGCCGCCCGCGGTAACCAGCTCTTCGCTGTTCCCCTCGCGGCGACTTAGAAAACAATACACCCACCCACCCCCCACCGCAAATCCACCCCCACAACCGCCCCTAAACCCCCAGAATCCGCGTCGTAGCGGGGAATCTGGAGGGCTCACCGGGGTCCCGACGCACTAATCGGCCAGAACGGGTTCCTGTCGGCTGGATCACATCAAGCGAGGATTGGCCAGCAGCCGAGACGGCCGAGGCTGTATGTCCTTTCCGGTGGCAGGTCGGACACTCTGCAATGTTGTCGTTTCGCCCTATCGTGCGCCTGCACGACCCTCCCGGCACTGTCTCCTAAGAACGGCTCAGGCGTGCGCTGATAGCGGCATGCGGCCGATGACCAGGATCAGTTCGTCTCTGATGCGAGATGGCTTCGAAGCCGGCTGCACCAAGCATCATGGTGAGGTCTCCCACGGGCCAGGAGTATGCAGGCGTTATAGCGTGTGGAAATCCCGCGATTTCCTCTCCTTCAAACAGGCCTAATAGGAGAAGTCCGCCAGGAGTCAGGCACCGTGCCAGCTCCTGGAGAACAGAGGCCACCTGGTCGGGTTCAAAGTGGATTAGCGAGTACCAAGCCAGGATGCCGGATGCGTAACCTTCCGGGACTCCGAGGCTAGTGAGGGTGGCGACGCGGAATGGGATGCCTGGGAAGCGCGCTTTTGCTTGCTCAATGGAACGCCGGCACCAAATCGATTCCTTCGACCGCGGCGCCGTGGTCCGCGAGGAACTTGGTCCACTGGCCGGGCCCGCATCCTACGTCCAGCACTGGCCCCATCAAGGGCGCAACCCAACCAGCTATGAGCTTCCGGTCAGCTGGATGCGTGGACTCGACAGCGCCAAATCGGGCCATGTACTCAGCAGCCTCCAGGAGAGTCGACGCGACCACTCCGGAATCGGAAATCCCTCCTTGGGGACGAAGACCCTAGGAAAACGGTCAACTTTTTGTCGGCTGAGCCGGCGGCCCGGCTGCCTGGCGCTGGCGATGACTTCCCTGACGGTGAGGATCTTCTTCGGGCTCATCCAGCCTTGCGCGGGTTTGTGATGCCCGTCAGCCTGCTTAGCTAGCCGTGCCAGCAAATCCGCCGGCGCGCTTCGAACCGAGGGAATAACCACCCGAACCTGATTTACGCACAAGGTCCGATCGCGCCGTGCGCCCCAGATCGTTGAACTCTTCTTCGCAGACAAGGACGGAGTTCAGGTGGGAGAACTCCCCTCAGCGGTGTTGCACCCATGGTTTTCGCCATGTCCTTCTCCACGAGGAACGGCTGGTGCGCCGCTGGCGCGCACCTACAGGGCGTGAGTGCCGCTTGGCCCTCAGGTGTTAGGCGTCGCGTTATTTGACGATGGCGGCGTCGGTTTTTGTGACGATGGGCCGTGCACGAAAACGCCCCGCGGGCTGTTTCCGGCGGGGCGTTCGTCGTCGGCCTGACGTGGTGGCCGTCATTGGTGACGGCGGGTTTTACTCGCTGTTCTCGGTGATCGCGGACTGCGTGGCGGAGAGGTCCACGATGGCCTTGTTGCCGGCGTAGGTCGCGATCAGGGCGGAAACGGCGAGGTTGTTGACCGCCCGCGGGTAGCCGCGTGATGCCTGGTGGATCGCGGCGACGGCGTCGTCGGAGAACAGGGTGTCGGATCTGCCGGCGAATTTGAGGTGGTGGCGGATGTAGTCCGCGGTCTCGGCCAGGTCCATGCCGTTGATCGCGAACCTGGTGGAGATCCTTTGGTCCAGGGCGGCCAGGACCGCGAGTTTGAGCCGGCGGCGCAGGGTGGGCTGGCCGACGAGCAGCAGCGCGAAGTGCGAGCCGGTGTCCATCCCGGTATTCGTGAGCATCCGCAGGGACTCAAGCTCGGTGTTGCCGAGCAGGTGCGCCTCGTCGATCACGACCACGGGCAGGCGGGCGCGTTCGTCCAGTTCCCCGGCGAGCAGGGACGCGGTCTGGTGCGCGAGGACTCCGGAGTAGAACGCTGGCTGCCCGCCCAGGGCGGTGACGATCTGGGACTGGATGCCGCGCATGCCGATCGTGGGGTCCGCGATGTAGATGACCTGGTGGCGGGATGCTTCGAGTTGTGCAAGGGCTGCTCTGACAGCGACGGTCTTGCCGGCGCCGACCTCGCCGGTGACCACGCCCATCTGGCGCTGGGCGACGCACCATTGGATCCGGGCGACCGCCTCGCGGTGCCCGGGGTGGGGGTGCAGTGCCTGGACCGGGATGGAGCGGCCGAAGGGCATGGCTGTGAAGCCGTAGTGGGATTGCAGGTTTGAGATGCTCATTGGGGTCCTCCATTGGTTCCGGTCGCGCCGACGCCGGCGGCCATTTTCTCGAAGCTGATCGGGGCGCCGGTCAGGGTGGTTTTGTGGCGGGTTTCGACCAGGCGCAGGTAGTCGATCCCGGAGCCTGCGTTCCTCGCGCCGGTGTCGGCGTCTTTGGCGGCGTTGACGGCTTTGGGGTGGACGTGTCGGCGGATCTCGAGCAGGACCGCTTCCCCGGCAGGGATCCCGCCGGCGGCGGTCACCGCGACCGGGCCGGTCAGATCGAACGGGTCATAGACCAGCTCGATGCGGGTGCCGGCGAGCATGGGGTCGACCTGGTAGGTGTTGCCCTGCAGGGACACCGTCGCGGTCTTGGTGACCTTGCGGGTCACGGACCAGCGGAACGCTTCGGCGATCACGTCCGGATCCCGGCGGTCCGGGCGCCGGTTTTCCCAGCCCGCGTCCCAGCGGGCCAGCGGCGTCATCGCGGTGGTGGAGTGAACGGTGCGGTGGTAGACCATCTGCACCCAGGACGTGAATAAGGCGTTCAGCTCCGCCAACGAGGTGATCGCGGTCCCGTCGGGATCCTCTCCGGGGTTCCCGACCGGGCCGGTGCCCGGAACTTTCGTCTGGACCGGGGCGTCGATCACGGTGATCTCGGAGAGGAACTGGGAGCTCACGGTGTTGAAGAAGCGCTCGATCTTGCCCCTGCCCTGGGGCCGGTAAGGCCGGGAATGGATCAGCTTCATGCCCAGCCGGGCGCAGATCCTCGCCAGTGACGCGTCGACAAAGGCAGACCCGTTGTCGACATTGTGCCGACGTCGGCACAATGTCGATTATGCCGACCTTCGCGTTATGCCAACGTTTTCTCGTTGTCCCTGTTCAGCGAGGTGAGAGGGGCGGATTTGTCGGCATAATCAGAGGGCCTCGAGGAAGGCCAGGATCGGGTCCGGAGGACGATAGCGGCCCGGGGCGGTGTCCGCTGGCGTGACGCGGGCGATGGCTCGTTCCTTTTGCGACATGTCCGCGTGCAGGTAGGCGTTGGTCGAGGAGACTTGCGAGTGGCCCAGCCAGAGCGCTATGACCGTGACGTCCACCCCGGCGAGGAGAAGCCGCATGGCCGCCGTATGGCGCAGGGTGTGGGCGCTCACGTGCTTCGTCCTCATCGATAGGCAAGTTGTTCCTGCCGTGGCGGCGTAACGGGTGATCCGATGTTCGATGGCGTCACGGCTGAGTTTCCTGCCGGTGCTTGCGGGGAAGAGCGGATCCGCAGGCGACCCTCCGCGTTCACGCAGCCACGCCCGAAGAACACTAACGGTGGAGGGCACGAGCGGGGTGCGCCGCTCTTTCCGTCCCTTCCCGATGCAGTGGATGTTCGCCCCGGCACCCAGAGACGCATCGGCGCAGGTGAGCCCGGCGAGTTCCGAGATCCGCAACCCGGTCTGGATGGCCAGCAGGATCATGGCGTGGTCGCGCCGCCCGGTCCAGGTGTCCTTGCTGCACGAGTCCAGGAGTGCGTCGACCTCGGCTTCGTTGAGGAAGGTCACCAGGTTCCGGTCGAAGCGTTTGGGCCCGATAGCGAGCACACGTTGGATTGAGGCTGCGTGCTCCGGGTGCCGCAGGGCCGCATAGGTGAAGAGCGAATGGATGGCGGCCAACCGGTTGTTGCGGGTCCGCACGCTGTTGTGCCGGTCCGCTTCCAGATGGGTCAGGAAGGCGGCCACGAGAGGGGCGTCGAGGTCGCCGATATCGAGTCCGCTGGGTGGTTTATGTAGCTTATCGCTGGCGTAGCGGAGCAGGAGCCGGAAGCTCGTTCGGTAGGCATCAATGGTGTGGGGGCTGGCGCCACGCTGGCCAAGGAGCCGGTCGGTGAAGAAGGCCTGCAGGGTGGGGGCCAGCGCGGTCATGACCGCGCCCCGAATCGTCGGTCCAGCCGTTCGGCGGCCAACACCATCAGTTCCGGGGCGGCTGAGAGGTACCAGTAGGTCCCCGCTGGGCTGACATGGCCGAGATAGGTCGACAAAACAGCCATGCCGGCGCCAACATCGGCTCCGGCCCGGTGCCAATCGATCAGGGTTTGGACGGCGAAACTGTGCCTTAGATCGTGGATGCGTGGCTTCACGGTGGCGGTACGCAGCCCGATCCCGGTCATGATGTCGTTGAAGGTGTGCTCAACGCTGCTTGTGCTCAGACCGGTTCCCGCCGGCGTGAGGAAGAATGCCGCGGTCCGGGGCGTGGGGCAGAGCCTGTCCCGGCGTTGGGCGTAGGAGGCCAGAGCTGCCGTGGTGCTCGGATGCAGCGGAACCAGCCTTGCCCATTCGAATTTGGCATGCCTGATCGTGAGCACGCCGGTGCTGAGGTTGACGTCCTCGCGGTTGAGCCCGAGCGCTTCCCCGAGCCGTATCCCCGTCACGGCAATGAGACCGAACAGGGTTTCGTGCGTAACGGCCCGCAGTTCCGGGCGGAGCTGCCCCGCCCCGTCCAGCAGGGCACCAATCTCCTCGGCTGACCAAAGGTATGGGGTGGGCCGTTGCTGGCGGGCACCGAACACATCCAGTGGCGGGATTTCCGTTGCAGGGTCGATGCTTTTCAAGTAGCGAGCGAACCCGCGGACAGAGCCGAGCCGGTGGGCCCAGGTGATGGGCTGGACGCCCTGGCAGTCCCGCGCCCAGGCAATGGCCAACTCGCTCGTTAACACGGTGGCGCCGGACGCCTCGAGGAAGGCCACGAACCGGGGCAGGTCATAGCCTTCCTGCCTGAGCTTGTAGCCCAGATCCCGCCGGAGTCTGAGGTAGTCATTGGCATGGCCGAGGAGCTCTCCCATCACCGTTCACCTCCCGGCCATGGCCGGGCCAGGGCCCGGAGCCCATCAATATCCAGACGGGCGTAGAGGGCGGTGCTCGTCAGGCTCCCATGCCGGAGCACCTGGGCGATCTCGGGCAGGGGAACGCCGGAGTTGACCATCTCACAGGCCAGGGTATGGCGCAGACGGTGTGAACCGACCGGGGCGAGTCCGGCCCGGTGGCAGGCTCGGCGCACAACCAACGAGATCCCGCCCCGGCCCAGGGCCTCAACGGGCGCCAACGATCGCAGGAAGACCGCCCGATGAGAGGTTCGCGGGCGTCCCCGCCGGAGATAGCAGGTAATCGCCTGGCCCACATCAACGGGGATCGGGAGCCGGTCATCACGGCGGCCCTTTCCATGGACCACGACCAGCCCCGCGCGCCAGTCGATGTCCTCGAGGCTCAGCGCGGCGACCTCACTGGCCCGCAGGCCCAGGCGGAGGAGGATGACCAGGATGGCATAGTCCCGCCGGCCCTCGTTTTCCCGCCGGTCACAGGAATCCAGGAGCCTTCGGGCATCCGCGGCGCTGATTCCCGCAGCCAACGGTGAACGGCGGCGTCCGGTAATGGCAAGGGCAGCTCCCGAGAGGTCGGTGGAGACCAGTCCTTCGGTGAAACAAAAGCGCAGGAACGAGCGCACGGCCACTACGAAGAACTGGGTGGAACCGACCGAGACCTTCGCGGCTTCGGTGCGCACGGCATCGGTCACATCCTTGGTCCTCAGATCGGCCAGGGCGCCCGCTGGCGTCTGCTGGGCTAGGAATCGGCGGGCCCGCAGCACGTAGGCGGCCGCCGTGCACTGGGCCAGTCCCCGCTCGGAGAGCAGGAACTTCTCGAACGAGGACAGGAGCACATCGATCGGCGATCCCGGCACAGGCGCCTCGATCTCGGCCTGGACCACGCCTTGTTCAACGAGGACCTCGATCATGGTGTTGAAAACGCGGGGCGGATACGGCGAAATGCGCCCCGCGAAGTGTCTGGCCGCGACGAACTGGCGGACGCACCCGCCCGTCACATCCACAGCTGTCATTGACCGTTCCTGAAGCCAGCGGCTCCAGTCGGCCACCATCCTCAGTTCACTGGCGATCGTTAACGGCGTGTAGCCCAGGTCCTTCAACTTGGATCTGAAAGCAGACGCGAACGGGGCCAACGGCCCCGTCATTCGGACCTTGCTGACCTTGGTTGCAGGCATGGCCATGACTTCCTCCTTCATCCGGATATCGATGCAAGAAGGATCGCGCAGACCTCGCGATTATGCCGACAATTCCCGAAATCTCACCCCGCTGAACAGGGACAACGAGAAAACATCGGCATAACGCGAAGGTCGGCATAATCGACATAGGCCGCGTCGGGGATTCCGTGGGTCTGCAGGGCCGGGCGCAGCGCGGCCGAGAGCCGGACGGCGTCTTCGGCGAACGCCCAGCGGGCCGCGGTGACCAGGCGGGAGTGGTCGTCCAGGAACGCGAACAGGTAGGTTTTCCGGCCGCCGATCCGGGGACCGTGGAGCCCGTCACCGACCCAGATCTCGTTCGGCCGGGTTGCTTCGAACCGGCCGGTGGCCTGCGCGGGCGTGCCGGTGGGGATCTCCAGGGTGCGGAAGTGGCGCAGCAGTGTCGACTCGGACGGCGCGTCGCCGAGGGTCTCGGTCATGATCCGCCGCACCTGGGCCGCGGTGCGGTGCGGACGCTCCAGCTTCAGCGTCGCTGCCAGTGACAGCACGGTCTCCGGGGTCACCGGGCCGGCGGCCCTTTCCCGCGGCTTGAGTCCGTCGAATCCCTCGCGCTGCCAGGCGCTGATCCACCGGTCCAGGGTCTCGCGGGAGTAGCGCACGGCCTGCCCGGACGGGCCGGTGTGCTCTGCGGCAGCCAGGGCACGGACCATGGGCCCGCGCTGGCGGGAAGTCAGCGACGTGTCCGCGGCATCGCGGATGAGCTGATAGCGGAACAACGCGATCTTTTCCGCCCGGTCCTTGCGGGCCAGGGGACCGCGCTGCGGCTCGGATTCCGTCATGGGTCATTGTCCTTTTCAAGAGGTCAGGAAACGATGGCCCCGGCAGGATCAGCCGGCGCTCCTCCCACCCTTACCGCCCGGGGAACCAGGCATAAGGGCCAGCTCGTGTTGCTCCCGGTCCTGCCATCGGCCGGCGCTGAAGAAGAACGGACCCGCAACGGCGAGCCCTGCCGTTTGCCACGCCACGGTGGCGACGGAAAACCGGGCCGCGAGCACGCCCGCATACGCCGCCACCGCAGCCAGCGCCCGGCCGGCCGGTGCCGGGGCGGCCGCGGGCCAGAGTCCGGCCGCGTCCGCGCCGTCACGGTGGGAAAGGGCGGTGAACACTTCGGCGATCGGGCCGGCGGAAGCGGCGAATGCGCGCAGCCAGCCGCGCACCGTGGACGCCGGTCGGCCCAGCCGCGCCGCGATCACCCGGTGCCCTGCCCCGCTGACAGCCTTGGCCTCGATGGCGGAGGCGATCACTTCGGCCGTATCGGCCCGCCGGGCCGCCAGATCCACGCCCAACAGCACATGCGTGGCCGAACAATCCGCGCATCGCCCCCGGCGCGGACGCCCGCGCACCAGGGCCAGGTCCGTGCCGGTGCCGTGCCGGATCAGTCGTTCCCGTGCCCAGCCCCACGGCCGCAGCCTGCCCCTGCACCCCGGACAGGCCAACCGCCCGCCAGCCAGATCCGACTCGACAGAGACAGCCTCATGACTTACCGTGAGCATCGGCGCGGCCTTTACGCGTCAGAACGGCCGGCGTGGTGCTTCGAAACTCCCACACCGGCCGTTCGCCTTATCCGGACATCGTCAGCCTGACGCCGCCGACGGCACTAAATCAAGACACCACCGGAAAAACCTGCATCGTCATCGCCAGAGACGCCCCCACCGCCAAACACTGCGACGCGCAACACTCAGGCCAGCGAAGGCCTCTCAAGTACGAAAGGGTCGATGCGGCGGCGAAGGACATCGTCTTCCCGCGGAACGGTCCTGACGAAGACGTCGTGCTCAAGTTCCGTGATGGCTAGGACGCCAATCGGCCCACCTGGGACCTGAAGTCGCCGGTTTCAAGCAGGCTTTGGGTGATGTGGTTGGTGAGGTTGCGGAACCCGAGGGCGGAGCCGCTTTGGTGTTCGAGTCGTCCGACCGAGCGTGGTGACCCTTGGTCAACGCGGCAGGAACGCCGGTGCCGGTCGCGTCGATGAGTCGCTGCATCGCGGGCATGCGCTTTAGAACGTGCTCTCAGACGGTACGGCTCAAGCAAGTTCTGCGGGTCGGTCACAACGCTCTACGCTGACCACATGTCGGGCGCCGGCGCCAAAATCAGGCAGGGCGCAAGAGCGGTGCTGCAGAGAAGAGCCGCTGATGGCGCCGCCGGAGCAGGGGAGTCCCCGAATGACGAAGTACCTCCCCGGTGAGGCCAGGCCATGGTGTTCCCCGATTAGGACTTCGAGGCGGTGCTCGAAGCCTCGCGTGCCGTCATCGGCGGGGCCAAAGCGGCAGGCGTGTACGTCTTCGGCGGCGGGATCGATGAGGACGTAGACCCAGCGCTCGTCGCCGGTGACAGCACCGTCACCGAGGGCACGTATTCAGGCCACAAGGTGCCCAACGACGGCTACAATTCTCAAGCTGCCCTCGCGGGAGGCGGCACTCGAGTGGGCCGCGAAGATCGCCGTCGCCTGCCGCTGCTTGCAGGAGGTCCGGAGGAGCGCGCCTTCTACGAGCGCCTGGCCGAGAGATGTCTGCTCGTACGATACGACCGGGCTGGATGCGGGCTGTCTCCCTGCCCCGCTACCGACGCGCCGGCACTCGCGGTCAGGGGCGCAAAGTTAGGGACGAGCCTGCTCACGGAGATCAAAACGGCTCTTCACAGTTGAGGGTGTAATCGCTGGCTGGGTGTTGGCTGGCGCGTCCGTCCCGGGCAGCGAGGCGCAAACGCAGCCGGAGGCCCGAACTTGTGTCACCGTTCGCAGTGGACTTCTTCGCGCACCCGCTCAGATCGGTCAACGGCGCACCCGATAGCGCAGGTGAAGCACCCGGTTGCCCTGAATCACCACGTCGGGATCCTCCAACAGGTGCTGTGCGTGGACCGACCCGAAGTAGCGCTTGCCGGACCCGAACACGACGGGTACGACATCCATGCGCACCTCGTCGACCAGGCCCGCGGCAAGCACCTGGCCACCGACGTCGCCAGCGGCGACCTCGACGATGCGGTCACCCGCGAGCTCCAGCGCCTTGGCCATGGCTGCCTCGACGCCGTCGACGAAGTGAAACGGCGCCTCGGGGTCCCAGCCCTCGGGCTTCGGCCGGTGCGTCACGACGACCACGTGGTCGACCCCGCCCGGAGGCTTCCCGTCCCAGCCGTCCGTCATGTCGAAGACGTGGCGGCCGACGATTGTCGCCCCGATCTGGTCCCAGTACGGCCGGGTGTAGTCGTAGGACGTCTGCGACACCTTCACCTCGCCGCTCTCGTCCAACGGGACGTCACCGCTGGACAACCAGTCGAACAGCGGTCCGGGCTGGTCGTTCTCGTCCGCGATGAAGCCGTCCACCGACACCGAGCTGTACATGACCACCTTGCCCACGGGGCTCTCCTTTGCTTTGGGGTGCCCCATATTAGCAAAACCTCGGCGTCCTAGACGCGTTGCCTGGTGTGCGACGGCGGTGTGTTGGGTGGGGTGCCGCGGCGTTGGGTGGGGTGCCGCGGCGTTGGGTGGGGTGCCGGCGGGCGGTGGTGTGCCGGAATTCACGGCAGGCAGCACGAAGGCGGTGTTTTTGGTTTTGGGTGGTTAATGTGGGAGAGCCCCCCAACCTGGTGGTTGGGGGGCTCTCGACCTGTAATGATGTTCCGGCGGTGACCTACTCTCCCACACCCTCCCGGGTGCAGTACCATCGGCGCTGTGGGTCTTAGCTTCCGGGTTCGGAATGGGACCGGGCGTTTCCCCCACGCTATGACCGCCGTAACCCTTGCTCCGCACCCTGCCGGCTGTGCCGTGGGGTGGGAAAACTTTGTGGTTACAACATTGTGGTGTTGTTATTTTGTTGTGTTTTTGTTCCCTGGACAACGTGCCGTCGTATGGACGGGTTTGTTGTTTGGGAACCACATAGTGGACGCAAGCAGTCTTGTTTCTTTTTACCACCCCGTGGTGCAAACCTCTTTTGACTAGGTTTGCGGGGTGGTGTGTGGTGTAAGTTATCGGCCTATTAGTACCGGTCAGCTTCACGAGTCGTTAGTCCTCGCTTCCACATCCGGCCTATCAACCCAGTGGTCTGGCTGGGGGCCTCTCACACACAAGGTGTATGGAAATCTCATCTCGAAGCGAGCTTCCCGCTTAGATGCTTTCAGCGGTTATCCCATCCGAACGTAGCTAATCAGCGGTGCACTTGGCAGTACAACTGACACACCAGAGGTTCGTCCGTCCCGGTCCTCTCGTACTAAGGACAGCCCTTCTCAAATTTCCTGCGCGCGCAGCGGATAGGGACCGAACTGTCTCACGACGTTCTAAACCCAGCTCGCGTACCGCTTTAATGGGCGAACAGCCCAACCCTTGGGACCTACTCCAGCCCCAGGATGCGACGAGCCGACATCGAGGTGCCAAACCATGCCGTCGATATGGACTCTTGGGCAAGATCAGCCTGTTATCCCCGAGGTACCTTTTATCCGTTGAGCGACGGCCATTCCACAATGTACCGCCGGATCACTAGTCCCGACTTTCGTCCCTGCTCGAGATGTCTCTCTCACAGTCAAGCTCCCTTGTGCACTTACACTCGACACCTGATTGCCAACCAGGCTGAGGGAACCTTTGGGCGCCTCCGTTACTTTTTAGGAGGCAACCGCCCCAGTTAAACTACCCATCAGGCACTGTCCCTGACCCGGATTACGGGCCGAAGTTAGATGTCCAAAGTGACCAGAGTGGTATTTCAACGATGACTCCACCCGAACTGGCGTCCGGGCTTCAACGTCTCCCACCTATCCTACACAAGCCACTCCGAACACCAATACCAAACTATAGTAAAGGTCTCGGGGTCTTTCCGTCCTGCTGCGCGTAACGAGCATCTTTACTCGTACTGCAATTTCGCCGAGTTTATGGTTGAGACAGCGGGGAAGTCGTTACTCCATTCGTGCAGGTCGGAACTTACCCGACAAGGAATTTCGCTACCTTAGGATGGTTATAGTTACCACCGCCGTTTACTGGGGCTTGAATTCTCAGCTTCGCCCTTGCGGGCTAACCGGTCCTCTTAACCTTCCAGCACCGGGCAGGAGTCAGTCCGTATACATCGTCTTGCGACTTCGCACGGACCTGTGTTTTTAGTAAACAGTCGCTTCCCCCTGGTCTCTGCGGCCCCGATCCCCTCCCACCAGCGTGTGGTGTTCAAGGTTGGGGCCCCCCTTCTCCCGAAGTTACGGGGGCATTTTGCCGAGTTCCTTAACCATAATTCTCTCGATCGCCTTAGTATTCTCTACCTGATCACCTGTGTCGGTTTGGGGTACGGGCGGCTAAAACCTCGCGTCGATGCTTTTCTCGGCAGCATAGGATCACCAAATCCCCCCGTGAGGGGGTCCCATCAGATCTCAGGCATCATGAACGGCGGATTTGCCTACCGTTCGCCCTACATCCTTAGACCGGGACAACCATCGCCCGGCTTGGCTACCTTCCTGCGTCACACCTGTTAATACGCTTGCCTCCCAGGATCAGGTCCCGCGCTCCACCAAAACCCACGTCACCCCGAAGGGTGGGCGGGCAGGTCTCGGGCGGTTAGTATCCCCTGTTCAACATGGACGGTTTTTCGCCGGTACGGGAATATCAACCCGTTGTCCATCGACTACGCCTGTCGGCCTCGCCTTAGGTCCCGACTTACCCAGGGCAGATTAGCTTGACCCTGGAACCCTTGATCATTCGGCGGACGGGTTTCTCACCCGTCTTTCGCTACTCATGCCTGCATTCTCACTCGTGTAGGCTCCACCGCTGGTTTACACCGCGACTTCACTGCCCACACGACGCTCCCCTACCACTCCAGACACCTGAACCGGATCCACGAGGGACCGGCTGGGTTATTGCCTGAAATCCACAACTTCGGCGGTGTACTTGAGCCCCGCTACATTGTCGGCGCGGAATCACTTGACCAGTGAGCTATTACGCACTCTTTTAAGGATGGCTGCTTCTAAGCCAACCTCCTGGTTGTCTTCGCAACTCCACATCCTTTCCCACTTAGCACACGCTTAGGGGCCTTAGTTGGTGGTCTGGGCTGTTTCCCTCTCGACTATGAAGCTTATCCCCCACAGTCTCACTGCTGCGCTCTCACTTACCGGCATTCGGAGTTTGGCTGACGTCAGTAACCTTGTAGGGCCCATTAGCCATCCAGTAGCTCTACCTCCAGCAAGAAACACGCAACGCTGCACCTAAATGCATTTCGGGGAGAACCAGCTATCACGAAGTTTGATTGGCCTTTCACCCCTACCCACAGCTCATCCCCTCCATTTTCAACTGAAGTGGGTTCGGTCCTCCACGACGTCTTACCGTCGCTTCAACCTGGCCATGGGTAGATCACTTCGCTTCGGGTCTAGATCACGCCACTGCAACGCCCTATTCAGACTCGCTTTCGCTACGGCTTCCCCACACGGGTTAACCTCGCGACGTAACACTAACTCGCAGGCTCATTCTTCAAAAGGCACGCCGTCACAACTACAAGGCTGCTCCGACGGATTGTAAGCACACGGTTTCAGGTACTGTTTCACTCCCCTCCCGGGGTACTTTTCACCTTTCCCTCACGGTACTGGTCCGCTATCGGTCATTAGGGAGTATTTAGGCTTATCAGGTGGTCCTGACAGATTCACACGGGATTTCTCGGGCCCCGTGCTACTTGGGATACTCTCCAGGCGGCACAAAACATTTCGGTTACGGGGCTCACACCCTCTCTGGCCGGCCTTTCAAGACCGTTCACCTATGCCTGCACATCACACCCCACCAGTCCGGCAGAACTGGTACGGAAAGTCCCACAACCCCGCCCATGCAACGCCCGCCGGCTATCACACATGGAACGGTTTAGCCTGATCCGCGTTCGCTCGCCACTACTAACGGAATCACTATTGTTTTCTCTTCCTGCGGGTACTGAGATGTTTCACTTCCCCGCGTTCCCTCCACGCACCCTATGTGTTCAGATGCGGGTCACCAGGCGACTCGCGCCCCTGGCGGGGTTTCCCCATTCGGACACCCTGGGATCACAGTCCGGTTATCGACTCCCCCAGGCTTATCGCAGATTCCTACGTCCTTCTTCGGCTCCTAATGCCAAGGCATCCACCGTGTGCTCTTAAAAACTTGACCACAAAAGATCAAAAAAACTAATTTTCGAGAGAACCACAGAAACCACCCACACCCCAAAAGAGTGCGGACAGATCCAGGTTCATAATTCTTGGAAATTGCTTCTTATAAAAGATGCTCGCGTCCACTATGTAGTTCTCAAACAACAACCCCATACCACACACCCCACACACACCCCTCCCCGAAGGAAGAAGCACCATGCATGATCGGTGCAGCCAGGAAACCAGAAACAAACAAGTACCGGGAAAACCCGGCCCTGTTGCCTCAGGACCCAACAGTGTGCCAAACACTAAACCACCCACCCCCAACCCGCACCGTTCCAGGCAGAGACGGCCATCCCGAAGGACAACCAACCACCGTACTGGGCGAGGAAAGAAACAAGCGGCCGCTATTTGTTGATATTCCACCCTTGAGCACCCGCCGCAGAACTTGCGTCTGCGCAACGGGCATATACTCCTGACAACCCCTCCACACCCGCATACACGGGGCAAGGTGACTGTAGGTGCTCCTTAGAAAGGAGGTGATCCAGCCGCACCTTCCGGTACGGCTACCTTGTTACGACTTAGTCCCAATCGCCAGTCCCACCTTCGACAGCTCCCTCCCACAAGGGGTTAGGCCACCGGCTTCGGGTGTTACCAACTTTCGTGACTTGACGGGCGGTGTGTACAAGGCCCGGGAACGTATTCACCGCAGCGTTGCTGATCTGCGATTACTAGCGACTCCGACTTCATGGGGTCGAGTTGCAGACCCCAATCCGAACTGAGACCGGCTTTTTGGGATTAGCTCCACCTCACAGTATCGCAACCCTTTGTACCGGCCATTGTAGCATGCGTGAAGCCCAAGACATAAGGGGCATGATGATTTGACGTCGTCCCCACCTTCCTCCGAGTTGACCCCGGCAGTCTCCTATGAGTCCCCGCCATCACGCGCTGGCAACATAGAACGAGGGTTGCGCTCGTTGCGGGACTTAACCCAACATCTCACGACACGAGCTGACGACAACCATGCACCACCTGTAAACCGACCGCAAGCGGGGCACCTGTTTCCAGGCATTTCCGGTTCATGTCAAGCCTTGGTAAGGTTCTTCGCGTTGCATCGAATTAATCCGCATGCTCCGCCGCTTGTGCGGGCCCCCGTCAATTCCTTTGAGTTTTAGCCTTGCGGCCGTACTCCCCAGGCGGGGCACTTAATGCGTTAGCTACGGCGCGGAAAACGTGGAATGTCCCCCACACCTAGTGCCCAACGTTTACGGCATGGACTACCAGGGTATCTAATCCTGTTCGCTCCCCATGCTTTCGCTCCTCAGCGTCAGTTAATGCCCAGAGACCTGCCTTCGCCATCGGTGTTCCTCCTGATATCTGCGCATTTCACCGCTACACCAGGAATTCCAGTCTCCCCTACATCACTCTAGTCTGCCCGTACCCACCGCAGATCCGGAGTTGAGCCCCGGACTTTCACGGCAGACGCGACAAACCGCCTACGAGCTCTTTACGCCCAATAATTCCGGATAACGCTTGCGCCCTACGTATTACCGCGGCTGCTGGCACGTAGTTAGCCGGCGCTTCTTCTGCAGGTACCGTCACTTTCGCTTCTTCCCTACTGAAAGAGGTTTACAACCCGAAGGCCGTCATCCCTCACGCGGCGTCGCTGCATCAGGCTTTCGCCCATTGTGCAATATTCCCCACTGCTGCCTCCCGTAGGAGTCTGGGCCGTGTCTCAGTCCCAGTGTGGCCGGTCACCCTCTCAGGCCGGCTACCCGTCGTCGCCTTGGTGAGCCATTACCTCACCAACAAGCTGATAGGCCGCGAGTCCATCCAAAACCACAATAAAGCTTTCCACCCCCCACCATGCGATGAGGAGTCATATCCGGTATTAGACCCAGTTTCCCAGGCTTATCCCAGAGTTAAGGGCAGGTTACTCACGTGTTACTCACCCGTTCGCCACTAATCACCGGCGCAAGCACCGGGTCATCGTTCGACTTGCATGTGTTAAGCACGCCGCCAGCGTTCATCCTGAGCCAGGATCAAACTCTCCGTTGAAGAAAAACAGACACAACCACCAACCCCGGAAATAACAGGATAAAATGGCTGCACAAAATTTGAAACCAGCTAAAAACACCAGACCACACCACGGGGTGGCGGGCCCGGCAAATTCAACCAATTCAATACAATAAATTGGTATCAACAAACTTGGCACACTATTGAGTTCTCAAACAACAGACACACCCGGCACCACCACAACCAACATATCGGCCGTGGATCGCTCCGGAGCAACTTTTCAAAGTTACCCGGTTTCCCGCCCCGATGCAAATCCATATTCCAGGACCCGCACCAGCAGAAAACACATCCCCACCAAACAAAGGCGCTCAAAAGAACAACCAACATTTGGTCTTGAATTAGGGGGTTTGGCCGCCCGCGGTAACCAGCTCTTCGCTGTTCCCCTCGCGGCGACTTAGAAAACAATACACCCACCCACCCCCCACCGCAAATCCACCCCCACAACCGCCCCTAACCCCGCCATTCCGGGCCCAAAGCCGGCATTGGCACCCGAAACCGGGCGCCGTCGTCGTACGTCAGGTCTGTGAGCTGCAGCACAACGGCCGCCGGAAGCCTTAAATGCAGAAGGGCCGGCAACCAAACGGTTGCCGGCCCTTCTCAAGCAGCTGGAATCAGCGGTGCTGGATTACCAGGAAGACTTGGTGATGCCCGGGAGCTCACCGCGGTGAGCCATGTCGCGGAAGCGAACACGGGAGATACCGAACTTCTGGAAGGTACCGCGGGGACGGCCGTCGATGATGTCGCGGTTACGCAGACGGACGGGCGACGCGTTGCGGGGAAGCTTCTGCAGGCCGAGGCGTGCTGCTTCGCGAACTTCGTCGGTCGAGTTGGGGTCAACCAGAGCCTTCTTCAGTTCGAGGCGCTTTGCAGCGTAACGCTCAACGATGACTTTACGCTGTTCGTTCTTTGCGATCATTGACTTCTTAGCCATGTGTTTAGCGCTCCTCTCGGAATTCGACGTGCTGACGGATCTTGGGATCGTACTTCTTCAGAACCATACGGTCCGGGTCGTTACGACGGTTCTTCCGCGTCACGTAGGTGTAACCCGTGCCCGCAGTCGACTTGAGCTTGATGATCGGACGTACGTCCTTGTCCTTAGCCATTAGAGCTTCACTCCCCGAGCAAGGATGGCGGCGACGACTACGTCGATGCCGCGTACGTCGATGGTCTTGATGCCACGAGCAGAAACCTGCAGCGTGACGTTACGGCGCAGGGACGGAACCCAGTAGCGCTTCTTCTGGATGTTCGGATCGAACCGACGCTTGTTGCGACGGTGCGAGTGCGAAATGCTGTGCCCAAAGCCCGGCTCGGCTCCGGTCACTTGGCAGTGTGCTGCCATGACTTCTCCTCAAGAATTGAATGTAATGATCCGCATATCTGCTGCAGGATCATGCGGCTAAGTGCGACCCAAAGTGATCAGGGTGAACGGTTAGTCACGCAACTTGAGCCCCTAACTACCGGCTACCCTGGAGAAAATTACCGGGCCACCGGAGCAATTGCGCACGCTCCGCGCACTTAGCGCTCACCAAGTCTACGAGTTCACGCAATTAAAGACCAATCCGAGGCTCGGACAGTGTATAAGGAGGCGTCGCTTCAGAGCCGGATGAGCTGCGCGTACTTGGGCGCCAGGCCGTCGCCCGAGGACTTGCCGGTGACGCGGCGGACCACCCATGGGCCGGCGAATTCGCGGACCCAGCGGGCGTTGGCGCGGATGGCTTCGGCCCGGTTCAGTTCGGGCACCGGGGTCATGGGCGGGACCTCGATCGAGTGGTCGTGCTCCAGGACGGTGAGGACGCGTTTGGCCATGTTGGCGTGCCCGGCGGCGGACATGTGCATCCGGTCCTGGGCCCACATGCCCCAGTCGTAGTACTCGGTGAAGCGCCAGTAGTCCACGAGCAGTGCCCCGTGGTCGCCGGCGATGCCGCGGACCAGTTCGTTGTAGATGGCGGTGCGGCCGCGCATAGTGCTGAAGACCTTCGAGCCGCGTGCGTCGAAGCCGGTGAACATCACCACTGTGGCGCCGGTGGCCGCCAGCTTGCGGATGCCGGCGTCGTACTCCGCCAGCAGATCGTCGATGTCGATCTTGGGCCGCAGAATGTCGTTGGCACCTGCGTAAATGGTCACCAGGGTGGGGTTAAGTTCGACGGCGGCGTCCACCTGTTCTGCCATGATCTGGCGGAGCTTCCTGCCGCGGATGGCCAGGTTGGCGTAGCCGAAGCCGGGATCCGCCGCGCCCAACTGCTCCGCCACGCGATCCGCCCACCCGCGGACACCGTTGGGGCGGCCGGGATCGCCATCCCCGACCCCCTCCGTGAAAGAGTCGCCGAGCGCTACATACCGGGTCGAAAAGTCCATGGCTAGGACTGGCCGTCAGTGTCGCGCAGGATCCAGTGGCCATCGTCCAGCCGGGCAACGATCTTTTCGCCGATGCGGGCAAGGTCATTGACATCACGTTCCGTCAGGGCGTCCAGGAACTTGGTGCGCACCGCCTCCACGTGCCCCGGTGCGAGTGCCACCAAAGTGGCCATCCCGACGTCGGACAGGTGTGCGGTGGTGACGCGGGCATCGCGGGGGTGCGGACGCCGCTCCAGCCATCCGCGCTTCTCCAGTTTGGCCACCACGTGCGAGAGCCGGGACAGCGACGAACTGGTGCGGGCGGCCAGCTGGCTCATCGGCAGGAAGCGGCCCTCGGCTTCGGACAGCATGGCCATAACGTTGTAATCAAAGAGGGACACCTTGCCGGCGGTGTGGAGCTGGTTGTCCAGGGCAGCCGGCAGCAGCGTGTTGATGCTCAGGAGTGCCAGCCAGGCACGGCGTTCGTCGGCGTTGAGCCAGCGCGGTTCGGTCATGCGTCCATTCTAGAAGCAGAGCGTGGTTGAGATTTCAAGTGACGCTCCAGTTCCGGTGGACGCATCCGAGTACGCTGACCGTATGTATGTTGTGTCGCTGACCTACAAGGTGCCCGAAGACATCGTGGAGTTCCATCTGAACGGCCACGTTGAATGGCTGAAGAAGGCCTTTGACGACGGCGTTTTTGTCGCCGCCGGGCGCAAGGTCCCCCGGACGGGCGGTCTGCTGCTGTCCAGGACGGACCGTCCAACGTTGGAGGCGAGCCTGGCCAAGGACCCCTTTTACGTCAACGGCGTGGCGGAGTTCGAAATCATGGAATTCGCGGCCAACAGGGTGGCGCCTGGCTTCGAGAACCTGCTGGATACCTAAGACTCCGCGGTTGCCCGGGTTTTGTCCGCCAGCTTCTTCAGTCCACGCTTCCGCGGCACCTTGACGGGTTCTGGCCAACGCGGCGCGAGGGTATCCCCCAGCGTGACGCCCCTGATTTTGCGGCCAAAAAGCGGCAGCACCCAGTCATTCACCCAACGCCGCTGCCGCTGCTCCCACTCCCGCAGGCTGAGCCGCGCCGGCAGGTCCCAGTCCTTGAGCCGGATTTTGTGGGGCACCCCGAGCTGGTCCAGCACCTGCCCTGCGAGGTACTTGTGGCCCGCCTTGGACATGTGGAGGCGGTCCGAGTCCCACATCCGGCGGTCATGGAAGGCGTCCAGGCACCAGTAATCCACCAGGACCGTCCCGTATTCCGCGGCGATCTCACGGACCCGCTCGTTGTAGACCGTGTTCCGCTTCTTCAGCAGCTCCAGAACGGCCGAGACTTTGACATCGAAGCCGGTGAACAGGACCACCGTGGCCCCGGTCCCGGCGAGTCGCGCCACGAGGTCCTCGTACTCGTCCATCAAGGCGGCCATGTCCGTGCCGATGTCCAGGATGTCGTTTCCGCCGGCGTACAGGGTGATCAGCGTGGGCTTCATGGCCAGTGCCGGTTCCAGCTGCTCGGTGATGACCTGACGCAGGCGCTTGCTCCTGATGGCCAGGTTGGCATATTCCCACCCCGGCTCAGCCTTGGCCAGTTTCTCCGCCACCCGGTCAGCCCACCCCCGGACCCCGTTGGGCAGCCGCTCATCCCGGTCCCCAACACCTTCTGTAAACGAGTCCCCCAAAGCGACAAACACCCGCCGGCCCTCACGGTCCGAAAGTAAAGGATTAGAACCCATCCACTGAAAGTAACCGCCCAAAGAAACGCCAAGGTAAACGGACAGCAACAGGATGTGCAGAAGGGTTGAGATCTAGAGGCAGAGTGCGAGGGAGCGTTTGCGAACCAGGGCCGGGTGCAAGGTGTGTCCAGCTGCTCAGCCTTTGTCACATTTTTGCGGCCGAAGGTCACGGTCAGGTAACGTTGGCGGCTGGCCCCAATGCAGGGCCCCGGGCGCCCGATCACTGGACCCCGGATGCGCCCCTTCGGCGCCTGCTAGCTCCGGCCCTGCCAAGGGGCCCAAGGATGCTTTCCGCACTCGGCACCGTCTCAGGTGCATCAGTCGTTTCTTCCAGTCCTAAGCCCGGAGGTATCTTGTTCAAGAAAATAGCCATCGTAATGACCATGGGTGCTGTGTCCCTGACGGGATGCGGCCTAGCCCCTACGACCAATGGGGCGTCTGCCCCATCCTCGGCTGGCCGTGCGTCCGCACCTGCCACTCCAGCCCCAACTGCCGCAGCCACGGCGTCTTCAGCCGCAGCATCTCCGGCGCCCACGGCTTCGAGCAGCGGCCAGACCCCCGCTTCGGCGGCGGCAACCCCGGCGACAGCCGTCACCCCGCCGGCGCCCGCGCTTGCAGCTGCCCCGGCCCCGGCCCAGCCGTTGCCCGCAGCCGGCCAGGCTCTCGCCACGACGGGTGACGGTGCGCAGGCAGCTGCCGCCTTCGGTTGGGGCCCGGTCCTGACGGGCGACGAATTCTCCAACACCGGCGCACCGGACCGGACAAAATGGAGTGTCTACAATAGTGCAGGGCACGCAGGCAAAGGCCTGCGCAGCCCCCAGGCTTGGTCGGTTGCCAACGGCGTGGCCACTGTTAGCGGAGACGCAGCCGGCACCACGGGCGGCATGTCGGCAAAGTTCGCGCAACAAAAGTATGGTCGCTGGGAAACGCGCATGAAAACCAATGCACGGGACCCGAAATACCACCCGGTCCTGATCCTCAACAACAACGATGCCCCGAACTGTGCCGAGATCGATTATGCCGAGGGCAGCTCAGTCACCTCCCTGATGAGGTTCTTCCTGCACTACGCCTGTGGTGGAGCGGATTTCCAGACCACAACGGCGACGCCCGTCGATGGCACACAGTGGCACAACTACGCGGTGGAGTGGACCCCGGCCGCCATCACCGGATACGTCGACGGAGTGAAGACCTTCACCGACACGAACCCGGCGCACCAGCCCTCGGTCGCCATGAAACAGACATTGCAGCTGGATTGGTTCCCGGACGGCTCCGCCACCAAGCCCTCGCAGATGCAGGTCGATTGGGTCCGCGTATACAAGTGAGAGAGCGTTAGGAAAAAACCCACAGGAAGTGAGAGAGCGTTTGGCCGTGAAGGCCCAACGAGCCGCAGCCGCTGTCTTGCGTAGGGGCGCGGTTGCGGCGCACCCAACCGCCGCATACGACGGAAGGCTTTAGACCTCGGCTTTGCCCTGCCGCCAGTACCCCATGAAGGCAACCTGCTTCCGGTCGATCCCGACGTCGCGCACCAGGTACCGCCGCATGTCCTTGATGACGGCTGCCTCACCGGCGATCCAGGCGTAGAAAGGCATGGCGCCTGCGGGCATGTCCGGGTTCTTGGTGGCACCGATCGCCGCGGTGTCCATCCGCGCAGGGGTCTCCCAGAGGATGTCTACATCCACGTTGACGTCCTCCGGCTCGGGGCCCGCGCCGCCGTCGGACGCCTTGATCGCCACCCAGCCCGGCACCGGAACGGCCAGGCGGACGGCTTCCTGGAGCATCTCCCCGTGGGGGCGGGACCGCCCGATGGCCGCGCCGCGGGCAAGCCAGGTGATCTCGACGCCGGCGGGCGTCTTGAGGTCCAGGAAGTCACCCGCCTCCGGCACCTCAAGGAAAGCGTGGCCGGTCATGTACGCGGGAAGGCTTTCGAGGATGGCGGAGATCGCGGGGATGGCGGTTTCGTCGCCGGCAAGGAGGACGCGCTGGGCCATGCCCGGCCGCCATTCGATGCCGGAGTAGATCTCCGCGGTCACGCAGTGTGCGGCCCGGTTGTTGGGGCCGATGATGGTGATGGCGTCGCCCGGCTTGGCGTTGAGGGCCCAGTTCGCGGCCGGGCCGCCATTGCCTTCGGCGTCAAAGTGCATCACGAAGTCCACATCGATCTCCGGGTACACCGATTCCAGCCGTGACCGGCGCACGGTGTAGGTCCGCATGGAGCCGCGCACGGAGGGGTCCATGGCCAGCCATTCCCGGTACCAGCCGGCCTGCGCCATTTCGAACACCGGCAGGGGCAGCTTTGTGCCGTCCTCGTCCAGGGACGGGATCATGAGTTTGATCCGCAGGTCCATGGTGTCCCCGTGGACGCCGAAGTCACGCAGCGAATACCCGCCGAAGGTGATCCGGCGGAAGTTGGGGCTCAGCTCCTGCACCGAGGAAACGGTCACCTCGAAGGCCAGGGTCATGGGCTCGGTGGCGGCGATGTCGCGGGTCTTCATGAAACGAGCTCCAGTTCGTTGACGGCTTCGTTGACGGTGGCGTGGTGACGGCCGATGGGAATAATCAGGGGGGTGCCCGAGACCGGATCGGGAATCACCCGGGACTCAAGGCCGAAGACCTCGCGGACCAGCTTTTCGGTGACAACAGTTATGGGGTCACCGAGGGCCACGATCTCGCCGCCCTTCATGGCGATGACATGGTCCGCGTAGCGTGCCGCCAGGTTCAGGTCGTGCAGGACGATGGCCACGGTGGTGCCGCGCTTGCGGTTCAGATCCGTGACCAGGTCCAGGACTTCCACCTGGTGCGCCAGGTCCAGGTAAGTTGTGGGTTCATCCAGCAGGAGCACGTCGGTTTCCTGGGCCAGCGCCATGGCGATCCAGACGCGCTGGCGCTGGCCGCCGGAGAGTTCATCGACGTTCCGCTCAGCGAGTTCCAGCGTTTCTGTCGCTTCGAGCGCGCGCTGCACGGCGGCGTCGTCCTCGGTGCTCCAGCTGCGGAAGAAGCCCTGGTGCGGATACCGGCCGCGGCCCACGAGGTCGCGGACAGCGATGCCGTCCGGCGCGGTGGGGTGCTGCGGGAGGAGCCCCAGGGTGCGCGCCAGTTCACGGGCGGGGCGGGCGTGGATGTCCTTGCCGTCGAGCGTGACCACACCGGCGGCCGGTTTGAGGAGGCGGGAGAGGCCGCGGAGGAGCGTGGACTTGCCGCAGGCGTTGGCGCCCACGATCATGGTCACTTTGCCCTCGGGGATTTCCGCCGTGAGGCCGTCCACCACGCAGCGCTGGTCGTATTTGAGGGTGAGGTCCTGGGCGCTGAGAACGGCCATGTCAGGCATCCTTTCGGTTGGCCGTGACCAGAAGCCACAGCAGGAACGGGGCACCGAGCGCGCCGGTGATAACACCGACGGGCAGCACGGTGCCGTCCAGCAGCAAGGGGGCGAGGTTGGCCGCGACGTAGTCGGCGGTGAGGACAATCACCGCACCCACCAGGGCCGACGCCGGGAGGCTGGCTTTGCGGGTGAAGCGCCGCGCGATGGGGCCCGCCAGGAAGGCGACGAACGAGACCGGCCCGGCAGCCGCCGTCGCCACCGCGGCGAGTGCGACGGCGGTGACCACCACAGCGAGGCGGGTGAACCCGACGCGGATGCCCAGCCCGGCCGCGGCGTCGTCGCCGAGTTCCAGGATGCGCAGCGGCCCGGCAAGGGCGATGACGGCGGGGACCAGGACCAGCAGCGCCAGTGAGAGCATGCCCGCCCGGTCCCAGTTGGCGGAGTTGAGGGAGCCGTTGAGCCAGACGAGTGCGTCGGCCGCCGTGCGGATGTCCGCGCGGGTCATCATGAAGTTGACCACAGCATGCAGGGCGGCGGCGATGCCCACACCGGCCAGAATCAGCCGGTTGCCCGCGGCGTTCCCCCGGTTGCCGCCGCCTGAGCCCAGCGACGGTCCGCGGGAGATGGCGTAGATCAGGGCTGCGATGCCCAGCGCGCCACCGAGTGCCGCTCCGGACACGGCTGGACCTGTGGCGCCGAAGATCACGATGGCGGTGACCGCGGCGGCGCTGGCTCCGTAGCTGATGCCGATCACGTCCGGGCTGGCCAGCGGGTTGCGGAGCATGGTCTGGAACAGGCCGCCGGAGAGGCCGAACGCGGCACCGATCATCACGCCGATGACGGCCCGGGGCAGCTTGTTCTCCATAACAATGAAGCTTGCGCCCGGGATTTTCTCGCCGCCGGTCAGGTGTCCGATGAGGATCTTGAAAAAGTCGGGGATAGTCACGGTGTAGCTGCCCAGGAGGACGTACACGGCGAAGATAACCACGACGCCGAGGGCCAGGAAAAAGGTCGGGGTCAGCACGCGAGATGGCAGTTCATGCCAATGTTTGCGGGTGCGATTGCCGTCAAGTGCCATCTCGGCGGGGGTTTCGAGCGTGGTCACAGCCCGGCCCCCTTGCCGCGGCGGATGAGCCAGACGAAGACCGGCGCACCAACAAGTGCGGTCATGATCCCGGCCGGAACCTCGCCGGGGAGCAGCACAACCCGGCCGATGATGTCCGCGCCGAGCAACAGTGCCGGGGCGAGGACCAGCGAGAACGGTAGGATCCAGCGGTAGTCGGGCCCGGTGAGTGACCGGACCGCGTGCGGAATGACCAGGCCAACAAAGCCGATCGGCCCGGCCAATGCGGTCGCGGAACCGCACAGCAGCACGATGCCCAGGGCGGTGACGCCCCGGGTCAGTCCCACCCGCTGGCCGAGGCCCCGGGCGGTGTCGTCACCCAACGCGAGGCTGTTGAGGATGCGGCCGGTGCCAAGAACAATAAGTGCCCCGACGGCCAGGAACGGGAGGCCCGGGAGCACCACTGCCCAGTCGCGGCCGGAGATTCCGCCCACCTGCCAGAAACGGAAGCGGTCCAGGGTGTCCTGGCTGGAAACGAGAATGACGCTCATCAGGGAATAGAGCCCTGCGCTGAGCGCGGCGCCGGCGAGGGCGAGCTTGACCGGCGTCGCACCGTCCCTGCCCATGGACGCGACGAGGTAAACAACGACGGCGGCGGCTCCGGCGCCGAGGAAAGCGAACCAGATATAGCCGCTCAGGGAGGTGACGCCGAAAAGGTAGATGCCGGTGACCACGGCCAGCGCGGCTCCGGCGTTGACGCCCATGATGCCCGGATCGGCCAGCGGATTGCGGGCAACGCCCTGCATGGCGGCGCCGGCCAGGCCCAGGGCACCGCCGACGAGCACGCCCAGGACGGTGCGGGGGATGCGCGCGTGGACCACGGCGTGGTCCCCGTTGGCGGCGTCGAACTGGGTGAGCGCCTGCCACACCGTGGCCAGGGAAAGGCCCCGGGCGCCGATCGCCAAGGAAGCGGCAGCCAACAAAGAAAGTACGACGACGGCGGCCAGCAGCCAGGCGGCCTGCCTGGTTCTGGCGTTCCCGGCGGCGCTAGCCAATCCACCGGCGCTAGCCAATCCACCGGCGCTAGCCAATCGACCGGCGCGAACGGACACTTGAGGCCCTTGTTGCGACCCGGCCGGGGCCCCAAGTGTCCGTTCGCGCTGTTCGGCGGGTGCCGTCGTCGTACTTTCCGTCATGGAACGGTGCTTACTTCACTGCGTCCGCGGCGGTGGCGAGCTGCGGGAGGAACGTGTCCAGCGCCCACGGCAGGCTCAGCGGCGAGGAGGCGGAGATTGCCAGGACAAGGCTCTTGTCCGCGTCGGCAACGAATGCGCCGTTCTTGATGGCCGGAATCTGGCCCAGAAGGGGGTCGCTCTTCACAGCCGCACCGGTCGCGGCATCCTCAACGGAGCTCAGGAAGATATCGGCCTCAAGTTCGTTGGCCTTCTCGGCGGACCATGTCACGAAGAAGTCCTTTGAGCCGGCGGAAGCCTTCTCGGCGACCGGGGCCAGTTTCATCCCGATGGCTGACAGGAACTTCGGACGGTTGTCATTGGCAGTGTAAAAGCCCGTAGCCGTGAGGTCGGCGGGATCGGTGTAACCGTAGATGTAGCTCTTGCCGGCGATCTGCGGGTACTTGGCAGCTTCAGCCTTGACGGTGGCCTCGGTATCGGCGATGAGCTTGGTTGCCTCGGCGTTCTTGCCCAAGGCCTTGCCGATGATGGAGGTTGCATCCTGCCATGAGGTTCCGTAAGCAACCTCGGGGTGGGCCACCACGGGTGCGATCTCGGTGAGCTTCTTGTAGTCCTCCTCGGTCAGGCCGGAGTAGGCGGCCAGGATGACGTCAGGGGTGAGTTTGGCGATTTCCGTGAAGTTGATGCCGTCAGCCTCGGAGAACTGGACCGGGGCCTTGTCGGAACCGAAGCCCGCGCCGAGTTCTTTCAGCGCCGCGTCCTTCCAGGGAGTGGAGCCCTGCTCGTTGCCGCCCCATTCGTTCTTGGGGACGCCCACCGGAACAACGCCGAGGGCAAGGGCAACGTCGTCGTTGACCCAGGAAACGGTGACTACGCGCTTGGGCTGTTCCTTGACGGTGGTTTCACCGAAGGCGTGCTTGATGGTGACCGGGAACTGCGAGCTGCTGGAGCTGGAGGTGCTGGCGTCCGATGTGGAGGACGCGGGGCCGGTCGAGCAGGCGGACAGCGTGAGTGCCGCGGCGGCCAGAACGACCGTTGCCTTGCCGGCTGACTTGAACAGCGTGCGGCGGGTGGCGCTCGGGCCGGAGAAGAGGGGGGAAGTCACGGAACTCCTTAGGTGAATGATGCGAACCTAAGTAAGGGTAGCCTAGCCTGCTCACAATTAGAAAAGCTTTGTATTGCGTAATTGCCCATGTGACGCAACATATAGCCGCAGGTCATTGCCGGCAGGGGGTGAACGGTGGTTCACTTTTAAGGGGTAAACGCGCGTTCACCATGACGCCCCTTCCCGGTCCACACCTGAAAGCTTGCTGATGCCGCGTTCCAACACCCTCGCCACCAAACGCAACCCGTCCCCGTCCGCCATCACCGCCGTCCTGGCCCTTAGCGGCACGGTGGTGGCCCTCATGCAAACGCTGGTTGTGCCGCTCCTTCCGGATTTCCCCCGGATCCTGGGCGTCACTGCCGACGACGCCTCCTGGCTGGTGACCGCCACCCTGCTCGCCAGCGCCGTGGCAACGCCCATCGTGTCCCGCAGCGCGGACATGTACGGCAAACGCAAGATGATGGTGGTTTGCCTGGCGATCATGGTGGCCGGTTCGGTCATTGCCGCGGTTGGCGGATCCTTCCTGTGGCTGGTCATCGGCAGGACGCTCCAGGGCTTCGCGTCGGCCCTGATTCCGGTGGGCATCAGCATCATGCGCGATGAGCTGCCCAGGGAGAAGATGGGCTCCGCGGTTGCCTTGATGAGCGCCACCCTGGGAATCGGCAGCGCGTTGGGCCTGCCCTTGGCCGGAGTGCTGTACGAGAGCCTGGGGTGGGCGTCGATCTTCTGGGTTTCCGCTGCCGCCGGCGCACTGCTGCTTGTTGCCGTGGCCCTGGTGGTCCCCGAGTCCAAGGTCCGGACACCCGGGCGCTTCGACTACGCGGGAGCGCTGGTGCTCTCCGCAGCCCTGGCGGCCCTGCTGCTGGCGATCTCCAAGGGCGGCGCCTGGGGCTGGGGATCCGAGCCGGTGCTGTTGCTGTTCCTCACCGCGGCCATCCTGCTGGCGGTCTGGGTCCCGTATGAACTGAAAGTCCGCCAGCCGATGGTTGACCTGCGGACCTCTGCCCGCCGCCCCGTGCTGATGACCAATCTGGCCTCGTTGCTGATCGGCTTCGCCATGTTCGCCAACATGCTCCTCACCACCCAGCAGCTCCAGATGCCCGCCGTCACCGGTTACGGCTTCGAACTGAATGTGATCACCGCGGGGCTGTGCATGGTCCCCTCCGGGCTGGCCATGGTGGTGTTCGCGCCGCTGTCCGGACGCATCATCCGGATCTTCGGCGGCAAGACTGCGCTCATGGCCGGGGCCCTGGTGCTGGTTGCGGGCTACGTGGGCCGGGTCTTCTTCTACGATTCCATCGCCTGGGTGATTATCGGATCAACTGTGGTGGGCGTGGGCACGGCCATCGCGTACGCGGCCATGCCCACGCTGATCATGGGTGCCGTGCCTATTACGGAAACGGCGTCCGCGAACGGCCTGAACAGCCTGGTCCGAGCCATCGGCACCTCAACCTCGAGTGCGGCAATCGCCGCCGTCTTCACCTCGGTCACGCTGACGGTTGGTGACACCCGGCTCCCTTCATTCGACGCGTTCAAGGACATTTTCTGGCTGGCTGCCCTGGCCTCGGGGGCATCGATGCTGGCCGCAGTCTTCATCCCCCGAGCCGCCGGGGTCCGCCGCCCACCGGTTTCCGCGGCCGGCGCTGCCGAACTGGTGGTGCAGGGGCGCGTCCTGGCACCCGACCACCGCCCCCTCACCCCCGCCGTCGTCACCGTCCTCCAGACCGACGGCGAGCCGGTGGACTGGAGCCGGGTGGACACGGAAGGAAACTACTCCGTCGCGCTGCCGGGCGCCGGGAAGTACCTGATGGTGGCCAATACTGCCGGCTGGGCGCCCATGGCCGAGGTCTTTGATTTCGACGGCCGCACCCTGCACCAGAACTTCCTGCTTCGGGACCGGCTGGAAGTGGGCGGAACGGTCACCGCCGGCAACGAGCCGCTGGCAGGCGCAGTGCTGTCGCTCCTGGAAGCCAGTGGCGGGCACGTGGCCACCACCCGGACGGATGACGACGGCGGGTACGCCTTCCCCCTGCCCGTCGCCGGCCGCTATGTCGTGAGTATGCTTCATCCGGTGACACACCAGGCGATGGCGCAGAAGCTCGCGATCGACAACCGCTCCACGACGCTGGACTTCGCCGTACCGGCTGTGGCGGAAATCTCCGGAGAGCGGGTGGGAGCGTGAGCAGCCCCAGCCACGACGCGATCCTCAGCTCCGCCGGCCGCCTTTTCGGGGAACGCGGCTACCGCGCCGTCACGGTGCGGGACATCGCCGCAGAGGCCGGCGTTTCCGCCGCGCTGGTCATGAAACTGTTCCTCTCCAAGGAAAAGCTCTACGCCGCCGTCCGGCCCGACGAGTCGCAGCTCGCCGAACTGGAGGTCCCGACGTCGGAACTCGGCAGGGCCCTCGTGTTCCGGGTGCTGATGCGCCGGGAACGCGGGGCGCAGGAGCCGTGGGCCATCATCCCGTTCGCCGTGTTGGACTCCCCCGACCCCGAGGCCGCGCGGACCGAGATCCGCGAACGCTACGTCGCCTCCCTGGCCCAGCTGATCGGGGACACAACGCCGGACCGCCGGTTCGCGTCCACCGTGGTGGCCCTGATGACCGGCTTCGGCGAGACCGTCCGCACCCTGGGCCTTTTCGACGGCTGGGACTTTGACGAACTGGTGGCGCACTACGGAGCAATCGTCCAGGCCCAGATCGACGCCTGCACCGCTGCCAACTGAACGCTCTCTCACTAAACGCAGGTTTTCCATCAACGCTCTCTCACTTTCTTGAGGCAAGTGAGAGAGCCTTGGTGAAAAAGGCCCCAAAGGTGAGAGAGCGTCCGGGTCAGCGGTCAGCGGTCAGCGGAGCACGATGTCCACGGGGTTCGCCTCGGACCGCCACTGACCTTCCGCGCCGGGCCGGGGCCGGATCACCGGGGCGGTGAGCACGCCGGAGCGGTTGGTCCGCTTGTCCCGCAGGATCTCCGTCACGGAGCCCAGGTGCCGGGACAGGTCAATCACGTTCTCCGGAGCGGCCAGCAGCAGCTGGAATCCGAACTCGTGCAGCGCCTTAATCCCGGCGCCGGCAAACTCCTCCGAGGCGAGCACAAACGCCTCATCCATCATCACGGTGCCGTACGTGGTGAACCCCTGCTCGGCGATGCCCAGCTGGTAGCTGAGCGCCGCGGCCATGATGAACGCCGTGAAGCGCTGCCGCTCGCCGCCGGACATGGAGCCGGTGTCGGCGTGCATGTAAACGTCGGTCCGTTTGCCGGTTTCCCGGTGCTCCTTGCACTGGATGAACAGGTGCCCGCGGACGTCCAGCACTTCGGCGCGCCAGCGCCGGTCCTCCGGCGTGGGCGAGCCGAGCCGCTTAACGAGCGTTTCGAGTGTCTTGTACCGGGCGGTGAGCTCGGCGTCGTCGTCCCCGCTGGCGTCCGCAGCACCGCGGGCGGGCCGCGTGTGCCGGGCTTTCAGCGCGTTCTGGATGGCGTCCTTGAACTGCTTGGCCGTGGCCGGCAGGGTCTGCTTGATGTCCAGTTCCAGGAAGCTGCCCTCGTGGAAGTTGACCTCGGACAGGATGCCGTTGAGCGGCAGGATGCGGCTGGTGATGGAGCGCCGTTCCTCATCCAGCAGGTGCAGAAGCGTACTGAACGATTCGTGCGTGCGCTGGTTGAAGAACTGCCGGAACTCGGACTCCTGGGCAGGCAGGCCGTCGCTGATGATGGCGTGGTAGCGGCCCTCGAACTCCCCCGCCGCACCGATGGACGTGCCGTGGTCCGCGGAGATCGCGGACCCCCACTCGCGCACAAAACCCTCAAAGATCCGGGTCAGCCGCTCGGAGGTTGCCTGCCCGCGCGTCTCGGCGGCGTGCAGCTCCCCGAGCAGCACCGTCCGGACGCGGTTGGCCAGGTTGTCCAGCTCATGCATCTCGCTGACGTCACCGAAGTCGGTGAAGTACGGTTCCAGCGCGGTGACGGTGGCGTCCGACGGCGGCGCCTGCTCCAGGCGGGTCCGCGCGGCTTCCAGCAGCGAATCGGCAGCGCTCAGCTGCCGGTCCAGTGCCTTGTATTCGCTTTGCAGGACTGCTGCGGCTTCGGTGCTGGCCTGGTGTTTCTGCCGCGCCGTTTCGATGTTGGCCCGCAGTGGTTCCAGGTCGGCCTGGGCCTCGAGGGCATCCTTGAGCCGTTGTTCAATCCGGGTGAGTTCATCGGCAGCGACGGCGGCCGAAACCTGTTCCCAGGGCCGGTGGTCCTCCGCGATTCGACGGAGGGCATCGAGCTGCCGGCTCATGCCCTGGTGCGACTCTTCACGGCTCTGCGCCAGCTCGGCGGCCTTGGCGAGTTCCTGCTGCAGGTCCTCCACCTGGGCGGCCACGAGCTCCAGCTTGGCGGCGTTGTCGAACCCGAGTACGTAGTCCTGGCGGCTGGTGAACCGGTCGTCCTTCTCCACCGTGTGCCGGTTGCGTTTGACCACACCGCCCAGGCTCAGGCCCTTGTCCAGGGCGGCCAGCTCGTTGGGGTCCTCGACGCACGGGTAGGCGAAATCGAGGGCGATCCGCTCCCGGATCCATTCCCCGGCGTCCGCCACAGCGCCGCTGGCGAGGATGTCCAGCTTGGTGAGCAGGTCGCCGTCGTGCGCGTCCTCCACGGCGAGGGCGCCGCCCGCGAGCGGCTTGGACACGTCCACTGCGCGCAAGGCGCCGCGTACCTTGTTGTCGTTCAGGTAGCGGGTCACCGCGGCGAAATGCTCGCCGGGGACCAGCAACGTGGTGGCGAGGTTCCGGAGGGCGCGCTCCGCGGCCGGCCGCCACTGTTCCTCCCCCTCGGCGAGGTCCATCAGCTCGCCGCCGAACGGCATCCGGTCTTCAGGAACGCCGGTAGCCGCGGCGATTGCCGCACGGTTTTCAATGCTCGACGGCGGCAGCAGGGACTTGCGCGTCTTCAGGGACAGCAGCTCCTGCTGGGCTGCGGCCAGCTCACGCTTTTTGGTGGCGTGGCCGTCGAAGGCTTCGAAGCGGAGCTCCTGCAGGGCCTGCGAGTCATCCTTGAGCTCGGCCGACCTGGCGGCAGCCTGCTCGTGGGCCTGTTCCCAGCCCTCAGCGGTCCACTCCAGCTGCAGGCCGGCGTCGGAGAGGGCCTTGCGGGCCGCTTCCTCCACCTGCTCGCGGAGCCGCAGACCCACCTTGGCGTTGTCCAGCGACTGCTCGATCGCGGAGATCGCATTGCCGCCCTGGTTGTTATAGTCGGTCTCGAGCTGGCGCAGTTCCTTGGCCAGCCCGTCCCTGACGGACCGCTCGGCGCCGAGCTCCTTGGCCTTCGCCTGGGCCAGTTCCTTGAACCGGGCCAGCGTTTTCTGGTGCACAGTGACGGCGAGCTGCTGCTTGTAGGCCTCGAACTCCTCGCCCGACAGCTCACGGAGCCGGTTCGCGTCCAGGAGTGACTGCGCGTATTCCTTGTTCAGGCCGGGCACGGGGGCCAGCTGGTCCCGCTGCTGCCGCACATCCTCCAGCCGCTGCCGGATGGACATCAGGTTGCTGAATTCCTCCACAACGTCGTCCGCTGCGGCGAGGGTGGCGGGGGCGTCCAGGACCTGGTCGCGGAAGAAGGTATTGACGCTGCCGCCGAGGCCCTTGCCGGCCTGGATCACCCGCAGCAGGGGCAGGGCCTGGTCCGAACTGATGCCCAGGAGCCTGCGGAAACGCTCCGCGAAGGCCTTGTGGACGTCGAAGATCTGGGCGTCCGGGAAGATCGTCTCCAGCGCGGCCTTGGTGAAGCGCTTTTCCGCGATGTCCTCGATGGCTGGCAGGTCCAGGGGCTTGCTGTCGATCAGGTAGAAACGCCCGACGCTGGACTCCGTGCCGTTTTTGGGTAGGTCGAACAGAGCGGACACCGTGATGCGGGTGCCCGCGGCGTTATCGAACGTCAGCGCGACGGCGGACCACGTGGCACCGGGGCGCTGGAACGCACTGGCCGAGCCTTCGCCCACCGCTTTGTCGCCCACCTTGCCGCGCATGTACGTGAAAGTGGTCCTCTTGTCCTCCACAGCACCGCCGGCACGCTGGGCGGCGGCCTCGTTTGAGCGCGGCCGGGCATCAAACACGCGCAGCATGGCATCAAACAGCGTGGACTTGCCCACGCCCGAGTTGCCCGTCAGCAGGGTTCCGTTGCGATCCACGTGCATAGTGTGCGCCCCGTGGAACGTGCCCCAGTTGACCACCTGCACCAAGGCAAGGCGCATCTGGCCCGGGTTCGTGAGCTCTCCCATCGGCAGCATGGTTGCGATGCTCACTTGGCTTCCTCTGTGTCGTCGTCGGTTTCGGTGGGTTCAGCTACGGGGTCCGCGGCGAGCTCTATCAGGGGTTCTGTGCCTGTGGGGTCTGTGGTGGCTGCTACCAGGGCCTCGATTTGGGCTGGGATGTCGCCGATGTTTTCGAAGGGGAGGGCCAACGGGAGGGCGTTGGAGATGGTGTAGACATCGTCCAGGCCCGTGGTGAGGAGCAGTTGGCGGGCAAGGAGCTTGGTGATGGCGCGGGTGACCACGTCGGAATCCCGCAGTGCGTCCTGCTGTCCGGCGGGCTGGTAGTGGGCCACGAGGTCAGCGATTTCCTCGCGTGTGATGGTGGCATCGGTCTGGGCCGTGACGTGGCGGTCCAGCAGCATCCGCAGGCGGAGCAGCACGATGGTCTCCACGCGGCTCAGGGCACGCTGTTGGCGCAGGATGCTCGATCGGCCGCTGCCGCCGATGGCCTCCGGATCCACCGGACGCAGGACGGCGATCTTGCGCTCGTGGTCCAGCTGCAGGGTCAGGAACAGCTCGGACAGGCGGCTGCGCAGGATGGTCTGGTTGTCCAGCAGGGTGGTCCACAGCTTCTCGTCCCGGCCGCCGTCGACATACGGGCCCTTCAACAGCTTCACCAGCGCCTGGCGCACCTTCATCGAGAGAACGCCGGTGTCGCCGGGAAACAACGCCGCGCCGTCCACAAACGTGTCGCGGGGCGAATGTCCGGCGCCCCTGGTGATTGAGCTTGTCGAAATCTCCTGGGTTTCGCTCCCCACCTGCCCCCTAACGTCGCTAGCTCGGCCAGGGAACCCGGCAGGCGTGGCCCCAGGCTCAACCATCGGAGCTTCGGACTCAACCGCCGTCGTAATTTCTTCAGTCATCGTCAATCCTTCTTGAGGGTGACCACCGGCAGGTACGCCGTGCGGGTGGTGCCGTCGATCTGTTCGTAGTCCAGGCCGTCCCAGCCGTCGCGGTCAAAGGCCGCGCCGTCCTGGAGGGCGTGCGAGAGGAGTGCGCGGATGGAGTTGATGTGCTGTTCCTCCGGCGGGAGCTGTCCCCAGGCCTCGGCCAGGGTGGACGCGCCGGCGACGGCGGCCCGGATGGCCTCGGGGCGTGCCTTGCCTGTTCTCGGCGAGCGCACACGGTCGGAGTCGCTGAAGGCGATGGGGTCGGCCAGCTTGGGCGGGACGGCGAACTCGTCCGGGTCGTAGAGCTTGACCATGGCCAGCGATTCGAACCCGGCGTTGAACAGCACCGGACCGCGGACCAGGCCCGGCCGTTCACGTTCGTAGGGCAGGGCCCTGATGGCCTGCTCGGCCTCGCGCAGCACCTTCCGGAGGCGGACGGACTGGCGGAAGTCGTCGCTCTGGACGTACGTGTTCAGGCTTTCACTGAGTTTGCCGTAGATCCGCTGGATCTGGCTGTGCTGGTGGCGGAGCTCGGCCACTAGGTTCTTGAGCGTCTCGCGGTCCTCCGGCGAAAGGTCGTCCGCGAACTGCCGGCTGAGGACCTCGCCGATGGCCGACCGGAACCGGAGCTGCTGCTGCGGGTCTTCCAGGAACGCGGTGAAGGAGCGGAACGTCCTGCCCTCCGGGCTCTGCCGCAGCCGTTTGTCCGCGTCGAGCACCTGCGCCATGGTGGCGCCTTTGCTCAGCGACTCCTCGATGATCTGGTTGCGCAGCTCGCCCACGAGTTCCTCGATGCGGTCGCGCATCTTTTTGTAGTCGGCGGGCAGGCTGGCGGCGAGGTCAAGGATGTTCCCGGCGGCTTCCACGGCTTCGTCGTCGTCCAGCAGGCCGTCAAAGTCGCCGGAGCTGATGTCCTGGATCAGCTGCCGCCGTTCCCCGATCTCGTCCTCAAGGGATTCGAGCCGGGCACTCTGGTCCGGATTGGTCTCATTGGCCAGCTTCTCCACGTCACCCAGCAGGGTGCCCAGCCGGGAACCGTTCAGTGTGGACCGCTCGCTGGAGAGGCTGTCCAGGAAGGCGAGCACGCGGGCGGCCGCCTCGGTGACCTCGTAAACGATCTGCCCCGACTGGTTGCGGCGGGTCAGGAAATGCTTGCGCGTCCACTCGTCCGCGTAGTTCCTGCCGGACGACGTGCCGATGGCGGCGCCACCCAGACCGGGTTCCTGGCGCCGGAGCTGCTCAAGGAAGGAGTCGACGTCGGCGTGGAACTCCTCGAGCGGAAGCTGCGGACGGGTGCGGGTGAAGGATGCCTGCAGCACCGCGATCACCCAGGGCGCCGAGCGCGTCAGGGCCCAGGCGGGTCCCTTCGTGAGGAGTTCGAGGTCCCGGAGCCGGGCACTGATCGCGTCAGCGGATGACCTGGCGGAGCGGGGCACGCACTCTCCTTCTGCTGCTGGGGGATGGTTGGGCGGCGCGGATCGCGAAAATCTGCCAACTACAAGGTTAACGCAGGCCCCGTTACCGATTAATCGTTGTACGTTTCTGGCCGCGGGAGCACACTGTTTAGATCATCTGAGAGGAGTTTGTCATGCGTGAAAAAGCGGTGCTGATCACGGGGCTGGCGGCTGCGGCTGTCATTCTGGGTGGCGCGACAGTGGCGGTCGCCGCGAGCACCCGGACCAGCGGAGATCAGCCCTTGAGCAAGATCGGGGTCAACGTCGACCGGTCAGTGCCGGTGTCCACCGTCCCGGGACCCGAGCGGGACGACGATTCCAATCTGGCACCACTGGACACTGCGGACCGTGACCAGGCCGCGAACGCAGCGCTGGCAAGGGTGGGCCAGGGCAGTGTCATCGAGGTGGAACGGGAAAATGACGGGAACGTCGCGTACGAAGTTGAAGTCCGGCTCGACAACGGTTCCCAGGTTGAAGTGGGGCTCGGCGCCGACTTCGCGGTCCTGAACCAGGCCGCCCCGGAGTTCGACGACGATTAAAGGCAAACGCGGACAGTGACTTCCGCGACCGCTCCGTGACCTACGTCCCGGTAGCATCTCAATCCCATATCGACCCGCTCCCGAGGTGCGCCGGGTCTGGCTGAGTCCTGCGGCAACCCCCTACGCTCATGCTACTGATCTCAACCGAAGCAACGGCGCAGCAGGGGGAACAATGCAGTTCGACTTAAGTGCAGTGGAAACGGCCACCATGGTGTTCATCGGAACCCTGGTGTTTGCCTTGGTCTTGGTGGCCTTCGTCCTGACAGCTGGCTTCATGGCCCTGGTGATGGTTGGGGTAGGTAAGCTCGCCTGGTTCCTCGTCTCCACGACGCTGCTGACGGTGGTCCACGGGATCAACAGCGGCTGGGACAAGCTGGTCCACCACGCCTCCACCGGATCCCCTGCGGAGTTCCAGGGCCAGCCATCCCCTAGCACTGGAAGCTACCCGCGGGTAATGTTGAGAGACAGCTGAAGGGTTCTCCAACCCGGCGGATCCATGGCTTGAACCGGCCATCCCGGGCAGAGGAGATACCCCATGAGCTCCGCCACTGACAGTCCCGCCACGAACCCACCTGCCACCGACGCCCCCGACGCGGGAGTCCCCGTCGCCGCGGGCAATATCGGGCCCGAAGCTACCGCAGCGGACGCCCGGGCACTCGCTGAAGCCTCCCGCGAGCTCGACTGGGACCGGCCCAGCTTCGCCAAGGGACTCTACCTGGGCAATTTCGACCTCGGCCTCATCCACCCCTGGCCGAAGGCAAAGGCCGATGACGTGGAACGCGGCGAAGCATTTATGCAGCGCCTCACCGAGTTCGCGCGCACCATGTCCGGCCGCGTGATCGAACGCGAGGCCAGGATCCCGGACGAGTACCTCCAGGGCCTGGCAGACCTTGGCGTGTTTGGCATGAAGATCCCGCAGGAGTACGGCGGACTCGGCTTGTCCCTGGTCTACTACGGCCGGGCCCTGGGGTTGCTCGGCAGCGTCCACCCCAGCATTGGCGCCCTGATCTCCGCGCACCAGTCAATCGGCGTCCCCGAGCCGGTGAAGGTCTTTGGTACGCCGGAACAGAAACGCGAGTACTTGCCGCGCTGCGCCGCCGGCGCCATCACCGCTTTCCTCCTGACGGAGCCGGACGTGGGCAGCGATCCCGCCCGGATGGGCAGCACCGCTGTTCCCACGGACGACGGCGGGAGTTACGTTCTGGACGGCGTGAAACTTTGGACCACCAACGGTGTGATCGCCGAGCTGGTGGTGGTGATGGCCGTGGTGCCGGCCCGCACCGATGCGGACGGCACCGAGCATAAGGGCGGCATCAGCGCCTTTGTGGTGGAAATGGACTCCCCCGGCATCACCGTGGAGAACCGCAACACCTTTATGGGACTGCGCGGCATCGAAAACGGCGTCACCCGATTCCACCAGGTGCGGGTGCCGGCGGCGAACAGGCTGGGACGTGAGGGCCAGGGCCTGAAGATCGCGCTCACCACGCTCAACACGGGCCGACTCGCCCTGCCCGCGTTGTGCGTGGCGTCCGGCCGCTGGAGCCTGAAGATCGCCCGGGAATGGTCCAACGCCCGCTCTCAGTGGGGCCAACCGGTGGGCAAACACGAGGCTGTAGGCAAGAAGATCGCCTTCATCGCCGCGTCCGCCTTTGCCCTGGATGCCGTGTTCGAATTGTCCGCCGAACTGGCTGATGCCGGGCAAAAGGACGTGCGGATCGAGGCGGCCCTGGCCAAGCTGTGGTCAACAGAGATCAGTTGCCGGATCGCCGACGAGCTGGTCCAGATCCGCGGCGGCCGTGGCTTCGAGACGGCGGAGTCCCTGGAAGCCCGGGGCGAACGCGCGGTTCCGGCCGAGCAGCAGCTGCGCGACCTCCGGATCAACCGGATCTTTGAGGGCTCCTCGGAGATCATGAAACTCCTCATTGCCCGCGAAGCCGTGGACGCGCACCTGGCCGCCGCCGGCGACCTTGCATCCGTGGACGCGAGCCTCCAGGACAAGGCGAGGGCCGCCGTCGGGGCTTCAGGTTTTTATGCCCGCTGGCTGCCCAAACTGGTGGCCGGCGCCGGAATGGATCCCCGGTCCTACAGTGACTTCGGCAGGCTGGCCAAGCAGCTGCGCTTTGTGGAACGGTCCTCGCGCCGGCTGGCCCGCCAGACGTTCTACGGCATGGGCCGCTGGCAGGCGAAGCTGGAGTACAAGCAGGCCTTCCTGGGCCGGGTGGTGGACATCGGCGCCGAGCTGTTCGCCATGGCCGCCTGCTGTTCCCGTGCCGAGATGATCCTTCGCACCACGCCGGAACGTGCCGCCAGCGCCTACGAACTGGCAGAGGCATTTTGCGAGCAGGCCCGCGTCCGGATTGACGAGTATTTTGACGAGCTGTGGCGCAACACGGACGACGGCGACCACGTCCTTTCGCGCAAGGTCCTGGCCGGGGACTACACGTGGCTTGAGGCGGGCGTCCTGGATCCGTCGGAGGGCACCGGCCCGTGGATCGCCGATGCCACGCCGGGGGCGTCCAGCAAGGAGAACCTGCACCGGAGGTACCGCTAGCAACTGCTAAGCACCCTTGTTATCGCTGGTCAGCAGTGGTGGAGTTGACCCATGAGCAACCAAACGGACCCAGAGGACTACCCGACCGACGCTCCGGTGCTGGATCCACGCCTGACGGATCCGCGCCTGACCGACCAGCAGACGGCCGTAGCCAGGGAGAAGGAACAGTTCGGCGGCATCAAGGTGGGCTCGGCCTTTTTCGGCTGGCTCGCTGCCACCGGCATGGCCGTCCTGCTCACAGCCTTTGTGGCCGCCGCGGGAACCGCCGTGGGGCTGGCAAATAACACCGACGTGAACGACGCCGTCAACCAGGTGACGACGAACGGCACCGTCGGCTTGATAGGCATTATTGTCCTGCTGGTGGTCCTGTTCATCTCCTACTACTCCGGCGGCTATGTTGCCGGCCGGATGGCACGGTTCAACGGCGCCCGGCAGGGTCTTATGGTGTGGATCTGGGCGGTGATTGCTGCGGTCGTGATTGCCCTGCTCGGCATCATGGCCGGCCAGCAGTTCAACGTCCTGGCCAACCTGAACAGCTTCCCCCGGATCCCCATCTACGAAGGCGAACTCACGCTCACCAGCATCATTGCCGCCGTCGTGGTGGCCCTCGTCGCGCTGGGGGGCGCCGTGCTCGGTGGCCTGGCGGGCATGCGTTTTCACCGCAAGGTGGACCGGGCCGGCTTCGTCCCGGACGAAACGTACAGCGGGAGCTAAGCGAGCATCACGGCGTCGACGTAGTACCAGTGGCGGTTCTCCCGGACAAAGCGGCTGGTTTCGTGGTGGACTCCGCATTCGCCGTCGAGCCGGAAATGGGCCTTGAACTCCACGGTGCCCTCAGAATCCAGCGGGCCGCCGCGGCTCGTGGACAGGATGTCCAAGCGGCGCCACTCCATGGCAGGGTCCAGTTCCAGGTCCGACGGCGCGGTGTCCGGATACCAGGTTTTCCGGAGGTATTCGGCGTTCAGCAGGACAAACGCACTGTAGCGGGAGCGCATCAGCTGCTCCGCCGTGGCGGCTTCGGCAGCACCAATGTGGAAGCGCCCGCAGCAGTCCGCGTATGGCTCGCCGGAGAGGCAAACGCAGTTGCCGGCGTGGATCGGGTTCTCGGTCATGGTGCTCCTGTCGCGGTTGTCCGAACAACGGTCCGGCGGCCTCGTGGCCCCCTTTCCGACTATAGGCTCAGGAGCCGTTGTAATATCCGGTAACAGCTTCGAAACAACCTCGGACGAACCCCGCCCGGAGCCCGCAGGGCCGAAAAATAGTCCGTAAGGTGGTGGAGGGCTGTTGCCCGTGGTGATGGGTGCCGGGACGGGCTGCGCCGCCGGCAGAGAGGAGAGATGACGTGGGAGATTCAACGACGATCGCTCTCAACCTGACTTTTTTCGGCACGCTCGGCCTGGCGTTCCTGATGTTCCTGGGCCTGTTCCTGCTGGTGGTCCTCACCCTGTTGCTCGCCGGCGTCGGGCGGCTGTTTGTGCTGACCGTAATGGCCCTCTTTGGGCGCCTCCCGAAAAACGAAACCCTCCCCTTGGTCAGGCTGACCGGGGCGCCCGGGCCGCCGTCGGACGCGCCCGTTGCAACGCACGACGACGGCGCTGCCGCCTCCACTGCCGGCAAGATTGCGCCGCGCGACTGGCGCAAGGCTCTTCGAGACCGCCGCAACCTCCTGAAACCTTCCGAGCTCCGGCCCCGCTTCCACAATGCGGTGGAGCATCACCCACTGCTCACCGCGGCCCGCAAGGAACCGCCCGTGCTGGCCGAGGACTGGGCTGCCGCAGTGGCCGAGGCGGATGCCCGGGCCATGGCGCGGGCCCGGGCTGCCGCCCCCGAAATCAAGATCTCGGTGCGCGATCTTCCCGGCCCCTCCGTTCCCGCAGCGAAGGTGGAAGCGGTGGCTCCGTTGGTGGAGTCGGCGCTGCATCAGGACAACCCTGGGCGCGACAACCCCAACCGGGAGAACACCGCCATTGGGGCTGCCCGCTCCTTCACGAAGCCGCCCGCCCCCGCGCCGCTGTCCCTGCTGGACACCGGCTCGCTGGTGTCACTGTCCGGCCACGCGACGGTCCTCAAAGCCAAGCTGCCTGCCGACCGGAGCTGAGGACCGCGCGGCTCCCGGGCCGTCACAAATCGTCATCGCCCTGGTCCGCGTTACCCCGTGCTACGAAAAGCGAAGGACTGTGGCATGTTCCTGCGGCCTGGCCCCGAATTTGGGTAGCGTCGTGACGATCCACAGCAATCCGCGTGGGTAACGATCGTGAGGAGCCGGGGATGAGCCTCAGCGAACTTCGTGTGTTCGGGCGGTCCGGCACGCCCATCAGCCCGCTCACACTGGGCACCATGAACTTTGGCGAAGGGCCGGGCGGCGCATCCGGCGGCGCCCAGGCAGGCGGCGCCCCCACCGGTGCCGATGAAAGCATCCGCATCATCCAGACCGCTCTTGATGCCGGCATCACCGCGGTGGACACGGCGGATGTTTACTCCCAGGGTGAGTCCGAACAGGTGGTGGGCCGCGCGCTCCGGGGCCGCCGCGACGACGTTTTCCTGGCCACCAAGTTCCACGGTCAGATGAGCGCCAACCCCGCCCACTCCGGGAACTCCCGGCGCTGGATCATGCAGGCGGTGGAGGGCAGCCTCCGCCGGCTGCAGACGGACCGGATCGACCTGTACCAAGCGCACCGGCCGGACTACAACACCGACGTGCTCGAAACCATCACCGCCCTGAACGACCTCATCCGGCAGGGAAAGATCCTCTACTACGGCACGTCGGTGTTCACCCCGGCGCAGCTCGTGGAGGCCCAGTGGCTGGCCACCACCAACCACCTGATCCCGCCCGTAGCCAACCAGGTCCCGTATTCGATGCTGGTCCGCGGCAACGAACGCGACGTCCTTCCCGTTGCGCAGCAGTACGGCCTGGGCGTGCTCGCCTACGGTCCGCTGGCCGGGGGCTGGTTGTCCGGCGAGTTTGTCCTCGATGCGGGGAAACCGCCAACCCGGGTCCATTCGCTCCCGGGACGCTACGACATTTCCGGGCCTTCCAGCGAACGGAAGCTGCTTGCTGCGGACGCGCTGGCCAGGCTGGCCGACAAGCTGGAGATTTCGCTCGTGGAATTGTCCATCGGGTTTGCGCTGAACCACCCTGCCGTCAGCACTGTGATCATCGGTCCGCGCACCGAAGACCATCTCAAGGCGTATCTCAAGGCAGCGGACACCCTCCTGGGCGAGTCCGTGCTGGACGCGATCGACGAACTGGTGCCGCCCGGGACCAACTTCGTGGAGCGCGACGCCGGGGCAATAGTCCCGTCCCTGGAGTACGCGGAACTCCGCCGCCGCTGATCGCGGTGGCCGCCGCACCGCCGTCGTGCGTTGCGGAAAGCCCTTTCCCTGAGCAACTATCTCGGCTAGCGTGGAAACCATGGAATTCAGATACCTCGGAAACAGCGGCCTCAAAGTCTCGGAAATCACGTTCGGCAACTGGCTCACGCACGGCTCTCAGGTGGAGAACGACGTCGCCACCCAGTGCGTACGGGCAGCGCTCGACGCCGGCATCAGCACCTTTGACACGGCGGATGTCTACGCCAACACCGCCGCGGAAACAGTCCTCGGCGAGGCGCTGAAGGGCGAGCGCCGCGAGTCCCTGGAGATCTTCACCAAGGTCTACGGCCCCACCGGCCCCAAGGGTAAAAACGATGTTGGCCTGTCCCGCAAGCACATCATGGACTCGATCAACGGCTCGCTCCGCCGGCTCCAGACTGACTATGTGGACCTCTACCAGGCACACCGCTATGACTTCGAGACGCCGCTGGAAGAAACCATGCAGGCGTTCGCGGACATCGTCCGGCAGGGCAAGGCGCTGTACATCGGCGTCAGCGAGTGGACGGCGGATCAGCTCCGCGCGGGCCACGCCCTGTCCAAAGACCTGGGTTTCCAGCTGATCTCGAACCAGCCTCAGTACTCCATGCTGTGGCGGGTCATTGAAGCCGACGTTGTGCCGGCGTCCGAGGAGCTGGGCGTGTCCCAGATTGTCTGGTCCCCCATGGCGCAGGGCGTGCTGAGCGGCAAGTACCTGCCCGGCCAGCCTGCCCCCGCGGGCAGCCGCGCCACGGATGACAAGGGTGGCGCCAAGATGATCGAGCACTGGATGCGGGACGACGTCCTCACCGGTGTCCAGGACCTCAAGCCGGTCGCCGCGGAAGCCGGGCTGTCCATGCCCCAACTCGCGGTTGCCTGGGTGCTGCAGAACCCGAACGTTGCCTCCGCCATCGTGGGTGCGTCGCGCCCTGAGCAGCTCGCAGACACCGTGGCGGCCGCGGGTGTGATGCTGGAGCCGCAGACCATGAAGAAGATCGACGACGCCATCGGCGCACTCGCGGAACGCGATCCGGCGCAGACCAAGTCCCCCGCCACCCGCGAAGCGTAGGCTGCCGGGGTGGTGCTGCGATATGCTCAGCAGCCCTCGAAGTCCGTGAGTACCTTGACCTTGTCCGCCGAAGCAGAGCTCGGATCAAATGTGTAGCCGATCCATTCGCCGGCCAGCCTGCTGGCCAGTTCCACGCCCACAACCCGCTGCCCCATGGTGAGGACCTGGCAGTCGTTGGACAGGACGGACCGCTCCACCGAGAAGGAATCGTGGGCCGTGGTGGCGCGGATTCCGTCCACCTTGTTGGCGGCGATGGCGACGCCGATTCCCGTGCCGCAGAACAGAATGGCACGGTCGGCATGCCCGTCGCGGATCAGCTCTCCCGCCGCGATGCCAACGTACGGGTAGGGCCTGACGAAGTCCTCCGGTGCGTCGCTCCGATTGACCCCGATGTCGATGATTTCACTGATTCTCGGGTCGGCCTGCAGATCGGCCAGGATGCGATTTTTGTAGTCGACGCCTGCCTCATCGGCGCCGAGGACCAGGCGCAGTCCCGGCGTTGCTGGAGTGGGGGTTGCTGGATCCGTGGTCATGAAAGCGCCCTTGCGGTCTGGCTGGATGTGATGGGTGATTGGCTGGAGCCGGGCTGGCCGGAACCTGCAAGGAACGGCCCCATCACAGTGAAAATCATCGCCAGGGACGTGGCACCGGGATCCGGTGTGCCCAGGCTCTTCTCGGCCAGCGGACGGGCACGACCCTTCAAGGGGCGAAGCAATGCTGTGGCCTCGGCCGCGGCAGTTGCTTCACGCGCGGCGTCAACCCAGGCCTGGCGCGGGTCTGCGCCTCTTGCTGCCAGCCGGGTGAAGGTTTCGGTGAACGGCAGCAGCGCATCCACCATGGTCTTGTCGCCCAGTCCGGCTTTACCCAATTCAGTGATCCTGGCAGCAAAAGCGCTCATGCCGGCCGCCAGTCCGGCGGAGTCAGGAGTCCGCTGGTTCCCCAGCGATTCGCCCAGCGCCCGCAGCCCCGCGCCCCACAGAACCCCGGAAGTACCGCCGGCCTTATCCGCCCAGGCGTCACCGGCAGCGATCAGGACCGAGCCCGCCCCGGCACCTCGGGTACCGGCAGCGGCGCCTGCTGTGGCGGCGGCGTCGATCCCGCGGACCATTCCTCGGCCGTGGTCGCCGTCGCCGGCGACGGCATCGAGGTCACCAAGCCGCGACTCGGCCGCATGTAGTGATTGGCGGGCGGCTTCGAGCGCCGCAACGCACTGGACGGCGTAGGCGCGGGAGTCGCCGTCGGCCTCGAATGGCACGTCGGCGGTCCCGGCGTCGGACGTTTCCTGGCCGGAGGCGTCCCCTGACTGGACGGCGGCAGTTCCCCGGCGGTAGGCAGGGGTTTCCGCAGGCGCCGTCCAGAGCGGTTCCAGCTCCTCGTCCAGCCAGGTGATGGTGAGGGAGACGCCGGACATGTCGAGGCTGGTGACGAGCTCCCCCACCTCGGGCATCACCAGGGTGTAGCCGGCGTCGCGGAGGAGCGCGGCCACTGTCAGCCAGAGGACAAAGAGCTCCTCGTGCTTGGTGGACCCCAGCCCGTTGAGGATCACTGCAAGCCGGTCGCCGGCGCCGGGCGGGGTTTCGGCCAGCAGCCGGGACACAAATTCCTGGCCGAGTTCCTTGGCGGACGGCAAATCGGTGTCGAACAGGCCGGGCTCGCCGTGGATTCCCAGGCCGAGCCCCATCTGCTTGTCCTGGAGCGTAAACAGCGGGGCGTCCGCGCCGGGGAACGTACAGCCGTGGAAAGCGCTGCCGATGGTCCGCGTCAGGCTGTTGGCCTTCCGGCCCAGGCGGACGACGTCGGCCAGGTCAGCGCCCGCTTCAGCGGCAGCACCCATGATCTTGAAGACCGTGAAGTCACCGGCGATGCCGCGGCGTTTGTCGGATTCCGACGGCGGCGCACTGGCGATGTCGTCCGTGACCAGGACGTTCTCAACCTGGATCCCTTCGGCGGTGAGGCGTTCGCTGGCCATGCCGAAGTTCATCACGTCCCCGGCGTAGTTGCCGTAGGTGAAGACAAAGCCGGCGCCCGAATCAGCGGACTTGGCCACGGCGTAGGCCTGCTGCGCCGAAGGCGACGTGAAGATGTTGCCCACCACGGCGCCGTCGACCAGTCCGGTGCCGATCAGCCCGGCGAACGCCGGGTAGTGTCCGGACCCGCCGCCGGCGAGGACCGCCACTTTGGGCTTGGCGGGGCGGTGGCGCCGCACGGCGCCGCCGGAGACCTGACGCACCAGCCCGGAGTGGATGTCGCAGAATCCAGCAAGGGCCTCTTCTGCGAATTCGGAGGGATTGTTGAAAATCTTGGTCATGGTGGGCTCTCTGACGTGGAGTTAGTCTTTGGGGCGGGCTGCTAGTGGATGTGGCTTCCGCCGTTGATGTCGATAGTGGTTCCGGTGAGGTACGCGGATTCCTCGGAGGACAGGAACGTGATGACGGCCGCGATCTCTTCGGTGGTGGCGTTGCGGCCCAGGGGAATGCCGGCGTTGATGGCAGCTTCCTGCTCGTCGGTGCTGCCCACGCGGATGTTGGTGTCCACGGCGCCGGGAGTGATGGCGTTCACGGTGACACCGGTGGCGCCGATTTCCCGGGCCAGCGCCTTAGTGAGGCCCAGGATCGCGGCCTTGGCCGCGGAGTAGGGGACCTTGCCGAACACGCCGCCGCCGCGCTGCGCAGACACCGAGGACATGTTGACGATCCGGCCCCAGCCGTTGGCGATCATGTCCGGCAGGAACGCCTTGCTGACCAAGTAGGTGCCGGTGGCGTTGACGTCCATAACCTTGTGCCAGAGGTCCAGTGTGGTCTCCAGGAAGGGGACCGGGGAGGTGATGCCGGCGATGTTGGCGAGGGCTCCGACCGGGGGCAGGATGCCGGCGGTGATATCTGCCTTGACCGCCGCATAGGCGGAGCTGACGGAGCCTTCGTTGGCGACGTCGATCTCGTGGCCGAAGGCCGGCACGTTGAATTCATTGCCGATTTCGGCGGCGACCTTGGCGGACTTCTCGCCGTCGAGGTCCAGGATCACCACGGCCCAGCCCTGGCTGGCGTAGCGGCGGGCGGTGGTGATGCCGATCCCGCGGTCCGAGGTGGCCCCGGTGAGGACGGCGGTGCGCTGGATGGTGGTGGTCATGATGCTCCTTGGGTGGTGTGTTGTGTCTGTTGATGGAATCGATTGCTCCAAGAGCGCCGTTTTGACGGTCCAAAACGGCCGTTACGGAGCAATCGATGGTCAGATGAGGTCGGTGATGTAGCTGGCCGCCTTGGCGGCGGCAGCGGGACGTTCGTCGTGGGTGACGTCGCGGGTTTCGAGCTCGAGGGAGAAATGGCCGGTGTAGCCGCCGGCCGCCAGCTCGCGCAGCCCGGCGGCGAAGTCCGCTTGGCCGTTGCCGATGCTGAGGTTGATGTTGCCCGGCACCGCATCACGGAGATGGACGTGGGAAATCCGGCCCTGGTGGCGTTCGAGGTACTCAAGCGGACGTTCGCTGGCCGCGACGATATGGCTGAAGTCCATGACAATTCCGACGCCGGTACCCGCCAGCCGCCGGGCAAGCAGTTCCGCGCGTTCAAGATTCCAGCAGAACCGCAGGAAGTGCAGGGATTCGGTCCAGAGTTCGACGCCGAACTCCGCTGCACGCTGCCCGGCGTGGATGAGTTGGGCCGCAATTTCGTCCAGGTCCTCGTCAAGGCTCCGGACCGGTTCGTGGCTCAGCGCTCCGCAGGGGAGGACCAGCGCTTTCGCGCCGGTGTTGGCCGTGAGGGTGAGCAACGCCTCCAGGTGCCGTTCGCGGGCAGTCTGCGCTCCGCCGTCGAGCACTGCGTTGAGGTCGCCGATATCTCCGTTGACGGAACGGACCCGCAGCCCGGAGGCGGCAACTTCCGCGGTCACAGCGGTGACGGCAGCCTCGTCGAGGTTGTACGGGACGTGGTCGCACACTCCCGGGAGGGCGCCGAGGTCGATCTCTTGGAAGCCCAGGCCGTTGATGGTGCGCAGGGCGGCCGGCAGGTCCTGATGCCTGAAACTGATGGACGAGCAGCCGAGTCGGGAGTTGAACATCGTCGTTGATCCTCTGAACGAGTGGTGGTGATGTGAATCACTGTAGGTTAATTCATTGTCAACAGTCAACCTCCAACATTGACTGTTGACAATGAAGCATGATCCGGGTCACACTGGCATATCATTTGTTAACAGTCGACAGCGGCGGCGCGGAAGCGTTCCCCGCTCTTCGAAAGGGATTGAGCAATGAGCAACGAAGCTCTGAAAATGCGCGGCCACGTGCATGGCACAAAGGACGCAAAGCGCGTCGCTATCGGGTCCGGTGTTGGCGCCGTCATCGAGACGTATGACTTCATCGGGTTCGGCACTGCGGCCGCACTCTACTTCGGCACTGCGTTCTTCCCCACCGGCGATCCGGTGACGGGCACGCTGGCCGCATTCGCCACGCTGGGCGTCGGCTTTGCCGCCCGCCCCATCGGCGGCATCATCGGCGGCCACCTGGGCGACAAGGTGGGCCGCAAGCCCGTCCTCGTAGCCTCACTGATCCTCATGGGCGTGGCCACGTTCCTCATCGGCCTCCTGCCCACGTATGAGCAGGTTGGCCTGCTGGCTCCCGCACTTCTGGTGTTCGTCCGCATAGTCCAGGGCCTGGCGTTCGGCGCGGAGTGGGGCGGCGCCATCCTGATGAGCTACGAACACGCGCCCTGGAAGTCCAAGGGCAAGTACACCGGCATCGTGCAGGCGGGCTTCCCCGTGGGCCTGCTCCTGGCAAACCTCGTTTTCCTTGTCAGCGTGAATCTGGGCGGCGAACTCGCCTGGCGCGTTCCGTTCCTGGCCAGCATCGTGCTCGTCGCCGTCGGCCTGATCATCCGTTCGAAAGTGCCGGAATCCCCGGTCTTCGACGAGGTCAAGGAGAGCGGCTCCATCGTCAAGTCGCCGATCATCGAGGTCATCAAGACGGACTGGCGCAGCATCGTCCGCGGCATCGGCCTGCGCATCGCGGAGACCGCCGGTTACGCCGTATCGATCACCTACATGATTTCCTACCTTCACTCCCAGCAGCTGGCTGACAAGACCCAGACCCTGGTGGCCCTCTGCATCGCGTCGGCCATCGGCATCTTCGCCACGATGGCCTGGGCCCGGCTCACGGACAGGATCGGCCGCCGGCCACTCTACATCTGGTCCACAGCCTTCGCCGTACTGTTCGGCATCCCTATGTTCCTGCTGGTGAACACCGGAATGTTCATCTTCGTCATCGCCACCCTTGCCATCTCTTACGCTGTCTGCCAGAACTCGCTCGCCGGCGCCCAGGGCGCATGGTTCCCCGAACTGTTCCAGGCCAAGACGCGCTCCTCCGGTGCCTCACTGGCCTACCAGATCTCCGCCATGGTCTCTGGATTCACCCCCTTCATCACCACGCTGCTGTTCGTTGCCCTCGGCTGGATGGGCCCCGCCCTCCTCTTCAGCTTCTACGCAGCCATCGGCCTCTGGGCCGCCCTCGTTACCCGGGAAACCTGGGGCAGGCGCGAACGGCAGCTGGCAGATGAGGCCACCAAAAGCACCCCGCAGGCCGTGACCGTCTGATGACCACCACAGAAGAAGTTCAGATGACCGCCATACAAGAAGCCATGGCCACCACTACAGAACGGGTTGAGAGTGTTTCAGCCGCGGCGTACCGGATCCGGCACCACGCCTTGAACATGGGCGAAGTCCAGGGCCAGGGCTACGTCGGCCAGGCCCTAGGGGCAGCGGACATGCTGGCCGCCGTGTACTCGGACCAGCTTCGCTTCCGCGCCGGGGACCCGGAGTGGGAGGGCCGTGACCGGTTCCTGCTCTCCACCGGCCACTATGCGATCGGTCACTACGCCGCACTGGCGGAAGCCGGCATCGTCCCGGTAGAGGAGCTCGAGACCTATGGCTCGGACGATTCGAGGCTGCCGATGTCCGGGATGTCCACCTACACCCCCGGCATGGAAATCTCCGGCGGGTCCCTGGGCCACGGCCTGCCCATCGCCGTCGGCATGGCCCTGGGCCTGCGCTACCAAGCCTCCGACGCCAGGATCTACAACTTCCTCTCCGACGGCGAACTCGACGAAGGCTCCACCTGGGAAGCGGCCATGGGCGCCCACCACCACCAGCTCGGGAACCTCACAGCCATGGTGGACATCAATGCCCTGCAGGCCGACGGTAAAACGGACACCGTGCTCCGCACCGAGCCCGTGACCGAAAAGTGGGAAGCGTTCGGTTGGTACACCCAGCGCGTGGACGGGAACGACGTCGGCGCGTTGCTCGCAGCGTTCGACAACGCAGCCGCCCAGGCCGCCGCCGTCGGCCGTCCTTCCGTGATCCTCTGCGACACCAAGGTGGGACGCGGCGTCCCCCTGCTGGAGGAACGCGAGAAGGCGCACTTCATGCGCATCGAAGAACACGAATGGCAGACCTGCCGCGAACAGCTCACCGCCGGATACGAAGGAAAGGCTGCCCGATGAGCACCACCACCGCAGCACCAGCCGCAGCCCCGAAGCTGAAGACGTCGGCGATGATCGCGTCCTTCGCGGACCCCGGCCAGAAAACCGCCGCTGCCCCGTTCGGGCACGCCCTGGTCAAAGCCGCGCAGGACAACGACAAAATCGTGGGCCTCACCGCGGACCTTGGCAAATACACCGACATGCACATCTTCGCCCAGGCCTACCCCGAACGGTTCTTCCAGGTGGGGATGGCCGAACAGCTCCTCTTCGGTGCCGCCGCCGGCCTCGCCGAAACCGGGCTGATCCCGTTTGCGTCCACCTACTCCGTGTTCGCCGCCCGCCGCGCCTACGACTTCCTCTGCCTCGATTCCGCCGAACCCAACCTGAACGTCAACATCGTCGGAGGGCTCCCGGGCCTTACCACCGGCTACGGACCCAGCCACCAGGCCACCGAGGACATGGCCATCTTCCGCGGCATGCCCAACCTGACCATCGTGGACCCCTGCGACTCGATCGACATCGAACAGGCCGTCCCCCAACTCGCCGCCAGCGACGGACCCACCTACCTGCGCCTGCTCCGCGGCAACGTGCCCACGGTCCTGGACGAATACGACTACACCTTCGAGCTCGGCAAAGCCAAGGTTTTGCGCGGCGGCAACGACGTTGTCTTCATCTCCTCCGGGCTGATGACCATGCGCGCCCTGCAGGCAGCGAAAGTCCTCGCGGCACACAACGTGGACGTCGCCGTCGTCCACACACCCACCATCAAACCGTTCGACGCCGCCACCGTCCTGGCCGAAATCAACACCGACCGCCTCGCCGTGACCTTGGAAAACCACAGCGTGACCGGCGGCCTCTTCGAAACCGTCGCTTCCGCCGTCGTCACCGCGGGGCTCGGCAAGAGGGTAGTGCCGGTGGCGCTGCCGGATGAGTTCCTCGACGCCGGCGCCCTGCCCACCCTCCACGACCGCTACGGACTCACCGTCGAAAAAATCGTCGCGAAAGTCCTCGCCGAACTGAAGTAGAAGCGTTTCGCCGGAAGCGCGGAGCCGTCCCGGCCGGCGCCGCGCTTCTGGCGTACCATCGACACTTAACACATATCGACTGTAAACAGTTGACCACTGACATTGAGGAAGTACCACGATGGCCGGAGCAACAGCATCGCTGCTGGGACTGCAAAAGAAGAGCCTTCGCGAGCAGGCCCTCTCGGCACTGCGCGCAGCCATCACCAGCGGCGAGCTGGAGCCGGGGCGGCATCTGGTGGAAACCGAGCTGTCGGAAATGCTCCAGATCAGCCGCGGCACGTTACGGGAAGCGCTGCGCCAACTCGAACAGGAAGGCCTCCTCTCCCCCGGGCCCCGGGGCCGGCTTTCCGTCCGGCACCTGGATGAGAAGGAAATCCGCGACATCTACACCGTGCGGGCAGCCCTTGAATCTCTAGCGGCCCGAACCCTGTGCGAGCTCCCGGACCGCCAGCACGTCATCACCTCGCTACGGGCCGCCATTGAGGCCATGGCCGCCGCCGAGAAGGCCAGCCTGCAGGAACGCATCGAGTCGGACCTGGAATTTCACCGGACGCTGTGCCGCCTGACCGGCAATGAAACCCTGCTGCATTCCTGGGAGTCCCTGGAGGGGTCCATCCGGATGTCGATCATGTTCGCGGGCCGGGACAAGGGCGTGAAAAACATGAGCGTGGACCGGCACTACGACATCGTCACCGCGATCGAGACCGGCGACGCCTCGCTGGCCCGGCACACAATCCGTGAGCACATGGACACCGCCGCCGCGAACCTCGTGGCATAGGGCGCTGTACCCTGGTTAGTCCACTTTTCAGCAGTCCACAACCGCGCCGGCGGAGATGTTCAATGTGGCGTCCGTGATGGCGCCCGCCCTGTCGGAGGCGAGGGAAGGGGTTCGATGATGCCGCCGGTGACAATCGTGACCACGCGGATGCCGGATTTCCCGAGCTCCAGGGCCCATTATCGGCGAAGCCCCTCCAAGAGCGGCCCTCTGCGGGCTCTCAGTTAGAACCAGCCATGGTGCGGAAGGTACAGCAGGGTCCGGGCGCCGCGGCAAGGCGCCGGTCCAGTGTCAGCAGCGGAACATCAAGTTTCTCTGCGAGCGCCACAAATGCCGCATCGTAGGAAGTCACAGAACCGCGCAGCTCCCAACTGCGGTCAGCCAACATATGGAATGGCCATATATTGATGGGCAACGCCTTGAGGTCCGAAAAGGCCGCCGCTGCAGCCGGGCCCGGAATGATGCCGTTGAGTTCCAGCCTTCTGAGCACATTGCAGGCCTCGACAAGCACGCTATCCGGGGCATCGAGCTCATGCGTGGCTAGCTGTCCGCGGATCCAGCTTCCCTCCGAACCAGCGTCCAGGAGCGCTGAGACCACAGCAGATGAATCCACCACCAACTGGCTCACGTACGGTCGGCATTCCTGGCCGCAAGGATCTGGTCGGCGGGGACGTGCAGCCCCTCAAGCTCTACCCGCTGGGCGACACCGGCGATAAAGTCCACCGGACTTTGCCGGTAGGCCAACTCCGCGAGTTCAGCGCTGAGGAACTCCTGCAGGGACTTTCCGGACCTCGCTGCTTTCTCGGCCAGCTTGGCCCGCACCTCTTCCGGGACATTCCTCACTGTGATCGCGACACTCATGGAACCAGCCTAGCCTAAGTGCATGCAAAATGCATGCATTCCGGCTTGAAGTCCCGCAGGACCTCAGTGTGTGTGGCCACAAGTGCCGACGCCGTATACTCGGTGCCAGCCATGACCAGCCTTCCGTCCGCCCCCGCCAGCGTCCGCATCGATGCGTGGCTCTGGGCAATCCGCGCCTACAAGACACGCTCGGCCGCCACCGCTTCGTGCCGGGCCGGGCATGTGCGGCTGAACGGGAGCCCGGCCAAAGCCTCGGCCACTCTGGTCACCGGCGACACCGTCACGGTGCGGATGTCCGGCTTCGAACGCACGCTCGAGGTCCGCCGCCTGATCGCCAAACGCGTGGGCGCAGAGGCTGCTTCGCACTGCTTCACCGACCACACGCCGCCGAGACCTGTGGCGCCGGCACTGGGGCTACCCCAGCGGGACCGCGGTGCGGGGCGTCCCACTAAGAAGGACCGCCGCGAGATGGAACGGCTTAAAGGCTCTTAGGTCCGGACGCGCGCCTGCACGAGATTCGCGAACGGCAGCCGCCCGTGGTCCGCTACAAAGGCTGCGTGATACGCGGCCTCGGCTTGGTTCACTTCTTCGGCCGGCACCTCTTTCCACGCCATGATGAGTTCATCCGTGTGGGTCAGCTGCCAGATGAGGCGGCCGTCCCAATGGCCCGGCGGCCTGCCCCGCCCAAAATCCAGGAACTCCTTGATCTGGTTCCGGAGGCCGCGGTTGCCCTTGCTTCCCGGCCCGGCTTTGCCGACATAAAGAATGTCCGCGCCGTCCACCCATTCAGCCAGGATGGCTTCCGCAGGCAGGGTGGGATTCTTTTTCTTGAAGGTCCCGGCGGCGCTCATTTTCAGGAAGTGCGGCTCGAACTCATTCGGCCGAAGAACGGCGAACACGCCGGTGCCCTGCGGAACCCTCATGATCTCAAGGCTGTCGAAGCTCCGGAAGCCGGCGAAACCGTCGGACTTGAGCGTTTTCCTGTTCATCAAGATGACGTTACCCGGCCAGGCACCGGTCCGGAGCCAACTTTGCACTGCGCACCTAAACGTCCAAAAGCGTAGAGTGGGTCTAGACGCCTGTTTCTGGACGCCGTGCTGCTGAGGGAGAGATCGTGACGATTGACTGGGACGACAAAAAGGCCCTGCTACAGGAACCAAACATCGCGGCGGTAACGCAGCTCTGCGATGAACTGATGGAAAAGAAGCCAGGGTCCGTCGTCCCGTACATCGACCCCGTGCACGATGAGGACGAATGCCGGATCGTCAGCCTCCACGTCAGTCCCGGCAAGGGCACCGAATCGGGCTTCGTCTCGCATTTCAACGACGACGAAGCCGCCCGCCGGGCAACCCAGATTTACGAACTTGCCGAGCTTGACCCGCGCTACGTGATGCCGTGGAACGCGTACCCGTGGGTGCGGGATCCGGAGCTTCCATCGGCGCTGAACGTCCAGGAGAAGACTGACGGCCTGCGGCCCTTCCGGCAGTTCCTGAAGATCAACCGCCGGGTCTCCGCAGTCATTGCCCACGGCACGGACGCCTCCACGTTCCTCACCCTCTTCGAGAAGACTTACCATTCTTCCCTGAAGAACAGCGGCATCAAGATCTATAAGGCCAGCGCGCTCGGCGGGCGGGCCTTTGCTGTTTCTGAAGCGAAGCAGGAGGATCTCCTCGCCAAGAGCGTGGACGTCTACAAGGACGCCATGCAGCGGGCAGGCATCCAGCATCTCTAGTTCTCTTCCCGACGGAACCCTAGGGTTGAGCGATGGACGTACTCGACTGGCTGCTCGACTCCGACCCCTCGATCCGCTGGCAGGTCCTCCGCGACCTTGCTGACGCTCCGGCGGAGGACATCAACGCCGAACGGGCCCGCGTGGCTACCGAAGGCTGGGGAACCCGGATGCTCTCGCTGCAGGGCGAGGACGGGCAGTGGGACGGTGGCACGTACTACCCGTCACCGTCCGACTCCGAGGAAGACCAGCCTTGGACCGCCACCACCTACAGCCTGCTGCTCCTCCGCGAGTTCGGACTCGAACCGGACGGCGGGGAGGCCGGCCATGCAATCAGCCTCGTCCGCCGGAACAGCCGCTGGGAAGAAGGCGGCCAGCCCTTCTTCGACGGCGAGGCGGAGCCATGCATCAACGGAATGGTCGTCACGCTGGGAGCCTACTTCGGGCAGAACGTCGACGGCGTGGTGACGCGGCTGCTGGATGATCAGCTGGCCGACGGCGGCTGGAACTGTGAGGCAGAACGAGGATCCACGCGGTCATCCTTCGGGTCCACCATCAACGTCCTTGAAGGCCTCCTGGAATACGAGAGCGCCACCGGCGGGACACCGGCCTCCGGCTCAGCCCGGCAACGCGGCGAAGAATATCTGCTGGAGCGCGGCCTGCTCCGGCGCAAGAGCACTGGCAAATTGATCAACGAGAATTGGTTGAAGTTTTCCTATCCGACCCGCTGGTACTACGACGTTCTCCGCGGCCTCGAGTACTTCCGGGCCGGAGGCAGCGTGCCGGACGAACGCATCGCGGAGGCGATCGAGGTGGTGCGCTCGAAACGGCAGCCAGACGGCACGTGGCCGTTGGAGAACACCCATCCCGGACGGATCCATTTCGCCTTGGAAGACGGCGACGGACGCCCAAGCCGCTGGAATACCCTCCGGGCCCTGCGAGTCCTCAAGTGGTCCGAAAACTTCACCCCTCCAGCAGCCTCCGCCGGTGTTTCAGCTCCTTCACCCACGCCCTGGTGACCATGCCAGGGAACGGCGAGCCGCCGTCGTCGTTCTTCGCCGGACCTCCGAGCGCGGCAAACGCGGTGCCCGCCTCCAGATCGGCGATCAGCGGACCTGACGCCTTCAGCGCGAGCTCCAGCACCTGGGCAGCCGTGCGGTCACTCAGCCCCAGATTCTTCGCCCAGCCCAGAAAGTGCCGGCGCGAGATCCCGCTCCGCTTTCCGCTCAGGGTCAGCGCCAACGTCTTGTCCCCGTAGACCACTGTGGAGGGGATGTCGTAGGCCGGGGCGATGGTCCACTCGCCATGCGGCTGCTGGACCATGGAAACGTTCTTGGCGTGCAGGTCCCCGTTGCCGCTCAGCCACGCAAACGCCCCCTGGATGGCCAGGTTCCGGAGTGCCGGGAGAGGCGCCGAGCAGTAGTCGGCCAGAGCATGGCAGACCTGGCCATAAGCCACGTTGTACTTGTCCGCCGGGTAAAGCTTCAGGACCTGGGCCCCGTCCTCCACCGCCAGCCGCCGGACGTCGTCGGGCCCGCCGCCGGGGACGGGCACCCTGTCGAAGCGCTCCACGAGAAGCCCGGGCCGGCCCGCGACGTCCCGGATCAGCCGGACCCGGCTCAGCGGAATCCGCAGCCTGGCCGCATACCGGAACATCACCAGCTCGTTCTCCACCACATGAGGGAATTCGGGGGCGTTGAGTTTGAGGATGAACCGCCTGCCGGCGCTGGCCACGGGGAGCGAGATCATGCCGGCGGACAACTTGTCCTGCACACCGGCAAGCGCCACGGGGTCGATCAGGTCCGGATCACCGAGCAACTTGTCGAAGTCAACCGGAAGCTTGGGATCCAGCTGGACTGCGTGCTCGTCCGGATCCAGCGACTCCCCATGGCCCACGATCTGGACGTCGCCCACCGGGTTCCCGCCGGCGGCGATGAGAAGGGACAGGTCGTCGTCGGCACTGGTCTTGATGGAGCGCCGCAGCGCGTTGAGCCGGCGGCCCTCCGGCAGGAGGCCGGTGAAATAGGGCGGCGCCGCCCCCGCCGCTGAATCGACGGGCGCGGCGGTGAGCGGCAGGGAACTGGCGACGGCGGGTCCCCCCGAAGCGAGGTACGCCGGCACGTAGCTGAACCGGGTGCCGCCGTCGTGCCGTTCAAGCCGCGCGGCGAGCACCCCGGCCTTATAGATGTCGGCGATGCGGTGCCTCATCGCTGAGTTTCCTGGCTACTGGCGTGGCCTGCGAGCGCCCGTGCACCCTTGCCGGTCCTGGTGGTGAGCCGGAGCTCCAGGCCCAGCGTGTCCAGGACGGCCAACAGGGAATCCAGCTGGACGCTTGGCTTGCCCTGCTCGACGAACCTGACGAAGCGCTCGGAGACGCCGGCCATGTCGGCGAGGTCCTGTTGGGTCAGGCCCAGCGATATGCGCCGCGAGCGGACGTCAGTGGCCAGCAACTCGGTGAAGGCTTCTTCCATGGGCGCTCCAATGGGTACGATCGTTCCGTTTTGCTGACAATTGCGAGCCTACTCCGGGTGCGGAAGATTGAACAGGTGCAGACCGGCACGAACGTACCGGCAAGCGAGTGGACCCCACCACCCCCGCCGCAAGCCGTGGCGCGCACCTTGACACCACTTAGTGACAAGTGCCATAGTCGTCACATGGACCTGTTGGACAGCTGGACAGCTAGACAAGATCGCGTGGTGCGGGTGGGCGCTGCCGAAGCCGTCTTCGCCTCACTCCGGGGGGCCATCGAAGGCGGCAAGATTCCCGTCGGTACCCGTCTTGACTCGGAAACTTCGCTGGCCAAGCAGTACGGCGTGAGCCGCACGATGGTCCGGGAAGCCCTGCGTTCATGCACCGCACTCGGGCTCACCGCCACGCACACCGGCAAGGGCACGTTCGTCATCGCTGACCGGGTTGCCCCTGACCTTAAGCTCGGCAAATATTCCGCCCGCGCCCTGGTAGAGGCGCGGCCGCACATCGAAGTTCCTGCAGCGGGCCTTGCCGCCGAGCGACGCAGCAACGAAGATGTGGAGGCACTTCGGGAAATTCTCCAGGAGATGTCCCGCGCGGATGATCTGCAGCAGTGGGTGCTCCTGAACACCGAGTTCCATGCCACAATCGCCCGGTGCAGCGGAAACGGCGTCTTTGAACAGTTTTTGTCCGACATTGTCGATGCAATGGCGAACCAGTCGAACACGCTCAACCTCGTGGCGGACCGGCGAGCCGAGTCCGGTGAAGAACATGCCCGCATCTTCGAAGCCATCGAGAGCGGCTCGGTAGAAGGTGCACGCGAAGCGATGACCCAGCACTTGCATGGCGTGGAATGCGCTTTGAGCACTGTTGTCCCCGGAGGAAAGACGCCGTCCGGCCTCATCCCTTAGTCCACCGGCCCCTAAGTCCCCCGACCTGCCCGCCCTCCTCCTGAGTGTGCCGGCTATCCCGCCATACTGTTCGCTGCCCGCCTACTCTGTGGTGCCGCTCAAACGTGCCTCCCGCACACACTGAACGTATTCCGTCCAAGCCCGCCAACGAAGCCCTCTGAGGACCAGAATGACCACCAGCCAGACCGCCATTGATGCCGTAACCGAGACCCGGTCCGAGCATGACCTCCTGGGTGACCGCGATGTCCCCGCGAACGCCTACTGGGGCGTCCACACGCTCCGGGCCGTGGAAAACTTCCCCATCACGGGGCAGCCGCTGTCCTCCAACATGCACCTGGTCCGGGGACTGGCCGCCGTGAAGCTCGCCGCCGCCCGCACCAACCGCGAGCTGGGACTGCTGGACGCCGAACGCGGCCAGGCGATCGAGCAGTCGTGCACCGACGTGATGAACGGCCAGCTCTGCGAGCAGTTCGTGGTGGACGTGATCCAGGGCGGCGCCGGAACCTCGTCAAACATGAACGCCAACGAGGTCATCGCCAACCGTGCCCTCGAAATCCTCGGCCACCCCAAAGGCGACTACGCCCGCCTGCACCCCAACGACCACGTGAACCTCAGCCAGTCCACCAACGATGTCTACCCCACCGCCGTGAAACTGGGCACCATCTTCGCCGGCCGGGAACTGCTGGACGCGCTGGCTGAACTCGAAGAGGCCTTCGCCGCCAAGGCACTGGAATTCCGCACCGTGGTGAAGATGGGCCGCACGCAGCTGCAGGACGCCGTCCCCATGACGCTGGGCCAGGAGTTCGGTACGTACGCCATCACCATCGGCGAGGACCGGCTGCGCCTGGCCGAGGCGGAACTGCTCATCCACGAAATCAACCTCGGCGCCACCGCCATCGGCACCGGCCTGAACGCCCCCGCCGGCTACGCGGAGGCAGCCTGCCGGCACCTGGCCGAGGTCACCGGGCTCCCCCTGGTCACCGCCGTCGACCTCATCGAAGCCACCCAGGACGTGGGCGCCTTCGTGCACCTGTCCGGCGTCCTCAAGCGCGTGGCCGTGAAGCTCTCCAAGATCTGCAACGACCTCCGCCTGCTCTCCTCCGGCCCCCGTGCCGGCTTCGGCGAGATCAACCTGCCCGCCGTCCAGTCCGGTTCCTCGATCATGCCGGGCAAGATCAACCCGGTCATCCCGGAAGTGGTCAGCCAGGTGGCCTACGAGGTCATCGGCAACGACGTCACCATCACCATGGCCGCCGAGGCCGGGCAGCTCCAGCTCAACGCCTTCGAACCCATCATTGTCCACAGCCTCCACAAGAGCATCTCCCACCTCGAAGCAGCCTGCCGCACCCTCACGGCACGCTGCGTCCGGGGCATCACCGCCAACACCGAGCACCTCCGGCTCACCGTGGAACAGTCAATCGGCCTGGTCACCGCCCTGAACCCCCACCTTGGCTACGCCACCGCCACAGCCATCGCGCAGGAGGCTCTCGCCACCGGCAAGGGTGTGGCCGAGCTCGTGCTCGAACACGGCCTGCTCACCGCCGCCCAGCTCCAGGAACTCCTCAGCCCCGAACGCCTGGCCAACCTCAGTAAGTAGTTCCACCCGCACGTCCCTCCGATCACCATCCTGATCCGGGGCACATCGTTGTGCCCAAAATCCCGCCGGGGCTCAAGGCTCAAAGACGAGGACCCTTCCAGAGGGCTGAATCTCGGCATCTATCAAAGGACTGACTTTGAAAAACAAATCAACGAAATGGATCCTGGCCTCGCTCCTGATGGGAATCATCAGCGGCCTGGTGTTCCACTGGCTTCTCCCCGCGGATGTGCGGGACGCCTTCGTTGCCGTCTTCGACACGGTGACACACATGTTCCTGAACCTGATCAAGATGATCATTGCCCCGCTGATCTTCGCCACCCTGGTCTCCGGCATCGCCGGAGCTGCGAAATCAGCGGGTGTGGGAAAGCTCTTCGGCCGTTCGATGGTCTGGTTCCTCTCCGCCTCAGTCCTGGTGGGCGCCTTTGGCTTCATCATGGCCCACCTGCTCAACGTGGGCTCAGGCCTTCACCTCGTGCCCACCGGTGATGCCGGGCTGGAGTCCAAGCCGCTCGACTTCCAGGCTTTTATCACCAACATCATCCCCACCAGCGTCTTCTCGGCCCTGACCACGAACAACCCGCTCCAGATCCTGGTGTTCGGCGCGCTTTTCGGCATCGCCCTGCTGAACCTCCGGAAAAAGGGCCACTCCTCCATCGCTGACGCGATCGACGAACTGATGAAGGTCATGTTGAAGGTCACCGGCTATGTGATGCTGGCAGCCCCGGTGGGCGTTTTCGCCGGAATCGCCTCGGCATTCACGGCGAAGGGCCTCGACGCGTTCGCCACCTACGCCTCATTCATCGGCGGTTTCTATGTTTCGCTCTCGGCCCTGTGGGTCGTTATGATCGCCGTCGCCACGGCCTTCCTCGGCCGGGCGGCCTTCCGCCTGGTGCGAATGGTCCGCGAACCCATGGTCATAGCGTTCGCCACGTCCAGCAGCGAAGCGGCGCTGCCCAAACTCATCGAAGGCCTGACCAAGTTCGGCATCGAAAAGCGCACCACCGGCTTCGTGCTGCCGCTGGGGTACTCGTTCAATGTTGACGGTTCCATGATGTACATGACCTTCGCTTCGGTCTTCCTCATCAACGCCTACGGTATCGATATGGATCTGGGCCAGCAGATCGCCATGACGGCCATGCTCCTGCTCAGCAGCAAAGGCATGGCCGGCGTGCCACGGGGTTCACTTGTGGTGGTTGCTGCCGTCATCCCCGGCTTCGGGGTCCCGGCCGCCGGTATCGCGGTCCTGCTGGTAGTGGACCAACTGCTGGACATGGGGCGCACCGCCACCAACATCCTCGGAAACGCCATCGCCACCGCCGTCATCGGAAGGAAGCACGACGACGCTATGCCCGACGCCACGGGGCCCGCCGCCACCGGGCTCCCGGCTGAGGACGCAGAAGAAGCCCGCGCCCCCGCTCCAGCAATGCACTGATCGAGTCACACCCCGGAAGGCATTAGAAATGGTTCATTCATTCAGGTTCCCCGAACACGCAGACCGTCCCCGTGATGTCCGGTCGAGGATCTTCGATTATCTCGCCAGCAACGGAGCGAGCAAGGTGTCCGACATCAGCAATGCCGTCGGGTCCTCCAAGGACAAGGTCCGCCACCACCTGGCTGCGCTTGAGGCCGATTCGCTGGTCCGCTCCAACATTTCCCCCGGGACAAGGACCGGCTGCACTCCCTTTTACGCCCTTGCCCCTGTGACTGCGGAGACCAGGGAGCGCATCCACTGATCCGCGGCTGATGCACGGTGGCGGAGCTCGCCCGAGGAAGATGACCTACTCCTCCTCGGGCGAGCTCGCCCGTATTGCCGGTCGGTCAGCACCCGGTTGACACGGCGTGTGACTAGTGCCATATTTTAGGGGTGAACCTGTCAGACAGCCGGACAGTAGGACAGCCTGCGGAATCCATTCGCGAGCAGCCTCCCGGAGCCCAGCCCCTGGCCCGCCTCAGCGCTGCCGAGGCGGTGTTCAACGCCATCCGTTCCGACATCGAATCCGGCCAGGTGCCGGTGGGCGGAAAGCTCAGCTCCGAGGCCACCCTTTCCCAGCAGTACGGGGTCAGCCGCTCGGTCATCCGCGAAGCCCTCCGCTCCTGCACCGCTCTGGGGCTGACCGTCACCAAGACCGGCAAGGGCACGTTTGTGGTGTCCAACAAGGTTGCCAATGACCTGACCCTCGGGCAGTACTCCGCTCGGGACCTCACCGAGGCCCGCCCGCACATCGAAGTTCCGGCCGCAGGACTGGCAGCGCAGCGCCGGACCGATGAGGAACTCGAGACGCTGCGGCACATCGTCGCCGCCATGACCACGGAAACGGACCCCGAATCCTGGGTTGCCCTGGACTCCAGCTTCCACGCCGCCATCGCCCGCGCCAGCGGCAACAAGGTGTTCGAAAGTGTCGTCGCGGAGATCAGGGACGCGCAAGCCCACCAGTCGGAAACCCTGAACATGGTGGCCGACCGCCAGCACGCATCGGACACTGAGCACCAGCAGATCCTCGCCGCCATCGAGGCCGGCTCCGCCGAAGCCGCAAGCAAGGCCATGGCCGAACACCTCCGCGCCGTAGGCGTTGCCCTCGAATCCATCCTTAACAAGTAGCCCTAGGACTCCATGCCAGCCCCTGCCCTTTCCGCTGCCCAGACTGCGCCCCCCGGCACCGCCGCAAGCGGCTCCCGGACCGCCACCGAGGCCGGGACGCTCCCGCAGCACGCACCCCTGGTGGCCGCCACCCGTGACGGCCTGGTGGAGAGTGTCCACTACGGCTCGGCCATCGCCACCGCACCCGATGGCTCCATCCTGGCGACAGCAGGCGACCCCCTGGCCCCGTTCTACCCGCGCTCTTCCCTCAAGCCCCTGCAGGCCGTGGCCATGGTCCGCGCCGGCCTGAACCTCCCCGCCGACCTGCTCGCCCTGACCGCAGCCAGCCACTCCGGCGGAGCCAAACACCGCGGCGGCACCCAACGCATCCTCGCCATGCACGGGCTTGCCGTGGGCGACCTCGAGAACAGCACCGACCTGCCCTACGGCAGCAGCGAGCGCGAGGACTGGCTGCGCACCGGCTTCCTCGCCACGCAGCTGACCCAGAACTGCTCCGGCAAGCACGCCGCCATGGCCGCCACGTGCGTCATCAACGGCTGGCCGGTCAAGGGTTACCTCGACCCGTCCCACCCGCTGCAGCAACTGATCGCGGCCACCGTCTCCGAACTGACCGGCGAGGAGCCCTTCGCCCGCAGCACGGACGGCTGCGGGACACCCCTCTTCGCCCTCACCCTCCGCGGCATGGCCCTCGCGTTCGGTGCCATCGCGGCCGCCGCCGCAGCGATTACCACCGTCAGCACCTCCGACGACGGCGGGACCGCCCCGCTGCCGGCGGAAGCCGCCGTCGGGCTCGCCATGAGGCAACACCCGGGCATGGTGGCCGGCGAGCGCCGGGACGTCACCGCGCTGATGCGGCTACTCCCCGGCTCGGTGGCGAAGGACGGCTTTGAAGGTGTGCAGCTCGTCGGCCTGCCGGATGGCCGCGCAGTTGCCGTGAAAATTTCCGACGGCGGCGACCGCGCCCGGATGCCCGCCACCGTCCACGTGCTGGAGTCCCTCGGCGTGGACACCGCGCCGCTCGCCGGCATCGCCACCGCGACTGTCCTGGGAGGCGGCCGCACAGTCGGGCTCCTCCATGCCACCCATTTTCTGTCCAAACCCGACAACGAAGCCCCGTAAGGACACCTCCATGACACAATCCCCCATCACGGACCACACGGTCCCGCCCCAAGCGCACGCCACCGAAAGTGCCCTCCACGCGGAGGACAAGGGCTACCACAAGAACCTCAAACCGCGGCAGATCCAAATGATCGCCATCGGCGGCGCAATAGGCACCGGCCTGTTCCTCGGCGCAGGCGGCCGCCTCAACGCCGCCGGCCCGTCGCTGGTCATCGCCTACGCCGTCTGCGGTTTCTTCGCGTTCCTCATCCTGCGGGCGCTGGGCGAACTGGTGCTGCACCGGCCGTCGTCGGGCTCGTTTGTTTCCTACGCCCGCGAGTTCTTCGGCGAGAAGGCCGCGTTTGTTTCCGGCTGGTTCTACTGGATCAACTGGGCGACCACCACCATCGTGGACATCACCGCGGCCGCGCTGTACATGAACTTCTTCGGCAACTACATTCCCTGGATGGCGGCCGTCCCGCAGTGGGCCTGGGCCCTGATCGCCCTGGTCGTGGTCCTCGCCCTGAACCTGGTCTCGGTCAAGGTCTTCGGCGAGATGGAATTCTGGTTCGCCCTGATCAAGGTGGCCGCGCTGGTGGTCTTCCTCGTGGTGGGCACCTACTTCGTCATCTTCGGCACCCCCGTGGACGGCCAGCCGGTGGGCCTCAGCCTCCTTTCGGACAACGGCGGCGTCTTCCCCAACGGCCTGCTCCCCATGATCATCCTGATGCAGGGCGTCCTGTTCGCCTACGCCTCCATTGAACTCGTGGGCACGGCCGCCGGCGAGACCCAGAACCCGGAAAAGATCATGCCCAAGGCCATCAACTCCGTGGTCTTCCGGATCGCGGTCTTCTACGTCGGCTCCGTCATCCTGCTCGCCCTCCTGCTGCCTTACACGTCCTACGAAAAGGGCGTCAGCCCGTTTGTGACGTTCTTCGGCTCCATCGGCATCCAGGGTGTGGACGTGATCATGAACCTGGTGGTGCTCACCGCCGCGCTCTCCTCACTCAACGCCGGCTTATATTCCACCGGACGCATACTCCGCTCGATGTCCGTGAACGGTTCCGCCCCGAAGTTCGCGGGCCGCATGAACAAGGCCGGCGTCCCCTACGGCGGCATCGCCATCACCGCCGGAGTGTCCCTGCTGGGTGTCCCGCTGAACTACCTGGTGCCCGCACAGGCCTTCGAGATCGTGCTGAACGTCGCGTCCGTCGGCATCATCATGACGTGGGCAACCATTGTGCTCTGCCAGATCCAGCTCCACCGCTGGGCAAACAAAGGCTGGCTCAAGCGCCCGTCGTTCCGCATGTTCGGCGCCCCGTACACCGGCTACCTCTCGCTGCTCTTCCTCGTGGGCGTGCTGGTGATGGTGTTCATCGAATCCCCGCTCACCATGCTGGTCACGGCCATCGCCTCCGTGCTGATGGTGTTCGGCTGGTATGCGTGCCGCCAGCGGATCCGTGAGATCGCCGAGACCCGCGAAGGCTTCACGGGTACAGCCCCCGTCGTCGCCAACGCGCCGGCGGAGACGTTCAAGAAGTAGCGCCCCAACGGCCAGCCAGTGACGCCCGACGGCGGCACCCGGTTCTGTAGACACGGAACCCCAGGTGCCGCCGTCGTACTTCTTGTAATGCAACGCTCCCGCAACCCTTCGCCGCGGGCCGATCGCCTATGCTCAGCAGAGCGCCTCACCGCGCACTTTGCAGTCCAAGACGAAGCTCAATGACCCGTTCAATGACGAACCACCCGGGAGACACGGCATGACCAACTGGCGCATCAGGGATTTCCATTCAGCAGACCTGGACGGGATCCTGCACCTCTGGGAGTCGCTCAAGGCCACTGATGTGGAGCCCGTCTATGCCCTCTCCGAGGTGCTGGCATCCTGCGAGAAGGACCACGCGGTGGTGGCGGTTCAGGGCGACATGGTGGTGGGCGCCGCCGTCGGACGCGCCGCGCATGACCAGGGCTGGATCGTCTTCCTGGCCACACTCCCTGAATACCGCGGGCGCGGGATTGGCACCTCGCTGCTCGCCGCCGTCGAAAACCGCATGGCCCCGCACGGCCTCAACAAGCTCTCCGCGCTGATGCCGGAAGCGGAGACCCGGGTGGAGGCGTTCCTCAGCCGCGGCTTCGCGCTCAAGAAGAACCTGCGCTATTTCGAGCGGACCATCCCCGTCCAGCGGCAGGAACTGGGGGCGCTGGGCCAGCTGGGCGGCCGAGTCCTGGCGCGGGACCTGTGGGAAAACGTGGCCGGCATGCGCATGGAAAAGGAGCTGCTGGAGCGCCGGCTGGTCCTGCCCTTGGCGGAGGCCGACCTCGCCGATGAATACGGTGTGGTGCCGCCGCGCGCCGTGGTGCTGTTTGGCCCTCCCGGCACCGGCAAAACCACCTTCGCGAAGGCCATCGCGTCCCGGCTTGAGTGGCCTTTCGTGGAGGTTTTCCCGTCCCGGCTGGCCTCCGATCCCAAGGGCCTCGCCGGCGCCCTGCGCGAAACGTTCCTGGAGATCGCGGAGCTGGAGCACTGCGTGGTGTTCATCGACGAGGTTGAAGAGATCGCCTCCCAGCGCTCGGGTGAACCGCCGTCGCCCCTGCAGGGCGTCACCAACGAACTCCTGAAGATCATCCCGGCGTTCCGCGAACAGCCCGGCCGCCTGCTGGTGTGCGCCACGAACTTCATCCGCGCGCTGGACACCGCCTTCCTGCGCCACGGCCGGTTCGACTACGTCATCCCCATCGGCCTCCCGGACCGCCAGGCCCGCGAAGCCATGTGGCAGCGCTTCATCCCGGCCACCGTGGTGGACGATGTGGACGTGGAGCTCCTGGTGGAACGGACCGAGGGTTTCTCCCCCGCGGACATTGAGTACGCCGCCCGCAGCGCCTCCCAGCGGGCGCTGGAAAAGGCAGTGTACGACGACGGCGGCGCGGCTTCCGGGGGCAGCGTTTCAGTCCGCGAGGCGGTCCGGAAGGGACCGTGCACGCAGGACTACCTCGACGCGATCGGCGAGACGCGGACCACCGTGAGCGCCGAGGTCCACCAGGACTTCCTGGAGGACATCGACGCGTTGGGGCGGGTCTAAACCCGCGGCACTCCAGCGCGAACGGACACTTAAGCCCCCGCCACTCCAGCTGCGACGGCGCGAAGGGACACATGAGTCCCTGCAGCGACGCGGCTGGAGGTTCGGATGGCAACCTTGAAGTCCGAGTGATCAGGGATATGCACATAGGCGTTCAGCCTCGCCGTTATTGTCAGACCCTCCGGGGATGATTTGAGTATGGATAGCAGAGCAGCTGTGGCGACGGCGGAGGCCCTTTCGGCGTCCTTTGCCGGGCTGGCGGTTGCGCTCCGCGGCGGGACCGATTCCTCCGGTTCCTCGGAGGCTGATCCGTTGCGTCGGGTGGCGGATGGTTTCCTGGATGGGCTGGCCGAGATCGCCCGGTTGGACGCGAAAAGTGCCGCCCTGAAGGTCTGGCTGGCCGCCGGGTACAGCACCGCTGCCGAGGCCCTGGCGGGTCCTTGTGTGTCGCCGCAGGACCACAGGGGTCAGGAGATGGCTGTCGTTGCTGAGGTGGCGTGTGCCCTGACGGTCAGCGAACCCTCCGCGGGTGCCCTGCTCGCCGAAGCGCATGCACTGACCACCGCCCTGCCGCTGACCCTGTCCGCGTTGCAGGCCGGGACGATTTCGTGGCAGCACGCCCGGATCATGGTCGACGAAACCAGTAACCTCAAACCCGCCGGGGCGCAGGCGATGGAGGCGCATTTCCTGGACCCCAAGGTCGAGAATCCGGCACGTGGGCCGGCCGGTGAGCTGATCCCCGGCCGGTTCCGGCACAAGGCCCGCACCTGGCGCGAACGCCACCACCCCATCAGCATCGAAAAACGCCACACGCGGAGCATTGCCGATCGACGGGTGGAGTACGCCCCGGACCGCGACGGGATGGCCTGGCTCTCCGCCTACCTCCCCGCCGACCAGGCCGCGGGGATCTGGGACCGCACCACTACCACAGCCCGCGCCCTCCAAGGCCCGGACGAAGGGCGGACCCTCACCCAACTCCGCGCAGACATCACCGCCACCTGGCTCCTCACCAACAACAGCACGTCCGGCGGAACCGGTGCCAGCCCCGGCGGGCAACCCGACGGCGTGGGTGACGGCGTTCCCTCGCCGCGGGCGCAGGTGCTGGTCATGGTTCCGGTGCTGTCGCTGCTGGGCCTCACTGAGGAGCCCGCAATGCTCGACGGATACGGCCCGATCCCGCCGTCCATGGCCCGGCACCTGATCGCCGACGGCGCCGAGTCCTTCCACCGGGTCCTGATCGACCCCCGAGACGGCGCTCCCCTGGAGATCGGCCGGACCAGCTACCGCGTCACGAAAGCCCAACGCCAATGGCTCCGGCTACGGGACGGGAAATGCCCGTTCCCCGGCTGCAGTAACCACTCCCTCGACAACGAAGCCGACCACCTCCTCGCCTGGGCCCACGGCGGCACCACCGGCATCTCAAATCTCGGTTCGCCATGTCCCCGGCATCACAGACTCAGACACGCCAGCGGCTGGACACCCACAGCAGCCACCAAGAACGAACCATCCGGCTGGATATCACCGTCCGGACGCCACTACCAAAGCGAACACCCCGACTGGGAACCACCCCACTGGCCACCCCGGATGTTAGAAGTGCTAAGTCACCAGGAACCTGGCTCTGCACTGCCTGACGACACGCTGCCCGAAAGCACTCTGCCCGAATGTGTGCTCCCAGCAGACCGCTCGCCAGCGTGGGCCCAGCTGCGGTCAGCCCTCAAAGAACCGGAGCCTCCTCTGTCAGTAGCTGACTTTCTCTGGTTGTCAGCGCAGCCACTCCCCAACCGCGCGGCACGTTGACGCCTTTATGCGGCGTCGGTCAGGCGGCCTGGCAACGCGGTTAGTCCTCGGTTAGTCCCCCACAGGCAGCACCGGCTAACCTTGTCACACAGCCATCTCCGCCCTGGAGCGCGCCGGGTCCATCGGCCTGGCGGCAGCAGGGGTTTCGGTCCCGATATGCCTGCTGGTCATCGTTTTGGCGTTGGGCGCTTCGATTGTCATCGATGAGCGGCGCGGCGCTGAGCGCGTGAACGCTGCGTTGGCGAAATTCGAAGCCGAGGCTACTTCTCCTCGACCGTAGCGGCGTCCGCCTTTTCCAAGGTCTCGACAGGCTCGCCTACCGGGGCAGACTCGAATCCCGGAGCAGGCCCACCCACCGGAGTGTCTTCGTACGTCAGGTTCTCGTAGTCCGTGTCGTCTTCCTCGTCGAGCCTGTCGTCCAACTCCTTCAGGAGCCACGGATTAACCCGTGCCAGGATCTTGCGGACTTCCTCAACGTCGACGGCGGCGTACAGCACCGGGCGGGCATCGCGGTACTTGGTGACAGGCGGCTTGTCCGGCCACTTCGCGGCGAGAGCCCTGACCCGCTCTGGCAGGGAATTGTGGGCGTTGTCCGCGATCTTCACCAACGCTGCGTCGTGGTCCTCGGCAATGAAGTGCATGCCGGCCTGGTAGTCATCCGGATTATCGTGCAGCCGGTTGGTGACCCGCTCGATGATGTCGACGGCCCGCTCGGATACGCCCATGTCCAGCAGTGCTTGCCGCGTGATGGGAGTGTCCTCGGCAATGTCATGAAGGTAACCGGCAATTCGGATATCGTCGTCGCAATCTGCCAGGGCGTCACCAACCGCGATCACATGGTCACGGTAGGGCCGCTTGAGCTTGTCCTTCTGCCGGTTATGCGCCACCTCGGCCAGGACTCTCGCAGTCTCGACAGTGAATCGCGGTTGAGGGATTTTCGCTTCAGTGAATTCGGGTTCCGACATAGGTTCAGCCTACGCGCAGGGCCGCAGGTGGCCTCACGTCGGCGGGGCCGCAAGTGTCCGTTCGCGCGCTGCTTAGGGGCCGGCCCAGACCCACGCTTCACGCGGAAGAGTAACCGGCTGGAATGCCGCGAGTGCATGTTCCAACGTCCCGGCCGGCAGCCCCAGGGAATGCAGGATGAGGTTCCGCACGTCAGCTGCTGAAACGCCCACGAGGGCGAGATCGGCCAGCGTCACGGCACCGTCGCGCTTGGCCAGCCGGGCGCCGTCGGAATTCACCACCAACGGGACGTGGGCATATTCCGGAATGGGAATGTTCAGCAACGACGCGAGATACGCCTGCCTGGGCGTGGACGGCAGCAGGTCATCGCCCCGCACCACCTGGTCGATGCCCTGTGCGGCGTCGTCCACCACAACCGCCAGGTTATAGGCGGTCACACCGTCGTTGCGGCGGAGGACAAAATCGTCCACCACCCCGGTGAAATCGCCGTGCAGCAGATCGCGCACCGTGTACTCCGACACCTCGGCGCGGAGCCGGAGGGCGGCCGGCCGGGTGGAGCGTTTGAACTCCAGCTCTGCAGGATCGAGGTCCCGGCAGGTGCCCGGATAGGCGCCCTGCGGCGCGTGCGGCGCGGACGGCGCCTCCTGGATTTCGCGGCGGGTGCAGAAGCATTCGTAGGTGAGGCCTGCGGCAGCCAGCTGCCCGATCGCTTCGGCGTAGACAGCTCCGCGGTCCGTCTGGCGCACGACGGCGCCGTCCCACGTCAGGCCCACGGCCTCCAGATCGCGGAGCTGCTTCGCCTCGGCGCCGGCCCGCGCCCGGTCAAGGTCCTCGACGCGCAGCAGGAAGTCGCGGCCGGTGGACCGGGCGAACAGCCAGGCGAGCATCGCGGTGCGGAGGTTTCCTACGTGGAGTTCGCCGGAGGGGCTGGGGGCAAAGCGGCCGGCTGGGGTCATGGATCAACCCTAAGCCGGGCAGCCCCTAAGCGGGACAGCACAAGAGCCCCTCAGCTACCGAAGACTTCGAAGGATCCGACGTCGGTGGCTCAGGGGCTCTTGCCGTGTGTGCAGAATGCACCGTGGTGTGAACAAGTTTCAATCAGCGGCGTCCTCCTTGCGGGAGGTGGTGTCCAGTTGCCGGGTGGTGTGCCGGGGTTCCTGTAGCCTGCGGGATTCGGCGGTAGCCTCAGCCCTTGTTGCCACAATTTGAGCAGACGCCATACAGTTGGCACAACTGGCAGGCACTTCATTGGTCGATCTGACTAGTAGTTGGCACGCGAACCGACAGGAACTGATCAGATTGCAGCAATTGGACGCCACGGACAAGCGCATCCTCAATGCCCTGGACGAGGACCCGCGCGTCCCCATCATGGTGCTGGCCCAGCGGCTGGGCCTGGCGCGAGGGACGGTCCAATCGCGCCTGGAGCGGATGACGGCGTCGGGCGCTCTCCGTCCCAACAGCAGCCGTGTACTCCCCTCCGCTTTGGGCCGGGGTGTGGCGGCGGCCGTCAGCGCCGAGCTGGACCAGAGCCACCTCAACGAAGCCATCGCGGCGCTCCGTAAGATCCCCGAGGTCCTGGAATGCCATGCCCCTGCCGGCGACACGGACCTCCTGATCCGAGTGGTGGCCACCAGCCCGGACGACCTCTACCGCGTGTCCGAGGAGATCCGGCTGTGCCCGGGAATCGTCCGCACCTCCACGAGTATGTTCCTGCGTGAAGTCATCCCCTACCGCACCACCGGGCTGCTGCAGGACTGAATTCCCACCCGGCCTTAGGGCATGCGGGGAGCTCTCCCCATCGCCCTCCCTGACGCATCGCGGCTAGGCTGGCACGGGATCCATTCAGGGGGAAACATGGCGGGGAACTTTTACGGCGGCGACGTTGCCCAGTTGCGGCAGCTCGCCAAGGACCTGGCAGGCGGCGCCACCAGGTTGAACATGCTCGGCCAGCAGCTCAGCAGCGTCATCGGCACAGGCGTCTGGAAAGGGCACGACGCCGAGCGCTTCCGGAGCGACTGGACGTCATCGCACTTGAAGCTGCTGAAGTCGGCAACGGCAGGGCTGGAGTCGGCGTCCAAGACGCTGCTCACCCATGCGAACGAGCAGGAGACGGCCAGCAACGGGGCCAGTTCCGGTGGCGGCTCCGGAAGCGGTGGCAGCGGTACCGGGAACGGCGCTGCCCAGGACCTGACGGACCGGCTGAACGGCATGACCCCCGAAGAACGCCAGGACTACCTCGGCAGCGAGGAATTCAGGCAGTGGGCGGTTGACAACCCCGAGGCTGCAAAATCCGCCATGGATGCGGCCGCCGATTCGGGGCTGATCGATAAGAGCTCCGAGGAATACGCGGACTTCCTCAGTGACTACTGGAACAACCAGGCCATGCTGGACATGGGCATCGACCCCGCCAGCTGGGACACCTCCAAAGGCACCGAACACAACTGGGAAACCATCAAGAAGGTCTACGACTTCTACGGGCAGGCTTACCTCTCCAACCCGGACCTGCAGTGGGCCGGCATGGCCAACATGATCGGCCCGTCCTTCGCGGGCGGCTTCAAGGACATGGCCATGCTGCGGGACCTCGCCCAGCAGATCGCGGACAATCCGGCCTCGGACATCCCGCTCCCCATCCTTGACCAGATCGAACAGCTCGCCGGCATGACCGACCAGGAGATCCGTTACTACGAGACCTGCATGCTGGATATGAACAAGGAGATCTTCCTGGACCAGGCCCGCCAACATGAGGCCTACATGACCGGCGGAATCGAGGAAATCAACAGATTGCGGGACTCGGGTGCCATCGATACCGGTACCGCCGAGGAATGGGCCAAGATCGATTCCGGCGACCCCGATCTGATCCAGGAAGGCAACACCGCCCTCCTGTACCGCGAACAGAACGAAATCATCGCCGACGATTACGACAACATGCGCAACCACTCTGGCGGAGAGGCTGTAACGTACATGGTCACGCTGGCGGGCGAGCCGTCCATCCCGGGCGCCAAGAGCTACGCGGAGGTTTTTCCCTACACCTTCAGCGTGGAGAGTCCCGGACCGGAAAACGTGCCCTTCACCAACTGGGACAACCCCACCCAGTTCCGCACCGACTTCACCACCGGATTCCCCGACGGGAACATCTCCAACGCGGACCAGCGGTGGGACCTCATCCGGCAGGACACCCTCCCGGCGTACCAGAACCTCCTGGCGACGGATCCAGCCCGTGCAGAACAGATCATCGGCTCGGACTTCAACGACCGGGTGGAGCAGCATCGCCCCACCAACAACATCCCCGGCATCATGGGCCGCTTTGTGGATGGCTTCGGCGCGGAGGTCCACCAGTGAAGACCACCGGCCCAACCGCCCCTCGGCGCCAAAAACGGCGGACCGCCGTCGTACTCCTTGCCCTTTCCGCATGCCTCGCCCTGACGGGCTGCCAGACCAGTGGCACCACCACCGAACCGACCCCTCAAGGGAGCACCATGAGCACCTCGGAATTTTCCACCCTCGACGCTGCCGGCGTGGACCAGATCCGCGAATCCAAAACCGCGCGGCTGGACATGAGCTCGGGAAAGCTGGAAAAGGCTGCCGTTCGGGTCACGGACGACAGCTACGGGCCCGAGATCAACACGCGGGACTCGGGAAAGATCAAGCTCACCATCGTTGCTCCGAGCGGCGAGATCAATGGGGAAACGGACCGTATCCGCATGAACACCACGGACAAGCGGCCGGACTTCAGCGAGGTCACCTACTTCCTCACCGCTGGCTCGCCCGACGAGTATTTTGAGCTCATCCGGGACGGTGTGGAGCAGTACGGGATCGACGGCGACTCCGCGGAACGCTGGATCGCCGGCGCCCAGCGGGACCCGGAACGCAAGAGCGATTTCTCCATCACGTCCGGTACGTCAACGGGCCTGGACGTGAACTACGACCTCCGGTACGACGGCGGCAAGGACACCCAGGTGATCATCGTCCACGTCAGGCCCACGGCCTGACGCAACGCAGGACGGACGCATCTCAAGGGCATGTGCCCTACAGCGGCGGGCCCGCGTTGGACTTGATGTTCTTCATCACCAGGGTGGATGTCAGCCGTTCGACGCCGGGCAGTGACGTGAGTTCAGCGTCGTAGAAGCGCTGGTAGCCGGGCAGGTCCTCGGCGATGACCTTCAGCAGGTAGTCCGGGGAGCCGAACAGCCGCTGGGCCTCCACAATGTTGGGATTGTCCGCCACCCGGTTCTCGAAGATCTCCATGGTGGAGCGGTCCACCTGGCGCAAAGTGACAAACACAATGGCCTCGAAACCCAGCCCGACGGCGGCCGGATCGATGTCCGCCTTGTAGCCGCGGATCACCCCCGAGGCCTCCAGGTCCCGGAGCCTCCGGTGGCACGGCGCCACCGTGAGCCCCACCTTTGCAGCCAGTGCTGTGGCAGTCATCCGGCCGTCCTCTTTGAGGTGGCGCAAAATATTTCTGTCGATGTGGTCAATCACGCAAATATCTTACCAATTCTGCCTGCAGGTGGGCTAAAAGGGTAAGCACTTATGGCCCGAAACTTCATAAGGTTTGTCCTGTACCCATCGGACAGGAGCCCACCATGAATCCCCAGTTGTTTTTCGCCTTTGTGCTGGTGGCGGCCGCCCTCGCCTGCACCCCCGGCGTGGACTGGGCCTACTCCATCACCGCCGGGCTGCGGCAGCGCAGCTTCGTCCCGGCCGTGGCCGGACTCTGCGGTGGATACGTCCTGCACACGCTGCTGATGGTGGCAGGGCTCGCGGCACTGCTGTCCGGCCTGCCTGGCGTCCTGGGCTGGCTTACGGTGGCTGGCGCGAGCTACCTGCTGTGGCTGGGCATCAGCACCCTCCGCTCCTGGCGCGGCGCCTCCTTCAGTGCGGCAGACGCCGTCGGGAAGCCCGCCAACCAGCTGCGCACTTTCCTGCAGGGCATGGGCACCAGCGGCATCAACCCCAAGGGTCTGCTGTTTTACGTGGCGCTGGTGCCGCAGTTCGTCAGCCCGGAGGCCTCCCTCCCGGTCCCCGTCCAGTCCGGCCTGCTGGGCCTGACGTTCGTCCTGCTTGCCGGAACCGTCTACACCTGCGTGGCGCTGCTGGCCCGCAAACTCCTGCAATCCAGGCCCGGCGCCGCGCGGACAGTCACCCTGGCCAGCGGCATCATCATGGTTGCCCTTGGCGTGGTGCTCCTTTCAGAGCAGCTGGTTCCGCTGGTTGCGCGGCTCACCGCGCAGGGCTGACGCCGCAAAAAACTTCAGGCCTTGCGCTCCATAAACCATTCCGTGAACTCCGACGCCCGTCCGTCCGGTTCAAGGCGGATGACCCACAGGTTGTCGTAGCTGGGACGGTCGCCGAGGTAGTGGGTAATGCCCTGCACGAAGGCCAGCCCGCTGTCCGCCCCCAACAGCGTCCACTCGAAGGTCCAATCCCCGGGCTCGTCCCGCGCCTCCAGCCAGCGGTCCACGATCTGCTCGCGCCCCCCGCCAGGCATCGGGATCGTGCGGCCGCGTGGCGTAGACGGCTTCCTCGGTGAACAGCGCACGGATGTCGTCGGGCTCGTTGGTGGTGCGATGTACTTTTCCATCCAGGACCGGACTGCGTCACTCATCCCTCCGTTGTACTCCGGCGTGGCTGGGTCCACAAGCAGGCCCACAAGGCCTATTTCCCGTCCAGGTTTTCCCACTCCTGCTCCCACAGCCGGCGCTCGTCAACGTCCTTCCGGATGACGTCGAACGTCTCCAGCTCCGCCGGCCGGCCGCGGAGCCAGTCCCGCGGGTTGAGGGACTTGCGGCCGTTGTCCAGCACCAGCAGGGCGCGGTCGGTGAGGGCGTCGTTGCGGAGCACGGCGTCCGTTTTGCGACGGCGGAGCACCTCCTTCAGGGCCTCGTGCGCCTTCGCGCGGGCGCCGAGCCGCCGGAGCGCGCGGCCCCGGAGCAACAGCAGGGCCGCCGAAAGGTCGTCGGAGTTCAGCAGGCCCTCGGTCCAGATCACCACTTCCTTGTCGCGTCCCAGCGCGAAGGCCAGGGCACAGCGTGCCAGCGCTGAAGGCAACGACGGCGGCAGCCCGGCCACGGTCTGCAGCGCGGCTTCCAGCTGGCCCGTCTCCCGCAGGGAGTGCGACAGGGCCAGGAAGACCGACTCCTGGCTGAACAGTACGGGGACTTCGATGCGCTCGGCCACCTCCACCCGCGTGACCACACGCGTGAGGTACGTGGCCGCATACTGGTTGGCGTCGTCGTCGTTCCTGATGGACAGCCCACGCTGGAGGAGTTCGGACGCGCGCAGGTAGCCGCCGTGCTGGTACGCCAGGAGGCCTGCCATGACGGAGCAGAGCCCGGCCCAGCCCGGATAGGTGCGGCCCACCGCGATGAGCCGCTCCGGTTCGCTGCTGGTGAAGATGGCATCGTGGACTGCTTTGGGCGCCTTGCCCGGCATCCACTTGAGCCTGGGGACCTCGCCGTCCACGGCGAGCAGCGCGGCATCCCGGCCACCCAGCACACCGTGGATCAGCCCGCCCACGCTGCCTGCGAGTTCCCGGACGGGGGTCTGCAGGTGGACGTGCCCGAACGGCGTCAGGTCCCGGGTGTCCCGGTAGATCGGTCCTCTGGCATCCCCCGCGGTCATCTCTCCATGCTACGTGGCGGACCTGCGTGGACGCCCACGTGGAGCCCTACGTGGCGGCGGCGACCCAGAGCCCGATCACCCAGGTGCTGGCCGCCAGGCACGCGAGCCCGAACTCCGCCAGCATGCCCAGCCCGGTTGCCTTCAGGGCGGCCCAGCTGGTGGTGGTTGCGGTGCGGACACGCCGGGTCCGGCGCAGTTCACTGAGCAGCAGGCCGGCGGCGAACCCGATGAAGAGCCCCACGACGGGGATGATGAACATCCCGATCACGCCCGCCACGAGACCGATCACTACACTCCGGTTGGGAATGCCGTGCTGCTTGAGCTTCCGTCCGGTCAGCACGGCGCTGGCAGACATGCCGGCCAGCACAAACACCATTCCCACCGCGAAGACCACCCACCCGATGGCGCCGGCGCCGCCCCAGATGGCCCACGCCAGCAGGCTGAGCCCGATCAGGAAGATGCCCGGCAGGATGGGGATGATGGTGCCCGCCACCCCCACCACGATCGCCAGGCCGCACAGGACGCTCACCACGGTTTCGGAGTTCATGAGCCCCAGTTTAGGGCGGCGCGGCGGTCAGCTCCGCAGGTCAACTCCACAGTTAACGCCCGACGGCGGCGCCTCCCGTGCGTGGGGAGGCACCGCCGTCGGGCGTTATGTCAGCGTGCGTTATGTCAGCGTGTGGCTGCGGAGGTTACTCGGCTTCCACGGCGGCGGCGACGGCAGCCGTCACGGCCGGGGCAACGCGCGGATCCAGCGGGCTGGGCACGATGTAGTCCACGGACAGGTCTACTTCGGCGAGTTCGGCGATGGCGCGGGCCGCGGCAAGCTTCATGGCGGGCGTGATCCGGCGGGCGCCGGCGTCCAGCGCGCCGCGGAAGATTCCGGGGAAGGCCAGGACGTTGTTGATCTGGTTGGGGAAGTCGCTGCGGCCGGTAGCCACCACTGCGGCGTACTTGGCGGCCACCTCGGGGAGGACTTCGGGGTCCGGGTTGGAGAGGGCGAACACGATCGAGTCGGCGTTCATCAGCTTCAAGTGCGCCTCGTCAAGCTTCGAGGAGGAAACCCCGATGAACACGTCAGCGCCGAGCAGCGCTTCGCCCGGACCGCCAGTGACGCCGCGAGGGTTACTGCGCTGCCCCATCTGGGACTTTTTGCTCTGCGGGTCGGCGGCGATGTCGGCTCGGTCGCGGTTGATGACGCCCTTGGAGTCGAGCAGGACAACATCCATGATTCCGGCGGCGAGGAGGATTTCGGCGACGGCGATGCCTGCAGCACCCGCGCCGGAAACCACCACGCGGAGGTCAGCGAGTTCGCGGCCGGTGACCTTGGCGGCGTTCGTCAGGGCGGCGAGGGCCACAACGGCGGTGCCGTGCTGGTCATCGTGCATGACAGGGCAGTCCAGCGCCTCGATGAGCTTCTCTTCCAGCTCGAAGCAACGGGGGGCCGAGATGTCCTCAAGGTTGACCGCGCCGAAGCTGGGGCGAAGTCGGACCAGGGTTTCCACGATCTCGTCAACGTCCGTGGTGTTCAGGACCAGGGGAATGGAATCCAGCTCGCCGAAGGTCTTGAACAGGGCGGACTTGCCCTCCATCACGGGCAGTGAGGCGGCGGCGCCGATGTTGCCCAGGCCCAGCACCGCGGTGCCGTCGCTGACCACAACCACCAGGCGCTGCGCCCAGGTAAGGGTCTTGGCGAGTTCCGGGTTGTTGTGGATGGCACGGCTGACTTCGGCCACACCGGGGGTGTAGGCGATGGACAGGTCGCGCTTGTTGGACAGCGGGACCGTGCTGGTCACCGAGAGCTTCCCGCCCTGGTGGGCGTCGAAGATCTCGGCCTCGCTCAGGGCGGTGGCTGCTGAATTGTCGGTAGGTGCGATTACGTCAATGGACACGTCGTTGTCTCCTGGGGCTAGCCGTGGGCGCACGGCGCAGAAAGGCTCAAGCACAGGGAGGCTCAAGGTGGTCATATTCGGCGCTTCGTGGGCCCAGAGGTGGCGGGCCCGGGGTGAAGCCCTTGCAGATGCTGGTTGCCAGCCACTCCGGTCCTGCCATAATAAACAGCGCTGGCGGGCGAAAAAGTGCATCCTGGCTTCCCCGAGGCGTGCCAAATCGTTTAATCAGGCGTATTTGTGACCCACGTCACGGCATAAAGACGTATTTATTGGCCTATTGGTCTAGACCAGTTACGCCGATCGGTGGGCAGCGCGGGCCCCGGAAGCTACCGGAGCAAGCAGGGTGCAGGCCTTTTTGAGGTCTTCTTCGGCCTCAAAAAGCGAAAGCCGGCGGTTGCGGACTGACTGGACCAGACCAGTGACGGTCAGCAGGAGCACCCGGGCCGCCACGGCGTCGTCGGAGGCGGTGGCCACCGCCGTTTCGCTCAGCGCATCGATTTCATGCAGGAGCGCCGTGGTGTCCTTGTCCTTGAGGTAGACGCAGCGGGTCAGGCACTGCTCGACTGCCGGCTGCATCACCCGCATATGGAAGATCTCCATCACCACGCCGGTGAGGGCCCGGCCGCCGAAGCTGGCCGCCGACGTGCGGGCCCGGGCCTGAAGCTCGTCCAGCTGCTGGCGGTAAAGGGACAGCATCAGGTGGTTGGCGGTGGGGAAATAGCGGTAGACCGTGCCCTGCGGCACGCCCGACTTTTCCGAAATTTCCGCGAGGTCCACGGACTCCAGCCCCTTGCGGGCAAACCCTGCGGCAGAATCAAGGACGCGCGTGTAGCGCAGCCGCTGACGCGGCGTGGAGGGCCGGGCGGCCATGGACGGATGGGCTGAAAATGTCTCGGGCATCAGGATTCCGGGGTCGTGTTCCTATGGTGCAGCGGCAGGGAGAGTCCTCATCCCGTGGGCCTGCAGTCCGCCTCAACTATACGGCACGGGTTTGTGGCCCTATCAGTCCACACCCTTGATTTTGACGACGAAGACCGCGCCGAGCAGGCCGATCACTGCGGCGGTGATGAACAACGTGAGGTACCCGCCGAAGTACGTCACGGCCAGGAATGCGAGGACGGGCGCGAACACCTGCGGAAGTGAGTTCGCCACATTGATAATGCCCATGTCCTTGCCCCTGTTTGCGGCCACGGGAAGGACCTGCGTCAGCAGCGCGAAGTCCACCGCAAGGTACGCGCCGAAGCCGATGCCCAGGATGCCGGCTCCAATAAGGGCGCCGGTCCAGACCGGGAAGAAGGCCATCGTCAGTCCCGCCGCGGCGATGATGGCGGAGGACCCGATCACAAACGGCTTCCGCCGGCCCAGCCTGTCGCTCCACGGGCCCGCCACCACCGCAGTGATCATCACCATCACCGCATAGATGCCGGTCAGGATCAGGACCCCCAGTGCCGGGTCCTCATGCTTGAGGACGTCCCGGAGGAAAAAGAGCAGGTACACAATAATCATCTGGTTGCATACGTTGACCAGGAAGCGGGTGAGCCAGGCCCAGGCGAAGTCCGGGTAGCGCACAGGGCTGATCCAGAAGCTCCGGACAAACTCACCCAGCCGGAACGGAACCCGCTCCGCTTTTGGCAATTGCGGATCATTCCGGTGGAACAGGTACGGCAGAATGGAGAACAGCAGGGCGGCAGCACACAGGGCATACCCCACCATGTAGTTGCCACTGACAACGGCGCCAAACACCGCGCCGATCAGGATTCCCACTGTCTGGCCCATGGCAGCCAGCCCGCCCACACCGCCGCGCTGAAGCACGGGAACCCGGTCCGGCACAGCAGCCGTGATGGCCGCGTAGGCCGCGTTGGCTCCCAGCTGCACCAGGCACCAGAACAGCACCATCAGAGCCACAGTCGTGGCTCCCGACAGGGCCAGGAGCGCGGCCGTTGCCAGGATGGCACCGGCCAACACCCAGGGCGACCGGCGGCCGAAGCGCGAGGTGGTGCGGTCAGACAAAGCCCCAAACAAAGGATTGGCCACCAGGGACACGGCAGCGCCGCAACCGGTCACGAGGGACAAAATGGCTTCCTTGTTGGCTTCGTCAATGCCGATGGCCTGCTGGCCGATAAAGATGTTGATGGGCCCAAAGAAGGCGGCGTTAATGCCAACGTTGACCAGCACCAGGCCGGTCACCCAGCGCGCGGTGACCTTCCGCGTCGGCTCGGCGAGCGCCGCCGTCGAACTTTCCGATCCCGCCCCGGGAACCGACGCAGCGCTGGGATCCGGTGCTGCGGGCGTGTCGGACAGGCTCATGGCTGGTTCCCCCTGGAACGGTTGGTGATTCTGAAAATCAGACTATCGTGGGCTGCATCGTCCCGCTTGTCATACGGACCCGCCTTGTGCGGCGAAGGACAGCACGCAGCCCACCACCGCACTGAAGACCTGGAGATCCAATGACCGCATCTGCCACAGCCAACAGCCACAGCCCCGTCAACACCGCCGATCTGTACGACGAACGCGGCGAGGACCTGGCGTCCGTATCACTCCAGTTCCAGTCCCTCGGCGGCCGGTCACACTTCAGCGGCCCGGTGCGGACCATCCGCTGCTTCCAGGACAACGCCCTGGTCAAGGCCACCCTGGCCACCCCGGGGAACGGCGCCGTGCTGGTGGTGGACGGCGGCGGTTCGCTGGGCACGGCCCTGATGGGGGACATGATCGCCGAGAGCGCCGTGGCGAACGGCTGGGCCGGCGTCGTGATTAACGGCGCCATCCGCGACCGCGAGGCGATCGCCCAACTGGATCTCGGCGTCAAGGCGCTGGGCAGCAACCCGCGCAAGAGTGCCAAGGCCGGCGCAGGTGAGGTGGCGGTGGACGTGGTGATCGACGGCGTCACCATCCGGACCGGCGCCATGATTTGGTGCGATCCGGACGGCATCCTCGTGGAGCGCTGAGCAGGGCCCTCCAGCTGCCGCTGGGCTGCCCTTCCGGAAGGACATCTGGCTGCGGGAATGAAACGCGACCTAACATAGTTACTGAAAGCAACTATCGAGCGTGATCCCTTTTTCTTTCCTGGAGTAGCCCATGTCCAAAACAACCGCCGTGCGTGCCGCCGGCGAAACCCTGACACAGCGTCAGATCGTCACCGTGATGGTGGGGCTCATGCTGGGCATGTTCCTGGCATCCCTGGACCAGACCATCGTGTCCACGTCCATCTACACCATCGCCAACGACCTTGACGGGCTGTCCCTCCAGGCGTGGGCCACCACCGCCTACCTCATCACTTCCACCGTGAGCACACCGCTGTACGGCAAGCTGAGCGACATTTTCGGCCGCCGCCCGCTGTACCTGATCGCCATCGTCATCTTCCTGGTCGGCTCGCTCTACGCCGGCTCAGTGCACTCCATGACGGAACTGGCCATCGCCCGCGGCGTCCAGGGCCTCGGCGCCGGCGGCCTGCTGGCCCTCGCGCTGACCATCATCGGCGACATCGTGTCGCTCAAGGACCGGGCCAAGTACCAGGGCTACTTCATGTCGGTGTTCGGCATCTCCTCTGTGCTCGGCCCGGTAGTGGGCGGCGCGTTCGCGGGTTCGTCCAACATCCTGGGTTTTGACGGCTGGCGCTGGGTGTTCTTCATCAACCTGCCCATCGGCCTGGCGGCCCTGGCCGTGGTGTTTATGTTCCTGCACCTGCCGGCCAAGCACGTGAGGCAGAAGATCGACTACTTCGGCGCAGCCGCCATCACGCTCGCCATCGTTCCGCTGCTCCTGGTGGCCGAACAGGGCCGCAGCTGGGGCTTTATGTCGCCGAACTCCTTCCTCTGCTACGGCCTGGGCGCGGTGGGCATCATCTGGTTCCTGCTGGCCGAAAAGCGCGCCGGGGACTACGCCCTGATTCCCCTTCGGCTCTTCCGGAACGCTACTTTTGGCCTGTCCTCGCTGCTGAACTTCATCATCGGCATCGGCATGTTCGGCGCCATCGCCATGCTGCCCATGTACCTGCAGCTGGTCAAGGGGCTCACGCCTACCGAAGCCGGCCTGATGATGATCACGTTCACGGTGGGCATCCTGACCGGTTCCATCAGCGCGGGCCGCACCATTTCGGCGTCGGGCACGTACCGGATCTTCCCCATCGTGGGCACTGGCATCCTCACCGCGGCCGCCGTGACCATGGGCCTGTCCCTGGGCGTGGACACGGGCCTGTGGGTTCCCGGCGTGATCGCCGTGTTCTTCGGCATGGGCCTGGGTTTCTGCATGCAGCCGCTCACCCTGGCCATGCAGGTCTCCGTGCCGCCGAAGGACATGGGCGTGGGCACGTCCTCCGCGGCGTTCTTCCGCTCCATGGGCGGCGCGGTGGGCACGGCGGTGTTCATCTCGATGCTCTTCAGCGTGGCCGCGGGCCGGATCGCCGAAACGATGAAGTCAGCCATGTCCAGCCCGGACTACCAAGCCGTGCTGCGCGACCCGGCCGTGGCCGCGGACCCCGCCAACGCCAAGCTCTACGAGTTCTTCCAGAACGGGGCCTCGAACGAATCGCTCAATGACACCAGCTGGCTGCACTCGGCCAACAGCGTGCTCACCCGGCCCATCACCGAGGGCTTCGCGTATGCGATCGACACCGTGATGATCACCGCGGCCGTCCTCACCGGGATCGCGTTCCTGATCAGCTTCGCTTTGCCGAATAAGAGGCTGACGGATCCGAAGGTTGCCAAGGAGCCTGTGGCGGCCCACTAGCTCCACCAAACGCTCTCTCACATTCCACAGCGAAAACGCAAACCCTCTCTCACATCCTGTGAGGGAGGGTTTGCTGTTCGGGCTGGCGGGACCTGCGACGGTCAGAGCGTGAGCTTCATGCCCTCATGGCTGGCGTCGAAGCCGAGCCGCTCGTAGAACCTGTGGGCGGCCGTCCGGGACTTATGGGTGGTCAGCTGCATCAGTGTGCAGCCGCGCCGCCTGGACTCGTCGATGGCCCACTGCACCATCAGGTTGCCGATGCCGCGGCCCCGAAGGCTGCCCGCCACGCGCACACCCTCGATCTGCGAGCGCCAGGACCCCTGCCGCGAAAGGCCCGGCAGGAAGCTCAGCTGGAACGTGGCAACGACGGGACCGGAGGCTGCGCCGGGCGGCACCTGCTCCCCCACCACCAGCAAGTGGCACGGGTCGGCGTCGATCGCTTCAAAAGCCCTCTCGTAGGGCGCCATCTCGTGACCCAGTTCGCGGGCGGCGCCCAGGGAATCGTCGGCCAGCAGTGCCACGATGGCGGGCAGGTCCGCGGACACGGCGTGCCGGAGACGGAAGGTCCCGCCGTCGACGTCGGCAGTCAGCAAGGGGGTCAGCGCGCCGGGGTTCGTGGTCATCTCCCCAGCATTCCACAAGGCCCGCGAGCTCATCCCCCAGACGCTCTCTCACCTTTGGTGCCTTAAACACCGACGCTCTCTCACCAGGTGAGAGAGCGTCGGCGAAAAAGCTGCAGGACGTGAGAGAGGGTTTCAGAAAAACCCACTAAAGGTGAGAGAGCGTCCTGGTGGTGCGGACGGGGTCAGGCCGGGGCCTTGGCGCCTTCCGCCTGGCGTTCCTCCACCAGCGTGGACACCGCCGCGAACAGCGGGTGCTCGGGCGCCAGCCCGGTGATCCTGGCCGTTGCATCGGCAGGCGATGACGACGCCAGGATCTGCGCGAGCTCTGTGGCCTCGGCGTCTGCGGGGTCCGTGAAGCGCAGGGCCGCGGCGATGGCACCCAGGAGCGCCTCGGGCACGATCCCGCGTTCGGCCAGTTCGGCGGCGGGGCCGATGAACCGTTCGTGCCGGCTGAGCTTGCGCATCGGGGCACGCCCCACCCGGTTCACGGTGTCCGGCAGGTGCGGGTTGGAGAACCGGACCAGGATCTTCTGGACGTAGGCTTCCTGCTCGTCGTTGCTGAAGCCGTGCTTGGCCACCAGGAGCTGTTTGGTTTCCTCCAGCACCGCCCGGACATCCTCTGCCACGTCCTGGTCGGCCATGGCCTCGGAGATCTTCTCCAGGCCTGCTTCGAACCCCAAGTACGCTGCGGAGGCGTGCCCGGTGTTGACCGTAAAGAGCTTCCGCTCGATGTATGGCGAGAGCTCGTCCACAAACGTCGCGCCCGGGATGACCGGCGCAGCATCGCCAAATGCGGTCTGGTCGATGACCCACTCGTAGAACGTCTCCACAGTCACGTCCAGGCCCTGCCCGGGCGCCTGGTTGGGCACAATCCGGTCAACGGCAGTGTTCGCAAACACCGCCGCGGCGTCCAGGGACCCGGCGGCGTCGTCCCAGAGCCCGGCGACTTCGGCCCGCAGGATGTCCGTGGCGTTGATGGCGTTCTCGCAGGCCATGACCTGCAGCGGCGCCAGCCCGGCAGCCCGCGCCGCGATGCCCTTGGTGATGGCGGGCGCCACAAACTTCAGGATGTGCGGCCCCACGGCGGTGGTGACAATGTCCGCCGTCGCGATTTCCCGCACCAGCGCCGCTTCCTGCGTGCCGGAGTTCAGCGCGCGGAAGTTGTCCACCGTCCGGACGGCGGGGTTCTCCCCCACCTCGTGGACGTTGTAGCTGTCTGCTGCCGCCAACTGGTCGATGAGCGCGTCCGCGACATCCGCGAACACCACCTCATACCCGGCCTGGTGCAGCAGCAGCCCCACAAAGCCGCGGCCGATGTTCCCGGCGCCGAAATGTACCGCCTTCACTATGCGTTCACCTTTCCGAAGAGCTCCAGGACTTCCTCAACGGTCGTGGCCGCTTCCAGCTGGGCCACCTGGGCCTTGTTGGTGAAGACCTTCGCGATGGAGGACAGGATGTGGAGGTGTTCGTTGTTGATGCCGGCCACGCCCACCACGAACTTGACCTGCTTGCCGTTCCAGTCGATGCCGTCAGGGTAGCGGATCACGGACACCGCGGACTTCAGGATGTGGTCCTTGGCGGCGTTGGTGCCGTGCGGGATGGCCAGGAAGCTGCCCATGTACGTGGACACGGATTCCTCGCGCTCGTGCATGGCCGCGAGGTAGCCCTCGTCCACGGCGCCGCGGGCCAGGAGCAGCTGGCCTGCTTCGTCGATGGCGGCATCGCGGGTGGTGGCGGTGCCGTTGAGGATGACGCTGTCGGCCACCAGGATGTCGGAAGGCGCGACGGCGGCTGCCTCGGCTGGTGCCGCACCGCTGCCGGGTGCCGCATCCACCGGGGTACTGGCAACGTGGGCGCCGTGGCCCGCTACCGCAGCACCAGCCCCTGCGGCGGCGGCACCGGCGGCGGCAGCACCGGCGTCGGGCGTTGCGCCTTCGGTGTTGTGCTCCTTGACCAGCTCCACAATCTCGTCGTACCGCGGGCTGTTCATGAAGTTATCCACGGAGAAGTGCGCTGCGCTGGAGGTGACGGGCTTGGCGCGTTCGGTCAGGTCCTGGTGGGTGATCACAACGTCGTAGGTGTCGCTGAGGTTGGCGATCGCGGCGTTAGTGACCTTGACGTCCGGGAACCCGGCCGCCTTGATCTTGTTGCGCAGCACCGAGGCTCCCATGGCACTGGAGCCCATGCCGGCGTCGCACGCGAACACGATGTTCTTGATGGGGCCGGCCAGGACAGCCGTGCCCACGCCCGCACCGGCGCCGGTCAGCGCCGAGGAGACAGAGCTCTTTTTACCCTTCATGGCTTCCATCTTGGACGTGGCGTCGCTGAGGTCCACCTCGTCGCTGTGCTTGGTGGTCTTCAGAATCACCGAGGCCACCAGGAAGGAGACCGTGGTGGCGAGCACTACCGCGAGGATCACTCCGACGTAACTGTCACGGGAGGTCTGGGCGAGCACGGCGATGATCGAGCCAGGCGCCGCCGGAGCAACGAGTCCGGAGTTGGTGACGGCCAGGGTGGCGATGCCCGTCATGCCGCCGGCGATCGCGGCCAGGATCAGCAGCGGGCGCATCAGGACGTACGGGAAGTAGATTTCGTGGATGCCGCCGAAGAAGTGGATGATCGCAGCGCCGGAGGCCGAACCCTTGGCCAGGCCCTTCCCGAAGAACATGTACGCGAGCAGGATGCCCATGCCGGGGCCGGGGTTGGCTTCGAGCAGGAACAGGATGGACTTGCCCTGCTCCAGCGACTGCTGGATGCCCAGCGGGGTCAGTACGCCGTGATTGATGGCGTTGTTCAGGAACAGCACCTTGGCGGGCTCGATGAAAATGCTGGTGAGCGGCAGCAGGCCGTTGTTGACCAGGAACTGGACTACGCTGCCGGCGGCCGTGCTGAAGGCCTGGACCAGCGGCGAGATGCCGTAGAAGCCCAGCATCGCCAGCAGCGCGCCCCAGATACCGGCCGAGAAGTTGTTGACCAGCATCTCGAAGCCGGGGCGGATCTTGCCCTCCCACAGGAGGTCGATCTTCTTCATGGTCCAGCCGCCGAGGGGGCCCATGATCATGGCGCCGATGAACATCGGGATGCCGGCGCCCACAATGACGCCCATGGTTCCGATGGCGCCCACCACGCCGCCGCGGACGTCGTAGACCATCCGGCCGCCGGTGTAGGCGATCAGGAGTGGCAGCAGGTAGGTGATCATGGGGCCGACGAGGCCCACGTTCGGTGTCCCGTTCGTTTCGCCGAAGCCGCCCAAGGCCGGGACCGGGATCCAGCCCTTCTCAATAAAGAGGGCCGTGATGAGGCCCCAGGCGATAAACGCGCCGATGTTGGGCATGATCATGCCGGACAGGAACGTCCCGAACTTCTGGACGTGAACCCGCAGGCTGGTGCGGGGTTTCGCAACTGTCTCTGTTGCCATGTGCTTTCCTAACCGTCATTCCTGCTGCAGCGCAGGATGGGTCCGATACTTACGACGACGTGCTGGTGGAGATTCGGTGAAGCCATTCGAGGAACAGTTTGAGTTCCGAGCTTGAGAGCTGGTCTGAGTGCGATGCCTGAAGCGCGGCATTCAAGGCGATCGCTGCCACCACTACCGAGGACTTGCCGGAGTCTTCCGGCGCGGCCCCTTCGGCTTCTGCCGCAGACACCGCAAAGATCATGGCGTCCCGGGTCATGATGGACAGTTCAAGGTTCCGTTCGGCGGCGGGTTCCGCAATCAGCATCAAGGTCACACCCACGTTGGCGGCCAGGATGGACCTGGCTGCTTCGCGCGGCTGGACGTTCAGCTGGCCCGCTGCCGCTGCCTTGTTCAGCATCTCCTCCATCAGCGCCTCGGCATCGGCAACGATGGCGGGGCGGTTTTCCGGGCGGATATTGCCGAACATCACCAGGTACAGTTCAGGCTGCTTGAGCCCGAACTGGACGTGGTTATCCCACATCCGCCGGATGTCCTCCAGCGGTTTTCCGGACGGGGCGAAGTCCCTTTCGCCCGCAACATACTCTTCAAAACCCGCGGCGACGACGGCGTCGAAAAGACCTTCCTTGTCACCGAAGTGGTGGTACAGCGTGGGCGCCGTAACCCCCGCCAGCTGCGTGATCTGGCGGGTGGAGACGGCTGCTCCCGCGGATTTTGCCAGCAATTCGGCCGCTGCACGCAGCAGACGCATTTTGGGGGGAAGCTGGCCATCCAAACTCATAGCCGCTACCCTATCACCTATAGCATTGCTATATGAACTGAATCACATACAATTTTTTCAGGCACGTTTCCGTCCTCGCACATAGTGGTCGCGGCGGCCCCGGCATGGCGCCGGGATAAACCTAGGCGGGCCTGGCTACCGGCAGAGAACGAGGACCTTCAGTGCAGACCTTCCCAGGAGTTGGCGTCAGCCCCGGCCGCATCATCGGAACCGTCCGGCAGATGCCCAAACCGATCAGCGAACCCCCCGCAGGCGAGCAGCTGGCCGGCGGTACGTCCGCTGAAGACGCAACGGCATCGCTCAAGGCAGCAGCGGCCGCCGTCCATGACGAGCTCAAAGCCCGCGCGGAAACGGCCAGCGGCGACGGCAAGGCGGTGCTGGAGGCCACGGCCCTGATGGCCAAGGACACCATGCTCCTGAAGAACGCCGCCAAGCTGATCGCCCGCGGCACCTCGGCGCAGCGCGCCATCTGGGAAGCCGGCGCCTCGGTCTCCGAAATGCTGCACAACCTGGGCGGCTACATGGCCGAACGCGCCACGGACGTCCTTGATGTCCGGGCCCGCATCGTGGCCGAACTCCGGGGCGTGCCCGCCCCGGGCATCCCTTCCGCCAACACGCCGTTCATCCTTGTGGCCGAGGACCTGGCGCCGGCGGACACGGCCACGCTGGACCCCGAAAAGGTGCTGGCCCTGGTCACTGCCGGCGGCGGACCGCAGTCCCACACCGCCATCATTGCCCGCTCACTCGGCCTGCCCGCCGTCGTCGCCGCCGCAGGCGTGGACGAACTGGCCGACGGCACCGAGGTGTTTGTGGACGGCGCCGCCGGTTCCATCACCGTGGACCCGGATGCCGCCCAGCGCGCCGCCGCCGAAGCTTGGGCCACCAACGCGTCCTTGCTGGCCGTTTTTGACGGGAACGGCACGACGGCGGATGGGCACTTCGTGCCGCTCCTCGCCAACGTGGGCGGTGGCAAGGATGCCGTGGCCGCTGCCGGCCTCAACGCGCAGGGCGTGGGACTGTTCCGCACGGAATTCTGCTTCCTGGAACGGGACACTGAACCCTCCGTTGAAGAGCAGGCGGCCGCGTACAAGAGCGTGTTTGACGCCTTCACGGGCAAGAAAGTTGTCCTGCGCACGCTCGATGCCGGTGCCGACAAGCCGCTGCCGTTCCTGACCGACGCCACCGAGCCCAACCCGGCCCTCGGCGTCCGCGGCTACCGCACCGACTTCACCACCCCGGGCGTGCTGGAGCGCCAGCTGCAGGCGATCGCCCTCGCGGAGAAGGACTCGGAGGCTGACGTATGGGTCATGGCCCCGATGATTTCCACAGCGGAGGAAGCAGCCCATTTTGCCTCGATGTGCGCCGCCGCCGGGATCACCAATCCGGGCGTGATGGTGGAGGTGCCGTCCGCGGCGCTGACGGCCGAGTCCATCCTGCGCGAGGTGGGTTTCGCAAGCCTGGGCACCAACGACCTCACCCAGTACGCCATGGCGGCCGACCGCCAGCTGGGCCCCCTGGCCAACCTCAACACCCCGTGGCAGCCCGCCGTGCTGCGCCTGGTGGGATTGACCGTGGAAGGCTCCCGCGCAGAAGGCCACAACAAACCCGTGGGCGTCTGCGGTGAGGCGGCCGCTGACCCGGCCCTCGCCGTCGTGCTTACCGGGCTGGGCGTCAACACACTGTCCATGACCGCGCGGTCCCTGGCCGCCGTGGCCGCGGTGCTGAAGACCGTCACGTTGGCCGAAGCGCAGCAGCTGGCCAAGCTGGCCCTCTCCGCACCCAGCGCCTCCGAAGCCAAGGCCTGGGTACGGGAAAAACTGCCCGTCCTCGAGGAACTCGGCCTCTGAGCACGCCCTTTAGCAACCGCCCGCCGCTTTAGCCAGAGACCACGAAGCACCCACCAGGAGGAACAATGCCCGAACGCATCGCCACCATCGCCAGCCGCTCCGGCCTGCACGCCCGCCCCGCCGCACTGTTTGCCGAAGCCGCCGGAGACGTTGGAGTGGAGGTCACCATTGCCATGCAGGGCGACCCGGAGGACGACGCACTGGACGCATCCAGCATCCTGTCGCTGATGACCCTGGGCGCCGCCAAGGGCGATGTTGTGGTGCTCCGGGCTGATGGTGCTGGCGCCGACGCGGCACTGGATTCGCTGGTCAAGCTCCTGGAAACGGACCTCGACGCCGAATAGCTTCTGCTTCGCCGTTTCGATGGTTCCCTGCCGGGTCGACGCTCGCAACCATCTAGTGGGCAGGGAACCACCGAAACGGGCGACGGTCAGGGCTCCCCGGGCGTAGGTTCAGGGTATGAACGAGCGCGCCGTCCCCATCCTGCCGTGCCGCCGCCTGGACGACGTGGCGCCGTTCTACGAAGCGCTCGGCTTCCAGGTCACCTACCGGCAGGAGCGGCCGAATCCGTACATGTGCTTCAAGCGTGGCGGCATCGACCTGCACTTCTTCGGGCTGGAAAGCTTCGAGCCCGAAAATTCCATGGGCAGCGTGATCCTGCTGGTCCCGGACACCGGCCTGCTCTTCGACGAGTTCGCCGCCGGGCTGCGGGCCGCCTACGGAAAACTGCCGATTTCCGGGATTCCGCGGATCACCCGGCCACGCCGCAAGCAGGGCACCGCCGCCGGCTTTTCCGTAGTGGATCCGGGCGGCAACTGGCTGCGGGTGAGCGCACTCGGCGATTCCGAGGATGCCCCTGGTGCTTCCGGGTCGGCTGATGCGTCGGCGTCCGCTCCGGCGGGGCGGCTCGACCGTGTCCTCTTGAACGCGGCACGGCAAGGCGACGCCCATGGCAGTGAGGCGACGGCAATCTCCGTGATCGAGGCCGGGCTCCAGCGGCATCCGGAGGCGACGGACGCCGAGAAGCTGCCGCTGCTTGTGTACCTCGCCGAGCTGCACGAGCGGACCGGAAACCGCGGGCTGGCGCTGTCCGTGCTGGACGCGGTGGATGCCCTGGAACTCGACACCGATGCCCGGCGCGCGCTTGCCTCCGAGCTGGCGAACGCAGACGAGCTCCGCCGCGGACTGTAGTTCCGCCTGGAAGTGTGCGGGTTAGGCTTCTGGCATGGCATTGATAGCTCCGCGCGTCACGGCTGGCCTGCCCGCCGACGACGCCCTGAACCTCGCGCGTTCCCTACGGGACAGCAACGACATCACCGTGTTCGTGGACGGCACGGTCCACCGCCTCCCGGGTGAAGCGCGGGACGCCGTGGTGGACCTGCTCGCTCGGCTGAGCCGCGGCGAAGCGGTGACCGTCAGCAGCGTGGAGGAAATGCTCACCACGTCACAGGCGGCCGAACTCGCCGGGATTTCCCACACGTATCTGCGCAACATGACCGATCGCGGCGAGATCCCCGTGGAATACCGCGGCACGCACCGCCGGATCAGGCTGGCGGCGATCATGGCCTGGCTGGACCGGCAAAAGACTAACGAGCAGCAACAGCCGCCAGAGCAGGCCTAGATCCGCGGGCGGGCCGCCCAGCGCCGCATCTTGAGTGCCGCATGGAGTTCCAGCCGGGGCATCCCCTTCAGCGGGTCCACGCCCAGGAGCTGCCGGATGCGGCCCAACCGGTTGTAGATGCTGCTGCGGTGCAGGTGCAGTTTGGTAGCCACGTCCTGGACTGAGCCGTCGTTGTCGTAGATGAGCTCAAGTACTGGGAGAAGCTCATCGTTACGGTCGTGGTCCTCCAGCATCCGCACATAAACGGATCCGGAGTCAGCCCATGCGCCGGCTCCCCCGCCCGCCGATGCCAGCAGCTGGTACACCCCGGTGGCCCGGCAGTCCACCAGTTCGCCCAACTGGGGGTCCACAGCGGCCGCCTGCGCCGCCAGCCGGGACTGCCGGTAGGCCTCGGCAAGCTCGCGTGGTTTGGCAAAGCCCTCGCTGATACCCAGGATGATGCGGTGCACGGGCCGGCCCGAACGTTTGGCCAGCTCCAGCTGGTAGTGGACCAGCACCTGCGCATGGTTGGCCCGGCCCACCGACTCCCGGAACAGCACCACCGAATGGGTTTCCGTGCCTGCGCTGAACAGCGCCACATCCACGCCGATAGTGGCCTGCAAGGCGGCCGACCGGTGGATCAGGGTGGAGGCGATGGGGTCCGGGCCTCCGGCCCAGCCGTCGGCGTCGAGCACAGTGACCATCTGCCACGGCCCCTTGCCCTGGATTTCCTTCCAGCCAGCGACGGCGGCCACCGCGTTGGCCTCGCCGGAACAGGCGGCCAGGAACTCGCGTTCGCGGCCCCGCCGGAACTCGGACTCGGCAGTGTTGGAGTCCAGCAGCAGGCCGGAAAGCAGCTCGATCTCCGGGGTCACGTCCGGCAACTGGCCGAGGATCGCCGTCGGATTTTCCTCTGCCGAGTCCTGCTGCACCCAGAGGTAGCCGACGCGGAAACCGCGTACCATCAACGGAACACACACCCGGCCGAGCATCCCCAGCTCCTGGTTGGCGGGAATCGCTACCGGGCGGACCGCCGTGGCGATGCCGTGGGAAAGTTGCCAGGCGCTGACATCGGCGGGGACCCGCTTGCTCAGCAGGAAGTTCACCCGGACCCGGTCCGCGTGGGACTGGTTGGAGCTGTAGGCGAGCAGCAGGCCGTCCAGGTCCTCCAGCGACAGTCCCCGCCCAAGCTTCTGCGCGACCTGTTCCACCAGTTGTTCCACGTCCTGCTGCATGGGGTAACACTACTGCTCCGGCAGGCATCCGGGCGAACGAACAGCAGGCGACACCTGACGCCCCCACGCTGAACATTTGTCGATCCACGAAACCAAGAATTCCCGGAATGACGCGGAGTTCGCGGGCCCCGGGCCCCGCATTCCTGTCAGTTGGGTCACAGCCGGATTTATTCTGGAATCACAACTTCCCCCGCAATTTCGGGCCTACGCGGCCTGAGAATATGGAGCCACAAATGATCATCGGTGTCCCCAAAGAGATCAAGAACAACGAATTCCGCGTCGCCATCACAGCGGCTGGCGTTCACGAGTTCCGCACCCACGGCCACACGGTCCTCGTCGAGCGCGGCGCAGGCTTGGGCTCGGGGATCACGGACGAGGAATACGCGATCGCCGGCGCCGAAATCGTTGCCGAAGCCGACGACGTCTGGGCCCGGGCCGACATGGTCATGAAGGTCAAGGAACCCATCAAGGCCGAGTACCACCGCTTCCGCAAGGGCCTGATCCTCTTCACCTACCTCCACCTCGCCGCCGAGCCGGAACTCACGCAGGCGCTCATCAACTCCGGCGTCACCGCCATCGCGTACGAGACCGTGCAGGAAGGCCGGACCCTGCCGCTGCTGGCCCCCATGTCCGAGGTTGCCGGCCGCCTGTCCGTGCAGGTCGGCGCCACCTCCCTGATGGCACCCGCCGGCGGCAAGGGCGTCCTACTGGGCGGCGTTCCGGGTGTCCGCCCGGCCAAGGTGGTTGTCCTGGGCGCTGGCGTCGCCGGCACCAACGCCGCCGCGATGGCCCTGGGCCTGGGCGCCGACGTCACCATCCTCGACATCAACATCAACCGGCTCCGCGAACTCGACGCCCAGTACTCCGGCCGGCTCAAGACCGTGGCCTCCAACAAGTACGAAATCGAAAAGTCAGTGGTGGACGCAGACCTGGTGATCGGTTCCGTCCTGATCCCCGGCGCCAAGGCCCCCAAGCTGGTCAGCAACGAACTCGTGGCCCGCATGAAGCCCGGCTCCGTGCTGGTGGACATCGCCGTGGACCAGGGCGGCTGTTTCGAGGACACCCACCCCACCACGCACCAGGAACCCACGTACAAGGTCCACAACACGATCTTCTACTGCGTTGCCAACATGCCTGGCGCCGTACCCAACACGTCCACATACGCGCTGACCAATGTCACCCTCCGCTACGCCGTGGCACTGGCCAACCTGGGCGTCCGGGCCGCCTTCGACCGCGACCCGTCCCTCGCCTCCGGCCTCAACATCGCCGCCGGCCACGTGGCACACCACTCCGTCTCCGAGGCACACAACCTGCCCCTCGTCGCGGACTGGCACGAACTGGTTTCCGCCTAAGAACCCCCATCGATTGCTCCACAAGTGCCCTTATGGCGAGCCAAAACGGCACTTGTGGAGCAGTCGATTACTTTTTATCGGGGCTCAGCCGCCGATCGCGCGCAGGGCGTTCACCTGGCCGTGGCCGTTGAAGCCGTTGTAGCCGGCACCGCCCTGGCACACCTGGGGTGCGCCGTTGTCAACGGCCGGGAACGGCGCGTAGACGGACATGTCCGCCGGGCATGCCAGCTTGTCGGCGGTGTTGTTGATCCGCGAGGCCACAGTGCCGGGGTTGCTGACGCCGGTGCTCACCACCAGCGCGGCCACTCCGGCCACGTGCGGCGAAGCCATGGACGTGCCCTGCAGGTAGCAGTACTTCGCCCCTGCATCCACCACAGTCAAGGCGGCAGCACAGGGTGAAGCCGACGGCCAGGTGGACAGCACACGGCCGTTCTCGGCGGCCGGGGTCACCTGAAGGCGGCGGTCACCGCCGGGAGCAACCACCGATGCCGTGCCCACGCCATAGCTGGAGTAGTACGACTTGACCTGCTTGTTGCCGTTGGCCGTCACGCCGATCACGCCTGGAACCTCCACGGGAACCACGGCACAGGCGTTGGTGATGTCACGGGTGACGGGGGTGGTGTCATCCGGGCTGGTGACGTCCTGGGTGGGGTGCGCCAGGTCGTCGGACTGGTTGCCTTCGGCCGCCACCACGGTGGTGCCGCTTTGCTGGGCGAACCGGATGGCGCGGCGTTCGGCTTCCCAGATGGCGCGCTGGCCCGGATCGTTTTTGCAGTTGAAAAGCCAGGGATCGGCGAAGTAGCTGTTGTTGGTCACCTGGATCCCGTTGGTGCCTGCCCACATGAAGGCGCAGACCACGGCCTCGGGGAAGAAGAATCCGTCATCGTTGCCGGCCTTGATCCCGGCGATCTTCACGTTCGGGGCAACACCCACCATGCCGGTCCCGTTCTTGGCGGCAGCGATGGTCCCGGCCGTGTGGGTGCCGTGGCCGTTGGTGTCCATCCACGCCGCCGGGTCCTGGTTGGGGACGCCGCCAACGCAGGAAACGCTCTTGGAGAAGTCAACGTTCGGGGCAAGGTCCGGGTGCGTGTAGTCCAGGCCGGTGTCAATGTTGCCCACCACCACCGAGGCGCTGCCGCCGTTGATGGCCCGTGCCGCCGGGGCCTGGATCTGGTCCATGTCCCACTGCAGCCCGGAGAGGTTGTCGTTGCCCCGAGCCGGCTTTCCCGGTTCAACGGGCGCGGCGGCTACGTCGCCGGCGGCGTCGTCCTGCAGCCCCACGCCGAACGACGCCGTGGCGGCAGCACCCTGGACGGCCCCGTCCTTGGCGCGCAGCGTGGAACCGAAGCCCGCGCGGTCCGATTTCACGATTGCCACCCCGATCTGCGGGTAGCTCTGGACCAGGGTTCCACCGGCCTGCTCCAGCGCGGCCAGCGACGCAGCGCCCACGCCGTTGGCCTTGTACAGGACGATGTACGTCTGGGTCCCGGTCTGCGCACTCGCCTGGGTCCCGGCCTGGGTGGACTGGGCGCCCGCCGACACCGCCGCAGGAGCCGCGGCGGTGGACAGGCCAATGGCAAGCGCTATCGCCCCGATCGGCGCCACAAGCTTGGGGAATCTTTGCATGGTGTTGCTCCATTTCTGCCAGCCTGGGCAACACGCGATAGCAGGCCGCCCCTGGCAAGAGTCGCTGTTCACGATCCGGAGGGCTGTTTGCCACGGATTCTTCCGGGTAACACAGCGCCCAACAATGAGGTGTGGCCCACAACAGTGACCCTAGTGACTCACCTCACAACTTCACAAGAGCCAAATGCTTCACTGACCAGCGGTTTCAACAGCACGGGCTGATTCGATGATCTTCAGCACCTCGACGGCGTCTGCCGGGTCCACCGGGAGGGGCAGCCGGGAGGAGGCGCCGCCGTCGTCGATCTTGGCTGCCAGCAGCCGGTAGAACTCGGGGTAGGCGCCCCGCTCGGTGGGCAGGGGGTCGAGGTGGCCGTCGCGGCCCAGGGATCCTGCCCATTCCGGCGCCTCCACCCCGTATTCCGCGTCCAAGGGGCCGCCGCCGGCAACAATGTACGGTTCCTGGGGGTCGATCCCGTGCTTGGTGAAGCCACCGTTTGAGCCGAGGATCCGGAAGCGTGGGCCCTGCTGCGCGCACAGCAGGTTCATCGTCAGGTGGCTGAGGACACCGGAATCATGCCGGAGGACCACAAACGCGTCGTCGTCGGCCTTCTCGTCGGGACGCCGGATCACGAGTTCTGCGTGGATCACGGTGGCCGGCCCGAACAGCTGCAGGGCCTGATCGATGACGTGCGTTCCCAGGTCGAAGAGCGCACCGCCGCCGTCAGCCGCCGTGGCGCTGGCTTTCCAGGCCTTGGAAATCCCCGGAGACCAGCGCTCGAAGCTGGACTCGAAGCGGGCCACCGCGCCCAAGGCTTCCCCGGCCAGGAGCTTCCGGACGGTCAGGAAATCGCCGTCCCAACGCCGGTTGTGGAAGACGGTCAGCACGCGGCCCAGCTCTGCGGCCAATGCGACCAACTCGAGTCCCTGCGCACTGCTGACGGCGAACGGCTTGTCCACGACGACGTCGAGGCCTGCCTCCAGCGCCGCCTTCGCGAGGGGAAAGTGCGTGGCCGGCGGGGTCCCCAGCACCACAAGGTCAAGCTCATCGGCGAGCGCAAGGACAGCATCGCCGTCGGGCACTGTTTTGGTGCCAGGGTACCGCTGCGTCGCAGCAGCCTGCCGGCCGGCGTCGGACGTGGCAATGACGTCCAGCGAGTAGCGGGGGTCCGCCGCGATGAGCGGCGCGTGGAAAACGCTGCCGGACAGGCCATAGCCGACGACGGCGGTCCGGATACGGCGTTCGGGTTCAGTCCAGGTCATAAGGCAAGAGTACTGTCCGAACGCTCTCTCACATCCTGCACCGTTAACGCGAACGCTCTCTCACTACCCGACCGGGAGTGAGAGAGCGTTGCGGAAAAACCTGCAGGATGTGAGAGAGCGTCCCGGGGGTGGGGGGTTACTTCTTGATCCAGCCCAGGGTGGACCAGTCCGGAACCTGGGAGAGGCTCTGGAACAGGGACGGGCCGTAGTTGGCCAAGCCGGTGCGGACGAAGGAGATCTGCGGGCCGTTCATCACCACACCCATGGAGAAGTACTTCGCCATGTGTTCCTTTTCGACCTCCATGGCCGCCTTGTTGCGCTCGGCGTTGTCCTCGATGGAGGCGAGATCGGCGATCTTCTTGTCCAGCTCTGCGTCGCCCAGGCCGTTTTCGTTGACCTTGGAGTCGTAGTACTGCTTGACGGCATCGGTGGAATCCGGGCCAACGGTGTAGCCGGAGACGCTCATGTCGAAGTCGCGGCCGCCGATGACCTTGCCGAAGTCGGCGGAGGCCCGCTGGTCAATGCCAACATCCATGCCGCCGGCCTGGAGCTGCTTCTGCAGGGTCTGGGTGAAGGCAAGGGTGGTGGGGTCGTCACCGAAGTTGCTGATCTTGAAGGCGGCGGGCTTGCCGTCCTTCTCCATGATTCCCGCGGCGTTGGGCGCGTAGCCGGCGTCGGTCAGGACCTTCTTGGCAACGTCCGGACCGGTTTCCTTCACCGGGTAGTTGTCCTGGTAGTAGTCCGAGAACGGCAGGACCATCATGGAGCCGGAGCTGGGCTCTTCCCAGTTCAGGCCATTGAAGCGGACCTTGCGGAGGGCTTCGCGGTCGACGGCGGCGAAGATGGCCTCGCGGACGGCGACGTCGGTGATCTTCTGGGCGTTGATGTTCATGCCACCGGCGAAGAGGCGCTGGCCACGGCGGACCTCGGAGTCCTTGGTGCCTTCAAGCTGCTTGTACAGGGCGATAGTATTGGCAGACATGGCGTCGATTTCACCGTTCTTGAAAGCAGCGATCTGGGCGCTGGTTTCGAGCTGGCGGAAGACCACGTTTTCCAGCACCGGCTTGGTACCCCACCACTTATCGTTGGGGACCATGGTGACAGTCTTGGCTGCGGCGTCGTACTGGTCCACCTTGAAGGGGCCGGCCATCCATTCCGGATGCATTTCGCCCACGAAGCCTTCATTGAAGATTTCTGGGGTGTTCACGGCCGGGTGGATCAGGCCGAAGAAGAGCGTATCTACGGGGTACACCGGCTGGGTGGTTTTGACGATGATTTCCTTGTCGCTGCTGCCAGCCTCGACGGACTCCACGAATTCGTAGGCGCCCGAGCTCACGATGTCGTAGCCGGCATCCGGGCTCTTCAGGATGTTCCAGGTGTTCTGGAAGGCCTTGATGTCGATCGGTGTGCCGTCGTTGTACGTGGCCTTGTCGTTGACCTTGATGGTGACGGTCTGCTTGCCGTCCACCACCTTGCTCTCCACCGACTCGCAGAAGTCCTTGTTCGGTGTTGCCTTGCCGACGAAGTCGACCTTCCAGCAGCCGCCGATGCCGCCGCTGTTCACGGCCACCGGGTTGATCGGTGCCATCATCGCGGAGTTGTCCGAGCTGTTGCCGTTGTTGGAGAACCCGTTGAAATCCGGCCCGATGCTGCCAAGCGGCAGGGTGACCTTGCCGCCGGGCTCAAGATCCGCGGCTGGCTTCTCATTGATGCTGATGAGCTTGGCCAGATCACTGCCCGCCCCCTGCCCCTTGGCGGTTTCCGGTCCCGTGGGCGTTCCTCCACCGCCGCAGGCCGTCAGCGTCAGGGCTGCGGCAAGGGCCGCTGCGCCGCCGATCTTGGTCAGATTCCTCATGGTTTTCCCTTCATAGGTGCGGGTGGTGCTTGTCATGGGTCGAAAAAATCTACGGTGCATGGGGTTCCGCCGTTTCGTGAACCACCAGCATGTCCTCGTCCAGTTCGCCGTCAGGGAAGAAGCAGGCGAACTGCTGATCCGGCGTGGGCACCGGGCCGGCCTCCAGGACCTGCAGAGCCGGGGAAGGCTGCACGGTCTCCAGTGGCGGCTCAAGAGTGAGGCACCGTTCCTGCTTCGCCGCGGGCAGCGCCGCGAAGATGGGGCAGCGGGTGGCGAAGTTGCAGCCCTTCGGGGCATCCAGCGGAGACGGCAGGTCCCCTTGGAGGATGATCCGCTCCCGCGTTCGCTCGAACTGCGGATCCGGGACAGGTATCGCGGACAGCAGCGCGCGGGTATACGGGTGGCGTGGGTTGTCGAAAACCCGGTCCACCTCCCCGATCTCCACAATCTTGCCCAGGTACATCACAGCCACCCGGTTGGAGATGTGGCGGACCACGGACAGATCGTGGGCCACCATCAGGTAGCTCAGGCCCAGCTCCGCGCGGAGCTTGTCCAAGAGGTTGATGACGCCGGCCTGGACGGAGACATCCAGGGCTGACACCGGCTCATCCAGAACCACCAGCTTGGGGTTCACCGCCAAAGCCCGGGCGATGCCCACTCGCTGCCGCTGGCCGCCGGAGAACTGGTTTGGGAACCGGTTGACGTGGTCCGGCTGCAGGCCCACCAGATTCATCAGTTCCATGATGCGCTGCTTGATGGCCCGCTTATCCATGCCGGCGTTCTGGAGCGGCTCGGCCAGGACCTCATAGACGGTGAAGCGGGGGTCAAGGGCGCCGGTGGGATCCTGGAAAACCATCTGCATTTCCCTGCGCATGGCGCTTTTGGTCCTGGCGTCGGCGGCCTGCTTGTTGCTGATGCCGCCGATGATCACCTCGCCGTCCTGGTCCTTGTGGAACTCCATGATTTCCAGCAGGGTGGTGGTTTTGCCCGAACCGGACTCGCCCACAATGGAGAAGCACTCACCTTCGCGGATGTCGAAGCTCAGGCCGTCCACGGCCTTCACCGTGCCGATGCGCCGCTTGAGCAGGGCCCCCTTGGTCAGCGGAAAGTGCTTGCGGACATCCTTGAGTTCCAGCACGGTTGAGCGTTCCCCGCGCGGGATGTGGTCAAAGCGAGAGACGGGGACCGGCGGGGCGGAAAAAATCTCGTGGACATCCACGTCCCCGCCGAGGGAACCGGATTTGATGCAGGCCGCCTGGTGGTAACCAGTTCCCGGAACCGGGTTCAAGGAGGGCTCACCGGCCAGGCAGGCGTCGGTCACCAGCGGGCACCGCGGCGCGAAGGAGCAGCCGGTGGGAGTGTGGAGGAGGTTCGGCGGGATGCCGTCGATGGGGACCAGCGAGGATTTCTCCGCGACGTCCACGCGGGGCACTGCCCCCAGCAGGCCCATCGTGTAAGGCATCCGGGGATCGTAATAGATGTCATCCACGCTGCCGGTTTCCACCGGCTTGCCGGCGTACATCACCATGATGTCGTCGGCGATGCCCGCCACCACGCCCAGATCGTGCGTGATCATCACGACGGCGGCGCCCGTTTCCTCCTGCGCCGTATGCAGCACCTCAAGCACCTGGGCCTGGATGGTGACGTCCAGGGCCGTCGTCGGCTCATCCGCGATCAGCACGCGCGGGTTGTTGGCGATGGCGATGGCGATCATCACGCGCTGGCGCATACCGCCGGAGAACTCGTGCGGAAAGGCCCTGAGCCTGTTCCTGGGGCTGGGAATGCCCACCATCGCCAGGAGTTCGACGGCGCGGGTTTCCTTCGCCGCCTTGCTCATGCCCGGGTTGTGGATGGTGAGGGCCTCGGTGATCTGGGTTCCCACCGTATAAACGGGGGTGAGGGAGGACAGCGGGTCCTGGAACACCATGGCGATGTCGTTGCCGCGGTACGCGCACATAGCTTTGTCGCTGAGGCCCAGCAGTTCCTCGCCCTTGAGCCTGACCGAGCCGGAGATCTCGGCAGTGGCGGGCAGCAGGCCCATGATGGCCAGCGATGTCACCGATTTGCCGGACCCGGACTCCCCCACGATTCCCAGTGTCTTGCCGGGCAGCAGGTCGAAGTTGACGCCCCGAACGGCATGCACAGCGCCGTTTTCGGAGTTGAAGCTGACGTTCAGGTCCCGGACGGACAGGACAGCGTCCGACGGCGAGTGGAGACCGGCGATGTGGAGCCGCTCGGCCGCTGTGGGGGCCGGGTCAGCCGGCTCAAGGAAGGTGCTCATTTGATCTTCTTCTCTGCGCTGTTCTTTTTGGCCCGGCCAACCGAACTGGAGCTCGGGTCAAAGGCGTCACGCAGGCCATCGTTCATCATGGCCAGGGACCCCGTGAGCAGGAACATTACAGTGAGCGGGACCCAGAACATCCACGGGAAGGTCTGGACCTGGGACGTGGCGCCGCCAATCAGCACGCCGAGGCTCACATCCGGCACCTTGATGCCGATGCCGATGAAGGAGAAGGCCACTTCGGCCAGGATGGCCCCGGTGACGCCGCGGGTGATATCCAGGACCAGCAGCGACCCGATGTTGGGGACCAGGTGCCGCCATACGATGTGCCTCGGCGGGACGCCCATGTACTGGGCCGCCTTGACGAAGTCCCGCTGCATCAGCGACATGGACATTGAGCGGATCAGCCTCGCGGTCCCCATCCAGCTGAACACCAGGAGCACGATGATCAGCAGGAGCCAGCTGGGGAGGTTCTTCTTCAGGCCGTCACCTCCGCCGCTGGTGGCCACTGCCACCACCAGCAGGGCTGGCATCATGATGAGCGCCTCCAGGACGAAGAGCATCACCTTGTCCACTTTTCCGCCGAAATAGGCCATGGTGCAGCCGTAGACCGCGGCGACCAGGACGGACACCAGGCCCACAATCAGGCCGATCAGGATGGAGATCCTGGTGCCTTCGACAGTCATGGCGTAGAGGTCGATGCCTGCCTGCGACGTGCCCAGGAAGTGGTCGGCGGAAGGCGGCATGCCGATATTGAAGGGGTCGATGGTCTCCTTGTCCCAAGGAGTGAAGTACCCGCCGACGAAGGAGAAAATGGTCAGGCCCAGGAAAACGGCCAGCCCGGCGACGGCAGTTTTGTTCCGCATAAAGCGGCGGAAAATTATGGTGGATTTACCGATGACGACGTCGGCACTTTCCAGGTGTGCGTCCTGCGCCTCGGCAGCGGGGTCAACAGCGTTGAGGTTGGTCATGGCTACTGCACCCTCACTCTCGGGTCAACAAGCGTGGTGGCGAAGTCGGCCAGGATGGCGCCGATGGCGAAAATCACTGAGCCGTAGGCCAAGGTGGCGGTGGCGGCATTGACGTCCTGCAGCGAGATGGCGTCAATACTCCAGGAGCCCACGCCAGGCCAGGCGAAGATCTTCTCGGCGAAGAAGCCGCCGGCGAAGATGGCCGGGATGGTGAACGCGATGCTTTGGGCGACCGGGATGAAGGAAACCCGAAGGGCGTGACGGGTGATGGCCTGGTTCCGGGTCAGCCCCTTGGCGCGTGCCGTCCGGACGAAGTCCGCGTTGACGTTGTCCAGCAGGTACTGGCGCTGCGCGATCTGGTACGAACCCCAGCCGACGAGCGTGATGGCGATGGTAGGAACTGCATAGTGGGCCACCATGTCCACAAACTGCGCCCACCCGGGTTGCATGCCGGGCGTGGAGATGCCTGTCACGAAAAAGATGCGCTCCCCGACCGTTTCGTTGACGTTGATGGCACCGAGCTGAACCAGGAAGTAGGCAATGGGGGCGGGCACGATGTACGCGAGGTAGCTATAGGACGTGATCACCCGGTCCTGGAACTTGTACTGCCGGGCCGCCGAGTAGACCCCGAGGGCGACGCCGATGACCAGCGTCAGGATGATGGATGCGAGGAAGAGCCGGGTGGAAATCCACACACGGTCCCCGAATTCAGCGTTGATGAAGGCGCCGTTTGGGCTGCGTCCCCAGTCCCAGCGGGTCACGATCCCGGTGAGCCACTCAACGTAGCGCTCCCATGGGCTGAGGTCCGGATCCAGACCCTTCAGACGCATGGAATTGGCTACCTGCTCCGGCGTGGGACGGGGAATCCGTTCCTGTTCGAGGAGGGCCGGCTTGAGGGAGCTGACCGCCAGGAAATAGCCGGCTGACGTGGTCAGGAAAATCATAAAGACGTAGGTGATGCCGCGCTTGGCGAGGTAACTGATCATGTGGCGGCTACTTCAGCGTCGTCGCCACCAGGTTTGCGCAAGAGTCCAAGGGATCACCCTGGGCCACCAACGGACTATCTGCTTTCACTACATCCACGTTCCAGATCCTTCCGATTTCCCCGGTCAGCAACGGGTCTCGCCGCCACCGGGTCTCCACCAGCGTGTGGCCGGCCTCCCGCAACCAGCGCAGAACAAGTCCGGGTGGACTATGTTGCGGGTCACATTCCAGAGGAAACTACCACAGAGTAGCGCTCAAAATGCGGGCGCCTGAGCGGAAACTCGGCGCTCCGTATCAGATCGTTATGAATAATTCAGCGGAACTGATTTGACTGGACGGGTCGCTGGATTCAGGCGTATCCTACGGCCCGCGGACCACCCGGGTAACAAGTTCCCGCCAGGAGTCGGCCAGCCGTTCCGGCGCCAGGCCCTGGACGCGGACGGCGTGCAGGAGCCGGTCCGGATCCAGCGTTGCGGCCAGGGACATGGCCATCAGCAACGGGTCCGCATCCATGCCCTCCTCCCGGAGGAGGAGCTCGATGTGGCGCTGCCATAGCTTGACTGCCGGGACCTCGTACCGGCTGTGGGCCGAACCCTCGGCTGCCCTCGCCAGGTCCCCATGCTCCATCACATACGCGATCCGCTCAGCACCGAAGGCGATCAGCCGGTCCAGGCCCGGGGCGCCCGGCCCCAGGGGCGGCGGGCCGAACATAAAGCGGGCCTGGAAGGCGGCCTCGGAATCGCTCAGCAGCGTCATCATCAGCCCGGCGCGGCTGCCGAACCGGCGGAAGACGGTTCCCTTACCCACGCCGGCCCGCTCGGCCAGCCGGTCCATGGTCAGGGCGTCCGCCCCACACTCGGCAATCAGCTCCCGCGCCGCGCCCAACAGCCGCTCACGGTTCCGCGCAGCGTCACTGCGCTCAGCGGGCGGGCCGGAGAGCGAACCGGGTAGCAGCGGGACAAAGCTCACAGTCCATATCCTAGTCCCGGGAATAATAATCGGACTACGGTCCGTTTAGTCCATGAAGGCACCAAGCCTCCACCCTTCCACCGGCCAGCGGCCCAGCCGCGGCCCCAGTACAGGAGTCCGTATGTCGAAGAGCACCGTCCTTACCCTTGTTGGCAGCCTCCGCGCCGAATCCACCAACCAGAAGCTCGCCGAAGCCATCCAGCTGAACGCGCCCGAGCAGGTTGACGTGGTCATCCACGAAAGCCTGGGCAACATCCCGTTCTACAACGAGGACATCGACGTCGAGGGCCAGGTTCCCGCCGCAGCCGCCGCCCTCCGCGCCGCCGCCAACGACGCCGACACCATCCTCCTGGTGACCCCGGAACACAACGGCACCGTGCCCGCATCGCTGAAGAACGCCATCGACTGGCTGTCCCGCCCCTTCGGTGCCGGCGCCCTCTCCGGCAAGCCCACCGCCGTCGTCGGTACCGCATTTGGCCAGTTCGGTGGCGTGTGGGCACAGGACGAAGCCCGCAAGGCCGTGGGCATTGCCGGCGCCCACGTGCTTGAGGACGTCAAGCTCGCCGTCCCCGGCTCCATGGTCCGCTTTGCCGAGCTGCACCCGAAGGACGACGCCGAGGTAGTGGAGCAGATCAAGGACGTCTTCGACGCACTCGCCGCCGTCCCGCCGGCAGCGTAACGCAGCCGCACGCAGCAGCGCCACGCAACCAAATGCCCCGGGCACCGCAAGGTGGCCGGGGCATTTGTTATCGCAACGTGAGCGGACCGGCACTCATGCCCGTCCGCGTGACCAAGTCTTGTTCCAACCGGTACCGCGCGGGCATTTTCAGGATTGAGGGACCGCCGTAACGTTTAATGCACGGAAAGCATTGGGATGGAACGCGGTGCGGACATGGCAGGCAGGCGGAGCGCCGGAAGGCTGATGGCAACGGCGGCAGCACTTACGCTTCCGCTGTGGCTGGGATGCTGCACCCCCGGCCCCAACCCGTCTGCCGGGAGCAGCGTCCCGGCAGGCGCAACCTCCATTGAACGCTCCGATCCCACACGGCCACCCCTGGTTCCGGTTCCCCAGCCGCAGGCACCACCGCCCGCCGTCACGGCAACGCCTGAGGCTGCCATTCCGCCTGCCGCACCGCCCGACGCGCCTTCCGCGCCTTCCGGAGGCGCGGGGACTTCAGGGCCCGGCCCGGGCACCGCACCGGCGCCTGGGGCTGCTGCTGCGCCCGGCAGCGGGGGGGTACCCGGCACGAACCCGGCTGTCGGGACAAGCCCGTCGCCCACTCCTGAGCCCTCGGCGCCGCCGCCCGAGCCACCCGCTGGCAGGCCCGCCGGAACCCAGACAGTGACGGCTTACTACGTACTGCTCGACGACGGCGGCGCCAGTGGTGTGCGCTTTGGCTGCAATGACAGCCTGGCCGGCGCCCACCGGACCGTGGCCGGATCCGCGGAGCCCCTGGCCGCCGCCATGCGCGCCCTGCTGGACGGATCAGCTAAGCCGGCACCAGGTCTGTACAACGCCCTGACCGGCTCAACGCTCACATTCCTGTCCGGCACCTTCGACGGCACCGCCGTCACCGTCTACCTTTCCGGCACCATCCGCCCAGGGGGCGTGTGCGACATCCCCCGCATCGAGGCCCAGCTCACGCAGACCGCGGTCGCCTCGGTTGGAGCCATCCGGGCCGAGGTCTACGTCAACGGCGTGCGGCTGACCGAAGCCCTGAGCCTCAGGTAACGGCCCTGCCATTCAGGCATCAGGCGGCCCGTTCGCCCGGTGTGTCCGCCAGCCCAGTGTGTCCGTCAGCCCAGTGTGTCAGGAGTCAAAAAGCGCATCCATGGCCGCGTGGCTGCGCGCCCCCGCCAATGCGGACCAGTTGCCATCGCCCAGGATTTCCGCCGCGACCCTGGACACAGTGGAGTAAGCCGCCTTGGCTGTGTTGCCGCCGATGCTGATGCGCCGCACGCCGGCGTCGTGCAGTTCACCTACCGACGGCGCCCCCACCCCCGCGAGCGCGTTCAGCGGGGCGGGAATGCGGCGGGAGAGTTCGTGCAGGACGTGGAGGTCCGTCACGCCCGGGACAAAAATGCCGCTGGCCCCGGCCGCGAGGTAGGCCTCGGCGCGGAGCACCGTCTCGTCAAAGGCGTGGTCCGCGTAGTTGCCGGACAGGTAGGTATCGGTTCGGGCGTTGAGGAAAAGTTCGACGCCGGCCGTTGCGGCAGTCTCCCGGATCAGGGCCAGGCGACGGCACTGTTCATCCACTCCGGTGAGCGGCTGCTCACCGGAGTCCTCGAAGTTCACCCCCACCGCGCCGGCGTCGAGCACTGCGCGGATAGTGTCCTTGAGCAGGGCGTGATCGTAGGTTTCACCGCCGCCGGCGTAGCCGGTCTCGATGTCGGCCGTCACGGGAAGACTGGTGGCCGCAACGATCCTCTTCAGCGCGTCCACGGCGAGTCCACGAGGCAGCCGGTTACCGTCCGCGAAGCCCAGGCTCCAGGAAATGCCGGAGCTGGACGTGGCGATGGCGGCGGCCCCGGCCTCCTCAACCAGCTTGGCGGATGCCGCGTCCCAGGCGTTGACAAGCAGGAGCGGCGGACGGCCGGGCTCATGGAGCGCGTGGAATGTGGCGGCGTTCGTGGCGGACGGAGGACGCGTTGTCATTGGTCCATTCCAGCCCCTTGTGGTGGGGACGTAAAGGGTCCCAGCCAAAGACAAGGGCCGTCTGATCAACAGATGTTGCCTGATCGGCAACTATCGGCTGTATCCTGAGGATGTGACCCACGAAACACTTAATGCCGGCGAAGTGCAGTTACCGGCCGAAGCCATTGATGCCATCGAGCGCGCGGCCACGTCCGCCCACCGCGCCGCCCATCCCCACGAGGCGCTGTTTTCGGAGCGCGCCGCCAACATCAGGCAATCCGCGGTCCGGGACGTCTTTGACATCTCGATGCGCCCGGGGCTGGTGTCCCTCGCCGGGGGCAGCCCGTACCTGCAGTCCCTGCCGCTTGAGCGGCTGGCGGCGACGGCTGCCGGCATCATCGCCGACGACGGGCTGACCGCACTGCAGTACGGCGGCGGGCAAGGCACGGAAGAACTGCGCACCCAGATCTGCGACGTAATGGCGGCAGAAGGAATTCTGGACGCGCTCCCGCAGAACGTGGTGATCACTGCGGGCTCCCAGTCAGCCCAGGATGTGGCCACCAAGGTCTTCTGCAACCCGGGGGACGTGGTGCTGGTGGAGAACCCCACCTATGTGGGCGCCCTCAATACGTTTGAGGCCTACCAAGTGGAGGTGGCCACCGTGGCGATGGACGACGACGGCCTGGTGCCTGAGCTGTTGGAGGCGCGGATCGCCGCGCTCCAGACAGCCGGGAAGAACATCAAGTTCCTCTACACCATCCCCAACTTCAACAACCCCTCAGGGATCACCCTGGCGCAGGAACGCCGCCAGCGGGTTGTTGATATATGCCGGAACGCGAATATTATCGTGCTGGAAGACAACCCGTATGGGCTGCTCCGGTACAGCGGGAAACCGCTGGAACCGCTCCGCGCGGCCAACCCCGGCGATGTCATCTACATGGGATCGTTCTCCAAGATCTTTGCCCCTGGTCTCCGCATCGGCTGGGCATTGGTCCCGCAGCACCTCCAGCGGCGCTACTACCTGGCATCCGAATCTGTCACGCTGTGCCCGCCGACGCTGAACCAGATGCTGGTGTCCGCCTACCTCAGGGATTATGACTGGAAGGGCCAGATCGAGACTTACCGCGGACTCTACGCCGAACGATGCACGGCAATGCTCGCCGCCCTGGACGAACACATGCCCGCCGGCACCAGCTGGACCAACCCGGAGGGAGGCTTCTTCGTCTGGGTCACGCTGCCGGAAGGCGTGGATACCTATCCCCTGCTGCAGAAGGCCATCGACGCCGGCGTCGTCTTTATCCCCGGGGCTGCCTTCACCCCGTCCGATTCACCGTCCAATAAGCTGCGGCTGGCGTTCAGCGCGGTGCCGCCCGACGCCATCAAGGAAGGTGTCCGCCGTTTGGCCCCGGTACTGCGCGAAGCCCTTGCAGCGCTGTAACGTTGGCCAAACTGAGTGTGGCCAAGATTGATACTGAACAAGGAGTACAAGGATGAGCGGAATTATTGTTGTCGGAGTTGACGGCAGCGGCACCGCCAAGAAGGCCGCCGAATCGGCCCGGGATCTCGCCGCCGCCGTGGGCGCCTCGCTGCACGTCGTCTCAGCCTTCGACAGCGACCGTACCGAGATCTTCGGCACGGGCAGCGACCAGTGGATCGTTTCCGACGCCGACGGTGCCGAGCACGTTGCCAAGACAGTGGCCGAGGCCCTGGCCGGTTCCATCAAGGTGACCTACTCGGCCGCCCGCGGCAAGCCTGCCGACGCGCTCATCAAGGAAGCCGAGCGCCTGGACGCCAAGATGATCGTGGTAGGCAACCGGCGGATGCGCGGCATTGGCCGGGTCCTGGGAAGCGTGGCCAACAGCGTGGCCCACAATGCCACGTGCGACGTCTACATCGCCAACACCTACGACGCCGACTGACTGACAACGGGACACCATGCACCTGCCCTACCGCGGCGGTGCATGGTGTCCGTTCTCACCACTTCAAGGCCGGTTTCAGCCCCCGGCAGGCGATAAAATGGAAGTGCCTCAACGGAGCGGACAACCACTCTCCACTCCAGCCAAAGGGACCCCTTGATCACTCTTCAGCGCCGCCAGCTTGTAGGCCACGACATCCTCCTGGCCCGCCACGGCAACCACATCTCCTCCATGCGGGTGGACCGCGGCAACGGCCGCGTGATTGCCCTGCTGGATGACGGCTCCGTGGACAGCGCACCCAACCTCATCGCGCCGGGACTGCGCCTGCCGGCCACCGTGCAGAGTGTCCTGCGAGAGGACTCGAAGTTCTTCGCGGCCCTCTCAGGCGTAGCCATGATCCTCGGCGGCCTGATCTTCGCGACATCCGCGGGCCTGGCCGGAACCCTGGCCGGGGATCCCGAGATGGTCGAGATGCTGACGGCCTACTCCGCCTACGGCTACTGACCCGCACGCTTATTGCTGGATCAGCCAGCCGCGCAGGACCCACCACAGGCCCGCCATCACCAGGCCACCAAGCAGCGAACCGGCCAGTACCTGCGCCAGGGTATGTGCGCGGAGCACCACGCGCGACCAGCCGACGGCGGGTACCAGCAACAGCAGCGGCAGCCACGCCGGACCGAGCATCAGGACGGCAATAACCGCCGCCGACGACACCGCGGCCGCGTGGCCGCTCATCTTCCAGAAGGGGCTCACGGCGGCGAGCACAATGATGCCCGCGACGATGGCCAGCACCATGACCATCACACTTCGCGGCGCACCGGCAGCTTGCAGCACCATGAGACCGGCGGCCACAGACGCCAGCGCCATGAGCAGCACGGGTGCCCGCTGTTTCCTGTTGCTGACGTGGTGGTCCGTGACCTTGCCCAGCCTCACGAGCCCCAGGAGCACGAGGAGCGGCAGCACGCACACAAACAGCGCAGCCAAGGCTCCATAGCCGATGGTGCCGGGAAATCCGGCCTCTACCACAAGGCTGATCAGCAGCTGAAGTGTCACCACCACCGGCGGCTGGAACACCTCTGTCAGCCATCTGGCTGTACGGTTCCTGGCCAGGACGGCGGTCTGGTTAACTGTTCCGATGTTCTTGGTCCCGGCGCCCCCTAGTCCAGCAGGAGCGCTGGCTCCTCAAGGATCGCGGCGACGTCGGCCATAAAGCGGGCGGACAGGTCCCCGTCCACCACCCGGTGGTCAAAGGAACCGCCGAGTGTGGTGATCCAGCGCGGAATGACCTCGCCGTCCAGGACCCAGGGCTTCTGCTTGATGGTTCCGAAGGCCACGATGGCCACTTCGCCCGGGTTGATGATGGGCGTTCCCGTATCGATCCCCAGCGCACCGATGTTGGTGATGGTGAGCGTTCCGCCCTGCATTTCGGCAGGCTGGGTCTTGCCGGCCCGGGCCGTGGTGGCCAGGTTGTTCAGCGCCAGCGCCAGCTCCTTGAGCGACAGGTCCTGCGCGTCCTTGATGTTCGGAACCATCAGCCCGCGCGGGGTGGCTGCGGCGATGCCGAGGTTCATGTAGTGCTTGACCTGGATCTCCGCGGCATCGGTTCCGTCCACGTTGTCCACCCAGGTGGCGTTGACGCTGGGGTTCCGGGCTGCGGCCCAAATTACGGCCTTGGCCAGGATCAGCAGCGGCGAAACCCTGATTCCCTCAAAGTCGCGTGAAGCCTTCAGCCGCTTGACGAACTCCATGGTCCGGCTGGCATCAACATCAACAAAGATGCTTACGTGCGGGGCCGAGAACGCCGACTCAACCATGGCCTTGGCCGTCGCCTTGCGGACGCCCTTGACCGGAATTCGTTCGATCCGCTGGTCCTGCGGCTTGCCGGCCTTGCCCCAGAAACCCTCGGCCTGGTCCAGCTCTGCATCGCGCTGGGACTGGTAGCTGACCAGGTCCTCGCGCGTGACTTCGCCGCGGGAGCCGGTGGCCACCACATCGGCGAGGTCGATCCCCAGATCCCGGGCGATCTTGCGGACGGGCGGCTTGGCCAAGACGCGGTTCACGAGGCCGGTGATGGTTCCGCCGAGGGTGGGACGGTTATCGACGGCTTCGGTGATTGCCTGGGTCTCGACAGGCTCGACCACCGGATTTTCGGTGATTGAGCTCGTCGAAATCCCCGGAACCACGGCGGCAGGTGCCGCCTTCCGGGGACGGCGCTTGACGGCGTCGGCTTTAGGGCCCGATCCCACCAGCGGACCGCCGGCCAGGGCACTGCCTGAAGTGCCGCCGTCGTCCGCGGGAAGCTTGCCGTACAGCGGCTGGGCAGGGGCCGGAACATCGGCCGGTGTCGGGTCACCGGAGACGGCGTCCGAGACGCTGATGATGGCCGTTCCGACGTCGATGGTCACGCCTTCGGGGACCAGCAGCTCGGTGACGGTGCCGGCGAAGGGGGACGGCAGCTCAACGAGCGACTTGGCGGTCTCGATCTCGCACAGGACGTCGTTGATGGCAACAGTGTCCCCCGGCTTGACCTTCCAGGCTACGATTTCCGCCTCGGTAAGGCCTTCGCCCACGTCGGGCAGGTTGAACTTGTTCAGAGTCATGATGTCCTCTTTCGCGGCAAGCGTGAGCGGGAAGCGTGAGCGGGGAAGGTGCCTGCGCCTAGTAGGCCAGGGCGCGGTCCAGCGCCTCGAGGATGCGGTCGATGTCGGGGAGGTAGTCTTCCTCGACCTTGGCCACCGGGTATGGCATGTGGAAGCCGCCCACACGGATCACGGGAGCCTCCAGTGAGAGGAATGCGCGTTCACTGATCCGGGCAGCAATCTCGCCGCCGATGCCGCCGAACGTCGGCGCCTCATGCGCTACCACGAGCCGGCCTGTCTTCTTGGCGGACGCCGTGACGGTGTCGAAGTCGATCGGCGAAATGGAGCGCAGGTCGATGACCTCGATGCTGTGGCCGTCCTCGGCAGCGGCGTCGGCAGCGGCAAGGGCCACCGGCACCAGCGGTCCGTAGGCCACCACTGTGGCGTCCGTGCCCTCGCGGAGCACATGCGCTTTGAAAGGATCGGCCGACGCGCCAGGCGACTCGGTATCAACCTCGCCCCTGAGCCAGTAGCGGCGCTTAGGTTCAAAGACGATCACGGGGTCCTGGCACTCCACTGCCTGCCGGATCATCCAGTAGGCGTCGTGGGCGTTGGACGGTGTGATGATGCGCAGGCCGGCCGTGTGGGCGAACAGCGCCTCCGGTGATTCCGAATGGTGCTCAATGGAGCCGATACCGCCGCCGTAAGGGATCCGCACAACGACGGGAACGGTGAGGTTGCCGTTGCTGCGGGCGTGCATTTTGGCCAGCTGGGTGGTGATCTGGTTGAAGCCTGGGAACACAAACCCGTCGAACTGGATCTCGCAGACGGGCAGGTAGCCGCGGAGGGCCAGGCCAATGGCCGTGCCGATGATGCAGGACTCGGCGAGCGGTGTGTCCACAACGCGGTCCGCGCCGAACTCCGCGAGGAGGCCGTCCGTGACGCGGTAGACGCCGCCAAGGGCCCCGATGTCCTCGCCCATGAGCAGGGTCCGCTGGTTGTTGTCCAGGGTGGCGCGCAGGCCCTCGTTGATGGCCTTGGCTATGGTCATGGTGGTCATCAGCGGGCCACTCCTGTCGCTGCTTCATCTTGGTCCGCGCCACGTGGTTGCGTGCTGCTGGTTTCCGCAGTGTCGGCGAACCCTGCGCTGTATTCCTCAAACCAGGCCAGTTCCTCGGCCACCAGGGGGTGGGCCTCGACATACGTGTTGGCGAAGGCGGTCCGGATGTCCGGGGTGTCAAGGTCGTAGGTCGTCTTGCGCACGTAGGCGGCGAGTTCGTCGCCGTCAGCCTTGACCTGATCGAAGAACGCGTCATCGGCCAGCCCCTCGGCCCGGAGGTACTTTTCCAGGCGGTCAAGCGGATCCTTGGCTCGCCACAGGGTTTCCTCGGCGGATTCCCGGTACTTTGTGGGGTCATCAGCCGTGGTGTGCGCACCGACGCGGTACGTGAACGCCTCGATCAGCACCGGCCCCTTGCCCTCGCGGGCATGCTCGAGCGCCCACTCGGTCACGGCATGGACGGCGATCGCGTCGTTGCCGTCCACCCGGATTCCCGGGAAACCGTATCCCTTGGCACGGTTGGACAGCGGAATGCGGGTCTGCACCGAGCTGGGAACGGAGATGGCCCAGTGGTTGTTCTGGCAGAAAAACACCACCGGCGCGTTGTAGGAGGAGGCGAAGACCATGGATTCGTGGACGTCGCCCTCGGAACTGGCGCCGTCACCGAAGTAGACCATCACCGCGGCCTTGGGCTCGGCCGGCCGGTCCTGCGCCCCATTCGCGGCGACTGCGGCGGCCGCGAGCTTCTGGTCCCGCTGGATCCCCATGGCGTACCCGACGGCGTGCGGGGTCTGCGCGGCGAGGACCAGGGTGTAGAGATGGAAGTTGGTGTCCTTCGGGTTCCACCCGCCGTTCGATACGCCGCGGAACTGGCGCAGGAGCTCCGCGAGGTCCACATTGCGGGTCAGCGCCACGCCGTGCTCACGGTACGTGGGGAAGATGTAGTCCTGCGGCTGGCTGGCGCGCCCGGAGCCGATCTGGGCTGCCTCCTGGCCGGTCAGCGGGACCCACAGGGCTAGCTGTCCTTGGCGCTGGAGTGCGGTGGCCTCTACGTCAAAGCGGCGGATCTTGGCCATGTCAGCATAGAAGCCACGCAGCTTTTCACCGTCCAGCCGATCCGCATACGCGGAGAAGACCGGGTCCGTCCCCAAGGTCCCGTCAGGCGCCAGCAGCTGCACCATAGGCTCGGCCGGGCTGCCCAGTTGGGCCTCGGCCTCGGCCTCGAGCTGGTCGTCTGCCGCTGTCTCATCGAACTCGGTGGAGGGCAGATGTGTGGCGCCCATACCGTCTCCTTGCTTGCCGCATGCGGATGCATTGCAATGTCGCTGGGATATATGCCGCCAGAGGAATGCATTCCCGTGTTGGCATATATATTGGCTTACTGGACCTTACTTTATCTTCAGTAGGTGCCGCTCCTGATGCATGTTAAGCGCTAGGAACGTCGTGGCGCCTTTGTATAGTTCGCACAGAGCTCGAGGAACCGGCTGTTGGCCTCTGCCTCCCCGATGCTGACGCGCACGCCTTCGCCGCCGAATGCGCGCACGGAAAGCGCCTGCGTGCCCGCCAGGTCGGCAAATTCCGAGCTGTTTTCGCCCAGGTTCAACCAGACGAAGTTGCCCTGCGCCTCGGGTACAAACCAGCCGAGGTCACGCAGTCCGGAGGTTACCCGGGTTCGTTCGTCAACGATGCTTTGTACCCTTTCTACAACCAGGGGGTAATTCTGCAGCGAGACAATGGCTGCTTTCTCAGCGATCTGTGACACGGCGAAGGGCGTGGCCGCCACGCGCAGGTACTGGGTCAGCACGGGGTTCGAGACGCTATATCCCACGCGCAGGCCCGCCAGCCCGTGCGCCTTGGAGAACGTCCGAAGCACCACAACGTTCGGGTATTTGCGGTACATCGCGATGCCGTCCACGGCATCGTTGGCGCGGACGAACTCCTGGTAGGCCTCATCAATCACTACTACGACGTCGGACGGGACCGACTGGATGAACCGCTCCGTTTCGGCAGTGGTCAGGATGGGACCGGTGGGGTTGTTCGGGGTGCAGAGCAGGATGACCCTGGTGCGGACCGTGACGGCTGCAGCCATGGCATCAAGGTCGTGGCGGCCCTCGGCCGTCAGCGGAATGCGGACACTTTCCGCACCCACCAGGCCCACGCTGATGGGATACGCCTCGAAGGACCGCCACGCATAGATCACTTCGTCCGCTTTGCCGTCGTCGTTCTGGCCGGCGAATGTGGACAGCAACTGGCTGAGGGCGCCGAGGCTGCCGGCGCCGGTGACCACGTCCTCGGCCGGCACGGCCAGGAACTCGGCGAGCGCCGCGCGAAGCTTGCTGCTGAGGGGATCGGGGTAGCGGTTGAAGTCCGTCTGGTTGGAAATCGCCTCCAGCACTGCCGGAAGAGGGGGCAGGGGGTTCTCGTTGGAGGAGAGCTTGTAGCTAGCCAGCCCATCCACGGCGACGGGAGGCTTTCCTGCGGCGTAGCGGGGAAGCCGGCCAACCACGGGGCGCGGCCGGATTTCGCCAGGCAGGATCTCTGATGAAGTCATGCAAACTAGCCTACTTCGCCTGAACGGCACGGGCCGGGCGGGCGCCCAGGCGGGGCTCAGGGCAGTGTGACAGCATGGGCTTATGCGCTCTTTTATTGTTCGAGTCCTGATCAACGGGCTGGCCCTCTGGATTGCCAGCTGGATACTGCCGGGCCTGGATATCTCAACTTCGGCCACTACCGAGGCGGTGGCCAACTCGGGCGTAACCCAGGGCACGGAGCCTGTCGGCATCATTCTCGCGTACCTGTTTATCGGGTTGATCTTCGGTGTGGTGAACGCGTTTGTCCGCCCCCTGGTCAGCCTCCTGTCCTTGCCCATCACCATCCTCACGCTGGGCCTGTTCACCATCGTCATCAACGCCGCCATGCTGTATCTGACGTCCTGGCTCAGCAGCTACACGCCGGTGCATTTCACCATCGACTCGTTCTTCTGGACGGCGGTCCTCGCGGCGATCATCATCACCCTCATTTCGCTGGTTGCCGGGCGGCTGACAGGCGCCGGCAAGCGCTGACCCGCGGATCACCTCGCCCGGTCAATCTCAGACGCCCGCGGTGGAGGCTGAGGCATGGGCCTCGGTACCGGCTCAGGTGGCTTCGAACGGGTCAGGGCGAAGCGCGTGGCCGTTGCCGTGCCACCGGCTCCGAGCACGCCGCCCAGAACCGCGGTTGACGCCATCAGAGAGGGATCGTCGCTTGCTGCGACCAGCCGCGCGGCTCCCTGGTAGTTGCCGAGATTATGGCCCGGCCCGATACCGAATTCGCCACCTTCGGGCGTGGTTACCGGGCTGTTGAGGGTCACCGTTACCCGGTTTCGTTCGTCCGGATTCGGTGTGCCGTCCGTGCCGGGCACCCAATCCTGCCTATGCTCCAGATGAAGAGCAGTGACGTCGGCGTCCGGAACAATGCCCCCCCACGGGAGACCCTGCAGTGAGGACATATTTCATGTCGTACTCGTTGAGGAACAGTTCGTCGGCCGCCAGGTTCATGGCGTGGATTCCGCCTTGGCTGTACCCCACGGCCACGACGGGCGCCCCCTTTTCCGCGCCGGCAGCCTGCAAGGCCCGCAACACCGCCGCGTTGACTTCTGCGGAGATGTGGCCCAGCCCTTCAACAATGCCGGCTTCGTCGAACGGATTCACGCCGCCAATTTCGCCTCCGGCCTGCGTTCCGGGAATGACCACCACGTAAGCCTTCTGTCCCCCGTTATCCACTTCGACGACTTCGATGTAGCCTTCACCGCGTTCATCGATGATCCGCGCCCGTTCCAACAACGCGGCCGGAGAACCGTCGAATTCAATGGGCAACGTCTCCTTCTCTTCCACCGTGACCGGACGCGGCTGAAGGATTCGGTTTGAACGCCCGGACACACCGGCGAGCAAAGGAACGGCCGCCGCAATATGCCTGCCCGCCGCCAGGTCTGCCGCGAGCGCTACCCAAAAGCGCTCCGGAGAGACTGCCAGCAAGGTAGCCATGGCAATAGGCCCCACGGCGAGTTCCGTGACTTCCCTGTTGGGAACCGGACCCAAGCCGAGGTCTACCGCCTGCCGGCCAAGGGTTTCGGCACTCGTCAGGCCGCCGCCCATGCCGCGCGAGAATCCCGCCCACGCTTCCGCCGTTTCGTAGTCCCTTTTGCAGTCCCGCACCTGCCGGCTGATCCGCTGCAGTTCCGTCCTGACGGCCTGGACGCTCCACTGCGCCTCTCCAACGCCTATCAGGGCCGCCGTTCCGGTGGGACGTGCTTCATCCTGGTAAGGGCACAGGTCTTCCCAGATGCGGCGAACCTCTACTTCCACGGAAGCCAACTCCTCCGCAGCAGCGTCGAGCTTCTCGGCGCCGCCTATCAGTTCCTCCAACTGAAAACTGATTCCACCTACACCGCCCTTGATTTCCAGGCCCCCGTCCACGGCAGGCCCCGTCAGCTGGATTGGTCCGCCGCTGCCGGATGGCGTCACGTCGGCCATCAGTACCGCCCCGCCGGGTTGCCGGCCGAAGTTCCCACCGCCTGCGCATGGCTTCTCACCGAAGCCAATGCGTCCTCGAGCCGTATCCTCGCCCTTCCAAGGGCCACTTCCTGCAGGGACACCGAGTCCCGGTACGCCCTCCCGGCAGGTGACTGCCAGTCCAGGAGCTGGATCTCGCGAAAGCCGCCGAGAACCTTTTCCACCCTCCCCAGGCAAACGCTAACGCGGGCGGCCAACTGCTGAACCTCATAACCGCGGGACATGCATGCCCCCATATCGGCTGCCGTCACGTCACTGCCCATACCCGTTCCCCCTCCCGGATACACGTACGAATATCTGATCCGTCAAAGCCAACTCCTGAACCCCGACGCTACGGAACACCGCCCACACGGCGGAAGCACCGGCGTCGGCTATGTGGACAAGTCACGCCGCTGTCCACATAGGACGGACCGCTTAAGCGGCAGTGAAGAGTTCATGAAAGAATCAGCACATGCCTGAAACTGCCGCCACAGCTGATACCCGCACGCCCTCCGGACGCCTGGCCCTCGCCGCGTCACCGGACCAGATTGCCCTGGGCCCGCTGGACGGCCGTTACCAGTCCGCCGTCGCGCCCCTCGTTGACTACTTGTCCGAGGCAGCCCTGAACCGTGACCGTGTGGCCGTGGAAGTCGAGTGGCTCATCCACCTGACCAGCAACAACGTCCTTCCCGGCGCAGGCCCGCTAACCGCGGAACAGCAGGAAAAGCTCCGCGCGATCGTCACGGAATTCAACTCCACCTCGGTGTCAGAGCTCGCCGAAATCGAAGCCGTCACCGTCCATGACGTGAAGGCCGTGGAGTACTACATCGGCCGCCGCCTGCCCGCCGTCGGCATCGAGAACCTGACCGCCATGGTCCACTTCGGCTGCACGTCCGAGGACATCAACAACCTCTCCTACGCGCTCGGCGTCAAGGGTGCTGTGGAGGACGTGTGGCTGCCCGCCGCACGCGCCCTCGTTGCCCAGATCAGCAAGATGGCCGAGGACAACCGCGCGGTCCCCATGCTGTCCCGCACGCACGGCCAGCCCGCCACACCCACCACCCTGGGCAAGGAACTGGCCGTCATCGCGCACCGCCTGACCCGCCAGCTGGACCGGATCGCGACGACCGAATACCTGGGCAAGATCAACGGCGCCACCGGCACCTATGCAGCCCACGTCGCTTCCGTCCCTGGTGCTGACTGGCAGCAGGTGGCCAAGTCCTTCGTCGAGGGCCTGGGCCTGACCTGGAACCCGCTGACCACCCAGATCGAAAGCCACGACTGGCAGGCCGAGCTGTACGCCGACGTCGCACGCTTCAACCGGATCCTGCACAACGTCTGCACGGACATCTGGAGCTACATCTCCATCGGCTACTTCGCCCAGATCCCCGTGGCCGGCGCCACCGGATCCTCCACGATGCCGCACAAGGTCAACCCGATCCGCTTCGAAAACGCCGAGGCCAACCTGGAGATCTCCTCCGGGCTCCTGGACGTGCTGGGCTCCACGCTGGTGACTTCCCGCTGGCAGCGCGACCTCACCGATTCCTCCAGCCAGCGCAACATCGGCGTGGCATTCGGCCACTCCCTCCTGGCGATCTCCAACGTGGCCAAGGGCCTGGACCGGCTCGACGTTGCCGAAGACGTGCTCGCCGGCGACCTCGACACGAACTGGGAAGTCCTGGGCGAGGCCATCCAGATGGTCATGCGCGCCGAGGCGATCGCCGGCGTCGAAGGCATGGAAAACCCCTACGAGCGGCTCAAGGACCTCACCCGCGGACAGCGCGTGGACGCTGCCCGCATGCAGGAATTCGTCCAGAGCCTGGGCCTCTCGCCCGAGGCCGAGGCGCGGCTGCTCGCCCTCACGCCCGGCAAGTACACGGGCATCGCGGACCAGTTGGTGGACCACCTCAAGTAAGCGGCCCCTCGGGCACAAGAAGTACGACGGCGGCGCCAGGTCCTTGAGGGCCCGGCGCTTTCCTTCTGGGTTCGTCGGCCCGGCGGCATCCCAGCTCGCCGCCGGATGCGAAACTGGAGTCATGAAGCTGCTCCTCATCCGCCACGGACAGACCCCTGGCAACGTTCTCGGCCAGCTGGACACCGCCCACCCCGGGCCTGGGCTGACAGAACTGGGCCAACGCCAGGCCGAGGCGATGGCACGGTCACTGGCTAACGAGCCCATCGCTGCCCTGTACGCATCAACCCTCGTGCGGACACAGATCACGGCCGCGCCGTTGTCCCGACTCCACGGGCTTGAGGTTGAAGTCCTGGACGGGCTGCACGAAATCGAAGCCGGGGAACTGGAGAAGCTGACCGACCACGAGTCGCACATGCGCTACATGGGCACGGTGTTCGCGTGGGCAGCCGGTGACCTGGACCGCAGAATGCCGGCGGGCACGGACGGCCACGAGTTTTTCGAGCGGTACGACACCGCCATTAACCGGATTGCCGAGCGCGCGGTCAGCAACGGGGGCTCCGCCGTCGCCGCCGTCGTGAGTCATGGAGCCGCCATCCGCACCTGGACAGGGCTCCGAGCCGCCGGCGCCGACCATGACTTTGCGGCCCGGCATGTCCTGTCCAACACCGGCATCGTGGCCCTGGAAGGGGACCCGGATGCAGGTTGGAAGCTGATCCACTGGGACGGGAGCCCGGTGGGCGGCCTCGCTCTTGCGGATCCGACCGCGGAGGACCCTACCGGAGGCGCCGCATAGCCGCTCGGAAACACTGGACGGCGTGTGGCGGGGCGTCCATGATGAAACCAGGCATGAGGCTTCCCCAGAGGACCACGAAGCGTGGTGCCAGCCCTTGCCGTGGAGGCGCAGTGGAATGTCACGCGAAACCGCGCCGGCCGCCCGGGACGGGGCTGCCGGTCCGTTCGAGGTCAACGAATCCTTCCTCGCGGACTACTACGAGCACATCGCGGCGGAGGACCTTCAGGACTACAGCCCGGAGACCCTGAACCGGCGGGCCCGATACCACGCGGAACTGGCGGGCATCCGCGCTCCCGGACAGTCCGTCGTCGGGGTCCTGAATGAAACCGATGCGAGCATCGTGGTCATGGTCGCCGACGACATGCCCCATCTGGTGCACTCGGTGACGGCCGAGCTGACCAGGGAAAGCGCGTCGATCCGGCTGCTTGTGCACCCAACGTTCCGGGTACGGCGGGACCCTGAAACGCATGCGTTGCTGGACGTCGCGCATGGGCCGTCCAGGGCCGGACTGACAGCGGCGAACGCGGGCCACTCGGAAATCCCGGACGTCCGCCCGGACGAGCCGGGTGGGGACCAAGAGCGGACCACAGAGACCTGGGTGGCCGTGGAAATCGGCAGGCTGCCTGGGGACTCGGGCGCCGAGGAAGTCATCGCGAACCTCCACGGAGTGCTGGCCGATGTGCAGGCAGTCGCCGAAGACCTCCCAGCCATCCATGCCCAGGTGACGGCCGCCGTCGGCTCCGTTGATGGATTCCCCAGCGGCACGGTCCCGGCCCCGGATCAGCTCCGTGAACTGCTGCTCTGGCTGGACAACGGCAACTTCGTGTTCCTCGGGTACAGCGAATATGAGCGCACGACGGCGGGCGCCCGGGAGGCGTTGCGGGTGCGGGCGGGCGCAGGGCTGGGGCTGCTCCGGGAGGACCGGCCGGAAGGCGGGACCGGTCCGGCCTCCGGCGCACCTCACATAGTGGAGTCCGGGGAGGCAAGCCTCCACAGCCCGCGGGCACTCACGCTCGCCACCTCGGATCTGCGTTCCTCGGTCCCCCGGCCCGCCTACCTGGACGAGATCCGCCTTAGGATCTTCGACGATGGCGGAGCCGTGGCCGGAGAGCGGCGCTTTGTGGGCCTGCTCGCCCCGGGCGCCACAGGCCAGTCGGTACGCCGCATTCCGGTGGTTCGGGACAAGGTCCAGGCCGTGCAGGAGCGCCTTGGCTTCGAGCCTGCCTCGCACCAGGGCAAGGAACTGCTGGCGGTGCTGGAGTCGTTTCCCCTCGACGAGCTGTTCCATATGGAACAGCTCGATCTGGCCCAGCTGGCCACGGAGATCCTGCGCCTGCAGCAGCGCCGCCAGACGCGGCTTTTTCTGCGGCCGGACAGCATCGGCCGCTTCATGTCGGTCCTGGTTTTCCTTCCCCGGCGCCGCTACAACACTGCGGTCCGGCTCAGGATCGAGCAGGAACTCAGGCACGCCTTCAAATCCCCGTCCATCGAGTTCGAGGTCCGGCTGGGCGACTCCCCGATGGCCCGGGTGTTCTTCCGGATCCTGCTGGGCCCCGGGACGCCCGCGCCCGACGTCGACCCCCTGGAGCTGGAGCGGCGTGTAGTGGCGGCAAGCCGCTCGTGGACGGAGGGCCTGGACGAGACCCTCCGCGACCGATTCCCCGCAGAGGAGGCGGCTCAGCTCTCGACACTGTGGTCGGGCTCGTTTCCGCCGGGCTACCGTGCAGACCACGACGCCGAGGACGCCGTCCGGGATATCGCGGGCTTCGAGGAATTCGACCTCGACGGGACGGGCGGGCGGGCGCTGGACGACCCCCTCCTGACGGTCTACGTCCGTCCGGAAGCCTCGCGGCCTCTGGCAGAGGATGCACGGATGCGGCTCTACCTGACCAGGGCCCAGAGCCTCACCCAGTTCCTGCCCTTCCTCCACAATCTGGGGCTTGAGGTGCTGGACCAGCGCCCCTTTGAGCTGCGGCGCAGCACCGGCCATGGGCTCTTCCTGTACGACGTCGGGCTGAAGTACCCTGCCGGCATCGATCCTTTGGGGACCGCCGGCCTTCTGGCGGACTCGTTCCGCGCAGCCATGCGGGGAAACACCGAGTCTGACGGTTTCGACGCCCTGGTGATCAGGGAAGGGATCACCTGGCGGCAGGCCGTCATCCTGCGCAGCTACGCCAAGTACCTGCAGCAGCTGGGAACCCTGAATTCCTATGGCTTCATGGCGGACACGCTGCTTTCGAACACGCGGGCCACGCACGCACTGCTGGCGCTGTTCCATGCCAAGTTCGTTCCCGGCATTGATTGGACCCGGCGACTCCGCGACACGGCGGCCACGAGGAAGGAGCTGATGGCCGCGATCGAGGAAATCCCCAGCCTCGACGCCGACCGGCTGCTGCGCACGTTCATGAACCTGGTCGAAGCGACCCTGCGCACCAACTACTTCCTGGACAAGCCCTACCTGAGTTTCAAGCTCAGCCCGGCGGCAATCCCCAACGCACCGCTGCCCCGGCCCAAGTTCGAAATCTGGGTCTATTCGCCGCGGGTGGAAGGCGTGCACCTGCGCTTCGGAACGCTGGCCCGCGGCGGCCTGCGCTGGTCGGACCGCAGCGAGGACTTCCGGACCGAAGTCCTGGGGCTGGTCAAGGCCCAGAACGTCAAGAACTCGGTCATTGTGCCCACCGGGGCCAAGGGCGGCTTCTATCCCAAACGGCTTCCGGACCCTGTGATTGACCGGACCGCATGGATGGCCGCGGGTCAGGAGAGCTACCGGATCTTCATCCGGGGCATGCTCGATCTCACGGACAACCTGCTCAGTTCCGGAAGCGGCAGCACGGTGGTGGCCCCGGCTGGCGTGGTCCGGCACGACGGCGACGATTGCTACCTGGTGGTGGCCGCGGACAAGGGCACGGCGGCCTTTTCGGACACGGCCAACGAGGTGGCCCACGAGTACGGCTTCTGGCTCGACGACGCCTTCGCCTCCGGCGGGTCTGTGGGCTACGACCACAAGGAAATGGGCATCACGGCCCGCGGCGTGTGGGAGTCCGTGAAGCAGCACTTCAGCGAATTGGGCCTGGACACCCAGCACGAGGAATTCACGGTGGCGGGCATCGGCGACATGAGCGGCGACGTGTTCGGCAACGGGATGCTGCTCTCGGAACACATCCGCCTCGTAGCAGCCTTTGACCACCGGCACATCTTCCTGGATCCGACCCCTGACCCGGCGGTCTCCTACACCGAACGCCGGCGGCTGTTCGGGCTGCCACGCTCGTCCTGGGCCGACTACGATGCGTCCCTCATCAGCGACGGCGGCGGCGTCTACTCCCGGCAGGCAAAAACCATCCCGGTCAGCGAGCCCGTCAGGGCCGCCCTCGGCCTCGAGAAAGGGCGGACGTCCATGTCGCCCCAGGAACTCCTGCAGGCCATCCTCCGTGCACCCGTGGACCTGATCTACAACGGCGGCATCGGCACCTACATCAAGGCCTCCACCGAGACGCACGCGGTGGTGGGCGACAAGGCCAACGACGCCATCCGCATCAACGGAAACGAGCTGCGGGTCCGGGTCATTGCTGAAGGCGGGAATCTTGGCATCACCCAGCGGGGCCGGATCGAGGCCGCCTTGGGCGGGGTCATTATGAACACCGACGCGATCGACAACTCCGCCGGCGTGGACTGCTCCGATCACGAGGTCAACATCAAGATCTTCGTGGACACGATGATCGCGGCGGGGCGGATGCAACGGGACGAGCGGACCGGGTTCCTGCGTTCCCTAACCGATGAGGTGGCCCGGCTCGTCCTGAAGGACAACACCGAGCAGAACGCCTTGCTGGTCACCGAACGCCAGCTGGTCCTGAACTGGAGCCCCGGGTTCGAGCGGACCATGGACTGGCTGGAAACCACGGCCGACCTGGACCGGAACCTCGAGGGGCTGCCGAGCGCGACGGCCCTGCACGCCCGCCTGGAGCATGGGGAAGGTCTGACCTCCCCCGAACTGTCCGTGCTGGCCGCCTACGCCAAGATCGAACTGGCCCGGGATCTGAACGCCAGCGACCTCGCCGACGACCCCTGGTTCAAGCAGACCCTGCACGACTACTTCCCGCGCCAGATCGTGGAACGCTTCGGCGCCGAACTGGACAGGCATCCGCTGCGCCGCGAGATCGTGGGGACCGTCATGGCCAACGACATCGTCAATATTGGCGGTATTACCTTTGCCTTCCGCGCCATCGAGGAAACGACGGCCAGCCCCGCCGCCGTCGCCAGGGCCTTTGTGGTCCTGCGGGAGGCCTACGACCTGGATTCGATGGTGGCGGCCCTCGCGGCGCTTCCACCGGGCTACCCCAGCGAGCACGGCAGCGGCATTGCCCTGCACATGCGCCGGCTACTGGACCGGGCCACCCGCTGGTACGTAACCCATGACCACAGGGACCAGCCGATCGCCGAGGCCCTGGCCCGCATCAAGCCGACACTCGACGTGCTGCGGACGAGCACTTCGCACTACCTCCGGAGTTCCGATCTCGACCGAGTACAGGACCGCCAGACGCACTGGGACAGCGTCAATTTGCCGCCGGAGCTCAGCAATCGGGCATCGGACATGCTGGAAAGCTTCGCGCTCCTGGACATCTCGCTGATTTCGGAACAGGTCCAGGAGCCCGTCACCGCGATCATCGACGTGTACTACGCGATCTTCGAGCGCATCGGGGTGGCCCACTTGTTGCTGCGCATCACGGACCTGCCCCGGGCGAACTACTGGGAAGCCCTTGCCCGGGCGGCGCTGCGCGACGATGTCTATTCGGCCGTCGCCGACATGACCACGTCCGTCATGAAGTCCACTCCGCAACAAGCTGCAGGAGTCGATGCGGCGGAACGGGTCGTGGCCTGGGAACGCGGGCACCAGGAGCAGCTGGCCCGGATCAAGGACACGTTTGCTGAAGTGACCAAACCAGGGGACGTGGACATCGCTTCGATCTCCGTCGCCCTGAAGCTGCTGCGAACCTTGGTCCGCCGGTAGCCCGAAGTTCTCCGGACGCTTACGCCAAAGAAACACTCTGGTAACCGTGCCGTCTTAGGCTTGATCTGCATCACCCTTCGGCGAAACGAGGCAGTCATGCAGACCAATCCGCGGCTCAACATCAGGTCCGTCACCTGGGCCAACCCCGTGGGCGCCAATCTGCGCAGGGCCCAGCAGGCGGAACTGGACGCCCGCTTTGGTACGCCTGACCACGAACCAGGGATCCCGCCGTCGGGCGCTGACTGCGCCGTGTTCCTCGTGGCGTACGACAAGGGCTCGGGACAGCCCGTGGGCTGCGGCGGACTCAGGCTCCTGGACAGCGTCACGGCCGAAATCAAGCGTCTCTACGTGCTCCCCTATACGCGCGGTTCGGGCGTGGCCAGCTCCATCCTGGCGGCCCTCGAAGCCGAGGCGCACAAGCAGGGCATCACACGCATCAAGGCCGAAGCAGGCTCGGCGCAGCCGGACGGCCGGAACTTCTACGAGAACTCCGGCTTCGATGCCGTCCCCAACTTTGGCGCTTACGTGGGAGTGGAGCACTCGTACTGCTACGCCAAGGCCATTGACTCGCACAGCGCCGCCCACACTGCCATGGCCTGAGCCAAATCCGGGCGGCCGCCCGTTATACAACAACCGGTACGACGTAACGTGCGCCGCGGCACGCTAACCTCGCCATATGGAATCCACTGACATCACCTTCCGCACGCGCAAATGGATCCGGCCGGAGGACCTGAATGCCAACGGGACCCTTTTCGGCGGAAGCCTGCTGAAATGGATCGACGAGGAAGCGGCGATCTACGCCATCCTCCAGCTTGGCAACGGCCGCGCGGTCACAAAGTACATCTCGGAGATCAACTTCGTGAGCTCCGCCGTGCAGGGAGACCTCGTGGAAATGGGACTGACAGCAACGCGCTTCGGCCGGACGTCACTGACCATGCGCGCCGAAGTCCGCAACATGATCACGCGCCAAAGCATCCTCACCATCGAAGAGATCGTCTTTGTGAACCTCAGCCCGGGCGGCAAGCCCGAGCCCCACGGCTACACCGAAATCACGTATGAGCGGGACCGGATTCCCACGCACCACCTGACCGAGACCCTCATTCAGGACTGACGACGGCGGGACGCGCCAGCCATCCGTGACTGACACATCAGAACCACGTTCCTCAACGTTCACGGCCAGTTAATGAACCGTGCGCTGGATGTTCCCTTGACCGGACAAGACTAATCAGCCGGGCTGTTTATCAAATCGATAGCATTTATCGCCCTTATCTGAACAGTCCGCCTATAGGCTTGCCGGAATATGCTCCGGTTCGTTCCAGTGAAGAAATGAGTCCTGATCGTGCGTAAAGTCCAAACCCTGGCCGCCGCCGTCCTCGCCATCACCCTGCTTGCCGGTTGCGGCGGAGGAACACCCACCCCTGCGGCCTCGGGTGGTTCCTCGTCCGCGCCGGCCGGTGGTTCCGGCGAAACCCTCGTGATCTACACGAACTCCAATGGGGAGGGCCGTGGTGAATGGCTGACTACGGAGGCCGCGAAAGCGGGTTACAAAGTCGAAGTTGTGGGTGCCGGCGGAGCGGACGCCACCAACAAGCTGATCGCCGAAAAGAACAACCCGATTGCTGATGTGGCGTTTGGACTGAACAACATGTACTTCGCACAGATCAAGGCAGCGGACGCCCTTGAGGCCTACAAACCGTCGTGGGCGGGAGAAATTGACCCAGCCCTGGGTGACGGCGAAGCCTATTGGCCGCTGGTAAAACAGGCCATCCTCCTGGGCTACAACTCAGACAAAGTCACCGCAAACGCCGCTCCCAAAGACTGGACGGACCTCTGGACCAGGGACGAATTCAAGGACCGCTACGAGCGGGTCACAGGCATGGGCACAGCCACGGCACAGCTGGTGTTCGCCGGTATCCTCACCCGCTACAAGGACGACTCCGGTGACCTCGGCATCTCCGACGAAGGCTGGAAGCAGGCTGAGCAGTACTTCCAGCACGGCAGCCCCGCGGTGCCCAAGACGGATCTTTTTGCCCGCATAGCCAGCGGCGAAGCGGACATGGGCCAGATGCCGTCGTCGATCATCGCCGAACGTGAGAAGACCTTCAAGGTCAATGTTGAGACCGTGAAGCCGGCCGTCGGCGTTCCCCTCGCCGTCGAGCAGGTTGCCCTCGTCAAGGGAACAGACAAGAAGGAAGAAGCCCAGAAGTTCATCGACTGGTTCGGCAGCGCTGAGGTGCAGGGCGCCTGGGCCAAGCAGTTCAATTCGATGCCCGTGAACAAGAGCGCCGCAGCGCAGGCCAACCCTGACGTGGTGGACTTCTTCGCCGACCTCAAGCAGCAGGACATTGACTGGGCATTCGTCCAGGAAAACATGGGCTCGTGGGTGGAGAAAATCGAACTGGAATACATGCAGTAATCGTCCCCATACTCCCAGTCCCGCTCAGACAGGTTCACTATGATCCGCTTGGACAACATCGAAGTCACGTTCGGCGATTTCACTGCCATCCCCAACCTTGACCTCCATGTCAGGCCGGGAGAATTCTTCACCCTGCTGGGTCCATCCGGCTGCGGCAAAACGACAGCGCTCCGCACGCTGGCAGGGTTCATTGAACCCTCCAAGGGCACCGTGAACGTGGACGGGAAGAACGTCACGAAGCTGCCCAGCGACAAGCGCCAAGTGGGCATGGTGTTCCAGAACTATGCGCTGTTCCCCAGCATGAGCGTGTGGGAAAACATCGCGTTCGGCCTCCGCGTCCGAAGGGAGAAATCAGCTGAAAGCGACCGCCTTGTGCGCGACATCGCGCATCGTGTGGAGCTCAGCGATGAACAGCTGCACAAGAACGTGGCGGAGCTTTCGGGCGGCCAGCAGCAACGCGTGGCAGTTGCCCGTGCCCTGGTGCTCAAGCCCAAGATCCTGCTCCTGGACGAACCGCTGTCCAACCTGGATGCGAAGCTCAGGCACCAGTTGCGCCAGCAGCTCAAGGACCTGCAGAGCGAGTTCGGGATCACCACGGTCTATGTGACACACGACCAAGATGAGGCCCTGGCCATGAGCGACCGGGTGGCCGTCTTCAACAAGGGCGTGGTGGAGCAGGTGGGCACACCCCAGGGCATCTACGACCAGGCGGCCACAGAATTTGTCTGCAATTTCATCGGCGACAGTTCCGCACTCACCCCCGAGTTCATGGCCGAAGTGAACCGGATCTCCGGCGCCGGACTCAGCCTGGCAGCGAACTCCTACATCCGCGTGGAAAAGGCATCCCTGACGCCGCCCGCGGATGGACGCGCCGCCGTCGGCCTGTCCGGGAAAGTGGTGTCACGTACCTACCACGGCCTCCACAGCCGCTATGTTGTGCGCAGCCACGGCGCGGAGATCCGGCTGCTGGTCAAGGAGGACGGCGGTGTGCGCCCGGAAGCCGGCACCGCGACCACCCTTTACGTCCAGCCCGGACACATCCTGCAGTACCACGAGGACAGCGGCAAGGCGCTCGGCAGACTGGACCAGGCAGTATCCCTGCCATGAGCGCTGCGTCCGCCAAAGGTATGGTCCGCTCTCCGTTTGTCCTGGTCGTGGGCGTGATCCTGACCTGGTTCATTGCGGCGTTCCTGGTGTGGCCCAACCTCAACGTCCTGATTGCCACCTTCTTCCCGGACGGCAGCTTCTCCGGCCGCGCCGCCGAAAAGATGTTCTCCTCGCAGCGGGCCATGAAGTCACTGGGCAACAGCTTCCTGCTGGCCGTGGCGCTGTCTGTCACGGTCAATGTTGTGGGGATTTTCATTGTGCTGGTCACGCAGTACTTCAGGATCCGCGGATCACGAATCCTGTTTTTGGGCTACGCCTCCACGTTCATCTACGGCGGGATCGTGCTGGCCGCAGGTTACAAGTTTATTTACGGGGACAAGGGCATCGTCACATCGCTGCTTGTGAGAGTGTTTCCCGCCATGGATCCGGCGTGGTTCTCCGGCTTCTTTGCAGTCCTGGCAGTGATGACGTTCGCCACCACCACCAACCACATGCTGTTCGTAGCCAACGCGCTTAAAGGTGTGGATTACCAGACCATCGAGGCCGCCAAGAACCTCGGCGCGTCCGACTGGACCATTCTGCGCCGGGTTGTCCTTCCCATGCTCAAGCCCACTCTGTTCGCCGTCACCATCCTGTCCTTCCTCACCGGCCTGGGTGCCCTCAGCGCCCCCCAGGTGCTGGGTGGCAGGGATTTCCAGACCATCACTCCCATGATCCTGACGTTCACCAACAGCCCCACGTCCCGGGACCTGGCCGCCCTCCTGGCCGTCATCCTTGGCGTGGCCACCATGCTGATGCTCGCGGTAATGTCACGGCTGGAAAAGGGCGGCACGTACTTCTCGGTCTCCAAGGTTTCGTCGGCCCTGCAGAAACAGCCGATCAGCAACCCGTTGGCCAGCACCGTCGTCCACACCATCGCCTACCTGCTGTTCGCGGTCTACACGCTGCCGGTGGTGCTGATTGTGGTGTACTCGTTCGCCGATGGTGCGGCCATCCAAACCGGGCAGATTTCCTTCGGCAGCCTCACGCTGGACAATTACGCGCGTGTCCTGACACAGCAGTCGGGGCTCCGGCCATTTATCGTCAGCGTCGTTTACAGTGCCCTCGCCGCCATCATCGCGGTGGGCGGGCTGCTGTTTGTGGCCCGGCTGCTGCAAAAGTACAAGAACTGGGTCACCACGGTTTTCGAGTACTTGCTCCACATCCCCTGGATCCTGCCTTCGGCGCTCCTCGCGCTGGGCCTGATCATCAGCTATGACCACCCCAATCCGATGGTGGGCGGTGCGGTGCTCACGGGCACCACAGTGATCCTGCTGATCGCGTTCGTGACCGTCAAGATCCCGTTTACCCTCCGCATGCTTAAGGCATCATTCGCCTCCGTGAACTCATCACTGGAGGAAGCGGCGGCCATCATGGGCGCCAAGACCCTTTACGTGTTCCGCCGCATCCTACTGCCATTGGTGCTCCCGGCCGCTGCCGCCATTGCGGCCCTGAATTTCAACAGCATGCTGGACGACTACGACACCGCCATCTTCCTGGCCCACCCGCTGGTCCAGCCCCTGGGCCTGATCATCAAAGCAAACACCGATGGCGCCGAAGGCGTGGCCGGCGTGGCCAACACGTTCGTGTACACAGTGCTGCTGATGGTCATCACCGGATTGACGATGTACTTGGTCTACGGCCGAACCAGCAGGCGCCGTACCACGCAGAAACGCCCGCGCGGGATCCCGGGGACCGCACTGGTTCCGGGGTCGTCGGTCGACGTTTCGGGCGACAAGGAGCCAGCGGCTCCCATGCGCTGACCGGCTGGCGGAACAGTGCCCGACGGCGGCGGGGCAAGGTCCGCAGGACGGGCGGCAGCCGCGTCCTCAGGACGTACGGCATAAGATCGATAGCCGAACCCATTGAAAGGACCCTCTTGGCCAAGCTCTACTTCCGCTACGGCGCCATGAACTCAGGAAAGTCCACCGGACTCCTGCAGGCCGCCTTCAACTACGAGGAGCGGGGCCAGCGTGTCCTTCTCGCCAAGCCCGATGTGGACACCAAAGGCGATACCGACATTGTGTCCCGGCTGGGCATGACGCGGTCCGTGGACTTCCTGATCTCCGCCACCACGCCCGTGCGTGAGCTCTTCGCCGCCCACGCGGCCGGCGATGACCCCGATGCCCTGCTGGAGCACATGGACCAGAAACCGGTGGCCTGCCTGCTGGTGGACGAGGCCCAGTTCCTGACCCCGGACCAGGTGGATGACCTGTTCCGCATCGCCGTCCTGGACAACGTGCCGGTACTCGCCTACGGCATCAGGACAGACTTCCTGACCCGCGCCTTCCCGGGATCGCGCCGGCTGATGGAGGTCGCCCACACCCTGGAAGAGCTCAAAACCATTTGCCGGTGCGGGCGCAAGGCCATCTTCAACACCCGGCGCGTCGGCAACGAGGTGGTGTTCGACGGCGACCAGGTGGCCATCGACGGCCAGGACGTCTGGTACGAATCCCTCTGCGGTTCCTGCTATCTCGAGGAATCCGGCGGCCGCCTGGGGTCCTGAGTTTGCCGCCGCAGCCTGTTCCCACAATCGGAACGGCAGGGCAACGCCGCCGAAACACCTCCCTGTGATCCTTGAGGCATGAAGCCCACTGCAAGGAAACGTGCCGCGGCTGATTTGAGCTGTGAAGTCTGCGGCCTGATGCCGGAACCCACCAAGACCCGCCTGACCTTGGCCAACGTGGCCGTTATGCTCCCCATCGAACTGCTGGTCCACGCCCTCGTCGTGGAAACGCACCTGCCCTATCTTGCCAAGGTGCTGGTCCTCACGCTCACCGCCACCGTGCTGGTGATCTGGGTGGCGGAGCCCTCCGCCGCCCGGATGCTCCGGGGCTGGCTGCACGCGCCGGCGCTCCGGCACCACCGGAAGCTGGGCAGCGCACCGGCGTTGTGGCGGGCGCGCACGGCGCTCCAGGACCACCCGGGGTCGCTGCAGAAAATCACCCGTGCGCTGGCCCGCCTGGACACCAATATCCTCAGCATCCACGTCCACCCGGTTGCCGGCGGTGTGCTGGACGAGTTTGTGCTTTCGGCGCCGGGGAACCTCAGTGAACGGCACCTGCTGGAGGCACTGCACGACGGCGGCGGCTCGGGTTCGCGCGTCTGGCCCACCACTGCCCTGGCCATGGCTGACGGCCAGACGAAGGCGCTGAGCCTGGCAGCCCGGATCGCCGACGCCCCGGACGAGCTGCCGCTGGCAGTCGCCGAACTGCTTCGCGCCCGCATCCTCACCCCCGCCGAGGCCACCCTGGAAGCGGACGACGCCGGCACCCGCCTGAAGATCCCCACCGCCTGGCACGGACCCATCACCTTCGCCCGTCCCGGCGAACCGTTCACACCCGCCGAGTCAGCCCGCGCGCACCGGCTCGCCGAGCTCGCCGAAATCCTCTCGCACCGCCCGGCGCCCTCCCAAGTGACTGGCATTTAATGTCGTCATTCCCGCGTTTGACGACGTTAAGTGCGAGCTAGTTGGGATGGGTTACATCCGGATGGTCAGCGCGCCGGGCTCAATCGTCATCAGGACGTGCTTGCCGTCGCCTTCGTGGTCGCCGTCGAGCTGGTAATCGTCGTTGTGCTCCAGCGTAATTTCCACGGATTTGCCCTGGTAGTACTCCACGGAGGTGTCTTTACCGCGGCCCTTGCCGATCATGCCGGCGATCACGGAGAGCCAACCCCAGCGTCCATGGTGGGGTGCCAGCACCGCCACGTCCAACAGGCCGTCGTCCATCTTGGCTTCCGGGAAGATCTCCATCCCGCCCTGGACCTTGCCGCAGTTCCCCACCATCACGCTGCGGACCCCGCGGCGCACTACCGTTTTGCCGTCGAGGACGATGGTGGCCTTCACCGGTTTACCCGGCAGGTTGCGGATGCCAGCGTCCACGTAGGCCAGCCAGCCCACCTTGTCCTTGAGGTCCTCATTGGTGTCGGCCATGATGGTGGCGTCGTATCCCACGCCGGCCATGACCAGGAAGACCTGCTCCTTGTCCGGATCATTGCGGACGGCCCGGACCACGTCGATCTTCCGCTCCGTGCCCGCCAGTGCCCCGGCCATGGCCCCGTCAAAGTCCGTGACGTCCATGCCCAGGTTCCGGGCCAGGAGGTTTCCCGTGCCGAACGGAAGCAACCCCAGGGGCACGTCCCCGCCGGAGAGGACCTCAGCCACACACCGCACTGTGCCGTCGCCGCCGGCGGCAATCACGACGTCGGCCCCTTGCTTGAGTGCCTCCTTCGCCTGGCCGACGCCAGGGTCCTCCTTGGTGGTCTCCAGCCAGATGGGATCTCCCCAGCCGTTCTCCGAGCAGTGCTTGGCCGCCAGGGCACGCACGTCGATGTCCACCGGCTTGGCAGGATTGATGATTATGGCCGGGCGCTTGAGGGAAGTGGAGCTATCGGTCATGGTTTCCTTCGCTGACGTGGGAATTGGCCTTGGGGGACAGCGTACTTCGCTACAGCGCCTTCACGGCGCCCAGCACCTTGGCCAGGGAATCCTTGGCGTCGCCGAACAGCAGGGAGGTCTGCGGTTCGTACAGCAGCTCGTTCTCGATCCCCGCGAATCCTGGCCGCATGGAACGCTTCAGGAAGATCACCTGGCGGGCGTCGGCAACTTCCAGGATGGGCATGCCGTAGATCGGCGAGCCGGAGGACGTCTTCGCTGCCGGGTTCACCACATCGTTGGCGCCCACCACCAACGCGACGTCGGCCATGCGGAACTCGGAGTTGATTTCGCCCATCTCCTTGAGCGATTCGTACGGCACGTTCGCCTCGGCCAGGAGCACGTTCATGTGCCCGGGCATGCGGCCGGCCACGGGATGGATGGCGAAGTCCACCTCGATGCCGCGGGCTTCGAGGGCCTGGGCCAGCTCGGCCGCGGTGTGCTGGCCCTGCGCCACCGCCAAGCCATAGCCGGGCACAATGATCACGCGCTGTGCGTAGCCCAGGAGCACCGCCACGTCCTCCGCGGTGGAGGACCTGACGGGACGTTCGCTCACGGCGGTGGATCCCGCCGTCGAACCTCCATTGAAGGCGCCGAAAAGGATGCCGGCCACGCTGCGGCCCATCGCGGCGGCCATGGCCCTGGTGAGGATGGTACCGGAGGCGCCCACCAGCGTGCCTGCCACCACCAGCAGCACGTTGCCCAGCACCACGCCCGACGCCGCCACGGCCAGGCCGGTGAACGCGTTCAGCAGAGAGATGACGATTGGCACGTCAGCGCCGCCCACCGGCAGCACCAGCAGTGCGCCGGCTGCCAGGCCCAGCACCATCAGCAGCACCGCGAGCGCCAGGGAACCGGTCAGGACGACGGCGACGGCGGTGCCCACCGCTGCGAGCAGCACCGCGGCCATCACCGCGGGGAGGCCGGGAAAAACGATGGGCCGGGTGGTCATCAGCTCCTGGAGTTTGGCGAACGTGACCCCTGATCCCGCGAAGGAAACGGCCCCCACCAGGAGGGTGAACACGATGGCCAGCCGGACCCAGGGGTCGGCGGTGTGGCTGAGTTCCAGCAGCGCCACCAGGGCTGCGGCACCGCCGCCCACGCCATTGAACAGGGCCACGAGCTGGGGCATCTGGGTCATCTGCACCCGCCGGGCCACCGGTGCCGCCACCGCGGTCCCCACCGCGATGGCGCCGATGATCCAGGGGATGTTGTCCAGCCGGGCGGAAAGGAACACCGTGACGACGGCGAGCAGCGCCCCGAAGGCACCGATCAGGTTGCCGCGGCGGGCCGTCCGAGGGGAACTGAGGCCGCGGAGCGCCAGGATGAAGAACACCGCGGCGGCGAGGTAGAGGAGCGAGGTCCAGACCGGGTCGAGGAGGGTCACTTTGCCTCCTCCCTGCCGGTGGCTTCCTTAGCCGGGGCTTCCTTTCGGGCGACGTCCTTGCGGGCCCGGAACATGTACAGCATCCGGTCCGTCACCACAAAGCCGCCCACCAGGTTGGCGGTGGCCAGCACCACGGCCAGCAGCGCCACGGCCAGGATCCACGGGTCCGCAGCCTGGCCGGCCACGATGATGGCGCCCACCAGGATGATGCCGTGGATGGCGTTCGCGCCGGACATCAGCGGAGTGTGCAGGGTGCTGGAGACCTTGGAGACCACCTCGAAGCCCACAAACACCGCCAGCACCGTGACCGTCAGCAGGCTCATGCCGTCCATCAGATTCCCCCCTCGTGAATGAGTGCCGCCAAAGCCTCGGCCGTGGGCAGGTGCCGCACCGCGCCGTCGTGCGTGAGGCAGGCGCCTGCGATTACGTCGTCGTCGAAATCAGGGGCCACGGTGCCATCCCGGACCATCAGCGCGAGCAGGTTGGCAACGTTCTTGGCATACAGCCGGGACGCGTCCTGCGCCATCGCGGACGGGGCGTCCTTCAGCCCCACCAGGGTGACGTGGCCCTGCCCGTCCGCGGTGGGCACCAGGATGTCCTCGCCGGGAACGGCGCCCTCCACGTTGCCGCCGGACTCGGCGGCGAGGTCGACGACGACGGAACCGGGGCGCATGCCCTGCACCATTTGGCGGCTCACGAGGAGCGGCGCGCGCCTGCCCGGGACGGCCGCCGTCGTAATCAGGACATCCGCCACGGCGACGTGCGGGGCGAGGAGTTCACGCTGGAGTGCGCCGCGGTCGGCACTGAGTTCGCGGGCGTAGCCGCCCGAGGCCTCCGCCGTTTCCAGATCCAGCTTGATGAACGTGCCGCCCATCGAGGCGACCTCGTCGGCGGAGGCGGGCCGGATGTCGTTGGCAGAGACGCGGGCGCCGAGCCGTTTCGCCGTGCCGATAGCCTGCAGGCCGGCAACCCCGGCGCCGAGCACCAGCACCCGGGCCGGCGGGACGGTGCCGGCTGCGGTCATGTACAGCGGAAAGAAGCGCGGCAGCCGGATGGCCGCCTCCAGCACGCAGCGGTAGCCGGCCACCAGGGCCTGGGAGCTGAGCGCATCCATGGACTGGGCGCGCGAGATGCGCGGCACCAGTTCCAGGGCGAAGGCGGTGACGCCGGCCTCCACGAGCGCCTGCACAGTGGCCAGCTCCGACGACGGCGAGGCCAGGCCAACGGTGACGGCGCCCCTCTTCAGGGCTGCCGCCGTCGGGGGTTCCAGCGGGCGGACGTGGACCAGGACGTTCAGTTCGCCGGGATCCAGGTCCTGGACGACGCGGGCGCCGGCGCCGGCGTAATCGTGGTCTGAGTGGCCGGCGGCGGCACCTGCTCCTGCCTCGATCAGGACGTCCAGGCCCAGCGCCGCCAGCTGCTTGACCGTTTCCGGCGTGGCGGCCACACGCCGCTCACCCTCATGACGTTCCCGCGGTATGCCCAGTTTCAAACCGCCAACTCCCTTACGGACGTAGTTGGCTCGAGTCTATGACCCCTTGCGCGAACTGGCAGCTAATTCCCTCAGATTCGCGTTTTGAGGGTATCTGCTGCCTGTTCGCGCATCGGTGCCGTGCAGTTGGTGCCGAGAGGCTACCGACGGGCGGTCAGGTCCGCCGAGATGAGCTTGGCCGTGGCCACGATTTCGCGGGCCACGGCGGCGAGGTACGCTTCCGGGTCCGGCTGGGCCGCCACCGACTGGGCCTGGAGGGACACGTTCACCGCGGCCACCACCTTGGTTGGCCCGTCGTACACGGGAGCGGCAACGGACATCAGCCCGATCTCAAGCTCCTGATCCAGCAGGCACCAGCCCTGGGCGCGCACGGTGTCCAGCACCGCCAACAGCTCGGGGACAGTGCCCAGCGCGCCCGGCGTCAGCGGTTTGATCTCCGCCGCTGCCAGGTAGTCCTTGAGCCCGGCGGGCGGCAGTACCGCGAGCAGCACCCTCCCCATGGACGTGGCGTAGGCCGGGAAGCGGGTGCCCACGGTGATGCCCACGTTCATGATGCGGCGCGTGGTCACCCGTGCGATGTAGGCGATGTCCGTGCCGTCCAGCACTGCCGCGGACGTGGACTCGCCCAGCTTGAGGGACAGTTCCTCCAGGTGCGGCTGCGCCAGCTGCGGCAGGGACAGCCCGCTGAGGTAGGCGTAGCCGAGCTGCAGGACCTTGGCCGTGAGCGCGAATGTTTTGCCGTCGGTCCGGACGTAGTCCAGCTCCACGAGCGTGTGCAGGAAGCGCCGGGCCGTGGCTCTGGTCAGGTCCGTCCGGGCCGCCACCTCGGTGAGGGTCATGACCGGGTGGTCGGTATCAAAGGCGCGGATCACGGCCAGCCCGCGCGCCAGCGACTGCACGTACTGGTCGCTCGCCTGCGGGGCGGCCCGTGAGTCTGCGGGTGCGTTGGTCATGGTTACCAATCCTATTCGGCGCGAAAGGACACTTGCGGCCCTCCCGACCGGCGCGAAAGGACACTTGCGGCCCTGGAAACGCCGGTCCTCGGGGGCTTAAGTGTCCGTTCGCGCCGGGGTGGGGGTTAGAGCACGACGGCGGCGGCTGATTTGAGCGGGACGGGCACCAGTTCCTGGAGCTCCTCGAAGGTGCAGCCGAACGTCTCGCGGACAGTGACGCCGTCGGGCCCTGTCAGGAAGACCGCCTTGTCGGTGTACACGCGGGTCACGCAGCCGACGCCCGTGAGCGGGTACGAGCACGCTTCCACGATCTTCGAGGCGCCCTCGCGGGTCAGGAGCGTCATCATCACAAACACGTCTTTGGCGCCGGTGGCGAGGTCCATCGCGCCGCCCACGGCGGGGATCGCGTCGGGGGCGCCGGTGTGCCAGTTGGCGAGGTCGCCGGTGGCGGAGACCTGGAACGCGCCGAGCACGCAGATGTCCAGGTGGCCGCCGCGCATGATCGCGAACGAGTCCGCGTGATGGAAGTAGGACGCCCCCGGCAGCTCGGTGACGGGGATCTTACCGGCGTTGATGAGGTCGCCGTCGATCTGGTCCCCGGTGGCAACGGGACCCATGCCCAGCATGCCGTTCTCCGTGTGGAGCGTGATGTTCTGCTCCGGCTTGAGGTAATTGGAGACGAGTGTGGGCTGCCCGATGCCGAGGTTCACAAAGGAGCCCGGCGCGATGTCACGTGCCACGAGTTCGGCGAGTTCGTCGCGGCCCAGGGGCTTGTCGCTGGCCTGGATGCTGGCCTGGCTGTTGGTCTGTGCGCTCATTTCAGGCCACCTTCACGATGCTGTTGACGTAGATTCCGGGGGTGACCACGTTTTCCGGGTCGAGCCCGCCGGTGGGCACGATCTCGGACACCTGGACCACCGTGTGCTTGGCGCCGGCGGCCATGATGGGGCCGAAGTTCCGGGCGGTCTTGCGGTACACGAGGTTCCCCACGCCGTCGGCCTTCAGGGCCTTGATCAGCGCGACGTCCGCGTGGATGGGCGTCTCGAACACCTGGCCGCGGCCGTCGATGATCCGGGTTTCCTTACCCTCGGCCAGCATGGTGCCGTAGCCCGTGGGCGTGAAGAACCCGCCGATGCCTGCTCCGGCAGCACGGATCCGCTCGGCCAGGTTGCCCTGCGGCACCAGCTCCAGCTCGATCTCGCCGGCGTGGAATTTGGCGTCGAAGTGCCAGGAATCGGACTGCCGCGGGAAGGAGCAGATCATCTTCTTCACCCGGCCTTCCTTGATCAGCAGCGCGAGGCCCTGATCGCCCTGGCCGGCGTTGTTGTTCACCACGGTCAGGTCCGTTGCGCCGCAGTCCATCAGCGCGTCGATCAGTTCGAACGGCTGGCCGGCGTTGCCGAACCCGCCGATCATTACGGTGGAGCCGTCCTTGATGCCGGCGACGGCCTCGTTTACGGAGTCAACAAAATTCAGCATGTTCCTTAGCCCTTTCCGGCCGTGACGTTTTCGAGGACGACGGCGAGGCCCTGGCCCACGCCGATGCAGATCGCGGCGACGCCCCAGCGTTCCCCGGAGGCCTGCAGGGATCGGGCGAGGGTGCCCAGGATGCGGGTGCCGGACGCGCCGAGGGGGTGGCCCATGGCGATCGCGCCGCCGTGCCGGTTCACGATTCCGGGGTCGATGCCCCAGGCGTTGATGCAGGCCAAGGACTGCGCGGCGAACGCTTCGTTAAGTTCGACGGCGCCCACCTGGTCCCAGCCGATGCCCGCCTTCGCGAGGGCCTTGTTCGCCGCCTCCACCGGGGCGTAACCGAAGAACTGCGGATCGTTACCGTGCGCGCCGCGGCCGGCGATGCGGGCCAACGGTTCCAGCCCGAGCAGCCCGGCGGCGTTCTCGGACCCGATCCACGCCGCGGAGGCGCCGTCGGACAGTGGGGACGCGTTCCCGGCGGTGACCGTGCCGTTCTCGGTCCGGAACACGGTCTTCAGCCCGGCGAGCTTCTCCGCCGAGGAGCCGGCCCGGATACCCTCGTCCCGGACCAGATCGGTGCCGGGGACCGGGGCCACCAGATTGTCGTAGAAGCCCTCGTCCCACGCGGCGGCGGAGAGGTTGTGCGAGTTCGCGGCGAACTCGTCCTGGGCCTCCCGGGTCACACCGTACTTCTCGCGGAGCCGCTCGGTGGCCTCGCCCAGGGAGATGGTCCACTCCTTCGGCATGGCCTTGTTCACCAGGCGCCAGCCCAGCGTGGTCGAAGCGAGGGTCATGTCCCCGGCCGGGTACGGCTTCTCCGTCTTCGGCAGCACCCACGGGGCCCGGGACATCGACTCGGCGCCGCCCACCAGCATCAACTCGGCGTCGCCGGCGTTGATCTGACGCGAGGCGATGATCGCCGCATCGAGCGACGAGCCGCAGAGCCGGTTCACGGACGTGCCCGGAATCGAGACCGGCAACCCGGCCAGCAGCGTGCCCATCCGGGCGATGTTGCGGTTCTCCTCGCCGGCGCCGTTGGCGTTGCCGAACACGACCTCGTCGATGCGCGCGGGATCGAGCCCCGGGGCGCGCTTCACGGATTCCTTGATCACGTGCGCTGCGAGGTCATCCGGGCGGACACCCGCGAGGCCGGAGCCGAACTTACCGAACGGGGTGCGCACGGCGTCGTACACAAAAGCCTGGTTCAAAATGCTCCTCTAATTCTGTCTGGTTCCCCAACTAGGTCGCAGTTAACGTCGTCATTCGCGCGAATGACGACGTTAACTGCTAGTTAGTTGGGGGTGGGGGCGTTGGGTGGGGTGGGGGCGTCCAGGTCTTGGAAAACCTGCTGGGCGGTCTTGAAAGCTGTGTTGGCCGACGGAACACCGCAGTAGATGGCGGTCTGGAGCAGGATTTCCTTGATCTCGTCCCTGCTCAGGCCGTTGGTGAGGGCCGCCCGGATGTGCATGGCCAGCTCTTCCCAGTGCCCGTGCGCCACCATCGCGGTGATGGTCACGGCCGAGCGCATCTGGCGGGAGATGCCCGGCCGGGTCCAGATGCCACCCCACGCGATCCGCGTGATCATGTCCTGGAAGTCCTCGGTGAACTCGTCCTTGTTGGCATTGGCCCGGTCCACATGCGCGGCGCCCAGCACCTCGCGGCGGACCACCATGCCGCCGTCGTAAATTTCCTGGCTGGTGGCATCCGGCCGGACCACGCCGTTCCGTTCAGCCCCGCTGATATCCGGCGCGCTCACTTGGCTGCTCCGCGCGATTCGCTCCAGGTGATGAGGCTCCGCAGCAGTTCGGCAACGTGGGCGGGTGCCTCGGCGGGGGCAAGGTGCGCCACGCCTTCGAGGGTGACGGCGTTCGCAGTGCCACCCCCGGCGGTGATTCCGGCAACAATTTCTTCCGCGAACGACGGCGGCACAACAGTATCCGCCGCGCCCGCCACCGCCTGCGTGGGGACTGTGATGCTGCCGAGTTCGGGGCGGACGTCGTAGCCGGCCAGGGCTTCGCAGCAGAAAGCGTAGCTGAAGCGGTCGGCGTCACGGAGTGAGTGCAGGAGCCGGCTGCCCAGGTCCGGTTCCCGGTCCATAAATCCGGGGGCAAACCAGCGCTCAGCGGAGCCCTGGATGACCACGGGCGTGCCCTGGCCGCGGACGAGTTCCGCGCGGTCCAGCCAACCTTCGGGCGTGCCGATCTTGGCGCCGGAGCACTGGACTGAAAGGCTCTTGAGGCGTTCGCCGTGCTTGATGCCCAGCTGGAGGCCGGTGGCGCCGCCGAGGGAAACCCCGGCGTAGTGGAAGGCAACGCCTGGGGCGATCGAGTCCACCAGGTCCACCACGGAATCCGCCAGGCCCGCGACGTCGAACGCCTCGGTGGCGGCCGGTGAGACGCCGTGGCCAGGCAGGTCCCAGGCCACCACATCGTAGTCGTTGGCCAGCAGTGCCGCGGTCCCGCTCCACAGGATGGAGGAAGTGCCCAAGGATGGCCCCACTACCAACAGGGGACGTTCGCCGAGGGCCCGTTGGGGCGAAAGCAGAACTGCCTTCAGGGTCGGTTTAGCCACGGTTGGCTCCGTTCTGGGTAGGTGTTGAAAAGTCGGGGTAGGCGGCCAGGATCCGGCGCGAGATCTCGGCTGCCTGGCCCAGGTAGCTGGCGGGCTCCAGGAGTTCGTCGAGCCGCAGATCGGTGAGCACGCCCGCCGGGACGGCCTCGCGGAGCAGCCGGCGGTAGGTGGCACCCTGTTCGGCGGCGGGCGCCTGAAGCGTCCGGTCCACCACGGCTTGCAACTGCTCCTTGCCGGTTCGGCCATCCTTCTCAGCCAGCAGCGGGGCAACTGCGGCGCCCACGCCTTCGGCCAGGAGCAGCGGTAGGGCAAGATCCAGGTGGCGGCGAATGGCGTCGGGGAAAACCTGCAGGCCTTCGGCGAGCTCCCGGAGGTGCCCGGCCGCGCCGAGTGCCAGGCGGAGGAGCTGGCGCAGGGCCGGCCATTCGGTGTGCCAGGCGGCGTCGGGGCGTTCGTCGTTGAAGTTGGCGGCAGCCAGATGCAGCTGGGCCACCAGCTGGGGCGCCTGGAGGGCGGCGCTGCGGATGAGGACCGACAACACCGGGTTCTGCTTCTGCGGCATGGCCGAGGACACGCCGCGTCCGGCGGCGCGCGGTTCCGCGAGTTCGGCCACCTCGGGCCGGCTCAGGAACAGGACGTCCGTGGCGATCTTGCCGGCGGCGTCCAGCACGGAGGCCAGCGAATTGCCGAGGGACGTCACGGGCAGCCGGTTGGTGTGCCAGGGTGCCACGGCTGGCGCGAGACCCAGCTGCTTGGCCAGGGAATCCGCAAGAGTAAAGGGGGTGGCGGACGTGCCGGCGGTCAGCACAGTGCCCGCGGCCAGGGTTCCGGCCGCCCCGCCGAACTGCACCGGGAACTGCACGTTGCCCAGCTGCCGGCCGGCAGCGGCGAGCCCATGGAACCACTGCGCCGCCCGCAGCCCGAAAGTGAACGGAAGCGAGTGCTGGGTCAGGCTCCTGCCCACGCCCAGCGTGTCCGCATGCTTCGCCGACAAGGTGGCGAGCGCCGCCGTCGTGCATTTCAGATCCGCCAGCAGCGCCTCAACGGTGTTGCGCGCGAGCAGCATCAGGGCCGTGTCCAGTACGTCCTGGCTGGTCAGCGTGGTGTGGACCGCCTTCAAGGCACCCACCCGGCCGGCATCCAGCGCGGTGACGTGCTTTCGAAGGTCTGCCAGCAGCGGGATCACCGGGTTGCCGCCACCCTGGGCCCGGAGCGCGATACCTGCTGCGTCGTAGCGTCCCGCCTCGGCGGCGGAGGCCACGACGGCGGCGGAACCGGCAGGCGCCAGGCCCGCCTTCTCCAGCGCGGCGGCCCAGCCGGACTCGACGGCGAGGATCGCCGCCAGCACGGCGCGGTCACCGGTCAGCGCCGTCACGAGGGGCGACGCCGAGACGGGACTCAGCAGGCCGACGTCGCCGTCGGCCGCGCTTCCGAAGTGGCCGGTGCCTTCCATGCCGGCAGCGTCCGTCACTGGAAGTCCAGGAAGACTGTTTCGCCCTCGCCCTGCAGGCGGATGTCCCACGTGAGTCCGCCGTCGGGATCGCGGCGGGCAATGAGGGTACGACGGCGGTCCGGGTCCAGGGAGCTGAGCAGCGGGTCCTTGGCGAGGGCTTCCTCGTTCTCCGGCAGGTATACGCGGGTGAACAGGCGGTTCATCAGGCCGCGGGCAAACACGGCCACGGAGATGAAGGGCGCGGATCCAGGAGCGGTGGGTCCCGGATTCACGGTGGTGAAGGTGTACACGCCGGAGTTACCCACAGCGCTGCGGCCCCACCCGGTGAACGTGTAGCCGTCGCGGACCAGGGAGCCGGTCCGCTGCACGATCTTGCCCTCGGCGTCAGGCTGCCAGATCTCCAGGATGGCGTCCGGGATCGCTTCGCCTGAGCCGTCGTACACGGTCCCCTGGAGGCGGATGGAACCTGCCGAGCCGGGGGCCAGGAGTTCATTGTCCTTCGCGTACGGCAGGGCGTAGCCGTAGAACGGGCCGACGGTCTGGCCGGGGGTGGCAACAAGTTTGGTGGTAGTCACGTTATTCCTCGTCTCCTGCTGCGCCCAGCGCTTCGTTTTCGGTCCAGGTCCGCTTGGACCCTGTCAGTACGATGTCCCAGTTGTAACCGAGCGCCCACTCGGGCTGGGTCAGGTCGTGGTCATAGGTGGCCACGAGGCGGTCACGGGCGTCCTGGTCCACGATGGACTGATAGATGGGGTCCAGCGGGAACAGCTGGTCGCCCGGGAAGTACATCTGGGTGACGATGCGCTGGGTGAACTCCTGGCCGAAGAGCGAGAAGTGGATGTGCGCCGGGCGCCAGGCGTTGAGGTGGTTCTTCCACGGGTAGGCGCCGGGCTTGATGGTGGTGAACCGGTAGGAGCCGTCCGGGCCGGTGATGCAGCGGCCCACGCCGGTGAAGTTAGGGTCCAGCGGTGCCGGGTGCTGGTCGCGCTTGTGGATGTAGCGGCCGGACGAGTTGGCCTGCCAGATCTCCACGAGCTGGCCGGCCACGGGGCGGCCGTCCCCGTCCAGGACCTTGCCGGCCACGATGATCCGCTCACCCTGGGGTTCGCCGTTGTGCTGGATGGTCAGGTCCGCTTCCAGCGCGTGCACGTCCTGGTGGCCGAAGGCCGGCGAGTACAGCTCGATGGTTTCCGGGTCCGCGTGATGCAGGCTCTTGGTGGGGTGCCGGAGGATGCTGCTGCGGTAGGGGGCGTAGTCCAGCCGGGGCTGGGTCTCGGCCGGGGCGCCATCCTTGAGCGCACGCGCGTAGGCATCGCCCATGGCGTTAATCTCTGCACTGAGATCCTGCTGTGTCTCCACTGCGGCCTCCTTTTCTGTGGTTGTTGCTGCTGGTTATTGCTGCTGAGTGGTGTTGGTGGTGCTGTCCTACCGGTGCTGCAGGTGGTCGTACTGCACCGCGTGCCGCACGGGGGCATTCGGAGCGCCGTAGCCGTCGTAGGCGCCGCGGCGTTCCACCATTTCGAAGAACACACTGCCCACGGTGGCGGTGTAGAAGTGCAGGAATTCGCCGTCGGCGTCCCGGTCGTACAGCAGGTTCAGGTCCTGCAGCGTGGCCAGGAAGTCCGGTGCCAGCCCGAAGCGTGCGTCCAGGTCCTCGTAGTAGTTCGCCGGGATCTGCAGGAACTCCAGGCCGCGGGCCTTGCAGTCCGTGGCGGTGGCGACCAGGTCATCCACGGCGAAGGCGATGTGCTCCTGGTACGTCTTCCGCTGGCCGGCGCCGGAACCGTCCTGCTGCGTGAGCGGTGCCAGGTTCAGCACCAGCCGAACCGAGCGGTCGCCCGTGACCATCACCTGCGAGCGGACCAGGCCGGTGGGGCTGGGCACCTCCGCGAACGGCTGCGGCGCCAGGGCGAGGGCGCTGGTGTAGAAGAGAACGGCTTCGTCAAAGTGCTGCCACGGCTGGGCGAGGTTGACGTGGTCGATCACCGCCGCGCCGTTGGCCGCCGGCACGTCCAGCCCCTCGCCGAATTCGCTCGTCCAGGCAGCGGTGCCGTCCGGGCTGCCCTGGCACAGGAAGATCTCCGTGGAGTCCGGGGCGGCGAAGCCCTGGAACACCTCCTCGTTGGCCTGGCTTTTGCGCGGGACCGCGGGGGCCTTCAGCTGCTGGGCCCGGGCGGCGGCAATCACCGGGGAGGCGACGTCGAACCCCAAAGCCGCGATAGCAGGTGACGTATTCCCGGAATTGTCCGCCAGGTTGTCCCCGGACACGGGTGCCGCCTCGTTGACGATCACGCGGGCGTGGCCCATGGTCCACAGCTGCACGTCCTTGGTGCGGTGCCGGCCGTTGAACTCAAAGCCGAGCTGGGCCAGTACGGTTTCCAGTCCCTTGGTGTCGGCGGCCCTGACCTCGGCGAAGTTATAGCCAGCCGGCTCGGCCACCTGCGGGAGTGTGGCCAGTTCCATGGGATAACGACGGCGGGACGCGGCCGGGGTGCCGCCCGCGCCGGTGCCCGTCCCGGCGTCGGAAGCAGCATCCAGCCATTTGGCGCTCTGTTCCTCAAGCCAGATGAGCGAGCGCATGGCATCCACGGCGGTGCGTTCCACGTCCGACTGGCGGAAAACGTCGTTAAAGATCTCCAGCGACACGGGGCCGCTGTACCCCGCCCGGACCACGTGGCCCATGAACTTGGCGAGCTCGAACTGGCCCTCGCCCGGGAAAACCCGGTAGTGCCGGCTCCAGGAGAGGACATCCATGGAGAGCTTGGGGGCGTCGGCCACCTGGACGAAGAAGATCCTGTCCGCGTTGAAGGCCTCGATGGGGGCGGTGTCCCAGTTGCGGGACAGGATGTGGAAGGAGTCCAGGCAGGTGCCCAGGTTGGGGTGGTCCACCGCTTCCACCAGCCTGTGGGCGTGCTCGTAGTCGCTGACGTACTTGCCCCAGGCCAGGGCCTCGTAGGCAACCTTGACGCCATGGTCCCCTGCCAGCGCAGCCAGGTGGCCGAGCTGTTCCACCCGGAGGTCGTCGCTGTCGATGCTGGCGGTGGCCACGTTGGAGCAGACCAGGATGGTGTCCATGCCCAGCCGCGCCATGAGTTTGAATTTGGCTTCGGCACGCCGGAGATTGGCGGCCAGAAGGTCCCCGGACACGCTGTCGAAATCACGGAACGGCTGGTAAAGATCCAGCGTGAGGCCAAGGTCGGCCGCCATCTTGCGGACGTCCTCGGGCGTGAGCGGCGACGTAACCAGGTCCTGTTCGAAGATTTCAATGCCGTCAAAGCCCGCGATGGCGCAGGCCTGCATCTTTTCCTTCAGGGTGCCGGACAGGCAGACCGTCGCGATTCCGGTGCGCATCAGGCAGCCACCTCTTCCTTGGCCACAAGCTCCAGGAAGTGGCTGCGCATGCGGTCCGCGTTGGCTTCGAGTCCCGTGAAGATCCGGAACGAGTCAGCCGCCTGGCCCACGGCCATGCGGCCGCCGTCCAGGACCTCACAGCCTAGGGCGCGGGCGCCGCGGACCAGTTCGGTATCGATCGGGCGGTAGACGATGTCCGCCACCCAGTGCCGGGATTCCAGCAGGTCCAGGTCCAGCGGGACGCCCGGGTGGGCGGCCATGCCTACGGGTGTGCAGTGCACCAGACCGTCGGCCAGCGGCATCAGCTGCGGCAGCTCCGCCGTCGTACGCGCTGTGACGGTGCTGCCCGGGAAGAAGCCGGCCAGCTCTGCGGCGCGTGCCTCGCAGCGGGCGGGGTCAACATCCACCAGGTCCAACGCCTTCACGCCGGCGGTTAGCAGGGCGTAGGCGACGGCGGAACCGGCACCTCCCGCGCCCAGCTGGACGACGCGGTCCAGCCGCGCGCCCGGAAGACCGGAGGCCAGCGCGGCGGCGAAGCCAGAGAAATCGGTGTTGTGACCGATGAACCGGCCGTCCTCGATGACCACCGTGTTGACGGCACCGAGCCTGCGGGCATCCGGCGAGACCTCGTCCAGGTGCGACAGCACAAGCTGCTTGCACGGATGGGTGATGTTCAGGCCGTTGAAGCCGAGGCTGCGGGCACTCTTGAGCAGGTCCCCCACAGCCTCACCGGGCAGTCCGAGCTCCAGCAGGTCGATGGGGCGGTAGAGGTAGCGCAGGCCCTGCACATCGCCTTCGCGTTCGTGCATGGGGGGAGTGAGTGACGGCATCACGCCGTCGCCGACCAGTCCCACAAGGTAGGACTCAGTTCGATTGCTCATCCGGGCAGCTCCTTCGATACGGCACCCGGCGGGCGGCGGTGCTCGAGGCGGCCGCGGCGGGTCGGGTGATAGGGATTACAGTACAACACTTGTTCACTTCTCGCACGCTTGTTCTACATACGAACAAATTCACCGCTGCGGCAGGCGGGCGGACAGCTCGGCCGCCGCCTCCTGCAGCAGGGGCACGTGGGCCAGCAGGGCTTCCAAGCTGAGGCGGAAGACCGGGACGGCCGTGGCCAGGGAGGCGAAGGCGTGGCCCTGCGAATTGAGCAGCGGCACAGCCACCGCCCGCATGCCGTTTTCATTCTCCTCATCCATCACCGCATACCCCTGGCGGCGGACCTTCTGGATCTCCGCGCGGAAGGCAGCCCGGTCCGTGATGGTGTGCTCGGTGAGCGGCTCCAGCTCAAGCTCCTCGAGCAGGGCTTCACGCTCCGCATCCTCGGCAAAAGCCACCAGGGCCTTGCCCACGGCAGTCGCGTGCAGGGCGCCCAGGTGCCCGGGGTCGCTCGTGACGCGGAACATCTGGGGGCCGTCCACCTTGTTGACCGTGAGGTGGTGATGGCCGTCGCGGACGCTGAGGATGGTGGCCTCCCCCGTCTGCTCGGTCATGCGACGTAGGACCGGTAGCGCCGTGCCGGCAAATCCGTGATGGTTGGAGACGCGCTGCCCCAGCTGGAAGATGCGCAGGCCCAGATGGTAGCGGCGGCCGTCCGGCTCATAGTCCACAAATCCGTCCCGCGTCAGGGATCCCAGCAGGCGGTAGGTGGTACTGAAGGGGAGGTCGGCGCGGCGCGAGATCTCCGCGGCGCTGGCGCCGCGCGGCTCGTCCCCCAGCAGGACCAGCAGGCCCAGGGCCTTGCCCACCATGTCCGTGCGGTCGCCCTTGGGCGCCTTTGGCTCAGCGGCGACGTCATCGGGCGCTGTGGTTTGATTCACACTCATATGACGATGTTGCCACATCGTGGGAACTATTTCTAGATGGTGATTATTTTCTTGACAAGTGACAGTGCTCACAGCCATCATTGCTATATCGCACAAGTAGCTCCCACCATGTGGCTACTGGACAACGTCGTCACATCTAAGGAACTCCATGAGCCAGACACTTCCGACCGCCGGGCCGGGCACCGTTGCCCCGGCCGGGACGCCCAAGAAAGCAGCCCTCGCCAGCTTCCTGGGCAGCGCCGTCGAATACTACGACTTCTTCATCTTCGGTTCCGCCGCCGCCCTGATCTTCCCCACCGTGTTCTTCCCGGACGCCGGGGCCAATGCGGCCGTTATGTCCTTCGCCACCTTCGGCTTCGCGTATGTGGCACGGCCGGTGGGCGCCGTCATCCTGGGCCACTTCGGTGACCGGGTGGGCCGGCGGAAGGTCCTGATGTTCACGCTGCTGCTGATGGGCGCCTCCACGTTCCTCATCGGCTGCCTGCCCGACTTCAACACCGTGGGCTGGTGGGCTCCGGCACTGCTGGTGCTGGCAAGGCTTTGCCAGGGCCTCTCCGCCGCAGGTGAGCAGGCCGGGGCGTCATCCATGACGCTGGAACACGCGCCGGACAACCGCCGCTCGTTCTTCACCTCGTGGACCCTCACGGGCACCCAGGGCGGCCAGATCCTCGCCGCCCTCGTGTTCATCCCCGTCCTTGCCCTCCCGGACGAGATCAAGTACGGCATCGGCTGGCGCATTCCGTTCTGGCTCAGCGCCGTGGTGGTGCTGGTGGCATTCTTCATCCGGCGCACCCTGCACGAACCGCCGGCTTTCGAGGAAGCCCAGAAAACCGCCCAGATCTCCAAGCTTCCGGTCGCCGATCTCCTCAAGGACCACTGGCGCGACGTGCTCCGCGTGGTTTGCTGTGCCTTCATCGCCGCCGTCTCCACCGTGTTCGGCACCCTCGCCATCAGCTACGCCAAGACCGTCGCCGGTGTTGACGGCACCACCACGCTGTGGCTGGTGGTCGGCGCCAACCTGGTGGCACTCGGCACCCAGCCGCTCTTCGGCATGCTCGCCGACAAGATCGGCCGCAAACCGGTCTTCATCTACGGTGCCGTGGCCAGCGCCATCCTGACCCCAGCGTTCCTGCTCAGCCTGGAATCCGGCAGCGTTCCGCTGATGTTCCTCGCCGCCATCGGCTTCTTCTCCTGCGGTTACGCAGCATCAAACGCCGTCTGGCCGTCCTTCTACGCCGAGATGTTCAGCACCAAGGTCCGCTTCTCCGGCCTGGCCATCGGCACGCAGCTCGGGTTCCTGATGGCAGGTTTCGCCCCGGCCATCGTGGCAGCGATGGGCGGCATCAGGCCCGGCGGCTGGGTCCAGATCAGCATCTTCACCGCCGTCATCTGCGGCATCGCGGCCATCTCCGCCCTGACGGCCAAGGAAACCTTCAACGTCCCCACCAAGCAGCTCGGCCTGAAGTGACGCACTAGCCCAATTTTGAGACCGGAAAGCCCGCCATTCCCTCGAGTGGCGGGCTTTCCTGGTGAAGAATGGGCCACTCCGGCAGCAAGAAGTACGACGGCGATGTGTGGCTTGGGTGCCTAGGGCCGGCCGGTCTCCAGGACCGACGCCAGGTCGAAGCTGACCGGCTCCTCCAGCTGGGCGTAGGTGCAGGACTCGGGATCCCGGTCCGGCCGCCAGCGGTTGAACTGGGCCGTGTGCCGGAACCGGTCGCCCTCCATGTGGTCGTACCTGACCTCCACCACCAACTCCGGCTTCAGCGGAATGAAGGACAGGTCCTTGCCCGCGCTCCACCGGCTGCCCTCCGCGTTCCGCGGGGTCCGATCGCCTTCCTCCTGCTTGGCCCAGGCCCAGGGATGTCCGTCGAAGTCCGTGACCAGCGCCTGGAGTTCCTCGAACAGCTCCTGCCGGCGCTTCATCGGGAAGGCGCCGATCACGCCCACGCTGGCCAGGCCGCCGTCGTCCTTGTACAGGCCAAGCAACAGCGAGCCGATGGCGTCCGGTCCGCTTTTGTGAACGCGGTAGCCGGCCACCACACAATCCGCCGTGCGTTCGTGCTTGACCTTGAACATCACGCGTTTGTCCGGCTGGTAGCTTCCCTCCAGCGGCTTGGCCACAATCCCGTCCAGGCCGGCGCCCTCGAACTGCTGGAACCACTGCTCGGCAGTGGCCTTGTCCTGGGTCGCCGCCGTGACGTGGACGGGAGCCTTGCTGCCCGCAAGCGCCTGCTCCAGGGCGGCCCGACGCTCGGCGAAGGGCCGGCCGGTGTAGTCATCGTCGCCCAGGGCCAGCAGGTCAAAGGCCACAAACTTGGCGGGCGTCTGTTTGGCGAGAAGCTTCACCCGGCTGGCGGCGGGGTGGATGCGCTGCTGCAGGGCGTCGAAGTCCAGCCGGTCACCGGATGCCCCCACCAGGACAATCTCGCCGTCCAGCACGCAGCGGGGCGGCAGGTTCTCCTTCAGCCCCTCGACGAGTTCCGGAAAGTACCGGGTCATGGGCTTTTCGTTGCGGCTACCGATCTCCAGCTCATCGCCGTCACGGAAAATGATGGACCGGAACCCGTCCCACTTGGGCTCATAGCTGAGGGCCCCGTCGGGCATTCCGCTCACGGCCTTGGCAAGCATGGGCGGGACGGGAGGCATCACGGGAAGTTGCATAGTGCCCATTCTTGCCCGGGAGGTCCCCCGGCGGTAGGCCTGATCCGGTAAAACCCCAGTTGGGAGCCCGCTCCTGCCTGCACCACGGGTGCGGCGCATGATGCTGCTGTGAAAAGATCAAGCATGCGCCCCATGCAACACTCCAGTAAGCTCCAGAACGTCCGGTATGAGCTCCGCGGGCCCATCCTCCAGGCTGCCAAGAAAATGGAGGCCGAGGGGCACCGGATCCTCAAGATGAACCTGGGTGACACGGCACCGTTCGGCATGGAAGCGCCGGAGTCGGTGGTGGTGGACATGATCCACCACCTGCGGGGCGCCCAGGGTTACAGCGATTCCAAGGGGATTTTCTCCGCGAGGACGGCCATCTCGCAGTACTACCAGACTCGCGGCCTGATGCAGATCGGCGTCGAGGACATCTTCATCGGCAACGGTGTCAGCGAGCTCATCTCCATGTGCCTGCAGGCCTTTATGGAAAACGGCGACGAAATCCTGGTTCCTGCACCCGACTACCCCCTGTGGACGGCAGCCGTGACCCTGACTGGCGGCAAGCCGGTGCACTATCTCTGCGACGAGGCCGAGGACTGGTGGCCGGACATGGCCGACGTCGAGGCTAAGATCACCAGCCGCACCAAAGGGATCGTGATCATCAACCCGAACAACCCCACGGGTGCGGTGTACCCCCGGTACATCCTGGAGCAGTTCGCGGCCCTGGCCCGGAAACACAACCTGGTCCTGTTCTCCGACGAGATCTACGAAAAGGTGCTCTACGAGGACGCCCAGCACATCCACACGGCTTCGGTGGCAGAAGATGTGTGCTGCCTGACCTTCAGCGGCCTGTCCAAGGCCTACCGCATGCCCGGGTACCGGTCAGGCTGGGTGGCCATCACCGGTCCGCTGGCCGCCACCGCCGGATACCGTGAAGGACTGGAGCTGCTCGCCTCCCTGCGCCTGTGCCCCAATGTGCCCGCCCAGCACGCGATCCAGACCTGCCTGGGCGGCTACCAGAGCATCGAGGCCCTGGTGAAGCCCGGCGGCAGGCTGCGCGAACAGCGCGACCTCGCGTACAGGCTCCTGACGGCAATTCCCGGCGTAACGTGCGTGCCCGCCGCGGGGGCCATGTATCTGTTCCCCCGTCTGGACCCGGAACTCTACCCTGTCACGAGCGACGAACAGTTTGTCCTTGACCTCCTTCAGGACCAGAAGATCCTGGTCTCCCACGGCACCGCTTTCAACTGGCCGGCACCGGACCATTTCCGTTTTGTGATCCTTCCATCGGTCTTGGACATCGAAGAAGCCGTACGCAGGATCGCCGCGTTCCTGGCCATGTACCGCAGCCGTGTTGCGGCCTGACCTCCCGTCGGGCAACCGCCGGCACCGGAAACCGGCACGGCCCGGAGAACTAACCGGCACCTAACGTTGAGGAAACCAGGGCGCAACATTGCCCGGCCACACTGGAAGTGCCGGCATTCGCAGGCACCAGCTCCAGCCAGGAGGCCCCCATGTTGAAGGAAGCCAAAGCCCATGTAACAAGAGTCCGCGCCCTGGACCAGCTCCACCGCGGCGACGAAATCGAGGCCCGCCTCTCCGTAGGCCCCAGCTACGACGACGTGGTCATCCGCCGTGGCCTGGTCCAGGAGACGGCCCCGGGAATCGGCGTTGTCTGGATCATGGACCATCACACCGGCTCGCGGAAAGCGATCAATACGGACGAATGCAGCGTCTGGCGGATTGCCTGACCCCGTTTCGGGCCAGCGGGCGCAGTCAGTCAGAACTGCCCGCCGGACCGCTCACGAGAGTTCTCGGCCTTAACCTCCGGCCACCGACTGGATGACCAGCACCTCCTGCCCGGGCGACACCTCGGTTTCCAGGCCCTGGAGCCGGCGCACCTCGTCGCCGGCCACGTAGATGTTCACGTACCGGCGAAGAGCTCCGGTTTCGTCCCGCAGCCGCCTGGCCAGCACTGGGTAACCCCCGGTCACCGAATCCAGCAGGCTTCCCACCGTCACCGTCCCGTCGGCGGGCGCAGTCAGGATGGACTGCCCGCCGGCCAGGGGCTGGAGGATGCTGGGTAGTACCACGCTGATGTCAGGCACCGCGGGCTGCCGCCGTTTCCGGAACCGCCAGTCCAGCCGCGGAGACCACGGCGGCGCGGACACACAGGACGTCGGGGAGATGGCTGACAACCTCCACAAACGTCTCCCCTTCATCCGCGCTGGCGTACACCGTGCCGCCGCGCGTTCCGAAGTAGACGCCGGCCGGCTCGGATGCATCCACGCCCGCGGCGTCGCGGAGGACGCTGTTATACTCCCCCTTGGGCAGGCCGGTATCCAGGCGCTTCCAGGTGGCCCCGGCGTCGTCCGTTCGGTGCACGGCAAGCTTCCCTTCGGGCGGGATCCGCTCGCCGTCGGCCTTGAGCGGCACAACCCAGGCGGTTCCTTCCCGCCGTGGGTGCGTCAGCATCACAAAACCGAAGTCGGCAGGAAGTCCCTCGGCGATGGAGTTCCAGTTTTCGCCGTTGTCATCTGTGCGGTAGACGCCGTGATGGTTCTGCGCGTAAAGCCGTCCTTCCACTGCAGCATCCGCCGCGATCTTGTGAACGCATTGGCCGAACTCAGGATTGGGGTCCGGCATGAAGTAGGCCGAAATACCCTTGTTGCGGGGCTCCCAGGACGCACCGCCGTCGAGCGAGCGGTACACACCGCCGGTGCTCATGGCGACGTGGACGTTGTCCCCGGCCGGGTTCACCACGATCGAGTGGGCGGCGGCGCCGCCGTAGCCCGCACCCCATTCGCTGCGATGAGGATGGTCCCAGAGCCCGCGGTTGAGTTCGAAATGCTCTCCGCCATCGGTGGATTTCCAGACCGAGATCGGTTCGGCCCCTGCCCACACCACTCCTGGCCGCGACTCTGCATCCGGGTAGATCTGCCAGATGCGCTCCACTGCCGCGCCGGTGTCTTCGGGAAACGTTATGGCGCCCTGTTCGGGTTCGGTCCAGGTGGCGCCCAGGTCATCGGAATGGGCCACGGTAGGGCCCCAGTGCTCGGACCTGACGCCCACCATGATCCGTGTACGGCCGTCCCGCGTGTCGATCCCGATGCTGGGGATTTCGCTCATCAAAAAATGCGGGCCGGAGAAGGACCATTTCTTTCGGTCCTGGCTGGTGGCCAGCCAGAGGCCTTTTTTGGTCCCGATCGCTAAGACAATGTTCTCTGCGGTTGCCATGCACCCCATGCAACCACCCCGGCCGGAGGGCCGCAACGCTTTTCTTCGCTATGTGGACTGGCCCGGCGTGGCCGGACCGCGCCCTGTCAGTCGACGAATTCGGACTGCGTCTCGATGAAATCCCAGTCCGCTTCGGTGAGCACGGCCACCGGGGTATCCGGATGCGGCCCGCCGGCTTCGGCGATGCCCTGCAGCACCGGCAGCGGCAGTTCCTCCGCACGGAGGTTTTCCCGCAGCCACTCCTTGGTTTGCAGGTTCAGATCCAGCCACCACATGTAAATTTCCATGCCGGTCACGCACCTTTCGTATGCTCCAACGTTAGGCTCCGCCCTGTCCACGTTCAAGGGTGGCCACAATCCGGCAGCGCTCCCGGTTCCGCGTACACGCAGGTAACGCCGCAGGTCAACGGGGTAGAAAGATGAGTACCCGCTACTCGCGACGACACCCCTCCGCCGCCCCTAGCCTGAAGTCACAAAAGCAAGCTGACCATGCTGTTGGGGCATTCGGGGCCGCCGCTACCCCTCGCTGACATGGTCCTTTTCTGACAAGTCTGGGGAGAAAACAATGAAACGTACCTTTGCAACACTGGGGGTTGTGGGGCTGGTATTGCTCAGCCTCCCGGCCCCGGCCAGCGCGAATGAAAAAATTGACATTTGCCATAACGGCAAGATGAACGGCGTCAATTACACCGCTGCCTCACTGACTGGCCACAGCGGTCACAGCGGCGACATCATCCCACCCAACGAGTTTCTGCCCGCCGGCTTGAACTGGACCGTTCAAGGGATGGCGGACTTTGCCAACCTCTGCGAATCCGTGACCCTCCCACCTGTGGTTGACCCACCGGTTGACCCACCGGTTGACCCACCGGTGGATCCTCCAGTTGACCCCCCGGTCGACCCACCCGTCGATCCCCCGGTAGACCCACCGGTCGACCCGCCGGCAGCGGTGACCGAGGCCGCCGGCGCGGTCACTCCGGCAGCGAAGTCGCCCGCCCCGAAGGCAGCAGCCGCAAAGGCGCCCGCCGCGGCAGCAGCCGCTGTCAGCAAGGGCACCAACCAGGGCTTCAACGCACAAACCGCCGCGGGCGGAACAGATGAAAGTACTACCTGGCTGGCCGGTCTGGGCGTCCTGCTGGGTGCGGGCGCTGTGGTTGCAGTGCGTCGCAAGTCCCGGACGGAATCGCCGACGGCGGGCTAACGCCGCCAGCGCATCCGGGGGCTGTTACCGAGGGCGTCCCGCCAAATCCTGGCGGGACGCCCTCGGCGCAATTTCAAGCCGTCGCACCCACCACCTTCTGAACGCATAGGCTCCTGAACGCAAAGGAACATCATGGCCAAGCACTCCGGCACTCACGGCGTCCTCGGTGGCGTCCTGCGTGTCCTGGACGGCCTGCGCGTCCGGGGGTGGAATCGTGGAGATCTGGCAATCCTGCTGTGCGGAGTCCTGGGTTTCCTGTCCCTCACCTTCGGCGCACCCCTGCTCAATCACGGGGACGGCGCGATCCCCACAGCTGAAGTGTCGGCACCATCCCGGGCCACGCCGTCGTCCGTTCCTTGGCCGCTGTCCGCCACGGGTCAGGCCCCGGGGGCAGCTCCGCAGGTGGCAACCGCCACAGAAACCGCCGTTCCCCTCCCGGCCTTGCCGGATGCCTCCGCACCCCTGCGTATCCTCTATCCTGCTGCGGCAATCGACACGGCCGTCCACCCCCTTGAACCGGACGCGTCGGCCGTCGCCACCCGGACTGTGGAGCCGCCCACCACCATGGACGGGTATTGGCTGACGCCGTTCGGTACTCCGGGCAACGGGTCGGGCAACACCACGTACATCATCGGGCACAGCTGGGAGGGCCGGGACGCCCCGTTCAACCACCTCAGCTCAGCTGCCCTCGTTGGCGACACGTTCGACGTCGTCACCGCAACCGGCACCATCCATTACCGCGTGGACAGCGTCACCACGTACCTCAAGGACAGCCTCAAGGACAGCCCCATCTGGGACATGGTGCCCAGCCGTGTGGTCCTGATCAGCTGCTACACGGAAGACCCTTGGGGGAAAAACGTGGTGGTCTCGGCATCGCCCGTTGCGGCCTGACACGTCCACGCGCCGCACACGGCCCTGTTCAAGGGGCGCCGTGCAGGCACAGAATGGCCTTATGAGTCCAGAACGTTTCAGTGGCCCGCCTCCACTCCTGGTCGGCGTGTTGCCCGATCAGCATCCCGAGGTGCTCAAGACCGCAACATCTCTCGCGGCCCGCCTGTCAGCGCCGTTGCTGTTCGCCTACGTTGACGAGGCCAGCTATCTGGTGGAATGGGATCCCGCCAGATCCGCGCACCGGCTGTCGCTGCACCCGGACAAGGACGACGACGACATCCGCTCCGTCACCACGGAACTCAGGGGGGTGATCGCGGAAGCCGTGGCCGACGCCGCGGCGTCGGGCGCCCCCGTGGATTGGACCCTGCGGACCCTGGCGGGGGATCCGGGCCGCGCCCTCGCCCGGCTCGCCGCGGAAAGCAACTCCCCCATGATCATCGTGGGAACCTCGGAGCGGGGCCTGACCCACCGGATCTCCGAGATGCTCAACGGGTCAGTGGGACTCTGGCTCACGCACCATCAAAGCCGGCCGGTGCTGGTTGTTCCCTACCGGAGGCCAGCGCACCAGGACGAGGCCTAAGCCGGGAGCCCGAGCCGTTTTCGGGTGACCGAAATAATAAAGCGAAAGTACTTATTCGAGGTGGTAGCGGACGGCCATACTGGCAAGTAAGCTAATTCAAGCAGAACGATCCGGCCGCAACGGCCGGATGAATCTGCCCAAAAGCTGCTCCGGAGTGCGTATCCCCCAATAACGCACTCCGGAGCTTTTTTGTGCCCTTCCATAACCACACCGGGGTTATGGGAGGGTCCCGGGCTCGTGGAGCGCGCCTCCGATTTTTGATACCCCTAGGGGGTACTTGCCATATACCCCCATGGGGTATATGTTTGCAGCATGGAACCTTTGCAGGACACCTTGACCACACACATCGTCGCTGATCCGGCGCCTCCGCATGGCTACACCGCCAACAAGGAGGCATACCTGCGCAGGCTCAAACGCATCGAGGGCCAGGTCCGCGGCATCGCCCGGATGGTGGATGAGGACAAATACTGCATCGACATCCTGACCCAGGTCTCCGCGGTCACCAAGGCGCTGCACGCCGTGAGCCTCGGACTTGTGGAAGAGCACATCGGCCACTGCGTGGTGGGCGCCGCCGGGGAACCCGATCCCGCCCTACGCGCTGAGGCCATAGACGCCAAAGTCAAGGAAGCTACAGAGGCCATCGGCCGCCTCCTGCGCTAACCGTCCACAAACCACCCATTCACGGCCGGCCACCGCCGGCCACACTCAAGGAGCCAGCCATGAGCACCACCTCCACCACCGTCAACGTGTCCGGCATGACCTGCGGCCACTGCGTTTCGTCCGTCAGCGAGGAACTCGAATCGCTCGCCGGGGTTGAAACGGTCGACGTCGAACTCAACGCCGGCGGCATTTCCACCGTCACCATCACCTCAAGCCAGGAGTTGTCGCCGTCCGAGATCGGCGAAGCGGTAGCCGAAGCCGGCTACCTGGTTGTTGCCAACGACGCGTAACGCCGTCCGATTCGGGGGATCCATCATGAGCACAGACCATCTCCATCACCAGCCCCAAACCCGGGTGGTTGAACTGGACATTGAGGGCATGACCTGCGCCTCCTGCGTGAACCGCGTGGAAAGGAAGCTCGGCAAACTCGACGGCGTCGAAGCGTCCGTCAACCTGCCGCTGGAATCCGCCCACGTCACCGTCCCGGCCGGCATCACGGACCAGCAAATCGTGGACACAGTCAACGCCACAGGCTACAAAGCAAAGCTCCGCGTGCCGCGCTACCCGAGCCAGAGCCACCCCGTCCACGGGCCCGACGCGCTCGGCGCCCTGCCCGCAAGCGCCGACGTCGGGGGCTTGCGGCAGCATGCGTCTAAGCGAGGCACGAGCGAGCATGCCGAGCAAGTCGCCGGTGGCGGCGCGCAAGGTGACCACACGCAACACGGCGGCGCCGAAGGCGGCGCGCAAGGCGACCACACAGACCACATGTCCCACGGTCCCGCCGCCGCCCAGCTCCTGCCGCGGCTGATCGTGGCGGCTTTCCTGACGCTCCCAGTCCTCGCGATTTCGATGGTCCCAGCCCTGCAGTTTCCCAACTGGGGCTGGGTGGCCGGGGCTTTGGCGCTTCCGGTGGTCAGCTGGGCGGCCTGGCCCTTCCACCGCGCGGCGGCCATCAATGCGCGCCACCTGGCATCCACCATGGACACGCTCGTCTCCCTCGGCGTCGCCGCTGCCTACGTCTTCAGTCTCTGGCAACTGGCCCTGGACCCCCTGATGACCGAGCACCCGGCCATGGAGGGAATGGAATCCGGTGGCCTGTACTTCGAAGTGGCCGCCGTGGTCACCACGTTCCTGCTTCTGGGACGGTTCCTTGAGGCCAACGCTAAGCAGAAGGCCGGCGATGCCCTCAAGGCGTTGCTGAACCTCGGCGCCAAGGACGCCACCATCCTGCATCACGGATCCGAACACAAAGTCCCCGCCGATCAGCTCCGAGTGGGCGACGTTGTGGTGGTCCGCCCCGGCGAGAAAATCGCCACGGACGGCGAGGTGATTGACGGCGTGTCAGCTGTGGACGCCTCCCTCCTGACCGGCGAATCCGTTCCCGTTGAGGTGGAGCCCGGGAGCAAAGTCACCGGCGCCACCATCAACACTTCCGGCCGGCTGCTGGTCCGGGCCACCCGCGTGGGCTCCGAAACCACGCTGGCGCAGATGGCCCGGCTGGTCTCGCAGGCGCAGACCGGCAAAGCCCCCATCGCCCGCCTCGCCGACCGGATCAGCGCCGTCTTTGTCCCGATCGTGCTGGCCATCGCTGTGCTCACATTTGGGCTGTGGCTCGCGTTCAGCGGCCTGGCGATTGAGCCTGCCGAGCTCAGGGCCGCCTTTACCGCCGCGGTTACCGTCCTGGTCATCGCGTGCCCGTGCGCCCTGGGCCTTGCCACTCCCGTGGGACTGCTCACCGGAACCGGCCGGGGAGCCCAACTGGGCATCCTGATCAAGGGCCCGCAGGTCCTCGAAGACACCCGTACCGTGGACACCATCCTGCTCGACAAGACCGGCACCGTCACCACCGGAAAACTCGCCGTGGGCGGCACGCTCGCGTTTGACGGTTACCAGGGCACAGACGTGCTGCGGCTCGCCGGCGCCGTCGAGGCGGCTTCGGAGCACCCGATCGCGCACGCCATCGCGGCCGCGGCCGCTGAGGCACAAACCGGGCACGACGACGGCGGGCGGCTCCCCGCCGTCGAACACTTCCGTTCGGCACCCGGCGGCGGAGTGGTGGGAACCGTTGAAGGGCGCGTGATTCTGGCGGGCCGCACCGGCTGGCTCACGGAGAACGGCGTCAGCCCTTCCGGCGAGCAGCTGGAGGCGCTGGCCGAGGCGGAAGCCACCGGCGCCACGGCCATCTGGGTGGCGGTGGACGGTACCCCTGCCGGAATCATCAGTCTCCGCGACACCGTGAAGCCGGGATCCGCGGAGGCTGTGGCAAAGCTGAAGAAGCTCGGGCTGCGCCCCGTCCTGCTGACCGGGGACAACGCGGCGGTGGCCGCGCAGGTCGCTGCCGCCGTCGGCATATCCCCTGACGATGTTTATGCAGGGGTTCTGCCCGCCGGGAAAGTGGACGCCGTCCGCCAGCTCCAGGCAGGCGGGGCCATTGTGGCGATGGCCGGCGACGGCGTGAATGACGCCGCCGCACTGGCCCAGGCTGACCTGGGCATCGCCATGGGATCCGGTACGGATGTGGCCATCGAGGCGGCGGACCTCACCGTCATGGGCAACGACCTGGGACAGGTGGCACAGGCCATCGAATTGTCCCGGCGGACGCTGGCCACCATCAAGACCAACCTGTTCTGGGCGTTCTTCTACAACGCCGTCGGCATTCCTGTGGCCGCCCTGGGCCTGTTGAACCCGATGCTTGCCGGTGGCGCGATGGCGGCGAGTTCCGTCCTGGTGGTGGCCAACTCGCTCCGGCTGCGAAGCTTCGGCAAGTAGGCAGCGCCCACCCCAACCAGGTCGCGCTAACTGTCGTTATGGACGCTCAAAACGACTGTTGGCGCTACTTACTTTGAGGGGAAGCCGCTCAGGCGGTGCCGAAGCGCACGGCCGCGCGGGCCCTGGCCTTGGCGGCCTCTTCGTCCCGGTGTTTGGCGGGAGCGTGGGTGACCAGCGAATCCAGCAGGTGCTGGGTGATGTGGGCGATCTCGTGCACCGCCGCCTCGAAGGCGTCTTCGTTGGCCTTGGACGGCTTGGTGCTGCCGCTGACCTTGCGCACATACTGCAGCGCGGCGGCATGCACTTCCTCAGACGTGGCGTGCGGTTCAAAGTTGTGGAGGGTTCGGATATTCCGGCACATAAGCCCATGCTAGGCTCTGGAACGCTTGGGATCGACCCCCAGCCCTGGCCCGCATGGGCAGCGGTGCCCATCGACAGTGTTTTGGGGCGGGGATAGGTTCTAGGTGATGGATCTTCCGGATGAGCCGGGGGCCGCTGGGGATGCCGATCTGGATCGGATCCAAGACAACGAGGAGAAAACTGATGGCTATTTGGGGCGCAGATGTAGAACAGCTCAGGACTCTGGGCAGCAAGCTGCAGGCCGGTGCCGGCGAGATCGAGCAGCAGCGAGCCAACCTCTCCCGCGTGCTGGACAGCACCAACTGGGAAGGCCCGGACGCCACCCACTTCCGCGGCGAATGGTCGGGCACGCACACCGCGGCCCTGAACCAGGTCATCCAGGCGCTGAAGGATGCCGGCCAGAAGGCCACCAAGAACGCCAACGAGCAGGACCAGGCTTCACGCTAACCGCAGAAGCCCAAACGCGGGGGCCCGGACACAACACAGTGTCCGGGCCCCGCGGCAGTTAACGGCCGGGCACGGCGGCGGTGCCACCGGGCTGTGGCGCCTGCCCTTCAGGGCAAGTCCTTCAGGGCAGGGCAGCCGGCACTCAGGGCACAGGTTCGACGTCGTTCGCGTGGTCCAGCGGGGCGGGCGTCCCGGCAGTGGTTGCGGCGGCGCCGGTGGCTGACGCTGGACCGGAGCGCATCTCGTCCAGCCGGACCAGAACCACCCCGCCGACGATCAGGACGCCGCCCAGGAGCTGGATGGCGCCGGGCAGCTCACCCAGCAGCAGCCAGGCCCAGGTCACGGCGAACAGCACCTCGGTCAGCGAGACGAAGGACGCAACTTTGGAGCCGAGGGCGCGGGCAGCGACTATGCCGGAAACGTACGCCAGGACTGTTGCCAGGATCACCAGGCCACCCAGGGAGACCCACCAGGGCGTGATCCAGGGGCCGAGCCTGGTATCCGCGGTATTGAAGGTCATGGGAAGCAGTCCCGTGGCGGCCGCCAGCCACATAACGGCTGCCCCCACCAGCAGCCCGGCGGATGCAAGGACGATGGGCGGCAGGGAATCGTTTTCCTTGGCCGTGATGAAGAAGTAGATGGCAAGGCAGACGGCAGCGGCCAGCCCCCACAGGACCCCGACGAAGTCGATCTTGACCGTTCCGGTGAGGTCCAGCACAAGGATCAGGCCGCCGAGCGACAGCACCGTTCCACCGAACGTCAATGCACGTGGCCGCTTCTTGCTGGCTCCCCATAGCCAAAGCACGATGAGGACCGGAGCCAGGTATTCAAGCAACAGCGCTACGCCCACGGACAGGCGGGCCACGGCATTGAAGTAGAACAGCTGGCAGGCAGCCACGCCGATCAGGCCGAAAAGACCGATGGTGACCCAGTTGTCGCGCAGCTGGTACCAGCGTCCGCGCAACGCCAGGACGGCAGGAACCGCAAGAATCAGCGCGGCACCGGTCAGGCGGGCCGTCACGGCGGCGCCGGGGGACCAGCCGGTTTCCAGGAGCGCTTTCGCGAACGAGCCGGAGAGCCCGAAGACGGCAGAGGAGAACAATGCGATTCCAAGGCCGGAGCCAAGGAATCCGCCCGCGGCTGCGGGGTTAGGGGCGGCAGACACCGGCGCCTCCTGTCAGGAGTAAAGTGGGGTAATGGTCCTGACACTACGCCCGCTCCCAGTAAGGAGTCAAGATGGTCTTTGCCCCTGACACCGAAATAGCCCTGCGCACCGTGGTCAACCTCATCAACACCGCCGCCAACGGCCGGGAATCACTCGCCACGGTGGCGGACCTGGATCACTTCCTTCACGCCGAAGCGTTCAGCGGATCCCGCGCCGGCGATGCGGCGGAAGTGGCGAGCGTCCACGAACTGCGCAGCCGGCTTGCCGCCCTGTGGACCGCCGACGAAGACACTGCCGTGGCGGGCGTCAACCGCCTGTTGCGTGAGGCAAACGCACTGCCCCAGCTGATAAAACACGACGAGTGGGACTGGCATCTGCACGCCACAGCCAGGGATGCGCCGCTGGCAGAGCGCATGGGGACCGAGGCTGCGATGGCCCTCGTGGACGTCATCCGGAGCAAGGAGATGGACCGCCTGCTGGTGTGCGAGGCCGAGGACTGCGATGCCGTGGTGCTGGACCTCAGCCGCAACCGGTCAAAGCGGTATTGCGATACCGGGAACTGCGCCAACCGCGCGCACGTGGCAGCTTACCGCGCGCGGCAGGCCACTGTCCGCTAGGAGTTGCTGGAGCCTGGGCTCTCAGCATCCGGAGACTCAGGGGCGGAGCCGGCCTGGCTTGGGCCGTGTCCCCCGAATCCATGCGACGGCTTCCGCGCGGAACTCAGGTTGACGCCGGATCCCTTGCCCAGGTGTTCGGCGTTCTCCTTGTGGCTCATGGCCAGCATGGCGGCGATCACCAGCGTGACGATGAACGCGATGCCGGCGCCCGTGAAGGCGAGGTCGAACCGCGGGGTCTTCTGACTGCCGCCTGAGGCGAAGATCAGCACCGTAACGAAGGCGAGGACGGCCCAGAACGCGGAGAACATCAGCGGCCCCTTCACCGAGGTCCGCAGCTTGCGCGGTTTTCCTGGTTTCTGGTCTGCCAAGGTAGTTCCTCTCCTACAGCCATGCCGAAGGGCGTGCTGGTTCGAATGTGTGCGGGGTTGTTCCGGGCGCGTTTTCTACGCCGGGTAGAACCTTTCGCTTCTAGTTTACGGCTTCGGGGAGGCGGGCCGGGAATCGTGCCGCAGCGTCAGTCCGGAGAGGACCCACAGCACACCGGAGATGATGGCCCCGCCGCCAGCGACGCCAAGGAGGGCATGGGCTCCGAGGCTGATGAAGAAAGGCAGGATGGCCGCCGTGCCCAGCCCGATGATGCCCGAGGCCAGCCAGTCGCGGGCCAGCACGTGCCGGCCGCGGTACCGGAGTCCGCAGTACAGCTCCACCGCTCCGGCCATTCCAAGTCCCACCGCGGCGACGACGCCGAAGACCCGGTCCCCGTGAAGCAATGCCAACGCAACACCTGCGCCTGACAGGGCGGCCCCTGCGGCGGAGAGGATTTTGCCGGGCATGCTGTCACGCTGGTAGCCCGTCTTCGGGATGGCCCAGAGCAGCAACAAGCCCGTGACCAGCAGATACAGCCCGCCCGACCAGCCCATGACCTGGACCGATGGTCCGGCCCAGAAAATTGTCACGGCGCCGAACATGAGCGCGGCCACGGCCCGGAGCAGTACCGGCTTCCACAGGTCTGCCTGCTGGGCGGTGCCTGCGGGAGAATCCGTGGGTGTCAATGGTTGGTTCACCGGTCCAGTTTAGTGGCCACCGGCCCTATGGCGAACCCAGCACCATCCAGCGGTCTGACCGCGCGCGCAGGCCAAGCGTCAGGGCCCGGGCGGCCATATAGCCCAGCGCGAAGGCGGCCCACAGCCAAACGAGGCCTGCAGCAGCGGACATGCCGGAGACAGCAACGGCCGCGAGCATGGGGACGTAGACGGCGAGGTTGACCACGCCCGCCAGCGCCAGGTACTTGGCGTCACCGGCGCCGATCAGCACGCCGTCCAGGACAAAAACATAACCGGCAAGGGGCTGGCCGGCGGCCAGGATCCACAGGGCGTAGGTCAGCACGGACTGCACGCCGGCGTCGGACGTGAACAGCGCCCCCGCCCAAGGCGCAGCGACGGCCAGCAGGGCTCCCGTGACCGCGCCGAATCCGACACCCCAGCGGATCATGGTCCGGGTCAGGTGCCGCGCCCGGACGGGGTTGGATGCGCCGAGCTCCTTGCCGATCAGGGCCTGGGCGGCAATCGCAAGGGCATCGAGGGCAAAGGCGAGGAACGAGAAGATGGTCATTGCCAGCTGGTGCGCGGCCAGGTTGACGGCACCTTGTCCCGTCACCACAAAAACCGTGGCCAGGATAGCCACGCGCAGGCTCAGCGTGCGGAGCATAAGCCACGAACCGACCCGGGTCATCGCACGGATCCCGCTCCAGTCGGGCCACAGGCTGATGCCGTGCCGGGCGGCATTCCGCCGGACCATCACCAGATAAACGGCCGCCATGGCCCATTGCGCCACGCTGGTGCCTGCCGCCGAGCCGGCAACGGACCAGCCCAGCCCGTAGACCAGCCACAGGTTGAGGACAATATTCAGGGCAAAACCCGCGCTGGCCACGAGCAGCGGCGTCCTGGTGTCCTGCAACCCGCGGAGGACACCGGTGCCCGCGAAAATGAGCAACATGGCCACCAGGCCGGGCATGGACCAGCGGAGATAGTCAACCGCGAACGAGCGAACCTCACCCTCCGCCCCCATCAGGGACACCAGCGGTTCAGCGGCCCAGAAACCGGCCACCGCCAGGCCTATGCCCAGCAGGAGTGCCAGCCAGACGCCGTCGCGCCCTGCGGCGAGTGCCTTGCCCAACTGGCCGTGTCCCATCGCGCGGGCCACCGCCGGGGTGGTGGAGTACGCGAGGAAAACCATCAGGCCGACGGCGGTGTGCAGCACGGCGGAAGCGAGCCCCACGCCTGCCAGCTGGGCCACGCCGAGATGGCCCACGATGGCCGAGTCCGCGAGCAGGAACAGCGGTTCGGCGATCAGCGCACCGAACGCAGGAACGGCAAGCCGCAGGATTTCCTGGGCATGGCTGGCGGGACGCTGGACGGCAGCCGGGGCGGATTGGTTGGGCACCGTTTCAGCCTAACGGCCGGCACCGACCACCTGGCGGCGCTGCTTCCGTGACGCCGGAAGTCGTGACAACGAACACAACCCAACGGAATTACTTGACACTTCAACCAATTGTGCAGAACACTTGAAGCATGAACCAGTCACGCCTCACCACCACCGCCCTGACCGTCCTCCGCGTTGCCCTTGGCTTCCTCTTTGCTGCCCACGGCTGGCAGAAGTTCAACGAGTGGACCATCGCCGGCACCCAGGCCGCGTTCGCCCAGATGGGCGTGCCCGCCGCCAACGTGTCAGCGCCCTTCATCGCAGGCCTCGAGCTGATCGGCGGCATCGCCCTCATCCTCGGCGTCCTCACCCGCGTGGTGGCCGCCCTGCTGGCCGTGGACATGGTCGGCGCCCTCTTCCTGGTGCACGCCCCGGCCGGAGTTTTCGCCGACAAGGGCGGGTACGAACTGGTGTTGCTCCTGGGCGCTGCGGCCCTGGCACTCGCACTCATCGGCGCCGGCCGCATTTCCGTGGACCGCGCCGTGTTCGGCCGCATGAACAACAAGCTGGCAGTCCTCGCGTAACGCGGACTCCCTCAAAGAAAACGTAACGCCCGACGGCGGACAGGCACCCAGGTGCCGGTCCGCCGTCGGGCGTTAACGTCCTTAGCGTCAGTACGTCAGCCGGTAACTCCGGTCAGTTCGTTGGCCCCGCGCTCCAGGGCGGCACTCCGGACCACCGCTCCCAAAGTCAGGTCAACGGCGTGGATGGTGGAGGTGGCCGGCTCCGTGACGTAGGCCGTTGAGCCCTGGACGAACAGGTTGGGGCGGGGATCCTGCCAGGCATCCGGCTCTGTCCACGCGCCAACCACGGGAATGGCAGCGGTGACCTCGCCCGTCGTCGGATCAATCACATGAAGCGCCCCGTCAGTACCTAGGACGGCGCTGAACAAGGGACAATTCGGAGCGGCAGGTTTCGCTTTTGGACTCGTTCCGGGGCCTTGGGCGGCTCGTTGGGGGCATCGATTCCGGGCGCCGGAATTCCGGTCATGAATTTTGCGGGCCTTGCCGGGCCGTCCATAGCTCCCGTCGGCGCGGATCGGGGCCGGGGGCCGGGGCGGCCCCCCATTTTGGGTGCTATCCCAGGGCCCAGGCCCCGTTTTCGCCGGTGAGGCCTAGTTTCAGCAGTCGCCGAAGGTTCAGTGCGGCTGTGCGGACCTGCAGCCAGGCGTTGTTCTTTTCCACGCCCCGGTATCGCAGGCGCCGGTTGCCTCCGGCGACCAGCCAGCCGATGGATCTTTCCACCAGGGGCCGGTAGGCCCGGTAGTCGTGCCTGAATGCTTCCTGGCGGGCGGCGGCGCGGTGGGCGCGCTGGCGGGCGTGGTGGACGGTGATAACGACTTTCCGCCCGCCCTTGGCCTTCGTGCATTGATCCCGCAGCGGGCACGCCTTGCAGGCGGTGCCGAAGTTCACGTTGCCCCGGGGGCTGATCGTGCGGACCTCCCCGGCCGGGCAGCTGAGCGTGTTCTTTGCTTCGTCGTGGGTGAAGTCGTCCAGGTCGTACCCGCCTGGCACGGCCGGGCGCAACGGCTTGGGCTTGACCAGGCCCTGGTGCCCGGCCGTATCGAGGGTCTCGAGCATGGGACCGGAACCGTAGGCCGAGTCCCCGAGCACCTGGTAGTCCACGGCGTCGTCTTTCATGGTCGGGTCCGTGCCGAGCAGGACGATTCCGGCGTCCGCGTCACTGGAGCCGGGCCCGGCGGCCCGGGTCATCACCGCGGAGGTGTACAGCCCGGTCTCCGGCTCCGCGACGATGTGGCCCTTGAAGCCGTCCATCATCACCGAGCGGGACTTGTGCGCGTGCCGGGCCTCGGTGTCCACCGTGGAAACGATCCGGTCCGGGGCGACCTTCCGGGCGATCCGCCACCTCCCGTCGGTGCCGTCGGAGCCCTCGGCCGGCTCCACGTCCTGCCCCGCCACCAGCGCCAGCAGCACGTACGCCTGATACTCCGGGGACCTGTCATCCAGGGTGGCGGGGTCCACCGCGGCCAGCAGCGCCAGCGCGTCAGTGACCAGCCCGGAAATCAGTTCGTCTTTTGCTTCCTTGTCATCCCAGGCGATATCCGGCTTCCCCACCCGCGTGTAGTCATAGGAGGTCGCGTGGACGGCCATGAGTGTCGCGCCGTGCTCCATGGCCTTGCCGAAGCGCCGGATCACGGCAATGAGCTGGGTGATGGTGTCCTGGCGGGCCACCGCGTCCTGGAAGACCGTCGAGTCCACCGCCCGGCGGTGCCGCCCGGCCAGGACCCCGGTGGCGGTAATGACCTGGGCGACAGCCTCCATGATCCGGTGCGGGTTCTCGCTGGTCCGCAGCCGGTTGCGCCAATGGACCAGGGCGGTGGGGTGGAACGCGGCCTCCGTCAGCCCGTACCCGCAGGCGGCCTTCCAGCGCAGATCGTACGTCAACGCCTCCGCGGCCGCCCGGTCCGACAAGCCTTCCAGGGCCTGCAGGACCAGGACCGTGCCGATCACCGAGGCCGGGATCGAGGGCCGGCCCCGCCGGGAGGGAAACAGGTCCTCCATCATCGAATCCGGAAACAGCCGGCCCCGATGCTCCGCCAAAAAAGCGTAGGCACCGCCCGGAGCCAACAACTCCCCGGCCAGTGCCTCCACATCCAAATACCCGCGCTGGGCCGCCTCAATACCTTGCATGTACCCAGTCTTAACGACCACGACCCGAAGTCCAGCAGGCGCGCCTCAACCCACCCACATTGTTCAGCGCCGTCCTAGCACCAGAGCCTCACCGGCCGGACCGCGGCCCAGGGAGCGGAAGGAATAGCTGGCACCCAGGTCCACCAGCTGCAGCGTCCCGGTGTCGGTGTTGACCAGCGAGATCCGAGTGGGCCGCTCCAGGTCGGCATCCCTGTCCACCTTGTAGTCGCCGAGGATCACGGGAGATTCGTGGCTTCCGGCCTGGTTGCCCATCCGGCCATAGGGGTCAGGGCTTGTCACCTTGGTGAAGGCGCCGTCGCGGTAAACCAGCATGCCGTCCTCACAGCCCACCACCACAGTTTCATGGCCCGCCACGGCCTCGCCATGCACGCCGGGGCACTCCTCGTTGCGGAGCAGTTCACTGCTCCCCTGCCCGCCGTCACCGGCCGGTGCACTCAGCAGGGCCAGGCCATTGCGGCGGTCCTCGTTGCCGAGGGTGACCAGCAGCTTGCCATCCTCCAGCGGGATGGCGACGCCGTGGTGGGCGTCAGGTGCGGTGTACGTGGTGGTCGCGGGCAGGCCGGTCTTGAGTGCGTCAGTCAGCGCGGCCGGATCGAAAACTTCCACCTTCCCTGACCCGTCATTGAACAGCGCTGTCTTCCCGGCATCGTTGACCACATGGCCGGCCTTGTTGGCGCTGAAGGCCCGGTCCGTCAGCCGAGGCGCGGCGGCGTAGGAGTGCCCATGGTCGCCGTGCGCCTCAGTCCACACGCCGGCATCGAAGACGCGGAAGGAATCTCCGGTGGACACTAGGATGTGCCGGGCGTCGCCCGCCGGACTGAGGCGGTTGAATCCGTCCAGGGGCATATCCGCCACCGGCTTTAGCGTCTTGGCGTCGAGGACCGTAATGCCCGTCTCGTGCGTCAGGACCAACCGAGGGGACGGGGCCTGGGTTTCCTTCGCCTGCCCTGCTGGGGCCGCGGCGGACGTGCCGGCCGAGTCAGTGTCTGCGCTTGGCGACGGTCCGGAGCCCGTTCCCGGGGTAGCCCCGCACGCTGCGAGGAGCAGTGACGAAACCGCGAGGACTGCCGGCAGGGCCTGCGGATGGGAGCGCATGAGGCCGGGATGCTTGTGAGCGTTTGTCATATTGCTAACGATAGTCATTATCATTAGTGATGCAAGTTGGATGACCTCGGATGGACCTTCAGTCCGGCATCGCCTACAACCAGCCGCCGCACCCCAGCTTCTTCATTGGGTTGGGCATGGAACTGTCCGCACAGCCGGACATTACCTACACCGGCGCAAAGTAGCGCCATCCACAGACAGAACTGCCCTGTCCGTCCCAAAAAGGCGGGCGGGGCAGTTCCTGTTGCAGGTATGTGTCAGCCCCGACCCTCCGGTAACACCGCGCCTCAGTATGATCGCAGCATGACTGAGACCGCGGCCAATTCCGTAACCCTCCGTTTCCTGGCTGCCCCCACCGATGTGGGCCACAGCGGCTCGGTGGATGCGGGGACCGTCCTCGAATGGGTGGACAAGGCCGCGTACGCTGCCGCCGTGGGCTGGGCCAAGTCCTATTGCGTCACCGCCTACGTGGGCAACATCCACTTCGCGGACCCGGTGAACAGCGGCGACATGGTGGAGGTGGAGGCCACCATCGTCTACACGGGACGCTCCTCGATGCACATCCGGACCGTCGTCTCGTCCAGCGATCCCAAGGGCGGGCCGGCCACGATGCGCAGCCAGTGCATGGTGATCTTTGTGGCGGTCGGCGACAACGGCAAGCCGATACCCGTCAAACAGTTCGAACCGGTCACGGCGGCGGAGATCGAACATCGGGACCACGCCCTGGCCCGGATCCAGGTCCGTGAACGGATCGTCGAAGCCATGAACGCCCAGGAATATACCGACGCCGGCACCGCCGAACGCGTGACGCTGCGGTTCATGGCCGCCCCCACGGACGTGAACTGGGGCGGGAAAGTGCATGGCGGAATCGTGATGAAGTGGATCGACGAAGCCGCCTATGTCTGCGCGTCCCGCTACTGCGGCATGGACACCGTGGCGGTATTCTCCGGAGGCGTGCGCTTCTACCGGCCCCTGCTGATTGGCCATGTGGTGGAGGTCGAGGCCAGGCTGGTCTACACCGGGACCAAAGGCATGCACATCGCCGTACACGTGCGCTCCGGTGATCCGAAGGGCAAGGAACTGAACCTCACCACGTATTGCCTCACGGTCATGGTGGCCCGCGACGCCGACGGCAACTCAGTGCCTATCCCGGCCTGGGTGCCGGTCTCGGCGGAGGACAAGCGGCTGCATGCCCACGCCCGCGAACTGCTCGAAATCCGTGGAACCGCCCCGGGGAACCGACTGCCCAACCACATGCTGAAGCAGGGCTAAGCCAGCCCCGCTACATTCGGAAGGGGCCTAGAAGCCGCCGCCTCCGGCGTCGGCCGCCATGTTGGCGAAGCGCGAGTAGTGGCCCTGAAACGCCACCACAATGTCCCTGGTGGGGCCGTTACGGTGCTTGGCGATCAGGATGTCCGCCTCGCCCGCACGCGGGGATTCCTTGTCGTAGACGTCCTCACGGTGCAGCAGGATGACCATGTCCGCATCCTGCTCGATGGAGCCGGATTCACGGAGGTCAGAGACCATGGGCCGCTTGTCCTGGCGCTGCTCGGAGCCACGGTTGAGCTGCGACAGGGCGATGACCGGGACCTGGAGTTCCTTGGCCAGCAGCTTCAGCGCACGGGAGAACTCGGAGACTTCCTGCTGGCGTGACTCCACTTTCTTGCCGGAGCTCATGAGCTGCAGGTAGTCCAAGATCACGAGCTTCAGGTCATGCTGCTGCTTGAGGCGGCGGCACTTGGCCCTGATTTCCATCAGCGACATGTTCGGGCTGTCATCGATGAAGAGCGGGGCATCATTCATCCGGCCCATGGTGGTGGCGATCTTGGACCATTGCTCGTCCTTGATGGTGCCCTTGCGTAGGTCCTGCAGGCCGATGGTGGCCTCTGCGGACAACAGGCGCATGGCGATCTCGTTCCGGCCCATTTCGAGCGAGAACATCACAGTGGCCAGGTTGTTCTTGATGGCCGCCGAGCGGGCGAAGTCCAGGGCAAACGTGGACTTACCAACTGCCGGACGGGCGGCGATGACGATCATCTGCCCCGGGTGCAGTCCATGGGTGAGTTCATCGAGTTCGTAGAACCCGGTGGGGACACCGGTCATGCCTTCCCCGCGGTGTCCGGACGCTTCGATCTCGTCCACCGTGGATTCCATGACGTCCTTGAGGACCACGTAGTCCTCGGCTGTGCGCCGTTCCGCCACGGCGTAGACCTCCGCCTGGGCCTGGTTGACCAGGTCCTCCACCTCGCCGTCGGAACCGTATCCCAGCTGGACGATCTTGGTTCCCGCGTTGACGAGCCGGCGCAGAACCGCGCGCTCCGCCACGATCTCGGCGTAGTAGCCGGCGTTGGCGGCCGTGGGGACGGTCTGGATGAGCTCGTGCAGGTAGGCGGGGCCGCCAATCCTGTTGATCTCCGCGCGCTTGGTCAGTTCGTCCGAGACGGTGACCGCATCCGCCGGCTCACCGCGCCCATAGAGGTCGATGATCGCCTCGTAGATGGTCTCGTGCGCAGGCCGGTAGAAGTCCTGGCCGCGGAGGATTTCCACAACGTCCGCGATGGCGTCCTTGGACAGCATCATGCCGCCGAGGACGGACTGCTCGGCGGGAATGTCCTGTGGTGGCTTACGGCTGCCTTCTGACCCGCGGGTACCCTCGATCGAGTCCAGGTGCGTTACTGACAAAGCTGCCGTCCTCCATAGTGTGCCGCGTCTTGATGCGGCGAGTAAGTCATTTACCTGCAAGGTGCCGTCCTGCGGGACCTCCACGGGACGGCATACGTTCAGGTCTATCAGCGGCCTCCGACAATGAAGCCCGGCGGGCCCGATTGAAGTCTGTGCAACTTGGAGTCTGCGCAACGCGTGGGAGTTATCCACATGTTCCGCAAGTTATCCACAGAATGCGCCGCAGCGGCGGGACCGAAGGCCTCCACTGCGGCGACAGCACATGTCCGCGACGGCGTCATGGCGCCCCAAAAGCAGGTATCCCGCAACGGTAGCCGCCACCGCCCCAGCGTCCAAGCCGACCAACCCGCAGTGCTGTGGATAACCTGTGCACTAACGGGCATAGCTTGTGCACAGCCTGTGGGTGAACCTGTGGAAACAAAAAAACTTTTGCCGCATACAGGCTTCTGACCTGCGAAAACGTTCGTCGAGGATGTGGACTAAATTCTTTTTTTCCTAACCTTCATCCACAGCTTGCGGCGCGGCGCTGTTGAAAGATCCGGCTTTCCGAGCGTCTCCACCGGCGATTCATGCCCTCTTAGTGATGCGTCGCACACCTGCCGGCATCTTTTGACGCCGCAGCGAATCGGCTGTATGCAACGGCAGGAATGTGCTGTGGATAACGGGCATCTGGGCATAAGCTCTGACTATGGGCGATGTACTGATGGCGTTTTTGCCGGCCGGCGTGTTGGCGGCAATAATATGGGCATTCACGACAGCCCTCAGACCACGTGATTCCGGGACCTCCGACGCCGAGAAGTACCAGCAGGACCTGGCCAGGCGCTCTGCGGAGCACTATGCCGAGCAGGTGCGCGTGGCAACAGCAGTGCGTGCCCGCCTGGAAGCCAACACCCGGCCCAGCCAGAACGAACAGCAGCAGTCACAGCAGGAAGACCATGCCCGGGCAGCACGGCGCGGGCAGTCCGGAGCGGGCGCCAGCCAGTATGGTTATGCGGCGCTGCCCGGCGGGATTCTGGACCCTCAACTTGCCATGCAGTTGCAAACGATGGCGCACGACGGGCACAAGATCCAAGCCATCAAACTCCTCCGCCAGGCAACCCAGACGGACCTGGCCACAGCCAAAAAGTATGTAGATCGGCTTTAGAAATGGAATCGCTCGTGATCCCCGTTATTATCCTCGCGGTCGTGGCCGCCGGTGTCGCACTGGCTGCCCGGGCGGTCAGCAGGCGTCAGGCGGCCGTCAAGCAGGCCGGCACAGCCCCTGCGCCGGATCCGGTTGAGGTGGCCCGCCTGGCCGCTGCCAAGCTCTCTGAGGACCAGCACCGCAGGCTGTACGCGCTGATTGCCCAGGGACAGGCGATGGCGGCCATCAAGCTGTACTACGAGTCCACAGGGGACGGCCTGCGGGCATCCAGGGACGCAGTGGGGGCGTTGGCCGCCCATCCGCAGCCCTACCGCAGCCCTGCGGCTGAAGCGGCGGAGGCAGAGCCCGACGACGACGACACGCCCCAGCGGTTCCCCTACCGCTACCGCGCCATTGCCAGCAAGGGCGACGTCACCCGTGAGGTCAGCAGCAACATGCTCAACGACGAGATCTACGGCCGCATCCGCACGCTGGCGCGCAGTGGCGACATCGAAGGCGCCGCCACTGCCCTGACCAAGCACTCGGACATCTCCCTGAAGCAGGCACGCGAGTTCATCGCCCTTCTGGACGACTAGGGTTTACGGACGCCTAGGCTCCTGGGCCCCCAGGGTGCTCAGCCGCGGCACAGGGCGCCGTCCGGCTGTCAGAAGTCGAAGATGTCGCCCAGCCAGCCTTCCTTCTTTTTGGGCCGCCGGCGGTCGTGGTCGCGGTCATACCCCGGCTTGTCGTACTTCCGGTCGTCGTAGCGCGGCTGGTCGTAACGGGGCTGCTCGTACCGCGGCTGCTCGCGGCGGGGTTCAAAGTTCGGATACAGCGGGGGCGGAACCGGGGCAGCGACAGGCGCCGCGGCCGCCGGGCGCGGCGCCGTAGGAGCGCTCCCGCCCATGGCGTCGTTGGCGCGGTCGATGATCTTGTCCAGCTCACCGCGGTCCAGCCAGACGCCGCGGCACTGCGGGCAGTAGTCGATCTCGACGCCGCCGCGTTCGCTCATGATCAGGTCAATTGAATCCACAGGACACTTCATGTTCCGGTCAACGACCGGGGAGACCGAATAGTTCGTCAGCCGGAATCCCCGGCGCTGACGGGAGGAATTTTGCGGACGGCCACGGACGGGCCCGCCTTAGCGTCCGCCGGAAATGCCCGCCAGGAGCTGCTCGAACGGCAGGGACTCCAGGGCTGTCGGCTTGCGGTTGGGCTGCTCTCCCGCGAGGAGGGCGGCAAACTCAGCCGCCGCACGGTCGATCCGCGACGACAGGGGCGAGCCGCCGTCGTCCGTGTTTCCCCAGTCCTGGGGGCCTGCGAAAACGGCCGTAGCGGCCATCCTGGTGCGCAGGTAGCTGAACAGCGGGCGCATGGCGTACTCGAGGACCATCTGGTGGCGGTCCGTGCCGCCGGTGGCGCCCAGCAGGACAGCCTTCCCGTCCAGGGACTTCGGGTCCAGGACGTCAATGAAGGACTTGAACAGGCCGCTGTAGGAGGCGCTGAACACGGGGCTGACGGCAATGATGCCATCGGAGGCCTCCACGCCGGCAATGACATCCGCCAGGCGCGGGGCCGCATAGCCGGTGACAAAGTTGTTGGCGATGTCCACCGCGAGGTCCCGGAGCTCAACAACCTCAACCGTCACTTCGAAGCCGGCATCGGCGAGGCGGTGCTCTGCAGCCGCGGCGAGCTGGTCGGCGAGCAGCCTGCTCGAGGACGGCACGCCCAGGCCGGCGGACAGTACGGTGATGCGGCGGGTTTCCACTGTGGACTCCTGAGGTTCGGTTCAGACCATGTTACATGTGTTTGCATGTACCTGGGTAACCAGCGGCTGTCCGCGTTTATTCCACGCGCTCTAGAGCACCACTGTGCCGCTGATGCACGTGGTGGAACTGCCGCCCACCCAGACGTCCTCGCCGACTGCGTTCACGTGGACGCGCCCCGCCCGGCCCAGCACCGTGCCCTGCGCCGCCGTATACGAAGACGGCGCACGGCCACTGCCGATCAGCCACTGCGCAGCGCCTGCGTTGAAGCTCCCCGTGACGGGGTCCTCCACCATGGCGTCGCCGGGGATGAACGTGCGGATCTCGAAGTCCACGTCCCCGTCCGGCCCGTGCGGTCCCACGATACCCACTTTCAGATCCCCCATGGCGGCAAGGTCCGGCTCGATGGCCAGGACCTGCTCGGCGGATTCGAGCAGGACGCCGATCCATTGCGGGCCGTTGACCAGCCACGATGCGTCCAGCAAAGCCGCCTCGGGCAGCCGCAGCCCGGCGGCAAGCTGCGCCAGGGTGGCCTCGTCCACGGGACCGGAGCGCGTCAGTAACGGTGCTGCGAAAGCCAGCCGGCCGCCATCGCGCTTGATCCTGACCAGGCCCGCGCCGCATTCCTGGACCACCACGCCGTCCTGCTTCGGCACGCCGCCTGCCTCCAGCCAGGCATGCGCGGAGCCGAGCGTGGGGTGCCCCGCGAAGGGGAACTCCTCGCTGCCGGTGAAGATCCGCACCCTGTAGTCGGCGCGAGGGTCGGTGGGCGGCAGGAGGAAGGTGGTTTCGGAGAGGTTGGTCCAATTGGCGAAGTGCTGCATCGTCCCGCTGCTCAGGCCTTCGGCATCGACCACGACGGCGAGCGGGTTGCCGAGGTACGGCCGCTCGGAGAAGACGTCGACTTGGTGGAATGGGCGGGTGCGCAGGGCTTCTGAAGTCACCGCTGCAGGCTATCACCGGGTGCTGTCAGGCCGGCCCTGCGTCTGCGAAACTACCAGCATGGCGGAGAACAAGACCCAGCCCACCAACGTGCCTGTGGAAGAATTCCTGGCCGCGGTGGGGCACCCTGTGCGGCGCGCGGACGGCTTCGAGTTGCTGGACATGATGCATGAGGTCACCGGCCAGGAGGCCTTCATGTGGGGTCCGACGATCGTGGGGTTCGGCAGCTACCACTACAAGTACGAGAGCGGGCGGGAAGGCGATGCGCCCGCCGTCGCGTTCTCACCGCGCAAGGCGAACCTGGTGCTGTACGGCCTCACGGAAGGACCCGACGCCGACCGGCTGCTTCCCGAACTCGGCAAGCACAAGACGAGCGTCGCCTGCCTCTACATCAACAAACTGGACGACGTGGACCGTGGCGTCCTCGCCGAGATGATCCGCGCAGGCTACGGCTACATCATGGCCGAGGTGCACCAGCCCGAATAGCCCGCCCAGATGGCAGTTGACGGCAGTCCCGGGCGCCGGCACTGCCGCCACCTGCCATGTCGGGGCAGCCCAGGGGCACAGAAAACCCCCGCTGCCGGTGACGGCAACGGGGGTTTTCGTGCAGTTTGAGGCTGCGTAACCGGAAAGGGTTACTTGCCGCGCGTAGCGTCCCTGAAACCTCGCAAGCTCGGTTTCAGGGAACCCTGCTACTTGCTGGCGACTACGTTGAGTTCGATCACAGCGGCAACGTCAGCGTGAAGACGGACGTTGGCCTGGTAGGAACCAACCGACTTGATGTGAGCCGGCAGTTCAACCTTGCGCTTGTCGATGCGGCCAAGGCCAGCGGCCTCAACAGCGTCGGCGACGTCGGCCTGCTTGACGGTGCCGAACAGGCGTCCGGTCTCGCCAGCCTTGACGACGAGCTTGACCGGCTTGGCGGAGAGTGCAGCGGCCTGCTTCTGAGCATCTTCCAGGGAAGCGTGCTCGCGGGCGGCACGGGCAGCCTTGATGGACTCAACCTGCTTCTCGCCACCCTTCGACCAGGTCAGAGCGAAGTTGCGGGGCAGCAGGTAGTTACGTGCGTAACCGTCCTTGACCTCGACAACGTCGCCAGCAGCACCGAGACCGGTTACTTCGTGGGTCAGAATGAGCTTTGCCATGTTAGTCAGTCCCTTCCTTAGCCGCGGCCAGCGCCGGAGTAGGGCAGCAGTGCAACTTCGCGGGCGTTCTTGATTGCCTGGGCGATCTTGCGCTGTTCCTGCACCGTGACGCCAGTGACGCGACGGGCGCGGATCTTTCCGCGGTCGGAGATGAACTTGCGCAGCAATGCTACGTCCTTGTAGTCGATGACAGTGATGTCAGCGGCCTTCAAGGGGTTGGACTTTGGTTTGGGCTTACGGAGTTCAGCCTTAGCCATCGTGGAGCTCCTATTCTATGGAGCCCGTGGATATTGATCCACGGGATGGTGGTGGTCCGCCGGCGGCAGCCACGTCAGGTGCCTTGCGGCACCTTCGGCGGTCCCGGCGTCGGGCCTAAATGATTGGTTTAGAAGGGAGGCTCGGAATCGGGGCCGTTGCCCCAGCCGCCGCCTGCGTTGGATACACCGGGCGTTGCCCAGGGATCCTCCTGTGCAGCCTGCTGGTTGCCGCCACCGAAGCCGCCACCGGAGTTGCCGCCCTGGTTTCCACCAGAGTTGCCGCCTCCGAAGCCACCGCCGCTGTTGCCGCCGCCGAAGCCACCCTGACCACCCTGGCCGCCGGAGCGCTGGGTGCGGTTGACCTTGGCATTGGCGTAACGCAGGCTCGGGCCGATTTCATCGACTTCGAGCTCGATAACGGTGCGCTTTTCGCCTTCTTTTGTTTCGTAGGAACGGCTCTTCAAACGGCCGGAAACGATCACGCGCATGCCCTTGGTGAGGGACTCGGCAACGTTCTCGGCTGCTTCACGCCATACCGCCGCGCGGAGGAACAGGGTTTCCCCGTCCTTCCACTCATTGGACTGGCGGTCAAAGGTGCGCGGGGTGGAAGCGATGGTGAAGTTCGCTACTGCCGAACCTGACGGTGTGAACCGCAATTCCGGGTCATTGGTGAGATTACCGATGACCGTAATAGTGGTTTCGCCTGCCATCTACTGCCTCCTTGTTCGATCCTGGGTGAAGAATTCGATCCTGCGGGGTAAAGAATGAAAATAGGAGCTGAAATTACTCAGCAACAACCTTCTGCTCTTCGGGGCGGGTGATCTTGGTGCGCATGATGGTCTCGTTAAGAGACAGCTGGCGGTCAAGTTCCTTGGCGGTGTCAGGCTTGGCGGTGAAGTTCACCACGGCGTAGATACCTTCGGACTTCTTCTTGATTTCGTAAGCCAGTCGACGACGGCCCCAGATGTCAACCTTTTCGATGGTTCCACCATCGTTAGTGATGACGTTCAGGAACTTCTGAAGCGACGGCTCAACGGTACGCTCTTCGACCTCGGGGTCGATGATTACCATCAGTTCGTAAGGACGCATATGTGAACCCACCTCCTTTGGGCTAAGCGGTTACGGCATTTCCGTAACAGGAGGTTCATTTGCGATGCCGTGCGATGCCCAGCCAACAGAACGGAGGCAGGGCGCAGCACAGACTTCAATATCTTAGTGCATTTGGACCGGATAGGCGATTCGCGCTTGACTCAAGGCTAAGCGCCCTGGGGCGGAGGAGGAAGCCGGTGAGCGGCTATGTGGAAAACCCGGGAGGCCAGGGGGGCCAGCGTCACCCCACGCACGCATTTGGGCGGCCGACGGCGGGACTTCCGCACCGTTGCAGGGGACCGGTCCCCTGTGCCGGCCAAGAGTCTGCCCAGCGCGACAGGATCCGGCTCCGGTTAGTGGCATAAAATCTCTGGTGCCCGCAGCGGAACAGGTCTATATTGGCAAGAACGGCTGGGTACCGTTCTGGACGCAATGAGGCGGCCAGGAAAGCCGGTCCGCGTGTCGCGCAAGCGGCTGGACGGACCCAGGATTTTGAATAGAGCAAGCAGTTCGGTCTCCTTCTTCGATGGATGGGGACCACATGTCTTTAATAGGCCGAAGCAGGGAATTGGACCGGATACTCTCCGTAATCCGGGGTCCTAACGATTCAGCCCTCAAGGTGGTGGGCAGGCGCGGGACGGGTAAGTCAGCCCTTCTCTCCGAGATTCCCCGCCTCTCCGAGGTCCGTACCGTTTTCCTGACAGCGAGTGCATCAGAGTCCGACTGGCCACTCTCGGGCCTCACCGCGCTCCTGACCGGCATCGATGACCCCGTCCTCAACCGCTTCGCCGACGAACTGCTGCGCGATTCCACTGGCGCGATGGACGTCCCCACTGTCTCCACCCTGCTGCTCAACGGACTGCACCAGCGCTCGTCGTCCCGGACGGTCATTGTCATCGATGACGCCGACCAACTGGACCCCAGCAGCCAGGCGGTGATCGGCTACTTGGCGCGCCGGCTGACCGGAACGGACATGGCGCTGTTCATGAGCGTGCGGGAAGAGTTAGCCGATAGCCCGTTCGCATCCCTTCCCGCCCTCCAACTGGCGCCGCTGAGCTACAACGACACGGTCCGCATGCTGGAGGCCATTCCGGCCCGGCAGACCGCGACGGCGGCGGTCCACGCAGTCGCCGCTGCCACCCAAGGGAACCCGCTCGCCGCCGTCGAGCTTTTTACGCTGCTGCTGGAACGTGTGGCAGACGGAAAATACGCGCTGCCGGTTCCACTGCCCGGCAAGGGAAGCTTCGAAGCCGAGTTCGCTGCCACCGTGGGGGGACTCTCGCCTGTCGCGAGGCAGGTCCTTGACCTGCTTTCGCTGTCCTGCCGCAGCGATATCGTCACCTTGGAAAGAGCCTATGACCAGCTGTGGGGCGGAATCGATGAACTGCTGGCACAGGGCATGGTGGGCAGGTCCGGGCCGCATCTGAGGATCCAGGACCAGTTGCTCCGGGGCTACGTGTATGCGGCCATGACACCGGCAACGCGGACCGCCAGCCACCGTGCCATGGCGGCAGCGGCGGAGCCCACGGATCCCTACGCCCACCGCTGGCACCTGAGCTTCACCGCCTTGGAACGGCAGACCCCGTTTGGGCTGCTCCGCTTTGCCGTTGACCTAATCCGGAGCGGCGAAGTGCCCTTCGCCGTCGAATACGTTGAACGGGCCCTGACCATCAACCCGTGGGAAGCGGAGACCGCCGCGAGGCTCACCACCGTGGCCGAACTGCTGCTGAACCGCGGTGAATTCGTCTACGCCAAGCGCTACCTGGACTGGGCGCAGCGCGTGACGCGGAACCCTGCCCTGATCCTTCGGCTGACCGGACTCGCCTTCGAGATCCAGTTCATCCAGGGCGGCACCGTGCGCTCCAGCATGGTGCTCCGGCTGGTGAAGGAGTTCGGGCAGCACGATCCGGCCTTCGCTAGCCGCCTGCTCGTGGCCGGTGCGCTCTATTCTGCGGACCGCTGGGAGCTTGCGGATGCCACCAGCCTGCTGCGGTGCGCGGAGGAGTTCAAGGACCACGCCTCACCGGACTGCCTGGCCCTCGCGGAGAGCGCCAGGCAACTCATCGAAGCGGTCAGCGGGACACCGGAGGAGATCGGCCCCAAGCCCGACGGCGGGAACGAAACGGTTGCCACCCTTCTGGTACAGGGCCGTGCGCTGAGCTATGCCGAACACCATCTCGCCGCCCAGGAGGCCTTTGCCCGGGTACAGACCGTCCTGGAGCCAAACACCGTCAACTGGCGGGAAACCGCGAAGTTCCTCGCAGTGGACAACGAAATCCGTGCGGGGAACGTCCGGAAGGCGGTGAAACTGATCGAAGATCTTGAGCTCGCAGAACCGGAAACCAAATACCACCGCGGAATGCGGCACGTCTACCGGGTCTGGCGGGCCAACGCGATCGGAAACGAGGAACTCGCCCGCGCCTACGCGACGGACGCCCAGCACTTCTCAGGGGCGGAAAGCCACCCTGCGATTACGGCTCAGCTGGCCGCGTGCCAGGGGCATTTTGCCCTCATGCGGGGAAACCTCGCCAAGGCCTTCGCGCAGCTGTCGCGGGCAGGGGAGATAGGTCAGGCTTTCAGCAACCCCACGCTGCTCCGCTGCGATTCCGATCTGGTGGAAGTCCTGGTCCGGCTGGGCCGGCACAGGGAGGCCGCCCAGGCGCTGTGGCACCTGGAAAGCCAGGCAGTTGGCCTGCGTTCGCCCTGGCTCATGATGGCTGTTGCACGGAGCCGGGCGATGCTGGCCGACGGTGAGCAGTCGCTCCAGTTGTTCAGTGACGCCCTCGCCGGCAAAAACCCCCAGGAATCACTGCTGGAACGCGCCAGGACATTGCTGTGCTACTCCGAACGTCTCGGCGCCTTCGGCCGCCTCCGGAGCGCCCGGGATGGCCTGCTTCGAGCGAAAGTGATGTTCGAGGAAGCCGGGGCCCGCGCGTGGGCCCAGCACGTCGACTCGCTGCTGCTCGACGAACGTGTGGAACCGGCAGGTGCCCCCGGCAACCCCGCGATCCTGATGCTTGCGGACCACGAACGTGTGCTGGTGCGCATGGTGGCCCGTGGGATGCGGAACAAGGAAATCGCGGCCACCCTGTATGTCTCGGTCCGGACCGTGGAAGTGCGCCTCACCTCGATTTACCGGAAACTCGGAGTGGAATCACGTGCCCAGCTGACAGCCCTCGCAACAGGCAAGGAAGCCACTCAGGCCAAGGAACAATTCGTCCTTCCCGTCCTCTAGGACACCGGCCGGGGCACCGGCCGGGGCACAGGGCACTGCAGGTACCCGCAGTTCCCGCACTGTTCCCTGCCGGTGCCCACACAACCGTCTGCTTTTCCCGCCGAAACGTCTTGCATCCCGCTAATTTTGCAGTACGGAATGCACAGAGCCCGGCAGCGAAAAGTGGGAAGGACGCGGACATGAGAACCGTCGCCAGAAAGGCCGGTGCCAAGTGACAGCGGAAACCGTCCTTGCCCGCATCAACATCATGGAACCCTGGCTCGGCGACGACGAAACCCGCGCAGTGGCGGAGGTCCTCGCCTCCGGCATACTGACACAGGGGCCGAAAGTGAAGGCGTTCGAAGCGAAGTTCAGCGCCCTGCAGGAGGTGCGCCACGCCGTCGCGACCTCCAGCGGAACAACCGCGCTGCACCTGGCGCTGGTGGTGGCCGGCATCGGTCCCGGCGATGACGTGGTGGTTCCGTCGCTGGCCCTCATCGCAACCGCCAACGCGGTGACGTATGTCGGTGCGCGGCCGGTGTTCTGCGACGTGGATCCGGCCACCGGCACCGTGACCGCGGCTGCGGTCCGGGCGGCCCTGACCCTGGACACGCGGGCCGTGATCGTGGTGGACCATGCTGGTGTTCCGGCTGACCTGGACCCCGTCCGCGAGCTGTGCGACCGTCTCGGAATCACCGTGATCGAACACGCCGGCTGCGCCGTCGGCTCGGAATACAAGGGCAGGCCCGTGGGCACGGGGGCGGACATGGCCGTGTGGTCGTTCCACCCGGACAATGTGCTGACCACGGGCGAGGGCGGCATGCTGACAACCCACCGGGCGGACTGGGCCGCACGGGCGCGGAGCCTGCGCGGCCACTCCCTGAACGTGCCGGCGGCAGACCATCGCCGATCCCGCACGGCCGCGCCGGAGGTGTATGTCGAGGTCGGATTCGACTACCAGATGACGGATCTGCAGGCCGCCGTCGGCATTGTGCAGATGGGCCGGCTGGGCGAGATCGTGGCCCGCCGCCGGGAGATCGCAGCACGCTATGAGGCAGGGCTTTCCGGCCTGGCCGGTCTCCGGTTCGTGGCCGACCCACCGTACGGAACCACCAATTTCCAGTCCTTCTGGCTCGAGGTCCTCCCGGACTTCGCGACCGACCGCGAAGGGCTCCTGGCCCGCCTGGCCGATGCCGGAATTTCGGCGCGCCGCGGCGCCATAGCGGCACACCGGCAGCCTGCCTACCGGTGGCGCGATACTGGCAACGCAGGGCTCCAGAACACTGAACGGCTGACGGACCGGACCTTAGTTCTCCCGATTTTCCACGGCCTGGACAACGTGGGCCTGAACCGGGTCATGAACACCGTACGGGCGGCCGCCGTACGCCGGTGAGGCGCTGGTTCCGATATTCCTGGCCTCGGGGAAGTCCCGGGAAGACGTGGTGGAACGGCTGGCCGCCCTGGCCGGGGCAGCATCCTCCTGAAGAACGTGACGCTGACCGCCTGTAACGCTCGGGGCCCATGTTGTGGCCTGCCGTCCGTGACTTTGACGCACGACGACGACGTGGCGGACTTCGCGACCGTGGACATTGGGGGCGGCAGTCTTGAGCAACGTGCCCGACGGCTAAATCTGGGTGGGCGTCCCTGCCACCCATTGACCAGGCCTATCCAGGCCCGAATCCGGGCAGATTTCATGCAACCACGCTGCATCGACCACTACGTCGTCGTCCGTAAAGGCGACGATGTCGCCTTCAGCATGGCGGAGGCCGCTCCTCGACCGGGCTAAGTTCGTCGACGCGTTCGCTTACTGGACATCCCTCCACGGGGCGCCCACCAGGGCAGTCCCGGACAGCGGTCGGCCTTCGACGTGGGCAATCCGGCGTCCGCGTACGTACCCTGCGGCAGTGCATGCCAGGACTGCAATCACAGCTCCAGCCCGGCCCAGGCCCTGGGGATTGTCCCCCCGTCCCCAATCGCGCATTCCCGCAAATACGGCCCGTGGCAGGACGCTGCGCACGTAACGCCGTTCCGGGCCCAGCGCACGTTTGTGGCCTACGATCCGGCTGACCTGGGCCTTGGAGATCCCTTCGGACCAAGAACGCGACAGCATGTAGCGCAAGGTTCCCCTGTCCGCCGGTACGTGGTGGCGGACCAATGCCGCGGGTTCGTAGACGATCCGCGATCCGGGTGCGCCCATCTTCGAGCGGATGCAGATCTCGGTCTCTTCGCAGCCAAGGGGCAAGGTGCCCTGGCGTCCCAGCGAAAGGTTGAAACCGCCAACCTGGCGCAGGACTTCAAGCCGGAAGGACATGTTTGCGCCAATGACATTCCGGACCTCGGAAGCCACCTTGGGCATTCCCCGGTGGCTGCATCCAACGATCCAGTCGAGCTCTTCACCGAAGTAGCCCGGCCGGCCCGTTTCCCACACCGGTTCGACGCGTCCGCCGACGGCCAGCACGTCAGGATCGTCGTACATGGCAAGCAACCGTTCAAGCCAGTCCGGCGCGGCCTCGGCATCATCGTCAAGGAAGGCCACAATGTCTGAGTCCGCCAAGCCGACGCCGGTGTTGCGTGCTCCGGAAAGCCCGCGGGGCCCGGTGCTCTCCACCACGGTCACGTCATCGACAATCTCGATGAGCCGCTCGTAGAGGTCCTCGTTATGGTCAATCACCACCAGGACTTCCTGGGGTTCGACCGATTGGGCCCGGACGGACTCTATGACGTCCAGCAACCGGTCCCAACGCCTTTCGGTGTAAGCACAAATGACGATCGACACGCTCGGGCGTCCAAAACGATCCAGCATGCTAGCCTCCCCGAACAAGGGAGAGAACCGTCTGCGGATCGGTAGGCGTCCGCGGAACACTGACATTTGCGTATGCATACTTCACCCGCCTGAGGGCCTCAGGCCTGGCGCCGGCGGTGGGGGCCTCCCACATGGTGCATTCGCGTGCCAGCGTGCCCAATACCCGCCACCCATCGCGGAAAGTCTGCAGATTCGACGCGCCGGAGATGCGATCCAGCTCCAGGCTGGGGACTTCGGCAATCTTCAGACCCGCCTTGGCAGCGCGGACAATCAGTTCGGTCTCAATTTCAAAGCCGTCCGATTCCAACTGCAGGATCTCCAGGCATTCGCGTCGAAACGCGATATAGCCGTAGCAAAGGTCGGAGTAATTGCTGTGCAGGACCGCATTTGCCAACCTGGTCAGCGCGCGATTGCCGGCCCTCCTCAGACGGGTGAGGTCTTCGGACCCTCCCCCGGTGACATGGCGTGAGCCCTTGACGAAGTCGTAGTCGTGTTGAAGCGGGGAAACGAACCAGCCAATCTCCTGCGGATCCATGCTCCCATCCGCGTCCAGCATGACGATGATGTCTCCCGAGGCTGCAGCAAACCCGGAGCGAAGCGCCACGCCCTTTCCCTTGCGCTGCTCATTGACGATGACAAGGTTGTCGCGGATTGCCTGGGCTACGCCCACCGTATTGTCGGTGGAACGGCCATCGACGATCACAACCTCGTCCACATACGAGGGAATCCGACGAAGGACCCACGGAATATTCTTCGCTTCGTTCAGGGTTGGGATGACGACGCTGACTGTGGCCCTGGCGGCTTCTATAGCCGGCATCGAGAATGTAATTGGGAGCTGGGTGGAAATGGACAAATACCTCACCACTTCATGACGATTGCGGATTTAGTCAACTCCGCGTCCGACCGGGGAGTCGGGCGCGGCATTAGCGTTTTATCCGGTCATGGGTCTAGTCTCTGGCCCCAGCTCTCATTTAGCCTTTGACTCTTGCCGTGAGGAAGAGCCTATGGCTGGCCCCACGCGGCTGTCACCAGTAGTAGGTACTCGCTTTTAAAGAGCGCTTCCGCTGGCTGTTGGTAAGTACAGGGATTTACCAACGCGTGAATTCTTTAGGTACGGGGGATACCAACGGGTGAATTCTTTAGGTACGGGGGATTAAGACCACCGAAATGATTAGGTACCGGGCTTTCATTGTGCGCCTCAATGCGCGGTCCTACGCTGGGTGCCTGACAGGGCTTCTGCCGTCGTTTCCGGGGTCGACGCATATACGGAGCTCACGCGTGACATCCAACGACGCAGGAGATCAGCCATGAAGAATAGGCCCGTCAAGTGGCTAAGCCAGGCACTCGACCATAATACCCATGTTGCCAGGACTTCCTGGCCTGGCGTAAGGCGGGGAGATGGTCGCTCGGCCGGTCTTCGTCTACGCGGGTCGCGGAATCTGCGGCTCCATGCACTGCTGACAGCGCTGCTGCTTGCGCTGGGCGGTGTCCTGGTGGTGCCGGTTGCGGCGTCGGCTGCTCCGGGTGATGTGGGAGTTGAGGGTCCGTCGCATTCGGGGACGGGGACGCCGACGGGTTCGAAGCGGGCGACGAGCGGGTTGTGGTTCAACGACGGGGTCTGGTGGGGGAACCTGTGGGACACTGCCAGCTCGGATTTTCATATTTTCCGGTTCAATGCCGCGGCGAGATCGTGGGTCGATACGGGTGTGGCTACGGACACGCGGGCGAACACTCATCATGACGTGTTGTGGGACGGGACGACGTTGTATGTGGCGAGCTATCGGTTCGTCAACGACGGTGTGCCGGCTGAGCCGAACTTCCCGACGACGATGCGGCGTTACAGCTACAACTCGAGTACTAAGACGTACTCGCTGCTGGCGCAGAGTCCTACAAACATCAACAACTACCGCGTTGAGGCCCTGACCATCGATAAGGACTCGACTGGTCGGGTGTGGGCCACCTGGCAGCAGGCGAACCGAATTTATCTGAACGTCACTGGCACGGATGGCAAGACCTGGGGGACGCCGTTCCAGCATCCGTCGTCGTTGAGCAACGTGTCTGTGGACGACACGTCGGCTGTGATCGCGTTCGACGGGAACAAGATGGGTGTGATGTGGAGCCGGCAGGTCGGTGGCTCCGCCGAGGGCATGTACTGGAGCTACCACGTCGACGGAGCGTCGAACACCGCCTGGACCACTCCTGTGGCGGCGGTGTCGGGGCAGGGCAGCAGCGATGACCATATGAACTTGAAGTGGCTGGACTCCTCGGGTGACCGGGTTTTCGCCGCCGTCAAGACGTCGTTCACGTCGGCGCCTCAGCCGCTGATCCAGCTGTTGGCATTGAATGGCACGACCTGGTCAGCACACACGATCGCGCCTGTGTCGGAGTGCCCGAACCGGGTGATCGTCTTGATTGATGAGAGCACGCAGAGGCTGCGTACCTTCGCTACCTATCCGAAGCCGAGTGGCACAACGAACGCTGGTGTCTGCACTACGTCGGGGGGTGCGATCTACGAGAAGTCCTCGCCGCTGAGCAACATCAACTTCACCACCGCGAAGACGGCTCGTATCGTGGACGCCGACCAGTATGTCCACAACGTGACGTCGACGAAGCAGAACCTCAACAGTGCGGCGTGGGGCACGGCCAACAGCGGTCTGCTGTTGCTCGCCGATGTGAACGCCACAAGCCGGTACTGGCACTCTTACGACCCCAGCGGCGGTGGTGGTGATACGACGGCTCCGACGGTGACGGTTACGTCTCCGGCTGCTGGTGCGACTGGTGTGGCGGTGACGGCGAACGTCACGGGGACGTTCTCGGAGGCGCTGGATACCTCGACCGTCACCTCGAGCACGTTCACGTTGAAGGAAGGGACGACGACGGTGCCGGCCGCTGTGACGTACAGCAGCGCGGGCAACGTTGCGACGTTGAACCCGAATGCTGATCTGGCGGCGGATACGACGTACACGGCGACGATCGAGAGCGGCTCCAATGGGGTGAAGGATCTTGCCGGCAACCCGCTGGCGACGGACAGGACGTGGACCTTCACCACGGCTCCCGCGGGTGGTGGTGATACGACGGCTCCGACGGTGACGGTTACGTCTCCGGCTGCTGGTGCGACTGGTGTGGCGGTGACGGCGAATGTGACGGGGACGTTCTCGGAGGCGCTGGATGCCTCGACGGTCACGTCGAGCACGTTCACGTTGACGGGGCCGACGGGGACGGTGCCGGCCGCTGTGAGCAGCGCGGGCAACGTTGCGACGTTGAACCCGAATGCTGACCTGGCGGCAAGTACGACGTACACGGCAACGATCAAGGGCGGCTCCAGTGGGGTGAAGGATGTTGCCGGCAACGCGCTGGCGACAGACAGGACCTGGACCTTCACCACGGCTGCCGCGGGCGGCGGCACGCCGGAAACGATCACGCTCACGGCCACCGCTGACAGCTATGTGACAAGCGCTGCGCCGGGGACGAACAATGGCACAAGCACCGTGCTGGGTGTGGACAACAGCCCCGTGGAGGTCACGTACCTGAAGTTCGACCTGTCAGCGTATGCGGGCAGGACCATCCAGAGTGCGACGTTGCAGCTGCGCAGCGCCGGGAGCGGGTCAACAGGTACGCAGAACATCAAGCTCGTCGCCGATGACAGCTGGACCGAGGGCACGTCCAGCAGCCCGGCCCTCGGCACCAGCATCGGCACCCTCGGCCCGACAACCACCAACACCACCTACAACATTCCGCTCACGGTCAGCGGACTGACCGGTGAACTCGGCCAACAACTCTCCCTGGGCATGGACACCACCAGCGGTGACGGCCTGGACCTCAACTCCAAGGAAGCCGGCAGCACGCTCGCACCCAAGCTCATCCTCACCCTCGGCGGTGGCGGTGGTGGTGATACGACGGCTCCGACGGTGACGGTTACGTCTCCGGTTGCTGGTGCGACTGGTGTGGCGGTGACGGCGAATGTGACGGGGACGTTCTCGGAGGCGCTGGATACCTCGACGGTCACGTCGAGCACATTCACGTTGACGGGGTCGACGGGGACGGTGCAGGCAGCTGTGAGCAGCGCGGGCAACGTTGCGACGTTGAACCCGAATGCTGATCTGGCGGCGAGTACGCCGTACACGGCAACGATCAAGGGCGGCTCCAGTGGGGTGAAGGATGTTGCCGGCAACCCGCTGGCGACAGACAGGACCTGGACCTTCACCACGGCTGCCGCGGGCGGCGGTGATACGACGGCTCCGACCGTGACGGATACCTCTCCGGCTGCGGGGGCGACTGCTGTGGCCGTGACGGCGAACGTGACGGGGACGTTCTCGGAGGCGATGGATGCCTCGACGGTCACCTCGAGCACGTTCACGTTGACGGGGCCGACGGGGACGGTGCCGGCCGCTGTGAGCAGCGCGGGCAACGTTGCGACGTTGAACCCGACTGCTAATCTGGCGGCAAACACGCCGTACACGGCAACGATCAAGGGCGGCTCCAGTGGGGTGAAGGATGTTGCCGGCAACCCGCTGGCGACAGACAGGACCTGGACCTTCACCACGGCTGCCGCGGGCGGCGGCACGCCGGAGACCGTCACGCTCACGGCCACCGCTGACAGCTATGTGACGAGCGCTGCGCCGGGGACGAACAATGGCACAAGCACCGTGCTGGGTGTGGACAACAGCCCGGTGGAGGTCGCGTACCTGAAGTTCGACCTGTCGGCGTATGCGGGCAGGACCATCCAGAGTGCGACGTTGCAGCTGCGCAGCGCCGGGAGCGGCTCAACGGGCACGCAGAACATCAAGCTGGTCGCTGATGACAGCTGGACCGAGACTGGGATCACGTACAGCGGCACCCCCACCCGTCCGGCCCTCGGCACCAGCATCGGCACCCTCGGCCCGACAACCACCAACACCACCTACAACATTCCGCTGACGGTCAGCGGCCTGACCGGTGAGCTCGGCCAACAACTCTCGCTGGGCATGGACTCCACCAGCAGCGACGGCCTGGACCTCAACTCCAAAGAAGCCGGCAGCACGCTCGCACCCAAGCTCATCCTCACCCTGGGCTAGGCCAGGCAGGAAGAGGACCAGACTGGCCGGGACTGCATCCGTAAGGATGGGGTCCCGGCCATGATTGGGCAGGTAGAGTTCCCGGTCCAGCAGGGTGCGAACCGAGGAATTAGTTAGTCATGGCTTCGAGACCCGCTGTCAGTCTGCATTCCGCCAGAAACGGGACGGAATTCCCACGTATAAGAGCCGTCAGCCTTGAGGCTCATCCGTAGGTGACCCCATGTGTCGCTAAACTTCCGTTGCACATAAGAGGGGTCGCTGGTGAACGCCCGGAGGCCGATTCCACCAGTGGACACCTGAAATTGTTGCATCCCGTCCGCAACGCACTGGTCCTCGTTGTTAATCGGGCAGGTCCGCTCATAATTGTGCTGTGAGCCGGACAGCAACACACGAACGCGGTTCGCCCAGAACACGTCAATCCACGGCTTCGCCTTAGAGAAGCGGGTATGGCTCGACGTGTTGCTGGTGAAATACGGATCATGGTAGATAACCGCCAGATGCTTTCCAACGGCCTTCGCCGCTTTCAGGTCGGCGTCCATCTCCGAGGTCATCGCCTGCGCCCGCTTAGCGTTATAACGCCATGTGGCCGTAGGCGCTACAAGAATGTGCCAGTTGCCCTTGTCGAACGAATACCATTCAAGAGCGTCTTGGAACCGTACAACATCAGAGTTAGTTGCGCTCTTCACCGTGGACACGCACTGCCCATCCATGTACCGGTCAAAGTCGTCATTCTCGCCGGGTTCAACATCATGATTCGGGCCAGCGGTCCAGTACGTCTTGGCCTTAGCCGGACCCCACAACTGGTCGTAAGCCCCGAGCGCGGTACAGGTGCCCTTGTCATACTGGAAATCGCCCAGCGCAAGGAAGTTGTCCAGCGAACCGTCGTTGAGACCGGCGATGATACTAGCCGCGTTCTTACCACTGTGCGACGTGGCCGACGTGTTACCCGCAGGGTTTATATCCCCGGTGGCGGCGAACTCAAACGACTCATCGGATGGCGGCGGCGGGGGAGGGGGAGTAGGATCGCCAGCCGCATAGACGCGAACCCAATCCACTCGCATCTCGCCAGCGCCGTTATCAGTGCCGTCTGGGACCCAGTCCAGTTGTAGCGTCTGGTGCATCGAACCGGGAGGCTGGTGCGCGGGGTTGTTGTCCTCAAACCACTTCACCCCATCGACGTAGCCGACGAACCCATTCGGGGACCAGTCAACCGCGTAGTTGTGGAACTGACTAACGTCCAGAGCCTTGGACGCCGACGTCACCGTGTCCGAACATCCAGAGTGGTGGAAGAACTTGATGAGGTTCCAGTCACCCATCGTCTCCGCGTAGTTAACTTCGCCGTCACACGGCCACTTCCCACTATCCGGCCACAGGATCGACACCATGTGGTACTCATTGTCACCCGAACCCGCCGCGCGGACCTCCCACCGGCCGTACTTCTGGCGCGCAAACTTCGCGCTCATTCCAGCGGTGGCGCCCTCCGGTGTTCCAGTCATGACCATTTTGGAACCGTCTACCGTGACCTGCTGGGGACTCCGAATGCCATTCCCCGCGTGGCCGGCACTGTTGTACACGGACCACTTCGCGGCGTCCGGTGCCCCGGTATAGTTGAATTCGTCGCCAGCGGTCGGCGTGCCCCAGTTCAGATCTGTCGCAGCCGAGCCTGTCGTTGGCGTAGTAGGTGTCGGCGTGGCTGATGCTGATGTGGCGGCCGGCGCCGCCGTCGTCACTGGCGGCTGAGCTGAAGGGGCCGAGCAGCCGGCCAGGAAGAGTGCCGCCACCACAAGGGCGACCAAGTGTTTACCCATACGTCAGATGATAAGGGCAACCCTGTCTCAAACCACCATACGGCGCAGCTCGGGCTATTGCGGCCTGGCGGACAGCGCTGAAGCCTGCCGGTAAGAAGGCCTGCCGGTAAACCGAGTGTCTACGATGCCGTCCGGAAGAACAGTTCCGTGACGGTGGCCAGCCGGTGCGGGTCCGCAACACCGCACAGCTCCCTCGCTGAATGCATCGAGAGCAGGGGCACGCCGACGTCGACAGTCCGGATCCCCAGGCGCGTGGCGGTCAGCGGGCCAATGGTGGAGCCGCAGGGCATCACGTTGTTGGACACAAATTCCTGGTACGGCACCTTCGCCTCGCCGCACAGCCTGGCCCAGAATGCCGCGCCGGGCGCGTCGGTCGCATACCGCTGGCTGGCGTTGATCTTCAGCAGCGGGCCGCCGTTCAGGACCGGGTGGTTGGCTGGATCGTGCCGCTCCGGATAGTTGGGGTGGACCGCATGGCCCGCGTCCGCGGAAACACAGAACGACGCCGCCAGCGCCTGCCGCCGCTGGCTCACCGTTGCGCCGAGGCCATCGGAGATCCGCACCAGCACGTCCTCGAGGACGGGCCCGCACGCGCCGGAACGGGAGTTGGAACCGATTTCCTCGTGATCGAACGCCGCGAGGACGGCGATCGGCGCACCGGCTCCCGCAGCACCGGCAACGGAAGATGCACTATGCGCGATCAGCGCCGCCAGCCCGGCATGCGTCGCGGAAAGGTTGTCCAGCCGGCCGGAAGCGAAAAACTCACCGTTGGCCCCGAAAACCGCAGGTGCCTGCGTGTCTGCAATAACGACGTCGTACCCGCCAATCCGCGCAGGATCAACGGAGGCGCCAGGCACATGGGACGCCAAAACACCCAGCAGGTCAAAATCGGCCGGATCGCCCAGGCCCCACACCGGGTTCATGTGCCGCTGCTTGTCCAAGGTCAGGCCGTCGTTGACTGCCCGGTCAAGGTGGATGGCCAGCTGCGGGAAGCGGAGCATGGGCCCGGTGGCAGTGAGGTGTTCGGTACCGTCCAGCATAACCAGCCGGCCCGCCAGCTGAAGTTCGCGGTCCAGCCAGGAGTTGAGCAGCGGTCCACCGTAGACCTCCACCCCGGCCTGCAGCCAGCCGAAGGCTCCCGTGGTGGGCTGGGGCTTGAGCTTGAAGGACGGGGAGTCCGTGTGCGCGCCGAGGATGTTGAACCCGGTGGTGGGGCCGGCGCCTTCCGGGACCACCCAGGCGATCAGCGCGCCGTCGCGGACCAGGTAGAACGAACCAGCCCCGCCGGCCCAGGGCTCACGCTCGTCCAGGCCCGTGAACCCGGCTTCGCCCAGCCGCCGGGCGGCCTCGTGGACAGCGTGGAAGCTCGACGGCGATGCGCTGACGTACGCGCCAAGGTCCTGGATATGGTCAATGGCACTGGAGGCGGCGGCACTGGAGCGTGAAGGCATGGTTCCGAGTCTAGATGGTCACATTGAGCCCGGCGGTGTAGCCGGCGGAGGCCGATCCGGTCATGGTGGCCAGCTGGTAGATGCCGCCGTCGTCTCCGAAGACGTTGTCCGACTGCAGCGTGGTGCGGGGGAAGTTCCGCGCGCTGGTCTCATAGCCGGCCATGGCATAGACCTCCTTACAGGCTGCGTCAGTCAGGGCGATCTGCGATACCGCCAGCACCTGTCCGGCGGCGGTGGCGTTGCCCATGGATTCGAATACCTCGAAGTGGATGTGCGGCCAGCGCCCGGAATAGGCTCCGGGGAAGACGGACGTGAAGGTGACCTGGCCGTTGGCGTCCGCTTCCTGGACGCCGCGGAGATAGTTTTCGTTGGACAGGCCCGAATCGTACATGGAGTACCTTCCGTCGCGGTCGCAGTGCCAGGCGTACACGGCCGCACCGGCGAGGGGCACGCAGCCGTTGGCGTTGTCCAGCAGGGTCAGGGTGAACGTCAGCGGCACGCCTTCGGCCGTGGCAGACCCGGTTCCGAAGCTTGAGGTGATGTCCTGCCGCACCACGCCGGAGGCTGCAAGGACGTTGGGCCCGTTGGAGCCGTCACCCGGGAACGGACCTGCCGTTTCCGCGGGGATCTCCACGCCGCACTCCGCGATCGCCCGGGTGAGCGTGGGGCTGGCGGTGGGAGCCGCCGTCGTGGTGGCCGCAGAGGCGGCGGCTGAAGCGCTCTCGGTGGCGGCCGACGTCGACGTGCCGGCTGTGGTGCCTGACCCGCCGGGGGTGCACGCTGCCATCGCCGCTGCCGCACCGCCGGCGCCGAAGATCATTCCGAGGGAACGGCGGCTGATCATGGTGGACAGATCAAACTCAAGGCCGCGGTCGTGGTTGGGGTGGGGAAGGTGGTTGCTCATGGCTCCATCCAACGCGCCCCGCCTATCCCCTGCATAGGCCCTTCCTGTGCGGAACCTGTGCGTCAGTCGGCCGCGCCAGCGTCAGTCGTCCGCGCCAGCGTCAGTAATCAGGATTGCTGGGGACCACCAGGCCAGTCTCGTAGGCGTAAACCACTGCCTGGACCCGGTCGCGCAGGTGGAGCTTGGTCAGGATCCGGCGGACGTGGGTCTTAACCGTTGCTTCGGAGAGGAAATACCGGTGCGCAATCTCGGCGTTGGAGAGGCCCTCCGCCATGGCTTCGAGCATCTCGGTTTCGCGCGGCGTGAGGTCTTCGAGCAGGGAATCCCGCGGCGCGGCGGAGGGGGCCGGCACGGCTGCGCCGCGGACATAGGTTTCCAGCAGCCGCTGCGTGACACGCGGTGCCACCACGGCATCCCCGCTGGCCACCACCCGGACGGCGCTGACCAGGTCCGACGGCGCCACGTCCTTGAGGAGGAACGCGGACGCGCCTGCCTGGAGCCCCGCGAAGGCGTATTCGTCCACATCGAAGGTGGTGAGGATGATGATCCGGGCGCAGGATCCGGAGGCTGTGATGGCGCGGGTTGCCTCGATACCGTCCAGCACGGGCATCCGGACATCCATCAGCACCACGTCGGGTTTGAGGTCCCGGACCAGCCGGACCGCCTCCGCACCGTCGGAGGCCTCGCCCACAATATGCAGGTCTTCCTCGCCCTCGAGGATGAGGCGGAACCCCATCCTCAGCAGCGGCTGGTCATCCACCAGCAGGACGGTTATGAGTTGGTTATCAGTCACGTGTGCCTTGCAGTTGGGATGGACGGGTGTGGGGTTTCCGCGGGCTCGTCGGCCGGCCAGCTCAGGACGGCACACACGCGCCAGCCGCGGCCGCGCCGCCCGGCCACCACCGTGCCTGCGTAGATGCGCGCCCGTTCGGCCATCCCCGCCAGCCCCTGGCCGGAACCGGGCCCGACGCCGGAGCCTGGGAGTCCTGAACCCGGCCCGCCGCCGTCGGAGGCGCCTGGGCCCGGGACTCCCGCGCCGTCGTCGAGCACTTCAATGGTGACGGTGGAACCGTTCCGGACGATGCCGACGTCCACCCGACCCAAGGACCGGCCGTAGCGGAGCACATTGGTCAGTGACTCCTGCACAATCCGGTAGACCGTCAGCTGGAAGGCCGCGTCGTCGGGCAGCGCCGGGCCGGTGTGCGAGTAGTGCAGCGGCAGGCCTGCGGTCCGGAAGCCTTCCAGGAGCTTGGCCAGGCTGTCGCCGGAGGCGAGGGGCTGCCGCGGCGCCGTCCCGCCGGCGTCGTCCCGGAGTACACCCAGGACACGCCGCATGTCAGCCAGCGCGGTCCGGCCGGTCCGGGACAGTTCGCCGAGCACCTCACCGGCGCGGTCGGGACTTTTCCGGACCACGACGGCGGCGCCATCGGAGAGGCTGACCATCACCGTCAGTGAGTGCGCCACGACGTCGTGCATTTCGCGGGCGATCCGGTTGCGTTCGTTGACGGAGGCCAGGCTGGCCGTCCGCGCCACCCACGCGGCGATCTCCTGCTCATGCTCCCGCCGCTGCCGCACCGAGATGCCGATCCCGGTGGCGATGACGTTGGACAGGGCGATGGTGGCGCCGGTGGCGATGCTGGTCAGGAGGTGGAAGTCGCCAGGATTGCCGCCGGCGTCGTGGACGAAGGAATTCTCCATGGGACCGACAGCGGCCAGCAGGTACAGCAGGGCCAATGGCGCGGTGGCGGCGGCCATGGCCACCAGCGCGAACCGGCGCGTGTGCACCACGGCCACGGCGTAAAGCGAGAACCAGAGCCCCGCCGACGCATTCGAGCCCCACGGGTGGAGCAGCGTGACCGCCACTTCCATGACCGCGACGAAGGCCGTCAGCGCCACGGAGTGGGAGCGCCGGAAGAACAGCGCCCCCGCGACCACGAAGAGGAGCGCCGCCGCCAACCAGGCGCCGGACAAAATCGCGTCCACCGCTGTCGGCGCCACCAGCAGCGCATAGCTGAACACCACCACTCCGTCCATCACCCGGGGATGCTGGTAAAGGTAGCGCCGGAGCAGGCCCCGGCGCTTGGCCGTGATTTCGGCAAGGGACGCGTCGGCCTGGCTGGCCGGCGCGTCCCTGACGAGAGCCGCTTCATTCATGCTTTGAGCCTAGTGTCCGCCTAGACGTCGCGTTTCTTGAGCACAATCATGGCCGGCACCAGGAACAGCAGAACGTAGCCCAGGAAAATCAGGCCGCCCTGCCAGGGATCGATGACGCCGTCGGTGTGGCCGATGGCGAGGAACCGTCCGCCGGCGTCGCTGGGGAGGTACTGCGGCACGTACTTCCAGAAGTCACCGGGGATGAAGGTCATAAAGCTCGCCGCGATGGACAGGACGAAGAACAGGCCCACCAGCACGGTGATGCCGCCCGCGGAATTGCGCAGCAGTGCGCCCAGGGACAGGCCGATCAAGGCCACCCCGGCAACGTAAAGGCCGCCCGTGAAGACGCTGTAGAGCACCCCGTCCGTGGACCAGTCCAGGTCCAGGCCCAATCCCTGAAAGACCGGCATGGCGATCAGGAACGTGGCCACGGCGGCGATGGTGGTGATGACGTAGGAGATCACGGCGAGCAGGATCGCCTTGGCCACAAAGGCCGGCGTGCGGCGCGGGACGGCGTTCATGGTGGAACGGATCATTCCGGTGGCGTATTCGGAGGAGATGAACAGGACGGCCAGCGAGCCCAGCACCAGGATGCCGATCTGCAGGCCGGCGTTGGGCAGGTTGTACAGGTCGAAGCCCGATCCGGGCGGGAAGGTCTGGGCCATCATTTCCGGCGTCAGGGTCTGGCCCTGGTCCCTGGCCTGCCGGGCCATTTCATCCAGGAAGGAGAACCGGATCAGGACCGCAAGGGCCCCGACGCCGATAATCGCCACGAGAGTCAGGAGCAGCAGGATGCGGGTGGACATCAGGGAGAACAGCTTGATCCATTCGGACCGAAGCACGCCGGCGAAGGTCACGCCCTTGGTGCCGGCGCTGGAACGGACCCGGGAAGTCTGGGTATCAGTCATGGTGGTCATCGTCCTTACTTTCCTGCCGTTGCCGGGGCGGTTTCCGGGGCGAACTCGCCGGCGGGTCCACCGGTCAGGTGTGAGTGGTATTCCACTTCGTCCTTGGTGAGATCGAAGTAGGCGTCTTCCAGAGACGATTGCTGCGGAGTGAGTTCGTACACGAGCACCCGGTTGTCCAGTGCCACCTGGGCGATCTGGCGTGCGTCCAGGCCCGTCACTTCCAGGGTTTCGGGCTGGCCCTGGTCCACGGTCACGCCATCGCCGGACAGCAGGGCTGACAGCTGGGTGGCCGCGGACGTGCGGACCAGGGTCTTGGCCTGACGGGTTCCCGCAATGATGTCCTGCACGGGGGCGTCGGCAATGATCTTGCCGCGGCCTATCACAATCAGGTGGTCTGCCGTCTGGGCCATTTCGCTCATGAGGTGTGAGGACAGGAAGACGGTCTTGCCCTGCCCGGCGAGGTAGCGGACCAGGTTGCGGACCCACAGCACACCTTCCGGATCGAGGCCGTTGACCGGCTCGTCCAGGATCAGTGTCTGCGGATCGCCAAGAAGGGCGTTGGCAATGCCCAGGCGCTGGCCCATGCCCAGCGAGAACCCGCCGGCCTTCTTCTTGGCCACCGCCTCCAGGCCGGTCATCTCGATGACTTCATGGACTCGGGACGTGGGAATGTTGTGCGTAGCCGCCATGGCCCGGAGATGGTTGTAGGCGCTACGGCTGGTGTGGACCGCCTTTGCGTCCAGCAGCGCACCCACCTCGTGCAGGGGGGCCTTGTGATCGGCGTAGTGCAGGCCGTTGACGGTGACCGTGCCCGACGTCGGCCGGTCCAGTCCCATGATCATGCGCATGGTGGTGGATTTGCCGGCACCGTTCGGGCCCAGGAAGCCCGTTACCTGCCCTGCTCTGACGGTGAAGCTGACGCCGTCAACCGCCGTTTTGCTGCCGTAGACCTTTGACAGGCCTGTTGCCTCAATCATGGAAATGTTCCTTAGGACAGCAGCCTGGTGGCTGCGGGATGCGGGGAAGTTTTCGTGTGTACGCTCCACGCTACCGACGGCACGGCCGGATTTCGCCGGTCTCAGGGATGATTCAGGGGCGAATCAGGGTAGTCCGCACGGATGATTACGGGTCCCCTCCGCGACGCAGCCTTAGGTGCGGGGCGAGTAGTACGTCAGGGCTCGCGGTTCCACCCGGATCCGGACGCTGCGCACGCCAGCCAGCGCCTCGCCGTCGACCGCCAGTGCCAAGGGGGAGCCTTCCGACTCAATCCGGACCTCCGCGGCCTCCCGCAGGTGGGTGATCCGGGAGGTCGCCACCGTGCCGGTCAGCACCGACCACAGGAGCCGGAGCCGGGCAAAGGATTCGTCGGCGGTGATCATGCGGACATCCAGGACGCCATCGTCCAGCACTGGCCGCGACAGGGGCGCGTGGTCCCGCGGGTAGTAGCGCCCACGTCCGTTGTAGGCGATCCAGAGTTTGTGCCGGACACCGTCCACGGTCAGGGTGGTGGGCGTTCCCGCGGCGAAGGTCCGGAACATGGCCACCACGCCGGCCAGCGGTTTGCCGAGGGCTGGCTGCAGCTGCTCCCTGCGCCGGACCAGGTTGGGGTACAGGCCGATGCTGGCCGTGTTGAGCATGAGCAGGTCAGCTGTTTCCGGGTTGTCCGCCAGCCCGCGCTCCACGGTCACAATGCCGACGTCGGCCCGGGCGGCTTCACCCGCGGCTGCGGCTGCCACGGCGTCCTTGAGGTTGGCAGTCCCCGCGTCCCGGGCGAAGTGGTTAAGCGTTCCGCCGGGGAGCACCAGCAGGGGAAGGGAATCTTCGACGGCGGCCGCGGCCGCGGTGCCAACGGTTCCGTCGCCGCCCCACACGCCCAGGGCCCGGGTGTCCGGGCGGGAAGCAGTGGCCTGGACGGCGTCCTCCAGGCGCTCTCCCAGCTCGACCGTTTTTATATGCGCTTTTGGGAATACTTCCTGGAGGGCGTCGGCCGTTTGATCCGTGAAGGAGCCGCCCAATGTATTCACCACAATGCTGAGACCTTCACCGCCCGGCAGCTCAGGGGCCTGGGCTGCGGTGCGGGACACTCCGGGAAAAGGTGGGCGGACGGGCCACCACTTCCGGGTCACCAGCGCTGCCCCTGCGCCGATCGCCGAACCGAAGAACACATCCGATGGCCAGTGGGCCCCCGTGTGGACACGGGAGTAGGCCACCCCCAGTGCCGCCGGCGCAAGTGCCGCACCAACAACCGGCTTGACCAGCCCGGCGCCGAGCGCGAATGCGATGGCGGAGGCGGAATGCCCCGATGGCATGGACGAGCTGGTGGGCTGCGGATGGACGAACCGGAAAACCGGCAGATGCTCAGGGAGCGGCCGTGCCCGCGGCAACAGGGTTTTGAATACCACGTTGGTCACAGCCGATGCCACCGCTTGGGCGATCAGACCATGCAGGGCGGCCCGACGGGGCTTGCCGGGAAACGCGGCCATGATCGCCGCTGCCCCGATCCACAGTTTGCCGTGGGTGGCGGCGGCGGAGAGACGGCGGAAGAGCTCATCGTGGTTTCCTCCCGGGAACGACGACACGCCGCGGACCAGGCGCCGGTCCACGCGGCTGATCCATCCCGGACCCTTGCGCCACGCTCTGTACATCTACCCACCCTAATACCGGCGGGGCCTCCCTATTTGGAGGACAGCGGCTTGGAGGACAAAGGCTTGGAAGGCAGGGGCCTCGCGGCGCCGGCAAGGAGGAGCGCCACCAGGATCGGGGCGAGGATCGCGAGGAGCGCCAGATGGATTCCCGTGATGTCGCCCAGGTAGCCCAGCAGCGGCGGGCCGGCGAGGAAGGAAACATACCCCAGGGTGGATACGACCGAGACCCTCGCCGCTGCATGCTTCGGATCGTCGGCCGCGGCGGACATTCCCATGGGGAAGGCCAGCGCTGAGCCCACGCCCCACAGCGCAGCACCAACCCCGGCCAGCCAGATGTTCCCGGCGAGCACAAAAAGGCACAGACCCACCGTGGCCGCGGCCATGCTGGCCCGGAGCACTGCGACCCGTCCGTAGATGTCGATCACGCGGCCGCCGAAGAGCCGCATCGCCGTCATCGCCAGGACAAACAACGCGAACATCAGGGCGCCGGTGGATTCCGAGGTACCCAGGCCGTCAACGGTGGCCTTGGCGATCCAGTCGTTTCCGGCGCCTTCGGTGAGGGTTGCACCCAGGACCACAACGCCTATCAGCAGGGTACGGCTGTCACGCCAGGCCGATGGCCCCTTCACGGCCGTCGGTTCACCCTCGACCGGAGCCGCCTGGGCCGCGTGGGGGAGGAAATAGCGGGGCGCCACGAGGGCTACTACCACCACCACACCGGCGATGGCCAGCAAGTGCATTGGCAGGCGGACGCCGATCGTTGACAGGCCTGCCCCGATCAGCGCCCCCACAAAGGCGCCCCCGCTGAAAGCAGCATGGAACTGGGGCATGATGGTGCGCCGAAGCTTGTGCTCGACGTCGGCCCCTTCAATGTTCTGGGAAACGTCCCACAGCCCGACGCCGATGCCGAAGAAGAACAGCGAAACGGCAGTGCCCGGGACCGATTCGGCCGACAGGGAAAGGGCAATGCCCACCGCGGCCAGGGCTGACAGCAGGGCGCCTGCCCGCACCGCGTTGGCGGTGCCGATCTTTCCCACCACAAGTCCCGCCGTCGGAAGGGCCAGCAGTGAGCCAACGGCGATGCACAGCAGAAGCGTGCCCATCTGGCCGGAGGTCAGGTGCAGCGTTTCGGTGACGGCGGGGATCCTGGCGGCCCAGCTGGCAAAAACGAAGCCGTTGATTCCGAAGACCACAAAAGTGGCGGCGGCGGCTGCCCTGAGGGACGGTCCGGCCGCCGTGTTGGTGATGTCAGTCTTCATGCTCGAATGCTAGCAACCGAAGGCCACTTAACCACTTTGCCTGCCTCCACCCCGGACGCTCTCTCACCTTTGGCCGGAAAAATGCCAACGCTCTCTCACTTTCTTGAGGCAAGTGAGAGAGCGTTGGCGAATCGGGCCCTATAAGTGAGAGAGCGTCGGGGTCAGCGGGCGCGCTCAACCCGCTTTTCGTCCCACACGGGCTCAGCGGATTCGTAGACGCGGCCGTCGGACCCGAACACCAGGAACCGGTCGAAGGTGCGGGCAAACCAGCGGTCGTGCGTGACGGCCAGGACGGTTCCCTCGAAGTGGTCGATGGCCTTTTCCAGTGCCTCGGCCGAATGCAGGTCCAGGTTGTCCGTGGGCTCATCCAGCAGCAGGAGCGTGGCGCCGGAGAGCTGCAGCAGCAGGATCTGGAACCGCGCCTGCTGGCCGCCGGAGAGGGACTCGTACTTTTGCTCCGACTGCGATGCCAGGCCGTAACCGTCCAATGCGCCGGCGGCGGCCTCGCGTCCCAGGCCGGACCGGTGCTCGTCGCCCCGGTGCAGGATCTCCAGCAGGGTCTTGCCCAACAGGTCGGGCCGGACGTGGGTCTGGGCAAAGAAGCCGGGGCGGATACGGGCGCCGAGTTTCACGGTGCCCTCGTGCGGCACCTCGGCGATCTCGACGTCGGACACGGGGAGGTGTTCCCGTTCCGGGTCCGTTCCACCGGTGGCGAGCAGGCGCAGGAAGTGGCTCTTGCCGGAGCCGTTGGAGCCGAGCACACCCACGCGGTCACCGAACCACACCTCGGTGTTGAACGGCTTCATCAGCCCGGTCAGTTCCAGCCTTTCAGCCACGATGGCACGCTTGGCGGTCCGGCCGCCCTTGAGCCGCATATGGACGTTCTGCTCGATCGGCAGTGCCTCGGGCGGCCCGGCCTCCAGGAATTTCGCCAGCCGGGTCTGGGCCGCGTGGTAGCGGTTGGCCATGTCGGAGCGGAACGCCGCCTTGTTCTTGTACATGTTGACGAGTTCCTTGAGCTTCACGTGCTCCTCGTCCCAGCGTTTGCGGAGCTCCTCGAAGCGGGCGTTCCGGTCCGCGCGGGCGTCCACGTAGGAGCCAAAGCCGCCGCCGTGCACCCAGGCACCGGCGCCGTTGATGCCCGGTTCGAGGGTCACGATGCGGCCGGCGGCATTGTTCAGCAGCTCGCGGTCGTGGCTGATGAAGAAGACAGTCTTTTTGGACTCGTTGAGCTTGTCCTCAAGCCAGCGCTTGCCGGGCACATCGAGGTAGTTGTCCGGTTCGTCCAGGAGCAGGAGTTCGTCAGGTCCCGCGAACAGTGCCTCCAGCACGAGCCGCTTCTGCTCGCCGCCGGAAAGGCTCGACGCCGGGCGGTGCTGTGCGCGGTCAAAAGGCAGTCCGAGGGCGGCCATGCAGACCTCGTCCCAGACAGTCTCGACGTCATAGCCGCCGGCATCTCCCCAGTCCACGATCGCCTGCGCGTACCGCATCTGGGTGGGTTCGTCGTCGTGCTCCAGCATGGCAAGTTCAGCCTCGTCCACCTCCCTGGCAGCGGCGGCGAGGGCCGGCGGGGCAGCCGATACCAGCAGGTCGCGGACGTTGGAATCGTCCCGGACCTGGCCCACGAACTGGCGCATGATGCCCATGTTTCCGGAGCGCCCGATCACACCTTCGTCCGGAACGAGGTCGCCGGAAATGATCCGGAAGAGGGTGGTCTTGCCCGTGCCGTTGGGTCCGATCAGGGCGGTTTTCGTACCGTCCGGGACCTTGAAGGTCACGCCGTTGAGCAGCTGCGTGCCATCGGAAAGGAAGTAGTCAATACCGGAAATGTCTATGTGGGCCACGCCAACAATCTTCCCACGGCCGCCCCACCCGGGTTTTTGTCCAGCTAATCGGCCCCTGCCGCCACTTTGCGCGCATTAGCTGGACAAAAACTCCGGCGGGTCAGCCGGCGGCAGCCAGGAACTGCTTGAGCAGCGGCCCGGACGTGGTGGCCCCGAGGCCGCCGTCCTCGACGAACACCGCCACGGCCAGGTCACCGTGGACAGCGACAATCCAGGCGTGTGTCCTGGGCGGGGTCTCCTTGCCGTACTCCGCCGTGCCGGTCTTGGCGCCCACGGGCGCGCCCGGAACGGTCGACAGGAAGCCCGCGTGGCCGGACGTGACCACCGCCCGCATCATGTCGGACAGTTCCGCGGCCTCGGCGGCAGTGATCGGCTGGCCGGACGCCTGGGACGGCGCTTCTGGCGTAACGGTCGACGACGGCGATGCGCCCTCCGCCGTCGCCGCGCCCGAGCTGTCTGCCGCGGCAGCGCTGGCGTCGGGATTCAGGACCAGCTGCGGTGAGACGGGGGATCCCTTGCCCACGGAGCCGGCCATGATGGCCGCCGCCAGTGGGGACATGAGCACTTTGCCCTGGCCGATCATCGAGGCAGCATGTTCGGTTCCGGCAGCCTCGCCCGGAACGGACCCGAGGAACGCCGCGGCACCCAGCGAGGGGGCCTCCACGGCCACGCCCATGGCGACGGCGGCAGCCTCAAGCTGGGCCTGCGTGACAGTGTCGCGCGCAGCGATGAACGCCGTGTTGCACGAGTGGGCAAAGGCATCGCGGAGTGCCACCGACCCCAGTGAGGTTTCCGGGTAGCCTTCCGCGTTCTTGAACGTCCGGCCGTCCACGGTCAGGGTGGGTGTGCACTCCACCTTCGAATCGGGCGTCAGGCCGTTGCGGATCATGGCGAGCGAATCGACGATCTTGAAGGTTGACCCGGGCGCGTACTGGCCCAGCATGGCGGTGTTGTAACCGTTGCTTCCCGGGCCGGAGGCTGCCGCGAGAACGGCACCGCTGGAGGGGCGGAGCGCCACAATGGCCGACGCCGGGCCCACCTCGGCGAGCGTGCTCTCGGCGAGTGACTGGAGGCTTGGATCCAGCGTGGTTTTCAGGGACGTGCCGGGGGTCGGGGCCATCTCGAACACCACCCTGCGGGGATCTGTCCCCGCGGCCTGGATCTGTTCGCGGGTCAGGTCTGCCCGATGGGCACGGATCACCACGGCGTCGGTGCCCCGGAGCTGTGCGTCGTACTGCTGCTGGAGCCCGCCGATGCCGGTCACGTCACCGGCGGTCAGGACGCCGTCGGACGCCTCGATCTGTTCCGCCGTGGCCTCGCCGACGGTGCCGAGGACTGCCCTTGCGAACGTGCGGCTGGCTGCCAGCGGCTGGGTTTCCGGGATGGCGCGGGCGCCGGGGATGGCCGTGATCTGCGCGTCGGTGACGGTGCGGCCCTCATCGCGGAGGGTGATGGCCCGGACGAAAGCCTCGGCCCCGGAGGCCGCAACCTGTTGGGCGTAAGCGGCGGGATCCACACCCACCAGTTCGGCCAGTTTGGTGGCTGACGCGGCGGCGTCCGCGGATCCCAGAAGCAGTCTGTCGATCCCGACGTTGACCACGGGACGGTACGTGACCAGCTTCGCGTCGCCGGCGCCCAGGATGTCGGCGCGCTGCGGCGACTGCGTGCCCTTGCTGAGGATTTCGTTGTCGGCGAGTCCGGGAACCAGGACTGCCGGGTTCCAGACCGCCATCCAGTTGTCCCCCGACTTCTTGAACTCTGCGGAGACCGTGTACTTCCACTCGCCGGTGCCGATTTTCCAGGTGTAGTTCAGCGGAACGGTTGCAGTGTCGCCGTCCAGGGTGAGCTCGCCGGCCGCCACGGTGGGCTTGTCCGGCTCCAGGGCCTTGAAGACGTCCTGGACCTGTTGCTTGGCCACCCCGGAGTCTTTGCCGTCAAAGGCGACCGAGCCGACGTCGAGCGCGGAAAGAGCGGACGCAAACTGCTTAGCCGCGCTTTCGGCACCCCCTCTGCCGTCGTCGCAGGCAACCAAGGAGGCGCCGAGAATGAGTCCAGCTATGGCAAGTGACAGTTTCTTTGAGTTCCCCACGGCGCTATTATGCCCCGATTTGGAGAGCGCTTACTGTCACCCGTTCCGCGCGAACGGACAGTTGAGGCCCCACCGCCGTGCGCGAAAGGACACTTAAGCCCCCGCCGACAGAGGCTTAAGTGTCCTTTCGCGCCGGGTTTAGAGGCCGAGTGAAGGGACCCCAAGACCAAACATGTCCTTTAGGGCATGTTTCGCGGCGAAGTACCCTGGCATCCCCGTGACGCCGGGACCGGGCGGCGTGGAGGACGAACAGAGATACACGCCGGGCATCGGCGTCCGCCACGGAACGCTGGAGACGATGGGGCGCTGGACAAGTCCGCGCACGTCCATGATGCCGGCGCTGAAGTCACCGCCCACGTAGTTCCGGTTGTAGCTGGCAAGTTCCGCCGCCGTGGTCACGTGGGTCTGCAGCACAACGTCCCGGAACCCGGGCGCAAAGCGCTCCAGCTGCGCGGTCACGGCCTCGCCCATGTCCCGGGTTGATCCGGCAGGTACATGGCAGTACGCCCAGAGGATCTGCCGCCCGGCCGGCGCCCGGCCAGTGTCGAAACGTGATGGCTGGGCCACCAGGACATAAGGGCGTTCCGGATGCTTCCCCGCGGAGACTTCATTCTCGGCATGTGCCAGCTCCGCGCGGGTCCCGCCGACGTGCACCGTGCCGGCGTCGCCCAGTTCCTTGGCCGCCCAAGGAACGGGACCGGACAGGATGAAGTCCACCTTGCAGGAACCATTCCCGTAGCGGAACGCCTCCAAGGCTTGCCGGTACCTGGCCGGGAGCCTGTCGCCCGCAATGTTCAGCAGACCCCGGGGGGCCACGTCCAGCAGAGTGGCCCGCGCGCCGCGGAGTTGTTGGAGGCTCTCGACCGGCGCTCCCGTATGGATCACCCCGCCATGGGCACGGATATCGGCTTCCAGAGCGGCCGCGATGGAGGCCGATCCGCCAAGCGGAATCGGCCAGCCTTGGGCGTGGGCCAGTGCAGTGAGCATAAGCCCCGCACCGGCAGAGGCCAGCGAGGGCAGCTGCGAGACCGCATGCGCAGCCACTCCGCTGAGCAGTGCAGGCGCAAGATCCTCATTGAACCGCGAGTTCCACAGCCGCGATCCCTGCTCAAGTGTCCGCAGCCCGAAGAGCGTCGCCGCCAGGGGATTCCGGGGGATTCTGAGCAGCTGGTGCTGCGTCAGATCCATCACGCCGTCAATGCGGCTAACGAGCGGGCCAAGAAGCCGGCGGTAGGCGCCGCCGTCCCTGCCCAGGTCGTGGACCGTCCGTTCGAGGCTGTGGTAGCCGAGCGCCGCCCGCCCACGGTCCAGCGGTGATCCGAACGAAAGCTCAGGGACCACCAGGTCTATCCGGCGTGCCAGTTCGAAGTCACGGAAGAAGCGGGAAGCCAGCGCCATGGGGTGCACGGCCGAGCAGATGTCATGGAAGTGCCCCGGCTGTATCAGTTCGGCGGTGCGGGTGCCGCCTCCGATGGTGTCTGCCGCCTCGTGGACTTCGACGGAGAGGCCGGCGCGCGCCATCACGGCGGCTGCAGCCAGCCCATTGGGTCCGGACCCGACGACGGCGACGTCAGGCATGATGTTTCGTCCGCCAGGGGAGCACCGCGCGTGAGGGATGGCGGGGGCTGAAGCGCAACCACTCCGGCGCTCCGTCGAACGGCCCTCCCTGCGGATCATCAAGGTGATGGCGGCGGACCGGATCGTAGTCCGGGTCATAGATGTCCCACACCACCCGGAACATCAAATATGCCGTTGCAAGCATATGTGCTGCCACTGCCAGGACGTAGTAGGGCATGTCAATATTGTGCTGCGTCGGGCCCTGGCTGGTCACCTGGCCCAGGTACATCCAGACGGCTGCCCAGTGCAGGCCTTCAACGCCCTGCCAAATGAGAAAGTCCCGCCACCGCGGCCGGGCCAGCGCCACCAGCGGGATAAGCCACAGGACATGCTGTGGCGAATAGACCTTGCTGGTCAGAATGAAAGCACCCACCAAGAGGAACGCCAACTGGGCCAGCCTCGGCCGTCGTGCTGCTGTCAGCGCCACCGCGGCAATCACGGCGCAGGCCAGCAAGAACGCGGCCAGGGCCAGCCAGTTGATGGTTGCGGGATCCAGCACGGGCCAGCGCAGCCGCCGGGCCACCAGGTTGTAGGCGAACCATAATGACCCGTAGCCGGTTTCCCTCGTCTCGGTGAAGCTGAAGAAGTACCCCCAGCCGGACGGGTTGGCGACCACAACAGGAACATTAACCGCCAGCCAGGCCGCTGCGCTGGCGCCGGCCGTAACCAGGAACCCGCGCATCCGCCCGGTCCGCAATGCCAGTAGGAGGATGGCACCGAGAACCAGGGCGGCGTAAGGCTTGGTCGCTGCGGCGAGGCCGATCAGCATGCCGGCCAGGACCAGCCTGTCGCGCGAAAAACACAGCATGCCCAGCGCCAACAAGGCCACGGCCCACATGTCCCAGTTGATGGCTCCGGCCAGCACGATGCCAGGTGCCAGCGCCACCATGGCCGCATCCCAGGGGCGCCGCTGTGACATCCGGGCCGTAGCCAGCACGGTGACAATCCATACGGCTGCAACCAGCGTGGCATTAACGTCGAAGTAGCCGAGGATCCGCGCTTCGCTGGCGCCTGAGCCCGGGATCAGCCAGGCAGTCACTCCGGCAATGAATCCCATCAGGACAGGGTCTTCAAAAACAGATCCCGGGCTCAGAACCGAGAAGGTGCCGTCTCCCAAACCGCGGTTGCGGAAAAACTCCGGGAAGTCGGAATAGCAAGTGGAATAGAACTGACCGGGGCTCGACCAGCCGTTCGCCCGGCAGTAGCCCTTGATGGCGATGCCGGCCAACGCCGCCAGCACGGTCAGGATGATCAGGACGCGTTCCACGGTAAAAACGCCGGGGGAGATGAGGCCCGGCGCCGACCGGGCACCCATCGGCCCGCCGATCAGTTCCGTGAAGTTCTTCAGCAGCAGGTCGCTGCGGCTCGGAACAACCAAGCGGGCGCGCCGTGGGTGCGCCGGTGGCTTCGTTTCCTGCATGTCTGAGAGCTTACCCGGGACGTGCGCTGCCGGACCGTGGACTCCATACTCGGGCCCCGCCTCAGTTCATGCCGCGCATGTGCTGGTGCAACAGGACGAAAACGTCTTCGCGTTGCCGGTCCAGAAGCTGCCCGTTGAATTCCCGTCGGTCATCCCGGACAGGTCGGTCATCAGGCATCCGCAGGAAGAATAGTGCTTTCTTGATTCTCTTGATCATGGTGGTCACCTCCTTTCGATGCAAAATTGGGCATGACAAATAAGGCCATTTAATATCGGAGCAATAACGGCATAATTAGGCAGGCAAATGCCCGGTGGTTATGAATTGTTCGCAAAATGCGAAGAAAGACCCTGTTGCAGCGGCGGTGCAGACCCCAACAAAGAAGCTGGGTTCCGAACTATGGGGATGCCGCGTCGCCGCGAGGACGAGCCCTGAAGCTACGCCGACACGAGACGATCAGCAGGCTCCGCCTAAGGCGAGCCATCCGAGGAGGAGGGGCCTGGATATACCTTCATTGCATGTGGCGCCGCCGCGGGGCGGGATCAGTTGCAGGAAGGCTAGGAGGCATTCACTCCAATAAAACGGCGCGCAAAAGCATCAGAGGCCGGGGTGGCGGTGACGGTCATCATCCATCCGCTAGTCAAAGTAATCATTTTTCCCAACCTCCTTTTCTGTTATGCCGCTGCCTCGGCTGACTGGCCGGGCAACGCGCGCCGCGACCCCGGCAAAGACGCTCTGGGGTCTGGAATAAAATTACCCTACGAATAGCGCAATGCGCCACCTAATTCGCAAAGTTTTTCAAGAAAGTTTATGAATGCGCCTTCAGAGTCCCCAGCGGACAATGGCCGGGGTCCGCTTATCCCAGCCGAGCGTGCAGACTTTCGCGGTTCCCAGGATGAAATGGCGGCCTTCTGCGGGCGCCAGTTCCAGCCAGCGCGCGGTAAGGATCCGGGAGAAATGCCCGTGCGCCACGATCAGCACGTTGTCCAGCCCGGATTCCAGCACGCGGGCCACAATCTTGTCGGCGCGGGCTGCCACTTCGTCCAGGGATTCACCGTTGGGCACACCGTGGGTCCAGATCAGGTAGTCCGGGTTGTCCTTGCGGATCAGGTCCGAACTGATGCCCTCATAGTCGCCGTAGTTCCATTCCACGGCCAGCGGCTCGTGCTGCGCGTCCGGGAATCCGGCCAGCTCGGCTGTGCGCCGGGCACGGCGCAGAGGGGACGTCAGGACCAGGTCGAAGTCCACCTGGTCCAGGACCTTGCGGGCCTCCACGGCCTGCTGCTCGCCTTCCACGGTCAGGGGCAGGTCGGTGAGCCCGGTGTATTGCCCGCTCTTGGACCACTCGGTCTCACCGTGGCGCAGGATCCAGAGCTGGGGGCGGGGCGCGGTCATCGGGTAAGTCATTTGGACTCCTCGTTCGGGGAATGTTCGACGGCGGCGGGGGACTCTTCTGCTTCCGGAACCGTGGGTGCCGCCTCGGGCTGTTCCGCCCACCAGCCCAGCAGCCTCGCTTCGGCGTCCTCCGGCTGCAGCGGTCCGAGTTCCATCCGTTCCTCGAGGAGGAACTTGTAGGCACGGCCCACCACCGGACCAGGCTTCAGGTTCAAGAGGGCCATGATTTTGGCACCGTCCAGATCGGGCCGGACCGCATCCAGGGACTCCTGCTCGCGCAAGGTAGCGATCCGGTCTTCCAGGTCGTCGTAGGCGAAGGCGAGCCGTTCAGCCTTGCGCTGGTTGCGGGTGGTGACGTCCGAGCGGGTCAGCCGGTGCAACCGCTCCAGCAGCGGGCCGGCGTCCGTGACGTAGCGGCGGACGGCGGAGTCGCTCCAGCCGGCGTCACCGTAGCCGTAGAAGCGCATGTGCAGTTCCACCAGCCGGGCGACGGCCTTGATGGTGTCGTTGTCGAAGCGCAGGGTCTTCATCCGCTTGGCCGTCAGCTTGGATCCCACCATGTCGTGGTGGCGGAAGCTGACCGCGCCGCCCGGTTCGAAACGCCGCGTAGCCGGCTTGCCGACGTCGTGCAGCAGCGCTGCGAACCGCAGCACAAAATCGGGGCCCGGCACGGCGCCGTCGGCGTCCGTTTCCAGGGCAGCTGCCTGTTCCAGGACCTGCAGGGAGTGCTGGTAGACGTCCTTGTGGCGGTGGTGCTCGTCAGATTCCAGCCGCAGGGCGGACACCTCAGGCAGCACGAACTCGGCGAGGCCGGTGTCCACCAGGAGGTCCACACCAGCGCGGGGGTGGACACCGCAGATGAGTTTGACCAACTCATCACGGACCCGTTCAGCCGAGATGATCTTGATCCGCTCGGCCATCTGGCTCATGGCCAGCCGCACGTCGTCGTGCACGGAAATACCCAGCTGCGAGGCGAACCGGGCAGCGCGCATCATGCGGAGGGGATCGTCGGAGAAGGAGGCCTCGGGTGAACCGGGCGTCGCCAGGACAGAGGCGTTGAGGTCCCGGACGCCGCCGAACGGATCAATAAGTTCAAGGGAGGGGAGCCGCAGCGCCATGGCGTTGATGGTGAAATCGCGGCGCAGGAGATCGTCGGTGAGGGAGGTGCCGAAGGCCACCACGGGCTTGCGGGACTCGGGATCGTAGGCCTCGGCCCGGTAAGTGGTGATCTCGATCTGGAAGCCGGCCTTCCGCATGCCGATCGTCCCGAAGGCGCGGCCGATCTCCCAGAAGTTGTCCGCCCATTTCTTGATCAGGGCAACTGTCTGGTCCGGGTTGGCGTCCGTGGTGAAGTCCAGGTCCGGCGAGGTGCGTCCCAGGAAGAGATCCCGTACCGGACCGCCCACCAGGGACAGCTCATGGCCGGCGTCGACAAAGCGCTGCCCGAGCTCCAGGACCACCGGGTCCACCTGGAAATCGACGGTGTTGGAATCAGTCTTGTGATGTGCGTGCGCCATAGTTACTTAAGCTTGTCAGAAACCAGCGGCTTGGCAGGCCAAAATCTCCTCAAGATCGCGCCTATTCGCGCACAGCCCCTCAAAGTGCGTCATACGCGGTCCATCTTGATGTCATGTTCCAGTCATCATGATCGGACAAGAGTCGTTAGAGTGGACTCCATGGCCCATCCCGTACCGAGCGCTCCCGGCAGGAGGACAAACGCACCGTTGCCGTCGGCAATTGGTGCCCACGTCGCGCCTGCCTTGCACTCGGCCCCGGCCTCGCTGCCCACGGTGGAGGAAATTTCCGCCGGCGGCGTTGTGGTGGACACATCCGACGGCGACCTAAGAGTTGCGATCATTGCCCGCCTTAACAGGGGCGGACGGCTGGAGTGGTGCCTGCCCAAGGGCCATCCGGAAGGCAAAGAAGACAACCAGCAGGCAGCAGTCCGCGAGATTGCCGAGGAAACCGGCATCGAAGGCGACATCCTGGCGCCGCTGGGCAGCATCGACTACTGGTTCACTGTCAGCGGGCACCGCGTCCACAAGACCGTGCACCACTATCTGCTGCGCGCCACCGGCGGCGAACTCACCATCGAAAACGATCCGGACCACGAAGCCGTGGACGTCGCCTGGGTCCCCATCAAGGAACTCGCACGGAAGCTCTCGTTCCCCAACGAGCGCCGCATCGCGGATCTGGCCCGGGACGTCCTGCCCGAACACCTCTAAGGCCGTCTCCGCTGGAGCCGCGTATATGCCTTCACCGGCATACAGCCCGTCCATTGCGGTACAAAAGGCGTCCGGGTGAGACGATGAACTCGATGTCAGCTACCAATCCCCCCTCCGACAAGGCAGGCCGCGCAGCCCCGGGCGAAACCGCGAGTGAAACCCGGTCCAGCGCCATCATGGCTGCGGGCACCCTGGTGTCCCGGTTCCTGGGCTTCGGCAAGACCTGGATGCTGGGTGCCGCGCTGGGCCTCGGTTCCACGGTTAACGACACATTCATCAACGCCAACAACCTGCCCAACCTGATCTTCCTGCTGGTGGCCGGTGGTGTGTTCAACGCCGTGCTGGTGCCGCAGATCATCAAGGCGAGCAAGGCCCCGGACAGGGGAGCGGACTACATCAGCCGGCTGCTGACGCTGGCCGTGCTCCTGCTGCTTGGCCTCACCGCGCTGGTCACGCTCGCTGCTCCGTGGGTCATTGAGTTGACCACGCAGGGTTATTCGCCGCAGCAGAAGGCCCTGGCGGTTGCGTTCGCCTTCTGGTGCCTGCCCCAGATCTTTTTTTACGGTCTCTATGCCCTGCTGACGCAGGTCCTCAACGCCAACGGTGCGTTCGGGCCTGCCATGTGGGCCCCCATCCTGAACAACCTGGTGGCCATTGGCGGCCTGGGTATGTTCATCTGGATTTTCGGCGAAAACGCCATGAATCCGCACACGCTGGACAACTGGGGCCCGTCCCAGACCCTGCTGGTGGCCGGGTTCTCAACAATTGGCGTTGTGGCCCAGACAGCCATCCTGCTGATCCCGGTGATCCGCCTGAGGCTGGGTCTCCGGCCCCGGTTTGGGTGGCGCGGAGTGGGCCTTGGCCAGGCAGCGAAGCTGAGCGTGTGGACGCTCCTGACGGCCGCCGTCGGGCAGTTGGCGTTCCTGTACGTCATGCGCATCGCCACAATTCCCGGTGCCGAGCGCCTCCGGCTGCAGGAGGCGGGGGATCCGGCGGCGGAGATGCTGCCCGGCAACGCTGTCCTGGAGGTGGCCAGCCAGCTGTACCTGCTGCCGCACTCCATCATTGCGCTCTCGCTCGCCACTGTCCTGTTTAACCGGATGACCCGCGCTTCGCAGGATGGCAACCGCGCGGAACTCCGCGAGGCCCTCTCGCATGGCCTCCGCACCATGGCGGTGGCCACCGTCTTTGGCGCGCTGGCACTCTTCGCGCTGGCCGGGCCGCTGGGCATGTTCTTCTCCGGTGGTCCGCGCCAGGACGGCGTGATGCTGGCCCAGACGCTCACCATCCTTGCGCTCAGCACCCCGTTCATGAGCGCCAACTTCATGATGTCGCGGGTTTTCTACGCCAATGAAGACGCCCGCACGCCCTTCCATATCCAGCTGCTGCTCGCGGTGGTCTACGTGGCCGGTGCCTTTGGGATCCAGTTCCTGCCGGTGGGCCAGATCATTTATGCCATCGCCCTCCTGTACATGGTGGGCAACATTCTCTCGGTGATCATCAGCGCCTACTTCCTGCGACGGCTACTGGGCCACCTCGACGGCCCGCGGATCGCCAACTCGTATATCCGCATGGGCTATGCGGCGCTTGGTTCAGCGATCGCCGGCGCCGGGGCCCTGTGGCTGATGGGCAGCTACAGCGCGGACGGCTTCGCCTGGAGCGGCCGGCCCGCTGCCTTGGTGACGGTCATCGTCGTCGGACCCATCATGTTGGTTGCCTACCTCTTCCTCCTCAAGATCTTCCACGTCGCAGAACTCCGCGACCTCATGCGCCCGCTGCTGGGGCGGCTGGGGCGCCGTACCGGACCGTCCGGCGGCGCCGGGGGAACGCCGCCGTCGGCCGCGGGTGCCGACGTTTCCGGAACGGAACGTCCGACGCCGGAACGCGCCACGGTCGCGGTGGACACCGGCCTGATTCCTCGGATCTCCGGCGAATTCGATGCCGTGTCATTCCGCGCAGGACCCATACCGGAACCCCAGGCATCGCCTTCGGCGCCGTCTCAGAGCGTCCGCGGGGAAACTGACAGAGTCGCTGACGGGGGCGCTGAACCCGCCGAGGGATACCTTCCCGCCGAGGACGTGCCCGGCACGGCGCGGGGCGGGCTGCTGCGCGACGAGATTCCCCTTCCCGGCCGGCGCACGTTCCAGGGCAAGGCCGGACAGAACCCCCATTTCAGGCCACGACGGCCTCGAAAAAAGTGATCTTCGCGCGGTTTTTGGCTGCCTGTCGACCACGACGGCCATGGCCGATCGGCTAGGATCGACAGTGAACAGGGGTAGTTGCAGGCAAGCGCAGACCGGCTCGCCGGCCGGCTTTTGACCGGTTTCTGACCGGCGGTGGCATCATCTACGCCGGCATTCCCGGACAGTCTAGGAGGAACAAGTGTCCCACCCGATCGACGTTGGATCAGTACTCGGCGGCCGCTACAAGGTCACAGCCACGGTATTGACCTCACACGACCAGGATCTGGTGCTGGACGGGGTGGACCAGGTTCTCAACCGACCGGTCAGCATTCTGGTCGCCGGCCCGGACAACACCGAACAGGTGGCCCAGAGCGCCCGCGAGGTGGCGACAGGTGAGCGACCGGGTACCGTCCAGGTCCTGGACCTCGGGGTCACCGAGGCCGCCACGTACCTCATCACCAACCACACGTCCGCGGCAGACCTGTTGGACCTCGTGGTTGCCTCCCACGCGCCTTACGTCGAGCCGTTCTTCACGGATACCCTTGGCAGCGAAATTTTCGGCCAGGTCCGTTCCCACGAACCGGAGCCGTACGAGGACGAAGAGAACGTCGACGCCGGGTACATCAACTACTCGGACAATCACCCCACTAAGGTTGACTCATACCGGTCTGCCGCGCCGGTTGTTCCTCCGCTGGTACCCCCGGTCATTCCTGCCCGGCCGCCACTCCGTCCGGCAGTCCGTCCGGCGTCGGGATCCGCCAGGACTGGAGCTGCTGGGGCAGGGGCCGCCGCTGGCGCCGCTGCGGCGCATCAGCAGGTGACAGCACCGCAACCGGTGCAGGCTACGGAGAACCGGTCGGTTTCCGGGCCGGCAGAGCCCAAGACGGGCGCGGGATCCGATTCGCCCAAGGTTTCTTTGTGGTCCGAGGACGACTACTCCAACGACTCCCAAGACGCCGGCTACGACGAACCCGTGGTCTCCCGAGGGCCGGAGCGCTCCGATCGCGCAGCGGGCGCGTTCCCGTCGCTTGCCCGGAAGGTGTCTCCCGCGGCCGCGGTACCGCCTTCCGGCGGGACGGATGACTATTACGACGACGACGAGCCCGAGCGTGAGCCCCGCTCCATGCGCTGGCTGGTGGGCGGGCTGCTTGCCGTGGTGCTGATTGCAGGGCTGGTCTTTGCGGTCACCAACCTGGGCAGTCTCTTCAAACCGGCCCCCCAGGCGGGCGCATCCTCGGCTTCGACGGACTCCACCCAGCCCAACACGGGGCCGACTTCCCCGAACCCGAGCTCCGCACCGCCGGCAGCACCGCCTGCCATCGACAACATCACCCGTCAGGGGGATTTTGACTTCGCAGCCACCTACGACGTGGATCTTGTGAAGGCGTTTGACGGCAACGCAGCCAGCTATTGGTCAGACATGGAGTTTGCCACCGAGGGCTGGGGCGGTCTAGCAAGCGATGGTGTGCCGTTGTTCGTCAAGCTGAAGAATCCGGCCACCGTTTCGTCCATCTCCCTGACTCAGCTCGGAGCCTCGGGCGGTAACCTCAGTGTCTTCACCAATGACCGTCCGTCACTGGACGGCGCCAAGCTGGTGGGGAACAACAGCTTCACTTCAACGGATCTGACCATGCCGCTGGCCGAACCGGTGCAAGCGCAGTACGTGATCGTGTCCATCAAGGCGCTGCCCAAGCTGGCCGCCCCTAAGACCCGCTACGGCTTTGGCATCCGCCTGGCGGAGATTAAGATCCAGTAGGGCCACACCAGCGTCCTGCCCATTGAGCCGCGGCTGTTCTGCCCGGAGCATTGCTCCGCAGTAACAGACGCGGCTCAGCTGTCTTCAGACGGTAATCTGGAAGGACGTCCCGTCCAAGTGACGGGGTTATGGCCACTGCTGGCTCCTCCGTTCGCGCGGCGCCCGGAATATTCACCACCAAGATTCAGTTGTGCCATGTGGCCGGCCGCAAAAAGCCGGCGCATCGACTAAGGAAGAGGTTCACCGTTCAGTGAGCAACGCAGAAAACACCGCGTCCGAAGTACGTGATGTCATCATCGTCGGCTCGGGCCCGGCCGGGTACACGGCCGCTGTCTACACGGCGCGCGCCAACCTGAAGCCTTTGCTTCTGGCCGGATCAGTCACGGCCGGTGGCGAACTGATGAACACCACCGACGTCGAGAACTACCCAGGCTTCCCCGAAGGCATCATGGGGCCGGACCTCATGGAGAATTTCGAGAAGCAGGCAGCCCGATTCGGAACCGATATCCAGTTCGAGGACGTCACCGCACTGGATCTCGACGGTGACGTCAAGACTGTCACTATCGGCACCGGAGAGACCTTCCGGGCGCGGGCGATCATCCTCTCCACCGGATCCGCTTACCGTGAGCTGGGCCTCCCGAACGAAAAGCGCCTCTCCGGCCATGGCGTCAGCTGGTGTGCAACCTGCGACGGTTTCTTTTTCAAGGACCAGGACATTGCGGTCATCGGCGGGGGAGACTCGGCGATGGAAGAAGCCCTCTTCCTGACCAAGTTCGCCAAGTCCGTCACGGTTGTGCACCGCCGCGACACCCTCAAGGCTTCCAAGATCATGGCAGACCGTGCCCTGACCCACGACAAGATTTCGTTCATCTGGAACAGCTCCGTTGACGACGTCATTGGAGCGGACAAAGTCACCGGGCTCAAGATCAAAAACCTGCAGGACGGCACCGTGTCTGACCTCGCCGTCACGGGCGTCTTCGTTGCCATCGGAAACGACCCCCGCACCGACCTGGTCAAGGACTCTTTGGAGATCACGGCGGCCGGCACCATCGCCGTCGAGGGCCGGAGTTCCAAGACCAGCATCCCGGGCGTCTTCGCCGCCGGCGATGTTGTTGACCCCACCTACCGCCAGGCCATCACAGCCTCCGGTTCCGGATGTGTTGCTGCTATCGACGTAGAACACTACCTCGCAGACCTTCACGCGTAATTCGCGTAACCGCCATTCGAAGAGAGAGACAAGGTTATGAGCAACGCTAAAGACGTAACAGATGCAAGTTTTGGTGCGGACGTTCTGTCCGCCGACAAGCCCGTGATTGTGGACTTCTGGGCTGAATGGTGCGGCCCGTGCCGGAAGCTGGGACCCATCCTCGACGAGATCTCGGTTGAATACAGCGAGAAGGTGAACGTCGTCAAGGTCAACGTCGATGACAACCCCGCCATCGCCGCCGAGTACGGAATCACGTCCATCCCCGCCGTATACCTCTTCCAGGACGGCCAGGTGAAGAGCACTGTTATCGGTGCAAGACCGAAGCAGTTCTTCGAAAAGGAATTTGCGGACGTCCTGTCCTAATCATGTCGGGACTCCGGTCCAGCATGACCAGTTACACCGGTCTGTGGCCACTGCTTCCATGAAGCGGTGGCCACCGGCCTTTAATGACCAGCCAGTCGACGCTTGACCATGTAGCATCAACCTTGATTTGTTTCTTTACTTCACTGATTCCTCGTAGCTGCTCCTGGATACCAGTGCCCGGATGAGGAGCATGCCATGAGGCGGTTGGGCTGCGAACTCCGTCCAGTCGCCCCGCCTCCATCCCAAAGGCGGGGTTCCAGATTCGAAATTCTTGTTTCACGTGAAACATCGACGGTCGGGATGCGGCGCCTCGTTGTCGGCTTGCTGTTCACTTGCGGGGCGAATGACGCATGTCAGTGCGCCTACTTCGCAGGATGTGCCGTCTGAGTGGCGATTCAGCTGAGATGCCCAAAGAACAGAGGCGCCGAAGGAACGCTTCGGTTTACCAACAGTAGACCAGCTGTTCACACTTTCCATACCGCTACGAATTCTCATTCCCACGGACGCGAACCCCGGTCTCTGTTTCACGTGAAACATTGATTCACGTGAACCATCGACGACCTCCAGGACAACCGACACAAGGCGTCCCAACGTTCGCACAGGGGCAAACTCTCCGTCGATGTCAGCTTTGGTACTTGTTCCATCCGAGTAGCGTTAGCGAACGACGGAACCGCTCCGATTCGGTTCAGCTCAGTTCAGTTCAGTTCAGCTCAATTCAGTTCAGTTCAGTTCAGTAACGGTCCAGTTCGCCGACAAGCACCGACTACTCTGGCGAAGGCATCGACCGTAGATCAATGACAGTAGATCAATCAATGCCATCTTCTGCTTACAACCTTCCGCCGTCGCGACCGTCTTCCTTTGCACACTGATGCGTATCCCGCGATATGTTTCACGTGAAACAATGCCCAATCCAAGCAGGAAACTGCTGCTTCCCGCCACTACGTGCCAGCCCGCTGGCACTACCGGGAATACTGACATGAATCACGTTCTCGGGATGTAGCCGTATTGCGTCCATAGGCTGCGGACAGCATCCGGGTCACACCCAGAAATTCGATCGAACCCTAAGCAAAAACCAATTGAATCAGGTGGACTGGGCACCTTTGCGACCATTTTCAGAATCCCTCGGAACCAAATATGGACTGGAGCATCGAATTGCCGGAAACACGCTGGCCGGGCCAACGTTCCAGTCTCGCTGGTCGACTTGGTTTGAATCAAACGCCGATACTCGCAACTGGCCACTCGAGACGCCGCAGTTCCAAGATTTGGGGCAAACTCAACGCCGGTGGTCGGGAGCCAGCGCTGGTAAGGGGAGTCGGGCGCTGGTCGGGGCAAGCCGGGCGGCTGCCATATTCCGAGGATCCGATCAATTGGAGTCAATCCACGATTTCAAGGGCACAGTCCTCCCGAAAATGACGGCCAGCCCGGAAACGCGCACAAACCGATGCGCCAAACCGCGGCACGGTGGCAACCTGCCTCGAAGGTAGCCTGTTCAGTGGAAACCTGGACTGTTTCAGCAGTCCAGGTTTCAAGAGTCCAGTCTTGTCCACCGCATGTCGACGACACAGCCACGTGCAACTCAAGATGCAGCGACCCCGCGGGGGCATACTCGGGCTACGTTGAAAAAGCGACCAATAGAGATAAGTCGCCGTCGGGCGGATTGGGGTCCGTAGGCCTGAAAACTCACGACGCCTCTCAGACGACACGTCCGGCCTCCGGTGAGGATTTGGCCGGCGCCCGGAGAGGAACCGTCGCGCATTCCGGCCTATGTTCGCCGCGCTGGTGGGGCCCCATACGTGCTCATGGTCGCATTGTATGTTGTGTCCATTCATGCGGATGGCCAAAGGAGGATGCACACGCGGAGATTGTCCACGCCTGATATGCTCTGGCCCGCGCCCAACAACCGCCCCGGCACACGCACCACACGCATGTTGCGGCTTCAACCCTTGCACAGCGACCGCGCCAGTCTCAATGGCGCCATACCCGGAGACCTCCTGCGCGCCACGATTGCGTGCCGGCAAAGGGCTGCACGAGGATACATATGCCTTTCCACGCCGCACTGTCTCGTGAAACGTGCCCGGGTCGGGCGATGGTTCCGTAGATGGCAGACTCGAACGTACTGTTTCACGTGAAACGAACTGAACAAAAATTGGTTCATGTCATCCCTGGATGGAATGCCCAAAACACCGGCTCCAGAATGTGCTGGCTGCTCGCCTCTGCAGCCAGCTGCACGATGGCCGCGACGCCACCTCAAGCCCCTTGAGCCACGACCGGTGACTCGCGCACCCGCACATCGCCCACGCATAAGAGGCCACATTATTCACGCCGCAGATACCCTCTAAACCGCCGGCATCCTCCACTCCCGCCACCGGCCCTTGTGCATACCTGTGTGAGGGAACCTCAGTCCGAGCGCTGCAGGCTGCTGCGCCGGTGGGAGACCGTCAGCCTCCACCGGGGATGAAAGAAGATGGCCGCCGCGTAGCTGCCCGTAGTCCAAATAGGATCTGTGGCTTCCACACCACACATCCCAAGTCGCAGATCCCTACAGCTGTCGTCCAGTCAGCGAAGGACGGTACCAGAGTCGCCTAGTTCGGTCATCAACAAGTCAGTCCACGCTACAGTTTCCGACCAGGGCGGCCACCACTAGACCACACGACCAATAGGCCACGCGTCGATGGGATGCGCGTCAGAAGAAAGCGCCGGGCACTCAGCATCAGTGTTGGCAGGTCATGAATCAACTGGCCTATGCCTGTGTTCCGGGTCAGACGCCGGAGCCCGAGATGCCCGATTAGCTCCACATGCACAGACCTCGACCGGGTGATTGATGTGAGTAGATGACGTTGGCGTATTCATCCGAAGCGTGACTGTCCGGTTCGACTGCCGGGTTCCATGGGCTAATTTCACAGGGTTTCGAAGTTATCCCCAGATGTTATCCACAGGCTTATCCACCGGCCAGTAGATCGTGGATCCAGTGCCGCTGGTACTCGGCTCGAGATCAGGAGACACTCCCAAGTCCGAACTTCTTCCGGAACGCCTACCACGGATGAGGCGCGTGATCACGTTGGACTGGCGGTATCGCCGGAAATCGAACTATTAGCGTCGCTTTCTACCCCAATTTCGAGCCTCGATGGGCCTTCGTATTGTTTCACGTGAAACAGGACGGCAGAGGCCATCTCGCGCACGTGCGGACTGCTCGTTTCTGGATGTGCTGGCGTGGGCCAAATCTCTTCGTGATGGCCACCACCACGCAATCTATCCACAAAGTTATCCACAGTGATATCCACCACGCTATTCACACCCTAAGGACTCGGGCCTATGTCGGCTCCAACTGACGTCGTGGTGAGTTGGCCTCGCCCCCCAGGGTAAATGACGCCCTGGACTCACAAACCTTTCATGCCGCATTCTTGCCCATTCTCCAAACTGCTTCCGGTCTGGAGAGGCTGAACCACCTCAGAACGGGCAGTGCTCTGGGGCGATTTCCATGGCCTAGCTACCCGTTCGGGACCTCAACTTTCCGAGCAATCCTGTCTGTCACAAACTGGCGAACAGCCAGACGACCCAGTCCTCCACCAGCAAACTCGTTCCCCTCCCGGAGACTCCGAGACTGGGCCTTTCTGTCTGCTGCACGATCACTTCCCAGAGGGGCGGAGCCAAATCGAGGAGGTGCTCCAGGAACGCACTGTGAGGAGTTGCCCCAACGTCCTGCTGTGACGGCCTGGAGTAGTGCGGTCCGGCTCGGGGATGGTGATCCCGGATGCGGCCGCCGGCGACCCTATTGGCCAGCCCAGGGGATTGATATGGATTCCTCGGATCAGTGCGTATCGAGGCGCCCTGCAGTCTCCATTCCGCCGCAGCATCCCATCGCCGCAGCACACTGTTCGGCGCTAGGCCCGTTGGGGATGCCAAGATCGTACCTGCCCGACCGCCCGACTGCCCGACCGCCCGACTGCCCGACTGCCCGACTGCCTTCCTGCCTTCCTGCCTTCCTGCCTTCCTGCCTTCCTGCCTTCCTGCCTTCCTCACACGATGCTACCGATGCTACGGAGCGCCGGCGTGCGGCCCTCATCGCAGCCCTAGCCCGTCCCTTCTGAGCTGCCCAAGCCCGGTGATCGACCCTAGGCGTCCAGCTCACAGCTCCTCTCGGATCGGCCTGGAAGCGTTCTGTTCAGGCTCGCCGCCCGCCGGATGGAACGTGGGCGCCAAGGTCGGGCTACGACGGGCGGGGCCATGCTGTGGCCTCCGGCCATGGCCCTCCATTCGATGCTGGCTCCCAGGACGCCTTGCCAATGTCCCCTGAGCGCCTGGGCCGGCGTCCCCTGCGCCTTGGGCGGGGGTCCGCTGCGTCGGCAGCATGTGGCGTACCGCAAACCGTCACTATCGGCGAGGGGAGTGGGGCACCGTCATCCTCGTTGCGTGACGAGCATCATCGGCTCCAAGCCGTGAACTCCAGAGATTGGGCCCGTCTGTTCCCCCCGGCGATCGAGATGGGAGGACCGGCCTGCGGGATTCTCAAACCGAGACGCAGCCCGCTCCCTGGCGCCGTCAAGACATTCGGCCCAAGGGGCCATGCAGGTCACAGCACACTGGACTCGTCCCGATGTTTCACGTGAAACCATGTGCAGGACTACCGCGTGTGGAGGACTACCGCGCGCAGACCGGGCCTGATCTGCAGTCCAACTACGAGTAGCTCTGCCAGCGTCGGCTGCGCGTGAAGCCTCTCGGATGCTGCAAAGCAGAATTCACTTCACCGCATCCGCAACCACACTTCGGGTGTCACATTGGCTACATCAGTCGTTGAGAGCGTAGACCACACCAACCTCATGATCCCATTAGCCGGATCCGTCGCCCAGACCCCTCACTCGGCCCATTTGCTGTTTCACGTGAAACAGTCGCCGGGAGGCGCCTTCCCCATCTGAACCAGACCCTGTCCCAGCTTGGAGGCCAAAATCCGCCGTGCCCACAAGTCCGCGGTGAAGACATCCATCCTGGCTCATCCCCATATTCGACGAAGCAGACGGGGGACGGGGCCGACACCTGCACGGGTACGTGCGCTGCACACTAACCACATGGAATAGAACGGGGCAAGGCCAACGAACACGGCATTCCCGCCAGCTTCGTCGGTCCGGCCTGCACCGACTGATTGAAGATTAGCCCGAATCAGGCCTTCTTCAACCGCGTTGGCGCATCGGAATGCACTGGATGCACTGGATGCACTGGATCCACTTCATTATGAGTCGCATCAGAGTGACCAGGGTTCCGTCGAATCGACACTCCGGCCTGATTGCCAACTTGAGAGCTCGCGACTATGCCACCTGCGTTTCGGCCAGTGCCAATCTCCAGCGGGACCGCAATCCTGACGCTACAGAAGTCCACCGCTGCCGCGGGAACACAACCATAGACGCCAGTCATTGGAGGAGTCCTAGGCCTCGGACGGTCCCAAGTCCGCGTCTCACCACCTAGAAGTATTTCATCGGGCTCAGGCGGTATGCCATGTCATGCGACCCGCGGGCTCTGGATTTCGGGCACTTCAGCTCCACCGTGTACGCAGCCAGTATCAACTCCAGAATGTAAAGATGGCAGCTGTGCAGACACAAGAAGGGCCTGTTTCACGTGAAACAGGCCCTTCTTTGAAGAGACAACGCTAGTTTTCAGATCCTGGCGCAAGAACTTCCATGATGCGGTTCAGGTCTTCAACACTGGCAAATTCAATGCTGACGCGCCCCTTGCGGACGCCCAGGGAAATCTTGACGTTGGTGTCCAGGCGGTCGGACAACGAGGATGCCAGATAGTCCAGTCGCTCGTGGCGGGCTCCCGGACGAGGGATGTTGTTCTTGGCAGGCTTCGCGGGGTCCTGGTAAAGAGTCACGGCTTCTTCGGTTGCCCGAACAGACATGCCTTCGGCCACGATCTTCTGGGCGAGGCGTTCCATGGCTGCTGCATCCGGCAGGGCGAGCAGCGCACGCGCGTGGCCAGCGGAAAGAACGCTGGCCGCCACACGACGCTGAACCAGGGGCGGAAGTTTGAGCAGACGCAGCGTGTTCGAAACCTGGGGACGTGAACGGCCAATGCGGTCCGCAAGCTGCTCGTGAGTGGTTCCGAAGTCTTCGAGCAACTGCTGGTAGGCCGCCGCCTCTTCGAGCGGGTTCAACTGGCTGCGGTGCAGGTTCTCCAACAGTGCGTCCCTGAGGAGGTCGTCATCCGTGGTGTCCCGGACGATGGCAGGGATGGTCGCCATCCCGGCCGCCTGTACTGCCCTCCAGCGACGCTCACCCATCACCAGCTCGTACGGTTCTCCACCCTCTTCGGTTGAAGTACGAACCACAATTGGCTGGAGGACGCCGATTTCGCGCACGGAGTGGATGAGCTCCGCCATGTCATCATCATCGAAGACTGAGCGGGGCTGTTTACGGTTCGGATGGATGTCGGTGACCGGAATCTCGGCAAAGCGCACGCCGGGGACTTCCACAAGATCAACGCCGTTATCCGGCGTACTGCTCTGGGTTTCAGGTGCCTCGGATACAAACACGCCTGTCACGGCGTCTTCGGGAGCGCGCGCACCGTCCACCGCCGATACAGCTGTACGGCCATTTGCCGGAGCTTCCGCAGGAGCCTTGGCCGGAGATTTTGCGGCCGGCGGCTTGTCGGCTGCCTTGGCGGGCGCCTTCGCGGGGGAGGAGGTTCTCGGCGTGGCTGCTTTCTTCGTTACCGATGCGTCGTTGGCCTGACCCGGCGAAACCGACTCGGAAGCAACCGCCTCGGAAGATGCGGAAGCATCCGAAGCTCCACCACCATTCCCCGAAACATCGTCAGAGGAAGCGACTTTCTTACGGCCTTCCGGGAAGAAGAGATCCACCGGCCGCGACACAGCGCTGCCGTTGCCCGACGCACTACCGGCGGAACTTGGAATGAGTGCGCCAAGACCGCGGCCTAGGCCACGTCGCTTTTCGCTCATGGATAAATCCCTCCGATGGAAGAGCCAGGCATTGCCGGACTCCGGTTGTTGCAGTTCTTGAAGATTCTAGCGTTCAGCGATTTCGGCTGCGGCTTCCAGGTAAGACAGGGCGCCACTGGAGGAAGGATCGTAGGTCATGACGGTTTGCTGGTAGCTCGGGGCTTCTGAAATCCGCACGGAGCGGGGGACCACGGCACCAAGGACCTGCTCGGGGAAGTGCAGGCGTACTTCCGCTGCCACCTGGGCTGCAAGGTTGGTTCGGCCGTCGTACATCGTGAGGAGAATGGTGGACACCACCAGGTCGGCATTCAGGTGCTTCTGGATCATCTCAATGTTTTTGAGGAGCTGGCTGAGGCCTTCCAAGGCGTAGTACTCGCACTGGATGGGGATCAGAACCTCACCGGCTGCACAGAAGGCATTTACCGTCAGCAACCCGAGACTCGGCGGGCAGTCGATGAAGATGTAGTCGAGGCGTTCTTCGCCGTTCTTCGCCCGGGTCTTGGCATAGACATCGATCGCCCTGCGGAGCCGCTGTTCACGGGCCACAAGCGAGACAAGCTCAATCTCCGCGCCGGCCAGGTGAATCGTGGCAGGAGCACAGATCAGGTTGCTGATGTCCGGGCAGGGAGCCACCACGTCGGCAAGCGGGAAATCGTTGATCAGGACGTCGTAGATGCTGTCCACATCGGCATGGTGCTCGACGCCGAGGGCGGTGGAGGCGTTGCCCTGGGGATCGATGTCAATAACCAAGACGTTCAGGCCGGCCGCGGCCAGGGCAGCGGCAATGTTCACGGTGGTGGTGGTCTTGCCTACCCCGCCCTTTTGGTTGGACACCGTGAAAACACGGGTCTTCTCCGGCTTGGGAAGTTTCCGGCCAACCAGCCGTTCGCGGCGCCTGGTCTCGTGCGCCAGTTCCCGGGCAATAGGACTGGAATCGTCCATGGTGTCCATGACGTTGATCCTGCCACCCGTTGTTGTTTCACGTGAAACAGAGGCAAGAATTGCCATATCTGCAAGCGGATTCGGGTGACCTTCCCCTCGTCCCGGCGCGGAACCCATGCCCAAGCCAGCAACTGATCGTGCTGACCCCAAAGACACAAACGGGGGTATCCGTTGTGTGGAGGCTTCGCTACTGGTCACTGGGACACACTCACTCTCGTTCGGCTTTTTGCTGCCGTTGTCTAGCCTAACCGCTTCGCCCTGCAGACCAAGGCCACCGGGCCCGGACTAGGAGATCTTTCGGGACTTGTTAACGACGATCCGTACCACCGTAGTGGGCTCCTCCAGGAGGTTTTCACCGACAGTCACTACAGAGGTCTGGACGCCCCCGAGTTTCCGGATGACCTTCGCTGCTTTTTCGATTTCCTCGCCTGCGCTGCGTCCCTTAATGGCCACAACCTCGCCCTTGCCGGCAAGCAGGGGGATGGTCAGGCCGGCGAGGTTGCTCAGCGCGGAAACAGCCCGGGCAGTCACAACATCAGCGTCCACCATGCCGACTGCCAGTTCCGCGCGGGTCCGCATCACCGTGACGTTCGTCAGGCCCAGATCGTCCACCACTTCCTGAAGCCAGATCACCCGGCGTTCCAGCGGTTCGATCAGTGTCAGTTGAAGGTCCGGCCGCGCGATGGCGAGGCAAAGTCCGGGAAGACCGGCACCGCTTCCGACGTCGGCAACATGGCTGCCGTGCGCGATCTCGCTTTCGATGACGGCACAGTTAAGGACGTGCCGGCCCCACAACCGTGGGATCTCGCGCGGCCCGATCAGCCCGCGTTCCGTTCCGGACGTGGCCAAGTGCTCTACGTAGCGTTTGGCCAGGTCCAGGCGGTCACCGAAAATCTTCTCGGCCGCCAGCAATTCTGCTGCCGTGATGTCAACCATGATTAGCGGTTCAGCATTCTCTAGTCTGCGGATACAACGATGTGACGCCCGGCGCCTTCGCCCTCGGACTCGCTGACGAGGCCCAGGTCAGCGACGGCGTCGTGCACGATTTTGCGTTCGTAGGCACTCATCGGCTCCAGTGCCACGGCTTTACCGGACTCCTTGACTGAAGCTACCGCCTCCTCGGCGATCTTCTGGAGGTGGCCGGCGCGCTGCTGACGGTAGCCGTTGATGTCCAGCACCAGGCGTGAGCGGTTCTCCGTTGCGGAGAGGACAGAAAGCCGGGTCAGTTCCTGAAGGGCTTCCAGGACTTCGCCGTCTTCGCCGACGAGGCTGTTGAGACCATCCGTTTCGTCCTCGGCAACGATGGAGATGTATGTGCGGCCGTTCCGGACTTCGATGTCTATGTCGCCGTCGATGTCCGCGATATCAAGGAGTTCCTCCAGGTAGTCGGCGGCAACGTCGCCTTCCTCTTCGAGGCGGCTGGCAGCGGATCCCTTGGTGGAAGCATCGGCGTCAGTCGCTGATTCGTCCTGATCGTCAATGATCTCGTCGGAAAGGGCGTGTTCGGTGCTTTCGGCTGACATTACTTTTTCTTCCTGTTCTTACGCTGGGGCTGGACGCGCTGTCCCTTTTGCTCGATGATCGCAGCTGCGGCAGCTGCCTCTGCTTCGGCGTCGGCCTTTTTCCCGCCCAGGATGGGCAGGGCCGGCAGGCCCTTGGCCGCGCGGCGCTCGGCGAGTGCCTTGGCGGCGGGGGATCCCGGCGTCGGCATGCGGCGGATGACGAAGAACTGCTGCGCCATGGTCCAGAGGTTGGTGGTGGTCCAGTAGATGAGGACACCGATGGGGAAGTTGATGCCACCCACGCCAAACACGATGGGCAGGATGTACAGCATCATCTTCTGCTGGCGCATGAACGGGCTGGCCATGGCCTCTTCAGACATGTTCTTGGCCATGATCTGCTTCTGCGTGATGAACTGCGAGGCCGTCATGGCCAGGATCATCACGATCGATAGCGTCCACACGGCCACCACGTTGCCGCCCGGGGGCGTGCCGTGAAGCAGGGTTGCCGAAAGCGGGGCACCAAAAATGCTTGAATCATCGAACTGGACCACTTGCTCGTGGCTCATGGCACCCATGGTCTTGCCCTGGGTACGGGCGGCCGTGATGCCGGACAGAACCTGGAAGAGCGCGAAGAAGAACGGCATCTGGATCAGCATGGGCAGGCAGGCCGAGAACGGGTTGGTTCCATGCTTCTTGTACATGGCCATCTGCTCCTGCGCCATTGCCTGGCGGGAGAGCTGGTCGGTCTTGCCCTTGTACTTGTCCTGCAGCTTCTTCAGGTCCGGCTGCAGGAGCTGCATGCCGCGCTGGGCCTTGATCTGCTTGACGAATACCGGGATCAGCGCGGCCCGGATCACCAACACCAGGCCGATGATGGACAGTGTCCAGGTCCAGCCGGAAGCTTCCGGCAGGCCGATGGAGCTCAGGCCCTCATGAAAACCCACCATGATGATGGACACAAGCCACTTGAACGGAAACATGATTGTTTCAAAGAAGTCCATACGATATCCCTATTCGTCAGGCCGCAAGGCGGCCTTCTCCATCAGTCTGAGCAGCCAGGTACTTGTCCGGGTTGTTCAGCACAACAATTGTGGGGGTCCGGTGTTCGGGCCAGTGGCGGTGGCCGGCGGGGACATGGTCCACACCACCGGCATTCCACGGATGGCAGCGCACAAGGCGACGGGCCGCAAGCCAGCTGCCCTTGACTGCCCCATGGACAGTGATCGCCTCAAGGGCGTACGCCGAGCAGGAAGGAAAGAAACGGCACACCTGGCCATACAAGGGAGAAATCACCTTGCGGTAGGCCATCAGCAGCAGAATAAGAATGTTTCGGGGCAGGTTCCAGAGGAACGTACCCACGGCGGCAGCAACAGGCTTGAAGTAGTGGACGACGGCGGCAGTTACCTTACGCACGCTGTGTCCCTTCCTGTGTTGTACCGGTTGAACCGTTTACAGCAGCCCGCGGAAGGCGGCTGCCCAACCGGCTCATGGTTGATTCCAGTGCGGCGTTGTAGTCCGCCAGCAGTTGATCCCAGCTGGCGGCAGCGGACGCAGGCAAAGCCCGGACCACTATGGCGAACCCGGTACCGTACTCGCGCAGCGAGGCAGCACCGGCTTCCCTCAGTCTCCTCTTAACGAGGTTCCTGACCACAGCGTTCCCGACACCTTTGGAAACGATGAACCCGATCCGGCTGGGTTCGTCGGCAGCAATAGCTGCCGCATATAACACTACGTTCCGGCGTCCATTGCGGACACCGGAACGTACAGTTGTTGAAAAATCGGTTGCAGTCCTCAAACGGTTGCGGGTGGCCAGCACCTTAAACTCGCAAAGAAAAGTTGACCGACGAGTCAGTTATCTAGGCCGACAGTTCGGTGCGGCCCTTGCCACGACGGGCTGCCAGGATGGCGCGGCCGGCACGGGTACGCATACGAAGGCGGAAGCCGTGCTTCTTGGCTCGACGGCGGTTATTCGGCTGAAAAGTCCGCTTGCTCACGTTAGTTACTCCAGTGGATCAAAGGTGCGCCCACCCGATCAGTAAAAGGGGAAGAACTGGCCGACGCTAAGTTTTGTATATGCACGCTTCCCCCGGCTGCTCAAACGCGGTGCGTCGGAGAGATTCAGATGGGGCCAAAAAGCGTACACAAAGGACTTCACAACGTTAGGGCAAAATGCCTGCCAGAGTCAAACCGGAGAACCCCTGGGTCCCTGTCCCCGGCTGTGGTTAACCTGGCCCCACAGCCTGTGGATGAAGTGGCTCACAAGGCCTGTTTTCGAACCACAACGGTGTAATTATCCACAAGCTACTTCCCAGCTATCTTCTGGCCTTTTGATCCCCTAGAGTGGCTCAGTAGCCGATTATCCACGGACTGTGCATAACCCTGTGGATGAAGCTGAACCAGCATCCTGGTTCGGGACTTGGGGCTGCACGTAATGCAGACACGCAAGTTTTGAGGAACTGATTG